>NZ_CP013480.3:0-4800000 GCF_001465545.3 Pandoraea norimbergensis
ATGAACGACTTCTGGCAACACTGCGCGACGCGTCTCGAGCAAGAGCTCACGCCCCAGCAATTCCGTACGTGGATCAAACCGCTGGCGCCGCTCGACTTCGACGAGGCTTCGCGCACGCTCAAAATTGGTGCACCCAACCGCTTCAAGCTGGATTGGGTGAAGAGCCAATTTTCGGGCCGCATCCAGAGTATGGCGTCCGACTTCTGGAACGAGCCGGTCGAAGTGACCTTCGTGCTCGACCCGAAGGCCGGCATGCGTGTGCCGTCGTCCACCCCTGCCCCCACGCCTGCTCCGGCGCCGGCCGCCACGCAGGCGCCGGCCGCTCGTACGACGCCGGTTGGTGCGCAGACTGGCGCGAACGGTGTCAATGGTTCAAACGGCGCGCATGGCGGACAGCACGGGTCGCATGGATCGAATGGTTCAGACGGCGCGGCGCTCGATGGCGAGCGCCCCGATCTGGAAGCCAGCGAAGCCGAGGCCGTGCGCCGCAATTGGCGCGTCACGCCGCAAGAGCCGGCGCAGACCCATGAGGTCGAATCGATTTACGAGCGCTCGAAGCTCAACCCGGTGCTGACCTTCGACAACTTCGTGACGGGTAAGTCGAATCAGCTCGCCCGCGCGGCGGCGATTCAGGTCGCGAACAATCCGGGTACGTCGTACAACCCGTTGTTCCTGTACGGCGGCGTCGGTCTGGGTAAGACTCACTTGATTCACGCCATCGGCAACCAGTTGCTGGCCGAGAAGCAGAATCCGCGAATTCGTTACATTCACGCCGAGCAATACGTTTCCGACGTGGTGAAAGCCTACCAACGGAAGGCTTTCGACGAGTTCAAGCGTTATTACCATTCGCTTGATCTGTTGCTGATCGACGATATTCAGTTCTTCTCGGGCAAGAGCCGTACGCAGGAAGAATTCTTCTACGCGTTCGAGGCGCTGATTGCGAACCGTGCGCAGGTGATCATCACGAGCGACACGTATCCGAAGGAAATCACCGGCATCGACGACCGCCTGATTTCGCGTTTCGATTCGGGGCTGACCGTCGCTATCGAGCCGCCTGAGCTTGAAATGCGCGTCGCCATCCTGATCAAGAAGGCGCAGGCCGAAGGCGTGGGGCTCTCGGAGGACGTGGCGTTCTTCGTGGGTAAGCACCTGCGTTCGAACGTGCGCGAGCTCGAAGGCGCGTTGCGCAAGATTCTCGCGTATTCGAAGTTCCATGGCCGCGAGATCACGATCGAGCTGACCAAAGAAGCGCTGAAAGATCTGCTGACGGTTCAGAATCGTCAGATTTCTGTCGAAAACATCCAAAAGACCGTCGCCGATTTTTACAATATCAAGGTCGCCGACATGTATTCGAAAAAGCGGCCTGCCAATATTGCACGGCCGCGACAGATCGCGATGTATCTGGCGAAGGAACTCACGCAAAAGAGCCTGCCGGAGATTGGCGAACTGTTTGGCGGACGCGACCATACGACGGTGTTGCACGCCGTGCGCAAGATTGCCGAAGAGCGTAGCAAGGATGCGCAACTCAACCACGAGTTGCACGTGCTGGAGCAGACGCTCAAGGGTTAAAAGGAAAGGCCTGACGAAGGGCCGGCGAGAGATTGGCAAAAGGCAGGCGGCAGCATCAATGCCGGGGGGGTATGGCAGGGCACGAGCGGGGTTGCTCGTCTCCCTGTGGATAAGCTGGGAGCGGTTTGGGGGCAATTCGTGTTTTCGGGCACAATAGCGGATCGGCGCACATTGCGTCCCCCGATCATCCACAGCGTTTTCCGCCCTGTTATCCCTTTTGCAAGCGATTGATTGGTAAGGGAATCTTCGGGTTATCAGCAGGAACTGGCGCCCGTTAACAGTTACTACGAAGGATAAATATGCAATTGGTCAAAACTCAACGAGACAATCTGCTGCGGCCGCTGCAAATTGTGAGTGGCATCGTCGAGCGTCGCCATACGTTGCCGATTCTGGCCAATTTGCTCATTCGCAAGCACGGACAGGACATCTCGTTCCTCTCCACCGATCTGGAACTCCAGATCACCACGACCGCCGATTGCGGCGCGGGCGCCGATGATGTGGCGACCACCGTGGCGGCGCGCAAGCTGCTCGACATCCTGCGCAACATGCCGGACGCTGAAGTGGCGCTCTCGCTGTCGGACAAGCGTCTGACGGTGCAGGCCGGCAAGAGCCGTTTCCAGTTGCAGACGCTGGCAGCGGAAGATTTCCCGACCGTGGCCGAGGCGAAAGATTACGCCGCGAGCTTTGCGTTGCCGCAGCGCACGTTCCGCCAGTTGCTGGCGATGGTGCACTTCGCGATGGCGCAGCAGGACATCCGTTACTACCTGAACGGCATGCTGCTGGTGGTCGATGGTGAAGAGATCAAGGCAGTTGCGACGGACGGTCACCGTCTGGCGTACAGCAGCACGAAGATTGCCGGCGAGAAGTTTGCCAAGCAGGAAGTGATCATCCCGCGCAAGACGATTCTCGAGCTGCAACGTCTGATGGAAGACATCGACGACCCCGTGCAGATCGACGTGGCGCCGAGCCAGGTCAAGTTCCGTTTTGCGAATGTCGAGCTGGTGTCGAAGCTGGTCGAGGGCAAGTTCCCGGACTTCACGCGCGTGATTCCGAAGGGCTACGCCAACAGCTTCACGATCAGCCGTGAAGAGCTGCATCGTTCGCTGCAACGTGCAGCGATCGTGACGTCGGACAAATTCAAGGGCGTGCGCTTCACGCTGGCGCCCAATCTGCTGACGATCATCGCAAGCAATTCCGAGCAGGAAGAAGCGCGCGAAGAAATCGAAATCGATTACAGCGGTGACTCGGTGGACATCGGTTTCAACGTCACGTATCTGCTCGACGTGCTGGCCAACCTGAAGGTCGAGCAAGTGAAGATCAGTCTGGGCGACGCCAATTCGAGCGCGTTGATCACACTGCCGGACAACGACGAGTTCAAGTACGTCGTGATGCCGATGCGCATTTAAGCGGAAATTCCGCTACACGCGCCGCCATGCGCGAAGGGGCCGAGCGCCCCTTTGGCGTTTCTAGAGGATGATCCTTTTGCAGGATAAATCGCTCACCGGGTGCCAAAAGTGCCTGGGAGCGACAGGGTCATGAAGCAGCAAACCGTCAGCAATGACGCAGTAACCGGAAGATTGTCATGAGCGAACAGCAAAAACAGGCCGAAAACGGCTACGGCGCAGCATCCATCCAGATCCTGGAAGGTCTGGAGGCCGTACGCAAGCGTCCAGGCATGTACATTGGCGACACGTCGGACGGTACGGGCCTGCATCACCTGGTGTTCGAGGTGCTGGACAACTCGATCGACGAGGCGCTGGCGGGTTATTGCGACGACATCCACGTGATCATTCACGCGGACAACTCCATCTCCGTGACCGACAACGGCCGCGGTATTCCCACGGGCATCAAGTTCGACGACAAGCACGAGCCGAAGCGTAGCGCAGCGGAAATCGTGATGACCGAGTTGCACGCGGGCGGCAAGTTCGACCAGAACAGCTACAAGGTGTCGGGTGGTCTGCACGGCGTGGGCGTGTCGTGCGTGAACGCACTGTCGACGTACCTGAAGCTCACGGTGCGCCGCGACGGCAAGAAGTCCTTTATGGAATTCCACCGTGGCGTGCCGCAGAACCGCGAGCTGGAAGTCATCGATGGCGTCGAGACCTCGCCACTGAAGGTGCTGGGCGATACCGACAAGCGCGGTACCGAAGTGCACTTCCTGGCGGACCAGGAGATTTTCGGCAAGGTTGAATTCCACTACGACATTCTCGCCAAGCGTATGCGCGAGCTGTCCTTCCTGAACAACGGTGTGCGTATCCGCCTGTCGGATCTGCGCACGGGCAAGGAAGAAGACTTTGCTTTCGCGGGTGGCGTGAAGGGCTTTGTCGAGTACATCAACCGCTCGAAGTCGGTGCTGCACCCGACCATCTTCCATGTGATCGGCGAACGCGACGGTATCGGCGTGGAAGTGGCGATGCAGTGGAACGATAGCTACAACGAGTCGGTGCTGTGCTTCACGAACAACATTCCGCAGCGCGACGGTGGCAGCCACTTGACCGGTCTGCGCGCGGCGATGACGCGCGTGATCAACAAGTACATCGACGAGCACGAGATGGCCAAGAAGGCCAAGGTCGAGACGACGGGCGACGACATGCGCGAAGGTCTGACCTGCGTGTTGTCGGTGAAGGTGCCGGAGCCGAAGTTCTCGTCGCAGACGAAGGACAAGCTGGTGTCGTCCGAAGTGCGTGCGCCGGTGGAAGAGTACGTGGCGAAGGCGCTTGAAGAGTTCCTGCTCGAGACCCCGAACGACGCGAAGATCATTTGCGGCAAGATCGTCGAAGCGGCGCGTGCGCGCGACGCGGCACGCAAGGCACGTGAAATGACGCGCCGTAAGGGCGTGCTCGACGGCGTTGGCTTGCCGGGCAAGCTGGCGGATTGCCAGGAGAAGGATCCGGCGCTGTGCGAAATCTACGTGGTCGAGGGCGACTCGGCAGGCGGTTCGGCCAAGCAGGGTCGTGACCGTAAGTTCCAGGCCATTTTGCCGCTGCGCGGCAAGGTGCTGAACGTTGAGAAGGCGCGCTTCGACAAACTGATTTCGAGCGAGCAGATCGTCACGCTGATTACTGCGCTGGGGTGCGGTATCGGCAAGGACGACTACAACATCGACAAGCTGCGTTATCACCGCATCATCATCATGACCGATGCTGACGTGGACGGCGCGCACATCCGTACGCTGCTGCTGACGTTCTTCTATCGTCAGGTGCCGGAGCTGATCGAGCGTGGTTACATCTACATCGCGCAACCGCCGCTGTACAAGGTCAAGCACAACAAGGACGAGCGTTACATCAAGGACGAGTCCGAGCTGGCCGCGTACATGCTGAAGCTGGCGATGAACAATGCCGAGCTGACGCCGTCGACGGGCGCGACGCCGATTTCGGGCGATGCGCTGGGCGAGCTGACGCGCAGCTACCAGTTGGCCGATAGCGTGATCGAACGTTTGAGCCGCCTGTACGAAGCGTCGGTGCTGACCGCAGTGACCGAAGGTGTCGAGATCAGTCTGGACACTGAGGAAGCCGCAGCGAAGTCGGCGCTGGCGTTGGAGGCTGCGTTGAGCGACGACCCGCTGGCACCGGAGATCACGATCAAGGCGGTGACGGAAGACGTCGAGAATGCGGAGCCGGTGATTTCGCTGCGCGTGATGCGTCGTCACCATGGCAACGTGAAGGTGAGCGTGATCGATCCGTACTTCCTGCAATCGGCGGACTTTGCGCAGTTGCAGAAGACGGCCGAGACGTTCAAGGGCCTGATCGGCGAAGGCGCGACGATTCGTCGTGGCGAGCGTTCGCAGTCGGTGGCGAACTTCAAGGCCGCGATGAAGTGGCTGATGGCCGATGCCGAGCGCAACGTGTCGAAGCAGCGCTACAAGGGTCTGGGCGAAATGAACGCGGGACAGCTGTGGGAAACCACGATGGACCCGACCGTGCGCCGCCTGCTGCGCGTGCAGATCGAAGACGCGATTGCCGCCGACGGCATCTTCACGACGCTGATGGGCGACGACGTCGAACCGCGTCGCGCGTTCATCGAATCGAACGCACTGCGCGCGGGCAATATCGACGTTTGAGGCGTCGCATCCCGTAGGGCGCCAGAGTAAGTGCGACTGGCGCCACAATTGTGCGACTAGACGACTTAGTTTGCGCGACTGGCCGACCTGAGCCGAAGCGGATCACCGCTGTGGTGAACGCTACGATTGTTTTGAGCAAGCGTCGTTATCTAGCGCATGGGTACAGCAAGAGAGATTCAGGCTCGCTTCGCCGCCGCGCTTGAAAAGGCGGGGTGGAGCGTCGAGTGGGAAGTCTTCGTAGAGTATGTCCACCACTATATGGACGACGAACGGTCGCCTAGCTATAGAAATGGACGGATTGACCTCGTCGCCACCCGCGATGGGCGAACCATTGCATACGAGCTTGATTGGGACTACCCGCGCCGAAAATCCCGAGAAAAGCTAAAGGCCTTCGAATGCGATGAGGCGTGGATAATCTGCAAGCTCGATCGCCGGGTACGTGTGAAGTGACGTTTCGGGAGGAACATCCTAGAACTCCTCACGTCTGGTAGAAGCAATGAATCGAGTCCTCTGCCGTCGTCCATAGACGCTTAAATATGTCTCGATATTGCTTCCCATGTACATTTCGGGATCGACTTGTTTGGGCGAGATTTCGGTATTGGTGTCTCGGAAGCAGCTCGGCACATTAAATTATTTGCTCTGCCTCAATCCACTCATAGTCGGCAATTGCCGCCCGAACAGCACACCGCTTTGCGGATGCAAACTCGGCCCGATCTTCAAGCTTCTTCTTAATATCGTTAACGTGACGGTCGAAAGTGTTTCTGGCACGAATGCCCCCATCGTGGTTTTTCCACAATTTATATGCTGTGTTTGCATTTCTCAGATCGGTTTGAATGTCGGTGATGTGCTCAGCACGCTTTCGTTTCAGCTCATATTTGTCAAGGTGATATAGCCAAATAGTAGCTTTGACCCGCCGCTCATCGATGTCCGTTGAGCGCCTTTTCCAAGTTGAGCATGATGGCGCTCCCACTGGGTCGAACCAAAGCAAACTTACATCGCTGGCCGAGCATGGATCGAGGGCCAGTATGTCCTCTTCGACGAGGTCATAGTCGAGTCGCTCAGCGGCTCGCTCGCCCACAATCGGAAAATAGTCCCACTTTCCTCCGTTGGTTTCGCTGTCCACACGCCGCTGATTTGCATGTTCAGAGCTCAATCGAAAATTCCGCAACTCAAAGGCCCACCACCAGTAGCCTGACCAAGTCGTTTTAGTCGGTCGGAGTTCGTTGTCAACCTCTCGAACGCTGCCTTTGGGCCGGAAATGGTCGACATTAGGATCCGCGCCCTCTAGTGGTACTTCCGAATACCAACACTTATTTCCCACCACCGCTCTGAGAGTCTCGAGCAATTCAGGGTGACCCCATGTGCGGTCCCTCTTTGAATTAATGAACTCGATCCTGTCATTGGGATTCTGCTTCAACAACTCTGCCGAGAGCTCCGCGGCATCGTTTCTCCAATGCTGCGGGGGGACGATTTTCTTAGGGTTAATGAATATCATTCTTCCTCCTTAGCCGCGCCCTCGAAGAGATTACTGGCGAGTCGTTCAACCAGTTCCACTCTGTTTCCTGCCAAATCACTTGTATGCAGCGCCCGATCAAGTGAGAGTTGATACGCTTGACGGGCAATATTTCGAAAAGGGTCGGGCGACGATTCGGCAATTTCGAGTGAGGGCACTAGGCGCCGCAGTCGCCTAAGATAGCGGGCTCTGCGATCACTTTTACTTTCAAGCGACACCTCATATATTCGCTTCAAGACTGATAGGCTGAAGCGGTCTAACTGGCTTTCGAGTCCGTACAATGGGCTGGTCAGAACGCCAGCAACCCCGGTGCCACGTGGGCTTTCCGTTGGCGTCACGACGTCAACTCTGCCATCAACTCCCCGTCGAAGAACTCGTATTTCGTCTTTTAGAAGGCCAGCGACCAACAGCGGCTGATGGCTGGCAATCAGCGTGTGACTATTTCTATGGAGTCCGCCAATATTCCGTAGATCCTCCAAATAGTCCATTCCCCATGCGGGATTCAAATGAGTGTCCGGCTCGTCGAGCAAATATAACGACGCGTCATTTCGAGTAAACCGCATCAACCCCAATACAGTTAAAAGTTGTTGCTCCCCTTCGCTCAATTGTCTAGTGTGAATCGCTGTGGTAGCCCCTTGTATGCGTACACGCACTCGGAAATCATCTACCAGGTCGCTTAGTCTCATTGTGTCGAGTGCTTGAAAAAGCGCGCGTTGATCTCCACCATATTCGCTAGCTAACTTGTGTAGAGCATCAACATCGGGCAGAAAGAGATACATAAGTTCATGCTGCCGGCTTCTCTTCCGAAACCCTTCAGGGCGACTGAAAGTATTGAAAAACGGTGCCAGAGAATATTGACGAAATCTCTCCAATAGATCTCGAACAGGGCCTTTTGCATCCCAGAAATTCTCAGCTTTGGCCTTCGGACTAGCCCATTCCGGCTTCTTGACCACCAAGAGGGCCGAGTCAAAGCTATCTATGCGCAGTACACTTCGCATAAATTCCATGACGTGAGCGTCGTCCGAGAAATAGAACGCAAGGAGAGAGAATAGTCCGTGGACTGGTCGCGCGTAGATAAACTGACGAAGAGCTAACGTAGATGGTTTTTCGCTATTTTTTTGGGTAGTATCAACTAGTGTTTCATCTAATGCGCGACGATCATGACGCTGAAAAAGTTTTTCAAATCGATCGCTTACACCGGAATAATATCCGACGACATATTTGGGGCTCCATTTCGATCGAAGCTGAGTCAACGGAATGGAATCGGTGTTTAACTTCGCTAACGGCTGTCGTCCAGCATCAGCTGTGACTTGAACCTTTTGACCGTTGATCTCGTAGCGAATGTCGAATGAGAACTCCGCCACCTCGGCGAGATCGATGCGCGTGAAAATAGTGATTATTGCCTCGAGCAAATTGCTCTTGGCTGCACCATTGCGACCGAGAAGAACCGTTACATCCTTCTCTAGATGAAAATCGATTTCGAATCCCTCAAGATTTTTCCAGGGGCTCAATATTTTGAGTGACTCAATTCTCATCAGAAATATCCCGGATCAGGCCATCTCCAAAGGGTACAGACAGGCGATTGGATGATTTCGCCTCGCGAAGGAGATCAAAAAAAACCTCAATGTCGTCATTCGAAGTACCTAGTCCGCTCGCGCCATGAAGATCTCGTGGAGAAGCCGATGGACCGAACGTTCTCAGGCACTCGACCAATGCGTCCACCGTACCTATGGAGCTCACTTTCGAGACACGATGGTCTGGCAGGGAGGGGATCTCATTCGGATCTTTGTTTTTCATTTTGCTGGCCATTACATCTCGTGGTGCAGGAGGGATGGCGGGCTGAGTCTTCCCCTCACGTTTCCCGACAGAGACCCCAAATACTGCTGATAGATACATCTCCGTTTCAAGTTCTCGAGACTTGAACTCGGTCTCCAGCTTATCGCATATAGCGTTTAAGGAAGTGGCAGTCGATACAATGCGACTTTGTTCGGCTTTCGGCGGCAGCGCAATCGGAAATGATAGCAGCGTAACCTGATTGATCTTGGGCATTGTAGTCTGAGCACCGGTTGCCCTAGATGTGAAGTATTCTCGCCCAAATGGAGAGTTCGCAAACAGATGAATGTAGTCCACATTTATCTGATCGGAAACTCGAACTTTTATCATTAGATCAGGATAGATAAATTCATTTGGCCCCTCTTTGTAAACAGCAGAAATCCCCACGTGTTCGCGCGAATTCCCTCGCTGAAATAGCAGGTCTCCAAAACGAAGCCACAGCTCAGAGTCATCAGGGATATCGGCATCGACTTTCTTGAAATGCCGTGCATCGAACGAGCCCGACGTCGTAGCAGTTAGCGTCACGGCACGGGGAGCATCGACACGAGTAGTCTGCTGGGGCGAAAGTCCGTTCTGGGGGCCGAAGATCAAAAGATCCTGGAGACGCACCCATCGCCAACTTGGTGGGATTTGGAACACCTCATCCAGAGCGACAGGTGGCAACGCTCTACCGCGCTTGAGTGTGCCATGCTCTAGAAGCTGATCCCTTTCTGTTTGAAGTGAATCAACAAGCGATGAAATGCTCTCGTCCTCGGTGTTTTGAGACGTAAGCTGCCCTCGTATCGCTAAACTCGAGATCAACTGTCTTACATGGCCAATATGTGTTTCAGTGCTGAGTCTTCCCGTAATATTAAGAATGTGCGATCGCATTACCTCTGCATTTTCGGGGTTCGACTTGCCTGTGTAAGACGAACTATCCGTCAATAATCGCCCGAGGCTCGCAGAGATTAGCTCGTCCCTTGCCTTTTCTCTATCGAGCTTTGCCCTCTCGAAATCATCGATGAGTTGCATCAGATGCTTAACAAGGTGGACGATACTGTCCTGTACCGATTTCGACGGGACAAGGATAGGGAGTTGTAGGAATTTCCGCAGAGACACGCCCCCGATCATTCCCGTCATCTCGTTGAGAAAAGATTCGTAGAAAGTGGACGACTGGTATACGAGCAACAAGTATTGCGGATTGATGTCGTCTGTTACTTCGATCGCATATAACTTGTTACCAAAACAGACGCTACGATCTGTTATGCCACACTTCTTCCCTGCACTTCCTCCCTCTGCACAAATGAAGACTGCACCCGCCGCAGCAACCTTATAAGACGTGTTGTCAAACGGGACCTTGAGTCCATTTTCGTAGTTGAGAGGAGTGTCGCCACGTCCGACATCTTTCGTAGCGATAAACGGATATCCTTCCTTCACTCTCGCCAGGGTCTCTCGCTCGCTATCGCTGACGCTATTCCCACCAAAAATGCGCCCCAGATCTGTGAGCTGAACTTGTCGCCATCCGTCAGGAAGCTCTCCGGGATAATGGATGTCGAGCTTCCGTAACGAGTTTCGCTGTGCGAGCTTTCCGATCGAGGAGGTCAAACCGGAGAGTTGGTTGAGCGAACTGACCTCACCATCAGACGGCACAGCGAGCCTTCCGCTTGTTGCCGCGTCGAGGACGAATTGGCGAAATCTAGAAATACCGCCCGTCGCCTCCAAAATACGATCGAGACTAGCAACTGGCATGTTTTTCTTCATTGTAGGAGTATCTGCATGAGCGCGTGTTTCAGCCGATCACGAAGCTCAGTGGTAATTTTCTCGCCTTCTTCTAGCCTTGCGAGGAGGTCTGCTGGTTCGTCGAGCTTGTCGACGCTGTTATATGGATTCCTAATTGCAATATTGTAATTTCGAGTCTCGATCTCCGCTAGGCCAATTCTCCAGGCCACGTCGCTTTCCGCGCGATTTCTCCGATCCGGTCCGCCCCACCATCGAACGCAATCGTTCAAGTGATCTTCTTTAATTGGTTTGGACATTGAGTAGGCTTTCTGTCCGTCCGGAATGCGAAGCTCGTAGAACCAAATCTCGCGGGTTGGTTTGCCTTTGTCAAAAAAGAGCAAGTTCGTCCCAACGCTGGCGTAAGGCTTAAAAACGCTGTCAGGCAACCGCACGATCGTGTGTAAGTCGCATTGCTCTAGGAGTGCCTTCTTAAGACGGCGTTTGATCCCGTCTCCAAAAAGCAACCCGTCTGGTAGAACGACTGCAGCCCGGCCTCCAGGTTTCAGAAGCCGCATGTAAAGAGCCAAAAAGAGATCGGCAGATTCTTTTGTTCGAAATTCTATAGGGAAGTTTTGCTCTATTCCTTCTTCGATTTGCCCCCCAAAGGGAGGATTAGAGAGGATGACATCTACTTCATCTCTTCTTGTATAGGATTCATACGGCCTGGCGAGCGCGTTACCATGAATTACAAATCCTGGATCCTCAACGCCATGGAGTAGCATATTCGTGACGCAGAGCATGTGAGGGAGTTGCTTTAGTTCCACTGCGCGTAACCCTGCCTGGAGGGTTCGTTCATCATCTGGCGTTTTGACAAAGCGCCTCATGTGCCGAATCGAGCATGTAAGAAATCCACCAGTCCCGCACGACGGATCCAAAATGGTCTCGCCTAGTTGCGGATTTATTCTCCCCACCATAAACGCAGTTATGGCGCGTGGAGTATAAAACTCGCCTGCGTGCCCCGCGGCTTGGAGGTCGTTAAGAAGTTGTTCGTATATGTCACCAAAGTGTTTTCGTTCGGCTATGTCGTTGAAATCAACTTCGTTGATTTTTTTAATAACCTGCCGCATCAGTTTTCCGGACTTCATGTAGTTGAATGCATCTTCAAAAACGGCATTCACCACTCGGGCTTGCTTTTTGTTGCGTGGCAACGATTTTAGTGCGGGAAAAAGTTCTCCGTTGACGAAGCTGATTAAATCAGATTCATCATTTAAAGATTCGCTCTTTGCCCAATTTTTCCATCGAAACTTCGTTGGAATGGTTGATCTGTAATGCGAATTCTCATTTTTTAATTGTTGTTCTTGGTCGTCGATAATTTTCAGAAAGAACATCCAGCACAGCTGTGACAGACGTTGAGCATCTCCGTCGATGCCCGGGTCTTTCCACATGATATCTTGGATTGATTTAATAACACTTCGAATCGACATGGTTAATTAATAATAAACCTTCGGGTTGCGAGAAAAAATTTGTGGGCCTGATTGACAGGTCACGCTCATTCTTCATCGCAGTTTTGAGCCTGGTGAAGTCCATGTGCAGCGCGGAAGGCGATCTGCTACAGGGCGTTTCTCGAGGCGGGGATGCTTAGTCAGACTGCCCAGTCAGCAGATCCACGACATCGGAACCGAGCGTGGAGGCCAAAGTGGCAAGTACCTGCAACGATGGATTTCCGATCTCTCGCTCAAGTTGGCTTACGTAACTCCGGTCTACGTGTGCACGTACGCTCAGCTGTTCTTGTGACAAGCCGGCTCTCTTGCGTAGGTTCTTGAGGTTTGACGCGAGATCTTGCCGCAGCTTTTCGTAGCAACGATGTGCCATTCAATCCTCATTGGGTGAGCAAATGTGTGGATTATAGTCCACACATTTGCCCCGTGGTCGGTGTTAGTGCATCTCCGTCGCCTGTGAGTTGAGGGTCCCCCGACGCGTTATGGAAAACAGAGACTGAAAAGGGTAGCCGTTGATTACTTGAGTGGTCGATCTCCGTGCAGATGATCCAAATAAATGATTTTTTTTCAATCGCGAACAATCAAAGAAAAATAGTGATTTTTTACAAAAATATCACTATTCGGATAAGCGAATTTTGATTTTGCAAAGGACGAATATTCTAGGTACGCTCCGTAACATTGATCATCAACAAATGCGAGACGAGTGTTATGAGCGCGCTCGGCGATTTCATTCGAGCTAGAAGGAAGAAATTAGGCCTAACGCAGACGGCGTTGGCTGCGCGTGTCGGCGTGGACGACACATATGTAAGCGCCGTCGAAACCGGTAAACGCACTCCGGATGGCGAGCAATTCCTGGAGTTGGTAGCAGCAGCGCTTGAGCTTAATGATGACCTCAAGCGTGATCTAGCTGCCGCCGCTCGCAGATCTCAGCGCATCTTTCGACTGCCAGCCGAAATCTCGGTGCACAAGCACGAGGTTCTTCGAGCACTGGCGATGGACATCAAACTTTCCGACGACGATATGAGTGCATTTGCCGCGATCCACGCTGCGCTTGCGCGCAGCCGGACGTCGGAAGCGGTGGATACCCAAGAATCCACGATAGGAGGTCCTATGTAACGAAAAAGCGCCACAAACCGGAAGGCTTGAAGCGCTTTTCGGGTCCGAATCGACGAAGACTCAGCTCCTAGACAAAGCCAAGTCTCCGCCTCTTCGACCCTAGCGTCAAGCCCTTCTTTTCCTCTTCAGTTTGCACCTGGAGGGATTTGATCAATTCCGATCGAATCCTTGACCGCGTTCGTCCGCAATTCCATACGCTCCCGCGCGGTAATTGTCGGAACCGAGGTGCAAACCAACCACGTGAGCGTCATATCGAGACGCGACGGAGAGAGCTCGTGCCTAGAAAATCGAAGACCGCTATTTCCCCTCCTTTAACACGCCGCCCGCGCCGGATCGTTACAGTCTCGGGCCGAGGCGTTCGAGGGCGATTCCCCAGCAGAAAGGCCCCAAAGCCTCTGCAGTTTGAAAGCCTGGTCGAAGAGATGATGCTGCTCGTTGCCGAAGTGGTGTTGATTTTCACCAAATCTTGACCCGGGATTTTCATCGAAATTTAACCCACCCCCAATCAGCCTAGTACATCTACTTCTGTGTGGATAAGTCGTCATTTTCCGTGCCCTTGGGGGCCTTTTTCCGCGATACCCGAGACTTGGCCGAACTGGTCTTGAAACGCCAGGAATCGTTGCCCGTTTCTACGATGTGGCAGTGATGCGTCACCCGGTCGAGCAGCGCAGTTGTCATCTTTGCGTCCCCGAATACGCTGGCCCATTCGCTAAAGCTCAGATTCGTCGTTATCGCCACGCTGGTGTGCTCGTACAGCTTCGAGAGCAGATGAAATAGCAGTGCACCGCCCGTCTGGCTGAATGGCAGGTAGCCCAGCTCATCGAGGATCACCATATCCACGTACATCAGCTTGTGCGCTATTTGGCCTTGCTTGCCGATAGCCTTCTCTTGCTCCAGCGCGTTCGTCAGTTCCACTGTCGAAAAGTACCTAACTCGCTTGCCTTGGCGCTGCACCGCTTGGATGCCTATCGCAGTCGCCAAATGCGTCTTGCCGGTACCGGGCCCGCCGATAAACACCACGTTGTGTGCGCTGGAGAGAAACGCCAGGTCATGTAGTTCTCGCACCAGCATTTCATCTACGTGCGCTTGGTCGAAATCGAATCCGGTGAGATCGCGATGTGCCGGGAAACGAGCCGCAGTCATTTGATAGGCAATAGATCGGACTTGGCGCTCTGCCGTCTCAGCCATCAGCAGTTGCTTCATGAAACGCTCCGGATCAAACTCCGTGTGCCTGGATTGTGCGAGCAGCTCCGGCCAACTGCTTGCCATGCCGTGCAACTTCAAACCCTTGAGCTGAGCTGTAATGTCATTAGACATGGCGATTCTCCGGGGCATTGGGCCTTAGGCTCTCATAGCGATCGACATCCGCTGAGGGCTCTTCGGTCAGGTGCAGTTTGGTTGGTGCGGGCAGTAACGGCCCGACTGGCGTTTTGAGCCGGCCCAGCACATTGATGACATGCTCGGCACTCGGCCGACCTGACTCCAATGACATTTTTACGGCAGTCAGCACAGCGTCTAAACCGTGGTCACGTACTGCCGCTAGTACTTGCGTCATAACCCGGTCGCCACCGGGATGCTTGAGCAAGTAATGCTGTAAGCGCTGCAGCGGCACCGGCATCGTCGCAAACGGTGCTCCGTTGCGCAGTGCACCGGGTTTTCGCTCCACCAAGTCGATGTAGTGGCGCCAATCGTAAAAAGTGAGGTATCGATCAAAGCTACGCTCATGTCGGGCGACTTCTTGCCCTTCGGAAACGATGCTCAGATATGTCGGGTAGCAGCGCACGCTAACGACCTGATTGGTCAGATTCGATGGCACGCTGTAGCGATTGCGTTGGAAGTGAATCAGGCTCGTTGAGGAGACGCGTAGCGTCTGCTCAACATATCCATCAAATGGCTTAGGGTTGGGCATCAACTTCGTGCGCTCATCTTGCAACGCGTCAGCAATGGTGAGCTCAGGCCACTGCGGGTGTTTGCCTTGCCACGCGCATAGGCATTGGTCGGCAACCCACTCGTTGAGCGTCGCAAGTGTTTCCCATCGATGCTCGGCCGCTTCATGCCAAATCTGTCGTCGCCGATCTTGCACGTTCTTCTCGACGATACCTTTCTCCCAACCGGCAGCGCGATTGCAGAATTCGGGCTCAAAGAGGTAGTGGCCACACATCGCCTCGAAGCGGGCGTTGATCGCTCGCTCTTTGCCTCGGCCGACCTTGTCGACCGCAGTCTTCATGTTGTCGTAAATCCCTCGCCGAGGCACGCCACCAAATGCTGCAAAAGCTCGAGCATGTGCGTCGAATAGCATCTCATGGCTCTGCGTGGGATAGGCAACCAACCAGAATGCGCGACTGGCGTTGAGTTTGACGTGGGCGACCTCGAGCCGCCGGCGCAAGCCTCCCACGAAGGCATACTCGCAGCTCCAATCAAACTGGAACGCCTCACCCGGATCGAAAGCCAACGGCACGTAAGCTTTGGTGCGTGGTGCCTGGGATTGCGTCTCGTGCCAGTGCCGCACGAAGGCGCTCACTCGTGCGTAGCTGCCGGCGTAGCCCTGTGCATGGATTGCCTCAAACATGAAGCGAGCGGTACGGCGATCACGCTTTGGCCGATGGCTGTCGGTGCGTAACCAGCAGCTCAATTGCTCCGCCCACTCATCGATGACGCTGGGGCTGATTCGCTTGGGGTAATGGGGTTCGACCGCATCGGTCTGGCGCAGCCAGCTGCGAATCGTGTTTCGGGACAGGCCCGTGCGTCGCGCAATCTCTCGCAGCGGTACCTTCTCGCGGAAATACATCCGCCTGATCTTGGCTAGCATGCCCACCGTGATCACCTTGGTATCTCCTGCTCAAAGGTTGAGCAGGACATTGAATCACGTGGGTCAATTTTCGATGAAAACTACACCCCTCAAAGGGTCAGTTCTTGGTGCACATCAACACTTATGTTCTCCGCGTTCCAGATGGGCTTTGATCACCCCATGCTGATCGATCAAAACGCGTCGTAAACCGAAACCTGCGGGACCACCTTGCCGGTACCCCAGCTCGATTAGTCGACACTGTCCAGCGAAAACTTTCGCTGATAACTCTCGACTATATTCACCTGCCATCGCCCGCTTAACGCCCTTTACGATAGTGGAGACGGGAGATCCATCGTTCTCGAATTGCTCTGCACAGTACAACACTTGTATGCCAGCGCGGCGGCACAAGTACTCGTAATACGCACTTTCGTCTGAATCTTGAAATCGTCCCCATCGACTAACGTCGTAGACGAGAATAGTGTCGAAATCCGCCCTCTCGTTTTCGACGTCGCTGATGAGCTCCTGCAGCGCTTGCCTACCGTCAATCTTCAAGCCGCTCTTGCCCTCGTCAGCGTAGGTCCGGACGATCGTGAGCCCACGTTGCGTTGCGTATTCTCGGATTCGCTCACGCTGATTTTCTGTCGAGTATTGCTGATGCTCGGTGGACATGCGCACGTACTCCGCCGCGTGCAGACGTTCTCCCGGTGTTGGCGCTGATGGAGTTTTTCGATCGGACGACATGACTTGGTTCCAACACCATAACCATGCAACGATTGCTCGCAGTTCCTGCGTATAGCGGGATCGACGGCGAGCGGCTATGAAATCACATTAGCAGACACACCGCGAAAATTTACTGGTCATCTCTTTGCAAGCCTGACGTGATCCCTCGCAAGGCTCGAACGGCGGTTATCTGTACAAGGTATTCGTCCATATTTGCAAAGTCATAAGCGCCAACGAATTTAATCAGGTACAGGCCCTCCAGTAGTTCGACAGAGACGGGTGACGCGTCCATTTTTGCAATCGCGGATGTGTGATGTTCTGAGTTCCGTATCCGTTGAAGCTCCCTGTTACGTTGGCAATATTCGGGATGCGATCGACGATAATTTCGCCAATAATCGGGGTGTCGGGCCTGCCAGTCTGACTGGGCGCGCTGCTGGTTGACCAGATAGTCAGAATCGGTGTGCAACTTCCGCTTGTGCCACTCGTAACGCCGTTGCCGTTGGCAGACCGCGGAGGAGCAGTAGCGTTGATCGGGTATGTTTGGGCGCGGGGTGAAATCTGCGCCACAGTAAACGCAGCGTCGGCTTGCTCTCATGATTTGCTCCGTGTGCCCCGTCGCGGATGGCACCAGAGACTAGGCCTCGAGCCGCGAACTACTTCGCTGTTTCAAACTTTGTGTCGAGGAGCTGCGCCATGCCTGCAATCAGCAGAGTTTACCGTGGCTGCGAAATGGAAATTTCAATCGACGAAGACCCTTCGATGTGGAGAATCACGATAGTGATTACCCCGCTTGACGGGGTTGAGCTCATCACGCCGTTTGAGGTCAAGCACATGAAGCTGCCCAAGGAGGATACGTTGCCCATAATCCGAGCAATGCTCATTTCTGAAGCATGCCTCGCAATTGACGATCGAATTGTGGGCGGCTAGCGAGGAACCAAATCACGGGGGGCAGTAGTCCCGTCGAGAGGTGAGTGTGCGTCAGCTTTGGCGCCACAGTTCTGCGACTGTGCGACGAAGTTGACGCGACTGACATACCGCCGTGCCAAAGCAGTAACCCTTTGGCGGCGTGCGAAGGAGAATAGGCCTTGATATTCAAGGCTTTTTTCTTTTTCGGCGATTATCTAATGGACGATGCCAGTTATCGCCTAAAGCGGGCAACGTCCTAGAGCCCAATCCGAGTCTGCACTAAGCGCTCGACAGGCCGCTTCTGATAGCACAAAGGCGGGAAGTCGCGTAAAATCCTAAACCCGCGCACTGCGGCTCAAAGACAAACCGGCGAGTCGGCAGGGGGCGAATTTTCGTCACATCGTTACTACCAGCATGCAGTTTCCGCCATCCGGTGGGGCCGGCTTCAGAACGGCGTCCACCGTCTCATAAAAAGGACCCGTTTTGGACAATAAGCTTCGCAAAACTATTGAAAATCTAGTGCGGCTCGACGCCGAACATCGCCATCGTGAAGACGACGAGTATCCCGAAGTCATCACGTTTGGAGGCAACGACTCCTCGGGCGCGAAGGCCGTTGCCTCCGTCCTTCGCAGTAGCCCCAATCCCACCATCGCTGTTCTCGAAAGGCTTACCAAGCCCGAACTGGCCTACATCATGGCCTTGATGTATTTCGGTCGGGGCGACGCCGGTGATGATTTTCAAAGGGCGCGCAAACTCGCCGCCGCTGAAATGAACGCGACAGCCGTTCTGTATTTGGCGCAAAAGCCTTTGTCGAAGTATCTGCCCGACGGTATCGAGCGTCTCAAGCGGCTGGGGCTGTAGCATTGGAGACAGCTTCACTTCGTCCGTCCGTGAGATTTTCGTTCTGCGTGACCCGAGCGTTCCCTTTGATTTCAACACATCGTAATCGCCCGTCTCCCAACACACGACCTAAGCGGCGATGAAGGGTGGAAGTGAGACCCGCGGAGTCGCGCCGCAACGAGGCGTCGAACGAGTCGCAGCGTCAACATCCGCTTCAGGCGGATGTGCGACTACTGTGGCGGTCCGGTAGGCCAGTCGCAAAAATTTTGGGTCTGCTGTCGGCCCACCTATTGGCGCTTACGGTAATAACTCATTGTTTTTATTAAACTCGTAGTCGCGTCGTCTTTGGCGCCCTACGCATCCCCAAGGCGCCAGAGTGTGTGCAACTGGCGCCACCGTTTCACGACGGTTCGACGTAACGACAATGCAGGTGCAATTGGCCTGCTTTGGTATCGAACCGGTAAGACATAAGCGGGACGGAAATTGAAAAGGCCTTGATCATTCAAGGCCTTTTCTGTATCTGGACGCAATGATCGTTTCGCGTTGATCGCTGCACATCGATCACGTCAAATCGATCAGATCACATCAATCACCAAAGGAACAAGACGTTGGCACCATCGGAACACGAGCCGCACCGCGAGGGCGGCAAGGCGGGGGCTTCTGCCCCGGGCGAACTGCGACGGACGCTGTCGGCGCGCCACCTGACGATGATCGCGGTGGGTGGGTCGATCGGGACAGGCTTGTTCGTGGCCTCCGGCGCCACCATCGCGCAGGCGGGCCCCGGTGGCGCACTGCTAGGTTATGTGCTGATCGGCATCATGGTCTATTTCCTGATGACCAGTCTGGGCGAATTGGCCGCTGCCATGCCGGTGTCCGGCTCGTTCTCGACGTACGGCGCGCGCTATGTCGAAGAAGGCTTCGGCTTCGCGCTGGGCTGGAATTATTGGTACAACTGGGCCGTCACCGTCGCGGTGGATCTGGTCGCCGCGCAACTGGTCATGGCGTACTGGTTCCCCGACATACCGGGCGTCTACTGGAGCGCGTTGTTCCTCGCCATCACCTTCGGTCTCAACGCGCTCTCGGCGCGCGGCTTCGGTGAAGCCGAATTCTGGTTCGCGCTGATCAAGGTCGTCGCCGTGCTGGCCTTCGTGGCGATGGGCGTCATGATGCTGCTCGGCATCATTCGTGGCGGCGAGACCGGTGGCCTCGCTAACTGGACCGTGGGCGATGCCCCCTTCGCGGGTGGTTTCGCCGCGCTGATCGGCGTGGCGATGGTCGTCGGTTTCTCGTTTCAGGGCACCGAACTCATCGGCATCGCCGCCGGTGAATCCAAAGACCCCGCACGCAATTTGCCGCGCGCTGTGCGTCAGGTGTTCTGGCGCATTCTGCTCTTCTACGTGGCGGCAATTCTGGTGATCGGCCTGCTCATCCCGTACACCGATCCGCATCTGCTGCGTAACGACGTGAGCGACATCAGCGTCAGCCCGTTCGCCCTGATCTTCGAGCGTGCCGGGCTGCTGGGCGCAGCGTCGGTCATGAACGCGGTGGTGCTGACGTCGATCCTGTCGGCGGGCAACTCGGGCATGTACGCGGCGACGCGCATGCTCTTCAGCCTCGCGCGCGATGGCAAGGCCCCGCGCATTTTCGGCCGCATCTCAAGCAACGGCGTGCCGATGTGGGCGCTGCTGGCGACGGCCACTGTCGCGGCCTTGTGCTTCTTTACCTTCGTGTTCAGTCCCAACGCTGTTTATATCTGGCTGCTCAACACCTCGGGCATGACGGGCTTCATCGCGTGGCTGGGCATCGCGATCAGTCACTATCGGTTCCGTCGCGGTTATATCAAGCAGGGTCACGATCTGGCCAATCTGCCCTACGTGTCGCCGTTTTTCCCGTTCGGTCCGATCTTCGCGTTCGTGCTGTGTCTGATCATCACGCTGGGCCAGAACTATCAGGCGTTCCTGCAAGACAAGATCGATTGGGGCGGCGTGGTCGCGACGTACATCGGCATTCCGCTGTTCCTTGTGATTTGGGCGGGCTACCGGCTGGTGAAAGGATCGCGCTTCGTGAAGTACCGTGAGATGAAGTTCCCGGATGCGCGGGCACGCAACCGCGCAGAGGCCCCGGCGTCTGGCGCGGCTACCGAAATCGCATAGCGCGTTTCAGTACCACTGCCGTTGCAACAAAAGTGAAGGGCCTTGATACTCAATGCCCTTCTTTTTAAATCTCACGCCTCGTAAAACAACCCGTACTCCCCGCCTGTTCGCTTGATTCGCGCGAAGCCTAGTTCGCCCAGATGCATCCCGGCGATCATCAAGCCCTCCGAACTGACCCTATCCAGAAGCCGTGATCGTGTGTCGGCTGCCATCGTCGCATCCTGATCGAAGGCGATCGTCACGTCAGGCCGTTGAATCTGGATATGCGGGAAATGAACGATGTCGCCCCAGACCAGCACGCCTTGATTACCGGATTCGATGAGATAACCGGTGTGCCCGTCCGTATGCCCCGGTAGCGGCATCGCGCTGATCCCCGGCAGCACATCGCCGGCATCGAACGTACGAACTCTCTCGCGATAGCCGTCGAAGACCTGACGCGCGATCAGGAAATTACCGCGTGCCCGCTCGCTGGCCCGACTCAGGTTGCCGTCGTCCTGCCAGAACTGGATCTCCCGCTGATGCACCACAAGCTCTGCGTTCGGGAAGGCAGTTGCCCCGTCGGCATTCACCAGCCCCCCAACATGATCCGGATGCGCATGAGTCAACAAAATGGTGTCGATCGAAGACGGCTCGATGCCGGCAAGCATCAAGTTGGTTTTCAATCGGCCGCCCCATTGCTTGATACCACCCGCCCCGCCATCGATGAGAATAGTGCGGCCCGCGCCGCGCACCACGTAACAGTTGATATGCACCGCGTCGGGCGCCTTCTGTCCGGCATCACTCTGGATTCTGGCGGCGTCCGAGGCCTCGATATTCGCGAGGAAGTCGAGGCTGGCGGTGAGATAGCCGTCGCTGACGGCGGTAATCGTGAATTCCCCGAGTTGCTGACTGGGAAAGATAAGGTTGGACACAGGGCAGCTCCAGAACGACTAATCGCGGGGGTGAATGTTTGGGGTTAAGGACGTTGGCGCGTCAGCGTCCGACGCAATCGCCAGAACACGAGGCGAGGCGCTTGTCAGTTGCGCCGTCATCGGCAAGTAAAGATGGACACCTTCCGCGATGGACTCGACACGCTGCGCGTCCTTCCGAGGCAACACCGCAAGCCAACGTCGCACCGGAAACATCTCCAGCGCAACGGCGTGCATGGCCAGCGGTTTAAGCCCCATTTGAATCAGCGGCTCAGGCCCAGTCGCACAAAGCGCGAGAATCTCGTCGTCATTCACCGCCGGGGCAAGACCAATGCCGTCATACAGATTGCGATGCCAATCCGTGATGTGTTCCTGCCACTTCGCGAAGTTGCCGCCGCCCTTCCGGCGATACTCCTCGCCCGTCAAAACATCGAGCCCATCAATCGTGTGGATGGCCAGATAAACGGGGCAGCCGTCGCTGATCGCCTTGAAGCGCTGCGACGTGTGAAAGCCCGTGACCGAGATGAGCGCGGGCAGCTTTTCAAGGCTGTAGAAGTCATTCCATTCGGCTTCGCTTTCGGCGTCGGCGAAGCTGCATTCCACGGTATAGAGCATCAGATGGTCCTTAGTGACTGATGAGCATTCGCCGGTGAGAAAACGCATGCTCATTGCATTAACGTAATGCTAATCTGATGCTTTCGGCCTTCACATCGATATAAAGTCAGCCTTCAGTGATGTTTGATCAAGCTGACATCGCGCACAGGCCAATCCGCGAGACCCTCATGCGACGCAAGATCCCAAGCAATTCCGCGCTCCAAGCCTTTGAGGCCGCGGCCCGACACGGCAGCTTCGCCCGTGCGGCGGATGAGCTAGCGTTGACCGAAGGCGCTGTTAGCCGCCAGATCGCCCGATTGGAGGCGTTTCTGGGCGTCACGCTTTTCGAGCGTGCTGGAAATCGCGTGCGACTTGCCCCGAACGGCGCGCGATACGCGGTGCAGGTGCGCGAGACGCTGGATCGACTGGAACGCGACAGCCTGTATCTGATGGGCCAACCCATCGAGGGCGCGAGCATCGATATCGCCGCGAGTCCGACCTTCGCTACCCGTTGGTTAATCCCGCGCCTGAAGCATTTCCAGAACAAGCATCCCAACGTCACCGTGCATATCGCAGAGCGCATGGAGCCCTTCCTCTTCGCGGGAAGCGGTTTCGACGCGGCGATTCATTTTGACCATCCGGCGTGGGCCGGCATGCATCTGCATCCCCTGCTGGAGGAGGTGCTGGTGCCAGTGTGCAGCCCGGCGCTTCTTGCGGAAGCCGGGCCGAACACGTTGCTCGACGCACTACCGCGTCTTCACCGCCGTCAGAACCCCGACGCGTGGCAGAGTTACGCGCAGGCGACCGGCATCTTGCTGACCAACTCGGCGGTGGGCGCAAGGTTCGATCTTCATTCGATGTTGATTGAAGCCGCGCTCGCCGGTTTGGGTGTCGCGTTGGTGCCGCGTCTTTACGTTGAAACGGAGCTTGAGCAAGGTCGTCTGGTCGCACCGTGGCCCGACGCGAATGCGATTACCAAGACCTTCTGCCTCGTGCTGCCGGAACCGATCGAATTGAGCGAGCCGCCGATGCAGGCGTTTGCGAAATGGCTGCTGGATGAAGCCCGGGGCTTGGCGGTGTAAAACCGGAGGTCTTCGGCTTCGCGCTCGACGTGTATCCCACACTTCACCTGAAGCCAAAACGTCCCGCCTCGCGCCGCTCACACAATTGCCTCGACGAACTCATCGAACTAATCGACCAGATCGATCCGATCCCGACTCAACGCCGAGGCACCCGAATTGCAGCCACTGCAAACCACCACGAGCGCACCGAACACCGCCATCGACATGGCATTGCTGCTGACGCTATCCACGCTTTGGGGCGCGTCATACACGTTCATCAAGATCGGCGTCGCCACCATCCCGCCGGTGACGTTCATCGCGGCGCGAACGCTGATCGCAGGCACTGCGCTGCTGCTATGGATGCGCTTGCAACGCGTTCCCATGCCGCGCGATCCTGCCGTGTGGCGGCGCTTCTTCGTGCAGGCGCTGCTCAATAGCGTCGTCCCGTTCACGCTCATCGCATGGGCGGAGCGCTCGGTGGACGCCAGCCTCGCCACCATCCTCAACTCCGCTTCCCCGGTCCTCGCGTTTCTCGGCACGTGGCTGTTCACCCGTCATGAACCCATCACCCTTCGCAAGGGCTTGGGCGTGATCGCGGGCCTCGCCGGTATCTGCCTCGTCGTAGGCGTCAGTGCGTTCGACGGACTCGGTCACCAGCTAATCCCGCAACTGGCGATCCTGCTGGCAACGGTCTGCTACGCGGCAGCCGCGATCTATGGACGATCGTTCAAAGGGCTTTCTCCGGCGGCACCGGCGGCGGGCTCACTCATCGTTGGTGCGGTCTTGCTCGTGCCGGTGAGTCTGGTCGTCGACCGTCCGTGGACGCTTCACCCGTCTGCGGCGTCCCTCATAGCGCTGCTCGCGTTGTCGATCTTTTCGACTGCCGTCGCATTCGTCATCTACTTCCGGCTCGTGCAGACGCTTGGTTCCGTCGGCACCACGGCGCAGGCCTATTTGCGGGTGCCGATTGGCGTGGCGATCGGCATCGCGTTTCTTGGGGAATCGCTGTCGACGTCCGCGTGGCTAGGGCTGGGATGTGTCGTCGCGGGCGTTGCCGCCATGACGATCCCTCCCCGGAAACCCCGCCACCAGAACGCCTGAGGCCGCCAGCGCTCGTCGTTAGCCTTCTTCTATCGACAGTCTCATCCGATAATTTCTCCCGACATCTGCATCCGTTGGCGGCCCCCGTTCGTATAGAGGGGAAATACCGCCATCGGAGCTCGCATGTTGCTCGCTGCCGCCTTCGCGTACGTCGCACTGATCGCCATCTTCACGGGGACGTGGCTGCGCCAATTGCGCACGCACAACGCCGGGATGGTCGACCCCGTCTGGGCGGCGTCGCTGGCCGGGGTCGCGGTGCTGGCTGCTGTCCTTGGTACTGGCGCCACCGTCAGCCGGGTGTTCGTGCTCGTCGCGGGCGGCCTTTGGGGGCTGCGCCTCGGCCACCACCTTTGGCAGCGAAACCACGGCCAACCGGAAGACCCCCGCTATCGCCAGTTTCGAGAGCAATGGGGCGACGCGGCGAACCGCAACATGTTCTGGTTCTTCCAGTTGCAGGCCGTGATCTCGATGGCGTTGTCGGTCGCGTTCTTCATCCCGGCGTTTCAGTCGGAAACCCCGTCATGGATCGCCCTCGCGGCGGCCATCGTCATCTGGCTGATTGCCGTCATCGGTGAGGCATCGGCCGACCGCCAACTGCGGCATTTCGTGGCCGATCCGGCCAATCGCGGACAGGTCTGCCGGGTTGGCTGGTGGCGCTATTCGCGTCATCCGAACTACTTCTTCGAATGCGTGCACTGGTGCGCTTATGCCGCGCTGTCGCTGGGCTTGCCGTGGGGCTGGCTCACGCTGCTGCCGCCGCTGCTGATCGCGGTGTTGCTGCTGAAGGTTTCAGGCGTCCCGATGCTCGAAGCACGCCTCGTGAAAACACGGCCGGGCTATGGCGAATACATGCGCACCACCAGTGCGCTTGTGCCGTGGCCGCCGAAGTCTTCGAAGCCGTCCAGCACGGACACGACCCCAACACCCCCCTCATCCCCATCAGGCCGCCAATCATGACCGCCGCCCAATCCACTCGCCCGCCGGAGTCCGCTCCCATGACCGCGATCCTCACGCAGCCACCTGCTGACACGTCGAAGCCCGCTGCTGCGACCGACGAGTCCGGACTCATCCGTTTGTGCGAACGGGGTTTCATACCCGACGTGCTGTTGCGCGCCGCCATGCGCGCCCTGATGCGCCAGCGCCTTCGCGACGAACACGCCGACGATGCCGAGCGCAGCGCGCAGGCCCTCGAAGCGCTCGTTGCCGAGCTCCGCGCCAGCCCCATCGCGATTGAGACCACGGCGGCCAATGTCCAGCATTACGAAGTCCCGAGCGCGTTCTTCGCGGCACATCTCGGACCGGCGATGAAGTACTCGTGCTGTCTTTATCCGACCGGTGAAGAAACGCTCGCACAAGCGGAAGACGCCATGCTGGCTTGCTACGCCGAGCGCGCCGGCATCGAAGACGGACAACGCATTCTCGATCTCGGTTGCGGCTGGGGATCGCTCTCGCTGTGGCTTGCCGCGCGCTACCCCTATGCACGCATCGTCGGACTTTCCAACTCGGCAGGACAGCGTCAGCAAATCGAAGCCGTCGCGGCCCAACGCGGCTTGAAGAACCTGCGCATCGTGACCGGCAACGTTGTCGATTTCGAATTCGACAACACCGTGCCCGCTGGCTTTGACCGCGTGATCTCTATCGAAATGTTCGAGCACATGAAGAACTACGACGCGTTGCTCGCCCGCATCGCCCGCTGGCTCAACGACGACGGCAAGCTGTTCGTGCACATCTTCGCGCACCGCCACCTCGCCTATCACTTCGAGAACAAAGACGGTACCGACTGGATGTCGCGACACTTCTTCACGGGCGGCACCATGCCGTCGGCGGATCTGCTGCTGCGCTTTCAAAACGACTTGCGCGTCACGCATCAATGGTGGCTGAACGGGCAGCACTACGAGCGCACCGCCAACCAATGGCTCGCGTCGCTCGACGCGGTGCGTGACCGGATTCTGCCGATTCTCGAATCCTGCTATGGCCCCGACGCCCGTGTCTGGCTGCAACGGTGGCGCATGTTTTACATGGCCGTCGCCGAGTTGTTCGGATACGCGAAGGGTAACGAATGGGGCGTGGGTCACTACCTGTTCGAGAAGGCTGGTGCATCGCGCCGCCTCGCGAAGTAACGACGGAGACCATCATGCACCCGACACCTGCCTGGCTTCCCCCGGGGCGCCGCATTGCCGTCGTAGGGGCCGGTATTGCGGGACTCGCGAGCGCTTACCTGCTCAAGCGCAGACACCGCGTCACGCTGTTCGAAGCGGCGAATTACGCGGGGGGGCATTCGCACACGGTCGACGTCACACTCGACGGCACCACCGCACCTGTGGACACGGGTTTTCTCGTGTTCAACGACCGCACTTATCCCAACCTGCTGGCGCTCTTCGACGAGCTTGGTGTGAGCGCCATCGCCAGCGATATGTCGTTCTCGGTGTCGGTAGACGGCGGCGCGCTCGAATGGGCGGGCACCAACCTGAACACGGTCTTCGCGCAGCGTAGCAATCTCTATTCGCCGAGCTTTCTGGGCATGTTGCGCGACATCCTGCGTTTCAATGCATCAGCCGAACGTCATCTCCACAACGCTGAACGCGAACGCCATTCCGTCGGTGAACTGCTCGCCGCAAATGGCTACGGTCAGCCGTTCCAGCATCACTATCTGTTGCCGATGGCCGCCGCGATTTGGTCGAGCCGCGCGGCCGATATTCTGCATTTCCCCGCGGCCACGTTTCTTCGCTTCTGCCTGAATCACGCACTGCTGCAAGTCAATCACCGTCCGCAGTGGAAGACCGTGACCGGCGGCTCGCGCGACTACGTCCAACGTATCGTGGCCACCCTCGACGATGTGCGTTTGAATACCCCTGTGCAGAGCATCCGGCGCGACGCCGACGGTGTGACGCTGATGTTCGATGGCGAGGCGCCACAGCATTTCGACGCCGTCGTTATGGCGGGGCACGCCCCCGACACGCTGCGACTGCTGGCCGATGCCGATGCGCAAGAACGAAGCACACTCGGTGCCATTCGCTATCAACCGAACACGGCGGTGTTGCACACCGACGCCCGCTTGCTGCCGCGCCGCCGCCGTGTCTGGTCGGCATGGAATTACCTGAGCAAAACCAGCGCGGCGGAGAGCGACGCGCAATCGCCTGTCTGCGTGAGCTATCTGCTCAACCAGCTTCAGGCATTGCCGTTCAGCACGCCGGTGATCGTCACGCTCAATCCGGTAGACGAGCCCGGGCCCGAAGCGACGCTGGGCCGCTACGCCTATGAACATCCGTTGCTCGATCTTGCCGCGGTCGACGCGCAGGCGCGGTTGCCGGAACTGCAAGGCCAGCGGCGCACGTGGTTTACCGGTGCATGGACGGGCTATGGCTTTCATGAAGACGGCCTGAAGTCTGCGCTGCGCGTCGCGAGAGACTTCGGCGTATCACCGCAGTGGGCCAAGCTATGAAAACCCTCAACCTGCGCGACGGCCCTGCCGCCTATCTCCTGCGCGGCAACGTCATGCACGAACGCCTGCGCCCGGCCCATCACGCATTCGACTATCCGCTGTTCCAGATCGTTTGCGACATTGGCCGTCTGGACGAATCGAAGTGCTGGTGGTTCGGTGTCGACCGCTGGGGGCCGATGTCGATATCGTTGCGCGACTACGGCCCGCGCGATGGCAGCGCACTTGAGCCGTGGATGCGCGCCCGACTTGCCGAGGCGGGCATCCCCGCAGACGGGCGCATCTGGCTGCAAACGATTCCGCGCCTCGCGGGCTACGCGTTCAATCCGGTGAGCTTCTGGTACTGCCACGACCGGCATGGCGACTTGCGGGCGCTGTACGCCGACGTGCGCAACACCTTCGGTGAGCATCACGGGTACTTGCTGAGTGCGCCCGGCCACTTCGCGATTCTGAACGGCACGGTGCTGCAATGCCGGAAGGTCTTTCACGTGTCGCCGTTCTGCGATGTCGAAGGCCGCTACGAATTTCGCGCGCGGCGTTACAAACAAAACCTGTCGGTCGCCATTGACTACTTCGATCACGACGAGGTGTTGCTGCGCACGGCGCTCAGCATGCAGGCCGAGCCGTTCACTGGCCGAAGCGTACTTCGCGCGGTGATGGCGCTGCCGTTCAATGCCATCAACGTGGTGTTGCGAATTCATTGGCAAGCGTTGCGCCTGCTGCGCAAGCGCGTGCCGTTTTATGGCAAGACGCCGCCGACGCAGGTAGCGACGACTTCTGTTGCCAATGCCGATGCGGCCAAACAACAAGCCTCGCCTTCCGATCAAGAGGTCATTCCATGATTCCGATTCGCATGCTCTCGCCGCATTCGGCGATTCCTCTGTCGGCACGTCTGTTCATGGGATTGCTCCAACGCATCCGCGTCGGGCATCTGACGCTCATAGCGCCTGACGGGACACAACACGTCTTCGGTGACCCGCACCTGTCACCCGGGGCCACACTACAGATTCTGGACTGGCGCGCTTGCCGCCGAATACTGCACGCGGGCGATATCGGCTTTGCCGAAGCGTATCGCGCGAAGTGGGTCGATTCACCAGACATCATCGCGCTGTTGCGATTGGCGATCCGCAATCAGTCGTGCGTTTCGCAAACGCTCACGGGCTCGCGACTGGCACAGCTCTGGTATCAACTTCGTCAACGGCTGCGTGCGAACACGCGCTCGGGAAGCCGTCGCAACATTCACGCGCATTACGATATCGGCAACCGCTTCTACGAGCTCTGGCTCGACGAGACGTGGACGTATTCGAGCGCGCTGTTCGAGGGCGACGAGCACCGTTCGCTGGCCGAGGCGCAAAGCGCCAAGTATCAGCACATCGTCGACACACTGAAGCTGCGCCCGGGTGCGCGTGTGCTCGAGATCGGCTGCGGTTGGGGGGGCTTTGCCGTGCATGCGGCACGTCAGGGCATTCACGTGCACAGCCTGACGATCTCGCAGGCGCAGTTCGAGATCGCACAGCAACGCATCGCGGACGAAGGGCTTGGCGCGCTCGCCGACATCGTGCTGATGGACTACCGCGACGTGCAGGGCCAGTTCGATGCAGTCGTGTCGATCGAGATGTTCGAAGCGGTCGGTGAGTCGTTCTGGCCCGGTTATTTCGCGACGCTCAAACGATGCCTTAAACCGGGTGGTCAGGCCTTGGTGCAATCGATCACCATCGACGACTCGGCTTTCGAGGCGTACCGCGCGTCGGGCGATTTCATCCGCGAATTCATCTTCCCCGGTGGCATGCTGCCGAGCGCAGAGCGCTTCGTGAAAGCCGCGGATGACGCCGGCATGAAAGCGGCGGTCACGCTGTCGTTCGGGCTCGATTACGCGCGGACGCTAAACCTCTGGCGCGCTGCCTTCGAAGCGAATCTCGACGAGGTGCGCGAACAGGGCTTTGACGACACCTTCATCCGGACATGGCGGCTGTACTTGCAGTACTGCGAGGCGGCGTTCATGGAGCATCGCATTGATGTTCGGCATTTTCTTGTGAGTGCGTGACCTTGATATGCGATCGCACTTCGCGGCCTACTTATCGAGCGCGTGCGCGCAGGCGTCGTTGTGACCGCCATCGCACGACGCTCGCAAGTCGGCGTCTATGCCATCGCCGGCCAGATCGGCTGGTTCGCGTGCGTGCTTGGCGCAGCGCACGGTAAGGCTTGGATTGGGGCCTTGGTTGTCGCCGTACTGGCTTGCGCTCATTTGGCGATTACGCAGACCCAACGGCGCGAACTCTTGTTCCTATGCCTCGTGACGATCTGCGGCTGGACGTGGGAGTGCGCTGTGGTGCGCACCGGCTGGCTTCGGTATCCGGGGGACGCGGCAACTGCCTATGCCCCCTACTGGATGGCGAGTCTGTGGCTGCTCTTTGCTTTGCAGATCAACGTGGTGTTCCGCTGGCTTCGCGGTCGATGGATGATTGCCGTGCTGCTGGGCGGCATCGCCGGGCCATTGTCGTTTCGTGCAGGGGCAGCGCTCGGAGCGGCGCATTTGATCGCACCGGTTGCTGCGTTGGCACTCATTACTGTCGGTTGGATGGTGTGGCTACCGGCGCTCGTCTGGTTCGGCGAGAAAACGGACGATGCAGGCCCCGCGAGGGCAGCGTCGTCCACGTGATGACAGGCCTTGTCTCAAACATCGATGGACGGTATCGCCGTCAATCCAAGATGTAGCGCCGTCTCCGGCCGCAGCGTCACGTGCATGCGCGGCTTGGGAGCTTCCATGCCTTCAGGCACCGACAGTGTGAAGCGCTGCAAGATCATGGCGGCGATCACGATGATTTCAGTGGTCGCCAGATGCTGCCCGAGACATACACGCGGCCCGGCACCGAAAGGCATATGGGTGCCGCGCGGTGGCGCCGGTGCATCGCTCGCGAATCGCTCCGGGCGGAACGCCGTGGGCTCGGCAAACGATCGCGCGTCGTGCTGCAACAACTGCACCGGCAACATGAACAACGTGCGCGCCGGGAACTGCCACGGGCCCAGCGTGATGGGACGTGTCGCACGACGACTGAGCAGGGTCGGCGCCGCAGGATACAAGCGCAGCGTTTCGTCGATCGTCTGCGAAAGATAACGCAGTGCAGGCCGGGTCTCGGCTGTCGGCACAATCTCACCCGCTGAACCCAACACACGAATCACCTCCTCGCGGGCGGCTTCTTGCATCGCCGGATTCGAGGCCATGCACCACGCCCACCAAGTGAGCGTGCCTGCCGTTGTTTCGTGTCCAGCGAGGAACGTCGTCATGCATTCGTCGCGCACTGCTTGTAATGACCACGTCTGCGGGTCCTCTTGATGCAGTCGAAGCAATCGCGACAACAGGTCGTCAGGCCACGCGTCGGGAGGCATCGCCAGACGCGCGTTCACATGACGATCAATCAATCCCTTCAGCCCGCGAACGGCGTGCCGCTTCTCGCGCTTCCATGGCATCCAGTCGGGCCAGCTCGCGGGCCAATAAAACTCCGCATCGGCGGCTTCGCTCGCGACGCGCAGCGCACGCTCCGCCATGCGTGCCTCGTCACCGATTTCGCCTGAAAACACCTGCCGCATGATCACGTCCATTGTGAGCGAGGTCAGCGCGCTTTCGATGGACCAATGCGCGTCACGCTGCGGCCACGCGTCGAGCGCTCGCGCCGTAGCGGCCGTGATATGTGGCACGAATGTCTGCACCGACTTCGGCAGGAAATACGGTTGCAGCGTCTGCCGCTTGCGATGCCACGCTTCGCCTTCCGCAATCAGCACGCTGTGGCCGTGAAGCTGTGACATGACGGCTACACCTCGCTCCCAACGAATCAACGAGTGGTGGTGCGTGACCAGCAGCTCTCGAACGAGTTGCGGGTCGGTCACAACGACAGCATGCTCGGGCCAGAAGCGCACGTACACCACATCGCCATAAGTGCGTTTCCATTGCGCCAGCGTGCCCAGCAGGTCACCGGACATCTGCCGGAGCAGTCCCCAGCCGGTGATGCCGGCCGAGGGGCCGGGCGGCCATACACCGGGCGGATGCAGGGTCGGTGCGGTCGCTTCGGACGCCGCCGCGGCGTCGCCGTGAAACGGACATTGGGGTGGGGTTCGCGTGTTCATGGCGTGTATTTCACGCCAGCGGGCATCGCTTGTCTTGAACGGAAACGACGTTTACAACGGCCTGTGGCCGTCCCTATACTGCGGAGCCATGACCTCCCGGCTGCCATCCAACCTCTCGCCGTGTCCTGACCGCTATGCGCGCGCACCTCTGGTGGCGTGCGGCGGTCCCGTGCCGCATACGCGGCTGTATCCACCGTCGGCAGCGCTGTACGGCGCGGTGATGGCGGTGGTGTGCAGAGACATCCGGCACGTGGCGCTGACCGATGCGCAGCGCCTGTCGCACTTTCCGGCGTCTCCTGTCGTGTGCCTGACGGTCTACCAAGGCTTCGATGTCGGGCTCGTACACGACACCCCGGCGGGTCCCCGGTGGACGCCTCACGGCACGCGCGTCACCCTCTCAGGCAGCCAATCGATGCCGACGACCACATGGGCGACGACGGGCGGGCGCGGCGTCATGGTGTGTTTTCCCGCGAACGTGGCGAAGGTGTTGTTCGATGTGAACCTGTCCGTGATTCAGGATCGCTTCGTTTGCGCGTGGGAGGCATTGGCGGACGACTGGCATCCGTTCCTCGACGCCTTCGCCGACGCCCCCGATGACGCTGCGACGATGGCCGTGCTCGATCACTACCTCGGGCCCCGTTGGCAGGCCCTTCAGCCCGAACGCTCGGCGCTGACTTCGCTACGCCTCGCGGGGCAGCGCTGGGTGGAGGGGCTGGCGTTTCAGGCGCTTCAGTGGCGGCAGACGCACAGTCCGCGTCAGGTCGAGCGTCGCATCAAGATGCATACGGGGCGCTCGCTGCGCGAGTGGCAGGCGCTCGTCAAAACGGAGGGGGTGTTCTTCGCCGCCCGCGATCGGCTGGCGGCGGGCGAGGCGTTCGACTGGGCCGAGATGGCGCAGGACGAAGGCTTTGCCGATCAGGCGCACATGAGCCGGATGGCCAAGCGCATTACCGGCTTTGCGCCGACGGAATTCACCCAGCGTTATCGGGAAGACGAGTCGTTTTGGCTCTACCGGTTGTGGGTGTGACGAGCCGCACGCGACCCCCTGCACCCCCCTCCTCAACCCGGTGATTTACCGCGCCTTCACCGGCAGCCAGATCTCCAGTGATCCCGTCCCTGCCACGGGGTTGAAGTCCTCGCTGTAGCGCTCGAAATCGGGCGCATCGACGGCATCCATTCCGGACGACGGCAGCCACTGATGCCAGATCGTGTAGACGGTTTGATGCAGCAGCGAGATATGTCCCTTGTGCTCGAACACCGCGTATTGCAACGGTGCGATATCGACACATCGGAACCCTTCCGGCAACCGGTCACGGCGACTCACTTCCACGCCCGCGATGTACTCAAAGCCGCCTTCTCCATCGGGGTTGCAGCACACGCCATACGTCACGTCGCTTACCTGATCGGGGAAATTGCGGAAGTACGGATTAAAGGCTTCCCAAAGTGCCGGAATGCCCTCGTTGGTTGCGAAGGTGAAGCGGCTGCTCAAGCCGGCGACCGTTAATGCTTTGCCCGTCTCAATGCGCGGCGCGGCGAGGTCGATAAATTTGATGTCTTTCATGCGGAGTGGCTCCACGAGTCCAAGGCCGTCGAGATGGCGCCGGGCGCGCAACTGCTCGGGTGTCAGCCCGAAGAAGTCGGCGAAGGCGCGTGTGAACGCTTCGTGGGAGCTATAGCCGGCGTCGAGTGCAACGCTGAGAATATCGGGCGCATCGTTTGCCAGCGTTTGTGCAGCACGCGTCAGTCGACGGGCGCGCACATATCGCATGACAGACCAGCCCGTCGTGATCGCAAACAGACGTGAAATGGCGAAACGCGACATCTCGCTGGCGTGAGCGATATGATCGAGCGTGAGTTCGCTGCCTATCTGAATCTCGATATACCAGAGTGCTTTTCCTACCGGGGTCATAGCGCTTCCGAGAACGTTTGAGCGGACTATAGAGACTTCGCGCGACGCGCATTTGATCGTTCTTGCGCACCTGCTGACTTTGAGCGTTTCGCGTTCGCGCAATGACAGGTAGTCTGCCAACGCAAGCGACAACCCGCAACAGCTTCCCCCGACAGGAAACGAACACGATGTCCCCGACCGATCTCCAGCAATACCTCTACGATCACATTCCGCTGTCGAAGGCGATGCAGGTGTCGGCAGACAGCGTGACACCGGACGCCGTTGTGCTGCGCGCCCCACTCGCCCCGAACATCAACCATCGGGAAACCGTCTTCGGCGGCAGCGCCTCGGCCGTGGCGATTCTCGCCGCGTGGTCGCTGTTGCACACGCGACTGCGTGGCGAGGGCATCGAATGCCGCCTGGTCATCCAGCGCAACACGATGGAATACGAGTTGCCGATCTCGGGAGAATTCACGGCGACATCCGCGCTGGAACACCCTGACCAATGGCCGAAGTTCCTGCGCGTGTTCTCGCGCATGGGCAAGGCACGAGTCTCGGTCGTATCGATGCTGGAATACGACGGACAGCGTGTCGGGCACCTTGTCGGCGAGTTCGTCGCCCTCAGTCCGGTGACTTCATAAGGCGCCAGAACGTCGTGCGGCTGATGCCGAGTGCACGGGCCGCGGCCGCACGATTGCCCCCCGCCGCCTGCAAGGCCGCTTGCGCCGCCTCGTAGGTGACGGCTTCACACGGTGCCACGACTTCTGCATGTTCGGGCGACGGCGTGTGCATCGCGCCAGCCGTATTCAATCGAAGCAATTCGGGGAACACCTCGTGCAGCGACGCTGCGTGTTCCGAGAGATCGTGATCGAGATAGATCGCCGCGCGTGCGAGCAAATTCTCTAGCTCGCGCACATTCCCCGGCCAGTCATAGTTTGCAAAGAGTGGCGCCAGCACCGCGAGAATTTGCCCGGTGGCGCGGGCATTCAATCCGTATTGCGCCGCGCTTCGCGCGAGCAACGTTTCGGCGAGCAGCGCAATATCCGCTCGGCGCTCTCGCAGGGCGGGCAATTCGATCTGCAAGAGGTTCAAGCGGAAATAGAGGTCCGCGCGAAAACGCCCCTGCGCGACAAGCTCGTGCAGATTGCGGTGCGTTGCGGCGATCACGCGCACGTCGATGGGCACCGGCCGGCCTGAGCCCAGCCGCATGACTTCGCGTTCCTGCAACACACGCAGCAAGCGGCTCTGCAACGCGGCGGGCATCTCACCGATTTCGTCCAGAAAGATCGTGCCGGTGTGCGCGATCTCGAAAAGCCCCGCTTTGCCGCCACGCCGCGCGCCCGTGAAGGCGCCTTCGTCGTGGCCGAACAATTCGCTTTCGATCAGCCCTTCCGGTAGCGCCGCACAGTTGAACGCCACGAACGGGTTACCGCGCCGTGCGCTCGCGTTGTGGATACCTTGCGCGACCAATTCCTTGCCCGTGCCGCTCTCGCCGGTCAGCAACACCGTCGCGTCATGCGCTGCGCCCGCGCGTGCGAGACGCCGCACCTTGGCGATCAATGGCGAATCGCCGACCAGTTCATCGAGTTCGTGTTTCGCGACGAGATGTCGTGGGCGTTGCGTCGTTCGCAGCGACCGGTCGATGCGCTGCGCCATCTGCGCGTCCTGCACGGTGACCACGGCACCCGAGCGCAGACCGTGTTCCGAAATCGGAACGCAACTCACGATGAACGCGCGACCGTCGATATGTTCCAGACGTTCTTCGATGGCAACACCATTCGCCGACAACTCGCGCAGCATCGGTCCGAGCTTGCGCGAGAGTTCGAACTGTTGCGCGCCTTGCGTCGCGACGCGTTCCGCCTCGATGCCCAGCAACGCGAACATCGCCGGGTTGACGGCTTCCAGTTGGCCGTTGTCGTCGAAGGCGGCCACGCCATCGCGCATGTGCGCCACGATGGTGTTCAGGCGCATGCGCTTCGACTCTTTCTCGCGGCTCACGCGGGCGAGTTCGACCGATCGCTCGAAAGCCTCTTCCACGGCGCCGAGCGAGTAGAGAAACACGTGCTCGAGCCCGGCCTCCTGCGCGAAGTCGCAGGCCATGCCCGGGCCGATGATGACCTTGCAGCCCTCCGCCGCCAGCGTGTCGACGACGTGGTGGACCTCGTCAATGGACCGATACGCGCGCTGGTGCAATTGAATCTTCAGCAACTCACCCAGATCGTCCAGCTCCCGTGAAACGGCCTCGTGCAGCACGAGACCCACCGGCTGATCGGGCCACGTCGTGGTGGCGCGGGTGATCGCGCTGAGCACGTCGAAACCGTTGACCTTGACCGTCACCACCGGCACCGACAGGTTCTCGCGCAGATAGGCGCCGTTTGAACCAGCAGCGAGCACTACGTCCACCGCCCCCGATTCCACATACGACTGCAAGGCCGTGACGGCGGCGCCGTAGCCCTCGCGCACCGAGTAGAAACGGGCACGGTCGGTGTAGCGCGGCGCGACGGTCTCGCACAGGGTCTGCAAGCGGCTGATGCTCACCAAGGCGATGCCGGGACGGCGGGCACGGGGATCGGCGTGGGCATGCGATGACGAAGGGAGCGCCGCGTGGCGCGACGGCTCGGGGCCGGTAAAGCGGGGGGGCATGACGTTGTCTCCGTAAGGCTCGTGAAACGTTTCATCAAGTGTTTCAGGTGTTCCATGAAACGTTTCAAATCTTGTGCAGGCATTCTGCCACATCCGCAGAAAACGTACCGCGCACCGTAAGTGACTGTTTTGGCTGGGGTTGGCGGCGCATTCTCAAGTCCGGCGGGGGCTGGCACGCGGCTTGCGCAATGTCTTTCCAATGCATCCATTCAATCACTCCGGAGACACTGCCATGACCACCGCGACTGCCCAACGCCGTGCCGAATTCCGCCGTAAGGTCGAAGCCCGTCAAGGGTTGCTCGTGCCGGGCGCCTTCAACGCGCTGTCGGCACGTGTGATCGAAGACGCTGGCTTCGAAGCGCTCTATCTCACGGGTGCCGGCGTGACCAACATGTCGCTCGGCCTGCCCGACCTCGCTTTCGTGGGGCTGGCCGAAATGGCCGAGCACACCGCCCGCGTACGCGACGCCGTGTCGCTGCCGATCATCGTCGACGCCGACACGGGCTTCGGCAATGCGCTCAACGTGCGACACACGGTGCGGGTGCTTGAGCGCAGCGGTGCCGATGCGATTCAGTTCGAAGATCAGGTGCTGCCCAAGAAGTGCGGCCACTTCAACGGCAAGGCCGTGATCGGTGCCGACGAGATGGTCGGCAAGATCCGTGCGGCGGTCGACGCACGCGAAGACGGCAATCTGCAAATCATTGCGCGTACCGACGCCGCTGCGGTCGAGGGCATGGAAGCCGCCATCGAGCGCGGCCGCCGTTTCATCGAAGCGGGCGCGGACATTCTCTTCATCGAAGCCACCGAGACGCTGGCCGACATCGAGCGCCTGCCGGCGCTGTTCGATCGTCCGCAACTGATCAACATCGTGATCGGCGGCAAGACGCCGACCCAATCGCAGCCGCGTCTGGCCGAACTCGGCTACGGCATCGTCCTTTACGCCAACGCCGCGCTGCAAAGCGCCGTCCTCGGCATGCAGAAGGCGCTCGGCACGTTGCGCGACAGCGGTCGTCTGGACGAAGACCCGACGCTGGTCGTGCCGTTTGCCGAGCGTCAGCGACTGGTCAATAAGCCGTTCTACGACGCGCTCGACAAAAAATACGGCACCAGCAACTGAAGTCGCACCGCATCACAGCGACGCCGCCCCCTGCCGGTGTCGCTTGTTTTTCCCGCCATACAAAATAAGTAATTAAGTCACGGAGACAGATTTTGACGCCCCCCTCGGATTCATTCGCCGCTCGTCCTTCCACCGCACCGACCCCCGCCCCTGCCACCGCCACGCCGGCACGCGCCCCGGTCAAGATCGGTTCCATCGTCGGCGGCCTCGCGGGCAACCTGATCGAGTGGTACGACTTTCTGGCGTACAGCATTTTCTCGATCTACTTCGCGAAAGCGTTTTTCCCGGGCGACAACCCGACCGTCCAACTGATGAACACCGCTGCCATCGCGGCAGTGGGCTACGTGGCACGCCCGCTGGGTAGCTGGCTGATCGGGCTGTATGCCGACCGGCGCGGCCGCAAGTCGGCGCTCACCGGCTCGGTGCTCGCGATGAGCGTCGGCTCACTGATGATTGCGCTCACGCCGGGCTACGCGACGATCGGCATCTTCGCGCCGATCGTGCTCATCGCCGCCCGGCTGCTGCAAGGGCTGTCGATGGGCGGCGAGTACGGCACGAGCGCCACCTATCTGAGCGAGGTCGCGCCCGAGCATCGCAAGGGCTTCTATCTCGGCTTCCTGCAAGTGAGCGTGGTCGCGGGGCAACTCGTCGCGCTCGGGCTGATGCTGCTGATGCAGCGGGTGTTGCTCACGGCCGAGCAGATCGAGCATTGGGGCTGGCGCATTCCGTTCGTGATCGGCGGCGTGCTGGCGATGTTTGCGCTGTACATGCGCCGCAACGTGACGGAGAGCGAGGCGTTTGTCCACAGCGCGAAGCATCGCGAGGCGTCCGTCACGCGCGAGGTGCTGCAACACTGGCGGCAGATTCTGCTCGCTATCGGCATCACGATCGGCGGCACGGTGGCGTTCTACACGTTCACCGTGTACATGCAGAAGTTTCTGGTGAACTCGGTCGGCTTGTCGAAAGAGTCGTCGACGTTTGTCTCGACCATCGCACTGCTGCTCTACATGCCGCTGCAACCGCTGTTCGGGCTGCTCTCGGATATCGTCGGCCGCCGGCCTGTGCTGATCATCTTCGGCGTGAGCACGACGCTCTTCTCCGTGCCGCTGTTCACCGCGCTGAGCCACACGAAGGACCCGCTGGTCGCATTCGCCCTGTCGTTTGCCGGACTGGTGATGCTCTCGGGGTTCACGTCGGTGCACATGCTGGCGAAGACCGAGTTGTTCCCGCCGCGTATTCGTGCCCTGGCCGTGGGCTTCCCGTATGCGCTTACGACGGCAATTCTCGGTGGCACGACGGAGTTTGTCGCGTTGCGCTTCAAGGCAAGCGGTCATGAATCGTATTTCTACTGGTACGTGACGATTTGCGCGGCCATCTCGCTGATCGTCTACCTGAAGATGCCTGAAACGCGCGGTCGCAAATTCGACTGACGCATGTTGTGCCAGATTCATGCATCAGTTGAATTGACTTTGCGCTGACGGCTCGATACGATTGAGTCCAATTTCGAACGCCCTCCCGGTCCGCCGGGGGGGCGTTTCTTTTTGGTTTCCGGCGTTCGTCATTGGCGAATCCCCGCTTGAGTGCGCCGGAAGATATGACATCCAAAAGGAAACTTCGAAATGAATCTCTCCTCCTCCGCATCGACTGCCTCGACGGCAACCCAACTGGGCTTCACGCAATTCGGCACCGGCCCGGAGCGCGTACTGGTTCTGCACGACTGGCTGGGCGACCACACCAACTACGACGCCGTGCTGCCGTATCTCGACGGCAATGCCTTCACCTATGCGTTTGTCGATTTGCGCGGCTATGGACGGTCCCAGCACCTGACGGGTGACTATTCCATCGTCGAAATTGCGCGGGATTGCCTCGGCGTAGCGGATGCCCTCGGCTGGCACCGGTTTCACGTGCTGGGCCATTCGATGACTGGCATGGCGACGCAACGCCTCGCCGCCAATGCACCAGACCGCATCAAGAGTGCAGTCGCCGTGTGTCCGATCTCCGCCGCGGGAAACCGGTTGCCGCCGGAGGCCGCCGCATTCTTCGCCGCGACGTGCGAGAACGACGATGCGTTTCGGCGTCTGGTCAAGTTCGTGACGGGGGGATTGTCGGACGTCTGGGCGGACCGCAAGCTACGCCAGAACCGTGACGGCGTGGCATCGGCATGTCGCCCCCGGTACCTTGAGACGATGACGACCACGGACTTCGTCGACGACGTGCGCGGCCTTGAGACGCCGTTTCTGGTGATCGTGGGCGAGAAGGATCCGGGGCTGGGTGCCGAGGCGATGCAATCGACCTTCCTTGCCTGGCATCCGAATGCACAGTTGGCGGCGATACCGAATTGCGGCCACTACCCGATGCAGGAATGCCCGCCGTACTTCGCGATGCTGGTGGAGAACTTTCTGAGGCAGCACGCAGGCTGATCGGACTTCGGGGGGAGAGAGACGGGGGGTGTGTCGGAACTGCTGGTGCCCAGGGCGGGACTCGAACCCGCATGCCTTTCGGCGCTACCCCCTCAAGATAGTGCGTCTACCAATTTCGCCACCTGGGCAGGGGAGCGCGATTGTAACGGGAAAATTTATTTTTGTGAATGCCTGACGCCGCAGAAGTCGAGTTTTCTACGGCAGTGCGTGCAGGGTCAATCGATCGCCTGATACGCGGAGTGGGCCCGCGACAGCGTCATGCGCGACATCGGTCAACCAGCGTTTTCCCGTGGTGTTTCCAAGGATTTTTCACAACGCGCGTGTGCATATTCACAGTGTGACGTGACGCTACGCAACTGACACTCATCGTGTGCCAAATTGAATTCCGCCTGCGACAGACGTTTCCTTCTTGCGGGCCTATTGGTAATCACTTGGAGATAATGCGATGAATGAATCAAACAGCATCGATCTGGTAACCACCGCAGCGGACATCAGAAAGGTGTCAGGCATCCTTGGCGTAAATATTAATGTTGACGCTGACGGAAAGAATTTGGAGGCGTTAGGGCCGCAGGCGCTCAGTAAGTTAGGGGAGGTGGTCACCGGGCTTGGAAAGGTAGAAGATCACGGTCCTGGATTTGGGCTGGTCATCGGAAAAATGAAACAAATTGAGACGCTGACTAGTGACCTGTATAAATTTTTTTCTGCACAGAAAAATCCAGATGTGTCGGAAGAAATCAGAAAGAAGTTTCTGGAAGATGTTCGATCGGATATTGAAGAATTCGGAAGCTCAGGGAAGTCAGAATTTCGTGTGATTAACCATGAAGGACATCGTGGTTATACGGCAACAATCACCTACAGTTTCACTTACAAATCCGGCGAACCGTCCTTAGGCGCGAGAAGTTTCGTCATGAGCCCCAGTGGGGAAATAATTGCTGAGACGTTCAAAGACGACGATCTGAAGAGTTTCAATAACTTGGCGGATTTCCGAAACTACCTGCTCAAGGATTCCGATGAATCGGCGGTTTCTCCGTTGCTTAGGGCCGTAAATCTTCTCGGTGAACTCTCCAAAAATGTTGATAAAAAAATATCAGTCGTTGCGGATGGAGGCGAATTGAAGCAATTGGGTGGAGGCACAATCAGAAGGCTAAATACAATGCTCAATTGCCTCAGGGGAATTAATCGCTATGGCGAAAACTTCAAAGAATTTTTTGCTGGTTCTATTAATGTTGTCAGATTAGTTTCAAGTATCAATAATATATATTTGACTTCCGGTGATGATCGAATGAAAGCGATAGGAGTCGCCAAATCGCTAATCGATGAAAAGAGCCCCCATAGCTACCTTGGTTCGCGCATGTTCAGAATGGGCAATGAGACTGACTCTCCCATAGTGCACATCAATGCCTACCAAGGGGATGGTGATGTGTATCTGAAAGGCAGCTTGCAGCAGTTTTGCGACGGAAAGTGGTCGGAAATAAAGGGATATTCCGAAGCTCAGATTCTCGCGTTGGGCAGCCCGGAGGCATTCGCAAAAATGGCATTTGAAGGCCTGTCTAGTTGTGATCGGCCGCAAACGGTCGCTGGTTTGAGCGACGCACGGATAGCGATTGCCGGCGACGTGCTGCCGCCCGTTCGCACCCACTGTGACGATGATCGATCAAAGCCTGATGTCCGGCTCAACGATTCTGATCCAAGCGTCAGCCCGTTCGCCTCGTTGCCATCCACCGGGCAGTCCAGACTCGGACAACTTGTGCAATCGCTGACCAGCTTCGGCGCGCAGCAGGACGGCATCGACCGGACCACGGCTCGCGTCCTCCCCCTCTCAATGGCATCGCTGTCGCTGGCAACGCCCAACTAACGCGGGGTCGTCTTGCATGCGCTTGCCGATCGCGTCTGAGGGTCGGCAAGTGAGCCATGGATCAGTCGAGATATTCACGCGACTCGGTTCGACAGAGTCCTCTCGTCTGCCGTGACGCCATCAAGATAGCGGTGCGGCGCACCTTCCCGATCGAACGAGTGAATTCCCACCGATCTTCCGGGGATTCGTCACATCGTGATAGCGGTGAATCAAAGGTCTTGATGACCTCACGTAGGGTAGGCGGACTCATCGAGACAAGTCATACCTCACCGCATCGTCATGGGGATCGACGCGTATCAATGAGCGACAACGTGGTCGGGGCATTTGCTGTCGCCGGCGTGACGCGACCGCACTGACTGCATTCCGCTTCGCTAGCCTCAACGCTATGCCATCGCCATGAACCGCGCATTTCTGCTGCCGCTCGTAACAACGTTCTACCTGATTTCGCCCGTGGCGAACGCGTTCGACCTTCTCGACGCCGTGCGCGCCTCGCGCGAATACAACGCAGGCTTTGCCGCCGCGCGCGCCGATTTTGCCGCCAGCGGCGAACAATTCGATCAAGGACTGGCGCAAATCCTGCCGCGTGTTGAAGTCGAAGGCCGGTTCGACAGAGACCGTGACAGCACTTTGCACGGCCGGGAGATTCGCAACCAGACCCTCGACATCGAGATTCGCCAGCCACTCTTCGACATGGCGCGCTTCGCGGGCTTTCAGAAAGGCCGCGAACTCACCGCCCTCGGCGTGAGCACGTTCGCCGGCAGCGAACAGCAACTGATGCTTGAGTGCGCGCGCGCATTCTTCGACATTCTCGTGGCGCGCGACAAGGATGCCGCCGCCAATGCGAGTCGTGACGCTCTCGACGTACAGCTCGCGAACGTCGCGGAAGAAGTGGGACTGGGTCTCTCGGCAAAGCTCGATCAGGATGAGGCACAAGCCGCCTTGGACGAAGCGCGGGCCAATGTTCTTGTGGCGGAGAACGAGTGGGAACTCGCAAACCGTGTATTTGAACGACTCACGGGCCTGAAGCCGGGGGGTATCACGGCCCACTTTGGCGAGCGCTTTGCACAGGCGGGCGCGCTGGCGACGCTGGACGCCTATGTGCAAACCGCCGATACCGACAGCAACGACCTGCGGCAGAAGTCGATCGAGCTCGACGTCGCGCTGACCCATATCAACGAGGCCACAGGCCGCTTCCTGCCGGTGGTCGAACTCTTCGCTCGTCACCGCTCCAGCGACAGCACCCCGGTCTACGCCGATACGGCACGCTTGCGACGCGACAACGTCATCGGTGTGAGCGTGACGATCCCGCTATTTGCCGGCGGCATGCATGCGTCTCAAGTGCGCGAAGCGCGGTACCAAGCCGATGGTGCACAGGCAAGACTCGACGACACCCGCATCAAGGTGCGCGAGAGCGTGATCAAGGCCTTTCTTGGCGTGAAAAGCGGCATTCAGCAAGTGCGCGCGCGGCTGGCACAACGGTTGTCGACACAAAACAAGGTGGGCGCCACGCGGCTCGGACGCGACGTGGGCCTGCGCAGCAATCTCGATCTTCTGCGTGCCGAGAAAGAGCACTTCGAAGCGCGCACCGGTCTTGCGGAAGCGTTTCACGCGTACTACATGTCGCGCTTGATGCTCGCGTACGCCACCGGGCACCTCGACGACAGCGTGCTCGGTGATCTCAACTCAACGCTGATGACAGAGGGAGCCTGACCCGGTATGCAAGTACATCTAGCGCCACAGACAGTGAATGCCGACATGGCCGCCCGTGACAGTGCTGTCGAGAGTGTCGTCATTCTGCTGAGCTTCTTCCGTCTGCCGGCCAATGCGGCGCAACTTCACCGTGAATTGGCGGGCGACCACATCGACGCGGCGCAACTGGTGCGATTGCTGCGACGCCTGGGCTTAAAGTCGCAGCAGGTACGCGTTTTGCCGGCGCGGCTCGACAAGACACCGTTGCCTGCCATTGCCGTCATGCGCGACGGAACGTTCATGCTGTTGGGCAAGATCGCCGAAGGTCTGGCGGTAGTGCAGGACAGTCGCAGCGGTCAGGTCCACGCCCTGCCGCTTGCCGAATTCGAGGCACAGAGCACGGGCGACCTGGTGCTCGCCACACGGCGCGCAGCGCCACTCGGCGCGGGCGGTAAGTTCGACATCGCGTGGTTCTTGCCGGCGTTCATGAAGTACAGACGACTGATCGGTGAAGTGCTGCTGATCTCGCTGTTTCTGCAATTGTTCGCGCTGATCTCGCCGTTGTTCTTTCAGGTGGTGATGGACAAGGTACTCGTGCACCAGAGCATGAGCACGCTCAAGGTGCTAGTGATCGGGCTGGTGACTGTCTCGATGTTCGAAGTCGTGATGGGGGGCCTGCGCACGTACGTGTTCTCGCACACCGCCAATCGCATCGATGTGGAACTTGGCGCGAAGCTGTTCAGGCACCTGCTGGCATTGCCGATTGCGTACTTTCAGTCGCGTCGCACCGGCGAGACGGTTGCCCGCATCCGTGAGCTCGACAGCATTCGCGAATTCATCACAAGCTCTGCGCTCACGCTGGTGATGGATTTGCTGTTTACCGTGGTGTTTCTCGCGATCATGGCGTTCTATAGCCCGTGGCTCACGATGATCGTGTTGATCTCTCTGCCATGCTACGCATTGATCGCCGTGTTCGTCACGCCTGTCCTGCGTGCGCGCGTCGAAGAGAAATTCCGGCGCGGCGCCGAGTCGCAGTCGTTTCTGGTGGAGTCGGTCAGTGGCATCGAAACGCTCAAATCGATGTCGGTCCAGCCGCAGACGCAGAGCCGTTGGGAAACCCTGCTTGCGGCGTACGTGCGGGCGAGCTTTCGTACGGCCAATCTCGGCAATATTGCGGGTCAGATGGTGCAACTGGTCTCGAAGCTGTGCAGCGCCACCCTGCTGTATCTCGGTGCCATGAAAGTCATTGGCGGTGAGTTGACCGTGGGCCAATTGGTGGCGTTCAACATGTTCGCCAATCACGTCACTGCGCCCGTGTTGCGCCTCTCGCAACTCTGGAACGACTTCCAGCAGGCGCGCATTTCGGTCGATCGTCTGGGCGACATTCTGAACAGTCCCACCGAGCCGGGGTACAACCCGGGGCGGGCCATGATGGCGTCGATTCAGGGTGACGTGACTTTCGAGGGCGTGGCGTTTCGCTATCGGCCCGACAAGCCTGAAGTGCTGCATGGCGTCACGCTCGCCATTCGGGCTGGGCAGACCGTCGGCATCGTCGGCCCTTCGGGTTCTGGCAAAAGCACACTGACCAAACTCGTGCAGCGTCTGTACGTGCCCTCGGCGGGGCGCGTGGTGATCGACGGCGTTGATCTCGCGATGGTCGACACACACTGGCTACGCACACAAATCGGCGTGGTGCTTCAGGAGAACCTGCTGTTCAACCGCTCCGTGCGCGAGAACATCGCCATGGCAGACCCCGCGATGCCAATGGAGCGGGTGATCGACGCGGCGAAGCTGGCCGGCGCTCATGAATTCATTCTCGGGATGTCGCACGGCTATGACACATCGATCGAGGAACGCGGTGTGAATCTGTCGGGGGGGCAGCGGCAACGCATCGCCATCGCCCGTGCACTCGTGACCAACCCGCGCATCCTGATTCTCGACGAAGCCACCAGCGCGCTCGACTACGAGTCGGAGAGCATCATTCAGCAGAACATGCGGGCCATCTGTGCCGGCCGTACGGTGCTGATCATTGCGCACCGGCTGTCGACGGTGCGCAGCGCCGATCGCATCATCACCATCGAGTCGGGCGCCGTGGTCGAAGACGGCACGCATGATGAACTGGTTGCGCGGGGCGGCCGCTATGCGCGCCTGTGCAGCATTCAGGCCGGAGAGATCACGTCATGACGTCGCAGCAACGCGTGAAGCTTGTGTGGGAGCGCCTGAGGACACGCTGGCAGCAGGTACCTTCGCACGAGCGTGAATTCTTGCCGGCAGAACTGGAGATTCTCGAAACACCGGCGTCTCCTGCCGGCCGAAAAGTGGCGCTGCTGATCATGGCGCTGTTCGTTATGGCGTTGGTCTGGTCGATCATGGGGCGCGTCGACATGAACGCCGTCGCGCAGGGCAAAGTGGTGCCGCTGGGGGGGACGCAGTCGATTCAGCCGTTCGAGATCGGCATTGTGCGCAAGATTCTGGTCGACGACGGTCAGCAGGTGAAAAAGGGCGACCTGCTGGTCGTGCTCGATAGCGTGGAGGAGCACGTCGACCTGATGCAACTTGAGCGGCAACTGACCACGGCGCAGCTCGATGCGGGGCAGTTGCAGGCGTTCCTCGCCACGTTGGAGGGGCACGCCAGCGCGTCGGCATGGGAGGCGGGCACGGGCAATGCCGTGCAGGTGGAACGTGCGCGCAGTCTGCTGGCGTCGCGTCAGTCCATCTACCGCGCCAAGGTCGCATCGGTGGCGGCGCAACGCGCGGAAGACGACGCGATGCTGGCTGCCAGCGCCAGCGAAATCGAGCGGCTGAAGGTGCGGCGCGAAGTCTTGGCGAGCAAAGAGAGCGCGCTCAGGACATTGCTCGAACACAACGGTGTGGCGCGTTTGAAATGGCTCGAAGCCGAGCAGGAACTTGCGGAGAACGACCAAACCCTGAACGCCGAGCGTCAGCGCAGCCGGCAGCATCGTGCAACGCTCTTGCGTCTGGGCGAGGATCTCAATCAGGCGCGCGCCGAATTTCGTCGAGAGGCGTTGACCGAACTGACGAAAGCCAACGATCAGATTCGCGAGGCGCAGTTGAGTATCGATCGATATCGGCAACGCGAGCAGTGCCGGTTTTTGCGGGCACCCGTAGACGGCACCGTTCAACAACGCGCTATTCACACCGTCGGCGGTGTGGTGCAACCGGCGCAGACGCTCATGGTTGTGGTGCCTCACGATGTGCCGATGGCGGTAGAGGCTAAGGTGCTCAATCAGGACGCGGGTTTCGTCAAACCGGGGCAGGCGGTCACGCTGAAGATCGAGGCGTATTCGTACACCAAGTACGGCACATTGACCGGCACGGTCGAGCACGTGTCTCAAGATGCCGTCAACGATGAAAAACTCGGCCCGGTGTATATGGCACGCATCCGATTGCCACGCGACTCGGTGAGTCATAGCGGACGTACCTTGCACATTCAGACGGGCATGGCAGTCACGGCGGAGATCAAGACGGACGAGCGCCGCGTGATCGACTATCTGCTCTCGCCGATCAAGGAAGTGACGTCGGAATCGTTCGGGGAGCGATAGACGGGCGGGACGAACGTCTGGACCAATGCGGAGATTTCGCCACCTTTGGCCAAGGCTTATTCACATCACGGTTGTGACGTTTCACGGATCTGCATCGGTTTGGATGCCCCCCTCCGGATCTCTGCCAAATTGAAACCGGCCCGCACTCGACACCTCGAACCGCGGACATTTCGTTGATGATCTGGAGCTAATGTGATGCCAGTCGATTTTGCATTTAATCAGTCAGAACTTGAGACGTCGTTCAAAGATGTTGCGGCATTTTTTGACCGAACCTACAACGCGGGCAAGCGTGGGCAAGCTCACACCTATGTGATGCTCTACGCAGCGGCCGAAGCGCGTCAAAAGGGGCACGGCGTTGAGGTGCTCGGCATGCTGAAGAAGGCGATGGAGGGATACGGGAAGGCGGGGGAAATAGACCCACTTTTTCGACGCCAATTCCGGGCCCCCGCGGAGCGTCAAGAGGATATGAACAGGATTGGACGTGAGCTGTGCTCGGTCTTTGAGGCGCAGGCGGCGTACGACTCGAAGTTCAAGGAGGCTCCGATGGCGAAACTACAGACGAAGACCGGGACAGACATTCTCAGGGCGATGACGTCGGACCGGATGGAACTGACTTTTGAGACCTTCGGAATCGATGCTGCCGGATGGACCCCAGTGCGCGATCGTGGCCAGCATTCGATCTATCTTGAGCGGCAAGCGTCGTCGGCAACTGACGCGCCGCGATACACCATATTCGATCCAGACTTCGCGCCCATTCAAAACCTGAGCTTGGCCGATGCGGGGAAGTGGCTTGTTGAGCGTCAGCGCGGGATGAATGTCAAATTGATCACCGAAGCGCCACAGACTCCGTACTACAGGTTCTTTGCGATGGACCTGCGCGACATCTCGAAGCCACCGGAATCCGAACCGCTTCAGGATGGCTGGCGTCGCATGGACCAACTGTGCGGCAGCTTCGCGGCGCCGAGCCCGACCTATGACATCTTTCGATCGGCGGAGTCCTTCACGCCTTCCACGGGGGTACGCATAACGATTGACTATCTCGGCAAGCTCAAGGATGGCGTCCCGCATCTCAGCGCGAACGCCACCATCGTGGAAAACGGTAAGCGGGATCAACAGCTGACGTATGGTGACGATGCCAACTTCGCCAGCAAGACGGAGTTCCTGAAAACGGTGTTCAAAGATGCCGGGGTGGCGCCGACGAAGTTGCCGGATGAGGCACCCTTCACGCCGATGATGGTCGCCGCTGCCAAGGCAGCGAACCTGCTGCACTCAGTGAGTGCCCTGCCGGCAAGTCGCGACGGGGCTGACAAGATCACGCAGGCGATGGCGTTGCCATCAGCATCGGTTTCGCTAGCCGTGCCGCACTGACATCGTTTGACGCGGCTCTCTCGCCGGGTCATTTCTGTGACCTGCAATTGCGGCGGACTTCGTAGCAACGGTCCGCCGCTTTACTTACCTCACACCGTCAGGCAGCCAACCGTTGCGGCGCAGCGCTGCCGACTCGCGACAGCGTAGGTGCCTGCGCCACACGCGGCTCATCGCGCAGACGGAAGAGCGCTACCGTCTCGGCAAGCATGCGCGCCTGCTCGCTGAGCATCGCTGAGGCCGCTGCCGATTCTTCGACCAGCGCGGCGTTCTGCTGCGTAGCTTGATCCATCTCCGACACCGAGCGGTCGATTTGGCTGATGCCGGTGCTCTGCTCGGTCATGGCGCCGTGGATCTCGCTCACCAGACGCTGCACGCGCGTGATGCCGTTCACGATCTCGTTCATCGTGTTGCCGGCCGCCTGAACGCGCTCGGTGCCGCTCTTCACGTTCTGCACCGAGGTTTCGATCAGCGCCTTGATTTCCTGCGCGGCCGCCGCACTGCGTTGGGCCAGCGTGCGCACTTCCCCAGCCACCACCGCAAAGCCCCGGCCCTGCTCGCCCGCACGGGCCGCTTCCACGGCGGCGTTCAACGCCAGAATGTTCGTCTGGAAGGCAATGCCGTCGATCACGCCGATGATTTCCGTAATGCGCTGCGACGATTGCGTGATCGCGCCCATCGTCGTCACGGCGTCAGTGACCACCTGACCGCCGCGTGCCGCCGCGGCGCTGGCGTCGTTGGCGAGGCGCGTGGCGTGCTCGGCGGTGTCGGCCGTCTGCTTCACGCTGGAGGTGAGTTCGGTCAATGCGGAAGACGTTTCCTGCAACGACCCCGCCGATTGCTCGGTGCGTTGCGACAGATCGCGGTTGCCCATCTCGATTTCGCTCGTGGCAGACGTCATCGAGGCGACACCGGAGCGCACGTCGAGCATCACGGAACTGATCTTGTCGACGAACGCGTTGAACGACTTCGAGATCTGCGCCACTTCGTCATGACCCTCCACGTTCAGTCGCTGCGTCATGTCGCCGTCGCCCGAGCCGATGGTGTCCATTGCGTCGCGCACGATCGATAGGCGCTTGAACGCGCGCGACGTGAAAAGCGATGCAATGACCAGCGCAATCAACGTGAGCACGACCAGCGTAATGACGGTGGCGCCCAGCACGTGGGTCAGACCGGCGGTGGCTTCGGCACGGTCGAGTGCGACGACCAGATACCAGTCAGTGCCGGGGATGCGCTTGGCCTTGAGCAGCTTCGGGGCGCCGGAGAGCGTCATTTCCACCGGCTTGGCATCGTCACCGGCCATACCGGCCAGCGAGTCGGCGGTGAGCGTGGCGGCCACGTCGGTCGACGGCTTGAGCGAGAATTTGCTGTCCGGGTGCGCGATTACCTGACCGTCGCTCGCTACCACCAGCGCCAGACTAGACGGCGTCGGATGCACCGCTTTGATGATGTCCTGCACACCCGTGAGTGCCACCGCACCGCTCACGACACCGGTGATCTGCCCGTCGCGCAAAATCGGCGTGGTGAAGGCGACATACGGGATGCCCGTCGACGAATCGCCGTACGGTTTGGTGACCACCAGCTTGCCGGCGGCTACGGCGCTCTTGTACCAGGGGCGTGCCGTCGGGTCGTAATCGGGCTGCGTGACGGCGGTGGAGAAGAACGTCTTGTCCGACCAGCCGACGCTGGTGATCGGGAAATCGTTGGTCTTGCCAAGCAGCTTGACGAGACCGCCGGGGTCGCCCTTTTCCACGACTTGCGCGGTGGCGTTCACGGCGGTCGCCTTATCGGTGGACCAGCGCTCGATGGTGCTCGCGTTGCCGTTAGCCACGGCCGCGAGGGTGTGAGCGATGCTCGACATCATGCTGTCGCGGACAATCACGTAGGTCGTGATGCCAGACAGAATCAGGGCGCCGACCACCGTCAGGCAGGTGATCAGCAGAATCCGGGTTCGCAACGAAGTGACTTTCATAAGCTGCCGTCGATTGGCTCGCGCGCGAGCCGTTGAGAGAGGGGAACCGCCGCGACGGGCACTGGCCCTCGCTGACGCACTCAAACACTACTGGTCTACTCTCTCGGCTTACGGCGCAATCGGGTGACAACTTTAATGAGCGCACCTCAATGTGCGCGAGGCCCGGCTCAATGGGCCTGATAAAGCTTTCCGATGCTTACATCGATGGCACCCCACGGCACCTCACGGCACCGCGACGGTGCATGCTATGCGGCCGGTCGAATGACTCGCCACCACAGCGGCATCATGACAAGACTGACCAAGGCGGCTAGCGCGAGCGCCGCGCGCAGGCCCGCCTCAAACGGGTGCAGGGCCGCCAGCAGCGAGCCGAAGGTGGCGACGCCAAGGGCTGCGCCCGCCTGACGCGCCGTATTGAGCACCGCCGCGGCGACACCGGCGCGGGCCGCGGGGACCGTTTCCAATGCGGGTGCGGTTGCGATAGGCGAAACAACGCCAGACGCCAGACCGATCGCCAGCATTGGCAGGATTGCGAAGCCATAGGGCATATCGTTCGTCACGAACCCCAACCCGAGCGCTCCCGCCGCATAACCGCCAAAGGCCGCGATCATCGGCCAGACCGGGCCGAACCTCGCCGCGATTCGCCCGGCCAACAAACTGCCTGCCGCCACCATGACGGTCATCGGCAGTAGGGCCACGCCGGTTTGCAGTGGCGAATAATCGCGCGCCTGTTGAAAGTGCAGGCTGACGACGAACAGCAGACCGTAGAAGACGAAGGCAGAGGCCATCGACGCGCATGTCGAACCCGAGAAGACGCCATGGCGAAACAAGCCCAACGGCAACATCGGGTGCGCATGGACCGTTTCGATGCGTAACAACGCGGCCCACGCGAGGCATGTCGTGATGGCAGCGGCGACGATGACGGGCGACGTCCAGCCGAGGGTGTGTCCTTCGATCAGCACACCGACCAGCGTGCCAAGCGCCACGATGCCGCAGACGAGCCCCAGCAGGTCGACAGGTGCGCGCGTACCGGGCTTGGCGGCGCCTCGATCTTCCGCAATGCGCCACGCCATCACCATCCCGGCGAGGCAGATCGGGACATTCACGAAGAAGACACTGCGCCAGTCAAACCAATGGATCAACACGCCGCCCACGAGCGGACCGGCAGCCATCGCGATGCCACCGAGCCCGACCCATCGCCCGATGGCGCGCGCCCGGGCTTGCGGGTCTGGGGTAGCGTCGCGAATGAGCTTGAGCGAGCAGGGCACCAGCAGTGCCGCGCCGATGCCTTGCGCCGCGCGTGCGGCAATCAGCAAGTCAGTCGACCCCGCCAGCGCACACGCGAGCGACGCGAGCATGAAGAGCCCGAGCCCCGCGAGATAAACACGTCGCGCACCCCATCGGTCGCCCAGCGTGCCCCCGGTGAGCAGCAGGCTGGCGAACATCAACGTGTAAGCGTTGACCACCCACTGGAGTCCTGCCATCTGCACGTCGAACGCGACGCTCAACCGTTCAAGCGCAACGTTGACGATGGAGGTGTCGAGCAAGACCACGACGTAGCTGATGCAAGTCGCTGCTAGTACCCGGCGGCGCGCGGTGTTGGCTGCGTTGTCGGTGTCGGTGCGATCGGCGTCACCGATGTCGTCGGCGGCGGGAAGGGATGTGGCGTGTTCGATGCCGACACTGTCGGCGAGAGGCAACTCGCGATGCGCACGCATGACCGGCGTTCCTGTGAGGATGATGGCCGGAGTCTACGGGCGCGCGAGCGCGGGATGTTTCTACGCGTCGTGAAGTGTCGACGTCATTCGCGCGGCGTCTTGCTACGGGGCTTGTCGTCACCGGCATTGCGGTCGCTGCCACCGGTATCGTCCTCGCCGACGATCGGTGAATCGGTGTCGACGCGACCATCGCGCAGGGCCTTTCGTGCGGCTTCAGCGAGCGCTTCGTAGCGATTGCGAAAGCGCACCAACTCCTTTTCGTCGAGTTCTTCCAGATCGAGCAGCGCGTTGTGAGCCCCCTCCATGGCGCGGATCAATTCGTCGAGCTTGATCTGCATGGCGGCGGTATCGCGGTTTTGCGTGTTCTGGATCAGGAAGACCATCAGGAACGTGACGATCGTGGTCGAGGTGTTGATCACGAGTTGCCACGTATCGCTGTAATCGAAGAGCGGCCCGGTGACGGCCCACGCGACGACGAGCCCGGCCGCCAGCACGAAGGATGCCGGCCGGCCGGTCACCGAGGAAAGGTAGCTCGAAAACTTCGAAAACCACTTGTCACCCATGACCATCTCCCGAGAACGGATCGATGGCGCGATGATGGCACAGTCGCCGGCTACGCGGGCGTTGCTACGCCCGGTGCATTCAGCGCGGCTTCGCTGCTTCGGATGCGGTGAAGTCGGCGAAGCTGACCGTTCTTGCGCCACACGCTTCGGTGAGTTCGGGATCGTGACTGGAGAAGAACACGCAGCGGTCTTTGCCGAGCGTGGTGAGCAGGTCGATCAACACGGCACGCGCGGCGGCATCTAGGCCGTTGCCCGGCTCGTCGGCGACGATCACGCGCGGGGCACCCAGCAGTGTCGCGCTCAGAAAGAATTTGCGGCGCGTGCCCAGCGACATCTGCTCGAAGCGCTTTTCCATATGCGGCGCGAGCCCGAAGCGGTTGGCCAGATCCAGCACGCTGTCATCGACGCTCACCTTCTTCTCGGCCGCCACCATGTCGAGGAAGGCACGACCGGTCTGAAACGGATAGGCGAGACAGTCGTCGGGCACGTAAGCCAGTGCGGATTTTGCGGCGAGCGGCGCGTCGCGCAGCGAGTGAGCGTCGAGCCAGATGTCGCCTGCGTCGGCATCGATCGTTCCGGCGAGAATGCCGAGCAACGTCGACTTGCCGCTGCCGTTTTCATCGCTCAATGCGACGCATCCGGTGCCTGCGCGAAAGTGCAGATTTTCGAAGAGCGTGCGGCTGCCGAAGCGTTTGGTGAGATGTTCGAAACGAAGCATGGAGGAGCCGGTGAGCAGATCAGGGAACAAGTCAGGGAACAAGGCAGCGCCACGCGACAGTGACCCAGAGCGCGGCGAGTGTGGCGCCGAGCAGCACCGATTGCTGTGGGACGTAGCGTTGCGGGAGTCGTAGCAAGGCAACCAACGGCACGCCACTGGCGACGACGGTCAGCGCCTGAACGATGGAGATTGCACCGTTGAGGGTCAGGAAAGCCGGGCCGAGCGCGACGAATGGCAGGCCAAGTACCGCGATGGTCGTCATGTCGGCGACCATCTGTGTGAATTGCTTGCGGGGCAGCGAATGCATGAAGTGGGCCGCGCGCTGATGGGCGGCGCTCAACTCGCGATAGTGCATCGACGCCACCAGCAGGATGATCGCCTGCGAAATCAATACCAGCGGCAGCACTCGCTTGTCGAAATCCCACAGTGCGGTGAGATAAGCGGTGACGCCGACGGTCGCACCCATCAGAAGAAAGCGGCCAAACACCGTGCTGGAATGATGACGAAGGATGCCGATTTGCAGCCGCGCGATGGGGGCAAGCCAACCCTGTGAGCTTCCTGTCAGTGCATTGACGGAAAGCGCAGGCGGCTTGCGATGCGAACTTTGCATGGGTGACGTGCGCACGAGCGCCCACACGGCGATCAGCAGCGCACCGGTCAGCCCCGCATAGGCGGAGGCCCCCGTGAAGCGCAGTCCCGCGAGGAGCAAGAGATTGGCGGCGAACAGTGGCCACACGTATTGCCGCTTGCGATGCAATACCGCCAACTGCGCCGCCAGTGTGATGAGCGTCAGATCGAATACATACAGGTAATGCGTGCCGGGATGCGTCGCAAGGGCGACGACGGCCGCCGCAACACTTAGCAGCAACGGCGTGCTGGCCAGTGCCAGTACCGCGAGATCGACACCGCGCTCGCGCCATCCGGGAATCGGCAACGACCGGAAGAACGCCGCGAACTTGCCACCCGCAATCGCCCGGCGCTGCGCCAGCACCCACAGCATGCCGATGCCTTCGAGCGCATGTATCCACAGAAACTGCCACTCGATGCCGCGCGTCGGCGACAGCGGTGCCAGTACCGGCGCGCCGAGAATGCGCGCTTGCGCGAAAACGGGCATCGACGGCAGCAGTAGCATGGTCACGAGGCACAGCGCCTGCCAGTGCCGGAGCAGCACTCTCGACGTTTCGTGGGCGTACCAGCGCAAGCGAAGGATCAGCATGACAAGCGACGCGCGGCCGTGGGGATGCGGGTCATTTCAGATAGGTCTTGATGACGTGCAGCATCGGGGCCATTTCGGTCTCCCGCTGCGCCTGATCGGGTTCGTTGACCAGATGGTCGACGAGGTGGCCTTCGATGACGGCCGCCATCAGTCCGTTGACCGCGCCGCGAATGGCCGCGATCTGTTGCAGGATTTCGACACAGTCGCCCTCCTGATCCAGTTGGCGCTCAAGCGCCTGCGCCTGCCCCTGGATGCGGCGAACCCGTGCCAACAGCTTGTTCTTGTCTCGAATCGTATGCACGTCTGACCGCGCTCCTGTAGATGCCGGGAAATCCGTGAAAAAAATGCTAACACAAATATACTGGTGGGGAGTATATTGGCGGCAGTCGCGAGTGACCGTTCCGGGTCACTTTCCGACCCGATTCGTTGAATAGCGACCGCGCTGTTCGATCTTCCCCGTCTGTTCGCGAGCTGTCTCATGACTGAATTCTCGACCCTCCTCCAGCAAGGCAATGCCTGGCTGTTCATTCCGAGCGCGATCCTGCTGGGTGCGCTGCACGGGCTTGAGCCCGGGCATTCCAAAACGATGATGGCGGCGTTTATCGTCGCGATTCGCGGCACGGTCGGGCAAGCGGTGTTGCTCGGGTTGTCGGCGACGGTGTCGCATACCGCCGTGGTGTGGCTGGTGGCGATGGCTGGCCTGTACTTCGGACGCGGCTGGGATGCCAACGCGACGGAGCCGTATTTCCAGTTGGCGTCGGCGGTACTGATCGTGCTGATCGCGTGCTGGATGCTGTGGCGCACGTGGCGCGATAACGCCCGCGCCCGCGCACACAATGCTGGCCACGATCACGATCACGATCACGATCACGATCACGATCACGATCACGATCACGATCACGACCATGACCATGACCATGACCATGACCATGACCACGCGCATCCGCATCCGCATCCGCACGGCCACGATCATGACCATGCACACGATCACGGTCATGAGCCCGGGCACGTCCACACCGGGCATGTGCAGCATCAGAACCTGAGTCGCGTCGCCCACAGCTATGCCCACACACAGCCCGCACAAGCGCGTGCAGCGCCGGGCATGGCAACGGCGGAATATCAGGACGCCCACGAACGGGCGCACGCCCGTGACATCGAGAAGCGCTTCGGCGATCGCAATGCCACTACCGGGCAGATCGTGATGTTCGGTGTGACGGGCGGTCTCGTGCCGTGCCCGGCGTCGATTACGGTGTTGCTGCTGTGTCTTCAGCTCAAGCGCTTCGTGCTGGGCGCCGGGCTCGTGTTGTGCTTCAGCATCGGGCTGGCCCTTACGATGGTCGTCTCTGGCGTGTTGGCGGCGCTGAGCGTGCGGCACGTGTCGCGACGCTGGAGCGGTTTCGGGGAATTCGCGAGAAAGGCGCCGTATTTCTCCGGCGCGCTGATTATTCTGGTCGGACTGTACGTCGGCTATCAGGGCGCATCGCACCTCTGGTTCAACGGCTGAGCTGGTAAATCCTCTGCGCCGATTGGTGCAACCGGCAAACAAATCCTGTGCGGCTCGGCGGCTGTTCGACGCCTTGCCGCGTCCCTAGACTGGAACCCTCGAATGTTTCTGTTAGAGGATTCCGCACATGACGCACCTTCTGCTTCGCACGCTCAAACTGGCCGCACTGGGCCTTTCTCTCGGTGCCGCGACCGCTGGCGCGGCACCCGCGTCTGATACCCCTGCGCACCCGACCATCCGCGCGATGCTCGGTGCCACGCCGGTAGACCATCTCGATCCGAAGCGAACGGCGCTCCTCGTGATCGATTTTCAGAACGAATATTTCACCGGGCGCATGCCGATTCCCGATGGCGCCCGCGCGATGCAAAACGCCAAGCAACTCATCGCGTTTGCCGACGAGGCGAAGATTCCCGTGTACCAAATTCAACACGTCGCCCCCGCTGGCGCGGCTGTTTTTGCGAAAGACGGTGCAACGGTCGCGTTCGTGCCGGGGATGACACCGCGCGCGCACGACACGGTGTTGCAGAAGACCACGGTCAGCGTGTTTGCCAGCACCGACCTCGACAAACGGCTCAAGGCGCAGGGCATCGACACGCTCGTCATCGCCGGTCTGATGACGCATGCCTGCGTGGCCGGCGCAGCGCGCGATGCCGTGCCGTTGGGCTATACCGTCGTGGTAGCATCGGACGCCACCGCCACCCGGGACATCGTGCGCACCGACGGTACGAAAGTGTCTAGCGACGCGTTGCACCGCGCGGCACTCGCCGAAATCGAAGACACGTTCGGCGACGTGATGACCACCGACAACATTCGCCGTCTGCCGCTGCGTTGACGGCGGCCCCGTTCCCCGTTCTGACTTGCTCACGACATCCGTCATGGATCAACTGCTGGCAATGCGCATCTTTTGCACGATCGTCGACGCCAAGGGGTTTTCGGCGGCGGCGGAGGTGCTCGGTATGTCGCATTCCAGCGTGTCGCGGCAGTTGAAGCAGACTGAGGCGGCGTTGGGCGTGCAACTGCTCAATCGCACCACGCGGGGTTTCACGCTGACTAGTGCCGGGGAGCGCTATCACCGGCATTGCCTCGATATCCTGTCGCGCGTCGATGCCATGACGCATGCCATGTCGGGCGAGCGCGAACAGGTGAGTGGTGCGTTGCGTGTGACGGTGCCGTTAGCCATCGGCACGTTGGAGCTGGCCGATTGGCTGCCGGCTTTTCAATCGCAATATCCCGATATCGCGCTGACGCTGTCATGCAGCGATCAATTCGTGGACCTCGTCGCGGAGCGCTTTGATGTCGCATTGCGCATCAGCGCTGCGCCATTGGCGGATAGCAGTCTGATGGCGAAGTTGCTGACGACGTCGGATACCGTTCTCGTTGCCTCGCCGGCGTATCTCGCCCAACACGGCTTACCGTCGGTGCCCGCAGATCTGGTGAACCATCGACGCCTCGCGTCCGTGCGACCGGGCCAAGCGGCCGAGTGGTCGATCACCGACGCCGCGGGCGAGCCGCATCGTGTGCCGGTGGCAGGTGGATTCACCAGTGACGCGATTCCTGCGCTGTTTTCTGCGGCGCTCGCCGGCGCGGGTATCGCCGCATTCACCGAGCGTACGGTGCGAACCGAACTCGCACGAGGCACGCTCGTCCGGGTGCTGCCACAGTACCGCATGGGGGTGCATCACTACTACGCGCTGTATCCGCGTACGCGCCACGTCAACCCGCGAGCGCGCGCGTTCATCGACTTCATGGCTGTGCACTACGGCCGTCGCTAAAGGCAACCCTGCGCACCCGGCGGCTATGCCAGAATTAAAGCGTTGCCTGACCGGCACCGTTTGAGCGAGGCATCTTCCCATGACGGATTTCCACGACATTGCACCGGAAAGCACGGCCGCGCGCGTTGCGCTGTGGCGTGCCCTTCACCGCGAAATCGACGCCGCCCCGCCCGTGCTCGACGACGCTATCGGCCTGAAATTGCTTGACCCGCCCGACGACTGGCGCGAGCGGGGCGACATGAACCCGGCGTTCACCCGCCCGTTTCGCGCGTCCATCGTGGCCAGAGCCCGATTCATCGAAGACCTTGTCGTGAGCGAAGCGCAACGCGGGGTGCAGCAATATGTGATTCTCGGTGCCGGGCTCGACAGCTTTGCGCAACGGCATCCCGATGTGGCGAAGCACCTGACGATCTTCGAAGTGGACCGTCCGGGGCCGCAGCAATGGAAGCGCAACCGGCTCATCGCACTCGGCTATGGCGTGCCCGACACGCTAAGGTTCGTGCCCGTGGACTTCGAGGCAGGTCAGTCGTGGCGTGACGCGCTGCTGCCCCAAGGCTTCGACGCCGACAAGCCCGCTGTCGTCGTCTCGACCGGCGTGAGCATGTATCTCACGCGTGATGCCAACGCGGCGACGCTGCGCGAGGTGGCGGCGTTTGCGCCGGGCTCCACGTTTGCCATGACCTTTTTGTGGCCGCTGGCGATGGCGGATGCCGACGTGCGTCCCGGGCTGGAAATGGCGGAGAAAGGCGCGCGCGCCAGCGGCACCCCGTTCATCAGCTTCTTCCGGCCGGACGAGATGATGGCGCTGGCGATGGAGAATGGCTTCAAGGGGGCGCAGCACGTCAGTGCGCAAAGCCTGACAGAACGCTATTTTGCGCATCGTAGCGACGGGTTGCGTCCGCCCGGGAATGCCGAAGACCTGTTGGTCGCGACGACCTGACTGACCTGATCGAGCGGATGAACGCAGCGCGCATTCTGATCGGCGAAACCGGCACTATCGCGCTATGCTTCGCGCGGCGGCAGTCCATGCCGTCACCGCTCTAAGCCCATCACCGGAGTTTTCGCATGACGTTGACCGAGCTGCTTGTCCCCACGCTGTCGCAGATGCTGCGCGCGTTGTCTAACTGGCTGGATAAGGCCGCAGAATACGAACGCTCAGCGGGCAAAGACCCCAACGCACTGATGACGTTGCGTCTCGCCCCCGACATGTATCCGCTCGCCGCCCAAGTGCGCTTCGTGAGCTATCAGGCGATGGAGCCGGCCTATCGGCTGCGCGGCGAAGCCGTGGCCGAGTCGGCGCTCGATGTGCAGCGCGAAGGCTGGAACGCCAACCAGAAGCCGGGCACGTTCGATGACGCGAAGGCTTGCCTTGCCCGCTCACTCGCGTTTCTCGACGCCCTGCCCCCGGGCGCACTCGACGCGGGCAAAAATCTCACCGTGTCACTCGCGCTGCCTAACGGCGTCGTCTTCGACATGACCGGCGATCAGTACGCACGCGACTGGCTGCTCGCCCAGTTCTACTTCCATATCAACACCGCTTACGGCATCTTGCGTCACCACGGCGTGGAACTCGGCAAGGCCGACTACGTGCCGCATGTGCTGGCTTATCTGCGTCCGGGCACGGCACCGCAGGCATAAGCATCGCCCACGACCCGCTCACGCCACGCGCGCCTCACCGCCCATTACTCTCCGATAAGAAACGGCGGCCCGAAGCGCGTGGCGATGTGTTCGGTCGACTCGAACAGCTCACGAAGCACCTGACTCGTGCACGTGGGCTGCACATACAGATAGAACGCCACATCCGGTAGCCGAGGCAGACCGTCGGCCTCCGAGAGCACGCGCATATTCGCGTCGAGCAACTCGGTGGTGCGCGCGGTCACGCCAAGGCCCGCACTGATCGCAGCCTTGATGCCGGTGAGCGTGGGCGAATGGAAACTGGTTCGCCACGCAATACCGGCGGCATTGAGCCGCTCGATGGAAAGCCGCCGGAACAGGCTCAATTCGTCCGCCATGACGAGCGGCACCGGCTCGGCGGCATTGAAGATGAAGTCGTCCGCGCAAATCCACACCATCGGGGACGTGCGCAACTTGATGCCCGGAAACCCCTCGTCATAGCGCGTCGAGATCGCCAGATCGAGTTCCTTGTCGCGCAACGCGTCCATCAGGTGCGGGCTGCGCCCGACGATGATTTCCAGTTGCAACTCGCCGGAGAGCTTCGACAACCGGCGCAGCATGCTCGGCAGTATCGAGTCGGCCACGTCGTGCGGCGAGCCGATGCGCAGCTTCTCTGCGGGCCCGCGCGTGTGCATGACCTGCACGGCCTGATCGTTGAGCGCGAGAATCTTGTTGGCATACGCCACCAGCCGCACGCCATCGGCGGTCATCGTCTTCTGACGCCCCTGTTTCTCAAACAGCGGGCAGCCCATTTCCTGTTCCAGCCGCTGCATCTGCTGCGTGATCGCCGACTGAGTGCGGCCGACGCGCGTGGCCGCTGCCGCAAAGGTTTCATGCTGGGCGATCGCGACGAAAGTGCGCAGTAGATCGATATCCAGATTTCGCATGTGGCTCCGTGCCGATACTTCAGAGTTGCTAATGTATCCGGGATAAAAATTAAATTGTTCTTGCAGATTTTGGTCGATAACCTGCGTAACACTCAAGCAATATTTATGTGACCGAGGGCAGATCACTCCCCCGCTAATGGATCCCCTCAAACGGTCCAACCCAAGGAGACTCAGGATCATGTGGCAACGACACCTTGCAGCCGCGCTGTTCGCGACACTCGCCATGACGGGCCTCGCGCACGCCGACCAACTGGCTGACATCAAGGCGCGCGGCACGCTCGTTTGCGGCACGCAGAACGCCAGCGAGCCGTACGCGTTTCCCGATGCCGCCACGCGCAAGATCGTCGGCTTCGACGTCGACGTGTGCAGCGCGATCGCCAAGGGTCTCGGTGTAAAGCTGGAACACCGTGCACTGTCGACCGATGCCCGTATCGCTGAGTTGAAGACGCGTCGTGTCGACGTGCTGGCCGCCGCCGTCGCGTGGATGCCCGCACGTGCCGCACAGGTCGACTTCAGCGACCAGTACTTCGTTGCCCCGATTCGCGTGCTGGTGCGCGCCGACTCTCCGATCCAGACGCTGGATCAACTCGCGGGCAAGAAGATCGCTGCCTCGGAAGGTTCCAGCTCGGCCGCTGTCTCGGTCACGCGCCTGCCCGACTCCAACCTGCTCACGTTCCACGACATCTCGTCGGCCTTCCTCGCGCTGCAACAAGGCAAGGTGGAAGGGCTCGTCGCCGGTCAACTGATCTTGTCGCGTTTTGCCAGCGAAGCGGCCGCCAAGGGCACGCCGCAGCAATATCGCCTGCTGACCAAGCCGGTCTACGAAGAGCGCTGGGGGGTGGTGACCAACAAGAACGAGCCGGCATTGATGGCGGCGGTCAACAAGATCCTGCTCGACTACGAGAAGACCAACGGCTTGCAGGACAGCTTCGACAAGTGGCTGGGCGCCAAGTCCGTCTACAAGTTCACGCGCGACTACAAGGTCGAGCCGATCAAAGTGCAGTAAGCGAGACGCCCTGCGATGTTCGATCTCTCGTTTTTGCTCGAAGACGGCTACCTGAAGCTGTTTCGCGATGGGGTGCTGACGACGCTGCGCCTGTTCGTGGTCTCGGGCCTGCTCGCGATCGTGGTGGGTGTAACGCTCACCACCTTGCGCGCTATGCCGGTGAAGCTCTTCAAGGGCTTTGTGATCGTGGTGGTCGAGTACCACCGCAATGTGCCGGTGCTGGTGCAGATTCTCGTGTGGTACTTCGGCGTGCCGCAATTGCTGCCCGACGGCGCGCGTGACTGGATCAATGCCGGCAACACCGAGTTCTTCTTCGCGACGGTGGCGCTCGCGCTCAACGCGGGGGCGTTCATCTCGGAGGACATGCGCTCCGGCCTGCGCGCCATTCCCCACACCCAACAGGAAGCCGCGTGGTCGATCGGCCTGACGTATCTGCAATCGTTTCGCTACGTGATTCTGCCGCAGGGCATTCGCGCGGCGTTGCCCGCCCTGCTCAATCAGGCGTTGCTGCTCTTCAAGAACAGCTCGCTGGCGATGGCTATCGGCGTGCACGAGTTGCTGTATCGCACGCGTCAGATCGATAACCTGACCTTCCGCACCTTCGACGTATTTCTGGTGGCGACGATTCTGTATCTGATCGGCACGCTGGCCTTGATGGCGCTCTCCGAGCACTTTGCCAAGCGCCGTACGGCGCCGTCGGGAGTCTGAGGCCATGTTCGAGATTCTTCACGACTATCTCGCGTTGTTCCTCGTCGGCAGCTGGCCCAACGGCCCGCTGGGCGGCGTGGCGGTCACGCTCATTCTCTCGGCGCTGGGGCTGGTGATCTCGTTCCCGATTGCTGTGGCGATCGGCATGGGGCAAGTCTCGCCGTGGCGCTGGCTGCGCCGTGTGATCGGTGTGTGGACGCGCCTCGTGCGCGGCATTCCGCTGCTGATGATCATCTTCTGGGCGTACTTCGCGGTGCCGTTGCTGGTGGGGGCCGAAGTCTCGGCGTTCACCACGGCGGTCTGCGCCATCATCGTCTACGAGAGCGCTTTCCTGTCGCAAATCGTGCGTGCCGGTCTGGAAGGCCTGCCGCGCGGACAGATGGAAGCCGCACGCTCGAATGGACTGTCGTGGCTGCAAAGCATGCGTTACGTGCAGTTGCCGCAGGCGCTTGCCAACATGCTGCCGTCGATCGTCAATCAGTTCGTGTCGATCATCAAGGCGACGTCGCTGGCGTACGTCATCGGCGTGCCGGAACTGACGTACTCGGCCGCGCAGGTGAACACGATCACGCTGACCAAGCCGCTGCAAACGTTCCTCGTGCTCGCAGCATTCTATTTCGTGGTGTGTTTCGCCATCTCGCGCTTCGCTGGCTGGCTGGAGCGTCGCATCGCCCGCCAGCGCGCGGGGTTGGCCTGAGCCCATGAAGCGTTCAAGTGAGCATTCAAGTATTCAGAAGGAGAACGCGGCCATGACCATGCTCGCATTCGAGAATGTCCAGAAGTACTACGGTGAGCATCACGTGCTCAAGGGCATCGATGCCACCATCAACCGCGGCGAAGTCGTTGTCGTGTGCGGGCCGTCGGGCTCGGGCAAGTCGACGCTGATCCGCACGGTGACCCGGCTCGAAGCGATTCAGCAGGGACGCATCCTGTTCGAAGGCAAGGACGTGACGGCGCGCGACGTGAAGCTCAATCAGTTGCGTGCGCGCATCGGCTTTGTGTTCCAGAGCTTCAACCTGTTTCAGAACCTGTCAGTGCGGCAGAACCTGATTCTCGGCCCGACGAAGGTGCTCGGCATGTCGCGCGACGAAGCCACTGCGCAGGCCGAAGCGCTGCTCGCAAAGGTCGGGCTCGCGCACAAGATCGATGCGATGCCGGCCAACCTGTCCGGCGGGCAACAGCAGCGCGTGGCGATTGCGCGCGCGTTGGCCATGAAGCCGCCGCTCATGTTGTTTGACGAGCCGACGAGTGCGCTCGATCCGGAGATGGTGCAGGAAGTGCTGCAAGTCATGCGTGCCCTCGCCGACGAAGGTCTGACGATGATGATCGTCACGCACGAGATGGGTTTTGCCCGTGACGTCTCGAGCCGCGTCTGGTTTATGGATCAGGGCGAATTGCTCGAAGACTCGCCGCCGGCAGCGTTTTTCAGTCAGCCGAAACACGCGCGTGCGCAGCGCTTCCTGCAAGACGTGCTGCGTCCGCAACCGTTCGTGGGCGTGCCCCGCGACGCGGTACCGGCCTGATACCCCATAACGATAAAACACACACGCGACACTGCCCCCAGTCAGATGTTTTCGGGCACATCCATAACAAAGCTTCACGGAGAACACCCTCACCATGTCCACGCAAACTGAACAACGCCAGGCCGTCGTGGCCGATGCCATCGCCGCAATGAAGGCCGCTCTGGCCCCGGCGGGCGAGACGCGCCCGGCACTCGCTGCCGTGCTCGATCAGGTCAAATCGCTCGCCGCGCGCACCGCGCTGTGGAACGACGCCGACTTCCCGCCGCCGAACGACGGTGAACTGCAAGCGCGCTATCTGATTCACGAAGATGCCGACCGCACCTATGCGCTGTATCTGAACGTGATGCGCCCCGGCAAGAAGATCACGCCGCACAACCACACCACGTGGGCGTGCATCGCGGCGGTCGACGGCACCGAATACAACTACGTGTATCGCCGCACCGACGACGGCGCGACGCCCGGCGTTGGCACGCTCGAAGTGAGCGACACCGTTGTGGTCGATCCGGGGCATGGCATTGCGCTGGCCTCGGAAGATATCCACGCCGTGGAGATCAAGGGCGAAGCCCCCATCCGCCACCTGCACATGTACGGCCGCGCACTGGAGACGCTCACCGAGCGCATCACGTTCGATCTGGATAAAGGCACGTATCAGGTGATGGACATCGGCGTGAAGACACGTCGATAAGCGCGTCGCTAAGCGCAAAAACTCACTGCTAAAAACCGCCGCCTGCGTGGTGCGCTGAGCGCCTGACGCGGCACCGGCGGCGGCAATTCCTGACGGCGCGAGCGAATCTCGCGCCCCCGCATCACATCGCCCTGACCGGCGGTGCGGGCTCGCTCATCCCTACGTTTCGGCAAACGCCGCGACGAACTTCGAAAACTGACGCTACGCTATGACCTCGTTCACTCCTTCATTCGTGCCGGCCGCCCAGCTCAAGGACTGGCTGCACGACGGCGCCGAGATTGCCGTCTTCGACGTGCGCGAGCACGGCCAGTACGGCGAAGCCCACCTGTTCTACGGCGTGACGCTGCCCTACAGCCGCCTCGAACTCGATATTCCCCGTCTCGCCCCGCGCCGCGATGCGCGCGTGGTGGTCTATGACACCGACGCCACGGTGGCCGTGCAGGCGGCAGCCCGTCTGGCGGCGCTCGGCTACACGAACGTGCATGTGCTGGAGCACGGCACCCAAGGCTGGCAACAGGCGGGTTACGCGCTGTTCGCCGGTGTGAACGTGCCGTCGAAGACGTTCGGCGAACTGGTGGAGTTGGCGTATCACACGCCGCGCGTGACCGCGCGTGAACTCGCCGCCATGCGCGAGCACGGCGACGAGGTCGTGATTCTCGATGGCCGCCCCGTCAACGAATATCTGAAGATGACGATTCCGTCGTCGATCTGCTGCCCGAACGGCGAGCTTGGCTACCGCATTCGCGAACTGGTACCGAATCCGCAAACGCCCATCGTGGTGAACTGCGCCGGGCGTACCCGCAGCATCATCGGTGCGCAGACGCTCATCAATCTCGGCATTCCGAACCCGGTGATGGCGCTCGAGAACGGCACCCAAGGCTGGTATCTCGAAGACCTGCCGCTCGAACACGGCAGCACGCGCCGCTATCCGGACGCGGTAACGCCGTCGCACGTGGCGCAAATGCAGGAAGCCAGCGAGGCGCTGGCCGAGCGCTTCGCTGTGCCGGAAATTGACGCAGCGACGTTTGCCGAGTGGGCTGCCGACGCGTCGCGCTCGCTGTACCTGTGCGACGTGCGCACGCCGGAAGAATTTGCCGCCGGCACGTTGCCGGGCGCGCAGCACACGCCGGGCGGGCAGTTGATTCAGGCGACCGATCAGTACGTGGGTGTGCGTCACGCGCGCGTGGTGCTGTTCGACAACGACGGCGTGCGTGCGCCGATCGTCGCAAGCTGGTTGCGTCAGCTGGGTCATGACGCCTGTGTGTTGCGCGACGGACTCGACAGCGGCGTATCGCTGGCCGCGACGACGCCCGCGTTCGACATCACGTTGCCGGAGATCGATGCCGCTGCGCTCGGCGCGTCGCTGGCTGACAACAGCGTCACCGTGATCGACGTGCGCCCCAGCATGAGCTACCGGCGTGAACATATTCCGGGGTCCCACTGGGCGATTCGTCCGCACCTGCCGCAGTTGCCGGCAGCGCATAATGTCGTGCTCGTGGCCGATGAGCGCGGCGTTGCCGAATTGTTCGTGGCCGACTGGCGTCGTGCTCATCCTGCCGACTCGCGCACGTTCTCGCTGCTGGCTGGCGGGTTCAAGGCGTGGACGGCGGCCGGTCAGCCGGGCGTGAGTACGCCCGACTTGCCGGTGGATGCCGAGTGCATCGACTACCTGTTCTTCGTGCACGACCGCCACGACGGTAACAAGGCGGCCGCACGTCAGTATCTGGCGTGGGAGACGGGCCTGCTCGCGCAACTCGACGAGCAGGAGCGCGGTGCTTTCCGCATTGGTGGCATCGGCAGCATCACTGCCCCTGACGCCGCGAAGTAATTGCAGTGCCTGTGCGTGCGCGGCCCGGTCGCGCACGCGACGAATCCGACCTGCCGGTCATTGCCAACGCCCTGATCATGTCCCGACAAACGCCCCCCCAACGCCTTGCCACCCGTCTTGTGAAGGGCGGCACGCACACCCCTGTCGTCGGCGGCCGTGCCGTCAATCCGCCCGTGGTGCGCGCGTCCACCGTGTTGTTCGATTCAATGGACGATCTGAACGATGCCCGCCGCCGTCGCAGCACCGAGCGCATGTTCACCTACGGGGCGCGCGGTAATCCGACAGGTTTCGCACTCGAAGACGTGGTGGCCGCGCTCGAAGGCGGCTATCGCACGCGCCTCTTCCCGACGGGGCTGGCCGCAATCTCGATGGTGTTTCTCGCCTACGTGCGCCCCGGCGATCACGTGCTGATCGCCGATTGCGTGTATCAGCCGCTGCGCCATTTCGTCGAAACCTTCCTCAAGCCGTGGGGCGTGCACGTCACCTACTTCCGCGCGGATGGCAGCGACGTCGGCGAGCATATGACCGCCCGCACGAAGCTGGTGTACGTGGAAGCGCCGGGTTCGCTCGTCTATGAAATGTGCGACATCCCCGCGCTGGCCGACCTTGCTCACCGTCACGGTGCATTGCTTGTCGCTGACAACACTTGGGGATCAGGCGTGCAGTACCGACCGCTGATGCTGGGTGCCGACGTATCGGTGATGGCTGCGACGAAGTATCTGAGCGGGCACTCCGACGTGATGATGGGTACCGTCACCACCACCGAGGAGGTCTGGCAGACACTCTCGACGATGGCCGACGCGCAGGGCGTGGCAGTGAGCCCGGACGACGCCTATCTCGTGTTGCGCGGCACACGCACGCTGGCGGCGCGCTTGCAAATGCACGAGCGCCACGCGCTGGAAATCGCGCACTGGCTGGAAAGCCAGCCTGACGTGGCGCGTGTGTTCTGTCCGGCACTGCCCTCGCACCCCGGGCATGCCCTGTGGCAACGCGATTGTCTGGGCACTAATGGGCTGCTCTCGTTCGAGTTCGCGAACGCGACCGCCGCACAGGCAGACCGTTTTGTCGATTCGCTGAGCCTGTTCGGTATCGGCGCGTCGTGGGGCGGCTTCGAGAGTCTTGCGACGGTGTCGAATGTTGCCGGGACGCGCACTTGTGAGGACTGGTCGACGGCGGGGCCGATCGTCCGGCTGCACATCGGTCTGGAAGACCCGCAGGATCTGATGGACGATCTGGCCGCCGGATTCGCGCAAATGTCAGCGTAACGCTGTTTTCCTCAGCCCTCGCCTCCGGTCATGCGTAACCCTGCAATGCCGAGAATCGCGAGGGCGAGGAAGCCCCCGCGAGACCACGTCAACGTTTCGCCGAAGACCATTACACCGATAACGACCAGACCGATCGTACCGATGCCCGTCCAGATGGCATACGCCGTGCCGACGGGCAGCGTCTTCAATGCCAGCGCCAGCAGATAGATGCTGGCCAGCGCCGCAACCAACGCAATGACGCTGGGCGTGACGCGCGTCCAGCCGCTATTGAGCTTGAGTGCGATCCCCATCCCGATTTCGAGCGCGGCTGCCAGCAGTAGATATCCCCACGCCATCGTGTTATTCCTCCTGCGCCACAGCCACACCGCGATTCGCGACGATGGCGGTTTGCACCGCGGGCCGATCGGCAATCGTCGCGAGCCAGCGCTGCAAGTGCGGGAATGGAGCGATATCCAGATGCAGTTCCTCGTAGGTGCGCAGCCACGCAAATGCGGCGATATCGGCGATTGAATAGTCGTCGGTCGCGAGATAGGCGGACTGTGTGAGGCGCGCTTCGACCACGCCAAGCAGGCGCAGCGACTCCTTGCGATAGCGCTCGATGGCTTCGCGATTGTCTGTTTTCGCGCCGTGCAAAAACCACCACAACTGCCCGAGCATCGGTCCAATGCCACCGATCTGGAAATGGAGCCACTGCTGCACGGCGAGGTGCCCGGCCTCGGTGGCAGGCTGCAAAACCCCCGTTTTGTCCGCGAGATACGTGAGAATCGCGCCCGACTCGAAAACCGTCTGGTCGCGCTCGTGATCGACGATGACCGGAATCTTGCCGTTCGGATTCAGCCGCAAGAACTCGGGCTGCTTCTGCTCGCCTGCCGACAGATCGACATCGATCTGACGATAGGCCAGCCGGGCTTCATGCAGATACAGGCTGACCTTCAGCCCATTGGGGGTGTTTGCGGTGTACAGCGTTAGGGGGTGTGCCATGACGTTCCTCTCGTGGGTGGTCGCCGAATGACTTCAGGATTGACTTCGCGTTAAGGATTGCAATTGCAATCGTTGCAATGGCAATCCTATGCGGTTTCGTTTTGAACCGCAAGCGAGTCATCGGCGCGCACGCCCATCGGGCGACCGGGGAGATCGCGAGAAACGTCGATGGATGGCGATGGAGGCTTGTGGGCCCTAGCGTTTGCTGTCGGAGAGGAGTTCGAACGCGGCGGCACTGGCGCGGTCGAGCGCTTCGGCCGTCGGGCGTACGTCTTTCTCGCGGAACTGGCTCAGGAACAACTCTGCGACCGTGGACTGGTAGACCTTCCACATCTTCTTGCGCAGGGTGCGGCCTTTGTCGGTGATGGTCGCGTAGGCGGCGCGGCCGTCTTCCGGCGAGCGCATCCGTGTGACTAGCCCCTCCTGCTCCAGCCGGTCGATCAGCCGCGTGAGGTTGTAGCGCTCGATCGCGAGCACGTCGGCCAATTCATGCATGCGGCGGGTGCCGTCCGGGCCGCTTTCCAGTCCCCAGAGCGTGTCGTACCACGCATAGGCCGGCAAGCCAGCGTCGGCCAGACGGCGCTCGATTTCGCGAATCATCGTGCGGTGCGCGCGCACAAAGGAAAACCACAGATCGGGGTCGGTTGAACTCATGAGGGCCCTCGTCAAATTCGAATGTGAGTTGCAGTTGCAATTGTACATGGCTAGAATGACCGCCAAGACGATTGCAATTGCAACTCACAAGGAGGCATGTCATGACTCAACCGCTGCTGGCGGCGCACGCCGCAAATTCCTCGTCCACGGATGTCGACGCGCAGGAGACGCGCGAGTGGCTAGACGCGCTCGACGGCGTGACGCAATACGAAGGCCGTGCCCGTGCGCACTACCTGATGGATCGCCTCGCCGACTGGGACTTCGAGCGTCATGGCGATTACCACGGGCGCGTCACGACGGCTTACGTCAATACGATTCCCCGGTCGCGTCAGCCGGACTATCCGGGTGATCTCGCCATCGAGCGACGGCTCAACGCCTTCATTCGCTGGAACGCGATGGTGATGGTGTTGCGCGCGGGCAAGCACTCGAACGTCGGTGGGCATATTGCGACGTATCAGTCGGCAGCGGTGCTGTATGACGTGGGCTTCAATCACTTCTTCCGTGGCCGCACCGACACGTTCGACGGCGACATGATCTACATTCAAGGGCACTCCGCGCCCGGCATCTACGGCCGCGCGTATCTGGAGGGCCGCATTACCGAGGCGCAGCTCGATGACTTCCGGCGCGAGGCGGGGCGCGATGGTATTTCGTCGTATCCGCATCCCCGGTTGATGCCTGACTTCTGGCAGTTCCCGACGGTGTCGATGGGGCTCGGGCCCCTCACCGCCGCGTATCAGGCGCGTTTCATGCGCTATCTCGAATACCGCAGTCTCAAGCCGCATCAGGGCCGCAAGGTCTGGGCGTTTCTCGGTGACGGCGAGATGGATCAGCCGGAGTCGCTGGCCGCGATTTCACTGGGCGGGCGCGAACGGCTCGACAACCTGATCTTCGTTGTGAACTGCAACCTGCAACGGCTCGACGGGCCGGTGCGTGGCAACAGCAAAGTCATTCAGGAACTGGAAGGCACCTTCCGCGCGGCGGGATGGAATGTCATCAAGGTGGTCTGGGGCAGCGGCTGGGATGCCCTGCTCGAAAACGACACGCACGGTCTGCTGCGCGAGCGGATGATGGCCTGCGTCGATGGCGACTATCAGACATTCAAGTCGCAAAGCGGTGCCTACGTGCGGGAGCATTTCTTCGGCAAATCGCCTGAGTTGCTGGCGATGGTCGCGCACCTGAGCGATGACGAAATCTGGCAACTGGCCCGTGGCGGTCACGACGCGCTGAAAGTGCACGCGGCCTACGCGCAGGCGATGCGCACCGAAGGGCGTCCGACGGTAATTCTCGCAAAGACGGTTAAGGGCTTCGGCATGGGCGAGGCGGGCGAAGGGCAGAACGTCAATCATCAGTTGAAGAAGATGAGCGCCGATGCCGTGCGCGCGTTTCGCGATCGCTTCGATTTGCCCGTGCCGGACGATCAGCTCGACGCGATGCCTTATCTCAAGCCGTCGCCGGATAGCCCGGAGGGCCGATATTTCGCGGCGCGGCTTGCTGCGCAGGGCGGAAACTTGCCCGCACGGTTCGGTCTTCGCGCACCGCTTGCGATCCCGCCGTTGAGTGCTTTCGGCGGCCAGTTGAAAGACTCCGGCGAGCGTGAATTGTCGACCACGATGGCGTTCGTGCGCATGTTGACCACGCTGCTCAAAGATCCGGAGATCGGCAAGCGTGTCATTCCCATCGTGCCGGACGAGTCACGCACTTTCGGGATGGAGGGCCTGTTCCGACAGATCGGTATTCACTCGTATCTCGGCCAGCTCTACACGCCGCAGGACGCCGGGCAGTTGAGCTACTACAAAGAAGCGCGCGACGGTCAGATCTTGCAGGAAGGGATCAATGAATCAGGGGCCATCGCATCGTGGATTGCGGCGGGCACGTCGTACAGCACGCACGACTTTGCAACGATTCCGTTCTACATCTTCTATTCGATGTTTGGGCTGCAACGGGTCGGTGATCTGGCGTGGGCGGCTGGCGATGCGCGCACGCGTGGCTTCCTGTTGGGCGCGACCTCCGGGCGCACGACGCTCATGGGCGAAGGGCTGCAACACGACGACGGGCACAGCCACGTGCTGTCGTCGGTGATTCCGAACTGCGTGTCGTACGACCCGACGTTCCAGTTCGAGCTGGCCGTGATTCTGCAAGACGGCATGCGGCGGATGTATGCGAACGACGAAGACGTCTATTACTACGTCACGTTGCTCAATGAGAACTACCAGCACCCGGCCATGCCCGAAGGCGCCGAAGCGGGCATTCTCAAAGGGCTGTACCTGTTGCAGGAAGGCGCTGCGCCCGCGCCCGATGCGCCTCGCGTGCAACTGATGGGCAGTGGCGCGATTCTGCGAGAAGTCATTGCGGCGGGAGAACTGCTGGCGAAGGACTTCGGCGTGGCGAGCGATGTCTGGAGTGCGACGAGCCTCACCGAAGTGCGACGCGAAGGGCTGGCAGTGGAACGCTGGAATCTGCTGCACCCATCGCAAATGCCGCGTGTGCCGTATGTGCAGCAATGTCTCTCCGAGCGGGACGGGCCGTTGGTGGTCGCCACCGACTACATGAAGATCATCGGCGATCAGATTCGACCGTTCGTCTCGGACCGACGGTTTGTGACGTTGGGTACGGACGGTTTCGGCCGGTCAGACACGCGCGAATCGCTGCGTGAGTTCTTCGAAGTCGATCGGCATTTCATCGTGCTTGCGGCACTTACTGCGCTGGCCGACGAAGGCAAGCTGCCGCGCGAGCGCGCCGCCGAGGCCATCGTCAAATACGGTATCGATCCGGAGAAGCTGGACCCGGCGTCGGTGTGACGTGCGGCGCGCCGTCAACAATCACTTTGGCGTTGGCGGCGCTTTACCCGTGGTGGTGACGGAGGCGATATAGCGGGCAATCGTGCTCACGACGCCCGGGGCCAATGACAGCGAAGGGTTGCCATAGGTTGCGATGTTGGCAGCACGCTCGCCGGTGGTCACGGTTTTCAGGACGTGATTGGTGTCGGGGAGCAACGCGAGCGTTGCGGCCGGCTGGGCCTGCTTGAGCCGCTGCGCATCGACCAAGCCGACTTGCAGGTCACGCTCGCCTTGCACGATGAGGGTGGGCACCCGCACATCGGCAATCAGCTTGGCGGGGTCTTGCGAGAAGAGGCTGATGAGAAAGCCCTGCACGGCCGGTGCGAAAAGCGGGGCCAGCGGCGCGGGCAGTGTCTTGACGTCCACACGCTCGCCCTTCGTGAGCGAGAGAATGGCCGCGTCACCGGCGTCGGCGATGTGAGCGTTGACGGGGTTGGCGTGCAACTGTTCACTCAGCACGTCGCCCAGCGGCCGGCCGCCTGTGGATACGAGAATCAGTCCGCAGACGCCGTCCGGATGGCGGGCCGCCGTTGCCAGCGCCATTAGTCCACCCTCGCTGTGGCCGAGCAGCCAGACGCAACGTGCACTCGTTTGCTGACGGATGGTGTTGACCCACGAGAGGGTGTCTTGCACGTAATCGTCGACGGTCACGGCGTTTGGGTTCGCCACGGCTTTTGCGCTGCCGAACAATCCGCGCTTGTCGATGCGAACGGTGGCGATGCGATTCGCGGCAAGCCCTTCGGCGAGCAGCTTGTACGGCTCAGCCCGCACGCCTAACGGATTGTTGCCGTCACGATCCGTCGGCCCAGAGCCCGGAATGATGAGCACCGTGGCGATCGGCTGCGCGGGAGATTCGAGCGTGCCCGCGAGCGGCCCTTGCGGCCCGGGGGCCTGTATCTCAGTGGTCGCAGCGTGTGTCATGGTGGCGGCGGTGGTGATCGAAAGTGCTAACCCGAGAGACAGTGCGGACTTGAGCATGACGAAGACATCAACATGACGACGTGACGGAATGCCTCACCAGTCCTCCGGCGGGCGCGCAGTCGCTATTCGTACCACAGCCATCTGACAACTTCCCCGGCGTCATGCAATCAGGGCACCCCGCGCGCCACGACACAGCGCGCGGGGATGGGGTTCGACAACGCGTCAGCGCGCGTTACCGTCGAGTGTCGACAGAATCTGATGTGCCGCGCGCACGCGCTCCGCGATCGGGAACGCCTTGTTCGCGAGGATCACGATGCCCATCTGCTTCGCAGGTACGAACGCGACATACGCGCCGAAGCCGTTGGTCGAACCGGTCTTGTTGACCCAGACGGCGGGCGTCGGGGCGATCGACGGCGAGAGTTCGCGCGCCGATGTGGTCTCGTATGCCATCTTCGGACCGTTGCCTGCGAGCAACGAATCCAGCGTGACCGGGTACGGGTACTGCTCCCAGATCAGGTCCTGCGTCATCGGGCTGTCGAAGTAGTAGCCGATGCGCGTGTCGTGAATCGCCTGCTGCAACTTGGCGTCACCCACTGGCTTGCCGAGTTGCACGCTCACGAAGCGCAACAGGTCGCCCGCCGTAGTGCGCACGCCGTAGGCTTCCGATTCGAGAATGTCCGGTCGGATTCGCACCGGCTTGTCGGTCTTCGAATAGCCCCAGGCGTAGTTCGTCATCTGATCGGCGGGCACGTGCAGATAGGTATGCGACAGGCCGAGCGGCGTGAACACGTGCTGGGTCATGAGCGTCGTGAAATCGCTGCCCATCGAGCGGGAGGTAATCCAGCCCAGCGTGCCGATGCTCACGTTCGAATAGGTGCGCACGGTGCCCGGCGGCTTCGCAGGCTTCCACGTCTTCAGATAAGCGAGCAGTTGATCGTCATCGCGAATGCCGTCCGGCAGTTGCAGCGGCAGGCTGCCGGCCGTGTGGGTGCCCAGATTGAGCAGCGTGAGCTCACCGAAGGGTGTACCGGCCAGCGACGGCAGGAAACGGCTGGTTTTGTCGGTGAGCGAGAGCGCGCCCGTGGTTTGCGCGTAGGCGGTGAGCGTCGCAGTGAAGGTCTTGCTGACGGAGCCGATTTCAAAGAGCGTATCGGCGGTCACCGGCTTGTTTGCTGTCTTGTCGGCGACGCCGTAGTTGAAGACGTACGACTTGCCGTCAACGATGACGCCGACGGCCATGCCCGGCACGGCATTGTCTTTCATGAGCGATGCGGCGGTCTGGTCGACAAGTTTTTTGATGGCGGCACGTTGCGGGTCGGCGCCGGGTTGTGCGGCGTAGCTGCCCGCGCTCATGGCCATCCAGCCAATGGCGGCAAGGGTGGCAATCGCCGCAATCGGCGTAAGGAAGGTGAAATGGCGTTTTTGCATCGGTCGGGGGTCTCCCTGAAGGCTTGTGCGGCGGGCAATCGACGAAATACGCGACGCCCGTTTGGACTGCGCTAAGCCTAATCCGAAAGTTGTCGCTGGTCGTTGCCCATGCTGGTAACAGACGTAACCTTTGCAACGCTTGTTTGACATCGGCCGTGGGGCCGTCTGCGCGTTGGCGAAAAAAAACCGCCCTCTACGGGGCGGCAACACGCTGAATCGATACAGGGGGGGGATTGCATTCAGCGCGGGGGTATCGACGATCCGCCATCAGCCCTGCGCTATCAGCCAGCGGCCAGTGGCGAATCGATTCATAAGTCAGGCGTCTTGAAGCGCAGGCTCTTCGCGGCGGATCGATTCGGCGGAGATCATCGCGTCGGCGTTGAGCGGCGGAATATCGCCGAAGAGCGGACGGTAGACAAAATCGCCCACGTCGATCGGGGCACCCGTGAGCGCACAAACGCCGGGGTGATGGGCCTTGCGCACGCGCCAGATCTGTGCGCCGTAGTTGCCGCCCATCGCGTCGTTCCACGAGACGGTGATCGTCAGTTCGCTCGCAATTTCGAGCACGCGCACGATCGGTGCGCGCCGTGTGTACGGAATCACCGGCCGGCACTCGACCGGTTCCGCATCGAGCATGGCCACGGTGTGCTGCCAGACGCCCTTCTTGCGCAATGACGCGCCCGAGGCACTCGATACGCCGGATGCGCGGCCGCGGCCGCCCCGGTTGCTGCAATTGGTTCTGTTTTCGCTTCGCATAGTCAGGCCAGCCGGATGCGCGGCCCGAGAAGGCCGCCGAGTTTTTCGGCACCCAACAGCGCCGTCGCGCGGGCAACCCCGTGCAGCGCATGTTGATGACGCCGGTACAACATCGCGTGGCTCCACTGCGCAAAGCGTCCGCGCACGATGCCACCTTTGAAAAAACCAAATCGCCCAAGCGCCCCGAACGCGTTGTAGTCCGAGAGCGATACGAGGGCCCCGTGATCGCGATAACCGAACGGCGGAATCGCATGACCTTCCAGCCACGCCCCCAGATGCCGGCTCAAATGCGCGGCCTGTTGGGTCGCCACTTGCGCGGTCGGGGGCAAGGCACGTTCGCCGTCTGCCGGCACGAGCGACGCGCAGTCGCCGACGGCGAAAATGCGCTCGTCCTGTGCGGTCTGCATCGTCGCGCGCACCAAAATCTGGTTCGCGTGATTGGTGTCGAGCCCGCCGATGCCTTGCAAGAAGTCGGGTGCCTTGACGCCAGCGGCCCACACGAGCAGATCGCCCGGGATCAACTGGCCGTCGTCACGATAAAAGCCGTCGCGGTCGGCGCACACGATGCGCGTATCGGTCAGCACGCGAAAGCCCAGGCGCTCAAGCTGCGCTTGGGTGGCCGACGAAATCTCTGGCGCAAAGGCGCCCAGCACGCGCGAGCCGCTTTCTACGAGTGTGAGTTTCAGACGTTCGCGAATTTGCGGATCGCCGTAGGCCGTGGCCATTTCGAACATGCGGCTAAGTTCAGCCGCCAGTTCCACGCCCGTGGCGCCGCCGCCCGCGATCACGACACGCAACGCGTCGTCGTTCACGGTGCTGCGTAAGGCTTCGCAACGCAATGCGGTGTTGAAGGCTTCGGCTTGCGGCTGGCTGTCGATGAAATGACACACGTCGCGCACACCGGGGATGCCGAAATCGTTGGCCTGCGAGCCGAGGGCCAGCACCAGCGCGTCGTAGGGCACCCGGCGCTCGCCGAGCAGACGCGAGCCGTCCGGCGCGTCCATTTCCCCCAGCACGATCTCGCGGCTGCGGCGATCCAGCCCGCACATGCGCCCGACCTGATACGTGAAGCCATGGCTGCACGCATGCGCCAGATAGGCGACCTGCGCCCGCGCCACATCGCGGGTGCCGGCTGCAATGGTGTGCAGCATCGGCTTCCACAGATGCGTGGGGTGGCTGTCGATGAGCGTCACGCGCGCAGCGCCGGTACGACCCAGCGTGCGGCCCAGGCGGGTCGCCAGCATCAGGCCGGCAACGCCACCACCGACGATCACGATTCGGTTAGCGGAAGACATTTGGGGGGGAAATGTCCAATTCAACAAGTGATGAATAAGCGCATAATAGCGACCGTGCCCCCTATGTGTCAAATGGGGTGTGTCTGGGCAGGCAGGTGCGCGCGGGTCGGTTAGACTTGGTGCATTGCTGTCGCAAATTCGACCAACCCATCGCTCAATGACTCCGATTAAAGCTGTCTCGCAAGCCGACCTGCCGCGCAAACGTACGCGCGGCCGTCCCACCGATAACTGCACGCACGGTGCCGAAGCGTTGTTGCATAACGCCCGGCGGATCTTTGCGCAGCGGGGCTTCTATGCGAGCAGCGTGCGGCAGATTGCCGAGGCGTCGGGGGTGGATGCGGCGCTGATCGCGCATCATTTCGGCTCGAAAGAGGCGCTCTGGGTGGCGGTGGTCGATCAGATCGCGACGCTCACGCGCTCGCTGATCGACGACACGCTGGCGTTGCGCCATGCGCCGATCGAGCCCGCCGAGCGTATCGAACAGGCGGTTCAGCTGTTTGTGGAGGCCGTGTTCGATAACCCGGACATCGGCATGTTCTTCTCGACGGCGGCCACCGAAGAAGGCGAACGGCTCGATATCCTCACGCAGCGCCTCGTACGCCCGTATCGCGACGCGATGGTGCCGCTCGTGGCTGATTGGCTCGTCGCACAAGACCGCCGCGTGGAAGACGCCGATGTGATGTTCTTCATGCTGACCTCGGCGATCAGCAAGACGGTGTCGTATCGCCACATGATGGGACCGTTTCTGCCGCCCGAAGGCATGGCCGATCTCAAGCGCACCGTGCTCGACTGCGCGATGGCGCTGATTCGGCAGTAATTCGTCAGTCATCCGGCTGCCATTCGGCGGTCATCCACGCGTCATCGGGCGGTAGCGACGCATGACAGTCGTATCAGTCGTATAAGATATCGGGGCCAGGGCCGACGTCCGGCCCTTTTTCTTTTACGGTGCCTCAATGTCGAACGAAATCAAACGTCTGCAAACCAACGCCCGCATGAGCCAGGTGGTGATCGCCAACAACGTGGTGTATCTGGCGGGCCAAGTGCCGGATACGGCGAACGTTTCGGTGACGCAGCAAACGACGGAAATTCTCACGCGCATCGACAAGCTGCTGGCCTCGGCCGGTGTCGACAAGACCCGCCTGCTCACCGCCAACATCTGGCTGTCGGACGCCAAGCACTTCGCCGAATTCAACGCCGTGTGGGACGCCTGGGTGCCTGAAGGCCACGCGCCGACGCGCGCTTGCGTGCAGTCGCCGCTGATGCGTGCTGGTCTCGAAGTCGAGATCGCCGTCACCGCGCTGGCGTAAGTTTCACCCACGTGGCTCACTTCGGTGGGCCACATTGCTTCTCCCCCTCTCCTTCCTTTTCTCCCCCCTTCCCTATGACGTTCGACGCGCTTGTCCTCGGTGCAGGAATGGTCGGTGTGTCGGTCGCCGTGCACTTGCAACGACGCGGATTGTCGGTGGCCTTGGTCGATCGCAAGCCGCCCGGCAACGAGACGTCGTTCGGTAATGCCGGGCTGATTCAGCGCGAAGGTGTCTATCCGTACGCGTTTCCGCGCGACCTCGGCACGTTGTTGCGCTACGCGCGCAATCGCTCGACCGACGTGCGTTATCACCCGTCGGCCATGCCTGCCATGGCGCCCTTCCTCGCGCGTTACTGGCACAACTCGGCACCGGCACGGCATGCGCAGATTGCGCGGCACTACAGCCAGTTGATTGCCCATTGCCTGACGGAACACCGTGATCTGATCACGGCATCGGGCGCGGATGCCTTGTTGCGCGAGGGCGGCTGGGTGAAGGTGTTTCGCACGGTCACGGCGATGGACGCGGCACGGCGCGATGCGGAGCAATGGGAACAGGAATACGGTGTGCCGCACGAGGTACTCGGTGTGGAGAGATTGCGTGCGGAGGAGCCTTCGCTCACGCATGCGCTCGTCGGTGGCTTACGTTACACGGCATCGAATTCAGTGCGTGATCCGGGCGGTCTGGTGGCGGCATACGCGCGCTACTTCGAATCCCTCGGCGGCCGGGTGCTGACAGGCGACGCGACGACGCTCAAGCCACAGTGGACGGTGCAGACGTCCGAGGGTGTGGTCGAAGGCCGCCGTGCGGTGATCGCACTCGGACCGTGGTCAGACACCCTGAGCGCGTCGCTCGGCTACCGGTTGCCGCTAGCGGTCAAACGCGGCTACCACATGCACTATCGCGCGCAAGATGGCGCGCAACTGAATCAACCGGTGCTGGATGCCGAGTACGGTTTCCTGATCGCACCGATGGCGCGTGGTATTCGCCTGACGACGGGTGTCGAACTCGGTCTTCGCGATACGCCGCCGACACCGGTGCAACTCGCGGCCGTCGAGCCGCTCGCACGCGAGACGTTCCCGCTGGCAGAGCGCGTCGACGATGCGCCGTGGATGGGACGTCGCCCGTGCACGCCGGACATGATGCCGATCATCGGCCCTGCGCCCGCACATCGGGACCTGTGGTTTGTGTTCGGCCACGCGCACCACGGTTTCACACTTGGACCGGTGACTGGCCGTCTCGTGGCCGAGATGATGACGGGCGAAACCCCATTGCTGGACCCGCGCCCGTTTGGTGTGCAGCGGTTCCTGTCGTCCACGCCGCACTAACTCACACCAGAAATTTGATCAGGCTTGATGGAAGATTTCGTTGATACCTCGCGCGCGCCGCGCTTCGTGCCGAACGGTCCGGCACCGACAGCCGAGCAGGTGGCGATTCAGTTGGCCAAGGAACGCGTTTGCCTCGTGCAGGCCAACGCCGGCGCGGGGAAAACGTCGGTGCTGGTGGCGCGCATTGGTGAGGCGGTCGCGCGGGGCACGTCGCCCGGGAACATTCTGGCGCTCACGTTTACCGACACGGCCGCGTCGGTGCTGAATCGCCGGCTGGCGCAGGCAGGCATTCACGCGCGCGCCGCCGAGCAGGTGCACGTATTCACGTTCGACAAATTCAGCAGGCACGTGCTCTCCCGACTGCCGGGCGACGACTCGCGCGCCACGCAGTTCGAATTGGATCGGGATCTGGCGCCGTGGATCGAAGAGGCCATGGACAACGTGCCCGACGAGACCGTCGAGGCGTTTCCGGAAGGCACCTTCGAGCCCAATCACGTGAATGTGGCGCTCGCTATTGACGCGATGCGCCGTCTGAAAGCGTCCGGTGCCTTGTTCGACGATATCTACGACGAGAATCTGGACGGGATGCTCGACGCGCTGGGTGTGACGCGTGCGCAGTTCATCATCACGATCGAATACGAACGGATTCGACGGGGACGCGACGATGAACCGCGTTTTCGCGATCCGTACGACGCGACCTACGATTTGGCGAAGGCGATCGGCATGGATGCCATCGCCGATGCGTATCTGGGGCCGTACAGTCTGGTCGTGTGCGACGAGCAGCACGACTTCAACGAGGCGGCTTACCGGGTGTTGTGTCGCGTGTTGCTCGCCAATCAGTGCCGTTTTCTCGGCGTCGGCGATAAGGATCAGGTCATCCACGCCACGTTGGGTGCGAGCGATACCTACATGGGCGACCGATTCCGCAACGACTTCACGTCGACCGAACACTATCCGCTGAGTCAGACGTTCCGTCACGGCCCGCACATTGCCTACCCGGTCGCTGCGTTCAAGCAAAAGACGATCGAGTCGTACGTCCGTTCGCACACGCCGATCCAACTGGTGGAAAGCGACGGCAGCCCGCTGGGTGTTGCCAACGCAGTGGCGGACGAGGTGGCCGAGTGGGCCGCGCAGGCGGGAAGCGGCGACGCGTGCGCGATCCTGCTGCGCGACTGGCATCAGTCGGCATTGATCGAAGAAGTACTTTGGCGACGCAATATCCGCTATCGGGCGCCCGCCGCACGTAACTTCCATCATCGCGAAGAGATTCGTTTCGTTCGTGGTGTGTTTGCTTATGCCTTGGGCGCCTTCGGCAGACTGGAATCGTCCGATCGCGTGGCAATTGCCGCGACGTTGGCGCTGTTCGGGAACGTGCAAATCGAACCCGGACGCGTGCGGGAAATGCAAGCGCTGCTGGCGCAGAACCCGGAGTTGTTCGAGGAATTCCTGAAGACGTGGCTCGTGGGCGATGTGCCGGAGCGTCCGGTGACCAAGGTCGGCGCACTGGTGCTGGAAATTCGTGGGCTCGTGAAGGGATTGAGCGCCGTCGATGCGTTCAAGCTGATTCGCGCAAGGATCGATTTCGGGGCCATTGCGCGTCGCGTCTACGCGAAACCCTATGACGCGGAAATGGTGTCCCGGTCGCTCGACGCCTTTGAAAGCGCGATGGCGGGGAAGCCGGATACGCTCGCGGGGTTCTTCGATACGTGGCTCACGACAGTCACCTCCGCGACGACCGGACGGCGCGTCGAGCGCGTGATCATCGATACGGTTTCCAACGTGAAGGGCCGCGAATTCGACCGCGTGATTCTGCCGTACATGGATCGCAACGAATTCCCGAACCCGCATCTCGCGCACGATCAGGAAGCCAATCTGTTCTACGTGGCCGCGACGCGCGCGCGCAACAAGCTGGTGCTGGTGACCTCATCTGCCAATGCCGTGCTTCAGAGCCGATTCATCGGTGATCTGGCGTTGGAGACATCGACGCTGCGCGCGGATATTGCGCTGGACCGGAACCGGCAACTGGCATCCGCAGACAACATCATTCGTATCTATCTGAAGCACTACGATCCGCGCGATCACGCGGAAATTCGAGGGCTCGGTGCGAGCTACGACCCCGCGCGGCGGCAGTGGTACATCACGTCGGATATGAGCACGGAACGCTTCCTGCCGTGGCTCTGATTCGTGACTAACACCGCATCCGTTACTGCGGCATTTCCTCCGGTGTGTCGGCACTCTTGGCGTGTGCCGCGTCGCCGCTGGCGTCGGCATTCCCGTCGCCAATCACACTGATTTCGAATAGCCGCTTGCCCGCCAGCGAGCGCGCTTCGGGGTCTTCGGGATACGTCTTCAACAGCGGCAGAATCACCGAACCGCCAATGACGTTGCGCCGGCTGTTATCCGCTGGCGACAATCCCCAGACGTTCTGATACGTCATGGGTACGGTCTGCCCGTCGATCTGCGTGTTGCCGAGGTACAGCATGATGTGGCCGTCGATGTGGATCAACGTCATGAGCGGCCGGCCACGCTCGGCGAGCGTGCGCAAACGCGTATCGATGCCGGCCTGTCGAAGGTCAGTGCGCTGCCCCGCGCGCAACTGGTCGGAGGAATGTCGCGGCAGCCAGATCCCGAACGGCGCGAAGAGGCTGCGCGTCTCCGCCGAACAGTCGTTGTAGAACAGCGTATTTCCCCACCCGTACGGCCGCCCGATCATCTGCTTCATGACTTGCGCCATATGACGCGGCGTCAGCGACCACGGCATGGGTACGACGGTCGACGCATCGACTTGCATCGAGCGCATCGTGGCGGTTCGCTGCGTATCGGCCACGGGGAACATCACGATTTGCCGGCCGTCTTGTGCGCGTGTCATCGGCAGCACTGTCCCGATGGGCGCGGTCGTGCGATAGATCGCCTTGAGTGTGCCGGGAACGGTGTCGGCGAGCGTCGTATCGGCGCGCACGATGGCACCGAGTCCGCGCTGCGCCGCTGCGCGCCACGTCGCGACAAACCGCTCGTCCACCGACGCCACGGTGCGCGCATCCACCCAGCCGATCAAATCCGGCGAATACACCAGCAGCCATGCCCCGTCCGCACTGCGCGCGAGCGTGTACACGGGCGTGCCCGGACGCAGCGCGGAGTCTTGCAGCGCGTCGAACGGATAGCCTTCGCCTGCCTGATGAAAATCGTAGAACGCGGGGTCGGATGTCGGCAGTTGCCGCACCAGCGCGTTATCAACCGTGATGCCGCGACGGCGTGGGTTGTAACGCCAGTCGGCATGGTCGGCATCGAGTTGCGCGAGCGCCATGTTCGATTCGATTGCACGAATCCACACCTGCGAGTGCGGTTGGAAGTTCTCGCCGTAGGTCTTGCGCACACCGGCGGCGCTGTTGTCGAAGCGGCGGACGCGGCGTGCCTGCGAATCGGCAATCTGGCTGGCACCCGCGGCGTTGAGCAGAGACGTCGAGAGCCATGTTCCATTCCACGGCGACGCATCGCTTGCGGCGGTGCCGAAGTAGCGTGCACGGAATGCTTCGAACCGGCGCGTCTGTTCTGCTTGGGAAATGAGCGGCTGGTCGTAGCCGGGGGCATCGGGACGGATCCAGTGATCGACGTCCTGATCGTAGTGCTCGATGGGGAAGCGGGCGACGTTGAAGCGGGGCTGCGCGGGCGCGGTCGTCGCGGTCGCGGGTGCGGTGGTGGCGTCACCCTTTGGCGACGGACCGGCACACGCGGCCAACAGAACAACAGTGCTGACGAGGGCAACGGAAACGCGAGTGATCGAAGCGAGCACGTTGGCGCGTGGCGCCGGCAGGTTTGCACCCATGGGAGACGATGGAAAGCCCGAATGACGTCATGCTACTCCATCGTTTCCATCGCTCCGCCTTCGGTCGCGGCGACGCGTTGTAGCGCGCGTCGCCGCGTGGGTGCTTCAATGGCTACCTGTGGCTTACCCGTGGCTAACCCGTGGCTTACTCGTGGCTTACGGGTGTGCTTACCAGCGCGCCGTCACACTGCCGATCACCGTACGGCCCGTGCCGTAGTAGCACTGCACGGTGGTGTTGCAGCCCGCCACGTAGGTGCGATCGAACAGGTTGGTCGCGTTCAGTTGCAGGCGCCAGCGCCAGCCGATATCGGCGTGCAGCGAAGCGTCAAAGAGCGTCACGCCCGGCACCGAAAACGAGTTGGCGGTATCGCCTGCGGTCTGGCCCAGATAGCGCACACCGGCCCCGGCGCCGAGCTTCACGTCGCCGATATTGCCGAAGTTGTAGTCGGCCCAGAACGACGCCATGTTGCGCGGCACACCATACGGGCGCTTGCCCAGATCGGCGTTGTTGCTGCGCGTGACTTCCACGTCCTGATACGTGTAGCTGGCCACGACGTTGAGCTTGTTCGTCAGGCTCACCTTGCCTTCGAGCTCCACGCCGCGCGAGCGCACTTCCCCGGTCTGGATCGTGTTGCGCGTGTTGGCCGGGTCAGCCGTCGACACATTCTGCTGCGTGAGGTTGAACAGCGACGCGGTAAAGAGCGCGTTGATGTTCGTCGGCTGGTACTTGATGCCGATCTCGTACTGCTGGCCGGTGGTCGGCTTGAGCGGGTCGCCCGCGAGGTTGGTCGACAGCGTGGGCAAGAACGACGTCGAGTAGCTGAAGTACGGCGAGACACCGAAGCTCGACTCGTACAACAGACCGGCGCGCCACGTGAACTTGTTCGGCGTTTGCTTCACCGTGGTCTTGGCGATGTTGTTGTCGGTCGTCGACCACGTGAAATCTTCGCGTCCACCCAGCGTCAGATACCAGCGGTCCCAGCGCATCTGGTCCTGCAAATACAGGCCGAGCTGCGTTTGCGTCTGGTCGGTGCTGGTGGTGGGGTTGGCCGGCAGCACGCCCTTCACGCCGTACACCGGCGCATAGAGGTCGAGCGACGGCGCCGACCCGGTCCACACGCGATTCAGGAATCGTTGCGTTTGAAAGTCCGTGCCAGCGACCACCTTGTGCGCGACGGGGCCGGTCTTCGTGTCGTACTGCACGTTGTTGTCCATCTGCCAGCCGTTCAGGATCGGCTCGGCCTGATAGGCGGTGCGTTGCAACGTGCGTTGGTCCGCGAGCAGCGCGGTGCCGTAGATCGACTTGTAGTCGAGGTCCATGTGCGTGAAGCGCACGCTGGAGCGCAGTTGCAGCGCGTCGTTGATGCGGTGCTCGAAGCGGAACCCCGTAGCGACTTGTGTCTTGCGATAGCGGTCGAAAGCGGGGTCGCCGGTGAGCAGTTCACGGTCGATGCGTCCCCAGCGCGACGGCGTCACCATGCCGATAGCCGGACCGTAGCTGACCGACGAACCCATGTTGTCCTGCAAGTAGTTGAAGAACCACGTGAGGCTCGTCTGCGCGTTCGGACGCCACGTGATCGACGGCTGAATCATGATGCGGTCGTCGGTCACGTTGTTGGTCTGCGTGTCCGCCAGACGGCCCAGACCCGTGATGCGATAGAGCAGCGTGCCGTCGTCGTTGACCGGGCCCGTCACGTCCACGCGCAACTGGCGGCGGTCGAACGTGCCGTAATCGACGCCGATTTCACGATACGGTTCGGCGCTCGGCACCTTGCTCACCAGGTTGACCAGACCGCCAAGATTGCCCGCGCCGTAGAGGATCGAGCTGGGGCCGCGCAGCACTTCCACGCGCTCCAGCGTGTACGGGTCGACACGAATGGCGGCGTAGCTGCCCGGGCGGTTGGCGATCTGCGGAATGCGCAGGCCGTCCCAATACGCATCGGCGTTGAAGCCACGGATGTAGAACCAGTCGGCGCGCGTGTCGCTGCCGTACGGGTCGGCGTTCACACCGGCGGCGTACTTGAGTGCGTCGCTGACCGTCTGCACGGCCTGATCGTTGAGCTGGTCGCGCGGAATCACGCTGATCGACTGCGACGTCTGCATGATCGACGTGTCGGTTTTCGTCGCGGTATCGCTGCGCTGCGCCACGTAGCCCACTACCGGGCCACGGGCGACGTCGCGATCTGCGCGGGCGTTCACGTCGGTCGCGGGGAGTGCCACGGCTGCGCCCGTGGCCGGCGCACTGCCGTTGGCGCCGGGGGCCACGATGTAGCCGCCGTTGGGCTGACCGGTGGCTTGCAGGCCGGTGCCTTCAATCAGAATCGCCAGCGCGAGCGACGGCGTGTAGTTGCCGGAGACACCGGCCGTGCGCTTCTCGGCGATCTGGGCGGCGTCGTAAGAGATCATCAGCCCGGTTTGCTGGGCGAACGCGACGAGCCCCTGTTGCAGCGAGCCGGCAGGAATGTGCAGCGACTGTGCCGGGCGGGTTGCCGTTGCCGCGGGGGTGCCTGCAAGCGGGGTAGCGTCAGCAGCGTGGGCTTGTGCGCTCAGGGCAAAGACGGCGAAGGCGGCCAGTGAGACGGCGCGACGGGCGGTGATGACGTAGGCAGCGCAAGCACGAGCGGCACGCGGCGGCGTGGGGCTGACGTGAGAAGACATGACGGCGGATTCCTTTCTATGGAGCATCGAACATCGAAATGGGCATTCCTTCCTATGCCCCGCGAGATTCGAAAGCCCCTCATCCGACGGCAAAAAAGTTTTTGGCGGGCGGTGCCTGTCGCCCGACGACTGGGGGGCGATCGGTGTACCGCGCGCGGTTCAGGTGTGTGTACGGTCCCCGCCGAAGGTCCGGATCGTCCGGATACGCCCCGGCGGCTCGCCGGTTTGTGTGCCGGGCAGCACGCGCACCCACCAGCGGGTATAGCGCTCGACTTCGACCGGCAGCGCGCGCGCGAGCATGTCGAGCACGCGGTCGGTGTCGTCGATCGGATAGATCCCCGAGACCAGCAGGTTGGCCACTTCGGGCGCGCAACCGAGATGACCGCGCCGATAGCGGCTCAATTCGGCGAGGAAGTCGCCGAGCGGCATGGCGTGCACGACGAGCATGCCTTGCGTCCATGCCGCGGTGGCATTGGCGGCGCTGGTGTCGTCAAAGCGTGAGCGGATGGCCGTAGCGTCGAAGGTTGCCCCCTGACCGGCGGTGAGCACGATGGCATCACCGGCGGCGCTCGATGGCGTCACGCGCACGGCGCCTTCGAGCACGGTGACCGAAGCAGTGTCGTTCTGCTGACGCACGAGGAAGTGCGTACCGAGCGCCTGCAAGCGGCCGTGTGCCGTATCGACGAAGAACGGTCGATGGCCGTGGTCGGCATCGGCGCCAGTGATGACGGCAATCTCGCCGCGAAGCAAGCGCAGACGGCGGGTGTCTTGCGTATAACGCACGTCGACCGCGGAATCGGTGTTGAGCGCGAGTGCGGTGCCGTCGTCCAGTTGCACGGTGCGGCGCTCGCCGACAGCGGTGCTCAGGTCTGCGCGTAGCGATTGCACGGTTGCGCTGTCGCGCGCGGTCCATGCGGCCCCGGCGACCGTCGCCAGCGCAAAGAGGCCGAGCACGCGGCGTCGGCTTTGGCTCGTCGCAGCCTTGCGCGTCGCCATGCGCAGGAGCGTGCCGTGGGCGACTACGGGGGGAATCGTGCGCAACTGGCTGCCGAAGTCGACCAGCCGCTGCCATGCCTGCGCGTGTTGCGGGTGCGCGTCATGCCAGCGTTGCCACGCGGCCTGATCGGCCGCGCGAGCGCTGGACTGCGCATCAATGGAATGGGTGGCATCCGTCGCCGCGCCGCCCGTGCCGCCCGTGCCGCCGGTAGACATTTCGTTCGCTTGCAGACGGACGAACCACTCGGTGGCGGCCAGCGTGACCGATTCCGGCAACGGGTCGCCGACGGTGTGCGAATTGGCGTTCATGGGCGGTGGCTCCCGAAGCAGCAGGCATGCAGCGCCTTGACGATATGGCGTTGCACGGTGGCGATCGAAATGCCGACGGCTTCGGCAATGTCGCGTTGGGCGAGGCCGTCGAGTTGCGACATCAGGAACACACGGCGCACGACCGGCGGCAGGCCGTCGAGGCGGCGGTCGATGTCGATGAGGGTCTGGAGCAGGATGGCGCGCGTTTCCGGATCGGGCGCGACGGCTTCCGGCTGGGCGGCGAGCGTATCGAGATACGCGGCTTCGATCTTGCGATGGCGGTGCAGGTTGGCGACGAGGCCTTGCGCGACCACGGTCAGGAACGCGCGCGGTTCGCGCGGGCAGACAGGGGCGTCTTTGCTGAGCAGACGCACGAAGGTGTCGTGCGCGAGGTCGGCCGCGTCGCCGTGGTTGCCGAGCTTGCGGTGCAACCAGTTACGCAACCAGCCATGGTGATCGTGATAGAGCGCGGCCACGCCGGACGCGTCGGCGCGTGCGTGGTCTGAACGGCCCCCGGTGTCGTCACGCATCATGATCTTGGCTCGGCCGCGGACTTGCGCCGCCGCCACTGATTCAACAGTTTTGTTGGTTAATGATAATCATTCGCATCATATCATGTCACGCATGGGGCGGCGACGGGTGGGAAATAAATGCGGGGGGATTGGGGGCGGGCGGGGGCGAGGCGAGGTGCGGGGTGTCAGGCAGACCGCCGGGGGGAAGCGGTAGGTGGTGGCAGGTGGCGTCAGGCCGTCAGTCCCGAAGCCAGTTTTCAATCTTCAGGCCGGGATAGGCGGTGAAGTCCCGTTCGTTGTTGGTCACGAGCACGACGTCGAGCGATGCCGCGTGTGACGCGATCAACTTATCGAGGTGATCCTTGCGGCGCTCGCGGGTGGCTTCGCGGATCGGGCCGTAGGCGGTTGCGGCCGCCGCATCGAAGGGCAAAACCGGAATGTCCTCAATCAAAGCCGCTAGGTGGCGACGCTCCCGTACGGGTTCTGCGCATACGGAAACCCCGTAGCACAGCTCGGCAAACGTGATCGCCGACATCACGACGTCACCCACCATGCATTGCGCGAAGCGCTTTGCGACGGCCTCCGGTTGGTGTTTCATCAGATAGATGCAGATGTTGGTGTCGAGCATGTAGCGTGACATTACAGTGCCTCGCGATCCGATTGCTCATGCGCTTCGCGCCCGTCGCTCATGACGTCGGCTCCGAAGCGGGCGAACTTATCGAGCACGCCAGTGAGTGGTCGCCGACGCGGCCGGATGCGCAGTTCGTCGCCAACGCGCTCGATTTCAAGCTCGATATCGGTAGTTTCGTAGGCCAGATCGGCAGGGATGCGGACGGCTTGTGAGTTGCCGTTACGAAAGGCGCGGGTGATGTGCATGAGCGGCTCCGGCAGGAAAACATCGTGCTCATACTTTAGGCGCTGTATCGGCGAATGTAAATACACATGTGTGTACGTCGATGCGGCGTGCTGAATGCTGGAAGACAAGGCAGGGGCTCCCGAAAATTAGGACTATCGGCAATGGGGGTATGGGTGAGGTGCTGTACAAATATACAGTACAATCGCCCCATGCCGAACGGAGCGTGGATGCTGTCAGCGCCTGTCGTATCGGCCTGATACAGTAGTTCCCCCGAGGCGCGCATGCGCACTTTCAGACGTCAACCAAGCGGCCCTGAACAATTGGATAATTCGTCCTCGAAACCCGACCTGTCGGCAACCCCGGCGACAAGCCCGGCGACAAACCCGTCGACCACGCCGTCGCCTGCACCGTCGGCCAACCACGCCATTCGCATTCGTGGCGCCCGTCAGCACAATCTCAAGAATCTCGACGTCGATCTCCAGACCGGCGAGATGACGGTCGTGACCGGTCCGTCCGGCTCCGGCAAGTCGAGTCTGGTCTTCGACACGCTGTTTGCCGAAGGCCAGCGCCGCTACGTCGAGACCTTCAGTGCTTACGCGCGTCAGTTTCTCGACCGCATGGACCGTCCGCAGGTCGACCATGTGGAAGGCGTGCCGCCCGCCATCGCCATCGATCAGACCAACCCCGTGCGCAGTTCGCGCTCGACGGTCGGCACGATGACCGAGCTCAACGATCACCTGAAACTGCTGTTCGCCCGAGCGGCGGCGCTGTTCGATCGCGAGACGGCGCAACCCGTGCGTCACGACACCCCCGAGACCATCTACGCGGAACTGATGACGCGCACGGCGCAGGGCGACCCGCGACTGGTCGTCACGTTCCCGGTGGAACTGCCGGGCAGTGTCACGCCCGACGAGGTGACGCAATGGCTCTCCGCCTCGGGTTACACCCGCGTGCAGGCCGAGCGCGAAATCGTGAGCGCCACCGGTACGCGCAAGGTGCTCGACGTGGTGGCCGACCGCTTCCGCTTGCAGAACACCGAGAAGGCGCGCGCGATGGAAGCCATCGAGTCCTCGCTCAAGCGCGGACGTGGCCGTGTGAACGTCTATGTGCTCGCGGAAGAAGGCGAGCCGGACATCTGGCGGTATTCGCAGGACCTGCACTGCCCGGATAGCGATCTCCATTACGCCGATCCGCAGCCGGCGCTCTTTTCGTTCAACTCGGCCTACGGCGCCTGCGAGGCATGCCGGGGCTTCGGACGCGTGATCGGTGTCGACCTCGGTCTGGTGATTCCTGACGAGCGCAAGACACTGCGCGGCGGCGCGATCAAGACGATTCAGACGCCTGCGTGGAAAGAGATTCAGCAGGACTTGCTCGAATACGCCGGTAAGGCAGGCATTCCGCGCGATACGCCGTGGTCGAAGCTCTCGCCCGAGCATCAGGAATGGGTGATCGAAGGCGACCCGACGTGGAAGGGCGAGTGGAACAAGCAGTGGTATGGCGTGCGTCGCTTCTTCGGCTATCTGGAGTCGAAGGCGTACAAGATGCACATTCGCGTACTGCTCTCGAAGTACCGCAGCTACACCACCTGCGATACCTGCGGGGGGGCGCGTCTCAAGACGGAAGGTCTGCTGTGGCGTCTGGGGTCGAAAGAGAACGCCGACGCTGTGCTGCCGCCGTCGCAACGCTTCATGCCGCGCGGCGTGTCGTGGTCGCGCGCGCAACTCGAAGCGCTGCCCGGCCTGACCATGCACGACCTGATGCTCATGCCGATTTCGCGCGTGCGTCAGTTCTTCGACTCGCTCACGCTGCCGTCGAGCCTGCTCGACGATGCACTCAAGCTGCTCCAAGAGGAAGTTGGCACGCGACTGAAGTACCTGTGTGACGTCGGTATCGGCTATCTCACACTCGATCGCCAGAGCCGCACGCTCTCCGGCGGCGAAGTGCAGCGGATCAACCTGACGACGGCGCTAGGCACCTCACTCGTCAACACGTTGTTTGTGCTCGACGAGCCGAGTATCGGCTTGCACCCGCGCGATATGGACCGCATCGTTGCCGCCATGCATCGTCTGCGCGATGCGGGCAACACGCTGGTGGTGGTCGAGCATGACCCGGCCGTCATGCTGGCGGCCGATCGTGTGATCGACATGGGGCCCGGCCCCGGCGAGCGCGGTGGTCAGATCGTGTTCGACGGCACACCCGAAGAAGTGCGTAACGCCGACACCCTCACCGGCAGTTATCTCGGCGGGCGCAAGCACGTGGCGAATGCGTCGAACTGGCGCGCACGTCCGGTCGATGCCGACACGCCGCGCCTGTCGCTCACGGGTGTTCGCGAACACAACCTCAAACAGATCAGCGTCGACATTCCGTTGCAACGGCTTGTCTGCGTGACGGGCGTGTCGGGTTCCGGCAAGTCGACGCTCGTGCAAGACGTGCTCAGCCCAGCGCTCGCGCGTCACTTCGGTGACCCGACGGAGGCACCCGGTGCCCACGATGAATTGGTGGGTGCCGAGCAGTTGTCGGGTGTCGTGTTCGTCGATCAGTCGCCTATTGGCAAGACGGCGCGTTCGAACCCGGCAAGTTATGTCGGTGCATTCGATGAAATTCGCAAGCTGTTCGCCGCTGAGCCGGTGGCCCTGCAACGTGGCTACAACGCCAGCACGTTCAGCTTCAACTCGGGTAACGGACGCTGTCCGACCTGCGGTGGCTCGGGTTTCGAGCACGTGGAAATGCAGTTCCTGAGCGACGTGTATCTGCGCTGCCCGGACTGCGATGGCAAGCGCTATCGCGCCGAAGTCCTCGACGTGAAGATTCAGCGCGCGGTGCCGGGTGAAGCCATGCGCGAGTTGAGCGTGTCGGATGTGCTCGATCTCACGGTGAACGAAGCGGTGAAGTTGTTCTCGTCGGATCGCGACGTGCTGCGTGTGTTGCAGCCGATCGTGGACGTCGGACTTGAGTATGTGAAGCTGGGCCAGCCGGTGCCGACGCTCTCGGGCGGTGAGGCGCAGCGTCTCAAGCTCGCGGGTTTTCTGGCCGAAGCGTCGCAAAAGAAGACGGCAAGCGGACAGAAGGTGGCGCATCGCGGTCGCCTGTTCATCTTCGACGAGCCGACGACAGGCCTGCACTTCGACGACATCGCCAAGCTGATGCGCGCGTTCGGCAAGTTGCTCGACGGCGGCAATTCGCTGCTGGTGATCGAACACAATCTCGACGTGGTGCGCGCGGCCGACTGGATCATCGATCTGGGGCCGGAGGGCGGTGAAGGCGGCGGCGAAGTGTTGTGCGCCGGTACGCTGGCCGACGTGGTGGCATGTCCGGGATCGCATACCGGCAAGGCACTGGCCGACTACGAGCGCAATATCGTGGCACCTGCACAGGCCGTGGCGACCAACGCGAAAGACGATGCCGGCATGCCACTGCAAACCGCCTTGCGTGCTGCACGCGCCCATCGCAAGCCGGCGGGCGGCGACGCCATCCGGATCATCAATGCGCGCGAACACAATTTGAAGTCGCTCGACGTGGAGATTCCGCGCGGCAAGTTCAGCGTGATCACGGGCGTGTCAGGGTCGGGCAAGTCGACGCTCGCGTTCGACATTCTGTTCAACGAGGGACAGCGCCGGTATCTGGAATCGCTGAACGCATACGCGCGCTCCATCGTGCAACCGGCAGGGCGTCCGGAAGTTGATGCCGTGTATGGCATTCCGCCGACGGTGGCCATCGAGCAACGTCTGTCGCGTGGCGGCCGCAAGAGTACGGTGGCGACGACCACGGAGATCTGGCACTTCCTGCGATTGCTGTACGTGAAGCTCGGTATTCAGCATTGCATTCACGACGGCGCGCCGGTGACGGCGCAGAGCCCCGATTCGATCGTGGCGCAGTTGCTGCGCGACCGGCGCGGTCAGCACGTCGGCTTGCTGGCCCCACTGGTGGTGGGCCGCAAGGGTATCTACACCGATCTGGCGAAGTGGGCTAAGGCGCGCGGGCATTCGCATCTGCGAGTCGACGGCGTTTTTCTGCCGGTGGATCCGTGGCCGAAGCTCGATCGCTTCCGCGAGCACACCATCGAGTTGCCGGTCGGCGACGTGGTGATCACGCCCGAGAACGAAGGCCTGCTGCGCACGTTGCTCGCGGCGGCGCTCGAATTGGGCAAGGGTGTCATGCATCTGCTGGCGCCGCTCGACGGTCTTGGCGATGCCATGACCAGCGAACAACCCGGCGAAGGCGTCGGCAAGATCGAAGTGTTTTCGGTCAAGCGTGCCTGTCCGGTGTGCGGCACGAGCTATCCCGATCTCGATCCGCGCATGTTCTCGTTCAACAGCAAGCACGGCTGGTGCACGACCTGCGTGGGTACGGGACTCGCGCTCACCCGCGAGCAGCGCGAAGCCTTCGACGACACAGTGCTCGGGCAAGACAACCGAGGGCGCGAGCATTCGCTGCCGTCGGAGGAGCAGGAGCCGGAAGACGTCGGCGATCAGCCGTGTCCGGATTGCCACGGTGCGCGACTGAATCCGGTCGCACGGGCCGTGACCTTCGACGAAGAGGCGATCTCGGACGTTGCGCAATGGACCGTCACCGACGTTCGCCATTGGGTGCAAGGACTGCATCTGCATGGCCGCGATGCGAGCATTGCGCGCGACCTGATCAGCGAAATTCAGGGCCGCCTCGAGTTCCTCGAAGAAGTGGGGCTGGGCTATCTGACGCTGGACCGTGCGGCGCCGACGCTCTCGGGCGGTGAATCGCAGCGTATTCGTTTGGCGGCGCAACTCGGCAGCAACTTGCAGGGCGTGTGCTACGTGCTGGACGAGCCGACCATCGGCTTGCACCCGCGCGATAACGGCATTCTGCTTGGCGCGCTGCGCAAGCTCGGCGATCAGGGCAATACGCTGGTGGTGGTCGAGCACGACGAGGACACGATTCGTCGCGCTGACCACATTATCGATATCGGACCGGGTGCGGGCAAACGCGGCGGTACGCTCGTTGCGCAGGGCAGCGTGGCCGATCTGGCGGCGCATCCCGATTCGCTGACGGGCAAGTTCCTCGCGCATCCGTTGCAGCATCCGCTGCAACCGCGTCGCGAAGTCGTTGCGCCAAAGAAGGGTACGGAAGCGGTGCCGCCGAACTGGCTGACGGTGCATGGCGCGACGCTGCACAACCTGAAGAACGTTACGGCATCGCTGCCGCTCTCGCGGCTGACGGCGATCACGGGCGTCTCGGGCTCTGGCAAATCGACGCTGGCCCGCGATGTGCTGATGACGAACCTGCTCGACGCCGTGGGGCGTTCGGTGATGTCGTCGCCGGCCGAGCGCCGGGCACGCAAGGGCACGGTCCGGCATGCGGTGAAGGCGGACGGCAAGCCGCGCGCCAAGTCGGAGGTGCCGGTGGAACCGCGTCGTGCGGTGACGCACGCGTGGCACGGCTGCGAGTCGGTGACGGGCTGGGAGACGATCGATCGTGTGCTCGAAGTCGACCAGACACCGATCGGCAAGACACCGCGCTCGTGTCCGGCGACGTATATCGGTTTCTGGGACACGATCCGCCGTTTGTTTGCCGACACGTTGGAAGCACGGGCGCGCGGTTACTCTGCATCTCGCTTCTCGTTCAACACGGGTGACGGGCGTTGTCCGGCGTGCGAGGGGCAGGGCGTGCGCACGATCGGCATGAGCTTCCTCGCCGATGTGAAGGTGTTGTGCGACGTGTGTCATGGCCAGCGTTTCAATGCCGAAACGTTGGCGGTAACGTGGCGTGGCAAGAGCATCGGCGACGTGCTGACGATGGAAGTGGACGAAGCGGTCGAGTTCTTTGCGTCGATGCCGAGTATCGGGCACCCGTTGCAGTTGATGAAGGACGTGGGGCTTGGCTACCTGACGCTGGGGCAGCCGTCGCCGACGTTGTCGGGCGGCGAGGCGCAGCGTATCAAGCTGGTGACGGAGTTGACCAAGGTGCGCGACGACATCACGCGCCGTGGTCAGAAGTCGCCGCACACGCTGTACGTGCTCGATGAACCGACCGTGGGGCTGCACATGGCGGACGTGGCACGCCTGATCAAGGTACTGCATCGTCTGGTGGATGGCGGACACACTGTGGTGGTGATCGAGCACAACCTCGACGTCATTGCCGAAGCCGACTGGATTGTCGACATGGGACCGGAAGGCGGCAAGGACGGCGGCACCGTGGTGGCGGCAACGTCACCGGATGCGCTTGCGAAGGTCGCGGTAAGTCATACCGGTATCGCCCTCAGGCCAGTGCTGGCGCAATCGGCTGCCAAGGTCGAAGAAGCGGAAGCGGTGAAGTAACCGCAGGGCTTCCGCCGAGCAGAAAGACAAACGGGACGCTTCGGCGTCCCGTTTGCTTTTCACTGCGTTCACTACGTCAGCCCCGACCAGCCACTCAGGTGCGAACTATTTGATGCGGCTTAGTCGCCATCAACACGACAGCTACCGCCCCCCTACAATTCTGTAGAGAACCACACCACACCCATCAGAACTTATGACGCAGTCCGGCGTAGTAAGTCACCTGATTATCGTGTCCGTTCAGGCGCACGCCGGAGCCGCCGGTCCACGACGTGGTCGACGTGCCAAACAGGCCGGACCAGTCGCCGTTCACGTGATCGTAGGCACCGGCCACATAAACGTCGGTGCGCTTCGACAGGCGATAGTCGAGAATCGCGTAAGCCGTTTGACGCGTGCCGCCGAAGTTGCTCGCCGACGTGTTGTTGTACATCCACGCGCCCGTGAACGAGAGCGCCGGGTTGAAGTTGTACGTCGCACCCAGTGTCAGGAACTGATCGCGGCGCGCTGCGCTGAACACCGAGCCGATCGACGCCGTCGAGCTGGCCGTCGCCGGGGTGCTCATGTTCGTGATCGAAGCGAAATCCACGCCGCCGTTCGTCACGTCGAAGCCTGCGTCGCGTTGGCTTTGCAGATAGTCAGCGTAGAACGTGGCCGGACCAAACGCGTACTTCGCTCCCAACACCCACAGCTTGGCCGTGCGGCTTTGCGTGTCGCGCGTTTGCTGCAACTGGCCCGTCATCTTCAGGCCGTTACCTTCATACGACAAACCACCGGAGAGCGACGAGCGTGCCGAACCCTGACCCGCGATGCCGCCCAGCGCGTACTGCAAGTTCACCCCAATCGCACCGAACGACTTGGTGTACGTCAATGCATTGTTAAAACGCTGACCGGTGAGATACACCTGCCACGAGTTCGTCGCCGGGGCACCGACCGACAACGGATCGACCGCCGACACCGCGAGCAAGGCACCCGTGTACTGGCGGCCGATGTCCACTTCACCGAACGCGCCCGACAACCCCACGAACGCCTGACGGCCGAATAACTGACCCTGCTGATCAAAACCGCCGTTGTTGACCGTGAGGCCGTTCTCCAGCACGAAGCGTGCTTTCATGCCACCGCCCAAGTCTTCACTACCGGTCAGGCCGAAGCGGCTGCCCGAGAGAAAGCCCTCGCCGCCCTGCTGCACGCTGAAGGTCTTGCCGCCTTGCGGGCTGGTGTTGGTCTGCATCACCACCGCCGCATCGAGCACGCCGTACAGCGTGACGTTCGATTGCGCAAAGGCGCTCGGGGCGACGCTGGCAAAACACACGCCGGCAGCTGCGGCGATCAGGGAAGGAAGCGGATATTTCATGAGAGTTCCGATCGGTCTTGAAGCACGAGAAATAGACGGAGCCATGGCATGTCGCCGGCCCTCGATTCAAAAAATTGACGCAAAAACGCCCCCGCGCTCTCGTGCACAAGGCAAGAGAACGACGTCATGTCGTCGCAGAGGAGCCACTCGACACAGGTCCGGCGCAGTCGCCGGCGAACCGGGTGTGTCAGGGCGTTGGCGGCAGCCAGGCACGTCGCGCGGGTTTGTGACCCAGCACGGGCGTGTCGCGGTTCAGCCTGTCGCCTTGGGGAAAAGTCGGGCGACTCGACTCACATCGAATCGCCCGGGTCTATCAACCACCTTTCGTGTTACGCGGCCTTTTGCAACACCGTCATCGGGCCGTACAACTCCAGCAGACGCGCATATTCCGTCTCGCTGTAGAAGTCGCACTGATAGCGTTGGCGGTCGGTGTACTGAATCGCCACTTCCACGCAGAAACGCACCGCTTCTGCGATATCCACTTCATGGCTCGCGCTGCCGCCGCTGCCCGCCACGGCCGCTTGCGCCGTGATTGGCACGCCGACCACCGGTGCTTCAGTCGCCACCGTCGGCTGCATGATGCTGTTGATGTGGTACAGGCCGTTGTCATAGTCGGTGATGTCCTGCGTCGTCAGCGGCATGACGCGCGGCAGATGGCCGGTCGTCTGCTGCATGATGTTCAACAGGCTGTCGGACACGCGCAGCAAATACCCCTGCTTGGACGTCGGCGTGATCGCGAAACCGCGTTCGTTGAACACGCGATTGCCCTTGCTCGTATCGACCGACAGGATGGCGTCCATGGCGGCGTCGACTTCGAACTGATTCATCGTCGTCGAGCTGCACGGCATGCCCATGAAGTCGACCGGCTGACGCGGCGTGATCGGCGCATCGGTGCACAGGTGCGTGGTGACGATGACGTCGCCCTGCAACGTGTCGCCACGTGCCCGCAGTTGCGCGAGTTTCAGACCCGCAGCGATCACCGCCGTCGCGCCGTCGGCATCCGACACCTGCGCGATACGGTCCGGGCGTGCGCCAATCGCGCCGTTACGGCCGATCAGGCCCAGCGTCGGGGCCGTGCCGCCGGCCGTCTTGCCTGCCGCGCCCGGCACCACGATCTTGATGAAGTCGGCCACGCGGCCTTCGGTCACACGCTCCACCGTGACCGTTACGCCGGCGTCGGTGTAAGGCGCGAACAGGGCGACGATGTCGTCACCGTTCACGCTCGGCAGGTCGATGAGTTCATACACCGCCAGGGTTTGCTGCAATGCCATGTTTCTAAACCTCTTGAATCTGCTTTGTTACCAGAGACGCCGTAGCGAGCTCAGATCGATGCGAGCGAGAACGTGCTGCCCGTGGCGATCTTGTCGATGGCGCCGCCCTGCTTGAAGTACAGCGCGTCGAATTCGCCGAGCACGGTGGCGTTGTCACCCTGCACGTGCAGCGCGGTGCCTTCCGGAATGCCGACAACACGCTCGTCCGGATTGATGCCGAGGTATTCCGCCAGACGCTCTTCGCGCGACTCGCCGTTATGACCGGCCGGTTTGCCGCTGATGAAGTGCGGGTTCACCTGGAACGGAATCAGGTTCAGCGCCTTGAGCGTGGGCGGCTCGACGATCGGCATGTCGTTGGTGGTGCGAATGGTCGGGCACACGACGTTCGAACCGGCGCTCCAGCCCACGTACGGCATGCCCGCATTCACGCGTTCGCGAATCAGACCGACGATGCCCGCGTTGTACATGCGATCGAGCAGGGCAAACGTGTTGCCGCCGCCGACAGCCACGGCTTCCGCCTGTTCCACGGCCGCGCGCGGATCCTTATGGTGATGGATCGATTCGAGTTCGTAGCCCAGACGCTCGAACACCGGCTTCACGCGCGATTCGTATTCGTCGTAGCTGAACGTGATGCCGCCCGCGTAGGGCACGAACAACACGCGCCTGGCGCGACCCTTGAGCAAGGCGTGCAGTTGGTCGTCCGCATGCTCCAGATAGCCCAGGTTGCCCTTGCGGGAGCTGCTCATCATCAGAATTTGTTTCATGGCTTATGCCTCGTCGGGGGAAGGAAGTGACGGTTCAAAGACGACTGGATTACGGGTCACGAACGCGGGTCGAGCAGCTCACGAATCAGGCCGACGGCCCGGTCGATTTCCTGCTCGGTATTGAAATAATGCACTGCCAGACGCGCCATGCGCTCGATGTTGAAGCGCTTGAGAATCGGCGTCGCCATGAAGTGACCGGCTTCAATGATGACACCGGAGGCTTCCAGATGGGCGACGATGGCATCCGCTTCGAGACCCTTGACGTTGAAGGGCACGAGGCTCAGACGCTGCTCGACTTTCGACGGCCCGTAGATCTCGGCGCCCGGCAACGTCTGTAATTGCTCGACGGCGTAGCGCGTGAGTTGCTGCACGCGTGCGAAAACATCGGTCATACCCAGCGACTGCGCGTAAGCGATGGCTTCGCCCATGCCGAGAATCGACGGCACGATTGGGCAACCGGCTTCGAAGCGCTTGGCCGTCGCCGGCAGCGACAACGCGCCGCTCGCGTCGACGGACGCATTCCACCAGCCGATCAGCGCCGGACGCAGTTGCGTAATGAGCGCTTCGCGCACGTAAAGGAAGCCGCTGCCTTCCGGGCCGCGAAGGGCCTTGCGGCCACACGTGGCGAGAAAGTCGCAACCGAGCGTGCGCACATCGATCGGCACCATGCCGACGGTTTGCGTCGCGTTGATCAGCGTCCAGACATTGCGCTCACGTGCCAGTGCACAGATCGCATCGATCGGCTGCAAGGCGCCCGTCACGTTCGGCAGATGCGCCATCGAGATCAGACGCGTGCGCGGCGTGAGGTATTGCGCGAGCGTGTCGACTTCCATCACGCCATCGGCGTTAGCCGGCACGACTACCACCTTCACGCGGCCCTGTGCCTGCAATTGCAGCCACGGTGCCTGATTCGAAATCATCTCGAAGTCGGAGAGCACGACTTCGTCGCCGTCTTGCCAGTCGATGCCGGCGGCCACGAGGCTGATGGCTTCGCTACCGTTTTTGGTGAAGGCAATTTCAGACGCGTTGGCGCCGACGAAGGCTGCCGTGGCGGCGCGCACTTGCTCGACACGTGCATACGTCTCACGACGGAAGGCGGGCAGGTACGGGCCGGTGCGTGCGGTCTCGGCGAGATACGCGGTCATGGTGTCGACGACGCAGCGCGGCGGCACCGAGGCGGCGGCGTGATCGAAGTAGACGAGGCCGGGCGCGAGCGCGCTGTCGGCGGTGATGCGATTCAGATCCATCGAACTGTCCTACGGGGGTGAGACAAAACAACAACGGGCGCGCGCGAGTGGCGCGCGCCACTCGAAATTACTTGGCCAGCAACTTGCCGAACAACAGCGGCTTGAAGAAGCTGTACAGCGCATCGCCTGCGATGAAGCCGGCAGCCAGCGTGCCGCAGGCCGATTCGCCTGCTGCGCCCCAGCGGCGCACGATCAACACGCGCAGTACGAGACCCGCTGCGACGGCCCAGCCAGCGGCCGGGCTCATCAGCAAGAGGCCCGTCGCCATCAGCACGCCAAGCTGACGCTTCGGCCCGCCAATCAGTTGCAGCAGCGCACCGGGGATGGCCCAGATCATCAGTTGATGACCGATGTCGTTCGACACACCAGCTTCAATCGTGGCGGCGTAGACCTTGTCGACCGGCGGGAACATGTTGTTGGCGAAGAAGTGCGGGTAGGCCAATACGACCGCCACACCTGCGACGCAGAAACCCAGCATGCCGGCGTAGTACTGCTGCTTGCGACCGGCACGTTCCAGCGCCGGGTCGGCGCCGTTGCCGCGCAGGATGAAGCCGGTCTTCAGGTCGTAGCCCATGTCGGCGAAGGCGGGGCCGGTGGCCGACGACAGGCCGACCAGCAGACCGAGGGCCGTCGGCGGGAAGCCGCACAGCATGCCGATCACCAGCGTAATGAGGGCGACGGCGAAGGCCGGGAACCAGCCCGAGTACATCGCGGCGATACCGACGATCAGTTCATGCGCGAAGGCTGCGAACGCGGCAAACAACAGGAAGCCGATCAGCATGCCCGGCGACATGTGCGTGGCAAGGCCGGCGCACAGTGCGATCAGCAACGCAATGCCGACATAGGCGAGAAAGCTCACGCCAAGGAAGCCGGCGAGCTTGCGATCCGACACCGTGGGCTGGTAGCCGGTCTCTGCCTGCGCGCCCTTGCGGTTGCCGCGCAGCACGAGGAACGTCACCTGAATGAGCGCGACGACACCGGCACCGATCATGAAGCCGTGCGGCAGATAGATCTTGTTCAGGTCGACGTGCAGCAGCGGCAGTGAGTAGCCCTTGATGAGCAGGCCCGTGCCGAAACTGCCCAGCGCCCAGATGTTGCCGATGAAGGCCACACCGAAGGCGGACATCGGAATGCCCAGCACCGAACCGGCGACGCCCCCCACCACGCCATAGACGAGCAGGCGGGCTTTCTTGCCGCCTTGATCGCCGGCAATGATCGATTCGGCCGTGGCGATACCGGCGGGCCAGGTGCCCGTGGCGGGGAATGCCTTCGAATCGAACACGCGATAGAGCACCGTGCCGTCGAGGAACATCGCGATCATCACGCCGATGAGCAGCGGCACGATCAGGTCGGGGCGTCCCATGGCGAACGGGATGCCGATCGGAATCATCAGGCTGTTCGACGCGCCGAAGGTGGCCGACGAGATTGCCGTCTGCACCAGATTCTGACGATGCACCGAGCGGAACTTGCGCATCATCGCGATGGGCAGGCGTGCCACGAGCATGGCGAGCAGCGCGCCGATGATCGAGGTGTTGGCCGAGATGCCGAGCGTGACGATCAACTGCATGCCGATGATCGCGCCCGCGACCGAGACGGCCACCATCAGCAGTAACGATGTCGGCTCGAAAACGGACGGATGCTTGCCGTCGAGCGGCGCATAAGGTGCGCCGGGTGGCTTGGTGGCGGCAGAGGGCGGGGCGGATTTCATCGGGTTGATTCTCGAAGGGGCTGGTCTGGCGAAATCGGGGCGGGTCAGTAGAAGCGGCGCATGAGCGACTGCACTTCGGCGAGTTCCTGACGCACGGCGGCGAGCATCTCGCGGCGCTTGTCGTCGGTCATGCGGAAGTCGGGGCCCGAGACGCCGAACGAGGCGAGGATGCCGTCGGTCTCGTCGAACACGGGCAGGGCGAGGCCGAACACGCCGTCGGCAAATTCATTGGCCGAGTAGCTCCAGCCTTGTTCGCGAATGGCCGCGAGATCGGCGCGCAGGGCGGCCGGTTCGGTGATGGTGCTGCTCGTGTAGCGCTTCAGACCGTGTTCAAGAATGGCGTCGAGTTGCGCTTCGGGCAGATACGCGGCGATGACCTTGCCCGACGAGCCAGCGTGCAGCGCGAAGCGCGTGCCGGCGGCGACCGAGTATTTGATGTTCTGATCCGACTCGGCAATTTCGAGATAGACCGCCTCTTTGCCATCGAGCACAGCGAGAAACGCGGTCTCACCGGTGTTGGCCGCCAGACGGCGCATGATCGGCAGGATGAGGTCCGACAGATGCAACCCTTCACGCAGCGATTGCGCGAATTCGAGAAACGCCATGCCGAGTGCGTACTTGCGCGACTTGCCACGCTGCGTGACGAAACCGTGCTGGGCACAGGTCGCGAGAATGCGCTGCACGACCGAGTGGTTGATGCCGGTTTCCTTGGCCAACTCACGCACGCCCCACGTCGGATTCTCGGCCGTGAAGTGGCGCAAAAGCGTCAGCGCGTTGTCGAGCGTCTTCAGCGTCATAAAAATTTGTCTCTCTATTAGCACCACTGTGTCTGTATGTGGTACATTTTAGAAAGGCATAAATGGGGCGGCAACGCTAAATTCACAAATTCAGGGTAAACACCCGTGTCGCTTTTCGCCCTTTTTTGGTGCGAAGTGTGCTGAAAACGGCCCCCCAAGCCGCATGAATGCTGGATCTGCCGGGAATTCCCGGTGCGCGTGTGACAAGCCTCGCACGCCGAGACAAAACGCCCGGACTTGTCCGGGCGTTTTTCATTGGGCGAGAAAGAGGGGCTTCGCGGGCGAGTGACTAGGTCGCCGGATAGCCGCCGGAAGGCAGGCCGAGCCTGTCGAAGAACGCGCGGTTGCGTTCATAAGCCGATTGAAGCAACCGGTCGTACGAGATCACTTCGATATACGTCTTGAAGTGGCTGTTGTAGCCGAAGAACCCCATCCCATCCATGGTCTCGCTCAATTGCAGCATCTGGCAGCGCTGCACGACAGAGCGGGTGATGTCGCACACCACGTAGCAAAAGCCCGGTAGCGACGCCGCCCCTGGCACGGGCCGGCCGCCCGGTGTGGTGACCGACCCGGCACGAATCCGCACGAGATAACCGATGGCCTGCTCGACCGGGTCTTTGTCTTCCCCCGCCGCCGCGTCATTGCGCATCGGGCGTTTGAGCTCGACCACCACGAGCGACGCCAGCGGCCCGTGCGCGCCATCCGCCATCAGCATCGGCCGGTCGAAGACCTTCAGTGCGCACAGGTCGGGCTTGCGCCCTGAAACACAGTCCGTGATCGGCATCGATTGCAGGGGTTTGTCGCTCGCTAAATACGAATGAAACGTCAGCCGCTCGTCAAGCAGCCACAGATTCCCATGCTCGGCGTGCACTTCCTCCGAGCTTTTGCCCATCGGCATGAACAACTCGTGAATCACCTCTTCGCGAGCGAAGCGTCCGTCTTCGCCTCGCTTTAACGCCTGCGCGAGGATGTCGAGAATGGTTTTGCGATGAAATACGTAATTGGCGAGATCCGATTGCTTGATGTCGTCCGCCTTTGCGATATAGCCCGCGAGGCGCTGGCGGTACATTTCGGTGGTTTCGCTTGAGGCGAACTGCATGATGTCGTGCCCCTCTGCGATCAGCGAGTGTTCGACATTGGCCAATTCGCGATGCAGCAGCAGATCGAGATCCCGATCGGAGATGTCAGGCGGCACACTCAGACGGTCCTGATCGATATGAGCGAGGATCGGGCGGTAACGGGGCGCACGATGAGTGACAAAACGCTCGACGCGGTCGCGGCTCGCCTGCCGGGTTTGGGTGAGCCATGGTGCGAGATAGTCGGCGGCAGCCGCGAGCAGCGCCTCCCGGATATCGGCACGTCCCGGCGACGCACTACCGAAGAGATCGTCGGACGACTCTGGAATATCAAAGCCGATACGCTCGGGCCGTACGTGCTGATCGAGCCAGGAGGATGTGACGTAGCAGGCATAGGTGAAATCTCCCTCGCCGTCCTGCAATTTGCCGTGAAGGCCCGGCAGCTTGCCGCTGAGCGGCTCGTTCTCGATGACCCGGCTCGCCGCGCACCAGGCAATGACGGGTTGTGTGACCGCACTCGTCTTGAGCTTCACGTGAGTGATGACGAACGAATGTCCTTTGATATCGAGCGTCTCGCGTTGTGCACCACCCAACAGATAGCTGTCGTAGACGTCGACCAGATCGATGATTTCGTCGCCATCACAAATGACGATTTTGGGCACGCCGCCATCGCGCACGAAGTACCACAGACAATGTTCGAAAAGACTGTTGGCGATGGCGCGCGCCGTCTTGGCCGACTTCTCCCGATAACTCTGGAAAAAGCCTTGCAGATGCACGACCGTGTGCGGGGCTTCGTTCGCGCGCGCGTCACGCAAGTCGATGTTCCGGATGCCTTGTCCGGCGGTGAAATGGAACTGCCGCCGCCGCGCGCGCTGACGGCCGGTGCGAAAAACACTCGCTACCGTGACGCACTCGAACGCCTTGAGCCAGAGCAGACGCCCCACGCCGCGGCAGCCGTGCGCGGCTTTATGGTCGCTGTCGAGTGTTTCGAACGACGTCATGTTCGCGGCGTCGAAGCCCACGCCGTTATCGACGATACGAAAGCCGGAGATCGGTGCCAGAGGTGGCGCGCCGCGTCGGGACGACGCGTCGTCGAGCGTCAGGTCGGTCTGGGCGAGACGCTCGATGTCGATCTGAATCTCGCCCCGGGTGGCATCTCCCTCGCCTGCGCCGACGGCATGGATCGAATTCACGACCGCTTCGAAGAGCGGCAAAAGACCTTTGTGCTGCGGCAGTGGCGTATTGCGCAACCGCCCCGTCAGATTGGTGTTCATGTTCACGGGATATCCCCTTGAAGGCGGCTAAGGGTTGTGACGTCGAGAGGGGGGCGACTCGGCAGGATTGTGGGCATCGCGTGGGGAAGCTGCAACGCTCGATGGGTATCAATTTGGCATTTCGGATTCCTATCGCGCCCCGCTCATTTCTCATGAAGTGAAACGCCATACCGAATGCTGCAACCGCACGTCCAAAAATGACGGGTGCTCGCGAAGGCCCGTCAGGCCGACGTCATACGCAAACCCTTATGCCACCTATAAGCTGGGGTGGAGTCACGACTCGAAATCCCGGGTTTCCGAGCGCCGGGAGAACGATTACACTCAGGGTCTTATATAAGACTGCCCCTTTTCGTCAGCGATCATGCGCCGCCCTAACGTGAAATGCGTTTTCGGTGACAAGTGAATGGCCCGGCGAAGCAGCGTCAACCAGGTTTTCAAACTCGAGTACAGCATCATGACTTCCACTTCCCAGCGTGGCGGCCTGACGGTCGCAGACAATCTGATCGCGTTCATCGAAAAGGAAGCCCTGCCGGGCGCCGGTGTCGATGTCGAAACCTTCTGGAAAGGCTTCGACGCCATCGTCCACGACCTCGCGCCGAAGAACCGCGCGCTGCTCGCCGAGCGCGATCGTCTTCAAGGTGAACTCGATGGCTGGCACCGTGCCAACCCCGGCCCGATCGCCGACGCTGCCGCCTACCGCGCCTTCCTCGAAAAGATCGGCTACCTGCTTCCCGCACCGGCTGACGTCAAGGCGACCACCGCCGAAGTCGATTACGAAATCGCCGAACAAGCCGGCCCGCAACTCGTGGTGCCGCTCTCCAACGCCCGCTACGCCCTGAATGCCGCCAACGCACGTTGGGGCAGCCTGTACGACGCGCTCTACGGCACCGACGCCATTCCCGAAGCCAACGGCGCCGAGAAGGGCACTGGCTACAACCCGAAGCGCGGCGAGCTCGTGATCGCCTTCGCGCGCGGCTTCCTCGATCAGGCAGCGCCGCTGGCCGAAGGCTCGCACAAGGATGCACTCGGCTACAGCGTCGAGAACGGTCAACTCGTCATCACGACCAAGAACGGCAAGACCACGCTCGCTACGCCGTCGCTGTTCATCGGCTTCCAGGGCGACGCCGCGAAGCCGACCGCTGTGCTGCTCAAGCAAAACGGCCTGCATTTCGAAATTCAATTCGACGCGAACCACCCGATCGGCAAGACGGACGCCGCCCATATCAAGGACGTGCTCGTCGAAGCCGCTGTGACGACCATCATCGACTGCGAAGACTCGGTCGCCGCTGTGGACGCCGACGACAAGGTCGAGCTGTATCGCAACTGGCTGGGCCTGATGCAAGGCACGCTCACGGAGGAAGTGTCGAAGGGCGGCAAGTCCTTCACGCGCCGCCTGAACGCCGATCGCGAATACACGGGTGCCGACGGCAAGCCGGTGAAGCTGCATGGCCGCTCGCTGCTGTTCATCCGCAACGTGGGTCACCTGATGACCAACCCGGCGATCACCGATCGCGACGGCCGCGAAATTCCGGAAGGCATTCTCGACGGCGTGGTCACCGTGCTGGCATCGCTGCATGACCGTAAGCACCGCCTGAACTCGCGCACCGGCTCGATCTACATCGTCAAGCCGAAGATGCACGGCCCGGCCGAAGTGGCCTTCGCCGACGAACTGTTCGGCCGTATCGAAGACCTGTACGCCCTGCCGCGCAACACGCTCAAGATGGGCATCATGGACGAAGAGCGCCGCACCAGCGTGAACCTGTCGGCATGTATCGCCGCGGCGGCTGCGCGCGTGGCCTTCATCAACACGGGTTTCCTCGACCGCACCGGCGACGAAATGCATACGGCGATGGAAGCCGGCCCGATGATGCGCAAGGGCGACATGAAGTCGTCGGCGTGGATCACCGCTTACGAGAAGAGCAACGTGCTCGTGGGTCTCGCTGCCGGCCTGCGTGGCCGCGCGCAGATCGGCAAGGGCATGTGGGCCATGCCTGACCTGATGCACGCCATGCTGGAGCAGAAGATCGCGCATCCGAAGGCCGGTGCAAACACCGCCTGGGTGCCGTCGCCGACCGCCGCCACGCTGCACGCGCTGCACTACCACGTCGTCGACGTGCAGGCCGTGCAACAGGCGCTCGAGAAGATCGATTACGCGACAGAGCGCGACGCCCTGCTCACCGGTTTGCTGACGGTGCCGGTGGTGGCCAAGGCCGAATGGAACGCTGAAGAGATTCGCAAGGAAATCGAGAACAACGCGCAGGGCATTCTCGGTTACGTGGTGCGCTGGATCGATCAGGGCGTGGGCTGCTCGAAGGTGCCCGACATCAACGACATCGGCCTGATGGAAGACCGCGCCACGCTGCGTATTTCGAGCCAGCATCTGGCGAACTGGCTGCGTCACGGCGTGATCACGCGCGAACAGGTCGAAGAGACCATGAAGCGCATGGCCGCCGTGGTGGACAAGCAGAACGCCGGCGACAAGCAATATCGTCCGATGGCCCCGAACTTCAGCGATTCGCTGGCGTTCCAGGCCGCCAGCGCCCTCGTGTTCGAAGGCCTCACGCAGCCGAACGGCTACACCGAGCCGCTGCTGCACAAGTACCGTCTGAAGCTCAAGGCGGAACAACGCGGTTGAAGTCGTCGCGCATATCGCGTGAATAGCAGGTCTCGATAAGCACAAGACTTATCACCGGACGCCTGACGGGGTAACCTGTCAGGCGTTCGTGTTTTTTCAGGAGCCTGCTGCGCATGGACCCCGCCATCGCACTGCAACGCGCCGAACGGCGTGCCCTGTACTTCCTGCTGGTCGCGCTGGCGATTTTCATCGCCACGCTCTTCATGCCGCCCCACTTTCTCACCGGCTGGATTCGCGCTGCCGCCGAAGCGGCGATGGTCGGTGGTCTGGCCGACTGGTTCGCGGTGGAGGCGTTGTTCCGGCGCATTCCGATCCCCGGACTGGCTGCGCACACCAACATTCTCATTCGCAAGAAAGACGCGCTGGGCGATGGTCTGGCCCGCTTCGTTCGCGAAAAATTTCTCGATACGCCCTCGGTGGTGCGTCTCATCCAGCAACAGAATCCGGCCGATGCGGTCACCCACTGGCTGGGCTCACATGAGAACGCGCGCCAATTGAGCGCCGTGCTGGTGAAGGTGGCCAGCGGCGTGCTCGACGTGATGGACGAGCGCAACGTGCAGGCGTTCATTCGCCGCGCGCTCGACACGATGATCGACCGGCTCGACCTGTCGCAATCGGCCGCCGCCATTCTCGACACACTCACGCGCGATGGCCGCCATCAGGCGCTGCTCGATGAAACGCTCGAGTACCTCGTCGAACTGCTCAATGAACCGCAGACGCGTGAATTCCTCTCGGCACGCATCGTGGAGTGGCTCAAGGCCGATCACCCGAAGAAGGAGAAGGTGCTGCCCTCGGAATGGATCGGCAACAAGGGCTCGGACATGATCTCGGCCGCCGTGACGCGCCTGCTCGCCCAAATGGAGGCTGACGATTCGCACCAGTTGCGGCAGGCGTTCGACCGCGCGGTGGCCGGACTGATCGAGCGGCTGCGCAACGACGCCGAGTTTCAGGCGAAGCTCGACGGCTTCAAGGCGCAGTTGAAGGGCGACACCGCGCTGACCGCTTACGCGGGCAGTCTGTGGAACGAGTGGCGCAGCTGGGTGAAGCGCGATCTGGCGCAGGAAAACTCGGTGATCGGCGCGAAGATCGTAGGCGCCGCGTCGTGGATCGCGCAGGAACTGGCGCGTAGCGAATCGCTTCGCCGGGCGCTCGATGCCCAGTTGCTCGACGCCGCCGAGCGCATGGCGCCGGGCTTTGCAGACTTCGTGACCGAACACATCCGCGCTACGGTGCACGGCTGGAATGCGGAACATCTCTCTCAGCAGATTCGCCTGAGCGTGGGGCAGGATCTGCAATACATCCGCATCAACGGCACCCTCGTGGGTGGACTGATCGGCGCGGTGCTGTACCTGATCGCGCAGGCGCCAGCCCTGCTCGCACGCTAGTGTCTTTCTGGCGCAACACTCTACGGCGCGTGCCATCATCGCGTCAAAAATCACGGGTTGCCGCCCCGCAAGGCCTGCGCCGTTGAATCGATAAAATTTATCGATATATAAGAAATCAAAATTATATTTATACAAACCCGTTCCCTATAGTTCGGTCCCTGTAGCGCCGAATGCACCTATCTCGCTGGCGCGCAGATAAAACCTTAGAGAACGCCACACCTCATGAAGACCACGATTCTGGCCCGTCTGGGCCTTGCCGGCGCCTGCGCCGCGATGGCCCTTGCCGCAACCTCGGCGCATGCGCAAAGCAACGTCACCATCTATGGCCTGATTTCGGGCGGCGTGGGGTACGTGAGCAATCAGGGTGGCAACAAGACGTGGCAGGCGCTCTCGGGCACGAACCAGAACCCGCGCTGGGGTTTCCGTGGATCTGAAGACCTCGGTGGCGGCACCAAGGCGATCTTCACGCTCGAAGCTGGCTTCAGCATCGTGAACGGCACGGCGGCCCAGAACGGCCGCGCCTTCGGCCGTCAGTCGTTCGTCGGCCTGTCGGACAACAAGTGGGGCACGCTGACGCTCGGCCGCCAGTACGACACGATTCACGATTACGTCGGCCCGATCATCATTTCGAGCAATGGCGTGAACATCGGCGATAACGACAACGGCTACAACGACATCCGCATGCAGAACTCGGTGAAGTGGGTGAGCCCGACGGTGGGCGGCTTCCACGGCACGGCGCAATACGGCTTCTCGAACTCGGCCACGGGCTTTCGCAACAACAACGCCTACAGCTTCGGCCTGGGCTACAAGTACGCCGACTTCGACTGGAACGCCGCGTACGCGCAATACAACAACCCGTTCAGCGGCACGAACAACGATGGCGCCATTGCCAACGATTACGCCAGCCCGTTGCTGATCTTCTCGAAGAGCGCCGTGCACCCGACGATGTACGCGAGCCAGCAGCGCATCTTCGCCACGGGCGGCTTCTACCACTGGGGCCCGGCGCTGATCGGTGCGATGTTCTCCGATGTGCGCTACACGTATCTCGACGCGTCGCATCTGCACTTGCAGAACTACAACCTGACGCTGAACTACAACGTCACCCCGGCCCTCGTGCTGGGCGCTGCGTACGGTTTCACGACGGGCAACTACGATGTGATCAACACGCGCCCGCAATGGCATCAGGTGAACCTGCAAGCCGATTACTGGCTGTCCAAGCGCACTGACGTGGCGCTCACGCTCAACGCGCAGCAGGCCGCTGGCGACGCACAGAATGCGCAACTGTTCGGCTACGCCGCATCGAGCACCAAGCGTCAGCTGGCCGTCACGCTGGGCATGCGCCACACGTTCTGATCGACCGACGCAGCCTCACGACTTCGCCTTTCACGCTAATTTCAGATTCGACGCCATGGCAGACATCAACGAACCGGGCACGGCCCCGCAGCGCAATCGCCGCACTTTCCTGCGCACGTCGCTCGCCGCCTCGCTGGCGACGCTGGGCGCCACCGGTGCCGGTAACGCGCTGGCCGAACTGACGTCGACCGAAGGCGCGTCGCGCCTCGCGGCCGACGGCACGCCGCGTCGCACCGTCATCATCGATTGCGACCCGGGTCAGGACGACGCCATCGCCATCCTGTTTGCCCTGGGTGCCAGCGATCAGATCGACCTGAAGGCGCTCACCACCGTGGGCGGCAACGTCCCGCTGGAACTGACCGAGCGCAACGCGCGCATCGTGCGCGACTGGGCAGGCAAGACGAACTCGCTGCCGGTGTACGCCGGTTGCCCGAAGCCGCTCATGCGCGACCTGATTACGGCCGCCAACGTACATGGCCGCACGGGCCTCGACGGCGTGACGCTGCATGAGCCGCGCGCACCGCTGGCCCCGCAGCACGCCGTGACGTATCTGATCGACACGCTGCGCGCGGCCAAACCCGGCAGCGTGACGCTCGTGGCGATCGGGCCGCTCACTAACGTGGCCACCGCGTTGACCGCTGCGCCGGACGGTGCAAAAGCGTTGCGCGAAATCGTGGTGATGGGCGGCGCGTGGTTCGAGCGCGGCAACATCACGCCGTCGGCCGAGTTCAACATCTTTGTCGATCCGGAAGCGGCGAGCATCGTGCTCAATGCCGGTGTGCCGATCACGGTGATGCCGCGCGATGTTTGCGTGAAGGCCCCGATCACCCCGGCGCGTGTGGCACCGTTTCGCGCGTTGAAGAACCGTTGCGGCCCGATCGTGGCGGATATTCTCGCGGCAGAAGTGGCCTATCAGAAGGGCCGCCGCGGTGTGGAGTCGGCACCGATGTACGACCCCTGCACGATCGGCTACCTGATCGACCCGACGATGTTCGGCGGGCGTCGCGTGAATGTCGCCGTCGAGACGACGGGGCAACTCACGCTGGGCGAAACCGTGGTGGACTGGACCGGGCGAACCAAGCGCGCCGTGAACGCCACGTGGATCACCGATGTGGATGATGATCGTTTCTACGAGACGCTGCTGGCGCGTATTGCACGCCTGCCGTAACGAATCAAGGTGATGAAGCAACGCGGTGCCCGAGCAAAGACAAGGGCACCGCGTTTTCGCATGTTGTGATTACGTCGCGAGATGCTTCGCGATCCAGTCGCGGCAGGCGCTGACCTGCGGGCCGCGCTCCTTGCCGTCGAGCGACATCAGCGCGACGGTACGTGTGACGCGCGGCGCCGTGACGTCGAGCGCGACGAGTTCCGGGTCATGCAGGTGCAGCGTGTAGAGCTTGGGCAGGATGGCAAGCGCGAGACCGCTGCGCACGAGCGCGTACAGCGGCTCGGTGTACTCCATGCGGTATTTCGGCTCCAGACGTAGATTTTGCGAGCCTCCCGTGCGTCGTAGCGAATCGCTGACGTTGCCGCGCACGAAGACGGCGAGGTCGCGCTCGGTGAGCTGCGACCACGTGGCAGACGCCGCCTTTGCCAGCGGATCGTCGTGGCGCGCGACCAGCACGATTTCGTCGTCGAACAGGTCGTCGCAGCGAAAGCCCTCGGCGCTGGCCGCTTCGTCGTCTTCATCGCGAATGCCCACGCCGAGGTCGATTTCGCCACGGGCAAGTGCGGCGACGAGTTCGCTGTTGGGCAAATCGCTCAGGGCGAAGCGAACCCCCGGGTGCGCTTCGCGCAAACTGCCGAGCACCGGCAGCAAGCGGGCGGCCACCGACGGGATGAAGCCGATACGCACCGTCTGCGCTTGCAGCGTGAAGGTGCTGGTCATGTCGTCGAAGGTGCCCCGCGCGGCGTTGAGCAGGCGCTCGGCAAGCGGCAGGATGGTCGTGCCGGCCTCGGTCAGCGTGAGGCGGTGTGCTGAGCGCTCGAACAACCGGCCGCCCAGCAGAAACTCGATTTGCCGGATCGCGGCGGTGAGTGCTGGTTGGGTGACGGAGAGTGCCTGTGCCGCTTGCGTGAAGCTGCGCGAATGCGCCAGCGCGACGAAGTACTGCACTTGCCGCAGCGTCAGTGCAGGCAGAGGCGGCACGGCGGCTGGGGTGGCGGCGGTTGCCTTGGCCGTCGCCGGTCCCTGAGCGTCCTTCTTCGCTTGCGGCGTGGCGGTGGCGGGCGAGGCTTTGGCGGCGGCCGATTGACCGGTCCGGCGCGATGAATTCGGGGGTGTCGCCATGGCGCGCTCCTGCGTTTGCGAAGAATAGATTCGAATTATCGAATCATAAGTAATTTGATTTTTTATTTATAGTCGCTTGGCCGTAAAGTGCCACGCAAAGACCCAACTATTCTTGGCATATGCATACCTCTCCTACTGAGCGCGACGTTAGTGTTGGCACCAGCGGCAGCAGCAACGCCAGCCTGCCGCAGGGCGGCACGGCCAGCGCACCGCGCGGCTGGTTCGAGCGACGTTTCGCCATCGCCGAGCGCGGTTCGTCCGTGCGCACCGAAGTGCTGGCCGGCATCACGACGTTCCTCGCCGCGGCCTATCTGATGGTGGTGATTCCCTCGTTGCTCGCCACGGGCGGGATGGATCGTGGCGCGGCCACCACGGCGGTCATGCTCGTGTTCGTGCTGTTCTCGGTGCTGATGGGCTTCTACGCGAACCTGCCGTTCGTGGTCGGCCCGGGCATCGGCGGCTCGGTGATCGTCGGCGTGACGCTGGCGGCGACGGAGCACGTCGCGTGGCAAACCGGTATCGCCATCGCGTTCCTCTCAGGCGTGCTGTTCCTGCTGCTGACCGTGCTCGGCGCGCGCAGCGTGGTCGCACGATTGATCCCGACGGCGATCAAGCTGGGGTTGGGCGCTTCCATCGGGTTGTTTATTGCGGTGCTGGGCGTGCGCAACGCCGGCATGGTCGTGGCTAACGCCAAGACCAACGCCTTCGCGCTGGGCGACTTCAGCAAGCCGGGCACCATCGTGGCCTTGGTCGGGCTGGGCGCGGCCATTCTGCTGCAAGGCCGCAAGGTGCCGGGCGCCATTCTCTGGTCGATCCTGCTGGCGGCGCTCGCGGGCGTGCCGCTGGGCGTGACCAAGGTCCCCGAGTCGTTCATTTCGCTGCCGCACAGCATTGCGCCGGTGGCGTTCCAACTGGATCTGCACAGTGCGTTGACCGTCGCGGCGCTGCCGTATCTGTTCGCGTTCTTTGCGGCGGAATTCTTCTCCACACTGGGCACCACGCTCGCCGTGGGTGGCAAGGCCGGTCTGCTCGACGAGCACGGCAACATGGCCAACATCAATCGTCCGTTTCTGGTCGATTCGATTGCGGCCACGGGCGGTGCGCTGCTGGGCATTCCCGCGCTGACGGCGCTGGTCGAATCGGCGGCAGGCGTGGAAGCGGGTGGCCGCACGGGACTGACGTCGATTGCCGCCGCGTTCATGTTTGCGCTGGTGTGCTTCTTCGTGCCGGTGGCATTGGCCATTCCGAAGGAAGCCACGGCGCCCGCGCTGATCCTGATCGGCTTGTCGATGTTCAGCACGATTCGTCATGTGCCGTTCGACGACTTCAGCGATGCGTTCCCGGTGCTTGCGATGGTGCTGCTCACGCTGCTCTCGAACAGCTTCGGCACGGGTATCGCGGGCGGTTTGCTCTGCTACGTGCTGGTGAAGGTGCTGATGGGGCGCTTCAAGGATCTGCCGTGGGGGCTGTACGTGTTGACGCTGCCCCTCGCGTATTACTTCTGGACGGTGGTGGGGCGTCACTAAGCGGCGCGGTATCCACTGAGCAACATCGGCCCGTCCGCCATGGGCGGGCCTCACGAATTCAATAAGACTGAGCGTTATGACAGAGACACCGGGCCACGTGCCCGCCGCACGCACCGGCGTGCAGATTCAGGAGGCGCATCGCACGTTCTTCCACGCGATGCCGAAGGTCGAACTGCACTGCCATTTGCTGGGTGCCGTGCGTCATGACACGTTCGTCGCGCTGGCCGAGAAGTCGAAGGCCCCACTCGCGCGCGAAGAGATCGATGCGTTCTATACCCGTGGCGAGAAGCCCGTGGGCGTGCTGCGTGTGCTGCGCGCGCTCGACGAGTTTCTGCTGACCACGCCGGACGACCTGCATCGCATCGCCTACGAGTATCTGGCCGATGCCGCCGCGCACAACGTGCGCTACAGCGAGTTCTTCTGGAACCCGACGGGCACGGTGCGCACGTCGGGTATTCCGTATGTCGACGCGCAAGACGCTCTCGTCGCTGCGATTCGTGACGCCGAGCGCGACCACGGCATCGTCGGGCGTCTGATCCCGAGCATCGACCGCGAGGCCGATCCACGCGAAGCCGTCGAGATGGTGGAGTGGATGCGTGCGCATCGCGCCGACGAAGTGATCGGCATCGGTATCGACTATCGCGAGAACGACCGTCCGCCGGAGTTCTTCTGGAAGGCGTATCGCAACGCGCGTCTGGCGGGCTTCAAGACGACCGCGCATGCGGGGGAATTTGGCACGCCGTGGACGAACGTCGAGACGGCGGTCGAGTTGCTCAAGTGCGATCGCATCGATCACGGCTACACCATCGTCGACGCACCGGACTTCGCGCACGAATGCGCGGAGCGCGGCATTGTCTTCACCGTGGTGCCGACCAACTCGTATTACCTGCGCACGCTGACGCCGGAGCGCTGGGCGGAAGATCACCCGATTCGCCGTATGCCGGGGTTGGGTTTGAAGATTCACCCGAACACCGACGATCCGACGCTGCACAAGGTCAACCCGGCACAGGCGTGGGAGTTGATGTTCAGCCATCTGGGCTTCTCGCTCGAAGACTTGCAGACGTTCATGCAGAACGGTCTCGACGGCGCGTGGATCGACGACAGCACGCGCCGCGCATGGCGTCGTACGTTCGCCGTGGAGTTCGATACGGCGCGTCGTGCGCTGGAGGTGTCGTTGCAGGTGCCCGGCGCCTGAGTCACCGCTTTTCCTTGGTCTCACCCGACCATTTGCCGCCTTCGGGCGGCATTTTTTTTCCCGCAAAATCCCAACAAAAAAGCCGCCGGCGTTTGCACGCTGGCGGCTTCGCATCGCTTGGGGACGATGCGCGGGCAACGATCCAACCGGTGAATTACGAGTGGTTGTCCGGGTCGACCAGATTGCGGTCGTTCAACTGGGCGCGTACGTCGGCGCGCGTGATACCGCTGGCCGGGGCTGCCTTGTTGTCCTGAATCTGTGCGGTCAACGGCGTGCCGGTTTCCACTTGATTGAGTTGACCGTCGGCGCGAGCTTGGGCAATTTCGCTGCGCACTTCAGCACGCGACACGTCGCTTTGGCCGGCGAGTTGTTGCGTGTCGCCGATCGAATTGTCGTAACGAGCGTCGGCGAAAGCAGAGGCCGACACGAATGCAGTAGCAGCGACAACAGCAGCAAGGATACGGGTGTTCATGGTGATACTCCTGTCAATTGATTGTGTTCTTTCGTGTTCAGCTAGCGTTCGGGGCATTTCCGCGGTTTTGCTGCACTGCGGTGTCCGTCGCGTTGGCATGAGATGAATCTTAGGGATAACCCGTGGTTTTTTCGCAACTGAGCGTCCACAAAACACAACCAATCGTCTGATTCGAAAAATCTATTGAAAATCAACGGTCTGGCGCCGATATAAGGGGTATATGGCTGTGCGCTGACCGGGTTTGGGCGGGGATTTGGCGGGAAATGCCGCTTTGCGCAACAACCTGTCTCATGCAATGGGGTTTATTGCTACGCGTGTCAGCAGTAGAGTAACAATCATGAAGTCTGGCCGACGTCGTGGTTCGCAAGGTGCGCCGCACCGCGGACGATGTTGGCCCGTACAGGAGCATAAAAATGGCTGCCCTCGGTTCTTTCCTCTTGCTGGCGAGTGCTTCGTTGCTCACCGCCGTGTATTTGCGCAGCCGCCAGGAACGTGCCAACCGCTCGCGTCGTCAGGCAGTGCGTATTACGCGTCGTTGATTGCCGAGGTATTGGCGTAACGCCGATCGCCACGCAGTTGCGAAGCTGCTGTGGCGTAGATGGGTGTAACCGGTTGATCCGACCGATGGGATATTGCGCGAGCCTTAGCTCGCGCGGGGTTCATGCAGCGTGAACCCTTTGCCGATGCCTCGCGATGGCTGGCAATGGTTTGGCAAGCGCGACCAATCGCTTCAACAACTCCCCGATTATTTCATTTTCAGCAATGCGTCCTTCTCCGGGACCGCGTTTTTCTCATGCGTGCGCGAGCGTAGATTGGCGGCAATGGTGGCGCCCGTCGTGGACGTCGCTTCCGACAGGAGAAATGGAAAATGAAACACGCTCTGATCGCTTCGGCCTTTGCTGCCGCCGTGCTGACCGTTGGCGCTGCCCAAGCTGCCGAAAACACGCAATCGCAACAAGCGCAGCCGCAACAAACGCAAGCTCAGGTGCAGGTGCAGCAACAAGCCCAGCCGGGTCCTGTTGCCGCCCAACAAACCACGACCGTGGCACCGGTGTATGAAGTGCCGGGTCGCGTGAACCGCGCCGGTTCGATCTACTTCGGTCAGTAAGTCTTCTTCATCGCCGCGGCGCACGCGGCGGAGAGGCACCCGACGGCGACCACATAGACCGCGATCCACCACGGTTTGTGGCCGCCGTATTCGAGCAGCGTGGCCGCCACCAGCGGCGTGATCGAGCTCGAAACAATCCCCGACACCTGATACACCACCGAGATACCCGTGTAACGCACGCGCGTATCGAACAGTTCGCAGAACATCGAGGCTTCCGGCCCGTAGACGAACGCGTACACCACGCCCAGCGGCAAGATCACCGCGAGCGACACCCACCAGATGTTTGTCGAGTAGTGCATGACGGCCAGCGCCGGAATCGACGACAACCCGCACGCCATCGCCCCCCAGCCGAACACGCGACGGCGCCCCACCCGATCGGACAGCTTCGATGCGTAGGGAATCGTCACGACGAGCACCAATGCGGCTAGCGTGACTGCCACCAGCACGGGTGTTTTCGGGAAGTGCAGCGTCCCCACCAGATAGGAAATCGCGAACACGGCGTAGACGTTGAACACGACGCCGTCGATGTAGCGCGCCCCCCAGCCGAGCAGCACGTTGCGACGGTAATCCCGCGCAATCTCCTTGAGCGGCACGTGCGCCACGTGCTGGCTGTCCTTGATGCGCGCAAACTCGGGCGTCTCGAGCACCTTCAGCCGGATGAACATGCCCACGGCCACCAGCACGAGACTGAGCATGAAGGCGAGCCGCCAGCCCCACGACATGAACTGCGCATCGGTCAGCGTCGACGAGAGCAAGGCCACGACACCGGTCGACAGGCACAACCCGACAGCCAGCCCGATCTGCGGGTAGGCCGCAAACTGGCCGCGCTTGTCGCGGGGGGCGTACTCGAAGGCCATCAGTACCGCGCCGCCCCATTCGCCACCCAGCCCGATGCCTTGCAACAGGCGCAGGAAAAGCAGGATCAAGGGTGCGGCGATGCCAATGCTTTCGTAGCTCGGCACCAGCCCGACCAGAAAGGTCGATACCCCCATGATGGTGAGCGTGATGATGAGCAGTGGCTTGCGCCCGATTTTGTCGCCGAAGTGACCGAACAGAATGCCGCCGAGCGGGCGGGTGGCGAAGCCCACTGCGTAGACGGTATAGGCCAGTGCGGTGGCGATGAAGGCATCGCCGCTGGGGAAGAAGAGCTTGTTGAAGACGAGTCCTGTGACAGTGCCGTACAGGAAGAAGTCATACCATTCGACGGTCGTGCCGATCAGGCTGGCAAGCGCGACCGTACGCACTGCCTTTTCGGCAGAGACGGTATCGCTGTTGCCGATCCCGGTGAGAACCTGTTCCATTGCGCCTCCTGTTGATGCGCCGCGCCGTGGCGGCGCGCTGCGACGCTCCGGTCTGCGCCGGGGCGTCTGTCTCCATGGTTGTCTCGTGACCGCGCGTTGGACCGGCGGCTGTTTTTTCGATAATGGCTGTTGCGGGGACTGCGGATAAGTCTCGGAAATGCCTAGGTAAGCTCAAGCGAAGCGACGCTGCAAATGGCCACGCGCCGGTACTTCAGGACTTCAGGACGACAGCGACAAACTTCGGTGGCTCGCCGCGCGCAGTGCCGCACGGCGATGAAAGAACGCAGGCCGCTCAGGCCGTCGCCCCGATGAAGTTGCGACCGCGCGGGCCGTTGAGTGCGGCGGCGATCATTGCCGTCGATTCGGGCTCGGTCACTCCATAGGCGGCGAATTCCGTCGCCACCCCCAGATCGTTCAGAAACGCCGTGAGCTTTTCGGGTGCACCGGCGATATCGCCGTCGAACACTTGCGCAAGTACGGCGTCGCGGTCCGAGCGCCGGCCGATCGCCAGCCGCATCACGGCCGGCAGCGTGAACGAGCACGCAATGCCATGCGGCAGCCCGTGGCGAATCGTCATGTCGTAAGAAATCGAATGGGCGAGCGCCGTCTTCGTGTTCGAGAACGCCATGCCCGCCTGCAATGCGGCGAGCGCAGCGGCGCGGCGCAGGTCGATATCGCCCGGCGACGCCATGAGCTGCGGCAGCACGCGCATCATGTCGCGCGCTGCGGTGACCGCGAAGGTGTCCGAGATGGGATTCGCGTTGACGTTCCAGATCGCTTCCAGCGCATGCGAGAGCGCATCGAGACCGCTTTGCAACGTCACAGAGCGGGGCAGCGAGCGAGTGAGCCGGGGATCGACGATGGCGGCTTCCGGCCACGTCTCGGGCAAATGCAGCGAGTATTTCTTACGCTTCACGTGCCGGTCCCAGAGCGTGGCCCACGGCGTGACTTCGCTGCCGGTGCCTGCCGTTGTGGGGATGGTGATGAGCCGCTTGGTGCGCGTGGGCTTGAAGGTGCCGCCCGCATCGAGCGCATCGACCAGCGTGCTGAAGCGGTCGTCGTCACCGGCGACCATCAACAACTTGGCCGTGTCGAGCGCGCTGCCGCCACCGAGTGCCACGATCACCTCGCACTGTCCGTAGCGGCGCCAGAAGTCGCCGTACATCGGTGCCAGTTCGCGCACGTCGGGGTTCGGGCTCACCTGATCGATCACGCCGGCAAGCTGGCCGCCGAGCAGGGCTTCGACCTGCCCCGTCATGCCCAGCGCCCGGGCTTCGGGCATGGTGACCAGCACAACGCGGCGCTGGCCGACCAGGGCCGGCAACTGGGCGAGGGCGCCGTCGCCGAAGTGGACGTTGACCGGGTTGTGAAAGCTAAGAATGCGCGAACGTTCAGTCATGGCGGATGGCGGGGACGATGCCGCGTTTGCCGCTTCGCACCCGGCGAAGCGAACGGTTGGCGAAAGATTGAGCTGGATTATGGTGAGCGCCGTCCTATACTTCCAATTCACATTTTTTCGCCAACCTATTGGTAAAACCTATACCTCGTCACGGGAGCGTCATCGATGCGGATTACCCAATTGCGTTCGTTCCATGCCGTGGCGCATCACGGCAGCGTGACGCGCGCGGCGCAGGCATTGCATGTGAGTCAGCCGACGATGACGACGCAGATTCGCGCGTTGGAAGAGACTTACGGCATCGAGTTGTTTTATCGGCACGGTCGCGGATTGACGCTGACGCCAACGGGCAAGGCGCTGTATTCGGTGAGCCTGCGCATCTTTGCGGACGAGGCGGAAGCGCTTGGTCTGCTCAAGGAGCATGGCGGGCTGAGAACGGGGGAGTTACGTCTCGGTGCGGTGGGACCGCATCACGCGATGGAGATCGTGGCGGCGTTTCGGCCGCGTTATCCGGGCATTGCCATTTCGATGCGTGCGGGTAACTCGGAGGAAATGATCGACGGCCTGCTCGCGTATCGCACGGATGTTGCGGTGCTGGCGCGTTATCAGGATGACACGCGCCTGCACGCTGTGCCGTACCGCACGCATCCGGTGGTGTTGCTGGTGCCACGGGGTCACCGGTTTGCGCGGCGTCGCAGTGTGAAGCTGGCGGAACTGGCGGGCGAGTCGATGCTGATGCGCGAACCGGGGTCGACGACGCGTCACGCGCTGGAGGCGGCGCTTGCCTCGGCGGGCGTGGTGCCGGACGTTTCGATGGAAATCGGCAGCCGCGAGGCGATTCGCGAAGCGGTGATTCTCGGGCTGGGCATCGCGGCGGTGTCAGCGCGCGAGCACATTCCCGATGAGCGGCTGGCAGTGGTGTCGATCAGCGACGCCAAAGTGGAAACAACCACCGTGGTGGTGTGCCTCGCAGAGCGCCGTGAGTCGCGCATGATCGCGGCGTTTTTGGATGTTGTTGCCGGGATGGTATGACGCGCTTGCGGTGAATGTCGGGTGTAATCGCCGCAGAATATGCGGTGATTAATTTGCCCCTGCGGTGAATCCTCGCCATAATCGCCGCATGGAACGCGGTGATTGGCTCTATCTCTGGCAGGCCCCCGAATGGCCGGCAATGCGCTACGACATGGCAATGCTGGCGCGTCCGCTTGCGCGTGTCAGTCGCGCGCAGGGGCGCTTGTCTGGCCGCATGGCGGATGTCGGGATGTCTTTGCGGGACGAAGCCAGTCTGGCGGCGCTCACAGAGGACGTGCTCAAGACCAGCGCCATCGAAGGCGAGCAACTCGACCCGGCGTCGGTGCGTTCGTCCATCGCGCATCGCCTCGGTGTTGATATCGACGCCCTCGCGCCCGTGGATCGCCATGTCGAGGGGGTTGTGGAGATGATTCTCGATGCGACACAGCGTAGTGCCGAGCCGGTCACGCGAGAGCGTCTCTTCGGCTGGCACGCGTCGCTCTTTCCGACCGGTTACTCGGGGATGTCGCGCATCGCCGTAGCGAGCTGGCGCGACGATGCCAGCGGCGCCATGCAGGTGGTCTCCGGCTCGCACCACCGGCAGCGTGTGCATTTCGAGGCACCCCCCGCTGCAAGACTGGACGAGGAGATGACACGCTTTCTCGGCTGGGTGAATCATGAGTCGGACGAACTCGCTCTGATCAAGGCGGGCCTCGCCCATTTCTGGTTTGTGACGCTGCATCCCTTCGATGATGGCAACGGCCGAATCGCGCGGGCGATCGGTGATTTGCTGCTCGCGCGCGGCGATGGCAGTCCGCAACGCTTCTACAGTCTGTCGGCGCAGATTCAGCGTGAGCGCAAGGGCTACTACGAAATTCTCGAGCGAACCCAAAAGGGCACGTTGGATGTCACGGCGTGGCTGCTATGGTTCTACGACGCACTGGAGCGTGCCATCGAGCAAGCCGACAAGACGCTTGATGCGGTACTTCGCAAGGCGCATCTGTGGCAGCAATGGGCGACGTTGTCACTCAACGCTCGTCAGATCAAAGTGCTCAATAGCCTGCTCGACGATTTCGATGGCAAGCTTACGAACGCCAAATGGGCGGCACTTGCCAAGTGTTCGCCGGACACCGCGCTACGCGACATGACAGAATTGCTCGATCACGGCGTGCTGCGTAAAGGCAGTGGGGCTGGGCGCAATACGTCCTACGAGTTGGCCGACTAACATGCGTCCTCACGCGCGACACACGCGTCAACGACAAAAACCGGCACGTCGCTAGCGACAGCACCCTCTGGTCAATGGCATCACCCTCTCCCGTTTGACTTGGAGAAGATGATGCCCTTCACACGCGTCGCGCCGCATCGCGCAAGCGCTTCCCATTGCGTCGGACGCTTGCCCGCCGCGCTCGCCCGAAATGACCGCGCACACGCGCGATTCCTGCTCAAACATGCTCGACAATGCGCGCCAGCCCCGCGACGCGGTGTTGCGCGCGAAACGTCCCAGATAGACTCGTCGGCGACCGTGCAGAGCGGCAACGCCGGGGCGGCTGCCAAAGCGTTGCTGTTCGGCATGTGTTTTCTCGGCGCACAGGTTTGTCGCGCGGACGTGTCGCGTCCGGCGTCGCTTGACACCAACGTGCGCACTTCCGATATCGACCGCGCCCTTGCGTCGCTATTGCCGCCATCGCCGGAGACACCCGCGCTGCGGTGCGCGGCATTGCCAGTGGCCGCCGCATCAGTCCTCCACCCGCTCAGCGTCGCGACATTCTTCTCGTGGGGCGAGGCGCGATTCTCACAGGCTTGTCCGCGTGCCCCGCTGCGTTGCTCCGGCGAGAGCGCACCCCCCGCCGTCACCGATGCGCTTCCAACGCAGGCGGATGTGCTGCGCGCAGCGCTGAGTGCCGTTCCGTCGGCCGACACCGCACAAAAAACACCGGCCGAGCGAGACTCGATAGCCCGGCAGTTCGTGACGCGCGTCGATCCCCTCATGGCGCGGCACGACGCGAGCGGTATGCGCTTCGGGAGCCTTGACTGGGCCTTGGCGCGCATCGGGTGCGCATTGATCGGCGACGAGGCGAGTGATTGGGCACCGAACGAGTTGGCTGCGGTCGCACTGGCCATGCTTCCGGCCCATGGCGACACCGAGGCGAGTGCTATTTTTCTCTCCCGGTTCATGTCCGTCGTCACACGGATGGCGCTGGCGCACGACGTTATCGAACCTGACGAAGCCAAACGTCTCGACACGGCCACCCGCGCTCGCGCGATCGCCTACTTTCGATGGCGTGTTCAAGACATGCTCGGGCAGGGCGAACGTCTTGCCGCTGCCGCCGGATTTCTGCCGACGCGTCGTGCAATCGCGCGCGAGCGCGTGGCGAGCGCAGGCGTATCCCCCGATCTGACGATTCAAGTGAACAAACATCGCGTATGGATCGGACTCTGGACCGCATCTGCCCACCCTATGGTCTTCCCGCCATGCATGCACGTCGAAGGGATGTACACGCCCGTCGATCTGCTGATGCATGACTGTCTGATCGATCTCAAGCGCGACGCCCCCATGGTGCATACCCGGCTGGTCGAGGCCGACGTGACACACGACAGCATCACCGAGTCATTCGAGGCGCACTACGCCACGGCGATTCCCGCGCTCGCTCACACGTTTCTGATGCCCGTGCTTCAGGCGCGTATCGATGCCATGAGCGACACCGACCGTCAGTTCTGGCGATGCGGCGACTGGACCCTCCATCGCGCGGCAGGAACGCTCGCGATGCAACCGTTGCCAGACGATGCCGGCGGCGCGCTGGGCGTGGTGTTGCCGGATGAAGGGGCGGGCAGAACCGACGAAATTCGCCACTTCACGTTGCTGATGTCGATTCGCCGCACATCCGCATCGGGTGTGCGCGAGGTGCGTCACTATTTGATTACACCGTCTACGCTGCAAGTCATTCGGCTTGAGGCCGATCTGGCGGCACGGCTGAACGCGGGCCAAACGCCGTTCGTCGCTGTGCCCCGTGTTGCAGGGCAGTCTGCGGATCGTAGCGGGCGGCCAATGTGTACCGACACCGTCAAGCGCGTAGATTGCGGCGCGACGATCACGGCGACGCAAGGGGCGGCGGAAATTCTTGCCGCGCCGTTCCACGCCTTACACGACGCTTCATTCGCCATGACGGCCACCGAAGCCGAACATGCGGCACGTCGTGAGGCGCTGCTTGGACTATTGCCGTTTTATCGCTGCGTGCAGGACGTGCGTGCAGCAAAGGCGGGCACCGTATTCGATTGTGCGATCGATCTGGCCGGCCTCATTCCGCTGGCAGATGCCGGACTCGATGCCGCCAACACCGCAACGCACTTGCTGACGGCGCTCGGCCCGGACGAGTGGCTTGCGTGGTCTGAAAAACCGATCGCGCACGGCTTGCCCGTATTGCGCGAGAGCACGCCGGCGCAGCTTGCCCATTGGCTCGACGTTGGGGCTCGCGACGGTATGCACCTTGCTGAGGTATCCATTCGCCTGTTCGATCCGGGCTTCGCCGCCGCTTGGCATCTCAGTCATGGTGTGGCCGGTGGCGCACACGCATTGTTCGAGCGCCTGTCGAGAATGCCGGTATTGCGGCGGCACTTGCCGCGATTTCGGGCGCGTATCGAGACACCGACCGGCGCAGCCCACGCAGCACCGTCTCGCGCGGTGCAACGGCCAGACGGTCACGAAGGCGGCGTCCAGCGTGGCGGCAGCCGTCTGCGGGTTCCCGAGGCGCGTCTCCCGGTGCATGCCTCCGCGCCTGAGTCACCGATGCTGAATCAACTGTGCCGGACCCGCCGCAGCCCGCCGGAACATGACAGCGCTTGTTCGCAACTCGCCCCGGTGGGTGGCTACGTCCGGCCGTATCCACAGGGGGGCGGCGAGACGCGCTATCAGTTCGATGCCGGCACGCAGCGCTTCGAGACCTTCGACAGTCAAGACGCCGCCATGAGAACGGTCGTGGTCGATGATGTGACCGATGCCGGGCAACTGGTGGAACGAGAGTATCTGTTGATCGGCGGCGATGTTGTCTGGCGGCATCTCGATAGCGCCCGGATGCTCGTGACGGCGATCAATCGCGTCACGCAGGGGGTCCTTCACGATTTGTTGTCGCTCAAGGGCGCATTGGGAAAGGCCCCTCGCTATGTCGTCGCCGATGTGCCAGTCACCACAGTGGGTGGCGACGTACGCACGGTGCAGATTGCCGCACGTTATGCCACCTTCGCGGACCATCACGGACACTGTACTCATGTCGTGCGAGTGCAAGGTACGCACTACGTGTTCAAAATCGAGCACGGGTGGACTGCCGAGCCTGTGGCGGGACACCCGGTTACCCTGTTTCGCGCCACCGATGTCGACGTTGCGAATTACCTCCAGTTCAGGGCACTGCTGCACACACCTTACGCGGGCGACATCGTGGTGTACGAAGGCGTTTCGCAATTCCAGCGGGTGGCGTCTTTGTCCCGCACGGAGCAGATGCGTATCAAGCGTATTGTTTTACGCGTGCAAAAAGTACAGCTCGACGCGCTGCTTTGGCTGACAGACCCGATGAATCGTGCGGAAACGGAGTTGCTCCTGCAACGGTTTACGTCCATCGGGCAGGTCGCGAGTCTACGTGTTGCGCTCATGGGCGCGCTCGAATCGATGACAAGAGCCGCGCCGAAGTTCGTTGCGAACTATCGGACCCGGGTTGCCGTTGCCTTGATGGTGGATCCTGCGATGCCAGGCACCGCGGCGGTCGGCGGGCTGCAATCGCAGGTGGTCAGCAATCGGGCGAAGATGCCGGTGGTCTATCTCAACGAAGATGGGCTGAGCGAGCGCACGACAGAGAGTCTGGCGGGCGTCATGCTCCATCAAATGACGCGGGCGGTGCTTGGCGCTGCGGATCGGCTGTCCGAGGCATCGTCCTTGCCCGCGGCCATTGAGGACTTTGGCGAGCTGGTGGATCTCAGACCACTGGTCGCGGTCACTCAATCGGTGCCGCCCGAGGTGCTGGTGCGGCATGCGCCCACGCTGGAGCATCTGATCTTCATGTGCGCCTATTTGCGCGATCCGGCACGTGCGGAAGAGGTCAGGCGTTTCACGTGGCGCTCGACAGACTCATACTGGCGTATGAGTCCGTGGAGTATTGACGATACCGTGTGAAGTCCACCAACTAGGAAGACAAAGGCCGGTGCTATTTTCTCTGGCGTCACCGGCCTTGAGCTTGAACACACGCGAAAACGTCAGCTCAGATACTGGCTCGAGAACAGCACCACGGCCGAGGCCACGAGGCAGTAAATACCGAACAGGTACCAGCGGCCATGCTCCAGCCAGCGCGAGAGCCAGCGCAGAGCGATCAGGCCCGCGAAGAAGCTGAACACCATACCGACGAGACACGGCGTGAGCACCGTCATGAAGTGGCCCGAGAAGGCCTGCGTGGCGCCCGACTTGTACAGGCGGTAAGCCTCCTTGACGATCACCGGCGGGGTGAGCACCACGGCCAGCGCGAAGCTGAATTCTTCAACACGAATCTTGTCGAGTCCGCGCAGCATGCCGGTCGAAATGGTCGAGCCCGAGCGCGAGAAACCACGGAACGGCAGGCACACGCCCTGCACCGCACCGATCCATGCGGAGTCGGCGGCACGCATCGGACGGTCGCCCATCGGCGGGCGTTTGCGGCCCGAGATGAGGATCAGGATGCCCGCCATCGCCAGTCCCGCCGAGATGATGTACAGATTGCCGAACAGATGCTCGATCTCGGAATGCTGCGTGCCGCGCATCAGCACCTTCTCGATGAACAGCATCAGCGCAATGCCGATCACGCCGGTGAAGGCGGTGGCGACAATCACTTGCTTGGCGTTGTGGACGAAGTCGCGGCGGGACGAGAAGTAACGCTCGCGCCACGATTTCCAGAAGTACACGATCACCGCCAGCATCGTGCCGGTGTGCAACATCACCAGCAGCAAGGTCATCTCGGGGGCAGTCGGGTCGAGCCCCATCAGTTTCTCGGCCATGATGACGTGCGCAGAGCTTGAAACGGGCAACAACTCCGCCACGCCCTGCACAATCGCGAGCACCAGCACTTGCAAATAGTCCATGCGCAATCCTTGGGAAATGGGCAAGCACACTACGCTGCAATCATGTCGTTTTGGTGACAGTCATATGACGGCGTCGCCGATCCCTGCCCCCGACCAGCTGCCGCGCATGATACCCCGTCACAATTGGCTTGGAATGAGGACTTTGAACACGCACTTTGCCGGCCGCCAGCACGATGTCGCGCTGAAATGACAACGGGCGCCCGTGGGGATGCCCGTTGTTTCATCAGCAGAAACGTGCAGAGAAGACTACGCCGCGTTTCAGAGGCGTGCGAGGGCCTGATCCAGATCGGCCAGCAGGTCGTCGATGTGTTCGATACCGATCGACAGGCGCACGGTTTCTTCGCTCACCCCCGCCTTGCGCAATTCTTCCGGCGAGAGCTGGCGGTGCGTGGTCGATGCCGGGTGCGTGGCCAGCGACTTGGCGTCGCCGATGTTTACGAGGCGCGTGAAGAGCTGCAATGCATCCTGGAACGACGCGCCGGCCGCACGGCCGCCCTTCACCCCAAACGTCAGGATGCCCGGACCGCGCCCCGACAGGTACTTCTTCACAAGCGCGTTGTCGGGATGCTCGGGCAAACCGGCGTAGTTCACCCACTCGACCTTCGGATGCTTCTTGAGGAACTGCGCCACCTTCAGCGCGTTCTCGGTGATGCGGTCCAGACGCAATGCCAGCGTCTCGATGCCTTGCAGGATCTGGAAGGCATTGAACGGCGAGATGGCCGCGCCGGTGTTGCGCAGCGGCACCACGCGCGCGCGGCCGATGTACGCGGCGGGACCAAAGGCTTCTGTATAGACCACGCCGTGATAGCTCACGTCCGGCTCGTTCAGGCGCTTGAAGCGCGTCTTGTGGTCGGCCCACGGGAATTTGCCGGAGTCGACGATGGCCCCGCCCAGACTCGTGCCGTGCCCGCCCAGATACTTGGTGAGCGAATGCACGACGATGTCGGCACCGTGCTCGAACGGACGCAGCAGATACGGTGACGGGACGGTGTTGTCGATGATGAGCGGGATGCCGTGACGATGCGCGATTTCCGCCAGTTTGGCGATGTCGGTGACGTTGCCCAGCGGGTTGCCGACGGACTCGGCAAAGATTGCCTTGGTCTTCTCGTCGATGAGCGGCTCGAACGACTCGGGCTCACGCGGATCGGCAAAGCGCGTGGTGATGCCCGAGAGCGGCAGCGTGTGCGCGAGCAGGTTGTAGGTGCCGCCGTAGAGGGCGCTCGCTGCCACGATGTTGTCGCCCGCCTCGGCAATGGTCTGAATCGCATACGTGACGGCCGCCTGACCCGAGGCGAGGGCCAATGCCGCGATGCCGCCTTCGAGCGCCGCGACGCGCTGTTCAAGCACGTCCTGCGTCGGGTTCATGATGCGGGTGTAGATGTTGCCGGGCACCTTCAGGTCGAACAGATCGGCGCCGTGTTGCGTGTCGTCGAAGGCATATGCCACGGTCTGGTAGATCGGTACCGCCACCGCACGCGTGGTCGGGTCAGGGCGATAACCCCCGTGCACGGCCAGCGTTTCCAGGCGCCACTTCGGCGCTTGGGCGTTCTCTTCGGTGCTCTGTGTCTTCTCGGTCATGTCGATTGTCTCCGGATAAACATGACGTTCCATTTATGGAACGGGTGGGTTGGCAGGTTGATTGGCGAGTTTGCTTAGCGCATTTGTTTAGGTATCCGAGGACATTCTAATGGCCCGCTCAGAGACGCCTTATCTCTGATCGGCACATGCTTAGCTCTGCCCGGGTGCAACGGTTCGTAATATCGCGCGTAATAGCGCTTACGTTTGGGCGTTATTCGGCTGGATATACTCGATTCACGCTGATTCACCATCGCTACGGAGTTGCCCGATCATGACGTTTCGTTCTGCGCTTTTTGCGCGTCTCAGCACGCACGCCGGTGTGCCGGGGCGTGCCGCTTTGCGATGTGCGTTGGTGTTTGCCTGCATGGCGGGCGCGTGGTCGGCGACGGCGCATGCGCAGGAGAAGATCAGCATTCCTTCGCTGGATATGGATACCGCCGGTAAGCCAGTGATGCTCGACGCGTACCTCTTTCGCGCGCCCAACGCCAACGGGCCGACGCCTGCGGTCGTGTTCATGCACGGCTGTAACGGCATGATCACGCGTAAGGGCAAGATCGACAGCCGCGAGCTCGATTGGGCGCAGCGATTCAATGCGCAGGGCTATACGGTGCTGGCGGTCGACAGCTTTACGTCGCGCGGGCAGGCCAGCGAATGCCGGGGCGGCGGGGACGTTCGACCGTCAGTGGAGCGTCCGCGCGATGCCTACGGCGCGTTGCGGTATTTGCAGCAGTTGCCGGGCATCGCGCCAGATCGCATCGCGCTGATGGGCTGGTCGCACGGCGGTGGCACGGTGCTGTACTCCGTGGGGCCGCGCAGCCCGGGCAAAGTGCCGGTGGCCGCGCCCGTCTCAACGGCGCCCTCACCGCCTGACTTTGTGGCAGCGGTCGCGTTCTATCCGGGGTGGTGCAACACGAAGGCGCAAGGGCCCGGCTGGTCGACGCGTATCCCGTTGCTCGTGCTGATCGGTGCCGATGACGTCTGGTCCAAGCCGGTGCCGTGCGATGCGTTTGTTAAGGACGTGACGGCCAAGGGCGCACCGATCACCTTCCACATGTACCCGGGCGCGTATCACGACTTCGACTATCCGAATCTGCCGCTACGCGAGCGCCCCGAGTTCACCAACCCGAAAACCCATATCGTGCCGATCACAGGCACGCAGCCGGAAGCCCGCGACGACGCTATCGCTCGCGTTACCGCATTTCTAGCGAAGGCTTTTGCATCCTGATTTTCTGACGGATCAAAACAGCTAGGGAATTTCGGCAAACGATGCAGATGCCCGGCAGGCGGGCATCTGCGGGCGATTCGTAGAAAGTTGTGCACCGGGTATCCACAGGTTAATCACCGTAAAACCCCCGGATCTCCACAGATAATCCACTGGTAATGCCGGGGTTATCCACGGCATATCCACAGCTTGTTCACGGCTTATCCACGCGATATCCACTCGAACAAGGCGACTTATCCCGTAGTTATCCCTGTGCCATCCACTGACTGTCCACAGACTTGTCCCCGTGCGAATCACAGCTTGTTCACCGGGTTATCGACAGACTTATCCACAGTTTGCTGAAGTGGCATCGTTTCGCGCAGATAAAACAAAATCGGCCGCTGGAATTGCGGCCGATTTGTCATCGGTGTGGGTGCGTGACCCGGAGTCGCGTCGCGCCTAACAGCGGCGCTGGCTCACGGGCACATACGGCGATCAGCTACCGAAGTAAGTGCTACCTGCGCTGGCAACGTTGGTCACCGAACCCGCCATCACCGGCTGTGCGGCGCCGCCAACCTTGGCAACCGTCGTCGGATACACCGAGTCGTGTTGTTCGAGCAGACCGGCTTGCTCGGCTTGGACCAGTTCCGTGCGGACCTGTGCGCGGCTCACGGCGCTCGTTTGCGGAACCCATGCGAATTCCGAAGGACCTTCGAAAGCGTCGCTGGCAAAGGCCGAACCGGCCGACACAGCAAGCATTGCGGAAACCAGAGCCGAGGTAATAAGCGTGCGTTTCATGATGTTTTCTCCTGTCGTTTGAACGTTGGCGGTGTTCGTTTCACCGTCGACAGTTGCAGTCTATTGCTCGTATCAATCGCAATAAAGTCGATAATTGTCTATTTTAAATTGCTGTTTTAGAAATAATGTGCGCAAGACAGGACAGCCGTATGCGCGCGAGTGAGCGCTAACGCAGCGGTGGCGGGGGTTTCGGGCTGAGGGAGGTCTGAATGCGACACCGCCGCCCGGGCGTGAGCCTCGGGCGGCGGTGTGGTGGATCAGCGAATCAGGGGCTGATCGCTGGATCGCTGTACGGCGAGATGCCTACGCGGCTCAGGCGTCGTCGTCGAGCCAGGGCACTTCGACGTCGGTCAGGAACGCGACCATGGCGAGCGGACGGGCTTCGTGATGCCCCAGCTTGCCGTCGGCGCGATGCCATTCGACCTGGAACGTCTCGGGGTACTTGTCGGCACGAAGCTGCACGGTGCGCAGTTCCTCTTCGTCGGCTTCGTCGATCGGGCCGTCGAACGACAGCACGAGCGATTGCGGCCACACGCCGTCTTCCGGGTCATAAATCTTGTCGCCACCCGGCACGTCCACGACTGCGTCGACGCCGATCGTCTTCGATGCGGCCACGATCATCTCGCCAAGGGCACGCAGCAAGGCAGTGGCGCGCGCGGAGTTGATCTGGCGCATGGCGAGATCGCCGCGCGTCAGGGCTTGTTCCAGCTTGGGATCGGTTTTTTGTTTGGTCATGCGGGTCCTCGGTAAAACGTTAGTCACCATGCAGCGCGGCGAGTGATACCACTTCCGACTTCAGCGGCGTGCGTGGGGTTCCGATGCTACCACCGTCGCGCGCGCCGGGGCGCATTACAATGCGGCTTTCGTCATTTGAATTACCCCGGGTGCAGGCAATTTTCAGCCTGCGCCGCCTGGAGCCGTCATGGATTCACCCAAGCAAGATCAAGCCCCGCAAGCCACCGCCAACACCGCCAGCGAGACGTATGGGCGTCTGCTGGGCGAGACCGCCAAGATCGACTGGAAGGATCTGGAATCGTTTTTCGCGCGCGGCGTGCTGCTGTACGTGGCGCCGGGCGTCGATCTCGTCTCGGTCGCGGAAGCCGTGGCCAACGACGATACGCCGGTCGTGACCCAGTGGCTCTCGTCCGGTCTGGTGCAACGCATGCAAGCCGAACATGCCAGCGATTTTGCCGCCCGCACGCCCGAGTTGTGGGCCGTGGTGGTCGCGCCGTGGGTGCTCGTGCAAGAGCGCTCCGTCAGTCTGTGATGGCAGTCTGCGAAGTCAGTCGGCGAGGTCAGTCGGTAATGCCGGCTTCGACCAGTCGCCGCGTGCAGTCTTCCAGCAGATCTTGCGCGACGGTTGACGCAAAGGCGTAGTCCGCGTCGAGCGATTCCGTCATCTCATGCGCTGTGTACAGACCTGCTTCGCGCGAGAGCGTGCCGGCCAGTTCGCGCGCGAAATCGTCGCTCAACTCTGACAACACGCGCCGCTCTGCCAGCGGCAATTGCAGTTTCGAGCGCGACAGCCAAAGCTGCGCCAGCGACGCGCCCTGCTTGTCGGTCATCCACTGCCCATGTTCGTAAAAGGCCGACAGCCGCTCGGCCGTCAGCGCGAATAGCAGCGCGCGACGGGTGTTGAAATTCAGACGAATCGGTGTGGCTTCCGGCATGACGATTGCACTCTCCGGTGAATGTTGAACAAGGGGCAAGTGAGCAGGGGTACGCAAGGGCGCCAAAGGTATCACGCAAACAGCCGCAGCAGCGCGGTGCGCGCGTGGCGGATCAATTCGGTCTCGTCGGCACGTCCGGGTATCAGATGGAATTCGGCGCGCGGCAGCGGCGGCAGACCTAACGACGGCGGGCACACGATGAGGTCGGACGTGAGCGCCGACTCATTCAGACACGAAATTCCCAAGCCTGCCCCCAACGCGAGTTGCATCCCCGCGACACCCGCGGCCGAGTGCGAGACGCGATATGGCACCTTGTGACGCTCCAGCACAGTGAGCACGAGACTTTGCAGCGCACATGACGGCGGCAGCGTGACGAGGGGCAGCGGCTCGCCCAGCGGTTCGGCGAGCGTGGACGACATCGCCCAGACCAGCCGCTCGCGGCGCACCAGTGTGCCCGGTGCCCGGTAGCCCAGCGTCTTCGCGCCCTTGCCTACATCTTCATTCATCAACCGCAGCGCCAGCCCCACATCGAAATGTTCGCCGGTCAGCGCCGTGCGCTCGATCTGCGCACTCTGCATCGCACTCACATGCAAACGCAGGCGCGGGTACAGGCTCGCGAAGCGCTTGAGCACGCGGCCCACATCGTGTGGGCGGTAGTAATCGGTGATGGCGATGCGCAACTCGCCGTCGAGCAACACGCCTTGCAAGTCTTCAAACGCGGCCTCGGACAGGGCGGAAATCTGCCGCGCATAGGCAATCAGGCGCGTGCCGGCCGGCGTCGCGCGCATGCCCTTGCGTGAGCGCACCAGCAGCGGCTGACCCGCCCGCTCTTCCAGCTTCTTCAATTGCTCGCTGACCGTCGATTGCGACAGGAAGATCAGTTCGGCTGCGGCCGAAATGCTGCCCGCATCGTGAATGGCGATGAAGGTACGTAACTGCGTGAGGTCAAAGGCACGGGCGTTCATGACGGCTCCCGGGAGGGCGGTATCGCTGCGGTATCTCGTTGGGTGAGGCCGATCCTGCGCCCCTCGGCGTAGATAATCCGGAAAACACGATATAAGGCATCGAATTTTCCCGCTTTTCCGATGGATTGTCTATCCGTACGATGCGTAGCATCCCTCCTCCTCTGCGACGTGCCTCCGGGCCGTGCACCGTGTCACTCATGAACGATCGCCTATCGTGTACCGCCGCGCCGCCCGGCCCGGCAATTCCCCTGATGCCGCTCAACCCCGGCCCTGCGCCGACGGTATTGCCCGCCGCTGACGCGGGGCTGCGCCGTGGCGGCGTCCGTCCGCTGGGGCGTGAGCACCGCTGGAAAGTGCTGGGCGTGGGGGTGGCGGCCAACGCCAGCTTTGCCGCCGCCTTGGGCGGCCTGCCGGCGACGGCCGTGCAGATGCGCAGCGACTACGCGCTCGCCAACGGCGACCTCGGCCTTGTGCTCGGTTTGATCGGGCTGGGCATCGCCGTCTCCGAATTGCCCTGGGGCATGCTCACCGACCGTTGGGGCGACCGGCGCGTGCTGCTGGTCGGACTGATGGTGACGGCGGCGGCATTGTTCGCGATGGGTATCTGGGTGGTGCCGACACCCCGGCATGTGCCGCCGATTCCGTTGCTGGCCGCAGGCATGCTCGCCATCGGCGTGCTGGGGGGCAGCGTCAACGGGTCGAGCGGGCGCGCGGTGATGCGATGGTTTCATGACGGCGAGCGCGGGTTGGCGATGAGCGTGCGGCAGTGCGCGGTGCCGCTGGGTGGCGGCATCGGGGCAATGCTGCTGCCCGGGGCCGCGCTGCATTTTGGTTTCGCCGTCGTCTATATCGGGTTGGCAGTCGCCTGCGTTGCGGCAACGTACATGGCGTGGCTATGGCTGCTCGAACCGCCGGAAGAAGCGCATGAGTCGGCCGATGCCGCACGGGTTGCGCCAGTGCGTGCCGGTGCAGCCGCCAGCGCGCCCGTTCAGTACTCGCCGCTGCGCGACGCACGGTTGTTGAGTACGGCGCTGGGTATGGCCGTGCTCGCCATGCCGCAAATCGCTGTGCTGACGTTCGGGACCGTCTTTCTGCATGACTTTGCGCATGTGAGCGTGCTGACGATTTCGCTCACGCTCGGGGCAGTGCAGACCGGGGCGGCGCTCACCCGGGTCTGGAGTGGGCGCTATACCGACAAGCACCGCAATCGTCCGCAATATCTGCGCGTGTGCACGGTGACGGTAGGCGTCGTCTTTGCGCTGCTGGCGACACTGGTGGCCGCGCTGACGCTGCGCCCGGACTGGGTGGCGCACGGCACACCGTGGCTCATCGCGCTGCTGATCGTGGGCGGCATGGTGGCGTCGGCGTGGCACGGCGTGGCGTTCACCGAACTGGCGACGCTGGCGGGCGCATCGCGTGCCGGGACCGCGCTTGGCATCGGCAACACGGGCGTCTTCATGACGATGTTCGTCACGCCGCTTTCGATTCCGTTTCTGCTCTCGATCGGTGGCTGGGCACTCGTGTGGTCAGGTGGCCTCTTGTGTGCGGCGCTGGCGTGGCCGTTGTTCGTGTGGTCGCATCGTTCGCGCGTGGCGCAATAGCCTCTCGTCGCCAAGTCGCTGAGCCACTACGGCAGATGCACGTGCTCGACGAGAAAATCGAGAAACGCGCGGACGCGGGCGGGCAGGTGTCCGCCCTGTCCCACATAGACGGCATGCACGGGCTCCAGATCGCCCGGGTTGTAGTCTTCGAGCACGGCGACGAGGCGTCCTTCGCGCAGGTCGGCATCGACGTGATACCGCGAGTGACGCCCGAGCCCGAGGCCTTCAACAGCAAGCTTGCGCATGATCTCGCCATTGCTCACGACCATGTTGCCGATCTGCGGGTAGTGCGTAATACCGCCCGCCCCATCGAGAAACGGCCAGCCCTGCACCTGACGGTCGAAGTTGAAGGCCATCACGTTGTGATGAATCAGATCGGCCGGGGTGCGCAGCGGGCCATTGCGCGCGAGGTAGCCGGGGGATGCGACAACGTGCATGCGACTCTCGCCGAGCTTGCGGGCCACAAGTCGCGAGTCGCGCAACGGCCCCGCCCGCACGGCGACGTCGGCGCGTTGCTCCAGCAAATCGACGACAGTATCGGTCAGCGTGAGATCGAGCCGGATTTCAGGGAATTGCGCGAGAAATGCCGGAATGACCGGCAGCAGATACAGCGTGCCGATCGGCACACTGGCGTTCACGCGCAGCAGGCCACGCGGGACCGCACCCGCTGCGGCTTCTCGCTCCGCCGCCTCGATATCGGCCAGCACGCGGGTGGCGCGCTCGTGAAACGCGGTGCCCTCGGGGGTGAGTTGCAGGCGACGCGTCGAACGGTTGAATAGCCGCGCACCCAAGCGCGCTTCGAGACGCGCAATCAACTTGCTCACGGCCGACGGCGTCATATGCAGCGCCCGTGCCGCGGCGGAGAATCCGCCCAGTTCGGCCACGCGCGCGAAAACTTCCATATCGCCGGAGCGGTTGACGTCCTGTCGACCCATCGTCGGTGCCTCTCGTACTCGCCGTTTGACGTGTTGTGACTTGAAGTCACAAATGATTTTCCTTCGCGCAGTCTATTTCATCAATGCGAGGACGTCTATATTGCGTGGCATTGGTCAGCGTTGTCTCAGCGGTTGCTGTTTTTCTTCTGACGCACGGACGCGGCCTTTCCAAAGATTCGCAATATTCAGACAGGAGTTTCTCGTGCCCATCGCCCTTTACGCCCTGACCGCCGGTGCCTTCGGCATTGGCGTGACGGAGTTCGTCATCATGGGTCTGCTGCTCAACGTCGGCGCCGATTTCGGCGTCTCGATCGCGGCCGCAGGCCTGCTTATTTCCGGTTATGCGCTGGGTGTCGTTGTCGGCGCCCCGCTCATGACCACCGCTACCGCGCGCTGGCCGCGCAAGACGGTGCTGCTGGTGCTCATGGCGATCTTCACCATCGGCAATGCGGCTTGTGCCATCGCGCCGAGCTATACCGCGCTGATGGCTGCGCGCGTGCTGACGTCGTTTGCTCACGGCACGTTCTTCGGCGTGGGCTCGGTGGTCGCCACCGGTCTCGTGTCGCGTGAGCGCCGTGCGTCGGCTATCGCCGTGATGTTCACGGGCCTGACGGTCGCCAACATTCTCGGCGTGCCGTTCGGCACGTGGCTCGGCCAGAGCTACGGCTGGCGTGCGAGCTTCTGGGCGGTGACGGTCATCGGCGCGCTCGCGTTCGTCGTGATCGCGATGTTCGTGCCGAAGATTGCCGCGCCGAAGGACGCCGGCGACTGGCGTGCCGATTTGCGTGCGCTGGCACGCCGCCCGGTGCTGCTGGGTCTGCTCACGACGGTACTGGGCTGGGTCGGTGTGTTCGGTGTGTTCACGTACATCGCGCCGCTGCTCACCGAAGTGACCGGCTTTGCCGAGCGCGCCGTGTCGCCGATTCTGCTGATCTTCGGCGGCGGTCTGGTGGTGGGCAATCTGCTGGGCGGCAAGCTCGCCGATCGCCGCGTCGTGCCGACCGTGCTGGGCAGCCTGCTGTCGCTGTCTGTCGTGCTGGGCCTGATGACCTTTGCGCTGCACTCGCAATGGCTGTCCATCGTGTTTGTCGCGCTGCTGGGCGCTACGGCGTTCGCAACGGTCGCGCCGCTGCAACTCTGGGTGATGGAGAAGGCGTCCGGTGCGGGCGAGAGTCTCGCGTCGAGCTTTAACATTGCCGCGTTCAATCTGGGTAACGCCATCGGTGCGTGGCTGGGTGGCTTCGTGATCAACCACGGCGGCCTGACGGCGGTGCCTTGGGTGGCGGCGCTGGTGCCGCTGGCGGGGGTGGGCGTGGCGCTGTTGAGCCTGCGTCTGGATCGTCGCGATGCGCGTGCGCATCTGACGCCGAACTGCGAAACACCGGCGATGTAATCGTCGACGCGTTTCAATGACGCCGGGGCGGCGGGTTCACACCCGTCGCCCCGGTTGTTATTTGGTAACCGCCGAACGATGTCAGGCGAGCACGCCGATGATGACGCTGGTGGCGGCAAACGCCGCCGTCGCGCCATTGGCTTCTGCGAGTCCCCGGTTCACCAAGGTGTCGTGTGGCATCACGGCGGCCAATCGACCGCCGCCCGGCAACGCGAGAATCACTTCGGCCTGTCCGGTGTCGTTTGTAATCGCGACCACCGTGCCGGCCAGCCGGTTGGCCGTCGGCAAACCGGCGAGGTCTGCGCCGCGTGCGATCTCGATCCATGGCGCCTTGATGAGCGCGAAGGCGTCGCCGCCGACGGCGAGGCCGAGTGTTTGCGTGCTGCGATGCGTGAGCGACGCCGTGATCGCTTCGCCGCCGGGTAGCGTGAGCGTCACCTCGTCGTTCACGCCGCAACGACGAATCGCCGTGATCGTACCGTGCAACTGATTTCGCGCACTTGTCTGCAAGCCTAGGCGCGCAATCACCTGCCACTGCTCGTCGAAGTGTTCGAGATCGTTGGCCACCCGGGCGAGAAACTGCTGCTGGGCTGCTTCCACTGCGCGAAACGCGGCCACCAGCTTCGCGCCGCGTGCCGTCAGCGTGGTGCCGCCGCCGCCGCGCCCGCCCGTGCTGCGCGCCACGAGGGGCTCGCCCGCGAGCTGGTTCATCGCGTCGACCGCGTCCCATGCCGCCTTGTAGCTCATGCCGGCAGCCTTTGCCGCAGCCGTGATCGAGCCCTGCGTGGCAATGTGTTCAAGCAGGGCGATACGTGCCTGTCCGCCGAGCGACGAATTGCCGCGATGCAGCCAAAGTGAGCCACTCACTTGCAGTGCATTATTTGTTTCGTTGCGCAAAACATCATCCGGCGTTGAAGAAGGTTCGGAAACCATAATGTTTTTTTCGATCAAACCCAGAGGTGGTCGCATTGTAGAGGCCTACGGAACCTGTCAGAAACAATAGCCGAAAGCCCGAGTGTTGCGGCGCACCAACGGAGGTCACTTCGGAGGCCTGATTGGGGGACGAATGGGGGACGTTTCTCATCTACATTGAATTTGCCGCATGCCCCCCCAATGCCGGTCGAATCCCGCCAGACCAACGGCTTCACGGTCCTGACGAGGTGCGCCCGGGAATGCGACGTTTACCGAAGTGCCCACTCACCTGACACAACAGAAACGGGGTGAAATGATGCGCGTCAGGAATATCAAGGAAACGGTTGACGGGGCTCGATACTATCGTCTGGTTCGCACACTGCCTAACGGTAAGCGACATCAGATGCAAATCTCTTTCTCCGCGGGTGAAATGCGCTTCAGGCGTTTCGTGGCACAGCGACTCTGGTTGCTGCGCGCCGAAATGCGAGACAGTACGCGTGCGGCGGCTGCCCCTGCCCCACGCAGCAATATGCCTCAGTTGGTGTTTTAACGAAGCCATACCGCAATCGAATATCTCGCCGGGCCGGATCACTCCGCCCCGGCGTTTTCGTTTATCGAATCGGAATGTGTGGCGGCGACACCCGGGCATTAGTTGGTTGTCCTTGATATCCGGGGCAGTGCGAGATGTCGATCGAACGGCCGGTCAACCCCGCTTGGCCGCCTTCAGCCTGCCTTTCTCGGCGGCAGTTCGGCAGGTCTGGGCGTCGTCTTGACGGCCATGAGCCCGGTGCCCGCATGGGCAATCGCAAACTGCACCAGTTCATCGAACGAAATTGGCCGGGCGAACAAATACCCCTGCGCATACGTGACGTCGCGCTCGCGCAGGTAATTCGCCTGCATCTCGTTTTCCACACCTTCTGCCACGATGGTCATCTGCAAGTTGTTGGCGAGCTGGATGATCGAATCGCAGATGTTGCGCGTGACGGTGTCGTCTTCCGTCACCGGCAAGAATTCCTTGTCGATCTTCAGATAGTTGAAGTCGTATCGCTTGAGGTAGCCGATCGAATTGTTCTCGGCGCCGAAGTCGTCGAGCGCGGTTTCGATGCCGCGCCGTTGCAGTTCGGACATGACATGGCGTGCTGCCGCCGTGTCGCGAATGACGTAGCGCTCGGTTATCTCGGCCACCAGCGGATAGGTGTCGTTCAGCGACCCGTACAGCCGCTCGATGTCCTGCACGATGGTGGTGTCGCGCAGGTGCCGCTCCGCGAGATTGATTCCCATATGAAAGCCTGGCGGCAGCGCCCCCATCGACATGTCGTTGCGAATCTGCCGCAGCACGGAGCGCGTGAGATCCACGATCAGGCCGTTGCTCTCGGCAATCGGAATAAAGGCGTCGGGGCGCACGAGGCCCGCGAGCGGGTGGTGCCAGCGCAACAGCGCCTCGGCACCGGCGCAGCGGTTCGTGGCCAGTTCCATGACCGGCTGGTAATACACCTTGAATTCGTCGCGCTTGATGCCGCGTGCGATCTGCCGCCGCATGAACTGCGCCGGGCCGAGGTGGCGAAACGTCATCACGCCGAGCAGAAACGCGATGACGGCGCCGAACGACAAGAAGATGGGGGCCTGACTGGCGGCCAACTCGCGCATGAGTGTCGGGCTGCCGGCGAGCGACGTCGCAAAGTGCTCCGATGCGAGTGTGACTTGCGCGCCGCGCGTAGCGACGCCGGACGACTGAAGCAGCGGCCCCTCGGAGGTGAGCGACATCTTGCCCACGGTCATCGCCGTCCACGCGAGGTCGTTGTTCTTCACGCTATGCAGCGTTTCGGTCAGGTAGACCCCGTCGACATAGCCGAGCACGCCGTCGGTCGCCGAGGTCGGCACATACAGTGCCAGCGCGGGCGCTTCGCGGGCGTAGGGCGAGCCGGGCACGAGCAGCGTGCGGGCGCCGGTGAGCATGGGGACGACTTCGGCCGGCATGGCCATGTCGAGGCCGTCGGTCGAGCGCGGGACCGACGAACAATAGAGCTGGCCGCGTGACACGAGCCAGATCGAACGGAAGTAGGGACTGAGGGTGCCGGTGGCCTGAAGCTGGTTGCCGACGTCTTCGCAGGAGCGGCCGACCCACGGGGTCACGCCTTGAAGCGTCTTTTCCGCCTGAAGGACGATGCGCTCGAGGGCATCGCGCTGACGCACGGCTTCGTCCTGGAGAATCGACTGCGACATGTGATAAATGCGCAGCCAGCCCACGAAGAGGACAACGACAAACGTGACCGCCACGACAACCCCGGTCACCAGCCACTGCACGACTCTCGAATGTTGAATCATGTGCTGCCAACCCGGAAATAAGTGGGGCCCTTGTGTGCTGTTTGTGTTGCAGGGCACAACCCGTCAATCGACTCTACACGAATCCCTGACGGCATCCAACGCCCGATAAACCCGCACGACAAAACCCTTAGGAGTGTCGCAATCGCGTCATTTCGGCACAGGATTGACGCGATTACGACGGGTTTCCGACGGGCATGAAGCCGCCTTGGGCTACGCAACTTGGGGCGTAGCGGGGCCGAATTCAGGCCGAACGCAGGGCAAATTCATGGCGGAATCGCGACAAAACTTGGCGTAACGACGATTTACGCATGCTCTACACTTCACTCATTAAATTTCTGGCGGAATTTGAGAAATATCCCAACTTTCATGCATATCTGCGCGAAAGCCGTCGGAATCTGACCGTTTTCCCAAGCTAGAGACGTCAAGTCGTTCCTCCCATGTCGAGTCAACCTGCATCCTCCCTTGCTGGCGCCCCTACGCCGGCTGCGCAGGGCACGGCGTTCCGCGTGCTGTCTGCCATCAGCTTCTCTCACTTGCTCAACGACATGATCCAGTCGTTGATCCTGGCGATCTATCCGTTGCTCAAGGCCAATTTCGACCTGAGTTTCGGGCAGGTTGGCCTGATCACGCTGACGTATCAGATCACCGCGTCGCTGTTGCAGCCTGTCGTCGGCCTTTATACCGACAAGTACCCGAAACCGTATTCATTGCCGGTCGGCATGGGATTCACGCTCGTGGGATTGCTGCTGCTGGCGGTGGCGCCTAACTTCGGCGTGCTGCTCGTGGCGGCGGCGCTGGTGGGCATGGGCTCGTCGGTGTTCCATCCGGAATCATCGCGCGTGGCCCGCATGGCTTCGGGCGGCCGCCACGGTATGGCGCAGTCGTTCTTTCAGGTGGGTGGCAACGTTGGCTCGTCGCTGGGCCCGTTACTGGCGGCGCTGATCATCGTCCCGCACGGCCGTGGCAGCGTGGCGTGGTTCTCGGTGGCGGCGCTCGTCGCGATCTTCGTGCTGTTCCACGTGAGCCGCTGGTATGCAGCGCAGCGCGCGGCCAGCAAGGGCAAGCCGGCAGCGCGTCGTGGCGGCACGGCGCACCTGTCGCGCGGCAAGGTGATGTTCGCTATCGGCATCCTGCTGGTGCTGATCTTCTCGAAGTATTTCTACCTCGCGAGCATCAGCAGCTACTTCACGTTCTATCTGATCAGCAAGTTCCACGTGTCGGTGCAGAACGCGCAGATCCATCTGTTCGTGTTCCTGTTCGCGGTGGCGGCCGGCACGATGATCGGCGGCCCGCTGGGTGACAAGATCGGCCGCAAGTATGTGATCTGGGGCTCGATCCTCGGTGCTGCGCCGTTCACGCTGATGCTGCCGTACGCCAGCCTGTACTGGACCGGCATCCTGACGGTGGCCATCGGCCTGATTCTGGCGTCGGCGTTCTCGGCGATTCTGGTCTACGCGCAGGAGCTGATTCCGGGCAAGGTGGGGACGGTCTCGGGGCTGTTCTTCGGTTTCGCCTTCGGGATGGGCGGCGTGGGTGCTGCCGTGCTGGGTCAACTGGCCGACACGACGAGCATCGACTTTGTGTACCACGTGTGTGCGTTCCTGCCGCTGCTCGGTATCGTGACGATCTTCCTGCCGAACGTCGAGGGTCACAAGAAGGCGGCGGCCTGATACGGGTCTGATCGCCTGACGGGGCGCTGCCGGAGGCTTTCCCGGCAGCGCCCAAAACAAAACGCCGGCCTGAGCGATCAGGACCGGCGTTTTGTTTTGGTATCGACTACCTTACGGCGCGGCGCGCTTTTGCAGTTCCCACTTGCCCTTCTCGCCCGCCTTGCAGGCGTTGAGCTTGAGCGTGACGTCCTGACCCTTGGCGTTGAGCAGCACGATCAGATCGCGACAGGTCTTGTCGTCGGTCTTCTGCGTGTTGGTCGCCGTGAGCTGGCCGGTGAACTGCGTGGGCGTGCCGGTGCCCTTGTTGTTCCACTCGACGGTCTCGTTGTCCTGCTTGTTGGAGAGCACGTCGTCGGCCGCTTTGGCGAGCGACGCGTTGTCCTTCGCGCGCAGCCAGGCCAGCGGCGAATTGCTCATGAACGTGAGATTGGAGGCGGCGAGCACGGGCGCGGCGGCGCCTGCGCCGATGAGAAGTGCTGCGCCAAGCGCGAGCAAACGGGTATGCGACATTCGGAGTCCTTGAGATTGTCGGGCGGGGACGGTGCCTGCCGGTGGCTGCGAGAGCAGCGCGGCCCGCACGGTGCCTGAAAACAGAACTCGCACCGGTGCGGCGGCAGGGGACGCGTCGATCATAAAAGAATCCGGGCGCGGCGTCATCCCGCCCCTTTCCCCGTGCCCGTGCCGGTCGGCGTCACATACGCGCCCGTGCCGTGCAACTGATCTTCGGCCAGCTCCAGCGCGCGCACCGCGCCGCGACCCTTGCGGGCGAGCAGCATTTCGACCAGCGTCTCCACCACGGCAATGCCCGCCGTAATCGACGGAAAGAACGACGGACTCTCGTGCGAGAACAGCACTGTGGCGTCGGCGTCGAGCGCCAGCGGCGAGACGGTGGAATCGGTCAGCGCCAGCACCCGCGCACCCGCTGCCTTGGCCGCACGCGCCACGATCAGCGCTTCATTCGAGTACGGCGCAAAGCTGATCACGACGACCACGTCGCGCGCCGAGAGCGCCCGCAGTTCCATCTCCAGCGTGCCCGCTTCGCCGCGAATCAGGTGCACCGTCGGGCGAAACAGCCGGTAGATGTACTGGAACGTGAAGGCAATCGGGAAACAAGCGCGAAAACCCGCCACATGCACGGTGCCCGCACTGGCGAGCAATTCCACGGCGGCCCCGAGCGACTGATTGGCCCCCGCTTCGGTCAGGTCGAGATTGTTGTGCTGCACCCGAAACATCTCCGGCACCATGCGCGCCGCATCGCCTTCGCGGATGACCTGCCGCGCGCGGCTCGCATACGGCTGCGGCCCCAGACGGATCGATTCGAGAAACAACTCGCGCAGGCCGTGCCAGCCGTCGAAGCCAAGATGCTGTGCCAGCCGCACGAACGTGGCCGGTTGTACGCCCGCTTCGGCGGCAATCGCCCGCATCGAGCTGATGGGCACCTGCTGGGGGTGGTCGAGCAGAAAGCGGGCGCCCGCCTGAAACTGCGGGCTGAGGTGGGGATAGCGCTCGCGCAGCAGAGTGTTGAGCTGGTCGAGCGATTGCGGCAGCACTGGGGCTTCGTTCATTGGGGGAGAGCAACACGGCAACGTAGGTGTGTAACGATTGTTGCATGAAATGCCACAAGCGCGCACGCGTAATCTCCCAGACGCTTGCCGTGCGGGGAAATGGCAGGTGTGGTAACGCTGTTGCGCGAATGTTGCGATGTTAAAATCAGTGAAACATATGTTGCAAACAACGGACGCTGAGCCTACACTTGGCGACATTGTTGGCGCGTCGCGAACGCTGGCGCGCGCATTCTTTCCGTCAGGGGTTATGGCATGACTCACGTGTTTCACCGCAATCCGCGCCAGACGCTGCCCGTCGCCGTCGGCGGCGAGGGCATCGAGCTGATCGACAGCACCGGCAAGCGCTATCTCGACGCCTGTGGCGGCGCGGCCGTGTCGTGTCTCGGGCATGGCCACCCGCGCGTGATTGAAGCGATGCAGCAGCAGGCCGCACAACTGGCCTATGCGCATACCTCGTTCTTCACGACCGAGGTGGCCGAGCAACTGGCCGATACGCTCGTCGCGAGCGCGCCGGGCGATCTGAATCATGTGTATTTCGTGAGCGGCGGCTCCGAAGGCGTCGAAGCGGCACTCAAGCTCGCCCGTCAGTACTTCGTCGAAATCGGTCAACCGCAGCGCCAATATTTCATCGCGCGCCGTCAGAGCTATCACGGCAACACGCTGGGCGCCCTCGCCATCGGCGGCAACGCCTGGCGTCGCGAGCCGTTCCTGCCGTTGCTGGTGCCCGCGCATCACGTCTCGCCGTGCTTCGCCTATCGCGAGCGCCATGAGGGCGAGACCGACGACGCGTACGTGCAGCGTCTCGCCGACGAACTGGAAAACAAGATTCTCGAACTCGGCGGCGACAGCGTGATCGCGTTCGTCGCAGAAACCGTCGTCGGTGCCACTGCCGGCGCGGTGCCGCCGGTGGGCGACTACTTCAAGCGCATCCGCGCCGTGTGCGACAAGTACGGCGTGCTGCTGCTGCTCGACGAAGTGATGTCGGGCATGGGGCGCACGGGGTATCTGTACGCCTGCGAAGAAGACGGCGTCGTGCCCGACATTCTCGTGATCGCCAAGGGGCTCGGCGCGGGCTATCAGCCCATCGGCGCCATGCTCTGCACCGACAAAATTTACAACGCCGTGGTCGACGGCTCCGGTTTCTTCCAGCACGGCCATACGTATCTGGGCCACGCCATGGCGTGCGCTGCCGCACTGGCCGTGCAACGCACGATTGCCGACGAGCATCTGCTCGACAACGTGAAGGCGCGCGGCGAGCAACTGCGTGCCCGTTTGCGCGAGGTCTTCGCCGATCACCCGAACGTGGGCGATGTGCGCGGCCGTGGCTTGTTCGTCGGCGTTGAGTTTGTGGCCGACCGTGCGACCAAACAGACGCTGCCGGCGGCCGACAAGATGAACGCCCGCTTGAAGGCGGCGGCCAAGGCGCGTGGCCTGTTGATCTACCCGATGGGCGGCACTGTCGACGGTGTGCATGGCGATCACGCACTGATCGCCCCGCCGTTCATCTGTCAGCCCAAGGACATCGACCGCATCGTCGAATTGCTGGCGGTGGCCGTGGCCGACGTGACCGGTGTTCCGGCAGGGGCTGCGGCATGACGCGCGCCTATGCTCTGGCGGTAGCCCCGAACGGTGCCCGCCGCACGCACGCCGATCACCCGGCACTGCCGATGACGCCCGACGAGCTTGGCGCGTGCGCCAAGGCGTGTCTCGACGCGGGCGCAGCCATGATTCACCTGCACGTGCGCAAGGCCGATGGCACGCATAGCCTCGAAGTGCCCGATTACGTGGCAGGTATCGCGGCGGTGCGCCGCGCCGTCGGCAACGCGCTGGTGCTTCAGGTCACGACCGAAGCCGTCGGCATCTACACCCCTGAACAGCAGATCGCGACGGTGCACGCACTGCGCCCGGAAGCGATCTCCGTGGCACTACGCGAAGTGTTGCCCGACGCCGCGCACGGCCCGGCGGCCGAGGCGTTCTTCGAATGGCTGTGGCAGGAGAACATCGCCACCCAGTACATCCTGTACGACGCCGAGGACGTGGCGCACTACTGGCGCCTGCGCGCCAAGGGTGCGATTCGCCCGGGCCGCCACTGGGTGCTGTTCGTGCTCGGGCGGTATAGCTTGGGGCAGTTGTCGGCACCGTCGGATCTCTTGCCGTTCCTTTCGTCGTGGCAGGCCGGTGGCGAGAGCGCCGGCGCTACGCCTTGGGCGATGTGCGCCTTCGGCCCGCGCGAAGCCGAATGTGCGCTGGCGGCGGTGTTGCAGGGCGGCCACGCTCGCATCGGCTTCGAAAACAACTTGTATTTGCCCGACGGCAGCGTTTCGCCGGGCAATGCCGCTTCGCTTGGCGTGTTGCGTGCCGCCGCAACCCCGCTGGCATTGGCGCCGATGTCCGCCGATGCGCTGCGCGAGCTCACCCGTTGAGCTATCCCTCGGGGGAAACCCCGGGGAAGACGCGAAATAAGGGCAAATAGACGTTTTGACCGCCGCCGCCCGGGGGTGCCGCTGTAATAGAATCGGCGTTACCTCAAAAAGCCTCGTGCCGCCCTGTGCGGCGCCGGGCGCGAACACCGACACGGGAGCGCGGCGTGAAACACTGGTCGATCCGACATCGCATTCTGGCCAGTTTTGGCCTGATCCTCGCATTGATGGCGCTGATGGCCGGCGTCGCTTACACGCGTCTCGCTGCCATTGAGCGCGAAGCGTTCAGCGTGGAGTCCGACTCCACCCCGGGCCTGTACTACAGCACCATGCTGCGTGGAGCGTGGTTCGAGAGCTACCAACTGCTGCAACAAGTGGTGGCCATCGACGACAACGACAAGTCACGCGCCGTCGACCTCGATGCGCTGCGCGCGGCCGACACCAAGATCGATGGCTGGATCAAGGACTACGGCAACACGGTCAATCGTGCGGTCGACCGCATGCAATACGACGAAGTGCGCGGCGTTCGCCAGCAGTACGGCCGCATCGGCAATGAAGTGCTCAAGCTCGTAGCCAACGGCCAGATGCCCGCCGCCCGCGCCATGCTCTCCGAACAGCTCTACCCGGAATGGGGACGCGGGCGCGCCGCGATCCAGCGTCTGGTCGACACCAACAAGACCTTCGCCGACGAAGCCACCCACAACATTGCCGAGGCAGTGACTGCCGCGAAGGCCACGCTGCTCATCACGCTGGCCGTGGCATTGGGTTGTGCGGTGCTGTGCGGCTGGTTGTTGTTCAAAGCGGTCAGCGTGCCGCTGGCGAACGTAATGCAGATTCTCGAAGTCATGCGCTCCGGCGATCTGACCAAGCGTCTCGATCTGGACCGGCGCGACGAGTTCGGTGCGCTCGAAGCGGGTTTTAACCGCATGACGGACGAGTTGACCGGGCTGGTCGGGCAGGCGCAGAAGTCGGCGCTGCAAGTGACGACCTCCGTGACGGAGATTGCCGCCACCTCGCGTCAGCAACAGGCCACAGCGTCCGAGACGGCGGCCACGACCACCGAAATCGGCGCGACCTCGCGTGAAATTTTCGCCACTTCGCGCGACCTCGCCCGCACCATGACCGAAGTGGCTGGCGTTGCCGACCACGCGGCGTCGCTGGCAGGTACCGGCCACGTCGGCCTCACGCGCATGGAAGACGCGATGCGCCACGTGATGGAAGCTGCCGGGTCGGTGAACGGCAAGCTCGGCATCCTCAACGAGAAGGCCGGCAACATCAATCAGGTCGTGACCACCATCACCAAGGTGGCCGACCAGACCAATCTGCTCTCGCTCAATGCCGCCATCGAAGCCGAAAAGGCCGGTGAGTATGGTCGCGGGTTTGCGGTGGTGGCGACCGAAATTCGCCGCCTCGCCGATCAGACGGCGGTCGCGACCTACGACATCGAGCAGATGATCAAAGAGATTCAGTCGGCCGTGTCGGCTGGCGTGATGGGCATGGACAAGTTCGCCGAGGAAGTGCGACGCGGCATGGACGAGATGCGTCAGGTGGGCGATCAGCTCGCGCAGATCATCGCGCAGGTGCAGACGCTGCCGCCGCGCTTTCAGGTCGTCAACGAGGGCATGCAGGCGCAGGCCACCGGCGCCGAGCAGATCAATCAGGCACTGGTGCAGCTCTCGGAGGCTGCGCAGCAGACGGCCGAGTCGTTGCAGCAGTCGAGTCAGGCCATCGAAGAACTCAATCACGTCGCTAATGGACTCAAGAGCGGCGTGTCGCGGTTCAAGGTGCTGTCGAGCACGCCCGCCGGGCTGGTTTGATTGCCACGCGCATTTTGACTATTCGCGGACACCGCCATGCTGTTCCTGCGCTTTGCCATCGCCACCGATCACTACGTCATTGAGGCCAGTCATGTGGCCGAGGTGCTGCCGTGGCTCGCGCTCAAGCGTCTGCCCGCCGCGCCCGCTTGGGTGGCCGGTGCGTTCAGCTATCGCGGCGAGCCGGTGCCGGTGCTCGATCTGACCCATCTCGCGACGGGCACGGCGGCGCCCGCGCGCCGCTCGACCCGTCTCGTGCTCGTGCACTACCCCGAACCGGGTCCGCAGGCGCGGCGTCTTGGCGTGCTTGTGGAGCGAGCCACCGATACGTTGCGCGCCGACGCGCAGGCATTCCGCGCGAGCGGTGTCGATTTGCCCGAGGGCCGCTATCTCGGCCCCGTGCTCGATACGGACGACGGGCTGGTGCAGTGGGTGCGCGTGGACCAGTTGCTCACCGACGAAGCGCGCGCGTTGTTGTTCGACGCCGCCCGTGACGTTTGCGATGCGCTCGAACCCGACACGCCGCCGGAATCAACGGGGAGCGCGTCATGAGCCCCGTGCAACAGATCGAGCGCTTGCTGCGCGACACGATGGGGCTCGACGCCGGCACGCTCGGCGCGAACGCTATCGAGCGTGCCGTACGCGCCCGGCTGGCGGTGCTGTCCCCCGAGACGAACGACACGTCGACCTACTGGCAATTACTCCAACATTCGCCGCAGGAATTGCAGGCACTGATCGAAGCGGTCGTCGTCCCCGAGACGTGGTTTTTCCGGCATCGCGAGGCGTTCACGGCGCTCGCGCAGATGGCGACCGAAGAACGCGCCGCGCGACGCGGCACCGTGCGTGAAGGCCAGGCGTTGCGGCTGTTGAGCCTGCCCTGCGCCACTGGCGAAGAACCCTATTCAATGGCGATGACGTTGTTCGATGCGGGCTTTCAGGTGGGCGACTTCACCATCGATGCGCTCGACATCAGCGAACGCGCGCTCACGATCGCGCGCGAGGGCGTGTATGGACGCAACTCATTTCGCGGGCCGGCCGCCAATCTGCTGTTTCGCGATCGCTACTTCACGCCGCAGGGCGAGACCTATCGCGTGAACGGCGCGCTGCGCCCGCCGATTCGCTGGCATGCAGGCAACCTGTTCGACCCCGCGCTCGTTGACCGGCTGGGCACGTTCGATTTCGTGTTTTTCCGCAACGTACTGATCTATTTCGACCGGGAAGGCCAACGCCGCGCGATTGCCGCGCTCGAGCGGCTGATGCGCATGGGCGCAACGCTGTTCGCCGGCCCCGCCGAGGGGGGGTCGCTCACGTCCAATGGCTTGTCGTCGACGGGCCACGTGCAGGCGTTTTCGTTCCGATTGGCAGGGCCGCAACGCGACGTGACCTCGGCCCCCGCCGGGGCAGTGCCCCTCACGGGCACGCTGTCGACGTTCAACGCGCAGACGTCCACACACACGTCCCGCTCATTTCACACGTTCGACGCCACCCAACATCGGCGCGTGCATGCCGTGCAGGTGACACCAGCACTCTCCACGCCGACAGCGATGCTCGCGACGCCAGTGGTCCCGCTAGCGCCGGCGGCAACACCGGGTGCGCGAGGGGTTGGCAATCCGCTCACCCCTGAAACCTCGCGCGCGGGGACCACCGCGTCCCGCCGATCTGCGCAGACCCCCGACATCGCGCGGCAACTGCAAGAGGCGCAGACGCTGGCCGATGCCGGTGATTTCGCGCAGGCCATTGCGTTGTGCCGAACGGTGCTCGCCACTGACCGTGCCAATGCGCAGGCGGAATATCTGCTGGGACTGGTGGAAGACGCGCGCGGCGACGCACAACAGGCCCTCGTGCATTACCGTCGAGCCCTTTATCTCGACCCGGGTCATTACGAAGCACTCGTGCATTGCGCGGCGCAACTCGATGCGCGCGGCGACGCGGCAGGTGCACGCCGCCTGCGAGAGCGTGCCGAACGCGCCGAGCGGATCGACCCGGCAGACCGCACGACCGACGCCCCTCATGATGCGCACCGCCACGGGGCCAGACATCGATGACTGACATGACGAACACCACGAACGGCGAATCGCCGCGCGAGCCCACGTCGCAAGACGGCCCCGAGGCGGGCCGTCAGGCTGGCGCGCGCCGTTCGGCCCTGTCGAGCGATAGCGCCCTGCATCGGCAGGCCGCCGATCTGCTCGACCGGTTGCCCGTCGTGCCCGCTGACCCGGCACCATGGCGTGCCGCAGCACACGACGAAGCCACGTCGCGCGGGGCGGCGCTGCTGTTGTTCCGTCTGGCGGATGAATGGCTCGCGCTGCCGGCTTCCGTCATCGAAGAAGTCTCGCCGATGCGGGCTTGGCACACGGTGCCGGGGCATCGGCAGCGCGCGCTGCTCGGGCTGGTCAATCTGCGCGGTGCGCTCGTGCCGTGCGTGTCGCTCGGCGAATTGCTCGGCGTGCAGCCTGCGGCGCAACCGCTGGCGACACCGGCGAACACGTGGCGCACCAGCACGTCGCGCCTGTTGGCCATGCGCCATGGCGCGCATCTGAGTGCCTTCCCGGTCACGGAAGTGCATGGCACGGTGACACCGGCGAGCAGTGCGTTGGGCACGGTGCCCGCGACGGCACTCGGTGCATCCGATGGCTTCGCCCATGCTGTACTGCATTGGCGCGAACGAGTCGTGGGCTTGCTGGACCCGGCGCGCGTGGCCGCGGCTTTTGACCGGAGCCTTGGATGAGCGACGATCTGCAAAACGCCTCGCTGCTCGATCTGTTCCGCATGGAGACGGAGACGCAGGCACAAGTGCTCGGCGACGGACTGCTCGCGCTGGAGCGCACGCCGACCGACGCCACACGGCTTGAGGCGTGTATGCGCGCGGCGCACTCGCTCAAGGGGGCGGCACGCATTGTCGGCGTCGATGCTGGCGTGGCGCTCGCTCACGTGCTCGAAGACGCCTTTGTCGCGGCACAACGCGGCACGCTCCGGCTGGACACCGCTTACATCGACAAGCTGTTGCAGGGTGTCGATCTGCTCATGCGCATGGCGCACCCACCGGGCGGCGACATGGGTTGGGCGCAAGGCGCAGGCAAAGCGGAGATCGACACGTTTGTCGCCACACTGACGGCGCAACTGGCCGAGTTGCCCGAGAACACCACGGGCAGCGCCTCCGAAGCGTTCGACTACGCGAGCTATGGCTTGTCGTCGCAGGACGTGTCGCCCGTTACACCCGCACTGTCGGCGTCATTGACCGAGATCGGGCAGACCCAAGCGACCGGTGAGGCGATTCCGCCTGCATTGGCATCGCTGACTGAATTGCATCAACCCCATGAGGCCGACAGCATCATGGGACTGCCGGGTGGATACGACACCGACGACCGGCATGACGTGGGCGAAGGCGACAATGCTGCCCGCGCGTTGCGCGTGTCGGCCGATACGTTGAACCGCCTGCTGCGGTTGTCGAGCGAAGCGCTCGTCGCCTCGCGCTGGTCGCAACCGTTTGCACAATCGTTGCAGCGTCTGAAGCGTCATCAGCACGAAGCGGGCGAAGCACTCGACCGCATGAGCACGGCATTGACGCACGCCGCCAGCACCGATGAAGACCGCCAGACGTTATTGAGTGCGCTGGCGGACCTGCGCCGTGCGCTCGGCGTCGGCAGTCAGTTGCTCGGCGAGCAACTGCACGAACTCGATCAGTTCGATCGCCGCTCAACCCAACTCTCGCAGCGCCTCTACGACGAAGCACTCGCCTGCCGGATGCGCCCGCTCGGCGACCGGCTGGGTGGCTTCGCCCGCATGGTGCGCGATCTCGGCCGCTCGCTCGGCAAGCCCGCGCAGCTCGATATTCGCGGTGCGGATACGCAGGTCGATCGCGACATTCTCGATCAGCTTGAAGCGCCGCTTGGTCACTTGCTGCGTAACGCCGTCGATCACGGGCTGGAAAGTCAGGCACAACGCCTCGCAGCGGGCAAACCGGCGCAAGGCAAAATTACGCTCAGTGCACGCCATAGCGCTGGGCTGCTGCTGGTGAGCGTCGCCGACGACGGCGCAGGTATCGATCTCGACCGGGTGCGCGATGCGGTCGTGGCGCGCGGTCTGGTGACGATGGAAACGGCGCAGCGGCTCGACGACAACGAACTGCTCGAATTCCTGATGCTCCCCGGCTTTACGCTGCGCGACACCGTGACCGATGTGTCGGGGCGAGGCGTGGGACTGGACGCCGTGCGCGCGATGGTCGCTGCCGTGCGCGGCACGGTTCGCATCGAACATTCACCGGGGCGCGGCACGAAGTTCGTATTGCAACTGCCGCTTACGTTGTCGGTGGTGCGCAGCCTGCTCGTGGAGATTGGCGGCGAATCCTATGCGTTGCCGCTGGCGAGTCTGTCGCGCACGCTTGCCCTCGCGCCCGAGCACATCGAAATGCTGGAAGGCCGACCGCACTTCACGCTCGACGGCCGTCAGATCGGTGTCGTCAGCGCGCGGCAGGTGCTTTACGGCAGCGAGCCGGTTGCGGCCCCCGGTGCCCAACCGGTCGTGGTGATCGGCGACGGCGAGGCGCGTTACGGACTGGCCGTCGACAAGTTTCTCGGTGAGCGCATGCTCGTTGTGCAGCCGCTCGATGCGCGTCTGGGCAAGCTGCCGAACATTGCCGCTGGTGCGCTGGCCGAAGACGGCACACCGTTGCTCATCATCGATCCGGCCGACTTGTTGCGCTCGATCGCAAAGGCCGTAGAGACCGGCTCGCTGGAGCGTCTGCCTGCCCGTGCGGCGCAGGGCGGCGTGGCGGTGCGCAAGCGCGTGCTGGTGGTCGACGACTCCTTGACCGTGCGCGAACTCGAACGCAAACTGCTGGCCGCGCGCGGCTACGACGTGAGTGTGGCCGTCGATGGCATGGACGGCTGGAATGCTGTGCGCAGCGAGACGTTCGACATGGTGATTACCGATGTCGATATGCCGCGCATGGACGGCATCGAGCTCGTGACGCTGATCAAGCGCGACGCGCGCACGGCGGATTTGCCGGTCATGATCGTTTCATACAAAGATCGCGAGGAGGATCGTCAGCGCGGGCTCGATGCCGGTGCGGATTACTATCTCGCGAAGGGCAGTTTCCACGACGACGCGCTCCTGCGTGCCGTGGTGGATCTCATCGGGGAGGCGCAGTGATGAAGATCGGTATCGTGAACGATTCGGTCATCGCCGTGGAAGCGCTACGTCGTACGCTTGCACAGCGCCCGGGGCTGGAAGTGGCCTGGGTGGCTTACGACGGTGCGCAGGCGGTGTCGATGTGTGCACCGGTGCCGCCGGATCTCGTGCTGATGGATCTGGTGATGCCGGTGATGGACGGTGTGGCGGCCACGCGCGAAATCATGCGCCGCACGCCGTGCCCGATTCTGATCGTGACGTCCGATGTGGGCCATCACGCAAGTCTGGTGTTCGACGCGATGGGCGCTGGTGCTGTGGACGCGGTCGACACGCCGGTGCTGGGCGGTTCCGATCTGGCGCGTCCGGCGTCGTCCCTGCTTGCCAAGATCGATGCGGTGGCCGCACAACAGGCCGAGGCCAACGCCGTCGTGCCGGTCGCCCCCATCGCGCCGCCGATAACGCCGCGCACCGACGCACTGATCGCCATCGGCGCATCGGCGGGTGGGCCGGCCGCGCTAGCGACATTGCTTGGCCGGTTGCCTGCGAATTTTGCGGCCGGGGTGATCGTCGTCCAGCACGTGGACGACGCGTTTGCGCCCGGCATGGCAGCATGGCTCGATCAGCAGACGCCGCTCACCGTGCGGCTGGCGCAAGCAGGCGACCGACCGCTGGCGGGAGAAGTGCTGCTCGCGGGCGGCAACCGGCATTTGCGACTGGACGCAAGCGGGCGTTGCGCGTATTCGGACGAACCCAAGAGCGCCGTGTACCGGCCCTCCATCGATGTATTTCTGCAAAGCGTGGCCGAGTGCTGGCGCGCCCGTGCGGTGGGCGTGCTGCTCACCGGTATGGGGCGCGACGGCGCGGCCGGGCTGGGTGCCATGCGCACGCGCGGCTTCATCACCATCGCGCAGGATCGCGCGACGAGTGCCGTGTATGGCATGCCCAAGGCGGCAGCGGAGGCTGGCGCGGCTTCCGAAATCTTGCCGCTCACGATCATCGCGCCGCAATTGATTACGCTGTTTGGCACTGTTTGACAGGACGCACATCATGACAACAACCCCACGCCAACCCACGCCGCCCGCCGCTCTGCCGACCGGCTCCGAGAGCAGCCTGAACGATTCGTCGGCGATGGTGTTGCTTGTCGACGATCAGGCGATGGTCGGGGAAGCGATTCGCCGCGCGCTGGCAGGCGAGCCGAACATCGACTTCCACTATTGTTCGAATCCCGACGAAGCGCTTCGCGTGGCCGAACAAACGCGCCCGACCGTGATTCTTCAGGATCTGGTGATGCCGGGCACCGACGGCCTGTCGCTGGTACGGCAGTACCGGTCGAGCCCGCTCACGCGCGATATTCCGATCATCGTGCTCTCGACCAAAGAAGAGTCGACCATCAAGCGCGAAGCGTTCGCGGCCGGTGCGAACGACTATCTGGTCAAGCTGCCCGACACCATCGAACTGGTCGCGCGCCTGCGCTATCACTCGCGCTCGTACATGAACCTGCTGCAACGCGACGAGGCTTACCGGGCGCTGCGCGAGAGCCAGCAGCAATTGCTCGAAACGAATCTGGAACTGCAACGGCTCACGCATTCCGACGGGCTCACCGGGCTGGCCAATCGCCGGTACTTCGACGAGTACTTCGGTGCCGAGTGGCGCCGTGCACTGCGTGAGCAGCGCGAGCTGGCGCTGTTGATGATCGACGTCGACAACTTCAAGATCTATAACGACACCTATGGCCACATCGCGGGCGACGACGTGTTGCGCCGTGTGGCCCAGACGCTGGCCGATTCGGCGACGCGTCCCGCCGATCTGGCCGCGCGCTTCGGCGGCGAAGAGTTCGTGATGGTGTTGCCGAATACGTCATCGGCCGGGGCCGCGATCATTGCGGAGAAGGTGCGCGCGCAGATCGATGCGATGGGTATTCCGCACGTCGGCTCGGCCAACGGCCGCAATGTGACGATCAGTCTCGGCGGCGCGGCGCTGGTGCCGCGCACGCACATGGCGTCGACCTCGCTCATCGAGTCGGCGGATCTGGCGCTCTACCGCGCCAAGCAACAGGGCAAGAATCGGGTGGAGATGCAGCCGGGCGTCGCGTGATACGCGATGCGTGACGTGTGAAGCGCGATTCGCTGGCCTGAAACAGCCTGAGGAGGTGGCATGACCTTCGAACTGTTCTATTGGCCGGGCCTGCAAGGGCGCGGTGAGTTTGTCCGGCTGGCCTTCGAAGCGACCGGCACGCCGTTCGTGGAAATCGTGCAAGGTGACGGGCCGGGACAGGGCATGGACGGCATGCTTCACACGATGGACGACCCCGCCTGCATCGATCCGCCCTTCGCGCCGCCGTTCCTGCGCGCGGACGGCGAATTGATCGGCCAGACAGCCAATATCCTCGCGTTTCTGGGGCCGGTACTCGGTCTCGTCGGCGAATCGCCACGCGCCCGCCGCTTCGTCAATCAGTTGCAACTCACGCTCGCCGATCTCGTCGCCGAAGTGCACGACGGCCACCATCCGATCTCCAGCAGGCGCTATTACAGCAACCAACGGGCCGAGGCGCGCAAGCGCACCGCCGAGTTGATCGACTATCGCCTGCCCAAGTTCTTCGATTATTTCGAGCGCGTGCTGGCCAATAATCCACACGCTGGTGGATGGCTCTCAGAGGGCGCGACGTCATACGCCGATCTGTCGTTGTTTCAACTGATTGCCGGGTTGAATTACGCATTCCCGCGCGCAATGGCGGGTTTTGCGAAGGCGTATCCGCGTTGTCAGGGCGTGCACGACGGCGTTGCACGGCAACCCCGTATCGCGGCGTATCTGAAGTCGCCGCGACGCATCCCGTTCAATACGACGGGCATCTTCCGGCATTACAAGGAACTGGACCGCGCGTCGCCGTTCTGACGCGCACTGCCTACTCGGGCAGCGTGGTGTCGCCCGCGTTGAGCGGGCGTTGCATGAGCACGGTATCGACCCAGCGGCCAAACTTGAAGCCGACGGATTTGAGCGTACCTGCGTGCACGAAACCACACGATGCGTGCAGACCCAGTGATGCCGCATTGCCGCTATCGCCCACGTTCGCGATCAGTTGCCGCCACGGCCCGCCCTCGCAGCGCGCGATGAGCGCGAGCAACAGCGTGCGGCCCACGCCCTGTCCGATGGCATCGGGGGCGAGATACACCGAATCTTCCAGCGTGAAACGATAGGCCGAGCGCGGCCGGTAATGCGTGGCATACGCATAGCCGAGGACTTTGCCATCGCGCTCTGCAACCAGATACGGCAACCCAGCATCGATCACCTTGGCGCACCGTGCGTGCATCTCCGCCTGACCCGGTGGCACCTCTTCGAACGAGGCCGAACCGTTCAGCACGTGGTGGGCATAGATGGTCGTGATAGCGGGGAGATCGTCGTCGCGCACGGGGCGAACGACGCAAGCGACGAGCGCCTTCTCAGTGGGAGCAGGCACGGGAGCGGAGGTCATGGCGAGCAACGGCATACGGACGTTCGGCAGCAAAGGCGCTTACGGTGGGCAGGGTGGGTACGGTGGGTGGGGTGGGCAGAGATGACTGGCATCCCCGCCCGAAACATTGCCGCAGTTTGCGCTGCACCGGTCCATAAGAAAAGCTTGTGATGGTTATGACATGCATAAGCATCGCTTTGAGGTGACTACGCGTGACCGGTCGGTGCCGGGGCGCTGTCCACACCGTCGGTACGGTCCGGGTGCGGTACGGGTTCGGCGTTCATGGTATCGAGCCGCTGCCGCACGAAACCGATGTGCTCGCGCAGCACGTAGAACTGGTCGGCATACGCGAGCGGAATCTTCAGCCGGTTCACCGCTGCCTCGATCGCGTCGAGCCGGTGACGCAGGCTCTTGTACTCGGTGTGGGCATCGTCGGCGAGCGCCTCACGCTCCAGCGCAATGAGCGCGCCATACCAGCGATACAGCCGCGATTTCACGCGCCAGCTATACAGCGACGGCACCAGCCGGAACGCCGGGATCAGCACCACAATGATCGGTACGAGCAGCACGACGATACGGTCGGCGAGGCTCGCCACCCAGAACGGCAGATGCCGGTACAGGAAGCCCTTGCCTGACTTGTAGTAGCGCGCGGCGTCGTCGGAGAGCGGAAATTCGTGCACTTGCGACGACGGGAATTCGTCGGCGCGTTGCAGCAGGTTGGCCTTGCCGTGCACTTCGCGGGCGGCTTCGATCAGCAGATCGGAGAGCGCCGGGTGCAGGCTGTCGCGCGCCACGAGTTCGACCGTGGGGCTGATGACATGCACCGGCTGCGCGGGCAAATTCTTGCCGAGATCGAACACGCCGCGCGGCAGCGTCAATTGATTCAGATAGGTGAAGCGGCGTGTGTAGGCGTCGGCTTGTGCAAAGTCCATCAACCGCACGCCGGGGGTGCGTATCAGCTTGCCCATTGTCGGGCCGGTGGCGGTATCGCCCGAGAGCATGGCGGCGTCGACGCGGCCATCGACGAGCGCCTGCGCGGCTTCCTGCCCGTCGTACGAAGTCAGGTCAGTCGGGCCGCCCGGCTCGATGCCGTTCGCTTTGAGCAAGGCGAGCGCCAGCGCGCGGGCACCGCTGCCTTCGCGGCCGATGGCGATGCGTTTGCCGGTGAAGTCGGAGAGTTTGGTGACGCGCGGGCCGCGATAAAACACGGAAATCGGCGCGTAAAACACGCTGCCGAGCGAGACGAGGCCATCGATGTCGAGCTCACCCGACACGCCGCCCTGTACGAGACCCAGATCGACATTCTGCTTGCTGTCCGCCAGACGCTCCACATTCTGGCGCGAGCCTTCGGAGGTCAGTACGTTGAGCGTGATGTCGTTGCGCGCAAGGATCGTCTTGTAGCGCTGCGCGGCGTTCCAGAACGAACTGCCTTCCGGTCCGGCACTGATCGTGATGGTGCGTGGCGGGGCGGGCTGTACGAGCCACACGGCGAGCCAGATGGCCGCGATGGCGACAAGCACGACGGGGCCGAAGGAGACGGCGAGGTCGCGCCAGGAGATCGCGACAAAGCGCGCACGCAGTCGTTTGTGGGCAGGCCCGGAGGGTTGGTTCTCGTCGGTCGTCATCGGCAGGCAGGAATATCCAACACCCGGCCGATGATACGCCATCTGCGGTGAGTGCCCCGTGTCATTGCCCGATCAGCGCTGGGCCAGACTCTGCGCGAGTTGCTTCCAGAGGTGATCGGCTGCGGGGGAAAGCCGACGACCGACCCGCGTCATCATCTGGCTGGAGAAACCGGTCGCGATCGGGTGATCGATGGGGACCGCGACGAGTTCGCCCAGTTCGATGCCGCGCCGCGCGGTAACCGCCGACATGAAGGCGACACCGAGTCCGGCGGCTGCCAGCGTTTGCGCGGTGTTGAACAGGTCGACCCGATACGCCGGAATAACGTTGAGCCGCACGGTTTCGAGCACGGAGTGGACGAAGTGCTGCACGCCGTAGGCCTCTGTCATGAAGATCAGCCGCTCGTTGGCTAACTCCGTGGGCGGCACGCTCGCCATGGTGGCAAACCGGTGCGAGGGCGCGACCACCGCGCATAACGGCTTCGCAGCGAACGGGTGAATCCGCATGGCGGGGTCGTCCGCCGAGCGCACGCACAGGCCGATGTCGACCACGTCGTCGCGCACGAGCGAGAGCACCACAGGCGTGGGGCCGGAGCGTATCTCGACGAGGATGTCCGGATACGTCATCGAGAAGCGTTGCAGGGCGCGCGCGATCAGGTTGCCGATAAAGCCTTCCCCTACACCGATGGCGACCCGTCCGCGCTTCAGATGCCGGTACTCCTCCAGCCGTGCCGAGAGGTCGCGCTGGCGGCGTTGCCCGTCGCGGTAGTAGTCGATCAGCACCTGACCGATCTCGGTCACGCTCACGTTACGTCCGCGCCGCTCGATGAGCGGGAAGCGCAGTTTGCGCTCCAGTGCAGCGATCTGGCGGCTGACGACCGACGGGTTCACGCCGAGCGATTCGGCCGCCATGCGCACGCCGCCCGTGCTCGCAATCTCGGTGAGGTACTTGAGCGGACGCTCACCGATCTCGTCCATCCATGCGTCGTTCGTCATCTCTGCTTCACTGTCCCGTTCGAGCGATTTCGTTCCCAAGGCGGCTGCCGTAGCGCTCACCACCCCAGATGCTGCATAAATGAACGAAATTCACCATAAATCTTTGATTTGTGATGGTTTTCTGGATCGTAGCCGCAACAAATCTCCCGACGTCATGCCGTCAATTGTTGCTTTGAGAGCAACATTTTGGACGGGTTTGCGTCATGGGTGGGAATTTTCGTCGGTGCAATACTCCGCTACTTCGCGGTATTCAAAAATAGAGAGGAGCCCCCGATGAGTGAGATTCGCTTCTGTGAGGTGAGCGATCTGGCCGACGCGCGTGAGCAGTTGGCCGACATTCGCCACCATATCCACCAACACCCCGAACTGTCCTACGAGGAAGTCGACACGTCACGTTACGTGGCGGAGAAGCTTGAGGGTTGGGGATATCAGGTCACGCGCAACGTGGGTGGCCACGGCGTAGTGGCATCGCTCACCGCGGGCACCAGCGGTCGCACCGTGGGCGTGCGCGCCGACATGGACGCGCTGCCGATTCACGAGCAGACCGGCCTCGCCTACGCCAGTGTGCACGACGGCAAGATGCACGCTTGCGGCCACGACGGTCACACGACCGTGCTGCTGGGCGCTGCACAGCAACTCGCCAAGACGCGCAATTTCGACGGCACCGTGAATCTGATTTTCCAACCGGCGGAAGAAGCCGGTTCGAACAGCGGCGCCGAGCAGATGATCGCCGACGGTCTCTTCGAGCGCTTCCCGTGCCAGGCGATTTTCGGTCTGCACAACCACCCGGGCGTGGCCACGGGCACGTTCGGTTTTCGCGCGGGCCCGCTGATGGCCGCCTGCGACACCGTGAAGGTGAAGATTCATGGCCGTGGCGGTCATGCCGCACGTCCGCATCTGGCCGTCGATCCGGTGATGATCGGCAGCAGCCTCGTGATGGCGCTGCAAACGGTGGTGGCTCGCAACATCGATCCGACCGAAGCCGCCGTGGTCACGGTCGGCACGTTCCACGCCGGTTTCGCACCGAACGTGATTCCCGAATCGGCCACGATGGAAATGAGCGTGCGCTCGTTCTCGGCAGCAGTGCGCGCCAAGCTCGAAGAGCGCATTCGTGCGCTGGTCACGACGCATGTCGAAGGCTATGGCGGCACGGCCGAGATCGAGTACATCCGCGGGTATCCGGTGCTCGTGAACAGCGAAGCCGAAACGGAATTCGCGCGCAGCGTGGCCGAAGAACTGGTGGGCAACGAGCACATCATTTCGCCGTTCCCGCCGATCGCCGGCAGCGAAGATTTCGCGTACTACCTGCAAAAGGTGCCGGGCTGCTTCATCCGCCTCGGTAACGGCGTGGGCGAAGGCCGCCCGATGCTGCACAACGCCAAATACGATTTCAACGACGACAATCTGACCATCGGGGCCGCCTTCTGGACGCGTCTGGTCGAACGTTTCCTTGCGAAGGACCGAGCATGAGCACTGCAACGCAATCGTTTCCGGCGAACGACACCAGCGCCTCGCCGATGACCCCGGCGCAACAGCGCAAGGTCGTCTTTGCCGCCGTCATCGGCAATCTGCTGGAGTTCTTCGACTTCACGGTCTACAGCTACTTCGCACTGACCATCGGCAAGCAGTTCTTCCCGTCGGACGATCCGATCACGTCCTCGCTGCTGGCGTTCGCCGTGTTTGCCGTGGGTTTCGTGATGCGCCCGCTCGGCGGCATCGTGCTCGGCCGTTACGCCGACCGCGCCGGCCGCAAGCCCGCGCTCACGCTCACCATCGGCCTGATGGCCATCGGTTCGGCCGCCATCGGTCTGGCACCGACGTACGCGCAAATCGGCATTGCTGCGCCGTTGCTGATCGTCGGCGCGCGCCTGTTGCAGGGTTTCGCACAGGGCGGCGAGTTCGGTGCGGCGACGGCCACGCTGCTGGAAGTGGGCGGTGCGAAGAGCCGTGGTTTCCGTGCGAGCTGGCAGTTGGCAAGTCAGGGCGCTGCTGCGCTGCTGGGCTCGGGCCTTGCCGCGAGTCTGGGCTTCCTGCTCTCCGACGACACGATGCACAACTGGGGCTGGCGTATTCCGTTCTTGCTCGGCACGTTGATCGCCCCGGTCGGTATCTACCTGCGCCGCCATATTCAGGAAGAGCCGCCCAAGGCGAAGGTCGTCGCCGGGCGCAACGATCCGAAGCGCGCCGTGTACGTGCGTAACTGGTTCCTCACGATCTTCTCGATCATGGGCATGTCGGTGTCGACGTACGTGATGATGTATTACATGCCGACGTACTGCATTCAGTACCTCGGACTGCCGCCGAAGATGTCGATGCTCGCGGGCGTTGCCGCCAGCACGATCTCGCTGGTGATGTGCCCGATCTACGGCGCATGGTCGGACAAGATGGGCCGCCGCAAGCCGCTCACGATCACCGGCCGCGTGTTGCTGATCGTGCTGCTCTACCCGGCGTTCTGGGTCATGACGCACTTCCCGTCGCTGCCGGTGGTGCTCGCGGCGCTGGTCGTGCTGATGTTCTGCTACACGATGGGTTCGGCACCGGCGTATGCGCTGATGCCGGAGAACTTCCCGAAGCATCTGCGTGCAGGTTACATGTCGAGCGCTTACGCCATTGCCGTGTCGCTGTTCGGCGGCACTGCACAGCTGGTGGCGGGCTGGTTGATTCGTGTCACGGGCAACAAGATGGCCCCGGCGTGGTACATGATCGCCTGCGTGCTGATCTCGCTTATCGCTGTGTCGATGTTTGAAGAAACCGGCAACAAGGTGCTCGACGAGTAATCGTTCGACGCTTGAGGTATCTGAGGTATCGCTTCACTGAGGCGGCGACGGGAGACTGTCGCCGCCTTTTGTTTTTTGCGGGAGACGGCGCGAATCCTGTCATGACACTGCGGTGCCGGGCATTGGGATTGCACACCGTGTGGGCAGCCGGGCACAGACCCACGGCAGTCTTCGATAGTGGGCGCGTGAGCGGTGGGGGACGATCCCGCCACGGTGTGCCGAGGGGTTCGGCGCACCACTACAGGAGCGCTCGCTATGCCGGTTATCCCTTCCGTCTCACTCTCGCCGTCGGTCTTCTCCCCGCCGGCGGCCCCACCTGCCACGGTGGAGTCACTTGCCTTCGCGGCTGCGCAGGTCACTTCGGTGCCGTTGCCGCCTGTGGGCAGCGCAAGCCCGCGCGACCGATCCCCGACGTTGGACGCACGGCTGGCGCAGTTGCTGTCCGCCGATCTGCGGTCGGCGGGCGTGCACGTCGCGGCGCGCACGCGCCGCAGCATCTACGATCATCCGGTGGTCAACAAGACCCTCACCAATCTGTTTTACGAGATGAGCGCTGCGAATGCGCGCGGCGTCGGACCGCTGTCGAATCGGGAATTGCTTAGCAGGCTGATCGAGCAGGCGCCGGAGGATGGGATATCGCAGGCGTCCATCCCGCGACTGATGGCCTATCGTTTGCCGTCGCTGTTGCTCACCGAGGATGGTTTCGAGCCGGGCACGATGAATGCGCTGTACTACAACCTTGGCAAACTGCGGTCATTCGCCTTCAGGCAGGCACCGCCGCCGCCGTACGTTGCCGAGGGGCGGGCATTGCTCGACGGTCTGATCGCAATGGACCACGAGGAGCACCTCGTCGCCGAACTCTCCCGTCGGAGCAATGTGGCGGTCATGGTCCATGCCAAAGCCAACAACGTATCCGGTCTGGAAAACTGGGCGGCTTCGGACGGCTATCCGCCGCATCTCATTGCTGCCCGCGCCGTGGTGTTGGATCACGTCAATCACGAACGCGGAGAGCCGACCGTCGTCGAGGCCGAGATCGAGGCTCGCCGCGTCGTCGCCGGAAACGATACCTTGGACAGTGCCGTGTAACGCTGCAACATCGCCCGGCAACTGTGGACCTGCGTGACGACACCGCTCGACGGCAGGCGTCGTTGATCCCGATCGCAGCGACGCCCATTTTTGCTACGGTGCGTCGAACGTGACGTCCCGATCCAGCGGATACACCGGACGATTCACGCGCGAGAACGGGAACAGCGCGTAGTTCGAACTCGTCACGCCGTTGCTGTCGCATTCCACCAGCCCCGCCGAGATCGGCACGAACACCGGGCGGCAGTACATGCGGGACTTGAGCAGCAAAAAGCGCTCGCTGCGCGGATCGAGCCCCACGCACGTGAAGACACCGTGGTCCCACGGCTCGTGCGTGCGCTCGGTGACCACGATGCGCGCTGTGCCGATATCGAACAACACCGTGCGGCCCATGTAGCAACGCTGCCCGGTGTATGTCGGCCCGGTGACGATATATTCGCCATCGCTGATCTTGCGCACGATGCCGGTGAGTACCGGTGGTGTCTTGGTGATGCCCAACTGCGGCATGGCGCGCTTGTTGCCGAGGGCAAGCGTGAGCTCCGCGCCCTCGCCTGCGGCAATGAGCGTGGCGACCGCTTCCGGATCACAGAGCGGCCCCACGCCAATGCCGGAGAGGCCACCCGCGAGCGCTGCCTCCAGCACATCCATCGTGTCGCAGGTGCCGCCGGACATGCAGTTATCGCTGTGATCGAGCAGCAGCACCGGCTTGTCGGCACCCTGCGCGAGTCGTTTCGCTTCGGCAATCGATTCGGCCAGTGGCGCACTGTGATAGACAAAACCGTCACGCTCGTCCCATGCCTGCCGCGCGATGCGATCAGCCACCGCCTGTGCGCGTGCGACACCATCATTGCCCTCGTCGGCAGTGACCACCACGCTGATGCATGGCGCCGGAATGTCGGCCAGCGAGAAGCCCGAGAAGACCGACACCGCCGGAATGCCCTCCTCGGCCTCCGCACGGCGTGCCGCATCCAGTGCGCGCTTCATTGCACCACCGTGGCTCGTGCTGCGCAGCGAGTGCACCATCAACGGCGGCTGTTGCCACACCACGCGAGGGCGGCGTTTTCCAGCCAGCAAGTCGAACAGCAGCCGTCCGGCATGCTCGCCGGTTTCGTACATGTCGACGTGCGGATAGGTTTTGAAACCCACGACGATGTCGGCGTTGGTCACGATCTTCGACGTGACGTTGGCGTGCAGATCCAGTGCGACGGCAATCGGGGTGTCTGGTGCGGCAGCACGAACGCGTTCGAGCAGATCGCCCTCGCCGTCGTCACTGTTCTCGGCCACCATCGCGCCGTGCAGATCGAGCAGAATGGCGTCGACACCCGTCGCCGCTGCGACGATGCGACGGCACAGTTCGTCATATGCCGCCGCTGCGACCGGGCCACTCGGATTCGCACCGGCAGACACCGGCGTCACCATCTCGGCGCCCGCCGCTTGCGCCAGATCGATGAAGGCCGCCATCGCGGTGCGCATGCCCTTGTTGTCGCGATAGGCCTCACCGTCATACGTCGGTCCGTGATTGCCGAACGCTTCAATCGGTGTCGGCACGGGCGAGAACGTATTGGTCTCGTGATTCATGCGGGCAATCATCACTTTCATGCGACACCTCCCGCGCGTTGCAGCATCGCCTGAAGCAGCACGTTGCAACCGGCTTCCAGATGCGCCGGATCGGCGTCTTCGATTTCGTTGTGGCTGATGCCGTCCTTGCAGGGCACGAAGATCATCGCCGTGGGCGCCACACGCGCGAGATAAACGGCGTCGTGCCCGGCACCGCTGATCGCATCCATCGACGACAGTCCGAGCGCCTGCGCGCCGCTGCGGATGGCCTCGACGAGTTCCGGTGCAAAGGGTTGCGGCGGAAAGTACACCACTTGCTCGACTGTCACATCGATCCCGTTGGTGGCGAGTGCGGTGCATTCGGCGCGCAACTTGGCATCGAGCACATCGAGTGTGGCGTCGTCGGCGGCACGTAAGTCGACGGATAACTTCACGCGCCCGGGAATGACGTTGCGCGAGTTCGGATAGTTGTCGACCCAGCCCACGGTGCCGCGCGAATGCGGGGCATGTTCACACGCGATGCGATTGACGGCCTGAATCAGTTGCGCCGCACTCAACAAAGCGTCGCGACGTAGTTCCATGGGTGTGGGGCCTGCGTGGGCTTCCATGCCGGTGATGACCACGTCGTACCAACGCTGTCCCAGTGCGCCCTGCACGACGCCGATGGTCTTGTGGTTGGCCTCCAGCACAGGACCCTGTTCGATGTGCGCTTCGAAGTACGCGCCGACGGTGCCCGGTTTTCCGATGGGGGATTCCGATCCGGCATAACCGATCGCGGCGAGCGCGTCGGCCACGCTGATGCCGTCGTGGTCCTTCTGTACCAGCGCGTGATCGAGCGTGAAGGCGCCTGCGTAGACGCCGGAGCCCATCATCACCGGCACGAAACGCGAGCCTTCCTCGTTGGTCCAGACGGCGACTTCGAGCGGCGCGTCGGTGTCGATGCCGCGATCGTTGAGCGTGCGCAGCACCTCAAGCCCGGCGAGCACGCCATAGTTGCCGTCGAACTTGCCGCCAGTGGGTTGCGTGTCGATATGGCTGCCGGTCATGACGGGGGGCAAGTTGTTGTTGCGCCCGGCGCGCCGCGCAAAGATATTGCCGATGGCATCGACACGCACGGTGCAGCCGATCTCCGTCGCCCACTTCACGAAGAGATCGCGGCCCTGCCGGTCGAGATCGGTCAGCGCCAGACGGCACACGCCGCCCTTGGCGGTGGCACCGATCTGCGCGAGTTGCATGAGGCTGTCCCACAGGCGCGCGCCGTCGATGCGCACTGCGGCAGCGGTTGGGTCGAGACGTTCCATGTTTCACCAGTCCTTAGGGGCGTCCGCCCCGCCGAGGGGCGGGCGGACGCATTGGCACAATGGCGCGCGCGCTGAGCGGCGTAGCGAGCGCGCCGGGTTCGTTGGTACGGCGTCGGGCGCTCAGGCCACGCCCACGCCGAGGTAGCGGTCTTTGACCACGTCGTCGGCGAGAAAGGCGGCGTTGTCGGCGCCGTAGACGATCACGCCCTGCTCGACGATGTAATGCCGGTCGGCGAGCTGCGTGCAGACTTCCAGATTCTGTTCGACCAGCAGGATCGCGACGCCCGCCTGTTTGATGAGTTTCAACTGCGCCACGATCTCTTCGACGATCACCGGTGCCAGTCCTTCCACCGGCTCATCGAGCATGAGCAGGCGCGGGTGATTCATCAGCGCGCGGCCAATGGCAAGCATCTGTTGTTCGCCGCCGGAGAGCTGCGCACCGCCGTTTTTGCGACGCTCCTGCAAGCGCGGAAAGATGCGGTAGATATCGGCGAGCTGCCACGGGGAATCGCGTCGCGCACCGAGCTTGAGATTCTCTTCAACCGTGAGCAGCTTGAAGATGCCGCGATGCTCCGGCACGAAGCACACGCCACGCGCCGCAATGCGGTGAGCGGGCTGACCCGCGACCGGTTTGCCGAGGAACGAAATGCTGCCCGCTTTCGGTGTAACGACACCCGCGATGGTCTTGAGCGTGGTCGACTTGCCTGCGCCGTTGCGCCCGAGCAGGGTGACGAGTTCGCCGTCACCGACCGTCAGCGAGACCCCTTGCAAGATGTGGCTCTTGCCGTAATAGCTGTGAACGCCTGCGACGTCGAGAATCATGCGCGGCCTCCGGTGATCATGTTGCCGAGATACGCCGCGCGCACGCGCTCGTCGGCGCGAATGGCATCGGGTTTGCCTTCGACCAGCACACGGCCTTGCTGCATCACGGTGATCGTGTCGGAGATGTCCATCACGATGTTCATGTTGTGCTCGATGAGCACGACGGTGTGATCGTCACGCAGGCCGCGAATGAGTTGCTTCATGTCGTCGAGATCGTCGATACCCATGCCCGAGGTTGGCTCGTCGAGAAAGATTGCCTTGGGACGTGCAGCGAGTGCCATGCCGACTTCGAGCCGGCGCTGCTGTCCGTGCGAGAGTGCACCTGCGGCGGTGTTGGCGTGACGCGTGAGGGCGAGCCGGGTGAGTACGTCGTCGACGACGGATGCGCAGGCGCGGGCACCTTCCGCTTTGCTCCAGCACGACAGCGCACGACGCGGTGTAACGCCAAGCGCCGCGAGCCGGAGGTTCTCTCGCACCGACAGGTTCTGGAACAGCGCCGTGACCTGAAACGAACGCGCGATGCCGCGCTGTACGCGCCGGTAGTCGGCTTCGGTCGTCACGTCGTGGCCATCGAACAGGATGCGCCCTCCCGAGACGGGAACGGTACCCGTGAGCATGTGAAACAGCGTGGTCTTGCCCGCGCCGTTCGGGCCGATCACGGAGTGCACCGTGCGCGGCGCGACGCGCAGATCGACGCCATGCAGGGCCGTGAACTTGCCGTAGCGTTTGACGATGCCGGCGGCTTCGATGAGAGCGTCGCTCATGTCGGGTCTCCCTGCGTGTCCAGTTTGCTGCGCTCATCCGCATCGGGCCGCTTTCCACCCAGCCGGTACCACAACGACTCGGCCACGCCCCAGAGCCCCTTGTGCATGAACAGGCTCACGGCGATGAGCAGCAGGCCGAGTAACAGCAGCCAGCGCGGCCACAACGTCGAGAGCCAGTCGGATGCCAGCACGTAGAACGCTGCGCCAAGCACCGACGCGAACAGGTTGCCGGTGCCGCCAATGACCGTCATCACGAGAATCATCTCGCTCGTGTGGTACTCGATGTTCGACAGCGGTGCGATGCCCGTCATCAATGCATGCAGTGCGCCGGCCAGCGCGGTGACCGCGCCCGAAATCGCGAAGGCCACGAGCTTGAACGTCTTCACGTGGTAGCCGATGGCCGCCGCTCGCGTTTCGTTGTCGCGAATGGCGAGCAATGTGCGCCCGAACACCGAATCGGCCACGCGCAGCAGCACCGCGAACACGATCAGGAAGATCACCGCCACGAAGGTGTAGTACTGCCACGGCGTGGTGAGCGGGATCAACGTCTGGCCGCCGACAGCGAGCGATTTGCGCGGGATGTCCAGCAGACCGTTGTCGCCGCCAGTCCAATCAGTGGCGGTGTAGGCGACGAAGTAGAACATCTGCGCGCAGGCGAGGGTGAGCATCACGAAGTACGTGCCCTTTTGCCGGATCGCAAAGCTGCCGACGACGGCGGCGATCAACGCACCGAGCACGATGGCGATGACGATGGCCAGCGGCATGGGCAGCGCCGTGCGCGTGAGCAGAATGCCGAGCGTGTAACTGCCGAGGCCGAAGAAGATGCCTTGACCGAACGACAGCAACCCGGTGTAGCCGAGCAGCAGGTTGCAGCCCAGCACTGCGAGGGCGTAGACGAGGACTTCGGTGGCGAGCGTGCCCGACGAGAGCGTCGCGGGCAGGATCAGCGTGACGGCGGCAGCCAGCAGCCAAAAACGATAGCGTACGAACATCATCCTCTCCCGAGCAGGCCGTGCGGGCGCATGAGCAGCACGGCCGCCATCGCCACATAGATCATCAGGCGTGCGCCTTCCGGCCAGATCGTGCTCATCAGACTTTGCACGATGCCGATCACCAGCCCCCCGACCAGCGCACCGGCGAAGCTGCCCATGCCGCCGATCACCACCACGACGAACGCGATGCCCAGCGCCTCGATGCCCATGAACGGTTCGACGCCGCGCACGGGGGCGGCGAGCACACCGGCGAGTGCAGCGGTGCCCGCCCCGAGGGCGAATGCGAGACTGAACACGCGAAACACGTTGATGCCGAGCAGCGACACCATCTCCGACGACTCGCTGCCCGCGCGTACCGCGCTGCCGAGCCGGGTGCCTTCGAGCAGCCACCAGAGAAGGGCGGCGAAGACCGCAGTGAAGCCAATCAGGAAGAGGCGGTACTTCGGATAGATGAAGGTGCCCCACATCACGACGCCGTCCAGTGCCTGCGGCACCGGCACGTTGTCGCCGAGCGGGCCCCACACGATGATGACCAGCTCCTGCACGACGAGGGCCAAGCCGACGGTCACGAGAATGTGGAACTCATGCGGCTTGTCATAGATGTGCGAGAGCAAGACCTTCTCGGCAATCCATGCGACGACGGCCACGACGATCGGGCACACGATGAGCGCGAGCCAGAACGACAGGCCCCATTGCATTGCCTGAAAGCAGAAATATGCGCCGAGAAGATAGAAGGCGCCGTGCGCGAAGTTCACGAAGCGCAACAGGCCGAAGATGATCGATAACCCGACGGCGAGCAGGAAGTACAGCATGCCGATGCCGACGCCGTTGATGACTTGCAGCAAATAAACGTTCATGCGCGTCCCGAAGAGCTTGAGTGGACGTGGGCCGCCGCGCGGGCGTATGCGTAGTGTTATGCGCCGCGCGGACGACAGATGCGGGGACGATGATGACGCGTCCCCGCGAACGACGACAGCCGAGTGCATTGGGTGTGCCAATAACGCACGGCTGCGCCAATCAGGCCATCTTGCACTCGGTCTTGTCGAGCGGCAGGAACGATTTACCGGCGCTCACGATGTCGGCATAGTCGTCGGGGTTCTTCATCTTCGACTTGGCCTTGCCTTTGAGCAGGTAATAGTTCTTGAGCACCTGATGGTCGCCCTTGCGGATTTCTTCCGGACCCGTGAGGCCGTCGTACTTCATGCCTTCCATCGCGGCGATGACCGCCTTCGGATCGGCGCTGCCTGCCTTGACCATTGCATCGAGCATGAGCTTGGTGCAGATATACGAGCCGGCGAGGCTGTAGTTCGGGTTCTGCTTGAAGCGGTCTTGCGTGCGCTTGACGAGGTCGAGATTGAGCGGCGAGGCCACGGCGTGCCAGTACTGCGCGCCGAAGTACACGCCGTCGCACAGATCGGCACCGAGCGTCTCGAACTGCTCCAGACCCGAGGCCCACGCCATCAGGATCGTGCAGTTGTTTTTCATACCGAAGCTCACGGCCTGACGCAGCGTGTCGGACGACTGCGAGCCGAAGTTCAGAATCAGCAGCACGTCGGGTTTGGCCGCGACGGCGTTGGTGAGATAGCCCGAGAATTCCTTCTCGGTGAGCGAGTGGTAGCTGTTGCCCACGTGCTCGATGCCCTTCTCTTTGAAGATGTTTTTCGCGGCGGTGAGCAGGCCGTCGCCGAACACGTATTGCGGCGTGATGGTGTACCAGCGTTTCGCTTTCGGGTGCGCGTCGATCAGCGGACGCACCGTTTGCTCGATGGCGCCGAACGTGGGCACCGACCAGCGGAAGGTCGCGCTGTTGCAATCCTTGCCGGTAATTTCGTCGGCGCCAGCCGTGGTGATGAAGATGCCGCCGGCTTTCTCGGCTTCCTTGCCCATCGCCAGCGCCTCGGACGACAGAATGCCGCCCGCGAAGAAGCGCGCGCCCTTTTGCTGGGCAATTTCCTGCACGCGGCGAATGGCCGTGGCGGGCTTACCTTCGGTATCGAGCGTGGTGTAGGCGAGCGGACGGCCAAGCACTTTGCCGTACTGCTCGACGATGAGCTTCATGCCGAGATCGGCAAACTTGCCGTTGGCGGCGAAGGGGCCCGACATCGGCACCGGGCATGCCAGTTGAATGGCGCCGGAGGCCTGTGCGAACGCGTCGCGGGCGGTGAGTAGGGAGCCAGGCAAAGACGCAGCGGCGGCGAGCTTCAACAGTTCACGACGATTCAAGATGGTCTCCAATGAAGGGGAGCAATCGTTCATGGGGTGCAAACGTGCAGCGCGTCACGCTCGGGTCAGGCAGCAACCTGGTAACGACGATATGCGACGTCCGGGGCCTAGGGTCTGTTCCCCCTAATTCCTATCCGTCATATTTATCATGATAAATAGGATGAATTTGATCGTAGGTATAATGCTTTTCGGTGTCAATCGGGAAAAAATACGAGATCGAAGTCACCGGAGTCACCGAACTTAACGGCGTGCCGGTCTGACCGGTGAACACGAGCCTAATGAGGCGCCACATGGCATTGGATCCGCAAACGATGCGAGAACCGTTGGAAATCAAACAGCAGAAACGCGGCGATCTCGTCGCCGAGGCCATCAAGCGTCTCATCACCGAAGGCAACCTGTTGCCCGGCGATCGGTTGCCGCGCGAGATCGAGTTGCAGCAGATGTTCGCGGTGTCGAAGAGCACCATCCGTGAAGCGCTCAAGTCGCTTGAGGTGCAGGGGCTCATCAAGGTGAGCACGGGGCCGTCGGGCGGCGGCATGGTGGTGGAGGTGCCGCTGGAGCGCACCTTCCAGTTGATGCAGAACTATCTGTTCTTCAAGGAAGTGAGCATCGACGACATCTACACCGTGCGTCAGTTGCTTGAACCGGCGTTGGCGGCCGGTGCGGTGCCGCATCTCACCGAGGAAGATTTCGCGGCGCTTGAAAACAACATGTCGTGTTGCAGCCCCGCGTCGCACGACCGGAGTGAACTGCTGCGCCAGCGTCAGGCCGACGTCGACTTTCACGATATTCTCGCGGCCGCCAATCCGAACAGTTTTCTGCGCTTCACGTGCGAACTCGTCAACGAGATGATTCGCCAGCTGATTGTGTTCGGCAACGAAACGCCGCGCAAGGAACACGAGAAGTTCGGCACGGCCAACGTCAACATCCACCGTCAGATCACGGACGCCGCGCGGGCGGGCGACGTGGAGCGCGTGCGTACGCTCATGCAGTTTCATATGCAGGAGGCGCGCACCTACATCAAGCGCATGAACGGCAAGTTGCGCGGGCGGTTAATTCTCGATTCGGATATTGCCGACATGCAGCAACGGGTTCGCTCGCAGAGTGCGGCAGCGGCAGCGGCGTCGGCACCGGTAAAGACGCCGCGCGCGCCTCGCAAGACGGCGGCGAAGGTGGCGACGAAGGCCGACCTGAAGACGGCCCCGAAGACGGACGCGAAGGCGACGGCGAAGACCGCCGCGAAGACTGTCGAGAAGGCGACCGGGAAGGCCGCAACGAAGAAAGGCCCGGCCAAGCCCGTGGCGGCCACCCGGGCGGCGGCGCGCAAGAAGGGTTGATTCGCGCTGCGTCAGCGCGTGCCGGCGCCGGACTCTGCCAGATGAACGGTGAGCCGTGTGAGGGCGCGCACCTGCCGTAATGCCACGCGCAAATCACACGTGGAAATCAGGCCGATGCCGCCTTCGTCTTCCCCGAGCGGCCGGCCGTCGCGTTCATACACCACGAGTGCACCTACGCCAACCGGCGTGTTGTACAACTCGTGCCACGAAAACATGACCGTATAGCCGTCGGCACCCTCTGCCAGCACATAGGCACGGGTGAAGTCGCGCGCTTGCGGTAAGCGCAGGCGCGCCACGTCGAGCAGCGCCGTGAGCCGCACACCCTTGTATTCGCTCGCGCTGCGCACTTTTCGTCCGGACAGACACACGACATCGAGCGCACCCGTGAGTTGGGTCGGCAGCCGCATCAGCGAGGCGAGGTCGAACGAGTGCCGTCGATTCACACAGCCAGAGACCACGACTTCGTGCGAGACGAGCGACGTGATGGGCGATGGCGGACTCACCAGCGTGAGCGACGCACCGTGGGTGGCCAGACGAGACGTATCAGAGGCGGCAGCCGGCGTGTTGGACGCCGACGCACGCAAGGGTTCGATGGGCATGTCGGATTCGGTGTACGGGCTTGGGGGCACCGGTGGCATCAATATAGCCGCCGCCCCCGGCACGGACATACGAGGTGCCTGATAGCCGCTATTCGGCGCGCAGCAAGGGCTCGCGAAGGCGCGTCATAGGCACCGGCGTGCCGGTGCGATGCCGTCAGACGGCACCGGCTGCCGGACCCACTTGCGTATCGACGTACCGATTAGCTACCGCAGCGGGCCGTGTGTCGATCGGGCAGCTTCGCCGTCACATCGGCGAGCATGGCACGGGCTTCCTGCACGTCGGCCAGACTTTCTCCGCCTTGCAGGCCATCGAGGGCTTCGCGCAGCAGCACGGCACACTCGGCATCTCCCGGTGAATTGCCACCCCCCACACGCAGCAGACTGACGGCCGCACGCAACGTGAGCATCGGCGAGGCCTGTGCGCGCGCGATCTGCAACGCATGTTCGAGCCACGGCCGTACGGCGTCTTCCGGATGATGTCCCGCGCGCAGGAAGTCACCCTTCTGCCGCAGGAATTCCGCCTGCCAGTGCCCGTCGTTGCGACGTGCCGACACGTGCGCACCGCGTTCTGCCGCATGCAGGCCCAGCGCAATGTCGCCGGTCCCCGCGCAGGCTTCCACGAGCAGACCGAAGAAGATGCCTTCCACGCCGCCCATGATTTCGCTTAGACGCCCGACGCTATCGGTGATGCGCTCCAGCCCGGCCGCGTCGCCGCGCGAGGCGAGTGCCCAGCCGCGAATCGTCTGACCCGCCAGCGCCCAAAGCGCCACACCGGTTTCTTCCGACACTTCGGTGGCTTCGCTGGCCAGCGCTTCGGCCGACGCGACTTCACGCCGCAGGCGGCGCAGCAAGGCGGCGAACACCAGCGCAAACGAGAACGAGTAGCGGCGGCCTTGCTGACGGCCCATCGCGAGCGCTTCTTCGCTGGCGGCGAGCGAGGCGTCGTGCCGGCCCGTGAACCAGTAGGCCCACGACAGGAACGACAGCCCGGTGATCTTGGCGTCTTCGCCGAGGCCCGTGTCTGCCGTCTCCGGACGGTAATGCGCGATACCGGTTTCGAGCGCCGTCACTGCGCCGCCGAAGTCGCCCTGACAGCACAGGCTGTTGCCGAGTGCGTAGTAAGCGTGCGCGAGCAGCGGCGCGTCACCAGCCTGTTCGGCGATCAGGATGAGCTTACGCGCCAGATCGACGCTGCGGTCAAAGTCGCTCCACGAACTGGAGCCGAGCCACAGTCCCCAGTAGACGGGGAACAACGCGACGTCGTCGCCCATCGGCTGGGCAAGCGCGAGCGCCGTCTCGAAGTTGTGCCGCGCGGGTTCCGAACCGTAGCCGTGCAGCGAGACGAGCGGCACGCCAAGCGCCATGCGCAGTTGCAATTCGTGCGGCGCGGTTTGGGTGCCGGGGCCCGTCTGACGCAACACGTCGAGTGCGCTCTGGTAGTGGGCGCAAGCCTCACGAAACGCCTGACGTCCGGTGGCATAACCTCCCGCCAGCCGGTAATGCTCGATGGCGGCGTCGGGTTCGTCGGCCTGACGGAAGTGCCACGCGAGCACTTCAGGTTCGGTCTGGACGATGGCCGGGTCGTGCTCACGCATGGCGAGCGCAATCCGGCGATGGGCGTCCTGACGGCGTTCCTGCGGTTGGGCGTCGTAGGCGGCTTTGTGCAGCAACGCATGACGGAACACATAGCGCCCGCTTTCCTGTCGCTGCACGAGTGCGCAGGCGACGAGCGTGTCGAGCGCGCGTTCGACGAGGGGCATCGTGCGCCCGCTCGCAGACGCGAGCAGACGCGAGCAGATCGGCGTGGAATTCCTGACCGAAACATGACGCGAAATGCGCCACCGGCTTGGCACTGCCAGCCGCATCGATGCGCGCCATCATCAACTCTTGCAGGCTCGCTGGCATGGGCATGCCGCCGGCGTTACGCCCGCCTTGCTGGGCGGCGGTCGCGCGGGCGAGTTCTTGCAGGAACAGCGGCACGCCTTCGGCCAGATGCACGATGCGCTCACGCAACGCGGCGGGCAGGGCGACGCGGGGGGTTGCCGCCCGCACGATGGACGCCGCCGCGCCCGCGTCGAGCGGCGCAAGATCGATCCGCCGCAATGCGACGGTGTGCCGCCACGGCACTTCGAATTCGGGACGCGCGCAGACCATCAGCAGACGGCCGGCGGGCGGATTCTCGGCCATCAGCGCGAGCAGTTCCTGCGTCGATGGGTCGGCCCAGTGCGCGTCGTCGAGCAGCAGCACGCCGCCATCCGGCAGCAGCGCGGCGAGCAGTCGTGGCGCTTCGTCGAGAACTGCCTGCTTCCACGCGTGCGGTGCGGCGATGTCGGCGGGCGTCTCGAACAGGTGGCGCAAACGCCGGTAAGCGAGCAGCGCCGGTTGCGGCAATTGCGAGGCTTCGGCGACCGATTGCGCACGCAGCCAGCGCACGATGGGATGGAACGGCGTACCGGCACCGTCTTGCGCGCAGGCAAGATCTATCACGCGCAAGCCGCCGGTTTCGACGAAATGGCGAGTGAGCGCCGACTTGCCGATACCGGCTTCGCCGATCACAAGGGCGACGACACCATGGCCGGTGCTCGCGTCGCGCCCGCTGGCGTGGGCTGCACCGAGTTCGGCGAGCGCCGAGTCGCGTCCGAAGAGCATGGCGGCACGACGGCGCGAACGGCGCTCGGGCGTCGGGTCAGGATTGACGCGAAATACGGGGATGTCGCGATTGGCATGGCGCTCGCGCACGCTGCCGTGCGGGGTGCTGGCCAGCGCTACGCCGATCAGACGCTGTGTCGCGTCGCACATCAGCACTTCGCCGGGCTGCGCCATGTCGGCTAGTTGCACGGCAGAGCGCGAGACGCGTCCGCCCGTGTCGGGGCTGTCGTCTGCCGCCGAGCTGATGACGAGGCCGGTGTGAACGCCCACACCGATGCTCACGCGCGCGGTGGTGGCTTGCGCACAGCGCATGGCGGCTTCTACGGCATGGCGGCCGGCGCCTTCGAGTGCCGTCGGGTAGCCGAAGTAGCCAAGCAGTCCGCCCGTGGGCGTGCGCACCGTGTAGCCCCATGACTGACGCAGGATCGTTTCGCACTTCACCAGCGGCGGGCGCATCACGCCCACCAGCTGGTCGGGGTCGTCGATGCCGTTGGGGGCGAGTTCGACGGCGACGACCGTCACCTGCCGCCGTTCGGGGCCGGTGGCGCGCTGTTCCATGCGCGCAGGCGGCGTTTCGAGCAACTGGGTGAGGGCCTCGCCCGGCAGCTCGCCGAGTTCGTCACGCAGGATGTCGCACAGGCGGCGATATTCGTTTTCCGCTTCATCGCGGCGTCCCGCACGCAACAGCAGCGCGAGCAGGCACTGCCAGCCGGATTCGTCGAAGGGCGCGAGCGAGACGAGCTGACGCGCATGGGCAAGGGCCTGGTCGAGGTCGCCCAGGCGGGCGTAACCGTCGGCCAGCAGGCGTTCGCCGAAGACCCGGCGGCGCTGGTATTCGTCGCGCTGCAACTCGATCCATTGCTCGAGGTCGGGGGTGTCGCGCACGGACAGGCCATGCAGGAACGGACCTTGGTAGAGCGCGACGGCATCGGCGAGTTGTTGCAGATGGGCGGCGAGATCGAGGCCGGTCACGCCGTCGAGCGTGCGGCTGGCCTGCGTGATCATGCTCGCGAAAACGTGCGCGTCGATCCACAGGCCGGTCTCGGGGCGCAGGCGCACGACTTGTCGGTCCGACTCGAAGAGTTCGTCGCCGAGCGTGTCGCGCAGATGGAAGAGCATGCGCTTGAGCTTGTCGCGCCCGCCCTGGCCGTCTTCATCGGGCCAGAACAGGTCGGCCAGCGCGCCGCGGGTGTGGAAGCCCGGTTGCAGGGCGAGATAGGCGAGCATGCCGCGTGCCTTCGTGTACTTCACGGCGCACGACTGTTTGCCTTGTTCGACCCGCATCGGTCCGAGCAGGTAGAGCGATCTGGTGGCTTGCATTGTCCCTGGACGGCGAATAGGCAACGTCGGCGCTCGCCCGGGGGCGAGTACCGACGTCGCGAATTTCATGATGTCGTCGTGCCTGGCCTTCGCACAGTCACGTCACGTGGCGTTCCCGGGTACCCCGGGGCCGGCGTGAGCGGGCTGGGCGAATGGCGAGTCTGGCACAACGCCAAGGGCCGTTCCGGGGGGGCTCCGGCCGTCTTTGTTCTCGTATTGCAGGCCCAAGTATAAACAGGTGTATGAATCTCGTCGGCAATACCCGAAAAATCCGTCAGTTATTGTCTGAACCGATGCGTCGCGCGCGGGGTTTTTGCAACAGTTGGCGGCCCCCGGTGCGCCTGGCGCAACGGGGGCGCCCGGTGAGGGCTTCGGCGCGCTGACGACGTCGGGCGGGTCGCCGTTTCGAGACGCGTCAGTATCAGGCGGGCGCTTGCCAGATGGTGGCGTCGGCCGCGTCGATACGCTTGGGCAGGAGTCCGGCTTGCGTGAAGACGTCGGCAATGCGTTGTTGCTCGGCAATCGCATCGCGCACGACTGGCTGCACGTCGTAGCTGCGCCGGCGGTTCGCGGCTTCGACAATGGCGGGATCCAGCCCCCACACCGGCGCCAGTTGCGCGGCGGCTTCGCGAGGGTTGGTGCGTACCCACTGACCGGTTTCGCGCAGGGTCTGATAGACCGCACGCAGCACGGCGTCGTGATCGCGGGCAAATGCGGGGGTGGCGAGGTAGTAGCGCTGGTAGCCGGCCAGTCCGCGTGCGGTGCTCAGTACGCGCACCTTGTCCTGTTGCTCGACGCTGGCGAAGAACGGGTCCCATGTGACCCACGCGTCGACATTGCCGCTCGCGAAGGCGGCGCGCGCGTCGGCCGGTGTGAGATAGGCGGGCTGCACGTCAGTGAATCGGAGTCCGACACTTTGGAGCGCGGCGATCAACAGATAGTGCACGCCTGCGCCTTTCGTCACCGCCACCCGCTTGCCCTTGAGATCGGCCAGTGAGCGGATCGGCGAGTTCTGCGGCACCAGAATGGCTTCGGCGTCGGGCGAGGGCGTCTCACGTGCGACGTAGGCAATACGTGCCCCGGCGGCCTGCGCAAAGACAGGCACTGTGTCGGCCACGTCGGCCGAAAAGTCGATGCTGCCGACGTTGAGCGCTTCAAGCAACGGCAGGCCGCTGGTGAATTCGTGCCACGTAAGCGTGACGTTGTGCGGCGCCAGCGCCTTCGCGAGAGTGCCTCGGGTCTTCGCGAGCACGATGAGGGTGGACGACTTCTGATAGCCGATGCGCAGCGTGAGCGGCGCGTCTGCGGCACGGGCGTTGCCGCTTTGCGTCAGCGAACCCAGTGCGCCGGCGACGGCGCCCAGCGTGCCCGTTGCGGAGAGTGCACCACCGGCCAGCAGCGTGCTCCCGGTTCGTTGGAGAAAGTGACGTCGGCGGGCAAGGTCGGGTGAATGGGGCATGGAAAATCGGTCGGAACGAAGCAGTCTGCGGGAAATGCAGCGGGTCCGGACCGTGACACGGGCGGCGCGCTGCGCTTGCCCGACTTGTAACGCGTCACCCCGGCAGCGCGCCAACAAGTTATTCGACTTTGCTTAGCGACGTGAGGCGCATATCGATATTTGCCTGATGGGGCGGCGAGACTTTCTCGCCATCAACGCCCCGTCATTTCGCGCCAACGGCGGCGATATTGACAGGTGAAACCAAACGCCCACTCTCGAACCCTCCCGAAACTGTCAGGTTTGCTTAAGAATTCAGCAGCCGTTGCATCTATGGCCCTAGGGAAAACCCCTGCATCGTGCTTCGGACACGCGGTATTACCGACAGGGTGTCGAGAAAGCATTTGCCATGCTTTCAGCGTCTTACCTGAGGTGCGCACGATATTGGTGCAAACGTATTACGACGTATTACAAAAAATCCCTTAATTTCATAGAGTTACCATCCTTTCGGATGCTTGAAATGAAAATCATTCCTATTTATATTCGCGCCGCAAGTCGGGGAGGGACGGGCGGCACTTCAGGGATCGCGTAGATCGGGTGCGGCGGTCGTTCTCCGGCGCAAATTTCGACGCTGGCCACGAGCACAGAGGAATGCACGGGCTCATGGACTGGCGCGCAATCAACGACGACGCACACCGACACCGATCATGATGCAACGCAAGCCGCTGGCCCTCGCGATGATGGCCCTCTTCGCAACGCCACTCGCCACCACCTTCGCTACGCCGGCGATGGCCCAAAGTACCGGTTCCAGTGCGTCTTCAAGCGCGCCTGCTACCGCCGGGGATGCTGCCGCTGCACCTGCTGCACCCGCCGCCAATGCGCCTGCCGCAGCGCTGCCGCAGACCGAGGTATCCGGCACGTCGATTCGTGATGAATACCAACGCGATATGTCGACCGTCGGCGGCAAGGTGCCGACCGCCATTCGCGACATTCCGCAATCGGTGACGGTCATCGACAAGGCCGTGATGCAGGCGCAGGGCGCGACTTCGTTCGCCGACGCGTTGCGCAATTCGCCGGCCATCACCATCGGCGGCGCAGAAGGCGGACAGATCGGCAACAACATCAACCTGCGCGGTTTCACGGCGCGCACCGACATTTATCTCGACGGTTTCCGCGACCGCGGCCAGTACTATCGCGACACGTTCTATCTCGACTCCATCGAAGTGCTGGAAGGCCCGTCGTCGATGCTGTTCGGCCGGGGTTCGACCGGTGGCGTCATCAATCAGGTGAGCAAGCAGGCCAACCTCAAGCCGCTCAACGAAGTGTCGGGCACCATCGGCACCAACGACCGCTATCGCACGTCGTTCGACGTCAACCATCCGCTCTCCGATACGGCGGCGTTCCGTATCAACGGCTTCGCGCAAGACATTCACACGACGCGCGACGTGATGAGCAATCAGGACTTTGGCATTGCGCCCACGCTCAAGCTCGGCATCGGCACGCCGACGCAGATCACCCTGTCGGCGCTCATCGAGCATAACCACGACATGCCCGACTACGGCACCGTGGGGTATAACGGTCACCCGCTGCCGATCTCGAAGAATCAGTTCTACGGCCTGACGACCGATCGCACGGTGCAGGACGTGATGAGCTTCTCGGCCAAGATCGAGCACAAGGTCGACGACAGCCTGAAGATTACCAACCAGACGCAATACAGCCGCTATGTGATCGATGCCGTCGAGACCGCGTCGCACGCGGTGGGCGTGCCCAACGGTTCGGGGGGCTTCACGACGCTGCCGACCGGGCAGACGGCGGGCATTCCGTCGTATTCGCTCGATCAACTCTGGGTGCAGTTGCAGAGTCACGACCGCAAGATCACCGACACGTCGCTCTATAACCAGACCGATGTCGTGAAGAAGTTCGACACGGGGCCGTTCAAGCACACGCTGATCGCCGGCGCGGAAGTCGGCCGCGACACGTACGAGAACCAGACGTATCTGCGCACGGGTGCGGGGCAGGCGTCGGGCTATTTGGGCTGGATTCCGGCGAATAGCCAGGCGTACTACTCGAACCTGCCGAACGTGACGCAGACCACCGGCAACCTTGCGCAGGGCAGCGCAGAGTCGGTGGCGTTCTATGCGAACGACACGATCGAGCTGACCAAGCAGTGGAAACTCGTCGGCGGTTTGCGCTGGGATCGCTACAAGGCGCAACTCTCGAACACGCTCAATGCGCCCGGCTACGCCACGCAGACCGTCAACTACACGAGCGTGCGTACGGGCCTGATCTATCAGCCGAGTGAATCGCAGTCGTATTACTTCTCGTACGGCACGTCGTTCAACCCGTCGCTCGAACAGCTCACCGTCACGAACAACACGCAGGCACTGCCGCCCGAGACGAACCAGTCGTTCGAAGTGGGCAGCAAGTGGAACCTGTTCGACGACAATCTCTCGATCAACACCGCGCTGTTCCAGGTGACGCAGAACAACTCGCGCACGCAGACCGGCACGACCGGCGAGTACTCAGACGCGGGCAAGGTGCGCATTCGCGGCGCCGAGGTCGGCGTGACGGGCCACATCACCACGAACTGGCAGGTGATGGGCGGCTACATGTTCCTGAACTCGCAGGTGCTGCAAGCGAACGACGGCACGCAGGGCAATGTGCTTGCCAACACGCCGCGTCACTCGGTCACGTTGTGGTCGACGTACACGCTGGGGCACTGGGAAGTGGGTGGCGGCATGAATTACATGTCGATGCGCTATGCGGCGAACACGAACCTGATTCGTGTGGGCGGCTACACGCGCTGGGACGCGACCGTGGCCTACCACCAGCCGAAGTACGATATCCGCCTCAACGTGCTGAACGTGTTCAACAAGAACTACTTCGACGCGTTGATTCCGTCGGATGGCGGGCGTTCGGTGCCGGGCGTCGGGCGCACGGCGATGCTCACGGGTACGTACCGGTTCTGATGGTGATGGCGTCGCCCGCGGGTCCGGTCGCCTTCACGGCTTGATCCATCGCAAGCGGGCGGCCGCCGCGCTGGCCGGCGCCGGTCAAAATGACGGACAATACGAGGCGCGAGCCGGCGTTGTCGCCGCGCTCGCGCCTTGCTATTTCACGAGGGATGCCCGCCGATGTTGCTGCATGTGCCAAATGTTCTCAGCCCCGATCAGGTGCGCTGGGTGCGCGCCAAACTGGATAACGCCGGAGATGCCTGGGTGGACGGGCTGGCCACGGCCGGCTATCAGGGCGCGCCCGTCAAACAGAATCAGCAGATCGACGAACGCTCGGCCATCGCGCGGGAGTTGGGTGACGTGATTCTCGGCGCGCTCGAACGCCATCCGCTTTTCATCAGTGCCGCGTTGCCGAACAAGGTCTATGCGCCGATGTTCAACCGCTACGGCGAAGGCATGCACTTCGGCAATCACGTCGACGGGGCGATTCGTCTGCAACCGGGCAGCGGCATGCGTATTCGCACGGACGTCTCGGCCACGCTGTTTCTCGCGAACCCTGATGAATACGACGGCGGCGAACTGGTGATCGAAGACCAGTACGGCGCGCATCAGGTGAAGCTGCCGGCGGGCGATATGGTGCTGTACCCGGCGACGAGTCTGCATCGCGTGAACGCGATCACACGCGGCTCGCGCGTGGGCTGCTTCTTCTGGGTGCAAAGCCTGGTGAAGGACGACACGCAGCGCACACTGCTCTTCGATATGGACAACGCGATCCAGCGGCTCAATTCATCCGACGCGGACGAGACCGCACGCCGCACGCTGATCGGTTGTTATCACAACCTGCTGCGGATCTGGAGCGAGACCTGAGCCGCGCGGCGCACGGGTTCGCCAGTGCGCCAGTGCGCCAGTTCGCCAGTTCGCCGATCCATAAAAAACGCCCGGTCCCAATGGACCGGGCGTGTCACGAAGCGCCGGACTGTCGCGTCCGGCTGCGCTGGCCTCGCGCTTATTGTTACTGGAGTTACTGAGCAGCCGGCGGCGTCGCTGCCGGGGCGCCCTGGGCACCCTTGTGCATCTGCTGGCGATGTTGCATGGCCTTGTCGTGCCAGTCTTTCATCTTGGCCCAGCGTGCCTTGATGGCGCTGCTCACGAGGGTCTTCTGAGCGTCATCCAGACCGTTGTAAACATTCAACCAGGCATCCTCGGTCTGGCTGCGAAGCTGACGGTTCTGATCGAATTCCTTCTCGCGGGCGGCGCGCATGCCAGCCAGATCGAGAATCTTCTGATCCTTCGCCTGCATCATCGACTGACGCAATTGCTGGCCGTTCTGGCGCATCGCGTCATGGTTCTGCTTCGACGTGGCCACCGCTTGCTGCCAGGCTTGTTCCTGTTGCGGGTTGAGCTTCAGTTGGTCATGCAACTTCTTGATGTCGCCCAGCCCCCACGGACCGTGACCGCCGCGCATGTGGTGCATTGCGGCTTGCGGACCCGTGGCCGGCGCGGTGGCGTCGGCGGCATGGGCAATGCCAAACATCGAAGTGGCGACGAGGACAGCCGACGCGGCGGCGATCTTCAGTTTGCGCATGGTGTTGACTCCTGTTGATACTGCCGGAATTGGCATTTTCAGAGTAAGTCATCGCCCCGCTGAACAGGTTGCAAAGTGCAACGGCCGTATTACTCGACGTTACCAGCGCCCGCTTTCGCAATATTCCGAAACGACTCGGCCCGCCTATGTCGTTGGTGTTCGACAGAGGCGGGCCGTTGTGAAGTTCACGTGACAGCGAGTGACGCTTTCAGTTCCCCACGTTCAGACTTGTTCAGGGTTTGCTCAATCCCACGCGCCGCGGCCACCCGACACGCTGTAGCGACCCGCGCCGAAGAGAATCACGCACAGGCCCATGAACAGATAGAAGCCTTGCAGTTCGAGTGCCCAGCCGCCGGTCTTCGACAGTTCGCCGAGTTGGCTCAGGTGCACCAGTGAGAAAGCGACGAGCATGTTGCCCACCACAAGCACGCCGCCCAGACGGGTCAGCACGCCGAGAATCAACAGTACCGGTGCGAGAACTTCGCCCAGATAGGCACCGTAAGCGAGAAAACTCGGCAAGCCATGCGACGTGATCATGCCTTCGATGAATCCGACGCCGTTGATCACTTTGCTCACGCCGTGAAACAGCAGCAGGATACCGAGGGTAAGACGCAGGATCAGTTTGCCAAGATCGTCTTTGGTGCTCTGCATAGTAAGGCTCCTTCCTTTCTTGCGGATGTGCGCAACGGGGGCTGATGGGTTCGGGGTTCGGTCGACGCGCTCAGCAGGGCGGCGCGCCGTGCAAATCGGCACCACTGTATCAAATCGTTACCGCGCTGTCTGCGGGACTCCCAACCTTTTCAGGCACTTGGCAAGAATTACCGCCGGCCTGGGGATTACAGCCTGTTACTTTTGCGGCGACGCCGTTACACGGCGGCTGTCGGCGGGCGGGCGCCGGGCCACGTTATTCGCCTTAAGGACACGGCAAACGATCGGCAATCCCGCCGACGGTACCGGGCCCCGACCGGCATCAGGCCGACGCGGTGCGCCAGCGGCCCACCGCGCAAGCAAATAAGGAATCCATCATGAACGTTCGTAAAACTCTTATCCTGAGCGCCGTGACCGTTGCCCTCGGTGGTGTGTTCGCCGGGCAAGCCTTCGCTCAGAGCACCGCGACCGAAACCTCGCGCGACATCAACCAGCAGCAACGCATCGAGAACGGTCTGAAGAGCGGCCAGTTGAGCACCAAGGAAGCGTCGAGTCTGGAGAAGGGCGAGGCCAAGATCGATCGCATGCAAGCGCACGCCGATCACACCGGTGACACGGCCGCACAGAAGGCCCGCATCGCTGCGGCGCAGAATCATGAAAGTGCCAAGATCGCGCAGGCCAAGAGCAACGGCGTTGTGGCCAACCCGAATTCCAAGTCGTCTGAGCGGATGCAGGCCGACGTGCAACGCAACGTGAATCAGCAGAAGCGCATCGCTCAGGGGCAGGCCGCAGGCACGCTCAACAACCATCAGGTCGGCAGTCTCGAGCACGGTCAGGCGCATGTCGATACCGCTGAAGCGCACGCGGGCAAGAACGGCCACGTGAGCACGGGCGAGCAAGCTGGCATTCAACACAAGGAAAACCACCAGAGCAACCGCATCCGTCAGGACAAGACGAACGGATCGAACGGATAAGGGGCTGCGCCCCGGTCAAGCGGCCTTGGCTTCACGGGTCCGCCAAAACCACACGCACGCGCGGTACTGACGCGGTATTGAAAGAAGCGCCATCAAAAGGCGCTTGCGCCACCCCTCACCGGGTGGCGCTTTTGTTCTGGGGCACGGCGTCTATCCGGTTGGGGCTATCATCGTCGTCACGAACTCAACAACGATTCACGACAAGGATGATCAGGATGGAGCTGGTGCAAGCGCAGAAGATGCTCGAAGAACTCGTCTCGCCTTGGGTGCGGCAACTGAATTTGCAGGTCGTGGCGACGGGGGCCGAACAAAGCGAGTTGCGTCTGCCATTTGACGCGGCGTTCAAACATGGCGGCGGCGTCATCTGCGGTCAGGTGTTCATGGCGGTGGCCGATACGGCGATGGTCGTGGCGTTGTCGGCGGCGCTTGGCGGCTTTCAACCGATGACAACGGTCACGTTGAACACGCAATTCATGCGCCCCGTGACGCAAGGCGATCTGCGCGTGATTGCGCGCATTCTGCGCCGGGGCAAGAATCTGGTGTTCGGCGAGATCGAGATTTTCGACGCGTCCGGCAAGATGGCGGTGCACGCGACGACGACGTATGCGTTGCTCTGAGCGCGATATCGGCAGACGTAACGGCACGGCGGGGAGGCTACGGTGTTCGATCAGATCGTATTTGCCGGCGGCGGCAATCGCTGCTGGTGGCAGGCGGGGTTCTGGGAGCGGGTGACGCGCGAGGTGCCGTTGCAACCGCGCGTCATTGCCGGTATTTCGGCCGGGGCTGCCACGGCCTGCATGCTGCACATGCGCGCGTCGGATTGGGTGATGGATTACTACCGGCAAGCGCTCGCCGGCAATCGCAAGAACGCCTATTGGGGCAACCTGCTGCGGCGTGAGCGCGTGTTTCCGCATTACCGGATCTACCGTCAGGCATTGCTCGACATTTACGACGGTCAGTTGGAGAAGCTGGCCTCCGGGCCGGAGATTCGCGTGGGGGTTTCGCACATCCCGCGTTGGCTCGGGCCGAGATCGGCGACGGCAGCGGGTCTCGTGGCGTACAACATCGATAAACACGTGCGGCGCACGCTGCACCCGACACTTGCGCGGCAACTGGGGTTTCGACCCGAGTTTGTCCGGGCGCAGGATTGTGCGACGACGTCGGATCTGGCCGATCTGATGTTGCAGTCGTCGTGCACGCCGCCGTTCACGCCGATCTTGCGGCGAGGCGGCCGGGCGGTGCTCGATGGCGGCATGGTAGATAACGTGCCCGTCGATGCTTTGGATGCAACGCCGGGGCAGGTGTTAGTGCTGGTGACGCGGCGTTATCCGCGTCCGCAGATTTTCACGCAGCATCACGCGGGGCAGGACCGGCTGTATGTGCAGCCGTCCGTGCCGGTGCCGATTTCGAGTTGGGATTACACGCGGCCCGACATGATGGGGCCGGCGTATGACCTTGGCAGAAAGGATGGCGAGACGTTCCTGCGCCATCTGGAGACGCTGGGGTAACGGGTGAGCGGGGCAACATCCCGCGCCGCAAGAAGGCGTTGCCGGGGTCGTCAGATTTGCTGCCTCCGCCGAACCCGCCTCCCGATTACCGTTCGCTTAGCGCCCGAAGCCCAGCAACGCGGCCGGGTTCGCCACATGCGCGCGGTCGCCGTTCAGGAAGTCGACGATGTTCTGGAACGCCACCCGGAAGTACAGCTCGTAGCTTTCGTGCTCGACGTAGCCGATGTGCGGCGTGCAGACGCAGTTCTCGAGGCGCAGCAGCGGGTTGCCTTGCAGAATCGGCTCGCTCTCGAAGACGTCGATGGCCGCCATGCCGGGGCGTCCGCGATTGAGCGCCGTGATAAGGCCGTTCTCTTCCACCAGTTCGGCGCGGCTCGTGTTCACGAAGAGCGCCGTCGGCTTCATCTGCTGAAGGTCTTCGAGTTTGACGATGTGACGCGTCTCGTCGTTCAGGCGCAGATGCACCGAAAGCACATCGCTTTGCGTGAAGAGTTCTTCCTTGCTGTCTGCCACGCGCAGACCATCGGCCGCCGCCGCTGCGCGCGAGCCTTCGCGACCCCAAACCATCACTTCCATGCCGAAGGCTTTCGCGTAGCCCGCGACGAGCTTGCCGATCTTGCCGTAGCCCCAGAGCCCGAGCGTCTGACCACGCAGCACCTGACCGAGACCGAAGTTCGGCGGCATGCTCGACGACTTCAGGCCCGACTGTTGCCAGGCGCCGTGCTTGAGGCTGGAGACATATTGGGGAATGCGGCGCTGGGCCGCCATGATCAGCGCCCAGGTGAGTTCGGCGGGGGCTGTGGGGGAGCCGACACCTTCGAGCACGGCCACACCGCGCGCAGTGCAGGCGTCGATGTCAATGTGATTGCCGGCGCGTCCGGTCTGACTGATGACGCGCAGACGCGGCAGTTTGTCGATGAGCTGGGCGGTGATTGCCGTGCGTTCGCGAATCAGTACCAGCACCTCGGCTTCGCCGATACGGGCGCTGAGCTGGCCGACGCCCTTGACAGTGTTATTGAAGACTTTGACGTCGTGTCCGGCGAGCAGGGAAAAGCAGTCGAGCTTGCGAACGGCATCCTGATAGTCGTCGAGAATGGCAATTTTCATGGCAAAGCGTAATCGGTTCCGCGCCCGGCTTGTGGGCCGCGCGCTGACGTAACAGTTGTCGGAGGCCGCCATGTTCGGCGGGCGCACTGGTCGTTGACTCGGCTGGCGCCTATCCGGCAAAACCCGGACAAAAACCGGGCAAAACCCGCACCAGCCTTGTTGCGACGCAGCACCGGCGCGATTTGCGCGGTGGTATGCTGACGCCTCGTTTTGCATAGTATGGCAGGTGTCCTGGCAACCATGGCGAAACCGCCCAAACACGATGGCAAAAAATCGAACCCACCCCGCAAAAGCAAGTCGGAACTGGTGAGCGAGACGCCTGCTGCGCACCTACCCGTGCGCATGTTGCCCCCTGCCTTCCCGCGTGTGCTGCACGTTGTGCGGCATGCTCAATATTTCACGCGGCCCGTGCCGGTGGGCGCCGGATTTTCCGGTGCACATGGCAAGCGCCGGGACCTTGTTGCGCGTCCGGTATCCCCAACCGGTCGTGCTGTCCCGGCGTGCCGACACCCAGCGGTGCCCGCGCGACGAACGCTCTGCGTTCGCCCCGATTTACCGACTCTGCATGGAGACAACCCCCATGACGCAAGCCAGTAGCGCGAGCGCGCTCAATTCCTCCTCGTCCAATGTCGTCACACGTGATCTGCCCTCGTGGGTGCGTCATCGCAAGTTGATCGACTGGGTCACGCAGATCGCTGCGATCACCCAGCCCGTGCGCGTCGTGTGGTGCGATGGTTCGCAAGAGGAATATGACCGTCTGTGTGAGCAGATGGTCGCCGCCGGTACGATGAAGCGGCTCAACCCGGCCAAGCGCCCCAACTCGTTCCTCGCGCTGTCCGATCCGTCGGACGTTGCCCGTGTGGAAGATCGCACGTTCATCTGTAGCGAGAAGCGCGAAGACGCCGGCCCCACCAACCACTGGATCGATCCGCGCGAAATGCGCACCACGCTCGATGGCCTGTTCGAAGGCTGCATGCGCGGGCGCACGATGTACGTCGTGCCGTTCTCGATGGGCCCGCTGGGTTCGCCCATTGCGCACATCGGCGTTGAACTGTCGGATACCCCGTATGTGGCCGTGAACATGCGCATCATGACGCGCATGGGCCGCGCCGTGTACGACGTGCTGGGCGACGACGGCGAGTTCGTGCCGTGCGTGCATACCGTGGGCAAGCCGCTGGCCGATGGCGAGAAGGATGTCGCCTGGCCGTGCAACAACACCAAGTACATCGTTCACTTCCCCGAAACGCGCGAGATCTGGAGCTACGGCTCGGGCTACGGCGGCAACGCGCTGCTGGGCAAGAAGTGCTTTGCGCTGCGCATCGCGTCGAAGATGGGCCGCGATGAGGGCTGGCTGGCCGAACACATGCTGATCCTCGGCGTGACTTCGCCGCAGGGCAAGAAGTACCACGTCGCTGCCGCGTTCCCGTCGGCCTGCGGCAAGACCAACTTCGCGATGCTGATTCCGCCGAAGGGTTTTGAGGGCTGGAAGGTCGAGACCATCGGCGACGATATCGCGTGGATCAAGCCCGGCAAGGACGGTCGCCTGTACGCGATCAACCCCGAAGCCGGTTTCTTCGGCGTGGCACCGGGCACGAGCCAGAAGACCAACCCGAACGCGCTCGCAACGCTTGGCGAGAACGTGATCTTCACCAACGTTGCGCTGACCGATGACGGCGATGTGTGGTGGGAAGGCCTGACGGATACGCCGCCGGCGCATCTGATCGACTGGCAGGGCAAGGATTGGACGCCGGAGAGCGCGAAGGAATCGGGCCGCAAGGCGGCGCATCCGAATTCGCGTTTCACGGCACCCGCATCGCAATGTCCGTCGATCGACGCCGACTGGGAAAACCCGGCAGGCGTGGCCATCGACGCGTTCATCTTCGGCGGCCGCCGCTCGACCACCGTGCCGCTCGTGACCGAAGCGCGCGACTGGACGGAAGGCGTGTACATGGCGGCGACCATGGGCTCGGAGACCACCGCTGCGGCGGCCGGTCAGCAGGGGGTGGTGCGCCGCGATCCGTTCGCGATGCTGCCGTTCTGCGGCTACAACATGAGCGACTACTTCCAGCACTGGCTCGACACGGGCGCGCATCTCGACAAGACGGGCGCCACGCTGCCGAAGATCTACTGCGTGAACTGGTTCCGCAAGGGTGCCGATGGCAAGTTCGTGTGGCCGGGTTTCGGCGAGAACATGCGCGTGCTGGCATGGATGCTGGGTCGTATCGATGGGACGGCGCAGGGCGTGGAAAACGCGTTCGGCATCACGCCGCGCTACGAAGATCTGAACTGGGACGGTGTGTCGTTCACGCCGGCGCAGTTCAACGACGTGACGTCGATGGATCCGGCCGCGTGGCACGAAGAGTTGAAGCTGCATGCTGAGCTGTTCGAGACGCTCAAGCACAACCTGCCGCAAGCGCTGCTCGATACGAAGGCAGATATCGAGCGCCGGTTGAAGGCGTGAGTCATCAGGCGTTAGTGGCAGAGGCTGTCGAACGAGGGAGATGGTTGCCTGACGATTGACGCGTCTCACCGCACACGCCGCTGTGCTGACAAACTATCCCGTCGAGGGAAACTTCGGCGGGATTTTTTATTGCTTTGTGAACTGTCCGAAAGGCTTGCCAGACGCGGTTTTCAGCGACTTCTGGCGTGTTTGCGGTGATAGCATTTCCTCCGTGGTCTGCAACGGATCACGATGATCTTTTACGAAGAAAAGGAAATGCGCATGTCAAAGAAAACGTCTGTCAGAAAGTCTTCCATGAAGGGAAAAATGCCCATGCACACGATGGTGATCGATGGCATCGATGAGCCGCTCATGCGGTCGATCAGGTCGCGTGCCGCCTTGCATGGCAGAACACCCAAGGAAGAAGTGTGGTCGATTCTGGATAACGTCGCGCGCCGACCGGGATTCCGGTCGCTAGAGGACGCTATTCTGAATTTTCCGAACGTCGGGCTCGACAGCGATTTCGAGCGCGTGAATTGAAGTAGCGGAGAGGAATGATGTATCTGCTGGATACCAACGTTATCAGCGAATGCCGGAAAGCCAGCCAAGGGGACGCTGGCGTCCAGCGTTTTATTCGTCACGCAATTCGCCACAAGATTCCGAGGTTCCTGTCGGTGATCACATTGGGCGAATTGCACAGAGGCGCCCGTGTGCTTCGCCATCGAAACGATACTGCTCAAGCGGTACTACTGGAGAATTGGATCGAATCCGTAAAGTGCGACCACGCCGAACGGATCCTCTCGATCGATCAGACCATCTGCTACGAATGGGCGCGTTTGCGCGTGCCTCGACAGGAGCACGCCATCGACAAGCTGATCGCTGCGACGGCGTTGGTTCATCGGTTGGTTGTCGTCACACGCAACGTCAAGGATTTCACGGATACCGGTGTGGAGGTACACAACCCATTTCTGCACTGAAGAGTACGACGACGGCTCTCGTCCTTACAGCCGATTCTCCACCGCGAACTTGATCAACTCCGCTTGCCCTTCGATACCGAGCTTGCGTTTGATGTTGAGTCGATGGGTTTCGACGGTGCGCACTGACAGGTCCATTTCCGTAGCGATCTGTTTGTTAGCCAGTCCGCGTGCGATGAGCGTCAGAATTTCGCGCTCGCGTGGCGTGAGCGAGTCGATGGGCCCATGCGAGGTCGATGCCTGCACGACGCGTGCTGCGATCGCTGCGCTGTAATACGCCTCGCCTTTCGCCACACGCTCGATAGCGGTCACGATTTCATGCGCCGGTGCGTCCTTGAGCACATAACCACGCGCACCAGCACGCACCGCCTGACGAACATACTCGGCGTTGTCGTGCATCGACAGAATCAACACGGCGATGTGCGGAAACTGTTCGCGAAACTGCGCCGTTAATTCAATGCCGTTGGTGCCGCGCATGCTGATGTCCATCAGCGCCAGATCGGGCGACGCCGTCTTGGCCCGCGCCAGCGCTTCCGCTGCATTGCCGGCTTCACCGACAACTTGCAGATTGGGCGCTGCATCGAAGCGCGCGCGCAAGCCGTCACGCACGAGGGGATGATCGTCGATCAGCAGCAAACGGATAGGGTGAACTTGAGTCATTGGCGTGAAGCGTTGAGCGCCGCTTTGGCGGCAGCGGGCGTGAGCGGTACCCACGCACTGATGGTGGTGAGGCCGGGCCACGATTGAATGCCGAGCGCACCGCCGACGGCATCGAGCCGCTCGCGCATATTGCGCAAGCCGATGCCGTGACGCGGGTCGTGGTGCACGTCGGTGACGTCGAAACCGCGGCCGTCGTCGGCAATCGACAGGTGAATACCTTCCGCTTTGAACACCAGCAATATCGACACGCGCGACGCGTTCGCATGCCGTTCGATATTGGTGAGCGCTTCCTGTGCGATGCGGAAGAGCATGGTCTTGATGTTGTCGTCCAGCGCCGGGGCCTCGCCCTCGACATGCATCTCGACCGGCAGGCCCGCATGCGAGCCGAACTCGCGTGCAAGTTGGTCGATAGCGGCGGCCACGCCGAGATCGTCGAGCATCGCGGGACGCAGCGCCTGTGAAATGCGCCGCACTTCGCCGAGCGTGCCGTTCAGTCGCTCAATCGCCACACCAAGCGTCGTGCTTGCCGCGGCAGGAGAACCCGGCAGACGCATCGATGCCGATTCGAGCAGCAGCTTGACCGAGACGAGCAACTGGCTGATGCCGTCGTGCAACTCCCGTGAAATACGCGAGCGCTCGACTTCCTGCGATTCCACGACCTGCCGTGCCAGTTGGCGCAACTTGGCGTCGGCCGTCTTCAACTCGGTAATGTTCACGACCAGACCGCAGAGCCCGACGATCGCCAGACACGTCGACGCAATCATCGTGATCCAGATCAGCGTGCGGTCGATGTTGCTTTGGGCGCGTTCGTCGGACTGACGCAGCGTGGCCTCCACATCGTCGAGATAAATGCCGGTGCCGATCATCCAGCGCCAGCGCGGCAGCGCGATCACGTAGCTCAGCTTGGGCGCCGTCTGCCCCAGCGACGGCTTCTCCCACGGGTACTGCACATAACCTCCGCCAGCGCGTGCCGCTGCGATCAACCGTTGAATCGTCGGCGCACCTTCCGGGTCCTTGAGCGACCACAGGTTGTGACCGACCAGCTCGGGCTGACGCGGGTGCATCAGGCTGTTGCCCTCGAGATCGTAGACGAAGAAGTAACCGTCTTTGCCGAACTCCATGCGGGCAAGCGTGGCGAGTGCCTCCGCGCGCGCCGCCGGCGTGTCCGGGCCGTTGTAGAACGGCTCGATGGCGTTGCGCGCCAGCCCGACGTAATGCAGCAGCTCGGCGCGCTTGTTGGCGAGCGATGCGGTCTGCACTGCCTCGTGCTGCGCACGTGCCAATTCATTGCCCTGATAGCGCACGGCGAGGGCGATGGCGACCATCGCGAGGGCAGCCGGCAGCAGTGCCAGCACGAAAAATTTCTGTCGGAGATTCATGACGTTCAGGAGCCTGCAAGGCCGCTTTTTAGCGGCATTCGCTACGTATTATCACGTAGTGTGCCTGCGTAGTTTCGCGCTTGTGGCACGTCAGGCAAACGCCAATACTACACGGCGAATCGTGCCCTGGTTGCTATCAGACCCTCGCTTCAAGAGGGCCATGCCTTGCGCCACGCTTCGCGACATCGACACGATGTCAAAAAACAAAGGCGGGACCGCGCCGACACGGCACAGTCCCGGGTCGCTGCCCTAAGGAGGCAGTTCCGAGGAGAGACAATGAATCGAATCTGGCAACAACTGCCCTGGGCAGCGGTGGCCGTCGTCGGCGCGTGCGCGCTCGGCACGGTCGCCCTATCGCGCGGCGAAACCATCAGCGCACTCTGGATCGTGATCGCAGCCATCTGCGTTTATCTGATCGCTTACCGCTTCTACAGCAAGTTCATCGCCACACGCGTCGCGCAACTCGACGGCTCGCGCATGACGCCGGCATGGCGCCATAACGACGGCCTCGACTACGTGCCGACCAACAAGTACGTGCTGTTCGGTCACCACTTTGCCGCGATTGCCGGTGCGGGTCCGCTGGTCGGTCCCGTGCTCGCCGCGCAGATGGGGTATCTGCCGGGCATGTTGTGGATTCTCGCCGGCGTGGTTTTTGCAGGCGCCGTGCAGGACTTCATGGTCCTGTTCATCTCCACGCGTCGCGACGGCCGCTCGCTCGGCGATCTCGTGAAGTCGGAACTCGGCATGATCCCGGGCGTGATCGCGCTCTTCGGCGCGTTCCTCATCATGATCATCATTCTTGCGGTGCTCGCGCTGATCGTGGTCAAGGCGCTCGCCGGTTCGCCCTGGGGCACGTTCACGGTCGGTCTCACGATTCCGATCGCACTATTCATGGGCGTCTACACGCGCTTCATTCGCCCGGGCCGTATCGGCGAAGTGTCGATCATCGGCTTCATCGGGCTGATGGCCGCGATCTACTTCGGCCAGAGCGTGCATGACAGCGCTACGCTCGCGCCGCTGTTCACGTTCGACGGCAAGCAACTCACGTGGATGCTCATCGGCTACGGTTTCGTCGCCTCGGTGTTGCCGGTGTGGCTGCTGCTTGCCCCACGCGATTACCTCTCGACGTTCCTGAAGATCGGCACGATTCTCGCGCTCGCCATCGGCATTCTGGTGGTCGCGCCCGAGCTGAAAATGCCGGCGCTCACGAAGTTCGTCGACGGCAGCGGCCCGGTCTGGTCGGGCAAGCTGTTCCCGTTTCTCTTCATCACGATTGCGTGCGGCGCCGTCTCGGGTTTCCATGCACTGATCTCTTCGGGCACCACGCCGAAGCTGCTCGATAACGAAGTCAATGCGCGCCTGATCGGCTACGGCGGCATGCTGATGGAATCGTTCGTCGCCATCATGGCGCTGGTCGCCGCGTCGGTGATCGACCCGGGCGTGTACTTCGCGATGAACAGCCCGGCCGCTGTGATCGGCACGACGCCGGAAGCCGTGGCGCAAGTCGTCTCGGGCTGGGGCTTCTCGATCACGCCGGACGTGCTCACCGCGACCGCCAAGGCCGTGGGCGAGAACACCATCATCTCGCGTGCAGGCGGCGCACCGACGCTGGCCGTCGGCATGGCGCACATCCTGCATCAGGTGGTGGGCGGCGAAGCGATGATGGCCTTCTGGTATCACTTCGCGATTCTGTTCGAAGCGCTGTTCATCCTGACGGCTGTCGATGCAGGCACGCGCGCCGGCCGCTTCATGCTGCAAGACTTGCTCGGCACCTTCGTGCCCGCGCTCAAGCGCACCGAGTCGCTGCCCGCTAACCTGATCGCCACGGCCCTGTGCGTGGCGGCGTGGGGGTACTTCCTGTATCAGGGCGTGGTCGATCCGCTGGGCGGCATCAATACGCTGTGGCCGCTGTTCGGTATCTCGAACCAGATGCTGGCCGCGATTGCGCTGATGCTGGCCACCTGCGTGCTGTTCAAGCTCAAGCGTGAGCGCTTCGCCTGGGTGACGATTCTGCCTACGGTCTGGTTGCTCGCCTGCACGCTGACCGCCGGCTGGCAGAAGATGTTCGATCCGGATCCGAAGGTCGGCTTCCTGGCGCACGCGGCCAAGTATCAGGCAGCACTTGCCGACGGCAAGCTGCTTGCCCCGGCCAAGTCGGTCGCGCAGATGCAGCAGATCGTGTTCAACGATTACGTGGACGCCACGCTTGCCGGTGTGTTCATGTTCGTGGTGGTGGCTGTGGTGCTGTTCGGCTTGCGCACCATCGTGCTCGCCCGTCGCGCCAACAAGCCGACAGCCAGCGAGACGCCGTTCGAACCGATGCCGTCCGGCCAGCGAGTCTGACGCAGTGCAGATCCCGATGGCGGACTACGGGTTCGCCTCGGGATCGCTGCTGAGATGGCTGACGGAATTAGTGACGGAATTAGAGACGGAATTAGTGACGGAACTACCGGCGGGATTACCCAAATGAGCAGGAGTCGCCATGTTTGAAGATGTCGGCAAGATGGGACGTTATCTCGGGCAGAGTCTGCGCCTGATGGTCGGGCTGCCCGATTACGGGACCTACGTGGCGCACATGCAGGCCACCCATCCGGACAAGCCGGTCATGGACTACGAGGCGTTCTTCCGCGAACGTCAGGAAGCACGCTACGGCGGCAAGAGCGGCGGGCGCTGCTGCTAGCATCGCCTCACATCACCTTTGCGCACCGCGAATTCGCCGCACTGCGCCGATAGCTGTCGAAAACCTGTGCGATGACGCGCACGAGTAACCGCCCGGCCGGTAGCACGCGCAAGCCGCGCGCATCGATGGCGACCAGACCGTCTTCGGCGAGGTCGGCCAACTCACCCAGCTCCGCAGCGAAGTACGCCACGAAGTCGATGTCGTGCGCCTGCTCGATCACCTCGAAGTTCAGCGACATATGGCACATCAGGCGCGAGATCACATCGCGCCGCAGCCGGTCGTCGTCAGTGAGCCGCACACCTCGCGTAATGGCCAATCCCCCCGCATCGATGGCCTCGTAGTACGTCTTGAGGGTCTTGGCGTTCTGCGCGTAGCTGTCGCCTACACGGCCGATGGACGACATGCCCACACCGATCAGATCGCAATCGGCGCGCGTGCTGTAGCCCTGAAAATTCCGATGCAACGTGCCCGCCGCCTGTGCGCGGGCGAGTTCGTCGTCGGGGCGTGCGAAGTGATCCATGCCGATGTAGACGTAACCCGCTGCGGTCAGCCGCGCGATGATCGTCTGTAACAACGCCACTTTTTCCGGACCGGCCGGCAGGTTGTCCGGCAGACAGCGCTGCATCTTGAACTGCTGCGGCAGATGCGCGTAGCTGAATACCGACAGCCGTTCAGGGGCCATCTCGATGACCGCATCAAGCGTCTTCGAGAACGACGCTGGCGTTTGATGCGGCAACCCGTAAATCAGATCGAAATTGACCGAACGAATCCCGCAATCGCGCGCGGCATCGAGCGTGGCTTCGACCAAGGCGCGCGGCTGCACGCGATGAATGGCCTGCTGCACGCGCGGATCGAAGTCCTGCACGCCAATCGACAGACGGTTGAAGCCGAGGGCGCGCAACGCGCGAATCGATGCTGGCCCGGCGCTGCGCGGGTCGATTTCGATGGAGTATTCCGCAGTGTCGTCCGGGGCCATCACGAACTGACGGCGGATGGTATCGACCAGCGACGCAATCTGTTCCAGCGAGAGAAACGTGGGGGTGCCGCCGCCCCAGTGCATCTGCGCGAGCGTACGCCCCGCGCCGAGCAGCGATGCCTGACGGGCAATCTCAGTGTGCAGGCGTGCCACATAGGCGTCGGCATGCGAGCGGTTGCCGGTGACGATCTTGGTGCAGGCGCAGTAAAAACACACGGTGTCGCAGAACGGCACGTGCACGTAGAGCGAAAGCGGTTTGCCGGAGCGCTTGGACTGCGCCGCCGCACGGGCGTAATCGCTCGTACCGAAGTCGTCGTGGAATTGCAGTGCGCTCGGGTACGAGGTGTAACGCGGCCCGTTGACGTCGTAGCGGCCGAGCAGGCGGGCGTCGACGCGCAGCGGGGGCGTCTTCGATGGGGGCGGCGCAATGATAGCGGAGGTGGCCGGTGCGATGTTCGAAGAAGCGTCCGAGCCACGCGAAGCGCAGGAGGGACACGTCCCCTGACATTTGCGTTCGGTGGCGGGGGCAGGGGCGTCCTCGGCGCGTGGCGTCGACAGGGTGGGGTGGGGTTGCATGACGAAGCCTGAAACGAGAGTGATGCCCCACTCTAGCCACGCGATGCCGGTCGAGCCGTGACCTGCGTCAAACCGTGCGCTCAAGCCCTGAAGTTGCGACATTTGGTCGCATTCAGCGCTTTTACAGGGCAAAACGGGGTCGGATGCGGGGCAAATGCGCGATGCCGGGCGCGCCTGTCATGCTCACGCATGCACGCGCCGCATGGCAGAACTGCACCGGAATCATTGCCACGTCGGGCAAATTTCGGCTGCCTACGGTAAGCTAGCGCCTTATCGAAGTCCCCCGCCGCGTCGACGGCCCTGGCGGCACGTACGCGGCCCACCCCGGAAGGTTCCGGGGCGGCGGGCCGACCGGTGCCCCGACGACCCGCAACTACCCATCGGAAACGGTTGTGGGTAGCGGCAGGTTCGCCCCCATGCTCGCAGGTGCGCAACGCATCTTCGCCGGAACGACGCGGCACATCACGATTGGAAACAACATGGACCGTCTGCAATCGATGCGCGTTTTCGTCAAGGTGGCCGATAACGGGAGTTTTGCCCGTACGGCCGCTCAGATGGATCTGTCCGCCGCCGTGGTCACACGTCACGTCGCAGAACTGGAGTCGCATCTCGGCGTTCGCCTGCTCAACCGCACCACGCGCAGTCTCTCGCTCACCGGTGCCGGGCAAGTGTATCTCGAGCGCTGCCGGCAGATCATCGACGAAGTCGACGAGGCCGATGCCCTGATCTCAAGCGCTTCACGCGATCCGAAGGGCACCCTGAAGGTCGTTGCCCCCGTGTCGTTCGGTTTGCGCAACCTCGCGCCGCTCATCAAGAAGTATCAGGAAATGCACCCGAAGGTCGTGGTTGACCTCACGCTCACCGATCGTGCGATCGATCTGGTCGAAGAAGGCTACGACTGCGGCATTCTGCTGACCCGCATGATCAACAGCGAAAGCCTGATCTCGCGGGTGCTCGCCGAGACGCGCGTGATGCTGTGCGCTTCGCCGGCCTACATTGCCGAGCACGGTGAGCCGGTGACGCCGCAGGAACTGAGCGAGCACGGCGTGCTGGGGCTGCCCAACGACTTCTGGAGCGATGACCGCGTGTTTTCGGGCCCGGAAGGCGAAGTGCGCGTGCGTGTGCAGAACAAGTTCATCTGCAACAACACGGCGCTGTTGCGTCAGTCGGTGCTGCTCGGGCACGGCATTGCGTTCCTGCCGTCGTATCTGGTGGGTAACGATGTCCGCGACGGCGATCTCGTCGCGCTGCTGCGCAACTTTACGCAAACGCCGATCGATGTCTCGCTCGTCTACCCGAGCCGCAAGTATCTGTCGGCCAAGACGCGTGGCTTCATCGACCTGACGGTCGAGTACTTCCGTCAGAACGAGGGCATCTCGGCCGCCGAGCGCTGGGTGCCGCCCAAGCTGCCGTCGCCGACCACGCCGAACGCCGAAATTCCGGTATGACAGTCTGAGCGAGCGCTACCGCGCCCCAAAAGCAAAACGGCCACTCCCGTGAGGAAGTGGCCGTTTTTCATTGACCGTGACAGTCAATACGCGACAGACAGTCGATCAGAACGGCGCATCGTCGTCGTCAAAGGCATCGCCAGCCGCGGCCTTGGTCGGCTTGGCTGCCGTTTTCGCCGCCGCCTTCTTTGCCGGGGCCTTCTTGGCAGCAACCTTCTTCGCCGGGGCCTTGGCAGCGGCGGTCTTGCGTGCCGGTGCGGCCGCTTTCTCGTCACCACCCTCATCGCCTTCGGCATCCGCCGCCTTGGCGGCCGTCTTCTTCGGCGCCTTGGCCTCGAATTCAAAGCCGATCTTGCCGTCCTTCTGCTGGGCCAGATACGCCTTGAAGTTGCGGCCCGTGCGCGACGACTTGAAGTTCGTCAGCAGGTCGGTTTTGCCTTCGGTCAGCAGCTTGTGAATCTGCTCGCGCGAGATTTCCTGCTGCAAGATCACCTTGCCCGACGTGAAGTCGCACGACTTCGGGTTGGCCACGGCGTTTTCACACACATAACGCATGCCGTGCTCGAAGACGCGACCGCCGCACTTCGGGCACTTGCCGACCGGCTCTTGACCAGTGAAGTCCGGGGCTTCCCCGTCTTCGTCGCCGTTGTCCTGACCGAAATCGAACTCCAGCTTGTAGCCCATTTCGTCGTCGGGCGAGAGCTTGAGAATGGCCGAGAACGGACGGCCCATCTTGCTGCGGAAACCCGACAGCGGCCCGATCGTCTTGTTCTTGAGCAGCTCTTCGACTTCCGGAATTTCGAACTGACGTCCGCCCGGGATCTTCGAGATCGAGAAGCTGCAATTCGAACAGGCGAAACGACGGTAGTTCTCTTTGACCACGCCGCCGCAATGCGGGCAGGGCGTGCTGAGCGTCGCGTAGTCGCCGGGAATCGTGTCCGAATCGTATTCCTTCGCGCGCTTGACGATGGTCTGCGTCATCTGCGCGATTTCCTGCATGAACTCGTCACGCTTCAGGCCGCCGCGCTCGATCTGCGAGAGCTTGGCTTCCCATTCGCCGGTGAGTTCGGGCAGCGTCAGTTCGTCCACGCCGAGCCCGCGCAGGAGCGTCGTCAGTTGGAACGCCTTGGCCGTCGGATGCAACTCACGGCCTTCGCGGATCAGATACTTTTCGCCGAGCAAGCCTTCGATGATGGCCGCACGCGTGGCTGGTGTGCCGAGCCCCTTGCCAGCCATGGCCTCGCGCAGTTCGCCGTCTTCGACGAGCTTGCCAGCGCCTTCCATCGCCGAGAGCAACGTGGCTTCGCTGTAGCGCGCCGGCGGCTTAGTTTGCAAGCCAACGGATTCGACCTTGTCGACACCGACCTTCTCGTCCTTCGCGATCGGCACAAGGGTCGGGGCGTCTTCCTTGCCGTCCTTGCCTTCACCGGCGGATTCTTTGCCGTAGATGGCGAGCCAGCCGGCTTGCGTGAGCACCTTGCCTTCAGTCTTGAAGTGATGGCCGACCACTTCCGTGATCCGCGTCGTCACCTGATACTCGGCGGCGGGGAAGAACACCGCCAGGAAGCGCTTGACCACGAGGTCGTACAGCTTCTGCTCCGGCTCGGACAGGTTCTTCGGCGCTTGCAGCGTCGGGATGATGGCAAAGTGATCGCTGATCTTGCTGTTATCGAAGATCCGCTTGTTCGGCTTGACCCAGTCCTTGGCCAACACCTGATTGGCGAACTGGTGATAGTTGTTGCTCTCCTTGAGCACGGCCATCGTCTCTTTGACGGTGTCCAGATAGTCTTCAGGGAGGGCGCGCGCGTCGGTACGCGGGTACGTCAGCACCTTGTGCTTTTCATACAGCGCCTGCGCCAGACCGAGCGTGTTCTTGGCCGAGAAGCCGAACCGGCCGTTGGCCTCACGCTGCAAGCTCGTCAGGTCGAACAACAGCGGCGAGAGCTGCGTGGTCGGCTTCGACTCTTCCGTCACCGTGCCATGCTTGCCGCGCGTGGCCGCCACGACCGATTCGGCCGCCGCCACACTCCACAGACGCGAGTCGCGCTGCTCGGGATCGAACTCGTTGCGCTTGAACTTCGGATCGAACCAGCGGCCTTCGTAGAACCCGGCCGCACAGACGAACTCGGCCCGCACTTCCCAATAGTCGCGCGAGACGAACTTGCGAATCTTTTCTTCCCGCTCGACCACGATCGAGAGCGTCGGCGTCTGCACGCGGCCCACGGTCGTCAGGAAGAAGCCGCCGCCCTTGCTGTTGAAGGCGGTCATGGCACGCGTGCCATTGATACCCACGAGCCAGTCGGCTTCGGCACGGCTGCGGGCGGCATCCGCCAGCGGCAGCATGTCTTCGTCGGTACGCAGGCGCTTGAAGCCATCGCGAATCGACTGCGGCGTCATCGATTGCAGCCACAGACGCTTTACCGGCTGCTTCGCCTTCGCGTGCTGGGCAATCAGACGAAAAATCAGTTCCCCTTCGCGCCCCGCGTCACAGGCGTTGATCAGCAGGTCGATGTCCTTGCGCTTGATCAGCTTGGTGAGCACCTTCAGGCGCGACTCGCTCTTGGCGATCGGCTTGAGGTCAAAGTGGGGGGGAATCACGGGAAGGTTGGCGAAGCTCCACTTGCCGCGTTTGACTTCATAGTCTTCCGGCGCGCCGATTTCGACGAGGTGGCCAACCGCCGACGAGATGACGTAATCGTCGTTCTCGAAGTACTCGTCATGCTTGGTAAAGCCGCCCAGCGCCCGCGCGATGTCATTCGCGACGGACGGTTTCTCGGCAATGATCAGAGCTTTTGACATGACGTTAGGTAATGTAGAGGGGGTGTCGCCAAGCGACATTCGTTGGCTTTATAACATATAGCGAATCCGGCGTTGCCGTCGGATCGGGCACAAGGCGGCCCCGAAAGCGGCACATCATAAGCGCGTCGCAGGCCGGCGGCAAGGTCGCAGGTACCCGGAGCGGGGCACCGGGGCGTCAGCCGAGCAGGTGGGCACGCAGCGCGGGTGCTGCCACACGGGTGTCGCCCAGCACACCGGCGTCGAGCATGCGCTCGAGAATGCCGATCGCAGGCAGCAGGGGCCCGAAAAACCGTGCCTCTTCACCGGTTTGGTGGGCGTCCTGCACGAGCAGGGTCGGAAAATTCTCGATGTCGTGGTCGTCCAGCCAGTCGGCGTGCGTCTCGATATCCACCCAGACGAAACACAGTTGCGGATGGCTGGCCGCCAGTTGTTCCAACGCCTCGCGGTACTCGCGACAGGTGCCGCACCACGCCGCACACAGGCAGGCCACCAGACGCGTCTGGCCGTCGGCCAGTGCCGTGGCAAGCGCGGAACGATCGGCGACAGGGTCGAGAACAGGCATGGTATCGGGGTGTCGGGGGTATCTGGGTTTTTGGGGGTGGTCGCGCCGGCCGGTCGAGTCGGTCGGCTCGACATCGTCACGCGGGTGCCTGCGGCGTCAGACGGACAAAACAGGCGCCCGGCGCGCGTGCAATCCAGCCGTCGAGTTCGAGCACGCTCAGTTGCTGGAGGACCGTGACGATGTTCAGCCCGGTGCGCGCACAAAGCGTGTCGGCGCTCGACGGATCATAACCCAGCGCTTCGAGAATCGCTGCGGCAGGCGGGGCTAGTCCGGTGGGTCGGCGTATGGCGGGGCCTGCCTGTTGGGGCCGTCGGGGCGATCCGGTCGACTCGGTCGATCTATTCGATCTATTCGGTCTGTTCGGTCGTGCAGGCGTCCGGGGTGTCGCTGGAATGGGCTTGGCCGTTGTGGTTGTCGGCGGAACCCTCCGGCCATAGACCGGCGGCGAGGCTGCCGTGTTCCCCGGCAGGCCAAGCGCCTCAAGCACGTCGTCCGGCGAGGTGACGAGTGTGGCGCCGTCGCGAATCAGCGCGTGGCAACCCGCGCTTTGCTGTGCATGGATCGAACCGGGCACGGCGAGGACGTCGCGCCCCAGCTCGCCCGCCAGACGCGCCGTGATGAGCGATCCCGACTTCGTTGCGGCTTCGACGACCAGCGTGCACCGGGCAAGTGCCGCGATCAGCCGGTTGCGTTGCGGGAAATGCGCGGGCCGGGGTGGCGTGCCGACAGGAAACGGCGAGATAACGAGGCCGTTGGCGCTAGAACCGCCAATACGTTCGGCCAGCGCCCGGTTGCGAGCGGGGTAGACGCTGTCCGGTCCGGTGCCGATGACCGCGCAGGTCCCGCCGGGCGTGTCCAGTGCGCCTTCATGGGCTGCCGCGTCGATGCCCGCCGCGAGCCCGGAAATGATGGTGACGCCCGCCTCACCCAACTCCCGCGCGAAGCGTCTCGCGTTCTCCCGGCCCTGCGGCGAGGCAAGGCGGCTGCCGACAATGGCCACTGCCGCTGACCCGGCGCGGTTCGCCAGCGTGGCGTCACCGCAGCAATAGAGCATGGGCGGGGCATCGCCAAGGTCGAACAACGCGCGCGGATAGTCCGCCTCGGCCAGCGTCAGCACGGTGCAGCCCGGCCGCGCGGCCCAGTCGAGGGTGCGGTCGATCAGCTCGCGCAGCACCGCAGAGGGGCGTGCCTGCAGCCGCACCGTGATCTCGTGTGGCACCACGCGGGCGAGCTCATCGGGTGTCGCACGAAAGATCGCATCAGGCAGCCCGAACGCCGCCAGCAGACGCCGCACGGCAGCGGGCGGCACCTGTGGCGTGGCGCAGAGCCGCAGCCATGCCTTGATATCTTCCGTGCCGGCCCCGATCTGTGAAGCGTCGATGGCGGCACCTCCCGCCTCGTTCGCGTTGACGGAGGCGTCAGTGGCCGCAATTTCGCGCCGAGGCCCGTCTGACACGGGAAGTGCGGCGCCGCCCGCCAGCGGCGAGAGGGGCGCTGTGCTAAAATTTTTCATCATCCGGTAAGCATTGACCGGGGGGCCAAGGCTGGCGAAGCCTGCGGCGCGTACGTCGCGACGTGTTTTCGCCATCGCTCGATTGTGAGTTGGCGTGAACCCCGATGGCAATGCGGCGATATCCCGTTTTCACCATGGCACTCCTGAATATTCTTCAATACCCCGATCCGCGTCTGCACAAAGTGGCCAAACCTGTGGCCGAAGTGGACGACCGCATCCGTCAACTCGTCAAAGACATGGCCGAGACCATGTATGACGCCCCCGGCATCGGTCTCGCGGCCACGCAGATCGACGTGCACGAGCAAGTCATCGTGATGGATCTGTCCGAAACGCGTGACGAGTTGCGGGTGTTCATCAACCCGCAGATCGTGTGGCGCAGCGACGAGCAGAAAGTCTACGAAGAGGGCTGCCTGTCGGTGCCCGGCATCTATGACGAAGTCGAGCGTGCCGACCGCGTTCGCGTGCGCGCCCTCGACGAGAAAGGCGAGAAGTTCGAGCTCGATGCCGATGGCCTGCTTGCCGTGTGCATTCAGCACGAGATGGATCACCTCAAGGGCCGGGTGTTCGTCGAATACCTCTCGCCGCTCAAGCGCAACCGCATCAAGCAGAAGATGAAAAAGCAGGTCGAGCGCGCGTAATTGGCTTCAAGCCGCATCCAACCGCATCAAGCGAACGCCCGCCGAGCACCAAGCGAGTGCCAGGCAGCACCCAGCGGGATATTGGCGTCTGAAGGGGATTTCACCCCGTCAGACGCTCGCCGCCTGAGATGGCGCACGCAGTAAAGTCATCTATACTTGCAGCGAATTTTTGCGCCAGCCTTGGCGCGAAACCCTGCTGCGACGGGACGTCAACGGGACGTTTACCGTCGGGCCCAACCCGATCGGTTTTCCCGGATGTCCATCGTTAATGCTTCGTCGGCGGCTTCGTCGGCATCGTCGGCCTCATCGATTTCAACATCGTCCCGTCGCCGCAAGATCTATTGGCTGAGCGCCGCACTCCTCTTCGCTTTCCTGCTTGCAGGATTGTTCGACCGTGATCCCTGGAAGGCCGACGAGCCGTATTCGGTTGGCATGGTGCTCAACTTCTTCCGTGGCCACGATCTGATCGTGCCGCGTGTGGGCGCCGATCCGTTTGTCGAAAAGCCCCCCGTCATGTATTGGACCGGTGCGATCTTCGCGCGCCTCACGTCTGCCGTGCTACCTGTGTTTCAAGGCGCCCAACTGGCCGTGTTGGCGTGGCTTCTGATTGCCGTGTTCTGCGTGGCCCGACTCGCGCAGCGTTTGCACGCGCCGATGTCGACATCCAATACCGGCACTGCCAACCAATTCAACTGGCTCGCACCCATGCTGATGGTGGGCAGCTTCGGGGCCATCGAAAACATCCACAAGCTCACCGCCGACGTGCCGCAAATGGCCGGTGCTGCACTGGCACTGTTCGCGCTCGCACGTTTGGCCAGACCGACGGCCTCGTCGTGGCGTTGGGGCCTGCTGCTCGGCACCGGCGCGGGCATCGCCTTCCTCAGTAAAGGCCTGTTGGTGCCCGGCGTGCTCGGCCTCACCGCGTTGGCTGCGTTCGCGTTGCCGGCCTACCGCACGCGTCGTTATGCCGCTGCGCTCGGTTGGGCCGTGCTGGCGGCGCTACCTTGGGTGGTCATCTGGCCGGCGCTGTTCTGGCGTGCCTCCGAGCCGCTCTTCATCGAATGGTTCTGGGACAACAACTTCGGCCGCTTCTTCGGCTTCGTCCATCTGGGTGGCGAGCGCAAGTCGTATTGGAGCGACTTCCGGAGCCTGCTGGCATTGACCTTCCCGGCAGGCTGGCTCGCCGTGGGGGCGCTGGTTGCGCAACTGCGTGGCTGTAATGAAGGCAGCGTTGGAAGCGGTGCTGAAAGCCGCGGCGCTGGACGTGGCGGCCTGCGCCGCTTCGTCACCGAGCGCCCCGAACTGGCCATGCTGTGGCTGTATGTCGTGCTGTTCGTGCTCACGCTCGTGACGTCGTCGGCCATTCGCGACATCTACATGCTGTCGATCTTCCCGGCGCTCGGCGTGCTCGGAGCGGGTGTGCGCTTGCCGAACTGGCTCGAAAGGACGTGGTCGATCGTCGCGCTGGTATTGATGAGCGTGCTGGGCGTGTTCCTCTGGGTGCGCTGGGGGCTGCAACTCGGCGGCCACGGTCATGTGGCCGCAGGCCCGATCGGCAAATGGCTGCCGCTCGACTACGTGCTGCCGTTCTCGCCCGGGCTGGTGCTGGGCGCGGTGATCATCGCCGCCCTGTGGGTGGCGGCCATCGTCTACCGCCGTCAGCTCGGCGCACTCGTGTTCGGCTTCGCCGGATTGATGTTCGTGTGGGGCACGCTCTCGACGCTGTTGCTGCCGTGGATCAACGAGGCGCGCAGCTACCGCACGCCGTTCGTTGCGATGATGACGACGTTCGTCGACGCGGGTGGAACACTCAACGGCAACTGTGTCGGCTCGTTCAACGTGGGGGAATCGGAGCGCGCGATGCTCGATTACTTCGTCGCTATCCGCCCGGTGCAACTGCCGAGTCTGGCGCAGGCGTCCGAGTGTCGGGTACTGTTGGTGCTCGACAAGGCGGCCGCGCGGATCGACGCCCCCGCCGGGTGGCGCGAAATCTGGCAGGGCGGCCGGGCCGGCGACACCAATGAGCGTTTCCGCCTGCTGGTCGCGCCCGGCGTTACCCTGACGCCATTGCGTCAATAAAGCGCTGCCACGGCGCTACGCCAACCCACGCCCCCCAAGTCCTCAAGCAGTAGGCAGGAGAACATTCGTCATGACGCTTCGTATCGTATTCGCCGGCACGCCGGAATTTGCACAAACCGCGCTGGCCGCCATCGATGCGGCGGGTTTTCCTGTCGAGCTGGTGCTCACGCAACCTGATCGACCGGCAGGGCGAGGTATGAAGTTGCAAGCGAGCCCGGTCAAACGCTACGCCGAAGCGCACGGCATGCCGGTCGCACAGCCGCCGTCGCTGCGCCGTAACGGCAAGTACCCGGAAGCGGCGATTGCTGCCATCGACCAACTGCGCGCGCTGGCGCCCGACGTGATGGTGGTGGCGGCTTACGGCCTGATCCTGCCGCAGGAAGTGCTCGATCTGCCGCGCTACGGCTGCCTGAACATTCACGGGTCGTTGCTGCCACGCTGGCGCGGTGCAGCCCCCATTCACCGCGCGATCGAAGCGGGCGATGCCGAGACGGGCATCACCATCATGCAGATGGACGCGGGTCTGGACACCGGCGCCATGATCTTGCGCGAAGCCGAACCCATCGGCCCCGAGGACACCACGGCCACGTTGCACGACCGCATGGCGGCGCTGGGCGGCAAGCTGATCGTAGACGCACTGCGCCAACTCGCGCGTGACGGTAAATTGCCGGCCGAGCCTCAGCCCGACGCCGGCGTGACCTATGCTGAGAAGATAGCCAAGCAGGAAGCGGCGCTCGACTGGCGCCGTCCGGCGCAAGCGCTGGCACGTCAAGTGAGGGCGTTCGATCCGTTCCCCGGTGCGCTGGGCACCCTGCGCGGCACGGCCGTGAAGCTCTGGCGTGCGAATGCCGTCGACGGCAAGGCCGGTGCGGCGCCCGGTACCGTGCTCGAAGTGAGCGCTGACGCCGTGGTCATCGCCTGCGGCGAAGGCGCGCTGAGCGTGACCGAATGCCAGAAGCCGGGCGGCAAGCGACTTCCGGTGCGCGAGTTTCTCGCAGGGTTTGCCATCGCGCCGGGTGACACATTCGACGCCGTGCCGGGCAGCGATGCCTGACCTCGACGCCTGACATCGGCAAGTCAATTGCGGGTTTTATTCTTCAAAATTCGATAAACGACCCGCAAACATCGGTGAAAGCGTCGGCAAGCAGCGGTAACCGCACGGAAATGGCGCGCAATTTGCTTGCGGACATTGAATTTTCGATGAGTTGCCTCATCTAACGCCCGAGGACACGCGAAGTGCGTGCAATCCTCAGGTCACCCAGATTTGCAGAGGAGAACACCATGTTCAATTGGATGAAGACCACCCTGCTGATGGCGGCCATCACCGCGTTGTTCATGGTGGTGGGCGGCATGATCGGCGGCAAGCAGGGCATGATGCTCGCGCTGGCAGTTGCGCTCGCGATGAATTTCTTTTCGTACTGGTTCTCGGACAAGATGGTGCTGCGCATGTACAACGCGCAGCAAGTCGACGAGACCAGCGCACCGCAGTTCTACAACATGGTGCGCGAGTTGTCGCAACGCGCCGGGTTGCCGATGCCGAAGGTGTATCTGATCAATGAAGATGCGCCCAACGCGTTCGCGACCGGCCGCAATCCGGAAAATGCGGCCGTGGCGGCGACCACGGGCATTCTGCGGGTGCTCTCCGACCGGGAACTGCGCGGCGTGATGGCGCACGAACTGGCCCACGTGAAGCACCGCGATATTCTGATTTCGACCATCTCGGCCACCATGGCCGGTGCGATCTCGGCGCTGGCCAACTTCGCCATGTTCTTCGGTGGACGCGACCAGAATGGCCGTCCGAGCAATCCGATTGCGAGCATTGCGGTGGCGATTCTCGCGCCGTTGGCCGCCTCCCTGATCCAGATGGCCATTTCGCGGGCGCGTGAATTCGAGGCCGACCGTGGCGGTGCCGAGATTTCGGGCGATCCGCAGGCATTGGCGGCGGCGCTCGACAAGATTCATCGCTTTGCGCAGGGCATTCCGTTCGAGGCCGCCGAGCAGCATCCGGCCACGGCGCAGATGATGATCATGAACCCGCTCTCGGGCGGTGCGATCGCCAATCTGTTCTCGACGCACCCGGCCACTGAAGAGCGTATTGCACGCTTGATGGAGATGGCACGCACCGGACAATATCCGGTCTGAGCCCGGGGTCAGATCAGCGTCAGATCGGGGCGCACCGGTACGAGAACCAACGCCAACCATCGCGAACCCCGTGAGTGAGGACTGACCGCGCATGGCCCGACGGTGTCCTGCGGGTCACCGTCCGTTGGCTGTCAGTCTGCTATCCTGTCGCCCGACAGCCGTCCGATAGCCCCATATGCCCGCCGTCGCGCGGGCATATTTGTTTGTAGAAAGCCCATGCCGCAAGCCACTCTGCCCACCGAATCTCTGGCGTACGCGCTGCAACGTGCCGCGCAAACCCTCGAATCTGTCCAGAAGGGCATGGCGTTGCCGCAGGCACTCGCACAGGCGACCGCACAGTGTGCCCCGGGCACCCGCGCCGCCACACAGGATCTGGCTTACCGCACCGTGCGCCGTCTCGGCAGCAGCCGCGCCTTGCTGGCGGTGCTGGTCAAGCCCGCGATGCAGGCGCGAGTGCGCGACATCCTGCTGTGCGCACTCGCGCTGCTGCAAGACCCTGTGGAAGACGCTGCGTACACCGAATTTACTGTGGTCGATCAGGCCGTCGAAGCCATTGCCGCGCAACGCCGCACCGCTGCCGCGAAGGGGCTGGCCAATGCCGTGCTGCGCCGCTTCCTGCGCGAGCGCGAGGCGTTGCTGGCCCAGATCGCCAAACAGCCCGAAGCCCGTTGGAACTACCCCACGTGGTGGATCAACACCGTGCGCGACGCGTATCCCGACCAATGGGAGACGTTGCTCACCGCTGGCGACAGCCGGGGCCCGATGACCCTGCGTGTGAATACGCGACGCGTGAGCGTGGCGGCCATGCAGGAGAGTCTGTCGCTCGCCGGTATGGCGTCCGAAGTGATTGGCCCGGTCGCCCTGCGCCTCGCGCAAGCGGTGCCGGTGGACCGGCTGCCGGGCTTTGCCGAAGGCTGGGTGTCGATTCAGGACGCGGGGGCCCAACTGGCTGCCCCGCTCGTGCTCGGTGAGAATCCGCAGGCCGGCATGCGAGTGCTCGATGCGTGCGCAGCGCCGGGCGGCAAGACCGGTCATCTGCTGGAACTCGCCGACGTGCAGGTCACGGCGCTGGAGTCGGACCGCACCCGCGTGCCGCGCATTTACGAAAACCTGGAGCGCCTCGGGTTGTCGGCCGACGTGCGCATCGGCGACGCGGGCAATCCGGCCAAGTGGTCGGGTGGTGGCTGGGACGGCGTCCCGTTCGACCGCATTCTGGCCGACGTGCCGTGCTCGGCGGCGGGTATCGTGCGCCGGCATCCGGACATTCGCTGGTTGCGCCGTGCCGACGACATCCCGGCGCTGGTGGCCGAGCAGCAGCGCATCTTGCTGTCGCTGTGGGAAACGCTGGCCATCGGTGGCGAGCTGGTCTACGTCACCTGCTCGATCTTCCCATCGGAAAACGAACAGCAGGCGCAATGGTTTGAACGGGTTCGCACAGATGCGGTACGATTGGACGCTCCCGGGCAATTGCTGATGACCCCTGGCGGCGCCCATGACGGCTTCTATTACGCTCGCTTCCAGAAACGGTGACTTTCTCCCAACGGCTACTGGCCTGCCTGCTGCCGCTGCTGTGCGTTGTTACGCTCGGCTTTGCGGGACCCGCACGTGCCGACAACGAAATTCAGGTGCGCGAAGCCCGGCTCGAATCCTCCGAGGGTGGGTGGACGCTTGACGCGCGCTTCGCGTTCGAACTCAACAGTAGCCTGGAAGACGCGGTCAATCGCGGTATCTCCCTCTACTTCACGACCGACTTCGAACTCACCCGCTCGCGCTGGTACTGGTTCGACGAGAAGGTCGTCACCAACTCGCAGAGTGTGCGGCTGTGGTTCCAGCCGCTGACGCGCCAGTATCGCGTCTCAAGCAACAACGGCAACAGCAGCAACAGCGGCCTGCAACTCGGCTTCAGTTCGTTGCGTGAGGCGATGGCGCTGGTGCGCAACGTGAGTGGCTGGCGCGTCATCGAGAAAGGCGTGGTCAAGCCCGGCACGCAATATCAGGCGTCGGTGCGCATGCGGCTCGACAATGCCCTGATGCCCAAGCCGTTCCAGATCGATGCGGTGAACAATCGTGACTGGAACCTGAGCTCAGACTGGGCGCGCTTCCTTTTCTCGCCACCCCAACCGCCTGCGTCAGCCAGCCTGCCGGGGGCGGGGGGCGCAAACGCGATGGCTTCTGCGGCGCCTGCGGTTGCGCCGACGCCGGCATCGGGCAATGCGCCCGCCAGCGCGTCGGGCACGTCGTCTGCCAAGGCCGCGCCGGCACTCCCGATTACATTGCTGGCCTCGCCTTCTGACGAGGACACCGCGTCGAGTCCCGTCGCGCGTCTTACCGGCCGTCTGCCGCTGGCGTTCAGCGCGGCGTTGCCGCCAGGGGCGTCTCGTGTCAAGTAACAACGGCGGCGGCCTGCTCAAGCGCATTGTCATTCGCACGCTGATCGTCACGATGGCGCTGGTCGCCATCGGCCTCTTCGGCCTGCTCGCGCTTGCCTCCGCCAACACGGAATTCTTCGATCGCTACTATTCGCTGCTCTACACGGCGAACATCGCGGTGGCGATCATCTTCGTCTTCATCGTCGGCGCGCTGATCTGGATCATTCTGGTGCGCCTGCGCCAGCGACGCTTCGGCACGCGCCTGCTCGCCAAGCTCGCGATCTTCTTCGCGCTGGTGGGCGTGTTGCCGGGCGGCATCATCTATCTGGTGTCGTTGCAATTCGTCTCGCGCAGTATCGAGTCGTGGTTCGACGTGCGTGTGGAAACCGCGCTCGACTCCGGGCTCGAACTCGGCCGCGCGATTCTGAACAACGGCTTGTCCGATCTGAGCGCCAAGGCGCAACTCGTCGCGGACAATCTCACCGCGGGCGGCGACAAGGGCGGCACGCTTACGCTGCTGCGCATGCGCGACCAGTTCGGCTTGCAGGACGCGACGATCGTCGACGGCAACGGCCGTGTGCTCGCCTCCGCGTCGGGCAACTTCAACGCGCTGGTGCCCGACTTGCCCACACCGCTGATGCTGCGTCAGGCGAGGGCGCAGTCGCGCGGCTACACGGCCATCGAGGGTGGCGGCGAGGGCTACGACCGGCACACCTCGGACGACCAGTTACGCTGGCGCGTGGTGTTGCGTATTCCCTCGAGCTACACGTCCTCGCTGCAAGACGAAGAGCGCTTCCTGCAAGTCACGCAACTGGTGCCCGCCAATCTGGCGCAGAACGCCGAGGCGGTGCAGAACGCCTATCGTGAATACCAGGAGAAGGCGCTTGGCCGGACCGGCCTGCGCAAGATGTATATCGGCACGCTGACGCTATCGCTGTTTCTCGCCACGTTCGTGGCCATGATGCTGGCGCTGGCGCTCGGGAGTCAGTTGGCGCGGCCGCTGTTCCTGCTCGCGCGCGGCACGCAAGAGGTGGCTGCGGGCGATCTCTCGCCCAAGGGCGAAGTGCGTACCAACGACGAGTTGGGCTTCCTCACGCAGGCATTCAATGCGATGACGCGGCAACTCTCCGATGCGCGCGCCACGGTCGATCGCAACCGGCTGGCGCTCGAAAGCTCGAAGGCTCACCTGGAAAGTATTCTGTCGAGCCTGACGGCCGGGGTGTTCGTGTTTGACCGGGATTTCCGGCTGACCACGGCCAACTCGGGGGCTGAACGCATCTTCAAACAGAGTTTCCAGGGCGAATTGAATCGTTCGCCTTCGCACATTCCGGCCCTCGTGGAGTTTGGCGAAACGTTGCGCCGGGCGTTTGCCGATCGCGATGCCAATGCCGATCTCGGCCCCGGCGGTCACTGGCAGCAACAGATCGGCCTGACGTTGCCCGGCGAAACCGATTCGGTGACCTTGCTCGTGCGCGGCTCGCATCTGCCCGAGCCGGCGATGGCGGTGGCGGGGGTGCCCACGCGCTCGGGTGGCGGGTATGTGGTGGTCTTCGACGACATCAGCGACGTGATCTCTGCACAGCGTTCGGTGGCGTGGGCGGAGGTCGCGCGGCGTCTTGCGCACGAGATCAAGAACCCGCTCACGCCGATTCAGCTCTCAGCCGAGCGCTTGCAGATGAAGCTGTCCGACAAGTTGCCGCCGGCCGAAGCCGAATTCCTGCGGCGCGGCGCGACGACCATCGTCAATCAGGTCGCGGCGATGAAACGCATGGTCGACGACTTCCGCGATTACGCGCGCCTGCCGCCGGCGATCATGCATTCGCTGCAACTCAACGAGCTGATCGGTGAGGTATTGACGCTGTACGGGGTGGATGAAGGGCGTGGTGCGATCCGTCCCTACCTCGGTGCAGACCTGCCGGAAATTCGGGGCGACTCGACGCAATTGCGGCAGGTTATCCATAATCTGCTGCAAAATGCTCAAGATGCAGTGAGCGGAACCGAAAACCCTCTTATCACTGTGGAAACGAAGACAGTAGAATACGCAGGTACGGACGCGGCTCCCGGAGAACCGAAGCGCACGGCAGTGCGTCTCACGATCACGGACAATGGGCCGGGCTTCCCGGCACGCATCCTGACCCGCGCATTCGAACCGTATGTGACGACCAAGGCAAAGGGCACGGGACTCGGTCTGGCGATGGTCAAGAAGATCATCGACGAACACCAGGCGCGCATCGACATCCGCAATCGCACGTTGCCCGAAGGTGAGGGCAGTGCGGGAGCACAGATTTCGATCTTGTTTACTCAATTGGCTGACGACCAGGATCTGTCGCGCAACAAGCCGGCAGAGCACACGAAGGTAGCGTAAATGGCAACCATTTTGGTGGTGGATGACGAAATGGGAATCCGGGAGCTGCTCTCGGAGATTCTGAGCGACGAGGGGCATGTCGTCGAGGTGGCGGAGAACGCACAGGAGGCTCGCGCCTATCGTGCGGCGCATACCCCCGACCTCGTGCTGCTCGATATCTGGATGCCCGATACCGACGGCGTGACATTGCTCAAGGAATGGGCGGCACAGCAACTGCTGACCATGCCGGTGATCATGATGTCGGGTCACGCGACGATCGACACCGCCGTCGAGGCGACCAAGATCGGCGCGCTCAACTTCCTCGAAAAACCGATTGCCTTGCAGAAATTGCTGCAAGCGGTCGAGCAGGGACTCGTGCGCGGCAAGCGCGACGCCGTCGGCGGAGCGCCCAGCGCGTTCGATGCCGCCGACGACGAGCTCGAGACCGGCGTGTTCGGCGAGAGCGAACCCCGCCACGCGGCAACGGGCCTGAACGGCACCACGGTGCACGCGCCGTTGGGTGCTCATGATGCCGACGGGGCCGTGGGCGTCGGTGGTGCAGGACTCGCCGCAGACATCTCGTTCGACGTACCGCTGCGCGAAGCGCGCGATGCCTTCGAGCGCGCGTACTTTGCTTATCATCTGGCGAAGGAACACGGCAGCATGACGCGTGTGGCCGAGAAGACGGGACTCGAGCGCACGCACTTGTATCGCAAGCTCAAGCAGTTGGGTGTGGAGCTTTCCAAGAGCAAGACCTGAGGTCACCGGCGAAAGTCCGGGGCGTCGAGCGGCCGGCGCGCAATTCCCGCAGGTTTTTTCGACAAAGGGCTTGCGAAAATCATCAGGGCTCTCTATAATCGCTTTTCTCTTGGCCCGGTAGCTCAGTTGGTAGAGCAGCGGATTGAAAATCCGCGTGTCGTTGGTTCGATTCCGACCCAGGCCACCAAATTCGAAGGGCTTGCGCACAGCGCAAGCCCTTTTTGCGTTTCACGGAAACGCGCCCCGATGAGGGGTATAACGCCCCGCTGATATTGCGCCGATTGCGTTATGTCGCGTGACCCTCTCCCGCACGCGGGCTGCCCCGGTAGCCTGAATCGCGTGCCCGGCCCCCGTCGTCCTGACGGCGAGGGCGATACTGATACTGCTAGCGCAAGATCATGACGACAAGCACCGATTCCGCTCTGGTTCTGTTCTCCGGTGGACAGGATTCGACCACTTGCCTCGCGTGGGCGCTCTCGCGCTATGCGCGCGTCGAGACGCTGGGCTTCGACTATGGCCAGCGTCACAGCGTCGAGCTGGAGTGTCGCACCGACGTTCTCGCCAAGATGCGCCAGCGCTTCCCGCATTGGGCACCGCGCATGGGCGACGATCACATGATCGACCTGTCGATCCTGGGGCAGATCAGTGAGACTTCGCTCACGCGTGAGACCACCATCGCGATGGCGGCCAACAACCTGCCGAACACGTTCGTGCCGGGCCGCAATATCCTGTTTCTGACGATCGGCGCAACGATCGCCTATCGCCGAGGCCTGCGCGTGCTCGTGGGCGGCATGTGCGAGACGGACTTCTCGGGCTACCCCGACTGCCGCGACGACACCATGAAGGCCTTGCAGGTCGCGCTGAACCTGGGCATGGACCAGCGTTTTATCGTCGAGACGCCGCTGATGTGGATCGACAAGGCCGACACCTGGCAGATGGCGCAGGATCTCGGCGGCAACCTGCTGGTCGAAACCGTGCGTGAAGACACGCATACGTGCTATCTGGGCGAGCGCAGCGTGCTGCATCCGTGGGGTTACGGCTGTGGCGAGTGCCCGGCGTGCCAACTGCGTCAGCGCGGCTACGAGCAGTGGCGTGCGCGCGGTAATGACGCGGATAATCATCAGACGCACGGCGCGGCCTGATCCATCAAGAATCGAGAGCATCATGACGTACGCGGTTAAGGAAATCTTCTACACCTTGCAGGGCGAGGGCGCGAATGCCGGCCGCCCGGCGGTGTTCTGCCGGTTTGCGGGGTGCAACCTGTGGACCGGGCGCGAAGAGGACCGTGCCGAGGCCGTATGCCAGTTCTGCGATACCGAATTTGTCGGTACCGATGGCGAGAACGGCGGCAAGTACCGCACGCCGGCCGACCTCGTGGCGCAGATCGTGGCGTTGTGGCCGGAAGGCGACCGCGCGCATCGCTTCGTGGTTTGCACGGGCGGTGAGCCGCTGCTGCAACTGGATGCCCCGCTGATCGCGGCACTCCATGCCGAGGGCTTTCGCATCGCTGTAGAGACCAATGGCACGCAAGTGGTGCCCGAAGGCATTGACTGGGTGTGCGTGAGCCCGAAGGCCGATGCCGGGCTGGTCGTCACGCGTGGCGACGAACTGAAGGTGGTAGTGCCGCAGGATCGCCAGCGTCTGGCCGAATACGAGACGCTCGACTTCACGCACTTCTATCTCCAGCCGATGGATGGTCCGCTGCGCGACACCAATACGAAGCTGGCGATCGATTATTGCAAGTCGCATCCGCGCTGGTCGCTGTCGATGCAGACGCACAAATACCTGAATATTCCCTGAGCCGTTGCCGTGATTACGATTACCCGGAAACTTGAATTCGATGCGGGCCACCGCATTCCCGACCACCGCAGCCAGTGCCGCAACCTGCACGGGCATCGCTACGTGCTCGAGATCACGCTCGCGGGCGAGGTGAGCCGAGAGAGCGGCGCGTCGGACAACGGCATGGTGATGGATTTTGCCGACGTGAAAGCACTCGCCAACGAGCACCTTGTCTCGGTGTGGGATCACGCGTTCCTCGTGTACGAGGGCGATACGGCCGTGCGCGATTTTCTGGCGACGATGCCCGACCACAAGACGGTCGTGTTCGATCGCGTGCCGACGGTCGAGAACCTCGCGGCCGCCGCGTTTGACAAACTGAGCGGCGTATTCGACGCCCACTACGGCCGCGACCTGCGACTGGTGCGTTTGCGCTTGTACGAGACACCGAACTGCTGGTCGGAAGTCACGGCGTAACGCATTAACGGTGCCGCGAAGCCCCCGCGAAAACGAGCCGAAGCTTGCCAAGTTTTAGGTGGGAGCTTTCCGAATTCGGTGGGCACTGACCTACCGAGACGCGAATTCGAAAGCATCCGTCGAAAGCCGGGGCAGCCCGTCGTGAGACATCCGAAAGTGTGAGCCCGCCAGATCCTGAGTCTGGCGGGCTTTTTCACTTCTGGAAGAATCATGACGAGAGTATCTGTTACCGAACTTCGATGGGCGCCGGTCGACAATGAAAGAAACGGCGGCGGCGTCCCGCCTGACATCGTGCGGGATTTGAATCAAGCGCTGAATCTGCGCCGGGTTGGCTTGCCACCATTGCAAATCGACGCAACGTCGACGATCGTGCCGCCCCCGGCATCGTACGAAAGACGTGCGGTCCTGCGCGACGCACTACGCACCGATCTCGCATCCGTACGCCGCATGCCGGACGCCGAAGAGGCCCCTCGCGCGGCACCCGACAGACACGCCCGCGGAGGGACGCGAAATCAGGACGGCAGACGCGGGAATCTGGCTGTGCAACCCGGTTGGACGCCACCCAGCGCAAGACGGGCAGCGATTCCCGCTGCATACGAGCGACGCCCCGAACCCGCCGTCGACAAAGACTTGCCCCCGTCATACGAATCGCAAGTCGCTTCGCCGCTGGCCTACACATCGCTGAACGTCCCGCCGCCGTATGCACCACCGGACAAGGCGTGGCTGGGTGCGTTCTTCGGCCAGCTCCGCCGCGCGGACGTCGATCACGGCTGAACGGCGCCATCGCGATATGATGCGAGTTGCACACCGTAACTCATAGGGGACAACTCAAAATGAAATCGCTTCTGCGCGGCTTGTTCGCCGCTTTGCTGTTGACGGCGTTTGCTTTGCCCGCCACGTCGGCGTTTGCGAAAGACAAAGTCGTGTACCACATCAATGACGCCGAAAGTCAGGCGCTCGCCGGGCTGCGCAATATCCGCAATCAGCTCGATACGGTCCCGGATACCGATGTCGTGGTCGTCGCGCATGCGAAGGGCGTTGACTTCCTGATGAGCAACTACAAGGATGCCGCGACCGTCGGGCCGCTCGTCGCCGCACTGCATGGCCGTGGCGTGAAGTTCGAGGTGTGCGAGATCACCATGAAGCAGCGCAATCTCACGAAAGACCAGTTCGTGCTTGAGGCCGACTTCACGCCGTCGGGCGTGGTGGAGCTCACGCGTCTGCAACAACAGGGCTACGCGTATATCAAGCCGTAACGCGACATCGTGGAAATGCGACTCGGGCGCGTGATGTTCGCGCCCGGTCGACGTAAAAGCCGCACCCCGAACGCCGGATATCGATCTGGTCTTCGGGGTGTTTTCGTATGCGACGTCACTCGCCGACGCGCGTCGCCGGTTTGGCGCACAATAGGCGCGTGCCCGTCCCCGGAGGTACCTCATGTCGACGTCTTACGCCATGCGCTGGCTGCTCGCCAGCACCACGCTCGCGCTAGTGAGCGTTGCGTGCCAATCGATTCCCTATGCGGTGGCGGCGGCGCAGGCCCCCGCGCAGGCACTCACCGACCGGGCAGTCCATGACTATGAGGCGGGTCAGCAGACACAGGCGCTCGATGAGTTTCGCCGGGCCGCGCAGCAGGGCAACCGGCTGGCCCAGTTCGACTACGCGATGATGTTGCTCGCAGGCGAGGGCGGCACCCCCGATCCGCAGGGGGCCGTGCAATGGCTTGATCGGGCGGCCAACGCCGGCATGACGCAGGCACAGTACGTGTACGGCAAGATGTACGACGATGGCTACGTCGTGGACAAGTCGATTCCACAGGCCAACCACTGGTACGAGAAGGCCGCCAAGCAAGGCCACGTGCAGGCGCAGGCGGCCATTGCCAACGAGTACTTCATCGGTCGTGGCGTGCCCAAGGATTACAAGATCGCCTTCGGCTGGTACGAAAAAGCGGCAAAGGGTGGCGATCTGCCGTCGCAATACATCGTGGCTAGCTACTACGAGCGCGGCTACGGTGTCGTCACTCCCGATCTCAATCAGGCCCGCTTCTGGTACGAGAAAGCCGCTGCGCAGGGGGATGTTGCTGCGCAGGGCAAACTCGATGCCTTCAAGCGGCAGGGCGCGCCGGGTAGCGCGGCGTCTACCCGCTGACCGCCCGAACTGACGCCCTCACGCCTCCCACGCCTCCCACGCCTCCCCAAGCCCTCACATCTCACTTCCGACATCGCGAGCCACGCCGCACGTGGTCGCCAAGTCGCGTCTGCAAATCATGATCACTGTCGGGAGATTTAAGAAGAATCCCATCAGGACTCGTCGGCTTAGCGTCAGTAGCATCGGCGTCAACGATGTTACTCATAAGGAGCGCGAACGCCGCAGGTCGCGGAGGACTTCGCGGGGGTTGCCGACCCGCACCGACCGCACACGCTGCCCGTTTGCGAAGAATCGATGGCGCCAGACACTTCGACGGATGCGATCGAAAGCGTGCAGCACAGTGCCGTATTGCGGCTGCTCACCGGGCCGATGCGTGGTTGCGAGTTCACGCTGACCGAGGGTGTCACGCTATTCGTCATCGGCCCGAGTGATCCGGCCGTCGACCGCGGCTGGCAAGCGGATATGCCGCCGAACGCCATTTACGTGCCGATGGATGGCGAGGGTGACAACTTCGAGGTACTCGTCGATCACGACGACCGCCCGGGTCTCTTCGTCAGAGTGTTGAGTGACGTGGCGGGCAGAGAGGTCGCTATCGACGCGACCCAGATCGCGGAGATCGGAGACGTGTGCATCGGTGTCAGGCGCGTGAATGAACCTTGGTCGACGCACGTCTCGCGCAGCATGTGCGCCCAACGTGGCCCATCCGACGCGGTACAGCACTCGGTCGGGCGCCGCCGCTGGCAACAGATGTTCTGGGGCACATTGCTGCTCGCGGTCCTCGCAGGCGGCGTTTGGTTCTACGTCCGTAGCGCGCCGCAACGTCAAGCCGAAGGCATTGCCGAGTATCTGGAGACGATCGGCGGCCGTGCACAGGTGCTGCCGGGCACCGACGGCATGATGTACGTGCTCACGGAAGACAGCGCACAGCGTCTGTCCCTGACACGCATCCTCGGTGCTGCCGTGATCCAGCGCGAGGGGCTGGTCGTGCTCGCACTCGACGAAGAGAACGAGCGCATCACGCAGTGGATCGACGCCTCGCGTAATCAGGTCCCTTACTTCAAGCTGTATTTCGACGATCCGGCGGCGCCCGAACTCTGGGTCGGCAAGCAGCATTTCCGGCTCTCGGAACACGAGGCCACACAGTTCCGCAGCCTGCTGCACGAAAAGATGCCCTACGCGAAGCGGGTGAGCATCGTGCCGCACGACGAAGCGGACGCCAGTAACGAGGCCGAAGACGCGCTCAAGCGCCAGATGGTGCCGTTTCTGCGCACCGATACCCCCGAGGGCGTGACATTTCACATCAGTGCTGAACTCGACGACGTGCAACTGCGCCGGCTGTACAGCTTCATGCAGAGCTTTGCCAAGCGCTGGGGGACCAAGCTCGTGCGCTTCAACGTTGATTTGCGCGACGACTGGACGGGGCAGAAATCGTACGCCTACGGCACGATGGCCTACATCAAAGAGGGGCCACATCAGTGGCAGTTTGTTAACCGACAGTAAGCAGTAAGCGGCAGTGACCGGCAGCGACCGGGAGCCAGCCGCCAAGGAGACGTCATGACCACCATCAATGCACCCGACGATCTGCGATCGCTCGAGAAGATATCGGCATCGTTCGACGAAAAGGCCAGGACGCTGAAGCAGCGCGTCGACGATGCGCTCGCGGCCATTCAGGGCGACGCCAGCGATGCGCAGACACTTGCCAAATATCAAGCCGTGCTCGGGGAGTACACGCTGGTGCAGAGCGCGCAATCCGCCTCCGTCAAGACTTGGCGCGATACCGCCGCCGGCATCATCCAGAAGTTCTGACGTCGCGCGCCTCACCACCGTCTGCATCGTCCGTCTTCTGCCCTTTGCCCTTCATCCAGCGAGCCCCCCATGTCGACCGCTCCCACGGCACTCTCGCCACCATCGCGCCCCACGGCGCCCCCGGTGTTTTCCACTGCCGATACTTCGACATCGGTGATCGCCGGTCAACCCGACACCGGCGATTCGCTGGCGTCGCGCTTCCTGCGCGCCGCCGCCGACATGTCCGCCCGATTCGAAGCCGATCGCACGCAGATTGCCGATGACGTCCACCGGATCGACCCGACCGACCTCGTGGCCATGAACGCCATGCAGGCCCGGCTGGCGCAATACAGCCTGGATGTGTCGATGACGTCCACGCTTGCCCGCAAGGTCGTCGGGGCCGTGGAGGCGTTATTAAGGTGAAGCATCGCTACGTCCTCGTCGTGTGTGCACTCATGCTGCTGGCCGGTTGCCGGCGCGGCGAGATGTTGCTCACGTCGCTCGACCAGCAGCAGGCCAACGAAGTCGCGGCGGTGCTGCTTCGTCACGACATTGCGGCGGAAAAGGTCGATGCCGGCAAGGCGGGCTACGCGATCCGAGTCGACGCGAACGACTTCCCATCCGCCGTCGACTGGCTCAAGACCTACGACCTGCCGTCGCGCCCGCGTGTGGAGATCGCCCAGATGTTTCCGCCCGACGCGCTGGTGGCGTCGCCGCGCGCCGAGCGCGCGCGATTGTATTCGGCCATCGAACAACGGCTTGAACAGTCGCTGCGTCTCATGCGTGGCGTGCTGGCCGCGCGCGTTCACGTGAGCTACGACGTAGAAGGTCTCGCCGCAGACCAGGGGCAATCGGCCCCTCACATTGCTGCGGTCGCGATCTATCAGAACGACGTGGATGCGACTGCGCTCATCAACGATGTGAAGCGCTTTCTGAAGAACAGCATCGACGACGTGCGCTACGAAAACATCTCAGTGGTGCTTTCGCCGCAACCGGCCGCCATCGATGTGCCAGCCAAGGCGCCGGTGAGCCACGACAACGCCGGGTCCGGGTACTGGACAACGGGGTTGCTCGCGCTGCTGCTCGCTTTCGCCGTCGTGGCCGGCATCGGCATGCTGACGCGTGCGCGTTCGCGGGCGGCAAGGCAACGCCCATTCCCGACGCTGGAGGACCTGCCATGACCCTGACGCCCGCGGGCAAGCCCTGCCTGCGCGAGTCGCCCAGTGCGATCGCGGTCAACTGGCGAATGATGATGTTCGACCCGGTGTCGTATATCCACCCGGCGCACTTCGCGTTGCCCGAGCCGTTCTCGTCGCCGCGTCAACGTGCCGTCGTCAACGAGATTCTGATCGTTGCGCTGCGGCTCATCGCGCAGGTTGGCCCCGGTGGTCCGGACAACGCCGGACAGTCGGGGCCGGTGGACACTACGCTGGATCAGAGACCGCGGTTCGCGAGCATTTGCCTGAGCAGACCCGAATTGAACCCAGACTGTTGCTGCAATTGTTCTACGAAGGTGAGGGGCTGATTCGTTTGCAGGGCACGTGCGGCACGTGCAGCACGGACAGTGTTCTGACTCGCTGCCGAAAACGTGGCGCTGCGCACGATGTCAGTGCGGGGTTTCGGCTTGGGAGGTTGCGCCGCCGTGGTGACGTCGGGCAGCGATGCGTTGCGCGGCATTGGCGTGGGACGCCCGAGCGTTGCTGCGATCGCGACCGGCACCGCACCCGGCGAACGACGCGGTGCCGCAATCGGCACGGCCGGAGCGCCCATGCCGGCCGCGCGCGCACGTGCGGCTTCAACACCGTTGCGCAACGCCTCGCGATTCATTTTCGGCGGCAGCGGCGGCGTATCGCCGGGACTGCGCGCGAGCTCCGCCATGATCTCCGGCAACAGGCCCCAGTCAGCTTTGTTGGGTATGGTGGAGGTGCCAATGCTGCCGGCACGGGCTCGCGCATCCGGTGTGATGTGCTTTGGGCTCGCCAACGCCGGTGCACTGGCGGACCGGGGGCGGTGCATCACCGATGATTTGCGTGCTTGCGCGGGCGGCGGGGAATAAGAATCGCAATGCGTTCGCAAGGTCATGATCAGGTCCTGCGTGGCGGGCTTGCTCAGGCGTAGCGAGTCTTGCTGGAGCGTCGATTTCGCGCTCTCGCAAAACTGGTTCTGCTTGAGAAATTTCAGCGCCCGATGCGTTTCCTTCGGATGCAGCAAGTACTGCATGCCCTTGTAGATCGTGAGCGAACCGTCCTTGCGGATGCCGACGCGAAGGTCTTGCGTATCGAAGGCTTCCGTTTTCAGGTACTCCAACGTCGCAGATGACTTGTTGGCAACCGAGTGCAGCGTATTTGACATGACGTAATCTCCTCTTCCAATGGGACGCACGCGCACGCTGTCCCGCGAGAGACACCGGTGTTCCGGGTGCCGCTGGCAAGGGTTTCGCGTCGGGCCGTGCAGGATCAGATTCGGTTTTACGCGATGCGCATACCAGCGACTCGCAGATAACGCTCATCGTCAGGCCGGTGAGCGGACGATGAAAAACAAACGGCAGAGCGAAGGCTCTGCCGTTGTTGTGACGACACGCTGAGCGGGTATCAGCGCATCGGTGTGAAGGGGACGTTGAGCGCCGTCAGCTCTGCATCAATCGCTTCTCGCGCGCGACACTCATCAGAATGCCAATGCCGAGACCCAGGGTCACGAGCGCCGTACCGCCGTAACTCATGAACGGCAGCGGCACGCCCACCACAGGCAGAATGCCGCTCACCATGCCCATGTTCACGAAGGCGTAGGTGAAGAAGATCATCGTCACCGCGCCCGCGAGCAAGCGGCCGAACAGCGTGGCGCCCGACGCGGCAATCATCAGCCCGCGCGCGACCAGCAGCAGATACAGCAGAATCAGCACGCCTTCGCCGATCAATCCGAACTCCTCGGCGAACACGGCGAAGATGAAGTCGGTGTGCTTCTCGGGAATGAATTCCAAATGGGCCTGCGTGCCCTTGAGCCAGCCTTTGCCCATGGTGCCGCCCGAGCCGATGGCGATCACCGACTGAATCGTGTGGAAGCCCTTGCCCAGCGGGTCGGACGTCGGGTCGAGCAGCGTGCACACGCGGTGCTTCTGGTAGTCGTGCAGGATGTGCCACTCGACGTCGGGCTGACAAATTTTGTCTTCCAGCGCGAGGATTGTGCCAATGCCGATGATGCCGGCGATGAGCACCGGCAGAATCAGCTTCCACGACAACCCGGCCAGATAAATCACGTACAGCCCGGCGGCGGCCACCAGCAGGCCGGTGCCCAGGTCGGGCTGCTTGGCGATCAGGCCCACCGGCACGCCGAGCAGCGCAAGCGCGGCCAGATAATCGAACCAGCGAATGTTGCCTTCGCGTTTCTGGAAGTACCACGCCAGCATCAGCGGCATGGCGATCTTCATGATCTCGGACGGCTGGATCACCATGCCGACGTTCAGCCAGCGCTTAGCACCCTTCTTCGTCAGGCCGAACATGGCGACGGCAATGAGCAACGCCACCCCGGCGGTGTAGAGCGGCACGGCAAACTTCATCAGCGTTTGGGTGGGCATCATCGCGAGCACCCACATCAGGATGAATGTCAGCACGATGTTGCGGATCTGGTCTTCGACGCGCCCGGGCACGTCGATGCTGGCGCTGTAGAGCGTGACGAGTCCCACGCACAGCAACAGGAACACGATCAGCGCGAGCGGCTTGTCGAAGGCGACGAACAGGCGCTTGACCTGTTCTTTCCACGTATGTTTGTCGAGCGCCATCATGGCGTTCCTCCTTGCGCGCTTTGTGCACGGATCGCCGCGCGATGGCGGGCTTCGTCGGCAACGGTCGGGCTCACGGCAGGCTGACGTTGTGGCGTTGGCGGTGCGGGTGGTGCTTTGGCAGCGTTTGCGGCACTCGGTGCCGACGCTTTGCCACCGGCCGGCTGTGCCGCGCCGGCGACGGCTGCCGAGGCAACGCCTGCGGCACCCGGCGCAACGCGCGGGACGGTCGTCGTGGCCGGATTGGCCGGGCCGTAGCCCGCCGCAGCACGCAGCCCCAGTTCGGCGGCGCTGGCGGGCGGTGCGTCAGGCGCAGCCGACACGCCCGTGCCCGCGACGCCGGACGCGGCGCCCGGTACCGACGCCCCGGCTTGCAGCGCGGCCGCCTCGGCAGCGCGCTCCTTCGGTTCGTCCACGAGGTAGTAGTCGAGCAGACGGCGCGCCACCGGACCGGCCTGCGCGCCACCCCAACCGGCGTTCTCCACGATCAGCGCGATGGCGATCTTCGGATTTTCGGCAGGTGCGAAGGCGATGAACAGCGCGTGGTCGCGCTTGAACTCCGGAATCGCGTTGTGGTTGTACTTCTCGTTCTTGCCCAGCGAGTACACCTGCGCCGTACCGGTCTTGCCGCCGGCGTCGTACGGCGCACCAGCGAATGCCTGACGGCCCGTGCCTTCCTTGATCACACCGACCATCGCGCGTTTGACGAAGTCGATGTCGGCCTGCTTGTACGGCAGACGCGCGCTCTCGTGCGGCACGGTGAGCTGGCGCGAGTGCGACACGGGGTCTTCCACCGCCTTCACGAGGTGAGGCTTCATCACCACGCCGTCGTTGGCCAGCGTGGCCGTGGCGTGGGCGAGTTGCAGAATCGTGAACGAGTTGTAGCCCTGACCGATGCCCAGACTGATCGTCTCGCCGTCGTACCACTTCTGCTGCGCAGCCGTTTTGTAGGCTTTGCGCTTCCACTCGGTCGAGGGCAGGATGCCGCGCGCTTCGCCTTCGATGTCGATGCCGGTCAGCTGGCCGAAGCCGAGCGGCTTCATGAAGTCGTGGATCGCGTTCACGCCGAGGTCGTGCGCGAGCATGTAGTAATAGGTGTCGTTCGACACCACGATCGAGCGGTACATGTCGATCCAGCCCTGACCGTTGCGCACGTCGTTGCGGAACGTGTGGTTGCCGAGCGTGAACGAGCCCGTGTCCTGAAAGCCCCAGTTGGTCGTGCGCTTGCCCAGCGTCAGGGCCGCGAGCGCCATGAACGGCTTGTAGGTGGAACCGATCGGGTAGGTGCCGCGCAGCGGACGGTTGAGCAGCGGCCGGTCGGCCGAGTTGTTCAGGGCGTCCCAGTTCTGCTGATCGATGCCTTCGACGAACATGTTCGGATCGAAGCTTGGCGCAGAGACGAAGGCGAGCACGTCGCCGGTCTTCGGCTCGATCGCGACCACGGCACCGCGCCGTCCGGCAAACGCCTGCTCGGCGACCTGCTGGAGCTTGATGTCGATGGACAGCACCAGGTTGTCGCCCGGCGTGGCAGGCGTGCGCGAGATCGTACGCACCGGCCGGCCGCCGGCGGTCACTTCGATTTCTTCGAAGCCTGTGATGCCGTGCAACTGCGTCTCGTAGCTCTGTTCCACGCCGATCTTGCCGACGTAGTCCGTGCCCTTGTAGTTGTTCACGTCGCGGCGGATGTCGTACTTCGCGCTATCGCTGTCGTTCTCGTCGCTCATCGCCTCGATGCGCTGGCGATCGCGTAGCGAGATGCGGCCGATGTAGCCGATCACGTGCGCGGCGGTCTCTCCCAGCGGATATTGCCGGAACAGACGTGCGTGCACGTCGACCCCGGGGAAGCGGAAGCGTTGTGCGGTGAAGCGGGCGACTTCGTCATCGGTCAGGCGCGTGCGGATCGGCAGGCTCTCGAAGCTCTTGCTGTCGTCCATCAGCTTCTTGAAGCGGGCGCGGTCGCGTGGCGTGATGTCGATCACGTCGGACAGATCGGTAATCAGATCTTCGAGCGGACGGCCGATCTTCGACGGCGTGATTTCCAGCGTGTAGGCGGAGTAGTTACGCGCGAGCACTACGCCGTTGCGGTCCATGATCACACCGCGGTTGGGCACGATCGGGGCGAGCGAGACGCGGTTTTCGTCGGCTTGCAGGGCGTACTGATTGTGGCGGAAGACTTGCAGATAGACGAAACGGACCGCGAGCAGGCTGAAGCAGATCAGCACAAAGAGCGCGGCCGCCGTCACCCGCAGGTGAAACGTCTGTAGTTGCTGCTGGGGATTCTTGAACTCGGTCATGCTGGCGGGTACGGGCGGGCCATGGTGGTGCGATCGTTCGGGTGGCGGCCCATCAGATCGGACGCGTGTCGTCGCGGTCGACGGCGCGCTTCTGAGGCGCCAGCAGCAGGATACTGATCACGGGCCAGAGCAGCGCTTCGACGAAGCTGGCGGCCAGCGGCCACCATCCCGGAAACGCAGCACCCGTGGCGAGCCGGATGATGAACGGCACCACGTGGGCAAGTAACAGCAACGGCAAGACAGTCAACGCCTGGCCGAGCAGCGTGAAAAACAGCACCCGGCGGTGGATCATGATAGCGCCGTACGACAGCAGCGTGTAAGCGAGCGCATGCTCACCCAGCAAGCCGGCGTTGTGCACGTCCATGAGCAGGCCGACGAGGAACGCCACGCCCATGCCGACCTTGCGCGGCTGGTGGATGTTCCAGAACATCAGCACCAGCGCGACGAAGTCGGGCATGGCGGGGGCGTGGCCCCACGGCATCAGGTTGACCAGAAACGCCACCACGAGACTGAGCGCGATGAAGTACGGATTGACCGGCAGCAGGATGTATTGCGGTCGTGGCATGTCGATTCCTTAATGGCCTTTCTTGACGGCCGGCGCGCGCTTCGGGTCGGCTCGCGTGGCGCCCTTTTGGCCGGGCTTTTCACCGCTGGCCGACGGATCGGAGGCGCGCGCGAGATCGGCGGCGGCGTCCGGATGCAGGGCGAGCGGCGTGGTGTATTGCAGGACCAGCACCTGGCGCTGGCTGCGAAGGTTGGCGACCGGCTGGCACAAGATGCGCGCGAAGGCGGTGTCCGAGACGCGATCGACCTTGGTGATGCGCGCCACGGGCAGACCGGCCGGGTAGATGCCGTCCAGACCGCTGGTGGCGATCTCGTCGCCGACCTTCACGTCCGCCGACAGCGGGATGAAGCGCAGGTCGAGCACGTCGCCGCGCAGGCCGCCATAAATCACGCTGTGCACGCCGCTACGGGTGACCTGCACGGGCACGGCCTGTTCTTTGTCGGTCAGCAGCGTCACTTCGCTTTGGAGCAGGAACACCCGCGAGACCTGACCGAGCAGGCCCTGCTCGGTGACGACCGGCGCGCCAAGCTTCACGCCATGCTTCGTGCCGCGATCGATGACCACGCGCTGCGTGAACGGGTCGCGCGTGTCGTATTCGATTTCGGCGGGAATGCTGGGCACCGGCAGGCGCTCGCGCAGCGTGAGCAACTGGCGCAAATGTTCGTTCTCGGCGACGAGCTGATTGTTGCGCTGGGCTTGTACCGCGAGCTCGAGGTTTTTCTCGCGCAGTGTGCCGTTCTCGGTCGTGAGCTGGTTTTCCGTCGAGAAGAAGCCTGCGACGTTCAGGATGGCATCGCGCGGCAGCAGCATCATGCGCTGCACGGGATAGAGGGCGGTACCGACGACAGTGCGCACTCGCTCAAGCGTGTTGTAGTGCGAGTCGACCACGAGCAGGCCGATGGCGAGCGCGACAAAACAGATCAGCCGGGCCAACGCCGACGGACCCTGTTTGAACAGTGGCGGCGGACTGTACTGCATGGTGGGCCCTTCAGGGGAGCACGCGCAGCAAGGCGCTGCGGTGCGCGAATGGTGTCAGTCGGGCGCGACCGGGCGGCATGGCAATGCCCCCCGTGCGCGTATGAGTGCAGCGTAGCCCGTCCGGTCTGGCGGGGTGTGGATGGTGTTGCCCCACCGCGCCGGACGACGGACCACGCACGTTGGCTTACTCGTAGGAGAAGATGCTGCCGAGCTTGTCCATACGCTCGAGCGCCATGCCCGAGCCACGCACCACGCACGTGAGCGGGTCTTCGGCGACGAGCACCGGCAGACCGGTTTCTTCGGCGAGCAGGCGATCCAGATCACGCAGCAGTGCGCCACCGCCCGTGAGCATCATGCCGCGCTCGGCGATGTCGGCGCCCAGTTCCGGCGGCGTCTGTTCGAGAGCGATCTTCACCGACGACACGATCTGGTTCAGCGGATCGGTCAGGGCTTCGAGAATTTCGTTGCTGGAAATCGTGAAGGCGCGCGGAATGCCTTCCGACAGGTTGCGGCCCTTGACTTCCATTTCCTTGACTTCCGAACCCGGGAAGGCCGAACCGATCTCTTTCTTGATCGCTTCTGCCGTTTGTTCGCCGATCAGCATGCCGTAGTTGCGACGGATGTAATTGACGATGGCTTCGTCGAACTTGTCGCCACCGACGCGGACCGAGCCCTTGTAGACGATGCCGCCCAGCGAGATCACGCCGACTTCGGTCGTGCCGCCGCCGATGTCGACGACCATCGAGCCCGTGGCTTCCGAGACCGGCAGGCCGGCACCGATGGCGGCAGCCATCGGCTCTTCAATGAGATACACCTGCGAGGCGCCGGCACCGTGTGCGGCTTCCTTGATGGCGCGGCGCTCGACTTGGGTCGAACCGCACGGTACGCAAATGATGATGCGGGGCGAAGGCGAGAACAGGCGCGATTCGTGCGCCATCTTGATGAACTGCTTGATCATCTGTTCAGTGACCGTGAAGTCGGCGATAACGCCATCCTTCATCGGGCGGATCGCCTCGATGTTGCCCGGTACTTTGCCAAGCATCTGCTTGGCTTCCTTACCGACGGCCTGAATCGTCTTCTTACCGCTCGGACCACCTTCCTGACGAATAGCAACGACTGACGGTTCGTCGAGGACGACGCCCTTGCCGCGCATATAGATCAGAGTGTTTGCCGTGCCGAGGTCGATGGCCAGGTCGTTGGAGAAATAGCTGCGAAGAAAACCGAACATGCAAAATCCTGTGTTTGCGTGAGACCGCCCCAAGGGATGTGACTGGGACGGCTGCCTGTCATCTGGGTTCCGGACTGTTCGCAAAAAAAACGCCAGGCGCCACGCGGCGGCTCGCGAATCGTGCGGACAAACCGAGGAATGCTGTGCCGGCAGGAGGCGGGGCTGCCTTCGTAAATTCGTCGCGTCAGGGTCATCCACTGGACTGCGCGATCGTCTGTCACGCCCCCCGGACTTGCCGTGGCCCACCTGCGCGACAGCGGCGAAGGGTGCAAAAACACGCTTCGACGCAAATTTAATGCGCAATGATACCTTATAATTTCGCAGGTTTTGCAGGAAAAACGAGCACGTTGACACCACATTCGGCTCCCCCGGCCCTCGCGCCGAAAGCCCCGTGGCACGGCGTGCCAGCCCTCCTGCGCAGCCCGGTGCACGGAGTAAAACCGCGCGTGATCGCCAAAGCGAGCGCGCATTCTCCGCATCCTGTCCCTAATTTCGGCGTCAGGCCTGCATTCGGCTGCTCTCCAATGCGCATTTTTTCGGGATTTCTTCATGGCTTTGAATCTCTCCGACGTCAAACGCATCGCCCATCTCGCACGTCTGGAGCTGGCGGATGACGAGGCGGCTCACATGGAAAAGGAGCTCAACGGCTTCTTCGCGCTCGTCGAGCAGATGCAATCGGTCGACACGACAGGCGTCGCTCCCCTCGCGCATCCCATCGAGCAAATTCAAGCAGTTGCCCAACGACTGCGTACCGATGCCGTGACCGAAGTGGTCGATCGCGACGCGAATCAGCGCCCGGCACCTGCGGTTCAGGACGGCCTTTATCTGGTGCCGAAGGTTATCGAGTGACGATCGCCGCGCGCCGGTGCGCCGGGTAGCCCGGTCACCGCGCGACACGTTGCGGCGCGCTGGCGCTATCCACCCATCGTGCCCCGTCACTCCCTCATGTGCTCTATTGCCGCCACCATGGAACAAGATCTGATTCATTTGCAGGACCTGCGCGCTGCGCTCGACGCCAAGCGCGTGTCGAGCGTCGAGCTCACGCAACACTATCTGTCGCGCATCGCCGACGCCGCTGACCTCAATGCCTTCGTGCAGGTCGACGCCGAAGCCAGCCTCGCGCAGGCCCGTGCCGCCGACGCGCGCATTGCCGCCGGCGAGGGTGCCAACCGTCCGCTGCTCGGTATTCCCGTGGCGCACAAGGACGTGTTCGTCACGCGCGGCTGGCGCAGTACCGCCGGTTCGCGCATGCTCGAAAACTACGTCAGCCCGTACGACGCGGCCGTGGTTGAGCGTCTGCTCGATGCCGGCATGGTCACGCTCGGCAAGACCAATATGGACGAGTTCGCGATGGGTTCGTCGAACGAAAACTCGTACTTCGGTCCGGTGAAAAACCCGTGGGACAAGCGCGCCGTCCCCGGCGGTTCGTCGGGTGGTTCGGCGGCGGCCGTCGCGGCACGCCTCGCGCCCGTGGCCACGGGTACGGACACCGGCGGCTCGATTCGCCAGCCGGCCGCGTTCTGCGGTGTGACCGGCATCAAGCCGACGTACGGCCGCGTGTCGCGCTACGGCATGATTGCCTTCGCGTCGTCGCTCGATCAGGGCGGCCCGTTCGGCCATAGCGCGGCAGACTGCGCGTGGATGTTGAACGGCATGGCCGGTTTCGACGCGCGCGATTCCACCAGTCTGGAGCGTGCCGACGAGGACTTCGCCCGGGGTCTGGGCAAGCCGCTTGACGGTGCCACGGCCGACAAGCCGCTCGCCGGTCTGCGCATCGGTCTGCCGGCGGAATACTTCGGTGAAGGGCTCGACGCCGACGTGCGCGACGCCATCGACAACGCGCTGGTCGAATTCGAGAAGCTCGGTGCCGTGCGCGTGCCGGTGACGCTGCCGAAGACCGAGCTGTCGATCCCCGTTTATTACGTGCTGGCTCCGGCCGAAGCGTCGTCGAACCTGTCGCGCTTCGATGGCGTGCGTTTTGGCCATCGCGCGGCCGAGTACGGCGATCTGCTCGACATGTACAAGAAGTCGCGTGCCGAAGGTTTCGGCACCGAAGTGAAGCGCCGCATTCTGGTGGGCGCGTATGTGCTGTCGCATGGCTACTACGACGCGTATTACCTGCAAGCGCAGAAGATTCGCCGCCTGATCGCGCAGGACTTCCAGAACGCGTTTGCCCAGTGCGACGTGATCATGGGCCCGGTGGCGCCGTCGGTCGCATGGAACCTCGGCGAGAAGAGCGCCGACCCGGTGCAGATGTATCTGGCCGATATCTACACGCTGTCGGTGAGTCTGGCCGGTCTGCCGGGCATGAGCCTGCCGGTGGGACAGGGCCGCGAATCGCGTCCGGTCGGCCTGCAAATGATCGGTAACTACTTCGACGAAGCCCGCCTGCTGCAAGTGGCCGACGCGTTCCAGCGCGCGACCGACTGGCACAAGCGCGCGCCGGCGGGCGTATAACGATGGCCCGCCAGCGCGTTGTGACTTCGCCCCTCGCCCGCACTGCCGGCGACCGTGCGCGTCCCGCTGCCACGATGCAGCGCGTGGGCCGTCTGGCGGCACTGGCCGGATTGGCCGCGACCGTGCTCACGCTCGCGTCGTGTAGTCTGCCGTTCAGCCGCCCTACGCCAATTGCGTACCGAGAAATCAATCTGTCGGGCTATTGCTCGCAGACGGATGAAGACGGTTTTCGCGAGCAGGCGACGTTGAAGGTGTCGGCCAATCAGGTGCAGGCACTCGACTGGCGTTTGTGGGTGGGTAAGCGCGGCAGTTGCCACTTCAATCTGGCGGATTTTCATCAGACGCAGTCGCGCCCGAGTATCGAGTTGCGCGCGAACAGCGGCAGTTGCAAGCTGCTGATCTGGCAAGACCCGGGCAACGTGACGATCGGTCATGCGAACTGCGAGGCGTATTGCACGCCGGGCGTCTATGAGAACGCGTGGCCCGTGAGCTTCGATCCGCGCTCGGGCATTTGCGCGGCAGGCACGCGCCGGTAATTTGACGAACAGGCGGGTACGTTTGCCGGAGACATCGCACAACGCGATACCGGTGACGAATCCGCAGCAACGGCAGGGCGAGCGCGCCGTGCCGACAAGTTGAGACAGGGTGAACCTTATGCAATGGGAAGTCGTTATTGGTCTGGAGACGCACGCACAGCTCTCCACCGCTTCCAAGATTTTCTCGGGCGCATCGACGCAATTCGGTGCCGCCCCCAACACGCAGGCGTGTCCGGTGGACCTGGCGCTGCCGGGTGTGCTGCCCGTGCTCAATCGCGGCGCCGTCGAGCGTGCGATCGAGTTCGGTCTCGCCATCGGGTCGACCATTGCGCCGCGCAGCATCTTCGCGCGCAAGAATTACTTCTACCCCGATCTGCCAAAGGGCTACCAGATCAGCCAGTACGAGATTCCGGTGGTGCAGGGCGGCTCGCTGAAGATTCAGGTCGAAGCCGATGCCCGCACGGGGCGTGAAGCCTACGAGAAGGTGGTGACGCTCACGCGTGCTCACCTGGAAGAAGACGCGGGCAAGTCGCTGCACGAAGACTTCGCAGGCATGACGGGCATCGACCTGAACCGCGCCGGTACGCCGTTGCTGGAAATCGTGACCGAGCCGGAAATGCGCAGCGCAGCGGAAGCCGTGGCGTACGCCAAGGCGCTGCACGGTCTGGTGGTGTGGCTGGGTATTTGCGACGGTAACATGCAGGAAGGCTCGTTCCGCTGCGACGCCAACGTGTCGGTGCGCCCGGTCGGTCAGAAGGAATTCGGCACGCGCGCTGAGATCAAGAACCTGAACTCGTTCCGGTTCCTCGAAGAGGCAATTCTGTACGAAGTGCGCCGTCAGATCGAGCTGATCGAAGATGGCGGCAAGGTCGTGCAGGAAACGCGTCTGTATGACCCGGACAAGAAGGAAACGCGCTCGATGCGCAGCAAGGAAGATGCGCACGACTATCGCTACTTCCCGGACCCGGACCTGATGCCGCTCGTGATCGATGCCGAATGGATCGAGCGCGTGCGTGCCGGGCTGCCTGAACTGCCGGCCGGCATGCAGGTGCGCTTTGTCGAGCAATACGGCCTGTCGGAATACGACGCCGCCGTGCTCACGCAGTCGAAGGCGCAGGCGGGTTACTTCGAAGCCGTGGTGGCCAAGGCCGGTGCGGCCAGCGCCAAGCCGGCGGCGAACTGGATCATGGGCGAGCTGTCGTCGCTGCTCAACCGCGAAGACATCGGTATCGACGCCAGCCCGGTCTCGGCCGCGCAGTTGGCCGGTCTGCTGGCACGTATCGCCGACAACACGATTTCGAACAAGATCGCCAAGGAAGTCTTCCAACTGATGTGGGAAGAGCGCGCCACCGACGACGGTGCTGCCGATCGCCTCATCGAAGCGAAGGGCCTGAAGCAGATCACCGACACCGGCGCGATCGAGAAGATCATCGACGAAGTGCTGGCCGCCAACGCCAAGTCGGTCGAGGAATTCCGGGCCGGTAAGGAAAAGGCGTTCAACGCGCTGGTCGGTCAGGCGATGAAGGCCACCAAGGGCAAGGCCAACCCGGCGCAAGTCAACGAACTGCTCAAGAAGAAGCTGGGCGCCTGAATGAGCGCCTGAATGAGCGCCTGAATGAGCGCCTAAGGTTCAGCGCATCACGCCAAAAGCGCGGCAGCCGGTACGGTGCCGCGCTTTTGCGTTTGCGGACGGCGCTCCCGCGTCCTGCTCGCACTCCCCGGCCTTATCTGCCCGCGTGATTCGCTTATATCGGGCTTTTTTTCTCCCCCCCGCAATTTGCGCGATACTGCCACTCTGGCGCCCCGAAGGGCGTGCGCTTGTCACGAAGGAGTTGGCGATGTTCGAGAAATACCGCGTACCGTTTGGCAAGAAGCTCGACCTGTCGGACTACGATCCGGCCGACAAACCGTTCTCGGGCGATAGCAAAGACGACGACAAGGAGCGGTTGGCCGAGCTGGCCGCGAAGCTCGACGAGTTGCAGACCATCCTGCACGCCAACAGCAAGCACCGGGTGCTGCTCGTGCTGCAAGGCATGGACACCAGCGGCAAGGACGGCACCATTCGCGCCGTGTTCCAGAACGTGGACCCGCTGGGCATTCGCGTGGCCAACTTCAAGTCGCCCACACCGATCGAGCTGGCGCGCGACTTTCTGTGGCGCGTGCACATGGTGGTGCCCGCTGCGGGCGAGCTGGCCATCTTCAATCGCAGCCACTACGAAGACGTGCTGATCACGCGCGTGCACGACTGGATCGATGCCGACGAGTGCAAGCGCCGCTACACCCACATCAACAATTTCGAACAACTGCTGGTCGACAACAACACGACCATCATCAAGTGCTTCCTGCACATCTCGAACGAGGAGCAGCGCAAGCGCTTGCAAGAGCGTATCGACGACCCGAACAAGCACTGGAAATTCGAGCTGGGCGACCTCAAGGAACGCAGCTTCTGGCCGCAATACACCAAGGCGTACGAAGCCGCTTTATCGGCGACCTCGACGGAAAATGCGCCGTGGTATATCGTGCCTTCCGACTCGAAACGTCACCGTAATCTGATGGTGGCAGAGTTGCTGGTGCAAGCACTGACTGACCTCAAGTTGTCCTATCCACCGGCAAGACCCGAATTGACGGGCATGAAGGTGGAATGAAACCTTGCAGGGTCCGGGGCGAATAGCAAAACAAGGGGTGTTGAGGTGACGTGAGCGGCCGTGGGAAACCACGGCCGTTTTAATAGAAGAAACCGGCGCAGCCGGACGGGCGGGGGCCTGTCGTGCTGAATGGGCGTATCGGACCTGTCGAATTGATCGAATAGATCGAACAGGGCGAACGGATCGCGCCGCATGGGGAAACGGGGAAGAAGATGAGTGACGAGAACGCCCGCCGGCCATTGCCGGTGGCGGGGGACAAGGCTGCCGCCCATCAACAGCAGGCCGGCCACGGCGCGGCCACGGCAAGCGAAACGGCTTCGGACGGCAAATCGGGTAACAACTCGGGTAACAAATCGGGTAACAAGCGCCCCCGCCGTTGGGTGGTCGCCGTACTGGCGGTCGCAGTGGTGGCAGGGGCCGGTATGTGGCTGCGTTCGCGCGGGGCCGAGAAGCCGGTCAAGGCGGCGTTGGCCCCATCGGTGACGGCGGCCACGGTCGACGTACGTGACGTGCCTGTGCGGCTGGTGGCAAACGGGACGGTCACCGCGCGGCAGACCATCGAAGTGCGTCCGCAGATCTCCAGCATCATCCGTCAGGTGCATATCAAGGAAGGCGACTTCGTCAAAGCGGGGCAACTGCTGTTCTCGCTCGACGCACGCATGGACGAGGCCAACCTCAAGAAGGTACAGGCACAACTCACCAAAGACGAAGCCGATCTCGCCAACGCACGCCGCACGCTGGCGCGCACGAAGCAGTTGATCGCTGAGCACTTCGTCTCGCAAAGCGCGCTCGATACGGCGCAGAGCGGCGTAGACAGCCTCACCGCGCAGGTCGCGGCCGACCGTGCGGCCATCTCGGCCAGTCAGGTCGCGGTCGACTACAACCAGATTCGCGCCGGTATCGACGGCCGCACCGGGGCCATCAACGTGCATCCGGGCAGTCTCGTGACGCCGGGCGGCGCGGCGCTCGTGACCATTACCCAACTCGATCCGATCGACATCAGCTTCACGCTGCCGGAAGGCGCACTGGCCGAGTTGCAGGCGGCGCGTGCCGGTGGCCCGGTGGCGGTCACCGCCACGCTGGGCACGACGGGGATGACGGCGACGGGCCAACTCAGCTTCATCGATAACGCGGTGGACTCGCAGACCGGCACGATTCGCCTGAAGGCGGCATACGACAATCGCGACGCGAAGTTGTGGCCGGGGATGTATCTGAACATCGCCGTGATCGGCCGCATTCTGAAGCAGGCCAGCGTAGTGCCGCCGCAAGCGGTGCAGACCGGCCCGGACGGCAAGTTCGTCTACGTGATTGGCGCAGACGGGAAGGTGAGCGCCAAGCCGGTGAAGGTCGGCTATGTGGAAGCGAAGCTCGCGGTCGTCGAAGGCGTGCCCGCAGGCGTACGCGTCGTGCAGGAGGGCGCGGAGAATCTGCGGCCCGGTAACAAGGTGACGGTGGTCGCCTCGCGCGAAGGGGGCGAAGCGACGCCGCAGACGACGCCGGCGAAGGACGCGACGAAGGCCGCCGCTGCCGGTGGCGAAGCCGCGAGCGCCAAAGCGAACAAGGCTGCAACCGATGCGGCAACCGCCACGTCCACCGAAGTGCATACCGCTGACGCTGCTGACGCCACCTCGCCGAAGAGCACGCCATGAACCTCTCCGAACTATGTATCCGTCGGCCGGTGATGACGATTCTGCTGTGTGTGGCAGCGGTCGTCGCTGGGTTGATCGCTTACGGACAGATTCCGATCTCTGCCCTGCCGAGCTACAACTCGCCGGTGATTCAGGTCACGGCGACGCTGCCCGGGGCGAGTCCGGAGACCATGGCGGCGTCGGTTGCGGCGCCCATGGAAAAGCAGTTCTCGACGATTGCGGGCGTCGCGGTCATCAGCTCGACCAATACGCAGGGCACCACCTCGATCATCATCGAGTTCGATAGCGACCGCGATATCGACGCGGCCGCCGTCGACGTGCAGGCCGCGCTCTTCCGCGCGCAGCGCAAGCTGCCAGTGGAGATGACCACGCCACCGTCATATCGAAAGGTGAATCCGGCCGACGCGCCAATTCTCTTCCTCGCGATGAATTCGCCGTCGATGTCGCTGGCCGAACTCGACGATTACGCCGAAAACCTCGTTTCACCCACGCTCTCCACGCTGCCCGGCGTGGCGCAGGTGCTGATCTTCGGGCAGAAGCGCTTCGCGGTACGCGTGAAGGCGCGACCCGATGCGCTGGCCGCCCGCAAGCTCACGCTCGACGACGTGGCCCGTGCGCTGGCCTCGGCCAACGCGAACAGCCCCGTCGGTACGCTCGACGGCAGCCGCCAGACGCTGACCATCGAAGCCAACCGCCAGATGACCAAGGCCGACCAGTTCGCGAACCTGATCATCGCGAGCGTGAACGGCAGCCCGGTCTATCTGCGCGACGTGGCCGAAGTGCAAGACAGCGTCGAATCGGTGAAGACCGGCAGTTGGGTCAATGGCGAGCGCTCAATCGTGCTGGCCGTGCTGCGCCAGCCGAACGCGAACACGGTGGCAACCGTCGATCAGGTGAAGGCGGCGCTGCCGCGTCTGGCCGAGCAGATGCCGCAGTCGATTCAGGTCAAGCTGCTCAACGACCGTTCGGTGTCGATTCGCGAATCGATCGACGACGTGCAGTTCACGCTGGGGCTCACGGTGATTCTGGTCACGCTCGTGATCTTCCTGTTCCTGCGCCGGATGGCTGCCACGATGATCCCGGTGATGTCGCTGCCGGTATCGTTGATTGGCACCGTCGCGCTCATGAAAGGCATGGGGTACTCCATCGACAACATCTCGCTGCTGGGTATCACGCTGGCGGTGGGGCTGGTGGTGGACGACGCCATCGTGATGCTCGAGAACATCGTGCGCCACATCGAGAACGGCGTGCCACCGCTGCGTGCCGCACTCGTCGGCTCGCGCGAAATGGGTTTCACGATTCTGTCGATCTCGATTTCGCTGGTGGCCGTGTTCATCCCGATCTTCTTCATGCCGGGCGTGATCGGGCTCATGTTCCACGAGTTCGCGGTGGTGGTGTCGCTGGCAATTCTGGTGTCCGCCGCCGTATCGCTCACGCTGATTCCGATGCTGTGCAGCCGGTATCTGAAGCACGAGCAGAGCGAAGGTTTGGGGTTGCGCGCCACGCAATGGTTTGAAGACGGCTTCGTGTGGGTGCAGGACCGCTACGTTCGCAGCGTGGATTGGTGTTTGGCGAATCGCAAGTGGGTGATGGGCGCGGCGGGGGCGACGTTTGTCGCGACCGGGGTGCTGTTCGCCACGATTCCGAAGGGCTTCTTCCCGAGCGAAGACATCGGTCAGATTCAGGTGACGGCCGAAGGTGCGCAGGATATCTCGTTCACGGCGATGTCGACGTTGCTGCGTCAGGCGGGCGACATCATTCGCGCGAATCCCGCTGTGGATACGGCGATCGTGTCGGCCAGTGACAGCAATCAGGGCCGCATGTTCATCAACCTGAAGCCGCACGGCGAGCGCCCGCACATGAGCGAGGTACTCGAGACGCTGCGCCGCGACGTCAAGCAGGTGCCGGGGCTGAACGTGTACTTCAACCCGGTGCAGAACCTGCAACTGGGCGGCAAGCAGAGCAAGAGCCGCTATCAGTACGTGATGCAGAGCGTGAAGCCGGGTGAGATGCAGGTGTGGTCAGACAAGCTGATGAACCTGATGCGCGCCGACCCGATCTTCCGCGACGTGACGACCGATGCGCAGATGAAGGGCCTGCAAGCGCAGCTCACCATCGACCGCGACAAGGCGAACACGCTGGGTGTGGCGATTGGCGACATTCGCAGCGCGTTGTATAGCGCGTTCGGCGAGCGGCAGGTGTCGACGATCTACACGCCGAGCGACAGCTATCAGGTGATTCTGCAAGCGGCGGATAACGACCGTCGCGACGAGGGCGCCTTCGACAAGATCTACGTGCGAGGCAAGGGCGGCGCGCTGGTGCCGCTGTCGGCGGTGGCGACGGTGGAACGCAAAATGGGGCCGGTGTCAGTCAATCACCAAGGCCAGTTGCAGGCAGTCACGCTGTCGTTCAATCTCGCGCCGGGGGCGGCGCTGGGCGATGCGTCGAAGAAGATCGTCGGCTTCCAGCGTCAACTCGGCTTCCCGCCGAGCATCATCACGAGCTGGGGCGGCGATGCGGCGGCGTTTCAGGCGTCGCAGTCGAGTCAGGTGGTGTTGCTGGTGGGCGCGTTGCTCGTGATTTACGTGCTGCTTGGCGTGCTCTACGAGAGCTACATCCACCCGCTCACGATTCTGGCGGGGTTGCCGTCGGCGGCAGTTGGCGCGTTGCTGACGTTGCGGCTGTTCGGCATGGATCTGTCGTTGATCGCGGTGATCGGCATCTTGATGCTGATCGGCATCGTGAAGAAGAACGCCATCATGATGATCGACTTCGCCCTCGACGCGCAGCGCAACGGCGGCATGACGCCCGATCAGGCGATCCGGCAGGCGTGCGCACTGCGCTTCCGGCCCATCATGATGACCACGCTGGCAGCGTTGATGGGTGCACTGCCGATTGCATTGGGCTTGGGGGCGGGCGCGGAATTGCGTCAGCCGCTGGGGCTGGCGGTGGTCGGCGGGTTGTTGTTCTCGCAGGTGATTACGCTGTACATCACGCCGGTGATTTATCTCTATCTCGACCGGTTCGCCGGTAAGGGGCCGCTGGTGCTGCCGGGAGATCGCGCGGCGAACGATGGCGGTGACGATGGCAGCGATGCCGATGCCGGACACGGTGTGGCGCGTGCCGAACGTCATGTGGCCGCAGTGCACTGACGTTCGGAGGTTCGACGCTTGAGGATGGCGGCAGGTGGCGCGACTTTGTCGCGTGATCTGCCGCCATTTTCATTGACGGCGTTGCGGGTTGCCATCGAGCGACGTCGGACATTTCATCAGTCGTGCCAAAACAGGCCACGCAACGTGGCTTGTGAAACCGCTGAATCGCGGCGAAAACGCCTTCCGCTGCGAATACTCGTTCTGCGGTTGGTTCGATTCCTAATGTCGTCGTTTGTGACGTGACGGCTTTTCTTCAGGTCTCTCCTTGCATCGCCTTGATCGGGCGGGAACACGCGCCGATTCAGTTCGCTGCGGCTCAGTGACACCCCCTATCGGAAACCGCGTGTGAATGGGCGTTTTCACGCCGGTGCCGATTGTCAATTTGCTAAAGACGCGGTTCGCACCCGACAACGCGGCGCATTGCCTTCAGGCATAAATCGGCCCTGTCGTTGCGAAGGCGAATTCTGCGGCGCTTCGAATCTTTCCCCTCTCAATAACTTCTGATCTCGGACGAGGACTTATGGCTATGCAAGTGAATGCAGGTGCGCTCGCACAATTCAAAACGAAGATGACCCAGCGCCTGAACAAACGCCGTCAACGCGGCGTGACGCTGGTGGAACTGGCAGTGGCGGTGGCCGTGATGGGTTTGATCATGGCCGGGGCGATGGTGGGGGTGCCGAAGTTAATGGCCAGCGTGAAGATGACTCAGGAGCTGAAGGATTGGCAGATGGCGTCACTTGCGGTGCAGAACGCAGTGGCATCGGGTCGTCTCCTGGCGACTGGTACGGACCAAGACACTGTTGTCGCCTCGGGTGTGATGGACGGCTTTAATCGGAGCGGAGCCAACCTGCTGAATCGGTTCGGCGGTGCCATAACCGTAGTTGGGGTGACCGCAGGTGGGTTCCCATCCAGCGGAATACAGGTGACGTCGTTGGGTTACCCGTCGGAACAGTGCAAAGAGCTTGCGGCGAAGATGATGCCTTCCTTCTCGACACTCACAATCAACGCGGTATCCGTAAAGGCACCGAACATTCCACTGACGCAATCGATGACCCTGGTGAACACTACGTGCGATTCGACGGTAAATCCTGACGACGCCGATCAACCGCTCGACGCGACGAGAGCGGACTTAGTGTTCACTTTCGCTGGTTGAGCTCGGTATTTCTAAATCAAGAACCGGAGGCTAGAGAGCATGAAAGGTCCCAAGCTCGGCTTCGTAGTTCTGCTGGTGCTTACGACAACCGTATCGCCAGCAGTCATGGGGAAAGACGAGACCGAATCGTCCTCGATCGCGACGGCGCTCCCGAGTCACCGGCCCTTGGTTGCGAGCGCAGCCCGCGTGTTGCGGTCTGTTCCTGAGCCAATGGTAGGCATACATGACGAGGGCGAACTAGTCCTTGCGACGTACGTCGCTGAAAGCTCCGTCGAAACTAGCGCGCCCTTAGTTCCAATCGAAAGATCGCTCGTCGTGAGGCCAAGCGACGGCCGCATCTCGCAAGCCATCAAACGCTACGCCGAATCTCACGGCTGGCAACTCGCATGGGAAATCGAGCGCGACTTCCCGATCGAGTATCCGGCGACGTTCACGGGTGACTTCCTCGGCATCATCGAGCAGGTGGTGCTGTCGTTGCAAAACAGCGACGCACCGATTCGCGTGAAAGTTTATGAGGCCAATCGCGTGCTGCGCGTCGTGCACGCCACGCAATAACGTTGGTCGTGCGTCACACGGCAGCCCACTATAAAAAAGACCAGCAACCCATGAGAAAGCGACTCGGCGTATTGTGCGCCATCACGTTACTGGCGGCGTGCGGTACGCCGGGAATGCTCGGCAAGACCGACGCGAACGTCACGCAGGCGCAGCAAGCCGTGCGCTCGGCGCTCGACGCAAAATCCGCTACACCGATTCGCACCATCGAGCACGTCGACGGCGCGTGGCTCGCCAGACATTCCGTGGCGATCGAAGCCACCGAATCCCTCCCTGATTTCTTCAAGCGTAACGTCCGCTTCTCCACCGGGGCGCCGCTAGCCATGTCGGTAGTGCTCGGGCAGATCGCACGCGGCAATGGGCTGACGATTCGCGTCGCGGCAGATGTGTCGTGCGACGACGGCGGCGGTTCGGGGCGAGGCGGCAGCCGTGGCGGCGGGGGATCGTCAAAACTCTTCCAGATGAACTGTACCGACAGCGGCGAGCCCGCCGTGCCGCTGCACTACAACGGCACGTTGTCCGGCCTGCTCGATACCGTCGCGTATCGCTCGGGCACGCACTGGTCGTATCGCGATGGTGTCGTGCAGTTCACTCGCTACGTCACGCGCAGCTTCCAGATCAAGATGATGCCGGGCAGTTCGACGTTCAGCGCTTCGGTAGGCAAGAAATCGGAGATGAAGGCGGATCGCGGCGCGTCGGGCGGCAGCGGCGGCGGTGGGTCGGCCGGTGGCGTCAAACTCGACTTCAATGCCGACGCCAAGGTGACGACGGAATCCAAGCTCGACTACTGGGCCGATCTCGTCAAGACGGTCTCCGACATGCTTTCCGATGGCGGGCGCGTCACGCCGTCGGTGGTCACGAGTTCGCTCGTCGTCACCGACACCGCTGAGGTGATGGAGCGCGTGAAGCGATACATCGACGCCGAGAACGCGGTGCTGGGCCGTCAGGTCAAGCTGCGCGTGCAGGTGTACTCGGTCACGCTGGAAGAAAACTCCGCCGCGGGCATCGACTGGAATCTGGTCTATCAATCGGCGGGTGGTTTGGTCGCGGGGCTCGGTGGCCCGGCGCTCGGTGGCGCGCTCATGGCGCGCAAGGGTGGCCTGAGCGTGAGCAAGATTCCTCGCGGTGTGCTGGCCGGTTCCACGGCTTTCATCAAGGCACTCAGTCAGCAGGGACGTGTGAGCGCCATCATCGACACGACCGTCGTCACGCTGAACAACCAGCCCGCACCGGTTGCCGTGACACAAAATCAGGGCTTCGTCGCGCAGACCAGCATGACGCCCGGAAACTACGGCGGCCAAGCCGTTGTCACCGCAGAGCAGTCGGTGCTGACCACCGGCTTCGTGATGAACTTGCTGCCTACCGTCATGGATAACCGCAGCGTGATGTTGCAGGTGCAGATCGATATGTCCGATCTGAAGAAGCTCGAGAAGATCAATCTGCGCACCGGCAAAGAAGCACCGAGCGGTAGCGACGCTGGCGGCAAGGGCGGCGGAGGTACGAGCGTCAGCGTTGATGGAAAAGATGTGAAGGTTGCCGTCGACGGCGGCAAGGACGAAGACGATAAAGGCCGCCACGACGACGGCCTCGGCACGGGAACCTTCATGCAGCTGCCACTGACGGCATCGATACAGACGATGCAGCGGGCGTCGTTGAAGTCGGGCGACACGCTGGTGCTCAGCGGCTTCCGTCGCAAGGACGACAGCACCGACCGCGACGGCATCTTTGCTTACGAGGGCGGTACGAAAGAAGCGCGTCAGCGGGTGAACGAGGTCGTCATCGTGATCTCGCCGGAACTGACCGAGGGCGTGTGAGATGACGCGCGCACTCTCCAATCATCTCGTCGTCGGCGCGCAGTGGGAGACGCTCATCGGTTTGCAAAAGGAACCGACGGAGATTCGTGGCCTCGCCCGAAGCCGCGACGCGTCGCACTTCGCTGTCGCGGATGACGGCTCCGGCACCCGCACCGTCGGACTCATGTCGCTGCCCGTTGCGCCCAAAGGCGATGCGATGCCCGATCGTTACGCACTCGCCGCCGTGCTGGGGCAGATGGTCGAAGGCGTGAACGTCGCGTTCGTCCATGCCGATCCGGACGACCCTTCGGCGGCGATGTTCGTCACGCTGCGAGACCGGCGACCCGACGTCGACACTGTGTTGCCGCTTGCGCATTTGAAGGCGCGTCTGGCGGGATGGACGGCTGAGGTCGAAGGTCCGGTGAAGATCGCCGGGATGGAACTGCCCGAGCTGCCGCCTCCGGACGTTCCGCTCTCGCTCGATGCCATCGCCGAACACGCGCGTCGCGAGCGGCCTGCCGAGGCGCGGTTGCAGCTAGTGCGCAAGCCGTTACCCGCGCGAGAACTGGCCATCGCTGCCGTGGCACTCCTGATCGTCGCGGGCCTTGGCGGCGCAGGGTGGCTTGGCTGGTCGTGGTACGACGATCTGCAACAGCAGAAACTGGCCGCCGCCAATCGAGTCGATCCGATCGACGCTTACAAGCGCTCGCTCGCACGGGCCATCGCCGCCGAGCCGTTTGCCTTCGGCGCGGATTACGCGCAGCGCGTGCAGTCGGTGGTGCAGGCGCTTCCGGCCAATGCTGGCGGGTGGCGTCCGGCAAGCATCGATTGCAATGCCGCGCGATGCAGCATCGACTGGCGGCGAAAGGAGGGTGGCACGTTCGATCTGCTGCTTTCACAGCGGCCCGACGCGGTGATCGTCGATCTGGACCATGCGAAGGAAGTTGTGGCGATCGCAGACGAACGTCAGGACGCGGACGCCGCCGCCGATGCCGCCGATGCCCGCGTCACGCCGATTCCCCGCAATCAGTTTCTTCGCACGGCAGGCGCGCGTTTGCAGGCATTGGGTGATTACGGCATGGATATCTCGCTCACGATGGCCGAGCCGCTGGTGAAGCCACCGCCTGCGACAGCGGCCGGACAGGACGTGCCGCCGTCCATTGCCAAAGGCGAATGGCAGATGGCCGGTCATCTCGCGTTTCTCGATTCGGTCGCCGGTCTGATGATGCGTGCGGGCAACATGTCCCTGCGTGACGTGAAGATCGACATCAGCGACGGCAAGCCCGTCTTCACCGCTCAAGGCACCTACTATGTCCACTAGATCACGTCATCTCGTCCGGTTAGCGGTGGCCTTCACCGCTTTTCTCGTCGCGCCCGCCACTGCGTCCGCCGAAGAGAATATCGACGCGTTTGCGCGCGCTCACCTCAAGGCGTCGCAAGACGCACAGGAGGATAAAGCGGCCGGCAATGGACCATCGCCGGACGGCATTGCCCCCGATGTGACCAGCAAGCCCGCCCGCGCAGACCTGCCGCCCGAGTTGCTGTTCATACAGGGTGTGGAGAACACCACCGTCGCGTACCTTCGGGTCGACGGTCGCTTCGGTCACACGGTGAAGCGCGGTGATCACGTCGGCGAGTGGCAGGTCGTGAGCATCGGTGACGATTTCGTCGACGTGAAGCGGCATGGCAAGCCCGCGCGTCTGCTGCTGCCTGATGCCTTGGCTGTCAAGCATGCGGCACAGGGGCGGCACGATGGCGACGATCGGTGAACGCCTGCGCGTCGCTTGGGCGCGAGCGAACGGACGCAGCGGCACACGTCCCGTTGCCCGCCCCGTCGCCGACCTGAGATCGGAGGATATCCAGACCTTCGGCTGGCGTCAGGATCTCGGCCTGACACTTGCCGGCGCCGAGCAAGGCTCGCTCGTGCTGGTGGCGATGAAGCCGCGGTTGTTTCTGGTGCTGATCGAGCACACGACCTTCGTGCGCATGCAAGGCTCCGATCTGCTCGAGCGTTTCGATCAGGCGGTGCGCGCCACGCATCGTCTCGATCTTGAAGGCATCTATGTCGGCACCACCGAAGAAATTCTGCTTATGCAGTCGCAGTTGCAGCAGCAGGGCGACGACGATGGCCGTTCCGACGAGCAACGCACCGGGGCTTATCGCAACTTCGATTTGCTCATCGAGAAGGCAGTCGAGGCCGGTACGTCAGACATTCACTTCGAGTTTCGCGACGGGCAGCATGTGAAGGTGCGCATGCGCATTCACGGCAAGCTGCGCGTGACCGGCGACAGCGACCGGCTCTCGCGCGACTATCACGCAATGCTCGACGCGGTGTCCGCCGCGTACAACTCTCGGGCCGATCCGAGCAGCCGCAGTCATAACCACTTCGATGAAGATCAGCATCAAAGCTGCTCGATCCCGCTCTCCATTCGCCAGCGCAAGTATCAGTTGCGGTTCCAGAGCGTGAAGGAGAATCGCGGCGTGGACGTGGTACTGCGCTTGCTGCTCAACGAAGCGGTAGAGGGCGATGTACTCTCGCTCTCGCAGCTTGGCTATTCCGACGATCAGGTCGAAGTGCTCGAAGACGCGGTGCATCGCAGCCCGGGTCTCACGATTATTGCGGGGGAAACCGGGTCGGGGAAGTCCACTACGCTACGCACGCTGATGATGTACGAGCGCGACTCGGGCAAGAAATTCTTCTCCATCGAAGATCCGGTCGAGTACATCCAGCCGCACATGACGCAGATTCCGATTCAGCGCCGCGCCGAAGACGGTGCGGGCGAGTCGGCGTTCGGTGCCGCCGCCAAGGTGTTGTTGCGGGGGGACCCGGACAAGCTCATGCCCGGCGAGATTCGCGATTCGGAGACGGGTTCGTTTGCGAAGTCGATGACGGAGACCGGCCATCAGGTGCTGTCCACGGTGCATGCGTCGAGCGCGTTCGGCATCATCCCCCGTCTCGTCAGTGATGAAATCGGTATGCCGCTGGCTGCTGTCACGTCACCCAACTTTTTGACGGCGATGGTGTATCAGAAGCTGATCCCGGTGCTGTGCGAGCACTGCAAGCTGCCTGCGATCGGAAATCTCGACACGGCGGCGCTCGACGTCATTGCGGCGCTCGGTATCGATGTCACCAACGTTCGCGTGGAAGGGGCGGGCTGCGAACGATGCAAGGGGCGCGGCACCGCAGGGCAAACCGTTGTCGCCGAAGTCTGCGAGTTGACCGATGACATGCTTGATCTGCTGCGCGAGTCGCATTTCTGGGAAGCCGAGCGGCAATGGCGAGCGAGTCACAACGGCGATCTCACCAGTCCGGACATGACGGGAAAGACCGCCATCGAGCACGCGATCTACAAGATGTCGCAGGGGCGCATCGACCCGCGCGACATCGAAGCGTCCTTCTACAAGCTGAAGAAGTATCACCTTCCCCAAGCCACCGCGCCGACGGCTACGACGCCGCGGCGACTCGCGAGTGTGTGAGTCGTCGCGCGCGCTTTCTTCCATCGCAACAATGTTCTGACGTTTCACCTCCACGCCATGCTCGACGCCGCCAATCGATTGCTCGCCAAACTCTCACCGCCCCGTGACGCCTATCCGGGGCTGGCCAAGGCGAAGCGCCAATTCCACAAGACCCGTGCGAAGTTCTACAGCGATTTTGCCGACGCGATCGAAGACGGTGCGAATCCGTTCGACCTGTTCTCACGCCGGTGTGCTCGCGCGAAGGAGCGCCGCAATGCGATGGCGCCGCTGTATGCCGTATGGCGCGACAGAGCCAGCTCGAAGAACTTGCGCAAGTCACTGGAGGGCACGATTCCGGAGGCCGATCTCGTGGTCATTGCCGCTGGGGAAAAGGGTGACTTGCCCGGCACGCTGCGCTTTCTCGCGCGCGTCGTGACGTTGCAGCAGCAGACGCGCAGCGCGATCTCCGGGGCGATCACGCTGCCGATTTTCATGTCGGTGCTGCTCGCAGCAATTCAACTCGGGGTGGCCTACGGGATGATGCCGATCATGACCGAGATCATGCCGCCAGAGAAGTTTCCGATGATCGGTGCGTGGTTGTACAACATGTCGGGGTTTGTCGCCAACTGGTGGCCGCTGATTTACGGTGTGCCGTTGGTGTTGCTGGTGGTCATGTCGTGGTCGCTCAGCCGCTGGACCGGCCCGCTGCGGCGCCGCTTCGATGACTTCGGGCCGTACGCTGTCTATCGTGACGTGCGCTCCGGCGAATTCCTCGTGGCACTCGCGGCGCTGACCAGCGCCAAGACCTCGGTCTTCGATGCCATCTCGTTGCTCCTCACCGGCGCGTCACCGTGGATGCGCTCGCATCTGTTGCGCATGCGCGCGTCGCTCAGAAGCGACAGAAGCATGATCAAGGCGATGGATACGGGGCTGTTCAACGAGGAGGTGTTCGATCGTCTCGTTGAATATTCCGGGCGGACCAACTTCGACGTCGGTATTCGCAAGATCGGCTTGATGACCATCGAGGAGACCGCCGAGCGAATCAAGGCACGTGCGGCGGCGGCGCGCTCGGTGCTGATGGCGTTGGTGGGGATAACGATCGTGGTGACTGTGGCCGGCATGCTGCAAATCGGTCGCGCAGCAGGCGAGCACGCGCAATCGATGATCTGAATATGGCGAACGTTCTGGACCTGCTGGCGCATGCGATAAAAGCGCTGCCGCGTGAGAGCTTCGCGGCGATGTTGGGCATTCTTGGCCTGTTCATCGGCAGCTTTCTCAACGTGGTGGTCTGGCGGCTGCCACGCATGCTTGAAGTGCAATGGGCACGCGAAGCTGCCCACTGGGCCGGACATATGCCCCCCGTCACACCGATTTTCAATCTGGCGTGGCCCCCCTCGCGTTGCCCACGTTGCGATAGCCGCATCCCCGTCTGGCACAACCTGCCCGTTGTGAGTTACCTGCTGCTGCGCGGCCGCTGTTCGCACTGCCATGTCGCCATCAGCTTGCGTTATCCGTTCGTTGAATTGAGTGCGGGCGTCATGTTCGCGGCCATCGGCTGGACGTTCGCGCCGTTGATGCTGTACGCGACGATGTTCGCGTGGTGCGGTTTTGGCGCGGCCTTGCTCGCGCTTTCGCTCATTGATGCGGAAACCCGCCTGTTGCCCGACGTGATCACGCTGCCCCTTCTATGGATCGGTCTGCTGCTGAGCGTGGCAGGCGTGACGGTGCCGGTGAGTGATGCGGTACTCGGTGCGGCGCTGGGCTACGTCGCAATGTGGCTCATTGCCGGTGGTCACTTTCTGCTGACCGGACATGAGGGGCTGGGTGGCGGCGACGTGAAGCTTGTCGCCGCCTGTGGTGCGTGGCTCGGATGGATCGGCGTGCCGCTCACGCTGGCGTTCGGCGCCGTGGCGGCAACGCTCGCGTTTGGTGTACTCGGCATACTGCGCGGCCGCACGATGTGCGGGCCGCTGCCGTTCGGCCCGTGGCTCGCCGCCGGGGCCGTAGCAAGTGCGCTTTGGGGCGAACGGTTTTTAGGCCTGTGGCTGTACGCGGGCAGCTAACGTTGCATGTCCGGCATTGGCCGCGCGGTCATGACTGACGTCCACGCCGCCGACGTGCCGCTGCGTTTGCCGCAGGATCATGTCCGCCGCCTTCTCCCCGATCATCATCGACGGCGCGTTGGTATTGCCGCCAATCAACGTCGGCATGACCGAGGCGTCGACAACGCGCAGTCCCTCAACGCCCCGCACTCGGAGTTCGGTATCGACCACCGACGCCGCATCGTTGCCCATGCGGCAGGTGCCGACCGGGTGATAGATGGTGTCGGCGCGCTCGCGAATCAGTGACGTGAGTGCTTCGTCCGATTCCACGCCGCGACTGTGCAGTTCCCTTCCGCCAAAGCGTGCGAGTGATGGTGCCGCGAGAATCCGGCGTATCACGCGGGCGCCGCGCAGCAGCGTATCGACGTCTTCCTGTGCTTGCAGGAAAGCCGGGTCGATCAGCGGCGCATCACGCATATCACCCGTGGCGAGTGTGACGCGGCCGCGGCTCTTCGGGCGCAACACGCAGGCATGCAACGACAGGCCGCGCCGCAGATGCAGACGCCGGTTGTGGTTGTCGCAAATCCCCACGAGAAAGTGCATTTGCAGATCGGGGCGAACGAGGCCCGGATCGCTCTTGAGGAAGCCGCCTGCTTCGGCAACGTTGCTCGCGAGCAGGCCGCGCTTATCTCGCAGATACGCCACGCCCTGCATCAGCAAGTGCCACAGACCCGGCGGGGTGTAGCCGACCAGATCGCTGTGCGCGACGTATTTGTTGATGATGAAATCGATGTGGTCTTGCAGATTCTCGCCGACGTTCGGCGAATCGACGCGTACCGCGATGCCATGCTCACGCAATTGTTCTGCCGGGCCGATGCCCGAGCCCATCAGCAACTGCGGCGAGTTGAAAGCGCCGGCGCTGAGAATCACTTCCGCACGCGCTTTGAGCGTCTCCAGCGCACCGCGACGTTGCAGCGTGACGCCCGTCGCGCGCATGCCGTCGAAGGTGATGCGCTGGACCAGTGCATCGGTGATCACATGGAGATTCGCGCGAGTTTTACCATGCAGATACGCGCGCGCGGCATTCCATCGCTCGCCGTCCTTCTGCGTGACCTGATAGATCCCCGCGCCTTCGTATTGCGCACCGTTGAAGTCGCTGGAAACGGGGAAACCCGCTTCGCGTGCCGCATCGACATAGTGCTGCGAGAACGGGTTGACGGTGCGCAAATTCGCTACGTTGAGCGGGCCGCCGCTGCCGTGCCAGTCATCGGCACCGCGTTCGTTGTTTTCATTGCGCCGGAAGTAGGGCAGCACGTCGTTCCAGCCCCAGCCCGTGCAACCGGCTTGCGCCCAGTCGTTGTAGTCGTCGGGGTGTCCGCGCGTGTAGATCATGGCGTTGATCGAACTCGATCCGCCCAGACCCCGGCCGCGTGGCTGATAGCCCTGACGCCCGCCAAGACCCGCTTGCGGTGTGGTGCGAAACCCGTAGTTGCGCCGCGACCGGAATGGCACCAGCGCCGCGAGCCCTAGCGGCAGCCTGACCAGAAAGCTGTTGTCGGGCGGGCCCGCTTCGATGAGGGCGATCGTGCGCCCGGGCAAGCCGTCGGCCAATCGTGCGGCGAGCGCACAGCCCGCCGAGCCGCCACCGACAATGACGTAGTCATAGTCCATGCTGTCATCCTCCCTTGGATGGGCACTGCATTGCCTGCTTTGTATTTATCTTTCTTGTGCACTGCTATTCGCCGCACCGCTTGCGTCAGATTGCGGTGACCTGAAGCGGCGGCACTCATTGTAGGCAGACATTTCTCCGATTCGCGCGCGATGTGAAGCATTCCTCTAATTTGTGCGGACGGCAGAGTTCAACCGCTATGATGAAATGATCAACTTGGTGTGACCGTCCGATTGAGCGCAATAGCGTCCATCGACGGGCATCAACGACCCGCACGGCACGCACACGGCTGGCATACCCGGAGGGAGACACGGATGGCTGAGGCTTGGCAAACCCACGACGTCACCAATCAGGTGCCGCCGCTCGTCGATTACAACCTGTACGCCACCGATGCCGCTTTGCAGGGCGCCGTGACGACGTTCAATGCCGGCTGGCATGCGAAGGAACTGCATCGTCAGGGCGCACGATTGGGCGAGGCGGAAGTGCAGCAATGGGCCGAGACGGCGAATCGCCATGAGCCCGAGTTGCAGAACTTCGATGCCCGCGGCAATCGCATCGATCACGTGGAATTTCACCCGGCTTGGCACGCGCTGATGGGGCTTTTGCGCGGTGCACAATTGCAATCGCTGCCGTGGGCGCATCCGCAGGCGGGCGCGATGGCGGCGCGCACAGCGTCGTATTTTCTGCATGCGCAGAATGAAGCGGGGTCGCTGTGTCCGACCACGATGACGTTTGCCAGCATTCCGGTGCTGTCGAAGGTGCCGTCGCTGTTTCCCACGATCAAGGACAAACTGTTCGCGCCGCAGCACGACCCCCGTGATTTGCCGCTCGCGCAGAAGCACACGATGCTCGTCGGCATGGGCATGACCGAGAAACAGGGCGGGTCGGATGTTCGCACGAACACGACGGTCGCCCGCGCGCTGGGTGGTGATACGTATTCACTGGTCGGTCACAAGTGGTTCTTCTCCGCGCCACAATGCGATGCGCATCTGGTGCTCGCCCGCGCTGACGACAGCGACGCGCTGTCGTGTTTCTTCGTCCCTCGCTACACACCCGACGGTCACAAGAATGCCGTGCAGATACAGCGCTTGAAAGACAAACTCGGCAACCGCTCGAACGCGAGCAGCGAGGTCGAATTTCAGGGCGCTTACGGCACGCTCGTGGGCGCGCAGGGACGCGGTATTCCCACGATCATCGAGATGGCGACGTACACGCGCCTCGACTGCGTGATCGGCAGCGCCGCGATGATGCGCACGGGTGTCGTGCAGGCGATTCATCACGCAAGGCATCGCACCGCGTTCGGCGCCAAGCTGGTCGATCAGGATCTGATGACGACCGTGCTTGCCGATCTCGCGCTGGAGTCGGAAGCGGCGACGTGGCTCGCCATGCGGCTGGCGCAGTCGTTCGATGCGGCCGAGTCGGATGACGACGCGCCGCTTGAACGCGCGTGGCGACGCATCGTGTTGCCCGCCGCGAAGTTCTGGGTGTGCAAGCGCGCGCTCGAACTCGCGGGCGAATGCATGGAAGTCTGGGGCGGTAACGGCTATGTAGAAACCGGGCCGCTCGCGCGCTTGTATCGTGAGGCGCCGGTCAATTCCATCTGGGAAGGTTCAGGCAACGTGATGTGCCTCGATGTGCTGCGTGCCATCGGGCGTGAGCCTGAGGTGGCGCAGGCATGGTTCGACTGGCTGGGCCAACGCGTGGGCGCACACGCGCCGTTGCGTGCGGCGTTGGCGCAGTTGCACGGCTGGCTCGCTGCCGACCCGGCAACGCACGCTGTGCGCGCGCGTGCGATTGCGCAACAGATCGTGCTGCTCGCACAGGCCGCGTTGTTGCTTGAACATGCCCCTGCCGAGTTGGCGCATGGCTTCGTCGAGAGCCGCGTGACGAATCATGGCGGCCGCGTCTACGGCGTGATGCCCGATTCGCTGGCCGTCGGTGTGCAACGCGAATGGCTGGATCGTGCGTTCGCGGGCTGAACCTCAATATCCGCAATATCAGCAATATCCGCAGCACTCGCAATATTCGCAGGACGTGCAGTACCAAATGACAATAATGACAACGGCGGCCACCGGCGGCCACAGGGAGGACGGGATGGGACACAACCACGAGTTCGGCGGCCTGCACGACGCACCGCCCGCGTTGCACGCGGCATCCGACGACGATATCGCACGCGCCATGCTGTTGCCACGTTTCGACGCGATGCGCCGTGCACACGACGCCGCGCCGCAAGTCGGCTGGCCGGCACGCAAGGCGCATCTCAAGGCCGTGCAAGCGATGCTGCACCAGTATCGCGAGGCGTTTGCCAAAGCCATCGACGAAGACTTCGGCGGCCGGTCGGCGGAAGAGACCGACATGCTGGAATTGTTCCCATCGCACGGCAACCTCAAGCATGCGCTGGCCAACACGCGCCGGTGGATGCGCGGCACGCACGGCTGGGCCAACCTCTGGCTGTTGCCTGCTCGCACGGCCATCGTGCCGCAGCCACTCGGCGTTGTCGGCGTGATCGTGCCGTGGAACTACCCGCTGTTTCTTGCGGTTGGACCGCTCACCGATGCATTGGCGGCAGGAAACCGCGTGATGCTCAAGGTCTCGGAAGTGACGCCGCGTTTTGCGGAAGTCTTCGCGAAAGCCGTCGCCGAATTTTTCCCTGCCGAGTGGGTGACCGTTGTCACCGGCGACGCGCAGGTGGCCCGCGCGTTTTCGACGCTGCCGTTCGATCACCTGCTGTTCACGGGAGCGACGTCGATCGGGCATCACGTCATGCGCGCGGCGAGTGAACACCTCACGCCCGTCACGCTCGAACTGGGCGGCAAGTCACCAGCGATCATCGGGCCGGGGGCACGCTGGGAGCATGCGGTCGAGCGCATCATGCTCGGCAAACTGGTCAACGCTGGGCAGACCTGCGTCGCACCGGACTATGTGCTGGTGCCGCGCGAAAAACTCGATGCATTCGTTGCGACGGCGCGTCAGGTGGCGGCTCGCTTGTATCCCGATGCAGTGAACAATCCGCAATACACGAGCATCGTCTCGCCGCGCCATTTCGAACGATTGACGGGGCTTGCGGGGGAAGCCGCGGCGCAGGGGGCGACGTCGCATGCGCTGTTCGATGCGCCTGCGCAAGCCGAGCGCCGACGCTTGCCGCCGGTCGTTATCACGGGGGTGCACGACGGCATGCGTGTCATGCGCGAGGAGATTTTCGGGCCGCTGTTACCCGTAGTGCCGTATGACGACCTCGACGCGGCCATCGCCTATGTGAACGATCGTCCGCGCCCGCTGGCGCTGTACGTGTTCGATACCGATGACACGCGTATCGACCGGGTGGTGGACGGCACGATTTCAGGCGGTGTGACGATCAACGACACTCTGCTGCATGTGGCCGAGCATGGGCTGCCATTCGGTGGCGTGGGATCATCCGGCATGGGCGGCTATCACGGTGAAGCCGGATTCCGCACGTTCTCGAAGGAGAAGCCGATTTTCCGGCAGGCGCGATTCAATGGCGCCGGTCTGCTCAACCCGCCGTATGGCAAGCGATTTGCCATGATGATCAAGCAGTTGCTGCGCTGAGTCGGCGCACCGGAATTTGAAAGCCTCGCAGGCAAAGAAAAACCCCGCCGGGAAGACCCGAGCGGGGTTTTTCTTTACGTCATTACGTCATTACGTCATTACGTCATTACGTCATTACGTCATTACGTCATTACGTCATTACGTCATTACGTCATTACGTCATTACGTCATTACGTCATTACGTCTTCACGTCGTTCCGTCTGCCGCCAGCGTGCGCCAGCGGAGACATGCAGCGTGTGACGCTTACGCGACGGCGCGCAGGCCGGCGTCGGCCAGCAGGGCGTCGGCGCGGTCCGTGGCTTCCCACGTGAATTCCGGCTCTTCACGGCCGAAGTGACCGTAGGCAGCCGTCTTCTCGTAGATCGGACGCAGCAGGTCGAGCATCTGGATGATGCCCTTCGGACGCAGGTCGAAATGCTTTTCGACCAGCTCGGCGATGCGTTGATCGCTGATCTTGCCCGTGCCGAACGTGTTGACCATGACCGACGTCGGGCGCGCCACGCCAATGGCGTACGACACCTGAATCACGCACTTCGAGGCCAGACCGGCTGCCACGATGTTCTTCGCGACATAACGGCCGGCGTAAGCGGCGGAGCGGTCGACCTTCGACGGATCCTTACCCGAGAACGCGCCACCACCGTGCGGTGCGGCACCGCCGTACGTGTCGACGATGATCTTGCGGCCCGTCAGGCCGGCATCGCCTTGCGGACCGCCGATCACGAAACGACCGGTCGGGTTCACGAGGAACTTGATGTCGCCCTTGATCAGCTCGGCGGGAAGCACCGGCTTGATGATTTCTTCGATGACGGCTTCGCGCAGCGCTTCCAGACCGATGTCCGGCGAGTGCTGCGTCGACAGCACGACCGTGTCGATGCTGTGCGGACGGCCGTTTTCGTACTTGATGGTGACTTGGGACTTGGCGTCCGGACGCAGCCAGTTCAGGCGGCCGTCGCGGCGCACTTGCGACTGGCGCTCGACCAGACGGTGCGACAGGTAGATCGGCAGCGGCATGAGTTCCGGCGTCTCGTCGCAGGCGTAGCCGAACATCAGGCCCTGGTCGCCGGCACCTTGATCGAGGTTGTCGTCATGGGCGCGGTCCACGCCTTGGGCGATGTCGGGCGACTGGCGGTCGTAGGCGACCAGCACGGCGCAGCCCTTGTAGTCGATACCGAAGTCGGTGTTGTCGTAGCCGATGCGGCGAATGGTTTCGCGCGCAACTTGCTGATAGTCCACCGTGGCGGTCGTGGTGATTTCACCCGCGAGCACGACGAGACCGGTGTTGCAAAGCGTTTCGGCGGCGACGCGCGCGTATTTGTCCTGGGTCAGGATCGCGTCAAGGACAGCATCCGAGATTTGGTCAGCGACCTTGTCCGGGTGACCTTCGGATACCGATTCGGAAGTAAAAAGATAATCGTGCGCCACTTCTGGCTCCTCTGTAACGAATGATTGGCGACTCACGTAGCCGTCATCGGAGAAGAAGCGGCGACGCTTTAGCGGATAAGTTAATCGGATGGGCTGCCTCGATAGGGTGGCTCATCCGAATCGCCCCGCAAGTTGTCAGTTAACTCGGCGATGTCGCTTATTATACGCCCCTGTAGAAAATCTGCTGGCGACATGGCAACCACTCCCAAGAAATCCATCGGGTACTACGTGAGCGTAGGCCTGCTGCGGGGGCTCAACCTGCTCCCCTATAGCTGGGTCGCGCGTTTCGGCGCGGGCCTCGGACAACTTTTGTACCTCATTCCCAGCTCGCGAAAGCGCGTGGTGCACACCAATTTGCGCCTGTGTTTCCCGCACTGGGACGACGCCACCCGCGAGCGCGTGGCGCGGGCGTCGTTCGTGCACGCCATTCGCAGCTACGCCGAGCGTAGCGTGCAGTGGTTTGCCGACGGCAAGAAGCTGGAAAAGCTGATCGAGCTCGATTCGGCCGTGGATCTGCGCGATCCGAACATGCCGCCGACCATCCTGCTCGGGTTCCACTTCGTGGGGATCGAAGCCGGCTCAGTTTTCATCAATTACTCGCTGCACCGGCCCTGCGCGTCGCTCTACACGCCGATGTCGAACCCGGCGTTCGATGCCATGGCCCGGGAGCAGCGCGGCCGGTTCGACGCCGAAATGATCCCGCGCGGCGACAGCGCCCGCGACGTGCTGCGCATGTTTCGCAAGAAGAAACCGGTCATGCTGGCCGCCGATATGGACTACGGCGCGCGCAATTCCACGTTCGTGCCGTTCTTCGGCGTCGAGGCCTGCACGCTGACTTCGGTGTCGCGTCTGGCGGAAGTGGGCCGAGCGCAAATCCTGCCGTTCATTGGCGAAGTGCTGCCGAACTACAAGGGCTACCGGCTCAAGGTCTTCCCGGTGTGGGAAAACTACCCCAGTGGCGATCCCGACGCCGACGCCCGCCGCATGAACGCGTTTCTGGAAGAACAGATTCTGAAAATGCCGGAGCAGTACTACTGGGTGCACAAGCGTTTCAAGACCCGCCCGGAAGGCCAGCCGGGCGTGTATTGACCGGCACCGGATGCGCGTCGACTTCTCCTCTACAATAGCGGCATGAAGCTCAAATTCACCAAGATGCAAGGTGCCGGTAACGACTTCGTCGTGATCGACGGCATCTCGCAGACCATCGATTTCACGCCCGAACAGTGGCGTGCGCTCGCCGACCGCCATTTTGGCGTCGGCGCGGACCAGCTTTTGCTCGTAGAACGCTCGGCATTGCCGGACGTGGACTTCCGTTACCGCATCTTCAACGCCGATGGCGGCGAGGTCGAGCATTGCGGCAACGGCGCGCGCTGCTTCGTGAAGTTCGTGCGCGATACGGGGCTGACCGACAAGCGCTCGGTACGCGTCGAAGTGCAGCAGGGCGTGATTACGCTCACCGCGCGCGAAGACGGGCAGGTCAGCGTGGATATGGGCGCACCGATTCTGACGCCATCGGATGTGCCGTTCGACGCGAGCGGGCTGGAAGGCCGCCGCGAGGGCAACGACACGCTCTGGCCGCTGGATGTGGCCGGCAAGACCACGTGGATTTCGGTCGTGTCGATGGGCAACCCGCATGCCGTGCAGGTGGTCGATAACGTCGACACGGCGCCGGTCGAGACCGACGGCCCGCTGGTCGAGCGCCACGCGCGCTTCCCGCGCCGCGTGAACGCCGGTTTTCTGCAAGTGGTCGACAAGCATCAGGCACGCCTGCGCGTATTTGAGCGCGGCGCGGGCGAGACACTCGCCTGCGGCACGGGCGCCTGTGCTGCGGCGGTGGCGGGCATTCGCCGGGGCTTGCTCGCCTCGCCGGTCGCCATCGAGACGCATGGCGGCACCCTCACCATCGAGTGGGATGGCGCCGCCGGCCCGGTCATCATGACGGGGCCCGCCGCAACGGTCTTCGAGGGCACCATCGAGATCTGATACCGTGTTGCCCGCAAGGCGCCCTGTGGCATCGGCCATGGTGGGAATGGGCGCCCGCAAGACCGATTTGGTTTCTGAAGCTTCTGATTTCGCGACCCTGACGGCCGCCGGGTCTCCTTGTGCAAGCAGGGTGCGGTGCGGTTTTCGATGAACAGCAGACGGACACTCATGAACGACCGAGATATTGCGGAATACCTGATCGCGCATCCCGACTTCTTCGAACGCCACGCCGAATTGCTGGCGGGCGTGCGCCTGACGAGCCCCCACGGACAGCGGGCGGTGTCGCTGCAGGAGCGTCAGATCGAGATGCAGCGCGAGAAGACCAAGCAGATCGAGCGACGCCTCGCCGAACTGATGCGTTACGGCCACGAAAACGACGATATCTCGGCCAAGCTGCACCGCTGGACCCTCGGCCTGCTCGGCGAGCGCGATCCGCATGCGCTGCCCGATGCCATTGCCCGAGGGCTGCGCGACGTCTTCAATGTGCCGTTCGCCGCCGTACGCGTGTGGAATGTCTGCGCACCGTATCAACCGGCCGAATTTGCCCGCAGCGTCAGCGAAGAAGTGAAGATTTTCGCGTCGAGTCTGGCGACGCCGTATTGCGGCGCGAACACCGGTTTCGAAGCGGTCACGTGGCTCGGCGCACCGGCCGATCCGGCCTCGGTCGCGCTGCTCGCCTTGCGCGACCCGCTCGCGCAGCAAGGTGCCGACGCCCCGGTGTTCGGCCTGCTGGTGATGGGCTCGGACGACGCCCGCCGTTTCCACGAAGGCATGGCGACCGATTTCCTGTCGCAGATCGGCGAACTCGCGGGCGCGGCGCTGAGCAAGCTGCGCGCGGACGACTGAGTCGCCCCGGGCGCTACCGTGGCCAAGCCAGACGCCAAGCCGAAAGCCAAGGCAACGCCCAAGCCGCGCGGCACCGCCGCCGCCGGTGCCACCGGTGAGGCGCCGGAATCCTCCGAGATCGCTGATATCCCCGAAGCCCCCCTTCAGCCGGGCATTCAGGCCTATCTCACCATGCTGGCGAGCGAGCGCAAGCTCGCCGCGCTGACCCTCGAGAACTACACCCGCGACCTGCGTCAGTTGCAGACGATGGCGAAAAGCCGTCCGCTCGACGCGCTGGCGCACGGCGACATCCGCAAGTTCGTGATGCAGATGCACAGTCAGGGGCTCGTTGGCCGCTCGATTGCCCGCAAGCTCTCGGCATGGCGCGGCTACTACGCTTGGCTGGCCCAGCGTTCGGCGCTCGCGGCGAATCCGGTCGACGGGGTGCGCGCGCCGAAGCAACCCAAGCCGCTGCCCAAGGCGCTGTCGCCCGATCAGGCGTCGGCGCTGGTCGAACACTCGACCGGCACCTCGGCCGAAGCGCTGCGCAACCGGGCAATGTTCGAGTTGCTGTACTCATCGGGGTTGCGGCTGTCTGAGCTGACCGGGCTCGATCATCGTTACGTCGAAGCCGATGGCTATCGCTCCGCAAGCTGGCTGGATCTGGCCGAACGCGAGGTGATCGTCACCGGTAAAGGCAACAAGCGGCGCCGCGTGCCGGTGGGCGAGAAAGCGGTGCAAGCACTGACTGACTGGTTGAATGTCCGCGCCGGGCTGACGGCTGCCGAGCCGCACGCCCTGTTTCTGTCCGCACGAGGCAAGCGGATCGGCGCGCGGGCCGTGCAGCAGGGGCTGTCGCGCCACGCGCTGGCGGCGGGGCTGCCCACGCATGTCCATCCGCACATGCTGCGGCATTCGTTTGCGACCCACGTGCTGCAATCGTCGGGTGACCTCCGGGCCGTGCAGGAAATGCTCGGCCACAGCAACATCTCGACCACGCAGATCTACACGAAGCTCGACTTCCAGCATCTGGCCAAGGTCTACGATCAGGCGCACCCGCGCGCGCGCAAGAAGACCTGACTCCGCCGTGGCGCTACCCCGACTCGGTGTAGAATCGCGTCCTTCCCCAGCAAGTCCCGCCCGTGTGCCGACGCCCCGTCGTGGCGACGCCGCACGCCGTGCCGCAAGACTTGCCGCTCTCCGAATGCAACCGTTGGCCTGCTCCACATGAACACCTTGATCCTCAAGCCCGGCAAAGAAAAATCCTTGCTGCGCCGCCATCCCTGGATTTACGCCACCGCCGTGGCGAATGTGGAAGGCAAACCGGCCTCCGGCGCGACGGTCGTGGTGCGTGCCGCCGACGGCCGTTTTCTGGCGCGCGCCGCGTTCAGCCCGGTGTCGGCCATTCGCGCCCGTGTCTGGACCTTCGACGAGAACGAGCCGGTCGATCACGCTTTCTTCAAACGTCGCGTCGCAGCAGCGCTGGCCTATCGCGAGCAGATGGTGCACGACACCGGCGCGACCCGCCTGATCTTCGGCGAGGCCGACGGCCTGCCGGGTCTGATCGTCGACCGTTACCAGTCGGCACCGGGCCAACCCGCGAGCGACCAACTGGTGTGCCAGTACATGGCCGCCGGCGTGGAAGTGTGGAAAGACGCCATTACCAAGGCGCTTGTGGCCGCAACGGGCTGCCCGAACGTCTATGAACGCTCCGACGCTGCCGTGCGCGAGCGCGAAGGGCTGCCGAGCATTACCGGCGTACTCGCCGGGGCCGAGCCGCCCGAAGCACCCGAGTCGCTGACCACGCACGAGTGCGGCGTGAAGTACTACGTCGATGTGCGCCACGGCCACAAGACGGGCTTCTACGTCGATCAGCGCGACAACCGCCTGCTGGTCAAGCAACAGGCCAAGGGCCGCGACGTGCTGAACTGCTTCTGCTACACGGGCGGTTTCTCGCTCGCGGCATTGGCGGGTGGCGCGCAGAGTGTGCTGTCGATCGATTCGTCGGGCGAGGCGCTGGCGATCGGCGCGCGCAACGTCGAACTCAACGGTTTCGACGCCTCGCGTACCGAATGGCGCGACGCCGATGTGTTCAAGACGCTGCGGGCCTTGCGTGAAGAGGGACGCACCTTCGACATGATCGTGCTCGACCCGCCGAAGTTCGCCCCGTCGGCGCACCACGTCGATCGTGCCGCGCGTGCGTACAAGGACATCAATCTGGCGGGCTTCAAACTGCTGCGTCCGGGCGGTCAGTTGTTGACGTATTCGTGCTCGGGGGCCATCGACGCTGACCTTTTCCAGAAGATCGTGGCCGGTGCTGCGGTTGACGCGGGGGTCGATGCGCGTATCCTGCGCCGCCTGTCGGCGGGCATGGATCACCCGATGCTCACGCAATTCCCCGAAGGCGAGTACCTCAAGGGTCTCTGGCTTCAGCGCATCTGAGGTGTCCGGGGGCTCAGGCCCCCAAACGGATAACGGATAGCCGATCAGCCCAACGTCAGCGCGACGACCCCCAGCGCGATCAGTACGGCGCCGCCGACCCGGCGGCGCATCTCGCCTTCGCCCAGCAGCCGTACCCCGAGCAGGGCCGCCACCATCATCGACATCTCCCGCGCCGGGGCCACGTGCGAGACAGGCGCGTATTGAAGCGCCGTCAGGATCAGGAAGTAGGACATCGGCGAGATCAGCGCAATCAGCACGATCTTGCGCCAGTTGGCGCGCCAGAGTAGCGACACTCTGGCTGGCCGCGAAAGCGCCACCGGGGCGGACAGCACCACGCGCACCACGTTCTCGAGGTAGTAGTAGACGAGCGGTACGAGCATCAGCGTCTTGACGGCGTAAGCATCGGCCAACGTATACGCTGCGATGAATGCGCCGGTGAGCACGCCCCAGCCGGCCCCGGCATGCATGGTGCCGCGCCGGAACAGCCGCTCGCCGCCGGCAATGATCAGCACGCCGCCGACCACCAGCCCGATGCCGACGAGCGCCAGCCAGCCCGGGCGCTCGCCCAGCAGCACGATTGCGCCCAGCGACGAGAGCAACGGCCCGGTGCCGCGCGCGAGCGGATAGACGACCGAGAGATCGCCGACCCGGTAGCCGCGTTGCAGCACCAGCGTGTAGCCATAGTGGAGCAGGGCGCTTAAGGCGATGACGGCCCAGCCGCGCCAGTCCGGCCAGTCTGCGTGTGAACCGATGAGAAAGAACAGCGCGAGCGGCGTGTAGAGAACGACCGTCAGCAGCGCGTAGAGAAAGACCAGTTGGGGACCGCCACCCTCCGTGGTGTCGATGCGTTTGGCCAGAAAATTCCACGTGGCGTGCAGAAAAGCGGCGGTAACAACGAAGGCAAGGGCGGTCGGCGACATGGCGGGAGGCGTTTTTTGTGACAATTGTATGACGCATCGCCTGTCCGCTTTCAGCCAATTTGGGTGGACATCCCGTGAAATGCCCACTTTTGCAACTCGGTTGCAGCGTTCACGGCGCTGTGCTTAAATCGATTCATGAGCCTTACTCAACTACAACCGTATCTGGAAGCCGCCCGCGCGAGCTTGCAGGAGCAATCGGGGCGCGTGACTTCGGGACGTGTCCGTGTACTGGCCCTGCTGCTCAAGGCAGGCCGCCCGCTCACCCATCAGGAAGTGCTGGCCGATCTGGCGACCGACACCGATCCGCTCGACCGCGTGACCGCCTATCGCGTGCTCGACTGGCTGGTCGCACAGGGCTGGGCGATCAAGCAGGCCGGCGACGACCGCATCTTCCGGTTCGTCATGGCCGAGCACGTCGACCCGCAGCGGGCCGCGTCGCCGCGCCCGCATACGCAACACGGTCATTTCCGCTGTGTACGCTGCCACCGCACGTTCTGCCTTGACGATTGGCCTCAGCATCCCCAATTAAGTGAGCGCGAACTCAAGCGCCTGCCCAAGGGATTCGTGGGCGAACAGGTCGAGCTGATGATTCACGGCACTTGCGCCCAGTGCGCGGGCGCCCCCAACTGACGCGTGCCAAGCCGCTTTTTGCCAGCTCGGGTACATTGAGCGGCATTCCAGCGGCCTGCGGCACACCGCTTCACTACAGGACATTGCATTCATGACCCCCGTCACTATCCTGACCGGCTTTCTCGGCAGCGGGAAAACCACGCTGCTCAAGCGCATCCTGACCGAGGCGCACGGCATGAAGATCGCCGTGATCGAGAACGAGTTCGGCGAAGAGAACATCGACAACGACATCCTCGTGCAGGAAAACGCCGAGCAGATCGTGCAGATGAGCAACGGCTGCATCTGCTGCACGATTCGCGGCGATCTGGTGCAGGCGCTGTCCGACCTGAACAGCCAGCGCGATGCCGGCACGATCCAGTTCGACCGCGTGGTCATCGAGACCACCGGTCTGGCCAACCCGGGCCCGGTGGCGCAGACCTTCTTCATCGACGATGAAGTGGCCGACACTTACCGCCTGGACGCCATCATTACGCTGGTGGACGCCAAGCACGCCCAGAAGCAACTCGACGAGCATGAAGTGGTGCAGCGTCAGGTCGGCTTTGCCGACCGTCTGTTCATCACGAAGGCCGATCTGGTGACGCCCGAAGCCGTCGACGACCTGAAGCATCGCCTTGCGCACATGAACCCGCGCGCGCCGCAGCAGGTGGTCGATTTCGGTAAGGCCGATCTGAAAGAGATCTTCGACATTCACGGTTTCAACCTGAACGACAAGCTCGACATCGATCCGGAGTTCCTCGCCGCCGACGATCACGCGCACGACCATGATCATGGGCATGACCACGGCCATGACCATGGCGACCATTCGCATTGTGACCACGATCATGGCCACTGTGATCACGAAGGTCACGATCATGGCCACCACCATCATCACGCCCATCACGACGACGCAATCAAGTCGTTCGTGTTCCGCAGTGAAAAGCAGTTTGATCCGGCCAAGCTGGAGGATTTCCTGGGAAGCATCCTTCAGGTGTACGGCGAACGCTTATTGCGTTATAAAGGCGTATTAAACATGCGCGGCATCGACCGCCGGGTCGTGTTCCAGGGCGTGCACCAGATGATGGGCAGCGACGTGGGCACGAAATGGCAACCGGGCGAGACACCGAATACCAAGATGGTGTTCATCGGTGCCGAGCTGCCGAAAGACATCATCCTGCAAGGGCTGGAGCGCTGTCTGGTCTGAGCGGGACCGCCGTTTCGGGCAACGGGAAACCCCTTAAACGGGGCTGTTGACTGATTCGGTTACAATAGCTGCCCACTGGGTTGCCGCCAGCGAATTCACGCGGCATACCGGGGGGAAGGCAGGGGAGCACCGCAATGGCCACCGCCTCTCGCAAGACAGCCACCGCACGCCCCACGCGCCGGGCAGAACCGGCGCCGGATGCGGGCGCCAAGCGTGCTCCAGCAGGCAAGCCGAAGACGGGTGAGAAAGCCGCCGCCAAGAAGGGGCCGCCCAAATCACCCGGCAGGAACGTAACCCAGGACGCCGCCAGCGGCACCGCCGGCAAGCAAGACGCTCCACCCGCTAAAGGAGCGTCGCCGGACTATCCGAAAGAGACGCCACAAAAACCCATGAGCAAGAAAAGACTTTTGACCGAGGCCGAAATTCTGAAGATGGGCGAGAAGGACTACATGAATGAAGATCAACTCGCCTTCTTCAAGGATCGTCTGGAAAAGCTGCAAGAGGAAATTCTGCGTAACGCCGGCCAGACGACCGAGAACCTCCGCGAAACCATTCTCGTACCTGATCCGGCCGACCGCGCCACGATCGAAGAAGAACACGCACTCGAGCTGCGCACCCGCGACCGCGAGCGCAAGCTGCTGAAGAAGGTGCAACAGTCGCTCGCCCGCATCGAATCGGGTGAGTACGGCTGGTGCGAAGAAACCGGCGAGCCGATCGGCATCCCGCGTTTGCTCGCACGCCCGACGGCCACGCTGTCGCTCGAAGCACAAGAGCGTCGCGAGCTGCGTCAGAAACTGTTCGGCGATTGATTTGAACGCGATTTGAACCTGATTTGAATGCCATTCAAGTCAGGTTCGAATCGAATGCATTCGAAAAATTTCGAATGCATTTAAGCCAGGCACCGCGCGGTGGCGGTGCTTCGGCCCCTCGGTTTGCAAAGGGCATGTCTTCGTGACATGCCTTTTTTGTTTTCTCTTTTTGATCGAGAGGGCACCCGGGAAGGCTGACTGTCGCCTGCGCGCAACGTCACACAAAGCTCGCGGCAGGGCTCGCTTTATGGCAAAATTGCAACTCAGTTGCAATTGAGCTTTTCCATCTCTTCCATGCCGTCCTTCCCGTTCACCTTCCGATACTGGCGTGCCCGTTTGCGCGCGCCGGCGAATCGTGGGCGCAGCGGTTGGGTGGCGTGGCTCATCGTGGCACTGCTGTGCGTGCAGATGTGGGGCTTGCAGCACGAGATCGTGCACGCCCGGCAACTGGCGGACACCGGCGTGTCGGCGGCGGCCGCTGCGACGGACAACGCGGCAGACGCTGATGCCGACACCGATGACGATGCCGACGCACAGAACGCATGGGCGCCGGTCAATCCGAGCCTCGCTCACACCGTCTACGGCAGTCACCACCACTGCCATCTGTTCGAAGGCGCCACGCTGGCGGCCGCCATGGCCGTCGCGGTGCTGGAATGGCGCGCCGATAGCCACACGGATCTCACACCATCGCGCGCTACGGGCCGCTCGCATGCCAGTGCGCTCACGCTGCCGTTCCGCTCTCGCGCCCCGCCTGTCACGGTCTGAACTTCCACGCGCTGCACGCGCGACTTCCCGCTGAAACGTTCTTCATTTGCCACACAGCTTGACGGCGTTGCCGACGGCTGCGGGCAAGGTCGCCATTCGTCTGCGCCCACGCGGCTGCGGCGCATGTTGTGACGGCGTTCGTGCGTGCCGATCGACGGGTACCCCGTCTCAGACCTGACAACACAACAACGACATGGCATCTCCTACCCTCAACGTGGCGCGTGCGCGCGCTGCGGTCTCGTTCTCCTTTGCCCCGGTACCGCTTGCCGTAGGCCTGACGCTGGCCTTCGCTGCCATGCAGGCGAACGCTGCTGACGCGTCACCCGCTACCACCAACGCCACCACCAACGCCACCTCCAACGCCACCTCCAACGCCACCTCCAACGCCACCACGGTGCCTACCTCCGCTACCGTCTCCGGCGACGATGCGCTGGCCCTCTCGACGACCTTCGTCACCGGCAACCCGCTTGGCCGGGCGGCAGCCGATCTCACGGTGCCCGTCACGGCACTCGACGGACGCGCGCTGGTACTGCGCCGCACCGGCACCCTTGGCGAGACGCTCGACGGTCTGCCCGGCGTCTCATCGACCTCATACGGCCCGAACGTGAGCCGCCCGATCATTCGCGGTCTCGACGGCGACCGCATCCGCGTGTTGCAAAACGGCACGGGCGCGCTCGACGCGTCATCGCTGTCCTACGACCATGCCGTGGCCCAAGACCCGCTCTCCATCGAGCGCATCGAAATCGTGCGCGGCCCGGCCGCGCTGCTCTACGGTGGCAACGCCGTGGGCGGCGTGGTCAACACCATCGACAACCGGATTCCGCGCGAGCCGATCAACGGCATCTCGGGCGCGGCCGATCTAAGCTACGGCGGCGCTAATCGCGAGCGTGCGGGCGCGGCGTTGATCGAAGTGGGTAACGGCCAGTTCGCATTCCATGTCGACGGCTTCGCACGCAAGAGCACTGACCTGCGCATCCCGGGCCTTGCCCGCTCCGCGCAACAGCGTGCCCGTGACCCCGAAGGCACCGAGCAACCGTCCGGCACGCTGCCCAACAGCAACGGGCAGGCGAGCGGTGCGGCCGTTGGCGCGTCGTGGACGTGGGCGAACGGCTATAGCGGCTTGTCCTACTCCGGTTACGACTCCGACTACGGCACGGTGGCCGAAGAAAACACGCGCATCCGGCTGCGTCAGCAGCATCTCGCGCTGGCGAGCGAAGTGCGCAATCTGAGCGGTCCGTTCACGGCCCTCAAGTTCAACTTCGGCTACACCGACTACGAGCACAAGGAGATCGAAAACGGCCAGACCGGCACGACCTTCAAGAACCACGGCTACGAAGGGCGTATCGAAGCACGTCACGCGAAGATCGGTCCGTTCGAAGGCGCCGTCGGCGTGCAGTTCTCGCAGAACACCTTCTCGGCGCTCGGTGAAGAGGCGTTCGTACCGAAGAGCGATACCAGCAACGTGGCCCTTTTTGCGCTCGAGGAATGGGCCGTGAATCAAGCCGTGAAGCTCTCGTTCGGTGCGCGCATCGAGCACACGCACGTGAAACCAACGGCGGGCGGCAGCGACCGTTTCGACAATCTGCCCACGCGCAACTTCACGCCGGGCAGTGTCTCGGCGGGGGCTGTCTTTGCGCTGGCGCCAGCCTGGTCGGTAGCGTTGAACACGTCGTATACCGAACGCGCGCCGACCTTCTACGAGTTGTATGCCAACGGTCCGCACGCGGCGACCGGCATCTGGGAAATCGGCAACGCGCAATCGAAGCTTGAAAAGGCGTTTTCGACCGACCTGTCGTTGCGTTACGCGAATGGTCCGCACAAGGGCAGCGTCGGGGTGTTCTACAGCCGCTTCTCTAACTTCATTGCGCTGGAGAACGCCGGCCGTTCGGTGAATGGAGAAGGCGAGCCGGTGACGTCCGGCGGTCTGCCCGTCTATCAATATGCAGGTGTGCCGGCGGAGCTTTACGGCGTAGAAGCCGAAGGCCGCGCCCGGGTGTGGCAGGGCTACGGCAATGTGGACGTGGAACTGCGCGCCGACTACACGCTCGGCCGCAATCGTGACACCGGCGAGCCGCTGCCGCGCATCGCACCGTTGCGTCTGACGGCGGCGCTCGCGTACGGCCTCGGCCCGTGGGGCGCCCGCGTGGAAATGGTACATGCGAGCAATCAGGGGCGTGTGCCGGCGGGTGACCTGACGACCAACGGCTACACCACGCTCGGCGCGGCACTCACGTATCAGTTCAAGACTGGCGGCGCGCAGTGGCTCGCGTATCTCAAGGGCGAGAACCTGACGAATCAGGAAGTGCGTCTGGCCAGTTCGTTCCTGCGCGACATTGCACCGCAGGGCGGCCGTGCGGTGCGCGTCGGTCTGCGTACGACTTTCTAAGCGGAACCCACCGCATAAACGGGGGAATTTCCGAGAAATTCCCCCGCCATTCCCCCATCCGCGTGGTGCAATGCCGCGCGAACGGCGCCTTCCGTGCCTTATCGAACAGCACGCAAATCCCATCAAACAAGCTGCCGTCGACGCCTCTTGATATTCCTTCGATTGCCCTAAACTACAGTCACGTCTCGCCCGGTCGGGCACGTTCTCACAGCATGGGGGGCGCGCACGGTGAAGTCCGGGCCAATCGTTACGGGGCGCAAGACGCCCCCCGAAAAGGAACAGGCATGGAGCAATATCACGGCACCACCATCGTCTCCGTTCGGCGCGGCGATCAGGTCGCGCTCGGCGGCGACGGTCAGGTCACGCTCGGCAATATCGTGATGAAGGGCACCGCCCGCAAGGTGCGAACCGTTTATGACGGCAAGGTCATGGTCGGTTTCGCTGGCGCGACGGCGGATGCGTTCTCGCTGCTCGATCGTTTCGAGGCGAAGTTGCAGAAGCATCAGGGTCATCTGACGCGCTCGGCCGTCGAACTCGCCAAGGACTGGCGTACCGACCGCATGCTGCGCCGGCTCGAAGCGATGATGATCGTCGCCGATGCCGAGACCACGCTGGTGATCACCGGCAACGGCGACGTGCTCGATCCGGAAGGCGGCGTGGCCGCGATCGGTTCGGGTGGCTCGTACGCCGAGGCGGCGGCGCGTGCGCTCGTGCAGAACACGGATTTGTCGCCGGCCGAAATCGTGAAGAAGGCGCTCACGATTGCGGGCGACATGTGCATCTACACGAACCAGAACCACATCATCGAGTCGCTGCCGCAGAAGGCTGCGAAGTAATGTTCTGCAACGCGGATCTGCAAAGCAAATCCGTGCAGCATTCAACGCAACGACTCACGACCAACGAGCAGCAAGTGACGACGGTCGACGCGCACGCCGCAGCAGGTGGACTCCTGCGGCGTGACTTGCCGGCCGGGGTATGACCGGCCGGGCGTCACCCTGATCGAAACCCTAATTTGGCGAACGTCATGACCCATATGACCCCCTCCGAGATCGTTTCCGAACTCGACAAACACATCATCGGCCAGAACAAGGCCAAGAAGGCTGTCGCGGTGGCATTGCGTAACCGCTGGCGTCGCCAGCAGGTGGCGGACCCGCTGCGTCAGGAAATCACCCCGAAGAACATTCTGATGATCGGGCCGACCGGCGTGGGCAAGACCGAGATCGCCCGTCGTCTGGCCAAGCTGGCCGACGCGCCGTTCATCAAGGTCGAAGCGACCAAGTTCACCGAAGTGGGCTATGTGGGCCGCGACGTGGACAGCATCGTGCGCGATCTGGCGGAAATTGCCATCAAGCAGACCCGCGAAGCCGAGATGAAGAAGGTGCGCACCACGGCCGAAGATCGTGCCGAAGACCGCATTCTCGATCTGCTGCTGCCGACGGGCCGCGAGTCCTCGCGTGACATCCGCTTCGGCTCGGTGTCGCATGAACCGGAACCCAGCACCGAAGATAACGCCACGCGTCAGACGTTCCGCAAGCGGTTGCGCGAAGGCGCGCTCGACGACAAGGAAGTCGAGCTTGAAGTCGAGATTCCGGCGCAGGGCATGGAGATCATGGGCCCGCCGGGCATGGAAGAAATGACCGAGCAGATCAAGGGCATGTTCGCGAACCTGGGCAACCAGCGCAAGAAGCGCCAGAAGCTCAAGATCAAGGACGCGCTCAAGATCCTGACCGACGAAGAAGCGTCGAAGATGCTCAACGACGAAGAGGTCAAGCAACTGGCACTGCGCAACGTCGAGCAGAACGGCATTGTGTTCCTCGACGAGATCGACAAGATCGCCACGCGCAGCGAAGTCGGCGGCGGCGATGTGTCGCGTCAGGGCGTGCAGCGCGACTTGCTGCCGCTGGTCGAAGGCACGACCGTGAGCACGAAGTTCGGCATGATCAAGACGGACCACATCCTGTTCATCGCGAGCGGAGCGTTCCATCTGGCCAAGCCGAGCGACCTGATTCCCGAGTTGCAAGGCCGCTTCCCGATCCGTGTCGAACTCGACTCGCTGTCCGTCGAAGACTTCGAATCGATTCTCACGCAGACCGATGCGAGCCTCGTGAAGCAATATCAGGCGCTGCTCGCGACCGAAGACGTGGCACTCGAATTCGCGCCGGACGGTATCAAGCGTCTCGCGGAGATCGCGTTCTCGGTCAACGAGCGCACCGAGAACATCGGCGCACGCCGTCTGTACACCGTGATCGAGAAGCTGCTGGAAGACGTCTCGTACAACGCCGGCAAGCAGGCGAATCAGGTCGTCACCATCGACGCGGCTTATGTGGACGCGTCGCTTGGCGAAGTCGCACAGAACGAAGACCTGTCGCGCTACGTGCTGTAACGCCATCGATCCGTCGTTTGCGAAATGAAGAACGGCCCCATTCGGGGCCGTTTTTTTATGCGCGTCGAACTGGCGTCGAACGTGCTGCCGAACTGCCGGCGTGCCTTACTGCTTGACCGGTCGCTTCAGCAGCTTGCGTTGCAGCGTACGGCGATGCATGTTCAGCGCGCGCGCGGTCGCGGAGATATTGCCGTTGTGCTCGGCGAGCACGCGCTGGATGTGCTCCCATTCGAGGCGCGCCACCGACAGCGGCGACGGGTTTTCGAAGGCCTCGTCGGCCTGCGTCTCGCTGGCATCGTTGCGCAACGACGCGAGGATGGTGTCGGCGTTGGCGGGCTTGGCCAGATAGTTGTCGGCGCCGTCTTTGACGGCCTGCACGGCCGTCGCAATGCTCGCGTAGCCCGTCAGCACCAACATGCGTGCCTTCGGTTGCAGGGCGCGCAGCGGCGCGATGAGCGGCAACCCCGAGTCGTGACCCAGATGCAGGTCGACCGAAATCAGGTCGAACTGACGCGTGCGTGCCGCGAGCAATGCGGCGGCGCCGTCGGCGGCAATCTGCACGTCGTATCCGCGGCGCGTGAGTGCGCGAGCCAGCGTTTCGGCGAAAACGACGTCGTCGTCGATGAGAAGAAAATGGGAGGCGTTCATGTCTGACTCCGCGAGCCGAAGAAGAAGGTGGCCATCGGCAGGCGCAGCTCGGCGCGCGTGCCTTGCGGCGTATTGGGGGTGAGGATGATGTCGCCGCCGAGACGTTGCGCACTGGCAAAGGCGAGATACAGGCCCATGCCGTGTCCGCCGTGTGTGCTCATGACGGGGGAGTTGCCCAGCCGCGTACGCAGTTCGGCAGTCATGCCGGGGCCTTCGTCGCAGACGGTAAAGCGCAGATCGTCGGGGGCCACTGCCACATCGAGCGTGACCGACGACGGGCTGAAGTACGCGGCGTTATCGAGCAGGATAGTGAGGATCTGCCCGACCTGTACGGTGTCTTCGATACGCGCGGTCAGTTGCGGCGGCACGTGCAACTGAAACTGCACCTGCGGGTGACGCAGGCGCCATTGCGTGGTGAAAGCCGGCAGCCATTCCGCGAGGGCCTGACGCACCGGTGCCGCTGCGCGCATCTGCACATGACCGATGGCGCTTTTGCACAGCGCAATCTGTTGTTCCAGTGTCTGCAAATCGGGTTCGAACGGTTTGAGCGAGGCGTTGCCCACGCTCTCGCTGCGCAACTCACCGACGACGACGGCCATGGTGGAGAGCGGCGTGCCGAGCTCGTGAGCGACACTCGCGGCCTGCGCACCTAGCGCGGCCATGCGCTCATCGCGCAGCAGGCGCTGTTCGGCACGTGCCAGTTGGGCATCGCGGGCACGCAGCGCCCGCGACATGCGTGACACGAACCACGCAATCACCAGCACGCTCACCACGAAGTTGACCCACATGCCCGCGAGGTGAAGCCGCAGCAGGTTGCCCGGGTCGGCGAGATCGAGCGGCACGTACTGGAAGTTCAGCGCGCCGTAAGCGACGAGCGAGAGCAACGCGAGTTGCGACGCGTTACGCCATGGCAGCACGGCGGCGGCAATCGCGAGACCGGGGAGGAACAGCGAGACGAAGGGATTGGTGGCGCCGCCCGAGAAGAACAACAGGGCGGTGAGTGCCGCCAGATCGACCAGCAACTGCCCCATCAGATCGAGATCGGTGCGCCGCTTGGCGCGCTCCACACCACGTCGTGCCCGAATCCAGGTGAGCACGTTGAAGAGCACTTCGAGCGCCACGATGGTGAGCATCGGTTCGAGCGGCAGACGCACGCCGAGCCAAAGTTGGGCGACACCGATAGTGGCCAACTGGCCGACGATGGCCAGACAGCGCAGCCAGAAAAGCTGAACGACGTTGGTTCGCTCGATAGGGAAATGAGTCATACGACAAGTGTACCAAGAGCGGCCCACCGGCCGTCCGGCCGCGCCGGGCGCTGCGACACTCTGCCGCACGCCAAAATTCCATGTATTACCCAGGCGCCACGCACCATGCGCAAGCCACGACTACAATGAATGTCCACGTCCTGCGCGACACATCGTCGCGCAACGTCTCATGCGATACAAGGCCGGTATCCACCGGCCCACAACCAAAAGGAGTTTGCATGAAACACAAGATTTGGGTGGCTGCTGCACTGAGCCTGGCGACGGTCTCGGCATACGCACAGGTCGCCGTCTCCGACGCGTGGGCCCGCGGCACCGTGCCCGGCCAGACCGCCACCGGTGTGTTTATGACGTTGCAGTCGCGCGATGCGACCACGCTCGTCGGCGTGAGCACCCCGGCTGCCGCCACGGCGGAAGTGCATGAGATGAAGCTCGAAGGCACGCTCATGAAGATGCGTGCCCTGCCGAACGGCCTGCCGCTACCGGCAAATCAGCCGGTGCAACTCAAGCCGGGCAGCTATCACATCATGCTCAACGACCTGAAGGCACAACTGAAGAAGGGCGACACCGTGCCGGTCACGCTGCGCTTTGAGAGTGCCGATCACAAGAAGACGGAGCAACAGGTGCAAGTGCAGGTGCGCGACCTGACGGCGCCGGCCCCGGCGGCGGGCGGTGCCATGAGCGCCATGCCGGGCATGGCGCACGGCTCGCATAGCCAGTAAGGCAGCGCGGCCATGGCCAACAAGTCGCTCAGTACCCGCCAGAAGCTGATGTTTCGCGGAACGGGCGGCGTGCGCGGGGTGGGCGCCAAAAGTGGCGCGGTCGGCAGCTTCGGCGCTGCCGCGCCACGCGGCAAGCCGCCTGCGCCGACAGCCCCCGGGCGCAAGCCCGGTTCAGGTCTTGTTGGTGGGCGGCGTGGTGGGATTGATGGCGTCGTTGATGCTGCCTGTGAGGTCAGCCGGGGTGCCGCTGAGACTGACCCCGGCGGCCACCAGCGCCGCACGAAGGCACGGGGGGCATAGGCACGCGCCGACGCCGAGCCGGGCCGAGGCCGGTAGATGTGGCCAGTCGAGACACCAGCAGGTCACCGTCGTGGCGCAGGCACTCGCTGCATCCGCTGTGTTCACCTCAGTCGATTGCGCGCCGCACGACACGACACTGCCGCACTGTGGACAACGGCTGCCGTCGGCGGGCAGCGGCGTCTTTCCTTCACCTTCCATACTTGATCCCGAGTGAGTGGGGTGGCCCGGCCTTCCCCCGAGCGACCCGGCGGCGGTTCGGGTCCGTGACCCCGGGCCGTCATTTCCAGCCTGTGAGAAGTATCCTGCCCCGGACTGCCCATCGTAGCGCCGTCGACGCCTGCCAAGTTGCACAACTGCAACAGCCTTGGCGCTGTCATCGGCTGGCCACAGCACCCGCGACGAAGACCGGCAAACGACCCATCAGACGGGGTTTGGAAGACGTTCCGGAAAAATCGGCCACTAGCGGGCGTCCGCCGTCGAGTGAAAGGGGTGATACGCGGGTGACATCGTAGCCCGGTCACGGGGCGGAATTGGCCGCATTTGCCGATGGCGCCCGACACGTGCCGAAGGGTAGCGGGACGGGCGCGCGCAGGCAATACGGAAGTGCTTCCAAAACCGGGCAAAGCCCAGCACGCACGGGCTTCTTGGCTGTACAATGCGCCGTGTTTCTGGTCCACCTGCGAAAACGTTCCCGCCATGTCCGATCTGCAACCGAATTCCATCGACGACATCGCACCCGCTCTCAAAGCCGAGATTCTGGCCGAGGCGATGCCGTATATCCGCAAATATCACGGTAAGACCGTGGTGATCAAATACGGCGGCAACGCGATGACCGAGGAGCGCCTGAAGCAGGGCTTCGCGCGCGACGTCATTTTGCTCAAGCTCGTGGGCATCAATCCGGTCGTGGTGCACGGCGGCGGCCCGCAAATCGATCAGGCACTCAAGAAGATCGGCAAGCAGGGCACGTTCATCCAAGGCATGCGCGTCACGGATGAAGAGACCATGGAAGTGGTCGAATGGGTGCTCGGCGGCGAAGTCCAGCAGGACATCGTGATGCTGATCAACCAATACGGCGGCCAGGCGGTCGGTCTCACCGGCAAGGACGGTGGTCTGATCAACGCCCGCAAGATGCTGATGCCGGATCGCGAGAATGCGGGCCAGTTCATCGACATCGGTTACGTCGGCGAAGTCGATTCGATCAACCCGGCCGTGGTGCGCGCGTTGCAAGACGACGCTTTCATCCCGGTGATCTCGCCGATCGGCGTGGGCGAAGACGGTCAGGCGTACAACATCAACGCCGACCTCGTGGCGGGCAAGCTCGCGACGGTGCTGGGCGCCGAGAAGCTGGTGATGATGACCAACATCCCGGGCGTGATGGACCGTGAAGGCAATCTGCTCACCGATCTGTCGGCTCGCGAAATCGACGAACTGTTTGCGGACGGCACGATCTCCGGCGGCATGCTGCCGAAGATTTCGTCGGCACTCGACGCGGCCAAGAGTGGCGTCAAGTCGGTGCACATCGTCGACGGCCGTATCGAACACTCAGTGCTGCTCGAGATTCTGACCGAGCAACCGTTCGGCACGATGATCCGCTCGCACTAAGTACTACGCACTAAGTACTACGCAATAAGTACGCTGCACTAAGTACGACGCAATAAGTTTCACTGGCGGACCCTGCGGGGTCCGCTTTGCATTGGCCCCATCAAACGCGCTCGATCTGACCTCGACACCATGCCCACGCCCGCCTTCTTTTCATGGAGCGGCGGCAAGGACTCCTGCCTTGCCCTGCATCACGCCCTGTCTTGCGACGCGAGCGGCGCACCGCATTTCGACGTGCGCCGTCTGCTGGCGATGTTCGACGAATCGGGTGACAGCTCCCGCTCGCACGGGTTGCCTCGCGAGTTGATGCAGGCGCAGGCCGATGCGCTGGGCATTGCACTCGATATCGGACAAGCGGGCTGGAAAGGCTACGAAGCGGCGTTCATCGCGCGCTTGCAGGCGATGCGTGCCGAGGGCATCACGCATGGGTTGTTCGGCGACATCGATCTGCAACCGCATCGCGATTGGGAAGAAAAGGTGTGCGCGGCGGCGGGCATGACGGCGGTGTTGCCGCTGTGGCAGCGTGAGCGTCTGGTGCTGGCCAACGAGTTCATCTCGCTGGGGTATCGCGCGGTGATCGTCTGTGTCGACGGTCGCTACCTTGGGCCAGAATTCGTCGGTCGCGAATACGACGATGCGCTGCTGGCCGACTTGCCGGCCAACGTCGATGCATGCGGTGAGAACGGCGAGTTCCACACGTTTGCGTACGCGGGTCCGCGTTTCGCGCAACCGGTGGCGTGGCGCATCGAGCATGTCGAAACCATCCACGGTCCGGCCGAGTACGGCGGCACGCCGTACCATCGCGCGAGCATCGTGATGCGGTAATTGCGACATCCGCACGTCCGGCGACGATAGCCGCACGCTCGTCGAGGCAACATCATCGCCGATACTTTTTCGGAGGATGGACATGCCTGCAATTCAACCGTATGTTTCGCCGAATGTATCGCCGAATGCATCGCCGCTTGCCCCGTCCGCCGGGGTGCTGAGCGTCGGTGTTTCTGCCTTCACGCCATTCACCGAAACCGGTGCGATCGCTCATCGCAGCGCCGGACTTTCGGCAAATTTCAGCGCAGTGGCAAACCGCGCGGGCGACGCTTCAGATGGCAGATCCGCAGCGACGCCGGCGATCCACCAACGTCACCCTCGCTCCTCGTTCCCCGCACCGTGCAACACTCGCTATCCGGCAGCCGGTGGTTTCACGCGCCAGAGCCTATCCAAGCCGCAGCAGATTTCTCCGCAGAACCACACACAATTCCTGCGTGCAAACGCCGAGAGCGTAGTGTTCGGCGAATTGCTGGAAATGCTGCGGCCGGTGGGCCGATGCCCGAATCGACACTATGTCTGGAGCGTCGAACTCCGAGACGAACTCGAGCATCGCATGTATTGCCTCGGCATCTATGCCTACACCACCCTCCACAACATGGCGCTCAAGCATAAGATCGCGTCGCTGATGGTCGACGGTTCGGGGTATTTTCCGGGCACCGTCGGAGCGGTCTTTTACGACATCGGCTTCGAAGCGTTACGGCGTCGCGGGGTGTCGCATCGGGCGCTGGACGATATCCCGGCATCGCGTATCGAGGGGGCTGGCCGGTTCGCCGTGCGAGAGATACTGATGAGCCGGACGAACCCGCGAGATCCCTATCATGGCTTCACCGCCTATTTCAAACCGTTGCAGTTCCACGCACATGCCAACGGCATGCACGACGCCGCCGACATGCTCGACCGCATTACGCGCGATGATTCTTTCGGGTCTCCGGTGACCGGGCCTTCTGACGCCGCCAGCTTTCTTGCGGACGAGGCATCGCTGCTCGACGCCCATCTGCAACAGTGCGAACGGGCCGCCCAACCGAGTGCCTGGGAGAAATTCGTTGCAACGTACGTGAGGCCGGTGATCGGTGCGCGGTGGTTCTCCCGGCTGTAAGACTGTGTTCCGCGACAGACCCGCGTGCAGTTACGTCATTCGAGCGTCGGGCCACAATAGCCCCGAGCGTGGCAAGACAACATCATCCCCCCGACACTTCTCAGGAGGATCGATATGCCCGCATTGCAGCCCTGCTTAACGTCGGCGCCAACACCCGGATGTCTGAACGTGGGTGCTCCAGTGGTGCTGCCCGGCATCGCCAGCTCACGCGCGAGTGCGTTCAATCGCCACTTCGACAACGTGTCGAACCGCATGGGCGATGCGTCCGGCGAGGTGACTGACAACGCACCAACGCCGCGTATCGCGCACTCACGCCACACACGCGAGATACGTAAGGATGGATGCATCACGCGTTACCCGACGCAGGGAGGATTCATGCGCGACAGCCGATATGGCGCGCAGGAAATTTCACCGCAGGATCACACGCGATTCTTGCGCGCGAACGCCGAAAGCGCCGTGTTCGGGGAACTGCTGACATTGCTCCGGCCAAAGCGCGATTGCCCGAACGGCTATTTTCAAGACAATGCCACGTTAAGAGGCGAACTCTGGAAGCGCATCCAGTGCTTGAAAATCGACGGATACGTGTCGGTCAACGGCATGGCGGTCACGCACAAGATTCCGTCGCTGCTGATCGACGATGCGAAATATCTACCCGGCTCTCCCCGCGCGATCGCCTACGACATCGGCTTCGAAACGTTAAGCCGCCATGGTCGCGACGCCGGCGCAATCCAACGAAAACCCGTCGCGAGAGTCGAGGCTGCCGGCAGGGCCGCGATAAGACACATCCTCGCCGAACGACCTGACGGGCGCGATCCTTATCGCGGGTTCACCCCCCACTTCAAATCGTTGCAATTCCATGCGCATGCCAACGGGATGCAAGACGCCACCGACATGCTCGATCGCATTACGCGCGACGATTCGTTCGGCCACCCGGTGACGGGCCCCACGGAAGCGGCCGACTTTCTGGCAAACAACGCGTCGCCGCTCAAAGCGCATTTGCGCCAGTGCCACGAGGCGGCCAAACCGGGCCGCTGGCAGCGATTCGTGGGCACCGTCTTCAAATATCGGCCGATCCCCTTGCTGCTCAAACTGTTCGGTCGTTGATCGCTTTGTCCATCCGCTTCTGTTCCCGAGAATTGACATGCCTGCACTGCGTCCCTTTATACCCCCCGGCCTCCCGTCGTACATCCCAATCCTTCCTCCTGTGGCGGGGATCGCCGGTGAGGTAACGCTTGAGGGCGACTTCAGAACCGTAACGAACTACACGGGGCGATTGCCGCCCTCAGCGACGGACGCCAAGTTGCCTGAGCGCAATATCCGTCGGGCGGTCGATGGGCCGTGCAATACCCGCTATCCCGTACAAGGTGGTTTCACACGGCAAAGTACACGGCAAGCCGAAGCCATTTCGGCCGATAGACACGTGTATTTTTTTCACGAAAACGCTGACAACGTGCTGTTCGGAGAACTGCTGGAAATGCTTCGTCCGGTGGACGCATGCCCGAATCGACGGTACTGCCACAATGTCGAACTGAGAGACGAACTCGCGCACCGAATCGTCTGCCTGAGAATATCGGGATACATTTCCGTCGGTGAAATGGCGCTCAGACACGAGATACCGTCGCTGCTGCTCGACAGCACCGAATACTTCCCGGGCTCGGTTGGGGCGAACTTCTACGACATTGGCTTCGACGTGCTGGTGTCGCGCGGCCAGCGACGCCGCGCGGTACACGAAATGCCGATGGAAGATGTCCGGAACGAAGGCAGCCAGGAAGTGAAACGAATACTGGCGAGTGAGCAGGACCCGCGCGATATGTATTCGGGCTTCTCCGGATTCTTCAGGTCCTTGCAGTTTCACGCACACGCGAACGGCATGCAGGACGCGGCGGACATGCTCGACAGAATCACGCGCGACGATTCCTTCGGTCGCCCGCTGGCCGGGGCGGCACTCGCCAGCGCGTTCCTTATCGCCGATGGCTATGCGCTGAGCAACCATCTGCACCAATGCGCGCTCAAAAGCGTGCGGCCCAGCGCGCCGCCACCCAGCAGGGCGTGCGCAATTCTGTAGTCGCGCGATGCGGTCGCGTGCGCAGGGAAGGGGCGCTACCTTTCAGGCAGCCGCCGTCAGCCGCCGTAACTCGTCGAGCAACTTCACGGCAGGGCTGGGCAGAATGCCCTGCCGGCGGCGAAACGCCGTCAGCGTTCGTGTGGCGCGCACGGTCGGAATCGGCAGCGTGTCCATCACGCGCGCTTTCGCTTCCACGTCGTACATTGGTTCCGGCATCCATGTGAGAAAGCCGCAGCGCGCCACCATGCTCTTGAGTACCGGCACCGAACGCGTTTCCACGACAATGTTCGGCAGCCCCAGTCCATGTGCCGCAAACACGCCCTCCATATGTGCGTAAGGTGCAGTGCCGCGCGGCGGAATGGCCCAGCGCTCGCCCAGCGTATCGGCGAGCGCGATGCGTTTCTGTTTGCGCAGCGGATGATCGCAAGCGGCCACGACAAAGCTGTCGTCCTGCCAATGGCAATCGCCAATCGCCACGATGTCGTCGGTGTCGGGCGCGACGGTCGATAGCGCGAGATCGATCTCGTGACGCATCAGCCCCTGCGCCAGCCTGTCCCACACCCCTTCGATGATTTCCACGCGCAGATTCGGCCAGCGCGTCAGCACACGATCGATCGCGAGGGGCAGCACGTGACTGGCAATCGCGCCCACGGCGCCGACCTTGATCGTGCCTTTCGACAGCCCGCGTAGCGCATCGATTTCTTCGCGCGCCAGTTCGGCCTCGCGGGCGAGCAGCATCGCGTGGGGCAGCAACGCCTGCCCGACTGCCGTGAGCTCCATCCCCTTGCTATGCCGTTCGAACACCGCCGCGCCGAGATCGGTCTCCAAGCGCTTGATGGTGCGGCTCAGTGCCGGCTGCGTGAGATGCAACTCCGTCGCGGCACGCCCGAGGCTGCCGGTGGCGACGATGGTCGTGAACGCGCGCAGTTGCTGGAGGTTGAGGCTCATGGGCAGGCGATCTCGGGAAATGGCATCACAGAAAAGTCATGCAAAAGCGTAATGACTTCGGCACATAAAAGCAATTCCAGTGCATATATCGGCTGCCTATACTCGCTCGCATCACCCGACGCATCGCGATCGCCCGGATCGTGACGGCCGTTGGGACCAACAAGATCAACGAGACAAGCGCAAGTTATGAACGACAGCCGAGAACTGCGTGCTGGCGAAGCCGCCGGCACCACGACCCAACTCACCGTGCGCGAGGTCGTCATCGACCTGATGCGACGCCACGGCATGACCAAGGTCTTTGCCAACCCCGGTTCAACGGAGCTGCCGTTGTTCCGCGATTTCCCTGCCGATTTCGAATACGTATTGGGGCTGCAAGAAGCGGTCGTCGTTGGCATGGCCGATGGGTACGCGCAGGCGACCGGTAACGCAGCATTCATCAACCTGCACTCGGCAGCCGGCGTAGGCAACGCCATGGGCAACATCTTCACGGCGTTCAAGAACCAGACGCCGCTCATCGTGACTGCCGGTCAGCAAGCGCGCTCGATCCTGCCGTTCGATCCGTTTCTCGCCTCGGTGCGGGCCACCGAATTGCCACAGCCGTACGTCAAGCTCAGCCTGGAACCGGCGCGCGCCGAGGACGTGCCGCTCGCCTTGGCACGTGCCTATCACGTCGCGATGCAGGAGCCGAAGGGCCCGGTCTTCGTATCGATTCCGGTCGATGACTGGGACCGTGCGGCCGAACCCGTGCCGCCGCGTCAGGTGAGCACGCGGGTGCAGCCGGACGCCGCCGCACTCGATCAACTCGGGGCGGCGCTCGACGCGAGTGAGCGTCCGGTCTTTGTCGTGGGTTCGTCGATTGATCGCGCCGGCGCTTTCGATGCCGTGGTCGCGCTGGCCGAGCGTCACAACGCGCGCGTGTTCACCGCACCGATGTGCGCGCGCTGTGCCTTCCCGGAAGACCATCGCCTGTTCGCGGGCTTCTTGCCGCCGATGCGCGAGAAGATCGTCGGTCTGCTGGGCGGCCACGATCTGATTCTGGTCATCGGCGCACCGGCCTTCACGTATCACGTGGAAGGCGCCGGCCCGCATGTGCCCGCAGGTGCGGCGCTGTTCCAGTTGATCGAAGACCCGGGCGTAGCTGCGTGGACACCGGTAGGCGCCTCCGTGGTCGGCAACGTGCGCCTTGGCGTCGAAGCACTGCTCACGCGTGCCGCCCCTCGGCTGCGTGCCTTGCCCGCGCCGCGTACCGTCCCGCCGGTGGCGACGCCGGAGAACGGCGACGCACCGATGTCGACGGCCTTCGCGCTGCAAACCCTCGCCAGTCTTCGCGCCACGCAAGACATCGTTGTCGAAGAAGCTCCGAGTGCACGCTCGGTCATGCAGCAATACCTGCCCTTCACGCAGGCCGGCACGTTCTTCACGATGAACAGCGGTGGTCTCGGATATTCGATGCCCGCAGCCGTCGGCGTGGCGATGGCCAGCCCGGGCCGCCGCGTGATCGGGTTGATCGGCGACGGCTCTGCGATGTACTCGATTCAGGCGCTGTGGAGTGCAGCCCAACTGCGCCTGCCGATCACGTTCGTGATTCTGAACAACCGCCGCTACGCCGCATTGCAGGACTTCGCGCCATCGTTCGGCTTCGGTCCGCACGACCCGGTGCAGGGCACCGATCTGCCGGATCTCGATTTCGTGCATCTCGCGGCAGGTATGGGCGTGCGCGGCGAGCGCGTGACGCAAGCGCTTGCGCTGCGCGACGTCTTGTCGCAGGCCATCGAGAGCGGCGAGACCCGTCTGGTCGAGATCGAGGTGGCATGATGCACAGCGCGCGCGCATGCCTGACACCGGCATACGCCAACCTGTGACGACGCCTTCACGGCGTCCTGCGAATTCAGCAAAACAAGGAGACATGCATGCAAACCCCTCAGACGCTCACGATGCTGATCGGCGGCCAACGTGTTGCCGCGAGCAATGGCGCAACGTTCGAACGGCGTAACCCGCTCGATGGCGAAGTCGCCTCACGTGCCCCGGCAGCCACGCTCGACGATGCGCGCGCTGCTGTGCGTGCTGCGTGGGCGGCATTCCCGGCGTGGTCGAAGACGGGCCCGAGCGAGCGCCGCGCACTGCTGATGAAGGCAGCCGATCAACTCGAAGCGAAGGTCGAACAGTTTCAGGCCGCGATGGCGGCAGAGACGGGTGCCTCCGGGCTGTGGGCTGGCTTCAACGTGCATCTGGCGGCGCAAGGTTTGCGCGAAGCCGCCTCGATGACGACGCAAATTGCTGGCGAGGTGATTCCGTCGGACGTCCCCGGCAGTCTCGCCATGGGCATGCGGCAGGCCGCAGGCGTGGTGCTTGGCATCGCCCCGTGGAACGCCCCAGTCATTCTTGGCGTACGCGCGCTGGCCTTGCCGCTCGCATGCGGCAATACGGTCGTGTTCAAAGGTTCCGAGTTGTGCCCGGCCACGCATGGACTAATTGCCGATGCACTCGAAGAAGCCGGTTTGCCGCCGGGTGTGGTGAACTTCGTGACGAACGCGCCGCAAGACGCTGGCGCGATTGTCGATGCGTTGATCGCCGAGCCTGCCGTTCGCCGCGTGAACTTCACGGGCTCGACACGTGTGGGCCGCATCATTGCGACGCGCTGCGCCGAACACATCAAACCGGCCGTGCTGGAGTTGGGTGGCAAGGCGCCCTGTCTGGTGCTCGACGATGCCGATCTCGAGGCCGCCGTGAATGGTGTGGCCTTCGGCGCATTCGCCAACTCGGGACAGATTTGCATGTCGACCGAGCGCATCGTCGTGGCCGAAGCCATTGCGGATACCTTCACCGAGAAGCTGGCGGCCAAGGCGCGCGCGCTGCCGCTGGGTGACCCGCGCAACGGCCCGGTCGTGCTTGGCTCGGTCATCGACATGGCGACCGTCGAGCGCTGCAACGCATTGATCGACGACGCGCTGGCGAAAGGGGCAACGCTGCTTTGCGGCGGTCGCGCCGAGACCACGCTGATGCCCGCGACGCTGCTCGATCACGTCACGCCCGACATGAAGATCTACCGCGAAGAATCGTTCGGCCCGGTCAAGGGCATCGTGCGCGTGCAAGACGATGAAGCCGCGATTGCCTGCGCCAACGACAACGCTTACGGCCTGTCGTCGGCGGTGTTCAGCCGCGACATCGCGCGTGCGATGCAGGTCGCCGCCCGCATCGAATCCGGCATTTGCCATATCAACGGCCCCACGGTGCACGACGAAGCGCAGATGCCGTTCGGCGGCGTGAAGGCGAGTGGCTGGGGACGCTTCGGCGGCAAGGCCGGTATCCACGAGTTCACCGATTTGCGCTGGGTGACAGTGCAAACGACACCGCGTCACTACCCGTTCTAAGCCATCAGGCCGGGTCAGCGCGGTCATTCAGTTCCAGTCAGTTTCGTAATGCAAGACCACCATACCGCCGCAGCCGGGAGACCGGAACAGACGGCCGGAGGAGACAACCGTGTCACAACCTTTTGAAACCGCCCCTGCGGGCGGCGGCAACCCGATGGCGGAGTCGCAGCGCAATGACGCCGCGCCAGGTGCCGCACCCAGTGCAACATCAAGCGCCCCGAAAGGCGCAGCGGCGGGCTATGGCCGGGTGGTGGCGGCAAGCTGCTTCGGCACGGCCATCGAGTGGTACGACTTCTTCGTCTATGGATTTCTCGCGCCCATCGTGTTCGACCGGTTGTTCTTCCCGCAGCTCGATCCGATGGCGGGGATGATCGCGGTGTTCGCGACGTTTGCCGTCGGCTTCGTCGCGCGGCCGATCGGCGGCATTGTGTTCGGACACTTCGGCGATCGCATCGGACGCAAGTCGATCCTGCTCTTCACGCTGATTCTCATGGGCGTGGCGACCACGCTCATCGGTTTGCTGCCCACGTACGACATGATCGGCATGTGGGCGCCGATCATGCTCGTGACGCTGCGGTTCGTGCAGGGCTTCGCACTGGGCGGAGAATCGGTCGGCGGTTTGCTGATGACGGTCGAGGGGGCCCCGGCACATCTGCGCGGCCTGTTCGGTGGACTGATTCAGGCGGCCGGGCCGACGTCGATCGTGGGCGCATCGCTCGCCATTGTTCTGATCACACGGCTGCCGGAAGAGGATCTGCTCAGCTGGGGCTGGCGTATCCCATTCCTCGTGAGTCTGCTGCTCGTCGCACTCGGCACGTACGTGCGTCTGAAGGTCGAAGAGTCGCCGACCTTCAAGGCCGTCGAGAAGCACCGCGAGATCGCCAAGGTGCCGGTCGTGGAAGTGCTCACGCACTACTGGCGCCCGACGCTCGTGACGTTCTTCATCTGTCTGGCCGAGACGAGCTTCTTCTATCTCGTGGCGATTTTCTCGCTGTCGTATGGCACCAAGACGCTCGGCCTGCCGCGCGGCATGATGGCCGACGGCGTGCTCTACGCGAACATTCTGGCGATGCTCACTATCCCGGCGTTCGGTATGCTCTCCGACAAGCTGGGGCGACGCCCGATGTTCCTGATGGGGCTGGCGGCGACGGCGATCTTCATCTACCCGTTCTTCCTGATGATGGGCAGCAAGGAGACCGCACTGGTCGTGATGGCGATCGTTATCGGTGCGGGCGTGATCCACCCGATGATGTTCGGCCCGGAGGGCAGCTTCTTCTCGGAGTTGTTCGATACCCGCGTGCGCTTCTCGGGCGTGTCGCTGGGCAAGCAGATCGGTACGGTGCTGGGCGGGGGGCTCGCCCCGATGATCGCGGCGAGCCTGCTGGCGTGGAGCCATGGCCAGATCTGGCCGGTGATCGTGTACTTCCTCGTGCTGGCGGCGATGGCGTTGGTCTCGACGTTCCTCGTACGCGAAACCAAAAACCGCACGCTGTGACGGCGTGATGGTGCGGCAGGCGCTTAGCTCAGGTAACTGAGCGGCGCGTCGCGATTCGCGCAGCCCGCAAGGTGCTGAGCGATGGGCAACGGGTCGCGACGGCTGTATTCACGTAACTGCAAATTCTCGGTGCGGATACGGCGCAACAGATGCTCCCGAAACGCCGTCTCCGACTTGTCGCTCTCGGCAGGCGGCGCGTCGAGCAGACCCATCGAGACGAGATGGAAGTCGGAGATTGCGTTGACAGGTGGCGTGGTGCCGAGGTCGGCCAACCGGTTCAGTTCGCGGGCGACCTTGTTCAACCGGGCGTCCATCAAGTTGTTTCGATGTTGTGCGAGCGTGGGTAAGGGGGCCGGAATCGCGCTCCCCAGTTGAAACGACTGATCGAATTGCAGGGCCTTGAGCGAGCCGATCGTGAGCGTCGCATCGTCCGTCATCAACGACATCAGGCCAGTTTCATGACAGAAGTGGCCCAGATCGAACAACTGGCCATAGCCCAGATGGGCCATCTTTTTCTCCAGCAACTGACCCAACTCGAAGCACCGTGCGGCCGGCTTTGCCGGGCACCCATTCACGGCGGGCAAGATCGCGTAAAGCGCCTTGAAGGCGACGTCGTGGATGGCCTTTCGAATGTCGTGAACACAATCCGGCACGCTTGCCGTGCGCCATTTCTCGGCGCAGGCGTCAATCAGGTCGTCGCCTTTGCGAGTGGAGACAGGCGGCGCGTGATGCACCGGTTGTGAGAGTGGAACGAGCTTCGTCAGGACGGCGGCGGGCGAACCGAATCTGTCATGTTCGGCGGGCCGTCCGTCCAGACGCCGCACGTCTTCGTCATCGCGACGCGCGCGTTGCACGGCGACCAGTGAGTCGTTATCGAGTCGATCGATAGCGGGCGGGGCAAGCACCGGTTGTTGCACCAGCGCAGGAAAGGGGATGGCGGCGAGACCGGCCGACGCGTTGAAGGACGCGTTGAAGGACGCGTTGAAGGATGCGTTGTGGGATAGCGCGAACATGATGGGCATAACCTCTCGAAGATGGCAGGGCAAAGGGGCCGGGCGCGGATCGGACAGCGCTCGCCATCGTAGAAGTGTCCCGCTCAGGAGGTTGTCGGTTCGTGCGTGGGGTGTTGGGAAAGCGAACGGCAACACAGCAAGCGAAACGCCCTGCTCGCAAAGCGAAGCAGGGCGCTCACATCACCGTGCGGTGAGTCGGATGGCGCTACAGATCCAGCACGAGCATGGCCGATTTGCTGCGCGAACAGCAGGGCAGCATCTGATCGTTGGCGGCGCGCTCTTCATCGGTCAGATAGACGTCGCGATGATCGGGGGTGCCGTCGATCACGCGCGTGAGACACGTGCCGCAGACACCTTGCTCGCACGACATCTGGATTTCGACGCCTTGTGCCGCGAGCGCTGCCACGATGGTCTCGTCTGCCTTCACGTCGATCACGCGCCCCGTCGAATGCAGCTTGACTTGAAACGGCGCATCGATCGCACCGTCGGTCGCGGCGGGTGCGGCAAAGTATTCGCGATGCACATTGCCCTCGGGCCATTGCGCAGCTTCTGCACGCGAGAGTACGGCATCGATGAAACCGGCCGGTCCGCACACATACAGATGCTTGCCGCCCGACGGTTGCGCAAGGATCGCGGTGAGATCGGCACGGGCCCCCTCGCTGTCGTGATAGACGCGCGTGTTCCCTGCGAGATCCGCCTGCGCGAAGCGTTCGCCGAACGCCGTACGGGCCGGCTCACGCGTGCAGTAATGCACTTCGAACGACGCCCCTACCGCAGCCAATGCCTCGGCCATCGCCAGAATCGGCGTCACGCCGATGCCCCCGGCGAGCAGGATGCTGTGCTTCGCCTTGTCCACCAGCGGGAAGTGATTGCGCGGTTCGCTGATCTCCAGTTCGACACCGGCCGACAGCGCGTGCATGCCGGTCGAGCCGCCACGCGATGCGGGGTCGCGCAACACGCCGAGACGATAGCGCCCGGTGTCCCCGGGCGCATTGCACAGCGAGTATTGGCGCACGAGTCCGCCGGGCAGATGCACGTCGATATGCGCGCCGGCGGTGAAGCCCGGCAGCGGGCTGCCGTCGAGACTCACCAGATCGAAGGCGCAGATATCGGTTGCGACGTCCTGCTTGTTTGCCAGCCTGACTTTCATGCTGCGTGCTCCGCGTCTTGCGTGGCGCCCGCACGCTCGGCATCGATCAGACGATCGAGTACCTTACGCGATTGCACGCCACCGGCGTCGATGTTGAGCTTGAGAATCTTCTTCTCCGGATACGCCGACAGGTTGCGTTGCTGCGCTTCGAGCACATCCTGGTCTTCGGCGAAGATGCCGCCTTGGCCGCGCTTGATCGCCGCGGTCAGCTCGGCGTCTTCCGGCTTGAAGTTGCGTGCCATGCCCCAGAAGTACCAGATCGACTCGTCGGTCTCGGGCGTGATGAAGTCCACCACGATGCTGCCCGCCTTCTTGTCCGCAGGGGCGTTGTAACCGCCATGGCCTGCGTGCGCGACACCCACTTCGATCATCACGTGGCTCGGCGGCGTGAAGCGGCAGATCTGCCAGCGATCGCACGGCACCTGATCGTCCAGACCGTTCGCGCGCAGTGCGCTCGCCCAGAACGGCGGCGCCTTGATGTTCTCCATGTGACGCGCGGTTACCACGCTGTCACCTTCCGTGACCGTCTTCGGCGGCGCTTCTTCGATTTCTTCCTGCCCGATGCTGCTCGCGTGCACGTACGTCTCGTGCGTGAGATCCATCAGGTTGTCGATCATCAGGCGGTAATCGCACTTGATGTGATACAGGCCGCCGCCATAGGCCCATTGGTCGCTCACGGCCCATTCCAGATGCGGAATTTCGTCGGCGTTGGCGAGCGCGGCATCGCCGGGCCACACCCACACGAAGCCGTAACGCTCCACGCACGGGAATGCACGCGTCTTCGGAAAACCGCCGACGCGCTGGCCGACCATCTTCGTGCACTTGCCGCCGCCATCGACCGTGAGGCCGTGATAGCCGCACACCAACTGGCCGTCCTTCACGAAGCCCAGCGACAACGCCGCGCCACGATGCGGGCAGAAGTCTTCCAATGCCGCTACCTTACCGTCGCCGTCGCGGAAGAACACCATCGGCTCGTTGCAGACCTTGCGGCCCAGCGGCTTCTCGGCGAATTCGTCCGGCGTGCAGGCTACATACCAAGTGTTTTTGAGGAACATGATCGTTTGTCTCCTTGGCGCGCCTGGGGACGGCGCACTCTTGTTTCGATAGGGAATGAGGAAAAGGTCGGCGGGCGCGCGGGGTCGAAACCCTCAGAGCAACTGCGCCCCCATGCTGTGTTCTTGCGTGACGATGTGCTCGCGGCACATGAATTCGGCGCGGTCGGGCTGACGCGCGGCAATCGCCTCGACGATGGCGTGATGCTGGCGATGGGCATACGCGATGATGTCTGCGTACTGACGGCGATCTTCGTGCCCGAACGCGACCGTGCGGGGGGCGACGAACGGCACCAGATTGCAGCGCGCGATAAAGCCTTCGAGCAGCGGATTGTGGGCACCCGTCACGAGCAGATCGTGAAAGCGCGCGTTGAGCGACGCGTAGCCGATCTGCACTTCCGGCGTCATGGTGTGATCGGCCAGCAACGCATCGCCTTCGGCGAGCAGGTCGCGCAGTTGCTTGAGCAATTCGGCGCTCGCGCCCTTCTCGGCCAGCAGACGGGCGGCATAGCCTTCGAGTGCGCCGCGCAGATGCAACGCTTCCACGCTCTCGTCCCGGGTGTGGGCACGCACCGCATAACCACGCTGTCCGGCGCGTACGACCAACCCTTCCTCCGCGAGTACCGGCAGCGCTTGCCGGATGGGCATGCGCGAGACCCCAAGCTGTTCGGCGAGCTTGGCTTCGGCCAGACGTTCGCCCGGGGCGAGCTCGCCCTTGAGAATCATCTCGCGCAATTGAACGGTGGTCGGCGTGGGGTGCAGCATGCGTTTCCTTTGGGTCGCTGGATGGCATGGCCGGTCATGAATACGCCGGCCTTTTTTCATTATGGGATCCCGTAAATCCAAATCGCATCAGTAGATACCCTGCTTTATGCAAATATGGGATCCCGTATAGACTCGGCCCTGCATAAATGCGGGCGGTGTCATGCGTGCCATGACGCCATCCGGCATCACAAGACAAAAGAGACGGAGACTTATCGTGGCAAAGATCATTGGGGGGATTGGCACGTCGCACGTGCCGACCATCGGCGTGGCGTACGACAAGGGCAAGCAGCAGGATCCCGCGTGGGCGCCGCTGTTTCAGGGCTACGAGCCCGTGGCGAAATGGCTGGCCGAGAAGCAGGCCGACGTGCTCGTGTTTTTCTACAACGATCACGCCACGACGTTCTTCTTCGACATGTATCCGACGTTCGCGCTGGGTGTGGGCGAGTCGTTCCCGATTGCCGACGAAGGCGCGGGCCTGCGCCCGCTGCCGCCGATTCGTGGCGACGTGGCGTTGCAGGCACACATCGCCGAGTCACTCGTGAACGACGAGTTCGACCTCACCGTGTTTCAGGACAAGCCGATCGATCACGGTTGCGCCTCGCCGCTGCCGCTGCTCTGGCCGCACAAGCCGGACTGGCCCGGCACGGTCGTGCCGATTGCCATCAACGTGTTGCAGTATCCGCTGCCCACGGGCCGCCGCTGTTACCGGCTGGGGCAGGCTGTGCGCCGCGCGATCGAGTCGTACCCGGAAGACCTGCGCGTCGTGGTCGTGGGCACGGGCGGCCTCTCGCACCAGATTCACGGCGAGCGCACCGGCTACAACGACGAAGCATGGGATCGCGAATTCCTCGAACTGCTTGAGCACGAGCCGGAAACGCTGGCCGAACTCAAGCACGTGGACTACGTGCGCCGCGGCGGCGCCGAAAGCGTCGAACAGATCATGTGGCTGTCGATGCGCGGTGCGCTCGGCCCGAACATCAGGCGCCTGCATCTGAACTACTACCTGGCAACCACCACGGCGATGACCGTCGCGCTCTACGAGGAGGAGGCCGCATGAATCCGCAACTCGAAGGCATCGAATCGATCACCGGGACTTACGCGTTCGATTTGCGCGTGAGCAACCGCACGCTGCACCTGAATCGCTTTTTCTGGCACATGATCCGCGCCGAGAACCGCGAAACGTTTCTGAACGATCCGGCCGCCGCGATGACCGCAGCTGGCCTGTCGGCTGAGGAGCAGGCGTTGGTGCAAACGCAGGACTGGCTCGGCCTCGTGCGCCATGGCGTGAACTTCTTCGTGCTGGAGAAGTTTGCGCGTGTGGTGCGCAAGACCAATCTGGAGGTGTACGCAATCATGCGTGGCGAGTCGCTCGACGACTTCATGGCAACGCGGCGCGTGCCGACGATGCGCTGAGCGAGCCCTTTGCATGTCGATCGACACCGTCATCAGTCTCACCAACGCCCCCCCGACGTCGAGCCTTGCCTGTCATGAGCGCGGCACTTGGAGCCGCGCGCCGCAGAACAACGATGCCTCGCTGCTATGCCGCAAGTTGCGTGGCTTGCGCGCGATGGTCGCCGTCCTCGAATGCGACTCGGTCGCGCGGGCGGCGCGCATGCTGCATCTGTCGCAGTCGGCGGTGGCGCGCTCGATCTCCGATATCGAGGCGGAGCTGGGCTTCCCGTTGTTTCATCGCAGCGGGCGCGGCCTGATTCCGAACGCGGCGGGGCAACGTCTCGGCGTACGGGCGACGCGTGCACTGGCAGAGTTGGCCAACGGCTATCGCGAGGCCTTTGCCGCCACGGCGTCACAGGCGGACGGCGGGGCGCGTGCGGCGAGCCGCTTTGCGGCGGTGGTGGCGCCACAACAACTCACGAGCTTCATCGCGGTGGCAGAGCTGGGCAGCGGTCCGCTGGCGGCGACCCGTCTGCAATGCTCGCAACCCACGATTCAACGCAATCTCGATCAGCTTGAAGACCTCATCGGCATCAAGCTGTTCCGGCGCACGCCGCGCGGCACGCGTCTGACCGACGAGGCGCAGGCGTTACTCGGCCCGGTCAAGCGTGCGCTCGCGGAGCTGGCGATTGCGGAGGACGAACTCGCGCCGTTCGGCGGGCGTCAGCAAGGCACGGTGATCGTGGCGGCGCTGCCGTTGTCGAGCGGCTTTCTGTTGCCGAAAGCCATCGACAGCCTGTTGCACAAGTCGCCGTATCTCACGGTGACCGTCGTCGACGGCACGTACGAGGCGCTGGTGCGTCAACTGCGACAGGCCGACGTCGACATGATCGTCGGCGCGTTGCGGGCGAACGACGTGCCGGCCGACATCCGGCAGGAAGCGTTGTTCGAAGACCACCTGTCGGTGGTCGCGCGTGCCGATCATCCATGTCTGACGATGGGGCGCGAGCCGACGCTCGCGGAACTGGCGCAGTACGGCTGGGTGAGCCCGCTGCCGTGCACCCCTGCGCGCGGCGTGTTCGAACGCGTTTTTCGCGCAGAAGGACTCGCGCTGCCACAGACGCAGGTGCATGCGAGCAGTTCACCGGTGGTGCGCGGCTTGCTGCTGTCGAGCGACCGGCTGGCGTTGCTCTCGCCGGTGCAGATCACTTCCGAGTTGCGGACTGGCGAACTCGCGGTGGTGCCGGTCGCGCTTCAGCATGCGCGTCGCGCCATCGGTCTCGCGACGCGTCGCGACGGTCTGTTGTCGCCTGCCGCAGAGCAATTGCTCGACGAACTTCGGGCGCTCGCTCCGACAGTGCAGCACCCGAACTGACCCTGTGCGGCACCCCCGCACGACTCCCTCCGCGAGCGCGGCGAAATTCGCCGGAATCGCCATGACTTGCATGTCGCGCGACTGGCTCGCGCGAGTGCGCTCTCCCGCTTCGACGCACTAACGACGCCCGCCCGCACAGCCTTGTGCCGCGGGCGTTCCACGGGTGGTGCTGCGCGTGTCCCGCAGCGCGAAATTGCGTGCGTCGAAATCGTTCCATAACGTAGGGGAAATCTCGGGGATATACGAAAAACGCAACGCTGGACTCGGGAGTTTCATTCGACGTCACCTTTTCGGCTGCCTAAGCTGTTCCGGACATCATCGAAAAGGCCCGCCTCCCCGGCGCGGACCTCAACAAAAAACGGAGCGGCGCGCGACGCCGACGAGGAGACGACACCATGATGAAGCGCCACTTGTGGCTCGCTGTGGCACTTGCGAGCGTTTGCCAGTTCACCTCCATGGCCGCACGCGCCGACGACATCAAGATCGGCGTGCTGGGCCTGTTCTCCGGTTCCGCCTCGTGGTGGGGCACCGAGTACCGTCGCGGCATCAACCTGTGGATGGAGCAGAACAAGAACAAGGTCGGTGACGACACGCTCGTGATTCTGGAGCGCGATGAAGGCGGCGTGAATCCGCAACGCACGCGTCAGCTCGCACAGGAACTCGTGGTGCGCGATCAGGTGCAGTACCTGTTCGGCGGCTCGTTCACGCCGAACGTGCTGGCCATGGCCGACGTGGCCAACCAGACCAAGACGCCGCTCGTGATCGGCAATTCGGGCACGTCGAGCGTGACGCTCAAGTCGCCGTACTTCGTGCGCACCGGCTTTACGCAATGGACCGTGAGCGTGCCGCTGGTCGAATACGCCGCGAGCAAGGGCATCAAGAACGCCGCCATTGTGGTGGCCGACTTTGCCACGGGCTACGACGCGATCGACGCGTACTCGGAAACCTTCAAGAAAGCCGGCGGCAAGATCAGCGTCGAAGTGAAGGTGCCGCTGGGCACGACGGACTTCTCGAGCTATCTGCAACGCGTGCGCGATGCCAAGCCCGAAGCCGTCTTCATGTTCATGCCGGTGGGCCCGATGTCGGCCGGTTTCGTGAAGGCCTTCAAGGAGCGTGAGCTCGATAAGGCCGGCATTCAGCTCTTCGCGACGACTGAGACGATGGAGTCGGACCTGCCGGCCATCGGCGACAGCGCACTGGGCACGATCACCGCACTGCACTACTCGCCGTACCTGACGTCGCCGGAAAATACGACGTTCGTGAAGGCCTATAAGGCCAAGTACGGTCCGGGCGCGCTGCCGTCGATTGCCTCGGTGTCGGCGTACGACTCGATGACGCTCATCGCCCAGATGATCAAGGCCACCAAGGGCAAGAAGGACGCCGACAAGGCCATCGCCGCCGTGAAGGGCTACGCCTGGACGAGCGCACGCGGGCCGGTGTCGATCGACCCGAAGACGCGCGAAATCATCCAGAACGTGTACATCCGTCGCGTGGAGACCATCGACGGCAAGCTCGGCAACAAGCCCATCGAGACGTTCAAGTCGGTGGTCGAGCCGTGGCATCTGAGCCACCCGCAAGTGGCGGCCAAGTAATCCACGCATTCGATGCGATCGATGCGCTCAACGTCATCGATGTGATTGATGTGATTGATGTAACAGCGAGCGCCCACGCGCTCGCTCCCCCCGCCCCCGGTACTTCCTCATGACGCAATCGCTTGCCACTTTCCTGTCGTTGTCGATCGACGGTGTGGCTTACGGGATGCTGCTGTTTCTCATCTCCGTAGGTCTCACGGTCACGCTCGGCGTGATGCGCGTTGTCAACCTCGCGCATTCCGCCTTCGCCATGATCGGCGGTTATTTCACCCTGTGGGCCATGCAGCATGCCGGGCTCGACTTCTTTGTCGCGCTGCTCGTCGGTGTGGCCGGCACGATGGTGCTCGGCGCCGTGCTCGAGCGCACGCTGTATCGCTGGGTCTACACGGCCAACGGTCTCGGGCAGTTGCTCATGACGATCGGGCTGGCGTTCATCATCTGCGCCATCGCCAAGCATCTCGCGGGGACGGAGCTGCAAACCATTCCGGTGCCGCAGGGGCTGCGCGGCACGTGGGATCTGGGTGGCTTCTCGGTGTCGATCTATCGCATCTTCGCGCTGGTGTGCAGCGCCGTCGTGGCACTCGGTATCTGGTGGGGGCTGGAGCGCACGCCGTTCGGCGCCAAGCTGCGCGCGGCGGTCGACAACCCGCGCATGGCGCGCTGCGTCGGCATCGACGTGCCGCTCGTGTTCTCGATCACGTTTGCCATCGGTTGCGGCCTGTCGGGGCTTGGCGGTGCGTTGTCCAGTCAGATTCTGCCGCTGGAGCCGTACTACGGGCTGAAGTATCTGGTGCTCGTGCTGATCGTGGTGGCCGCCGGTGGTCTGGGCAGCCTGCGTGGCTCGCTGTACGCCGGTCTGCTGCTCGGTCTCATCGATACGCTGGGGCGCTACTACGTGCCTGCGCTCGGCGCTTTCATGATTTATCTGGCCGTGCTGGCCATTCTGCTGATCCGCCCGCAAGGGTTGGTCGGCCGCGCCTGAGCGGAGGGTGACGATGCAAAACACGAATCCCTCCCAACTGTCGGCGGCCGGTGTGGCGCAGGTGGCCCCGGCACTGCGCCGCAAGCGGCTTGGCGTGCTCGATGCCGTGCTGCTGGTCGCTGCCGTGGCGACGTACTTCTTTGCCGATCTGTATCTCGCGCTCGCCACGAGCGTGGTGATCATGATCATCTTTGCGCTCTCGCTCGATCTCGTGCAGGGCTACTGCGGTATCGAAACACTGGGTCATGCGGCGTTCTTCGGCAGCGGCGCGTATGCCGCCGGACTGTTCGCGCTGCACGTCTCGCCGAACCCGCTGCTGGGTCTGGTCGCTGGGGCACTCGTCGCGGCGGTGGTCGGGTTGATCACCGGCATCGTGGTGCTGCGCGTGAGCGGGCTCACGCAGATCATGCTCACGCTCGCGTGCGCCACGCTGCTGTATGAGGCGGGCAACATCGCCAAGTCGATCACGATGGGCGACGACGGCCTGACCGGCTACACCATCGCCCCCGTGCTCGGCCTGTTCGAGTTCGATATCTACGGCCACACGGCGTATGTCTATGCGCTGGTGGTGCTGGTGGTGGTCTTTCTGTTCACGCAGTTCCTCGTCAACTCGCCGTTCGGTCTGACGGTGCAGGGCATTCGCGAGAACGCCATGCGCATGTCGCTCCTGGGCGTTCGCGTGGGTTTCCGCCGCCTGATGCTGTACACGATCGCCGCTGCGGTGGCCGGTGTGGCCGGTGCGCTCTCCGCGCAGGTCAACAACATCGTGGCACTCGACACGCTGTCGTTCACGCTGTCGGCCAACGTGCTGGTGATGCTGGCGCTGGGTGGCACCGGACGCCTCTACGGTGCGGTACTCGGCGCCGTGGTGTTCATGGTGTTGTCCGACCGTATTGCCGCCATCGATCCGACCAACTGGCTGGCCGCGTTGGGCGTGCTGCTGATCGTGGTGGTGCGCTTCGCGCCGGACGGTCTCATCGGTGTGGTGGATCGCTTCGCGCTGCGTGCGCGCCGCCGTAATACGGGCCATGCCTCCGTGCCCGCCGATGCGAACGCCAAGGCGAGCGCAGACAAGGAGGTGACGCTGTGAGCGCCGCACTCGAAATTCAAGGGCTGTCGAAGCGCTTCGGCCAGCTCGACGTGACCCGCAATGTGACGCTCTCGCTGCAAGCCGGTGCACGTCACGCGCTGATCGGCCCGAACGGCGCTGGCAAGAGCACGTTGATGAACCTGCTTACCGGCGTGCTCAAGCCCAACTCGGGCGTGGTGCGCGTGGGCGGCACCGACGTCACGTCGATGCCCTCGCACAAGCGCGTGAAGCTCGGGCTGGCGCGCACGTTCCAACTGAACACGCTGTTCAACACGCTGACCGTGGCCGAGAACGTGGGCCTCGCGCTGACCTCGCGCCGCGGGCTCGACGGCCGCATCGGCAAACCGCTGGCGAGTCGCCCCGAAGTGGTGGAAGAAGCGGCGGAGCGTCTGCGTGCACTCGGCATGCTCGATCTCGCGGGCCGTCGTATCGACGAACTCGCTTATGGCCAGCGCCGTCAGGTGGAGATTGCGCTGGGGCTGGCACTCGACCCGAAGGTGTTGCTGCTCGACGAACCTGTCGCAGGTGTGCCGTCGGGGCAGGGCCGCAAGTTGTTCGACCTGCTCGAACGTTTGCCTGAAGACGTGGCGGTGATGGTCATCGAACACGACATGGATCTGGTCTTCCGTTTTGCGCGCCGTATCACCGTGCTGGTGGAAGGTGCCGTGCTGATGGAAGGCGAGAAGGAAGAAGTGCGCCGCGACTCGCGTGTGCGCGACATTTATCTGGGGCGTCGCCATGACTGACATCCTGCTCGAAGCCGGCGGACTTAGCGCGGGCTATGGCGAGACCATCGTGCTCGAAGACCTGAGCCTGCGGCTGGCCGCTGGCGAAGCCATCGCCATTCTGGGCCGCAACGGTGTGGGCAAGAGCACGTTGTTGCTCAGCCTGCTCGGGCTGACCACGCGCCACGGCGGCGTGATTCGCTATCTCGAAAACGACATCTCGCATTGGCCTGCGTACAAGCGGGCGCGCGCCGGTCTCGCACTGGTGCCGCAGGAGCGCGAGATCTTCAAGTCGCTCTCCGTCGAAGAGAACCTGCAAGTGTCAGCCATGGGTGAGGCGTGGACGCTGGAACGCGTGTACGACCTGTTTCCGCGACTCGCCGAGCGGCGCCGCAATCTGGGCAATCAGCTCTCGGGCGGCGAGCAGCAGATGCTCGCCATCGGCCGCGCGCTGATCGGCAACCCCCGTGTGGTGCTGTTCGACGAACCCTTCGAAGGGCTCGCGCCGGTGATCGTCGATCAACTCGTCGACGCGTTCTGGAAGCTGCGTGCCGACGGCGGCATGGGCGTCGTGCTGGTGGAACAACACGCCGAACTGGGGCTGGAATTGACCGACCGCGCGCTGGTGCTCGACCGGGGCCGCGAGGTCTGGGCAGGGCGCAGCAGTGAACTCGCAGCGTCGCCGGAATTGCTCGGTGCGCTCGTTGGGCTGGAAAGCGTTTGATCGCCGGTGGATGGCACGACGCATTACGCATCACGTATTGACGGAACATCATGACGACATCACAGAACACAAATACGACGGCGCTCTCCGGCCTCGTCGTCAGCGCCCACTCGGCAGACTTCGTCTGGCGCGCGGCAGGCACCATCGCCACGCACGTGGCGCAGGGCTATCGCATGAAGGTCGTCTGCCTCTCGTTCGGCGAGCGCGGCGAGTCGGCCAAGCTCTGGCGCAAGGGCGCCGAGATGACCGAAGCCAAGGTCAAGGCAGCACGCCGTGAAGAAGCGCAACGCGCGGCCGACATTCTCGGCGCGGAAATTGAGTTTCTCGATATCGGCGACTACCCGATGCGCGTGTCCGACGAGACGCTGTTCCGTCTCGTGGATATCTATCGCGAGTTGCAGCCGTCGTTCGTGCTGAGTCATTCGGAGAAAGACCCGTACAACTTCGATCATCCGCTTGCGATGCACGTGACGCAGGAAGCCCGCGTGATTGCTCAGGCCGAAGGCCACAAGCCGGGCGAAAAAGTGATTGGCGCCCCGGCGGTGCTGGCGTTCGAGCCGCACCAGACCGAGCAGTGCGAATGGATTCCCAACACGTTTGTCGACATCACGCCGGTGTGGGAAACGAAGCGCGCGGCCATCGAGTGCATGGCCGGTCAGGAACACCTGTGGGATTACTACACGCGCGTCGCCCTGCAACGCGGCGTGCAAGCCAAGCGCAACATCGGCATCACGGCCACGCGCGACATCAAATATGCAGAGGGGCTCATGCGTCTGACGCCCGTCGTTACGGAGCAACTGTCATGATTCGCGGCGTCGTCGTTCGTCAAATTCCCCGCGTCGATGCGGCCACGCTCGACATTTTGCGCAGCGCAGGCAGTGCCACCGTGCACGAAGCGCAGAGCCGTCTCGGTCTGATGGCCACCTACCTGCGCCCGATTTACGCCGGTGCGGCCGTGGCAGGCAGCGCGGTGACCGTGCTGGCGCCGCCGTCGGACAACTGGATGCTGCACGTGGCCGTCGAACAGGCACAGCCCGGCGATATCGTCGTGGTCGGCGTGACCTCGCCGTGCGACGACGGTTACTTCGGCGACCTGCTCGCCACGTCGATGAAAGCGCGCGGCGTCGCAGGGCTCGTCATCGACGCCGGTTGCCGTGACATCGCCACGCTGACCGAGATGAAATTCCCGGTCTGGTCGAAAGCCATCTCCTCGCAGGGCACGGTCAAGGAAACGCTCGGCTCGGTGAACGTGCCGGTCGTGTGCGCGAATCAGATCGTGCATCCGGGCGACGTGATCGTGGCCGACGACGACGGCGTGACGGTCGTACCGTACGCCACGGCGCAAGCGGTCGCCAAGGCGGCTGCGGCGCGCGGTGCCGACGAAGCGTACAAGCGCGGCGTGCTCGCGGGCGGCACGCTGGGTCTGGACTATTACAAGATGCGCGAGCGTCTGGCTGCGAAGGGCCTGCGCTACGTCGACTCGCTCGACGAGCTCGACGCGTCGAAAGGTAACTGACGATGACCGTGGGCGAACTCGTGAAGCACTCGCAATCGCACTCGCAGACACGCATCGACGCAGCGGTTATCCGCGGCGGCACGTCGAAGGGACTGTACTTTCTCGCCGGCGATCTGCCCGCCGATGCTGCGACGCGCGACGCCGTGCTGCTCGCCGCGATGGGCTCGCCCGACGCGCGCCAGATCGACGGCATGGGCGGCGCGGACCCGCTCACGAGCAAGGTGGCGATTGTCTCGCGTTCGACGCGTGACGATGCCGACGTCGATTACCTGTTTGCCCAAGTCGTCGTGGACGAAGCGCGTGTCGATTACGGGCAGAACTGCGGCAATCTGCTTGCCGGGGTCGGACCGTTTGCGATCGAGCGGGGGCTCGTGGCGACGACGGGCGATGTGACGAACGTCGGCATTCACATGGTTAATACCGGGCAGGTGGCGCTCGCCACCGTGCAGACGCCCGCCGACTTGGTGAAGTACGACGGTGACCTGGCCATCGACGGCGTGCCGGGCACGGCCGCGCCGATTCCGTTGATGTTCCGCGATACCGCCGGTTCGACTTGTGGCGCGTTGTTCCCGACGGGGCAACGTCAGGATGTCATCGACGGTGTGGCTGTGACCTGTATCGACAACGGCATGCCGCTAGTGCTGATGCGCGCGGCGGATCTGGGCTGCACCGGCACGGAGTCGTGCGAACAGTTGGAGACGAGCGGGGAGTTTCAGCCGCTGCGCGAGAAGATCGAAGCGATTCGTCTCGCCGTCGGCCCGCGCATGAACCTTGGTGATGTGCGCTCGCGCACGGTGCCCAAGATGTGTCTCGTGGCACCGCCGCAAGCGGGCGGCGCGCTGCTCACGCGTTGTTTCATTCCGCATCGCTGCCACTCGTCGATCGGCGTGCTGGCGGCGGTGAGTGTGGCGACGGCCGCGGCATTGCCGGGCACCGTCTGCCACGAGATGGCAGTCGTGCCGGATGACGCCGCGCCGCTGTTGTCGATTGAACACCCCACTGGCGAATTCACCGTGCGCCTGACGCTCGCATGCAACGACACCGGTGAAAGCGAAGTGACAGGGGCCGGGCTGCTGCGCACCGCGCGCTGGCTCTTCGACGGTCAGGTGTGCATACCGCGTAGCGTCTGGGCGCAGGGAGGGAAGCCATGAGCACCGAACGTCCCCCGTTGCTCATGCTTCCCGGCTTGCTCTGCGATCAGGTGGCGTGGGCCGCCACGGCCGCGCTGCTGCCGGAATACGACTGCCGTGTGCCCGCATGGGGCGCACTCGACACGATCGAGGCCATGGCGCGTCACGTGCTTGCGACGGTGACCGAGCCGCGCTTCGCCGTTGCCGGGCATTCGATGGGCGGGCGCATCGCACTCGAAGTGGTGCGTCTCGCACCGGCGCGCGTCACGCATCTCGCCTTGCTCGATACGGGGTATCAGGCCTTGCCCGAAGGCGAGGCTGCGGAGAAGGAGCGCGCAGGTCGCGCTGCGTTGCTGGCGCGCTCCCGTGAAGCGGGCATGCGCGCGATGGGGCAGGTGTGGGCCACCGGCATGGTGCATCCCGACCAGATCGGCACGCCGTTGTTCGACGCGATTCTCGACATGATCGAGCGCAGCCACCCCGACCAGTTCGCCGCACAGATTCACGCGCTGCTGGGCCGCCCGGACGCGACGCCGCAACTCGCAGGCATTCATTGCCCGACGCTGGTCCTGTGCGGCAGGCAAGACACGTGGAGCCCGCTCGCCCGGCACGAAATCATGGCCGGGATGATGCCTCACGCCACGCTGTGCGTGATCGAAGAGAGCGGCCACATGAGCCCGATGGAGCGCCCGCAAGCCGTTGCCGCCGCGCTGCGCGCATGGCTGGCTACGGCACCCATCGACATCCATTCCGATAGCACGGCACGACTCGCATGAGCGCTCAAGACACGACACCCGAGATTGACCAGAACACCCTCGACGCCATGCTCGCCAAGCAGGCCTGTCAGGACCTCGTGACGCGGTTTGCCGCGTGCAACGACCGGCGCGATCCGCAAGGGCTTGCCGCGCTCTTCACCGAGAAAGGTGTGCTGGTGCGTCCGGGCAGCGACCCGTTGGTCGGGCAGGCGGCAATCGCGGCGGCGTATGCCGACCGTCCTGCCGAACGGCTCACGCGGCACCTCGTCGGCAACGTGCTGATCGACGTGACATCGGGCACCGGTGCCATCGGCAGCAGCACCGTGCTGTTGTGGAGCGGATCGACGCAAGACGTGGCGGGGCCGTTCGGGCGTCCCGCACAGGGGCGGCAGGTGATGGGCGAGTTCGAAGACACGTTCGTCAAGACGGCACAGGGTTGGCGCATCGCGAGACGCGAGGCGCGTTTCACGTTCGTGCGCGACGCGTGAGGGGTCACGCGATATATCGCACGCGATTCACGATTTAGCAGTTTGCAGTCTGGAGGTAGCAGGGCAAAAGAAGTCAAAAGGCGGGCCGGCGTCATTGCCGCCAGTCCGACGTTTGGCGTGGGGTAGTCGTGCATTCATAAAACAAGGGGACAGAAGTGAAATTGAAATACGCATTGGCCGCAGGCCTGATGCTGGGTGCAGGCCTGGCACAAGCACAAAGCAACGTCACGTTGTACGGGATCGTCGATACCGGCATCGCCTATTACAACAATGCCGCCGGTGGCGGCAGCTTCGTCGGTGAACCGACGCTGACCGGCAAGGTGCCGTCGCGCTTCGGCTTCAAGGGTGTGGAAGATCTGGGCGGCGGTCTCAAGGCCGTCTTCACGTTGGAAAACGGCTTTCAGCCGGGCACGGGCGGCCTGAACTACGGCGGGCGTCTGTTCGGGCGTCAGGCCAACGTCGGGCTGTCGGGCGCGTGGGGTACGTTCCTCATCGGCCGCCAGAACAACATGACGTTCTACGTGACCGGTAACGCGGACGTGATCGGACCGTCGATCTTCTCGCTCGCGAGTATCGACCCGTACATCGCCAACGCGCGCAGCGACAGCGCCGTGGGTTATATGGGCAAGTTCTATGGCGTGACGCTGGGCGCGACGTACAGCTTCGGGCGCGATGGTTCGGCAGCCGGCGGTCCGTCGGCCACGAACTGCGCGGGTAACGTGGCGGGCAACTATCAGGCATGTAAGCAATTCACCGGCCTGATCGGTTACGACTACGAGAACTTTGGTATCTCGGCATCGTACGACCAGATGCGCGGCAACACGGGCGCCGCCGCACCGCTGACGAGCTCGCAATACACCGACTCGCACGCTGTGATCAACGCGTACTACAAGTGGTCGTCGGGTCGCGTGGGCGGTGGCTGGATTCACCGCAACGTGAGCGCCGATGCCGCATCGCTCAGCTCGGACATCTACTTCCTCGGCTTCACGTACCTGCCGACGATCACGTGGGCGTTCGATGCGCAGGCAATCCGTTACCAACTGAAGAGCCGTGCCAACGCGACCATGCTGATCGGCCGCGCCACGTACTCGCTGTCCAAGCGTACGTCGCTGTACGGCATGGCCGGTTGGGTCGCGAACAGCCAGAAGGGCGTGGTAGCGATCGCCGCCGGTGGCTCGGTGGTCACGGGCGCGAACCAGTTCGGCACGATGCTGGGTATCCAGCACACGTTCTGATCGCGCTGAGTCGTTGATCCGCTGACGCGAACTTTGTTTCGCGTCTGTCCGATACGCGGCGTCGCGCGCGTGAATTCGTCCGGGGGGGCGATTCACATGCCGTGCGGCGCCGCGTCACTCCCTCCTGCTGCGGCATACGACGTGGTGGCGGTGCCGCGCACCACGAGAGAGTGATCCGGCAGACGTCGCGTGGCCGTACCGTGTGCAGCCGTACATTCCCCGAGCTGCACCATCGCACGCGATCTTCCTGCCCGGCCCGGGTGGTTCAGTCAACCGTTCCCCGGGCCGTCCATTTTTCCCCCGTCAGTGTCGGCGACGGTGTGGCTTGCGCTATAGGGTTTGCGCGCTGGCACTTTCGCGCGCTGGCGCTGGCGCGCTCCCGTATTGCATTTCCGGTAACCTGCGCATGTCCCAAAGCCTGACCCAACCCATGCCACCTTCCGCGCCGCTGGCCGATGGACTGAGCGCACGCGCTCGCCGCATCGCCGTGCCGTCCATCCTGCTCGGCACCTTTCTAGGCAATCTCGACGCGTCCATTGCCAACGTCGCGCTGCCGACCATCGCGCGCGATCTGGTGGCCGACCCGGCGTCGACGGTGTGGGTCGTCAACGCTTATCAACTGATTTTCGCCATGGCCGTGCTGCCGCTCGCTGCACTGGGCGAGAAGCTCGGCTACCGGCGCGTGTTTCTGTTCGGTGTGGCCGGTTTCACCGTAGCATCGCTCGGCTGCGCGCTCGCACCGAATCTGGCGTGGCTGGTGGCGGCGCGTGTCGTGCAGGGCTTGTGCGGCGCATGCATGTCGACCATCGTGCCCGCGCTGTTGCGGATGGTCTTTCCGCCGAACATGGGCGGTCGCGCGATCTCGTTACTGGCGTTGACCGTCGCGCTCTCGACGGCGGCAGGCCCCAGCGTGGCGGCGGTGATTCTGTCGCTGGCCGACTGGCGCTGGTTGTTCGCCATCAACCTGCCGATCGGTTTGGCCGCTTTCGTTGCCTCTTCGCGTTTTCTACCGGCGACGCCCGGGGCCGAGCGGCGGCTCGACGTGCCGGGTGCCTTGCTGAATGCCGTGGCGTTGGCACTCATCATCATCGGGCTGGGGCATGTGGGCGAGGCCGGACACCATGGCGTGGCGGCGTTGCAGATCGTGCTCGGGCTGGTGGCCGCCGTGATTCTCGTGTGTCATCAGCGTGCCCAGACGTCGCCGTTGCTGCCGCTGGATCTGATGCGCGTGCCGGTGCTCGCGTTGTCGTCGCTCACGTCGGTTGCCTGTTATATGGCGCAGACGCTCGCGTATGTCGGCATGCCGTTCCTGTTGCAGCACGCGTTCGCGCGCGGTGAAGCGGTGACGGGCTTGCTGATCACGCCATGGCCGCTGGTGATCGTATTTGTAGCGCCGCTCGCGGGCCGCTGGTCCGACCGCTTCGACAGCGCGCGCATGAGCGCGCTGGGGCTGGCAGTGTTTGCCGTGGGGCTGGCGTCGCTCGCGTGGCTGCCGGTGGACGCCTCGAACTGGGGCATCGCCGCGCGCATGGCCGTGTGCGGTATTGGCTTCGGATTCTTCCAGACACCCAACAATCGCATCATCATGATGGGCGCACCGCGCGAGCGCAGCGGGGCAGCCAGCGGGCTGATGACGATTGCCCGCACGGTCGGCATGACGCTGGGGGCCGCGCTCGTCGCGTTGCTCTTCGACGTGTATGGCGATGCCGGGGCGCACGCGGCGATGGTGGCAGCGACGGTGCTGGCGGCGGTGGGCGGTGTGGTCAGTCTGCTGCGGGTGCGGGCGAAGGCTGCCGCGTAGGCGACGTAAGCTGCACAAGGGTTCCGGCTTCTGACCCTGCTTTCGTCTCTGTCTCTGCCCGCGCTGCCAATCTCGTAAGGCTGGCTGAGTCGATTTGTCAAAGCGGGCCTTGCGCGATAGCATCGTGCCTTTCCGTGGTCTCGCTGCGGTGCCCGCCGGGTGCCGCGCTCCCCATTGCCGGTGTCCCCAGTGTCTCCTTCTCACGTACTGAGCCGACGCCGCCGGGCGAACCGCGCCCGCAGCGAACATGGCGGACGCGGCCCGGTCTGGCTGTTCGATCTCGACAACACCCTGCATCGCGCATCGCACGCGATCTTTCCGCGCATTAACCGCGCGATGACGGCGTATATCGTCGAAAAGCTGGGCTTGCCGCATGACGAGGCGAACCGCCTGCGGTTTTCCTATACGCAACGATACGGCGCGGTACTGCTCGGTCTCATCAAGCATCACGCCATCGATCCGCACGACTTTCTGGCACGGGTGCACGAGTTGCCGCCGCTGGCCGAGGTGCTGCGCGCCGAGCGCGGACTCGGGCGGCTGCTCGCGGGGTTGCCCGGGCGCAAGATTTTGCTGACCAATGCCCCCGCGACTTACGCGATGGCGATCGTCGATGCGTTGGGCATTCGCCGGCATTTTGAGCGCTGCGTGAGCATCGAAGACATGGCCGACCGGCACGCGTGGCGCGCCAAACCGGACGCGATCATGCTGCGCCGGTTGCTGGCGCGGGAAGACTTGGCGCCGCACCGCACGTGGCTGGTCGAGGACACTCGCTCGCATCTGAAGCACTTGCGGCATTTCGGCATCGGCACCGTATGGATTACGGGGCATCTGCCGACGAGAAACAGTCACGGCGACGTGATGCCGCGCAGTGGGCGCCCACACTATGTGGATATCAAAGTACAATCTCTGCGCGAGTTACGGGCGCGCCTTGCGACCGGGGCCGGCGCGAGACGTATCGCCCGGGCCGCCCGACAATCAAATCCCTACCGATAACGACCAGACGATGCAGCAGGAAAACTCTTCGAGCGGGGCCGGTTACGGCACCGCCGATGCGCTGGAGGCCGCCCCCGCGCCGGTGAAGACCACTCGCCCCAAACCGGGCGAGCGCCGTGTGCAGGTTCTGCAAACCCTCGCGGCCATGCTCGAAACGCCCAAGGGCGAGAAGATCACCACGGCCGCGCTCGCCGCGCGCCTGGATGTCTCCGAGGCGGCGCTCTATCGCCACTTCGCGAGCAAGGCGCAGATGTTCGAAGGGCTCATCGAGTTCATCGAACAGACCATTTTCGGTCTGATCAATCAGATCTCCGCGCAGGATCAGGACGGCGTGACGCAAGCGCGCGCCATCGTGCTGATGTTGCTTGGTTTCGCCGAGAAGAACCCGGGCATGACCCGCGTGCTCACGGGCGAAGCGCTGGTGGGTGAGCACGAGCGTCTGCAAGAGCGCATGAACCAACTGCTCGACCGCATCGAGGCGTCGCTGCGCCAGGTGCTGCGTCTGGCGTCCGCACAGGGCACGCTGCCGGAAACGTTCGACGCGAACTCGCGGGCCAACCTGCTGGTGTCGTACGTACTGGGCCGCTGGCACCGTTTCGCCAAGAGCGGTTTCAAGCGCACGCCGACCGAAGGCGCCGACCCGCAAGTGACGGCGCTGCTGCGCTAAATGGCATCCATGGGCGAACGACACCGTTCGCCCCTGCGTTTGCCCACGTGACCACTGCCGGCACCTGATGCTCGCTCTCATGTATGGGGCATGTATGTGTCAGGTGTCGATTCCGCAGATTACGTTATACTTTTGCAACTCGTGATGGGCCGCTGCCATGCAGACGGTATCGTTACGATGACTGGCGCGCCGATTTGGTGACTCGATTGCGGGCGCGCGAGTGGCTTTGACAGGGGCTTGTTCCGTCGAAGGCACTCAATACAAATGCGGCTAAAGAGGTCGTTCGCGCACCCCGCCCGTTTTTCGTCGACCTTTTTCCCCGCAAAGAACGCCTAAGAAACGCTGCCGTTGTTACGGACAGCGCGACCGGCATGTTTCGGACAGGAAATATGGAATCGTCAATCGGAATCGTCACGCCACAGCGGATGCATTTTGCGCAGCCGCTGGCACTGCAAAACGGCAGCACCCTCGCGGGCTACGACCTGATGGTCGAGACCTACGGTGAGCTAAATGCCGATCGCAGCAACGCCGTGCTGGTGTGCCACGCGCTCAACGCGTCGCATCACGTCGCGGGCATTGCCGCCGATAACCCCAAGGACATCGGCTGGTGGGACAACATGGTCGGGCCCGGCAAGCCGCTCGACACCAATCGCTTCTTCGTCATCGGGGTGAATAACCTCGGCTCGTGCTTCGGCTCGACCGGGCCGATGAGTCTCAATGAAGCCACGGGCACGCCCTACGGCGCCCGCTTCCCCGTAGTGACGGTCGAAGACTGGGTCAATGCGCAGGCACGCGTGGCCGACGTGTTCGGTATCCAGAAATTTGCAGCCGTGATGGGCGGCAGTCTGGGCGGCATGCAGGCGCTCGCGTGGAGCATCATGTATCCCGATCGTGTCGGGCACTGTCTGGTGATTGCGTCCACCCCGAAGCTGTCGGCACAGAACATTGCTTTCAACGAAGTGGCCCGCTCGGCCATTCTCTCCGACCCCGATTTCCATGGCGGCGACTACTACGCGCACGGTGTCGTGCCGCGCCGGGGCTTGCGCGTGGCGCGCATGATCGGCCACATCACCTATCTGTCCGACGAAGACATGGCGACCAAGTTCGGCCGTGCCCTGCGTCGAGCGGAAGTGCTGGTGGACGGTGTGAAGGGTGCCGAAGGCGGCGCGGCAGCACAGGACGACAGCTACCGCTTCAGCTTCGACGTGGAGTTCGAGGTGGAGTCGTACCTGCGCTATCAGGGCGACAAGTTTGCCGAGTATTTCGACGCCAACACCTATCTGTTGATTACGCGCGCGCTCGATTATTTCGACCCGGCACGCACGGTCGGTGGCGACCTCTCGCGTGCACTCGCCCACACCACGGCCAAGTATCTGATCGTGTCGTTTGCGACCGACTGGCGCTTCGCGCCGACCCGCTCGCGTGAAATCGTCAAGGCGCTGCTCGATACGCGCCGCACCGTGAGCTACGCCGAAATCGACGCGCCGCACGGCCACGATGCTTTCCTGCTGACCGATCCGCGCTATCACAATCTGGTGCGCGCTTATTACGAACGTATCGCCGAGGAGGTGGGGGTATGAGCCAGTCCACGGAACCGTCCAAGACGCCAACGACCAGCGCGCAAGCCGCACGTCTTGCGGCATCGGGCAATCAGATCACGGCGTCGCTCGCCGACCGCACCGATTTTCGCGTGATCGCACGCTGGATCGAGCCGGGCTCGCAGGTGCTCGATCTCGGGTGCAGCGACGGCTCGCTGCTGCGCCTGCTGGTCGATGAACTCGATGTGAGCGGCTACGGCATCGAGATCGACGATGCGGGCGTGCTGGCTTCGGCCAAGCGGGGCATCAACGTCATTCAGCAGAATATGGAAGGCGGACTCGCACTGTTCGAAGACAACAGCTTCGACACCGTCATCCTGTCGCAGACGCTGCAAACCATTCACCGCACGGCAGACATTCTGCGCGAGACGGTGCGGGTCGGCCGCGAAGCCATCGTGTCGTTCCCGAATTTCGGCTACTGGCCGCATCGGCTCTCGGTGTTGCAGGGCCGGATGCCGGTGTCGAAGAGTCTGCCGTTCCAGTGGCACAACACGCCGAACGTGCGTGTGCTCACGATCAAGGATTTCGAGGCGTTGGCCCCCGAGGTCGGTGTGGAAATTCTGGATCGCGCGGTGCTGCATAACGGGCGTCTCGTGTCGGTGGGCGCGAACTGGCGTGGTAGTCTTGCGGTCTATCGCGTCAAGCGTTCCTGAACCGACGGTTGCGGCGGCGGGGCGGCGCGCCGGGTGCTCCTGATTCGACGTCGGCAACGATCGACGCACGGGAGCGAGGGGCGGAGGCCGTTCGTCGCGCGCAGCCGGCCCCAATTGTCCTGTCCATGACCGATTCGATGCCGCCCGACGACGGGCGAGTGTTCCACCCCACGCGGATGATCATCTGCGTGATTCTCGGCTTCACCTCCGGCTTGCCGTTGTTCATCCTGCTCAATCTCGTGCAGGCGTGGCTGCGCAGCGAGCAGGTGGACCTCAAGGCGATCGGCCTGTTTGCGCTGATTCAATTCCCCTACACATGGAAGTTTCTGTGGGCACCGCTCATGGATCGCTTCGCGCCGAATCTGTTCGGGTGGAAGCCCGGGCGGCGGCGCGGCTGGATGTTCGTCACGCAGTTGCTAGTGGCCGGGGCCGTGGCGCTGATGGGGACGTATTCGCCGCAACGCGATCTGATGACGATTGCCGCGCTCGCGGCGGCGCTCGCGTTCTTCAGCGCGAGTCTCGACATTTGTCTCGATGCCTACCGCCGCGAGTTGCTCTCCGACCGGGAGCAGGGGCTGGGCACGGCGATGCATGTGAACGCCTACAAGGTGGCCGGGCTGGTACCCGGGTCGCTCGCGCTGATCATGGCCGACCATCTGCCGTGGTCGCAGGTGTTCTTCGTGACGGCAGCGTTCATGCTGCCGGGGCTGGTGATGACGCTGGTCGTCAAGGAACCGGCCATTCGCGGCACGCCGCCCAAGACGTTGCGCGAAGCGGTGGTCGAGCCGTTCCATGAGTTCGTGACGCGTGGCGGCTGGACGAAGGCACTGCTGGTGCTCGCGTTCATCTTTCTGTACAAGCTAGGCGATTCGATGGCGACGTCATTGGCGACGTCGTTCTATCTGGATTTGGGTTTCACCAAGACGCAGATCGGCGTGGTGGCGAAGGCCACGAGCCTGTGGGCGAGTGTGGCAGGCGGGATCATCGGCGGTATCTGGCTGATCAAGCTGGGCATCAATCGCGGGCTGTGGGTGTTTGGCGTGCTGCAACTGGTGTCGGTGCTCGGCTTTGCGTGGCTGGCGGAGGCCGGTGCCGTGGTGGCAGGACTCGGCGCGGTGATCGCGTTCGAGGCGTTCACGGCGGGGCTGGGGACGGCGGCATTTACGGCGTACATCGCCCGCACGACGGACCCGCGCTATACCGCCACGCAATTCGCCCTGTTCACCAGCCTCGCCTCCGTGCCGCGCACGTTTGCGAACGCGGGCACGGGGTACATCGTGGATGGCGTGGGCTGGCTGACGTTCTTCCTGATCTGCACCGTGCTGGCGGTACCCGGCATGCTGCTGTTGCCGAAGGTCGCCCCGTGGGGCGCAGACGATGACGGCGGCGTCGCTCAGACGCCGCGATAGGCCACCTTCTGGCGCTTGACCACTTGTGTGGCGAAGTCCGCGTCCGGTGGAATCGGTTCCCAGAAGAAATCCCACTGGAAGATCGGAAGGAAGTTGAATTTCTGCGAGCGGAAGATGCCCCGGTTGCGTTTGAATTCGCTATACCGATCGCCCGCGAACTCCCGGTTCACCGAGGTGAAGGGCAGCAGACGCTCCGCAATGTCCGGAAAATCGAACGCCGGATATTCCTTCGCGAGCGCCTCCAGCGCGTCGAACTGATCCCGGCCGATGACCTGAATGGCGGTCTCCGGCATGGCGTAGCGCTGGGCCCACATGACATGCCAGCCCGACTCGGTGTCATTGATGAAGTCGACGATCTGCTGGCTCAGCGTGTAGGCATCGGATTCGATGTGAACGATCTTGTCGGCGCCCATGGCGCGCGCGAGCGTCACCGAGTGCAGGAAGCTGCGCCACCATCCGGGATAGAGGCTCATGCTCTGACGCCCCAGATTGTTCTCGAAGCGCACGATGGCGTGCCCGTCGTCATGCGCCGAGAGGTCGCTCCCGGCGGCCACCGTACGGACGATCTCGGATGGCGGAAGATACGGGGAGCCGTCGTCGATCATCACTATCTTGTCGGCGTGGATCGGTCCGCGCCGGTAGTACTCGAGCCAGCGCCGATAGCGTTGCTTCCAGGCCTGGGCATCTCTCATGTAGCAGGTACAGAACAACAGGGTCTTCATCGTGCGTTCCGTTACAGCGTGTGATCGTAGTCAACGATCAGCGGTGCGTGATCGCTGAACTTGATGTCGCGGAAGACGGACGTGGTTTTGGCTTTGCCGGCGATACCCGGCGTGGCGATCTGGTAGTCGATACGCCACCCGACGTTCTTCGCATACGCCTGCCCGCGATTGCTCCACCACGTGTATTGCTCCGCGCGCTGATCCAGCGTGCGGAAGACGTCCACATAGCCGTGGTCGTCGAACAACTGCGTGAGCCACGCGCGCTCTTCCGGCAGGAAACCCGAGTTCTTCAGATTGCCCTTCCAGTTCTTGATGTCGATTTCCTTGTGCGCGATGTTCACGTCGCCGCACAACACGACTTCGCGCCCGGCGGCCTTCAACGCCAGCAAGTGCGGCATGAAGTCGGCCATGAAGCGGAACTTGGCCGCCTGACGTTCTTCACCGCTAGAGCCCGACGGGATGTACACCGAGATCACCGACAGATTGCCGTAGCGCACTTCGACGTAACGCCCTTCGGCGTCGAACTCTTGCTGGCCCCAGCCGATCACGATGTCGTCGGGCTCGCGGCGCACGTACACACCCGCGCCGCTGTAGCCCTTCTTCTCGGCGTAGTGGAAGTAGCCCTGATAGTCGTGCGGCTTGAGAAAGTCCGGCGTCATGTCCGGCAACTGCGCCTTGATTTCCTGCACACACAGAATGTCGGCGTCCTGATTGCCGAACCACTCGAAGAAGCCTTTCTTGGAGGCCGATCGCACGCCGTTCAGATTCGCAGTGATGATGCGCATAGGTGTCGATATGCCGCGCTCGTCGCGCGGCCGGGGGGAAGAATTTGTAAGCGGCAAGGATACCGCAATCGTTTGATCGCGGGCGGCGGTTCAGCGCGCCGGTTGGCGCCGCGTTGCACCAGCAATGGCCGCTTGTGCCGCCTTGACGTCGCCGTCACCGCCGGGGCCGAGGATGTCGCGCGCGAGTGCGAGCCAGCGCCGCGCCGCGTGCGAGAGGTACGAGTCGCGCCGCCACGCCATCGCGAGATCCCACGGAATCTCCGGATCGCGAATGTCCGCAATCACAAAGCGTTTCGGATCGAGTCGCGCGCAGAACGGCTCGGGCAGCAAGGCAATGCCGACGCCGTTATCGACCATCGACGCAATGAAATCCCACTGGCTTGAGCGTCCGGCGATCTTCGGTGTGAAGCCCGCTCGCCGGCACGCCGCAATCACGAATTCCGACAGCGCGAAGCCTTCGCCGTAAAACACGAACGGCTCGTCGCGAAGCTCGCCCAGCCCGACCGATGCGCGGCCCTCCCACGACGACTCGCGCGGGGCGATCAACCGCAACTGGTAATGGCACACGGGGAGCACGTCGAGAATTGCCGGGTCGATCGGCAGCAACACGGCACCCAGTTCGATGTCGCCTGCCAGCAGCGCTTGTTCGATGGCCCGGGAGCCGGTCTCGAACAACTTCATCTCGATATCCGGATAGTGCTGGTGAAACGCCCCGATCACCGGGATGAACAGATCGCCCCCCAGTGGCGGAATGCCGATCGACAACTCGCCACGCGCGACCGACTCCAGATCCGACAGCTCCTGTTGCAGTCGGGCGTAGGCGGCAAGCACGTCCTGACCGCGCTCGAATACCACCCGCCCGGCATCGGTGAGTTGCAGCCGGCGGCCCATGCCGCGCTCTTCTCGCAACATGAGCGGCGTGCCGAGCTCGTCTTCGAGCGCCTTGACCATTTTGCTCACCGTCGGTTGCGTGACAAAGAGCGCTTCCGCCGCCGCCGTGAAGCTCTGCTGTCGCACAACTTCCACAAATCCTCGCAAGGCACGCAGTTCCATTTCGGGGCTCCCGATGGCACCGTTTTGGTGCTAAAGGCCGGAAAGCCCCGTCAGATAAGGCTTTCTCATGCACTATTAGGGTTAATACTTAAATTATTCCAATTTGGAATCGATTTGATAATTGTAATTCATTATATTTATGTTGCAGCGCTTCCTATACTGCACTCCATGTTGAAGCAAAACCCCAGGGAGAGTGCCATGACCAAGATGATCGCCAGCCGTCTGTATAGCCGCAGCAAGCGCGCCGTGGACGTGGTGTGGCAGATCGCCCTGCTCACCGGCATTTACTTGGTGGCGGATGCTGCGGCGCGTCATTTTCATTTGCCCCTGCCGGGTGGTGTGCTCGGCTTGTTCGCCGTGGTCGGTCTGCTCATGAGCGGTGTGCTCAAGGCCGACAAGATCAAGCGCGGCGCCGACTGGTTTCTGGCCGAGATGATTCTGTTCTTCGTGCCGATGGTTGCCGCCGTCATGCAATACACCGATCTGCTGCGCCACGAAGGCCTGCAATTGCTCGCCGTGATCGGCGTGGGCACCGTGCTCGTGATGGTCTCGACGGCACTGGCCGTGGATCTCGCCTGCCGCGCCGAGCGCCGCATGAAGGCCGCGTTCGTGCGACTCCCGGCACGCCGTGCCGCACACGCCCACGACGTTCGCTGATCGTTGATCGTTGATCGTTGCTAATCGTCGCTGATGGCGCCTGACGGCTCGCTCGCTTCACTTCGTTAGTGGCAGCGGGCGCCGCGGGTGGCGCCACAACCCCAGTCTTAACCTCTCGCCGGATACTGTCATGAATCATACGGCGCTGCTTCTGCTCGCTCTTACGGTTGTCTTCTATTACGTGTCGAAGCGTCTTTACGCGCGCTTCGGCAAGGTGTGGCTCGGCCCGGCCATTCTCGCGCCGGTGCTGCTCATCGCCGTGATGGTCGGCGGCGACATCTCGTACACCACCTACATCTCGGATTCGCGCTGGCTCGTCTGGCTGCTCGGCCCCACGACCATCGCGTTTGCCGTGCCAATCTACGAACACCGCGACATCATTCGCCGTCACGCGTTTGCGCTCACCGTGGGCGTGCTCGTCGCGATGATCGTGGCGGTCGGCAGCTCGTTCGTGCTGGCGCGTCTCTTTGAGTTGCCGCCGGAAATGGCGCGCAGTCTGCTTGCCCGGTCGATCTCGACGCCGTTTGCGCTCGTGGTCTCCGACAAGGTCGGTGGTTCGCGCGATCTGGTGGGGTTGTTCGTGATCGTCACCGGCTTTATCGGCATGCTGCTCGGCGAAGCGCTCCTGTCGTGGCTGCCGTTGCGTACCCGCATGGCGCGCGGTGCACCGTTCGGCGCCGGTGCTCACGGATTCGGCACGGCCAAGGCGCGCCAGATCGGCAGCGAAGAGGGCGTGGTCGCGAGCCTTGTGATGATGATCAACGGCATCGTGATGGTGTTCGCTGCGCCGTTGCTCACGCACTTGCCAATCTGATGATGGGAAGGTGCATCGCCTGCACCTTCCTCGCTTTCCTCTCTTCGTTGTTCCCCCAAAAAAATAACCCTTCGAACGTCGCCCCTGACCCGACGCGCCGCATGAGTTTTGCTACAATGCGCCAGTCTTGAGGAGCGTTGCGACAGCGGATACCGCTGCCAGGCTCAAGATCCTTCCCATTGGCCCTCGCCGGCCCCCGGTTTCCCCCGGATAGTTCGGCGCGTAAGCCCCAAGAACGGCGCTCACGTCCCAACTATCTAGACATTTAGAGAAAGGAGGCGTGATGAACGCCGTAGTCGATTCGAAATTCACCGATTTCCACGTAGCCGATATCAAGCTGGCCGATTGGGGCCGCAAGGAACTGCGCATCGCCGAGAGCGAAATGCCGGGTCTGATGGCCACGCGTGAAGAATTCAAGGCCACCCAGCCGCTCAAGGGCGCCCGCATTGCCGGCTCCCTCCACATGACGATCCAGACGGGCGTGCTCATCGAGACGCTGACCGCGCTGGGCGCCGAAGTGCGCTGGGCCTCGTGCAACATTTTCTCGACGCAAGATCACGCCGCTGCGGCCATCGCTGCCGCCGGTATCCCCGTGTTCGCGTTCAAGGGCGAATCGCTCGACGAATACTGGGAATACAGCCACCGCATCTTCGAATGGCCGAACGGCGAGTTCGCCAACATGATTCTCGATGACGGCGGCGACGCCACGCTGCTGCTGATTCTGGGCAGCAAGGCCGAGAAGGACCTCTCGGTCGTCGCCAACCCGACCAACGAAGAAGAAGTGGCCCTGTACGAGGCGATCAAGCGTCACATCGCCCTCGACCCGCAGTGGTACAGCAAGCGCCTGTCGCAAATCCAGGGCGTGACCGAAGAGACCACCACGGGCGTGCACCGTCTGTACCAGATGGAAAAGGACGGCACGCTGCCGTTCCCGGCCATCAACGTCAACGACTCGGTGACCAAGTCGAAGTTCGACAACCTGTACGGCTGCCGCGAGTCGCTCGTCGACGGTATCAAGCGCGCGACCGACGTGATGATCGCCGGCAAGATCGCACTCGTGGCCGGTTACGGCGACGTGGGCAAGGGCTGCGCACAAAGCCTGCGTGGTCTGGGCGCGACGGTGTGGGTTACCGAAATCGACCCGATCTGCGCACTGCAAGCCGCGATGGAAGGCTACCGCGTCGTGACGATGGAATATGCCGCCGACAAGGCCGACATCTTCGTGACCGCCACGGGCAACTTCCACGTGATCGATCACGACCACATGGCCGCCATGAAGAACCAGGCGATCGTGTGCAACATCGGTCACTTCGACTCGGAAATCAACGTCGCGTCGACCCGCAAGTACGAGTGGGAAAACATCAAGCCGCAGGTTGATCACATCATCTTCCCGGACGGCAAGCGCATCATCCTGCTGGCCGAAGGCCGCCTCGTGAATCTGGGCTGCGCCACGGGTCACCCGTCGTTCGTGATGAGCAACTCGTTCACCAACCAGACGCTCGCGCAGATTGAATTGTTCGTGGACGGCGCCAAGTACAAGAACAGCGTGTACGTGCTGCCGAAGCATCTGGACGAGAAGGTTGCGCGTCTGCACCTGGGCCGTATCGGTGCCGAGCTGACCGTGCTGAGCGACGATCAGGCGAAGTACATCAGCGTCGACAAGAACGGTCCGTTCAAGCCGTCGCACTACCGTTATTAAGTGCTAATTAGGTAGTACCCACGCGGCTGCGCCCAGTGCGCAGCCGCGTACGAATTCTTGTAACTGCCGGTGTTGACGGCGACGTCTCGCACCGGCGTGTCCTTCGGAGCTTGCCATGCGTCTGCTGCTGATTTGGCTCATCAATGCCATCGCACTTCTCGTTTTGCCGCACATCATCTCGGGCGTTCAGCTCAAGGGCATCGGTACGGCGCTGATCGTTGCGGTCGTGCTCGGCCTGATCAACGCATTCCTGCGTCCGCTGCTCGTGGTGCTCACGCTGCCGGTCACGGTCGTCACGCTCGGATTGTTCATCTTCGTGATCAATGCGTTGCTGTTCTGGCTGGCCGCTAACGTGGTCAAGGGGTTCGAAGTCTCGGGCTTCTGGGCGGCGCTCTTCGGCTCGCTGCTGTACAGCCTGATCTCGTGGATTCTGTCGGCGCTGGTGTTCGGCGGCGACCGCGCGACTAACGTTTAACGCAACGTTTAACCGAGTGTTTATCCGGCACGTGCGCGCCCGCGTGCCTGCTTTCCTCCGCAGGAATTTGTTGTCATGCCGTCATCCCTTCGTGTCGATCAGGCACTCGTGTCGCGAGGCCTCGCGTCATCGCGTACTGCCGCGCAACGGTTGATCGATGCGGGGCGGGTGTACGTTGCCGACACGGACACCGTCCTCAAGAAAGCCAGCCAGCTCGTGGCGAGCGATGAAGTGCTCGAAGTGCGTGCCGCAGTCGACGGGCTGCCGGGCGAGGATCGCTACGTTTCTCGCGGCGGCTTGAAGCTCGAAGGTGCGCTCGCGGCGGCCGGGCTGGATGCCGATGACCTGAAGGGGCGCACGGCGCTCGACGTCGGGCTGTCAACCGGTGGCTTTGCCGACTGCCTCTTGCAGAAGGGCGTGGCGCAGGTCATTGGTGTGGATGTCGGTCACGGGCAATTGCATGGCCGGATGGTGACCGAGCCGCGACTGATTTCGCTGGAGGGGATCAACGCGCGGTACCTGACGCGCGAAATGCTGGATGCGCAGTTGGCGCAGTGGAAGTCGCCGTCGGCGAGCGAGGGGACGGCTGCGTCGGCACCCGCGTTGACGGCCCCCGAGGCGGGCTTCGATGTGATCGTGGGCGACGTGTCGTTCATCTCGCTCACGCTGGTGCTGCCGGCGCTCGCGCCGCTGCTGGCGCCGGGCGGCGACCTGCTGATGCTGGTCAAGCCGCAGTTTGAAGTGGGACGCGAGAACATCGGGCGCGGTGGCCTCGTGCGCGACGAAGCGCAATATGCGCAAGTGGAGACAAAGATCCGCACCGCCTGCGAGTCGCTCGGCCTCACGGTGGCCGGCTGGTTCGACAGCCCGATTACGGGCGGTGACGGTAACCGGGAGTTTTTCGTGCACGCCACGCATGCCAAGGCGGCATGAGTGCTACGCGAACGGCTCTCTCGATAATCAGAAGATCATGACGCAACCCTCTTTCAGCTTCGAATTCTTCCCGCCCAAGACCGCCGAGGGCGCGGAGAAGCTGCGCGCGACGCGCCAGCAACTGTTTCCACTCGGTCCGAAATTTGTCTCGGTGACGTTCGGTGCCGGCGGTTCGACCCAGCAGGGTACGATCGATACGGTGGTGGAAATCCAACGCGAAGGCGTCGAAGCGGCACCGCACCTGTCATGCGTGGGGTCGACCAAAGACAACATCCGCGACATCCTCCAGACGTACCGCAGTCATGGCATCCGTCACATCGTGGCGCTGCGCGGCGACCTGCCGTCGGGCATGGGCGAAATCGGTGAGTTTCGTTACGCGTCGGAGCTGGTCGAATTCATTCGTGCCGAGACGGGCGACTGGTTCCACATCGAAGTGGCGGCTTACCCCGAGTACCACCCGCAGGCGAAGTCGCCGCGTCTGGACCTCGAACACTTTGCCGACAAGGTGAAGGCCGGCGCCGATTCGGCGATCACGCAGTATTTCTTCAATGCGGACGCTTACTTCCGCTTTGTCGACGATGCCGCGCGCCTTGGCGTGAACGTGCCGATCGTGCCGGGCATCATGCCGATCACGAATTACTCGCAGATGATGCGGTTCTCGGACATGTGCGGTGCGGAAGTGCCGCGCTGGATCGCCAAGCGCCTCGAAGGCTTTGGCGACGACCGTGAGTCGATTCGCGCGTTTGGCCTCGACGTGGTGACCGCACTGTGTGAGCGCCTGCTCGCCGACGGCGTCCCGGGTCTGCATTTCTATACGCTCAACGCGGCAGCCGCCACCAAGGCGATGTGGCAGCGACTGGGTCTGTAAACCGGGTTTACTTCCGGCAATCACAAACTGCGTCAATGTCGGTGCGCCCCATGGCAGGGCGCATCGATCGTCTTCAGGTCTCACGGCCGCGCGCCGCGCACTCGCCGGGCCTTGCCCCTTGCCCCGCGGTACTTCAGACACTTCACATACGCGCTACGGCTTTCAAGTCGTGGCCGCTTTCGCTCCCCGCACCGGTGCAGCGCTGCACCGGTGCGCGTCATCGCTGACTGGGCGGCGATTGCGCCGATCAGGCACCTGAATGTCAATCCTAATCAAAATTAAGTGATTTCCTAATTGAAAACGCTGCAAATCGGCGAATTGCTAGGGATTTGGCGTGTTGTGACGCGAGGTAACCTTCAGTAATATTCCCGGGTGCTCGGCGGCGACCCCTAACCGGACGAACCGATCCTGAGCCTCGAAAAATATCATTCCGAGGAGCCTATGAAACGAACCCACACCCTGCGTTTGCTTTTGGCTGCTACTCTGCTTGCCGGCGCGACCGCGATCCAGTCCGCCGCAGCAGTCGAGCTCCCGAACAAGACCCTTGTCTACTGCTCTGAGGGCAGCCCGGCCGGCTTCGATCCGGGGCAACTGACCACCGGCACGGACTTCGATCCTGCCGACGCCATCTACAACCGTCTTATCGCGTTCGTACCGGGCGAAACCGGGGTGATGCCGTCGCTCGCCGAGAAGTGGGACATTTCGCCGGACAACAAGGTCTACACCTTCCATCTGCGCAAAGGTGTCAAGTTCCACACCACCGAATACTTCACGCCCACGCGGGACTTCAATGCCGAAGACGTGAAGTTCACGTTCGAGCGCATGGGCGATCGCGAGATGCCCTTCCGCAAGGCTTATCCGGCTGAGTTTCCGTATTTCGTCGACATGGGACTCCAGAAGGACATCGACCGTATCGAGATCGTCGATCCGTACACCGTGCGCTTCGTGCTGAAGCAGGTCGACGCACCGTTCATCCAGAATCTGGCCATGTCGTTCGCGTCGATCCTTTCGAAGGAATACGCAGACAAGCTGCTTGCCGCGAACAATTCCCGCGACATCGCGCTCAAGCCGGTCGGCACCGGGCCGTTCATCTTCCGCAGCTACACGAAGGACGCCACGCTGCGTCTGGATGGCAACAAGGACTACTGGAATACGAATCTGCCGCCGAAGGTGGGCAAGCTGATCTTCGCGATCACCACCGACGCCAACGTCCGTATCCAGAAGCTCAAGCGCAACGAATGCCAGGTCGCAACGTACCCGCGCCCGGCTGACGTCGATTCGCTCAAGGCTGATATTTCGGCGCAGGGCAAGGCGTCGAAGCTGAAGATGCCGGATCAGGTCGGTTTCAACCTCGGCTATGTGGCGTACAACGTGCAGAAGAAGCCGCTCGACCGCGTGGAAGTGCGTCAGGCACTCGACATGGCGATCAACAAGCAGGCGATTCTCCAGTCCGTCTACGGCTCGGCCGGACAGTTGTCGAACGGCGCGCCGATGCCGCCGACGCAATGGTCCTACGACAAGAACATCAAGCCGTCCGGCTACGACCCCGAGAAAGCCAAGGCGTTGCTCGACAAGGCAGGCGTGAAGGGTATCGAAATCACGCTGTGGGCGATGCCGGTGCAGCGTCCGTATAACCCGAACGGCAAGCTCATGGCCGAAATGATTCAGGCCGACTGGGCGAAGATCGGCGTGAAAGCGAACATCGTCACGTACGAATGGGGTGAGTACATCAAGCGCGCGAAGGCTGGCGAGCACGATGCGCTGCTCATTGGCTGGACCGGCGACAACGGCGATCCGGACAACTGGCTCGGCGTGCTGCTCGGCTGCGATTCGATGAACGGCAACAACTTCTCGAAGTGGTGCTACAAGCCGTTCGACGATCTCATCAAACAGGCACGTCAGACCACGGACGTCGCGGCGCGCACGAAGCTGTACACGCAGGCGCAGGAAATCTTCGCGCAGCAACTGCCGTTCTCGCCTATCGCGCACTCCACGCAATACAAGCCGATGGCGACGAACGTGAAGGGCTTCAAGCTCAGCCCGTTCAGCCGTAACAGTTTTGCTGGCGTGTCTCTCGACTGATACGCGATAAATGCTCGACTGATCGGGTTTCACTGCCCGGTAACACGCAATAGATTGGTATCAAGCAGGCAGACCCGGCCGCCGCGCCGGATCTGCCTGCCGCACCAAGACAAACGGTCGTTCACGACTGAATAACGCGGCACAGCGCCACCCGTCCTGCCGCCGGGGGCGGGCGGTGCGCAAGCCCACGGAACCCTCATATGCTGAGATTCGTCCTGCGACGACTGGGCATGGTGATCCCGACCTTTATCGGCATCACCGTCCTGGCGTTCGCGCTGATCCACCTCATTCCCGGCGATCCGATCGAAGTGCTCGTGGGCGAGCGAAACCTCGACCCCGTCATGCACGCCGAAGCTATGAAACGGCTCGGGCTCGATCAACCGCTCACCACCCAATACTTCGTCTATCTGAAGCACGCCGCGCAAGGCGACCTCGGGCGCTCCATCGTGACCAACGAAGGCGTGCTGCACGAGTTCTTCTCGCGCTTCCCCGCCACGCTCGAACTGGCCACGTGCGCGATGCTCTTCGCGCTGATCGTCGGCCTGCCTGCCGGTGTCGCCGCGTCGTTGCGGCGCGGCAAGATGCTCGACCACACCACGATGGGGGCGGCGCTGACCGGCTATTCGATGCCCATCTTCTGGTGGGGGTTGTTGCTGATCATGCTCTTCTCGGTCGATCTGCAATGGACGCCCGTGTCGGGGCGCATCGGTGTGGAATACGACGTACCGTTCGTGACCGGCTTCATGCTCATCGACACGCTGCTCTCGGGGGATCCGGGCGCGTTCTCGTCCGCCGTGAGCCATCTGATTCTGCCGACCATCGTGCTCGGCACCGTGCCGCTAGCGGTGATCGCGCGCATGACGCGCTCGGCCATGCTCGAAGTGCTGCGTGAGGACTACATCCGGACGGCGCGTGCGAAAGGGCTGTCGCCTTGGCGCGTGATCGTCGTGCACGCACTGCGCAACGCCCTTATTCCTGTGATTACTGTGATTGGGCTGCAAGTCGGCACGCTACTGGCGGGCGCGGTACTCACGGAGAACGTGTTCTCGTGGCCCGGCATCGGTAAATGGCTGATCGACGCCATTTTGCGACGCGACTATCCGGTGGTGCAGGGCGGGATTCTGCTCATCGCGACGGGCGTCATTCTGGTCAACTTGCTGGTCGACGTGCTCTACGGCGTCGTCAATCCGCGCATTCGGCACTGAAGGAGGTCAACAATGAGTGACACGCCTGCTACGCTGCCGCCGCCCGCCGCCATTACGGCCACGCCTCGCGCGCGCCTGGTGCGGGAATTCCTGCGCAGCTTTACCGCCAATCGCGGCGCGACGTTCGCCGCGATTATCTTGATATTGATGTTCCTTGCGGCCATCTTTGCGCCGATGATCGCGCCGCACAGTCCCATCGAGCAATACCGCGATTTCGTGAAGATTCCGCCCGCTTGGTTTGACGGTGGCAACGCACGCTTTCTGCTCGGCACCGACGAAGCCGGGCGCGACATCCTTTCACGCCTGATCTTTGGGGCGCGCCTGTCGTTCTGGATCGGTCTGTCGTCGGTGGTGTTGTCGCTGATTCCGGGCATTCTGCTCGGCCTGCTCGCGGCGTTTTTCCCGCGCTGGCTCGACACGCCGATCATGCGCCTGATGGACATGATGATGGCGCTGCCGTCGCTGCTGCTGGCCGTGGCCGTGGTGGCCATCATCGGGCCGGGACTCGCTAACACGACCATCGCGATTGCCATTGTGACGCTGCCCGCGTATGTGCGTCTCACGCGCGCGGCCGCCATCGGCGAATTGCAGCGCGAGTACGTGACTGCCTCGCGTATGGCCGGTGCCGGCACGCTGCGCTTGATGTTCTCGACCGTGCTGCCGAACTGTGCGGCCCCGCTGATCGTGCAGGCGACGCTGAGCTTCTCGGTGGCCATTCTCGATGCGGCGGCGCTCGGCTTTCTCGGGCTGGGCGTGCAACCGCCGCTCGCCGAGTGGGGTTCGATGCTCGCGTCGGCGCGCGACTATATGGAAAGTGCCTGGTGGATTGTGACGCTGCCGGGTCTTGCGATCGTCATCTCGGTCCTTGCGATCAACCTGGTCGGCGACGGCCTGCGCGACGCCCTCGACCCCAAACTGAAGCGAATCGCATGAGTCTGCTCACTATCCGCAATCTATCGGTCGACTTCGAAGGGGCACGCGCCGTCGAAGGCATCGACCTCGACGTCGGCCAGGGCGAAATTCTCGGCGTGGTCGGCGAGTCCGGCTCGGGCAAGAGCGTGACGATGCTCGCGCTCATGGGGCTGATCGACGCCCCCGGGCGTGTCACTGCCGACGAAGTCAGCTTCGACGGACGCGACCTGCTGCACGCCTCGGCGCGGCAGCGACGCAACATTGTCGGGCGCGACGTGTCCATGATCTTTCAGGACGCGCTCTCGAGCCTGAACCCGAGCTATTCCATCGGCTATCAGATCGGTGAAGTGCTGCGCCGGCACATGGGACTGCGTGGCCGGGCGCTGCGCGATCGCATCGTGGAGTTGCTAGAACAGGTGGAAATTCCCGATGCCGCGAACCGGCTCGGTGCGTATCCGCATCAACTCTCGGGCGGGATGAACCAGCGCGTGATGATCGCGATGGCGATTGCGTGCCAGCCGAAGTTGCTGATCGCCGACGAACCGACGACCGCGCTCGACGTGACCATTCAGGCGCAGATCATGGCGTTGCTGCTGCGTTTGCAGCGCGATCACGGGATGTCGCTCGTGTTGATTTCGCACGATCTGGCCGTGGTGGCCGAAGTGGCGCACCGCGTGGCCGTGATGTACGCGGGGCAGGTGATCGAGGTGCAGCAGGTCCCGGCGCTGTTCGACGCACCGCATCATCCCTACACCGAGGCGCTGCTTGCGGCGATTCCTGAACACAACCGAGGCGTGCGACGCCTGCATACCTTGCCCGGCGTGGTGCCGGGCCGCGACGATCGGCCGGCCGGGTGTCTGCTGTCGCCGCGCTGTCCTTATGCCGATGATCATTGCCGCACGGTGCAACCCAAGCTTGAGCCCTATACCGGGCCGACAGCCATCGGGTCGCCGCGCGTGCGGTGCTTCAAGCCACTGCCACATGCGGCGGGTGGTCTGACGGGTGGTACGGCAGGTGGACTGGTCACCGGAGGTGCGCAATGAGTGAAACCGTTTTCGCGACGCCGCCGGGCGGCCCGGACACTCCGCAAACAACGACGCGTGAGCGTGAGCCGAATCGTACCGTGCTGGCCGCCCGCGATCTGAAGCGTTTTTACACCGTCAACCGGGGCATGTTCCGTGCGGACGCGAGCGTCAAGGCCCTGAACGGCGTGTCGTTCGAGTTGTCGGCTGGCCGGACACTGGCCGTGGTGGGCGAGTCGGGGTGCGGCAAATCGACGCTGGCACGGGTGCTGACGTTGATCGAGCCGCCGACGTCCGGCACACTCGCCATCGACGCGACCGAGACAACCGGGGCATCGGCGGGCGATCTGGCCCCGTTGCGTACGCGGGTGCAAATGGTGTTCCAGAACCCGTACGCGTCGCTCAATCCGCGCAAGACGGTCGGGCAGGCGCTGGATGAGCCGCTGGCCATCAATACGGCGCTCACCCGCGCCGAGCGGGGCGAGAAGATTGCGGCGATGATGCGCACGGTGGGGCTCCGCCCGGAGCATGTGGCGCGGTATCCGCATATGTTCTCGGGCGGGCAGCGGCAGCGCGTGGCGATTGCGCGGGCGATGATTCTGTCGCCGGCAATCGTGGTGGCGGACGAGCCGGTCTCGGCCCTGGATGTCTCAATTCAGGCACAGATCCTGAATCTTTTCATGGATTTGCAGGACCGATACGCGACGAGTTACGTATTCGTGTCGCATAATCTCGCCGTGGTCGAGCATGTGGCCGACGACGTGATGGTGATGTATCTCGGCCGCGCGGTCGAACACGGCCCCAAGGCCGCCGTGTTTGGCCGGCCGCTGCATCCGTACACCAAGGCGCTGATGTCGGCCACGCCGGCCATCAAGCCGAGCGAGCGGCGCGTGAAGATTGCGTTGATCGGCGAGTTGCCGTCGCCGCTGCGCCCGCCGCCGGGGTGTGCGTTTGCGCCGCGCTGTCCGTATGCCGTCGACCATTGCCGAGAGGAAGTGCCGCAATTGCGCGAGCTCGAAGGACGTCTGGTGGCGTGCCATCGGGTTGAAGACATTGAGGGATGACGAGATTGGGTGGACCACCACGCGCGACGCATGTCCGTCGGGGCGTCGCTTTGACCGGTTGGCTGCTGGGCTGCCTGCTGATGACGCTCGCCGTCACGCTCGATGCGGCATCGACGGTGACACCTCGCGTCGTTACGCCGCGGGCGTTGCCGCTGGTGGTGCCCGAGCCGGGCGAATCGCCGCCCGGCGCCAATCTGCCGTTCTACGAAGCCCGCAAGGGCGACATGACGATCTACGTCATGGGCACCCTGCACGTCGGCAAGCCCGACGACTATCCGTTCCGCAAAGTGGTGGTCGATGCGCTGCGCGTCTCGAAGGTGGTGGCGTTCGAGCTCTCGCCTGACGATCTGACGATGTCGCAGGACGACGTGCAGAAGTACGGCATGTGTACGCGCGCGTGTCTGCCGAGGATGATTCCGGCGCCGCTATGGCGCAAGTTGCGCGACCGCCTCAAGGGCAATCCGGCGATGCTCACCGAGATTCGCCACATGCGGCCGTGGCTGGCGGCGCTGCTCGTGGAGACGCTCGACTCGATGGGGGCCGACCTGCAAACGGAATACGGCACCGAGAATCAGTTGGAGAACATCTACCGCGGGCGCATCGTCGGGCTGGAGTCGTTGGCCGAGCAGATGGATGCGTTCACGGGGTTGTCGGCGGCACAGCAAAACGAGTTGCTGGCGCAGGAGCTGGTGCTGACGCCCAAGAAGGCCACGGCACAGGTGGAGGAGTTGCACCGGCTGTGGCGCGCGGGCGACGCGGAGCTGGTGTTCGACTGGTCGCAGGGCAAGGCGGCACAAGTGCGACGCAATGTGGCGCTGGCCGACGCCATCGACGAGCGCATTCTGTACTCACGCAACCGCCGCTTTTTGGCGCGGATGCTGTTTCTCGCGGACCCGGGCAAGCCGGTGTTCGTTGCCATCGGCACGCTGCATCTTGGCGGCCCGCATGGCGTGCTGCAACTGCTGCGAGAGCATGGTTTCTCGGTAGCGCAGCGCTAGTCCGAAACCCGCTTCGGACATCAGGGCGGTTCCGTTAGGAATCGCCCGATAACTTCCCGACCCGCATTGACGTTCCCCACCGTGGACGGTTAATTTGTGATCACTCGCTTGAGTGGCCCCCCAGCCAACGGAACGCTGTCATCACAATGACCATCGATATGGAGTTTTACAACGACGCTGCCAAAGAAGTCGTTGCCACGCAGCGCATGACAACGGAATTCCCCTCTGTTTCCATGCGGGAATATTCGACGCCACACTACGATACCGAGGCGTACGACGAGGGCATGATTCAGAGCGTCCTCGAAGGTCTCGCCGATCTTGAGGCCGGGCGGACGATCCCGGATGAGGTGGTCAGCGCTGAAGCTGATGCGTGGGTAAGGAGCGCATTGGAACGCTTGTGAGCACGACAATTCGCTGGACGCAGCGTGCGCAACGAGATCGTATCGTCATGAGAAATACGCTGGCAAACCTAAGTCTGAGAGCCGCGGTACATTTTGAAGAACGGATAAAGCACGCAATGAAAAACTTGCGTGCTTTTCCATCGATAGGTCGCTTGGGCGAGCTGAGAAACACACGTGAGCTAGTCGCTCACAGACATTACCGATTGGTTTATCGACTAGGAGAGAACGCAGTCACCATCATCGCACTACATAACGTCGGTCGCCCTTGGCCTCCCAAGGTCCATTCGTACCACGATTGACCCTTCCATTCGGCCGGTGGCCCTCGCATCCCCTCAAGCCAGCATCCCTCGCGCCTCAATAAACTGGATGATTTCCTGAAGGCCCTTGCCTTCCTTCATGTTGCCCATGACGAAGGGGCGCATGCCGCGCATTTTCTGCGTGTCGGCGCGCATGATGTCGAGCGACGCGCCGACGTAGGGCGCGAGATCGGTCTTGTTGATGATCAGCAGATCGGATTTAGTGATGCCGGGGCCACCCTTGCGCGGAATCTTCTCGCCACCGGCCACATCGATCACGTAGATCGTCAGATCGGATAACTCGGGGCTGAACGTAGCCGCGAGATTGTCGCCGCCCGATTCGATGAACACGACATCGGCATCGGGAAAGCGCTCCAGCATGCGCTCGACCGCTTCAAGATTGATCGAGGCGTCTTCGCGAATCGCCGTGTGCGGGCAACCCCCCGTTTCCACGCCCAGAATGCGCTCGGGTTCAAGGGCGCCGGCGACAGTCAGCAGGCGCTGATCTTCCTTCGTGTAGATATCGTTGGTGATGACCACGAGATCGTAACGGTCCCGCATGGCTTTGCAGAGCATCTCCGTCAGCGTGGTTTTGCCGGAGCCGACCGGGCCGCCGATACCGACACGCAGCGGCGGATTCTTCTTGGTACGACGGGCGTTGGCAGATGTCGTCATAAGGAGTGTCGTGAGTGGCACAGAGTGATGAGGGTCGAATTGGGGGAGTGAAGCGGCGAGCGCGCGAAGCACACGCACACCTCACGAACGGAACAGCCTTGAGTACTGCGTCTCGTGGCGCGACGCCAGAATCGCGAGCGCCGGAGAAAACGTATTGATTCGGTCGTCGGGCAATGTCGCGGCGCGGTGCGCAGCGTCGATGATGCGCGGCCGCAGTGCCACGATCACGCGCTGCGCAGCGAGTTGCCCCAACGGCACCGCTTTGAGTGCACCCGCCACCTGATTTTCCAGCCAACTGAATGCGTAGGCGACGAGCATGTCCGCAAGCGGCGCGCCATGCGTGAGCGCGGCGAACGCAAATGCCGTCGGTAACGCGATCGGGCGAATCGACGCCAGTTGCTCACGTTGCGCGGCCGTGCCCCACTCGAGCGACATCGCCAATTGCGTGAGCGACCAGCCCATTTGTTCGGTTTCGGCGCGAAGCTCGGCAGCCTCTCTCGTCGCCAGCAGCCAGTCGTTCACACGGATCAGTGCGGTGAAGTCATTCGCTTGCCAGTGACGCCATTGTCTCGCGAGCAGTGCCAGCTCACCCGTGGTGAACACCCCGTCGAGTTGACTGGCGATCCAGCGTTCTGCCCCGGGAGCATCGACGATGATGCCGTGCTCGACAGCGGCTTCGAGCCCTTGCGAATAGCTGAACGCCCCGATGGGCAACGCGGGCGACGCAAGGTGGAGCAGCGCCGCAAGCGATTGCAGCGACGCCGCCGCAACGGGCTCAGTGAGAGGACTGGCCAGACTTGCCGTCATCGGGGGCGCTCGAAGGAGAAGCAGTGGGATTCACAGACGCATCGCTTTCGCTGGAAGACGAATGCGCGTGATCGTGGCCGCAGTCAGGGCCGTGAACATGTGCAGGCGCGTGCGTGTGGCCATGATGGGCATGGTCATGCCCGCAGTCGGGACCGTGAACGTGCCCATGATCATGACCACATTCGGCGGTATGCACATGCCCGTGCGAGTGCCCGTGATCGCAATCCGGGCCGTGAACGTGCGCATGACCATGCTCATGATCGTGATCGTGGTCATGCGAATGGGAATGCGAGTGCCCATGGTCATGCGAATGTCCATGGTGCTCATGGAAAACCTGCTGCGCGAGCGCATAGTCTTCCGCGAACGTCGCGTCGTGGCCGTGTTTGTGGCCGCCGCCGTAGGCACCGGCTTCCGGCTCGAAGGGCATCAGCGCTTCGGCCACGTCGACATCCAGTCGCAGCAGCATATCGCGCAGCACCGGATCGGATTCGAGCTTGAGATACCCGTCGCCAACTTCGACCGGCGTATGACGATTGCCGAGGTGATACGCTGCCCGGGTGAGCGCGAGCGGCGTCGATGCCGTCACCAGCAACACCGTTTCCGGCGCGGCCTCTACGCGAATCAATCCACCATCGTCCGCGACCAGCACATCGCCACCGCGCAGCACCGTGCCGCGCGGCAGGAACACCGCGACTTCTTCACCGGTTTCCAACGTGGCACGCAGACGGCTTTTGCCGCGTGCATCGAAGGGCAGCACCAGCGCAGGTGCACGACGTGCGAGCGGTGCCGCGATGCGACCGGCTTCGAAGCGCTTCTCGACGCGACGCAGCGTCGCCGAAGAAGACGATGAGGACGGCGAAGACGACACAGCATCCGCCTCGTCGTCAGCGTGAAGATGAGAGGAAGAATCGGGCGCGGAGTCGGGTGCTGAATCGGGCGCTGAATCGGAGGCTTGCGACATGGTCTAGAAAAGGAAATAACGTTGCGCCATCGGCAGCACGGTCGCCGGCTCGCACGTCAGCAGTTGCCCGTCGGCGATGACCTGATAGGTCTCGGGGTCGACGCTGATCTGCGGCAGCCAGTCGTTGTTGATCATGTTGGCTTTGGTCACCTGCCGGATATTGCGCACCGGCACGATGCGCTTGGACAGACCGTAACGGCCCGCCACGTCGCCATCGTACGCCGCTTGCGACACGAACGTCAGCGAGGTGCGCGCCATCGCCCCGGCGCGCGCCCCGAACATCTCGCGATAGTGCACGGGCTGCGGTGTCGGGATCGACGCATTCGGGTCGCCCATCAGCGCTGACGTGATCATGCCGCCTTTGAGAATCAGCGACGGCTTCACGCCGAAAAACGCCGGTTCCCACAGCACCAGATCCGCCCATTTACCCACTTCGACCGACCCAATTTCATGCGCCATGCCGTGCGTGATGGCGGGGTTGATCGTGTACTTCGCCACATAACGCTTCACGCGGAAATTGTCCGCTTGCGCCGAGTCGGTGCCTAGCGCGCCGCGCTGCACCTTCATCTTGTGTGCCGTCTGCCATGTGCGCAACACCACTTCACCCACGCGCCCCATGGCTTGTGAATCCGAGGAGATCATCGACAACGCGCCCAAGTCATGCAGGATGTCTTCGGCGGCAATCGTCTCGCGACGGATGCGCGACTCGGCGAAGGCAATATCCTCGGCAATCGCGGGGTCGAGGTGATGGCACACCATCAACATGTCGAGATGCTCGTCGAGCGTGTTGATGGTGTAAGGCCGCGTCGGGTTGGTCGACGACGGCAGCACATTCGGCTCGCCGCAGACCTTGAGAATGTCAGGCGCGTGTCCACCGCCAGCACCTTCGGTGTGATACGTGTGAATCGTGCGGCCCTTGATCGCCGCGACCGTCGCTTCGACAAAACCGCCTTCGTTAAGCGTGTCGGTGTGAATGGCGACCTGCGTATCGGTGGCGTCGGCGACCGACAGGCACGCGTCGATGGCCGCCGGGGTCGAGCCCCAGTCCTCGTGCAGCTTCAACCCGATGGCGCCGGCTTCGATCTGCTCGGTGAGCGGCTCGGGCTGACTCACGTTGCCCTTGCCGAGAAAGCCGAGGTTGATCGGCCAGCCGTCCGCCGCCTGCAACATGCGCTCGATGTGCCACGGTCCGGGTGTGCACGTCGTGGCATTGGTGCCAGTGGCCGGGCCGGTGCCGCCGCCCAGCAACGTCGTCACGCCCGACGACAGCGCCTCTTCGATCTGTTGCGGACAAATGAAGTGGATGTGCGAATCGATACCGCCCGCCGTGACGATCATGCCTTCGCCCGCGATGACTTCGGTGGCGGCGCCCAGCGGAATCGTCACGCCCGGCTGAATATCCGGATTGCCGGCCTTGCCGATGCCCCAGATGCGGCCGTCTTTCAGCCCGATGTCGGCTTTGACGATGCCCCAGTGATCGATGATCACGGCATTGGTAATGACGGTGTCCACCACGTCGGCGCGCGTGCGTTGCGACTGGCCCATGCCGTCGCGAATGACCTTGCCGCCGCCGAACTTCACCTCTTCGCCATAGATCGTGTAATCGCGCTCGATCTCAATGATGAGTTCCGTATCGGCCAACCGCAGCCGGTCACCGGTGGTCGGGCCGAACATCTCCGCATAAGCGCGGCGTGAAATCTTCATAAGGCCCCCATGACACGCCCGGCAAAGCCGAATACGCGCCGATCGCCCGCCAGCGCAACCAACTCGACCGTGCGTTGCTGACCCGGCTCGAACCGCACGGCAGTCCCGGCGGCAATGTTCAGACGAAATCCGCGCGCAGCTTCTCGGTCGAATTGCAGCGCGTCGTTGACTTCATAGAAATGGAAATGCGAGCCGATCTGAATCGGCCGGTCACCGGTGTTGGCGACCGTCACGCTGATCGTGGGGCGTCCCACGTTCAGTTCGATCTCGCCAGCAGCGGTTAGCAGCTCTCCGGGAATCATGCGTGTCTCCTCAAGGGGGCTACGTCCGCGCTCAGGCCGCGACGGCCAGCAATGACACGCCGTACGCCAGCACGCCCGCGCCCAGCAGGCGCGGCACCCACACCGTGCGCTCACGCAGCGCGACACCCGCCGCGATGCCGATGCAATGCAGCCCGCCCGTGGCGAGCAGGAAGCCGGCCATGTAATGCATGGCACTGGCTTCATCCGGCAACTCGGCACCGTGCGCGAAACCGTGGAAGATAGCGAACGCACCAACCACGGCAGCCCCGGCCCAGCCCGGCAACTTCGTGCGTGTGGCGAGCATCAGCCCGAGCACCAGCAGCGAGACGGCGATCATCGGCTCAACGCCCGGCAACGCAAACCAATGCGACATGCCGAGCAAGCCGCCGACAGCAAGCATCGCGACGAACGCGATGGGTGCCAGCCAGACGCGGCGGGAGGTGAGCGCGCTCCACAGGCCGACGACGATCATGGCGCACAGGTGGTCGGCACCGGTGAGCGGATGGACGAAGCCCGCGACAAAGCTGCTGGCGGCGTCATGCCCCGGGTGGCCCGGATGCGCGAGCGCAGCACCCGACGCGGCGAGCAGGGCGAGACCGGCAACCGCGCGTGACCAGCGGCGAGTCGATGAGGGACCGGATACGGTGAACGAGTGATCGCGTGACATGGTGCGTCCTTCGGGTGTTGTTATTGACGTCTACTGACGAGAATTGATGAGTTACGGAATCGGGTGATGCACGGTCACGAGTTTCGTGCCGTCGGGAAACGTGGCTTCGACCTGAATGTCGGGAATCATTTCGGGCACGCCGTCCATCACGTCATCGCGCGTGAGCAAGGTCGTGCCGTAGTGCATGAGTTCGGCAACCGTTTTGCCATCGCGCGCGCCTTCCATGAGCGCTGCGCTGATGAAGGCCACGGCCTCCGGATAGTTCAGCTTCAGGCCGCGTGCGCGCCGGCGTTCGGCGAGCAAGGCGGCGGTGAAGATGAGCAACTTGTCTTTTTCGCGAGGAGTGAGCTTCATCGTGACAGGTGAATTTCAATGCGAAGCAATTAGGGTGGACAGGCCCTGAGGCGCGCTGTAGCTGCTCATCATAAGCACGGCGATCACGCCGCGCCACTGCTCTTTGACACGATTAGAGGGCGCACCAAAATCGTGCGAATGACCCATCGGCAGCGCCTTTCCACTGAGACGTTATTGGCAGATAAAACGCTGCAATTCCGGCGTCGTCGGGCGGGTGAACAGCGCCTCGGGTTCGCCCGATTCCCAGATCTTGCCCTGATGCATGAACACCACCCGATCCGACACGTGGCGCGCAAAGCGCATCTCGTGCGTGACCAGAATCAGCGTCATGCCTTCTGCCGCCAGATCTTCCAGCACCTTCAGCACTTCGGCGACCAGCTCTGGGTCGAGCGCCGACGTAATTTCATCGCACAGCAGCACTGCGGGCGACATGGCGAGCGAACGCGCAATCGCCACGCGCTGCTGCTGACCGCCCGAGAGTTGCGACGGATAGCTGTCGAACTTGTCGGCGAGCCCGACCTTGGCGAGCATGGCGCGGGCGACTTCACGGGCATCGCCGGACGCGGTCTTCTTCACGACCTTTTGCGCGAGCATCACGTTCTCGCCAGCCGACAGATGCGGGAACAGGTTGTACTGCTGGAACACCATGCCGACCTTCAGGCGCAGGGCGCGCAGATCGGTGTCGCGTGCGCCGACGAGCACGCCGTCGACCGCTACGCTGCCGGCGTCGAAGTTCTCCAGACCGTTAAGCGTGCGCAGCAGCGTGCTTTTTCCCGAGCCGCTCTTGCCGATGATCGACACGACCTGACCGCGCTCGACGCTCATGTCGATCCCCCTCAGCACGGGGTTTTCGCCGAAGCGCTTTTGCATGCCCCTGACTTCAATGAGCGACATGGAGTTTCCTTTCGAGATGACGCGCCCATAACGACAGCGGATAGCAGGCAGCGAAGTAGAACAGAGCGACCAGCCCATAGACGGTGAACGGCTGGAAGGTCGCATTGGTGAGCATGGTGCCGGTCTTGGTCAACTCATCGAAACCGATGATCGAGGCGAGCGCCGTGCTCTTGACCACCTGCACCGAGAAGCCGACCGTCGGCGCGATGGCGATGCGCAGCGCCTGCGGCAGAATCACGTGACGCAACTGCTCGCCGTAACGCATGGCGAGGCTCGACGAAGCCTCCCACTGCCCGTGCGGAATCGCATCGACGCAACCCCGCCAGATCTCCGTGAGATAGGCGCTGGTGTACAGCGTGAGACACACGGCTGCGGCAACCCACGGCGAGACTTCCAGACCCAGCAACGGCAGACCGAAGAAGACCAGAAACAACTGCATGAGCAGCGGCGTGCCTTGAAACACTTCGATATACAGCGCGACGGCACGTGCCGCCCATTGCACGCGGCCCACGCGAATGACCAGCAGCACGAGCGCCACGAGCCCGCCGCAGACGAAGGCGATCGCCGAGAGCGCGAGGGTCCAGCGCCCGGCCATCAGCAGGCCGCGCAACATGTCCCAGAGGGTGAATTCCATCATCGCGCACCCCCTTTGACCGTGCCGCGAAACAGACGCCGTGCGCAGCGCATCAGCACACGGCGAAGCGCGATGGCCAGCACGAGATACACGCCCGTGACGATCAGATAGCTTTCAAATGCGCGGAACGTGCGCGACTGGACGAAGTTGGCCGCGTAAGAGAGATCGGGCACCGAGATTTGCGATACCACTGCGGAGCCCAGCATGACGATGACGATCTGACTGGCGAGTGCAGGGAACACCTTCGCAAATGCCTGCGGAAGAATCACGTGACGCAGAATCTGCGCGCGCGTCATCGCCAGCGATTGCCCGGCTTCCGACAGCCCGCGTGGCACCGCGCGCATACCCGCACGAATGATCTCGGTCGCGTAGGCGCCGAGGTTCACGCTCATGGCGATGACGGCCGCCGTGGTCTCGTCAATATGAATGCCCAGACTCGGCAGCCCGAAGAAGATGAAGAAGAGCTGCACGATGAAGGGCGTGTTGCGAATCAGCTCGACGTAGAGCCCGGCGATGGCCTTGGCCCAGCGCGAGCCCTCCTCGCGCGCGACGGCGCACAGCGCGCCGATGACGACACCCACTACCGTAGACACAGCAGTGAGCGCCACCGTCAGCGCGGCGCCTTTTACGAACAGCATCAGGTATTGCCGCAGATCGGCAAAATCGAGAACGTAGTGCATCGGAGGGGCAGACCCGTTTTACAGGTCGGCAGGCAGCGGGGCGCCGAGCCACTTCTGCGAGATCTTGCCCAGCGAGCCGTCCTTCTTCGAGGCCGTCAGGATGTCGTTGACCTTCGCGAGCAGGCGCGGCTCGTTCTTGTTCAGGCCGACAAAGCAGGGCGAGTTCTTGATGAGGAACTTCGGTTCCGGCAGCTTCGGCGGGTGCTTGGCGAGAATGGCGGCGGCGACCACGTTGCCGGTGGCCACCAGTTGCACCTGACCCGACAGGAATGCCGAGATCGTGCCGTTGTTGTCTTCGAAGCGCTTGATGGTCACATCGGGCGGCGCGACCTTGGAGAGTTCAAGGTCTTCCACCGCGCCACGCGTCACGCCGATGGTCTTGCCCGAGAGATCGGCGGGCTTGGCAACGGCGATGTCTTTCGGACCGAACACGCCGTTGTAAAACGGGGCATAGGCTTCCGAGAAGTCGATGACTTTCTCGCGATCGGCGTTCTTGCCGAGGCTGGAGATCACCAGATCGGCTTTGTTCGTGGTGAGGTACGGCACGCGGTTGGCGCTGGTCACCGGCACGAGTTCGAGCTTCACGCCCATGCCCTTGGCGAGCAGCGCGGCGGTGTCGATGTCATAACCGACCGGCTTCATGTCCGGGCCGATCGAGCCGAACGGCGGGAAGTCGGCGGGCACGGCGACACGCAGCGTCCCGCGCTTGGTGATGTCGTCCAAGCCGTCGGCATGGGCCGCGCGCGGCATGGCGACAGCGAGCGCGGCGATGGCGCTCATCGAGAGCATTAGTGCGGTGAAGACACGGCGGGCGCGAGCGCGCGCGCCAACGGTAGCAACGACGGCATGGTGCGGGACGGCAGTACGGGTGAACGGCAGCATAGCGGCAACCTCGGTTCGGTGTATCGGGGGCGAGCGATCCGGCGACAGGAGCGTCCCGGCGGCCGGATCATCTGGTCTGACCGGTCGATACAGTGAGGTAGCAGGAATCGTGCCTGAGGCAGAGAAAGACCGTGCGACGGTGCTGCCGACCGGATCCACGCGCGCATTGCCGTGTCGGGAACGCGCCGCGTCGGGCCATGCGCCACCGATAACGCCCTGAATTGGTGCGTCAGCGCGGTGTCGCGCAGGAGGGTGTCACCGTTTTGGTGCCGGGGTCAGGTTGCCCAAAGACGCAGCGGTTCGGCGGGTACGCCATGCACGATCGGGCGTAATGCCAGCCAGTGCCGGATCATCAACTGACGCACGGTTTCCATGTCGTGACCCAGCACGCGCAATACCAGCACGTTGCCCGGCAGGCAGGTCACCCCCGCGCGCAAATCATCCTGAAACGGCAAGTCTGCGGCGAGCGTTTCGGCGAATTCGCGTGTGCACGCCGGGCCAACCGCCCATAGCGTCGCGAACACCGGGAAGCCCGCGAGACCGGTCACGCCCGTGCGTTGCGCATCGTCGGCACCGAGTACGGCCTGCTCGGCCCAGAGCAGGCGATCTTGCGCGTCGCGTAGTTCGAACGTCGCGCGCCACTGGCCTTGCGTCCATTGTTCGCCTGCTGCCTGACGGCCGAGCAGCGTCGCGTCCCAACCGATGACAGTGGCGTTCTCGCCAAGACGCACGCGGATGTTCTGCTTCGCATCGGCCTGTTCGAACACGATGTTCTCAAGCGGCAGCCAGTCGAGTTTTGCGCCCGCGCCGAGCGTGAGCGCGATGTCCTGCGTGCCAACGCGGCCTTGCGACTTGTACCACTTCGTCGCACCGGGCGTGGTCAGCACAGCATGCGCGCGATCCTCAAGCCGGACGTCGATGTCGAGACTGTCGCCGCCCGCGATACCCCCGGGGGGATGCACAATCACGGCGTGGCAAATGCCCGGGCCTTCGGGATGCAGCGATTTCTGCACGACGAGCGGGCCCTGATGACGGCGTGTCGCGAGCACGGTGCGCTCGCCCGTGCGTGCGAAGCCGAGCGAGAGCGCGGCATGCCAGCCGGGGATGGATGGGTTCGGGGTGTTCATGAGCATCAGGCGATTCGGATTGCCCGAAATCTAGCACGGCGCAGCGCCGTCATCGGCAGGGCCGGGCGGCGAGCGCTTGCGCAGAATGCAGTACAGCGGTATCGCGAAGATCAGACCGCCACCATATGCCGTACGCCATCGGCTTCCATGTCTTTGCCGAGACCGCTGGCCACGATGGCGCCCCGGCTCATCACGCGATAGTGATCGGCGAGCGCGAGGGCGAAGTCGTAATACTGCTCGACGAGCAACACCGTCATGCCGCGCTCGTCCACCAGCCGGCGCAGCGTTGCGCCGATGTCCTTGATAATCGACGGCTGAATGCCTTCGGTCGGTTCATCGAGAATCAGCAGTTGCGGGTCGCTCATGAGCGCCCGCCCGATGGCGAGTTGCTGTTGCTGACCGCCCGACAGATCGCCGCCGCGTCGCTGCTTCATGTCGCGCAGCACCGGAAACAGATCGTAGATATGACTCGGAATGCCGCGCTTGGCCTCGCGAGCGGGCTTGCTTGCCGCACCGATCAGCAGGTTCTCTTCAACCGTCAGGCGCGGGAAAATTTCGCGGCCCTGTGGCACGTAAGCGAGGCCAGTGGCCACGCGCGCGAAGGGCGGTGCCGAGGTGAGGGTCTTGCCACGCCATGCGATGCTGCCCGACTTCACCGGCACCACACCCATGAGGCATTTGAGCAGCGTCGTTTTGCCGACACCGTTACGGCCCAGCAGTACGGTGAGTTGCGCGTCGGGCACGGTGAACTCCACGTTGCGCAGGATGTGGCTGCCGCTGTAGTACTGATTGAGTGCGTGAATTTCGAGCATGGTCAGCGTCCCAGATACGATTCGATCACGCGCTCGTCGCGCTGCACGACGTCGAGCGTGCCTTCCGCAAGCACACGGCCCTCGGCCATCACCGTCACGAGTCCACTGTCACCGGAGAGTGCGGCGACGAACGCCATATCGTGCTCGACCACCATCATCGAGCAGTGCCCGCGCAGCCGGTTGAGCAAGTCGGCGAGTTGCGCGGTCTCTTCGTCGGTCATGCCGGCAGCGGGCTCGTCGAGCAGGAGCAACTGCGGCTGCTGCATGAGCAACATGCCAATCTCCAACCGCTGCTTCTGTCCGTGCGACAACTGCCCGGCCTGCACATGCGCCTGATGTTCGAGATGCGTCAATGCGAGCACTTCTTCGATACGGCGGCGGATTGCGGGCGTGAGCGAGGCCCACAGCGCACGGAACCAGCGCTTGTCGCCTTTCTCGCCCGCGTAAGCGAGTTCGAGGTTTTCCCAGACACTGTGCTGCTCGAACACCGTCGGCTTTTGAAACTTGCGCCCTACGCCGGCCTCGGCGATGGCGGGCTCATCGAGTCGCGTGAGGTCGAGCGTCTGACCGAGAAATGCGCGGCCGGCGCTGGGGCGCGTCTTGCCGGTGATGACATCCATCATCGTCGTCTTGCCAGCGCCGTTCGGGCCGATGATGCAGCGCAGTTCGTCGGTGTGAATCGCCAGCGACAGGTCGTTGAGCGCACGAAAACCATCGAACGACACGGAGATGTTTTCGAGATAGAGAATCAGCCCGTGCGACGTGTCGATCTCGCCCGGCACCACGAAGTGCGACATGCCCGTGGTGTCACCACTGACCGATGTCTCGTGGGGCGCTTCGGCGACTTGGCCGGCATCGATGGCGGGGATCATGCGCGGTCTCCGGTGGCGGGGTGCGGGGCGTCGCCTTCGGCATGGGCCGGGGCGTGCTGGGCCTGCGGGCTGCGCTTGCGCGAGAGCTGTGTCACGAGCCCGATCACGCCCTGCGGCAACAACAGCGGCACGAGCACGAACATGGCGCCGAGGAAGAACAGCCAGTACTCGGCGAAGTACGCCGTGAAGTAGCTCTTGGCGCCATTCACGAGAAACGCGCCGACGATGGCGCCGATGAGCGAGCCACGTCCGCCGATGGCGACCCAGATAGCCATTTCGATGGAGTTCACCGGGGCCATCTCGTTGGGGTTGATGATGCCGACCTGCGGCACGTACAGCGCGCCCGCGATACCGCACAGCATGGCCGAGAGTGTCCAGACGAAGAGCTTGTAGCCTAGCGGCCGATAGCCGAGAAACATCGCCCGCGACTCGCCGTCGCGAATGGCGGTCACCACGCGGCCGAACTTCGAGACGACCAGCGCACGGCACAGCAGCAAGGCACCGACCAGCACGGCGAACGTGATAAGGAACAGCACCGTGCGCGTGTTGGCCGACGTTACCGAGTAGCCGAGAATGCGCTTGAAGTCGGTGAAGCCGTTATTGCCGCCGAAGCCGGTTTCGTTGCGATAAAAGAGCAGCATTGCCGCGAACGTGAGGGCCTGCGTGATGATCGACAGATACACGCCCTTCACCCGCGAGCGAAACGCCAGATAACCGAAGATCCATGCGACCGCGCCGGGCAGTGCCACGACGAGAAACATCGCCCAAGCGAAGTGCTCGGTGCCCGTCCAGTACCACGGCAGTTCCTTCCAATCGAGAAACACCATGAAGTCGGGCAAGTTGCTGTGATATACGCCGTCGCGGCCGATGGAGCGCATCAGATACATGCCCATCGCATAGCCGCCAAGCGCGAAGAACAGGCCGTGACCGAGGCTCAGAATGCCGCAGTAACCCCACACGAGGTCGAGTGCTAGCGCGGCGATGGCGTAGCACATGATCTTGCCGACCAGCGTCATGGCGTACGCCGACAAATGCAGCGGATGCGCTGGCGGCAGCACTAGCGCACACACCGGCACGAGAATCAGCACGGCGAGCACGAAGGCGAACAGCACCGGCGCCACATGTTTTGGCAGCAGCCGTGCGCGGGACGGCACGTCGAGCGAGATCGACGGCGTGATGCCGGGAGGCAGAAAGTTGGGTGTCTGCATTCAGGCCTCCGCGCTGCGCCCTTTGAGCGCGAACATGCCCTGCGGGCGTTTCTGGATGAACAGCACGATCAGAATCAGCACGGCGATCTTCGCGAGCACGGCACCCCACATCGGTTCGAGCACCTTGTTGGCAACGCCCAGACCGAACGCACCGACGATCGTGCCCGCGAGTTGACCCACGCCACCCAGCACCACCGCCATGAACGAGTCGATGATGTAGCTCTGTCCGAGGTCGGGGCCAACGTTGCCGATCTGCGAGAGAGCGCAGCCGCCCAGCCCCGCAATGCCCGCACCGAACGCGAAGGCATAGCTGTCGACGCGCCCCGTCTTCACGCCGACGCAGGCGGCCATCGACCGGTTTTGCGTGACGGCGCGAATGAACAGACCCAGACGTGTGAGGTTGAGCACGGCCCACGTGAGTGCCACGACGACCAGTGCGAACACGAGAATCACGATGCGGTTGTACGGCAGGATCAGGTTCGGCAGCACGGCGATGCCACCGCTCATCCACGTGGGGTTCACCACTTCGACGTTTTGCGCGCCAAAGAGCGTGCGCACCGCCTGAATCAGCAACAGGCTGATACCGAACGTGGTGAGCAGCGTCTCGAGCGGGCGGCCGTACAAGTGTTTGATGACGGTGCGCTCAAGCACGAAGCCGAGGGCCGCTGCTACGAAAAACGCAGCGGGCACGGCGGCCACGAGGTAGAAGTCGAACGCGCCGGGTGCAAAGCGATGGAACAGCGTCTGCACGACGTAGGTGGCATACGCGCCGACCATCAGAAATTCGCCGTGCGCCATGTTGATGACGCCGATCAGACCGTAGGTGATGGCAAGTCCCAGCGCGGCGAGTAACAGCACGCTGCCTAACGACAGCCCGGCGAAGATTGTGCCGAAGAACTCGCTGCGGCGCTGGGCAGCGGCGAGTTGCGTGAGGGCGATGTCGGCGGCGCTGCGCACGTTGGCGTCGGGTTCTGCATAGCTGCCGTCGGGTTGTTTTGCCACGATGGGCAGCAGCAGGTCGCGCATCTGCGGATCGCCTGCCGAGGCGATCAGGTCGATGGCTTCACGGCGTTTGGCCGGCGACGCATCGTGCAGTGCCGATTGTGCCCAGAGCTGGTCGAGCCGTTTCTTCAGGACCGGGTCGGATTCCTTCTGGCGCGCCTGCTCGATCAATGTCTTGAATGCGGGCGACGGGTTCTGCAACATCGTGTCGATGGCCTGCGCGCGAGCATCGTGGTCGGCGGAGAGGAGGGCACTGGCCGCCGCCGCTGTGCCGACTTTGGCGCGCAGCACATTGTTGAGCGTGAGCGACTGGGCATCGTCGGCTTTGACGGCCGCGCCCGTGATCGGGTCGACGTACTTGTCGCCGTCTTGAATGGCAATGCGCGGGTTCGTGTCGCCGACGGTCACGGCCGTGTCGTCGGCCAGTGCCTTGAGCAAGGCAACGGCTTGCGGCGAGGCGTCTGCGGCGAGGTGGTCGATGGCCTGCGCCTTGGCGTCGAAGTCGTCGCCTGCGAGTGCGGCAACATCGGCATCGGTGACAGCCGCACGCGCGGCCATCGGTGTCATCAGCGCAGCACCCAGTGATAGCAGGACAAGGGTGGCAGCGGTCCAGCGTCTTATCGTTATCATCGAGACGTCTCCGTGCGCTGGCCACGGTCAAAGCGTTGGCCGCTGTTGACCGCTGGTCAGCGCGAGGAATTTGCGCCGCGTGCCGGCCGGTCAGGGCGGCACACGGCGACGGCAAAACATCGGTGGCATCGGACCGGGGTCAGACCGGGCTCAGGCCGGGTTCAAACCGGGGTCAAACCTTATCGGGCTTGCCTTCGTTCCCCGCGATGAACGGGCTCCACGGCTGGGCGCGAATCGGTGCTTTGGTCTTCCACACCACGTTGAACTGACCGTCCGGACGGATTTCGCCGATCATCACGGGCTTGTGCAGATGGTGGTTGCCGTCCATCGCCATGTCGAAGCCGTCGGGCGACTTGAAGGTCTGGCCGATCATGGCCGTGCGGACCTTGTCCACATCGACGCTGCCGGCCTTCTCGACCGCCTGCTTCCACATGTGCATACCCACGAAGGTGGCTTCCATCGGGTCGTTGGTCACGCGCTTGTCGCCGCCCGGCAGGCCCTTCGCCTTGACGTAGGCAAACCATTCCTTCTTGAACGCGTCGTTGGTCGGGTTCTTCACCGTCATGAAGTAATTCCACGCGGCCAGATGACCCACGAGCGGCTTGGTATCGATGCCGCGCAGCTCTTCTTCACCCACCGAGAAGGCGACGACCGGTACGTCAGTGGCCTTCAGGCCTTGATTGCCGAGTTCCTTGTAGAACGGCACGTTCGAGTCGCCGTTGATGGTCGAGATGACCGTGGTCTTGCCGCCTTGGGCAAACTGTTTGATGTTCGCGACGATGGTCTGATAGTCGCTGTGACCGAACGGCGTGTAGACCTCTTGAATGTCTTTGTCGTCCACGCCCTTCGAATGCAGGAAGGCGCGCAGGATCTTGTTCGTCGTGCGGGGGTAGACGTAGTCGGTGCCGAGCAGGAAGAAGCGCTTGGCGCCGCCGCCTTCCTTGCTCATGACGTATTCCACGGCGGGGATGGCCTGCTGATTCGGCGCGGCACCCGTGTAGAAGACGTTCTTCGACATCTCTTCGCCTTCGTACTGCACCGGGTAATAGAGCAACCCGTTGAGTTCTTCGAAGACCGGGAGCACCGACTTGCGCGAGACCGACGTCCAGCAGCCGAACACGGCGGAGACTTTGTCCTTCGTGAGCAACTGGCGGGCCTTTTCCGCGAAGAGCGGCCAGTTCGAGGCCGGATCGACCACCACGGCTTCGAGCGGGCGGCCCATCACGCCGCCCTTGGCGTTGATGTCGGCAATGGTCATGAGCGCGACATCCTTGAGCGACGTCTCCGAGATGGCCATCGTGCCCGAGAGCGAGTGCAGGATGCCGACCTTGATGGGCTGCTTGCTCTGCGCGAACAAGTTGGGCGCCATGCCGGTGAGCGAAGCGGCGCCCGAGAGGGCCGCCATCTGGAGTAGCGTGCGTCGTTTCATGATACGTCTTCCCCTTTCCTGGTTAGACCGGTGGATCCGGTACCAGGGGACTAACGCAAGGGCCGTGCCAGCGACGCGTATTCACTGTGGTCATGGCCGTGCGCTTGCCGTATTGGACGCCTCGGCGCGTGCGCCAACCCCTGAATTCACGCCGGTATTCAAACTTGCATCCAAGTTTCGGGGCGACGCAAAAGGGCGGACTTTCCGGATGGGGTATCCGTCTTTCGGCTGATGGTCAGCCTCAGGAGGGAAGCACGTTGGTGCGAGTACGCGCTGACTTGGTGCGCACTGAATTGGCGCGGAAGGGGGGGCGGATGTGTGGCTGGGTGGATTGCCGCATCGGGTCAACTGCTCATGCAGGGCGGCGGCGTGTTCGAGGCGGGACAGTCAATGCTGTCTGCCATGGTGTGGCATTTTTTGATGCATGATTGGCATTCGTGCCAAATCGGCCGACGGCAAGATGACGACTTCCGACGTTCCCCGAAGTCTCCCGAAGTCTCCTTATCCCGCCAAGACATAGCGACACTCCTATGACCGATGCCGTTGCCGGGCGCACCGCGCCACCGTCCGATCCTGATCAAAGCAGCGAGCCCGCTGCACGCCGCGCCCGCCAACTGGGGCGTCGCTATGCCGCCGTGCTGGCGGCGTGTCAGGCGCTCTATACGGCGGCGCTATCCGTCGATCTCACCCTCACCGGGCTGGTCGGCTACGTGCTGGCGTCCGACAAGGGCTACGCCACGCTGCCGTTCTCGCTGATTACGGTGGCCTCGGCCATTACGACGATCTTCGCCTCGATGCTGATTCAACGTATCGGGCAGCGCTTCGGTTTCGCGTTGGGGGCGGCATTCGGCACGGTGGGCGGTCTGGTGTCGGTGATGGCGATCTACCAACAGCACTTCGCCATGTTCTGCGCAGGGACGGCCTGCGTGGGCGTGTTTCAGGCATTCGCCCGTTACTACCGGCTGGCAGCGGCCGACGTCGTGCCCGTCGAAGACAAGCCGCGGGCCATCTCTATCGTGCTGACCGGCGGTGTGATCGCTGCCGTGATCGGCCCGGCACTCGCTGCCGGTAGCAAGGACTGGCTGGCGCCCGTGACCTTCGCGGGGTCTTACCTCGTCGTCACGTTGTTGTCGGGCATCTCGTTGTTGCTGCTACTGGGTTTTTTGCGCGACTTGCCCGTCCATGTGGCGACCGGTACCGCAGGGGATGCCGCGGCATTGCCCGCGCGCGGACTCGGCGAGATCATGCGCCAGCCGATCTACATGGCGGCGCTCGCCAACAACCTGATCGGCTTCATGGTGATGATGTTCGTGATGACGGCCACGCCGATTGCGGCGGTCGCGTGCGGACACAGCATCGACGATGGGGCGCACATCATCGAGTGGCATTTGGTGGGGATGTACGCGCCGTCGTTCTTCTCCGGGCATCTGGTCAAACGATGGGGCGTGGTGCCGGTGCTGTTCATCGGTATCGGCATGAGCGCGCTGTGCGGCGTGCTGGCGCTGATGTCGACGAGCCTGCCGTATTTCTACGCCGCACTGGCGTTCCTCGGTGTGGGCTGGAACTTCATGTTCGTGGGGGGCACGACGTTGCTGACGTTGTCCTATCGCCCGGCCGAGCGGGCGCGTGCGCAGGCGGCCAATGAATTCATCACGTTTGCTGGTACAGCGCTCGCGAGCCTGTTTGCCGGGCAACTGCTGGCGCGCTTCGGGTGGGCCACGATCAATCAGGCGACGTTCCCGTTGCTCGCCATCGCAGCGCTTGCGACGCTCTGGTACGCCGTCGATGCGCGACGCCGGACCGTGGCGGCGACGGCTTGATGCTCGGGTGCGCGTGGTTTGCGTCGCTGAATGAACACTGAACCGGACACCGCTCCCGAACTGTGATTTGTGATTCGCTATTTGTTATTCGCTAACTCATGACCGAACCTCGCCTCGTCGCCTTCCTCATCGTGCCGCCGTTCGTGCTGCTGGATCTTGCCGGTCCGCTCGATGCGTTTCACGCGGTGATCCGTAACGCGACGGAGCTTGGGCAGCCGGCGCCATATCGCACGGTCGTCGTGTCGGCGCACGGCGGGCCGGTGGAGACGGGCTCGGGGATCACGCTGCACACCGAGCCGATGCACTCGCTGGCGGCGATGGAAGTGGATACGTTGATTGCAGTGGGTGGCGCGGTGATGCATCGGCCTGCGGTGCCGGATGTGGTGGGTGACTGGTTGCGTGATTACGCACCACGCGTACGTCGTGTGTGTTCCGTCTGCGTGGGGGCGTTCATTCTCGGCGCCGCCGGGTTGCTCGACGGACGCCGCGCCACCACGCACTGGCTCGACACGGCCATGTTGCAGACGTGCTATCCCAAAGCGCGAGTGGAGTCAGACCCGATCTACGTGCGCGAAGACCCCGTATGGACGTCGGCAGGCATCACCGCTGGCATCGATTTGGGGCTGGCACTGGTGGAAGACGATCTCGGTGTGGATGTCGCCTTGCAGGCGGCGCGACGTCTCGTGGTGTTTCTCAAACGTGCGGGTGGCCAGTCGCAGTTCAGCCCGCCGTTGCAGGAGCAGTTCGCAGCGGGGGCACCGTTCGGGGACCTGCATGGCTGGATGGCCGATCGTCTGGACGGCGACTTGTCGGTGATGCGTCTCGCCGAGCAGGCGAACATGAGCCCGCGCACGTTCGCCCGCAGCTATCTCGCCAAGACCGGCACAACACCGGCGAAAGCTGTGGAGCGCATGCGTCTCGAAGCGGCGCGCTTTGCGCTGCTCGACTCTGAAGCACCGCTCAAACGCATCGCGTCGCGTGTGGGTTTCGGTGACGAGCAAAACCTGCGGCGCGCGTTCGTGCGTCAGTACGGGGTTACGCCCGCTGCGTACCGTGAGCGGTTTGGCGTCGAGACCTCGCTCTGAGCGCGGTAACGCGCACGCTTCGTACCCGCTTCGCACCTGCTTTTCCCCCTTCCAAAAGCTTCGCGTCACGTACCTTGTTACCTGACGCGCGTCATCGCACAACAACTTTCGGAATTCTCCGATATCAAGCGCTGCGTCATCCGGTCAACATGTCTGCCTGACTGACGCCCCCCTGCTGTCTCTCCAGTCTCCCTCGCATCACGTCTCGTTGGCGGCCCGCAGCCAACGGGACGATTTTTCTCGCGGGCTATCAGGAGATGTCTCCATGACGAAGCAAGCACTCATCGCGCAACTGACCGAAAAGCAGAACGCCGCTAAGGACGACGGTTCGATAAAAGAAATTCCGCAGAGCGAACTTGACCAGATCTCGGGGGCCGGTCGCGGCAACGCGTTTGTGAACGCCACGTGGAGCCGTGCGATGTAACGCACGGTCGAGCAGCGAATCGAGCGGGCGACGGTCGTGCTTCAGACTGCCGCCCGCTTGCAGCGGGAGGAGACACGCCGTGAAACAGTATGTCGAAGTGATTCTCAAGATGTCCGAGCGGTGCAACATCAACTGCACGTACTGCTATTTCTTCAACAAGGAAAACAAGGATTACGAAGACAACCCGCCTTATCTGTCGGCCAAGACGGCAAGGGATTTCGTCCGATTCCTCACGTCGTCGGCGCCGAATCTCAAAGACACCACATTTCAGATCGATCTTCACGGCGGCGAGCCGTTGATGCTGAAGCCTGAGCGCTTCGAGGAGATCGTGACCATCTTGCGCGACGGGCTTGCCGAAGCCGAGGCCGTGCAATTCACCGTGCAGACCAACGCGTTGCTAGTCGACGAAACGTGGCTGGACCTGTTCTCACGTCTGGATATCTATGTGGGCGTCAGCATCGATGGACCGAAGATTTATCACGATGAGAATCGCGTCGACAAAAACGGCGAGGGCACCTTCGACAGAACGGTGGAAAAGATCGCACTGCTTCGGCAAGCCGTGGAAGCGAAGCGAATTCCCGGACTCGGTGCGATCTGCGTGATGAATCCGAAATTCGATGCGCAGCAGGTCTACGACACGCTGACCCGTTCGCTCGGCATCACACAGTTGCAGTTTCTGTTTCCGGATGAAACGCACGACTCGATTGACCCGGCGAATGTGGCGGCGCTGACGCAGTTCAGCAAGGCGCTGTTTCAGTGCTGGATGGACGACGAGCGAGGCACCGTTCGCATCCGGTCTTTTGATCGCGTGCTGGACGCGATTCTTGCTGACGGCCCGCGCAAGGCGGTGATCCATGACGAACTCACCCACAGCACGGTCTTCACGTTATCAAGCGCGGGTGACATCGGGCACGACGACACGCTGCGCAATGTGATCCCCGAGATTTTCTACGCGGGTATGAACGTCGCGGATGTCACGTTCGCCGAGTTTCTCGCGTGGCACGGCACGATCAGCGCGTTGCTGGCGCGGCATTCGGTGGCCAGCGTCTGCCGTGTTTGTGTCTGGCGAGACATCTGCGAGATCGCCACTCGCTCGGACACGGCGCTCCATCGCTGCAAGTCCGGCGTAGCCGACCAACACACCGTGTATTGCGATTGCCTTAAGGCGACCTACGAAAAAGGTGCCGAGTATCTCGCGTTACGAGGCGTACCCATTCGGGACATTTCGAGAAATCTTGTGGAGACGCATTAAATGCAAGGCAAGTTGTTGGTCAGTTCATTTCTGCCTCGGATTTTCCGTCACGGGGCGCTCGCACTTTCATGTCTGTGGCCATTTGCGAACGATGCGAATGCTGGCACATGCAGCGCGCCGTGGCCGAATGTGCAACCGATGCTGGAATCGGCGATTCGATATAGCGACGACGTCAAGAAGTCGGACCCATACATCACACTCACGACGCGCGGCCGACCCGTGAAGATGTTGCTGGATACCGGCTCCAATGTGCATGTGATCTGGGACACGCGATTGCTGGGGGGTGATCGTGTTGTGAGGTCTGATGGTTCTCGCGCTACCGATGAAACCTCGGGGGGCGTTGATGGAAGCGAAACCCTCCATGCGATTGCGTCATCCACGTTAGCCCAACGTACCGTTCTTGAGATGATCGATGCGCAGGGCAGACGGGTGACGGAGTCGTTTTATGTGATCGACGAAACGCCGCTGATGGCAGACGGCTTTTCCGGGATCATCAGCCCGCAATACCTTGCGCAAGAGAAGGTCTCGGTCATCGACTTCAAACATGACTGCTTCTTCGTGAGCGAGCGGTTCGATCCCGAGGCCAGTGGGAAATTTGTCATGTCTGCCGGGCGTGCATTACCAAACCCGCATCGCGTGATGGCGATTCCGATTGGCGTGATGGGGGTGCGGGTTCCTGTCGTCGTTGATTCCGGGGCTTCCGGTACGACGCTGCTGGGACGCGTGATTGAACACTCGCCCCCCGGTCTGCGGCTCCCCATGAGCATTGATTTGCTGGGGAACGCCATCGCGAGTGATGAGCGTGCAAGGCTGGTAGATCTGACGATCAACGGCGAGACAGTGATGCGCCATCCGGTAGCGCCCGCGTTGGTTCTCCGCGACAAAGGCATCGTGAGTCTGGGGGCGATCGGCATGGACATCCTCAAGGACCGCATTCTGTTCCACGACGACGATCGCCATCGCTTCGTCTTTCTCGAAGGTGTTGCGGCGCGTGGCGTGATCGACTGAGACGACTGTCGATAGTCGCTAGTCGCACTGCAACATCGACATTTCCCGGGGCGTCCATGTTTCGCGATGCAGCGCTGGCGGCAGATCGGCCGCAATGGCTTGGCGAAGTGTTGTTGTTACCACCGCTGTCTCTTCGGATTGCCGCCGTCGGCTCGGCGGTTTTGGCCATGGTGACCGTCATGTTTTTGGCTTGGGGAACGTACACGCAACGTGCGACGGTTGCTGGCCGCTTGGTGCCTTCTGTGGGGTTTGCAAAGGTCTATGCGCCGAGTGCCGGCGTTGTCATCAAGCGACATATCGTGGAAGGGCAGCACGTCAATAAAGGGGAGGTTCTCTTTGTGCTTTCCGCCGAGCGTCGAACCGGGGCAGGGGAGGCGGTCCGCTCACAGGTGGCTCAGCGAATCGAGGCGCGCGTCGTGTCTCTGCAAGATGAGGTGGCCGACATGACACGTATGCATTCGATGGCGCAGGCGGCGCAGCGGCAAACGATCGCCGCCCGTTCCGAGGAGCTGGCAAAGCTTGATGGCCTGATTCAGAGCCAACGCGAGCGAGTGACGCTCGCCAGTGCCAATGCGCATCGGTATGAACGCCTGCTTGCCCAGTCCTACGTCTCTCGTGAGCAAAGTCAGGAAAAGCGCGCAGCGTATCTCGAACAACGTGCGCAGTTTCAGTCTCTCCAACGCGAGCGGATCGTCATGACCCGGATGTTGAGCGTCGACCGGCAGCGGCTTGATTCGCTGCCCCACGCACAGCGGGTCGAGTTCGCGCAGCGCACACGCGAGCTTGCGCTACTGAAGCAAGAACTGGCCGAGAGCGAAGGGCAGCGAGAGTTCTCCGTGACTGCCCCCACTGGCGGTATCGCGACAGCGGTGGTGTCGGAAATTGGTCAAACGGTCTCCTCTGCGACGCCGCTGATGTCGATCGTGCCGACAGACTCGCCACTCGAAGCCCACCTTTACGTGACGAGCGACGCTGTCGGTTTTATGCAGGCGGGTGATCCGGTCCGCCTTCGCTATCGCGCATTCGCGCATCAGAAGTTCGGCCAATTTCCCGGCACCGTGACGTCTGTCTCGTGGGCCGCGCTCCCGCATGCCGATATCGCCGATATCGATCCCTATGAGGGCGGCAAGGGAACACAGGCACCGCTTTACCTCGTCAAAGTCAGTCTGGATGCCCGGTCAGTCCATGCCGGCAATCAGAAATTGGTGTTACGCGCCGGCATGCAACTGGACGCCGATGTCATGCGCGAGACGCGGCGACTCTATGAGTGGGCGTTTCATCCGCTGCAAGGTCTCAGGCAGCAATGGTGAGGCACGCGTCGTCCGATGCTCGATAAGCGCCGGTCCGGTGACACACTCGGTCGTCGCGTGCCGTCCGTTCTTCAGACGGAAGCGGCCGAATGCGGTCTGGCGTGTCTGGCGATGATCGCCGGCTTTCATGGGCATCAAATCGATCTGCCTTCGCTGCGCGCGCGTTTCCCTATGTCGCAGATGGGCGTGACGTTGGCGAATCTGGTCAGCATTTCACGACGTCTGAATCTTGCCAGTCGGCCGGTCAGTCTTGATCTCGATGCGCTCGGTAAGCTGAAACTCCCCTGCATCCTGCATTGGAACTTCAACCACTTTGTCGTGCTGGTGCGCGTCGGTTCGCGGGGTCTCTCGATACACGATCCTGCGCAGGGACCACGCACAATCAGTCTGTCGGAGGCGTCCCGATCGTTCACGGGGGTAGCGCTGGAGCTTTGGCCGCATGAAGCGTTTGTTACCCGGAACGAGAAAAGGAATACGCGTGTGACTGACCTGCTGGGCACCGTCACCGGCTTGATCCCCGCGATGGCGCAAGTGTTTGCCTTGGCGTTGTCGTTGGAAATCTTCGTGCTGGTCTCGCCGTTCTACCTTCAATGGGTGATCGATCACGCGCTGGTCTCGGGCGACCGTGATTTATTGCTCACGCTGATGATCGGGTTCTTCTTGCTGCTCGTGTGTCAGCACGGCGTGGCTGCGCTTCGGTCGTGGGCACTCATGCGATTGGGCGCGACATGGAATCTGCAATGGCGCGCGAATCTGTTCTCTCATATGGTCCGTCTCCCGGTGCAGTACTTCATTCGACGTCATCTCGGGGATGTGCTGTCGCGATTCGGCGCGGTCGACGAAATTCAGCGCACGCTCACCACGTCATTCATCGAAGGCGTGCTCGACGGCGGCATGGCGCTCCTGACGCTTGCGCTGATGTTTATTTACAGTCCGCCGCTGGCTGCCATCGCCCTTGGTTTCATGGTGCTATATGCGGTGATTCACCTCGGTCTGTTTCGCGCGATGCGCCGCGCGACCGAGGCGCATCTGGTTCACGCGTCGCGCCAGCAGAGTCATTTTCTGGAGACGCTGCGAGGCATCAAGACCATCAAGCTCTTTTCGCGAGAAGACGATCGATGCTCGACATGGCTGACATTGCTCGTGCGCCAGATCAACGCCGATCTGCGGATTCAGTGGCTGACGATGATTCACAAGCACGCCAACGGCTTTCTGATGGGGGTTGAGAACATTCTGATCATCTGGCTGGGGGCCACGTTTGTGATTGACGGCCGGTTCACGGCGGGCGCGTTGATCGCGTTGCTCGCGTACAAATTGCAGTTTCAGACACGGATGAGTTCGTTGATCGACAAGCTGGCCGAGTACCGGATGCTTGGGTTGCAGGCCGCCCGACTGGCCGACATTGCGTTGAGTGCGCCGGAGTCTCCCGAGACGGTCCTCTCGGACGCGGCCACAGAGATGTTTGCGGACCGCGATGCAGCGCTTGAAGTCTCGCGGCTCAGCTTTCGGTATAGCGAGTACGAGCGTCTGATTCTTGAGGACGTGACGTTCTCCATTCGGGCGGGCGAATCGGTGGCGATCGTCGGGCCCTCGGGATGCGGTAAGTCGACCTTGGCGCATTTGCTGCTCGGCATTCTGACGCCGACTTCCGGCGTGATCCAACTCTCGGGCAAGCCAGTTGGCGCGTTGGGCGTCGGTCGTTTGCGACAGGCCGTTGGGACCGTCATGCAGGACGACACGTTGCTGGCCGGGTCGCTCGCTGACAACGTGAGCTTCTTCGACACGCAGGCGGATGCCGCATGGATTCGTGAGTGCGCGCGGCTTGCCTGTATCGACGAGGAGATCGAGGCCATGCCGATGGGCTACAACACCCTCGTCGGCGATATGGGGACGGTGCTCTCCGGGGGGCAGAAGCAACGCATTCTGCTCGCCCGGGCCTTGTACAAGCGGCCCCGGATATTGCTGCTCGACGAGGCGACGAGCCATCTTGATGCGGCCAATGAGAGGCAAGTGAACGAGGCGGTTAGATCTCTCCACATGACGCGGCTGATCATCGCGCATCGGGCGGAGACGATCGCGACGGCCGACCGGGTCATCACCCTCTATGGCGGCCGAATCGTCTCCGACCGGCCGCAATCTGATCGTCCGGCCGATGTCACGGCAGTGGCGCCCCAATCATGATTCGCCCGCGTTCGCTTTGGCGCGGCGTACTGCTGGCATGCCTGATAGCGAATGACGTCGCGGGGGCGCGCTGCATGCCGATCGATGCAGCGTCCTCAACGTTGCTCACGGCGTCAAACGATGTGGGCATGGTGTTGTCGCTACATGACGCGATACGGCAGGCGTTGGCCTTCGATCCCAAAGTCCGGCAGACGTGGGCCGCTGTCGCACGCCGATCGGCGGACATTGGCGTGGCTCGCGCGGCGTATTTTCCGTCGATTGATGTGAGCGCTGCGGTGTCGCGCGTGAGGCGGTATTCGCGCTGGGATGGCCAAGGGGAGAGCACCGCGGGCGGTGTCGGAAATGACGGCGATCAGGGTATCCACATGAGTTGGCTGCTACTGGACTTCGGCTCACGCGAGGCGCATCTGGCCGAGGCGCGTAGCCGACTTGCCGCCGCGACGGCTACGCAAGATGCGAGTCTCCAGCAAGCCGCGTTCGATGTCGCTCGTGCCTACTACGCCCCGTTCGAAGCGCAGTCGCTGTTGCGTGCTGCACGCGTGGCGGAGCAGCTCTCGCTCGATAGCGTAGCGGCTTCGTGCGCTCGGCACGAAGCCGGGGCCGGCACGCTGGCAGACGTGTTGCAGGCGAGAACCGCCCACGCCCGCGCGGAGCTTTCCCGTCTGGAAGCCGTGACGAGTGCGGTCTCGCGCACGGGTGTGCTGGCAGCGATGATTGGCGTCGATATGAACACGGTGTTTCGACTCGATGACGTCGAACGCGGCGAGCCCCTCAACTCGCTTCCGCAGTGGAATTCATCGAATATGCTGGCATCAACGGCATCAACGGCATCAACGGCATCAACGGCATCAACGGCATCAACGGCATCAACGGCATCAACGGCATCAACGGCATCAACGGCATCAACGGCATCAACGTCATCAACGTCATCAACGTCATCAACGTCATCAACGTCATCAACGTCATCAACGGCATCAGCGACATCGGCACCTTCCATGCACTCGATAGATGAGCTGCTGGCGATCGCTAGACAGCAGCACCCCGCGTTGCGCGCCGCGAGCGCAGAGGTGCAGGCAATGCAAGCCAGGCGCGACACCTTCCGCCATGCGTGGGGACCGAGCGTCACCCTCGTGAGCGGCATCAATCGTGAGGCGCGTCATGGTGCATTTGCCGCCGATGGTCCCGTGACGGCGGCCAGCATCGGTATCCGGATCACCATTCCCCTCTACGATGGCGGAGACCGGCGCTACCGTACGGCGGCCGCGAACGCTCTGGTCGAGGCGGAGCGGGCTAGGCTGGCCGAAGCCGAGCGACGTGTTGCGATGGAGGTCTGGCAGAACTATCAGGCGCTTCGGGCGTTGTCTGCACGCCGGGCTGTGGAACAACGATTGCTCGCCGACGCAAGGCGGTCATTTGAGATGGCACGTGGCCGGTATCGCGAAGGGGCGGGCAGTATGGAGGCGCTGGTCACTGCGCAAACGGCGCTCGCCGACGCGGAGCATGTCATCGTGGCCTCGCGTGCGCGGTGGCAGACAGCGCGTTTGCGGCTGGCGATCAGTATCGGACAACTCGATGTTCGTGTTCCCGGCACCACACTTGACTCCGGATTCAGCGGTAACCCTAGCCCTAGCTCAAACTCAAGCGCGACCCCGAGCCCCGGCATCGGCGCCGACTTCCGCCCTACGCCGCCTGCTTTCCAGCCGCTGCCCGATCGAGAAAACGAAACAGACGGGCGTCGTCCGAATACGCCACGTTGAAGCGGAACCAGCGGCAGGGCTCGTTGTGTGCGAGGAAGAATTCGCCCGGCGCGAGCATGATGCTCTCCGACAGTGCCGTTTCCGCTAACTCACGCGCGGGCGGTGCCGTATCCGGCAAACTCCCGCACACGAACATGCCGCCCTCAGGTTGTGCGAGCAGCGTCACCCCGTGCGATTGCAACTGGGTGATGAGCCGGGCGCGCGAGCGGGTGAGCCGGTCGGTCAGGCGTTCGATGTGTTTGCGATGGCGTCCCTCGGTGAGGATCGCGTGCACGATGCGCTCGTTGATTTCTGACGACGTCAGCCCAGCAACCATCTTGCTGCGCGCAATCTCGTGCGCCAGTTCACGCGAACACGCCAGATAGCCCACGCGTACCGACGGCGAGATCGTCTTCGAGAAACTCGATACGTAGATGACGCGCGACAAGCCGTCCATGGCCGCGAGCGACGGTGTTCCGGCAGGGGCCAACTCGCGATAGATGTCGTCCTCGACGATCCAGAAGCCATGTTGCTCGGCACATTGCAGGATGCGGTGTGCACAAGCCGGTGTGAGCGAGGTGCCCAACGGGTTCTGCAATGCGGGGTTCACGAACAGCGCGCGTGGACGGTGCGTTTGTGCGGCCTGCTCCAGTGCGGCCAGATCGAGACCGGCCTCCGTGCGTGGAATACCGACGACGTTTACCCCGGCCAGTCGCAGTACGGCCAGCAAGTTGCAGTACGCCGGAGCTTCGACCAGTACAGTGTCGCCCGGCTTGAGCAGGGTGCGCACGACAAGGTCAAGCGCCTGCGTCGCCCCCTGTGTGAGCACGATTTGCTCCGGCGGTGCGTCGATGGACAGCTCGCCCAGCCGCCTCGCGAGCCACTGCCGCAGCGGCCCGTAGCCATGAGGGTGGCCGTAATGGGCGAAGTGAGCGCCCGGGCCTTTCGAGAGGGTGCGCAAAGCGCCGTGCAGTCCGTCTTCGTCCAGCCAACTGTCGGGCAACCAGCCGCAGCCGCTTTTCACGGCAATGCTGTCGTCGGCGAAGATCTCCGAGAGCAGCCATGCGTTGGTGACTTCGCTGGCCGCCGCACTGGTCACCCGCGCTGTGCCCGGGCTGGCAGTGCCGGTGTCGCGCGCATCGGACGAGCCGGCCACGAAGAACCCCGCCCCGCGTCGCGCCACCAGCGTACCGTGCGCGACCAGCCGGTCATAAGCTTCCACCACGGTGAAGGTGCTGATGCCGTGCGCCTTCGCCAGCGAACGGATCGAGGGCATGCGCATGCCGGCGTGCAGGGTCTGGCGTTGCAGGGCGCGCTCGACTTCGCGCACGAGCTGATCGACCAGTGCTTCAGGCTGGGCGCGGTTCAGGGAGAAAGCGAGGGGCTGGACCATGGCGACGGGTGACGACAGAAAACGGGGACGCTGGGCAAAAAGGCCTGCCCCCGGGGCCGCCATGGCCTGTACAGGTGGCCAAAGCGGCGTGAATACGCAAAAGACGGCTACATCCCCGCTGGACGGCGGTTTGCCGCGCGCACGCGCTATTGGCTGTTGCCAATACAGTTGAGGCGATTGACCGATACAGAATATACATTTTCCGAGTCACTGTACATGTCTGTACCGGTCCAGCTCTCGTAGGATCGATCCATCTACCCGGAGCGGTGCGCATTCTGCGTGCGGGCGACGGGATTCCTGATCGAGAGAGACTGGGGGAGACCCGCGATGAACATGAATGAACTGAACCTCGACATGACGGCGTTCTGGATGCCGTTCACCAATAACCGCCAGTTCAAGAGCGGCCCACGCCTGCTCGTCGGCGCAGAGGGCATGTATTACACGTCGTCGGACCAGCGCAAGATTCTCGATGGCACGGCCGGGTTGTGGTGCGTGAACGCCGGCCATTGCCGTACGGAGATCGTCGAGGCGATTCGCAAGCAGGCCGGCGAAATGGATTTCGCGCCGACCTTCCAGATGGGCCACCCGAAAGCTTTCGAAGCCGCGAGCAAGATCGCCGAGATCACGCCGCAAGGCATCGATCGTGTGTTCTTCACGAACTCTGGCTCGGAAGCTGTCGACACGGCACTGAAAATTGCACTCGCTTATCACCGCGCCCGTGGCGAAGGCCAGCGCACGCGCCTCATCGGCCGCGAGCGCGGTTATCACGGCGTGGGGTTCGGCGGCATCTCGGTCGGCGGCATCTCGCCGAATCGCAAGGCGTACTCGGGCCAACTGCTGCCGGCGGTCGATCACCTGCCGCACACGCTTAACATCAAGGAAGCCGCGTTCACGAAGGGCCAACCGGCGTGGGGCGCGCATCTGGCTGACGAGTTGGAGCGCATTGTGACGCTGCACGATGCCTCGACCATCGCTGCCGTGATCGTCGAACCGCTGGCCGGCTCGACCGGGGTGCTGGTGCCGCCGCAGGGGTATCTGCAAAAACTGCGCGAGATTTGCGACAAGCACGGCATTCTGCTGATTTTCGACGAAGTGATCACGGGGCTCGGCCGTCTGGGCACGCCGTTCGCTGCGCAGTATTTCGGCGTGACGCCGGACATCATCACGATGGCCAAGGGCGTGAACAATGCCGCCGTGCCGATGGGCGCGGTCGCGGTAAAGACCGGCGTGCACGACACCATCGTCAATGCCGGTAACGCGGGCGCCATCGAGTTCTTCCACGGTTACACGTACTCGGGCCACCCGCTGGCCGCGGCTGCCGCCTGCGCCGCACTCGATCTGTATAAGAGCGAGGGTCTCTTCGAGCGTGCTGCAAAACTGGCGCCGCATTTCGAGAAGGCGATCCACGGCCTGCGCGATCTGCCGAACGTTGTCGACATTCGCAACCTCGGGATGGTCGGCGGTATCGAGCTGTCGACGCGCGACGGCAAGCCCGGCGCCCGCGCTCACGAGATCTTCGTCAAGTGCTTCGAAAAGGGGGCGATGGTGCGTTACACCGGCGACATTCTGGCCTTCTCGCCGCCGCTCATCATCAACGAGACCCAAATCGACGAACTGTTCGGCATCGTCGCCGAAGCGATTCGCGAAACGGCATAAATCGCCTCCCGGCAACATGAATTTCACGGAAATCGACATGAATCAACGAGTCAGCACGGAACGTATCGAGCATTGGATTGGCGGCGCGAATGTGGCATCGGACGAAGCGGAGCAGCGCTTCGGTGAAGTGACGAATCCCGCTACCGGCGAGGTGATCCGGCAGGTGGCGCTGGGCGGCGCGACCGACGTCGCGCGCGCTGTGGCCGCTGCGCGTGCGGCACTGCCCGGCTGGCGTGCCACGCCGCCGATGAAGCGCGCCCGCGTCATGATGAAGTACCGCGAATTGCTCGACGTGAATCGCGAAGCCATCGTGCAACTGATCACGCAAGAGCACGGCAAGACACTTGACGACGCGCGGGGCGAAGTGACGCGCGGCGTGGAAGTGGTGGAGTTCGCGATCGGCATTCCGCATCTGCTCAAGGGTGAGATCGCGCCGCAGGTGGGCACGGGCGTCGACACGTATTCGATTCATCAGCCGGTGGGCGTCTGCGCGGGCATCACGCCGTTCAACTTCCCCGCGATGGTGCCGTTGTGGATGTTCCCGATGGCGATTGCGTGCGGCAACACGTTCGTGCTGAAGCCGTCGGAGAAGGTGCCGTCGGCGGCGCTGCTGCTCGCACGTCTGGCGAAGGAAGCCGGGCTGCCGGACGGCGTGCTCAACGTGGTGAACGGTGATAAGGCTGCGGTGGATGCGCTGCTGACGCACCCGGATGTGAACGCGGTCTCGTTCGTCGGCTCGACGCCGATTGCGCAATACATCTACAGCACGGCATCGGCACACGGCAAGCGCGTGCAGGCATTGGGCGGCGCGAAGAATCACGGCGTGGTGATGCCCGACGCCGATCTCGACTTCACCGTGGACGCGCTGATCGGTGCGGCCTACGGTTCGGCGGGCGAGCGCTGCATGGCGATTTCGGTAGCCGTTGCCGTGGGCGACGTGGCGGACAAGCTGGTTGCACGACTGGCGAACGTGGCAAGCACGTTGCCCGTCGGTGACGGCACCGACCCCATCGCGCAAATGGGCCCGCTGATCACGCGTGCGCATTGCGACAAGGTGCGCGGTTTTGTCGACGCCGGTGTCGACGAAGGCGCAAAGCTCGTGGTCGACGGTCGCGGGCTCAAGGTTGCGCAGCGCGATGACGGTTTCTTCATCGGCCCGTGCCTGTTCGATCACGTGACGCCGGAGATGTCGATCTACCGCAACGAGATTTTCGGGCCGGTGCTTTCGGTGGTGCGCGTAGAAACACTGGAAGAGGCGATTGCGTTGATCAACCGCAACCCGTATGCGAACGGCACGGCAGTGTTCACGACCTCGGGCGGCGCCGCACGCCGCTTTGAAGACGAGATCGAAGTCGGCATGGTCGGTGTGAATGTGCCGATTCCGGTGCCGGTGTCGTACTTCTCGTTCGGCGGCTGGCGTAATTCGTTGTTCGGCGACCAGCATATTTACGGGCCGGAATCGGTGCGCTTTTACACGCGCTCGAAGGTCGTGACGCGTCGCTGGTCAGAAGGACGTCCGGCCAACGCCACGTCGTCGCTGGTCATGCCGACGCTGGGGCAATAACCGGTAACTGGTGGTCGGTAACCGGCAACGGTTACCGACTCGATGAATGAATCAATCGAACAGCGCCAGCACACGGAATTCGATACTCGCGCGTGGCGGCACCGGGGCCCGCGGGTGCAGATCGTCAAACGCTCCGTGAGGCACGAAGCGTGTCGGTGCGCTTGAATCGTAGCCGACGAACAGCAGCAATTCTTCCGGCTGCATGTCGCTGACGTAGTGCCATCGTTGGGTGTCGCGTTGCAGTACCTCGTAGACCTGTCCTTCGCGTCCCCCGGCCTGCTGGATGTCGACAGGGCGAAGATCGTCCAGCGTGATGGAACGTGTGTCGCACAGGGCGAGCGGGTTGTCTCGCAGTGGGCCGATCAACGGATGCCACGCGTTGTAGATCGCAAAGTGCGTAGGCAACGACACGTCCACCGCGTGATCGGCGAGAACTTCCGCCGCACGGCGCGGACCCGATTCGACGGTGTAATCACAGTGCGCCCGGCGGTCCGCCTTGCGCTTGACGATCTCGCCGCTGTCATCTCGCTCAAGCGGCATGCCGGTCTCTCCCGCGCCTGTACCTCGCACCGTGAAATCGAAAACAAAGACACGGTTGGCGCCGATGGCCGTGCTAATGGCCTTGGCGACACTATCGAGGGCTTTGGCGCGAATGTTTTCGGGCGTCATGCCAAGCGTGGCGACGGGCGTGTGCAGCAAGACCGCGAAGCCTTCACGATCGAGCGAGGGCGGCAGTGGCAGTGATCGCATGTCGTGCACACGGACCGTGCGCGGCACCGATGTCGTGGCGCAGCCGTCGTGCGAGTCGTGTGAGGGGAGGAACAACAGGGTGCCGGACGTACCGCCTGCTGTCGCATTCATTGGCACCGTACTCATGCCGGGCCCGGACCGAAGTAGAGTGCGCCGAGCTTGTTGCCGTCAGGGTCCCGGAAGTACGCCGCATAGAGCCCGGGGACGCAGTCGCGCTCACCCGGTTCGCCTTCGCAGGTGGCGTGTTCGGTCGCCATTGCCGCGTCGTAGATATCGTCCACCTGATCGGGGCTGTTGGCCGCCAGCGCCACCATCACGCCGTTGCCATGCGAGGCGGGCGCCCCGTTGTGCGGCTTCATCAGCATGAGTCCGGCCGTCGGGCCAGTGCCGGCGCGGTAACTGAGGGCGTGATCGTCGTCATGAACGATGGTCGCGCCCAAGGGCGTAAGGACGGCATCGTAGAACGTCTTCGAACGGGCCAGATCGCTCGAGCCGAGCGTGGTGTAGAGAATCATCGTGTGTCCTTTGATCGCCTGAGAAGGAGTGCCCTTGCCCGCATCGGAAGTGCGGGGCAAGGAAAATCCAGTCTACTGAGCGGACACAGTGCTGTGCGGCAGGGAATTCCTAAACACCTATAGGAAGTTCTCTAGGTTTTCCTGATTTCCGTCGGCGGTGACTAGCGCACCGGCGCGATCTCGATTCCCTCTTTTTTCAGATAGCTACGAATCCGTTGGGCGAATTCCAGCGCGTGATCGCCGTCGCCGTGCAGGCAGACCGTCTGCGCGTTGATCGGCACCAGCGTGCCGTCGATGGCACGTACGCGTTGATCGCGCACCATCATCAGCGTTTGTGCCAGCGCATCCTCTTCGCGTTCGATCAAGGCCCCGGGCGTGCCGCGTTTGACGAGCGAGCCATCGGCGTTGTAGCCCCGGTCGGCGAAGACTTCTTCCACGGCATGCATGCCGGCGGCGCTGGCGGCTTTGACCAGTTGGCCCCCAGCCAGCCCGAACACTGCCAAATCGGTGTCGAACGCGCGAATCGCCTCGACGATCGTCTCTGCGAGCGCGGGGTCGCGTGCGGCTTGGTTATAGAGCGCACCGTGCGGCTTCACATGCGAGAGCCAGCCGCCTTGTGCGCGCACCATCGCCGCGAGGGCGCCAATTTGGTACAGCATGCCTGCGCGAATTTCATCGAGCGGCAATTGCATTTCGGTGCGGCCGAAGTTCTCGCGATCGGGAAAGCTCGGGTGCGCGCCGATGGCGACACCATTGGCGAGCGCCCAGCGCACCACCTGCTGCATGGTGCCGGCGTCGCCTGCGTGCCAGCCGCAGGCAACGTTCGCCGAACTGACAAGGGCAAGCAACGGTTCGTCGTAATCGCAACCTTCGCCAAGGTCGACGTTGAGGTCGATTTTCATTGTGGGGTTCTCCTGCGGGGATGCGGGAATGCGGGGTTGGCGTCAGCGCTTACGCGTGATGGCCGGCCGGCGCGGGGTGTCGAGAATGCCGCGATCATGCCACGCAAGGGCGCGCTCGATTTGCGCAAAGTAACGTAATTGTTCGCGCCACGCTTCACGTGCCTCGGCTTGCGTGCACTCCGAGAAATATAGGGTGCTGCCCAGCCGGGCTTGCCCCAACCGCCAAAGGTCGGCGCTGATGACGGTGCCGATTTTGGGATATCCCCCGGTGGTCTGCGCGTCGGCCAGCAGAATGATTGGTTGCCCCGACGGCGGTACCTGAATCACGCCGGGCAACACCCCGTGCGAGGGCAGGTCATTCGCGCGGTTCTTCTTGCGCGAAAGCGCTTCCGGTCCGGCAAGCCGGTAGCCCATGCGATTGCTGTTGGGCGTGACTTGCCATGGGTTCTCCCAGAACGTCTTGTGCGTGGCAGCCGTGAAGTCGTCGTACTCGGGGCCCGGCAGCACGCGCACACGATGCGCGAGCGGGTCGGACAGCCACAGCGGTGGACGCACGCCCAACGGACCGGCCTTGCGGGTGTCGGCGCCCGTGGGGATTTTGCCGATACTGAGGCGATCGCCGTCACGCAACGCGCGGCCTTCATGGCCACCAAAACCGGCGGCCAGATCCGTACTGCGTGAACCGAGCGCCACCGGCACGTCGATGCCACCGGCCACGGCGAGGTAAGTACGCATGCCGAAGCGCGAGGGGCGCAACGTGAGCGTCTGTCCGCGCGCAACGGGAAAACGCCACCACGACCAGACGGGTACGCCGTCGAGATCGGCATGGCAGTCGGCACCGGTGAGGGCAACGAGTGCGGCCGACGAGAAGCGCAGCGCACAGGTGCCCATCGTGATTTCGAGGGTGGCGGCGTTCAGTTCGTTGCCGGCGAGGCGGTTGGCGACGATGCAGGCGAGCGGGTCGATGGCGCCACCGCTGGCGACACCGAATTCACGCTGTCCGGTACGGCCCAGATCCTGAACCGTGGTAAGCAGGCCGGCACGCAGGATTTCGATCACAGGTCGAGGCTCGCGATAGTGAAGCGCACGCGATCGCCCGGTGCCAACAGGGCAGGCGGGTTCGCGGCGGGGTCGAACAGGGCGCTGGTGGTATGGCCGATGATCTGCCAGCCGCCGGGCGACGTAAGTGGATAGACGCCGGTCTGGCTCCCGCCGATGCCGACCGACCCGGCGGGCACTGCCAACCGGGGTTCGGCACGACGCGGCGTGGCAATCGATTCGTCGAGACCGCCCAGATAAGGGAAGCCCGGTTGAAAGCCGAGGAAATACACGACGTATTCGGGAGCGGTATGGCGTTGTACGACGGTTTTCGGTTGCAGGCGAGCGTGCTTGGCGACGTCGTGCAAATCGGGGCCGTGTTCGCCGCCGTAATGCACGGGAATCTCGATGTCGCGGCCGACTTCGCCCACCGGCGGCTGGGTCTGCCATGCGTCGCGCAGGCGCTCGCCAAGCGCTTCCTGATCGGTGGCGAGCGGGTCGAACAGCAGCGTCAGGTTGTTCATGCCCGGCACGACTTCGCGCACGTCGGGCCAATCGCGCGCCAGCGCAGCCACGTGCCAGACGCGGCGTTGGGCGCCCAGACTGGGCGCCGTGCCGGGTTCGCAAACGAGGGCGCTGTCGCCGAGCGGCAGAATCTTGAGCGTCGTCATGAATTAGCGGGTGGTGCCGTGTGGGCGGTCGGAGGTATCGGAGGTAGCGCGAGCGCCCGTGGCGTTGTAGGTGGCCGTTTCGGTCACGATGGCGTCGAGCGCGAGGTCATGGGCTTCGGCGACGAGGCTGGCGATTTCGAGCGCGTCGTAGGCAATGCCGAGCGTCTGCGGCCGAGGGGAGAGGGCGTGCAGGGTGCGGTCGTAGAAGCCGCCGCCGTAGCCGAGGCGCAGGCCATCGCGCGTGAAACCGACGCAGGGCACGAGCAGCAGGTCGGGCACCAGCACTTCGGTGTCCTGCGGCACGGGAATCCGGTAGCGGCCTTCGATCATGGGGGTGTCGGGTGTCCAGCGATGGAAGACGAGCGGCGTGGCCGGGGCGGTGACAACGGGCAGAGCGGCAAGGCGGGGGAGAGATGCCGCAGCCGAATCTGCCGCGTCTGCTGAGTCTGGCGCCGAGGCCAATTCGCCAAGCCATGCGCCGACGACGCCCCGCGCGTCGAATTCGCTCTGAATCGGCCAGTAGAAACCGATGCAGCGCGGCGCGCGCCGTGCGATTTCGGCGGTGAGCCGGCGGGCAAGGGCGGCATCGAGCGTGTCGCGCCCGGCGAGCGCCTCGCGCGTGGCCAGCAGCGAACGGCGTAGCTCCCTTTTCTGGTGGGCGTCGGCCGCCGTTTGGGCGATGTCCCGTGCTATGCTTGAATCCACTTTTTACCCGACGCTCCCCCGAAGATGTCCGAACGATTGTCCCGAGTATATCGCGCTGCCGCGCTTGCCCTGAGCGCCGCTGCGCTTGTTGCGTGCAGCACCACGCAAGCGACCGGCCGCCCCAAGGCGCAACCGGCTGCGAGCCGCTCGGCACCTTCCGCCACTTCGGCCGACGCGCTCTCGCAGCGCTCGCCCGACGACATCTTCACAGCGCTGCGCGAGGCCGCCCGCAACAACGATGCACCGCGCGCCACGGCGCTCGCGGCGATGCTCTCCGACTACGACGTGCCGTCGTATGTCCAATACTTCCAGATCAAGCCGCGCATGTTCGATCGTTCGGGCAAGGCGCTGCTCGATACCCCGGACGACGATATCCGCGCCTTCTTGCGTACGTATGACGGTCAGGCGATTGCCGACCGCATGCGCAACGACTGGCTGCTGGTGTTGGGCAAACGCCATGACTGGCAGACGTTCGACGCGGAATATCCGAAATTCGCGCTCGACGACGACACGCAGGTCAAGTGCTATGCGCTGATGTCGCGCGCCGCCCGTGGCGAGAACGTGACGCAGGCGGCGACTGATCTGCTGACCTCGCCGAAGTACTACGGCGAAGGTTGCATCGACATGATCAACACGCTGGCGGCGAACGGGCAGTTACCGCGCAAGGAAGTCTGGCATCAGATTCGTCTGGCCTACGAGGAGAACTACACCTCGCTCGGCAAGCAGATCGCCGACGCACTTGGCGCTGTGCGCCCGGACGACAGCCTGCTGGATATGGCGGCTACCCGTCCGACACAGATCCTCGCCCGTGGCGTGGATGGTTCCGAGCAATCGCGTCAACTCGCCCTGCTGGCGACCGTGCGCATGGCCCGCTCCGATGCCGGGCTCGCCGCAAGCAGCTTTGCGAGCGTGGCGGGCAGCTTGTCGCAGGATGAGCGCGCGATCGGTTGGGGCGCCATCGGCATGCGTGGTGCGCTGTCGCAGAACCCGATGGCGATCAGTTGGTATCGTCAGGCCGGGACGGCCAAACTCTCGAACACCGCACAGGAATGGAAGATTCGCGCGGCGTTGCGCGCCGGTGACTGGAATCTCGTGCGTACGGGCATCGAAGTGATGCCGGCCTCGCTGCGCGACGATGGCGTGTGGACGTACTGGTACGGCCGTGCGTTGCGCGAAGCGGGGCAGGGCGATGCGGCGCGCGCGCAGTTCCAGAAGATCGCGATGCAGCCGAATTTCTACGGCCAGTTGGCAAACGAAGAACTGGGCAACAAGACGCAGGTGCCGCCGCGCACCACCGTGACGCAAGCCGAGGTGGATGCCAACCGCACGAACGCGGGCTTCCAGCGCGCGGCCAAGTTCTATGCGATGGGGTTGCGTTTCGAAGGCAATCGCGAGTGGAACTGGGAACTGCGCAACATGACGGATCGGCAACTGCTCGCCGCCGCCCAGTACGCCAAGAACATTGAGCTATTCGATCGCACGGTCAACACCGCCGACCGTACGAAGGTCGAGCACGACTTCACGCTGCGCTATCTGATGCCGTTCCGCGATGTACTGGAGCGTAATGCCGCGGCAGTCGATCTGGATGAGGCATGGGCCTACGGCCTGATCCGTCAGGAATCGCGCTTCATCATCGATGCGCGCTCGTCGGCGGGCGCCGGTGGTCTGATGCAGATCATGCCGGCCACGGCGAAGATGGTCGCCAAGAAGATCGGCATGGACTACGAGCCGGGCATGATGCACGACATCAATGTCAACATTCGTCTGGGCACAAGCTATCTGTCGTCGATCTACAACCAGTTCGACGGCTCGGCCGTGCTGGCATCGGCCGGCTACAACGCCGGCCCGGGACGCCCGCGCACGTGGCGCTCCACGCTCGATCGGCCGGTGGAAGGGGCGATCTTCGCCGAGACGATCCCGTTCAACGAAACGCGGGCTTACGTCGAGAATGTGCTGTCGAACACCAATTACTACTCGGCCCTGATTACGGGGCGCCCGCAATCGCTCAAGGAGCGGCTCGGCGTAATCCTGCCCCAGTGACGGATCGGGGGCGCGGGCCGCGCGCCCAAGGTCATGACTCGGAGGTGACGCATGCGCTATAACGTTTGTGTCGTCGGTGGCACCGGCTTCATCGGTGGCCATCTGGTCGCCCGATTGGTGTCGTCAGGGCATGCGGTGCGCCTGCCGACACGCCGCGTCGAGGCCGCCAAGGCGCTCGGCGTATTGCCGGGCGTGGAACTCGTCGAATGCGATGTGCACGATCCGCGTGCCCTTGAGCGTGTGATTGCCGGCAGCGACGCTGTGATCAATCTTGTCGGTGTGCTCCACAGCGACCGCGGCACGCCCTACGGCAAAGCCTTCGCCCGGGCGCATGTGGAACTGCCACGCAAGATCGCGCAGGCATGCAGCGATCGCGGCATCGACCGCTTGCTGCACATGAGCGCCCTTGGCGCCGACGCCGACGGCCCGAGCATGTACCAGCGCTCGAAGGGCGATGGCGAGAAGGCGATTCGCGAGACCGGCATCCCGGTCACGATCTTCCGGCCCTCGGTCGTCTTCGGCCCCGGTGACAATTTCCTCAATACATTTGCCCGTTTGCAGCGCCGCTTGCCGGTGGTGCCGCTCGCCAGTGCCAAAGCGCGCTTTCAGCCGATCTATGTGATCGACGTGGCACAGGCGTTTGTGGCGGCGCTCGACAACGACGCCACGTTCGGCAAGACCTACGAGCTGGGTGGGCCGCAGGTGTACACGCTGGAAGAACTGGTGCGCTTTGCCGGTGCCGTGTGTGGCTGCGAACGGCCGATTCTGCCGCTCACCGATGGCGCCGCCCGGTTGCAGGCCGCGTTCTTCGAGAAGCTGCCGGGTGACCCGATCATCACGCGCGACAATCTCGATTCGATGCGAGTCGATAACGTCATGACCGGCCCGCTGGCGCCCGAACTCAACCTCACGCCCAACGGTCTGGAGATCGCTGTCGACTATCTCGACGGCGACAACTGGGAGCGGCGGCTGTCGGATTACCGGCGCTACGCCGGGCGCTGATCGGCCGATCGGTTGATTGGGCCACGGGTTCACCGGCACCCTCGCGATTTCCTCTTTGATTCCCGCTATCGCGTGCGCATCGTGCGCGCGCAAGGAAAGTTCTCATGCAACTGATCGTCGCCAACAAGCGATATTCCTCGTGGTCGATGCGGCCCTGGGTTCTGCTCAAGCACTTCGGTATCGCGTTCGAAGAGTGCAACGTCTGGCTCGCGCAGCCTGACTCGCGCGAACAGATTCTGCGCTACTCGCCGACCGGCAAGGTGCCGTGTCTTATCGACAACGGTATTACCGTGTGGGATTCGCTGGCCATTTGCGAGTACCTCGCGGAGAGCTATCCGCATGTGCCGCTGTGGCCGTCGTCGCGCGAAGCCCGCGCCCACGCGCGTAGTGTCTGCGCCGAGATGCACAGCGGCTTTGGCGGTCTGCGCAGCAGCATGTTCATGAACATTGGCGCGCATTGGCCGGGGGCGGCGGCAACGCCTGAGGCGCTCGCCGACATTCGTCGCGTCGAGGCGATCTGGGAAGACTGTCTCGCCCGCCATGGCGGCCCGTTCCTGTTCGGTGAATTCACCATTGCCGACGCGTTCTACGCGCCGGTGGTGATGCGCTTCGCGACGTTCGAACCGGCGCTCTCGGCAGTGGCTCAGGCCTACGCCGAACGCATTCGCGAAGTTCCCGCCGTGCAGGCATGGGTGGCGGCGGCCAAGGCCGAGACGATCCGCGTCGACTATTACGAAGTGCGTCCATGAAGATTTACGCAGTCGGCGGCGCCATTCGCGACGCCATGTTGGGTCTGCCGGTCAAAGACCGCGATTACGTCGTGGTGGGCGCCACGCCGGAGGAAATGGTTCAGCTGGGATACAAACCGGTCGGCCGCGACTTTCCAGTTTTCCTCCATCCGAAGACGCGCGCCGAGTACGCACTCGCGCGCACCGAACGGAAAACCGCACGCGGCTATCACGGCTTCTCGTTCTACTTCGCCCCGGAAGTCACGCTCGAAGAAGACTTGATCCGTCGCGACTTCACGATCAACGCGATGGCGCGCGAGGTGTTGCCCGACGACAGTCTGTCGGACACGCTGGTCGATCCGTACGGTGGCGAGCGCGATCTGAAAGCGCGGCTGTTTCGTCACGTTGGTGTGGCGTTTGCGGAAGACCCAGTCCGGATTCTGCGTTGCGCCCGCTTTGCGGCGCGATTCACCGACTTCTCGGTGGCAGGCGAAACCCTCGACCTGATGCGCGAGATGACCGCCAACGGAGAGGTCGATGCGTTGGTGGCCGAGCGGGTCTGGCAGGAGCTGTCTCGCGGACTGATGGAAAACCGGCCGTCGCGCATGTTCGATGTCTTGCGCGAGTCAGGGGCGCTGGCGCGCATCCTGCCTGAGCTAGCCCAACTGTGGGGCGTGCCGCAACGCGCCGACTATCACCCCGAAGTCGATACCGGCGTGCACGTGATGATGGTGCTCGACTTCGCTGCGGCGCAGGGATACTCACTGCCGGTGCGGTTTGCCGCGCTCACGCACGATCTCGGCAAGGGCACCACGCCGGACGACGTGCTGCCGCGTCACATCGGACACGAAGGCCGCAGCGTCGATCTGCTGGGTCCGTTGTGCGCCCGCTTGAGGGTGCCGGTCGAGTGCCGCGAACTCGCTCAGGTGGTTGCGCGCGAGCACGGCAACATTCATGCGAGTGGAAAGTTCGGGGCGTCCGCGCTGGTGCGTTTGCTTGAGCGCTGCGACGCGCTGCGAAAACCCGAGCGCTTTGTCGAGATTCTGCAAGCTTGCGAGGCGGATGCCCGCGGTCGGGGGGGGGATTTTCCGAATGCACCGTATGCGCAGCGAGATCGTCTGATGGCGGCGCTGGCGGCCGCTCGGTCTGTCGATGCGGGGGCCGTAGCCAGTCAGTTCACCGACAATCCGGGGAAGATTCGCGACGCGGTGCAGGCCGCGCGAATCGAAGCGGTTGAAGCCGCGGGCCTTGGGGCTGCGCAGGACGCCTGATCGTCACAAACGCTGCAAGAACGTATCTTCCAGCATTTCCGATGACGCCAGCGGGGGCGGTAACGCCCGCCCTGCGGCTTTGATCCGTTCGAATTCAATCGAGACGCTGTAGCTTCGATTCTCGCGATCGAAGGTTAGCCCTTTTTGACGACGGACGAGTCTCCGTATCTCTGCATCCTCCGCCTCCTCACCGCCGTGATGTCGCTGCGCGTAGCCGGCGAGCCGTCGTTTTGACTGCGTGTGCCGCATGATCGACGGCGGGAGCAATGTATCGGTCTTCTCGAAGGGGAAGTGGTGAAACGCCGCATCGTCGAACGCTCCGGTACGCAAGCGCGTGTGAAGCGATTCGAACAGGCTCGCTTCCTTGAACATCGTTTTGCAGGTCATGAGACTGAACATGCCGCAGTCCACCGAACTCTGTTGCATTCGGGTTTCAAGGATCAACAGCGCGCGATCAGGCCAGTGCTTTCCGGTGGGCGCGTGCCGTGTCATCTCGTTACACAACCGGAAGGCCAGTCGTGAACCGCCCTCATCGTTCATCGAACCTGACTCGATGAGAATCACGGACGGCTGGCCGTCACGAATGGCCAGATCGAACGCCGCGAAATGGATGCCGTCGGGCCCCATGTTGACGATTCCCTGCTCGCGGCCCTGCGCCGCTGGCAATCGGCATTGTTGCAAAAGGTACGCCACCAGATCGTCGGGGGAGCGGTGCTGCGATAACCGCATACCGGGCTGATGGGCCGCCTCGGACTCGACTAGCGTGGGGAGGAATTTCGCGTCGGCCTGCGCCATGCTCGGGCACTGCTTCTGGGCCGAGAGGAAGGCGACAGAGAAACGGTAGTAACCGCGCAGTGTCCGGGGCAGCGAATATCGCATTGAATTCGCGGCATCGACGTTTCTCATCGCGCGAATCGCGGTGATCGGCACACCTGTGGGGGAAGTCGTAGCGCCGTTCGTCGCGACATTCAACGCGTCTGTAGCGGCGGCCGGGACGGAGTAGCTTCTGGTGCGTGACCAGTGGGATGACGGGTGCATGAGCGTCGGGGGAAAAGAAGAAGCCGCCATGATGGCGGCTTCCTCCTCTCGCTCGCTTTGCTACTCAAGTGGTGGATTTCAGCGTTTCACTCAATCCACAACCGTCGACAACATCCCCTGTTGTGCTTACTCGAACGCCTGATCGTTCGGGTTCGCGTAGAGCTGCTTGAGCTGTTCGCTCATCGGGAAATTGAAGTTGATGTTCTTCGGCGGCACCGGCGATTCGAACCACTTCTTGTACATCGCGTTGATCTCGCCGCTCTTCATCACGCCCGAGAGCGTGTCGTCCACCAGCTTTTTGAACACCGTGTCGCCGTGTTTCATCATGAAGCCGTACGCTTCGAACGACTGCGGCGTGCCGGTCACGACCCAGTCGTCGGGGTTGCGGCCCATGGTGCGGGCGCCTGCGAGCAGCACGTCGTCCATCATGAAGCCCTGAACGCGACCGCCTTGCAGCATGATGAACGACTCGCCGTAATCCTTGCCCGCGATCACGCTCATGTTCATCTTCTTGTCGTTGTTCATCTTGTTGAGGATGCGCTCCGACGTCGTGCCAGCGTTGGTCACGACAGCCTTGCCGGCGAGATCCGGGAAGTCTTTGACGCCCGAGTTCTTGTTCACCAGCAGGCGCGTACCGGCCACGAAGAACGTGTCCGAGAAGTTGACCTGTGCCTGACGTGCTTTCAAGTTGGTCGTCACGCCGCACTCGATGTCGACCGTGCCGTTCTGCACCAGCGCAATGCGGTTCTGCGACGTCACGGGAATGAAGCGCACTTGCAGATCGGGCTTCTTGAGCTTGGCCTTCACTGCGTCGACGACTTTGTTGCAGAGGTCCTGCGAGTAACCGATGACGTTGTGATTGTTGTCGTAATACGAGAACGGAATCGACGACTCACGATGGCCGATCGAAATCACCCCGCTGGTCTCGATCTTTTGCAGCGTCTCCGATGTGCTTTGCGCTTGTGCTGCGCCCGACGCGGTACCGATCGCCATCGCCACGCCCAGCATCGCCCCGGTCAATCGCACCTTGGTCTGCATCTTGATCATGCCCTGCTCCTGAAAAGGTCTCACCGTGATTCACGACTGAATCATTTGTTTCATGGTAATTTTTTTGCAACAAATGATCAAATGATTGTTAACCCTAGATGGAATGGGTTAAGCGGGGCGTGGACGGACGCGAACGTACGCCGCCCGGCACATGCAGGCGTACGCAGCCTGATACACCGGGGGCATTACGAGGATTCAGAAAGAGAGCAGGACGCCGGTCAGATGCGGCTGCAACACGTGTTGCAGCCGTTGCCGACGATCAAAGCAGGCGAATCAGCAGATTGAAGACGAGCGAGAGCACCACGGTCGAGGCGAACGGGAAGACCATCTCCCGGTCGCGCCAGCGGAACCGCAAGTCGCCCGGCAGGCGGCCGATGCCGAGCTTCGACAGCCAGGGCGAGGCTGCCGAGAGGATGCAGACCGCGATGAAGATCGTGAACATCCAGCGAAACATCGGCGGTGCCTTGTCAGGTGAGAAATGCGGTCAGAGGGCGTGACTGCGGTCGCTGGTGGCAAAGCCGATGAGCCCGGCCCACTCGTCCATGCCACGTCCGAAGGCGATCACCTTGAAGAGCTCGCCCATTTCCGCTTCCGACAGGAGTTTCTGGGCGGCGTTGGCCGCGGGCAGGAACGTCGCCGGGTCGGTCGGATCGAGCGCACTCATCAGATCGACGATGCCGGCATTCATCAGGAATCGTGCCTGCGACGTGAAGCCCAGCAGGTCGAGGCCGGCTTCTACGCCTGCATCGGCGATGCCCGAGAATTCCACGTGCGCGGTGATGTCCTGCAAACCGGGGTAATAGAACGGATCGTCGTGCGCGTGGTGGCGGTAGTGGCACATCAGCGTGCCTTGCGCGCGCTGCGGATGGTAATACTCGCGCGCCGGGAAGCCGTAATCGATGAGCAGCAGCACACCACGGGCAAGCAACGGCGCCACGCTACGGACAAAGGCCGAAGCGGCTTCGTGTGTTTCCGTCAGGTATTCCTGCGTGGGCGGCAGGTCGTCGAGCGCGGCCAGCGCCTCGGGCACCGGGCCGTCATGCAGACGTTCTTCCCACGCAAAGCCGTCAGCCGTCATCGTGACGCCGCGCTCGAACCAGACGGGCTGGCCGCTGGCATCCGGGCGGCGCGCCCACAGGCGTACGGGCATGGCGTCGAGCACTTCGTTGCCGAGCATCACGCCGTGGAAGGCGTCCGGCAGATAGTCGAGCCAGGTCACCTTGTCGAGCAGATGCGGGGCAAGCCGCTCGATCGTGGCGCGCTGGCGGGCTCGGAGCTCACCTGAGAGCTCCATGATCGAGTAGCGCTCGCAGGGCGTGCCTTGTGCGTCGAGCGCGAGCAGCAGATCGGCCGCGAGGCGTCCCGAGCCCGCGCCGAACTCCAGCACCTCGGCATCGCCCGTCTGTTCGACGATTTCGCCGATCTGACGGGCGAGCGTACCGGCGAAGAACGGCGTGAGTTCGGGGGCGGTGACGAAGTCGCTGCCGTCGGCGGCCAGACGTCCGAATTTGGCAGCACCGGCGGCGTAATAGCCGAGTCCGGGGGCGTACAGGGCCAGTTCCATGAAGCGATCGAACGGCAGCCAGCCGCCCGCCGCGTCGATCGCGTCGGCGAGATGGGCCGTGAGGCGGCGCGAGTGTTCGAGCGCGTCAGCCTCTGGAACGGGTAAACTATGGGGTTTCGGTGCGGCCTGATTCATGCCGGCATTGTAACGGAGTCGGCGCAGACTATCTGCCGCGCGTTGTCATCTGGCGCGAGACCCCGTAAACAGTCGATTTGCAGCCGGTTTGCTCGCCGTTCGCCCGTTTCGTGGAACGCCCGGAACCATTGCCGGACAAGGTGCCTTGCCGGGTGCCGCCGAACATGGGGGGCCTGCGGTTTGCCCCGAACGCGCCCGAATAACCCTGATTTCCCGGCCCCCTGACAGGAAACCGACGCATGACCGTTGCACCCACGCCACGCTCCACGCCCGCCGCCAGCGACGCCAACGCCCGCACGCCTGCCGTGCCGCGCGTAGCGCTCGTCACCGGCGGCGCGCGCCGCATCGGCCGCGCGATTGCGCTGCGGCTCGCCGGTATGGGGTGGGACGTGGCGGTGCATTACGAGCGCTCGCACGACGAGGCGCTTGAAACGGTCACCGCCATCGAAGCGCTGGGCCGTCGTGCGGTAGCGTTGCAGGCGTCGCTGGCCGACGAGTCCGCCACGGCGGGCCTCATCGCCCGTTGTACCGAGGCGCTGGGTGTCCCAAGCTGCCTGGTCAATAACGCCTCGCGCTTCGAGTACGATGGCGCCGCAGATTTCGGCTATAACGCCCTTGAGCGCCACATGCGCGTGAACGTGGGGGCGCCGCTGGTGCTGGCGCGCGAGATGTACGCGGCATTGGGCGAGACGGGACGCGGCGTGATCGTCAACCTGCTCGACCAGAAGCTGGCGAATCCGAACCCCGATTACCTGTCGTACACGTTGTCGAAGGCGGCGCTCGACGTCGCCACCACGTTGCTGGCGCAGGCGTTTGCGCCCCGCCTTCGGGTGGTGGGTGTGGCGCCGGGCGTCACGCTGCTGTCCGTTGACCAGACCCCGGCGGGCTTTGCCGCTGCGCATGCCGCCACACCGTTGGGCGCATCGTCGACACCGGAAGACATCGCACAGGCGGTGGCGTATCTGGCCGACGCACCGGCGGTAACTGGCACCGTACTGTATGTCGATGGCGGCCAGCATCTTGCCGCCTCGTCGCGGGACGTAAAATTTCTGACCGAGCCGGCCGACGCCGACCGGTCTCGTTGATTGTCATTACGAGTTTTCAAAATGCATAGCGCTCTTTCCCACCCTCGCCTGATGGACTGCCGTCGCATGTTCCTGCGCGACTATGAAGTGTTCATCAACATCGGCGTTCACGACCACGAGAAGCGTGGCGAGCAGCGCGTGCTGATCAACGTGCAGTTGTTCGTGCCGCTCTCTGACAGCACGCCCGTGGCCGACAAGCTCGACGAAGTGGTCGATTACGACTTCATGCGCGAGACCATCGCCAAGCGCGTGGGACAAGGCCACATCCACTTGCAGGAAACCCTTTGCGACGACGTGGCGGAGGCACTGCTGGCGCACCCGCGCGTGCGCGCTGTGGGCGTGTCGACCGAGAAGCCCGATGTCTACCCCGATTGCCACTCGGTGGGCATCGAGGTGTTCAAGATGAAGGGTGCCTGAGATGAGTGCCGTGATTTCCGAGACCGGTGCCACCTCGGCCGCGACCGGTAATGTTGCCGTTGATAGCGTCAAGAAGGCCCAGAAGCTCGCGTTCGAGAACAACAAGCTCGAGAAGCGGTTGTTCCGTCTGACGGGGCAGGCCATCGGCGACTACAACATGATCGAGCAGGGCGATCGCGTGATGGTGTGCATGTCTGGCGGCAAGGACAGCTACGCCATGCTCGACATTCTGCTCAAGCTGCGCGAGCGTGCGCCGATCGACTTCTCCATCGTTGCGGTGAATCTCGATCAGAAGCAGCCGGGTTTCCCTGAGCATGTGCTGCCCGATTATTTCCGCGCCATCGGCGTGGATTTCCATATCGAGAATCAGGACACATACTCCATCGTCAAGCGCGTGGTGCCCGAGGGCAAGACCACGTGTTCGCTGTGTTCGCGTCTGCGCCGGGGCATTTTGTACCGCGTGGCGGGCGAACTCGGCGCGACCAAGATTGCGCTGGGCCATCATCGCGACGACATCATCGAGACGCTGTTCCTGAACATGTTCTACGGTGGCAAGCTCAAGGGCATGCCGCCCAAGCTGCAATCGGATGACGGCAAGAACGTGGTGATCCGCCCGCTCGCGTACGTGCGTGAGTCGGATCTGGAGCGTTACGCCGAGTACAAGCAGTTCCCGATCATTCCGTGCACGCTGTGCGGCAGCCAGCCGAACCTGAAGCGTGGCGAGATGAAGGCGCTGATTCGCCAATGGGAAAAGCAGCATCCGGGCCGCATCAAGTCGATTTTCAGCTCACTCTCGAACGTGATTCCGTCGCATCTGATGGACGCGGGCATTCACGACTTCAAGAATCTGCGCGCGACGGGCCAGCCCGATCCGCTCGGCGATACGGCATTCGATGAAGTGCCGTGCGGCGACGAAAACGACGCCGGCATCATTCGCATCGCCCAGTTCGACGACTAACTGTCTGATCCGCTCGGCTGATCCACTGAATCGGTAAATAAGCTAACTCACCGTGCGCATGGCGTTTTGCGATGCGCACGATAAGAATTCCACGGAAGACCTTCTCCTTTTCGAGTCGTCACCTCGCCATGAATATTGTGATTCTCGCGGCCGGCATGGGTAAGCGCATGCGCTCCAGGCTCCCCAAGGTACTGCAACCGCTGGCGGGCCGTCCGCTGCTCTCGCATGTGATCGCGACGGCGCGCACGCTTTCGCCGGGCAAACTGATTGTCGTGATCGGCCATGGTGGCGAAGCCGTGCGTGACGCTGTGGCTGCCGACGACGTGAGTTTTGCCGAGCAAGCTCAACAACTGGGCACCGGCCACGCCGTGCAACAGGCGGTGACGTTGCTCGACGAATCGGTGCCGACGCTGGTGCTCTATGGCGACGTACCGTTGACGCGTACCGAGACCTTGCAGGGCCTGCTCGATGCGGCCGGCAGCGACAAGCTCGGCGTGCTGACGGTCGATCTGGATAATCCGACCGGCTACGGCCGAATCGTGCGCGATGCCGCAGGCAATGTACTTCGCATCGTCGAGCAGAAGGACGCTAACGATGCGGAGCGTGCCATTCGTGAGATCAACACCGGCATTCTCGTCGCACCAACGCGCCATCTGAAGGGCTGGCTGGCCGGCTTGAAGAACCAGAACGCCCAAGGCGAGTACTACCTGACCGACGTCATCGCCTGCGCGGTGGCCGATGGCGTGCCGGTGGTGACCACGCAGCCCACGTTCGCGTGGGAACCCAATGGCGTGAACGACAAGGCGCAGCTCGCAGAACTGGAGCGCGACTATCAACGCAACGCGGCGGCGGCCTTGCTGGCGGCGGGGGTCACGCTCATCGATCCGAACCGATTCGATCTGCGCGGCGAGATCGAGTGCGGTACTGACGTGTCGATCGACGTGAACTGTGTGTTCGAAGGCAAGGTCGTGATCGGTGACGGGGCGACGATCGGCCCGAACTGCGTGATTCGCGATACCACGATCGGCGCTGGCACCAGCATTGAGGCGTTCAGCCATCTCGACGGCGCCGTGGTGGGCGCCGACGCGCACATTGGGCCGTATGCCCGTCTGCGCCCGGGGGCCGAACTTGCCGACGACGTGCATATCGGCAACTTTGTGGAAGTGAAGAATGCCACTCTTGCCAAGGGTTCCAAGGCGAATCATCTGGCTTATGTGGGCGATTCGACCGTCGGCGCGCGCGTGAATATCGGCGCGGGCACCATCACTTGCAATTACGACGGGGCGAACAAGCATCGCACGGTGATCGAGGACGACGTCTTCATCGGTTCCGACTCGCAACTGGTGGCACCCGTGACGGTGCGTCGCGGCACGACCATTGCGGCAGGGACGACGGTGTGGAAAGACACGCCCGAGAATGCGCTGGTGCTCAACGGCAAGACGCAGGTGGCGAAAGACGGCTACGTCCGTCCGCGCAAGCAGAAGCAGTAAAATCGGCAGTCATGTGCTGGCGCATGAGGCAGTCGCGCACGGCGGTGAATCATACGAATTGAATGGGCCAGGAATTCTGGCGTAAGGAAAGCGAATATGTGCGGCATTGTCGGCGCGGTAGCGCGACGTAATGTAGTACCGGTGCTGGTCGAGGGGCTGCGTCGTCTTGAGTATCGCGGCTATGACTCCTGCGGCGTGGCGGTCTTGCATGATGGCGTGCCGCAGCGTGCACGCAGCGTGTCGCGCGTGGCCGATCTCGAAGCGCAGGTCAACCAGACGCACCTGTCGGGCGAGATCGGTATTGCGCATACCCGTTGGGCAACGCATGGTGCGCCGGTCACGAACAATGCGCATCCGATCTTCTCGCGCGACGAAGTCGCGTTGGTGCACAACGGCATCATCGAGAACCACGAAAGCCTGCGTGACGAGTTGCGCGGTCTGGGTTACGAGTTCGTGTCGCAAACCGATACGGAAGTGATTGCCCATCTGATCCATCATTTGCTGACGAACGGTGCGGCGGGCGATCTGTATCACGCCGTACGGTTGGCAAAGCGCCGCTTGCATGGCGCATATGCCATCGCTGTATTCCGCAAGCAGGAACCGCATCGCGTCATTGGCACGCGCGCCGGTTCGCCGCTGGTGGTGGGGGTGGGCGATGGGGAAAACTTCCTCGCGTCCGATGCCTTGGCACTGGCTGGCACGACGGACCAGTTCATTTATCTGGAAGAGGGCGATGTGGTCGAGCTCACGCTGGACGGCGTGAAGATCGTCGACCGCAACGACGTCGCTGTCGAGCGTGAAGTTCGCACGGTGCAGGCGTATTCGGGTGCGGTGGAGTTGGGCCCGTACCGGCACTACATGCAGAAGGAAATCTTCGAGCAGCCGCGCGCCATCGGCGACACGATGGAAGGTGTGGAGGGCATCTCGCCGACGCTGTTCGGCGAGAAGGCCGAGGAAGTGTTGCGCAACGTCGACTCGATTCTGATTCTCGCGTGCGGCACGAGCTATTACTCGGGCATGACGGCCAAGTACTGGCTGGAGTCGCTGGCACAGATTCCGACGCAGGTCGAAGTGGCGAGCGAATATCGCTACCGCGACAGCGTGCCGAATCCGAAGACGCTGGTGGTCACCATCTCGCAGTCGGGCGAGACGGCTGACACGATGGCGGCGCTGCAACACGCGCAGTCGCTGGGCATGACGAACACGCTCGCGATCTGCAACGTGGGGACGAGCGCGATGGTGCGCCAGACGGCGTTGCATTACCTCACGCGCGCGGGCACCGAGATTGGTGTGGCGTCGACCAAGGCGTTCACGACGCAGTTGACGGCACTGTTCCTGCTCACGTTGACGATTGCCAAGCTGCGCGGCCGTCTGACGGAAGCGCAAGAAGCCGAGTATCTGACGCAACTGCGCCACTTGCCGGCGGCGCTGCATAGCGTGCTGGCGCTGGAGCCGCAGATCATTGCGTGGGCCGAAGATTTTGCCCGTCGCGAGAATGCGCTGTTCCTGGGCCGTGGCCTGCACTATCCGATTGCTTTGGAAGGTGCGCTCAAGCTCAAGGAAATCTCGTACATCCACGCGGAAGCGTACCCGGCTGGCGAGTTGAAGCACGGCCCGCTGGCACTGGTGACGGATCAGATGCCGGTGGTCACGGTGGCACCGCACGACGCGCTGGTCGAGAAGCTCAAGTCGAACATGCAGGAAGTGCGTGCGCGTGGCGGCCAGTTGTACGTGTTTGCCGATTCAGACACGCAAATCTCAAATGCCGAGGGCATCCACGTGATCCGCATGCCGGAGCACTACGGCCAGCTTTCGCCGATTCTGCACACTGTGCCGCTGCAACTGCTCGCGTATCACACCGCGTGCGCACGCGGTACCGACGTCGATAAGCCACGCAATCTGGCGAAGTCGGTGACGGTGGAGTGAATGTTCGAGACTTGACGCCTACGATGTGTGAGATGGGCGCTGACGCATCACTTGGCGAGTCAGTATTAGCCTGAGCATCAGGGCGAATTTTCCGAAACTTCAGTTTGATCAAGGCCGGTTACGCTATTCGCGAACCGGCTTTTTTTTGTAGATCACGAACGGAATCCCCGCGAATTAAGGGTGTTCGAGCAGTGGTCTGCGTATTCGAAACTCTCTTCGAAGATTGGCGGTCGCGTATAGGGTCAGAACTATTAGGAAACCTAGGCAATAGAATGCTCGACTGTCAAAAGACGAGCACGAGCGAATGCTGTTGGTTGAAACGTTGGCCACGAATCACGGCCAAGCGTCGGCGCAGCCTTTCGGAGCCGTTGCGTTTCGAGGCGCCACTTGGGACCTGAGTCACCTTGCACCCTTTGCATTCAAGATGGATGTGGGCCAAGGTCTCGAGGTTTCGGTCTTCGTACTCTTTTCCTGTCACTGTTTCACCAAAAGCTTCCGGTGGGATCCACGTCCATCCCTGATGATTCCGGATCATGAGATTTACGTGGACGAGCACGAGCGCCGCGTGCTCTGTGAACAGCGCTACAACCTCTCACGACAGTTTCTCCGTGAAATTGTGACGAATCTCGAATCACGCCGCATTACGTTGGCAGATGACCGTCGTCCCAATTTCGTGACGCTTGAGCACGTCGACGAAGCTAGCGGGCAGACCTTGCTCTACGCCGTGTTTTTTGAAGTTGAGAGGGACAAGTCGCGCAAGCGCCTCATATTGCGCGTTCAATCCGCCTACGTGCTTGAGGAAGGTTTGACCAAGCGGCAACGTCACGCGAAGAAGATCGCATTAGCAACATTGCTGCGCAACGTTCAGAAGGGCAAGCCGGTTCGCGCGTGATGGGATGGCAGAAAGACCAACGGCCACCTTTCGGTGGCCGTCGCATGCGGGAATCTCTATCTACATTTCTGTAGAACTCCCACTCCGGGTGGGACCCAGTTGCCCGGGCGGCGCTACGTTTTTTACACCCGCTCGTACGTAGGTTTTCGACGCAAATACTAATATGCAGCCGTCCGCGCGGTCAAGTCTCCAACTTGCGCACCGCAAAGCCTTCGCTAATGCGCTTTCGCCGCAGCGCGCTGCCGCACGAGCAGCAAGCTGGTCAGAATAAACGCCAGCAAGGCGAATGACGCCGAATACCGGCTCAGTGCGAGACCGCCTGCGCTGATCGGCTTATCCAGAAAGTCGCCAACGACTGCGCCCAGCGGTCGCGTCAGAATGAACGCTGCCCAGAAGAGAAAGACGCGCGACGTTCGGGTCCAGAAATACATCCCCACGAGAATCAGCAACAACGCGCCGAAGACGACGGCCGCGCCGGTATAGCCGAGCCCGGCGGTGTCCGCTGTCCAGTCGCCAAGCGCCGTGCCGAGGGTCTGCGAGAACATGATCGTGACCCAATAGAAGACTTCTGCCTTCGGCGAATCGACCGCATTGACGGACACTGAGCCCATCGTCCGGTACCAGACCCACAGCGAGCCCAGCAGCAGCGCCAGAAGGATCGCTGACCCGCCGGCGTATCCGATGCCCAGCGATCGATCGGCGAAGTCAGCGAGCGTCGTCCCGACGGTTGTCGTGGCGATGATCGTGGCCCAGTACAGCGCCGGATGAAACGACTTCGCCCGGATCTGCGCCGAGACCAAAACGGCGAAGACCACGGCAAATATCGCCGTAGCGACGAGATAGCCAAGATTCATCGACATGGAAACCGCGTCACCGCCGGTTTCACCCAAGGTCGTCGCGGCGATCTTCACCACCCAGAACATGAGCGTGACTTCCGGCACCTTGGCGAGGGCTTTGTGTATGTGTATGTTTGTGTTTGTGTTCATGCATGCACCTGTCGTGTGGACGCTCCCACGCGCCATGCCGGGAGGCATCGATTCACTTTAGAACAGGCGAAGTGTGCCGCCGTTTACTTAGTTCACGCATAGTCCCCGGAACTGAGGTGACGCGGGTCTGTCATCCCGGCAGACAACAAAAAGGGCAGGCTGCCAATCATGGCAACCTGCCCTTTTCACTTCAACAGCCGACGGCAACTAACAACTTCCATTCGCTGCCCTCAGACGCTGCAACCGCTTCAGTACGTCACATCAAACGCCTTCTGCACCTTATCTGCCGCTGTCACGCCGTTGCCGATCAGCAACTGCGTGAGCACACGTGCCTTTTGCGGGTTCAGATCGTAGGAGACGACGAAGCCGGTCTTGTCGTCCGACACTTCGACGTTCCGGTTGACGAAGCCACTGCCGACGCGCGACGAACGCACGACCACGACGCCCTTGCGTGCTGCGGCTTCCAGCGCGTCGAGTGCCGCCTGAGACGCATTGCCATCACCGACACCCGCCAGCACGATTCCCTTCACGTTGTGCCGCACGGCGTCGTCGATCTGCACGGCGTCCATATCGGCGTGGGCATAGACGATCTCGACGCGCGGCAGACCACCACTCGGCACCTCAAGTGCCTTCTTCCTGCCCGCAGGCGCCGGCGCCAGATAGCGAATCGACGCCGGATCGACATAGCCGACCGGTGCCGCATTCGGGTTATGGAACGTCTGCACGGACGTCGTGTTGGTCTTCGTGACCCAGCGCGGCCCATGAATCGTGTCGTTCATCACAACGAGCACGCCCCGGTTCTGCGACTGCGGGCTGGCGGCGACTTCCACGGCTTCGTAGAGATTGCCCGGGCCGTCGGCACTCACGGCGGTACTCGGACGCATCGACCCGACCAGCACCACCGGTTTGCTGGTGGCGAGCACGTTGTCGAGGAAGAAGGCGGTCTCTTCCATAGTGTCGGTGCCGTGGGTGACCACGATCCCGTCGGCTTCATCGCGGTCGAAGGCTTGCTTGATGCGCGCGGCCAGTTGATACCAGACCTTGCTGTTCATGTCCTGCGAGCCGATGTTCGAGATCTGCTCGGCCTTGATCGACGCCAGCTTGTCGAGCCCGGGGACGCTCGCCGTGAGTTGCTCGCCGGTCACGCCGCCCGCGTTGTAGCCGATGGCCGAGCGCGCGTCGCCCGTGCTGGCGATGGTGCCGCCGGTAGCGAGTACCAGAATACGCTGCGCGCGCTTGGCCGTGGCGGCGTCTGCGGCAAACGCATGGCTGCCTGCGGTCAACGCCAGCGCGGCGGCCATCATGGTCGGCAGTACGACGGATTTGCGTTGCTTGGTCAACGTCATGGGTGTGCTCCTCTCTTCTCGTTGGGGGGAATCGCGCCGGAGGCCGGCGAGATCACTGCCATATTGGCAAGATTTCCGATTTCAAGAAAGGTGCATGCGCGTGACCCATGAAAAAAGGGAGGCCCTTGTGGGGCCTCCCATAATACTGGAGCACTCAAACGAGGTACTACACGTCTCGCGAAGACGAAGGCTTAGAACTTGTGGCGCAGACCCGCGACGACGGCAGCTTGCGACTTCGTGCTCGAAGCACCGCCAGCGCCGTTGATCGAAGCGGCGGTCGCGTCACCGGCAGCCTTCTGATAGATACCGACCAGGTACACGTCGCTACGACGCGAGAGCAGGTAGTCCACGGCGGCGTTGATCTGATGGTACTTCGGGCTCAGGTTGGCGAGGGTCGGGCTACGCGTGCTGGCGTCGGTGTACGTGTAGGCGAGGCCGAGCAGCAGCGTCGGCGACAGGTTGTACGTACCGTTCAGTTCGTAGTTCGACACACGGGCGCCGGTGCCGCTCAGATACTTGATCTGGGTGTTGCTGTACACCACGCCGACCGTTGCCGGGCCGAAGTTGTAGCTGCCGCCCGTGGCGAGCACGCGCTGCTTGTCTACGCCGTACGACGTCGTGCCGATGCGGGTCGTGTAGAAGTCGCCGCTGTAGTCGCCCGTGACGGCGCCACCGGTGTTGCCCGCGCTCGACGGGGTGCTGACTTCGAGGTAGCCGATGCCGAACTTGATCGGGCCGTTCGCGTAGGCGGCGCCCAGGCTGAAGGCACGGTTGTTGGCGAAGCCGGTGCCGTTGGTGCCCGTGCTGGCTTGATTCGAGAAGCTGTACAGGCCGCCGAACGTGAAGCCGGCGTAGTTGGCGCTCGAGTACTTGATCGAGTTGTTGAGGCGGAACGAGTTGTACAGGTTGTCGACGTCGCCCACGTGCGCGCCGAGCTTGGTGGCGAACTGCTTGGCCGAGGTCAGGCCGCTCACGTAGTCGACCACGGAGTCGTACTGGCGGCCGATGGTGACCGTGCCGAGCGACTTGCTCGACAGACCGACGAAGGCTTGGCGGCCGAATTCGCGGCTGCTTTGGCCGAGCGTGCCGTTCATCAGGTTGAAGCCGTTTTCAAGGGTGAAGACGGCCGACAGACCGCCGCCCAGATCTTCCGAGCCCTTCAGGCCCCAGCGGTTACCCGATTGCAGGCCGTCTGCCGTGCTGGTGTTCTTGTTACCGCCCACGTTGTTGACATAGGCGAGACCGCCGTCGAGCACACCGTAAAGGGTGACGTTGCTTTGAGCTTGCGCTGCGCCGGCAGCGAGGAGGGCACACAGCGCCGCAGCCAAATGCGTCTTTTTCATCGGTCGATTCCTTGTTCGATAGCTTTGAAATGTTGCGAACCCCTTCGCCTGACATCAGGCGCCCCGTGGGTTCGGGCCGAACTATATCGAAGCTGTCCCGGAATCTGTAGGTGTGCAGATGAAATTTCACGCAGGATGTGTCCATGTTGCAACGAGCAAAACGAAGACAAGCGGTTCTGACCCGGTTTCATGCGGATGACATGTAGGGCACGTATAAGTGATCAATCGTGCGATCTTCTCCGGCGCACTTTTTTTGCATCGGTACCCAAAGAAAATTAAAAATGGTCCGTCGTGCAAAATTTGAGCAGCCTTCCGTTGGCCGGGGATTGGATCGAAGGGCACGAATCTCTCGGCGCATACAGCCAGCAACCTATCGATAGCCTTCACGGTCGGCATTACCAACGCGCTGCCGCCGCCGGTTCAGGTGCATAAGAATTCCGGCAAGCTTGAGAAGCACAAAAAGTGCATGCCGGCCGGCGGGCACGAGCCTGATCAACGGCATCAAGACCGCCAACACCTACACACCGCAGGTGTTGCTCTCGAACTTGCCGCCGTCGCTGCAACCGGGGACGACAACGTTCTACTACAGCCCGCAGCAAGAGGCGATTCAGTTGCAGCAAGCGGCGCTGATGCAGACGGGCAAGGCGAGCTTCATCAATGGCTTGTCGACGGACAGCACGTCGCAGTTGACGGTGCTCGACCAGCAGAAGCTGGTGTTGTACGGCAATGCGGTGGAGTACGCCAAGGCGAACAACATCCAGTTGGGTCAGGCGCTCACGCCGGAGCAGGTCAGCGGGTTGTCGCAGCCGATGCTGTGGTACGTGGAGCAGAGCGTGCCGGAGCCGGGGTGTCAGGCGACGGGGAATGCGAAGTGCCCGACGGTGACGGCGTTGATGCCGCAGGTGTATCTGCCGGAGAACTTCTCGGGCTTGTCGGCGGGCGGACAGATTCTGGCGAGCAATGATCTGTCGTTGAATTTCGGCAGTAGCGCGACGGGTGGCAGCGTACTGAACACGGGTTCGATCACGTCGGGTGGGACGTTGACGGTGAACACGGGCACGCTGACGAACCGCGCGAACGTGGTGGATGTGGGCGAGTTGTGGAGCTACATCAAGGACACGGGGTACTTGAAGACGACCGGCACAATGGTGCAGCCGGGCGGCTTCATGAGCGCCGCGGCGGGCGGTCTTCCTCTGATGCTACTTCGGGACAAACGCCATTTCAGCGTGGGATAAAATTCCAAGCGGATGCGTTAGCTGCCCTTGGAGTGCCAGAAAATACAAAACGGACTACTGTCATTCTTCCCAATGGCTCACCCGTCACGGTTGTTCCCGATGCGAGGGATGGGACAACTATTATTGAAGTCAAAGACGTAGTTGCGTTGGCGAATTCTAATCAATTCAGAGGTTATTTAGAGACAGGTAATCCTATTCGGCTAATTGTTAGTCCGAATACGAAAACAATTTCTCAACCATGGCGAGATTTGATCGCTAACTCCGGGGGGTCGATTCGTGTCTTCGATCCAAAGGATGGGACGTTCCGTCCATGGGTATCGAAATAGAGGGTTAGATATGAAATTTCATATGCCGGTGTGTATCAACGTGCTGAGTCCACTAACTCTCACGAGTGAAAGAGATTTTCTTGATGTGGTCCAAACATTTTGCAACTTTCTCCCGGAAATATGTCCGGAGAAGTGGGGGTGGTGGGAGCCACTTGATCGTCGTTTCGACGGCGACGACGTGACGTCGCTTGTTCCGGACGGAGGCAACTGCCAAACGGTTTACTGGCAACGTAAGAGACAACCGAAGGCGGAGGGATCTTTCAACGTTCGATGGCACAGTAAGTCGTCAAAAGTCGAGGATACGCACTCAAAAATTGGCTTTTCCTTTGAGCTGGGGCGCGTTCAACAAGAATCACTCGTTGCCTATTTGAAGAACGCGAGCATTCGAACAAAGGCGGACTTTTCGTTTGTTGACGTACTAACACCGGGATATAGAGATTTTGCAGTAGAAAGTGAATCTGCACCGTATGGGGACAGATTCATGGTGGTGACACACCTCTTGCGGCATTGGCTGCCGGACGTGTTCTGGGGGACCGTTTTTGGCCCCCCCTATGTACGCCTACTGGGGAAGGATAGACTTTTAACGGCACCCGCATTCTTGGTAGAGGAGTTGGGGCCGGAAACCATCTATGTGCAGTTGACGGAGAGACTTGAGGACGCAGTGGAGGATAGCGCCAAGATTCAAGCTTCTCGCGAACTCTTCAAGAGACATCTCCGGAGCAACGCATTCTTCATTCGTGGCCAAGGATACGATCGCTTGCAAAGGGGGGCGATCGGAGATGTTTTTGCTGTCCCGAGGTTTGAGCTGAGTGAAGATTGATGACGCTTGCAATCATCTGGATTTCCTATTTTATGCGGTGATGCCGTCCGAAACTCGGCGCAGGGATCACCAAGAAACCTTCGGGAAAGATAATGGCAAATCCAGTATGTCGTGTGTTGATTCCCGATACGTTGGAGCAATCCTTCGTGTTTGTCGTCACAATGCTGGAAGCTTTTGGGCTCACGATTTCAAATCCACAGAACTCAAAAGTAACTACGTGGGATGAGAGTGGCGTTCAGATTGAGATTGCTGCCGAAAACGTACCTAACGCCGTACTAACAGGGTCCATCCTTAATATCCAGTTTTGGAAAAGTGCGGGGGAAGACATGTTTGTTGCGTGGGAGACGGTCGACGGCGGGTGTTCCTTTTCATTTTTTCTCGATGGATTAGATTCAAATTTTTCGCTCATGTTGGTCGCGAAACTGGCCGAGTCAGCGTTGACAAGGTTTCGCTCACGATATGACGGACCGGCTCTAATCTTGACGTTCGGGTAGCCGCGACTCCTAGGGGCGACGGCGCCCTTCGACGTACCCTGACAGATCATTTCGTACCAGTTTGATGCAGAGGGGCGGCGCAGGGTGACGTGCTCGGATACGTCCAGATCACCTACGCCACGCCTCCCCCAGCAAGCCTGCTTTTTCACTATCCAATACATTTCGTCAAACAAACTCGTCATTACGTCAGTAATTGCTGAACTTACGACGAAATCACGCTACATTTCATCAGCACCCCTGCTTAGAATCGATGCAACGGCGCGAGACGTGCCGCAGTGTGAAAGCCCCGCCGCACGGGCCTTTGCGCGGTGTTCGTCTTGGCGCCATCGCACCGCATCGATCACCCGCATCTCTCACCACTAACCAGGGGAAAAACCATGAAGAAGATTGCCTTGCTTGGCGCTGGCCACATCGGCCAAACCATTGCTCGTCTGTTGCGCGACAGCGGTGACTATCACGTGAGCGTGTTCGACCGCAGCGCACAGGCGCTTGCCCACGTTCGAGAGAATGCCGACGCCGTGTATGAACTCACCGACAGCGACACGGGCACGTTGCAAAAGGCAATCGCGGGCTACGATGCGGTGATCAATGCATTGCCCTACACCATGGCCACCAGCGCTGCGACGGCCGCTGTCGCCGCCGGTTGCCACTACTTCGATCTGACCGAAGACGTCGCCGCCACGCACGCGATCGCGCAGCTCGCCGAAGGCGCCAGCACCGCGCTCATGCCGCAATGCGGCCTTGCCCCCGGTTTCATCTCAATCGCTGCGCATCATCTCGCCGCCGCCTTCGATCAGGTCGAAGTGGTGAAGATGCGTGTCGGTGCGCTGCCCGCTTTCCCGACCAACTCGCTGAAGTACAACCTGACGTGGAGTGTGGACGGTCTCATCAACGAATACTGTCAGCCGTGTGAAGCCATTCGCGATGGCGCGTCGATCACCGTGCAGCCGCTCGAAGACCTCGAACACTTCTCACTCGATGGCGTCGAGTACGAAGCCTTCAACACCTCCGGTGGGCTCGGTACGCTTTGCGAAACGCTCGCCGGCCGCGTGCGCGATCTCGACTACAAGTCGGTGCGTTACCCGGGGCATGGCGCGTTGATGAAGGTGCTGCTCAGTGAGCTGCGTCTTAAAGACGATCAGGAAACGCTCAAGACGCTGCTCAAGCGCGCCGTGCCGAGCACGCTGCAAGACGTGGTGCTGGTGTTCGTCGTTGTGAGTGGTCTGCGCAATGGCGTGCTCACGCAGGAAGTGTTCGCCCGCAAGATCTTCGCGGAACGTAACAACGGGCACAGCGCGAGCGCCATTCAGATCACGACGGCATCGGCGGTGTGCGCCGCGGTCGATCTGTTCTTCGCGGAAAAGCTGCCGCAGCGCGGCTTTATTCGTCAGGAGCAGATTGCACTGCCGGACTTCCTCGCCAACCGCTTCGGGCAGGCCTACGCGCACTCGACGCACATCGAATCGCTGTCCTGATACGTAGCACGTCCCGCATTTAAGCCTGCCATCACCACTGCCCGCACGCCGCTGCGGGCAGTGTCATTTCCGTCGCATCAAATCGTCAAATCGACGAAACAACGCATCACGGAATCAGCACATCACCCCATCCCTCACCGCACTGGCACACGACTCGACGCCTTGACTTCCTTCAACGACAACGTCGAGTGAATGCCCGTCACGCCCGGCAGCATCTTCAACACGGTATCGACAAAGACGCCATACGCGTCGAGATCTTCGCTCACCACCATCAGCATGTAATCGGCTTGCCCTGTCACCTTGTGACACGACAGGACCTCCGGGCATTGCTGAATCGCCAGCTCGAACTGCGCGGGTGCGTCGTGATCGGTATGAATGTCGAAATCGATCTGCACGAAGCCCAGCAAACCGAATCCCATCCGGCGTCGATCAAGATTCGCCTGAAAGCCGGTAATGAATCCTTCGTCCTCAAGCTTCCTGAGTCGTCGCCAGCAGGGCGTCACGCTTAGCGACAGCGCATCGGCAAGTTGCGCCGTAGAGACGCTGCCGTCCTCCTGCAAACGGCTCAGAATCTGCCGGTCCGTGGCATCTAGCTCGGAATAGAGTCGATTGTTTTTCATTTGTCTCGCCGATGAGTCGATTTTTACAAAAAATCTAAGTCAGACAAAAAGAAAAGCAAAGCAATTTCAAGTCCCGATCCACATACTGGTGCCTGTCCGATTCAATCGATTTCGTCCTTTCGCATCAGTTCAGTCACGCATGCTCACCCTCTACAGCGACGCACATTTGACTCACCAAGGCACCGAATGGGTGAACGGCGAGCAACACCCCAGCGTGGAATCTCCCGCGCGCGCGGCCAATGTTCTCGCATCGATTCGCGCCGCCGAACTTGGCGAATGCCAACTCGCCGAACGCCATGACAGCCGCGCTTACATGACCGTGCACAGCGAGCGCTACGTTCACTTTCTCGAAAACGCATGGCGCATCTGGCAAGAAGACGGACGCACCCATCACGCCTTGCCATTGGTGTGGCCCGCACGTGGCGCAACGTCGGATGTCGAGCCCGCCCATATCGAAGGAAAGCTGGGCTTCTACGCCGCCGACGCCTTCGCTGCCATCACACCGGGCACGTGGGAAGCCGCACGCACCAGCGCAGACGTGGCGCTGTCCGCGATGCGTGTCGTTGCACAGGGCGCGTCGAGCGCGTTTGCGCTGTGTCGTCCGCCGGGTCATCACGCGTCGCGCGAAGCGATGGGCGGTTACTGCTATCTCAACAACGCTGCACTCGCCGCGCAGGGCTTCATCGATAGCGGCGCGTCACGCGTGGCGATTCTCGATATCGACTACCACCACGGCAACGGAACACAGAGCATCTTCGAAGCGCGCGACGACGTGCTCTTTGTTTCGATTCATGGCGATACTGACAAGTCGTATCCATACTTCTATGGCCACGCGCAAGAGCGCGGCATCGGCGATGGTCTCGGCTACACGTTGAATCTGCCACTGCCGCACGGCACAGGCTGGGCCGACTATCGCGCCGCACTCACCCACGCATGCGATCGAATCGCGGCATACGCCCCCGATGCGGTGGTGATTTCGCTGGGTGTCGACACCTTCAAGAAAGACCCGATCAGTCGATTCACCATGGAGAGTGAAGACTATTTGAGCATCGGCCGTGCGATCTCGAAAACCGCCCGAAGCACGCTCTTCGTTCTGGAAGGCGGCTACTGCGTCGAAGACATCGGCGTCAATGTCAGTAACACCCTCATAGGGTTCTCGAATGGTTAGAGAAGACATCAAACCACTAGTCGAACGCTAGAGAACCCACCCACTGGTTTGTTCCGTATCCCGCGCGCGTTACCCGCGCCGCAGGCGGGATTCGTTCGGCCATTTAAATTAAGTCGTATACCTAAGTTAAACCAACGTCGAACGTCAACGGTGGTGCATTCGGTCGTAAAAAATCTGAAAAAAGCCGCGATTTCAAGTGTGGCCCGATTTCGAGATTTGATGACCTCGTAGGCGGGGCGGTCAAAAAAACAGCCCCCTACCATCAGTTCCGGAAGTGTCGCAGTGAGCAGTCGAGCAACGCTTCATGAGCCACGCTCTCGCGAGTTTTATCGAAAAAGCCATCGTGCGAATCACAAGTGCGGGCGTCGCGAGAGTTTGATTTTTCACTTACAGAGAAGACCGACATGAAACATCACTTTTGCCGATTTGGCGTTGCCTTGGGGACGCTTGCTGCACTCACTTCCGGCGCGCATGCGCAATCGAATGTCACGCTGTACGGGATCGTCGACCTCGGTATCGAAGCGCTGACGAACGTCCCCGGTGCGAACGGTGGCAAGACCACCCTCGTGCGCGAAACCTCGGGCAATATGGCTGGCTCGCGCTGGGGCATTCGCGGCACTGAAGACCTTGGCGGCGGCTACAAGGCAATCTTCGTGCTGGAAAACGGCTTCAGCGCCAACACGGGTGTTTTAGGGCAAAGCGGGCGCGAGTTCGGCCGTAAGTCGTTCGTCGGCCTGAGTGGCGCCTTCGGCACGGTGATGCTCGGGCGTCAGCAGAACCTGCTTTACGACATCTCCATTCGCTACGACCCGATGTTCTACGCCGCGTCGTACTCCGCTTACTCGCACGACCCGTATCTCGCCGCGCGCACCGACAACACCGTCAAGTACACGGGCAAGTTCGGCGGACTCACGTTCTCGACGATGTACAGCAGCGGCTATGACTCGACCATCCCCAACGGTGCGCAGGTGCCGGGCCATTCGAAAGTGGGTCGCGATATGGGGGCGGGCGTGATGTACCAGAGCGGTCCGCTCGACGTCGGCCTCGTGTACGACCAGCGTCAGGGCACCTCGATCGACTCCGCCGACGATACAGCACGACGCGTCATTGTCGGTATCGCCTACAAGCTGACCAGCACCGATCTCTACGCGGCGTACCGCTATCTGCAACAGACCGTAGGCAGCACGCAAACGCACACGCATCTCTACTGGGCGGGCGTCACGCAACACTTCTCGCCCGCACTGACGCTCTCGGGCGCGGTGTATCACACGGATGTCGTCGGCTCGAATCAAGACCCGACATCGTTCGTGCTGGCGTTGGGCTACTACCTGTCGAAGCGCACCGACCTGTACTGGAACATGTCGTATGCGCTCAACCGCAATGGTTCGAATCTGGGCGTCGGCGGGATGGGGGTGAACGTGATCGCGGGGCAGAACCAGTTCGGCACCGTGGCGGGTGTTCGTCACCGGTTCTGACGATGGGGTAGGGCGCGCCTGCGAGGGAGACCTTTTAGTCTGCGCCTTGGCGCGCCACCGGCGTCTGAGCGAGTCCGCCGAGATATTCCTTGGGTGTGCGGCCCATGGCCGTGCGGAACATCGACGTGAACGCACTCGGGCTTTCATAACCAAGATCCAGCGCAATGGTTGTGACGGCGTCGCCTGCGGCAAGACGCGAGAGCGCAACCATCAGTCGCAATTGCTGACGCCAGTGCGAGAACGTAATACCCGTCTCGCTGCGGAACAGGCGCGTGAGCGTGCGGCGGCCAACGTTGCCGACGCGTGCCCAGTCATCGAGATCGCCGTCGTTCCCCGGCTCCGCTAACAGCATGCGACAGATGCGCAGCAAGCGTGGATCGCGCGGCATCGGCAGGTGCAACGGCACGGTCGGTGCCCGGCAAATCTCGTCAACGATCAACGACATCACGCGACCGTCGCGGCCTTCGGGCTCATAGAGCGAGGGGATGTCGATAGCTTCGGAGATGAGACTGCGCAGCAGCGTGGAGACTTCGATGATGCAGCACTCGTTCGGTAGTTGGTTGGACACCGCCGGGTCGATGTAGAGCGAACACGCGAGGATGGCCTGACCCCGGCCGTTGCAGTTGTGCGTCACGCCAGCGGGAATCCACGCCGCGCGATGCGGTGGCACGAGCCACGTGCCGGTGGCGGTCTCGATGGTGTACACGCCTTCGACGGCGAAGAGCAGTTGCGCACGCGGATGCGAGTGTGGCGGGTCTGCGTCGAGCAGTGTGGAGTCGCTGAAATCGGAAACCATGACCGCGACGGGCCGTGGCAAATCCTGATAGTCGACGGAGTGAGTACTTTTCTGCATTGGATGTTGGCCCGATTTCGCTACTGGATGTCCCTGCGCACGCGGCGACTTGATTTTTGGAACTCTAAAATTTTTTCGGTTCGTTGTCATTGGCATGACATTTCATCTGCCAACGCATTTGGCCCTGTTGCCACACTAACCATCTGAACCGGAAAATGAATAAAGAGATTCACCTACTTCATGCCGCAGACGATCCCGGACCCTCGCCGATCGATCCCGACATGACCCGCTTCATGGCGTTGCAAAGCGAAGACGGCGCAGCGTTCGTGCGTTGGGACCTCGGCACCGCAGCGCAAGCGCGCGAGGCGTTCGAAGTGATTCGTCGCCGTTGGGCAAGCGGTGGCCCGCAGATGCATCGCACCGTCGAGCGCGCTGTGCCAACGAGGCACGGCGACGTGCGCATCCGCGTTTATTACCCTCATGAACAGGCGTCGTTGCCCGCGTTGATCTATCTGCACGGCGGCGGCTTCGTCGTGTTCAGTCTCGACACCCATGACCGTGTGATGCGTGAATACGCCGCGCGCGCGGGCGTAGCGGTGGTGGGCATCGACTACTCGCGCTCGCCGGAAGCCCGCTTCCCACGCGCACTCGAAGAGATTGTCGACGTCACCCGCTGGCTGCATCGCCACGCCGACACGCTGGGGCTCGACGCACAGGCGCTGCTCATCGGTGGCGACTCCGCCGGTGCCAACCTGTCGCTGGGCACCGCGCTGCAATTGCGCGACGCGGGGGAGAATCTGCCGCGCGGCATGGTGTTCAACTACGGCGCGTTCGACATGATTCCGTGGCGCGACTCGTTTGCCCGCTTCGGAGGCGGCGAGTATTCGCTCTCGTCGCACGACATGGTGTGCTTCGTGAACCGTTACATCAATCACCGCGACGAGCTCTCAGACCCGCGCTGCCGCCCGATTGTGGCGAGCCTCGATAACCTGCCGCCCGCTTGTTTCGCGATTGCCGAACTCGATCCGCTCTACGACGAGAACATCGAGATGGCTGACCGGCTGCGCAATGCCGGTGTGCCCGTGAGCGCGACGGTCTACCCGGGCACCATCCACAGCTTTCTCGAAGCCGTGTCGATCGCTGGCGTCAGCGACCGGGCCTTCGCGGAGCAGGCCGAATGGATCAGACAGCGGGTGAGCGCATGACCCACCTCCGCGCCATCCCCCCAATTCAAGTCGTCTGCCTACAGGAACAGGATCGCTGATGTACCGCCCGGAACCCTATCAAGAAAACTCCCCCGAGACGCTGCGCTCGCTCATGCGCCGCTGGCCGTTCGCCGCGCTCGTCACGTTCGGCCCGTCGGGCATGACGGCAACACATTTGCCGTTTCTGATCGACGTCGACGCCGACGGCAACACGTTGCTCACCACCCATTTGTCGCGCCGCAACACGCAGTACGGCGACCTGAGTCAAGGCTGCCACGCCATGGTGATCTTTCAGGGCCCCAGCGCCTATATCTCGCCGAGCTGGTACGACGAGAAGCGCACGTTCCCCACGTGGAACTACGCCGCGATTCACGCGTATGGCGACATTCAGGTGGTTGATGACGCCGACGGCATCAAGCACATCCTCGATCGTGTGGTCGAGACGTTCGACGGGCCGATTGCAGGGGAGTGGACCTTCGCCGGAATCCCCGCCGAACAGACCGCATTGCGCCTGCCGAAAATCGCAGGGGTTGTCATGAAAGTTTCGCGGCTGGACGGGGCGCTCAAGCTCAATCAGGACCACAGCGATGCCGACAAACACGGCGTGATTGCTGCACTGGAATCGCGCGAAGACGCCGGTGGCCGTGAGATTGCCGCACTCATGCGAGCGACGTTGGGCACCGGGGAACGGTCAGCGTAAACACCGACGTAAATAATTTTTTTCCCGTTTTTGGCGCCAATATGATTGGCTAAATCATGCCGGTATCTGTGCAAACGTCGCAGCCGATGGGGTCGATGTCACAGGTTTCGCTATTCCGGAGCTTAGTCACGCTATGACGACATTCCAGCAGTTTCCTCAGTTTCCCTTCATTTCCGTGAGCGGCCGCCCTTACGACCGGGGCGTGCAGTACGGCAAGCAGGCGCAAGACCGTGTGCGCGCGAGCGCAGCCATGTACGGCCGCACGATCGACGAACTGGGTTACACCGCCAGCGCCCGCGCAGCGCTCTTCAAGCACTTTGAAGGGCATATCGGCACGGTCGATCCGACCTATCTCGACGAGATGCACGGCATTGCCGATGGCGCCGGCGTGTCGTTCGCCGACATCGTGATGATCAACGCCCGCACGGAAGTGCTGGCCAAGGCCCGCGCCGATCAGGCCACCGCAGAGGGCGAAGAACTTCAGGACGGTTGCACCGGCGCCATCGTGCTGCCGGAGCGCTCGGCCAGCGGCAATTTGCTGCACGCTCAGAACTGGGACTGGCGCGCCGACTGCGTGAACACCGGCGTCGTGCTGCGTGTGCAACGCGACGACGGCCCTGACTTTCTGACGTTCGTGGAAGCCGGTGGTCTGGCGCGCAGCGGTATGAACAGCGCAGGCGTTTCCATCACTGCCAACTATCTGGAATCGGACCGCGACTTCAAGCAGTTGGGCGTGCCGCTGGCAATCCTTCGCCGCAAGGTGCTTGACCAGCCGGTGTTCGCGAATGCCCTGAAGGCCGTCGCGACCACGCCGAAGTCGTGCTCGAACAACATCATGCTCGGCATGGCGCAAGGGTTTGCCATCGACTTCGAGTGCACCACCAACGAAGCTTTTCCGCTGTACCCCGGCGACGATCAACTGATCGTGCACGCGAACCACTGGGTGAGCCCGGTCGCGCGCACGAAGCTGGTCGATACCGGTTGCGAGAACTCGGCCGACAGCTACTACCGCGACTGGCGCGTGCGCAAGCTGCTCAACAGCACGCCGATGATTTCGCGCGACAGCCTCAAGCAGGCGCTGTTCGACGATTTCGGCACGCCGTTCTCCGTGTGCCGTCCGCCGCGCGAAGGGGTGCGCCACTCGATGACGGCCTCCGTGGCGATGGTCGTGATGGAACCCGCCGTCGGCGAGATGGACGTGGCACCGATGCCCGCCCTCAACCGCGTGTTCACGCGCTATCGCCTCGAAGGCGAGCCGACGCTGCTCGAAGCGTAAGGCGATCGCGGGCGCCAGTCACCGCGCCCGATCCCGCCAGCAGCCGCTCCTATTCATAGATTCGAAAAATACTTCGCAACAACCATGACCCAGACCACTACCGACGCCGCCAATTTGAGCACCGAAGCTCGCACCCGCAACCTTTACGACCTCGGCTCGACGACGATCTTCTCTTACGCGGGCGATCCGCGCTTTGCCTACGCCCTGTATGTCCCGAAGGCCATCACGCAGCCCGGCAATCGCGTTGAGTTGGTGGTTGTCGTGCACGGCACGGGCCGCCAGTTCACCAACTATCGCGATGCGTTCGCCGAGTTCGGCCGCTGGCAAGACTGCCTGATCCTGTGCCCGCTGTTCCCGGTCGGCGTGCGCGGCGACGGTAACCCCGGCGGTTTCAAGCATCTGGTGGAAGCGGACATTCGCTACGACGACGTGTTGCTGGGCATGGTCGATGAAGTCAGCCGCAAATACGAAGCGTCGTTCGACAAGTTCGGGCTGTTTGGCTATTCCGGCGGTGGTCAGTTCGTCAATCGCTTCGGCTATCTGCATCCGGAGCGTCTGTGGGCGCTGTCGATCGGCGCGCCGGGTTCGGTCACGCTGCTCGACGCGCAGCAGAACTGGTGGGTCGGCATTGGCGACATGCAGCAACGCTTCGGCAAGGCGCTCGATCTCGATGCGCTGCGCAGCGTTCCGGTGCATATGGTCGTTGGTAAAGCCGACCTCGAAACGTGGGAAATCACGCACCGTGAAGGTGGCCCGCACTTCATGCCGGGCGCTAACTCCGCCGGTGCCAATCGGCAGGAGCGCCTCGCGTCGCTGCGCGATTCGTTCGAACGCGCGGGTGTCGACGTGACCTTCGACGTGATCGACAACATGCCGCACAACGGCATGCTGGCCGTGCCCGCCGTGCAGGACTTCTTTGCCGATGTGCTGCGCAAGAAGCGCGGCGAAGCCTGAGCCGTTGGCCGGTCACTGACGGATTCCGCCGATGCCACCGATGTGCGCCGCGAGCGCCACCAGCGCCGTTGCAGCCCCCGCAGTTGTCCCACGCGGTCGTCCTAACTAGGGAGCGCGAACATGCTTCGTTTTCTGTTGTCCCGGATTCTCGCCGCGACGCCCACGCTGTTGATCGTGACGGTGTCGGTGTTCGTGATGATCCGGCTGGTGCCGGGCGACCCCGCGCAGTTGCTGCTCGGCGACTTGGCCGATCCGGTCTCGCTTGCCGCCATGCGCGTCAAGATGGGGCTCGACCAGCCGTGGACCACGCAGTTCTGGATCTGGTTCTCAGGCGCGCTGCACGGCGATCTGGGCACGTCGATCACCACCGGTGAGCCGGTGCGCTCGCTGGTCTGGGCGCGCTTCATCACCAGCGCGCAGGTCGTGTTGTGTGCCGTGCTGTTCGCGGCACTCGTCTCGGTGCCCGCCGGCATGATCGCTGCGTGGAAGCAGAACAAGCTGCCCGATCTGTTGCTCGTGGGCGGTGCCACGCTGCTGGTGTCGATGCCCGCGTTCTGGCTGGGTCTGTTGATCCTGTTGTTCTTCGGGCTGAAGCTGCAATGGCTGCCGGTGGTGGGCTACGTGTCGATTGCCGACGACTGGCGCGCCGGGATGCTGTATCTCGTCATGCCGATTCTGACGCTGTTTCTGCATGAAATCGGCGTGCTGATTCGCATGGCCCGCGCCAGCACGCTCGACGTGTTGCGTCTCGACTACGTGACCCATGCCCGCGCCAAGGGGTTGTCTGAGCGTGCGGTGCTGATGAATCACGTGTTCCGTAATTCGTTCGGCCCGACGTGGACGCTGATCGGGCTGGTGCTCGGCAACCTGCTCGGCGGCATTGCCGTGGTGGAGACGGTGTTCACTATTCCGGGGCTTGGCCGTTTGCTCGTCGACTCGATCTTCGCCCGCGACTATCCGGTCATTCAGGGGTGTCTGCTGTGTGTGGCGACGGTGTACGTCGTGGTGAACCTCGTGATCGATCTCTGCTATCCCCTCTTTGATCCCCGGGTGACGGTGCAATGAGAAAACGCCTCTTCTCCAACGCCACGATTGGTGGCCTGCTGCTCGCGTTTCTGGTCATCTGCGCCATTCTCGGCGCGGTATGGACGCCGTTCGATCCGCTGCGCATTCATTTCCCCACGCGACTGCATCCGCCGGGCGGTGTGCACCTGCTGGGTACCGACGAGTTTGGCCGCGACGAATTGTCGCGACTGCTCAGCGGCGCGGCGACGAGCTTTCTGATCGCCTCGCTGACGGTGTTCTTCGCCATCGTGCTTGGCTGCACGATCGGCCTGCTGGCGGGCTTCGCCCGCGGCTGGACCGACCGCATCATCATGACGTTCAACAACGCGATGCTGGCGTTTCCGGGGCTACTGCTGGCGCTCGGCCTGCTGACCATCGTCGGCCCGAACCAGTACGGCATCGTGCTCGCGCTGTGTCTGGCGTACACGCCGTCGGTGGTGCGCGTGGTGCGCGGTGCAGTGATGTCGTTGCGCGAACGTGAATTCGTGGAGTCGTCGCGCGTGCTCGGCAATTCCGATCTGTACACGATGTTCCGTCACGTGCTGCCCAATTGCATTGCACCGATCTCGGTGCTGGCGACGTCGATGTTCGGCTGGGTGATTCTGGCCGAGAGCGCGTTGTCGTTCCTCGGTCTGGGCGTACCGCCGCCCGCGCCCACGTGGGGCAACATGCTCGCGTCGGCCCGTCCGTTTATTTCGCAGGCAAGCTATCTGTCGATCTTCCCGGGCCTGTGCATCGCGCTCACGCTGCTGGCCATCAACCTCGCCGGCGATGCCGTGCGAGATCGCCTCGACCCACGCATGCGGGGGATGAAATGAGCCTTGCGCGTACCGAGCTCTCCGAGCACATCGACCTCTCGTCCGGGCCCTCTGCGATGCCGCATTCGTCGTCTTCTCTGAACGTGTCTGCCGCACCCGATGCACGCGCTATCCCCGCGAAGTCGGTGCTTTCGGTGGAAAACCTCACGCTGACGATCGGTCAGGGTGGCCGCGAGATCGTCTCCAACGTGTCGTTCGACATCGCCCCGGGCGAGATCGTCGGCATCGTGGGCGAGTCGGGCAGCGGCAAAACGCAGGCGGCGCGCGCCGTGTTGCGCCTGAACCCCGAGCCGGTGGTGCGGGCAGGTGGACGCATCGTGTTCGCCGGCGAAGATATGGCGCAGGCCAGCGTGAAGCGGCTGCGCGAGTTGCGCGGCGGCAGTATCGGCATGGTGTTTCAAGAGCCGATGACGTCGCTCAATCCGTCGATGACCATCGGGCGGCAGTTGGGCGAGGCGTTGCGTCTGCATCGCCCGAAGATGTCGGCGGCCGAGCGCAACGAGCGCATTCTCGACATGCTCAACCGTATCGGCATGCGTGACCCCAAAGGGGCGCTCACGGCGTGGCCGCACGAGTTCTCGGGCGGTATGCGCCAGCGCATCATGCTCGCGTCGGTGATGTTGCTGGCACCGGCCTTGCTGATTGCTGATGAACCGACCACCGCCCTTGACGCACTCGTGCAGCGCGACGTGCTGGAGTTGCTGGTATCGCTCACCCGTGAGCACGACACTGCCGTGCTGATGATCAGCCATGATCTGCCGATGGTGGCGCGTTACACCGAGCGCATGGTGGTGATGGAGCGCGGCAAGGTGGTAGAGCGTGGCACGACGGCGGATGTGCTCGCCGCGCCGCGTGAGCCGTACACCCGCAAGCTGTTGATGGCGATGCCGCATCGGCTGCCCGCACGTGAGCCGATTACGCTCGCACCTGTGGTCGACGTGAAAGGGCTGTCAGTCGAATACGCGGGGCGTCAGCGGTTGTTCTCGAAGACCGAACGCAAGCAGGCGCTGAAGGACGTCAGCGTCCATGTGCGCCCGGGTGAAGTGGTGGCGGTGGTGGGGGCGTCAGGGTCGGGCAAGACGACGCTGGGCCGCACCATTGCCGGGCTGATTCAACCATCCGGCGGCGAGATTCTGTTCGATGGCCGCGCGATCCATCGCTCCGATGCCGCATGGCGTGAATACCGCCTGAATTGCCAGATGGTGTTTCAGGACCCGAGCGCCTCACTCAATCCGAGAATGACGGTGCGTCAGTTGGTCGGGGAAGGGCTGCGTCACGTATCGGGGCTGTCGCGCGCCGACGTGCAGAACCGTGTCGATGAAGTGCTCACCGAAGTCGGGCTTGAAACCGCCCACGGAACACGGTTGCCGCACGAACTCTCCGGTGGACAGCGCCAACGCGTGGCGATTGCCCGTGCGATCGTTCGGCGGCCGTCGTTCGTGATTGCCGACGAACCCGTCTCTGCGCTGGACGTCACGGTGCGCGCGCAAGTGCTCGAAGTGTTCGCCAAACTTCAGCGCAGCCATGGCTTCTCGTGCCTGTTCATCAGCCACGATCTGGGCGTGGTGGAACAGTTGGCCGACCGGGTTATCGTGATGCGCGACGGCGCCATTGTCGAACAAGGAACACGCGACGAAGTGTTCGACACGCCGCGACACGAATACACTCGCGAATTGCTGCGCGCGATACCGATGCTCACGCCCACGTCCGGTGGCGGTGTCGCCCTGCGTCAGCGTTCGTGTGGACCGGAGACATCGGCAATATGAGTACCGAAAAAAGCGCGCAAAACCTGGTGGACCGCATCGTCCAAGACATTCAAGCGGGCGTGCTTACGCCCGGCAGCTGGCTCAAGCAGATCGATTTGCAGACCCGCTACGACGTGACGCGTCTGGAAGTGCGGCGCGCACTCGATCAGTTGACGGTCATGCGCGTGACCGCGCATGTGCCCAACTGCGGCTATCACATCGAGTCGATCGACACCGACCGTCTGCATGACATTCGCGAGATGCGCGTCATCGTGGAACTCGGGGCGGCCGCCGATCTGATCGATCACGTGACCCCGGCGCAGATTGTCCGGTTGCGCGAGCTTGCCGAGCAGTTTCATGCGCTGACCTTTGACGGTACGGTGCTCGACATGCACCCCGTCAACGCGGAATTTCACGGTCTGCTGTACTCCGCATGCCAGAACAAAGAACTGCCCAAACTGATTCTGGAACTGCGCACGCGCATGCCGTCAGGCATGGCGACGCAAAACCGCACGCGCGCGCGTATCGAAGCGTCGTCGCTTGAGCACTTTGCCATCGTTGACGCCGTCGAAGCCCGCGATCTCAAGGCGCTGCAACGCGTCATCGCGGCGCACGTGCGACAACCGGCTACGCCCGCCAAACCGGCTAAGCCCGGCAAGGCAAGCCCGTCGCGTGGCACCGTCAAAACCAAGTCGTCCGTGGAGAAGAAATGAGAGATCGTTCGTTGGCTGGTTGGCAGGTCGTTCGCAATCTCCCGGGAGTGCGCGCCGTGGGTGCGATGGCACTGGCCGGCGCGCTGTGCCTGCCGGGCGCGGCGTTCGCGCAGACGCTTAACGTGGCGCTTGCCGCCGATATCCGCTCGACGGACCCCGGCGTGAATCGCGACGACATGACCGATGCTGTCGTGTTGCATGTGGTCGAAGGGCTGGTCGGTTATCGCGAGAACGGCACCGTTGCCCCGTTGCTGGCCGAATCGGTGGACGTCTCGAAAGACGGCATGACCTACACGTTCAAGCTGCGCCGCGACGTGCATTTCCATAACGGCGCGGCGCTCACGTCGGCCGATGTGCTCTGGAGCTGGCAGCGCTACACGAACCCGAAGACGGGCTGGGCCTGTCTGGATGAGTTCGATGGCCGCAAGGGCCTGAAGGTGACGAAGGTCAGCGCGCCCGATCCGTACACCGTAGTGATGCAGCTCAACCGCCCGGCAAGCCTGTTCCTCGACACGCTGGCACGCACCTACTGCGGCATGACGGCGGTGATCAACAAGGCCTCGCTGAAGCCCGACGGCACGTGGGACAAGCCCATCGGCACGGGGCCGTTCAAGCTGACGGAGTGGAAGCGCGGCGAGTACGTGATGATGAACGCGTATGCCGGATACAAGTCGCCGCCGGGCACGCGTCCCGATGGCTACGTGGGTGCGAAAGCCCCGCTGGTCGATGCGGTGAAGTTCGCCATCGTGCCGGACACGGCGAGCGCCAAGGCCGGGCTGCAATCGGGCGCGTTGTCCGTCGCACGTGTTGCACCGTCGGACGTGGTGGAGCTTCAGGCCGACAAGCGGCTCAAGATCATCGTCGGCCAACTGGCGTCGAAGAACGCGCTGCTGATCCAGACGCGCGATCCGGTGGTCGGCAATCAGAAGCTGCGGCAGGCGATTGCCGCGTCGCTCGATATCCCGCAGATCGCCGAGGCCATTTCGGAAGGTCACGGCGGCCCCAATTCATCGGCGGTGCCGACGACGTCGTCGTACTACGACGCGACGCAGAAGAAGAGCTACACGTACGACCCGGCACTGGCCAAACGTCTGCTGAAAGAGGCGGGCTACAAGGGCCAGAAGATCGTGATCTTCGCCAACAAGCGTGTGAACGTGCCGAGCTACACCATCGCCGTTATCGCGCAAGCCATGATGCAGGCGGTGGGGATCAATGCGGTGATCGAAGTGCTGGAGTGGACGACGCAACTGGATCGTTATTACAGCGGCGCGTATCAAATCAGCTCGTTCTCGTATTCGTCGCGCATCGACCCGGCGCTGAGCTATGAGCAGTTCTCGGGCGACAAGACGAAACAGCCGCAAAAGGTCTGGGAAGACCCGCGTGCGCTGGCGCTGATCGATCAAAGCCGCGAGGAACCCGACCCTGTGAAACGGCAGGCTATGTTCGACCAACTGCACACGATGATGCTCGATCAGGTGCCGCTCATCCTGCTGAGCAACGGTGTTGAGCCGTGGGCGGTGGGCCGCCGCGTGGAAGGCTTTGCCGCTTGGGAAGGCAAACCGCGCCTGTGGCAGACGCGACTCGCGAAATAAAAAAACGGTAACGGCCTGACTTGCGCGTTTAGCGGTACCCCCCGCTATGGTCAGGCCGTCACCTGAGGAAAAACGTCAGCGATTCAATCGCAACGAGATCAGAAGCGGTGCTGGATACCGGCGGTCACACCGACCTGCGTGTCGGCGGCACCGACGAGGTCACGCGACAGGCTGACCTTCTGGCCGTGCTTCGCAAACGCGTAGCCGCCCGACAGGTACAACGACGTACGCTTGGACATCGCGTATTGCGCGCGCAGCGAGATCAGCGTCGGGTCGGCATCGCCCGCGTCCTTGATGTCCTGATGGTAAATAGCGCCATACAGCGTGAAGGCCGGCGTGAAGTCGTACGATCCACCCAGCCAGTACATATCGCTGCGCAGCGATGCCGTACCCGCCGTGATGAACGTCTTCTTGTAGTTGCGGTACCCAGCCATGACCTTCGCGGGGCCAAAGCTGTAGCTCGCGCCCGCGTGAATGCCCTGAATGTAGTCGGTGGTGTCGGCAGGGCTCGTGCTCGTGCCTGCACCGTTCTGGCGGTCGTACGTCGCCACCACGGCGAACGGACCGTTCTCGTAGCCGACGGCGAAGTCGTACTTCGAGCTGGTCTTCATGCTGCCCGGCACGTTGCCGAAACCGTACATCGCACCGAGTTTCAGACCGTTGAATTCACCGTCGTAGCGCACGGCGTTGGCCGAGCGCGAGAACAGGCCGTCCTTGCGGGCGCCCGTGGCGGTCGAGCTGGTGGCCCACGAGTAGTTCGGTGCATAACCCATCGGGTCGAACTGGAGCATGTAGTCGTACGTCGTCGTGAACGTACGGCCGATGGTCACTTGCCCCCACTTCTTCTGCGACAGGCCGACCGTGGCGCGGCGATCGAAGATCGCGCCGGGGCCGTCATCGAACTGGCCGTTGACCAGATTGATACCGCTTTCCAACTGGAACACGGCCTTGAGGTCGTTGCCCAGATCTTCCGAGCCCTTGAAGCCGAAGCGCGACGTGTTCTTGCCGCCCGATACGGCACGTGCTGCACCGCCGTTGTCGCTCGCATGGTTCACATACTCCACGCCGGCGTCGACGATCCCGTAAATCGTCACATTCGACTGTGCGTGTGCCTGGCTGGCCAGCGCGGCGCCCAGCACGCCCAGTGCCGTCGTTGCGGCCAGACCGATACTGCTTCGTTTCATTGTTGTCTCCTCTTTCTTCTGTTTCTCTTGGTATTGCGCGGGAGAGCGCCCACGCGTCGCTTGGAATTGCGTCTGTCTCCGGTCTTGTAGGGCGGGCTTAGGCGTTGGATTGTGCAAACGCCCAGCAGTCGTTGGCCGGGAATTCGATCCAGTGATGGCCGGGGTCGCGCGGCACGTGACCGAACGCGCGGAAGCGCAGCGCGCCGCAATGGAAGAGGTATTCCCAGCGGTCGCCCAGATACATCGACGTGACGAGTTGCGCGCCCACGCGGTTGTGACCCGGGCCATCGGCCACTTGCACGCGCTCAAGGCGAATCACGGCCTGCGCGTCCTGACCCGGTGCGAGCGTGTCGCGGGCACGGGCCTGCAAGGCGAAGCCGTCGCCTGCCAACGTGACGAACTCGCCATCGACCGCGCTCACGGTCGCGTCGATGCGGTTGTTGCTGCCCATGAACTCCGCCGTGTAGAGCGAGCGTGGCGAGCCGTACAGTTCTGCCGGGGTGCCCTCCTGCTCGATGCGGCCGTTGCGCAACAGCAAAATGCGATCGGACATCGCCATGGCTTCGGTCTGGTCGTGCGTCACGCACAGCGCCGACAGACCCAGCGAGACGATCAACTCGCGCAGCCACGCCCGTGCTTCTTCGCGCAGCTTGGCGTCGAGGTTCGAGAGCGGCTCGTCGAGCAGAATGACGGGCGGGTTGTAGACGAGTGCGCGGGCGATGGCCACGCGCTGTTGTTGACCGCCCGACAACTGGAACGGAAAGCGCTCGGCAAGATGGCCGAGGCCCAGTTGATCGAGCGCGCTTTGCACGCGCTCACGGCGCTCAGTTGCACCGACCTTGCGCAGCTTCAGGCCGTAGCCGACGTTATCGGCCACCGTGCGGTGCGGCCACAGCGCATACGACTGGAACACCAGCCCGAGCGAGCGTTGTTCGACGGGGCAATCGATGCCTTTCGCACCGTCGAAGAAGACCTGATCGTCCAGCGCGATGCGGCCTTCCGACGGCTGTTCGAGACCGGCGACGGCACGCAGGAGCGTGGTCTTGCCACTGCCCGATGCGCCGAGCAGACACACGACTTCACCGGCTTTGAGTTCGAACGACACACCCTTGAGGATCGGGTTGGTGCCATAGCTCAGAAAGAGGTTGTCGACGACGAGCTTATCCATGCAATTTGACTCCGAAGCGCAACGCCACGCCCAGACCGGCGCCGACCATCGCGATGTTGATGACAGAGAGCGCGGCCACCTGATCGACTGCGCCGGTCGCCCACAGCGACACAAGCAGTGAGCCGATCACTTCCGTGCCCGGCGAGAGCAGATAGACGGCGGTGGAGTATTCACGCTCGAAAATCATGAAAATGAGCAGCCATGCCGCGAGCAGACCGAAACGCACCAGCGGCAGTGTGACGTCGAGGCTCACGCGGCTGCGCGTGCCGCCCACACTGCGGCCCGCTTCTTCCAGCTCGGGGCCGACTTGCAGCAGGGCGCTCTGGATGAGTCGCATGCCATAGGCGAGCCACACCACCGTGTAGGCCACCCAGATGCTCCACATCGAGTTCTTGAGTTCCTTCAGGCCCGGCACGAAGAGGAAGATCCACAGGAACGCCAGACCCGCGAGCAGGCCCGGCACGGCGCGCGGCAGCAGCACGATGTAGTCGAGCAGCTTGGCCGCCCAGTCGTTGCGACGGTGTCCGGCGAAGGCGACTAGCGAATAGAAACCTACGGCCATCGCGCCACCGATCACGCCGATACCGAGCGTGTTGAGAATCGCGCGCACGAGGTTGTCTTGCTCGAACAGCTCTTCGAAATTAGAGAGCGTGAGCACTTCGGCGATCGCGACACCTTCGCCCCAGTGCGTGACGAACGAGCGCAGCACGATGCCCGAGATCGGCACAATCACCGTCACCAGCAGCCACGTCACGACGATGCCCAGCGCAATCCAGCGCCACACGCCCAGCGGCAGCACGGTTTGCCGTCCAGCCTTGCCCTTGACCGTCACGTACTTGTTGGCGCGCTTGAGCAAGTGACGCTGCAACAACACGAGCGGGAAGGTGATCGCCACGATGCACATCGCCACGGCCGCCATCAGGTGATACGACGGCACGCCGAGTTTGTTGGTCAGCTTGTACAGGTAGGTCGCCAGCACAAGGTGACCTTCAGGGTCACCCAGCACGAGCGGCAGACCGAAGACTTCGAAGCCGAGGAAGAACACCAGCACGCCCGCGAACAGTAGCGCAGGCATGGTCATCGGCAGGCTCACGTCGAGTGCGACGCGGAACGGGCGCGCACCGGCGACGCGGGCGGCTTCTTCCACGTCGGAGCCGAGGTTGCGCAGCGCAGCCGACGAGTAGAGGTAGACGTGGGGCACGTGGGTGAGGCCCACGATCACGGTGATCGCGAAGATCGAATAGACCGACCACGGCGCATCCATGCCCGTGAGTTCACGGAACCACACCGAGTAGAAACCGACGGGGCCGGCGGCGACCACGTAGCCGAATGCGAGCACCATCGGCGAGACGAAGACGGGCGTGAGCAGCAACGGTTCGAGCCAGCGGCGGCCCGGCAGATCGGTACGCACCATCAGGAACGCGAGAATGCCGCCGAGCGGGATCGAGATGAACAGCATCCCGAACGCGATGATGAAAGAGTTTTTCACCGCCGACCAGAAGTCGGGGTCGGTGAAAATGAAGCGGTAACCGTCGATACCGAACGTGCGGTTCGCATCGAAGAATGGCGCCGACAGCAGGCTCTGCACGACGATGAACGACAGCGGCAGCAGCACGGCAATCGTGAGCACGGCGATGACCATCCAGCGCGAGGTCGCCGCGAGCGCACGCCATGGCGACGCAACAAGATGGGGCACGCCAGCGCGCGAGCGTGGGGACGGCACCGCAGAGCGGGTGTCGGTAGTAGACGACAGCATGAAGGTCTCCCTGCGCCACGCAGGGCGCATATCGAGAATGGCTTGGGGAGAGGCGGGCCGCGTGCGCGGCCGCCAGAATTACAGGTGCATTGGGTGAATCGTGTGCATCAGGTGGACCGGCGGCGCAGCAAGACTGGCTGCGCCAGACTGATCAGCGCTTGATCGACTGTTGCCAGCGCTTCAGGAATTCGAGGCGCTTGGATTGGTCGAGATAGACGAGCAGGCCCGCACCGATCGGAATCGGCTTGAGCGCAGCGCCCAATTGCTGCGTGAGGTTGGCCATCGAGGTCTCGCCTTCCACGTCGGCGCGGATCGAGAACAGGTTGGCTTGATTCGCGAGCAGCGTCTGGCCGCGCTTCGAGAGCAGGTAGTCGACCCACAGCTTGGCGGCGTTGACGTTCTTGGCCTTCTTCGAGATGGTGACCAGACGGCTCACCACCTGCGTGTAATCGCGCGGGTAGACGTAGCCGATCGACGGGTCTTTTTTCGCCTTGGCAAACGCGTACGAGCCGAGAATGTTGTAGCCGATCAGGTTCTCACCCGACGAAATGCGCTCCATCATCGCGCCCGTGCTCGATTGCAGCTTCGGGTTGAGGGCACCCATCGCGCCGACGAGTTCCCACGTGACTTCCGGGTTCACGCGCGCGTCTTGCGTGAGGTAGTTGAAGCCCACGCCGGACTTCTCGATGTCATAGGTCGTGACCTTGCCCTTGAACTTGGCCGGGTCCGACTGCAACAGCTTGATGAGTTCGACACGCGTTTGCGGCACTTGGTCGGCCGGCAGCAGACGCTTGTTGTAGACGATGGCGAGCGGCTCGTAGGTCGTGCCGTAAGCCTGCTTCTGGTACTGCGCCCATTGGGGGATGTGCGATGACTCGGGCGATTCGTAGCTCGCCATCGTGCCGTCGTTCACGAGCTTGACCTGGAGGTCCATGGCTGAGCTCCAGAGCACGTCGGCGCTGGTGCTGTTGGCGGCGTACTCGCTGATGTAGCGGTTGTACAGCTCGGTGCTGTTCATGTCGTTGTACTCGACCTTCACACCGTAGAGCGCCTCGAAGTCCTTGATGAGCGGACGCACGAGGGCGGTGTCGGTCACTGAGTACACGATCAGCTTGCCTTCTTTCTTGGCGCCGTCGATGGTGGCCTGATAGTTCGCCGGGTATCCGGCGGGCACCTGCGCGTGAGCGACGGACAGGCCGGTCGCGAACAGTGCGGCAGCGGCCACGCAGCGCCCAAGCAGTTGCGTTTGCTTCATGTCTTCCTCCAGAGACCCCTTGAACGGGGTTTGTCGTTTTCTCGTGGCGCATGGTAATTTGCCGGAACTTTCAATTCGCTTTCGATTTCGTGTCGAATCCGGCCCATGAGCGGTTTTTCGGGTCATGGATTTCCCTAGGGTCTGGTCCCTTTTCATGCGCATCCTGCTTGTCGAAGACAATCCGAGTCTGGCCAAATCCCTTGCCGAAGCCCTCACGCAGGCGCATTTCGCCGTCGATTGCATGCACGATGGCGAAGCTGCCGATCACGTGCTGCGCACGCAGGAGTATTCGCTCGTCATCCTCGATCTGGGCCTGCCGCGCCTCGATGGCCTTGAGCTGCTGCGCCGGCTGCGTCAGCGGCGCAACATGGTGCCGGTGCTGATTCTCACCGCCCACGGCTCGCTCGAAGACCGCGTGAAGGGGCTCAATCTCGGGGCCGACGATTATCTGTCGAAACCCTTCGAACTCGATGAACTGGAGGCCCGCGCCCGGGCATTGATTCGCCGGTCGCAGCGGCATGAGAGCGCCGACGTGACTTGTGGGCCGCTCGTGTTCGATGGGGTGGAGCGCAGTTTTCGTCTCGATGGCGAATTGCTCGCGCTGACCAAACGCGAGCGCGCCGTGCTCGAAGTGCTGATTCTGCGCGGTGGCCGGGCGATCAATAAAGAAGCGCTGTCGGAGAAACTCTTCGGCATCGACGAGTCGGTGAATCCGGACGCCATCGAAATCTACGTCTACCGCCTGCGCAAGAAGCTCGAAGGCAGCGGTGTCGCCATCGTCACGTTGCGCGGACTCGGTTATCTGCTGGAAGCCAAACCCGACGCGGCGCCCGCCGTCCCCACGACACCTACGGCGTCGTAATCGCGTGCGCTTTCGCGCGCCCTAGCGCCCCCTTGAGCCCTTCTGCCTGATGCCGCAACCGAATCTTCGCCGCCAACTGGCGCTCTGGCTGCTGTTCCCGCTGCTCGGACTGCTCGCGCTCGATACCTGGCTCACGTATCAGCGCGCGATGAGTGCCGCCAATTCCGCGTTCGACCGGTCGCTGGAATTCTCGATCAAATCAATTCGCGAGGGCACGCAGTTGATCGATGGCGAGGTGCAGGTCAACCTGCCGTACCTAGCGCTGGAGATGTTCGAGTCGGATCGCGGCGGCAAGATCTATTACGTGATTCGCGAAGACGGCGAGCGGGCGGTGACCGGGTATCACGATTTGCCGTTGCCGCCCTCGGTGGTCACGCCGGAGCCCTATCACTCGGTGTTTTACGATGCGACCTATCGTGGCGAGGCGCTGCGCATGGGGGCGCTGAGACTGCCCGTGCACGATGTGCCGAATGCCAAGACGCGCGTGGTCTGGATCGTGGTGGGCGAGACCACCGAGTCACGGCACGAACTCGCTCGCCAGATTCTGACCGGGGCGTTGCAGCAGGAAGTGCTGCTGGTGGTGCTGGCGCTGGCGATCGTGTGGCTTGGGGTGACGCGCGGTTTGCGTCCGCTCAATCGGCTGTCGGCGAAGGTGGCCGCGCGCAGCGAAGACGACACAACGCCGCTCGATAACGTGGATTTGCCGACGGAGGTCGAGCCGCTGGTTGAATCGATCAATCAGTATGTGGGGCGCGTCGGGCGCATGCAGGCATCGCGGCAACGCTTCTTTGCCGACGCCGCGCACCAGTTGAAGACGCCGCTGGCGATCATTCAGGCCGAGTCGGAACTGACCTTGCGCGAGACGTTGAGTGCGAGCGCACGGGAGCGCGTCGAGCGGCTCAACCTGGCCGTGAAGCAGGCGGCGAAAAGCGTCCGGCAGTTGCTGTCGCTGTCACGGCTGGAAGCCGACGTCGGTGCCCCGGCCGCGAAGGTGCCGCTTCGCCTAGATGAAGTCGCGCGCAACACGACGCTGGACTGGTCGCCAGTGGCGCGATCACGAGGCATCGATCTCGGGTTTGAGAACGACGGCGTGGTCGACGTGTTGGGGCAACGCGAATTGCTCGCCGAGATGTGCGGCAATCTGATCGACAACGCGATTCGTTACGCAGGCGATGGCGCGGTCATTACCGTGCGCGTCGGTGTCGAACATGGGGCACCGGTGTTGCAGGTGGTCGATAACGGACCGGGCATCCCCGCGCACGAGCACGACGCCGTGTTTCAGCGGTTCTATCGCAGCGAAACGACCGGACAAGCCGTGGACGGGTCCGGGCTCGGACTGGCCATCGTGCGCGAGATTGCCCGCATGCATCGCGCCGAAGTCACGCTGGCCGACGCCCCGGGCGGTGGACTGGCCGTCACCGTACGGTTTTTGGGATCGGACGCACCATCTGGGGTGGTGTAGTAATAATTTCCAGATTTTGTTTCTTTTGAGGAATAAATTGGCTTGATCGTCGAAATAGGCGAGTGATTTTGCAAGCCTTTTCTCGTTTTCGGCGCGTACGATCGATGCACATTTTTGCAGGAGCCCGATCATGCGCGAAAAAGAACAACTTCACTACTTCGACTACGCTGCCACCACTCCCGTTGATGCGGCGGTGATTGCGGCGATGGCCGATTGCCTTGGCGTCGACGGCGTGTTCGGCAATCCGGCATCGAGTTCGCACGCTGCCGGCACGACCGCCCGCCGACTCGTGGAGCGCTCACGTGCGCAGGTGGCGGCGCTGATCGGTGCCGACACGGCGGAGATCGTCTGGACGTCGGGCGCAACCGAATCGAACAACCTCGCGCTCAAGGGCTACGCCGAACTCGCGCAGGCGCGCCCGCACCTGATGACGAGCGTGATGGAACACAAGGCCATTCTCGACACGATGGCCTATCTGGAAAAGCGGGGCTCCCCGGTGACGTATGTGACGCCGTCGGCCACCGGTGAAATTACGGCGGAGACGGTGGCTGCCGCATTGCGGCCGGACACCGGTCTGGTGTCGCTCATGCTCGTCAATAACGAACTTGGCACGTTGACCGATGTGACGGCCATCTCGAAGGTGGTGCACGACGCTGGCGCGCTATTGCATGTGGATGCGGCGCAGGCGCTGGGCAAGACGCCGATCGATGTGAAGGCCATGGGCATCGATATGTTGTCGATGTCGGCGCACAAGGTTTATGGGCCGAAAGGGATCGGCGCGTTGTACGTCAATAAGGACGTGATGGCGCGTATCGCGCCGCAGATGCATGGCGGAGGACATGAGCGCGGCCTGCGCTCGGGCACGCTGGCGACGCATCAGATCGTCGGTATGGGCACGGCGTGCGAGTTGGCCATGCGCGGCATGACGGTGGATAACGAGCGCATCGGCAAGCTCAGCCGCCGCTTGCTCGATGGGGTTCTCTCGCTGGGCAACGTGACGCATAACGCGGCAAATGCCCGTCGGATTGCGCATACGTTGAGCCTGACAGTGAATCATTCGGGGTTCTTCACGTTCATGCTGAACACCAATCTGGCGGTCTCGTCGACGTCGGCCTGCAATTCGGCTTCGGGTCAGCCGTCACACGTGTTGAGTGCCATTGGCGTGGACAGCGAGGCCGCAGGCCGCACGGTGCGTGTGAGTCTTGGGCGCTTCACCGACGAAGCCTCGGTCGACTTTGCGATCGCTTGTTTCGAGCGCGCACTTTGTCAGTGCCGCGCGTTGGCGGCGTGAAGCGGATGGGATGAATCGCATCGCTGTTGCGACGCTTGAATAAGAGAAGGCGCCGTTCGAAGGAACGGCGCTTTTTTATTGGGCGCGCGTCATTGGTCGCTGGCGGCTTGCTTCAACCAATCGCGAAATGCCGCCAGCCGGGGCAGCGTCGCACACTCGGCGCGATAGACGATGTAGTACGCAAGCGTCGATGCGCAATCCACCTCGGGGAATAGTCGCACCAGTCGCTGCGCGGCGAGATCGTCACGTACGAGCACGCTGCGGGCAAGGGCGATGCCGTGCCCGTCGATAGCCGCCTGCAACACGGCCGCCGAGTTGTTGACCTTCAGGCCGGCTCGCGTGGTCACGTCGGATACGCCAGCGTGATCCAGCCACGATGGCCATGTGACGAAGCCCGCCGCGGTATCCACCGACAGGTCGTGAATCAACGTCATGCCTCGCAGATCCTCCGGGTGCTGCAACGTGGGATGCTCGCGCAGCAGCGACGGCGCGCAGACAGGAAAGACCTGTTCATCCATCAGCTTCTCGGCCATCAACCCGGGCCAGCGCCCCTGACCGTAACGCACGCCGATATCGATGCCTTGCGCGACGAAGTCCGCCAGTTTGAGGCTGGTGTCGAGTCGCACGTCGGTGTCCGGCCACGCGCTCTGGAAGTCGTCGATACGCGGCAGCAGCCATTTCGCGGCGAACGCGGGGCTGACCGTCACCGTGAGCATACCGACGGCAGACCCTTCGCGTAGTTTGGCGAACCCTAGGTTGAGACGATCGAAGCCGTCGCGAATGTCGGGCAGTGCCCGCTGCGCGGCCTGCGTCGGCACGAGACGCGCCCGCCCGGCGCTGCTGCGCTCGAAGAGCGGTACGCCCAGCCACGCTTCGAGACTGCGCACCATCTGGCCGACGGCCGCGGGCGTCACGTTCAACTCGGCAGCGGCGGCAGAAAAGCTCTGATGCCGCGCGCTGGCTTCGAATGCCCGTAGCGCATTGAGGAACACCGGTGCTTTCATGATGGAAAGATTTTCTTTCAATGCGACGCAGAATAACTGATTTGTGAAGACCTCGTTGGACGCCAACAATGTGGATATCGAACGACGACGGTGGTGTGCAGTAACGGCGCATGCCATAGCGACGTCCGGCGTTATCTATCGAGTTACCGAACTGTCTTCAGGAGTCAGCAAAATGAAAAGTTTTTCTTCCAAGGTTGCCATCATCACGGGTGGCGGATCCGGCATCGGCAAGGAAGTGGCGAAACGTCTGGTCGCCGAGGGCGCCCGCGTGGTGATCGGCGGTCGTGACGCAGCCAAGCTCGCGGCGGCTGCCGCACAAATCGACCCGACGGGCGCGAATGTGCGATATCTGGCGAGCGACATCGCTCAACCGGCGACGGCGTCGGCGTTAGTTGAGCTGGCGACGTCGGCCTTCGGGGGCGTCGACATTCTGGTGAACAACGCAGGTGTCTTCCGTCCCAAGGCGTTTCTGGAACTGAACGAGGAGGAATACGACGGCTTTGTCGACATCATCCTCAAGGGCAAGTTCTTCATGGCACAGGCGGCTGCCAAGGCAATGATGCAACGTGGCGGCGGTGCCATTGTGCAGACCGGCTCGCTGTGGGCGTTGCAAGCCATCGGGGCCACGCCTTCGTCGGCGTACTCGGCAGCGAACGCCGGCGTGCATGCTCTCACACGCAATCTGGCCATCGAACTCGCGCCACTCAATATCCGTATCAACACCGTGGCGCCGGCGGTGGTCGAGACGCCGGTCTACAACACGTTCATGAGCGATGACGAAGTCAAAGCCACACTGCCCGCGTTCAACGCGTTCCATCCGCTTGGCCGCAACGGTCAACCGCGCGATGTGGCCGAGGCGATTCTGTTTCTCGCATCGGGCGCCGCATCGTGGATTACTGGCACCGTGCTGCCAGTCGACGGCGGGGTGATGGCCGGGCGTCAGGCCTGAAATCGCATCGGCGATTTTCAGGCGGTGGTGAGAGGAACGCGTGGGCGAGTTGATCTGTCACAAGTTGACGAATATTCAACGCGCATCGCCTTGATGGGTCAAAGTCACCGTCCTGTATTATGCTTTGAACCACTTGCAAATCTATTCTCTCCCTCTCCCCACCCACCTTGATGTCTGGAGGTATGTATGAGCAAAGAGAAAGAACGTCACGACACCGGATCCACTACCGGTGCGGGCGCCCCGGCGGCGAGCGATCGCAATACGCTGTCGGTCGGGCCGGACGGTCCGCTGTTGCTCCATGACGTTCACTTCATCGAACAGATGGCGCATTTCAACCGTGAGAAGGTGCCTGAGCGCCAGCCTCACGCCAAAGGCGCCGGTGCCTTCGGTGTCTTCGAAACCTCCGAGGATGTGAGCCGTTACACGAAGGCGGCACTGTTCAAGAAAGGCGCGAAAACCGAGATGCTCGCGCGTTTTTCCACCGTCGCGGGCGAATCCGGCAGCCCCGATACCTGGCGCGACGTGCGCGGGTTCTCTCTGAAGTTCTATACCGACGAAGGCAACTACGATCTCGTTGGTAACAACACCCCGATCTTCTTTGTTCGCGATCCGATGAAGTTTCCGCACTTCATCCGGAGCCAGAAACGTTTGCCCGATTCGGGCCTGCGCGATAACCACATGCAATGGGATTTCTGGACCAACAATCCGGAGTCGGCGCATCAGGTCACCTATCTGATGGGCGATCGTGGTCTGCCGCGTACTTGGCGGCACATGAATGGCTATGGTTCGCATACCTACATGTGGGTCAACGCCAGCGGCGAGAAATTCTGGGTGAAGTATCACTTTCATACCGAACAGGGTATGGAATTCTTCAGCAACGCCGAAGCGGCGACGATGTCGGGTCAGGACGCCGATTTCCACCGCCGGGATCTGTTCGACGCGATTGCCCGCGGTGAAAACCCGAGCTGGATCATGTCGGTGCAGGTCATGCCGTATGCAGACGCTAAAAAGTACCGCTTCAATCCGTTCGATCTCACGAAGACGTGGTCGCACAAGGACTATCCGCTGATCAAGGTGGGCAAGATGACGCTCAACCGCAATCCGGAGAATTTCTTCGCGCAGATCGAGCAAGCCGCCTTCTCGCCGGGGAATACGGTGCCGGGTATCGGCTTGTCGCCGGACAAGATGCTGCTGGGCCGCGCGTTTGCGTACAACGATGCGCAGCGCAATCGCATCGGCACGAACTTCCATCAACTGCCGGTCAACCGCCCGAAGGTGCCCGTGCAGTCGTACATGTTCGACGGGCATATGGCGTTCGAACATAGTGGCAATGCGCCGACGTACGTGCCGAACAGCGGCGGACGTCCGTACGCCGATCAGACCGGCGCGGCGGAAGACGGTTGGGAGTCGGACGGCGACATGGTGCGCAACGCCTACACGCTGCACAAGGAAGACGACGATTTCTCGCAACCGGGAAATCTGGTGCGCAACGTGTTTGACGACGCCGCACGGGCACGTCTCGTCGAGACAGTGTCGGGCGCGTTACTCGCGGGCGTGCGAAGCCCGGTGCTGGAACGTGCGTTCGACTACTGGAAGCAGATCGACGCCGATGTGGGCGCGCGTATCGAGAAAGCAGTGAAGAGCGCGAAGAAGTAATTGAAGTATTAAGCGCGAAGGTAAGCGCCCCGGCAACCCCGGGGCGCTTACGGAGCGATAGCGGCGGGTGGCGATGCGTGGCATCGTCCCCGCCGTTAGTGTTTTGTACAGGCACAGGTCGGGTTTTTTGCGTCTAGCGCGGCGATACCTTCCAACACGTCTTGTCCGGTCGGTGTGGCCCGCAGCAGGTCGATCGTCGTCGGGTCGAAGCGCTCGGTAATCCGGGCCATCGTTGTGCCGGCCACCTGGATCGCGCGTACCGGATCGTAGGTACCCATCACGCGCAGGACCTCCGTCGCTCGCGCACCGAACACCGCATCGACAATTTCCGGCGTCTCGAACAGCATGACTTCGAGCGTCGGCGCGACAATCCGGACTTCGCAACGACTCTCTGAGGCATACGCCCACAAGGTCTGCTCAGCACTACCCAGTTGGGCGCTGATCAGATCGGGATACACGCTGAATGCATTGCGGATCAGAATTGTGGGCGCAGCAAATTGCGAGAGCGTGCGTCGTGTGCAAGGTACTGCATCCCACATCCCATGGGACGTAAAGAACCAAGACGAACGCACGACATCACTGGGCAACCAGGCTTGCAGAAGCGTGAAGGCGTCTCGTGATGGACATACGATGCTACGTTTCATACGAGTAGGTCCTTGTGTTGATTTTTATCGTAATGCGTCGCGTGCTCCAGGCACGCTTGATACTTCGCCCGCATCAGATGCGAGAAGTCGCGCTGTAGTACGCATTTTTCGATGTCCTTGCCCGTCCAGCACAAGATCGTCTGCGGCTTGGTGAAATTGACCATGGTGATGGCGGCATCGGTGAAGTCGCCGCTGGTGAATAGGCAGCCGATCATCGCCGAAGGTCGGCGAGCCAACTGGCTGCGCAGTTTCGCAATGGGCGTGAAGTCGACGTGATGCTTGGTGCGCCGCCGGGCATCCGAATGGTCCTTGCACTCGATCAATGCCGCGATACCTGCGACATACACGACGCCGTCGATTTGCTCGACGTTCACCGTATCCAGCAAATCCACCCGATACGGCCACCGAACCTGCGCGCCGCTCAACTCGAAGCCTTTGAGCACCAGATATTCCAGCGCCTTGCCCGGGTCCCAGTCCGGGGTGGCGCACGTCATCACGCCATGCCATAGCTGTGCGATGTCGGTCCAGTCGTAGCGACTCACCCGATCGGTGTATTGCGTGTCTGCGGTCATGCCAACCTCCGTCGATCCGTTGCCGATTCTAGAGGCGGTTATGCAGGCAAAACGGCAATAGGTCGATATATCGGAAAGTCCTGATGGGCTATGGCATTCCAGCCCATGAAACGGGGCAAAAGTGTCACGCATTGTGAGTGCCCTCGCTTCCTGATAGCATGGCGACAGCTTCAACGGAGATGGCATACCTCCGGCGTTCGTTTCGCAAACCGCCCCGCCACGGGGCTGATGATGCCTGCAAGATCCTGGTGTGCCGGGAGGTTGCGGGCTATGCGTGCGGACGGTCTTCGCGTCTCATTCCTCCGTGTTTCTTCCCAGCTTCCCCCGGTAATGTCCAGGCGATTCGTCGATGGCATCGGCCCGTCCGATGCGTTGCCCTGTGTGCGCACACCATGAAGATGTTTGACCATTCCCCTTTGCGCGAGCTGGCCGATGTGCTGCCGCGCGCCGCACGCGCGAGTGCTTTGGCCGCGCTTGTCGGCGTGATGGCCGGTAGCGCCAGCGCGCTGCTGCTCGTCGCACTCGAGATCGTGACCGACACGCGTGTCCTGCATCCGTGGCTGCTCTGGTTGCTGCCCATCGCGGGCTTCGCCGTGGGCTGGCTGTACCTGCGGCTCGGCGCGAGCGTGGAGGCCGGCAACAACCTGCTGATCGACGAGATTCACGACCCTCGCCGTGTCGTACCACTGCGTATGGCGCCGCTGGTGCTGGCCGGTACCGTCATCACTCATCTGTTCGGCGGCTCGGCGGGCCGTGAAGGCACGGCGGTGCAGATGGGCGGCGCGTTGGCCGATCAACTCACGCACGTCTTCCGGCTCTCCGGCGAGCAACGGCGCGTGTTGTTGATGTCGGGGATCGCGGCGGGCTTTGCCTCGGTGTTCGGTACACCGCTTGCCGGGGCCGTATTCGGGCTGGAAGTGCTTGCGATTGGCCGCTTGCGCTACGACGCCCTGTTGCCGTGCCTCGTTGCCGCGCTCGTCGGTGACGCAGTGACGCGCGCCTGGGGCGTGCATCACACGGCGTATGCCATCGCGCCGCAACTGTTCAGCGCGTCGATGTCATTGGCCGGGGCCATGAGCGCGGCTGTCGCGGGTGTGGCCTGCGGTCTCGTCGGGATGGGCTTCGCGCAGGCAACGCACGCCATGTCGGCGTTCATGAAACGACGCATCACCTACGCACCGCTGCGTCCGGTCGTGGGTGGGGTGTTGGTCGCCGTCGCGGCGACCACACTCGGCACGCCGCAGTATCTCGGCCTCGGCATTCCGACCATCGTCGATGCTTTTCACACGACGCTGCCGTGGTACGACTTCCTCGGCAAATCGCTATTTACCGTGGTGACGCTGGGCTCGGGCTTCAAGGGCGGCGAAGTCACACCGCTGTTCTACATCGGTGCGACGCTGGGCAATGCGCTCTCCCATGTGCTCACGCTGCCCGCCGCCGTGCTTGCTGGTGTTGGCTTCGTGGCGGTGTTCGCCGGGGCAGCGAATACGCCGATTGCGTCGACGCTGATGGCCATCGAGATCTTCGGCCCGCAAATCGGCGGGTATGCCGCCATCGCCTGCGTGCTGGCGTACCTCTGCTCGGGACACACGGGCATCTACAAATCGCAGCGCCTCGGACACGGCAAGCACGGTGTTGTGCCCGAAGGGGCGCGTCTGGCCGATCTGCCAGCATGGCGTGAGGCGCAGCGTTTGCGCTCGCAGATCAACGACGATTCATCGCCAAGGTGACGTGCCGTCCGGATTGAGAGCATCCCATTCGTCGTCGGCATCGGTGGTGTACAGCGTGATATCGCCGCGTGCCAGCCCCGCAATCGTGCGTTGGAACGCCGCTGCGTTGCGCATGCCCTGATCTTCGTGATTGGTGTTGAAGAGCACGTGCGTGTCGTCGGCCTTCGCGGCAATACGCGCCACGCGTGCCGAAATGTTGGTCAATTCGCTCGCGCTGTACTCGTAGACGAATCGGCCCGATGACGCGGAGAGGCCGCGCCGGTTCCAAGCCGCCGCATTGCGGCCGTGCAGACGCACGACGCAAAGGTCGTCGCGAGTCGTCGCCCAGACGGCAGGCACGGTGTTTTCGAATTCGGTGGGGCTGTCGACGATGGTGTGAGCGGCACCCGTCTCGCGCAGCATCGCCAGCGTGGCGGCTTCGCGCGAGGGCGTGTCGAACCAGCTGCGATGCCGAAACTCGATCGCGTGGCGCTCGCCGTCGAGCCGTCTGGCGGTGTCGAAGACGAGTGCGCGCCCAGCGCGGTCGTTTTTCACGCGCGGCGAGAACTGAAAATGGATGGCGGTCAGTTGTCCGCTCTGGCGCAGCGGCTCGATGGCTTCCAGATACCGTCGCCAAAGCTCATCCCGTAGCTCGGCGGGGAGGTTGGCTGAGACGTCGGCGTCGACGTTAGCATCGACAGAACCCAACGGCCGGTCGTGAGGCGAACCCAGCGCAGCCGCAATATCCGCGGGCAGGGCACTGACGGGGGTCGAGTGCCCGGTGAACGCGCGGAAGGCCTTGATGTGAAAGCGAAACGATGGCGGCGTGCGTTGCGTCCAGCGCCACGCCATGCCCGCGTCAGGCAGGTGGTAGTAGCTGCTGTCGACTTCCACCAGATCGAAACGCGACGCGTAGTGGCGCAGCCGCGCTTCGGGCGTGGCGACGCCCGGCGGGTAAAAGCGCCCGCAGGCAATGAGTGTCCGGTCGGTCCAGGACGATGTGCCGACACGCAATGTCATGACTCGAAACCCTGTGACTCGATGAGCGTCGATGCGATCGTTATAATGTATAAATATACAGTAGTCGGTGCGACCGTCGCGCCCACTCACTGACTCGCCGACCCTCCAGCCACCCTTGTCTTGCATGTCAGATAAGTCGATTTCAGCGCCGATTCCAACCGCCCGCGACCCGTGGGCCGAACTCAACGACCGCCAGCGCGAAGCCGTCGACTACGGCGTGGGCGACGACGGCGCGCCCGGCGGGCCGTTGCTGGTCATCGCAGGCGCCGGCTCGGGCAAGACCAGCACGCTTGCGCATCGCGTGGCCAACCTGATCGCGCGGGGCGCCGACCCCAATCGCCTCCTGTTGCTGACGTTCTCCCGGCGCGCTGCCGGGGAGATGGAGCGCCGCGCCGGCGCCGTGCTGCAAAAGGTGCTCGGGCTGGCGTCATCGCAACCGCCATCGCTGCCGTGGGCGGGCACGTTCCACGCCGTCGGCGCACGGTTGTTGCGCGACTTCGCAACGCGCATCGGGCTTTCGGAAGCCTTCACCATTCACGACCGCAGCGACGCGGAGGACCTGCTCGGCCTGTCGCGGCACGAACTGGGCTTCTCGGCCACGCAGTCCCGCTTTCCGCTGAAAGGCACCTGCCTGTCGATTTACTCGCGAGCCGTGAATAGTCAGGCGCCGCTCGCTGAGGTGCTGGCGAAACACTTCCCGTGGTGCGCGCAGTGGGAAGCGCAATTGAAGACGTTGTTCGGCGCTTACGTCGATGCCAAGCAGTCGCAGCACGTGCTCGACTACGACGACCTGCTGCTGTACTGGGCCGAGATGATGACCGCCCCCGAACTGGCGCGCGAGCTTGGGGCGCGCTTCGATCATGTGCTGGTCGACGAGTATCAGGACACTAACCGGCTTCAGGCGCAGATTCTGCTCGCGATAAAGCCGGACGGACGCGGTCTTACGGTTGTCGGTGACGATGCCCAATCGATCTATGCGTTTCGTGCCGCCACCATTCGCAACATCCTCGACTTCCCGGGCCAGTTTGTCGAGCCGGCGCATGTGATCACGCTAGAGCGCAACTACCGTTCGACACAGCCCATTCTCGATGCATCGAATGCGGTGATCGCCGAATCGACTGAGCGTTACGCCAAAGCGCTCTGGACGGATCGTCAGTCGACGCAGTTGCCGCAGTTGGTCAACGTCAGCGATGAGTCCGGTCAGGCGCGTTGGGTCGCCGATCAGGTGCTCGAACAACGCGAGACCGGCACGAAGTTGAAACAGCAGGCTGTGCTTTTTCGCACGGGCAGTCACAGTGCCGCGCTCGAACTCGAACTCACGCGGCGCAACATTCCGTTCGTGAAGTTCGGTGGCTTGAAGTTTCTAGAAGCGGCGCACGTCAAGGACATGCTCTCGATTTTGCGTTGGGCGCATAACCCGGCGAGCCGTCTGTCGGGCTTTCGTGTGGCGCAGCTCATTCCCGGCATCGGGCCCGTGAGTGCCACGCGCCTGCTCGATGCGATGGCGCAGTCCGCGACGCCCGCGCAGGTGCTTGCCGATTTCAAACCGCCGTCGGCCGCTGCGCATGATTGGCGCGGGTTTGTGGAAGTGTTCAGAACGCTCAATGACACGCGCCTTGCGTGGCCCGCCGATGTCGATCTTGCGTTGCGCTGGTACGCACCGCTGCTCACCCAGCGCTTCGACGATGCAGCCGTGCGTCAGGCCGATCTCGAACAGCTCGCACGCATTGCCGGGACCTACGGCTCGCGCGAACAGTTTTTGACCGAACTGACGCTCGATCCGCCCGATGCGACGAGTGCGCAATCTGGCCCGCCACTGCTCGATGAGGACTATCTGATTCTCTCGACGATTCACAGCGCGAAGGGGCAGGAGTGGAACTCGGTCTACGTGCTTAACGTGGTCGATGGTTGTATCCCGTCCGACATGAGTACTGGCGACGACGAGGACATCGAGGAAGAACGCCGTTTGCTGTATGTGGCCATGACGCGCGCGAAGACGTCGCTGCAACTCGTTGTGCCGCAGCGCTTCTACGTGCACCAGCAAACCGGTCTGGGCGACCGTCACGTGTACGGCACGCGCAGCCGCTTCGTGTCGGACAAGATGCTGCCGCTGTTCGAAATGCTGCCCAAACCGCGCGAAGGTGAGGGGCCCGCCGGTCCGGTGGGGGATGTGACGGTGCATATCGACGTAGCACGGAGGCTTCGCAATGCCTGGTCCTGAAGTGACGCTGCGTACTGCGAGTGCGGCGGATATCGACGCGGTGACAGCGCTGCTGATGCAAACCTATCTCACCACGTGGGCGCCGGAACTGCGCCCGGAGGCCGCTGCGGCGCACGCATCGGGTGAACGCACTCGCGCTTATGTCGAGACGCATTGGCCGGAATTCACGGTCGCTACCGTTGATGGGGCGGTGGCTGGGATGGTGCACGTGGTGGGCGATTTCATCGACGCCCTGCACGTCTCGCCAGCGCGGCAGCGATTGGGTGTCGGGGCAACGCTGCTCGCCCACGCCGAAGCGCAGATGCGTGCAAGCGCTCAGACACTGGCGCGGCTGGAAACCGATACGTTCAACACGCAGAGCCGCGCGTTTTACGGCAAGCACGGTTATGCCGAGGTCGCGACGTATCCCGACGAGGAATGGGATAGCGGTTTCACCACGGTGCTGCTGACGAAAGCGCTCTGAGCGCTGCCACCTTCTTTTTCCTTTCCGCCGACATGCGCGGAAATTTTCGCAAGGTTGCCGTCCTTCGCGCATCAGGTATAGTCGCCGCATCGGCGGCGGGTACCCTGATGCGGGATACCTGTTCGCCCCAATAACGTCGCCAGGGGAGAGGAACGGATGCAATGGTTGGTTGACCAAATGACGCTGATGCCGACGGGCTTGCTGCTCGTGTCGTTGGCGATCGTGACAGCCCTCACGGCAGTGGCCGTGGCTTGGCTGGCGCGCGTCTGGTTGTTCGACCGATTGGCAGACCCCTCCGAAGTGCGTGGCACCGTGGCCGACGTGGTGCACGGCAGCCTGCTCGCCTTCATCGTCTTCGTGTTGGCTCATGTGCTCACCGACGTGCGCGCCAATCTCGGCCATGCCGACGATCAGGCACTGCACGAAGCGTCGGTGGTGCGGCGTCTGGACCGCGAATTGAAGGCCGTTGGAGACACCGATGCGCAAGCCGCACGGGTGTTGCTGCGCACCTATGTGACGTCCGCCGTCAATGACGAGTGGAAGACGCTGAGTACCGCCGACCCGGATCTCTCGCCACGCACGGAAGACGCGTTGAGCGCGTTCGTCGGCGCGACGCGCCGGGTGCTGAAGGAGCATGACGAGAGCGCCAGCTCGATCCGCATTTTGCTCGACCGCCTGGAAGAAGCGCGGCAGGGCCGCTTCGAGAACGCCACAAAGACCGTGCCCTCTGTGTTCTGGTGGGTGATTACGTTGTTTCTGGTCGCGGCCATGGCGATGAACGGCCGATATCCGGGATCGTGGAAGAGCAATTTCATCATTGCGCTGCACATGGGCGCGATCGGGATGGTGGTCGCACTGATCATCAATCTGGACGAGCCGTTTCGGGGGGTGTCCGGGATCTCGCCGGCACCGCTGGCGAAATCGGTCGGTATCGTTATTCCCAAGTGATAGCCGTTTGTAGTTTGCAGGAGTTGAACACGATGTTTCCCAATTCACCGGCACCTTCCGCCGAATCCACGCCCGAGATCGAGGCATTCCGCCCGGGCGTCTACCGCCACTACAAAGGCAACTACTATCTCGCGCTCGGTATTGCCCGCGCCGACGAGACCGATGAGCCGGTGGTGGTCTACACCCGCCTTTATCCGCGCGAAGGCCTGCCGATGAGCACTCGTTTGTTGCGCATCTGGAACGAGCCGGTGACCATGGATGACGCTCCGGTGGCACGCTTCACGTATGTCGGACACACGTCGCCCGAGTAACCGGCGATTCTCACGCTCTCTACGCTTCTCCGCGCTATCCGGCCCCCCAAGCCTTCTTTCTGGATGCTTCACGCCCATGAATACCGTAGCTTCGACGTACCGCTCGCCGGCCCAATCGGGTCAGTCGGTGGCTAATCCTCCGCGCAATTCGCTGAATTCGCCCCTGCCGTCCGTAGATCCGTCATCGGAAGACGCGCGCGCGAAGTCGACGCCCGCACCGCGCAATCTGCGGCGCTGGTGGGCGCTGTTTGCCGTGCTGCCGTTCGTAACATCGGTGGCGGGATGCGGGCTCGTGGCCGCCCCGTGCCGTGTGGCCTCGGCGGGCCTGAAGATCGTGCCGGGGGTCGGGGGTGTGCTGGCGGCGCCGACTGATGCGTGTGCCGCAGTCATCGACTAAGGGCGCCGTCCGGTAACTGGACGGTTGAGGCCAGATACTTGCGCGTTTTCGGGCGCAGAAAAAAAGAAAGCCCGCGAGAGGCGGGCTTAATCCATATCAGGAGGAGACATGGAGGAGACGAGTTCAGTATAGGACAACGTGTTGCGACGCACCATATGTAGTTTTGCGTAAGTGTCCGCATGTTGCGTCCGTGCAACGAGAAATAATTTCAAACAAATCAAAGGCTTATGTCTCTTGTTGCTAACTCGCCTTGCTCCTGTCTTTCCGGAATTCCGAATCGCCCCTCTATTTATTGTGCGCGTGCACGCTTCTCAGGGGCCATCTGCTTGAGGATGAACGGCACCGAGTCTCTGAGCGACGGATTGACCGCCGCGTCGTGATCGAGCCCTTCGTAGACACGCACCACGGTGGTCGTCCCAGCCGCTGCGACGTCGCGCGCGAAAGCCTGCTGCATCATGACCGGCACGTCGATATCGTCCGAACCCATGCCAATGAACACCGGATGCTTGATGCGCAGCGTCGGGTAACGCAATGAGGGCGTCTGGTTGTGCATGAGCTTCTGAATCGCCGGTTGCATGCTGTTGCCCCCGTTTAACCCGGCGGCCGTAGAGCGGTCGGTCAATTCACCGATGCACAGCGAGCGCGCCATATCCAGCACCGGTAGCGCTTGCGGCGAGAAGTAGCGCGAGGCTTGGAGCGACGGGTCTCGATCGGCCGCCGAGAGGAAGATGTACATCGCGTAGGGAATCTTCGGGTCAGGCGCGCCGGGGTCAGGCTGTCCGGCGAAGATGGCGGCCGCCGAGGTCTGCGCGTTGAAGTAAGGCGTGCCGGTCAGCACCGTTGCGATCACTTTCACGTCGGGCGCATACAGCGGCTGATACCCGGCAGCGGCGAACGCGGCATGAGCGCCTTGCGACTGGCCGACGATGACCACCCGGTTCTGCAACGGGAACACGCTTCGCGCGGCCAGCAGGCTATCGAGCACGCTGTACGCTTCGGCGCGCGCGTTCAGATAGTGATGTAGTCCCTGCGAGCCGAGACCGGCGTAATCGGGCGCCACCACCGCAAAGCCGAGCGACAGCCACGTGCCGAGATACTGGGTGTCGCGCTGCGTGCGCACGTTGAGCGACGGCGCACAGGGGCTCGCCACGCCGACCGTGCCGTGCGCCCAGAGGACGACGGGCCAGCCACCAGCAGGCGTCGGACCCTTCGGCAGAAACACGGCGCCGGTGTCCTCGCGGGCTTCGATGCCGCCGACCCCGTCGATGGAGCTATAGCGAATGCGGAACTGTTCCCCTGCTTCGGGCAGGCCGTGGTCGGCTTCCAGAGGTAGCCGCTCGACGATTGCGCCGTGCGGGATGACGGCAGGGGCGGCCTCGGGCGTGACCGCGTGTGCGGCACGTCCGATGACCAGGCTGGCGAACAAGGCGGCGCTCGCGTAACGCCACAGGCGGTTGAACATGTTGAGCTGTCCTCGTGAGTTGACTGCTGCGAATGGCAACCCTCGCGCGGCGACGTCAGCCGTGCGAGGCCTGATTGCTCTGGGTTTCCGCTGCGGCCTGCTCGGCGGCTTCACGCCATGCGCGACGCGACCGGCGCATGCGGCGTAAGGCGAGCGACGACATCGTGATCCAGCCGAATGGACGCGGGTCGACCAGCATGCTCACCGCACGCGCGTAATCGAGCACGAGACCCGGCGTCCATGCCATCGTCTTGGCTCGCTTGCGCAATTGTGCCGCGACCCACAATTCGGGCGTGAGCCACAGACGAACGAACGTCCACCAGCCCGCATCGTCGCCGTTGGTCAGGCGTCCGACGCGTCCTTCGATGGCGGCTTCGAGGGCCTTTGCTACGCTGCTCGAACAGTTGCGGTGGGTGAGGTTGTACGTGGGGTTCTGCCGGTACGTCTCCCAGAAGGCGCTCAACTGCTGGGGGCTGTAGTTCCGGATACGCACCTTGACTGTCGACGCACACCACGCTTTCGACTCGGTCACGTAGTCGGGCTGGAACACACCGGGTACGTCGTTCTCGCGGGTCGCACGCAGCAGCTGGCCGAATTGATCCGGCGAGCGGTCGATCTCCTGCGCCGGATACAGACTCAGATACACGCCTTCGTGGCTTTCGAGCGCAGCGTGGCCGGTCGAAATCACGCCGTTCTTATCGACAGCGGCGATATAGCGATCGATCAGCGGTTGTCGGCGCGCAGGGGCCTTCGATGAACCGGAAGGCGTCCAGACGTGCACCGTCAGCGCGGGCTCGCCTTCGGAGGGCGGGCCTTCCCAACGCGGTGCGCGCGGACGGTCACGCCACAACTTGCGCTTGTCTTCGGGGCTGCCGAGAATCTGCTCGACGCGGAAGCTGCTGCGCATGCGGCGTGCGCGCATGGCCAGCACCAGCACGTTCCAGCCGGTGAACACGAGACCCAAGCCGATGGCATACGGCAGCGTGCCCTTGTAGTGCGTGGGGTACGGCTGATAGAAGAACACCGCGACGGCAATTTCGAAAATGCCGCCGGCCATCGCCCATGCCCAGCGCGGGTAACGAACGACGTAGGCGGCAACGCACTGGAGCAGTCCGTCCGCGAGGAACAGCGTGCCGAACAGCATCGACAGCCAGAAGTTGCCGTGCTGCTGATGGAAGAAGAGCACCAGCAGCGCCGTGAGCGTAAAGGTACCGCCCTTCAGGCTGCGCACGATGCGCTGTCCGCCGACGCCGATCCCGACAATGGCCAGCGTCGCCAGCCCTTCGGCAAGCAACAGCCACGCAAACACGTTGATCGGGAAATGCACCACGCCGTCGAGCGCATCGACGATGAGTGCGAGCCCGAAGGCAAAGAACAGCGCGCCAATCCAGATCAGCGCACGGGCTCGCCGGCGCAAATAATCGACGCCGAGCAACAACAGGATCAGACGTACCAACGCAGGGTCTCCATCGCATGCGTCGCAACGCCGTCAGTACCGGGCGTCACGGGCATCCCGTTCACGGGGGATGTGGGAAAAAGCTTGTTATGTGGTGCTATGTTAGCGCGTGTACCGTGACAGGCCAAAAACAAAGGCGGCGCGCTCCGTGAGGAACGCGCCGCCTTTGTTGCGGCAAGACAGCGCCGGCACCCTGAGCGCCCCTTACAACATGGAGGGGGCAGGGCTGCCGGACGGCCCGTCTTAGTCCTTTTTGCCTTCGAGTTGCGGCAGGGCGTCTTCGCTCGTCGAGGTGAGCAGACCGGCCTTGGCGTACGTCATCAGCTTCTCGCGCGTGTCGACGATGTCGAGCGTGCGCATCGTCAACTGGCCGATACGGTCGAGCGGCGTGAAGCTCGATTCGCCCTTTTCCATCGTCAGGCGCTCGGGCTTGTACGTCAGGTTCGACGACACGGTGTTGAGCAGCGAGTAATCGTTGCCGCGACGCAGCTCGATGGTCACTTCGCCGGTCACGGCGCGCGCCACCCAGCGTTGTGCCGATTCGCGCAGCATGATGGCTTGCGGGTCGAACCAACGGCCCTGGTACAGCAGGCGGCCCAGACGGCGGCCGTTTTCGCGGTACTGCTCGATGGTGTCTTCGTTGTGGATGCCGGTCACCAGACGCTCGTAAGCGATGAACAGCAGCGCGAGGCCCGGGGCTTCGTAGATGCCACGGCTCTTCGCTTCGATGATGCGGTTCTCGATCTGATCGCTCATGCCCAGACCGTGACGGCCGCCGATGCGGTTGGCTTCTTCGAACAGTTCGACGGCGTTGGCAAACGTCTTGCCGTTCAGGGCCACCGGCTGGCCTTCTTCGAAGCGAACGGTGACTTCTTCTGCCTTGATCGCGCAGTCATCGCGCCAGAACGGCACGCCCATGATCGGCTGCACGATCTTGATGCCCGAATTCAGGTGCTCCAGATCCTTGGCTTCGTGGGTGGCGCCGAGCATGTTCGAGTCGGTCGAATACGCCTTCTCGACAGACATCTTGTAGTCGAAGCCGTTGGCGATCAGGAACTCCGACATTTCCTTGCGGCCGCCGAGTTCGTCGATGAACTGCTGGTCGAGCCACGGCTTGTAGATTTGCAGGCCCGGGTTGGTCAAGAGACCGTAGCGATAGAAGCGCTCGATGTCATTGCCCTTGAACGTGCTGCCATCACCCCAGATATTGACGCCATCTTCCTTCATGGCGGCCACGAGCATCGTGCCCGTGACGGCGCGGCCGATCGGCGTGGTGTTGAAGTACGTCACGCCGGCCGTCGAGATATGGAACGCGCCCGATTGCAGGGCAGCGATACCTTCCGACACGAGTTGGGCACGGCAGTCGACCAGACGGGCCTGTTCGGCACCGTAGGCCATCGCGCGGCGCGGGATTTCGTCGTAATCGGGTTCGTCCGGCTGACCGAGATTGGCCGTGTAAGCGTAGGGAATCGCGCCTTTCTTGCGCATCCAAAGCAGCGCTGCGCTGGTGTCGAGACCGCCCGAGAAGGCGATGCCGACCGATTGTCCCGTGGGAATGTGTTGCAGAATCGTGGTCATCGGCGTGGAAAAGCTGGGTTTTTAACCTGTCAAGTATCCCTGTCAGGGCTATGGATGGTCAAGTCTGATGGCCGATTCCCATACTTCGAGACGCGCTTCGCGTTACCACTGCACCCCCGCCACGCTGCATGCCGAGGCCAAAAACTCGGAAAACGCGCGAATCACGAGCGATGCCTGACGATGCTGCGGGTAGACGACGTGAATGGCGGTCGGGGGCGGGGCGAAGTCATCGAGCACGGTGACCAGACGCCCGCCCATCAAGGCCGGCGCGACGATGAACACCGGCAGCCACGTCAGCCCGAGGTCCGCCACGGCGGCATCGCGTGCCAATTCGCCGTTGTTGACCCGCAGACGGCCTGACACGGAAATCTCCACCGGACTCCCGTCGCGCGCATAGGTCCAGCTCACGCGCTGGCTATGGCCGTAGGGCAGCAGGGCATGCTCGCGCAAGTCTTCGGGGGTGAGCGGCGTGCCGTGGGCGGCCAGATATCGGGGGCTGGCGCACGTCACCATGCGCATGGGGGCCACTGCGCGCGCAATCAGCGACGAATCGGCCAGCGCGCCGATGCGCACCGCCACGTCGTAGCCTTCGCCGATGATGTCGACGGTGCGGTCGTTCAACTCCAGCTCGATGGTGACGTCGGGGTAGGTCGCCAGAAACGACGGGATGACCGAGCCGAGAAACATCGTGCCGAACGACATCGGCGCAGAGACGCGCAAATTGCCGCGCGGGCGCTCGCCCTGACTGCTCACGGCAAGATTGGCGGCTTCCACATCGTCGAGAATTCGCCGCGCCCGTGCGTAATAGATCTGGCCGAGGTCGGTCACGGCCAGCCGCCGCGTCGTGCGCAGCAGCAACCGGACGCCGAGGCTCTGTTCCAGTGCCGAGATGCGCCGGCTCACAAACTGCTTTGACAGTCCGAGTCTGGCTGCCGCCCCGGTAAAGCTCATCGCTTCCACTGCGCTCACGAAGATGCGCATGTCGTCGAGCAGATCCATCCGTCAAATTCCAGTCTTAGGAAGGGTTAGGTGACAACGCGCAGCGAAGCTGAGTCATTGTCACCTCAGAGCCGACAATCTTAACCGAGTCGTATGGCCTGTCCCGAGGCGTTTTGGCGTCTTACCGCAGCGCCAGTCGCAGCCCGAGCAGAATCGCCGCCGTGCCGCCGACGGCGAGCAGGGTTGGTTGATGCCCGAAGATGCCCCAGTCGAGCAGCGCGGTAACCACGGGGACGAGATAGAACAGGCTGGTCACGGTGACGAGGTTGCCGGCCGCGATCATCCGGTAGAGCAACAACGTCGCGCCAACCGAGATCACCACACCCATATAGAGCAGCGGCAACCAGAAACCGGTCGAGTTATCGAAGTGCCACGGCTGTGTCGGCGCGACCAGCACGGCGAGTGCCAACCCGACGGCGTACTGAAGGGGCAGCACGTCGAGCGGCGTCTGCCGGGAGCCTTTTTGCGCAATCGTGCCGAGCGTCATGCAGGCGAGTGCGGTGAGCGCCCATATCGACCCCGCCGCCGACAGCCGCGCCGACATCAGACTCTGCGCCACGACGAGTGCCAGACCGCCTAGCGCTAGCGCCAGACCCACGAGGCGTTGGGCGCTGTGCGATCGTTCCAGCGCCACGAGCGTGAGGATCGGCTGCACACCGAGCACCGTGGCGAGCGCGCCGGGTGTGATGCCGTGCGCGAGGGCCAGCAGATACGCCGCCTGATAGCCGCCGATAAGCAGCACCCCGGTACCTGCAACACGCCAGCGCGTGCCGCGTGCTGGCCACCACTGACGCCGTGTGATCGCGAGCAACGTGAGCGCTGCCAGCGCCACACCGAGACGTATCACCAGAAACGCGAATGCCGACGCGTGCGTCAGCCCCCATTTAGCGGCGAGTGCGCCGCCGCTCCACAACAGGACGAACAACATCGTTGTGCCATGCCGGCGCAACCAGAGACCATCGACTTGCATTGTGCTTTCCCCTACGCAGGTAGTTCGGCCTGTGGCGTATTGCCATGACATGCGTGCCGAGGCGAACGTTGAAGTGCGCACGAGGCAACGCTGTCGTCATGGCGAGACGACCCAACAGGTGGAACAGAATTCGGAATCGAATCAGGACGTAGCGCTGCGGATGTCAAACATCCGAACGACGTCCGGTGGCGTCAGACCACGGTGACGTCGGTCACCACGGCCACGACACTGGCGACAGCCGCGACGACGGTGTCGGGCGGTGCCACGCCGGCAGGCGGGGGAGGGGCGACTGCTGCAAAGCGTCCTCGCAGGCGCGAGCCGGCACCGCGCAACGGCGGTGAGACGGCAAGGCGGATGGACGCGTGACCAGTCATGGAGAAAATAAGGTGATGAAAAATTGGCCCGTCACTCGACGGGCGTGCACACACTTTACACGGCACGTTCGCTGGCGGCAAGTCGGTCGGCGTGCGGCCGACACTCACGCCACTTGCCAGTCGCCCGTGCGTTCAACACTCGGCGAGGTCTCGCCATCGCGCCATGCTACGGGCAACGCGCCGCGCACGCGACGCACCTCCCGCACGTGAACTCGCACCAGTCGCAAAGCACCGGCAAAGCCGCTCTGTGTTTCGTCATGCCAAAGAATTTCGGCATCGCCCGCGACGTGCAGAAAATCACCCGTGGCGAAGTCGACGAAGAGCAACCCGACGCGCGGGTTCACAAGCAGATTGCCCAGTGTGTTGAAAAACGCGTTGCCGCGAAAATCGGGCCACGTCAGCGTGTGCGCATCGTCGACGCGCACGAACCCGGGCTTGCCGCCGCGATGCGACACGTCGGCGCCGGCGCTGCGCGAGGTCGCGCTTTCGCCCGCGTAGTACGACGCGACGAAGAAGGTTTCCGCGCTGGCGATTTGCCACTGCGCGTCGTCGTCGAGCGCAGTCTGTGGCGTCTCGGCTTCGGGCGGCGCAACATGCGCATCCGGCGTGATCTCGCGCTTGCGGATGTACTGCGGGCAGTTGCCGAAGCTCTGTGCCACACGCACGGCAAAACCCCGCGCATCACTTTCTACGACCGGCCCATTGATGCGATTGCGACGCCGTGTCGACGGCTCGAGTCCGAGCACCCCCACGGGGGCGCCGGGCGTCATCGTGCCGTAGAGCGGATCGGTCGGTGGCGGCAGCGTATCCACGCGCAGCACGGTCGGGTCCGGTGAGTGGACGAAACCCGGTGTACCGCTGAGCAACGTGGCCCACGGCTGCGCAGCATGATCCAATCCACCGATCACCAAAAACGGCAACTGCGGAAAGAACTGGCGATGCTGCTCGGGCATCGCCGTACGGATCACTTTGGGACCGATTTCCGCCATCGCCTCACGCGAGCCAGCGAGTGTTTGCACGACCGCTTCGCCCGCATGGAACGGTGAGTCGGGGCTCAGCATCGGCAGTGGCGCGGGTAGCAGATTTTCCCAGTCAACGGGGGCATGGCGGACGTCGTTCATGATCGCCTCACATTTGTTTTACGCGGCCGCGTTCAGACCGCACGGCAGCGATGCCATCGGCACGAACCCCGGCAATGCGGCGACGCGCTCAAGCCATGCCCGTACCGCCGGATAGGGCGCAAGCGTCACATTCCCTTCCGGTGCGTGCGCGAGATACGCGTAGCAGGCCAGATCGGCAATCGTGGGCGTGGTGCTGGCGAGGAATGCGCTCGCCCCCGGTGCCGTCAGATGCGCTTCCATACGCGTGAGCAGCTGATTGGCGCGCTGGATCATGTCCACGGTGTCACCGGGGCGCTTGAACGCCACCACAATTCGTGCCGCAGCCGCACCGAAGGCCAGATCGCCGGCGGCAATCGACAGCCAGCGCTGCACGTTGGCGGCCGCCGCCGGGTCGCGCGGCAACCATGTACCGGCCGGGTCATAACGCGACGCGAGATACACCAGAATGGCGTTCGAATCGCTGAGAATCACGCCGTCGTCGTCAATCGCCGGCACTTGGCCGAACGGATTGATGGCGAGAAACGGCGGCTGCAAATGTTCTTTGCCCGGGAGATCCACATCGACCACCTCAAACGGCAGGTTCAGCAGGTGCAGCATCAGCTCGACGCGATGACAGTGCCCCGAGAGGGCGAAGCGATACAGCCGGATCGGGCGGTTGGGCGTTGGGCGGGAAGCGGGCGATGAAGCGGCTGATGCAGTCATGAGAAAGCTCCGGTGAAGTTGCGGGTTCGGTGAGCGCTGGCGCCGCGCTTTTGTGACCGGCGCGCCATTCGCGCATTCGACATCTGCATTGTTATTCGTATTGAATTCTGGATAAATGGCGAAGAACTGATTTGACTGCTCCGATAAGTGGAGTAATGTGACTTCCCATGGATAAACTTCGTGCCATGCAGACCTTCGTCGCCATCGTGGATCAGGGCAGCCTGAGCGCGGCGGCGCGCGCGCTCGATTCCTCATTACCGGCGGTGGTGCGCACGCTGGCGGCGCTCGAAACGTCGCTCGACGTGCGATTGCTCAACCGCACCACACGCCGTCAGGCGCTGACCGAAGAAGGCCACGCCTATCTGGACACTTGTCGTCGAATCCTGAGCGAGTTGCACGAGGCCGAGGCGCGTCTGGCCGAGCGTCACGAAGCGCCGACCGGCACGCTCGTGGTCACCGCGCCGGTGCTCTTCGGACAGTTGCATGTCGCGCCCGCCTTGCATCGCTTCCTGCGGGCGTATCCCGCCATCAAATGCCGGTTGTTGCTCAACGACCGCGTGGTGAATTTGTGGGAAGAGGGAATCGACGTGGGCATCCGTATCTCACCGCTCGATGACTCCACACTGATCGCACAAAACATCGGTGCCATCCGGCGTGTGGTGGTCGCCAGCCCGGCGTGTCTGGCTGAGCAGGGGGAGGTCACGCATCCGCGCGACCTGATCGGCAAGAACTGTATTCGTGCCTACGGTGTCGGTTACGCGCAGTGGCGATTCTGGGAAAAAGGAGAGAAGGGAGAGAAGGGCGAAAGTGGCCGCGAGTTTGCGGTGCCGGTCGACGGCAATCTGGAGGTCAACCACGGACTGGCCGCGATCGAGGCGTGCATCGGCGGACTCGGCTACGGCAGCTTCTTGTCCTATCAGGTCGTCGGGCCACTGGCCGATGGCCGCCTGAAGCGCGTACTCACGGACTACGAAGGGCCAGCACGTCCGGTCAGCATCGTCTATCCGCATGCACGGTTGCTGCCCTCGCGCACGCGTGCATTCGTCGAATGGATGAAGAAGGAATTGCGCGACGTGCCGATGGTGTGAGGTCGTCGCGAAGCCGGACAGCGAAACGATATTCGGACGGCAGACAAAAGAAGGCGGAAAGCGACAGAGCCGCTTTCCGCTAAAAAGCCCGCCGACGCCAACCGGCGGGCCGCTTCGTTCATGTCGCGCGAATCGTGTGAATCGTACGATTCGATCGCGGTATCAGATGCTTGGGCGTCATGCGTTAGATGCTTGTCGCGCCAATTGAGTCGGAGGTGCTAATCGCGAACGGCGCGATCAGTCACGGCGCCAGCCGCGATGCCAGCCGCGGTCATGACGATCGTCCCAGCGGCGTTCGCGCCAGTCGTCCCAGCGATCACGGCCGTAGTAGACAACCGGGCGCGGTTCGATATACACAGGGCGCGGCTGCACGTACACCGGCTGTGGTGCCACGTAGACCGGCTGCGGCGCCGCATAAACCGGTGCCGGCACGCCGAGATAGACGCCGACGTCCACGTGAGCCGATGCGGCACCTGATGCGGCAGCGGCGGCAACGCCAAGGGCAGCGATGATGAGAAAGCGTTTCATGATGTCCTCCAGTGGCGCCCGCGAATCGGTGACGGTGTGTCGTTGCGAGATGAGGCGAGCGCTTGCGGTGAGTCGGATCGATTCGCACGTGGCGCTGTGCTGCCTGTCGTCGAATCGTTGAGGCAAGTGTAGCGAGCACACGGCGTGGCAGGTGCAACGAGTCTGTCGGGGATGTGTCGTTTTGTAACGCGAGTGGACGCGCTCTTCCCTTGTCACGTCACGCGCAGAGGACAGCGAAGCGGTGGGACATCGGGGACGGCGACAAAGTGAAAAGGCACAGCGGAAAAAACAAAAGGCGTCACGCGAAAAACGCGGGACGCCTTGTGCTTTTGTTCGTTGGTAGGCTCGATTGGACTCGAACCAACGACCCCCACCATGTCAAGGTGGTGCTCTAACCAGCTGAGCTACGAGCCTAGAAAGACCGCGAGTATAGGGTCAATTTCTGAAGGTGGCAAGTCTTTGGCGAAAATTTCTGAAAAATATTTGCGACGCGCTGTCGTATCGATCACGCCTCGCCGCGCTTTGCCGTGCCACGGCGCGGCTTGATTGGCTTGAGCCGCACCCAGATGCCTTGTTTGCCGCCGGTGCCTGCGCGTTGCTCCACATCGAACAGGCCGATGGTCGAGACGAGATCGCTGAGCTTGCCGAACCCGTAGTTGCGCGAATCGAAGTCCGGTGCCTGCTTGGCGACATGGCTGCCGATGGAGCCCAAGCTGGCCCAGCCGTCCTCATCCGAGACGTCCGTTACGGCGTTGCGCAGCAGTCGCACGAGGCGCGCATCGCGCTTGAGTTCGGCGGCGCTGCGACGCTTATTACGCCGCGCGGGCGCTTCTTCGTCGTCATCGTCGCGCTCGTGATCTTGCCGCAGCAGTTCGGTGTAGATGAACTTGTCGCAAGCGGTGACGAACGGCTGCGGTGTCTTGCGCTCGCCAAAGCCGTACACGATCAGCCCTTGTTCGCGAATGCGCGAGGCCAGCCGTGTGAAGTCGCTGTCGCTCGATACGAGACAAAAACCGTCGAAGCGCCCGGTGTAGAGCAAGTCCATCGCGTCGATGATCATCGCGCTGTCGGTCGCGTTCTTGCCGACCGTGTAGCGAAACTGCTGGATCGGCTGAATCGAATATTCGAGCAGGCACTTCTTCCAGCCGTCGAGATTCGGTTTGGTCCAGTCGCCGTAGATGCGTTTCACACTCGCCACGCCGTACTTGGCCACTTCAGTGAGCAGACCTTCGACGATGGCGGGCGCGGCGTTATCGGCGTCGATGAGAACGACGAGGGTCGATCCTTGAACGGCCACTGCGGAAGTCGGTGACATGAATGGGTTCCCTGTGGGCGAAGAGGTAACGCATTATGGCGCGGATTGCCGCCGGGGCTGTCCCAGCGGCGCAAACCACAACACGGCAATCCCTACTAGCAGGCTCGCGGCGGCAAATAGCAGCCCCGACGTGAACGAGTGCGTCCAGTCCTTGAGCACGCCCACAACGATCGGGCTCAGTGCCGATCCAAGATTGCCCACGGCGTTGATGACGGCGAGCCCGAGCGCGCGCGTTTGCGGCGTGAGGCTGCGATCAGGCACCGTCCAGAAGATCGCCATCGCGGTGTATGCCCCGGTCGATGCCATGGCAACCCCGGCGAGACGCATCGACGCCTCAGGGGCGAAACACGTGACGACCCAGCCCGCCGCCGAGAAGAGCATGGGCAGCACGAGATGCCAGCGGCGCTCTTGCAGGCGATCGGAGCGGCGTCCCCACCAGATCATGCCGGCGATGGTGCAAAGCGAGGGAATGGCGGCGAGCAGGCCGATGGTGACATTGCTGCTCGTGGTGCCGAAGCTCTTCACGATCTGCGGAATCCACAGCGATGCGAGCGAGAGCGTGTTCACCAGACAGAAGTAACCGAGTGCAAACTTCGCCACCGTAGGCGTCAGGATGGCGCGCCAGACACTGCCCGTCTGTGTCGCGGCGCGACGATTGCCAGCCTGCTGTGCGACGGCAATCGCCGCTTCACGGTCGCGCGCAATCATGCCGTCGAGCGTGCGCTTTTCGGCGGTGGAAAGCCAACGCGCGTCCGCCGGTTTGTCATCGAGGTACCACCACGTGGCGAAGCCCAGCAACACCGTCGGCAACCCTTCGAGCACGAAGAGCCATTGCCAGCCGGCGAGGCCTGCCACACCGTCGAGCCGCAAGAGATAGCCGGACGCCGCGGCACCGATTGCCGAGGTGACCGGCATCGCGATCATGAACCACGCGTTTGCGCGTGCCCGTGCCGCCGAGGGAAACCAGTCGCCCATGTACAGCAGCATGCCCGGCAGAAAGCCCGCTTCGGTAATGCCGACGATGGCGCGAATCAGGTAGAGGCTGGTGGCATCGTGCGCGAACATCGTGGCACTTGAGGCGAGTCCCCACGCGATCAGGATGGCACCGATCCAGCGCCGTGCGCCGAACTTCACGAGCATCAGGTTGCTTGGCACACCGCACAGCACATAGGTGAGATAGAAGACCGTCGACGCCATGCCGAACATGGTGCTCGTGAGCCCGAGGTCCTGACTCATCGTGAGCGCGGCAAAGCCGACGTTGATGCGATCGAGAAACGAAAACAGGAACAGCACGAACAGGAAGCCGAGCAGGCGTCGCGAGACTTTGCGCACGACGGCTTGCTCCATGGCGGCGCTGGGTGCGTCGGCGTGCGATGCAGAGGGTACAGGTGTAGCAATGCCGCCAGCGAGGCTGGCGGCAGGGGTCGTGCGGCTCATGATAAGTGTCTTCTCCAACGCGCCCCGCCTTGACTTGTCGTGTGGCGGTGTAAGGAAAGCGGGCCTGCCGTCGAGGGCAGGCGCCGAAAGAATCGATCAGGTGCGTGCGGCTTCGCCGATGAGTTCGATCACGCGCTGTGGGTCGCCGACGTCGTTGGCCAGCAGCAAGGCGAGTTTGGCGAGCAGCAGTTCGCGCCGGTCTTCGGGGGCGGCATCGATGGCCAGTGCGAGAGTGTCGTAAATCTCCTCAAGCCCGGCGATGGTGGTGGGTTGTGCGGTCATGACAGGGGCTTCCCCAAAATTACGTAGTGAGTGAAATGCAGCAACGCGTGCTGCACGCCACTCGGTTCAGACGCAAGCCGTCGCGTGCGCGAGCGCATCGGCAAGACGCGTGGTGTCGAGTGTCTGCCAGCGTGCGCAGATGTGGTGATCGGGACGCACGAGATAGGCCGTGCCGTGCTCGGCACCGTACCTTTCGAACGCATGGCCGGCCGGATCGGGCAACGTGATATCTGCACCGGCCACCGAAGTTTGCTTGTCGGCGAACGCGATCACCGTCACCGGCACACCGCGTTCGCGCCACGTCGCGACGGTTTCGCGCAAGTCGGGGTCGAGCGGCGCGTCGCCGAAGGTCACGAGATGGAAGGCGGCGCCGAGACGATCGTAGAGATAGTCGTTCGCGCTGAGCTTCACGTTCGGTGCGGGCGCACCGACGCTCGGACCGGCGCTCATGCAAGCGTTGTCATCGCTTGGACTGTTCAACGGCGAGTCGCGATAGTCGTGCGCACGCGACGTGCGCCAGTGGAACAGCGGCCGCACGAATGCATGGTCAAGCGACAGGTCGAGAACGGCATCGCGCAGCAGGCGGAAACCATGCGATGGCGGCGTCATGAAACGCGTGCTCTTCCCTGCTTCGGCGATGATCTCGCGCGCGGCGCCCACGCGGTCGTGCGTGTACGACGCGAGCAATGCCGACGGCGCGACGCCTTTGGCCACCGCAGCCAGTTTCCATGCCAGATCGATGGCGTCCTGAAAGCCGGTGTTCGCGCCACGCACACCGAAGATCGGCAGCAGGTGAGCGGCATCGCCCGCGAAGAGAATGCGTCCGTGCACGTAGTCGGGCAGCGTAAGTGCGCGTGCGGAATACACCGAGCACCAGTCGAGTTCCCACGGCTTGCCGCCCAGCCCCATCATGTCGAGCTGCGCGTTGATGCGCTCGCGGATCGTCTCCGGTTGCAGCGCGTGTTCCGAGGTTTCCGATGCGGGCAACTGATAGTCCACCCGCCAGATGCCGTCGGGCTCGCGATGCATCAGCACCGTGTTGCCCGGGTTCCAGTCCGGCGCGAAATAGGCGAGGCGCTCGGTCGGCAGATCGAGATCGATGCGGATGTCCGCGATCACGAAACGCCCTTCGTAGCTCGCTCCCTCGAAGCGCAGACCCAGAGCGGTGCGCACCGTCGAGCGCGCGCCATCCGCTGCCACGAGCCACTGCGCGTGTTGCGTGTATTCACCGTCGGGCGTGTCGATTTGCAGCGTGACGTGGCCGCTTTCCTGCGCGCCCTGCTCGTCCTGTGTTACGCCGACAAGCTTGTTCCCCCAACGAATCTCGACGAGCGGCTCGCGCTCGATAGCCTCCACCAGATAGCTCTCGAGCACGTTCTGTTGCAAGTTGATGAGCGGGGCGAATCGATCGTCCTCGCTGACGGGCGATTCCATGCGGAACACGCGCTGGCCGCGATAGAACGAATTGCCACTCGTCCACGGCAGGCCCTTGGCGACCACGGCATCGGCGACACCGACGGCTTGCAGAATTTCCTGCGAGCGGCGCGTAAAGACGATCGCACGGCTGCCTTCGGAGACTTGTTGCTCGGCTTGCAGCACCACGCAGCGCACGCCGTGACGCGCGAGCGCCAGCGCCGTGACCATGCCGATCGGGCCGCCGCCGACGATGGCAACAGGCACTTCGGGCGGCTCACCCCGCGGGAAAAAGTGAGGATGGACGCGGTACGCGTGATAAAGCGACGCGCGCGGGGAAGTCTCTGGTCGATGCATGATGCGACACCCGAAAAACGGCTCGGCGCGCTCGCCATTGTCCGTCTCGTGTCAGCGCAGAGGCGGCCGGCGCAAGCGCGCAGGAAAGGCCAATCTGGCCTTTGCGTATTTAGTTGCTAACGCAACCATTCTAGTGTGCTAAGGTTGCGCCCGCAACCAAATATCGTCTCATTTCGACTAGGGGAAAACACTGAAATGCGGCCTGTTCACAAGACCCTCGATCAGTTCCTGACGTACAAGATGCACCGCTTGATGAAGCAGCACGACAAGCGCATTGCGCAGTCGTACGCGGATGCGGCGCAACTGAGTCTGGCCGAGTCGCGCGTGTTGGCGGCGGTAGGTTCGGCGGGCGCGCTATCGAACTCGGAGCTGGCGCGGCGTGCGAATCTGGACAAGAGTCAGGCGAGCCGCGGTGCCGATGGGCTGGTGTCGCGCGGGCTGGTCAGGCGCGCGCCGGATGAATCCGATGGCCGGGCGGTGAAGGTCACGCTGACGCCGGAAGGTGAGGCGGTGTGGCGCGTGGTGATCGGTGCGGCGCGCGAGCACTACGAACACTTGTTCGAAGCGCTCACCGACGAGGAGATGCGCGTGTACGAGCGATTGCTCGACAAGTTGCTGTTGCGTTCCGACGAACTGGACGGAACCGACTGACGCTGCGGTGCCGATGGGCGCAGATGCGTGGCGTTTCGCCGAGTCCGGCTGAGCGCTATTCCGCACCATTGAGATGACAAAAGAAGAGGGGCACCCACGCGAGTCGGTGCCCCTCTTTTATTGCTACTGCGTCCGGCGGTTCAGCAACGCGGCTGACGTTGACAGCGCCGTCGCTTCACAGGCATTACGCGAACGAGAGTGTCTTCGTCAGATCGCCCGGCGGCATGGCGCCACGTGCTGCGAAGGCGGCATTGCGATACGCGATGCCTTCGAGCGTGGGCAGGTCATACAGACGCGTGATGAAGCGCAGCACCGAGGTGGTGTCGTAGAACGTGTGATCGACGTTGCCGCGCTTGGCGAACGGCGACACGACGAGTGCCGGAATGCGCGAGCCCGGGCCCCAGCGGTCGCCCTTGGGCGGGGCGACGTGATCCCACCAGCCGCCGTTTTCGTCGTACGTGATCACGACCATCATGTTCTGCCACTGCGGCGACTTCATCAGGTGGGCGAGGATGTTCGCCACGTGCTGGTCGCCCGATTCCACGTCCGAATAACCGGCGTGCTGGTTCAGGTTGCCTTGCGGCTTATAGAACGTCACGGCGGGCAGCTTGCCCGCGATGGCGTCGGCAATGAACTTGTTCGAGATCGGGCCATCGCCGAGGCCGCCGTCGCGCAAGTGTTCGTCACGCGCGGCAGTGCCGGGTGCGAACTGGGCGAAGTAGTTGAACGGCTGGTGGTGGTACTGGAAGTTCGGCGTATCCGGGCCGCCCTTGTGATCGAGCGCGGCTTGCCATGCGCCCGCATACCAGGCCCACGAGACGCCCTTCGACGAGAGCAGGTCGCCGATGGTGGCGAAGTTTTGCGGCGGCAGCGTGCTCGGGTTCGACGGATCGGCGAGGTGTTTGTCGCCACTGGCCGACGGCTTCACCGGCGACGGCTGATACGGCGGCATCATCGTGTTCACGGCGAAGTTGTCGGGCGTGATGGCACCGTCGCGCACGAACTTCGGCTTGCCGTCGGCAGCGGAAGCCGGCGACTCTGCATGTACGGCCAGACGCACGCCTTGCGGGCCGTCGGCGAGTACGGCGATCTTGTCCTTGGCCGGGCTTTGTGCGGCGTTCGGGTACACCGGCGGGCGGCCGGTGATCAGGAACTGGTGATTCAGGAACGAACCGCCGAAGGCCGCCATGAAGAAGTTGTCGCACATCGTGTACTGCTGCGCGATCTTGTACATGTTGAGCGTCTTGGCGGTCTCGCCGTAGTAGCCCATGACGAGGCCACCGGAGTCGGCCCAGGCGGCGAACTGATTGTTCGTGCCGTCGGCGATCTGCATCTGGTTCTGCCAGAACACGTGCCAGAGGTCGCGCGTGATGACCGATTCCGGCAACAGCTTGCCTTCGGCGTCCTTGAGCATGAACGGGGCGTTCGGCTGGCGCGGGATGTCTTTTTCGGTGATGTGGTACTTCTTGCCGCCGATGGTCTGGGCCTTGGGCACAAGGCCATCGAAGAACGGCGGGAGCAGCGACATCGGCGTCTTGCCGTCGCGATCGATCTGCGTGTAGGCGGAGGCGGGTACCTTCGCGAGCGGCTTCTCGACGCCGGGGAAGTCGGCGAACAGGTTGTTGAAGCTGCGGTTCTCGAGGTAGATCACGACCACAGTCTTGATGCTGGCCTTGAGTTGGGCATCGAACGTGCCGCCGGGCGCGACGACGGTCGGGGCACCGGCACCGCCTTCTGCGGCGCAGCCCGTGAGGGCGGTGGTGGCGCCTGCGGCACCGGCGGCGCCGATGGCGGCCAGGCCTTGCAGAATGCGGCGACGCGACGGGTCAGACGGATTGTCGTCCTGGCTGTCGAGGGCGGGGTCGTGCGGCTGGGGCGTGGCGTCGTGCGTCATGATGTCCTTGTGTGACGTGTCGGGCTTGGGTGCGCGCGTTGGCGCCCGCAGACGGTCGGCAAGGGTACGACGTACGAGTCAGGTCGTCACCCTGCCCGGGCGGGCGAGGCAGACGACGTTTTTACGCGTCGATTGTGACAATTCAGTGACGAAACAAAGGCACTTGCCGGTGAGCGGGCGGAAGTGGCTGGGGCGGACCAGGTGCGGCGGGGTGCGACGGGGAAATTCCGATTGTTTTGGCGGGATGTGCCACGCAGGCATTGTGATTTCTACAATGAGCCGTTGCACTTCGAAAGTGTCCCGATTCTCCGTATCTCTGACTTCCCCAAAATCCCCGGATTCACGTTCGGGGCATGCTGCCATCCCGCCAATGACTTCCCTACTGAGTACCCGCCTGCGGTCCGACCTGCCGTTCGATGTTCGCTTGCTTCGCGTCATGCGCGAGCGATCGATGGAAGGGCAGGAGATGTCGACCTCAGAACAACTTGCCGACGCGACGACGGTCGGCCTTGAAACCGTACGCGATGCACTCGGCCGTTTGTGGGCAGGGGGCGATGTGGTTCGGCTTGGGGGCGGCGAGGCCCCGCGATATGTCGTGGTGAGCGAGGCGGCAGGCAGCGTCGTTTGCGAACCGCATTTGACGCACGACGTCAGTCCGCTGCTTGATGCGTCCGGTGCGACCGACACCGAGGCGGTGTGGGCCGACACGTCACCGGCGGCGGTGTTGCGCCGTCGATTGGAGGCACCGCTCTCGACGCGCACTGCGGTGGGCTACCTGCGGGATTTCGTCGACAGCTACATCCCCAATCAAACAGCACTGTTGCCCGCGGAGTTGGCGCGCGGATTGTTTGGCGCAGGACGGCTTCCCGGCCGTCAGCCGGCGGGGACATTTGCACGGCGTGTGCTGGAGGAATTGCTGATCGATCTGTCGTGGTCGTCGTCGCGACTGGAAGGTAATCGCTATAGCCTGCTGGAAACCGAAGCGCTATTTCGCGAAAAAACCATCGATGGGGATCGCGATGCGGTGATGTTGCTCAATCACAAACGCGCGATTGAGTTTCTGGTGGATGCCGTGCCACACGAGGGGCTAACCACGAGCTTGCTGCGCAACCTGCACGCGTTGCTCATGCGGGATCTGCTCTCAAACCGGAGCGCCCTCGGTACCATCCGGTGCCGGCCTGTTGGTATTACGGATACGCGCTTCCAGCCGGAGCAGACGCCTTGCGTGCTCGACGAAATGTTCACGCAGATCGTGACGAAGGCGGCAGACATCCGAAATCCTATCGAGGCGGCATTTTTCCTCTGGGTGCAGTTACCGTATCTGCAACCGTTCGAAGACGGCAACAAGCGAACGAGTCGCCTCGCGGCCAATGTGCCGTTGATGCTCAAGAACTGCGCGCCACTGTCATTTCTTGATGTTGATCCGATGGAATACGCGCAAGCCATGATCGGCGTGTACGAGTTCCGTGACATATCGCTCGCGGTGCGGCTGTTCGAACGAACTTACCGCAGATCGTTGACGAAGTACGCAACCGCGGCCCTCTCGGATGATTCACCGGATTTGGAACGTGTGAATTTTCGCGCGCAATTGACCGTCGCAATCGATCGCATCGTCCGGGCGGGCGCCACGGTGTCGGATGCGGTATCGGCCCTCAGTCTCACGACGGGCGCGTGCCAAACCTTTGTGCCGATTCTCGAGGAGGAGTTGTCGGAGCTCGGGCCTTTTAACTGCGCACGCTATTACCTGACGCCGCATATGACGCAAACATGGATTGACGCGGGGCGCCCGAGTTGATTCAGAGGTTGCGCGTCGCAGGCCGAGGCGCAACGTACCCACTATCCTCAAACAACCCTGTCCTGAATTGCTCAACCAGATCGTCAAGCAGGGCACGCAGTGCGCTCGGCATCTGCTTGCGTGAGGTGTAGACGCCGTACACGGTCATTTCCCGTGGCACGTAATCGGGCAATAGCGCTTGCAACGTGCCGTCGCGCAGATACGGCAACGCCGCATACACCGGCTGCATGCCGATGCCGGCACCGGCCAGCGTCGCCGAGAGCAGTACGTTTGCCTCATTGGCCGACAGATTGCCGCCGACGGGCACGCCCAGCGGTGTGCCGTCATGCGTGAACTGCCATAGACTCTTGCCGAAATACGTGTACGTCAAACAGTTATGCAACGCCAGATCTTCGGCGCGCGAGGGCGTGCCGTGCTGTTGCAGATACGCCGGTGCCGCGCACACCACGGAATGGCAGGTTGCGAGACGCCGCACGATTAATCCCGGCGCCGGCTCTGAGGTCACACGAATCGCCAGATCGATACGCTCATCGACCAGATCCACGGTGCGGTCGGCCACCACAAGGTCAATGGCCACACCTGGATGCCGCGCAATGAAGCGCGTGACCGCCGCCGCCAGAAACGCCTGCCCGAGCGACGTGCTGCAAGCCACCCGCAACAAACCGCGAGGGGTCGTGTCGTCGTGCGACACGCTGGCAAGATCGTCGGCGATGCCCAGCATCTCGCGGCACCGGGGCAGCGCGTCGAGCCCCGCCTCGGTGAGACTCACCGCCCGCGTCGTGCGATGCAACAACCGCGTGCCGAGCCACGCCTCCAGTTCCGCCAGATAACGCGACACCATCGCACGCGACATGTCGAGCCGCTGCGACGCCGCCGTGAGCGAGCCGCGCTCGGCCACTTCGGTAAAGACACGCATGGCTGTCAGCCGATCCATGATTTGCTCGATCGATGCAACAAAGTGATCGTCATTATGGGCTTTTTCTGAGCGATTGGCGCGTCTACGATGTCACTCATGGAACGCGTCGAACGACGACGCACGCAAGCGGGAGCGCCAATGCCACCGTTCCCCCGTTCTCAAGGACACCCCGATATGACCCAAGCCCGTTTGCATTACATTGCCGATCCGCTGTGCGGCTGGTGCTACGCCGCTGCACCGCTGGTGCGCGCTGCCCGTGACGTCGCCGGTCTCGACATCGCCCTGCACGGCGGCGGCATGATGGCCGGGCCCAATGCGCAGGCGGTGACACCGCAACTGCGCAACTACGTCATGCCGCACGACCATCGCATCGCCGCGCTCACCGGGCAGCCGTTTGGCGATGCCTATTTCGAAGGCCTGTTGCGAGACGACAGCGCCGTATTCGACTCGGCACCGCCGACGGCTGCCGTGCTGGCCGCCGAGGCACTTGCCGGGCGCGGTCTCGACATGTTTGCCGCCTTGCAACGGGCGCATTACGTCGAAGGCAAGCGCATCGCAGACCGCGACGTGCTCATCGATATCGCTGCCGGACTCGGTCTCGATCGCGAGGCCTTTGCCGCCGCCTTCGATGCACAGGACGATGCCGCGCTCATGCGCCACTTTCGCGAAAGCCGTTCGTGGCTGACGCGCGTCGGCGGCAGCGGCTTCCCGACGTTTGCGCTGGAAATTAACGGCCAACTTGAACGGCTTGAACCCGGGCGCTATCTCGGCAAACCCGACGCATGGCGCGACGCATTGCGTGAGCGCCTGCTCGCGGCGCAAGCGGTGCAGGCCAACGCACCGGGTGGCGTGAATGCCGCCAACAACGACGCCGATTCGCCCCCGCAATGCGGCCCCGACGGCTGCGCTATCTGATTCTGCTGCGGCAGTGGTGTCTGCCGATGACACCACTGCCGCCGAAATCCCCCTCACTCTCAGGAGACTCCCGATGAAAGTCGCATTGATTGGTATTACCGGCCGCGTAGGTACGCGTGTAGCTACCGAGTTACTGCAACGTGGCCACACGGTCACGGGTATTGCCCGCAATCCCGAACGCGTTGAAGCCGAGGCAGGGCTGCGTGTCGTGAAGGGTGATGCTGCGGATCCGGCATCGCTCGCGCCGCTGCTTGCAGGCAACGACGCGGTGATCAGCGCCGGTCGCTTTGTATCGATGGACGCAGCGAAGCTGATCGACGCCGTGAAGCGCGCAGGTGTACCGCGTCTGCTCGTGGTGGGGGGGGCTGGAAGTTTGGAAGTTGCGCCGGGCAAGGCACTGATCGATACACCAGAGTTCCCTGAGGCGTACAAAGCGGAAGCCAGCGCGGGTCGCGACTTCCTGAACGTGCTGCGCGCCGAGCCGAAAGACGCGTCGCTGAACTGGACGTTCCTGTCGCCGTCGGCCCTGTTCGAACCGGGTGAGCGCACGGGCAAGTTCCGTCTGGGCGGCGATGGCCTGCTGGTCGACGCCAACGGCAAGAGCTGGATTTCGATGGAAGACTACGCCATCGCGCTGGTCGATGAACTCGAAAAGAATCAGCACCCGCGCGCGCGTTTCACCATCGGGTACTGATCCGAGACGCAGTCACGACGGATTTATCGTGGATTGGATATCGAGCGAGGGCGGTGACGTTCTCGCTCGAAGTCTTTGGCACGGCCGAAAATGACCGTTGCCGCTGACCGCTGACGTCAGCGTGCCTTGCGGAAAGTCAGATTGAAACGCACCGCGTTGGCGTCGAAGCTGCCTTCCACGCTGGCGATACCGTGATAGACGAGCCGCGACGGACCGCCCCACACGACGACATCCCCCGGTTCAAGCCGCACCTTTCGCGTGCGGTCGCCGCGCTGCAATCCACCCCATAGAAATACCGCTGGCAAGCCGAGTGAAACCGACACGATCGGTGCGCCCAGCTCGCGTTCGTCCTTGTCCTGATGCAGCGTGAGACGTGCGTCCAGCGTGTAGCGATTGATCAGACAGGCGTCAGGCGCGAAGCCGGCGTATCCGGCGGCGCTTGCCGCCTCCTGTGCCAGTCTCACGAACGACGCCGGCATGGACGGCCACGCGTTTCCCGAGAGCGGATCGCGGGTGCCGTAGCGGTAACCCATCCGGTCACTGATCCAGCCCACTTCGCCGCAGTTGGTCATGGCGACCGACATGCGTTTGCCGCCCGGCGTGAGCCAGTGGCGCAACGGTGCCTGTGCAATCACCCCATCGATATCGCCTTGCAACGCACCAAGGCTCGCCCCCGCATAGCCGCGCAGGACGAACGCGCCGGGGCCGAGTTCATCGGCCTGCACGTTTTGCGTCGCACGTGAATCTGGCGAATCATTGGTGTGGGCGAAGAGATCGAGTGTCATGTGGCGTCGTGCAGAATCAGGCCCAGCGTGTGCCGGTGACCACTGCGCAGGCGGCTCACACCGTGCCGAAGATTCACGCGATATACCCCGCGTGTCCCGTTCACCGGGCGATGGTTCACGGCGAATACCACCGCATCGCCGCGCATCAACGGCATCACTTCGGCGCGCGATTGCATTCGCGGACGCTGTTCCGTCAGCACGAATTCGCCGCCAGTGAAATCTTCGCCCGGCTGCGAAAGCAGAATGGCCACCTGCAACGGGAACACATGTTCCCCATAGAGGTCCTGATGCAGGCAATTGTAGTCGCCGGTGCGATATCGCAGCAGGAGCGGCGTCGGGCGGCGCTGACCCGCTGCGTGACATTGTTCGAGAAACGCCGCATGTGTCGGCGGATAACGAACGTCGATGCCAAGCGAGGCGTGCCAGCGATGCGCGATTTCGCGCAACGGCGCGTAAAACCCCTCGCGCAATTCGGCAACGAGCGATGGCAGCGGGTACGCGAAGTATTGATATTCCCCCAGCCCGAAACCATGACGCGCCATCACCACCCGGCTACGAAAGCGCGATGACGTTGGCGTAATGCTCGGGCGGCCGTCGGTCTCGCCATACATTTCAGTGATCGCTGCGCATTCCTCTGCACTCAACAGATTCGGCACCCGTGCGGCACCGAAGCCATTGAGCTCGCCTTCGATCGCTTGCCAATCGAGCGTCTGCACCCGGCCTACCGGTTCACGCGCGGTCATAGCTTCCCCTTTGCGGACGTGCCAGCCGCGCCAGCCATCTCGGCCTGTTCGTGCGCGAGCAGCGCGCGCTTGCGCTCCACGCCCCAGCGATATCCCGACAGCCCGCCGTCATGACGTACGATCCGATGGCACGGAATCGCCACCGCCAGCGTGTTCGATGCGCAGGCCTGTGCGACGGCCCGCACGGCACGCGGCGCGCCGATGCGCTCGGCAATCTCGGAATAGCTCGCGACCTTGCCCGCGGGCACATCGCGCAACGCCTGCCAGACCCGCTGCTGGAAGGCGGTGCCCCGCACGTCCAGCGGCAGCGACAACCCGACGCGCGGCGACTCGACAAACCCGACCACTTGGGCGACCCAGCGCTCGAATTCGGCATCGGCGCCCGTGAGTTCTGCCTTCGGGAAACGATCCTGCAGTTCGTGCACGAGGGTTTCCGGATCGTCGCCCAGCGAGATCGCGCACAAGCCACGCGGCGTCGCGGCGACCAGCAACGCACCAAGGGAACACTGCGCCACGGCAAAGCGAATCGTTTCCGCTTGGCCGCCTGCACGGAATGCGGCCGGCTTCATGCCGAGCAACGCACTGGCGTTCTCATAGAAACGGCCATTTGAGTTGAAGCCGGCGTCGTAGAACGCCGATGTCACGCTGCCAGCGGCGGGCAAGGCATCGCGCACGCGCTCGGCGCGGCGGCCATTAGCGTAGGCCCGTGGCGTCACACCGGTCACGGCGCGAAACAGGCGATGGAAGTAATGCGGGCTGAGACCGGCCTCGGCGGCGAGGTCTTCCAGACGCGGCGCAACTTCGGACGTGTCAATGCGGCGGCACGCGGCGGTGATCAGTTCGGCGTGGCGCGCATCGAGCGTGCCTTGATCCGGCTTGCATCGCTTGCACGGACGGAAGCCCGCGCGCTCGGCTTCGGCCATATCGGCGTGAAACGCCACGTTCTCGCGCAGCGCCAGACGTGCCCCGCACGATGGACGGCAATACACGCCGGTCGTGCGCACGGAATAGAAGAATGCGCCGTCGGCTTCTTTGTCACGCGTTGTGACGGCAGCCCATTTGGCGGCGTCGGTCGCATAACGCGCGGCAGGTGTCGTCGTACCGGCCGGTGCCGGGGACTGGCGCGCAGTATTCGCGTGCTTCACGTTATTCGCGCTATCCGCCGTGTGACCGGCGCGCGCAGGGCTGGCCTGACGGACTGAAGGCTTGGTACTCACTTGATTGGCACACATCGCAGTGTTCTCCCAATGACTGATGACTTGCCTTCAGTGTAGGGAGCCGGCCGCGATGCCGCGCTCCGCTTCTTGCTATTGAATTCGACCCAGTACTGGCGCGGGTCAGACGCCCGGTGGCATGGTCGTGCCAAGCTTGGCCGCGAAGCTCATGACCATCACCAGCACGAGCGCTTCGACGGCGATCACGCGGGCGAAGGCCGTGGTGTCCAGATGCGTCTCGCCGGTATCGAGCGCCAGACGCGGCAGAAAGTGCCAGCGGTTCCATGCACCCAGCACGGCAGCGCAGGCGACGAGCACGAGCTTGGTGATCAGCCACGCGAGATACGGCGCGTTCTGTGCTGAAAACCACATAGAGGGCGTCTCACCCAGCGTGCGCCACGCGTTGAATGCGCCCGTGACGAGCGCGACGAACATCGCCAATGTGGCCACCGACGACAGGCGCTCGCCGTAGGCGGCTCTCGCGCCGACCGGCCAATGCCGCCAGCCCGGAATGACGCAGCCCGCGACCAGCAGCACGCCGGTCCATGTGGCGGCCGCGCCCACGTGAAGTGTGTGAACGCCGATGGCAAGCCACGGCATGGATGCGTCGGCGGCATGCCCGGTGCCTGCCCGGGCCAGCGCCAGCAACACGGCACCGGCCGCGTAGATGGTGCGTGCGTGACGCTCCTGTTGATGCTCGCGGCGATGATGGCGGTCGCGCGGATCGTCCGCGACGGGTGGCGCGTCGCGCAGACGACGTCGTGCGTCGTACCACGTCCACGCGCCTGCGCAGAGCAGCGCGACGCCCAGCGCCGCGACCCATTGCATGCGTCCGTAATGCGATTGCGTGAGCACCAGCCATACGTCGGCGAGCATGGCGGACGAGCTGTCCCAATCGCCGCCCGTCATCGCCTGCGTACTCGCCAGCACATAGGCGACCCACGCAATCACCGCGAGTCCGGCAGCAAACCCCGGCAGCACGCGCAGGGTCAGCCCGCGTCGCACTGCGTGCGGGCTGCGCAGCAGCAACACGCCAAGCGCCAACGCCAGCGCAAGGTTGAGCAGACCGGCGGTTGCCGGCTGCCACGTGCCTGCTGCGAGATCGGACGGCATCACTTCACGGTGAACTTGAAGCTGCCTTGCGTGCGATGGCCGTCGTTGGCCACGGCGACCCAGTTCGCCTGATAGTCGCCGGCGGCGAGCGCCGGCAACGCCAGCGTGAGCGTCTTGCGGGCGGCGTCGAGTTCGGCCTTCGCCTCGGTGACCGGCTTGCCTTTCGCATCGACGACGGTGAGCTTCGAGAGCGCGCCTTCGAGGGCCGAGTCGAACGTCACGCGGGCCGACTTGGGCGCGTCGACCGTGGCCTGCGCGGCAGGCTCGCTCGATACCGGATGCGCGTGGGCCCATGCGCCTTGCGAAAGCCCTGCCAAGCCGATGGCGGCAACGAGGGCAAGCGCTCGCGTGGCGCGGCGCAACGGATTGCGTCGGGCGCCCGGGGCGCGAGTGATTGACGTGGTGGAAGTGGCGTAAGTGACGTAAGGGGTCTTGGACATACGCATATTGAACTTGGCGAAAAAGAATTGGGGGGCGTCAATGCGGCGTATCGGGCGCCGCACGATGTGCGGCCTGCACCGCTCGCGCAGTATCGCAGACCTTGCAGACCGATGCAGCCGCCCGGCGGTTCCGCGACAGGTGGTGCGACGCGGTGTCGCGCAGTCCGCGGCAGGGCATGCCCCGTTCGGCGCTTGTCTGATATTTGCAACTCAGTTGCAAAATTGAAAATCTCTCCGTATCATCGCGATTTATTGCAACTCAATTGCATTTTTGCGGCGACCGTTCGTCGCAGCCCCGCGATGACCACCGTCACGCGATGCACCGCCGGCTGTTGGGGTGCTCGTCCGACCGGCCACACGTAGCTTGCGAAGCGATGGTGCCGCGCCCGTATGCGCGCCGACGCGTTCGATCTGGCATGACGCTGCGCCGGTCCCCCCGACGGCGCGCGCCACCGGCGTCACGCCCACGCCCTGCCGGCTTTTCCCAGGCTCCGGCAGGGCGACACCCCTCGCGAGCGTCGTCGGCGCGCATCCCTACGGGGCTGCGTCGCGCTCATGCGCGGCAGGCAGCGCCCGTGAAAGATTCAAAAGGCAGCGGGCGTTGCCAGCCATTGATCGCCCCCCACGCAAACAGGATCCATCCGCCATGACACCTCCTCTGACCGCCACTGCCGCCGGCAGTGCCGACCGCCGTCTGCCCGTCACCGTCCTCTCCGGCTTCCTCGGCGCCGGCAAGACCACGCTGCTCAATCACGTGCTCGGCAATCGCGAAGGCCTGCGCGTCGCGGTGCTCGTCAACGACATGAGCGAAGTCAACATCGACGCGTCGTTCGTGGAACGTGGCGCCGCCAACGCCGGTGCTGCGCTCTCGCGTACGGAAGAAAAGCTGGTCGAAATGAGCAACGGCTGCATCTGCTGCACGTTGCGCGAAGACCTGCTGATCGCCGTGCGCGAACTCGCACAGGACGGCCGCTTCGACTATCTGCTGATCGAATCGACGGGGATCGCCGAACCGATGCCGGTCGCGGCCACCTTCGAGTTTCGTGACGAAGCCGGACAGTCGCTCGCCGACGTCGCGCGTCTCGACACGATGGTGACAGTGGTTGACGCGTTGCACGTGCTCGAAGACTTCCACGGTCTGGACACGCTCGCGCAACGCGGCGAAGTCGCGGGCGAAGAGGATGAACGCCGTCTGGCAGAACTGCTGACCGAACAAATCGAATTCGCCGACGTGGTCGTCGTGAGCAAGGTCGATTGCGTCGACGCGACGCGGCTCGAAGCCGTGAAAGCGCTGATCACCGGACTCAATCCGTCGGCACGCATCGTCCTCGGCGAGCGCGGGCAGGTGCCGCTGACTGAAGTGTTGGGCACGGGACGCTTCGATCCGGAGCGCGCGGAGCAGATGGCCGGCTGGGCGCAGGCGCTCGTGGGCGATCACGCGTCGGAAGCCGACACCTTTGGCGTGACGAGCTTCGTTCTGCGCCATCGCGAGCCGTTGCACCCCGCGCGCTTTGCCGCGTTCATGGGTATGCCGCTGCCGGGCCTGATGCGGGCAAAGGGTTACGTGTGGGTCGCGAATCGGCCCGCGTGGGCACTCGCTTATTCGCGTGCTGGCAACACGGCGACACTGGAGGCGGTCGGCCAGTGGTGGGCCGCCGCCGACCCCGACCATTGGCCGGCGCATGGCGACCCGCAACGCGACGCGATCGAAGCCAACTGGGAAGCCCCGTGGGGCGACCGCATCAACGAAGTCGTCTTCATTGGCCGCGAGATGGACCGCGCGGCCATCGAGTTCGCGTTCGCCGAGTGCCGTCTGGGTGTGGTCGAACTGGCGCAGGGTGACGCCGCATGGCGCGACTCGCAGGACGCGCTGGCGCTCGATTTACCGGGCGGCACTGCATGAGTCGTGTGGGCCTGATTGGCGGCTTGAAAGGGATGGGGATGGGGAAGGGGCGTGTGAGCGGCAGCAACGACATGAACGGCAGCGCAGACCGCGCGCAGTTCACGCTCTCGCGCAGCTTCGTGTTTGAGGCGGCGCACACGCTGGCGCGGCGCGACATCGATCCGCCGAGCATCGACGCGAGCCGTCGCATTCATGGGCACAGCTACCGTGCGACGGTGGAAGTGACGGGCAAGCCGCAGGGCGAGACGGGCATGGTGCTCGACCTCGCCGTCTTCGACGCAGCGTTGGCGCAAGTGTGCGAGCGTCTGGATCACCGGCTGCTCGACGATGTGGCCGGGCTTGGGCCCGCCACGCTCGAGAACCTGTGCAGTTTCATCTGGCGCTCGCTGGCGCCGCGTCTTGTCGGACTCTCACGCGTGACCGTGAGCCGCGATGCGCGCGGTGATGCGTGTTCGCTCGTCATCGGTCCCGCATGAGCGCCGACAGGAGACAGGACGCATAAGAAAGCGGACGGCCCCGTGGGTACCGTCCGCTTTGCCTGATGCGTGATGCGTGATGCGTGACGCACGGCGAGTGATCGCCGTACGTCATGCCTCTGCGCCTTAGAAGTCAGGCGTTTCCACCGGGCGCAGATCGAACACCAGCACTTCGGCGTCCTTGCCCTTCGCGAGGGTGAGCGCGGTTTCTTCGCGCACCCGCACGCCGTCGCCTTCACCGAGCGCTACGCCGTTCAATTCCACACTGCCGCGTGCGACATGCACGTAGGCATAGCGGTTGGGCGCAATCGCCAGCGTGGCCGATTCGTCACCGTCGAACAGTCCGGCGTACACGCGCGCATCCTGATGGATGTGCAGCGAGTTGTCGGCGCCGTCCGGCGACATGATCAAGCGCAGACGGCCGCGCTTTTCTTCCGGCGAGAAACGCTGTTGCTGATACTCCGGCGTGATGCCTTTCTGGTTCGGCACGATCCAGATTTGCAGAAAGTGCACCGGCGTCGTCGGCGAGTGGTTGAACTCGCTGTGCGCTACGCCGCGTCCGGCACTCATCAACTGCACGTCACCCGGCTCGATCACCGAGCCCGTGCCCATCGTGTCCTTGTGTTCGAGCGCGCCTTCGAGCACGTACGAAAAGATCTCCATGTCGCGGTGCGGGTGCTTGCCGAAGCCTTGCGCCGGGGCCACGCGGTCGTCGTTGATCACGAGCAGGTCGGAGAAGCCGACTTGCTTCGGATCGTAATAGTTGGCGAACGAGAACGTGTGATGCGAGTTGAGCCAGCCGTGATTGGCAACGCCCCGGTCGGCAGCTTGTCTGATGTCCAGCATGTTCGGCTCCTTGGTGTTCGTCGATTCGGTTCGAATCAGTGAGAGGCGGTGTTGTTTGCCTCGATGACTCACATTTTAGGGTCCCCAACGAGAACTACAATCCGCCTGAATGGCGAATGATTGTCATGTGTTAGGTGACAATTGTCGTGCCGCGAATTAACGGGATTTCCGTGTGAAGGCCGGATAAATCTGAGTCGAGCGGTGAGATTTGCCGAAAAGTCGCGTGAAATCGGCAAAGACGTGCGGCCGATGCGCGCGTTGACGCACGATGTGCGAGACTACGAGCCTTCTTTCGCATGGCAGACCGGTCGCCCTGCGAGGCTGCTGGCCTCGTTAGTCACGCCGGCCCTGTCGGCCCTGTCAGCCTGACCGCCCCCACTCTGGAGATTCGTCATGAGCCGCACCTTTGCCTTTCGTATCGTCAACGTTTTCGCCGAAACCACGTTCGGCGGCAATCCGCTGTGTGTCTTCGAAGACGCGCGAGGCATGAGCGACGACGAAATGCGAGCGTTGGCGCGACAGTTCAATCTGTCCGAGACGACGTTTATCCTGCCCTCGGAGACCGCTGACGCGCACGTGCGTATCTTCACGCCCGGCTACGAAATGCGTTTTGCCGGTCACCCGACGCTGGGCACGGCCCACGTGCTGCGCTCGATTCGTAACCTCGGCGACGCGGTGACGCTGCAATTCGCCGCGGGTCTCGTGCCGGTGCAGGCCGAAGGCGATCATTGGACGCTCACGGCACCGTCGCATGGCGAACCGAAGATCGAGAAGGCACACGAAGCCGATGCCGACATCGCGGCGCTCGTGCGTCTGTCGCGTGACGATCTGGCGCAATCGCCGCAGTGGGTCGATACCGGTGCCGATCAGTTGCTGATTCCGCTGAAGAGTGCCGATGCGGTGGCCCGTGCAACGCCGGACAGCGCGCGGCTGGAACGCTGGCCGCTCTCGAGCCTCGAGCGCAAGACGGGTTATGTGTTTTCCATCGATGAGAATCACGGCGGCGAGCTGGAAGTGACGGCGCGCTACTTCTTCACCACGCAAGGCGGCGGCGTGAGCGAAGACCCGGGTACGGGCTCGGCCTGCGCAAACTTGGGTGGCTGGCTGATCGGGCAGGGCTATCCGCTGCCGGTGCGTGCGCGCGTGTCGCAAGGTGACGCGATCGAGCGTCCGTGCCGCCTGACGCTGGAAGTGACGGCCGATCGTCAGATTCGCGTCGGCGGTAACGTGATCGAACTCGCGCGCGGCGAAGTCAGCCTGTAATTGTTTGCGAATTGTTTGCGAATTGTTTGCGAATCGTTTGCGAGCGTCGCAGGGCAGTCGTGCCCTGGACGCAGGGAGAATTCAACGGATGTACGCATTGGCAGCACCGGTCGAGACCGAGCTGGAAATCAGGAAGAGCCGGTTTATTGGCATTGTCATGCCCGTGGCATCCCGCGAGGTGGCAATGCGCGAACTCGACGCGCTGCGCGTGCGTTATCCCAACGCAACGCATTACTGCTGGGTGTTGTTGTGCGAGGGGGCGTCGGGTTTTGACGACGACGGGGAGCCGGGTGGCACGGCGGCCAAGCCCATGTACAACGTGCTGATGCACAAGGAACTGGCCAATGTGCTGGCCGTGGTGGTGCGCTACTACGGTGGTATCAAACTCGGTGCGGGCGGCCTGACCCGCGCGTACGGACAGGCGGTGAGCGAAGCGTTGAAGCTTGCGACGCTCACCGCCGTCGAGCCGATGGCGGAGCCGAGTTACCGTTGCAGCTTCGCGCATGAAGCGCCGCTGCGCCGGATTGCCGAGCGTCACGCGGCCACCGTGCTGGATGTCAGCTATGACGACGGCGTGACGCTACGGCTGAGTCTCAAGGCGCGCGATGTCGACGCGTTCGAGGCCGACGCTACCGAAGCGCTCAGCGGCGGACTCGAACGGGTCTAGGCAAGGCGCGGTCTGCGCCGAAAGACCTCGGCAAACAGGTCCCTGTGCATTGCCGACATCGCGGTGGCGGATGCCCGCGCACCGCACATTCCTCCCAATTACCGAACGTTGATGACGCCGCGCATGCCGGCTTCGTAATGGCCCGGTTCCAGACACGCGAAGTCCACCGTGCCGGCTTGCGTGAAATGCCACACGAGCGTCTTTTGCTGGCCCGGCTCGACGGTGACCGCGTTGGCCTCAGCGTGCGACATGCCGGGCATCTGCTGCATCATCTTCGCGTGTTCGGTGAGCGACGCTGCCGTGCCCAACATCATCTCGTGACGAATCTTGCCGCTGTTGGTCACGACGAAGCGCACCGTATCGCCACGGCGCACCGTGAGCGTGCCGGGCGAGAATCGCATGGAGTCGCGCATGTCGACTTCGACGGTGCGCGTTGCCTGCGCCGCGTCGCCCGCTTCACCGATGTTGGTCGCGGCACCGTCGCCGTGCGCGTGCTGCATGTTGTGCATCGAGTGCGGATCATCGGCAAACGCCGGTGCCGCCGAAACACTCAGCCCCAGCGCAGCCACCGGAATCAGCAAGCGGGCGACATGACGCAATGGCATGCGCACGGACAAAGGCGACTGGGGAAGACCAACAAACTGACGAACGAACTGACGGCGGATCTGACGGAAATTGGACGAGCGAATCATGATTTGCCTCCGGTAACGGGCGGACGTTGAGAAGAAGGTGAAGCTGAGGGCAGGGTCGACGTATCGCCCTGCCACGCACGCGCGACTGAGCCGCGCGGCGCGCCGGGCTTCTGGGCATACCAGCCGGGATCGCGATAACTGTCTCGCGGCTGGTCGCGCCGCACTTTTACGGTGGTGAACATGCCACCCATTTCGATCGGCCCATACGGACCGGTGCCGGTCATCATCGGCAGCGTGTTCTCGGGCAGTGGCATCTCCATGCCGTTCATCGAGCCTCCGGTTTCTCCCATCGCCATATAGTCGGGAATGATGCGCGCAATCTTGCCGGCGATGTCGCGTTGATTCACGCCGAGCATGGTGGGCACCTCATGTCCCATGGGGTTCATCGTATGGTGCGATTTGTGGCAATGGAAGGCCCAGTCGCCCAGCTCCGTTGCATCGAACTCGATGGTGCGCATCTGGCCGACAGCGACGTCGGTCGTCACTTCCGGCCACTGCGCCGACGGGGGCACCCAGCCACCGTCGGTGCCCGTCACCTTGAACTCGTGACCGTGCAGGTGGATCGGGTGATTGGTCATCGTCAGATTGCCCACGCGAATGCGCACGCGGTCTCCCTGTCGCGCCACCATCGGGTCGATGCCCGGAAACGCGCGGCTATTCCATGTCCAGAGGTTGAAGTCGGTCATCTCGTTCACGCGCGGCGTGCGGGTGCCCGGGTCGATCGCATACGCGTTGATGAGAAACACGTAGTCGCGGTCGACGGGCATCGCCGCCGGATCTTTCGGATGCGTGACCCAGAAGCCCATCAACCCCATCGCCATCTGCATCATCTCGTCGGCATGCGGGTGATACATGAACGTGCCCGCACGCTTGGCTTCGAACTCGTAGACGTAGGTCTGCCCCGGGGCAATCGCGCGCTGATTGAGACCCGCCACGCCATCCATGCCATTGGGCAAGCGTTGACCGTGCCAATGCACGCTCGTCGCTTCGGGCAGGCGATTGGTCACGTAGAGCCGCACGCGGTCGCCTTCCACGACTTCGATGGTCGGCCCCGGACTCTGGCCGTTGTAACCCCACAGATTCGCCTGCATGCCGGGCGCAATCTCGCGCACGACGGGCTCGGCAATCAGATGGAATTCCTTCACGCCATTGCGCATGCGCCACGGTAGTGTCCAGCCGTTGAGCGTGACGACGGGCCGGTATGGGCGTCCATTGGGTGGCGCGTGCGGCGTCGCGGTGCTGGCGTCGCTGCGCGTCGCCGCTTCGGGGATCGCCGCGAGACTGGTTCGCTCGATGGCGGTCGCGCCCATCACGGCCAGACTCGCGTCACGCAGGAATCGTCGACGTGAAGTCATGCGCCACCTCCCAAGCTTTCACGCAATGCCGCATCGGCCAGCCAGTAGTCTGCGGTGGCGTCGATGTAGGCGAGTACGGTGTCGCGCTGTTCGCGGGCATCCGTGAGTAAGTCGAACACGCTGGACAGCATGCCGTTGTAACGCAACAGCATTTCGTCGGAGACACGCTGGCGCAGCGGCAAGACCGTCACGCGATAGTGCTCGGCGATGTCCCACGCGGCGAGGGTCTGCGCACGGCGCGTGCGCACATCTGCGCGCGCGGCAACGGCGGTGTCGGCCAGCCGGTCGACGCGCTGCCGATAGCGTGCCTCCGCACCCGCGACACGTGCGGTGCCCCAGTCGAAGAGCGGCACTTCGAGCGAAATCTCGTAGCCACGTTCGTTGGGCGAGCCTGTGGCGCTGTTGTCGCGATAGGACGTGTCGAGCACATTGATAAAGCGTGTTGCCTGCGTGAGCCCGAGGTCGCTTGCCGTGGCGTCGAGTGCTGCGCGCGCCGCGTTGATGTCGGGGCGCTCACGCATCGCCTGCGCTTCGGCATCGGACCACGCCGGACGCGTGCGAGGCAATGACGGCAGGCGCGCAGGCAACGTGAACGTAAGCTGCTGACCCCATAGCCCCATCTGCCGGGCGAGTTGCTCGCGTGCCGTGTTGGCCTGCTCGCGGGCACGGGCCAGCCGCGCAGCGGTATCGGCGTAGACAAGGTTTTCCTGCGTACGGCGCATCGCGCTGAAGTTGCCCGCACGCGCCATGCCGTCGGCCAGTTCGCTGGCGGCCTGCGTGGCGAGACTCGTCTGTTCGAGAATCTGCACGCGCTCCTGAGCGGCGACCGCCTCGACCCACGCCCGCCGGGTAAGCGTGGCCTGTTCGATGATCGCTTGCGTCACTTGTGCCTGCACTTGGGCGAACCGTCGCGCTTCGACACGTGACGCGAGCGGCATCGTCAGCACACGCACGAAGTCGATACCCCACGTGCGCTCGATCGAGATGTCGCCACCGCCTTGTACGCGCTGAAAGGCAAAGCGCGGGTTGGGCAGGCGGCCCGCTTGCACCAGCGAGGCTTCGGCGATGCCGAGTTCCGCATAGGTGGCCTGTAAGCCGCGATGGTTGATGAGCGTGAGTTGCACCGCCGTGTCGATGTCGAGGGGCTTGGCGAGCAGGGCATCGCGCTGTTCGGCGAGCGCTTGCGTGGTGGCGTCGTCGCGCGCCCAGACGGCCGATTTCCCCAGCCGCTGTTGTGCTGCCTGCGCGACCGGCGTGAAGCCACCATCGTCGCTGAAGGTGGCGCAACCGGTAAGGGCTAACGCGGCGAGTGAGATGAGCGCACCTTGGGTGCGGCGGTGAAGGCGAATGGATGGCGTCATCGCGTGCCCCCGCTCATGGAATGCCCAGCGTGTGGGTCTGCCGTGGCTGCCGGTGATGTTGCGTCCATCGTGGCGTGCCCCGTGTGGCTGGGTGCAGCAGGAGGTGTGGCTGATGACGGTGTCATCGCCCCATGTCCGGCGTGGGCGCCGGACGCCGCCGGCGTTGCCGGCATCGGCATCGCGTGATTCATTGCACCGTGATCCATCTGGCCACCGCCGGACACGCTGGCATTCACTGCACGCCAGTTTCCGGGCGGCACGGAGAGCGCGGGGCGGGCAAAGTCATGCAGCACACCGGGGGCCGCGGATGGCCCGGCAGGCGCGTCCGGATTTGCAGGGTCGTAAGTTGCCGTCGCAGCAGAAGCCTGCGACGCGCCAGCGGGATCGGTCGCCGCGTGCGCAGGTGGCGCGCTGAACGCATACGCCACCGATAGCGCGGCTGGCACGGTGAGCGCGTGCCGTCGCAAAGAGAGAAGCATCATCGAAAGACTCGTCGAGCATGACGATGGTCGCGCTCATCGGTTCACGACGAGGCAGCGGACATCGCAAGTTCATCTGACGAACGGACGTGTCGAGCGCACCGCAAGCGATCGCTGAAAGCGCGCGTGGCGGGGCAGACGTCGGTTCGAACGGGAACAGTGACGGCGAGCGGTGCGCAAATTTAGCGCAAACGTTACACCGTCAGAAACTCAGACGAGGGTGGCTTTCGGAGGGCGTTCCAGCGCGGCAACGAACGCGCTGGCGGCGGACGTGCGCAGGAACGGGATGGCGGTGGACGGCTGGGCGTCCGGCGTGCGAAGCGCCAGACTTTGCGGCAGTGCCGTGCACACGACGCACGCGGCGCATGCCGAGCAACTGGCGTGATGCGAGTGCTGCGTGGCCGTGTCAGACGAGGTGTTGTGACCGGCAGCGTGAAGCGTCGCGTCATGGGTGCCGTCGGAGGCCGACATCGCGTCATGCGACATACCGCCCATCGCGTGATGCATCGTGCCATCGGCCATGACGGAATCGTTGTGCGCCATCGCAACCATCGGCGTGGCAAGTTGCGCCACGCTTTGCACGGGCGAACCCGGCGCGCAATGCGTGCGCAGCGCGGCCAGTGCCTGTAACGGCAAGGTCACGCACAACAGCCACAGCACGAGGAGTTTGCGCCAGCGATTCATGCCGCGCAGTCTAGCATTGCCGGTAGGCCGCTCGCAAATGGACGGAAATACGGGCAGACGAACGCGTCGAATTCGATGGCCATGCCGGGCATGCGCGGCATGGGCGGCATGGGCGGCGCCCAGCCTCAGTGTTCGAACAGATGGAACGACTCGAAGTGCGTGCGCCGGCGCGAGAGCGCGACCAGATTGACGACACACACGACGGCCACGAGCACGAACAGCGGTGCGGAGACTTCGATCGTATCGCTCGCAAGAAACGACACCAGCGTGAGCGCCACCATCAACCCCAGCAAGACCCATTGCAGGCACGCGGCCAGTCGCAGATGCCGCTCCGATTGTGCGACCAGTACGACCAGCGAAACGTAGAACGGCGCGGCCAGCAACGCCAGGGTGAATATGGCGAGCAGCACGCCGAGCACGCTGGCGAGCATTTCGTGCCCGTCGGCGGCGCTCGCTTGCACGCCCACCACGGTGGCGGCAGCGAGGTAGAGCAGCATCAGACCATCAAGAATGATCGCGAGTCGGTTCATGACATCTCTCCGACAGGGGGAGGGCGGAGGTCATATCGCCCCGCACGACAGGGGCGGGGGCCGGTAGCAGTCAGACAATACGGTGGAGGCTCAGGTGCCCGGCGCGTCGCCAGTCAAGCGGCGCGCCGGCAGACCAGACTAGTCGCGCTTTGCGATAACGCTGTGACAACGCGATATCGAAAAAGTGGCACGTCTCGCCTCATGGATGAGATGCCGGACACGCCGCCGTCAGCGCGACGGCTCGTGGGGTGACGGGGGCGAATGTGGCGAGGGCGGCGCGTTCGACGGCGGCAGCCCCCCGGGCGAACACAGGTCGAGCCAACCCGTGGCGGCATCGATTGCGGCGGGGTCCTGCGCGGCTTGCATCCGGTAGACGGTCACGTTGCCCGCATCGTCCGAACAAAACAGGTCGCGTTCAAGGTCGGCAATGATCTCGAGCCGCTGCTGGAAGCGATAGAAGCCGATCGGCGTGAGGTCCTGCACCAGCGCGGCCAAGGTTTCGGGATAGAGATAGAGGCGTCGCGGCCAATGGCCATGGCGTCGGCGAAACTTGCCGAGGGCGGCGAGCACATGCGCGAGCGTGCCGCCATGACCCCGCAGGTAATAGGTGGCTTGGGAGAGATCGGGGGCGATGGCTGCGATCGGGCCGATCGCGTGAACAGACCCCACCGCGCTAACGGGAACAACGGGACCAACGGGACCAAGAGGGCCAACAGAGCAGATGCCGCCCGGAATCGTGGGATAGCCCATGATGTCACCCCGCGCGACGCGTGCAGACACGAGCACACCCGAACGGGTGCACTGCCAACGACAGACAGGTATCCACAAACACTCCGTTGACTTCCCGAAGTTGAGTGCCCGGTGAATATTGCTCTTGTGCTTTGATAGTTGCAGACGAAGGCAGGCAGCGATATCCGCACTTTCGCCTAATCCGTCGTCATGAGGCGACAGCGCAAGTGGCGGCGCGAGTGACAGCGAAGCGTGGGCACCAAAGGAAACCGGCGGACTAAGCCGCCGGTTGAGGCCCCATCGGGGCATCGCCAGCCGCGTGTACCGGCGCGGCATGGTAAGGGCCAAGAAGACTTGGCACCAGGGGGCACTGCCACAATGCATTGAACCGTCGCCGGTTCCGGCCGCGCCCATGCAGTTTGACTGCCCTCCGAGTATAGGTCGCAAGACTGACGTGCGAATCGGCCTTTTGGATGAGCATGACGATGCGCACGGGGATGCGCGCGGCGCCAGCGCGAACTAACCCGCCTGTCAGCACTCGAATTGGCGCACCATTTCCCCTGTCACCGTGGTTTCGTCCGGGCCCGGTTTGCGTTCTAATGACGCCATATTCCGCAGTATGTGCCCGATGCAGGACAGTCAAACATTCCTATGATGGCAACGAATTCTCTAAAACAATGGGCCCTGCTGGCCTGCCTGTGCGCAGCGCAGACGGCCTTCGCGGCTGACCAGTGCGAGGGCATCCTCCTGCTGGCCAAGAGCGCGCAGAACGGCTTTGAAGACATCACCGGCCCGCTCGCGGCCAAGAACGATCGCGGCGAAAGCTATCAGGCGACCTATTCGGTGCCGGGCGGCGATTGCAAGGTGTTCCGGGCGACCGGGCTGGCGCCGACGTACGAGTGCATATGGGATTACCAGAAGATCACGCCGATGGATCTGCGCGCGCAAGCCCAGGGCTTCGCCACACAGGTCTCGCGCTGCACCCGTGGTGTGACGACGTTGCGCACGACCACGACCAACCCCGCCGGTCTGCCCGCCGAGTGGCAGAGTGCGAGCAAGAAGTACGCGCGTCCGGTCAACTTCACGGTCACGGCGCAAGACTTGGTGACGCCGCGCGGCGAGCGCATGCGCGAGATTTCGCTGTCGGTCGAGAAGCAGTAAGGGGTGGCCGGCGCGTGCGCATCTCGCCGTGACAAGTTGCGGTTACAAACGGTTGCACACCACCCCGCGCGTTAACATCTTTTCGGTCGACGCTCGTTCGGCTGACCCGGTACATTCATTCTTGAGGCGTATGGCGCAGGCAAGCGCTGCGCACGCGAAGGTTGCGTGACTCTCGCCTCGTGCCAACCGGCCCCACCCTTGGGCCGGCCGATGTCGGTCGAAAGCCGGCGATATCGAAATGAGTGCCCGTCTCCGCTGCTGTTTCCTCTTGCTGCTCGTGTGCGCCTACCCTGCCTGGGCAGAAGGCGGGCGAGGACGCGACCCGCTTGACGTCAACAAGGCGTCGTTGCGCGAGGACATCAGCCGCTTCAGCGCCGACCGCGGTCGCGGCCAGTCGGCCTATCCGAATTGGGCCGCCCCGGCCGAACCCCGCGAGCGGCAGTACACCCCGCAAGGCGGCCCGCGTGGCCCGCACGGCGGTGGTGGTGGTGGCGGTGGTCGTCGCGAGCGGTAATTCGGCGCCTCAGCGTCGACGTTAGCCCCTGAGTCCACGCCCCGACGCCACCCGGCGTCTGCCCCCGAAATCCTCCCCTGAGTGAACCGAATGTTGCATATGTGCAACATTGGATGCGCTCGTCTGTCCGCAATGCCGACTTCAGGTCGCGCTTCATGACCCCCCATCAAACGCGCACGTCACGGCGAATGTGAGCGTTTGCTAACCCGGCAATATAAGGGATATATCGATCCTGTTATACCGAGGTTAATTGTGGCGCGGGTGGTCGTCCGAATTTTGTCTCCCCACCATTTCCCGGCCACCTCATGTGGCGATTTTTCTGCGCGGTTTCGGCGTACCGAGGCCGCAGGGGCTGTGCGAGAATCACGGCCGTTCAACAGGGAGGCGCTTCGCAAACGAGCGCCGGCAGGGCCCGCGCAGGGGCGGGAGCAGGCACACAAAATACTCAAACCAAGGAGAAGTCAATGAAGCGGAGCATGGCCAAGGGCCTGGGCGGGGCAATCATTCTGGGCGCGTGCATGAGCACGTCGGCGTTCGCACAATCGAACGTCACGTTGTACGGTCAGGTGGATGCCTTCGTGGGCGCGGTGAAGAACCCGGGCGGCAATACGGCCTGGACGCAGGGCGGCGGCGGGATGTCGACGTCGTACTGGGGCATGAAGGGTAGCGAAGACCTCGGTGGCGGCCTGAAAGCCGTGTTCGTGCTCGAAGACTTCTTCCGTCCGCAGAACGGTCAGTACGGCCGCTTCCAAGGCGACTCGATGTTCTCGCGTAACGCGTACGTCGGCCTGTCGTCGGACACCGCCGGTACTGTCACGATCGGCCGTCTGACCACGTCGTACTTCGTCTCGACGATCCTGTTCAACCCGTTCGTCGATTCGTACACGTTCAGTCCGATGGTGTTCCACACCTTCATCGGTCAGGCCGGACAAGGTATCGTCGGCGACTCGGGCTGGAGCAACGGCGTGATGTACACCACGCCCAACTTCAAGGGCCTGTCGGGCAGCGTGTCGTACGCGTTCGGCAACAAGGCGGGCGAAGCTGGCCAGAACAAGTGGAGCGCATCGGCGCTGTACTTCAACGGTCCGTTTGCCGCGACCGTGGCTTATCAGCAGGTGAAGTTCGACTCGGCCCCTGACGATATGGCCGGCATGCCGGGCTTCCGCAGCCAGCAAGCTCTGCAATTGGGTGCCACGTACGACTTCCAGATCGTGAAGCTGTTCGGCCAGTACCAATACATTCGCAACAACGTGACGGGCGGCGGCGTGTCGGAAAACGGCGGCCAGCTCGGCGTGTCGGTGCCGCTGGGCAACGGCAGCGTGCTCGCATCGTACGCGTACACGAAGAGCTCGGGCGCGACCAACGTCAACCGCAAGACGTGGGCACTGGGCTACGACTACCCGCTGTCCAAGCGTACCGACATCTACGCGGCTTACATGATGGACAAGGTGAGCACGCTCTCGACGGGTAACACGGCGGGCGGCGGTATTCGCATGAAGTTCTGATGTCGCGCGGTGCGGCAGCGATGCCTGCACCGCTCGCGTCCGGCAAGGGGGCAGACGCCAATTTTGGGTGCGTCTGCCCCTTTGTCGTTTTCTGCCCGCCACACGCGTCGCATTCCTATTGGCGAGTTCCGCACAGCGGTTTCATGTGTCACTGATCCGACGTGGCCGCGCTATGATTTGTGCACTGAAAATCCACCAGACACGGAGCAGAGACGACATGACGATTCAACACGTGGGCATCATTGGCGCGGGCACGATGGGTAACGGCATTGCGCAGGCGTGTGCCGTGGCCGGACTGCCGGTCACGATGGTCGATATCAGCGACGCCGCCGTGAACAAGGGCCTCGCCACCATCGCCGGCAGCCTCGATCGCCTGATCAAGAAAGACAAGCTCACGACGGCGGAAAAAGACGCCGCACTGGCGCGCATTGCCACGTCGACCGATTACGCAGCGCTCGCCGGTGCGGACATCGTGATCGAAGCGGCCACCGAGAACTTCGATCTGAAGGTGAAGATCCTCAAGCAGCTTCAGGGCGTGGCCAAAGCCGATGCCATTCTCGCGTCGAACACGTCGTCGATTTCGATCACCAAGCTGGCCGCTGTCGTCGCGAACCCGTCGCAGTTCATCGGCATGCACTTCTTCAACCCGGTGCCGCTGATGGCGCTGGTGGAAATCATTCGCGGCCTGCAAACGAGCGACGAGACGCACGCCCGCGTCGATGCGCTCGCCCGCCAACTCGGCAAGTCACCGATCACCGTGAAGAATGCGCCGGGCTTTGTGGTGAACCGCATTCTCGTGCCGATGATCAACGAAGCCTTCTTCGTGCTGGCGGAAAACCTCGCGACGCCGGAAGAAATCGACGAAGGCATGAAGCTCGGCTGCAATCATCCGATTGGGCCGCTCGCGCTCGCCGACATGATCGGGCTCGACGTCTGCCTCTCGGTGATGAACGTGTTCTACGAAGAGTTTGAAGACTCGAAGTATCGTGCGTGCCCGCTGCTCAAGGAAATGGTGGCGGCTGGCTATCTCGGCCGCAAGACCGGACGCGGCGTCTACACGTACTGATTGGACTGAGCGTGGTCCGTCTGGGCCGTCTGCCGTTGAGGCGGCGTGCCCAGCGGACGCGTCACCGAAATGCGATAGGGCTCGCCGCGCCGGTAGCCGGCGTCTTCTAGCGTCGGCGCGAGCATATCGCTCACTTCCCGTTCGCTGCGTGCCCGCTCGAACGTCACCATCTTGATGCGACTCCACGGGTCGAACAGCCGGCTGCGATAGCGCGACGTCAGGATGGCCCGGGCAAATTCCAGATGTGTCAGACCATCCACCAGCCCCTCGATCGGCGGCTGCGGTGTTGCCATTTCCAGCATCTTGATGAGCACGGGCGACTCGGTATAAAGCAGCATGACGTGGGCCGGCCGGTTTTGCGGGCGCAGCGTGACCATGCGCAGTCGTGACTTCGGCACCCCGCGTGCCAGCATGAAATGAAACAGCACCTCGGCGTTCTCATGGCAGAACGCTTCGAGTCCCGGGCGCTCAAGGTAATACATCGCGGTCTGCTCAGCGGCGCGGCGTTGTTGCTTCGACAAGGGCGTCGTCGGATCGATATCGCGTAGCCCCTCCACGAGGACTTCGCGAATATCGGTAATCGAGTTGTCGCGAAACCGTCGCAGATCGTGACGATTGCTGCGTAACAGACGCAACTCGCCGAGCGTATCGAAGGCGTCCTGAATCGCTTCGCGTACGCGTAGATCGGCGATGCCGACGAGGTTGAGCACGTACCCGCGAATACTGTCCGTGGCGCTATGCGGCGTGCCCATCGCGCTCTGCGCGCAACCGCCACCGCACAAGCGCAGTGGCGCGTAGGCGTACCACCGTGCGGTGGCCGGATCGAATCGCACGGGTACCTGTGGCTTGCCGGCCTGCGGGGCGTCGACGTACCAGTAATCGCCGACCTTGGATCGCTGCACGCGATAGTCGCCGTGGGTACCGCGCAGAAAGAAGCGATTGCCGCGCGAGACGAGCCCGGGCAGCAGGTGCGTTAGGGGTTCCGTGCGCAATAGTGATTGCGAGTAGCCCTGCAAGAATTCACCTTCGCCATGGATGGCCGGCGCAGACGGGGCGCCGGCTTGACGCGAGGGGGACGGCTTCAATGCCGGGCGCCACGGCGCCGCTTCTTGAATATCGGGCGGCGGCGGGCCGGTTTCGACGCGTTTTGCTGCGTCTGCCTGCCCGTGCGACTCGCCCGGTATCTCCATGCCTCGCAAATCGGAATTAGCGAGTACCGCAGCCACCCGGTGGACATCGGGTCGACGTCCGGCCAGTTCTTCTGACATGAGTTGCGCCACGTCGCCGGGCACGCGCAGGAGTTGCACGCCCGGAATCATGCCGGTCGCGAAGTCCAGCGCGTGCATGCCGTCGCGCAGGTGCTTGCGCGCTGTCACGGGAATGTCGTGTCCCGTCGAGACGGCGTAGGCATCGCCGACCGACTCGGCGAAGTTCGCGAATGGCGCGCCACCCGATGCGAGCGCTTTCAAGACATCCTCCGCGCTGTAGTCGGTCTTGATCAGGGCGCGATGGATCGGCTCGACGCGGACATCCGATGAGGACGCAATGGCATCGCTGGTGTCGAGCGGCGCGCGCGGGCGCGCGATGGCGACCGGCAACGCAATGTTCGAGACGAGCAGCAGCGTGCACGCCATCGGCCATCCCGTCAACATGGCGCGGACTGAGGAGCACTTGTTTGCGGCGATGTGACGCGGCAGGCTCGCTTGCGTCGGCACTCGGCACAGCCGTTGACCGCGTCGAGTCATGGCAGACGGACATTTCGCCAATGTCTGCCACGACGTTTGTCGAGTCGTTCCCATCGGGGGGCCGTAGTGAAGCGCAGCAGGATCCGGGGCGCGGTGCGTGCGTTTCATCATGTCGGGTCCTTCGGCGCTTTGAGGACTCGCTCGCCGTGCAATGACGATCCTGACGACGACAGGCTGGACGCGCTGGAACGGGGTGTGCCCAGCGGGCGGGTGATCGACACGAAGAACGGCTCGCCGTTACGCGCGCCCGTATCTTCCAGCATCCGACGCAAAATGTTGAGCACCTCGTGCTCGCAATGCGCGCGCTCGAACGACTGCATCTTGATGCGGCCCCATGGGTCGAGCAGTCGCGTGCTGGCACGCGTGGCGTGGATTTCCTGCGCGAACGTCATTTCGGTGATCCCGTCTATGCGCGTGTCCACCGCAGGCTGAGGCGTCGCCCAATGAAGCATCTGAATGACGTTCGTCGATTCCGTGTACAGCACCATGACGTGCGGCGGCCGATTGCGAGGGCGGAGTGTGATCATGCGGATTCGACTTGAGGGCACCCCGTTGGCGAGCATGAAGTGGAAGAGCACTTCGGCGTTTTCCTGACAGAACGCCTCGGAATCAGGGTGCTCGAGATAGTAGAGCGCCGTGCATTTTGCCGCCTCCCGCTGCTGTTCAAGCAGCGGGGCCTGACGGTCGATACGACGCATACCGTTCGACAGACTCTCCCGGATCTCGACGATCGAGTTATCGCGTAGCGGCCGCAGATCGTCGCGATTCGTGCGCAGCAGATTCAGTTCGCTCAGGTCGTCGTAGGACTCCTGAATCGCGCGGCGCACCTCGGGTTCACGAATGCTCGCGAGGTCGAAGACCATACCGAGCATGCTGTCGCTGGTGCTGCCCGCGTGCGAGACCTTGCTGGACCCACATCCACCCCCACAAAGACGCAGGGGCGCATAAGCTCGCCATTTTCCCGTCGCCGCTTCGTAGACCACCGGGACTTGCGGCTTGCCGGCTTCATGTGCGTCGATGAGCCATTGGCCATCGGTTTTCTGGCGCTGCAAGCGGTAATAGCCCCCCGTGCCGCGTATGAAGTGATTGCCGTTCGCCACGAAGATGCCTCGCAATGGGTCCAGATCCCCCGGGCCAGGCGGCTCGGGACGATGAAGCACGTCGGCGGGAAGTGGTTGCGCGTAGCCTGCGAGGTGCTCGCGTTCGCCCGTCACGATCTCCGGCAAATCGAACGCCGAGGTGTCCAGGGGTTTGCGCAATGACTCGGGGGCGGTGCCGGAGCGGTGAGTAGCAAGGGGGTGGGCGTTGTTCGCGGGGGGATGTCGTGCCGTGGACTTGTGCGAAGACGACCCCATGCCGCGCAGGTTCGTGTTCAGTAAAACGGCGATGAGACGACTGCTGTCGACCGGCTTCCCTGCACGCTGATCTGCAACGATGTGTACGACTTCGGCACCGAGACGCGCGAGTGCCGCCTTGGGCAGCATGCCCGTGAGGAGATCTGCCGTGACCGTGCCTTTTCGAAATCTCTCCCGGTCGTCGGTGCTGACTTCGTTCCCGGTGAGTGCCGTGTAGGCGTCGGCAATCGATTCGCCAAGATTGCGGAATGGTGCACCGCCTGAGGCAATGGCACTCAAGATATCGTCGACGCTGTACTCGGTTTTTATTGACTCGGGTGCCAGTGGCCTGACGACGACGTCGGGCCATGCCGTCGTACCCGTTTCAGCAACCGGCAATGGGGTTGCCGCTGCTGTCGCCGAGTCCGCGGATGCCTCGCGCCATGTCAGCGACCGTCCAGTATCCGGACCGATGTCAGCCTTGATCGATGGCGGATCTTCGGGTGCAGGCCGTGGGACTGCTGCATGCGCGGGGAGTACAAGGGTCGCGGCGTTGGCGACAAGTAGCAGCGTCCACGCGATCTGCCATCGCGTGTCGGACAAGGACCGGGGCGCCGAGGGTGCCGCCGCGTGAGTATCGGGTTGACTGGATACATGAGGCAACGTGACGGCGTTCGCGCGTGTGTTGGCGTGGACGGCGCGGCGTGGCGTGGGAGGGTGTCTGGTGTGCGCTGGCGGATGGCGTTGCGCGTTGGCAGGCAAACCGTAGTGCGGTGCTACGGCGGTGGCACGTCGGTGCGGGACATGCGTCATGGTGGACTCTCCAAAAGAAGAGCCGCACATGCACGGTGCTCGCCGGTGTGTTGCGTTGGCGACGGCACTCGCGCAATGCGCGGCCCGGTTCGGAGAGACTCAACCCGATGTGACGATCAGGCTTGTGTGCCCGAGGGGCGCACTGTGGCTTTCGTTCGGTTCGTGTGTGATCGGTCAGCGCGCGAGACGTTGGCGAGTCTCGTCGTATTCCTGTTTGAGACGGGCCACGATCTCGGCGGCCGGACGCACATCGTCCATCAGACCCACGCCTTGGCCCGCACCCCAGATATCTTTCCACGCCTTCGCCTTGGCGAAGTTCATCGCGGTCTTGTCGGCGGTGGGCAGGTCATCGGGATCGAGCCCGGCATTCACGATGCTCTGGCGAATGTAGTTGCCGGATACCCCGGTGAAGAGGTTCGTGTAGACGATGTCGTTGGCGCTGGCATCGACGATGGCCTGCTTGTAGCTGTCGCTCGCATTGGCTTCGCTCGACGCGATGAAGCGTGTGCCGATATACGCGAGGTCGGCGCCCATCGCCTGCGCCGCGAGAATCGAACCGCCGTTGGCAATCGAGCCGGAGAGCACGAGCGGACCATCGAAAATCTTGCGCACTTCACCCACGAGCGCGAACGGGGAGAGCGTGCCCGCGTGGCCACCCGCACCGGCCGCGACGAGAATCAGCCCGTCCACGCCCGCTTCGAGGGCTTTGTTCGCATGGCGCAGGTTGATGACGTCGTGCAGCACGATGCCGCCGTAGCTGTGCACCGCGTCGAGCACTTCTTTGGGCGGCGCACGCAGGCTCGTGATGAAGATCGGCACGCGATGCTCGACACACACGCGCACATCGTGTTCCAGCCGCTGGTTCGACTGATGCACGATCTGGTTGACGGCGAGCGGGCCGACGACGGCATCGGGGTTTGCCGCCTTGAACGACGCGAGTTCTTCGGTAATGCGGGCGAGCCAGTCTTCGAGGATCTGCGGCTCGCGCGCGTTGAGCGCGGGGAACGAACCGACGATGCCGGCCTTGCACTGCGCGAGCACCAGTTCCGGATAGCTCACGATGAACATTGGCGAGGCCACGACGGGCAGTGCCAGGTTTTGCAGAATCTTGGGAAGCGCCATGAAGTCTCCTTGTGCGGGACGCTCCTGTGCAGGAGCGGAGTGGCACATTGGCTGGGAATGCCGGTGGCTATGTGTGTTCGCTACGTGCGTTCGCCACTTTCGCGAACGATCGTTCGATTATAGGGGGATTCGTTTGTCACCCGGGGTGCGCAGACTCGAAGAAAGCTTCGGATTGGTGACGTGCCGACGGTCGTTGGGACCGGCATCAGGGAAAGTCCTCTTGGAGCGGCTTCACGACCCGGCTAGTATGAATTCGCGTGCCACGCGGTGCCGGTAACACGGCGCCGCAGGACGGGCGCCGCGTTAGCGACCGCGGCATTCGGTCGGCACGTCACGTCCTCAAACGCCGTTTGCCTTCACCGGCACTCGGCGTTGTTTTTTTCGAGTGACGCGTTCTGACATACCCCCACACCCCATCACACCGAATACAACTTGCCCAGCGCCGCGTCGTGGCGCAGGGCACCGGCCTTGGCCAGTTCAGCGATGAGCGTGTCGAGCAATTCCGGCCATGCGGACGGCGGCGCCAGCATCGCGGCGGCACCTCGCCACGCGCGCGCCGTATCGAGCGTTGTCTTCAGCGCGGCGCATGTCATCTCTGTCTCGGCCATCAGCCGGAACACGATCAGCACCTTGAGCGCGTTGCGGGCGTTGCGCGCCGGGTCGCTGCGCAAGTAGTCGAGCCGGCTGCGCGCGGCGTCGAGCGCACCGTTGATATCGTCGAACGGCTTGCCGTGTCCGGGAATGACCAGCGAGACGTCGAGCTGCTCGATGAGATCGAGTACCGCCGCTTGTTCTGCGAATCCCGACTCGCCGTCGAGTTCGGGGAAGATCACGCCGAAGCCGCGTTCCCATAGGGCGTCGGCCGAGATCAGGATGCCGTCGGCGGCGCTGTACAGCATGAGCGCATGCGGATCATGTCCGGGGGCGCCGAGGACGAGCCATTCGCGCTCGCCGAGTGTCACGGCGTCGCCCGGCGAGAGCGTGTCGTCGAACGTGAAGCGGGTGCACTGCTGACCCGTGGCGCGGTAGGACAGACGCTCTTCATCCCAATGCCGGACCGGATCGGCCTCGGCGGCGGGTACCCAGGTGCGGCAACCATACTGCGCCTGCAAAGCGGCATTGCCACCGCAATGGTCCGAGTGCAAATGCGTGTTGATCAGGCGCGCGAGCGGCTGACCGGCAGGCAGCGCGTGCTCGACGAGCGCAATGGTCTGGGCGGCATGCGAGACGTAGCCGCTGTCGACCAACGCAGGCTCGTCGCCGAGAAACAGAATGTTGTTCGAGGAGAGCCAGCCGCGCTCGAAGACACGCATCTCATTGGGCAAGCCGGGAAGGCCGGACAGCGCGGTTGGAACAAGCGAAGTCATGAACGTATCTCTGGTTTTGCGCACACGAGAATCTTCGCCGTGGCGGCAATCACGGTCTCACCGCGTTGATTCACTGCCTCGCCGTCGAGCGAGACGATGTCGCCTGCGAGCTTCTCTTTCCATTGGCTGTCGGTGACCGTCCAGCGCACGGTGATGTCGTCACCTGCGCGCACAGCGCGGCGCAACTTCATGTCGAACTCCAGCCCGAGCGGCTGCGCGGTCTTCGAGTAATGCGTGGCGAGCAGCGCCGCGAGATACGACATTTGCTGCGTACCCGACGAGATCAGGCCGCCAAAGCGCGGATCGGCCGCGGCGTATTCGGCATCGTGATGCAGCGGGTTCAGATCGTGAGCGAGCGTCGAGAACTCGCGGATCGATGACGGCGTGAACGCGTGCGTCGCGCTGAACGATTCGCCGACAGTAACGATTTTTCCCATGAGCGGTGATGAAGAGGGGCAGGCGTAGTGAATAGGGGGCGCGCGTGCTAACGGGGATCGGTGTTGCCGCCGTGGTTGTCGACGACTTCAGCACGGGCCGTATCGACTTCATCAACCTCGTTGGCCCGAACACGGCGATGCACGACAGGTGGCTCGGTGTGCTCGGCGCGCCGCACCGGCAGCAGCGACCACACATGACGCTTGTCGTCGGCGGCCATGCTCGACCAGGCGGCAATTTCTGCGAGCGTGCGCCAGCAGCCCGAGCACCAGCCGGTCGCAGGGTTCATGCGGCAGATGTTGGTGCACGGGGACGGCACGTCATCCGACGCGGTAATCGCGCGCGGGAGTGTCATTGGCATTCCTATAGCGGTAAGCCGAGCTTGTCGGCTTTTGCGCGCAGCTTGGTTTGAAATCTTTCCTGATCGACGATCACGCGCTCGTGGATGCCTGCGCTCACCTTGTCGAGGCCGTCCCACGCGGCGACTTCGAAGCGCAGCGTACGGCCGGTGACGTCGACCAGCTTGCCGTGAATGCGCAACGTGTCGCCCGCCGGGGTGGCCGCGAGATGCGAGAACGACACGAGTGTGCCGAGGGACTGCTCGCGTGGCCAATCAAGATACGGACGAATCGCCTGAAGACACGCGCATTCGAGAATGCCGGCGAGATAGCCGGTGGCGAGCACGGCGGGCATGTCGCGACACAGTTCCACGTCGTCGTAGAGTTCGGGCACCACCGCCTTCTTGGGTACCCGGTAGGTCCACTCGAATGTCAGACCAGGGACAAGTTCCGGACTCGGCATGGCAGGTCTCCGTTTCTTATGATGTTGTGTCGCGAGGCATGCTCAGGTAGCGCTCATGCCGCGCTCGTGCAACTTGTATTCAGCGCTTGTGCCAGTGTTCAGTCCCGCAGCGCGACGTCCACGACCGGTGCGCCCGTCATGGCGACGAGTTGCTTCGGTGTCAGGTTGAACACGGCGTGCGGGTGGCCGGCAGCCGCCCAGAGGCTGGCAAGTTTGAGCAGGTCTTCGTCGATCAGCGTGACCGGCGAGACCACATGGCCGATAGGGCTCACGCCGCCAATCGAGTAACCCGTCTTTTCCTTGACGAATTTGGCGTCGGCGCGGGCGAGCGCACCGACTTGTGCGGCGACCTTCTTCTCGTCCACGCGATTGACGCCGCTGGCAATGACCAGCACGGGCGTGTCGTCGGCGGCACGGCGGAAGATGATCGACTTGGCGATCTGCGCAACTTCGCAGCCCAACCCCGCAGCGGCTTCGGCAGACGTCTTGCCGGTGGCCGGCAGCAGCACGATCGATTGATCGTGCCCCATGCCGGCGAGCAGGCGTGCGACGTGGCGTGCGCCGTCGGGGAGATCCTGCTCATCGGCAGGGGCAGCGATTTGAGGCGTCTGGTGCGGTGTCTGGCTCATGATCGGCGTGGGGGGGCGTGCGCGTGAGCGCGTGAGGGTCAGGCCGCAGCCGTCGCGGCGTCTTGCATCTTGGCGAGCATCGCCCGGCCGACGCGCGAGGCGTTGGTGCGGCCGATGGACTTCGAAATGAAGTCGCCCGTGCGTACGACGGCGTCGAGGTCGATCCCTGTCTCGATCCCCAGGCCGTGCAGCAGATACAGCACGTCTTCGGTGGCGACGTTACCCGTCGCGCCCTTGGCATACGGGCAGCCGCCGAGGCCGGCCACGGACGAGTGGAAAATCGAGATGCCCGAGAGCAACGCAGCGTAGATGTTGGCCGTGGCTTGTCCGTACGTGTCGTGGAAGTGACCGGACAGGCGTTCGATGGCGAACGCACGCGCACAGGCTTCCATGACTTCACGGGTGCGCGTCGGCGTGCCCACGCCGATGGTGTCGGCGATGTCGATCTCGTCGCAGCCGAGCGCGGCCATGCGCTTTACCACGTCGACCACGCTCGCGATCGGCACTTCGCCCTGATACGGGCAACCGAGTGCGCATGAGATGCTGCCGCGCAGGCGCAGGCCCGCGTCTTTTGCGGCGCGTGCGACCGGCGCGAAGCGCTCAATACTTTCTTCGATCGAACAATTGATGTTGCGTTGCGAGAAGGCTTCGCTGGCGGCGCCGAAAATCACCACTTCGTCGGCCTTGGCGGCAACAGCACCTTCAAAGCCGCGCATGTTCGGCGTCAGCACCGAATAGATCGTGCCGGGGTGGCGTTGAATGCCCTCCATCACCTCGGCGCCGTCGGCCATCTGCGGCACCCACTTCGGCGAGACGAACGAGGTCGTCTCCACGTTCGCAAAACCGGCGGCCGAGAGTTGATCGACCAGCGCAATCTTCACGTCGGCGGGGACGAGTTGCTTCTCGTTCTGAAGACCGTCACGCGGGCCGACTTCGACCACTTTCACGCGTCGCGGCAATTGAGGCAGTTGAGGCTGGGTCATGGGGGTGTCTCCTCGGTGTTGTCCTGGCAAAGGCTGGGCGTGAGCGGCGTGCGGTGCGTCAGTACCCGCGCGTCAGGTCGACGATGCCTGTGATGGTTTCACCACGCTCGAGCGCGGCGATCTTGCCGGCGATCTGTGCCACCGTTTCGTCGCGCAGCGTGAGGGCGGAAATATGGGGCGTGACCGTCACGCGCGGCGCACGCCAGAACGGATGCTCGGCCGGCAGCGGCTCGGTGCGGAACACATCGAGCGTGGCGCCGGCAATCTGCCCGCTGTCGAGTGCGGCGAGCAGGTCGTCGTCCACCAGATGCGCACCGCGCGCCACGTTGATCAGGAACGCGCCCGTGGCCAGTTTGGCGAACAGGCTGGCGTTAAGGACGTCGACGGTTTGCGGGGTGAGCGGCAGCAGATTGACGAGGATGCGGGCCCCCGAGACGCAGGCATCGAAGCCCGCGTCGCCATGATGCAGGGTGATGCCGCCGTCGTCGTCACGCTGGCTGCGGCTCCATGCGCGCACCGGGAAGCCGAAGCTCGCGAGGGCCTTCGCCACGTGCGCACCGAGCGTGCCGTAGCCGAGAACGGCGACGGGAAAATCGGCGAGGCGGTTCGGTTTGAGAAACTTCCACTGACCTTGCGCCTGAAACGCGTCGAATTCGTCGAGACGGCGGAAGTAGCGCAGCGCGGCGGCGCTGACGTATTGCGCCATCTGATCGGCCATGCCGGCGTCTTCGAGGCGCACGAGCGGCACACCGGCGGGCAGGCGGTCTGCGCCTTCGCCGCGCGTACCGAGTACGCCGTCGACACCGGCGCCCATATTGAAGATGGCTTTCAGGTTGGCGCGGGGTTGCAACACCTCGGCGTTCGGCTTCCAGAGCACCAGATAGTCGGCCGGGGCGCTGTCGCCCGGTTGCCAGCTACGGATGTTGGCGTGCGGCAGGTGTTCGGCGATGCCCGCTTCATACGGGGCAGTCTTGCCGTCGGGCGAAAAGATCAGGATATCCATGAGCAGCGGCTAGCGGGGCAAGCGCGAGGCAGCGTGGTAGCCACGCCGCCGCGTGCGGTCGGGTTCACTCGATTTACGTTAACGTCAAGTGTAACGCAGCTTGTGGTACCCCGCGTAGTCGGGAGAGCCCCCGGTCCGCGCTCAGTCTCGCTTGGCTTCGCGCAGCGTGGTGAGGTTCACGGCGAAGTTGTGGCTGTCGTCCGCGATCCAGACTTCCCCGTCCTGAAGCGTGCATTGCAGACGCATGCTGCGTGCGGCAAGCGCGGTCAGGGCTTCGGCCGAGGCTTCGTCGAGCATGCGCACGGTCAGATTCGAGAGGCGAGTGATCTGGGTTTCGGTCGCTTGCCACCAGATGGCAGCCGGCTTGCCGCCGTAGGCGATGACGTCGACGTGTTCCGCCCGGCCGGCGGCCTTGATGAGGCGTCGCGCGTCGGGTTGGCCGACGTCGATCCAGCGCACGATATCGTCGCCGTAATCGAGTTCCCACAGATCGGGTTCGTCCGCCGTCGAAATACCCTTGCCGAACGACAGACGCTCCGCTGCATAGAGCATGAAGGCGAGCAGGCGCACCATCATCCGCTCGTCGGTCTCCGACGGGTGGCGGGCCAGGGTCAGGTTGTGGGTGGCGTAGTAGTGACGATCGAGGTCGGTGATTTGCACCTCGGCCTTATAAATGGTGGCTTTGAGTGCCATGACGTCGTGCCGCAGGGAAGAGGAGAGCCGCAAGGATACACTAGCGCCCCGCCGGCAAGGCCCCGGCAAGCTCGGTATACTGGCTGCCCTGTCTCACCAGAAGTGTTGCCCCCATGCCGGCCCCTATCCCGCAAACGATCGACGTCAACGGCTACCCGATGGCGTATGTCGAAACGCCAGCCCCCGACGATGCCGTCGGCGCACCCCTCGTGCTGGTTCATGGCTCGCTTTGCGATCTGCGCTATTTCAAGCCGAACATGGCACCGCTGGGGCAACGCCGGCGCGTCATCTCGGTGAGCCTGCGCCACTACTGGCCTGAAGCATGGGATGGTCACGAAGGCACGTTCTCCGGCGAGCAACATGCGGAAGATCTCGCAGCGTTCATCACGGCGCTCGATGTCGGTCCGGTGCATGTGCTGGGCCACTCGCGCGGCGGCTATGTTGCCCTGCGCACGGCGCTACTGGCGCCCGATACGGTTCGTTCGTTGATTCTGGCCGACCCGGGGGTGGAAATCAGTGGTGGCCCCGTTCAGGTGCCGCTCGACAGCGAGCGCGGCAACTTCCGCGAACAGGCGCTGGCCGCCATTGAAGCCGGCGATATCGACGGCGGACTCGCCATCTTCATCGACACGGTCAGTGGTCCGGACACATGGCGCCGCATGGTGCCGTGGTTCAAACAGATGGTGAGGGACAACGCCCGGACGTTGATCGGGCAGGTGGCCGAGCCGCGCACGCCGCTGCCCATCGATGCGCTGGGCGCGTTGCACGCCCCGGTGTTGCTTATGGGGGGGGCGGAGAGCCCGGCACCCTATCCCGATGTGCTCAATGCACTGGCCTATGCCATGCCTGACGCGCGCCGCATGTTGATTCAGGATGCCTCGCACGGCATGAATCTGGCCAATCCGATCGCTTTTCATCTTGCCGTGGAGGCGTTCCTCGGGAACGACTAAAGCCACCGGATCGGCCCACGCGCCCACGCGCTGCTTTCATCGCTGACACTCACTCTTCGCGCAACAGGCCATGCCCCAGACGCAGGCTGAGCGTGCGCACAAGATCGGCCATCCACGCCTGATCGCGATCCGATAATTTCTGCATGGCCCGGTTGAGCGACGGATACGGGTCGCAGGGGATCGACATCGTGCCGTCGGCGGCCGTTGCGTGCGCGCCATCGAACGCGAGCAATTCGTGCGGCGGCAACCCGAGCGTGTCCGCCAGAATGCAGATATTGCGTAACGAGATGTTGCGCTTGCCGCGTTCCACGCCACTGAGATATGAACGGGCGAGCCCGCTTTCCAGTGCGAGCTTGTCCTGCGCCCAGTTATATTTCTTGCGTAAGCCGGCAAGATGTCTGCCGAATCTGAATAAATTGGAGTCCATACTAAAAATTTCCTTGTTGGGGACAGGAAGATTGAAGCAAAAAGCCGGCATCGGGGACGGCCTCTTGGGTATACCCGTTCGCGAGGCACGAACTGCATAGTGTGCAACGTCGCCTCTGAACTGACTTTCGGAGAAGGCACAAGCAGTGCGGGGTTCCGAAGGCTTGGGTCACGCTACGCTGCGTAGTGCCGCAGTGGTCGCAGTGGTCACGCGGGTGCAGTGACGTACGTAGTCGCGCTTCCGGTCAATGAGAAACGCGAAGTGTGACATTGCGAGACGCGCGTGACGCAGGGAGATGACTCTCTTTATTTTCTTTCGGGATGTCACTCAGTGTCGGTGCGCCGCGTGTGATGTCGCGCAATGAGAATGGGTTTTGATACGACGTGATTGTCGGCAAGAACCTCACGGATGTCTCGCGAGATCCACGGGATTTTCGACCGGCGACGTAGCGAGACAACGTTGGCGTTGCGCGTGATCGGCGTGACGTGCCGTTGCGGATGAGAGACGATTTTCATCGTCGTGACGACACGCCAATGAGACGAACCATCACGCAAAGCCGTCGCAACACGATCGGACTTTGCGCGATGTCCTACACCGCGCCTGCAGCGCGCTCGTTCATTCCTCGTCGACTGCGGGGGAGCGTTGTGCGTCGTCGTGATCGGTGTCACGTGAGACGTCGTGCACTATCGGGCGATTGCCTTCGGGCTCTCGAACGGGCGGCGCATGGTCACCAGACGCGCGAAATCCGTGCTCTGTCGCAGTGGCCTGATGCGGTGTCGGGTGACGATGGTCGAAGCGCGGTTCGATGACCGGGGTACGAAGGGTATCGACCGTGTCGTCGTCGATGTCGCTACGCTCACCATCACGGTCACTCCCTCGGGTCCGCTCGACCTGACCCTCGCCCGCTTCGTCGTCTTCATCGAGATAGGCGGCATCGTTGTCGGCGGCGATGGATGTTGGGCGGTGTCCGTCGAGGTTTCCGTCGAAATCCGGGTCGACGCCGTGATCGATGCTCGACGCGGCGTCCGGCACGTTGGCGTGGCTCAACCGTGAACTCAGACTGCGAATGATTTCCGCGAGCCAGACCTGATCGCGGTTTTCGAGCCGCCCGAGCGAGCGGCTGATTTGCGGCAGTGGCGTGCGTCCGGCGTTGATGGCAGCAGTGTCGGTACCGGCGATCGCTTGCGAGAACCGCAGCATCTCGGACGTGGGCACACCGAGCGTGTCGGCAAGCACGCAGATATTCACGAGCGCGACATTGCGCCGGCCACGCTCGATGCCGCTGACGTACGAGCGGGCCAGACCGCTCTCGAGGGCAAGCTTTTCCTGCGACCAGCCACGTGCTTTACGCAAGTGCGCCAGATGGTCTCCAAACAGCGCGAGTGGATTCGTTTGCATGGCGGAACTCCGTTGACGAGTCACACAGCCTAATCAATCCCCCCGCGTCTTGCGACGTTATATCGCATTCCTCCCCATGCGTGACAGGCGGCCCTCTATAAAGAGTGGGCCACTTTATGCGCACAAAATTTATCGGACGCTTCCCAAGTCTTATTGCAATTTCGGCGCCAGTTCTCGGGATTTCCGGATCGGCAGGTGCCAGAACTCGCCCAAGGCGACACCGGCCAGAATGAGGGCACCGCCTGCGAGGTGATAGATCGCGAGCTGTTCGCCGAGGCCGAATGCTGCAATCAGCGCCGTGAAAATCGGCACCAGATTGATGACGACGGTCGCGCGTCGCGGTCCGATACGGGCGACACCGATCATCCAGATGAAGGGTGCGGCAATGGAAACGGGAATGGTGGCGAAAGCCAGTTCCGGCAGATTGTCCATCGAGATGCCGGCCTTCTGCGACGCGAGGTAGAAGGGCAGCAGCGCAACGACGGCAAAGACGATCTGTGCGTACAACGACGGCAGCGGCGCGAGCGGCAGGTGCCATTTGCGGAGCAGCACGCAGTAGATCGCATAAGCGAGCATGGCGAAGAACATCATCGCGTCGCCGACGCCGATGCCCTGATCGGCCAGATGGGTGATCGAGCCGTGACCCACGACGAACAGCACGCCGAAGATCGACAGCAGACCGCCGGCGACGGCGCCGGCAGTGAGTACGTCGCCCAACACCACCACAGCCAGCGTGAGCGTGGTGAGCGGCAGCAGCGACAGAATGATCCCCATGTTGGTGGCGCTGGTGTAGTGCGCCGCCGAGTAGGCGAGACCTTGATAGATCGCCATGCCGAGCACCCCAAGCGTGGCGTATTGCGCGATATGGGGCAGAAACTGCTGGCGGCGACGCCAGAGTATCGGCAACGCGAACGGCGTGAGGATCAATGCGGCGGCAAACCAGCGCAGGAACGCGATTTCGGCGGGAAAGATATGCCCGACGGCGAGTTTGTTGACGATCACGTTGGCCGACCAGATGAGGACGGCAATCAACGGCAGGATGAAATTGGACATGAGTCGATGGCGGGTTGCCGGTTGCCTGGCCGACCGGAAGCTCAGGTGGCGCGGGGCGTTGAACGAAGTCTTGCGATGCCGTGTGCGGTGTCATGACGATTTGCCGGGGCGTCGCCGGATTCACGAACCCGCGCGGCCCGGCGTTGGCGCGACACCGTCACGCGGCAAGGTACGGGACGAATTGTCCGCCCGATGCGTCGCTTCGGCATAGTGAATTTAAGACAAACGATGCGGTGTTTCGGACGCGTCGTCGACGCCTTCGTTTTTCTTCACCACGTGTGCGCTACCCCAAACTGGGTCACTTTGCTATTGCCGGAAGACCATCGGCCGCGGGTAGAATGGCGCGAGGCGGGGATTGGCGTGCCGTCGCCGGGCAGTAGCGGCGCAATGGATGGCCATCGGCAGCCCCACGGTGCACTCGCATCGTGCGCGTTTCGTGACAGGTGATCGGAGCAGCATGGTGTCAGCAAGTCCACAAGGTCGTCCGGTACAAGCCGACGGCTCGCCACAGCGTCGTAATGCGGCGTCTTCTTTCGGGGTTGATTCTGCCGTCGCGGGCAAGGGCAAGCGCTTCGTGCGCCGCATCTACCGTCTGCGCACCATCGGCCTCGCGATCGGCTTCTTCTGCGTCGCCGGTGTCTTCTACCGTCACGACCCGCCCATCGCGTCCTGGCTTTGGGCGCTGCTCATCTTCAATGGCTTTGTGTGGCCCCATGTGGCCTGCGCGCTGGCGCTCTCGCGTCCGGTGCCCTATCGCGCCGAGCGCTGGAATCTGCTGATCGATTCGGCATTCGGCGGCTTCTGGGTCGCCGCGATGCATTTCAACTTGCTGCCCAGTGTGGTCGTGCTGGCGATGATGTCGATGGACAACATCAGTGCCGGCGGGGTGCGGTTGTTCTTGCAGGGGGTGCTCGCCAACGTGGCGGGCGTGCTGGTCGGCATTGCGCTGCTGGGCTTTGCGTGGGCGCCGGCGTCGGACACGTTCAATGTGATCACGTGCCTGCCGATGATCATCCTCTATCCGATCGCGCTCGGTAAGGTCACCTACGATCTCGCGCAGAAACTCGCCAATCGGTCGCGCGAGATGGAATATCTGTCACAGCACGACGGCCTCACGGGCTTGCTCAATCGCCGTGCGTGGGAGCAGCGGCTCGCAGACATTCACACACATTGCGCGGCGACGGGGCAACCGGCCTGTCTGGTGCTGATGGATCTCGACCATTTCAAGCGCATCAACGACACGCTGGGTCATGCGGCGGGCGACACGGCGTTGCGGCGCTTTTCAGGCTTGCTGCGGCAACGGCTGCGCGACATCGATGCCGTGGGCCGATATGGCGGGGAAGAGTTCGGTGCGGTGCTGGTGAACACTGGTGGCGTCGCCGGGCAGGACCTGATGCACCACCTGCTGGCGGACCTGCGCGCGCGGGTGGCACAGGCCGAAGCGCAACTACAGATGCAAATGCCGGACACGGACGGACAGTCGCTATCGCTGGCCGAGTGCACCGTCAGCATCGGCCTGGTGCCGTTCTCGATGAGCTTCGATAGCCCGCAGGCGTGGCTGCAACAGGCCGATCGCGCGCTCTATCGCGCCAAACGTGACGGGCGCGACGGCATGGTGGTGTTCGAGGCGAGTTCGCCGGACCGTTGACGGCGCGATGACCGGCTCGCCGAATGCGCGCCGGAACAGGTCATTGCCCTTCGGCGCGCTCGGGCGCCGTATCGGAACCGCGACGATCGATCGTGTCTTCGATCAGCGCACGCACAGGCGCGAGAACGCCGAGCGCAGGACGGCCGGGATGGCGGCGGCAAAGCCGAACGGGCGTGCCAGCGTTGCCAGCCCCTCGCCGTTGAGGACGCGCGAGCCTTCGAGATGCGTGGCGAGCACGCAAAAATCTTCGCGCTTCATGCCCACGCGTTGGCAGGCCTTGTCGAGTTGCTTCAGGTCGTTCGGGTGCAGCTTGAGGGTGACGGTAATGCGCTCTGGGTCGGTGTTCATGACAACTATCTTCTCTTTAACGAATACGTCGGGCATGTTGCGCGGATAGGCACATGCCGAGGCGCCCACGCGGCAACGGGATAGCGAGGGCGTGCGTGACCACAAACGCACGAGATCGCTCGGAAGACAGTGCATGGCGAATTCGTGGCCGGACGCTGACGTACCAGCGTGAGGCGGACGAACGCGCGATCCGGGAATCGAGGCGTCGGGTTGTCTGATGCAACGCGTGGGCAATACGAGGCTGTGGGCGCGCGCTCCGCCGCCCGAATGACCGGCGGCGGTACGGCTTCGACGCGTGAGAGCGATGCCTCGTAACAGCAGGGAGGGATGACTCTCCATCCGGCCATGACACGAGCGCCGGAAAACAGCAATGAGTACTGCGGACTACCACTGCGAGTAAAGCTAGATTTCACTACGACTGCTGAAGCCGCCGGACTGCGACGGGGACTGCGGTGATGCAAGACCTTCTGAACGACAGGACTGCGGGTGATGCGAGTACAGCGATAAAGCCGAACTGCCAACTACTGAATTACCAAAGACCGCTACTGCTACTGCTACTGCTACTGCGTCAGGACACTGCGCGAAAACGCTTACGCGGCGTCCTTGAACTGAATGCGCGAGCACGGCGTGCGGCGATGACTACGGCGATAACGCAAGACGCGGTCGATATGCGCCGAAGCTGCCAGACGTGTGGCTTTGCGATGCAGTTGATTCACACGCGCCGCCGAAATAGCAATCGCGACGAGGGCAATCAACGACCAACTGACGAAACTCACGACCCTTCTCCCGAATTCACTCACTGACTCGCGACAAGACAAACCGCCGCAAATCGATTTCCAAATGACTTCGAAAGCTCGGGGGACTGCCAGTTGCGTCTGCATCAACTTTTGATAGAGACGAATTCTAAATACTTTCCCGAATAGGGTAAACCCTGAAAATTCGAAATAATGAATTTTCATTAGCTAATAAGTTGAAAACATCCAAACGATCGTTTGAATGATAAGTGACTTATTTGATTGGGAAAATCGGCCCAAACCCGCATGAATAAACGAGATTGGGCCGATCGTGCAACGTCAGGTCAGAAGCTGTGCTTCAGGCCCATGCCGAGCAACAGTTGCGTACGTGCACCCGCATCGATGCCGTACGAACCGACCGACGCATTCGCTGCGACCGTATTCGATCCCGATGCGTCGAGCGTCTTGCCGGTCGCCTGCTGATAGCCGCCGATGACATACGTGGCCGTTCGCTTCGACAGCGCATAGCTCACACCGGCATTGAACTGGTTGTAATGCGCCGCCGTCTGACTCGGTCCGCGCAGCCGCGTGTAGCTGTAGCCAAGCCCGGTGCTCAGGGCGGGTGTTAGCGCGTAGCTGGTGAACAGATTGATGGTGTCGAACTTGGCCGTGCCGCTGAAGGCCGAAAGCCCATCGCTGGCGTATTGCGCATGCGAGTACGACACACCCAGAATGGCCGGCCCGATGGCGTACTTGCCGCCCACGCGTACGATTCGCACCTTGCTTGCCGTGCTCAGGCCGCGATTGATCGGTGAGTTGAACAGCGAACCAGCGCTGCCGGACCACTGGCGAAAGCCTCGAGTCGGCGAATCGGCCTTTTCGCTAATTTTTTCGCCGCCGTCGGCGAAGAAGAAGCCGGCGCCGAGGGCGATCGGTCCGTTGCTATACGCGCCAGCCAGACCATACGAGCGGCCGGAACCCGTCTTGCCTGCGACGTTACCCAGCGCATACATGCCTTCGAATTGCAGGCCGCTGTAGTTCGGCGTCGCATAGCGAATCGAGTTGTTGATGCGCGCGCCGTTGTCGTAGTTATCGACATCGCCCGGGGTCGCGAAGAACCCGCCGAAATAGCCATCGGCAGTCAGACCCTGCACAAGGTTGACGACCGGGTCGTACTGACGGCCGATCGTGACCTCGCCCCATTGATTTGCCTTCAGGCCGACGATGGCCTTGCGGCCGAACGCGAGACCACCGTTGCCTTGCTCGCCGGTCACGGCATTGAAACCGCTTTCAATCTGAAAGAGTGCCGTGAGGCCGTTGCCGAGCGACTCGGTGCCGCGCAGGCCCCAGCGGCTACCCGACAAGATGTTGCTGGTGATTTGCGATAAGCCGACCGGGCCGTTATTGCTGGCGACGTGATTGGCGTGAACAAAGCCGGAGTCGAGTGTGCCGTAAAGGGTGACGTTGCTCTGCGCATGAACGCCGGCCGGCAGCGTGGACAGAGCGAGGCTGGCCGCGAGCGCAAGGGCACGCGGACCGGTAAGCAGAGGGAGACGTTGTGTCATGGTGTCGGGCAGCGTGGCTGCGCGTGGTTGATATCGACACCGAGAATATTGTTGAATACCGGTTCGGAATCCTGATGAAAATTCCCATTGTCGTCAGAAGCCCGTCGCTGCGACGACATCACGCGAACGCCTATCGCGTTTCTAAGAACGATCCCCAAATTAAATGTAAAACGCCGCGATTTGCGGCGTTTTGTATTTGTGACGTTTTGTGTTGTTTGTCTTGCGGGAAAAGACGTTAGCCGGTGGTGTCGTCCTGTCCGGCGCGGCGCGCGGCCACCTTCGACAGCGCAGCCCAGTCCAGATGCCCCTCGCCGTGCGCGAGGCTATCGAGATGGTTATCGCGCAGTACGGTGCCGAAGGGCATCGGCACGTTAGCCGCTTCGCCGGCGAGCAACGCCAGTCGCACGTCCTTGGCGCCGAGCGAGAGCTTGAAGCCGGCTGGTTCGAAAGCCTGTTTGGCAATCGCCCCGCCGTAGCCGGTGTAGGCGGGCACGGCGAACACGGCCGTCGTGATCATGTCGAGGAAGTCGGCGCCGGGGACACCGTGGCCTTGCGTGAGGGCGGCGGCTTCGCTCATCGTCTCGATGGCGCTCGCGATCATGAAGTTCGACGCGAGCTTCACGACGTTGGCTTGTTCGGGCACGTCGCCGAAACGCCATGTGCGCTGACCGAGCACGTCGAAGATCGGTTGCACTTGAGTGAGCGTATCGGGGGCACCCGCGGCGAGAATGTTGAGCTTGCCGGCCTCCGCCACGTTCACCCGGCCCAGTACGGGGGCGGCGACGTAGCGCAAGCCAAGCGCGTCGCACTTCGTCTGCATTTCGCGCGCAAAGTCGAGTGACACCGTGGCCATGTTCACGACGATGGCGCCGCGGGCGAGCGCAGCGAGGGCACCGCCATCGTTCAGTACGACGCGGCTCGTGTCGTCGTCGGCCAGCATCGCAATGAGCACGTCGGCGCCGCGTGCCGCGTCTGCGGGGGTATCACACGCTTGTGCACCCGCTTTGGCGACGGTGTCGACCGGACCGCGCGAGCGATTCCAGACTTGCAGCGAAAAGCCCGCTTTGATGAGGTTGATCGCCATGGGCGCGCCCATGGTGCCAAGGCCGAGAAATCCGATAGTCATATGTTCTCCAGGTTCGTGCAACGTGGCGTCCCAAACCGCTTTGGCCACGTATCAACCGTGAGCATGACACCGAACGCAGGTCGGCGCAGCGCACGCGTACGGCACCTGCGAGAACGCCGCGCGGAGCGGGTAAGATGCACCGACGTGCGATGCAGTGGCGCGGATGCCTCACGCGCCGCGCACGTTTGCCTGATCGAACCATCACACCGTGGCATTCAAGTTGTCACTTGCGATTGCGGTCTCGACCGACCCGAACTTCCTTCACCCGCGCCATGACCGTCCGCTACAACTGGCCCTCCTTCAAGACGCTGCCGTATCCGGTGTACTTCCGCTACGACGAGTTCGACGCGCAGACGGCGTGGGTGCCCCATCGTCATGACTGGGGCACGCTCAACTACGTGGCGAACGGTGTGATGCAGCTTGAAATCGAAGGCGCGCGTTACCTTTCACCGCCCCAGTACGCGGTCTGGATTCCGCCGAGGGCGGCGCATGCCAGCTTCAATGCGCACGAGGTGATCTACCGCTCGGTGTATATCGATGCGTCGCTGGCGAACGTACTGCCATCGCATGCGGCCACCTTGCGTATCAGCGGCTTGCTGCGGGCGATTCTGTCGGACTTTGCCGAGCGGGGCGTGGCATCCCCCCGCACCGATGCCGACAAACGTCTGGCGCAGGTCCTCGTCGATCAACTGGCCCTCGCGCCTGCCGAACCGCGCTTTCTGCCGCAGGCGAATTCACCGGCGCTCGTGCGCATCTTGCAGGCGTTGCAGAGCGAGCCCGGCGACAACCGTACGCTCGCGCAATGGGCGCAGACAGCGTCGCTGACCGAGCGCACGCTGGCCCGTCACTGTCTGGTGGAATTGGGGATGACGCTGGGGCAGTGGCGGCAGCGCTTGCGCTTTCTGCGCGCCATTGAAGGGCTCGAAGCCGGGCACACAGTGAAGTCGATTGCGTTCGATCTGGGCTACGCCACACCGTCGGCATTCATCGAGATGTTCACCCGCCAGTCGGGACTGACGCCGGAGCAATTCCGGCGTCAGACGATTCTCGGCGAGGGGCACGGCGGGACGGTCTGATGCCGCCCCGAACCCGCCTCCGGCCTACCGCTTCGCTTGCCGCTTCGCTTGCCGCTTCGCTTGTCGCTTAACTTACCGCTTGAACGCCAGCAACTGCGCGCCTTCGGGCACCTGATCGCCCACGGCGTACAGCACTTCCTCGATCTCGCCGTCGGCGGGTGCGCTGATGGTGTGTTCCATCTTCATCGCTTCCATCACGAGCAGCGGTGCACCCTTCTCGACCTTCGTGCCGGCCGGTGCGAGCACCGCAATGACCTTGCCCGGCATCGGTGCGGTCAGACGGCCTTCGCCGCCTTCCTGCGCCCCCGCCTGCGCGAGCGGGTCATGCCAGCGCAACGCCCACGACTGACCATCGGCAAACACGTGAGCGAGGGCATGTTCGAAATCGACGTGTCCTTGCACGCGGCGCTCGCCCAGCGTCACGCGATACACGCCGCCGTCATGGGTATAGCGATACGGATACGTTTCGCCATCGACCGTGAGCGTGCTGGCCTGTGCGCCGCTCGTGAGCACCACGTCGTGACGCGTCTCGCCCTGATCGAACGACAGCGTGCGGCGGTAATCGCCGTTCAGACGCCAGCCGGTGGCGAGTTGCCACGGCGAGTGATGATCGATGCTGTCCTGATACTTGCGACGGCCGACGATGGCCTCGCGAGAGAGCTGTGCGGCCACGGCCAGCGCCAGCGTCGTGGCGGGCACGGGCGCGGCCCCCGGGAACAGCGTATCGCGATGGCGCTCGATCAGGCCCGTGTCGAGATCGGCACCGGCAAACGGTTCGCTCGCGACCAGTCGTCCGAGGAATGCGATATTCGTCTGCACACCCACCACACGGTATTGCCCCAGCGCGCGGCGCATGCGGGCGAGCGCTTCGTCGCGGTCCTGCCCCCACACGATCAGCTTGGCGATCATCGGGTCGTAGAACGGCGAGATCGTATCGCCTTCGCGCACGCCGGAGTCGATACGCACGGCGGCCGGTGTCGCGCCACTGCCGATCTCGAATTGCACGGCCGCCGGCGGGCGCAGCGTCGAGAGCGTGCCGGTGGACGGCAGGAAGTTGTTGTCGGGGTTCTCGGCGTAGATACGCGCTTCGAGCGCATGGCCGTGAATGCGCAGTTCGTCTTGCTTGCGCGGCAGCACTTCGCCTGCGGCCACGCGCAGTTGCCATTCGACCAGATCAAGGCCGGTGATCATTTCGGTGACCGGGTGCTCGACCTGCAAGCGCGTATTCATCTCCATGAAGTAGAACGAGCCGTCCTGATTGGCGATGAATTCGACCGTCCCCGCACCTACGTAGCCGACGGCACGTGCAGCGTTGCACGCGGCGTCGCCCATCGCCTGACGGCGCTCGGCACTCATGCCCGGTGCGGGCGCTTCTTCCAGCACCTTCTGATGGCGGCGCTGCACCGAGCAGTCGCGCTCGAACAGATAGACGCAGTTGCCGTGCGTGTCGGCAAACACCTGAATTTCAATGTGACGCGGACGCGTCAGGTACTTCTCGACAAGCACGCGCTCGTCGCCAAAGCTGCTGGCCGCTTCGCGCTGGCACGACGCCAGTGCACTGCGGAAATCTTCACTGCGCTCGACCACGCGCATGCCCTTGCCGCCGCCCCCGGCGCTGGCCTTGAGCAGTACGGGGTAGCCGATCTCGTCGGCGCGCGCGTGCAGGAAGGCGGCGTCCTGATTCTCGCCGTGATAGCCCGGCACGAGCGGCACGGCTGCGCCTTCCATCAGCGTTTTTGCGGCGCTCTTGCTGCCCATGGCGTGGATGGCACCGACCGGCGGGCCGATGAAGACGATGCCCGCGTCGTCGCAGGCCTTCGCGAACGCTTCGTTTTCGGACAGAAACCCATACCCCGGGTGGATCGCTTGCGCGCCCGTGGCCTTGGCGGCGGCGATGATGGCCTCGACGCGCAGATAGCTGTCGCGTGCGGCGGCACCGCCCACGTGGACGGCCTCGTCGCACACGGCAACGTGCTTGGACTGCGCGTCCGCATCGGAATAGACCGCGACCGTGCGAATGCCCAGACGTGCGGCGGTGGCTGCCACACGGCAGGCGATTTCGCCGCGGTTGGCGATGAGGATCTTGTCGAACATATTGCCTCCGGAAAATGATCGATTGGGGCGACGCTGGCTTTGGCCGCCGGGCCGGCAGGCTCACTTGTGGCGAACCGCCGGCGCACTCGCGCCTGCTTCTGTCCTGCTGCTATATCGCTACTTTCTTGCTATCTGTCGCCGCCGGTGCCGCGGCATCGTCGAATGCGATGCTTGTCGCGTCACCGGCGTTAAAACGTTCAAATCTATCGCGCCGCCGTCAGTGCGTCACTGTCTTAATGCGTCTTGCACGCCGACAGTCCACCCTCGGCTTCACCGCAACCGGCCGCTTCCGTGCCGAGCTTCGCTTCGGTCGACGTACGCATGCCCAGACGCGCGAGCAATTGACGATCGGCTTCGGCCTGCGGGTTCTGCGTGACGAGCAGCTTGTCGCCGTAGAACATCGAATTCGCACCGGCGAGAAAGCACAGCGATTGCAGCGCTTCGTCCATTTCTTCGCGACCGGCCGACAGACGCACCATCGCGCGCGGCATGGTGATACGGGCGACGGCGATCATGCGCACGAAATCGAACGGGTCGACGCTCTCGTTGTTCTCAAGCGGCGTGCCGTCGATCTTGATCAGGTTGTTGATCGGCACCGACTCCGGGTACGGCGACATGTTCGCCAGTTGCGCGATCAGACCGGCGCGCTCACGACGCGTCTCGCCCAGACCGACGATGCCACCGCAGCAGACCTTCAGGCCAGCCTCACGTACACGAGCCAGCGTGTCCAGACGGTCCTGATACGTGCGCGTGGTGATGATCTGCCCGTAAAACTCGGGCGACGTATCGAGGTTGTGGTTGTAGTAGTCGAGACCGGCTTCGCGCAGTTGTTCGGCCTGACCGTCGCGCAACATGCCGAGCGTGACGCACGTTTCCAGACCGAGCGCCTTCACGCTGCGCACCATCTCGCCCACGGCATCGACCTGATGCGGCTTCGGGCTGCGCCATGCGGCACCCATGCAGAAGCGCGTCGCACCGGCGTCCTTGGCGGCTTGCGCGGCGGACAGCACTTCGGCGATGGGCATGAGCTTCTCGGCGTCTACGCCGGTGTCGTACTTGGCCGACTGCGGGCAGTACGCGCAGTCTTCCGGGCAACCGCCGGTCTTGATCGAGAGCAGCGATGAGAGTTGCACGGCGTTGGCATCGAAGTGTTCACGATGCACTTGCTGAGCGCGGAAGATCAGGTCGTTGAACGGCAATTCGAACAGGGCTTCGATCTCGTCGACGCGCCAGGGCTTGTCGTTTTGGCGCAGGGCTTCATCGTGACCGTGAGCGGCGGTGTGGGCATGAACTTGCATGGTGTGTTTCCTTGAATTCTGTGTAATTGCTGTCGGTTCGATCACTTGCGCATTAGCGCATTAGCGCGGCGCGGGCGTGTGATCGAGCAGCGGCGTGATGTCGAGATAACCGGAGGCGGTGGCCGCGTCGGGGTGCGACAGATGCGGAATGCGGCCAAGCAGCGGTGCGGGCAGTCGTTGCGCTATGGCATCGATGTTCGCTTCCGCGTGACGCATCTCCGGATCGACGTGATTGGCAACCCAGCCGGCCAGCGTCAGACCGCGCGCGGCAATGGCTTCGGCCGTGAGCAACGCATGATTGATACAGCCGAGTCGCAGACCGACCACGAGAATGACCGGCAGGCCGAGTTGACGGGCCAGATCTGCGGTGTCGAGCGCGTTGCTGCCGGCGCCTAGCGGCACGCGGAAGCCGCCTACGCCTTCGACGATCACCAGATCGGCGCGTGCGGCCACGCGGGCGTAGCCGGCGCGAATGACTTCGCAGTCGAGGTCGATGCCTTCCTCGGCGGCGGCGATGTGCGGCGCCGTGGCGTCCTTGAGCACGTACGGGCAGTACCAGTCGTCGGGCAGCTTGAGGTTGCTCGCGTCGTGCAATTGTTCGACATCGTCGTTGACGTAACGGCCATCGCTTTCGATGGCGCCCGCTGCCACTGACTTCAGTCCGGCGCAGACGAGGCCACGGCGTGCGGACGCGTGCAGCAGCGCCGACGAGACGAGCGTCTTGCCGATTTCGGTGTCGGTGCCGGTGACGAAGAAGGCGTGGCGGGCGGGCGTGGGGCGCTCGGTGACCGGCGTCATGAGGTCTTGATTAGCCATGGGCGTGAGCGGTCCAGTCGCGGTCGAGTTGGTTGATCGCCGTCACGAGCCGTGCGACGTCGTCCTGCGTGTGAGCGGCCGAGAGCGTCACGCGCAGGCGCGAGGTCCCCGGGGCTACGGTCGGTGGCCGGATAGCCGGCACCCAGAGGCCGGCTTCCGCCAGCCCGGCCTGCGCATGAAGGGCCGCCGCATTCTCGCCAAGGATGATCGGCTGCACGCCCGTCGGTGACGGGATATGCCGCCAGTGCTTGAGCTTGAGCGAGCTGCGCAGTTGGAAGATGCGGGCCTGCAACGTCGCGCGCCGCTCACGGCCTTCGTCGCCGCGAATCAGCGCGAGACTGGTGAGCAATGCTTGCGCCTGCGCAGGGGCGGCTGCGGTGGTGAAGATATAAGGCCGGGCGCGATTGACGAGCCATTCGATCACGCTCTTGTGCGCGGCGACGTAGGCACCAGCAACGCCCGCCGCCTTGCCGAGCGTGCCGATGATGACGAGGTTCGGCGAGCGCAGATCGAAGGGCTCGAACACCCCACGGCCGTTTTCACCGACGACGCCAAAGCCGTGCGCGTCGTCGACGATGAGCCACGCGTTGTGCTTCTCGGCGAGCGCCAGCAACTGCGGCAGCGGCGCGATGTCGCCATCCATCGAGAACACACCGTCCGTCACGATCAGCTTCGTCTCAGCCTCGCTGGCTTCGAGCAGCGCGGCGAGTGCCTTCACGTCACCGTGCGGGTAGACATGCGTGCGAGCGCGAGAGAGACGCGCACCATCGATGAGCGAGGCGTGGTTGAGTTCCTCGGAGAAGATCTCGGCGCCTTTGGTGGCGAGTGTAGAGATCGTCGCCAGATTGGCCATGTAGCCTGTGCAGAAATACAGCGCGCGGCCTTCGACCAGATGCGGCGACATGAAGTCGGCGAGGGCGGCTTCGAGTTCCGCATGCGCCTGCGAGTGACCGCTGATCAGGTGCGACGCGCCGCTGCCTGCGCCGTAGCGCCGCGCGCCGTCGATCAGCGCCTCCACGATCTTCGGATGCGCGGCGAGACCGAGATAGTCGTTGCTGGCGAAGGCGAGCACGTCGCGGCCATCGGCGCGCAAATGCGGCTGGCACGGCGTGGACACCACGCGATGCGTGCGGCGCAGATGCGCACGGTCGATTTCGGCTAGCCCGGCTTCAAGGCGTTCAAGCAAAGGATGTGCGCTCATGCGGCCCTCCCCATGCTGTCGAAGCCCTGACGCATCGTGGCATCGAACGCGGCGATGGTTTGTTCCGCAAGCCAGTCGCTGGTGCTGTCGTCGAGCACGTACGGCGGCATCAGATACACCGTGGCGCCGAGCGGGCGCAGCAGCACGCCACGGGCACGCGCTTCGCTGTAGAACTGCTTGGCGAATGCACCCGCAGCGCCGGGGGTATCGGGCAGCTTCGCATCGAAGGCCCAGATCATGCCGCGTTGGCGGAAGTGCATGGCGCGCGCATCGTCGGCCAGCGGCGCGAGGGCCTGCGTCAGACGCTCGGCCCGCGCGACATTGCGTGCCAGCACGTCGTCGTCGGCAAAGATATCGAGCGTGGCGAGTGCCGCGCGGCACGCGAGCGGATTGCCCGTGTACGAGTGCGAGTGCAAAAAGCCGCGCGCGGTGTCGTCGTCGTAGAACGCGTCGTAGATGGCGTCGCGCGAGAGCACCAGCGAGAGCGGCAGATAGCCGCCGCTGATGCCTTTCGAGAGCGTGAGCAGGTCGGGCCAGATGTCGGCCTGTTCGCACGCGAAGAACGTGCCCGTGCGGCCACAGCCCACTGCGATTTCGTCCGCGATCATGTGTGCGCCGTGGCGATCGCACAACGCGCGCACTTCGCGCAGATAGGCCGGGTCGTGCATCGCCATGCCGGCGGCGCACTGCACCAGTGGCTCCACGATGACGGCGGCGACACGGCCCTCGCACTGCGTGAGCAGCGAATCGAGTTCGGTGGCCGCGCGGTGTGCGACGTCCTCCGCCGTTTCGCCGTCACGGGCGAGACGTGCGTCGGGAGACGCGACCACGTGAGCATGACGCAGCAGCGGGTCGTACGCGTCGCGGAAGAGGGCGACATCGGTAACGGCCAGTGCGCCTAGCGTCTCGCCGTGATAGCCGTTTTTCACGCACACGAATTCGCGCTTGTCGCTGTGGCCCTGATTGCGCCACGCGTGAAAGCTCATCTTAAGTGCGATCTCGACGGCAGACGCGCCGTCACTCGCGAAGAACGCATGGCCGAGCACGCCGCCAGTGAGTGCCGACAGGCGCTCGGCGAGGGCGACGACGGGTTCGTGCGTGAAACCCGCGAGCATCGCGTGCTCCAGACGGCCAAGCTGGTCGATCAGCGCCGCGTTGATGCGCGGATTCGCGTGACCGAACAGATTGACCCACCACGAGCTGATCGCATCGAGGTAGCGCTGGCCGTCGGTATCGACCAGCCACGGGCCGTCGCCATGCGAGAGCGCGACGAGGGGAAGCTTCGCCTGCTGCTTCATCTGCGTGCAGGGGTGCCAGACCTGACGCTGACTGCGTGCCGCGAGATTGCCGGGGCCTGACGCGTCAACGCGTGCAGTGGGTTCGGCGATGGTGGGGGGGTGCCCTTGCGCTTGCCGGATAGGGGCGTCCATCATTGACTCCTTCATGCGCCGAGGCGGGCGACGCAGGTGCGGATGCACCGTTGTCGATTCGCCCGGCTGGCCGTCGTCAGGCATACGCAAGGTGCGTTGCTGGACGGGGCCGGAGGTGGGGGATGGGCGCATGGTAGGCAAAGCAATTTGGCAGGGCAATAGGCGGAAATGGCGTGAAATATCGTGCTCTTGCGAGCTATAGCTCGACGTTATCGATAAATTCTTAAAACCTGCCGATAACGTTGCGGCATCTCCGCCGTCACCCCTCCCAAAATAAATTTGTAACCGTGTTGCAGGCAATGTCGCGATGTTTTGACGCTACGCGCCGAAATTGCCGGTTTTTTCAGGCTCAGGACGCGTCGCGCCACGACGGCGAGCGCTTCTCGAGGAACGAGCGCACGCCTTCGCGGCCTTCGTCGGACGCCCGGATCGTGGCGATACGATCGGCCGTCTCGGCAATGGCTTCGTCGTCGATGGCGCGGCTGGCAAAGTCCTGCACGAGGCGCTTGCACTCCTTCACAGCGTTCGGGCTGTTATCGGCCAGCGCTTTGGCGAGGGCCTGCACGGTGGCGTCGAGTGCGTCGGCGCTCACCACTTCATGCACCAGACCGTGACGCTGCGCGGTGGCTGCCGTGAAGCGCTCTGCGGTGAGGAAGTAGCGGCGCGAGGCGGGCTCGCCAAGCGCACGAATCACATACGGGCCGATGGTCGCGGGAATCAACCCAAGGCGCGCTTCCGACAGGCAGAAGTGCGCCGTGTCGACGGCCACCACGATGTCGGCCACCGCCGCGAGGCCCACACCACCCGCATACGTATCGCCTTGCACGCGCGCGATGACCGGCTTCGGGCAACGGTAGATGGTGTTGAGCATGACGGCGAGCGTCATCGCGTCGGCACGGTTCTCGGTGTCCGAGTAACCGGCCATCTTCTTCATCCAGTTCAGATCGGCACCGGCGCAGAAGGCGACGCCCTCGGCGGCCAGCACGATCACGCGCACGTCGTCGTTTTCGGCGAGCGCGCGAAACGTGCCGGTCAGTTCTTCGATGACCGTTTCGTTGAAAGCATTGCGAACGTCGGGGCGGTTGAGCGTGACCGTGGCGACGTGGGCGTCGACGCTGAGTTTGAGCGTGGCAAGGTTCATGGCGGCAAATCCTCGACGGCCCCTTTCACGCAACAAGCGATATAGGGAAGGGGCCGGTGTGTTCATTACATGCGGAACAGGCCGAAGCGCGTTTCCGGAATCGGCGCATTGAGCGCGGCCGACAGGCCGAGCCCGAGCACCGTGCGGGTATCGGCAGGGTCGATCACGCCGTCGTCCCACAGGCGGGCGCTGGCGTAGTACGGATGGCCCTGACGCTCGTACTGATCGCGAATCGGCTGCTTGAACGCGTCTTCTTCGGCGGCGCTCCACTGACCGCCCTTGCTTTCGATACCGTCGCGCTTGACGGTCGCCAGCACCGACGCCGCTTGCTCGCCACCCATCACCGAGATGCGCGAATTCGGCCACATCCACAGGAAGCGCGGCGAATACGCGCGCCCGCACATACCGTAGTTCCCGGCACCGAACGAGCCGCCGATGATGACCGTGAACTTCGGCACGTTGGCCGTGGCGACGGCCGTCACCATCTTGGCGCCGTGCTTGGCGATGCCTTCGTTTTCGTACTTGCGCCCGACCATGAAGCCGGTGATGTTTTGCAGGAAGATCAGCGGAATCTTGCGCTGGCAGCACAGTTCGATGAAGTGCGCGCCTTTTTGCGCCGACTCCGAGAACAGAATGCCGTTGTTCGCGACGATGCCGACCGGGTAGCCCCACAGATGCGCGAAGCCACACACGAGGGTGGTGCCGTAGCGTGCTTTGAATTCGTCGAATTCCGAGCCGTCGACCAGACGCGCGATGACTTCACGCACGTCGAACGGCTTCTTCGTGTCGGCGGGAATCACGCCATACACTTCGCGCGGGTCGTACTTCGGCTCGACCGGTGTCTTCACGGCCACCGTGGCCGGCTTGCGGCGGTTCAGGTTCGCGGCGATGCTGCGCGCGATCGACAGCGCGTGGGCATCGTTCTGCGCGAAGTGATCGACGACGCCCGACAGGCGCGTGTGCACATCGGCACCGCCAAGGTCTTCGGCGCTGACTTCTTCGCCCGTGGCGGCTTTCACCAGCGGCGGGCCGCCGAGGAAAATCGTGCCCTGATCCTTCACGATGATCGACTCGTCGCTCATGGCGGGCACATACGCGCCACCGGCCGTGCACGAACCCATCACCACGGCGATCTGCGGGATGCCCTGTGCAGACATCGTCGCCTGGTTGTAGAAGATGCGGCCGAAGTGATCGCGATCGGGGAAAACGTCGTCCTGATTCGGCAGGTTGGCACCGCCCGAGTCGACCAGATAGATGCACGGCAGATGATTCTGCTCGGCGATCTCCTGCGCGCGCAGGTGCTTTTTGACCGTCATCGGGTAGTAGGTGCCGCCCTTGACTGTGGCGTCGTTGCAGACGATCACGCACTCCTGCCCCGACACACGGCCGATGCCGGTGATGATGCCCGCGCCCGGCGCGTCGTCGTGATACATGCCGATCGCGGCGAGTTGCGAGAGTTCGAGAAACGGCGAGCCCGGATCGAGCAGTTGCTGCACACGCTCGCGCGGCAGCAACTTGCCACGGGCCACATGCTTCTTGCGTGCGGCTTCGCCGCCGCCGCCCGAGAGTTGCGCAATGCGCTCGCGCAGGTCGTCGACCAGCGTCTGCATCGTGGCCGCGTTGCGGGCAAAGTCCTCGCCGCGCGGGTTGAGCTTGCTTTCGAGAATCGGCATGTGACGAAATCCGGTGGAGAGTGAGTTGTCGTTAGGTTCGGATCAGAAACTTGTCGGCGGCGAGCGTGCGAACGTGACTTGTGGTCAGTCGAACAGATCGCCGTCGATATAGCGCCAGCGGCCGTCGTCGGTGCGCTCGAAGCGGCTGCGCTCATGCAGCCGGTGTGCGCGGCCACCCACTTTGTAGCGCGCGACGAATTCCACTTCGGCGTGTGCGTCGTCGCGTTGCAAATGCGCTTTGACTTGCAGGCCCAGCCATTGCGGTGCGTCATCGAAATCGAGCGTCGCGGGGCGCGTGCGCGCGGCCCACGTGTCGATCAGATAGGGCGCGTTCTGACGCACGAACGCGGTGTATCGCGAACGCATCAGTGCCTCGGCCGTCGGCGGCAGCTCACCGCCGTCGATGTAGCGTCCGCAGCACGAGTCGAACGCGAGACCGCCGCAGGGGCAGCCTTCGCGCTCGAAGTCCGACGCCGTGGTCGAGGTGGCGGATGCAGCATTGGCGCGGGGCGATTTGGGGCTTGCCATGTCGTCGTGCCCCGTCAGACCTTGCCGTTTTGCAGGCAGGCTTCCACCTGACCGAAACGGTCGTAGCCCCAGAACGGCTCGCCGTCCACGATCACGAAGGGCGAGCCGAACACGCCACGCGCCATCGCCAGATCGATTTCCGCCTTGAGGTGGTCCTTGGCCGCGGGCGAGTGCATGCCCTTGTCGAGTGCCGCGCCGTCGATGCCGAGGGTCTCGCCGAGCCTGACGAGTTCGGCGGGCTCACCGATGTTTACGTCGTCGACGTAGAGCGCGCGGTAGATCAATTTGGCGAATTCTGCGGCGAGATCGCCGCCGCGATGATCTGCCACCCAGAGCACGGCGCGCTCGGCGCACTGCGTCGGAATGGGGAAGTGCGACGGACGCTTGTACGCAATACCCTTGAAGCGGGCCGTGCGTTCGACGTCACGACGCATGTACTCGGTCTTGATCGGATGCTGCACCGGCGCGCCTGTGCCGTTCACCTTGTAGACAATGTCGAGCAGGATCGGATGCCAGGCGACACCGCGTCCGTACTTGTTGGCAATCTCGTCGATGCAGGTGCTCGCAAAATACCCGTACGGGGATGCGAAGTCGAAATAAAAGTCGATGGCGGACGTCATGGTGGCTCCGTTTCAGAATGACGTTTCTGGCCCGCTTATCAAAAGATACGGCGGTAGGGCGTACAGCTTGTTATTCGTTGACTACGTTGACTACAGTGATTCCGGTGCTGCTCTGCAACGTGCTGGCTTACCAAGTGAGCGCGTTGCCGTCGTAATTGAAGAACCCGCCGTTGTGCGTGGCGCGCTCGCCCGGGGCGCGGGCCAACACGCGGCGCATGCCGGCAACGCTCGTCTGCACGTCGATGTCGGCGTTCTCGCCGCCCATGTCCGTGCGCACCCAGCCCGGGTGCATCGCTACGCAAGTCGCCTGCTGCGCTTCGAGCGAGGCGGCCTTGACCACCGAGTTCACGGCGGCCTTGCTGGCGCGATACAACCAGCTGCCGTTCGAATCCATCAATGCGACGCTGCCCATGCGGCTCGACAGAAAACCGAACGACCCCTTGGCCTCTTCGACGAACGGCAACACGAGCGGCGCGACCTGCATCGCCCCGAGCACGTTCGTGTGAAACACGCGGTCGAATTCTTCGCGCGTAATCGGCGCGAGGCCGGTCGTGCGTTCTGAATTCACACCGGCGTTGTAGATGGCGACATCGAGCGCTTCACCATCGAGCTGCCACGTGAGCCCGGCGACCGACTCGATACGGGTGACGTCGAGTTTGAGCGGTTGGGCGCCGAGATCGCGCAGCGCGGCCAGACCCTCGTCATTGCGGGCCGTGCCGATCACGCGCCAGCCGTCTTCCCGGTATTGCCGCACGAATTCGAGACCGATACCGCGGGAAGCACCGAGGATGAGGGCAGTTTTCATGACGCGTGAGTCCTTGTTTGAGGGCTGCCGGGAGGACGGTGAGCCAAGTGGCCCAAGTCGCCCCTGATGACCGGCAGCCGGAATTGGTCAGACGAGTTCGATCGCCATGGCCGTCGCTTCGCCGCCGCCGATACACAGGCTGGCGACGCCGCGCTTGCCACCGGTCTTGCGCAACGCCCCGATCAAGGTGACCAGAATACGCGCACCCGAGGCGCCGATGGGGTGACCGAGGGCGCAGGCGCCGCCGTGAATGTTCACCTTGTCGTGCGGCAGATCGAATTCGTGCATGGCGGCCATCGTGACGACGGCAAAGGCTTCGTTGATTTCGTACAGATCGACGTTGCCTGCCGACCAGCCGGTTTTCTCGAACAGCTTGCGAATCGCGCCGACCGGGGCCGTCGTGAACAGGCCCGGCGCTTGGGCGAACGTGGTGTGCCCGGCGATGCGTGCGAGCGGCGTCAGGCCGAGGCGCTTGGCGGTGGACTCGCGCATGAGCACGAGCGCGGCGGCGCCGTCGGAGATCGACGACGAGTTGGCGGCCGTCACGGTGCCGTCCTTGCGGAAGGCGCCCTTGAGGGTCGGAATCTTCTCGGGGTTGGCCTTGAACGGCTGTTCGTCGTGCTCGACCACCGTGTCGCCCTTGCGGCCCGGCACCGTCACCGCCGTGATTTCCCACGCGAAGGAACCGTCCTTCGTGGCGTTCTGTGCGCGCTCCAGCGAGGCGATGGCGAAGGCGTCCTGCGCTTCGCGCGTGAAGGCGTAGCGGTCGGCGCACTCTTCGGCAAACGTGCCCATCAGACGGCCCTTGTCGTAGGCGTCTTCCAGACCGTCGAAAAACATGTGGTCGATGACCTGACCGTGTCCCATGCGCATGCCGGCACGGGCCTTGGGCAGCAGGTACGGCGCGTTGCTCATGCTTTCCATGCCGCCGGCGACGATCACGTCGGCGCTGCCGGCAACGAGCATGTCGTGCGCGAACATCGCCGCGCGCATGCCCGAGCCGCACATCTTGTTGACCGTGGTGGCACCGGCAGCGAGCGGCAGACCCGCGCCGAGCGTGGCCTGACGGGCAGGCGCTTGGCCCTGACCGGCGGGCAGCACGCAGCCCATGACGACTTCGTCGATTTGTTCGGGTTTGAGTCCGGCGCGCTCAACGGCCGCACGAATGGCGGCAGCGCCCAGTTGCGGGGCGGCAACGTCGCCGAACACCCCTTGCAGGCCACCCATCGGGGTACGGGCAGCGGAAACGATAACGATCGGGTCTTGCATGGCAGTTCTCCTGTAATCGGTGACCGGTGCCGTCGGCGTTTGCCGCCGGCACCGGGATATCCAATGCTTCAGTCGTTCCGTCGTCCGCGAGCGCTGCAAGGGCTGGCAGGTGCCCGAGGGCACCCGCTAGTGAGGCTAATGCGCTTGAATTACGCGCGCGGATTACGCAGTTCTGCAAATGCCGCGACGCAGCGTTCATACACGCGCGGCAGGGCTTCAAGGCTGTTGACCGACATGCGCAGATCGCGCACCAGACCGTCGCGCAGGCCGTACACCCAGCCATGCACCGTGACCGGCTGGTTGCGGGCCCACGCGTCGCGCAATACCGTCGTGTGGCAGATGTTCACCACCTGCTCGATGGCGTTGAGTTCGCACAGGCGGTCGTGGCGCGCATCGCGCGAGGGCAAGGCGTCGATCTGGTCGAGGTGGCGCTCGTAGACATCGCGCACATGGCGCAGCCAGTTGTCGACGAGACCCATCTTGGCGCCGTCGAGCGCTGCACCCACGCCGCCGCAGCCGTAGTGGCCGACCACCATGATGTGGCGCACCTTGAGCACTTCGATGGCGAATTGCAGCACCGAGAGGCAGTTCAGGTCGCTGTGCACCACCACGTTGGCGATGTTGCGGTGAACGAACACCTCGCCCGGTGCGAGCCCTGTGATCTGGTTGGCCGGGACGCGCGAGTCCGAGCAGCCGATCCACAGATACTCCGGGGCTTGTTGTTTGGCCAATCGCTCGAAAAACGCGGGATCTTCCGCGTTTACGCTGGCAACCCAGGCGCGGTTGTTGTCGAGCAGATGGATCAGGGGTTGGTCTTTGTCTTCAGTCATGATCGTGTCATCCGGTGGGCGTGTCGTGCGCTGTGTGGCGTCATTCGCTCAAGCCACCGCCGCCCGGGCGGGGCGGGCTGTGGCGTGCGTGGCACCGCTGCCGGTGCCGTAGCGATTGACGAAACGCAGCGAGACATCGTACGGATAGAAGTCGTGCATCTGTCCGGCTTGCACCCGTTCCTGATGGCTTTGCCACAGGGCCGGGTCGAAGAAGTCCGGATGATGCTGGCTCAGAGAGTGCCGCACGCGCGGGTCGCCGGTTAAAAACGTCTCAAACGTCTGCGGAAACACGTCGTGCGGGCCTACACGGTACCAGACTTCCCCCGACATCGCCTCTTCTTCGTTACGGGGTTCTGGTACTCGACGGATGTGGCAGTCCGTCAGATATTCCAGTTCGTCGTAATCGTAGAAGACCACCCGGCCGTGGCGGGTCACACCGAAATTCTTGTACAGCATGTCGCCCGGGAAGATGTTCGCCGCCATCAGTTCCTTGACCGCATTGCCGTACTCGCGCATCGCATGATCGATCTCGGCGTCCGACGCGCCTTGGTGCAGCCAGAGATTGAGCGGCGTCATGCGGCGCTCGATATAGCAATGGCGAATCACCAGCGCGTCGCCGTCGATCTCCAGCAGCGACGGCACTTCCGACTGAAGCTCGGCGAGCAGCGCGTCGTCGAAACGCGCGAGCGGAAACGCCACGCTCGAGAACTCCAGCGTATCGGCCATGCGGCCCACGCGATCATGCTGCTTGACCATCAGATACTTCGCCTTCACCTGCTCGCGCGTCGTCTCCTTGGGCGGCGCAAAGCGCTCGCGGATGACCTTGAAGACGTACGGATAGGACGGCAGCGTGAAGACCAGCATCACCAGCCCGCGAATCCCGGGGGCGGTGACGAATTTGTCGCTCGAATGCTTCAGGTGATGCAAAAAATCGCGGTAGAACAGATTTTTTCCGTGCTTTTGCAGGCCGACCGACGTGTAGATCTCCGCCTTCGGCTTGCTCGGCATGATGGTGCGCAGAAACTGCACGTAGGCCGAAGGCACTTCCATGTCGACCATGAAGTACGCGTGCGTGAAGCTGAACACCACACGCAACTCATCGCGGCGCAGCAGCACCGTGTCGAGTGCGAGATACCCGTCGGCGTCGTGCATGATCGGCATCGCGAACGGCGTGGTCACATCGCCGTTGACGATCCGGCCGACGACGTACGCCGCCTTGTTCCGGAAAAACAGCGATGCGAGTACGTGAATCTGGAAATTCGGGGCTTGCTCGAATTCGCCGAATGCTTCGTCGATCGCACGCATCACATAGGCCACATCGCGCGGCAGATCGGCGAACGGGCGCGTGAGCTGAAAGTTCGTGACGATGCGCGAGAGTGTGGCGGCCATGCCGTCCTGCGCCGGGTAGTAGACCCGGTACGTCGGCTTCGCGGCGGGCGCATCGTTCTCGATGTATTCCGTCGCGATAGCAGGCCGCACGAAAATGAAGCGATTGTTGAAGTACGAGCGGTGCAGGATCTTGCAGCAGACCGAGTTGAAGAACGTCTCGGCCAGTTCCGGCTGGCGATGCTCCGTGAGCAACCCAATGTAGTGCAGCTTCACCTGCTGCCAGACATCGTCGTCAAGCGCTTGGGCATCGAAGCGGCTCGCCAGCGTAGCAACGCATTCGCGCACGCGTTCGTCGTAATAGGCGATGCGATTGCGCTGGAGCTTCTGGATGCCGGTGAAGTCACCCGCTTCGAAACATGCCTGTGCCGCCACGCACACCTCGCGAAAGATGCGGTAGTGCTTGTCGAAGCCGTCCAGCATCGTGCGGGCGACGTCGTAAGCGATCTGCGACGACAGGAGTTTCGGAAAGTGATTCATACCGGTCGGGAAGGGCGCAGGGGGCGATCTCCGGCTGATTGTAGCCTTCCGGTCTGCCCCCGTATCGATATGGCGTCGCCCTTGCTATCTCCCTGATATTGCGTGAATTGCCGTGCGTTACATGCGCGTGTTACATGGTTTCCGCGAACAGCTCGCGGCCGATCAGCATGCGGCGGATCTCCGACGTGCCGGCGCCGATCTCGTAGAGCTTCGCGTCGCGCCACAGGCGGCCCACCGGGTATTCGTTGATGTAGCCGTTGCCGCCCAGAATCTGGATCGCTTCGCCGGCCATCCACGTGGCCTTTTCCGCCGTATAGAGAATCACGCCGGCGCAGTCCTTGCGGACCTGACGCACGTGGTCGCTGCCCAGCGAATCGAGCTGACGGCCCACCGCGTACAGATACGCGCGGCTGGCTTGCAGAATCGTGTACATGTCGGCGACCTTGCCCTGAATGAGCTGGAATTCACCGATCGACTGGCCGAACTGCTTGCGATCGTGGATGTACGGCACGACCACGTCCATGGCGGCTTGCATGATGCCCAGCGGACCACCGGCGAGCACGGCGCGCTCGTAGTCCAGACCGCTCATCAGCACCTTCACGCCACCGCCGACCTGACCCAGCACGTTCTCTTCCGGCACTTCCACGTTCTCGAAGACCAGTTCGCCCGTGTGCGAGCCGCGCATGCCGAGCTTGTCGAGCTTTTGCGCGACCGAGAAGCCCTTCATGCCTTTTTCGACGATGAACGCCGTCATGCCGCGTGCGCCCGCTTCCGGGTCGGTCTTGCCGTAGACCACCAGCGTGTCGCAATCCGGGCCGTTGGTGATCCACATCTTGGTGCCGTTGAGTACGTAGCGATCGCCGCGTTTTTCCGCGCGCAGCTTCATGCTCACCACGTCCGAGCCGGCATTCGGTTCGCTCATGGCCAGTGCGCCGACGTGTTCGCCCGAGACCAGCTTCGGCAGGTACTTCGCCTTTTGAGCGGCTGTGCCGTTGCGGTGAATCTGGTTCACGCACAGATTCGAGTGGGCGCCGTATGACAGGCCGACCGAGGCCGAGGCGCGCGAGATTTCTTCCATCGCGATCATGTGCGCGACGTAGCCCATGTTGGCGCCGCCATACTCTTCCGAGACGGTCATGCCGAGCACGCCGAGGTCGCCCATCTTGCGCCAGAGGTCCATCGGGAATTGGTCGGTGCGGTCGACTTCGGCGGCACGCGGAGCGATTTCTTTCGCCGCGAAGTTCGCGACCGAATCGCGCAGCATGTCCAGGTCTTCACCGAGCATGAAGTTGAGGCCGGGCAGCATAGTCATGAGGCAGTCTCCAGAGGGGCGCGTGGCTCGTGGCTCGCGCTTATGTTCGGGTGGTGTTGGGTAGCTTCTAAAGCGGTATTCGGCAGGGTGCGGAAGCGTGGCGCGAGGTCATCGACCTAAGCGACCTAAGCGACGTCTAGCAGGGCCGCCCGAGCCGGTATCAGCGCGTGGGCGGCAGCACGAACAGCGTTTGCTGCATGAGTGCGCACAGCGTCCATTTGCCGTCGTCGATGGCGAAGAGTTCGGCGGTTGCGACGATGAGCGAGCGCCCGGCTTTGACGACCTGACCGCGTCCGACCAGTGTATCGCCCTTGCCCGGCGCGAGAATGTTCAGCTTGTATTCGGCGGTGACCAGCTCGTGCTCGGGCGAAATGCGCGTGTAACCGGCGTAGCCGCCTGCGGAGTCGGCGATTGCGCCGATGACGCCGCCATGGAAGTAGCCGTGCTGCTGGTTGACCTTGTTCGAGAAGGGGAGTGTGATCTCGCAGTGACCATCGGCCAGATGCGTGATTTGTGCACCCCAGTGGGTCATTACGCCTTGCGCATCAAAGCTAGCGCGAATTTTCGCGGCGACGGCATCGTCGAGCGGAGCAGCGTGAGAGACGGAAACGTTCATGGCGATGGGCGGCTTCAAGACCACAGATCGACAAATACTACTTTACGTTAACGTAAACGTAAAGTAGGGACTTTCCAGATCAATGCGAGGTCGCGGGCACCTTCACGCGACGCGAGAGCGTGGGCGGCGCCGACTCGCCGGCCGCCTCAAGCAATGCCAGACACTGCGCTTCGTGCTGGGAGACCTCGTCGAGCGTGGCGTGAAGGTCTTCGAGTTGTTGTTCGAGGACTTCGCGGTGCTGGGCGAGCGTTTCCAGAAACACCTTGAGCTGCGGCACGGTGTCTTTCGGCGATTCGTAGAGATCGAGAATCGTCTTGATCTCGGAGAGGGTCAGACCGAGCCGCTTGCCGCGCAGGGTGAGCTTCAGGCGCGTGCGGTCCTGACCGGTGTACACGCGATGGCGTCCGCCGGGGCCCTCGCGGGCGGGCGTGAGCAGCCCCTGATCTTCGTAGAAGCGAATCGCCCGGGGCGTAATGTCGAACTCGCGTGCGAGGTCGGTGATCGTGTAAGTCAGCATCGGGTTGGCAGGCATGGTGTGGGCGTGGCTATGCGTGGCTAAGCGTGGCGATGGCGTGGCTGCGACGTTTAAGCGGGCGCTTACCATTGCAGATAGAATTGCCGTTTACGTTAGCGTCAAGTTGCATCGTATGCAATCGGTGACGGCGTCTACTTCAAGAACAACAGCACAAGCCCATCTGGAGCGTGGCCCCCGTGAATGCCCTCGAACAACAACTGAATTACCCCTTTGGTGAACTCCTGCCCGACGGCGGTACCGTGCACGAAGTCGTGCCGGGCGTCTTCTGGGTGCGCATGCCCCTGCCATTCGTGCTCGATCACATCAATCTGTGGCTGCTGCGCGACGAGGTAGATGGCGTCAAAGGATGGACGGTTGTCGATTGCGGCATCACGCATCCGCAAATCAAGGCGTACTGGGAGAAGGTGTTCGACACCGCGCTCGGCGGCGAGCCGGTGCTGCGTGTGCTCGTCACGCATTGCCACCCCGATCACCTCGGCCTCGCGCATTGGATCTGCAAGGGCGGCGACAAGCAGCGCTGGGATGCCCGCCTCGCGATGTCGCAGGGCGACTACGCGTGGGGCCGGTTGATGTCGTCGGGCGATAACAACAACAGCTCGAATGCCGGCGGCGAATTTGCCGTGGCGCACTTCATCGCGCATGGCCTCGCCGACGAAGCGATGATCGACCAGATTCGCCATCGCAAGACTTACTTCAGCGATCTCGTACCCGAAGTGCCGTCGCGCTTCTACCGTTTGCGCGATGGCGACACGCTGCGTATCGGTGGCAGCGACTGGCGCATGATTGCGGGCTTCGGCCATTCGCCCGAACACATGGCGCTCTACAGTGAACAGCACAACGTGCTGATTTCTGGCGACATGGTGCTGCCGCGCATCTCGACCAACGTCAGCGTGTTCGACATCGAGCCCGAGGCCAACTCGCTGCAACTGTTCCTCGATTCGCTGGGCGTGTATCTCGATCTGCCGGAAGACTGCCTCGTGCTGCCGTCACACGGCCGCCCGTTCACCGGGTTGCACACGCGTATCCGGCAACTGCGCGATCATCACGACGCCCGTTTGCAGGAAGTGCGTGAGGCGTGCGCCAAGTCGCCGCAAAGCGCGGGCGACATCGTGCCGATCATGTTCCACCGCAAGCTCGATGCACACCAGACCACGTTCGCCATGGGCGAGGCGCTGGCGCATTTGCACATGCTCTGGCGCAAGGGTGAGCTCAAACGCGCACGCGACGAGAAGGGCGTCTGGCGATTCTCGCCGGCGTGACGGCGTAGTGCAGTAACAGCGGCGGTAACAGCGGCGGTAACGAAGCGACGGCCCCATCATCGCGTCGCTTCAAATCGTTGCAGATCGCCTCAATGGCGTGGCAACACGCCGAAGCGTTTTCCTACCGTATCGATCACCACGATATGGTCGAGGAAGGGCGCGTTGCCAATCGTCGGGGCCATGCGATCGTCGTCGCGCAACGTGTAGGCCAGCGTCACGTGCACCGCTTGCCCGCCGACCGTCAGCGCGAGGTCGGTGCGCTTGGGCAGCATCACCAGCGGATTCCCCCAAGCAGGCACCGTAATCGGCACGGGCCGGTCGTCCGCCGTGGCGGTGTCCGGGATCAGTGCCCATTGATCCGGCGGCACCACCAGCTCGAACATGCTGCTCCCTGTATCGAAGATCGCCAGCCCGCTGAATGCCGGGGCAGCATAGTCCACCAGAATCTTGTCGCGCAGGTTGCCTGCGCTTTCCCGATATCGCGAGAAATGCGCGGGCCATCGTGCGCTCAACGCGTCCGTTTGTTCCGGGTTCAGCCAGTAGATACGTTGCTCGCGATAGTCGATCGCGATGGCCATCCCGCGCGTGAACGCGTAGCCGAGCGTACCGATCAACGGAGGCTCTTCCGGCGAGCGCGGCGCACTTCCCAATGCGGGGCGAGCTTCGAACGAGACTGGCATGCGCAGCCCACTGTCGAAGATGAGCGCCATTTCCGCGGGTAACTTCGACGAGGTGGATAACGCATCGTCAGCCACCCCCAACACCGGACCGGCGGCTCGCCCATAGAGCAGATTCGCCGGTGCCCCCGTATCCCATTGAAAACGCACACGCTGACCGGTGGCGGCCAGCGTCGCCTCGATAAAGATGGCGGTGCGCTCGTGAACCTTCCCGTCCAGTCGCGCAGACGCAAACTTGAAGGGCAGCCAATCCTGATACTCGAACATGGGGGCAGACGTCTCAGTGCCGGGCGCGGGGGCGGCGGCCAAAAAGAAAACCCCGCTGTCGCGGGCGCGAGAGCGGGGTATCGGGTCGACAACGAATGTCAGTCATCGCAGTGGCGGCGCTGGCATCGCGCTGGCGGCAATCAAGCGTGCTGCGCTGCCGACGGAATGTGACGGCCATCGCGGCCGAGCAGTCCGTACGTGACGAGGCTGATCGCCACGGTGAGCAGGATGTAGTACGCCGGGGCCAGCTCGTTTTGCGTCGCCTTGATCAGATACGTGATCCAGAACGGCGCCAGACCGCCGAAGAGCATGACCGACACGTTGTAGAGAATCGACACGCCCGTCGAGCGCACACCCACCGGGAACACTTCGGTGACGGCCGTCGGGAATGCGCCCCACACGAAGCCCATGCAAACGGCCGGCAGAATCTGCGCGAGCAGCAGGTTGCCCATCGACGGCGCGCCATGCAGGCGCGTGAACATCCAGAACGACACCAGCCCGTAGAGCAGCACGAACAGCAGAATCAGCGGCTTGCGGCCCACACGGTCCGAGATCCAGCCCGTGAGCGGGCACATGAACGCGATCAGCATGGCGGCGACAAACGTCGACAAGCTTGCCGCGCCCTGCGACAGACCGAGTTGCTTCACGGCGTAAATCGGCGTGTAAATCAGCGTGACGTAGAACGACGTCGTCGCAGCCACCGTCAGGCCGAAGCCGGCGATCAGCGAGCGATAGTGATTCGCGAACACTTCGGCGAGCGGCGTGCGGCGCGTGGGTTCACGCACGGCGGCGTAGGCGAGGAACTCCGGCGATTCCGTCATGCGGCGGCGAATGTAGAAACCCACCGGACCGATCAGAATCCCGAACAGGAACGGCAGACGCCAGCCCCACGATTCCAGCGCTTCTTTCGTCAGCCCCGTGTTGAGCAGATACGCACACAGCCCGGCGAGCGCGACGGCCAGCGCTTGCGAGCACATCTGGAAGCTACCGTAGAAGCCACGCAGGTGCGGCGGCGAGAACTCGATCAGCATGGCCGTCGAGCCACCGAATTCACCCCCGGCGGAGAAGCCCTGAATCACGCGTGCCAGCAGAATCAACAGCGGTGCTGCAAAGCCGATGGTCGCGTAGGTCGGGGCGATCCCGATCAGGCCGGTGCCCAGCGCCATGAGCAGCACCATGACCGACAGCGCCGATTTGCGGCCCGCATGGTCGGCGTAGAGACCAAAGGCAATACCGCCGATGGGACGGAAGAAGAACGCGACACCGAGTGACGCCACGCTCGCGAGCAGCGAGTTGGTGTCGTCAACGGCAGGGAAGAACAGTTTTGCAATGACGACGGCGAAAAGGCCGTAGACGGTGAAGTCGAACCACTCGAATGCGTTGCCCAGCGTAGACCCGATCACAGCCTTGCGTCGCAGCGCCGGATCGATAACCGGCGTGCCGGTGGGGGTTGCCTGCATGTGCCTCTCCTGCTCTTGGTTGGGAGCGCCGCACTTGGAAGCCTCACCCGGCAGCATCCGCGCGCCGGTATGGCCTTCTCTCGGGTGGCGGCAAAACCGTTCAGTGACGTGTGTGACCTCTGTTTGAGTGACTTATCCACTCTAGCGCAGGTACGCGACGCACCACAACGGGTCAATATTCCGCTGGCGGGAGGCTGTTTCAGGGATGAGACGCGGGGAGAGGCGAGGGGGCGGGCGCCAAGCCGCATAAGGCAGCGCCCGCGTGTGAGCGCTGGCTCAGGAAGGATCGGTGTCCGTTTTCGACGCGGCTTGCGTGTCATCCGCCGCTTTCTGCCGATCTGCCATACGCGGCTTGCGTGGGGCTTTGGCGAAGGCCATGTCATAAAGCCAGCGCGGCAGGCACTTCAGCAGGCAGGCCACCACGCCCATCTGCCACGGCAGCACGACAAAGCGCTTGCGCCGCGCAATGGCACTGGCGGCCTTGCGCGCGAACTTGCCGGCATCCATCAGGAACGGCATCGGGAACGGATTGCCGTCGGTCATGGGCGTTCGGATGTAGCCCGGTGCGATCGTGACCACGGCGACCTTGTCGGCGCGAAGTTCCACTCGCAGGCTCTCCAGATACGTCATCGCCGCGGCTTTTGACGCGCTGTACGCGCCGTGCCCGGGCAGGCCGCGTACGCCCGCCACGCTGCCGATACCCACGAGTGCGCCACGTTTCACTGCGCGCATGGGGCCGACAAACGGGCTGAACGTCGCGACCATCGCCATCCAGTTCGTGTCCATGACGGACGCGAAATGGGGCAGGTCGGCGGGGTCTTCCGTGTTCACGCCGTGGCTGATGCCGGCGTTGGCGATCACGATATCCGGCGTGCCATGGCGTGACATGAAGTCTTCGGCTGCGGCGCGCAATGCGACGGCGTCGCGCACGTCGAGCGCATAGCAATGTACGGCGTGTGGATGCGGCAGCGTGGCGGCCAGATCGGCGAGCTTGTCGCCGCGCCGGCCCACCAGCCCGAGAATGGCGCCCTCGGCGGCGTAGTGCCGCGTGAGCGCCTCGCCCAGCCCGCTGGAGGCGCCCGTAATGAAGACCTTCGGTGATGCAGTATGTGTCGCCATGAACGCAAAAGCCCGGCCGGAGCCGGGCTTTGTGAGGCGCGAAGCTTAGAGCTTCTTCGCGCGGATCTGATTGATGATCGAATCGGCCGTCTTGAGGGCTGCGTCGAACGTCTGCTGCTCGGTCGTGGCCGGCTTGCCGGCCTTTTGCAGCGCGTCGCCCGAGGTGGCCGGCGAGACGAGGTACTTACCCTGAATCGCGATCGTCGGCACGCCGTCGATCTTGTAGTCCTGCCACGTCTTGTTGGCGTTCTTCACGTTGGTTTGCGTGGAGAATCCGTTGTACGCGTCGAGATACTTCTGTTTGTCGATGCCGAACTGCGAGAGGAAGTCGGCTTGCGTTTGTGCGGTCAGCAGGTAGTTGTGCTTGACGTGGATTTCGTTGAAGACCTTCGGCGTGAGTTCGCCTTCCTTGCCCAGCGCGGTCAGCGCATAGAACATGCGCGTGTGCGGCTCGAAGCGGTCCTGGAAGGCCACCGGCACGCGTTTAAACACGACGTCCTTGCCCTGCGCCTTGACCCACTTTTCAAGCGTCGGCTCGAGCGCATTGCAATGCGGGCAGCCGTACCAGAAGAATTCGGTCACTTCGATCTTGCCGGCCCCCGCCGAAAGCGGTTGCTGCGGAATCGCCAAATAGTCGGTCCCCGCGACCGGCGCTTCAGGCGAGGCCACGGCCGCACCCGAGAGAAACCCGAAAGAAATCAGAACGGCACCAAGAAGTTTTTTCATGATCGTTGTTTAGGAGTGAAGCAGGCGCGCCAGCGCTGGTGTAGCGACGCTTCTGCGAAACCATAGCCCGGAATGAGGGGGAACAGGCCCTAAGGCACATTCGCCACTGCGTATGACCGGGCGGCATTCGCCGGGTTCAACGCGTCGAGTGTGTCGAGTGTGCCAAATTCCCCCCGCATGATGGGGCATTTTGCGACGACTTGCTGTACCGGCATGCGCTCGCGACCGGCCTGACAGATGACTTCGGCGATCGGAACACAAGCGGCGTTGCGACAGGCGCAACGCCGCTTGCATTCGTTCATTGCTTCGTGAAACGGATGACTGCCGTGTCGTAGCCGCCGTCTTGCAGGCGTTGACGCACGTGGTTCATCTCGTCGAGCTTGCCGTACGGGCCAAGGCGCACGCGGAACAGCGTGAGGCCGTTGGCGTCGCGCTGCGTCACCTTCGCTTCAAAGCCCGACAGGGCCAGCTTGGCACGCAGTTGCTCGGCGTCGTTTTGCGACTTGAACGCACCCACTTGCAGGTAATAACCCGTGCTGGCGTTATCCGTGGCGCTGGCCGGGGGCGTCGTCGGCGGTGCGACCGGGACGGTCGACTTGCCGTTCAGGATGTCGGCCGGCGAGGGCTTGGCCGGCGGGGTGGCCGGCGTGGCCGGCACGGCCGGTGCCGTGGCTTCAGGTGTGGCGGGCGTAACCGTCGTGCCCGGGACGAGCGGCGACGTGACGGCCGGCTGCGACGCGGTATCCGGCGTCACTGTGCCCGGGGTGCCCGGCAGCGGGGTTCGCGGCTGGAGCGACTTGTTCGGATCGGGCGGCTGCGCGGCCGGCGAATTGTCGGCAGGGCGCGGCGGCGTCTTTTCGACGAACGGGGTCGGCGTCTTCGTAATGTAGAGCGCAACAACGACGGCAACGGCCAGCCCAACGATCAGGCCGAGCACGATGCCCAGGAATGTGCCGCCCCGCTGGCGGGGCTGACGACGTTTGTTTGCCATCGAGTCGATTCCGTCCTTACAGAGTTCCGTTGCGTTTCCGGTTCGGAGTGGTTGGAGTTACATCTTGGCCGGTGCAGACACACCCAGCACGGCCAGACCGTTGCGCAGCACCTGACGCGTGGCCGCGAGCAACGCGAGGCGCGCATGCTTGACGGTTTCGTCGTCGACCAGCACGCGGTCCGAGTTATAGAACGAGTGGAACGCGCCCGCGAGATCGCGCAGATAGAACGCCACCGCGTGCGGGGCCAGTTCTTCGGCGGCACGCGTGAGCATGTCCGGATACTCGGCGAGCAGTTGCAGCAACGCGAGGGCGCGCTCGCTGTCGAGCGGCGACAGATCGACGTTCGCCAGCTGCGCTTCGTCACCGCCCCACTGCGTCAGGATCGAGCAGATACGGGCGTGCGCGTACTGCACGTAATACACCGGGTTCTCGTCGTTCTGCTTGAGCGCGAGATCCACGTCGAACACGAATTCGGTGTCGGCCTTGCGCGAAATCAGGAAGAACCGCACGGCGTCGCGGCCACGGCGCAGCGCGTCTTCACGGGCGGCCGGGTCGGTGACCGGCGTCTCGGCCGTGATGCCGCCCGACCATTCGATCAGGTCGCGCACGGTCACGTAGCTGCCCGCACGCTTGGAGATCTTCACCTCTTCGCCGTTGCGCATGACGGTGACCATCTTGTGCAGCACGTAGTCGGGGTACCCCTTCGGAATACCGATGCCGAGCGCTTGCAGACCGGCGCGCACGCGGGCGATGGTGCCGTGGTGGTCCGAGCCCTGCACGTTGATGACCTGATGGAAGCCGCGATCCCACTTGCGTGTGTGATACGCCACGTCGGGCACGAAGTACGTGAACGTGCCGTCGGACTTGCGCATCACGCGGTCCTTGTCGTCACCGTAGTCGGTCGTGCGCAGCCACAGCGCGCCGTCCTGTTCGTACGTCACGCCGGCATCGATGAGCGCCTGTACCGTGCGCTCGACGCTGCCGTCGGCGTACAGCGACGACTCGAGGTAGTACTGATCGAAGATCACGCCGAACGTTTGCAGATCGATGTCCTGCTCGCGGCGCAGATACGCCACGGCAAACGCGCGGATCGAGTCGATGTCTTCCACGTTGCCGCTGCCGGTGACCGGCGCGCCGTCGGAAGCCTGCACCGTCTTGGCGGCGAGGAAATCTTGTGCGATGTCGCCAATGTAGTCGCCGTTGTAGGCCGACTCGGGCCACTCGGCGTCACCCGGCTTGAAACCGCGTGCACGGGCCTGCACCGACGTCGCCAGCGTCTGAATCTGCACGCCGGCGTCGTTGTAGTAGAACTCGCGGTGCACCGGGCGGCCTTGCGTGTCGAGCAGTGCCGAGATGGTGTCGCCCAGCGCGGCCTGACGGCCGTGACCGACGTGCAGCGGGCCGGTCGGGTTGGCCGAGACGAACTCGATGAGCACCGGCGCAGCTTCGTTGCTGGCAGCACGGCGGCCGAATGCGGCGCCTTCGGTCAGGATGGCACTGGCCACCGACTGTTTGGCGGCATTGGCCAGTCGCAAATTGATGAAGCCGGGACCGGCGATTTCAACGGCGTCGACCAGACCTTTGGCGCGTGCGTCGGCGAGAATCGCTTCGGCGATCTTCTGTGCCAGCTCGCGCGGGTTGGCGCGCAGCGGCTTGGCGAGTTGCATCGCGACGTTGCAGGCCAGATCGCCGTGAGCGGCGACCTTCGGGCGTTCCAGCAGGATCGTCGGCGCGGCCGGTGCGGTGCCGTCAGTCGGCAGCAGGCCGGTAACGACGTCGCCGATCAGCGCGACGAGAGCATTCTTTTGGGCGGGTAGCATGGCGGGTGTTTCGGGTGCGTCCGGACGGCGTCCAGACAGGCAATTGAATCGTCAGCACCGGATTTTAACAGGTGTATGATGATTCCACGGTGCCCGCGGCCCCGCGCATTACGTGACATGGGGGCGCAGCGGCAGTGGGGATAAGTCGAATAAGGAGGCAACCATGCTGGTAACGTTCAAGTCGAAAGCGTCACCGAATATCACCATGCTGGAAAATCTCGCACAGTATTTGCTCGGTCTCGTCGGCAAAAAGCTCGGCGAACGCGGGGCGATCGGGGATGACGAAACGGGCGGTGCGATCGCCAAGCTCGAAGCGGCGATTGCGGAAGACAACGAAGCGGCGAAGAAGGAAAGCGAGGGCAAGAAGTCCGACGAGCGCGACGAAGACAACCGCCTGCGGCTCGCACAACGCGCGTATCCGTTGCTCGACATGCTGCGCGAAGCCAACAAGCTCAATGTCGCCGTCATGTGGGAAACCGGCAACTGATAACCCGGCACCAACCCGGCACCGAAGTCGAAAAAAAGCAGGCCACGAATCGTGAGCCTGCTTTTTTTATGCCCGGCCGGAAGAGGTGGTCACCCCCGGGCGAGGGGCGGCAATGATGCAGTGGTGACGCTCGACCGGCTGGAAGCATTGGGGCGCTTGGATGTCCGTGCGCCCCACGCTTACTGGGCCTTGCCCGGTGCGTTATCCGGCGCGTTGGTGGCACCGTTACCGGTGTTGCCGTTGTTCGGCGTCTTCTTGGTGCTGTGACGCGGCTGTTGTGCGTGCGAATTCGGATGCGGGTTCGACGGCGTCATGGTCTGTGCACCCGGCGTCGGGGCCGCCGGCGAAGTCGGATCGGCCCGGCTCGGCATCGGCGTCGTCGGTGCGGTCGTGCTGCCGCCGCCCGGGCCGGCTGCGCCGCCACCGCCAGCACCTTGGGCAAAGCTCAGTGCCGAGGCACCGGCGAGGGTCAGGGCAGCAACCGAAATGATCAGCTTTTTCATCAGATGGACTCCTTTGCATTGCACTGCACATCGTAGGAATACTGGGTGCAGGCCTCACTTACGTTAGTGAGATTTCAGTCTAAGAGTCCGCAAACCACGGTGCTGTAAGGCTTTGTAATCGTTTGTAATTCGGCTTCTTCCCACGCGAAAGCCGCAATACGCGTGGGGGATGGCAATGCAAGGGGGCGAAATCGTCAGTCGTCCGAACGGCTTGACCAGAAGACCTGATTGACGCCTGGCAGCGTCTCGAGATGATCGGTGAGCGCATCGAGTTCGCCCGCCTTGACGGCTGTGGGCAACAGCAGCGCTTCGATTTCGACTTCGGCTTCGCCAAACGGGTGGATGTCGAGCGCGCGCACCGGGTAGTTCGACGCTTCGAGCCACGCTTCGACCTTGTCGAGCACTTCGCGCTGCGTCGTGCGGGCGCAGATGACCGACAGCGCGTAAGTGGCTTCGGCGGTGGCTTCGTTGATTGGGGCGCGGTTGATGCGGTTCACGACCGGGCGCAGCAGCGTATTGGCCGCGAGCACGAAGGCCGCGACGATGACCGCTTCGAACAGCATGCTCGCGCCGGCCGCCGCGCCGACGGCGGCTGACCCCCAGAGCGTGGCGGCCGTGTTCAGGCCACGCACCGAGGCGCCGTCCTTCATGATCGCGCCCGCGCCGAGAAAGCCGACCCCCGACACCACGTATGAGATCACCCGCGTGTCGCCCGGCATCAGCCGCATCGACAGGTCGACGAATGCCGCAGCGCCCACGGCGACAAGCACGTTGGTGCGCAGGCCCGCCGTGCGCTGGCGCACCTGCCGTTCGACGCCGATGATGCTGCCGAGCACAAACGCTACCGTGAGCGAGAGCAGGGTATTGAGCAGCGGATAGAGCTGGAAATTCTGGATGTTTTGCAGTGCGTGCATGGGACGTCTCGAAATGACGGTCACGGTGCAGGCCCTACGCGCGGGGCGAGCGGGCCGGTATGCGGCAACCTGATCGGGCGCGACACTACGCTCAAGTTGCGACAGCGGCGTGACACCCGGGTCAACGAGTCAGATCGATGAGCCGGGGCACGCCGCCGCGATTATGTCATGCAGACCATGCAGACGGGATGACGCGTTACGACAATTGCGGGGCGAGCAGGCGGCGCGCGGTGGCTTCGTCCACGCCGGTGCGTTCCATGAAGTCTTCGACCTGATCGGGGCCGATCTTGCCCACGCTGAAGTACGTGCTGTCCGGGTGCGAGAGATAGAAGCCCGACACGCTCGCCGCCGGCAACATGGCGAGCGATTCGGTCACGCTCATGTTGATCTCGTGCGCTTGCAGGTAATGGAACATCGGCCCCTTGACCGAGTGTTCCGGGCAGGCTGGGTAGCCCGGTGCCGGACGAATACCCACGTACTCTTCTTTGATCAGCGCGTCGTTGTCGAGCGTTTCGGTGCTCGCATAACCCCAGAAGTCGCGACGCACACGCGTGTGCATGCACTCCGCGAAGGCTTCGGCCAACCGGTCGGCCAGCGCCTTGAGCATGATCGCGCTGTAGTCGTCGTGATCGGCGAGGAAGGTCGCTTCCTTGGCGTCCACGCCCAGACCGGCCGTCACGGCGAACACGCCGATGTAGTCGGCCACGCCACTGTCTTTCGGTGCAATGAAGTCGGCCAGCGAACGGTTCGGGCGGCGCACGCCGTCCACGACCGGGCGCTCGCTTTGCTGGCGCAGGTTGTGCCACGTGAACGCGACTTCCTTGCGCGACTCGTCCGTGTAGATCTCGATGTCGTCGTCGTTCACCACGTTAGCGGGCAGCATCGCAATCACGCCGTTGGCGGTGATCCAGCGGCCGAGAATCAGGCGCTTGAGCATCGCCTTGCCGTCGGAGAACACACGCCGCGCCGATTCGCCGACGATCTCGTCGTTGAGAATCGCGGGGTAGGGGCCGGCGAGATCCCACGTCTGGAAGAACGGGCCCCAGTCGATGTATTGCGCCAGTTCGGCCAGATCATAGTTCTTGAACACGCGGCGGCCGATGAACTTCGGCTTGGGCGGCACGTAAGTCGACCAGTCGATCTTGAACTTGTTATCGCGCGCGGTCTGGAGCGACACCATCGGCGTGGCCTTGCGGTTCGCGTGTTGCGTGCGCACGCGCTCGTAGTCGGCCTTCACGTCGGCGAGGTATTTGGTCGCGGCGTCGTCGGACAGCAGGTTCGAGGCGACGGACACCGAGCGCGAGGCGTCCGGCACGTAGATCACCGGGCCGTCATAGTGCGGCGCGATCTTCACGGCCGTGTGCACGCGCGAGGTCGTGGCGCCGCCGATGAGCAGCGGAATGTTGCGCAGACGGAAGTACTCGTCGCGCTGCATTTCCGAGGCCACGTAGGCCATCTCTTCGAGACTCGGCGTGATAAGACCCGACAGGCCGATGATGTCCGCGCCTTCCGCCTTCGCTTTGGCGAGAATCTCGGCGCACGGCACCATCACGCCCATGTTCACAACTTCGAAGTTGTTGCACTGGAGCACCACGGTCACGATGTTCTTGCCGATGTCGTGCACATCGCCCTTGACCGTGGCGATCACGATCTTGCCCTTCGAGCGCACGTCTTCACCGGCGGCGGCCATGCGCGCCTTTTCTTCTTCGATGAACGGCACCAGGTGAGCCACGGCCTGCTTCATCACGCGGGCGCTCTTGACCACCTGCGGCAGGAACATCTTGCCGGCGCCGAACAGGTCGCCGACCACGTTCATGCCGTCCATGAGCGGGCCTTCGATGACCTGAATCGGACGGCCACCGGCGGCGTCGATCTTCTGGCGCACTTCTTCCGTGTCTTCGACGATGAAGTTCGTGATGCCGTGCACCAGCGCATGTGCCAGACGGGCTTCGACCGGTTGATTACGCCACTCGAGATTCTCTTCGCGCTTTTGCGCGCCGCCCTTGAAGCGGTCGGCGATTTCCAGCAGACGCTCGGTGCTGTCGTCGCGGCGATTGAGCACCACGTCTTCCACGCGTTCGCGCAGTTCTGGGTCGAGGTTTTCGTACACGCCGAGCTGGCCGGCGTTCACGATGCCCATGTCCATACCCGCCTGAATCGCGTGATACAGGAACACGGTGTGAATGGCTTCGCGCACGAGGTCGTTGCCCCGGAACGAGAACGACACGTTCGACACGCCGCCGCTGATCTTGGCACCCGGCAGGTGTTCCTTGATCCAGCGCGTGGCGTTGATGAAGTCGACCGCGTAGTTGTTGTGCTCTTCGATGCCGGTGGCGACTGCGAAGATGTTCGGATCGAAGATGATGTCTTCGGGCGGGAAGCCGATTTCGTCGACCAGCACGCGATAGCTGCGCTGGCAGATTTCGGTCTTGCGCGCGTAGGTGTCGGCCTGCCCCTTCTCGTCGAACGCCATCACGACAGCGGCGGCACCATAGCGGCGGATGCGCTTCGCGTGATGCAGGAACGCTTCCTTGCCTTCCTTGAGCGAGATCGAGTTGACGATGGCCTTACCCTGCACGCACTTCAGACCCGCTTCGATGACTTCCCATTTCGACGAGTCGATCATGATCGGCACGCGCGCGATATCGGGCTCGGAGGCGATCAGATTCATAAAGCGCACCATGGCCGCCTTCGAATCCAACATGGCTTCGTCCATGTTGATGTCGATGACCTGCGCGCCGTTTTCGACCTGCTGACGCGCTACCGCGAGCGCTTCGTCGAACTGGCCGTTCAGGATCATGCGCGCGAACGCCTTGGAGCCGGTAACGTTGGTCCGCTCACCGACGTTCACGAAGAGCGTGCCCTCGCCGATATTGAAGGGCTCGAGGCCGGACAGGCGCATCGGTTGCACGTTGGGCGTTTGGCTCATGCTGCATCATCCTCATCATTGCGGTACTGTGCCGGCCAGCGGCGCGGCTTGACGTCGGCGAGTGCCTTGGCGATCTCGGCGATGTGTTCGGGCGTGGTGCCGCAGCAGCCACCGGCCAGATTCACGAGGCCGGCCTGCGCGAATTCTTTCAACAGGCCCGAGGTCACGTCCGGCGTCTCGTCGAAGCCGGTGTCGCTCATCGGGTTGGGCAACCCCGCGTTCGGATACACCGACACGTAGGTGTTGCACAGCTTGGCCAGCTCAGCGATGTACGGACGCATGAGCGTGGCGCCCAGCGCACAGTTCAGGCCGAACGTGAGCGGGCGGGCGTGGCGCAGCGAGTTCCAGAACGCTTCGACGGTCTGGCCCGACAAAATGCGGCCGGAGGCATCGGTGACGGTGCCCGAGATCATGATCGGCAGCACTTCGCCGGTGTCTTCGAACAGCTCGTCGATGGCGAAGAGTGCGGCCTTGGCGTTGAGCGTGTCGAAAATCGTTTCCACGAGGAACAGGTCGACGCCGCCTTCCATCAGCGATTTGGCCTGCGCGTAATAGGTGTCGCGCAACTGGTCGAAGTCGACGTTGCGTGCGCCCGGGTCGTTCACGTCGGGGCTGATGCTCGCGGTCTTGGGCGTCGGGCCAATGGCCCCGGCGGCAAAGCGCGGCTTGTCCGGCGTGCTGTAGGCATCGCAGGCTTCACGCGCCAGACGTGCCGACTCGCGGTTCATCTCGTCGGCCAGATGCTCCATGTGATAGTCGCTCTGCGCGACCGTCGTCGCCCCGAAGGTGTTCGTCTCGAGGATGTCGGCGCCGGCAGCGAGGTACTTGCGGTGAATTTCGCTGATCACATCGGGGCGCGTGAGCGAGAGCAACTCGTTGTTGCCCTTCACGTCGTGCGCGAAGTCGGCAAAGCGCTCGCCGCGATACTGTGCCTCGTCCAACTTATAGCGCTGGATCATCGTCCCCATCGCGCCGTCCAGAATCAGGATGCGCGATTCGAGCAACGCCGGCAGTGCTTGCCCACGGGTGTAGCGAAGCGTCGGCGGCTGTACGGTGGCGGCCGGCGTGGTGCCAGCGCCAGCGTTGGCGGTGGAGGGGGAAACGGTGGTCATGACGAGCGTCGCCTTGGCGTGGCCGGAAAACCTATAATTGTAATGGTTTTTGCGCATCCCGCTCGCTCGCGGGCCGCGCCGGGCGGGCGCCGGACGCCTCGCACATGCCCTTGCGGTGACTTGAGCTTCTGCCCGCAAGGCGACTTGAAACATTCACCTTCTACCCCGACGACATGGAATTCCTGCTCCCGAGTGCTGCCAACAAGTTTCTGCAAGCCAACGCCAATGCGCTGTTCGTCGACTGCCGCAGCGAGATGGAGTACCTGTTCGTCGGGCATCCGGCGGGGGCCATTCACGTGGCCTGGAACGACGGCCCGGACTGGGAGATCAACCCGCACTTCGTGCAAAGCGTGCGCAAGCTGGCAGGCGCCGGCGGTGACCGGCCCGTCGTGCTGATCTGCCGCAGCGGCAACCGGAGTTCGGCCGCGGGCGAGGCGCTCGAAGCGGCAGGCTTCCTGAATGTCTACGGGGTGCTGCACGGCTTTGAAGGCGATTTGAACGCCACCCACCACCGCAATGCCGTGAACGGCTGGCGCTTCGACGGGCTGGCGTGGGAGCAGTGCTGAAGTGATGAAGCAACTCTGACATCGCAGCAAGCTTCGCTGGAATGAAAAAACCCTCGCTATGCGAGGGTTTTTCGTCTGGCGGCACCGCGTACGGTGTTTGCGTCAGTGGAGCACGACCGGGTTCGTCATGAAGGTGTCGAACTGACCGAGGAATTCATCGACTTCGTCCTCGGAAGGTTCGCTGGCGATCAACTTCTGCACTTCTTCACGGAATTGCCGGGCAAGCGAGCCGTCGAGAAAAATTTCACGGCCAGCGGTTTTGTCCACGATTTCATACCCACCCGCAGACAGCGAGTGACTGCCGTTATCGGCTGAAAACTCGACGACATAGTAATTCGGGCTGTTGTAAATCATGAGCATGGCAACTCTCCTGGTGTTCCTGCATGGTCCTTGGTAACCCACATAGGGGCGACGCGGCGCGATTTCAAGAGGTATGACCCCATGATTCGCTTATCGGCACACCGGCTGACGAATTCAATGGTTTTGGTCCTCCTTATCGACAAGTTCCACAATTTCAGGAAGTCCCCTGCTTTGTGCAGGTTCAAACGTTAGATGCGGCCCCCTGCAAAAACGTTGCAACCGCATTAGTTACCAACTGTTTCTGCTCCACGATCGATAGGTGGGCGGCGTCGGGCACGATCTCCAACTGCGCCCCCGCAATGCCTTCGGCGATCCGGCGGGCCACGGCGGGTGGCGTACTCGGGTCGTTCTCGCCGACGATGACCAAGGTCGGCAGGGCGATTTCGGACAAGCGTGCCCGCACGTCGAACGCGGCGAGGGCCTCGCACGAGGCGGCAAAGCCCTCCGGGTTGGTATGCGCGACCAGATGGCGGATGCGTTCGGTCACTTCCGGTTCGTGCTTGCGAAAGCGTTTGCCGAGCCAGCGCTCCATGGTGCCTTCGGCCAGTGCTTTCATGCCGCCGTCGCGGGCCTTGAGCGCGCGCTCCCGAAAGAGCGCTGCGTCGGCTTTGTCGTAGCCCGACGTCGTGTCGATTAGCGTGAGGCTGTCGATGCGCTCGGGCGCGTCGAGCGCGAGCTGCTGCGCGACGGCACCGCCCATCGAGATGCCTACGAAATGCGTACTCGGGATTTCCAGCGAATTGAGCAGGGCGGCCGCGTCGGCGGCCAACTGCCCGATGGTGTAGGGGCCATGCGGCGCGTCGCTCTGGCCGTGGCCGCGGCTGTCGTAGCGCAGGACCCGGAAGTGCGCGGCGAGGGTCGGCACGAGGTCGTCCCAGACCGTGAGGTCCGCCCCCAACGGATGCGCCAGTGTCAGCCACGGTCCGTGGCCGTCCACCGCGTAATGAAGCGATACGCCGTTAGCACTTACTTTCATCGTGTTCGGCCCTTTATCGTCAATCCCGTGGGATGTTTCTGATTATGTCAGGAACGTTGAACTTATGCTCATCGAATCGTAGCAGTGCGGCAACAGATCGTCCGACAAGCCGCATCAATCCTAGATCACTCGATGATCTAAACAATATTGAGTCGCTAGTTTGGGACGAAGTGTCGCGAATGTCAGGCGCGGCAGGGCGCGTCAGGGCTGCGTCTTCTGCGTGAAGATCAGTTCGAACTCGTTGCCCGAGGGCTCGACCTGCTTCACCCGCACGGGCAGCCAGTCGAGCGACGGGGCGAGCCAGATGTCGACGCGCCGCCCGTCGCCGTCGCGGCGCGGCAGACGCGTGAAGTGGCGGGTTTCGAGATACCCCTGCGGCGTTTGCAGCGTCTCGCTGCCGACGTACTGCACTGGCCACACCTCGCTGCTGTCGGTATCGACGACCGTGAACTCGTGCGTGACGCCGACTTGCGTGTAGCGCTCCGGGTTGCCGCGCGCGTAGGCGGCTAACTGCATCATCACGCTGAAGCGATCCTGCGCGCCGGGGGCGAGCGGCACCGACTGGCCCGAGCGCGAGAACGACAGCGTTGGCGTGCCGTCGCGGTGGAAATCGGTGGTGTATTCGGCGCGGCGTCCGCGTTTTTCCACATAACGAGATGGGGCGATGCCGTTGGCGTCGTAGCCGCCTTCGCTGATGAATTCAAACGTGCCGAAGAAGATGATCGGCACCGCGACGCGCAACTGATAGTGGCCGTTGTTGTTGACCCAGTGCAGCTCGCCGGTTTGGTTGCGCACGCCGTTCATGAGGGCGTCGTACGTGAGCGTGACCGAGGGCGGCGGGTCGAACTTGTCGCCGTTGGCGGCGGCGGCCGTCAGTGCCGGGCCGGGTGGCTGCGGGACGCTGGCGCCGCTGGCCGGGCCGCCGGGCGTGTTGCCTTCGCCGGCTTCCGTGGTGGAAGCGGCCTGCGGCCCCGGGGCGTCTGTCGTTTCCGGAGCGGCGAGCGTGTCGGGGCGTGCGGGCGGCGCGCTGGGTTTCGGGCGCGGTTTGGGGGCCGGTTTCGGCTCGGGCGGCGCAGGCGGTGCGGGCGGCGCTACGGGCTTGAGCGGAATCAGCGTAATCGGAATGCTCGGAATCGGCGTGTCGTCGAGTGTCGTGCGATGCACGGCCACCCAGAGCGCGATGAGCACGTGCACGGCAAACACCGCCAGCACCACCGAGACCCACAGCAGCCAGCGCCTGCGGGGCCGCGCAGGCGGCGTCGGACCGGCTGGCGCCCGGGTGGCGGCGTCGGCAGGGGCATCGGGCGCAGCTTGGCGAGGCGGGCGGTTGGCTGGCAATGACACGAATCAGTAGGCCGGAACGACGGAACGACGGAACGTCGGGAAGTCAGGACGTCAGCATCTCATATTGCGTTGCATCTGGTTCGACCGATGCGTCCGTCTCCGGTTCGGCACGATGACCGTGCATGCATTGCCCGTTATTACGCCGGTCATGTCCCGGCCGGATGCCGGGGCGCGTGCGCCTGTCCGAGATCGGCCGACAGTTGTTGCGCCAGCGTGCGCAGGGCCGTGTCGATCGGACCGCCCCAACTCGCGTCGAAGCGGCTTTCGGGGCCCAGCGCCATGAGGCCCATCACCAACTGTCCTGTTGCGTCGAACACGGGCATGCAGAAGGCGTTCACCGACGGCAGCACCGTGCCCTCCACGCGGGCGGCCCGGTGGGCGCGCACGTCATCGAGCACGGCATCGTACTCAGCGCGTGTGGCAGGCAGATGATGGCGCGACGCGTGTTGCAGGGTGGCCAGTGCGGTATCGATGAGCGGTGCCGTCTGACGGGCGGGCAGATAGGCGGCGAAGAGGCGCCCCGCGGCCGATTCGAGCATCGGCATTACATCGCCCAAGCGCAGCGGTACGCGCATCGGGAAAGTCGAATCGAGCCAATGGACGACGGTGGGTCCGGAGTTTCCCCAGACGGCGATGCCCACCGTCTGGTCGATGGCGTCGCGCAATTCGCCCAGCGCAAAGCGCGCCGCCTTGAAGGCGTCGATGCGGGCCAGATGCGCAAGCCCCATGCGCAGCGAGAACGGGCCGAGGTCGTAGCGTCCGCTCACGGGGTCTTGCACGATGAGGCCGAGCCGCTGGAAGCTCACGAGATAGCGATGTGCCTTGGCCGGATTCATGTCGGCCGCGTGAGCGAGATCGCGCAGCATCATCGCGTTCGAGGCTTCGGTCAGTACCTCGATGAGGCGAAAGCCCACTTCGATCGATTGAATGCCCGAGCGCGCCTTCTCCTCTTCGGGGGCGGCGCTCGCATCGTCGGCGCGATCGGCTTGATCGACGTGATCGACGTCGTCGGCAAGGTCAGTGCTTTTGGCGCTACGGGTGTCCGCAGTCTTGGTTTTCATGTCTCTGTTTTCCTCGTCGCGGTGGCTGTGCGAGGTGGCCACCGGTGCTGCCCGCGCGATTTCCCCGGATTTTCGAGGGGCGGCGCGGGCGATGCCCTCAGGTAGAATCGTCGGCTTCACGCGCCATTCTATCGGGCCTGAGACCGCCCGCAGACACCATCACATGAAACTCGCTACCCGTAAGGACGGCACGCGCGACGGTCAACTGATCGTCGTGTCGCGCGATCTGTCGAGCGCTTGCATTGCCGACGCTGTGGCCCCCACGCTGCAACGCGTGCTCGACGACTGGACTTTCTACGCGCCGCAACTGCAAGCGCTGTACGACGCGCTCAATCACCACCGGGCCCGCAACACCTTCGCGTTCGACCCGGCCGACTGCATGGCGCCGCTGCCGCGCGCCTATCAGTGGGCGGACGGTTCGGCCTATGTGAACCACGTCGAACTGGTGCGCAAGGCGCGCGGTGCCGACATGCCCCCCGAGTTCTGGACCGACCCGCTCATGTATCAGGGCGGCAGCGACGACTTCATCGGGCCGACGCAAGACATCGTGTGTGCGTCGGAAGACTTCGGCATCGACTTCGAGGCCGAAGTTGCCGTGATCACGTCCGACGTGCCGATGGGCGCTAGCCCGGCGCGCGCGCTCGAAGGCGTGCGCCTGCTGATGCTGGTCAACGACGTGAGCCTGCGTAACCTCATTCCGGCCGAGCTGGCCAAGGGTTTCGGCTTCTTCCAGAGCAAGCCGGCCACGGCGTTCTCGCCGGTCGCCATCACGCCCGACGAACTGGGCGACGCGTGGCGCGGCGGGCGGGTTCATCGTCCGTTGACGGTGAAGTGGAACGACAAGAAGTACGGCGCTCCGGAATGTGGCGAAGACATGGTGTTCGACTTCGGCCAGTTGGTGGCGCACGTGTGCAAGACGCGCAATGCGCGCGCGGGCACCATCGTCGGCTCGGGCACGATCTCGAACAAGGATCGCAGCCGGGGCAGCGCGTGCATTGCCGAGAAGCGCATGCTCGAGACCATCGAGAAGGGCGCACCCGAGACGCAGTTCATGCGCTATGGCGATCGTGTCCGTATCGAGATGTTCGACGCGCAGGGCAAGTCGATCTTCGGCGCCATCGATCAGGCCGTGGCGCCGCTCGACGAGTAACTCGCGGGTTGCGGTTGGTTGCGGGTGGTTACCGGCGGGTGTCTCAGCGCACTCGCCGGCCGATCCAGACGCGTCGAAAGTCACCGGCATAGGGTGAACCCGGATATGGCTGGCAATTCTGGCTCCGCTATTCTTTGTCTCCTTGAGTCGGTTCGTACCCCTACCGGGATAACGGGCTGGCTCTGACTTTCGCCGGCGCGGCGCGAGGTGTCCGTCCCGGGCCTTTGCGCAAGAAAACAACACAGCGCGGGCTCGACCAGAATTGGATTGGAGACTTTTCATGCGAAACCCCGTGCGCACTGCACTGCTGGGCGCGATGTTGCTGGCGTTGGCCGGTGGTGCCGCCGCTCAGGTGAAGATCGGCGTGAGCATTTCGCTCACCGGCCCGGCCGCCTCGCTCGGCATTCCCGCGCGCAACACCATCACCATGCTGCCGACCGAAATCGGCGGCCAGAAGGTCGACTACATCATTCTCGACGACGCCTCGGACACCACGACCGCCGTCCAGAACACCAAGAAGCTCATTTCCGAGAACCACGTCGACGCCATCATCGGCTCGTCGATCACCCCGAACACGCTGGCCATGCTCGACGTGATCGCCAGCGGCACCACGCCCACGATCTCGCTCGCCTCGTCCGCGCGCATCATCGAACCGGTCGATGCCAAGCGCTACTGGATGTTCAAGACGCCGCAGACCGACGCGCAGATGGCCTCCGCCATTGCCGAGCATGCGAGCCGGCATGGCGTGAAGACGATGGCCTTCATCGGTCAGGGCGACGCGCTGGGCGAAGCGTTCTATGACGAAGTTGCCAAGTTCGCCGCGCTGCAAAAGATCAAGATGGTCGCCAACGAGCGTTTTGCGCGTACCGACCCGAGCGTGACCGGTCAGATCCTGAAGATCATGGCCGCCAACCCCGATGCCGTCGTCGTGGGCGCTGCCGGTACCCCGGCCGCATTGCCGCCGAAGGCACTGGCCGAGCGCGGCTATAAGGGCCTCGTGTACCACAACCACGGCGTGGGCAATAACGACTTCCTGCGCGTTTGCGGCAAGGATTGCAACAACACGTACCTGCCGGCCAGCCCGGTGCTGGTGGCTTCGCAACTGCCGGCCGATCACCCGGCCAAGACGGTCGCGCTCGACTACATCAAGAAGTACGAAGCCAAGTACGGTGCGGGCACCGTGGCGGCGTTCGGTTCGTATGCATGGGATGCTGGCATTCTGCTGCAACGCGCGATTCCGATCGCTGTGCAAAAGGCCAAGCCGGGCACGCCGGAATTCCGCAAGGCACTGCGCGACGCGCTCGAACAGAGCAAGGAAGTGCATGTCACGAATGGCGTGATCAACATGAGCACGACCGATCACCTGGGGCTCGACCAGCGCGCCCGTGTGATGGTCAAGATCGAAAACGGCAAGTGGCTGCTGGCCCAGTGACCGGCGCGCTGACCTGAAAAGCATTGATGACCGTCGGCGGTGCCGGGTTCGCCCGATGCCGTCGTTTTTCCAATCCCCGCCTGTGCGGGGATGTTTTTTTTGGAGCGGTAGACCATGTCGCAAGACCCCTATCAACACTATTCGTCGCTGCAATTCAAGCGGCATCCGAACGGCGTGCTCGAAGTCATCATGGGCGCGGGCGCGAACAAGAGCGGCCTGTCGACCGCCGACCATCACATGCATCGCGAACTGGCCGACGTGTGGCGTGATATCGATCGTGACCCTGATACGCGCGCCGTGGTGATTCGCGGTGAGGGCAAGGGCTTTTCGGGCGGTGGCGACCTGTCGCTCGTCGAAGACATGGCCGACAACTTCGACGTGCGTGCCCGCGTGTGGCGCGAGGCCCGCGATCTCGTCTACAACGTGATCAACTGCAGCAAGCCCATCGTCTCGGCGATGCACGGCCCGGCCGTGGGCGCGGGGCTGGTGGCCGGACTGCTGGCGGACATCTCGATTGCGGCGAAGACTGCGCGCATCATCGACGGTCACACGCGTCTTGGCGTGGCGGCGGGGGACCATGCGGCGATCGTCTGGCCGCTGCTGTGCGGCATGGCGAAGGCGAAGTACTACCTGTTGCTGTGCGAGCCCGTATCGGGCGAAGAAGCCGAGCGCATCGGGCTGGTATCGCTGACCGTGGACGAAGCCGATCTGTTGCCCAAGGCGTTCGAAGTGGCCGACAAGCTCGCGCGCGGTTCGACCACGGCGATTCGCTGGACCAAGTACGCGCTCAACAACTGGTTGCGCAGCGCTGGGCCGTCGTTCGATGCGTCACTTGCGCTGGAATTCATGGGCTTTGCCGGGCCCGATGTGCGTGAGGGTATTGCGTCCCTGCGTGAGCGCCGTGCGCCTGATTACAGCGGCGATGCACCGTTCTGAGGGTTGATGACGGCGGGCGGCCGAGCGATATCTGCCGTAAGAATTGCCGGGCCGGAACGCGGTGCGGCAGCCCTCGTCTGACATACGATTCACGCAGGCTCGGCGTATGATCCATAACAACACGCGGTAAATGCGCGGGCGGGCCGTCTGCCTGCCGGATTTACCTGCTTCATGACCCTGACAGCGCGGTGCAAGTGGTTCTGCCGCCGACCGTGACCGGAGATCAAGATGAGCGATTCGACGAGTGCCATGCCCAACGGCTTCGACATTCTCAAGAAGATGTGGGAGGCGTTCAGTCCGCCCGCGACCTTTACGTCGCCGCTCACGCAGCTGATGCAGAGTGCCGCGCCGCTGCTCGATCCGAACGAGATCGAAAACCGGATTGCCGAAATGCGCGCCGTCGAACAATGGCTCACGCTCAACCTGAACGTGCTGCGCTCGACGATTCAGGCCTTCGAAGTGCAGCGCGCCACCTATGCCACGCTGCGGGCGTTTGGCAATGGCGGATTCGGCGCCGCGCCGTCGGGTGAGCCGGCGGGCTTCTCGCCGGCGGCTGCTGGGGCGGCGGGCGCCGAGCAGGCCGCGTCGGCTTTCTCGCAATTCGCACAAGCCGGTGGCAACTTCTGGCGTTCCCCGTTTGCTGGCTCGGAACCGGCACAAGACGTCGAATCGCAGGCGCATGCCCCTGCGCCGGAACCCGAACCGGAGCCCGAACCGGAACCGGAGGCGGCTGAGACGGCCAACGAGTCGCAGCAGGGCGGGCAGAGTGCAGTGGGCGCCGAATCGCCGTTTGCGCAGGCGAGCAACGCCTACGGCGCCCTCGACCCATCGATGTGGTTCAACGCCATGCGTGCGCAGTTCGACCAGATCGCTGCGGCAGCGCAAGCGGCGGGCGTATCGGCCACGCATATGACGGAAGCGGCCGCCGCCCAGATGTCCGAAGCGGCAGCCAGCGCGACGCAGGCGACGCAAGCGGCAACAAAGGCCGCGACGCAGGCCGCCACTGATGCGGCCAAGGCTGCCTCGGGTCGAACGGCACCTGCCGCTGGAAAGACCGCGAGCAAGACGGCGGCAAGCAAGACAGCCGCACGCAAGCCATCGAAGCAGACCGCATCCGCTGGCGGCGCGAAGACCTCGACCAAGGCACCGGCTAAGTCAGCGAAGGCGGCGAAGGCTGCGCCCTCCGCCAAGACCAGTAAAGCGCCGGGCAAAGTACCGCCGGCGGTGAAGTCGGCCGAGGCCAAGACGTCGGCTAAGAACGCCGTCAAGGCACCGGCGAAACGTGCTGGCAAAACCACACCGTGGGCTTGGTGAGACCGCTTAGACCGCTTAGACCGCTTAGGCAGCTTAGGCAGCGTAAGTGGCGTTGGACAGACACCCACGGCCGGGCGGGATAACAACAACAGGGAGGCACCCCATGATTTCAGGCGAACGTACCGGACTCGTCTTGATGGGGGGCGGCGCGCGTGCCGCGTATCAGGTGGGTGTGCTCGCGGCGATTGCCGCCATCCAGCGCGAAGTGTTGCCGTCGCGACGCGCGATCCCTTTTCCGATTGTCTGTGGCACCTCCGCCGGCGCGATCAACGCGGCGGCGTTGGCCTCGCATGCCGACGACTTCCAGCATGGCGTGATGAAACTCGACGCCGTGTGGCGCCAGTTCCACGCGGGGCAGGTGTTTCGTGCCGACTCACTCGGCATGGCAGGCACCGGTGCCCGTTGGCTCGCTGCGCTGTCGCTGGGTTGGGCGCTGCGCCGTTCGCCGCGCTCGTTGTTCGATTGGTCGCCACTTGCCGAGATGCTGCGCAACGCGATCCGTCTCGAACGGTTGCCTGAAGTCTTTGCCAGTGGCGCGTTATCGGCGTTGTCGGTGACCGCGTTGTCGTATTCGTCGGGCAAGCACGTCACGTTCTACCAGAGCGGTGAGCCGATCCAGCCTTGGAAGCGCTCGCTGCGGCTCGCGCGTGCCGTACCGCTGACCGTCGAACACTTGCTGGCATCGAGTGCGATTCCGTTTCTCTTTCCCGCGATCGAACTCGACCTCGATGGTCAGCCCGAGTATTTCGGGGATGGCTCGATGCGTCAGATCGCACCGCTCAGTCCGCCGATTCATCTGGGGGCCACGCGCATCCTGATCATCGGTGCGGCGCATGGGCAATATGGTCTCGACAGCAGTGGCGAGCGCATCGCCGGTTATCCGAGTCTCGCGCAGATCGGTGGTCAGGCGCTCGCGAGCGTGTTCATCGACGGGTTGTCCGCCGACCTCGAACGTCTGCAACACATCAACAACGTGCTGCGGCACGTGCCGGCGGCGCAGCGCGAATCGAGCGGCTGGCGGCCGATAGAGACGCTGGTGATTTCGCCGAGTCAGCGGCTGGAGCCGATTGCGTCGCGGCATCTGCAACAATTGCCGCGCGCCGTGCGCACCATGCTGGGCGCGATTGGCGCGGATGAGGCGCGTGGCGCGGCGTTCGCAAGTTATCTGTTGTTCGAGTCTTCGTACACGCAGGAGTTGATCGCCTTGGGCGAGGCCGATGCTTACGCGCAGCGCGACGCCATTGCGGCGTGGCTGGTGGCCGAAGCCGACGGCACGAGCCCGCTCGACAGCGTGGAAGCGGGGGCCGTGGGCGGCGTCGATATGTCGGCTAACTCATCGATGGCATCGATGTCGCCCACGTCCGCTGATGCTGATCAACCTGCCGTGGGCGGCGACGCCGCATGAAGGCTTCACTGAACTGACGACATCTATGTCCCGAGCTACCGTTCCTTGTCCGTATCCGTCGACGTTCTGGCGCGATCCGGCGTTGCCGTTCATTGAGGCCCGCGAAGTGCTCGACGGGCGGCGTGTCTGCTATGCGTTGCATAGCCACGAAACGTTCTCGATCGGTGTGGTGACGGGCGGGCGCAGTACGTATCTCAATGGGCGCGCACGAGAGACCGTGGGCGAGGGCAGTGTCGTCGTGATGAACCCCGACGCCGTGCATGCCTGCAACCCGGTGGGGGATGAAGCGTGGGCGTACCGCATGTTGTTTGTGGACACCGCGTGGCTGGGTGCATTGCAGCGCGAGCTGGGCTTCGGCGACGGGCAGGATCTGCATCTGTTCGATCCGCTGTCGTCGACCGACACCACGCTGTACACCGGATTAAATCGGCTTTACGACGTTTGCAGCGATCCCGCGAGCGAGCAACTGGCGCGTGAAAGCGTCGTGCAACAGTTTTTTGTCGATGCGCATGAGCGGTTGAACCCGGCGCCACGGGCGATGCGGGACGATCCGCGCAAATTGCGCGAAGCGGCCGATTTCATCCGGGCGCATTGCCGTGAGGCGTTGACGCTCGCGCGAATCTGCGAGGCGGCGGGGTTGTCGGCGTCATATCTGACGCGCGCATTTCGGGCGCAATACGGGCTCACGCCGCATGCGTTTGTGATGAATCAGCGCATTCAATATGCGCGGGCCCGGCTGCGTCGCGGGCATGCGATTGCGGAGGTTGCGCTCGATGCGGGCTTTGCCGATCAGGCGCATTTCCAGCGCGCTTTCAAGCAACTGCTGGCGACGACGCCGGGGCACTACCGGGCGTCAGAGGCACGTCGCGCTGCATAGCGAGACTTGTCGCCTGCTTATTCCTCGCTTATCGCCCACTTATCGCCCACTTATTCCCCGCATATCGCCGAATAACGCGATCCCCCTTCCTGCTTCACCCCCTTCAAGCGATCAGCTTGCCACCAGATACACCGCGCTGGCGGCGAGCAGTGCGGCCATGACGCGATTGAGGCGTCGTACGCGGCGAGCGTCGCGCATATGTTGTCGGAGCACGGCACCGGCGACGGCCCAGCATCCGACGGAAAGCCAGCACACGACGAAGTAGATCGCGGCGAACTGCCAGATGCGGGTGGGTTCACCGGCGGTGTACGCCCCCATGCCCGCCAATGAGGCGAGCCATGCTTTGGGGTTAAGCCATTGCATGATCGCGCCGTGGAGCATCGTGGGGCCGCGTTGGGGGTTGGCGTCTCCCAGTTCGCCGTCATCGCGCGCGAGCTTGTAGGCCATGTAGAGCAAAAAGGCGACGCCGAACCATTGGATGGCGTGCATCAAAGCGGGCATGCGTTGCAGCAGTTCGTACACACCAAACCCCACACCGACGAGCAGGATGATGAACCCGACGGTAGCGCCGGTCACATGGCGCAGGCTGGGCAAAAGGCCGAAGCGGGCGCCTGAGCCGAGTGCCACCACGTTGACGGGCCCGGGGGTAATGGAGGCGGCGAGCGCGAAGGCGGCCATGGAGTAGAAGAGTGTCATCGGGGACCTTGAGCGAGAGCGTAGAGGTTCCGAATGTAGGCGGGGGGTGGGGGGGCGTGTATTGCAGAAAACTGCCCATGTTGCGGACGAGGAGAGCGACCCGAGGTAGTTTGGGCAAAAGCGGGAACAGACCCAAGGCCCTCCCCGAGGCGAGTTGAACACTGTCTGAGCAGCGGGGAGGGTCTTGGGTCTGTTCTGGGGGGAGGTGTTCTGCGGCGTGGACCGTGGCGCAGGAGGACGGCCGAAGTGAGGCCTGGCGGGGGAATGTCAGGGCAGCAGCCGTTGTCGCAGCCACGCGAGCAACCGTCCCATGACGGGCAGTTTCGCGTAGATATCTTCGGTGGCGTCCCAGTAGTCGCGTTGATAGGCGATGCGCCCATCCACGGCGAGTCGCAAATGAGAGGCCCCGTGAATTACCTGTTCGTCATCGATCCAGCGTTTGGCGTGAAAGTGAAGATTCCAGACGAGGAGCGCCTGATTGTGTTGGAGGAGCGTCGCGGTGATTTCGAAGCGGGGGACATCGACGCGTTCGAACAGGCGATCGAAAAGCGCGGCAAGTTCTGCTGCGCTGCGCACTTCATGCAGCGGACTCTTGAAATAGACCGTCGGCGTGTAGAACTCGCCGAGGTTGACGACGCTTTGCCGCGTGAGAGTTTCGATGTAACGCGTCAGGCGGGTGAGCGCAGCAGCATGATCGATGTCCATGGCACGGTCTCGCGTGGGGTGCGCCAGCGGCGCGCATAGCGCAGGGGAGCCTTGCCATAACTTACCAGCCGGGGTTGTCGCGCGCACCGCGCCGGTGCGTTGGCGTGGCGCGGATGCGACAGTGCTCGGCGGCCCCTGACGTGCACCGGAACGCGGCAATGCGCGCCATCGCGCGTCGATACAGGTCAGTGCGCGTCGCTGATCAGTTCCGCCCGGAGGTCCGGCGCACTCGTGCGCGGGTCGAGCCAGATCGCGAAAAAGGCACGTCCGAAGGCGTCGCCGGTGATTTGACCGATCGGCTTCCCGTCCGAGAAGAACCGTGTGCCGTCGCCCGGTCGGTAGACACCCGTCAGGTGTTGTCCTTCCGACACATCGGGGAGGATGCGCGCGAGCTCATCGGCCCAACGCTGGCGCTCGGCTTCCGTCGCCATTTGCAGCTTCGTCATTTCGATGAGCGTGCGCTGCACCAGCGTATGCGACTTGAAGCTGCGGGCGTAGCGCAGGTCGAGCACCAAGGGATGCGTGCCCCAGTTCGCGCTGACGCGATCTGCGACCGAAAAGAGTTCGGCGTCGTAAAGATGAAAACCCATGCGGGTGAACGAGCCGTGACCGACCAGATGCGCTGCCGGCACTTCTTGCGAGGCCAGTTGCACGGCATCGAACGCGTGGGCGCTCGGGGCTGCCGCAGCGGCGGACGCTACGGCGAAGAGGCATGCGGCGCGCAGCCACACTGCCAAAGCAGGACGAGTTGCCATGCTCGGCTCCTTTCCGGTCCAAGGATCCAGTCGAGTTGGTGGGCCCGTCGGCAGCGTGCGAGTCGTTCGCTCGATACGCCGGCCGGTAAAGCATGTTGCGTGAATGCGACCGAGTGTCCTCTTCGCCGTCGGGGGCCGCGTCGTCAGACGCCGCAGTCACCGCTCCCCGTTCGGGATCACAAGCACGGAACGACTGCTTTCAGCCTAGACCATGCGGCGTGCGCTGCTGAGCCCCATCGCACAAGGACAAACCCTGACGCATCGCGGTAGGCATCGGCTTCTTTTTGCCCGCCGTTTGCAGTGGACCGCCGGCCTTGCCGGTAGGTTGGCAATGTGACGTGCCGGACGCCCTCTGCCCCTTGATCTTAGGGGCTGTGCGTGACATTTTGACCGTCGTCAAAATTACGCCGCATTACCGTCACGTGAGGCGCCGCGCGTACGGTTTTGAAAGGCTTTTATGTTATGATTCAAGAGTTTGCCCATATTTTAGTAGGGTCGCTCTAGCCATATCGCCAGGACGCGGCCAAGTTACAGGCGCTTCATCGCCGTCCTTCAGCGACGGCAGGGGTTCAAGACGTGAAGCCGGACGGCGGGGGCCGTTCGTATCGCGGTCACCGTTTTGTCTGTTGAAATTCGGCGTAAACTTTCACAATACTATCTTGAGTCCTGGTGTAAGGTCTCGCGACCTTGGGGGTAATTGAAATGAACGAAATGCTGTATCCCGAACTGTACAAGTCGCTGGAAGCAGTGCGTTGGAACATGGAAAAGGACATTCCGTGGGACAAGTTCGACGCGAGCCAACTCACCGACGATCAGGCGCGCACCATCAAGATGAATGCCATCACGGAATGGGCGGCGCTGCCGGCTACCGAGATGTTCCTGCGCGACAATCGCGACGATAGCGATTTCTCCGCCTTCATGAGCGTGTGGTTCTTCGAAGAGCAGAAGCACTCGCTGGTGCTCATGGAATACCTGCGTCGTTTCCGCCCGGACCTCGTGCCGAGCGAAGCCGAGCTGCACGCCGTGCGCTTCCCGTTCGACCCGGCACCGCCGCTCGAAACGCTGATGCTGCACTTCTGCGGCGAAATTCGCCTGAACCACTGGTATCGCCGTGCTGCCGAATGGCACACCGAGCCGGTGATCAAGGCCATCTACGAAATCATCTCGCGTGACGAAGCCCGTCATGGCGGCGCGTACCTGCGCTACATGAAGAAGGCACTGACGAGCTTTGGCGATAACGCACGTGCCGCGTTCGCCAAGATCGGCGTGCTGATGGCTTCGGCGCGCCGCACCGAAAAGCCGTTGCACCCGACCAACCTCCACGTGAACAAAGACCTGTTCCCGAACGACACGGTGCAATCGCGCCTGCCGGAACCGGAATGGCTTGAGCACTGGCTCGACGAACAGATCAAGTTCGACGACAGCTGGGAAAAGAAGGTCGTCGAGCGCATTTTGCACAACATGTCGCTGCTGTTCGAGCGCACGTTTGCGACGGCAACGGACCTGAACCGCTATCGCAAGGAAATCACTTCGCGTCTGGCGGCAGTGGCGACGCCGGCAGCACCGGCGGTTGCGACACCGTCGTAATCTTCGGCATTGCGCAAAAAAAGGGGCTTCGGCCCCTTTTTTGTTGCCTGCGGGCCGTCGTGGGACAATACCGCGTTCACTTTTGACAGACAGTCATGCAACTCGCTCAAGCTCCCGATTTCGAGGCCAAAGTCCTCACGCGTGATGCCCTCGTGGCACTCGCCCCCCGACTGCCGCGTCCGCTGGTATTCACCAACGGCGTGTTCGACATCCTGCATCGTGGTCACGTCACCTATCTCGCGCAAGCGCGGGCTCTGGGTGCCTGCCTGATCGTTGCCGTCAATACCGACGTGTCCGTGCGCACCCTCGGCAAGGGCGACGACCGCCCCATCAACAACGAAAACGACCGCGCGGCGCTGCTCGCGGCGTTGCAAAGCGTCGACTATGTGGTGACGTTCGGTGAATCGACGCCTGAAGCCCTGATCGCCGCCGTGCGCCCCGACATTCTCGTCAAGGGCGGCGACTACGACATGGACAAGCTGCCCGAATCGGCGCTCGTGCGCGGCTGGGGCGGCAAGGCGGTGGCCATTCCGTTCGAACATCAACGCTCGACGACGGCACTGCTCAAGAAGGTTCGGCAATCATGAGTTTGGCACCGCTGGTAGAAGTCACGCGCGGCGCGAACGGCATCGATACGGTCGAATGCGTTCACTACGGCGCCGTCGCCGTGGTCGATGCGACGGGCCAGTTGCGCTACGCGGCAGGCGATCCGTCGTTTCTCACCTTCTCCCGTTCGACGCTCAAGCCGTTTCAGGCGCTGCCGTTCGTGGAAGGTGATGGCGTGGCGCATTTCGGGTTGACGCAGTCCGAGCTGGCGTTGCTGTGCGCGAGTCACTCGGGCGAGGCGTTCCACGTTGAAGGTGTCAAAAGCCTGCTCGACAAGGCCGGTTGCGATGAACACCATCTGCAATGTGGCTGCCACACGCCGACGTTCTATTCCGCCACGGGCAAGCGAGCGCCGGCCGATCTGAAGCCGACGGCGTTGCATCACAACTGTTCCGGCAAGCATGCCGGGTTTCTGGCGTATTGCGCGCAGCATGGCTTGCCGCTGGAGACGTATCTCGATCCTGCACACCCGTTGCAGAAGGCGATTCGGGCGCGTGTGGGCGATGTGGTCGGTGTGTCGGGCGACGCGTTGCCGCTGGGCATCGACGGCTGCTCTGCACCGAACTACGCGTTGCCGCTTGAGAAGTTGGCCGCAGCCTACGCCAAGTTGTCTGCAAGCGACGATGCGGCGTTGTCGACGTTGTTCGCGGCGATGACGCAGCAACCGCAGATGGTGTCGGGCACGGCCCGCAACGATCTGGCATTCATGCAGATGGCACCGGGTGACTGGGTCGCGAAGATCGGCGCGGATGGCGTGCAGACCATCGGTGTGCGCTCAGCCGGTCTGGGCATTGCCATCAAGGTGGTTGATGGCAACATGCGTGCGCTTTACACCGCAGCGGTCGCGGTGCTCAAGGCGCTTGGGCTGGTCGATACGCCGGAAAACACCGGCCTTGCGCCGTGGGTCGAGCCGACCATCAAGAACGCGCGCGGTATCCAGACGGGCGTTGTGCGTCCGGTGGTGCAGCTCAAGCGCGTGGGTTGAGGCACCCGCGAGTCCAGCGAGTTACGCTCAGTGCGTGCCCGTAGGCGGGCTGCCTGCGGGTGCCGGACACGCTTTGACCAGTTGCGCGGACCACTGCTGTGTCACCACGCCGCGAATCTGCGCGGCCGCATTCGCGTTGATGCCGCCAATCCGGTAGACGATCCGGCTCTTCGCATTCGGCCGCTCGCTCAGTTGCGGCGTGATTCCCTTCTTCTGCGCCATCGCCATCAGTCGTACCGCGCGCTCGCGATCGTTGAACAAGCCGAGCGAGACGACGAGATTCGATCCGTCGCCGTTGAGCAGCGAATATTCGGTCACGCCCACCGAACGCAGCAGCGCGACTTGCTTGTCCACCGCGGCCTTGTTCGGCACAGGATCCAGATGTACCCAGTAGCGCTTGTCCACGGCAACGGACTGTATGTCCCCCTGACCCGATGGCAGCGCCGCGAGCAACAGGCCGCGCGCCTGCTGAGCGTCGTCTGCGGCGAACGGGCCGACGTCCAGACACGTAGAGGCGGCCGCTGCCGCTGCGGCCTGTGATGCCGCTGCCGCATCTCCCGAGACCGCTGCGGGTGCTGTGGCTGCGATCGCCTGACTTGCCGCGACATCGGCGGAAGACGGGGCAGAGGGGGCTGACGGTGCTGACGGTGCTGACGCGGCGCTGGCAGAGGCGCCTGCGCCCCCACTCGCACTCGTGTCGTTACCGCGGCTCTTATTGGTGTTGCTCGCCGCAGACGTTGCAGAAGCATCAGCCCCGCCAGCAGCATTGCCCGGTTTGGCCGCGACGACCGTCTCACCGCTGATCTGCGCGCCCGCTAGGCGGATGCGCCCCGGCTCTAGTTGTTGCGTAATACGCGTGGGCTCGCGTCCCGTGGCCGGCAGAATGTCTCGCCACTTCAGCCATCCGAATTGCACGGCAGCCAGTGCCGCGTTGGCGGCCAAAAACATGATCAGCAGCAGCGCACGCAACATCTCAGGCACCTCCCGGCGCGTGTCGGTTTTCGCGCGAATCTTGTGGGGTCACATTGGCCGGTGAATGCGCCGAACCTGCGAGCAACGCTGCCTCGGCCGCCGCGCGAATCGCGACCTCGTACAACCCCGCAGGCACGAGTTGATCGTGATCGGTGAACGGCAGGGTGAGTGTTTGCGCCAGTGCCTGACGTGCGCCGCCCGACAGCACACACCGTACTGGGGCGCCGAGTCGGGCTTGCAGTTGCGCGTGATTGCGTTCGACGAGTCCGGCTTGCGCAGCAAGGCATCCGCGCAGAATCGCGTCGGCCGTGTTGCGGGCGAAGTCTTGTCCACCACTCGGCATAGTCGCGTCCAGCGTCGGCAACTGGGCGGTGCCCTGTGCGAGCGAGCGCAGCATCAGCGCCGGTCCCGGGGCAATCAGGCCGCCGAGATAGTCGCCGTCGGCGCGCAAGGCTTCGACCGTCGTTGCCGTGCCCAACGTGACGATCAGCAGATGTTCCCCCGGCCACGCGGCGTGCGCGCCGATCAGACTGGCCCAGCGGTCACTACCCAATTGCGTCGGCGTGTCGTAACCATTTCGCACCCCGGCGCGCGTTTCGCTCGCGTGCAAGACCTGTAGCCAGTCTGACGACGCCATTCCCCAGAGTGTTTGCAGTGTCATGCGCACGGCCTGTTCGGCCGCGTCGCCAGCGACATTGGTCAGCCACACGCCAGCGGGTTCCGGGCAGATGAAGCCATCGTCCTGCCCGCCCTGACCGATGGCGAGCGGGGCCGTGTTGAGAGCGAAGTGAGGGGCGTCCGAAGGGCTGGCAGATGGGCGGCCCGATGTGCCCCCCGCCAATGCCGACCAGCCAGCGCGAATCTGCGTGGCGAGCGTGCGCCATTCCGCATGATCGACGGCACCGCTGGCGAGAAACGCCGGCGAGGCCGCCCGCCAGTCGTCCGGACGCTCCGCAGGCGCGAGCGCCCACTTGATCCGGCTATTACCGGCGTCGACCAGCAGCCACGGTGCCTTCGCCAAGGTGCCTGTGGGCGTCGGCGAAGGTGTCTGCATCGCAGCCGTATTCACCTTATTCGCTGTGTTCGCTGTCGTCGCCATCGGCGTCGCGGAGGCCTTGGCCGTCTTCGATGCGTTCATCGGCGGCTTCCTCGCGAGGCTGACGATGCGTCGGTATCGGTATCGGTATTGGCATTGGCATTGGCAGAAGCGCTCATGAGTCGCACGGAGACCTCGCCACTGGCGATGGCGCGTTCGCCGTCATCGGTTGCCACGCGCAGGCGGCCGTAGGTATCGACGCCGAGCGCAACGCCGTGCAGCAGGTCGCGACCGTGTTCGATGACCCGAATCGATGCGCCGCTGTACGCGTGCATGGCCTCCCAGTCTTCACGGAAAGCACCAAACCCCTGTTCGCCGAAACGCTCGAGCATGGCGGCCAGCCGCCGAATCAGCGCGGCAAGCACCGACGTCATGTCGGGGGCCGGGAGAATCGATTCGAGGGCTGCGGGAGGTGTTGCAGGGATGGCAGGAATGGCGGGGATGGCAGCAGGGAAGGCCGTTGAAGCCGCCGAATTGCTAGACGCGGCGCCGGTCTTGTCATCCGACGTGGCCGAGGCGCCATCGATGCGCGCGGCGACGTCGCCTGCCTGGCGCAGATTGACGCCGATGCCGATGACGACACCGATGCGTCCCGGGCCGGCGGGCACGGTCTCAATCAGAATGCCGGCGAGTTTGCCGCCGCGAAGCAGTACGTCGTTGGGCCACTTCAGGCCGAGCGCCTGCGGCGCCGACAACGGCAAGTCCGACAAGCCCTCGACAACGGCGACACCTGTCGCCAGCGACAGACCGGCCAATTCAGCGGGGCCGCCCGGCAAGACATAGGCGAGTGAGAACGTCAGGCTGTCCCCGGGCAAGCTCTGCCATGCGCGCCCGCGCTGACCGCGCCCGGCCGTCTGGACCATGGCGGCGCGCACCACCGGGGCGCACGAGGCGTCTTCGCGCAGGCGTGAGAGCAGGTCCAGATTGGTCGAGCCGGTGGTCTCGACCACTTCGATTTGCCAGTCGCGACAGGCCGCGCCAAGGCGCGCTCGTACGCCGTCCCGATCAAGGCGACGGCTGGCAGTGTCGGTGGCGTGGATGGCGGCTTTATTCATGGCTGCTATTGTAACGGCGGGGCCTGCGCCGCGCCGCAGTGCCCTGCAACCACGGGCATTTTTCGGCATCATCCGAGTCGAAACTCGGCCGATTCCGGCACGTTTTCGGCTGCCGTCGGGTTGCCATCGTTCGGTCGCGCCTGTACCGTACAATGACCGCGTTTTGCCGGATTCCGCCCGGTCCTGTTTGGTTCTATTTGGTCCTGTTGTCAGGAGACCCCCAGTTTTGAATCTCGATGCCGTGCCCACCCTGGAGCTGTCCCCCTCGCCGCAAGGCCCGGTGGTGATGCTGCGCGGGCTGTGGACAGCGCTTGCGCTCTCACAGCGCAAGAAGATGTTGCTTCAACTCGTCCATGCGCTGCCCAGTGGCGAACTCGCATGGGATCTCACCTGCGTCGAGCGCCTCGATCACGTGGGGGCACAGGCATTGTGGCGGTACTGGAATCGCCGCTTCCCCAAGCAGATCGCGCTCACGCCGACGCAGCGCGCGCTTTTCGACCACCTTGCCGAGTTCGACCGTACGCGGCAGAGCCCCGTGCCGACGCGCTACGTCGATCCGGTCAGCCGGCTCGGTTATTCGCTGTTTTCGCTCGGCGATCACCTGCGCGGCGGAATTTCGATGTTCGGCCGGTTCGTCATCGACCTCGGACGCGTGGTGCGGCACCCGATGCGCGCCCCGTGGCTTGAGATGTCCGCCAATATCTACAGCGCCGGCGCCAAGGCGCTGGGCATTACGGCACTGGTGGCGTTCCTGATCGGTATCGTGCTGTCGTACCTCTCGGCGCAACAACTCAAGCTATACGGCGCGAGCACGTTCATCGTGAACATTCTCGGCCTGTCGGTGATTCGTGAGTTGGGGCCGGTGCTCTCGGCCATTCTGGTGGCGGGGCGCTCGGGCTCGGCGATTACGGCGCAACTCGGCGTCATGCGCGTGACCGAAGAACTCGATGCGATGCGCGTGATGGACATCTCGCACAGCCTTCGCCTCATCTTGCCCAAGGTCATTGCACTGGCGATTGCGATGCCGTTGCTGGTCATGTGGACGAACGTTGTTGCGCTGCTCGGCGGTGCGCTGGCCGCCAAGTACGAACTCGGGATCGGCCTGCATTATTTCTTCACGACGCTGCCCAATGCTGTGCGCATCGCCAACCTCTGGATCGGTCTTGGCAAGGGCGTGGTGTTCGGTATGCTGATCGCGCTGGTTGCGTGTCACTTCGGCATGCGCGTCAAACCGAATACGCAGAGTCTGGGCGAGGGCACGACACAGTCGGTGGTGACATCGATCACGGTGGTGATTCTGGCCGATGCAGTGTTCGCGATTCTGTTCCGCAACGTGGGGATTGGCTGATGAGCGAGTCCACGACCCACGATCTCTCGAAGGCACCGGGCGCCCGCACGACTGAACTGTCCGATGTGGCACGCCCCGGCGCGGCTGGCTGCCCGCCGGTCGCTGCGACATTGGCGGGCGATGCAGAGCCTGTCATCGAAGTGCGCGATCTCACGAAGCGCTATGGCACGCACACGATCCACGAGCATCTCGATCTGACCGTGCGCCAAAGCGAGATCATCGCGCTGGTGGGTGGTTCAGGGTCGGGGAAAACGACGCTGATCCGCCAGATCATCGGGCTGGAAGCGCCGACCAGCGGTCATATCAGTGTCTTCGGTCACGACATCACGATGATCGACCGGCGCACGGCGCATTTGCTGCGCCGTCGTTCGGGCATGCTGTTCCAGCGTGGTGCCCTGTTCTCGGCGATGACGGTGTTCGACAACATCGCGCAGCCGCTGCGTGAACTGCATACGCTATCGGAAGATCTGATCCGCGATGTGGTGATGTACAAGCTCGAGATGGCCGGCTTGTCCGGGCGCATGGCGAATCGGATGCCGTCGGAGTTATCGGGCGGGATGATCAAGCGCGTAGGTATCGCACGCGCCATTGCACTGGAGCCCGAGTTGCTGTTTCTCGACGAGCCGACGGCTGGGCTCGATCCGCAGGCGTCGGACGAATTCGTCGACATGATTCGTGGCCTGCACCGCTCACTGGGCTTGACCGTGGTGATGGTCACGCACGATCTCGATACGGTGATGATGCTCGCGACACGAGTGGCCGTGCTGGCCGATCGCAAGGTGCTCATCAATGCGCCTGTCGAAGACGTGGTGCGCGTCGATCACCCCTTCATTCACAGCTTCTTCCTCGGTGAGCGCGGCAGACGCGCGTTGCTGGCCTTGCCCGCTGCGCGGCGTCACAAGATTTCGGAGTTACTCGACGATGGAAAATAAATCGCACGCCTTCATGGCGGGCCTGTTCACGCTGGTATTGCTGACGGCGGTCGCGGCGGCCGTGTACTGGTTCAATCGCGACAATCGTGTACGCGTGCCTTACGACCTGGTCTCCCGCACAAACGTGAACGGCCTGAATCCCGAGTCTGCCGTGCGCTACCGCGGTCTGGCCGTGGGCAAGGTCGATTCGATCAAGTTCGATCCGCGCACGCCGGGGCAGATCCTGATTCGCATTCTTGTGAACGAGGGCACGCCGATGACCAAGTCGACGTACGCCACGCTGAGTTATCAGGGCGTGACGGGGCTCGCTTTCGTGCAACTCGACGACGATGGCCGTGACCGCACGTTGCTGCCGTCTTCGGAAACTCAGGTCGCGCAGTTGCGCCTGCGTCCGAGCTTTATCGACGAATTGCAGAATCGCGGCAACACCCTCGTGCGTCAGCTTGAGCAGGCGAGTTCGTCGGTCAATCAATTGCTGTCTGCCGATAATCGTCAGGCTGTGATCGACTCGGTCAACAGTGTGAAGATGGCCGCGCAGAGTGTGAATCGCGTTGCGCAACAACTGGAACCGGTGACCAAGCAACTGCCCGAGACCGTGCGTGAGCTCAACGGTACGCTTGCCGGCGCGAACAAGCTGGCCGGTCAATTGACCGACCCGCAGGGCCCGCTGGTGCGTAATCTCGATAGCGTGGGACGTGCGGCCGATCAGGCGGCGTCGAGTCTCGCCGCATTCCAGGCGACGACGCAGACCTTCGAGGGCTCGCTGCAACAAGAGGCGCTGCCACGGTTGAATACGCTGTCCGATGATCTGCGCACGACAACGCAGGCCGTGGGGCAAGCCGCTGAGACGATCAATCGCAATCCGCGTGCACTGCTCTTCGGCACGTCGCCGCCGCCGCCCGGACCGGGTGAGTCGGGCTTTGCGTGGCCCAGCGGAGCGGGCCGATGAGAGGCGAGACCGAATTGCAAAAGGATACCGACATGTTTGAATCCATTCGCGGCGCTCTGCGCGCGCTGCTGATTGCCGCAGGGACGGCAGCGCTCGTGGCCGGGTGTGCAACGAGTACACCGTCTGGCGCATTGGCTCGCTACGATCTTGGTCCGCCGACGATGCCAGCGGCGGCATCGGCATCAGCGGCATCAGCGGCATCCGGGGCTTCCACGGGGACGCCCGACATCGCCAACACGGCAAATGCCGCTGCATTGGGTGCATCGGGTGCCGCGCGCCTTTCGCCGCTCAAGGTCGTCGTCAACGCGCCGAACTGGCTGGACTCCGATCTGATCTATTACCGCTTGCCGGCCAGCGATGGCGATCAGGCACGTGTCTACGCCAACAGCCGTTGGCTCGCGTCACCGGCCCGGTTGTTCGGTGACCGGTTGCGTGTCGCGCTCGCGGTCGACCGGCCGGTGCTGGCCGCAGGCGATCCGACGGCGGCGCCTGCGTTGCGTGTCGAACTCGACGAATTCGCGCAGTACTTCGACAGTGCGTCGACCAGCCACGGTGTGGTGCAGATTCGCGCGACGTTGTTCGACGGGCCGAAACTGCTGGCGCAAACGACGCTGCGTGCGCAAGCACCTGCGGCTACGGCCGATGCGGCAGGCGGCACGCGCGCACTGGCGGCCGCGAGCGACGCGGTGCAGACGCAACTGATTCAGTGGCTGGCTGGCCGCGTGCCGGCGCCATCGACCACGACGCGATCGGCACCGACGTCGCACGCGGTTCCCGCCACCGCACCGCGATCGGATGCCGCGCCGGGCATTTCGTCTCCATCGTCGTCGCCGTTGGCGGCGGCCACCCGCTAGCGCCCCAGCGTCAATGCCCGAGCCGGACATCAAACCCTGGCAACGACGTGCCTCGCCGCTCACGCGTCAGGCGCTGCTTTGCCTGATCTTGCTCATCGCGTACGCGAGCCTGTATCCGTTCGAATTCCAGCGTGCGGTGGTCGGCCCGTTCGACTATCTGTTCGCGCCGTTGCCACGCTGGATGACGACGTTCGATGTCGTCACCAACGTGCTGGGCTATGTCCCGCTCGGCATGCTCACGGTGCTGGCGTTGCATCCGGCGTGGCGCGGCACGCGTGCGGTCTTCGCGGCGTTTGTGCTCGGCACACTGCTGTCAGGCGGCATGGAAGCCCTGCAAACGTATTTGCCCACGCGTGTGGCTTCGAACGTCGATCTCGCAACGAATGCGTTGGGCGCACTGATCGGGGGTGCGCTTGCAGTACCGCTCACGAGTCCGTTGCTTGATCGCGGCTGGCTGCGGCATCTGCGCTTTGCATGGTTTGAACGGCACGCGAGCGTGTTGCTCGTGTTGCTGGCCTTGTGGCCGTGGGCGCAGGCGTATCCGCAGCAGTTCCTCTTCGGCGACGGCGATCTGGTGCGTCAGATCTGGCTCTGGCAAGACCCGGATATCACCGATCTCGTTCTGGATTGGGTGCCGCATCTCGGTCAGTTGCAGGACTACCTCTCGGCCCTCGACGCCGTGGCGAGTCATGCGCTGTGGGAGACCGTGGTGACGGCCAGCGGCACCATTCTGGCCGGGCTGCTCGCGACGCTTGCCATGCGGCGCGGGGCACCGCGCGTGCCGTTGCTTTGCGCGATGTTCATCAGCGCGTTCGCCATCAAGGCCGCTGCCTCGGCGTGGCAGTTTTCGCCCGCACAGGCGTTCGACTGGGTGACGACCGGCGCGATCTATGGGCTCGTTGTCGGCACGCTCGTGCTGACGGTGGCGGCGCGCGGGCCGCGCGTGTTGCGCGGGGCCGTGGCGCTGGCGGCGCTGATCGTTCTGCTGGTTTTCGTGAACCTGTTGCCCGCTAACCCGTACTACGAGGCGGCGTTGCAGTCGTGGCGGCAGGGCCGCTATGTGCACTTCAACGTGTTGGCGCGCTGGCTCGCGTGGACGTGGCCGTATCTGGTGCTGATCTACCTGCTGGCGATGTTCGATCCGAGCCATCGCGGGCCGGCGCGCACCACCGGGAAGGTCGGTTAGAATGGCCCGCAACAACGTTGCCAACCCCCACAGAGCGACCGACATGGCCACCCAGGCGCAGTACTACCAACATCACGTCTTCTTTTGTCTGAATCAGCGCGAACCGGGCGCGGACCGGCCTTCTTGTGCGAATTGCAACGCTCAGGCGATGCAGGAATATGCCAAGAAGAAGGTCAAACAGCTCGGGCTGGCCGGCCCCGGCAAAGTGCGGGTGAACAAGGCAGGTTGCCTTGATCGCTGCGAACTCGGCCCGGTCGTCGTGATCTACCCCGAAGGCACTTGGTACACGTACATCGATGAGACCGATATCGACGAGATCGTCGAAAAGCATCTGGCGCAAGGCGAAATCGTCGAACGTCTGCTGATCGACTGAAATCATCGACTGACGTTATCGACTCACGTAATCGGCTGCCGCGTCGAGTCGTTCCCGTTCGGGTCTTATCAGGCAATACCGGAATTACGAAGATTTCGAGGGACTACCCGCCAATCCCGGCTTGTCCGGGCATTGCCGGGTCGATGCAGGACGCATCCGCTTCTGATTCATCCGCTCATCCGCTCACCCGCTTTCATCAGGCTTCACGTCACGCATCACTCATGAACGCTCAAACCGAACGCTTTACCATCGACGGCCCGGTCGGGGCCATTGAAATCGCCATCGACCGTCCGGCGGGCGAATTGCGCGGCATCACGCTGGTGGCGCATCCGCACCCGCTCTTCGGCGGCACGCTCGACAACAAGGTTGCGCAGACGCTCGCGCGCGCCTTCGTGCAACTCGGCTACGCCGTCGTGCGTCCGAATTTTCGCGGCGTCGGCAAGTCGGAAGGCGAGCACGACAAGGGCATTGGCGAGCGCGACGACTTGCTGGCCGTCATCGACTGGATGCGCCAGCAGCCGGGCTGGGATACGCCCCCGCTGGCGCTGGCGGGCTTCTCGTTCGGCACGTTCGTGCTCTCGCACGTAGCCAAAACGCTGGCCGAAGCCGGTACCCCCGCGCAACGTCTCGTGTTCGTCGGCACGGCCGCGAGCAACTGGGATGTCGCACTCGTGCCAGCCGACACGCTCGTCATTCACGGCGAAGTGGACGACACGGTACCCCTTCAGTCGGTACTCGACTGGGCGCGTCCGCAAACCCTGCCCGTGGTGGTCATTCCGGGCGGTGAGCACTTCTTCCACGGCCTGCTGCCGCTACTCAAGCAGATCGTGGTCGATGCGTGGCGCTATTGACACACATCGGACGGATTTCGGGCGGTAACCCTCCCGACGCTGGGGTACGCAAATCACGGCGGGTATAATTCGTTCCTGAACCTGTCAGGCGATGCCGGGTCTATTGTTTCCGACATGCCTGGCACCGGCACTTCGGTGCCGCTGTCCTCTTCACCGTGCCGCTTTCGTGTTTTTCCAATCGCGACAGTGCGCGCGGTGCTCAATCAAGCGCAGATGCCCCTGAGCCTCACTTCGTTTCTCTCTTCGCCAATGAAATTCAACGCTTCGCTGTCCCGTGCCGCCGCTGCCGCGGCGCTCGTCGCTTGTGGCTCGCTTGCTGCACTCCCGGCCCGTGCTCAACAGATTCCGCCGCCGCCGATGTCGGCTAAGGCGTGGACGATCGTCGACGTCACCAGCGGTCAGGTGCTCGCCGCCGGCGATCCGGAAGCGCGCGTGGAGCCGGCTTCGCTCACGAAGATCATGACCTCGTATCTGGTCTTCGAAGCGCTGCGCGACAAGCGCATTTCGATGGACCAGACGGTCATTCCGGGCGAGTCGGTACGCAAGGTGGGCCGCGACGAGTCGCGCACGTTCATCGAAGCGGGCAAGCCGGTCTCCGTACACGATCTGGTGTACGGCATGATCATTCAATCGGGTAACGACGCGTCCATCGCGCTGGCCGAACTCATCGGCGGCTCGCAGCCGGGCTTTGTCGAACTGATGAACCGTGCTGCGCAGCGTCTTGGCCTGAAGAACACGCACTACACGAACGTCGACGGTCTGACCGATCCGCAGCACTACACGACGGTGGCCGATATCGCCGCGCTGTCGACGCACATGATTCAAGACTTCCCCGAGTACTACAAGATCTACTCGGAGAAGAGCTTCACGTACAACAACATCCGCCAGCCGAACCGCAATCGTCTGCTGTCGCTCGACCCGACCGTCGATGGCCTGAAGACCGGCCACACGAAGGAAGCGGGTTACTGCCTCGTGTCGACGGCTTCGCGTCCGCTGCCGGGCACGCCCGGCGTGAACCGCCGCGTGCTGTCGGTCGTGGTGGGTGAGCCGACCGAGCGCGCACGCGTGCAGGACAGCCTCTCGGCGCTGAACTACGGCTATCAGAACTTCGACACGCTGCGTGTCTATGGCGCGAATCAGGTCGTGGCCACGCCCAAGGTGTGGAAGGGCAAGGAAAGCGAGCTGAAGATCGGCGTGAAGAAGGACACTTTCATCACCGTGCCGAAGGGCGTGGCCGACAAGATCAAGCCGCAGCTTGAACTGCGTGAGCCGCTGATCGCCCCGATCGCGAACGGCGCGCAGGTCGGTACCGTCAAGGTCATGGCCGACGGCAAGCAACTGGCCGAATTCCCGGTCGTGGCGCTGGCCGACGTGGCGCAAGCCAGCTTCATCGGCCGCGCATGGGATGCGCTGCGTTTGATGTTCATGAAGAAGTAAGGACGATCCCGTGTCCTGACGCCTGCGCGTCGCGGCACGGGGGTATGGCCGAACCGCATGACGGATCGGCGCCTCGCCGGTCAGGTCAGGCCGGCAAACGCGAGGCGCGCCCCAGGGGCGCGTTTTGCAATTTAGTCGTGCGCGACACGCGCCCCCTGCAAACATGGACAACCCCACCGTCTGGCTCAATGGCGAACTGATCCCGCTCAGTGACGCGAAGATTTCCGTTCTCGATCGCGGTTTCCTGTTCGGCGACGGCATTTACGAAGTCGTGCCTGTCTACCACGGCAAGCCGTTCCGTTTGGCGCAGCACCTCGATCGCCTTGAGCGCAGCCTCGCCGAGATTCGTATCGCCAACCCGTATACCCGTGCCGAATGGGAAGCGCTCTTCGCGCGCCTGTCGGCCACGTGTGCCGCCGACCCGCACAGCGTGTACGTTCAGGTCACGCGTGGCGTGGCGCCGCGTCAGCACACGTTCCCGAAGGACATCACGCCGACCGTGTTCGGCATGGCTACGCCGCTCACGTTGCCGTCGCGCGAGAAGGTCGAGCACGGCGTGGGCGCCGTGACCCACGAAGACCGTCGCTGGCTCAATTGCCACATCAAGTCGACCTCGCTGCTGGGCAACGTCCTGATGGCGCAATACGCGGCCGATCACGATGTGCAGGAGACGGTGCAATTTCGCGATGGCTGCCTGACCGAGGCGTCGTCGAGTAATGTGTGGGTGATCAAGGGCGGTGAAATGTTTGCGCCGCAGCGTGATAATCGCATTCTGGAAGGCATTCGCTACGGCGCGCTCGAAGCCTTTGCCAAGGAATGTGGCGTGGCGTTCTACGAGCGCCCGGTCAGTGAAGAGGAAGTGCGTAACGCCGACGAGCTGCTGATCACGTCGGCGACCAAGGAAGTGCTGGCGGTCGTGCGTCTGGACGACAAGCCGGTGGGCGACGGCAAGCCGGGCCCGGTCTTCCGCGCACTGTATGCGGCTTATCAGCGAGCCAAGGAGGCGCTATGACGCCGGAAAAGAAAGAAAGTCTGCTGGAGTTTCCGTGCGACTTTCCCATCAAGGTGATGGGCAAGATGCAGCCGGATTTTGCCGATGCCATCGTGGCAGTGCTGCGCGAGTTCGATGCCGAGTTCGATGCCGCTACCGTCGAGATGCGTCCGTCCAGCTCGGGTAACTACCTCGGCCTGACGGTCACGGTGCGGGCCCACTCGAAGGCCCACCTCGACGATATCTATCGCGCACTCACCGGCCACCCGATGGTCAAGGTCGTGCTGTAACGCGGTTGAAATGTCGGGCGACACGCCACGCGCCCTGCGCGTGGCGCGGTACTCTTGCCGTGCTCAGGCAGCATTCACGCGTGGGTCGGCGCGCCGTCGTCCGGCGGTAGCGCCGGTGCCAGCCCCAACTGAGCGTCTGTCGTCAACGTGCCTGCGGTAGACGCCATGCCTGCTGCGAGCGCTTCAGGGCTCGCCTGTGCCGGGCGGCGCTGCATATGCATCACAGCCTCAAAAGCGGCCATTTCCTCCAGAAACCACGTGCGAAATGCTTGCACGCGCTGCGTTTCCAGCACCCCCGGCGGGCACACGAAGTAGTAATCCCATTCGCACGGCGTATCGACATCCGACAGGCGCACCAGCCGCCCAGCCATGATGTCGCCCACCGCCAGCGATCGCCGCACGAGCGCCACGCCTTGACCGACGATGGCCGCTTGCGAGAGCATCCCCGAATCCTGATACATCATGCCCTGCGTCGGCTCGGGGATATCGAAGCCGGCCGCAGCAAACCACGGCGACCACGGTTCCCCTTCCGAGCGTAGCAACGTGCTGTGCCGCAACTCCGCCGCCGACTGGGGCAGACGTCCGCTGTTGTAGGACGGCGCGCAGGCAGGAAAGAACACGTCTTCGAGCACTTTTTCGATATGCAGGCCGGGCCAGTTGCCCTTGCCCATGCGCAGGGCGATGTCGACGTCGTCACGCTCGAAATCGATCAGCTCGGCGCTGCAACGCAACTCCACTTCGAGTTCGGGATGACGGTCGATGAAGCGCCCGATGCGTGGCGTGAGCCAACGGCTGGCGAACGACGGCATGGTGGTGAGCACCAATCGCCGCTCGCTGCGAGTCCCTGCCTGCAACTTACGGGTGGCCTGAGCGATATCGCCGAGCGCAGCCCGGATCGACACCGCGTACTGCCGGCCAGCGGCCGTCAGGCTGATGCGTTTGCCGTTGCGGGCAAACAACTGCGTGCCCAGTTCCTGCTCCAGCGCGCGAATCTGGTGGCTGATGGCGCCGTGCGTGACGAACAGCTCCTCGGCCGCGCGGGAGAAACTCTCCAGACGCGCAGCCGCTTCGAACGCGCGCAGAGCACTCAGATTGGGAAGTCTCCGAAGATCCATGTGAGCTTTATTCGCAAGGCCGTGAAAATATGTCGTTTGGTTAAGCGCTTGGCAGTCCCTATGATTCAGTCATTGTCTCGCACTGAGTGGGGGTCGTAAAATGCAAAACAATTTGACAAAGGTCCAGTATTTTTACGGCATCCGGCCGGGCGAAGTCGTCAGTCTCGACTTGCACCATGAGCATACGCTCGTCGCACGCGGCGCGGCAGTCTGGGTAACGCGGGCGGGCGATCCGCGCGATTACTGGCTGATGCCGGGGCAGCGCCTCGCTGTGGAGCCGGGACGCCGTTACTGGGTGTCGTCGGACGACGGCGCCGAGGCTGAGCTGGAGCGCGAAGTGGCGCATCGTTTCCCGCTGGTGCGCGAGTTGCGCCGCTGGCTGGCCGGACGTCGTGCGGCACGTGAGGCGAATTCCTGCGCATCTGCCGCCTGATAGGCCTGCGGGCCACCGGCCCTCATGGCTTTGCCACAACCGTCAAACTTCACGCGTTCTCGCGGCAGATGATGCTGCGGAAGGCGTGAGTCGTTTTAAACATTCACTTGATGTCAATTGAATTCACATCAAGGCGCGCAATAATCAAACGAAAATACGCTGCGATAGCGGGAGATTTGACTGAATGACGCAAGGTTCTACGCCGGCTCGCACGACACCGGCCGTTTCCCCGCCAGCCGCTTCCACGCCGACTAAGCCCGGCAATACGGGGCAAGGCGCGCCGGACGCCCACGCTGACGAGCGTCTGGGCCGCTGGCTGATGGTTGCTGCGATGGTGATTTCCGGCACGATCGGCTACTTCGTGCTGATGTCCGGACAGCCGGCGCTCAATGTGGTGTTCTTCCGGTGCCTGATCGGCGCGGCCAGTCTGTGCCTGTGGTGTGCCTATCGCGGCTACTGGCGCGGGTTGCGTCTCGCGCGCTGGCAGATCGTGAACGTGACGCTCGGGGCGATTACCCTCGTGTCGAACTGGTTTTTCCTGTTCAGCGCTTACAAGCTGACATCCGTGGGCATCACGACGGTGGTCTACAACGTGCAGCCATTCCTGCTGGTTATGGCGAGCGCGATCATCACACGTGAGCGGCCGTCCATGGCGACGCTCGGGTTTCTCGGTCTGGCGTTTGCGGGTCTGGTCATTCTGGCCGAGCCGGGCGGTGCGCACGGTGCGGGCTACCTGCTCGGCGTAGCGAGTGCGCTGGCGGCGGCATCGCTCTACGCGGCAACCACGTTGTTCACCAAGAAGCTGGCCGGCACCCTTCGGCCAGAAATCATTGCCGCGCTGCATATGGTGATCGGCGCGGTGGTGTTTGTGTGGATGGCCGATTTTGGGCATCTCCCGGGCGGGCCGCGTCAGGTGGGCGCGATCGTCACGTTGGGCCTGTTCCACACGACATTCATGTACTTGCTGCTGTATGGCGCGTTCCAGAAGGCGTCGACATCGAGCCTCGCCGTGTTCGGGTTCGTGTATCCGGTGGTGGCGGTGGCCGTCGATTTTCTGGCGTTTGGCATCGTGCTGCACCCGACCCAATGGCTGGGCGGGGTGATGATTCTGGTCGCCGCCGGGTGTTACGCGCGCGGGCTGGGCGCGGCGCCTGTGAAGAAGGCAGCCAAGAAGGCAAGTACGGCCTGAGCGTGAACTTCGCCGCGTCGGTCCGAGCAAGACGCGGCGGGTTTCGTTAAAATCGCGTTCATGACCTCCCCGATCGAAGTGTGCTGGCGCGGCACCGAAGACTACGCCACATCGTTCGACGCCATGCGCGCCTACACCGATGCGCGTGGCGCGCACGGCCCGGATCAACTCTGGATCGTCCAGCATCCCCCCGTTTATACGTTGGGGCTCGCCGGCGACCCGGCTCACCTGCTTATCGCCGATAGCGGCATCCCCCTCGTCAAAGTCGACCGTGGCGGCCAAATCACGTATCACGGGCCCGGCCAGGTAGTGATTTATCTGCTCGTGGACCTGCGCCGCCGCAAGCTTGGCGTGCGCGAACTGGTGCGGCTGATCGAGCAGGCGGTGATTGATACCCTTGGAGCGTATAATCTCGCTGTTGAGCGCCGGGCTGGCGCGCCGGGCATCTATGTGAGCTCGGGCGACGGCACCGAAGCGCATGCTGGCGCGAAAATCGCCGCTCTTGGGTTGAAAATCCGCAACGGATGCAGTTATCACGGCGTGTCGCTGAACGTCGCGATGGATTTGCGCCCGTACGACTGGATCAATCCGTGCGGTTACGCCGGTTTGCAAACCGTAGACATGGCCACGCTCGGCGTGGCCCCCCGCTGGGACGAAGTGGCCGCGCGACTGGCGCAGCAACTCGGCCATCACCTCGAACAGCACCCCGCGTCGGCCGATGCCGCGCCACCTGCCGACTCTGCGCCCCACGCAGACGCAGCAGCCAGCGCGAACGCCGCCGCCTGAATGGACGCCTGGAAAGCCCCATCATGACCACCACCGTGAACGACACCGCGAGCAAGGAAGTTCGCACGATCGATGGCGAATACGACGCCACCGCCAAGCAAAAGTCGCAAGCCAAGACCGCGCGCATCCCGATCAAGATCGTGCCGATCGAGCGGTTGAAGAAGCCGGACTGGATTCGCGTGAAGGCGGCGACGCACACGTCGCGGTTCTACGAGATCAAGCAGATTCTGCGCGAGCACAACCTTCACACCGTGTGTGAAGAGGCGAGCTGCCCGAATATCGGCGAGTGCTTCGGTAAGGGCACGGCCACGTTCATGATCATGGGTGACAAGTGCACGCGCCGTTGCCCGTTCTGCGACGTGGGCCATGGCCGCCCGGACCCGCTCGACGTGGACGAACCGCTGAACCTCGCGAAGACCATCGCGGCGATGCGCCTGAAGTACGTGGTGATCACGAGTGTCGACCGTGACGACCTGCGCGACGGCGGTGCCCAACACTTTGTCGATTGCATTCGTCATGTGCGCGAGCTGTCGCCGCAGACCCGTATCGAAATCTTGACGCCGGACTTCCGTGCGCGTCTGGACCGTGCGCTGGGCATCCTCAATGCCGCCCCGCCCGATGTGATGAACCACAACCTCGAAACGGTGCCGCGTCTGTACAAGGAAGCGCGTCCGGGCTCGGACTATCAGCATTCGCTGACGTTGCTCAAGGAATTCAAGGCCGCGCATCCGGACGTCTCGACGAAGTCGGGCCTGATGGTCGGTCTGGGCGAGACGGATGAGGAAATTCTGGAAGTGATGCGCGATCTGCGTGCCCACAACGTCGACATGCTGACGATCGGCCAGTATCTCCAGCCGTCGGAACACCACCTCGCAGTGCGTCGCTACGTGACCCCGGACACCTTCAAGATGTTCGAGGAAGAGGCCTACAAGATGGGCTTCACGCACGCTGCGGTGGGCGCGATGGTGCGTTCGAGCTATCACGCGGACGTGCAGGCGCACGAAGCCGGTGTGGCCGACGCTATCTGAGGCCAACGCGACGGGCATGCCGTCGGGCCAAAGCCCGAAGCAAGTCGAAGCAAAAAAGCAGCGGACTGTCCCCGGACAGTCCGCTTTTTTATTGGGCGAAGCCTATAACCTGCGCAGAGTGATCGGACGTGGCCAGACGCGGGTAGTCGTATTTCGAGCGCCGACGTATGGCAGACGCCGGAAAAGTCATTACGAGCCATCACAGACATCGCTCGGTTCATCACGTAATACGCTCACGAAACGCCCGCGACCGCAGCCAAAACCTGTCGAACGCTGGCCGTTCTACCGGCAACTTCGGGTAATCGACAGGCCCGCATAGGTAACTCACCGGCAGCCGTGCCGAAATATGTTGTAACAACCATCACCTTGTCGCCCCCTCGGCGTTGTTTCAGAATATTGAAACCTTGTTTTGCTGGTCAAAACAAAGAGCTCGCTATCTGTGGGCGAGCGTTCCGAACGTACGCGAGGAGACGGCATGTCCCGTCAGGTCACCGAGGGCCGATATTTTGTGGAAGCGCCGCAAGCCGGGCGAGGGGGGCAATTGTGCCGCCTGCCGCTGGTCTTCGACGCACCGCACAGCGGCCAGGTGTTCCCGCCTGACTTCGACACCATTGCGCCCACGGCAGCCATTCATGCGTGCGGCGATGCCTACGTCGACGAACTGTGGTCCATCGTCACGCAACACGGTGCGACGCTTGTTGCTGCGCTCTTCCCGCGGGCTTATATCGACCCGAATCGCGCCGTTCACGACCTTGACCCCGAGTTGATCGCGAGCCTGTGGCCGCACGATGCGCGCCCCGAGGCGTATAGCGAACGGGGTGTCGGCCTGCTGCACCGCTTTGCCGCGCCGAACGTGCCGCTCTACGACCGCCGCCTGAGCGTGGCCGAGGTCGAGCGCCGCATCAATGATTACTACCTGCCCTACCGTCAGGCGTTGCGCGACGCGCTCGATGCCGCCCGCAACGAATACGGCGTGGTCTGGCATCTCGATTGCCACTCCATGAGCTCGCGCGGCGGCGCACTCGACCCCGATGCCGGGATGTCGCGCGCTGACGTGATCGTGAGCGACTACGACGGCACCACAGCCGATCCCACGTTCTCGCAATGGCTTGTGGACGAGTTCACGCGACTGGGTTTTCGCGTCGCCTACAACACGCCTTATCGCGGTGGCGACATCGTGCGCCACTTTGGCCGGCCCGCAGAGCGCCGGCACAGCGTGCAGATTGAGCTGAACCGGGCGCTTTACATGAACGAATCACGCGATGAGAAGCATGAAGGTTTCTCGTCGCTGCAATCGCAACTTGGGCAATTTGCGGCGGCGCTCGCCGCGTATGCCGAACAACATAGCGAGGAAGCTTGATGGACTACACAGTCGCTTCGGTCGACACGGCGCTTTCGCTGCTGTCGCTGGTCGGGGAGTGCCCCGGTCTGGGTGTGACGGAATTGGCGCAACGTGCCGGCCTGAACAAGTCGCGTGCCTTTCGCCTGCTGGCGACGCTCGAACAGCATCGCTGGGTCGTGCGAGAGGGCAGCCCCGTTACCTACGTGCTCGGTGCGCAAGCGCTGGTGCTGGGCGTGGCCGGCCACGAGCAGGTGAATCTGGTGAAGGTGGCGCATCGCCATATCCAGTCGCTCAACCGCGCGCTCAACGAAAACATTCAACTGCGTGTGCGCGATGGCCTTGAGTCGCTGTGCGTCGCCCGCGTGGAATCGACCCACGAACTGCGCGTGCACGGCGTGGTCGGCAATCGCCGCCCGCTGTACGTTGGTGCGTCGGGCCGCGTGCTGCTCGCGTTTGCGTCGGACGACGTGCGCGCGCAGGTGCTGGGCCGCCCGCGCAAACGCTTCACGGCCGGCACGTTGATCGAGCGTGACGAACTGGCGGCGGAACTGCTCAACGTGCGTACGCAAGACTGCGCTGTGAGCTTCGGTGAACTCGCGCCTGAGGCTGTGTCGGTTGCCGTGCCGGTGCGTGATGCGTCGGGCGAAGTGATTGCATCGCTGTCGGCGTCGGGCCCGTCCTCGCGCATGACGCGTGCGTTGCTGCCGGACATCTCGTCGCGTCTGTCGACCTGCGCTGCGGAAATCTCCGCCGAGTTGGGTTATCAGGTGCAAGTGCCGGAAGTGCTCTCGGCCTGAGGCCGCCGGGCACCCGGCCGTTGCCATTGTCCTGATTGGCCGGCGCTTCGACAGCGTCGGCCCGTCGTCACGCCATCCACCCACGACGGATTTTTCATCGTTGCGTTGTGCGGCCGCAGTCTCGGGGTTTGCCCCCATCCGCTTCGCGTAATTTCCCGATTTCATTCGAAATTCTGGAAATCCAGAAACAATATTCCGCGTTTTTCCGGATTTCCGTATACCCGACCATCGGGTTTTCCACACTTTCTCTCAAATAAATCAAAGACATAACTTGCTGGCATGACTATTGCTTTCTAACGCGCGTGCTGCTGCGTTGTCTGGATTCCCGATAACGCGCAAGCCGATCTAATAAGAGAGGAGACCTTATGTTCAAGCAATGTCTTGCCGCCGCGGCCTTGTGCGCGGTTTCGCTGCACGCTTTCGCCGACGATCTGGTGCGTCTGGGCAACCTGAAGTTCGCCCACTACGGCGCGGTGTCGTACATGAAAGTGATTGGCCCGAAGTACGGCCTGAAGATCGAAGAGCGCATGTTCGCGAAGGGCGTGGACATCATGCCGGCGATCGTGGCCGGTCAGATCGACGTGTCGGCAAGCGCGCTTGACGCCGCTATCGCAGGTCGTGCGCAGGGGGCGCCGATCTATGCAGTGGCAGGTTTCGCCAAGGGCGGCGTGCGACTGGTGTCGAAGAAGGGCATCGCCGTCACCAAGGTGGCCGATCTCAAGGGCAAGAAGGTTGGCGTGGCCCGTGGCGGCGCGCAGGAACTCATTCTCTACGCAGAACTGGCCAAGGCCGGCCTCACGTGGTCGGATCAGCCGGGTGCCAAAGACGTGCAGATCCTGTTCATGGCCTATGCCGACCTGAATCAGGCCCTCGCCGCCGGCAGCATCGACGCCATGTGCCAGTCGGAGCCGCAAGCTTCGCAAGCCATCAACAAGGGCTTCGGCGTCGAAATGCTCAAGCCGTACGACACGCCCATCGGCGAGCCGGTGCGTGCGCTCGTGATCACCGAAAAGCTCTACAAAGAAAAGCCGGACGTCGCGCAGCGCCTGATGTACGCCTTCGTCGAAGCGACCGACTACTTCATCAAGAACCCGCAAGCGGCCGAGAAGTACGTGCGTGAAGACATGTTCAAGAACCAGATCACGCAGCAGGACTTCACCGACGCCATCGGCAACTCGCCGTATAGCTACGATCTGAGCACCTCGCACGTGCAACTGACCACCGACCTGATGAAGCAGTACGGCGTGGGCAAGCTGCAAGATCCGGTGCCGAAGGCTAACGACTGGGTCAAGCTCGACCTGCTCGCCAATGCCAAGACCAAGCTGAACATCAAGTAAGGCGAGGTCACTAGTGGCAGCTGTTATGGCGTCTTCCGGCACGCGCTCCTCGCGCGCGCTACGCGGCGTGTTGATTCCGCTCTCGGTCGTGGTGATCTGGCAGATCGTCACCGGCCTGGAGTGGATCAACCCGATCATTCTTCCTTCGCCGCTCGCCGTCGTGGCCAAGTGGTGGCAGTACCTCAAGCCGACGGTGACGATGGCTGAAGGCTTCGGCGCGTGGCTGCATTCGAGCGAATTGCTCACCGATGCGGCCAACAGTCTCTATCGCGTGATCATGGGCTTTCTGGTCGGCACGGTGATTGCCCTGCCGCTCGGTCTGCTCATGGGCACGAGCCCCCGTATTTACGGCCTGTTCAACCCGCTGGTGCAGGTGGTGCGCCCGATTCCCCCGATCGCGTACATCCCGCTGGCCATTTTGTGGTTCGGTCTCGGCAACCCGCCGGCGTTCTTCCTCATCGCGCTCGGGGCGTTCTTCCCGGTGCTGATGAACACGATCGCCGGGGTGCGCCACGTCGACGGCATCTATCTGCGCGCGGCACGCAACCTCGGTGCCGGCCAGTTCACGATCTTCCGTCGCGTGATCATGCCGGCGGCGACGCCGTACATCCTGTCGGGCATTCGCATCGGTATCGGTACCGCTTTCATCGTGGTGATCGTGGCCGAGATGATTGCCGTGAACAACGGCCTCGGCTACCGCATTCTGGAAGCGCGCGAGTACATGTGGTCCGACAAGATCATCGCCGGCATGCTGACCATCGGCCTGCTCGGTCTGGTGATCGATCTGGGCATGGATCGTCTCAATAACCACCTGCTCAAGTGGCATCGTGGTCTGGAAACCAAGTGAGGCGAACGACATGCTGATCGAAATCGAACACGTCAACAAACAGTTCGCCGTTCCCGGCGGCACCGTCGATGCGCTCAAGAACATCGACCTGAAGATCGGTACGGGAGAGTTCGTCTGCCTGCTGGGGCCTTCGGGCTGCGGCAAGTCGACGTTGCTCAACGCGCTGGCCGGCTTCGTGCAGCCTACCTCGGGTGCGATTCGTATCGATGGCCGCGCCGATGCAGCCGCCGAACCGGGGCCGGACCGCGGCATGGTGTTCCAGGAGTACGCACTGTTTCCGTGGATGACCGTCGCGCAAAACATTGCGTTCGGACTGGAAATCAAGGGCATGAAGCGCGCCGAGATCAACGAGCGCGTGGACTTGCTGCTGGGCAAACTCAATTTGCGCGAGTTCCGCGAGCGGTTTCCGCGCGATCTGTCGGGTGGCATGCGTCAGCGTGTGGCGATTGCCCGCGTACTGGCGCTCGACAGCCCGATCATGCTCATGGACGAGCCGTTCGGCGCGCTCGACGCGCTCACGCGTCGGACGTTGCAAGACGAGCTGCTGCGCATCTGGGAGGAATTCAAGAAGACGATCATTTTCGTCACACACAGCATCGAGGAGTCGATCTATCTGGCCGACCGGGTCGTCGTCATGACGTACCGGCCGGGCACGGTCAAGCGGGACATGGCAATCGAATTGCCGCGCCCGCGCGACACGGCAGGCAGCGAATTCAATGAATTGAAGAAGGAGCTGGCCCAGATGGTGATGGAGGAGCAAATGCGCTTCGCGCAAAGCGAGATCCGCGGGGTCACCGCAGATTAATAACAAGGGTGGTGGCTTGCCCCGCCGCCTGAAGAGGAAACAACATGCAAACGAAGACCAAGAAACCCTTTTATCGCATCCTGTACGTACAGGTGCTGATCGCCATCGTCATCGGCGTGCTGCTCGGCCATTTCAAGCCCGATCTGGCCGTGCAGATGAAGCCGCTCGGCGATGCGTTCATCAAGCTGATCAAGATGATCATCGGCCCGGTGATCTTCTGTACCGTCGTGACCGGTATTGCCGGCATGGAAGACATGAAGAAGGTCGGCCGCGTGGGTGGTAAGGCCCTGATCTACTTCGAAGTCGTCTCGACGCTCGCACTGGTCATCGGTCTGATGGCCACGCACATCCTGAAGCCGGGTGCCGGCTTCAACGTCGACATCAACTCGCTCGATCCGAAGGCGATCGCCGGCTACGCCGAAAAGGCAGCGCATGGCGACACGTTCGTCGACTTCCTGCTGCACCTGATTCCGAACACGATTACCGATGCGTTCGCCAAGGGTGAGATTCTCCAGATCCTCGTGATCGCTGTGCTGTTCGGTGCCGCGTTGGGCATGATCGGTGAGCGCGGCCGCGTGGTGACGGGCTGGATCGACAGCGTCTCGGGCGTGCTGTTCCGTGTGGTGCACATCATCACCAAGGTCGCCCCGCTGGGTGCCTTCGGTGCAATGGCCTTCACGATCGGCAAGTACGGTATCGCGTCGCTGGTGCCGCTCGCTAAGCTCATGGGCACGTTCTACCTGACGTCGTTCCTGTTCGTGATCGTCGTGCTGGGGCTGATCGCCAAGTTCACCGGGTTCTCGATCTTCCGCTTCCTCGCTTACATCAAGGAAGAGCTGCTGATCGTGCTGGGTACGAGCTCGTCGGAAGCTGCGCTGCCGCACCTGATGGAAAAGATGGAAAAGGCCGGTTGCTCGAAGTCGGTGGTGGGTCTGGTGATCCCGACCGGTTACTCGTTCAATCTGGACGGCACGAACATCTACATGACGATGGCCGTGCTCTTCATCGCGCAGGCGACGAACATCGATCTGACCTGGGGCCAACAGCTCACGCTGCTCGCCGTGGCGATGCTGACCTCGAAGGGCGCCTCGGGCGTGACCGGCGCCGGCTTCATCACGCTGGCCGCAACGCTCGCCGTGATTCCGACGATTCCGGTCGCCGGGATGGTGCTGATTCTCGGTATCGATCGCTTCATGAGCGAGTGCCGTGCTCTGACGAACATCTGCGGCAACGGCGTTGCCACGATCGTTGTGTCGGCCTGGGAAAAGGAACTGGACCGCAAGAAGCTCGCCGAAGCGATGTCGGGCAAGAAGGGTCCTGAGCTGGCCTGACGGCCAGCCGGCGGCGGGGGCAGGCGAAAACCCTAGACTCCGCTGCCGGGAACATTCGCCACCGGGCGGTGCGGCACAGGCACAATAGCGCCTGAGCTTCGCCGCCCGGTGGTCCTTTGGTTCCGCGATGACGGCAGGCAGTGCGCCCGCACGCTGCCTGCCGTCATCGCCTGAACCGGCAATGCAAGAGGCGTAACACCGCCAACAATGGCCACCCCGCAAGACAACTCGATCCGCGCACATCAGAGCGACCTCCCGCTGGGAGCGATCGCATCGCACGTGAGCCCTGCGGACCGCCGGCGCGACGAAGTCCCGATCGAACTCGAGAGGACTGTGCCGATGCGCCGTTGGATGTGGATCGCCGCCATGCTGGTGGTGAGCACGCTGTTTTGCTGGTTGACGTATGCGCTGAGCTGGCAGCGCGGCGTGGCCGACCTGCGCGTGAACGCCGGTGCGCGCGTGGAGCGCTACGCCGGTAGCTTGCGCAGCACCGTCGACCGCTACGAATTCCTGCCGTATCTGCTTTCGCTGCATCCGTATGTGCACGACTTGCTGCTGCACCCCGAGGACCGCGCGGTGGTGCAGCGCGCCAACGACTATCTGTTCGATGTGAATCAGCGCGCGAAGGCGTCGGCGGCGTATGTCATCGATGCCAAGGGGCTGGCACTCGCGGCCAGTAACTGGCGTGAGAAGGCCACGTTCGTCGGACAGGAGTACCGCTTCCGGCCGTATTTCATCGACGCGATCGGCGGCGGGCTGGGGCGGTTTTACGGTGTGGGTACTACGTCCGGCGAGCCGGGCTACTTCGTGTCGCAGGCGATTCTGGTCGACGGCAAGATTCAGGGCGTGGTCGTCGTCAAACTGAATCTGGAATGGTTTCAGCGTGCCGGGGCGGATGCATCCGAGCCCGTGGTGGTGGCCGACGATCATGGCGTCGTGTTTCTGTCGTCAGAGCCGCGCTGGCAGTATCGCGCGCTCGCGCCGTTGACCCCGGAGGTGACGGCGGCGCTGGAGAGCACACGGCAGTATTACAACCAGCACATCACACCGCTGAACTGGAGTGCCGACGAGCGCTTGGATGCCGATGGCGAAGTCGTGACCGTGCGCGACGGGCGTGGGGCTGGCAAGACGCGGCGTTTTCTTGCCGTGCAGCGCAAGCTTGGCGAACCCGACTGGACGCTGATGTATTTCGCGCCGCTCGATCAGGTGATTGCCAACGCACGCATTGCGGCGGTGGCGGCGGCGTGTCTGGCGGCGTTCACGTGTTTGCTGGGCGTGGCGTGGAATCAGCGTCGTCAGCGGGTGCGCGATATGTTGAAGAGCCGCGAACTGCTGCAATCGGCGTACGCGGAGTTGGGCGAGCGTGTGGCTGAACGCACGGCCGATCTGCAATCGGCCAATGAGCGGTTGCAGACCGAAGTGCAGGAGCGCTCGCGCACCGAGCATGAATTGCGCGATGCGCAGAGCGAACTGGTGCAGGCGTCGAAACTAGTGGCGCTCGGGCAGATGGCGGCCGGTATCACGCATGAATTGAATCAGCCGCTCTCCGCGCTGCGCAGTTTCTCGGATAACACGCGCGTGTTGCTCGATCGCGAGGAGTACGGCGCGGCGCGCGAGAACCTTGAAGCGATTGCATCGCTCACCGATCGCATGGGCCGCATCACGGGCCAGTTACGACTGTTTGCCGGACGCGCACGACGGGGTGACAGCGAGGCATCGGTACGCCGCGCGCTCGATAACACCATGATGTTGTTGCGCGGGCGTATGGCGGGGATTCAGGTGACGGAGACGTTCGCCGAAGGGCTCACCGACGTGCAGGTGGCTTGTGAGAGTCTGCGGCTTGAGCAGGTGTTGATCAATGTGGTGGGTAACGCCATCGACGCCGTGGTGAGTGTGCCGCAACCGCAGGCGCAGCCCTCGATCTGGATCGATGTCGATGCGGATGATCAGTGGGTGCGCATTTATGTGCGCGACAACGGACCCGGCATCGCAGAGGCGCATATTCCGCGTCTGTTCGAACCGTTTTTCAGTACCAAGGAGGGTGGTCAGGGTATGGGACTCGGACTCGCCATCTCATCGTCCATCGCTCAGGAAAACGGCGGCCAATTGGTCGCGCGTAATGTACCGGGCGGTGGTGCGGAATTTCTCGTGACGCTGCGCCGCGTACCTCGCGCCAGCGGGGTAATCGAATGATGTACAAGAACCTGCAAATTCTCTTCGTCGAAGACGACGAACTCGTGCGGCGCGCGACGCTGCAAAGCTTGCAACTCGCAGGACTGGACGCATTCGGACTCGCGTCGGCCGAAGCGGCGCGCGAGCGCATCACGCCGGACTTTGCCGGCATCGTGGTCTCCGACATTCGACTCATCGGCATGAGCGGGCTGGAGTTGCTCGCGCATCTGCGCCAGCATGCGCCAGAAGTGCCGGTGATTCTCGTGACCGGGCACGGCGACATTTCGATGGCCGTGCAGGCGATTCGCGACGGCGCTTACGATTTCATCGAAAAACCGTTTGCGCCGGATCGCCTCATCGAATCGGCCAAACGTGCGCTCGAGACGCGCAAGCTCATGCTGGAGAACCAGGCACTGCGCCGGGAACTGGCGGAGCAGGGCGGACGTGCGTCGCGCATCATCGGACGCAGCCCGTCGATGGAGACCATGCGCACGCTGATTGCCAACGTCGCCATGACGGATGCGCCGGTGCTGATCAACGGCGATACCGGCACGGGCAAGGAGTTAGTTGCGCGCAGCTTGCATGAGCTGTCGCGGCGCCGCGATGCGCCGTTCGTTGCGCTCAATTGCGGGGCGTTGCCGGAAGCGATCTTCGAGAGCGAGATGTTTGGTCACGAAGTCGGCGCGTTCACGGGCGCGGCCAAGCGGCGCATCGGCAAGCTGGAGCATGCGTCGGGCGGCACGCTATTCCTCGACGAAATCGAGAGCATGCCGGCAACGTTGCAGGTCAAGCTGCTGCGCGTGTTACAGGACGGTGTGCTTGAGCGGCTTGGATCGAATCAGATAATTCGCGTGGATTGCCGCGTGGTCGCGGCGGCCAAGGGCGATATGGAGCAACTGGTGCGTGAGGGCACGTTCCGGCGCGACTTGTATTACCGCTTGAATGTGGTGACGCTGGCGTTGCCGCCGTTGCGTGAACGACGCGAAGACATCGTGCCGCTGTTCGAGCACTTTCTGCTGGACGCGGCGGTGCGTTACGGGCGGCCTGCGCCGCTGGTGACGGAGCGTATGCGCCAGGAGCTGATGCAGTCGGACTGGCCGGGCAACGTGCGTGAGCTGCGCAACGCGGCGGACCGTCTGGTGCTGGGGGTGGCGAGCGCGCCGCAAGACGATTCACATGCACCGCTGCCGCTCAAGGAGCAGGTGGAGCGCTTCGAGCGTGCGGTGCTGCAAGAGGCGTTGGATCACAGCAAAGGCAATGTCGCGGCGACGGCCGAGGCGCTGCATGTGCCGAAAGCCACGTTGTATGAAAAGCTCAAGCGTTATGGTTTGCAGACGAAGGGGCAGGGTGAGGGAGAGCGGTAAGCCAGTCACACGATGCAGCGAGCAACAAAAAAGCGCCCTAGGGCGCTTTTTGTTTGATGCGTTCGTGTGAAGCGTCAGGCTTGTTTGCCGAGTGCCTTTTCGATCAGCTTGTCGAGTTCGGCGTATTCCGGTTCGCCGACGTACTGCTTGAGCACGTGGCCATCGCGATCGACCACGAAGGTCGTCGGCGTGAGTTGCACGTTGCCGTATTGCTTGGCCACGCTGCCGTCGGAATCCATCGCCACCTTGAACGGCAACTGACGCGACTGCGCGTAGTTCATGACGTACATCGGCGGGTCATAGCTCATCGCCACGGCGACGAATTCCAGCCCTTGGCCTTTGTACTTCTCGTACGTCTGCACCATCGTCGGCATTTCCTTCATGCACGTCACGCAGCTCGTCGCCCAGAAGTTCACCAGATAGACCTTGCCCTTGAGTTGCTCGGGGCTCAGCTTCTGTCCCGACAGCAGCGTGAAGGTCGCTTGCGGCGCGCGCTTCTGACCGGCAAACGTGAAGTACGCGGCAACGGCCACGACCACGATGACCGCGACGGCGAGAATCTTGCCCAGAGGGGACTTGCGAGAGGTCGATGCGCTCATGAAACAGCCAAGGTTGGTTTCGCGGGCGGGGTCGCTTGGCCCCGTTCAGTGACGACGATTCTACTCTGAATCTCAGCGCGTCGTGGTGCCGCTGGCGGCGTGCAAACGCGCGCGGGCATTGGCGATGGCGTCGTCCAGATAGGCACCGTAGAAGTCCGGCAGACCTGCACCGATCAACGGGTCGGCAATCGCGCGTCCGTTCGTATCGAGGAACAAAACCGTCGGCGAAACCTTGACACCGTGGGCACGTGCCCACGCGATACCGGTCGTTGTGGTGCCGTCGAAGTCACGCACGGTGGCGGCGCTGTCCATGCCGATTTCGCGTACTTCGTACTTGCCGCTGCGCACCAGCGGGGCGAGTTCGCGCTGGCGAATCGGTCCGCAATAGACACAGTCACGCAGCGAGACGAGCACGATCAATGGGGCGTCGAGCGCCATTGCGCGGCGTGCATGCGCGGCGAAGTCGGTAGCGGCGGGGAGGGTGGCTCCAACGGCAGCGTGTTGTGTTGCCGTTTTGCCAGCCTTCAGGGGCTCAGTACCACTAGCAGGTGGTGTCGTGACGCCCGGCAAAACCGTGCCGCCGGGGACGGATTCTGATGGTGTCGCTTTGGTGGTGGCGCTGGTCGTACTGGAGAGGTTCGCCGCGTTGGCGACCTGTCCGAGGCCTAACGCCGCTGCCAAGAACCAGCCGACAAAGCCGACGCCTCCCGCCTTCTGTAGAGACGTGCGTGAAGGCGCGGAACGCATTGCCGGAGGAGTGTCTGAACCGTGTTTCATGGCGCCGATGATACCGGGTTCCGGCATCGCGCGTTTCTCGTGTCGCAACCGTGGCGCGGGATGACGGATAATGGCCGACTTCCTTCACTGATTCCCGCCTTTCGCTATGAACCGCGTTGTCCGTGTTTTCGTCGCTCTCGGTACTTTGGCAATGCTCGTCGCCTGCACGCCTCGCTACGATTGGCGTGAAGTGCGTGACAAGGACGGCGCCTACGCCGTGACGTATCCCGCCAAGCCGACGCAGGATGCCCGCGAAGTGAAGTTCGCCTCCGGCGCGCTGCCGATGCATATGCAGGCGGCACGTGTGGACGCCGCCTTGTTTGCCGTCGGTGTCGTGACCCTGCCAAGCGACGATGCGACGCTGCGCCAGACCGTACTCACCGAACTGCAACACGGGTTGCTCGCGAACGTTAGCGATACCGCTGCTACGCCGACGCAGGTGATGGTGCGTCAGGCAGGCGATGCGCCATCGTTGCCGGGGCTGGCCGTCGCCGCGCAAGGGTTGGCGAGCGACAAGACCGAGCGCTATGTCGCTGCGCGTTTCGTCGGACGCGGCAACCACGTCTATCAGGTGGTCGTGCTTGCGACGAAAGCCCCTGCCAAAGATCAGGTCGATCAGTTCCTCGATTCGTTCACGTTGGAGTGACGCTGCATCGGCACACTCATGCCGCTGTCGCCTCGCGATACTGCACCGCCTCGGCGATGTGACTGACGTCGATCGCATCGCACGCGGCAAGATCCGCGACGGTGCGTGCGACGCGCAACACCCGGTGATAGGTTCGCGCTGACCAGTGATGTTGCTCGACGGCACGATGCAGCACCGCGCGCGCATCGGCGCATAACGTGCAGTGTGTCTCCAGCGCCCGGCCAGACAATTGGCTGTTCAATTGACCCTGCCGCTCGTGTTGACGCTCACGCGCTTCGCGCACGCGCAACGCCACGACGGCACTGCGCTCGCCATGCGACGGTCCCGCGAGTGTCTCTGCACTCAATGCCGGGACACCCACATGCAGATCGATGCGGTCCAGCAACGGGCCGGACAATCGATTTCGGTAGCGCGCAATCGCATCACTCGAACAACGACACGCACGCGATGGGTGCCCAAGATCGCCGCACGGACACGGATTCATCGCAGCGATCAATTGGAACGACGCTGGGAATGCTGCACGCGCGGTGGCCCGCGAGATCGTCACGTGCCCGAGTTCGAGTGGCTCACGTAACACTTCAAGCACACGTCGCTGAAACTCAGGCATTAGGTTGCATTATTTGTCTGTATGGCCTCGCTTCGAACCAAATCGACTATGGTTGTTTAGATACTTCATGAGGAGCGGGGAGATGAGGATCATTCATATTCGCCCGAAGGCGGAGTTTTCCGGCGCACAAGAAATATGCAGCTACTGCCCGGGCTTTCCGCTAAACCCCCAGAATCTTCACCTGTTTGAGGTGCCGCTATTGTCGATAATTGTTGATAGGTGCGGCCTTCCAATCCCTATCGTCAATCAGTTTCTGACACACATCGCGCTTAGAAGCCGAAGTGTGTTGATTTTCACCAAATCTTGACCCGGGATTTTCATCGAAATTTAACCCACCCCCAATCAGCCTAGTACATCTACTTCTGTGTGGATAAGTCGTCATTTTCCGTGCCCTTGGGGGCCTTTTTCCGCGATACCCGAGACTTGGCCGAACTGGTCTTGAAACGCCAGGAATCGTTGCCCGTTTCTACGATGTGGCAGTGATGCGTCACCCGGTCGAGCAGCGCAGTTGTCATCTTTGCGTCCCCGAATACGCTGGCCCATTCGCTAAAGCTCAGATTCGTCGTTATCGCCACGCTGGTGTGCTCGTACAGCTTCGAGAGCAGATGAAATAGCAGTGCACCGCCCGTCTGGCTGAATGGCAGGTAGCCCAGCTCATCGAGGATCACCATATCCACGTACATCAGCTTGTGCGCTATTTGGCCTTGCTTGCCGATAGCCTTCTCTTGCTCCAGCGCGTTCGTCAGTTCCACTGTCGAAAAGTACCTAACTCGCTTGCCTTGGCGCTGCACCGCTTGGATGCCTATCGCAGTCGCCAAATGCGTCTTGCCGGTACCGGGCCCGCCGATAAACACCACGTTGTGTGCGCTGGAGAGAAACGCCAGGTCATGTAGTTCTCGCACCAGCATTTCATCTACGTGCGCTTGGTCGAAATCGAATCCGGTGAGATCGCGATGTGCCGGGAAACGAGCCGCAGTCATTTGATAGGCAATAGATCGGACTTGGCGCTCTGCCGTCTCAGCCATCAGCAGTTGCTTCATGAAACGCTCCGGATCAAACTCCGTGTGCCTGGATTGTGCGAGCAGCTCCGGCCAACTGCTTGCCATGCCGTGCAACTTCAAACCCTTGAGCTGAGCTGTAATGTCATTAGACATGGCGATTCTCCGGGGCATTGGGCCTTAGGCTCTCATAGCGATCGACATCCGCTGAGGGCTCTTCGGTCAGGTGCAGTTTGGTTGGTGCGGGCAGTAACGGCCCGACTGGCGTTTTGAGCCGGCCCAGCACATTGATGACATGCTCGGCACTCGGCCGACCTGACTCCAATGACATTTTTACGGCAGTCAGCACAGCGTCTAAACCGTGGTCACGTACTGCCGCTAGTACTTGCGTCATAACCCGGTCGCCACCGGGATGCTTGAGCAAGTAATGCTGTAAGCGCTGCAGCGGCACCGGCATCGTCGCAAACGGTGCTCCGTTGCGCAGTGCACCGGGTTTTCGCTCCACCAAGTCGATGTAGTGGCGCCAATCGTAAAAAGTGAGGTATCGATCAAAGCTACGCTCATGTCGGGCGACTTCTTGCCCTTCGGAAACGATGCTCAGATATGTCGGGTAGCAGCGCACGCTAACGACCTGATTGGTCAGATTCGATGGCACGCTGTAGCGATTGCGTTGGAAGTGAATCAGGCTCGTTGAGGAGACGCGTAGCGTCTGCTCAACATATCCATCAAATGGCTTAGGGTTGGGCATCAACTTCGTGCGCTCATCTTGCAACGCGTCAGCAATGGTGAGCTCAGGCCACTGCGGGTGTTTGCCTTGCCACGCGCATAGGCATTGGTCGGCAACCCACTCGTTGAGCGTCGCAAGTGTTTCCCATCGATGCTCGGCCGCTTCATGCCAAATCTGTCGTCGCCGATCTTGCACGTTCTTCTCGACGATACCTTTCTCCCAACCGGCAGCGCGATTGCAGAATTCGGGCTCAAAGAGGTAGTGGCCACACATCGCCTCGAAGCGGGCGTTGATCGCTCGCTCTTTGCCTCGGCCGACCTTGTCGACCGCAGTCTTCATGTTGTCGTAAATCCCTCGCCGAGGCACGCCACCAAATGCTGCAAAAGCTCGAGCATGTGCGTCGAATAGCATCTCATGGCTCTGCGTGGGATAGGCAACCAACCAGAATGCGCGACTGGCGTTGAGTTTGACGTGGGCGACCTCGAGCCGCCGGCGCAAGCCTCCCACGAAGGCATACTCGCAGCTCCAATCAAACTGGAACGCCTCACCCGGATCGAAAGCCAACGGCACGTAAGCTTTGGTGCGTGGTGCCTGGGATTGCGTCTCGTGCCAGTGCCGCACGAAGGCGCTCACTCGTGCGTAGCTGCCGGCGTAGCCCTGTGCATGGATTGCCTCAAACATGAAGCGAGCGGTACGGCGATCACGCTTTGGCCGATGGCTGTCGGTGCGTAACCAGCAGCTCAATTGCTCCGCCCACTCATCGATGACGCTGGGGCTGATTCGCTTGGGGTAATGGGGTTCGACCGCATCGGTCTGGCGCAGCCAGCTGCGAATCGTGTTTCGGGACAGGCCCGTGCGTCGCGCAATCTCTCGCAGCGGTACCTTCTCGCGGAAATACATCCGCCTGATCTTGGCTAGCATGCCCACCGTGATCACCTTGGTATCTCCTGCTCAAAGGTTGAGCAGGACATTGAATCACGTGGGTCAATTTTCGATGAAAACTACACCCCTCAAAGGGTCAGTTCTTGGTGCACATCAACACTAGTTTTCTGACGGATGAATGGAGTGTGTTTTTTCCCAATACCGACCCATTTGTATCTGGGGGTATGTACTGGCCCAAATTGTAATGTGGCATCCGAAGAGTTAGGGCGCACACTATCCTACAGTCCCACGGACAGACGTTGGGATAGCAACCTAAGATGGGGTTCATCAAGAAACAGGACACCTCGGTGAGCGAGACTGATTTCACCCGGACGAGGCACCGCTCCGCTGTAGGATGTGGAAATACTTGCGACTTGGTGCGCCTGAGGTCTACATTTGGCGTAGTCATTGGTGAAATTTCCTGCGACGAAATCGCCGTATTTACTACGACTGGATGCACGATGAACGATAATAGATGCGATCCCATGTCTGTCCGACAAACCCGCCGAATCGGCCCAACGCGGCGAAGCGTATCTGGCGTCTATATGTTTCGGCGGGAGACTCCGATTCCTTTCGAATCGACTCTGGAGCGGGACTTCCTGATCCGAGCCGAATTCATGCTGGACGTTCTTGACGTGACGCCACAGCCGGTTGCTATTCCGTTTATCGATGCGCTGGGACGTCCCAGCACGTATACGCCAGACTTTTTGGTTCACTACAGGCTCGGCGACCGGTCCTATGACGATTACCCGCGGCCGCTACTTGTCGAGGTAAAGCCGGAAGCGGCCTGGCAGACGAACTGGCGTACCTGGGCAGGCAAGTGGAGGACTGCTCGCAAGTTTGCACGTTCGCAGGGCTGGCAGTTCCGGATTCAAGACGAGAGCCGCATTCGCGATCAGACCTTTCAGAACATCCACTTTTTGGAGCGGTTCCAGAGAATGCAGTTCGCCACTGAGGAGTCTCAGTGGATCGTCAGCAACCTACGGCAGATGGGTTCTACGCCCTTTCACTACTTGTTAGTCCGTCACTTCATGGGCGCCTACCGCCCAAACGGAGTAGCACACATTTGGCATCTTCTCGCGACCCGGAAGATCGATTGCGACATGAGCCGTCCTCTTTGTGACCAGACTGAACTTTGGGTGCCGGACAATGCATGACGTCGAAGATACCGCTCATCTCAATCCGGCGTTCGAGCCGCGCCGGCAATGCGTCAGCTTGGATATCGGCGCGTTCGTGCGGCATGGACAAACGATCTATAAGATCGCACAGCTCCTCGATTTCGAATCTGCGATCGGCATTGACGTTGAGTCGGGGCGTAGCACGACGCTTCGTTTGGGTGAGTTGCGGCCGGTTCAGGTCGCGTTGCAGTCGACGGAGCACAATGTCGACCTGACGGAGATTGCCGACGAGGACTGGCAGATCGCGGAACAGCGATTTACCGCGATCAAACCGCTGCTGGACGGATTCGCTGGCGGGCGAGAAGCGGTTGAGCGTCGAGCAAAGGAGGTTGGCGTCGACGCCGGGACGCTGTATCGCTGGATGCAGCGCTACCGGGCCTACGAAGTTGTCTCGGCACTTATTCCCCGGAAGCGTGGTTGGAAGCAAGGCAAGGGACGTATCTCGGCACAAGCCGAGGAGGTCGTCAGCCAAGTTTTGTCAGATTTCTATCTAACCAGCCAACGTCCCAGCGCACAGAAGACGATCGTGGAGATCCAGCGGCGCTGCTTGGAGCGAGGTATCAACGCCCCGGGGGAGTCGGCTATCCGATCTAGGATCGGAAGCCTAAGCGAGCGGGAGCGACTGCGCGGGCGGGGCTACAAGGAGAAGGCAAAGAACCGCTTTTTGCCGGCAGCCGGCAAGTTTCCCAATGCGGATTACCCACTGGCCGTCGTGCAAATCGATCACACGCCCGCCGATATCATCCTCGTTGACGATGTCTACCGTAAGCCCATCGGTCGCCCGTGGATCACGCTGGCCATGGATGTACACAGCCGCATGGTCACTGGTTACTACCTTTCTTTCGATCCGCCGTCGGAGACATCGGTGGCCATGTGCGTAGCGCATTCCGTACTCCCCAAAGAAGACTGGCTTACGCTTCATCGGGTCGATGCTCAATGGCCGGTGTGGGGCGTACCGAAGACCATCCACGTCGACAACGGGGCGGACTTTCGTTCAAACAATTTCCAGCAGTCGTGTCTGATGTACAGCATCAATCTGGAGTTCCGCCCAGTTAAGCAGCCGCGCTATGGAGGACACATTGAGCGGATGCTGGGCACGCTCCTGCGCGAAATCCACGCTCTTCCCGGCACTACTTTCTCGTCGGTCAAGGAACGCGACGGCTACGATGCCGAGAAGCATGCTGCATTGACAAAATCCGAGTTCGAAGAATGGCTGGTGACGTTGATTTGCAAGGTCTACCACCAGCGCATGCACTCGGCCCTGATGATGTCGCCGTCCAGAAAATGGGAGATCGGCGTCTTTGGCAATGCCGAGATGCCGGGGGTAGGCGTTCCGCCGCGCCCCGTGGACCGGCACAGCATTCTGCTGGATTTCCTGCCGGCGTTCAGGCGCACTGTGCAGACCTTCGGTGTGACCATTGAAGGTATGAGCTACTACGCCGAGGCGTTGCGGCCGTGGATCAATGCGGTAGACAAGAAAACCGGCGTGAAGCGCGAGTTCACGTTCCGGCGTGATCCACGCGATATCAGCACGCTGTGGTTCTTCGACCCGGAAATCAAGCAGTATTTCAAGATACCGTTCGCTGACCAAGCACTGCCGGCCATGAGCGTGTGGGAGTACCGCCAAGTCAAGGAAAAGCTCAAGCAGGAAGGCCGGGCAGGCGTCGATCACCACCAGATTCTGCGTGCCGTCACGGAGCTGCGCACCAAGATCGATGAGGCTCAGGAGAAGACGAAGCGCGCTCGCAAGCAGGCCCAGCGACGCAAGGATCACGCGAACAAGGTGTCACCGGGCGCGCCCTTGGCCAGCCTCCCGCCGCGACAGCCAGCGGCTGTTTCAGCGCCAGCCAACGTCGCCATTGCCGGTCTGTCCGATGAAATTGATCCGTATGGAGACATCGCATGACCAGCTATGCGCACATTCATCCCGAGTTTCGGCATGTGATGGCCCTTTCGGACAAGGAGCGCATTGCCTTTTTGGACCTACCGCGCTGGATTGGCTATGCCAAGGCTCAGCAGATTCTGGAGACGTTGCAAGGCCTCCTGCACAAGCCGCAGCGGCCGCGAATGCCCAACCTTCTGATCGTGGGGGAGTCGAACAACGGCAAGACGACGATCGTGCGCCGCTTCGCTGACCTGTGCGGCAAAGGGTACGTGAACGAAGAATCAGAGCCGGTCAAGCCGATCATTCTTGCTGAAGCACCGCCGAGCGCCGATGAGAAGGGGCTGTATATATCCATATTGGAGCAGTTTTTCACGCCATATCGCGCAACGGATCCGTGCGCCAAGCTTCGCTACCAAGTCATTCACCTCTTCCGTGCGTGTCACGTGCGCATGCTCGTGATCGACGAGTTCCACTCGCTTTTAACCGGCTCCCCGATCAAACAGCGCGAGGTCATGAACGCCATCAAGCTGCTATGCAACGAACTCGCCATTCCCATCGTCGGCGTCGGCACGCGCGAAGCGGTGCGAGTACTGCATACCGACCCGCAGCACGCAAGCCGGTTCGATGTATTCAGTCTGCCAACGTGGGCCCTGGACAAGGAGTTCCAAGCACTGCTGGCGAGCTTCGAGCGCGTGCTGCCGCTACGGAAACCATCGCGTCTGCATCAGCCTGAGCTAGCGCTGACCCTGCATTCCATCTGTGGCGGCAATATCGGCAATCTGCACCGGCTACTCATCGCGTGTGCGCGCGATGCAATCCAGAACGGAACGGAGTGCATCGACGGACCAGCGGTTGAGACCAAAGCTTGGATGCGCCCCACCAGTGGTATTCGAGAGTTCGTTGCGTGATCACAGGTATTGCCATCCGCTTCACGCACCAGCCAGACGAGCTGCTTTCATCCTGGCTGGTTCGGCTGGCCTTGGCCCAAGGTTGTGATCCATTGGTGTTGACTTCATGCCTTTGGCCGCATCGGCGCGTGTGGACCACCGATCTTGATCGTGGAACGATCGGTCACTCGGATACCAGCGTGGGACTGTCAGACGGCGAATATACTGACCTCACGCTGCGTGGAACTGCGTCGAAGGTTGCCGGTGCGAAAGGCACAACCAGTGCGATCTGGCCGTGGATTCTTGCTGTAGGTTGCCGGAACCGATTGAGGCACGGCGGATTGCAGTTCTGTCCTGCATGTCTCGCCATGGATGGTAAACCGTACTATCGACGCTCCTGGCGATTTGCATGGCATACGGGATGCTCTGCGCACGACTGCGCGCTGTTGGATCATTGCGATGTGTGTGGGGCAGTGCTTGAACCGCACCGGTTGATTCCGACGGACTCTCACATTGCACTGTGCGCCAGTTGCAATGCTGACCTTCGCAGCCAGCCGCTGCCGGCATGGAATCCGCAGGCTGCGCGCTTCCAGCAGCTTGCCGACGAGACGTTGGTACGCGGGGCCGCACAATATGGCGATGATGTCATCCTGACGGCGGAGTGGTTCAGGCTTGCACGCTTCATTATCACACTGCTTCGCGCTGCAGCGCGTACAGGCCACCAGCGCTTTGCCCAGGTGTTTGTTCGCCTGGGTTTGGATCCGAGGCTCTTGCAATCGCCGACAACCGGTCTTCCACTCGAGCTGTTGCCGATTGGAGACCGCACGTCGCTGTTGGCGCTCGCGAACCGAGTTCTCGATGCTGGCCCCGACGCGCTGGCAGAGGCCATGCGTTCCGAAGGTCTCACGCGTGGTGCTGTGCCATTTGATGGTGCCGAGGGGGCGTCGTATCTGGATTCATTGCTTTCCACACTTCCGGTGCGTGCCGCGTTGCACGAGAGGAAGCCGTCAACGAAGAGTCGTCATCCGCGTTCCAAAGTTGTTGTCGAGCGAATGGCCGCACGGCTCAGACGGAAGGTGAGGCTATGACAAGTAACGCTGGGGTGGTACTTTCACAACATTGCGACGGCTGCGGCCATATGATGAACAAGGCGCATCGTCGGCATAAAGGTCAACGCTATTGTGCGACCTGCTACGCGCGTATGTTCAAGCGTCGCATTTGCCCGTCCTGCGGGAGTTTTGCGCGATTGCCCCCCGACGATGACGCCACGTGCCGTAAATGCGATAGTGCACGACCGTGTGTTCGTTGTGGCGAGCGCGGGCGCAGGGTCGGTTTGATGACCGAATACGGGCCTGTATGCAGTGCGTGTCGACCGCATTTCATCTCGCCAAAGCCGTGCGGAGAATGCGGAAAGCCGTCGAATCGACTTTCCCGCGTTTCGCGTCTCGGCTTGCAGGTGCAGGTGTGCCCTGCCTGCGCGAGAAGTGATTTCGCCACCTGCCAGGCGTGTCGCCGGCATCGGCTGCTCGCGAGGGCAGAGGATGGCCGCATGCTGTGCAAGGCGTGCCTGACTATCGGCACAGTCAGTTGCCCTGTTTGTGGCGGCCAGATGCCGGCTGGTCGTAGGAATGCTTGCGAACCCTGTTACTGGCGTCGGGTCCACTTGAGGCGCGTGAAACTCGATCAGTCGGCGTTCGAGTCATCGCGATTTGCCGCATTGTTTGCTGACTTCGCAGCGTGGCTGCAGTGCCATGCGGGCGGGCACCGTGCGGCATTGACTGTCCATCGTTATCTGCCGTTCTTCACTGAAATTGAGAAGCGCTGGAGCGAAATTCCGGCCTATCCGGACCTGCTGAAATACTTTGGCGCCGAAGGACTGCGGCGCGTTCGACTGCCGATGAAATGGCTTGGCGAAAGCCACCAGATGACCGTCGACGCTGTGGCACGTGAGGCTGTCTCTGAAGGTAGGCGAGTCGCCACAATCATTTCTACCGTGCCCGCCGGCACTGTTGGCGCCATCGCGCTGTCAGCATACAAGAGCAAGCTTCAGGAAAAAATCGCGACTGGCAAATCAACGACACGTTCTATGCGATTGGCGCTGCGCCCAGCTGCGAGTCTGCTCCTTACTGCAGATGCTTTCGGGCATACATTGCCTGACCAAGCCGTCGTGGACAGACTTCTGCGCGAGGTGCCTGGTCAACTGGCGGCGGTGAGTGGCTTCATCCGGTTCCTTAACGAGCACTACACGCTGGGTCTCAGCGCCGTCGTCGATAAGCAACTCACAGCGGAGAGGCGCCGCAAGAGCTTGGAGGTTACTCTTCTGAATCTTGCACAGCGCGGGGATGGCAGCGACGCTTTCCTGCGGAATTGGGTTGGCATCGGTCTCGAATATTTCCACAGGCTGTCAAGGACGGTGACCCGGCGGCTCCCGGATAATGCGATCGCGATTGATGCCGACGGTTACCGCGTCTCTGTAGGTGGCCAGGAATACTGGTTACCCACGTGGAAATCCCTCTCAGGGATCAGTGCCGTCGTCGACCGGAGGGCGAAAGGCTCGTGACGTTGCTGGCGCCACTTTTAGATAGTAGTCGCCCATTGCCGTTCTCTTCGGGCAGCATGGTCTAGGATGCCCTCAAAAAAACGGGAAGGAGCGCTGCGACGGCAGACGAAGAACATGATTGCTCTTCAGATTGAGGCGCGCCTTGGAGGGGTCGCCGGATTCATCGACCACGGTAATGCCCCCGTTTTCCACTGCCGGCAGAAGTAGAAACTAAGCGGCCATGGTCAGCCGCTGCTTCGGTGTAAAACCGCCCAATGCCATATTCGGGCGCTCGTAGTTGTAAGTCCACATCCAGTCGACCGCCGCTTCGCGAACCTGCTCCAGGTCGTCCCACAGATACTGCGACAGCCATTCGTACCGTGCGGTCCGGTTGAACCGTTCGATATACGCGTTTTGCTGCGGCTTGCCCGGCTCGATGTACTCCAGCCGGATGCCTTGCTTCTGTGTCCACGTCACGATGGCCGCGCTCAGATATTCTGGGCCGTTGTCGCACCGAATGACCTTCGGCTTGCCTCGCCATTCCATATGCTGCATCAGCGTACGAATCACCCGCTCCGATGGCAACGAGAAATCCACCTCGATGCCCAGCGCCTCGCGGTTGAAATCATCAATCACGTTTAGCGTCCTGGTACTGCGCCCGTTAACCAACTGGTCATGCATGAAGTCCATCGACCACACTTCATTGATGGCCTTCGGCACGCACAGCGGCTGTAGCGTCTCGCGCACCAAGCGCTTCCTCGGCTTGATACGCAGGTTCAGTTCTAGTTCGCGGTAAATCCGGTAAATGCGCTTATGGTTCCAGCCGAATCCCTTCACGTTACGCAGATAGAAGTAGCACAGCAAAAAGCCCCAGTTGCGATGGCAACCCGTGATACGCAGTAGCCAGTCGGCGATCTCTTCGTTCTCCGTGTTCAACTTCGCCTCGTACCGGTAGCACGACTCGCTGATACCGAACACCGCACACGCCACACGAATCGACACGCGGCGCTGTTGCACAACCCGCTTCGCCATCTCGCGCCGACGAGATGGCTTCAGAACTTTTTTTGCAGCGCCTCCGAGGCAATCTCTGTCTTGAGCTTCTCCTCGATATACATCTTGCGAAGCCGAGCATTCTCCGCCTCGAGCTCCTTCATGCGCGACATCATCGACGCGTCCATGCCCCCGTACTTCGAGCGCCATTTATAAAACGTTGCCGAACTGATGCCCAGTTCCCTGCATAGCTCCGGTACCGCCAGACCAGCCTCCGCGCGCTTGAGCGCCTCCAATATCTGGCTGTCCGTGAATCTCGACTTCTTCATCTGCAGAACTCCCTCTTAACGAGAAAATTCTACTTCTCCCGACGCTGGATTTGTGGGGGCATTACCGTTCCGCGACACGCACTAGCGGTCTAGCCAGCGATCTACCTCGTTGGGGGTTACTTGCCGTTACAGGCGGATATTCACTTTTTCGAGCGCATTGCGCACGGCTGCCTCGCCGGCAACCTGTCCGTCTTTGGACTGCGAATGGGCGAACGCCGCGCAATTCTCGATGTGCTTACTCTGAAGGGACTGCACAATGCCCCTTACGTATCGAATCGACGAGAGCGTACTGGTGAGCCATTTTTTGAACTCATCGAAGCTCGGGGGGACGCAAACCAGCCCTTTGAAGGCCTCTTCGGATGGCTTACGTTCGCCATCCTTGTCTTTCTTCGTTCGCGGTCGTCGCTGAATTTCCAGAATACACACCCACTTGTCCTGAAAGACTAGGCGGGCCACCAGGATGCCGCGGACCTGTCCGGCGGGGAGGTCGGCGTACAACCAATGTCGCAGGTTGGTATCAATCCCTTCGACATCATTATCAAATTCAGTCAGACCAATGAGCTGGGGTTCGGCGTCATTCTTGAACCCATTCTCCCAGGTAAACCACTGTGCTGCCCTAATTTTCTCTGGATACTTCTTTTGTAGGAACAGCATTGCATTCCAGACGTCGCGTAAGGTGCCTTGCGATTCAAGCACAGGCTTTGCGTGAATCGAGGCGTAGCCGACGCCCTTACCATCTCCGTGCGGTTCCCCGCTCGAATATTCGTCGGCGCCTGTACCTGAGCTCTTCGGCCCGGCCACACTCTCCGCCTTTTCGCGCCGAACGTCGAAGATCAAACGCTGTTCGCCAAGGACCTCGAAGTCCGGATCATGAATCTCGACTGCGCCTGCACTGTGGTCTGGCTCGTGCTCCCCGGTGAGGTCGACGATCTCTGGAGGCTTTACGAGTCGTCGTTCCGGTGTCCCTGCCCATGCCTCCCGCCCGACGCCTGTGTCAGCGCCTTCATTCACAAGGCTGGAATTCTCTCTGTCTCGAACCAGCGGCACACCCTCGGGGTCTGAGCAACCGATTATGTTGAGACCAAGGAATGACCTGCCATTGTCAAAGCTGATGCCGGAAACCTTTAGTTGCGCAGGACCTTGGAACCATGGAGCGATCTTGATGAATGCGGGGGTCTTTCCTTTTGGATCGTGCGTTGCTTCAATTTGCGCGTAGACTTTCCTCGCTGCAGCCTCCGTGTAGCGATCGTACTTCGCGTGTGCAAGGAAGACGATGTCGCCGTTGACCATCCGGCGCCGCAGTTTCACTTTCCATCGTCCAGGCTCTTCGGCCTCATCAAGCGGGGCATACAGTCGGCTCCTGTGAGCGTCATTTGGCCCGCACCAGGGGTATGTGGCTAGGATGCGTTTGAGTTCCGCCGAACGACCGTAGCACCGCGCAAAAAATTCTAGGCAAGGAACTAGAAGCCTGCCGCCTGACTGAAGGTCAAACTCGATCATCCAGTTCTTATCACGTTCGAACTGTAAGGGGTGAATTTCGAACGGATATGGTGTGGTATTGTCGTGGCGCTGGGGGGCGCCAAATGAAACGACACGCCAGGTATTACTGTTGATTACCACGTCAAATTTTTTTTCTTCGAAGACGGCCTGTGATCGGCAGTGCTGATCTTTCCAGATACTCCCAATGCGCACTTGGCCAAGGGCGGTGAGCGGGACGCGACGATGCGTGACCTCATCCCCTAGGCCATCCGGGCCCATTTCTCGAAAAGCTACGAGAACGTTGGGCTGGGAATCTGCGGTGGAGTTTTTGTACATGCCGCAGTACCACCAAGCAATCATGCTGGTGGCGTTCGCGCCTAGGTTGCCTTTGAATCTAACGACCCGGCCTATGTTTTTTATTGGTCTATCGAATCTAATTGGCATTGTTCCTCGTCTTTAAGGTGACAATGAAGCCATACTCGGTAGCGGGACGACAGATTTCGTCTCCTGCCGCTTTGTGGGAGCCATCGTTCCCTCGCTCCTACTGAGTTAATCCCATCGGCGGTTGAGGGCATGCAACGGCCCACGCATATCCTCACATGAAAGCAAATGCGTTCGCGCGCGCGTCGTGCAGCGCGTGATGCTCGCCGCCGTTCGCAGCGATGAATTGCGCGAAACGTTCTGCATTGATCTTCAGGAACACATTTTCATGCTTCCATCCGCGTGGCAACTGCCTCCCGAGCAAGTGTGTGACGAGTTGGTAATCACGGTCGGAGTCGTAGCAGAGCACCGGCTTTGGCTTGAGTGGTACCGCCAGCAGCCACGCCAGCAGCTCGTCGCGCAACGCTGCAAATGGCATTGAGCGGCCTGGAAACTGGCCGAGTTGGGGCAGTACGATTTCGCTCACGAAGCTGCTGCAAAGTGGTCGTTCAAAGTCCGAGGACTCTCCGTAGAACTCGTTCCCATCCTCACTCACGATTGCAATGCTGATGAGTTGACAAGCCTCGGATTTGAAATTGGTGAACTCGGTATCGATGAAATAGCGAGTCTTCCATGGACTGCGCGGACCTCGTTGGATCTGATCATCTTGAGTCATTCGCCATTCTGCTTATAGGCCATCTCGATCCTCCATTGGGGCGATGATCTTCTTCAACGCCGTGAAAAAAACGCTTTGAAAATGACTCTTTTCTTTTCGTTGAGAACCCTACCACTCTGATCTGCAGCCCAGCCTTCTGCCTGAAGTATGCCATTGCTAACGGGCTCAATGCTGGGTCTGCGAGATGCGGTCGCGAGGTAACGAACGGCGAGCCGGAGTGACGTGTGAGCTCGAAGCCCGGTATGAGGCCTGCGAGGATCTTGCGCTGCAGCGCCACGCATACACGACCAAGAAGATTTGCTCCCAAGGCTGGACGGCCAAGGATGTATTCGAGCGCATTGAGCCTGCGGTCGATGGGAAGCTGCGCTCCGGCGAATGGGATCTGTCGCGTGAGGAAGCGGCGTGGACGCTCTGCCGAGAAAAACGCCTCACGGAGCCGGGGCAGGATTGATTCGCTTTTTACTGCGAGGTTTCGAATGCAGTCGAAGGTCGCGTCGAGCCGACATTGTCACGCTACTCGGAGATTTCCGGGGTGCCGGGTGCTCGAATGACGCGAGGTAGACGAGCGAGCAGTGTCAGCTCTTCATCCGCCGAGGCTTTTGACACTGATGGGCGGACTTGCCCGAAGTACTTTCGATGGCTGGCCTCATCGTGATATTCGGCCTGATCGTCGAGCTGATGAAAGCGAACTTGGCAGATGCGAGCGCCGACGGTCAACTCGATGGGCACGTTGCCATGGTTGAGTAGCTCGAATGGCACGCAGCCGCGAAAACCGGGTTGAATCAGGCCGCTCACCGCCAGCCCCAAACGCGAGTAACTGCTGCGCGGCGCGATTTCGGCATATGCGTCATCCGGCAGGCCGAAATACTCGATAGATGTTCCCAGCACCAACTGGTTGGGATAGAGCACAAACGTATCACCAATCTCGCGACGCGTTTCCTGAAAGTGACCTTGCGGGCTATGCGCGAGCGCGTTGCCGCCCTTTACCTGAATAGCAGGCTGACGGTTCAGGACTGAGACGAGAAAATCGTAACCCAGACGAACGTCGACGGATACTTGGCCGACCTGCTCGGCGCTCAAAAGCGGAGTGATGTGGAGCCGAGGGTTATTGCCCTCACTACCGTTCATCGCTTCAAGGATTTGCTTTCTTGTCCAGAGACTCATCCCACGCCTTTGCAATCATGTAGTTTCGAATGCTCTTCTCGATCAGGTCATTGATCAGATGAGCATATTGTTTGGACGCGACGCGACTGATTTTCGTGCCATGAAATGAATCTGGATCGCTCCTAAGTTGCTTCAGAAACGCATCGGCCGCGGGCAAAATGCCGTGCAGTTCGGCGATTGAAGAAACTACGACCGGCCTCACGTCGGAAAAGCAATCTTGGAGTGCCGGCAGGGAAAACTTTACGTCCAGCCGGGTATTGAGATGAGACTCAGACAGGGCTGTTTTGAGAAGATCGACGAGAGCATTGGGCGTGCCCGCTAAGTAGTCGCGAGTGACCGCGGCTCTGTCTTTTGCTGCGGGGTGCGTGGGATTCGCGACGGTCGAATGATCCCACTGAATGATGTAGTCGCTGACACATTCGCCGACATAGGATGCCGCGACGAGATCGCAGAAATGCTCAATCGCATAGTTGAGCAGCACATGTTGGTGTTGTGCTGGCCCAAACTGTTTCAGGCTGGGCATTGCGCTGATGAGCGCCTCTCGATGGCCGACAACCAGGCTGGCTATCAAGCCCTCCCGCTCTTCGATGTAGTGCCCCACCTCGTGATATAGCGGGGTGCACAGTAGCGGCATGTGCTGGAAGATTTCCGGTACCCCCATCTGCACAAGATGACCATTTACAGACAGGCCGGGGATTTCCAGCGCTTCCACGACCGCTCCGGGCGCCGCCCCGACCCTCTCGCAGTAAAAATCAGGGGACTGATTCAGCGAGGTGGTGACGATGGTGTCGCCATGCTCCCAGTCGAGAAGCACTGCGCGAAGCAAGAATGTCACCTCATACGGTACGCGATTTGACGTGGTGCCAGTCAAGAACTGCGTCGCGCGCCAGATGGACTCAATGACCTCGGTATACAGGGGGGCTTCGAGTGGCGTCTCGCTTAGCTGCTGCTGAAGCAATTTGACGCTCTCGCGGAGCTGGTTCACGTACTGATCAAGTTCAGTCGCAAAGAACCCGCTATAGGATAGCTTCTTGAGTCGCTCACTCAACAATTGCAGAACTGTGTCCAGCAAAATCGGACTGGAGTTCTCTGAGCAGGCGCTGAGCGAGCTCTGGCGCGAAGTCATTCTCTGATTTTAGTTCTAGAATCTCATGAATCAGTTGACCGTTGTCGCGAATCTCAAGCGCTAAATTAACCGCTTCAGGCCAACCCCGTGGCACTCGTTTAGCAGGATTGCTAACGAATAATGCGGCGTGTTGAGCCGCATGGAAAACGTAGAGTCTAAGCTCGTGGCTTAGTGACTGGGCCCGCTTCTCGTCGGCGAGTGTTCCCAGAAAAAGTCTCAGATAAGCTGCCGGGTGCGATCGTCGAGACGTCGTAGCAAATAGGCTCACGCGCAAATCTCCGGAAATGTAAGGCTCACAATGCCTTAGGGGCGCATGGTAAAACCAATGCGCCCCCTTGAGCAAGCGATTTTCCGTTAATTAGTAGAAATCCGAGGGATTATTCCTAAACGCTTCCCGTCGAGAAGTCTCTTAAGCACGCCCGCCGCGAGACTGAATCCGACCACTCGGTTGCCTGATGTCGCCAGTGAAAACTCCTCGTGCGGTGAGCGTCAGCTTCATATCCTGATAAACCGGTTGCACGCTAGCGGGATCAGTAATGGTGAGGATCATCGCAAAGGGAATGCCTTCCTCGGGGAATACTTCATCCGATCTGAGCAGATACTTCAAAGCGATTCGCCAGTCGGATGTTTTTCCCGATCCTCTTGGTGAAGTGAATTGCGACTGTTTCACAACGCCCCATTTAAGCCCGTCTTCGATAAGCTCTTTCTCCCGGGCGCCAGTGGAGGTCGTGCCATCCGAGAACGTGTCCACGCACTGGGCTTTGAATCTGCCAGTCTTCGGGTCCATTCTCTGAAGTGATGCGTCAAGATTGACCCGCACTAATTCAGTTTGGAACGCGTCGGAAATGGGTGGCGCATACACCAAGGTCAACACAGCGTGCCCGCGACATTTGCCATCGGTCACGAGACTCTTGGGCCAATCGAATCCGAAGAACAGATCCTTCTTCGGCATCATGCGGTCGTGAAAGAGTAGCGTGGCGCTATGCTGTGAGCCGGCAACCATGGTGTCCGTCGCCGTCGGCAAACCGAAGCCGACGAAATTTCGAACGATGTCACCCTTATCGAATTCGTCGAGGCACGACGGCGCTTGAGCTCCGTGAATTAGCAGGGCAACGAGTGCTTCTCGGGGGAGCGCCCCCTGGGTAAGCAGGTCATACCGAGCCAACGCCTTCGCAACCAACGGCGCCGAGAAACTGGTCCCAAACACGGATTGCAGTTGGCCATTCTCACCGACGGTGGAAAGTCCAGAGTGCGTGCTGGTCGAGTCACACACCCCACCGTAATGCGCGACGTCCGGCTTGACGAGCTGCATGAAGCCGGGGCCGCGGCGCGAATAGCGCGCCGGCGCTCCCGCAATGGCGCCAGGTACATCCGGAGGATTCACGGCGCCCACGGAAATATTGAGGACGGAGTCGGCGGGGGCGGTAATGCGATCGCCAGAGCAAGAAGCCAGGTTTGTCAGAACCGCAATCTTATCGGCAGCCCACTCGCGTCGAGCGCGTCCAACCGCCGCCGCTGTGGCATTGCCTGCGGAGACAACGAAGATGACGTCGTTCTCGCGCGCGATCCTGTCCAGGCCGTTCGAGAGCTCGGTGTAGACGGGACTTCCGCCTGGCGGCTCTTCGATATTGTGGCTGAAACTAAAGATGCGAGCCCCCACCGCTGCTTTTGCGTCTTGCACCTCAAGTTCGATCTGGGTAATCAAATGCAGATCCGATGGATAGTACGTGTAGTACTTGTCTTCCCGCGGAATGATGGCAAGGTCGGCAATCCAGCAACCGTCGGGTTCTGGGCAAACGGTCGGCCCGTTGATTGATTGACCATCAACGAGGAGTGAGCCAATCTCGGTGCCATGCGATTGATCGGTGTGAGCCGGCGCCACAAATGTGCTCGAATGCTTCACCCAAGCGTCAGGAAGCGCGTTCAGTCCGCCGTCGATGAGGCCCACGATGGGATATTCGGCCCCTTCGGCAGGCAGACTGAAGCGGTGCCGGACTCTTGTGGACGCTGCGCTATCTCGTGCGGATGCGCTGTCGGATCGCAGTTGCGTCGGCAGACTGATCCGACGAACTGTGGGGTGCTCCTCCAGGATCGAGATCAACCGGCGGTGTGCGTCCGCGGCGAGCGTGGGTTCGCCAGTTTTTTCAAGTACAGTGCTCAGATGCGCTGGATGCACAATATGGCGAATCGACGGTGTGTCGAAAAGCCAGATGTACAGGCGGCTCATCGATTTTGGGTCTGGACGAAATACCGTCGCCACGTAGCCGCAGTCGAGCTCCTCATCGATCGTTTGCTGAAGATGCGAAATCAGATTCGGCGATTCGGAAAACTCGAACTTCGCTCGGCGCTGACTGGGGGGAAGTGGGTCGAAGAGATCTACCCGATAGCCGCGCGACACCGCGCGTTCGGTGAACCACTCCAGTGCATCGTTAATATCGAAGCTGCGACGGTCGGCCGGTGCCCATAGGCTGACTGATTCGATGGCGCCGATTTCCGAGCGCATACGGCTGGGATTCGGTTCAAATTCGCCGGGCTTCTTCTTGCTCGGTTTGTACTCAAGGACTTCCTCGGCCTTCGCCGATTCCTCCATCGCCCGCTCAAGAACCATATGACTCACCTGGATGATGAGCTCGCCGACGTCGCTCGAGCCCACCGTGGGTGCAACGGTGGGATGGAAAATGCTCTTGATGGGGTGATGAGATTTGGCGAGCGCATTTTCGCGCATGCGGACTCTCAAGAAGCCGACCGCAGACTTCGCGCTGCTTGCTGTCAGCGCAGTCTGGACGTTCTGGAACGACTGGCGTATGCGCTGCTTGTGAGCTTTGAAACCTTCGTCGTCTCCTGCGAAGAACTCCCGGTTGCTACCGCCGGGTTCGCGGATGCGCTCATCTTGAAATCGCCGCACATCAAGTACCACTTGAATGGGGCTATAGTTGTTTTCCATCAGGCCTCCCGGTTATCGGTTTCCTCCAACCACCTTGCAACTGTCGATTTGCTCTTATCGAACAAGCTCCCCAGCTCGTTTAAATTGATGCGATTGCCCAGCGTCTTGCGAATCCATCGCGCCAATTCAGGATCGTCGTGCCTCAGGATGGCCTTGACCTCTGGGGACAAGCGGCCGCTGTTGAGCGCAGTGATTTCCCGCAGGACGTCAGTGACCGGGGTTGGTTCCGTGGCCATGGCGTTGCGCTTCTTGAAGAGTACGGTGACCGATCGGACTTCCGAACCGGCCCCGCCGTCCATCAGGGCGGCGATGAGTGACACAACCACCGGTGTCATTTCAACGGGCTCAAGGGTGCGTCGGACGATGGACTCGCGCACTTCTTGCGACGGCAGCGGGACTTCGATCTGTACGGCAAAGCGACGCCAGACGGCTGGATCCAGCAATTGGGGGTGGTTGGTGATGCCCAACGTAATGCCGATCGGCACGCGCATGTCCATGTTTTGTAGGAGCGCGTTGACTACACGTTTGATTTCTCCCACTTCGTTGGGGTCATCGCGAACCTTGGCGAGTGAATCGAGTTCATCGATAAGCAACACGCAGCGGAAGCGATTTGCAAATGCAAACACCTGCGCGATGTTGCGCGACGTCGTGCCGAGGAAGGACGACATCATGGCGTCGACGCGAGCGACGAGCACCGGCATGCCGAGTTGCTGTGCGAGCCACAGCGCGAGCGAGGTCTTGCCGGTGCCGGGCGCGCCGGTCAGCAGGCATGACGTCGTCGGCTCTTCGGCCACCTTTCGAATCTCAGCCACATGACGCCATTCGTCGAGCAGCATTTGCACTGCGCGATCGAGGTGCGGCGGGAAGAACGGCCGAGCAAGCGTCGTGGCGTCCGGGAAGACGGCTTCCACCAGCCTTATGCCCGATTCGCGATCGGCTGGCAGGATGGTCGTGGGCAGCAGTGCCTCTCCAGGTAGCGACGGAGCGGCTCGCGAGGGGACCAGTCGGCGGGGTGCCATGTCCTGCGCACGTGCGGCGCTTCGCAGCAACAACTTGATCTGCTGCCCTGACTTTGCGTCGCCGGCCTCGGTGAGCGCGTGTGCCAGGCGTTCAACCTGGTGTGTCAGTGCCTCGCTCGGCGAAATAAGAGCCACGCGGCAAATGGCGTGGATGATCGAGAAGTGCTCCATGATGCGTCCGGTGGGATTTTCCCGTATTTTGTGGCTTGATGATCGAAAAATCAATCGAATTTCCCGCTTTGATGTATTTTAAGATGGATTTTTGCATCAAAATTCCGCAAAATGTTATAAATTTCCCGCGAGACGCTTATTTTGTACCGTGCGGGGCCCTGGGCGCGGGCGCGCCCGATACAACATCATCCGCCTGAGAGCGGAGCGGGAGTTCGGACATGTCCGTCAAATTCAGCTGCGACGATCCGTCAGCGCTTCTGAGCGCGTTTAAGTTACACATTTCACAATCTGAGCCCAAAGGAAAAATCACGACGTGGCAGATGCATTCCGACGGGAAGCACTTCACGCATCGGGCGGCAGACTGGAGCCGAAAGGCTTGGTTTCGGCCTATCGTGAGCGCGGGGCATTTGACGTTCTCCTTGATCAGGCCCAAGGGCAATGAAATTTCGACAACCGTGTATGCCTACTACCACGGCCATCTCATTGAGACGTTCCTTGCGCATTTCGACCTCATGTTTGACGAGGCTGTAGCCTCTGCTTTGGCGGCTGATGAGGATCTCGTATCCCAGCCGTGATTCATCACGACGACAAATACAAAAAACAAGTAGAACGGGGAAATTTATGGCCAAGGCTTTGGTTGCGATCGGCGTGGGGCAAGCCACCGGAGGGCTGCATTACCTCAAGGGAGCGGCATCTGATGCCCGTTTGATGTGCGACTGGGGAGAGAAGCAAGGCTTCGCGTGTGTCTTGCTGACTGATGAAAAATCTATGGTCCGCATCGCAGACGTCTACGAGGCGATTGATGCGTTTGTTGAGTGCGGAACTTACTCCCAGATCGTCGTTTATTTTTCCGGGCACGGTGTGCTCACGTCGCCCGATTGTGAGTATTGGCTCCTGTCCGGTGCACCGTCGAACCCCAATGAAGCCGTCAATGTGTGTGGTTCCATATGGAATGCGCGATCGACCTCGATTGAGCACGTCGTGCTTATTTCGGACGCATGCCGATCGAAGCCGGCCTCCACGCCAGCATTGAGTTTGAGTGGAGGCGTGATTTTTCCGCCCCGATCATACGGAGCCTGCCCTGAGGTTGACGTGTTCTACGCGACGCTCCCTGGCGACGTTGCGCTCGAACTTCCGCCCTCTATCGCTAGCGCAAGGCACCAAGGGTTGCTGACGCAGTGCCTGCTGGACGCGTTGGATGGGAAAGTGCCCGACGTAATCGAGGCGCAAACGCATGCAGGCGAGGACGTGCAAGTTGTCCATAGCCGCCCGTTGAAGGCGTGGCTGACCTCTACCGTCCCCACGAATTCTGCGCTGATCTCATTGCACCTGCAGCAGAAGCCCGACATCCGCGTGGAGTCAGGGCCCACAAAATACCTGTCCAAATTTCACGCCGCTAACGCCCCGGCCGAGACGGCGATGACGGCACCACCATGTTTTGCGCCGCCAGTATCCGTTGGGCCAGACGAAGCGCGGCCCAGGAGGCTTGTTCCCTCGAGAGCTTCAAGGCGCACCAATGCCAGCGGCCGCCAGTTCGCGCACCCGACTGGCAAAGTCTTGGCCCTGTCCACACCCGGCAGTATGGGGTTCGAGTCGAGTCAGAAATCCGCCGCTTTCGGTCCGCAAACGGCCAGCATTCTCGTTCGTGGCGAGAGAGTCGTTAGGGCGACCTGCGAGTCGGGGGCCATCTCGCCGGTTCATCGCCTGCCCGGCGGCGCATGGAGCCACCTTCAGACGGTGGACCCAACCCAGAAGCGGCGCGTCAATTCCATCGCCGTTCGCTTTGAATCGGGCGTCGGCATCCTGCTTCCATTGCTGCCTGGTTACCTTGCTTCGGTCGCGATGAAAAATGGCGCGGTTGCGTCAATTCACTATAGCGTCATTGCGGCTCGGCATGCCAACGCGCGTCGATTGCCTGAGCGACGGGATGTGGCTCCGCAACTGGCGCGGCTTTCGTTGCAGGCGCGCGCTGGCATGCTGAGCACGGCGGAGGTACTTGGTGTCGACGAGCGACGTTGGCTCACGCTGATCCAGCATGACCCGCTCATCGCGATTCACGCAGGGTACGCATATGCTCGATCGGGCCGTCACGACATGCTCAAGACTCTGGCCGACGAGGTGCGCTCGAGTTTGGGATTTCTTCCATTTGACATCGCGATGCTCGCTGCCCAGCAGTCGGACGAGGAGTTCCCAAGCGACGGTCTCGGGATGCCCATGTTGACTCAGGGATGGATGATGTGGGGCCGGTTTGAACGCAATCTCCCCCACGTTCTGCGCGTTGCGCAGCAGTATCTGCTTCCCTCGCTATGGACGACATTTCGCAGAGAGGGCATGGATGAAGTTGAGCAGTTCTTCGTAAGGACAGAGTGATATGCGCCTGGTCATGGTTCACGGACGAGATCAACAAGGCAAGAATCCGGAGCAGCTTTGCGAGACTTGGATTCGGTCATTGAATTACGGATTGGCGAAGAACAATCTGGCCCCGATTTCTTCAGCTGACGTAGAGGTGGTGTTTCCCTATTACGGTGATGTACTCGCGGGCCTTGTTGCGGAGCTGCGCAAACCACCACCGGAAATTATCACCAAGGGCAGCAACGGGGCCGGTTCGGCCCTCATTGAAAAAATCGCACAAGCGCAGGCCGAGGTGATGAGAGAGTTTCTCGGCCAGGAGCGCATTGAATTGCCTGATGACGAGGTAGTGCCCAAGGGCATCCAGAATTCTTCGCCGGTGCTGGCGTTGGCGCGATTGGCGGACGACTCATTCTTCGGGCAGGCGCTATTGTCACAGCTGACCGAGGACGTCGTGGTCTATCTCAGCGTCGAGGCCGTACAGCGTCAGGTTAATGTAATCGTTCGTGAGGCAATCAACGACCACCCATGCATTGTGGTTGGCCATTCGCTGGGTTCGGTTGTCGCGTACCGTGTTTTGCGCGCGCTGGGTACGCAATCGAACGTTGTCAAATTCGTCACGATCGGCTCGCCGTTGGGATTGGCCACAATTCGCAAGCTGCTGCTGCCGCCGGCACTTGAACATCCTGCCGGGGTGAAAAGTTGGTTCAACGCCTATGACGCGCGCGATATTGTCTCGCTGTTTCCACTCGACTCGGCGACCTGGCCGGTGACCCCTCAGATCAAGAACTGCGGGGAGATCGTCAATCACACGGAAAATTGTCACGGCATCAGCGGATATCTGGACGATGCGGCCGTGGCATACGAAATTCACGCGGCGATGCAGTCGGAAGCTTCGGGGCTGACCGACAGCGAACTTCGTGTTTGACGAGATTCCACGCTTCTCCCTAGGAATTGGCAATGACGGTTAACGAAAGTGGCGACTTTCTTCGCAGGTACACCGATCTCCCCTCGGCTTTGGATATCTTGTCTCGCCGGAAATTGACGCTCCTGAACCCGGCAACTTGGGATGACAAAAAACGACGCCTACTTCATGAATCTGTACAAAGAGAGTCAAGGTTTGACGTCGCTCGTCGCCTTGTGCTTTTCCATGGCGAGTGAGACCTATCACCACTGGCGTGTCTTCTCGCACGGAACTGCGGGTGTGTGCATTCATTTCGACAAGACAATGTTGCTCGAGGATCTTGCCAAAGTGGATGGCTGCAAGGCCGATCGTGTTGAGTACTTGAAGATCGGGCAAGCAAAGGACTTGCGAGTCGTACAACTGCCGTTCAGCAAGCGCTGGCCCTATGAGCCTGAGAGGGAGTTTCGAGTGATTGTAGGATCTAAGGACAAAGAATTCGACGTGTTGCCGGTACCAATTTCGGTGCCGTCCATCAAGCACATTACGTTAAGCCCGTGGTTGGCTAAGGAACTGATGCCGTCGGCACGAGACGCGATTAGGACGGCAGCCGGCAAAGAGAAAATCGAGGTAGTTAGGACGTCGCTAATTACCAACGAACGATGGAAGAGTTTCGGCGACGCCGCCGTTATTCGATGACGAGTGCTTGCGCACATGCTCGCAGCAGCGCTGGATCCCATCGCTTGCGAGCATGTGCGAACCGCCATTACGCGACGATGAAAACCGACACTGAACGCTGCATTTCCTCTGCTTGACGGGCGAGTTGTTGCGTCGCTGCAGACGACTCTTCTACAAGCGCTGCGTTCTGTTGGGTCATCTGATCCATCTGCGCAATGGCTTTATCGACCTGTGCGATCCCGTGACTTTGCTCCTCCGACGCCAACGCAACCTCTCAGGGTAGTGTCAATGTGTTGTCCGTGACGGAGACGATGTCTTGCATTGTCCGCCCCGCATCGCCCGCTGACCGATCAGTCCGGATCGCGCGTATCCGCCGGAAGCGGCGTGCAATCTTCCAGCGTCTCGTGTACCTCGATCACGATGGCGCGTGCCTCGTTGAAGGCGGCCATCGAAACAAATCCCGGTTCAAGCAACCGAGCTGCGTGACGCAAGCTCGCAGGCAGCTCTTGCGTACGCACCATCTCTTCGCCATACGGCAGGTCGTCGAGACTAAGCCGTCGGTGTTCATTCGCTTTTTCGAACTCGTCGTCGATATCGCCAGCACATGATCGATAGTCTGACACCGCTTCCTGAATCTCGGCGATGGCTTGCTTCAGTTGCTCGGTCTGCGACGTGTTTGGATTGGCGTCGGCTTCGTAGGGGAATAAAATGTCAGACATCTTCTCACTCCAGTTGTTAAATGGGCGAAGGCCATTCCCGCGCCCGCGGTCGATAAATGCAGAAAAAATCCCGAGTGAAGCAGCGAATCGCCGTTCCACTCGGGAAGGCTGATGCTAGTTGGCCGGGCTTTTTTCGAGAACCGGAAAGGACAAGAGGCGATGAATGCGCCGCCAGATAGCAGATTCGCAACCATCCCGACATACGCAGAGCTGATTGAGGAACTGACCGTTGGAGTTGGGCTGGCGGACTCGCCCTCCCGAAAGTTGTCGACGGCGCGGTCTTGGATCGTCAAGCAGGCTCGTTACGCAACTAAAACTTCCCACCCAGAAAATCGCGGATTGGCCGATGAACTGGTGAAACTGCTGGCGGGTGACGTGCCAGGGTTGGCCACAAGATTGGACGTCTGCCTTCGCCAGTACGAAGGGATGTTGTCGCACCTGCGGGGAAGGTCTCTCTTCACCAGGAGTAGCCATTTATTTGGGCTCGGACACTTCCTGACGGGATGGGTTTTTCCGCAGGTCGCGGTGCTGCTTTGGCGAGGAAAGGACTGGTACGAACCGTCTTCGCCGCTGTTTCACATTTTGGGTCAGCTTCCGCGATTCGGGAGCGAAGACTACGACGTCGTAAGTCGCGTGAAGCAAGCGGTGAGAGCTCAACTGCCGCTAGATGGCGAAGTCTCAACGGCCGATTTCCGCAACGCGTTGAACAAGCTTGATGCCCGATCGGACAAGAAGCTGACCACTATTAATCAGGAGCTAGAGGCGCTTGGCGATGAGCTGCGTCCCCAGATCGATGCCGCGCTGGTAACGAGAGTGGTCTCCAAGGCGCGCGCTGCGTATATCGCGGGCATTGCCGTCAAGCGTTTCCTAAGTCGGCTACAGCGGAAAGCGCCCGGAAATCCCGCGCAGTTCTTCGGCTGGGTTCACTACTACTACGACGTATTGCAGGACCCTGCCAAGGATCCGGAAGGGGGCCGCTTTGTGCGGACCCATTTGCAATTGTTCGACGAATTGATGTCATCGGCTCCGTTCCATGTCGTGGATTCGGACCGAGCGGGCTCGCCCTTCCAGCTATTGGTCGATTGCCATTGGAACGCCGTCGAAGAAATCGCGCCAGGTGAATGCGAACCCCTCGATAAACTTTGGGCGCTCTTATGCGGAAGGAGAGTGAGCTCCGACGCGTTTGCGTCGGCCAGCATGGCGTTCGAGAACCACGCAGACTACGCGATACTGAAGCCATACGCACACGTCACCCGCGCGCGATTTGCCTTGGCGCAAGGAGATGTCGCCAATGCTCTGGCGGGATTCCATCGTGCCTTGGAGCACGCGGATCGTCAGCAGCTCGGCGAGCTAGGCGCGCTCGCCGCTACCAGTGCGATAGCTCTGGAGGTCATGTCTAGTGCGCGTTGGCGTCCCGGTTGTCTGGACCCTTTGATCACGTATCTGGCCCAAACGAAGAAGCAGCGAGTCACGCTGTCGATGGGGTACCCAACACCCTTCTGCATGTTTTCCGAACGTCCCGTCCTAACGGGCTCGGAGGAGTTGGTGCTAGACGCTGTCTTGGAATTCAACGCATGGCATTACGCGACCGTCGAGGGCGTGGAGCGAGTTTCCTGCAATCCGCTCGTTCGGTTCGACGATACGATGGGAATCTTTTTTTCCCACTTTGACCGGGAGTTCGAGCTACACGAGGGCCGCGACCAGGCCATCCAAGTTGCAATCGATCGGACCTTTAGCACGACGGCGAAAGCTCGCACAGTCATACGATTTTTACGGGTCACACCGTATGAGGCTCTACGGGATCTGTGGTTCTACTTGTCCCGACTATTCGGCAGTGACGGCACTGTTCGCTTTGTCGAACTGAACCCGAATCTGGGGCGCTACATTATGCTTCCGGAGAGCGAGGCGGCAGACATATTGCGTGGACTTGATGCTGTTTGTTACAGCATGGACGTTGATAGGTATAACGGGAGCCGATGATTTGGAGCGCCTCCTGTGCCACGTCGGTGCCGGCTCACTCCGTCGGTACCCGGTTCGGCCGCATGCGAGGTGATGTCGGACGGCTGCACTGCGGGGGCGTGGGGGAATTGTCCAGATTAGGAATGGCACCCCGCTGTTTTGATCGTTAGCTTCGGGGCGACGGCCATTGGTCGTCAAGGGCTAGGGAACCAATAGTTTTATTGCGATAAATACAAAATCTTCCATGCATCAAAAAATAAATCATGGTCGGTTTTCGTTTTTTGACTCAAAAGTCGAGGCGACTGCTCGCAACGGAAGGCCTTGAAAAACGTCGTTCTGCATCGGTTAAGGGAGTTGCTGCTCGTCGCATTTATTTCGACTGAGTCGCATTAATTTCGAGAAATGACATCCGCCGCCCACAAGCGCTGCTGCCGATGCCGTGTGATGTGGTGCCCGAAACGGTCGTACACCCCAACGGTCGACGTCGAAACCGGTCGCACTCAAGCTCGCGAGCGTGGCAACTTCCACCGCTTCGGCCGCACTCAACGGCGGCAACAGTGTAGTGAGCCGCATCGCCAGCATCGACTTCCCGGTGCCCGGTGGTCCATGTAGCAACAGATGATGTCCGCCCGCCGCAGCCACTTCGAGCGCGCGCTTGGCGTGGTCCTGACCTTTGATGTCGCTTACGTCGGGCAGGTCTTGATGTCCCCCATCGGCTCCGCCGTGACGTCCGGCCTTGTTGGGTAACTCGGCCTGCGTTGTTTCGGATACCCCGCCGCTCCCAGCATTCGGCATCGCCCGCACCCGCGCCTGCGTGAGCCGCACCGCCATTTCCCCTTCTGCCAGATGCGCACACACATCGAGCAACGTGCGTGCGCCGTACACCGTCGCGGTTTCCACGAGTGCTGCCTCTTGCGCGTTGGCCGCCGGCAGGACAAGTGCCCGTTCTCCGGGCGATGCCGCGACGGCGCTGGCCATCGCCAGTCCGCCGCGAATGGGCCGCAGTTCCCCGTAAGCGACAACTCTCCCGCAAACTCGTGCGTGCGCAACCCCGCCTCAGGCAACTGCCCGCTCGCCGCGAGAATGCCGAGGGCAATCGGCAAATCGAAACAGCCCGACGCCTTCGGCAAATCCGCCGGAGCGAGATTGATGGTGATGCGTCGGGCGGGAAATTCGAAGCGGCTGTTCTGAAGTGCGCAGCGCACACGCTCACGGCTTTCTTTCACCTCGGTATCGGGCAACCCGACCAGCGACAGGCCCGGCAACCCATTTGCCAGATGCACCTCGACCGTGACGGGGTGCGCCGCCATGCCGGTAAGCGCGCGACTGCTGACAACTGCCAATGACATGACATCCCCTTTGCGCAATGGACCGTTGTCGATAGTCACCGACGGCAACGGTGCATCGCAATGCCTTATCGCGTCAAAGGCGCGTCGAGGGGGATATTTCGGAATGCAAGCGAGGGATTTACGGCGAGTGCCGCCTGCCGCTCGGAGACGTCCGAGGGCAGAAGCAGAATAGAAGCGCAATAGCAGCGGAATCGGAGAATGTTCCGCGATGAAGATGGCTTGGGCGGACGGCCCATCGCCAGAAATCACAAGGGGCGCCGCAGCGCCCCTATCTGAATCTCTTAGTCCTGCGCTTCGTTGCGCAGACTTTCGAGCGCCGCGACGCGCTTTTCCAGCGCTTCGAGCTTCTCGCGCGTACGGGCCAGCACCTGCGCCTGCACGTCGAACTCCTCGCGCGTCACCAGATCGAGGCGCGTGAACCCCTGGTTCAGCAGGCTTTTGACGTTGCGCTCGATATCCTTGGCGGGCGATTGCTTGAGCATTTCGCTCACCTTGGCTTGCATGTCTTGCAGGATCTCGTTCGGTTTCATAAGCCTTCCTCTCATCATTTCCCCGCACCAACGTGGTGCTTGCACCGACAGTGTGCTTCGCGCCAGTCGTCCGGCCGTCTCGCCGTTGCAACGTGGTGCACGGGCACAGGGCCGTCAACGTTGGCGCAACTCTATCACCGTTTTCTGCGTCCAGCCAGCGCCCAGGCCCGCCCAGCCGACCCCTGCCCGGGATGGGGCGGGGCTGCCGCCCATCTCAGGCGGCCTAACGCTCCCCGCAATTTTGCCAATTTTTTATCCCGGAATCCGTATCTTGCGCGACGCAGCGTACCTAAACGCAGGAGCTGGCACGGGAGTTGCTCTACCTGTTCCCGGAACCTGCCGCACGCTGTACCAAGACGAATGATTTCAACTTAGGGGAAAGTGATGAATAAAGTGTCGACTGCGATGGCTGGCTGTGTGTTCTTTGGTGCAATGGCATTGACGGCTGGCGCTTACGCGCAGGCCGCCGCCGATGGCAGCGCACCCGCGGCAGCGCCGGCTGCCGCACCGGCCGCTGCTGATGCGGCCGCTGAACCGCTGACGGTGACCGCGAACATCGGTCTGTTCTCGGACTACCGATTCCGCGGCATTTCGCAAACGGGCAAGCGTCCGGCAGTTCAGGGCGGCTTTGACCTCGCACACGAATCCGGGCTGTACGCCGGTGTGTGGGCGTCAAACATCAGCTGGATCTCGGATGGCAACTCGGCGGTCAGCGCACCGATCGAGATGGACTTCTACGGCGGCTGGAAGAAGGAAATCATTCCCGACTGGACCATCGATGTCGGTGGCCTCCAGTACTACTACCCGGGCACGTATCCGTCCGGCACCTTCTACCCGCGTCCGCACACGTTCGAGCTGTACGCGGCAGTGGGCTGGAAAACCATCACGCTGAAGTATTCACATGCCCTCACGCGCCTGTTCGGCCTTGTGGGCCCCAACGGCGAGGACACCTCGGGGAGCGGCTACCTCGACCTGACGGGGACGTATGACACCGGCTTCTGGGGCATTTCGGCCGTCGGTCACGTGGGCCATCAGTGGGTGCATAACTTCAGCGCGGCAAGCTATACCGACTGGAAGATCGGCCTGTCGAAAGACCTCGGCAAGAACTTCTCCGTGTCGGTCGCCTATGTCGACACCAACGCCAAAGAGCAGTACTACACCGCCGCAAACTCGGGCAAAGTGCTTTCCAAGGCCACTGTCGTCGTAAGCGTGTCGAAGACATTCTAAGGAGCGACTCATCATGAAGCTGATTACCGCAATTGTGAAACCCTTCAAGCTCGACGAGGTGCGTGAAGCCCTCTCGAACATTGGCGTGGCGGGTATCACGGTCACCGAAGTCAAAGGCTTCGGCCGCCAAAAAGGCCACACCGAGCTGTACCGTGGCGCAGAGTACGTCGTCGACTTTCTTCCGAAGGTGAAGATCGAGGCGGTAATCGGCGATGCCCTGCTCGATCAGGCCATCGATGCTATCGAACAGGCTGCCCGAACCGGCAAGATCGGTGACGGCAAGATCTTCGTGTCCAACGTCGAACACGTGGTCCGCATCCGTACGGGAGAGACCGGCGAAGACGCGCTGTAAGGTCCTACAAAAGAGACAACAATCATGAAAAAACTGCTTGCCAAACTCTTGCTCGCCGGCGCCTTTATGGGTGTCGTCGGTGCCGCCGGCCTCGGTTCGTCCGTCGCCCTCGCCCAAGACGCTTCGGCGCCTGCCGCCGCTTCGCAAACCGCTACACCCGCTGCCGCACCTGCTGCGGCGGCAACCCCCGCTACCCCTGCCGCCGCACCCGCGCCGGCAGCGGCGGCAACTCCCGCACCGGCTGCGCCTGCCGCTGAGCCGACACCCGTGCCCCCGAACAAGGGCGACACGGCCTGGCTGCTCACCTGCACGGCGTTCGTGATTCTCATGACGCTGCCCGGTCTGGGCCTGTTCTACGGCGGTCTGGTCCGCTCGAAGAACATGCTGTCGGTGCTGATGCAGTGTTTCATCATCTTTTCGCTGGTCGTCGTGCTCTGGTCGATTTACGGCTACAGCATCGCGTTCACCGAGGGCGGGCCATTCTTCGGCGGCTTTGACCGGCTGTTCCTGAAGGGCATGACGCCGGATTCGGTGGCTGCGACCTTCACCAAGGGCGTGAATGTGCCGGAGTACGCCTACATGGCGTTCCAGGCAGCATTTGCCGCCATTACCTGTGCGCTGATCGTCGGTGCCTTCGCCGAACGCGCCAAGTTCTCGGCCGTGCTGCTCTTCACCGTGATCTGGTTCACGTTCTCGTACCTGCCGATGGCTCACATGGTGTGGTTCTGGCCGGGCCCGGACGCCTTCACCGATCAGGCTGCCGCCGACGCCGCAACGGCGCACGCAGGCTGGCTGTTCCAGAAGGGTGCGCTCGACTACGCAGGCGGCACGGTGGTGCACATCAACGCCGCTATCGCGGGTCTGGTCGGCTCGTACATGGTCGGCAAGCGCGTGGGCTTCGGCAAGGAAGCTTTCAAGCCGCACTCGCTCACCATGACGATGATCGGCGCGTCGCTGCTGTGGTTCGGCTGGTTCGGCTTCAACGCCGGTTCGGGTCTGGAAGCCAACGGTGGCGCGGCACTGGCCTTCGTGAACACGCTGCTGGCAACGGCGGCCGCCACGCTGTCGTGGACGGCAGGTGAGTGGATCGGCAAGGGCAAGCCGTCGATGCTCGGCGGTGCTTCGGGTGCGGTGGCCGGTCTGGTGGCGGTGACGCCGGCAGCAGGCTTCGTCGGCCCGATGGGCTCGATCGTGCTCGGCCTGATCGCCGGTTTCGTCTGCCTGTGGGGCGTGAACGGTCTGAAGCGCCTGCTCAAGGCCGACGACGCACTCGACGTGTTCGGCGTGCACGGCGTGGGCGGTATGCTCGGCGCCATTCTGACGGGCGTGTTTGCGGCGCCGTCGCTGGGCGGTACGGGCATCTATGACTACGTGGCCAATAAGGTTGCCCCGGATTACTCGATCGCCGGTCAGGTCTGGATTCAGTTCCAAGGCGTGCTGACCACGCTGGTGTGGTCGGGCGTGGTGGCGTTCATCGCCTTCAAGATTGCCGATATCGTGCTGGGCCTGCGGGTGCCGGAAGACGAAGAACGCGAGGGTCTGGACATCACCTCGCATGGCGAATCCGCCTATCACAACTGATAGACGAGCAAGAGAGGAGTTACTGGCGCCGGTCGGACAGCCGGCCCGGTATTGTGCGGGCACCCCTCGGGTGCCCGTTTTTTTATGCGCCGCCGATTGTCCGGACGATTGTCCGGACGATTGCCCCGCTACCGGCGCTTGCGTTTATCGAATCTGCCCCCATCTTTTCTCATCGCGGCATCGCTCCGCCATCCCCCCAAAGCGCGGTGCCCCTTCACGGGGCATGGCGAACGGCGGGAATGCCAGGCGTTTGCTCTACAATCGATATTCCATCTGGATATGAGAGAAGCATGGTTCCGCATCTCGTCACGGCCCTGAAAGGCCCCCTGCTCGACCTGGAAAAGAAGATTCTCGATGCGACGCCCGCCATCGAGCGCTGGTTCCGGCTGGAGTGGCAGGAGCACACGCCGCCGTTCTACTGTTCGGTCGACTTGCGTAATGCCGGCTTCAAGCTCGCTCCTGTCGATACGAATCTCTTCCCGGGCGGTTTCAACAATCTGGCGCCTGAAGTGCTGCCGCTCGCGGTGCAGGCCGCCATGGCTGCCATCGAGAAGATTTGTCCCGATGCCAAGAACCTGCTGCTGATCCCTGAGCGTCACACGCGCAACTCGTTCTACCTTCAGAACATCGCCCGGCTGTCGACGATCATGCGTCACGCGGGGCTGAACGTGCGTCTTGGCAGCCTCTCGGATGACATCACCGAGCCGACCACGATCGAGCTGCCCGACGGCCAACACGTCGTGATCGAGCCGCTGGAGCGCTCGCAGCGCCGGCTGGGCCTCAAGAATTTCGATCCCTGTTCGATTCTGCTCAACAACGACCTCTCGGCCGGTATTCCGCCGATTCTCGAAGGGTTGCACGAGCAATATCTGCTGCCGCCGCTGCACGCAGGCTGGGCCGTACGCCGCAAGAGCCAGCATTTCTCGGCGTACGACGATGTGGTCAAGAAGTTCGCCAAGATGATCGACGTCGATCAGTGGATGCTCAATCCGTACTTCGCCAAGTGCGAAGGCATCGACTTCGATGAGCGCGTGGGCGAGGAGAAGCTGGCCGACACGGTCGACGCGGTGCTCAAGAAGATCAACAAGAAGTATCGCGAGTACGGCATCACCGAGAAGCCGTTTGTCGTGATCAAGGCCGATGCCGGGACGTACGGCATGGGTGTGATGATGGTGCACGACGCCGCCGAGATCAAAAACCTGAACCGCCGCGAACGCACCAAGATGAGCGTGGTCAAGGACGGTCTCGAAGTGCACGACGTGATCGTGCAAGAGGGCGTCTACACGTTCGAGCGCATCAATGAGGCAGTGGCCGAGCCGGTGGTCTACATGATCGACCGCTATGTGGTCGGTGGCTTCTACCGCGTGCACACGGGGCGTGGCACCGACGAGAACCTGAACGCACCGGGCATGCACTTCGTGCCGCTGGCGTTTGAACACACCGCGTTGCCGGACGTTCACGCCAAGCCGGGCGCTGCACCGCCGAACCGCTTCTATATGTATGGCGTGGTGGCGCGTCTTGCGCTGCTGGCGTCGTCGATCGAGCTCGAACGGACGGATCCGGACCCGGAAACGTACTGATCGGCGAGGCGATGTTGCCACGCGTATCGCCCGCCTGACCTCTGCGAGTGTCAGGCGTGCGCACTGTTCGAATGAGAAGTTTCTGAATTTGAGGCGCTCTGCCGGTGCATGGTCTGCATGCGGCGGAGGCGTTTTTCGCTTCCTGCAACGGGAAGCGGAAATAAAAAGACGCCCGGCTGGCCCCCCGACTAGCCGGGCGTCACATTTACCGGCTGCCTCATGCAGCGGCCGGAAATCGGGGCTTCCCTGGGCGGGCCCCCCCGCAAACCTGTCTCTCCTCGCGTATTCCCCTGTCGCTGGCTTTTCCCCCTTCGTCCCGCTTGTGGCTGATCCGTTGTACCGTGCCGCCGATCTGCTGTTCGAAAGGGCTTTCGCGTCGAGCAATGGCGTGATGATGCGGGCGATCGACGCGGCAAACATCCCCCGAATGGGGGATGTATCTCTGAATTCAGACAGATTAAGAATTTTCCTCGGAATGCTTCGGCGTGGGAGTGACATGGGAATACAGGGGGATTTGCGCGCCTGTCTTCGGCAACTGCACCAGTTGCCGGTATCCACGCTCGATTACCTGCCGATATGGCTCGAGACGTTACGCACGCTGCTATCGGCGGATGCCGTGGCGGCGCTGTGGCACGACGGCGATACCCAGCGATCGACCGCAGGGAACTGGTTCGCACCGCAGTCATCGGTGTCTGCCTGCGAGCGGTTTGCCGCCAGCGGTGGGGCGATGCCGTCGGGTGACGATGCGTGGTTCTCAATGGCGGGCGGTGAGCTGATTCGTGGTCATGCGTGTCGGATCCGCCTGCCGCATCGTGCGGCGCATACCGCCGTTGAGCGCTCACCGACGCTCACCCGCTCCTCGGAACTCGACGCGTGTCTGGGCGATGGCGACGTACTGGATATTTGTCTGATGCCCGTGCTCAGGTATCGGGCCGGCCAGATGGGCGTGGATGCGGTGGATGTGGCTCACCCGGCTGACTTTCCGCAGCGCACGGGCCCGCTGCGCATTCTGGTTTCCCGCGACAAGCCGCATCGGCGCTTTAGTGCGTATGAAGTGCAGATGTTTGAGCATGCCGCTGCGGAATTTGCGATAGTGCCGACGCGTCCCGTTTTGCCGTGGCCCGAGGCCGGGACGGCCGTTTTCCCGGTGTCTGCATTCGGCCGGGACGCCGGTGACGATTCCGTCGACCCGCTTTGTCGCGATATCTGCGGCACACTCGTCTGGCATCACGGACAGCCAGAGTGGGCTGATTCCGCCGCGCTAGGCCTGATGCAGCGCGTGTGGCGAGGCGCTTCCGGCGACGTCTGGCCCGACGCATGTCTTGTCGTACGGCAGTGCCACGCGCTGGCGGCCGAGTTGACCTCGTTGCCGGAAGCGGCCGCACCTTCCATGTCTCCCGAGTTTCTCGTGCCTCCCGCGTCTCCCGCATCCCCAGCACGCCACGCGAATCGACAGGTTGCCTTGCCGGGCGGCACATTACATCTTCAGGCGACCCGTCTGCGCAGCATGAACGGACGCCCCACGGAGCGAGTGCGCATCGCGTTGCACCTTGCCGTGCCTCCGGCGATACGGCTATTGCATCGTCTTTGGGCCACGCCGCTCACGCCCGTGCAGCGCGAAATCGCCATGCGGCTCCTTTCCGGCCAATCGCGCCCGCAGGCGCGCGAGGCTTGCGGCATTGGCGTACAGACGCTTAAAACGCACCTGTCGGCGATGCGCGCCCGGCTGGACCCGGTACGGGACGCTACCTTGCTACGGGGTCTGGGCGGCCCGGGGTGCGGTGTTTCAAACGCATCGGTGCGCAGCGGCAAAACGGCGGCTCGGCTAGAATAGACGCCTGTCGCCGCAGCATGCGGTGTGTGCATCCGAACCTCCAAGACCCCCGCCGATCGATGCAGATTCTCTTTATCGCCGACCCGCTCGACCACTTCAAAATCTACAAGGACACCACGTTCTCGATGATGCGCGAAGCCGCGCGTCGCGGGCACCGCATTTTTGCGTGCGAGCCGCACGAAATGGCGTGGCAGGGCGACAGCGTGGACGCACGCGTGCAGGAGATTCGCCTGACCGGTGATGCTGAGCGCTGGTACGAAACCATCGATACGCGCGTGGCCGCGCTCACGGCTTTCGACGCCGTGATCATGCGCAAGGACCCGCCGTTCGACATGGAGTACATCAACTCCACGTGGCTGCTCGAAATTGCGGAGCGTGCCGGTGCCCGCGTATTCAATAAACCCAGTGCGATTCGCGACCACTCGGAGAAGCTCGCAATTGCCGAGTTTGGCGAGTTCGTCACGCCGACGCTGGTCACGCGCGATGCCGCACGGCTGCGTGCCTTTCACGCGGAACATGGCGACGCTATCTACAAGCCGCTCGATGGCATGGGCGGCACGGGTGTGTTCCGCATTGGCCCGGATGGCCGCAATCTTGGCGCTGTCATCGAGATGCTGGGTGAGAACGGTGCCCGCTCGGTGATGGCACAGCGTTTTATCCCCGACATCAAGCTGGGCGACAAACGCATTCTGGTGATTGGCGGCAAAGTGGTGCCGCACTCGCTGGCGCGCATTCCGCAAGGCAATGAAGTCCGCGGCAACCTGGCGGCGGGCGGTCTGGGCGAAGCGCGCGATCTTTCCGCACGTGACCGTCAGATTGCCGAAACGCTGGCGCCGACACTCTGGCAACGTGGCCTGCTGCTCGTGGGGCTCGACGTGATCGGGGATTACCTCACGGAAGTGAACGTCACCAGTCCGACGTGCTTCCAGGAAATCACGGACCAGACTGGATTCGACGTGCCGAAGATGTTCATCGACGCGCTGGAACTCGCGATCTAAGGCCAGCAAGGGTCTGCGGCCGGTGCTCACGGCTTTGTGACACGTCGGTACAGACCCTAACGTGATGAAAACACGGGGATTTTGCGCGCCTGCTAAAATGAGAGTCCCAAAATCGACAGGCCTGCGTTCGTCGTCGTGTTCGTACCCCGGACATCCCCGGCGCTCGGCGTGCCTAGCATCATGGCTGGAATTCTGATCATTGCCCACGCACCGCTCGCGACAGCCCTTCGCGAGTGTGTTTCACATATTTACGGCGGCTGTCCGGCGCGCATCGGCGCGATCGACGTTGCTCCCGATCAGGACACGGCGGCGCTGCTCGGCGTTGCCCGCGAACGGCTCGCGCAACTGCACGAAGAAAACGGCGTGCTGGTGCTCACCGACCTGTTTGGCGCTACGCCGTCGAACATCGCGGCGCAACTGGTCGGGCCGAAGGTGCGGGTGCTCGCGGGGGTCAACCTGTCGATGCTCATCAAGTCGGTTTGCTACCGCTCGGTGCCGCTCGATACGCTGGCTGAAAAGGTGCTTGCAGGCGGATCTAAAGGTATTCTGGAAGTCGGCGCAGGTGCGCCGGCCATACACTCTACGTCACACTGAAACATGCTTCGACAAGAAACGACGATCGTAAATAAATTGGGCTTGCATGCCCGGGCATCCGCAAAGCTGACGCAACTGGCGGCGAAATTTCAGAGTGAGGTCTGGCTGACCCGGAACGGTCGGCGAATCAACGCGAAGAGCATCATGGGCGTCATGATGCTGGCGGCCGGCATTGGCTCGAAAGTGGAAGTCGAGACCGAAGGTACGGACGAACAACAAGCCATGGACGAGATCCTGGCCCTCATCGCGGGCAAGTTCGGCGAAGGGGAGTAAGCGCGTTGTTATGGCCAGCGGCGAGTCCGGCGGCGCTTTGCAGGCGCGTCGCCAACGGGGCAGCCCAAGCGCCATCCAAACGCCGGAATCGGGCCCGCACCGGCCCGGAGGATCGAATCATCCGCCTTTGAACTGGGGAGACTTCCTTGTCTTTCACCCTGCACGGCATTCCCGTCTCGCGTGGCATCGCGATCGGCCGCGCCTATCTTCTGGCGCCCGCAACGCTCGATGTCCCGCACTATCTGCTCGATCCGTCCCAGATCGACGACGAAATCGCGCGCTTTCGCAAAGCGCAGGCGAGCGTCCAGCAAGAACTCGATACCCTCAAGGCTGAACTCCCCGACGATGCGCCGGGCGAGATGGGGGCGTTTCTCGATGTCCATTCCCTGATCCTTAACGACACGCTGCTCGTCGACGCCGTCATCAAGCTCGTGCGCGAGCGCCGTTACAACGCCGAGTGGGCACTGACCACGCAACTGGAAGTGCTCGTTGCCCGCTTCGAAGACATCGAAGACGAGTATCTGCGTGAACGGCGTGCCGATATCGAACAAGTGACCGAGCGTGTGCTCAAGGCACTCGCCGGGGCGCCCGGCATCCGGCACGTGGTGGCCGAGACGCCGCGCGACGACATGATCGTCGTGGCGCGCGATATCGCCCCCGCCGACATGCTTCAGTTCAAGTCGCAGACGTTCAAGGGCTTTGTCACCGACCTGGGCGGCAAGACCTCGCACACGGCGATTGTCGCGCGCAGTCTGGGCATTCCGGCATCGGTCGGCGTGGCGCAGGCCAGCCTGCTGATCAAGCAGGACGACATCATCATCATCGACGGCGACCACGGCATCGTGATCGTCGATCCGGCACCCATCGTGCTCGAAGAGTACAGCTACCGGCAAAGCGAGCGCGCGCTCGAAGACCGCCGGTTGCAACGGCTCAAGCACTCGCCGGCACAGACCATCGACGGCACGCCCATTGAGCTGCTCGCCAACATCGAGCTGCCGGAAGACGCGAAGACAGCGGTGGCCGCTGGCGCCGTCGGCGTGGGGCTCTTCCGCACGGAATTCCTCTTCATGAATATGGAAGAGGCGCCGGAAGAGGAGGAACAGTTCGAGGCGTATAAACGCGCGGTCGAGTCGATGAAGGGGCTGCCGCTCACGATTCGCACCATCGACGTCGGGGCCGATAAGCCGCTCGACAGCCACGAGTCGTACGAGACCGCGTCGAACCCGGCGCTGGGCTTGCGTGCCATTCGATGGAGCTTGTCCGAGCCGCGCATGTTTCTCACGCAGTTGCGGGCGATTTTGCGCGCGTCGTCGTTCGGTCAGGTGCGAATCCTGTTCCCGATGCTCGCGCACGCGCAAGAGATCGACCAGACGCTCGAACTCGTGCGCGAAGCCAAGGCACAGCTCGATGCGGCCGGCCTGCTTTACGATCCGGGCGTGAAACTCGGCGCGATGATCGAAGTGCCCGCCGCCGCGCTCACGGTGCCGATGTTCCTCAAGCGGCTCGACTTCCTGTCGATCGGCACGAACGATCTGATTCAGTACACGCTGGCGATCGACCGGGCCGACAACGCGGTGGCCCATCTCTACGATCCGCTGCATCCGGCCGTGCTGCGCCTGATTGCCATGACGATCCGCGAGGCACATGCGTATGGCGTGCCAGTCGCCGTGTGCGGTGAGATGGCCGGCGATCCGACGGCAACACGCCTGCTGCTGGGCATGGGCTTGCGCGAGTTCTCGATGCATCCGAGCCAGTTGCTTCAGGTCAAGCAGGAGATCCTGCGCGCGCATCTGCCCGATCTCGAGCGGCCGGTGCAGGAACTGTTAGCGGCAACGGAGCCCGAGGAAATGCAGGCGGCACTGGCGCGTCTCGCGGTCGCGTAGTTTTTCGATCCGTCAAAAAAATGCGGGCCCCCGGTAACGGGGTGCCCGCATTTTTTATATCCGGTCAGCTTCGCGCGTGAACTCTCGGAATCGGCACAAAAAAATAGGTGCCGTTCAGTGACGCTGTCCGCAGACCTTGCATTCAGGATTGCGCGCGCAGTGCATCGTGTGCCAACTCATCTTGCGGCTGTCGAGCATCAGCAGACGGCCCACCAGCGGCACACCGACACCCGTGATGACCTTGATCGCCTCGGCAGCCTGCATGCTGCCGATGATGCCCACGAGCGGCGCCAGCACGCCCATGGTGGCGCAGGCTTGCTCGGGGAACGGCTCGTCGGCGGGGAAGATGCATTCGTAGCAGGGTGACGTGTCGTTGCGCACGTCGAACACGCTGATCTGGCCATCGAAGCGCAGCGCGGCGCCCGAGACCAACGGCACCTTGGCCGCCACGCACGCGCGATTGACCGCATGGCGCGTGACGAAGTTGTCGGAGCCGTCGAGTACCACGCTCGCCGTCTTCGCCAGCGCGGTGAGGCGAACTTCGTCCACACGCTCGTTGACGACGTCCACCACCACACCCGGATTGATCTGAGCGATGCGATTGCGGCCCGAGATCACCTTCGGATGACCCACGCTGTGGGTGTCGTGCAGGATCTGGCGTTGCAGGTTGGTGAGATCGACATCGTCGTCGTCGATCAAGGTAATGCGCCCGATGCCCGAGGCCGCCAGATAAAGCGCGGCAGGCGAGCCCAGACCACCGGCGCCCACGATCACCGCGTGGGCGGCCAGCAGGCGCTCCTGGCCCTCGATACCGATTTCATCGAGCAGGATATGGCGGGAGTAACGCAACAGCTGATCGTCGTTCATCGCAAAACGGAGAAGCCTTTTGGCCACGGTAGGGGGAGTGCGGCCGTCGGTGGACGAAGCGGCGGGATGACGCCCGCGCGGCAATAAAAAAACCGTGCCGGCTTTCGCGGGCACGGTTCGTAGTGTAAGGCGGATGCTTACTTCTTGTCCGTCGGCTTGGCGGGCACGACCGTATCCGTCTTCGGATCGGTCTTGGCGCCGGCAGCCGGGGCGGCGGCCGGTGCTGCCTTGGCATCCTTCGGCAGCGGACCGGCATTGGCTTCCAGACGCGACTTCGTGCGCTGGACCGGTTCGCCCTTCAGTTGATGCACAGCCTGCTGGAGCATGAAGTCATCGGCGCTGCCCAGATCCGGCAGACGCTCCTGGCTTTCCTTCTTGCGTTCTTCCGGCGTCTTCTTGGCGTTCTCTTCCTCGAGACGGCGCAGCTCTTCCAGGCGGCGGGTTTCGCGAGCGTCGATTTCCTTCTGCTCGTCCGGCGTCTGCGTGTTGTGCAGGTGGTTCTGGTAATCGATTTCGCGCGTTACCAGCACGTCGTCCGGGTCACCCTTCGGATTCTGATCGACCGGCACGTCCGGCTTGATACCGATCGACTGGATCGAGCGGCCGCTCGGCGTGTAGTAGTACGCCGTGGTCAGACGCAGTGCCGTATCCGGCGAAAGCTGACGCACCGTTTGCACCGAACCCTTGCCGAACGTCGTCTTGCCCATGATCAGCGCACGCTTCGAGTCTTGCAGTGCACCTGCCACGATTTCCGAGGCCGACGCCGAGTAGGCGTTCACCAGCACCACCATCGGCACCGTCTTCCAGATCGGGGCTTCGCCCTTGAGCGGATCGTCCGGGCTGGCCGAGAGGCGATAGTTGTCGAACGTTGCCGTGTACTTCTGCTTCGCGTCTTCGATCTGACCGTTGGTCGTCACGACGGTTGCGCCGTTTTGCAGGAACGCTGCCGACACGCCAACTGCGGACTGGAGAATGCCGCCGCCGTTGTTACGCAGATCGAGAATCAGGCCCTTGACCGGTTGATCCTTCGACAGTTCTTGCAGCTTCTTGGCCAGGTCCGGCACCGTGCGTTCCTGGAAGCTGGTGATGCGCACGTAGGCGATACCCGGCTCCAGCAGCTTGCCTTTGACGCTCTGCACGCGAATTTCGGCGCGCACGATCGACACCGGGAAGGTGCGTTCGTCGGACTTGCGGTAGATGGTCAGCGTGACCTTGCTGCCCGGGGCGCCACGCATGCGCTTGACCGCCTGGTCGAGCGTCATGCCGCGTACCGGCTTGTCGTCAATGCGGGTGATCAGGTCGCCGGGCTTGAGGCCGGCCTTGAATGCCGGGCTGTCTTCGATCGGGGTGATCACCTTCACGAGGCCGTCTTCCTGCGAGATCTCGATGCCGAGACCTGCGAAGCGGCCACGCGTCTGCTCTTGCAGCTCTTTGTATTCTTCCTTGTCGAGATACGACGAGTGCGGGTCGAGGCTCGACACCATACCCTTGATGGCTGCGGTCAGCAGCTTCTTGTCGTCGACCGGCTGGACGTACTCACGCTTGATCTGACCGAACACTTCGGCCAGCAGTCGGAGCTGCTCGAGCGGTAACGGTGTGGTAGCGCTCTGTGCGGACGCCTGCGAAAACGCGAGGGTGGCAGCCGCACCGGTCGCGAGGCCCAGCACGATCAGGCCGATGTGTTTGAGGGTTTGGCGCATATAGGCGTGGAAATTCCGGATTTTTTCGGGGCGCCCGCCAATGGGCGCGCGCACTTTGGCGAAGTATAACCGTTTGCCCGCAGGGCGGACATTGCCCATTCGACAGGGAGTTTTCCGGAGAGGTTCTCAGAAAAGTTCCAGTCAATGCGTCCTTTGCGTGAATTTTCCATGAAGTGTGGCCCGATAATGCGTTGCAATGGCAGGCAGGATGCGCCAAACGGCCCGGGTGGCGTGGCTGCGCCATGCCGGCAAATGCAGGGCAAACGGTCATATGGACGTGTTACACCGTATTACCGCTACGGGTTTGTGCGCAGTGCGTATGACGCACGAATGGCGTGGGAATGTCGCGATGGTGGCAGGGCAATGACGGATCAACGGCGAGCCAAGGGCATCTGCGTTGCGGCGTGAATGGCAAACGGGCCATCGGAACACCGAGGTGTCGCGACGGCCCGTCCTGAACGGCGCGCACTGCGAGTGCCGTGCGGAGTGCCGTGGGTTTTGCGGCGATTTCCAGCGATTTACTTCGACTTGCCCTGCGCGGCGACAGCCGCCAGTGCACCGGCGATCTTGTCCTGATCGCCCAGGTAGTAGTGGCGAATCGGCTTGAGATCGGCGTCCAGTTCATACACGAGCGGCGTGCCGTTCGGGATGTTCAGGCCGGCGATGTCGTCGTCCGAAATGTTGTCCAGATGCTTGATGAGCGCGCGCAGCGAGTTCCCGTGTGCGGCGACGAGTACTTGCTTGCCAGCACGCACCGCCGGGGCAATCGATTCGTTCCACAGCGGGAGAACGCGAGCGACGGTGTCCTTCAGGCACTCGGTGAGCGGAATCTCTTCGCGCTTGAGCTTGGCGTAACGCGGGTCGTTGTACGAGCTGCGGTCGTCGTCGGCGGCGAGCGGGGGCGGCGGTGTATCGTAGCTGCGGCGCCAGACGTGCACTTGATCGTCACCGTACTTTGCGGCGGTTTCGGCTTTGTTCAGGCCGGCCAGCGCACCGTAGTGACGCTCGTTTAGGCGCCAGGTGTGAACGACGGGAATCCACATCTGGTCCATGGCATCCTGCACGTGCCAGAGCGTGCGAATGGCGCGCTTGAGCACCGAGGTGTAGGCCAGATCGAACGCGAAACCGGCTTCGGCGAGCAATTTGCCTGCCTGGCTGGCTTCGGCAACGCCCTTTTCGGTCAGGTCGACGTCGACCCAGCCGGTGAAGCGATTTTCCTTGTTCCACGTCGATTCGCCGTGGCGGATGAGAACGAGCTTGTACATGAGCAGCTTCAGTCAGAGTTGGAAAGCGGGGGCAGCCGGGAGGCGCGAAAGCGGTTCGTGGCACCCCGCGCAGCACCGCCCAGTATGGGCGTAGCAGCAGCGGACCGGGGACGATCGAGGGGGCGGAAAAGCCGCCGCCGAGGTCCGGCGCAACGATTGGCAACGCGACCCGTCGGCGCAATCTCGGAATATTTTATAATGATCGGATTCTTTTGATCTTTTTCAGGTGGCTTGTGAAGTTCTTTGCCGATTACACCAACCTCGCGCTGATCGCCATTGCCCTCGTTTCGGGCGGCATGCTGGCATGGCCGGTTTTCAAGCGCGGCGGTCGCGGTCTGTCCACGATCGAAGCGACGCAGCTCATCAACCGCAAGGGCGCCGTGGTTCTGGACGTGCGCTCGATAGAGGAATTCGCCGGCGGCCACTTGCCGTCCGCGCGCAACGTGCCGCTCGACGACGTGGAACAAAAAGTCGGGCAAGTCATCAAGAATAAGGCAGCACCGGTACTTATCGTGTGCAAGAGCGGTCAACGCTCGGCGCGCGCCCAGACGTTGCTGCGCAATCTCGGCTATGCCGAGTCGTTCAGCCTCCAGGGCGGTCTTGCCGCTTGGCAGGAAGCCGGCTTGCCGGTCGTAAAGTAATCGAGGAGTTGCCAGTCATGCCGAAGATCGTGATGTACAGCACGCAAGTGTGCCCGTATTGCCAGATGGCCGAGCGCCTGCTGCGCCAGCGTGGTGTTCAGGAAATCGAGAAGGTTCTGATCGACAAGGACCCCGCGCGCCGCGAAGAAATGATGACGCGCACGGGCCGTCGCACGGTGCCGCAGATCTACATCGATGATCGCCACGTCGGGGGCTATGACGATCTGTCGGCACTCGATCGTGCCGGTGGCCTCGCGCCGCTCTTGCAAGCCGCCTGATACCACCTGCAAAATAGTCAGTCCGCCCAGCCGCGCCTTTGCGCGGCTGTTTTATCCCAAGGAAAAGAAATGTCCGACCAGAATCAGCCGTTTTTCAGCATCCAGCGCGCCTACCTGAAAGATCTGTCGCTTGAGCAGCCGAACTCGCCCGCGATCTTCCTTGAACAGGAAATGCCGACGGTCGAAGTGCAAGTGGACGTCGCCGCCGAGCGTCTGGCCGATGAAATCTTCGAAGTGGCCGTGATCGCCACCGTGACGGCAAAGATCAAGGACAAGGTCGCGTTCCTGGTTGAAGGCAAGCAAGCCGGCATTTTCGAAATCCGTAACGTGCCGGTCGAACAACTCGATCCGCTCATCGGCATCGCCTGCCCGACGATCGTGTACCCGTACCTGCGTGCAAACGTGGCCGATGCCATCAGCCGTGCCGGTTTCCAGCCGATCCATCTGGCCGAAATCAACTTCCAGGCGCTGTACGAACAACGTCTGGCACAACTGGCTGAGCAGCAAGCGGCCAACGGCGAGACGCCGGCCCCGGGCATCGTGATGCCCGACGGCTCGTCCGCCAAGACTCACTAAGCGCTCTCGCGCTTGATCGACGCGATGGCCAGCAGGGCGCTTAGCTGCGTGAGCCAAGCCATTGCGTCGAGGTCCCCCTCATGAAAATTGCCGTATTCGGTGCAGGTGCCTGGGGCACCGCAATGGCGAGTCACATGGCAGCACGCCATGACGTTGTTCTCTGGGCGCGCGACGCGGCGCTCGTGAAGCAACTGAGCGCCTCTCACGAAAATTCCACTTATCTCCCGGGTGCCGCGCTGTCGCCGCGTTTGCGCTTCGATGCCGATTTTGCGAACACGCTCGCGCACGGTACGGGCGAACGGGCACTGTGCGTTGCCGCCGTTCCTGTTGCGGGATTGCGCGCGTTGGCCGGTCATCTGGCTGCGGCCGCACATCCGCCGGAACATCTGATCTGGTTGTGCAAGGGCTTCGAGTCCGATACGGGGCTGTTGCCGCATCAGATCGTCTCTGACGTATTCCCCGGCGTTGCCGGTGGTTCGTTGTCCGGCCCGAGTTTTGCGCGCGAAGTCGCGCAGGGGTTGCCGGCTGCGCTGACCATCGCGAGCACCGTGCCGTCGTTGTGTGAATTGACCATCGACGCGTGCCATTTCGGCGCGCTTCGTATTTATTCGAGCGACGACGTCATCGGCGTTGAAGTCGGTGGCGCCGTGAAGAACGTACTCGCGATTGCGACGGGTGTCGGCGACGGGCTTGGCCTGGGACTGAACGCACGCGCCGCACTGGTGACGCGCGGGCTCGCCGAGATGACCCGGTTGGGTGTGGCGTTGGGCGGCAAGCCCGAGACGTTCATGGGCCTTGCAGGCATGGGCGATCTGATTCTGACGGCGACTGGCGATCTGTCGCGTAACCGTACGGTCGGTCTGCAACTCGCGTCGGGCAAGTCACTCGATGACGTGCTCGCGTCGCTGGGGCATGTCGCTGAAGGGGTACGCTGCGCACGTGCCGTGCGTGACCTCGCGCGAGCTCACGGTGTGAGCATGCCGATTACCGATGCGGTTTGCGCGATGCTGTTCGACGGGTTGCCCGCCCGGGCCGCTGTCGAAGCGCTGCTGCGTCGCGATGCGCGCGCCGAGCGGGAAGACGACGCTTAATGGTGTATCGCGTTGTCTCGCTGCATCGTTGTAACGCTGTAATCCTGCAAGGCTGACCGCTGCCGACCTAGCTACAAGGGAGTTCTGCCCATGTCGCAAGTTGCTCGTCTGAACGCCTCTCAAGGCGACATCACACAGTATCCGGTCGACGCCATCGTCAACGCAGCGAACGAATCGCTGCTGGGCGGTGGCGGTGTCGACGGTGCGATTCATCGTGCGGCCGGCCCGGAACTCCTCGAAGCCTGCCGTAAGCTGCGTGGATGCGCGACCGGTCAGGCGAAGCTCACCCCCGGCTTTCGCTTACCGGCGAAGTTCGTGATTCACACGGTTGGGCCGGTCTGGCACGGTGGCGCGCGCGACGAGCCCGCGCTGCTCGCGAGCTGCTATCGCGAGAGCCTGCGTCTGGCGGCGGAGAGCGGCTGCACGAGTGTGGCGTTTCCGGCGATCAGTTGCGGTGTCTACGGTTACCCGGCGGAGTTGGCTGTGCCGCTGGCGGTCTTCGCGGTGCGTGACGCCTTGCCGCATTTCCCCACGATCCAGCGGGTGGAGTTCGTCTGCTTCGACACTGCGATGCTGCAACGGTATCGCGACGAACTGGATGCGCTGGATGAAGCCAGCGGCCGGGGCAGTCAGGACCCGCCTGCGTAACCCTGCTGACGCCACGCCTCGAAGACCACGACCGCGACAGTATTCGACAGGTTCAGGCTGCGGTTGTCAGGGCGCATCGGCAGGCGCACACGCTGTGTGGCCGCGAAAGTGTCGAGCAATTCCGGCGCGAGGCCGCGTGTCTCGGAGCCGAAGATGAACCAGTCGCCCGGTGCGAACGACAGTTCGCCGAAGGGGCGCGAGCCACGCGTGGTCAGCGCAAACATCCGCGCCGGGTCCGGCGTCTCGGTACTCACAAAACTCTCCCAATTGCTGTGCACCTTCATGGCGGCGTACTCGTGATAGTCGAGGCCGGCGCGGCGCATGCGCGCATCGTCAAGCGGAAAGCCGAGGGGTTCGATCAGGTGCAGACGTGCGCCGGTATTGGCGCAGAGGCGAATGACATTGCCGGTATTCGGTGGAATTTCCGGCGAAACGAGAACGACGTTGAACATGGTCGAGGAGCAGTCAGGGGGCAAGGTTATTCGGACGCCGGTGTACGCAGGACCACGGCAGCGAGTACGTAGGTTGCACCAGCGCGTTTCAGGGCTTGGGCGGCAGCATGGCAAGTCGCGCCTGTGGTCATCACATCGTCGATCAGAACGACGCGATGTCCTTGTACCCGGTCGCTCGCCACAAAGGCATCGCGCAAGTTACGTTGCCGGGCGTCGCGCGTGAGGCCGCGTTGCGCCGTGGTCGTGCGTTCGCGCCTGAGCCATCGGGCGCTGGCGGGACGTTGCACCTGCCGGGCCGCAACGCGCGCGAGTTCCCAAGCTTGGTTGAAGCCGCGAGCGGCAAGTCGCGCGTGCGCCAATGGCACGGGCACCAGCAATGTCTGCGCATCACAGCGCGACAACACGGCGTCACCAAGGCGTTCGCCGAATTCGCGCGCCAGTGGCAGCGCGCCATGGTATTTCAGACGAATCATGAGCGCATCGAGCGGCGCTACGTAATCTGCAAGGGCAATTGCGGCGTCAAAGGCGGGTGGACGCCGCAGACAGGTGCCACAAATCACTCGGGAGGTGCGGCAAATTGTCGCACCATCCGGGGGTAAGCTGCCACCGTCTTGCGCCAGTGTCGGCGGCATCGCCACTGCACACCGCGTGCAGCGAGCCGGTGCCTGCGTCCGGTCCACGTCGAACGCCATGGCACATCGCGCACAGAGCTGCCGCGGTGCCCGCGCCTGACAAACTGCGCAGTGGTCGGGCAGGGCGACCCCCAGCAGCCTTTGTGCGAGGCGGCCAAGCGTGGGAAGGGTGTCGCGGAGGATCGGCAAGGCGGTATCGGACGATGACGTGGCAGAAGCCGATGTTGAGCAACAACCGGCAGATTCGCTGTCGGGCGTGCAAAAACAAAGGCAATAGGACGGCAGTGAAATTCGGGTGAAAGGGCGCCGCACGGCGCTGCCCGATGCAGTCGGACAGCTGCGAGTATACTGCCGACTCGCCTTTTTGCCCGTCCCATGAAGCCTGCCGCCGCCCCCCCGTCCCCGTTTTCTGCCCGCTTTTTGCGGACCGCGTTCGACCGTCGCGCAACGAAATGGGCCGACGCCGATTTCCTGATGCGAGAAGTCGCCTCGCGCCTCGCGAGCCGGCTCGACTACATCAAGCTGAAACCGAAACGCGTGCTGGACATCGGTTGCGGCACGGGCGGCGACCTGCTGGCCTTTGGCGAGCGTTATCCGGATGCCTACCGCGTCGGCCTCGACGCGTCGTACGGTATGGTCAGCGCAGCGGCGGCGGCGGGCGCGACGACCGGCTGGCGCCGTTTGCTGCGCAGCAGCCCGCCCTATGGCGTGGTGCAGGCCGATTTCTCCGCGCTGCCGTTCGCGCCGCGTGCCTTCGACCTCGTCTGGTCCAACCTTGCGCTGCACTGGTATCGCGAGCCGCATCGCGTGATTCCCGAATGGCACCGTGTGTTGAGTACCGATGGCCTGTTGATGTTCTCCGCGTACGGCCCCGACACGCTCCGTGAATTGCGGGCGGCGTGGGCCGAGGTCGACGATGTGCCGCACGGACTTGAGCCGACCGACATGCATGATCTGGGCGACATGATGGTCGCGAGCGGCTTCGATACGCCCGTGACCGACATGGAGCGGCTCACGCTCACGTTCGAGACGCCGGATACCTTGTTGCGTGACGTCCGGTTGCTGGGCGTCAATCCGTTGCCGGAGCGTCGTGGCGGCCTGACCGGACGTGCCCGGATCGCCGCACTGCGCGCCGCGCTGGAGCGTCAGCGCGGGAGTGATGGCACGATTTCGCTGACGTTCGAACTCGTCTACGGGCACGCGTGGAAGGTGCCTGAAAAGACGGACGCTGCCGGCAATGCCGTGATCCGTCTGCAAGACATTGGACGCGGCGGCCGTCCGCGCTGACCCGCTTCTTTTCCCCGCCTCGCCCTTCCTTTTAATACGCCGCACCCTGCGTCCTACATGAGCATGCAGGTGTTCGGCGTCGATGCCATTCGCTTAAATGACGCTTCACGGCGTGCATGAGCGAAAGGTTTCTCGCATTTCGATCTGCCTCGCCATCCCGTTGCCTTCGGGCAAGACTTCAGGAGAGGCATGGTGGGGCATCCGCACGAAACCCTGTCGGGCCAGATGGCAAACGAGACGGCGGCGCTGCGCGTGGCCGATGCGTTCCTGCGACCCGCCACACCGGTATTCACCGACATCCACGGCCTGTGCGCCGCGACGGTTCGCCTCAAGCTGGAGGGACTCAACGCGGCGGGGTCGATCAAGCTCAAGCCAGCGCTACAACTGATCGAAGATCTCGAGGCGAAGGGCCGCATTCGCGACGACACGCAGCTGATTGAATCGTCGTCGGGCAATCTGGGCGTGGCGCTGGCGATGGTCTGCGCCAATCGAGGCTATCGCTTCACGTGCGTGACGGATCCCAACACCTCACAGCACGCCGTACGCACCATGCAAGCGCTGGGCGCGCGCGTCGTACGCGTTGACCGGCGTGATGCCCAAGGCGGATTTCTCGCAACGCGCATCGCCTGGATTCGCGAACAAGTGGCAGGCGACGATCGATGGCTCTGGGTCAACCAATACGCGAATCCGAGCAACTGGCGTGCGCATTACCGCTGGACGGCACCGGAAATTTTCACCGCCTTCAAGACAGTCGATCACTTGTTCATTGGCGCCGGCACGACCGGGACGTTGATGGGATGCCTCCGATACGTGCGGGCAAATCATCCCAAGACGCGCGTGATCGCTGTCGACACTGTCGGGTCTGTCACGTTCGGTGAAGCGCCGGGGCGACGTCACATTCCCGGCCTGGGCACCAGTCGTCGCCCCGAGCTCTGCGACCCATCGCTGCCCGACGCCGTGGTGCATGTCCCAGAGATTGACACGGTCCGCATGTGCCACGCGTTGGCGCGTCGCGGCTACTTTGCAGGCGGCTCGACAGGCAGCGTGCTGTGCGCGGTGCAACGAGAAGCCGCCCGCATCGATGCCAATGACACGGTCGTCGCCATTGCGCCCGATATGGGCGACAAGTATCTGGACGGCGTCTACGACGCGGACTGGATACAGCGTTGCTTCCCGCAAATGACTGGCACCGGATTGTCGGTGTCCCACGCCATCCAGACGGTTTGTCCGGCGTTGCCATGAACGCGATACCCGATCCCCAATTCCGCGTGTTCTCAGGAGAGCAGGTTCACGCCGTGGTTCGTGAGGGGCGGCGTGCGGTGCTCGATACCGTCGAAGACGCCTATCGCGCGCATCATGCCGGCCGCACCGTCAACCCGGAGAGTCAATTCCTGCGCTTTCCCGACGGTCGGTCAAATCGCATCATCGCGCTGCCGGCGCACATCGAGGCCGACGCTGGCGATGTTGGCAACAGCATCACCGGCATCAAATGGATTTCGAGTTTTCCCGAGAACATCACGCACGGCATGCCGCGTGCGTCGGCCGTGCTGATTCTGAACGATCCCGTCACGGGCTATCCGATGGCCTGCATGGAGGCAAGCATCATCAGTGCCGCGCGTACAGCGGCTAGTGCGATAAGCGCCCTGCGGTGTCTTGTCGGGCGTGAGCCAACGACGTCGCGCGCCGTGCGCGTCGCGTTTGTCGGTACCGGACTCATCGCACGACATGTTGCCGATGGTCTGCCGCTGGCGGCGGTACCGATTGAACGGGTAATCCTGCATGACTTGAACGACACGTACGCGGCACTGCTGGCGGGACGCATCCAGTCGCAACTTGGATACGAAGTTGAGACGTCCGCCTCGCTCGAGCAGGCCATCCGACAGGCGGACGTCGTGGTGTTTACGACCACGGCCTCCGTCCCTTACGTCGACAACCCGGATTGGTTTTCCCATTGCCCGGTGGTGTTGCATCTATCGCTGCGCGATCTCGCACCGGCAGTGATTCTCGAAGCCCACAACGTTGTGGACGATATCGAGCATTGCCTGCGGGCGATGACGTCATTGCACCGCGCCGAGACGGCCACCGGACATCGCCGCTTCGTCACGACATCGCTTCCCCATGTACTTAGCGGCGGCGATGTTCCGGTACGCGATCGTCCCATCGTGTTTTCGCCGTTCGGCATGGGCATTCTCGACATCGCCGTCGGCCGCTGGGTCTACGACCGTCTGGCGGCGCAGCAAGCCCCGATTCTCCGTTTTTTCTACGATATGCAACGCGCATGACATCTGCTTTCTGTTCCCCGTCTTCCTCTACGACGTCCGCCGGCTCCTCTGACTCCACCAATGCTATCGATGCTATCGGGTATGCCGATGTACTCGTCGGTCTGCAATACGGAGACGAAGGCAAGGCGAAGATTATCGACGTGCTCGCTCCCGGGTACGACGTGATCGCCCGCTTCAATGGCGGCGCCAATGCGGGACACACCATCGATACCCCGCTGGGTCGCATCGCCCTCAAACAATTGCCGTCGGGTGTGTTTCACCCGCATGCGGTGTTGTACATCGGCTCGGGGTGCGCACTCAATCCATGGAAGCTGGCCGACGAGATCGAGCAGTTGCGCGAGATGGGCGTCGATCTCGATGGCCGCTTGCATATCAGTGCACGCGCCGCTGTCGTGCAGCCGCATCACATTGCGCTCGATCGACGCGGCAGCGCGACCATCGGCACCACTGGCAACGGCATCGGGCCTTGCTATGCGGACCGTGCGCTACGCGTTCGCAATGACGCACGGGTCAACTTCATGCTCTGCGATCTGCTGGACAACGAGACCGAGACGGTGGCGGCGATGCGCCGGGTGCTGACGGGCATGATCAATGCGGAGGGTGGCACGTCACCGTGGGTTGCCGAAATGTCGGATCTGCTGCTGCGCCTGCCCGCCGTCATGACGAAATTGCGTCCACATGTGGAAGTTGATCGTAGCTGGCTGACGAGACGCGTGACGCAGGGCGCACGTGTCCTGTTCGAGGGCGCGCAATCCGTGTTGCTCGACGTGGTCGATGGCAGTCAGCCGTACGTGACGTCGAGTCATACGGTGCCCGCGTACGCGTACGTGGGTGGCGACCTGTCGCCGAAGTACCACCGCAGGACGATTGGCGTGGCGAAGGCGATCATGTCCCGTGTCGGGCGTGGCCCGTTTCCCTCGGAGTTAGGCGGCGAGCGTTCTGCGCAGTACTGCCGGGACGCGGCGGAAAAGCACATTGGCGTGGCGCATGAACATGAGCACTTTTCCCCCGATACGCTTTTACGTTCGAACGATCCGTTCGATATCGGTGCCGCGCTGCGCATGCTGACGGGTGAATACGGTACGGGCACCGGACGCCCGCGCCGAATTGGCATGCTGGACCTTGCGCAGTTGCGCGAAGTCGTCAAGGCGCATGGTGTCGACCGCGTCTATCTGAACAAGGTGGACTGTCTGGCCCACTATCTTCAGTCGTCATATCAGGGCGTGCCGATGCGCGTGCACCGCGATGTCCTGCCGAGCGAGCGAATTCCCGATGTGCTGATTTATCCCGGGTTGACCGAGCGCTCGCTGTCGCACGGACGTGAGGGGCATCTGGATGCCGCGTTGGGCGGCTTCATCGATTTCGTCGAACGGCACATCGGCGCGTCGCTCGCGGGTGTTGGACTCGGGCCAGAGCGGGCGAGCATGTTGTTGCTGGACGGGGACAAGCCGAGGGTGCCGTCCTGCGCCGTCGTGCCTCGGGCGGTAACGCATGACTGAGACGGGGCCGCCGACGGATGGCACGAATCAGACTCGCGACGCGAGTGACGCGAGCAGGGAAAAACGCGTGGGCAACGCCGACGGCAACGTTTCGCGCGACGGTGTCTCGCGGCCTTGGCACGAGGTGGCAACCGTGCGCCGCTCGCCCGGTGAGGTGCCGTTCCCGCCGCTTCAGCCGGATCATCTCTTTTTCAATGTGTCGCTCATGCCCTATGCGATGCACCCGTGCGTTTGCGAACTGGGGCAGTCGGTGCGGCAGCAGTTGAGTGCGTTGCGTCTGGCGGATTATCTGAACAAGACGGAGCGTGTCGAACTACACATCGTCAATCGCGCCGTCGAATTCATGCTCGACGTGCCCGGGATCGCGTCGGTGAATCGGGAGGATCTGCTGGCGATCTACACCGACGAAGGATTCCACACCTGGATGATGGAACGGTTCCGGCGTGATGTGCTTAGGCAGTCCGGGCATGTGCTGTCGCAAGGGCCATCGCTCGCTGTCATTCGCGTGCTGTCACTGTGCGAGACCGTGCCGCAGGCTTACCGAGGTCTGGCCATCATGGCGGCGGCATCGGTCACAGAAACGCTGATTACCGGCACGTTGCGACGCGCGGGCGCGTCGGACGATGTCTATCCGCCGGTCCGTGTCCTGCTGGCCGACCATGCGTCCGACGAAATGCGGCATCAGGCAGCGTTTGTGCGATTCGTCAGCGAGTGGGTGCCGATGTTGTCCTGCGCAGAGCGCGAATGTCTCGACACGCTGATTCCTGAATTGATGATGGCGTTTCTCGCGCCGGAGTTACCGACGTGGCGAGACCATCTGTGCGCTGTCGGTCTTGAGGAAGCCGTTGCTGACCGGGTGATTCGCGAGAGTGTGGATCCGTTGGAAATCGGCGTGCAGATGATGGAAGCGGCGCTCGTACCTCGCCGTCTCTTCGAGCGACTCGGCCTGTCGTGCGCTGAAACGTTTGCCCGGCGCGCAAGCCGGTGGCGACTACCTTGAGTCACTCACCGCTCCTCCGATAGCACCCCATCCGCGACGCGTGCGAGTCCGCACGAAAGGCGGCAAATGAACGGCAGCGTTGCGCCGCAATGACGGCGAGCATCGACAAGGAGATATCCGTGACTTCTGGCTGGCTTGCCCCTGACCTGACGATGAGTGCGGCGGACTACCGCGCGTTGCTCAATGCGGCACTCGACTTCAAGCGACGCTACCCTCAGCAAACTGAGTTCGCGTTGCGCGGCCGAACCATCTACTTCCTTTTCTACAACGCGTCGCTGCGCACGCGCAGTAGTTTCCAAACCGGACTGTCCCGCATGGGCGGTCATGCCGTCATGCTGGACCCGCAAAACGGCATCTACACGCCCGCGCTGCCCGAGCAGGAAATTCCGTACTCGACCGAGCGTATCGCGGACGTGGCCCGCGTGCTGTCGGCGTACGGTGATGCGATTGCCATCCGGATGTATGGCGAGCCCGCTGGCTGGGTGTATGGCGGCGCGCACCGGCATCTGGAAGCCTTCGCACGATGGGCCAGCGTGCCGGTGATCAACATGGAGTGCGACCGCTTTCATCCGTGCCAGGCACTGGCTGACGTCATGACGTTACGCGAACAACTCGGTGGCCTGACGGGGCGCAGACTCTGCATCAGTTGGGCGTATTCGGGAAGCGGGCACAAGCCCGTCGCCGTGCCGCAAAGTCTGCTGCTTGCCGCCGTGAAGTCCGGCATGGACGTGACGCTGGCGCATCCCCCTGCGTTCGCACTGGATCCGGAGATCATGCTGGCAGCGACACGGTTCGCGAACCAGACGGGCGCTCATGTGCGGGTGACGCACGACTTGCTCGATGGTGTGACCGATGCGCACGCCGTCTACGCAAAATCGTGGTGCAGTCTTGCGCATCTGCCAACACGCCACGGCGATGTGGTGGATGAACGCGCCATGCTCGCTGCGTTCGAACCGCATCGCGACTGGTGCATCGATGCGCAGGTGTTGCGACACGCGGCACCTGGCGCGGGATACCTGCACTGTTTGCCCGCCGACCGAGGGCAGGAAGTGACGGATGAGGTCATCGACGGGCCGCAATCCTGGGTATTCCAACAGGCGGCGAATCGCCTGCATGCGCAGAACGCCGTGATGGCGCATTTGCTCAATCCGGGGTGTCTGGCATGACGTTCTCATACCAGTACGTTTGTGTGCGGTGCGCCAAACCGCAAGACTGGGGCACGATTTGTTATCTGTGCCCCCTGTGTGGACACAACCTGCGCATCGAGAGAGCGACCAGTGTCGACGACGAGCAGCCCTCGGCGGCCGACATCGTCGCTTCCTTATCCGGAACAGGCTTGTGGCGTTACGCACCTCTCCTGCCGATATCGTCGCGTTGGGCGAGCCGTCTTGCCGTGGGTGACACGCCGTTGCTCTCGTTAGGTGCCGACGACGGCGTACATCTTTGGGTGAAGGACGACAGCCGTAATCCGAGCGGCTCACTCAAAGATCGCGCAACGGAGTTGGTGCTGGCGGCCGCCAGATGGCTTGGCTGCACGCAGGTGGTGACCGCATCGACGGGCAATGCCGGTGCGTCGCTCGCATGTATCGCGGCTTCGCAGAAAATGCCTGCGACCGTGGTGGTGCCCAGGCACACGCCGTACGCCAAGCTCGCGCAAATACGCGCCTATGGCGCACAGGTGCAGGTCATCGATGGCACCTACGACCACGCTTTCGATGTCGCTATCAGCATGGCCGACGCGCCGGATGTGTGCTGCCGCAATACGGGTTTCAATCCGTTCACCCGGGAAGGCAAGAAGACGTGCGCGTTCGAGATTGCCGAAGCGCTCGGCTGGGATGTGCCCGACTGGGTGGTCGTGCCGACAGGGGACGGCAATATTCTCTCGGGGATCGCTACGGGGTTTCTGGACCTCCATGCATTGGGCATTACGTCACGTATGCCCCGTTTGCTTGCTGCACAGGCCCGCAGTTCGCACAGCATCGCGCATGATTGGCTCATGAGCGGGGTGTCCGGTGCGCTGCCGTCGTCGCCGACACCTGTCAGGCCGAACACGCTGGCGGACAGTCTTTCGGTGTCTCGGCCGCGTGACCATCTGGCGGCGTTGCAGGCGTTGCGAATGACGCAAGGTGAGTGCGTCGTCGTGACTGACGCGCAGATCATGGCCTCGTCGCAAATCTTGTCGCAGCGCTATGGATTGTGGTTCGAGCCATCGGCCGCTGCCGGGCACGCGGCACTCAGCGACGCCATTGCCTGCGGGCGCATCGAGCCGGGCGCGCGCGTGGTCTTGCTAGGGACAGGGAGTGGTCTGAAAGACCCGCACGCGTGTGCGCGCGTGGCATGTGATATGGAGGCGGCCGCGACAGACCTTGGTGCCTTCGCGCCATCCATCTGCCCCGGTGACATGATCGACGTGCCGATGCGGAGCCGTCCGTGACGCGCCGACGCGTCATCGTCGTCGGTGCGGGCGTCAGCGGCCTCACCACTGCCGTGACGCTTTCGATGGCCGGTTGCGATGTGGCAATTCACGCGGTGGAAGCGCCGGCGCAGACGACCTCTGCATTGGCCGCTGCCATCTGGCATCCGTTTTATCAGGCCCCCGATCTCGTCTATCTCGAAAACGCCCGTCAGACCTATGCGGAGATGGCGCGCCTGTCCGACGATGACGCGTCGGGTGTCGTCATGCGGCCGCTCACGGAATACTTCGAGCGCGACGCGGGCACGCCATGGTGGTCAGTGTGCGTGCCGGGCGTCGTGCGACTGAGTGCGGAAGTGCCGTCACGCTATGCCTGCGCCTATCGCATGGAGGTGCCCGTCGCCGACACCGGCACCTATCTCGGTTACCTGATGGACATGTTTCTTGATCTCGGCGGGCGGTTCGTCCTCGCGCGAGTCAGCGACCCGGCCACCTTGCTTGACGACGCCGACTACGTGGTCAATTGCTGCGGCTACGGCGGCGCGGCCTTCGGCGACCGTGAGTTGTCGCTGTCACGCGCGGTGGTGCTACGGGCCCTGCGTCACGACGCGGTGCACGGGTGCTTCGTGGACGACACCGACCCGTTGCGCCCGACGTACGTCGTCGAACGGCGTCACGACATCATCCTCGGCGGGACCGCCGACCCCGATATGACGTCAACGGTCATCGGCGAGCGACAGGTCGGCGAGATCGTTCGACGATGCGCGAGTCTTTGCGCGGGGGTTGCCTCACTGGATCTCATCGACGTCCGTGTCGGTTTTCGGCCGATGCGGCGTGTTGCGCGCGTAGAACGCGACGGCACACATGGCGGCTTGCTTCACAACTACGGTCATGGCGGTGGTGGTTTCACGCTGTCGTGGGGATGTGCTAATCAGGTACTCCGCCTGATGGGAGAAGCAGTGACGACTTGATCACGCATGCATCAAGCCCCTATCAAGTACCTACCAAGCACCTACCAAGTACCTACCAAGTACCTACCAAGTACCTTCCAAGCACGCATTGCGCAAACCGCGCGTATCGAGAGGCCTCATGCAGATAGATCCCGCGACACTCGACGAAGCCCGCATCTACAATTTCATGATGAGCACGATCCTGCCGCGCCCTATTGCCTGGGTGAGTACGATCGATGGGCATGGGCGGCCGAATCTTGCGCCGTATGCGTACTTTATGGGCGTGTGTTGTGTGCCGATGACGGTGCTGTTCTGTCCGGTCGTGCCGCCGCCGCCGATGCGCAAGAAGGACACGCTGCGCAACATCGAAGCGGTGCCGGAGTTCGTCGTGAACGTAGCGAGTGCCTCGTGTATCGAGGCCGTGAATCTTTCGGCGGCACCGCTGCCGCCCGGTGAGTCGGAGTTCGAGCTGGCCGGCGTGACACCGGTGGCGTCTTCTCGCGTGCGGCCACCGCGCGTGCTGGAGGCCAGTGTGGCGTTCGAGTGCACCGTGCGCGACATCATCGAGATCAGCGCATCCCCCGGGGGCGGGTGGGTTGTCCTTGGCACGGTGCTCGCAGCGCATGTGGACGATGCTTTGCTCGATCCTGCGACGCATCAGGTGAACCTGCGTGAACTGAAGCCGATTGGCCGACTGGGCGGTGGTGAATTCGTGAATGCCGCCAGCGATACCTTCACGTTGACCCGCTACAAGACACTGGCAGATCTGGTGACGCGGCAGGAGAGCACCCGCCCGCGCGGTGAGGCCGTCAAAGGGGGCGACGCATGACCGCCGCACCCGCTTGTAGTGAAGCGCGTGTCGTGGCGTTGGGCGCGCGCCGCTATCACGTCGACGTTGCACCGTTTTCCGGGGAAGATCTGAGCCGCGCGTTTGTCTCCGATGTTGCGATTCACCCAACGCTGGGCGTTGCCCTGATCATGCGAGGCGATCCTGTTGTGAGATGGTATGGCGACGATGGCCAAGGGCGCGGCCACTGGCAGTACGACGCCACGACACACGGTCACAGCGCTTGCTTCGATCTGCAAGGGCGACTGCATCTTGTCGATTCGGATCGCCATTGCGTGCATCGCTTCGATACCGATGGTGCACTCGATATCACGCTGGGCATCGCAGATGAGCCCAGATGGCGCGAGCCGTTCAATCATCCGACCGGTGTCGCGGTAGCGTCGAGCGGTGAGATCTGGGTCTCGGACGGCTATGGCAATTCGCACGTTCATCAATTCTCGTCACAAGGACGCCATCTTCGCAGTTGGGGAGGCATCGGGGGCGAGCGCGGACGCTTCAGCAATCCGCATGCGATTGCCATCGACGCGGAGGATCGGGTATGGGTCGTGGATCGCGAGAATCATCGCGTGCAATGTCTTTCTGTCGACGGTGAATGGTGCGGCGAAATTGATGGACTGCATTTGCCGACCGCCATCGCGATCGGTCACGACGGCATCCTCTATGTGTCCGATCAGACACCGCGCCTTTGCGCCTACACGCCGAGCGGGCAACTCATCGGCCGCTGCCGAACTTTCGGCGCCATCGGTCACGGTCTCGCCGTCGATGCGCGTGGCGATATTTATGTCGCCAACATGATGCCGAACTGTGTCACACGATTGCGCCGCTTCGCGTGATGTCAGTTCGTCGGAGATGGCGCGCACAAACCAAGCGGCAGAATCGTCGAGGCGTCTCGAGCGTCGGAATGCAGCCACGCCGTGACGTCTCCGTCCTCAATGTACTTCGTCGAGCAAACCATACTCGCTGGCCAGTTTTGCCGCGCGGTGCCGGCTCGACACGTCGAACTTGCGCATCACGCTGCGCAGATGAAAGACCACGCCGTGTTCGGAGATGGTCAGGATGCGGCCAATCTCCCATGATGTTTTGCCGCGTGCCACCCATTGCAGACATTCGCGCTCTCGTGGTGTCAACGCCGGTGGTAAAGCGCACGCGGCCTCGCGTTGCACGATGCGCCACGCGGCATCGTGCACATGCATCGCCAGCGCTGCGCCGAGGTGTTGCGTCCATGCGCGCAAACGCGGGCGCGGGCGGGCATCCGAGGCGGCAAGACTCAACATGCCCGCCGCGCCGGATGGCGCAAACACCGGATACGTCACGCCCGTGCAAAGTCCGGCCGCCGTTTGCTCACAGCGAAAACGCGAAGCTTCCGGTGTTGCGAACAAGTCAGGCGTCCACTCGACGGGTGTCATCTGTGTGCGCGCCCGTGCGAGCACGGGGTCGAGGGCGGCATAACCGCATTCGTTGTAACGGTGTTGCCACGGTTCGGGGTAGTTGGAGACGTCGGGCTCAGCCGCATCGCCGCGTGGCAATGTGAACTGCCCCTGATAGCGGAAGTAGCGTTGTCTGAGCAGACCGCACAACGATTGCAGCGTCGCGTGCAGTGCGTCGAAGTCGGAGGCCGCCTGAAGCGTTTGCAGACCGTCGGCAAACGCGTGAAGGATCGCGCAACGCATGGCATCGATTCGCCGGCATCGGCGTTCATGTAGGGAATATGCATCGCTTGTAGCACGCGAGAACACGTGCGGCCCGCCATGGTCGGCGCCGTCTCACTTGAGTGTTGTCACGGCGCGACCCGGAGACGGGCGCGACATAACGTCGCACGCGAAATCCGGTGCAACGTCTACTGTTGATGGATATCGGACGAATCCCGCATTGCATCACATCGTAACGCGCGCGATGGACCGGCCGGCGACGGTGAATGTGTCACGACCGAGACAATGGGGGCAGCCGGTGATGCGGTGAGCGATGTTTGACGAGATCGGCGACGGGCTATTCAGGACACCGCAATGACTTGTGTCGTGTTGCAATGTGTCAAACGCGCAAAGCATAGGGAGTATCCCGTAGACGCCTCCGCGCGCGCTTCGCCAGCTAAGGGAATAACCGGATTTCCCTTTTGCATCAATGAGTTCAGGAGGATGCTATGGCGCGCCAAATACTCGGTATCAATGTTGTCGCTTCGAGAAGGCGCGTTCTATAATGCGGCAGTTTGTCGCGGCCCGGACGTAACTAGTTCCCGGCCGTCGGACATGAAAGACCCAAAATGCCCCACGGGTGACGGCGATGCTCGCAGCCTCTTCTTCCGAAGCCGGATCGGTGACGAAGGAATGGAAGCACAAGCGCAACTGCGCGATATCGCCGCGCCAGTTTGTCCTGTTCTACCTGTCGTTGGCCGCCGTGTCGCTGGGTGTTGCCTTGATTGCGGCGTGGCGCGGTGGGTGGTTGGTCTTGCCGTTCACAGGCCTGGACTTGCTCGTGGTGGGCGTTGCGTTCGTCATTCATGCCCGGCATGCCACAGATTACGAGGTCATTCGGTTGTCGCCCGTGAGCCTTGTGGTCGAGCAACGTTCAGCACAGAGGTTGACGCAATACGAGTTCAATCCCCGCTGGGTGCGCATCGACATCGAGAAGCCGCCGCGTTTGCGCATCATCTTGCGCTCGGGCAGCCGCTCGGTCACTGTCGGTACCTACCTTGCGCCGCATCGCCGCGAAACGTTTGCGCGCGAGCTGCGCCGTTGTCTTGCCCAAGAGGCCTGAGAGAGATGGAGACGATCTCGGGCGACCGCCAGGGAGGATTTGGATGGTAATTTTGGGTAAGGAAGCTATGAAAAAAACGAAACATGCCCTGGCGGCTTTCCTTGCGGGCGCCTCACTGCTCGCCGGCGCTCCGGCACTGGCAGTAGCGGGGGTCTCCGATATGCCGGGGGGACCGGCCGTCAACGAGCTCAACTTCCAGCCGCCAGTCACCAAGCTTGCGGAAGAGCTTCACAGCCTGCACACCATGATGCTGATCATCTGTCTGGTGATCTTCATCGGCGTGTTCGGCGTGATGTTCTATTCGATCATCAAGCACCGCAAATCCAAGGGCCATCAGCCCGCGAATTTCCATGAAAGCACCACGGTCGAGGTGATCTGGACGGTTGTGCCGTTCATCATCGTGATTCTGATGGCGCTGCCCGCCACGAAGACCGTGGTGGCGATGAAGGACACCACCAACGCCGACCTGACCATCAAAGTCACCGGCTATCAGTGGAAGTGGGGCTACGACTACCTCAAGGGCGACGGCGAGGGCATCAAGTTCCTCTCGACGCTCAGCACGCCGCGCAGCCAGATCGACGGGCAGGAACCCAAGAGCAACACGTACCTGCAAGAAGTCGATAACCCGATGGTCGTGCCGGTCAACAAGAAGGTGCGCCTGATCACGACGGCCAACGACGTGATTCACTCGTTCTACGTGCCGGCCTTCGGTATCAAGCAGGACGCGATCCCCGGCTTCGTGCGCGACACGTGGTTCAAGGCCGAGAAGGTGGGCGAGTATCGCGGCTTCTGTACCGAGTTGTGCGGCAAGGAACACGCGTACATGCCGGTCGTGGTGAAGGTGGTCTCGGAAGAGGACTACACCAAGTGGGTCGATGCGCAGAAGAAGCTGATGGCGGCGTCCGCCGACGATCCCAACAAGACCTACACCGTGGCTGAACTCATGGAGCGTGGCCAGAAGGTCTACGCCTCGAACTGCGCGGTTTGCCACCAGCCGAACGGCAAGGGCGGCGGTGCCTTCCCGGCACTCGATGGCGGGAAGATCGTGACGGGCCCGGTGGCCGATCACATCAGCATCGTGCTGCATGGCAAGAATGCGATGCCGAACTGGTCGCATCTGAACGATGTGGAGTTGGCCGCCGTGATTACGTTCGAGCGCAACTCGTGGAGCAACAAGACCGGCGACGTCGTTCAGCCGGCACAGGTGCGCGAAGCGCGTGGCAACAAGTCGGCCAATGCCGGTGATGCCGCCAACGCTGTGCGCGCAGCGAAGAATAGTTAAGTGCCGTTCGACCAAGTCGAGGAAGGAGATTGGGTATGAGTTCCATCGCTCACGATCACGTGGCGGGTCACGACGATCACGCGCACGACCATCCGCACGGATGGCGTCGCTGGCTGTTCGCGACGAATCACAAGGACATCGGCACGATGTACATGATCTTCTCGTTCGTCATGCTGCTCTCGGGCGGCGTGATGGCGTTGATGATCCGTGCGGAATTGTTTGAACCGGGCCTGCAATTCATTCGTCCGGAGTTTTTCAATCAGCTCACCACCATGCACGGGCTGGTGATGATTTTCGGCGCAATCATGCCGGCGTTCGTGGGTTTCGCGAACTGGATGATCCCGTTGCAGATCGGTGCGTCGGACATGGCCTTCGCGCGGATGAACAACTTCAGCTTCTGGCTGCTGCCGGTCGGCGGTCTGCTGCTGATTTCGTCGTTCCTCGTGCCGGGCGGTGCCACGGCAGCCGGCTGGACGATGTACGCGCCGCTGTCGGTGCAGATGGGTCCGGGCCAGGATCTGGCGATCTTCGGCGCGCACATTCTCGGCGCCTCGTCGATCATGGGCGCGATCAACATCATCGTGACCATTCTGAACATGCGCGCGCCGGGCATGACGCTCATGAAGATGCCGATGTTCGTGTGGACGTGGCTGATCACCGCCTACCTGCTCATCGCCGTGATGCCGGTGCTCGCAGGCGCGATCACGATGCTGCTCACGGACCGTCACTTCGGCACGTCGTTCTTTAATGCGGCGGGCGGCGGCGATCCGGTGATGTACCAGCATATTTTCTGGTTCTTCGGTCACCCCGAGGTGTACATCATGATCTTGCCGGCGTTCGGGATCGTCTCGCAGGTGATTCCGGCGTTCTCGCGCAAGCCGCTGTTCGGCTATAGCTCGATGGTGTACGCCACGGCGTCGATCGCGATTCTCTCGTTCATGGTGTGGGCGCACCACATGTTCGTGACCGGGATGCCGGTGACGGGCCAGCTGTTCTTCATGTACGCGACGATGCTGATCTCGGTGCCCACCGGCGTGAAGGTGTTCAACTGGGTCGCCACGATGTGGAAGGGCGCGCTCACGTTCGAGACGCCGATGCTCTTCGCCGTGGGCTTCCTGTTCGTGTTCACGATGGGCGGCTTCACCGGCCTGATCCTCTCGCTGGCCCCGCTCGACATTCAGATGCACGGCACTTACTACGTGGTGGCGCACTTCCACTACGTGCTAGTGGCCGGTTCGCTATTCGCGCTCTTCTCAGGGTTCTATTACTGGGTGCCGAAGTGGACGGGCCACATGTACAACGAGTGGCGCGGCAAGTTCCACTTCTGGGGCTCGCTCATCACGTTCAACGTGACGTTCTTTCCGATGCACTTCCTGGGGCTGGCCGGCATGCCGCGTCGCTATGCCGACTACCCGGCGCAGTTCACGGACTTCAACCAGATCGCAACGATCGGCGCGTTCGGTTTCGGCCTGATGCAGGTGTACTTCCTGTTCTGCATCGCGCTGCCGACGTGGCGTAGCGGTCCGGCGGCGGAAGCCAAGCCGTGGGATGGCGCAGAAGGTCTCGAGTGGACCGTGCCGAGCCCGGCCCCGTTCCACACGTTTGAGACGCCGCCGAAGGTGCATTGAACATGGCACTCGCACGTGAACAGCGCGCAAAGAACCTGCGCACCGGATTGATTCTGGCGTCGGTGGTCGCGATTTTCTTCTTCGGCGTGATGATCAAGGCCAAGCTGTTGGGCGGGATCTGACGCTACGCGCACAAGCAAGGCGCCGGACGCAGGGCAACCAGCGTTCGGCGAGACGGAAAAGGATGAATATGGCGGGTATGCGGCGGCTCAATGTGCGCACCTTCAGCAAGTTGTTGCTGCTGGTCGCGGTGATGTTCGGTTTCGGCTACGCCATGGTGCCGTTCTACCGCGCGTTCTGCGATCTCGTGGGCATTAACCAACTGGGTGATCGCACAAACGAGCTGACCGCGCGCAATTCGCAAGTCGACGAGAGCCGCACGATTATTGTCGAGTTCGATGCGAACGCGCAGGGGCCATTGCGATTCAAGCCGGCTAAGAGCAGTCTGACGGTGCATCCGGGGCAGATCGCGACGATTGAGTATGAAGTGGCTAACCAGCAGCCGCACGAGGTTCGGGCGCAGGCAATTCCGAGCTACGCACCGGCACAGGCGGCGAGCTACTTCAAGAAGATCGAGTGTTTCTGCTTCACGCAGCAGACGCTCAGGGCCGGTGAGGCCAAGGAATTCCCGGTGGTGTTCGTGGTGGACACGAAACTGCCAAAAGATGTGACGACGATTACGCTGTCCTACACTTTTTTCGATCTCGGCAAAGCCGACGCCAACCAGCGTGCGGATGTGTCGAACGCCCCAGCGACGGTGCCGGGTGCGCTAACGGGCGGAAGCGGAGGCAAGGGCAGCAATGGATGACCTCAAGGAGGCGACCCGTCGCAAGCTGTCGTTTGTCCAGACCGTGAAAGCGGTGTTCTGGTCGTTCTTCGGCGTGCGTAAGGGGCGTGATCACGACCGCGACATGGCACAGCTCAACCCTGTGCATCTGATTATCGCGGGACTGATCGGGGGCATCCTGTTCGTGGTGGCGCTGGTGCTGCTGGCGAAGCTCGCCATCCGCCTCGCGACGTGATTCAGACAAAGAGAACCAAGCCTGGAGAGATAAGAATGAGTGGTCAACACCAAACGGCGCCTTATTACTTCGTACCGGCGCCATCGCGCCACCCGGTCAATTGCAGCATCGGCCTGCTGGTGGTGCTCGGCTCGGCCGCCGCGTGGGTCAACGGGCTGCCGTGGGCCCCGTGGACGGCGCTGGCTGGTCTGCTGTGGGTGCTGTGGGTCTTGCGCTCGTGGTTCGGCGATTCGATCGCCGAGTCGGAGGGCGGGCTTTACAGCAAGCGCATCGACGTCTCGTATCGCTGGGGGATGAGCTGGTTCATCTTCTCCGAGGTGATGTTCTTCGCCGCGTTTTTTGGCGCGTTGTTCTATGCGCGCACGCTGGCGATGCCGTGGCTCGGCGATCTCGACAACAAGCTGCTCTGGCCCGACTTCACCGCTGTGTGGCCGAACGCCGGCCCGGCCGGTGTGGTCGATGCGTTCGAAACGATGGGCCCGTGGCCGATCCCGACGCTCAACACGGCACTGCTGCTGACCTCGGGCGTTACGCTCACGATTTCACACCATGCCTTGCGTGCGAACCATCGTGGCAGCGCAATTTTCTGGCTGTTCGCCACGGTCGTGCTGGGCTTCGTGTTCCTGGGCTTCCAGGCGTATGAGTATCACCACGCCTACACCGAGCTGAACCTGAAGCTGACCTCGGGCGTGTATGGCTCGACGTTCTTCCTGCTCACGGGTTTCCACGGCTTCCACGTGATGCTGGGCGCGATCATGCTCTCCGTCATGCTGATTCGCCTGATCAAGGGGCACTTCACGCCGGAGCATCACTTCGGCTTCGAAGGCGCCGCTTGGTACTGGCACTTTGTGGACGTAGTGTGGCTGGGTCTCTACGTCGTGGTGTACTGGCTCTGATGGTTTAACGCCGTATCGAAATCGCGTATCGATCGGTGTGACACGCCGCCGGATTCCGGCGGCGTTTCTGTTTATAGCGTTCGCGAAGTGAGAATGCGTCAGGACGCCGCTGAGAATGCGGCCATATGTCGCAGCAATGCGTGAGGGACGGGCCGGGGCGTCGACGCGCGCCGCGACGAACGTTCGGAGAACGTGACTGCGCTCAGGGTTCGAACGGCACGACTGGTAGGCGATGGGTGCGGCGATTTGCCGCAGGGCTTGCGCGCGGGACTCAGTATCGTATGCCCGTGCTGTGAATCCAGCCCATCCAGTTAGCAAACAGGATGAGCAGAAACAGCGTCACCGACAGGCCGACGCGCACCATGAGTGAATGGACGGTGCGATTGGATCGGCCCTTGTCCCGCATCATGAAAAACAATGCGGACGCCAGACTGCCGAGAATCAAGATGAAGGCGATGGCAACGAGAATGCGCATGATCGGCTGGATGACGGGAATGCGTCATTATCGGGCAACGAGCCCCGGCTGGCACGCTGCAATGCAGTGTGCGCGAGGGCTCTCACGCGCTGCCAGACAAGGAACGTAAGTGTTGAAAACCCTTTTTCGCGGCATGCGGCCAGTGCCGACGCTGTTGATCGTGCTGGGCGTGGCGCTGACCGCTGCGCTGGGCGTGTGGCAATACGGCCGCGCCCATCTGCGGCTGGACCGTCAGGCGCAGATCGAACAGGCTGAGCATGCGCCGGTGATCGAGCTAGCGCGTGGCCCGAACGCGCGCGCTTATGCGTTGTCCGACGTCGCCAACCGGCGCGTTCGCGTGACCGGGCATTTCCTCCAGAATCGTGTCGTGTATCTGGATAACCGTCCGCGCAACGAACTCCCGGGGTTCTATGTGGTGATGGCGTTGCAGGTGACGCCGGAGCGCGTCGTGCTCGTGAACCGTGGCTGGCTGCCGCGCGACTTGCGCGATCGCGCCGCCATCATGCCGTACCCCACACCTGCGGGCGACGTGACGATCGAGGGTCTGGCCCAGCCCGATCCGTCGCGCGCTTTCGAACTGGGGCATGGCGGTTCGGCGGCAGGGCTGATGATCCGGCAGAATCTCGACGCGGGTGACTACGCACGCGAAACCGGTTTGCCGTTGCAGCCGTTCGTGATCATGCAGACGAACGACACGGGCGATCATCTGCTGCGCGACTGGCCGGCGCCGGCAAGCGGCGCAGATCGCAACTATGGTTATATGGCGCAGTGGTTCGGCATGTCGCTGATCCTCGCGTTGTTGGGGCTGCGCATGGCATACAAGCGCGGCCGTCGGCTGGCAAACCCAGCGCAGAACATGAGGCGGATATGAGTGCAGATGTGACCAGCGGGCAGGCCAAATCCGCACCCTCGACACCGGCGGTCGACCCGGTGCAACGCCGCAAGGCGCGGCGTATGCTGGTGCTGCTGTTTGCCGTGTGCGCGGCACCGGCCGTGGCGGCTTACCTGATGTATTTCGTGTTCAAGCCGCAGGGCGGCACGTCGTCGTACGGCAAGTTGATCGAACCGCAACGTCCGCTGCCTGCGCTGGTGGTTCGCGACGACGAAACCAACGAGACCCTGCCGCTGACGTCTCTCAAGGGCAAGTGGCTGCTGATCAGCGCGGACACGGCCGCGTGCGATGAGAATTGTGTGAGCAAGCTCTTCTACATGCGGCAGATCCGCGTGTTGCAGGGCAACGAGCGCACACGAGTGGAAACGATCTGGCTGGTGACGGACGACAACGCCGTCTCGGACAAGCTCGACACGGCCTACGAAAACACGCGCCGTTTGCGCGCCGACCCGGTGGCACTGGCCAACTGGCTGCCGACGCAAGAGGGCACCGGCCTGCGCGATCACATCTATCTGGTCGACCCGCTGGGCAACCTGATGATGGCGTTCCCCAAGAGTCCCGACCCGGGCCGCATCAAGAGCGACCTGACGCGACTGCTGAAGTGGTCGGGTACGGGTTGATTGGGGCCAAGGCAAGGGCAAGGGCGGTCGCTGACCGCATGACGGAAATTCGGCCGCGAGCACGCGCCGGACATGACGAAGGATTGACGTAAAACCGATGCTTTACCTTTTGGAACTGGGCTTCATCGGCCTGTGTATCGCGGTGCTGCCGCTGGGCTGGGTGCTGCTGCGCCGCGACGCCGACAAGTACCGCAAACTGGCTTGGGTGACGACCTTTCTCACGCTGGACCTGATCATGTTCGGCGGTTTCACGCGCCTGACGGATTCGGGGCTTGGCTGTCCCGACTGGCCGGGCTGCTACGGCACGTCGTCGCCGTTTGCGGCGCATGCCGACATTCACGCGGCGCAGTTGATGCTGCCGACCGGGCCGGTGACGTTCGTCAAGGCGTGGATCGAGATGATCCACCGGTATTTCGCCATGGCAGTGGGCGTGCTGATCATCGTGCTGATGGTGATGGCCTGGACGAAATGGCTGAAAGCGCGGGGACGCCGCGACGTGGCGGCGCAAGGAACGGCGCAAGGAACAGCACAAGGACGGGCAGGTCGGGTGCCGGTGCAGTCGCCGTGGCTCGCCACGTGGCTATTTGTTCTCGTGTGCGTGCAGGGTGCATTCGGCGCCTGGACGGTCACGATGAAGCTCCAGCCGGTGATCGTCACGACGCACCTGATGCTGGCGCTCACTTTGCTGGGCTCGCTGGCGTGGCTCGCGTCGAGTCAAGTACCGGCGTCACCGGGGTCGTCCATCGCGGCTGATCCCAGTGCGTTGCGCTGGCGCTGGGCGGCGCTGATCGGGCTGGCGTTGCTGGTGTTCCAGATTGCGCTGGGTGGCTGGGTGAGTACCAACTACGCCGTGCTCGCCTGCACTGACTTCCCAACGTGTCAAGGTCAGTGGGTGCCGTCGATGGATTTCCACAATGGCTTCAAGCTCTGGCGCGAGCTGGGCAAGACGGCCGGTGGCGAGGTGATTCCGATGGACGCCCTCGTCGCGATTCACTGGGCGCACCGGACGTTCGCGGTGATCGTGGTGCTTTATCTGGGCTGGCTGGCGACGCGCCTGCGACGACATGCCGCGCTACGGCGGCCCGCAACTCTGGTATTTATGCTTGTCCTCGTGCAGTTTGCGACGGGGCTGTCGAACATCGTTTTCCAGTGGCCGTTGCTGAACGCCATTGCGCACAACGGTGGTGCGGCGGTCCTGCTGCTATTGCTTGTTATGTTAAACTACCGCATTCGCGCCGCCCGGGCGGCGTCTGTTTCGGCCGATCTGAGTCCCCTGGATCAATCTGCCGATCCCGCCCGCCAGAAGCCCCTCCCCGCAGCGGAGCCGGCTGCCGCACCACTCGCTGGCGCCCCGACTGGCTCGGCGTAGCGCATTGCCTCTGAGTGTATGAAAAGCACGACCCTTCCCCATCCGCCGTCTAGCCGTATCGCACAATACTGGGCGTTGACCAAGCCCCGTGTGACGCAGCTCGCCGTGTTCTGCGCCGTCATCGGCATGTTCCTGTCCACGCGCGGAATGGTGCCGTGGCAGGTGCTGATTGGCGGCACCATCGGTATCTGGCTGCTTGCCGGTTCCGCTTTCGCCGTGAACTGCCTGATCGAGCAACGCGTCGACGCGCTCATGCGCCGCACTGCTTGGCGCCCATCCGCCCGGGGCGAAATCGCACCGTGGCAGATCATCGTCTTCTCGACGATTCTGGGTGCTGCCGGCATGGTGGTGCTCTACACGTACACCAACGCGCTCACGATGTGGCTCACGCTCGGCACCTTTGTCGGCTACGCCCTCATCTACACCATCATCCTGAAGCCCTCGACGCCGCAGAACATCGTGATCGGCGGTGCTGCGGGGGCGATGCCGCCGGCCCTCGGCTGGGCCGCTGTAACCGGCGCCGTGCCGGCCGATGCGTGGATTCTGGTGCTCATCATTTTCGTCTGGACGCCGCCGCACTTCTGGGCGCTCGCGCTCTATCGCCGTCAGGACTATGTGAATTCCGGCCTGCCGATGCTGCCGAATACGCACGGCGAAAAGTACACGCGTCTTCAGATTCTGCTCTATAGCGTGGTGCTGTTTGCCGTCTCGCTGCTGCCGTTTGCACATCGCATGAGCGGTTATCTGTATCTGGCTTCGGCGGTGGTGCTCTCGGGCATCTTCCTGGGCTACGCGATCAAGTTGTGGCGCAACTATTCCGATGCGCTCTCGCGCTCGATGTTCCGCTATTCGATCGTCTATCTCTCGCTGCTGTTCGCAGCGTTGCTGATCGATCACTACGTGCAGATCTATTTGCTCGGCTGATGGTCTGATGAAGACGAAGACAGGCGCGTTACGGTTTTTGCTGCCGGCGCGCCTGTTGTCATTTCAGGCCATGCCGTTTCCTTTGTTTCGGGGTCATTTCTTCATGAAGCTTGCTGTCATCTGGTTGCGCCGCGCGATGTTTCTGATGGGGCTTACCGTTTTGCTCGCCGCCTGCGGCAAGGACGGTCCGACGTTCCAGAGTCTCGATATCACCGGTAACAAGGAGTTCGCGCAGGACTTCTCGTTGCTCGATCCGCAGGGCAAGACGCGCACGCTCGCCGATTACAAGGGTAAGGCGGTGGTGATGTTCTTCGGCTACACGCATTGCCCGGATGTGTGCCCGACCACGATGGCCGAACTCAATCAGGTGATGCAGAAGCTCGGCCCGGACGCGCAGAACGTGCAAGTGCTCTTTGTGACCGTCGATCCGCAGCGCGACACGGCGGAATTGATGGGGCAGTACGTGCCTGCCTTCAACCCGGCGTTCGTGGGGCTGCGTCCGGCTGACGATGCGGCGCTGAAACAAGTGACGAAGTCGTTCCGCGTGGTGGTCAACAAGGTGGAAGGCTCGACGCCCACCAACTACACCATCGACCATACCGCCGGCATCTATGTCTTCGACCCGAAGGGGCAACTGCGTCTGTTCATGCGTCCGGACGAGCCGGTCGACGCGATGGCGCAGGATCTGAAGACGCTGCTGAGCTAAGCGCAGCGACTCGGGCATCTCCCGATTCGCGAAAGAGAAAGGGCGGCCTCGAGCCGCCCTTTTTGCGTCTATCGTCAGTCCTGCGATGGTGTCACTCGGATGCTGGATGCAGCGTCTCATTGCGTCGCCGCGCATTGGCCGCGATCAGTTCGCGATGCGTGTGGAAGAAGCTGTGCGAAACCGCGGTGTCGCGCCGGGCTTCCAGCCACGTTTCGAATTCTGGTGTGAGTTGCGTGGAAACGGAGCGCACCACGTCACCCCCGTGCCACCAGTCGTCGGAATCGCACTGCCAGAACGGCGAGCGCTGACGCCGGCCGTCGATGTCGTTGGTACGGATGAGCAGATCCAGTGCATGGCGGCTGGCCTGAAACGCGGGCGAATCGGCATCCAGACTCGCGGTGGCATCGAGTAGCGTTCGCGGGATGGTGCCGTCGGCGGGGACGGCGCCTTCCTGTGGCGCACGGCCGGGCGCGTAGAAGAGCGAGACCGTCCGGCGGATGGGGTCGAAGACGACCGGCACGCTGGTCGGGTGCGCGAACAACTGAAGCACACGTAGCGACAGGATCAGCGAGTCATTATTCAGTCCGTCTGGGGATTGCAGGGCGATGTGATCAAACCAGTCGCGAAGCGTTGGCGTGGCCTGAATGCGCCGCTGCAATTCGCCAGCGGGACATTGACTCAGGCGTGCGACAAGATCGGTGGCACCCTCGGGTGGCATGCCGGTATTGATCAGGTGTTCGGCCCGCAGCGCCGCATACGGCATGTCGAGAACCAGCTTCAGGCAGGAGAGTTGAGACGGCGTGCGGTTCAGAATCGGCGTGCCTCGTTGGCTGCGAGCCACGTGGTCGAGATACTCGAACGAGGGAGCGGCCTTGAGTCGCTGGCACACATCGCAGCGCTTGGAAGCTGCAATAGTGGAAGGTGTCGGGAGCATGGCAAACCTCATCGGGAACGTCAGGGAGGCGCCACGGTACTGCGTGTGCTTCGTTCAGGCTTGGCCGCCAGACCGGCAATTTCACTCTTTGGGCCGCACCATGAAAAAACGCGCCCCGAGGGGCGCGTTCGACGTTCAGCTGCCTTCCTGACTGCGCCGTTCGAGATCGTCATGTGCTTCGAACCACATCACGTTGATGATGCCGAACGCGAGCGCGAGGCCAAGGCCGAGAACCCAAGAGAAATACCACATGTCGCAGCTCCTTGATCAGTACATCGTGTGCGGGTTTTCGTTGACCTCGTCGATCGTCACGCGACCGCGAACCACGCGGTACACCCAGCCGGTGTAAGCGAGCACGATCGGCAGGAAGACAACGACGGCGATCAACATGATTTGCAGCGTGAGCTGGCTCGAACTGGCATCCCAGAGCGTGAGGCTGCTGCCCGGCGCCGTGGACGACGGCATCACGAACGGGAACATCGAGAAGCCCGCGGTGAGAATGATGCCGGCCATCATCAGCCCGGTGATCACGAACGTCCACGCGTAGGCACGGCTGGTGGCGAGCAACGCCGCGAGCAACGCACACAGGCAGGCGACCACGGGCGCCGCGATCATCCACGGATATGTGTGGTAGTTGGTGAGCCAAAGGCCGGGGCCGGTGGTGACCTGCTTCATCAGCGGGTTGGCCGGTGCGCCGGTCGAGGCCATCTGCGTGATGGCGAAGCCGTCGACATGCGTGGCGACGAGCACCCCTGCGACGAGGAACAGCAACAACGTGCCCAGTGCCGTCATCCGCATGATGCGGCCCGCGCGCTCGGCCACCAGCGGATCTGCCTTCATGCGCAGGTGGGCCGCGCCGTGCGTGACCAGCATGAGGACGCTGACCAGACCGCACAGCAGCGCGAACGGGTTGAGCAATGCCCAGAACGAGCCCGTGTACGTGGAGCGCAGCGTGTTGTCGTACGAGAACGGCAGGCCAAGCAACAGGTTGCCGAACGCCACGCCGAACACCAACGACGGCACGACGCTGCCGACGAACAGCGCCCAGTCCCACGACGTACGCCAGCGTGCGCTCGGCAACTTATTCCGATAGTCGAAGCCGACCGGCCGCAGGAACAACGCGAAGAGCACGAGCAGCAGGGCCCAGTAGAGCCCCGAGAACGCTGCGGCATACACCAGCGGCCACGCGGCAAACATCGCGCCGCCTGCCGTCACGAACCAGACCTGATTGCCTTCCCAAGTGGGGGCAACGGTGTTGATGATGACGCGGCGCTCTGCGTCGGTTTTGCCAAGGAAGGGCAGCAGTGTGCCGGTGCCCATGTCGAAGCCGTCGAAGAAGGCAAAGCCGATCAGCAGCACGCCGATGAGCACCCACCAGATCAGCTTGAGTACGGTGTAATCGATCATCATGATGTGGTTTCTCCCTGACGATCAGACCGAGGCCGGACGGTCGCGGCCAATGGCCCCGGCCGCACCGTCTTCCGTCTCGAAGTGGTAGCGGCCGGTATGCAGCGACGACGGGCCGAGCTTGACGTACTTCACCATCAGGAACATCTCGATGATGAGCAACGCGGTGTAGAAGAGGATGAAGCCCGCGAGGCTCAGATACAGATCGCCCGCCGAGAGCGACGACGTCGAGAGATGGGTCGGCAGAATGCCGGCGATGGTCCACGGCTGACGGCCCATTTCAGCAACGATCCAGCCGAATTCAGCAGCCAGCCACGGCAGCGGAATCGCCCACACCGTCCAGCGCAGGAACCAGGCCGAGCGCGGCTTGAGCAGACGGCGGCGCGCGCACAGCCAGAACGCCCACAGGAACGTGAACAGGAACAGGAAGCCCAGACCGACCATGATGCGGAACGACCAGAACACCGGCGCGACCGGCGGAATGGTGTCGTTCGCGGCCATGTGAATCTGCTCGGGCGTGGCATCGACCACATTCGGCGTGTACTTCTTGAGCAACAGACCGTAGCCCAGATCGTCCTTGTACTTGTCGAACTCGGCACGCACGGCCGGCGATGTGTCGCCGTTGCGCAGTTTCTCCAGAGCGGCGAAGGCGATCATGCCGCGCTTGATGTTGTCCTTGTGCTCGTCACGCAGTTGCGTGAGACCGATAACCGGCGTGTCGACCGAGCGCGTGGCAATCAGGCCCATCGCCCAAGGAATCTTCACGGCGAAGTCGGTGCGCTCTTCCTTCTGATTCGGGAACCCGAACAGCGTGAACGATGCAGGCGGCTTGGCCGTTTCCCACTCGGCTTCGATGGCGGCGAGCTTGACCTTCTGCACTTCACCCGTGGTGTAGCCCGACTCGTCGCCGAGCACGATCACCGAGAGTGTCGACGCGAGACCGAAGCCGGCGGCGACCGCAAACGAGCGCAGTGCGAACGGCACGTCGCGACGCTTGAGCAGATACCACGCCGAGATACCGAGCACGAACATCGCAGCAGTGACATAACCCGCAGACAGCGTATGCACGAACTTCACCTGCGCGACCGGATTGAAGATCACGTCCCAGATGCTGTTCAGCTCCATGCGCATCGTCTCGTAGTTGAAGTGCGCGCCGACCGGATTGTTCATCCAGCCGTTGGCCACGAGAATCCACAACGCGGAGAGGTTCGAGCCGAGGGCCACTGCGAAGGTGGTGGCCAAGTGGCCGATGCGAGAGAGCTTGTTCCAGCCGAAGAAGAACAGGCCGACGAAGGTGGCTTCGAGGAAGAACGCCATCAGGCCTTCGATGGCGAGTGGCACCCCGAAGATGTCACCGACGTAGTGCGAGTAGTACGCCCAATTGGTGCCGAACTGAAATTCGAGCGTGAGACCGGTGGTCACGCCCATGGCGAAGTTGATCAGGAAGAGCTTGCCCCAGAACTGGGTCATGTCCTTGTAGATCTGCTTGCCGGTCATCACGTAGACCGACTCCATGATGACAAGCAGCCACGACAGACCCAGCGTGAGCGGGACGAACAGAAAGTGATACAGCGCCGTTATGGCGAACTGCAAGCGCGAGAGGTCAACGACTTCGCTACTGATCATGGCGGACACCTTGACTTGGGGTGGGGGATGGCGTTTCTGCGGCGGGCGGCCCGATCAGGGCGCGGGCCACGACGTCCGGCGGCAAGTACATGTGCTTGGCCATCGGGGCGTCGAAGAACGCGTTTTTCAGTATGAAAAGGAGTACTACCTTGATCGCGAGAACGATCAGGATTTCGAGCATGAAACGGGAAGGGCGGGTACGCCAGCGCCTGATCAGCCAGGTGACGAGGGCGGAATGCGCCACCGCCGAAGACGTGGCCGTGGCGGGAGGCTTCGGACTGCTAGGAGAGTGGGTGTCCATCCGTGACGGCTCCTGGCGTCGAAAGTCGTGTGTTGGAAACAGCGTCGACTTCCGAGGCATTGTGCCTTATCGCTTAAAAATGTCAAACCGCGGCGGATGGGGGCGGATGACACGCAGATGACGCTGGTTCGATGCGGATCTTCTGCCTCGGCGGGCAGTCGATGAGAAGCGGGTTCGAGACAAGGGTCCGGCGCGTCGGGCAGCCCCCCGGGCCGTCCTTCGCACGTAGCATGGCCACGTACGAAGCGATTCTATCGACCGGTCTGCCGGTAGACCTTGCGATGCATCAAGTCCTAAGCAATTGGTCTGCGAACTTTGCCCGGCGCCAGAAAGCAAAAAGCCCCGCGAATCATCGCGGGGCTTTGCTGTGTTCAGGCGACGCCGTGGGGCGTCGCTGTGACATCGTGTCGCACGTCCTGACGTAGACGCGCGCCGATGTCAGCCGGGATTACGCAAACGCTTGCAGCGCACCCTTCATCTTCTTCATTGCCGCGGCCTCGATCTGGCGGATGCGCTCGGCGGAGACGCCGAATTCGTCAGCCAGTTCGTGCAGCGTGGCGCCGCCACTGCCGTCGTCTTCCACCGACAGCCAGCGGGCTTCGATGATACGGCGGCTGCGCGGGTCCAGACGGCCAAGCGCCGTTTGCAGACCGTCGCTTTGCAGATGGTCGCGTTCGCGGGCAGCGATCACGGCCGTCGGCTCTTGATGCGAGTCGGCAAGGTAGGCGATCGGGGCGAAGCTGGCGCTGTCGCTGTCGTCGCTGTGGCCTTCGAGGGCGATATCGCCGCCGGACATGCGCGTTTCCATCTCGATGACGTCTTCGCGCTTCACATTCAGATCGCGGGCGACCTGATCGATTTCGTCCGGCGTGAACGCTTGCAGGCCTTGCTTCTGGCTACGCAGGTTGAAGAACAGCTTGCGTTGTGCCTTGGTCGTCGCGACCTTCACGGTGCGCCAGTTCTTCAGGACGTACTCGTGAATCTCGGCCTTGATCCAGTGCATGGCATACGACACGAGTCGCACGCCCTGCGTGGGGTCGAAGCGCTTCACGGCCTTCATCAGACCGATATTGCCTTCCTGAATCAGGTCGGCATGCGGCAGCCCGTAGCCGAGGTAGTTACGTGCGATCGAAACCACCAGTCGCAGGTGCGAAAGCACGAGCTGGCGGGCGGCCTCGAGATCGTCGTTGTCGCGCAGACGCTTGGCGAGCGACTGCTCTTCCTCGGCGGTCAGCAGCGGAATACGGTGAACAGCCTGAATATAGCTGTCGATGTTGCCCAGACTGCCCGGCAGCATCAATGCCGACGGGGCAATAGCAAGGGCACGAGAATTCGGCGCCGTGCCGGTGGCCGGCGTCGTCGGATGCAAAGTGGCGGCAGTACTCAAGTGGTGGACTCCTGGTTAGCCTCTGGGAAAGCATTTTAGCACTCTCTCCAGACGAGTGCTAAAGACGTTAGAACCCTTACTGGGCGGGAAGTTTCCGAGGTCTCGGGGTTTTCCAGCAGCCCCGGGGTTCCGGGAAAAGTCACTGGCGCAAACGTGACGTGGATGGTGTAAATTGCAACCCAAGTCGCGTGTGTTCAGGTGTCGGCGAGAGGGGAGGTCAGCATGGCTGGAAAGCATATCGACGCAATCCGAGAGCTCGAAGCAGCGCGGTTTTCCGCGATGGTCGAGGTCGACGTCGAAAAACTGGACTCACTTCTGGCCGAGGGCGTTCGCTACGTTCACTCGAACGGCAAATGCGAAACAAAACAGCAATTTCTGGGCGCACTGACGTCCGGCCGCCGCCGCTATCTCGACATTCAGTCGTCGGATCAGCAACTTCACCAGTTCGGCGACACCGTCGTAGTGATCGGCAAGCTCTTGGTGGAGCTGGAAACCGCCACCGGCTCGCTGGAATCGCAAATGATCTATACGGCGGTCCATGTCCGCGAGGCCGAAGCCTGGCGGCTCATCTCGTGGCAGGCAACTCGGATGGCGTCGGCTGAATAACGGCGTGGCGGCACACCGCCAATACGTTATCGGCCCGCACCTTGTCGTTCACCCGGGCCGTCTCGGCAGCCCTCTCGATGACACGCTTCGAGCGTGTACTTCAAAGCAGAAGATTTGATGTGTTTCGGGATGAAATGTTCCGGAAATATCATATTTTTGCTGAAAAAACCTGATATCACCGAATTTCGCCCGACGACGATGGATTGCGCCCGGACGTCGCGCAACTGCCGCCTGTGCAAGCCGATTTGCGGCGGCTCAGTCAGCCTTTGACGCCCAGTGCCAGCCGGATCACCTCGACTTGCCGTGCGATCGGGGCTGGGATCGAGACGTCGCCGGCCAGCACAGCCTCGATCCAGCGCGCCGTTGCCTCGGCATCGGCGGTGGGCAGGGCGGGCGGTGCGCCCGAGGCACCTTCCTCGGCGGCTTGCCACGCGCGGGGTACGCCATCGGAGAAGCCGTCGATCGCGCCCTGACGGCGGGCATCGGCGACCGGTTCGCCTTCGGTGCCGCGTGCGAGCAGCACGCCGGGCGCCGGGCTGTTGGCCGCGTCGGCGAACATTTCGCCGAGCGTTTCTTTGTATTCCGGGTGGGTGTAATTCACCAGCCGCAATGCCGGTCCGGCGAAGGGCTGAAGCAACTTCACGACCGTGTGCCCGGAATTCCGTACGCCCAGTGCGGCGCGCATTTCCAGCAAGCGTTCGAGGCCGGGCGATAGCGAGGCAATCGGTAAATATGCGACGCGGCGGGTGCGCAGCGCTGCTTCCGCCTCGGCGCCCGACTGGCAAGCCGCGTGGCCCAGCGCGGCGAAGATGGCCTGTGTCCCCACGCGATTCGCGCCGCTGTGATGCTGACCGTGGACGAGCACCGGAATGCCCTCGCGGGCGAGCAGCAAAGCCAGCAGCGGTGTGAGATTGGGCTGTTTGCGTGCGCCGTTGTAACTCGGCAGCAGCACCGGCGGCGGTGCATCGTCGGGGGCCTTGAGTGGCGTGAAGGTGGCGTGGGCGGCATCGAGCATCGCGCGCAATTCCACCGGTGTTTCGCCCTTGATACGGTACGCAATCAACACGCCGCCAAGCTCTGCGGGCGCCACGCGATCCGCGAGAATCGCATCGAATAGCATCCGCGTTTCGTCAGCGCTCAACGGCCGTGCCCCTTTGGCCCCCCGGGCGATGGTTTTGAGCAGCGGTGCGCAGGCAAACGGAGCAGCAGTGGTCATGACGCGTCAGGGGTTCGAGATATGGGGAGTCGGCGACTTCGGGCCGCACTACAGGGCACATTCGGGGCACATTCGGGGCGCAAGCAGGGAACATGCAGGGCGCAGACAGCGGCGAAGTCAGGCTTCCATCATACGCAATCAGGTGTTGCAGCGGGCAACGCTTCAAGTACCATCTCGTGTCTGTGCGGGGCGTGGCGAGTGCCATGCAACATACCGCACTCGCGACGACGTCTGTCGACCGTCCCGCCGCCTGCTTACCCGGAATATCCCGTCATTGAGGAGCGCCATGTCCACGCTGTACAGCTATTTCCGCAGTTCCGCCGCGTATCGCGTGCGGATCGCACTCAATCTGAAGGGCCTCGACTACGACACCGTGCCGGTGCATCTCGTGCGCGACGGTGGCGAACAACTCAAGCCCGCGTATCGCGCGCTCAACGTCAATGCGCTGGTGCCGACGTTTGTCGATGGTGACGTGAACATTCACCAGTCGCTCGCGATTATCGAGTATCTGGAAGACATTCACCCGACGCCCGCCTTGCTGCCGGCCGACCCGGTTGCCCGGGCGCAGGTGCGTGCGCTGGCACTCGATATCGCGGCAGATATCCATCCGATCGACAATCTGCGCGTGCTGCGCTACCTGAAGCACGACCTCGGCGTGACCGAGGAGCAGAAGAACGCGTGGTACGTGCACTGGGTGATCGAAGGACTGACGTCGCTCGAAGCGCGTCTGCAAGCGCAGCCGCAGCCCGGCAAGTTCACGTTCGGCGACACGCCTACGCTGGCCGATTGCTGCCTCGTGCCGCAGATCTACAACGCGAATCGCTTCAAGATCGACATGACGCCGTTCCCGCGTATTGCGGCCGTGAACGCACATTGCCTCACGCTCGACGCCTTCCAGCGCGCCACGCCCGAAGCGCAACCCGACGCAGAGTAAGCGCTTCGATGATCGATCCGGCTTTCTGGCGGGGCATGGCGCTCGGCGCCAGCCTCATCATTGCGATTGGCGCGCAAAACGCATTTGTCTTGCGGCAGGGCATTCTGAAGCGTCATGTCGGCCTCGCTGTCGCGGTCTGTGCCATTTGCGATATGGCACTCATCGCGGCCGGTGTGGCGGGCATGGGCGGGCTGATTGCGGCCTATCCGCGCTTTCTGACGGCCGTCACGTGGGGCGGTGCGGCGTTTCTGTTCTGGTACGGGCTGCGCGCGTGGCGGGCGGCGTTTCGCGGCACCGGTGCCTTGCAGGCCGACGGCAGCCGCGTGGCGACGCAGGAGATGACGTGGCAGCGCGCGTTGGTGCTGGTGCTTATGCTCTCGCTGCTTAACCCGCACGTGTATCTCGATACGGTGATTCTGCTCGGCGGCATCGGTGCGCGCGAGTCAGCACCCGGGAATGCATGGTTTGCGGCGGGGGCGATGACCGCGTCTGTGCTGTGGTTCACTACGCTCGGCTACGGTGCCCGATTGCTGGCCCCGCTGTTCTCCCGCGCGCGGGCTTGGCAGATTCTCGACGGCATCGTCGGCGTGATGATGTGGGGACTCTGCGCAGGGCTGATCGCGCAGCAGTTGTGATGAGGTGAGGCGGCGCGCTGGCGCGGCCTGATGTGTTGAGCCTTCGCTGAACGTGCGCTGAAAAAAACGGCCCGCTACTCGATGAGTGCGGGCCGTTGTTCTTTGGCGAGGGGGGCGGTCTTACCCGAGCAATGCGTCGGAGAACTCGCGCGCCGAGAACGGTTGCAGGTCTTCGACCTTCTCGCCCACGCCGATGAAGTAGACCGGCACCGGGCGCTGGCGGGCGATGGCGGCGAGAATGCCGCCCTTGGCCGTACCGTCGAGCTTGGTGACGATGAGGCCCGTGAGTTGCAGGGCGTCGTCGAACGCCTTGACCTGCGCGAGCGCATTCTGGCCGGTGTTGGCGTCGATGACGAGCAGCACTTCGTGCGGTGCGCCGTCGGCGGCCTTGCCGAGCACGCGCTTGATCTTCTTGAGCTCTTCCATCAGATGCAACTGCGTGGGCAGGCGCCCGGCCGTGTCTGCCATCACGATGTCGATCTTGCGGGCGCGGGCGGCGCTCACGGCGTCGAACACCACGGCGGCGGGGTCGCCGCTTTCCTGTGCCACGACCGCGACGTTGTTGCGCTCGCCCCAGATCGTCAGTTGCTCGCGCGCGGCGGCGCGGAACGTGTCGCCCGCAGCGAGCAGCACCGATTGGTCATAGCTCTGGAAGTGCTTGGCGAGCTTGCCGATGCTGGTGGTCTTGCCGGCACCGTTCACGCCGGCGATCATCACCACCAGCGGGGCTTCGCGGCCCAGCACGAGACTCTGTTCCAGCGGCGAAAGCAACTCGACCAGCAGGTCGTGCAGCGCGCGCTTGACCTGTTCACCTTCGGTCAGACGTTCCGCCTTGACCTTCTTGCGCAACGCGTCGAGCAGGAACGTGGTGGCTTCGACGCCCGCGTCGCTCATGAGCAGCGCGCTTTCCAGTTCCTCGAAGAGATTCTCGTCGACCTTCACGCCGACGAAGATGCCGGTGAGCCCGGCGCTGGTCTTCGACAGCCCGGCCTTCAGGCGCGTGAGCCACGAACGTTTGGCAGCGGGCGCTGCGGCGGGGGCTGCGACGATTTCGCCGATGGCCTCGCCGCTGTCGTCCTTGACGACGACGGGGGCCGGGGCCGGTGCGGTCTCGACTTCTGGTTCGAATTCCGCCTCAGGTGCCGACTCGGTTTCCGGTTCGGCTTCCTGTTCGACTTCCGGCGCGATAGTCACCGGATTGGGGACATTCGCCACAGGCGTTTCAGACAACACCGCCGTTTTTGACGCTTCGGCGTCACGGACGGGGGCGCTTTGCGGAACATTCGGCGTAGCGGCAGGCGTTGCCGGGGCCGCAGGTGCCGCCACAGGGGGCGGTGGAACGACGGGCGCTGCCGGTGCTGCGGGCGCGGTCACCGGCGCTTGAGCGGCCTGCGGCGCAGCAGGCTGGATCGGTGCCGGGGCAGCGGTCGCTGGCGCGGGCGCGGGTGCCGGTGCGGCAGACGCGGCTTCGGGGGCGGCCTTTGCGACGGCCTCATCGGACGCGTTTTCGACGGGCGATGCGGGGCTCGGCTCGGCGGATTTGTTACCGCCCGACGTGAAACGCTTGAAGAAACTGAACATGGAGTGAGGAACTTGGCGTGGGGAGCGCGCTCGGAGACGTCTCTGATTTGTCGTGCCATTCGCGCCGGGCAAAACGCCCTACAATGGGCGGTCGCGTTTCCGGCGCGGGAAATGCGACGTATTTTATCAGACGCGTCTCGACGTCCATCAAGGGCAAAAGGGAATTCATGAGGGGATCCATGAGAGGAACCATGCGCTGGCTTCACGCCTTGGCCGGTCTGACCTTGGCCGGGGTGATAAGCCTGGGCCATGCCGCCGACACCACCGGCAGCAAAACGACGGACAACACTTCCGAATTCACACTCTCCAACGGGCTGCGGCTGATCGTGCGCGAAGACCATCGGGCGCCGACGGTCGCGCATGTGGTCTGGTACCGCGCGGGCTCGCTCGACGAGTTCAACGGCACGACGGGCGTGGCTCACGCGCTTGAGCACATGATGTTCAAGGGCACGAAGACGGTCGGCCCGGGCCAGTTCTCGCGCCAGGTCGCCGCGCTCGGCGGCCGTGAGAACGCATTCACCAGCAAGGACTACACGGGCTTCTTCGAGCAGACCGAGAAGTCGCGCCTGCCCGACATGATGCGTCTCGAAGCCGATCGTATGGCTAACCTGACGCTCACGGCCGACGAATTCGCCAAAGAGATTCAAGTGGTGATGGAAGAGCGCCGGCTGCGCACCGACGACCAGCCGCGTGCCTTGCTCTACGAGCAACTGATGGCGTCAGCGTTGGTCGCCAACCCGTACCGCCGGCCGATCGTGGGCTGGATGGACGATCTCCAGCACATGACCGTCGACGATACGCGCGCATGGTACGAGCGCTGGTATGCACCGAACAATGCGGTGGTGGTCGTGAGTGGCGACGTCGATCCGCAGCAGGTGCGCCGTTGGGCCGAGCAGTACTACGGCCCGATCAAGTCGCACACGCTGCCCGAGCGCCGGCCCCAGAACGAACCCGCCCAACTGGGCGTGCGCCGAGTGTTCGTGAAGGCCCCTGCAGAGAACCCGAACGTGATGCTAGCGTGGCGTGCGCCGCGTCTGACGGATGTCGAGAAAGATGACGACGTCTACGCGCTGCAAGTGCTGGCGGCGGTGCTCGACGGCTATGGCAACGCGCGCCTGACGAGCCGCCTCGTGCGCGAGCAACGCATCGCCAATGACGTGGGTGCCGGTTACGACGGCGTGGGTCGCGGCCCGCAGTTCTTCATCCTCGATGGCACGCCCGCACAGGGCAAGACGCCCGAGCAGATCGAGAAGGCGTTGCGTGCTCAGGTCGCCGACATTGCGGCGCATGGCGTGACCGACGAAGAACTCAAGCGTGTGAAGGCGCAGGTCATTGCGGGGCAGATCTACAAGCGTGACTCGGTATTCGGTCAGGCGATGGAGATCGGTCTCAATGAAATGTCGGGCATCTCGTGGCGGCAGATCGACCGCATGCTCGAGAAGGTGAAGGCGGTCACGCCGGCACAGGTGCAGGCAGTGGCGGGCAAGTACTTCGGCGACGACACGCTGACGGTGGCCACGCTGGTGCCGCAGCCCGTGGATGAGGCGACACGCAAGCGCCGCGCCCAAGGGGCGGAAGACCTGAAGAACATGCGCTAAGAGGCCACCCGATGATGAAAATTACCGCACTACTGCGTGCGTTTGTCCTGCCTGCCTGCGTGGGCGCTGTTGCCGCTGCGGCAGCCATGCCGACGACGGCACTGGCGGCACTGCCGATCCAGACTTGGACGGCGCCCTCCGGCGCCAAGGTGCTGCTCGTGGAGAGCCATTCGATTCCAATGCTCGATCTGAACATCGATTTCGATGCGGGCAGCCGTTACGATCCGCCCGGCAAATCCGGCTTGGCGCTGCTCACTGCCGGGTTGCTCGATTCCGGCGCGACGGCAGTCAACGGCCGCCCGGCACTGACCGAGGCGCAGATCGCCGACCGTTTTGCCGATGTGGGCGCGATGGAGGCGACGAGCGCGGGGCGTGATGCCGCGACCGTCACGATGCGCACGCTGTCGTCGGCGGCCGAGCGTGACGCCGCCGTCAGTACGATGGCGCAGTTCCTGCAACATCCGACGTTCCCCGAGGCCGTGCTCAAGCGTGAGGCCGCGCGCCTGTCGGCAGCGATTGCCGAGGCCAACACCAAGCCCGAAGCCATTGCCGAGAAGGCTTTCCGTAGTGCCATTTATGGCAGCCATCCGTATGGGGTGAGTGCCACGGTGGCGAGCGTGAATGCGGTCAAGCGTGACGATCTGGTGCGCTTCTATCGCGACATGTTCAGTCCGAAGCGTGCGGTGGTCACCATCGTCGGCGACATCGACCGCGCACAGGCCGAGAAGCTGGTGGCGACGCTGACCGATGCCATGCCGGCGGGTATTCAGCCGCCTGCCATGCCGCCCGTGGCAGCGCTGCGCAATGCCGTGCAGATCGATCTGCCGCACCCGGCAGAGCAGGCGCATATCGTGAGCGGTCAGGCGTCGGTGGCGCGCAGCGACCCCGATTACTTCGCGCTGCTTGTGGGCAACTATGTGCTGGGTGGCGGCGGATTCGTGTCGCGACTCACGGCGGAAGTGCGCGAGAAGCGTGGGCTGACGTATGGCGTCACGAGCATGTTCGTTCCACAGTTGCAGGAAGGGCCGTTCGAGATCAGCTTGCAGACGCGTCGCGAGCAGGCCCCTGAAGCGCTGAAGGTGGTCCGCGAGACGTTGGGCAAGTTCGTGCAGGAAGGCCCGACGGACGCCGAGATGCAGGCCGCGAAGGACAACCTGATCAATGGTTTCCCGCTGCGTCTGGACAGCAATCGCAAGCTGCTGGCGAGCGTGGCGGCGATCGGCTTCTACAACCTGCCGCTCGACTATCTCGATACGTGGACCGACAAGGTCAAAGCCGTGACCGCTGCGCAGGTGAAGGACGCGTTTGCGCGTCATGTGCAACCTGACAAGCTGGTGACCGTCGTCGTTGGCCCGGGCAATGTGTTCGGTGCTGCGAGCGCAGGTGCGGCGGCAAGTGGCGCTGCGGCAGCAGGCCCGAAAGCGAAGTAACGCTGCGGGTCGATTCACGCCGTACGAAAAACGGCACCGGGAGATTTCCGGTGCCGTTTTTTCTTCAGGGGTAAGGTCGAAAGCGTTTCGGCGTTTCGGCGTTGCCCCGGGTTATCGCAAAATTCGCCGCCGCAGCAACGCGAGTGCAATCGCAAACGCGATCACTGCGTAGGCGACCAACGCGGCCACATGCAGCCATGGCTGGTCGATGGCGCGTCCGAGCATGGCGGGTCGAATCAACGCGATGGCGTGCGCCAGCGGCAGCCATTCGGTGACATGGCGCGCCGCCGCCGGGAGTTGCGACAGCGGGAAGAACACCCCCGAGAGCAGCAACATCGGCGTCATGACGAGCGTCTGATAGAACATGAAGAAGTCGTAACTCGGCGCGAGTGCCGTCATGACCATCGCCAGACTCGCGAACGCGAAACCGGCGAGCACCACCGCGGGCAGCACGACCGGCAGGGCGTCGAGCCGCGCGTAGCCGAGGACGCTGGCCACCAGCAGGATCGCGAGGCCCGAGAGCACGGCTTTGCTGGCCGCCCAGGCCACTTCACCGAGTACGACGTCGCCCAGCGTCAGCGGTGTGTGCATGAGCGCCTCCCAGGTGCGCTGCACGTGCATGCGCGAGAAGCCCGAATACATCGATTCGAAGCTCGCTGAGAACATCACGCTGGAGCCGACCGTGCCCGCGGCGAGAAACGCAATGTAGGGCGTGCCGTCCACATTCCCGACCATCATGCCCAGTCCGAACCCGAGCCCGAACAGGTAGATCATCGGATCGGCCAGGTTGCCGAACATCGACGCAATGGCCAGCTTGCGCCAGACGAGAAAGTTGCGCCGCCATACGCCCGTCCACGGCGTGAGGCCCGGGAGATAGCGCGGGGTTTCCGGTCGCTGCGAGCGGGCTGTTGTTTGATCGGTCTGGTGCTGGCGATCTGCCTCAGTCATCACGCATCTCCCGTCCGGTGAGTTTGAGGAAGACGTCTTCCAGATTGGCGCGCCGATGCAGATAACGCACGCCGGGCTGGTCGCGCAGCGCGTTCACGATCGGGGTGGCGTCGCGCACATAACAGAAGTGCGTCTCGCCACTCGTCTCAATGCGCTCTGCCAAGGGCGCAAGGTGTGCCAGTAGCGCGTGCGGCACATCGCCGAAGACTTCGACCACGTCGCAACCGATTTCGCGCGCGACCAACTCGGGCGGCGTGCCTTCCGCGATCTTGCGGCCGGCGTCGATCACACACAGGCGATGGCAAAGCCGCTCGGCCTCTTCCATGAAGTGCGTGGTGAGCAGGATCGTTTTGCCCTCGTTCATCAGCGACTTGAGTCGTTCCCAGATCAGGTGGCGTGCCTGCGGGTCGAGCCCTGTTGTCGGCTCGTCGAGCAGCAGCAGATCGGGATTGTTGATGAGGGCGCGGGCGAGCGTGAGGCGTCGCTTCATGCCGCCCGAGAGTTGCCCGACGCGCGCGTCGGCTTTCGATTCGAGCCGCGCAAAGGCGAGCAGGGCGGGCACCCGTTCGCGCACATCGGCGGAGGAGAGTCCGAAATAGCGCCCGAAGATCGCCAAATTCTCGCGCACGGTGAAGTCGGGGTCGAGATTGTCGAACTGCGGCACCACGCCGATACGGCGCCGGGCTTCCGGGGCGAGTCTGGGGACCGGCAGGCCGCCGAGCCGGATCTCCCCGGCGTCGGGGGTGACGAGGCCGAGCAGCATGCGCAGCGTCGTGGTCTTGCCCGCGCCGTTGGGCCCCAGCAGCCCAAAACACTCGCCGGGCGCGACGTGCAGCGACAAGTGATCGACGACGGGGCGTCCGTCATAGGCCTTGCAGAGTTCGGTTACCTCGATGGCGGCATCGGTCATGGCGAATTCGGGGGTCTCCTGTCGTCGGGCATGCCCCTTCGAAACCACAGGGGGCAAGTCTTACGGGCGATGTGGTATGTTTCGCCTCAACAATGTAGCGTGAATTACCATGAATTTGGACGACCAGCGCGCGCAACCCTGCGCGCGATCTCACTATTTGGGCACTTTGGCTGCGGTTGATGCCGCTGCTGCATCGCACGTCGATGTCGCAACCAACAAAGCAATCCGGGGCGCGGCATGAAGTCAGGTTCCGGAAACGTCGCACGCGGCGCGCCCCAGCAGGTACGCATCATTGGCGGCCAGTGGAAGCGCACGCCGCTGCCTGTGCCGCCCGGTGACGGCCTGCGTCCCACGCCGGATCGTGTGCGCGAGACGCTGTTCAATTGGCTTGGACAAGATCTTGATGGCCTGCGTTGCCTCGATGCCTTTGCGGGCAGTGGCGCGCTGGGCTTTGAAGCGGCCTCGCGAGGCGCGGCCCGTGTGCTGATGGTCGAGTACGCCGCACCGGCCGTGCGCCAGTTGCGCGCCAATCAGGCCAAGCTCGCCGCCGATCAGGTCGAGATCGTGCAGGCGGACGCGCGGCGCCTGATAACCACACTTGCACCCGGGGCTTTCGACGTGGTGTTTCTCGATCCGCCGTTCGCCAGTGGCTGGCTGGCCGGCCTGCTGGCCCCTGCGGCCCGTCTGCTGGCGCCCAACGGCGTGATTTATGCTGAATCCGACGCGCCGCTCGACGACGAAGCGCTGGCGGCGCTGGCGCTAGTGTGTGTGCGCCGGGCGAAAGCCGGAGCGGTGCATTATCATTTGCTTGAATCGATTCCGAAAACCTAGAGACCACAATGAACAAGTACGTAGTAACGGTCCCCAGCCGCGAGGAGACGTTGGCATGGTAGTGGCGATCTATCCGGGGACGTTCGACCCGCTGACCCGAGGGCACGAAGATCTGGTTCGCCGTGCGGCGGGCATTTTCGACAAGCTCATCGTCGGTGTGGCCGACAGTCGTAACAAGAAGCCGTTCTTCACGCTGGAAGAGCGCATCGACATCGCGCGCGAGGTGCTTGGGCACTATCCGAACGTGACGGTCGAGGGGTTTTCCGGGCTGCTCAAGGACTTCGTGCGCAAGCACCAGGCGCGCGTGATCGTGCGCGGGCTGCGTGCCGTGTCCGACTTCGAGTACGAGTTCCAGATGGCCGGCATGAACCGCTATCTGCTGCCCGACGTGGAAACGATGTTCATGACGCCGTCGGACCAGTACCAGTTCATCTCGGGCACGATCGTGCGCGAGATCGCACAACTGGGTGGCGATGTCAGCAAGTTTGTGTTCCCTTCCGTCGAGAAGTGGTTGGTGACGAAAGTCGGCGACCTGTCGGCGAAGGGATGAGTATCGTGCGCGCCGGTCTGGCCCCGGGGCTGGCCCGAGGTCTGACTCGGATGGCGGGCCGGCGTCGCGATACAGTTGGAGGTGCCGTATGGCCTTGATGATTACCGATGAATGCATCAATTGCGACGTGTGTGAGCCCGAGTGCCCGAACGACGCAATTTCGATGGGGGTCGAGATTTATGAGATCGACCCGAACAAGTGCACCGAGTGTGTCGGGCACTTCGATGAACCGCAGTGTGTGCAGGTGTGTCCGGTGGAGTGCATCCCAATTCATCCGGAACACGTCGAGACGCCTGCGCAGTTGCTCGCGAAGTACACCCACCTGCAAGCGGACAAGCTGGCCTGAATCACCTCAATCGCCTGATTTGCGTGATTCGCCAGCCACGACGTTCCGCGTCGGCTAACGCTGTCCGCTGCCACTGCCACTGCCACTGCCACTGCCACTGCCACTGCCACTGCCACGTCAATAGGCGCCCGCACAGCTAAACGCCCTACGCCGGGTAACTTACTTCCCCGGCGTGGCGTGCAATCGCATCATCGCCTTTTCCATCTCACCTTTCACGACGAGATCGACGATGTCGAGCGAGCGCGACATCGCGTCGTCGATTTGCGCCTGTTCTTCCTTGCGCGGTGGCTTGAGCACGAAGTCCACCACCTGTTGCTGACTGCCCGCTGGTTGCAGCGTACGCGGATGGCCGATGCCCAGGCGCAGGCGCCAGAAATCGGGCGTCGTCAGATGCGCGGCAATGTCCTTCAGGCCGTTATGACCACCACTGCCACCGCCGCGTTTGAGTTTGACGCCGCCGGGCGGCAGATCGAGTTCATCGTGCACGACGAGGATTTCGTCCGGCAGGATCTTGTAGAAGCGCGCGAGGGCGACGACTGATTGCCCCGAGCGGTTCATGAACGTCTGCGGTTCGAGCAGCCAGACCTCGCTGCCGGCGATGCGTGCGCGGGCCGCATAGCCATGAAAGCTCTTCTGGTTCGACAGCGAGGCGCCGCTTTGCTGCGCCAATGCGTCGACAAACCAGAAACCGGCGTTGTGCCGGGTTGCGGTGTATTCGGCGCCCGGATTGCCGAGCCCTACGATCAGCTTGATCATTTCGGTATCAGATCTTGTGTGCAACCTACGCAGGATAGGCGCACCGCAATAAAAAAACCCGCCGTGACATGACGTCGCGGCGGGTTTTGCGTCCAGCGTCGCCGCTGAAGGACAACTCGCAGGCTTAGGCAGCCGGCGTTTCGCCTTCGGCAGCCGGGGCAGCGGCTTCATCAGCAGCAGCGCCCGCCGGTTGCACGGCTTGCGCCACGACCGGGTTTTCTTGCTCGACGTGCAGCACGAGCGTCACGCCTTCCGGCAGCTTGACGTCCTTGGCATGCACGGTTTGACCAGCAGCCAGCTTCGACAGATCGACTTCCAGGAATTCCGGCAGCTTGCCCGGCAGGCAGCTGATGTCGAGGTCGTTCACGATGTGGCTGATCACGTTGGCCGACAGCTTCACTGCGGGCGATTCTTCAGCGCCCAGGAAGTGCAGGGGCACCTTCACGTGGATCGGCTTGGTGGCGTCGACACGTTGGAAATCCACGTGCAGAACCAGTTGCTTGAACGGGTGGTACTGCACATCGCGCAGCAGCACTTGTTCCGACTTGCCAGCGATTTCCAGGTCGAGAATCGACGAGTGGAAAGCTTCTTTACGCAGGGCGTGCCACAGTGCGTTGTGATCGAGTTCGATCAGTTGCGGATCAACGTTACCACCGTACACGATGCCTGCGGTCTTGCCGGCATTGCGCAGGCGGCGGCTCGCACCCGTACCTTGCAGATTACGCTCAAAAGCGACGACTTTCATAACAACTCCTTGTACCACCCGCGACCAGGTGGCGATTTCTTCCTGAACTTTTCCGTGCAAAAAACACGGGTTTCAGGAACGACAAAGGCGGGGAAAACGCTCCCCGCCGACATGACAACGGCGCCACACAGGCGCCGTCGCAAAAATTCTACTGAACGCTTACTCCGCGAACAGCGACATCACTGAGTCGCCGCGACGGATACGCGAGAACGTTTCGGCGAGCAGGCCAGCGCAGCTCAGCTGGCGAATCTTGCCGCCCTTCGAGTCGTCGCGCAGCGGAATCGTATCCGTCACGACCACTTCGTCGAGCGCCGAAGCGTTGATGCGTTCTGCTGCGCCACCCGAGAGCACCGGGTGCGTACAGTAGGCGTACACCTTCTGTGCGCCGCGTTCCTTGAGCACTTGCGCTGCCTTGCAGAGCGTGCCGGCGGTGTCGACCATGTCGTCCATGATCACGCACGTACGGCCGTCGACTTCACCGATGATGTTCATCACTTCGGCCACATTGGCCTTCGGACGACGCTTGTCGATGATGGCCAGATCGCAATGCAGTTGCTTCGCGAGTGCACGGGCACGCACCACACCGCCGACGTCCGGCGAAACCACCAGCAGGTTTTCGTGATTTTGCTTGCGCACGTCAGCCAGCAGCAGCGGCGAGGCGTAAATGTTGTCGACCGGGATATCGAAGAAACCCTGAATCTGGTCGGCGTGCAGGTCCATCGTGATGATGCGCTCGACGCCTGCGATTTGCAGCATGTTGGCCACGACCTTCGCCGAGATCGCCACGCGCGCCGAACGGGGGCGGCGATCTTGACGGGCATAGCCGAAATACGGGATGGCAGCAGTGATCCGGCCGGCAGAAGCGCGCTTGAGCGCGTCGACCATGATCAGCAGTTCCATCAGATTGTCGTTGGTCGGAGCACACGTCGACTGGAGGACGAAGACGTCCTTGCCGCGCACGTTTTCCTGGATTTCGACTTGAATCTCGCCATCCGAGAATCGGCTGACCATGGCCTTGCCGAGCGGGATGCCGAGAGTGTTGACGACCTCTTGGGCCAGGGCGGGATTGGCGTTCCCGGTGAATACCATTAGGTTATCACTACTCATCTGGCTACCTGCGGGACGTATTGATGCTGAGACTGAACGACAGAGAAATTGGCAGGGGAGGAAGGACTCGAACCCTCGTATGCCGGAATCAAAATCCGGTGCCTTAACCAACTTGGCGACTCCCCTACACTAACCGATGCCTTTGTTGCGTCGTAGGAACGCAGCAAAGTAAAACTTTTTCACGCAAATGCGAACAACGGGTGTTCGGCCAGACCGGCGGTCACTTGACCCAGCCAGCGCTCTGGCAATCGCTTACATGCCGCTTCCGCTTCTGCCTTCGTGTCGAATGCTGCAAACACGCTGGCGCCGGATCCCGTCATGCGAGCTGTGGTGAAGGTTCTGAACCAGTCAATCACAGCAGCGACTTCCGCGTATTCTCGAGTGACTACCGCCTGCATGTCGTTACGGAAGATTTCATCCGTTTCGAACACGTTTTTGTTGGCGTGCTCAAGAAAGAACGCCATTGTGACGACGTTCGAATCCCTTGTCAACAGGGGATCACGAAAAATCTTATCGGTTGCGACGTGTACCCGCGGGTTGACGACCAGAAAGTGCCGTTGCGGTAGATCCACCGCCTGCATTTGCTCGCCCAGCCCCTCGGCAAACGCATTGCGCCCGAACACGAAGAACGGCACGTCGGCACCGAGTTTGAGCGCGAGCGTCTGGAGCTCGGCGCGCGGCAGATCGAGCTGCCACATGCGGTTGAGGGCGAGCAGGGTGGTTGCTGCGTCCGAGCTGCCGCCGCCGATGCCGCCACCGGCCGGCAAGCGCTTCTCGATGCCAATATCCACGCCGAACCGCACCCCGCAGTGTTCCTGAAGCAAGCGCGCGGCCCGTACCGTCAGATCGGTCTCGGGCGGCACGCCGGGCAGCGGGTTCGTATGCACGATCTTGCCGTCGTCGCGACGCTCGAAATGCAGCGTGTCGGCCCAGTCGATCAACTGGAAAACGGTTTGCAGTTCGTGATAACCATTGGGCCGGCGTCCCACGATGTGCAGGAACAGGTTCAGCTTGGCCGGAGCCGGGCAGTCACGCAGGATTTCGTACATGGCAAAGCGTCGTGAGGGCTAACGGCAGGCGCCGGTCGCCGGAATGCAGGGAATCGCGCGCTCGCGGTCATCGAGCGACCGTTTGAGCAAGAGGCGCCAAGGATAGCACCGCAGGGCGAGGCTTACTCGTCGATCGCCAGGCGCACCGCCAGCGGCGAGCCATCGAGGTCGCGCGAGAGGTCGACGCGTTTCACACGCAGGGGCGTGGTGTCGAAGTACGCCTGATAGTCGATGGTCCAGCCGTCCTGCACGAGGCGCGTCGGGCGTTGCGTCTGCGGGTCGCGCTCGATAGTCGCCTGCGACCCCGGTGCGCCTTGCATGTGCAGCCAGTAGCGCATGCCGCCGACCGGCAGGGCGAAGCCGAGGGCGTCGTGCATCACGTCTTCGAGACGCGGACCGGTCAGCGGCGCCTTACCCGGCAATTCGAGCGTGGCGCCACGGGGCGTCTGCCGCACGATCGCCTGTGTCTGCCCGAGCGGATCGAGCAATTGCACGGTGGCGTTGTCGCCGCTTTGCTGCCAGTCGAAATTACCGTACGTATTGCGCGCTTCGCCGTTCTGCTCGAATCGAATCGAGAAACGTCCCCGGTAATGCTCCACGCTGGTGCCTTCGGCCTGCGCAATCGGGGTGGCCGGCGCCAGGCTCGCACACCCGCTGCCGAGCGCGGCGGCGGAGATGGCGAGTGCCATGCCGGCGGCCCGCATCGTCAGACGCGGGCGCGGCAACATCGAGATATCGAAACGGAACAAGGGCAGTTGAGGCAAGCGGGACATCGTCAGCAAAAGGAAAGGCGTCGCGAGGAAAGGCTCGCGACGCCGGTATCACAGCATTACGGCGTGACGTTGTAACGCTTCATCGTCGAGCGCAGCGTGTCGTCGTCGCTATCAACCTTGAGCGCTTCGCGCCAGGTCTTGCGGGCTTCGTCCTGCTGACCGGTTTCCCACAGCACTTCGCCCAGATGTGCGCCGATTTCGGCCTGTGCCTGAATGCCGTACGCACGGCGCAGCAATTCGAGCGCTTGCGTCTTGTCGCCAAGGCGGTACTTCACCCAGGCGAGGCTGTCCATGATGTAAGGATCGTCCGGTGCCAGCGACGACGCCTTCTGCAACAGCTTGAGCGCTTCCGGCAGGCGCGTATTGCGCTCGGTGAGCGAATAGCCCAGCGCGTTGTAGGCCTGCGCATTGTCGGGCTGCGCCGACATCACGCGACGCATGGCTTTTTCCATGACGTCGTAGTGCTTGTTCAGCTCGGCGACCATGCCGTACTGGTAGAGCAAATCGGGATCGTCCGGATGGTCCTTGACCTCGACGGCGAGCAGCTTCTCAGCGTCGTCATAGCGCTTGGCTTTGACGAGCAGATCGGACTCGGCACGCTTGAGCGCGAGTTGCTCGCGCGGGTCGCTCGACTTGATCCCGTGCAGCAACGCGCGGCCTTCTTCGACCTTGCCTTGATCGGCGAGCAACTGCGCGCGCCCGATCTGCGCCGGCAGATAGGCGTTGCTGTCTTCGCGAATCTTCGAGAGCCACTTGTCGGCGGCCGGGTAGTCCTTGCGATCCTGCGCAATCTGCGCGAGATACACATACGCTTGCGCGCCATCGGTGTTCTGCTGCTCGGCTTCGGTCGCGTACTTTTGCAAGTACCGTTCGGCCGCGCCGGGGTGTTTGGCGTGCAGGTTGAGCAGCGCCAGCGCCATCAGCGTCGACAGCTCGTGCGGATAGCGCTTCTCGAGCGTCTCGAACTGCTTTTGCGCGGTATCGAGCTGGTTGTCGGCGAGCAGCAGCTTGGCGTAGGCAAAGCGCGCTTCCTTGGCATCCGGATTGCGGTCGAGGAACGTCTTCAGGCCGGCAATGGCACTCGCGCGCTCCTCCGGACCCATCTGGCCATAAAGCAGTGCGGCCGCTTCGTAATCCGGCTTCAGCTTGAGTGCCGTTTCGAGCGAAGTGCGTGCGCCGGCAGTGTCGCCTGCGTCGAGTTGCGACCGGGCCAGCGCCAGTTGCGCTTCGGGGCGTTGCAGATCGTTCGCCAGCATGCGCTTGAGCGACTCGATGCCGGTGGCACGTTCCGGGCTGCGCGCAATCATCTGCTGCAACTCGAGAATGGCTTGTCCGCGGCGCGCTTCCGGCACCTTGTTCAACTCGTCGGTGAGCAACGGCTCGGCTTCTGCCAGATGACCGGTGCCGACTTCGAGGCTGGCCAGCAACTGCGTCGCGGGACGCCACGTCGGGTCGAGTTGATGCCACAAGCGGGCCGCGACGAGGGCGTCGCCGAGCTGGCGTGCGCCGAGTGCGATCTCCACGGCACGGCGCGCCATACGCGGGTCCTTCGTGCGGTTGGCGAGCGAGACGTAGGTATTGAAGGCGGGCGCGAGGTTGCCTTGTTGCAGGCTCAGTTCGGCGGCCGTCACTTCAAACACGATTTCGCTGGTGAGCGCGACGTTCGGCAGCTTCTCTTTTGGAACGTCGGCGTTGGGCGGGACATCTTCGCTGTCCGCATCGGCGTCCGCGCCTGCCTTGCTCGCTGCGCCCGGCTTCGCCGCTTTCGACGGCGCGGCGGCGGGTGCGGCCGGTGTGGTCGGTTGTGCGGGCTGGACGACGCCGGGTTGACCGGTCTGGGCGAAGGCATTCGAAGATGGCAGAAATGCCATGATCGCGCTGGCGCAGGTCACGCCGAGCGCCGTTGCACCGGCCCAGGCACCGCGCGCCAAGGCGCCGCGCAGACGGGAAGGCACGGCCACCGAAGGCTTCGAAGCGGTGAGGATGGACGGGAGACGAGTGTTCGGCATAGGGATCCACGGCAGGTTTCGAGCGATTGTAGCGCGCCCGATACAATAGAGTCTAAATCCTCAGCAAACGTTCGCAGGCATGCCTGAACTCCCCGAAGTCGAAGTCACCCGCCGCGGCATCGTGCCGCATGTGGCGGGCACGCGCGTCGCTCGCATCGACGTTCGTAATGCATCGTTGCGCTGGCCGGTGCCCGCCGGGCTCGACGCATTGCTGCGTGGCGAGATGCTCATCGACGTGACCCGTCGCGGCAAATACCTGCTGCTCGAATATGCGCCGGGCTGGTTACTGGTGCATCTGGGCATGACCGGGACGTTGCGCGTCCTGCCCGAGCCGGAAGCACTGCCGGTCGCCGGCATTCACGACCACATCGATCTCGTGTTCGAGCGCTGCGCGTTGCGCTATCGCGATCCGCGCCGCTTCGGCGCCGTGCTGTTTCATCCGCGCACGGCCGGCGATGTGCTCGGTCATGCGTTGCTCGCCAATCTCGGCGTCGAACCGTTCTCAGACGCGTTCGACGGCAACCTGCTTTACGCGGGCACGCGCGGGCGCTCCGTGGCTATCAAGCAAGCGCTACTGGCAGGCTCGATCGTCGTTGGCGTGGGCAATATCTACGCGTCGGAAAGTCTCTTTCGTGCGGGCATCAATCCACGGCTTGCTGCCGGAAAACTGTCGCGTCCGCGTTGTGAAAAGCTCGCCATCGCGGTGCGGGAAACGCTCGCCGCAGCGATCGAAAAAGGCGGCAGCACGTTGCGCGATTTCGTCGGCAGCGATGGCAAAAGCGGTTATTTCCAACTTGAATATTTCGTCTACGACCGGGCAGGGCAGCCGTGCAGAGTGTGCGGCACGCCGATCCGGCAGATCGTGCAGCAGCAGCGCTCCACGTTCTTCTGCCCGCACTGCCAGAAATGAAAGCGTCCGACCCCACAAGAATAACCATGCCCCACTCGTTGACCGACACCTTCGCCGAACGCCTGATCGCGTGGCAGGCCGAACACGGCCGCCACGATCTGCCGTGGCAAAACACACGAGACGCCTATCGCATCTGGCTCTCGGAAATCATGTTGCAGCAGACGCAGGTGGCGACGGTCATTCCGTATTACGCCCGCTTTCTCGAACGATTTCCCGATGTGGCGGCGCTCGCTGCCGCACCGCAGGACGATGTCATGGCGCTCTGGGCCGGACTCGGCTACTACTCCCGCGCCCGCAATCTGCATCGCTGTGCGCAGGTCGTGATGGCCGAGCACGGCGGACGCTTCCCGTCCGACCCTGAGACGCTCGCTACGCTGCCGGGTATTGGCCGCTCGACGGCGGCGGCCATCGCCGCTTTCGCCTACGACGCCCACGCGGCGATTCTGGATGGCAACGTCAAGCGGGTGTTGGCGCGCGTCTTCGGCATCGAAGGCTTTCCGGGCGCCCCGAAGATCGAGCGCGAAATGTGGGCACTGGCGGAATCGCTGCTGCCCGAGCGCGATTTACCGGCGTACACGCAGGGCATGATGGATCTGGGGGCAACGTTGTGCGGGCGCGGCAAGCCGCGTTGCGAGGAGTGTCCGTTCGACAGCGACTGCGCCGCACACGCGACGGGGCGCGAGCGCACGCTGCCGACGTCGAAGCCTAAAAAGGCCCAGCCGGAGCGCTACGTGGATGTGCTGGTGATTCGCGCCGGCGAGCGGGTGCTGTTCGAACGGCGCCCCGACAGCGGCATCTGGGGCGGGCTATGGAGTCTGCCGGAACTCACACCGCCGCTCGATGCTCGCGAGGATGACGACGCCGCACTGCGAGACCGCATTGGCGCGCGCGCGTCGACGTTGGGCGCCGCGCATGGCGTGGTGCGATCGATGGTGCCGCTGCTCGGGCTCACGCATGTATTCACGCACTTCAAACTGCATCTCCGCCCGTGGCTGGTGACGATGGCCCATTCGGCCGAGTCGAGCGTGGCAACGGGGTCGCAGCAGGCGTGGATGAATGCGGGGGAGGTGGCCGGGGCCGGTTTGCCGTCGCCGATCCGCAAGATTGCCGAAGCCCTCGCGCCCGACGACGGGCAATTGTCACTGCCGGCCTGATTCAAGCCGATTGGGTGCGGCTCAGGCGCCTTCGCCGTCCGCAAGTTCGCGGTGGCGTACCAGAACGCTCGACTCGGCGCGAAAGCGCTCGCCGAGCGTTTCGGCGATGAACACCGAGCGGTGCTGTCCGCCGGTGCAGCCGATGGCCACGGTCAGGTAGCTGCGGTTGTCGCGCATGAAGCTCGGCAACCACTTTTGCAGATACGCGCCGATGTCATTGATCATCTCGTCGACTTCCGGAATCGCCGAGAGGAAGTCGATGACGGGCTGGTCGCGGCCAGTGAGCGGGCGCAGTTGCGTGTCGTAGTACGGATTGGGCAGCGAGCGCACATCGAAGACGAGATCGGCATCGAGCGGCACGCCGTGCTTGAATCCGAACGATTCGAACATCAACGTCAGGCCTGCGTGATCGTGCTGCACGAATTCACGAATCCAGCGCCGCAACGCACTTGCGCGCAGATTGCTCGTGTCGATCTGATGCCCCAGCTCGGTCACGCTGTTGAGCATCTCACGCTCTTTCTCGATGGCCTCCACGAGCGACCCGCTGGCATTCACCGGATCGGTCGATGCGGCAGAGAGCGGATGGCGGCGGCGCGTTTCTGAAAAGCGTTGTACCAGCGTTTGCGTGGTGGCATTCAGGAACAACACGCGCACATCGTGGCCGAAACGGCGCAAGCCGCCGACAATCGGTGGCAGATCGGCGAGCGAGCCGCCGCTGCGCGCATCGATAGCGACGGCCAGACGTGTGTAGTTCTGTGTTTCGAGGTATTCGGCGAGCTCAGGCAGAAAGCGCGACGGCAGATTGTCGACGCAGTAGTAGCCAGCATCCTCGAGGACGTTCAGGGCGAGCGATTTGCCCGAACCCGAAACGCCGGTAATCAATACGATCTTCATGGCATTTCCCGGATACAACCATGATGGTAAGCGATTGTGTCGTTCGGGTGTCGGGCTTGAAATTGCGTGAATGGTTCCGCGCGTTTTTCAGGCGTTCGCGCATTTCGGGCGAGATCGGTGCACCAATGAAAACGGCGCCCGTGGGGGCGCCGTTCGCGAACACTGTTGGCGGGCCGGATATCAGGCCGCCGGTTGATTCGACAGGCACTGCTTCATGAACGCCTTGCGGTCGTCGCCCTTCTTGCCGGTGGCGGCCGTGTTGCAGGACTTCATCTTGTCTTGCTGGGTTTGCTTGGCGGCAGGTGCCGGGGTGCCGGCGGCCGACAGACATTGCTTCATAAACGCCTTGCGATCGTCGCCCGTCTTGCCGGTCGCTTGTTGATTGCAGGCGGTCATCTTGTTGTTCTGCGAGTTCGCCTTGGGTGCCGCCGGTGCTGCGGCCGTTTGGGCGAAAACGGGCGATGCGAGCAGCGGGGACAGCAGGAGCAGTGCAGCGAGTGCTTTCTTCATGGTCGTCTCTCCATAGGGTCGGACACGCAAGGGGAAGGACTGCGTGGCGATTACAACATGAAAGAAAACGCGCCGCAATCGCGCGGCGTTGACAGAAAAACGCAGAAATTGCGGTAAACCCGGGGGATTGGGTTGGCCTTTGCGGTGCCGGGGCCTAGAGCAGCTTGCCCTGCATGCCGTCCGGGTCCTGCATGGCCTGGCGCTGACGCTCCATGAAGTCCTTGAGCGTATCGATGCCGCGCAGTTGCAGTATCGTGTTGCGCACGGCGGCTTCGACCAGCACGGCGAGGTTTCGCCCGGCCGCCACTTGCAAGATCACTTTGTTGATGGGCAGACCCAGCACATCGACCGTTTGCGCTTCGAGCGGCAGGCGCTGGAATTCGCCATCGGGGCGGCGCACCAGTTGCACGATCAGCTTGAGCTTCATTTTGCGGCGAACGGCCGTCTCACCGAAGATCGTCTTGATGTCGAGCAGGCCGAGGCCACGGACTTCCAGCAGGTTCTGCAACAGCGGCGGACAGCGGCCTTCGACGAAATCGGGCCCAAGACGCACGAAATCGACGGCATCGTCGGCGACCAGCCCGTGTCCACGGCTAATCAGTTCCAGACCAAGCTCACTCTTGCCGAGGCCCGAATCGCCCGTCAGCAGCACGCCCATACCCAGAATGTCGATAAAAACGCCGTGCATCGTGCAACGTGGTGCGAACACGCGTGAAATGTACAGGCGCAGGCTATCGATGACCGAAGCGGTCGAGAGCGGGGTCGTGAACAGCGGGGTCGATGAACGCGTGCAGCGCAGCACGAGATCGGGCGGCGCTTCGAGGCCGTCGGCCACCACCAGGAACGGCGGCTCCAGCGCAATCACCTCGCCCATATGACGCTTGCGGTTTTCTTCCGTCAGACGCTGGTAGTAGCGCAGTTCGGCTTCGCCGAGCACCTGAATACGGTTCGGGTGGATGAGGTTCAAGTGACCGACGAGGTCGGCGCTCGATGTGGCCGTGGCCACGCTCTCCGGCGTGAAGCCGCGCTCCCACCCCTCATGGCCGGTCAGCCACGACAGCCGCAGCGTGGCGGCGTTGTCGTCGAAAATGCTTTGCGCGTTGATGCCGGTCAGTTCCACCGCGTCGCCTCGTTCGGTTGGGGGTGTGGGGGTCTACGCTACGGGGCTTGTCTGGCGTGTGGGCTCAGGGCTGCCAATTCGCGAGTGCCGTATGAATGTCTTCGGCGCTCGGTGCATTCGACAACGTCTCGCGCATCGATCGATCCGAAAGCAATTGTGCGATTTCGGACAGGATTTCGAGATGTTGCTGGGTGGCTTGTTCGGGCACCAGAAGGAAAAACAGCAGGGACACCGGCTGGCCGTCAGGCGCTTCGAAGGGGATCGGCGCTTCCAGGCGCACGAATGCTGCCATCGGATGCTTCAGGCCCTTGATACGGCCATGCGGAATCGCCACGCCTTCACCGAGCCCGGTCGAGCCAAGTCGCTCGCGCGCGAAGAGATTGTCGGTGATGACAGCGCGGGTGAGCCCGGCATTGCTCTCGAATAGGAGCCCGGCTTGCTCGAAGACGCGCTTCTTGCTGGTGACGGAGAGTCCAAGCAGGATGTTGGACGCAGGTAAGAGTTTGACTAAACGGTTCATCTTGTAATGCGGGCGAACGCGTAGTCGCCCTCCAACCCCCGATTGACCTCGCATTATAGACCACCTGCCGCCGACCCCTGCGCCATTCCCCAGAAATGCGCCGGACCATATAAAAGGGGCCGTTCAACGGCCCCGCGGTGGGTGATGCCAGACTATGACAGACGCAATTGCAGGCGCGAGGTTCCGCGCGGGCTTTCGCCGGTGTCAGTCGACGCGACTACCACGCCAGAAAGCACTCATTGCAGCGGTTCCTGCTCGGGCGGCTGCTGATGCTTGATGGCCTCGCGACCGTGGTCCTGAACCTTGTCCTTGAACTGGATTACCTTGCGGTCGAGCATATCGATCAGCTTGTCGATGGCGGCGTACATATCTTCGTCACACTTCTCGACGAAAATCTCCTTACCCTTGAGAAACACCGTAATGCTGGCTACTTGGCGTCCGGTTTTCTCCTTGGTCTTGTCGACAGAGAGGATCACCTCGGCGCCCATCACTTGATCGAAATGGCGCAACACGCGATCAAGCTTGTTAATCACAAATTCGCGCAGCGAAGGCGTGAGTTCGAGATGGTGTCCACTGATCTTCAGATTCATAGCTGCTCTCCTTGCTGAAATGCCGAAGTGCAGGCCACGTCACAAATGACGGGCTAGCGGGAGTGCGAGCCATTCATGTGACGCAATGTCGCACTGCGGCGTTATGCCCCAGCAGGCCAACACGGCTCACCAGGACTGTCCTACAAAGATTTGCGCAAGTTGACTGCGGGAATTCGCATGGCTTCGCGGTATTTCGCGACAGTGCGTCGCGCCACCACAAAACCTTGCTCTGCCAGCAGTTCCGCGATACGGCTGTCGGAAAGGGGGCTCTGCGGGTCTTCGGCTCCTATCAGTTGCTTGATGAGGGCACGGATGGCCGTGGATGACGCGGCCCCTCCGGCTTCCGTCGCGACGTGAGAACCAAAGAAGTACTTGAGCTCGAAAGTTCCAAATGGAGTGAGCATGTACTTACTGGTTGTCACCCGCGAAATCGTGGATTCGTGTAAACCCAGCGTATCAGCAATCTCGCGCAAAACCAAGGGGCGCATGCCGATTTCGCCGTGGGAGAAGAAGTTCTTTTGACGCTCGACAATCGCCTGCGCGACCCGCAGGATCGTGTCGAAACGCTGCTGAATGTTCTTGATCAGCCAGCGCGCTTCCTGCAATTGCTGTTGGAGGTTCCCGGTGCCCGGATCGTTGCGATTATTTCGCAGAATTCGCGCATACATCTCATTGATGCGCAGACGCGGCATCACCTCGGGATTGAGCTCCGCCGTCCAGCCGCTGCCCTGCCGGCGCACGAGGACGTCGGGAATGACGTAGTCGGCCTGCGGCGTGCCGTAGGCGGCCCCCGGAAACGGGTCGAGCGAGCGAATGAGCTGATGCGCGGCGCGCAGGCTGTCTTCGCCGACACCGAGTACACGGCGCAGTCGCGTGTAGTCACGTGCGGCAAGCAGTTCCAGGTGATCGGAGACGATGCGCAGCGAAATCGTGCGCACCGGGCTCGCAGGCAGCCGCTGCAATTGCAGCCGCAGGCATTCGGACGGGGTGCGCGCGCCGACGCCGGCCGGGTCGAAGCTTTGCAGCAGCGCCAGCGCGGCATTGATCTCTTCGGCTTCCAGCGACAACTCTTCGGCCACTTCCGCCTGAATTTCATCGAGCGTGGTGCCCAAATAACCGTCTTCGTCGAGCGACTCGATCAGAAACTCCACCAGCGCGCGATCGCGCGGCGCGGCCTTGGTCACGCGCAACTGGGCCAGCAGGTGTTCACGCAGATTCGGATGATCGACGTGCAGTTGCGGGCGCGAGTTGTTGTCGTCGTCGTCGGTGGCATTGCCCGTGCGGGCGAAGTCGTTCAGGCTCCAGTCGCTGCCGCTGTCCTGGCCGTTATCGTCGAAGCGCGCTTCGCCATCGAGCTCGCGTGCCTCGTCGTGACCGTTACCCTCTGACGGCGCGTCGTTCGTGCTGCTGACCGATGTCGTGCGTTCATTGCGAAGCGAGCCGTCGGTGCCGACGCGCACGGACCCGGCGAGCCAGTCGTCTTCGCGCTCGAGCATCGGGTTCTGGGTGAGGGCATGCTCGACTTCCTGCTGAAGTTCGAGCGTCGACAGTTGCAGCAACCGGATCGATTGTTGCAACTGGGGGGTGAGGGTCAGGTGCTGCGAGGTGCGGAGTTGGAGGGTCGGTTTCATAACGTTTCTCGCCTTCATTGTAGAGGCTTTGTCACGTCAGCGAAACCGGCCTGCCTCGCTATCGGAGGCAGGGTTTACATGCGAAAAATTAGCTTTACATCCGGAAATTTTCGCCCAGATAAACGCGCCGGACGCTTTCGTCGGCAACGATCTGGTCAGGCGTGCCGGCGGCGAGCACCGAGCCTTCGCTGATGATGTACGCGTGGTCGCAGATACCGAGCGTTTCGCGCACGTTGTGGTCGGTAATCAGGACACCGATACCTCGGTCTTTCAGGAAGCGCACGATGCGTTGAATTTCCAGCACGGCGATCGGATCCACCCCGGCGAACGGCTCGTCGAGCAGGATGAAGCGCGGCTGGGTGGCCAGCGCGCGGGCAATTTCCACACGGCGACGCTCGCCGCCCGAGAGCGACATGGCCGGGTTTTCGCGCAGGTGCGCCACTTGCAGCTCGTCGAGCAACGACTCGATGCGGCGCTCGATTTCATCGCGCTTGAGCGGTTTGCCCTGCGCATCGACCTGCAATTCGAGCACGGCGCGAATATTGTCTTCGACCGTGAGCTTGCGGAACACCGACGCTTCCTGCGGCAGATACGAGACACCCATGCGCGCGCGCTCGTGAATCGGCAGTTCGCTGATCAGGTTGCCATCCAACTGAATCTCACCGTCGTCGGCAGGCACCAGCCCCACGATCATGTAGAACGACGTGGTCTTGCCGGCGCCGTTGGGCCCGAGCAGCCCCACGACTTCGCCGCTTTTCACGTCGAGCGAGACGTCCTTGACGACGGTACGGGCACCGTATTGCTTCTTGAGCGAGCGCACGACGAGCGCGCTGGGCTTGCCGACCATGCCGGCGCCCTGGTTGATGCTGGAAGCGTTGCTTTGGTCGGGATTACTCACGCGGATTCTCTAGGCGTTTGGAAGGCGCCAGCGCCGGCAGGTCGCCCTTGGGCGCTGCGGCGGCAGGCTTGCTCGCGCCGCCGGGCTGCGCTTGGTTTGCGCCCGTGGCATTGCGAGGCGCGAGCGTCGCACGCACGCGGCCGTTCGGATTGTTCGAATTGACCTGATCGGCGCCGCTATTGGCGGTGTACACCTCGTTGTACGTATCGTACGTGATCACGCTGCCGTGAATCTCGTCGAGCACCTTCGTGCCACCGGCCAGACGCTTGAGCGTGGCCTGCGTGGTCAGCGTGGCGACTTCGGTCTTGCCGTTGTAGTAGATCGTCTGGCCCCAGCCGTCGATGTACTCGTCCAGGCCGTCGCGCTTCTGGCGCATGTAAGCGAGCGGGCCGCCCGGCTTGTAGTAAGCGGTGGCGTACTGATAGCCCTCCGGATCCTGAGTCACTTCGACACGATCGGCCTTGAGGAGAATGGTCCCCTTGGTCATCGTCACGTTGCCGGTGAAGATGTTGACCTGCTTGAGGTCGTCATAGCTCATGTGATCCGCTTCGATGTTGAGCGGCTTGTCGCGGTCGGCGTGCTCGGCATGGGCGAGCGGCGACGCCAGCGCGCCGAGCACCGCGAACGCGGCGGCCAGCGCGCGCAGCGAGCGAGTCAATGAGCTACCCAACGAGCGGCGGATGCCGTCAAGCGGTTGATATGAAGCGGGTCGCAGGTAAGGGCGATCGGTCATGGGGTCTTGGGGCCCTGTGTTGTCTTGGGTGGCGCGCTCGGGGCAGCGGCTGCCGGAGCGCCAGTTCTTGCGGCGGGCTGGGCCGGCGGCTTGTTGCCGAGCTCGGCCGGCTGGATTGTGCCATGCACATTGCCGAGCAATTGTACGGCCCGCGAGATGTTATTGAAAATCATGCCGTCGCCGTACATCACGGACTGGCCGCGATACAACACCACCGGCAGCTCCGTGCGCACGATGTCTTCATTCACGAGCACCTGAAAGTGCTCGGACAGCGCACGCATTTCAGGGTCGCGCGGCCCGGGCTGGCGGACCACCAGAGCGTCGTCGTACAGGTCCACGATCGACATGTCGGCGTTGAGCGTACCGCGCTTGCTGGTGGCCGTCACTTCCGGCGAATCGGGCGTGAAGGCACGCACGGCGGGGAGCTGCATGGCGGTTGTGGCGTCGTCCTCGTAGTGCGTCATGTGCACGGCGTTGACGCGGTACTGCGTGAGGCCGGTCGGCGACAGCATGGAGATCACCATGTTGTCGGCGTAGTAATCGGGGATGTGTTTCTTGACGTACGGCGAGCGATCGGCATCGGACGGCAGCGTGCGCTGCACGAGCCAATAGGTACCCGCGGCGAGACCGGCGAGCACCGTGATGGCGATCAGTGAAGCGGGCGAGACGCGTTGTGCGGCCATGAGTTCTTCGGCTCCGGGCGCGTCAGGCGAGGGCTGCGGCGAGCAGGGCGTCGTAGCGCCCCTGCGCGTGCAGAATGAAGTCGCACAGCTCGCGCGCCGCGCCGTTGCCGCCGCGCGCACTGGCAATCCAGTGGCAACGCGATTGCACTTCCACGTGCGCATTGGCAGGACACGCGGCAAAGCCCACGCGGGTGAGCACCGGCAGATCGGGCCAATCGTCACCGATATGGCCGCACGCCTGCGCGCTCACCGACAGTTTGTTGCACAAGTCTTCGAATGCCACGCGCTTGTCGTGCACGCCCTGATACACATGGGCGACGCCAAGGTCGGCGGCACGTTTCGCGATGATGTCGGACTTGCGGCCGGTAATGATCGCGGTGACGATACCCGCCTCGGCCAGCAGCTTCAGACCGTGACCGTCGAGCGAGTCGAACGTCTTGAAGGTTTCACCCGCCGGTCCGTAGCGCAGGCCGCCGTCGGTGAGCACACCGTCGACGTCGAACACCATCACGCGCAGCTTGGCCGCGCGCGCCGTGGCGTCTTCGAGATCGAAACGGGGCACTGACGTGGCGGCAGTCGAGGCAGTCGAGGCGGTGGGGGCGGTCGTACGAGGTTGATTCATGGGGCGCAGACTCACACGACCTTGGCGGCGAACAGGTCGTGGACGTTCAGCGCGCCAACCAGGCGATCGTTCTCGGTCACGAGCAATTGCATGATGCCGAAACGCTCCATCAGTTCGGCGGCTTCGGCGGCGAGTTGATCGGGGCCGATGGTGCGCGGGCCAGCGGTCATCACGTCGGCCAGTGTCAGCGCGCTGAAGTCGAGCGTGCGTTTGAACAAGCGGCGCAGGTCGCCGTCAGTGAAGATGCCGACCACATGGTCGTTGGCGTCGACAATGGCGGTCATGCCGAGGCCCTTGGCGGTCATCTCGAGCAGCGCGTCCGACAGGCTGGCGTCGGTGCGCACGCGGGGAATCCGTTCGCCGCTGCGCATCACATCGCGCACGAAGGTCAGCAGGCGGCGGCCAAGTGCGCCGCCGGGATGCGAACGGGCGAAGTCTTCCGCACCGAAGCCACGCGCGTCGAGCAGCGCGACGGCGAGCGCGTCGCCGAGGGCGAGTGCCGCGGTCGTACTAGCCGTGGGGGCGAGGTTGAGCGGGCAGGCTTCCTTTTCGACGTGCGCATCGAGATGCACGTCCGACAGGCGGCCAAGGCTCGAATTCGGGTTGCCGGTCATGGCGATCAGCTTGGCGCCGAGGCGCTTGACCATCGGCAGCACGCTGACCAGTTCACCCGTCTCGCCTGAATTGGAGAGGGCGACCACGACGTCGTCTGCGGTGATCATGCCCAGGTCGCCGTGACTGGCTTCCGCCGGATGAACAAAGAACGCCGGCGTGCCGGTGCTGGCGAAAGTGGCCGCCAACTTGCGGCCGATATGGCCTGACTTGCCCATGCCGGTCACGACCACCCGGCCGCGGCAGGCGAGCAGCAGCGAGACCGCTTCAAAGAAGCTGTCGTCGAGGTGTGCGGCGACGCGTTCGATGGCGTCCGCTTCGGTGCGCAACACCTCCCGGGCGACCTCGAGTGCCCGGCCTGGATTGATTTTCGCTATCATGCGCGGAGTATATCAAAATGGTCGCGGCGCCGAAGGACAGCCGCGCCAGGCTTAGGCGTACGACGCCCGGGGGCATGCCCCATCTTGCCGCCGACGTGATCCGATTCCGTCATCGGGACTCAATCTGGCATGACACTTGCGTGACAGGTGTCGCGCCCAATCAGGAAACCCACCTCCGCTGATGGCTTCGCCGCTCGAACTCACTCTCGTTCTGTTGTTCGCCGCCTGCGTCGGGGTGGTGCTGTTCCGCATGCTGCACCTCCCGCCGATGCTCGGCTACCTGAGCGTGGGCATCGTCATCGGCCCGCACGCGCTCGGGCTGGCGTCCGATTCGCAGCGTGTGCAGTACCTTGCCGAATTCGGCGTGGTCTTCCTGATGTTCTCCATCGGCATCGAATTCTCACTACCCAAGTTAAAAAGCATGCGAAGGGTCGTGCTGGGGCTGGGGGTGTCTCAGGTATTGGGAACGTTGCTCGTCTCGGTGGGCATCGGCGCACTCGTCAACCTGTTCTGGTCGTTCTCGTGGCAGGCGTCGGTGGCGCTGGGCGGCGCGCTGGCCATGTCGTCGACGGCCATCGTCACCAAGATGCTGGCCGAACGGCTCGAGCTCGAGACCGAGCACGGGCGCAACATCATGGGCGTGCTGCTGTTTCAGGATCTGGCCGTGGTCCCGCTGCTCATCGTGATTTCGGCGCTGGGCGGCAATTCGAAAGCGCTGGTGCTGGCCTTGTCGCTGGCGGCGCTCAAAATCACGGGCGCGCTCGCGCTGCTGCTGTGGGTCGGACAGAAACTAGTGGGCCGCTGGTTCCATATTGTTGCCGCGCGACGCTCGCAAGAGCTGTTCATGCTCAACCTGCTGCTGCTCACGCTTGGCCTCGCATACATCACGGAGCATCTCGGCCTGTCGATGGCGTTGGGTGCGTTCATTGCCGGCATGCTGATCGCCGAGACGCCGTTCCGGCATCAGGTGGAAGACGACATCAAGCCGTTCCGCGACGTGCTGCTGGGGTTGTTCTTCATCACCACGGGCATGCTGCTCGATCCGGTCATTGTCGTGAAGCAGCCGCTGCTGGTGCTGCTCTTCTTCGTCGGCCCGCTGCTCGTCAAATTCACGCTGATTGCCGGCCTCGCGCGCATTTTCGGCAGTACGCCGGGGACCGCCATTCGTACCGGCCTTGGCCTCGCGCAAGCGGGTGAGTTCGGTTTCGTGCTGCTCAATCTCGTGATCGACCGCAATCTGCTCGACCCGTCGCTCTCGCAGGCGGTGCTCGCGGGCATGCTGCTGTCGATGCTGTGCGCGCCGTTCCTGATCATCAATGCCGACCGCATCGCCCTGCGCTTCGTCGCCAACGAATGGATGATGCAGTCGCTGCAAATGACGCGCATCGCGACGCAGAGCATCAAGACGTCGGGCCACGTGATCATCTGCGGCTACGGCCGCTGCGGCCAGAATCTGGCGCGCATGCTCGAACAGGAGGGCATCGGCTATGTGGCGCTCGACCTTGACCCCGACCGGGTCATGGAGGCGGCCAGTTCCGGCGAAACCGTCGTATTCGGCGACGCGGCGCGTCGTGAGGCGCTCGTGGCGGCGGGTATCCATCGTGCGGCGGGCATCGTGGTGACGTACGACAGCACGCCGGCGGCGCTCAAGGTGCTGGCGCAGGTGCAGGCGCTCGAACCGACCCTGCCGGTGGTTGTGCGTACTGTCGACGACACCCATATCGATGACCTGATTGCGGCCGGGGCGACCGAAGTGGTGCCCGAGATCGTCGAGGGCAGCCTGATGCTGGCCTCACACGCGCTCGTGCTGATGGGCGTGCCGATGCGCCGCGTGCTGCGCCGTGTGGCACAGGCCCGTAATGAGCGCTACAGCTTGCTGCGCGGCTATTTCCACGGGCTGGACGATGACGACGAAGGCGGCGAGCGCGAACAGGTCCGCCTGCAATCGGTGCCGCTCACGCTCAACGCCGACGCCGTGGGGCGCACGCTGGGCGAGTTGCGACTCGACAAACTGGGCGTGACGGTCACCGCCATTCGCCGTCACGGTATCCGGGGCGTCGAGCCCGTGGCCGAAACACGCCTGATGGCAGAAGACATCGTTGTGCTGCGCGGCCTGCCCGAGAAACTAGCGGCCGCCGAGGCGCGGTTGGTGGGACGAGGCTAAGTAAGCACAAGCGAGGCAAAACGCAGCGGCGCACAGTGGACGGCTGCGCAACACCCGGCCACGTCATCAAGCGAGACCCGTCGTTTTGGCATAATGTGGACTTTCGGGCGTCCGCCCGAGTGAATTTCCATCAGTATCCAGAAAGAGAAGGATCCCCGTGCAGATCGACGAGTCCCCTGCCGCCTATATCAAGAGCCAGATTCGCACCGTACCGGACTGGCCCGCGCCTGGTGTGCAGTTCCGCGACATTACGCCGCTGCTCAAGAACCCGCGCACGCTGCGGGTGCTGATCGACGTGTTCGTGCATCGCTACATGGACCATCGTCCCGACTACATCGCTGGCCTCGACGCACGCGGTTTCATCCTCGGCTCGATCCTCGCGTACGAGCTGAACATCGGTTTCATCCCCATCCGCAAGAAGGGCAAGCTGCCTTACCAAACCGTGGCTGAAGAGTACGAGCTGGAATACGGCAGTGCGACCGTCGAAATCCACGCAGACGCCTGCGGCCCCGGCGATCGCGTGTTGCTCATCGACGATCTGGTCGCCACCGGCGGCACCATGCTCGCGGGCAAGAAGCTGCTCGAACGTCTGGGCGCTACCGTCATCGAAGGCGCGGCCATTGTCGATCTGCCCGAACTCGGCGGCTCGCGCATGATCCGGGATGCTGGGTTGCCGCTGTTCCTGCTGTGCTCGTTCGAGGGCCACTGACCTAACCGTCATCCTCGCCTCCGCCCTTACTCGCCAATCGCCACTCGCCACCCGAACCGGACGCTGCGATGCCCAACCTCTGGCTGTTCTTACTGACCTCTGTGGCGATTACGCTCGCACCGGGCCCTGACAACATGCAGGTGATCGCGCGTGGCATTGCGCAGGGGCGTCGCGCGGGGCTCGCGGCGGCGGCCGGCTTCACGTCCGGGTGCCTGTTTCACACGACGATTGCGGCTGTCGGTCTGGCGACCGTGTTGCGTTCGTCGCCGTTTGCCTTCGAAGCGATCAAGCTGGTGGGCGCGGCGTATCTCGTGTGGATCGGCATCAAGGCGCTGCGTGCACGCGGCGGCCTGACGATGGCGAGCAGCGCGGCGCCGCAGCCCTTGTGGGCCGTGTTCCGTCAGAGCGTGTTCGCCAACATGCTGAACCCGAAGGTCACGCTGTTCTTCCTCGTGTTTCTGCCGCAGTTCGCCACGGCGGACGCGGTTCATCCGGGCGGTCAGATGTTCCTGCTGGGGCTGGTCTTCATGGCGCAGACCATTGTCGTATTCAGCGTGTACGGCTGGTTTGCGGGCGTGCTGGGCACGTGGCTCAAACGCCGGCCGGGGGCAGGGCGCTGGCTTGATCGCGTGGCCGGCATGATCTTCATCGGACTGGGCGTGCGCGTCGCGTTGCAGGGATGAAGCCGTAACGAAGGGAGTCATCGCGCGCCAACGCGATGTCACCCAAGCTGTTCCACGGCCCACGCGGGCCAAAGCTCGCCAAAGCTCGCCAAAGCTCACCAAAGATTTCGTAGTCCAACCGTCATTGTCCGATCATGCTCGCCGAACAACGCCAACAGTACGTGCTCGAACAACTCACCAAGACCGGTGCGCTTGCCATCAGTGATCTGGTGCGTGAGCTGGGGGTCTCGCGCGAGACCGTTCGCCGCGATCTCAACACGCTCGCTGCGCGCGGACTGCTGCTGATGACACACGGCGGGGCACTCGCCGCCGATCGCAGCGAACCCGACTGGACACTGCGTGAGAACGTCAACGCGGTCGGCAAGCGCGCCATCGGCGTGCGTGCGGCTGAACTCGTGCCCGACGGCGCGTCGGTCATCATCGACTACGGCACCACCACGCGCGCCGTGGCGCAGGCCTTGCTCTCCAAGCACCGGCTGCGCATCTACACGAACGATTGGCAGATTGCACGTCTGCTCGGCCGGCATCACGACAATCGCGTCACGCTGCTCGGTGGCGAATTGCAGGACAACGAAGATGCCGTGCAGGGCTGGGACGCCATCAATCAGATTTCGCAATATCACGCCGACTTCGCGTTTATCGGCGTCGGCGGCGTGACGGAAGACGGCGGCATTACCGACTTCAACCGCGCGGCGGCGGAATTGCGCGCCCGCATGCTGCTGTGCGCCAATGTGTCTGCGGTCGTGGCCGATCACACCAAGTTCGGTCGCGTGACGCCGGTGCGCATTCGCCACTTCGAGGCGGCGCGCTACCTGATCAGCGACGCTGCGCCGCACAAATCGATGCTCGCGCAACTGCGCGCCCGTGGTCCGGAGCTGCTGATCGCCTAAACCACGGCGTCAGGCCTCACGGTCCCTCGCGGCCTCATCGACTCACCGCCTCACCGACTCACCGCCTCACAGCTTCACCGGCGTCTGGCTTCGCGCATCGCCCAAGCGATGCCCGCAGCCGGCGACGGCACAACATTCGCTCAAATCGCCACACGTCGCCAAACGGCGGCGTGGTCGACGCCATCCCCTGATGCATCCCCCCGCCCAAGACCCGTGCGCCACGGCCCTGACGCGCCATTTCGGGGCGTTTTAGTCCCTGCCGTCGCCGTCAAAAGATGTAGACAAAATCGACTCGGCGCCCCACATCAACCTTTCCCCGGTCTTGCCTGATGTGACCGTGTCGGCCATATGACAGCCCTTCGGGCGTTCCTGCAAACACTTCCAAACCGTTGAGCCGATAAGGCTTTTCAGCGTCGGCCAAAAAGCTGATCGATTGTCACTGTCTTGTCATCCGCGCTTTTTAGACTGCGTTCACTTTTGGCACAAATTGCCACAAAACAGCTAGTCGAGTGATGCAGGCGCCGCCTCCCGTCCGGGAGTGACGAAACGCGAACAGGCATCGGTCCCGACCGGCGTCGACTGACAGGTGAACCGTGGACGAAGCGATTCGAATCGAGCGACTGACCAAGACCTTTGGCAGCCGACGCGCCCTCGACGAAGTGGCGCTCAAGATCATGCCGGGCGAGATGGTGGCCCTTATCGGCGCGTCGGGTTCCGGCAAGTCGACGTTGATGCGCCACATCGCGGGCTTCGTGCCTGCCGATGCCCAGCCGGGCAGCATCGAAATTCTGGGCCGTCCGATCCAGCGTGACGGCCGCATCGTGCGCGAAGTGCGTCAGATCCGCCGCGATATCGGCTTCGTGTTCCAGCAGTTCAATCTGGTAGGCCGCCTGCCGGTGATCACCAACGTGCTCACGGGCCTGCTGGCGCGTGTGCCGCTGTGGCGCAGCCTGATGTTCCGCTTCACGCCGGCTGAGCGCCGCGAGGCGATTGCCGCATTGGCAGAAGTCGGCATTGCCGATCTGGCGTTCCAGCGTGCAAGCACGCTCTCGGGCGGCCAGCAGCAGCGCGCCGCACTCGCTCGCACGCTGGTGCAGGGCGCGAAGATCATTCTCGCCGACGAGCCGATTGCCTCGCTCGACCCCGAGTCCGCACGCAAGGTGATGGACATGCTGGCGCGCATGAACCGCGATCACAAGCTCACGGTCGTGGTCTCGCTGCACCAGGTCGATGTGGCCATGCGCTACTGCGTGCGCACCGTGGCGCTGCATCAGGGCCGCGTGGTGTACGACGGCCCGTCGGCCGCGCTCACGCCGGACCTGCTGCGTCGCTTGTATGGCGTACAGGCCAGCGAACTGCTGAACGAAAGCACTGAAGATTCCGAAGCGACGGAAGACGGCACGGCGCAAAAGCCGGCTGAATCCGAAGCCCCTTTTCTTACCTCGATGTCCCTCAGCTTGACCTGACCAGGAGCTTGCTCTCATGAAACTGTGGAAAACCCTGCTGGCCGGCGCGGCCATGATCGCCTCGGTGGCGGTTGCGCACGCGCAGGAAATCAATTTCGGCATTATTTCGACCGACTCCAGCGCAGCGTTGCGCCAACGTTGGCAACCGCTGATCGACGACATGGAGAAGCAAACGGGCCTGAAGGTGACCCCGTTCTTCGCCACCGACTACGCCGGCGTGATCGAAGGCATGCGCTTCAACAAAGTGCAGCTCGCGTGGATGGGTAACAAGGGCGCGATGGAAGCCGTGGATCGCTCGCAAGGCGAAATCTTCGCGAAGATCATCTACGCCGACGGTTCGGAAGGTTATTACTCGCTGCTGATCGCCAACAAGTCGAGCCCGTACAAGACGCTCGACGACGTGCTCAAGAACGGCAAGAAGATCAACTTCGGTCTGGGCGATCCGACCTCGACGTCGGGCACGCTCGTGCCGGGTTACTACGTGTTCGCGAAGAACAACATCGATCCGCGCACGTACTTCAAGACGGCTCGCAGCTCGAACCACGGCGCGAACCTGATGGCGGTGCTGAACAACCAGATCGACGTCGCCACCAACAACACCGAAGAGCTCGACAAGCTCGAAGCCACGCAGCCGGAGAAGGCCAAGCAGGTTCAGGTGATCTGGAAGTCGCCGCTGATCCCGTCGGACCCGATGCTGTGGCGCAAGGACTTGCCGGACGCTACCAAGAAGAAGATTCGCGACTTCTTCCTGGCCTACGGCAAGGATGCGCACGAGAAGGAAGTGCTGAAGAACATCTACAACTACGGCGGCTTCCGCGCTTCGAGCAACGCTCAACTGCTGCCGATCCGTCAGCTCGAACTGTTCAAGCAGAAGCAACAGCTCGAAGCCGACGCCAACATCGATGCTGCCAAGAAGCAGTCGCAACTGGCTGACATCGACAGCAAGCTGGCCGCGCTCGATCAGGAATTGAGCAAGACGAAGTAAGGCGGTATCGATGCTGTCGCTATTGATCGCAGGTCGTATCAAACGGTAGCAAGTGGTCTGCGGGACGGCACGAGTGTGCTGTCCCGCGACGCAGAAGTCCGATTCATCCACCGGTGAACCTTGCCGGTATTTCACGTGGTACACGACATGAACACCAGCGTAACCTCCACTGCAAGCGCCCCTGTTGGCGCGACGGGCCGCCTGCCTGGCGAGCCGCCCAAGCGTTCGTGGCTGTCCTTGATCAGCTGGGGGGCGTTCTTCCTGATCCTGGTGTGGTCGTGGGGCGGTGCCGACATGCGCCCGCTCGATCTGATTCGCGACTCGGGCAACATGAGCCAGTTCGCGCACGATTTCTTTCCGCCCGATTTTCACGATTGGCGCGTGTATGTGAACGAGATGCTCGTGACCATTCACATCGCCGTGTGGGGCACGGTGCTGGCGGTGGTGTGTTCGATCCCGATGGGTTTGCTCTCGGCCTCGAACATGGTCCCGGCGTGGGTGTACCAACCGGTGCGCCGCGTGCTTGACGCCTGCCGCGCGATTAACGAAATGGTTTTCGCGATGTTGTTCATCGTGGCCGTGGGGCTGGGCCCGTTCGCCGGTGTGCTGGCGTTGTGGGTGCACACGACGGGCACGCTCTCGAAGCTGTTCGCCGAAGCGGTCGAAGCGATCGATCCGCGTCCGGTCGAAGGCGTGCGTGCCACGGGCGCGCGTTCCATCGACGAAATTCTGTACGGCGTGCTGCCGCAGGTGATGCCGCTGTGGATCTCTTACACCCTGTATCGCTTCGAGTCGAACGTGCGCTCGGCGTCGGTGGTCGGGATGGTTGGCGCAGGCGGTATCGGTGTGGTGTTGTATGAAGTGATTCGCAGCTTCCAGTACGCACAAACGTGCGCCGTGATGCTGATCATGATCGTCGTCGTCACCTGCATCGACGTGTTCTCGGCACGCGTGCGCAAGATGGTGATCTGACGACTCATCACGACAGGACGTCAGCAGCAAAAAAAGGGCACCGGATGGTGCCCTTTTTTATTCTCGCCAGCCCTGTGCGGGCGTTTGATATCGCGGGGAAGGGCGACACGATGTCGCCCAACCTCACCCAACTCAAGCGATCCGTTGCCCTTCCAGATACGTCGCACGCGGCACCGGCGGCATGCCGGGGCGCACGGCCACGCGCACCAGATCCGCGCGCAGGCCCGGGCGAATGCCGCCGCGATCCGTGAGGCCGACCGATTGCGCCGGGGCCCACGACACCGTGTTCACCGCTTTCGACAGCGGCCAGCCGATCTCTTTGTGCAACTGGAACGCCGCTTGTAACAGGCTCGACGGCACGTAATCCGACGACAGAATATCGAGCGCATCTTCACGCGCCAGATCGGCGGCCGCCACGTTGCCCGAATGCGAGCCGCCACGCACGATGTTCGGCGCGCCCATGATCACGGCAATCGACTTCTCACGCGCCGCGCGTGCGGCGGCCAGCGTCGTCGGAAACTCCGAGAGCGAGACGCCATCACGTACTGCCTCTTCCACATGATCCAGCGACGTGTCGTCGTGGCTCGCGAGCGGCAAACCGCGCGCACGGCTCATCGCCACAATCTCGCGGCGATGCGGGTGCGCGTAAGCATCCTGCTGTGCCTTCATCTCGGCCAGCGTTTCCAGCCACTTGTCTTCGCTCAGCTTGCCGTTGCGTTCGTGATAGCGGCGGAACTGCACCGGGTCGTGCCACTGGCGCTGCCCCGGTGTGTGATCCATCACCGATACGAGTCGCAGCAACGGGTGGTCGCTCATCTCGGCAAAGGCATCCACCGCGTCATGCGTGGCCACTTCGCAGCGCAAATGCAGAAAATGATCTGCGCGCAGCAAACCGGACGCTGCCGTATCCAGCAACGTCTGCGCACACTCGCTTTGCACCTTGCGGCTGCGCAGCCCGACCGAGTCGCGCTCGCCGATGGCCAGCGCGTCGAACACCGTCGTAATGCCCGCCGCCGCGACCTGTGCGTCGTGAATGACAAAGGCGGCCTGCGTATTCCACAGCACGCCGGGGCGGGGCGCGAGGTGCTTCTCCAGATTGTCGGTGTGCAGCTCGACGAGACCGGGCAGCAGATGATCGCCTTCCCAATCGATAGCCTCGGGGGCTTGTGTGGTGCCTTCTTCCACAGAATGAATGCGGCCCTCGCGCACTTCCACCACGCCGGTAAAGGTGGTCTCTGGCGTGACGATGCGGGCGTTCTTGATAAGCATGGACGAAAACTCCGAAATCAATGAGCGGGGCGTAGGACGGGGCGCATCGCGAGCGTGCGCGTGGCGACCTCGTCGCGGGTCGCCTCGTCGTGAAAGATGCCGACGATGGCGCTGCCGGCGGCGCGCGCCTCGGCGATCAGTTGCGCGACCACGGCACGGTTCTGGGCATCGAGCGACGCCGTGGGCTCGTCGAGCAGCAACACGGGCGCCGCCGCGATCAACCCGCGCGCGATGTTGATGCGTTGCTGCTCGCCGCCGGAGAATGTGGCCGGTGCCAGCGTCCACAACCGCTCGGGAATGTTCAGACGGTCCAGCAAGGCACGGGCCTTTGCCGTGGCATCCTGCGCATCGACCCCCAGACGGCGCAGCGGCTCCGCCACGATGTCGAGCGTGCTCACGCGCGGAATCACGCGCAGAAACTGGCTGACGTAACCGAGCGTGGTGCGGCGCACCGAGAGCACTTCGCGGGCCGTGGCGGTCGTGAGATCGACCCAGTGTTCACCACGCCCGTCATCGTGACGAATCTCGATGCGCCCGGCGTTGGCCAGATAGTTGCCGTACAGGCAGCGCAGCAGCGTACTTTTGCCAGCACCTGACGGGCCGACTAGCGCCACGCACTCGCCACGCCGCACGGTCAGATCGACGCTGTCGAGCGCGGGAATTTGCGCGTCCACGGCGCCTGCATGCGCGTGCAGGTGAAAGGTCTTGTGCAGCCCTTGCGCGCGCAGCATCACATCGTGCTCGCGTGTGGCGAGCGTGAGCGATTCGTGGCGAAGGGCGCCTGCGGCGGCGTTCTGAAGCATGTTGTGAGGTGTCGTTCCGGAAGTCATACGGGCAGCACCGAAGAGACGAGCAGTTGCGTGTAGGGGTGTTGCGGATCGTCGAGCACCTGATCGGTCAGCCCGGCCTCCACGACGCGCCCGCCTTGCATCACGATCAGCCGGTGAGCAATGAGTCGCGCGACACCGATATCGTGCGTGACGATGATGGCCGCCAGATGAAGGCGCTCCACCAGCGAGCGCAACAGATCGAGCAGACGCGCCTGCACCGAGACGTCGAGGCCCGCCGTCGGTTCGTCCATGAAGACGAGGCGCGGCTCGGTGACGAGATTGCGGGCGATCTGCAAACGCTGTTGCATCCCGCCGGAGAACGCGCCGGGCATCTCATCGACACGCTGCGGATCGAGTTCGACCTGCGCCATCCAATGACGCGCTTTGCTGCGGATATCGCCGAAGTGACGGGCACCCACGGCCATCAACCGGTCGCCGATGTTGCCGCCGGCGGAGACGTTCATGCGCAGGCCGTCGCGCGGGTTCTGTTCTACAAAGCCCCATTCGGTGCGCAGCAGGCGGCGCTTGTGCGCCTCATCGAGGGCGAGCAAGTCGTGCAGCGCGCCGTCGGTGCCGCGATAGTGCAGCGTGCCAGCGTCGATCTCGTGACGCAGGGCCAGCGCGTTGAGCAATGTCGACTTGCCTGAGCCCGATTCGCCGACGACGCAGATCACTTCACCGGGCCACAGATCGAAACTCACGCCCTCGCAACCGATCCGGTCGCCATAGCGCTTGGCGAGACCGTCGACGCGAAGCAGGGGCAGGTCGGCGACGGGCGGCATCCCGACGGCCGCATTCGTCACGGCGTTCATGCAACCTCCTTCGCGGTGTCGCTGGCGGATAAGCCTGCGGCAGTCCGGCTGCCGCAGTAATCGCTGTCCGAGCACACATACATGCGCGTGCCCGCGTCGTCCGTGATCACTTCATCGAGGAAGCTCTCGGTCGCGCCGCACAGTGCGCAATGCGCGTCCCATTTCTGAATCTCGAACGGGTGGTCGTCGAAGTCGAGGCTTTCGACCGGGGTGTAGGGCGGAATGGCATAGAGACGCCGCTCGCGGCCCGCCCCGAAGAGTTGCAGCGCCGGGTTCATATGGAGCTTGGGGTTATCGAACTTCGGAATCGGTGACGGCGACGAGAGATAGCGCCCGCCCACGATCACCGGATAGTCGTACGTCGTGGCGATGGCGCCGTGGCGCACGATGTCCTCATACAGACGCACGCGCATGAGCCCGTATTCGCCCAGCGCATGCAGCTTGCGCGACTCGGCGATGCGCGGCTCCAGCCGGAACAGCGGCTCGGGCATCGGCACCTGATAGACCATGATCTGGCTCTCGTGCAGCGGCGTTTCGGGAATGCGGTGACGCGTCTGAATGACCGTGGCGTCGGCGGTCTTCGTCGTGGTGGCCACACCGGCCGTGCGCGCGAAGAACCGGCGGATGTTGACCGCGTTGGTCGTATCGTCCGCGCCCTGATCGATCACCTTGAGCGTGTCGCCCGCGCCGATCACGGCGGCGCTGACCTGTATGCCGCCCGTGCCCCAGCCGTACGGCAACGGCATCTCGCGGCTGCCGAACGGCACCTGATAGCCGGGAATGGCCACGGCCTTGAGCAGGCTGCGGCGGATCATTCGCTTGGTCTGCTCGTCGAGAAACGCGAAGTTGTAGCCTTCTGCGAGTTGCGCGGGCTCAGGTGTGGCGTGTGGGGTACTTGTCGAATCGAATGTGGCGGCGTCGCTCATGCGGCCTCCTGCTTGTCTTGGGTGGCCGTGGACGCATCCTCGTCTGCGCGGTCAGCGTCAGCCGTCTGGGCGCCGTACTTGGCCGCGTGCTCGGCGCGCAACCGGCGCACGAGTTCCAGTTCGGCTTGAAAGTCGACGTAGTGGGGCAGCTTCAGGTGCTGCACAAAGCCTGACGCCTCGACGTTGTCGCTGTGATAGAGCACGAACTCCTGCTGCTGCGCGGGCGAGGTGATCGCGTCGCCGAGTTCCTGCGTGCGCAAAGCACGGTCGACCAGCGACATCGCCAGCGCCTTGCGCTCGTTGTGACCGAACGCGAGTCCGTAGCCTTGGGTGAATTGCGGCGGCACGTCCTGATTGCCACCGAACTGCGTGACCATCTGGCATTCGGTCACGGCAATCTCGCCGATGTCGATCGGGAAACCGAGTTCTTCCGGTTCGATCTCGATGGCGACGTGGCCGATGCGAATCTCGCCTGCAAACGGGTGATCGTTGCCATAGCCGCGCTGCGTCGAATAGCCCAGCGCGAGCAGAAAGCCCTCGTCGCCGCGCGCGAGGTTTTGCAGTCGTGCTGTGCGCGACGCGGGCGTGAAGAGCGGCGTGTGGACGAGATCGTGCGGCTCGGGATCGAGATCGTTGGCGCGCAGCGACTCGAGCAAACCGTCTCGCCCGAGAATGTCGGTCACGCGCGGCGTGGTCTCGATGGGCGGCAGCGGCGGGATGCCCGTGGCATCACCCGCATCACCGGCATCGGCGGCATTGTCGTCGTGCCCCCGCACTTCCCCGGCAATCGGCGCCGTCGCCGCTTCGCCCTCCGCGAGCAGCGCGAAGTCGAGCAGGCGCTGGGTGTAGTCGTAGGTCGCGCCGAGGAGCTGCCCGCCCGGCACGTCTTTGAACGTGGCGGAAATACGGCGCGACAGCCGCATCGCAGCGGTGTCGATCGGCGTCGTGGTGCCCAGACGCGGCAGCGTGGTGCGATAGGCGCGCAGCAAGAAGATCGCTTCGACCAGATCGCCCGCGGCCTGTTTGATCGCGAGCGCCGCGAGCGTCTCGTCGTACAGCGCGCCTTCGCTCATCACGCGCGCCACGGCCAGACGCATCTGCTCGCGAATCTGCGTGACGGTGAGGGCGGGGATCGACGTATCGCCGCGCCGCGCTTTGGCGAGCAGGTCCCAAGATTGTTCGATGGCGCGTTCGCCACCTTTGACGGCCACGTACATCAGCACACCTCCACATGCGTGGTGCGCGGCAGACCGAGCACCGTATCGCCTGCCGCGATCAACAGATCGAGCCCGGCAGGAAAACGTGGCGCCAGCGCCGCACGCGCCTGCCAGAAAGCGGCGTCGAGACCGCCGACGCTCACATCGGTATGCGTCGCGATGCCCGGCCCGCGCAAACGCAGGTGCAGACCACCGTCATTCGCGTGGCCAGCCGCCAGCGTCGGCACATCGACGATCAGCGTGGCCGAGTGTTCGGGCGATTCGGACGTGCCGAACGCAAAGTGATCCAGCGCCGGACAGCGCGCGGGGTCCGTCAGCAACGCGAACTGTGCTGTTGCAAGCGCGGCGTCACCGCCGAGCAGCGGCGCGCCGGTATGAAAGCGCAGCGCACTGCTCACTTCCGGCAACACGGTTTGCAACCAGACGGGTGTCGTCGAGTCGGCCAGTGCCAGCAACGTGGCGCGGGCGGCAACGCTGGCCTCGTCGCTGGGCGCGAGACGGCTGCCGACACTGCGCAGTTGGCCGGGGCGCGCCAACGCGTCGAGTACCGCGCGAAACACGCCTTGCGCGTCATGCACCGGATCGGCGAAGCCGGGTTGCAGTTGTGACCAGTCGGGCATCGATGCCATCAACATTCAAGCCTCCCGAACCATCGTGAAGAATTCGACACGGCTGGCCGCCGTGGCCGTCTTGGCCTGTTCCACCGCGTCGGCAACGCGTTGTGCAATGGCCGCAAGCGGTCCCGCAGCAAGCGTGGCGCGGTGTTGCGGCATCTGCATGAGCGCATCGAGTCGTGCGACGCGCACCGCGCGCTCGGCATCGCGGCCGAGCACATAGCCGGTGCCGAGGACGCCGTCGCGCTGACGCAGCGTGCAGCGCGTGAGCGTCGTCTCGCCGAGGTTGAAGCGATCGCCGCTGCCGCCGACCCTGCCCTGCACGAGCACGAGGCCGGTCTGCGGTGCGCGCAGCCAGACGAATTCAGGCGCGTCGGGGCAGCGCGCCAGTGCGTCGTCAAGCTCGTCTCGCGTGGCGCGGGCGAGCAACGCCAGCCAGCGCTGCCGTGCCTGCGGGGCGGGGGAGCCCGCGTCGTGCGCGGTATCGAAAGTTGTGTTTGGCATGATTGTCTAGTCGTATAGACGTGTGTATGATCGCTTTGGCACTGAAGGTGGTAAGTCTCGCGAACTCATTACAACTTTGCCGGGTGTCAATTTCATGACAGCACAACTCGAACGCGGTGGCGGCGTCGCCGTTTGGCGACAGATTGCGCAGATTCTCGCCACCGAAATTGGCCAGCGCCGCTATGGCGAAGGGCTGCCTGACGACCGTCTGCCGAGCGAAACCGATCTGGCCCACCGTTTCGGCGTGAACCGTCATACGGTGCGGCGCGCCATTCTCGGTCTGGCCGAGCAAGGGCTCGTCAATGTCGAGCATGGCCGTGGCACTTTCGTGCAGGCCGGCGCCATCGACTACGTCATCGGCCGCCGCACGCGCTTTTCCGAAAATCTTTCGCAACACAACCTCAAGGTCGCGCAGCAGGTTCTGTCGGCGCGCAAGGTGAGCGCCGAAGCGAACGTGGCGCAAGCGTTGGAAATACGCGCGGGCACGTCGGTGTATCGCGTGGAGCTGGCGCGTCGCAGCCTTGACGATCAGGGCATCGAGTTGCCGCTCGCCTATAGCGAAAACTGGTTCCCGGCGGCGCGCTTCCCCGACTTTCCCGAAGTCTTTGCGCAGTCCACAACGATCAGCGCGACGCTCGCCACCTACGGCGTGACCGATTACACGCGGCGCGAAAGCCGCATCGGCGCGCGCTTGCCCGACGCGGAAATCGCACGGCATCTGGGCATCAACCGGCAGCAACCGGTATTGAGCGTCGAGAGCACCGACGTCGATGAAAAGGGCAAGCCGATCAAGTACGGCATCGCCTATTTCCCCGCCGATCGAATGCAACTCGTAGTGCAGGGAGACGCGGCATGAGCGACGTCTTCGCATCCCTTGGTGAACCATTACCCGACGCACACCATCGTCGCGAAGCATTGGCGTCGCTCGACTTGGCAGTCGCTCGATTTGCCGTGTATTACGTCCCGCCTGCGGGCGCTTGCTGGTGGAACGAGGGCAGCCGTTGGCTGGGGCGCGACGCCATCACGGGCCGCCAACTCAATGCACCGCAGGTGCCGGGGTTGTCGCGTGCGCTCGCAGACCTTACCGTCGATGCGCGCCGCTATGGGCTGCACGGCACGCTCAAAGCGCCGATGCGGCTGGCGCCGGGTGTGAAGCTAGATGATCTCTACGCCATCGCGCGACACGTGGCAGCACGGCATACGCCTTTCGATTTGCCGCTGGCCATCGACGTGGTGGATACCGACAACGGCAAGCGGCCGGGCTTTGTCGCGCTGCGTCCGAAAACGAACGTCGCAGGGGTGCCGGGGGTTGTCAGTGCCGCAGGTGCCGCCGCCGCAGCAGCCGCCAAACAGATCGACGCGCTCGCGTTCGACTGCGTGGAAGCGTTTGATGCTTTGCGCGCCCTACCCAGCGAGGCCGAACTGGCCCGTCGTCTGGCGCAGCCGCTGACGACGCGTCAGCGCGAATTGCTCGCACGTTGGGGCTATCCGTACGTGTTCGATGAATTCCGTTTTCACGTCACGCTCACGGATCGTGTCGGCGCTGCCGACGCGACGGCGATCACCGACTGGTGGCGCCCGCGTGTACAAGCGTTGGGGCCGATGCGTGTCGATGGCATTGCACTGTTCGTGCAGCCCGCCCCCGAGGCGCCGTTCGTGATCGCAGAGCGCTTCACGTTCGGTCAGAACCCTGCGGCCAGTGCGGCTGATCCAGCCGGAGATGCCGCATGAACCGCGCACGTTTGTTCTATGTGATGGGCGCCTCGGGCGCAGGCAAGGACTCCTTGCTGGCCTACGCGCGCGAGCGCATTGGCGGGCAATCCGCCGCAGCCGCGCCCGTCTTGTTCGCCCATCGCTACATCACACGGCCGCCGACGGCCGATGGTGAAAACCACGTCGCGCTGTCGTCGGCTGAATTCACCCAGCGGCATGCATTGGGGTGCTTCGCACTCGACTGGGAAAGTCATGGTTGCCGCTACGGCATCGGTGTGGAAATCGATGCGTGGCTGACGGCCGGCGCGAGTGTGGTGATGAACGGCTCGCGTGCGTTTCTCGAACGCGCGGTGCAGCGGTACGGCGAGCGGCTGTCGTTGGTTGAAATTCAGGTCGATGCACAGGTGCGCGCACAGCGTCTCGCCAGTCGCGGCCGCGAGTCGGGGGAGGCGCTTGATCAACGCGTTGCGCATCGCGTGCAGTGGACGCCGCCCGACGGCATTGCGCTGGCCGTCATCGCCAACAACGGCACGCTCGCGCAGGCGGGCGACGCGCTGGTGGCCGTACTGACGCGCAGGGACGGCGCTGAGGGATGACCCGGTGACCCATTGAGATGACGGGCGCATGTCAGGTTGACAATCCGGTTTGATGTGGCGTTGTGTGTCGTTATTTTGCAAATTATTGCAAAATGAGCGCGCTTTGCGTAATCTCACGACATCCACCACGACACTGTCCGCGCCGTCGCTGGCGCGGGCCGCTTTCCGGAGCCCCACATGGCCACAGTCTTGCCCACTCATGCCCGCGTCGTCATCGTCGGCGGCGGCATCGTCGGATGTTCCGTCGCCTATCACCTTGCGAAGCTCGGCTGGACCGACGTCGTGCTGCTCGAACAGGGCCAGTTGTCGTGCGGCACGACATGGCATGCGGCGGGGCTTGTCGGGCAGTTGCGCTCGCAGGAGAGCATGACGAAGCTCATCCGCTATTCGACCAAGCTGTATAGCGAACTGGAAGCGGAGACGGGGCTGGGCACGGGCTGGAAGCAATGCGGTTCGTTGTCGGTGGCGCATACGCCCGAGCGCATGACGCAACTCAAGCGCACTGCCGCCGTGGCGCGCGCGTATGGCGTGCAATGCGACGTGATCTCGCCGCGCGATGCCGGTGAGTTGTGGCCGGTCATGCGCACCGATGACCTCGTGGGCGCCGTATGGCTGCCGGGCGACGGCAAGGCGAATCCGACCGATCTCACGCAGGCGCTCGCACGCGGTGCGCGCAGCCGAGGCGTGCGCATCGCCGAAAACACCCGCATTACCGAAATTCACACGGCGACACCCAATGGCGTGCGCACGGCTACCGGCGTGTCGTGGCAAAACAAGGACGGCGAGAGCGGTCGTGTCGACGCCGAGATCGTCGTCAACTGCGCGGGCCAATGGGCCAAGGCCGTGGGCCGGATGTGCGGTGTCACGGTGCCGTTGCATTCGGCGGAGCACTACTACATCGTGACCGAGCGCATCGCGGGCGTGCATCCTGACCTGCCGGTGATGCGCGACCCCGACGGCTACATCTATTTCAAGGAAGAAGTGGGCGGGCTGGTGATGGGCGGCTTCGAGCCGAACGCCAAGCCGTGGGGCATGAACGGCATTCCCGAGAACTTCGAGTTTCAACTTTTGCCCGACGACTGGGACCAGTTCGAGATTCTCATGGAGAACGCGCTGATCCGCGTGCCGGCGCTGGAGACGGCGCAGATTCGTCAGTTCTACAACGGCCCCGAGTCGTTCACGCCGGACAACAACTTCATTCTTGGCGAAGCCCCCGAGTTGCGGAATTTCTACGTCGGCGCTGGCTTCAATTCCATGGGGATTGCGTCGGCGGGCGGGGCGGGCATGGCCCTCGCCGAGTGGATTGTTGCGGGCGAGCCGACGATGGATCTGTGGCCGGTGGATATCCGCCGTTTCGCCGGCTTCAACGGCAACGACACGTGGCTGCACGACCGTGTGAAAGAGACACTTGGCCTACATTACGCGATGCCGTGGCCGAATCGTGAACTCGACACCGCGCGCCCGTTCCGCCGCTCGCCGCTATACGGCACGTTGCTGGCCAAGGGCGCGTGCTTCGGCAGCAAGATGGGCTGGGAGCGGCCCAACTTCTTCGCGCCTTCGCCCGAAGAAGCGCGCATCGAGTACAGCTTCGGCCAGCAGAACTGGCATGCGTGGAGCGCGGCTGAGCATCGCGCGTGCCGTGAGGCCGTGGCGCTGTTCGACATGAGTTCGTTCTCGAAGCTGCTCATCAAGGGGCGGGATGCCGAGCGTGTGTTGCAATCGCTGTGCAGCAACGACGTGTCGGTTGCACCGGGCCGCACCGTCTACACGGGCATGCTCAACGAGCGGGGCGGCTACGAGTCGGACTTCACGCTCACGCGTCTCGCGCCCGATCAGTACCTGATGGTCACTGGCTCGGCACAGACCACCCGCGATATGGACTACGTAGAGCGCCGCATTCCGGCGGACGCGCACTGCACCGTGGTGGACGTGACGGGGCAATATTCGGTGCTGGCGGTCATGGGGCCGAATTCGCGCGCCTTGCTCCAGCAAGTGTCCAAGGCCGATTTCTCCAATGAGGCATTTCCGTTCGGTACGAGCCGCGAGATCGATCTCGGCTACGCCACCGTGCGTGCAACGCGCCTGACCTACGTCGGCGAACTCGGTTGGGAGCTTTACGTGCCGGTCGAATTTGCCGTGGGTGTCTACGAGGCGCTGCACGCGGCGGGCAAGGCGTTCGGGTTGCGCGATGCCGGCTACTACGCCATCGATTCGCTGCGTATCGAGAAAGGCTATCGGGCATGGGGCCGCGAACTGACGCCCGATACCAACCCGGTCGAAGCCGGCCTGACGTTCGCGTGCAAGCTGGCGGGCGACATCGCATTTACTGGGCGCACGGCGGTCGAACAGGCCCGTGCGCAAGGGGTGCGCCGCAAACTGGTGAGCGTGGCGCTCGACGGCGCCGACGATCGCATGCTGTGGGGCGGCGAGGCGGTCTTGCGAGATGGCCAGCCGGTGGGCTTCATTTCATCGGCCGCGTACGGGCATACCATCGACGCGCCGGTGGGGCTTGCGTTCCTCATCAACCCCGACGGTCCGGTGGATGCCGCGTTTGTCGAAGCTGGCCGATATCAGGTCGATCTGGCAGGCGAACTGCTCGATGCGCGGGTGCAACTGCGGGCCCTGTACGACCCGAAAGGCGAACGAGTGAAGGCGTGAAGGCGTGATTCCGGCCCGATGTCAGTCGAAATCACCACACGGCGCCGGACGTGAATCTCGACTGACACGGGCGGACTCGCTGCCGCTTCTGTAAAATGCCGCTTTTGCTTAGTTTTCGCACCTGTCCGGTGAGGGTGCGTCCGGTCTTCCCGTATGTCTTTTGCATGTATAGCAGCGGCGCGCCGCTTCGACGACACGGCACACCTGCCGCTCGTGATCGGTTCGCAGCGTTACGGCTGGATTCGCCGTCGCGACGTCGAGTCGCTGTGCCGGTGGCCCGAGGTTTTCGAAATCAGCTCGCTCGCGGTGCGCATTCACCCGCGTCACGACACGTGTGAAGCCCGCACGGCGGCGCTCGCGCCGGTGATCGAGACGCTGGCGGCCGAGGGCATCATCACCGGCTGGCGCAACGAACGTTACGCCATCCGGCAGCGGCTTTACGACGCACCACTCGCCTGGATCGAGCGCGCGGCCTCGCGGTTCTTCGGCACACGTACGTTTGCCGTGCACGTGAACGCGTATGTCCCCGCGCGCTTCGTGGGCGAAGCACCGAAAATGTGGATTGCCCGTCGCAGCGTGCACAAGGCGACCGATCCCGGCTGTCTCGACAATGCGGCGGCTGGGGGCATCGGCAACGGCATCGGCGTGGGCGACACGCTCGTCAAGGAATGCTGGGAAGAAGCGGGCATTCCGGCGTATCTGGCCAACGAAGCCCGGCCGGGCCGCACGCTGCACCTTCTGGCGGAAATTCCGGAGGGTGTGCAGTCGGAGCAGGTGTTCGTCTACGACCTCGCGCTGCCGCGTGGCTTCGTGCCGGAGAATCAGGACGGCGAGGCCAGCGCCCACTGGCTGTGTTCTGCCGGCCATGTGCGCGATGTGATCGCGCGCGGCGAGATGACGGTCGACGCGAGCCTCGCCAGCCTCGATTTTCTGCTGCGTGAAGGGGCGGTGCGCGCGAAGGACTGCGCAGGCATCGACGCCTTGTTCAAGCCGGCCGACGAGTAATCCGGGGCCCGCTGGCCCAATCAGAATTTCCACACTGCAACGTCATTGCAAGCCTTTTGCCCAGGAGCAATCATGGCACCGATCGAAAATAGCTACATTCTGAAGTTGTCCTGCCCGGACCGTCCCGGCATCGTCCACGCGGTGGCCGGTTTCCTGGTCGAGCGCGGCGGCAACATTCTCGACTCGGCCCAGTTCAACGATCGCTTCACGGGCGGCTTTTTCATGCGCGTGCACTTCCAGCAACTGCCGGGAGAAACCGATCTGGCCGCGCTGCAACGCGACTTCGCCCCGCTCGCCACGCAATACGAAATGCAGTGGGAACTGGTCGATGCGGCGATCAAGCCGCGCGTCATGCTCATGGTCTCGAAGATCGGCCACTGCCTGAACGATCTGCTGTTCCGCTACAAGACCGGCCAGCTCAACATCGAAATCCCGGTGATCGTCTCGAACCACAAGGATTTCTATCAACTCGCGGCCAGCTACAACATTCCGTTCCATCATCTGCCGCTCATGAATGCCACGCCGGAATCGAAGGCCGCGCAGGAAGCGAAGGTGCTTGAACTGGTCAACGACAACAACATCGATCTGGTGGTGCTGGCGCGCTACATGCAGGTGCTCTCTGCGAACATGTGCAAGCAACTGGCGGGCCGCGCGATCAACATTCACCACTCGTTCCTGCCGAGCTTCAAGGGTGCGAAGCCTTACTATCAGGCGTTCGACCGTGGCGTGAAGCTGATCGGGGCGACGGCGCACTACGTGACGTCCGATCTCGACGAAGGCCCGATCATCGAGCAGGAAGTCGAGCGCGTGGATCACACGATGGACCCGGAACAACTGACCGCCATCGGGCGCGATGTGGAGTGCGTGGCGCTGGCGCGTGCCGTACGTTATCACGCCGAGCATCGCATTCTGCTCAATGGGCACAAGACGGTGATCTTCCGCTAATCGGCGATCCATCGCGGAGGGCTCGCCGATTCACGGCGGCCCAATGAAGGAAAAAAACGCCCTGGCATCACTGCCCGGGCGTTTTTCATTGGCGCACCATCAAGATGATTAGGTGACTGCGTCTCGTCAGCCAGCGGGTGCCAGATCGGACAGGGGGGAGTCATCGGTGACCGGGTGCGACTGATAGGTGACCAGAAGCGGATAGCCCTCTGCGGTGAGCATGACGACAAAGAACGGCGTGTCCAGCGTGACGCGATGGTCGGGCGGGTGCCATTCAGTGACCGGTAGATTTTCTTCGCCGGGGGCCGCGCGTACGCCCTCTTCGTTATGCACGAGGAAAAAATCGTGGCTCGGCCGGTCCGTCTGAATGAGCTGGGCAAAACGCGGCACCGAGAAATCGACCGTCGCGGTGCGCAAACCCAGCAATTCGCCCAGCGGTGCCGATGCGGCCAACGCATCGAGCAGCCAGTCCAGCAGGCCGGCATCCGTCAGTGCCTCGCAGGCATGGGGGTCGCGTTGCGCGTAGAGCATACGTAGGCCGCTCGCCGATTCCGCCCCCGCGCCTGGCCCCATCCCCGATACCGTGCTTTGCGGATGCAATCGCTTGACGACGAAACGCGGGTCGCCGCTCAGCAGACCGCTGACGTCCATCCGTTCACCGTCGATCTTCATCATGTCGACTTCGATCCGCTCACCGACGTCTAGCGTGAACGCGAGTCTGCGAGTGTCGAGTGGATCAAAGGGTGTGTCCCACGAGGCGACACCGCGAAGGAAATTACCTAACTTATCGACGGAGAGATCGGGTGCCGGGCTAAAGGCCCAATTCGTGCCCGGTGCGACGGACGAAACGTATTGCCGGATGGCGTCGCACGCTTGCGATTTTCCGCCTCCGGAGGCGGGGGCGGGAGCTGCCGCCTTGCCGCCACCTCCCGACGGGGCGGCTTTGGGCGCGGATGACGGCGGGGGAGAAGGGATACGCATCGTCTCGATTCTCAAAAAGGAGAATCGTCATTCTGCGAAAACCCCGGGCATTGTGCTTTTGGAAGAAGTGCCCAGCCTATCAGTTTCAGTCCGTCAACTGCGTTGTGCCAATTCGCTACCGGCATCGCGGGCGAGACGGGCAATCGAGATCGTCGAACTCACCGCAATCAGGCCCACGGTCAGAAACGCCCACGGGAAGTCGGCCGAGACGACGTGATCGCGCCCGTGCAGATACGACGACGTTTGCAACACAGCGGCGCCGATGGTGATGCCCAGCGTGAGCGAGACCTGCTGCGCCACGCTTGCCAGACTCGTTGCCTGACTCATGCGGTGTGCGGGCACGTCGGCGTAGGAGATGGCATTCAGGCTGGTGAATTGCAGCGAGCGGAAGCACCCGCCGAACAGCAGCGTGCAGAGAATGACCAGATGCGCCGTTTGGTCGGTGAACAACCCGTATCCGCCGATGGTGGCCGATGCGATGATCGCGTTGGTCATCAGCACACGGCGAAAGCCCCAGCGTTGCAGAATGCGCAGCGAGAGCGTCTTCATGAACATCGCGCCCGCGGCCGAGATGAACGTGAGCGCCCCCGACTCCATGGGTGTCATGCCGAAGCCGAGTTGCAGCATCAGCGGCAACAGAAACGGTGTTGCACCCACACCGATGCGGAACAGCGTGCCACCCGCGACACCGGCACGGAACGTCGGAATGCGGAACAGATCGAGCCGTAGCAGCGGGTGGTCGAGGCCACGTGCGTGGCGCAGATACGACCACAGCAACACGCCGCCGAGGGCCACGAGCCCGAGCGCGAGCGGCGTCGGAATCAGATGGCGGCCAATGGTCGAGAGACCGAGCATCAGAATCGACAGGCCGAGTCCCGACAGGATGAAACCCTTCACATCGAGCGGCGGCACATCCTCTTCGAACAGATCGGGGATGTACTTCGTCGCGAGCACGAAGCCAAGAATGCCGATCGGAATGTTGATGAAGAAGATCCAGCGCCAGTGCCAGTACGTGGTAATAAAACCCCCGAGCGGCGGGCCGAGCACCGGGCCGACCAGCGCGGGAATCGTCAGGTAGTTGAGCGCGCGCACCATGTCGCGTTTTTCCACCGATTTGAGCAACGCGAGACGGCCAACCGGCACCATCATCGCGCCGCCCATACCTTGCACGAAACGCGCGATCACCAGTTCCGGCAGATTGGTCGAAATGCCGCAGCAGATCGAGCCGAAGACAAACACCCCGATGGCGAAGCGGAACACGTTGCGCGTGCCGAAGCGGTCGGCAATCCAGCCGCTGATCGGGATGAAGACGGCGAGACTGATGAGATAGGTCGTGAGCGCGAGCTTGAGCGTGATCGGACTCTCGCCGAGATCCTTGGCGATCAGCGGCAACGAGGTGGACAACACGGTCGAATCCATGTTCTCCATGAACAGCGCGCAGGCAACAATCAGTGGAACTAGCATGAGGCAGCGGGCTGCCGAAGCGGCAACCGGGTAAGCGTGTGAGGTGCGACGGGTGAGCGCGTGGCGAGGGACAGATGTAGAGCGCTGGCCATCGTTATAGCAAACTTTGCCGGGCGCCGCGTCTGTTTCGCCGGACGCCAGAAAGCACGCGGGTTTTCAGGCGGCGCGGGTCGATTGAGGCCGTTTTGAAGGGCGGAATGCTGTCTTGAGGCGTGATACGCGTTCATGACTCCTCTCCTGCACGGTGAGCGGTTTCACAGTGCGCATCGTGCAGTAGGGCAGCGGTGCGTTCCGATGCTGGTGTTGCGACGCGCTACGACGCCAGAAAATCGCGCAGCACGTGAAGGTGCGTTTGCGCGTCGCCGTCTTCGAGTTTGTGCGCGGCCGTGAGCAGGGTCACGCGCCCTTGGGTCAATCGCGTGCGCAGTTCGGCAAGCATCGCGTTGTGATCGGCGTCGAGCGTATTCAGCTCATCGAGAAAGCGCGTACGGAAATCGTTGAACTGCTCGGGATGCTCGTGAAACCACTTACGCAGGTCTGTGCTCGGCGTGACGTCCTTGGCCCAGAAGTCGATCTTGGCTTTCTCTTTGGAGAGCCCGCGCGGCCACAGACGATCGGCCAGCACGCGTTGCCCGTCATCAGGCGACGGTGCGTCGTAGACACGTTTGAAATGGAGGTCGGTGTGTTGGTCGCCAGACTTGGCGGTACTGCGGGGCGCGTGTGCCGCAGCGGCTTTCGTAGCTTTCGGTGACGGCATGAGGGAACAGCCTCCGCGAGGGGGGACGCGAACGAGCGCAATAGCCGCAAGCTTACCGGAGGATGCCGGACGAGGCGAGCGGCGCGCCCATACCGCATCGCGCCGCCCACCCGCATCCCCGCACCCCCTGTGGTTCAGAAACGCCAGTTGAGATTGCCGAAAAAAGCGTTGTCGGTGACCTGACTGCCGAACTGCCCGGTGTAGCTCACGCCCAGCGTGAGCGCTTGCCCGACGAAGGCGTCGATACCGGCCTCCACAATCGTCGCATCCCGGGCGATCGGCACGCCACCGACCGTGAAGCCGGCCGCGCTGTCGACAAAGGCGAGTTGGGCATCTGGCGTGTCCGCGCCAAACGCGTGCCGCCAGCCTGCCGACAGCCGCACGCGACCCAACGCTGCGGTGCCCGTGCTGGTGCCGAAGGGCAAGTCACCCCGCACCCCCAACGTCGAAAACGTGATGCCGCGCGTCTGTTCGTCGGCGTGAAGGTCGGCGGCGCTGCCCGATTCGTTGAACGCATCGGTACGCACCCACGCATGCGCCATCGTCGCAAAGGGCTCGATGCCGGCGCGGCCCATATCGAATCGCCATGCCGCTTCGCCGAAGACCTGCCACGTCGCGGCGTCATAGCTGGCACGCGCGGTCTGTGCAATGGGGCCGATGGCGACGGCACGCCGTGAACTGATCTGCTGCAACGCGTACGAGCCGCCGAGCATGGCGCCAAGGTGCCCGAAGCGGCGGCTCACATACGCGCCCATCTGCGCATCGTTGCTGTTTCCCGACGCCGTAGTGCCCGTGTTGAACGTGTCGTGCCCCAGCCCGCCGAGGACTCCCGCACGCCAAGTATCGGCGACAGGGGTATCGACACCGACCAGCACGCCCATGCCGCGACGGTACAACGTCGATGCCCCGGCACCACCGCTCGCCACCGATGCCGCGCGCAATTGACCATCGCTGCCGTAGACCGATGCCCACGCTTGGGTTGCCCGGCGTTGCCCACGGCAATCGAAGTCGTTCGGGGGCGTCGTCAACTCGCCCTCACGCGAATGGCTGCCGGTCTCGCAATCGTCGGTGAACAGCAGGCTGTCGCGAAGGCGCTGCGACGCGGCGTCACGTGTCACCTGACTCTGACTGAGCAGCATCGACGCGATGGACGCATGCAGACTGCCGTCAAGACTGGCGAACGCGGCGGGCGCGGTGTCTGCCGTCAGACCTAATGCCGCTTGGTATAGCGGGCTGCCGGTGCCGAGCATCGACACCGCTGACGCGACGGCCTTTTGATTCGGCGTGACACCGCCAGCGGAAAGCGGTGTGCCATTCGGCGTGAACGAGAGCAATGCCGTCGTCGGCGTGTAGCTCACCTGTGGCGAGAGGTAGAGCAGGTTGGTCGACGTCGACGCGAACTGTCCGCTCACGCCATTGGCCGCCGAGACGATCACGGCACCTGATGCGCTGGCGGGCTGCGTGCCCGGGGCGGCGTTCACGACAAGATTGCTGCCGCCGACAGAGGCGCTACCCGTCGCATTCACCTGACTGGGTGCCGTGCCGGGGGCCACGCTGACTTGAAGCGTCGAGCCCGGCTGAAGCGTCAGATTGCCGCCGACGCCGAGCGTTGTCCCCGGTGAACTCACGACAATCTGGCTACCGCTTGCACCAGTCAACGGTCCGGTCTGCGCGCCCGTACCGCTGCCGCCCGCCGAGACGGGCGCGGGAGTCGTCAATGTGCCGCCCGCTTGAACGGTTACCGGCGAGTGACCGAGATTGCCGATGCCGAGCGTGCCACCGACAACCGTTGTTGGGCCGGTGATCGGATTGTTGCCGCTGAGCGTGAGCGTTCCGCCGCCCGTTTTGGTCAGCCCGCCACTGCCAGACACGCTGCCGCCGAAGTTGCCCGACGACACGGTGACGGACCCGCCGTTGATCGCAAGTGCGCCTTGCGTCGTCCCGGTCAGCGAGGGCAAGGTGACGTCGACGCCTTGCGTGGTGACCGTGCCTTGTGTGAGCGTCAGGCCGCCGGTGCCGAGGCCTGCTGGCGAAGTGACGGTGACGCCGCCGCCATTCACCGTGGTGCCCCCGCTGTAGCGGTTGTTACCACCGAGCGTCACGGTGGCGTTGCCTTGTTTGGTGATGCCCCCGGTGCCCTGAATCACGCCATCGAACGTGCTGTCGCCAGCACCGCCGAGTGTGAGCGATTGCGCACCGAGCGACACCGTTGATCCGGCGGCACCGTCGAGACCGGCAATCGTGACCGTTGTCGGTGTGCTGCCCTGACTGACGTCGAACATCGTGCCGCCCGCCAGCGTCACGTTATTGCTGCCGGAGAGCGCACCGCCCGCGCCGAGCGCAAGGGTGCCGTTCGTGACGTCGATATCGCCGGAGAAGGTGTTTTGTCCCGTGAGTGTTTGCGTTCCCGCGCCGACTTTCACGATGCCGCCTGTGCCGTTGACGGCACTCATGAGGGTCTGGTGCGTACCGTCGCCGAACGTCAGCGTGTTGCCCCCCAGATTCACGTTACCGCCGCTGCCGGACAACGTGCCGACCGTCTGATCGCCCGCAGCACTGATGTCGAACGCTGCTTGGCTGCCTGCCACCACGATATTGGCGCCCGTCGCGAGCTTGCCAGTCGCGCCCAGCGCGAGCGTGCCGTCGTCGATGGTGGTGGTGCCGGTGAACTGCTGCTGACCGGTCAGGGTCTGCGTTCCGCTGCCTTGCTTGACGATGCCGCCGGTGCCCGAGATCGTGCCGTTCACGGTGTGGCTGGACACGTCGCCAAAGGTCAACGTGTTGTTGCCGAGCGTGACGTTCGTACCCGCTTGCGCGGTGAGCGCGCCGATGGTGCGGCCGCCGTTCGCGCCCGAAATGTCGAGCGTGGCGCCAGCGTTCTGGAGCGTCATGGCGCCCGTGGTGGCCAACGTGCCTGCACCCGCGAGAGACAGCGTGCCGGCCTGCACGACCGTGCCGCCGGTGAAGGTGTTGCTGCCGGTCATGGTTTCGACACCTGTCCCCATCTTCACAAGGCTGCCGCTGCCAGCGACGCCACCGCTGAAGGTTTCATCGGCGCCGCTGCTGCCGACTTCGAGCACATTGCCACCCATGTTGATCGCACCACCGCCCGTGAGTGCGCCAAATGTCTGCGTGCCGTTACCGGCCGACAGGTCGAAGGTGGCGCCCGTCTGCACATCGACAACGCCGCCCGAATCGAGGCTGGCACCCGCGCCCAACGCGAGGGTGCCGGCATTAACGTTGGTTGCGCCGATGTAAGTGTTCTCCCCGTTGAGCGTAAGCGTGGCGCTGCCATTTTTAGTGATGCCGCCCCCACCGACGACGGCGCCGTTGAGCGTGAGATCGTGCGTGCCGAGCACGTCGAGATTGCCGTTGAGCCTGATCTGGTTGCCGAGCGTGGTGGCTTGCGTGGCATCGAGCGATGTTGCATCGGCAAAGGTGACGGTGCCGGTGCCCAACGCGGCATTGCTGCCGACGAGGATGCCGCCTGCCTGCACGTTCATGCCACCACTGAAGTCGCTGTTGCCGGAAAGCGTTTGCACGCCGTTGCCGACTTTGACGAGCTGTCCGCCAGCGCCGTGGATGTCCGAGGCGAGTGTGTTGTCACCGGCAGTGCCGAAACTCAATGTCGCGTGGTCAAGCCCAATGACACTGCCGGCCACACCGGTAAGTGTGCTGACGACCTGCGTCGGCCCGGCCGCAACATCGAGGACACTTGTCGAGCCGTTGAGACCGACGGCGGCGGAATCGAGTTGCGTTCCACCGCGTAACGCGAGCGTGCCCGCATCGATTTGCACCGTGCCGGACAGCACCATGCCGCCCGAGAGCGTTTGCGTACCGCTGCCCTGTTTGACGATGCCGCCCGGCCCACTCAGCGTTCCGCCGAACGTGCCGTTGTTGCCGCTGTCGAGCGTTATCGCTGTTGCGCCGATGCGAAGCGTGCTGCCCGCTACCCCGTTGAGTGCGCCAACCGTAGGTGCCGTGGCGGCGCTAACATCGAGCGATGTGCCGGCATCGAGTGTGACGTCGGTCATGTTCAGTAGCGAGCCGCCTGCGCCGAGCACTACCGCCCCGTCGGCGACCGTGAGCATGCCCGCCAGCAGGTTCTCACCCGTGAGCGTTTGCGTGCCTGTGCCTTGTTTGACGACGTTGCCGTACCCCTGAATCGCTGCGGCCAGCGTCTCGTCGCTCGCGTCGCCGAATGTCAGCGTATTCCGGCTGAGGGCGACGACACCGCTCGTGCCTGACAGGCTGCCAATGGTCAGGTCACCCGCGTCGCTCAGGTCAAACGACGCGTTCACACCATCGACCACGACGCGTGCCCCTGCCGCAAGACTTCCCGTACGTCCGATGAAGAGCGCACCGTCGGTAACGGTTGTGGTGCCGGTGTACAACTGCACGCCGTCAAATCTTGCGGACCCCGTGCCTTGTTTGACGATGCCCCCCGTGCCTGAAATTACGCCGCCGAAGTGCTGCCCCGTGGCGTCACTAAACGTTAGCGTATTCGCGCCCAAATCGATCTGTGAGCCGGCGACGCCGGAAAGCGCGCCGATGGTGCGCGGTCCGTTCGCGCTGGAAATATCGAACGTCGCGCCGGTACCGCTTAGCGTGAGCGCGCCGCTCGACGCCAACGCGCCAGCGCCGCTTAACGCAAGCGTCCCCGCTTGTACTGTGGTGCCGCCGGTGTACGTGTTCTGCCCCGTGAGCGCTTGGGTCCCCGTGTCGACTTTGACCAGCGACCCTGTCCCGGCGATGGTGCCGCTGAACGTATCGTTTCCGATATCGCCGAGTGTCGTCACCACACCGCCGAGATTGACGGTTCCCGCGCCGTCGAGCGCGCCGATCGTTTGCGTGCCATTTCCTGCCGAAAGATCGAGCGTGGCGCCGCTCGCGACGTTGATCGTGCCTGCCGCATTCAACGATGCCCCGGCGCCCAGCGCGAGTGTCCCGGCGTTGATGCTGGTCGCGCCTGTATAGGTGTTGGAACCCCCCAGCGTGAGCGTCGCGTTGCCCGTTTTGGTGAGTCCACCGAGCCCGGCGAGCACGCCATTCAGCGTCACGTCGTTTGTCCCGAGGACAGTCAGCGTGCCGGTCAGATTGACGTTGTTGCCGAGCGTAACCGCTTGCGTACTGTCGAGCGTCGCATTGTTGGCGATGTTCAGCGCGCCTGTGCCGAGTGCGAGATTGTTGCCGGCAATCAACCCGCCCGCATTGACCGTCGTGCCACCGGTGAAGTCGCTTGCACCGGTCAGCGTCTGCACGCCTGCACCGGTTTTCACAACGGCGCCAGTGCCGTGAAAGACACCGTTGAACGTCTCATCCAATGCATCGCCGAACGTGAGCGTCTGTGTTCCCAATGCGATGGCGCTACCCGTCATACCGGTGAGCGCGCCCACGGTGGTCGGCCCGGCCGCGCCGATATCGAACACGGTATTCGCCCCCGACAGCGATAGCGCGTTCGCGGCTTGCAGCGAGCCGCCTGTGCCGAGCGCCAGACCGCCAGCGTTCACCGTCACGCCGCCGGTGAAGTCACTCGCGCCCGTCAACGTCTGCACGCCTGCACCTTGCTTGATGAGCGCGCCCGTGCCGTGAATGCTGCCGGTGAACGTCTGCCCGGTGTTGTCGCCGAAGGTCAGTATGCTCGCGCCGAGTTGCACCTGTGCGGCGCCCCCGCTCAGCGAACCAATGGTTTGCGCGCCAGCATCGCTGATATCGAGCGACGTCGTGTTGTCGCCGAGAATGACGGCACTCTGCGAGGACAGGCCGCCGCCTGCCCCGACAACCAGTGCACCGCCCCCGACCACGACGCTGCCGGTGAATGTCTGCTGTCCGGTGAGCGTTTGCGTGCCGGTGCCGAACTTGACGATGCCGCCGCCGTTCCCGTTAATCGCGCCGCCGAAGGTCTGATTCGTGGTGTCGCCAAACGACAGCGTGTTGTCGCCAAGATTGACCGCGCTACCCGTGGCCCCCGACAACGCGCCGATCGTCTGATTTTCACCATTGCTGATATCGAACGCCGCGCCACCGGCGACGTTCACCGCGTTGCCCGACAACGTGCCGGTCCCGCCGACAGACAATGTGCCCGCATCGATGGCGATGGGGCCGATGAACGTATTCGGGCCGGAAAGCGTTTGCGTCCCCGTGCCTTGTTTGACGATGCCGCCGTTGCCGGTGATGCTGCCGCCGAAGCTTTCGTTGTTGCCATCGCCGAACGTCAGCGTGGCCGCGCCGAGCGAGACGGTGGAATCGGCCACCCCCGAGAGTGCGCCGATGGTCTGCGCACCCGCCTGACTGATATCGAACGCCGTCCCCGAGCCGAGCAGCGACACCGCGCCCGTGCTAGCGAGTGAGCCACCGGCGCCGAGTGCGATACCCCCGGCGTTGATCGTGGTGCCACCCGTGTACGTGTTGCCGCCCGAGAGCGTTTGCGTGTCGCCGTTCGCCTTGATGATGCCGCCCGTGCCGCTGATCACGCCTGCGAAGGCACCGCTGGCACTGTTGCCGAGCGTGAGGTTGTGCGCGCCGAGCACGATCCGTGTGTTTGCCACCCCGGACAGTCCGGCAATCGTGCGATCGCCGTTTGCATTCGAGATGTCGAACGCGGCACCGCTGCCCGATAGCGTCAGTGCGGTACCTGCCACCTGCAACGTGCCGGCGCCCGATAGCGCCAACGTACCCGCGGCGAGATTCATGCCGCCGCTGAAGGTGTTGGTGCCGGTGAGCGTGACGGTCTGCGCACCTTGCTTGACGACGTTGCCGCTGCCCGAGATTTGCCCGGCGAGCGTGAGTGGTGCACTGCCCCCGAATGTCAGCGTGCTGCCGCCCCCCACTGCGATCGGATTGGTCAGCGTAAGTGGCCCGATAGCATCGAGCACGGCGCTCGACCCAGAGACCTGCACGGCACCGCTACCCAAGGCATTATTGTTGCCTGCAATGAGCGTGCCGCTGCTCAGCGATGTGCCTCCGCTGTACGTGTTCGCGCCCGACAAGGTGAGGCTGCCGGTCCCCGTGAGCGACACGCCACCCGTGCCACCGAGTACACCGCTCACAGCGAGCGGGTTGCTGCCGGAAACAGTGAGGCCGTTTGCGCCGAGCGTGACGGGGAGCGTCAGGGAGAGGCCCGCGTTCGCCGCTTGCATGCCGCCGCCGTTCACGACCAGCGTGCCGGTGCCGAAACTGCCCGGGTCATTGAAGATGGCGAGACCGCCGTTAAGCGTTGTGGACGTGACGGCGAGCGGCCCGTTCAGCGTCCATGTGCCACCGTTGACCGTTGCCTGCGAGAAATTCACGTAACTCGCGCCGTTGAGCGTGCCGTTGCCGATGGTCGTGTTGTTATTTGCCGAGTTGCTCAACACCAGCGAGTTGTTCCCGCCCGCACCGCCATCGACTGTCCCGGTCGCGGCGAATCCCAACGCGAATCCGGTCACGGGCAGGGCTGCGAGACCGACGCTGCCACCATCGTTCAACGTCGATCCTGTGACGGCGGTGAACGTATTCGTACTACCGGCACCAAGCGACACGCTGCCGCTGATCGTGCCGTCGTTGGTGAACGTGTTGCCCGCGCCGGGTGTGCCGTTGGCCTGAAACGCGATGCGACCGAGCACCGTGCCCGAGTTGGTGAAATTGACGGCGCCGCCGCCATACGCAGCGACGACCGGTGCACTGCCCGTGCCTGTGAGCGATACGCCGAGAATTGGCGACGCACCGAGCGTGCCGCTGTTGCTGATGACGGTGCTGCCACCCACGGCGTTCTGCACCGTGAGCGCCAGCCCCGTCAGCCCCGGCAGATTGACCCCGAGCAAGCCCACGGTGCCGCGCATGATCGCGTTGTTCGTCACCGTCTGGGTGCTGCCCCCGGCATGCCGTTGCCGATGACCGTCCCGCTGGCGAGCAGGCCAAGGCTGCCGAGTACTGAAGGATCGATCGTGCCGCCGTTGACGAGCGTGACGTTGTTGCCGGTGAGCGTCATCGCCGTGCCGCCGATGCCGAGCAGCACACCGACACCGGCCCCGCTGTTCACGTTCACCTGGAGACTGTTGGCGGCATCCGAGAATGACGGTGCCAGCGGGTTGGCGGCGCCGCTGCACGTGACGACGCTGCCGGCGACCGTGCAGGTGGCCCATGCAGGCGCGGCGACGGTCGCACTCAACAACGCGACGCAGGCGAGACACAGTCGGGTGAGTGCCGACGCTGGCGCACCGGAGGTTGCCGCGCTGCGTCGGCCTGCCCCCCGGGTACGGGATGCCGGTGCCGTTCCGGTGCGCTGGCAGGCCGTCTCCGGCGCGGGGACGACATCGACGCGGCAATGCCGCCAGACCAAACGATAGAGGTGCTTGTTCATCGCGTTCCGATTCCAAAAGGCGTGCGGTGTGGGGACGGGCGGTTTGCGCGCGGAAAGTCGGAAAGCGCGACACCCATGGCAGGCGACATTCGGGGGGAGCCACGATGCCGATGTGCGTCGTAGAGAAGACGCAAACACCGACGGACGAAGCACTAATGCGCGGTTTGTGTGCGGGGCATTCTAGAAAGCGGCGGGGGATAGCACGCGGCCATGACGACGTGACAAGTCGCGGCGCGGCATGGTGGCGGTGCCGGGAAATGCTGACGAATCAAGACGGTGCGGCGAAGGAGACGACGCCGTTCGGGCGTCGGAAGCGGGGGCTAGATTCGGAGGATTCCCGCTGTGCGAGGCACATGCGTAGGCCCGCAGATTGGACTGACGAACGCCGCGCGTTGCGCTGTGGCGTTCGTCAGTGTCACGTGTGAAGCGTAGGCGATGTGAACCGGCTCGCGACTATGCGGCCTTCGTCAGCGGTGCGACTTGCCGGATATCGAGTGATGTCAGCGTTTGCGCAATCGCTGTGACGACGTTGCGCATCTCGTTGTCGTCGATAGCGCCGATACAACCCACGCGAAACGTCTCCAACTGGGTGAGTTTGCCCGGATACAGGACGTAACCGCGCTCGCGCACCGCCGCATAAAACGCCTTGAAGTCGTACTTGCTGTCGGTCGGCGCGTGGAACGTGACGATCACAGGCGCTTGCACGTCGGCCGACAGAAACGGCCGGAAGCCGAGCGACGCCATGCCCTCGACCAGCGCGCGGCAGTTGCGGCGATATCGCTCACCGCGTACCGGCTGGCCGCCTTCTGCGAGGAACTGATCGACCGCCGCGCGCAGCGCAGCGACAACGTGTGTCGGCGGCGTGAAGCGCCATTGCGTGGTCTTCTGCATATATACGTACTGGTCGTGCAGATCCATCGCCAGCGAGTGGCTGTTGCCTGCGGACGCCTCCAGCACCGACTTCTTCACGATCACGAAGCCCATGCCCGGTACGCCTTCGAGGCACTTGCCGCTGGCGGCGATCAGCGCGTCGAACGGCATCGTGCGCACGTCGATCTCCACGGCGCCGAACGAACTCATCGCGTCGACGATGAGCCCCTTGCCATGCTTCTGGCACACGCGGGCGATGTCGGCGAGCGGGTTGAGCACACCGGCACCCGTCTCCAGATGCACCTGCGCCACATGGGTGATCGACGGGTCGCGCGTGAGCGCTTCGTCGATCGCCGCTGCGCTCGCGGCCTGATCTTCGGCGATGGGCAGCGCTACGGCGTCGCGTCCGAGATAGCGGCAGATCTTCAGGATGCGCTGGCAATAGGCACCGTTATCGGGCACCAGAATGCGCGCATTGCGCGGCGTGAGTGTGCCGATGGCCGCTTCGACCGAGAACGTGCCCGAGCCTTGCAGCGGCACGCATGCATAGTCGTTGCCGCCATGCACGATATCGACGAGATCGCGGCACAGCGAAGCGGTGATCTGGTTGAACTGGGTGTCCCACGAGCCCCAGTCGCGCAGCATGGCCTGTCGGGTCGCCGGCGACGTGGTGAGCGGGCCGGGGGTAAGCAGAATCGGTTCCTGACCGAGAATCATGACCGCCTCCTATTGAGCGGGGGAATCAAACGAGAATCAAACAAGAGAGAAGCAACTTGGGAAGCACCGGCGCACGCCATGCTGCGGACACAGGACATGGGCGCGCCGCCTTTCAATCACCTTTCAATGACCTTTACGAGAAAGCGCTGTCGGACGCCGCCATGCCTGCGTGTAGCGCTCCACCACGATTTGAATGCCGTGATAAAGCAGGCACGCGAGCATCGAGGTGAGCACGACCAGCGTGGCCATGGCGGCGGCGGGCCCGATCGAGCCGGTTTCGTCCATGTTGACGATGGCCACCGACGCCAGCGAGGTGTCGGCCGAATACAGGAAGACCACGGCAGACACGGTGGTCATCGCGTTGACGAACAGATAGCGGCTGATGTCGATGATCGACGGCAGGCAGATTGGCGCCGACACGCGCCAGAACGTGCGATAGAAGGGCACCTTCAACGAGGCCGACACGTACTCGAATTCCGGATCGATCTGCTTGAGCGCCGTCACTGCCGTGAGATGGCTCGACGAGTAGTAATGCACGACGTTGACGATCACGAGAATCGCCAGCGAACCGTACAAACCGTGCAGCGGGTTGCCTTCCGGCACGAAGAAGAAGATGTAACCCAGACCGAGCACCAGACCGGGCACGCCCATCGGCAGCACGGCCATCATGCGGATGAAACCGCGCACCCACGTGAGGCCCTTGGTCTTCTCCAGCAGATAGGCGATGACGAAGATCACCGCTGTGCCCCAGATCGCGCACCAGAACGCCATCTGCACGCTGTTGATGTAGGCATCGACAGCGCCGCTTTCCACCAGTCCGAAACGATAGTGGCCGAGCGAGAGGCTGAAGTTGTACGGCCAGAATTTCACGAACGAGGCGTAGACCGCCATGCCGAGAATCGCGAGCATGATCGCCGCCATGCCCCAGCACAGTACTGCCATCGTCCAGTCGAAGCCGCGTGAGGGCTTGGGCACGTAAGGCACCGCGCGCGCCGAGAGCAGCGCCTGCTGCTTGCGCTGCACGACCGAGTCGACCAGATAGGTGATGCCCACGGGCACGAGCAGCACCAGCCCGACGACGGCGCCCTTAGAGAAGTCCTGCTGTCCGATCACGAGTTTGTAGATGTCGGTGGCGAGCACGTTGAAGTCGCCGCCGATCACCTTCGGAATCCCGAAGTCCGAAATCGCGTAAGTGAAGACGATCATCGCGGCGCTGATCACACCGTATTTCGCCCCGGGCAGCGTGATCGTGAAGAAGCGTCGTAGCACCGGCGTGCCGAGCGCATCGGCCGCTTCGTAGAGCCGTGCGTCGGTGAGCGAGAGCGCGGTGATCATGATCATCAGCGCGTGCGGGAATGTGGCGTTCACGAGCGACATCACGATGCCGAGCGGCCCGTAGATATCGATGTCCCCCATGAACGGCCGCAATACGCCCTGATTGCCGAACCAGAAGATGAACGAGATGGCGGGCAGCAACGTGGGCCCGAGAATCGGAATGAGCGCGATATTGCGCAGCAGCGTCTTGCCGCGGATACAGCTGCGCGTGAGCGCATAGGCAAAGATGAACGCCAACGGCACCGTGATGCCGGTCGTCACGATCGAAATCCACACGCTGTTCCAGATCGAGCCGAACAGCGCGGGCGAGTGGAAGTACTCGCGGAAGTGCCGCAAGCCGACGAAGTGGCCGTCGTTGTCCTGCACGCTCTTGATGAGAATGGCGGCCATCGGTGCGAGCAGAAAGAGCACGCCTGCGGCGGCGGCCACCAGCAACAGCGCCTGCGCAAGCCGGTCCGTCCAGTGCGATGCCAGACGTGCAGGGCGCAACGTCGAGGGCGGCGCGCTGCCCGCCGGTCCTGCATGTGAGGCGGGTGCAGCATGAGAACTCTGGGCGGAGAGCGGCGCGGCCGCTTGCCCCGGCGAAGTCGCAGTCAGTGTCGACGGTAAGGAACTCATCGTGGCATCACCCCTGACGGAAGACGCGCACGGCGGCGCGCGGCACGGCAAAGCGCAGGGCGCTGCCGGCGGCCGGTTGCAGGGCCTGCATGTCAGCAGGCGAGAGGTCGGCATAGAGCGCGTGTTCGCATGCCTGCATGCGCAGGGTCACCCGCGAGAACGCGCCGAGAAATTCAATCTTCTCCACGGCGCCGTCGAAGACGTTCGCTTCGTCATCGAGGTCGTCGAGATCGCGCACACGCACGTCTTCAGGGCGGAAGAACACGCGAATGTCTTCACCGGTACGGCAGCCGTTGAGCGTGCCGCAGGTCAGTTCGTAACGGCCGACTTGCACACGTCCGGCGTCACCGAGGCGTGCGGGCAGGATGTTGGTTTTGCCGACGAAATCGGCGACGAACGGCGTGGCCGGATGCTGATAGATCTCACCGGGCGTGCCGACCTGCTCGATCACGCCATGGTTCATCACCACGATGCGGTCGGCCATCGACAAAGCCTCTTCCTGATCGTGCGTGACGAGAATCGTCGTGATGCCCAGCCGCTGTTGCAGCGCACGGATCTCGCTGCGCAAGCGCACCCGCACGCGAGCGTCGAGTGCCGAGAGCGGTTCGTCCAGCAGCAACAGGCCCGGCGACGTCGCCAACGCGCGGGCGATGGCGATGCGTTGTTGTTGCCCGCCCGAGAGTTGTCCGGGAAATTTTTTGCCCGCGTCGGGCAAGCCGACCATCTCGAGCAACTCAGCGACGCGTTGGTCGCGCTCGGCGCGCGGTACGCGACGGTTGGTCAGGCCGTAGGCGACGTTTTGCGCCACGCTCAGATTCGGAAACAGCGCGTACGACTGGAACACGATGCCGTAGTCGCGCTGCATGGGCGGCAAGGTGGAAATATCGCGGCCGTTCTGCGAGACCTTGCCGTGGGTCTGCGCTTCGAGCCCGGCGATGATGCGCAGCAGCGTCGTCTTGCCACACCCTGACGGGCCGAGAAAACAAAGCATCTCGCCGCGCCGAACGGTGAGATTAATGTCACCCAGCACTACGGTGTTGTCGAACCGTTTGTGGATGCCGGCGAGGCTCAGATACGTGTCGTCGCTCATTCGGGGGACCTCCTGCGATGTCCATGACTACTTGTGTGTTGCGAGGCGGCGCGCGGTGCGCTTGGCGGTGGCAGTGCCGGGTGAAACACGTCGCCCCCGGCACTTGCCATCTGCCGCAAACTCAGCGCTACCTCAGCACTGCGCGGTCGATGCCGCGCTCGTCACTTCTTCTCCGACTTCGCGCCGTATCGTTTCTGCCACTCGGAGAGGACCGATTCGCGGCTCTTGGCAATTTCCGTGAAATCGTTCTTCACGAGCATGTCGGGATAGTTGGCGGGAATCGTGTCGAACTTCTTCGCCACGCCCGGATACGCCACGATGGCCCAGTCCTTCGCGTACATCTCGTTGGCTTCCTTGCTGGCCAGCCAGTCCATGTAGCGCTTCGCAGCGTCCATCTTCTTGGTGGTCTTCACGATGCCCGCGGCTTCGATGTCGTAGCCCAGCCCCTCCTTCGGAAACACCAGATCGATCGGCGCGCCGGCGGCCTTGGTGCGATGGGCGTTGAATTCGAACGAGATGCCGATCGGGTACTCACCTGCGCCTGCGTCACGACAAGGCTTCGAGCCCGAGTGCGTGTACTTGACGATGTTCTTGTCGAGCGCGTCCATGTACTTCCAGCCGCCCTCCTTGCCGAACATCTGGAGCCACGCCGTCACGTCGAGAAAGCCGGTGCCCGAAGTGGCCGGGTTCGGCATCACGATCATGCCCTTGTAGATGGGCTTGGCCAGGTCTTCCCACGACGTCGGCTTCGGCAAGTTGCGCTTGGCCGCTTCCACCGTGTTGAAGCACACCGTCGCGCCCCACACGTCGAGTCCGATCCACGATGGCGGCGTGGCCTTGTCGCTGTAGGCCCGCGTGAGCTGATCGAAACCCTTGGGTGAATACGGCGTGAGCAGGCCTTCCTGCTTGATCAGTTCGAGACTCGATGCGGCGAGCCCCGCGATCACGTCCGCCTGCGGGTTGGCTTTCTCGGCGAGCACCTTGGCGGTGACCACGCCGGTGGAATCGCGCACGTACTTGATTTCGATATCGGGGTTCGCTTTCTGGAAGGCCTCGGCGTACGGCCGCATAACTTCGACCTCCCACGCCGTGTAGACAGTCAACGTGGTCTTGGCGAGGGCGTGGCCGGCCTGAGCGGCACAGACAAGGCCGGCGGCTAGGGCGGCGGCAGCACGCAGGGCGCGGCGCATCGATTGGTTCATGAATGGCTCCTGTGGGTCGGGCAAAAGCGCCTTCTATGAGGCGATGTGTTGCATATTATTGGCAAATTATGTCTTTTTCTTGAAACTCTTTGCATTTGTCATCTGCTCGTCAAATACCTCCAATAGTATGGAAATCATTGATTCAGATAGAGTTTTGTCGCTGCCTTCACCAACTCACCCCGACCGTGTTGCCAAATTTGTCTGCGATGTCGGATGTGTTTTGTTGACAATCTACAAAGTGATGTGCTTGAATGTCAAGCAACAAAAATAATCACGTAACGCCACAAATTGCCTCGCGTGATTGCTGAATGTTCGCATCAGAGTTCAGAGATAAGGAAGACGGTATGACCCCTAAGCCCACTTCGGCCACGGCCATCGAGTTGCTGCAAAGCCAGTCGCTCACCACGCTCGTGCAGCACGAGATCGAGCGCCAGATCATGGCCGGCACGCTCACGCCCGGGACCAAGCTCAACGAGATTGAAGTGGCGGGGCGTCTTGGCGTGTCGCGTGGCCCGGTGCGCGAGGCGTTTCGTGCGCTCGAAGAAGCGGGGCTGCTGCGCACCGAAAAGAATCGCGGTGTGTTCGTGCGGGTGATCTCGCTCGAAGAGGCCGAAGAGATTTACACCCTGCGCGGCGTGCTTGATGAGTACGTGGGGCGCACGCTGGCCGAGGTCATCACGTCGGAGCAACTCACGCGGCTGCGCGAGTCGGTCGAAGCGATGCATCAGGCCGTGGAAGCGGGCGACAGCGAGGCGTACTACCAGTTGAACCTTGCGTTTCACGACACGCTCGTCGAGATGGTCGGCAACCGCAAGTTGCTTGAAACCTATCGCCGGCTGGTGAAGGAGTTGAGCCTGTTCCGCCACGAAGCGCTGACCGCCGATACGTCGGCACCGCCGAAGTCGGAACGTGAGCACCGCGACATCGTGAGCGCCATCGCTTCGCGCGATCCGGCGCGCGCCGCTCAGGTCATTCGCGAACACTTGTCGCGCGGCCAGGCGCGCATTCGCGAAGCGCTGGCGCGTGCGCCCGGCGCGGCGCCGACGCAGGCGAAGGCCGGCTAATTAAACATTGACGTGATCGAACGAATTGCCCTTGAGGAGACCGACGTGAACCAGCCCGTGCAGATCCAAGTGAATGGCCGCCAGTACCGGCTGCCGCAACAGCCCACCGTCATCGTGTGTGTCGACGGTTGCCAGTTCGAATATCTCGAAGCCGCCGCCAACGCCGGTGTCGCGCCGTACCTCAAACACCTGCTCGCCGATGGCGCGGTGTTTCAGGGCGACTGCGTGGTGCCGTCGTTCACCAACCCGAACAATCTGTCCATCGTGACCGGCGCCCCCCCGGCCGTGCATGGCATCTGCGGCAACTACTTCTACGACCCCGCCGCCGACGGCGGCAAGGGCGCCGAAGTCATGATGAACGACCCCGCCTACCTGCGCGCGGGGACAGTGCTGGCAGCTGCTGCCGACGCCGGTGCCAAGGTGGCTGTCGTCACCGCCAAAGACAAACTGCGCAAGTTGCTCGGCCACCGGATGACCGGCATCTGCTTCTCGTCGGAGAAGGCCGATCAGGTCACGCTCGCCGAGAACGGCATCGAAGACGTGCTGGGTCTTGTGGACATGCCGGTGCCGGATGTCTATAGCGCAGAACTCTCCGAGTTCGTGTTCGCGGCCGGTGTGCGCTTGCTGGAAACGCGCCACGTCGACCTGATGTACCTGTCGACCACCGACTACGTGCAGCACAAGTGGGCCCCGGGCACCGAAGGCGCCAACGCCTTCTACGCGATGATGGACAAGTACCTGCGCCGCATGGACGAACTCGGCGCGGTCATCGGCCTGACCGCCGATCACGGCATGAACGCCAAGCACGATCCGAAGACCGGCCAGCCCAACGTGATCTATTTGCAGGACTTGCTCGACGACTGGCTCGGCAAGGGTGTGGCCGAAGGCGGGGCGCGCGTGATTCTGCCGATCACCGATCCGTATGTCGTTCACCACGGTGCGCTCGGTTCGTTCGCCACCATCTACCTGCCGCGTGATATCGACCGCGATGCCATTCGCAAGCGCATCGCCGCGTTGCCGGGTCTCGAAGTGGTGCTGACCAACGCCGAAGCCTGTGCGCGTTTCGAACTGCCGCCCGATCGTGTCGGCGACCTCGTGGTCGTGAGCGATCAGTCGGTGGTGCTCGGCACGAGCGCCAGCCGTCACGATCTGACCGGGCTGACCGTGCCGCTGCGCTCGCATGGCGGTATCTCCGAACAGACCGTGCCGCTGCTCTTCAATCGCAAGACCGAAGGCATTCCGGGCAAGGCGCGACTGCGCAACTTCGACATTCTCGACGTCGCGCTCAACCACGTCTGAGTCACGTCTGGACTAACGCTGCCCTACGCCGGCACCCCGACCAGTTTGAATACGCTGTGGAGAACCCCATGAACGCGCCGCACAAGCTGCATCCCGAGTTTCGCGCCGAAGCCCTGCGCATCGGCGGAGAGAAAGTGACCCGTGAACGGATCATCGAAGTCTTCAACCCGTACTCGGGCGATCTGGTCGGCACGGTGCCCAAGGCATCGCTCGACGACGTGCGCCGCGCGTTCTCGATTGCCAAGCAGTACCGCTCGAAGCTCACCCGTTTCGAGCGCGCCAACATTCTCGACAAGGCTGCCGCGCTGCTGCGCGAGCGCACGGCGGAAGCCGCCGCCATCATCACGATGGAGTCGGGGCTCTGCAAGAAAGACGCGGTGTATGAAATTGGCCGCGTGGCCGACGTGCTCGGGTTCGCGGCAGGCGAAGCGCTGAAAGACGACGGTCAGGCCTTCTCGTGCGATCTCACGCCGCACGGCAAGAAGCGCCGTGTAGTGACGCAGCGCGAGCCGCTGCTGGGGGCGATTTCGGCCATCACGCCGTTTAATCATCCGATGAATCAGGTGGCGCACAAGGTCGCGCCGTCGGTGGCCACCAACAACCGCATGGTGCTCAAGCCGTCGGAGAAGGTGCCGCTCTCGGCGTATTACCTCGCCGACACGTTGTATGAAGCGGGCTTGCCGCCGGAAATGCTGCAAGTGATCACGGGCGATCCGATGGAGATTGCCGACGAGATGCTGACCAACGAGAACATCGACATGATCACCTTCACCGGTGGTGTGTCGATCGGCAAGTACATTGCGTCGAAGGCCGGTTATCGCCGCATCGTGCTGGAGCTGGGCGGCAACGACCCGTTGATCGTGATGGAAGATGCCGACCTCGATCGCGCGTCCGATCTCGCCGTGCAAGGCTCGTACAAGAATTCGGGCCAGCGCTGTACGGCGGTCAAGCGCATGCTCGTGCATCGCGACATCGCAGCGCAGTTCACCGAAATGGTCGTGGAGAAGACGCGCGCGTGGAAGTACGGTGACCCGAGCGACGGCAATAACGACATGGGTACCGTCATCGACGAGGGTGCCGCGCGTCTGTTCGAAGCGCGGGTGAACGAAGCGGTGGCGCAGGGTGCCCGGTTGCTCGTGGGCAACAAGCGCGAAGGCGCGCTGTACTCGCCGACGGTGATCGACCGCGTCGACCCGAAGATGACGGTGGTGCGCGAAGAAACCTTCGGGCCGGTGTCGCCCATCATCACGTTCGGCAGCATCGACGAGGCCATTGCGATTTCCAACGGCACGGCGTTCGGGTTGTCGTCGGGCGTCTGCACCAACCGCCTCGACTACGTCACGCGCTTCACCGACGAGTTGCAGGTCGGCACGGTCAACGTCTGGGAAGTGCCGGGCTACCGCATCGAGCTGACGCCGTTCGGCGGCATCAAGGATTCCGGCCTCGGCTATAAAGAAGGGGTGCAGGAAGCGATGAAGAGCTTCACCAACACCAAAACCTTCACGTTGCCTTGGGGCGCATGAGGGTGGCGTGAGGTGAGGTTCGGGGGTGTCGCGGGGCGTGTCGGCGGGACAATCCTGCCGGTGACGTTCCCGCTGTCACCCTTACGCAACAAGGCTTAGCAGAGTCGGTGCAAAAATTGTGACAAATTCATGACACGATTGTTGCGCCCGTCATTTTGGTGTACGGTGTACCGATTGGGGATACGCATGACGCGTGAACTTCATACGCATCCCGACGCCAGTTTTGATCTGACGCGGGATGCCTGTATGGCAAACCAGTGGTCGCGTCATGCCGGCGGCGCAGGGCGCTGCCCGTCCCGTCGACAACAAGATCACGGAACACTGGCATGCTGACACTGCTCAACCTTCTCTCCGGCGTAGCGATGCTGATCTGGGGTACGCATATCGTGCGTACCGGGGTCCTGCGCGTCTACGGCGCCGATCTGCGGCGCATTCTGTCCCACAGCATTTCGAACCGCTTTCTGGCCTTCGCGGCCGGCGTGCTCGTGACCGGTCTGGTACAGAGCAGCAACGCGACCGCGCTCATCGTCTCGTCATTCGGTGCGCAGGGGTTGATTGCACTGGCACCGGCGCTCTCGATCATGCTCGGAGCCGACGTCGGCACGGCGATCATGGCGCGGATCCTGACGTTCGATCTGCACTGGCTCTCGCCATTGCTGATCTTCTTCGGCGTCATCTTTTTCCTCTCACGCAAACAGACGCGCGCCGGGCAACTCGGCCGTGTGGCGATCGGCCTTGGCCTGATTATTCTTGCCTTGCAACTGATCGTCGGCGCGACCACGCCCATGACGCAGGCCGCTGGCGTGAAGGTGCTGTTCGGCTCGCTGACTGGCGACGTGATGCTCGACACGCTGATCGGCGCGCTCTTCGCGATGATCTCGTATTCGAGTCTGGCCGCCGTGCTGCTGACCGCTACGCTGGCCTCGTCGGGCGTGATCTCGCTGAAGGTCGCGCTGTGTCTCGTGATCGGTGCGAATCTGGGCAGCGGCATGCTCGCCATGCTGACCTCGGCAGGCCAGAACGCGGCCGGGCGTCGCGTGGTGTTCGGCAGCCTCATCTTCAAGCTGATCGGCTGCCTGATTGTGCTGCCGTTCGTCGACTACGCACCGCTGCTGGTGAGCTGGCTGTCGGACCAGCCGGCGCAGGCGGTCGTGAACTTCCACGTCATCTACAACCTGATTCGCTGCGTGGTCTTCCTCGCGTTCACCGAGCCGATGGCGCGCCTTTGTGTGCGACTGCTGGCGGAGAAGCCCGAGGCGGACACCAGTGCGCGACCGCGCCATCTGGACGAGAGTGCACTGTCGATGCCGTCGGTGGCCTTGGCCAACGCTACGCGCGAGACCTTGCGCATGGGCGACATCGTCGAGCAGATGCTCAACGGGCTGCTCGAAGTCATTCGCAGCAACGATGTGGTGCGGGCGCGTGAAACGCGGCGGATGGACGACGACGTCGATCATCTCTACACGGCAGTGAAGATGTATCTCACACGGGTGTCGCGCGAGAACCTGAGCGAGCCGGACAGCCGCCGCTGGACCGACATCATTTCGCTGACGATCAATCTGGAACATGCGGGCGACATCATCGAGCGCATGGTGACCGAGGTCGAAGAGAAGAAGATTTCGCACAAGTTGTCGTTCTCCGAGGCGGGCTTGCAGGAGATTTGCGACATGCACGCGCGGCTCGTGACCAACCTGCAACTTGGCTTGTCGGTGTTCCTGAACGGCGACCTCAAGAGCGCACAGCGCCTGATGACCGAGAAGGAAAGCTTTCGCGATCTGGAGCGGGCGTATTCGTACACTCACCTGAATCGTCTGGCGGGGCAGTCGGTGCAGAGTATCGAGACGAGTTCGCTGCATCTGGACATCATCAGCGACATGAAGCGGTTGAATTCGCTGTTCTGCTCGACGGCATACACCGTGCTGGATGACGCCGGTGCGCTGCGCAAGAGCCGCATGCGCGACAAGCCGAAGGAAATCAAAGAAACCAAGACGCCGAAGGAAACGAAGGTGTCGAAGCTGGCGGCGTTTGCCGATGTCGCGACGGCGGCCGCCCCATCGGATTCACGCGACGACAACGAGAGTTCACACGATGGCCCTGAGCCTGCCGGACATCCGCACCCTGTTCGATAAATTTGGCTCGCTGGCCTACAGCGGCGAGCCTGTCACCCAGTTGGAGCACGCGCTGCAAAGCGGCGCGTTAGCGCAGAGCGAGGGGGCCGACGAGGCGCTCGTCGCCGCCAGTTTTCTCCACGATCTCGGCCATTTGCTCAATCTTCAGGGTGAGACGCCCACCGAGCGCGGCATTGACGATCTGCATCAGTACTACGCCCTGCCTTTCCTGCGGCCGCTGTTCAGCGATGCCGTACTCGAACCGATCCGGTTGCACGTCGACGCCAAGCGCTGCCTGTGCGCCGTCGATCCCGAGTATTTCAGCCAACTCTCCGTCGATTCCGTGCGCAGTCTTGCGTTGCAGGGCGGCGTGTTTAACGACGACGAGGCCAAGACGTTTCTTGCACGTGACCATGCGGAAGCCGCCATGCGGCTGCGCCGCTGGGACGATCGCGCGAAAGTCGCCGGCATGGCGACGCCTTCGCTCGATCACTTCATGAAGATGCTGGAGCGCGTCACGATTCAGTGAGGCTTTGCGAGTGAGGCGATGCCGCGCCCGAAGATCAGGCGCGGCATGCAGTGAAGCGTGAAGGGGGATGATTGCTGCAATCAGCGCGGCAATTTCGCCCGCCAGCTAGCAGGCACACAACGCAGGGCCAACGCGCGCGACGGCTGCCAGAACACCGACAGCAACAACAGCGCAGCGCCCACCACAACGGCGACCACGGGCAATCCGTTCGCATCGGAAGACGTCACAAGCACCTTCATGATGGCGCTGATCACGTACAGCAGCGACGAGAGCATGAGCGCGCGCCGGTCGATCACGAGCGACACCACCGTCAACACCAGAAACACTGCGATAGCCGCGAACGGATGCGCCGGCATCAGCGTCCAGAAGATCGGGTGCGTGACCATGCACGCGGCGACCAGATGCAGCCAGAAGGCGACATCCGAGCGAATCGTCACGCGTTGCGGGTCTTGTGCATCCCAGCGCAGCGCCCGCACGAAAATCGCGAGCCCCACGAGCACGCTGGCCACCAAGATCCACTCAAGGAAGTTTTCCTGGAGCACAAGGATGTGGAACCACGTGGTGGCGACGACGCCGGCAACACCGAACGCGATCGCGACCGGCACCCGAAAGCGCCACCAGTAGAGCGCTGCACCGGCTGCCGTGAAAATGGCCGTGCCGCCGAGCGTGAACCAGCTCATCGATTGCCGCACGCCGCTGACGTCCTGCGTCACGAGCGACGCGTTGCCGAACCCGATCAGCGCCACCGCGCTGATAAACCCGAAGCTGAAACACAGTGCGGGCAGCGCCATGCGGCGGCGTCGCACGAAAATCTCGGACAAGCCCCACGTGATGGCGGCGGAGATCAGCATCTGCAACGTCGTCGGTAGCGACATCGTCAACCACCCGGTGCCGAACGACAGCAGCCATGCAGCGATCACCACGAACACATCGTTGAAGCTTGTGACCAGTCGCAGCGGCTCGTCGTCGACGCGTTGCTGCTGCGACGCCGGGTCCATCGCGTCGCGCGAGGGCGGTACTGAGGCCGAAGGGGAGGGGGATGAAGCGGAGGACGGCGGGAGGTCGGGGGGCGTCATGTGCGGGCAGATCGGTGAAAGTGACAAGCAGTGTAACTGCGCTACGCATTCACCGGCCGACATTAGACGCAACACTCAGTGATCACTCAGCGACCACTGGGCCATATTCCAACTGAGCGATCACGAAGGTGTCCCCGGGCGGGGACGCTCATTCGCGATGCGTGCGCGGCGAGGCAGACATCTTCGCCGCGCACGAGAACAAAGCGAATTATCCCGCCAATGCCGTAGCTTCGATCTCGACGGCAACACCGTGACTGAGTGCCGGCACCGGCACGACGGCGCGCGCAGGCTTCGCGTCACCGGCCCATGCCGTGTAGACCTCGTTGAACGGTCCCCAGTCATCGACATTCGTGATGTACACGCGCACTTGCACCAGCCGTTCGATCCGGGTGCCGCAGGCGGTGAGAATGGCGGCGACGTTATCCAGTGCCTGTTTCGCCTGCACGGCAAACGGTGCCCCGACGAGCCGCTCGCCTTCCGGCGTGATCGGCAGTTGCCCCGAGACGAACACAAAGCCGTTGGCGCACACGCCGTGTGAATAGTGACCACGCGGCGGTTGCAGCGTGGGGACATTCACTTCTTCGATACCGCGTTCCAGCGCACTCATACAGCCTCCCCGAGGGTAAGTTTGGCGAACCGTGCCATATCAACGTTGCCGCCGGACAAAATGATGCCGACGCGCTTGCCCTTCACATCCAGCTTGCCTTGCAGCACTGCGGCAGCGGCGAGGCAACCAGTCGGCTCGACCACGATCTTCATGCGGCTCGCGAAGAACTTCATGGTCTGCACGAGTTCGTCGTCGGTCACGGTCAGGATGTCGTCGACCAGCGAGCGAATCACCGGGAACGTGTAGTCCCCCAGATGCTGCGTCTGCGCGCCATCGGCAATCGTGCGCGGCGTCTCGATGTGTACGATCTTGCCGCTGCGAAAGCTCTGCTGCCCGTCGTTGCCGGCCTCCGGTTCTACACCGTAGATGGCAATGTTCGGATTGAGCGCACGGGCCGCGACGGCACAGCCCGACAGCAGGCCGCCACCACCCAGACACACGACAAGCATGTCGAGCGTGCCGACGTCTTCAATCAATTCCTTGGCGGCGGTGCCTTGGCCGGCCATCACGTGCGGATGATCGTAAGGCGGAATCAACGTCATGCCGCGCTCGGTCGCCAGACGCGTGGCGAGCGCTTCGCGGTCTTCCTTGTAACGGTCGAAGAGCACGACTTCCGCGCCATAACCGCGCGTGGCGTCGATCTTCATTTGCGGGGCGTCCTGCGGCATCAGGATGACCGCTGCTACGCCCAATTCACGCGCGGCGAGCGCAATGGCCTGCGCATGGTTGCCGGACGAGAAGGCCAGCACGCCACCGCGCTTCTGTTCGGCCGTGAACTGCGAGATGGCGTTGTAGGCGCCACGGAACTTGAACGCGCCCATGCGCTGGAAGTTCTCGGCCTTGAAGAACAGTTGCGCGCCGGTCATGGCGTCGGCCGTGCGCGAGGTGAGTACCGGCGTGTGGTGTGCGGCTTCGCGAATCCGATCATGGGCGGCCGCGACATCGCCGTACGTGATCGCCAGTTGGGGAGCAGTCATGATGTGCCTTTCGGGTCGGAGAGGTAGGTGTAGACGGTCGAGCGGGCCACGCCCAATGCGCGCGCGATTTCCGCGTGGGCATGACGCAGGTCGAGCAGTCCGCGCGCTTCGATCATGCGAATGGCGTCGCGGCGCTGGGCCAGCGAGAGTCCTTGCGGCGTGGTGTTGCGCTGCGCGGCAAAGTCGGTGATGAGCGGGGCAATGTCGTCGAGCCGGCGTGTGGCGAGCGTCTCGTGCACGGGCGCCGGCGACGCGGTCTGAATGTTCACCAGTTGCTGCACGCTGGCGGCGGCCGCCGCGAGCATGGAGATATCCATGTTCAGGCAGATCGCGGCGACATACTCGCCGCCGCTGTTCTTCAAGCCGATGGAAGTGCTCTTGGCCGGGCGCCCGTCGGGGAACCGGTTCGCGTAATTGGCGATGACTTCGGGGAATGCGGGATCGGCAATTCGCGCGAGCCCCATCTCGGTCACGGCGTCGCCGGGCTGGCGGCCTGACAGATTGTTGGCGATGGCCACGATCGCGTGATCGGGATCGGTCAGGTCGTGCAGCACCACTTCGACAAGCGGCGCGAACGTCTGGCCGAGCGCCTCGACGATCTTGCGGCCTTCACGCAACAGCAGTGCGTTCTCGTCGCGCTTGCCCGTACCGGGGGATTTGGTGGATTTCATGATTTGACATTATGTCACTCGGTGACGAAATGTCAAATTCGGCGTCTGATGGGTGCCGGACGCCTGTTGTCAGTTGATCCGCGTGTCAGACCAACTGCTTCTCTGCCAACTCGCTCTTGAGATAGCCGTAGTAAATCGGCGCGGCGACGAGTCCGGGCAGGCCGAAGGCGGCTTCCATCACGATCATGGCGAGCAGCAGCTCCCATGCGCGCGATTGAATCTGCGTGCCGACGATGCGCGCGTTGAGGAAGTATTCGAGCTTGTGAATCACGATCAGGAACACCAGCGACGCGATTGCCACGTACAGCGACACCGACAGGCTGAGCACCACGATAAACGTGTTCGAGATCAGGTTGCCCACCACCGGCAGCAGGCCCACGACGAATGTGACCACGATCATCGACTTGCGCAGCGGCACGTGAATGTCGAACAGCGGCAGCACGCCAAGCAGGAAGATCGCTGTGAAGACCGTGTTGATCGCCGAGATCTTCAACTGCGCGAAGACGATGCGCCGGAACGCATCGCCGAAGCGCGTGACACGCCGCGAGAGCGCGGCCGCGAGCGGTTGCATGTGCTGCACCGGACGAATCGACGAGAGCGCCACCAGCGCACCCAGTACCAGCCCCACGATGATATGGACCATCGCGTTGAGCGCTTCCTTGCCGACCAGCGACATCTCCTGCGTGTGATCTTTCAGAAAGCCCGTCACAGCCTGATGAATGTCGTCGCTATCGGCGGGCAACCGGTCGGTAATCCACGAGGGCAACTGCGTGCGCGCCTGCTCCACCGCCTCCATCATGCGGCCGTTGATGTGTTGCAGATGCCCGGCGTCGCTGCGAAAGAACGTCACCACACCGAAGATCAGCGCCGTCATCAGCGCCACGATGATCGCCGAGAGCAGCGCGACGGCGACCAGCCGTGCACGCTCGCTCGAAATACGCAGTTGCAGGCGTGGTCCGAGTACGTGCACGAGTTGGAAGACGATCATGCCCGCAAGCACAGCCGAGAGCAGGTGAATGCTCAGAATCATCCACAGCGCCGCAGCGGCGAAAATGTAGCTTGTCAGTTCGACCCAGAAGGCTCGATCCGTTTTCCAGCCAGAACGCGGTTCCATGCGTTGACGTCCTTGTCAAAAACCTATCGCTGAACTTGCGCTCACGCGCTGCGTTTGAGCAGCGGCGCGAGATACTTGCCGGTGAAGCTCGCCTTGCTGGCCGCCACGTCCTCGGGCGTGCCCTGCGCGATGATTTGCCCGCCGCCCGCACCGCCTTCCGGTCCGAGATCGATCACCCAGTCGGCCGTTTTGATCACGTCGAGATTGTGCTCGATGATGACCACGGTGTTGCCCTGATCGCGCAGTCGGTGGATAACGGTGAGCAACAGTTCGATATCGTGGAAGTGCAGACCGGTCGTCGGTTCATCAAGGATATACAACGTTCGGCCCGTATCGCGCTTGGAGAGTTCCAGCGACAGCTTCACGCGCTGCGCCTCACCGCCCGAGAGCGTGGTGGCCGACTGGCCCAGACGGATGTAGCCAAGACCCACGTCCAGCAACGTCTTGAGTTTGCGCGCCACGACCGGCACGGGCTTGAAGAACTCGTGCGCCTGTTCGACCGTCATGTCGAGCACTTCCGAGATATTGCGCCCCTTGTATTGCACTTCGAGCGTTTCGCGGTTGTAGCGCTTGCCGTGGCAGACGTCGCACGGCACGTACACGTCGGGCAGGAAGTGCATTTCGACCTTGATGACGCCATCGCCCTGACAGGCTTCGCAACGTCCGCCCTTCACGTTGAACGAAAAACGTCCCGGGTCGTAGCCGCGTTCCTTGGCTGCCGGCACACCCGCGAAGAGTTCGCGAATCGGCGTGAACAAGCCCGTGTACGTCGCAGGGTTCGAGCGCGGCGTGCGGCCGATGGGCGACTGATCGACGTTGATGACCTTGTCGAAGTGTTCCAGCCCCTCGATCTGCTCATACGGCGCAGGTTCGGCCTGCGAGCCGTAAAGATGCCGCGCGACGGCGTGATACAGCGTGTCGTTGATCAGCGTCGACTTGCCCGAGCCGGACACCCCCGTCACACAGGTCAGCAAGCCGACTGGCAGATCGAGACTCACATGCTTCAGGTTGTTGCCGGTGGCGTCGATGATGCGCAGACGGTCTTCGCCGGGGGCGCGACGCTCCTGAGGCACTTCGATGCGGCGTGCGCCCGACAGGTATTGCCCGGTGAGCGATTCCGGCGAGTTTTCGATCTGCTGCGGGCTGCCCTGTGCAATCACCGTGCCGCCGTGCACGCCGGCACCCAGCCCCATGTCGACGACGTAGTCGCTCGCGAGAATCATGTCCTCGTCGTGTTCCACCACGATCACTGAGTTGCCGAGGTCGCGCAGATGCTTGAGCGTGCCGATCAGGCGATCGTTATCGCGTTGATGCAGGCCGATCGACGGCTCGTCGAGCACATACATCACGCCGGTGAGGCCCGAGCCGATTTGCGACGCGAGCCGGATGCGCTGCGCTTCGCCGCCCGAGAGCGTGTCGGCGCTGCGTTCCAGCGAGAGATAGTCGAGACCGACGTTATTCAGGAACGACAGCCGCGCGACGATTTCCTTCACGATCTTGTCGGCGATCTCGCGTTTCGATCCGTGCAGCACGAGTTCGTGGAAATACCCGAGCGTTTCGCGCAGCGGCAGGTTACCGATCTCGTAGATCGCGCGCGCCTGCGGGCCTTCGCCCACTTTGACGAAACGTGCCTCGCGGCGCAGCCGGCTGCCTTCGCAATCGGGGCAGGCGCGGTTGTTCTGGTACTTGGCGAGTTCTTCACGCACGGCGACCGAGTCGGTCTCGCGATAGCGGCGCTCAAGGTTCGGGATGATGCCCTCGAACTCATGCTCGCGCACCGACGTGCGGCCCTTCTCGTTGACGTAGGTGAACGGAATGGTCTGCTCGCCCGAGCCGTACAGCACGATCTTTTGCGTGTCTTCCGGCAATTCTTCGAACGGCGTATCCACGTCGAAATCGTAGAACGCGGCGAGGCTTTGCAGCATCTGGAAGTAAAACTGGTTGCGGCGATCCCAGCCCTTGATCGCGCCCGACGCGAGCGACAGTGCGGGGAAGCCGACGACGCGCTTCGGATCGAAGAACGTCATCTGTCCCAGCCCGTCGCAGGTCGGGCAGGCGCCCATCGGGTTGTTGAACGAGAACAGGCGCGGTTCGAGCTCCTGCAACGAATACGAGCAAACGGGGCAGGCGAACTTCGAGCTGAAGACGTGCTCTTTGCCGGTGTCCATTTCGAGGGCGATAGCGCGGCCATCGGCCAGACGCAGTGCCGTCTCGAACGATTCGGCGAGGCGTTGCTTGAGGTCCGGGCGCACCTTGACGCGATCGATGACCACGTCGACCGAGTGCTTCTCCGTCTTCTTGAGCTTGGGCAGCGCCTCGATGTCATAGACGCGGGCCGTGCCTTCGTTGGCCGCACCGCCGCCCGAGCGGATGCGAAAACGCACGAAACCCTGTGCCTGCATCGACTCGAACAGATCGGCGTGTTCGCCTTTACGGTCGACGACGATCGGCGCGAGGATCATCAGCTTGGTGTCTTCGGGCAGGGCGAGTACGGCGTCGACCATCTGCGCGACGTTCTGCGACTGGAGCGGCAGGCCGTGATCGGGGCAGTGCGGGGTGCCTACGCGGGCGTAGAGCAGGCGCAGGTAGTCGTGAATCTCCGTGACTGTGCCGACGGTCGAGCGCGGGTTGTGCGAGGTGGCCTTCTGTTCGATGGAAATCGCGGGCGAGAGGCCTTCGATCAGATCGACGTCCGGTTTTTCCATCAATTGCAGGAACTGCCTGGCGTAAGCCGACAGGCTCTCGACGTAGCGGCGCTGACCTTCGGCATAAAGCGTGTCGAAAGCGAGCGACGACTTCCCCGAACCGGACAGGCCGGTGATCACCACAAGCTGATGACGGGGCAGGTCGAGATTGACGTTCTTGAGGTTGTGGGTACGAGCCCCACGAATACGAATGGTTTCCATTGACGGTTCCGGAGTCGTCGCCGATGAACCCGCGCGGCGAATTGTCGCGGGAGCGGGTTCCGGCCCCCAAGAGCCCTGGTTTCCCGGGTCGTCAGGCCACGCCGGCACGGCGAAGCCGGGCATCGGCACAACAGGCGGCGGGAGCGGTCGGGCGGACCGCAGGGGGGAAATCCGGGCGGCTAAACCTGCTAATATACCTAAGTTTGATTTCTGGGGCAGAACCTGCTGATCGCACAGTGCGGGCGGGTTGCCAACGTGGGGACAGATGGGGACGAACGGCCCGATTACCAGAGGCTCGCCCCGCAGCAGCGCGACATACCTTGTGACATACCGCCCGACATCGGGCAGATGGCCCCCGAGAGGGCTGTGCACGGGTGGTTTCGCGGCGCCGTGATCGAGCAGTCGAGCAGGCAATCCATCAGATCAACCCGAGGCTGGACGAGCTTTTTCATCTCTCAGGACGTAATGTCTACCGATTCCGTGACTTCCGCATCCCCTGCCACGACGAGCGGCCGTGGTGGCCGCATGACTCCGCTAGAAGTGCGCGCGAGTGCATCGCTGGCGAGCATTTTCGCGCTGCGCATGCTTGGCCTGTTCCTGATCATGCCGGTGTTCTCTGTCTTTGCGCAGACGATTCCCGGCGGCAACAACACCTTTCTCGTCGGGCTGGCCATCGGCATCTACGGCCTGACACAGTCGCTGCTGTACATCCCGTACGGCTGGGCGTCTGACCGGATCGGGCGCAAGCCGGTCATTATTTTCGGCCTGATCGTGTTTGCGATCGGCTCGCTGATTGCGGCAATGGCGCACGACCTGACGTGGATCATCGTCGGGCGGGCGATTCAGGGCGCGGGAGCGATTTCGTCAGCCGTGATGGCCTGCGTGGCCGACCTGACGAGCGACGCCAACCGGACCAAGGCGATGGCGATGATCGGCGGCAGCATCGGCGTGTCGTTCGCCGTGGCCATCGTATGCGCCCCGTTCCTGTATCACTGGCTGGGCATGAGCGGCCTGTTCTCCGCCATCGGCATTCTGGCGGTGGTTGCGATCTTCGTCGTGCTGTGGGTGGTTCCCACGCCACCGGTGCACGCCAAGGCCGGCCCCGCGCCGTTTTCCGAAGTGCTGCACAACCCTGAACTGCTGCGCCTGAACTTCGGCGTTTTCGTGTTGCACGCGACGCAGACGGCGCTGTTCGTGGCGATGCCGCGCATGCTGGTAGCGGCGGGCTTGCCGGTCGCGCAGCACTGGGAGATTTATCTGCCGGTGATGGGGCTGTCGTTCGTGGCGATGGTGCCCGCGATCATTGCGGCGGAAAAGCGCGGCAAGATGAAGATGGTGCTGCTATCGGCGATTGCGCTGGTCGCGATTGCGCAGTTGGCACTGGGCGGATTGCCGCCGACGGTGGCCGTCATTGCGGTGGTGCTGTTCGTGTATTTCCTCGGCTTCAACGTGCTGGAAGCCTCGCAGCCGTCGCTGGTGTCGAAGCTCGCGCCGGGGCAGCGCAAGGGCGCGGCGGTGGGCGTCTACAATACGACGCAGGCGCTGGGACTGTTCTGTGGCGGCGCACTAGGGGGTTTTCTTATGACCCACTACGGTCAGAACGCAATATTCCTGACTTGTGCAGCGGGCGCTTTCGTGTGGCTTATAATCGCCGCACCGATGAGGCCTCCTGCGCCTCGTCAATCCTGAGCGGATTTCAGCAATTCCGGAGAAAGTTTCATGGCATCAGTCAACAAAGTCATCCTGGTCGGCAATCTGGGCGCCGATCCCGAAGTCCGCTACCTGCCTAGCGGCGATGCTGTAGCGAACATTCGTCTTGCGACGACCGACCGCTATAAGGACAAGCAGTCTGGCGAATTCAAGGAGATGACCGAATGGCATCGCGTGTCGTTCTTCGGCCGTCTGGCGGAAATCGTCAATGAGTACCTGAAGAAGGGCTCGTCGGTGTACATCGAGGGCAAGATCCGCACGCGCAAGTATCAGGCGCAGGACGGCACCGACCGTTACAGCACGGATATCGTGGCTGACCAGATGCAAATGCTGGGTGGCCGTGGTGGCGAAGGCGGCGGCGGTGGTGGTGGCGGTGGCTATTCGCGTGGCGGTGGCGACGAAGGCGGCGGCGGTGGCGGCGGTTACTCGCGCGGCGGTGGTGCAGGTGGTGGCGGTGGCGGCGGTGCTCGCCAGCAAGCCCCGGCCAAGCAGTCGGGCGGCTTCGACGACATGGACGACGATATCCCGTTCTGAAGCTGACCTAAAGCTTACCCACGTAGGACGCTTGAACAAAAACCCCGATGGCTTTACGCCCTCGGGGTTTTTTGTTATTGGCGCGCAATTCACGGGCTTGATGAGGCGGCGCCTCGATCCGGGACCTTATGCGGTGTCATCGGCACCCGTGCCCACCGCGCTCCCCACACCATCCGCACCCCCCACCCGCCGAAGCTCGCGCAGAAACGAGGGTTCATCGCCGCGGCCATGAGGTACAAACGTGTTCGACGCGAAAAGCCAGATTTCGAGACGTGCTGCGCTATCGGGCTCGCCCACGACCCCGAGTGTTCCTGCGCGTAGTTCGGTCTCGATCATGCCTTCGGGCAGCCACGCAACACCTTCCCCGAGGAGGGCCTCCACCTTGAGGGCTTCGACGAGGGCACTCTCGTAGCGCAAGGCCAGTGGGAAGCGTGTTTCCAGTTCCGCGTGCAATGCCGCCGTCACTTTTCCCAGAAACGAGTCGCTCGAATAGGCCAGCAATGGCAACGCACCCCCGTCTTTCGGCGGCAGAGGATAGCGCGGCGCACCGTCGGCCGTCAGCGCCGAAACCGGCACAAGTGCCGTTTGTCCGACCTGCATCCCCCGCAACGAAGACTTCGCCAGCAGGTTGGGAATGCGCGGGTGGCAATAACACAGCGCGAATTGGCACGCGCCACTCAGCAGCAAATCCACACACTCATCGAGATCGGCAGCAACCACGGACGCGCGTTGGGCGTCGTCGTGTCTCTGCTGGCGCCACCAGTTGGGAAAGAAGTAGATCGCGAGTGAGTGCGGCATCGCAAACTTGAGCGTGCCTCCCGCGGCCTCGCGCGATGCGATGGCTTCGCGGCGGCTCCGGTACAGGTCAGCCACGATCTGTTCGGCCAGCGGCAGGAATGCCGCGCCCGCGCTCGTCAGCATGACGGGATACGACGTGCGGTCGATGAGCGGCACGCCGTACCACAACTCCAATGCCTTGATCCGGCGGCTCAAGGCCGATTGGGTCATATGCCGTGCCACGCAGGCCTGCGAAAAATTTCGCAGTCTCGCCACCGCGAGAAAGTCCTCGAGCAGTCTCAACTCCATTTGGGTGCCTCAGGCGTTCCATTCGAATTCCCCGAGATTTGCTGCGCGCCCGGGCATTGTCAACAGGAAATTTTCGGCGCACTGCTGCACGCGAAAAACTATTCCGGTCTCGCATAGTTGGCGTTCGATTCGTCATTGGAATCTCATTTTTTCGCTGCTTAGAATCGTTTGCATCAACACGTATGCAGAGGAAGCAATGAGCGAAACACATGCCGCGCGAGCGCGGGTCGTCGGCGTTATTGGCGGGATGGGTCCGATGGCGACTGCCGATCTTCTCGCGAAGATCACATTGGCAACGCCGGTCGATACCGAGCAGGATCACCTGCGTGTGCTGGTGGATTCCAACCCGCAGATTCCCGACAGAAACCGCGCCATTCTGGGCAATGGCGAGTCTCCCGCGATGGCACTGGCCGAGACCGCGCGCGGTTTGCAGCGCAGTGGCGCCGACTTTCTCGTGATGGCTTGCAACACGGCGCACGCCTTTGCCGGTGCGATCCGCGCGGCGATCTCGATTCCGTTCGTGAGCATGATCGACGAAGCGTGCGACGCCTGCGTCCGAACGCAACCGAATGCCATACGCGTGGGTTTGCTCGCCTCCCCCGGCTGTCTGAGCGCGGGTATCTATCAGCGCGCGCTCACACGGCGTGGGCGTCAGGCGGTGGTCCTTCCAGAACCCTTGCTGGCGGAATTCGCTGCGCTGCTTTACCGGATCAAGACAACCGGCCCGTCGGACGACGCACGCATCGGTATGAAGACGCTCGCCGATGCGTTGGTCGCCGCGGGTGCCGACGTGCTCATCGCCGCTTGCACTGAAGTGCCGCTCGTGCTGCAAGCAAGCGATACCGGCCGTCCGCTGATCGATGCCACCGAGAACCTCGCACAACGTTGCGTGCAATACGCGCGCGGCAACGAACTCTTTCCCGCCACCTACTGATTCATCACCAGAGAATCGCTATGCACCTCTCCAAATTTCCCCGCGTCCGACTTGGCCATCTGAACACACCGCTTGAGCCGATGCCGCGCTTGAGCGAGCACCTCGGCGGCCCCCGTCTGTACATCAAGCGCGACGATTGCACCGGACTTGCCACCGGTGGCAACAAGACCCGCAAGCTCGAATTCCTGATGGCGGACGCTCTCGTCAAGGGGGCCGACACGGTCATCACGCAAGGGGCCACGCAATCGAATCACGCGCGCCAGACGGCCGCAGCGGCGGCCCGGCTCGGCATGCGCTGCATCATCCTGCTGGAAGATCGCACAGGCAACGAGGCGCACGACTATCGCAACTCCGGCAACGTCTTCCTCGACCGATTGTTCGGCGCACCGACGCGCACCTATGCCGGAGGCACCGACATGAACGCCGCGATGACTGCCGTCGCCGAAGAGGTCCGTGCGCAGGGCGGTGTGCCGTACGTCATTCCGGGCGGCGGTTCGAACAGCATCGGTGCGCTCGGCTACGTCAACTGCGCGCTGGAGATCGTCGCGCAGGCCAATGAGCAGCAGATCCGTATCGATCGCGTCGTGCACGCCACCGGCAGCGCCGGCACGCAGGCGGGGCTTGTCGCTGGCTTTGAAGGCATGCGCAGCGGCATCGACGTTCTGGGTATCGGCGTGCGTGCCCCGCGCGAGGTGCAGGAAAGCAATGTTCACAAGCTGGCGTGCGAAACGGCCGAATTGCTCGGCATGGGCGACGCCGTCCGGCGTGAGCGCGTGATGGCCAATTGCGACTACGTGGGCGCCGGTTATGGCCTGCCGACCCCCGGCATGGTCGAAGCCGTCTCGCTCGCCGCGCGAACCGAGGGCTTGCTGTTCGATCCGGTGTACTCCGGCAAGGGCATGGCGGGGTTGATCGACTTGATTCGCAAGGGGCACTTCGGCGCGGACGAGACGATTGTGTTTGTTCACACCGGCGGTAGTGCGGCGCTGTTCGGCTACATGGACACCTTCGACACGGTCCTCTCGCCGTCGTCCGACACAAGACAGCGCTGATCCCGTTCGCCGCGCCGCCGCGCGGCGAGCGCGCCGACACTTCCCACATCACACAAAGACGAAACGCAATGCGCCGGGGCGCTGCCCCAAGGTGCCGGGACGCGTGCGCCTGTCGCATTTGCCTGCGCCTCGTCGAGGAGACTGGAATGAAATTCAACCGACTGGGGCTGATGATCCTTACCGGCATGGTCGCCGGTGTTATTGCCGGGCAATGCGTCCATCAGTTCGCATCGGGGCCGGAGGCCATCAAGAACGCGGCGAGCTACTTCTCTCTGATGACGGAGATCTTTCTTCGCCTGATCAAGATGATCATCGCGCCGCTTGTCTTCAGTGGCATCGTCGTCGGTCTGGCAGGCATGGGCGACGCACGTGCCGTCGGGCGGGTGGGGCTCAAGGCACTCACATGGTTTTTCTGTGCCTCGGTCATCTCGCTGACGCTCGGACTGGTGCTGAGCAACCTGTTCCAGATCGGCCACTCGATGCACGTGGGCGTGCCCGCTGCGAGCACGGCCACGGGGCTGAACACCTCGGCGTTCAATATTCATTCCTTCGTGGCGCATATCGTGCCCGCGAGTATTTTTCAGGCGATGGCACAGAACGAAGTGCTGCCGATTCTCGTGTTCTCGGTGTTCTTCGGTACGGCGATTGGCGCGCTGCGAGGGAAGCTCGCTGGGCAGGTGGTGCAGGGCATCGAGGAGCTGTTTGCCATCATGCTCAAAATCACCGGCTACGTGATGTATGTCGCGCCGCTGGGGGTGTTCTCCGCCATCGCAGCGGTGGTCGCAGTGCAGGGGCTTGGCGTGTTGCTGATTTACGCCAAGTTCATCGGCGCGATCTATTTCGGCATGTTGCTGCTTTGGGGACTCATTCTGACGGCGGGCTACTGCTTCATCGGCAAGTCGGTGTTCTCGCTGCTCAAACTGATACGCGAGCCGATGATCATTGCCTTTAGCACTGCCAGTGGCGAGGCGGCGTATGCCAAGACCATCGAGCAGCTCACGCGATTCGGCGTCAGCCCGCGCATCAGTTCCTTCATCTTGCCGCTGGCGTACTCGTTCAATCTCGATGGCTCGATGATGTTTCAGGCGTTCGCGTCCATCTTCATTGCGCAGGTCTACAACATCCCGTTGTCGTGGGAGCAACAGTTCTCGATGCTCTTCGTGATGATGCTCACGAGCAAGGGCATTGCCGGCGTGCCGCGCGCCGCAATGGTGGTTATTGCCGCGACACTGCCGCTGTTCGGATTGCCTGTCGAGGGAATGGTGTTGCTGCTGGCGATCGATCAGTTTGCCGACATGGGACGCACGATGACCAACGTGGTGGGCAATGCGGTCGCGACGGCGGTGATTGCCAAGTGGGAGGGGGCGCTGCGGCCGTGGACCGGCAAAGCGTGGTCGCTCGACGCCGCGCTGGGTCTTCATTCGCAAGACGACGCGGTGCCCTTGGCTGGGCCGCAGGGTGAGCTTTCTATCGGTGTGGAGCGCGCGGCCTGAGCCGTTCGAAACATCAGGGCGCGTCAGCATGCACTGCGCGCCCTGATCGACTTACGTCTGACCGAGCGACAACCGATAGATATCCGCCGGCGCCAGAATGGCCGCCGGGGCGCCGCGCCGCACGACATTGAGCATGGCGTTGCCCATCACGCGTGTAGTCAGCACGCTCGACGGCGAGACGCTGCGCACCAGCGCCAGCACCGGCTTGAACACGAGGTACAGCCATCGATAGCTGGCGGTGCGCGACTGGATGCCGTCTTCCGGAACGATAGCGGCCGGGCGGAAAATCGCAACCCGGCCGAAGGGCAGACGTTGCAACGCGTTTTCCGTTTGCCCGCGCACACGCGCCCACATCGTCTTGCCGCGCTCGCTGCTGTCGGCCCCGGCGCCGGACACATACACCATCGCCATGCCCGGGCTGCGGGCAACCAATTGCTGAGCGATGTGCAGTGTCAGGTCGTACGTCACGACGCGATAGTCGGCTTCCGACATCCGGAACGATGTGACGCCGATGCAGAAGAAGCACGCATCGACGTTTGCAAACACAGCGTCGCTTGCGTCGAAGGTCTTCAGATCGGGCACTACGACGACCTTGATCCGCGGGTCGTCGTAGCCCCGCAGCGATTGCCTTCCGACGACGATGATCTCGGTGACGTCCGAGGCCTTCAGGCAGGCGAGTAATGCGCCTTGACCGACCATGCCACTCGCGCCGAACAGGACAATTCGCATGACGTTACTCCGTAGGCCACACCGGGGCAGCCGAGTCGAAATCGGCGGCCAGCGTGACGGGTTTCCAGAGTTGCATCGACGCGTGGCGCGTCTGCTCCTCGGCTTCAAGCACTTGCCAGGCGTCTGAGCCCAGCACCAGACGCGCCGGCACGGTCGCACGCGTGGCGAGTTGCGCAATCAGTTTCGCGATGCGCTGCGGGTCACCGACTTCGTGCCCGACATAAGCATCGATCAACGCCTTGAACTCGCCCATCGACGGTTGATAATCCGCTGGCAAATCGTGCAACGTTTCGCGTGCTTCATGGCCCCAGCCGGTGCGCATCCCGCCGGGTTCCAACGTGCAGAGCTGAATGCCGAACGGGGCGACTTCTTTGCCCACGACGTCGCTGAATCCACCGACGGCCCATTTGGCTGCCTGATAGGCCGCAAGCCCCGGCGTGCTGATTCGGCCACCCACCGACGATACTTGAAAAATGTAACCCCCGCCCTGGCTTCGCATGACGGGAATCGCTGCGCGCGTGAGATTCACGACACCAAAGAAGTTGGTCTCGATCTGCGCACGAAAGTCGTCATCTGCGGTGTACTCGAATGGCTCGATATGACCGTAACCCGCATTGTTGACGAGCACGTCGAGCCGCCCGAAACGGCGTACTGCCTCCGCCACAGCGTCGCTCGCCTGCGCGCCATTCGTCACGTCGAGTGAGAACGTCGCGACCTTGTCGCCGTACGCGCTGTACTGCGCCTTCAACTCGGCGAGCTGCGCGGAATTTCGTGCCGTCGCCAACACGTTGCCACCCGCTTCCAGTGCCGCTTCGAGAATCGAACGACCCAACCCGCGCGCTGCGCCGGTAATCAACCAGACTTTGGACATGATAGTGATCCCTTCCAGATTTACTGCGGATTGAAACCGGTCTTGCCGGCGAACATGACGGATTCGGCGAGTACCTTCTGCGCTTGCAATGCTGCGAGACTGCGCGTGTAGCTCGCTTCGAGCACGGCATAGGCGTCGCCACCCAGCACGGTGCGCAACGGCGGTGTTGCCATCTGGCTGATGTCGTAGATTGCCGCCGCCATTTTTTCCGGATCACCCGACGCTTGCTCGTCGCCGACTTCCTTGATTTGCTGGCGCAGCTTGCCGACGACGCTGTTCTGATAATCGGGCAGTGCTTGCGTCCAGCGAATGTTCGCAACGAAATCGGTCTTGATCGAGCCGGGTTCGATGATGACCGTCTTGATGCCGAACTCGGCAACTTCCTGACTCACGGATTCGGCAAAGCCTTCGAGGCCGAATTTCGCGGCGTGGTACATCGAGCCGCTCGGGAACGAGGCTCGGCCGCCGACACTTGTGACGTAGATCAGCGTGCCGCGTTGCTTGGCGCGCAACGCGGGAAGGAAAGCGCGGGTCACGTGAATCGGCGCGATCAGATTCAACGTGAGCTGATGGTCGATATCCGACTGACTCATCTCTTCCATTGCGCCGATGACGGCGCCGCCCGCGTTGTTCACCAGCACATCGATGTCGGTGTGGCGCGCGGCGACGGCCTTCACTTGTGCGATGTCGGTGACGTCAAGCGCCTCGACGCTCAACAGACCGGGATACTTCGCGGCCAGTGATTGCATGGCCTCAGGGCGCCGCACGGCGGCCACGACGCGGTGGCCTTTCGCGAGCACGGCTTCCGTGAGGGCGAGACCCAAGCCACCTGATGCGCCGGTGATGAACCAATGTTGTTGAGACATGACGTAATACTCCTTGATATAAATGCGTGCGTACGCACTCAATTAAACGGTAAAACTGTTAAGGCCTGACTGCCTGAAACGACTTGGACGAACTGCTGAAACCAACGACTTACGACGTGATGGCACGCCACAACATGCGCAATCCCAACTGCCGGTACTGCGGGCCAGCCTCGGGCTGCTGATTCACATGCTCGATGGTGGTATCGGCAATGTGCTCGATGACCGACGAGAGAAACGAAATCGGCGCGTCGACCAGCAGGCCTTCCCGCACGCCGTCTTCCATCATTTGCGCGACGGCAAGAAACGGCTCCATGCCCTGAAGCCGGGTCGCTTGCGGGATGACGCCCGATGCCGACAGCCGTGCAACGGCGTACCGCCCGGCCGGATTGGCGAGCCCCCAACTGACATAGCGGTCGAACACATGCGCCATGCGCTGCTGGTAGTCCGCTGCGTGGGGGTAATCGGGCATCAAAGCCCGCGCCAGATCCTGCTTGAGTTGCAGATACAGCTCCCGGAAGAGGACTTCCTTGCTCTCGAAATAGGTGAACAACGTGCCTTCAGCGACACCCGCACCCTTCGCAATCGCCGACGTGGTCGCCATGACGCCATGTTCGGCAACGGCGAGCGTTGCTGACTGGAGCAGGGCGTTGCGTTTCTCGGGGCTTAGCGGACGAGCCATGGTGATTGCATTAAATAGAGTGAGTGCGCGCTCAATTATACGTAACTTGCGGTGAATTGCAAATCCATCGCCGACAACGTCCGCTACACCCCGTGAAATCGACGAAACGACGAAACGCGAGGCTCCGCGACAAAACACGACAAAAGCCGACGGCGTATCAATTGTCTTGCCCCGGGGTGTGGGCATAACCTCTCGGCGTCGATGAAGGAAGGCACGGGCGCGGGTGACCATTCCACGGCGAAGCGCGCCAACAAGTCAGGCTTTGGATATCAGGTGGAGTAACGATGGCGACGATTGGCGTACGCGTGGGTTTGGGTCTTCTTGCCGCGATTGTTGCGGCGATCTCGTTACAGGCGAGCGCGCTGGAGTTGTCTGCCGCACGCGGCGGGCAGATTCTCGCGTCGAACGAGGCCGCCATCCGGGCAGGTGGCACGGCGGCGTCACGCTGGCAGCCGTCCGTCACAGACACGTGGCAGTGGCAACTCCGGGGGAAGGTCAACACCACCTACAACGTGGATGTCTACGACATCGACCTGTTCGATACCGACCCGGGCGTGATCGCCCAACTCAAGCGCGATGGCCGAAAGGTCGTTTGCTACTTCTCGGCGGGCAGTTCTGAAAACTGGCGCACCGATTTCAGTCAGTTCAAAGCGTGGGAGAAGGGCCGGGTGATGCGCGGCTGGGAGGGCGAAAACTGGCTCGATGTGAGATCCGACAACGTCCGGTCGATCATGAAGCAACGTCTCGACCGCGCCGTGGCAAAGGGTTGCGATGGCGTAGAGCCCGACAACGTCGACGGTTACGTCAATGACACCGGTTTTCCGCTCACCGCGCAGGACCAGCTCGCCTTCAACGGCTTTCTCGCCCGCGAAGCGCACGCACGCAATCTGGCCATCGGCTTCAAGAACGACGTCAATCAGTTGGCGGTGCTCGAACCGCTGTTCGACTTCGCGGTGAACGAGGAGTGTCACGAACAGAACGAATGCCGTGGCTACCGTGCATTTACTTCAAAGAACAAGCCAGTCCTGAACGCAGAATACCGCGCGACTTATCGCACCGAAGCGGGCCGTCGTGAGTTGTGTGCTGCGGCGCTCGCAGCGAATCTGCGCACGCTTGTGTTGCCGCGTGAACTGGACGATAGCTTCAGATTCAGTTGTGATTAAACGGAAGCGTCCACGCTGTAATGCGCCGAAAGTTAAGGTATGTCGCTGCGTCGACAAACAAAAATAATTCTCATCAGGACTCCACACTATCTGGACATCGGGCTACGTAACATTTGCGATGACATTACCTCGCAGTCGCGTCAGCGCCAAACCCGATGAAGATTCTCTACACCAACTTCCACGTCGGCAGCGGCGGCGGCCAGGACACCTACATTCGCGACCTCGCCGTTGCCATGAGCCGGAGTCATCAGGTGACGGTTGCGTCGCCGCCCGGCAGCCATCTGGCGACAAAATTCAAGAATTCCCCCGGCGTCGAGACGGTCGAGATTCACTTCAAACTGCGCTGGCACATGATGCTGCGCGAGACCCTGAAGCTGAGAAAGCTGATCGAAACCCGGCGATTCGACATCATCCATGTGAACGGATCCGCCGATCACCGGCAAGTCATGCTGGCACTCGTCGGCATGCGTAACCGGCCGGAAGTCGTCTTCACGAAACACAACACCTATGCCGCAACCTCGCTGGGCAACTGGTTTCGCGCGAAGTTTGCCACCCGGCTGACGATTGCCGTTAGCGACCATGTGAGCGAGATGCTGGCGCGTAAATCGCCTTACCGGAACGTCGTCGTCATCAAGCACGGCGTGCGTGCCATCGGCCATGAGGCATTGAACTGGGACGAGATTCGTACGCGCCGAACCGCATTGCTAGGGGTGGACGCATCCGACGCCATCATCCTCGGCAGCGCGGCCGGTACGGGAGAATCGAAGGGATGGGCCGATCTGGTGGCGGCGCTGATGCTGCTGCCGGTCGATCTGCGCAGCCGCTTTCGCATCTGGCTGGCGGGCACCGATCCGAGTGCCGCGCAGCGTGCCATGGTGTCGCGTTGCGGATTGGACGAACAAATCGTATTTACCGGCTCACTCGACAGCGTGCAGGACTTGCTGGCCGTGACCGATGTGTCGTTCGTCCTGTCGTACTACGAGAGCCTGTCGTACGCCTGCCGCGAGGCCATGGCGATGGGGTGCCCGATGCTCGTGTCGAACGTGGGCGGTTTGCCGGAAAACGTCTCGAACGGCGTCGATGGATGGATCGTCCCGCCGCGCAATGCCAGCGCCATCGCACAGGTGCTTCGTGACGTCGTTGCCGACCCGGGACGCGTGCGATTGATGGGGCACATGGCTGCCATGAAGGCGCGCTCGGAGTTCTGCTTCGAGAACTTTGTCGCGGCCACGCAGGGGGTGTACATGGATGCGATGTCCGTCCAGCTCATTGCGTCGAAGCAACTGGCCTGAGGTCGCGGCGTGCCTGTTCCGATCCTGATGTACCACCAGATCCGGCCGCTGCCGGCGCCGACCGACCCGTTGCGGGGTCTCAGCGTCGACCCGGGCATGTTCCGCCGTCAGATGATGTTGCTCAAGCGACTCGGCTATCAAGGGCTGAGCATGCGCGAGTTGCAGCAGCACATGAACGGTGCGCGAGGTGCGCGGGGTGAGCCCCGCCGTCGCGTATTCGGCATCACGTTCGACGACGGATTCAGCAACGTGCTGACTAATGCGATGCCCGTGCTGAACGAACTCGGCTTCACGGCGACGTGCTACTTCGTCGCAGGCCGTCTGGGTGGCGAGAACGATTGGGACGCCCATCTCGCGACCGAGCGCACGCGGCTGATGTACCGGAAAGAACTGCTCACGTGGATGCGGCACGGTCACGAAGTGGGTTCGCATACGGTCGATCATGTGTCGCTACCAGATGTCTCCGTGCAGGAGGCCGCGCAGCAGATCGTCACGGCCAAGCGCCAACTGGAGGACATCTGCAACGTGCGCGTGGAGTCGTTCTGCTATCCCTACGGCAATGTGAACCGTCAGGTGCGCGATCTGGTGGAGCGGGCGGGCTACGGCAATGCCACCACCACACGGCGAGGGCGGGCGGCTCCGGACGACGATCCCTTCATGCTCGCCCGCATTGGGGTGGCTGGCGGCGTGGGGCCTTACCGGCTGCTCTATAAGTGCCTGACCAGCTAGCGGGCCATCAGGCCCGCGCGCCGCGGGAGGGAATTCACAGGATATCTGACGTTTCATCGACCCTTCGGTGGAAGGGGAACAGGGTAACCTTGCGGTTTTCAGGAAACCTTGTCATCGATGAGCCGTCACAGCACACCTTCCCGACACGATAGCGGCAGGATCGGTCGTATCGGCGCCGGTTTGCTGGCCGCCATCGCATTTGCCGCCGTCTCGCTCGCCTTGCCCCGAACGGCCGAGGCCAAAGCCTGCCGCGCCGAGGGCGGCGACACCAGCCGCCCGTCGATCGGCCTTGTGCTGTCGGGGGGCGGCGCCAGAGGCTATGCCCATCTCGGCGTGCTGGAGGTGCTCGAACAGAACCACATCCCGGTCGACTGCATCGCGGCGGCCAGCATGGGCGCGGTCGTCGGCGGCCTGTACGCGAGCGGGCTGGACACGAAGGACATGCGTCACCGGCTCGAGAACGTGAATCTGGCCGATGTGGCGTTCGACGTCGTCGACCGCAGCGACCTGCCGCAGTCCCTGCGCGAAGACGAGCGTTATTACGTCGACAGCTTCTCGCTGGGCTACGGCAACAATGGTTTTCAGTTGCCGGCGGGGCTGGTGCACGGCAATCGCCTGCAAGCCTTGCTACAGGAATGGACGCCGACCATCACGGGCAAGGTCACGTTCGACAGCCTGCCCATTCCGTTTCGCGCCATCGCCACCGACCTGCGCACCGGCCAGATGGTGGTGCTCGATCACGGCTCGCTGCCGCAGGCCATTCGCGCCAGCATGGCCCTGCCGGGGCTGTTCTCGCCGACCGACGTCGATGGTCGGACGCTGATCGACGGGGGCATTACCAGCAATCTGCCGATCGAGACCGTACGGGAGATGGGCGCGGATATCGTGATCGCCGTCGATATCGGCTCGCCGCTGCGCCCGCTGGACGCGCTGTCGTCACCGGCCGACGTGATGCAGCAGATGATCGGCATTCTGATCCGTCAGAACGTGGCCCGGCAGCGAGATCAGCTGCACAAGGGCGACGTGCTGATTCAACCGGATCTGGGCCGGCTCACCTTCACCGATTTTCAGGATGCCGCCCGCGCCATCGACGCAGGTGAAGCGGCCACGCGCGCCGCGCTGCCGCAATTGAAGCAGCTTGCCTTGTCACCGGCGGACTATGCCGCGTGGCGGGGACGCCACGAAACGCCTGCACCGCAGACCGTGCGCATCGCGAAGATCGAAATCCAGTCACGCGGGGTCGTGCCGCCGTCGAAGATTCGAGCGGCGATTCATGTGAAAGAAGGGGATATTTACGACCCGGCGCGCATCAACAAGGATCTGCAAGCACTGACCAATGAAGACGACTTCGAAACGGTGACGCAGCAAATCGTCGACGACAACGGCGAGCACAAGCTGGTCATCACCGCGCAGGAGAAGCGCTGGGGGCCGAACTTCCTGCTGTTCGGACTCGGGCTCTCGGCGACGACCAAGGAAGAGGGCAACTTCCGGATGCACGTCGGCTATCGTCGTCCGTGGCTGACCGACAGTGGCCTTGAAGCACGCGTGGACGCAACGCTCGGCAGCGATCAGGCCGATCTGCACATGGAGCTTCGCCAGCCGCTCGCCAATGCGTGGGGACCGTACATCGCGCCGTATATCGATCTGCAACGACGGCACGCGAACGTCTACGACGAATCGGGCGACATCAAGCTCACGCGATACCGCCTGACTACCGAGCGCGCCGGCGTCGATTTCGGTTTCCCGTTGTCTCATTTTGGTGACTTCCGCCTCGGTATTGCCTATGCCCATGGCAGCGCCTCACCCCAGTACAACCTGCCTATCGAGGACGACGGGTCACCGCGCCAACTGCTGTTCCCGGATATCTACGGCCGGCAACTGAGTGCGCGCGCGCGGCTGGTGATCGATCAGTTGGACGATCCGCAATTTGTTCGCAAGGGCTACTTCGTGGAGTTGCGTGCCGAGCGTTCGTTGTTTGCCGGTGACGACAGTTACACCGAGGTGTACGGCAAGACGCTGGTGGCGGCGAGTTATGGGCGGCACAGCGTCAATGCCAGTGTGGAAGCGGGTAACAACTTTGGCGGGGTGAACCCGACCAATCCGTTCGGCTTCACGTTGGGCGGCTTCCAGCATCTGTCGGCTTACGCGGCAGACCAGTTGGCGGGGAATTCGATGTTCTACAGCCAGGTGACGTACATGAACCAGCTGGCGACATTCTCGGCGTCGCCGATCCGGCGCCTGTTCGTGGGGCTGAGTCTGGAAGCGGGCAATGTGTGGGGTGGCGATGCGAGTTTCGGTAGCGGCACGCTACGCCGGAGCATTACGGCGTTCACGGCGCTGACGACGTCGTTCGGGCCGATCTATCTCGGTGTCGCGTTCGCGCCGGGGGGGCGCAATAACTTCTACTTCCAGTTGGGACGGACATATTGAGCGAGTCAGGCGCCATAGACACGGCGCTGTTGCAAACTCGCGTCATCATTGAGCGTTCATGACGTCAGCGTTCGTGGCGTCACAGGTTGGCAGTCGATTCGCGTGGGTGGAATGCGCTGCTGATATCGGGAAATCGACAGTTTATGGAAACGGGTACTTCATCGACGCACTCGACTCGGATGGGCGCTGCGTTCGAGGTTCTTTGGGTGTTTCTCAAGCTGGGGCTGACGTCTTTCGGTGGCCCCATCGCGCATCTGGGGTACTTCCGTCGCGAGTTTGTCGAGCGCAGACGCTGGCTCGACGACGAGACTTTTACCGACCTGCTTGGGCTGTGTCAGTTCCTGCCGGGGCCAGCGAGCAGCCAACTCGGCTTTTCAATTGGCTTGCTGCGCGCAGGCTGGTTTGGCGGACTCGCGGCGTGGCTTGGCTTCACGTTGCCGTCCGTTCTGCTGCTGCTTGCCTTTGCCGCCGTGGCCCCCGACCTTGGCGGCCCGGCCGGCAGCGGGTTGATTCATGGATTGAAGCTTGTTGCCGTTGCTGTCGTCGCGCAAGCCGTTTGGGATATGGCGAGGCGGCTATGCCCGGATCGTCGCCGTGCTGCCATCGCACTCATCACCGTGGCGGTGCTCAGCGTGTTGGCGACCGTTTATGCGCAACTCATCGTTATCGCCTTGGGGGCCGTGCTGGGGCTTTTGCTCTGCAAGACAGCCGTCGCTCCAGAATCGCGTCGTCCGGCGGCGCACTCACATGAGTTCCATGTCTCACGCGCGGTGGGCGTCGTGGCATTGATCCTCTTCTGTGCCTTGCTGTTTGGGCTTCCTGCGTTAGCGGGGTCCCATGCAGGGCAGGCATTCAAGGTATTCGACGCCTTCTACCGATCGGGGGCGTTAGTGTTTGGCGGTGGTCACGTGGTACTGCCCCTGCTGCAACAACAGACCGTCACGACGGGCTGGATCTCGCCTAACGACTTTCTGGCAGGTTATGGTGCTGCGCAGGCCGTTCCCGGCCCGCTGTTCTCGTTCGCAGCGTTTCTTGGCTGGATGTTGGCGGGAACGCCGAATCACTTGGCCGGTGCGCTGCTGGCCACCGTGGGTATCTTCCTGCCCGGTTTGTTGCTGGTTCTCGCGGCACTTCCCTACTGGCAAGTGCTGCGAGGCCGCTCATCGATGACGGCGCTTCTTGCCGGCGTGAATGCGGCGGTCGTCGGGCTACTGGCGAGCGCGTTGTATTCCCCGGTTTGGACAAGTGCGGTTCACTCCACACTAGACTTCGCGGTCGCTGTCATCGGGTTTTTCCTGCTCGCGCGCTGGAAGCTTCCACCACTGGTTGTGGTTGTGTTTTGTGCACTCGCTGGTATCGTCCAGACGACATTGCACTAACGCGGGCGAAGCATTTCAATCGTCGTGGATCGACCGGATCACCCGCGCGGGATTGCCGCCGACGAGAGCGTTCGCAGGAACATCTTTCGTGACCACCGAACCGGCGGCAACGACGGCGTTTTCGCCGATAGTCACGCCACCGACGACGATGGCGCCGGTGGCAATCCACACACCCTTGCCGATAACGATAGGCTTGCCGATTGTGGTCGAGCGACGCTGCGCAGGATCGAGCGGATGGCTCGTCGTGATGAGGCTCACGTTCGGGCCGATCATCACGTCGTCGCCGATGTCGAGGCCGCCGAGATCGTGGAACGTGCAGTTCTGATTGACGAAGACATTGCGCCCGACGCGGGTTTCGTTGCCCCCCGCCGTGTAGAACGGGGGGATCAACAGAAAGCTGTCGTCGACTTGCCTGCCGATGAGTTCGCTGAACAACGCGCGCACCTGATCCGCGTCGTCGAACGTCAGGCGGTTGAGCTTGGCGGCGATCGCCATGGCTCGCCTGACGTTCGCCACCATGGCGGCCGACTCAGCCGTCTTGGCGTGGATGATTTTGGTGCGCTCGTCGTTAAGCATTCGTCAAATCTCTCGGGGAAACCGCTTGCGATGCGCCTTAGCCTTGCCCTTGCGGCGCCTGAATCATCTTCCAGCCATTGCCCGCCGGGTCGCGAAAGCCTGCATCGACGCTGCCATAGCGTTCCACCGGCGCCTGCGTGAACTCGACGCCACTGGCCTTGAGCCGGGTATAGCTCTCGCGGCAGTCTGACACATGCAGGACGAGCGGCGGCATGGCGCCCTTGGCGACCATTGCCCGCAGCGTTTGAGCAGTCGCTTCGTCATGGATGGGCGGGCCGGGGGTGAACAAGCCGAGTTGAAACGCGGGCTGGTCCGGATGTTGGACGGTGAGCCACCGGTAAGGCCCGTTGCGCACGTCCGTGTGCACGCGAAAGCCGAGTTTCCCGACGTAGAACGCCAGCGCTTCGTCCTGATCGTCGACGTACAAGCCCACCACACTGATGCCTTGGTTCATGAGACCTCCTTGGTTGATGGGGCGACTGTACCTTCGGCACTTCGGCGGCGCTTCTCCAAAACTGCGATGTTGAGATCGGGACGCTGAGCGGCTTTCAGGACGCAAGCGGGGACGTGCTCCAACGGCGGCATGGTGGCCCGGGACTGCTTGCGCATGGCGCCCGGGTTCATGCCGGTGATATCGCGAAAGATTCGGCCAAACGTGCCGAGGCTTTCCCAGCCGGTCGCGTAGGCGATGTCGGTGATGCCGAGGTCGGTGTCTCGCAGCAAAGTATTGGCTTGCTCGATGCGCCGCGTCAGCAGATAGCGATGCGGCGGCAGGCCGAAGGCGAGCTTGAAGGCGCGGGCGAAGTGGGCTTTCGACGCGCCACTGACCGCCGCCAGCCGATCTACGGGCCACGCCTCGTGCGACGCGGCATCCATGCGGTCTTTGGCCCGCAACAGGCGGCGCAGCAGCGCGGGATCTTGCAGGCCTTGCGGTACCGGCGATGAAGCGCCATCTGCCGGCGCGGCGCAGGCGTCAGTCGAGCGGAGGCGGTGGCTTTTGCGAGAGGCCATGAGATCTACGGGCGCAGACAATGTTGACGTAGTTTAGTCGCAACGGACGCACTGGCTTTGCCGCGCGCGTGAGCGGCATTCTCGCACTCTCGCCCGGCGGACGGTCAGTAGTGCTGTGGCATACTCTCGGCCACCTGAAGTCCTCCAAAAATCAAAAGCAAAATGGATCAAGAAGCACGCTGCATTATCGGGGTCGATCTTGGCACGACTAACAGTCTCGTCGCGGTCTGGCGCAATGGCCGCTCGGAACTCATTCCCAACGCGTTGGGGAGTGTGCTTACACCGTCGTGTGTGAGTCTGTTAGATGATCAAAGCATTGTCGTCGGCGCCGCGGCGCGCGACCGGCTGGAGTCGCATCCGGGCGTCACCGCGTCAGTGTTCAAGCGGTATATGGGCACGTCGCGTACCACGCCGCTCGGCACACGCACGTTTCGCCCGGAGGAATTGTCGGCCTTCGTGCTCAAGTCGTTGAAGGCGGACGCCGAGGCGTTCCTCGGTCACCCGGTCACTGAGGCGGTGATTACCGTGCCCGCTTACTTCAACGACGCGCAACGCAAAGCCACCCGTGCGGCGGCCGAACTTGCCGGGTTGCAAGTGGCGGGGCTCCTCAATGAACCGACGGCAGCCGCGTTGGCGTACGGTTTGCACGAGAAGAACGAGACGAGTTTTCTGGTCTTCGATCTTGGCGGCGGCACGTTCGACGTATCGGTGCTGGAGCTATTCGACGGCGTGATGGAAGTGCGCGCTACGGCGGGCGACAACCTGCTGGGGGGCGAAGATTTTGTCGATGCACTGCTGTTCGCGTTTGGCAACGCCAGCGGACTGATTGACGATCTGAACGCCGCGCAGCCAGCCCGTTACGAGAAGTCGCTCGAGATGTGGCCCGAGGCGTTGCTAACCGCATTGCGTCCTCAGGCCGAGCGGGTCAAACGCGGCCTGACGGACAACGCCAGTGTGCCCATGCAGTGCGAGTGGCAAGACAAGGCGTATCAATGGACCGTGACGCAGGAAGCTTTCGCCGAGTCGTGCGAATACCTGCTCGCGCGCCTGCGCGGCCCGGTGGAGACCGCATTGCGCGATGCCCGCATTCGCCCGTCGGCGCTCGCCGCGATCGTGCTGGCCGGTGGCGCGACACGCATGCCGATGGTGCGTCGGCTGGTCAGCCTGATGTTCGGGCGATTCCCAAATGTCGATCTCGACCCCGACACCGTCGTCGCGCTGGGCGCGGCGGTTCAGGGCGGGCTCAAGGCAAGAGACGCTGCGCTCTCCGAGATCGTCATGACCGACGTCGCTCCCTACTCGATGGGGATCGACAGCGCCATTGAAGTGCAGCCGGGGCAGTTCTCGTATGGTCATTACATTCCCCTGATCGAGCGCAATACGACCGTGCCGGTGAGCTACGCGAAGACGATGGCGCCGCTGCGCGACGGTCAACGCGAAATTGAATTGCGCGTGTTTCAGGGCGAATCGCGGCATGTGCATCACAACATTCTGCTCGGCAAGATCCGTGTCCCTTTGCCGAGACAGACGACACGCGTGAATGGTCAGGTCGAAGTGCGCTTCACCTACGACGTCAACGGCATTCTCGAAGTCGAGGTCAAGCTGCTCGCCACGGGCGAGACCCATCGCCTTGTGATCGAAGAGAACCCCGGTGTACTGAGCGCCGACGAGATTCGAGAACGACTGGAAGCGCTCTCACGCATCAAGGTGCATCCGCGCGATCAGGCGGAAAATCAGGCGCTGATCTCGCGCGGTGAGCGCCTGTATCTACAGGCGCGCGGCGACCTGCGTGCAGCCATCGACAATGCGCTGACGCAGTTTCAGTCGACGCTCGAGACGCAGGACGAAGCGCGCATTCGTGAACTTCGCCCGCAGATTGCCGGCTTCCTCGACCGTATCGATCACGACGTCTGGCAATAGCCCGGCATTGCTGATGTGTCGCGCCGGCCTTGCAATGAGGCGCGGCGCGTGACCATTCGACGCTCATCAACGACATGAATCATCCAATCGCTTTCTCCGAGTGGTGGCGGGTCTTGCAGATCGCGCAGACGACCGACGCTGCGCAGATTCGACGTGCCTATGCAGTGCGGCTGAAACAAGTGCGTCCGGAAGATGACCCGGAAGGCTTTCAGCGCCTACGCGCCTGTTATGAATCCGCTTTGGCGTGGGCGCGTGCCCAAGCGCCGGTTGAGGACGAACCGGCCGTTGCCGCCCACACGGAACATGCGGTCTCCGCCGAAAGTGTCGGCAATGCCGCTCACGCCGAACGCACGGAGCTCACCAAACAAACGGAACACACTGAACACGCGAGTCGCGCAGGCAACACTGATGCCGCCGACATCGTCCAGAAGGCCTTCACGGCCTTCCAAGAATGGCTGCGCAGCCTGCCGGACGACGTGTGGGAGTACAACCGTGACACGATTGGCAATTTGGCCTCGGGCAACGATCTGCGTGTCATCGACTCCCTGACACGGATGAAGTTGTCGCCGGCGTTTGTGCAACTGGAATTCGCCGACGCATTCGAATATCACGCCATGTGCTTCACGGCGCACCCGAACAGCGCGCCGGCCATTCGCATGGTGCTCGCCGAGGATTACCGGTGGGAGAGTGACTTCCGCTCCGCGAGCCGCTTCGGTGCCGATCTGGCCAACGAGGCGCTGTGGCGTACGTCCGCCGACAACGAGTTTGCGCGGTTCGTCAAAGGCCGTAACCGCTCGCCGGCGACGGGGCAACTGCTGGACGGCAAGCGGCCCGGGCCGGTCTGGAAGCCGATCGACAACGGTGTTCTCACGGACATGCGCAAAGTGCTGACCCGTCTGGATGGCGAGTTGCGAGTGCTGCGAGACATGGCGTTCGATCCCGAATTGCTCGATGCATGGCGTACAGCAGTATTCCGCCCGCGTGTGACGCAAGCCTCGGTCGCGTACATCGTCGCGATCGTGATTGCGCTCACGACATTCGGCGGCATTCGTCTGGCGACCGATGCCGGCAATCCCCTGATCGAGTACCTGCGGGCGCACGAAGGCTTGGGATTCGTTATCGTTGTCGGGGGCTGTCTGTTGACGGCCACCGTACTGGTGGCGCTCGTCATAGGCGCGACGTATCTGTTGGGCCTGCGCGTCCAGCGAGGTGTCCGGAAGGTCACCGAGGTCTGGACGGCCGGCGTCGGACGCCGTCCGTGGGTGGTCTACGGATGGTACGGGCTGGCAACGTTCACGGGCGTGCTGTCGATCATCGGAGGGAGTGCGATTTCGACGCTCCTCACGGTGCTCTCGTACACCGGTGCGATCTGGGCAGTCCTCGTGTCTGCGCCGCTGATCGTGCGAAAACCGATTGATATCGTGTGGGTGATGGCCTTCTACGTGTCGGCGACGACGGCCGTCTGGGCTGGCCTTGTGGGACAGGTCGAAGCTTCCGATATCGTGAACTGCATGACGATGGCCTTCGGGGCGGTCCGGCTATTTCCGGTCGTTCAGGACTGGCTGCGTGAAAAACACCCAAATGCCGTCGTGTGGGCGCTGTTGGCCACGCTCGCCGTGGGCTGCATTGGCCTCGATGCCGGCTACATGATGGGATGGTCAATGCCGACGTGGCTGGTGGTCGGCTTCTGGCTGTGGTGCGCCGTCGTCAATTTGCAAGCCAGTATCTTCTTTGTCGGCTATGTGTCGCATTGGCTGGTGGTCTACTTGCTCTGGATGTTCCCCGTGACGATCATCGCGGTGGTGACGAAAACACTGCCCCCGTACTACGCCGCCATCTTCGGCGTGATGATCTTAGCGACGACGACACTGCTGCTCGAACTCTGGCGCCGATGGATGGCGAGCCCGGTGCCTCGCCGCACGCCGGCGCCCTGATCGGCTTGTACGGCATCAGTGCGACGACACATAAGCCGCACCGGCGAATGCGACGGGGATAGCAAAGCTCTCACGCATCCGCCGCGTCTCGGCCGCCGGTGTCAGACCGAATAGCCGCTTGAACTCGCGGCTGAATTGCGAGGCGCTGGTGTAGCCCACGGCGTGGCTCGCCACTTCCGCGCTCATGCCCTGACGCACCATCAGCAATCTCGCCTGATGCAGACGTGTCGACTTCACGTACTGCATCGGCGACACGTGCGTAATCGCCTTGAAATGGCTATGAAAGCTCGGCACGCTCATGCCTGCGGCATCGGCCAGTTGTGTCACGTCGAGCGGTTGTGCATATCCAGCGTGAATGAGCCGTAGCGATCGCCCGATCTTGCCGAACTGTCCACGCATCGCCAGCGCTTCGCGCATCGCACCGCCCTGCGCGCCCGTCAGCACCCGGAAGTAGATTTCACGCAGCAGCGCCGGACCCAGTATCGCGGCGTCCAGCGGTCGCGACATCGCTTCGAGAAAGCGCAGCACGGACGCTTGCATGACGTCGTCCATCGGCGTCGACATCATGCTTTGCGGCGCATCGACATGATCCGTCATGCCCTCACGTTCAATCTGCGCCATCAACTCGGCCGCCAACGAAAAATCGAGATGCAGATACAGCGCGAGCAGCGGTCGCTCCGGCGTTGCGTCGGTTTCCATGGTGAACGGCACGGGCACCGAGACGGCGAGATAGTGGCGCTCGTCGTACACGTACAACTGATCGCCGAAATACCCGCGCTTGCGCCCCTGACACACGATCACGATGCCCGGGTCGTACAGCACCGGCGTGCGCGCCAGCGCCTGATCCGAGCGCAGGATGCGAACGCTTGGGAGCGCCGTCAGGTTGTAACCCTCCGAGGGTGCCAATGTGCGCAGCAAGGCAACCGTGCGGGCTCGCGTCGACGACGCCGTGTCCGGAGGCCGTCGGGCAGCAATGTTTTTGCTCATAGCTTTAGGCAAGAATATTAGCGAAATCTGGCTTAATTACATCGTTTGCCGAGATTAGTATGCATTCTCCATGCAACGTTTGAGAGAGGCAACCATGGCATCGAGCAAGATTGTGCTTATCACCGGCGTCAGCAGCGGCTTTGGCCGCGCGCTGGCACAAGAGGCGCTGAGCGCGGGACACACGGTCGTGGGGACGGTGAGAAACGCCGAGGCAAAGCGTGATTTCGAATCGCTTTCGGCAGCCGCCGTCGGGCGTGTGCTGGACGTCACCGATTTTGATCGCATCGGCGAAGTCGTGTCCGAGATCGAGGCGAGTGTGGGGCAGATCGACGTGCTGGTGAACAACGCGGGCTATGGCCACGAAGGCGTTCTGGAAGAGTCGCCGTTGTCGGAAATGCGTCGACAGTTCGATGTGAATGTCTTTGGCGCGGTGGCGATGATGAAAGCGGTACTGCCATTCATGCGCGCGCGCCGGCGGGGTCACATTCTGAACATCACGTCGATGGGCGGTTACATCACGATGCCGGGCATCACGTATTACTGCGGCAGCAAATTTGCGCTGGAGGGGATTTCGGAGAGCCTCGGCAAAGAGGTCAAACCCTTCGGCATCGCGGTAACGGCGGTGGCCCCCGGCTCATTCCGGACCGATTGGGCAGGGCGTTCGATGACACGAACGCCTCGCTCGATCGCCGACTACGACGAAGTGTTCAACCCGATTCGGGCGGCGCGGGAAGAGAAGAACGGCAAACAACTCGGCGATCCCGTGAAAGCGGCGCGCGCGATGCTGGCCGTGATCGCAGCAGAGCATCCTCCCGCGCATCTGCTGCTCGGCAGCGACGCCCTCAAACTCGTGCGTGACAAGTTGGCCGCCATGGAGACGGAACTCGATACGTGGGAAACGCTGACGGTGTCGACGGACGGTTGATGCCGACGCCACTGCGTCGGATCAACGGAACGCGGTCTGGAGAAATGCCGCCACGTCGGCCGGCGACTCTGCCTGTCCTTGGGGATCGCCGCCCATCGTCACACCACGCGTCAGGCAGCGTTTCGATTCTGCTGTGGCGGCAGCCCCCGTGAGGGACTGGCCATCGTGAGTCATGGTGAGCGAGCGACGGTCGAGATTGAAAACACCGTGGCATTCTCGCCCGCTTGTCGCCAGCGGTACCGAGCGTATCGACGTGGGCCGGTCGAACGCGTGATAGGCATTCGGATATTCCTTGATGACCACCTGCGCGCCCTTTGCGCGCAGCGTGTCGGCGTAAGCCACGCAGGGGGCGGCTGGCGTGTAATTGTCCTTGCCGCCGACCAGCATCAGGATCGGGGCGCCATCGAGACGCGCTGATTCGTAAGAGATACCGCAGGAGGGATAGAACGCCACGTGGGCAGCAAAGCGCAGATCGTCATCTGCCGCCCTCTGTTGAAACGGCGCGAGCGCGGAATAGAGCGATGCGAACCCGCCGCGTGAAAATCCCATCACGGCGATTCGACGCTTATCGATACGCGGGTCGGTGGCCAGTAAGCGCAGGGCCGCGTATGCGTCGGCAATATCCGCCGCCATCGAAAGCTGTGTCTGGTCCTTCTCGGTATTTCGGATGCCGCGTCCGGTGAAGCTGTCCACGATGAAGCTCGCGTATCCAAGCGCGTTCATGCGCGCGGCCCACACGCGCTCACCCGGATTCACGCCGCTGCTGCCATGCAGGATGATCACTGCGGGAACGACCGGCGGTGCGTTCTCCGGCAGCGTCAGCGTGCCTTCAATGATGGCTTTGCTGTTGCCGGTGTAGTTCGCGAGAAAATCGCCGGTACTGCGGGGCGTCACCGACGCGAAGGTGATGACGCCGCTGCGCCCGTCGGCCAGCGATGTCGTGACAGCCGAGTTGCCGGTGCCCGTCGATGCGCACGCCACCAGCACACTGGTGATGAGGACCGAGAGAAGACTTCCGGCGGCGACGCGAATCATCCCTCTGCCTTCGCAAAGCGACTTTGCACGGCGACGAGGGGATCGTCTGTTGTCGCGACCAGCCACAAGCTGGCCTGCTCCACGATGAGGCGATTGTGGTCTTTCAACGGGCCCATCGCAGCCGCCGCTTTCCAGACCACGGGGGCTGTCTTGCTCTTGCGTCCCGATGCGGCGCCGACGAGCAGGCAATGCGGTCCGAGCGGCAGCGATACGAACGGAAGCCCGGGGCTGATGGCCAGACGCCAGTCGATGAACGGTGCGTCGCCGATGAGCAACGAGGCGGGCAAGCCGTAAAGCACTGTGAAATCGTATAGCGCCAGTTGCTCGCGCATACCCGAGTAGCCGCGGCGGATTTCCTCGACGATGGCCGCGCGGATTTCATCGTCGAACATCGCCTCTTCGGAATACCGCACGAAAGCTTCGCGTGCGGTCTTCTGATAGGCGCTGAACAGTCCGAGCGATAGGCAATCCGCTACAGCGCGCTGCACTTCCGCCGCAGAGCCTGCCTCTTCCGGCTTCCCCAACTGCGCCGCCTTCAGAAACCGAGCGAGTCCCGCTTCCTGAATCGGCGGCCCTTCGACGGTGGCATCGTCGGCAACCGTCTTGTCGAGCGGCACGTAGAGGTAGGCCTCGGACGCGAAGTGCGACTTCTTGCCTTCGTCAAACTTCACTTCGCCATCGGTGCAATCGAGATAGCGGGTGCCGATTCGACCATGCTCCCAAACCCAGTTCTTCAGGAAGGGACGTAACGGATGCAGCTTGTCGTGATCAGCCATTGAATTCTCCAAGTGCCCCAGTATAGGTTCAACGCGAGGTCAGCCCGACAAGGGGTCAACCGAGCGCATCACCCGGCCGGCTTGCGCCACACGCTGGCCAGCCACGGCTGCTGCTCACGCGGCAAACCGGTGGGGCGGTAATAGTGTTCGAGTTCGATAAAGCCGGCGCTCTCCACGTACTGGCGCCACGTCTCGAGATCGTGGAATGCGCCGTAACGCCCGTGGTGCCAGCCTTCCTGATTGGTCCCTCGCGGATTGGAACTGAACAGCACGCCACCGGGTTTCAGCGTCGCGTACAACGCTCGCAATACGCGCGGCAATTCCTGACTCGGAACGTGGAACAGCACCGCGTTCGCGAAAATGCCGTCAAAGTGCGACGCGGGCAAATCCAGTTGGAGAAAATCCTGCTGCCAGACTTCGCAGCCCGAGTCTTCGCGGGCCATCGCCACAAAGCGCTCGGCACCTTCAAGCCCGATCGCGTGATGACCCATTGCGGTGAAGGTCTTGAGATCTCGCCCGGGGCCGCAGCCGAAATCGAGAATCGTGAAAGGCGGCGTGCCTTCGATATGACGCAGCAACGCCGACATGTTTTGCGAGACGTCGTGGTCGCGGGTGCCTTCGCGGAAATTCTCCGCGTTCGTGTTGTAGTGCTGCAACGTACCGGCACTGATGGTGTCGAGTTTTGGGGGCGTAGGTGTCATGGGGTGAGCGTGTTACGGGTGAGTCATCAGATAGTCGGCCACGGCCTGATAGGCGGGCAGTGACGTGGGATCGTTCGCCGAGTTGCTGGCGCTCGGGTGCGAGCTGAAGCGTGCGATCACCATTTGTGCGGCGGGATCGACGTAGATCGCCTGACCGTGGACGCCGCGCGCCATGAATGCGCCGTGGGCGTTGTGCGACACCCACCACATGCCGCTGTAGCTCCAGCCTTTGAGCAGGTCGTAACCGGCCTTCGCAAATTTGGTCTTGTCGCCGCCCGCACGAATGTGATCGATGGCGCGTTTTGGCACGAGCCGCTGACCGTTGATCGTGCCGCCTTCCAGCATCAGTTCACCGATGCGTGCCATGTCGCGCAACCCGGCGTTGAAGCCACCGCCCGCGAAGGGCGTGCCGAGCGAGTCGACGGTGTAATAAGCGTCCTGTTCTGCGCCTATGCGCTGCCATATACGTTCTGAAAGCAACTGCGCAACCGACTTGCCGGTCTTGCGCGCAATGATCCAGCCAAGCGCGTCGGTGTTGACCGTCTTGTAAGCGAAGGCTGTGCCGTGTTCGCCTTGTTTGCGCACGGTTTCGAGGTATTCCCAATACGTTCTTGGCCCGGTGTAACCGCGCGGTTTTGGCAGCGGACTCCCTGCATCGGCATGACGCCAGACTTCGGCGTTGGGGTCGCTATAGTCCTCGCTGAATTGCAGTCCGGTCGTCATGTCCATGACCTGTCGAACGGTGGCGTCGCCAAAGGCGCTTTGCCGCAGTTCGGGGACGATGGTGTCCACGCGCGCGTTCTCGTCGATCACGCCTTCTGCGACGAGCATTTCGCCGAGCAGTCCGGTCAGCGATTTCGTCACCGACATCGCGCCGTGTTGGCCGTTGGCATCGAGGCAGCCGGCATAGCGCTCATACACCACGCGGCCCCTGTGCAGCACGATGACGCCGTCCGTATAGTTGGCATCGAATGCCTGCCGCCAACTCATTTTCGCGTCGCTGCCAATCGGTGTGAAAGTGACCGCATCGATGCCCGCGTCGATCTTTCGAACCAGAGGCACTGCGCTGCCGGGGCCGCGTGACACGCCGACGGTCGGCATGAGTTCGCGGAAGTGGCAGACGGTCCAGCGCGACTTGGGGAACGTGAAGTAATCGCCATCGGTAAAACGGATGGCTTTGTCGTCAGGCGGCGGAGACCCGGTCATCCAGCCGAGCGTGCGCGGGTCGGACTGGGCTGCGGTCATGGGGGCGTCGGTCTTGGCCAGCGCGAGCGGCGTCGCGAACGCGGCGCAAAGCACCGACGCGCCGATAACGGCCGTAATGGAACGACGGGATGGCGTTGCTGTTCTGATCGGCAAGTTGAGCTTTGGCAAGTAGTGAGCGGACACCGAATCTGTCCGTCAGTATGCCACCGAAGCCTTCGAGTCCTTGCCCCGGGGAAATGCCGTCACGCGTTATCCGGCGCGCCAACCCGATGCGCCTCCAGCGCGCGGGCATACGCCGTCAAACCCGCGGCCACGGCTTGTTGCTGGTCGTCGCTCAATTGTGTCAACGCGCTGGTGACTTGCTGCCGGCCATAGTCGTTGATTGACGCCAATGTCCGCTTGCCACGCGGCGTCAACGTCAGCAGCTTGGCGCGCGCATCGCCGCGACTGACGGTTTCCTTCAATTCCCCAGCCTCGATCAATTTGCGAACCATCCGGCTGATGCTGGATTTTTCGAGATTGAGGAATTCAGCGAGTTCCGCCGCCGTCATGGAATGGCGCGTGCCGATTTCCATGATCGCGTGGACGGCTGACGGCGAATAGTCCGTACCGGCCAATGTCGTACGCATGAATCCCAATTCACGCACCATCTTTCGTGACGCCGCTCGAATAGCATCGATCAGCAAGGTGTCGACATCCGGCATTTTTGATTCTCGATTGATTTATGAAAACAATGTTGTACGATACAACTAATCTGTGTCTTCGGCCATCGATTTCCGCCATGGGCGCCACAGGGTTCGTTTGAGAAGTTGCAACGTTCAGGGGACACCATGGAAACATCGTCGCAAGCCCGAGATTCGACGCCGCGCCGTGGCCGTATGGCCGGTCGCGTGGGGCTGGTAACCGGGGGCGGCAGCGGCATTGGCCGCGCGACGGCGCTCCTGATGGCGCGTGAAGGTGCCGACGCCGTGGTGATTGCGGGGCGACGTGCGCACGAAGGTGAAGCCGTTGCTGCAGAATGCCGTGCGGCTGGCGCACAAGGCTTGTACTTGCCAACCGACGTGACGCGCGAGGAGGACGTGGCGAATCTGGTCCAGACCACGCTTGCACAGTTCGGCCGCCTCGATGTCGCGTTCAACAATGCGGGCTTTCAAGAACGGCGGGCACCGGTCGAAGCGCAGGACACTTCGGTCTACGAGTGCGTGTTCGACGCCAATGTCCGTTCGGTTTTCCTGTGTCTGAAGTATCAGGTTCCGGTCATGGCAGAACAGGGTGGCGGTCGCATCGTCATCAACGCGTCGGTCAGCGGCATGCGCAATCCGAACCCGGGGCTGGCGCTTTACTCGGCGTCCAAGGCCGCCGTGATTTCATTGATGCGCTCGGCGGCGATGGAATGCGCCCCTCGCGGCATTCGTATCAACGCCGTCGCGCCGGGGCGTGTCGTGACCGACATGATGCTGGCGTCCGGTATCGCCGACATGTTGGCTGTCGCCGCCGGCCTGCCGCTACGACGGATGGGCCAGCCCGAGGAAGTCGCCGAGGCGGTCGTGTGGCTGGCGTCGGACGAGGCGTCGTTTGTCGTCGGGCACGTCTTGGCGGCCGACGGCGGGTTTAGCGCGTCGTGAGCGGTTTGTGTCTCAAGCGCTTTGGCGCTACCGCGTCACTGCCGGCCAGCTCATCTCGAAGCGCGCGCCGCCCAGCGTGACCGGATCGGTCGCGACAACGCGCCCGTTGTGGGCACGCAAGACCTGTTCGGTGATGGCGAGGCCAAGACCATAGCCGCCCGTTCTGCGGTCCAGACGGACGAAGGCATCGAAGATTCGCTTGCGTTCGCTTTCCGGAATGCCGGGGCCGTCGTCTTCCACATAGATTTCCACATTGCCGTGGCGCAAATGCAGCCCCACGACAATCCGCGAGGTGGCGTAGCGGCTGGCATTGCGCAGCAGATTGCGCATCGCGTAAGACATCAGGCGCTTGTCCATCACCACCAGCTGCGAGGTGTCCCAGTCGGTGTCGAGCGTGATCTCGCGATCGGCGTAGAGCAGCGTGGCGTCGCGCACCTGCGCCGTGAACCAGTTCGATACCGAGGTGGCTTCGACGTGCGATTGAAGCGAGCTGTATTCGAGGCGCGCGAACGTCAGGCTCATGTCGATCAGTTCGTCGAGTTCCGTCACATCCTGATCGATGCTCTCGAGCGCTTGTTGACACGCATCCGCGGGCGACGACGGATCACGCAAGATTTCCAGTGCAAATCGCAACCGGGCCAAGGGCGTGCGCAGTTCGTGCGAGATACCGTTAGTCAGATCGCGTTGCGTGGCTATCAACTTCTCCATGCGCTCGGCAAGCGCGTTCAGCGTCCGTGCGAGCGGGCCAATGATCACGCTATAGGATTCGCGCGCCCGGGTATGAAATTGTCCGCCGCTGAAGTCGATGGCACGTTCGCGCACCATCACCAGATCGACCCAGACAGGGCGCATCCACCGATACGCGACGATGGCGGGCAGCGCCAGTGTGGATACAGCGAGCGGCAGCAGGAACCGCGCCGTCAGCAAGTGCTCGTGAAGCCATTCAGCGGGCAGATTGATCAGCAGGAGTGCTGCTGGCACAGCTAGCACGAGCAGGCACAACCACAGCAGGCGAGTGTAGGTGCGCACATAGAGACGCGACCAACTGGGGCGCCGGTCGGCCCGGGTGTCGGTCCACGAGCGCCGGAAGCGCTGCCACCGGAGCCGGCAGTAGCGGTAAGGCTGGAAATGATGGCCACGCATGGTTTGTCCCGGCGAGGTGTTGCGTTATGTCTTCGAGGGTTGTCGAGCGTCTTCGGGCGTCTTACTGTGTCGTGTCGGACAACCCGGCGCCAGCGCGCGGTTTCATACGTGCCGCACGACTCAATCCCAATCCGACTTGTTGAGCTGATAGCCCTTGCCGCGCACGGTCAGAATGCGCTGGGGCGGCGTGGTGTCGTCGCCCAGCTTGCGGCGCAGCTTGTAAATGCCACCGTCGACCGAGCGGTCGACCCCGTCGAATTCGACGCCGCGCAGTTGCCGCACCAGATCGTCCCGCGTGACGACCTGCCCGGCAGAGCGCGCCAACGCCCACAGCAGATCGAACTCTGCCGAAGTCAGGTCGGGGGTGGTGCCGTTGGGCAGCGTCACCGTGCGGTTGCCACGGTCGATCCTGAACTTGCCGAAGGTGATCGATTCCGGCTGCACTGCCGATGACGGCCGTTGCACGTTACGGCGCAGTTGCGCCTTGATGCGTGCGAGCAGCACGCGTGGCTGCACTGGCTTGTGCACGTAATCGTCGGCACCCAGTTCCAGCCCGAGCACTTCGTCGAACTCCTCGTCGCGCGCGGTCACCATGATGACGATACCGTCGTAATGCTCGCGCGCTTCGCGGCACACCTGAAACCCGTCTTTACCGGGCAGGTTCACGTCGAGGATGACCAGATCGGGGCGGCGTTTGATGATCGCCTGCACCGCGCGGCCCCCGTCGAGCACGGTATCGACCTGATAACCATGCTTTTGCAGATACCCGGCGACCAGGGCTGAGAGGCGCGCGTCGTCTTCGACGAGAAGGATCCTGGTGGGCATTTTCGAGATGGCAACGAACGGGGGGAGAGAGGGCAGCTTCGGCCAGCAGTTTAGTGGCTTCTCGCGCGTTGCGACGGCGTGTCGACAAAACGCGACAATTCTCCATCAAACGCGACGGCGCAAATGCGCGCATCGCGCTAGCGATCCGGTAAATTTCCGCCTTGCATAAGTTGCACTATGCAACTATATTGTTGCGAAGCGCAACTAATGCAGCCAATCTGCCCCCCGTGCCATGGATATCACCGACCTGAACGCTGGATCGCGAGACGCCACGATTCTCGAACTGCGGGAGTTTTCGCGCAAGCTGGTGCGCGAGCTTGGTTTCATGCGCACGACGCTGGCCGACAGCGATCTGGCCCCCTCGGCGGTCCATGCGGTCATTGAGATCGGCGCAAATCCGGGCGTGAGCGCGAAGGATCTGGGCGGACTGCTGCGGCTCGACAAGTCGAACACCAGCCGCCAGCTTGCCAAGCTGGAAGCCTGCGGTCTCGTCACCCGTGTGGCGTCGAAGGACGACGCCCGGACGTTCGCGTTGCAACTGACGCCAGCCGGGCAGGCGCTGCGCAAGCGAATCGACCAGTTTGCGACCGATCAGGTCTCCAACGCGCTGCGGCGTCTGGTGCCAGCCGATCAACAGGCGTTGATTCGTTCGCTGGCGCTGTATGCCGATGCGCTGGCGGTCGACAACGTGGCGAAGTCTACGGGCATGCATGCCGAGGGGCCGTCGGTGAAGCAGGGCTACGTGCCCGGCTGCATCGGCGACATCGCGAGCCTGCACGCCCGGTTTTACGCGGAACACTGGGGCTTTGGCGCGTTCTTTGAGAAGCGGGTCGCCACGGAACTGGCGGAATTTGCCGGGGCGTTGCCTGTCGAGGGCAAGGCAATATGGCTTTGCGTCGAGCAAGGCCGCACGCTGGCGTCGCTCGCCATCGACGGCGATTTCACCACCGGCGTGGCGCATTTGCGATGGTTCATCGTCGACGATTCGCTGCGGGGTACGGGGATCGGACGGCAACTGATGTCGCAGGCCATGCCGTTCGTCGACGAGCGCTTTCGCGAGACTTATCTGTGGACGTTCAAGGGGCTGGACGCTGCGCGCCACCTCTACGAATCGTTCGGCTTCGAACTGGCCTCCGAATCGACGGGCGCGCAGTGGGGCACCGAGGTTACCGAGCAGCGTTTCACGCGCTCGCGCAGTAAGTAAGATCCGTCGCGCCCCAAGTGCTTATGGCGTCAAGTGCTCGGCAAACGTCTTCAGATACTTCATGCCCGTATCGCACATGATGGTGACGACGGTCGCGCCGGGGCCGAGCCGCTCCGCAAGGCGTAGTGCTGCCGTCACATTCGCACCCGTGGACGTGCCACAAAACAGCCCCTCCTCGGCGGCCAGTCGAAACGCCATCGCTTTCGCTTCGTCGGTCGTGACGCGCTCGATGTCGTTGGCGATATCGTCGCGCCAGAGCGGCACCACATAGCCCGCACCAATACCGTCGATCTTGTGCGCACCAGACGGGCCACCCGACAACACCGCCGACTCTGCCGGTTCTACCGCCACCATGCGAATGTTCGCGTCGCGCTGACGTAGCGCTTGGGCGATACCGCGCAACGACGCGGCGGTGCCCACACTCTGCACGAAGCCATCGATACGGCCACCGGTCTGCGTCCAGATTTCGTCGGCCATCAGCGTGTACGCGTGCAACTGATCGGTGTTCTCCATCTGCGCCGTGAGATAGGCGCCCGTTTCGTCTGCGATGCGATGGGCTTCACGAATCATGTCCTTCGTCAGCCGTGCCGTCTGCTTGCCGTTGTCGCTCGGAATCAGCGTGAGCCTGGCACCGAGCAACCGCATGTGGTCGAGTTTTTCCTTGGAAAACGCGTCGGACGTCACGATATGCAGCGGGTGTTTCTTCACCGCACAGATGAGCGCGAGCGAGACGCCCGTGCTGCCGCCGGTGTACTCCACGACGGCACCGCCGGGCGGCAGGCGTCCATCGGACTCGGGGGCTTCGATCATCGCCAGCGCCATGCGGTCTTTCATGCTGCCGGTCGGGTTCTGCGTTTCGAGTTTCAGCAGGATGCGTGCGCCGTTGGCGGGCACAACATGCCGAAGCGGCAACAACGGGGTGTTGCCGATGGTGTCGAGGATGGATGTCGGGGAAGCATTCATAAAGGGCGCTCGCTAGTCTCGTGTCGTGTCTTTCATGGGCGGCCAGCAAGGGCTGCGTCACAACAAAGTCTAGACCCGGACGGCAGCGCAAACTATAGTCGGGAATGACATTATTCGAGTCATTTACGACATGAAGCTCGCCATTCTTGCCCTTGACGGCGTATTCGACACGGGGCTGACGGTATTGATGGATACGTTCTCCACCGCGAACGAACTCGCGGCCATGCAGGGTTTTCCGACGCCACCGTTCGACGTCCATGTCGTGGGCGTGCGCAGAAGCATTCGCACGGCACTGGGGTTCTCGTTGTCAGTGGCGTCGGCGAACGCCCTGCATCACGCGGACTGGGTCGTCGTGCCGGCGCTCAACACCAAGCAACCCGACCCGCTGGCCGAAGCGTTGGTGCGCGCCGATGTGCGTGATGCTATCGGACATATCCGGCGCTGGCACGATGTGGGGAGTAGCGGCATCGCCGCCGCGTGTATCGGCACGTTCCTGCTCGCGGAGACCGGTCTGCTGAATCAACGCACGGCGACGACAACGTGGTCGTTGGCACCGTTTTTCCGGCAGCGCTATCCGGCGGTCGATCTCGACGATTCGAGAATGCTGGTGGCGTCCGACCGGATCGTGACGGCGGGCGCGATGATGGGGCACCTCGATCTGGCACTCTGGCTGGTGCGACAGGCGAGCCCCGAGTTGGCGGCGCTGGTGGCGCGTCTGATGCTGATTGACACGCGCTCGTCGCAGGCCAGATACGTGATTCCCGATTTTTTGGCCAATGCCGACCCGCTAATTGCGAAGTTCGAGCGCTGGGCGCGCGAGCATCTCTCAGCGGGTTTTTCGCTTCAGGACGCGGCCCGTGCGCTGGCCGTCGGACCGCGGACGTTGCAGCGCCGTACCGAGGCGGTACTCGGTAAGTCGCCGCTGGCGTTCTTTCAGGATTTGCGTATCGAACGCGCTCAGCATCTCGTCTCCACCGGCTGCGATCTCGAGACGATCGCGACTGAAGTGGGCTATGCCGACTCGGCGACGTTGCGCACGTTGCTGCGTCGCAAGCTGGGACGTGGTGTGCGCGAACTTCGCGCGGAAATGCGTTGATGTAATGAAAGCGTTATGGCGAGAGCTCAGCCGCTCAGTCCGTCCATCGGCACTTCCAGACCGACCTTCACGTTGCTCATGGACACGAGCGTCTTGAAGCGTTTCACGTTGTTGGTCTCGAAGAAGAGCGCACGCGTGAGTTCGGTGTACTGCGCCATGTCCTGCACGACCATGATGACCACGAAGTCGCACTCGCCGGCCACGTAGTAGCACTGCTGCACCTGCGGGCACGCGAGAAAGCTGCGCCGCATGGCATCGAGCAGGTCGAGCCGCTCGTTCTCGACTTCGATCTCGGTGATGATCGTGAGCGGATAGCCCACGCGCGCCGGGTCGATCAACGACACGGTCTTTCGCGTCACGCCCTCGTCGGCGAGCTTCTTCAATCGGCGATTGACGGCGGCGGACGACAGATTCACTTGTGCGCCGAGGGCATGCTGCGGCGTCGTCGCGTCTTGCTGAATCGCGGCGAGCAGGGCGATGTCGTAGCTGTCGAGGGGCATGGTGCGCAATAAAAATTCGATTGGATACGCAAAAACGCGCGAATCGTACGCGTGGTCCGGAATATTATTCAGGGCATCCGATGATACTCCGCCAGCGGTAACTCGCCACCTGCACAGGGCGCGTTATCGCGGTGCTCACGTCACACGCAGGACCACACCACCACCGTCTCATGTCCGACAACGAACGCACTTCCTTCACCGATTCCGCGACCTCCCTGATTTCCCCACTCCGTCTTAACGGGCCGGTGTTGCTGCAACAACTGCGCGCACTGGGTGAGATCGGTGCCGATCCCGTCAACGGCGGCCGCACCCGTGTGGCGCTCACCGACGCCGAGAAGGCGGGCCGCGATCAGGTCGTCGCGTGGATGCGCGAGCTCGATCTCGACATTCAGGTCGACCGCATCGGCAACATCTTCGGCACGTTGCCGTCCGAAGCGACAGATGCCGAGGGCAAGGCGCTGCGCCCGCTCATGATGGGCTCGCATATCGACACGGTCGTCAATGCCGGTGCGCTCGACGGCTGCTACGGTGTGCTCGGCGGACTGGCCGTCGTCCGGGCGTTCCGCGAGGCGGGCATTGTGCCGTCGCGTCCCATCACGGTGGTGGCGTTCACCAATGAGGAAGGCGCGCGTTTCCACCCCGACATGATGGGTTCGCTCGTTCACGCGGGCGGGTTCTCGCTCGACGAAGCGCTGGACGCGATTGGCACCGATGGCGCGAGGCTGGGCGACGAGTTGGCGCGCATCGGCTACGCCGGTGACATGGCACCGGGCACGCTGGTGCCGCATGAATATCTCGAACTTCACATCGAGCAGGGCCCGATTCTGGAAGCGGAAGGTCTGGCCATCGGCGTGGTGGAAAACCTGCAAGGCATCTCGTGGCAGCAGATCACCATTGACGGTAATGCCAATCACGCGGGTACGACGCCCACGCATCTGCGGCACGACGCCGGGTACGTGGCAGCAGCCGTGGTGACGGAATTGCGCCGCATCGCACGCGACTCGGGCACGACGCTTGCCACGGTCGGCACGATGCAATTGTCGCCGGGCGTGATCAATGTGATCTCGCGCAAGGCCGTGTTCACGGTGGATATGCGAGACCCTGACGAGCAGCGTCTGGCCGCAGGCGAGGCGCGGCTGGCCGAGTTCCTGACGCAGATCGCTCAGGAGGAAGGTGTGCGTGTCACGACGGAGCGTTTCGCGCGCTTCTCGCCTGTCGTGTTCGACGCGGCACTCGCGGATGTCATCGCCGCCTGCACCGAGAAGCGGGGCCTGTCGTACAGGCGGATGACCTCGGGCGCGGGTCACGACGCGCAGATGATTTCGCGCATCGCCCCCGCCGCGATGATCTTCGTGCCCAGCCGCGGCGGCATCAGCCACAACCCGCGCGAGCATACCGACGACGCACAACTGGTCAGCGGGGCCGAGGTGCTGCTCGACGTGGTCGCGCAACGGCTGGGTGTCTTGTCGCTCGGTTGAGCGAGCGTCGCACCAAGGCTTTGCATCGCTGCCCCCACTATTGAAATTCCGGAGTCCCCCCATGCTTTACGTGAATCCTCGGGCGTCGCGCTCGTCGTATCCCGCCGAACTTCAGACCATCATGAGCATCGCCCGTGCGAGCCAAAGCCGCGAATGGCTCATGCAATGGGACGGTCTGCACGCGGGCAGCACACCGTTGCGCGAATTGCCCGATCTTGCGTCGTCGCTGGGCGTGCAAAGCGTGCGGGTGAAGGATGAAGCGTTGCGCTCGGCGCTTGGGAGCTTTAAAGCGCTGGGTGCGCCGATTGCCCTCGTGCGATTGATTCTGCGGACCTTCGAGAGCAAGGGCTTCACGGCGGCGACCTTGTTTGCCGGTGCGCATCGCGAGGCGCTTGCGGGCTTCACGGCGATCAGCGCGACCGATGGGAATCACGGCCGGGCCTTGGCGGCTGCGGCCAAGCGTGTCGGTTGCCGTTGCGTGATCGTGCTGCATGCGCACGTGAGCGATGAGCGCGAGCAAGCAATTGCTGCCTATGGTGCGCAGATCGTGCGCATCGCGGGCAACTACGATGCGTCGGTGACCGAGGCGGCGGCGCTCGCACAGCGCAATGGCTGGCACGTGGTTTCGGACACGTCTTACGACGGCTACGACGAGATCCCACGTGATGTGATGCAAGGCTATGGCACCATCGCTGCTGAGGTTGTCGAGACGCTGGGGCGTGAAAATTCGCAGCATGCGGATGAAGTGCCGCCAGTCACGCATGTCTTTCTTCAAGGCGGTGTGGGTGGTCTGGCAGCAGGGGTTGCCAGCTACTTATGGGAGCAGTGGGGCGCAAATCGTCCGACGTTTGTGGTGGTTGAACCGGAGCAGGCCGATTGTCTGTATCAAAGCGCGATGGCGGGGCGAGCGGCGCAGGCGACGGGCACCGTCGATTCGGTGATGGCGGGGTTAGCCTGTGGTGAGACGTCGCCGCTGGCGTGGCGTTTTCTGCAACCGTGCGTCGATGCGTTCATGACGGTGACCGATGCGCAGGCCGTTGATGCGATGCAGCGTCTTGCGCAGGGCAGCGCAAACGATGTGCCGTTTGTTGCCGGTGAGTCGGGCGTGGCAGGGCTGGCCGGGTTGATGGCGGCGGCAGCGTCACCGGCGTGGGCGTCGGCGATCGGGCTGAATGATGCTTCGCGAGTGTTGCTGATCAACACTGAGGGTGCTACGGCACCGTCGGTCTATGCAGAACTGGTGGGCGAGACGGCGGACGAGGTGTTGACGCGTCAGCGCGCGTGGTTGTCGCGCTAAATCGCCGCTTTCACCGCTAACCGCGACCGCATCAGCACCCGCACTTTGACATTGTGAGAGACCGAAGATGACGCAGGACACCTATTTCGCGAAGGCACTGACCGACTGGCGGCATGCGTTCCATCGTCTCCCTGAGACGGGTTTCGAAGAACTCAGAACGTCGCAAACGGTGGCCACGATTCTGGAAAGCTTCGGGCTGGACGTGCAGCGCGGCATCGGCGGCACGGGTGTCGTGGCGAGTCTCACGGTAGGCGATGGGCCGGGGGCCATCGGCATTCGCGCGGATATGGACGCGTTGCTCATCACTGAGCAGGCGCCCGGGCGTGATCACGCGTCGCAGGTGGCGGGCAAGATGCACGCTTGCGGACACGACGGCCATATGTCGATGGTGCTGGGTGCCGCGAAGTTGCTATGTGAATCGCGTGACTTCAACGGCACGGTGCGCTTTATTTTTCAGCCGGCCGAGGAACATGGCCGTGGCGCGAAGGCCATGATTGCCGACGGGCTGCTGACGCGCTTTCCCATCGATGCGATTTACGGGGTTCACAACATGCCGGGTATCCCGGCGGGGCAGATCGCCACGCGCGTGGGCGGCATCATGGCGAGTGAAGACAACTTCGTCATCCGGATTCGCGGCAAGGGCACTCACGCAGCGCGGCCGCACATGGGGATCGATCCGCTGGTGATCGGCGCTGAGATCGTGGTGGCGCTGCAAACGGTGGTGTCGCGTAGCGTGGACCCGGGCGAGTCGGCGGTGGTGTCGTGTACGGAATTCACTACCGACGGCATTCGCAATGCGATTCCGACGAACGTCGTGATCAAGGGCGACACACGCAGCTACACGCCCGACGTGCAGCGTTTGTTGGAGACTCGCATGCGTGACATCTGCATGGGGATCTGTGCGATGCACGGTGCGCAGTGCGAGTTCGAGTACACGCACGAGTTTGCGCCGACGATGAACTGGGACGCGAACACTGGCGTTGCGGTGCGCGCCGCGCGCGCGGTGGCGGGCGACGCGATGGTCGAGGCGAACATCGCGCCCGTGATGGCGGCGGAAGACTTCGGGGTGTTCCTGCAACATCTGCCGGGCAACTTCGCGTTCATTGGCAACGGCACACGCGATGAACCCGGCGCGATACCGCTACACAACGCCTGCTACGACTTCAACGACGCGATTCTGCCGCTAGGGGCGAAATATTTCGCGCAGATTGTGCGGGAGAGTTTGCCGCGTTGATCACGGCGTCCGGTAGTTCTCGCACCGCTTCGAGCGTCTTGCGGATGTGGGCGGCGAGGTATTCGGACGCCTTGGCAGCATCGCGTGCGAGACACGCATCGAAGATCGCCTGATGTTCTTCATGCACGTCGCGCGGCACGGGCTGGTGCGTGATGGACAGGCGGCGGTAGCGCTCGGACTGCCGGTACAGAATCGAGAGAAAGTGATGCAGCCAGCGTGACGGACACGCGGCGATCAGCACTTCATGGAACGCGCGATTGCGTTCTTCCCATTGCGCGAAGGCCTCTGCGCCGGTACTTCCGCCCACTGCACCACTTGCCAATCGTTCTTCTGCCAGCGTGAGCAGGTGAAACGCACTTGTCAGATTGGCTTCCCACGTGTCGTCGCCCAGCGTGATGGACTGGCGCAATGCCTCCGTCTCCAACTGCACGCGAGTCTCGGTGATGTCGATGAAGTCGGCTAGCGAGATCGGCGTCACTCGAAACCCCCGATGCCCTTGTTGCACCACGAGCGCATCGGCGACCAGCAGCGCCAGCGCTTCGCGCAGGGTGCCCGCGCCCACCGCATACCGATCCTTCAGATGCTCGACCCGCAGCTTCTCGCCCGGCATCAGCACACCGTCGACGATGTCGCTGCGCAGGCGCAGGTAAGCGCTTTGCGCGAGTGTGGCGTCGGCGGTTTGGGTGGGCGAGGTGGCGGACGTGGCGTTACTAAGCATGGGGCTGTCGGTGATCGCGGGTTTGATCGAGTTTCGCGATTATAGGCAGTTTGATGAAAATTGTCGCAAAACGACAGAATAATCGAGATAAATAAAAATTCTCGAGAAAATATTGACGAGGGTCCGAGGTGCGATTTATCGTGTGGCCATGTCGCATCGGCACGTCCGATGGCGGTCATTCCCAGATAAATCGAGAGCGAGACATGAAAGACTTTCAGAACTTCATCAACGGCGAGTGGGTGTCGAGCGCCCGCACGTTCGAGAACCGCAACCCGGTGGACAACAGCCTGATCGGCCGGGTGCATGAGGCCGGCCGTACGGAGGTAGACGCCGCCGTGCGTGCGGCGCGCGCCGCGCTGCAAGGCCCGTGGGGAAAGATGACGGTGGCCCAGCGGGTGGAACTGCTGCACGGCGTGGCGGACGGAATCAACCGCCGTTTCGACGACTTTCTGGCCGCTGAAATTGCGGATACGGGCAAGCCGCACGGTCTGGCGAGCCATCTGGACATTCCGCGCGGCGCCGCGAACTTCAAGGTGTTCGCGGACATGATCAAGAACGTGCCGACGGAGTCGTTCGCGATGGTGACGCCGGATGGCGGCAACGCGCTGAACTATGGCGTGCGCACACCGCGCGGCGTGATCGCGGTGGTGTGTCCGTGGAATCTGCCGCTGCTGTTGATGACGTGGAAGGTTGGCCCGGCGCTGGCCTTCGGCAACACGGTAGTGGTGAAGCCGTCGGAGGAAACGCCCGCGACGGCCACGCTGCTGGGCGAAGTGATGAACGAAGTCGGGGTGCCGGCGGGGGTCTACAACGTGGTGCACGGCTTTGGTCCGGAGTCGGCAGGGGCATTCCTGACGGAGCATCCGGGAGTGAATGGCATCACCTTCACGGGCGAAACTCGTACGGGCGAAGCGATTATGAAGGCCGCGGCGAATGGCGTGCGTCCGGTGTCGTTCGAACTGGGCGGCAAGAATCCGGGCATTGTGTTTGCCGACGCGGACTTCGATAAGGCGGTGGCGGGTATCACGCGCTCAAGCTTCGACAACAGCGGACAGGTCTGTCTGGGGACGGAACGCGTCTACGTGCAGCGGCCGATTTTCGATCGCTTCGTGGCCGCGCTGAAGGAACGTGCGGAATCGCTGAAGATCGGTGATCCGTACGCGGAAGGGACTAATTTCGGCCCGCTCGTCTCGCAGGTGCATCGCGAGAAGGTGTTGTCCTACTATGCGAAAGCCCGCGAGGAAGGCGCGACGGTGGTGACCGGTGGCGGCGTGCCCGATATGCCCGCTGCAATGAAAGACGGCGCTTGGGTGCAGCCCACGATCTGGACCGGACTGCCCGAAACTGCCTCAGTGATCCGCGAAGAAATCTTCGGACCGTGCTGCCATATCGCACCGTTCGATACGGAAGACGAAGTCGTCGCGATGGCGAACGCGACACCTTACGGCCTTGCTGCCACGGTCTGGACGACGGACGTCAGCCGGGCGCATCGCATGGGCGCTGCGCTGGAAGTGGGCGTGTGCTGGATCAATGCATGGTTCCTGCGTGACCTCCGCACCGCCTTCGGTGGCGCGAAACAATCCGGCATCGGACGCGAAGGCGGCGTGCACTCGCTTGAGTTCTACACCGAACTTCGGAATGTCTGTGTGAAGCTTTGATTTACCGTAGTTTGTGAATGGCTCACACCGCGTCGGTCTGTTCCGGCGCGGACCTGCTATCCACTCCTGTGGTCGGCCGCCGGCACGCCACCCGTTTTCGTCGCTCCACGTAATTCGCTTTGGAAAACGGGTAGCGCACCGACGGCTCGTCATCCACCACCTTTTCGTCGCAACCCATCCCTACGTCTCGCCACCCAGGCATCGCTTCCCGCCCCGCAGGCTCGCGCTCCCGGTCGGTCGTCGCCACATCCGACCATTTGCGTCACTTCGCATCAGCAAATGCTCGGATGCGCCGCCGACTCGTTTCCACTCCCACGATTCGTTGCAACCCTTGGTGCACTTGCCTTATTCCTACTTCTCCCCCACGGCTTGCATCGCCCGCTGCAAACGCTTTACCCCTTCTTCGATGGCATCCACACCCGGTGCCGCGAACGACAAACGCAACGACGCCGCATCGGCATCTTCTGCGTAGAACGCCGTGCCCGGGACGAACAACACTTTCTCTGCGATGGCATGGGGCAACAACTCGCTCGTCTTTACCGCCGCCAGTCGCGCCCACACGAACATCCCACCCTCCGGTGCATGGAACTGGATCTCGTCACCCAACAACGTCCCCAGCGCCTCGCACATCGCATCACACTTGCGCTTGTACGCCAGCTTGATGCTCGGCAAATGCCGCTCTAGTGCACCGTCGGCCAAATACTCCGCCGCTACCGCCTGCGTCCACGGCACGCTGCACAGATCCACCGTCTGCTTCGCCACCACACATCGCCGCGCAATCTCCGGCGGCGCTATCGTCCAACCCACCCGCAACCCCGGTGCCACGATTTTCGACAAGCTCGAAAAGTGCACCAGCCATTCGCGTGAACCCGGCACCTCGTCCGTCAGTTCCAACAACGTGGGGAGTGCCTCGCCCGCAAACCGCAAATCACCATACGGATCGTCCTCGACCACGATGAAGCGATATTCCGCCGCCAGCTTCAACAACGCCACACGCCGTTCGCGCGAAAGCGTCGCGCCCGTGGGGTTGGCAAACGTGGGCACGGTGTACAGCAGCTTCGGCGTGGCAATCTTTCCGTCACGCAGTAGCGCTTCGAGATAGTCGACGTCCAGACCCTGTGCATCGACCGGCACGGTCACGACCTGCGCCTGCTGAAGCCGCAACGCCTGCAATGTCGCCGGATACGCCGGCTGCTCGGTCACCACCACATCACCCGGCGCTACCAGTACGCGCAGCAGCAAATCCAGCCCTTGCTGCGAACCGGTTGTGACCAACAACTCGTCGCTCGCGCAACGCGCACCACGCGTCGCCATCAACGCGATGATCTGGGTCTTGAGTTCGGCCAAACCGTCGGTCGGTCCATATTGCAGGCAACGCGTCGGCTGCGCGAAGGCACGCGCCTGCGCTGCCGCCAACCCTTCGACGTCGAACAGATCGCTGGCCGGATAGCCGCCCGCGAAGGAAATCATGCCCGGCTCGGACAAGTACTTGAACAGCTCGCGAATGGGCGAGCCCGCCGGATTGGCAAACGGAGAAGTGAAGGCGTACATGTGGGCCTCGCTATCGAAAGCGTGGGGAGCGTGGCGCGTGCAGAACGCGTGACGCGAGAATGGGATTCGGGAGGTGGCAAACGCTACCCGCCAACAGCGGCGGGCAGGCGCTTACAAGATTCGCGGTGCACCCGGCAGATGGCTCGTGCGAGTCCATGGTGCCGGGCGAGCCTTAATGCGATATCACTCGATCGAGAAGTCGATGCCTTGCGCGAGCGGCAGGGCGGAAGAGTAGTTGACGGTGTTGGTGGCACGGCGCATGTAACCCTTCCATGCATCGGAACCCGACTCGCGACCGCCGCCGGTTTCTTTCTCGCCACCGAACGCGCCGCCAATTTCTGCGCCGCTCGGGCCAATGTTGACGTTGGCAATGCCGCAATCGCTACCCGCCGACGACGTGAAGCGCTCAGCCTCGCGCAAGTCGGTCGTGAACACGCACGACGACAAACCATGCGACGACGCATTGTTGCCATCGATGGCTTCGTTGAAATCGCTGTACTTGAGCACGTACAGAATCGGCGCGAAGGTTTCGGTCAGCACGACGTCGGTCTGCGACGACATCTCGACGATGGCCGGTTTCACGTAGAAGCCCTTGTCGGCACCCGCCACGGCATGACGCTCGCCGCCAGTCACCTTGCCACCCTGCGCACGTGCCATGTCGAGCGCGCCCTGCATGCGCTGGAAAGCACCTTCGTCAATCAGCGGGCCCATCAGCGTGCCACGCTCGAGCGGGTTGCCAATCGACACCTTGCCGTACAGGCTCTTCAGGCGATCGACGGTCTTGTCGTACACGCTCTCATGCACGAACAGACGGCGCAGCGTGGTGCAACGCTGACCTGCCGTACCCACGGCGGAGAAGACGATGCCGCGCAAGGCCAATTCCATATCGGCGCTGCCGGTCACGATGCCAGCGTTGTTGCCGCCCAGTTCGAGAATCGAACGGCCGAAGCGGCGTGCGACTTCTACGCCGACCTTGCGGCCCATCTCAGTGCTGCCGGTCGCGCTCACGATGGCGGAACGCGGATCGGCCACGAGCGCTTCACCCACGTCGCGACCGCCGATGATCAGTGCGGTCAAGCCTTCCGGGGCGTCGCCGAACTCGGCAATGACTTCTTCCATCAACTTGTTGACGGCCAGCGCGGTCAACGGGGTCTTCTCCGACGGCTTCCACACGACGGCATTGCCGCACACGAGGGCCAGCGCAGCATTCCACGACCACACGGCCACAGGGAAGTTGAAGGCGGAAATGACGGTGCACACGCCCAGCGGATGCCACGTTTCAGCCATGCGGTGGCCCGGACGCTCGGAAGCGATGGTCAGACCGTACAACTGACGCGACAGGCCGACGGCGAAGTCGCAGATGTCGATCATTTCCTGCACTTCGCCCAGACCCTCTTGCAGGATCTTGCCCGCTTCGAGCGTGACCAGCGCGCCAAGCGCCTGCTTGCGCTCGCGCAGCTTTTCGCCGAGCAGACGGACCAGTTCGCCGCGGCGCGGGGCCGGTACGTTGCGCCAGGCGGTGAATGCGGTATGGGCGCGGGCGAGCGCGGCTTGCGCGTCACTCACGCTGGCGCTGGCCACGCGACCGATGAGGGCGCCGTCGATCGGCGAATGCACGGCGATGTCGCCGGTCTCGGCCAGCTTGGCAATACCCAGTTCGTTGAGGATGGAGGTGGCGTTCACGTTGAGATCCCTATGTAATCCGGTGGTAGCAGGCAATGGACGCGGCGGGCGTCAGACGGGCTTATTGTGCGCCCGTCGCGACGCGTATGCCGCGCCGCACGGTCATTTGGCGTTGGCGGTCATCTTGAAGATGCCCTGCGCATTCCCCGCGTCGAAACGCAGGTCGATCTTCCAGCAATGCTTGGTGTTGTCGTACTCACGACGACGGGTGATGAATTCGTAGAACGAGCCCGGCACGTCGCGCGTGACGATCTCGCCGTTGGCCGCACGGAATTCGCGGCGCACTACGTCGGCACGATACGCCGTCTGGAACACTCGGCCCGAGCGCGAACGCTCGACTTCCGGCTTCATCGGACGGCCCTTCGCCTTTTCAGCATCGGACAGCGCGAAGACGTCGTCGACACGGTCGGTCGCATGGTTGAAGGCGTTGCCCTCGGTGGCAATCCACGCCATCTCGGCCGACTCGGCCAGCAACGCATCGTAATCGGCCTCGCCCGGCACGTCATGCTGACGCGCAAACGCGCCCACGATGACGGGCAGCAAGGCTTGCGCCGTTTCGAGCGGCAGGGTGCCGTCGCGTTCCAATTCCCACAGTTGGCCGACGGCGGCCGGCGTCAGCGGGTCTTTCGACGTGCCCACGACGTTCGAGACGGCTTGCTGGAACCCCTCGGAGAAACGCTCAGGGTGCAACTCGCTTACGAAGAACTGCGAAATCTCTTCGGGTGCATCTTCATGGGCGTAGGCGCGGCCGGTCATGCCCAGCCGGTCCAGCGGGTAACGGCCGTTCGGGCGGAAGCCGAGCGGACGCAGAATTCGCGTGAATGCGGCTTCGCCCGGCGGCAACGCGCCATTGCTGGCCCAACGCACGGTGCGCAACGCGCCATGGTCGAGATAGACGCTGCCGCCATTGCCGATGGTTTCTTCGGTGTAGGTGCGGCCGTTTTGCGAGCGCGCCAGCAAGCCCTCGAACAAGGCCATGTTCATGGCCTGCGCCAGTTCGGCACGGGTGACCTGACCCGGCTCGTACACCGCCAGAATCGACGGCGAGTTGAGCGTGGCGAAAAGCGCGTCGGTACGCGCTTCTCCCAGCAGGGAAACCAGCAACGACTGCACATTGGCATTGCGCATCGGAATGTCTCGCAGGGTGGGGCGCTGTCGCTTTTTTGATGTCAGGCAACGCCGCAGGGTGTCGGGGCAGGCGCGTGGGAGTGTCACCTCGCGCCTTCTTGCAGTGACAGCATTATTGAAAGGGATGACACGCGCGTAAAGCGAGATAAAATTGCCACTTGATGCGTTTTTGGAATCAACATGCGCAAGTTCAGAACCCCAAGCACGGGCGCGCTGCTGGCTTTCGAGGCCGCCGCGCGCCACGAAAGCTTTACCCACGCGGCCCGCGAGCTGTTTCTGACGGAAAGTGCGGTGTCCCGGCAGATCGCCACGCTGGAGACCCAACTCGGCGTGCGCCTGTTCGTCCGGGCGAAGCAACGCGTGGTGCTCACGCGCGCCGGGCGTCTGTACAGCACGCAGGTGCGCCGTACGCTGGAGCAACTCGACCGCGACACGCTGTCGATCATGGCGCACGGCAGTGGCGGGGGCTATCTGGAGCTGGCGGTGCTGCCGACGTTCGCCTCGGAGTGGTTGATTCCGCGCATGAAAGACTTCAACGAGCGCCACCCGGACGTGCGCGTGAACATGGGCGTGCATACGGACCTGTTCACGTTTGACGAGACGCACTTCGAGGCGGCCATTCACTTCGGCCAGCCAACTTGGCCGGGCACGTCGTCGGACTATTTGTTCGGGGAAGAGGTGGTGCCGGTGTGCCGCCCGTCATTGCTGCGGGGGCCGGTCGATACGGCAGCGGATCTGCTGCAATACCCGCTGCTGCACTCGACCACGCGTCCCTCGGCGTGGACGCGCTGGTTTGCCGAGCAGCACATTGAAGACAACCGCACGGTGCAGGGGCTGCGCTACGAGCTGCATACGATGCTGATCGCAGGTGCTGCGGCCGGATTGGGAATCGCGCTGGTGCCGAAGTTCTTCGTCGAAGCGCAGCTAGGGGCGCTGGACCTCACGATTCCGTTCGAGGTGAAAAGCGTGGCCGAATCGGCCTACTACCTCGTCTATCCGACGGAACTCACGCATGGTCAGCCACTGACGGTATTCCGCCAATGGCTGCTGACCCAAGCGAGTGCTTACCGTCCGGTATAGCGGCCCGGGCGATGCCACGCCACGACCATGGCGCTCATGGCAACGGCCGACAGCGCCGACCAGCCCACGCGTCCGAGCGGAATCGTGGCGGTGGAAACCAGCAGGATCGTGGCATCGATGCACACCTGCGAGATGCCCGCGTTAATGCCGCGCCGGCGTTGCAGCCAGAGCGTGACGATGCCGGTGCCGCCCACACCTGCGCCATGACGTGCCAGCGCGAGGATGCCCATGCCGCACAGCGTGCCGCCGACAAACGCGGCAAACAGCGGATTGACGAACGCGACGTGCAGGGTCTGCGGCATGGCCGCGAGGGCGAAGGTGATGCCGAAGCTCGCGATCGTCGACTTGAGCGCGAAGCCGGGCCCCATCGTGAAGTACGCGAACAGGAAGAACGGAATGTTCACCAGCGTAAAGATGGTGCCCACCGGTAGCGGAAAAATATAAGAGGCGAGCAGCGCGATGCCTGCCACGCCGCCGGTGACTAACCCGGCAGCCTTGAGCAGCACCAGACCGACCACCACAAATGCCATGCCGATGATCATCGCGTAGATGTCTTCAAGCACGGAGTGCGGCACGCCGATTGTGTCGGTGGCCGCCATGACGCCAGATACGGCGCCCGATTCGTGTTTCATGATCTTAAAGTCAGGAACAACAAGACGGCGCGTCCGACTCTCCTGGTGTCGTAACGCGCCGCCGGTACTTTCCCGCGTCGCTGTCTCTGGCGACGCGCAGCTTGACTGCCTGTTATGTTTGAACGTCAGTTGAATCTATCACGCCAATATCGCGATCACCCTATAACGCGCGATCAGGCAACGTGGTGCACCCAGCCGAGCGGATCGGCCACTTTGCCACGCTGAATGCCCGTGAGTTCGTCACGAATGCGCTTGGTCACCGGGCCTTCGCCACCGTCGCCGATGTTGAACTCGCCCTTGGCATGCTTGATCTGGCCAATGGCCGTCACCACCGCTGCCGTGCCGCACGCGAAGGTTTCCTTCACGCGGCCGCTGGCGGCGTCAGCCTGCCATTGCGCGAATTCGTACGGCGCTTCGTTGACGGTCATGCCGTTGCGGCGAGCCAGTTCAATGATCGAGGCGCGCGTGATGCCCGGCAGAATCGTGCCGGAGAGCGGCGGCGTTTGCAGCGAACCGTCGTCCATCACGAAGAACACGTTCATGCCGCCCAACTCTTCGATCCAGCGATGCTCGGCTGCGTCGAGGAACACGACCTGATCGCAACCCTTGCCGCTGGCTTCGGTCTGGGCGATCAGGCTGGCAGCATAGTTGCCGCCGCACTTGGCTGCACCGGTGCCGCCGGGGGCTGCACGCGTGTACTGGTCAGACACCCACACGGTCACAGCCGACTTGCCGGGCTTGAAGTACGGGCCGACCGGGCAGGCGATCACGCAGAAGATGTACTCATGCGACGCGCGCACGCCAAGGAAGCTCTCCGAGGCAAACATGAACGGGCGGATATACAGGCTGCTGCCTTCGGTGCCCGGGATCCATGCGCGGTCGATGTCGACCAGCTTTTCCACGGCTTCCAGGAACACGGCTTCCGGCAGTTCGGCCATCGACATGCGCTGGGCAGAATCGCGGAAACGCTTGGCGTTTGCCTGCGGGCGGAACAGCGAAATCTTGCCGTCTTCGCCGCGATAGGCCTTCATGCCTTCGAAGATTTCCTGCGCATAGTGCAACACGGCGCAAGCCGGATCGATCTCGAACGGACGGCGCGCTTCGACCTTGGCGTCATGCCAGCCCGTGCCTTCGGTCCAGCGGATCGTGACCATGTGATCGGTAAATACACGGCCGAACACCGGGTTGGCCAGCTTGGCGGCGATCTGGTCGGCGGGGGTAGGGTTGGCGTGCGGCTCCACGACAAAACGCAGTTGGTTGTCAGCGCTCATGTTTCTTCAGTGTCTCGGCAGAGTTGGCTTGGTCGTCTATGCCGTTAACGTTAACGGCAAGGTGGCGATATTTTCCCCCTTTCGGGGCCTGCCTGTCGACTGAATTCACCGTCCGGCGCGTCTCGGCGGGCTTCGCGCCAGTCAGACGCTGGAAACTGTCGCAATTTGGTGGTTATTCGCAAGAAAATCGCGAAATTTAGCGGATCGTTGCCGAAGGGCCGTCTAACATGAGACGGTAACGACGTACGGTAACAGTGTGTAAAAAAACGTTTCGGTCACAGGCCGGACGACGCTCGACATTTAACATCAGGAGCGGATCATGCTTGAAGTGCCGCAAGACACGCAGGGCATCTGCGCGGACTGGCGAGCACTTTCGGGCACTTCCGGGCAGTGAGCGCCATCAAGTGCTGCTGCCTGATGTGAGCAATGGGAGAGGAGACACATGCAATCGTCAACGATTCGGATGTTGCGCGCCTATCTGCTCGTGGCTTCGCTGGGAGCCACCTGCATCGATGCCTGCGTAGTGATTGCCATGCTGGTGTTCGACGTGCCGCAAACCATCTTCGGCACCACTGACTTCCGCCTGTCGATGGCAGGCTCGCTCGTGCTGCTGATTTTCGCGGCTCGCTCGCTCGCTGGTGTCGCATTTCAAGCGGCGCTCAACAGTCATCACGCCACGCAGAATGTCGAGCAAGGCGGTGCCAGCGTCGCCGTTCGCGACGACTGCCCGCACCGCCTGCTCGTGCTGTTCCACATCAACATCCACGGGCAGCGCCTGTCGATGGACGCGGCCTGAGCGCCGGCCGTCGGCCACTAATCGCTGCTAGCCCAAATCAGGCTGCCTTGTCGGCCACGTACCCCTCATCGCCCGGACGCGGCGGACGCGACATCGCAATCCATTCCTGCACGGCCGGCCGGGTGAACTGAAGGCGGGCGTACTCGGCCAACTCGCTCGGCACCACATCGTCGTTGTAGACCAGCCGGTTGAGCATCAGTGCGAGATCCACGTCGGCAATGCACCACTTGTCGAACAGCGACATCCGGCCGTCGGGCAGCAGGCTCTGCGCAATGGCGATGAGCTTGCTCGCGGCGGCATAGCCGGCGTCCGAGAGCGGCTGGTCCGTCGGGCCGTAATAAATGAACTCCGTCGAACGCTCCTGACGCAACACCGCCAGATCGCTGCGCAACCACGCCTGCACCTGACGGGCGCGGGCGAGTTCGCGCACGTCCGCCGGATACACGGCGACGGCGGGCGAGATCGTTTCCAGATACTCGGTGATGGCCGACGATTCCGACAGCGTGAAGTCGCCGTGGACCAGCGTGGGTACGCGTCGCGTGATCGACAGGTCGGCAAACCCGCTTTCGTGATTGGCCCCGAGCGCGAGATCGACGGTGCGCAGCTCGAACGGCAGACCCTTTTCGCGCAATGTGACGAAGACCGACAAGGCGTAGGGGCTGGTGAACTGTGCGTCTGCGTAAAGGATGAAGGGGGTGATCGGGGCGGCTGACACGATGGACTCCTGACGGAAGAGATGGCCGTCGCGCGACCGGTTGCAATCGGACGCGACGGCGAATTTCGCAAGACAAACATTCCCTGCAAGCGTCTATGTTGCCGTACCCACGGGGTGATAAGCTACTGCACTATTCGATAGCAAGCTGTGAGCCAGATTCACATCTACGAACCTCCCCCATGAACGTAACGCCGCGCGCCCGTCCACCGTTGGCCAATCTCGAAACCGTCTGCCTCGTTGCGCGGCACGGTTCGTTCAGCGCAGCCGCTGACGCGAGCGGCCTCACGCACGGCGCGATCAGCCGGCGAGTGAGCGCGGTTGAAAACTGGCTCGGTTGCATGCTCTTCGAGCGGCACGCGCGCGGGGTGAGCCTGACGTGTGACGGCCAGCGATTTCTTGGCCGTGTCGAACATGCCTTCGACGTGATCGATGCTGCGGCCGATCAATGGCATCAGTCACGCAAGGCCCCGGCAGTCCGGCTTAGCGTCGTGCCGTCGTTCGCCAAGCTGTGGTTGCTCGACCGTCTGGGCTCGCTCGAAAAGGGCAAACCGTTCATCGACATTCAGGTGACCACCGAGCATCGCAACGCCGACGTAGGGGCGGGCGAAGTGGACGTTGCCATTCGCTACGGGCGTGGCGCATGGGCCAACGTCGATTGGGAGCCGTTGCTGCCCGAGACGCTCTACCCGTTGGCATCGCCCGAGATTGCGGCGCGCCTCAAGGGCAAGCGTGCGGCTGACCTGCTGGCATTCCCGTTATTACATGACTCCGACCTCACGGGGTGGCGTGCTTGGTGTGCGGCGCAGGGCGTCACGCTACGCCCGCGTGCACGCGACCGGCGCTTCGAAGATTACACCGTGGTGCTTGCTGCGGCCGAGGCCGGGCTGGGGATCGCCTTGGCCCGCACGCCGCTCGCCGACGCGTGGCTCACGCGAAGCCGGCTTGTGCGGGTGTCCGATGTGGAAGTCGAGTGTCCGCTGCGCTACAACATCGTGACGTCCAAGCGCGAGAAACGCCCCGAAGTGCTCGAAGTGATCGCGCGCCTGCGCGCCGCCGTCACCGCGAGCGGGTACTGAAAAAACAGGCAACGCGCACGCAAATACCACGAACGCGCCGCGACGCTGGCGGGGGTTTCCCGCAATGCGCACAACGCGCGAGGTTGCCTACAATGCGTCGCGTCACCGTTCTGGCATGGATGCACGGCAGGGGATGAACCTACGCTCGCTCGATCTGAATCTGCTGCTCGTCTTCGAGTCGCTGCTCCGCACGCGCAGCACGACCGTGGCGGCCGAGGAGCTCAACCTCACGCAATCGGCCGTGAGCAACGCACTCAAACGCCTGCGGCTGGCGTTCGGCGATCCGCTGTTCGTGAAAACACCGCAGGGCATGCTGCCCACCGACCTTGCACGACAACTCGCCCAGCCGGTGACCGACGGCCTGAGTCTGATTCGCGGCGCCGTCGAAGCGCCGCAAGATTTTGTGCCCGCCAACGCGCAGCGCACGTTCCGTCTCTATCTGAGCGACATCGGCCAACTGATCTTCATTCCGAAGTTGATGGCCACGCTGGCCAAAGAGGCCCCGGGTGTGCGCATCGTTACCGTCGACACCACGCCGCGTGAAGCGCAGAACGCCATGGCGATGGGCGATATCGATCTCGCCCTCGGCCTGTTCACGCGCTTCTCGTCGGGCTTTCACCAGCAGCGGCTTTTCCGCGAACACTACGTCGCTCTCGTGCGCGATGGGCATCCGGCCGTGCAGGAAAGCCTGAGCGCCGAGGCGTTCTTCAGCGCGGCCCATGCGGTCTATCGCCCGACCGCTGGCAATCACGACGTGTTCGAGACGGCCGTCGAGCAGTGGTTTGCGCAGGCGGGCCGGCAACGTCACGTGGCGCTTCGCATGGCGCATTCGATGGGACTCTCGGCGCTGATCGCGGCGAGCGATCTCGTAGTGTGCGTGCCGACCCGGCTCGGACGCGCCCTCAAAGCGGCCGCCGAACTGCGCACGTGCGCGTTGCCGTTCGAGAGCCCGGTGTTCGACATCTCGCAACTCTGGCACGAACGCTTTCACACCGACGCCGGCCATCGCTGGCTGCGCAGCACGATGTTCCGCCTCTTCCACGGCGAAGACTGACCAACCACCCGGTCCGACACGTTCGCGCAATGCTGCACCCCTGATTCACGCCGTAAATACCCCGCATTTATGCAATTCGTTGGCGTCATGCGGCGGCGCTCCTTATCGTGTTCATCATCAACCGGGCACTCGCCCGCAATACGAACAACACGAACAACATCCGCAGGAGACAGGCGGTGATCAATCTGCACGACATTCGTTACGTGCGGCTGGGCACACGCGACCTCGAAGGTGCCACGCGCTACGCACGCACCATTCTCGGGTTGCAGGAAGTGCGCCGCGAGGCCGGCTACGTGTACCTTCGCAGCGACAGCCGCGACCATTCCGTTTGCTATTTCGAAGGCGACCCCGCGGACCACACCGTGGCGTTCGACGTCGCCAGCGACGCGCACTTCGACGCGGCGGCGGCCCAGCTCGAAGCGATGCACATCGAATTTCGCCGAGGCACCCGCGATGAAGCCGACATGCGCCGCGTGGCCGACTTCCTCACGCTTCGTGACCCGACGGGCAACCAGATCGAGTTGGTGCTGCGCGCGGCACAAACCGGACGCGGCTATCACGGCGAGCGCGACGCGGGTATCGACTCGTTCAGTCACGTGGGGCTCTGCACCACCGACGCGCGCCGAGACGAAGCGTTCTGGACGAGCGTGTGCAACGCGCGGGTGTCCGATCGCATTGGCGACGCGCCGTTGCTGCGCATCGACGATGTGCATCACAAGATTGCGCTGTTCCCGGCCAAGCGTGCAGGCATTCAGCACGTGAATTTTCAGGTGAACGGCATCGACGACCTGATGCGCTCGTGGTACTTCCTGCGCGAGCAGGGCGTGCCGATTCGCTTCGGCCCGGGGCGTCACCCGACATCGCACGCCATGTTCCTGTACTTCGCAGGGCCGGACGGCATGGTCTACGAATACTCCACCGGCGTGCGCAAGATTGCACCCGAAGACGAAGCCACGTACGTGCCGCGCCAGTTCCCGTTCGATCCGACCGGGTTCTGCATGTGGGGCGCGAAGCCCGAGATTCCCGAGTTTTCGGCCTGATTGCCGTAGGCGGCGCGCCCCGGTATCGCTCGGGGCCCCGCTTACCTACCCGTGGCGGCGACGCCCGGTTTCCCCATGACACAGAACACACACGCTGCGCCCTCGCTGGCGCTCGCCGCGACGCGCGCAGACGTCTCCGAAGCCGACCGCGCGGTGCGCGTGGCCGCCCGCACGTTGGCGCGCGCAGGACTGGCACACGCCTACGGACATTGCAGTGTGCGTTTGGACGACGAGTACTTTCTCGTGTGCGCCGCCCGCCCGATGGGACTCATCGGTGTGGGCGAAGCGGGCACGGTCGTGCCTATCAACGGCCCGCTGCCGGACGGTGTCCTTGGCGAAGTGCGTCTGCACCAGCAGATCTACCGTCGTCGTCCCGGCATCGGTGCCGTGGCGCGCACGATGCCGCCGAAGACGATGTCGCTCTCTACGCTGCGTCGCACGCCGCGCGCGCTGCATGGCCCGGGCACTTACTTCGCGCCGGGCGTACCGCTGTGGGATGACCCGCAACTGATTCGCTCCGACGCACAGGCGCAGGCCGTCATCGACACAATGGGCGAGAACGCGGCCGTGGTGATGCGTGGCAACGGGGCGGTGGTAGCTGCCGACACGCTCGAAGCGATGGTGGCCCTCACGTGGTATCTCGAAGACGCCGCGCGCGTCGATCTCGACGTGCTCGCGCTCGAAGCCACGTTGCCCGCCGCTGTGCTCGACGCTGCGCAATGCGAAGCACGCGCCACCCGCTCGGGCCGAATCATTGAGCGTATGTGGGAATACCTGTCGGCGGGCGATCCGGAGCTTCGCGACAACGCTGCAACACCCAATCGATAAGTCGTGGACCCGAGCACAACCTGAATGAACCTAACGAACTGAATCGCCCCCCCACCGGCACCGGCCTTCATAGAGCGTTTTCAACAGACGCCACGGCCGCTGACGTTAGCCCACGGCACCTGCCGTATAGGAGACAGACATGGAAATAACCGCTTTGATGAATCGACGGGGCATCACGCCATTTCAATGGCGCGTGATTGCCCTGTGCTTTCTGATCGTGACACTCGACGGCTTCGACACCGCGGCCATCGGCTATCTCGCGCCGGCCATCCGCAGCGAATGGACGATGGCGACGACCAGCCTCGGCACGGTCTTCGGTGCGGGGCTTGGCGGCCTGATGCTCGGCTGCTTCATCTTTGGCCCGTTGGCCGATCGCATCGGCCGCAAGCGCGTGCTGATCGTGTCGGTGGTGATGTTCTCGCTGGGCAGCATCGCGTCGGCGTTTGTCCATAGCCCGACCGAACTCGCGATCATGCGCTTCATCACCGGCATCGGCCTCGGTGGCGCCATGCCCAACGCGATCACGCTCAGCTCCGAGTACTGCGCCGAGCGTATCCGTTCGCTGCTGGTCACGGCCACGTTCTGCGGCTTTACGCTGGGCTTCGCCATCGGTGGCGAAATCGTTGCACAGACGTTGCCGCACATCGGCTGGCGCGGTGTGTTGATTGCAGGCGGCGTGGTGCCGCTGGCTGTCGTGCCTGTGCTCATGCGCTGGTTGCCCGAGTCGATGCGCTACCTCGCGGCCCGTGGGGATCGCGGCGAGCAGTTGCTGGCGATTGCGAAGCAGATCGATCCGCTGGTTACGCGTATCGATCCTGAAGCGGCACCGGCGGGCGCAGCCACGTCGGCGGTGGGCGGGCTGTTCACGCGCCAGTACGTGGTCGGCACGCTGCTGTTGTGGGCCACGTACTTCTGCACGTTGTGCGCGTTTTATCTGCTCACGAGTTGGCTGCCGCTGGTGGTCAAGGACTCGGGTTATACGCTGGCAGAAGCGGCACGCATCGGCGCCATGCTGCCTCTCGGCGGCACCGTGGGCGCCGTGATGATCGGCTTTGCGATGGACCGCACGAGTCCTTACCGCGTCCTCGCGGCGTCGTATGTGATGGCTGGCATTGCTCTGTGCATTCTCGGCACGGTGACGCATCAATCCGGCTGGCTCATGGCCGTGGTCTTCCTCGCGGGCTTCGGCATCGCCGGGTCGCAGACGGGCGCCAACGCGCTCACGGCGGCTTACTACCCGACGGCCTCGCGTGCCACCGGTGTGGCATGGGCGCTGGGCGTCGGCCGTCTGGGCTCGATTCTCGGTTCCAGCCTCGGCGGTGTACTGATCGCGACCGCATCGAGCACGGCACAGGCGTTCCAAATCGTCGCCATTCCGGCCTTCATCGCGGCGGCGCTCATGCTCGTGATGCGTCGACGTGTCGGCCGTGACGGTGCAGTGAGCACCCATACCGCGAAGCCCGCCGCACGCGCCGTCTGATCGGTCGCCAGCGTCGCCAGTATCGCCACGCCGACGACGTCTTCCCCTCTGATTGCTGTACCCGCCACGCGAGCGTCCCCCGACGCGTGCGTGGCGGTTCGCTTGTTACTGGCCGACACAGGCCGGACCACCACAACGCTTCACAGGAGACAACACCGTGACTCACAAGGTACTGCCCGCGCTCGCGCTGGCCGCCGGCTTCGCGTTGGCGCAAACCCCGGCGATGGCGCAGAGCGTCACGCTCTTCGGCATTCTCGATACCGGCGTCGAATACATTTCTCACGCAGGCACCAACAACAGCTCGCTCGTGCGCATGCCCGCCAATACGGGCTCGCTGCCGTCGCGCTGGGGCATGCGCGGTGACGAGGACCTCGGCGGCGGCTTACATGCGCTGTTCATGCTGGAGAACGGCTTCAACGTACGCGGGGGCGATCTGAATCAGGGCGGGCGATTGTTCGGCCGTCAGGCGTGGGTTGGCTTGTCGAATCAATACGGCACGCTGTCGATCGGGCGTCAGTACTCGATGACGTTCTGGGTCATGGCCGACGCCGACATTCTCGGGCCGGACTTGTACGGCAGCGGCTCGCTCGACAGCTACATCCCGAATGCACGTAGCGATAACACTGTGGCCTACAAGGGCGTGTTTCAGGGGCTGACGGTGGGCGCGACCTACTCGTTCGGACGCGACAGCGGCGGCACGGGCAATTCACCGGGGCAGGGCACTTGCGCGGGACAGGTGCCGGGGCAGATGACAAGCTGCCGGCAGGTCTCGACGATGCTCAAATACGACACGCCGTGGTTCGGTGTGGCGGGCGCATGGGACGAGCAGCGCGGCGGCACTGGCGCGGCCGCGAGCTTCTTCAACGGTGCGGCGGCGGTACCGCTCACGAGTTCAGCCGACAAGGACACGCGCTGGCAGTTGAACGGATATGTGAAGGGGGGGAACTGGAAGGTCGGCGCGGGTTGGCTGGGCCGTCGTGTGCAGACCGCGTCGGCGGCGGTGGCCGACGTCAACTCCGACATGTTCTACGTGGGAGCGCTGTACCAATTCACGCCGACATTTGCCGTCGATGGTGAAGTGTTCCGCATGCTTAACGCGCGGCAGAACACGCGGGCGACGATGGCGACACTGCGCGGCACGTACTTCTTCTCGAAGCGCACGGCTGTCTATACCCAAGTGGGCTATCTCGCCAACAGCGAGCATGCGGCGTATTCCGTGAGTTCGGGCGGTGCGGGCGGTTCGCCCACGCCGGGCACGAATCAGCTCGGCGTGAACGTGGGCATGCGGCACACGTTCTGATGACGTGCACCGCATGCCCTGCGGTGCTTACAGCAAACCGGCTTCGGCCAGTTGGGCACGGCGCGGGTCGCCCTGACGCGAGAGCATCCAGCCCGGATACTCGGCGGGCAGGGCGCTCGCGGCGTCGATTTCGGCCAGCTCACGGGCTTCGAGCTTGACGGCGGTGGCAGCGATGTTGTCGTCAAGCTGATCGGTACGCTTGGCGCCGATGATGACCGTGGAGACAACCGGCTGGTGCAGCAGCCATGCAAGGGCGATCTGCGCGACCGACACGCCCTTTTCCGTCGCGATGCCACGCATCACGTCGATGACATCGTAGGCGCGCTCCACTTCCACGGGCGGGAAGTCGAAGCTCTGACGGCGGCTGCCCGCTTCCGACTGACCATCACGGGTGTACTTGCCCGAGAGCAGGCCACCGGCGAGCGGGCTCCACACCATGAGGCCGACGTTCTCGCTGCGCAGCATCGGAACGATTTCGCGTTCCAGATCCCGCCCGGCGACCGTGTAGTACGCCTGTAGCGACGCGAAACTCGCGAGGTTGAGCCGTGCCGAGATGCCGAGCGCCTTGGTGATTTGCCAGGCGGCCCAGTTCGAGACACCGATGTAGCGCACGTCGCCCTGACGCACGAGAGTGTCGAGTGCCGAGAGCGTTTCTTCGATTGGCGTGGCCGGGTCGAAGCCGTGCACCTGATACAGATCGATGTGATCGAGGCCGGTGCGCTTCAGGCTGGCTTTGACGCCGTCCATGATGTGATAGCGCGACAGGCCGCGCGAGTTGGTGCCTTGCGCACCCGTGGCACCGAAAACCTTGGTGGCGACCACGACGCTATCGCGCGGCACCTTGAGGTTGCGCAGTGCTTGCCCGGTGAGAATTTCCGACTGGCCTTCCGAGTAGACATCGGCCGTGTCGATGAAGTTGATACCGGCGTCGAGTGCGCGGCCCACGAGGGTGTCGACGTCGTTCTGCTGCAAGTGTCCGATCTTGCTCCACAGCTCGCCCTGACCGCCGAAGGTCATCGTGCCGAGGCACAGTTCCGAGACGAAGAGGCCGGTGTTGCCAAGTTTTCTTTGTCGCATTGCATTGCTCCGTTGAAGTCGCCACCCGCTGCGGATGCCATCGGGGGAGACGGCAGGCACGGGATGGGATGCATTATGCGACGCGGTGCATCAGGCAAGCAGTACCTGTTCCTACACATTTCCTGCCTGATTCTGCAATGCGGGTCCATATCCCCGGAAAGGGCGAGAAATATGGCCGTGAGATGACAGCCGGGGCGACGCGTGCGAGCGGAAATTGTCAGATTCTCCGGATTTCGTGCTTGATCGTGTCGATCCTTCGTTGGAGGATCAGGCAAATTCCTCCGGCGGGCGTATGCTGTGCGTCATCGCTGTCTTGCACGGCTTGGCTTGTGGAGCGTTTCAAATGCATCTGGTCAAAACACCACCGCCGGTGATTCCCGCGAGCGAGTTTGCCGACGACCCGTCGCACACGGCGCGGAGTGAACTGGTGAGATTGCTGGAGCGCGCGACGCACGGGCTCGAAGGGACGACGCCCACGGCGGTCGGGGGCCTTTTTGTGCACCGTATTCTTCATCCGGGCGGGCCGAAACCGGCGTTGCAGTTGCCGGCATTTGCGGTGATCGCTCAGGGGGCAAAGCGTGTGCAGATCGGCGACGAGAGTTATGCCTACGACCCGATGCACTACATGGTCTCGTCGGTGCACTTGCCGGTGGTGGCGCAAGTTAGCGGGGCAAGCGAGCACGCGCCGTATCTGGGTCTGCGACTCGATCTCGCGGTCGACGATGTGACGGCGTTGATTGGCGATGAACACTTGCCGCCGCCCGCGCCTGCGGAGAGCGGCCGTGGCATGTACGTGAACCGTCTTGATGCGTTATTGCTCGATGCCGTGTTGCGTCTGCTGCGACTGCTTGAGACGCCGAGAGACATTCCGATTCTTGCGCCGATGATCAAGCGCGAGATTGTCTATCGTCTGCTGATGAACGGGCAGGGCGTGCTGCTGCGGCAAATGGCGTTGCAGGATAGCCAGATGAACCGCGTCGCGCATGCGGTGCGCTGGTTGCGAGAGCATTACACGCAGCCGTTGCGAGTGGAGGCGTTGGCGCAAGAAGTGCACATGAGCGTGTCGTCGCTGCATCACCACTTCAAGCTGGTGACGGCGATGAGCCCGTTGCAGTATCAGAAGCAGTTGCGATTGCAGGAAGCGCGCCGGCTGATCTTCGCGGCAGACATTGCGGTGGCCGCTGCTGCGCAGGCGGTCGGGTACGAAAGCGCCTCGCAGTTCAGCCGTGAATACGCGCGTGTATTTGGTGAAGCGCCACTGCGTGACAAGCGTCGATGGCTGCAAGAGGGCGACGCGGGGGCGGGGGCACGTTAGCGCTTGCGGTGAGCTGAATCAGCCTGAATCGCGTATTGATTTTCTCAATGCGTACGCGACGCACCCAAGGATTCATCAATGAAACAAAGTGGAAAACCTTCCATCCCACAGTCATGGGTGTCGTAAGTCGGCACCAGACTCAAGGGAGGTTTTCGATGGCGATGATCGTGGCAGGCCGATTCACGACGTTCGATCAGGCAAATCTGGTGGCGCGCCGGTTATATGACCGGGCGTTTCCACCGGCCGATGTTTCGGTATTCTTTCTGAACCCGACCGGGCAGCATGCGAAGTTTCCGACGGGGGGTGACGTAGACGCCGATGCGGCCGCTCGACCGGCAGGTAAGGGCGCGGCGCAGGGCGTGATTGCGGGCGGTGCCTTCGGGTTAGCCGTCGGCGCGTTGCTGTTCGTCGTCGTGTGGCGATTCTGGCTCGTGCCGGTCGTCGGCATGATGGCCGGTGCCTATCTGGGCGCGTTTCTCGGCGCACTGCGCCGCTTGCGTGGACGCGAAGCCGTGTCAGCCGCGCAGGCAGGCATGCGTGACGCGGGCGTGATGCTCGCGACGCATGTGAGCGAATCCAATGCCGATACGGCCATCGCAGTATTGCGCGATGCCGGTGCTGCGTCGATCGAGCAAGCTAACGGTGTCTGGGAGGATGGCGAGTGGCGCGACTTCGATCCGCGCCAGCGCGGTCGCAATGCAGGTGCGACCGACGGTCCCGGCGAGCCGATCGTAGGCGTCGCGGCAAACGATCATCCGGCGTCGGAAGCGTCGGAAGCGTCGACGAGGCGCAAACCCCGTCGCACCGATTGGTTGTGAGCAGACACGCTACGGGCAATCTCGCGATGAGCAATTCCGATCAGGCCCATGTATCCTTTAGCGACCTACCTCGCAGGAGGCTTGTCATGCTGTCGATTCACACCGGTTTCGTTGTTTGTCCGACCTGCAAGTCCCGCTTTGCCGTCGCCGCGAGCGAACCGTCAGTGCAGGCCCTCCACGACTATCTCCACTCCGGCGCGCAGGTAAAGTGCCCCACCTGCGACACCGTCTTCGCGACGGGAAGTGCGAAGAGCAGCATCGAATTCGAACCCGTCAACGACGGCGTGACACTCACACCCTCTCCCGAGCGGAGCGTCGACGGGCTCGATAATCACTGAAGCCAATTGCGGTGCAATTACAACGGCGTCAGCACCGCTTCGCCCGCCTGATAGCGACGCGTGTTCTCGATGAACATGGCGATCGTGGCGGCTTCGGCCTCCGGTGAGCGGCCGGCGACGTGCGGGCTCAGCACGATGTTCTGCAAGTCGATGAGTGCCTTCGGCGGTGACGGTTCGCCCTCGTACACATCCAGCCCGGCGCCGGCGATCGTGCCGTTGCGCAGAGCGTCGGCGAGTGCGGCCGTATCCACTGCGCTGCCTCGGCCGAGATTAACGAGAAAGCCGTGTTCGCCCAGCGCACGCAACACCTCGGCATTCACCATGTGCAGCGTTTCCGCGCCGCCCGGCGCCGTCACGACCAGATAGTCGGCCCATTCAGCCAACGCCACGACGCTATCGAAATATTGATAATGCGCAGGCACATCGTCGCGCTGTTTGCGATTGCGATAGCCGATCTGCATGTCGAAGCCTTCGCCGCGCTTGGCAAACTGTTTGCCGACCGCACCCAGCCCCACGATCCCCAGCTTCTTGCCCGACACGCCCGGTTGCATCGGCAACGCGTCGCGCCACACGCCCTTACGGCATGCGGCGTCGTATTCGGGAATGCGACGCACGGCGGCCAGCAGCAGCGCAAAGCCCTGATCGGCTACCGTCGGCGCGTTGGCGCCGGCACCGTTCACGGCAACGATCTTGCGCGCATGCAACGCGTCGAGATCGAGGTTTTCGTAGCCAGCGCCCAACGCGCTGACCAACTCGACCTTCGGCAGATGCGTCAGCTCGGCGGCGTTCATGCCGCGTGAGCCATTGGTCAGCACGAAGCGGGCGCGCGCGCCTTCGTCACCCCAGCCTTCAGGGGTGGCGTGATGGCTCGGGCGATAGATCACATCGAAATAGGTTTGCAGTTCGGACAACTGCTCGGGATGCATCGGGATAATGACCAGCAGTGGGGGCAGCGACACCTTCAATCTCCGGCGACAGGGTGGAATGACAGCCGATACTGTATTCCTATCTGCGAAGTCTTGCGCAATGCAGCAACGCAATTTCTTCGTGTCGGCGAAAGGCACGTCCCAAATGCCTGCGGGCGCCCTCGCATTAAGCGAAAGGCGCCCGCATCGCATGGCATTACGTCACAGCATTTGTTTCGTTACGACTGTCGAAACGACGAGCAACAGTCTCTCGAACGCATCGAATGACTCAGGCCGCCGCTTCCAACGCCATCGTCGCTTCGCGATGACGCAAACGTCCCAGCGTCAGCATGGTCGCACCGGCCAGCACGGCCGGCACACCGATAGCGGCGAACAGTGCCGGCATCGACCAGCCCATGGCAAGCATCGACGCACCGCCGACCGACCCGACCACTGACCCGAGACGGCCCACGCCGTTGGCCCAGCTCACACCAGTCGCACGGCAGTCGGTCGGATAGAACTCGGCCGACAACGCATTGGCACCCACTTGCCCGCCCGACACGCAGAACCCTGCCCAGAACACGGCCACCGACGCGAGCACCGGAGAACTGGCGAGCGGGCCGACGGCGGCGACACAGATACCGGCCAGCGCATAAGCGGCCGCCAGCACGTAGTGCGGATTGAATCGGTCCATCAGCCAGCCGAGCACAATTGCGCCGAGCGTGCCGCCGACCTGAAACATGGCGGTGACGATCGCGGCATTGCGCAACGTCAAGCCATTCGTGCGTAACAACGTGGGCAGCCAGCTCGAGAGCAGATAGATCACCAGCAGGCTCATGAAGAACGTGAGCCAGAACAGCAGCGTGCCGCGCAGCAGCGCCGGCTTGAACAGATGCCCCACGGGCGACGTGGTCGACGGCTTGGTCGCGACGTTGAACGTCGCGCCGCGCAAGTCTTCATTCGGCGCGATCCGTTGCAGCGACGCCGCAATACGTTCCGGTGCCTTGCCGGCCATCACGAGATATCGCACCGACTCCGGCAACGCCCGCACCAGAATCGCACCGAGCACGAGCGGCATCACGCCACCCACGATCAGCACCGAGCGCCAGCCAAATGCCTCGATGAGCCCTGCCGATGCCAGCCCGCCGAACGCCGAGCCCAGCGTGAAGCCGCAGAACATCGTGGTCACGAGAAACGACCGGCGCGACTCCGGGCAGTATTCCGAAGTCAGCGTGATCGCATTGGGCATCGCACCGCCCAAGCCGAGCCCAGTCAGAAAACGCAGCGCAATCAGTTGCCACAATTCCATCGACCATGCCGAGGCCAGACTTGCCAGCCCGAAAAACACGACCGAGAAAATGAGGATCGACTTGCGGCCGAACTTGTCGGCAAGCGGTCCGAACAGGAACGCACCCGCCATCAGTCCGGCGAGACCCGCACCGAAGAGCGGTGCAAGATGCGCGGGCGTGAGCGACCATTCCGCGCGAATGGCTGGGGCGATGAAGCCGATGGCGGCCGTGTCGAAGCCGTCGATGGCGACGATCAGAAAGCACAGTACGACGATCATCACTTGAAACGGCGAAATGCGATGCCGGTCGATGAACGCCGTAACGTTGATGGGACTCGCTGGCATGGGGTGTCTCCTCGAAGGTGCCAGAAGCGTCGCGGCATGGCTGCCGCGTACGCGAATGCATTGCGTTTTTTTGTTATCTGAACGGCAATGCCACTGCTGTTATGCGTCGCGCAACCACGGTGTTTGCGACAGGCAGTTCTCCGCACGCCAGCCGTGCAGCCATTGCAGCGCGTCGTAGAACTGCGGCTGCGTGCGGCCCTGCCAGAGCGAATTGCGCACCCAGCGATCCACACCCTTGGCGTGATACACACGTCCCATATCGCGCGCGCCGTACAGCACGCGCGCCGTGCGCGGAATACGCGCATGTTCATAACGCTGGAACGCATCGACGAAGTCGCCCTTGGCCGCGACATACGCGGCGCCCAGCGTGACGGCGTCTTCCAGTGCCTGACAGGCACCCTGCGCGATGTATTGCGTCATCGGGTGTGCGGAATCACCGAGAATCGTGGCGCGGCCAAAACTCCATTGCTCCACGGGGTCACGATCAGCGGTCGCCCAACGGCGCCACGAGGTCGGGCGGTCGAGCATCTGATGCGGCAGCGGGTCGATGCCCTCGAAGTACGACAGCACTTCTTCCTTGCTGCCGTCGCGCACGCCCCAGACTTCCTGCTCGCGGCTGTGAAACGTCACCACCAGGTTGTATTGCTTGCCGCCGCGCAGCGGGTAATGCACCAGATGGCAATGCGGGCCTGCCCACACCACCGGCGCGTTGACCTGCAAATCGTTCGGCATGTTCTCCACGTCGACCACGGCGCGATACACCACATGCCCGGTCACACGCGGCTCGTCACCGATCAGCGCGTCGCGCACGGCCGACTTCACGCCATCGCAACCGATCACGGCGTCGGCCGTGTGCCGCTCGCCATGCTGATCGATCACCGTGACGCCGCTATCGTCCTGCTCCAGCGAGACGACGCGGGTGGCCGTCTTGAACTGAATCAGCGGATTGCGTTGCACTGCTTCCAGAATCGACAGGTGGATGTCGGCGCGATGAATCACCGCATACGGGTTGCCGAAGCGCTCGCGATACGGCGCACCGACGTCGACTTCGGCGATCACGCTGCGGTCGATGGCGTCGCGCAATGTGATGTGATCGGTGAAGACCGACCGCTCGCGTGCGGCCTCGCCGACACCCAGCGCGTCGAGCGCGGCGAAGGCGTTGGCGGCAAGCTGAATGCCTGCGCCGATCTCGCCAATGGTCTCAGCCTGCTCAAGCAGTTCAATGCGCACGCCCTGATTCGCGAGGGCGAGTGCGGCGGCCAGACCGCCGATGCCGCCGCCAATGACGAGCGCTTTCGGTTGATGGGGTTGTGTCATGGTTGTCTCCTGCTGCCTCTTCTGGCGCTACTGCTGTCGTTCCGGGCCGTCAATCTCACGCCGTGAAATCGGGCTGCTTGTCGGGCGCTGCCGCTACGAAGGCGGGATGGGCGGCGGCGTGCTCGAACACGGCCAACGCGCGCGGATACGCCGACAAATCGCAGCCCATACGCCGGGCATTCGCGATTTGCGGAATCAGGCACACATCGGCCAGCGTCGGCGCCTCGCCGAAACACCACGGGCCGTGGCCGTGCTTCGTCAGTAGACGCTCCACACCGGCCATGCCTTCGGCGATCCAGTGCTGATACCACGCGTCCTTTTGCGCAGTGGTCAGCCCGAGCGTGCCTTGCAGATACTTCAGAATCCGCAGGTTGTTGACCGGGTGGATGTCGCAACTGATCAACGCGGCCAGTTCCAGCACCCGGGCACGCGCTTCCATGTCTTGAGGCAACAAGCGCGGCGTGGGGTACTTCCCGTCGAGGTAATCGAGAATCGCGAGCGACTGGCCGAGCGAGAAGTCGCCATCAACAATCGCGGGCACCACGGCCGACGGGTTGACCTCATCGACATAGGCCTCGGCACGATGCTCGCCGACGCGAATGTTCACGCCAATGGTGTCGAACGCGAGGCCCTTGAGCGCCAGCGCAATGCGCACGCGATAGGACGTCGAGCTATTGAAGAAGCTGTAGAGCTGCATGACCGTAATTGCCTCAGACCACGCGCACGGTGATCTCGCCCAGACCTTCGACGGCGGTGACCATCGTCTCGCCTGCCTTGACCGGACCCACGCCTTCGGGCGTGCCGGTGTAGATCAGGTCGCCCGGTTCGAGGCGGAAGAATTGCGACAGATACGACACGGTTTCCGCCACTGACCAGATCAGGTGCGTGATGTCGCTCTTCTGCTTCTGCACACCATCGACGGTCAGCGAAATCGCGGCCTTCGCGATGTGACCCACGCTCGACACCGGATGAATCGGGCCGATCGGGGCTGACGCATCAAACGCCTTGCCGATTTCCCACGGACGACCCATCTCGCGCATTTTCATTTGCAGATCGCGGCGCGTCATGTCCAGACCGACTGCATAGCCCCACACGTGTTCCAGCGCCTGATCGAGCGGAATGTCGGAACCGGCCTTGCCAATGACGGCAACGAGTTCGGCTTCGTAGTGATAGTTGCTCGTCTGCGCCGGGTACTTCACTTCCAGCGTTTGGCCGTAGGCCACGGGCAGCACGGCGTCAGCCGGCTTGCAGAAGAAGAACGGCGGTTCGCGGTCCGGATCGAAGCCCATTTCGCGCGCATGGGCGGCGTAGTTGCGGCCCACGCAATACACGCGGCGCACGGCAAATTGATCGTTGCTGCCGACAACGGGGACGGCGACGGTGGCAGGCGGAGCGAAGACGAAAGACATAGTGTTTGACTCGACGAAGAAATGAAAAATGGTGGGGTCGTGTGCGGCGATCAGGTGCGTGATTCGCGCAGCAGATTCAGCGCGGTGAGCACCGGGCGGTCCGAGTAGCTGAACAGCACGGCGTCTTCCAGTGCGGCGAGTTGCACCGGCGCCCACGACGGCACGACAAAGTGATCGCGCGGTTCGAACTGGAACTGCTCGTCGCCAATGCGCACCGTGCCGCGCCCTTCGACCACCGAGAACACGGTGGCGTCGGTGCTGCGATACGTCTTGCCTTGGAATCCGGCGGGCAAGTACTGCATGAACGTGGCCATGGTCGGCATGGGCCAGCCACCGGTGGCCGGATTGACGTAGCGCAGCTTGATGCCGTCCCACGGATCGAGTTCGCCATTGCGATACAGCGTGTCGAGCGCTTCGCGCGAGCGGGCGTACGGGTAGCTGAAAATCGGCGACGTCGGGTCGCTCACCTTGTGGCGCACCGGCAGCATGTTGAAGCCGTAGCGCGCGAAGCTGTCGCCTTCGGGGCGCTGCACCGGCTGCTGAGATTCGGGGTAGTTTTCTGCAAAACCGGCATCGAAATACTGCACGAGCGGGATATCGAGTCCGTCGAGCCAGACTACCGGCTCGCCATCGGCCGGATTGCCGTGGTCGTGCCACGTCCACGACGGCGTGATGATGAAGTCGCCCGGATGCATGGTGGTGCGCTCGCCATTCACGGCGGTCCACGCACCACGGCCTTCCACGATGAAGCGCAGGGCCGATTGCGTGTGACGATGGCTCGGGGCGATCTCGCCCGGCAGAATCAACTGCAATCCGGCGTACAGCGAGCCGGTAATGCTTGATGAGCCCGGCGTGCCCGGATTTTGCAGAATCAGCACGCGGCGCACGGCTTCTTCAGCGCTGATCATGCGACCGGCTTCCATCACCAGTGGCCGCACTTCGTTGTATTTCCAGATGGCGGGCACCACACGCGGGCGTGGCTGAGGCGGCACGAGACTGTGCAGCGATTCCCACAGCGGGGCCATGTGGTTGCGGCCAATGTGCTCGTAATAGGCAGCGCGCTCGGCGCTGGGGGCGCGTTCGGACATGCGTGTCTCCATATCGGTGTTTTTGGCCCGGCGGCACCGCTGGACGGGGCCCCGGTCGGTCTATGGATAGCGTTATACTCGGCCAGACATAACTTCTGAAATGAAAAAATCATCGGATCCATACGAAAAAACGTATGGCTCGGATGACTTTAGAACCGATTTGAAGGCACCGGCGTGTGCCCGGAGACTGCGCATGGATTGGACCCATCGCTTGCGTCTGCGCAACTTGCAGATGCTGCTGACCCTCGCGGAGACCGGCAACATGAGCCAGTCGGCGGCGTTGCTCAACACCACGCAGCCCGGCTTGTCGAAGTGGCTGAAAGATCTCGAGGACGATATCGGCCTGCCGCTGTTCGAGCGTCAGGCGCGCGGCTTGCGGCCGACGGCCTACGGGGAAGCCCTGATCGAACACGCGCGCCGCATCGAGGCGCAGCTCGACACCGCGCGCGACGATCTCGACGCCATGCGCGAAGGCGGCAGCGGGTTGGTGGCGATCGGGACGTCGGGCGCGTCGTCGGCGGATACGGTGCCGCTGGCGGTGCTACTGCTGTTGCAGCGCATGCCGCGCGTGCAGGCCCGGGTGATTGAAAACACGATGGACCGGTTGATGAACCAGCTCGCGCACAGCGAGATCGACATCGTGGTGGGACGCTCGGCGCCGGAATTGCAGGATCGCAGCGTCCGCGCGGAAGCGCTCTATCTCGAGCCGCTGCACTTTGTAGCGCGCGCCCGGCATCCGGTGTTCTCGCTCGATCAGGTGGATTGGCCCGACATGCAGCGCTATCGCTGGGTGGTCTGGCCGCGCGGCACACCGATTCGAAATGCATTGGAAGCGGCGCTCGCTGAAGCGGGTTACCCGTTGCCGAGCGATACGGTCGAATCGAATTCCACCATCCTCAACCTCACGCTGCTCAACAACAGCGACATGATCGGCTTGGCGTCGCATCGCACAGCGAGCCGCTTGCAGGCATTGGGCGCACTGCGCATCGTGCCGCTGCGACTCGCAGGGTTTGGCGCCATTTCGATGTATTGGCGCGACGACGGTGCAAACCGCGCGGCGGTGGTTGCTGCGCTCGATTGCCTGCGCAGTGCGGCAAATCGCTCGTTAGGCGATGCCGTTGCGGGCATCGAGAGCGACGGCCAGTAACTGGGTAATCAGCCTGCGGGCGCGACACGCCGGCGTCGCAGCGATGCCAGATGCGCGGCCATCGCATTGGACGCCGCCACGCTGTCGCGCGCTTCGATCGCTTCGAGCACGGCGTGGTGCTCGTCCTGCGTGTGGGGGAGATCGCCGGGCGCCAGCACCCGCAGCTTCCAGAGTCGTGCGGAGCGCTCGTGCAGCGAGCGCATGATGTCGGTCAGTGCACTGTTGCCCGCCGCCTCGGCAATCACGGCATGAAAGTCGTGATCGATCTGCATGAACCGGTCGCGATCATCGTCGCGGTTCAACTCGCTCGATGCCGCGAGCAGCGCGCGCATGCGAACCAGTTGTTCGTCGGTGCGACGTTGGGCAGCGAGCGCTGCAACGTTGGCTTCCACGGCCCATCGCGCTTCGAGCAGGTCGAGAATCTCGTCCATCGATTCACGGCGAATCTGCAAACCCTTACGCGGAATGATGTCGATCAGGCCTTCGAGCTTGAGACGCTGAATCGCGTGATGCACCGGTGAGCGGCTAAAGCCGATGAGCTCACAAATCATCAACTCGTTGAACAACTGACCGGGACCGAATTCGAGCGACAGAATGCGGCGCTTGATCTCGTCGTAAGCCTGCTCGGCGAGCGACGGCCCCTTGCGAATACGTGTCGAAGCACTGCCGTTGGCATCGCGTGAGGGCGCGGCGCGTGACGTGCGGATCGGTTGTGCGGCGCTGGCCGTGGCGGGCATCTCTCTAAAGCTTTTCATCGACTCTTTCCAACCTTTCCAACGGAATGACGCCTGCGGGGCAGGCAAGCGCGGCGTTGCCACTTCGGGGTCAGGCAAATGGCCAGTTGCGCGAGGGCAACCGAGCGGCGTACGTCGCGCCAGGTGGCGATCGCATCGGCCACGACAGGCTGCGCGCATTCTATCGCAGCGCCATCTCGCGTCTGCCGCTGCCCGCACGCCGCCAGTGACGCGGCGCAGACACCCGCAGCCCGCAGCCGTCGTGTGAGCAATCCCACGGCAGCGCGTCGGCATGTGCGAACCAACTCGCGCATCATCCCACGCGCTTTGCGCCGAACCATGCCGCGAACATTCAGAAGCCGCATCGACATTGCCTCATGACCCAGAAACCTCGGTATGAATAATTTTTCGGTTGCAATTCTGTAACATATCACACAACATTTCACACACTATATTACGACCCGCAAGCGCACACAACTGCTTTTCTGGGAAGTGTGAAGGGTGCAGTTCCAACCCGCAGCTGGGCGTGAGCATTGGCGTGCAAGTGTCATCGGCTGGTATCTCCTTGGGAGTCGGGTAATGGCAATGAACAGCAAGCGTCGGCAGGTAGTACAGGCGATCGGGGCCGCGACAGCGGGTTGGATGGCGGGGTCGTGGGGCAGCGCGCAGGCACAGAACAAGCCGCCGGGCGAGCTCACGCTGTCGCTCGATTTCACGGTGCTCGGCCGTCATGCGCCGTGGTACGTCGCCCTCGGCAAGGGGTACTTCAAGCAGGCCGGTCTGAACGTCAAGATCGTGCCGGGACAGGGCACCGCCCAAGCCATTCAGGCACTCGAATCGGGGATCGCGCAGTTTGCGTTTTCCGATGTGGTGTCGCTGGCACTGGCCCGCGCTCGCGGCGCCAGCAGCGCCCGCTTCGTGGCGATGAACTACCAGAGCGCGCCCTACGCCATTTTCTCGCTCGCCTCGGGGGCCAACGCCGGTTCACCCGACAAGCTCACCGGTCTCGAGGTCGCCAGCGGCGCGGGCAGTTTCTCGCCCAAGGTGATTCAGGGCTTCATGAAACAGCACAAGCTCGACCCGGCGTCGATCAAGTTCGTCAATGTCGACGGCTCGGCGCGCGTGAGCATGTTGCTGAGCAAGAAGGTGCCGGCCATCGAGAACTTCATCTTCAGTCAGGTGGGCATCGAGAAAGTCCTGCCGCCGGGGCAACTGACCACGTTGCTGCTCGCGGCCAACGGTCTTGAGCTGTATGCCAACGGCCTGCTGGTGAAAGACGAAATGATCAAGGCGCAGCCCGACACCGTGCGGGCTTTCGTCAAGGCGGCGATGCAGGGCTGGCGCGACACGCTGGCCGATCCCGAGGGCGCCGCCACTGTCATGGCGAACTACGTGCCCGGGCTCAATCACGAAGTTGCTGTGGGCGAAATCAAGTTGCTTGCCACGCTCGCACAAAGCCCGGCGACCCAGCAGAACGGGCTGGGCTGGATCGACGCCGATCGCATGAAACGCAGCCTCGACTTCATCGCACAGAACATCGGCATCACCGGCAAGGCGCCCACGGCGGCCGAGTTGTACACGACAGAATTTCTACCGAAGGTGGGCGCATGAACGCACCTCGCGACGCCGCGCACGCCATTGCGTCCCAAGCCAGCGCGGCTCCCGCTGCTCGACCCGTTGTTCAACGTGTTTCCCAGCCGTTCGCCGAGATCGAAGGCGTAAGCAAGGTCTACCCGCCGCGCGGCAAGAATGCGCAGACGGTCGCGCTCGAGAGCGTGAGTTGCAGTTTCGAAGCGGGCCAACTGGTCGCGCTGCTGGGGCCGAGCGGTTGCGGCAAGACTACGTTGTTGCGTGTGGTCGCCGGGCTGACTCGCCCGACGACCGGTGTGGTGCGCATCGACGGCCAGCCGATCACAGGCGCGCAGCGCGACTTTGGCATCGTGTTCCAGAGTGCGAATCTGATGCCGTGGCGCAACGTGCTGACCAACGTGTTGTTCCCGATGGAAATCCTTGGGCGCGCCGACGCCGCCGCTAAGTCACGCGCACGCGAACTGCTTGAGCTTGTCGGACTGGCATCGTTTGCCGACGCCCGGCCGCACGAACTCTCGGGTGGCATGCAGCAGCGAGTCGCGCTCTGCCGAGCGCTGATTCACGCGCCGCGCCTGTTGCTGATGGATGAGCCTTTCGGCGCACTCGATGACTTCACCCGCATGGAGATGCACGACTTGCTGCTCAACGTGCGCGAGCACACGCGGGCTGCCGTGATGTTCGTCACGCATAGCATTTCCGAGGCGATCTATCTCTCCGATCAGGTACTTGTGTTCAGCCGCCGCCCGGCGAAGATTGCTGAGCGCATCGACATCGATCTACCGTATCCGCGCACGCAAGAGATGCGCTTCACGCCGCAGTTCACCGCGTACGAGCGCCATGCAAGCGCGTCGCTGGGAGTCGTGAAATGTCAAAAGTGAATCTCCGTGCCGTGGCTTACCCGACGCTGGGCATCGTGTTCGTCATCGTGCTCTGGCAGCTCTACGTCACGATGTTCAGCGTCTCAATCGCGGTGCTGCCTACGCCCGCTCAGATTGCGCAATCGTTCGTCAGCGACCGTGCCGCGCTCGTCTCGCAAGGCTGGGTGACGTTGCAGGAATGCATTTACGGCTTCGGGCTGGCGTTCATCGTGGGCGTGCCCATCGCCTTCGTCATCGCGAATTCTCCCGTACTCAACCGCATGTTCTACCCGCTGCTCATCGCGATGCAGTCGGTGCCGAAGGTTGCGCTCGCACCGATCATTCTCGTGTGGCTGGGTACCGGCATCGAATCGAAGCTGGCGCTCGTCTGGCTGGTGGCGTTCTTCCCCATCGTGGTCGATACCGCTGCCGGGCTGCGCAACACGCCGGTGAGTCTGCTGGAACTGGCGACGTCGCTGCGTGCTACCCGCATGCAGATCTTCACCAAGATCCAGATGCCTGCCGCGCTGCCGCACATCGTCTCGGGGGCCAAGATCGCCGTGACGCTGGCGGTCATCGGTGCCGTGATCGGCGAGTTCGTCGGGAGCAACGAGGGCTTGGGCAATCTGCTGCTCGTGGCGAACTCGCAACTCAACACGCCGCTGGCGTTCGCCGCCTTGATCTCACTCGCGATTCTGGGGCTTGGGTTGTACGGCGCCGTCGCGCTGATCGAAGTCGCGCTGCAACCGTGGCTGCCGCATACCGCCGAGGCGGCGTAGCGGCAACAGGTGCCGCACTGAAAGGTTACGCATCAATAGAAGCGCCGTTGTGCAGGCACACCGACGCACCGACACGTCACACAGGGAGATCGCTCCATGAGCAGTGAAGACCGCCAGTCCGCACCCGCCGGTGCCCCGATGCCCTCGCTTGCCGAGATCCTGCTGCACAGCGAAGCGATGCCGTGGCGCGATAAGTCGCTCGCAGGCATTGCCGAAAAAATGTTCTGGCGCGACGAGGCCACCGGCGCATCCATCGCGCTCATCAAGTTCTCGAAAGGCGCCGGTATTCCGGCACCGCATTCGCATGCGTCGAACCAGTTCATGTACTGCCTGAGCGGGAAGTACGAATACACCTCCACGGGCGTGACGCTGCTGCCCGGCAGCTTCTACTGCAACCCCAAAGGCAATGTGCACGGCCCGACGATGGCGCACGAAGAAACCATCGTGGTCGAGATTTACGACGGGCCGCATTACCCGCAAAAGCCTGACTGGTACACGGACGAGCGCGATGCCCACTGAACACGTTCCTGACGATCTGCCGCCCGCGCAACTGCACACACTGATCGCCGCGCTGTTCGCGGCGGCGGGCGTGTCGGCGGCCGGCGCGGAGATCGTCGCGCACGCACTGGTGGCGGCCGACATTAGCGGCAAGGCGTCGCACGGTGTGATGCTGGTGCCGATGTATCTGGCGCGCATGAAGGCAGGTTCGGTGACGGCTGCCGACGAAGCGAAGATCGTGCATGACGGCAAGACCACGCTGGTGCTCGACGCCGCGAATGGGCTTGGGCAATTGAGCGCGCATCAGGCCTGTCATCTCGCCACTGTTCGGGCGCGTGAATATGGCCTCGCGATGGTGACCGTGCGTAACGCGTTTCACTTCGGCGAAGCAGGCTACTGGGCGCGTCGCATGGCGGATGCGGGGTGTGTCGGCATCGCCATGGCCAACACGCGGCCATTGATGCCTGCGCCGGGCGGCGCGCAACGGCGCGTCGGCAACAACCCGCTCGCCATCGCCATGCCGCACACCGACGATGTGCCAGTGGTGCTCGACATGGCAATGAGTGCTAGCGCGATGGGCAAGATTCGTCTCGCGGAACGCGCGGGAAAAACACTGCCTGACGGCTGGGCCACCGACGCACAAGGCGCACCGACCCGCGACCCGGCGACCGCCATCGCGGGCATGTTGCTGCCGGCCGCTGGGCCGAAAGGCTTTGGGCTCGCGTTCATGGTTGATCTGTTGTGCGGCGGCCTGTCCGACGGCGCAGTGGGCGATCAAGTGCAGCCGCTGTATGGCGACACCGCCACGCCCTACGGCAGCGCACAGGCGTTTCTCGCCATCGACCCTTCGCACTTCGGCTTGCAACAACCGCTCGCACAACGTGCCAGCGATTTCGCGCGCGCCGTGCGCGAATCGCAGCCTGCACCGGGTGTCGAGCGAGTATTCAGCCCCGGCGAACAGAGCTGGCAGTTTGCGCAGGACCACTGCGAAGAGTGCCCCGTGTCAGCCGATACGGCCCGACAGTTGAGCGAACTCGCGCGCGCGGCAGGCATCGACGTGCCTGACGCGTGGCAATCCCTTTGACGTTTTTCCGCAGCAGAACAGGACTCTCATCATGGCAAAAGAGCAGATCAGTACCGACGCCCTGCGCACACCCAATGGGCATTTCTCGCAAGCAACGACCATCGAAGCGCGCGGCAAGCTCGTCTTCATCTCGGGCATGACGGCGCGTTGCCCCGACGGCAGCATTGCCGGTGTGGGCGACATCGAAGCGCAGACGCGTCAGGTGTGCGAGAACATCAAGAATGCGGTGACCGCTGCGGGCGGCACGCTCGACGACGTGTGCCGTGTTGATGTGTACGTGCGCAATATGGAGCACTTCGAGGCCATTCACAAAGTGCGGCGCGAATACTTCCGCCCGCCACTGCCCGCATCGACGATGGTCGAAGTCACGAAGATGGTGTCGCCCGACTATCTCATCGAAATCAACGCGATCGCTGTGTTGCCCAACGCCTGATCGCTTTCCTTGATGCGATTCGAACCCTGCAAGACAACGCGAGACAACTGAGACAAGTCATGGCTTTCGCTACGCTGCTTCACAAGAATCAACAACGTATTGCTATCCGGCACGACGACGCATGGGTGCTGCTGCCGGTCGCCATGGGCGACATGGTGGCGCTGATCGAAGGCGGTGCCCCTGCGCTCGCGCAGGCGCGTGAGTACGCCACGGCGGCACAGGCCGAGCGCGTGCCGGCAAGCGATGCGCATTTGCTGGCGCCCATCACGCGTTATCGACGCGACGTGCTTTGCACGGGCTGGAATTACTGGGATCACTTCGAAGAAGGCAAGGGCAAGCGCGACGGACAGGATGTGCCGAAACCAACGGCGCCGACGTTCTTCACCAAGGGACCGGACACCGTTCTCGGCCCGTACGACGACATTGCTTACGACGCCACCGTCTCGGCCAAATGGGATTACGAAGCCGAGATGGTTGTCGTGATCGGCAAGACGGGCCGCAGTATTCCGGTGGAACGCGCGATGGAACACGTGTGGGGCTATTGCCTCGCGAACGACATTTCGCAACGCGATCTGCAACGCCGTCACGGTGGTCAATGGCTCAAGGGGAAGTCGCTCGACGCCTCGATGCCACTCGGCCCGTGGCTGGTGCCCGCCGACGAGATCGACCCGGCGCGCGTGCATCTCGAATGCGTGGTGAACGGCACGGTGTTGCAATCGGCCAGCACGGCGCAGATGGCATTCTCCATTCCTGAGCTCATCGCCGAACTGTCGTTCGGCATGACCTTGCGCGCAGGCGATGTGCTGCTCACCGGCACGCCGAGTGGTGTGGGCAACGCGCGCGAGCCGCAGATTTTCCTGCACGAAGGCGACGACGTCGTCGTGCGCGGCAGCGGGCTGGGCGAGTTGCGCAATCGTCTCGTGAAGGCGAATCTGCGTGGCGAATCCGGTGTGAAGATCGACGCACCGGTGCAGGCCTGACGACGGCAACCCGACGAGGATTCTCATGGACAAGGTGGCAGTCAGCGGACTCAACGGCTTCGGCATGACGGTGCCGGATCTGGAGAGCGCGAGCAAGTTCTACGGCACGTTCGGCCTCGACGTGACAACGTCTGCCGACGGGCAAGCCCTGTTATGCAACTGTGTGGGCCGCAGCGGCGACGAAATCGTCCTCACGCGCGGCGATCAGAAGCGGCTGCATCATCTGTCGTTTCGCATCGAGCCCGACACCGTCGACGCCTTCATCGCCCAAATCGAAGCCAACGGTCTGAAGGTGCACACGCAAGCGCCCGGCGACTGGCAGCGCGAGGGCCTATGGTTCGAAGACCCGTGGGGCACGTGGATTCATCTGCTGCCCGCTGCGGCACAAGCCCTGCCGCGCGTGGCGATGCCGACGTACAACTTCGGCGGCGAGTCGCGGCGCGTGGACGTCAATCTGTGGCAAACGCTGGACAAGTCCCGTGTGCCGTTGCGCATCGGCCATCTGCTGATCTTCACGAATGAATGGGAGCGCGCCGAGCGTTTCTATGCCGACGTGCTCGGTTTGCGCACGACCGACCGTGCGGCGGGCAAAGTGGCGTTCATGGCAGCAGGCGTGGGCGTGATCGACCATCATTGCTTCGGGCTCATCAACAGCACGCACCGGGGTTTTCAACACGCGAGCTTTCAGGTGCCGGGCTTCGACGATATCGGCTATGGCGCGTGGCGCATGCGTGACGCCGGTTATGGCGACGGGTTCGGCCCGGGGCGGCACGCCATCGCGTCGAACCTGTTTCACTACGTGCGCGACCCGTGGGGCAGTTGGGTCGAGTTCTATGCCGACATGGACAAGATCACCAGCGCGTGGGTGTGTCGCGACTGGAACGACCTGCCTTATACGTGGGGGCCGCGCTGGTCGCCCGAGTTCTGGGGCAAGGACATGAATGCGAATCTGGAACCACGCTGATCGTCGCTGAAGCCGGCAGATGACCGGCATGCGGCAGCGAGCAACACAACCGGAGCAAGGGCCATGGCAATACCTCGCATCGCGCTGGACGTACACGCGCATCTCGCGCCTATCGAGCCATCACGGCTGTTGAGCATCGACGGCGTGCGCTGGGACGCGTCGCAGCGCAAGCTCGACGTCGACGGACATATCGTCGGCATCGGCGCACTGTTCTCCCCCGAATCGTTGATCGCGTGGATGGACGAGCAAGGCATCGAGCGCGCGTGGGTGTCGATTCCCCCGCCGCTCTATCGCGCACATCTCCCTGAAGAGGACGCGCGTGTCTGGTGCCGGTACGTCAACGATGCGCTTGCCGATGTCTGCGCGAAGCACGACTCGCGACTCTCTGCGCTGATACATCTGCCGCTTGAGCATCCCGAACTGGCGCACGAGATCGCGGCGGCGAACACTCGGGAGACACGCTACGCGGCGGCGGCTGGCGGGTACGACGGCACGCTGTCCGACGACGCCTATGCACCGTTATGGCGTGTGCTCGACCGGCAGGGGGCGTTCGTGTTCCTGCATCCGGGCCATTGCTGCGACACGCGTCTCGCGAACTTCTATCTGGAGAACCTGATGGGCAACCCGGTGGAGACGGCCGTGGCGGCCTCGCATCTGGTGTTCGGCGGCGTCGCTGCACGGCATCCGAAGATCCGCTTCTGTCTGGCACACGGCGGTGGCGCGACGGCCATGCTCGCCGGCCGGTACGAGCGAGGCTACCGGACGGCGCGGCCCGGTGTCGATACGTCGCTGCCGACGCCGCGCACGACACTCGGGCGCTTCTATGTCGACAGCATCGTGCACGATCCGCAGGCGCTCGCGCTGAGCGCATCGGTGTTCGGGCGGGACCATGTGTTGTTTGGCTCCGACTGGCCGTTTCCGATGGGACTGCTCACGCCGCACACGCAGTTGGCCGACGCCGACCCGGCGCTGGCCGAGGCTATCCGCACGGAGAACGCGCACAAGCTGCTCGACGGCCTGCGCTGAGCGTTTTCGGATGACGTTGCGCGGTTTGCCGGCCAGCGCACATGGTCGCAACCCATGCTGGCAGGGGCACCGTAAGCTGGCCCCCGCGTCATGCCCGCCGTTTGCTACACTTGCCGCCTGAAAAGTCACTCTCTCGGGGCGTCAATGATTGGCCGCATCTCCGGCATCTTGCTGGAAAAGAATCCGCCGCACCTCCTGGTCGATTGTCAGGGCGTTGGCTACGAAATCTCGGTGCCGATGAGCACCTTCTTCAATTTGCCGAACGTTGGCGAGCGTGTGACGCTGCTCACGCAGTTCATCGTGCGCGAGGACGCGCAACTGCTGTTCGGCTTTGGCTCGGTCGATGAGCGCAACACTTTCCGCGAATTGCTGAAGATATCCGGCGTGGGCGCACGCACCGCACTGGCGATCCTCTCGGGCATGAGCGTGGCCGACATTGCGCAGGCCGTGACGCTGCAAGAGTCGGGCCGTCTGGTCAAGATTCCGGGCATCGGCAAGAAGACTGCCGAGCGTCTGCTGCTTGAACTCAAGGGCAAACTCGGCGCGGAACTGGGCACGGCGCCCGGAACCGCGAAGCCGCACGACCACAAGAGCGACGTGGTCAACGCGCTGCTGGCGCTGGGCTACTCCGACAAGGAGGCGCTCGCCGCCGTCAAGACCGTGCCCGAAGGCACGAGCGTGTCCGACGGTATCCGGCACGCGCTCAAGTCGCTCTCGAAGGGCTGATCTGACGCTCGCAAACCTGTTGGCGTGAGGAAACGGCATGCAACTCCGGTGGCTTGAAGACTTCGTCGAACTCGCACGCACGCGCAGTTTTACGCGGGCGGCCGAGAACCGTTTCGTCACGCACCCAGCGTTCGGGCGGCGCATTCGTGCGCTGGAAGAATGGGTTGGCACCCGGCTCGTCGAGCGCACCAAGCCGCTTGAACTCACCGCCGCAGGTACCGTCTTTCTCGATGCCGCGACCAACGCGCTCGAAATCCTGCACGGCGCCCGCACGCATTTGCAGGACGCCGCCCCCACGCTCGAAAACAATCTGAAGATCGCGACCGGCCGCACGTTGGCCGCGACCTTCTTCCCCGACTGGTATGAAGCGACGGCCTCGCGCATCGGCTTTTTCACGGCAACGCTGTCGACCAGCGGCGCCGAGGAAGCGATTCTGCGGCTGGCGTCAGGCGAGGTCGATCTGCTGCTCGTGTATTCGAGCCCGCACACGCGGCTGCTTATCGATCGGGAACGCTTCGACTGGCTGACGGTGTCGCGCGAGGTGTTGGTGCCGGTGAGCGCGCTCGATGCCAAGGGCCGTGCGAAGTACCGTCTGGCCGCTGGGCCGACACCGATCCCATGGCTGGCGTTCGCCCGCACGCTCACACTGCGCGCCGTGCTCGCGCGCCATTTGGCGGAAATGCCGAACCGGCCCACGCTCAAGCCCGTCTATCAGGCCGATTCTTATGAGGCGATTCTGGCGATGGCCCGGCGTGGTGCGGGCATCGCATGGCTGCCACAGCGCTTGGTGGCCGATGATGTGAGCCGAGGCACGCTTGCCATCGTCGGTGGCAAGGATTGGCAGATCGGTTTCGACATTGCGCTGTACCGGCGGCGCCACCAGCCGCATCACGTGCTCGATGCCATCTGGCAGGCCGCCCAGCGCGACGCTGACGACGCGCCCTGAGCGTGTCGATCCGTCCCGTTTCCTCAGGATCAACTCACCTGCGTTACTGCGGCCGTAGCGATGCCATGCCCTGCTTGAGGTAGTCGATCAGCCGCGCATCGACCAACGTGCCAGCCATCAATTCCGGCTCGTTCATGTGGGCGGCTCGAATCTTCGCGTGTGTCGCGGGGTTGTCGCCAGCGTAAGAACGGAAATACGTCATCCACCGTTGCACAAGCGTCTGAACGTCGGGCGACTGCGGCGGCGTGCCTTTTTCCAGATGATCGCGTAGCTCGCCAATCAGCACCGGCCATTCATACGTGTAGGTCAGATAGTTCGCCTGCAAGAAGCGGAACTCGTCTTCATCGAGGTACTTCGCGTAGATCGCGAACTTCGTTTGCGCGAACGCTTCCTGCACGAAACGCATCAGTTCAGGCGTGATACCTGTTTGCGTCACCATCTGCGATTCGGTCGTGTGCATGTGATTGAGCTTGGCGAGCAGTCGGGCGTCGCCGCCCGTATCGCGCTCGACCATCCCCATCCAGCGGCGCGCGGCCGCCTGTGCCGCCATGCTCTGCGGCGTGTCGCCGCTCGCCATCAGGGCCTGCACATGGGCCACCAGTGCGGGCCATTCGGTCTCTCGCGCGACGTCGTTCTGATACAGCGGCAGGCGGGCGAGTTCGTCTTTCGTGAAGTACTTGTCGTACATGGTCATCAACTCCAGCGTTGTCAGCCATTCGGCAAGGTCCGGCGCTTCGCCGCTGTCCAGTTGCGTGCGCAAGCCGGTGAGCCGGTCGCGCAACCGGGCGGCCTCGTCGATCTGACGCGTGAGCATGTCGATCTGGCGGGTTATCAGCGAGGCCAGCGGTACGTCGGGTCTTGCCAACCAGGTGCCGATGTCGGTCAGCGACATCCCGAAACGACGCAGCGCCTGAATCTGGTGCAGGCGGGCAACGTCGTTGCGGTCGTAGAGTCGATAACCGGCATCGGAGCGCGCCGAAGGCGTGAGCAGGCCGAGCGTGTCGTAGTGGTGGAGCGTGCGCACCGTCAGGCCGCAGCGTTTGGCTAATTCACCGACTTTGAGCAACATCCGGGCACTCCCGTCTTCTGGCGTATGAATAGGGTCTGCTCCCCCTAATTCCGGGCTCGTGAACGTGTTCTACCGGCTGGCTGGCAAGGCGCCCGCAGCGCCGCTTGGTCGCTCCAAGCAAGCTGCGGGCAACGCCGCCAGACGGCCGGTAGGGCACGTTCCCTCCGGGTTGCCCACCCAAAGGGGCGATCGCTGCGTCATGATCCTCGCGAATATTCCCGATATTCACTTCGGCTCATTCCTTGCGCTCGCCCCTTTGGCCGGGCAACACGAGCCCGGAATTAGGGGGAACAGACCCTAGGCTGAAGGCTCACGTAACGTGAGGGTCAAGGGATTTTATGCGACGGAATCGAAGGGAGGGGAAGGCGGAAGCGAGGAGGGAGGCTGAGCGTCCCGCCGGGGAGGCGGGACGTGTCATGCAGTGACAAACCGGCGCGAGCCCAGCGCGCCGGTTTGCGGCATCAATGCTCGTGATGCAGGTACTTCGCCTGACGCGGCAAGCGCAGGCTGACGAAGAACGCGATCACCATCATGGCCGTGACGTACCAGTAGAACGTCGGTTCCTGACCGGCCTTCTTCAGGCCGAGGGCCACGTATTCCGCCGAGCCGCCGAAGATCGCGTTAGCGACCGCGTAGGCCAGGCCCACGCCCAGAGCACGGACCTCCGTCGGGAACATCTCAGCCTTCACGATGCCGCTGATCGACGTGTAGAAGCTCACGATCGCCAGTGCCAGCGAGATCAGCAGGAACGCCGCGATCGGGCTTTGCACGGTCTTGAGCGCCGTCAGGATAGGCACCACGGCAATCGCACCGAGAAAACCGAACAGCAGCATGTTGTTACGGCGGCCGATACGGTCCGACAGCATGCCGAAGATCGGCTGCATGCACATGTACACGAACAGGCAGCCCGTCATGATGTAGCTGGCGGTCTTGATCGGCATGCCGGCCGTGTTGACCAGATACTTCTGCATGTAGGTCGTGAACGTGTAGAAGATCAGCGAGCCGCCGGCCGTGTAACCCAGCACCGTGAAGAACGCGGCCTTGTGGTTACGGAACAGACCCGCGAGCGTACCGGCTTCGCTATTCGTACGGCTGGCAGCCGTCGAGGTTTCGTGCAGCGTACGACGCAGCATGAGCGCCACCACGGCCGTGATCGCACCGACCACGAACGGAATGCGCCAGCCCCATGCCTTGAGTTCGGCTTCGTCGAGCAACTGCTGAAGCACCACGACCACGAGCACGGCGAGCAACTGGCCGCCGATGAGCGTCACGTACTGGAACGAGGAGAAGAAGCCGCGACGGCCCTTGAGCGCGACTTCACTCATGTAGGTGGCCGTGGTGCCGTACTCGCCACCGACCGACAGGCCTTGCAGCAGACGCGCAAACAGCAGCAGCGCCGGTGCCCAGTTGCCGATGCTGGCGTACGTGGGCAGCGCCGCGATGAGCAGCGAGCCGAAGCACATCATCATGACCGAGATGACCATCGAGTTCTTGCGGCCCTGACGGTCGGCAATGCGGCCGAAGATCCAGCCGCCGATCGGGCGCATCAGGAAGCCCGCCGCGAACACACCCGCCGTGTTGAGCAACTGCGCCGTCGGGTCGGAACTCGGGAAGAACGCCGGCGCGAAGTAGATCGCGCAGAACGCATAGATATAAAAGTCGAACCACTCGACCAGATTCCCGGACGAGGCCGCCACGATGGCGAAGACGCGTTTGCGCACTTCTTCCGGTGTGGGCGGGGCGTTGGTGGTGTCGGCGCTCGTTGTGACTGTGTCTCTCATTTCTATTGGCGATGTGCGGCATCGCGTTAATCACGTTGCAACATGACGCAAATGCGATGGGTCCATCCAATATGCACTTCACACATTAACGAATCCGCACATCGCGTCGCGGGGGCGGGGCAACTATAGCGGTTACCCGCAGGCCGGGGCAATGCCCACGCGCCGGATTGATCATTTCGGAATTGGAAATAATCGCCGGGATTGTTGCGTTGCAGCATGGTGATCAACCGCGTCAGGCGGTGATCTGCACAGGGTGAAGGCCTGTTTCGGCAGGGAGTACGAGGACCTGAAAATTCTTTGAATTTCTCGCCATGCGAGACGGCGCCAGTCACACGGCCAGTTATGACCCAGACGCAAAGCGTATTTCTCTCAGGCACTTATTTGCTTTTCGATATCCATTGGTTAGCCGCGCGCGGGCGGGTCATTACCATGAAGGGCTACTTCGTCCGTTGGCCCTCAGATGGGCAGGCCGTCCGGAGTGGTCCGATTTGGCCCGATTCGGCCAGAAGCCAACCAGCAGTGAAGTCATGCAAGGCGATACGTTATTGATCAAGTCGGGCGGTGAGGCGGCGCTCACGGAGTGGCAGCATCATTTCGCTCGCCTGATGCCCGGGCTGCGGGTGTACGGCTGGGACGACCCCTTCGTCGATGCGCGCTGCGTGAAATACGCGCTCGTGTTTCAGCCCGACCACGGGCGGCTGGCCGACTACCCGAAATTGCGTTTGATTCTGAGCGCGGCGGCGGGCGTCGACCATATTCTGGCCGACCCTGCATTACCCGCAGATGTGCCGATCGTGCGCATGATGACCGACGAGACGCGCGAGCGCATGAGCGATTACGTGACGTGGGCGGCGCTCTCCATCGTGCGCGACATGCCGGTACTGATTGCCGCGCAACGCGAGGGCGAGTGGGCCAACGCGCGCACCGGGCGCCTCGCCCGCGACACCCGCGTCAGTGTGTTGGGGCTGGGCGAACTGGGCCGTGCCGTGGCGACGCGGCTGCGAACGCATGGTTTTCAAGTGAACGGCTGGGCGCGTACGTCGAAGTCGCTCGACGGCGTGAAAGTATTCGCCGGTGAATCGCAGCGTAATGCGATGCTGGCGCAGACCGACATTCTGATCAATCTCCTGCCCGATACGCCTGCGACACGGGGCATTCTGGATCGCGGGTTATTCGCGCGCCTGCCCACCGGCGCCAGTCTGATTCAGGTCGGGCGCGGTGCGCATCTGGACCGGCAGGCGTTGCTCGACGCGCTCGACAGCGGCCGATTGCGCTCGGCGGTGCTCGACGTTTTCGATCTCGAACCGCTGCCACCCGATGACGCGCTACGGCGCCATCCCAATATTGTCATCACGCCGCACATCGCCTCCACCGTGTCGTATGCGGCACGGGCGCGGCAAGTGGCCGACGTGCTCGGCGCGCACCTGCGAGGCGCGCCACTGCCGTTTGTCTACGACGCTACGCGAGGGTACTGACGCCCATGAAATTCTCATCGAACGCTTCACCCGACGCGGGGGGAGACCCGGCGCCCGCCGACGTCGCCGCCATTGCGCGTGGCGAGGAAGCCTATGAACGCATCCGTCGCGATGTGCTGGCCTGCGCGATCATGCCGGGCACGATCATCAGCGAGGCGGAACTGATGCGCCGCTACGAGATTGGCCGCGCCAGTTGCCGGGTCGCGCTCGTACGGCTCGTGCATGAAGGGTTCGCACGTGCGATTCCCCGGCAAGGCTATCGCATCGCCCCCATCACGCTGGCCGATGTCGAAGAGATCTTCAACCTGCGCGCGCAGCTTGAGCCGATGGCGGCACGGCTGGCCTGCGGCAACGTCGACACCGACCTGCTACAGCGCTTGAACGACGCCTGCGAAGCCCCCAATGCGCACAAGCCGATCGGCCATCAGATCGACTGGTTTCTGCATACCAACCGAAAATTCCACCTGACGATCGCGGCGGCCAGCGGCAACGCCCGGCTCTATCGCACACTGGCCGGGTTGATGGACGACATGGAGCGGCTGGTGTCGCTGGGCTTCGGGGTGCAGGGCATCCGGCCCCGCATCGAAAGCGATCACGAAAGCATCATCTCGGCACTCGCGGCGAGCAACCCGTCGCGCGCCGAAGCGCTTGCCCGCCGTCATATCGAGACCTTCCTTGCGCAGACGAAGGAACAGGTGTTCGCCAGTCTGTCGACGGCAGGCGCGTGGCTGCCGTACTTCTCCATCGCCGAATTGCGCAAGTAGCCTCATCGCCGGATCAGGCTGCGGACAGCGATGGCGCGTCGCGCCAGCCGCGACCCGGAATGGCGTCGAGCAGCGAGCGCGTGTACGGATGCGACGGGGCGCCGAAGATCGCCGACGTATCGCCATACTCCACCACGTTCCCCGACTTCATGACCGCGATGTGATCGCACAGTTGGGCGGCCACGCGCAAATCGTGCGTGATGAACACCATCGACAAGCCAAGCTCCGATCTGAGCCGTGCGAGCAAGCGCAGTACTTGCGCTTGCACGGAGACGTCGAGCGCGGAAACGGGCTCATCGGCCACCAGCACCTTGGGGCGCATGGCCAGTGCGCGTGCCAGACCGATGCGTTGGCGCTGCCCTCCTGAAAACTCATGCGGAAAGCGATCGAGCGCGTCGGCAGATAACCCCACAAGTTCGAACAACTCACGCGCGTGGTCATGCGCCTGCTGATGAGATTCGCCACGCGCCATCGGCCCTTGCGTGACGATATCGCCAACGCGACGGCGTGGGTTGAGCGAACTGAACGGGTCCTGAAACACCATCTGGATATCGAGTCCCTTCACGCGTGATGCCGCATCGAGGGATTCCGGTGCGAGGTCTGCGTCGCGATAGAGAATGCGCCCCGCATCGGGCGTCACCAATCGAAGGATCGTTCGCGCGAGGGTCGACTTGCCCGAGCCGCTTTCACCGACAATGCCCAGCGTCTGACCGCTGCCCACTTGCAGATTCACATCTCGCAAGGCGGCGGTGTGCAGATGCTTCTTGCCGAGCCAACCGTGTTTGCCGTAGGACTTCTGGACTTTCTCGATACGCAGCACCGGTGGCGTGACGTCCGGCGTGTGAGGTGTGTGGCCCGCACGTGCCGATGACGGCTCGAACGAAGGCAACGCCGGTACCGCCGCAATCAATGCACGCGTGTACTCGTGCGATGGCCGTGTGAGCACCGCATCGACCGTCCCCTGCTCGACGATCTTGCCGTGGCGCATCACCGCGACCCGATCGGCAATCTCCGCAACGACGCCAAAGTCGTGCGTGATGAAAAGCACGCCGGTGCCCTTGCGTTGCTGAAGATCGCGAATGAGCGCGAGAATTTGCGCCTGCGTGGTCACGTCGAGCGCGGTGGTCGGCTCGTCCGCAATCAACAACTCGGGTTCCAGTGCGAGCGCCATCGCAATCATCGCGCGCTGCCGCTGCCCGCCGGAGAGTTCGTGCGGGTATCGCTTCGCGGCTTCGGAGGGCGACGGAATCTGCACCGCATCGAGCCAGTCGAGCATGCGCGCCCGGATGGTACTGCCGGGCAGCCGCGTGTGCGTGCGGTAGACCTCGGCGATTTGATCGCCGATGGTGCGAAGCGGGTTAAGCGCGGTCATCGGCTCCTGAAAGATCATGCCGATGCGCGAGCCTCGCCACCGGCGGCGCTCGGCTTCGGGCAACGTGAGCAGATTACCTTCACCATGCCACGCAATACGTCCGGCGCTGGCTTGCACGCCCGAGGGCAGCAGACCCAGCAGCGCACTGGCGGTCATCGACTTGCCCGAGCCGCTTTCGCCCACCATGCACAGGATTTCGCCTTGCCCGAGTGAGAACGACACGTCGTGCAGTGCATGACGGCGATCCGCATTGGGCGGCAGATCGAGGGTGAGATGTTCGACGTCGAGCAGAGTGGTCATGGTGACGGTCCGTGAAGTTCGCGAAGGCGCCGCGAGTCGTTGGCGAGCGCTCAGAGGCGCTGGCCACCGCTCGCGTCGATACATTGGCCGGTGATCCAGCGCCCGGCGTCGCTGGCGAGAAATGCCACGATGTCCGCAATGTCGCGAGGCTCGCCAACCCTGCCGAGGGCGACCGTGCGGGCGATCTCCTGACTCGCGACCGGGTCGCTCGCGCGCCGGTTCAGATCGGTGGCGGTGGCACCGGGCAACACGGCGTTGACCGTGATGCCGCGTGCGCCCAGTTCCGCAGCGAGCAGGAGCGTGAAGGCTTCCAGTCCTGCCTTGGCCGGGGCATAAACGCTCATCTCGGGATAGGCCGCGCGCGTGCCGATGGACGACACGTTCACGATCCGCCCGCCGTCGCGCAGCGCGCCCAGTGCCTGTTGCGTGAGGAAGAACGGCGATTTCAGATTGACTTGCAACACGCGGTCGAAGTCTTCCGGCGTCACGGCGTCGATGCGCGCGCGTAAGCCCACGCCAGCGTTGTTCACGAGAATGTCGAACCGCGGCGCGAGATCGCGTTCAGTCAGTGCGGAAATGAAGCGCTCGATAAGCGTGCTCGCGCCATCCGCTGCGGACAGATCCGCGTTCACCGCGAAGGCGGTCGCGCCACTGGCGATGAGCGTTGCAACGAGATCGTCGGCATCGTGCTTCGCGGCGTTGTAATGCACGGCGACCGTGGCGCCGCGTGCCGCCAGTGCCTTGGCGATGGCGCGGCCAATGCCACGGCTCGCGCCTGTAACCAGCGCGACTTTGCCGTCGAGACGAATGGGGTCTGTCGAGGGGGCGAGCGTCATGACGTGAGAGCTCCGGAGGTTTGGGTAGCGTTTTGACGGCTGTCGTTCCAACCGCCTTGAGATTCCAGCGCACGCGCCTGTTGCAGCAGCGCGTGGCGATCGACCTTGTTGGTGCCTGCCCACGGTAGTTCGGTGACGAACGCGACACGGCGCGGGTGCTGATAGGCGGGGCCGTTGGCGAGCGCATGTTGCTTGAGCGCTTCGACGGTGAGCGTGCTGCCCGGCTGGCGCACGACGAACGCGACGGGCACGGCCGCGCGCTCTTCGTCGGGCAACGGCACGACGCTGGCCTGTCGAACCTCCGGGTGTGCTTCGAGCAGCTTCTCGACCTCGACCGGATAGATGTTCTCGCCCGCGCAGACAAACATGTCGTCGGCGCGACCGACGAAGTAGAAGAAGCCATTGGCATCGCGGCGCATCACGTCGCCGCTGTAGTACCAGCCGTCGTCGAGCACCTGTGCCGACTTCTCCGGCAGACGGTGATACCCGCGCATGACCGCCGGGTTGCGCATGCACAGCACGCCCTGGCTGGCGTCGGGGCCGTCGACGAGTTTCACGGCATCGGGCGAGATCGGATACCCGAGCGCGAGCGGGGGCAGGGGGATGCCTTCCGGATGCTGGCCGAAGATGCTCGGCCCCGCTTCCGTCGTGCCATAACCGTGGTGGATGTGCGTCTTGGGGAATGCGGCCTGAATGCGATCGAGCAGCGCCACGCTCATGGGGGCCGAGCCGAGCATGACGCGTGCGAGCGCCGGGAAATCGCGCCCGGCCAGCGTCTGCGGGTCTTTGATCAGACGCGCGAACATCGTCGGCACGGCGGTCAGTACGGTGATGCGGTAGCGCTCCAGTGCATCGACGTACGACGGCACATCGAACGACGGCAGAATCACGATCGTGCCGTTCACGGAGAACGCGCGTTTCGCCATGAACAGACCGTTCATATGAAAGAGCGGTTGCGCGAGCAGATAGCGCTCCGCGGCCGGATCTTTTGGCTTGGCGTAGTTGACGGCCAGCGCCCAGAGTTGCCCCGCGTGCGTGAGCGGCACGCCCTTGGGCTTGCCGGTCGAGCCGGACGTGTAGAGCATTTGCGCGACGTCGTCGTCCTGCGGTTGCACGGAAGGGAAGTCGGCCGGCTGCACTTGCGCCGCGAAGCCTTCCGGACCGGCATCGTCGAAGTCGATCACAGGCACGCGCGCAGCGAGCGCATCACGGCGGGCACCGTCGACGAACGCGAGGGCGATGTCCGCGTCGTCAATCACGTAGTCGAGAATTTCGCGTGACTGCTTGATGTTGATCGGCACGGCAATGTACCCGGCGCGCATGATGCCGAAGTAGGCGATCAAGAACTCCGCGCGGTTAAGCGATGCGATGGCGACGTGGGCACCAGCGGGCAGGCGGCGTGCCCGCAACGTGGCGGCGACGCCACCCGCCAGCCGGTGAATATCGGCGTGCGTGTACGTGACCGGGCGGGCCGCATCGCGTAGATCCACGATAGCGGGCGTGTCCAGAGGAAGGGTTCGGTCGACGAGGTCGCCGAGGTTATGCCAGCGGTGAGTCATGACGTTCAGGCAACAAAAAAGGTAACAAGGTCAGCGGCCAGATGACGGTGGAGTCAGCGTTTTCGCAGCGATGGGTTGAGGGCGTCGTTCAGGCCGTCGCCCACGAGGTTCAGCGCGAGTACGGCGAGCATGATCGCGATGCCGGGTTCGGCGCACAGATACCAGGACGAGCGAATCAGCGTGCGGCCCTCGCCGATCTGGCGGCCCCAGCTCGCGACGTTCGGGTCGCCCAGACCGAGGAACGCGACGACCGACTCATAGAGAATCGCGCCGGCCACGACGAGCGTGCCCATCACGAGTACGGGCGGCAGCGCGTTGGGCAGCACTTCGCGCAGGGCGATGCGCCACGGCGATAAGCCGACCGTGCGGCAGGCCTGCACGAACTCGCGCGATTTGAACGACAGGCATTCGGCGCGCGTCAGCCGTGCAATGGGCGGCCACGACACGAGCGCCACGGCGATCACGGTGTTCTCGATGCGCGGACCGAGAATGGCCACGACAGTCAGCACGAACACCACGTTGGGCACGATCTGAAACAGTTCGGTGAAACGCATGAGCACTTCGTCGAGCCAGCCGCCCCACCATGCCGCCATCGCCCCGATGCTCACGCCAATCGCCGTGGCGGCAAGACTCGCGACGAGCCCGATGGCCAGCGTGGCGCGAGCGCCATGAGCGAGCAGGGCGGCAATGTCACGTCCGAGTGCGTCGGTGCCAAGCGGGTATTGCCATTGCTCGAACGGCCAGAGCTCCGGCGACGCGACAATGCGCAACGGGTCACCCGGATACCACCATCCCGCCCCCAGCGCGACGAAGACGATGAGCGCGAGCAGCACGGCGCCCGCCACGGCGCCGCGATGACGCAGGAATTGCTGCCACGCGCGATGGTCGCGCTTGGCTCGGGCTTTGCCACCGGAGGCGCCTGAGGGGGCGAGCGCATCGAGTGTCGGATCGGCGGAAGAAGTCATAAGCGTGGAGCAGGGGAGCTTGGGAGTGCTGGGAGTGCTAGGAGATGCCGCGAACGAGCCGCGTCAGGACGCCTGTGTCCGGATGCGGGGATCGAGTCGCGTGTAGAGCAGATCGACGGCGATGTTCGCGACGATGACGAGTGCCGAACTCAGCACCAGCAATCCGAGCACGACCGGGTAATTTCGGCTCATCACACTGTCGAACAGCACGCCACCGATGCCGGGCCAGCTGAACACCGCTTCGACGACGATGCTGCCGCCGAGCACCGTACCCAGTTGCAGGCCGAGCAGCGTGACCACCGGCAACATGGCATTGCGCACCATGTGCCGCACGATCACCGCCCGGCGTGTGAGGCCTTTGGCGAGTGCCGTGCGCACGTAATCCTGCCGCGCGACTTCAAGCATTGACGCGCGCATGACGCGTGCATAGGTGGCGGCGTAGAAAAGGCCAAGCGTGAGGGCGGGCAGTGCGAGGTGATGCAGCACGTCGAGCGACGCATGCCACGCACCGATGACACCGGTGCCGTAGTCCATGCCGATGGTCGTCATGCCGCCCACGGGAAACCAGCCGAGCTGCACCGAGAACAGAATGATCATCATGATGCCGAGCCAGAAGCTCGGCGCGGCGAAGCACACCACGGCAGCGGCCGAGACGAGCGTGTCGCGCCACGTGTCGACGTTCACTGCCGCGACGACCCCTGCCGTCACACCGACCAGCACGGCAATCACCAAGCTGGCGAGCATCAGCACGAGCGTGGCCGGCAGGTGCGCCATGATCACGTCGAACACCGGCAGGTTGTGACGGTACGAATAGCCGAGATCGAGATGCGCGACCGCATTGATGTAATGCAGCAACTGCTCCCACAGCGGCTTGTCCATGCCGTATGTCACGCGCAGGCGCTCGATCAAGGCCGGGTCGGTCACCTGCTGCTCGGCCGTCATCACGTCGAGCAGCGTGCCGGGTACCGACTGGATCAGGCAGAAGTTCATGACGATGACGCCAAGCAGCAGCGGCACCGCCTGCACCAGACGGCGGAACAACAGACGCGTCACCATGGCGGTGGCCTCCTCATCGAGCCGTCACGACGCGAGCCAGACGTCGGCGAGCGCATCGCCCTGCACGTTGGCACTGGTCGTGGCGCTGCGCACGTTGGTGCGCGAGAGCGTGAACGATTCCATCTCGACGAGCGGCACCAGTGGCACATCGGTGGCCGCCAGGCGGGCGAAGTCGTGCGCGAGCTGTTTGCGCTTGGCGTTATCGGTCTCGACCGTGAGCCGGTCGACCAGCGCATCCATGGCCGGGTTCGAATAGCCGGTGGCGTTGCGGAACGCGGCGCCCTTGACGATGCCGTCCGTCGTGAAGAACTGCGTCACCACCGGCACCAGCTCTAGCGGCGCGGTGAAGTTCGACACGGCAATGTCGTAGTCGTAATCGCTGTAGATGCGCTTGAGTGCCGTGGCGCGGTCCACCGAATCGAGCTTCACGGTGATACCGACATCCTGAAACGCCTGCTTCAGATACTGGCCGAGCTTCGCGTTTTCTTCGAACCATGCGGCGGCGACGAGATTGAGGGTGAAGCGCGAGCCGTTCTTCTTCGGCAGCCCGGCCGCATCGAGCAGCGCGTTGGCCTTGGCCGGATCGAACGGATACTTGGGCACGTCATCGGTGAAGAACAGCGGGTTACTGCGGAAGATCGGCGACACCGCCGGTTTGCCGCGCCCGAAGTAGATCGTGTCGATGATGAACTTGCGGTCGATGGCGAGCAGCAGCGCTTGCCGGACCTCGCGACGTTTGACGTGTTCGCGTCGCTGATTGAATTCCACCGTGACCGTCCACGCGGCGTTTTCATAGCCTTTGGTGTCGAGCACGATCTTGCCGGTCTTGACCAGACGCTCGATCTCGCGCCCGGGCACCGGGTTCGAGAACGCCACGGCGAGTTCGCCGGTCTCCAGCGCAGCAGCGCGCGATGCGGGGTCGCCCCACCAGCGGATGATGAGCTTGTCCGGATACGGCTGCGCCGCATTCCAGTACTGCTCGTTGCGGGAATAGGCGACGTGGCTGCCGCGCACCCATTGCCCGTATTTCCACGGGCCGGTGCCGACGGGCGTGTTGTTGAGCGGGTTCGTGATGATGTCTTTGCCCGCATACAAGTGCTTGGGCACGACGACCTGATACTGACCGGCGAGAATCGACTTGAAGAAGAACTCCGGTACCGGGGTCGTGAATTCCAGCTTCACGGTATGCGCATCGACGGCGCTCACACGCTTGAGCGCCTTGAGGGCGACACCCGCAGAGATCGGCTTCCAGTGTTCCTGCACGTTGTAGACGACATCGTCGGCAGTGAACGGCGTGCCATCGTGCCAACGCACGTTCTGGCGCAGCGCGACGGTGTAGGTCTTGAAGTCGGCGGAGGCGCGCACGTCGGTCGCCAGCACCGGCTGAAACGCCAGCTTCTCGTCGATCTTGAGCAGGCGTTCGAGAATCTTGGTCGAGGTCATGAACGGACTGGAACCGCCGCCGCCCGGCACAAACAGCGCCTGCGGCTCAAGCCCGCCCCAACTGGCCACGAGCGTGCCGCCGCGACGCGGGACAGCAGCGCCCGGCGCATCGGCGGCCACGGCACGCGTTGGCGAGATCAGCCAGCCTGTGGTGCCGGCAACAGTGGCAGCAACAGTGGCACCAGCAGTGGCGAGCGTGCCGCCAGCGGTGCGGTAGAGGAAGTGGCGTCGGGACATGCCCCGGGTATTGCGCATGATGAACTCCGGAAAACGCGGCGCTCACGCTTTTGCGCTGGCGCCTTGATACGTGTGGCGTACGTCGGTGCGGCGTTTTTGCCGCATCAGATCAATGCTTCAAGCGGGTGGCAGCGTGGCGTAGCTCGCTCGGCCGATGGCCACGAGGGCGCCTTGCGAATTGAAGAGATCGACGTCGGCCACGCCGATGCTCTTGCCGAGGCGGCGCACGCGGGCAACGGCGCGCAGATCGGTGTCGATGGCGGGGCGCAGATAATCCACGCGGAAATTGACCGTCGGCAGACCGCGGCCGACGAGCATGCCCACGGCAAAGTCACCGACGGTATCGATCACGGCCGCGAGCGGGCCGCCATGCCACTGACGGGTGCCGGAGCCGCGCTCGAACGCGTTTTGAAACGGAATCTCGACGTCGAGCGTTTGCGCGTCGTGGTCGATGCCGGTCACGCGCATGCCGAGCCACGCGATGAAAGTCGACTTGTCGAAGGCCTGCTGAACCTGTTCGGCCGAGAGAGTGACGGGGGTGACGGCGGTGCTCATGCGGCCACCAGTACCTTGCCGACGATCTGGCGGTTTTCCAGAGAGGCGAGGGCGTCGGCACCTTGTTCCAGCGGCCACTTCTTGTCGACGAGCACGCGCAGCTTGCCCGAGGCCACGAGGTCGAGCAGTTCGTGCAGGTCTTCGCGCTCCCAACCGTTCGAGCCGCGCACTTGCAATTCGAACGTCCAGATGAAGCGCAGGTCTTCCTTGGGATCGAAGCCGGCGGTGGCGCCGCACGTCAGAATGCGGCCGCCTTGGCGCAGGCAGCGCAGCGAGCGTGTCCACGTGTCGCCGCCGGTGAAGTTCACCACGACGTCCACGCCGCCGTTGTTACCCGCGCCGCGACGGCGTGCCGCCTTGCCGTAGCGCGTGCGCACGACTTCCACAAAGTCTTCTTCCGTGTAGAGGATGATGTCGTCCGCGCCAATTTCGCGCAGGCGCTCGCCTTTCTCGACCGAGCCTGCGCAAGCAATGACCTCTGCACCCGCCAGCTTGGCGAGTTGCACGGCGCACACACCGACGCCGCCGCTGGCGCCGAGAATCAGCACACGCTCACCGGCTTTCACCTGCCCGATGCGCTGCATCATGCGCAGTGCGGTCCCATAGGCCACCGGCAACGCTGCGGCGTCGTCGAACGATACGGCGTCCGGCAGGCGTACGAGTTGGTGTGCCGGTACGCGGCACAGTTCGGCCAGACCGCCGTGGGTGGTCTCGCCCACGAGGCCGCCGGTTACGCGATTGATCGGGTCGACGAGCACGCGCTCACCGACTTGCCAGCCGTCGACGCCCGGGCCGACGCTGGCGATTTCCCCAGCAACGTCGAGCCCGATGATGACGGGGAACGGCAGCTTGATGCCGGGCATGCCGCGACGCGTGAACACGTCGTGATAGTTCAGCGACGAGGCGCGCACGCGCAGCACCACTTCGCCGTCACCGGCCACGGGATCGGGGAAATCGGTTTCGAGACGGAGGGCGTCGTTGCCGCCGTGTTCACGCAGGACAATGGCTTTCATAGTGGCGATTCGTCAGTTTCAGGGTGAGCGACGCCCTCGGGCAGTCGCCGATCATTTAAAAAAGAAAGCGGGAAACGAACCCTGTTGGTGCCTATCGATGCAGGTCGCGGCTTAGGTGGCTAGAGCCGCGGGGCATCGAGTCGGGGTTGGCTGGATTCGTATCAGGAAGGTCAGGCGGTCATGAGGCTTCGGGCGCGCTCGCCAGTCCGTGAATCGCCTGCGCAGTGATTTGCAGGCCATGCGTGAGCACGCTGTTGCGCCACACCGATGACACCGGCAGGAACGCGTCGAGCACGTCCGCGCGCAATTGACGGTCGCGCAAGGCGTCGGGCTTGGCCGGTGCACGCGAGCGCAGCCATTGATCGAGCCGGTTGGCGACGCTGGCGTTCGAACCACGCGTGCCGAATTCGACTACGGCCCCGATCACCGGGCGGCCCTTGGCGAATTGCTCCACGCCACGGAACACGAGCCCCTGATAGTCGGGGCGGCGCAGACCGTGCGGCCGTTGATCGAGCACACGTTCTGCACCCCACCAGCGGGCGGCTTCGCGTTGTTCGGCACTGTCTTCGCCGTTGAAGCACAGGAAGAACGGCTCGCCGTACTCGCCAATGCCCGTGTGCCAGTCGATCAGACCGATGCGCTGCGCCTGCGACAGGTCGCGCTCGATGATCGTCTGAAGCGTGACGTTCGACCATTCGCGCGATTGGCCGCCATAAATCAGGCCGTCCGGGTGCGTGTACTGGCCGCTCGCCAACGTATTGAACAGGGCGTCGGCACCCTGTTCGGCACGAAACGCATCGATGGTGCGTGCGCTCTGCGCGAGACCGTCAGTGGTCCATTCCAGCGGAATCAGATGCTCGTGCAGTGTCGCGTAAGCGGCGTTCTGCGGATACGGCTTGGCATGGTCGACGAAGTTGCGATTCAGATCGACGTTGTGCTCAGTCGTACGCGTGGCATGGGCAAAGCCGTAGGGATTGAGCGCATGCACGAAGGTCACGGCGACATCGGCGGGCAGAGAGTGGGCGGCGTGCGTGAGCCATGCCGTTTGCACGGCAGACCCTGCGCCGCCTTCGAGCCCATGCGTGCCGCTGATCGCGAGCAGTTGATGCGGTGCGCGAGCCGGGCCGAGCCGGGCGACGTCGATGCTCAGCTCACTGCCGTCAGGCGCTTTCGCGTCCGGGTGAACGTACGTGCTGAGGTCGGCGCCCGCGTGATCGGCCGCGGTGCGAAAGCGCTGACGCGCATCCGCATAGTCCACGCCGAACGCCTGCCACCAAGTGGGTTGCTGGCTCATGCCAGGTCTCCCTCGATGAATTGCAGCGCGACGTGGAAGCCGTCAGCGGCGGCCACCAGCACGCTGCCGTCGGCCAGCGTCGTCGACGGTACGCGGTTTTCCTTGAGCGTCGCCAATACTTGGGCGAGCGAGCGCGTGCGCAGAATCAACGCGACGTTGCGCTCGCTGCCGTCTTGCGTCGTCTCGACCTTGCCAAAGCGGCGTTCGGCTTCAGCGGGCGTGACGAATTGCACGCGTGCGCGACCGGCTTGCAGCGCATAGCCGTCGTGACCCGAGGCCGTGAGCACACCCGGGCCGAAGACGCGGTCGTAGAGGGCGGCGGTCACGGCAGGGTTCGGCGACGCGATGACGAAGCCGACGATGTCGGTCACGCCATTCGGGTGTTCGCGCCACTCATCGCGCCACACATGTTCTGGCGTGAAGTGGTGGCAGAAGAACGTGCGGCCGTTGCGCACGAGTTCCGTCGACAGGCGCACGGTGCGGAAGCGGGCATCTTGTGTGGTGCCGTCGGGCAGGCGCACCGGGCGGAAGAATTCGGCGGGTGTTTCCACGGCGACGCCGCGTGCTTCCAGTCCGGCGTGCAGCGCGTGCGAGTCTTGCGTCTTGAAGACGAGTCCGGTCAGGCCGAGCGGGGCCTGCGTCACGTCGGGGCGTGCGGTCGACTTGCCGGCTTCGTAGCCGAGCAGTTCGAGATAGTTCTCGCCGAAGATGGCCAGATGGTTGCTCGTGCCCAGCGAATGGTGACCGCGCTCGGTCAGGGCGAAGCCCAGACGGCGGTAGGTGTCCACGGAGGCTTCGAGTTCGCCTTTGACGTTGATGACAACGTGATCGAGGACCGGGGCGGGGATCTGGCTCATGCGCGGCCCCCGTTGCTGTGGCGTTGGCGGCGCTGGATCAGCGGGGACGAAACGGACGAAACGGACGAAACGGACGAAACGAGGGTGGCGGCGATGGCTACGCCTTGATCGATACGACTGGACACGACAGCTCCCGGCAGAAATAGGACGACGCGTCCATTCTAGGAGGAAGTGTCCGCCGGGCAAACTGACCGTTTTTGCTTTGCTTAGCGACGCTGGCGGGATCGTGAGGCGCTCACGACGCCGGGGGCCTCGGCAGGGGCTTCAAGGGTGTTCACGAGATGGTCGGAGAACGCCTTGACGCGGGGGCTCAGTTCGCGCCGTGAAGGGTACACGAGATAGAGGCCCGCTTGCGAGGACGTTGGTGACGACTTGCCCGCCGGTGTGGCGAGCGCCCAACGCACGAGTTCACCGCGCGCAACTTCGGGTTCGCAGGCGTGTTCGGGCAAGACGGCCACGCCGGCCCCCTTGAGCGCCAATTGTTTGAGCAACGCAAAGCTATTGGTCGCCACCACCGGGTGAGCGGGCGGGGCCAGTGCAGCGGAGCGGGGCAGCGCGGCGGGAGCGGCGCGGCTTTTGAACGCCAGTTGAGGCGCATCGGGCATCGCAGCCTTTCCATAGGCCGGATTGACGAATCTCCCGAAGCTGAAGGACGCAATGCGCCGCGCGATGACGTGATCGCCGCCCGGGTTGCCGCCTCGAATCGCCATATCGAGGTTGTCGTCCACAAAATCGCTCACGCTGTCGTCGACGAGGATGTCGAAGCGAATCCCGGGATGCGCGGCCCGAAACGAGACGATGGCTTCGCTCAACGCCTCAAAGGAAAAGTCGAACGGAACACTCATGCGGATCGACCCGGCGAGCGCAGACACGCCCGGCACACCCTGATCTTCGGCCTCGCGCAGTGCTGCAATCGCCGGGGCGACACGTTCGTAATAGGCCCGTCCGTCGTCCGTCAACGCGATACGCCGTGTCGTACGCCGCAACAGCACTACGCCGAGATGCGCTTCGAGGGCGGCCACACGGGCACTGACTGTTGAGCGGGGAATATCCAGCAGGCGTGCCGCGCCCGAGAAGGCGCCGCACTCCACGACGGTCACGAAGGCGAGGGTGGCATTGAGATCCATTGTCCAGTCCATTGGCAAGTCTTGCCAATTTTAGACGGCTTATCGTGCAGATGGCGAGTCGGCAGAATGCGGGTGAATCTCACCGTGTGTGAGCCTCAATTTCCGAGAAGGAGCCAGACGTTTCATGCAATCCGAATTCAATCCGCATGCCGACACCGTGTCTTTCGCCAACATGGAAGTCCGCTTGATCGAAGGCGTTAGCACGCCGCGCCACGGCAGCGCACGCGATCTCACCATCATGGACATGACGGTCAATCCGCACGGCGGCGCGCCGATGCATCGTTCGCTCGATGAGGAAAAGACGTTCGTTCTCTCGCAGGGGCGCTTGCGATTCACGGTGGGTGAGACGACGCAAGACGTCGCCGCTGGCGACACCGTCAACGTCGCGAAGGGCGAGGTGCACGGCTTCACGAACGACACCGATACGCCCGCCCGCATGTTGCTGGTGTCGACGCCCGCGCGTCACGACGCGTTCTTCCGCGCCATGGCGGCGCTGCCGGTGCCGCACGAGCCCGAGGCAGTGCGCAAGGTATGCGAGACCTACCGGCAGGTGATTCTGGGGTTGTAACCCCGCTCCGGCTTATTGGTCGAACGGCACACCCGCTGCGCGCAGCCGTCGCATGGCGCTATCCAGATGGGCCCGCGCACTGTGCGGGTCGCCTGCGCGCATCTCGGCGGCGGTGCGGCGCGCAATGGCTTCGGGCACTGGGCGAAGTTCGCGCCCGGTACTCATGGCCTTGCATTGCACTTCGCAAGCACGCTCGAGGTAGTAGAGGTCGTCCCATGCTTCTGCAATGTTCGGCCCCGCGACCATCACGCCATGATGTTTCATGAAGACGATATCCGCATCGCCCATTGCTGCGGCGATGCGGTCGCCTTCTTCATTGCCCAGCGCGAGGCCGTTGTAGTCGGTGTCGAGTGCCACACGGCCGTAGAACTTCAGTGCCGTCTGCCCTGCCCAGACGAGCGGCTCGCCTTCGCTCATCGCGAGTGCCGTGGCCCACGGCATGTGCGTGTGAAAGGCGACGCGCACGCGCGGGTTGGCGCGATGCAGACGCGCATGGATATAGAAGGCGGTCGCCTCGGGCACACCGTCGCCCGCGACGATACTGCCGTCAAGATCGCACACCAGCAGACTCGACGCCGTGACTTCCTCGAACGCCAATCCGAACGGGTTCACGAGAAACCATCGGTCGCTGCCGGGCAGCATGGCCGAGAAGTGGTTGCAGATACCTTCCTCAAAACCATGCATCGCCGCCAGACGAAAGCACGCCGCGAGTTCTTCGCGGGCGGTGCGCACGGCGGGGGCATCGAGATCAATATCTGCCGTACGGCCATGCGGCGATGTCGTCGCACCATCGTTGTTCAGGGTCAGCGTGTGTGCCATGTCGTCGTCTCCATGAGCGAAGGGGCTGGCGTCGTGCGCCTTACCAGCCGCATCCGTCGAATAATGGCACCACGGCGTCGAGCGTGGGAAGTGTGGCGTCGGGCGTGTAGTCAGGCAGGCGCTGACGGCCCGTGCCGCGATCGATCCAGACGCAGCGGAAGCCGATGTCGCGTGCCGCCGCATGATCGAGATGCGGGCTGGCACAGATATGCACCACGTCGTCCTTCGTCACGCCGAGTTGCGCATGCGCATGGTCGAACAGACGCCGGTCCGGTTTATACGCCCCGGCTTGCTGCGCGGTGATTACCCGGTCGATATGGCCGCCGAGTTGTGCCACGTTGCCCGCGATGATGTCGTCATCCGTGTTGGATACGATGCACAACCGGTAGCCGCGCGCCTTGAGTGCGGCCAGCGTGGCGACAACTTCAGGGAACGGTGGCATGGCCGAAATATTGCCGGTCAGCACTTCGATGTCCTGCGGCGAGGCTTGCAGCCCGAGGTCTTGCAGGGCGAGTCGCAAGCCTTCGCCGGCCACGTCGCGAAAGCGCTGGAACGGCGGCGTTTGCTCAAGCCGGTGCTCGTGGTGATCGAACCGTGCAAGCAGGTCGCGCGTGGCGATCCGATGATCCGGCTTACTCGCGAGAATGCGCTCGACGGCATTGCGCAGGCCTTCATCCCACTGGATCAAGGTGCCGTAGCAGTCGAAGGTGAGCCATTGCGGCCGGGAGCTTTGCTTGAGCGAGTGGGACATAGCGGGTGGCGCGCGAAGCGCGTTATCGATGGGAACACCGCCAGCGTATGGTGTTCGACTCATATTTTGAAATTAAATTAAAATGCATCACTTATCGATAATGTAAATATGGTGCCGCCATGCTCGACCTTGGCTTGCTCAGAACACTTGTCGCCGTCGTGGACGAGGGCAGCTTCACGCGTGCGGCCGAGCGGGTGCACCGCACGCAGTCGACCGTGAGTCAGCAGATTCGCCGTCTCGAAGACGATCTGGGACGGCAACTGCTGATGCGCGACCGCTCCGGCGTGCTGGTCACGCCTACGCCGCACGGCGAGTTGCTGGCGCAATACGCGCGCAAGCTGCTGGCGATCTCGACCGAGGCGCTCGATGCCATGGAAAGCGATAACCGCGTGACGACGGTGCGGGTGGGCATGCCCGAGGACTTCGATGCGCGACGCATGGCCGACATCCTGTCGCAGTTTGTGCGGGCGCAGCCGGATATCCGGCTCGAAGTGCTGGCGGGGATGAGTACGGATCTTCGTCAGCGGCTCGCGGCGGGCGATCTTGAACTGGCGCTCGTGAAACGCGAGCCCGGGCAAGGGGAGTGTCTTGCCGCGTGGCCCGAGCGATTGGTCTGGGCGATGGCGGCCGACGCGGGCGCGCAGGCCTTTGCCGATGCCCCGGTGCCGCTCGCGCTGTTTCCGCAGGGATGTATCTACCGGCAGCGCGCCATTCGCAGTCTGGACGCGCAGCACCGGCCGTGGCGCATTGCATTCGGCAGTCACAGCCTGACGGGGATTCAGGCCGCCGTGTCGTCAGGACTTGGCGTATCGGTGTTGCCCGAGAGTGCGCTGCTGGACGATCACACGGTATGCAACACGCTGCCCCCGCCACCGCCGTCGGAAATCGCGTTGATCGACGGTGGCGGTCCGGCATCGGCGTCGCAACGCGTGCTGGCCGATTTTCTACGTCACACGGTGATGGCGTAACGCGATCACACGGCGCCCGACGCCGACTCGCCCCGGCGCTCGCGCGCGTCGGCGGGCCCCATGCTCATCTGCACGGCCAGCGCACACAGGAACGCGAAGATGCCAGCGGCAAGAAACGCGCCGCTGAAGCCGCTGCTGTACGCCACCCGACCGGCGTCGAGCAGCGCGGTGTTGAGTGCGGGGGGATACAAATGCAGTGCCTGCGCAAAGTCGCCTGCCGAAATAGCATCGGCGAAATCGAGCCGGGTGGCCACGTCGTGGGCAGCAGCGACCGGCGCTGTACTCACCACCTGCGGCAAATGCGCGGCGACGCTGCGATGCACGCCCGCCGTGAGGACGGCGCCCAGCGCGGTGTAGCCGAGCAAAATTCCCGAGAAGCGGAACGTTGTGCTGATGCCCGAGGCCATGCCCGCCCGCTCGCGCGCAATCGTGCCCATGATGGCCTTCTGCGTTTCACCGTTGAGCAAGCCGCCGCCGCTGCCGAGCACGAACATCGCGAGCATTAGCGACAGCGTCGAATGGGCCAGATCCTGCGACGACACATACGACATCGCCAGATTGCCCACACCAGTGAGTCCCAACCCGATTACGAGAATCCGGTACGACGGCAGCCATGCTGCCAGCCGCTTGCCCACTTGCGGCAGCAGCAACATCGCCACGGCGAACGGCAGCATCGCGATACCGGCACCCAACACCGTCTCGCCCCGCGCGTTCTGGAGAAATTGCGGCAACAACGAGGCCATCACTTGCGCACACGCGGCGTACGAGAACATGGCGAGCGTGGCACCGGCGAAAGGCCACGAGCGGAACAGCGACAAGTCGAGCATCGGATGCTCACGTGCGCGCTCCACCATCGCGAAGACGATGAACAACGCACCGCCTGCCGCGATGCGCAGGAGAATGCCCGGGCTGGTCCAGCCCTGCGCCGGGCCGACGATGAACGCCCATGTCACGCAGAACATCGCCGAGGCAAACAACGCGATGCCGGGCACGTCGACAGGACGCTGCACCTGCGCTTTCGACTCGGGCACGATGCGCACGACGGCAAACGCCAGCGCCGCACAAATCGGCGCGTTGACGTGAAACGCCCAGCGCCAGCCCAGTGTGTCGCCGATGATGCCGCCGATGAGCGGCGAGAGCACCATCGTCAGGCCCATCACCGCGCCCCACAAACCCCATGCGCGGGCGCGGGCTTCCTTCTCGTGAAAGCCGTGACCGATGATGGCGAGCGCAGGCGCGAGCAGGAAGGCCGCCCCGACGCCTTGCGCTGCGCGAGAAAAATAGAGCCACTGCGCCGTGGGGGCGAGGCCGCACGCGAGCGAAGCCAGCGCGAAGCCCGCGATGCCGCACAAAAACACCCGGCGGCGGCCAAAGCGGTCGGCAATCGACCCGGCGGGCAGCAACAACGCGGCGAAGCACAGCACATAGGCGCCGATGACCCACTGCACGTCGGCGAAGCTCGCATGCAACTGCGCCGAGATTGTGGGCAGCACCACGCCGACGACATTGGTGTCGAGCACCGTCATGGCGCAGCCCGTCGAGGCCGTCAGCAACAGCGCCAGACTGCCCGTCGCCGAGCCTTCCGGCGACGTGGCGGCGCTACCGGAGTTAGCGGACTTGGGCGTTGCCATGGTTGCTATCCGGTTGTGTCAGGCCATCGACACCGGCCTTGGCGATTTCTTCGTCGTGCTGCGGGGTGTCGGCCGACACGCCAATGGCGCCGACCACCGTGCCGTTCACCACGAGCGGCAGGCCGCCGCGCATGAGCACGTAACCGGGGGCCGTGCCTACGGCGCGACGGCTGCCGTTCAGGGCATCTTCAAGCACACCGCTCGGGCGGCGGAACAGGGCGGCGGTACGTGCCTTGCCGGGTGCGAGATCGACACCCGCCGGGACGGCAGCGTTGTCCATGCGTACGAGCGCGATGGGCAGGCCACCGGCATCGACGACCGAGATGACGCACGGCCAGCCTTCGGCAGCCGCTTTGGTCTGCGCCGCGCGAATCACGTTCTGCGCCGCGTCGAGCGTGAGCACCGGGCGCGTGGGCAGTTCGGCGGCACGCGCGGTAAAGGGGGCTGCGCCTGCGCACAAGGCAATCGACACGGCAATGGCCTGTGCGGCGTGGCGAGGATTGAACGTGTTGAAACGAGACATCGACATCATCATGAAACTCCCTGCAAAGGTGACAAAAGCATGCGAACGATCGACGTTAGTTGTGGGCGATTCGCATGTCGTCATTCGATCACGCCAGGGCGCGTGAGTCATTGCCGGGCGGCGGCGAAGTTATTAGGTTCAACCTAATGAAATGCACGGTGACGGGTGAACGGCGGGCGCGGTAGCATGGCAGGCACCCCCTGCCAACGATGAGGACTTCGTGGAACTTCGGCACTTTCGCTACTTCGTGACGCTTGCCCAGACACTGCACTTCGGCCGCGCGGCGCAGGCGCTGGACATTGCCGCGCCCACGCTGACCGTGCAGATTCAAGACATCGAGCGTGATCTTGGCGTGCAGCTATTCGTGCGCAGCCGGCGCGACGTGCGGCTGACGCCCGCCGGTGAGATGTTCTTGCAGGAAGCGCGTCAGGTACTCGCGCAAGCCGAGCGGGCCGTGCTCGCAGGGCAGCGGGCGGGCCGTGGCGAGACCGGGCGGGTGGAGATCGGCTATGCCGGATCGGCGGTCTTCTCCGGCGTGTTGCAGTCGCAACTCGCGACGTTCCGGCAGGCGTGGCCGGGCGTGATCGTCATGGCGCGCGAAGTCCCTCAGGGCGAACTGCCGATGATGCTTGTCGAAAACCGTATCGACATCGCATTGCTGCGCATGCCGATGAATCTGCATACCCGCCACCGGGCGCACGTGCTGTTTCGCGACAGCTTCTGCGTGGCGCTGCCCGCCGGTCATGCGCTGGCTGCACCGGCCGGTGCCGTCGATGCCGATGCGTTGGAGAACGAGCGCTTCATCGTGCCCGAGCAACCGCTGGGCACCTACGAGGTGGCGCGTCGTGGTGGCTTTACGCCCGTCGGCATGACGACCCCCGGCTCGCTGGTCGCGGTGCTCTCGCAAGTGGCGCTGGGTGAGGGGGTGGCGATCGTGCCGGACGTGCTGGTCGGCGCGACGGCGATTCCGGGTGTTGTCTTCAAGCCGTTGGCCGGACCGCCGATTCACTCTGAAATTTCTGCCGTTTTCCGCAGCTTCGAGCCGTCGCTGGCGGTGTCGCGCCTGATTGCACAAATCACCCAGACGCCGGCGATTACGTCGTACGCGCTGTTCGATCGGGCAGAGTGAGTGGCGATTGTCACATCGGGTCGGTATCGTCGCCGATCCCGCTACCCGTGTTGCCGTTCACGTATTGACCCGTCATGTCTTTCGCGCCGCTCGTTCGCATTGCCAAGCCCGCCGATTGTGGCGCCCTTCAGATGCTCTATCGCCAATTGGTCGACGATGATCGGGTGAGCGTCACACCGTCGCAAATCGAAGTGCTCGCACAAGACACGCGCACGCGGCTGTTCGTCGCTGACGTGGAGGGCATCGTGCGCGGCACGGTGATCGTCACCGTCTGCCCGGACGCGATGTATGCCGATCAACCGTTTGCCGTGATCGAGAACATCGTTGTCGATACGCAGTGCCGTGGCAGTGGCGTCGGCCGTGCGTTGTTGCGTGAAGTCGAACGATTCTGTCTCACGCAGAACTGTTCGAAGATGATGCTGCTCAGCGCAGTCGCCCGTGCCGAGGCGCATCGGTGCTTCGAGCACTCGGGGTTTCTCGGCGATATCAAACGCGGGTTCGTGAAGTACCGCCGCCAATTTGCGCAGACTAGCTGACGCGTCGCCTTACTCGTCCGGATGAAAGCGGGCGAGCAGTTCCAGAAACAAGTCCAGCGCCCGTGTGTGCGGTCGTGAAGTTTCGGTGATGGCGCTGATGGTGTTCTCGTACTCCGGCCCCGAGGGGACTCGCACGAGCGCGTGCCGCTTCGAAAATAGCGATGCGTAATACTGCGGCAACAGCCCCACGTAATGCCCGGATAGCACCAGCATCGCGACCGCTTCCAGCCCCGAGGCCGCCGGGCCGCGGGTGAGCCCCAGCGTGTTGAGCGCCTCGTGCACGAACGGCTGTGAGCGATAGACGAGCGGCAACGTGTTCGCGTCGCGCAAGCGATGGCGCGCCACGAATAGCTGATGGCGTTCGATAAAGAGCCGCTGGTAGTTGAAACCGGCTTCGCGCCGGTACATCCCCCGAATGGCGATCTGCACCCGGCGTTCGCGCAACGCGAGATCGAGTTCGTTGAAGGTCATCACCGTCAACTCGACCTTGACGTCGGGCGCCTGCGCCTTGAACTCGGCCAATGCCTCGGGGATATGGCAGCCCACATCCGACACGATGTGCTCGACCATGCCGATCGACAGCGTACCCGACAACACGCCACGCACCGCGTCGATTTCCGGGCGAATCCGTTCCAGCGACTTGAGCGCGTCACGCGCCAGTTCCAGCGCTACCTTGCCCGCGTGCGTGAGCACGAACCCGGATGGGCCACGCTCGCAAAGCCGCGCGCCCAGCGTCTCTTCCACGTCGCGGATGTGACGGCTGATTGACGCCTTCGACATATTCAACTGCTTTTCCGCCGCCGCGAAGCCGTTGGCCTGCGCCACGGCACAGAAGATGCGCAGTGAGCGCAAGTCCCGTTCGTTGAAGTCCCGTCCCGCCATGAATCGGTTCCTGAGAAGGTTTCGTTTTTTGCAACCATACCAATAAAAAAATCATTTTTCATGATCTTTTTGCCCGCATACAGTGAATTGCAAGGCGCCTGACATGAGGTCGTCATGACCCGCAGGGCCGCCCCGATTCAACAACACCCCACAACGCGAGGCACGCTATGAAGACCTGGTCCAGAAGATCCTTTGTGAAGGCGACGCTTGCCTCGGGCGCGGTGTTCGCGCTGCCGACGCTGGCATTTGCCGAGGGCGGCACGCTCGCCGACATCAAGAAGCGCGGCAAGCTCACCGTCGGCACTGAAGCCGCGTATGAGCCGTTCGAATATGTCGAGAACGGTCAGGTGGTCGGCTACGGTCACGACGTGCTTGAGTTGATGGCCGCCAAACTCGGCGTGAAGCTCGAACAGATGAACCTGCCGTTCCAAGGCTTGCTGCCGGGCCTGATGTCGCACAAGTTCGACTTTGTTGCGACGAGTGTCGGCATCACGCCCGAGCGCGCCAAGCGCTTTGCGTTCAGCCAGCCGGTGGGCGTCGTGCGCTCGGTGCTGATGGTGCGCGCCGACGACACGTCCATCAAACGCGATATGGACATTGGCGGCAAGACCGTGGGCACGCAGATGGGCTCATCGTCCCAACCGGTCGCCGACGAGTTCGAAAAAGAACTGAAAGAGAAGACCGGCAAGGGCTACGCGGGCACCAAGCTGTTTCAGGCTTACCCGGATGTCTCGAATGCACTGTCGAACAAGACCGTGGACGTCGCGCTGATGCCGTCGAACATTGCTGCGGTGCAGATGCGCAAGCAACCCAACGTGTTTCGCATCGCCGGTGAAATCGGTCAGCCCAAGCTGCTCGCATGGGTGGCCAATCCCAACGACCTTGAAATCCGCAAGTTCATCAACGACTCGCTCGATGAGTTCCGGGCGAGCGGCAAACTGGCCGTCTTGCAGAAGAAATGGTTTGGCGCGCCGATGGAAACGCCGCGTGAAAACTATCTGCCCGCTGGCGCGATCTGACGGCCGCCGCCATGCTCGACTGGATCGATAAAAGCGGCGTCATCGCCCCGTTTCTCGAGGGTGTGGTTTCGGGCACAGCCGTGACCATCGGGGCGTCGGCGGTGGCGTTCGTGATCGGGATGGCGCTGGGCATCGTGCTGCTGATTGCGCGCATCGCGCCGTTTGCGCCAGTGCGCTCGTTCGTGGTGTTGTGGGTGAGTCTGATTCGTGGCACGCCGGCGCTGATTCATATGCTGATCGCGTACTACATGGTGCCGGCGATGCTCGATATCTCGATCTCGCCGATCACCGCAGGCATCGCCGCGCTGGCCTGCAACACGAGCGCCTACATCGTGGAGATTCTGCGCGGCGCACTCGGCACGATCTCGCCGGGGCAGCGTGCTGCCGCGTATGCGCTGGGCATGCGCGCGCCCTACGTCTGGCGTCACGTCTTGCTGCCGCAGGTGATCTACCGGGCGATTCCGCCGCTCACGAGCGAGTTCACGATTCTGCTCAAGGCGTCGTCGCTGATGTCGATCATCGCCGTGCCCGAACTGGCCACCGTGGCGCGCAACGCGACATTGCAAACGGATCTGCCGTTGCAGGTTTTCGCGGTCACCGCAGCGGTGTACTTCGTCATTCTGTTCTGCATCTCGGCAGCGTCGCGACTGTGCGAACGCCGGGTGTCGAGGATGCTGCCCCATGGTCATTGATTTCACCATCGTCAGAGACGCCGTCCCGGTCTTGCTCGAAGGGCTGCGCGTCAGCGCGCTGGTCAGCGTGATCGGCATTCCGCTGGGCATTCTGATCGGCATCGTGGCCGCGTATGCCACGCAATCCCGCACGTTGCTCAAACCCGTGGCGCTCGCCTACGTGGAGTTGGTGCGCAACATCCCGTACCTGATTCTCGTCTACCTGTCGTTCTTCGGGCTGCCCAAGCTCGGCATCGGTGCGTCGGCGATGACGGTCGCAGTGGGGTGTACGGCGTTCTACACGGGCGGCTATTTCTGCGAAATCCTGCGCGCCGCGCTGCGCAGTGTGGCGCGAGGCCAGACCCATGCGGCGCTCTCGCTCGGCATGACGTACTGGCAGACGCAGCGCCACATCATTGCGCCGCAGTTGTTCGGCTTTCTCGTGCCGCCGACGACCAGCCTCGTGATCATGATGTTCAAGGACTCGGCCATTTTCTCGGTGATGAGCCTGCCGGAGATGACCTACCAGAGCAATCTGCTCACCGCCAATACCTTTGCTTACGTCGAAGTGCTCGGCACCACGGCGTTGCTCTACTGGGTCAGCAGTGTGGTGCTGGCCAGCGTGGGGCGGCGTCTGGAGACCGTGATCGGACGACGCGCCCGCCACGTCTGACGGCACTGCGACTCTCTCGAACGTCACCACCAAGGACAACACGATGACTACCTATACCGTTGCGCCGCGAATCGGCCACCCGACGTTGCTGTACTCGGAACTCGATCTCGATATCGATAACCTGAAGGCCGATATCGCCGTGCTCGGCATGCCGTACGGCGCGCCGTACGCGGCATCGGACTTCAGCAACGACCAGACTAATGCGCCCTCCGCGATTCGTCAGGCGACGGATCGTGTGGCGCGCAAGCCCGATCACTACGACTTCGATATCGATGGCCCGTTGTTGCAGGGTCGCACCGACGTGCGGTTTGTCGATTGCGGCGACATCATCCCCGACCTGACGAAACCGGGCGAGCACTATGCGCGCGCCGAAGCGGCGGTTCGCAAGATCGCGGCGGGCGGTGCCATGCCCATCGTGCTCGGCGGCGACCACGGCATCACCACGCCGGTGTTGCGCGGGCTCGATCAGAAGGGGCCGATCACGCTCGTGCATATCGATGCGCATCTTGACTGGCGCGACGAAGTGAATGGCGTGCGTGAAGGGCTGTCGAGCCCGATTCGCCGCGCGTCGGAAATGGCACACGTGGATCGCATCATCCAGATCGGCCTGCGCGCGCAGGGCAGCGGACGCGAAGCCGAGTTGGTGGCTGCGCGTGCCTATGGTGCCGAGTTGGTCACGGCCTACGAGTTGCACGATATCGGGATGGACGCGGTGCTCGACCGGATTCCGGACGGCGGCAACTACTACCTGACGATCGACGCGGACGGCCTGGACCCGTCGACGATGCCCGCCGTGGCAGGGCCGGCACCGGGCGGCGTGACGTTTGTACAGGCGCGCAAGCTGATTCACGGACTGGTGCGCAAGGGGCGCGTCGTGGGCATGGATATCGTGGAGATTCAGCCCGAGAAGGACGACGCGAATCTGATCTCGTGCGTGACAGCTGGGCGGTTGATTCTCAACCTGATCGGCGCTTCGATTCGTGCAGGGTATTTCGACAAGCAGGCCGACAAATGAACTCGCCGGTGAGTTCTCCCGAACCGGTCATCGATATCCGGGGCATCGACAAGTGGTACGGCACCCACCACGTGTTGAAGGCGTGTTCGACGCAGGTGAGCAAGGGCGAAATCGTCGTGGTCTGCGGGCCGTCGGGCTCGGGAAAGTCGACCTTGATCAAGACCGTCAATGCGCTAGAACCGATTCAGAAGGGCGACATCGTGGTCGACGGGGTGTCGCTCATGGCGAAGACGACACGGTTGCCGAATCTGCGCAGCAAGGTCGGTATGGTGTTTCAGCACTTCGAGTTGTTCCCGCATCTGGATCTGACGCGCAACCTCACGTTGGCACAGCAGATCGTGCTGGGGCGCGACGCCGATACCGCGCGCACCAAAGCGCGCGCGTTACTCGATCGCGTGGGGCTGTCGGCGCACGCGCACAAGTATCCGGGCCAGTTGTCGGGCGGTCAGCAACAGCGCGTGGCGATCGCGCGCGCGTTGTCGATGGACCCGAAGGCGATGCTGTTCGACGAACCGACGTCGGCGCTCGACCCTGAAATGGTCAACGAAGTACTCGACGTGATGGTGGAGCTCGCCCGCGACGGCATGACGATGATGGTGGTCACGCACGAGATGGGCTTCGCCCGGCGCGTGGCGCATCGCGTGGTCTTCATGGAAGACGGCGCCATCATCGAAGACTGCCCGACCGGTGCGTTCTTTCAGGACACCGCCAACCCGGCCGTCAAACGCTTCCTTTCGAAAATTCTGACGCACTGACATCTCATGACGCACACCCGAATCCGCAAATTCAACACCCGCGAAACGTATCCGGAGCAGAAGCTCGACAACGATCTCTGTCAGGCGGTAATCGCGGGAAACACTATCTATCTGCGCGGCCAGATCGGTCAGGATCTGGACACACGCGAGTCCGTCGGCATCGGCGACGTGACGGCGCAGACCGAGAAGGCGATGGCCAACGTGGCAATGCTGCTCGAAGAGTGCGGCAGCAAGCTGGAGGACATTTGCAAAGTCACCGTCTACATCATCGACCCGCGTTATCGCGAGGCCGTTTATTTGGTGATGGGCCGGTGGCTCAAAGGCGTATTCCCCGTGTCGACCGGCATCGTGGTGCAGGCGCTGGCGCGCCCGGAGTGGCTGGTCGAGATCGATGTGACGGCGGTGAAGCCGGGCGCGTAGCTTGTGGGCGGCGTGGTGGAGGGAAGCTTTCAAACAATGGTTTACTTCACCGGTTTGCCGGTCGACCCGGGTATCGTCGCGGTGAGCTTGCCGTGGCGCGATGCGCCGGGAGCGGGAGGGCAACGACCGGAGACGCCGCCGTATGAAAGAGACAGTCGAGTCAAAGGGGAAGGGGAGCCATGAGACGGCGCGCGCAGGGGGCCGGCCAACGGGGAGCCCCTCCGCGCTCGTGGCCGATCTTCGCCCCTCAAGTGCGGCCCACAGCCAGCTTCGACAACTCATCGATGGCAGTGCGCGTGGCGCACCCGGGCGTACGTTGGCGGGGTTGATTGATGGCAGTTCCCGCACCGCCGCGCAGCGACGTAGTGTTGCCCCCCGGCCTGTGGCGGCAACGACCAACGAGCCGATAGTGCAGCGGGTGATCAAAATCGCCGAAGACGAATACACGACGTACGGCGGCAAAGATACGACCAGTCTCGTCGAAGAGGTCGACGCGGATGACCGTTCCGAATCCTGGAAGCGAGGCTGGAAGTCGCATATCCGGGAAATGGCCGCTGAGAAAGACGGGTCCTACGACTACGGCAATCTCGAGGCGTTTATTGTCGCCCTCGGGGAAGAGTACGAAAAGGAAGGCGGGGACGAACTCTCGCGGCCAACGTTTCCGAAGCGAGCCTACACGCTAGCGAAAGGGACGGCCTCAGTGCAGAGCGGCAAGGACATGAGCGATATCAGCCTGAGCGATAACGATCTCGCGCTTCCTCACCGCATGCCGTTCGCAGACATTCGCAGAAGTGTGGTGTTGTTCGCCACCGGATTGGAGACCCCGTCCGATCTTATCCGTTGGACAGACCGACTCGTCACCGCCACCGAGCAGCGAAAAGAAATCAATCTGAAAGCAGACGTCAAGGGTTTGCTGCCGAAAGGCTACGAAGAGATGGTCGACGAGCAGATCGCAGAATTCGAGGCCGAGCGCGCTCGTGTCGTCAAGATATGGGAGGCGCCGAAGTCGAAGAAGGACGTCGCGTTGGTGCGCACGTTGCTGGCAAAAGCGAACTCACTGCACGGCAACATTCCGGATCTTGGCAGTCATTCCACGAACAACATCCGCGTCAGCGATCGGCTGCACGCCCGCTTTGTAGATAACCAGATGAGCCCCGGAACGAAGGCCGCATTCGCGATGTCACCCGGGCGCATCGGCAAGGGCGTTGCCACGACAAAAGACAAGAAGGGGATCGTGACTGTCGATAACAGAAGTGTTCCCGTCAGTCAGGTGAACACCCATCACGAACTCTCTGCGACCCAAATTCCGTCGAGTGACCTCAAGCCGCTAAAGCTCAAATTCTCGATCGATACCACTGACGGATCGAAGGATGAATCGGAAGACGATTCGGGCGACGACCTTGACGATATGCCGGAATTGGTTTCCGGCGACGAGTCGGAAACCGATTAAAAGCACGGCACATGTCGAAGAAGGTACAGCCGTTGCAGCGACGTTCCTATTGACCTACCGTGTGATATCCGGGATTTCAATAGCCATCAGTGCCGAACTCAGCGACTTGCCGTGGGCGTCCAGCGCGAGCGAGCGCGTGACGCCTCCGCCCAGCGCGTTGCCCAGCACGAAGTTGAACGCAGCAATGCGCGGCAACTCGTAGCGAACCACGTCGCCGAGCACGACGTCGCTCAGGAAGGCCTTCACGTAGGCCGGCGTGAGCGTGGCGCGCAGGTGCTCGTAGTGCTGCGCGTCGTAGCAGATGACAGAGACGTTCAGCGTATTGCCCTTGTCGCCGGTGCGCGAGTGCGCCAGTTCACGTAGTTTCATCTCAGGCCTCGACAAAGGAGAACGCCGGTGTCGCGTGTTCGCGCGGCAACAACACCGATTGCACGGCGAGGACTTCGCGCGTCGACTTGGTCACACCGCCGCCGCCCGCCGGGCCATTCGTGTACAACGTTTCCACCTCATTGCCGATGCGCACGGCCTGTTCTGCCGACGTGGTGCGTCCCGTTACGCGCACCCGCACTTCGTAGGGTTCTGCATGATGGGAGCCCGCTGTTTCGCCGTGCAGGGCGTTCACGCCGATCAGGTCGAAGCGTAGTTCGCTCGTCTGCACGCCGGTCAATGCCAGTCGTTCGCGAACAATGTCGAGGGCGAGCCTCGCACGTGCTACAGCACCGGGGCCGGCATACGAAATCTGGCCTTCACCGATGAAACCGTCGGCATAGCCGACTGACACCTTCAGCGTCCCGGTGCGCGGCGTGCCGTGACCCCCGGTGACCCGCACGCGGTCCGTGGCTTCTTCCGTCACGACGACCTCGGAGAAGTCGGCAACGACGTCAGGTTGCAGATACCGGCGCGGATCGTGAATCTCGTACAGCAGTTGTTCCTTGCAAGTCGCAGGCGTCACCTGACCTCCTGATCCCGGCACCTTGGTGATAACCACCGAGCCGTCGGCAGACACTTCGCCAATCGGGAAACCGAGTCGCGAAAGATTCGGCACATCCTTGACGCCCGGGTCGGCAAAGTAGCCACCCGTCACTTGCCCCGCGCATTCCAGCAGATGGCCGACAACAGTGGCCTGTCCCAGTGTCTGCCAGTCATCCATGCGCCAGCCGAACGCATGAATCAGCGGTGCGGCAAAAAGCGATGGATCGGCGACGCGGCCGGTCAGCACGATATCGGCACCGGCGGCGAGCGCATCGACGATGCCCGCAGCGCCCAGATAGGCGTTCGCCGACACGATGCGATCTTGGTATGCCGCGACGGGCTCGCCGGATTCTTCAAAGGTCAAATCGCTGCGCAAGACCACGTCGAGCACGTCGTCGCCGGTGACGGCGGCGATCTTCACGTTGTCGAGTCCGAGCGAGCGGGCGATTTGTGCGGTCTTTTGTGCGGCCGCCAACGGATTGGCCGCGCCCATGTTCGAGATGATCCGCACGCCGTTGCGCATCGCAGCGGGCAGCACCGCACGCATGCGCGCTTCGAGCAGTGGGTCGTAGCCTTGTTGCGGGTCGCGGCGCCGCGCCTGCTGCGCAATGGCAATCGTGCGTTCGGCGAGGCATTCGAAGACGAGGTAATCGAGCGCGCCATGTTCCGCGAGTTCGACCGCCGGTTCGATGCGGTCGCCGGAATATCCCGCGCCCGCGCCGATCCGGATGCGGCGAGTGTCTTGATGGGCTGTCATGCGAATAGCATCCGGTGATGACTGCTTAGATGGGAAAAACACCGAGGACGACGGCCGCGATCGTCATGACGATCGACGCACCGAACAACAACGGGAACGTAAATTTCTGGTGATCGGCGAGGTCGATGCCGCACAAGCCCACGACGAGGAAGGTGGCCGGGGTGAGCGGGCTGACCGGGAACCCGGTCGTCATCTGGCCGAGTAAGGCGGCCTGACCGACGTGCACCGCCGGCACACCCAGTTGACCGGCCACTTCGGCAATCACGGGCAACACACCGAAATAGAACGAGTCGGGGTCGAACAGCATGCTCAGCGGCATCGACATCAGCCCGAGCGCGACGGGGATGTGCCCGGCCATTTCAGGCGGCACGAAGCCGACGGCGGCCTGCGCCATGGCCTTTAACATGCCGCTGCCCTGCATCACGCCGGTAAAGACGCCCGCGGCCAGCAGCACGCCGGCCATCATCAGCGCGGCGCGCGCATGGGCGTCGATGCGCTTGCGCTGCATGTCGACGTTCGGGTAGTTCACCATCAGCGCGATACACAGGCCGACCATGAACATGATCGCCGGCGGAATCTTCTCGCCCATGACGACCATGGTGCCGAGCACGATCAGCGTAAGCACGATGTTGAACCAGAAATTCTTCGGGCGACGCAGCGCCTGCTCCTCTGGGGTGAGTTCGCGCTTGGGTACTGGCACCGAAGCACCTCCGCCGGTCAGACCCAGACGCTTCTCCTCGCGGCGGCCCAGCCAGTACGCCATGCCAAACACGAACACGAGTCCCACCGCCTGCACGGGAATCAACGGATTGAACAGACTCGACACGGGCAGATGCAGCGATGCCGACGCGCGAATCATCGGCCCGGTCCACGGCAGGAAGTTGATGCCCGCGGCCATCGATACGGCGGCGGCCAGCACGCGCCGGTCCATGCCGAGGCGATCGTAGAGCGGCAGCATCGCGGGGATGGTGACGAGGAAGCAGACCGCACCCGAACCGTCGAGGTGAATCAGCAGCGCCAGCAACGTCGTACCCACGACGATGCGGCTGGGGCGTGTGCCCACGGCGCGCAGAATGCGGTCGATGATCGGGTCGAGCGTGCCCGCGTCGGTGATCGTGCCGAAATAAAGAATAGCGAAGACGAACATGCCCACGACCGGTGCCAGGCTCTTGAGCCCGTCGATCACGAACTTGCTGGTCTGAAAGCCGAATCCGCCGATGAGCGACGCGGCGATCGGCACGATGATGAGCGCTACGAGCGGCGACATCCGCTTCGAGAGAATCGCGCCGAGCAGCACGACGATGGTCGCCAGCCCCAGTAATGGCAGCATGTGCTTGTCTCCAAATATTGTCTTTTAATGCGATGGAGCGTAAGTTCGGGGCTGTGATAAATCAATTGAAATGATTTGATTGCAGTCATTACAAACCATAATGGATCTGAACCTTCGGGATATTCGCGCTTTTATCGCGGTTGCACAGACCGGCAGCTTCACGCGGGCGGCGACGCGGCTGCACTTGTCGCAACCAGCACTGACCGTGCAGATCCGGCGGCTGGAAGAGACGGTGGGTGTGCGGCTCTTCGATCGCAATAGTCGCAACGTCGCGCTCACCCCGACCGGTCGCGACCTGCTGCCGCTGTTGCAGAAGTCGCTGCAAGACATGGAGCAGGTGCTGGTCGACGCGCGCTCGCTGGGCGACGGATCAACCGGTACGGTGCGCATCGCATGCTTGCCGACGTTCGCCGCGAGTGTGTTGCCGGAGCTGATTCAGGAAGTGAAGGCCGTCGTGCCGCGTGCCGGGTTTCATGTGCGCGACGCGGTCGCCGGTGTAGTGAATACACTGGTGCGCAATGAAGACGTCGATATCGGCCTGACGGGGGGGGAGTTGAATGACCCCGCGTTTGACGTGTTGCACGCGGGCGGCGATCGACTGGTGGCCGTGTTGCCGCAACAGCATTCGCTGGCACGTCGCAGGCGCATCACGTTGGCCGATCTCGCAGGCGAACCGCTCGTGTTGACATCGCAAGGTACGAGTGTGCGGGCGGTGGTCGACAGCGCTTTCGCCAATGCCGGTCACACGCCGGAGATTGCCTGCGAAGCGACTTATATGATGACGGCCGTCGCGATGGTGCGTGCGGGACTGGGTGTGACGATCCTGCCCGCGTCGGCACGTGAGGTGAGGGCCGAGCCTGAGTTGCGCGTGAAGGCGATTGACGATCCCGCGTTCCTGCGTCCCATTGCACTGATCAAGAAACGCGGACGCACGCTGCCGCCGGTGGCGGACACCTTCGTCGCCATGATGATCGATCGGCTTTCGTCGGTCTAAGTGGCGCGCCTGACCGAAGAGGCGTGTTCAGAAGCGTCGTCGCACGTAGACGGTCGCACCGGTCTCGTGCGAACGGAACAGCGCAACACGCGCGCTGGCCGAGACGACCCAGTCGTCCGTACGGACCTGCAAGCCGCGCTGAGGTTGCGAGCCGAGCTTCGAATCTTCGTTGTTCCATTGAACGATGGAGACTTGCGCAACCGATGACGGAAGCCCGCGAAGCGCGCTTGTTCCGGTGGATCCCGTCGCTTGCCCGGGAGGTTGTCCCGGCGATGCGGCGGCGCTCCCTGTGAGGTGACGCACGTCGTAGCTGGGCGGCACGATATAGGCACTGTCGACGGTGTCGTCGATGCGCGCGACTGACGGCGTGAAGGGGAATAGTGCAGGACCCTCGTTCGAGGCGGTGGGCGCCGGAGGCTGAGGCGTCGTCTCGAAGCGGTGGAGGAAGTGGCGAGGCTCGGGAGCCAACGCAGCGGTCTCCGGCGGCATCGAGGCGATAGGGGCAATGTTTGCCACCATCATCCCTTCGGATGAGTCTGTGCCGGGTCCGCCCGCGAATGCGAATCCGCCGAGCGAAAAGAGCATTGCGCCGACAATCGTTTCGTTTAGGCACGTCATGGACATGCCTCCCCTGGAGCGGTTGAAACGTCACGTGAGGGCCCCTGCTTCCTGACTGACCGCCCTTGCGAGCGAGCGTCCGGATGTTTTGCTTCGTATCAGTGCTTATCTTGTGGACTGCACGTACAAATTGTAGTCAGCCAATCGCGCTTCGCCACCCCAATTTGTGCTGATGCCGTGGCTCGCTATCCGGGCGTTCCGTCGCCAGCCCCGTGGCATCTGCCTCCGACGCGAGGCGCGGGATTAGGAGTGCGGGAATTTACTGATGCGGCGCACCGTCCTCGAACGCCACCATGCTGCGCTGCGGGTTGGCGATACGGATGCCTTGCTCGCGAAAGCGCTCGGCAATGCGACGGTTGAATTCGCGTTGCACACCCCAGCGCGTTGTGTCGGTGCACTGCATTTGTCCGCTGAGCGCGATGGCTGCCCCGTCGACCTGATCGACGCCCCAGTAGCTGAAGTCCGACTTGATGCCGTCGCGGTACGCGGGATCCTCTCGCAGTGCAGCACCAATTTCCTTGAGCGTGGCCACCGCGCGGTCGATGTCTTCTCCGTAGGCAATGCTAACTTTCACCGCGGCATTGCCCAGCCCGCGATTCGTATTGTTGACGGTGGTCACCGAGCTGAACGGTACGGTGTACAGCGAACCGTCGCTCGCGCGCAGCCGGACCGTGCGGATCGACAGATATTCCACGGTGCCCGAGACGCCTGCGAGGGTGACCCAGTCGCCGACCTGTAATGCGTTTTCCATCAGCAGGAAGATGCCGGTGATGAAGTCCTGCACCAGCTTCTGCGAGCCGAAGCCGAGTGCGACGCCGAAGATGCTGGCACCGGCGAGCAGGGGGCCGATGTTCACGCCGATTTCGCTCATGCCCGTGAGGATGACCACGAGCGCAATGCACGAGAAGAGCAACGCACGCAGCATCGGCAACAACGTGCGCAGGCGCGCGGCGCGCATCACGTCGCCCTGATGCGTCCATTGCTGAAGACGCCGCTCGATGGCGATGTTCGCGGCTTCCCACACGACGAGTGCGATGGCGGCAGCCACCGCGATCGTGATCAGCGCCGAGGCCAGGCGATGGCCGATGGTGCTCGATTCAAAGGTCTGCCAGACCGGCACGCCCCAGACCTGCAATAACAGCGCCACACTGATGATGCCGACAATGACCGAGATGACGCCCCGGACCAGCGGGTAATAGCGGTAGGCGTGACGGTGGACGAGCGTGCGGTCTTCGTCACGTCGCTCGAACGTGCGTGAGAGCGCACCGAACAGGACGATGGACAGCAGTCGCATGCCGATGATGACGGCAAGCGTGCGGCCGCCCAGCGTGATCAACACGCGATAGCCGTTGTGCACGTCGAGCGCCCAGATGAACCAGAGCGCCATCACGACGAAGATCGACGCCGGTGCCCACGCGCTCGCCAGCGTGCCGCCGACCATGGCGAGTGACGGATGCTTTGCGCAATAAGTACGAATGCGTGTTGCGACGGGGCGCGCACATTGAATGATGAGCACCGACACGAGCAGGTGGCCGATCAGGGCGACGGTCTTGAGCAACGCCACATGGCCCGCATCGCTGAGACCGAAGTTGGCGGCAATTTCCACCAAGGCCGTGCAGACACCGACCACCAACGCGATACGCATGATCCATCGTTGTGCGAAGGCGGCCCCGGTGTCGCCGATGTGCAGCAGCCGGAGTTGCGGCGCATCGGGCTGGAAGAACAACCGGCTGACGAGCGTGACCAGCCGGCAGATCACGTAGATATCGATGAGCGAGCCGAGCGCCGCTTCCACTGGCGTTCCGTCGACGACCAGCAACGACATCATCAGGCTGGCGACGCCCGCGAAGACGAGCAGTGGCAACATGCGTAGCAGCAGCGTGACGAACGCGCGTGGCATGCGCCCGAGCAGGTTCTTATGTTGCTGCGCGTGGCCCTGTCCTCGTGACTCCGGGCTCTCGGTCGCAGGTGATGTGTCCGATGGTGTCGCGCAATCGTGGCGCGCGGCCAGCTCGTTCAGCAGACGGCGCAACAACCGCCTTGCGATCCATTCGATCGCGAACGCGGGTAACAGCACCGAGAGAATGATCAGCACGGCATGCAGGAGGTCGGCGCGCGCGTCAGCGTGCCCCACGGTATCGCGCCACCAGCCGTTGACGGAACCGACGTCGAGCAGCGAGTGCAACGACTCGCGCAACCCGGCGCCGATTTGCGTTGCCCAGCGGGACCCCTGATGCACCAGCATCGACGCCAGTCCATTCGATTGCAAGGCGATTGGCGCAGCGGTGGCAGACGCAGATGACGCAGCGGCGGGGGCGCTCGCCGCTGCGGGCGGAGCGCTCAAGGCACCGACGGCCGCAATGGCCCGCAGCGTCGTTTCCACCCTCGTGCGATCTTGCGGATTTTCCAGCACGGAGAGCGCCTGTTGCGCCTGTTGCGCCTGTTGCGGCGTCAGCGCGGGTGCCGTGTTGACTTGCGCAGCCGACGCGGGCTGGGGCGCCGTAGGCGCGCTTGCCGGTAAGAGTGTGACGGGCGCGGCCGCATGTGCAGTCGTGACGAAGAGAGTAAGCAGCCAGCCGAAAAAGACGTGTCGCATTGGTTTGACAGAACGGGGGCACGCCGAAGCGCAAGCCCGTCATAGGGGGCGATGGGCACAACTTAACATGACCACGACTTCTGCCAAATAGTTCGACGCTTAGCGCACGGTGGCGTACAGACGCCGCCTGCCAAGGCGGTCAGTATCGACGACATCAACGGTTGTCGATCTCGGCCGCCGGCACGCTGGAGAGCACTATGGACAAATCAGGCAAACAACGCACCGGGCAGAAAAGGGACAAGCGAATGCTTGCGCCCCCCGGGCAAAAGAACAAGTTCCCCGAAAAGATGTGGTCGAATCAACATCCCCCGGAAATTACCCATTCGAAACTCGCCGGGAAGTCACCCGCGACGCCACCCGTGCATGCCCACGACACACCGCCTCTGGACGCCGTTGGCGATCAGGCGGCACATGTCGACGACGGCAAGACGCGCTCACAGGATCATCACAAGCAAAACCGTAAGCACTGACAACGAACGGTTGCCTTTGCAGGTATCGTTCGGCGAGGTCGTCATGTCTTACGAAACGCTGTTGTTCATCACACTCATGCTGATTACCGTATCGGCGCAATTCATCTGACGTTCGCAGGCTCAAGCAGGTTGTCCACCCGCACGGGGAATCATGCCCGTGCGTTGGCTTGTCATTTCGTCGGTGACGCGTGATGTTCTGCGGATCTGAAGACGGCGTCCGCGTTCGCCTTCTGCGCGTCGGACATGTTGTTGTACAAGGCCTCGAACGGCGGCACGAGTTTGGTGACTCCGTCGGCATGCATCTGCGCGAGATCGCGATACGACTTCATATCGTCGAGCGCAGTCATCCGGTTCTGATGGTCATTTCTCGATTGCGCTAACGTCGTCATGGTGTCTGCGTTGGCACGCATGACGTCCGCAAAGTCTTTCCACAAAGCTTCTTGTGTGCGCGTGATATGCAGTTTTGTGTGGAGATCGGTAATGCGCGTTTCGATACGGGAGCGCGCGGCCGTGTTCATCAGGTGCGGCGCCCCCGGCGTGCCTGCGCCCGCTTGCATCGGGGCGGCTTGTGCGAAGGGGGAAGCCATTGCGAGCGTGAAACATGTTGTGGTGGCAATCCACCGGGTGGAATTCGGTGAATCCGGCGATGACGGGTGTTCCATGACGGGGCTCCGTGTGACTTTACAGACTCACGATGCCCGCAATATCGCTGCCGGTCCGTTCGGTAACCGACGAAGTTACGCCGGTGCACGCAGGGTAATCCCTGTCCAATGACCGTCGGCTTGTAATTCCCGGATGAGGTCGGCAATGCATTGGCGCACGGCCAGCGTGGCCGAGCCCACCGGCAGCGAGTTCGACCAGCACACGCTGGCCGGTCGTACCATCTGGGGCGACACGATGCGCAGTGCTTTCGGCCGTAGCGCGGGGTCGCGAGGGGCGAGTGCCGATGCGGGCAAGATCGCGCACGCATCGCCTGCACGCGCGATATCGATCAGCGTGGGCAGCGAGTCGATGTCGGCAACGATGTTCAGCTCGACGTTGGCTTGCGAGAAGCTGCGCTCAATCAGCAGGCGCAGGCCATTCGATGCGCTCGGCACGACCAGTGGCACATTCGCCAGCCGCGCCAGTTCACAGGTGCCGCTCGCGACGTCGTTGCTGTGTTCGCGGGCACCGGGGGCGGTGTTAGCGTCAGCATAGATCTCGGGGCAGACCAGATGTCCGCCCATCACATACAGTTCCTCGTCGAACAACGGCATGACCGAGATGCCGCGCGTCTCCGAATCGCGAAACAGCATCGCGAGATCCAGCCGGCCGTTGGCGAGCAATTCGCCGATATAGCCGCTCATGCTCTCGAAAATCTGCAAACGAATGCCGGGATATTGCGTGCGCACCCGCTGAAACAACGGCACGGCGAGAATCGCGGCAATGGTCGTCGGGAAGCCTACCGCCACCGGCCCCGCTTCGCTGCCGCCCCCCTCGCGAACTTCTTCTCGAATCTGCTCCATCTGCCGCAGCACGACGCGCGCATGGCGATACAGCGTCTTGCCCGCGTCGGTCGGCACGACACCCTGCGCACTGCGAATCAGCAACTGCGTCTGAAGCTCCTCTTCGAGCGTGCGCAACTGCTGACTCAACGACGGTTGAGCAATCAGCAGCCGTTCGGCCGCTTTCGAGAGGCTGCCGCTATCGACGATGGCGACGAAGTTGCGCAGTTGCCGGACATCCATGAGCTTTGAGAGCAAGGAGTAAGGGGAGTGGGGCATAGCGTACCCCTATACGAGCTCCGATGAAATGGCGGCCGAAGTCAAAATTCCTAGTCGGCGAGAACGAATTTTGTGCTTAGCCATAGGTTGAGCCTATGCCAGTATCCGAATTCAGTATTTCCTCTCCGGCTTTTCGCGCGCCTATAGTGCGGCAGGAAAACGCATAAATCGGAGACAGAACAAATGCAGATGCGTGAACGCACCCCCCTTGGCTCGGCCGAGCATGCGCCCTCGGGCGGCCTTTCCCCGGCTGGCACGGCTCATCGGTTTCGCGACGCCTGGTGGCGCCTCATGGATATGCGCATCGGCATCGTGCCGCTACCCGTGCATATCGTGCTGGCGCTCGCGCTGATCGCGACCGCTGCCACCGGCAAACTCTCGGCAGAACTCTCGCCGATCATCGCCTTGCTCGCCGTGTGCAGTTTCACGTGCATGGAAATCGGCCAACGCATCCCGATCTTCCGCAGCATCGGCGGCCCGGTGATTCTGGTGACGTTCCTGCCGTCTTATCTGGTCTTCACGCATGCGCTGCCGCCTGCCGTGGTCAAGCGGATCGTCGACTTCTGGAAGGCCGGCAACTTCCTGTACCTGTTCATTCCCGCGATCATCGTCGGCAGCATTCTGAGCATGGACCGCAAGGTGCTGATCGGCGGCTTCCTGCGCATCTTCGTGCCGCTGGTCGCCGGTTCGCTGCTCGCGGGTGCCGTCGGGACTGCCGTAGGCACGCTGCTCGGCATGGGCGTGTTCCACACCGTGTTCTTCGTCGTGATTCCGGTCATGTCGGGTGGTCTGGGCGAAGGCGTCATTCCGCTCACGCTCGGCTACTCGGAAGTGCTGCACCAACCGGCGGGTGAATTGCTCGCACAGGCCTTGCCGGCCGTGATGCTCGGCAACGTGACGGCGATTGTGTTCTCCGGCGTACTCAACGCGATCGGCAAGCGCTATCCGTCGCTGACCGGCAACGGCCAGTTGATGCGCTCGGGTGACGACGATCTGCCGGAAACCGCCAAGTCCACCGCGCCGATCGATGCCACCGATATCGCCGCCGCCGGCATGATCGCCGTGTGCCTCTACTTCGTCGGCATGCTCGCGCAGAACACGCTGGGCCTCCCGGGGCCGGTGATGATGCTGGTGCTCGCGGTCGCGGCCAAGGTGTTCTTCGTGTTCTCGCCGCGTCTGGAGCGGGGTGCTGGCGTGGTCTACAAATTCTTCGCCACCGCTGTCACGTATCCGCTGCTGTTTGCCATCGGCGTCGTCATTACACCGTGGCAGAAGATCATCGATTCGTTCAACGTGCCGACGCTCGTGACCATCGTTGCGACCGTGGCCACGCTGATGGTCACCGCATTTGTCGTGGCACGCCGCATGAATATGCACCCGATCGACGCGGCCATTGTCGTGGGCACGCACAGCGGCCTCGGCGGCACTGGCGACGTCGCGATTCTCACCGCCGCGAACCGCATGCGCCTGATGCCGTTCGCGCAGATTGCTACCCGTATCGGCGGCGCGATCACGATCACGCTGAGCCTTATCGTGCTCGCCAAGATCGTTTGACGCACCACTCGTCTTTCACTTTCCTCCGGAGATCGTTGTCATGAGGCCACTCGACGGCATCAAGGTCATCGCGCTCGAACACGCCATTGCGGCGCCGTTTTGCACCCGTCAACTGGCCGACCTCGGCGCCCGCGTCATCAAGATCGAGCGCCCCGGCGTCGGTGACTTTGCTCGTGCCTATGACGCACGCGTTGAAGGCATGTCGTCGCACTTCGTGTGGACCAACCGCTCGAAAGAGAGTCTGTCGCTCGACCTGAAACAGCCTGCCGCGCAGGACGTGCTGCACCGCCTGCTGGCCGACGCCGACGTGTTGGTGCAGAACCTTGCGCCGGGCGCGGCTGACCGGCTCGGCCTGTCCTATGAGGCGTTGGCGGAGAAATATCCGCAGATCATCGTGTGCGGCATTTCGGGCTACGGCCCGGATGGCCCGTATCGCGACAAGAAGGCTTACGACCTGCTCATCCAGAGCGAGTCGGGGTTCCTGTCGGTGACGGGCTCGCCTGAGGCCTCGGCGAAAGCCGGTTGTTCGATTGCCGATATCGCGGCTGGGATGTACGCGTACACCAATATTCTGTCGGCGCTGCTGCAACGCCAGAAGACGGGACGCGGCTGCCGCATCGACGTGTCGATGCTGGAGTGCATGGTCGAGTGGATGGGCTTTCCGCTGTATTACGCCATCGACGACCAGAACCCGCCGCCGCGTGCCGGTGCCGCGCACGCCACGATCTTCCCGTACGGGCCGTTCGCCGCTGGCGATGGCAAGACGGTGATGCTCGGGTTGCAGAATGAGCGCGAGTGGAAGGTGTTCTGCGAGAAGGTGCTGGAAAAGACTGAACTGATCGACGACGAACGTTTTCGCTCGAATCCGCTGCGGCTTGAGAACCGCGAAGTCTTGCGCGCCATCATCAATGACGTGTTCATGCAGTTGAGTGCGGCGCAGCTCGTCGCCCGCCTCGATGCGGTCGGCATCGCCAACGCCAACCTGAATTCGATGCACGACGTGTGGAATCACCCGCAACTGGCGGCGCGCGGTCGCTGGACGCAAGTGCAGACGCCGAACGGTCCGGTGACGGCGCCGCTGCCGCCGGGCGTACCGGCGTCGTTCGCGCCGCGTATGGACCCGATTCCCGCACTGGGACAACACACTGACGCGATCCTCGCAGAGCTGGGCCTCACGTCCGCACAGATCGCCGAGATGCGCGCCGGGCACACCGTCTGATGCGCAAGGAGACACCGATCATGCCATTCCGTTCGTGGTTGTTCGTGCCGGGCAATCGTCCCGAGCGATTCGCGAAGGCCCTCGCTGCGGGCGCCGACGCTGTCATCGTCGATCTCGAAGATGCGGTGCCGCTTGCCGACAAAATCACTGCGCGTGCGCAGGTGCGTGAGTGGCTGGCGGGCGAGTTAGCCGAGGCGGACACCCCCATCTATGTCCGCATCAACGCGGTGACGACCGACTGGTTTGCCGACGACGTGCGCGCGCTCGCGGCGTTGCCACGTGTGGCCGGTCTGGTGGTACCGAAGGCGGAGGACACCACGACGTTGATCGCCGCGGCCACGGGGGCTCATGACGCGTTGCGTGTCGTGCCGTTGATCGAGACCGCTCGCGCGTTCGGTGGGCTCGATGCCATCGCATCCGCGCCGCGTGTCGAGCGGTTGATGTTCGGCACGATCGATTTTCAACTCGATATCGGTATCGAAGGCGATGGCGACGAGTTGCTGTACTTCCGCTCGCAACTGACGCTGGCGTCGCGGCTGGCGGGCATTGGGGCACCGGTCGACGGCGTGACCACCGTGTTTGATGACGCCGAGGCGATCGAGCGGGAGGCTCGCCGCGCGAGACGCCTCGGCTTTCGCGGCAAGCTGTGCATTCATCCGAAGCAGATTGCTGCCGTGCACGCCGCGTTTGCGTGGCGCGACGACGAGATCGCATGGGCCCGGCGCGTGGTCTCGGCTGCCGAGGCGAGCGGCGGGGCGGCCGTCGCGCTCGACGGGAAGATGGTGGACGCGCCCGTACTGACGAAGGCGCGGGAGATTTTGGCCAGTTTGCCGGGGTGAGGTGTCAGCTCACAGATCCAATCGGGAGATCTTGGTCCCGGACAGCGAGATGTCACCCATCAAGCCGCTGTTGGTCATGACAAACGCTTCAACAGGATGACTGGTCGTCGTCGTATCGATCTGACCATTGGCACCCACTTTGACAATCGCGACGGACGCGTCGGCACCGGCCGACCACCCGTTTGAGTTGACGAATTTGTCGAGCGCTTCCTGCGTCATGAACAGATAGACCATCGACTTCGATTGCATCCCCAACTGGGCGCCCACGGAAGCGGACGAGACGCTGTAATACCCGCTCGTGCGCGTTCCGACCCGCAGAACACCGTCACCGTGCTGTCCGCCCACGATCACACCGGCCTGAATGACGGAGGGAAACACCAGCACGCCTTGCGCCTTGCCCACCAGTTCGCGCGAACCGGGAACCGTCGAGAGCAGCCTCGAGAGCGTGCCGTCTGCTGCGGCGTCGATAGACTGCTTGCGCGAATTGTTGGCCTCGGGTGTGGCCGGTGAGTTGCCTGACGTCGAGCATCCCGAGAGGACGGCAACCAACGCTGCGGCGACAACGGAAGCCCGGAAAAATTGACGACGAGTTTGCATGACGATCTCCGATTTTTATTGTGAAGCACCCACCGATTGAGCCGAGCCCCGCGTGCCAGCGCCCGCGGAAACGGCGGAAATATCCCTGCGCACTCATCTCAGGGGCAATTGTCTGAGAGTGTCGGATTTGTGACGGCGCGTTGCCATTGGTAGTTGGGGCAGCACCGATTGCCCGTCGGGGCAGCGCAAGATATCGACGTCAGGTCTCGTTTTCACCACGGGGACCGGCGCTCTCCTGTGCGGGGGAGGGCGCCCAACCTTCGCGCGCGATGACAACCGGCATCTCCGGTTGTTCTTCGAAATGAGGCGACATGATCTGCACGCCATATTCGTTGAATACATCGACGATCTGACTATGCAGTTCGCTCAACATGACGAGGCGCTGCGCAGGATTGACCGGCGCGACATGCAAGTCGTATTCGATATAGAAGTCCGAGAGCGAACGTTGAAGAACGAAGGGTGCCGGTGATTGTGCGACGCTTTTCGTTCGTGCCGCAGCAAGACTCAGCATTGCCTGCACCTGCCGCCATGGCGTGTCGTAGCCGATGGTCACCGAGGTGACGACCAGCGCTGGCGCGTTGCCGTCCCGGCTCGAGAAGTTGTGCACGATGGCACCGACGACAACGGCATTCGGAATGGTGACTTCTTCCCGGCGCACGTTGGTCAGCTTGACCGACAAGGTGTCCACGCTCACGACCACCCCGGCCGTGTCGCCGATCTGCACCATATCGCCGGCCTGAAACGCGCGGCTGTATGTCACGACGATGCCGCTCATCAATTGATTGACGATGCCTGCCGAACCGAGCGAAATCATCAGACCCAATAGCACGCTCAATCCCTTGAAAACATCGCTTTGCGCGCCCGGAAAATACGGATAGGCAAACGTCAGCGCAAGCGCCCAGACCACGATGGCGACGATGCGACGGGAAGCATCGGCGGTGTCGGGATGCAGACCCGGGATATTGAGGTGACGTTGCTGGATCGCTGAAAAGACGTTGTTGATGAGATTGTGCAGCGCGCGTGTGAGGAGAAATATCACCGCAATGGCGATCAGCCCGGGAATTGCATTGACAATGCCCAGCGCGAAGGTGTTCAACAAGTCCCAGAGAAAGCTGCTCAAGCGCTCGCCCATGGGCTCGGAGACAGGGAAGCGCTCCAGCACATAGATGAGGTAGACATAGACCAGCGCGGCCACAAAGAAAAGAAACAGCAACTGCACGATCTGCCGCGCCAACTGGAATGCCGACCCGGTCCAGTCGAAAGTTTGCGACGTGCGTCGAAGCAGATGCGCCTCGACGGCATATTGGATGCGCGTCTGGAGCCGGGTTTGCAGCCGGCCGGCGATCCAGACCACGACGCCTAACACGACCGTTGCCAGCAGGGAAAGGAGGACGCCGCGAATGATGTTGGGCCAGTGCAATTGCGCTTGTCTGGCGGCTAACGCGGTATCGAGCCGCACCTGTGTCTCCTGAGCGATGACCTCGAACGGGCGGTCGTCGGCTTCGTCGACATCGCCCGTCAGGAGCGCAAAAAGAATACGGTCGCCGCGACGGAATACCATGCCGTGGTTGGGTCCCATCGACGCCTGAACCGCTTGCGTGGGGAGGCTCAGAACGCTCTCTGGCAAGCCGTCAAGCACGGCGTAGGAGCGCTCGGCACGTTGCTGCGGCGTGGCGCCACTGAGCGACGCGCGAAATGTCGCGATCGGACGATCCATGTATCGAAGATCGGCGGCAGACGTATCGGGTGCAGCGGCAGGGCGTGACGCTTGTGCGTGGACCGCTGGCGACACGGCGACAATCGCCAGACAGACGGCCAGCGACATCAGGAACGACGTCAAGCGCGAGGCAAGTTTTCGGCAAGACGACCGCATCGTCTCGTCTCGCGAGATGGCAGAGAAAGTCGCGGGTGCGTCAGTGCGGTTCATCGTGGACGCTCCTGAATTGTCACAGCGGACCTGTGGCGATTCTCGCGCGATCCAACGTGCCCCGGGGGGCAAAATGCTTGCCCTAAACCCCGATGGCGCGCTCGCGCATCCGGCGCAAGACTACGGGCCTGCACTACCTCACGCGACATCCGGCAAGGAGGCATTCATGGGGAATGAAATTCGGTCTGCCGACGCGAATCCCTCACAGCCCGACCCAGCGCCGGACATGGAGATGTCTCTCGTTCAAGGCGATCTCGGATTTCATCTCCAACGCCGTGTGCGGCTCATTCCCGCCGTCGGCATGGGCGCATGGCGCAGAGCGCTGATCTTCGCCGCCGTCAGCTGGCTGCCCCTGGCCGTGTGGGCGGTACTCACAGGTCGCGCGCTGCAAGGCACCGGCGACGATACCCTCACCGCGCATTTCGGCATTCATGTGCGCTGTCTTGTCGCGATCCCGTTGTTGGTCGCCGCAGAAGGTGTGGCGCAGAAGATGATGCCGCCGCTGCTCAAATACTTCGTCGAGAGTGGTGTCGTCACTGAACAGACTGCCCCGGAATTTCGGCGGCAGTTGTCACGCGTGGCACACCTTCGCGATCTCTCGCTGCCGTGGGTCGTCATTTTCGCGGTGGCGATCGCGTGTTCGACGATCGGTGCGCTGTACGGTCGCGCGGAAGATCTGGCGTGGATGAATCAAGGCGAGCGGGTGCGTGACATCACCTTCGGCGGCTGGTGGTTCGTGCTCGTCATTCGTCCGCTGTTCACGGTGTTGCTGCTCGCGTGGCTATGGCGCGTATGCCTGCTGTTCGTGCTGCTGCTCAAGATCGGCAAGCTTCCGCTGGCACTTGTGCCGTCACACCCAGATCGCGTGGGCGGCCTCAGTTTTGTGGAGCACATGGCATTCATGTTCAGCCCGGTGGCGTTTGCCATTTCTGCTGTCGTCGCCGCGTCGTTTGCCCACGAGGTTGTTTATCACGGCGCGAGCGCAATGCAGATGAAGACGCTGCTTATCTCAAGCGCCGTGCTGATTTCGCTCGTCTTTCTGATTCCCTTTCTACCGCTGGGTATCCCGCTTGGCAGGCTCAAGCGCCGGGCAGCATTCGAATACGGCAGCCTGGTGGCGCATCACGACCGGCTCGTGCATCAGCGCTGGATTTTGCATCGCGATGTGGGTCGGCCCGAAATACTCGATGCGCCGGAGTTGGGGCCCGTCGCCGACGTGCATGCCATCTACGACGCCGTGGTTCACATGCGCTCGATCCCGTTGAGCAAGGTGTCCATCGTTGCGATCGTCGTCCCGGCCACACTGCCGATGCTCTATGTCGCGGCGATGCAATTGCCGTTGTCTGCGGTGTTGGGCAAGGTCTTCAAGGCATTGATCTGACGGACCGGGGCGTTGACCGTAGTCAGAAACTCATGGCGAAGCCGAACGAGACGCCCTGCACGTTATGACCAAATACGTAGCGAGCCATGAGTCGCGTGCGCGTCACGACGACTGGATACTTGCTGCTGTCGAGTTCCAGTCCTACGCCGAGCGACGTCAGATTGTTAAAGCCAAGCACGCCCGCACTATCCCCGAAGTATTGCGAGTAAGCGGCTTCCAGCACGTAGCGAACCGGGCGGTCGAGCGCGCGCAGGCCCGTTGGCGCTCGCCAGCGTGACCACAAACTTACCTGCTGCGCATTGGCGCTCCCCTGAACACCCGCTGCGGAACTGCCGAAACTGCGCAGGTGGATATTGGTCAGGCGCAATTCGACGTCGATTTCGTACGCCTCGCGATAGTGCTCGAAATCGAGCATCAGCGAGCCGCCGAGTCCGTAGGCGTTCAACGCACCGTTGTCGAGAAACTGCGCATTCAGATCCGTCGCGCGATTGAGCAACGTTTCACCCACACGAAGATCGCTGACCACGCGCCCTAGGCTGCTGTTGAAGATCGGGCGGAGCACCAGTTCGTCGGAGAGCCGGAAATCCCAACCGACGCCGATGGTCGTGCTCAAGGTGTTCCAGCGCACAGGGAGCGAGCGATGTTCCGTGCCGTCCGAAGCAACGAACGTGGGGTCGTATCGGCTATAGGCCAACGTGCCTTCCAGATAGAGCGGGAACGAGCGGCTGAGCGTGAAGCCGCCACCCAACTGCGTCTGCCAGAACCCGGGGTTCCCGGTGGAGCCGTTGTTGATGGAGAGGGAGCTCGTTGTCACGTCCGGCACGGTGGTGTAGCTAATGATGGCCAGCACGCTGTTCGCATGACTTTTCACGTCGGTGCCGACGCGAAGGGGGGGGAGATTGCGCGAGCGCTGCCGAGGCGCTCAATGTCAGACAAGCCAGCGTCGCCAGCGAGGCGAAGTCTCTGCGGCGGTTGGCGGCCCGAACCACGCCTCCGTTGCATCTCGTTCTCGTCAGTCCCTTCATTGACATAGCCGGCTCGCGCGGTGGAAATCGCATGCATTCGCCATCGTGCGTCATTGTCGCGTCCGCCCAACCCTTGGGCCATCGGTGGGGAGGGCAACGGCATTGCCCCGACGGGCAGATGGCTTGCCCTCAGTCCCGATAGCCCCGGCTCCCGATAACGAAAAGAATGAGGGCGCGTCGATCACAGGGTTCGCAGGCACATGACTTCCCCCAACACGTCACCGGCTTCGTCACGAAGGTTTGGCCCACGGTTCGGACCGCTCGGCCTGACGCTCGTGGCGGTGGGGATCGCTGTGGTGATCGTTATCGGCGTACGTGCGACTTTGCTCTATGAGGGGCGCGTGGCGGTGCGCGACGACGCGCGCAATGCGAACGCGCGTGTGGCGCGACTTGCCGCACGCGTGATGGGCGACGACATCTCGGCCTGCACGCAAGCGCTTGACGCGCTCGGCATTGCGGGGCGGGCGGATCCCAGTGCGCAACTGACCAACTGCCTCGGACGTTTCGGCCATCCCGTCATCACGGATCAGTCGAGCGGCGTGCAGACGTTGACTTACGCTCAAGCGGTCATCGTCAACGACGCGGGCGAGGTGGTGTTCGAGGCGTTGCCATCGGCGACCTGCGTCGATCGCGCGCTGGTGCAGCGAATTGTTGCTGCTGGGCGGCGCGAAGGCGGCGGTGGGTTGACGGTGTCCATGTCCGCACCGCTATGCCCCGGGGACAGCGCTAAGGGATTGATGTTGACGCATGGTATTCGTCGTGCCGACGGTGGCTTTGCTGGCGTCGGTATCGTGACCGTCGACGCCGAATACTTCACGCGTCTGTTCGCCGGACTCGCCCCGGGCGAGCAGGGCGTCGTCTCGCTCCTTAGCAACGATGGTGTCGTGCTTAACGGCTGGGCGTCCGGGAATGCGAGAGATGACGGCGACGCACAGACGTCGTCAGGTGCCGACGGCGATTTCCTATACATTCGGCAGCCCCTCCCGGGGGTGCCGATGCAGATCGACATTCGCGCGCCCCGAAGCGAGATCTATGCCGAATGGCGAAAGCGGGCGTTCTGGGTCGCCGGTCTGACGGCCGGCCTCGGTGCTGCCTGCGTGGTGCTCGGTATTTTGCTGAGGCGTCAGGGCAGGCGCCGGAAGCAGGCCGAAGCCGCGCTGCAACAAATGGCCAGCACAGACCCGCTGACCGGACTCGCCAACCGGCGCACCCTTGACGAAGCCTATGACAGGGAATGGCGGCGTGCGGTACGCGAGCGAGCGCCGCTGTCGCTGCTGTTCATCGATGTCGATCACTTCAAGACGTTCAATGACCGGTACGGCCACCCGGCGGGCGATGACGCGCTCGTGGCCGTCGCCCGTGCGATCTCGCATTCGATCCGGCGCCCCGGCGATTTTTTTGGACGGTACGGCGGGGAAGAGTTCATGGTGATCTTGCCGAAGACGGACGCGGGTGGCGCGCGCGACGTTGCTGAGCGTGTGAGAGCCGCCGTGCGTGCCGCTGCGATTGCGCACGAAGGCAGCGAGCACGGCCGCGTGACCATCAGCATCGGTATTGCCGGCACGGGGGCGATGCCGACGGGCACCCCGGATTCGCTCCTGCAAGCCGCGGACGAAGCGCTTTACTCGGCGAAGCGCGAGGGGCGCGATCGCGTATTCATCCACGCAAACTCTGGAGGTGACCCATGCCCGGCGATTTGACACTGGAACAAAGAAAAGCGGCTGGCAAGCTCGCGCGTGAGCGCACGCCTCGCTCGAAGCAGGCAGACATTGGTAATGTGGACCGCGATCCCGTCGCGCTGCTGCGTCAAAACAGCGCAGGCCGTGTCGACGCACTGGTCCCGCTGCGATACGGACGCATGTCAGTGTCGCCCTTCACGTTCTATCGCGGCAGCGCAGTGCTGCAAGCGCACGATCTGGCCAGAACGCCGACCACGGGTTTCACGTTCCCCATTTGCGGTGACGCGCACCTCATGAACTTTGGCGGTTTCGCCACGCCGGAGCGGCAACTCGTTTTCGACCTCAACGACTTTGACGAGGTCGCGCCGGGGCCTTGGGAGTGGGATCTCAAACGGCTTGCCGCCAGCTTCGCGATTGCCGGTGACCACATGGGCATCGATCGCGGCACGATCCGTGATGTCGTGACATCGGCCGTGCGTGAATATGGCGAGCGCATGCAGGAGTACGCGGGTTATAGCGCCCTCGATCTTTGGCACGAAATCGTGACGTTCGATCGCATGGCTGAGGCCGCGGTGACAGGAGAGGGGCGACGATTGATTCGTAAAACGGCTGAAAAGGCCGCCGGGCGCTCTCACGAGGCGATGCTCGAAAAAATTGCGGTCCGTCAGGACGGGCGATGGGTAATTCAGGACGCGCCGCCGGCATTGTTTCATCCATCCGGGCCGAACTCGCTGTTGGGCAGCGCGCACGCGTGGTCGGACACGCAAGCGTGGAAGGGAAAACTTGCGAAGGCGTTTAACGAATACGTCGGCACGCTGCCGGTGGACCGGCGAGCGCTCATCGATCAGTTCCAGCTTCAGGACATCGCCTTCAAGGTCGTTGGCGTGGGCAGCGTCGGCACGTTCTGTCTGGTGATGTTGTTCGTCGACGCCCACGGCAAGCCACTGTTCCTTCAGGTCAAGGAAGCTCGGGAATCGGTGATCTCCCGGTACTTCCCCGTGGGGAAGGTGCATCACCAGGGCCTGCGCGTGGTGGCCGGGCAGCGCCTGCTTCAGGCGGCGAGTGACGCCTTTCTCGGATGGACGAGCGGTCCGAACGGAAGACATTTCTACTTCCGGCAACTGCGCGATATGAAGGTCTCGGCGGAAGTCGAGCGGATGAACGACACGATCTTGCAGGGTTACGCCCGCATTTGCGGCTGGGCGCTCGCCCGTGCGCATGCAAAGTCGGGCGGGCTCGCCGTGGAGATTTCGTCGTATATCGGCGACGCCAAGCGCCTGGCGGAATCCATGACGTCGTACGCGCTGGACTACGCCGAGCAGAACCAAAAAGACTACGACGCGTTTATGCGCGCCATCCGCTCGGGGAAGCTCGTCGCGCGTAGTGACGAAGATATGGCCGCCGATTTTCGAATCTGAAGCGGCAGCGCGGGCGAGTCACGGCGAGACCCGTGCCGCCCGCTCGATGGCGGCGAGCAGATCGCTGCCGAGAAAGGGTTTGGTCAAGACCTCGGCGATGCCGATACGCTGGATATCGGCACGGGTCTTGGCGTTGTCGTATGCCGTGACGAAGACGACAGGCGGGCGCGGGAGCGGTAGCGCCGCAAAGAACGCCGGTCCGGACGTGCCCGGCAGTTGTACGTCGGCGACCAGGCAATAGGCGCTGCGGACACACTGGATCAACCCCACGTCGTCTGCCCCAGCGAACGATCGGGTGCGAAATCCGTAAAGCTTCAACAGGCGCTCGACAGCGCGACGCATGCCTGTGTCGTCCTCCAGAATCGCGATGAGGTTCCTTGGTGTGGTCATGAGGCGGTCTTGTCCCTATGAATGCATTTTTCTTTGGAATGCGACGCAACCGCCATCGGGACTTGGGGCAACGCCGATACCCTGTCGGGCAATTTGGGGCAATCACCTAGGCATGGCAGACCTTGACCGCTACATTGGCTTTACGGCGTTGGCGGTCGAGTTTCGTGTCCGCGTTGCACCGTGCTCGACACTCTGAAGCCATTGATATCTCCTTGATTTGAGGCGCGACGATGAGACGACAGGCATTGGCAATTTTGATGTTGCTCACCACAGGCGCGGCACCGGCCGTGTGGGCACAAGGCACACCCGCGAGTGCGGCTTCGGCGCAAGCCAATGCGGTTGACCCGGACGCGGTGCAGGCGCTGCACACGATGGGAAGCTACCTGCAATCGCTCAAGCGATTTCGCGTGTCGACGGACCTAACCGGTGAGCGCGTGCTGGCGGATGGGCAGAAGCTTCAACATGGCGCGCAGGCCACGCTGGAAGTCGACAGGCCGGAGCATCTTCGCGCGATCATGAGAAGCGCGCGCAGCGAGCGCGAGATCATTTACGACGGAAAGACCGCAACGCTGTATGCCCCCGAGCAGAAGTACTACGCGTCGGTGCCCTTCAAGGGAACGCTGGCCGATCTCATCAAGGATCTGCGCTCGCGCTACGGCGTAGAGCTTCCACTGGCCGATCTGTTTACATGGGGAACGCCTGACGCGCAGAACCGGCAATTCGATTCCGCCATGTTTGCGGGACAGGACTATGTCGGAAACGATCTCTGCGATCATTACGCCTATCGGCAAGCGGGTATCGACTGGCAGATCTGGATCACGAGCGGGGACAAGCCACTGCCGCGCAAGATCGTCGTGACCCGCACGGACGACGATGCGCGCCCGCAGTCGGTGTCCGTTTTGTCTTGGAAACCCGGCACTTCCATCACACCGTCGACGTTCCAATTCCGCCCGCCGCCCGGCGCGAAGAAGATCGAAGCGCTCAAGCTGCCTGCCAGCAAGGGGTGACAAGATGAAAAGAAATCTCTCCCCCTCCCTGTCTGCATGTGTCGCCGCGACGCTGTTAGCCTTTTCCACGCTCGCGATTTCGCCATCGATGGCGGCGGGCCGTGGCGGTCACGGCGGTGGCGGCGGTGGTGCCCACGCGCGCGGGCAGGGTGCCGGCGACCATCAAGCCGGGCAGCGCAACGCACAGCGTCCGAATGCAGGCAATCGACAGGCCGATGCACGAACGCGCAACGTACGAAACACCAGCGTGAACAACGTCAACGTCGACCGGAATGTGAACGTGAACGTCGACAACCACGGTGGCTATCACGGTGGATGGGACGATGACTATCACCCGGTGGCCACTGCCGTAGCGGTCACGGCGGCGGTCGGTGTGACGGCCGCCGTGATCGGATCGGTGGTGCGCTCGGTGCCGGCCAATTGTGTCCCGGTCAACTATCGCGGCATGATTTATCAGCAGTGCGGCAGCACCTGGTATCAGCCGCAGGGCACGCAGTTCGTGGTGGTTACTGCGCCGTATTGAGTGGACGACGGCGAGCGTACTGGCTGATCAGGCGCTCGCCGTCTCGATGTCGGCGCAATGCACCGGATTGAGCATCGTGGAGGCAAGCGGGAGCCAGAGGACGAATTCGGTACCGCCACCGCTTCTGCGTCGAGCGTACACACTCCCGCGATGGGCTTCGGCGATGGAGCGCACGATGGAGAGGCCAAGCCCCGTGCCACGCTCCTTGGTCGTGTAGAAGGCTTCGAATAGTTGATCGACATTGTCTTGTGGAATGCCGATGCCTTGATCCGAAATGACGAGTTCGAGACCGTCGCCGGCGATACGTGTCGTGATCGACAGTTCGCGATCTTCCTGCTCGGCGTTCTCCATCGCGTCTAACGCGTTGATCGCCAAGTTGAGCAGTACCTGCTGCAATTGCACCTGATCCGCCAGTACTTGCGCCTCATTCGTGCCGAACTGGGTGTGCACGACGATGCCGCGACGACGGGCTTCCGGACGTACGAGCGACGTTGCGCGCTCAAGCACGGTGTCGAAAGTGACGGGCGCGAACGTGATGGCCTGCTTTTGGAGCAACGCGCGCAAGCGGACGATCACATCGTTGGCGCGCAGGGCATCGCGTCTGACGTCGGTCAGGATCTCTCGCAGTTCGGCGTCACTGTTATCGGAGGCCTGCATCATCAGGTCCGCCGCGTCGACGTTGCTGAGAATGGCCCCTAACGGTTGCCCGACTTCATGAGCGATCGATGCGCTGAGTTCGCCAACCGTCGCGATTCTCGAGGCTCGCGTGAGATCGGCATGGCGCGTCGCGGCTTTGCGCTCGGCAATGCGCCGCTCGCGCCGCTGTCTGAGCATGGCGACAATCGTGAACGCCTGCGCGCCAATGACGAACAGCGCCACCGCCATTTCCTTCCAGTACTCCCGATAGGGCGGAAGTGGGACGTTGAGCCACTTGCAGTCGGGGCCGAGAGAGCGTTCGGAGATTCCCAAACGTCGTAGCACCGCGATGTTGGCGATACATCGTGCAGGTAACGCCGGTGCTACCGCGCCGGTTTGGTAGGTCTTGTCCCCCATGAGCATGCGCGCGGCGATCTCGCCCGTCATGCGGCCGTTCTCTTCGAGGTCATACACCGCGCCGGCGGCCGCGCCTTGGTCGATATAGTTGGCATACCACCCGTAGATGGGAACGGGCGCGTCCTCGGCAGTTCGGTTGACCAGTTCAAAGGGAAAGTAACGTCTGCCGCCCTGATCACGGTACTGAGTTCCATACAGGACTGCGGTGGTGTGCTTGTCGAGCTTGGCCAACCGGCTGCGAAGCTCCGGCACCGGCAATCCCTCCCAACGCTCGATTGACGTCCATTTGTCGCGGCGCAATGCCGCAGCTTCGACGATTTCGTCGGAGAACCGTGCGTCCAGCTCCGCGCTGCCCCCGATGACAACCAAATGGGTTGCTTCGGGCTGAAGCGATTCGGCGATGGCGAGCGTTTTTCCGATCTCGATGCGGTACGGCATCAGCACGAACGTGGACGGAAATTCGCCCGTCCGTCTTAGCCACGCTTCCGGAACGCTGGTGACCAGCACAGGAGTCCCCGGCCAGATGGCCGCGTGATGCGTGCGGGCAAACTCGGCCGCGTAGTTGCCGATGGCGATCACAAGATCGATGTGCTGGCCGTCGTACTTCTTGCGGAGCAGGGCAAAGAGCTCAGGTGTGAGCCAGTCGGCACCGAATCGGAGGCCGTCGAGCGTGTCGAGGAAGGTTTCGCTGCCCAGCGGCAATTCGGCATTCAGCACGCTGCGGATCGCTTGCGTTTGCATGAGCACCGCCGCTTGCATGGGGTCGCCACCGGTGAGCAGGACCACCTTCGGTGGTTCCGCGCTCAGCGCCGGGAGCGTCACGACACCGCACAGGGTGAATATCACCAGTGATACGGCCCCCCGAAGGGTTCGACCGGCGATGCCGGTCACGACATTTGCACAGCCACGCCGGAGATTTGCTTCTCGGTGTGCCTGAGCAGCTCTGCCAGTGACGTGGCGCGAAATTTACGCATGATCTCCGCGCGGCACGTTTTGACAGTCCGTTCGCAAAGACCGAGTTCCGCGGCAATCTGCTTATTGCGCAGACCCTTGGCGATGCCTTGCAGCACGACCTGCTCGCGTCCGCTTAGCGGTGATTGGACGTCGTCGGCACAAGACGGCGTCTGCTTACGTTGCACGAGGCTGATGGCGGTTTCCACCGCATGCATCAGTGCATCGCGCTCAAACGGCTTGATAAGGAAATCCACGGCGCCAGCCTTCATGGCTTCGACGGAGCGTGCCACGTCCCCGTACCCGCTCATGAACACGACAGGCAGGTCCGGCGCCTGACGCCGAAGGGCGCGTTGCAAGTCGAGACCGCTGGGGCCTCCCAACTCGAGATCCAGGAGAACACAACCGGGGCGATCGTCCGGCTCGCTGACGAGGAATTCTCCCGCAGATGCATATTCCTTGGTGTCATAACCCGAGACACCCAGCAGGCGTGTCAGTGCTGACCGCATGGAGGCGTCGTCATCGACAACATGCACGACCGATTCACGACTGGCATTCATAGCATCTCCGCTTAGCTCGCGCGCTGAAAAGAATCTCCCCCGGGCGTTGAAAGGCTTTCCGTCGGTATGTAGGAATTATTCCGACGTGGGTAATTTAAATTATTACGTTTTACTGAATAAATAACGATTCAAGCTGGCTGGTGAAGCAAATGCACGAAATTTAGAATTTCAAGATAGTTCAATTGATAGCATCTCTGAATAAATTCGTAAAGAAAGTTCGACTGAATGGTGGCGTGGCGGTTGGCGTGGCATGAGCGTTTTGTAGCGTTTCGTAGCGATTCGCGATTTCTCGTGTTGTTATTCCCGCTGTGTGGAAATTTCGCGGATCAATTAATTTCCGATTGCCCAAAGGGGATTTGGCTTTTGCCCCATACACCTATGTCATTGGTGCAGGCAAATGTTGAGAATGACTTCCGTGGATATTTGGCCGGATGTAAAACGCTCACCCAATGTCTTTGCGGAGGACCTCATGAAACGCCAGTCAGTAGTTGCCGTGATAGCGCTTGTTGCCGCGACCCTTGCCGGGACCGTGGCGCAAGCGCAGTCGTCACCACCGCAGCCCGCCGATGCAACGGCGGCCACGCGCGACGCGAATCAGAAGTTGTTGAACTTCCTCCCCTTCGCGAACAAGCAGGACTTCGAGGACATTCAACGAGGATTCATCGCAGCGCTTCCGAATCCTGTCGTCAAGGGCGCCGCAGGCAACACGGTCATCGATCTCTCTCAGTACGACTTTCTGAAGAAGAACATGGCGGGTGAGGCGCCACCGACGGTCAACCCAAGCTTGTGGCGGCAGTCGCAACTGCTGTCGGCGCAAGGCTTGTTCAAGGTGATCGACGGCATCTATCAGGTGCGCAACGTCGATCTGGCCAACATCACGTTCGTGCGCGGCAAGACGGGCTGGATCGTGATCGACCCGCTGACGTCCGTCGAGACGGCCAAGGCGTCGCTGGATCTCGTCAACAGCAAGGTGGAGAAGCTCCCGGTCACGGGCGTGATCTTCACGCATAGTCACGTGGATCACTTCGGTGGTGTGCGCGGTGTCGTCGACGAGAAGGATGTGCGCTCGGGCAAGGTCCCGCTCGTCGCGCCGGAGGGATTCATGGAAGAAGCCGTCAGCGAAAACGTGTTCGCTGGCACTGTCATGAGTCGGCGTGCGTCGTATATGTACGGCAATCTGCTGCCGAAGGACCCGAAGGGTAACGTCGGCGGTGGCCTGGGTCTCACGACGGCGGCCGGCACGATCACGCTATTCGAGCCGAGCAAGCTCATCAAGAAGACGGGCGAGACGCTCAACATCGACGGTATCGACATCGTCTTCCAGATGGCGCCGGGTACCGAGGCGCCTGCGGAAATGCTGTTCTACTTCCCGCAGTTCAAGGCGATTGATCTTGCCGAGGACGCGACGCACACGCTGCACAACATTCTCACGTTGCGTGGTGCGAAGGTCCGGAGTGCGCAGAAGTGGTCCCATTACCTTGACGAGACGATTCGCCTCTGGGGCAATGACGCTGTCGTGTCCTTCAGCAGCCACCACTGGCCGCAATGGGGTAACGATCGTGTGGTGCAGCATCTTGAGAAACAACGCGACCTCTATCGCTATATCAACGATCAGACGCTTCGCATGGCCAATCAGGGCATGACGATGCACGAGATCGCGGACAAGTTTCAATTGCCCGATTCGCTGGCCAAGGAGTTCTATAGCCGCGGGTATTACGGCAATCTGAAGCACAACGTGCGCGCCACGTATCAGCTCTACCTCGGATGGTGGGACGGTAATCCCGCAAATTTCGACCCCTATGCGCCGACGGATGAAGCGAAGCGATACGTTGACCTGATCGGTGCAGACAAGATGCTCAAGGGGGCGAAGGCGGCGTTCGACAAGGGCGACTATCGCTGGGCTGCCGAACTGACGAACAAGGTAGTCTTCGCGCAACCGACGAATCAGGCCGCCCGTAATCTTGAAGCCGCTGCGCTGGAGCAGTTGGGCTATCAGGCGGAATCGGGGCCGGCGCGCAACTTCTACCTGAGCGGCGCACAGGAGCTTCGAGGCGGTGTGCATAAGGTGGCCACGCCGAATACGTCCTCACCCGACATCATTCGCGGCATGACCACCGAGATGTTTCTGGACTTCCTTGCGATTCACTTGAATGGGCCGAAAGCAGCGGACAAGGCGTATGCGTTCAACGTGACGTTCCCGGATACCAAGCAAAATTACGCGTTGACGGTCAAGAATGGCGTGATGAACTACAGCAAGGACACGGTGTTGCAGAAGGCCGACGCCAACATCTCCCTGAATCGTTCGACGCTCGACGACATTGCGCTGGGCAAGCTGAAGCTGGGGAATCTTGCGGACAGTGGGCAGGTGCAGTTCGACGGCGACCGGGCGAAGTTCAAGGAGATGCTCGGTCTGTACGACAAGTTCGACTTCTGGTTCACGATTGCGGAACCGTGATCAACCCGGTGCAAGGTTGCTAGTGAGTCTCCTGGGCCCGTATGCGAAGTGCATACGGGCTTTTTTTCAATCGAATACAAGGGCGATTTCAAAGGCAATACGCCGATATTGCCCCAATGTGCAATACGGTTGCCCCTTCTCCTAATGGCAGCGCCTAGCAAAGTATTTGATGCTTTGAGCAGGCTGAACCATCAAGACAATGACTTACCCGCCGGAAGGTGGAAACTTCATGGAGAGCGGTGCAATGACCGTGTCGCGCAGAGAGTTTCACCGCATGAGTCTGGCCGTTGTGGCTGGTTTGACAGCAACGGGTGGCGCCTCCGCCGTCGCCGCCGACGCGACGCCGGGAGGCCTGACATCTGGGGCAGGCAGCCCGATGGAGCCCTCGGGCGGTCAGCCGCCTGCGGGCTCGACCGCATCGATTAAAGACTTCGACTACCAGATCAAGTATCAGCGCGCATTCGAAGCGGTGCTCTGGAACATGCCGGCGATTGCGATCTATAGCTTCCGGCGGGCGGCCTTCGATAATCTTGGCGTCAAAGACAACGACATCATCTCCTATTCGGCCCCGGCGACACCGAGGCTCGAAGCCATCACGGCAAATAGCACGACGCCGTACATTGCCGCTTTTACCGACCTGAGAAAGGGGCCCGTGGTGTTGGAGGTGCCCGCGGCCGGTGCCGAGGGGAGTGTCTATGGGCAGGTCGTCGACGCCTGGCAATTTACGATCGCCGACGTCGGACCCTCGGGACTGGATCAAGGCAAAGGGGCGAAGTTCCTGTTCACTGGTCCGGGTTACCAAGGCACGGTGCCCAAGCACTATATCCATGTCGCTTCGCCTAACTTCCGTATCGCACTGGCGTTCCGCTCGGTGCGGGCACCGGGCAAGAGTGCGACAGATGCCTATCGATATGCGCAGCGGCTGCGAATGTACTACTTGTCCGAGGCAGACAGTCCGCCAAAGCAGCGCTTCATTGATCCCATTTCAGAGCGTTACCCGACGCTGCCGTATTTCGACGAGCGTCATTTCGACGACATGCACGCAATCATGAGCGTAGAGCCGGTGAATCCGCAGGACAAAATCATGATGGGTATGCTCACCTCGCTCGGCATTCAGAAGGGCAAGCCGTTTGCGCCGGACGACGTCACGAAGAAGGCCATGCGTCAGGCGGCCATCGACGCTTGGTTCTACCTGCAATATTGGTACGATCATTTCCCGCGGGAAAGGCTGTTCTGGCCTGACCGGCACTACGCCTCGCTGCTACAAGCGGACGATAACAAGCGGTTCACCTTCGTCTACGACGACCGGATTGATCTGATCAATCGCGCGGCAGAGTACTTCTGGTGCACTTACATGCCACAGGTGCTGGGTGCTGACCCGGCGACACAGTATTTGATGGCGTTGGCGGACAGCAACGGCAATCTCCTTGAGGCGGGAAAGCTTTACAAACTCGAGGTTCCCGCGCAGATGCCCGTCAAGCAATTCTGGGCGCTCACTGTCTATGACCGCGCAACCAACGCGTTCATTTACAGCGAGTCGAACCGGACTACACTCTCCTCCTACGATCTGGGCACCATGAAGCGCAACGCCGATGGCGGCGTAACGCTTTACGTCGGCCCCAGCGCGCCGGCCGGGCTTGAATCGAACTGGATTCCGACCTCCGGAAAGCGCCCGCTGCCTGCCATGCGCCTTTATGGGCCGACGGCCGCACTGAACAACAAGACGTTCAGATTAGCTGACTTTGAACTGGCCTCTTGAACAGGTGGACAAATGAAATCGAGCAAGCAAAATCAGCCGTCGCGTCTGTTGGCGGGTGCCATCACTGTCCTCTTTACGGGCATGACCGCATACGCTGCCAATACGTCTGCGCAGAGCGCACTCGCACAGACGCTGGAGGCGAGTCGCGACGCGTTGGCCTCGGCGCCGTTCGCGGGGGACTTTCCTACCGCAGAGTCGGCGAAGGCACTCAGCGAAGAGCTGTATTTTCAACGGGCGGTCCAGGTCTACTTGTGGTCGCTGCCGGCTGTGAATCTGTACGCGATGAAGGAAGGGTCGGAGAAGACTTACGGTGCAGGGTACAACGTGTTGCCTGTCTGGAAGCAACGGCTCAATACGAAGACGAAGGTGACCACGCCGAACTCGGACTGTCTCTACGCGATGGGGTACGTGAACCTGGCCAAGGACGGTCCGATCGTCGTTGAGGTTCCGCCGAATACGCAGGGTATTTTGGACGACTTTTTCCAGCGCCCGCTGACCGGCCCAACCATCGCCGGCAAAGCGTACAGCGGCGACTTCGGGTTTGTCGGTCCGGACGGCGGCAAGGGGGGGAAGTATCTGATCGTCCCCTGGAACTACGATCGGCCGATACCGAAGGGCCATTACGTGTATCGATCGCGGACTGACAACGTGCTCGTATTCTTCCGCGTGTTCTTCTCGGACCCCAAGGATCTGAAGCCGGCCAATGACCTGGTTGCCGCAGCGCGCATTTATCCGTACGGCAAACGGGAATCAGCCACGCCGATGAAGTTTCCGAACGGATCGACCGAGCCGGCTGACATGTTGTTTGCCCACGATGGCGCCTACTTCGACATGCTGGCGCGTTTTGTCGAGCAGGAGCGCGTCGACCCGGCAGACATGGATTGGCGCGGCATGATGGCGGCGATCGGCATACAGAAGGGAAAACCGTTTCAGCCGACGCCACGACAGCGAGCGCTTCTGGACAAGGCGGCCCGCACGGCGTTCAAGATGAGCAAGACGGAAATTTGGGACGGTCTGAGCACCCAGCCGGGCGGACGGTATTACTCGGACCGGCAGTGGGAGAACGTATTCGCAGGACAGAATCCGCAATTCCAGGCAAGCGGCACGTTCACCAACCTGATTCAGCGCAATGCCTATTTCACAACGGCGTATGCGGCCAGTCCGGGCATGGTGGTGGATATGGTCGAGAAGGGGGCGAAGTATCCTTCGACGTGGCGGGACTCAGACGGCAACTACCTGCAAGGTGGTGCGACGTATCAGCTTCATTTGCCGCCCAATGTGCCGGCAGCCAACTTCTGGTCCGTCACCGTGTATGACCCGATCACGGCTTCAGGGCTCGACAACGGACAGCCGCTGCCGTCCCTGAACTCGATGGACAAACCGGCGCCGAATGCCGACGGCTCGTTTGACCTCTTCTTTGGTCCCAAGTCCCCGCCCGGGAAAGAGGCCAATTGGGTGCAGACCGTCCCGGACAAGGGGTACTTCATCATCCTGCGGCTTTATAGCCCAAAGAAAGCGTTCTTCGACCAAACGTGGAAGCCTGACGACGTCAAACGCATTTCTCAATAACAAGTGGGGCGGGGGGCCGCCGCGTGGAGATTCGCCGAAATCCCTGACGGCATTCGTTGTTTTTCATCAGTGGCCTGCCTCGCCACCCAATCAGCACGTTTGCGTGCCGAAACGGCACGAAGCCCGTTTTTATGCCGCCTACACTCCGCTTCCTGAGACTGGCTCGGTGTCCGCGTGCGATGCGCGCACGGCACCTACACTATCCCCAACGCCAGCGGATCCAGAGGAGCAGGCATGACCAGCAATTCCCGCGCCGCCACCCCGGCGCCCCACAACCCGTGGCGTGAAATCTGCGCCGCGAGTATCGGCAACGCACTCGAGTTCTATGACCTGCTGATCTATGGCTACTTTGCCATCGTGATCGGTCAGTTGTTCTTCCCCTCGCACGACGCCACGACCTCGCTGCTGCTCTCCGTGGGCACGTTCGGTATCTCGTTCGTCACGCGCCCGCTCGGCTCGATCGTGCTCGGCAGCTACGCCGACCGCGCCGGCCGCAAAGCCTCGCTCACGGTCTCGATCGGCCTGATGATGCTCGGCACCGCCATGATCGCGTTTGCGCCGACGTATGCGCAGATCGGCATCGCCTCGCCGCTGATCATCATCGTGGCCCGCATGCTGCAAGGCTTCTCGACGGGCGGTGAATTCGGTGCCGCCACCGCCTTCATGGTCGAACACGCCGATGCGAAGCGTCGCGGTTTCTTCGCCAGTTGGCAGATGTCGACGCAAGGTCTGGCCACGGTGCTTGCCGCTGGCGTTTCCGCCCTGCTCAGCATGCTGCTCACCGCCGATCAACTGAGCGCGTGGGGCTGGCGTGTCGCCTTCGCCGTGGGTCTGCTCATCGGCCCGGTCGGTCTGTACATTCGCCGCAATATCGACGAGACGGCCGACTTCAAGAAGCTGAGCCAACAGCAACGCGAAAAGTCGCCGCTGCGTGAAGTGTTCGGCCGCGACCGCGCCAACATGCTGCTCGGTGCCGGTGTGGTGGCCGCAGCGACGGCGTTCAACTACGTCCACAAGCTCTACATGCCGACGTATGCCGTCAAGCAACTGCACATTCCGGCGACGTCGTCGTTTGTCGGCGCGGTGGTGACGGGCCTGATGCTGATGCTCGCCGCACCCGTGGTCGGCCATCTGTCGGATCGCTTCGGCCGTATTCGCGTGATGCTGATCGCACTGATTCTCGTGGGTGTGACGACGTACCCGCTGTTCGTGCTGCTCAACCTGTATCCGACGTTCCAGACGCTGCTCATGGTGCAAGCGCTGGTGGGCTTGCTCATCGCGGTCAGCCTCGCGCCGCTGCCGGCACTGCTGGCGGATATTTTCCCGACCAGCACGCGCGGCACCGGTCTGGCCCTGTCGTACAACTTCTCGGTGACGTTGTTCGGCGGTTTCGCCCCGCTGATCGTCACGTGGTTGATCGACGCGACCCACAGCAAGCTCGCACCGAGCTTCTATGTGATGGCCACCGCTGTGCTCAGTATCAGCGCCGTGATCGCGTTGGGCCGTCGCGTGCGTGCCGGCAAGATTGCCGGTATTCCGCACCGCGCCTCGCGCGCGTCGAAGGCTGCCTGAGTTGTTTGCGCTGAGTTTGTTGCACTGAGTTTTTTGTACTGATTTTTGCCGCAACGACGACGCCTGCCGCCTCCCCTGTGGCAGCGTCGTCGGTTTTTTTTGGCATCCCCTGTGGAGTCTTTTCATGACCACGCTCGAAGCGATCCGCGCCGCTCTGCCGGCGTACCCCATCGAAGTCTCGTTCCCCGACATCACCCGTTGGCGCGAAGGCAACACCGGTATCGACTATCTACATACGTTCGATAGCGGCAAGCCCGGCAAGCACGTGATGATTCTCGCGCTCACGCACGGCAACGAGGTGAGCGGCGCGATTGCCGTCGATACGTTGCTTGCATCGGGCTTGCGTCCGGTGACGGGCCGCCTGTCGCTGGGTTTCGGCAACATCGACGCGTACGAACAGTTCAGCGCAGAGAACGCCGACGCCACGCGTTTTCTCGATGAAGACATGAACCGTGTCTGGACGCCGTCGGCACTCGACGGTGAGCGTCAGAGCCGCGAACTCACGCGTGCCCGCGCCATGCGTCCGTTTATCGACACGGTCGACCTGCTGCTCGACATTCACTCGATGCACGAAGCCTCGGCACCGCTGATGATGACCGGCCCGCTGGAGAAAGCCATCGCGCTGGCAGCAGAACTCGGCACGCCGGAGCACGTGATCATCGACAAGGGCCACGCCAACGGCACGCGCATGCGCGACTACGGTGGCTTTGGCGATACGGCCAGCCCGAAGAACGCGCTGCTCATCGAGACGGGCCAGCACTTTGCCAAGAGCGCACGCGATGTGGCGCTGGATTCGGCCGTGCGTTTCCTGCTGCATGCGGGTGTCGTGGCCGAAGCCGATGTTGCAGAATTTCTGACGCAGACCAAGCCGGCCAAGCAGAAGTTTGTCGAGATCACGCAGCCGGTTGTGGCACGTTCGATGGACTTCCGTTTCTCGCAGCCGTTCACGGGGCTGGAAGTGATCGAGAAGGCCGGGACCGAAATCGCCCGCGATGGCGACGAGGTCATCGTCACGCCTTACGACAACTGCGTGATCGTGCAGCCGTCGATGCGCCACCTTGGCGTGAACGTCACGATGATGCGACTCGGCCGCTTGCTCGATCGCTGAGCGCGCACGACGTGTGATGCACCGCTGATTGATTGACGATCAGATGTGACAAGGGGCCGGCAAATTTGCCGGCCCCTTTGTCGTTTGACGGCGGACGAAGTGACAGCAGAACCCGTCAGAACGACCCGGCCAGCGAGCCGACGACGATGACGGCGACTAACGAAATCAGCGCGCTCACGATGCTGGTCATGACGATGTCGAGATAGCTGTCGCGGTGCGTGCTGCCGCACACGGCCAGCAGCGTGACCACCGCGCCGTTGTGCGGCAGGCTGTCGAGCGTGCCCGATGCCATGACCGCCACGCGGTGCATCAGCGCCGGATCGATGCCGTGCTGCGCGGCAAGGCTCACGTACGCGGGGCCGAGCGCGTCGAGGGCAATCGTCAGACCACCCGATGCCGAGCCGGTGATGGCCGCCAGCAGATTGGCCGAGAGCGCGAGTGAGACGAGCGGGCCGCCGTCGATCGACAACACCCAATCGCGTACGAGTTCGAAGCCGGGCATTGCGGCGATCACGCCGCCGTAGCCGACGAGGCTTGCCGTACACATGATCGGCAGCACCGACGCGTTGGCGCCCGCGTCCATCGTTTTGCGAAGCGCGGGAAGGCGTCGCCACTGCAACGCGATCAACACGAGAATTGCGCTCGCCAGCGCGACGCAAACACCCCAGACCCCCGCGACGCTCTGTAGCGTAATGCCACCCCAGCGGGGTTCGGCGAGATAGCTCGCATCGAGGCGCGGAAACACCAGCACGTTCATGACGAAGTTGCCGGCGATCACGACAACGAGGGGCAGCGCGGCGGTGAGGATGCCCGGCAGTGCTTCGTTGCGATGCCCCTGTTCGATTTCTGCCGGGTCGAACTCGCGGGCAACGCTGGCACGCTCGCGCACGACGGTGGGGTCGGCACGCTTGTCCCACACTTCGTTATCGGCATAGCCATGGCCTGCACGGCGAGCCTGTGCCTCGCGCCATGTCAGCCACCACAGACCGACGGCGAGCATGATGGCGGACGCCATCAGCCCCAGCCCCGGTGCGGCAAATGGGGTGGTGCCGAAGAAGGGCATCGGGATCGCATTCTGGATGGCGGGCGTGCCCGGCATGGCCGACATCGTGAACGTGGAGGTGCCCAGCGCAATCGCGGCAGGCATGAGGCGCACGGGGATGTTTGCCTCACGAAATAGCGCATGTGCCATCGGGGCCAGCACGAAGAACGCCACGAACAGACTCACGCCGCCGTAGGTCACCAGCGCGCCGCCCAGCACGACCGCCAGCATGGCGCGACGTGCACCGAGCTTGTCGGTGAGAAAGGCGGCGATGGCGCGTACCGCGCCGCTGTCTTCCATCAGCTTGCCGAAGAGTGCGCCCAGCAGGAACAGTGGGAAGAACTGCGCGACAAAGCGCGCAGCGTTCTGCATGAACGTCTGGGTCCAGTGCGCGAGCACTGGTTCGCCTGAGAGCGCGGCGGCGAGCATGGCAGCAGCAGGGGCCAGCAACAACACGCTCCAGCCGCGATAGGCCAGCCAGACCAGCAGCAAAAGGCCAATGAGAATGCCGGCAAGCTCCATTCAGATCGACTCCATGAGCGCGTCCAGATCCAGCGACGAGCGCTCACCAAGATCAGCGCCGTGCTGTTGAAGAAAGGTCTCGGCGCAACGGCGTCCCTCGTCGCGCAGCATCACCAGAAAGTCCCACTCGGCGGAGAGTTTCGACGAGTAGCCGAGGGAGGTCATCATGTCGCTCGCGATTCGGTGCATGCGCATCTGCGCCCAGCGGCGGCCCTCTGCCGTACCGGCATCGACCACTTGGCGCAGCACCGCGATCATGCGCAGTTCCTTGAGCAACGTGGCGTTGAACGAGACTTCGTTCACCCGGTTGAGAATCTCTCGCGCGGAGCGTGGGACTTCTGCACGCTCGACCGGGTTGACCTGCACGAGAATCGTGTCGCGCGAAATCGTTTCGCGAACGAGCGGAGTGATCGTCGGGTTGCCCGCATAGCCGCCGTCCCAATAGGATTCGCCGTCGATCTCGATGGCGCGGTACAGCATCGGCAGACATGCGGTGGCGAGCAGCACATCCGACGTGATTTCGGCATTTCGAAAGACACGTCCGCGCCCGGTGCGCACGTTGGTGGCGGTGATGAACAACTGGATCGGGCAACTGGCTATCGCTTCGAAATCGATGTGATCGGCCAATAAGCTACGCAGCGGGTTGTATTCCAGCGGCGCGAGATCGTAGGGCGACACCACACGCGCGGCCAGATCGAAGAGGACGAAAAACGGGGAGTTGTCGAGCGACCAGCGGCCCAGCACCACGTCGAGCGGCGTGCGGCGCAGCGGGCTGAAGCGGCCAGCGTGTGAAACGTCTCGCCAGAATTTCTCAAGCGCGCCGCGAGCGGCATCGGGGCCGCCGCGAGCGAAGCCTGTTGCGAGGACGGCCGCATTCATCGCCCCGGCGGATGTGCCGGAGATGCCTTCGATACGTAGTGATGCGGTGTGGGTGGTTTCTTCGAGCAACCGGTCGAGCACGCCCCAGGTGAACGCACCGTGGGCGCCTCCGCCTTGCAGCGCGAGGTCGATGGGAAGTGGCGACGGGGTACTGTCTCGTGGAGCGCGCGGCATGATCCCTCGGCGATGCGGCGCCGCGCTGACGGGCGCTGGCCGCGTGGGTCGGAACGAGAGTACGGTTGCAGACGCTACGTTGTTTGCGGTGCAACAAAGCCACTGTCTCAGATAACAGTGAAATCGGCAACCTTCCGGGTGGACACGTTGGGAAGGTCGGAAAGCGGCGGCTTGGGGGAGGCGCTTACTGCGAGGTGAGGGCTGGCGCGCCATGTGTGGCGCACGACGGTGCTGACGGGTTACGCCTCGTCGATCTGCGGTGGTTTGCCGCGGCGCAGGCTGAGTTGGGCCAGCACGTCGGCGTGCTGATTGCCCCAGCGGTAGAGCATCTCGATCGGTTCGATGAAAAGCTCGCCCAGCGGCGTGAGCGAGTATTCGACCTTTGGCGGCACGACGGCATAGACCTCGCGATGGATCAGCCCGTCACGCTCAAGCTCGCGCAAGGTCTGCGTGAGCATCTTCTTCGAAATACCCGGCAGGCGGCGCTGCAACTCGCCGGTGCGCGTCGTGCCGCACTGCAACGCGTACAGGACCATGCTCGTCCACTTGACGCTGAATAGCTCCAGCACGCGGCGCGGCACGCAGGTTTCTTCAAAAACGAAGGGTTCGGACTTGCCCATGGTAACCAAATGGTGACTATTCAACTGAAAGGTGCCTACTGGGGATTTCGGCCCTTCGTCACTATACTTTGAGCCGATAGTGCGTGTCACCCGTTGCGAAGCGCCGGGCATAGTGCTGGCGTCGCTGGCGTCCGACATGTCACCTGAATGGAGACCCTCATGAGCAGTTTGTCGAAAACGGCCCTCTCGATCCTCGATCTGGTGCCGGTGCGCGCCGGTGGCACGGTGGCCGAAGCCCTCAAGCAATCCGCCGAACTGGCACAGCACGTAGAGCGGCTGGGATTCAACCGGTTCTGGCTGGCCGAGCATCACAACATGGACGGCATTGCCAGCTCGGCGACCGCGTTGCTGATCGGCCACGTCGCGGGCAAGACGTCGCGCATTCGCGTTGGCTCGGGCGGCATCATGCTGCCGAATCACCCGCCGATGGTCGTTGCAGAGAATTTCGGCACGCTCGCGGCCTTGTACCCCGGACGTATCGATCTCGGACTGGGACGCGCGCCCGGTGCCGATCAGGCCACCATGCGCGCGTTGCGTCGCGACCGCTTGTCCAATGGCGACGATTTCCCGGAGCAGGTGGCCGAGTTGCGCGCTCTGCTCGCACCCGCCCAACCGGGGCAGCGTCTCGTGGCGACGCCCGGTGCTGGCAGCGATATTCCCGTGTGGTTGCTGGGTTCGTCATTGTTCTCGGCACAACTCGCCGCGCATCTGGGGCTGCCGTATGCGTTTGCATCGCACTTTGCGCCGCGCTTCCTCTTTGACGCACTGCGGCTGTATCGCGAACTGTTCCGTCCGTCGGCCGTGCTCGACAAGCCTTACGTGATGATCGGGGCGCCGGTGATCGCGGCCCCGACGGATGAGGAGGCCGCGTTCCTTGCAACGTCTTCGCAGCAGAAGATTCTGGCGCTCATGCGAGGGCAGAGCCTGAAGCTGCAACCGCCGGTGAACGACATGGATCAACGTTGGGACCCCGCCGAGCAGCATTCGGTCGAGGCATTCCTCGGCGTGTCGGTGGTTGGTGGCCCCGAGCGTGTGAAGGCCGGGCTCTCGGAGCTTGTCGAGCGCACGCAGGCTGACGAACTCATGCTCGTGACCGATATCTACGATCCGGCGTTGCGCCTGCGGTCGTGCGACATCGTGGCGTCGGTCTGGAAGGATTGATGATAGGAGAGGCGTGATGCGGGCCATGGCGTCAGCGTTACGGGTGACGTCGCCTGTTCGCGCAACGAGGATCGGCGGACGCCGATCCTCGCGAATGGTTCAGCGGAAGCGCGCGATCGAGAACGGCGAGAGGTCCAGCAATGGACGCTCGCCGGCCACCAGCGCCGCGACGGCGCGACCGGTCGACGCAGCAGCCGTCAGGCCGACGTGGCCGTGGCCAAACGCGTAGAAGGCGTTTGGTACTTTCGATGCGGCACCGAGTACGGGCAATGAGTCCGGCGTGCTGGGCCGAAACCCTTGCCACCGCGCGCCATCGACCGATTGCGTCGACTTTTCACCGGTCACCGCCCCCGGAAACATCTTGTGCAACTGGCGCAGCAACAGATCGGCGCGACGCCAGTTCGGCGGCGCTTGCAGGCCGGCCAATTCGACCGTGCCGGCACCGCGCAGGCGCCCATTCATCGGCGTGGCAAACAGCTTGCCCTCCGCCCACATCACCGGGCGCGACGGCATTTCTACTGGCGCCGGGATCTCCACGTGATAGCCACGCTCGGTGTCGAACACGATGCCATCACCCAACTGCCGGACGAAGGGCGCGGACCACGCGCCTGCTGCGACGACGACAGCGCGCGCTTGCTCGCGGCCTGCTTCGGTGTGAACGGCAACGACCTGCGACCCGTTGGTCTCGATGGCCTTGGCCGCCGAGTCGACGATGCGCCCGCCGCGTGCGACGACTTGCGCGGTCAGCCGGGCGAGCAACGCTCCCGGGTCCGACGTGTGGCCCGTCTCGCTGATGTAGCGAGCCCCCACAAAGTCATTCGATAGCGTGGGTTCGAACTCGCGCAATGCGGCGGCGTTCAATGTCTCGATCTGTACGCCATTCTCGCGGCGCAATGTCATGCCGCCTTCATCGCCTTGCATGCCGCTTTCGCTTGAGTAGGCGATGAGATACCCGCGTCGCGTGACCAGATCGTTTGCGTTGGCGTCATCGAGCAGCGGTTGATAGGCGTCGAGCGCCGGACCGAGCAACGCACGCAATGCACGCGCTTGTGCTGCCACCCGCGCGGGTTGACTGGCCGCCACAAACCGCATCAGCCAGGGGACCATGCGCGGCAAGTACGACCAGCGCAATACCAGCGGGCCGTCAGGTTGCAGCAACCAGCCGGGCACCTGCCAGAGCACACCGGGCATGGCGATGGGGACGACGGAGGAACCGTTGATGCAGCCCGCATTGCCGAGCGAAGCTGCCTGACGTGCCGACTGTCGGTCGACAATCACGACGGGGAGGCCCGCTCGCTGGAGATAGGCGGCGGTGCACACGCCGACCAGGCCGCCGCCGATGACGACAACCGGACGCGAATCATTCATGAAGCAGTCCTGCGAAAGCACGAAAGCGGCTAGTGTACTGCGTCGGATACGCGTGTCCGACGCCCGTCAAAAATAGCGTCCGGACGCATACCTGCATGGCCGGACGCCGAGCGGACACCGAGCGGACGCCGAGGTCGATGCCTCAGATCATCTCCAGCGGCCGCTTGCGCGAGGGCGCTTCGAAATGATGGTTGAGCGCCGAGAGTTCTTCCGGACTGAGTTCGAGATCGTGGGCAGCGCGATTCGCGCGAACGTGGGCTTCCGAACTCGCTTTGGGAATGGCGATGACACCCGGTCGGTGCAACACCCACGCCAACGCGACCTGAAGCGGTGCCACGTTGTGTGCGCGTGCAATGTCACCGAGTACGCCGCTGGTCGGCAGGCGCCCCTGCTCGATCGGCGAATACGCCATCACCGGCAAGTCACGCTCGGCAAGCCACGGAATCAGGTCGTATTCCGGCACGCGCCGCGACAGGTTGTACAACACCTGATTCGTCACGCACTCGTCGCCGCCCGGCGTATCGAACAATTCCTCCATGTCGTCGGTGTCGAAATTGCTCACGCCCCAATGGCGAATCTTGCCGGCGTCGCGCAACGCTTCGAAACCTTCGATTGTTTCTTCGAGCGGTACCGTACCGCGCCAGTGCAGCAGATAGAGATCGAGGCGATCGGTGCCCAGCCGTTCGAGACTGCGCTCACAAGCCGCGATCACGCCGCGTCGCGAACCATTGTGCGGATAGACCTTGCTCACGAGAAAGACCTGATCGCGCAGGCCGTCGAGCGCTTCGCCGACCAGACGCTCGGTGGCGCCTTCGCCATACATCTCGGCGGTGTCGACCAGCGTCATGCCGAGCGAGACGCCGTGGCGCAGTGCCGCAATTTCCTCGCGGCGGCGCTCCGGCTTCTCACCCATCATCCAGGTGCCCTGGCCCAGCACGGGCACTGCCTCTCCGTTCTGAAAAGTGACCGTTCGCATGTCGTGTCCTCCATGGTTTTGATGGTCATTATCGACCCGGAGGTCGAGGCATGACCAGCGCAATGAGGGGTTCTCGCAACACTTTGCGGCGCCGTCCGAGTGTTTTGCTCGGATAACTCCGAAACACGATACGGAAAACACCGCTATTCCCTTCGGTCGCCATTTCTCTCGGATAGTTCACAGACTTTTGGCAGCGCTGTCGGGATACGCTTGCCTCACCGATGTGCACGGCAAATGTTGCTACGCAGCGAGACGGCTCGGGAGTGGCTTTGGCTGTGTGCGTCGGACCTGAAGCGGAAGCCGGGAAAGGCGCCGGTGATCGGGCCAGCGCCAAAAAAGAAAGCCCCGCGAGCGGGGCTTAAGGCCGGCCGAGTGGAAGCCGGCCAAGGAGGGTTATTCGGTGCGATTGCGCGGGTAGTTCTGTGTGTCCGGAAGTGAGAGCAATGCGGTTGCCCAGTCGCGAGGCGTATTTTCGGCATGGATGGCCCAATGGTGAGCAGGAGGATTCTTAATATCGAGGAGAAACTTGAAGTAACAATTGCGAGCTTTTCGCGTCACAGGTGCGAAGCGATAATGGTTTTTGCCGTTGTCATAAAAGGAGTCCCCCAAACATGGATAAGGCGATGAAGTCCGCTCCGTCCCGCCAATCAGTCGCCGCGCTCGCGCCGTTTGACCGCTATACGCCGCCTGCCATCTTTTTTCACTGGGCGATTGCCTTGCTGATCGTGGTGGCGTACGCCGCCGTGATTGCCAAGGGCTATCTGCCGCGTGGCAGTGCGCCCCGGGCGTTGTCGATGGTGATTCATGAATGGGCAGGGGTGACAGCGCTGCTGCTGGCCGTACCGCGCTTGCTGTGGCGCCTGATGAAGGGCGCGCCGCCCGCGCTACCCGATCAGGGTTGGCTGGTGCGAACGGGGTCGGCCGTTGTGCATCTTGCGCTCTACCTTTTCATGTTCGCGCAGCCGATTCTGGGATACCTGACGCTCAACGCAGGCGGACATGTGCTGACGATTCCGGGGCTGGATATCGCGCTGCCGCAATTCATCGGCAAAGACGTGGAGGTGCGCCGTTCGATCAAGGAGATTCACGAGACGATCGGCACCGCGTTCTACTGGGTGATCGGCCTGCATGCACTGGCGGCGTTGTGGCATCACTACTTCCGCCGTGACAACACCCTGCGGCGCATGCTCTGAATCAGCGCGCGCCGCAGGGGCCAGGCGTCAGAAGATCAGAACATCAGAACGTGAAGCGAACGCCGGCGAAGACGCTTCGCCCGTCGCCCGGGTAGAACACGGCGGTGTTGGCCGTGCGCGCATCGGTCACGGTGCTGAAGTCGGACACGTAGCGCTTGTCGGTCAGATTGCGGGCGTCGACATAGAACGTGACGCCGCGTTGCACGAGGTACGACGCCTGCAAACCGATCAGCGTGTAGCCCGGCACTCGCATCGTATTCGCGTAATCGACCCACGCACCGGTCGGCACCCAGTCGAGTGACGCAGCAATCTGGAAGCGATTGGTCAGCGCATAACCTAACGTCGTGCGCAACACGTTGGTCGGCACACCGGCGATGTGATTGTTGCCGTACTGCGGGTCGTTGCGGAAGCGGAAGTCGCTGTAGTTCCAGATCTGCGACAGCGTGATGCGATCGCCGGTCGCGACGACGTCCTTGAACAGATCGAACGACGCGCCGACTTCCAGCCCTTGCAGCACCGTCTTGTTCGCGTTGAACGTCGAGGCGGGAATGTCGGGCGACGTCGTGTATTGCAGCAGTTGATCGCGCACCAGCGAGCGGTAGGCAGTGACGTCCCACGCAACGCCGCCGAGCTTGCCGCGCGTACCGGCTTCCACCGTCCACGCATGCTGCGCCGCCAGCGGCACGAAGCGTGAAGTCGCGCCGAAGGTCTGCGACAGGTCAGTGAAGTCGGGCACGTCGGCACTGCGCGTGATGTCAATGAACGCCTGCACATCCTTGCGCGGCTCCCACAGCAGACCGATCTTCGGATTCACGCCCGAGTAGGCGGCGCTCGTCGAGCGGTAGTTGGGATCACCGGGAAGGCCGCCGTAGTCGACATATTGCCGCACGTCGCGATACGCCTTGGCACCGATCATCAGGCCGACCGTCGGCAGGAAGAACAGGCGGTTCTCGAAGTACGCCTCGTAGTTGTACGCGCTCTGCCGTGAGTGGAGCGTTTGCGCGCCCCGATTGCCGTTCACGTTGACGTACTGATCGGCCTGCGTGTTGCCACCGAAGAAGCGGGCGCCGACGATCAGGTCGTTGCGCATGCCGGCGAGCGTGAGGTTAGCGGTATAGCGCGGTGCGATGCCATACGTCCAGCCGTCCTGATCCAGCGCCTGGAAGATCGGGTGGTACAGGCTCTTGTGAATCACCCACGAGGCGATGTCGAGTTGACCAACGTCGAGACGGATGGTCGTCAGGTTGCCGATCCGCTCGGTGCGCGTGTTGCGGGCCTGATCGCCCGAGACGGCCGATGCTGCGGCCTTGGTCGGGTTGTTCAGCGCGTCGAACAACGAGAGCGTGCCCGGCAGTTTCTGATCGACGATATAGGCACCGAAGAAGAAACGCGTTTCAACGCGCGGCGAGAACTTGTAGCCGATGTTGGCGTTGAACTGGGCATAGGTGCCCTTGTCGTGATCGCGATACCCGTCGGCACGGTTGACGGTAATGGTTGCGAGCGCATCGAGCGGCCCGAAGATGCGCGACATCTGGCCGCTGGCGCGCACGTTGCCGAAGCTGCCGCCATCGATGCGGAACTGGTTCGGCGCCTCGGCGGTATAGGCGGTAGGCGTGACGAAGTTCAGCGCGCCGCCGAGTGTGGTGGCGCCGTAGGCGAGGCCGTTGCCGCCCTTGTAGATCTCGGTCGAGCGCAGGCCCAGCGGGTCGATCTGGTAGTAGTCGCCGCTGCCGTCGGCGAGATTCGTCGGAATGCCGTCTTGCAAGATGTCGAGACCGCGCACATGGTAGCCACGCGCGATGCCCGAACCGCGAATCGACAGGCGCAGTTCCTGCCCGTAACGGCTTTGCACGTAGACGCCGGGGGTGTCTTTGAGCACGTCGCGCAGATTGAACGCGTAGGTGTTCTGGTATGAGTCGGCGTCGACGAAGGCGACCGAGCCCGCCGTCTGGAACAGGTTGGCCTTTTGTTCTTCGACGCTGGGGGACGTCAGCGATTCGGCGGGCGCATTGACCGTGGTTGTCGGCAGCGTGGCGACCGGCGCGCCGGACGTCTGGGCGAGTGCGTTGCCGCCCAGCGAGGCGAGGGCGAGCGCGATGGCCGTTTGCAACGGCTTCTGTGTGATGGGACGTAGCATGAGTGTCTCTCTGGCGACGGGTAAGCCGTCGCTCAATGATCAGGATTGCCGTGTGCCATGACGTAGGTCATGCATGTCGCGCACGAGTGCCGGCAGCTCGCGCAAGCAGCGCAGCGCGAGTGACGACGATCCTGCGCACCTTCACGTAACGAGTGAAAAGGGCGCGACGGATCGAGCGTCGTTGCCGGGGCACGACGTGTGACGACAGCAGTACGTCGACGACGATACGGCGGAAGCGGTCTGTCGCAAATCACCACTGACCGGCGGCAAGCCAGTGAGCGGGAAGACGACGTGATCAAAGGGTCAGAGAGGGTGGCGCGCGCGCCAGTGCTGCGGAGAAACGGGCGCGCGGATAGAACGGCACCAGCACGCGGGGGGCGTCGGCGATGCCTGTCGGCGCGGCAGTGGGGAGGGTGATGAAATCGGTGGTGACGAGCGTCTGGTGCGACCAGAGCGAGCAGTAGCCGCACTTTTCCCAGTGTTCGGCAGACGCCAGCGAGTGGTCCGGGCCGTCATGTGCACTGTGAAGTTGGGTCGCGTCGCCCGTCGCAGGCGGTGCCTGGGCGTCGTCGTGGCCAGAATGGCCATCGTGCACCGCAGCGCGCTGCGCGTCGGCGCGCGGGGTGCTGTTTGTCCCCAGCGCAGCCTGCGTGCCCTGTACCGTGCAGTAGACCGCGAACGGGTCCTTCTGCATGGCCGCACGCCATTGCGCGATCGCCGGCATGAGCGCTGCCAGCAGGATCGCCAGTAAGGCGATCCCGATGGCGACGCGATGCTGACGGAGCTTGCGCATGTCTGGGCCGAAGTTACGTAAAGTGTACGTTCAGGGAACCAGGCATTGTAGGGGCTGTCGTCACGGCACGTAAATGTTTTGCGTTCTCATGTAGGGAGGACGCGACAATTTGACGCATCGCCTCTCCCGGGGCTGCCAGCGCGAGGAGATTGCACGTTAACCGGCCCAAAAAAGAGGTGCCGCCTGCCCCCCGGCAGAAGCGGCACCCCACACCGGAAACCGGTCTCCTCATTCGTACGTCATTCGTCCAGCAGCGGTCCGGCAGCGCGTCAGAACTTCACGCCGACACCCACGCCGACGATGAGCGGATCGATGTGCAGCGTGCCGAGATCGGTGCCGGCCAGCGACGTATCGGTCTTCATCCAGATCTTCTTGATGTCGATGTTGAAGAACATGTTCTTCGTCATCTGAATATCCACGCCCGCTTGCAGGGCCGGGCCGACGCTATGGTTCTTGATCGAGATCGGTGTGCCGCCCGCGTTCAGGCTGCTGTTCCAGAAGCGCGTGTAGTTGATGCCGGCGCCGACATACGGGCGCACTTTGCCCGCGTGGTTGAAGTGGTATTGCAGCAGCAGCGTCGGCGGCAGCACGTTCACGCCGCCCAGATGGCCGAGGTTCGACGTGAGTTGGTGGCGCGACATGCCGAGAATCAGTTCGACCCCGACGTTGTCGAGAATCATGTACGTGAAGTCGAGCTCCGGCACGATGGCGTTGTTCACCGTGACGCCCAGCGTGGGCAGCACGCTGCCACTGGCATGCGAGTCCGGCAGGATGCCGATGGCGCGCACGCGCGCGAGGATGTCGCCGGCGTAGATGCCTTGCGAGCTGTCCTTGATGAAACCGAACGTCTTCGGCTGTGCGGCACCTGTGGTGGTGCTGGTGGTGTCGGTAGCCTGTGCCGTAGCGCTTGCGCTGAAGAACGCGGCACCGGCAACAACTGCGGCGGCGATGGCCGTGGTGCCGAGGGAGTGCTTCATGATGATTTCCAAAGTCGTGAGTGAGCACGACCGATGGTAGAAGCGCCTCCCTGCGGGGAACTTGACGCGCATCAAGCGCGCGAAAACCCTTCATGGCAGTGCGACAAACTGTCGCGCATTCGTGTGCGGTCAGTCGCGCGGCTGCAACATCGCCGTGAGCGATTGCACCGCTCGTGCGTCTCTTCGCCACTCGGCAACCGCGCCGTTCAAGCCCGCGAATGCCGGCCATCCTCCCTGTTTTGGTAGGATGCGGACTTTGCCACGCGTTCCCCCATCGTGAAGCGCCTGATTTCGTCGCTGTTGCATGCCATCGCCCAAGCGGGCCGGCATGGTATTCGTCTGCTGCAACCGCTGCTGCAACGCCTGCAACCGTTCGCTGCCCGCGCTTGGCACCATCTGCGCCACCCCACGCGTCGCGGCGTGCTGATCGCCGTTGCGGCGGTCCCGGCGCTGTTCGTCGCCTACACGCTGATCCTGATTCCGTTCACGCCCGGTATCCGCGACATTCGCCGTGCAAAGGTCGACCAGCCCGCGCAAGTGCTGTCCGCAGACGGGAAGCTGCTCGCCGAGTTCCGGCCGTCCAATCGGGAATGGGTCGCGCTCAAGGATGTGTCGCCCAATGTGATCAAGGCGTTGGTCTCGACCGAAGACCACCGCTTCTACGAACACCACGGTATCGACCTGAAGCGTACGGCGTCGGCGGCGCTGCATACGTTCTCGGGCGACCGGCAGGGCGGCTCCACCCTCACGCAGCAGCTTGCCCGCAATCTGTATCCGGATGCGATCGGCCGCGCGCCCACGCTGACACGCAAGCTCAAGGAAGCCATCACTGCGCTCAAGATCGAGGCGCTGTATACCAAGCCTGAGATTCTCGAGACGTATCTGAACACCGTGCCGTTCCTGTACAACGCGTACGGCATCGAGATGGCGGCGCGCACGTATTTCGACAAGTCGGCCGATCAACTGGATGTGGTCGAAGCGGCCACGCTCGTCGGCATGCTCAAGGGCAACAGCTATTACAACCCGGTGATCAATCCCGAGCGCGCGCTGCAACGTCGCAACACCGTGCTCGCGCAGATGGTGAAGTACGGCGACCTCGATGCGTCGAAGCTGGCGGCATTGCAGAAGCGCCCGCTGCGGATCAACTTCGAGCGACAGACGGAAGAGCCGGGGCCGGCGCCGCATTTCGCGCAGCAATTGCGCAAGTGGCTGATCGGCTGGGCGGATCGCAACGACTACAACATTTATTCCGACGGGCTGGTGGTGCACACCACCATTGACTCACGGCTTCAGACGATGGCCACGCAGGCACTGACGCGTCAGGCCAATCAGTTGCAGGGCATCGCGGACGCGAACTGGTCGGCACGCGGCGGCTGGCGCGACAGCACGGCGCTGGTGCAGTCGTTCGTGCGCGAGTCTGCCGAGTATCGCAACGCGGTGGCCGGTGGCGAAGCGCCCGAGGCCGCCATGAAGCGCCTGCTCGCCGACAAGACCTTCATGCAGAACCTGCGCGCGACCAAGACGCGCGTGCAGGCAGGCTTCCTCGCCATCGACCCGCGCTCGGGCTCGATTCGCGCATGGGTGGGCAGCCGCGACTTCACGATCGATCCTTTTGACCACGTGCAGCAGGCGCGTCGTCAACCGGGCTCGACGTTCAAACCTTTTGTGTACGGCGCGGCGTTCATCAAGGGCGCGAAGCCGGAGGACACCATCGTCGATCAGACGGTGGAAATTCCGCTGGCTGGCGGCGAAATCTGGCGTCCGAGCGACGATACCGCGCCGACGAACAAACCGATGGCATTGCGCGACGCGCTCGCGCAATCGCGCAACACCGTGACGGCGCAATTGATGCAGGAAGTCGGGCCGTCGCGCGTGGTCGGGCTGGCCCGTGCAATGGGCGTGCGTGAAAGCAAGCTCGATCCGGTGCCGTCGCTGGCGCTGGGCACGAGCCCGGTGTCGCTCAAGGAGATGGTGGTCTCCTACGGCACGATTGCCGATGGCGGTGAGTATCGCGAGCCGACCATGGTCACCGAGATCACCAATAGCGAAGGCGACGTGCTGGCTACCTTCTCTCCGGCGCGCCCCGAACGCGCGCTCTCCGAAGCCGACGACTACACGCTGCTAGACACCATGCGCGGTGTGATCAATCGCGGCACCGGGAATGCCATCCGCACGCGATTTGGCATTCGCGCGGACGTGGCGGGCAAGACCGGCACGACGCAAGACAACGCCGACGGCTGGTTCATCCTCATGCAGCCGCAGTTGGTGGCTGGGGCGTGGGTGGGCTTCAACGACAGCCGCATCACGTTGCGCAGCGACTACTGGGGGCAGGGTGCCCACAGTGCGCTGCCGATCGTGGGCGATGTGGTCTCGCGTGCGCTGCGCGCGAAGCTCATCGATCCGAACGCCCGCTTCGAAGCGCCGGACAATCATCACTGGTACAGCGACTGGTGGACAAGTGCGAGCGATTGGGTGACGGGGTTGTTCGCGAAGAAAGCGGCACCGGAGCCTAAGCCGAAAGCGCCAGTGAAGCGTCAGGCGGCGCCTGCCCCGGCGCCGTCCCCATCGGCACCCAGCGCGGCCAGTACAACCATCGACAGCGGCCCGCTGCCGGTGCCCGTGGCCTCGGCGGTGCTGGCACAGCCGGACGCCGCATCGGCTGCCATTGCACCGCGCAGCACGACGATCCCCGGTGTACCGGGCGAATGGGATGGCCCGGGCGCGACCTCGGGCGTTGCGCCGCCGACGTCGGTTCCGGTCATTCCGCAAACGCCGTCCGGCTCTGCGCCCGCCTCGGCCCAGTAAGAGGTTCAGTACGGGGCTCAGTACGGGGCTCGGTAGTGCGCCCAGTAGCGCGCCCAGTAGCGCGCTCAATACGGGGCTCAGTAATGGACTCGACAAGGCCACCGGGCTTGCTGCCCGGCCGGCCGAAATTGCCATAACAGTTATGCCAGATTCTCATGACTGCCACGTCATGGCATGCGCTATATTCATAACGATATAACGGGGATGAAACGAGCCTCCCCGGCCACATCGGGGGAGGACGTCAGCCATGTTTATCCGGCAGTTGAGTTATCTCGTCGCGCTTTCGCAAGCGCAGCATTTCCGTCGCGCGGCCGAATTGTGCAACGTGTCTCAGCCCACGTTGTCGGGCGCCATCCGCAGCATTGAAGAGGAGTTCGGCCTGCCCATCGTGCGGCGTGGCCGCCGCTTCGAAGGCTTCACGCCCGAAGGCGAGCGTGTGCTGGCTTGGGCGCGTCAGGTGCTGGCCGACTGTGAGGGGTTGCGGCAGGAGGCCAGTGCGAGCCGTCGCGAGGTGGCGGGTTGCCTGCGTATCGGTGCCATTCCCACGGCGTTGCCGCTCGTGCCGCTGCTCACCGATGCGTGCTTGCGGGAATTCCCCGGCATGCGCCATGAGGTCTACACGCTATCGGCAACGCAGGCGCTGCGTCAGCTCGCCGAACTCGATCTCGATGTCGGCCTCAGTTATCTCGACGATCCGCGATTGCGCGAGTTCGAGACCATTCCGCTGTTTCGCGAGCGCTATGTGTTGATCGCGCGCGATGAGACGGCGCTGGCAGGCCGTACGACGCTCTCATGGCATGAAGCCGCGAAACTGCCGCTTTGTCTGCTCACCAGCAATATGCAGTGCCGTCAGGGCATCGATGCGGCGCTGGCGCGCGCCGGGACATCGGCGTCGCCACGTGTCGAAACGGATTCGCTGATGGCGCTCTACGCCCATGTGCGTTGCGCCGGGTTGTACAGCATCGTGCCGCACAGCGTGTTGTGTCTGGCAGAGATGCGCGACGAATTGCACGCGGTGCCATTGCAGCCTGCGCTGCATCGCGAGATCGGTTTGATTCTGCGTGAGCGTCAGCCGCGCCCACCGCTGCTGGACGCGGCCATTACCGCGTTCCGCTCGGTGGATCTGCAATCGCGGCTCGATGCGTTGTTGCCCGCGCCAGCGCTTGTATAGCTATACGGCAACGTCAGCCCGCTGATGCGTCGAGCGTGAAGACGGTGCGAACCGGGCTATCGACCAGCGCCCAATGCTGACCCAGTTCGGCCAACGGAATCGCCGCTGTGGGAATCCGCAATCCAGCCGGGCGTGCCGCATGTAGCACTTCCTTCACGGCGTGCAACAGCCGTGGCAACGGCACGCTGCCGATACCACTGCCCATCAACGTGATCGCGCTGGCACGCAGCACGGCACCCGGCAACACGACGTCGTTACCGCCGACCGACCCAATCTGTACGAAGCGGACCGGTTGCCCCTCCGGCGAATGTTTGGCGGCGGCGATCAACAACGCCCGTGCGCTGGCACCCCACAGATAATCGAGCACGACGTCCACGCCTTGCGCGAAATGCGGCGCGAACGTATGACTCAAGCCGTCGTCGTCTTTCGCATCGTCGTCCTGAATCAGCGAAATCGTGATGTCGGCACCCGCTTGTTTGAGCGCGGCCAACGCGACCGGATTGCGCCCCGTCGCGATGATCTTCCCCGCGCCGAGATACCGGGCGATGCGCACCGCCAACTGGCCCGACGCGCCGGTCGCGCCGTTGATCAGCACCGTCTCGCCCGCGACGAACTTCGCACGCTCGGTGAGCGCGGCCCACGACGACATGCCGGGAATGGCGATGGCTGCTGCGGTCACGTCGTCCAGATCGTCGGGCAGTGCAATGCACTGCGACGCGCGGGCGAGGCTGCGTTCGGCCATGGCACCGTACGGCGCCGGTGGCCCGAAGAAGTACACCCGCTGGCCATCTTCGAGACGTCCTGTGCCATCGACGCCAGCGACAAACGGATAGCCGCCCGACGACGAGTAATGCGCACCGGCGGCGCGCGAGCGCGTGACACGGCTCAGTGCGGCGGCGCTGACGTCGATCAGGTGATGGTCGGGCAACGCCTGCGGTGCGCCGAAATCCGCGTAGACGGGCGGGTGACCGGTTTCTTTGACGACAGCGGCTTTCATGGCAGTTCCTTCATGGTGACGGAGGGGGATAACGGCCTCAGTCTAGGCGTGCAGACAAGACCCGACTCCGGTATAAATGTCATTCGATACGGAGTTTCGGCCATGCCCGCCGCTATGCCCGCCCCCATCCCCATTGTTCGCCCGGATCTGCTGACCTCACCTGCCGCGCCATTTCTGGCGGCCGGGGAATTGACGCAGCCGGAGGCGCGCGAGAAGTCGCCGCATCGACACGCACACGGGCAACTGATGGGTGCGCTCACCGGGCTGGTCTCGGTGGGGCTCGACAAGCACCAGTGGGTTGTCCCGGCGATTCACGCGATCTGGATTCCGCCGCACTACGTGCATTCGGTACGCTCTCACGGGCCGTTCTCGGGATGGAGTGTTTTCATTCGGGAGGCGCGCTGTGGTGAACTACCGCCAGAGCCCCGCGCCATCCGCACGTCTGCGCTGCTGCGAGAAGCGGTACGGCGCGCGGCGACATGGTCCGGCACATTGACGGACGATGGGCTCGACGCCGCACAGACTCGCATCGCGGAAGTGATTGTCGATGAGGTGAGAGTGGCGTCACCGGCATCGCTCGGGCTGCCGTTGCCCGAAGACCCGAGACTCGTGCGCATCACCGATGCACTGGCGGCCGACCTGTCGGATGCCCGGCGGCTGGAGGAATGGGCGGCGTGGGCTGGCTTAGCGCCGCGTACGCTGAGCCGGCATTTCATGGCGCAGACGGGCATGACGTTCGCGCAGTGGCGCCAGCAAGCGCGACTGCTGCGTGCGCTCGAACAACTCGCAGCGGGCGTGTCAGTCACGACGATTGCGCTCGATCTCGGCTACGAGAACGTCAGTGCATTCATCGACATGTTCCGCCGCGCGATGGGGACGACGCCGGGTCGGTATGCGAGCGACGAGCGTCTACAATCCAGCCCATGACACTTCATATTCGCAACGAAACGCCCGCCGACGTGACGGCCATCGAAGCGCTGACGACGGCAGCGTTTCTCAACGCACCGCATACCGATCACACCGAGCAGTTCATCGTCAACGCGCTGCGTCGTGCGCAGCAACTGTCGGTATCGCTGGTTGCGCAAGAAGACGGCGTCATCGTGGGGCACGTGGCCGTGTCGCCGGTGACGATCTCCGACGGCAGCGCGCGCTGGTACGGTCTGGGGCCGATTTCAGTGGCACCTGACCGGCAAGGTCAAGGTATCGGCAGCCGCTTGATGCACGCGGCACTCGACGCATTGCGGCAACTCGGCGCGGTCGGTTGCGTCGTGCTTGGCGATCCGCTGTACTACGGGCGCTTCGGCTTTGCTGCCAACCCTGGCGTGATCCTGCCAGACGTGCCGCCCGAGTATTTCCAGACGGTATCGTTCGACGGTTCGACGCCATCGGGCACCGTGCGCTATCACGACGCGTTCAACGCCACATCGTGACCCCATGACGGCTGCAAGATAGCCGCAAGATAGCCGCGCTCGCCAGTTCCCGCAGTTTCCCCTGAGTTTGATAGGCCGGACCGATCAACCGATCGGTCGGAACGATTTTCCATCGATGCGTCCTGCACCGATCATTGGCCTCAATGCAGCGACGACACCCAACGTTGGTTACGTCGCCTAAGCAGACAACAACCTCAGGAGCGAGACATCATGGCCAAGATTGTGTGTGTACTGTACGACGATCCCGTCACCGGATATCCCAAGACCTACGCCCGCGACGATCTGCCGAAGATCGAATGCTATCCGGACGGTCAGACCCTGCCGACGCCCAAGGGCATCGACTTCCAGCCGGGCGCTTTGCTCGGCAGCGTGTCGGGCGAACTGGGCCTGCGCAAGTATCTCGAATCGAATGGTCACCAACTGGTGGTGACGTCGAGCAAAGACGGCGACAACAGCGTGCTCGACCGTGAACTGGCCGATGCGGAAATCGTGATCTCGCAGCCGTTCTGGCCCGCGTACATGACCGCCGAGCGCATCAAGCGCGCCAAGAAACTCAAGATGATCGTGACGGCCGGCATCGGCTCGGACCACACCGATCTGCAAGCCGCCATGGAACACGGCATCACGGTCGCGGAAGTGACCTACTGCAACAGCAACAGCGTTGCCGAGCACGTGCTGATGACCACGCTAGCACTCGTGCGCAACTATCTCCCGTCGTATCAGTGGGTGCTCAAGGGCGGCTGGAACATCGCCGATTGCGTCGAGCGTTCGTACGATCTGGAAGGCATGCACGTGGGGACGGTGGCCGCGGGCCGTATTGGGCTGCGCGTACTGCGCCTGATGAAGCCGTTCGGCACGCATCTGCACTATCTCGACCGTCACCGTCTGCCGGAATCGGTTGAGAAGGAACTGAACCTCACGCACCACACGAGTCTGGAAAGCCTCGCGAAGGCATGCGACGTCGTGACGCTGAACTGCCCGCTGCACCCGGAAACGGAACACATGATCAACGCCGACAGCCTGAAGCACTTCAAGCGCGGCGCGTACCTGATCAACACCGCACGCGGCAAGCTGTGCGACCGCGACGCTGTGGCCGCCGCGCTGGAAAGCGGCCAACTCGCGGGCTACGGCGGCGACGTGTGGTTCCCGCAACCGGCGCCGGCCGATCACCCGTGGCGCCACATGCCGCACCACGGCATGACGCCGCACATCTCGGGTACGAGCTTGTCGGCACAAACGCGCTACGCCGCAGGCACGCGTGAAATTCTGGAGTGCTATTTCGAGAACCGTCCGATCCGCAACGAGTACCTGATCGTGCAGGGCGGCAAGCTCGCCGGTGTCGGTGCGCACTCGTACAGCGCAGGCAACGCCACGGGCGGCTCGGAAGAGGCGGCTCGCTTCAAGAAGTCGGCGTAATCCTTCATCGCTTCCTGTAGTTCCTGCTGTTCCGCTGTTCCGCAGTACCCGCCGGGTCGTCGGTCGACGTCCGGCGGTGGCAGTATCTCCTCGAGCTCAGTCTCGTTCCAAGGCCGGCCATCTTCGCGATGCACCGGCCTTTTTTTCGCTGTGCTGGTTCAGGCGGGGCGCTTAGGAATATCGAGTCCGCGCACCACAGCCGGACGCGCGACGAAGGCGTCGAGCACGCGCTTCACGTTCCTGAACTGCGCGAAGTCGACCAGATCGCCAGCCTCGTAGAAACCGACCAGATTGCGAATCCACGGGAACGTGGCGATATCGGCAATCGTGTACTCGTCGCCGAGAATCCACGTGCGATTGGCCAGATGCGTGTCGAGCACAGCAAGCAGACGCTTGGCTTCATTCACGTAGCGATCGCGCGGGCGCTTGTCTTCGAAGTCCTTACCCGCGAACTTGTGGAAGAAGCCCACCTGCCCGAACATCGGGCCGATGCCGCCCATCTGGAACATCAGCCATTGCAGCGTTTCGTAGCGCGCGGCCGGGTCGGCGGGCAGCAGCTTGCCGGTCTTCTCGGCCAGATACCAGAGGATCGCACCCGACTCGAACAGCGGCAGCGGCTTGCCGTCGGGGCCGTTCGGATCGAGGATCGCGGGAATCTTGTTGTTCGGGTTCAGCGAGAGAAACTCGGGCGTGAGCTGATCGTCGGTCTGGAAGCTGACCAGATGCACCTCGTAGGGCAGGCCGATCTCTTCGAGCATGATCGAGACCTTCACGCCATTGGGTGTGGGCAGCGAATACAGTTGCAGACGCTCGGGGTGTGCGGCGGGCCACTTGCGCGTGATCGGGAACTGGGACAAATCGGCGGACTGGTCGGTCATGGAGTCGAGGCGTTCGAAGGCGTGCTGGATGGGCGGCGGATGTCACCGCAGGACAGCCAATATAACGCCAAGTGAAAAGGCTTGCAGACGGCGGAATATCACCTGGGCAGCTTTATCCCCTCCGCGGTGGAAACGACAAAGGGACGGCAGTTGCCGTCCCTTTGTCGTTTGCAGCGGTAAAGCGCTGACGCATGATTACGCGTTGTTCAGCACCTTGGCGATGCTCTCGGCCACGACGCCGACGTTCTTCTCGTTCAGACCGGCAACACACATACGGCCCGAGCGAATCAGATACACGCCGTGTTCGTCGCGCAGCACGTCGACTTGCGCCGCCGACAGGCCCGTGTACGTGAACATGCCGCGTTGTTCCAGATAACGCGAGAGCATGTTGTCCGGCACGTGACCGCGCAGACCTTCATGGATCGCGCCGCGCATGCGCGTGATGCGCTGGCACATCTGCGTGAGTTCGTCTTCCCACGACTTGCGCAGTTCCGGCGTGCTCAGCACCTTGGCGACGATCTTCGCGCCATGCGTCGGCGGGTTGCTGTAGTTCGAACGCACGGCGCTCGTCAGTTGACCCAGCACGCGCTCGGCGGCTTCGCCCGATTCGCAGATCACCGACAGGCCACCGCAACGCTCGCCGTACAGCGAGAAGTTCTTCGAGAACGAATTGGCCACGAAGGCCGGCACGCCTTGACGGGCCAGTTCGCGAATCACGAAGGCATCGGCGTCCAGACCCGAGCCGAAGCCCTGATAGGCCATGTCGACGAAGGGCAGCAGTTCGCGCTTCTTGAGCACCTCGATCACCTGCACCCACTGCGCGTCGTTCAGATCGACACCGGTCGGGTTATGGCAGCAAGCGTGCAGCAGCACGACGCTGCGTGCCGGCAGCTTGTCGATGGCGTCGACCATCGCTTCGAATTGCAGGCCGCCCGTGGCTTCGTCGTAGTACGGGTACGTATTCACGGTGAAACCGGCGCGCTCGAAGATGAAGCGGTGGTTGTCCCACGTGGGGTCGCTCACCCAGACCTGCGCACCCGGGAAGTAACGCTTGATGAAGTCGGCGCCCACTTTCAGCGCGCCCGAGCCGCCGAGCGTCTGCACCGTGGCGATGCGGCCTTCGGTGCGGGCCGGCGAATCGTCGCCGAACACGAGGGCCTGCACGGCGTCGCGATAGTTGGCGAAGCCTGCCATCGGCAGATACGGCTTCGGACCCACTTCGGCCAGCAGCAGGGCTTCGGCCTGACGCACCGCTTGCATGACCGGCAGACGGCCATCGTCGTCGTAATAGATGCCGATGCTCAGGTTGACCTTGTCGGTACGCGGATCCTTCGCAAAATTCTCGTTGAGCGAGAGGATCGGGTCACCGGGATAGGCATCGATATGTTCGAACATGGCAGGTCCTGGAATAACGGAGATAACGAGAGAGATTCGGTAAAACGGGAAACAGGCCGGCGCGCGAGCGCAAACGTCGATGATACCGCTAGTGCGGTGCCCCCGTGTGTGTCCGGGGTCCGGGACATGCCCCGCGCGGCGTGCGCGCGGGGTGGGCTTTCGTTTGTGTGGGTGACGCTTCGCGTCAGCGGGCCGCCGTGGCCGGTACGCCGGCGGCTGCACGCTTCTGGCGCAGGCGGTAGCCGAGCGTGAGCACGACCAGCCAGACCGGAATCAGATAGACCGAGATGCGCAGGTCGGGGATCAGGTACATCACGACCAGAATGCCGGCGAGGAAGACGAGGCACAGGTAGTTCGTGAACGGGTACCACAGGCTCTTGAAGACCGTGGTTTCACCGGCACGCGCCTTGGCCCGGCGGAACACCAGATGGATCACGCTGATCATGGCCCAGTTGATGATGAGGGCCGAGACGACCAGACCCATCAGCAGTTCGAACGCCTTGCCGGGCATGAAGTAGTTGATCACTACGCACAGCGCGGTAGCGGCGGCCGACACGCCGAGCGCGGCGAGCGGAATGCCACGGGCGTTGACCTTGAGCAGCGCGCGCGGCGCGTTGCCCTGACCGGCCAGACCGTAGAGCATGCGGCTGTTGCAATACACGCCGCTGTTATAGACGGACAGGGCGGCGGTCAGCACCACGGCGTTGAGCACGTTGGCGACGAAGTTGCTGTTCAGTTCATGGAAGATCAGCACGAACGGGCTGCCGCCGGAGACGACTTTCTCCCACGGATACAGCGAGAGCAGCACGCCGAGAGCGCCGACGTAGAAAATCAGAATGCGGTAGATCACCTGATTGGTCGCACGCGGAATGGTGCGCGACGGATCGTCGGCCTCGGCCGCAGTGATGCCCACCAGTTCGAGCCCGCCGAACGAGAACATGATCACGGCCATCGCCATGACAAGGCCGGACACACCGTTCGGGAAGAACCCGCCGTGTTGCCAGAGGTTGGCCACGCTGGCATCGGGGCCAGCATTGCCCGAGAAGAGCAGATAGCCGCCAAACCCGATCATGCCGACGATGGCGGCGACCTTGATGATGGCGAACCAGAACTCCATCTCGCCGTACGACTTTACGCTCGACAGGTTGATGGCGTTGATGATGCCGAAGCACACGAGTGCCGAGACCCACGTGGGGATCGCCGGCCACCAGTACTGCACGTAAATGCCCACGGCCGAGAGTTCGGCCATCGACACGAGGATGTACAGCACCCAGTAGTTCCAGCCCGAGACGAAGCCCGCGAACTGGCCGCAATACTTGTTGGCGAAGTAACTGAACGAGCCGGCGACGGGCTCGTCGACGACCATTTCACCCAGTTGCCGCATGATGAAGAACGCGACGATACCGGCAATGGCGTAGCCAAGCAGTACGGAGGGTCCAGCGGTCTTGATGGTTTGGGCGATGCCGAGAAAGAGGCCGGTGCCGATCGCGCCACCGAGGGCGATCAATTGAATGTGACGATTCTTCAGGCCGCGGTGGAGCGAGCCTTCTTGTGCTGCATTGGCGGACATGTCTGTTCCTTACCCTACCTTCGATGCCATGCGGCGCGCCTCTCTGTCTCCGTTCGGTAGGAACGGACTGGAAGCGTTGAGCCGCCACGGCGCGGTGCTTATGACACCGTCGCCGTGTTCTTGGTGGCCACCCCCCGAGAGGTGACCGTCATCCCGGCGCACGGGGCGCCGGTTGTCTCCCCTGGACTCAGACCTTGAGCGTGCCGCGCGCGATCTGGTCGCGTTCGAGCGATTCGAACAGCGCCTTGAAGTTGCCTTCGCCGAAGCCGTCGTCGCCACGACGCTGAATGAACTCGAAGAACACCGGACCCAGCAGGGTCTTCGAGAAGATCTGGAGCAGCAGACGCGGCTTGCCGCCTTCGGTCGTGCCGTCGAGCAGAATGCCGCGCGACTTCAGCTCACCGACCGGCTGGCCGTGACCCGGCAGGCGCGTTTCCAGCGCCTGATAGTAGAAGTCGTTCGGTGCCGTCATGAGCGGTACGCCGGCCATTTGCAGATTGTCGATAACCTGAATCAGGTCGTCGGTCAGGAATGCAATGTGCTGAATGCCTTCACCGTTGAAGGCCATCAGGAATTCCTCAATCTGGCCGCTGCCCTTGGCGGATTCTTCGTTCAGGGGAATGCGGATTTTACCATCGGGCGCGGTCATCGCCTTCGACGCCAGACCGGTGTACTCGCCCGAGATATCGAAGTAACGAATTTCGCGGAAGTTGAACAGCTTCTCGTAGAAGTTGGCCCAGAAGGACATGCGGCCGCGATAGACGTTGTGCGTCAGGTGGTCGATCAGGCGCAGGCCATGGCCGACCGGATGACGATCGACGCCTTCGATGAATTCGAAGTCGATGTCATAGATCGACTTGCCTTCTTCGAAGCGGTCGATCAGGTACAGCGGCGCGCCGCCGATGCCCTTGATGGCCGGCAGACGCAGTTCCATCGGGCCGGTAGCGATCTCGACCGGCTGGGCGCCGAGTTCCAGCGCGCGGGCGTAGGCCTGATGCGAATCTTTCACGCGGAAGGCCATGCCGCAGGCGCTCGGGCCGTGCTCGGCGGCGAAGTAGGCTGCCGGGCTGTTCGGCTCGCGATTGACGATGAAGTTGACCTCGCCCTGACGATAGAGCACCACGTCTTTCGAGCGATGGCGGGCCACGAGCGTGAAGCCCATCTGCTCGAAGATCGGCTCAAGCAGGTTCGGGGTGGGCGACGCGAATTCCACGAATTCGAAGCCCATCAATTGCATCGGGTTGTCAAACAGGTCGGCCATGATCGTCTCGGCTTTGTGAGGTAGATGTTTCGTTGGACGCGTGCCCGGCCCGGTGGTTGTGCGCCCGGCTTCGGAAGACGGATTTTTTGAACCGTCGCGATGCACAATTTACGCAATAAAATTGTGAATCACTGACCGCCCGGTCGGGATTTTGTCCCCTGCCGTTTTAATTCCCGAAACCTGCGTAGTGCCAGCCATCGTGCGTGCACTGCATCGATTTGAGGGGCCCAGTGTAAGTGCGTCACCGCAAAATAGGATTTCGTAAAAGGCACAGGGAAACCCTATGTTATGCATTAATATTTCGAAATTGACCGGTTGGAGGAGAGGAAAGTGCATAACATCGAGATCGATCGGATCGATGTCCGGCTGCTGGCGATTTTGCAGTCGCACGGACGGATTTCGAATCTGGAACTGGCCGAGGCCATCAAGCTGTCGCCGGCGCAGACATTGCGCCGCCATCGCCGCCTCGAAGAGCTGGGGGTGATCAAGGGTTACGACACCCGGCTGGACGCGCAGCGGCTCGGTTTCAGCGTCGTGGCGTTCGTCCATGTGACGATGGAGCGCGGGCATATTCGCGACCTGTCGAACTTCAAGGGACTGGTCGCGGAGCTGGCGCAGATACAGGAGTGCTTTTCCGTGACCGGCGATATCGACTACGTACTCAAGGTGGTGGCGCGCGATCTGAAGGGGTTGTCCGAATTCTTGCTCGATACGCTGATGCGGATTCCGGGCGTGAGCGCCGTCAAATCGAGCGTCTGTCTCGACGAAATCAAGTGTACGTCGGCGGTGCCGCTGGCGTCCTGAGCGCCCCCTGACCTTGCTACCCCTATCGCCGCGCCCGCACGGCGAATGCCGCGAGCGCCACGGCCACGGCGACGAGCGCGCATCCGGCCCATGGGGTGAGCATCAACGCGTTCGCATCGACGAGCGCACCGCCTGCGCCCGCCCCGAGCGCCACACCCACATGCATGGCCGCCACGTTCACGCCCACATTGGCGTCGGCTTGCTGTGGCGCGCTGCGAATCAGGAAGTTCTGTACCACGGGCGAAATCGACCACGACAAACAGCCCCAGACCATCATCGCGACGACGAAGATCGCTACGGGCCACGCGCTATCCACACCCGTGACACCCATCGCGGCCAGCGGCACACCGGCCATTGCCACGAGAAACAGCAGCGGACACCCGAGCAGCGCCCGCGAGGCACCTGCCCGGTCCGAGCCCAAGCCACCAAGCCACGCACCGGCCACACCCGCCACCCCGAACGCGACGAACAACAAGCTCAGGCCATCGGGTGATGGCGCGAGGGTCTTCTGGAGATACGGCGCGAGATACGCGAATAGCGTGAAGTGCCCGCCAAGCATGGCAATCGACACCCCTTGTGCGGCAAGCAGGCGAGGCTGCGCCAGCGCTTTCACATACGCCCGCAGCGTCGGCGCGGTGGCGGGCTGCGTAAGCGGTAATGCGCGCCAGAGCACGAGCATGAGCGGCGCACTGACCAGACCGATGACGGCGAACACGGCACGCCATCCCGCCCAGTGTTCGAGCGTCATGCCGAGCGGCACGCCGAGTACCAGCGACCCGCTGATGCCCATGAAGATGATGCCCACGGCGCGCCCGTGAAACTCGGGCGGCGTGATTTCGGTGGCTAGCCGCGAGCAAAGCAGCACGATGGTGGCGCAACTGGCGGCCATGGCCATGCGCGCCACGAACAGCGCGGCGTACCCCGGGGCGGCTGCGGCGGCAAGGTTGCTGAGCGTGAAGACCAGCAGCGCGACGATCAGCGCGGGGCGCCGGGCATGCCGGGAGAGCCACGCGGCCATCGTGAAGGCCCACAGCGCGAAGACCGCAGAGAAGATGGTGGTGAGTTGGCCGGCCGAGGCCATCGAGACACCGAGCCCTTGCGAGATCGCGGGCAGGATGCCGATGCAGATGTTTTCGTCGATCCCGACGAGAAAGACCGTGAGCGCGAGCAGCCAGACCTTGGCGGCGCTATGCGGCGTTGCCGCCGTGGGCGAGGGTGACGACGTTGGTGACGTTGGTGACGTTGGTGACGTTGGTGACGTTGGTGACGTTGGTGACGTTGGTGACGTCGATGACGTTGATGAAGTAGGGGAGGCCAATGAAGACTCCGATGTCATGACACGCACCGTGCGACACCGGGATTGGCGCGACGGTTGAGCGTATCGATCCGTCGGGTTTCGAGGCTAGGCTTCGGTTATCCCATCGCCGGAACATTATCGGAATCGACGCAAAGCGGCAACCGGGGGCCGCCGACGTGGCCGCTGGGGATTATCGCAAGGCGACACACGATAGTTGACAGCCCGGGAATATCTGTGATCTCATGCAGCACATGATCACCGCGCAATTCTCCCTCTCGCTACGACTACTAGCCCGCTCCACCGGGCTTGGTCCGTTGCTGCGCGCGTGCATCGTCTGAATTTCCTCTGAAGCACCGCTGATTTTCCCCAGTTACGCCGATCTGAGCCCCGGTTCATCCAACCGGAGGTCGTAGCTTTTTTGCGCTCAAGCGTCGTCCGGTTGCCACTTTTTCCGACAATCGAGACACGCCATGTTGAACAACCCCGCTACCAAATACCGCGCCTTCACTCCGGTCAACATTCCGGACCGACAGTGGCCGAGCCGCACCATCACGCGTGCGCCGATCTGGATGAGCACCGACCTGCGCGACGGCAATCAGGCCTTGTTCGAGCCGATGGACGCACAGCGCAAGATGCGCATGTTCAAGATGCTGGTCGCGATCGGTTTCAAGGAAATCGAAGTCGCGTTCCCGTCCGCCTCCGAAACCGATTTCAACTTCGTGCGTGAATTGATCGAAGGCGGTCACATCCCCGACGACGTCACCATCGAAGTGCTCACGCAGGCACGTGACGATCTCATCGAGCGCACCTTCGCCGCCCTCAAGGGCGCACCGCGCGCCATCGTTCACCTGTACAACGCCACGGCCCCGGAATTCCGCCGCATCGTCTTCAACCTCGACCAGCCGGGCGTGAAAGCGCTGGCCGTCGCGGCCGCCAAGACCATCAAGCGTTGCGCCGACGCTGCCCCCGATACCCGCTGGACCCTGCAATACAGCCCCGAAACGTTCACGGGCACCGAACTCGACTTCGCCAAAGAAGTCTGTGACGCGGTCTTCGATGTATGGCAGCCGACGCCGGACCACAAGTGCATCGTCAACCTGCCCGCCACCGTTGAAATCGGTACGCCGAACTACTACGCCGACCAGATCGAGTGGATGCACCGCAACCTCAAGCATCGCGATTCGCTGGTTCTCTCGGTGCACCCGCACAACGACCGTGGCACGGCAGTGGCCGCTGCCGAGCTGGCCGTGATGGCCGGTGCCGATCGCATCGAAGGGTGCTTGTTCGGTAATGGCGAGCGCACCGGTAACGTTGATCTCGTCACGCTCGCGTTGAATCTCTACACGCAAGGCGTGGACCCGGGCCTCGACTTCTCGAACATCAATGAAGTCGCCCGCACGTCGGAAGAATGCACGCAATTGCCGGTGCATCCGCGCCACCCGTACGTGGGCGATCTCGTGTTCACCGCGTTCTCGGGCTCGCATCAGGACGCCATCAAGAAGGGCTTCGCCGCACAAAAGCCGGACACCTTCTGGGAAGTGCCGTACATGCCGATCGATCCGAGCGATCTGGGCCGCACTTACGACTCGATCATTCGTGTGAACAGCCAGTCGGGCAAGGGCGGCATTGCCTTTCTGCTCGAACAGTCGTACGGGGTGCAAATGCCGCGCCGTCTGCAAGTCGACTTCAGCTCGGCTGTGCAGCGCTACACCGACGAGACCGGTGCCGAAGTTACGGCAGCACAGATCTGGCAATTGTTCCAGAAGGAATATGTGGAAGCGGCCGAACCGGTGGCTTATGTCGGCCACACGCTCTCGGAGCGCGACGGCCGTCAGCAGATTGCTGTGACCATCGACATCCACGGGCAACGCACGACGGTGTCGGGTGCCGGTAACGGTCCGCTCGACGCGCTGATGAACGCCATGCGCACGCCGGTACGTGTGCAGCACTACGAAGAGCGCGCGTTGACGCAAGGTGCCGATGCCCGTGCTATCGCGATTGCTGAAATGGCGGGCGAAACGATTGTCGGCAGCGCGTTCGGCGTGGGTATCGATGCGAATCTCACGACGGCCTCGATCCGTGCGGTCATCAGCGGTATCAACCGCGCTTACGACCGCAGCGAAGCCGATGCGAAGGCCACGTTCTTCGACGCCGTGATGCGCGATGTCGCCAAGGCCGTCTGAGGCTTTTGCAAACAGAAAACTCAGGCAGGAACTGAGGAGACACGTAGTCCAGCAGGGAATTTGAGGCAGACGTGTACCGCTGAGCGCTGATCGTGCGAGCGGGACACCGGTGCGGCGCGACGACACTTACCCAGTGTCGTGCGACCGCCCCGGCCACAGAAATCAAGCGGTGTGACAGGGTAGGGGGAACAAGCCCTACCCGGTCAGATCGCTTCGATGGCGATAGCGATGCCTTGGCCGACCCCAATGCACATCGTACACAGCGCGAAGCGGCCACCTGAACGCTTTAGCTGGTACATCGCCGTCGTCACCAGACGTGCGCCGCTCATACCGAGCGGATGGCCTAGCGCGATGGCGCCGCCGTTCGGATTGACGCGCAGGTCGTCGTCAGCGACACCCAGCTGACGCAGCACGGCCAGGCCTTGGCTCGCAAACGCTTCGTTGAGTTCGATCACATCGAACTGATCGAGCGACATCCCGAGCCGTGCCAACAGTTTGATCGTTGCGGGCGCCGGACCGATGCCCATGATGCGCGGTGCTACCCCTGCCGTCGCCATGCCCAGAATCCTGGCGCGCGGCGTCAGGCCAAAACGCGCCGCGCTCGCCTCGTCTGCTAACAGCAGCGCACAGGCGCCGTCGTTGACGCCAGAAGCGTTACCGGCGGTCACGGTCCCATCAGGGCGTACCACGCCCTTCAGTCTGGCAAGCGCTTCCATGCTGGTGGCACGCGGATGTTCGTCGCGGTCCACCACAATGGCTTCCCCCTTCTTCTGAGCAATCGACACCGGCGTAATTTCTTCCGCCAGCGTGCCGTTAGCCTGTGCACGCGCCGCTTTTTCTTGCGAGCGCACCGCGAAGCGATCCTGATCTTCGCGGCTGATGCCGAATTCCGTCGCCACGTTCTCGCCCGTCTCGGGCATCGAATCCACGCCGTATTGCGCCTTCATCAGCGGATTGACGAAACGCCAGCCGATGGTCGTGTCGTAAATCTCTGCCTGACGTGAAAACGCACTGGCGGCCTTGCCCATCACGAACGGCGCACGGCTCATGCTTTCCACGCCACCGGCGATCATCAGACCGGCTTCGCCTGCCTTGATCGCGCGCGCAGCGGTGCCGATGGCATCCATGCCCGAACCGCACAGACGGTTGACGGTGCCACCTGGCACGTCTTGCGGCAGTCCGGCGAGCAGCGCCGACATGCGGGCCACGTTGCGGTTGTCTTCGCCGGCCTGATTCGCGCAGCCGTAGATCACATCGTCAACCAGCGTCCAGTCGACGTTGCCGTTGCGCGCCATCAGCGCCTTGATCGGAATTGCGCCCAGATCGTCGGCACGTACCGACGACAGTGCGCCGCCGTAGCGGCCGATAGGGGTGCGGATCGCGTCGCAGATAAAGACTTCACTCATTTGTCTACCTCACCGAATGGGGGATTTCGAATTCACTCAATGCATGCCGGACAATGCAAATCGCCGGGAATCTCCCGGCGATGGTGTGCAATGCAGATATCAGGCGACGGCCGGCGAGGGCAGTAGCGTCACGCCGCTCAGACGTTGCAATTCGTCGAACGTCAGCCCTTCGACCATATCGCGCACGCGCAGGCCTTCGGGCGTCACGTCGATGACCGCGAGGTCCGTGTAGATGCGCGTCACGCAGCCCACGCCCGTCAGCGGATACGTGCACGCGTCGACGATCTTGCTTTCGCCCTGCTTGGTCTGATGTTCCATCATCACGAACACTTGCTTGGCGCCGGTCGCGAGATCCATCGCGCCACCCACCGCAGGGATGGCGTCGGGCGCGCCCGTGTGCCAGTTGGCGAGATCGCCGGTCTTCGAGACTTGGAACGCACCCAGCACGCAGAAGTCGAGGTGGCCGCCGCGCATCATCGCGAACGAGTCGGCGTGATGGAAATACGCGCCGCCCGGTTTGAGCGTGACAGGCTGCTTGCCAGCGTTGATGAGGTCTTCATCTTCTTCGCCCTTGGCGGGGGCCGGGCCCATCCCGATCACGCCGTTCTCGCTTTGCAGAATGATTTCTTTCTCGGCCGGCAGGTGATTGGCCACTGCCGTGGGCAGGCCGATACCGAGGTTCACATAGGCGCCGTCGGGAATATCCTGGGCGACGCGGGCGGCCATCTGGTCGCGGGTCAGTCGGTTCATGTCGTAGCTCCGGAATAGGGGACGTCAGGCGCTCGCGGTGCCGGGCACCGCGACGATACGTTGTACGAAGATGCCGGGGGTGACCACGGCTTCCGGATCGAGCTCGCCCAGTTCCACGACTTCGCTGACCTGAACGATGGCGCACTTCGCAGCGGTCGCCATGATGGGGCCGAAGTTGCGGGCAGTTTTGCGATACACCAGATTGCCCCAGCGGTCGCCCTTGAGTGCCTTGATCAGTGCGAAATCGGCGTGGATCGGCGATTCGAGCACGTACGGCTTGCCGTCGATCACGCGGGTTTCCTTGCCTTCGGCGAGCAGCGTGCCGTAGCCGGTCGGCGTGAAGAAACCGCCGATGCCCGCACCGGCCGCGCGAATGCGTTCGGCCAGATTGCCTTGCGGCACCAGTTCCAGCTCGATTTTGCCGGCGCGATAGAGCGCGTCGAACACCTGCGAATCGGTCTGACGCGGGAACGAGCAAATGATCTTGCGCACGCGCCCGGCCTTGAGCAGCGCCGCGAGACCGGTCTCGCCGTTACCGGCATTGTTGTTGACGATGGTCAGATCGCGCGCGCCTTGTTCGATCAGGGCGTCGATGAGCGCAGAGGGCATACCGGCGTTGCCAAAGCCGCCAATCATGATCGTGGCGCCGTCATGGACGTCGGCGACCGCGCTGGCGAGCGATTCGTAAATCTTGTTGATCACACGTGCCTCCTGGGCAGTTCCGTCGAACGAGCCTGCGGTCTCCGGCTGACTAGCCAGAGCCTGCGCGCCGTCCGGTGCGGTTGTCTCGCGGCGATGACGTCTTGTCCGGCGGCATCGTCTGGTTCACAATGTTCTTATAACGAACAAATATTCGCTATAAGAACAGCGTAAGCTTTCCGATGTCGGGCGTCAAGACAGGGGGTGCGTCAGACGCATTCGGTGAGACTGTGTGTCCCGCACGGTGGAACCGCTGGCGCAAATCCATTACGCTTGCCGTCTGCGCGATCGTGGTGCACCGCCGGAATGTCCGGTGGTCCGTTCACTCGTGCTTGAGAAGAAGTCACCCAACAAAGCGCCCTGCAACCCGCCAGACCTGCCGATACCGACCCAATGACACCTGTGCCGAACGACTCCCGCGATCCGACCGAGAAGAAGCCGGGCGACTCTTATGTGCAGTCGTTTGCGCGCGGGCTTGCGGTGGTCAAGGCGTTCAATGCGGCGCGACCGGCCCAGACGCTGTCTGAAGTGGCGCAGGCGTCCGGCCTGACCCGCGCAGGCGCCCGGCGCATTCTGCTGACGCTAGAGGCGCTCGGTTACGTGCGCAGCGAGGGACGGTTGTTCCGCCTGACGCCGCGTATTCTCGATCTGGGCTTTTCGTATCTGACGTCGATGCCGCTGTGGAATCTGGCCGAGCCGTTCATGGAGGCGCTAGTCCAGCAGGTGCAGGAGAGCAGTTCGGCATCCGTGCTCGACGGCGACGACATCGTCTATGTGCTGCGCGTGCCCGTGCGCAAGGTGATGTCGATCAACCTGTCGATCGGCAGCCGCCTCCCGGCGTGGTGTACGTCGATGGGGCGTGTGATGTTGTCCGCACTTCCCGACGACGAGCTCGACGCCGCATTGCGCCGCGCCGACATTCGTCAACACACACGCCGCACGCTCACGGATGTGGACGCGCTGCGCGAACGTATCCTGCAAGTGCGGGCGCAAGGCTGGGCCGTCGTCGATCAGGAACTGGAAGAGGGCTTGATCTCGATTGCTGCGCCGATTCGCAACCGGGCCGGGCAGGTCATCGCCGCGATGAACGTGAGCGGTCAGGCGAACCGGACGTCGGCGGCAGAGATGGAGTCGAAGTTTCTGGCGCCGCTGCAACAAGCGGCGCAGAAGATCTCACAGATGGTGGTCGTGTAAGCCAATCACCGCTGAAAAACAAACGGGGCGTCGCTATGCGAACGCCCCGTTTTCATTGGTCCCGCGTATCGATCAGGCGCGGGCGGCCCCGCCTAATGCCCCGGCGCGCGCCAACTGCATGGCCGAGAGCAGCGTCTCGTGATCGCCAATCTGATTGGCGAGCAGCAGAATCAATTGCGCATTGGCGGCCTGACTCTGCGCGTCGTCGAGATCGCGGTGCATGTCGATGAGTGCTTCGTAGAAATCGTCGGGGCGCGTCAGGCGCGGTTGTGTATCGAGTGCCATGGGTGTCTCCTCCCGGCTGAATTCGTGTGTGTTGTTGAGAACAGTGTCAGCGATGGCTCACGCCGCGCACGGCATCGACGCCTGCGCTGACGATACGCGTCCGAGTGCTCGGTCTCGCGCTTGCGCAATCGCAGCGGTATCGAGGGTGCGCCAGCGTGCACAGACATGCTGATCCGGGCGAACGAGATAGACCGTGCCGGGCGTGGCGTCGTAACGCTGCGCGGCGAGCCCTTGCGCGTCGTGCCAAACGTTCTCTTCACCTTGCGCTTGCGAGGCATCGCTCGTGACGAACACCGGCATGACGGGCACACGGTCATTCGCCATCGCCTGCAACGCAGCCAGTGCCGCAGCATCCAGCGAGGCGGGCGAGCCGAACACCAGCGCGACAAAACGCCCGCCCAGACGCGGCAACAGCCAGCCGCCCTGTGCGTTGCGCGAGAGCGGCGCATCGAGGCAAGTCGCCCCCGGCACCATGCGTCCCACGAACGCGTCGCGATCGGCGGTATTCAGCGTAGAGTCGTGCAACACCGCAGGCACCGACAGGCGGCCGCTGTTCACCAACTGACGGGCGAACGCATGATCGCGTGCCAGCGTCAGCACAGCGTCGCGAAACACGCGCGACACCGGGCTCTTGGGCGTGATGAAGTCCGTCGCGCGCGTCGAGTTGAGAATGTTTTCGTCCGCCGCGAATTCGCGCTCGCGGGCATAGGTATCGAGCAACGTATCGGGCGCACGATCATCCAGCACCATGGCCAGTTTCCACGCGAGATTCTCGGCGTCCTGCACGCCGCTGTTCGCGCCGCGTGCACCGAACGGCGACACGCCGTGCGCCGAGTCACCCGCGAAGAGCACATTGCCGTGGCGGAAGCTGTCCATGCGCAGGCACGAGAACGTGTAGACGCTCACCCATTCCAGCGTGAATTTGGCATCGGGGCCAAGCAGCGCCTGCACGCGCGGAATCACGCGCTCGGGTGTCTTCTCCGTTTCGGGATCGGCGTCCCAGCCCAATTGGAAATCGATGCGCCAGACGTCGTCCGGCTGACGGTGCAGCAACACCGACTGATTCGGATGGAACGGCGGATCGAACCAGAACCAGCGCTCCGCGGGGAAGTTCGCCGTCATCTTCACGTCGGCGATCAGAAAACGATCTTTGAACGTGCGGCCATGGCTGTCCACACCGATCAGCTTGCGCACCGGGCTGCGCGAACCGTCGGCCGCAACAACGTAGCGCGCCGTCGTTTGATACGCGCCATCGGGCGTGTCGACCGTGAGTGTCACGCACGCATCGGCGGCGCCGGGCGTGCCGTGCTGCACGAGCCCCGAGACCTTGTTCTTCCAGCGGATTTCGATGTTCGGCAGCTCGCTGGCGCGCTCGAACAGATAGCCTTCGACGTAGTACTGCTGCAAGTTGATGAACGCGGGACGATGGTGTCCGGCGTCCGGCAGCAGATCGAAGTTGTAGACCTCCTGATCGCGCAGGAACACACGGCCGACATTCCAGCAAACGCCTTTTTGCACCATACGATCGCCGCAGCCCAGCCGGTCGAAGATGTCGAGCGTGCGCTTGGCGAAGCAGATGGCACGCGAGCCGGTGGAAAGCGTGCAGTCGTCGTCGAGCACGATCACGTGCACGCCCTGATGGGCGAGATCGATGGCGGTCGCGAGCCCAACCGGGCCTGCGCCAACGACGATGACCGGGTGCGGTGCGGCGGTTCGGCCGCTGCCACTCGTGCCATTCGTAGGCGCCGACTGTTCGGCACAAGGCTGGTACGTGAACGTGAGGCGCTGGTAATCGATGCTGCTCATGCAATGTCTCCGTCGCCGGTGCCTCACCCGCGCGCCATGTCAGCGTCGCGCGGGCGGGCACCGTTTCTACTTTTGATTTGCTACCGGGTCAGTGGGCTCAGTCTTGCAGTGCGGCCCACATTTCCTTGTCGCGCTGCGCCGTCCAGATGCGCGGGTGCGTGATGCCGCTGGCCTCGTCGAAGGCGCGCGTCACATCGAACGGCAGGCAGTGTTCGTAGATGAAAACGTGACCGAACTTCGGATCCATCTGGCTGCGCGTGAGTGCCATCGCGCCCTTCAGATCGAGCTTCTGTTCGACGGCTTGCTTGCCCGCTTCGAACAGCGTCGTCACGAAATCCTTCGTATAGGCGAGGCCCTTCGCGACTTCAGCGGGCGTCGTGAGCGCCGGACCACGGCCCGGGACGAGCTTCTCGGCGCCGAGTGCTGCCAGCGCGTCGAGCGTGGCGGGCCATTCGGCGAGTTGCGCGTCGCCGGTGTAGCAGGCAGCGTCGTACTCCACCAGATCGCCCGAGAACAGCACCTTATCCGACGGCAGCCACACGACCGTGTCGCCCTTCGTATGGCCCGAGCCCAGATGCGCAATCTTCACTTCGAGCTTGCCGAGGAACAGCGTCATTTCCTTCTCGAACACCAGCGTCGGCCACGTCAGGCCGGGCACGGTCTCGACACCGGCGAACAGACGCGGGAAGCGTTCGATCTCCGACTTCATGTCGGCTTCGCCGCGCTCCTGAATCATCTCAAAAGTGCCGCGGCTCGCGATGATCTGCTGCGCGCCTTCTTCGAAGTAAGCCGACGCGCCCAGCACGCGCACGGCGTGATAGTGCGAGAGCACCACGTACTTGATCGGCTTGTCGGTGACCGTGCGGATCTTGGCGATCAGGTCTTGCGCCATGGCGGGCGTAGCCGTCGTGTCGACGATCATCACGCCGTCGTCGCCGATGATGACGCCCGAGTTCGGGTCGCCTTCGGCCGTGTAGGCCCAGGCGTGTTCCGACAGTTGGGTGAAGGTGACCTTTTTCGCTTCCAGGTCGGCTTGCGAGGCAAATGCTTTAGCCATGCTGTCTCTCTCTCGTGTCTTGTCTGTGGGGATGAACCGACGACGGGTGGCAGCTCGCACGTCATGAAAGCATGCTCTGTCGGCCGATCGGCGTCAGGGTGCAGCCATCTTACGAAATGGGCTGAATTTTTGTCAATGACAAATATAGTTGTTATTTGCTAATGTTGCGGCAAGCTCATCGCAGACAGTAAAAAGATCCGGGAGAACCCTGAGACGCCCGTTTCCGGGCATGCTGCGGCGACTTGTTTAGAATCTAGGCCACTTTTTCTCCGGGAGTCCGCTCCCGCTTCTGCATGAACCGAATTCCAAAGGGCGACATGGCGCGTGCCTCCGACAGCCTCGACGACAGCGCCCAGCCCACACCCGCCTCACGTGTCTCTCGCGGCGTGCAAAGCGTGGACGTTGCCGCCCGCGTGTTGCAGGCGCTCGCGCAGGCGCGGCGTCCGCTGGCACCGGGCGATCTGGCGGCGCTGGCCGGTCTGCCGCCCGCGCAGGCGCACCCTTATCTGGTGAGTCTCACGCGGCTGGGGTTGCTCAAACGCGACCCCATGTCAGGCAGCTATGCGCCGGGGCCGATGCTGTTGCGGCTGGCGTTGCTCCATCTGGAAAACGATCCCGCGTATCGCGCCGCCGTCCCGCGCGTGGTGGCGCTCGCGCGCGAAACCGGTTTCTGTGTGGCGATCTCTACCCCGGCACCGCAAGGCCCGCTCGTCGTGCACTTCGAGCGCGCGGCTTTCCCGCTGCATGTGAACCTGCACGTGGGCTCGGTGATGTCGCTCACGACGACGTCCACCGGCCGTGCGTTCTGCGCCTTCACGCCGACGGCCGACTGGCCGCTCGCGTGGCATGAACAAATGCCGGGCGCGGCAGAAGAACAACGTCATTTCGCCGAACTGCTCGACGAGACGCGTACCCACGGTATGGCGCGCAGCGTGAATACGCCCAGCCCGTCGGTCAGCAGCCTGTGCGTGCCCGTGTTCGATGCCAGCGGCCGCTTGCGACTCGCACTGACCGCCATCGGTCCGACGGCGGCACTTGATGTGGATTGGCAGGGGGCCGCCGCGACGGCATTGCGCGAGACGGCGAACGCCATCGCGAGACAAGTCAACGAGGAGTGGGCATGAGCGAGCCGACGAAGCCACAACGCGGCATTCAGGCACTGGAGAGCACCGGCGCACTGCTAGAGGCGCTGGTCGCGGCGGCGCGTCCGCTGCCGCTCAATGGTCTGGCACGCGACGCGGGTATGGCCCCGGCCAAGGCGCATCCGCATCTGGTGAGTCTTCAGCGCGCCGGGCTGCTCAGCCGCGACGCGAGCGGCAACTTCGAAGCTGGCGCGCTCAGTCTTGAATTAGGCCTGATGGCCTTGCAACGCCTCTCGCCGACGGGGGAAGCCGAGCCCGAAATTCTGGCGCTTGCGCAGGCCACGGGTCTTTCGGCGGCGATGGCTGTGCTGGGTCCTGTGGGGCCGACCGTTGTCCGGCTGGAGGAGGCGACGCGCCCGCAACACGTGAGCCTGCGCATCGGCACCGTGCTGTCGCTCGTGAACACGGCCATCGGGCGGACGTTTGCCGCGTTTCTGCCGCCGGCGGTGCTCGACGGCATGCTGGCGCAAGAGGGTGTGCGCATGGCCGGTCTGGGTGCGGACGGCCGTGCCGCCAAGCCGCCGAAGGACTACGCCGGCCGGCTGGCCGACATTCGCACGCATCGTCGCGATACCGCGTTGAGCAACCCGGTGCCCGGTATCGATACGGTCGCGGTGCCTGTGTTCGATCACACCGGCGAAGTCACGCTGGTGCTGGCGCTGATGGGGTCGTCCGGCAGCTTCGACACCACGCCCGACGGCGAGCCGGCCCGTGCACTGATTGCCGCCGCGCATCGGCTGTCGTGGCGCTTTGGCGCAGTCGGCCGCTTGTTGGACGACAGCTCGCCCGATTCGGGGGCATAGCCCGCAAATCCTCGCAATGCGGTAACACATCGGGACCGCGAATTTGCGGCCCCGACAGCAAAATTCACTGGCCGTCGCGCGGGCACGACGGGGCAATCGCGACAATGCGCGATGTCATGGCGGCAAGGTTAAGATGGGCGCCAACGCCATCCATGTCATTCCGACACACTGCCGCCATGACTCGCATGCCCGTCGAATCCCGTGGGAAAACTGCTGCGCTGGCTCGGACGCTGCCCTTGACGCTGATGATCGCCGCGTTGCTGAGCGCGTGCGCATCCGCACCGCAACAGCAGCCGGGCCCCGCCCGTCCGACCGAGTCGGCAGCGCAAGTTGACGGCATGCCGGCTGACTGGACGCTGGTGTCGACCGTGATCGTGAGCCGTCATGGGGTTCGGTCTCCGACGCATGCGCATCCGCCGCTCGACAAGCTGAGTCCCGACGCGTGGCCGGGCTGGGTGGTCCCCGCCGGTTATCTGACGGCGCGTGGCGGCTCGCTCGCTGAGCGCATGGGCCGCTACTACGGCGACTGGCTGCGCGCGCGCCGTGTCTTGCCCGAGAACACCTGCCCGGCACCGGGCACCCTCTACGGCTGGGCCGATATCGATCAACGTACGCGAGAGACCGGCAGCGCCTTGTTGCAGGGCATCGCGCCGGGTTGCGATATGCGCACGGCCCATCAATCCGATCTCACCACCTACGACGCCGTGTTCCATCCGGTGGCCGCCGGTGACTGCCCGTTGGACCCGGGGGCGGCGCGCGGTGCGATTGAAGCGCGTCTCGCGCCGGACGGTGTTGCGGGACTCAACAAACGTTATGCCGCCACGATTGCCCGCATGGGCGAAGTCCTTGGCTATTCGCGCAGTCCCGCGTGCGGTGCACAGGGCGGCTGCAAGCTCGAAGACGTGCCGACGCGCTTGCGTGTCGAGGGCGACGGCAGCGGCGTGACGCTGCGCGGTGCCCTTGGCAGCGCGGCCACCGCATCGGAGGTTTTCCTTCTGCAATACGGCGAGGGCTTCCCCGACAACGACGTGGCATGGGGACGTATTCGCGACGAGAGCGACTGGGCCCGCCTGCTTGAAGCGCACAACGCCCAGCGCGATCTGCTGGACCGCACCCCGTATCTCGCCGCGACCAACGGCACGCCGCTGCTCGCGGTCGTGCTCGATGCACTGACCCGCTCGGCCACCGATGCCGCAGCACCACCGCCCGCGCCCGTGCGTGGGCCGGTATTACCGGCCGGCAACCGGGTGTACGTGCTCACTGGCCACGACACCAACGTGGCGAATCTGGCCGGCATGCTCAAGTTCGACTGGCAGCTTCCCGATCAGCCCGACAACACCCCGCCCGACGGTGCGCTGGTGTTCTCGCTCTGGCGCAATCCGGCCGGCGAGCCGTTTGTGCGTGTCGAATTCATCTATCAATCGATGCAGCAGTTGCGTCAACTCACGGCGCTCTCGCTCGACGAGCCGGCCAAGCGCGTGACGTTACCGCTGGCCGATTGCGCCGACGGTCCGGACGGCCGCGCTTGTCGCTGGCCGGTCTTTGCGCAGCGGGCGAAAGCGGCCCTGACGCCGGCGTGTCTTGAGGCTGTGCGGTAAATTTCCCAAATAAACGACCGGTTTCTGCGTGTCACTCCGAATAGGGTAGTGTCGGTTACCCCTCGGAGTCCGTTATGCAAGACCACATCCAGACCCTGCTCGCCCACCTTCAGGACGAAGGTTTTTCAGCGCATCTTGATGCTGACGGCGATATCGCCTTCAAGCGCGAAGGCCTGCAATACGTGCTGTGTTTCGACGAGAGCGATCCGGGCTACGGCAAGCTGCTGCTGCCCAACGTCTGCCAGATCGAAACGCAGGAAGAACTCTCCCGCGCATTGATTGCCATGGACGAGATCAACCGCCAGATGAAGGTGGTGAAGATTTACACCGTGCGCGATCAGGTCTGGCTGACCGTCGAGTTGTGGTTCGCCGACCAGACGTGCTGGTGCCCGCTGCTGGTGCGGTCGATGCGGGCACTCAGTCACGCGCTGATGAAGTTTGCCGAGGCGATCAATGCGCACGCACCTGCGACAACACCTGCCCGGCGGCTGAACGCCTGACACAGCCTCACCGCGGCCTCGCGCAAGCGCAAGGAAACGTAAAATTCGTGCGGCGCCACGGCGGCCAAACTCACGTAGAATTCGCGGCTGGACTACGTGAGCCCGCATGAAACGCGACGATATCGAAAACGAAGAACTCACGCGCTTGTTGCGCAAGTTCGGCCAACCGGGGGACGGCAGCGCTGCCGTCAAGCTGGCCCATCGCGAGTTTTACAATCGCATGGCCGGTGCGCTCGACCGGCAGGCGCTTCAGTCGACCGGTTTCAACGACGACCTCGCCCGCCAGACCGTTCAGGAGGCGTGGTGCAAGATCGTGACGGGCGCGCAGGACTACGATCCGTCGCGCGCCTCCGTCAAGACCTGGGCCAACATGATCACCCGGTACTGCGCGCTCGATGTGCTGCGCGTGCACTACAAACACTCCCGCTTTACCCACGATGACGACGAGGATGCCAAGCCATCCGGCGACCCGGCCGACACGCGCAACTTCGGTCAGATCGCGGGCGATGCGCCGATGGAAGATCCGGACGACATCGCGTGCGAGTGGCCGAGTGCCGCCGACGGCATCTACGGCAATCAGGTCCAGAACGCGGTGCGCAAGTGCCTCGACACGTTGCCCGCCGGCACGAATCCCAACTACCGCTTGGCCATGGAACTGGCGCTCGACGAGGACCTCTCGTACGCGGACATGACCGTGGAGCTGCAACGCACGTTGCCCCCCGACGTCCTGATCAACAGCGAGCAGGTGCGCGGCTGGGTCAAGAAAGCGCGCGAGCGCATGCGCGGATGTGTGTCGCGCAAACTGGGCTTGGGCAAGGCAAGCCCTTCAGGCAATTCAAAGGAGACGGGCGAGTGAATCACGACGAACTGGAACGTTTCCGCTCACTGGCATTTCTCTACGCGTGCGACAAGCTCGACGCGGGCGAACGGGCGTGGATGGACGCGCAGCTCGCAGCGCATCCCGATTGGCAATCGATCGTGCGCGAGGAGCGCGAGTTTGCCAGCGCCACGCGTGAAGCCATCGAAACGAGTTACGCCGAGCGTGCGCCGCTGGTGGCGTTCGACGATCTGCCCGATACGCAAACGATTGCCGCGCGTGCGAAGCCATCGAACGGCACAGCCAAAAGCCAGCGAAAACCAGCTTCGCTGACCGATCGTCTGCGCAGTTGGTGGCGTGCGCCGGTGGGCCGGGGTTGGGCGTTTGCCTCGGTGGCGGCGCTGGCATTGCTCACGGGGTTGCAAACCGTGCGTCTCGCCGGGCTGGAGAAGCTAGCCGTGCCGACCGAAGGCACGAGCACCCTGCGCGGTGGCGCGTCGCCTGCACCGGGTGTGCCACTGTTGCAGGTGATCTTTGTCGAGACGACGACCATCGCGCAGGTTCGCAAGACGCTTGGCGATCTGCAACTCGATATCGTGCGCGGGCCGGACGACGACGGCATGCTCTGGCTGGCAGTGCCTGCGGGCGACCCCAAAAAGGCGCTGGCCGAGCTCAAGGCGACCGGGCTCATCGTTTATGGCGACGTTGCGAGCGACGGCAAATAGCCTTCGCCGCTGAGGCATCGGTGTGTCGACAACGGGGACTTCGGTCCCCGTTTTTCATGGCGACGGGCCGCACAAAAAAATCCGAAAAAAGTCTTCCGGTTTTCCAACCGGGCTCCGAATAGGGGAGTAACTGCTGCGACGCACGCCACCTGTCAGGGAGGCGCCAGCCGAACAGCGGATCAACGAACGCCGAAACGGTGAAACGGTGAAACGGTGAAACCGTGGAATGGCGACCCTATTGCGGAGAAAGCGACATGAAGCAACGTGGAAAGATTTTGCGCGACACGAGCGCGGGCCCCGGTCTGGTGATGATCGGTTCGCGTCAGCACCCGTTCGACCTGGAAGGCGTGTGGCAATCGTCGCAGGCCCCGGCGGTGAACATGACCGTTGAGGCGTTGCTCGACGACGCTGGCAACGTGGTCACTTTGAGCGTTGTCGCCGAGAGCCAACTGGCGCGTGAAGCGGCTGACGAGGCGATGGCGGCGGTCAAGCAGAAGGGCAACGCGCTCGTCGCCCGCTTTGGTCCGCGCACACTGGGGGCGATGGCCTTGCTTGCCATTGGCTGGTTCATGCTCAACGTGGTGTCGGTGCAAGTCTCGGCGGACTACCGCGTCGGTATCTCGTTCTGGAAGCTGCTGGGCCTGATCAACTCGCCGGGCGGCGTCATCAACGCGATGGGCGGCAACGGGGGCAGCGCAGGTATGTACGGGCTGGTGGCCGTGCTGGCGATCGTCGCGCCATTGGCCCCTTACTTCGTCAAAGACCGTCGCGCACATTTGGCCAATCTCCTGCCGCTGATCTTCATGGTCGCGATCGGCATTGCCATCTATCTGAACATCAGCGACGGCCTGTCGCAGGCCAAGACGGCAGCGTCGTACTTCGGCGGACGCGATGCCGGGCGCATGGCGTCGGACTTCGCGTCGCAGATGGTGCGTGAAGCCCTCAAGGCGATTTCGCTGGGCCTGGGGGCCTACTTGTCGCTGATCGTCAGCGTGTATCTCGCCGGCACCGGCCTGCGTGGCTTCCTCGCCGGGCGCTAAGCAAGCGCCTCGATTGCCGCGATACCTCCACGACAACCCATCAGGATTCGACCATCATGACCACGCTCAACCACTCGACCAAGATCGCTAAATCCCTCCGCCCCGCCAAGCCCGTCAAGCGTCTGCTGTTCGCTGCACTCATCGCCTCCTGCGCGGTGGGGCTGGCGGCCTGTGGCGACAAGGGCGGTGATGCACCGACGGACAAGGCCGCGGCGGCACCCGCCAATCTCAACGACGTCAAGTCGCCGCAGGCCGCCCAGCAGTTGCAAAAACAGATGGTGCAGGACAGTCTGCCGAAAGCCGACCCCGCCACGCCCGACGCCAGCTACGCCGAACTGAACAGCGGCAATCAGTTGATGTTCTCGTATCTGGCGCTGGCCGACCTGCCCGTCGATTACGATCAGGTGGCCCGGCGCATGTCGCGGGATTATGCGAATTCGAACGACGAGTTCCGCAAGCACGATCTGCTCGATGCGCTCAAACCGAAGATCGACGCCTCGGTGTCGCAAGCCAAGACGCAGCGCTACTTCCGCATGACGATCAACAACGGCATCCGCCAGTACGCGTTCGACAAGAAGGCGTTCCCGCTGGATAGCTCGCTTGCCGAGGCCGGGTCATACCGCTACTTTTTGGACAACGGCGACTACCGTCTGAGCTTCAGCAACGGAGAACGCTTTCGCGATCTGCGCGTGCAGGACGAGAACGCGGCGCGCAAGATCGAGTCGATGCGCGCCCGTGGTGAAGCGCCGAATCTGGTGGTCTATGCGTTTGCACAGTCCGCCGATATCGCGAACAAGGCGGTGAGCGCGCAGATCGTCAAGGTGACGCTGGTCGACCGCCAGGGGAACGTGCTGGCGTCGCAGTAATCACTCGGGGAGATCGAGCTTCATGCCTTCGTGAGTGGCATGAAAGCCGAGACTTTCGTAAAAACGCCGTGCATCGTCACGGCGTTTGTCCGTGGTGAGTTGCACGAGCGTGCAGCCGGCAGCGCGCGCTCGCGCAATCGCCTGCTCGAAGAACCAGCGGCCAACACCCTGGCCACGACAGGCGCTCGATACGCGCACCCCTTCCAACATCGCGCGTGTTCGCCCGCGCCGCGATAGCCCGGGAATCACCGTGAACTGCATCACGGCCAGCAACTGAGCGTCGCGCTCGGCCACCAGATATTCATTGCCGCCCTGTGCGGTCATCGCATCGAACGCGCGCTCGTAGATCGGCAGGTCTTGCGGGTCGGTGCTTTCGCGGGACGTTCCGAGCACGTCGTCGGCGAGCAGCGCGACGATCGCGGGCAAGTCGGCACGTGTTGCGCTGCGCACCTGTGCGGTCGCGAGGAAATCGGTCATAGCAGTCATCCGGACAATGAGGGGCGGTCGTCAGCTTACTCCTCGATGATGTGCCGCTCGATGCAAAGCCCTGATCGCGTCGTGGCTTTCTTCTAATTTACTTCGCAAGCGAAATAAATTTCAACATATACTTCGTGTGCGAAATAAATGAAAAAATCACCGTTTTAGTCAGAGGCGCGCCCCCAAAGCCCCCCGAATCATGACGCGCCGAGGAGTGAAGTCATGTCATCCCTTGCTTTGGAAATACAAGCCGTCGACGGGTATCCGCTCGGCGCGCATGCGTGGTATCCGCAGACGCTGCCGGCGCGCGGCGTGGTGCTGGTGCATCCGGCAACGGCGGTCCCCGAGCGGTTGTACTTCGCTTTTGCGCAGTACGTGGCGCAACGGGGTCTGATTGCCATTACCTACAGCTATCGCGGCATCGATGGCTCGCGGCCATCACGCTTGCGTGGTTTCGAGACGCGCATGCGCGACTGGGCCGATCTCGATGTGGAAGGCGTCACCCGCTGGGCCCATCAGCAATATCCGTCGCTGCCGCTTTACGCCGTCGGCCATAGCTTCGGCGGTCACGCCATCGGACTGTGCGAGACCACGAATCTGCTGCGCGCGGCCGTGCAAGTTGCCTCACATGCCGGGTCGATGCGCGTTGTGACCAACCTCGGCGAGCGCAGACGCATCACGTTGTTGATGCATTGGATCGGCCCATCTCTGACGCGCGCGTTGGGCTATATGCCGGGCAGCCGGCTGGGTCTCGGCGAGGATTTGCCTGCGGGGGTATTCCTCGAATGGAGCGATTGGACGAGGCTGGAAAATTACTTCTTCGACGATCCGACCCTGCATGCCGAAGCGCGTTTTGCACGCGTGCGCACGCCGATTCTGTCGTTGGGGTTCGATGACGATCTCTGGGCGACGCCCGTCGGCATCGAAGCGCTGGTCTCGCGTTTGCGTCACACCACCGTGGTGCGCCGCACCATCGAAGCTATTTGTTCGGATACCGGAACGATCGGCCATATGGGATACTTTCGCCAGCGTGCCGGCGCGTTCCTGTGGCCCGAGACTATCGATTGGCTGTTGTCGACAGGCGAGGCAGACGAGGTAGTGAAAGCAGGACAAGCGGGGCAGGGCGTGATGGCGCGAGCGACTGCGCCGGCGCCACTCTCATCGGTCTTCACTCACCTTGCCTGAATGCCCAAAGCGAAACCTCCGGTCACTCCACCTACCCCGCCTACCCCGGCTGCCAAGACGTCTCATCGCGCCCCCAACAAGTCTGCCAAATCCAGCGAGGCCACTGAGGCCACTGAGGCCACCGAGACCATTGATCGACGGTTGCTGTTTCTGCTCAACGTCGGGCAACGCCACGTGCAGCGCTGGATCGACATGCGCGCGGACGACAGCGCTGGCGTGAGCGCGGCGCAGGCGGGCGTGCTCTTCTACCTGCTGCATCACGACGACGCGCTGGTTGGCGAAGTGGGGGCGGCATTGCATCTGTCGCCCTCGTCGATGACGGGGCTCGCCAACCGCATGGTGAACGCTGGCCTGCTGGCACGCCACGCCGATGCCGTGGATGGCCGCGCCACGCGCCTGAGCGTGACGGCCGCCGGTCGCAAAGCGATTACCCGAGCCCGCGAGGTGCTGGCCGAACTCAACGCGCGTCTGCACGCCGATTTCAGCGAAGCCGAGCTCACCGTGGTCGCGCGCTGGCTGGGCAATCTGCAAACACAATTCCCGACTGACGAATAACGCTAGCCGCGCGTGCTCGCTTAGTGAATGGCGAGTGCGTTCGACTGGACGTTGGCGACGCCTGCGGCTACGTTCACACCGATGTTGCCCGAGGCGCCCATCAATGCGCGCTCACCCAGCGAAGCATTCGTCGCGGCGTTGACCGTGGCGGCGTTGCGAATGTCCTGATGCGAGTTGATCAGCACATTCGACGCGCTGGCGAGCACCAGTTGATTCGATTGCGTGTTGAGCGCACCTGCGGCAACGTTCACGCCGAAGTTGCCATGCGCGTCACGCAAGGCGTCGGCCCCGAGCGTGGCCACCGCAGCGCCGGAAAACACGGCGTCGCTGGTAATGCTCTGGCGGTTGGAAATCTGCACGACGTTGGTCGCAACGGCACCGGTCGTATCGGCAGGCGGGGCCGCGAGGGCCGGGGCGCTGACGAATGGCACGACGGCCAGCGCGATAGTGCTGAAGACAGCAGATACGGAACGCAACATGTCGTTTTTCCCCAGACCATCCGACGGGACGGATATCTGGTTATCGGCACCTGAGGTGCTCGGGTTGAATGATCTTCCACATGTCGGCATCCGCCTCGGGCTATTGTTGTTTTGCCCCTGCACCAAGGTGTAGCACGTCATCGGAAAACGACCGGCATTCCCGTGACGGTCGCGGCGCGATTCTCGCATGGCAACGCGCGTACGCGCTGCCATGCAACGTGAGCAAGCGCCATTGAGTTTCAGCACCCTTGACGCGCGTGATTACGCCAGTTCCCCCGCGCCATTCGCCAATCCCCGCACATCGCCGCGCGCCGTTGCCGCCGCTTGCTGCTGCACCGTTGCCGATTTGCTGTGGTCGATGAGCAACACCGCAATGACAGCCACCACGGCGGGAATGGCGATCGCCATAAAGTTTTGCTGCAACGGCAGCGACATGCTCACCAGCACCCCGATCACGATCGGCGCAAGAATCGCACCGCTGCGACCAACGCCCGAGGCCCAGCCGATACCGGTGCCGCGCGCCGCCATCGGGTAGAACTGCCCCGCATAGGCGTACGTCACGATCTGCGTGCCGATGGTCGAAGCACCCGCCAGACCGACGAGAACGAACAAGACCGGCGTCGGTACTTTCACCCCCAGCAGCGTGATCGAGACCGCCGCCAGTGCGTACATGCCGACGAGCACATACTTGATGTTGAAGCGGTCAGCGAGCCAGCCGCCGCCAATCGCGCCGAGCATGGCGCCGAAGTTCAGTACGAGCACGAATGTGAGGGCCGAGCCGAGGCTGTAGCCAGCGCTGGCCATCAGTTTGGTCAGCCACGAGCTGAGCGCATACACCATGAACAGGCACATGAAGAACGCGACCCACAGCATGGCCGTGCTGAAACCCCGGCCGTCTTGAAACAGGCGCGAGAGCGGCGCAGCCGATTTGCGATCGCTCCCCGGCAAGGCGAACTGGTCACCGGCTTGTGCAACGTAGGCGGGCGACAGTCGGGCGAGCACTTGCTTGAGCGCATCGTGACGGCCGGTGCGGATCAGGAAAGGCATCGATTCCGGCAGCGCGCGCATCGCGAACGGCACCAGCAGCGCAGGCACCCCAGCGGCGAAGAACACCGACTGCCAGCCGTACGATTCGATGAGCCCTTTGCCGAGCAGTGCGGCGAGCATGCCGCCGACCGAGTAGCCCGAGAACATCAGCGTCACGAGCGTGCCGCGCAGCTTGCGCGGCGAGTACTCGGTCATCTGGGCCACGACAATCGGCATCACGCCGCCGATACCGACACCGGCGAGAAAGCGCGTGATTGAGAAGCTGATCGGTTCGTGCGTGAGGCCCGCCGCGGCGGTAAAGAGCGAGAACATCAGCACGCAGATGGCGATGGCCTTACGCCGCCCGATGCTGTCTGCGACCATGCCCATCACGATGGCGCCGAACATCATGCCGAACAGCGCAGAACTGACCATGAAGCCGGCGCTGGTCGCATCCACGCCCATCGATTTCATGATCGACGGCAGGGCGATGCCCGCGACGGCAAGGTCGTAGCCGTCAAAGATGATGATGAGGGCGCACCAGATCAGAATGCGGCCGTGATAGCCGTTGAAGCGGGCTTCGTCAGCTAGGTGATGAACGTCGATGTGTCGCATGCGGGTGTCTCCATAACAAATCGCTCTCCGTCGAAGTGCGGAGAGTCTTTCAGGATTTTTTTGACCGACGCAAGCGGCACTGGGCCGGGCTTCACAGGCGTGTTGCGTGTCGCGGGCCGAGAACAGCCAATGACATTGCCGATGAAGCAAACCACCTTTCCGAATGCCGGAAGGTGGCTATTTATGCAATATTGTGCATGCAGTAAACGCGAAAAGTCGCATCGCTGCAAGCCATATATTGCCGTTTAAGGGTTTTACATGACAGAACATTGCACTTAAGTGCATGTTTAATCGAGGGGCCGCGAAGGCAGGAGAGGGGTGGCGACCGGCCCGAAGGCCGGTCGCGGCAGTGCACTTACGACGTTCTGCTTACTGCTTGGCCACCGAGAACGGCGGCAACTGATAGCTCCACGTCTCGCTCACGGCCTTGCCGCCGGAGACGAGGGCGGCGCGCAGCTCGGTGACCTTGGCCGGGTCTTTGACCATCACGCGCAGGTTCAGGCGCATGCCACGCGTCACCGGGTTCGGTTGCAGCGTCTGTTCGATGATCGTGGCGTTGTCGCTCACGCTCACCTGCGGCGTGACGGCGCCTGCGGGCAGCGACGCGAGCGGTCCACCGTCGAAGTCCACCACGAGGCCCGTGCTGCCGTCGAAATGACGAATCAGGTTGGCCTGCGTGATTTCACCGGCCGTGCGCAGCGTCTGCTTCACCCACGCGACATTGCGATCGATGATGCCGCGCTCGTTCATCGTCCAGTGGATCGTGTAATCGGCTTGCAGCGGCTGGCCCTTGGGCGGCAACTGATCGGGCGTCCAGAACGCGACGATGTTGTCGTTGGTTTCGTCGGCGGTCGGAATCTCGACCAGTTCGACGTGCCCCTTGCCCCAGTCGCCCTGCGGCTCGATCCACGCACTCGGGCGCAGGTCGTAACGATCCTTCAGGTCTTCGTACTGCGAGAAGTCGCGGCCGCGCTGCAACAGGCCGAAGCCACGCGGGTTGGTGACCTGAAACTGGCTGATGGCGAGATGGCGCGGGTTGTTGAGCGGGCGCCAGATCCATTCACCGTTACCGGCATGAATCGCCAGACCGTTCGAATCGTGCAGTGCCGGACGGAAGTTGTACGGGTCGCGCTGCTGGTTCGGGCCGAACAGGAACATGCTCGTGAGCGGGGCAACGCCCAGCTTGGTGACGGGCCCGCGCATGAACACGCGCGCCTGCACCTTCAGCACCGAGTCTTCGCCCGGCGAGAGTTCGAAGCGGTATGCCCCGGTGGCGCGCTTCGAATCGAGCAGTGCATAGAACACCAGACGCTTCTCATCACCGGTCGGGCGCACGATCCAGAACTCGCGAAACGCGGGGAATTCCTCCGCGATGGGCAAACCGGTATCAATAGCGAGTCCGCGCGCGGAGAGTCCGTAGACCTGCCCTTTGCCGATCACGCGGAAATAGCTCGCGCCGAGCACGCTCATGATCTCGTCGAGCTTGCCGGGTTCATTGATCGGGTACAGCACGCGAAAGCCCGCGTAGCCGAGGTTATGCGTGGCGCTGCGGTCGAGCTTCAGATCGCCGAAGTCGAAACGGCTGCTGTCGTACTTGATCTCGCTGACCTTATCGGCGCCGTTGCTCCCGACAATCTCGTTGATCTTCACCGGCGAGCTGAACTGCATGCCCTGGTGATAGAAGCCCAGACGAAACGGCGTGGATTGATCTTTCCACTCGAAGTTCTCGCGCTTGGGCTGGATCTTGATGTAGTCGCCGAACTGCATCTGCGCGAAGGCAGGCGTGAGATTGCTGGTGGGGGCGGTGTAGGGGGTATCGGCCAGCGTTTTGGCGCGGGCGGTGACGTCATCGAGCGAGAACGCCTGCGCGTGTGCTGCACCCAGCAGGGCGGCCACAGCCGAGAGCGCGGGCACGAAGGTACGTGCGCGATGGCGCCAGAACACAGCGAAGGGGGACAAAAGCACGAAACTCTCCGGGAAAATTGAGCAAAATCACGCCTGATCGCTCGCGTCGAGACACGAAACGCGAAAGGCGTCGCACCACATTGTGGCAAAGTATCGGACTTCATGTCGCGCACACGGTTCAAATCAATATGGCGGTGCGCGACTTCTGACGACAAGACGGGCGATGTTACCGGGCGGTTCAGTGCCGTAGCCACGCCCCGTCGAGCTTCATTGGGACGCTATCAGATGAGAATATTCACCACGCTGGCGCTCGCGGCCGGCTTCGTGATGACGTCGGCATTTGCCGATGCACCTGCCACCCCGCAAAACGTGCCCGCTGCGGCGCTGGCCATGCCATCGGCGGCAGCCAAGAAAGCGTTCATCGATGACCTCATCGCTCGCATGACGCTTGACGAGAAGATCGGTCAGTTGCGCCTGATCAGCATCGGCAGCGACATGCCGCAAGCCAAGTTCATCGAGGAGATTGCCGCCGGTCGCGTGGGCGGCACGTTCAACTCGGTGACGCGTTCGGAAAACCGTCCGTTGCAGGATGCCGCCGTCAAACGAAGCCGTCTGAAGATCCCCATCTTCTTTGCCTACGACATCGTGCACGGGCATCGCACTGTATTTCCGATCAGTCTGGGGCTTGCGTCCAGCTGGGATATGTCCGTCGTCAAACAGGCCGCTCGCGTGGCCGCTGTCGAAGCGAGCGCCGATGGTGTCGATGCCACGTTCGCTCCGATGGTCGACATCTCGCGCGACCCGCGCTGGGGACGCACGTCGGAAGGCTTTGGCGAAGACCCGTATCTGGTTTCGCAGAGTGCGCGCGCCAGCGTGGAGGGTTTTCAAGGCACGTCACCGGCCAACCCCGACAGTCTCATGGCGTTTGTGAAGCATTTCGCGCTGTATGGTGCTGTGGAAGGCGGGCGCGACTACAACGTCGTCGACATGAGCCTGATGCGCATGTATCAGGACTATCTGCCGCCGTATCGCGCCGGTCTCGACGCGGGCGCGGGCGGCGTGATGATCGCGCTCAATTCGATCAACGGCACCCCGGCCTCGTCGAACAAATGGCTGCTGCGTGATCTGCTGCGCGATGAGTGGGGTTTCAAGGGCGTGACCGTGAGCGATCACGGGGCTATTGACGAGTTGTTGCGTCATGGTGTGGCGAAGGATGGCCGCGAAGCCGCCAAGCTCGCCATCGAAGCCGGCGTCGACATGAGCATGGCTGACACGCAGTACCTCAAGAACCTGCCCGATCTCGTGAAGTCGGGCGACGTGCCGATGCGCGACATCGACAGCGCCGTGCGCGAAGTGCTCGGCGCGAAGTACGACATGGGTCTCTTCGCCGATCCGTATCGCCGTATCGGCGACGCGGCGCACGATCCGAAAGATGTGAATGCCCCGGTGCGCCTGCACCGTGAAGCGGCGCGCGACGCGGCCCGCAAGTCCATCGTGTTGCTGGAGAACCAGCACGACACGCTGCCCTTGCGAAAGGCGGGCAAGGTTGCCGTCATCGGCCCGCTGGCTGATGCGAAGATCGACATCATGGGCAGTTGGTCGGCGGCGGGCAAAGCCGATCAGGCCGTCACGCTGCTTCAGGGCGTGCGCGACGCGCTGGGTACGAACGCGCGGGTGACTTATGCACGCGGCGCGAACATTACCGACGACAAGCGTGTGGTCGAATACCTCAACTTCCTCGATTGGGACAACCCCGAAGTCGTGCAGGACAAGCGCACGCCGAAGCAGATGATCGACGAAGCCGTGAAGGTGGCACGCGGTGCCGACACGCTGATCGTGGCCGTAGGGGAGTCGCGCGGCATGTCGCACGAGGCATCGAGCCGCACGAGTCTGTCGCTGCCGGGCAGCCAGTTGGCGCTGTTGCAGGCGCTCAAGGCCACCGGCAAGCCGCTGGTCGTGGTGCTGATGAACGGGCGTCCGCTCGATCTGAACTGGCCGAAGGCAAACGCCGACGCCATGATCGAGACTTGGTACAGCGGCACCGAAGGCGGCCACGCCATCGCCGATGTGCTGTTCGGGGACTACAACCCGTCGGCCAAGCTGCCGATCTCGTTCCCGCGCTCGATTGGGCAGATCCCGACGTACTACAACCAGTTGCGCATTGGCCGTCCGTTCACCCCGGGCAAGCCGGCCAACTACACGTCGCAGTACTTCGAAGAAGACTCTGGCCCGCTGTACGCCTTCGGCTACGGTTTGAGCTACACCACGTTCGACGTGTCCGACGTGACGCTCTCGGCCAAGACGCTTGCGCCGGGCGGTAAGCTCGACGCCAGCGTCACCGTGCGTAATACGGGCAAGCGTGAAGGCGAGACCGTCGTGCAGTTGTATTTGCAGGATGTGGCGGCGTCGATCGTGCGTCCGGTGAAGGAACTGAAGGGCTTCCAGAAGGTGGCGTTGAAGCCGGGCGAATCGCGCACGGTGCACTTCGACATCGACGAGAGCCTGCTCAAGTTCTACAACGCGAAGCTGCAATACGTCGCCGAACCGGGGGACTTCAACGTGCAGATCGGCCTCGATTCGCAGAACGTGAAACAGGCGGGCTTCGTCCTTCAGTAATCCTCAAGCGCTTAATCGTCGGTCGTTCGCACTTCCGGCGACGACATCAAACGGGCCTGTGGCTGGAACTCCTCGGTGAGGAATTCCACACAGGCCCGAACTTTTGCCGACGACGCCACGCGCGACGGATACACCGCCCACACATTGGCAGGCTGCATCACGTCGGGCAGCACCTGCACCAGCGCGCCACGTTCGATGAGCGTGCTCACATCCCACATCGAGCGCAGCAGAATGCCTTGCCCGTCGAGCGCCCATTGCACCGCCACCTCGCCGTGATTGGTCGATAGCGGCCCGGTCACTTTCAGCGACACCGCCTCGCCTCGCTGCTGCAACCGCCACATGCCGAATGGGTGATCGCGTTCCTTGATGACGATGCATGCGTGGCCGGTGAGGTCGCTCAATTGCCGGGGCGTGCCGTGCTGCTCCAGATACGCGGGCGATGCGCACAACACGCGATGGTTATCCGCGAGCTTGCGCGCGATCAGGTGCGGGGCAATCTCGTCGCCGATGCGCACGTCGAGGTCGTAGCCTTCGGCGGCCACGTCGACGATGCGGTCGAACAGATCGAGCCGCACATTCAGTTGCGGATGCCGGGCGCGCAACCGCGACATCGCGGGCGCGACCACGTGCCGGCCGAAGCCGAAGCTGCTCGACACCCGCAGCGTGCCGCGCGGCACCTGACGCGTGCTCGAGACGTCTTCGATCAGGTGATTCACGTCATCCAGAATCTTCTCGGCCCACGCATAGACACGCTCTCCGGCGTCGGTGATGGCGACGCGCCGGGTCGAGCGGTGCAGCAGCCGGGTGCCAAGATCGGCTTCCAGCATGCCGACGCGCTTGCTCACATAGGCGGGCGAGACACCCAGCGCCTCGGCGGCGGCCGAAAAGCTCGCCCGGCGCGCCACCTGACAGAACACGCGCAGGTCGTCGAGATTGGGGTGACTCGGATGATTAGGATGGGGGCTGACGGGTTTATTCACGATTCGTGGATAGTGGATTAACCGATTGGGGGATTCTATCCGGACCGGAATGGAATAACCTAGCGGCATTCGTCCATCGCCCGGACGTTGCCCAACCCTCAGGAGAGACCCCCATGACCGACAAGTCCCAACGCCCCCTGCGCATCGCCGTGATCCCCGGCGACGGTATCGGCAAGGAAGTGATGCCCGAAGGCCTGCGCGTGCTCGACGCGGCGGCCAAGCGCTTCGGCATTGCGCTGGAGTACCAGCACATTGAATGGGCGAGCTGCGACTACTACGTCGAACATGGCCAGATGATGCCGGACGACTGGAAGCAGCAACTCGAAGGGGCGGACGCCATTCTGTTCGGCGCCGTGGGCTGGCCGGAGACCGTGCCCGACCATATTTCGCTGTGGGGTTCGCTGCTGAAATTCCGTCGCGAGTTCGATCAGTACATCAACCTGCGTCCGGCGCGCCTGTTCGACGGCGTGCCCTCGCCGCTGGCTGGCCGCAAGGCGGGCGACATCGATTTCATGATCGTGCGCGAGAACACCGAGGGCGAGTATTCGTCGATCGGCGGCGTGATGTTCGAAGGCACCGAGCGTGAGTTCGTGGTGCAGGAGTCGGTGTTCACGCGCCACGGCACCGAGCGCGTACTCAAGTTTGCCTTCGATCTGGCACAGCAACGCCAGCGTAAGCACGTGACGGTCGCGACCAAGAGCAACGGTATCTCGATCTCGATGCCGTGGTGGGACAAGCGTGCGGCGGAAGCCGCCGAACAGTACCCTGACGTGACGTGGGACAAGCAGCACATCGACATCCTGTGCGCGCGCTTCGTGCTCAACCCGGATCGCTTCGATGTGGTGGTGGCGTCCAATTTGTTTGGCGACATCCTGTCGGACTTGGGCCCGGCATGCACGGGCACGATTGGCATCGCGCCGTCGGGCAACTTGAATCCGGAAGGCAAATTCCCGTCGCTGTTCGAGCCGGTGCACGGCTCGGCACCGGACATTGCGGGCAAGAACATCGCCAACCCGATCGGCATGATCTGGACGGCGGCGATGATGCTCGACTTCCTCGGAAAGGGCGAAGGCCGCGCACGTGAGGCACACGACGCAATCCTCGCCGCTGTGACGCAGGTCATCAAGGATGGCCCGCGCACTGGCGACATGGGCGGCAAAGCCAATACGACCGAAGTCGGTCAGGCGATTGCGGCGGTGGTCTGCGCAGGCTGATCCACCGACTGTGCATCGCGTGGGGCGAAGTGCCGGTTCGGGACGGTCGGCACGCCGAGATTCTCGCGGAACGTGCGGCCTTCGTAACGCGTGCGGAACAGGCCGCGCCGCTGAAGCTCGGGCACCACGAGATCGACGAACGACGTGATGCCTGCCGGCGCGCTCGGGAACATGATGTTGAAGCCGTCGGCAGCGCCTGTCTCGAACCAGTGCTGGAAGTCGTCGGCAATGGATTCGGGCGTACCGACAAGCACGCGATGGCCTCCTGCCGTGAAGCGCGTGTACAACTGCCGCACAGTTGGCTGTTCGCGCCGGATCCAGTCGACCAGCAGCTTCTGCCGGCTCTTGTGCGAGTTGGTCTCGGGCACATGTTCCGGCAGCGGCACTTTGGCATCGAACGGCAGACTGCCGAGATCGATGCCAAGACTCGCGTAGTTGGCGAGGGCATGCAAGGCGACAGCCGGATCGCGATGTTCGAGCAACGCGTCGTAAATCTCCTCGGCTTCGGCCTGCGTACGCCCGACGATGGGCGCAACGCCCGGCAGAATGAAAATATGCTCGGGGCGGCGTCCGTACTTGAGCGCCCGCGCTTTCACATCGGTGTAGAAGGCGCGCGCGTCTTCAATGTCCTGCGCGGCGGTGTAAAGCAATTCACCCGCACGTGCGGCCAGTTCGCGTCCTGCTTCACTTGACCCCGCTTGTGCAATCACCGGCCAGCCTTGCACCGGACGCGGCGCACTCAACGGCCCCCGCACCCGGAAGTGCTTGCCGCGATGATCCAGTTTGCGCACGCGTGCCGGGTCGGCCCATTGGCCGGTTGCCTTGTCGCGCGGAAAAGCATCGTCGGCATGGCTATCCCATAGCCCCGTCACGACATCGTAGAACTCGTTAGCACGCTCGTAACGCAGCGCGTGATCAACGTGATCGTCGCGATTGAAGTTTTCGCCACCGCCCGTCGACGTCACCAGATTCCATCCCGCGCGCCCGCCAGAGAGATGATCGAGCGAGGCAAACGCACGGGCCACGTTATAGGGCTCGCTGTAGGTCGTGCTTACCGACGCCACGAGGCCAATGTGTTGGGTCGCACCCGCCAGACCGGCGAGCAGGACGACCGGGTCCCAGCGCGGCGCCCCCGGGCTGTGCGCGAGCGAGACCGGATCCGTCGGCATAAAGAGGTTGTCGAAGAAGAACAGCGCATCGAAGCAACCACGCTCCAGTTCTTGCGCGTAGTGCCGGTAGCGCGCGAATTGCAGGTGCGCGTCGGTGTCGGTATCGGGATGGCGCCAGCTGTCGCCTTGCACGCCGGAACCCGACATGTAGGCGCCCAGCCGGAGCTTGCGGGCAGGTTGGCTCATGACGATCAGCGTCTCACGCTCGGGGCGTTGGAAACGACCAAGATACTGAGCGCGGCGCGACGGCACAAACAACGAAATCCGATAAGCAAACCCGCATAAGCAAACGCGTTGCGTACGCACTAATCATCGCAAGAATCGATGGTTGGGCGGCACTCGCCGTCTGCATAGACTGGCCGGTCCGTCCACTCTCATCGCTGCGCTCGCGCGTGGTGCTATGTCATGACGTACTCGCCTTCTCACCTCGCTTACACCGCCCAAATCGCGCCCGTCGTCCCGTCCCTCGAGCGTCACACGCCTGCGCCGGATATCTCCGCGCCAATGCTGTCCCGTGCCGCGCTGATACGCGCGACGCTTGCGCAGTCGGCGCGCAGCGATCTGCTGACGACGTTGCGCAACCGATGGCCCGCATGGCGTTCGCGCCTGCGCCGTGCGCTGGTGATCGGGTTGAGTGTGGCTGCGATTTTGCCGTTCACTGCTGTAGACGCGCAGGAGAAGCCGGTGCTCGTCGTGGGCGATCAGGCCTTCAATGCGCAGAGCCTGTTCGAAGCCTCAGGCGTGCTTCGCGATGCGCCATACACCGTGGCATGGAAGCAGTTTCCGGCGGGCACACCGGTGATCGAAGCCGTCAACGCGGGGGCGCTGGACATCGGCTTGCAAGGTGATGGCCCGGTGTTGTTCCTCGCCGCGCAGGGGGCGCCGATCAAGGTCATCGGCATCTATCGCGACAGTCCCGACAGCGTCGTGCTGCTCGCGGGCCCGCACACGCAGATCAAGACGGTGGAGGATCTCAAGGGCAAGACGGTGGCCATCACGCGCGGTGGCTGGTCGCAGCAACTGGTGCAGGCGGCGCTCACATCGGCAGGGTTGCCGCTCGATGCGGTGAAGTATTCGTATCTGGCGTCGGTCGATTCGGCCGCAGCATTGCAGGCGGGCAAGGTGGATGCCACGGCCACATGGGAGCCGTACGTGTCGCGTCTGCGGCAAGCGGGGGCTCGCACAGTGGTGACGGCACGCGGGCTGATCGCAGCGCAGAGTTATCTGTCGACCACGGAGAAGGTCATCGAGACGAAGCGCGAGTTGCTGGGTGACTTCGTGCAGCGCTATCAACGCGCACGAGATTGGTCGCTTGCCGATGCGCGCCACATCGATCGCTATGCCGACGTGTGGGCGGCCAAGTCGCGCATCGATCCCAAGCTTGCGCATCAGTGGTTCAGCACGTCGCGCGTCCGGTACGAGCCGCTCACGGAGGCATCGATTGCGGAGGCGCAGAAGAGCGTCGACGATTTCGTGAAGACCGGCACGCTTGCCAAGGGCTTCGATGTGCGAGGGCTGTTCGATCCGTCATTCAACAAGTTCACGCAGGCGGCACGCTAAGGTCCGCATCGTTCTCGTGCGCTCGCTACAATGCTCGCCTGCGTGCGGGCATTGTCGCTCGCGTGCTCACGGGGAAATGCGTGATAGCCAAGGTTCGTTCCAACCACACGGCCGCCGAACCATCCGGTCTTTGCCGCCACGTCGTCATCATTGCCTTTGAAGGCGTGGAAGCCATTGACGTTGCCGGGCCGGCCAGCGCCTTCGCCAAGGCATCGCTCGCGGTGCCGGGCGCCTATCGCATCTCCATCGCATCGCCCCACGGCGGCAATGTGCACACCAGTGCCGGGTTGTCGCTTGCCGACACGCTCGCGCTGTCGACGCTTGGCGGCCCCCTCCGTTCTGACGATCCGATCGACACGATCATCGTCGCCGGTGGCGAAGAGGCCGCGCTACGCCGTGCGATTCTTGACGATGGTGCTGCTGAATGGATGGCGCGGGCAGCGCAACAGGCGCGTCGCGTGGCGAGCGTGTGCACCGGGGCATTCGTGCTGATGGCGGCGGGGCTGCTCGACGCGCGGCAATCGACGACGCACTGGCGCGCTTGCGATCGTCTCGAATCCATGTGCGCGGGCACGCAGGTGCAGCGCGACCGCGTGTTCGTGCGCGATGGCAATGTCTGGACGTCAGGCGGCGTGACGACCGGGATCGATATGGCGTTGGGCATGATCGAAGCCGATCTCGGCCGGGCGGTGGCGATGGATATCGCCCGCGACCTTGCGCTGTTTGTGGTGCGAGGCGGTGCCGAGTCGCAGGTGAGCCGGTCGTTGACGCTGCAAAGCGGTGCGTCGTCGCCGGTGCGCGATGTGATCGCGTGGATTGAAAGCCACCTCGACGGCGACCTGTCCGTCGATGCGCTCGCCGCCGTCGCCCGCATGAGTCCGCGTAATTTCTCGCGAGCGTTTTCAAGAGAAGCGGGCACGTCGCCCGCGCGTTACGTCACACGTTCGCGCGTGGACTTCGCGGCGTCGTTGCTGCGTCAGACGACGTGGACGCAGGAGCGGATCGCACAGCGCAGTGGATTCCAAAGCGTCGATGCCTTGCAACGGGCGTTTCGCACAACGTTCGGCACATCGATGGCGGACTATCGCCGGGAGGCATAACGGGGGTGGCTAGCGCGACGGCGGGACATACTCCATCGCGAGTTCCACGATATCGCGCTCGGCAGCGCCGTAGCGTTGCGCAATGTCATGCAGTGATTGCACGAACTGCATCATTGCGTTGCGGTTCGGCGGCAATGCCAGCGGGCGCGCGGCACTGGGGCGTGACGCCGTCGTCACGAGCGTGAGACCGCTGGCCAGTCGCACCCGGTCAGCGCTGGCCGCTGAGACGGGCGTCGCAATGACGGTTGTGCGCCAAGTGCGCGACCACGCATCAGCGGTCAGCGCGAGCGCGATATCGTCGACCCCGTCAGCGACCGGAATGGCGAGCGTGTCATGTCGCCACACACTCACGGCGTTGCTTGCCACCGTCCACAAACGTCGGGTGTTCAGTTGAAAACCCGCGCTCCTATGTTGTGCCGACCAGTCGGTTGCGCCGAGCGATCGAGCAACGTCGAGCGCGCGGTCGCGGCCGACGATTCCTTCGACGAGCGCAAGCGCTAGCGGGACGGACGCACTAACCCCGGTTGTCGTGACGATGCCGTTGTCATGCAGATACCGCACGTCGGGCACATAGCGCGCCGTAGGGTTGGCATCGCGCAGGTCGCTGCGATCGTACCAATGGCCGGTGAAACGACGCCCTTTCAGCAGCCCTGCCTGACTCAATACACGCGCGCCGGAGCAGACGCCCACGATCAACGCGCCGTGTGCTGCCTGCTGTTGCAGCCAACGGAGAATGCGCGGGTCGTTGTCGGCATGCACGGCGGGCACGATCACGATATCGGCCCCTTCGGGATGCCGGGCGTCGAAGTCGGCGAAGGTGATGTCGGGCACGACACGCAATGCAGGCATCAACGTGACATCGCCATCATCGACGGCCACCGCCTGCACGTGCTTGATTCCGGCCCGTTTGAGTACGCCGTAGGGGATGAGGAAATCGGTGGTTTCCGTGCCCTCGTTCAGTGCGATGACGGCAATGACCGGATCGCGCGGGCGCTTTGACAGGGCGTCTTGAAGATCGCGCTGTGCGACGAAACTGGCGCTCTGATCTGCCGCATCCGGGGCGGCGAGGGCCGGGGGCGAGACGACCAGCGTGAGTAGTGCGAAGAAGATTACGGCAAAGCGGGGCATCGAGGCGTCACGCGAAAGAAAGACGCCTAGCGTAGCGACGCGTTGATCTTCCCCGCAATGACAGCGATGCCGCAGATTGTGCCAACCCGGCTACGCGCTCGCCCGCTTTGCCGTGGTCAATGCGCCGAACGCACGCGGACGCGGCGCATCCACCCGTTCACGCAACAACGCCACGGCGCGTTGCGCGCGTGCCGATAGTGCCCACTCTGCACGATGAATCAGCCATAGCGTATCGACCACCGGCGGCCCGCAATCGACCACACGAATGGCGTCCTGCGCGGCAAACGCCTGCCGCGCGTACTGCGGAATCACCGTGAAGCCCAGCCCGCGCGCGACGTATTCCAGAATCAGGCTGATCTGGTTCGTGCATCCGTGGCTCGGCAAGCTGCGCACCCCCGGGTTGCCCGGAAAGCGGCGGCTGAGCAAACGCGTCGACATCGCTTCACCATCGGGGTGATCGATATAGCCGATGCGCTTGAGGTCTTCCCACTTGTGCACGTCGTCACCGGCGGGCACCACGAGTTCCAGCGGCTCCTGCGTGAAGGGCGTGGCGGCAAGCCGCGGATCGTCAGGGCGCAGCGTGACGAGGCCCAGCTCGAAGTGATTTTGCAGCACGCCTTCGAGCACTTCGCGGTCGGGCGCGAAGCGATGCCGTACCGCCATCGACGGGTTGGCCTGCTGCATGTCGAGCAGGATCGGGCACAGATACAACCCGATGCTGCCCGGTGTGATGAGCGTGATTTCGCCGCAGTCGGCATTGGCGTCGTCAATCCGCGAGCGCAGGTGCCGGCTGGCGCACTCGACTTCCGCGCAATACGCCAGCATCGCGTGTCCCGCAGGGGTGAGTTCGATCGCGCGCGGACGCCGCACCAACAGCGGCCCGAATTCGTCTTCGAGATGCTTCACATGCTGGCTGACGGCGGCCTGTGTGAGGCCCAGCCGGTCGGCGGCGCGGGTGAAGTTGCCCAGCTCCGCAAGTGTCGCGAAGGACTTGAGCCATTGAGGATTGACCATAATGAACTGTTATCAAATTGATAATCGGCAGATGGTTTTCATTATAGCGACGACGGGCTACCATTGCTTGCGTCGGCTAACCCCGCCGAGGTGCTGGCCCCGGGATGCGATCCCTGAGTTGTCGATCCCCCGCTGGCCGTGCCGCTTTCCCCTCACACCGTAGAGCACACCATGTCCGCCTTGTTTTCCCCGTTTGAATTGAAAAGCGTCAAGCTGCGCAACCGCGTAGCGATTCCCCCGATGTGTCAGTACAGCGCCGTCGACGGCGTGACCAACGACTGGCACCTTGCCCATTACGCCGGGCTCGCCCGTGGCGGCGCCGGGCTCGTGATCGTCGAGGCCACGGCCGTGTCGCCGGAAGGCCGCATCAGCCCGGGATGCACGGGCTTGTGGAACGACGAGCAAGCGCAAGGCATGGCGCGCATTGCGTCGGCCATCAAGGCGCACGGTGCCGTGCCCGGCATCCAGATTGCGCACGCAGGCCGCAAGGCCAGCGCCAACCGCCCGTGGGAAGGCGACGATCACATTCTGGAAGACGATCCGCGTGGCTGGCCGACCATTTCGCCGTCCGCCGTGGCGTTCGGTGGCCATCTCGGCAAAGTGCCCAAAGCGATGACGCTGGACGACATCGCCCGTGTGAAAGCCGATTTCGTGGCAGCCGCACGTCGCGCACTGGCCGCTGGTTTCGAATGGCTGGAACTGCATTTCGCCCACGGTTATCTGGCGCAGAGTTTCTTCTCGCTGCACGCCAATCATCGTGAAGACGCCTACGGTGGCGATCTCGCCGGCCGTAGCCGCTTCCTGCTGGAAACGCTCGCCGCCGTGCGTGAAGTGTGGCCCGAGCACCTGCCGCTGACCGCTCGTTTCGGCGTTCTCGAATACGACGGTCGCGACGAAGAAACGCTGGCCGAGTCGATTACCCTGACGCGTCAGATGCGTGAGGGCGGCCTCGATCTGCTCAACGTGAGCGTCGGTTTCTCGACCCCGGCGGCAAAGATTCCTTGGGGTTCAGCATTCCTCGCGCCGATTGCCGAGCGCGTAAAGCAGGAAGCCGGCATTGCCGTGGCGTCGTCGTGGGGCATTGACGATCCGCACGCTGCCGAGCGCGTGGTGGCCAGTGGTCAGATGGATCTGGTGATGATCGGCCGTGCGCTGCTCGCCAACCCGCACTGGCCGTATTACGCCGCCCGCGAACTCGACGTGTCGCGTCCGTCATGGGTGCTGCCCGCACCGTACGCGCACTGGCTCGAACGCTATCAGGTGCAACGCGCGGCCTAAGCGTCTCACGCAGCAAGCATGAAAAAACCCCGCCCGTCGAATGACGCGCGGGTTTTTTCGTTGAGCGTGTCGCGATCAGTCGCGTGCGAACGGCAATTTCACCTCCGCCGGAATCGGGCAGACGTACGGGCGGCCTTGGCGGCGCTCGTGCAATTCGGCCTTGGCCTTGGCGAGCGTCTCCGGCGAGCGGAACAGATCGAGGGCCGATGCGGCCAGCGTTTTCGCCGCGAGCAACATGCCCTTGTGCGCCAGCGTGCTCTTGCCTTGCGCCACCAACTGCCACGAGTGGAACGGCGTGCCGAACGCATAGCAGGTCGTGAAGCACTGCGCCGTCGGGGTGATCCAGCTCACGTCGCCCACATCGGTCGAACCATGCAGCGTCGGTTCGTTGCCCGCCTGAAACAACGCCACATGATCGAACAACGGTTTCGGATTGCGCCATGCCTGACCGAGCGTGCGCGTGGCGCCTTCGATATCTTCCGGCGAGAGCGAACTGTCTTGCACACTGCGCGCGTAAGCGAGTTCGTCTTCGTCGTATTGCGGCGCACCGAACGTCTCCAGATTGCGATAGACGATGTCGTTGAGCACGCTGTTCTGCACGAGGTTGGAACACGCCTTGTCGAAGACGACGTCGACCGTGCAGCCCGTCATCAGGGCGGCACCGTTGGCGATGTTCTTCACGCGCTCGAACAGCTCCGACGCCTGATCGTTGCGCGGTGCGCGCACGAGATACAGCACCTCGGCGTTGGCCTGCACCACGTTCGGCGACGTGCCGCCCGTGTTGGTCACCGCGTAATGCACGCGCGCGTCGGGCAGCATGTGCTCGCGCATGTAGTTCACGCCGACGTTCATCAGCTCCACGGCGTCGAGTGCGCTGCGGCCCAGATGCGGTGACGCGGCGGCGTGCGACGCCTTGCCGTGAAAGCGGAAGTACGCCTGCACGTTTGCCAGCGAGCGCCCGTTGAACACGCCGTTATGCACGGCGGGGTGCCACGACAACGCCGCGTCGAGATCGTCGAACAACCCGGCGCGCGCCATGAACGTCTTACCCGAACCACCTTCCTCCGCGGGGCATCCGTAGAAGCGCACGGTGCCCGGCTGTCCGGTCGCGTCCAGATGCGCTTTGACGGCGGCAGCGGCCAAGTGAGCGGCCGTGCCCAGCAGATGGTGGCCGCAGCCGTGCCCGTTGCCGTTGCCGATTTCTGCCGACGGCTGGCATTGCAGCGCACCGGCTTCCTGACTCAGCCCGGAAAGCGCATCGTATTCACCGAGAATGCCGATGATCGGGCCGCCGTCGCCAGCTTCGGCGATGAAGGCTGTGGGAATCCCGGCGACGCCTCGCGTCACGTGAAAGCCGGCGGCTTCGAGCACTTCGATGTGCAATTCGCTCGATGCGAATTCTTCGTAGCGCAGTTCCGCGAGGTTCCAGATCTTGTCGGCGAGTTCGGTGAATTGCGGGGTGTGCTGCTCGATGTAGTCGAGCGGGGAAGCGATGTCAGACATGGAGTCCTCCTGATGATCTTGATGGGTTAAGCCAACGTGCGCTCAGAACTTCTGGCGCATGCCGAGGGCGAAGACGACGGGATTGATACCGGGGGTGCTGAGCGGATCGGCACCGAACGAGAGTGACGATTGCCCGTAATTGCGAAAGCCGCCCACGCGGGCATAGAGGCCGGTGAGCTTCGAGAACTGATAGTCGTAGCCGAGCAAAGCGCCGACCGCGTGATCAACCTTGCCCGCGACGTTGCGATAGATGACGCCTGCGCGCACCACATGGGGTCCACGTTGCCAGACCATGCCCAGCGAGTAGACCTGTGCGGTGAAGGTGCCCGGTCCGTTGGGACGCGTGAGCACATAGCTCGCCGAGCCCATCGTTTCGCCGAACTGATACGTAGCGCTGAGCATGTAGGCGTCGGTGCGCGGGCCATTGAGCGGTGCGCCGGGTGTCGTGCTGGTGCTCGTGTTGGCCCATACGGCGTTGTATGAGCCGGAGAGCATCAGCGGGCCGCGTCCGTAGTTCACCACCGTGCCGATATTGCTGGCGTTCGGGCTGGAACCTGCAACGTTGCGCGTGGCGTAGAGCACCGTCGCGTTGAGGCCCGCGATATCGGGTGTTTCGTAGCTGATGGCGTTGTCCACGCGCGCCTGAATCGACGCCGCACCGGGGCCGAGATCGGAGACGACGAGCGCACTCGTGGCATACGGCGAGAGTTGCCCGACCGACACGAACGGATCGATGCCTTCCGGACCGATGGCCGGATATTGCTTGCCGAACTTGATCGTGCCCCACTCGACGGACGACAGCGAGACGTTGGCTTCGCGGTTGTAGAACGCGCTGCTGCTTTGTTGCTTGCCGCTCATCAGATCGAAGCCGCTTTCGAGCCGGAACGCGGCGCGCATGCCGCCGCCAAGGTCTTCCGAGCCGGTGATGCCCCAGCGCGACGTGGATGCGCCGCCCGAGAGCAGTTGCAGGTTCTCTTGCCCGCTGTTGCGCGAATACATGAGAAAGCTGTCGACGGCGCCGTAAATCTGCACGGCGGCACTGGCGGGTGTCGCAACAGCGATGCCGATGCCGGCGAGGGCGAGCGCGAGCGAATATCGTTGTTTCATGTCTCTCTGAATCTTGTAGTTGGTCTGTCTTGGCTGATGCGCGACGCCACCGCGGCGGCCGGTGCACGAAATCGCGAGCGTGCAAGGCCCCGGGCCGCGCGCCGGAGCGGCGGCCTGTCGGTACAACGTCGAGTGCGAGAAGTACGAGAAGTACGAGAAGCGAGAAGTCGGGCGAGCCCGTGAGGCGGCTAGGCCTTGTGTGCAGCGCTCGAAGTGGCCGGTGCCACGGCGTCGGCCGGGCGCTCGGGGAAACACCACAGCGCAATCTGGCTCACCACGCCGCAGGCGAGCAGATACCACGCGGGCGACATGGCGTCGCCGGTACGGTGCAGCAGCCACGTCACGTTGAACTGCGCGAAGCCACCGAAGATCGTCACACCGAAGCTGTAGATCATCGCGAGCGCCGTGGCGCGCACGCGGCGCGGAAACGCTTCCATGATCAGCAGGAAGTACGAGCCGGTACCGAGCGATGCAATGCCCATGACGACGGTCACGATGCCGATCATGAGCGGCACGGAGGGTGCGGTCGTCAGCCACTTGAAGGCCGGATACACGCACAACAGCGTGATGAGCGACGTGACGATCACCACCGGCTTGCGACGTGCCACGCGATCCGTGATCCAAAGGCCCGAGACGAGCGACGACACCATGATGATGGCGCCCGAGGCACAACCCGCGAGGAACGACGTGGCCACCGGCAGGTGCAGCGTGCGCACGCCGTAAGCGGGCATGAAGAACACGATGATGTAGAGCATGGTCGTGCCGCCGACGAGCAGCAACGTGCCAAGCAGCACGCGCCCGAGGTAGTGACGCACGATCTCGCCCACAGCGCTTTGCTCGCGCTCGGGCGCTTCGAAGGTCTCATCGAGATTGCGACGGATATACATGCCGACGGGGCCGACCATCAGGCCGAGGATGAACGGCACGCGCCAGCCCCAGCTCTCCAGCGATGCCGGGGTGAGCAGCGACGAGAGCAATGCCCCCGAGAGCGCGCCGAGCAGCGCAGCGGCGCCCTGACTGACCATCTGCCAGCACACCATGAAGCCGCGTCGCGACGCCGGTCCCGATTCCATCAGGAACGTCGTCGATGCGCCGATTTCGCCCCCGGCGGAAAGCCCTTGCAACAACCGCCCGAACACGATCAGCACGGGAGCGATCACACCAATGCTCGCGTAGCTCGGCGTGAGCGCGATCAGCGCCGTGCCGATCATCATCAATGCGATGGTGAGCGAGAGCGCAGCACGCCGGCCCGCACGGTCGGCGTAGTTACCGATGAGAATGCCGCCGAGCGGGCGCATGACGAACCCCACGCCGAACGTTGCCATGGCGAGCAATAGCGGACCGGTGCCCGAACCCACGGGGAAGAAGTTCTTGCCGATGATGCCGGCAAAGAAGCTGAACACCGTGAAGTCGAACATTTCCAGACCGTTGCCGACCGACGTGGCGACGATGGTGCGGCGGCGTGATGCGCGTGTTTTGGCATCGCTCGTCGCGGACGGCGACGAACTCACCGCGTGTCCCGATGGCGGGGGCGAACTGGCAAGCGCGCCATTGAGGGGCGGGGCGGCGTTAGGCGTCATACGGGTTGTCTCCATGCATTGGGGGTGTCGTTCTGTCCATGCGCACGCATGCGACGATTCGGGCCGATAGTAATCAAGCCGTAATAATCCCGATACGCATAAATTCTTATCCTGATAACATCCATTTATCAGTGATAACCCTTGGTATGTAGCGATGAAACTCCACCAATTGCGGGCCCTCGTGGCCGTTGCCAACACGGGCAGCATTCACGAAGCGGCGCGCACGCTGCACGTCACGCAACCGGCCGTCACGCGTGCGCTGCGCGATCTCGAAACCGAAGTGGGGTTGATGTTGATCGTGCGCAGTTCGACCGGGGTGTCGCTCACGCATGAGGGGCGCGCGCTGCTTCAGCGGGCCGAGTTGATCGTCAATGAGATGACGCGCACGGAGGCGGAGATGACCCGCCTGCGCGATACCCGGCAGGGACGGGTTTCCATCGGCGTGACGCCGCTCTCGGCGATCACCGTGCTACCCAAGGCGTACAACCGATTTCGTCAGACGATGCCCGACGTGACGCTCGAGTTTTCGGAGTTCAGTGCGTCGCAATTGGTGGAGCAGTTGAAGAGCGGTGCGCTGGATTTTGCGCTGGGCTCGGGCGTGGATGCGCGTGAATTTGCGACCGTTCGCGCGGTGCATCTGGCGACGTTTCCGATGTGGTTTTCGGTGGCACGGCGCGGGCAACTGGCGAATGCCACTTCGCTTGCCGACTTGCAGGATGCCGAATGGCTGCACACGGCACCGTCGAGCGAATTTCAGGCATTCCTCACGGAGTTGTTTGCCCGGCAGGGGCTGGCACCGCCACGTCGTATTACGCGCTGCGCGTCGCAGACGCTCTTCTACAGTCTGGCCGTCAACAGCAATGTCGTGACGTCATGGACGCACCTTGCGCTGCGCACCGAAGGCGCGGCCGAAGAGCTCAAGACACTCGATCTGCTGGAGCAACCGCCTGCCCGCAAACTCTTTCTGTTGTTCCGCGACAGCGCGATTCTCACCGCACCCGCCGAATATTTCGTGCGATGTATCGAAGATGCGGTGAAGGCGGAGCAGGGCACGCGAGGCGCGCGCGCAGGCAAAGCGTCGTAGCGCTGGACACATCAAGGCATCAGCGCCATCGCCCGAGTGCACTGTCGTGCCGGAGGATTACCAGTTGATGTCGACGCAGAGCACTTGCAGGCCCTGCTTCGCCGGGGTGGCGATGGAGGCGGTCACGCAAAGGTGCGCCTCGTTGATCGACAGATACGGCGGCGTGAAATGCACTTCGCCGGGTTCGCGCATCGCCTGAATGAAGTACGGACGCCGCGCCCAGTTCGCGCCTTGCGAGTGCAGCAGCGGGCGGAAGCGTTTCGCGCGCTGCGACGAATGGTTGATCGGCAGCACGTTGTCGCCGATCTGACGGCCTGCCGCGTCGAGCAGAAAGCAGCGTGCCGCGTCGGGCAGCGCCAGCAGATCGTGCGACGCCTCGATGATATCCATGCCCTGTGCAATACGCGCGGCGGCCGCTTCGATACCCGCCACATACGGCGCGAGACGCGCGTGCTCGGCACGCTCGCGTTCCACCAACTGCGTGCGTAGCGCGGCGGAAAGGGCGTCCATGCGCTCGGCGGCGACCTTCGACGGCACGGGGTCGACATCCGGGGCGGCGAAATACTGACCCTGAACGAAGTCGACGTTGCACTCCAGCGCGATCAACGCTTCGCGGTCGGTGGTAAGCCCGCCCATCATCACCAGTTGCCCCGATTCGTGCAGCAGCGACACCAGTCCGGGGAGCACGCGTGCGAGATGTGACTGCTCGGTGGCTTGCGCGAGAATGCCGCGATCGAGCACCACGATGTCGGGGCGCAGATCCCACACGCGGTCGATATTCGAATGCTTGGCGCCGAAGCCGCCCAGCGCGATCACGAAGCCCGCTTTGCGCAGGCTGCCGACGATGGCGCCGAAGCGCGGCGTGTCGCCGCCCGCCTGCTCGGGCACTTCGAGCACCACGCGTTGCGGCGAGAGCCCGATGGCTTTGAGCGTCGCGATGAGCGCGTCGCCGTAGACCGTGTCCATCAGCGCGGCCGGATGCAGGTTCAGGAAGAGCCACGCGTCGCGGCTGTCGAATTCATGGAAGTTGCCCAGATGCAGCGATTCGGCGAGGCGGCCGAGTTCGAGCATGTCGCCGTGGCGCGCCGCGAGCGTGAAGACTTCGTGCGACGGTACGTGGCGGCCCTGCGCGTCATGCGCACGCAGCGACGCGTGATAGCCGATGGCGCGGCGGTGCGACACCGAGAAGACCGGCTGGAAGACGCTGCAAATGGTGAAGTCGCCGTAAATGACGATACGGCGGCCGTCGTCCGCCGCGGTGAGGCGGGGCGGCAACAAACCGGGGGCGTCGAGGTCGATCATGCTCATGGTGTGGACAGGCACGGGGGCGGCAATGTTGTTTACAGAATAGGTGAGCAAGAACCGTGCTCAAAGGCGCAGGGGCGGCGCCGGCGCTATTGTCCGTGATTTTCGGCCGCCAATGGGCCGCATCACGCCTGTATCGCACCAGTGTGTGGCGGGTTCGCACCATGTTGGGGCGAAGATCGAACCCGTCGGCCCACCGCTTCAGCCCCATCAAAGTCCCGCCTTTCGCTCAGGGCTGAAGCACCTGCGCCCTCCGCGCCACGCGCGCGAGCAGCAGCGCGCAGACCACATTGAACAGATGGAGGCCGCCGGGGCCGACCAGCGTCATGACGAGCGACGCGATCATCGGTCCGAGAATGCCCCCGACGGAAAACAGGATCAGCAACGTAGCGCTGACCACCACGCGTTGCTCGGGGGCGGTGCGATCGTTCACATGCGAGACGATCAGGCCGTACTGCGTGAAGTTGGCGGCGGAGAACAGGAACATCAGCAGGAACACGAGCCAGTGCGCCTGAATGACGATAAGGGGCGCGCAGAACGCGGCAGAGGCGAGCGCCAGCCGGCGCGACAGCGTGCGCCGGTCCATGCGGTCGGAGAGCCGGCCGATGGGCCACTGCATGAGCAGAGCACCGAACAGTGCCACGCCCATTAGCGTGGACAGACTGCCGATCGACAGCCCGATGCGCGTCAGGTAGATCGGCACGATGGCGTAGAACGCGCTGTACAGAAAGCCCGCGAGAATACAGCCGGGAATGGCGATGGGCGTCGCGCGGGCCATCTCGGTGATGCCGTCGAACAGGCTCATGGCCGGTTGCTTGACGAGGCGCTCATCGGCCACGCGCGTGGGCCAGCCCTGCATCAGCGTGATGGGCAGAATAGAGGCCACGAACAGACCCGCGACCAGCAACAGTTGCCCTTCGCTACCGGCTTCGCCAACGTTGAGCAGGAATTGTCCGGCACCTACGGCCAGATAGTTGATCGTGAGGTACGAGCCGAACACGCGCCCGCGCATGGTGTTGGGCACCGAGCCGTTGAGCCAGCTCTCGACCGTGGTGTACACGCCCATGAGCGCGAGCCCGGTGCCCAGACGAAACAGGCAGAGCATGAGCGTAGTTTCGCTCACGGCGAAGCCCATGACGAACAGCGCGGCCAATGCGGTGAAGGCGACGAACGCGCGATGTTGGCCGATGCGCTCGATGAGCGAGCGGTTGTAGAACGCGCCGAGCAGAAAGCCGCCGTAATAGCACGACTGAATCACGCCGACGGTAAACGTCGACGCGCCGTAGTGCAGCGCGTGGAACGGAATCGAAGTGGCGAACAGCCCGTTGCCGACGACCAGCACGCCGTAGGCGAGCAGAATGCCCATGAGCGCCGGATAGACACTGATGGGCAGCGGCACGGCATCCGCGGGTGCCGGACCGGGCGCAGGCGACGGCGCACCGAGCAGGGCACCTTCGGAGAGGGGGCCCCGGCGATCGGGTTCGTCTTCAGGCAAAGAGGTATCGAGCGACGGATCTCGCTGCATCGTGTCTCGTGGGCAGGTGAGCGATACCCTGAATCATCGCACGAGATCACAGGCGTCGACCCTGCCCGGCATCAAACACAGTGCACAAAGCGTGCCCCGCGAAGGGCACGCTTTGTCGTTGCGGCGACGACTTGGTGCGTCTCAATGCTCCGCGATGCCCGCGCCGTGCCACACATGCTGGCGGCGCTTCTTGCTGGCAATCCACGCGGCCGACAGCGCACTGATCAGCCCCGCACACAGCACGTAGATACAGATCAGCCACGGCTCGCCGCCATTCTTCTGCAACAAATAGGTGGCGATGATCGGACTCAGGCCGCTCGCGAAGATGCCCGAGAACTGGTAGACGAACGAGATGCCGGTGTAGCGCACCCGCGCGTCGAACAGTTCCGAGAACAGCGCGGCTTCGGGGCCATACACCGAGGCGTAGATGACGCCCAGCGGAATCACGATAGCGAGCCACACGAGAAACACATTGCCGCCGCTCGACTTCATCAGCCAGAACCCGGCGAACGACGACAGGCCGGTGAGGAGCGAGCCCCAGAAGTAGATACGGGTGCGCCCGACGCGGTCGGAGAGTTTGCCGAAGAACGGGATCGTGAAGATCATCACGAACGCGGCGGCCATCACCCCCATGAGCGCTTCGGTCTGCGAGAGCTTGAGCGTCTGCGTCAGATAGGCAATCGAGAACACGCCGAAGATGTTGAAGAACACCCCGTCGATGAAGCGCGCGCCCATGCCGGCGAGCACGTTGCCCGGGCTCTTGGTCAGCACTTCGGCAATCGGAATCTTGATCTCGGCACCGGCCTTCTTGATCTTCGAGAACTCGGGCGTTTCCATCACGTTCAATCGGATGTACATGCCGATGGCGACCAGCCCGACCGACAGGAAGAACGCCACACGCCAGCCCCATGCGAGAAACTGCGCGTTGGTGAGCGTGTACGACAGCAACGCCACCACCCCCGACGCAAGACACAGCCCGAGCGCCAGCCCGACCTGCGGAATGCTCGCGTAATAGCCGCGCTTCTCTTTGGGGGCGTATTCAAATGCCATGAGCACTGCACCGCCCCATTCGCCACCGAGCCCGATGCCTTGCAGCACGCGCAGAAAAAGCAGCAGACACGGCGCCCATAGGCCGATTTGCGCGAATGTGGGCACCAGCCCGATGAGCATGGTTGCCACGCCCATGATCGAGAGCGTCATCACGAGCATGCTCTTGCGACCGAGCTTGTCGCCGAAATGGCCGAAGATCACGCCGCCGAGCGGCCGGCTCAGAAAGCCCACCGCAAACGTGCCGTAGGCGAGCATGGTCGAGACGAGCGGGTCGCCACTCGGGAAATACAGTTTGTTGAAGACGATACCGGCGACGACGCCGTACAGGAAAAAGTCATACCACTCGATGGTGGCGCCGATCAGGCTGGCGACGACGACACGGCGCATCTGCCGGGCGTCGGTCTGAGTCGATGCATTCATGGTTGTCTCCGAATCTTTTAATGATGTGTGCCGTCTTTACTGCCAACGCTGCCTAGACTGCGACCGCCGTCGATGCGTGTGCTGCTGTTCTTGTGTCTGTGTCGCGATAAATCTCCGTCATGCCCGACCCTCGCCGGCCGTCTTCGAGAATCATGTCCGCCGCCTTCTCGGCGATCATGATCGTCGGTGCATTCGTGTTGCCCGAGACCAGCTCGGGCATGATCGAGGCGTCCACCACGCGCAGCCCGGCGAGACCGTGCACGCGCAGCCGGTCGTCCACCACGGCCATGGGGTCGTGCCCCATCTTGCAGGTGCCTGCGGGGTGATAGATCGACTGGCTGTAGCGGCGCGCGGCTTGCAGCAATTCGTCATCGCTCTGGTACTGCGCGCCCGGCACGAATTCGCTGATGATGTGCGGTGCCAGCGACGGCGCCGCGGCAATGCGGCGCGCCACCTTGATGCCGTCGATGACAACCTGATGGTCGCGCGCGTCCGACAAGTAGTTGGCGTGAATCGCCGGGTATTGCAGCGGATCGTTCGAGGCGATCTCCACGCTGCCCCGGCTGTGCGGACGCAACTGACAGACCGACGACGTGAATGCCGAGAACCGATGCGCGCCTTGGCCGGGCTTGTCCGCCGAGAGCGGCTGCATGTGGAACTGGATATCGGGGCGCTCGACCTCGGGGCGTGAGCGCGTGAAGATCGTCACCTGACTGGCCGCCAGCGTCAGCGGACCGGTGCGAGCGAACGCGTATTGCAGGCCGATGAGAGCCTTGCGCAACGGGTTGTTCACTTCGTCGTTCAGCGTGCGCTCGCGCGTCTTGAAGACGAGGCGCACTTGCAAGTGATCTTGCAAATTCTGGCCGACCCCCGGCAACGCGTGCCGTAGTGCGACGCCCGCTTTCGCCAGTACCGTGGTCGGGCCCACGCCCGAGTTCTGCAACAACTGCGGCGAGCCGATGGCCCCGGCGGCGAGAATCACCTCAACACGTGCCCGGGCTTTCTTGCGCTGCCCATCCTGCAAATACTCGACACCGACCGCACGCTTGCCGTCGAAGAGCACACGACACGTCTGTGCGCGCGTCTCGACAATCAGATTGCGCCGCTCGCGTGCGGGCTTCAGAAACCCTTTTGCCGTACTCCAGCGAAAGCCGCGAAATGCCGTCTGCTGGAAGTAACCCACGCCTTCCTGTGTGGCGCCGTTGTAATCCGCGTTGAACGGAATGCCAATGTCTTGCGCAGCGGCGATGAAGTGATCGGCGATGGGGCGGCGCAGTCGCAGGTCAGACACCTTGAGCGGGCCGCCCGCACCGTGATACTCGCTCGCGCCATGCTCCTGATCTTCCGACTTCTTGAAGTAGGGCAGCACGTCGGCATAGCGCCATCCGCGATTACCGAGCGAGGCCCAGCGGTCGTAATCCTGTCGCTGGCCGCGCACATAAAGCAGCCCGTTGAGCGAACTGGAGCCGCCGAGTACTTTGCCGCGCGGCCAGTCGATCTGACGATTCGCAACGTTCTCGTCGGCCTCGGTGCGATAGCACCAGTCGAGCGCCGGGTTGTGCATCGTCTTGAAGTAGCCGACGGGAATGTGAATCCACGGATTGCTATCCGGTCCGCCCGCTTCGAGCAGCAACACCTTGTTCGCGGGGTCGGCGCTCAGCCGGTTTGCGAGCACGCAGCCTGCCGAGCCCGCGCCGACGATCAGATAGTCCACCTCATGTTCCATACCGCCTGTCTCCTGCCTGAGTTCGCATCCGTGCACTGCGCCCGGATGAAACGATTCGTTTCGGATTGTTTCGATTCAATGTCGGCGAGCGTCTGAGAAATGCCAAGTGAAAAGACGCGGAGAACGGGAAACTGAAACGGAATTCGACGATGACGTCTCAGAACAAAGCAATTGCTGCGGCGCATCTGCGGGGTTTCACTAGGGGAGGAGGGCGGCGCTGAAGCGAGGGATGTCGCGTCCCCGGTCGTCGTCGAATGTCACTCGGACAGGGGTAATCCCGGGGCTGATGATCGTCAAATAATTGGTATATTTTGTTTCTTTTATTTTGATGGTCGGGTGCGAGGAGGCGCGATGCGCGAGACAGGCACGCTGGACGAACTGGACATTCGCGCGAGCGAAGAGGCGCGTAACCTGCGGGCACTGGCCATCATCGAGCGCCTGGCGATCGCCGGGCAGCCCTATACGCTGTCGCAACTGGCGACGCGTCTGTCGATCCCCAAAGCCACGCTCATGCGGCTGATCGAAGCGCTGGAGTTGTGCGGCTACGTGGCACATGTGCCTGATTCGCGCGGCTCGGAGCGCGGGTTGTCGCTGGGGCCGCGGGCGGCGCGTCTGGCGCTGGTCACACTGGCGAACAACAACTTCACGCGTGCCGCACGCTCGCTGCTGCGCGGACTGGTCGATCGCGTTGGCGAGACCGTCAATCTCACGGCACTCGACGGCGACGAGGTGCTCTACATCGAACGAGTGGAGACCAACGAGCCGCTACGCATGCAGATGCATCCGGGCATGCGGGTGCCGTTGCATTGCACGGCGAGCGGTAAGTTGTTTCTGTCGCAGATGCCGGCGGCCGAGCGGCGTGCCGTGCTCGCGCGCCTGACGCTCAAGCGGATGACACCGCGCACGATCACGGACGTGAGTCTGCTCGATGCCGAACTCGACCGGCTGGCGGCACGTGGCATCGGTATCGACAACGAAGAATTCGTGCGCGGCATGGTGGCCGTGGGGGTGCCGGTGCGCGCGCCTGACGACGGCCACGTGCGTGCCGTGCTGGCGGTGCATGGCCCGACGGCGCGTGTGACGCTGGAGGAGTTGCTGGGGTTGGTGCCGACGCTGCGCGAGACGGCGACGGCGTTGGTGCCGCTACTCGACTGGCAGCGCACGAGCAAGCAGGATGCGCTGGCAAAGAAGGGCGAAGCGGAGAAGGTTTGAGACGCTGAACAGGGCGCAGGGAACGCAAGCCTCGCGCCCCCGACATCCCATCATCGCTATCAGAACGTACTGGCGAGTTCCTTGGCGGCTTCCTGCAAGCGCGGCACGAATTCCATCGCTTTCGAGAGCGACGTGCGCGACACCGGCGCATGCACGGCCACGGCGGCGATGCACTGCCCATCTTCCTTGAGCACTGGTGCTGCGACGCAGGCGATCCCCAGCACGAACTCTTCGTTATCGACGGCAATGCCCTTGTGGGCGATGCGGTCGAGCTCGCTCTCGAGCAGTTCGGGATCGGTCAGCGTGTTGGGCGTGAAGCGTTGCAGCTTCATCGCACGCAGCAGGGCGGCACGCTGTTCGCGCGGCATCATCGCGAGCAGCAACTTGCCGCTGGCGCTGCTATGCGCAGGCACGTGTGAGCCGGGCTTGAGATCGAGACGCAGCGGCCACGGCGCTTCCATGCGGTCGAGATAGAGCACTTCCGTCTCGTGGAGCATCGTGAGGTTGCAGGTCTCGCCAAGGTCGGCGACGAGCCGGCCGAGAATCGCGTGACGCATGCGTCGCGCACCCGCCTGCATCATCACGCCCAGACTCAGTTGCGCGAGACGCGGGCCGATCACATAGGCGTTTTTCTGGCCGGGCTCGCGAATCACGAGGCCGCCCGCTTCGAGCGAGCCGAGCATGCGGTGCAACGATGCCTTGGGCATCTGGATGTCGTGCGCCATGTCGGCGAGCGAGACCGGGGCGTCGGCGGCCACCAGATATTCCAGTAAGGCGAACGCCCGCAGGGTCGGGGTGTCGGCCTTGCTGTCCGCCGAGGAGTCGCTCTTGGTCGCTGCGTCGTTCATATGCGCCGTTCCGGAAAATGGATCAGCGGTATTGTACCCAAACGGGTTGTCGAACGGCATTGGCAGGGTCCGATGCGTTTCAGTTCGCTCGAATGTAGACGACGCTATCTCGAGCGTCAATCGTTAATTATATTTTTCGGAACAATTTGTTTCTAAAAATAGTTAACGCTATGATGCCGAAAATGACGGTCAGACGGCGCGGTACAGGAGACGGACGTGATGCAAAGCCAGAGTGAAACCCAAAGTCAGCGCGTGTTTGCGCAACCCGATCACTTGATCGACGCGCGCAGCGTGTTCGGTATCGATGTCGATCTGAAGGTGCCTGCGTATCGCGAGCGCGACGACCACGTGCCCGAGATCGATACGGCCTATCGCTTCAACGCGGACGTGACGCTGGCCATTCTGGCGGGCTTCATGAACAACCGGCGCGTGATGGTGCAGGGCATGCACGGCACGGGCAAGTCGACGCATATCGAGCAGGTGGCCGCGCGTCTGAACTGGCCTTGCGTGCGCGTGAATCTCGACGGTCACATCAGCCGCCTCGATCTCGTCGGCAAAGACGCCATCGTCGTGCGCGACGGCCATCAGGTCACCGAGTTTCAGGAAGGCATCGTGCCGTGGGCTTTGCAACGGCCAGTGGCGCTGATCTTCGATGAGTACGACGCCGGCCGCCCCGACGTGATGTTCGTGATCCAGCGCATTCTCGAGCGCGACGGCAAGTTCACGCTGCTCGATCAGAACCGCGTGATTCATCCGCACCCGGGGTTCCGCATGTTTGCGACGACGAACACCGTAGGCCTCGGCAATCTGAACGGTCTCTATCACGGCACGCAGGTGCTCAATCATGCGCAGATCGACCGCTGGAACGTGGTCGCCACGCTCAACTATCTGTCGCGCGAAGACGAGGCCGGTATCGTGCTGGCGCGGGTGCCGGAGCTCGGCACCGACGCCGGGCGCACGCTGATCGACTCGATGGTCAGCGTGGCCGAACTTACCCGCAAGGGCTTTGCCACCGGCGATCTCTCCACCCTCATGTCGCCGCGCACGGTCATCAACTGGGCCGAGAACGTGGGCATCTTCCGCGACGAAGGGCTGGCGTTCCGCCTGACCTTTCTCAACAAGTGTGACGAGGCGGAACGGCCCATTGTCGCCGAGTACTACCAACGCGCGTTCGGTCGCGAACTGACGCTCGACGACGGCACGCGCTCGCTGCTGGCCGATGCGTCATGACGATCTCGGATCGCGAAGCCGCCCGGCGCGCCGCACGCGGCGAAGCGCTGTGCGCGGCCACCGTGCGAGCGCTCACCGGCGACGCCGCGTTGCACTACAGCGGCGCGCGGCTGTGCCGGAACATGCGGCCGCTGCCGTTGCATGCCCCGCACCTGCAAACGTTGCCGACGCCGCACGATCCGTTCCGTTCGTTGCGCGGGGCCGCCGACGGCGCGGCATTGCGCTTGCGTCACAGCGATGCCGCGTTGCATCGCAGCCTGCTCCCCGACGCGCCGCTGGAGCGCCTGTTGTTCGAGCTGCTCGAACAACTGCGCTGCGAAACCTTTGTACCACCGGGCATGCCGGGCATCGCCAGCAACCTGCGCGAGCGCTTCGAAGCGTGGTCGCGCGCGATGCACGAAACCGGGGTGGCCGACAGTCATGTGGGGTTGTTGCTCTACACCGTCGCGCAGATGAGTTGGTCGCGGCTGACGGGCTATCCGGTGATCGACGAGACGGAAGGTCTCATCGAAGCCACCCGCATGGCGATTGCGCCTGTCATCGGCGGCGCGTTGGCGGGCATGCGGCGCACACGTGCCGATCAGGCCGCGTTTGCCGTGTACGCGCGCGAACTGGCCGCCGAGATCGCCGCCATGATCCGGTCGGCGAGCGGCGAGCGCGACGATGCCGAACCCAAGGAAGATGAAGATCAGAAGGGCGTGCGCAATGCGTTCTCGCTGTTTCTCGATTTCGACGAACGCGAAGACGACGGCATTACGCTGGCGCACTCCGGCGACAGCCGCGTATTGAAGGCGTCGGAGCAGGGCTATCGCGTCTTTACGAACCGCTACGATCGCGAGGTCTATGCGGGCGCGCTGGTGCGCCGTACCCTGCTTGCGGAATTCCGCGAGCGGTTGGACGAGCGCATCGTCGCACAGGCCATCAACGTGCCGCGCCTCGCGCGTGCGCTCAAAGCCGCGCTGGCCGTCGCGCAACGTGACGGCTGGTCGTTCGGCGAAGAGCAGGGGCGCATTGATGGGCGACGGCTGGCACAACTCGTCAGCTCACCGGCGGAGCGCCGAATTTTCCGGTTGGAGAAACACACGCTCGTTGCCGAGTCGATGGTGAGTTTTCTGATCGATTGCTCGGGTTCGATGAAGGCGCAGATCGAATCGGTCGGCATGATCGTGGACGTCCTCTCCCGCGCACTCGATGCCGCCGGCGTCACCAACGAAATCCTCGGCTTTACCACCGGCGCATGGAATGGCGGGCGCGCGCGCACCGACTGGCTCGCACGCGGCAAGCCGCCGTTTCCGGGGCGCTTGAACGAAGTGTCGCATCTGATTTTCAAAGATGCGGTGACGAGTTGGCGGCGTGCGCGCACCGACATTGCCTCGCTCTTCAAGGCCGATCTGTTTCGGGAAGGTGTCGATGGCGAAGCGGTCGAATGGGCCTGTGAGCGTCTGCGCTCGCGCGTGGCGAACCGGCGCTTGTTGATCGTGATTTCCGACGGCAGCCCGATGGACGCCGCCACCAATCAGGTCAACGACGAACACTATCTCGATCACCATCTGCGTGAAGTCGTGGCGCAACAGCAAGCGCGTGGCGATGTCGAGGTGCTGGGGCTGGGTGTCGGTCTCGATTTGAGCCCGTACTACCGCAATGCACTGGCGCTCGATCTCACGTCACTGCCCGACATGACGATGTTCTCGAAGTTGGTGGAGTGGATCGGCAGCGGTGGCCGCCGGGGGCACTGATCAGATCATTGCGAGCAGGGCGCTGATCATCAGATGAGCGCCCAGCAGCATCAGCGTCGTGAAGGCGATTCGCCGCGTCACGACGCCTGAGAGCGGCGGCGGATGCCGGCGGGCCAGCAGCGTGGCCAGTGCAACCACAGGGAGCGCCATCCCCGCCTGCCACCAGACCGGCGCGGGCAACTGCCCGGCAAACGCACTGTAGACCGTGCGGATCGACGCGGTCACGGCAAACAGCAGAATCAACGCACAGCGGATCTGCACCAGCGTGAGCGGTTGCCGATAGAAATAGAAGATCAGCGGCGGCCCGGAAATGCCGAACATCCCACTCAGCAAGCCACCGAAAATCCCACTCAGGAAGAAACCCTTGTCGCCCGAGCGCTCTGGCTTGGGGGCTGGACGCAAGGCCGCACCGATGCCGCCGTAAAGCACGACGGCGCCCAGCAGCAGATGCAGCACGTTCGACGCCATGCCGTTGAGATAGTCGAACAGCAGCACGCCCACGACGACCGACGGGATGATGCCGAGTGTGGCGGCACCCACAGCCCGCCAGTCGATGTGATGCCATGTGCCGGGCAGCGCCAGCGCGCTGTTGACGAGCGTGACCAGACTCACGAGGATGGCCACGCTGGCGACCGGGGCGAGCCCAAAGCCGCTCGCGCCGCCCAGCACGATCATGCCCAGACCGAAGCCGGTCACGGTTTGAAAGTACGTCGCAAAGCCGAGCAACAACAGTAACGGCAACAGCGGAAGAATCGCGGGAAGTGTCATGCCGTCATGCGACGACGGGCGCTGCGGTGTTGGCGAGCCGGGCCAGCGCGGCCTGCGCCTGCACGCAGGTGACGCCGATGACGTAATAGATGTCGTCGGCGCTACAGCCGCGCGAAAGATCGTTGGCGGGGCGGTTGAGCCCTTGCAGCAGCGGGCCGATAGCTTTGGCACCGCCAATCCGTTCTGCGAGCTTGTAGCCGATGTTGCCAGCGTCGAGACTCGGGAAGATCAGCGTATTCGCGTGGCCTTCCACTTGCGAGTGAGCGACCTTGCGTTGGGCAATCTCGGCGACGATGGCCGCGTCGAGTTGAACGTCGCCATCGATCGCGAGTTGCGGACGAGCCGCTTTCACGAGACGTGTCGCTTCCACCACCTTGTCGACCGCCGCATGCCGGGCGCTGCCGCTGGTGGAGAACGAGAGCATCGCCACGCGCGGTGACTCCATCAGCAACGCTTGTGCGCTGTCGGCTGCGGCCATGGCAATTTGCGCCAGTTGCGCGGCATCGGGATCGACCACGAGCGCGCAGTCGGAAAAGATCAGACCGCCCTTCATCGTGTGGAACGGCTCGCAGAGCATCATCAGGAAGAAGCTCGACACGAGTTGAAACGACGGCTGCACGCCAACCAGTTGAATGGCCATGCGAACCACGTCGGCCGTGGTGTTGACGGCGCCGGCCACGGAGCCATCGGCATGACCGAGACGCAGCATCATGTTGGCGAAGCCCAACGGCGTGCGCATTTCGGCGGCGGCTTGCTCGCGCGTGATGCCCTTTTTTTCGCGCATGGCGAACCACGTCTGCGCGAATTCATCCGCCAGCGGTGAGGTCGCCGGATCGATCACTTCCATCCCGGCGAGATCGACACCGGCCGCGTCTGCTGCACGCAACGTCTTGTTGATGTCGCCGACGAGCACGATGCGGGCGATGCCTTCGCGCGTGGCGCGTGCGGCGGCTTCCAGCACGCGGGGGTCTTCCGATTCACACAGCACGATGCGCTGGGGGGCGCTGCGTGCCGTGTCGAGAATGCGGTGCATGGCTTTCATGATGTCAAAGCCCAGAAGCTCGCCGTCTTGGCGACGTGGCGAGCGGAATAAAAAAAGCGCCCCCGGCACCCACAGAGCCGGGAGCGCTATCACCCTGCATACAGCGCAAAACTACCGTACGACGATCAGACGTAGTCCTTGTACTTGTCGAGCGTGCGCACCGGCTTCGAGAGGGCATCGCGACGGAACGGATCGCCCAGCTCACGGGTACACATGATTTCGATGATGGTCGTCTTGCCGTGATTCATCTGCATGTCGATGGCCTTCTTGAGCGCCGGGCCCACGTCTTCCAGACGATCGACCACGATGCCTTCGGCGCCCATCGCCTTGGCGATACCGGCAAAGCTCGGGCTGTCGAGTTCTCCCGCCACAAAGCGGCGGTTGTAGAAGTCGACCTGATTCTTCTTCTCCGCGCCCCACTGACGGTTGTGGAACACCACGGCCGTGACCGGAATGTTATGGCGCACGCACGTCAGCGTCTCCATCAAGCTCATGCCCCATGCGCCGTCACCGGCGTACGACACGGCCGGGCGATGCGGTGCGGCAACCTTCGCGCCGATAATCGTCGGGAACGCGTAACCGCAGTTGCCCCAGCTCATGGCGGCGAAGAAGCTGCGCGGCTTGTTAAAGCGCAGGTAGCTGTTCGCGACCGAGTTGATGTTGCCGATGTCGGTCGAGACCATCACGTCTTCCGGCATGGCCTTCTCGAGTTCGCGCAGCACCTGACGCGGATGCAGATAGTGGCCGCCGTTGAACGTGCGTTCCTTCGCCTGCTCTTCGATCATGTCGAGGCTGTACGGATCGCGCTCGTGGGTCCACTCGTCGAGTTCCTTCTCCCACGCGGCCTTTTCCGTCGCGATCTGATCGGCGCGCGAACCACGCGTCGCATCGCACGCGAGTGTGCGCTCGGCCAGACGCTGCGACAGGGCGATAGCGGCGGCCTTGGCATCGCCGCAGATCCCGACCGAGATCTTCTTCACGAGACCGAGCATCTTGTGATCGGCATCGATCTGGATGATCTTGGCGTTCTTCGGCCAGTAGTCGAGGCCGTGCTGCGGCAGCGTGCCGAACGGTCCGAGTCGCGAGCCGAGGGCGACGACGACGTCGGCCTGTGCGAGCAGCTTCATCGCGGCCTTCGAGCCTTGATAGCCGAGCGGGCCGCACCACAGCGGATGATTGGCCGGGAACGAATCGTTGTGCAGGTAGCTGTTGACGACCGGTGCGCCCAGACGCTCGGCGAGTGCCTTGCATTCTTCGATGGCGTCGGCCATGACCACACCGCCGCCCGAGATGATCACCGGGAACTTGGCTTGTGCCAGCAATTCGGCCGCTTCGTTCAGACGCTCGTCGCCGCCTGCGCCACGATCGAGACGTTGCGGACGCGGAATCTCGGCCTTGATCTGGCCATAGAAATAGTCACGCGGGATGTTGAGTTGCGTCGGGCCCATTTCAGCCATGGCGCGGTCGAAGCAGCGGCCCGTGAATTCGGCCATGCGGGCCGGATGCGTCACGTGGCCCTGATACTTCGTGAACTCCTGGAACATCGGCAGTTGCTTCGCTTCCTGAAAGCCGCCGAGACCGATACCCATCGTGCCGGCTTCCGGCGTGACGATCACGACCGGGCTGTGCGCCCAGTAAGCGGCGGCAATTGCCGTCACGCAGTTGCTGATGCCGGGGCCATTCTGGCCGATCACGACACCATGACGGCCCGACACGCGAGCGTAGCCGTCGGCCATGTGGCCAGCGCCTTGTTCGTGCACGACCGGAATCAGACGAATGCCTGCGGGCGCGAAGATATCCATCGCATCCATGAAGGCCGAGCCCATGATGCCGAACATCTCGCTCACGCCGTTGGCGACCATCGTTTCGACAAACGCCTCAGACGGCGTCATGGTCTGCGGGCCCGCGTCGGTGGCCGTGAGTTGCTGGGTGGCCGTAGCCGGGTCTTTGGCGTTCATGGTGTCTCCAGTGAAAAATAAACGGAACAAATAATTCCGATTTCATTGCGTAAGTGGAAATCTAGGCGATTCATTCGCCCTGGTCAATCTGTATTTTTATTTATTGGTATGTTTTGTATTGAAAAATGTAACGTTCGGTTTGGCACAAAGACGGCGAGTGGGACGAGACGCCGTCGGCAAAAAGAAAAAATGCCCCGGCAGGCGGGGCAAAGAACCCGGCGTCTAATCCTTCAGCCACCCGCATGCAACAGGTGGCCGGCAGAGTGAACTGCCGCGCGCGAAGGGGGGGCAACGCCGGGTGGCTGACAGGTGTCATGGTCTTGCCGACATCACTCAGAACGCCGGGCGATCCTTGCGGAAGGCGTTCTTCACTTCGATCTTGCCGTCGCGCAGGGTGAACACGTCGACCATGCGCGCTTCCACACGGGTGCCGTCGGCCTTGGTGCCGCGAAAGGTCGATTCGGATACGCCGCGATTGCCGTTCACGAAGTGGTCGCCTTCGGTCCACGAGGCGTCCGGGAAGTTTTCCCACGCCGATTGGAAGGCGGCGCGCACCGCCTCGCGGCCCTCGAAGGTGCGGCCCATCATGTCGGGGCCCGCCACGGCGTGAAACACACACGTGTCGGTCATGCAGGCCATGAGGGCGTCGATGTCGTGCCGGTTCCAGGCGTCGTTGAACGAGGCCAGCAACTGGAGGTCGGCGGAGGCGTTAGATGTCGTCATTGATCAGTCCAAAAACAAGTGATTCAGATGAATCGGGTGAATCAGGTGAGGCCAATAAGGCAGAACGCACAGCGAGTCAACGCGCTTCGTCCTGCGCGTGGTATCGCTGATAAAGAAAGCGCTGGCCGATACGGCGGAACGGCGCGAAGCCTTGCCATTGCACGGTGCCGAACACGTTCGGGTATTGCAGCGCCGAGTCGTAGATCGGCAGGCTCCACGACGGATCGCGCTCACCGGCGATGCGCTGGGCGAGACGGCGTCCGGCGTGCGCCGAGAACGACACCCCGTTGCCGCCATAGCCCACCGCATAGAACAGGCTCTGGCGCGGGTCGGGTTGGGTGACGCGCGGCATCATGTCGTGGCTGACATCGACCCAGCCCCACCACGAGTAGTCCACGCGAATACCGCGCAACGCCGGGAATTTGCGATGCAGCCCCTCGACGAGCACGGCCATGTGTTTCGGATTTTGCGCATCGGCGCCGGTGATCGAACTGCGGCTGCCGATCTGCAAACGGTTGTCGGGCAGCAGCCGGTAGTAATAGCGAAGCGTGCGCGTATCGGTAATGACTTCGTGCGTGCGGAAGTTGGTGGCCGCGAGTTCTTCCGGCGTAAGCACGCGCGTGACGAGCGAGTTCGACAGAATCGGCATGATCTTCGCGCGCAACGCCTTGGTCACGTCGTTGCGGGTGTAGCCGCCCGTGGCGAACGCCACTGCCTTGGCGCGTACGACCCCGCGCGGCGTGCGCACGTGATGCACGCCGTTGATGGTTTCGACGCTGAGCACCGGCGTTGACGGATGGACTCGGGCGCCGAGCGCCCGCGCCATGCGCAGATAGCCGAACGCGAGCTTGAGCGGATGCACGCCGATGCCGTCCGGCTCGTGCAGCGCGCCGCAGTTCTCCTGATCGTCGACATACTGTTCGCGCACGTCGTCGCGCGAGAGGATGCGCGTGTCGTAACCGAACACGTCGCGCATGACCTTCGCTTCGTTGCGCAGGAAGTCCATCTTGCGCTCGCGGTGCGCGATGTAGAGATGGCCGCCCGGTTGCGGATCGCACGCGGGCACTTCGGCGACCAGCGATTTGAAGGTGTCGAAGCCTTCGCGAATTTCGGCGTCGAGCTTCAGTGCGGTTTCTTTGCCCCAGCGCTCGATCCACTGCGAACGATAGAGACGTCCGCTGGCGTTCTGGCCTTGTCCGCCGTTGCGGCTAGTGCAGCCCCAGCAGGTACGGTTGGCTTCGAGCACGGTCGCGCGGATGCCGTGTTCGCGAGCGAGGAATAGCGCCGTGGCAAGGCCGGTAAAGCCAGCGCCAACGATGACCACATCGACGTCGGCATCGCCGGGCAGCGGGCCATCGTCTTCGGGCGGATCGCCAGCGGTGGCGACCCAGTAGGTCGGTGCGTAATCCATGCCGAGTCCCGGGTTCGCCGAGACTAGCGGATCGTAAAGCGGATCGTACGGCGCAGCTTCGGAGCGACGATCCAGCGCGAAGGAATCAATCGTACCCACGGTAGGCTCCTGAGGAAATGAGCCCATACTGCCAAGAACAATTTCCGCGCATTAGTACCACCGGCGCTTTGTGATGGTGCCAGCGAAAAGCACCGTCGGCACAACCGCGACGCGTCGTCAGTGGTCCACCAAAATCACGTGACTGGCACCACACGTTCCTGCGATGTGGCTCTAAACGTCGTGATTTTTGGCTGTAGATACTGGGCCAGACAAATAGGTGGCCAGCCGTGCTGGTACACCTGCCGAACAACGTGTCGCGTGCCGGAGACAGGACATGCTCAGATTGCTCATTGGACTTGGTTTGCCGTACCTCGGCGTCGTCGGGCTCTTACCGTGGGCGGCCTCCGTCGACCGCTATGTGCTCGGCGTGCCGTTCATCTACGGCTGGATCTTCTTGTGGTTCGTACTGACCTCGGGCTGTCTCTATCTGTGCTGGATGCTGTTCGACCGCCATCAGGTTGAAGAACCCGCTTAAGCCCCGAGTTCTGCAAACGTCCACTTACGCCCACTTTCGTCTGCGCCCTCGCGCGCTAGCCGTTCCCCCTTCGTTACGCGCCTTTCGGAGATTACCTCGATGGCCACCCTCATTTTTGCCGGCTTCATTCTGTTGTCGGTCTATCTCGCATTGCGAGCGCGCGGCGGCCGCGGGCCGCAGAGCATGCACGACTTCTTCGTCGCATCGCGCCAGTTCGGCGCATGGCTCGTGTTCTTTCTCGCGGCCGGCGAGATCTACAGCATCGGCACGATGGTCGGGTTTCCGGGCGGCATCTACGCCAAAGGGCCGACGTACGGCGTCTGGTTCCTTGGCTACATCCTGCTGGCCTACCCGATCGGCTATTTTCTCGGGCCGAAAATCTGGGACGCCGGCAAGCGCTACAACGCGATCACGCTGCCCGATCTGTTCAAGGGGCACTTCAACAGCCGCTTTCTCGAATTGGTGGTGGCGGTGACCGCCATCGTGTTCCTGCTGCCTTGGGGCCAGTTGCAGTTCACCGGACTGGTCGCCGCACTCAAGAGCTTGGGCTGGAACTTCCAGCCGCTCTGGCTGATTTCGTTCTCGGCGCTGCTCGCGTTCATCTACATTGCGATTGCCGGGGTGCGTGCGTCGGCTTACATCGCCGTGCTCAAAGACATCCTGATGGTCGCGGCCATCGTGATCACCGGCGTGGCCGTGGCGTGGGAAGCGGGCGTGACGCCTGTGTTTCAGGCCGCCAGTCAGCACGTGAGCAATGCGATGAGCACGCAGCAACTGACGTTCGCGATGACGACAATCGTGTTCCAGTCGCTCGGCATGTACGTGATGCCATTTGGCGTGCAGAACTTCTTTACGGCGAAGAGCGCCAGTACGATCCGCCGCACGCAGGTCGCCATGCCGCTCTACATGCTGATGTATCCGTTTCTGGTGCTGGCGTCGTATTACGCCATCAGTCAGAACATTACGCTGAGCTCGCCCAACGAGGCGTTCTTCGCCGCCGTGACGCAACTGCTGCCGTCGTGGCTCGTGGGGTTGGTGGCTGCGGGCGCGGCACTCTCCGGGTTGCTGGTGCTGGCTGGCATCTGTCTCGCCTTGGGGCCGATCGTCACGCGCAACATCCTGTCCGGCATGCCCGAGCATCGGCAGAAGGCCAGTTCCAAGGTCGTGATCGTGCTGTATCTGCTGGGCTCCATCGTGCTGACGCTGCTCACGCCAAACCTGATGCTCACGCTTATCAACATGGCGTACTACGGCGTGACGCAGTTTCTGCCCGGTGTGATCGCCGTAGTGTTTCGTCTGCGGGTGCGGGCATCGGCGGTCGCGGCCGGTGTGCTGGCAGGACAAGGGCTGGCGCTCGTGCTTTACTTCAAGAACCCGGACCTCGGCGGCGTGAACCTCGGACTGATCTGCCTGATCGTCAACGTGGTGGTGATGGCCGTGTTGCACCTGATGCTCGGCGGCAGCCGTGAGCGTTCGATGGGCCCCGCCGTGGGCACGCTTTCCACCTACAAGAAGTAGAAATGACAGACAGAGACAACAAGGCGGTATCACGGAGCGACGTGCGTGTTTTTGCCGCGCGCAAGATTCTGACGATGAACCCGGCGCAACCGGTCGCGACGCACGTGGCCGTGTGCGACGGCAAGATTCTCGCGGTCGGCGGTTTGGACGACATGCGCCGCTGGACCGACGCCGCCCCCGACGAGACGTTGCGCGACAAGGTGCTGATGCCCGGTCTGGTCGAGGGGCATTGCCACCTGATGGAAGGCGCGATGTGGGACGCCGTCTATGTGGGCTATTACGACCGGCGCGGTCCAGACGGCTACTTGTGGGAGGGGTTGAAGACGCCCGCCGCCGTCATCGACAGGTTGCGTGAAGCTGAGCGCAAGCTGACCGACAATCACAAGCCGTTGCTCGCTTGGGGCTACGATCCGATCTTCTTCGAAGACACGCCGCTCGTGGCGCGCGATCTCGATACGATTTCGATCACGCGTCCCATCGCGATTCTGCACGCCAGCGTGCATCTGATGAATGTGAACACGCCGATGCTTGAGCTTGCGGGCATCGACGGCGACACCGATGTCGAAGGTGTCGTGATGGGCGCCGATGGCGAGCCGACGGGCGAGTTGCAGGAATTCGCCGCGATGTTCCCTGTGTACCGCGTGATCGGCGAAGGCTTGTCGATTGCTGCCAGCGAGAGCCCGCGCGCTATCTGGAATTTCGGACGCGTGGCGCAGCTTGCCGGGGTGACGACGGCGACCGACCTCGTCAACGACCTGACCGAGACCGGTAACGCCAATCTGCACGAGATCACGGCCGACCCCGCTTATCCGATTCGCATCGTGCCCGCCTTCGCGCCGCAACGTTGCCCGGAAGGCGGACCGGAACGTGTCCTGAATGCGCGCGAAGGCAACACCGACAAACTGCATTACGGACCGGTGAAGTTCATCGTCGATGGCTCGATTCAGGGCTTTACGGCGCGCGTGCGCTGGCCGGGGTATTTCAACGGCAAGCCGAACGGCCTCTGGTTGATTCCGCCGTCGCAACTGGTCGACACGTTCATGCCGTTCCATGCGGCAGGTCTGCAACTGCATATCCATACGAACGGCGACGAAGCGACCGACGTGGTGCTCGACGCCATCGAAACGCTGCTGGCGCGCCACCCGCGTGTGGATCATCGTCACACACTGCAACATTGCCAGATGGCCGATGTTGCGCAGCTCACCCGCGCACAACGGCTGGGCATGTGCGTGAACTTCTTCGCCAATCACGTGTACTACTGGGGCGACGCGCACTACCAGCAGACGATGGGGCCAGATCGCGCAAACCGCATGGACGCCGCTGAGATCGCGCGACAACTCGGTCTGCCGTTTGCGCTGCATTCGGACGCACCGATCACGCAACTCAATCCGCTGTTCACCGCGTGGTGTGCGACCAAGCGCGAGACGTCCTCGGGCCGCATTCTCGGTGAATCGCTTCGCTTGCCCGTGGCCGACGCGTTGCGTGCCGTGACGTTGGGCGCCGCGTTCTCGCTCGGTATGGACCATCTGATCGGCAGCATCGAAGTCGGCAAGTACGCGGACTTCGCGGTGCTCGATGCCGATCCGTACGAGGTGCCGATCGACGACCTGCGGCAAATGCCGGTCTGGGGCACGGTGCTGGGCGGCGAGGTGTTCCGCTCCCCGGCGTGATGGATACCGTCATGACGCCGGGGAGCGGAACACTTCGCCCGCCGATTCCGATGATCGTACTCGGCGGTTATCTTGGCGCCGGCAAGACGACACTGATCAACGCCCTGCTGCGCAATGCGGACGGCTTGCGTGTGACCGTGCTCGTCAACGACTTCGGTTCGATCAACGTCGATGCCGCGCTCATTCGCGAGCGTGGCGACGACGTGATCGGGCTGGAAAACGGCTGCGTGTGCTGCACCATCGGCGGCCGTCTGGTGGAAACGCTGTTGGCGCTCAGTGAACGTGCCGAGCGCCCCGACTTGCTGGTGATCGAAGCGAGTGGCGTCTCCGACCCGGTGCGCATTGCTCAGGTCGGCATGCTCGGCCGGGCATTCCGACTGCACGGCATTGTGGTTGCCGTGGATGTCGACGGCATCGATGACGTACTCGACGATCGTTACGTCGGCGATATTGCACGGCGGCAGATCGAAGCGGCCAGCACGCTGGTACTCACCAAGATCGACCTCGTGGGGGAAGACAAGCTGCGCGCCGCGCGCAACCGGCTGTCCTCGCTGGGCGCGACTCAGGTAGTCGTGACGGCAGAGAACGGTGTCGTGCCGACGGCGATCCTGTTTCCCGATGACGAAATCGCGTTGTCGGGCGACTTTCCGGCGCGCCCCCTGCGTGCGCCGTCGCGCGCATTGCCAGCAGGGCTGCGCAGTTTCAACGTGGAAACGTCTGAAGTGTTCGACCGCACTCGTCTGAAGGCGGCGTTGGCGATGTATCCGGGCCAGCTTTGGCGCGCCAAGGGCTTTGTCTCTCTGCAACCGGGCCAGATGAGCGAACTGCATGTCGTGGGGCGTCGCTCGATGCTCACCCGGCGCCCGGATCTTCCCTCGCAAACGTCGGTGATCGTGCTCATCGGCATCTTCTCCGACGACGAGCAGCGTCTGCTCTCTCAAGCACTGCATTCGGCCTGCCACTGACGCCGCCAACCCGTCTCGGCGTTCACACCTCATTCGCCTGATCTTCCCTTCCAAAACGACACCGGCCGCAGAAGTCTGCGGCCGGCGTCGTTATTCGATCACGCTATCGCGATGAATCAGATTTCGTAACCGGGGTCCGGCGAGCGCAGTTTGCGCCAGATCGAACGCACCGTGAACGCCACGAGCAGCACCGTCAGGCTGACAATGCCCAGCGCGAGCGGCGTGCGCTGATCGGGGATGAACGCCATCGCGCCCACGATCGACAACATGCCGATGATCGCCACCCAAGTCAGGTACGGGAAGCACCACATGCGCACCTTGAGCTTGCCCGGGGCTTCACGTTCAAGACGCTTGCGCAGTCGCAACTGCGAGAACGCGATCAACACGTAGACGAAGATGGCCACCGTGCCGTACGAGTTCACGAGGAATGCGAACACGGTATCCGGCGACACGTAGGACATCACCACCGCAGCGTAGCCGAACAACGTGCCCACGAGAATCGCCCGAACCGGCACGCCTCGTGAATTGAGCTTGGCCAGCGAGCGGGGCGCATCGCCACGACGCGTCAGCGCGAACAACATGCGCGACGACGCGTACAGGCCGGAGTTCAGCGCCGAGAGCACGGCGGTCAGCACCACAGCGTTCATGATGTGGGCCGCTGCCGGGATGCGCATTGCTTCGAGCGCGCTCACATACGGCGTGGCCATGCCCGCCGAGTTCCAAGGTACGAGCATCACGACGAGCAGGATCGAGCCGATGTAGAAGAACAGCACGCGTCCGATCACGGAATTCGTCGCACGCGCAACGGCCTGTTGCGGCTCGGCCGCTTCTGCCGCCGCGATCGTGACGATTTCGGCACCGAAGTAGAAGCCTGTCGCCGCGACCGCCCCGGCCATCACCGGACCGATGCCATTCGGCATGAACCCGCCATGCGAGAGCAGATTGCCGGTGCTGGCAACCGCGCCCGGCCACATGCCGAACACGAACAACCCGCCGAGGAACAGGAACACGACGATGGCGGCCACCTTGATCGAGGCGAACCAGAATTCGAACTCGCCGTACGAGGCCACCGACACGAGGTTGGTCAGCGTGAGCACGACGAGCAGCACGAGGCTGATGGCCCACGCGGGAATATCCGGCAGCCAGAACTGAATCAGGTTGGCGCCCGCCACGGCTTCGACGGCCACCACGATCACCCAGAAGTACCAGTACATCCAGCCGGTCAGAAACCCGGCCAGTTCACCGCCCACGGGCTTGTCGTCCCACGCGAGGCGGGCGTACTCGTAGAACGAACCGACGGCGGGCAATGCGCACGCCATCTCACCCAGCATGCGCATCACCAGCACGACCAGCGCACCGGTGATCAGAAACGACAGCACCGCCGCAGGACCGGCCGCATGCACGACCACACCGCTGCCGACGAACAGACCCGCACCGATCACGCCGCCAAGCGCAATCATGCTCATGTGGCGCTGCTTCAGGCTTGAATGCAGCTTGGCACCATTGTCATGACCGGCCATGGCGACCTCCCATGCAAGGTACGGGTACGCTGGCGCAGCCGTGCGCGACGAAAGCACGGACGTTGTCGGGGTAGCACAGGGAATGCAGGGAAGACGGGGAGAACTCGGGGGAATGGAAATTACGGGGGGACGTGGCGAAATGCCGCTCGCGGGCAAGGTGCCCGCGTTGCAATGTCTCGACTGCCACACAACCTCCTGAATACACGTTGGGCGTCAGGTGCGGCCGGGGGAGCCGCCCTGCGCCTTATCTAATGACCACAGACTGCTGAGCCGCTTACACCTTGCCTTTCCAGGGCACGAGCACACGCTCGAGATAACGCATGATCAGATCGAAGCCGAAGGCGAAGAAACCGATCACGATGATCCCCATGATCACGATGTCCGACGCGAGAAACTCTGCGGCGTTGAGCACCATGAAACCGAGGCCGCTGGATGCCGCCACCATTTCGGCAGCCACCAGCGTGGTCCAGCCCACGCCGATGCCGATGCGCATGCCGGTAAAGATCTCCGGCAACGCAGACTTCACAATCACGTGCATGACGATCTGGCGCGGCGAGGCGCCCATCGAATACGCCGCGTGAATCTGTTCCATCGAGACCGATCGCACGCCCGCACGCGCAGCAATCGCGAGCGGGGCAAAGATCGCCAGATAGATGAGGAACACTTTGGAAAACTCGCCGATGCCGAACCAGATGATCACGAGCGGCAGGTACGCCAGCGGGGGCAACGGGCGATAGAACTCGATGGGCGGATCGAACACGCCGCGCCCGATGCGCGACACGCCCATCAGAATGCCGACCGGAATCGCCGTGACACACGCCAGCGCGAACGCGCCGAATACGCGATACAGGCTCGCGAGCGTGTGCTGCCAGAGCGTGGAGCCAGCGAAACCTTCGGTCGAGACCTGAATGAATTTCTCGACGATGGCACGCGGACCCGGCAGAAACAGCGGCTTGATCATGCCCGACGAGGTAATGGCAACCCACACCAGCAGTAACGCCACGACGGTGACGACGCTGATCAGCAGGCTGGGCCCTTGCCCCGGTGCGCCGAACGATTCACCGGCCTTGACGGGGCGCGGCGCAAACAGCCGGGCGATGGGGCCACGCTGGCGCCGTGCGCGCGGGCTCGGCGTGGCGGCTGCGGTGGGTGAGACCGGCGCGTGCGCCGGGCTGGTAGCAACGGGTTTGGTCATCATGATGGCAACGGCTCCGGCGCTGGGTCAGGCGGCGACCGCACTGGCACCGGACGCTGAGGTCTGGCCGGCACGTTCGTCGCCATAAATGATGCTGAGGACGGTCTCGCGCATCTCGATGAAATCCGGGCTCGACTTGATCGCGCGCGCATCTCGGCATTCGAGATAGCGCTGGTTGAAGTCGAGTTCGTAGGTATGCGTGATGCGCCCCGGGCGGGGCGACATGACGATCAGGCGGCTGGCGAGGAACAGCGCTTCTTCCACGCTGTGCGTGATGAAGAAAATCATCTTGCCGGTCTCGCGCCACACATCGAGCAGCAGCTCCTGAATGGTTTCGCGCGTGAGGGCGTCGAGCGCAGCCATCGGCTCGTCCATCAGCAGCATTGACGGATTACAGGTAAGTGCGCGTGCAATACCCACGCGCTGCTGCATGCCGCCCGAGAGCTGGTAAATCATGTGGTTGTGGAAGTCCTGCAAGCCCACGAGCGCCAGATTGCGCGCCGCCCGGGCGCGTCGCTCCTGCTTGGGCACGCCTTGCAGCTTCAGGCCGAACTCGGTGTTCTCCATGACGTTGAGCCACGGCAGCAGCGCATGTTTCTGGAACACCACGCCGCGGTCGGCACCCGGGCCTTCGATGGGGGCGTCGCCGAGCAGCAGTTCGCCGGACGTCGGCGCGATGAAACCGGCCATCAGGCTGAGCAGCGTGGTCTTGCCACATCCCGACGCGCCGAGCGCCACCACGAAGTCGCGCGGCGCGATGGTCAGATTGACGTGGGCGAGCGCCTGCACTTGCTCGCCAGCGCGCCGGCCGGGGTAGACGACGCTGACGTCGTTGACGATGAGTTGTTCCATGAAGCCCTTCTCCTGTCGATCCATCGATCGGGGAGGGGCTGCCGCGCGCTGGGCGTGGCGGCCCCGGCACGGCTTACTTCAGGTTGAGCGCGGCGTCGACGTAACGCGACGTGACGTACGTCGTGTAGTCGGGCTTGACCTCGTTGATCTTCTGCTGGCTCTTGAGGAACTCGGCGGTGTCCTTGAGTGCCTTGGCGGCACGGCTGCTCTTGCCGCCGCCCAGCCATTCGGCCGACGCTTGCTGCTGCGCCGACGGGTAGGCATAGAGCGAGAGCGCACCCGGCACGTCTTCCGGCTTGCCGCCAATCGTCTTCACGATGGCTTTGACCTGCGGCGACGTGGCCGTCCATGCCGCCTGATTCTGGCGGTAGGACGCGTCCGCGGCGGCAATCACCTTCACGAACTTCGCCATGAAGTCGGCGTTGGCCTCGCCCCACTTGCGGTCAACCGCAATACCGTCAAACGTCGGCTTGCCTTGCTTCGACAACTCGCCCGAGGTGATGAGCACGTGGCCGGTCTGCTTGATCTGTGCGAGCGCAGGGTCCCACACGTAGGCGGCATCGATGTCGCCACGCTCCCACGCCGCCACGATCTGGTTCGGCTGCATGTTGAGCACTTGGACTTCCGTCGGCTTGATGCCCCATTGCTGCAAGGCAAACATCGTGTGGTAGTGGGTGGTCGAGACGAACGGCACGCCGATCTTCTTGCCCTTGAGGTCGGCCGGCGTCTTGATGTTCGACGCATTGCGCACGACCATCGCCTCGGCCTGATTGATGTCGTCGAGGATCCAGAACAGTTGCAGATCCAGCCCCTGCGAGACGGCTGCCGCCATCGGGCTGGAGCCGAGCACGCCGATCTTGATGTCACCCGAGGCGAGCGCCGTAGCGACTTTCGCGCCCGATTCGAACTGGCGCCAGTGAATCTTGTAACCCGTGGTCTTCTCGAACTCGCCGCTGGCCATCGCTACCAGCCACGGATCGACGATCTGCTGGTAAGCGATCGTGACCTCCTTCTCCTGCGCTTGCGCAGTGGCCGGTGCCGCCAGCCCGAGTGCCAATACCCCAGGCAGCGCTGCTGCCGCCAACGCCGTGGCGGCGAAGACGCGTCGCAGCCGGTTCGGAAGTCCATTCATGGTTCACCTCTAATCGATAGGTTGTCGGTGGAACACTTTCGGGTTGACGCAGTAAGGGTTACGAATCCGCGTCAGGTGAGTGCATCATTGCCGCGCGTATTTTTGTTCGTTAGAGCCAGTTGGCCGCATTTGATGATGCCAACTGGCTCCGTTTGGTCGGAATCGGCCGCTAACCCGCATGAATGCTGGAATCGGACGCGATGGAGCCAAACTGCGGATAAACCCGAATTCGGAATTAACGTCACCGTCCCATGAGTAATAATTGACGCTCTGGAAGTATCAATAAGAAAGGGGACGCGATGTCGAGCCGGATTTCTGCGGCAATGTGGAACCAGTTGTTTCTGGTGTCGGCGCGTGCCGGCATGAGTTTGCAAAGTCAGATCCGCCAGATGCTGGTGTCGGCGATTCTCGACGAGCGGCTCATGCGCGGCGCTGCGGTGCCGTCGTCGCGCGAGTTGGCCGAAGGGCTGGGCGTGGCGCGCAACACTGTGGTGCTGGCGTATCAGCAATTGGTCGACGAGGGGTATCTGATCGCGCGGGAGCGGCGCGGTTACTTCGTCAATGGCGATATCCTTGCGCCGCGCGTCGGCACGCAAAGTGCCGAATCGCGAGAGGCGGCGAGTGCAAGCGCACGCAATGCGGCCGGTAGCGCAGGGGATACGCCTGCGGGCGCCGCCGCTGGCACCATCGCACCGCTTGACCCGCTGACGCCCGATTGGGAGGGGCGGTACGTGGTTCGCCCATCGGGGCAGCGCAACATCGTCAAGCCCATCGACTGGCAGCAGTATCAGTACCCGTTTATTTACGGGCAGTTCGACCCCACGATGTTCCCGACGGCCGACTGGCGCGAGTGCTGTCAGAAGGCGCTCACCATCATGGAGATTCGCGACTGGGCGCCCGACATGATTGCGCGCGACGACGAGACGCTGATTCAGCAGATCCGTACTCGCGTGTTGCCGCGTCGCGGCGTGTGGGCCGATGCGGACGAGATCGTACTGACCAATGGCGCGCAGCAGGCGCTGTACCTGCTGGCCGACCTGTTGGTCGGTGCGCGCACGACGGTCGGCATCGAAGACCCCGGTTATCCCGACGCGCGCAATATTTTCGCGATACGCACGCCGAAGCTGATCGGCTTGCCGGTCGACGAGTTCGGCGTGCCGGTCGATGACAATCTGTCGCAGTGCGACTACGTCTATGTCACCCCCTCGCATCAGTGTCCTACCACGACGACGATGCCGCTCGCCCATCGCGAGGCACTGCTGCGGCGTGCGGAAACCGAAGACTTCGTGCTGATCGAGGACGACTACGAGAGCGAGAACAGCTATTCGGACATTCCGATTCCGGCGTTGAAGAGTCTGGATCGCAGCGATCGCGTGATCTACATCGGCAGCCTGTCGAAGTCGTTCGCGCCGGGGCTGCGGCTCGGCTATATCGTGGCGCCGGCGGCGCTTGTGGCCGAGTTGCGCGCGCTGCGTCGTCTGATGATTCGCCACCCGTCGGCGTTCATTCAGCGCTCGTTTTCGATGTTCCTCGCGCTGGGGCATCACGACGCGCTGCTGCGGCGTCTGGCCGATACCTATGCCAAGCGTGCCGAGGTGCTGACCGCAGCCTTGAGTGCGCACATGCCTGAGGCAACGTTCGTGCGGGTGAAAGGCGGCGCTTCTTGCTGGGTGCGTGGTCCCGAGGGATTGAATGCAAACCTGCTCGCGCTGCGTGCCAAGGCGCGCGGCATTCTGATCGAGCCGGGCGACGTGTTCTTCATGGGCGATGCGCCGCCGCGCAATATGTTCCGGCTCGGCTTCTCATCGATCCGTTCGGAACACATCGAAGCGGGCGTTATTGCGCTCGCACAGGTGATGCGCGAAACGATGGCCGAGTCTGCGTGATGAGGAGGGCGCGCGCGCTTATGCGTCTGGGAACATCAGCGTAAACCGCGTCACGCCCGCCTCGCTGTGCACGGCCCACGTGCCGCCGTGCAACTGCATGATGCTGCGCACGATCGACAACCCGAGTCCATTCGATCCGGACGGCTGGTGGCGGGCAGCGTCGGTACGATAGAACCGGTCGAACAGCCGCTCGCGATGTGCGGCGTCGATGGTCGGGCCGTAGCTCTCGACGTGCAATGCGGTCGAACCCTTGTGTTGTTCGGCACCGATGCGCACGACGGTATCCGCGTCGGCGTATCGAATAGCGTTGACGATCAGGTTGGCGAGTGCACGGCGCAGCAGTTGGGCGTCGGCGAGCACATGCGCGTCGCCTTGCCATTCCATACGAATGCCACGTTCGTCTGCCAGACCTTCGAAGTATTCCGCCAGACGCGGCAGCTCTTCCGAGAGTGCGACGCACTGCCGATCGATGGCATGGTCGGCGTGCTCTGCGCGCGCCAGAAACAGCATGTTGTCGATCATCTTCGACAAGCGCTGCAACTCTTCAAAATTCGAGCCGAGCAGTTGCTGGTAATAGGCGGGCTCACGCGTCTGACGCAATCCCACTTCCGTCTGGCCGAGCAGGTTGGCAATCGGCGTGCGCAGGTCGTGCGCCATGTCGGCTGAGACCTGCTTCAACTGCGTGAAGCCGCGCTCCAGCCGGTCGAGCATGGCGTTGAAGGCATCGACCAGCGGATCGAGTTCGGGCGGCGCATTGTGCCGCTCGATGCGGGTGGAAAGCGTGCCGATACCAATGGCAGCAGTTTGCGCGGCAAGGCGTCGCAACGGCCGCAAGCCATAGCGGGCGAGCGCAAACGCGAGCATGGCAGCGAGCACAGCGCCAACGAGTGCGAAGAGCACGATCTGGCGGCGATAGTCGTGCAGCATTTGCGTTCGCTCTGTCATCAACCGGCCGGAGACGATCTGCAAATCGCGCTGCCCCGTGACGCCGTGCGCAGCCGCTGCGACGTAGATGAACGGCGTGCCATCGGGCATCGTCGTGTGGCGTACGGCGGCCAGTGTGAGCGGCGCGTCGGCCGCGACCGGTTGCATGGCGGGCACCGGCGAATGCCCCGGGTTGACGTTGATGAGCGGCGCTTCCCCCGGATAGCCGACCACCAGTAATGACTCGGTGTTGCCGAGCATATTGGCGAACAGGTGCGGCTTGTCACGAATGAGATCGTGCGCGTCCACATCCTGCATCAGCGTGCGCAGTTGATCCACGCGCGTGACGAGGGCGCCGTCGTCGCGCACGCTCAACTGCGCTTCGAGCTTCCAGTTCAGCATGAAGCCGACACCCGCCGTTGCGATGAAGGCGAGCAACGCGAATGACAACGCGAGCCGGGTGGAGAGGGTGAGGCGCTTGGCGTTTGGCATCGGGGGGTGCCTCACGACTCGCTTTCGCAGCGATAGCCCACACCGTGCACCGTATGAATGAGCCGGGTCGAAAACGGATCGTCGATCTTCTGGCGAAGGCGGCGCACCGCCACATCGACGACATTGGTGTCGCTGTCGAAATTCATGTCCCACACGCGCGACGCGATCAGGGTGCGAGACAGCACTTCGCCCTGATGCTCGGCAAAGAACCGCATCAACGCGAATTCCTTGGGGGTGAGTGTGATGCGTGTGCCGCCGCGCTCGACACGGCGGCGCGAGACGTCGATGCGCAGGTCGCCGACGACAAGTGCGTCGTCACTCGCCTGCGGTTGGCCGCGCCGCAGGATGATGCGGATGCGGGCGAGCAATTCGGCGAACGAAAAGGGCTTGACGAGGTAATCGTCGGCACCGAGATCCAGCCCTTTGAGGCGGTCTTCGAGCGTGCCGCGCGCACTCAGGAACAGCACCGGCGTGCGTGAGCGTTCGCCGAGTTTGCGCATGACGGTCCAGCCGTCCATCGCGGGCATCATCACGTCGAGCAGAATCAGGTCGTAGGCAGTCTCGGTGGCGAGATGCAAACCATCGATGCCGTCGGTCGCGATATCCACGACATAGCCCGCTTCGGTCAGCCCGTTACGCAGGTAGTCACCCGTCTTGGCTTCGTCTTCGATGACAAGAATTCGCATGATGTCGCGGCGTAAGTAGTGGCGTAGTGGCGTGGAGGCGAAGCGGTGGCGTGGCGGCACGCGGTGATGCCGGCGGGCCGCTGGCCACAGCATAGCCGTTTTGGCGAGGTGTGGCCTGCGGCGCTCAGGTGAACGGAAACTCACTCCCCGGCGTGTTCAGCAGCCTGTTCGATAAGTGCGGCGACTTCCTTCGGATGCGACTCGTAGACCGAATGGCTGGCGCCGTCGATTTCTACCGTGTGCGCATGCGCGCGGGCGGCATACATACGTTCCAGATCCGGATTGATGATGCGGTCGGCCTTGGCGACCATGTACCAGCTCGGCTTGGTCTTCCACGCCGGGTCGGGAATGTTCGCGGTGAAAACGGACGCCGACGTCGGCATCTGCGCATGGGCTTCGAATTCGGCCTGCGCGCGCGGCAGGTCGGCGGCGAAGTCCGCCGGATAGTCAGCCGGGTTCAGGTACAGGTAGTTGTCGGCCGTCTTGACGACCGCTTTGGTGGCATTCGGATACTTCTTGCCGTTGCTGGCTTCAGTCTCGCCGGTATCGAGGGCATGCGCGGCGATGTAGACCAGCGCCTTGACGTGGGCGTCGTTGCCCGCTTCGGTGATGATGGCACCGCCGTAGCTGTGGCCCACGAGCACGGCCGGGCCGTCGAGCGTGTCGAGTACGCGCTTGGTGGCGCTCACGTCTTCTGCAAACGAGGTGAGCGGCTCTTGCACCAGCGTGACGTGGTAACCGTCTTTGACGAGGATGTCGTAGACAGGGCGCCAGCCCGCACCGCCGACAAACGCACCGTGCACCAGCACGATGTTCTTGATGGGGGCAGCGGCGGGGGCGGCGAAGGCGGGGACGGCAGCACCCGCGAGCAAGGCGAGGGCAGCGGCAGACTGGGCAATGAGAGAACGGACGGCGTACGGCATGGGGTTGGCTCCTGAAGCGTGGCACGGGCTTGATCGGATTTCCGATCACGCGATGCCAGTCTAGGGAGCCGCCTCCCACACCGGGCTTGCACAGGGATTACAAAGAAATGACAGCCGTGTGGGCCGCCAACGGAGCGCTCTACCGGGGGCGGGGCGACGGAAGCGGGCGAAAAACGAAGCGTCAGGCGTGGGTATTCACGCCGAACGTCTCGCCCTGATGCTTGAGCAGGAGGTCGAGCGCGACCTGCAAGCGCTTGGCATTCTCGGGTTCGTTGCGCGACAGGGCGGCGGCAATCCCCTGACGGGCCCGGCTGGTGAAGTCGATCTGCTCGGCATCGCTGCCGGCCGGGACTTCGATACCCGTGTCGACGGAAATCTTCATCGTCATGGCCATCAACGGCGCGCTGTCGTCGAGCGACATCTGCCCGCTTTGAATCTGCGTGTTGACCCAGTCGCGCATCTGTTGCCGGGTCATGCTCGTAAAGTCAGTCTGCTTGGACTCTGCGGTTTTCTGCGACGGCGTGCTGCTGATGTGTGTCGGCGATTGCGTCGTGGCAGCGAGTGCCGCTGCGAAAGAGGCGTCGGTGCGCTTCGCGGCTGCGGGAGACTGCGTGCCGTTGGCGCCCAGATAACTCAGGCCACTGTCGATTCTCATGGTCGTTCCTTTCAGCAATCCTAATGATCCGGTGCAGAACTCCGATGGTTCTGTCTGTTGAAACGAAATCTACAACAAGTGGCGTGTCTGTGCCAGTTTCCCGGCCTCTCAAAGTTCATAGCCTTCCGGTCCCTTTCATTGCCTTTCATGGCGTGCCGTTTCGTCCGTACAGGCGAAAGCCTTCCCGTTGTGATAGCCGGTCGTAGTAAGCCGTCACGGCGTCCAGCGGCGGATGCTCGATGGGGGTGCTGAACCAGCGGTGCACCGATAAGCCGATGGGGACGTCTGCGAGCGTGAACGTCTCGCCACAGACGAAGGCTTGGGTGGCTCGCAGTTGCTGGTCGAGTACGGTCATGAGGTCACACCAGCGCTGCACACTGGTGTCTAGCGTGGCTGGATTGTCGTAGCCCGGTGCGCGGCGCACCAGCGACATGAATGGATAGCGCCATGCGGGATTCAGATCGGCCGCCTGCCAGTCGATCCACTGATCGACGCGGGCGCGCTGGCGCGGTGCCGCCGGGTACAGCGCGCTGCTGCCGCGTGTGGCCGCCAGATAGCGCAGGATGCTGTTCGACTCCCACATCACGAAGCCGCTGTCGTCAATCACCGGCACCATCCGGTTTGGGTTCAGGGCGATGAAACCCGGGTCGGCGAGCGACAGCGTGCCCGTGGCGTCGCCCCAAGGTTCGTTGACGAATGGCGCGTCGAGTTCATGGCAGAGCCAGTGCACCTTGCGCACGTTGATGGACCCCGGTCGGCCGAGTACGCGAATCATGAGAACCACCTTGGATGGGTGACAGGTGAACCGATTCTAGCGGCGTTCTGCTACAAGGCGACAGGTACAGTTGCCACGCCATATGACCGGAACAGTCGGCCCGCCCTATGCCTCGACTGCCTCGATCTGCTCGATGGTGACCGCCCCGGTACAGGTCACCGTGCCGCTGATGCGCATGGCAGGGTCCAGCCAGTCGGTCATCGACCAGATGCCGTGCGCGACGCGCCGCTGCCACGCGCGCAAGGGGGCTTCGCTCATCGGCAGGCCGGAAAGATCGACGCTGCCCAGACCAGAGAGCGTCGTGACGCCCACTTTCACCAGACTTTCTTTGCGGGTCCACAGTCGCAGCCACGCCAAGGCACGGGGTGACGGCGCATGGTGTGTGAGCGCCACGCTCGCGAAGGCGGCGAGGCGGTCGCGTTCGCTGCCCGTGATGCCCATGTCTTCCGACAGATCACCGAGGTCCAGATCGACGGACAGTGCCTGATCCCAGTGTTCGACATCGATGCCGACCGGCTCGATGGCACACGCGGCGGCGACGGCGCCACGCGTATGACTCAGGCTGATGTGCAGCCCGGGATGTGCGGGCAGATGCGGGCGCCCGTGTGCACCGCCGCATTGCTCGCAGCGCTGCACCAGCGCATATGTGCGCGCCAGATCGCCCGCCGCACTCGTGACGCCGGTTACACGGGCGGCAGCGACGCGCGCAAGAATGTGCGCCGCAACATAATCCTGCCGATCGGCCGGTCGGGAAAAGGCGCGTGCGCGACATTGCTCGTCGGCGGTCAGATGCGTCAGCCAGCCCGAGAAGCGGGCCATGATGCTGCGCGTTTCGCCATACAGGGCGAGCCCCGTGCTCGCCTGACTTGCCGTATTGATTTCGGTCATTGTAATGAGTCACCCGTGCGTGACGGGCAGGGACGAAATAACGGACTCCAAGCAATTCGGATGCCATGCGGCCATACCGAGGATGAAATGACTCTGGAATCGCCACCTGAAACGGGAATACGTTCGGCGCACTGTCTCACCGGCATGGACACCTGTCGCGTGTTGCGACAGATGTCGCACCCGTATGTGTTGTTCTCCCCAGACTTCCAACGCGCGTTCGAAAAACGACGCATCCACGGTAAAACCAGTCGCCATGCGGTATTCACCCGGTGCGCGGTGCGACGAGGTGCGCAATGGTTCGAAACTTGCATTGTGAGCGTGTGCACTGGTGCGCCCGTATCGGGGACATCAGGGCAAGGCTTCACATCAATCGACACCACATCGCACGACATCGCACAGGAGCGACACGATGCTGCCAAAACGACGGCTGGGGACGCAGGGATTGGAAGTGCCCGCCTTGGGCCTCGGGTGCATGGGCATGAGCTACGCCTATGGTCCGGCTGACGACACCGAATCGGTTCGCGTAATAGAACGGGCGCTGGAACTCGGCTGTAATTTTTTCGACACGGCCGAAGTCTATGGGCCGTTCGTCAACGAGCAGTTGCTCGGGCGTGTGCTCAAAGGGCGGCGCGAAAAAGCCGTCATCGCGACAAAGTTCGGATTCCGTTTCGATAACGGTGCCGTGACCGGGGCCGATAGCCGGCCCGAGCACATTCGCGCCGTTGTCGATGGCTGTCTCGCGCGTCTGGGCACTGACTATATCGACCTGCTCTATCAACACCGCGTCGATCCGAACGTGCCGATCGAAGACGTAGCGGGCGCCGTCGGTGAGCTCGTCAGCGCGGGGAAAGTGCGCTACTTCGGCTTATCTGAAGCGAGCGAACGCACGATTCGCCGCGCCCACGCCGTGCATCCGGTCAGCGCGCTGCAAAGCGAATACTCGTTATTCCATCGCGATCTCGAAGCCGAAATTCTGCCCTGCCTGCGTGAGTTGGGCATTGGCCTCGTGCCGTTTGGCCCGTTAGGGCGAGGCTTTCTGACCGGCACGGCACGCCGCGCGGAAGATTTCCCCGAAGGCGATTCGCGCCGCACCTCCGATCCGCGTCTCCAAGGCGAGAATTTCGCGGCCAACATGCGTTTGGCGCAAACGCTGGCGGCCTACGCCGCGCAGGCCGGCGTGACGCCCGCGCAGCTCGCGCTGGCATGGGTGCTCTCGCGCGGTAACGACATCGTGCCGATTCCCGGTACGCGCAGCATCGCCCGGCTGGAAGAAAACCTGGGGGCGGCGACCGCGCGTATCGATGCGGGAATCCTGCGCGCACTCGACGCGCAGATGCCGGCCGGCGCGACGACGGGGCCGCGCTACAAGGACTCCGCAATGATGGCGTTACTGGCAGACCGGGCCTGACGCGGCGAACTCGCGCTCACACGTTCACACGTTCACACGTTCGCGCGCAAAGGAAGGGAGCAGGCGGGCCGTCACCCGTCTGCTGCATTGCGGGAAATGTCTGGAGCTTTACGTCCAAACATCGGACGTGCCGCTTGCCATGTCAGAGACGGACCGTAGGGTGAATGGCGAAGCATCAGCGATGCGAGCCGAGCAGGGCGTCGCTGCCCATGTCGCGAACGTGGGGGATGTGCAGTTCGCGAAGCTTCCGGTAGAGCGACGTGCGGCAGATGCCGAGTTCGCGCGAGGCGGCAGAAATATTCCATCGACGCTCGGAGAGCACGCGAATGATGATCTCGCGTTCGCCGTTGGCGATGGGTGAAAGCGAGGCCAGTGGCGTGGGTTGAATGAGACCCGGCATCGCGGCGGCCACCGGAGCGGCGCTGGTGGCCTGACGGCTGACGCTTTGCAGCAGATTGGCCGGTAGATCGCGCACGCGGATGGTGTCGTCGCTCTTGACCGCACAGGCATATTGCACGGCCGTGCGCATCTGGCGCAGGTTGCCCGGCCATGAATACGACAGCAGCAGCTCGCGTGCTTCGCGATCGAGCGAATCGAGATTGGCGGTGCCGCGCGATTCGGTGGCAATCATGGCGCCGAGCAGCCAGTCGCGGTCATGCCGTACGCGTAGCGGTGGCAGATGCACGATGCCGACCGCAATGCGGTAGTAAAGATCTTCACGAAATAGCCCGGCCTGTACGCGCGACTCCAGATTCTGGTGCGTTGCGCAAACGAGTTGCAGGTCGACGGCGATGGGTCTGGCCGAGCCGATAGGCGTGACTTCGCGCTCGGAGAGCACCCGCAGCAATCGCGTTTGCTGCGCTGCGGGCATATCGCCGATTTCGTCGAGAAACAGCGTGCCGCCGTCGGCCTGCACGACTTTGCCTTTCATGCCGGAGTTCAAGGCGCCCGAGAATGCGCCGCGCTGGTAGCCGAAGAGTTCGCTTTCGATGAGGTTCTCGGGGATGGAGCCGCAGTTCACCGACACCATGGCGGCTTGGCGGCGCAGGCTGTAGTCGTGCAGTGCACGGGCGAGATATTCCTTGCCGGTGCCGGTTTCACCGAGCACCAGAATCGGCAGTTGACGATCGATGAGGAGGCGGGCACGGGCCAACGTGGCCAGCATGGTCGGGTCGGCACCACACAGCTGATCGAGCGACGGACGTGGTGAAGACTGAAAGTGTGCGTTTGAACTGTCCAGCGGATCGTGGGCGGTCATAGCGTCTCTCATTAACTTTATAGGAAGTGGCATGTGCCGCGTTTGGCGGCACCGGATCGCAAAATGGCGACTGCCGTGGGGGGTGCTCCATAAAGCAAGAGCAAGCATAGTTCGATTCGCCGGAGGCCTCCAATACCATATGATGTGATGACTGATACCGGTTCGCTATGAATAGAAACCGATGTTCTTTTTAGGGGCAGGCTCCATGGAACTGAGGCAACTCCGCTATTTCGTAGTACTGGCTGAAACGCTGCATTTCGGTCGTGCAGCGAGTCTTTTGCATATCTCGCAACCCCCGCTCTCCCGACAGATCGCCATGCTCGAAGAAGAGCTCGGCGTGGTGTTGTTCCAGCGAACGCAGCGCAGCGTGCAACTCACCGCCGCCGGTCAACGCTTCTATGGCGACGCGCGCTCGGTGCTCGCCACACTCGATCGCGCACGCTCGCATGCGCGCGCCGCTGAACTTGGTGACGCCGGCACGCTATCGGCTGGCTTCATGTTTGCGGTCGCTTGCAGTGTCTTGCCGATCCTGACGCGCGCCTATGCGGCGGCTTTCCCGCGTATTGAAGTCAAACTCAGAGAAACGATTCCGACCACGCTGGCGGAAGATCTGCGCAGCGGCAAGCTCGACGTGGGCATCATGTATTCGTCGGATGCGACCGACGAACTGTGCACCGAAACCATCTTTCGCGAGCCGCTGGTGGCCGCGCTGCCGGCGGGACATCGATTGGAGTCTCGATCAGCGATCTCCGTTGCCGAATTGAAGGACGATTCTTTCATCATTTCGCCGCGTGAGGCGTCGCCGTATATCTACAACACCATCACCGAACACTGCCGGCAGGCCGGTTTTATGCCTCAGGTGCGGCTGGAGACGAACTTTCAGCAGACCATCGTCAATTTGGTCGGGCAACGACTCGGGGTGGCGCTCGTGCACAACTCGATGCGCAGCACGCATGCGGACAACGTGAAGTTCATTCCGTTGCTGCGGGCACCGTTCATTGATGTTGCGCTGGTCTGGAGTGCAGCGACAACCAACCCCTGCGTCGCGCGGTTCCGGCAAATTGCGCGGCATCTGGGATTGACCGAACAAACGGATGCCACGCTTCAGGCGTGTGCATGAGGCGGTGCACTGGGCGCAATGGCCAATGCACCGTGATGACGGTTAGGGAGCGGGTCAGGGGCAGGGTGAGCGTCAGGGCACGGCGACGCAGACCGCCGTTTCTCTCAGGCGTGCCTTGATGGCATCGGCCAGGCGCGCAATACCGGTTTCGATCTCCGTGGGCGTCGCGGTCGCGAACGTCAGCCGCAACGTATTCGCTTGCGGTGAGATGGCGTGAAACGACGCGCCGGGGATGAACGCGACGCCAAGTTTGAGGGCGTCTTCGAACAGGTGCGCGCTGTCGATTTGTTCGGGCAACGTCACCCACAGGAACATGCCACCGGCGGGACGCGTCCACGCAACACCGTCGGGCATGTACTGCGCGAGACATTTGAGCATCAGCGCGCATTGCGCGCGGTAGCGCAGACGAATGGCCGTGAGGTGAGCGTCGTAGTCGCCGTCGGTGAGCAGCGCGTGGGCAAGCCGTTGCGTGAGGCCGGTGGTATGCAGGTCGCTCGCCTGTTTGGCCTGCAACAGCTTGATCATCAGTTCCTCTGGCGCGACCAGATAGCCGACGCGTAATCCCGGGGCAATCACTTTCGAGAACGAGCCAAGGTGCACGACGCGCTCCGGCGCCATCGAGAGCAGCGACGGCGGCGTGTGTCCGCTGTACACGAGCTCGCCATAGGGATCGTCTTCGACGAGCAGCAACCCGGCGTCGTGGGCACGTGAGACGAGCGCAATGCGCCGCTCAAGGGACAGCGTGCGCCCGGTGGGATTTTGAAAGTTGGGCTGCGTGTAGAGCAGGCGGGCGGTGCGCATCGAGGCGTCGCTGAGCCGGTCGGGCAGCAGGCCGGCGGCGTCGGTCGGCACCTCTTCGAAGGCCGGTTCGTACTGCGCGAGCGCTTGGACGGCACCGAGGTACGTCGGTGTTTCGACCAGCACGCGGCTACCCGGGTCGATGAGTACGCGGGCCACGAGATCGAGCGCTTGCTGGGAGCCGGTGGTGACGAGAATCTGAGACGCGTTGATGCGCGTGCCACCCATCGACAGACGCTCGGCGATGGCCTCGCGCAACGGCGTGTAGCCTTCCGAGGGCCCGTATTGCAGCGCGCCGGTCGCGTCGTTACGCAGAATGTCGTCGGCCGCAGCGCGCAGCCGTTCGACGGGCAAGGCATAGGGCGATGGCAAGCCACCGGCGAACGAGATGATGTCGGGACGTTCGGCGACCTTGAGTAGTTCTCGCAACGACGACGGCTTCATGCGTTGCGCGCGCATCGCAAGTTGCCAGCGCCCGGCGGGCGGGAGATGTCTGTCCATGAGGCGGTCCGTGACGAAGCAGGTGAGAAATCCTCCGCAGCGAACGCCGCGGAGGATCGAGGGGCAGCCAACGTCTCGCAGCGTCCCGGTCAGCCGTTGAACATCGTGCGCAGGTTGTCCATCGCCATTTTCAGGAACGCGACGGCAAAGGCATCGAACGCAGGCTGGTCTTTCGGGTTACCGGACTTGGCTTCGCCAACGATGCGATAGGTGGCGGTACAGCCGTTGTCACCGCGCGGCACGACTTCCATCGACGCCCACATGTTGCCGATGTCGAACGTGGTGTAGATGAGCGTCCAGCTCATCGTCATGCCAGCATCGTCGCGCGTGTTCAGTTGCTCCACCACGAGGTCGCCGCCGGTGAAATGCTTGTGGCGCAGCGAGCGCGGGCCGGTGGCGGTGCCGGTCATCTGGATGTACTCCAGACCGGTGACAAAGCGGTTGTAGCCGTCGAAGCGGCCAACCACGTCCCACACCTTGCGTGCCGGGGCGTCGAGATCCGCGACGCCGGCATGCACGGTGGTGCTCAGGTTGTGAATCAGCGTGTCGGGTTGCAGCTCGGTGCGGACTTTTTGCAACATGATGTGCTCCTTGAGGTAAGAAGGGACTGCACGAGAATCATTGAATCCACGAGGTCAGGCGGCCGGCTCGGTGTCCAGCTCTCGTTGTGTGTACGGCTCGTCGACGGTGGCCGGCAGCGGCAGAAAGCCGCTTTCGATCAGGTAGTTGAAGTGCGCCGCCAGCAACTGCGGGTCTTTGCGCGGGTAAGCGACGCCCAGACGTCCAAGCGTTTCGGCGGTGCGCTGGTGCGCAATGCGTGCCATATCGCCGATGTCTTCCTGACTGTCGTCGAGATAGAACGCCACGACATCGAACAGCGCATTGGTTTCATCGATCGACGTGAGGCGGTTGCGCCAGTCGGCGGGCTCTTCCAACGCCAGTGCATAGCCGCAGGGTGCCAACGCGCCGAGATAGTCTTCCCACGTCAGCGGCTGCGGATTTTGCAGGTGGAACACGCGCAGCTCGCGCTGCGGGTCGGTCGTGCAACGCACCGCAGCGTGCGCGAGGAAGTCGACCGGTGTGAAGTCGAAATCGGTGTCGCCGGCCGGTGCCGCACCCAGTTGCAGCGACCCCTTCACGAGCAGCAGGATGCGATTGCGGGTGGGCTGGCACAGCCCGGAACTCGCCACGCCGGTGATGTTGCCCGGGCGCAGGATGGTCGCGTCGACGCCTCGCTCGGCGGCTTCCCAAACCAGATGCTCCGCGACCCACTTCGTCACGTTGTAGCCGTTGTTCACGAACGCCGGGGCATTGCGCGCAGGACCGGCTTCGAGGACGTGGCCCTTGTCGTCCATGGCACTCGCTGCCGACAGCGTGGAGACGAAGTGCATCGACTTGTTGCGGTACTCGCAGGCGAGCCGCAGCAGTTCGAGCGTGGCACCCACATTCGCGTCGTACAGATACGGGTAGTCGTAGACGTGGTTGACGTGCGCACCGTTGTGATAAATCGCGTCGATGTCGCGCGCGAGCGCGTGCCATGCGTCGGGAGTGAGCCCGAGATGCGGCTTGGCCAGATCGCCGAGCACGACCTTCAGGCGTGGGTGCCCGATCAGCGCGCCGAGACCGTTGGCATGCAGCGCTTGTGCGAGCCGGCCTTCGCCGTCTTTTTGACTGGGCGCGCGCACCATGCAGTGCACGACGGCGGACGTCTGCGCGATCAGCTCCGCTGCGATGAACGTGCCGAGGAAACCGTTGGCACCCGTCAGCAGAATCGCCTTGGCACCGTCGGGTGTCGGACGCAGTCCATCCACCGGGCGAATCTCCTCCGGCAGTGCCATGTCGTCGAAGACGCGCTGCGGAATGCGTTCGCCCTTCTTCAGATCGTCGCTGGTCAGCAGCGAGGCCAATGCGCCCACGGTCGGGCGTTCCATGAAGCGTGCCAGCGGCGCATTGCCGCCGAACTCCTTCTTCACGGCCAGCATCAGGCGCGAGACCAACAGCGAGTGGCCGCCAAGATTGAAGAACGAATCGTCGCGGCCAATTTCGAACGGTTCGAGATCGAGCAACCGTGCCCAGAGGGCGCGCAACTGCGTTTCCGTTTCGGTGAGCGGTTCGTCGTCCGTCGCAGTCACGACGCGCTGCGCCGGCATGCGCGAAAGCGCACCCCGGTCGATCTTGCCGTTGTTGGTGGCGGGCAGGGCGTCGAGCACCACGATCTCATACGGCACCATGTAATCGGGCAGACGCGCGGCAAGTTGTTCGCGTACTGCGTCGCCGCTTGCCTGTGTCGACCCGGGGCGGGCGACGAAGCCACGAATGCGTTTGCGGTCGTCCACCACGCAAGCGCACTGGCCGTAGAGGCCGGTGGCCAGCACGGCCCCTTCGATTTCGCCCATTTCCACGCGGAAGCCGCGAATCTTCACCTGCGCATCGCGGCGGCCCACGAAGTGCAGCACGCCACTGTCATCCCACTGCACGATGTCGCCGGTGCGATACAGCGTCTCGTCGCTGGCGGCAGGCCATACGCCGTCGGCTTGCGCAAACGGGTTGGGCACGAAGCTGTTTTGCGTCAGGTCCGGTCGGTGCAGATAACCGTCGGCAACACCGGCACCCGCCACACACAACTCGCCCGGTTGCCCGGTCAGTGCAGGTTCGCCCGCTTCGTCGAGCACATAGCAGCGCACATTGGCAATCGGGCGGCCGATCATGCGGTTGCTGTCGCCCGCCTTCAGGCGTGCGATGGTGACGAGCACCGTGCACTCGGCCGGGCCGAAGATATTGTGGAATTCACGCCCTTGGCTCCAGCGCGCGATGGTCTCCGGGAAGCAGACGTCGCCGCCGGTCAGCAGGTGACGCAGCGCAGGCCATTCGGCGTCCGGCATCACGGCGAGCAGGGCGGGCGGCAAGAACGCATGCGTCAGCGCTTCGTCGGCGATGAGTGCGCTCAGGTCATCCAGCGCGTGGCGCTGTTCTTCCGTCGGGATCACGAGCGTTGCGCCCGCGAGGAACGTCGGGAAGATGTCGAGCAGAGAAACGTCGAAGGCCACCGTGCAGAACTGCAACACGCGCGAACTGGCATCCATGCCGATGTAGTCGCGATACCAGTGGCAGAAGTGCACGATGTTGCGATGCGTGAGCATGACGCCCTTGGGCGTGCCCGTCGATCCGGATGTGAAGATCGTGATGGCGCAACGCTGCGTGCGATCGGCTTGACGTTCTACCGGCCACGAGGTGTTGGCGATATCGATGTTCTTTGCGTCGAGGGCCGTGATGCGCAGTACCTTGACGTCGAGGCCCGCCAGCACGCTCTCGTCGAAGTCTTCATCGGTGAGCAGGCAGACGGCGCGGCTTTGTTCCAGAATCTGGCGCACACGGTCGGGCGGGAACGATGGGTCGAGCGGCGCGTACGCTGCGCCCGCGCCGATGGCACCCAGAATGGCCGTGTACAGCAGGCGCGACTTGCGCAGGCGTACGGCAATGACACGCGGGGCGTCGTCGTCGGCTGACGCTTCCGGAATCAACGCGGCAAGTTGCGACGCGAGCTTCATCGACGCGCCCACGAAGGTGCGGTAGTCGACGTCACCGTCGGCATCGCGCAGGGCAATCGCGGACGGCGTGGCAATGGCCCGGCGCGACACCATTTCCGGCAGCGACGGTTCGAGCACGACGTCGCGCGCGGTTTCGTTCGTCAGATGCCAGCCGGACAGCTGATGCAAGTCGAGGGCGACGCCGCCGGGCTTCTTCTTTGCCGGTTTAAGGTCGTCGAGCGAAAGCGAGTCGCGGCCGAGGCGGCTCACCGTATCTACGAGCAGGGCTTCGGCTTCGATATCGATCTGCGCGGCCAGATCGGCACCGCATACGGGTTCGCCAAACTGGCAGACGCTGGTCACGACGTCGGCGATTCCCTTCGGGCCTGACCACTGCCACGCGAGATCGGCCCGCGTGGGCGGAAACGCCGGGGCGCGGGCAGTGAAAGTGAGACCGTGTTGTGCCTCGCAGCCGACTTTCGGATCGGCCGCGCCGCACTCGATGCGCCACTCGATGCCGCTCAGTACCGTGCCGGCGGCGGGCACGGCGGCGCCCAACTGCTCGGCGATATCACGCAAGGGGCCGGCATCGGCGCAGGCGGGGCTCACGTCGTGGCCCATGTCGTGGAGTGCCTGAAACACACGTGCGCCCAGACGGTTGTTACCGACGACGGCGAAGGAAATCGCTCTCATGGCCCGGTCCTCAGAGGTATTGCGCAACAGCGGCGCGGGTGGGTTCGTGATCGAGCAGGCCGGCCATCTTCAGAAACTTGCGGATGTTGACGATCATCGGGTGCTGATTCGTGATGGGGTACGCACCGACCATGTCGTTAGCGATCTGTTCGCGCGTGGCGGCCGGCAGCGCGAGCGTGCTGATCAGACGGCGGTCGAATTCGAGTTGCAGCTCGTTCGTGAGGTATTCCGTGAGGAAGAACGGCAGGCCTCGGCCGAGTTCGATGCGCGCCGTCTCGTCGATCGACTGCCAGTAGAGCTTGACCAGATTGATCCAGAACACTGAATGACGGCCCTCGTCGGCGAGGTGATCGGCCATCACGCCCTTAACCGAGCGCTTGAGCGTGTTGTCGCGCGAGAAGGCGGCGACTTCGGCCGTCACGGTGTTCTCGGAGATGGCCACGCCCAGCAGTTCCATGCCGGCGGCGTATTGGGCGGGCACGTATTCCATCGCACGGGGAATGGCGCGCGAGAGTTCGATTTCGCGGTTCTGCTCGATGGGGGCGATGCCAGTGTTGCGCTCCACTTGATCGAGATAGTCCATCGCCACGTAGGCGTGGTAGTTCTCATCAATCACGACCGACATCGCGTCGCTGCGGCAGGCAAACGGAAATTCGAACGGAAAGCGCAACTTGGCGATGGCAAGTGCGGTCTTGTTGACGATTTCTGTCTCGAAGATGATGACGTCGTTGATGTACTTGTAGAAGCTTTGCAGCAGGATGTATTCCTGCACGTCGCGCCCGGCATCGATCACCGCCGGATGCGCGTAGAGCGGCTGGCGCTCGACCGGGTAGTAGCTCAGCTCGTCGTCTTCGACGATACGGCGCGGGCGCGAGCGGATCGTGGCGCGTTGCTCCCATTGGTCAGCGTGGCTGACGTAACTCTGCAATGACATGGCGTTGCCTCGGATCGTGGGGACTGGCGAAAAGCTGGGCGGACCGGGGGGCGTCCGCCCGGGGGCTGCGGGTGAGAGCGACGACCCGCCAGAACTCGGCACTCAGGCGGCGACGGCTTCCTTTTGCAGCGCCACGATGTGTTCGTGCAGGCCGTCCCACAGGCGCAGGCGCTCGTCGATGGCGCGCAGTCCCGCTTCGAGGGCTTCGATCATCAGACGCTCTTCGCCCTGCGCGGCTTCGACGATCATGGCGCGCGCGGCCGGGCCGTGTTCGCCCGAGTCGACTTCGATATGGCGATCGAGGTAGTAGGTGAGCAGCGGCACGCTCTTCGCGTCGATCTTCCAGCCGTCGAGCAGCGTGCGGAACATGTCGGGGATCACGTTTTCGCGGCCGTAGAAGAAGTTGCCGAGCACTTGGTGCGTGGCGCCTTCATAGCAGGTGGCGAAAGTCGAGTTGACGAAGCGTACGACCGGGGCCGGGGCACCGACGGTCACGAGCGATGCGCTCACGCTGTTGCCCTTTTTCACCAGATCGATCATCTGGGCGATCTGGCGCGTATCGGCGCCCACGTCGCGCATGGCAGCGAGGTAGAGATCGAAGTGGCTCATCGGGCCCTGCGGGGTGTCGTCACACTCTTCGCCCAGCACGATTTCGTTGATCAGGCGCGCCGCGTGAATGTTGCGCGGGGCAACCCACGGCAGCGTGATCGTGGTGAGGTCGGCCTGGAGACGCTTGACCAGTGACATGAAATCCCAGACCGCGAAGACGTGCCACTCCATGAAGACCTGCAAACCTTGTATCGATTCGATGGAGTGAAACACGGGGTGGTGTGCGAGCGTCGCGTGATGTTCCTTGATCTGCCGTTCGAGGTATTCGATCTTGTCCACGGTAAGCATCCTTGAGGTAATGAAGATGAGTTCAACCTGCGCGAGGGGAGCGCTGCGCGACGTTCTCGTCGTCGCGTGCAAGGATTAGCAAGTTCGATACCAATGCTTCGAAACGTAAGTATCTCGGGCTTCGAGATAAATTTCGCCGGGTTTGGAAGGGGTGTTCGCGCATGACACCTGTTCAGCTTATGAACAGGTGTGCACGCGAGTGTCGATGCTGACGGGGGCGGAAGTTAAGCGAGATGGACTTATTCCCACTCCAGCGCTTTTTTGCCCCAATTCGTACGCGAAGCCCAACGCCAGAATGAACAGGAAGAACATCATCGCGATGAAGCCGGGCCAGCCGACTTCGCGCATGGAGACCGCCCACGGGATGGTGAAGGCGAGTTCGATATCGAAGACGATGAAGAAGATCGCGACCCGGTAGAAGCGGACGTCGAACTGTTTGCGCGCGTCCCCGAACGCATTGAAGCCGCATTCGTACGCCGAGTTCTTTTCGGCATCCGGCCGGTGCGGGCGGATGGGCTTGGCAACGAAAAGCAACGCCGTGCCCATGAGCATGGCGACGAGCAGAAACAGCAAGGCAGGGAAGTACTCGGAGAGGTCCACCGGGCCTCCTAAAGGGAAAGGTTCAGGGAAGGGGCGTATTTAGCGACTGAATGACGACTGAGTGACGGTTGAATGCCGGTTGTCGCTGAAGGGCAATCGGCGGAGGGGGCATCGGATGTCACTCGTGATACGGACACGCGCGCCCCCGCAAGGGTTCCGTCAATGCAGGCTTTTGGGGTGCGGCGTTATGACGCGAGCTTCATCAGCACGAGTCCGCTCACGATGAGCACGGCGGCGAGAAGACGCATGGCACTGGCGGCCTCACCGAGCACGAGAACGCCCACGGTAAATGCGCCGATGGCACCGATGCCGGTCCAGATGGTGTAAGCCGTGCCGAGGGGAAGCGTCTTCATGGAGACCGACAGCAAACCGAAGCTGGCGGCCATGGTGACGAAGGTGATGACAGAGGGGACCCACTTCGTGAAGCCCGCAGACTGCTTCATCGTAAAGGCCCAAACGATCTCGAGAAGACCTGCGAACAGCAAATATATCCAAGCCATATGGCTCTCCTATTTCAGTAGAGCCGGGCCGTCCCGGATTGTCTTGCCAGCAGGCTGAGGTCGTCCTCAGCCCGAAACTATAACGCAAATGTCTACTAAAGTGCGTGGACTGATTGTTCGAAATGGGCGGGTAACGTGTGGTGAGACGCAGGCGTCAGGCGTTCATTAGCCGCTCGATGGCGTTGACCGCGTTGCGCAAACCGTCTTCCGAGCGCATCTGCTCGCCCAATTCCCGCGCACGTGACTTTGTGGTTGTGCGCTCAGCGAATTCGATGCGCTTGGCGAGCGATGCCGCCCGTAGTGACCGGCCGGTCAAGGCTTCATCCGCCACGCCTGCACGCCGCAACCGGTCGGCCCAGAACCACTGATCGCCAGCGAATGGCACGACGACCGAAGGCACCCCGGCACGTGTCGCCGAATGCGACGTGCCGGAGCCGCCGTGGTGGATGACGAGCGATGTTTTCGGGAACAGCCAGTCGTGTGGCGTGTCGCCAAGGACGTGGAAATTAGATGGCAGTCCAGAGGTATTCGCGCCGCTCCAGCCCGGGTAGAACAGCGCTCTGCGACCGGCCACGGCGGTGACCATTTCTGCGAGCAGCTTTTCGGTGTCGAACCCCGTCATGCTGCCGAAGCCGACATAGATCGGCGCTTCACCCGCTGCAAGGAAATCGGTGAGCGCCTGCGGTGCAGTCCATTCGGCGGACGGCGACACCCATTGCCCGCAGATTTGTGCGTTCTCCGGCCAGTCATCGGGGCGGGGAACCAACGTGGGGGAGATGCCGTACAGCATTGGGTGCTTCGTCCATAACGCCTGCCTCGGCGGCAGTCCGCACACGGCAGCGCGTGCGGCATTGGTCTGCTTACGGAACGCCCGCCATAGCATCTGATTCACGAAGCTCTGACTGGCCCGGTTGAGGAACGACGGGACCCATTTCGGCGGAAAGAAGGGCGAGGCGAATGCCGTCGTGGGCGAGATCGGAATGAGGCCGGTGCCGATGGCCTTGATACCGAGATGCTCCGCCGCAGAGAGTCCGACAAACGCGGCCAGTCCCGACACGATGACGGCGTCGCAGCCTTCACCTTCGCGGACGATGGTTTCCAGCCATGCCTGCGCGTGTGTATTGGCGATGTGCGCGAGTGCGCTCGCCATGTTGGAGAAACCGCGTTGGGTCGCCACCACGTTGGCAATGGCAAGCTCAGGCCGCAGCGTGCCTTTGATGTCACCGGCCAGCGCAACGGTAGGCACCCCCAACTTGTCCGGGAAGTCCAGCGTGGCGTGGTCGGCGAGCAGGCGGGCTTCGTGACCGGCGTCCATCAACGCCCGGCACAGCATGGCCAGCGGGCGGGTGTCACCTTCCGTTCCGTACGTTGCGACGACGAATCTCATGATTTTTTGACTCTCTGGATGGCGTCTTTTTCCAACTCGGTGATCAGTGCGTCTTGTATCAGCGCGACGGGGCGAACGAGGCGGGTCGGCAACGTGCCATGCACCAGCCACACGTTCAGACCGCTTTTGAATTCCGGCACGTCCACGATTTCCAGCGTGTCGGCATACGGGCTGCGCGCCAGCACTTCCGGTGCGGCGAGGCCGACGCCGAGTCCGCGTGCTACCAGCGACAACTGCAATTCGGAACCGAAGGCCTCGACCGCCACGTTGAATGGCAACCCGGCGGTCGACATCGCACGGCTGAGCGCCGAGCGCATGCCGCAGCCGTCCTGATTGAGTACCCACGGATGCCCGGCCAGTTCGGCGAGCGTCGCGGACTTATCGGCGAGGCCGAACGCGCGGGGCGCGACCACGACCGTAGGTTTGTGCGCGAGCAGCGTCGTCGTCAGGCCTTCCGGCATCACCGCACGCTCGGGCAGCAGCACGATAGCCGCGTCCAGCTTGCCGCGCTCAACGCTCTGCAACAGACCCGGCGACCAGCCGGCTGTCACGCGAAGTGTCAGCTTCGGAAAGGCGCCGCGCAGCCGATCGATCGGTTGCTCCAACGCCAGTTCGGAGAGGAACGGCGGCACGCCGATGTTGAACTCGCCGGTGGGCTCGCGATCGGTGGATGCCACGGCCATCAGGTCATCGACGGCGCGCAATACCGTGCGCGCCAGCCGATAGACCTCTTCGCCGGCGGCGGTTGGCTTGAGCGGTTTGCTCTGGCGGTCGAGCAGTTCGATGCCGAGCATCTTTTCGAGGTTTTGGACGCGACGCGTCAAACCCGGCTGCGTCAGGAACAGCTTCTCCGACGCCCGCACCATCGATTCGCTTTCGACCACCGCGACGAAGGCCTGCAAGTCATGTGTGTTCAAAACAAACTCGCATAATCAATATAAACATAATTCAATTGTGGCATAACGTTGGTGTTCCTACAATCGGCGGACCGACTCACAGGAATCGCCAAATGACTCAGCCACCCTCCGTCTGTACCCGGGACTTCGCCACGGCTTCGCCGCTACCGTCAACCGTGTCGCCACCGCCCTCGGCCGCCCAACTGGGTGTTGGTCTTAGCCGCCAAATGACGCTTTTCTTCGCGGCAGCGGTCGGCATCATCATCCTGAATTTGTCGGCCGCGCAGCCGCTGACAGGTCCGGTGAGCCATGCGCTGAATTTACCGGCCGGGCTGTCGGGCTTGATCGCGATGCTGCCGCAGCTTGGCTACGCGGCAGGGCTGCTGCTCCTCGTGCCGCTCTGCGATTTGCTTGAGAATCGCCGCCTCATCGTGGTGACGCTGACGTGCTGTGCGGCGTTGCTGGCGCTGTCTGCGCTGGCCCATTCGGGCTGGGTGTTTCTGGCATCGGTGTTTCTCGCGGGTGCGACGTCTAGCGTGATACAGATGCTGGTGCCGATGGCGGCATCGATGGCGCCCGAGCAACGGCGCGGTCAGGCCATTGGCAACGTAATGAGCGGATTGATGCTCGGGATTTTGTTGTCGCGTCCACTGGCGAGTCTGATTACGGGGACGTTTGGCTGGCGGGTGTTCTTCGGCATTGAGGCGGCCGCTGACGCGCTGTTGGCATTGGTGCTGTACCTCCGGTTGCCGAATCATGCGCCGCACACCGGCGCGACCTATCCGGCGTTGCTTCGCTCGCTTTGGACGCTATTGCGGACTGAACCCGTATTGCAACGTCGCTCGTTGCAGGCGGCGCTCGCGCTGGGGGCGTTTAGCGCGTTCTGGACGGCCATTGCTCTGCGACTCGCGCAGCCACCGTTCTCCCTCGGCATGCAAGGTATCGCCGTGTTCGCACTGGCGGGGGCCTCGGGGGCCATTGTGACGCCGCTTGCCGGGTATCTCGGCGACCGTGGCGCAGGGCATGCGACGCAGATTGTTTCGCACATCGTGATGATTGCCGCCGTGCTCATGCTCGGCGTCGCGGGCGCGGGGTGGGGTGGCTTCTCGCCGATGGCACATCCTGCGCTGGCGTTGGCGATGCTGGTCGCTGGGGCGGCAGCGCTCGACGCGGGCGTGATCACCGACCAGACGCTGGGACGCCGCGCGGTCAACTTGCTTAACCCTGCGGCGCGAGGACGGTTGAACGCGCTCTTCGTCGGCATCTTCTTTGTCGGCGGCGCGATGGGGGCGGCACTCTCGGGAGCCGCATGGGCGTGGGCCGGATGGGGCGGCGTGTGCACCGTTGCGCTCGCGTTTGCCGTCGCGCTGTCGTTAGTCGGCTGGCTGGATCGCGCTTCGCAGGGACGGCGTGCGTGAGGTGGCGGCGCTCGCTGCGATATCGCGCGGCGTTGCGCCAAGCTCCCGTTTCATCCACGTCGCCATGTGGCTCTGATGAGAGAAGCCGGCTTCGAGCGCGATCTGACTCACGCTCAGCCGGCCTTCGATCAGCAGCGCCTTAGCCCGTTCTAGGCGGCGCTGCACGACATAGCGGTGGACGGGCACGCCCATCGTTTCGCGAAACAGCACCTTGAAATGCGGCACGCTCAGATCGACGAGTGCGGCCAGTTCTGTCAGTGACAGGCGCTCGTCGAGATGCGCTTCGACATAGTCGATGACGCGCGAGGCGGCGCGAGCGGAGAGTGTGCGTGTCTTGCGATCTTGCTGGCGGTCGGCCATCCCGGCCCCCGCCAGACGCACGAGCATCGCTGTGCACAGGCTTTCGGCGTAGAGCGGATCGGAGGCGTCTTTGGCTTCGAGTTCGGCGCGCATCGCCCATGCCATCTGCTGAAAGCGTGCGTCACGCCACTGGAACTGCGGCCGGATCTGCGCCTCGGAAGCCGTGAGGCCGAGCTGGTCGTAAGTGTTGCGCACAAAATCGTCGGCAAACCAGATGGTGAGGATCGTGCAGTCGTTGTCGTCGGACCATTCGCCCGGCATGCCGGCGGGAATCACGTCGGTGTCGCCATGAGACTGAATGCGCGACGTGGGCGGGCCTTCACATCGACACACGGCTTTGACGGGGCGTCCAACGTGCACGCCGACACGGTGATGCGCGATGCCGGGGATGCGGTGCGCCCCCGCGGCGACGCCGAACAGATCGGCACCAAACCCCGACCACCCGAGCGACGCGCTCGACAGCAAGCTTTTCCGCTGGCCGGAGTGCGGCGTCAACACAGTGTGAGTTGCACGAGTTGCAGTCATTGCATGCCTTCCATGGGACGACGTGATGTCGCATTCTCCTGCAATTTCGGGCGGCGTGCTGGTGGCGACATGGCACACGTCGATGGGGGGCTCATGTTGTCATCCGAATCTGTTCGGAAACATCCGTCTGTGCGAGTTTTCTGGCTTGAGGCTTCGTAGACTCAAGATCCACGAATGAGAGGCGAGGCACTATGTACGTGATCTTTGGCGCATCGGGAAACGTTGGCCGCTCGACGGTGGCGGCGCTGTTGAATGCCGGGCCGGCGGGCCAAGCGGTGCGTGTTGTCGTGAGAGACCCGGCGCAACACGAGGTATTCAAGCATATGGGGTGCGAGGTGGTGGCCGCCGATCTCGATGACGAAGCGTCGTTGCATCTCGCGCTTGAGGGCGCGCAGGCGGTGCAATTGCTGTGTCCGGTGGCACATGGTGCGGCGGACCCTGAAGCCGCGATGCGCAACACGATTCGCACGACGGCGCGCGCGTTGCGTGAGTACCCGCATCTGCATGTACTCGCGCTGTCGGACTACGGTGCAGAACTCGACTCGGGCTCGGGGATCACGATGCTGTTTCGCGAGCTTGAGGCGGCGTATCGGGCGGTGGCACCGCGTCTCACACTGCTGCGCTCGGCAGAGCACATGCATAACTGGGCGCGCACGTTGCTCGTTGCGTTGTCAGCCGGACGCCTGCCGAGTTTTCATCATCCCGTCGACCGGCCGTTCCCGACCGTCGCCGCGAAGGATGTCGGCGTTGTCGCAGCGCAGCTCTTGCTTGATGGCCATGACGGCAACGGCGCTCGCGTTGTCAGTGTCGAGGGGCCGCGTCGTTACCACGCCGAGGATGTTGCGCGAACGCTTAGCGATCTCAGCGGGCGCGATGTTGCGGCCTTCGCGCTACCGCGTAACGAGTGGGCGAATGTGTTGGCACGCGCAGGGCTGAACACGAACCTCGCGAATCTCGTGATGAATACATTCGACGCGCAGAACGCAGGAAGAATCGATGTGGAAGCGGGTAGCGAGCGACGCTTCGGCACCACCGAGTTGCGCGACGTGTTGGCGGCGTTGATGTCGGCTTTCAACGCGCGTTAGCCTCGTCGTGTCTTTAAAGGGATATCAAATGCAATATTGCCCAATGACATGCGCCACGCGCCTATACGTGGCGAAGTCCCGCGCTGAAGCCCGGCCCCGGGTCTCGGCGCCAACCGCTTACCGGCTTCTGGAAGGCATTGCCAAAGGACTTCGATGGCAGGGGCTTGAGGAATTGCTGTGCGCGATTCCCGATAGCAATGACGACTTTGGCATCTTTTAAAAACGCCAAACGATCCTATACCCGAGAAGTTTCAATGGTGCGTCGGTGTTCGTGATCAGGCACCGACGACGACATCGCCGTCAGGCCGGCCGAAGCGTTCGATATCGGCAAGCACCGAAGGCGTGATGGTGACGTGATCCAGCGGCGCGCTACGCCCGGCAAGATAGATGCCCTTGGCGGACAGGCGTTCGGCGTGCGCAGCCAGCCGCGAGGGCAGGTCGGGCGCGAGCGCGGCCGGATCGATGGCAACGATGAACAGTCCCGCGCCGGGCGATGCGTCGCCTTGTTGGAACGAAGGCGCATCCAGCGACCAGTTCGCACCGGTCAGTCCTGCGGACAACACTTCCACGATCAACGCGATATTGGCGCCTCGGGCGCCGCCAAACGCCAGCAGCATGCCGGTCAGCGCGTCGCGCGCATCCGTCGTCGGCGCACCGGTGGCGTCTAGTGCCCAACCTTCGGGGATGGCCTCGCCGCGTGTGGCGGCTTCGCGGACGTTGACGAACGCCGTGGCACTCGATGCCTGATCGACGACGAGCGGACGTCCACCGTCGATCGGCGCGGCAAATGACAACGGGTTGGTGCCGAATACCGGCTGACGGCTTTGCGCCGTAGTGACCATCGCAGGTCCGTTGGACGTTGCGAGACAGACGAGTCCCGCCTCGGCCAATCGCCGCGTGTAATAACTCAATTCGCCCACGGTATAGCTGTTGGCTTGCAGTAAAAGCGCGACACCGTATTGCTCGGCGTTCTCCACGAGTCGGGGAAACGCCAGATCGAAGCCGAGTTGGGCGATGCCGGTTTTTGCGTCGACACGAAGGGTCGTCGGCATGGGGGCGCTGATGTTGGGTTGCGCGGCACCGGCGATACGGCCGGTAGCAAGACCTTCGAGATAGTCAGGCAGATGGGCGAAACCTACCGATGCGTGGCCTGCGAGTTCAGCGGCAACCGTAGCGTCAGCGAGCGATGCGGCGGTTGGCGCGTTGGCACCCGCCGCGATTGCGGCGCGTTGTGCGAGATCTCTGGCGGCTTCGATGCTGAGTTGCATGCGCACTCCCTTGGGCGTGTCGTGGTCATTTGCCCGACTATGCCAGACTATGCCAGACGCACGTACTCGATGTCCCACTCCGATTCTTCCGTCTTCGCGAAGCCATGCCGCTGGTAAAAGCGGTTGGAGTCACTGCCACGCAAAGCCCCTACGCGAATCGGCATGTGCTGCGCATCGGCTCGATCGAACAGGTCTTGCAGAACGCGTGCGCCGATTCCCTTGCCCTGATGTTCCGGAAGCACGTAAAGGTGATTCAGGCGCCAGTGGTCTACCTCTGGGCGCACGAGCACGAAGCCAACGCGGACGCCGTCGATCTCGATGAACTTGCACAGCGCCGGGTCGAATGAGGCGATAAAGCGGTCTCTGGCGCGCTGGGGATCGAAGCGTCCGATGCGCTCCAGACTTTCACGCATCGCGGCAATCCGCATGTCGACCAGAAGGTCGGCGTCGGATGGCGTGGTGGCGGAAAAGATCAGATTCATGGGACGGCTCATTTCGTCTTATTTTGTCGGAATGACCATCGCACGATCCACGGGCACGGCCGTGACGGCGTTTTGCGGCGAACCATCGATCAGTTTGTCGGAGTAGGTCAGATAGACGAGTGTGTTACGCGCTTTGTCGACCATGCGCACGATCCGCAGTTTTTTGAACAGCGGCGAGAGGCTTTCCGAGAAAACTTCCTCCTCCTTCGGCAACGGCCCGGTAAACGTGATCGGCCCGACCGGCCGGCACGCGATCGAGGCCTCGGCCTTGTCTTCCGCCAGCCCGACCATCCCCTTCACGCCGCCCGTCTTCGCCCGCGACACATAACACGTGACGCCGCGCACCTTCGGATCGTCGTACGCATCGACCACGATCTTGTGATCCGGCCCCACCCACTTGAACGCCGTGCTCACGTCGCCGATCTTCTCGGCGTGTGCCCAACTCGCGGCCACCGTCAGCGCCAGCGCGATTGCTGTCTTCATGTTCATGTCCATGCCCGTGCCAGTTAAGCGTCGCTTGCGGCCGGGACCATTGCCGACCATGCGCTGCGACAGGCGGATTCTACTCGTCCCGGATCGCAGGATTGCGACAGCGTCTCGGAGGGTATGGCTAAAAATCTATTTTTTTCGTTTGATCCCACGAGAGATGGGTAGTCGGCAGGTTGCGCACAGAGTATGGGAATGTGGCAACTGGTCGCCCGCGTATCCGGTTAGGTGCTTGGTCCCGAGTTCCGCGCACGCGAAGCATGCGCGACGAGAGCGGCGCCGACGGCAGTGAGCACGAGCCAGCATCCAACAAGATATGGGGTGACTTGCCGACCATCAGATATTTGCAGAGTCGCGAAGTCGGCCGCGAGAAGGATGTTTGACAAGACCCCCGCCATCAGCGCCAGCCCAATTTCACGCAAAGTGTTGAGCTGGTATCGCGCCGAGGAGACTGTGATCCACAGCACAATGGCAGGTACAGCGAAAAGGCCTGCCAATTTTGCCAAGTTATCGTCCGATGGCGTGGCGGCAAACATGTTGTTCATCGTCAGGAAAAAAAGCCCGAGCGAAAACGTGCAGCAAGTAATTGTCATTGCACGTCCAAGCCCCGGCCACCTCAAACGAATCTGTGGACGCGTCTTCAAATACGCCGAGACCGATGGTGAGAAAAGCAAAACGAGCGGAACGAGGCTTGTGATGATGAACTTCAGAGGGACGCGTGCACCGCCATTTTCGGGAAGAACTTCGGAAAGAAACTCAGCCACGACGCAAGTGATGTAGAGGGGGCGCGTCCACCGACTCCCTTTAAACGCTGTGATCGCGCAGAGCAGGCCGACGGCAATGCCGATCGAATAGGTCCCAGTCACTATCAGCGCCTGAAGTGGCTGGGACCCGGATAGCGGAATCTGAAAAGGATTCAGGAAGACTTCCACAACCCCGAAGAGTTGGAGATATGCATAAAGAGAAAGCGGTGCGGGGCGTGTCATCGGTGACGTCAGAGAGAGGGTGCAAAGTGAGCGCCGGGAGAAAGCGACGGTGGAAACAGGAAGCCGCTGACTCGCATTGACTAACGGCAACTGAAGGAGAGACTTTAGGCACGCATTCGTCAGTGCTATTCTCGCTATTCCCTCGATCTCGCCACGACCATGACCGCTCATCGAGTCAACATTCGAGTCGCCGTGAGTGGCGACATTGCATCGCTAATCGAGCTAGATTCGATCTCGCAACGCGACCCACGCCGAGCGGAATTTATCAAGCGCGCCGTTGTTGCCGCGCAGTGTTGGGTGGCAACCGAAGCGCAAGACGATTCATCGATCATCGGATACGGGGTGTTGAACGAAGCCTTCTTCGAACAGAATTTTGTGCCGCTGATCGTGGTGGGTGAAAGGGCTCGGCGAAAAGGCGTTGGCAGTGCGATTTTGCGTGAACTAGTGTTGCAGTGTCGGGGTGCCAGACTTTTCACATCGACCAATGCGTCGAATGCGCCGATGCGTGCGCTTCTGTTGCAGTGCGGATTCGTGGAGTCCGGCCACGTCGACAACCTCGACGAAGGCGACCCGGAATTGATCTTCGTTAGCCCGGCTGCATTCTCGGTAGAGGACGAGGACGCCGCCATACCTCCCGAAGACCTGTATCTGATCCACTGCCAACCGTTCGGCACAGCCCTGGAACTTCGTTTCAAAACAGGGTTGCATCTCGACGCTCCACCCGATGAGCAGGTCCTGCGGATCACTTTGGCCGGGTTGGAAAATGCGCCCGCATGTGCGGATTTCTTCTTGGGGCTGATGTGCGAGACGCCGGTCTACCTCCGGCGTGAGGGAAATACGCTGACGGCTACAACGTCCGAACGCCATGCGCTTGCAATGAGCGCGGGCGCGATTACAACGCGTTATGTGCCGATGAATCAGGGCGAGTTACGCCGCGAGAGAGAATGGGTTTATGACCGATTTCTCACGGGGCATCGCAATCTCACCAACATGAATCGTCGCATTGACGCTGTGCGCGAACTAACGGCAGAGTCCATCAAGCGAGTCGAGTTGAAGGCGTCGAGCCATCTTCACGATGGAACGGCGTCAGTGTTGTATGGCCAGCAGATTGATGTGCTCAAACGCATCCTGTTATTGCTCGACGAGTAGCCAACCTGCTCTTCGGAATCGACACACGATGAACGAGTCACTGATGAATTAGAATGTTGCAATCTCAATAAAATATGAAATTTGCTCATTCATCATGCTTGATCGTATTCATTTGTCCATCGTGCAAGAGGTGGAGAAGCAGGGGTCGCTGACTGCTGCTGCGGGCGTGCTGCATGTGACGCAGTCGGCGTTAAGCCACAGCATGAAAAAGCTGGAGCAGCAGTTGGGCACCGATATCTGGCTGCGCGAAGGCCGTGGCCTGCGCCTGACGCAGGCCGGCCAATATCTGCTGGCGGTAGCTAACCGGGTCCTGCCGCAGCTGAGTTTGGCCGAAGAACGCTTGCGGCAGTTCGCCCAAGGCGAGCGAGGTGCGCTGCGCATCGGTATGGAATGTCACCCCTGCTACCAGTGGCTGTTGAAAGTCGTCTCGCCCTATTTGGACGCATGGCCGGACGTGGACGTCGACGTCAAACAAAAATTCCAGTTCGGTGGCATCGGCGCACTGTTCGGATACGAGATCGACCTGCTGGTCACGCCTGATCCGCTGGACAAACCCGGCCTCGTCTTCGAGCCGGTGTTCGACTACGAGCAAGTTCTGGTCGTTGCGGGCAACCACAAGCTCGCCAACGAGGAATACATCAAGCCCAAGCAACTGACCAATGAGGTTCTGGTGACCTACCCGGTGCCGGTCGACCGTCTGGATATCTACAGCATGTTCCTCACGCCCGCGGGCATCACGCCCAAACGCCATAAGCCGATCGAGACCACCGACATCATGTTGCAGATGGTCGCCAGCGGGCGCGGTGTCGCTGCGCTGCCACGCTGGCTAGTGCTGGAATACGCGGACACGATGGATGTGGTGCCCGTCCGTCTAGGCAAGAACGGCATCGCCAAACACATCTATCTGGGGGCTCGCGAGGCAGACATGGAGATCGATTACCTGCGTGCCTTTATCGAGCAGGCGAAAAATCCTGCCGTGACCTGATACCGCGCGGCAGCGGCCTCCATGAGTGAAGCTCATAAGAACATGAGAACTTATCCATTTTCATGATCCCCGGTCGGACACCATAATTCGAGCCTCCTAGTCCAGCGAACGCGGGCGTATTTCAGAGAGGTTTCTTGTGGCGTCCGCCATCGAACGCAAGCCATTGGCATTACCCGGCGGGCACAAGAAAGTGCTGTTGCACTCGTGCTGCGCGCCTTGCTCGGGCGAAGTGATGGAAGCGATGCAAGCCTCCGGCATCGATTTCACGATCTTCTTCTACAACCCGAACATCCATCCACTCAAGGAATACGAACTTCGCAAAAACGAGAACATCCGTTTTGCGGAAACGTTCGGCATTCCCTTCGTCGACGCCGATTACGACCGCGACAACTGGTTCGAACGTGCCAAGGGCATGGAGAACGAACCGGAGCGCGGTGTGCGCTGCACGATGTGCTTCGACATGCGCTTTGAGCGCACCGCGCTATACGCCCATGAGCATGGCTTTCCGGTCATCACCAGTTCGCTGGGGATCTCGCGCTGGAAGAACATGCAGCAGATCAACGATTGCGGCGTGCGGGCGGCGTCGCACTATCCCGAACTCCTGTACTGGGAATACAACTGGCGCAAAGGCGGTGGCTCGGCTCGCATGATCGAGATCAGCAAGCGCGAGAACTTCTACCAGCAGGAGTACTGCGGCTGCGTCTATTCACTGCGCGATACGAACCGTCACCGCGTAGAGAGCGGACGCGAACGTATCCAACTCGGCGTGAAGTTCTATGGGGACGACGACTCCGCCATGGCGTCCTGAACTCGCCGGTCAGCACCAATTGGGAAGCGCTGAAGACGGACGACGTAAGCGCAGGCTATCTCTCGGAAATTAGGGTATCAATCGCAATGAGTACGCAATGAGTAACGATTTCACATTTGCCATCAAGAGCATTTGCTTCGATGAGGACTATCACCCTTCGGACAATACGCGCATCACGACCAACTTTGCCAACCTCGCCAGAGGCAGCAGCCGTCGGGAGAATCTGCGTAACACGTTCAGGATGATCGACAATCGTTTCAATGCCCTGGCGCATTGGGATAACCCTAAAGGCGATCGCTATACCGTCAATCTCGAGATCATTTCCGTCGAGATGAACATTGATGGCGAAAGCAACGGCAACGCGCTCCCGCTGATCGAGATACTGAAGACGAATATCGTCGATCGAAAGACTGGCGAGCGCATTGAGGGAATCGCAGGGAACAACTTCTCGTCCTACGTGCGGGATTACGACTTCAGTGTGCTGCTGCTCGGACACAACCAGAACAAGCCGGGGTTCAGCACGCCAGACAACTTTGGCGACCTGCACGGGAAGCTGTTCAAGTACTTTGTGAATTCGAGTGCTTACAAAGGCAATTTCAACAAGCCGCCCGTTATCTGCCTGAGCGTGTCGAGCAGCAGAACCTATCGCCGGACCGCCAACCAGCATCCTGTCTTGGGTATTGAATACCTCCAAGACGAATACTCCCTGACTGACGAGTACTTCAAGAAGATGGGGCTGAAGGTTCGCTACTTCATGCCGCCGGGCAGTGTCGCGCCTTTGGCTTTCTATTTCTCCGGCGATCTGCTTGGCGACTACAGCAGTCTTGAGCTTATCGGCACCATCAGCACGATGGATACCTTCCAGAAGATCTACCGGCCAGAGATTTACAACGCCAATTCTGCGGCGGGGGAATCCTATCAGCCGAGTCTGAAGCACGAGGATTTTTCGCTGACGCGAATTGTGTACGACCGAGAAGAACGTAGCCGTCTGGCTGTCGAACAGGGACGGTTTGTTGAAGAGAATTTCATCAAGCCATACCAGGCGGTTCTTGAACGTTGGTCCGCTAACTACGCTAATTGATTCATCAATAACGCAAGATCATCCACCATGAAAAAACTGTTACCGACGTCGACTGCCGGCAGCTTGCCGAAACCCTCCTGGCTCGCGCAACCCGAGAAACTGTGGTCGCCGTGGAAGTTGCAAGACGAGGAATTGGTCGAAGGCAAACGAGATGCTTTGCGCTTGTCTTTGCAGGAGCAACAACACGCGGGCATCGATATCGTCAGTGACGGTGAGCAAACGCGTCAGCATTTTGTGACGACGTTTATCGAGCACCTCAGCGGTGTCGATTTCGAGAACCGCCAGACCGTTCGAATTCGTGATCGCTATGATGCGAGCGTGCCGACGGTTGTTGGGGCTGTGGCCCGCCAAAAGCCGGTGTTTGTCGAGGATGCCAAGTTCTTGCGTCAGCAAACCAAGCAACCCATTAAATGGGCGCTGCCGGGTCCGATGACGATGATCGACACGCTTTACGACGATCACTACAAAAGCCGCGAAAAGCTGGCTTGGGAATTCGCCAAGATTCTGAATCAGGAAGCCAAGGAACTGGAAGCGGCCGGGGTCGATATCATTCAATTCGACGAGCCTGCCTTCAATGTGTTCTTTGATGAGGTGAATGAGTGGGGCGTTGCCACGCTGGAGCGCGCGATCGAAGGGCTCAAGTGCGAAACTGCCGTCCACATTTGCTATGGCTACGGCATCAAGGCCAATACGGATTGGAAAAAGACGCTGGGGTCGGAGTGGCGACAGTACGAAGAAGCTTTCCCCAAGCTGCAAAAGTCCAACATCGATATCGTCTCGCTGGAATGCCACAACTCGCATGTTCCCATCGACCTCATTGAACTCATTCGAGGCAAGAAGGTGATGGTCGGGGCTATCGACGTGGCAAGCGACACCATCGAAACGCCGGAGGAAGTCGCCGCTACGCTGCGAAAGGCACTTCAGTTTGTCGATGCCGACAAGCTCTATCCGTGCACCAACTGCGGCATGGCACCGCTGTCCCGTAACGTCGCACGAGGCAAGCTGAGCGCACTGAGCGCCGGCGCAGAAATCGTCCGGCGCGAACTCTCGAACTGATTGTCAGCGGCTTCCGGTCGGAAGTCGGCGCGCAGGCGGGCCGCAAGGCGTCGTTTCTGATCGATAGGGATCAGGCGGCGCCTTGAGCGCGTTGGCTTGCGCTCATCGAGCATTACCCAGTATCTAGTCCGCACCATGTCTCTTCCCAGTTCTGCTATCGAGCCATTGCGCTTTCGTGAAGCGCTCGGGCACTACGCATCCGGCATCACGGTGATTACTTCGCACGTCGATGGCGAGCCGATTGGCTTCACTTGCCAATCGTTTTATAGCGTGTCGATGAGCCCGCCGCTGGTGTCGTTCAGCGTGATGGCCAGCTCGGCCAGCTATCCCAAGATTCGGCAGGCAGGTCGATTCGCAGTCAATATCCTGTCAGGCGAGCAAGTCGCAATTTCCAATCAATTCGCCCGGCGAGGCACCGACAAATGGCACGGCGTCGACTGGCAGGAATCGCCACTGGGGAATCCGGTCATCGCCGGCAGCCTTCACTGGCTGGATTGCGAAATCTACGCCGAGCATGCCGCCGGTGATCACCTGATTGTGATCGGTGAAGTGAAAGCGCTAGACCAACAAGCGGTTGCCGCTACGCAGCCGTTGCTGTATTTCAAAGGGCAGTACTGCAACATCGCCGGGAATAACGCAGTTTGAACTGACTTGGCCGACCCGATCAGCGACAAAATTAGAAAATTCGGCAAGCTGACGATCAGGACTGCGACGTGATGTATCAATTGTCATGGAAATTTCACGTTCGGCCGGTAGCCTGATCCGTACTTGCCATGGGGCCGAGGCGACTCGACTTCATGGAATACGGACGATCGCGCGATAGAAGATGACAGGCATCCCGGCATCGCTCAGTGGGCTTGCGCTGGCAGGATGCGCGTTTGGTCTGGGCTTTCCGGCCGTCACGAGCGCAGCGCAGGCAAGTTCCCCAACGGCAGCGATGCCTGTGCAGACCGGCGAACCGCGCTTCGATTTCGATATCCCTGCCCAGCCTTTGAACGACGCGTTGCAGCGCTATGGTGCCGTCGCGCGTCAGCCTGCGCTCTATCGCAGTGAAATCGTGACGGGACAACTCTCCACGGCCGTTCGCGGCCGGTATTCGCCCGAGGCCGCCCTGCACCTGCTGCTGGAAGGCACGGGCCTGAGCGCTGAAAAATTCGACATGGGGCAAAGCAGCGCGTTCATCCTCAAGGCAGCAAGCGATTCAGACGCTGCGCCGCTCGCCAATGGCCTGGGCGATCGCACGGGCTATCCCGGCCTTGTGCAGACACGTGTCTGGCAGGCGCTCTGCGCGAACCCGTTGACCGCCCCCGGGCGCTATCGCGCCGTCCTGCGTTTTCAACTGGATGCGGCGGGCCACGTCGAGCGGCCACGCCTCATCGGATCGACGGGCGACGGGCGACGGGACATCGCGGTGCTCGAAACGCTGCGCGACATCCGCATGGACGCCACGCCCCCGAAAGACATGCCGCAGCCAGTCACCCTGCTGCTGCTCCCGCATGACGCCCAGTTTGGCCTGCCGTGCGACCCCGCCGCAGGGGGCAGGGCCGGCTCATGAGCGACGATACGCCGCCGATGGTGCTGGTGGACTACCTCACCAAGCACTACTCCACGCTCAAGTCCCGTATGACGCGATTGCTCGGCAACGGGGATCTCGCCGGCGATGCCTTGCAGGACACATGGCTACGCGTGCACAGCCGTGAGGACGCCGAGCCGATTCAAAGCCCAGCAGGCTACCTGCTGCGCATTGCCGTCAATATCGCGGTCGATATCCAGCGGCGTCAGGGGCGCTCGCTGTCGTTCGACGAGGTCGCGGAACTCATGGACATGGCCGATCCCGCCCCCGGCCCGGAGCAATTGGTCGAGGCGCGCTCCCGAATGACGGCGATGCGTCAGATGATCGACCGCATGCCCAGACGGCGGCGGCAGGTCGTGCTGATGGTCCATTGGGACGGGCTGGAGCAAAAGGAAGTGGCCCGGCGGCTCGGCGTTTCGCTGCGCACGGTCGAGTCCGATCTGAAGCGGGCGCACGATCATCTGATCGCCCGGAAAGACCGATGATGAAAATATTCTGCGGTTATGTGGGGGGCGCGTTCGTCCTTGCTTATGACCCGAAACTCTCCACACCCCGCCGCTTGCCTGCGAAAGCCCTGCCCGTCATGGATGGCAAGGGCGTGAGGGGAATCGCATGAGCGCACGTGATGACCGCCGTCCGCCCACGCCCGACGAGCTTGAGCGTCAGGCGTGGACGTGGCTGCGCCGCCTCGGCTCAGGCGATGTGACGTCGTGGGACGCCGATGCGTTCAAACGCTGGCTACACACCAGTCCTGCCCATCAGAGCGCCTTCAGCGCGGCAAAGCGGGAGTGGGCGTTGATCAAGCCCGCCGCGCGCGAGGTACTGCACGGCAATCCCGAAGCGTCCCGGCAACACGTTCGTGCATTGCAGGGGCCGAACGTTGGCCGGCGGGCGTTTCTCGGCGCTGCGGTGAGTGCCGCTGCCGTGACCGGCATCGCCGTGTTCCATCCCCCCGCGGGTCTTTGGCCAGCCCCCTCGGCGTGGGGCGCGGACTTTCGGACGGCAACCGGCGAGCAGCGCTCGATTCAGGTGGCGTCGACCGTCAGCGTCACGCTCAACACCGATACCAGCATTCGCCGGGAAACGACGGGTAACGCTACCGTCGGCATTCGGTTGTTGACCGGCGAGGCTGCGGTGGACGTTGCCGCGAGCCCCACGCCCTTTGTCGTGGTCGCGGGTGTCGGGCGCAGTCAGGCGAGTGCAGGGCGATTCGAAGTGCGTCGGCTCACTAGCGGCGTGTGCGTCACGTGCGTCGACGGTACGGTGAGCGTCGAGCATCCGGCGGGCCGCCACGTATTACGAGCGGGTGACCAGACGGTGTATGACGACGCGTCCGTGGGGCGCGTGAAGCGGGTCGCGGTCGCGGATGTGTCGGCGTGGCGAAAAGGCATGCTGGTCTTCCGCCAGACGCCCTTGACTGACGTCATCGAGGAGATCAACCGATATCGTCGCGGGCGGGTGGTGCTGATGAATGCATCACTGGCGCATCAGCCGGTCAGCGGTAGTTTCGATATCACGCTGCTTGACGTCGCTGTGGCCCAGTTGCAGCGGACCTTCGATCTGAGCGCCCGTAGTTTGCCGGGCGGGTTAGTTGTCCTTTCCTGAACGTTTCCACGCGACATGCACGCCACGTGGGTGCCGTGTTGCGAACGGTAAAAATAATCAAAAAATAATCTGCGGGTAGAGGGGCGCTTCGTTCGTCCTTGGGCATAGGGTTGCGACGTAGGCCGAGCGGTACGCCGTGAGCGCCGCGCGCGACGCGATGAACAGGACTGTCCGGCACGGGGCGGGCAGTCGAACGGGTATGGCACCCTCTATCGGCAGGATTTGAGATGAACACACGCGGGCACAAGGGCGCATCACAAAAATTACGGCATCCTAATAAAAATCATCGGTTGTCCCGTGTCTCGCCGATGACGCGCGCCGTGGCGATAGCCCTTGCGACGGGAGGTCTGTTCGTCGACGCCCACGCCCAGCAGGCGTTCAGCCCTGCATGGTTCGCTGCCCGGGGAGCAGCGCAAAGCACGGCGGCGCAGACGGGCCGGTTGCCCAATGGTATGCCGGTGTCTTCGCTCAATACGCCCTCGGAGCAGCAGCGTCTCGCGAACATCCAGTTGCAGCGCTCCATCGATAACCTGGGCATCACGGCGCAGGCCGTTGCTGCGCAACAATCGATGCAAGCGGCAGCGCGTCAGGCCGCGCAAAACGATGCTTCCGTGCCGGATGGACTGGCCACGGGTGGCCTCAAAGTCGATACCAACAGCCTGACGCAAGGCTGGATCAACGCGAACGCGCCGACGCAGACGACGTCCGACGGCAAGACCACGGTCGCCGTCCGCCAGACCGCCGACAAAGCCATTCTGAACTGGGAGACGTTCAACGTTGGCAAGAACACGACCGTCGCGTTCGATCAACAGCGCGATTGGGCCGTGCTCAACCGCGTGAACGATCCGCAGGCGCGTCCGAGTGTGATTCAGGGCCAGATCAAGGCGGACGGCACCGTACTGATCGCGAACCGCAACGGGATTTTGTTCACGGGCACGAGTCAGGTCGATACGCGTAACCTCGTGGCAGCCGCCGCCAGCATCACGAACGATCAGTTCAAGAACAACGGTATTTACGGCACTGGCACGAGCACGTCCACCTTCACGGGGGCGGCAGGCAAGGTGCAGGTGCAGGCGGGCGCACAGATCGCCACGCGCGCACCGAACGCGTCGACGGACGGGGGCGGTTACGTGCTGCTGCTCGGGCAGGAAGTCCACAACGCGGGCAGCATTGCCACACCCCGAGGGCAGACCGCCATGGCGGCGGGCGACAGCTTCATCATCCGGCGGGGTGTCGGCACTGACAGTGATCCCACGTTGACGACGCGTGGCAACATGGTCACGCCGCAGTTCGATGCGAATAGCGCGTCGGGGCTGGTTCGCAATACTGGGCTGATCGTGGCGCGGGAGGGCGATGTATCGCTCGTTGGGCGCGACGTACAGCAAAATGCCGTTGCCATCGCCACGACGACGGTGAACACGCGCGGTACCCTGCATTTCGCGGCGCTCGGCGCAGACGGCAAGGTGGCCCTCGGCCCCGGGGCAACGAGCGCTATCGTCATCGAAGGCAATGGCAGCGCGTTGAATAGCCAGCGCAGTTCCCTGCTCGGACCGCCCGTCGACAGCCCGTACGACATCAACCCGGTGAATGACCGTCGCGATCAGTCGCGCGTGGAAATCACGAGTTCCGGGACCGTCGACTTTCTGCCGGATTCGTTGACGCTTGCCACTGGCGGGCAGATTGTCGTCAACGCCGCGGCACGCAGTCTCGTGCGCGACCGTGCGCAACTCGATGTCTCGGGTGCGGTCGGCGTCAATCTGTCGATGGAGAGCAACAACGTCAAGGTCAACGTACAGGGCAACGAGCAACGCGACGCGCCGGGCAATCGCGACAACCTGCTGCTCAACAGCAATGACGTGTGGATCGACCGGCGCAAAGTCGTGTTTGTCCCGAAGGGCACGAACGGCTACGACAGCGACCGTTGGTACACCGCTGGCGGCTTGCTGGAAGTCGGCGGCTATCTCAGCACACAAGGTCATACGGCCGGCGAATGGATGGCGCAGGGCGGCTCGCTGACTTTCAGCGGCAAAGACGTCGTTACACAGGCCGGCTCGAAGATCAACCTGTCGGGCGGCACGTTCAATGTGCAGACGGGCTACCTGAACCAGACGTGGCTCAAGGGCGCTGACGGACGTCTTTACGAGGTATCGTCGGCCCCCGGCGACTTGCTATACACCGGCATATACAAGGGTTTCGAGGACATTCACGCGCGCTGGGGCGACAAGGCGACGCAGTACTACGCGACGCCGTTCATCGCATCGCCCAAGCGGCTGGAAAATGGTTACACGGTTGGCCGCGACGCCGGCCGTCTCGTGATTTCGACCCAAGGTGCCGTGCTCGAAGGCGGCATCGTGGGTGATGTGTTTCAGGGCGCGCACCAGACGCAAACACCGGCACCCGACCTCGATTCGTACAACCAGTCGCAGAACGCTGCCGCCCGTCGCGGTCAACTGATCGTCGGCAACATCCAGCCGATGTATGACAAGACGAGCGGGCTGCTGTACGACAACCTGAGCGCGGTGATGCGTCAGGTCGACCTGCGCGATACGCAGGCGAAGATTGCGGCGGGGCTGGATCTCAAGACGGCACTGCCTGCCGAGCGTCAGGGCGGGCTGGTACTCGACACGTCGTTGCTCAACGGCTTTGCCCTCGGTGCGATCCGTGTGGCAGCCAAGGACAAGATCGAGGTGGGCAGCGCACTTCAGGTGGCCTCGGGCGGCACGCTCACGCTGTTTGGCAACGATATTGCCGTGAACGCCGATGTGACGGCGCATGGCGGGCGAATCCAGATTGGCAGCCTGCTGAATCAGATGGGCCAGAACGGTCTCGCCGATACCGTCGCCAATGCGGCATCGCCCATCGGGAACGTGGCCATTGCCGAAGGGGTGAAACTCGACGCGAGCGGCTTTTGGCGCAACTTGTTGACGTCCCCCGATGGTGTCGATGGTCTGCCGTATCGCGACGGTGGCAGTGTCTCCATTCGCGGTAGCGGCAATCTGGCACTCGCGCGTGGCAGCGTCATCGACGTGTCCTCCGGTTTGGCGGTCATGAGCGACGGCAAGTTGCAGGGCGGACGTGGCGGCGACGTGACGCTGGCGGCCGTGGGCAACGGCGCAACGCTGGCCATCGATCCGGACGCTGCGATTCGTGCCTATGGCTTTAGCGGCGGCGGTACGCTGGATGTCCAGTCGCGCAAGATCGTCATCGGCGGCCCATCGACCGCGCCGGAACCCGGCACGTTGGCGTGGGATGCCGGATTCTTCAACAAGGGGTTCTCCAGCTACCGCGTCACGGGGGCATCGGGCGTGGCGGTCAACGACGGCACGTACGTTGACGTCACCATGCCGGTCTATCGTCGCGCCGATGAAACCCGCGATCTGACGACCGGAGACCTGCGTGACATGTTCACCGTATGGACGCCGCCGTTGTATCAGGTCGACGCCGCCAAAGCCAAACTGACCCAGCGCAAGGGCGCAAGTCTGTTGTTCCAGACGGGTAACTATCTGTCTACGGCAGCGGACATGGCGACATCGCAATTGACGATCGGCAAGGGGGCCGTCGTCAGCGTCGATCCGAGCCAATCGATCACGCTGAACAGCGTCGGTCAGATGACGATCGATGGCACCCTCAACGCCTGGGGCGGCAATATCACGCTCGGCGACATGAAGGAGAACGGACTGCTCGCCGAGACTGTGAATGCCATCGGGCACGGCCGCTCGATCTGGATCGGCGAGAACGCCGTGCTTGACGTCGCAGCCCGCGCCGCCACGGCGTTCGACGCGCACGGCAATCCCTACGGCTTCGTGCGCAATGGCGGCAACATCGTTATCGGTGGCGATATCAATCACGTCAACGGCACCGCAACGGGCTCGGACCTGTTCATTGTCGTGCGTGATGGCGCAGTGCTCGATGCGTCGGGTGCGCAGGCAACGCTCAACGTCGACATGCAAGGGGCCCGGCTCGTCGCATCGAATGGCGGCAGCATCTCGCTGGCATCCAACAGCGGTCTTTATCTGGACGGCGCGTTCAAGGCCGCATCGGGTGGCGGGAGCGCGGCCGGCGGCACCCTGTCGGTGGCGCAAATTACCGCGATGTACCGGAAGAACGACGCCACCCAACGTGTCTTGAAAACACGCGAACTGATTCTCGAACAAACGCAGAGCGCCAGCCCGTTGCGCACGATTCAGACGCCCGCGCAGGCGGCTGCGGCGTTGACGTACGGTTATGGCCGTTTGTCCGTTGCCCAGATCAACGCGGGCGGCTTCGACAATCTCTCGTTGTTCGCATCCACCGCCGTTGCCGGTGACGTGTCGCTCAAGGTCAACCAGAATCTTCAGTTCTACGGGGGTATCACCACGGTGGCGGGTTCCACCGGTTCGCCGAACGTGCATCTTGAATCCTCGTACCTTCGTCTGGCCATGCAACGTCCGGGCGGCCGGGACGGCTATGTCACCCCCGGCACAACGACGCCACAGGTCCGTCCGGTCATCGCCAAAATGGACGCCCTCGCTAATCTGATCGACGTGCGCGGGAATACGATGTTCAATGCCGACCTCATCGAATTGACCAGTCGTGGAGACCTGCGCTTCATGGCGACGGTCGACGGATGGGACGGGCAAGCGCCTGCCACGTCGCTGGCCGGTCCCGGCGACATCACGCTGCGCGCGGCACAGCTGTACCCGGATACGAACGCGGGGGCTGCCGTTATCGCGGGAAGCATTGCGAGCGGGTACGACCCGAAACGCACGCTGACCATTGCACGCACGACCGATACCATCCCCGATGTCCCATTCTCGGTGTTCGGCACGCTTTCGCTGCTGGCAGCGAATATCGAACAGGGCGGGATCGTTCGCGCGCCGCTTGGACGCCTTCGCTTCGGCGCAACCGGCTTCAACGATCAGGTCACGCTGAACGTTCACCTGCTCCCCGGGAGCGTGAGTTCCGTGAGCGGTGCCGGGCTTGTCATGCCGTACGGCGGCACGACCGATGGGCAAAGCTGGCAGTACAACGGCAAAGACGTCACGCCGGACGGTGTGGGCGGGTCTGACTTCCGCGGCAACCTCGTACGGGGTATGGTGCTGGGCGGGAAGTCGATCACTGTCGATAGCGGCGCAGTGCTGGACCTTTCCGGCGGCGGGGAACTGACGGGGGCAGGCTTCGTCTCCGGGCGAGGAGGGTCCACGGACGCTCGCTTCTATCCGCTGGTGCAAGTGGGGCCGAACGGCGGACTGACGTTGCCGGACCTGAAGACCAATCCGGTGTACGCGATTGTGCCGGGCACACAAAGTGGCTACGCGCCGTCGTCGGGCGGCGGTGCCGCCGATCCGGCCATCGGCCGTCAGATCACCATTGGCGCGGGGGTGCCGGGACTTCCGGCAGGCACTTACACGCTGATGCCCTCGACCTATGCGCTGCTGCCGGGCGCATTCCGGGTGGAGATCAACGCACGCGCGGGACAGGGCGCAGGCGGGGCGGCGCTGGCAATGCGCAATGGATCGTGGTCGGCGTCCGGCACGCTGTCGGTCGCAGGAACCGGTACGCACGATAGCCTCGCCAGCCAGATCATTCTCACGCCTGCAAAGGTCCTGCGGACCTATTCTCAGTACAACGAAACCGGATTCACCGCATTTTCGCTGGCGGATGCCGCTCGACGAGGGATTCCACGTCCCGGATTGCCGGCCGACGCGAAGACGCTTCAACTGACGTTGCAGCAAGGGGCGGGGGCGAATGCCTTCCGGTTCGACGGCATCGGTCGCTTTGCACCCGCAGCGGGGGGGTACGGGGGGACGGTATCCGTTGTCGTGCCTAACGTGGGTCAAAAGCAGGCGATCGAAATTGTCGCCGCGCAGGCCACCGCCGGGTTTGCCGGCGTCACGCTGCGGGCAGACAGCCTGAACAATATCGGCGCAGCCCGCATGGTCATCGGCGGCATGACAGCGACGACCTACGGGCAAGGCGGCAACTATGTGACGTTCGGTGAAAATACACCGCTGGAGATCTACCTGCGCAGCGGCACCACGCTTTCGGCACCGGAAGTCTTTCTGGTGGCATCGGAATCATCCGACCCGACGGCACCCGGCGGCCTGATCCGGGTGGAGCAGGGCGCGAGTATCAATACGCTCGGCCGTGGCAAGGTCGCTTACGACGCCAACGACGGCTTCGTCTATAAAGCGGACCGCTATGTGCTTGCCGCGTCCAACGGGCTGCTCAATATCTTGCCGTCGACCAGTAGCGCGCGTGGCGCACTGGAGATCGGTGTGTGTCCCACCGGCGCATGTGTCGGCACGACAACGCTCTATTCGGAAGGCACGCTGGCCGCGTCGACCACCGGGACATTCACCATCGATGACGCGGTGCGCTACGGCACGCGCAATCTGACGCTGGCCGTGGGCGCGATCAACATCGGGTCCACGCAGGCGCTCGCAGCGGCACAGGCAAACGGCACCGCTGCTGCGGGTCTGGCGATGAACCAGCGCGTGCTGGATCGTTTGCTGCACGGTGACACGTTGACAGGCGCCCCCGCGTTGGAAACGCTCACGCTGAGCGCCGCAAACAGCATCAATTTCTATGGCGACTCGGTACTCGATACTTATGACAAGGCCACCGGCAAGTCGTCGCTGAGCCGTCTGGTGCTGACGACCCCGGCCATGTATGGGCAAGGCGACAGCGCAAGCGTCGCGACAATTCGCACGGCGAATCTCGTCTGGGGCGGCACCTCGAACACGCCCGGCACGGTGATTGCCGGCGGCGCAGGCACGGGGGCCGGGACGCTGAATCTGGAGACGGATCGCTTCGAATTCGGCTTCAGCCCGTTCGCTCAGCCGAGCAGTGTGACCTCGTACGAGCGGCTGGCGCTGGGCTTCGCGAACGTCAACATCAAGGCCAGCGAGCGCATTACGTCGAACCACCGGGGCAGCCTGTCGGTGTATCAGTCGCAAGGCGCTTACGACACCTACACCGGGTTCCAATACCAAGGCGGCAACCTAAACCTGACGACACCCCTGATGACGGGGGCGGCAGGTTCGTCCAGCCGAATCACGGCAGGCGGGGCGATTTCCGTGGCGGCACCGGTGGGCGCAACGCCCATCGACCGCTCCCGCGATATTGACGCGTTGGGGGCGGATCTGACACTGCACGGCGACACCTTGCGTGTGGCCACCACCGTGGTGTTGCCGAGCGGCAAGCTCACGCTGATTGCCGACAAGGACCTGACGCTGGCCGACAGCGCGCAGATCGATCTGGCCGGACGCAAGCGAAGCTTCTTCGACATCGACAAATACACGTGGGGCGGCGACGTCGTGCTGGAAAGCCGTGGCGGCAACATCTTTCAGTCTGCGGCGTCGACGATCGACATCTCCGCCGTCAACAGCAGCGCAGGCACGCTCAAAGCAGTGGCCCTCGATGCGGCGGCGGGGCAGGTGGACTTGCAAGGCAGGATTCTGGGCAAGGGCAGCGGGTATTACGACGCGAGCGGCACGCTCGTGCCGTTCAAGTCCGCCCGGGTGGAAGTCCGTGCGCAATCGCTGGGTGCGGGGTCCTTGGATACCGAGTTCGCGGCACTCAACACGCGTCTGAACGAGGGAGGCGTATTGGGCGGTCGCAGCTTCCAGCTCAAACGCGGCGATCTGACGATCGGTAATGAGGTCAAGGCGGGCGAAGTCAACGTGTCTGTCGACAATGGCCGCCTGACGGTGGCAGGGCGCATCGATGCGAGCGGAGACGCTGTCGGCACCATCCGTCTGGCCGCAAAAAATGGGCTGACGTTGACCGACGGCGCCGTCCTTGACGCGCATGGCACGCTGCTGCGTGTGGACAGTTACGGCAAGATCATCGACAGCCCGAACCGGGCCATCGTCGAACTGAGCTCGGGTGATGGCACGCTGACGATGGCGGGCGGTGCGCAGATTGATCTGCGTCACGGCACAGGGGCGATGTTTGGTACAGGGCCGGGGCGCAACGATGGGGTGTCGCGCGGCACGCTGACGCTGAATGCCCCGCGCGTGGGCAGTCAGGGCCGTGTCGACGATGCCGACGCCCCGACGTATGGCGACATCGCCATCGATGCCCGCAGCGGCGTGACGATTCGCGGCGCGAAATCGATTGCCCTGAATGGCATGCAGCGTTACGCCGATGCGCCTTATGCAACCGCCAAGGACGCTAACGGCAATGTGGTGCTGGAACTGGCGGCGGGTGGCCGTCCGTATCAGGTGATCGATCAGGCCTACCTCGACGCCAAACACGCCGACAGCACGCAATTCATCGACCATGCGCTGGCCAACGGCAATCTGCTAAACACGAAGATGGCGGGGTTGAACAACGCCAACTACCTCAACGTTTTGCATTTGCGTCCCGGCGTTGAAATCGTCAGCAAGACCGCCGACGGTGACATGGTGGTTCGTGGCGACGTGGATCTGTCCGGCTACCGCTATGCGAGCCTGAATCCGCTGTCGGCGAAGACCGGTGTCTATGGCTCGGGCGAAGTGGGCATGTTGACCGTACGCGCTGGCGGCAATCTCGACATTTTCGGCAGCATCAACGACGGCTTCTCGCCGCCGCCGGCAACCAAGGACGACTCGGGCTGGATGCTGTTGAAGGGGATCAACTTCGGCGGCGACGACATCGTGGTGCCGGGCGTGGGTGTGACGCTGGCCGACGGCACGGCGTTCCCCGTCGGTTCTGTCCTCAATTACGACGTGCCGATCAGAGGCTTCGTTATCCCGGCAGGGGCGCGTGTGCCGGTGTCGGTCACACTTGCCCAGCCGTTGGTGTTGCCTGCCGGTACGGTGCTCGCAGCCGCCATACGCGATAGCGCCGGCAACGTGCTTTACGCGGCGGGCACCGTCCTGAAAACGACGGTCACCATCGCCGCGAACGCGCGTCTCGACGCAGGGTCGGTGTTCGCCTCTGGCGTGAGTGTCAGCGCGATGACCTGGCCGAAAGGCATACCGTTGCCCGGTATGCCGGATCCGGGAGAGGGGACCCTGACGCGAAACTTCGTATCGCTTAACGGCGCCAAAGCGCTTGCTGCCGGTGCGATCATCCCGTCGGGAACCGACGTCAAACTGCCGGGGGATGCCGACTCGGTGGCATTGCGCCCGGAGATTGGCGGACGTCAGGGCAAGGTGTGGGCGCTCGCACAAATGTTGCCGGAGGGATCGCAGTCATGGTCGATGCGACTGGTGGCAGGCGCGGACACCGATGCCGCCGACAGCCGCATTGTGCAAGCGCGCCCGCCGCATGGCGATCTGCGACTGGCGGACAGTCACTACGGCATGTATGGCCGGGGTATTCCGCCCAAGGGGGTCGGATACTGGACGCAAGCCGCCGCAGACCTCGGCATCGACGGCATTGTGGCGGGGGAGAAGATCGAAGATGATTTTCTCAAGAGCATTGGCGTCGACATGACGGCCGAAGAGTTTTGTAAGAACGATTCAGAAAACTGCCAGGTGAAGGTGAGCTACACCTGGACCCAACAGGGTGCGGACGAATTTGCCGACCCGAGCGTTCGCGCGGGTGATGTGGTGGATACCGTGGGCTTGAATTGGCCAACCTTGTGCGAGGACAACCCGACATGGTGTACGACCCCGGGCATGACCTATGCCTACTCCCCGACGAACCAACGCTTTAGCGTGTTGCGCACGGGCACGGGCGATCTGGAACTGCTCAGTGGCGGCAACATGCGCATGGACTCGCTGTTCGGGGTCTATACCGCAGGCACGTCGTCGAGCGCCACGCGTCCGGGGGACCCGTTCAATCAACCGCGCGGGAAAAATTCGTTGGGCAAGGTGCTCAGCGAAGTGGCGGGCAACAACGAGCCGTTCGTGAACGGCGGCGAGGAGAGCTTGTATCGCGCGTGGTATCCCGATCAGGGCGGCAATCTGTTGCTGCGCGTCGGGGGGAACCTGACGGGATCGTTGCTGCAACCGAGCGGGGCGAGCTCCACGCGACCGCTGCCGGAGGATGCCGGCTATGACAGCGCCAATGTCGGCACGTGGCTCTGGCGTCAGGGCAGTGCCGATGTCGATATCGGTGCACCGGCGCAGCCTACGGCATGGTGGATCAACTTCGGTAGTTTTGTCAGTGGGTTGGGTAACGGTGTCACGCGTCTGGTCGGCTTTACCGGCTTCGGAACGCTGGGTGGCGGCAATCTCACGGCGCAGGTCGACGGCGACGCAGGTCAGTTGGCAAGGCTCGTGGGCAGCCGGTATGACATCAACGTGAACGCGCGTCCGCAGGGGCTTGCGCTGGCCGTCGGGGGCACCGGGCGCGTCGCGCCGGATGGCAGCATCTCCTTGACCGGCGGCGGCGATCTCGACGTGCGTGTGAGCGGTGCGATCAATCCGATCGGTGTGAGCGCCCTCAATCACGCAAACGGCGTGGTCACCAATCTGCGAGGTCATACGGAGATCAAGGCCGCGACGATCGGCGCGATCGATCTTATCTACGGGAGCACGTCCACCCAACATACGCCGAATGAAACGCGCGCCTTCGATGCTTTCCGGTCGACGCGAGGCATTGCGCGGGGCGGGTTCACACTCGTGCCGGGGGACGCCACCTTTAGCCTGTATTCATTGTCGGATCAGGTCACGCAGGACGTCGCGGACCCGGGCCGCTTGCCGTTGGAGTTTTATTCGCCCTACGTGAGCAAATCCGCCATCAATGGTTATGGCTGGAGCTGGTTCACCTTGTGGACGAATCGCACCGCCATCGATATGGTGTCCGCCGGGGGAAATCTCACCCCCTTGACGAGCATGGTCGGCACCGTCACCGATGAGGGGATCGTGTACCCATCGATTCTGCGGGCGGTGGCGCCGAGTGGCAGCCTGTACTACGGCCAGGCGGTTCGTTTCTACCAAGCTGACAGCAGTGTCTCCCCCACGCCCCTGCTGCTTGCGCCGTCGGCGTCGGGCGGTGAGTTGCAATTTCTCGCAGCCGATTCGATTTTCGCAGGGGTGTTCACGGTCAGCCCGTCGAGCGCGCCGACGAGCACGATGCCAACACCGCAACGGCCTGCGTATCTCGCATGGCTGTACCCCATTGGGGGGTCATACGCGTCGACGGCGGACGCCCGCAACTATGCGGGGGACGGTAATCGCGCGAACGGCTCGACGTTCCCGATGTTTGTCTTCGGTGCAAACTCTGCGGCAGGGTTGCCGAATACGGGCGCGTCAACGTCGCTCTTTTACGCGGTGGAGGGTGATCTCGTCGGCGTGAACACTGGACGTGTCCTGAAGTTCACCGGCAAAGGAAACTTCTTCGAAAAAGACCCGAGACTCGGCCGCACGTGGTACGAAGGCGGGCCGGTCGCCATGCGGGCAGGGCGCGACATCGTGAGAAGCGGGAGTCTGGTGCTCGAGGACGGTGCGGGAATCGGGAATGCCGAGTTCGGCTACACCGGCACGGGGAACTTGTTCGTGCACAGCAACGCGTCCGATGTTTCGGTGGTGTCCGCCGGTCGCGACATTCTGTACAGCACGTTCAACGTGGCCGGCCCCGGCACCTTGGATATCAGTGCCGGTCGCAACATTCTGATGGAGGATCGAGCGGGGGTTACGAGTCTGGGGCCGGTGGTGTCGAGCGACACGCGCCCCGGGGCGAGCATCGCCATGCAGGCGGGCGTGGGGGCGAAGGGGCTGGATTACCTCCAGTTCGTCAAACCGTATCTGGACGCGACGAATCTGGCGCGTACCGGTGTACCGCTGGCCGATCAGGCGGGCAAGGTCGTCAAGACGTACGAAACCGAACTCGTGACATGGCTTGGCGAACGTTACGGATTCTCGGGGACGGCAGACGAAGCGCGGGCCTTCTATTTCGCGTTGCCGGTGGCGCAGCAGCGTGTCTTTGCCCGCAACGTCTATTTTGCGGAGTTGAAGGCCGGCGGTCGCGAGTACAACGATCCGGCGAGCCCGCGCTACGGTAGCTTCCTGCGCAGCCGCAATGCGATTGCCGCACTTGCACCCGAGATCGATGCCGATGGCAACCCGGTGACGTACGCCGGCGATATCGTGATGTTCCGGGGGCTGCGCACCACGTATGACGAACTCAACCGGCGGTATGAATATGCGCCGCGCAGTGGTTTCGTCCGAACCAATTTCGGCGGCGATATTCAGATGCTGACGCCGGGTGGCCGAATGGTGGTTGGCATTGAAGGTGCGGCACCGCCTGCGCAATCGGGGGTGTTGACGCAAGGGGGCGGCAACATCGAGATGTTCTCGCACGGCAGCATCTTGCTGGGGCAGAGCCGCATCATGACGACGTTTGGCGGCGACATTCTGGGATGGTCGTCGGAAGGCGACATCAACGCCGGCCGGGGCTCAAAGTCCACCGTGGTGTACACGCCGCCCAAGCGTGAGTATGACCAATGGGGCAACGTCAAGCTATCGCCGCAGGTGCCGAGTACCGGTGCCGGGATTGCGACGCTCAATCCGATTCCCGAAGTGAAGGCAGGCGACGTCGATCTGCTGGCGCCGTTGGGGACGATCGATGCTGGCGAGGCGGGCATTCGTGTGTCGGGCAGTCTGAACCTGGTGGCGCTGCAAGTGGTAAATGCCGCAAACATTCAGGTGCAGGGCAAGTCGGCGGGATTGCCGGTTGTCGCTGGTGTGAACGTTGCCGCGCTGACTAACGCCAGTGCGAGCGCATCGCAGGCGGCTACTGCGGCACAGGACGCCGTGCAGCGTGAGCGCAATGCCGCACGTCAGTCACAGCCGTCGATCTTCACGGTGCGCACGTTGGGGCAGGGTAGTGAACCGGCGCCCGGGGAAGCGGGCAGAGCGGCACCGTTGCGCTCGTCGCTGTCACCCACGACCACCGGCTACAACGCGTCGAACCCGGTGCAGATCGTGGGGCTGGGGGAGAAGGTCGATCAGGCGTTGTGGTCTCGTTTGAGCGATGCGGAACGTCTGGCGTTGCGGCAGGATCGGTAAGTCTCGAGGTTGAATCGTCAGGGGGGGAGCCCATCGGGCTGAGTGTCAGGTCAGTCGGTGGGCTGTTTTATTGGGGGGTGACCTGTGGTCCGAGAAATGCTTGGGGCGGACGCGGCTTAATAGGGACTCGTTGGGTAGTTGAACACCGGCGCGTATGAAATCGATCGGGAACTAGGCGGGTGAAAGAGTCAGCATAGGATGATGCGGTGCAACTGGACGCGTCTGCATCGTATTAACGCCGCTGATAACGAATGGCGGCATTCGACTGCCATTCAACGCTTACGTCATGGGCGTCCTTGCGAAGCGGGCGCATCCCCTTCAATCGATTGTTGGGCGGCTGCTGGAATCGGAGGGCTAGGAACGAGCCCGTAGCGGGACATGACTGCCAACAACTTCTGGCGGTCTGGCGGCCCGCCGGTATTCACAACTCCCTGTACATCCAGAAAGTATTGCGCACCCAGGTCAGGGGTAAGGACGATGAGTGCCTTGGCAGTGGCTTGATGAGGGTTGCTGAACGCATGGACGGAGCCCTTGGGTGTGTGCATCCACTCGCCCGGTGCCAGATCCCTGACTACACCGTCAACGGAATAGCGGATGAGCCCCTCCAGGGCGTATACGCATTCTTCATTGTGGGTGTGACTATGTGGCGGCGGAACGTTTGCTCCCGAGGCGATAGTCAACTCGAAGACGCCCATACCCTTCGTGGCGGATCCGTCTATGAGATAGCGTATTGTCAGGCCACCAATTGTGATTGGCTCAAGAGTGGATGCGTCTGTGCTCATCGCGAATACTCCGAACAGGAAAGGTGTCATCTGCGGAGGCGCCGGGGCAACAATTCGGAGATGCCTGGCTACCAAACTTGGCGCGCACAGCCGACTCGATAGCGCATTCATACTGTCTGTAGCCTGGCGCACAAGAATGTGCGACTGCCCTCGGAAGAGACACCCCAACTCCGCTACGCCGTTACCGTTTTTATTCCGATATACACCGCCTCAGCGCCCTCCGCAACTAACGTGATAGAATCGTTGACTGATCAAACATTGATCCGTCCAAAAAATGTCTTCTAATCCGTCCACCCCGCATTCGGCGGGGCAGGTGTTGCCTTTTCGGCAGTCCATCGTGGCGATGCTGGGTCTGTGTTTCTGTACGATGCTGGTCGCGCTCGACCAGACCGTCGTCGGGACCGCGCTGCCGACCATCGTCGCTGAACTCAAGGGGTTCGAGTACTACGCGTGGGTTGCCACGTCGTATCTGCTCACCTCCGTCATCACCGTGCCGATCTTCGGCCGGCTCGGCGACTACTACGGGCGAAAGCCGTTTGTGATCGCCGCCATCGTCGTATTCACCGGGGCTTCCGTCCTGTGTGGTGCGGCGAACAGCATGCCGTTCCTCGTGATCGCGCGTGCGCTGCAAGGCATCGGCGGCGGCATGCTCGTCGGTACCGCCTTCGCCTGCATTCCTGAACTGTTCCCCGATCCGCACGTGCGCCTGCGCTGGCAAGTCATGCTCAGCTCAGCGTTCGGTATTGCCAACGCCATCGGCCCCTCGCTCGGTGGCTTTCTCACCGAAGCCTATGGCTGGCGCTCGGTGTTCTACGTGAACCTCCCCGTCGGCTTGCTCGGCCTATGGTTTGTCGCTCGCCATCTGCCCCATATGCGCGCCGACGACCACGGCAAGGCCAGTCTCGACTGGCTGGGCGCGCTGCTGATCGCCGCCGCACTCGGCAGCCTGCAAATGCTGGTCGAATGGTTGCCGGCAGACGGTCTCTCGCGTGGCGTGGTGTTTCTCTTCGTCGCGTTCGTCGTGACGTCGCTCGCGCTCTACTGGTGGGAGCAACGCACGTCGCATCCGATTATTCCGTTCGAAATGTTCCGTAACCCGAGTCTGGCGGCGCTCTTCGTGCTGGCGGTCTTTGGCGGCTTTTCGATGTTCGGTGTGCTGTTCTACGCGCCGTTGATGTTGCAAGGCGGCTTTGGTCTGTCGCCCCGCGAAACTGGCTTGTTGATTACGCCCATGGTGGTGTGTATCACCGTCGGCAGTATTGCCAATGGCCGGCTGATCACGCGTCTGCGTAATCCGAATGTGATGCTGTATGGCGGCTTTTTATTGCTCGCGGTTGCTTGTGCAGGCGTGATCACCACGCATCGCGGCACGCCGCATGGCCTCATCGCTTTCTATATGCTGCTCGCCGGTCTGGGTCTCGGCTTCGTGTTGCCGAACCTCACGGTGTTCGCGCAAGAAGTGGCGGGACGCGCGCACCTTGGCATTGCCACCGCGCTCATGCAGTCGCTGCGCATGATTGGCGGCATGCTCGGGACGGCAATCGTCGGTACGCTCGTGGGGCATAGCTACACCGCGCGCGTGAAGGAATCGCTTGTCGCTACCGGCGGCCAGCAATGGACGGCGCAACTCACCGATCCGCAGATTCTCGTCAACGCGCAAGCGCAGAGCGATTTTCTGGCCACGGTGGCCCATATGGGGCAGAACGGTGCGCTGCTGATCGAAGCATCGCGCACGGCGCTCGTCGGCGCCATTCACAACGGACAGATGCTGTCGCTCGCTGCGGCACTTGCCGGGCTGTGGTTTGTTCGCCGTGTGCCGCTCATTCGTCTGACGCGCGGCGCCAAGCCGACGCCGCCCGCCGGAGAGTAACCCCATGCCGACACCACTGAAACGCAACGTCATTCAGCAACTGAGTCTGACGTATCGCGCCATGATGACCGCGTTCGACGCCAAGGTCGGGCACCCGCTGCCACGCTGGCGAATCATTTTTGCGCTGGCCGAGCGCGGTACCTGTTCGCAGAAGTTTCTCGCTGAACACTGCCGCCTCGATCCCGCGCAACTCACGCGCCAACTGCAATCGATGGAAGCGCTGGGCTGGCTCACGCGCGTGACCGATCCCGATGACAACCGGCTCACCAATGTCACGCTCACCGATGATGGCCAGCGCGTGCATGATGAAGCCACGCCGCGCCGTCAGGCGTTCTTCGACGATGCGCTCGACGGCATGACCGCAGCCGACATCGCCGCGCTGGAAAGCGCATTGGTTCATCTCGAAGCGCGCTTCAAGTCGGTATCGTCGCGTGCGCGCGGCGGTGAGGACGCAGGTAAGGCTGTCGTCGAGAAGGGTAATGACACGACGCCGGAGGTTTCAACGCCACCGCGCAAGCGTGCGGCGAAAAAGTCGATAGTCACGTAATCAGTTCGCCAGTCAGCCGACAGTCAGCCCAACAGTCAGCCGACAGTCAGCCCAACAGTCAGCCCAACAGTCAGCCGACGGTCAGCCCAACAGTCAGCCCGACAGTCAGCCCGCCATTCGGTCAGCCCGTCAGCCTTGTGTGGCGATCGCACCCGCCTCAATGCAAGAAGCCGCCCTCGGGCGGCTTCTTTGCTTTCACCTGCGCGTTCGTCCGTCGATCAGAAGAACGTCTGCACGACTTCGACCACGTTGTAATCGCCATCGACGACTGGCAAGTGACGCCACTTGTCGAAGGTGAGGCACGGGTGCGAGATGTCGAACGCGATCATGTCGCCCACTTGGATGTCGTCGCCCGGTGCAATGCGCAGATAAGCGTGCTGATCCATCATGCCGGTGATTTCCCAATGCTCGGGCGTCGCGGCCGGGGCCTTGTCCTTGCCCGGACGGAAGCGTTGTGCCGGTTCCGGCATGCCCGCATCAAACGCCGCGTCGCGCTTGCCCAGTGCAATGATCGCGCGCTCGGCTTCCGGAATCGACTGCACGTACGCCCACAGTTGCAGCGCCGGTTGCAGTTGCGAGCGCATTTGCTTTGCGATCGGGTTGCGCGTGGCGATCTGCGCCTGCGCCGCTTTGTAGATGCCCACGTCGTGCGTGAGATAGCAGCCGGGACGAAGCACCACGTCGAGCGGCGCGCCCACGTCCTTGTTGGCGAACTCTTCCGCGACGATGTCGTACCACGCCGAACCCGCCCCAGAGAGCACCGCCGGTGTGCGCTCGATGCGACCCGCCGCGATCAGCTCGCGCGTGATGCCGACCGCACGTTGCAGGAACGCGCGAATATCGGCTTCCGTGGTGAGTACGCCCTCGTAGACTTCGACACCCGCAAGCTTCACGGCGTCTTTGTACTCGGTAAGGGCATCGAGCACCGCCTGCTGTTGCGTGGCATCGCGCACACCGGTACGGCCACCCGTCACGCCCAACTCGATCAGCACCTGAATCTGCTGCTTGCGGGCGCGGAAGAACTCACCCAGATGCGCGACCGCTGCGGCGGAATCCACCAGACAGAAAAACTCGAAATTCGGATCGGCGAGCAGGTCGGCAATCATCGTCATGTTGCGCTTGCCGACCAACTGGTTGGCCATCAACACGCGACGCACGCCATGGTGATACGCGGCATTGGTTTGCTGCGCAGTGGCCAGCGTGATGCCCCACGCGCCACCGTCCAACTGACGGCGGAACAGCTTCGGCGCCATCGTCGTTTTGCCGTGCGGCGCGAGCTTCACCCCGTATTCGTGGACGAAACGCTGCATCCACGCGAGGTTGTGGCGAATCTTGTCCTCGTAGAGCACCGCTGTCGGCAGGCTCAGGTCTTCGTTCAGCAAATTCCAGCCCAGTCCCGTCGTGGCCGACGGCGCCAAGGCGGCATCCAATGCGCCGAGCCCCTTGTTGAGGGTATCGATCATGCCATGTTGATAGTTTGTATCAGTCATTGAGAATTCTCCACGAAGAGCCCGCGGGCCATGCCTCGCCATTAGCAGAATGGCTCCTATAATAGCGTTGAATTACCAGCGTTTGACAATTTTGTTATAAAGTACCAAAAATTCGTCAACATCTGAAACCGGCGCCTGTCAGGGCCACACACCGACCCAATCCGCGACCCAATACATGACCGAGTCCTTCGATATCGTGACGCGCGTGGCAGAACGCAGCGACGCCCTGAGCCAAGCCGAGCGCAAGGTCGCGCAGGTGGTGCTCGAGGACGTGGCGGGCGCAGCTGCGTCATCGATCAACGTGCTCGCAGATCGGGCCGGCGTGAGCGAGGCGAGCGTCACGCGTTTTGCGAAGGCGATGGGCTGCCGCGACGTGCGCGACCTCAAACTTCGTCTGGCGCAGGCGGCGGTGGTCGGGCAGCGCTTCTTTGGCGCGAACGCCGCCAACGCACAGGACGGCTCGGGCGAGACGATCGATCGCATCGCGGACGATATTCAGACAACGCTACAGGTGCACCGCGCGCTCATCAAGCCGGACACCGTGCGGCGCGCTGCCGAACGCCTCGCGTCCGCCCGCATGGTCTACGCGTTCGGGATGGGCGGCGGTTCGTCGCTCATGGCCGACGAAGCCCGTTACCGGCTTGTGCGGCTCGGGCGCCCGATTGCCAGCTATCAGGACGCCGTGCTGGCGCGCATGGTGGCGGGCACGCTGAATCGCGAGGACGTGGTGCTGGCGTTTTCCGTCAGCGGCCACACGCCGGAGTTGCTGTCGGCCTGCGAGGTCGCTCGCGAATACGGCGCGCAGTTGATCGCGATCACGGCCACCGGCTCGCCGCTGGCGGCGCTCGCCGACGAAGTGCTGCCGATTCGCGCGCTGGAAACCGATTTCATTTTCAAACCGTCGTCGTCTCGCTACGCCATGTTGCTGGCCATGGATGTGCTCGCCACGGAGCTGGCGCTGCTGGCCAAGCCGCAGAGTCAGGCGCTGCTGCGGCGGATCAAGTACGTGCTCGACACGCATCGGGGCGGCGGTGATCGCCAGCCTCTGGGAGATTGATATGACTGATACCCCTGCAACCGCACAAACCGTGGACACGCTGATTACCAATGTGCGCGTGGCCGATGGCTCGGGCGCCACGATGTCCGATGCGCGCTTCGACGTGGCATTGCGCGATGGCCGCATTCATGCGATTGCGCCGACGGGCACGCTGTCGGACTGGCAAGCGGCACAACGCATCGACGGGGCCGGTCAGGTGCTGAGCCCCGGCTTCATCGACGTGCACACCCACGATGACACCAACGTCGTGCGCGCCCCGGAAATGACGCCCAAGCTGTCGCAAGGCGTCACGACGGTGGTCGTCGGCAATTGCGGCATCAGCGCGTCGCCGGTGTCGCTCAAGGGCGATCCGCCCGATCCGATGAACCTGCTTGGCGAGGCCGAGGCGTTCCAGTACCCGACGTTCGCCGCTTACGTCGAAGCACTCGAAAAGGCCCAGCCTGCCATCAACGTGGCAGCGCTCATCGGTCATACGGCGCTGCGCAGCAATCATATGGATCGGCTCGATCGTGGGGCCACCGAGGCGGAAATCGAAGGCATGCGCGCACAACTGCGCGAGGCGCTCGATCACGGCGCGCTGGGTCTCTCGACCGGTCTCGCTTACGCCAATGCCAACGCAGCGCCCACGGAAGAAGTGCTCGCGCTCGCCGAGCCGCTGGCGCAAGCCGGTGGTCTGTACGCGACACATCTGCGCACCGAATTCGCGCAAATTCTGGAAGCGCTCGATGAAGCGTTTCGCATCGGCCGCCATGCGCGCGTGCCGGTGGTCATCTCGCATCTAAAGTGCGCCGGTGTCGACAACTGGGGCCGCAGCGCAGAGATTCTCGACGCCGTGGACAAGGCGCAACGCTACCAGCCGGTCGGCTGCGATTGTTATCCATACACGGCCAGTTCGAGCACGCTCGATCTCAAGCAAGTGACCGACGACTTCGACATTCTCGTCACGTGGTCGCAACCGCATCCGGCGCAAGGCGGCAAGTTGCTGGCGACGATTGCCGCTGAATGGGGCGTCGATCTGATGGAAGCGGCCAAGCGGCTGCAACCGGCCGGTGCCGTCTATCACTGCATGGAAGAAGACGATGTGCGCCGGATTTTGCGTCACCCCGCGACCGTCGTGGGCTCGGACGGTTTGCCGAATGACCCGCTGCCGCACCCGCGTCTGTGGGGTGCATTCCCGCGCGTGCTCGGTCGTTATAGCCGCGAGCAGCAATTGTTCCCGCTCGCCGAGGCGGTGCACAAGATGACCGGCCTCTCGGCAGAGCGGTTCGGGCTGACGGGACGTGGCTTCGTGCGTGAAGGTTATTGGGCCGATCTGGTCTTGTTCGATCCGGAAACCGTGGGCGACGCGGCGACGTTTACCGACCCGATGCAGCCCGCGTTCGGTATTGCGGCGGTGTGGGTCAATGGCGTGTTGTCGTGGCAGGACCGCGCCCCGACGTCGGCGGCGCGCTCGGGCCGCTTCGTGCGGCGCGGCACGCCCCAACCGGTTTTGTAAATGCAGTTCAGGCAGTTTTGTCGAAAGGAGCGATGATGAGCATCAAACGATATGGCGTAGAAGGCGGGCAGGGCACGGGCGGCCAACGCATGCCCTTTGCACGAGCTACCGAAGCCGACGGCTTCCTGTTCGTCTCGGGACAGACCCCGATGAAAGACGGCGAAGTGATCGACGGCGGCATCGTCGCACAGTCGCATCAGGCGATTCAGAACATGATCGCGATCCTTACGGAAGCCGGCTACGGCACCGAGCACGTGATGCGTATCGGCGTGTGGCTCGATGACCCGCGCGACTTTGCCTCGTTCAACAAGGTGTTCAAGGAATACTTTGGCGATCATCCGCCGGCACGCGCCTGCGTGGTGTCGAGCATGGTCATCGACTGCAAGGTCGAAGTGGATTGCGTGGCCTACAAGAAGCCCGCCGCCTGACGAGAAGTCCAAGTACGCGACAAACGGCCGACCGATGTGTCGGCCGTTTGTTTTTCCGCGTCTGGATTCAGCAGACGTATCGGCAAGGACGGACACGTCGGTGACGGTTCCGCAAAGTCTGCGGTTCGGCTTCGATGGCGATACCGGATTCGCGCCTGCACGATGGCGTCTCTCATTTAGCGAGGAGGCGACTTGTGAGGACAGAATCGATTTCGATGGGGACGGTACCGCGCGTCGCTGTCGTGCAGTTGCGCCGCGGCGCAGATGGCGGCGACGGCGACGAATTGTTCAACATCGAGGGACTGACGCCGCCCGATGACATGCGCTCGTGCGGCCGGGCATCACGGCGTTCGATCAGCGAGCGCAGTCAATCGGCTTACGTGAATGGTTGGGTCGCCGTCGCGCTCACGGCACTCGGCACGGCGGGGGCGGCGGCTGCCAGCTATCTCGCGTTCTACGACGATGCGTTCAATACCGACCCGCCACCGACCGCGGCGGACAAGCACATACGTTACGCCGTAGGCGGGACGATGGGCGCGTTGTCGCTGGTGTTGGTGGCGTCAGGTCTGCGGCATGCCTGCCGATGCGTGACCGCATGCCGCGGCGAGCCGTCGAGACCGCTTGCATCGGGGCGACACAGCAGCCCGATAACCCATGACACGGAGGTGGGTGCCAGTGGACACATCTAATCGAATGGTTCGCCCCGGGCCGACGTCAAGGAGCATCGCGAGCCAGATCGAGATCGCGCTGGAGGCGATACGCGAGGGCGATTCGTCAGTGTCTGCGGTGCCTGACATGGCGCTTCCGCAGCCGGGCGAGTGGGATAGCGCACAGTGCGACGCCGTGTACCGATGCGGCTACGGCGCGTTCGAGCGTGGCGATTTTATTCACGCCGTCGAGTGCTTCGCACCGCTGCTGTCGGCGTGTCCGCTGGAACCCGACTATGCCGTTGCGCTCGGGCTGGCGCTTTGCCGCGCGGGCGAGGCCGAGGCGGCGTTGCCGCTGCTCATCGCGGCCGCCATGTTGGACGAGACGGCGCCCGGGCCGATGTATCGCGTCGGGGAATGTCTGCTACGGTTGCGATGCTGGGGGCCGGCGGTCCGCGCATTGAAAGAGACGCTCTTGCGTTGCGACGGACAGCCGAGACATGCGCCGGTGGCCAGCACCGCGCAAAAGCATCTTGCGGCGCTCGGGCTCCGGTGTTGATTCAGGCGTTAATGCAGGCGTTGATGCAGGGCCTGAATTACTGACGTGCGGTGCGGGCGTTATCCGGCATCGGCTGCGTGAAGTTGGTGCGGAACGGGTTGATGTCGAGCCCGCCGCGCCGCGTGTAACGCGCATACACGGCCAACTGCGTCGGCTTGCACTGCCGCATGATGTCCATGAAGATGCCTTCCACGCATTGCTCGTGAAAGCCAGTGTGCCGGCGATACGAGATCACGTACTTCAGCAGGCCTTCCTGATCGATCGGCGGGCCGTTGTAGCGAATCTGCAAGCTGCCCCAGTCGGGCTGTCCGGTCACCGGGCAGTTCGACTTAAGCAGATTCGAGACCAGCGTTTCTTCCACATGCGGCTCGCCTTGCGCCGCTTTGAGCAGGCTGGCATCCGGCGAGTAGATGTCGGTCTCGACGTCCAGACGGTCGACGAGCAGGCCGTCGAGTTCGTCCAGTTGGAGTTTGCCGAAGCCGCTCGGCTCGACCAGCTTCACCTGCACCGAGGCGCCCGCCGCTTCCGACAGATCCTGTTGAATCAACGCGCGCGCGGCGTCGGCATTCGCCAGCTTGGTCTGCGCGAACGATCCCAGATAGAGCTTGAACGACTTCGACTCGATGATGTTCGGCGAGTCGGCCGGCACGATGGCCGTGAGCAGCGCAATGTGCGGCTTGCCCTTGTCGCCGAGCCACGAGAGTTCGTAGCCGTTCCAGATGTCGGCGCCGAAGAACGGCAGGGCGTCTGGCACACCGATGGCGCCACGCGCCGGAGCGCGGGCAATCGGGAACAGCAGAGACGGGTCGTATTGCTCGGTGTAGCCAACTTCTTTACCGAGCGGAGATTGGTCAGGCGTTGTCATGGTTTGCTATGCCACTGATGACGTGGCCGGTCGGGGTGACCCGCGCGGCCGACTCGCAATGGCGTGTCTGATCGTCGAAAAAGAAATCGGGCTCGAACTCGCGCAGGAATGCGCCTTTGTCCAGCCCGCCCAAAAACATGGCCTCGTCGATGTTGATCTTCCAGTCCATCAACGTGCGGATGGCGCGCTCATGCGCAGGTGCCGAGCGTGCCGTCACAAGCGCCGTGCGGATTTTCACCGGTACTTCCTGTCCCGCCAGCACTTGCAAACGGTGCAGCGCGAGCAGCAGCGGTTTGAACGGCCCCGGCGGCAGCGGCGTGGCGGCGCGCTCGGTTTCGTGCTGCTGAAACGCATCGAGGCCGTTGCGCTGGAAGATCTGCTCGGCCTCGTCGGAGAAGAGCACCGCGTCGCCATCGAACGCGATGCGAATTTCGTCGGGATGCAGCTCCGCCTCTTTGGCCGAATCGGGGTACACGCGCGCGGCAGGAAAGCCCGCCATCAGTGCGCTGCGCACATCGTTTTCGTTGACCGAGAGGAAGAGGTGCGCCCCGAGCGCGTTGAGATAGCCGAACGGTTCGCGTCCGCGCGTAAATACGCCGCGCTCGATCTTCAACCCCTCTTGTTTGGCCGAGCGGAAGACGCGCAGACCGCTCACGGGATCATTACGCGAGAGCACCACGACTTCTACGCGATGCTCATCGCCCCGATTGAACGCGAGCAGTTTTTGCACCAGCGGAAAGGCCACGCCGATACGCGCAGGCACGTCGAGCCGGTCGAGCTGGTACTGCATGTACGACTGGTCGTCGCCGCTCGCCACGCCGGTCTCGTAGACGCGGTTCTCCTCCTCGAAGTCGAACAGCGCGCGCGAGGAGATCGCAACGACGAGCTTGTTTTCGAGCGTGATCGGCATGGCGGCGGACGGTTTCCTATGCGGTTTCGGATGAATAGATGATGCGACGGCTTACCCGAGGAACAGCTTGTACACGGGGTTGTTGCTTTCGTCCCAATAAGGATAGCCGAGCGTGGCGAGGAAGTCGCTGAACGCCGCCTTGTCCTCATCCGGCACCTGCATGCCCACGAGAATGTTGCTGTAGTCCGCGCCCTGATTCCGGTAGTGGAACAGGCTGATATTCCAGTTCGGGCTCATCGCCGAGAGGAATTTCATCAACGCGCCGGGACGCTCCGGGAATTCGAAGCGGAACAGCACTTCGTTGCTTGCCAGCGCGGAACGCCCGCCGACCATGTAACGGATGTGCTGCTTGGAGAGCTCGTCGTTGGACAGGTCGAGCGTGGGGAAACCATGACGCTCGAAACCGGCCTTGATGCGCGTGCCTTCGTCGCGGTTGTGCATCTGGATACCCACGAAGATGTGGGCGCTGGACGCTTCGCTAATTCGGTAGTTGAACTCGGTCACATTGCGGCTGCCCACCACTTCGGTGAAGCGCTTGAAGCTGCCGCGCGCCTCCGGGATGGTGACGGCAAACACGGCTTCGCGGGCTTCGCCGACTTCGGCGCGCTCGGCCACGAAGCGCAGGCGGTCGAAGTTCATGTTCGCGCCCGAGGTGATCGCCACGAGCGTTTCGCCCTTGAGCTTTTCGCGCTCGGCATACAGCTTGGCACCGGCCACCGACAGCGCGCCCGACGGTTCGAGCACGCTGCGGGTGTCCTGAAACACATCTTTGATGGCGGCGCAGAGCTGGTCGGTGTCGACGCGCACGACTTCGTCGAGATACTTCTGGCACAGACGGAAGGTTTCCGCGCCGACATACTTCACGGCGGTGCCGTCGGCGAAGAGACCCACGTCGTTGAGCAGCACGCGCTCGCCCGCATGGATCGACTGCGCCATCGCGTCGGAGTCGACCGATTGCACGCCGATCACCTTGATGTCCGGGCGCACCGCTTTGACATAGGCGGCCACGCCAGCGGCCAGACCGCCACCGCCGATCGGCACGAAGATGGCGTGCAGCGGGCCTTGATGCTGGCGCAGGATTTCCATGCCGATGGTGCCCTGGCCGGCGATCACTTCGGGGTCGTCGAACGGCGGCACGAAGGTCAGGCCGCGCTCTTCCTGCAAGGTCATGGCGTGTGCGTAGGCGTCGCTGTACGAGTCGCCGGCGAGCACGACTTCGACGTTGCGCCCGCCGTGGGTGCGCACGGCATCGATCTTCACTTGCGGCGTGGTCACCGGCATGACGATCACGGCCTTGCAGCCCAGACGTGCGGCGGAGTAGGCCACGCCCTGTGCGTGATTGCCCGCCGAGGCGGTCAGCACGCCGCGTTCGCGTTCGGCTTCACTGAGGCTCGCCATCTTGTTGTACGCGCCTCGAATCTTGAAGGAGAACACCGATTGGTTGTCTTCGCGCTTCAGGTAAATTCGATTGTGCAGCCGCATGGAGAGCGTGCGTGCCAATTCGAGTTCGCTTTCCTTGGCGACGTCGTAGACTTTTGCGGTGAGGATCTTCTTCAGATATTCGGGAGCTGCGTCGGACATGATTTAAGGCTTCTTCAGGTTAGGCACATCAGGAACAAAAGGACAATGATAGACCAGCACGTCCGCCGGGGCGGTCGCGCAAGGTCTCTCGGGAAAAAACGGGAAAGGGGAGTGCGCGCCCTAGCGAAGGTCGTCTGGGGTGTCGATGTCGCGCACGATTCCGGCGTCGTCGACATCGACGATCGTAATGTGCTCGCTAATCAACAACTCGCGCGCGCCGGTATCGCCTTCGAGGGCGACCAGGCGGGAGGTGTAAGCGGAACCGAAGGCGACCGGATGGCCGCGCTGTCCCTGATAACTCGGCGCGACAATGGCCTCGGGCGAAGTGAGCCCGTCGGCAATGGCGCGAATCGTATGGGGGGTGAGGTACGGCATGTCGGCCAGCGCAACCAGCCAGCCGTCGAGATGTTCGAGCCCGGGGGGCGGCGCTTCGTCCACGCAGGACTGAATGCCGGCGGCGAGCGTCGCGCCCATGCCGCGCTTGGTCGCGTGGCTCATGACGACTTCACAACCCGCCTGCAACAGCACGTTCTCCAACTCAGCCGAATCCGGTCGCACCACCGCGATCACGCGCGGCAATACCGCCAGCAGCGCGTGGGCGCTGGCGAGGGCAACGGGTCGGTTCAGGGGATCGCCGGGCAGCGGCGCGAGCAGCTTGTTCCGGCGCCCAGCCGCATCGAAGCGGGTACCGAGTCCGCCTGCCAGTAGAATGGCCACGGGCGGCGTCGAAGGTCGGGTCATGGGCATGCATTATGCGCCAGACTTTTTGTTTACGCCAAACGCGTGTACCGTCCCTTAGCTCGCGAGACACCGACCGGCCGGTCGGTTTTTTTGACTTCCCCTTTTTCCGCCGGAGTTGCATGGAGTCGTTCATTTCCTGGCTGCTGGGCGCGCTAGCGCTGCCCGGTGTCGGCCTGCCAGCCGTCTTCCTCATCGCGTTTTTGTCGGCGACGCTGCTGCCGATGGGCTCGGAGCCTGCGCTGTTCGGCTACGTGGCGCTCAATCCGCATATGTTCTGGCCCGCGATCGTGATCGCGAGCATCGGCAACACCGCCGGTGGCATGGTCGATTGGTGGATGGGGTTCGCCGCGCGGCGCGGCTATGTGCGGATCAAGGCGCGCCGGCGGGCGCATGCGCGTGCTGCGGCTGTGGCCGGTGGGGGATCGGTGAACGTCGAGGGGATTGCCGACACAGGCGCTGCCAAGCAGGGTGGCACCAAAGCGCCGATGAACGAGCGATATCACCGCTGGATGCGCCGCTTCGGACCGCCCCTGCTTCTGCTCTCGTGGCTGCCCGTGGTCGGTGACCCGCTTTGCACCCTCGCCGGATGGCTCCGTCTTTCATGGCGCGAATGCCTCGTCTACATCGCCATCGGCAAGACGCTGCGCTATCTCTTCATCACTTACCTGATGCTCAAGGTGCCCGAGTCGTTCTGGCAAGGTATCTTCGCGCCGTTCAAACATCTGCTGATTGGTTGAAGACGGGAGGGGGCCGGAGCTTCAATGCTCCAGCCCCCTCCGAGACGCGCTCGTTATGCCGTCGTCAGATCGAACGGCAATGCGCGCAGACGTTTGCCGGTCAGTGCGAAGACAGCATTGGCATATGCCGGGGCCAGCGGCGGCAAACCCGGTTCACCCATGCCCGTCGGCGCATCGCCTGAGCTTACGATGTGCACGCTGATCGCAGGCATGTCGGTCAGGCGCGCCACCGTGTACTGGTGGAAATTGCTCTGCTCGACTTCACCGTCTTTCAGGGTGATCGCGGCACCCGTCAACGTCGTGCCCAAGCCCATGAGGGCCGCGCCTTCCACCTGCGCCGCGACCGTCAGCGGATTGACCGCAAAATTGCAATGCACCGCCGCCGTCGCACTCACCAGACGCGGCGACCCGTTCTTCACCTCGGCCACCACGACGTACGCGACGACCGAGTCGAAGGACTCGTGCACGGCCACGCCCCACGCCTGACCCGCGGGTAGCTTGGTCTTGCCGTAGCCCGAACGTTCCACCGCCAACGCCAGTGCCGCACGGTGACGCGGATGCTTGTCGCCAATCAACGCGTAACGATAGTCGACCGGATCTTGTCCCGCGTTCTTCGCTAGCTCGTCGATCAACGTCTCCATCACGAACGCCGTGTGGGTGTTGCCGACCGAGCGCCACCACAGCACCGGCACGTTGGCCTTCGGGCTATGCAGCGACAGGCGCAGCGGCACCGCGTACGGCGTGCCCGCGACACCCTCCACACTGGTGCTGTCGACGCCGTTCTTCACCATCATCTTTTCGAACGGCGTGCCTTGCAGGATCGACTGCCCCACGATGGTGTGATTCCACGCCAGCACGTTGCCCTTCGCATCCAGACCGATCTCGGCGCGGTGCACATACATCGGGCGGTAGTAGCCGCCATGGATGTCGTCTTCGCGGCTCCAGATCACTTTGACCGGTTCGCGATGACCCGCGGTTCGCCACGCTTTGGCGACCTGCGCCGCTTCGACGCCATAGTCGGAAGTCGGCACTGCACGTCGTCCGAAACCACCGCCCGCCATCAGGGTGTGCAGCTTGACCTGCTCGGGCTTGAGGCCGAGCGTGGCCGCAATGGCCGCCTGATCGACGGTCTGGAATTGCGTGCCTGTCCAGACTTCCGCGCCCTTGTCGCTGAGCTGCACGGTGCAGTTCAGCGGCTCCATCGGTGCATGGGCGAGGTAGGGGAAGCTGTACTCGGCGACGAGTGTCTTCGGTGCGCCCTTGAGCTTCGAGACATCGGTGTCGATCGCTACAACGCCCGGGGTCTTGGCCAGTTCTTTGTACTTGGCAAGCTGCGAGGTCGTGTCGACATGTTCGACGCCGCTGGTGTCCCACGTCGCATTCAGGGCGTCGCGGCCGGTTTTGGCTTGCCAGTAGCCGTCGGCGATGACCGCCACTGCGGTGCCGCCCCGGTCGTCGGGGATTTCAAGCACGTCGCGCACGCCTTTGACGGCGCGTGCGGCTTTCGCATCGAATGTCTTCACCTTCGCGCCGAAGACCGGCGGGCGGGCGACGAGAGCGACCTTCAGGTTCGGCAACTTGAAATCCATGCCGTACATCGGCGTGCCGGTCGATTTGGCACGCGCGTCGAGCCGTCCGGTCGGTTTGCCGAGCAGGCGGAAGGCCGACGGGTCCTTGAGCTTGACGTCAGTCGGCACCGGCAAGGCCTGCGCCTTGGCGGCCAGACTGCCGAAGGTGGCGCGCTGGCCGTTGGGGCCGAGGACCACGCCATTTTCGGTGCGCAATTGCGCGGCCGGCACTTTCCACTGCTGCGCGGCGGCGGCGATTAGCATGGCGCGTGCCGACGCGCCGATGCGCCGGTATTGCAGCCACGAGTGCGCGACAGAGCCGGAGCCACCCGTCATCTGGATGCCGAACAACGGGTCTTTATAGACGTCGGCCGCCGGGGCCAACTCGCTGCGCACCTTCGACCAGTCGCAATCGAGCTCTTCGGCGACGAGCATGGGCAAGGCGGTTTGCACGCCCTGACCGAAGTCGAGGCGGTTGACCTGAATGGTGACGGTGTCGTCCGGCGCAATGCGCACGAACGCGGACGGCACGACGGGCGTGGCCGCCGGGCCTTCGGCATGGGCCACGCGTACCGCGCCCGGCCACGACATTTCAAGCATCAGGCCGCCCGCCGCAACGGCGGAGGTCTTCAGAAACGCACGACGGGACACACCGGTGTAGTCGCCTACGGTGGTGCCGGGACGTAAGTCAAAACGAAGCCCGTGGAAACGAAGTTCGCGCATGGTGATGTCTCCTCGCTTCAGGCCAACGACGCGGCTGCGTCCTTGATGGCGGCGCGGATGCGCGCATAGGTGCCACAGCGACAGATGTTGCCGGCCATGGCGGCGTCGATCTGGTCGTCGTTGGGCTGCTTGTTCTCGCGCAGGAGTGCCGCGGCGGACATGATCTGGCCGCTCTGGCAGTAGCCGCACTGGGGCACGTCGTGCTTGACCCAGGCGTCTTGCACCGCTTTGCCGACGGGGTCCGTGCCGACGGCTTCGATGGTCGTGACCTTTTTACCGGCCACAGCGGAGATGGGCGTAATGCAACTGCGAATCGGGGCGCCGTCGAGATGCACGGTGCAGGCGCCGCATAGCGCCATACCGCATCCGAACTTGGTGCCGGTCATCGAGAGCGCATCGCGCAGGGTCCATAACAGGGGAGTGGCAGGATCGACATCGACCTGCACGGGACGGCCGTTCAGTTGAAACGAGACCATGAGACACCTCTTGGCAGGTGAATGATTGGGGGATCGCGCCAACATACTCCTGTTCGGAGAAATTTTCAGCCCACGAATGCGTGTAAGTCGTTGTATTCAAACGGATATAGCGGTCCGTTTTAGCGGAATTCGTGTTTTGGCCGTCCCGCAGGCGCTTGGCCGCGAATTGGTTGGGGGGCCGACGTGTTGCGGTGCAATGAAGTACAATTCGGCCTACATTCCCCTACCAACACTTTCCCAAGCCGGAAGAAAGATCTGGGCATGCGCATCAACTGCCTCACCCCTCAGTGCTACTGCCCGATGACCGGACACGATTCGTCATCGGCGTCTTTGCACGGCAGTCGGCGATCTCGCTGATCGTCCTTGCCGGCCCCGCACACACCCGTCGCCAGCGGCCGGCAATTTCTAGCGCATACCCAATTTGACTTTCGGCGCGTCCCGCGAGACGAACGCCGACGGCGGATGCACCGCCGCATTGACGAGCCCGACAAGATGAACGCACCCTTGCCTGCCTTCGAGCCGCACGACGCAAAGCATGCCGTAGCCGCACAGCCCCCTCGACTGCGCGAAATCCCCTACAACTACACCTCGTTCTCGGACCGCGAGATCGTCATTCGCCTGCTGGGCGCCGACGCGTGGAATATCCTCGACGAACTTCGCGCGGAGCGCCGTACCGGCCGCTCGGCCCGGATGCTCTATGAAGTGCTCGGCGATATCTGGGTGGTACGCCGCAACCCGTACCTTCAGGACGATCTGCTCGACAACCCGAAGCGCCGCAAGCTGCTGATCGACGCGCTCAACCACCGTCTGAACGAAATCGACAAGCGTCGCCGTGCCGACGTGGCCGAACACGCCGACGCCACGGGGCGCGAACGTGCCGCCCGCGTGGAGCAACTGGAAGTGGCCGCGCGCCGCGCCGTTGCCGATTTCGCCGGTGAGTTCGAGAAGATGGCGGAACTGCGCCGCCGCGCGAAGAAGGTGCTGGGCCGCACGACGGCACACGACAACATCAAGTTCGACGGCCTGTCGCGCGTGTCGCACGTGACGGACGCGACCGACTGGCGCGTGGAATATCCGTTCGTGGTGCTCACGCCCGATACCGAAGCCGAAATGGCCTCGCTCGTGAAGGGCTGCTTCGAACTCGGGCTGACGGTGATTCCGCGCGGGGGTGGCACGGGCTACACGGGCGGGGCGATTCCGCTCACGCCGTTCTCGGCCGTCATCAATACCGAAAAGCTGGAACAACTCGACGAAGTCGAATACTCGGCGCTGCCGGGTGTCGACAAGCCGGTGCCGACGATCTTCTCGGGCGCCGGTGTGGTCACGCGCCGTGTGGCGGATGCCGCCGAGCGCGCCGGGCTGGTCTTCGCGGTCGACCCGACGTCGATCGACGCATCGTGCATCGGCGGCAACGTCGCCATGAACGCAGGTGGCAAGAAGGCCGTGCTGTGGGGCACCGCGCTCGATAACCTCGCGTGGTGGCGCATGGTCGACCCGCAGGGCAACTGGCTCGAAGTCACGCGCCTCGACCACAACCTCGGCAAGATTCACGATATTGCGGTCGCGCGCTTCGAACTGAAATGGTTCGACGGCAATCACGCGCCGGGTGCGGTGCTGCTCAAGACCGAATCGCTGGATATTGAAGGCAAGCGCTTCCGCAAGGAAGGTCTCGGCAAGGACGTGACGGACAAGTTCCTCGCCGGGCTGCCGGGTATTCAGAAGGAAGGCTGCGACGGCCTGATCACGAGCGCGCGCTGGATTCTCCACAAGATGCCGGCGCACACGCGCACGGTGTGTCTGGAGTTCTTCGGCCAAGCGAAGGAAGCGATTCCGAGCATCGTCGAAATCAAGGACTACATGTTTGCCCAGACGGCTGCGGGCGGCGCGATTCTCGCCGGTCTGGAGCATCTGGACGAACGCTATCTGCGCGCCGTGGGTTATGCCACGAAGTCGAAGCGCAACGCTTTCCCGAAGATGGTGCTGATCGGCGATATCGTCGGCGACGACGACACCGCCGTGGCGCAGGCCACCTCGGAAGTGATTCGCATGGCCAACGGCAAGAGCGGCGAAGGTTTTGTCGCCGTGTCGGCCGAAGCCCGCAAGAAGTTCTGGCTCGACCGTTCGCGCACCGCCGCCATCGCGCGCCACACCAACGCCTTCAAGATCAATGAAGACGTGGTGATTCCGCTGCCGCGCATGGGCGAGTACACGGACCACATCGAGCGCATCAACATCGAGTTGTCGCTCAAGAACAAGCTGCAACTGATCGACGCGCTCGAAAAGTTCTTCGAAGCCGGCAACCTGCCGCTGGGCAAGACCGACGACGCGAACGAGATTCCGTCGGCCGAACTGCTCGAAGACCGCGTGCAGACCGCCCTCACGCTGCTGCGCGACGTGCGCGCACGCTGGGTGTTCCTGCGCGATAACTTCGAGCTGTCGCTCAACGACGCGATTCCGCTGCTCAACCGCCACGGCATTCGCGACATGAATGTGGCGCTGAACGACCGGCTGAACAAGCATCCGGAAACGCGCCTGATCGACCTGCTGCAAGACCGCACGGTGCGCGTGTCGTGGAAGCAGGAAGTGCGCGCCGAACTGCGCCAGATTTTCACGGGCGGCGAGTTCAAGCAGATCCTCGACGAAGCGCAGGCGATCCACAAGCGCGTGCTGCACGGGCGTGTGTTCGTCGCGCTGCATATGCACGCGGGCGACGGTAACGTGCACACGAACATCCCGGTCAACTCGGATAACTACGAGATGCTCCAGGATGCGCACAAGGCCGTGGCGCGCATCATGCAAATTGCCCGTTCGCTCGATGGTGTGATCTCGGGCGAGCACGGCATCGGCATCACGAAGCTCGAATTCCTGACGGAAGAAGAGATCGGCGAATTCCGCGCTTACAAGCTGCGCGTCGATCCGGAAGGGCGCTTCAACAAGGGCAAGCTGCTCGACATGCCCGACCTGCCGGCCGATTTGCGCAATGCCTATACGCCCAGCTTCGGGCTGATGGGCTTTGAATCGCTGATCATGCAGCAGTCGGACATCGGCGCGATTGCCGACAGCGTGAAGGACTGCCTGCGCTGCGGCAAGTGCAAGCCGGTGTGCGCCACGCACGTGCCGCGCGCGAACCTGCTGTACAGCCCGCGCAACAAGATTCTCGCCACGTCGCTGCTGATCGAAGCCTTCCTGTACGAAGAGCAGACCCGCCGCGGTGTGTCGATCAAGCACTGGGACGAGTTCAACGACGTGGCCGACCACTGCACGGTCTGCCACAAGTGCGCGACGCCTTGCCCGGTGAAGATCGACTTCGGCGACGTGACGATGAACATGCGCAACCTGCTGCGCAAGATGGGCAAGAAGAAATTCAACCCGGGCGCGGCAGCAGGCATGTTCTTCCTGAACGCGACGAACCCGGAGACGATCAATATCACCCGCAAGGTGATGATCGACTGGGGCTACAAGGCGCAACGCTTCGGTGCGGACATCTTCAAGAAGCTGGCGAAGAAGCAGATGGCACACCCGCCGGCCACGGTCGGCAAGCCGCCGCTGCGCGAAGAGGTGATCCACTTCGTGAACAAGAAGATGCCGGGCAACCTGCCGAAGAAGACGGCGCGCGCGTTGCTCGATATCGAAGACAACAAGGTGGTGCCGATCATCCGCGACCCGAAGGGGACGTCGGTCGATTCGGAAGCGGTGTTCTACTTCCCGGGCTGCGGCTCGGAACGTTTGTTCTCGCAAGTCGGGCTCGCCACGCAAGCCATGCTCTGGCACGTGGGCGTGCAAACGGTGCTGCCGCCGGGGTATCTGTGCTGCGGTTACCCGCAACGCGGCTCGGGGCAGGGCGAGAAGGCCGAGAAGATCGTGACGGATAACCGCGTGCTGTTCCACCGGGTGGCCAACACGCTGAACTATCTCGATATCAAGACCGTGGTGGTGTCGTGCGGCACTTGCTACGATCAGCTCGCGGGTTATGAATTCGAGAAGATTTTCCCGGGCTGCCGCATCGTCGACATCCACGAATATCTGCTTGAGAAGGGCGTGAAGCTGGAGGGCGTGAACGGTACGCGCTACATGTATCACGACCCGTGCCACACGCCGATCAAGACGATGGACCCGGTCAAGCTCGTGAATCAGTTGATGGGCAGCGAGCACGACGGCTACAAGATCGAGAAGAACGATCGTTGCTGCGGCGAATCGGGTACGCTGGCGGTCACGCGCCCGGATATCTCGACGCAGATCCGCTTCCGCAAGGAAGAAGAGATGCGCAAGGGCGCGGCCAAGCTGCGCGCCGATGGCAAGGTGGAAGAGGTGAAGATCCTCACCAGCTGCCCGTCGTGCCTGCAAGGCCTGTCGCGCTATAACGAAGATGCCGACATCACTGCCGACTACATCGTCGTGGAAATCGCCAAGCACGTGCTCGGCGACCAGTGGATGGCGGACTACGTGAAGGATGCGAACAACGGCGGTATCGAGCGCGTTCTCGTCTGATGGCATTTTCGTGGACGCGGCCGATGCCTGACCGACGGACCATGGAGGTGGCATGGAAGTAGTTTTTACTGCGCTCATCCTGCTGTTCGTGGTGGCGCTCACGGGTGTGCTGGGCAGTTTCGTGCGGTTTCTCCCGATACCGCTGGTCCAGATCGCGGTGGGCGCCGCGCTCGCTTATCCGGGCGCGGGCGTCCACATCGATCTCGACCCCGAGATTTTCTTCCTGCTGTTCATCCCGCCGTTGCTCTTTGCCGACGGCTGGCGCATGCCCAAGCGCGAGTTCTGGCACCTGCGGGTGCCGATCATCGCGATGGCGCTGGGCCTCGTGATCTTCACGGTGCTCGGCGTGGGGTACTTCATTCACTGGATGATTCCGTCGATTCCGCTGGCCGTGGCTTTTGCCCTCGGCGGCGTGCTCTCGCCTACGGATGCGGTAGCGGTATCTGCGCTCACCGGGCGCATGCGCATGCCGACGCGGCTCATGCACGTGCTCGAAGGCGAGGCGATGATGAACGACGCGTCGGGTCTGGTCGTGTTCAAGTTCGCCCTCGTGGCGGCGACCACCGGCATCTTCTCTATCGGCAACGCCACGTTCTCGTTCTTCGTTATTGCACTCGGCGGGTTGCTCGCTGGCTGGGCGGTGACGTGGCTCTTCACGCAGTTTCACCGCCGCGTGATGGACGCCTCGACCGAAGAACCCGCGACGGTCGTGCTGTTGCTGCTGCTCATGCCGTTCGCCGCCTATCTGCTGGCGGAACACTTCGGCTTCTCGGGCATTCTCGCGGCGGTGGCTGCCGGCATGACGGTGAGTTCGACCGATCTGCTCAACACCCGCACGGTCACCCGCATTCTCGGCAACGGCGTCTGGTCGATGCTGGAATTCGTCTTCAATGGCGCCGTGTTTGTACTGCTCGGGCTGCAACTGCCTGATATCGTGCGCGCGGCGCTGGGGCCGAACGAGCACCTGTGGGGCACGCTCACGAAGCTGGGCGAACTGATGTTCTACGTCGGCGCGATCTCGGCGGTGCTGATCGTGCTGCGGTTCTGCTGGGTGTGGGTGGCGTGGCGCGTGATGTACTTCATGGGCATGCGGCGCGGGGAAATTACCCTCAAGCCCGGTATCCGTTTTACGGGTGTGACGGCGCTCTCGGGCGTGCGCGGCGCGGTGACGCTGGCCGGTGCGCTCTCGGTGCCGCTGGCGCTGCCCGGTGGCGCGCCGTTTCCCGGGCGCGATTTGCTGATTTTTCTGGCGGCCGGTGTGATTCTGCTGTCATTGGTGGGCGGGAGTCTCGGCCTGCCGATTCTGCTGCGCGGCGTGCGCTGGCCAGCCGAAGACCCGCGTAATCGTGAAATGGGCGAGGCCCGTGTGGCGGCGTCCGAAGCAGCGATTCGCGCCGTGGAGTCGTTGCAGAAAGTGATCGCGAAGTCAGGTGACGAACTCGATACCGCCGTGTGCGCCGAAGCGGCGGCCCGCGTGATGGGGCGTTATCGTCGCACGCTCAACGCTTCGACAGCGACTGATGAGACGCGAGAGCGGGCGGTACGTGAGGTGGAAGTCGAGCGCCGGCTGCGCGCGGCGGCGCTTCAGGCAGAACGCGTGGAGTTGTCGCGGCTGCGCATCACGCATCGCATCAATGACGAGACGCTGCGCGAAATGCTGAGCGAAATCGATTTTGCCGAACTCGCGCTAGGGTCAGTGGACCCGGCCACGGGCAAGCGCACGAAACGCAGAAAGCACTGACGGGTGCTGGGATCAAGGGAGAGGATCATGGATTGTCCGTTTTGCGCAGGTGACGGCGGCGACGTCGTGTGGCGTGACCCGGTGCTGCGGGTGGTGCTGGCGAACGAAGCCGGTTATCCGGGCTTCGCGCGTGTAGTGTGGGGCGCGCACGTGGCCGAGATGAGCGATTTGCCCGAGGCGGCACGCGAACACGTCATGCGGGCGGTGTTTGCCGTCGAGACGGCGCAGCGCACGGTGATGTCGCCGCACAAGGTCAATGTGGCGAGTCTGGGCAATATGGTGCCGCACGTGCACTGGCATGTGATTCCCCGGTATCAGGACGATATCCACTTCCCGGGCTCGGTCTGGAGCGCGCCGCAGCGCGAGGTGGCACCGGCGGTGCTCGCAGAGCGGGCCGCATGGCTGCCGGCGTTGCGCGAAGCGATCGTGGCAGAATTGAGCCGCATGCCGGTTTGGCCGGCGTCCGCCTGAGCGCGTGGCCGCCAATCCCCCGAGCAGCTATACTTCCGGCCGGTGTGCGCGGCACATCGACTGAATTTCTGGAGTGACACACATGGCAGGGCTGGAGAAAGACACGCCGATTCCTGTTTCCCTCACGCTGCATCGCGTCTCGCGTGTGCTCGAGCTGGGATATGAAGACGGCAAACACTACCGGCTGCCGTTCGAACTTCTGCGCGTGCTCTCGCCGTCGGCGGAAGTGCGCGGCCACGGCCCGGGGCAGGAAACGCTCCAGACCGGCAAGCGCGAGGTTGAATTGAACGGCCTTGAGCCGATCGGCAACTACGCGGTGCGCCCCGTCTTCTCGGACGGCCATGACACCGGCATCTATTCTTGGGACTTCCTCTACGAGCTGTGCGTGCGTCAGGACGCGCTGTGGCAGGAGTATCTCGACAAGCTGGCAGCCGCAGGCGTCGATCGCGACACGCCAATGCCGTCGCCCGCCAGCGGCCACGGCTGCCACCACCACTGATGCACCGGCGGCGCCGCGCGCGCCGCTTTCATGAATTGGGAGATTGCGATGGGTGAACAGACCCACTTCGGTTACGAGACCGTCGACGAGAAGGAAAAGGCCGGCAAAGTCGCCGAAGTGTTCCATTCGGTAGCGAGCAAGTACGACGTCATGAACGACCTGATGTCGGGCGGCCTGCACCGCATCTGGAAAGCGTTCACCATTGGCCGCGCCGCCGTGCGCCCCGGTTTCAAGGTGCTCGACATTGCGGGCGGCACGGGCGATCTGTCGAAGGCGTTTGCCCGTCAGGCCGGTCCGACCGGCGAAGTCTGGCTCACCGACATCAACGAATCGATGCTGCGCGTGGGCCGCGATCGCCTGCTGGACGCTGGCATCGTTACGCCTGCGCTGCTGTGCGACGCCGAGAAGCTGCCGTTCCCGTCGAACTATTTCGATGTGGTGACCGTAGCGTTCGGACTGCGCAACATGACGCACAAGGACGCCGCACTGGCGGAAATGCGCCGCGTGATCAAGCCGGGCGGCAAGGTCATGGTGCTGGAGTTCTCGAAGGTGTGGCAGCCGCTTGAGAAGGCGTACGACACGTACTCCTTCAAAGTGCTGCCGTGGCTGGGCTCGCGCATTGCGGGCGACGCGGAAAGCTACCGCTATCTGGCCGAGTCGATTCGCATGCACCCGGATCAGGAGACGCTGAAGTCGATGATGGAAGACGTCGGTCTGGAGCGGGTGGAGTACCACAACCTCACCGCCGGCGTGGTTGCACTGCACATCGGCCGCAAGTTCTGATGCCCTGAGCGGATGCGCCAAGAATAAGCACTCACTTACTTGATACGGCGCAGCGCCCCGGTTGGCGGAAAAATTCCGCCCCGGGGCGTTTCTCTAAGTACAGGCTAATTTTGCTGTGGCAGAATCAGCCGTCGCGTTATCCCGTTTCAGTACGTAAAAAAGATGCTGAACCAATCCGATAAACGCCTGTCAGTAAACAGCACCTTATAACTCCACGGAGAGACCAGAGCGATGTTCCAGTTCATGAAAAACAAGCTGTTGTTGGGCGTAGTGGCCGGCGTTTTGGCGGTCGGTATGACGATCGCAGACGCTGACGCCAAGCGCGTTGGCGGCGGCCGGAGCGTCGGCAAGCAGTCCAACACCGTGACGCAGCGTCAGGCAACGCCGCAACAACCGGCCCAAAGCCCGAACGCCGCACCGAACCAAGCCGCACCGGCTGCTGCTGGCGCAGGCGCCGCAGGGGCGGCCGCCGCTGCCAAGCCGGCCAACCGCTGGCTCGGCCCGATCGCCGGTCTGGCCGCCGGTCTGGGTATCGCAGCCCTGTTGTCGCACTTCGGCATGGGCGGCGCGTTCGCCAGCATGATGGCCAACGTCATCATCATCGCGTTGATTGCCTTCGCCGTGCTGTGGGTCATCCGTCGCTTCCGCGGCAACAAGTCGCAGTCGCAGACGCCGGCCTACGCCGGTGCCAATGCGGGCAACGACGCGTCGAACAACACCCTGCGCCAGTCGTGGGATAGCCAGCAACCGGCTCAACAACCGGCCGCTTCGACCTCATCGACGCAACCGGCGCTGTCCGCTGTCCCGGCCGCTGCCGGTGTTGCGGGTGCCGCAGCCGCTGCCGCAGGCCCGTTCGGCGTGCCGGCAGGCTTCGATGTCGAAGGCTTCCTGCGTAGCTCGAAGGTGTACTTCAACCGTCTGCAAGCCGCCTGGGACAAGGGCGATCAAGCCGACATCAACGAGTTCACCACGCCGCAGATGTTCGCGGAAATCAAGATGGACCTCGAAGAGCGCGGCAAGTCGACCAATCGTACCGACGTGGTTCAACTCGACGCCGAACTGCTTGGCATCGAACAAACGACGAGCGAGTACATGGCCAGCGTGCGTTTCTCGGGCCTGATCCGTGAGACGGAAGGCGCTGCCGCCGAGCCGTTCAACGAAGTCTGGAACCTGACCAAGCCGGTGACCGGCAATGCGGGTTGGGTACTGGCCGGGATTCAACAGCTCTAAGCCGGCGCTGGGCCAGCATTAAGCTCCCGCCGTTTTTGCCGTAACCTGCCTTACAATAAGAGCCCGCGTTTGAAGCGCGGGCTCTTTTGTTTTTGCCGCCCGGCGAGGTATGCCGGGCGACGTCTTTCGGTGCGACCGGTGTTCTGCGCCGGTCGGCCGCCAAGCTCATGACCGTAGCCGCCAAAGCCTTTGCCGCCACCGTGAATCACTTGCTCGCCCGCGAACCGTGGGCGCGCGAACGCCTGCGCCAACACATCGGCGCCTCCGCCCGGCTGGCGATGTCCCCGTTCGACCTGCGTTTGCAGGTGGGCGACGACGGCTATCTCGCCGCCTTCGAGGCCGACACCCCCTGCGACGTCAGCATCGCCGTGCCCCCGTCGGCACTGGCCGACTTTGCGGGCGGCGGTCAGGCCGCTGTCATGCGTCATGTGAAGATCGAGGGCGATGCCGAGTTCGCCAATACGGTGTCCTATCTTGCCCAGCACCTGCGCTGGGAGGCGGCAGAAGACCTCAGTCGCGTGATTGGCGACGCCGCCGCTCATCGGGTGACCGAAACCGGCAAGGCCGCCGTGGCCGGTGCGCGCCGCACCGGGGCGACGCTGGCGCGCTCGCTCACCGACTACCTCGTGGAAGAAAACCCGCTGCTCGTGGCGCGCCCACGGCTGGACGCCATGCGCGACGAGATCGGCACACTGCGCGACGATCTGGCGCGACTCGAAAAGCGACTCGAGAAACTTGAGCGCCAGCCCGGCGCGCCGCGTTCCACCGGAGGCCGCTGACCGATGCGACTTCTGCGCCTCATCAAGATTCTGTTCGTCTGCTATCGCTACGGCCTCGACGAGCTGGTGCTCTCCAGCATTCCCCATCCTTTCGCCCGCACGTTCATGCGCGTGCTGTCGTTCGGCCGCAGCGGGTTGAAGGCACCGCGCGGCGAGCGTCTGCGTCTGGCGCTGGAAGCACTTGGACCGATTTTCGTGAAGTTCGGACAGGTGCTCTCGACCCGCCGTGACCTGATGCCACCTGACATCGCGCAGGAACTGGCGCGCTTGCAGGATCAGGTGCCCCCGTTCGATCCGGAACTGGCCCGTGCGGCCATCGAGAAATCACTGGGCCGCCCGCTGGAAGAAGTGTTCGTGGAGTTCGAGCGCTCGCCGGTAGCCAGCGCGTCGATTGCTCAGGTGCACTTCGCGCGTATTCGCGAAGGCCAGCATGCGGGCAAAGAGGTTGCCGTCAAGGTGCTGCGCCCGAACATGCTTGGCGTAATCGACAGCGATCTCGCTCTCCTGCGCGATCTGGCGGGGTGGGTCGAACGGCTCTGGCCGGACGGCAAGCGCCTGAAGCCGCGCGAGGTGGTCGCTGAGTTCGACAAGTATCTGCACGATGAGCTCGACCTGATGCGCGAGGCCGCCAACGCGGCGCAACTGCGTCGCAATTTCATCGATTCGGGCATGCTGATGGTGCCCGAGATGTATTGGGAATTCAGTACCAGCACGGTGCTCGTGATGGAGCGCATGCGCGGTGTGCCGATCAGCCAGATCGATGTGCTGCGCGAGGCAGGCGTCGATCTGAAGAAGCTGGCGCGCGAAGGCGTTGAGATCTTCTTCACGCAGTTTCTGCGCGACGGGTTCTTCCACGCGGACATGCACCCGGGCAATATTCTCGTGAGTCTCGATCCGGCCACGTTCGGGCGTTATATCGCGCTGGACTGCGGCATCGTCGGCGCGCTCTCCGAGTTCGACAAGAACTATCTGGCACAGAACTTCCTCGCTTTTTTCCGTCGCGACTATCACCGGGTGGCATCGCTGCATTTGGAGTCGGGCTGGGTGCCGTCCGACACGCGCGTCGAGGAACTGGAGGGGGCGATTCGCGCCGTCTGCGAGCCGTACTTCGACCGCCCGCTCAAGGAAATTTCGCTGGGGCTCGTGCTGATGCGCCTGTTCCAGACGTCGCGCCGCTTCAACGTGGAAATTCAGCCGCAACTGGTGTTGCTGCAAAAGACGCTGCTCAATATCGAAGGGTTGGGGCGTCAGCTCGATCCGGATCTCGATCTGTGGAAGACGGCCAAGCCGTTCCTGGAGCGCTGGATGGCCGAGCAGATCGGCCCGCGTGGCTGGCTGGAACGGCTGAAATCGGAAGCGCCGCAGTGGAGCAAGACCCTGCCGCAACTGCCGCGATTGATTCATCAGGCGCTGGCCGCCCATGCCCGTCCGCAGGACGACACGGTGCTGCTCGCGCTGCTTCAGGAGCAACGGCGTACCAACCGCCTGCTGACCGGCGCGTTCTGTCTGGTGGGCGGTGTCGTCATTGGGGTGCTTGCGGCGTTCATGTGGATCTATGGCGGATAAATCTCAGCAAGATCAGGGCGGGAAGGACGGGGAGGGCGCCTCGGTGACGCCGACGCCGAATCCTGTGAGTGGTGCCCCCGGTGCGCCGGCCTCAACCGCCCCCGCATTTGCGCACCGCGACCCGTCGCGTGCCGAATTCTGGAATGAGCGCTTCGAGAAGGCGTTCATGCCTTGGGATGCGGCCGGTGTGCCAAGCGCATTGCGCGAGTTTGTTGCCAGCGAGACGGCGCCTCAGGCGACGCTGATTCCCGGCTGCGGGGCCGCACACGAAGCTGCGTGGCTCGATGGCCAAGGCTGGCCGGTGCGCGCCATTGATTTTTCGCCAGTGGCCGTCGAGCAGGCGAAGGCGCTGCTAGGCCCGCGCGCCGAACTGGTCGAAGAAGCCGACTTCTTTGCCTATACGCCGCCGTTCACGATCGACGTGATTTACGAACGCGCGTTTCTCTGCGCATTGCCGCGCACGCTCTGGCAGGGCTATGCCCGCCGGGTGGCGCAACTGCTGCCGAGCGGCGCGCGTCTTGCGGGCTTCTTCTTCCTGCGGGAAACGCCAAAGGGCCCGCCGTTTGGCATCGCGCCCGACGCGCTTAACGCCCTGCTGGCGCAGGATTTCGTCTGCGAAGTGGATCGCCAAGTCGATGCAGCCGATTCGGTGCCGGTGTTTGCTGGTGCTGAACACTGGATGGTCTGGCGGCGGCGCTGAGCTGCTGAGCCGCTGAGGCACCCGCCCAGCGTGTGCCGCGATGGCACGATGCCTCGGGTGCGAGACGCTCAGACGCACGCAAGACTGAGGCCTCCGCCCACCGTTTCCCGAAATCTGCAACGTCCGGCAGCGGGATTTGTGATTTTTTCCCCGCGCGTGTCTCGCGCCGCTATAATCGGCCCAAATTTTTTCGCCAGGTGGCAAAAACGGGCGCCCCCGAGCGCTGAACAGCATCAGCCCCGTCATGCTCGACCTGAATTTCTGTTGCCCGGAAGGCTGCGGCCCGCGGCACGGTTTCGTTAGTTCGCGTGTGCGGCCGCCGACGGCCAGATCACGCCCCGCACACTGACGCTGCCGCCGCTACCGTCGCCCTGGGGCTTGGCTGGGGCCGCGTTATGCTGATCTGGTTTGTCATTTTGTATTGGGTCATTTCGGTGGCCATCGGGCTGCTGGCCGCCCTCAAGGTCCGCAATACCAAAGATTTCACCGTTGCCGGGCGCCGCCTGCCGTATGGCATGGTCATCGCCGTGGTGTTTGCCACGTGGTTCGGTTCGGAAGCCGTGCTTGGCATCCCGGCCACGTTCATCGGCGACGGCCTGCGCGGCATCGTGGCCGACCCGTTCGGCTCGTCGATGTGTCTGGTGCTCGTCGGCGTGTTCTTCGCCCGCAAGCTGTATCGCATGAACCTCATGACGATCGGCGATTTCTACAAGCTCAAATACAACCGCACCGTCGAAGTCGTGACGAGTATCGCCATCGTGATCTCGTATCTCGGCTGGGTGGGCGCGCAGATCAAGGCGCTGGGCCTCGTGTTCCATACCGTCTCGGGCGGCGCGATGTCGGAGCCCACGGGCATGATCATCGGCGCGGTGTCAGTGCTCGCATACACGCTGCTCGGCGGCATGATTTCGGTCGCCGTGACCGACTTCATCCAGATGATCATCATCGTGGTGGGTCTGGTCTACATCGCCGTGGAAGTCTCGGGCATGGTGCCGGGCGGTGCGACGGCCGTGATCGCCCATGCGGCCGACGCCGGCAAGTTCGTGTTCCTGCCCGCGATGAATCCTGCCGACGTGCTGGCGTTCATTGCGGCGGGCGTGACCATGATGTTCGGCTCGATACCGCAGCAGGACGTGTTCCAGCGCGTGATGTCGTCCAAGACGGAGAACATCGCAGTCGCAGGCTCCATCACCGGTGGCGTGCTGTACTTCTTCTTCACGTTCATCCCGATCTTTCTTGCTTACTCGGCGCTGCTGATTGCCCCGTCGATGGTGCAGAAGTACATCGGCACCGATCCGCAGCAGATTCTGCCGCAGTTGGTGCTCACCAGCGTGCCGATCGTGGCGCAGGTGATGTTCTTCGGCGCGCTGCTGTCCGCTATTAAGAGCTGCGCGTCGGCCACGCTGCTGGCCCCGTCGGTCACGTTTGCCGAGAACATCATTCGCCCGATGCTGCGCGGCCCGATCGACGACAAGCATCTGCTGCGCCTGATGCGCATCGTCGTGCTGTGCTTCACCGCGCTGGTGCTGGTGTATGCGTTGAATTCGAAGGCGTCGATCTTCCAGATGGTCGAGAGCGCCTATAAGGTCACGCTGGTCTGCTGCTTCGTGCCGCTGGCGTTCGGCCTGTACTGGAAGCGGTCGAGCTCGCTGGGCGGCACGCTTGCCGTGTTCAGCGGTCTGGTCGTCTGGATCGGCTGCGAAGTTTTGGCCCCGGAGGCACTCGTGCCGCCGCAACTGGCTGGCCTGCTGGCCTCGATTACGGGCATGGTCGTGGGTTCGTTGCTGCAACCGGCGTCCGAGCGTGGTCAGCCGCCGAGCCAAGAGGTGTCGACGATCTAAATCGTCCGGGCGCTGAGGCTGCCGATTGTGTGAGCGCTCGCTTTTACGCGAGATGCCGTCCCAGTTAGTCACCGGGCAGAAACCTCAAATACGGTGACGCGAGACCTTGATCTTGCGTCACCGCGTGCCCATATATCTCCGGACAAATCCCGAAAGCCTTGTGAAGCGGTTATAATTCAAGGCTTTGCGCGCCTTTTCCCGTCGGAAAGAATCATGCCTATCTACGCCTATCGTTGCGAAACATGCGGTTTCGCGAAAGATGTGCTGCAAAAAATGAGCGATACCCCGCTCTCCCAATGCCCGGAATGCGGCAAGGATACGTTTCGCAAGCAGGTAACTGCGGCGGGCTTCCAGCTCAAGGGTTCGGGATGGTATGTCACGGATTTCCGTGGTGGTTCGGGCGGCGCAAGTGCACCGGCTTCCGGCGCGGCGGCGTCGACGGCAGCGGCCTCGTCGGGCGATAGCGGTTCGACGTCGTCGAGCGCCTCAGACGCGTCGGCGGGTTCGTCGGCTTCGTCCTCCACGGACGGCGCGTCGTCGAGCACCCCGGCAGCCAGTTGCGGTGGCGGCTGCGCTTGTCATTAAGTGTTGGCAGCATGACCCGTATTGCCCGAATTACCTGTATTGCCTGAATTGCAAGAACAAGCAGAACGACGCGTCCGGCCCGGCGGCCTGGCGCGTGATTGACCCCGCTGACCCAGTAGCCGCCGACATTCGCGAGTCCTGCCATGAGCGTCAAAAAACCCGCGTTGAAGACGATTTTCCTCACCGGCCTGCTGGTGCTGGTGCCGCTCGCCATCACGTTGTGGGTGCTGGGCCTGATCATCGGCACGATGGATCAGACGCTGTTGCTGCTGCCTGACGACTGGCAGCCGTCGCACCTGATCGGCATGCGTGTGCCGGGCTTCGGCGTAGTGGTCACCCTCGCGTTCGTGTTCGTCGTCGGCCTTCTGGCGCATAATTTCATTGGCCAGAAGCTGGTCGGCTGGTGGGAAGCCGTGCTTACGCGCATTCCCGTGGTCGGACCGCTGTACGGCAGCGTCAAGCAGGTGTCCGATACATTGCTTTCGAGCAATGGCAACGCGTTTCGCAAGGCGTTGCTCGTGCGTTATCCGCACGCGGATTCCTGGACCATCGCCTTCCTGACCGGCGCGCCGGGCGGCGACGTGGTCAATCACTTGCAGGGCGAGTATGTGAGCGTTTATGTCCCGACGACGCCGAACCCCACGTCAGGTTTCTTCCTGATGATGCGGGCGAGCGACGTGGTCGAGCTCGACATGACGGTCGATGCCGCCCTCAAGTACATCGTATCGATGGGCGTGGTGGCACCCGCCCACAACCCGCGCCAGCAGCGTCCCGGCCCGCTCCTGTGAGCCACCGGTGACTCCCGGCGTCATTTTTTGAAAATCGGAACAGCAAAATGTCCATGCGTACCTCCTACTGCGGTCTGGTGACCGAGCAACAACTGGGCCAAACGGTCAAGCTTTGTGGCTGGGTCAATCGCCGCCGTGATCACGGCGGGGTCATCTTCATCGACCTGCGCGATCGCGAAGGTCTGGTGCAGGTCGTGTGCGATCCGGACCGCGCAGAGATGTTCAAGGCCGCCGAAGGCCTGCGCAACGAGTTCTGCGTGCAGATCACCGGTCTGGTACGCGCCCGTCCGGCAGGCACGGAAAACGCCAACCTGACGAGCGGCAAGATCGAAGTGCTGTGCCATGAGCTGCAAGTGCTCAACCCGTCGGTCACGCCCCCGTTCCCGCTTGACGACGAAAACCTGTCGGAAACCACGCGCCTCACGCATCGCGTGCTGGACCTGCGCCGCCCGCAGATGCAATACAACCTGCGCCTGCGCTACAAAGTGGCGATGGAAGTGCGCAAGTATCTGGACGCGCAAGGCTTCATCGACATCGAAACCCCGATGCTCACCAAGAGCACGCCGGAAGGCGCGCGCGACTATCTGGTGCCCTCGCGTGTGAACCCGGGCATGTTCTTCGCGCTGCCGCAGTCGCCGCAGCTCTTCAAGCAGTTGCTGATGGTGGCCGGCTTCGACCGCTACTACCAGATCACCAAGTGCTTCCGCGACGAAGATCTGCGCGCTGACCGTCAGCCGGAATTCACGCAGATCGACTGCGAAACCTCGTTCCTGTCGGAGCAAGAGATTCGCGACCTGTTCGAGAACATGATTCGTCACGTGTTCAAGGAAGCGATCAACGTCGAATTCGACGCCAAGGTGCCGGTCATGCAGTACTCGGAAGCGATGCGCCGCTTCGGTTCGGACAAGCCGGACCTGCGCGTGAAGCTCGAATTCACCGAGTTGACCGACGTGATGGGCGATGTGGACTTCAAGGTGTTCTCGGTGCCTGCTACGACCGAAGGCGGCCGTGTGGTTGCACTGCGCGTGCCGGGCGGTTCGGAAATTTCGCGTAGCGAGATCGACGCTTACACCGACTTCGTGAAGATTTACGGCGCGAAGGGGCTGGCCTGGATCAAGGTCAATGAAGTGGCCAAGGGCCGCGACGGTCTGCAAAGCCCGATCGTGAAGAACCTGCACGACGCTGCCATTGCCTCGATTCTCGAGCGCACCGGCGCGCAAGACGGCGACATCATCTTCTTCGGTGCCGACAAGGAAAAGGTCGTCAACGACGGTATCGGCGCGCTGCGTCTGAAGATCGGTCACTCGGAATTCGGCAAGAGCCACGGCCTGTTCGAAGCCGGCTGGCGTCCGCTGTGGGTCGTCGATTTCCCGATGTTCGAATACGACGAAGAAGACGCCCGCTGGGTGGCCTGCCATCACCCGTTCACGAGCCCGAAGGACGAGCACATCGACTATCTTGAGACCGACCCGGGCAAGTGCCTGGCGAAGGCCTACGACATGGTGCTCAACGGCTGGGAAATCGGTGGCGGTTCGGTCCGTATCTTCCAAGAGGAAGTGCAGAGCAAGGTGTTCCGTGCGCTCAAGCTGGGTGAAGAAGAAGCCCGTGCGAAGTTCGGCTTCCTGCTCGACGCGCTGCAATACGGCGCGCCGCCGCATGGCGGTATCGCCTTCGGTCTGGACCGCGTCATCACGATGATGGCCGGTGCCGATTCGATTCGCGACGTGATCGCCTTCCCGAAGACGCAACGCGCGCAGGATCTGCTCACGCAAGCCCCGTCGCCGGTCGACGAGCGCCAACTGCGCGACCTGCACATCCGCCTGCGTCAGTCGGAAGCGCCGAAGGCCTAACGAATCTCGCGGGCGTATCGCTCGTGATGAAACGTTCGAACCCCCTCTGCCGCAAGGCGAGGGGGTTTTTGTTTATGTGGTGGGAATGCCGAGGGAGTGTACGTCGATGATAGTGAGTGCGAAGGCGATCATTCGCCGCAACGACACGGTGCTGTTCGCGCGCAATCCGCGCAACGAGTGGGAACTGCCGGGTGGCCAGCCTGAACCCGGTGAATCGCTGGAAGATGCGGTGCGCCGCGAAGTGCTCGAAGAATGCGGCTGGCAGATCGCGCACGTGACTTACCACGGCAGCGCGTCGTTCGAAGTGATTCCCGGGCGGCATGTGATGCTGGTCTTCTACGTTTGCGAGCGGGACGCGGGCGATCTCACGCCGTTGGTCACGAGCGACGAGCATACGATGTTCGGCTGGATCGACGTCGACGGGCCGCGCCCCGACGATCTGCCCCAGTGCTACTGGGATGCGGTCACGCGCGCATAAGCATCGCCTTGCTTCGCCGTCTGGTTGGCTGCGATCTTTGCCCATCCTGCGAAGCAGACGCCGAATTGCTGCCGTTGCCCATTACAATGACTCACCAGCGCGACGCACCGGCGCAGCTTTCCCTCGCTCACCACCTGCATGAAGCCCTTCAAGATTCCCGAATCCGTGCTCGTCGTCATCTACACGCCGGCGCTCGACGTGTTGCTCATCGAGCGGGCCGATGCCGACAATTTCTGGCAGTCGGTGACCGGCAGCAAAGATCGCCTCGACGAGCCGCTGATCGAGACGGCCACGCGTGAAGTGTTCGAGGAAACGGGCATTCGCGTGGGGGAGGGCGGCCTGCCCGCCAGCGCGCTGACCGACTGGCAGCACGAGATTCAGTACAACATCTACCCGCGTTGGGCGCATCGCTATGCCCCGGACGTCACGCGCAACACCGAACACTGGTTCGGCCTGTGTGTTCCGGAGAACACCCCGGTGACGCTGGCCCCGCGTGAGCATGTCGCATACGAATGGTTGCCTTGGGAAGCCGCCGCCGCTCGCTGTTTTTCGCCCTCGAACGGCGACGCGATCCGGCAGTTACCCACGCGCGTGCGCTGACGCCCCGGCGCGATTGATGAGCAAGTACCTGCCGTTTTCCCACGATAACGACCTGACGCTGCTCTACCTCGGCGAGGCGTACTTCACCGCGCTGATCGCCGCCATCGACGCCGCCCGGCGCGAAGTGGTGATCGAGACCTACATCTTCGAAGCCGACGACGCCGGACAGAACATTTCCGCCGCGCTGCAACGCGCCGCGCAGCGTGGCGTCTCGGTACGCGTGATCACCGATGGCATCGGTACCAGCCGGCGCCTGCCACTGGTCGAGGATTGGCGGGAGTGCGGTGTCATGCATCGCATCTACAACCCGCATCTGTTCGGAAAATTCGGCTTTTCACGCACGCATCGCAAGCTCGCCGTCGTCGACCATGAGGTCGCGTTTGTCGGCGGTATCAACGTCATCGACGACTACAACGCGGGCGGCGGCGTGCGCATGAACGACCCGCGCTGGGATTTCGCGGTGCAATGCCGTGGCCCGATCGTCGCGGAAATTGCCATCGCGTTTCATATCCAGTGGTTGCGTCTCGCGCCCGGCTATCTCGGCACACCCTTCCGGCACCGTCGCCGCGGCCAGCGCGGGCGGTTGCACTCGTCTGTCGCCGGGCAGGCCGCATTCGTTGCTCGGGACAACCTGCACAATCGCCGCTCGGTCGAAAAGGCCTACCTGATGGCATTGGGCCGGGCCCGCCATGAGGTCTGGCTCGCCAACCCGTATTTCGTCCCCGGACGCCGTCTGCGCCGCGCGCTGACGCAGGCCGCACGACGTGGCGTGGCCGTGCACCTGCTCATCGGGCGCAAGGAGTTCCGTCTGCTCGATATGGCGGTGCCGTGGCTCTACGCCAAGATGCTCGACGCGGGCGTGCGCATCGGCGAATACGACATGCGCCAATTGCACGGCAAGGTCGCGGTGATCGACGACGTGTGGGCCACGGTCGGCTCGTCCAATCTCGACGCCCTGTCTCTCTTCCTCAATCACGAAGCCAACGTGGTCGTGCTCGATGACCCGGTTGTCATCGAACTGCGTGACCATATCCGCCAAGCGTTCGCCGAAGCGCGCCTGATCGACGCCGCCCAATACGGCGGGCGCTCGTTATGGCGGCGGTTTCGCCAGTGGGCGGCCTACCGGCTGTACCGGCTGGCGATGAAAGCCATCACCCGCGGCAAGTACGACTGAAGCCCGCCAGACGGCCGGTTGGCCGGGGTTTTCACGCCCGCCGCCACGCGTTTCGATTAGGTATTCCGATCTAATAAATTCCTTGTTCGCCCATGGGCGTCCCCCAATAATAGGACGGCCGTTCGATTTTATGGTTAGCATCGGAGAACGGATAACCAAAGCGATGCCATACACATGCGAAAGGGTGAACAGACACGCAACGCGATCCTGAATGCTGCGCTAGAACTGGCGGGGCGTGACGGACTCGAAGGCCTGACGATCGGCTTGCTGGCCGATCGCATGCAGATGAGCAAGAGCGGGGTTTTCGCGCATTTCGGTTCGCGTGAAGACTTGCAGATCGAAGTGCTGCGCGAATATCACCGGCGCTTCGAAGAAGAAGTGTTTGCCCCCAGCATGGACGTGCCGCGCGGCTTGCCGCGACTGCGCGCTCTGGTCGATCGCTGGATGGACAAACGGATTCGCGAAGTCACGACGGGCTGCATTTATATCAGCGGTGCCGTCGAGTACGACGATCGCGCGGCCAGCCCGGTGCGCGAAGCCTTGGTGAAGAGTGTGCGGTTGTGGCGATCGGCCCTGCTGCGCGCGATCACGCAAGCGAAGGAGGAGGGGCATCTGCGCTCGGACACCGATCCGCGCCTGATGCTCTTTGAAATGTACAGCCTGACGCTCGGCCTGCATCACGACGCGCGCTTCCTGCGGGAACCGGGTGCCGTAGAGATGACCCGGGTGGCACTGGAAAAACTGATTTCGTCTTATCAGCGCGGGTGAGGCGCGAGCCGTCCGCGAATCGTTTCGGAGGAGAAGGTCATGGGACAGTACAACGCGCCGCTGCGCGACATGCAATTCGTCATGCACGAACTGCTGGGCGTGGAAAACGAATTGAAAGCATTGCCGAAGCATGCGGACGTCGATGCCGACACCATCAATCAGGTGCTCGAAGAAGCCGGCAAGTTCTGTAGCGAAGTGGTCTTCCCGCTGAATCAAGTGGGCGATCGCGAAGGCTGCAAATACGAAGGCGATGGTGTGGTCACCACGCCGACGGGCTTCAAAGAGGCCTATCAGAAATACGTCGAAGCCGGCTGGGCCTCACTGGGCTGCGACCCGGAATTCGGCGGTCAAGGCCTGCCGCAAGTCATCAACAACGCGCTGTACGAGATGTTGAACTCGGCGAATCAGGCGTGGACGATGTACCCGGGCCTGTCGCACGGCGCCTACGAATGCCTGCACGCGCACGGCACCCCCGAACAACAAGCCACTTATCTGCCGAAGATCGTCTCGGGCGAATGGACCGGCACGATGTGCCTGACCGAGCCGCATTGCGGCACCGACCTGGGCATGCTGCGCACGAAGGCCGAGCCGAACGGCGACGACTCGTACGCGATCTCGGGCACCAAGATCTTCATCTCGGCCGGCGAGCACGACATGGCCGCCAACATCATTCACCTTGTGCTGGCACGTCTGCCGGATGCGCCCCCGGGCACCAAGGGCATTTCGCTGTTCGTCGTGCCGAAGTTCATCCCCGACGCCAACGGCGCACCGGGTGAGCGCAACGGTATCAAGTGCGGTTCGATCGAACACAAGATGGGCATTCACGGCAATGCCACTTGCGTGATGAACCTCGACGGCGCGAAGGGCTGGCTCGTCGGCGAACCGAACAAGGGCCTGAACGCCATGTTCGTGATGATGAATGCCGCACGCCAGGGCGTGGGCATGCAGGGTCTGGGCCTGACCGAAGTCGCTTATCAGAACTCGCTGGTGTACGCGAAGGAACGCATCCAGATGCGCTCGCTCACCGGCCCGAAGGCACCGGACAAGCCCGCCGATCCGATCATCGTTCACCCGGACGTGCGTCGCATGCTGCTCACGCAAAAGGCTTATGTCGAAGGCGGCCGCGCTTTCTCGTATTGGACCGCGCTGCACATCGACAAGGAGCTCTCGCACGGTGACGAAGCCGAGCGTAAAGAGGCTGCCGATCTGGTCGCGCTGCTCACGCCGATCATCAAGGCCTTCCTGACCGACAACGCGTTCGAGTGCACGAACCACGCGATGCAGATCTACGGCGGCCACGGCTACATCGCCGAGTGGGGCATGGAGCAATACGTGCGCGATGCGCGTATCAACATGATCTACGAAGGCACGAACACGATTCAGGCACTCGATCTGCTGGGCCGCAAGGTGCTGGGCGACATGGGCGCCAAGCTCAAGAAGTTCGGCAAGCTCGTGCAGGACTTCGTCGAAGCCGAAGGCGTGCGCGAAGACATGCAGGAGTTCGTCAATCCGCTCGCGGACATCGGCGACAAGGTCCAGAAGCTGACGATGGAAATCGGCATGAAGGCGATGGCCAACCCCGATGAAGTCGGCGCAGCCGCTGTGCCGTACCAGCGCGTGGTCGGCCATCTCGTGTTCGCCTACTTCTGGGCGCGCATGGCAAGGATTGCCCTCGACAAGCAAGGCAGCGGCGACAAGTTCTACGAGTCGAAGCTCGCTACGGCGCGTTTCTACTTCGCCAAGCTGCTGCCTGAGACCGCGTATCACATCCGCGTGGCACGTGCCGGCGCGAAGACGCAAATGGAAGTCGACGTCGACCTGTTCTGAGAGCGGAGGAGATCACCGTGAGTCAAACCAACAAACCCCTGGTCGTTCGCAAGGTAGCCGTGCTCGGCGCCGGCGTGATGGGCGCGCAGATTGCCGCTCATCTGGTCAATGCGAAAGTGCCTGTCGTGCTGTTCGATTTGCCTGCGAAAGAAGGCCCGAAAAACGGCATCGTGCTGCGCGCCATCGACGGCCTGAAAAAACTGAGCCCCGCGCCGTTCGCCGATAAGGCCGACGCGCAATACATCGAAGCCGCCAACTACGAAGACGACCTCGAAAAGCTGGCCGGTTGCGACGTCGTGATCGAAGCGATCGCCGAGCGCATGGACTGGAAGCACGACCTGTACAAGAAGGTCGCCCCGCATCTGGCCAAGCACGCGATCTTCGCGTCGAACACGTCGGGCCTGTCGATCACCGAACTCTCGGAAGGTTTCGACGCGGAACTGAAGGCGCGCTTTTGCGGCGTGCACTTCTTCAACCCGCCGCGCTACATGCATCTGGTTGAGTTGATCCCGACCGCCACCACGGCACCGGCGATTCTCGACCAGCTCGAAACGTTCCTCACCTCCACGCTCGGCAAGGGCGTGGTGCGCGCGAAGGACACGCCGAACTTCATCGCCAACCGTGTGGGCGTCTTCTCGATTCTGGCGGTATTCGCCGAAGCGCAGAAGTACGGCATCCCGTTCGATGTCGTCGACGATCTGACCGGCAGCAAGCTGGGCCGCGCCAAGTCGGCCACGTTCCGCACGGCCGATGTGGTCGGTCTGGACACGATGGCGCACGTCATCAAGACGATGCAGGACGGCCTCAAGGACGACCCGTTTGCACCGACCTACGCCACGCCGCCCGTGTTGAAAGCACTGGTGGAGAAGGGCGCACTGGGCCAGAAGACGGGCGCGGGCTTCTACAAGAAGGAAGGCAAGGTCATCAAGGTGCTCGACCCGCAATCGGGCGAGTACGTCGAGTCGGGCAAGAAGGCCGACGAGATGGTCGTGCGCATTCTGAAGAAGGCCCCGGCCGAGCGTCTGCGTCTGCTGCGCGAATCGACCAACCCGCAGGCGCAGTTCCTGTGGGCCGTGTTCCGCGACGTGTTCCACTACATCGGCGTGTATCTCGATCAGATCGCCGACAACGCGCGTGAAGTCGACTTCGCCATTCGCTGGGGCTTCGGCTGGACCACCGGTCCGTTCGAAGACTGGCAAGCCGCTGGCTGGAAGGACGTGGCCCAGTGGGTCAAGGAAGACATCGACGCGGGCAAGGCCTTGTCGAACGCGCCGCTGCCCGCTTGGGTGACGAGCGGCAAGGTTGCCGAAGCCGGTGGCGTTCACACGGCCGAAGGCTCATACGCCCCCGCCAAGGACGCGTTTGTGCCGCGCAGCACGCTGCCGGTGTACCAGCGTCAGGTGTTCCCGGCGGCGCTCGTCGGCGAAGCCGGCAACGACCCGCGCAAGTTCGGCAAGACGATCGAAGAGAACGACGCCGTGCGCCTGTGGGTCGATGAAACCCCGGGTCAGGACGACGTGCTCATCGTCTCGTTCAAGTCGAAGATGAACACGATCGGACCGGCCGTCATCGACGGTCTGGTGCGTGCCATCGATCTGGCCGAGGAACAATATCGCGGCGTAGTCGTGTGGCAACCGACGTCGCTCAAGCTCGGCGCGCCGGGCGGTCCGTTCTCCGCAGGTGCCGATCTGGAAGCCGCCATGCCGGCCTTCATGATGGGCGGCGCGAAGGGTATCGAGCCGTTCATCAAGAAATTCCAGGACGGCATGATGCGCGTGAAGTACGCGCAGGTGCCGGTCGTCTCCGCCGTCTCGGGCATCGCCCTCGGCGGTGGCTGCGAGCTGCTGCTGCATAGCGCCAAGCGCGTGGCGGCGCTCGAGAGCTACATCGGTCTGGTGGAAGTCGGCGTGGGCCTCGTGCCGGCCGGCGGCGGTCTGAAGGAAGCCGCGATTCGTGCGGCCGAAGCGGCCACCGCAGCAGGCAGCGTCCAGTATCTGCAATTCGTCACCAAGTCGTTCACCAACGCCGCCATGGCGAAGGTCTCGGCGTCGGCGATCGATGCGCGCGACATGGGCTACCTGAAGCCGTCGGACACCATCGTCTACAACGTGCACGAGTTGCTGTCGGTTGCCCGTAACGAAGCCCGCGCGTTGTCGCTGGCCGGATACCGCCCGCCGCTCAAGCCGGCCGGCATTCCGGTGGCAGGCCGCTCGGGTGTGTCGACGATCAAGGCGCAACTGGTCAACATGCGCGACGGCAACTTCATCTCGGCGCACGACTTCCTGATCGCCTCGCGTATCGCGGAAGCGGTGTGCGGCGGTGACGTGGAAGCCGGTAGCCTGGTGAACGAAGAGTGGCTGCTGGCGCTTGAGCGTCGCGCCTTCATCGAAATGCTGGGCACGTCGAAGTCCCAGGAACGCATCATGGGCATGCTGCAAACCGGCAAGCCGGTGCGTAACTAAGCCGATCGGAGACTGACATGAGCAAACAACTGCAAGACGCCTACATCGTTGCCGCCACGCGCGCCCCGATCGGCAAGGCACCGAAGGGCAGCTACAAGAACACCCGTCCGGACGACCTGCTCGCGACGATTCTCAAGAGCGCGCTCGCCCAGGTGCCCGATCTCGATCCGAAAGTGATCGAAGACGCGATCATCGGTTGCGCCATCCCCGAAGCCCAGCAGGGCCTGAACGTGGCGCGTATCGGTGCGCTGCTCTCGGGCCTGCCGAACACGGTGGGCGGTGTGACGGTCAACCGTTTCTGCGCCTCGGGCCTCACGGCCCTCGCGATGGCCGCCGACCGCATTCGTGTGGGCGAAGCCGACGCGATGTTCGCCGGCGGTATCGAAAGCATGAGCATGGTGCCGATGATGGGCAACACGCCGTCGCTCTCGCCGTCGATCTTCGAGCGCGACGAGAACGTGGGCATCGCCTACGGCATGGGGCTGACCGCGGAGAAGGTGGCGCAGCAGTGGAAGGTCTCGCGCGAAGCGCAGGATGCCTTTGCGCTGGCCTCGCACCAGAAGGCGATCGCTGCCCAGCAACGCGGTGAGTTCACGAACGAAATCACGCCGATCGAGATCGTCGAACGTTTCCCGAATCTCGCCACCGGTGAAGTGTCGATCAAGACGCGTACGCTGTCGCTCGACGAAGGTCCGCGCCCGGATACGACGATCGAAGGCCTCGCCAAGCTGCGTCCGGTGTTCGCCAACAAGGGCTCGGTCACGGCTGGCAACAGCTCGCAGACCTCGGACGGCGCCGGTGCACTGCTCGTGGTTAGCGAGAAGATCCTCAAGCAATTCAACCTCACGCCGCTCGCGCGTTTCGTGTCGTTCGCCGTGCGCGGCGTGCCGCCCGAAATCATGGGCATCGGCCCCAAGGAAGCGATTCCGGCGGCGCTGCGTGCCGCAGGTCTCAAGCAGTCGGACATGGACTGGATCGAGCTGAACGAAGCGTTTGCCGCACAGGCGCTCGCCGTGATTCAGGATCTGGATCTCGACACGAGCCGCGTCAATCCGATGGGCGGCGCCATTGCGCTGGGCCACCCGCTGGGTGCCACCGGTGCGGTGCGTGCAGCTACGGTCGTGCATGCCCTGCGTCGCCACAACCTGAAGTACGGGATGGTGTCGATGTGCGTGGGCACGGGCATGGGCGCAGCGGGGATCATCGAGCGCATGTAAGGACGGGGACCGGACAGGCAAGTGGCCGGTCATCAGGCGCCGGGGTGTGGATCGCGTAGTGCGCGTATCTGCCCCCGGCGTTTGTCATAAGACGAACGCGACATTCAGGATCAGGAGACAGTGGAGATGGACGACGTATTGGTGCAACGCCAGGGCGCGGTACAGGTGCTGACCTTCAACCGCGCACACAAGAAAAACGCGATCACCGCCGAGATGTATCAGGCGCTCGCCGATGGGCTGGCCGAGGCGGATGCCGATCCTGCCATTCGCGTGATCCTGATTCAGGGACAGCCGGAGGCATTTTCCGCCGGCAACGATCTCGAAGACTTCCTGAAGCACCCGCCGAAGGACGACGACGCGCCCGTCTTCCAGTTTCTGCGCCAGATCAGTCAGGCGACCAAGCCGATCGTGGCAGCGGTGGCGGGTAACGCCGTGGGTGTCGGTACGACGATGCTGCTGCATTGCGACGTGGTGTACGCCGCCGAGACGGCTCGCTTCTCGCTGCCGTTCTCGCAGTTGGCACTGGTGCCGGAAGCCGCGTCGAGCTGGCTGTTGCCGCGCGTGGCAGGCTATCACCGCGCCGCCGAGAAGCTGCTGTTCGGTGAGCCGTTCGACGTGAATGAAGCGGTGGTGATGGGGTTCGTGAACCGGATCGTCCCGGCGGCTGAACTTGCGGAATTCGCGGCGAAGCGTGCGGCGCAACTGGCCGCCATGCCGGCGGGCTCGCTGCGCGTGACCAAGCAACTGATGAAGGGCGACAGCGCGCGCGACGTGCAGGAGCGCATTCGCGACGAGGCGCTGGAGTTCGGCAAGCGTCTGCTGTCGCCCGAAGCGCGTGAGGCGTTCACCGCCTTCTTCGAGAAGCGCAAGCCGGATTTCAGTCAGTTTTCGTGAGACGGAAACCGGGCGCTCCGGCGTAATGTCGTGATGATAAAAAGGCTGACGACCCTCGGGTCGCCAGCCTTCTTTGTCTTCACTCCGGCGTTCAGCCCAGCGTTTCGAGCTTGGGCAACTGGCGCGGGCGGCGGTCCTCGTCGGTGGCCACGTAGGTGACCATGGCCTCGGTCACCTTCACGATCTCGTGCGACAGGCGCATGCGCTGTGCGTAGGCCTCGACGTAGACGGTAATCGACGTGTTGCCGGTCTTGACGATCTTCGCGTAGAAGCTCAGCAGATCGCCGACGAACACCGGCTGCTTGAACAGGAACGAGTTGACGGCAATCGTTGCCACACGGCCGTTGGCGCGCTGCGCGGCGGGAATCGAGCCGGCAATGTCGACCTGCGACATGATCCAGCCGCCGAACACGTCGCCATGGGCATTGGCGTCGGCAGGCATCGGCATCACGCGCAACGCCAGTTCTTTTTCGTCGGGCAGGGCCGTGAGGGCAGGGGTCGGGGTACTCATGGGGTTCCTTGCGTGAGCCAAAAAGCGGGAAAACTCGGGAATGCACCGGCAGGCGGGGCATTCGAGGGGGCTCTCCCAAAGGAGAAGCCCGCCCGGCGCTGGCTCAGCATGAGACGCCGGGTTCTGCGAAAATACGCCATTGACGATTTTAGCGGAAAGCCCCCCACCGGACCTGTTGCCCGGGCCGGACCCCGCCCCCACAGCATCATGAGACGTTTTACTCCGGCCGAGCCTGCGCCGGCGGCGGCCAATGCCCCGAACGCGAAGCACACCCCCAAGAAGCCGCGCAACGACTGGCAGGTGCTCAAGTCGCTGCTGCCGTACCTGCTCGAATTCCGCGGGCGGGTGACGCTCGCGTTGTCGTGTCTGATTCTGGCCAAGGTGGCCAACCTCGGTGTGCCGATTCTGATGAAGCACATCGTCGATGCGCTGGGGCCGGTGGCGGCGCTCTCGGCTACCGCCCGTGCCACCGCCGACCCGGCACTGATCGTCGTGGGCGGGCTGGGCATGCTGGTGATCGCCTACGGGGTGGTGCGCCTGTCGACGTCGCTCTTTACCGAGCTGCGCGAAATCCTGTTCTCGAAGGTGACGGAAAGCGCCGTGCGGCAAGTGGCGCTCAGAGTGTTCCGCCATCTGCACGCGCTCTCGCTGCGCTTCCATCTGGAACGTCAGACCGGTGGCATGAGCCGCGACATCGAGCGCGGCACGCGCGGCATCCAGTCGATGATCTCGTACTCGCTGTACAGCATTCTGCCCACGCTCATCGAAGTGGCGCTGGTGCTCGGCTTCTTCGTCGTGCGCTATGACGCGTTCTACGCATTGGTGACGCTCGCGGCGCTCGTGTTCTACATCGCGTTCACCGTGAAGGTGACCGAGTGGCGCACGCATTTCCGCCGCACGATGAACGAGCTCGATTCGAAGGCCAACGCGCGCGCCATCGATTCGCTGATCAACTACGAGACGGTGAAGTACTTCGGCAACGAGGCGTTCGAGACGGAGCGCTACGACGAGAATCTGAAGCGCTATCGTGCGGCGGCCATCCGCTCGCAGAACTCGCTTTCCGTGCTCAACTTCGGGCAGCAGGTGATCATTGCCACCGGGCTGATTCTGATTCTGTGGCACGCCACGCAGGGCGTGATGAGCGGCAGGATGACGCTGGGCGATCTCGTGCTGGTCAACACGTTCATGTTGCAGCTCTATATCCCGCTGAATTTCCTCGGCGTGATCTATCGCGAACTCAAGCAGGCCATGACGGACATGGACCGCATGTTCACGCTGCTCGACGTCAACCGCGAAGTGGCCGACCCGCCCGGCGCGCCCGCGCTGATCTGCACCGGCAGCACGGTGAGCTTCGAGCATGTGAATTTCGGCTACGAGACGACGCGCCAGATTCTGCACGACGTGGATTTCACCATCGCCGCAGGCACGACCACAGCGGTTGTGGGCCACAGCGGCTCGGGCAAATCGACGCTCTCGCGTTTGCTGTTCCGGTTCTATGACGTGGGCTTCCCCGGCACAACGGCGGGGCGCATCACCATCGACGGGCAGGATATTCGCGACGTGACGCAAGACTCGCTGCGGGCCGCCATCGGCATCGTGCCGCAGGACACGGTGCTGTTCAACGACACGATTTACTACAACATCGCTTACGGAAATCCGTCGGCATCGCGCGAGCAGGTCATCGCGGCGGCGCGTGCGGCGCACATTCACGACTTCATCGAGAGCCTGCCGGCGGGCTATGAGTCGATGGTCGGCGAGCGCGGGCTGAAGCTCTCCGGCGGCGAAAAGCAACGCGTGGCGATCGCGCGCACGATTCTGAAGAATCCGCACATCCTGATCTTCGATGAAGCGACGTCGGCACTCGATTCGCGCTCGGAGCAGGCGATTCAGACGGAACTGCGCAATATCGCCCGGGAGCGCACCACGCTTGTGATCGCGCACCGGCTGTCCACGGTCGTGCACGCGGCGCAGATCATCGTGCTTGATAAGGGCCGCATCGTCGAGCGCGGCACGCACGACGAATTGCTGAGTGCGCAAGGGCTGTACGCGCAGATGTGGGCGCTGCAACAACAGCGGCGTGGTGGCGAGGGCGACGCCGAGGCATCGCATTTCGCGACGGTGGTGTCCTGAGCGGCCGACGCCCCACCGTTGGGTGCGGCCCTGTCGCGCGCGCGGGCGATTGAGTAGACTAGCGCGCTGACACCGTCAGCCCCGGGGGCTCTGCATGGAAATCAAATGGCTCGAAGACTTCGTGTCGCTCGCCAAGACGCACAGTTTCAGCCGCTCGGCCGAGTTGCGCCATGTGACGCAGCCCGCCTTCTCGCGCCGCATTCAGGCCCTTGAGGCGTGGCTCGGCAGTGAATTGATCGACCGGTCGAGCTATCCGACCCGGCTCACCCCTGCCGGTGAAGTCTTCTACGAGCAGGCGCTCGCGCTGCTCTCTCAGGCGCAGGAGGCACGGGCCTTGCTGCGCGAGCAGCGTTCCGCGGACCATTCGGTGCTCGACTTCGCCGTGCCGCATACGCTGTCGATGACGTTCTTCCCGCGCTGGCTCAAGACGCTGGAAAAGCGGCTGGGCTTGCTGCGCACCCGTCTGCGGGCGCTCAACGTGCACGACGCCGCGATGTCGCTGACCGACGGCGGCTGCGACCTGCTCATGTGCTACTACCATCCCAGCCAGCCCTTGCAGCTCGACGTGGCGCGCTACGAGATGGTCGTGCTCGGCAGCGAGCGCTTTAGCCCCTACAGCGCGCCGACGCCGCAAAAGCGGGCGCGCTTCAAGCTCCCCGGCACGGCGGAAGCCCCGGTGCCCTATCTGGCCTACACATCGAACGCCTACCTCGGGCGCATGGCCGACCTGCTGGTGGGCGACACGACTAGCCCGCCCCATTTCGACAAGGTCTACGAGACCGACATGGCCGAGGCCCTCAAGGCCATGGTGCTGGCGGGGCACGGCGTGGCGTTTCTACCCGAAAGCGCCGTGGTCGACTCGGTCGCGCGCGAGGAGCTGATCGACCTCGCGCCACCGGGCAAGACCGCCGCGCCATGGCATCTCGATATGGAAATCCGCCTCTATCGCGACCGTCTGGCCTACGCCGACGCGAGCAACCGCCGCGAGAAAGCCAAACGCGAAGCCGTCGAGGCGTTCTGGCAGGCCGTGCGCGATCAGGTCAAGGGCTAAGGCGCTCGATCCGGCAAGCTGGCCGAATTCACCGAATTGGCCCCAATAGGCTGATATGCGCAAAGGGGCATTTCGCAATTGAGAATCCGGCCGGAGGGTATCTGAGGCAGCACGATTGACTCACTTCGATGCGTGATCCGGGCGGTTGACTCGGCGTAATGACGAGATCGCCAATCTATGCACGAAACGCATAGATGCATGTTTATTCGGCATTGGATTGTTCTTTGCGGCTCTAGGTAAAGTGCCTGCCATTCGTGTCGCAAGCACGGTGTGTGCGTGCGGCGCTGATTGAAGCCGGAGAATCCAGAGATGTCTCAATCGTCACAGCACGCCTTGCCTTCCTACCTCCAAGCCGATGATCTCGGCCCCTGGGGCAACTATCTTCAACAGGTCGACCGCGTTACGCCCTATCTGGGCAACCTCTCGCGTTGGGTCGAAACCCTCAAGCGCCCAAAGCGCATCCTGATCGTCGACTGCCCGATCGAACTCGATAACGGCACCATCGCCCACTTCGAGGGCTATCGCGTCCAGCACAACACCTCGCGCGGTCCCGGCAAGGGCGGCGTGCGTTTCCACCAGGACGTCACGCTCTCCGAAGTCATGGCCCTGTCGGCCTGGATGTCGGTCAAGAACGCGGCAGTGAACGTGCCGTACGGCGGCGCCAAGGGCGGTATCCGCGTCGACCCGCGCAAGCTCTCGCGCGGCGAACTCGAACGCCTGACGCGTCGTTACACCAGCGAAATCAACATCATCATCGGGCCGACGAAGGACATTCCGGCACCGGACGTCAACACGAATGAGCAGATCATGGCGTGGATGATGGACACGTACTCGATGAACGAGGGCTCCACGGCCACGGGCGTCGTGACCGGCAAGCCGATCTCGCTGGGTGGCTCGCTGGGCCGTCGCGAAGCGACCGGCCGTGGCGTGTTCGTGGTGAGCTGCGAGTCGGCCCGCCGTCTGGGCATGGACGTGCGCGGTTCGCGCGTGATCGTGCAGGGCTTCGGCAACGTGGGCGGCATTGCGGCCCGCCTGTTCGCGGAAGCCGGCGCGCATGTCATCGGCGTGCAAGATCACACGGGTACGATCTACAAGTCGGACGGCCTCGATGTGCCGAACCTGCTCAAGCACGTGGCCGAAACGGGCGGCGTGGGCGGTTTCCCGGCAGCCGAGACCATCAAGGACGATGAATTCTGGTCGCTCGACTGCGAATTCCTGATTCCGGCGGCGCTGGAAAACCAGATCACCGAGAAGAACGCCGACAAGATTCGCGCGAAGGTCGTGGTGGAAGGCGCCAACGGCCCGACCACGACGGCGGCCGACGACATTCTGCGTGCCAAGAACATTCTGGTGGTGCCCGATGTGGTGGCCAACGCCGGGGGTGTTACTGTGTCGTACTTCGAATGGGTGCAGGACTTCTCGAGCTTCTTCTGGACCGAGGAAGAGATCAACCACCGCCTGGAGCGCATCATGCGCGAAGCCTTCGACGGCGTGTGGCACGTGGCGCAGGAACATTCGGTGTCGCTGCGTACGGCGGCATTCATTGTGGCGTGTAGCCGTATCCTGCAAGCGCGCGAGATGCGCGGCCTGTACCCCTGATCTGGCGGTGCTTTTGCTCTAAGTAGTAATACGCACTAATGCGTAAAAAACGAATGTTCGGGGCGAAATGCGTCAAAAAAGACGTACGTTCCGAACATTCGAGAATAAAAAAACAGGCAATTGCAGTGCTAAAATGCATTCGTTTTGTGCCAAGGAGACCAAGGAATGACCCTCTCGAAAATTGCATTGGCGTTGTGTTGTGTGGGCCTGATGGCAGGTGCTGCACAAGCGCAGGAAAGCGGTACGCTCAAGAAGATCAAGGACACCGGCGTGATTTCGCTGGGTAACCGGGAGTCGTCGATCCCGTTCTCGTTCTATGACAACAACCATAATGTCGTTGGTTACGCGAACGATGTCGCGATGGCCATCGTCGATGAAGTCAAGAAAGAACTGAAGCTCACGAAGCTCGACGCGAAGCAGACCCCGATCACGTCGCAGAACCGTATTCCGCTGGTGCAAAACGGCACGATCGATATCGAGTGCGGTTCGACCACCAACAATGCCGAGCGCCAGAAGCAAGCGGCCTTCTCGAACACCTTCTTCATCATCGGTACGCGTCTGCTGACCAAGAACAGCTCGGGCGTGAAGGATTTCGACGATCTGAAGGGCAAGAACGTCGTGACCACCGCCGGTACGACCTCTGAGCGTCTGCTGCGTCAGATGAATCAGGATAAGAACATGGGCATGAACATCATCAGCGCGAAGGATCACGGCGAGGCAGCGATCACGCTGCATCAAGGCCGTGCCGTTGCGTTCATGATGGACGACGCCCTGCTCGCCGGTGAGCGCGCCAAGTTCAAGGATGCCAAGGACTACAGCATCGTCGGCAAGCCGCAATCGTACGAAGCGTACGGCTGCATGATGCGCAAGGACGATCCGGGCTTCAAGAAGGTGGTGGACACGGCTGTGGCCAACTACCAGAAGTCGGGCAAGGCATTCACGGACTACAAGAAGTGGTTCCAGTCGCCGATCCCGGCGTTGAACGGCACGAACATGGACTTCCCGCCGTCGGCTGAAATGGCCGCGCTGTGGAAGGCGCCGAACGACAGCGCTGACGTGACGCCTGCCAAGTAAGCCTCGTGGCTTATCGCAACGCTGAGCATGATCAGTAAGTAATGCCGAAGCGGAAGGAGTCATCCTTCCGCTTCTTTTTAAGCAAGACAAGTAGAAAAGGGGAGATCATGGCTCTCGGTCTCGATTTCAGTTTTTTCTTCCAGCCGGTAGCGACCGGTGAGAACAGCACCTATTTCGGGTGGCTGCTCTCGGGCTTCAAGCTCACGCTTGAGGTCGGCCTCGGCGGCTGGATCATCGCGTTGATCGTCGGCTCCGTGCTCGGCGTGATGCGCACCGTTCCCAATAAGTGGATTTCGGGCTTCGCGGCGGGGTACGTCGAGCTGTTCCGGAACATCCCGTTGCTGGTGCAGTTGTTCTTCTGGTACTACGTGGCGCCCGACTTCCTCCCGGAAGCGATCCGCCAGTGGCTGTTCTCGCTCAATCCGGCGAACGTCTCGCTGCTCACCGGTGTGATTGGCCTGGGTCTCTTTACGGCCGCCCGCGTGTGTGAACAGGTGCGTTCCGGTATCAATTCGCTGCCCAAGGGTCAGAAGAATGCCGGTCTGGCCATGGGGCTCACGCTGCCGCAGACGTACCGCTTCGTACTGCTGCCGGTGGCTTTCCGTGTGGTGATCCCGCCGATTACCTCGGAATTCGTCAATATCTTCAAGAACTCGGCCGTGATCTCGACAGTGAACCTGCTCGAACTGACCGGCCAGGGCAAGCAACTGATCGACTACACGGCGCATAGCTACGAGTCGTTCATCGCCGTGACGGTTGCCTACATGATCATCAACATCGTCGTGCTCACGTTCATGCGTTGGCTCGAAACGAAGACCCGCCTGCCGGGCTACATCGGGGGCAAATAATGGGTGAGATCTTCGCTTGGGGCGGCGTGGTAGACGCGTGGCCCCTGTTGGTCAAGGGCATGGTCACCACGTTGCAGATCACGGCGCTCGCCGTGATCGTGGGCATCGTGTGGGGCACATTGCTCGCGATGATGCGTCTGTCGGGCGTGGCGGCGTTGAAGTGGTTCGCGGATCTGTACGTGAACGTGTTCCGTTCGATCCCGCTGCTGATGGTGCTGCTGTGGTTCTTCCTGATCGTGCCGCAGGTGCTGCGCTCGTTGCTCGACGTGCCGCCCACGTGGGACATCCGGATGGTCTCGGCGCTCGTCGCCTTCTCGCTGTTTGAAGCAGCGTATTATTCGGAAATCATTCGTGCCGGTATTCAGAGCGTGTCGCGCGGCCAGTTGTCGGCAGCGTTTGCGCTCGGTATGTCGTACTGGCAGGCAATGGGTCTCGTGGTGCTGCCGCAGGCCTTCCGGAACATGGTGCCGTTGCTGCTGACGCAGGGCATCATCTTGTTCCAGGATACGTCGCTCGTGTATGCGATCGCCCTGTCCGACTTCTTCGGAATGTCGTATCAGGTGGGTCAGCGCGACGGCACTTTGCCCGCAATGATTGTGTTTGCCGGGGCGGTCTACTTTGTGATCTGCTTCACGGTTTCGATGTTGGTTAAACGTCTTCAAAAGAGGTTGGCGAAATGATTTCCCTCAAAAACGTCTCCAAGTGGTACGGCCAGTTCCAGGTGCTCACGGACTGTTCCACTGAAGTCAAGAAGGGTGAAGTCGTGGTGGTGTGCGGCCCGTCGGGTTCGGGCAAGTCCACGCTCATCAAGACCGTCAACGGTCTGGAGCCGATCCAGCAAGGCGAGATCATCGTCGACGGCACCTCGGTCGCAGACCCCAAGACGAACCTGGCCAAGCTCCGCTCGCGCGTGGGCATGGTGTTCCAGCACTTCGAACTGTTCCCGCATCTGTCGATTACCGAAAACCTGACGCTCGCGCAGATCAAGGTGCTCGGCCGCCGCAAGGACGAAGCCAACGACAAGGGGCTGAAACTGCTTGAGCGCGTGGGCCTGAAGGCGCATGCACACAAGTTCCCGGGCCAGTTGTCGGGCGGTCAGCAGCAGCGTGTCGCGATTGCCCGTGCCCTGTGCATGGACCCGATAGCCATGTTGTTCGACGAGCCGACGTCGGCACTCGATCCGGAAATGATCAATGAAGTGCTCGACGTGATGGTCGAACTGGCGCATGAAGGCATGACCATGATGGTGGTCACGCACGAAATGGGCTTCGCCAAGAAGGTGGCCAATCGCGTGATCTTCATGGATCAGGGCCTGATCGTCGAAGACGACAAGAAGGAAGAGTTCTTCGACAACCCGAAGTCGGATCGCGCCAAGGACTTCCTGGCCAAGATCCTGCACTGAACTCGGGGCAGGGCACGGCGCGTCAGCCCACAAGGCGACGCGCTGTCGTCTGGCTCGAAGCACTCGCAGAGACGAAAAAGCGTGCCCACGGGCACGCTTTTTTTATGGCCGCTCGGTGCGCACGAGATGCACCGGAGGCTTACTGGCAGGCGGTGTTCTGCGCGTTGCGCAGGCGTACGGCTTCCGGAATCGGGACGACGGCGCGCTGCGTCGGGGCGCCGTTTTCGAAGAGGATCAGCTCGCCCGGCTCGAAGGTCGTCCAGACTTCGTTGTCGGTCAGCGGCACCGTCGCGATGACCGCCACGCGGTCGGCCGGCGTCGTGAACTTGGCGAAGTCGATTTCCCAGTCGGCATCGATCAGATGCGCCTTCGCGAACGGCCACTGACGGGCGATGAAATGCAGCTTGGTCGAGCAGTGGGCGATCAGGGCCTGTCCGTTCGAGAGCACGAAGTTGAACACGCCGTGGCGGGTGATCGTGCGCGTGATGTCTTCCACCGCGTGGAACAGCTCGTCGAGCGGGGGTTGTGAGCCGGGGAAGCGCTTGCGCAGGCCTTGCATGATGTCGCAGAACGCGCGCTCGCTGTCGGTCGTGCCGACCGGCTGGTACACGCCGGAGAGGAACGGGTCGTAATCGTGCAGGTCGCCGTTGTGCGCGAAGATCCAGTGACGCCCCCACAGTTCGCGCTGGAACGGATGGCAGTTCTCCAGCTCAACGATGCCTTGGGTCGCCTTGCGGATGTGCGCGATGACGTTTTTCGACTTGATGGGGTATTTCTTCACCAGTTCGGCGATGGGCGAATTGGCGGCGGCCTGATGATCGATGAAGAGCCGGCAGGCCTTGTCTTCGAAGAAGGCGATACCCCAGCCGTCGGCATGATGGTCAGTGCCGCCCCCGCGCGCCGCAAAACCGGTAAATGAGAACGTGATGTCGGTCGGTTCTGCGCAATTCATTCCAAGCAGTTGGCACATGGGGCGGGCAAATCTCTGATTGGCAGCTCACGTCGTGTCAGTGCGCAGCTGCCGTTACAATATGGGGTTGCACAAGCATAGCACCGGCCCCTGTGCACGTACATTCCCGTCCTAAAAAGTTCGTCGCGCCGACGCCCCACCCGCCGGCACGGCCCAGCAGCCCCGGAACCGATCATGACCACCGAACTGACTATCACCCGTCCCGATGACTGGCACCTGCACGTGCGCGATGGCGCTGTGCTCAAGAGCGTGCTGCCCGACAGCGCCCGCCAGTTCGGCCGCGCGATCATCATGCCGAACCTCAAGCCGCCGGTCACCACCACCGAGCATGCTGCCGCCTACCGCGAGCGCATCCTCGCGGCACGCCCGGCCGGCAACACGTTCGAGCCGCTCATGACGTTGTATCTCACCGACAACACCCCGGGGGACGAGATCCGTCGCGCTAAGGCGTCGGGTTTCGTGCATGGCGTGAAGCTCTACCCGGCAGGCGCCACCACCAACTCGGATGCCGGCGTGACCGATCTGGCCAAGTGCCGCGGTGCGCTCGAAGCCATGCAGGAAGTCGGTATGCCGCTGCTCGTGCACGGCGAAGTCACGAGTTCGGATATCGATATCTTCGATCGCGAAAAAGTCTTCATCGACCGCGTGATGAAGCCGCTGCGCCGTGATTTCCCGGCACTCAAGGTGGTGTTCGAGCACATCACCACGAAGGATGCCGCCGAGTACGTCGCTGAGGCCGAAGGCCCCATCGGCGCCACGATCACCGCGCATCATCTGCTGTACAACCGCAATGCGATCTTCACCGGCGGCATCCGCCCGCATTACTACTGCCTGCCGGTGCTCAAGCGCGAGATCCACCGTGAGGCGCTGGTTAAGGCTGCCACGTCGGGCAGCGCGCGCTTCTTCCTGGGCACGGATAGCGCCCCCCACGCCCGTGGCGCGAAGGAAATGGCCTGCGGTTGCGCGGGTTGCTACACGGCCCTGCACGCCGTGGAGCTGTACGCGGAAGCGTTCGATAACGCCGGTGCGCTCGACAAGCTGGAAGGGTTTGCCAGCTTCCACGGCCCGGATTTCTACGAACTGCCGCGTAACGCCGACAAAATCACGCTGGTGCGCGAAGACTGGGAACTGCCGGCCGAATTGCCGATGGGCGACGCGACCGTCGTGCCGCTGCGCGGTGGCGAGGTTATCGGCTGGAAGCTCAAGGGCTGAGGCAGGGCGTTTTTCGATGCTGTCTGTGTTGCCCGTGATGACCCAGCCGCACACGGCGGATGCATTGCCCGATATCGACTGGCCGCAACCGTGGTTCGCGGCGCTCAGGGCGCACGGGCAGGGCGCGCTCGCCAGCGGCGACTGGCGAGCGGCGCTGTCGTCGCAGGCGAGGGCGGCCGCTCAGGTCAGCGGGCACGGCAAGCCGTTGTGCTTCGTCGCACAGGCGGATTTGCCGGAAGACACGGCTTACGAAGCCTTTATTGCCGCGACTGGCGGCGTGCCGACCCGGCCCAATCTGCATGACTTCTTCAATGCGCTGATCTGGCTGGCCTACCCGCGCAGCAAGGCGGCGCTCAACGCCCGGCAAGCTGCGGCCATCGCGTCCGATGGCGTGCAGGCCACCCGTGGGGCCACCCGCGATGCGGCGACCTTGTTCGACGAAAATGCGGTCATCTTTGCCTGTAGCGACCCGGCTTTGTCCGCTGCGCTGCGCAGCTTCGACTGGCAGACCCTGTTCGTCACGCGCCGCGCGGAGTGGGGTCGTGCCTGCGAAGTGCAGCCGTTCGGGCACGCTTTGCTGGAGAAGCTGGTTACGCCCTACAAGGCGATCACGGCGCACGCATGGATTGTCGATGTCCCGGCCGATTACTTCCGGCTGTCACCCGCCGGACGCCTCGACTGGCTCGACGCCCGGCTAGCGCCGGGGCTTGCCGGCATTCCGTTCAAGCCGCGTGACTTCGCGCCATTGCCGGTGTTGGGTATCCCGGGGTGGTGGCCGGCGAACGGCGATTCGGACTATTACAGCGACACGTCGGTGTTTCGCCCGGGGCGTCGGGCCGATTTGCCCGCGGGGAAGCCGCAAGCGCGGTAATCCGGGGTGGTTGGGCGTGGGGCAAGGCGCGCGCGTGATACACTTCGGCCCGCAGAGTCGGCCAGACAATCGCCGCCTTCTTCGGAAGGGGGAGGAAAGTCCGGACTCCATAGGGCAGGGTGATGGCTAACGGCCATCCGTCGTGAGACGCGGAACAGGGCAACAGAGAACAGACCGCCGATGGCCCCTGGCGCAAGCCAGGCGGATCAGGTAAGGGTGAAACGGTGCGGTAAGAGCGCACCGCGGCGTGCGGCAACGCACACGGCACGGTAACCTCCACCCGGAGCAATTCCAAATAGGCAGGTGAGCGGCATGCGCCTTGTGCGTGTGCCGGCAACGGGGCCCCCGGGAGCCTGCGGGTAGGAAGCTTGAGCGGCGTAGTGATGCGTCGCCTAGAGGAATGGTTGTCAGGCGCGGCGCGAGTCGCGTTCACAGAATCCGGCTTATCGGCCGTCTCTGCATCGATACAAAAGCGAAAGGCTCCCGTGAGGGAGCCTTTTGTCTTTCTGCGACGGGACTTTCGCGACATAGCGCGCGCGACGCCAATCGCTCACGCTCATGCCCTTGTGCCTCAGCCTTCGACGATTTCCACGCTGTGCGTGAGCTCGGCCGTCTTGGCGAGCATGATCGACGCCGAGCAGTACTTGTCGTGCGAGAGCGTCACGGCGCGCTCGACGGTAGCCGGGTTCAGGTTGCGGCCCGTCACGGTGAAGTGGAAGTGAATCTTCGTGAAGACCTTGGGGTCTTCGCTGGCGCGCTCGGCCTTGAGCGTGACGCTGCAATCCTTGACCTCCGCGCGGCTCTTCTTGAGGATCATCACCACGTCGTACGCGGTGCACCCCCCGGTGCCGACCAGCAGCATCTCCATCGGACGCGGTGCCAGGTTACGGCCACCTCCTTCCGGCGCCCCATCCATCGCGACGATGTGCCCACTGCCCGTCTCCGCGATGAAGGCCATGCCATCCTGGCCCATCCAGCTAACCTTGCATTCCATAATCTCGATACCCCGAATTCTCGTTCAAGCAAAAATTGTAGCGGCTTCCGCAATAGTGCGTACGATGCCGTCCGACTCGCGTCCGGCAGCCTCCGGGCGGTCTGAGTTGTTGCGTCGCAATATTGGCGCTTTTTTGATCGGGTTTTCAGGGGGAAAAACCCTAAATTTAGGCAAAAAGCTCTAGCAGGCAGAACGATCTGAGCGTGCGTTTCTTCATAACTTATTGAAATTAAACAGCTATGTTAGTTTGTATGCGATTTTTGAGAATTTCATAATGTGGTGTTGTATTTCGCACTATAAATTTTCTTGCAACGCACCATCGGCTTTGCTAGACTTCAGTCATTGGTTGTTGTGCTTCACAGCAATTCTGCAAGTGTCTCCTCCACCCTCCTCCTTTGGTGGATTTAACCCGGACCCAATGAGGTTCGGGTTTTTTTTTGTGCCCCCGAAAAGTGCGTCGAAAGTGCGGTTTACCCAAGCGCGTTTACCGGGCGGTCGTTTTTTCTGTATAATCAACGGCTTTTCCGGAAATGCCCACGGAAAAAGCATCAGGGAGAGCCTGCAAGCACAGGACTGCGCCATGTGACCCAAATCACAAGGACGCGGCCGGCAGACAAGCAGGAAGTTGGTGTCTATGGGGCAAGCAGTTTTTTAATTGGATCGATCATGAAGACGTTTTCCGCTAAGCCGGCAGAGGTGACGCGCGAATGGTTTGTGATTGACGCGACGGACAAAGTCCTCGGCCGTGTCGCCAGCGAAGTGGCACGCCGTCTGCGCGGCAAGCACAAACCGGAATTCACGCCGCACGTTGACACGGGTGATTACATCATCATCGTCAATGCTGCCAAGCTGAAAGTTACGGGCGCAAAGCAAACTGACAAGAAGTACTACCGTCACACGGGTTACCCGGGCGGTATCTACGAAACCACGTTTGGCAAGATGCAAGAGCGTTTCCCGGGCCGTGCGCTCGAGAAAGCCGTGAAGGGCATGCTGCCGAAGGGTCCGCTGGGCTACGCGATGATCAAGAAGCTGAAGGTTTACGCCGACGGTAACCATCCGCACGAAGCGCAGCAACCGAAGTCGCTCGAGATCTAAGGGCCAGCCATGTTCAAAAACGATTGGAATTACGGCACGGGCCGTCGCAAGAGCGCAGTGGCTCGTGTGTTCATCAAGGCTGGCAAGGGCGACATCGTCGTCAATGGCAAGCCGATCAAAGAGTACTTCGCTCGCGAAACGTCGCTGATGATCGTTCGTCAGCCGCTCGAACTGACCAACCACGCTGAAACGTTCGACATCAAAGTCAACGTGTCGGGCGGTGGTGAAACGGGTCAGGCCGGTGCGGTTCGTCACGGCATCACGCGTGCACTGATCGACTACGACGCGACCCTCAAGCCGTCGCTGTCGACCGCTGGTTTCGTTACCCGCGATGCTCGTGAAGTCGAACGTAAGAAGGTTGGTCTGCACAAGGCCCGCCGTCGCAAACAGTTCTCGAAGCGTTAATCGCACGAGTGCTTGTTGGCATCTGCCGACTCGGCAGATCCGGAGAAAGGGCCGCCTCGCGCGGCCTTTTTTCTTATGTTTTTGGTTTGTGATGTTTCGGGGTGCGGCGCCGTCTCACACGTGTCGTCGAAGCTTGATAGAATCCCGTTTCCAATTTCGTTGGGGTAGGACATGGTCAAGGTAGGTATCGTAGGCGGCACCGGCTATACCGGTGTGGAGCTGCTCCGTTTGCTGGCGCAGCACCCGGAAGCACAATTGACGGCGATTACCTCGCGCAAGGAAGCGGGTACGCTGGTCGCCGATATGTATCCGAACCTGCGTGGCCGCGTGGATCTGGCGTTTTGCACGCCCGATGACGCCCGTCTGACCGATTGCGACGTGGTCTTTTTTGCGACCCCGCACGGTGTGGCGATGGCGCAGGCGCGAGAGTTGCTCGCTGCCGGCGTGCGCGTGATCGACCTGGCCGCCGACTTCCGTCTCAAGGACACGGCCACGTTCGAGAAGTGGTACGGCATGCCGCATGCCTGCCCGGATATTCTCGAAGAAGCCGTTTATGGCCTGCCCGAAATCAACCGCGAGCAGATCAAGCAAGCGCGTGTGATCGGCCTGCCGGGCTGCTACCCGACGTCGGTGCAACTCGGCTACGCGCCGCTGTTCGCCGGCGGCCGCAAGCTGGTCGATGCGAAGCACCTGATCGCCGACGCCAAGTCGGGCGCCAGCGGTGCCGGCCGCAAGGGCGAGACCTCGCTGATCCTGGCCGAGACGCTGGACAACTTCAAGGCGTATGGCGTGAAGGGCCATCGCCACCATCCGGAAATTAAGCAGGGACTGGAAGCGATTGCAGGCTACGATGTGGGCCTGACGTTCGTGCCGCACCTGCTGCCGACGATTCGCGGCATTCATTCGACGCTCTACGCGACGATCCTGCCCGAAGCGCGCGACACCGATTTCCAGCAATTGTTTGAAACCTATTACGAGAACGAGCCGTTCGTCGACGTGCTGCCGGCGGGTTCGATGCCGGAAACGCGCTGGGTACGTGCTTCGAACTACGTGCGCGTGGCGGTGCATCGCCCGGGCAACGAAGACACGCTGGTCATCCTCGTGGTCGAGGACAACCTGGTCAAGGGCGCGTCCGGTCAGGGCGTGCAATGTATGAACCTGATGTTCGGCCTGCCGGAGAACATGGGTCTGACCCATATTCCCGTACTGCCGTAACGGTATTTTTTGTCCCTAAGCTCTTGATTTTTCTGCCGTCGGCACGATTTCGGAATAGGGAATAGAATGGTACCCAACCGAATTATGGAGATTTGCGATGAACGCACCGCTTGAGGCCGCCGTCACGGAAATGCCCGCGTTTCTGGTCTTTACGGACAGCGCCGCGGACAAGGTCAAGCAACTGATCGACGAAGAAGGCAACCCGGAACTCAAACTGCGCGTTTTCGTGCAGGGTGGCGGTTGCTCCGGCTTTCAGTATGGTTTCACCTTCGACGAAGACGTGAACGAAGATGACACCGTGCTCGACAAGAACGGTGTCTCGCTGCTGATCGACTCGATGAGCTACCAGTATCTGGTGGGCGCCGAGATCGACTACAAAGAAGATATCAACGGCGCACAGTTCGTGATCAAGAACCCGAACGCTTCCACGACCTGTGGCTGCGGCTCGTCGTTCTCGGTCTGAGCGACACGACGGCAGTACCGGATGTACCAAGAGAAAGGGCCCGTAAGGGCCCTTTTCTCGTTAACTCGTCATCTCAGCAGCCGGTATCGCCACGGAATCCCCGTCAGCGGGGGTAGATCGCCCCGAGAACGCGCGGGCCGGCAGCGCCAGTGACCGATGGCAGATTGCCCGGCAGGCGCGCCAGACACCGCTCAGCCAGCCAAGCGAAGGCGAGCGCTTCGACCTGATTCGGCGGCACGCCGAGCGCATCCGTCGTCGCGACCGTCATTCCGGGCAGACGAGCGGCAATCGCCTGCATCAGCGCCCGATTGCGCGTGCCGCCACCGCACGCGTAGAAGCCCTTGCAGTCCGGCGCATAGCGAAGCACGTCGTCGGCCACGCATTGGGCCGTGAGCGCGACCAGCGTCGCCTGAACATCGACCGGCGCCACACCGGGGAAGGCCGCCAGATGGGCGTCCAGCCATGCGGCGTGGAACAGATCACGCCCCGTGCTCTTGGGGGGTGTTTGAGTGAAATAGGGCGCGCTCATCAACGCGGCGAGCAGGGCGTCGTCGACGCGTCCGCTGGCACCCCATGCGCCGCCATCGTCATAGGTCTTGCCGAGATGCCGCGCAGCCCAACCGTCGAGCAGCGCATTGCCGGGGCCGCAATCGAAGCCGGTCACCGGCTTGCCCAATGCCGCAGCCGGCAGAATCGTCACGTTGCTGATGCCGCCGAGGTTGCAGACCACGCGCGTCTGGCTCGCGTCCGAAAACTTCGCCTGATGATAGGCGGGCACCAGCGGTGCGCCTTGGCCGCCCGCAGCGACGTCGCGGCTGCGGATATCCGCGACCACGTCGATGCCGGTCAATTCTGCGATCAACGCCGGGGCGTTCAGTTGGCGCGTGTAACCGACGCCGTCGAATTCGCCGGGACGATGGCGAATGGTCTGTCCATGTGCGCCCACGGCGGTGATCGCCGATGCCGGTAACCCGGCGTTCGCGAGGAGTGTTTTCACGCAGTCGGCGTAATGCCGTGCGAGCGCGTTGGCGGCCAGCGCCTCCCGATGCAACTCATTCTCCGACGGCGCTTGCAGCACCATGAGCGTCTCACGCAAATCCGCCGGGAACGGGACATACGCTTCGGCGAGTACTTGGCCTCCGGGAGACGCAACGAGTACGCCATCAACACCATCAAGGCTGGTGCCGGACATGAGGCCGATGAAGTAGGAGGTTGCAGCGGCGGCGGCCGGATGGGCGCCTTGGGATGCGATGTCGGTCATGGGCGGAGCGCAGACGTTCGGGGGGAGCCGGGAAACTTTTCGCACCGGCGGGCGACGTGTGCTAACCCTCGCACGTCATCGCCCGCCGGTGCGGCCTCCAGCATACCTTAGTCGCGCTCGGCGACCTGCACGGTGCGCATCAGATCGATGCGCTTGAGAAGGTTGGCGGCATACATGTCGAACAGCTTCAGGCGCGGGCCCGAGAGCGGTGCGACGGCGGCCACATCGGTGGCAAACGGATTGCGCGGCACGTTCTTGTAGCGCAGTTCGTAATGCAGATGCGGCCCCGTTGCCCAGCCGGTCTGGCCGACAAAGCCGATGACCTGACCCTGCGTGACGCGCGCCCCCGGCTTCAAGCCCGAGCTAAAGCCCGACAGGTGAGCGTAGCGCGTCTGATAGTCGCCCGCGTGGTTGATCTCGATCAGGTTGCCGTAGCCGTTCTGCTTGCCGACGAACTTCACCACGCCATCACCCGCCGCAAAGACGCGCGTGCCGACCGGGGCGGCAAGATCGACGCCTTCATGCTTCTTCCACTGATGCTGGAACGGATGCTCTCGGCCGCCGAATGCCGACGAAATCCGCGAGAACTCGACCGGCGTGCGCAGGAAAGCCTGCTTGAGGTTGCGCCCGTCGAAGCCGTAATACGCGCCGTCGGTGTTGCCTTGCGGGTCCGCGTACCAGATGGCCTGATGCGTCTTGCCCTGATTGATGAACTCGATGGCGAGAATTCGGCCGGTGCGCACGGTGCGGTCTTGCTGCTTGACCACTTCGTACACGAGCCGGAACCGGTCGCCCCGGCGCACGTCGCGCTGGAAGTTGATCACACCGGAGAAGATGTTGACCATCTGCGCGACCACGGCGTCGGGCACGCCCGCGTCGTCCATGGCCGTGAAGAAGTTGCCGGCGATGGCACCCGAGCGCATGGACCATTCGGTGTCGTTCGCGAGCTGTTCCATGCGGGCGCGCAGCTTGCCGGCGTCATTGCGCTCGATCACGAGCTGCTGGGCGTTGGCCGTGCCGGACGAGATCAGAGTGGAGAGCGTAACGAGCTTGCCGTCGTCGTCGGTTTCGGCCTGAACGACCTGACCGGCGGGCACGCCGATGAGACGCCGTGCGACGGCATTCTCACGAATGAAGCGCTCGGCAGCAGGGTCTTGGATCGACAGCCGTGAAAGCATGTCGCCAAGCGTCTCGCCACGCCGCAGCGCCACTTGATGGATGAAGGTCTGGGATTGCGCGTCGAGCTGCTGGATTTGTCGGGCCAGATCGGGGAAGGTGAGCGGCAGCGTGATGCTGGCACCATTGCGTGCCGAATCCGGCACCATGGGGGCCACGCCGAATGCGGTCACCATTCCCAACGTCAGGGCCGAACCGACCGTCGCCACGATTTGCACCTTTCTTCGACGGTGCTTCGGCTGCGTGGGATCAATCAGGGTCAGCAGTTCACGCGCAAAAAAATCACGGAGTTTTGGCCACATCACGTAAAATTCTGCGCAACTTACGAAAAAGCCCGGGCGGAGCGACACGCTTCGAATTGCCTTCCGGCAACCCGGCGGCGCCTTGGCCCGAGCCGAGAATTGAGCGGCGATTATAGCAGACGCGCCAACATCTCTTGCGTTGGGGGAAATCCTAACGCAGTCTGGACAATGAAGTTATGACAAGTGAACACACACTCACCCCGGAAAAGACGTACCCAGTGACTGACGCCACGCGGGCCGCTATGGCGATCGCCAAGCGCGGCTGCGACGAGCTGCTGGTGGAGGAGGAGTTCCTTCAGAAGCTGGCCCGCAGCGAAGCCACGGGCAAGCCGCTGCGCATCAAGCTGGGTCTGGACCCGACGGCGCCGGACATCCACATCGGTCACACGGTGGTGCTCAACAAGATGCGTCAGTTGCAGGATCTGGGCCATACGGTCATTTTCCTGATCGGCGACTTCACCTCGCTGATCGGCGACCCGTCGGGCCGCAACAGCACGCGCCCGCCGCTCACGCGCGAGCAGATCGAGGCGAACGCCAAGACCTACTTCGAACAGGCCGCGCTGGTGCTCGACCGCAGCAAGACCGAGATTCGCTACAACAGCGAATGGTCGATGAAGCTCGGCGCCGACGGCATGATCAAGCTCGCGTCGCGCTACACGATGGCGCGCATGCTGGAGCGCGAAGATTTCACCAAGCGCTTTCAGGGCGGTGTGCCGATCGCGATTCACGAGTTTCTGTACCCGCTCATGCAGGGCTACGATTCGGTGGCGCTGGAGTCGGATCTGGAGCTGGGCGGTACCGACCAGAAATTCAACCTGTTGGTGGGCCGTGAGCTGCAAAAGCAGTACGGTCAGGAGCCGCAGTGCATTCTGACGATGCCGCTGCTCGTGGGGCTCGATGGCGTCGAGAAGATGTCGAAGTCCAAGGGCAACTACATCGGCATCAGCGAGAAGCCGAGCGAGATGTTCGGCAAGCTGATGAGCATCTCCGACGACCTGATGTGGCGCTACTACGAGCTGCTGTCGTTCCGCACGCTCGAAGAGATTGCGCAGCTGAAGCAGGGCGTCGACGGCGGGCGCAACCCGCGCGACGTGAAGGTGCTGCTCGCGCAGGAAATCGTTGCGCGCTTCCACTCGCAGGCCGATGCCGAGCGCGCGCTCGAAGACTTCAACGCGCGCGCCAAGGGCGGCGTGCCGGACGATATTCCGGAAGTTTCCCTCGATGGCGCCCCGCTGGGCATCGCCCAACTGCTCAAGCAGGCGGGCCTCGTGCCGTCGACCTCGGAAGCCAACCGCAATATCGAACAGGGCGGTGTGCGTATCGATGGCGAAGTGGTGTCCGACAAGGGCGCGAAGATCGACGCCGGGACGTACGTGGTGCAAGTCGGTAAGCGCCGCTTCGCCCGCGTCACGCTGGCGTAATCACCTCGACTCGACGCAAATTCGCCTCTCATGATCGCGCTCATTCAACGCGTACTGGAAGCTGCGGTGACGGTCGATGGCCGCACCGTGGGCGCCATTGGGCCGGGCCTGCTGGCGCTGGTCTGCGCGGAGCGCGGCGACACCGAGGCGAGTGCGGACAAACTGCTCACGAAGCTGCTCGGCTATCGTGTCTTTTCCGACGATGCGGGCAAGATGAATCGCAGCGTGAGCAGTCTGGACGGCAACGGGCTGGCGGGCGGGCTGTTGCTCGTCTCGCAGTTCACGCTGGCTGCCGACACCAACAGCGGCACGCGTCCGAGCTTCACGCCGGCAGCGAGCCCGGCGGACGGTCAACGGTTGTTCGATCACTTCGTGACGCAGGCGCGCTCGCGCCATCCTCAGGTCGAGACGGGCGAATTCGGTGCGCATATGCGTGTCTCGCTCGTCAACGACGGCCCCGTCACGTTCTGGCTGCAAACGCGTCCCGAAGGCGTGTAATTCAGACTCGGCATCTCACGCGATACTCGACGGTGTGATACCGTCGTTGGGTTTTGAAATGACATCGCAAGGGAGAAGCTGATGAAAGTCTGGAGTGACTCGTTCGCCGACAATGCGGCGATAGATGCACAGTTTGCGTTCGGTAAGCCGGACGCGCAGTCACACGTGGCGCTGTCGCAAAACAAGAATCCGCATCTGGCTTGGTCCGACGTGCCTGCGGGCACGCGCTCGTTCGTCGTGATCTGTACCGACAGCGATGTGCCGAGCCAAGGGGATGACGTTAACAAGGAAGGCCGCGAAGTGCCGGCCGATCTGCCGCGCGTCGACTTCTATCACTGGGTGCTGGTCGACGTACCGGCATCGGTCAACGAAATCCCGGCTGCCAGCCATAGCAATCACGTCACGCCGCGCGGCAAGTTCGGCCCGGATGCGCTCGACGGCATGCGTCACGGCGTCAACGACTACACCGCGTGGTTTGCTGGCGACGAGAGCATGAAGGGCGACTACTACGGCTATGACGGCCCGTGCCCGCCGTGGAACGATACGATTGTTCACCACTATCACTTCACCGTGTATGCGCTCGACGTTGCACGCGTGCCGCTCGACGGCCGCTTTGGCGGTGACGATGTCGTCCATGCGATCCAGTCGCATGTGCTCGGCAAGGCGAGCGTGACCGGTACCTACACCCTCAACCCGAAGGCAGCATAACGGGTGAGCGACGGGTGAGGGGCGGATGGGGCGACATGCCCCATTCAGCGCACGGATAAGCACGCTCAGCCCCTTCTTCGACCCTCGCAGACCTTTGCAGACCTTTGCAGACCCTCGCGCAATCGCGCACGAACGTAATTCTCAGAATGACTGGCAAGACAACGACGCTGACCCTGATTCGCCATGGCGAGACCGACTGGAACCGCGTGAAGCGCATTCAGGGACATACCGACATTCCGCTCTCCGCCGAAGGCGAACATCAGGCCGTGCGGCTGGGTGCGCGCGTGGCGCGTGAAGTCGCGGCGCAAGGTCACGTTTTCGATCAGGTGCTGACGAGCGACTTGCAACGCGCGGTGCAGACGGCTGAGCCGGTAGCGAAGGCCTGCGGGCTGCCGCTGGTGCGCACGGCCAACTTGCGCGAGCGGCACTACGGTGTATTCGAGACGCGCACGCCCGACGACATTCAGGCGCAATTTCCGCAGGACTACGTGCGATGGCAGACCCGCGATCCGGATTTCACGATTCCGGGCGGTGAGTCGACGCGCGGCTTCTACGCACGCATTACCGACTTCGTCGGCCAGTTGCTGCGCGACTACGAAGGACAGCATCTCGCGCTGGTGGCCCATGGCGGCGTGCTTGACTGCTGCTACCGGCTGGCGACGGGGTTGGATCTGTCCGCACCGCGCGCGTACCCGCTACTCAATGCGAGCGTGAACCGCATCGCGTTCGATGGCGAGCATTGGCAGGTGCTGAGTTGGGGCGATGTCACGCATCTGGATGATGCCGTGCGTGACGAGATCAACGACAAACCTGCCGAGGGCAATTCGACCGATCGCGTGGATCCTCGCGTGGTTTGATGCGTTTGTGACGCGTTCGGCGTCACCGCTCCAGCGACGGCGCCTGCGAAACGGTATCGGGTGTTGCCAGCGCTCGCTTGCGTGCCCGATGCGCGACGCTGTTGCGCATCGCCCATCTTGCCAACTGCGCTGTGTGACGCACGGCCGGACGCACCGTAAGGCGCCGCACGGCCGCGCCTTGTTCGAAGCCAAGCATTCCCTGCGCCCAATCGGGCAGCAAATCCACCCCCGCACGGAACAGCAATCCCCCGAAGACACGCGCACCCGCAAACGGTGACGGCAGGTTGCGCAGCACGTGCACGACTTCATCGGTTTGCTCGCTCGTCGCTAACGACGGCCGCATGGCGGCCAGATACGCGTCGATCTCAGCAACGCTCGTCGGCACGTTACGCGCGCCCAGTGCAATCGCAATGCGCGCGACTTCCGCGTAATAGCGGTCCTGCTCACTGCGCGGGAATGCCGGGTTCTTGTAGACGAGATAGCTGCGCAGAAAACTCGACGTCTCCGCCACGTGCACCCACGTCAGCAAATCGGGATCGTAAGCCGCATAGGGCCTGCCATCCGGCGCGGTGCCTTTCACCTGAAGATGGATGCGCCGCACGCGATCGAGCAACGCCTCGGCATCGGCGGTATTGCCGAATGTCGTGCCGCCAATGAAGGTGGCTGTGCGGCGCAAGCGGCCGATGACATCCTGCCGGAACGTCGAATGATCCCAGACCCCCGCCATCGCAAGCGGATGCAGCGACTGCATCAACAGCGCACTGATGCCGCCGATCATCATCGACGTGAAGTCACCATGAACATGCCAGCAGGCGGCGTCCGGCCCGAACAGGCCCGGGTCGCCCGCAGGCGTGTCGTAATTCAGGCGGGGTGCGCCGGGGCCGGACGTCAGGCTCACGAGTCGCATGGCAATGGCGTGCCGCACGCGGCCCGACACGCCCACGACGGGACCGGCGGGCTGTAGCGGTGTTTTCGGCGGCGGGGTGGGGAGATCGTCCTGTGCGCTCATACGCGGCTGACTACGACGGCACGGCGTGCCGTCAGTTGCCGCCCGTCGCACCGGCCGGCGGCTCGGGCGACCACAGTGAGTCGCTCGTGGGCGCGCAGCCGGGGGCAGACAGGCCGAAGTGGCGATAGGCGGCGAGCGTGGCCACGCGCCCGCGCGGCGTGCGTTGCAAGAAGCCCTGCTGGATCAGGTACGGCTCGATCACATCTTCGATGGTGTCGCGCTCTTCGCCAATGGCGGCGGCCAGATTGTCGACGCCGACCGGGCCGCCGTCGAACTTGTGCAGCACGGCTTCGAGCAGCTTGCGGTCCATCACGTCGAGGCCGCTGGCGTCGACGTCGAGCATCGACAGCGCGGCGTCGGCCACTTCTGCCGTGATGCGCCCGTCGGCGCGCACTTCGGCGTAATCGCGCACACGGCGCAGCAGCCGGTTGGCGATACGCGGCGTGCCCCGAGCGCGGCGTGCGATCTCAAAGGCGCCGTCGTCGACGATCACCGCACCCAGCAGCCCGGCCGAGCGTCGCACGATGCCGGCGAGCTCGTCTGCCGAATAAAACTCCAGCCGCGCGACGATACCGAAGCGATCGCGCAGCGGGTTGGTCAGCATGCCGGCGCGCGTGGTGGCGCCGACCAGCGTGAACGGTTGCAGGTCGAGCTTGACGCTTCGCGCCGCCGGCCCTTCACCGATCATGATGTCGATCTGATAGTCCTCGAGCGCGGGGTACAGAATTTCTTCGACGACCGGCGAGAGCCGGTGAATTTCGTCGATGAACAGGACGTCGTTGGCTTCGAGATTGGTCAGCAGGGCGGCGAGATCGCCCGGCCGCTCGAGCACCGGGCCCGACGTCTGGCGAAGATGCACGCCCATTTCGCGCGCGATGATGTGCGCGAGCGTGGTCTTGCCCAGACCCGGCGGGCCGAAGAGCAATACGTGGTCGAGCGGCTCGGCACGCTTGCGGGCTGCCTCGATGAAGATTTCCAACTGGCCGCGCACCTTGCGCTGGCCGACGTATTCGTCGAGCAGCTTGGGGCGCAGCGCGCGCTCGAAGGCTTCTTCGTTGGGCGAGGCCGGTGTCGGCGCAATGATGCGCTCAGCGGCGAGTTTGTCGGTTTCGATCATGGCAGCATTGTAGCGCTTTGGCGGTGTCAGCCGACCAGCCGTCCGCGTCGTACGCGCAGGGCTTTGCCGGCGAGCGCGGGCGAGACGTCGGCCAGCGCCGTGAAGGTTTCGCCGCAGTGCGCGTGGCAGATGGCGACGCCGAGCGCGTCGGACGCATCGGTGCCCGGCTTGCCCGTGAGCGCCAGCAGGCGCATCACCATGTCTTGCACTTGTTCTTTACGTGCACGTCCGGTGCCGACCACGGCTTGTTTGAGCTGCGAGGGGGTGTATTCGAAGACTTCAAGCCCACCGACCGACAACGCCGTGATGGCCGCGCCGCGCGCCTGCCCAAGGAGCAGCGTCGACTGCGGATTCACATTGACGAAGACTTTTTCAACGGCGGCTTGATCGGGCTGGTAGGTGGCGACCAGTTCTGCCACGCTCTCGAAGATGATGCGCAGACGGGCGGACAGCGTGCCTTCGCCGCTGCGAATGACGCCGCTCGTCACATACTGCAAGCGGTTGCCGTGCTTTTCGAGCACGCCGAAGCCGGTGACACGCAGGCCGGGGTCGATACCAAGAATTCTCATGCAGGGGCCGGTGGCCGGCGCGCAGGGCGCCGAAGGGTAAAAGCGTCTTAAGCCGATATGGCCCGTATTCTGGCACAGGCGGGTGGGGGCGTCGCGTGCCGGAAATGTTTCATTGGGCAAGACGCGGCGATACCGTAATGCCCTCGCGTCGATTTGCCGCATGTCCGCGCCCCGCTGACGCAAGACGGCGCACTTCGCGAGTGAGCGGATTGTTGTACATTGCTTGCTGTTCAAAATATTCGATGGCCCGCCCGTGGCCGCCTGTCCCCGATGCTCTGGATCAAAGCGTTTCACATCGTTTTCATCGCCTCATGGTTCGCGGGCTTGTTCTATCTGCCGCGCATCTTCGTCAATCTCGCGATGGAGACCGACGCCGCCGCCACGCAGCGCCTGCTGCTTATGGCGCGCAAGCTCTACCGCTTCATGACGATTCTGGCCGTGCCCGCACTCGCCTTCGGTCTGGTGCTGTGGCTGTACTACGGCATTGGCCGCCAGAGCGGCTGGCTGCACGCCAAGCTGCTGATCGTGGTGTTGCTGCTCGGCTATCACCATGCGTGCGGCCGTCTGCTGCGCAAGTTCGAAACCGGCCGCAATACCCACTCGCATCGCTGGTATCGCTATTTCAACGAATTCCCTGTGCTCGGGCTGCTCGCCGCCGTGATTCTCGCGGTCGTGAAGCCGTTCTGACACACGTATTGCACACGCATCGCATCAAGACCGATATTCAACGAGAACCGAGAGGAGCCTGCCGTGAGCCTGACCTGCGATTACTACCTCGCCCCGCCGTCGCCCTATGTGTATATGGGCCACGCGCGATTCATCGAACTGGCACGCGAGTACGACGTGCAGGTCCAGCTCAAGCCCGTCGATCTTGGCCGGGTGTTTGCGGTCTCGGGTGGCCTGCCGCTCGCGAAGCGCACGCCGCAACGTCAGGCGTATCGTCTGGTTGAACTCGCCCGCTGGTCGAAGTACCTCGACCTGCCGCTTAACCCGCAGCCGAAGTTCTTTCCGGTGGCGGGCGATCCGGCGGCACGGTTGATCATCGCGACGCAACTCGCCCATGGCACGGCGAAGGCGCTGGAACTCGCAGGCGCCATCTCGGCGGCGCTCTGGACGCAGGAGCGCAACATCGCCGACGAAGCCACGCTGCTGGCGATTGCCAACGACCTGTCGCTCGACGGCAAGTCGTTGCTCACCGCTTCGCAAGGCGCGAGCGTGCAGGCGGCGTATGACGCGAACACCGAAGATGCGATGTCGGCCGGCGTGTACGGCGTGCCTTGGTTCGTGTTCGAGGGCGAGCCGTACTGGGGGCAGGATCGCCTCGATTTTCTCGAGCGCGCGTTTGCACTCGCGCGTGCGAAGCAAGCTTGAACGCGCCAGCAAGGCATCGGTAAGGCACCAACAGAACACCCAATCGAGCATCAACAGGGAGTCAAGAGGATGAGTCGTCCGGAAGTCGTGTTGTACAAGAGCGTGCCGGCAGACGTGCGTGCGCGTCTCGCGGAGCATTTCGAACTGAATGAATTCGACGGTGTGAACGACGCCAATCGCGCGGCATTCACGGCGGCGCTCGGTCGCGCGGACGGTGCGATCGGCGTGGGTGCCAACGTCACGCCCGCGCTGCTCGACGCGGCGCCTAAGCTGAAAGCCTGGGCCACGATCTCGGTCGGCTATGACCAGTTCGATGTGCCCGACCTCACGCGTCGCGGCATCGTGTTGATGAACACGCCCGACGTGCTGACCGAAACCACGGCCGACACGGTTTTCTCGCTGATTCTCGCGAGTGCGCGGCGTGTGGTGGAACTGGCCGAGTTGGTGAAAGCGGGCGGCTGGAAGGGCAGTCTGGGCGAGGCGTACTTCGGCACCGACGTGCAGGGCAAGACGCTGGGCATCGTGGGCATGGGGCGTATCGGCGGTGCCGTGGCGCGCCGGGCGGCGCTCGGTTTCGGCATGAAGGTGCTGTACAGCAACCGTTCGCGCAACGAAGCGGCAGAGACGGCCTACGGCGCGCAGTACCGCACGTTGCCGGAGCTTCTCACGCAGGCCGATTTCGTTGTCACGCTGGTGCCGCTGTCGCCGGCGACCGAGCGCATCATCGGTGCGAAGGAATTCGCGCAGATGAAACCCGGCGCGATCTTCATCAACGCGGCGCGCGGCAAGGTGATTGACGAGGCGGCGTTGATCGATGCGCTGGCGTCGGGGCATCTGCGTGGCGCAGGGCTCGATGTTTTCGAGCGCGAGCCAGTGTCGGTCGACTCGCCGTTGCTCAAGATGAAGAACGTCGTCGCGTTGCCGCACATCGGCTCTGCTACGCACGAAACGCGTCACGCCATGGCGTCGTGTGCGGCCGACAATCTCATTGCGGCACTCACTGGCAAGTCATTGCAAAACGCAGTAAATCCGGACGCAAAGCGGGGATAACTTCCCCCGATTATCGACCGTCGCTCGCGGTGCGGCGACGGTTGATGACTTCCTTCGCGCGGGCGAGCTGTGCGGGCAGACGGTCGCCCAGCCGCAGTGCCATCCCAACGGCGAGCACGTCGCCAATGGCCAGATGTGCAATTCGAGAGGTCAGCGGTGAGTACACATCGGTGTCTTCGTCGACATCGGCGAAGAGCGCCACACTGGCCAGTCGCGCCAACGGCGAATTGCTGTGCGTGATGGCAATCACGCTGGCCCCGGCCGCGCGCGCCAACTGCGCCGCTTCCAACAGATCCTGCGTGCGCCCGGTGTTGGAAATCGCGATCACCACATCGCCCTCATGCAACAAGGCGGCCGACATCCCGTACACATGCGGATCGCTATATGCCACGGCCGGCACACCCAATCGGAAGAACTTGTGCTGCATGTCCTGTGCGGCAATCCCCGACGCTCCCGCGCCATAGAACTCGATGCGCTTGGCATTGGCGAGCAGGTCGATGGCGAGCCCGATGCTGTCGGGCGACAGGTTGTTGCGCACTTGCATGAGACTGCCGATGGTGCGGTCGAGCACCTTGCTGGCAATGCCCGGCACCGGCTCGTCGGGGCGCACGTCGCGATGCACGAACGGCACGCCTTGGGCGATGCCTTGCGCCAGCCGGATCTTGAATTCGCGATACCCGCTGCATCCGACGGCCTGGCAAAAACGGGCAATGGTCGGCTGGCTGACGTTGGCACGCTCGGCCAGTTCGTTCATCGACAGATCGACCACTTCACGCGGGGCGTCCAGCACATAGGTGGCGAGCTTGCGCTCTGAGGGGCGCAATTGAGTCAGTGTGGCTTCGATTCGGTTCAGCATGGCAGGCAGCAACCCACATAAGCAATCAGACCTCACAAGCGTCGCGCCGACTTCTGCGTGCACCACCCTTGTGAAACCCTTCTGCGACAACCCCATTGGCCGGACGCTGGCGCGCGTTCACGCGCGCCGAATGCCCGGCTTGTCAGGCGCTCACTATAGCACCCGCGCCACAAGGTACTGTGCCCCGTCCATCAGGGGCCAACGACGAATGGGAATGATTGGAATGTACAAAAACTACAGAAATATGGCATTTCACATTATGGTTTGAGTTTTCTCAATACGGCAATAATTGCCGTAACTCATGGAAAACACTCAGTAAAACCCCGTATGCCGATGGCTTTTGATTGATGGGATGTAGAATTTCTACTAAACTCCGCTCCCAATCGTGCCCAGCCGGGCACATCAAATTCAAGCCGAGCCGGCATGACGTCTGAGCAAACGAAGCCCCTGCACCCGACCCTGATGGCGGTCACCGCGCGCATTGCCGCGCGTAGCCGCGACTCACGCGCCGCCTATCTGGCACGCATCGCCGCCAGCCGTGGCAGTTTCCCGCAGCGCGGGGCACTCTCATGCGCCAATCTCGCCCACGGTTTTGCGGCCATGCCGGCCAACGACAAGCTGATGCTGCGCGAGCAGCGCCGTCCGAACGTCGGCATCGTGACGGCCTACAACGACATGCTCTCGGCGCATCAGCCGTACGAGCAATATCCGGCGCGTCTGCGCGAAGCCGCCCGCAAACTGGGCGCCACGGCACAAGTCGCCGGCGGCGTACCCGCGATGTGCGATGGCGTGACGCAGGGCAACGCAGGCATGGAGCTGTCGCTGTTCTCGCGCGAAATCATCGCAATGAGCACGGCTGTGGCGCTCTCGCACAACATGTTCGACGCGGCGCTCATGCTCGGCGTGTGCGACAAGATCGTGCCGGGTCTCGTGATCGGCGCGCTCCAGTTCGGCCATCTGCCCACGATCTTCGTGCCGGCGGGCCCGATGGCGAGCGGTCTGTCGAACGACGAGAAAGCCCGCATTCGCCAGTTGTACGCCACCGGCAAAGTCGGCCGCGACGCGCTGCTCGAAGCCGAGTCGCAGGCGTATCACGGCGCGGGCACCTGCACTTTCTACGGCACCGCCAACAGCAATCAGTTGCTGATGGAAGTCATGGGCCTGCACCTGCCGGGCGCGGCCTTCGTACATCCGCACATGCCGCTGCGCGACGCGTTGACCGACGCCGCCCTCGCGCGCGTGCTGGCCATCGGTGCCGATACCGCCGAGTACACGCCTATCGGCCATGTGGTCGACGAGCGCGCGGTGGTCAACGGCATCGTCGGTCTGCTCGCGACGGGCGGCTCGACCAATCACACTCTGCATCTGGTCGCAATGGCCCGCGCAGCCGGCGTCGTGATCGACTGGGACGACTTCGATGCGCTCTCGGCCGTGGTGCCGTTGCTGGCACGTGTGTACCCGAACGGCAAGGCCGACGTGAACCACTTCCACGCGGCCGGCGGCATGGGCTTCCTGATCGGCGAACTGCTCGACGCGGGGCTTCTGCATGACGACGTGCAGACCGTGGCGGGCCCGGGCCTGTCGCGCTACCGCCAGGAGCCGTGGCTCTCGGCCGAAGGGTTGGCATGGCGCGACGGTAGCGCCTACAGTGGTGATCGTGACGTGTTGCGCGGCCATGCCGAGCCGTTCGCCCCTGATGGCGGACTGCGCCTCATGCACGGCAATCTGGGCCGCGGCGTCATCAAGGTGTCGGCGGTCAAGCCGGAACATCGGCGTGTGGCCGCAACGGCACGCGTATTTACTTCGCAGGAAGCGGTCAAGGCCGCGTTCGACGCGGGTGAGCTGCATCGCGACGTGGTGGTGGTGTTGCGTGGCCAGGGGCCGCGCGCCAACGGGATGCCCGAGCTGCATCGCCTCACGCCGTTGCTCGGTGCTTTGCAGGACGAAGGTTTCGCCGTAGCGCTGGTCACCGATGGCCGCATGTCGGGCGCGTCGGGCAAGGTGCCGGCGGTGATTCACGTGTCGCCGGAAGCCGCCGGTGGCGGCCCGCTCGCCCGCGTGTGCGATGGCGATCTGATCGTGCTCGATGCCGCGGCCGGCATGCTGCATGCCGAAGTGAGCCCGGACGTGTGGGCGGCGCGCGAGATTGCGCCCGTGCCTGCCTCGGGCGATGACACCGGCCGCCTGCTGTTCGGCCATATGCGCGCCGCAGTAGGCGCGGCGGAAGCGGGCGCTTCCGTGTTCTTCGGATCTGAATGAGTGGGAAGACCCCGGTGGCGCGCAGGCCGCGCCGCCGACTTCAAGGAAAAACGCAATGGACATCAATGACATCGTTCGTGCCGGCCCCGTGGTCCCGGTGCTCCAGTTCGACACCGTAGAGCAGGGTGAGCACGTCTCGCGTGCGCTGCTCGCGGGCGGCGTACGAGTGCTCGAAATCACGCTGCGCACGCCGGCGGCGATGGACGTCATCAAGCACGTGGCCAGCCTGTCGGACGAGCTGATCGTCGGCGTGGGCACGCTCACGCGCCCCGAAGAAATGGCGCAGGCCGTGGCCGCAGGTGCGCGCTTCGGCGTCTCGCCGGGCTACACGCCCGCGCTCGGTGCGGCGGCCAAGGCGGCCGGCCTGCCGTTGCTGCCGGGCGTGGTCACCCCCTCGGACATTCTCGCGGCACTGGCCGACGGCTACGACACGGTGAAGTTCTTCCCGGCAGAACCGTCGGGCGGCGTGCCGATGCTCAAGGCGTTGTACGGCCCGTTCCGTCACGTGCGTTTCTGCCCGACGGGCGGTATCAGCGCCGAGTCGGCCCCGTCGTACCTCGCGCAGCCGAACGTGGTGTGCGTGGGCGGCTCGTGGCTCACCCCCAAGGCACTTGTCGACGCGAAGGACTGGGACGGCATTACGCGTCTGGCCCGTGCGGCGACGGCACTGCCCCGAGGCTGAATCAAGCGGGCAGAAGGAAGCAGGTTGAAGGAAGCAGGGCTGAAAGCACAGGACTGAAAGACGCAGGACTGAAGGACGCAGGACTGATTCAGGCATCGACCGAATAAAACAGGATTCCAACAATGGGGCGTGAGCCCTGCGGGCAGCCGCCCAACTAGCCAATCGAGGAGACCCCCATGGCTGCGGTGCAAGGTAACTTGCTGCTGGTGTACGCGCTTGTCGCGGTAATTGCGCTGATCGTACTGATCGCGAAATTCAAACTGAACCCGTTCATCACCCTGATCGTCGTGTCGCTCGTGCTGGGCCTCGCGGTGGGGATGCCGATGGGCGGCATCGTCAAGGCTTTCGAGACCGGCGTGGGCAACACGCTCGGCCACATTGCGCTAGTGGTGGGTCTGGGGACGATGCTCGGCAAGATGATGGCCGAATCCGGCGGGGCCGAGCGCATTGCGCGCACGCTCATCGGCTTCTTCGGCGAGAAGAACGTGCATTGGGCGATGGTCGTGATCGCGTTCATCGTCGGTCTGCCGGTGTTCTTCGAAGTCGGCTTCGTGCTGCTGATTCCGATCGCGTTCAACGTCGCCAAGCGCACCGGCACCTCGATGGTGCTGGTGGGTATCCCGATGGTGGCCGGTCTGTCGGTCGTGCACGGTCTGATTCCGCCGCACCCGGCCGCACTGCTCGCCGTGACCGCCTACAACGCGGACATCGGCCACACCATCATGTACGCGCTGATCGTGGGTATCCCGACGGCTGCCATTGCCGGCCCGCTGTTCGCCAAGCTGATGGCGCGCCACGTGGTGCCGAACCCGGATAACCCGCTGCTGTCGCAGTTCGTCGACGAAGACCGTCCGATGAGCCAGTTGCCGGGCTTCGGTATCACCCTCTTCACGATTTTGCTGCCGGTCATTCTGATGCTGATCGGGAGCTGGGCCGACCTGTTCTTCGCACCGAAGACGTTCGCCAACGACTTCCTGCGCCTGATCGGCAACTCGGTGATGGCGCTGCTGATCGCCACGCTGGTGAGCTTCTTCACGTTCGGCAAGCAGCGCGGCTTCAACCGAGACCAGATTCTGAAGTTCACCAACGAGTGTCTGGCACCGATTGCCACGATTACGCTGGTGGTGGGCGCAGGCGGCGGCTTCGGGCGTATTCTGATGGACGGCGGCGTGTCGAAGGCGATTGTCGACGTGGCCACGCATGCCAGCCTCTCGCCGCTGTTGCTCGGCTGGCTGGTGGCGGCGCTCATTCGCGTGGCAACGGGTTCGGCCACGGTCGCCATGACCACGGCTTGCGGTATCGTGGCCCCGATCGCGGCGGCAGCCGGTGCCACGGTCAAGCCCGAGTTGATGGTGCTGGCCACGGGCGCAGGCTCGCTGATCCTGTCGCACGTGAACGATGGCGGCTTCTGGCTGGTCAAGGAATACTTCAACATGACCGTGCCGCAGACGTTCAAGACTTGGACGGTTTGCGAGACGATCATTTCGGTGGTGGCACTGCTGCTCACGCTGGGTCTGGCCAGCGTGGTGTGAGGTAAGCATGCAGGGCACGCAACATCGGCAACACGCTGACGCGAGTCAGCAGGTCACAAGGAGACGAGCCATGATCGTCGTGGTAATGGGCGTATCGGGCAGCGGCAAGAGCACGGTCGGGCAGATGCTGGCCGACCGGCTGGGCTGCGGGTTTTCCGACGCGGATTCGTTTCACAGCGCCGCAAACATCAACAAGATGCGCCGCGGCGAGGCGCTCAACGACAGCGACCGCGCACCGTGGCTCGCTGCGATTCGCGAGGCGATCGTCGCGCGCCGTGTGGCGGGGCGTCACCATGTGTTTGCGTGTTCGGCGTTGCGTTCGCGGTATCGCGATGTGCTGGGCGAGCATGACGGCGACGTCGTGTTCGTCTATCTGAAAGGTGCGCCCGAGGTGATCGGCGAGCGTCTGGCTTCGCGCGGCGGGCATTTCTTCGATCCGGCGCTGCTGCAAAGCCAGTTCGACACGCTCGAAGAGCCGCGCGACGCGCTCGTGATCGACATCCGCGAATCGCCCGAGGCCATCGTCGACACGTTGCTGCACAAACTCGCCGCCTGCCCGGGTGGCATCCCCCTCACGCCAAACACGCCGGGCAAGCCGGCACGCGTACAATAGCGCTTTATTCCCTCTGCCGGCGCCCCGTGCGCCGGCCGTACGCATCACTATGGCTTCCTTCGAATTTTTCGCGCCCTGTCCCCGTGGACTGGAAGAAGCGCTCGCCGCCGAGCTGGCTGAACTGGGGCGTCTGGCCCCCTTGTCGGTTGGCAAACAAGTGCCCGGCGGCGTGCACTTTGCGGGCCCGTGGGCAGCCGGCATGGCGGCCAACCTGTATTCGCGCATCGCGAGCCGTGTGCTGTTGCGCATCGCGCAGCAAGGCTATCGCACCGAACAGGACATTTACGCCTTCGCGCTCGGCCAACGCTGGGAAGACTGGTTCTCGTACCAGCAGACCCTGCGCGTGGACGTCACGGGCATCAAGGCGCCGGTGCGCAGTCTCGAATTCGTCACGCTGCGCATCAAGGATGCCGTGTGCGACCGTCTGCGCGAGAAGACCGGCTCGCGCCCCAACATCGATACGTCCGAACCCGATGTGCGCGTGTTCGCGTTCCTGACGGCCACCGACGCGACGCTTTATCTCGATACGTCCGGTGAGGCGCTGTTCAAGCGCGGCTGGCGTCTGGACAAGGGCGCGGCACCGCTGCGCGAGAACCTCGCGGCGGGCATTCTGCGTCTGGCCGGCTGGCGTACGGACACGGCCGCCGACATGGTGCTGTACGACCCGATGTGCGGCAGCGGCACGTTCCTCGCCGAAGCGGCACAAATCGCGCTCGGCGTGCCGGCCGGTGTGGCGCGCCGCTTCGGTTTCGAGAAGCTCAAGGGCTACGACATCAACGCGTGGCAGACCATGAAGGTGCAGGCGCAGGAAGCGCAACGCGATGCCCGCGTGCGCGGTGTGCCGCCGACGATTTTCGGCAGCGATATCTCGGGCGACATGCTGGTCAAGGCGCGTGCGAATCTGGAGCGCGCCGGGGTGGGCGACGTGGGCCTGAAGCAGGTGGATGCGCGCGACATGGCGCCGCCGGTCGATCGTCCGGGCATCATCGTGGCCAACCCGCCGTATGGCGAGCGTATCGAAGTGCGTGGCCGCCGTTCGCCGCGCGATGCTGGGGAAGATGGCGATTTCGAATCGTCGGGCGGTCGCGGCCAGTTCCAGCGCGCGCAGCCGGACGGCGTGGATGCGCAGTTCTTCAAGGCCTTCGGCGACATGCTCAAGCAACGCTTCACGGGCTGGAGCGCTTATCTGCTGACGGCCGACATGAGCTTGCCGGGCCAGATGCGTCTGCGCGAATCGCGTCGCACGCCGCTCTTCAATGGCGCGCTCGAATGCCGTCTGTTCCGCTTCGATCTGATTGCCGGCTCGGTGCGTAAGCGCCCGCAGGAAGGGGACGCCGAAGGCAGCAAGCCCGACGCATGATCTGCGCTCGGCAGCGGTGATGCCAAGACATAACGCCATGAAAAAAGACCGGCCACTGGCCGGTCTTTTGCGTTGTGCGTGCCTAGCTTCGCGCTGACAGAAACCGCGCAAGGATGCCGTGCGAATACACACTCGCGACATCGCGCAGAAAACGTGGGAAATCGACGTGAGCCGCATCGTCGGCGGCGTCGGAGAGCGTACGCATGACGGCAAACGGCACACCATATTCATGGCACACCTGCGCGACGGCGGCGCCTTCCATTTCCACCGCCAATGTCTGTGGCAGCGCCTCGCGCAAACGCGCGACTTCCCCGGCGCTGCTGATGAACTGATCGCCACTCGCGATTTGTCCGACGTGCACGCGCGGTGCGCTCATGCCGAGTTCGCTTCGCGTGTCCGCTGCTACGTGGTCCGGCATCTCTTGTGCGAGCCAATCGCGCGCGGCTTGGGCGAGCGCATCGCGTAACGACGGTTCGGTGTCGAACGTGGCGCGGCCGAGCAGGGGCACTTCGAAACGCGGGAAGAGGGGGCTGGCGTCGAGATCGTGCTGCACGAGGGTGTCGGCCACGACGACATCACCGACGGCGATTCCGTGGGCGAGACCACCCGCCAGACCGGTGAAGACGATTTCGCTAACGCCAAAACGGTGAATGAGGGCCGTGGTTGTCGCGGCAGCGGCCACTTTGCCGATGCGCGCGAGCACGATCACGCAGTCTTGCCCGTGGAGTCGGCCCACGTGATAGTCACGCATGCCGATGTGTTCGACGCGGGCGCCGGGGGCCATCTCCGCGAGCAGGTCGGCAATTTCTTCGTGCAGAGCGGCAACAATGCCGAGCGGGCCAGACGTCATGGCGCGATTCCGTTTGCCGTGAGGCAGGGTGAGAATGAGCGCGCATTGTAGCGCGGGGCGACTTTCGCCGCCCCGCATAGACTGCATCGTGCGCCATTGCAGCGCACGGGTTCGTGCGGTCTCAGTCGACCGCCTTGACCATCTCTTCGACCACCTTCTTCGCGTCGCCGAACACCATCATCGTCTTGTCGAGATAGAACAGTTCGTTGTCCAGTCCGGCGTAGCCCGCAGCCATCGAACGCTTGTTCACGATGATCGTCTTGGCCTTGTAGGCTTCGAGAATCGGCATGCCGGCAATCGGCGATTGCGGATCGTTCTTTGCGGCCGGGTTCACCACGTCGTTGGCGCCCAACACAAGCACCACGTCGGTCTGGCCGAATTCACCGTTGATCTCGTCCATTTCCAGCACTTGATCGTAGGGGACTTCGGCTTCCGCGAGCAGCACATTCATGTGGCCCGGCATACGACCTGCCACCGGGTGAATGGCATAGCGGACCTGCACACCCTTTTCGGTGAGCTTGTCGGTCAGTTCCTTGAGCGCGTGCTGCGCGCGCGCCACGGCCAAGCCGTAACCCGGCACGATCACCAGCGACTCTGCATTGCTCATCAGGAACGCGGCGTCATCAGGCGAACCCGATTTCACCGGACGTTGCTGCTGTTCGCCGCCTGCCGCTGCTGCACCCGCCTGCGCACCAAAGCCGCCGAGAATCACGTTGAAGAACGAGCGATTCATCGCCTTACACATGATGTACGACAGAATCGCACCCGACGAACCGACCAGCGAGCCTGCAATGATCAGCATCGGGTTGTTCAGCGAGAAGCCGATACCGGCGGCGGCCCAACCCGAGTACGAGTTCAGCATCGACACGACCACCGGCATATCGGCACCGCCAATCGGGATGATGATCAGCACACCCAGCACGAAAGCAATGGCTGCCATCAGGATGAACGGCAGCCAGCTTTGCGACAGGAAGAAGATCACGCCGAAGCCGAGCATGGCGATGGCGAGCAGCAGGTTGATCGTGTGCTGCCCCGTGAACTGGACCGGCGCGCCCTGAAACAGGCGGAACTTGTACTTGCCCGAGAGCTTGCCGAAGGCGATAACCGAACCCGAGAACGTGATCGCGCCGACAAACGTGCCGATGAACAACTCGATACGGTTACCCGGCGGCAGCAATGTTTCACCGGCCGGCACGATGCCAAAGGCGGCTGGTTCTGCAACGGCGGCCACGGCGATACACACCGCAGCCAGACCGATCAACGAGTGCATGGCCGCGACCAGTTCCGGCATCTTTGTCATCTCGACCTTGCGAGCGACGTAAGCACCGATACCGCCACCCACGACGAGACCCGCGAGGATCAGACCGAGTCCCGAATAGTTGCCACCGGAGAGCCTGCGCAATTCATAAATCAGGGCAATCGTGGTGACGGCCGCGATGGCCATACCGATCATGCCGAACGCGTTACCGCGCCGCGCCATCTTCGGGTTCGACAGGCCTTTGAGTGCCTGAATGAAACAGATCGATGCAACCAGATAGAGCAACGTGACGAGATTCATGCTCATTGCTTGTTCCCCTCAGCCTTAACAGGCTTGTCCTTCTTCTTGAACATCTCGAGCATGCGTTGCGTGACGAGGAAACCCCCGAACACGTTCACCGCTGCCAGTGCCACCGCCACGACACCCATCGTCTTGCCCAGACCACCTTCGGTCAGACCAGCGGCGAGCATGGCGCCCACGATCACGATGGCCGAAATGGCGTTCGTGACCGCCATCAGCGGCGTGTGCAGTGCCGGTGTGACGTTCCACACCACGTGATAGCCGACGTACACCGCCAGCACGAAGATGATCAGATTGATCACCGTGTGATTGATCATTTCCATTGTTGTGTCCCCCTATGCCTTATGCAGCCCGCAGCACCTGACCGTCGCGGCACATCAGGCACGCGGCGACGATGTCGTCGTTGGTATCGATGACGAGCTTGTTTTCCTTGTCGATCACCAGCTTGAGGAAGTCGAGCACGTTGCGGGCATACAGAGCCGACGCGTCAGCCGCGACCATGCCTGCGAGGTTGGTATAACCGGCAATCGTCACACCGTGTACCTTCACGATCTCGTCGGCCACCGACAGCGGGCAATTGCCGCCGCCGTTTGTGCCACGCCCAGCGGCCAGATCGATGATCACGGAACCGGGCTTCATGGCTTTGACCGTGTCTTCAGCGATGAGCGTCGGCGCAGCACGCCCCGGGATCAACGCGGTGGAGATGACGATGTCCGCTTGCGTCAGACGCGTGTGCACGAGCTGCGACTGGCGGGCGAGCCAAGCCGCAGGCATCGGGCGAGCGTAGCCGCCCACACCCTTGGCAATCTCACGCTCTTCGTCGGTTTCGAACGGCACGTCGATGAACTTCGCGCCAAGCGATTCGATCTGCTCGCGCACGGCCGGACGCACGTCCGACGCTTCAATCACCGCACCGAGGCGCTTGGCCGTGGCAATCGCTTGCAAGCCTGCGACGCCAGCGCCCAGCACAACGAGGCGCGCGGCCTTGACCGTACCGGCCGCCGTCATCAGCATCGGCATGAAACGCTGATACAGATTGGCGGCAAGCATCACGGCTTTGTAGCCCGCAATGTTGGCCTGTGAAGAGAGCACGTCCATGCTTTGCGCACGTGTGGTGCGCGGCGCGGCTTCGAGCGCGAACGCGGTAATACCCGCGGCGGCCATGCGTGAGTTGTTTTCGGCGTCGAACGGATTGAGCATGCCCACGAGCACCGTGCTGCGGGGGATCTGCGCAAGTTCTTCCGGGGATGGGGCGCGCACTTTGAGGACGAGTTCCGCCCCCAATGCCTCGGCCGCGCTGCCAATGGAAGCACCTGCGGCGACAAAAGCGGCGTCGGGGACGCTGGCTGCGTCTCCTGCGCCATGTGCAACGACCACCTGATGACCTGACGCGACCAGCTTCTTGACCGTTTCTGGCGTGGCCGCCACACGGGTTTCGCCGGCAAGCGTCTCGGCGGGGATGCCGATTCTCATTGCGTCTCTCCTTGGGTTTGTGAACTGATCTCATCAACGGCCAAGGAGCCGCAGCCAGTGCTGCTGGGGGAGCAAGGCGGCCGGAGAGGCGCCCCGCGCCGGCCATATCGCCACTGATGACATTAGTCCTGCAACAAACCACTGCGAACGAACTACTGCACAAACCGATGAGGCGGTACTGCCACTGCACACTGCTGGTGCTCGCAGCTTACCCGAAGATGACAAACGCGCCTATTGCGCGAAACGGCATATGGATATTCACGCCTGAGGGGGTGACGCGGGGTGATACCGGCGCGCAGGGCCGACCGACCGGTCGGTCGTCAGGCGTTGGCGGGCGGCCGTTCGTGCACGGGCGCCCATGCCGGCAGCCGGGGTGTGGGGAAACCGGCGGTGGGGGCCGGTCCGGGCGGGCACCCCCCGTCTTGAGCGCCGATTACCGCCAGACGGTAAAATGTCGCTTTTATCGGGGTAACGTCCCGCGACCTGTGAGGATGCGCCATGGATGAGCGCTGGAAGCCCAACGTGACGGTCGCGGCGGTTGTCGAGCGCGACGGCCGCTTTCTCTTTGTCGAAGAGCAGAAAAGCGCGGGCCTGTTGATCAATCAACCGGCCGGGCATCTGGACCATGGCGAATCGATTCTCGACGCAGTTACGCGTGAGGTGCTTGAGGAGACGGCGTACGTCTTCACGCCACGGCAACTGCTTGGCGTCTATCTGGCACCGGGCCCGGGCGACATCACCTACCTGCGTTTTGCCTTCACCGGCGAGCTTGGCGAGCACGACGCTTCGCGCACGCTCGACGAGGGCATCGTGGGCACGGTCTGGCTCACGCCGGACGAGGTACGCGCCCAGCGCGCGCGCCACCGCTCGCCGCTGCTGGAGCGGTGCGTGGACGATTACCTGCGGGGCGTACGATACGACCTCGCGCTACTTCAGACCCATCCGGCAGTGACCGATGGGCAAGGCAATACATGAGTCAAAAACGCGTAGTAGTGGGCATGTCGGGCGGCGTGGATTCGTCGGTCACGGCATGGCTGCTCAAACAACAAGGCTACGACGTCGTCGGACTGTTCATGAAGAACTGGGAAGACGATGACGATAGCGAATATTGCTCGACCCGGCAGGACTGGATCGACGTGGTGTCGGTCGCCGACCTGATCGGCATCGATGTCGAAGCCGTGAACTTCGCCGCCGAATACAAGGACCGCGTGTTCGCGGAGTTCCTGCGCGAATACTCGGCGGGCCGCACGCCCAATCCGGACGTGCTGTGCAACGCCGAGATCAAGTTCAAGGCGTTCCTCGATCACGCCATTGCATTGGGCGGCGAGACGATTGCGACCGGGCACTACGCCCGCGTGCGCGAACGCGAAGGGCGCTTCGAACTGCTCAAGGCAGTCGATCACACCAAAGACCAGAGCTACTTCCTGCATCGCCTGAATCAGCACCAGCTCTCGCGCACGATGTTCCCGCTCGGCGAAATGCCGAAGACGAAGGTGCGCGAGATTGCCGCGCAGATCGGTTTGCCGAATGCAAAGAAGAAGGACTCGACGGGCATCTGCTTCATCGGCGAGCGTCCGTTCCGCGACTTCCTGAACCGCTATCTGCCGACCAAGCCGGGCCCGATGAAGACGCCCGACGGCACGGTCGTGGGCGAGCACGTCGGTCTGGCGTTCTACACGCTGGGTCAGCGCAAGGGCATTGGTCTGGGCGGTAGCCGCGATGGTTCTGGCGAGCCGTGGTTCGTTGCCCGCAAGGACATGACGAACAACACGCTGTACGTGGTGCAAGGCCATGATCATCCGTGGCTGCTCTCCGGCACGCTGAACGCCGAAGACGTGTCTTGGGTCGCGGGCGAAGCCCCGGCCGGCGGCCTGCGATGCGGTGCCAAGACGCGCTATCGTCAGGCCGACGCCGCGTGCGAAGTCGTGCACGCGAGTGGCGAAGCCCTGACGTTATCGTTTGCCGAGCCGCAATGGGCCGTCACGCCGGGTCAGTCGGCGGTGCTCTACGACGGCGATATCTGTCTGGGCGGCGGCATCATTGCGTCCACGACGGAAATCGATCCGGCCACGGCAACGGCCACGTCGGCAACCACCGGCAACGCGACGAACGCCTCGAATCAAACGATCCTCAATACGCATTAAAAGCCGCCGGCGCTCGCCGGGGGGACACCCGGCAGCGTGCCGGCGTGTGTCCCCCCAAAGCAAGGAGGTTTCATGTTTTCGCGCCGATTCCTGGCACTGTGGCTGGCTGTCGCGTTGCTCGTCGCAACGCTTGCGTTAGTGCTGTTCGACGGATGGCATCCGTTATGGCCGCTGCCGTTTGCGGCGTTGGTGGCGCTCGGGGCATGGGACGTGGTGCAGCAACGCCACGCAGTGTTGCGCAACTACCCGTTGTGGGGACACTTCCGGTTTCTGTTCGAATTCATTCGGCCGGAAATCCGCCAGTATTTTGTGGAAGACGACACGTCCGAGACGCCGTTCTCGCGAGCCCAGCGCAGCATCGTCTACCAGCGCGCCAAGGGGGATGTCGACAGTCGACCCTTCGGCACCGAAATCGACGTGAAGGCTGCGGGCTACGAATGGATTGCGCATTCGCTGGCGCCCACGGTGCTTGATAACCACGACTTCCGCATCACCATCGGGCCGGATCGCGCACAGCCGTATTCGGCCTCGATCTTCAATATCTCGGCGATGAGTTTCGGGGCGCTGTCGGCCAATGCCATTCGCTCGCTCAACCGGGGCGCCAAGCTCGGCAACTTCATTCACGACACCGGCGAAGGTTCGATTTCGCCGCATCATCGCGAGCAGGGCGGCGACCTGATCTGGGAAGTGGCGTCGGGGTATTTCGGCTGCCGCAACGACGACGGTACCTTCAGTGCTGAGAAATTCACCGCGCAGGCCACGACGCCGCAGGTGAAGATGATCGAGGTGAAGCTCTCGCAAGGGGCGAAGCCGGGTCACGGCGGGGTGCTGCCGGCCGCAAAGATCACCCCCGAGATTTCAGCGACACGCGGTGTGCCGATGGGGCAGGACTGCATTTCGCCCGCGCGTCACAGCGAGTTCTCCACACCGCTGGGCTTGCTGCAATTCGTCGATCGTCTGCGCAATCTGTCGGGCGGCAAGCCGACCGGCTTCAAGTTGTGCATCGGGCATCCGTGGGAGTTCTTCGGCATCGTCAAGGCGATGCTGGAGAGCGGCATCTTGCCCGACTTTATCGTCGTCGATGGATCGGAAGGCGGCACCGGTGCTGCGCCGCTGGAGTTCACCGATCACGTGGGCACGCCGCTGCAAGAGGGGCTGCTGCTCGTGCATAACACGCTGGTGGGCGCGGGGTTGCGCGACAAGATCCGCATTGGCGCGTCGGGCAAGATCGTGACGGCGTTCGACATCGCGCGCACGCTGGCGATTGGCGCCGACTGGTGCAACTCGGCGCGCGGCTTTATGTTTGCCATCGGTTGCATTCAGTCGCAGAAGTGCCATACCGACCGCTGCCCGACCGGCGTCGCCACGCAAGACCCGTTGCGTCAGCGTGCGCTCGTGGTGCCCGACAAGGCTGAGCGCGTTCATCAGTTCCACCAGCACACATTGCACGCATTGCAGGAGCTGATTCAGGCCGCAGGGCTGGCGCATCCGTCCGATCTGCGTGCGCATCACATCGTCAAGCGTGTGTCGTCCAACGAGATCCGCCTGATGTCGGAGTCGCTGAAGTATCTCGAACCCGGCGACCTGTTGCGCGGGCAATTCCGCTATCAGCTCTACGAGAAGTATTGGCCGATGGGACGGGCCGACAGTTTTGCGCCCGCGACAGCGGCCTGAGCAAAACCGCAAAGCTTCAGAGGAAGGAAAAACCACAACCCGGCGCGAAAACGCCGGGTTTTTTTATGGTTTCGACAATCGGCGCGCAGAACCCATAACGCAGCGGCGACACCACTCACTTTAAGGTCTCCACCGGATGACATTCGCAGGCGCACCCGCCTATCTTGCGAAGACTGACTTTGTCATCCCGCCCTGAACTTCCGTACAGGAGGACCTATGAGTACGGTGCGATTTCTCATCAGCCGCCACGACACCAATCTGAAAGTGAATGGTCTCGTGCAAGCCTTGCCCGCCGGTAGCATGACGGCAACCAGTTCCGATGCAGAGACAGACGCCTCGGACGGCACGACAGCACACGATTTTCATGTGTGCGATTTGCAGGCGCTGTATCCGGATGTGGTGGATTTGCTCGACCGGCGCCCGCTCGGTGTCTTTCATCGGCAGGCCGCGCGCACGCTGCTGCTTGAGCCGAGCATGCTCGACGTGGCCGTCGCGTTGCAGAACATCGACCGAATGGCCATGCTGCGATTCTTCTATGTCTATTGCCTGTGCCGCGATCAGCGCTATTTCTCCGCGATGTTGCGGCAGTCGATCGCTGGCAGTCATTCACTGTTCGACTTCGTCGAAGCCAATTTCCACAAACCGTGGCCTGTGGGGCGTCTGGCCGACGAGTTCGGCATGCCGCTTCGCAAGTTCCGCTATCTCTTCCAGCAAACGTACGGCATGCCCGCCAAGCAATGGTTGCTTGAACGGCGGTTGCGGCTCGCGCGCGATCTGCTGCTGTCCACCCGGCACAAGGTGCTCGACATTGCGCTCGAATGCGGTTTCACGAATCACGCACATTTCACCGATACCTTCCGCAAGCGCTTTGATTGCGCACCGACGGAAATCCGTTTGGGTGCACCGCCTCTGCGGGGTGGCCAACGCGTGGCGATGACACGCGCCGATTCCTACGCGGCCATGCGTGCCGATCTCGTCGCCGGGCATGGCGCGCTGGCTGACGGAGGCGTGGTGTGAACGTCGAGGAAATCAACAATCAGTTCGGCGAGTCGTCGCGCCGGGTGTCGGAGCAGGCGATGCAAAGTTTGCGCACGCGAAAGCTCGACGACCCGGCACAGATGATCGCCGTGCAGTTTGAGCTGCAACAGGCGACGACAATGTTTGGCCTGCATAGCGCGATCATCAAGCTCGTCAAGGATACGTTGATGGGCATCATCGCCAAGATCGCATGACGTCCGAGGCAGGTGAGACGATGCCGGCCCGGCAAACGGATGACATCCCCGCTGCCGGTCGATGGCTTGATGCGTTGACCCGACAGGTCGTCGTCGAACTGGCGTTTGCGGGGGCGTGCCACGGGATGGCAGCCGAGGCTCGGACCATTCTCGATGCTTTGCCCTGTCTGGTTGACGACGTCGAAACACGGCAGTGGCTGCACGCGGCATTGCTGACGGCGCTCGGTGATGCCGGGGCGGCTCACGCAGCGCTCGCCGGCGATGCGAAAACCGTTGCATCGGACCCGGCGGCGACGCAGGTCCTATATGAATGGCTCGCCGCAACGGCGGCCCTACCTGCGAGCGCGAACGATGCCTCGCGCAATCTTCCTGCAATTCATCCCTTCTCCAGATCATGAGTGTCGATTCCATCCACGAAAGCGTGCAGCGGGTCACTGCGGTCAACTTGCCGACTTCGCGGCCAACGCTTGCCGAAGCGGGCGATGCCGCCCGCTTTACCGAGGTGCTGGCACATGCAACGCCGCTGCCTGAGCATCACTTGTTGAGTGCCGCCGGCAAACTCGCGGCCAATACCGAAAACCTGACGACGCGCGTCACGCTCGATGACCGTACGCTTGACGATCCACAACGTCTGCTTCAAGCGCAGCGCGAGTTGACCGAGCGCGTGCTATCGCTCGAACTTGTCGCCAAGGTGGCCGGTGCCACGACGCAGGGTGTGAACAAACTTGTTCACATGCAATGACGCGGGGGATTTCAATCATGCGTCTGCGGTGCGTTGCTGCGGTACTGGCGCTTGCGTTTCTGGTGTCGGGTTGTAAGGAGGATCTGCATCGCGGATTGGGTGAGACGGAAGCCAACCAGATGCTCGCGTTGCTTCTCATCTCGGGTATGGACGCCGACAAACGTGCCGAGACCACAGGGGCGACGGTACGCGTGGCGCGAAACGATTTTGTGCGCGCGGTAGAAGTGCTGCGTCAGCATGGCCTGCCACGCGAAAAGCGCGCTTCGGTGGAGGATGTCTTCCCGCCCGGGCAGCTCGTGAGTTCGCCCGTGCAGGAGCAGGCAAAGCTGGTCTACCTCAAAGAGCAACGACTTGAGCGAATGCTGGCCGCACTCGACGGCGTGATGGTTGCTGAAGTCTCGATCGCTCAGGTGCCGATCGATTCGGCCGGGCGCGCGACACTGCCGCCCGGCGTTGCCGTCTTCGTGAAGTACAGCCCGGAGATCAACATGGCCAAACGCATGACCGATATTCGCAGCCTGATTCACGACAGCGTGCCCGGCGTCGCGCCGGAACGCATCAGTGTCGTGATGCAACCGGCCGACTATCGTTTGCCTCGTACGGCACCTTCCATAGACCAGACAAACGACGTGGCGGGTGATCGTGGTGGCGTGACGGGCCGATGGTGGTTCGCCGGTGTTGTCGCCGCCATTGCCCTGCTCGCCGCGGCAATACTCGCGTGGCGCGTTAGGTTGAAGGGGCAGGTACGGGTGCCGGAGGCGCTGTGACAACGGCGTTCGATATCCGGGCGATCTCCTTCGAGGTCACGCAACTGGTTCAACTCATCTGGCAGCCGGCGCGTTTCATGGACGCCGGTTGGTGGCAGACACTGGACATGTCGGCTTGGCAACATGTCTACCGTCACCAGCCGGCGACGCGCGCACAAATCGACCGATGCCTGGTCGAACGTCGTGGCTGGCCGACGACACCGGACGGGCTCGGTTTGGCACTGCCGTTGAGCGATGCCGCGTGCGTGACATTGCGTCTGGTGCCGAATCTACGTCGCGTGGCGCTGGCGTACGCGCTGCGAACGATGGGGTGCCCCGATTACCTGTGGCTGGGCGACTATCGACGCGCCCTCTCGCCCTGGCTGGATGCGTGGCAATGTGACCGCTTGCTGCTGACGCGCCGCGACTGGCCGTGCCTTGCTGCGTTGACACCCGATCAGCTTGTCGATGCCGCGTTCACCGCGATGGCGGCCTTGTTCGACGCCATGCCCACAAACCATTCCTCCTCCCCTGACGTCAACATCGCCTGCCGGGCGACGCGTATCTTGCTGCCACCGGGCGAATCGGAGCCGTCTACGCGCCTCGACCTGACGGCGCCGCCGGATCTTTGGGCGCGAATGGCCGCCTTGGAGAAGATGTTATGTATGTCATCGACTACCCGCTGACGTCGATAGAAACGCTGGACGGCCCCGTTCCGCAGGGCACCATCATTGCGCGCGAGACACTCGATCTGATGCGCGAACAGTCCCGAAACCGTGAGCAGTGGTTGGCCGAAGCCAAGGCCTGCCGCGATGCGGCGATGGCTGAGCGCGAGCGGGCTCAGGCCGACAGCGACGCCATGTGCGCTGCTTTGCTGGAGGCGGCGCGTGTGCAGTCGCAGCAGCAGGCGGCACAGTGTGCGGAAGATGCGCGTCGGGAGGTGATCGCGCACACGCTCGATTGGCTGGTCGACGAAGCCTCGATGGAGCGGGCGACGGTGCATTCGCTTGAACGCCGGATCGCCGACGCACTGATCGGTGCACTCTCGAATTTTGTCGCAACTCTCGACGTCGGTGAGCGCTTTGCGCATCGGGTGGCAAACACGTTGCCGTCGTTGGTGCGCGAAGGCGCGCTGGTGTTGCGTGTGCCACCGGCGCATCACGAAGCGGTGGCGACCGCGCTTCAGCGGGCGAATATCGTGCTGGCGTGTACGCCCGACACGACGCTGACCGGCCGCCACGCACGTCTCGAGAGCGAATGGGTGACGCTCTGCCTCGACCTCGACGCGGACCTTGCAGCTGTCGTCGAACGGTTGCGCGTGGCGCCTAGTCTCGAAGTGGCCTATGGTTGATCGCGTCCATACCCCGGGAAATGCCAGACCGGGTGGGACCGGAGAGAACCGCGCGCTCGAAAGCATCCTCGACGACGAGATGCTGGAACTCGAAGGCGCGGTGCCCACCCCGGGGCGAGGGATGGCGCGCGCCGCCAGACCGCCTGGCGAAGGGTACATCGCGATGATTGAGTCGGCCATTGCCCACGATGAAGAGGCGGCGCTCGCGGAATCTCAGGAAAATCTCAGCTTGGCTTTGGGGGTTCGCTTCCGGCGACCGGGCCGCCCCGAGCCGCGCGACGACAAGGCCAGGGCGCGCGCGTTGCTGGAGCAGCAGACGCGGCAGCTTGAACGCGTCAGCGCGCCGCAACTCGATCGGCTACGTCAGCAAATGCGCGACCTGCCTCATGTGCCAGATCCGCGTGAATTGATACGCCGCGCGGGGCTATCGGCAGGGCACGCGGCGCTAGTGGTTTGCGCGTGGCTTGCCGACGGCGGCCTGCATCCGGCGGCACGCAGTCGTCTGCGTCGTCTGCTCGACGAACTCACGTCGGGCGACGATTGGGCCATCGAAGCCTTTGCCGTGCTCGAATGCGGCAACCCCACTGCCGCATTGCTCCAGCAGCTCAAGACACTTTACCGACAGGCGCATGGCCAACAGCGCTCGCTCGTGCAGTGGTTCGACGAATGTCGCAAGTTCGGGCAACGACGCGCGCGTCTACGGGCGTTGTTGCAAGCGCTGGGGCTGGAACTGGGTGCGCAGAGTGCCGATGCCGACACGGCCCATCTGGCGGCGGTAATCGATGACTTGCGGTGTGTCGTTCTCTTCCTCACGTTGGAGTCGACCTGCGAGCAATCCGCCGCGGCCATGCGAGCGGCCGGATATGCCACCTGCGAGACTGATACGATGATTGTCGAAGTGCTCACGTTGCTCGATCAGCCGTGGGCGGGGGCGGAATGGTTCGCACAACGTGCGACGTATCTCGGGATGACAACACGGGGTGTGCACTATGCGTTTTCGCGCGAGCTGACGCTGCTGGTGAAAGCCGCGCACGACGGCTGCTTCCGGGACGAGACACAGCGTGACGCTTTGAACGAGGCACTCGATACGTGGCGTACCGGCATTGCGCAGGACGACTTGTAGCCGCGCATGCGTGCATGGCGGCCTGTTCACATAGCGATCAACGAAATCTCATGCGCGCAGATGTTCACGGCAAAGTTTGATGCGGTCGTAGAAGTCGGTGAGCGCCTGCGCGAACGGTTCCGGCTCGGCAGACGCATCCTCGTTCACCAGCGCGTGCAGAACGAGCCGATTGTCTTGCGCGCGTAATTGCACATGTCCGGTGATCGCCCATTCCGCCGGCTCGATCAGCAGTTGCAGAAGGCGCTCGCTGTTGGCGCGATGCAATCGCGCAGCCTCGTCGGTGGCGACAACCGAATGAATGCCGCAGGTCTGATTTTCGAGCGTCTCCACGATGATGCTCGGTGAGGCGTTGAACGTCAGTTCAATGGGCGAATGGTTGTCGACGGTGTGGATCTTGCCCGGATCGCAGCCGATCAGCTTGAGCGCGTCTACAAGGGTCTGCGCGAGGTCGTGACGTGACATGGTGTACGTGCTCTTAAAATTTGACGGTGATGGGACCTCGGGCGATTCGCGCGTGGTCATGACATCGACGCTCACCCAACAATTCCATGATCGAATCGGTGAGGCGTCGTGCGCGAACGCCGCGGTGCCGAATGTTCACACGCAGTGGCGTCGCCGCCTTTCGAGACGTGATTCGCTTTGTCGCTTCCGGGCGCATCGGTCATCGATTTCCGGGCACTTTCGGGCCCACTCGGTGTCGTCGCGACGATGGCCATCAGCGAGGCTATTGCGGTCCTCCTGTCGCGCTTGCAGGTCCGTAGGACGCGCGAAAGCGCTGCGTCAGCCGCGAGAGAATGGCTATCGCCGCGTCAACGGCCTCGGCCTGCGCTCGGGCGTGTCGGTGCGAGGCGGGGGACAGCGGCGATTGCAGCGCGTCTTTCAGCGTTTGCTGCGCGCGGCTGAGTCGGGCAAGTTGTACCAACTGTGAAGCCGGCACCTCAGGGGCAGAAGCGGCAAGTTGGTCTTCAATCTTCGTCAAGTGTGTCGTCAAAGGTGTTCTCCGGTGTCAGCGGCAAATAGAAGAGCCGGTCGTGTGTGGCAATCGACACACCGTCGGCAGAGACGGCAATGACATGCGCCCCCCCTGCCAGCCGGGCGCCCGGCATGAGGCGAGTGCCGTCGGCCAACGTAATGTGTGGCGCAGTGGGTGAGCCGCCAATGCTCACCACCGGTGCCGGCAGACCGGTTTGTGAAAGCGTCGGCATCCGCACCGGCAACGGTTCGATGCGCAGGCGCAAGGTGCGTGAAGCGTCATTCCACGTGTCTGCGAGGGACTGCAATGCCGCCTGACGTTGCGCGGATACCGGACCGGTGAGCCGCCAGCCGTCGCGCTCGCGTGTGACGTTGACACCGCGCAGCTGATCCGCGTTTTTCAGAAGTTGCACGACCGTGTCGAAGCCGTCGGCTTCGTCGTTGTCGACGCGCCAGCCATGGGGCAGGGCGAGTGCATCTAGCGCATCGGAAGCGGCACGCCACCGCGCGTCCGCGACGAACGCGCCGCTGATCACGATCTCGCCACCCGGGGCGACGCCGACATAGGCCGCGCCGTATCCGTAAAGACGCAACAACGTTCGGACGGACTGTGTCAGGTCTGCGGGGCACCATGTGTCGTCGCGTACGACCCTGTCCAGCCTCCGCGCTTCGGTACGCAGTCGCGAACGGACGTCCTCAGAGGCGCAACCGCCGGAGAACAAGACGGCCCCTTCGGAGAGGGTCAGTGAGATGCCGGGGGCGATGCGTCCGGCAAGCGACTTCAGCGTGCCAATGTCACCCGATGAGGTAATGACGTTGGCCGCGCCCGTTCGCCAGATCATGGCGCCGACGGCGAGGGCGGCCAGCGATACGCCTGTGGCGGCGAACCACGTTACCCGGCGCGGGCGCTTCGAGGGCTTTCGCCCCAAGGGCCACGAGAATGCCGGATTGTCCTGCGCCAGTGACGGCTGCGTATGGGTTTGTCGCTGCGCAGAAAACTGACCCGCGTCGGACGCGAGACGTGCCGGACGTCGGGGCAACGGCACAGGCACCGGCAATTCGGCGTCGCCGGCATCCAGCCAAATGCCGAGTCCTGCCAGATCGACGACAGAGCGTAGCGGCAGCCGGATGGAGAGAGGAACGTCCGGCAAGGCGTCATCAGTCCACCCAAGTGGCGCACCGTCGACCCAGACGTCGGTGCGGGTGAGCAGGTGCACCCCGTCGTCGTCCACGTGAAGCGTTGCCCCGACGCCATTCTCCAGCGCCATGGCGATATCCGAGTCTTCCGTGCCAAGCGAAAACGCACCGTGCGGCAAGGGCAGCGAGCGCCCGGCAAGCGGGCCGTCAAGCAAGGTGAGTGTGTACGTCGTCGTCATGTTTTCGGCTCGCCGGACGTGGGCTCGGCCTTGATGAGGAACAGCCGGATCACGCTTTCATTGCGATGCGTGGTCGAGCGGAAGAGCCACCCGATGAACGGAATATCGCCCAGCAGCGGGATCTTGTTCTCCTGCTCGTGCTGGGTGTCCTGAACGAAGCCGCCTAGCAGCAGACTCTGTCCGGCCTGAAGCGTGGCTTGCGTTGCAATGGCCGAGTTGCGTATCGACGGGACTTCGTTGCGGGAGTCACGTGCGCTGCGTATTTCGCCGCCGTCTTCGATGTTGAGTGTGAGCATCACCTGATCGAGGCCACCGGCGTCGTCAGGCACGAGACGCGGCGTCACGCGTAACAGCGAGCCTGACGTCACGCTCTCGAGCTTGGCTACCTTTTCTCCGGTGACCTTCGTGTAGAACGTCACGCTGCGATCAAGCACCGCCTGCATGTTGTCGAGCGTGACGATGGACGGCCGCGAAAGCACGCGTGCTTTCGAGTTCCGTTCAAGTGCGGAGAGATTGACCATGAACTTGTTGGTGTCGCCGACCACCGCCGAAAACGTACCTTGATCGCTCGCGTCGGCACCGTTGTCTCCTCGCGTGCGGCCGCTATTCAGGCCCAGCGTGCCGAAGCCGCCAAGCCGCGCGCTACCGGCGATATCGACGCCTAGCTCGGCGATGTCGCTGGCGTTCACGTCGATGATGGCGACCGAGATGTCGACCAGACGCGGACGCACATCCAACTGAGCAACGAGATCCGCGTAGAGCGGCAGGTTGCGGCGTCGCTCGCGCACCACGACGGCGTTGCGGCGCGTGTCAGCGGAAAAGCGCGGTGTGTTCGCGCGCGGCGGGCCCGCTGCCGTCCCTGTCGCCTCGCCCGCCACGGCGACGAGCGGGCCAGCACCGAGAATCAGGTCTTGCAGGACGCTGACGACGCCCGGGACGACAACTTCCTGTCCGCGATAAAAGTACCTCGTGTCGGCCGCCGTCGCGAATTTCAGGGGAAAAATCTCGATGGTCTCCTCGCTCTCCTGCTGATCTCGGGCGTCGCGCTCGAGGTGTTCGGCGAGCATTGCGACCGTTTCCAGGCAGGCTGGCACGCCGGCGATCTCAAGCGCGCGGGCGGCGGGAATCGCCCGTGCGACGCAGTGCTGCGGGTGAAGGACACCAGCGCTGCGCAAATGCGAAAGCAACTGATCCGGTGATGCATAACGCAGCGACACGACCTGTCTTGCGACCTCGCTGGCCTTATAGATATGCAACGTCTGGCCGTTGAAATACCACGAAAGCCGATAACGTTCGGAGAGCGCGTCGAGTGTCGCCTGTGGCGTACCCGCAGGCAATGCGCCGATGAACTTGTCGGTGACCTGTGCGCTGACGATCGTCGGGACACGGTGATGCGCACCGAAGTCGCGCAACAGTTCGGCGAGTGGCGTGCCCGCGCTCTGGAAGAGGAACGCGCCACCGCGCCAGATCGGCAGGGTGGCCGTCGTCGGAACAGGGTTCGCAGGGTCGAGAAGCGCTTCTGACGCAGACGAGGCGGGCAAAGGAGGCAACGGGAGTGCGAGCGCTGGCATGGACGCCGCAATGGAAAAAATCGCGGAAACACATACAGACAAACCCGCAGACAAACGCAACAGCGCAACACGCCGTAAGACAAGATGAAGCGAGCGGTGAATCCCCATAGTCATGAGCGGTGCATGGCACGAAGCCGTTGGCTGGCTTGCCGCGCGCCGATGTACTGGATAGATGCAGGCGACGTTGGGTTGCCGGGTTCCGGCTTGGGGGCGACGAGGTGACAGGCAAGTATCTGGCGGCGAAGCTGCGCCTCAACGCTGGCGGGCGTCTCGTCGTCATCGAATCGATGCGTCCACCACACGTCACCGTGTGCGATGCAAACGCTGTCGCGGCGAAGCTCCGGCTGAGCGGCCAGCACGAGGGTGAGCCGCGTGAGCCAGCGCGGCGGCAGGGTGTCGTCGTCAGTAGCATGCGCACCGAGCCGGCGTTGCGCAGGCATCGGTATCGCGATGGCCACACAGAAACTATCGTTGAGCGTGCAGACCCAGCCACGTTGACCGTCGAGATCAATGGCATGGCGCGCGCCTTGTACATCGCGCGGGGTAATCCAGTCGAGGGCGGCGAGCGCGAAAGGCAAACGCATACGTGGAGAAGATTGTCGGGAGAGAGAAGGAGGGAGTACCGAACCCCGCAAAGCGGCGGTCGAACGAGGACGATCCATGTGTCCGGCCTGCGCCCGCAAAGACCGGAATTGTCGCGTGCCTGCGCGCGAGTGCCATCCGGCACATACCTGATTTCATGTGCCAGTACGCCACCGGAAGGCAAATATCCAACGTGATGTCGCGCGGGAGATACGGGATAAAGCTCAAGAGTCGTCTAGCTAATTCGGATACCAAAATTATGGTCAAAAATCCGTATATCCATAAAACACAAATGTCCAGGAGTCGGGAATGACGGGAAGCACAGGCGTTATCGTTGTAGAGGACCACGAGTTGCTGGCGGACGGCATGTGCCGTCTGGTCGAGGGGGATCTCAAGTGGCGCGTGCTCGCCCGGGTGGCCAACGGGCTCGACGTCTACCGTGCGTGTCAGGTGCATCGTCCCGATCTGGTGATGCTTGACCTCGGGCTGCCGGGGATGGACGGCATCGATGTCATTCGTCAGTGCTGTCAGCGCTGGCTCGGCCTGCGGGTATTGGTCAACTCGGCGAGTAACGACGGCGAGCGCGCGCGTCAGGCGCTCGATGCGGGCGCGGCGGCGTACGTGTTGAAAAGCAGCGCGCGCGATACGGTGATTCACGCTGCCCGGCAAGTGATGACAGGGCGGCGCTTCATTGACCCGGCCGTGTTTGGCGTGATGCGAACCCCGGCGCAGTCGCCCTACTTGCCAATCCCCTGCGACAACGAAACGCCTGAGCGTCTGCTCACGTTGCGAGAGCGTCAGGTACTCAAGCTGGTCGCAGAGGGGCAACGTAATCGAGACATCGCCGCACTGCTCTCGATCAGCATCAAGACGGTCGAGACGCACCGGCTCAACATGATGCGCAAGCTCGACGCTCACAACGTGGCCGATATCGTGAACTGGGCACACCGGCTCCGCATGATGTTGTGACGCCCGGACGATCGCGCGTTTTGGGGTGAAGTTCAGGTCTGCGCCGGATGTCCGGTGCAACACGTGTGCGAGACCATCGCTCGTGTTCTTGCCATTCCACTTCACGACTGCCTAACCGGTATCCGGTGCGCGCCGCATGCACTCCTCTCCGATCGATCTCCAGACGCAACGCAAGCTTGAGCAGCTCTTCGAACTGATGGCGCTGCCGGCACGCGCTATCGCACCGAAGATGCGGGTGACGCTTGCGCCGTGCCACCTGATGATCGAGGCCGGGACGACGGGGGTGACATTCGCGCTGACATTGATCGAGCGGACCGCACGAGCGGAGCGTTGGTTGCCGTTGTTGCTGCAAACCTGCGCGCCGGAGTGGAGCTTGGGCATTCCGGTGCGGGCCTGCGTGGCGCAGGGGCGTCCTATGTTGATCGCTACACCGGCCACGGCGTGTCGTTTGCAGGCGGGAGACTGGCTGCAATGTCTTTCGCGCATGCGGCGCCTGCTGGAGCGTATCCATGCCGAACAACAGCGCGATGCCCGTGATGTCAGCGACGCTGCGGAGCCACGAGGATGACCCGCGTGATGTCGTGGCTTGGCGCCGCCGCCGGGCGGCAGGACATCGTGCTGGCGGCATTGCTGCTTGTCACCGTCCTGATGATCATCATCCCGATGCCGCCTTCGGTGATGGACATGCTCATCGCGCTCAATCTTGCTGTGTCGTTGCTGCTCTTGATGGTGGCACTCTACGTCAACGAACCGCTCGATTTCTCTGTTTTCCCCTCCGTATTGTTGATGACCACGCTGTTTCGGCTGGGGCTGACGATCAGCACGAGCCGACTGATTCTGCTGCGTGCGGACGCGGGCGATATCGTCTACACCTTCGGAGACTTTGCGGCGGGCGGCAACATCGTGGTGGGGATGATCGTGTTCCTGATCATCACGGTGGTGAATTTCATCGTGATCACGAAGGGCTCCGAGCGGGTGGCGGAAGTTGGCGCACGATTCTCGCTCGATGGCATGCCCGGCAAGCAAATGAGTATCGACGGCGACCTGCGTGCGGGGACCATCGATGCGGTCGAAGCCGGCCGCCTGCGCCGGGTGGTGCAGAAGGAGAGTCAGTTCTACGGCGCGATGGATGGGGCGATGAAGTTCGTCAAGGGCGACGCCATCGCCGGTCTCGTGATCATCGTGGTCAACTTGCTGGGGGGGATCGGCGTCGGCGTGTTCATGCACGGCATGAGCGCCAGCGAGGCGGGTGCGCTCTACGCCATCCTGTCGATCGGAGACGGACTCGTATCGCAGATTCCGGCACTGCTCATTTCGGTGACGGCGGGCATTATCGTCACGCGGGTGCCGGGGGAACACCGGCATAACCTCGCGCGCGAACTGACCGACCAACTCGCCGCGCAGCCGCAGTCGCTGATGGTCGCGGCGGTGGTGCTGGTCCTGTTCGGGCTGATTCCGGGCTTTCCGATGCACTACTTCATTCTGCTCGCGGCAATGTCGGGCACGGCGGCATGGTGGGTGCGCCGCCGGGCACGCGAAGGTAGCACTGGCGCTGGCGGTGCCAGCGCAGACGGCGGTGCCGGGGGGGTACAAGCTGGCCGCCCCGGCGCGCAACCGTTGCAAGTTCGCGTCGGCAGCGGGTTGGTGAGTGCGTTGACAAGTACATCCGGCGGCGCGGGATCGCTTGGCACACGGATCGACGCATTACGTGATCAGAAATTCGAGCAGTTCGGCGTGCCGATGCCGGAAGTCTGTCTGGTGATCGACGCCTCGCTCGCGCCCGACATGCTCGATATCCAGCTCTATCACGAGAGCGTGTTGACGCTGCCGATGGCTCCCGGCATGGCGCTCGCGCGATTTGACGGCGAACATACGTTGACGACATTGCGTGGGCTCATCGCCAATGACGAAGACGACATTCCACGCACCCCGTTGTCGTTCGGTGGCCACATGCTCTACTGGCTCACGACGGCGCAGCAAGACCGGTGGCGCGAGCACGGTGGCGTGGCGCTCGAAGGCGATGAGCGTGTCGCGCATTGTGTGTCGCTGGTCATCGATGCCCATGCTGCCGATTTCCTTGGCGTGCAGGAAACGCGCTTCCTGATGGACGCGATGGAAGACCGCTACGGTGAACTGGTGAAGGAGTTGCAGCGCCAGTTGCCGATCAACCGCACGGCTGAAGTCTTGCAGCGACTGGTGGCCGAAGGCATTTCGATTCGAGACCTGCGGCGCGTGTTCGAGGCATTGATCGAATGGGCGCCGCGCGAGCGCGATCAGATCATGCTCACGGAATATGTGCGACTCGGCTTGCGGCGCCACATCACGCGGCGTTTCCGGCGCGGTAACGCGCAGATTGCGGGCTGGAATGTCGGCCAAGGGATCGAAGATACGGTACGCGCTGCCGTGCGTCAGACGTCGTCGGGGTCGTACGCCGATCTGAACGCCCAGCAGACGGAATCGATTCTGTGCGCCATCGACGACGTGCTGGCTGCGCACGACGGTAGCCCCGCGGTGCTGTTCACGGCGCTCGACGTGCGCCGTTTCGTGCGCAAGCTGATCGAGCGCGAGCGCGCCGATCTGGCGGTGCTGTCGTTTCAGGAGGTCGCGGACGAGCCACACGTTCGCGTGCTGGGCACAATCGATCTGCAAGGGGCCTATTGAACATGCGACAGCCCGATGCGATTCGTGTTGCCAACGCCTTGCGGCGCTCGCTCAGCGCACGCCGGAAGGCCTGCGAAGAATGGCGTGCCGCGCCCGGGCGAGACATCCCCCATGGACGCATCGACAAGGTCACGCCGAATGCGCTGCGAGCCCGGTTACCCGGTGCATCGCTGGGCGAGCAATGCCGCATCGTGTCGCCTGTTATCGATGCGGAAGTGATTGCCGTCGAAGGGCCGCATGTCTGGCTGTCTCCGTACGCGGAACCTCGCGGCGTGGCCAGCGGCGCGCTGGTGTATGCGCTCGGCACGCCGTCACGCGTCGCGGTGGACGAGCACATGGGCGGGCTCGTGCTCGACGGTCTCGGGAGAAGGCTGGATGCCGATGTGACGTCACGGGGCACGTTCGATGACCCGCACGACGTCGCGCGGCCCGGGACCGTCTGGCGATCCCTTGACACCGCGCCGCCGCCCGCGATGACCCGTGCGTTGGTCGGTACACCGTTGCCGCTCGGTATTCGTGCCATCGACGGCTTGTTGACCTGCGGCCGGGGGCAGCGAATCGGCATCTTCGCCGCTGCGGGCGGCGGCAAAAGCACGTTGCTTTCGATGATGTGTCAGGGGGCGGATGCCGACGTGATTGTGCTGGCGTTGATTGGTGAGCGTGGCCGGGAGGTTCGTGAATTTCTCGAACACGCGCTGCCCCCTGCCGCCAGAGCACGCACTGTCTGCGTGGTCGCAACCTCCGATCGTCCGGCACTGGAGCGCATGAAGGCTGCCTACACGGCCACGGCGATTGCCGAAGCGTTCCGTGATCAGGGCAAGGACGTGTTGCTGCTCATGGATTCGCTCACCCGTTTCGGGCGCGCGGTGCGAGATATCGGCATGGCGGCGGGCGAACCGCTGGGCGCGACCAGTGGTCTGCCTCCGAGTTTCTACGCCCGCCTGCCGCGCCTGCTCGAACGCGCGGGGACGGCAGCGCAGGGCAGCATTACGGCGTTCTACACGGTGCTGGTCGAAGGCGACAACCTCGATGAGCCGCTCGCCGACGAAGTCCGCTCGATTCTCGATGGTCACATCGTGCTCTCCCGCCGTCTCGCGCAAGAAAATCACTATCCGGCGATCGATGTCGCGGCAAGCCTGTCGCGCGTGATGAGCCAGGTGACCGACGCGCAGCACGTTCAGGCCGCCGCACGCGTGCGCCGCGCGATGGCATTGGCGTCCGACGTCGAACTGCTCGTGCGCGTTGGCGAATATCAACCGGGGGAAGACCCCGAGACGGACGATGCGCTCGCACGCGCACCCGAAATCCGCGAATTCCTTTGTCAGCCTTATGGCGACATCGCTCCCTTTGACGAGACACAGGCATGGCTCGCCCGTCTCACGATCTGAAAGCGATTGACCAGATCGACCAGATCTCCGCACTGGCGTCGATTGCCCGGCGGCGTGAGGTGAGTCTACGAACGGCTTTGACGCGGGCGACGCAGGCGCTCAGCGAGGCCGAAGCTGCCGAATCGCAATGCCGTCAGGCGTACGAGGTCCAGCGGGACCGCTGGCGCGATGCACTTGCGCGTGGCGGCGTGTATCGCCAACGCAGGCTCAATGAGGCAAGTCATTCGGTGGAGACCGAGCGTGCGGCGCTGGTCAACGCGTTATCGGCGCAGGATGCCGCTGTCTCTACGAGAGCGCGGGCGCAAGCGAACTTGCAGGAGCAACGGGCGCTACTGCAGGCAAATGCCCGCAAACAGGAGAAATTGCGTGAATGGCTGGCGTCGTTGCAGGCGTCGAAGGTCTCGCACCGTGCATGAGATTCCCCCGAATTCTGTTCGCAACCACAAGGACTTCACGATGAGCACCATACGTCGCAATAGCATGTCAGCCGAGGCATTTGCCAGCTTGGGTGCCGGTTCGCTGGTGCCGCATCGCAAGGCCAGTGAGGGGGGCGGTACGCGTCGGCAAATGGATGATGACGACGAGCGAGAATTCACGCTGAGCGCGGAACCGGCGCCGCGTGTCACCGGCCCGGCGGACGTGTTGCGCTGGCTTCGCGTCTGGCATGCGCGACAGGAGCAAGCGTGGGACGGCGGGAGTGCCTTGCGAATCTGCGTGCACGGTGGCGTGCTCGATGAGATGGTGGTGGAGGCAAGACGCGGGTTGCATGGCGTCACGCTCAGTCTGCTATCGCCGCGTCTGACGTTGTACCGTCGACTGTTGACACAACGCGGTCGTCTCGCCCGCGCAATGACCTGGCGGCTCGGCTTGCCGGTGACGGTCGAAGTCGAGGCACGCTATGCACCCTGAATCGAATGTCGCAATGGGGGCGGAGATCGCTGACGAGATATTCGGCGATATGTTGGGCGGCGGGGGCTGTGTTCAATTTGAACAGGGCGACTTGCAGGTGCGGGTGGGTTGGCTGCGTGTGGGAGGCGAGGGCCTGATCGTCACCGCGCGGGTGGACGAGGGCACGGTCGGGGAGGTGCGATTCTGGTGCGATGCTCAGCAGTGGAGCGAGTGGCTTGGGCCGTGGTTGCCGGTGCCGTCGTTCGAAGCGCTGCCGCAAGCCTGGCACGACATCGCTGCTTCTCTGACACTCGCTGCCAACGCTGCCAACGCTGCCTACGCCACCAACGCCACCAACGCTGCCAACGCTGCCAACGCCGCCAACGCCGGCGGTTACGGTGGCGGTTACGGTGGCGGCACATGGCCGCAGGCAACGCGACTGGCGCCATCGACCGTCGACCTTGCGTGGCGTATCGGTGTCGTGTTGCATCGCGATGGCAGACGGCTTGCATTGGCGTGGATCGGCGGGGCGGCTTCGTGGCTTCGAGAGCGATGCGAGCAGGCCGAAATGGATTCACAACCGATCGATCCCGCAGGCCTGCCGCAGCGCGAGTGCCTATTGGTTTGCGGATGGGCTGATATTTCGCGCGAGCAATGCGATGTTTTACGCGCTGGCGACGCCGTGATGCTCAACAGGTCGACCGATGTCGCGAATGGCGCGTATTGGGTCATTGATGGCGAGTACGCGTTGTCATATCCCGGCGCGTCTTCCGGACGGAGCGCGTCCGGCAATGGCGTCGAGGTGCTACGACTGAATAAGACAGATGTGGCAACGGCTGCGCCTTCTTCTGCACATATCTTCGCGACGCTGACCACGCAGCCCTTCCCGGTGCCAATGCTCAACGCCTGGCGAACCGGACAATTGCGTGAGGAGGCCGTGGACTTTGCGCGCGCCGAGCCGGTGCTTCACATGAGCCACGTCACGCTCTTGCGCGACGGCGTCGCATGGGCCGTGGCGCGCTTGCTTCGCTTTGAAACCGGCCAACTTGCGGTTTGCCTTGAATGTGAACGCGACAACGGCGACACCCCGCACAACATCGCTCAATGTCCTACCAATTCGGGTGGCGACCTGATGGGCGTGCACCCGCAGACCCCCTAAGATCGCGCCACTTGTCGTGGCATCCCGTGCATCGTCTGCGGAGCATTACGCGCTGCGTTGTCAGACGCTTGCATGCTGCCGCACTTCAACGCCGCACACGCGTGCCGGCCTCGGGTACTCAACGGAGTCCGTATGTCCCTGCTCGACCACCCGGTGCAGCTCGTGGTGTTGCTCTCGCTGCTGTCGATTCTGCCGCTGCTGGTCGTGCTCGGGACAGCGTTTCTGAAACTGGCCGTCGTGTTTGCCCTGCTGCGCAATGCACTCGGCACGCAACAGATTCCCCCCAACATCGCGATCTACGGTCTTTCACTCGTGCTGACCTGTTTCATCATGGCGCCAGTCGTTTTCGACATCGAAGCCAATCTCGCGAAGCGTCCTGTGGCGCTGTCGTCGCCGAGTGCCGTGGCCGATGCCGACGCCAGCATTCTGGTGCCGTATCGCGCCTTTCTCACGCGGCATACCGACCCACGCCAGCGCGATTTCTTCGCCGGGATTGCGAGCGACACGTGGCCAGAAAAGCACCGTGCCCGCATCGGTCCCGATTCACTGCTCGTGCTGATGCCTGCGTTCACGCTGAGCCAGCTCGCGGAGGCCTTCAAGATCGGGTTGCTGCTCTACCTGCCGTTTGTCGTCATCGATCTGGTGATCTCGAACATTCTGCTGGCGATGGGGATGATGATGGTCTCGCCCATGACTATTGCGCTGCCGTTCAAGCTGCTGGTGTTCGTGATGATGAACGGGTGGGAGCAGTTGGTCCGCCAGTTGCTCCTGTCGTATGCGTAATTCGGTATGCGTGATTCGGTATGCGTAATTCGGTATGCGTGAGTCGGTATGCGTGATTCCGTATGGGTGATCCGGCATGAGTGAAGCGATCGTCGTCAAATTCACGAGCGAGATGCTCTGGCTAACGCTGCTGCTGTCGCTGCCCACGGTCATCGTGGCGTCGGCGGTCGGTGTGTTCGTGTCGCTGGTGCAGGCGCTCACGCAGGTGCAGGACCAGACCGTGCAGTTCCTGATCAAGCTCATTGCGGTGTCGGTCACGCTGGTCGCGACCTATGGCTGGATGGGCAATGTGCTGCTCAATTACGCGGGCAGCGCATTCGAGCAGATCAGCCGAATGCAATGACCGAAGCCCTCGCATCGATACTGGACTCGACCCTCGGGTCGTCCATCGGACAAGTGCTGGGATCGGCATCTGGCGACGCGTTGTTTATGCGGCTCTGGGGCGACCTGTCCGGCTGGCTGCTCGCGTGGGGCGTGGCGGCGCTGCGCCCGCTTGGCGTGGCGATGCTGCTGCCGGTGTTCTCGCAAGGCATGCTCGGCGCCGGCATGCTCCGCAATGCGCTCGTACTGGCGTTGGCGCTGCCCGTGGTGCCGATGGTGCACGCCGGCCTCGATATCGCGCCGCAGTGGAGCACATGGGCGATGTTGATTCTTGGGGAACTGAGCGTCGGACTCCTGCTGGGCTTTGCGGCAGCGCTGCCCTTCTGGGCGGTCGACATGACCGGCTATGTGATCGACACGATTCGCGGCGCGTCGATGGCGAGCGTGCTCAATCCGCTCATGGGGGCACAGTCGTCGATCTTCGGCATCGCGCTCACCCAAATGCTGTGCGTGCTGTTCTTCGTGACGCCGGCGGCGCATTCGGTGCTCACTGCGTTGTACGACTCGTACGCTGTGTTGCCGCCGGGCACGGCATGGCGGTGGCAGGCGCAGGGTGTGCCATGGTTGCTCACGCTCTGGCAGGCCATGCAGACGATGTGCGTCGCGGTGGCCTTGCCTGCCATGGTGGTGATGGTGCTGGTCGATATGGCGATGGGTTTCATCAATCGCGCCGCGCAGCAACTCAACGTGTTCTTCCTCGCCATGCCGGTCAAGAGCGCGATGGCACTGCTTGTCACGCTGGCCAGTCTGCCGTTCGCCATCGCCGTGCCGCTGGGCTACTGGTATCGGTTGCCCGAGATGTTTCAGTCGTGGGTCGTGACCGCCTTAGGGAATGGCTGAACGCCCATGAGCGAAAAGAATCAGCCGCCCACACCCAAGAAGATTCAGGACGAGCGCAAGAAAGGGCGCGTCGCGAAGAGCGCCGACCTCACGGTTTGTGCGCAACTCGGCGTCGTGCTCGCCTGGCTGGTCTTCGAGGGGCCCACGCTGTACGGCGCCTGCGTGGGTCTTGTGCAGCGAATGTTGCTGGTGCTGGGCGATCCCGTCGGCGAAGCAGTGCGTGGCTTGCTGGTGCCGTCGCTATTGCTGCTCGTGCGATTTTGCGGCGGGCTGGCCGTGGTGCTGATCGTGACCACCTGGCTCGTCATGGTGTTGCAAATCGGCGTGCTGGTGGCACCAGACGCGATCACGCCGAAATTCGAGCGCATCGATCCCATTGCCAAAGCCAAACAGTTGTTCTCGATGCAGTCGCTCTTCGAGTTTGCGAAGTCGTTGCTCAAGGTCGGCGTGCTCGGCACGGTGTTCTTCTATCTGATCCGGCAGTACACCCCATCGCTCGCCGTGCTGCCGCAATGCGGCGCGGACTGCGGCCTCACGTTGACGGCGCGCCTGCTGTTCTGGCTGATGTCGGTGCTCATCATTGCGTACGTGGTGTTCGGTGCGCTCGATTTCGCTTATCAGAAATACAACCTTCACAAGCAACTGATGATGTCGCACGACGAGATCAAGCGTGAATTCAAAGAGGTCGACGGCAATCCGGAGATCAAGCACAAACGCCGAGAAATTCACCGGGAAACGATCGAGAGCGGCAGTCTCGCCAGCAATGTGAAGCGCTCGACGGTGGTGGTGCGCAACCCAACGCGACTCGCCGTGTGCTTGCGATATGTGGCCGGCGAAACGCCGGTGCCCTGTGTGATCGAGAAGGGACGCGACGCTCGCGCACGCACGATTGTTGCGTTAGCGGAGCGCGAAGGCGTGCCGGTGGTCGAGCACATTCCGGTGGCGCGGCGGCTGATGGCCGATGTTGCCATCGACGCACCGATTCCTTCGGATCTCTTCGATGTCGTGGCGGCGATTCTGCGACTCGCGCTCGATTTGCCCTATGAGGTGGACGGGGCGGTCGAACCGGGCGCTGATGAAGCATCACCGAATGCGGCGCCAAATGTGGCTCCAAATGCGGCTCCGAGTGCGACGCCGGGTAGAGGAGAGGCGTCGTGACGCGATCGACGGTGAGGGGATGGCGCTGGCTGATGCGAATGATGTATCCGGTCTGGCTTCCCGGGGCCGTGTTGGCACTGGCGCTCATCCACGTGCCATTGAGGGTGCAATCCGCACAGGACCGCCTGACGCTTCCATCACATCCGAGAATGACTGACGCGAACGTCGAGGTGCCGGTGCCGCGCGTTGCGCCTGTACCCGCAGGCGTGTCTGCGCATGAAGCCGTGACGCAGAGCGTTGAGGTGCCGGAAGATCGCCGCGATCAGGGCGATGATATTGCGGCGGCCTCGTCGCCAGCTCTGCCATTCGACACGCTGGTGCAGACGACGGCGACCGACTTGTCGCTCGACGCCGCGTTGCTCCATGCCATCGTGAATGTAGAGTCGGGATACGACGCGCTGGCCGTATCGCGCAAAGGCGCCATCGGCCTGATGCAGGTGCGCCCGCAGACGGGCGCTCGTTTCGGCTTTCGCCGTCTGGAAGATCCGGCCGAGAACCTGCGCGCGGGGGCGACGTACCTGCAATGGCTGCTTACGCGCTTCGACGGCGATTTGTCGCTGGCACTCGCGGCGTACAACGCAGGAGAGGGGGCGGTGCTGCGGTATGGCCGAAAGATTCCGCCATACCCTGAAACGCAGGGCTACGTTCGCAAAGTGATGGCGGGCTATTCACGGCTGGTGGCGGAGCGCGTGCCGGTGGTTGCCGAAAAACGGGCGCAGACTGGCGCTAGCAAGGTCGGCGCAGCGGTCGCCACGCCGGAGAATTCCCGGGCGTGGCAATTGCTGAGGGGGCTGGGGGCGTTGATCACGCGCAGTCCGTCAGACGAGTCTGGCGGCGGTGAGGCCTCGCAAGGCCGTGACGCCCCGGCTGTCGCGGTACCGGTCAAGCGGAAGCCACCAAACCACGGTTAGTCGCGGCGAGTAACCGTCAGTCACGCAGCCAGTCACGGCCAGTGTCGCGGGTAGCCGTGGATGTCCTTAGACGGGTGGTCAGAGCGCCGGTGCCGTGTCGGCGACCGACGCGCGTGCCGACATGCGCTCGAAATGGCGTTCGAGATTGGGGTGGTCGCGGCGCCATTCGATTTCCGGAAAGCGGAAGTCGAGGAAGCCGAGCGCGCAGACGAGGGCCACATCGGCCAGCGTCAGGCGGTTGCTCGCGCACCATTGGCGTTCATCGAGCCCCTGCGACATGGCACGCAGTGCCTCGTCGATCTTGCTGCGCTGACGGTCGATGAGCGCTTGCGAGCGTGAGGCTTCATCGTGGAACTTCATTTCGACACGGATCTGCACGGCGGCATCGGTTACCCCGTCGGCGAGGGCTTCCCACACCCGCACCTCGGCGCGTTCGCGGCCCGAAGGGGGAATGAGCTTGCCCACCGGCGAAAGCGTGTCGAGATACTCGCAAATCACCCGCGAATCGAAGACGGCTTCCCCGTCTTCCATCACCAGACATGGCACTTTGGCCAGCGGGTTGGACTGCTGGATGCGGGTGTCGTCGGCCCACACGTTCTCTAGCTCAAGCTTGTAATCGAGCTTCTTTTCCGCGAGCACGATGCGGACTTTTCGAACGTAAGGGCTGGCGAGGGCACCGATCAACTTCATGTGAATCCTTGATAAATCGCAATAGCGCCGCAGAGTATAACGTGCCGCCCGGGGCATCGCGTAGCGCCTGGGGAGCCCCGCCGGGAGCGGAAAGGGCGTGAACCGGACAGGCAATGGTAAAATATCGGCCTTTCCGAGTTGGCGTTTCCGTTTTGCAAGGTTTGGCCGGCGTCGCGCGGTGTTCCGGGCTCCCCTATGGGGACGGCCGGCCTCGTGCGAGTGCTGCGGCAGGCCTCGCCGGCTCCCCGGTTTTCTTTTTCGGTGCCCAGTGCCATGTCCGACGAATTCTCCCCCTTGACCGCGCTTTCCCCGCTCGACGGCCGCTATGCCAGCAAGACCGACGCCCTGCGTCCGTGGCTGTCCGAAGCCGCTTTCATGCGCCATCGCGTGACGGTCGAAATCCATTGGCTGATCGCCCTGTCGAAGGCCGGTTTTGCCGAGATCGCCCCGTTCTCGGCGGAAGCGGAGAAATTCCTGCTGGATCTGGCGGCCAACTTCTCGAATGCCGATGCCCAGCGCATCAAGGACATCGAGAAAGTCACCAACCACGATGTGAAGGCCGTCGAATACTGGCTCAAGGAGAAGGTGCAGGGTCAGGCCGAACTCGAGAAGGCCAGCGAGTTCATCCACTTCGCCTGCACGTCGGAAGACATCAACAACACCTCGCACGGCCTGATGATCAAGGGCGCCCGCGACAAGGTGATCGTGCCTGCGCTCGAATCGCTGGTCGCCAAGCTGAGCGAACTGGCCCGCGAACACGCTTCGCAGCCGATGCTCTCGCGCACCCACGGTCAGCCGGCCTCGCCGACCACGCTGGGCAAGGAACTGGCCAACGTGGCCGTGCGTCTGGCCCGTGCCCTGGAGCGCGTGCGCCGCGTCGAGCTGCTCGCCAAGATGAACGGTGCCGTGGGTAACTACAACGCCCACCTGTCGGCCTATCCGACATATGACTGGGAAGCGTTCTCGAAGGCTGTTATCGAGCAACGTCTGGGCCTCACGTTCAACCCGTACACGATCCAGATCGAGCCGCACGACTACATGGCCGAACTGTTCGACGCCGTGGCGCGCGCCAACACGATCCTGCTCGACTTGAACCGCGACGTCTGGGGTTACATCTCGGTTGGCTACTTCAAGCAGAAGACGAAGGCCGGCGAAATCGGCTCGTCGACCATGCCGCACAAGGTCAACCCGATCGATTTCGAGAACTCGGAAGGCAATCTGGGCCTGGCCAACGCCGTGTTGCACCATCTGGCCGAGAAGCTGCCGGTGTCGCGCTGGCAGCGTGACCTGACCGACTCGACCGTGCTGCGCAACATTGGCGTCGCGTTCGGCTACAGCCTGCTCGCCTACGATTCGTGCCTGCGCGGTCTGGCCAAGCTCGAAGTCAACCCGCAACGTCTGAACGAAGATCTGGACAACACGTGGGAAGTGCTGGCCGAGCCGGTGCAGACGGTGATGCGCCGCTTCGGTGTGCCCAACCCGTACGAGCAACTGAAGGAACTCACGCGCGGCAAGGGCATTACCCGTGAAGCGCTGCAAACCTTCATCAAGCAACTGGCGATTCCGGAAGATGCCAAGGCGCTTCTGCTGGAAATGACGCCGGCAAACTACATCGGTATCGCCGAGTCGCTTGCCAAGCGCGTCTGACGCATCCGACGTGTTTGACACGTAGTACGTTGCAAACAAAAAGGGCCGCTGATGCGGCCCTTTTTGCATGTCATACGGGGTACTGACGAGATGTGTATCATGGCCGCATAACTCAAAAGGAGAATCCCCAGAAATGAAGCTCGCCCTTGCTCTCACTACCCTCGCCGCGGCTTTGGTCCCGGCGCTCTCGCACGCCCAGTTCGCCAAGCCCGACGACGCTGTGGAGTACCGCCAGTCGGCCCTGTTCCTGCTCGGTAACCACTTCGGCCGCATCGGTGCGGTCGTCAAGGGCGACGTGCCGTTCAACAAGGACGACGTGGCCAAGAACGCCGAACTCGTCGCCACGCTCTCGAAGCTGCCGTGGCCCGCTTTCGAAGGCGGTCAGACGACGGCAAAGAGCAAGGCCAAGCCGGAAGTCTTCACCGACAAGGTGAAGTTCCAGCAAGCGCAGGAGAAGATGGAGACGGCCGTGGCGCAATTGAACACGGTGGCCAAGGGCGGTGATCTGGCATCGATCAAGAAGGCCTTCGGCGACGCCGCACAGACCTGCAAGAGCTGCCACGACAACTTCCGCGCGAAGTAAGTCGGTCAGTCGATTTGCGGCATGCGTGGGGCGGTGTTCACCGTCTGACGCCGCCAAAGAAAAAGACCGGTCCCCGCGAGGGCACCGGTCTTTTTTGTCCGCTATCGACAGCCGGATGGTCGAGCGATGTAAGGACGGACTTCGCCTGAAGCGCCCGCGAAATCAATAGGACGGCAGCGACGCCACGGCTGGCGTGAGATGGACGATGCGGTACACCAGCGCTGACGCCAGCACGATCAGCACCAGCGCCCCGGCACGCACGCGCCAGTCGTCGCGGGCAGAGCGAGCGGGCGTAGCCAGATGCTTGTCGCCGTGGATCATGGGCGTGATCAGATCTTTCTTTTTGCCGAGGCGGTAGTAAAGAATCGCCAGCACGTGCAGCACCACCAGCCCGATCAGCACCCATTGGTTGAGCTGGTGCCAGCCGGTGAGCGTGTCGCTCAGGTCCTTGTCGATGAACTTGACGAGCGGGCCGTCGTTGAAAATGTCGTCGTTCGAGAACAGACCAAGCACCACCTGAATGCCGAAGAACAGCAGCATGGCGATGACCGACAGCCCGCCGAGCGGCGTGTGTCCGGCAAAGCGCGCGTCGGTGGCAGCGGGGGTACGCAACGACTGGAAAAACGTCCGTGGACCGGTCATGAAGTCGCAAAAACGGGCATAGCGCGGGCCCACGAGCCCCCAGACCAGCCGGAAGATCAGCAGCGCGAGAATCGCGTAGCCGCACCAGAAGTGATAGATCATCGCGTTGCCACCAGTCTTGGCGGTGACGTAGGCGGTGACCGCCAGCACGACAAACGACCAGTGGAAGAGACGGGTGGGCAGGTCCCAGATGCGGATCGGCTTCATGGCGGGCAAGGTCGGGGAATGTTGTAGATAGTCGTAATCGACGAATCTCGCGAGATTACCGCAAGCCCGTGGCGCACGCACGTATTGGGTTCGACATTCGGTTCGACGAGGACAGGCGAAAAAAAACCGCCGGACAGGCCGGCGGTTTTTTCAGACAAGTGACGAGTGGCAAGGCGAGCCGGTCAGACTCGTGCGCCAAAGTTCGGATCGTTACGATCGGAACCTTCTTCTTCGTCCTTGCTGTTGTGCTTGATGAGGTCTTCGCGCTTCACGCCAAACCACATCGCAAGCGCTGCCGCCACGAACACCGACGAGTAGATACCGAACAGAATACCCACGGTCAGTGCCAGTGCGAAGTAGTGCAGCGTCTGGCCGCCGAAGAAGAACATCGACAGCACCATCATTTCCGTACTGGCGTGGGTGATGATCGTACGCGACATGGTCGTCGTAATGGCGTGATCGATCACTTCCTGCACGGTGGCCTTGCGCATCTTGCGGAAGGTTTCGCGAATCCGGTCGAAGATAACGACCGATTCGTTCACCGAGTAGCCGAGCACCGCCAACACCCCCGCGAGCACCGCCAGCGAGAACTCCCACTGGAAGTACGCGAAGAAGCCCAGAATGATCACCACGTCGTGCAAGTTGGCGATCACGCCGGCCACAGCGAATTTCCATTCGAAGCGGAACGACAGGTAGATGATGATGCCGACCACCACGAACGTCAGCGCCAGCAGCCCGTCGGTAAAGAGCTCGTGGCCGATCTGCGGGCCGACGAATTCCACCCGGCGCAGTTGCACGTCAGGCGCGTCAGCCTTGAGTGCGCCCATGACGGCGTCGCTCTGCTGGGCGCTGGTGACTTGCTTGCCGTCCGTGCCGGTCTGAATCGGCAGACGGATCATCACGTCGCGCGAGGTGCCGAAGCTCTGCACCTGCACGTCGCGATAGCCGAGCTTGCCGACTTCGCCGCGAATCTTCTCGAGATCAGCCGCTTGCGTGTAGGCCACTTCCATGACCGTCCCGCCCGTGAACTCGATCGACAGATGCAGACCGCGCGTGAGCAGGAAGAACACGGCCGCGACAAATGTCAGCGCCGAAATAACGTTGAAGATCAGGGCATGCCGCATGAACGGCACGTCTTTCTTGATACGGAAAAATTCCATGACTGTTTCCTCTCGCGCCTGCGGTTATTGCTCGCCTGCGTCGGGTGCGTTCTTCGCACCGTCCGGGCGCCAGACTTGACCGATCGCCAGCGATTTGAGCTTGCGACGGCCGCCATACCACAGGTTGACCAAGCCGCGCGAGAAGAACACGGCAGAGAACATCGAGGTCAGGATACCCAGGCAGTGCACCACGGCAAACGCGCGCACCGGGCCCGAACCGAAGGCCAGCAGCGCCAGACCGGCGATCAGCGTGGTCACGTTCGAGTCCAGAATCGTGGCCCAGGCGTGTTCGAAGCCCAGCGAAATGGCCTTTTGCGCCGAAGCGCCGGCCCGCAGTTCTTCACGAATCCGCTCGTTGATCAGCACGTTGGCGTCGATGGCCATACCGAGCGTGAGCGCGATAGCGGCAATACCCGGCAGCGTGAGCGTGGCCTGCAACAGCGACAGCATGGCGACGAGCAGCAACAGGTTGAACAGCAGGGCGATCACCGAGAACACGCCGAACAGCATGTAGTACATCATCATGAACAGGGCGATGGCGATCAGGCCGTACAGCACCGAATCCACACCCTTTTGCACGTTATCGGCACCGAGGCTCGGGCCGATCGTACGTTCTTCGATGATTTCCATCGGCGCGGCCAGCGAACCGGCGCGCAGCAGCAGCGCCAGATCGTTGGCGCCCTGTGCCGAGCCCATGCCGGTGATCTGGAAGCTCTGACCCAGTTCGCTGCGGATGTTCGCCACCGTCAGCACTTCGCCCTTGCCCTTTTCGAACAGCACGATGGCCATCGGCTTGCCGATGTTGTCGCGCGAGACGTCGCGCAGCACACGGCCACCGGCGGCGTCGAGCTTGATGTTTACCGACGGTTGCTGGTGATCGTCGAAGCCGGCGGCGGCGCTGGTGATGCGGTCGCCGCTGAAGATCACCGAACGCTTGAGCAGCACCGGCGCGCCATTGCCATGCAGGAACAGTTCGTCCTGCGGCGGCACCGGCGTGTCGGCCGTCACGAGACGCGGGGCGTCCGGGTCTGCCAGACGGGCTTCGAGCGTTGCCGTACGGCCGATGATGTCCTTCGCCTTGGCGGTGTCCTGCACGCCCGGCAATTGCACGACGATACGGTCAGGGCCTTCCTGCTGGATCACCGGCTCGGCCACACCGAGTTCGTTCACGCGGTTATGCAACGTGACGATGTTCTGCTTGACGGCGTTGTCCTGCACCGCGCGGCGGGCCGCTTCGGTGAACGCACCCACGACCTTGAACGTGCCGTTAGGACCGGCTTGCGTGGTGTAGGTGAGATCGGGCAGGCCATCGGCGAGCACGCCACGGGCGCGATCGGATTCATCCTGACTCGTGAAAGCGACTTCGATACCGCTGTCCGTGCGCGTCACGCCGTTGTGACGGACGTTCTTGTCGCGCAGCAGGGCACGGGCGTCGGCGGCCGAGGCGTCGAGACGCTTCGTGATGGCACCGGCCATGTCCACTTGCAACAGGAAGTGCACACCGCCACGCAAGTCGAGACCGAGATACATCGGCAGCGCGTGCATCTTGGTCAGCCACGAGGGCGAAGCCGAGAGCAGGTTCAGCGCGACGACGTAGGTCGGGTCGGTGGGGTCGGCGTTCAGCGACGTCTGGAGAAGATCCTTGGCGCGCAGCTGCGTGTCGGTATCCGAGAAGCGGATACGCACGCTCGGGTTGCTACCGGTGCTGTCGAACACTGCCCCTTGATAGGTAATGTTCTGCGCCTTGAGCGCGTCTTCAGCGCGCGCGAGCGTCGAGGGATCGACCTTGACGGTCGCCTTGACGCTGGAAATCTGTACCGCGGGTGTTTCACCGAACAAGTTCGGCAGCGTGTAGAGCACCCCGATGGCGAGAGCCACCAGAATGACGATGTATTTCCAGAGAGGATAGCGATTCATAGCGGCGGGCTAGGGTGATGCCTCGTGGCAAACCGTGCTTCAGACCGGACGCATGGCGGCACCCGTGCCCCGAAGGGCGGGTACCGCCATGCGTTGCGGCCGCCGGATGTGGCGGCCGCGTGCGGTTGCGCGAAGGATCAGAGCGCCTTGATGGTGCCCTTCGGCAGCAGGGTCGTGATAGCGCCCTTTTGCACGTTGATCTCGACGTTCTCGGCGATCTCAACGGTCACGAAGGTCTCACCGACCTTCGAGATACGACCGGCGAGGCCGCCCGAGGTCACGACTTCGTCGCCCTTGGCGAGCGCTGCCAGCATGTTGCGGGTTTCTTTCTGACGCTTCATCTGCGGACGGATCATGATGAAGTACAGCACCACGAACATCAGTACGAGCGGCAGGAAGCTCATCAGGTTGCTGGTCGAGCTGGCGGCGCCAGCCGTCTGGGCGAAGGCTTCTGAAATCAGCACGTTCGGTTCTCCTTATGTGTAAGACGTGTAAAAGCCGCGTGTGGCCGGTTATCCGGTCACGCGCGGCATGTGTTTCGGTGCGAGGATGCAGGATCCAAGCCCGGCATTTTACCACCGCCCGACCCCATTCCCCCGGGGATTCGGTGCCTGAGCCTCAGGCGCCGGCCATCACTGCACGCCGCGCGCGCGATCGGCCCGGAATTGGGCGACGAAAGCGTCGAAACGGTGGGCCTCGATGGCATCCCGGATTTCCTGCATCAGCGTCAGATAGTAATGCAGGTTGTGGATGGTGTTGAGCCGCGCGCCCAGAATCTCCCCGGCTCGCTGCAAGTGGTGCAGATAGGCGCGCGAAAAGTTTCGACAGGCGTAACAGCCGCAAGTTTCGTCCAGCGGGCGCGTGTCCGTCTTGTGCGACGCGTTGCGAATTTTCAGATCACCAAAACGCGTGAACAGCCAGCCGTTACGTGCGTTGCGGGTCGGCATGACGCAATCGAACATGTCCACGCCTGCGGCCACGCCCGCCACCAGATCTTCCGGTGTGCCCACGCCCATCAGGTAATGCGGCTTGTCCGCCGGCAGGCGCGGGGCAACGTGATTGAGCACGCGCATCATGTCTTCCTTCGGCTCACCGACCGACAACCCGCCGATTGCGTAGCCGTGGAACGGCAATTCCGACAGCCCGGCGAGCGACTCGTCGCGCAGGTTCTCGTACATCCCGCCCTGCACGATGCCGAACAACGCGTTCGGGTTTTCCAATTTGTTAAATTCGTCGATCGAGCGCTTGGCCCAGCGCATCGACATGCGCATCGACTGACCGGCCTCGGTTTCGGTGGCCGGACGGCCGTCGATCTCGTACGGTGTGCACTCGTCGAACTGCATCACGATGTCCGAATTCAGCACGCGCTGAATCTGCATCGAGATTTCAGGGGAGAGGAAAAGCCGGTCGCCGTTGACCGGCGAGGCGAATTTCACGCCTTCTTCGCTGATTTTGCGCAGTTCACCGAGGCTGAAGACCTGAAAACCGCCCGAATCGGTCAGGATCGGCTTGTCCCAGCCCATGAACTTGTGCAGCCCGCCGTGCGCGGCAATCGTTTCCAGCCCCGGGCGCAGCCACAGGTGGAAGGTATTGCCGAGGATGATCTGGGCGTTGTTTTCGACCAGCTCGACGGGCGACATCGCCTTGACCGAGCCGTAGGTGCCCACGGGCATGAAGATGGGCGTCTCGACCACGCCGTGATTGAGCGTGACGCGCCCCCGACGGGCTTGTCCGTCGGTGGTGATGAGTTCGAACTTGAGCATGTGTCATGCGCCCCGGCACCACCGGCAAAACAAGCCGGCGCCCGCACGGGACGGGATAAAGCGGCACGCGCCCCATGCGCGGCCAGGCCGCTATTGTACCGGCTCGGGCCTCGCCGGTTCCATAAGCGTCATACGCTCGTTGACGGGGTAGCGCACGCCGCGCCCGAACGTATCTTCCATGGGCGTCCCGCCCGTGGTGTCGTCCTCGCGAACGACCGCCCGCTCTAGCGCTTCGGCGAATGCATAGGCATCGCCACGGCGCAGCACGGTGATGGCGATATCGTCGCCCGCATTGCGACCGGTGCTTTCGTTGCGATCGCTGTGAGGTGGCGTGCCATTGTGTCCGCCGAAGATCCGCGTGTTGGTGTCTACGTATTCCAGCAGCTTGCGGTGTGAGACGAGGTATTGCTTCACGTCACTGCCGGGAAGATGTGCCAGCAACTCCCCCGCGTAGAGATGATCGCCCGTCCAGATGCGGTTGCCGTTGCGCTCGATCAGCGCGGTGGAGTCGGCGCTATGGCCGGGCAAGGAGAGCACATCGAGCGTCAGGCCGCCGAGTTTGATCGCAGAACCCGGGGCGAGCCACTGGGTCACGCGAAACGGGGGGGGATCAAAGCCTTCGCGCTTGCCGAGGTGTATCTCGGCGGGCACCCGCACGCGGCCGTCGTCGCCGATGAGTTGGCGGGTGAAGGGCAGATCGATGAGGGCAATGTCATCGAAGTGTTTCAGGCCACCGATGTGATCGAAATGCAGATGCGACGGGAGTACCAGAATCGGCTTGTCCGTCAGATGCGCAATCGCGTGGCGAATATCCTTGCCGGCGCTGCCGCCCGGGTCGAACAGCAGGGCGCGCTCACTTCCGACGATCAGATACGCGACGTTGCGCTGCCAGTACCCCGGCTCATGGATAGCGTAGTGACCGTCGTCAAGCCGTTCGATGGCAAAGCCTTGCCCGTCGAGTCGTGAGGCTGACGCGCTCGGTGCTGACTGTGTTGCCGGTGTGGATGCGGATGCCGGAAGGTGGGCCCCGGCGGATGACGCGCTGGCTGGACCGCATAACGCGAGCACCAGTCCGAGCGTCATCACGACGCAGACGGCGAAGCGAGCGAGAACGCTTGCGAACGAGGGGTGGCGAGAGCGAAGGTGACGGAATACGCCACTGGCGTGCGAGGAATGCCGCGAATGCAGTGAAGAACAAGAAGCAGGGGCTGTCATGGAAGACTCCGGAGGTGCGAACAAGCGTGTCGCAGTGTGCCTCCGGGGATGTGGTCGACGTAACGCTCTTCGAGTCACAATCGGCCGTTTTGGGATGCCGTCCTAACAGGGATTGCGGCGGCGTCCCAGCCCTCAGATCATCAAGCCGCGGCCCTCGGCGCCTCGTGCATTTCCACGCGCGACAGGATCATCGCGTCGCCATAGCTGAAGAAGCGGTAGCGTTGCTCGATGGCGTGGCGATAGGCCGCGCGGATCGTCTCCATGCCCGAGAACGCCGACACGAGCATGAGCAGCGTCGACTTGGGCAGGTGGAAATTGGTGATCATCCGGTCGACCAACTGGAACCGGTACCCCGGCGTGATGAAGATGTCGGTCTCGGTGCTGCCCGCGCGCAGCGTACCCGCCTCGCCGCCCGCAGCCAACGTCGCTTGTGCGGCAGACTCCAGCGCGCGCATCGACGTCGTGCCGACCGCGATCACACGGCCGCCGCGTGCCCGGGTGGCGGCAATCGCCTCGACCAGTTCGGGCGTGATTTCGTACCACTCCGAGTGCATCTTGTGTTCGCCAAGATTTTCTACGCGCACCGGCTGGAACGTGCCCGCGCCCACGTGTAGCGTGAGCGTCGCGCGCTGCACGCCCAGCGCGTCGAGCCGTTCAAACAGGGCATCGTCGAAGTGCAGACCGGCCGTCGGTGCAGCCACAGCGCCCGGGTTACGGGCGTAGACGGTCTGATAACGCGTCTCGTCACCGGCATCGGCCTCGTGAGCGATATACGGAGGCAACGGCAGGCGGCCGTAAGTTTCCAGCAACGGGTAGCAGTCGCTCGGGAAATGCAGGGTGTAGAACTGGTCGACACGCGCGCCGACGGTGACTTCGAAGGCGTCGGCCAGTCGCAGGACGGTGCCGGGGCCCGGGCTCTTGCTGGCGCGGATCTGGGCAAGCACGGTGGTGCTGTCGATCACGCGCTCGACGAGCACTTCGATCTTGCCGCCGCTCGCTTTCTGGCCGAACAGGCGGGCCTTGATGACGCGGGTGTCGTTGAACACCAGCAGGTCGCCCGGTGCCAGCAGGCCCGGCAGGTCGGCAAAGCGGCGGTCGTAGAGATGCGGCGGCGTGACGCTGCCGTCGACCTCCAGCAGGCGGCTTGCGGAGCGCTCGGCGAGCGCGGTCTGCGCGATCAGTTCGGGCGGCAGGTCGAAATCGAAATCGGAAAGGGTATACATCAGCGTTTACAATGCGTAGCAACCGACATTTTACTTGGTTCGTCCGATGGCTTGCCGATAAGGCGTGCACCCGAGGGCGAACGCCCGACGCCGCGACTGCATGACCGAACGCCGAATGCCCGCCCCAGCGCCTGCCGCCGACCTTGTGGACCTTGCCGATGTTGCCGATGGCACTGCCACCGGCGCCGCGTCCGCACGGGGTGACGCAGCGCCAACCGGGCGCAAAGCCGTCACGAAGCGCGGTGCAAAGTCGAAGGCTGGTGCATCCGCCAACGACGATGCCACGACTGGCAACGCCGCTAAAAAATCTCCCGCGAAACCCACCGCCAGCAGCAGCGCCGCCCGCAAGGGCAGTGCGGACAAGCTCGCCAAGCTCGGCCTCAAGCGTGACATCGATCTGATCCTGCATCTGCCGATGCGGTATGAGGACGAGACCCGGCTGAGCAAGATCGGCGATGTCCTGCCGAGTGAACTCGCGCAGGTCGAAGGCACGGTCACGTCGAGTGACGTCGCTTACCGTCCGCGACGCCAATGGCTGGTACGCATCGAAGACGAAGGGCACGAATTAGTGCTGCGTTTTCTGAATTTCTACGGCAGTCAGCAAAAACAGCTTTCCGTCGGCACTCGCGTGCGTGTGCGCGGTGAAGTGCGCGGTGGCTTCTTCGGTCTGGAGATGGTGCACCCGTCGTATCGCGTCGTGTCCGACGCCGCTCAGCCGTTGCCCGAAGCGCTCACCCCGGTCTATCCGAGCGCCGCCGGTCTGTCGCAGGCGTACTTGCGCAAAGCCATTCATAACGCCATGGAGCGCACCCCGCTCCCTGAGTTGCTGCCGCCCGGGCTCCTGCAAGCCTCGATCGGGCCGGATCATCCGCTGCCGTCGCTGGCCGACGCCGTGCGCTTGCTTCACGCGCCGCCGCCGAAGGTGTCCGAGACGTCGCTCATGGAGCGCTCGCACCCGGCATGGCTGCGCATCAAGTGCGAAGAGCTTCTGGCGCAACAACTCTCGCTCAAGCGGGCGCAGGCAGCGCGACGCCGACTGGCGGCACCCTCGCTGGGCAAGCACGTCCCCGGGGGGCTGCTCGAACGCTTCGAGGCGGCGCTGCCGTTCCGTCTCACCGGCGCACAGCAGCGCGTGTGGGCGGAAATTCGCGCGGATCTGACCGAACCTCACCCGATGCAGCGCTTGCTGCAAGGCGACGTGGGCAGCGGCAAGACGATCATCGCCGCGCTCGCGGCAGCGCAAGCCATCGACGCCGGGTATCAGGCCGCCATCATGGCGCCCACCGAAATTCTGGCCGAACAACATCTGCGCAAGCTCTCCGGGTGGCTGACGCCGCTGGGTGTGCAGGTCGCGTGGCTCGCCGGCAGCATGAAGGCGAAAGAGAAGCGCGAAGCGTTGGCGCGTGTCGCCAGCGGTGAGGCGCAACTCGTCATCGGCACGCACGCGATCATTCAGGACACAGTAACTTTCGCGCGCCTCGGCATGGCCGTCGTCGACGAGCAGCACCGTTTTGGCGTCGCCCAGCGTCTGGCGCTACGCAGCAAGATGCAGACGGCGGGGATGGGCGCAAACGCCATGCCGCACCAGTTGATGATGAGTGCGACGCCGATTCCGCGCACGCTCGCGATGACGTACTACGCCGATCTCGATGTCTCCGTCATTGACGAACTGCCGCCGGGCCGCAGCCCGGTGGTAACCAAGCTGATCAGCGACACGCGGCGCGCCGAGGTGGTCGACCGCGTGCGTGCGGCGGCGCTGGCCGGGCGTCAGGTCTACTGGGTGTGTCCGCTCATCGAGGAAAGCGAGGCGCTGCAATTGCAGACCGCCGTCGACACACACGCGCAATTGATGGTCGCGCTGCCCGAGTTACGTGTGGGGCTCGTCCACGGACGCCTCTCGCCGGCCGAGAAGGCCGCCGTGATGGAGGACTTCACGCGCGGCAACACGCATCTGCTGGTGGCCACGACCGTGATCGAAGTGGGTGTGGACGTGCCGAATGCGTCACTGATGGTGATCGAACACGCCGAGCGCTTCGGCCTTGCGCAGTTGCACCAGCTGCGCGGGCGCGTCGGGCGGGGTTCCGCCGAGTCGGTGTGTTTGCTGATGTATGCGTCGCCGTTGTCGATGGGCGCGAAGGCGCGCCTGCAAACGATGCGCGAGACGACCGACGGCTTTGTCATCGCCCGTCGCGACCTTGAGATTCGCGGTCCCGGAGAGTTTCTCGGAGCGCGGCAATCGGGCGCCGCGATGTTGCGCTTTGTCGATCTGAACGAAGACGGCTGGATGATTCCCGGCGCGCAGGAAGCCGCCGAGCAACTGCTGGCTTCGCATCCGGGCGCCGTGGCGGCGCATCTGGAACGCTGGCTCGGCGCGCGGGAAGACTATCTGAAAGCCTGACCGGGGACGCGCGCATCTACGGGCGGCGGGTCTTGTCGAAACAGGCTGACGTTGACTGAATCCGGGGTCCGCTCAATGCGGCGACGACGATCGGGCGTCGCCTGAAAACGGGCAATGACCGCTCGATTGTGCTATAAAAAACAAAATCTATCGATTGCGGTAATCCGATTAATTTACAGGTTAGGACGACATGACCCTCACGGAACTCAAGTACATCGTGGCGGTGGCGCGAGAACGCCATTTTGGTCGCGCAGCGGAAGCCTGTTTCGTCAGCCAGCCGACGCTGTCGGTGGCGATCAAGAAGCTCGAAGACGAGCTGAATGTGCAGATTTTCGAGCGTGGCGCCGCTGAGGTGAGCGTCACGCCGCTGGGTGAGCAGATCGTCGCGCAGGCGCAGCGCGTGCTCGAACAGACCATTGCCATCAAAGAAATTGCCAAGCAGGGGCGCGACCCGCTCGCCGGCCCGCTGCGTCTGGGTGTGATCTACACGATCGGGCCGTATCTTCTGCCCGCGCTGGTCAAACAGATGATCGAGACCACGCCGCAGATGCCGCTCATGCTGCAAGAGAACTACACGCTCAAGCTGATCGAATTGCTCAAGCAGGGCGAAATCGACGCGGCGATCATGGCGCTGCCGTTCCCCGAGAGCGGGTTGATGGTGCGCCCGCTTTACGACGAGCCGTTCGTGGTGGCGCTGCCGCGCGCCCATCCGTGGGCCAACCGTGATCAGATCGACGCGGGTGATCTGAAGCAGGAAACGATGCTGCTGCTGGGCAGCGGTCATTGCTTCCGCGATCACGTGCTTGGCGTCTGCCCGGAGCTCATGCGTTTCTCGCAGAACGCCGATGGCATTCAGAAGACCTTCGAAGGCTCGTCGCTCGAGACGATTCGTCATATGGTCGCGAGCGGTGTCGGCATCACCGTATTGCCGAAGACGTCGGTGCCTGAGGTTCAGGCGTCCGACAGCCTGCTGAGCTACGTGCCGTTCTCGGCGCCGGTGCCCGACCGCCGCGTCGTGCTTGCATGGCGCAAGAGCTTCACGCGCCTGCCCGCGATCGATGCGGTGGCGCAGGCCATCGCGCGATGCAATCTGCCCGGTGTGATCACGCTCGATCTGCCGGCGACGGCCAACTAAGTCCCTTCCAGACCTCGCGGCCCGCCATAGGGCCGTCTCTCCCCCGCAAGAACCTCATGCGCCGCTGCTTCCCGCCGCGGCGCATTGTTTTTGGCTATGCGATAGATAAAAACGATTAATTCGACTGTTTTAATTGGAATTATTAACCTAGCGACACGCGTTTGCGAACCTTTGCGACCCACAGGAGGCAACCACGATGACCGCACTGAAAACCTATCTGCACGACATCGAAGCCACGCTGGAGCACGTGCTTGCCGAGTTTGCGCAGATGGCGGCCTAGGGCCTGTTCCCGCTAAGCCCATCCCCCCACAGCCTGCACGACAGGCTGACCGATCAAGAAACAGGAGAGCGTCGCATGTCAGATTCCAAGAAACTCACGACCGCCGCCGGTGCACCGGTGCCCGACAACCAGAACACGATCACGGCCGGCCCACGTGGCCCGGCGCTGCTCCAAGACGTGTGGTTCCTCGAAAAACTCGCCCACTTCGACCGCGAAGTGATCCCCGAGCGTCGTGTGCACGCCAAGGGCTCCGGCGCCTACGGCAAGCTCACCATCACGCACGACATCACCCGTTTCAGCCGTGCTCGCGTGTTCGAAGCCGTCGGCAAAGAAACCCCGGTGTTCCTGCGCTTCTCGACGGTGGCTGGCGAGCGTGGTGCGGCCGATGCCGAACGCGACGTGCGTGGCTTCGCGTTGAAGTTCTATACCGATGAAGGCAACTGGGATCTCGTTGGCAACAACACGCCGGTGTTCTTCGTGCGCGATCCGCTCAAGTTCCCCGACTTCATCCACACGCAGAAGCGCGACCCGAAGACCAACCTGCGTAACCCGACGGCCGCATGGGACTTCTGGTCACGTCACCCCGAATCGCTGCATCAGGTCACCATTCTGATGAGCGACCGTGGCTTGCCTGCCAACTATCGCCAGCAGCACGGCTTCGGCTCGCACACGTTCAGCTTCATCAATGCCGCGAACGAACGGTTCTGGGTGAAGTTCCACTTCAAGTCGATGCAGGGTGTCGAGAACCTGACCAACGCACAGGCCGCTGAAGTGGTTGCCGGTGACCGCGAGAGCGCCCAACGCGATTTGTTCGATGCCATCGAGGCAGGCAACTTCCCGCGCTGGCGCATGCAGGTGCAGGTGATGCCCGAGGCCGACGCGGCCACGTACGCCATCAATCCGTTCGATCTGACGAAGGTCTGGCCGCATGGCGACTATCCGCTCATTGACGTGGGCGTGCTTGAACTCAATCGCAATCCAGAGAACTACTTCGCAGAAGTGGAGCAGGCGGCATTCAATCCGGCGAATGTGGTGCCGGGCATCAGCTTCTCGCCCGATCGCATGTTGCAGGGGCGCTTGTTCTCGTACGGCGATACGCAGCGCTATCGCCTCGGGGTGAATCACAGCGCGATTCCGGTGAACGCACCGAAATGCCCGTTCCACAACAGCTTCCATCGCGATGGTGCGATGCGTGTGGATGGCAATCTGGGCGGCACGACGAACTATCAGCCGAACCGCTACGGCGCGTTTGCCGATCAACCGGAGTTTCGTGATCCGCCGGAAGCGGTCGGGGCCGTTGCCGATCGTTACGACCATCGCGTCGACGACGATTACTACTCGCAACCGCGTGCGTTGTTCCGATTGTTCGACGATGCGCAGAAAGCGCGCCTGTTCGGCAATGTCGCCGCTTCGATGCAAGGGGTGCCCGATGACGTGGCGGACCGTCAGCTCGAGCATTTCGGCAAGATCGATCCGGCCTACGCGCAGGGCGTGAAGGCGGCGCGCGAGGCGCTGGCGAAGCCGTAACGCTTAGCTGGCTGGCCAGAACGCTCGGATGGCAGCGATGCCGTAGGCGCCCGCGTTACGCGCGGCCGTCAGGCTGTCGGCACGCATGCCACCGAGCGCGAAGACCGGCAATGTCGTCTGGGCGGCGAGCGATGTGAACGCCGGCCAGCCGAGAGGCGTGGCGTCGGGATGCGTGGCGGTGGCGAGCACCGGTGAGAGCGTCACAAAATCGACGCCAAGACGGCCGGCTTGTGCGAGTTGGGCGGTGTCGTGACAGGCGGCGCTCACGAGTTTCCAGCCGGTCGGCCGCTCACGGCAGGCCAGTAGCCGCGCACTCGTGAGATGCCACCCATCGGCATGCGGCACCGTGTCGGCATGCAGACCGTTTGCGGCGTCGAGCCAGAGATCGGCAACGTCGGCGCGTGGATTGAGCAGCAACTGCGCGCCTGCCGCATGGGTGAGTGCCAGCGCCGATTCCGCAAGTGCGCGATAGCCGTCGGCATCCAGTGAACGGTTACGCAGTTGCACAAGCCGGGTACCGCGCGCGAGCGCCTGTGCGAGCCGTGACGCAAACGACGCGATCTCTGCGCGCGAAGTCACTTCCGGTGTTACCAGAAGTTGCCGGGGCAGGGTGGCATCAGCGGTGTTGCCCGGCGCATTGGTGGTGCTGGACGCACCTGATGTACGTGACGTACGTGACGAACGTGACGAATCGGACAGGCTGGACATCGACAGGAATCGGGCTAGGTCGGCGGGCATGCGCGCAGTGTAACCGGAACATTAATCACGTCACCGTATCAGACAAGTAGTGTGCCTCGCATCGTCACGCGATTCAGATGACAAGACAGGTGACAAGACGTGACACCGAACGCCTGTCGATGTCGCGAGAGCGTGCCCGTGAGGGCCAAGAAAGTGAACCTAACGAACGGAGTGATCATGGCTAAGAAAAACAACGTCGCCAGCGTGAATATCGGGATCAGCGAAAAGGACCGCAAGCGCATCGTCGAAGGATTGAATCACCTGCTCGCCGACACGTACACGCTGTACCTGAAGACGCACAACTTCCATTGGAACGTGACCGGTCCGATGTTCAACACACTGCACCTGATGTTCGAAGGCCAGTACAACGAACTGGCGCTGGCCGTCGATCAGATCGCCGAGCGGATTCGCGCACTGGGCTATCCGGCACCGGGCACGTACAAGGAGTTCGCGAAGCTGTCGTCGATTCCCGAAGCCGAAGGGGTACCGAGCGCGGAAGAGATGATTCGCCAACTGGTCGAAGGGCAGGAAGCCGTAACACGCACCGCGCGCGGCATCTTCCCGACCGTGGACGCCGCATCGGACGAGCCGACCGCCGACCTGCTCACCCAGCGTATGCAGTTGCATGAAAAGAACGCCTGGATGCTACGCAGCTTGCTGGCATAACTTGCTGGCATAAGCGCCCTATCGTACGAGAAATGTCATAGAGAAAGGGTGCACTCGGATAGGCAGTCCAGTACACTGGCCGGATGCCTACCGATTGGCTTATCCGCAATCTCTTCGTCAGTCTGTTCCTTCCGCCCGCCAATGTTCTGGTGTTGGCGGTGCTGGCCTTTGCATGCTGGCGGCGCTGGCCGCGGCTGGGCAAAACCCTGGCCGTGGTGTCCGTGCTGGCGCTATGGCTTCAGGCGATGCCGTGGTTCGCGAGCCGTCTCTCGCATCCGCTCAATGTCGGGGTGCCGGTCGATGTGAAGAGACTCGACGCCGCGCGCCAGTCGCCGGAGGCCGCCGCGAACTTGCCGCAGGCGGTGGTCATTCTCGGTGGCGGCACCAGTCTTGGCGCGCCGGAATTCGGCCGACCCGACGGCGCTGATCTGCATGAGATCACCCTTTCCCGCGTACGCTACGGCGCGTTTCTCGCGCGCCGGGCTCAACTTCCCGTTCTCGTGTCCGGCGGTGCACCGTCGGGCTATCCCATTGCGGAGGGCCGCCTGATGGCGCAAGTGCTCTCCGACGAATTCGGCGTCCCGGTCCGCTGGACCGAGGCCCAATCGCTGAATACGGCGCAAAACGCCACGTTCAGCGCGCGCATGCTGGCCAATGCCGGCGTCACGCGCATCTATCTGGTGACGAGCGCCTGGCATATGCGCCGCGCCCGCGACCAGTTTGTCCGCGCCGGACTCACGGTGGTACCCGCACCGTGCTGCAACGAGCGCGCGCTGGACCCCGATGCGATTCCCGGCTGGTGGCCGACACTCGACGGCATGCGCGCCACGCGCGTGGCTCTGCGCGAGTGGATGGCAATGTCCGTGGGGCATTGAGCCGCCCCCGGTGTGCCTGATGTCACGAAGCGGCGGCATAGTTCGTATGAACGGCCGCACGTGCCGCGACCGGAGCGCCGGCTTTCTGTTTTGCTCACCCACCCAAATGAGAGAGACATATGAAGACCAAAGCAGTCCTGACCGCTGAAGACGTACAAAAGATCAACGCTGCCGCCGTGGCCGAAGCCACTGCGAACGGCTGGAACGTGTGCATCACGATCGTCGATGACGGCGGCCACGCGCTGTCGCTGCATCGCATGGACGGCGCTGCCCCCAGCACCGCGATGATGTCATTGGGCAAGGCGCAGACCTCGGCAGTGAGCCGTCGCGACAGCGGCGTGTTCGAAGAGATGATCAATGGCGGCCGCTATGCGTTCCTGAGCGCGCCGAACACGGCCATGCTCGAAGGCGGCGTGGCCATCGTTGTCGAAGGCAATGTGATCGGTGCCGTGGGTGTGTCGGGCGTGAAGTCGGCGCAAGACGCGCAAATCGCCCGTGCCGGTATCGCTGCCGTCGTTGGCGCGTAAGCAGCACCGTACGTAAGCAGCATTCGCGAGGCTCGCAGTACCAGTGGTACCAGCGGGTCATCGCCTGCGTCGCGGGGCAAAAGTCTCGCGGCGCGTTGTGCACCGCCACACATCCGGCAGCCCAAAAAGAAAAACCCGCTCTCGCGAACGGGTTAAAGGCTTGTCAGGCCGGATGGCCGCAACCTGAGGCTTGGCAGGTTGGGCCACGAGGAGAACATCAATGAAACCCTTGTGGCTGGACAAAAAAAGTGGCTTGGCTGGCGCGCAACGCAGGTAGAGAGGGGCTTGCCGTAACTACATGGGATCGCGTTGCGTTCGCTGGCTACTGCCAAACACCTCTTAGGCGAGGTGGTCCCCACAAAACTCGGTGAAGGCGGCGGCAAGGTCGTGGTCAAGCCACCGCCAAAATTCTTTACTTCGCCTTCTTGCTGCTTCTTGCAACTTACCTCGGTTACTTCGTCAGAATCAGCTTGCCGTAGCGCGTAGCGCGCAGTTGGTAAGTCTGGCCGTTGTGCAGGATGTTCACGCACTGCGTGCCTTGCAGCAGATGGTCGCTCGTCAGGACGCGGCCGGGTGTCGTGCTTGCCGGCTTGGCTGCCACCGGGCTGGCCACTTGCGTACGCGACACCGACAAGGTGCGGCGCGGTGCCGTGGCGGGCGTGGTCTGGCGTGCTGTGGTGTGGCTTGCGCTCATCTCGCTCATCCGTATGTCTGACTGTGAGAAGAATATTAAATGAGAATCATTCCCATTTGTATTTGAATTTGTCTATTGTATTGTTAATAGCGATAGATTTATTGAATTTAGCGTGTGCCGGACGCGATGACGAGGCGTCCGGCACGCCATCAGTGATGACGTCGACCGACGGGCAGCGTGCCAATCAGTCGAGTGCGCCTTGCTCGGCGAGGGCGCGAATATGCGCGATGGTGTCGATGTCGGCCTCGCGATAGGCCGATTTCACGAACTCGCTGTAGCGGGTATCGGCCGTGGCGGCATCTTCCGGCAGCGTGGTGCTGTAGATGAAGCGCACGAAGTAGTGCGTGGGCGAGGGCTCTTCGATGGCCATCGTGAGTGTGCCGCCCGCGTGCTGGTCGGTGGCTGCGGTCTCGTAGCGCACCGATTGCAGCGCCGTGAAGATCACGCGATCGCGCACCACGGCTTGGCCGAAGCGCAGTTCGCGCACCAACGTGTCGTCCGTGCGCTCATGCAGGATGCACTCGTCCAGACCCAGCACGAAGTTTGCCGGCTGCTCGGCGCGCAGCACGAGCCCGTTCCAGAGTTGTTCGCGCGAGAGCGAAAAGGCCAGCGGGTTCAGGAGGTCGTTGACCTCGATCAGGTGTTCGTACTGCAAGAAATTTCCCCTTGAATCGATAACCGCCAGCGCGCCACATTGGCGGGCCGGCGGAGCAGGTGCGGGCGGTGAAGCGTATCTACTGCAATGACGGCCATCCGTCGCCGTGTTACTCGATGAGTGAACTGTCGATGGCGATCGTACCCGACAACACCTTGTGAATTGGGCACGCGTTGGCGATTTCCAAGAGGCGCTGCCGTTGTTCTTCCGACAGATCGCCGCCGAGCTCGATCTTGCGCGTGATTTGCGTCGTGCCTGCCGCAGGTTTGCCATCCGGATTCATGGCCAGCGTGACCTTCACTTCCTTGAGCGGCCACTCTTTGCGGCGGGCATACATCTGCAACGTAATGGACGTGCATGCGCCCAGACTCGAGAGCAGCAGCGCGGAGGGCATCGGGCCCAGATCGCCGCCACCCAGCGAGGCGGGTTCGTCGCCGATCCATTCGTGCTTGCCATCCGACAGGCGCGTCGTAAAACCGGCCGCACCCAGATGGGCGGTGACAATCGCTTCTGCGCTCATAACAACTCCTGTTAGATGCTCCAATGGATCACAACGCACTCTGCGTGTCATTGTGACCCAATTTGGTCCCTCAAGTGCGACGGCGGGTATCTCGGCGCACCCTCGCACCTTGATACCCGCCGTTCATCTCATTGCCGCTACGTCGATACGTCGCTACGTCGGAAGTGCCTCGATCAGGTCGCGGAATCAGGCTGCGGAACCCGTGGCCGGAATGTGACCCATACGTCCCGCCTGAAAATCAAGAATCGCCTGACGAATCTCGCCTTCCGTATTCATCACGAACGGGCCGTAGCGTGCGACCGGTTCGCCCAGCGGCTTGCCACCGATCAGCAGGAACGACAGCGGCTTGTCGCTGACGTTGCGTACGGTCACGCCTTCGCCTTTGCCGTCATCGTTGCTACCGAACACGACCATCTGATGCTTCTTGGCCGCCGACGCTTCCGTCCCGAACTCGCCTTCCCCGTCGACGACATACGCAAACACGTTGAAGTCGGCCGGCACCGCTTGTTCGAGCAGCGCCTGTGGTTGCAGCGTGAAGTGCTGATACAGAATCGGCGTGCGGGTCTCAATCGCGGCCTTCGTGCCGAGGGCTTCACCGGCAATCACGCGCACCGACACCTTGCCGTCGGCGCTGGTGGCGCTCGGAATACCGGCGGCGGGCAGCTCCTGATAGCGCGGCGTCATCATCTTGTCCACGCGCGGCAGGTTCACCCACAGCTGAAAGCCATGCATTTCACCGCCTCGCTCCTGAAACGCCTTTGACGGCATCTCGGAGTGAATGACACCGGCACCGGCCGTCATCCATTGCACGTCACCGGGTGTGAGTTTGCCTGCGTGACCCTGCGAGTCGCGGTGTTCCATTTCGCCAGCCAGCAGATAGGTCACCGTCTCGAAGCCGCGGTGCGGGTGGTCGGGCGCGCCCTTGGCATCACCCGGTGCGACCTGCATCGGGCCCATCTCGTCGAGCAGCAAAAACGGATCGAAGTCCATCAGCATGCGCGTAGGGAACGGACGGTTGACGTAAAAGCCGGCACCTTCCTGCGTTTGCGCAGCCGTGAAGACGCGGGCAACCGGGCGGGTGTAGGTCGTGCTCATGAGGGGACTCTCCTGTGGAGGGCTGACACGCCGTGGCGCGATCAGTCCGTTGTCATGTGCAGACTATATCGGGGCGAGTGGGGCGGGGAGTAGCCCTCAAGCGGGGAAGGATTGTTACCCAATTGGAACAATCGGGCGGAAGTTGTGACGCAAGACGAAAAAAAGCGCGGTGATGAACACCGCGCTTTTTGACTTCTGTGCGACTTCTGTAACTTGTGAATTGCCCGGACGCTTACTTGGCCGGTTCGGTCACGAAGCCCAGTTTGGTGACGCCAGCCGATTGCGCGTCGGCGAGCACCTTGGCGACGCTCTCGTAACGCACGTTCTTGTCGGCGAACAGGTGCAGCTCGGGTTGTGGCTGCGCGTCGGCGGCTTGTTGCAGGCGGGCGTGCAGCGTCGCCTCGTCGACCGGCTGCTTGTCCCAGAAGACGGTGCCGTCGGCTTGGATCGACAGATCGATCTTGGCCGGCTTGGTGTCTTCCGGCTGGCTGCTTGCCTGCGGCAGATCGAGCTTGACGGCGTGGTTGAGCACCGGCAGCGTCACGATGAAGATGATCAGCAGCACCAGCATGACGTCGACCAGCGGCGTCATGTTGATTTCGCTCATCATGCCGTCGTCCATGCTTTCGTCGCTGCTATAAGACCCCATGGCCATGGCGAACTCCTTCTCTCTTGCGGCGGCTTAGCTGGCGCTGGCCGGGGTGGACTTGCGCACCGGCGTGACGTTGTTCGCGAACTGCGGCGAATGCAGGCTGGCACCGGTCAGGAAGTAGGCGTGCAGGCTGTGGGCAAAGCGGTTGAGCTTCGAGACCACGCCCTTGTTGCCGCGCGTCAGGGCGTTGTAGCCGAGCACGGCCGGGATGGCGACGAACAGGCCGAAGGCCGTCATGATCAGGGCTTCACCCACCGGGCCGGCCACCTTGTCGATGGTCGTCTGACCCGACGCGCCGATGGCCAGCAGGGCGTGATAGATACCCCACACCGTGCCGAACAGGCCGACGAACGGCGAGGTCGAACCGATCGAGGCCAGCATGGCCAGACCGCTTTGCAGGCGCGAGACGGTGTCGTCCACCGAGTTCTTCAGCGCGCGCGTGATCCAGTCGCTCACGTCCATCTTGTCGTGCAGGTGCGGCTGGCTCTGGCGGTGGTGTTCGGCGGCGTCCTGACCGGCGAGTGCAAGGGCGAGGAACGGGTTGTTGCTGCCCGACGATTCGCCCAGCTTTTGCAGACCGGCGGTGAAGTTCTCCGAATGCCAGAAGTCCGGCTCGGCCGTGCGCGTGAGGCGGCTCAGGCGGAAGATCTGCGTGCCCTTGATGAGGATGACCGTCCAGGACAGCACCGACATCACCAACAACACGATCGCGATGGCACGGGTGACGAAATCGCCCTGCGCCCAGACGTGGCTCAAACCATACTCTTGCATTTTGCGTTCCTCGGGAGATCCAGTTCGTGAATCGTTACGTTAATCGTTGAGATTGAAATTAAACGGTTTGGTCGCTGCTGCTTCCACCGCGCGGCCGCCCTGCATCGGGGGCGCACAGCGCATCGCCAGCGCGGCGGTGCGGGCCGCCTGATCGAGACGGGGGAAACCGCTCGACTTGACGATATTGGCCGTCGACACCACGCCACGCGTATCGATCACCAGACGCAGCGTAACGGTGCCTTCCTCGCCAACGCGTCGTGATTGCGTAGGATAGACCACACGCGGCTCGTCGCACTTGACGGCCAGACCTTCGATCGGGCCCGACGGTGCGGGGGCCGGCGTCGGTGCAGGCGGTGCGGGTGGTGTTGGGGCAGCGTTCTGCGTCGGCTCGGCCGGGGCCGGCGGTGCAACAGGCTCGGCCTTTTGCGTGATGGCGTTTTGCGGCTGCACGCGCGGCTTGGGCGGCGGCGGCGCGACCTTCGGCTTGGGCGGTTCGGGTTGCGGCTTGGGCGGCGCCGGTTGCGGCGGCGTGGGCGCAGGGGTGAGCGGAATGATCGTCGCGGTAAACGTCGTCGGCTCGATCGTTGCCTTCTCGGGTTCGTTGTGCATCAACGAAAGCCCGATCAGGGCGGCAATATGGACGACTACGATCGCTGTGGCGACCGCGATAGCTCGCGGCGACATCAACGGATCGCGGCTCGGCATGAGCGCGAGGGTCGTAGGGGGCACGGTCGACATGGTAACGGCTAGGGTACGCTAATTGCGGCGGTGAACGGTGAGAGAAGCGCGGTGTGCGGAACTCGGGAGTTCGGAAAGGCCGGACGTGCGATCAAAGGAAAACCGCGCCAAGGGGCGCGGTCGGCGAAAACTGCGAATGTCGCGAAAGCAGTGAACCGAGAGATTGCCGGGCACTCACCTTCGAAACAGGAAGAACGATAAGCATAACGTTGAGACAAAGCCAATCAGGAGTTCCATTTGACACCTCCGTGGGTGACGCGAATCGCTGGCTGGCGCATGGCCGCCTGATGCGGTTGACCGCATGCGAGACGCCTGGCTGGCTCCCTTGCCGTCGCGACGTTGTTGCCCTGTCGCAATGGCGAAATCCTACCGGATGACACGTTACAGGCGCTACCCGGCGCTCATGAATCAGAGGCGGGCGCGAACGCTGAATTACGCTGCCAACGCGAGTTCTTGCATAACGACGACTTCCGTCGTGGTCGTCGTGGTGACGTCGCAGGCGGACTGGCAGCAGCCACCGCACGAGCGGCCGCAGCACGGCGACGCACCGGCCACCATTTCTTGAACGAACGGACCGCACTTGCCGCAGCACAGGGCCACGCCGAGGTCGATCTGGAGATCTTCCATCGAAGTGGCGCCAGCGTCGAGACAGGCCTTGATCTGGCGCTCGGAGACGGATTTGCAGACGCAAACGATCATGATGAAAACGTCAAAATGTAACACTAATGAGAATAATTATTATTTAACCGATCAGATTTTGCAAGCCTAAATACCCTATCCCATAGCACGCTCATGGATATACGGGTGTTTGAATCGGGCTAAACAGTTGGGAATTATGGGAAGGTTTGTCGGGCGACGCGTGGGGCAGAAGCCCGTGGGACGGGCGGCAGCGGCCGATGACCGGCATTCGCCGCCGCAAAATCTCAGTTGGCGAGCGCCGAGCCCGTTTTGGCTGGTGCATCGATCCGGGGCCACGCCGTCCCGTCGATTTGTCCGATTTCGACGATCTGGGCGACCGGCGGGTTGACGAGCAAGCGGTCCGCCATCGTCTGAAGCGCCTGAACATTGGCCGTCGTGAACAATTGCATGTTCCCGCTGGCGCCGGGGTCGCGCGGTGCGCAGAGACCGTCGGTTTCCAGACGGCGTTGCAACTGCCGCGCGATGGCCGCGCCGGTGTCGATCAGCGTGAGCGCCGTGCCGAACCGCTGCCGGATGGCCGGAATCAGGAACGGGTAGTGGGTGCAGCCCAACACCAGCGTGTCGGCGCCTTGCGCCACCATCGGCGCGACGTAGCGTTCCAGCAACGCCATGACGGCGGGCGAGTCGACATCGCCTGCTTCGATGCATTCGACCAGACCGTGCCCCGGCTGACAGAGAAAGCGTTGCCCTTGCGCCGTGTGACGCGCCAGCAAGTCGGCGAAACGGGCGCTGCGCAGGGTGGCGGCCGTGGCCAGCACCCCAATCACGCCGGTGCGCGACACAGCGGCGGCTGGCTTGATACCCGGCTCGACACCCACGACTGGCCACGGCGCGTCGGCCCGTAGGGCGGTGACACCATGTGCGGTGGCCGTGTTGCACGCGACCACAAACGCTTTAGCGCCGCGCTCGCGCAGCCAGCGGCCGACGGCGAGACTGCGTTCGGCGATGAAGGCGTCGGGACGTTCGCCGTAGGGGGCGAAGGCGGAGTCGGCCACGTAGAGCAGCGACTCGTGGGGGAGCAGGGCGCGCACGGCCTGAAGGACCGAGAGACCGCCGAGACCGGAATCGAAGACGCCAATCGGCGCGTTGGAGGGCATGGTAAACAGAAAAGGGCCGGCAAATGGCCGGCCCCGGAATTCTAGCGCAAAGCCCGTTGGGCGGTATTCACCGACGCTGTGTCGATGCTTGCCAACGGGTGTCGCGCGAAACTCTCTATACCGCTCAGTCTTCGAACGAAGCCATGCCCGACTGTTGGTAGTTTTGCAGGCCGACCTTGGCGATCAGTTCGATCTGCGTTTCCAGCCAGTCGATGTGCTCTTCCGTGTCGTGCAGGATTTCGTTGAAGATTTCGCGCGAGACGAAGTCCTTCACGGTTTCGCAGTGCGCCACACCTTCCTTGCAGGTCTTCTGCGAGAGGTATTCCAGCTTCAGATCGCAAGCCAGAATCTCTTCCGTGTTCTCGCCGATGAGCAGCTTGTGCAGGTCTTGCAGGTTCGGCAGGCCGTCGAGCATGAAAATGCGCTCGATGAGCTTGTCGGCATGCTTCATCTCGCCGATCGACTCGTCGTACTCATGCTTGCCGAGCTTGTCGAGACCCCAGTGCTTGTACATGCGGGCGTGCAGAAAGTACTGGTTGATCGCGGTCAGTTCGTTGGTGAGCTGAGCGTTGAGGAGTTCGAGGACTTTCTTGTCGCCTTTCATTTCGGATCCCTATATGCAGTTGTGCAATTTGCAAGCGGTTGAACGATAGCCTGAAAAGCTCGGAAAGCCAAGCCCTGCAAGGCTTTTCGTGAACCGAGACACGAATGGTAACGCGATCTATTCGCGTTGAATTCGGCCCCGTTTCAGGCCGCGAGCATGCCTATGTATGGGGCAAAAAAAAGCCCGGACGGTGCCGGGCCTTTCACAGCAACACTTACCGCGTTCTCATCCGGCGGTGTTCAGCCGAATGAGCCGCGTTCAGTGGTGCTGTATTACGCCGCTGCGACCGGAATCTTGCCGATCTTGGCTTGCCATTCCTTCGGGCCGGTCTGGTGCACCGACACGCCGGTGGAATCCACCGCGACGGTGACGGGCATGTCCTTCACGTCGAATTCGTAGATGGCTTCCATGCCCAGGTCTTCGAAGGCCAGCACGCGTGCAGCGCGAATCGCCTTCGACACCAGATAAGCGGCGCCGCCCACGGCCATCAGGTACGCAGCCTTGTGCTTCTTGATCGCTTCGATGGCGGCCGGGCCACGTTCCGACTTGCCGATCATGACCGCGAGGCCCGTCTTCGACAGCATCATGTCGGTGAACTTGTCCATGCGCGTGGACGTGGTCGGACCGGCCGGGCCGACGACTTCGTCACGCACCGGATCTACCGGGCCCACGTAGTAAATCGCGCGGCCATTGAAGTCAACCGGCAGCGGCTCGCCCTTGGCGATCATGTCGGCGATGCGCTTGTGGGCGGCGTCGCGGCCCGTGAGCATCTTGCCCGAGAGCAGCAGCGTCTGGCCCGGCTTCCAACTGGCGACTTCTTCCGGCGTGAGCGTGTCGAGGTCGACGCGCTTGCTCGTCTCAGTGTTCGGTTCCCAGTGCACGTTCGGCCAGGCGTCGAGCGACGGGGCGGCGAGGAACGAGGGGCCCGAGCCATCGAGCGTGAAATGCGCGTGACGCGTGGCGGCGCAGTTCGGGATCATGGCGACCGGCTTCGACGCGGCGTGCGTCGGGTAGTCGAGAATCTTCACGTCGAGCACCGTGGCGAGGCCGCCGAGGCCTTGCGCGCCGATACCGAGGGCGTTGACCTTCTCGAACAGCTCGATACGCAGCTCTTCGTTCCAGTTCTGCGGGCCGCGCTTGATCAGGTCATGGATGTCGATCGGGTCCATGAGCGATTCCTTCGCGAGGACCATGGCCTTCTCGGCCGTACCGCCGATACCGATGCCGAGCATGCCCGGCGGGCACCAGCCGGCGCCCATCGTCGGCACGGTCTTCACGACCCAGTCGACGATCGAGTCGGACGGGTTGAGCATCACGAACTTCGACTTGTTCTCCGAGCCGCCGCCCTTGGCTGCGACCGTGATGTCGACCTTGTCGCCTTCCACGATTTCGTAGTGGATGACGGCGGGCGTGTTGTCCTTCGTGTTCTTGCGGCCGCCTTCGGGCGGGGCAACGATCGAGGCGCGCAGCACGTTCTCGGGGTGCATGTAAGCCTGACGCACGCCTTCGTTGATCATGTCCGTGAGGCTGCGCTTGGCATCCCACTGCACGTTCATGCCGACCTTCACGAAGACGGTCACGATACCGGTGTCCTGACACAGCGGGCGGCGGCCTTCGGCGCACATGCGGCTGTTGGTCAGAATCTGTGCGATGGCATCCTTGGCGGCGGGGCTTTCTTCGGCCTCATAGGCACGGCCCAGCGCTTGGATGTAATCGTCCGGATGGAAGTAGCTGATGTACTGAAGGGCACCGGCGACGCTCTGAATGACGTCGTCTTCTTTAATGACGGTAGACATGAAACGGCTCTCGACTTAGTGGGGACTTGGTGAGGATTTAGTGGGTATTGTTATTCGGTACAGCCGGTACAGCTTGGGGGGTAGCGTACGCCGGGGCGTGGCTGTCGTTGGTCATCTTGTTGACCACGGCCATCACGACGGCGGAAAGCAGGAACGAGATGTGGATGATGACTTGCCACATGATCGTGTGCGGCGTTTGCTGGGACGCATCGATAAACGTCTTGAGCAGGTGGATCGACGAGATGCTGATGAGCGCCATCGAGAGCTTCACCTTGAGCACGCCGGCGTTCACGTGATCGAGCCATTCGGGCTCGTCGGGGTGGCCTTCCACGCCGAGGCGGGAGACGAAGGTCTCATAGCCGCCGATGATCACCATGATGAGCAGATTCGAGATCATCACCACGTCGATCAGGCCGAGCACGACCAGCATGATCTGCGTTTCGTCGAAGCTGGCGGCGTGGGTGACGAGGTGCCAGAGTTCGGCGAGAAACTTGTAGACGTAGACGCCTTGCGCTGCGATCAGGCCGAGATAGAGCGGCAGTTGCAGCCAGCGGCTGAAGAAAATGATGCGGGGCAGCGGGCGCATCGGCGCGTCGGAGGAGCGGCCGGGAGTCGACATGGCAATCTTGACGAAGTGGGGGACATTCGCCTGCGCCCGAAGCCGCAGGCCATTATTATCAAATCAACATCAAATCAAAGCATCCGGTCGGATTCGCGAGGCGAAATCCGACACCGGCGGCATTTTACAACGTCTTGCCGGGCGAGCCGCCCTTATCCGTGGGTGCCGCGGCCAGTTTCTTGCTGGCGCCTGCGCCCGGCATGGCGGCGAGCACGACGCCCGAGACCGTCAGCGCCAGCGCTGCGCCTTGGGTGAACGTCAACTGTTCGCCGAGAAACACGACCCCGTAGGCCGTGGCGGCCACCGGCACCATAGCGGTGAAAACGCCCGCCAGCTGGGCGCTCACGTGGCGAATGCCGCGCATCCACAAGAAGAACGAGAACACGCTCGCGGCGAGCCCGTACCAGACGATGAGGGCCCAGTGGCCGGGCGTGAGTACCGAGTAATCCACGGCCATCAACCCCACGATGCCGAGCGGCAGCATCATCGCCCCGCCGAGCAGATGGGTGTACGCGCAGATATCGATGGCCGAGAGTTCCGAGGCGAGGCGCTTCGAGACGATCACGTAAATCCCCTCGCACACCACGGCGCCGAGCACTAACAAATTCCCCAGCCATGCGTTGCCGGTGGAGCCGCTGCCACTGCCCGCCCCGTGAGCGTCGCCACGAGAAAGATTCAGCAATGCCACCCCGAGGATCGCCAGCCCGATGCTTACCAGCGTGCGCCGCGACGGGTGCTCGCGCAGCACGGCCCATGACAGCAGGGCGACACAGGCGGGCAGCGTGGCGGTGATCACCCCGGCGGCGGTCGCCGTGGTTTGACGCACGCCGTAGAGCATCAGCAGGGTGAAGAGAAACGTCCCGAAGAACGTTTGCACAAAAAGGTTGCGCCATTGCGACCGGGTGACGAGCCGCATTCTCGCCGGGCGATAACGCGGGGCGAGGGCGATGACGGCGATCACGAAGCGCCAGAGGGCGAAGGCGGCCACGGGCATGACGGCGACCATGGTTTTGCCGATGCCGACATTGGTGCCGACGAAGGTCATGGCGAGGGCCAGCGCGAAACTCGGAAAGCGGGCAAACAGCCGGTCGGTCGACGATGTCGACGCGTGGGCTGAAGGCGTGGATTGGGACGAAGAGGTCGAATTCACGGGCGCTCCGGGCGAGTCCGGGGTTGGCGGGATAGGGATGATGCGGGTAGGATTGTAGCGAATACGCCACGGTCTGCTGCACCGCAGTGACGCGCTTGCGTGAGTCCCGCACGCGAGAGACGTCACGCGGGTGCACCAGTGTAAGGCGTTAGTAAGTCGCTCGTCTTAATGTGGCGTTAGCGATTTGTTTTGGCTTGATTGCAATCGTTTTTGCATATCCATAAGAGGGGACAACTCATGGCAGCAATTGAATCGGTAATGCAGGAGCAGCGCATTTTCGCGCCGCCGCAGGCGCTTGTCGCCAAAGCGAACATCTCCGGCATGCCCGCCTATGAGGCGCTGTGCGCCGAGGCCGAGAAGGATTACGAGGGATTCTGGGCGCGTCAGGCGCGCGAGAATCTGGCCTGGCACAAGCCGTTCACCAAAGTCCTCGACGAGACCAACGCCCCGTTTTACACGTGGTTCGAAGATGGTCAGCTCAATGCGTCGTACAACTGTCTGGACCGCCAGATCGAAGCCGGTCTGGGCGACAAGAACGCCATTCTTTTTGAAGCCGACGACGGCACGGTGACCCCGGTCACCTACCGCGACCTGCTGGCGCGCGTGAGCCGCTTTGCGAACGCGCTCAAGGCTCAGGGCGTGAAGAAGGGCGACCGCGTTGTGATCTACATGCCGATGTCGATCGAAGGCGTCGTGGCCATGCAGGCCTGCGCCCGCATCGGCGCGACGCACTCCGTCGTGTTCGGTGGCTTTTCGGCCAAATCGCTGAACGAGCGCGCGATCGACGCCGGCGCCGTGGCGATCATCACCGCCGACGAGCAGATGCGTGGCGGCAAGGCGCTGCCGCTCAAGGCCATCGTCGACGAGGCGCTGGCGATGGGCGGCTGCGATCACGTGAAGTCGGTGATCGTCTACCGTCGTACCGGCGGCAATGTGGCGATGCAGGCGGGCCGTGACCACGTGCTGCAAGACTTGGTCGCGACGCAATCGGATCAGTGCGAGCCGGAGTGGGTGGGCGCGGAGCATCCGCTGTTCATCCTTTACACGTCGGGCTCGACGGGCAAGCCGAAGGGCGTGCAACACAGCACGGGCGGCTATCTGCTGTGGGCGTCGCTCACGATGCAGTGGACGTTCGACATCAAACCGGACGACGTTTTCTGGTGCACGGCGGATATCGGCTGGATTACCGGCCACACGTACATCGCTTACGGCCCGCTCGCGGTCGGTGCGACGCAGGTCGTGTTCGAAGGTGTGCCGACGTATCCGAATGCCGGGCGCTTCTGGGAAATGATCGGTCGCCACAAGGTGTCGGTGTTCTACACCGCGCCGACGGCGATTCGTTCGCTGATCAAGGCGGCCGAGCAGACGCCGGACGTGCATCCCAAGAAATACGATCTGTCGTCGCTGCGCATTCTCGGGTCGGTTGGTGAGCCGATCAATCCGGAAGCGTGGATGTGGTACTACGAGAACATTGGCGGCGGCCGTTGCCCGATCGTCGATACGTGGTGGCAGACGGAGACTGGCGGTCATGTGATCACGCCGCTGCCGGGCGCGACGCCGCTGGTGCCGGGTTCGTGCACGCTGGGGTTGCCGGGGATCGACGTGGCGATTGTCGATGAAACCGGGCAAGACGTGCCGAACGGTCAGGGCGGCATGCTCGTGATCAAGCGCGCGTGGCCGTCGATGATTCGTACGATCTGGGGCGACCCGGAGCGTTACAAGTCGAGCTACTTCCCGCCGGAGCTGGGTGGGAAGATCTATCTGGCCGGCGACGGTTCGATTCGCGATGCGAAGACTGGGTACTTCACGATCATGGGGCGTATCGACGACGTGCTGAACGTCTCGGGTCACCGCATGGGCACGATGGAGATCGAGTCGGCGCTGGTGGCGAATCCGATCGTGGCGGAAGCTGCGGTGGTGGGCCGTCCGGACGACACGACGGGCGAGGCGATTGTCGCGTTCGTGGTGCTCAAGCGTTCGCGCCCAACCGGGGATGAAGCCAAGCAACTGGCGCTCGAACTGCGTAATTGGGTGGGCAAGGAGATCGGACCGATCGCCAAGCCGAAGGACATCCGCTTCGGCGACAACCTGCCGAAGACGCGTTCGGGCAAGATCATGCGCCGTCTGTTGCGCGTGATCGCGAAGGGCGAGGAGATCACGCAGGACACCTCCACGCTTGAAAACCCGGCGATTCTCGATCAGTTGAAGCAAGCGCAGTGAGTTGGCTGCGGCAACTGTGTCGCGGAGATTGATCCGGGCACAGTGCCGCAGGCTGCGAAAGCCGAGACAACTTCCTCGAAGCAATGTCTGTGGGGTTCCGTCAGGACTTGACGGGCCCCGTGAGCGCCCATGGCGCGTAGACATTGCTGCACCTCGGAACATGGCGATGATGAGTCTTCCGCTGCGTGCTGGCGGTACGTCGGTGTTGCGGAACGCCGGAGTGCGTCGATGGTGAATCCCCCGAAAACCGATGCTAGTGATCTGTCAGCAACGTCCGCACTGACGGACGGTTTGCCACGCGATTCGCATTGGCATCGAGAAGCTGCTGCGATTGCGGCGCGTCACTGGCACCGCACGTTGTGGCTGGTGGCGGCGCTGATGACGATTGGCTTCGTGGTGACGTTCGTTCCACAGTTCTGGGCGCGCGAATGGATGTCGGTGCGATTCGCCGGCTGGCCGTTGCCGTTCTACATGGGCGCGCAGGGTTCGATCCTGATCGATATCGGATTAATCGTCATCTATGCGTTGGTCCAGCGTCGTAACGACGCACGATATCGCGCTGACCTGCAAACTTTGCGCCGCGCACACAGTGACAGCCTCGGGCTTGGTGATGCGGCGGTTTCCGGCATGTCCGGCGGCGCGCAGGGCACTGCTTCCGCTTCTTCTCGTATGACTTCTCGCGCCACGTCGGCGCCGACTTCCCGATGAGTTACACGCGCAGGCTGCTGCGCTACTACCTGTATTACACGGCGGGTTTCTTCGCGTTCGTGCTGATGATCGGCTTGCTTGAGCGGGTCAACGGGCCGGGTGTATGGATCGGTTACGCGTTTCTGTTCGTGACCATTGCCGTCTACGCGGTGATCGGACTGATTTCCAGAACGTCAGATGCTACGGAGTACTACGTGGCAGGACGCCGCGTGCCACCGGTGTTCAACGGCATGGCGTGCGCGGCCGACTGGATGAGTGCAGCGTCGTTCATGGGGTTGGCGGGTTCGTTGTACGTGTCGGGTTACGACGGCTTGGCGTATGTCATGGGATGGACGGGCGGCTATTGTCTGGTGGCGTTTCTGCTGGCGCCGTACCTTCGCAAGATGGGGCGATACACCGTGCCCGACTTTCTCGGCACGCGTTACGACAGCAATGTCGTGCGGGCGTTGGGGGTGTTCTCGACGATTCTGTGTTCGTTCGTCTATTTGGTGGCGCAGATTCAGGGCGTGGGGTTGATCGCGTCGCGCTTTATCGGCGTGGAATTCACCATCGGCATCTTCTTTGGGCTGGCGGGCATTCTGGTGTGCTCGTTCCTCGGCGGGATGCGCGCGGTGACGTGGACGCAGGTGGCGCAGTACATCATCATGATCACGGCGTTTCTGGTGCCGACGGCGATGATCGGGCACCAGACGGGACATGGCTGGTTTCCGCAGTTCAGCTACGGGCAGGCGCTGGCGAAGGTGGAGGCGCTGGAGCGAGAGATTCAGCAGTCGATTCCCGAGCGAGAGGTGCGTGATTATTACCGGGAGCAGGGCGAGCAGATGCAACGCCGGCTGGACGGTCTGCCGGACAGCTTCTACACCGAGCGTGCAGAGCTGGAGCGCCAGTTGCTCGATACGAAGCGCCACAACGGGCCGCTTCGCGATGTGAAGGTGCTGGAAGCGAAGCTGGATGCGTTTCCGCGCGACGTGGGGGATGCGCAGAACCAATGGCTGGAGTTGCGCAATCAGTATGCGGAGCGCAGTGAGCCGCCGCACGCGATGACGGAGCCATTCCCGGCGCGCGACGAGACGACGCGCAGTTCTCAGCGATTGAATTTCCTGTTGTTGATGGTGTGCCTGATGATCGGCACGGCGAGCTTGCCGCACATTCTCACGCGGTACGGCACAACGGCGACGGTGCAGGGGGCGCGTAGCTCGGTGGGCTGGACGTTGTTCTTTGTGGCGTTGTTGTACGTGAGTGCGCCGGCGTTGGCCGTGATGCTCAAGTACGACGTGCTGCTGCATCTGGTCGGGGCGCGATACGAGAATCTACCGGGATGGGTGATGCAGTGGCGGCACGCAACGCCCGTGCAGCTGGATATTTCGGATGTTTATCGGGATGGCGTGGTGCAGTGGGGCGAAATCTGGATGCAGCCGGACATGCTCGTGCTGGCCGGACCGGAGATCGCGGGGCTGCCGTATGTGATCTCGGGATTGGTGGCGGCGGGCGCGTTGGCGGCGGTACTGTCGACGGCGGACGGGTTGTTGCTGACGATCGCGAACGCGTTGTCGCACGACGTGTACTTCCACATGGTGGATCGCCATGCGTCGAGCCAGAAGCGGGTGACGACGTCGAAGATTCTGTTGCTGTGCGTGGCGATGTTCGCGTCGTACGTGACGTCGTTGAAGCTGGGCAATATTTTGTTTCTGGTGGGTGCGGCGTTCTCGCTGGCCGCGTCGTGCCTGTTCCCTGCGTTGGTGCTGGGGGTGTTCTGGAAGCGAACGACGCGGCTGGGCGCGACGGCCGGGATGGTGAGTGGGTTGCTGGTGTGCGTGTACTACATCATGACGACGTATCCGTTCTTCACGAGGCTGACGGGGTTCGCGGGCGCCCGCTGGTGGGGCGTGGATCCGATAGCGGCCGGGGCGTTCGGCGTGCCGGTCGGGTTCGCCGTGGCGATCCTGTTCAGCTTGCTGGGCGGGCGCCCGAGCGAGCGGGACGAGCATCTGGTGGACCACCTGCGACGCCCGTAAGGAATAAATTTTGAAGGGGTTGTGGCGAAAGGGGGTAGGATATTCCCGGCGACCTGCTATAATGCGCGACTCTTCAGGAGAGATGGATGAGCGGTTTAAGTCGCACGCCTGGAAAGCGTGTATAGGTTAATAACCTATCCGGGGTTCGAATCCCCGTCTCTCCGCCACAGATAAACAAAGGGCTCCCCGCGTGGGAGCCCTTTGTGCGTTTACTAGCTTCGTTACTATCCGTTGGGTCTCTGGCGGGATTATCGAATGCCGGGACGTCCCTCCCTCTCCCGCCTTGCCCCATTCGGGGTCGTCTGAAGGGGACGGACCCGCGGTAAGTAGTCCCCGAGCAACGAGGACTCAAGGGGCTCGGTCCGGGTACCCCGTTATGAAACTGACTTCAGGTAGTTTGGAATCTGTGCTTTGCACGCGTCGAGCGCGGGAGTGGCGGTGTCAACCACACCGAATCGATACTTGCAGTATTTCGCAAATTCTTCGCGCGCTCGCGTCGACAGCTTATCAATCGGAATGTCCTCACCCTCGTTGGCAAATGGATCGTAAAACTGCATTTTCAGCGTTGGGAAATACTTGATAAAGAGGGTCGTTTGCTCTTCGTGATCGAGATACGTCTTCACGTAGCCGACGAACATCAATGTGAACGCGATCGGTAGGGCAAGAATCACCACGACAACCGCTCTTCTTTTCTCCGAATATGTCATGGCGCTCCCAGCCCGGTCGAACTGCGCAGACTCTTTACGACATCCAATCCCACGTTGCCGGGGCAAATCTTTCCGTCACCCAATTGTCCCGGGAATTCACGATGACCACCGAGTGTGTTGATATGAAAATACTCGCGCAAGATATCGACCAACGCCCCCAATGACTGCACTTGCCTGTCTGGCGCTCGGGGCCGGTTCTTGAAACCAAGCGTGCCGAACGCACCTCGGACTTTTGAAACGATATCGTTTCCTTCCTGATCATCGGTTAGGTTCTCTAGCAGAACGATACCGATTACCCCCGTGTTGTAGCGTCGAACGTGTTCGCCTTTGAATCGAATGTCGCGCCCTTCAAAAATATTCCCGAAACAATCTAGTGCGTAGTGGTACCCAATGTCGTCACTAGGGACAATGGAATTCCCCATTTGCTTTTGCTGAATCTCCTGCAATTGAAGAGCACCTGGGCCGCAACCGAAACTTCGTCCCGCGTGATGAATCGCGAGCTGGGCGTAGTTCCAGTCGGCCTGCATCCGTTCGGTTCTCGCCTTGTGTGCAGCCCAGTCCGAACGTTCGATGAAGTGCATTCCGCGTCGCCGCACTTGCGTGATGATCGTTTGGCGCGTTGCTGCGCGATTGTTTACAGACACTGATATGGTTTCGGCGTCGGTGCCATCAGGGACAGTCTGTCCAGAAGTCCAATGTTCAATCCGGTAATCGGTCATTTTCGACTATTGGGCGTGTTCGAGATTGCGTTTAGGAGACGAGAAGAGGATGTGAATACGAAAAGCTTGCGAATCACGCGTCTCAATCGTTGCGTAACCGTCATTGTCGGTCTTGCCTAATTGTCTTCCTCCACCCACATCCGCCACGAACGCTTGATGTTTTAGCGCCTCACCTGTCGAGCTATCCCAAACGTAGATTCGGCGGGAATAGATTTTGTCTAGCGCTGAGTGAACCTGCTTGGCTTCATTCGCCTCAACGGCATTGCCGGCCACATTGTTGGCCACTGAGTGCTCGTCAAGCTCAACATACGCGCGATTGTGCGAGGCAAGCATCTGCGGATGCCTCTCACACCTACACACGCACAGATCACCATTGAGGGCCGCCTCTCGTCCTTTGATGTCGAATGAGGGAAGTCGTCTGCCTTGCTGAACTATGACGCCCTCAGACTTACAGACCGGGCAATAGACTCTCGCGCCGACATAGGTCACGGGTGTACCGTCTAGCGTCATTGAGGCGTCACCGTCGATAACAATCCCGTCAGCGGTAGAACGATCTCCCACCAGCAAGTAGTACCTGCGCGTGCTTTCGCCACCGATTGTCTTGAAATAAGGCGAACAGATATATCCCAAGGACGACAAACGGTCTATGGGACAAGCCGCAAATTGGGCGCATAGGAAAATTTGAATGCCCCGGTTGGATTTCGGCTAAGGGGGCATATATGTCGACAATGCTCTATCTAAACAGGTTGACTCGCTAAGGTTTGCAACGATAGACCCTCGCGGTCAGAAGACTGTCGGCATGTACAAGCAGCTCCTGGGCGAGCTCTAACGTCTGCGCACTTGGCGCGAAGTTCATGTTTGATGAATCGAACTTCGACCTCTGTTTCAGCCGACACCCGCCACATGAATCTGTGCCACATCGAGTCCCGCGAAGCGGGCCTGCGTGTTTTCTCGTTGAGGAAAGACTCACTCCACAGGGTGCAGAAAAGCCACTCTGACGTTTGCACTGGTCTGAGAGCCTTGGTTTCTTCGGTGGTAGAGCGTAATTCATCAGTCTGTTCAATGATTAATCGTTTGCGCGAGCTATTCGTTGTTTTGCCCGGTGTGACGTGTATTCCATCGGGTTGAAGGTCTTACCAGCCTTTGAGTGGGGCCGACGAAACGAATTCGTTACAAACTAAGAGGGACAAATCCGTCCAGCCGGAGCCTTTGTTGCGACAAAACACGGGAACCGTCGTCGACGCAGCATCTTTCTTATCCACTCGCTCCCAATCATCACCCGAGAGGAACAGACAATCGTCGCCGAGTGCCAACGTGAAAAGGAGCTTCCCATTCGTCGCAGTGTCGCGAACGATGCCACCGGCGGTGTCTTTCGAGATGACCGCTCGTCTCACTGGAAATGCCCCATCCCAGCGGGGCTGCTGTTGTGATTTCCAAACGAAAAGACCGCTCGATACCATGGCGACTGCTGCCAAGAATTTATTCACTGTCATTGTCTAGCGCACTTTGGATAGTCAGTTCGTTTGTGACGCCGCTTCGAGCGCGACAGCCTAGTACCGTGCCATGGATCTCGCTCATACGCAAATACGACAGCACCACAAATAGCGACGGGAAGTATGCCCGCCAAAGTGCTGGGAAATTGCCCAAACTAACGAGCTTATGACGGTGATCTCGGTAATGCATGAATTGGTGAGTTGAGCACCCCACCGCCTCTGGCTAAGAGTTGGCAGGGCGATTTTGGACGGGAATCTGACTGTCTAGTCAAGAGTACGCCGAGGACGCGTCTGCCGCCGTTAGCGCGGCCGATTGAGGTGCTCTGGTTTGCGCCGGCAAACAAAGGGCTCCCTACGTGGGAGCCCTTAGCATTCCTGTTGTAAAAATTCACATGCCCTGGTGCAGCGTTTTGATCCGCGACAGTCTGCGGCGAGGGATCCCCGCGACATGCCGATATCCAGCCTCGGGACTACGAAGCCGGTGCGTTGGCCCTCAACTTGCGACACTCGCCAACGAGCTCTGTAGCCAGTTCGCCAAGCTCGCCGAACATCGCGATCAGGAATCTGGCTGGAATCTCCTTGCCGCTATCCGTGGTGCATACCGCGAGAGCGAAGATGCGTTCGGAGAGTGTGCTGAGCTTGTCGGCCGACGTGTGGGATAGGGAAATTGCGGAAGCGTGAGAAGTCATGCGGGGAACCTCGATCTAGTCAATTCTTGGACCCCGCCACCCGCTGCATTGCGCAGGGGTGGGCGGGCACTGGACTAGGTTGACGAACCGCTGATGATTCGGATTAGGCGGCACACCCGAAGGTGTCCCAATCCAGACCCGCCCGTGGACACGAAGGCGCGGCATTGCGCACACGAAAGCCGCAGACATCGCGGCCGTGTGCCCGAAAACATCGTTCAGGTCGTCAAACCCGGTCGCGCTTGGGGCGCGACGGGAACCAGATTAGCTATCCAACGATGTGGGCACCACGCGTTCAGAGTCGCATTCTAGGTCACTCGTTGAAATTCAGAACATTCCGATGTCTCAATAGGGACTCTGCTTGGTTGCGAGGGGATGTCCGAGTATTCGACCTGACAGCGGGACCTTCTCCTCCACTGACATACGCGTCTGGGGTTGCGTCACGCGGCTACGGGAGCTGTTTCGTATCAGATGGAGAACGAATGCAGTTAGGGTGGTGCAGTTTCGGCGCTGCGCTCCCGTACGGGGGGCAGAATTTGTGGAATGGGTAGGCGTGGCTACCCAGTTGTTTGCAGATCAGCCCAAGCTCTGCCATCGCGCGACCGACTTTGAAACGCCGATCGCATTGCCTTGCTCGCGCATCATTCCCATGATGCTGCGACTGCCCGCTGAGCTAAGGCTTCGACGAACAGTTCGTGCGCCAGCACTTGGATAGAGATAAAAAGCATCTCTTATGATCGCTTAAATTCTCGTGGAAATATTCATGAATTATGCCGGAATTATTTAATTTCTTTTATAAAAATTCTGACAGTTTCAATGGTTCCATCATAGGCAGTCCCGACGCTCATCTTGGCCGAAAAGAGCGCATTGGAGAAGTCGTATGAGAATTTCTTATTGCCATCGGAGTTGATGGATGGCTTGAATTCACCTGAAGGAGGCATCTGAGGCAATATTTCCGTCCAGTTTTTTCCAAAAACACTTTCAACCACTGAAAACGGGAATAAATCCTCTTGAAAATTCACCGTTATTGTCCCGAAGCACGCTCTGTCATCCATCTCTCCCGAACCGCCGGAATAGCTGGTTGTCACCTCATCGATAAATGAACTTTTTTCCGGCTCAGGAAGCCTCGAAAACTCTCGATCATCCTTAATTTTAGAGAAATTGACTTCCGTCCCACCGGTTGACTCAAGTCCGAAATAGCGCACAGACAGACTTCCAACGAGGTTTCCGAATCCATCGTTCGTATACAACATCTTGTCGATCAATATTCGACTCTTTGTTGCATATAAAATATTTTCCAGTAACTCGTCAATGGTTTTTGGGTAATTAAATGGAAACGACCTCGCTCCATCAGCGGTGAATTTTTGACAAGATGGCGATTTATCCAGGTCGCTCACGATGCGCTCTGCTTTTTCATCTGAATCTCGTGATTTAACGGTAATGTCCTTATCATTCGCAAAAATATAATTCGACGATATTATAGAAATAACAAAAACAAGAATTATTCGCGCGGCGCGAGAATTTCCTTTCCATGCCAACCCATCTCTCACGATCATATCCTCCTGCTGGGTGACTAAAGGATGATTGCATAAAAAAATAATTAAAAAATTCAGAAAAATTACAACAATCAATTTAATGCATAGTATGAATAATTATTTAATGTGAAATTGAAGGTGCAGCCATCCGTTTTTATCGATCCATGTTCGGACCACTCCGATTGCAGACGCTCCGACAAGAGGGAAGTTGTCGATTGACACAAGAAATTCACACTGCAACCATTGGACGTTCCTTGCGTTGATTTCCCCTCTTTGAGAAGGCTCTACCCCTAACTGGTTGGTAGCTTCGAGGGTTGAATGTAGAGTTATTTGGGTGGTGCTTTTCTTCATAAGTTGTTGTGTATTATGGATTTTTCTAATTTTCTGTGCGGATGAATGTAGGGTTCTATGTTGGGGTTTTAGTTTTTGTGACCGACATCCTTCAAACCGCTCTCCCCGATGGCCCCGCCGCCGTCCCAGCTCCCCACGCATGAATGATTTCTCATCGTGCATACACGTCGTTTTTTTCGATTGTGCGTAAAAAAATGGCTGCCTACCTTCTCCCTGCCGGTTCGTAATCAAAAAACACCGCTCGAATTCGTCACCGCGGCTGGCGTTCACGCGTCGCCAGCACTTGCCGTACGTGGCCAGACGATCAAGCGCACTCGAATAACCGGCCGGGCCCGCTATTCAACCGGGTCCTGGGGGCAGAGCTATATGGATGGGAGATCCAGATGAAGAAAATCGCAGTCGGCCTGATCGCATTTTTCCTGATATCCAGCACGGCGCTGGCGCAGTCGAACGTGACGATTTATGGCGCAATTGATGAAGCGGTCGTGTACTCGAACAATGCCGGTGGTGGGAGTGTCGTGCAAATGCTCGACAGCTATCACTGGAATACGGTGTTTGGCTTCCGGGGGACGGAGGATTTGGGGGGCGGGCTGAAGGTCGTCTTCGATTTGGCGAGCTATTTCAATCTATCCAACGGCAAGCAGTTCCGATCGGATACGTTCTTTAGTCGCAGCGCATGGGTGGGGTTGTCCAAGGCGGAATACGGCACGCTGACCTTCGGGCATCACAACGATTTTTCGGTGCTCTTATTAGGCAATTCACCGGGATTCAATTCAACGTTCTCCCAAACCCCCGCGAATGCCGACCATATGGCGGGTGGTTATGTGAACAACTCCGCCTCCTATCGATCACCGACATTCGGCGGCTTCACCCTATTTGCGCTCTACGCACTCCCGGGTGGGACGTCCGACACCTACAACCGAGGCCGCGCAATGAGCTTCGCCCTGTCCTATGCAGACGAGCGATTCAAAGCGGCGGCTGTCGGCACCAAGATCAACGGCGTGAACTTCACGCCCACGCTGGCTGGCATGAAATCGTTTCTCGGCCAGACCGTTACCCCGTATCGCTCCTTTGCTGTCGATTCTCAAAACATCTATGGGGCAAGTGCCTCCTACAAGTTCGCCGAGAAGTGGACCGCAGGCTTGAGCTATACCGACGTGGCGTTTGCCGGGTTTGGCAAATATGAATCGATCCGCAGTGGCACGGTCGACGTCATTTACGATTTCCAGCCGGACCTCAAGATCACGCTCGGGTACGGACGCAGCGCCTTAGGTTCGGGGCGGCTCTCCAACTACAGCCTTTTCGTCGACAAATTCCTGTCGAAGCGGACCGACATTTACGTGGGGACGAGCTTCGTGACGTCCTCCGGCGCGACCCAATCGGCCGTCTTATTCCCTCTGGCACCGTCTTCGACCAGCCGTCAATTTGCCGTGGCCACGGGGATACGCACTTTCTTCTGACCACCAGTAGCGAAATTAAAAAATCGAGAGGAATGCGCATCCGTTCCGGCGCGCATTATTCCGTCGAATTATGAGCAAGTGCAGTAAATCAAGATGATTTGGAGGGGTTTGATGAAACAAGGAAATATCACTTCAGTCGCGACGATGCCGGCAGAAGGCGCGCGCACCAATCAACCATGGCTCATGGTCGCTTACGCGACGATCGGCGCGAGCGTGTGCAGCACAGCGATCATTCTGATGACGGTGGGCGTGTTCATTCGGGCGCTTGGAACTGCGCAAGGTTGGGATCGCGCACAGATCTCTGGCGCGCTGTCCATCTGTGCGCTGAGTCTGGCGGTCGCAACGCCGGTCGTCGGTGCGCTGATCGACCGTTTTCATCTTCGAACCGTGCTGGTGACGTCGTTGCTCACCTATGGCGCGACGGTTTTGGCCGTTCCGCTGATGGTGAAGACGTGGGGAATCACCGGGTTCTTTCTGGCGTTCTTCCTGATCGGCGTCTTTGGCGCAGGGTCGAACACCATCGTCTACTTGCGAGTGATCTCGGGTTGGTTCGACCGGTCGCGCGGTCTTGCGCTGGGCATCAGCATGGCCGGCGTTGCACTCGGCGGGGCTATTGCCGCTCCCATTGCCGCTGCGATGATCCAGCGGTTCGGCTGGGAGGCCGGGTACTACTTCTTGGGCGCGGTGCCGATCGTGATTGGCGTGCCACTGGGCCTGTTTCTACTCAGGGAAGCGCCGACGCAGAACGGCGTCAGCGGGCGTGCTACCGGGGCACTCGGGGCAGCGGGACGCACGCTCTCACAGGCGTTCGCCAGTCGCGCCTTCTGGCTGGTTGGCGTTGCGGCATTTCTCATGGCCGTGGCCATCAACGGTGCGCAAATCCATTTGGTCCCTATGTTGCTCGACCGCGGTGTCGCGCTCTCGTCGGCAGCGTTCGCGACGACCGTGTTGGCGGTTGCTGCGCTCATCGGACGCGTTGCGGCGGGCTATCTGTTCGATCGAATCTTCGCGCCTCGCGCCGCCATTGGCATTTTTGCGCTGTCGTGCGTCGGCTGCGCAGGTCTTCTGCTAACGAACGCCCCGGCATCCGTGTATCTGTGCGCGGCACTCCTTGGCTTTGGTGCTGGCGCCGAATCCGATTTGCTGGGGTATTTGATCAGCCGATATTTCGGGTTGGATCACTTCGGAAAGATCTTCGGCTGGGTGTTTGCTTCGTTCATGGCGGGTTCCGCTGTCGGTCCGGTCGTGTTCGGGATGGGGTTCGATGCGTCGGGAAGTTACGCCATGCCGCTGTATCTGGCGTGCGCGGCCCTGCTAATCGTCTGCGCGTTGTGCGCCATGATGCCGCGATATCAACCCGTGCAAGAGGCGCAACTGGAAATCGTCGCCTAGTCGGCGTATGCGCTTCTCCTCGCGAAGGCACTCGCACCGGGATGCATTACAAAACGTGGGGCAAGGGCTTCAAACAAAGCGTGCATAGCGCGTTGACACACTGCATACAGTGCACAAAACTCTCCGCTCCAATTGAGGCAACGTCGCACACGGCAGTCTCAATGCTTCGCACGCGTTTCGAGGAAATGATGAAAGAAGTCGAACTAGAGGAACTGATCGCGTCGAGACTGCGCGATGCATACACCAGCGGTCCCATTGCCCCATTTGCCTCTTGCGTGGGCGGCGATATCGACGCCGCCTATCGCATCCAGCACCGCAACACAGACCACGCGGTGCAAGTGGACGGCCGCCGAATCGTAGGCCGCAAGATCGGCCTCACGTCGACTGCCGTCCAGAAACAGCTTGGCGTGGACCAACCCGACTATGGCGTTCTGTTCGACGACATGGCGGTCGTCAATGCCGGCCTCGTCAATATGTCGAGCCTCTTGCAGCCCAAGATCGAAGCAGAGATTGCATTTGGCTTTCGTGTGGACATCGACGACCCAACGCTCGAAATGTCCGACCTGTTCGAGCGAATTGAATGGGTGGCGCCAGCGCTCGAAATCGTGGATAGCCGCATCGCAGACTGGAAAATCGGGATTGTAGAGACGATTGCGGACAACGCGTCGTCTGGCCGCTTCGTGATCGGCCGGAAGCTGCCATTCACGCCTGACATCGACTTGGTGAATTGCCAAATGCACATGCAGGAGAACCGGCAGGTGGCATCGACAGGAAGCGGGGCGGCATGTCTGGGGAATCCGCTGAACGCTGCGCTTTGGCTGGCCAAGAAACTGATCGAGGTGGGGCATCCGATCAAGGCGGGCGAACTGGTGCTCAGTGGCGCACTCGGCCCCATGGTGAACGTCAAGCACTACAGCACCTATCACGCGGACATCGAGGGGATCGGTGAGGTCTCGGTTCGGTTCGGCGACTAACGTCGGAAATTGATTTGGAAGTCGGGAGAGAAATTTGCCATACCTAGATCATCATGAAAGTCGGCTGTATTACGAGGTACACGGCAGCGGTTCACCGGTAGTGCTGCTGCATGGCGTGGGCGGAAATCACGCGAGCTGGTTCTATCAGGTCGCCGCGTGGCGAGCGGATTTCAAGGTCATTCTTGTGGATGCCCGAGGCTTCGGAAAATCCACCGACGCCGAGCTTGCCGGACGCGCCGAGTTCACAAACGATCTTCTCGCAGTTCTGGACTCGCTCGATTTGCAGCGCGTCTCGTTTGTCGCGCAGTCGATGGGCGCTGGCACGGCAATCGATTTCGCGTGTCGCTATCCTGATCGCGTTGCGTCCTTACTGATTGCCGATTCTTTGGTCGGCATCACCTTGCCTGAATCCATCGCGGCGGAAATGGCAAAGGTGCAGAGCGCGACGCGCGATCTGTCGCAGGCTGAACGTGTGCTTGGACGCACGCACCTCGCCAGCTCGCCCGCCATGACGCAGTTGTATCTGCAAATTGCCGGATTCAATCGCTACACCTTCAAAACACTCGTAGGCGCCCAGCCGTCTTACTCGCCCGAGCAGATCGCAGCGACGGGCGTACGTATCGGCTTTCTCGTCGGAGAGGAAGATGTCCTGTTCCCACCGAAGATCGTCGCGGAAGTGTGCAAGCACTTTGACGGCGCGGAATTGATGACGCTTGCTGGCGCGGGTCACTCGGCCTATTTCGAAGCGCCAGACCAGTTCAACACGCGCGTCGCCAATTGGCTTCAATTCCAAGACTAGAAAGCAAACGAATTGCGGCATGCAAAGAGCGCTCGCGAGATTGATCGACGTCCGCGTTGCCGGGGGGCAACGTTCTGTGACTGCGATCAATCTCGCGACGCACCCGTGAGGCCAACGGCACTTTCGCTCACATTTGAGCGCCATTGATTGAAGGGTTCCGGCGGCTATGGCAGTTTCTCAGGAAGTCGGGCAGCGATTGCGCGACAGGATTTACGACGCGATCCGAGATCTCGTCGAGCGCGGCAAGCTGCAACCCGGTCAACGGTTGACGGAAACGCATCTCGCCGCGCGGTTCGGCGTTTCCAGAACGCCCGTGCGTGAGGCGTTGTTTCAGTTGGCGCGTGAGGGGCTGCTGGAGCCGTTGGAGCGCGGTTACGGATTCAGCGAAATGCCGATGCCGGCGCTGCTGGCCCGATTGGACGTCAAGTCGATTCTCGACCCTGTGGTCGTCGTCAACGTTGTTGAGTCAGCATCCAGCAAAGAGATTGCGCATATTTCCGCGCTAGCGGACGAGGCGAGACGCCTGCTCCTCTGCGAACCCTCGTCATTCGTTTCCGCGAGTGCGGTTCACGGACTCCAGAAACACCTCGCCACCGTTTGCACGAACCAAGTACTAGCACGCTGCTTCAGTGCCGCAGAGGATGATTTTCTTGCCGCCCGCCCACTGCTGCTGCGAGCCGAAAGAAACCGCTTGATGACGGCGGATTATCTGGAAGCCTTAGCTCAACATCTGACGACTCGGGACGCGGCATCAGCCGAGGCCCAGACGCGCACCCATATCGCCAGTCTTGCGGAATCGTGCCGCATGCAACTCTGAGGGCAACACGGGGGGAAGCGCTACGAACGCTTCGGCAATGCGGTCCTCGCGCTGCGCTTTCGAGCCGCGCGTTCCGCGGGCTTCGCAAGTGTCGTAATCAGCAGCTCAACGTACTCTTTCGCGATTTTCCCCGCGCCTTTCACGTCGCGTGAACGAATCGCGGCAAGCAACAGCCCATCGCGATGCACTGAAATAGCCCGATTCCCTTCGTCTTTGTAGTGTTCGTTGCGCACCAGCAGGAACTGGTCTTCCAGCACCGCGCAAACGCGCGTCAGCGCCGTGTTGTGGCTCATTTCGAGGAGGACGGTGCGGAACTCGTGTGCCGCCGAAACAAACGCCGAATACTTCGACGCCGCCTCGGCCTTTTTCATCTTTTCATAAGCAGTCGCCAGCACTTCGATCTGCTCATCGGACCCGTACTTTGCCGCGTGTTCCGCCAGCGGCGGGTCGAGCAGGAGCCGGACTTCCATGCGCTGAAGGAAATCGCGTGGCGTATCCGTCATCAGCGAATACCCGCGATCGGTGCGCACCACGAGGCCTTCACGTGCCAGTTGGAAGAGTGCCTCGCGAATCGGCGTGCGCGAGACCCCATACCGCTCGGCCAATTCCAACTCAACGAGCCGCGATCCGGCCGGAATGGCGCCCCCGTGCAGATCCTCCCGGAGCAACTGGTAAACCTGATCGCGTAACCGATCGCTCTGTACGACTCTGCGGGTGGCGCTCATGACGTTGAAGTTTTGGTTGGTTAGCCGCGATTCTACGACGAAACGAGTGAGATTTCGGTGGTCAACGCGGGATTCCGTGACATCCACTCAACACATTCGCAAGGCTCATGCATGAGTGAATTTCAAATCGTTTGTTGCGCGTAGAACGGCGCCCTAGGATGGCAATCACGTCGAGTTGCGGCGTCTGAGCCGTCCGCACGCAACCGTGATTCCAGTCGTCATTGCATACAGTACGCAAACAAATAAATTGGAGACGCCCCCAATGAGTGAACAGGCACATTTCGTAGACGAGAGTTTGTTGAACAAGGTCCCGCGCTGGCGCAATTACCTTGCGGCCAAGCTGGGTTTCCGGAACCACTGGTATCCGGTGAAGCTGTCCAGCGACGTCCTCGAAGGGAAGGTATCGCAGGCGACGGTATGCGGCGAGGAGATCCTGCTCAAGCGCGTGGACGGGGAAGTGAAGGCGATCCGCGACCGATGCCTGCACCGCGGCGTGAAGTTCTCCGAGAAGGTGGAGTGCTATACGCCTGACACCATCACCTGCTGGTATCACGGCTTCACCTACAAGTGGAACGACGGCAAGCTGTGCGACATCCTCGCCTCGCCGGACAGCAAGGCCATCGGCCGGCGCAGCGTGAAGAGCTATCCAGTGCAGGAAGCCAAGGGCCTGATCTTCGTGTTCGTGGGCGACGAAGGGTTTGAAGCGCCTCCGCTCGCGGAAGACGTGCCGCCGACCTTCCTTGACGACGATTTGCAGTTGCACTGCGCGATCTATGAGGTCGAGTCGAACTGGCGCGTCGGGTGCGAAAACGGCTTCGACGGCTTGCACGTCTACATTCACCGCGCCTCGGAGCTTGTGCCGGACACGCAGCGCTCGTTGCCCATCGGGCACCTGGCGAAATCGGGCGACGTGCTGGTGCACGAGGACGACGGCGCACCGAAGGGCGTCTATGACGCGTTTGCCAACCATACGAGCATTTGGGAAGGCAAGGTCGACGGTCAGGTGGTCGTCACCGGCACCAAGCGCGTGTCGGAGAAGCCGACCCGAACCACGGCCGCGTCGCTCTGGATGCCGTGCGGGCTGCGCGTCGACGACTTCCCGGATCAGGACATCACACAGTTCGAGTTCTACGTGCCCGTGACGGAAACGAAGCACCTTTATGTGATGCTCGTCGGCAAGCGCGTTTCGACGGAAGAAGAAAGCGCGCACTTCAATCACGAGTTCTGGAACCGCTGGAAGCCCATCGGCTTCGAGAATTTCAACGCGCAGGATATTCAGGCGCGACTCGCACTGCAAACCTTCTACAAGCGCGATTCGGCGTGGCTCGACGAGATGCTGATCGAAGGCGACTCGCCGCTCATCAAGTGGCGCGAGTTGTGTCATCGCCATGCGCGCGGCATTCAGAAGCCGGAGCACATGTGAGCGGTCAACGCTCGGTGGCGTGAGGTGAGCAATGAAAAACACACATGAGAATGAGCCGATGGTGATCATCGGCGCGGGCATCGCAGCCGTCTATGCCGCCGAAAGCGCGCGAAAGGCGGGCTTTGACGGCCGAATCATCATTTGCGGAGACGAGCGCGAAGCCCCCTACGACCGTCCTCCGCTTTCCAAGAAAGTGCTTCAGGAGGCAGAAGAGGCGGCCCACATTTCGCTGCGGGACAACGCGTTCTACGACGCGCACAACATCGATTTGCGATTAGGTAATGCGGCGCAGCGTATCGACCGGGAGGCGCGTCAGGTCGAGTTCTCCGACGGCACGTCGCTTGGATACGGGACGCTGGTGCTGGCGACCGGGTCGTCACTGCGCACGCTTGCGCTGCTTCATCCGGGCATGCAGAACGTGTTTTACCTGCGCCGTATTTCCGACGCCATCGCGCTGCGAGAAGCGCTGCCGAACATCCGCAGTCTCGTGGTGGTGGGCGCAGGCGTCATCGGCCTTGAAGTGGCTTCCGTGGCCAATGGCATGGGAATCGACGTGACGGTACTCGAAGCCGGGGACCGTCCGATGGCGCGCGCGACTTGCGCCGAGGTTTGCGAGTTCGTCGTGAAGCAGCACGAGCAACGAGGCGTGCGCATTCGCACAGGCGTATCGATCCGCGAGGTTTCCGAACGCTCGTCCGGCTATCAACTCGCACTCTCCGACGGCGAATCGCTCGACGCGGATGCGGTGGTGGTCGGCATCGGCGTGGTGCCGAACGTCGCCCTTGCAGAAGCCGCTGGCCTCGAGACGTGCGCGTCGGGGATCTGCGTCGACGGGCAGGGGCGAACGTCCGACGCGCACATCTACGCCGCCGGGGAAGTGGCATTTCACTTCAACGCGCGGGTAGGGCGGGCGGAGCGTCAGGAGAACTGGCATCACGCCGTCGCCCACGGGGAGCATGTCGGGCGAGCCATCGTATGCAGTGGGCCTGACTACGAGGAAATCAGCGGCTACTGGTCAGATCAGTACGACTTTAGCCTCCAGTCCTTCGGGGTTCCCATCGGCGAGCAGAACGTCGTGCGCGGCAGTACCGACATCGGGGCGTTCGTCGTCTTCCACTTGCAGGCGGGCGTGGTCGTCGGCGTCAGCGCCGTGGGCGTGCCTCGCGAAATGCGGGCGGGCAAAGCGCTCGTGAGGTCGGCTGCCAAGGTCCCCGTTTCCGTGCTCCGGGATGCCAGCGTCGACTTGGCAAAGTGGCGGGAAGCGCGGCCCTCCGACGCCGAGTCCGCGTCTGAGTCCGCATAGGAGGCCGCATGCGAATCCTGTTTGCAATGACGGGCAAGGACACAGGGCCATGGATCGATGCGCTGCGAAGCGCCATGCCGGGGGCCGACGTTCGTGAGTGGCGCGTCGCCGATGTAGCTCCTGCCGATTACGCGCTGGTCTGGAAGTCCGATCCTGAAGTCCTGCGCCGTCGCCCTGAACTGAAAGCCATCTTCAACGTCGGGGCGGGTGTCGACTGGATTTTCAACGCCATCGCGCAACACCCGACGGTGGTGACCGGCGACGTACCCATCTACCGGATTGAAGACGCCGGCATGGCATCGCAGATGGTCGAGTACGCCACGTACGCGACGCTGCGAAGCTTCCGACGCTTCGATGCGTATGAACAGCAGCAGCGCGACGGTGTCTGGCAGCCGCTCGCCGTACCTGCGGCGGGCGAGTTCATCGTCGGCGTGCTCGGTTTGGGCAGCCTCGGTGCCGCCGTCGCCAGCCGGCTGGCGTCGTTTGGCTTCGATGTCCGAGGCTACAGCCGGTCGCCGAAACGAGTGGACGGGGTGCAGTGCTTCAGCGGCGAGAGTGAATGGGCGTCGTTCGTGGACGGCGCGCATGTCCTGATCAATCTCCTGCCCAATACGCCGGAGACCCGTGGGGTGCTGAACGCACAGACATTCCTGCGGCTGGCTCAGGGCGCGCATGTCGTGAATCTGGCGCGTGGCGAGCATCTGGTCGAGAAGGATCTGTTGCAGGCCATCGAACAGGGACAACTCTCCGGCGCAACGCTCGACGTATTCATGCGCGAACCGCTCTCGGCCGACCATCCGTTTTGGACGGAACCTCGCATCTGCATCACGCCACATATCTCGGCACAAACGCGGCTGGGGGAAAGCGTCGAACAGCTCGTGCGCAAGATTGGCGAGATCGAACACGGCCGCACGCCCACCGGTCGGGTGGATGTATTTCGCGGCTATTGAACGGAAAAGACAAGTCTTATGGAAAAGAAGGTTTTCTTGTGTCGCAAGGCGGATGTGCCGAGCGAGAGCGTGATTCAGGTCTGCCCGAAAGAGGTCGAGGACGGGCTCGCGGTGTATCACGTCGAAGGGAAGTTCTACGCGACGGAGGATCTCTGCACGCACGGCATGGTCGCGTTGTCGGGTGGCGATCTACAAGGCACCACCATTTTTTGCCCGCTCCATGGCGGGGCATTCGATATCTGCACGGGAGATGCGCTCGAAAAGCCGTGCACTGTGCCGCTCAAAACCTACCGCGTCATTGAAGAAGGCGACGCGTTGTTCGGGCTCATCGACTGACCTTGCCCATTGCCCCTTGCTGCGCGTCAGGCGGCAAGCATCGGTTCAATTTCTGAGGGAAAACTTATGTTCAGTAAGGAAGACAACGAGCGACTGTGTCGAGTAGGCCCCGACACGCCGATGGGCAAGACATTCCGAAGCATGTGGATGCCGTTCCTGATGCCGGAAGAGCTGCCCGGGCCGGACTGTCCGCCCATTCGTGTTCGTCTGCTGGGGGAAGACCTCGTCGCGTTTCGCGATACCAACGGAAAAATCGGCCTGCTCGATCGCTATTGCCCGCACCGTCGCGTGGACCTCTTCTTCGGGCGTAACGAGGAGTGTGGTCTGCGCTGCGTGTATCACGGCTGGAAGTTCGATGTGTCCGGTCAGATCGTCGATATGCCGGCGGAGCCAGAGAACACGCGCATGAAGGCCGATACGCGAATCAAGAGCTATCCGGTCATCGAGTGGGGCGGCGTCATCTGGGCGTATATGGGAGACCCCGCACATATGCCCGAACGGCCACCTGAACTTGAATGGGGACTGGTGCCGCCCGATTTCCGGTTCATCACCAAGCGCTTGCAGCGCACGAATTATGCGCAAGGCGTGGAAGGGGGCATCGACTCCAGCCACGTCGGCATTCTCCACAGCCACCTCGACGCGGAACATCCCGAACGGCCATTTCGCCAGCGGCAGGTGTCGCCCAACTTGGCGATTCCTTATCTGGCATCGGACACCGCGCCGAAGTTCTTTGTCCGCCCGACCGACTACGGCATGGCCATCGGCGCACGGCGCAACGCGAGCGATACGTCGTACTACTGGCGTGTAACGCAATTCCTCGCGCCGTTCTACACGATGATCGCGCCGATTAAGGAAGGGCGCGCGTATATGGGGCACGCGTGGACGCCCATCGACGACGAGAATTGCTGGGTGTTCACCATGACGTGGAATAGCGACCGCCCGCTGAGTCAGGAGGAACTGGACCACGGCGCCGTGCATTCGGATGTGATGAACGACGGCACGTATCGCCCCTTGGTGACGGCGGAAACCGACTACGGCATCGACCGGCTGCGTCAACGTCTGCACAGCTCGACGGGCATCGAGGGCATCGGTATGCAGGACACCGCGGTGCAGGAAAGCATGGGGCCTATCGTTGATCGCTCGCGCGAGAATCTGGGCTCAGGCGACGCGGCTATCGTCGGATTCCGCAAGGCATTGCTGAAGTTGGCGACGCAGTGGGAAGCCGGCGGCGTGCTCGACGTAGCACACCACCCCGAGTGGTACCGCGTTCGATCCACGGCCGCCATTCTCGAACACGGCATCGATTTTCAGGCGGGCACCTCGGCCGCCACGACCGTGTCCTGATCCCTCTCGTCCACCTCTCCCACCTCGTTCATTTGGTAACGCAAGCGACTGGCTTCCTGTGCGAGCCAGTCGCGCAGTACTCGCACGGCGCCATCTTCCTGCGCGCCTTCGCGCATCAACAAGTGATACGCCCCCGCGCTGGACACCTCGCCCAGCGGCGGCACCACCAACTCGTCGCGTCCCTCGTAGTTCTCGAGCACGGCCTTCGGCACCAGTGCCACGCCCTTGCCGTCCTTAACCGCCTGTAGCGTGATGATGAAGTGCCCGAAATCGAGCGGGTTGGCGTCATCAGGGACACGCAGTCCGTGCAAGGCCAGCCAGTCCGGCCACGCGTGCCGGCGGCTCGCCGTATTGATCAGACGGTACTGAAGCAGGTCGGCAGGTTCGTTGATGGGACCTACCGCGTCCATGAGATCTGCGGAAACGACGGGCACCAAAACGTCCGGGAAAAGCGGCTCGACATAGACGTCCTTCCAGTTCTCCGTCATATCCAGATCGATGCGAGGCGCACGCCGGTCGTAGCGCTGCCCCGGAACCTTGCCAACGCGGATGGCCACATCCACCTTCTCGCTGTGCAGATTCACGGGGTCAATCGACGAGATCAGTCGGACTTCGATATCCCGGTGCGCTTCAGTGAATTGCGCGAGTCTCGGCATCAGCCAGCACGTGGCGAGCGTCGGCAGCACATCGAGCGTGACGACGCGATGGGGGTCTCGCACGGCGCGGTGAGTCGCCATCGAGATGATGTCGAGCGCCTGTCGAATCGATCGAAAGTACTCCACTCCGGCGGGTGTCATCTCGATCTTTCGCGTCAACCGGACAAACAGCTTTTGCCCGAGAAAACTCTCGAGAAGCCGAATCTGCCGGGAGATAGCCCCCTGCGTCAGATGCAGCTCTTCTCCGGCTTTGGTGAAGGACAGGTGTCGTGTCGACGCTTCAAAGGCGCGCAGGGCCAACAAGGGGGGAAGGCGATAGCTCATATGACGTACCAAGTTCGATGGACTTGTGGGGGGCTCCAGCGTCGGCGCTTATCGATGACGCATTCCGAAATGCACACGACCGACGCAGAAAAAATCGTTTGTTGACGGCAGCGGTGAACTCCTACTATCCAGACTCGTAACTGACAGGGCTCGAAGGTCGGAAATTTCAATAATTTGATATTTCCGTGATATTGAGTCTTTATTTATCAGGCACTTACGGATTCCACTGTATACAGTACTCAATGGATTCGATACTAGAGAAAACGCTATGGCAAAAATTGTGATGGGCATCGGTTCCTCCCATAGTCCGACCCTTTTGATGAAGCCATCCGCATGGTTGGCCCGCGCCGCGACTGACGATCAGAACTTCTTTGTGCTGCACGATCACTCCGGCGCCCGGGTGAGCTATGGCGAGTTGCTTGAAAAGGCCGACCCGGCAATCCTGGACGAGATCACGCCCGCCAAGCTCGAGCAGCGTCACCAGCAGAATCAGGCGGCAGTGGCGCGTCTTGCCGAGACACTCAATGAGGTGAACCCGGACATCGTGGTCATCATTGGCGACGACCATAAGGAAGTGTTCCACGACGACAACATGCCGGCGCTATCGGTGTATTGGGGCGAGACCATTCCCTATCGCCCGGCGGGGATCATGAAGTGGAAGTACGACCCCGATCTCGATCAACAGCTCTGGTATCCGCAGGAACCCAAGGACTATCCCGTCGCGTCGCAATACGCCGAGCGCCTGATTCGCGGAATGATGGACGACGGCTTCGATGTCGCGCAGTCCAAGTACTTCAAAGATCAGCAGGCGATGAGCCATTCCTTCGGCTACGTCTATTACAAGCTGATGACCGACAAGATCTACCCGTCGATTCCGGTCAGCATCAACACCTACTACCCGCCCAACAACGTCTCGCCGCTGCGGGCCTATCGCATCGGACAGTCGATCCGCCGCCAGATCGAGTCGTGGAGCGAAGACCTTCGCGTCGTGGTCATGTCGACGGGCGGGCTCAGCCACTTTGTGGTCGATGAAGCGTTCGACCGGCAGTTCCTTGAGCGGCTCGCCGCCGGTGGCCCTGACGTTCATGCGCAACTGCCGCTGGAAAAGCTGCAATCGGGGAATTCCGAGTTCCGTTGCTGGTCTGCGCTGGCCGGTGCGGTCGACGGCATGAAGATGGATCTGGTCGACTACATCCCGTGCTATCGCAGCCCCGCCGGCACCGGCTGCGCAATGGCATTTGCGACTTGGTCGTAACGCAAAGCTTCTGGTTCGGGCGGCGGGGCAATGAAAAGAAGCCATGGCCGCTGCCCGTGATAACGCCGGTGAATTCGAGGATTAGGAAAAGTAGATATGCAAGCGCATACGAGCGGTCAAACGAAACGAGTGGGCGTGGCGGTACTGGGGACGGTTGGCAAATCGATCGCGAAAGCGCTCGATGAAGGAATTCCGGGGATTGAGCTTGTCGCTGTCGCGGCGCGAGATGTTAAAGCTGCCGCTGAGTGGGTCAGCACGCTGAGGAGCCGTCCCGTCGTCGCCAGCTTTGGCGAGATGGCGCAAATGTGCGACGTCGTGATCGAGTGCGCACCGGCGCATCTGTTGCCGGAGATCGCCGCGCCCGCGCTCAAGCTGGGAAAGCAGGTTGTCGTACTCAGTTGCGGCGCACTGCTCAATAACGATGAACTGATCGACATTGCGCGCGAGCACGGCGGGCAAATCGTGATTCCGACCGGGGCATTGCTGGGGCTGGACGCAGTGACCGCAGCGGCAGAAGGCCGAATCATGTCGGTGAGCATGGTGACGCGCAAGCCCGTCAAGGGTCTGCTGGGTGCCCCCTACCTTGCGGAGCAAGGCATCGTCATCGACGGGATCACCGAGAAGACCCGGATATTTGCCGGCACGGCGCGCGAAGCGGCGAAGGGCTTCCCGGCGAATTTGAATGTCGTGGTTGCGCTGTCGCTGGCGGGGATCGGGCCCGACCAGACGAAGCTCGAAATCTGGGCCGATCCGGACATTTCGCGAAACATGCACACCATCACGGTGGAGTCGGATGCCGCGCTGCTGTCCATGTCGATCGAAAACATTCCGACCGAGAACCCCCGCACCGGGCGCATTACAGCGCAAAGCGTGCTCGCGCTCCTGCGCAAGATGACGTCGCCGATGCGCGTGGGAACGTAAGGCGTGGCCATGAGCGTACGACGTCGCCCCCCTGTGGAACTGCACCGGCTGATTAGTGCGCTCGTGCACCGTCCCGAGTTGGTCGCCCGGCTGCGAGAAGCGCCCGACGAGGTGCACGAGGCATTTGGCATTCCCGCAGATCAACGCAAGCAGTTGCAGATCGATCCGGCGAGAGCGCTACGTGATCTCTATGTGCATCCGAACTTGCAGTTCAAGTATCTCGGCGCCCGTGGGCTGTTGAAACTGGCCCCGGCGTCGATTGCGCCGTTTCTTCAAAAACAAGGTCTTGGCGATGGGAAAGATTGTTAGTGCGGCGGCCACCTCTCACACGTTTGGCGTGGCGGACGGGGTGGAGGCGCAAGCGCAGCGCATCTTCGACGGCATCGACCGGATTGGACAGGCGATTCAGGCGTCCAGACCCGATGTGATCCTGATTGCCACCAGCGACCATCTGGTCAATTTCTCGCTGGATTTCCAGATTCCGCTCGCGGTCGGCATCTCTGACGATTGGTGTCCCTACGGCGATCTTGGCGTGCCACGGCAGCCGTTCCCGGGGCACCGGGAATTTGCCACCGAACTCGTCGCGTTTGCGGCCACCAAGCACTTCGATCTCGCTGCGGTCGAGAACGTGAAGCCGGATCACGGGCTGGCGATGCCGAACGCGATCATCAATCGCGGCTCGAACGTGCCGGTGGTGCCGATCTACATCAATACCGTGATGACACCGGCGCCGACGTGTGCCCGCAGTTTCGCTTTAGGGAAAGCGGTGCGGGAGTATGTGGAGACTGCGCGTCCCGCGAACGAGCGTGTCGCAATTCTAGCGACGGGCGGGCTCTCGCACTGGATCTGCTTACCCGATTCAGGACGCGTGAATGCGGAGTGGGACCGCGCGTTAATCGAGCGGGTCGTTTCAGGCCGTGGTGCTGAACTGGCGGAACTGTCCTTCGACGCAATCATGAAGGATGGCGGGAACGGCGGACTTGAGATGGCCACGTGGGCATTCATGGCCGGCACCACTGGAGATAGCGTGGGCGAATGCGTCTATTACGAGGAAATGACGGCGTGGTGGACCGGCATGGGCGGCGTGCTCATGCATCTGGATGGGGCGTGACGATCAACCACCAACGACGCGATGTTTCCCTAACAATTTAAAGAAGGTTTGATCATGAGCTATCCCTCTCTGCCTGCGGACGTTCAGGCGGTAAGTCATACGGTCGATGTGAACGGCATCGAAACGCATTACCTCGATGTCGGGCAAGGCGACCCGCTGATTCTGATTCATGGCGGCGGCGCCGGTGCCGACAGCTGGGGCAACTGGCGCGGCTGTCTGGACGCTTACGCCAAGCACTTTCGTGTGATTGCGTACGACATGCCGGGCTTCGGCCGTACGGCAAAACCGTCACCCGAAGTGTATGAATACACACAACAGAACCGTAATCGCCATCTGCTCGGATTCATCGATGCGCTTGGCCTTGATCGTGTTCGGGTCATTGGCAACTCGATGGGCGGGGCGACGGGGCTCGGTTTGGCGATGGAACATCCGGAGCGCGTCGAAAGGCTCGTACTGATGGGGAGCGCTGGGCTGAATATCGCGAATCCCGATCCGTCGTACATCAAGAACCTGCAAGGCTACGACTACACGCTTGAAGCGATGCAGCGGATCATGCGCGCCATGGTGGGCTCTCGCCACGTGGTCGACCCCGTGCTCGTGCAATATCGCCACGAGATCATGCAGAACGAAGATGCGCGGCGGGCGATTCAGCAAATCACCCGATCCAAACTGACTTACGAGCGCGAGCAGATTGCGGCTGTCAAGACGCCGACGCTTGTCGTTGGCGGAAAGGAAGACAAAGTCGCGGTGCTGGCAAGAACCTACGGTTATCTCGAGTTATTGGATAACTCGTGGGGATTCATCGTGCCTCACGTCGGCCATTGGGTGATGATCGAAGCGCCGCAAGAGTTTGCGGCGATCACGCTGCGGTTCTTGATGGACGACGCCTTCGTCGCGTGCTGAATCACTCCGACCTGTCACCCTTAACAGGTGCCCAAACGCTGCGAATCGCCTAAGTTTCAATTACCCCCTGTTGTGGGCGCGTCTCCCTAGGAGTCAATCATGGCAAGTATTCAAAGTGTCAGCCCCACTCAGGTAACGAGTAGCGACGGCGTTAAGCTCACCATTTCTGGCGACGGATTCAACACAGCGACGGCGGTCTATTTTCTGGTGTCGTCCTCATCGTCAAAGATCTTTGCGCGCAGCTTTACCATCGTCAGCGATAAGCGGATCGACACGACGATTCCGTCGCTGCCCGCCACAGGCGGTCGGTTCGAAGTCAATGTCGTCATAGGCGGAGCGGACGCCACGGTGGCGGCGACCGCCAGCCCTTTAGCCGCTTTGCTCGGACCGGCCAATTCCATTCAGATATCCTCCGGTGGACAAACCATGTTGTAGCGATACGCTACTCGCCCCGCGTCGCCAGCCAGATCCCCCGTTTGTTGATGTGCACCAAGAACTGACCCTTTGAGGGGTGTAGTTTTCATCGAAAATTGACCCACGTGATTCAATGTCCTGCTCAACCTTTGAGCAGGAGATACCAAGGTGATCACGGTGGGCATGCTAGCCAAGATCAGGCGGATGTATTTCCGCGAGAAGGTACCGCTGCGAGAGATTGCGCGACGCACGGGCCTGTCCCGAAACACGATTCGCAGCTGGCTGCGCCAGACCGATGCGGTCGAACCCCATTACCCCAAGCGAATCAGCCCCAGCGTCATCGATGAGTGGGCGGAGCAATTGAGCTGCTGGTTACGCACCGACAGCCATCGGCCAAAGCGTGATCGCCGTACCGCTCGCTTCATGTTTGAGGCAATCCATGCACAGGGCTACGCCGGCAGCTACGCACGAGTGAGCGCCTTCGTGCGGCACTGGCACGAGACGCAATCCCAGGCACCACGCACCAAAGCTTACGTGCCGTTGGCTTTCGATCCGGGTGAGGCGTTCCAGTTTGATTGGAGCTGCGAGTATGCCTTCGTGGGAGGCTTGCGCCGGCGGCTCGAGGTCGCCCACGTCAAACTCAACGCCAGTCGCGCATTCTGGTTGGTTGCCTATCCCACGCAGAGCCATGAGATGCTATTCGACGCACATGCTCGAGCTTTTGCAGCATTTGGTGGCGTGCCTCGGCGAGGGATTTACGACAACATGAAGACTGCGGTCGACAAGGTCGGCCGAGGCAAAGAGCGAGCGATCAACGCCCGCTTCGAGGCGATGTGTGGCCACTACCTCTTTGAGCCCGAATTCTGCAATCGCGCTGCCGGTTGGGAGAAAGGTATCGTCGAGAAGAACGTGCAAGATCGGCGACGACAGATTTGGCATGAAGCGGCCGAGCATCGATGGGAAACACTTGCGACGCTCAACGAGTGGGTTGCCGACCAATGCCTATGCGCGTGGCAAGGCAAACACCCGCAGTGGCCTGAGCTCACCATTGCTGACGCGTTGCAAGATGAGCGCACGAAGTTGATGCCCAACCCTAAGCCATTTGATGGATATGTTGAGCAGACGCTACGCGTCTCCTCAACGAGCCTGATTCACTTCCAACGCAATCGCTACAGCGTGCCATCGAATCTGACCAATCAGGTCGTTAGCGTGCGCTGCTACCCGACATATCTGAGCATCGTTTCCGAAGGGCAAGAAGTCGCCCGACATGAGCGTAGCTTTGATCGATACCTCACTTTTTACGATTGGCGCCACTACATCGACTTGGTGGAGCGAAAACCCGGTGCACTGCGCAACGGAGCACCGTTTGCGACGATGCCGGTGCCGCTGCAGCGCTTACAGCATTACTTGCTCAAGCATCCCGGTGGCGACCGGGTTATGACGCAAGTACTAGCGGCAGTACGTGACCACGGTTTAGACGCTGTGCTGACTGCCGTAAAAATGTCATTGGAGTCAGGTCGGCCGAGTGCCGAGCATGTCATCAATGTGCTGGGCCGGCTCAAAACGCCAGTCGGGCCGTTACTGCCCGCACCAACCAAACTGCACCTGACCGAAGAGCCCTCAGCGGATGTCGATCGCTATGAGAGCCTAAGGCCCAATGCCCCGGAGAATCGCCATGTCTAATGACATTACAGCTCAGCTCAAGGGTTTGAAGTTGCACGGCATGGCAAGCAGTTGGCCGGAGCTGCTCGCACAATCCAGGCACACGGAGTTTGATCCGGAGCGTTTCATGAAGCAACTGCTGATGGCTGAGACGGCAGAGCGCCAAGTCCGATCTATTGCCTATCAAATGACTGCGGCTCGTTTCCCGGCACATCGCGATCTCACCGGATTCGATTTCGACCAAGCGCACGTAGATGAAATGCTGGTGCGAGAACTACATGACCTGGCGTTTCTCTCCAGCGCACACAACGTGGTGTTTATCGGCGGGCCCGGTACCGGCAAGACGCATTTGGCGACTGCGATAGGCATCCAAGCGGTGCAGCGCCAAGGCAAGCGAGTTAGGTACTTTTCGACAGTGGAACTGACGAACGCGCTGGAGCAAGAGAAGGCTATCGGCAAGCAAGGCCAAATAGCGCACAAGCTGATGTACGTGGATATGGTGATCCTCGATGAGCTGGGCTACCTGCCATTCAGCCAGACGGGCGGTGCACTGCTATTTCATCTGCTCTCGAAGCTGTACGAGCACACCAGCGTGGCGATAACGACGAATCTGAGCTTTAGCGAATGGGCCAGCGTATTCGGGGACGCAAAGATGACAACTGCGCTGCTCGACCGGGTGACGCATCACTGCCACATCGTAGAAACGGGCAACGATTCCTGGCGTTTCAAGACCAGTTCGGCCAAGTCTCGGGTATCGCGGAAAAAGGCCCCCAAGGGCACGGAAAATGACGACTTATCCACACAGAAGTAGATGTACTAGGCTGATTGGGGGTGGGTTAAATTTCGATGAAAATCCCGGGTCAAGATTTGGTGAAAATCAACACCTGCTGAACAACGTTGTAGACGAAGCCGCTCTTGTTGTACTTCACGCCGAGCGCCCGGTATCCCAGCATGACGGACCAGCTTTCTTTGAACTGATAGCCGAGTGCCGCCGTCACATCCCAATCAAGATCTGCCTGACCCGTGCCGACAACACCCCAGCCGGTCAAAAACCAGTTGTCGGTTAAGAAGTAGTGCCCCCGCACCCCCGCAACGGCGTCCACCCAAGTTGCGCTATCGCTTCGGCGCTTACCGTTGAGTAATCCACCGGTGATATCGATTTCGGTGCTCGCATACCAGACACGAGCGCCCGCGACCAAATCCAAACGACTCCTGCCTGTGTCGAGAACGTTGTAGCTTCCCCCCAAGAAGCTCGTGAATGTCTTCGACGTCACATCGAATTTCCCGCCGGTGGAAACTCGCCCGTACATCACATCAGCCAACAAACCGTAGCGGCCATAGCGCGCTTCGCCGCCCGCCATGAACGACAGGTCCACGTTCTTGAGAATGGTGCCGAAATCAGAACTGATATGCGTCGCCGCCATACCGAACTGCCCGACGTTGCCATGGATGCCGGCCGCCCAGATGTACGGGCTGACACTGAACGTCCAGTGCTCGGCGTTCGGCGAGTCGTTTTTCAATAGCATTGGCGGAACAGGAAGTGAATCCGTTGCGCCCGCCGCATCCGCTGCGGCGGCCGAGCCGTGCATCCCCAGTAGCACGCTCAGCAGCGTCGTTGTTGCGACAAATAATTTCATGGTGCCCCGATAAGAGATCTTGTCTGTCAATCAATAAGTCCGATAAACGGCTTATTGACCCGACAAGGCCGCTTCTTCCGCAGCGCAATTCAACGGCGACGACGAGCCCTTCGACTGCTGAGCCAGCACTTCTTTACGCGCCGCCTTGAGATCGGCAAGAAACGCCGCGTTCGAGTGAAGCTTGGCGACGGTGGCCGCGCCCATGGTGCGACCCGCATCCACATCGCTTTGCCAATGGGCGTTGCAAATCACCCGGCTTTGACCGAATTCCAGACCACGCCGGAGCAGCGCGTCGGCGCGCCCGGGGTTGATTTCGGTCAGGACTAGTGCCCACGCCCAGCCAGCGGCCGTATGCCCCGACGGGTATGAACCGTCATTGCGCAGCAGCGGTTCCTGCTCAGGGAAGCAGGTGCCTTCGTTGTGAACCACAAACGGGCGCGTGCGGTTGTAAGTGTTCTTGACGCCATAGGTCGACATCCCCGCGTCGGTCAGCACCCGCTGCATCAGGTGGTACAGATGCGGGGTCTTCTTTTCGCTGATGTCGACATTCATCGCGCAGGAGAAGTTTTTCGCGGGCTGCGGAAATTGCAGATCAGCGTCAAGACGTGCCAGCTCAGATCGCGGCTTGCCACGTAGTGGAATCGTCGCCTCGCGTGCTTCTTCGTCACGGGCGAGCGCTGCGCTACCAGCCGCCGGGGGCGGTCCGAGCAGCTTCAGGCTATCGGGCAAGTCTTTCGGCTGAAGGTAGCCGGGCGCCAACTTAAAGTGCGGGTCAGTGACTTCGGGGCGCGGGCCCGGTGTGTTGTCTTTCGCGATCGATATCGAGCTGTACATGCCGACAACAACAACCGCGAGAACCGAGATTTTCTGATGAACGTGCGAGCGCATGGGCGAGGGGTCCCGTCGAAATGAAGGTCATAGGTAGTTCATGAATTACAGGACTGCGACCTTGATGCCTACGCCGGTGTTACGCGTGCGCCTGCTAGCGGGTGATTGCGGGTCTATCCAGTGAGCCGCGTTCGTTTGTGACAAGGTTTCTCGTGCGATCCTGCCCGCGAATTTACCTTGGGGGACTTCGGAAAGAACGGGGCCAGCGGTGGGAAGAGACAAATCAACAACGATAAAGAGACAGAACCGGGGATCGTTTCACTCGGTCAATCGATCCCCGGTTGGGTATCACCGTCCCGGAATGATCGGCGCGGGCGGTGGCGGGCTGGGACGCTGCGGCGTCGCCGAATTCCCGAATGCATTTCCCATCCGCTGAGACGTGCCGCTCCAGTTGAACTGGCCGCCGATCTGATTGCTTGGCTTGTTGGCAATGTCTTCCGACTCGAGGCCGGGGGCGCGGCCACCCGCGAGCGGACTCGACGCCGGCTGCAACTGATGCGTCAGGCAGTCGTACGACGGCGAGCGCTGCCCGTTCACTTCCACGTCCACGCAACCTGCCCGTGATGGGGGTGCCGACGGGGCCGCCGACGGGGCCGCCGATACGCCGCTGGCACCCGACGCGCCGTCGGCGGCGCCCGCGTGGGCAGCCATACCGAGCATCAACGCCACAACGCCCGCCATCGCGGCTCCCCGCCACTGAGCGTGCGTGCGAAACCACTGATTACCCCGTGTGTTCTCTGCCTTCATGGCATGTCTCCCCCATCAAAAATGTTAGGTGGTCCATCAGGACTCCGACCGAACAAGCATACGTCAGCCTGCGCGTTTTTCGAGAAAGATGAATTTCTCGTGACAAACGTTAGTCGGCCGCGCTCCCGGACGTCTAGGTACCTGTATTCGTGAGGAATGTCGACACGGATTGCGTGCGGCAGGGCACTACCAGCGAAGTTTGGCGGTATGCGCTGGTAAGCGTCAGGCCACCGGGGGCACTGCATCGGGCAGGGCCGCGTCGACCTAACAAAGCAGAGTCTTCTATATGCGTTTGATGAAAACGAACCGGCCGTGGCTGCGCTGGGCGGCGGTATGCGCTGTCACGTTGGGGGGAACCGTTCATGGCGTTGCGATTGCTCAGGAAGCCAAAGCAGCGCAGTCGGACAACTCGCCTGCGGTAAATCCGCAGGCCGGCGCAACGGGATCGGCGCAGGCAAAGGAAAACGCCGCCGACGCGCAAAAGCCCGTCAATATCAATGAGTACGTCGTGCGCGGCAATACCGTGCTCGACGTACGCACGATCGAAAAGGCCGTCACGCCCTATCTCGGGCCTAACCGCACGCTCGCCGACATCGAAGCCGCACGCGACGCGTTGCTCGCCGCCTATCAGGCCAAGGGCTATCAGTCGGTGTATGTCGATTTGCCGGAGCAGCAGGTCACCGGCGGCATCGTCTATCTGAAGGTGAGCGAGACCAAGCTGGGCCGCCTGCGCGTGGTCGGCTCGGAATACCACTCGCCGCGCGAGGTGCGCGAGCGCGTGCCTTCGCTGGCCGAAGGCAAGGTGCCTGACTTCAATGCCGCGCAGGCGGAACTCACGGCGCTGAACCGCACCGGCGAGCAACAGGTGGTGCCGCTGGTTAAGCAAGGCGCGGTGCCCGGCACGATGGACGTCGATCTCAAGGTCGAAGACACCAACCCGTGGCGCGCAAGCCTGAGCCTGAACAACGACCGCAGCGCCGATACGAAGCCGCTGCGCATGCTTGCCTCGGTGGGCTACGACAACCTGTGGCAACTCGGCCACCGGGTGTCGATGAGTTTCTTCGGCTCGCCTCAGGACTTCAGCCAGAGCAAGGTCTGGTCGGGCTCGTATGTGGCGCCGATCGGCTCGTCGCCTTGGTCGCTCGAACTCAACGGCTATCAGTCGGACAGCAATGTCGCCACCACCGGTGGCACGACCGTGCTCGGCAAGGGGCACGCGATCGGTGTGAAGACGACGTACACGGTGCCGGATACCGGCGCCTGGTATCACGCCTTCAGTCTGGGCGTGGACTTCAAGGACAACACGGAAACCACGCGCTTCGGTACGGCCGGCGACGTGGTGCCGCTCAAGTACGCGCCGATCACGCTGGGCTACAGCGGCTTCTATCAAGACGAAGACCTGAGCGCCGGCCTGAACACGTCGATCGTCTCCGGCATGTCGAGCTTCCTCGGCTACGGCAGCAGCCCTGCCCAGTTCGATGCGAAGCGCTACAAGGCGTCGCCGAGCTTCATGGTGCTGCGCGCCGATGCCAATGGCACTTATACGTTCGGTGGCGGCTGGCAGCTCGCCGCGCGCGTCGCCACGCAAATGACCGATTCGCCGCTCATTTCGAACGAACAGCTCGCGGGCGGGGGCATGAACTCGGTGCGCGGCTACCTCTCGGCAGAAGCGACGGGCGACTACGGCGTGGTCGGCTCGATCGAATGGCGCACGCCGCCGATTCCGCTGCTCGCCCCGGTCGTCTCGAACTGGCGCGCTTATGCGTTCTTCGACGGCGCACGGCTGGGATTGCGTGATGCCTTGGCTGAGCAGACGTCGCGTTACTCGCTGGCGTCGGTCGGTCTGGGCACGTCGCTGCGCCTGACATCGCACGTGACGGGACGCGTCGATGCGGCCTATCCGCTGACCAACGGACCGCGCACGGAACGCTACAAGCCGCGCGTGAACTTCAGCGTGACGGCGACCTATTGAGCGAACCCAGCCAACACAGAGAACACATGAAACCGGGCGGATCGAGACACTCGCGAGCCGCACGAAAACGACACATCCGAATTTCACGACACAACATTCACGACCTGATGCCTGGTGCGCCAATTCAACGCGTCAGGCGGCATAAACGGAGAAATACAGCCATGCGACGCATTCTTCCATTCCTGCTTGCGCTGATCGGCACGCTGATGCCGGTGCTCGCGCACGCCTGGTGGCAACCGGATTGGGCGTACCGCAAGCCGATTACCATCGACGCCGGCCCGCAAGGCGGCAACATCACGGGCGACGCCGGCCGAGTGCCGATGCTGTTGCGCCTGCATACCGGCAACTTCAGCTTTGAAGGCGTGAACGAAACCGGTGCCGACCTGCGCTTTGTGGCAGCCGACGACAAGACCGTGCTGAATCACCAGATCGAGCAGTTCGATCCGGTGCTGGGCATTGCGCTCGTGTGGGTCGATGTGCCCGCGGTGAGCGCCGGCGCCAAGCAGCAGGTCTGGATGTACTACGGCAACCGCAAGGCCCCTGCGGCCGGCAACGGTCAGCGCGTGTTCGATCCGGACTACACCGCCGTGTACCACTTCGGTGAGTCGAACGTGCCCGCACGTGACACGACCGCCTACGGCAACAACAGCCAGAACCCGGTCGTCACGATGGACGGCGCGATCATTGGCAAGGGGGCGCAGGCGGGGGCTTCGCCGATCGTGCTGCCGGCTTCGCCGTCGCTCGCACTCGCCGCAGGCAGCCCGTTCACGTTCTCGGCCTGGGTGCGCCCGGAGAAGCTGGGGGCGAACGAAGCGATTTACGTGCGCCGTGATGGTGGCAACGATCTCGTGGTCGGTATTGATCAGGGTGTGCCGTTTGTGCAGGTGGGTGCGCAGCGTAGCCAGCCGGGTCAACCGATTCAGGCCGGTCAGTGGTCGCATCTGGCCGTCACGGCAGATGGCAAGTCGGTCACGCTTTACGTCGGTGGCCACGCCGCCACGACGCTCGCGGTTGCACTGCCCGCACTGAACTCGCCGACGATCATCGGCGGTGATGTCGATGGCGCCACCGGTGGCCTCGCTCACTTCTCGGGGGCTGTGGACGAAGTGCATCTCTCGAAGGTCGCACGTAGCGCCGCACTGCTGCAAACCGACGCCGTCTCGCAAGGTTCCGAATCGCGCCTGATTGCCTTCGGCCCGGACGAGCAACAAGCCGGCAAGAGCCACTTCGCCTTCATCCTCTCGGCCATGCCGGTTGACGCTTGGGTGGTGGTCTGTGTGCTGGGTCTGATGGCGCTGGTGTCGTGGCTCATCATGATTACGAAGGGTCGCAGCTACGCCGCCAAGGCGCGTGCCAACAGCGCCTTCATGACGCATTTTCGCGAAGCCTCGGGCGCACCGCTCGACCAGATCGCGCGTACGAATCGCGTGCCGGACGACGTGCGCGGGCAATCGCCGCTGTGGCGTCTGTACGAGGTCGCGCTGGGTGAGCTGCATCGCCGCCACGAACTCGGCTACGACACGAGCGCCGTATCGGACGCGACCATCAGCGCCATTCGCGCGTCGATGGACGGTGCGATGGTGCGCGAAGTCGAAGACATGAGCAAACGCATGAACTGGCTCTCGACGTCGATCGAAGGCGCGCCGTATGTCGGTCTGTTCGGCACCGTGATCGGGATCATGCTGGTGTTCGTCGTGGCCGCCATGGCGGGCGCGGTGGACATCAACTCGGTGGCCCCGGGCATGGCCGCGGCACTGCTGTGTACGGCCGCCGGTCTCGGCGTGGCCATTCCTGCACTGTTTGGCTACAACTGGCTGGTGTCGCGCTCGGATGCGCTCTCGGCCGACATGGCCGTGTTCGTCGACGAATTCACGACGCGCCTCGCAGAAGAGCAGGGCGAAGGCCGCCGTCAGCCCGTGCTGCAACGCGCCTGACGAGGACGAATCATGGCTAACGCAACGCGATTCGCCGCGAAGAAGCGCTCGGGCGGCATCAACATCACGCCGTTTGTCGACGTGCTGCTGGTGGTGCTGGTGATCTTCATTCTCACGAGCAACGCCAGCATTCCCGGCATCAAGGTCGATCTCCCGAAGGCCAGCTCATCGGTGGCCCTCGAGAAGCCGAAGACCAAGGCGATCACGGTCGACAACGCCGGTCAGGTCTTTCTCGATGCCTATCCGGTGACGCTCACCGAGCTTGAGGATCGCTTGCGCACGGAAAAGGCAGTCACACCCGACTTCCCGGTGATCGTGCGCGGCGACGCGCAGGTCCAGTACGCCAAGGTCGTCGAAGTGCTCGACCTGCTGCGCCGGATCGATCTCAACCAGGTCGGCCTCGTGACCGGCAAGCCGCAGTAAGGAGCGCAGCGTGAAACCTCGCGATTTCGCGTCCAGCCCCGTGCGGCCCACCGCCAAACCGCCCAGTCCGGCGCTGGCGCTGCTGCGCCGGCGCGGCCCACTGATCGTCGGCGGCCTGGTCGTGCTCGGTCTGATCGCCCTTTTCTGGCACTTGCTCACGGACAAGGCCAGCATGCGCCGCGAGGTGAACACCCCGCCGATGCTCATGCTGCCGCCGCCTCCGCCACCACCGCCGCCTCAGGAGAAACCGCCTGAGCCGCAGCCGGAGAAGATCAAGCCCGAAGTCGTCGAGCCGAAGCCGGCCGACCCTGTCGAGCCGCCGAAGGACGACACGCCGCCGAGTCCGACCAAGGATCTCGGTGACGCCGTGACGATCAATGGCGACGCACAGGCAGGTACCGACGCATTCGGTATCGGCGCCGGCAATGGCGGCGGCATGACGGGCGGTGGCGGCGGGCTGGGTAGCCGTTCCTACAGCGCGTGGCTTGCCAGCTCTCTGCAACAGGCGTTCGGGCGCGATGCGCGCACTCGCACGCTGGCCTTCGACGATGTACGTATCGATCTCTGGCTAGACGCCGACGGACGCGCCACGCGCGCCCAACTGGTGCGGGGCACCGGTAACGCTGCCATCGACGACGCGGTTCTCGCGATGCTGCGCGACTTCCGCGCAGAAGAGAAGCCGCCGGCGTCGCTGCGCTATCCGCTGTCGATGAGTATCCGGGGACGCCGGCCATGAAGCGCAATTCGACGCTCGTCACGCCTCAGGTGGTGGCGCAGGTGGTGGATGAAGGACTTCCTTTTTACGCAAAAGTCACACACAAAATGAAAGCACTGGAACGTATGACCGGCGCGCTCGCACTCCGACGTGCGCCACGCGCTGCGGGGACCGCAGGCGCCGTGGCGCTGGCGCTCGCGCTGATGGGGACCGCAGGTCTGGCTCAGGCACAGGCGCAGCCGGCCCCGAAAGAGACGGCGATGGTCAAGTTGATCCGTGGCCTCATCAAGAGCGGCGCGATCGACAAGACCACGGGCGAAGCCTTGCTGGCACAAGCCGAAACGGAAGCCTACGCGGCGTCCGCTGCGGCGCAAAAGGCGGCCGCCGCACCGGTGGCCGTGGCCGCCGTCCCGGGCGGCGAACCGGGCGACGTGCGCATTCCGTACATCTCGCAGACCACGCGCGATCAGATTCGCGACGAGGTGAAGAACGAAGTGATGGCACAGGCCAAGACGGAAGGCTGGGCCGCACCGAACGAAACCCCCGAGTGGACCAAGCGCATTCATATCGAAGGCGACTTCCGCCTGCGTAACGAATCGCGCTTCTACTCGAGCAGCAACACGAACACGCAGATCGACTGGGCGCAGATCAACAAGGGCAATGGCTTCGACGTCAACTCGAACTCCAGCCTGGCGCTCCCGCCGCTGCTCAACACCACGCAGAACCGTACCAACCAGTTCCGCGCCCGTGCACGCTTTGGCATCTTCGCCGACGTCTCGGAGCAGGTGAAAGCCGGTGTGCGGCTGGCGAGCAGCAACGACGACAGCCCGGTCTCGACCAACTCCACGCTTGGCGGTGGTCTGAACAAGAAGAGCGTCTGGCTCGACCAGATGTGGATGTCGTATCAGCCGTTCACGTGGATGAAGGTCACGGGCGGGCGTTTCGCGCCGCCGTATGTCACCACCGACATGCTGTTCTCGAGCGACCTGAACATCGACGGCATTGCCGCGCAGTTCAACAAGGTGCTGCCGCAGAACCCGAACGTCGAACTGTTCGGCTCGCTCGGCTTTATCCCGCTCGAGTACTCGGGCGACAACTCGCCGTCGAACAACCCGAACAAGATGTCGAGCCAGACCAAGTGGATGCTCGGCACGCAGTTCGGTGCGAACTGGAAGCTCGACTCGAAGAACAGCTTCCGCGGCACGGTCGGCTACTTCGACTTCCGCAACATCACGGGTCAACTGTCGTCGCCTTGCGCGCTTTACGCAGGGCAGACGAGCTGCGATTCGGATTGGTCGCGTCCGGCGTTCATGCAGAAGGGCAACACGCTCATGCTGCTGCGTAACATCGCACTCAACCCGCTCGATCCGGCAGGTACGCCTCAGCCGCAGTATGTCGGTTACGCCTCGAAGTTCCAGTTGCTCGATCTCTCGGCTCGTTGGGACACGATGCTCGCCGGCCGCTACCCGCTGCGCTTCGACGTGAACTACATCCGCAACCTGGCCTACAACGAGGGCGAGATGTGGGCGCGTTCGAACGGTGGCATCGTGAACAACTTCGGTTCGGGCGAAACAACGCGTGCCAACTTCAAGAGCGGCCCGAACGCCTACATGGTGCAGGCGACCTTCGGCAAGCCGGTCATGGCGTCGCGCGGCGATTGGAACGTGTTGTTCGGCTACAAGCGTATCGAGCCGGATGCCGTGCCCGATGCCTACAACGATTCGACGTTCCACGGCGGCGGCACGAACGCGAAGGGCTACTACCTCGGCGCTTCGTATGCCTTCGACAAGAATGCATGGCTCACCGGCCGCTGGCTCTCGACGAAGGAAGTCTATGGCGCGCCGTTGTCGATCGACACGCTGCAAATCGAAGTCAACGCGCGATTCTAAGGAGGTCGTCATGAGTCAACAGCCCCCGCGCGCGATGTCGCGTCTGGCCTCAGGTGTGGCCGCCGCGGTGCTGCTTGCTGCGTGCGCTGCCGCCTCGGCGCAGACGCCGCAGGGCGCACCGACGATGGAAGAGCGTCTGCGCACGCAACTGCGCAGCACGACCGAGCAGCTCCAGCAGGCGAAGAACGAACTCGCCGCGCTCAAGGCCGGCGGCGCCACGGCCGGTGCCGCCGGAAAAGAGTCGCCCGAAGCGTTGAAGAAGGCGCTTGACGAGGCGCAGCAGCAACTGGCCGCAGAGCGTCAGGCGCGCGAGCGCCTCGCGCAGGACGCCCGCGCTTCGCAATCGGAAGTGAAGTCGGTGGCCGATAAGGCCAACACGCAGATTGCCCAGTATCGCAACGCCTACGACGAGCTGCTCAAGCTCGCACGCCAGGCCGACGCGCAGCGCAAGCATCTCGCCGACGAGTCGGCTGCACAACGTGTCGCGCTCACGATGTGCAAGGAGAAGAACGATCGTCTGTATGCCGTCGGCCAGGAAATTCTGACGGCCTACGAGACGATGGATGTGGCGACCGTGGTCGCGGCGCGCCAGCCGTTCGCCGGGCAGGCCCGAGTGAAGTACGAGCGTATCGCGCAGGAGTACGGCGACAAGCTCTACGAGGGCAAGTTCGACGAGCAGCAAGCCGCCGCCGCCATTGCCGCCAAGCCTGCCGAGACCGCAGCCGCCACGGCGTCGGCACCGGCTGCATCGCAGTAATACCGCGCGTGACGAGGGGCGTGGATGGCGCTCCTCGTCCTGAATTCGCATAACGATAGTTTGAGGACCACTGGCATGAACGAAGAGACCACGATGCAACACGATAACCACGACAGCCACGACAGCCACGACGCCGAGCGAGCCGGTGCGCCGACGTCTTCGAGCACGTCGCCGCTCGCAGGCATCATCACTTTTGTCACGTCCGCTCAGGTCGCCGAAGCCATTCGCGCTGCCGGTTGCGCGGTGACCGTGCAGCAAGACGATCTGGTCACGCGCCTGCATAGCGCGAGCCATGGCATCGGCTACCAGGTGCACTGGGGCAACCAGGCCGGCGCCGACCAGTATCTCGATTTCACGCTGAGCTGCCCGCTGCGTGTGCAGGGCGGCGATCTGCCCGAAGGCCTCATCAACGAGTGGCATCGCTCGCGCCGTTTCGCCCGCGTGGCCGCCCATGGCGAGTTCCTCGTGCTGGAAATGGACGTCATCGTGGCAGGCGGCGTTTCCCCGGATTTCCTGAATTTCTCGATGCGTCTCTGGGTCGAGATGATGGGACAGTTCTTCCTGCACCTTCGCAACTTCACGCAGCAGTCCACCGGCCAGATCGCCGGTGACGAAGCGTCGGGCGAAGGCATCTCCGCTGCGCCGGGCGACGTGCTCGCGAGCGGCGATGGACAGGCACCGATGACGCTTAACTAAAGCGTCGCCGCGCGACGCATCTTTTGTGTGTTTCTCGCCTGAGCCTCGGGAACCTCCCGCGCGCGGCTGTATCACGTCCAGTTAGACGACTGGTTGGCCCGTAACCTGCCCGTACCCCGTGGCCGTGTTACGGGCTTTTTTCGTTGCTGCTGCGTCAGGACTCCTGATTTTTCAGTGATATCGCGAGATGTTGAGAAACATTTCATGACGATCGGTGGCACTGTCAAAGTACGGTCACAATCGGACACCAGAATCCTCAGGAATTCTTACAAATTATTCGTGGATCCACGGGGAAACGGCGATCGCCTGCGGGCATCGTCGCGTGCTTTGCTTGCCGCAGAGGTCCCGCCACTTCCGCTATTTCCGACCGCCTGCCATGCAAAGGCCAACCGCCCGACATGACTGCTACTGCTCGCTCTCCACGTTTGCGCTTCGCGGCTGCGAGCGTTCTGGCGGGCTGGCTGCTGGGCGGTATGTTCAGCATGGCACTCGAATGTGCCGTTGCAGCGCCACTTCAGGCGCAGTCGTTTGATCTCCCGGAGCTGCCTTTGAAGGACGCGCTCGCCCGCTTCGATGCGCTGACCCGCATGTCTGTCTTCTACCCGTCTGCACTGGTAGAAGGGCGTCGCTCGCACGCCGTCTCGGGGATCTACTCGCCGGGCGAAGCGCTCAACGAATTGCTCGAAGGCACCGGCGTGATGGCCGAAGCCACGGCGCAGAACGCGTTTGTTCTCGCGCCGCTGGGGCGTGCCGATGCCGATACACAAGGCGAGATGGACCGTAGTGCCGCCCGGGCCGCCACGAACTATCACGCGCGTTTGCAGGGCAAGGTGTTGCAGGCGTTGTGTGCGGCGCCGTCGCTCTCGCCGGGCGAGTATCGATTGGCCATGACGGTTCAGGTTGGCCCGAACGCACGGGTGGCGCAGGTTCGTCTGCTCGATACGACCGGCGACGGCCGCCGCGACGCCGCTATCTTGCGTCGTTTGCAGGGCCTCGATGTCGGCAGCACGCCGGCCGACACGTCGCGGCCGTTCGTTCTGCTTCTGGTGAGCGCCGATTGTCAGGCGAACCCGTCCGCGTGTGCTCATTCGCCGTGTCAGGCGACAACGGAGCGATAGATGGTCGACACGCCCCGATCCTTCCTGCGCGATTTGCTGACGCAGCGTTATGAGGACCTCAAACGCAAGCTGACCTGGCGTCTCGGGTCGGCGGAACTCGCGAGCGATGCGCTGCACGACACGTGGGTGCATCTCGATGACCGGGCGGACCGTCAGAACGACGTGAAGAGTCCCGGCGCGTATCTGATGCGCATCGCCATGAACATGGCGTTCGATCGTGTGCAGCGCGAACGCCGATACATGAGCGACGACGAGATCGATGCCCTCATGACCGAGTTCGTGGACCCGGCGCCGGGCCCCGCGCAGACCGTCGAAGCGCGCGACGAGATTGCGCTGCTCGAACGGCTGCTCGCCACCTTGCCGCCGCGCCGCCGTGCGATCTTCATTGCCGTGCGGGTGCACGAGATGTCCAACGAGGACGTGGCGCGCCGCTTCGGTGTGTCCCCGCGTCTGGTCGGCCTTGAGCTCAAACGCGCCCACGAGTACTGCGTGGCCCATATGCCGAGGTCGGAATGAGCGAAGGATTGCCGATGGCATGCGGGAAAACCGTCTCATGGAGTGAGACCTTCTGTCTCGTGCGAGAGGTGACGCCATGAGTTCTCGACCCGAAGCCAAGTTGCCGCGTAAGCGGCGTCTCGACGCGCTCGAGCGTCAGGCCATGACCTGGGTGCGGCGCATGGCAGCCGGTGAGATGACGCATGCCGACGGCGATGCGCTGCGCGAGTGGGCGCGGCGCGATCCGAGCCATGCGCAGGCGCTTGCCGACGCGCGCCGTCAGTGGCAACACCTCACGCAAGCGGCCCAGCAGACGGCGTCTGCGTCTTGCACGGCAGCGGCAAAGCCGGCGGCACCGGCACCGAAACCAAAAGCCACGCGGGGCTTCGATCCCCGTCGGCGCTGGTGGCTGGCCGGGACGGCCGGCGCCTTCGCGACCGTCGCGGGCGTGGCAGTGATCGGTGCGCCGCTCGGACTGTTGCCGGGCACGACGGCGCTGCGCGCGGATTACCGCACCGGTACCGGTGAGCAGCGCACGATCGCGCTGGCCGGCAACGTGTCGGTCGAAATGAATACGCGTACCAGCATGGCGTTGAGCGCGGGCAGCACGCCCGGCATCGATCTGCTGGGCGGCGAAGCGGCGGTTGATACCACGCGCGCCTCGGCACCCTTCGAAATCGTCGCGGGGGCCGGGCGTACGATTGCCCGCAGTGCCCGGGTGGAAGTTCGCAACGTGGCGCAGAAGGTGTGCGTGACGTGTATCGAGGGCGTGGCCGACGTCGTGCATACCGCCGGGCGAGTGCAATTGCGCGCGCGCCAGCAACTGGTCTACGACGAGCGTGCTTTGCAGTCGCTCGTGAACGTTGGCGACAACGACATGCCGGCGTGGCGCGATGGGTATCTGCGCTTCGCCGAAGTCCCGCTCGGCGAGGTGATCGATGAGATCAATCGCTATCGTCCGGGCAAGGTCGTGCTGATGAACGACAAGGTGGCTGCGCGGCCGGTGACAGGGCGCTTTGCCATTCGCTCGCTCGATGTGGCGCTCGGCCAGATCGAGCATTCGCTGCAACTCTCCGCACACACCTTGCCGGGCGGCATCGTCCTGCTCGGTTGAGCGTCGGCGTTGTGCTTCGTGACGATCGGATCGTGTCACGAAAGATTCAAATAAATCCTTGCCGATTGGCTCGCGCCGAACGGTCTTAATCCCGAGAGCGTCAAGCGTTCGCATCGCTTGAACGAAACCTTGCCAGGGCCGTCGCTGGCGTTGTCGCGAGACAACGTCCCACGGCCGCACGAGACGCCAGACGGGATTGAGATGACCATGCACAAGCGCGTAGTTTCCCTATCAACACGCACGCGGGCCAGCGCACGTCTGCCGCGCATTCGGCCGCTTGCTCAGGCAGTCGCCGTATTCGCCGCCACTAGCGCCATGATCGGCGCGGCGCAAGCGCAACAGGCCTTCAGCAGCGCGTGGTTTGCCGCGCGCGGTGCGGCGCAATCCACCGCTGCGCAAACGGGCCGCTTGCCGAACGGCATGCCGGTTTCGTCGCTGCAAAACCCGGGCGAGCAGCAGCAACGCGCCAATCAGGCGCTGCAAAATTCGATTGCCAATCTCGCCACCGCCGCGCAAGGCATCGCGGCAATGCAGGCCGCGCAGAGTGCTGCACGTCAGGTGGCCGCCGCGACACCCGAGACGATTCCCGACGGTCTGGCCGCAGGCGGCCTGAAGGTCGACACCAATAGCCTCACTGCGGGCTGGATCAACGCGAAGCAAGACATCGCGCAGAGCCGCGACGCCGCGGGCAACACCAAGGTGGCCATCGAGCAAACGGGCGAGAAGGCGATTCTGAACTGGGAGACGTTCAACGTTGGCCGCCGCACGACGGTCGAGTTCGTGCAGCAGCCGGGCTGGGCCGTGCTCAACCGCGTGAACGATCCGCTGGCGCGTCCGAGTCAGATTCAAGGGCAGATCAAGGCCGACGGCACGGTCATGATCGTCAACCGCAACGGCATTCAGTTCACGGGCACGGCGCAGGTCGATACGCGCAATCTCGTGGCGGCAGCCGTTGGCATGACGAACGATCAGTTCAATCGCGGAATCTACGGCACGGCCGTGTCCGGTTCGACGGTGCCGACGTTCGCCAACGATCTTCAGGTGAGCGGCTCGAGCGTGTCGCACACGGGCGCTACCGCCAACGTGACGGTAGACGCCGGTGCCCGCATCAATACGCGGCGTCCGCAATCGGTGACCGAGGGCGGAGGCTACGTGCTGCTGCTCGGGCGCGAAGCCCACAATCGCGGCACCATCGTCACGCCTTCGGGGCAGACGGTCTTGGCCGCTGGCGATTCGTTCGTGATCCGGCGCGGTGTTGGCACCGACGGCAATTTGAATTCCAGCACGCGCGGCAATGAAGTCGAGCCGAAGCTGTTGTCCGGTTCGACCGCGGGTCGCGTCAGCAACAGCGGACTGATTCTGGCCGAGCTTGGCGACATCACGCTTGCGGCCCGACAGGTTGAACAAAGCGGCGTGCTGGTTTCGAGCAGCTCGGTCAATACACGCGGCACGATTCACCTGAGCGCCACCGGCGATACGAATGCGCTGGTGCGCGTTGCCCCCGGCGCAATCAACGCCATCGTGCTCGACACGTCGAGCGATGCGGCACTCGACGCGCAGCGCACCACGCTGCTGGCGCAGGCCGACAAGGTCGCGGAGGCAGGGCTTTTCAATCGCCGGGATCAGTCGCTCGTGCAGATCGTGTCGTCTGGCGATGTGTTGTTCGACAGCGACTCGCTCACGCTTGCCACGGGCGGGCAGATCAACGTGCTCGCCACCCGCCGCGCGATGGCGATGGAGCGCGCGAGGCTCGACGTCTCCGGCGCCGTGGGCGTGAAAATGGCGATGTCGGCAAACAATGTCGAAGTCAATGTGCAGGGCAACGAGCAACGTGATGCACCGAGCAATCGGGACACGCACATGCTCAACAACCTGACCGTCTACATCGATCGACGCTATCTGGTGCGCGTGCCTGCCGGAACGCAGGGGTACACCACCGATCGCTGGTACACGCAGGGCGGTCTGCTGGAGGTGAGCGGGTATCTGAACACGGCGTCGCACGGCATTGGCGAGTGGGCAGCGCAGGGTGGCACGGTGCAGTTGGGTGGCGCCGAAGTGGTCACGCGCGCCGGCTCGCTCATCAATCTGGCTGGTGGCACGCTCGATGTGCAGACCGGCATGATCCGGCAAAGCTGGCTGCGTGGCGCCGACGGGCAGTTGTATCGCGTTGACAATGCACCGGGCGATTTGCGATATCTCGGTGTGTATCGCGGCTTCGAAGTCGAACACGCGCGCTGGGGAAAGGGCACCACCGAGACCTATGCCACGATGTTCATCGCGCCGGGGCAGCGTCTGGAGAACGGTTACACGGTCGGGCGCGACGCCGGCCGGTTGATCGTGTCAGGGCCGTCGGTCGTGCTCGAAGGCGATGTCGATACGACGGTCTTTCAGGGGCCGCGCCAGACACAGGCCGCCGATCGAGGGCTTTACGACGGGTATCTGCAATCGCAGCTTGCTGCACCGCGTGCCGGTCAACTGGTTGTCGGCAAGCTCACGCCGTACTACGACGACGTGTCGCTCTCGCTGCGCGACAGCCCGTCGGCTATCGCACGCACCATCGATGTCGGCGACGTTCAGGCGCTCGCGGCAACGATTGCGCAGGGAAGCCCGCTGGATGCGCAGCGCGCAGGAAAGATCACGATCGACGCCGACTGGCTCAATCGCCAGCAATTTGGCGGCGTGAAGCTCTTGGCAACGGACGAGGTCACGCTCTCGCGCGACATTCGCGTGGCCGACGGCGGCGATGTGGGTCTGCATGCTACGCGTGTGGACATCGGCGCGAACATCACGGCGCGTGGCGGCTCGATCGCAGCGGGCAACGTCGTGATGCGCATGCTGGCGACGTCTGGCAACGGTACATGGGGCGACTCGCCCCTGACGGACCCGGCGGTCGTGACGGGCGGCCAGTCGGTGAAGGTGGCGAGTGGTGTGACGCTCGACGTGCGCGGTCTGTGGGGCCGGGCGGACGACGGCGAGGCAGGCATCCACGGTATGCCGTATCTCAACGGCGGTAGCGTCGTGTTTTCGACGACCGGCGATGTGCGAGTGCAGCAGGGCAGCACCATCGATGTCTCGTCGGGCGCTGCGCTGCTGTCGGGCGGCACGGTGCGCGGTGGCAAGGGCGGCAACGTCTCGCTGCTCGCCAGTCAGTACGACGCGGCCGGCAAAAAAAATGGCGAACTGCATCTTGACGGTGCACTGCGTGGCTATGGCGCGAGCGGTGGCGGCACGCTGACCTTGAACACGGGCAACAGCGTTGTGATCGGTGGCCCGGCTTCGGTGGTCGCCTTGCCCGACACGTGGCTGGACACGTCGCTCTTCTCGACGGGGTTCTCGCGTTACGACGTGACCGGCCAGCGCAATGTGACGGTGGCCGACAACACGCGCCTCGATGTCGTCATGCCCGTGCTGAACATCGATAAACAAGCGGCCGGTGGCGCTTTCAGTGGAAGCGACCCGTTCGGCGTCATGTCGGTCTTGCTGGCCCCCGTCTGGCAAAGCGATGCCGCGAAGGGCACCCTCACGCAACGTGGCGGGGCCGACATCGCGCTGTCCGCTGGTGCGATGCGCAAGCGCGGGCAGTTGAGCGTCGGCGAAGGCGCGCGGATCGAAGTCGACCCGGGCCGCAGCATTTCGCTGACGGGCAACGGGCAGATGACGGTGCTTGGCACGCTCCGGGCAGTCTCGGGCACAGTCAGCCTCTTGCCCGGCTTGTTCAGTGCGACCGACGGATATGACGGCCCCGAGGGGATGTTCACCCCGACATCGATCTGGCTGGGCGGGAACTCCGTGATTGATGTTGCCTCGCGGGCGGTCGTGGCGCAGGGTGCTTCGGGCGCGATTTCCGGCAAAGTCGCCGCAGGCGGCACCATCCAGATTGGCGCGAAGTATGTGGCGGGAGCCACGCAAGTCGATGCGTCCGACGCGTTCGTGATCGTGCGCCCGGGGGCGCAGCTCGATGCTTCGGGCTCGGCGGCAGACATTGATGTGCCGGGCCAGGGCCGCACGCATGTGGTCAGTAACGGCGGGGTCATCTCGCTGGCGTCGGGCCGTGGCCTATATCTCGACGGCGACATGAAGGCGGCAGCCGGTGGTGCAGGTGCCGCGGGTGGCACGTTGAACGTCGTGCTGGAGACGCTCACCTACGGCATGGTCGATCGCGTCACGTTGCGCGGACCCATGGTGGATGATTCCGTCCGTGTCGCGCACGAGTTGACCGTGGCGCAAACGCAGGGCAACAGCCGGCTCTCGGATACGTTGGCCCCGGGTTCGCTCGGCGGCGGGCTGACGATGGGCAGCGCGCGCATCGGTGTGGACCGTGTGACGGCAGGCGGGTTCGACAACCTGGCGTTGTTCGCGAACGGGATGATGAGTTTCGACGGCAACGTCAATCTGGCGCTCGGTCAGAGCCTTCGCCTGACGGCGAGTTCGTTTGGTCTGGCGACGACCGCCGCACCGGACACACAGGTCCGACTCGCCGCGCCCTATGTGCAACTCGCCGGCCCGACGCGCCAGCAGATCGACAACTACATCATTCCCAATCCGGTGAGCGGGTCGAAGAACTCGGGGCAGGGGTCTGGAACACTTGGCGCGCCGTTGTTGGCCGAGAAGACAAAGTTCGAAATCGACGGCGCGCTCATCGACGTAGCGGGCCGGATGCAGTTCGGCACGGCGGGGACCATCGAGACCAACGCAGGGACGCCTGTCAGTGTCTTGCGCAATGCCTTCGGTAACGTCGCGTTGCGCAGTACCGGCGACCTTCGTCTGCTCGACAAGACCGAAGTCTATTCGCCCGGCGACATGACATTGGCGGCGGTGCAGATCTATCCGGGCCAGAATGCCACCGCAAAGATTGTCGTGGGACAGCGCAGCTATCCGAGCGATTGCTGCGTGCGTACGACGAGGCTTGACCCGGAACGTGTGCTGACCGTCGAGCGCGTTGGCGACAGTTTGGTGCCGCAACCGTACTCGCTGTTCGGCCGTATGACCCTTCTGGCAGGGCAGATTCGTCAGGGCGGTGTGTTGCGCGCCCCGATGGGGGGCATCGTCTTCGGCTCATCGCTCGACACGGAAGCCAACGGCGTTCTTCATTTGTTGCCGGGCAGCGTGACGTCCGTGAGTGCCAACGGGCTGGTGATGCCCTATGGCGGCACGCTCGACGGATTGAGTTATCTCAATGCTGCCGCAGACGCGGTGTACGGGCTGGCGGGCGGTGGGCCGTCGGTGATTGTGTATAGCCATTCGGTAGCCGCGGACCCGGGTGCCGTGATCGACTTGTCGGGCGGCGGTGAAATTCGCGGCGCGGCGTTCCTGACCGGGCGTGGCGGCTCTACCGATGCGCGTCTTGCGCCGCTCATGCAAGTGGTGCAGACCGGCACGAAGGGAAGTTTCCGTCTGCCGTCGCTCTCTTCCAATCCGGTGTACGCGATCGTGCCCGGCGCGCAACCGGCTTATGCCCCTGTCGTGGGCGAGAACGGGGCCGGTGCCCCGCTCGCCGGCCAGCAGATCACCATCGGCGCTGGTGTGCCGGGACTGCCGGCGGGCACTTACACGCTGCTGCCGTCGACGTTCGCGCTGCTGCCCGGCGCGTATCGCGTGGAGTTGCAGACGCAGGCCGTCTCTCAGGCGGGGTTGGCGCCGGTCGCCATGCGTAATGGGTCGCTGACGCTCCCGGCGCAATTGAGTGTGAACAACACCGCCATTCGCAATGCCACCCCGACGCAGGTCGTGCTCACGTCGGCGGATGTCCTGCGGACCTACTCGCAGTACAACGAAATGAGCTATGCGGACTTCGCGCGCGCCACGAGTGATCGCGTGGGTGCGCCGCGTTCGCTGCTCGAGGCAGACGCCAAGCGCCTTGATCTCATGTTCTTGCCGGACATTTATTGGGGCAAGGTTGGCGACACGCCCGCGTTGCGCTTCGAGGGTACGGTCAATGTCGCACCGGCCAAAGGCGGCTACGGCGCGAGCCTGCTGGTGAATGCCGACAACATCGAGATTATTGGAGCAGGCGCGACGCCCCGGCAGGGCGACAGATCGTTGATCTCTCTCAAGGCCGACGATCTGAATGCCATCGGCGCAGCACGCGTCGGGATCGGTGCGTTGCCGGTTGTGTCTCAGGACAACTCGGGGTCGATTCTCAATGCCACCACGGCGGGGTTCTCCGGCCGCGCGAATAACGTGGTGCTGCGCGGCGGCGCGGTGCTTCGCGGCAGCGAAGTCTTCATCGTGACGAGCTCGCCGACCAGGGGTATCACCATCGAGCAGGGGAGTGGCATCAATACCCTCGGCTACGGCGTGTCGATGTGGGATTCGACGTTGGGGTATACCTACGCGCCGGGCGCGGCGGGGGTGCTCGCGGTCTCCAACGGACGGCTCTCCATGCTCGCACCGGTGGCGTCCACGATTGGCGATTCGTTCGGGGCGGGTTATATCGACCTCGGCGTTTGCGCGGCGGGTGCGGCATGTTCGGGCGAATCGCTGCTGCTCTCCGAAGGGTCAATTGCGGTGGCGACCGACAAGCGGTTCACAATCTCCGATGCCGTGCGCTACGGCACGCGTCAGTTGTCGCTCGCCGTCGGCCGGGTCAATGTCGGCGATCAGGCGTCGCTCGACGCCCTCGCGGCGGACGGACGTCTGGCCACCGGTCTTACGCTCAACCAAGCGGTGCTCTCGCGGCTGATGCGTGGCGACAGGCTGTATGGCGCGCCTGCGCTGGAAAGCCTCTCGCTCATCGCGCGCGAATCGATCAACTTCTACGATTCCGTCGAACTCTCGACCATCGACGCAGCGACGGGTAAATCGACCATCGATACGCTCGTGTTGGGTACGCCTGCCATCTTCGGATACGGGGCGAGCGATGCGATCGCACGCATTCGTACCGACCGGCTCGTGTGGACCGGCTCGAAGTCGCCGGCGGGTGCCATCGTCGCGGGCGGGGCGGGCACCGGCAGCGGGCGGTTGTCCATCGATGCGCGCGAGATCGAGTTCGGCTTCGGGCCGGCCACGCAGTACGACGCCAATCACGACATGAACCGGATGGCCGTCGGGTTCTCGACGGTGGCGTTAAACGCCAGCGAGCGCGTGAGCGCTAACCAGAAGGGCACCCTGTCCGTCTATCGTTCGCAGAATGCGTGGAACGATCAGAAGCAGAACTTCGACTACAGCGGGGGCGACATCGTTATCGATACGCCGCTGCTCACCGGCGCGGCAGGATCGGTGAACCGGTTCATCGCGGGTGGCAATGTGTCGGTATCCAACGCCAGTGCGCGCACGAAACCCGCGGTCGACAACGGCGCACTGGTCGCAGCACTCGGCGCGGAGGTCGGACTGACGGCGGGCGGCGCCGCCACCATCGACACGAATGTCGTGCTGCCGAGCGGCCGACTGACGGTGGCCGCTCAGGGCGATGTGACGCTGGGTGACGGCGCACAGCTCGACCTCGCCGGGCGCAAGCTCGATTTCTTCGACACCAGCAAATACAGCTGGGGTGGCGATGTGGTGGTGTCGAGCGCGAACGGCAACGTGCGCCAGACGGCGGGTTCGCGCATCGATTTGTCGGCGGTGGAGAACCGCGCCGGTAAGCTCAGCGTTTCGGCGTTGGCACCGACGGGCGGTTTCGTGTCGCTGGCGGGCAAGCTGCTCGGCAGCGCCAGCGGGCGCTACGACGCGGGCGGCACGTTCGTGCCGTTCACGGCGGGCGGTGTGGATATTCGGGCACAGCGCATCGACGACTTCGCGGCGCTGAACGCGCGTTTGACCGAAGGCGGTGTCTTCGGCAGCCGCAGCTTCCAGATCAAGCAGGGCGATCTCGTCGTCGGCGACGAACTCAAGGCGCGTGAGATCACCCTGTCGATCGACGGCGGGCGGCTCGATGTGCTCGGACGTGTCGACGCGAGCGGCGCACAGGTGGGCACGATTCGTCTGTCGGCGCGCGATGGTGTGACGGTTGGCGGCAACGCCGTGCTCGACGCGCACAGCACGACACTGCGTCTGGACAGCTATGGTCAGCCCATCGAGGCGTCCAACCGTGCGGTCATCGAGATCAACGGTGCGCAGGGGCGTGTGGTGCTGGCCGATGGTGCACGGTTCGATGTGCGTGCCGGTACGAACGACAAGCGTGGCACGCCGCTCTCGGCAGGCACGGTCGAGATCAGCGCTAAGCGGCTCGGCGGCGCGAACGAGGCGCTGGGCAACGACATTGCCATCGACGCTGGCGGCAACGTCGTGATCGACGGTGCGCGCTCGATTACGGTCAACGGGATATTCCGCGACACGAAAGCACCGGCAGGCACGGACGTGACGGTCGACGGCCGTCCGTATCAGGTCGTCAATCAGGCGTACCTGGATGCGCTCCACGCGCAGAACGAGACGTTCATGTCGAACGCGCTGGCCAACGGCGCGTTGCTGGCGCGTCTGGCCGGATTGCGCCGCTACACCGACGCTTTCCATTTGCGCCCGGGGGTCGAGATCGTCAGTGCGACGCCCAATGGCGATATTCACCTCGACGGTGACATCGACCTGTCGCGCTATCGCTACGCGAGCCTGAATCCGAACACGCAGAAGACCGGTGTGTATGGCAGCGGCGAAGCCGGTGCGCTGACGATCCGCGCTGGCGGCAATTTGAATATATTCGGCAGCCTGAGCGACGGGTTCGACACCAGCAAGCTCACGCCGAACGTCGACAGTCAGGGGTGGGTGCTGACCAGCGGAAAGGCCGGTTGGGGCGGTGATGCCGTGGTGCCGGTGGGCGGACTGGTAACGCTCGCCGCTGGCACCGCCTTCCCGGCGGAGCGCAAGCTCAATTACGACGTGCAGGTGGCGGCGGCGAAGCTGCCCGCTGGCACGCGTCTGCCGGCGCTCGCCACGCTTGCCGCCGATCTCACACTGCCTGCCGGCACCGTGCTCGGAGCCGCCGTGCGCGATGCGTCGGGCAACGTGGTGTATCCGGCCGGTACGGCCCTGACGTCGGCGCTTACCTTGCGCGCCGGTATGCAACTCGATGCCGGGTTGCTGCTGCCCACCGAGGCGTCCGTGGGGGCCATGCGCTGGCCTGCGGGCGCCGTGATGCCGGTGAGCCTGAAGCTTGCCGTCGATGTGCAGTTGCGCAAGGGCGCGATCATTCCCTCCGAGACCGACGTCAAGCTGCCGGGGGGCGTGCTGTTCGTCAACGTTCGTCCGGCAGATGCCGACGGCAATCAGGGGCTGATCCACGCGCTTTCACCGATGCTTCAGGCGGGCTCTGCGTCGTGGTCGTTGCGGCTCGTCGCGGGCGCCGACACGTCGGCGGCCGATCCGCGTGCGTTGCAGCCGCTGGGCGCTGACGGTCGTCTGATTCTCTCGGATACCCATTACGGCATGGGCCAGCTCGATGTGCTCCGGCCGGGAACCGGCACCCTCGGGGTCTGGCGTTGGGGGCCGGATGCCTGGCAAATGGGCGGTGTCGAGGGCGAGATCGTCACGGATGACGACTGGGCGAACTGGGGCGTTTCGACGCCCGCAGACATCGAGATGTGGAACGGATACTACGACGCGTTTCATGTCGTGACGCCGGGTGTCCCCGCCGAGTACGACAAGAAGACGCAGCCCGCGCGTGAGCCGGTCTTCAGCGTGGTGCGCACCGGTACGGGCGATCTCGACATGCTCGCGGCGGGTAACTTCACGATGAACTCGCCGTTCGGCGTCTACACGGCAGGTACGCAGGCGCGCGATGTGACGAGCGCCTATAACCTCGCCCGCGCCAAGGTCAATAACGCATCCGTGCTTGGCGCAGACGGCACATCCTTCGAAAAATACGTCAGCGGTACACAGAGTCTCTACAGCGCGTGGTATCCGGAGCACGGCGGCAATCTGTTCGTGCGCGCTCAGGGCGAGATTCGCGGCGATACCGTTGGTCAGCGCGACGGGTATTCGCGTGCCACAAGCTTCGGCGTGCCGCGAGCGGTGCCGGATTCCGGCAACGTCGGCAATTGGTTGTGGCGGCAGGGATCGGGTTCCGCGATCGCACAAGGTGGCGTGCCGGCTGCCTGGTGGATCAACTTCGGGACTTACGCCGTCGGCAAGCAATCCGGCTACTCGGTGTATGAAACGGCGCCGTTCCTGATCGGCTTTACCGGACTTGGCACGCTCGGCGGCGGTAATGTCGTGCTCGAAGCCGGTGGCAATGCCGGCATGCTGGAGTCGCGCATCGGGCCGGGAAGTGCCGACGGTACGCGTGCGACGGCGCGTAGCGAAGGCCTGAACGTGTCGGTCGGCAGCACCGGGCGCGTGTCGGCAGACGGCTCTCAGATTCAGTTGACGGGGGGCGGCGATCTCGACGTGCGTATCGGCGGCGGGCTGAATCCGGTGCGCGAAGCACGTGCCGTGGTATCGATCGGCAGCGCTGTGAACGAGGCATCGGAGTGGCGCAACGGGAATCTGGCGTTGAACGGCACGTTCACAAATCTGCGCGGGGCGACGCGCATCGAAGCGGGGGCACTTGGCGGTGTCGATACCCGTTTCGGCGCACCCGACTTGCGCGAAGCCCGGGCGCGCGATGTATTTACGGCGCAAACGGCGTTCGCGACCGGCGGCCCGACGCTGGTGCTCGGCGACTCGGCGGCGCGCATCGACACGCGCGGCGATCTGGTGATCGGCGGCTATGGCGACGCGACACGCTTGCAGCAGCGAACCAATGGCACGCCGTTCTCGGCTGGCGGTGTCGACTACAGCGGCGAAGGTTTCAGTTGGTTCACGCTGTGGACGCCCTCGACCGCCATCGACTTGTTCAGTGTGGGGGGGAATCTCTCGCCGCTCACCGCGATGGCCGACAATCGCAAAGCGTCGAACTATGCCCCAACCGACGGTCGCTTCGTGCTGCCGGCAACGCTTCGTGCCGTGGCAGCGAGCGGCAATATTTACAACGGCTTTTCGGCGACAGCGATTACCGACAGGGCCTCGGCCGTCACCATCGGCGATACCCCTGCGTTGCTGGCGCCCGAGCCCGTCAGTTCATTGTTCAAGGTCGCTACCGATGGCGGGGCGCTCGAGATGATTGCGGGGCGTTCGGTGTATGGGTCGGGTTACCCGATCAGCCGCTCGGCGGCAGATCCGACGGCCCTGCCTACGCCGCAGCATCCGGCGTTTGCCGGCGGTGTGCAAACGGCATGGTTTGGCCGTGTCTTTCTCACCAATGTCAGACAGGACGCGCTGGCGCCAGAGCTCATCCCCACCCCCGGGTGGGACTCGGCAACGATATTCCCGATGTTTAGCCTGACCCCGGCGACTGTGTCCGGTTACGACTTCACCGGTATTTCCCCGGCGCGCTTCTACGCACTCACGGGCGATATCGTGGGCCTGCACACCGGCGGGATCGACTATCGCGGCAGCATTCAGCCCAAACAGGGCACCCAGCCGACTTGGTACGAGGGCAACGGCGCAGTGGCCATCCGGGCCGGACGGGACATTGTCAGCTCGGGAACGCCGCTGGGCACCTATCTGGACACCGACAGCCTGTTCGCCGGCTGGACCACGACGCCGGACTTCCGGGACCCGGTGAACAACCCGGGGCGGCCGATGACGGTGGCGAGCACGACGATGCGCGGCAATCTGATCGTGCAGAACTCGGCAGACGATGTCTCCGTGGTGTCGGCGGGCCGGGACATTCTTTACAGCACGTTCTACGTGGCGGGTCCGGGGGTGCTGGAAATCACCGCGGGACGCAACGTGTTCATGGGCGACAAGGCCGAATTGCGCAGTCTCGGCGCGCTCGCCAACGTCAAGGCGGGCGACCGGAGCAATGGGGCGGCGATTGCCGTGGCCGCCGGTGTGGGGCCGAAGGGGCTCGACGGTATCAACTTCAAGGCGTTCGCCGCCCGGTATCTCGATGCGGCGAATCAGGCAGACGGCTCGCGGCCGTTTGCGGATCAGCCGGGTAAGGCGGTGGTCGTGTATGGCGGAGAACTTACGCTCCCGGGTTGGCTGCGTCAGGAGTTTGGCTACGACGGCACTGCCGCCGGGGCCGATGCGTTCCTCGTCCAGAAGCAGGCGGAGCTCGACGCGGCAGGTAAGGCGGCGGGCAGCGGCGGTGGCGTGGCGAAACGTGATCTGCGCAACGAGTTCGGGCAGCAAAGCCAGCTTTATCTGGTGAACTGGCTTGCCACGCGTTTTGGTGGTCGCAATAGCCTTGGCCGTCAATTCGATGCGGCGTCGATGGATGCGCGTCAGTTCTTCGATGCGCTTCCGGCCGAGCAGCAGCGCGCTTATCTGCGTGATGTGTACTTCGCGGAGTTGCGCGCCTCGGGGCGTGAGTACAACGACGCCAGCGGCCAGCGTGCAGGGAGCTATCTGCGGGGGCGCGAAGCGATTGCCACGCTGTTCCCCGCGAAGGATGCGTCTGGCGCTGCGATCGAGTACGACGGCAGCCTCACGATGTACAGCAGCGCGCTCTATTACCTTGAGAACCTCGGGCGAATTTCGACGACGCGCCCGAAGCCCGGCGTGACGTATCTGACGCAAGAGCAATGGGCGGCGCGGGGCAGTCCGGCGTACTTCGTGCCTCACTACGAAGTGCAGGACGCCGGCATTCATACCGACTTCGGCGGCGGGGTGAGCATTCTCACGCCGGGCGGGCGCACGCTGGTGGGGGTGGACGGCGGCTTCGTGCCGGGCGAAGGCTCGGGGGTGCTTACGCAGGGACGCGGCAACATCGATCTGTATGCGCGTGACAGCATCCTGCTCGGTCAGAGCCGTGTGTTCACCACCTTCGGCGGCAATATTCTGGCCTGGTCGGCGCAGGGGGATATCAACGCGGGACGTGGGTCGAAGTCGACGGTGGTCTACACGCCGCAACGTCGTGTGTATGACGAACTCGGGGTGGTGTCGTTGTCGCCGACCACGCCGAACACCGGTGCCGGCATCGCTACGCTGAACCCGATCCCGGAGATTCCGCCGGGCGACATCGATCTGATCGCACCGCTCGGCACGGTCGACGCGGGTGAGGCGGGCATTCGGGTGTCCGGTAACGTGAATATCGCGGCGCTGCGGGTCATGAACGCCGAGAACATTCAGGTGCAGGGCAAGTCCGTCGGCATTCCGACCATTGCGGCCGTGAACGTGGGGGCGCTGACGAATGCCAGCGCCACGGCAGCGCAGGCGGCAGCTGCGGCGCAGGATGCCGTAGCGCGTGACCGGGCGTCGTCGCGCCAGAATCAGCCGTCGATCTTCTCGGTGCGCATGATCGATGCGGCAACGTCTGGCGATGCGGCGGGCAAGCCGCGTGCCGATAGCGGCCGGATGTTCCGCTACGATCCGGCGTCGCCCGTGCAGGTCCTCGGGCAGATGAACCTGAGTGAAGCGCAGATGCAGGCGCTGACACCGACCGAGCGCAGGAACCTGATGCGTTGATCGTCGACGCACAAAGGTGAGGGAAAGGAACACGCCGCAGGGGCCGTTGTTTGGCGCCTGCGGCGTTTTTCATTGATGGTGCCCGGTGGATCAGACGTCGATCGTGCGCCACTCGCTATATATAGCGCGACGGCGGGATTTGGCGCCTTTTCAAAATAGTTTCACAAAGTGCTTGCGCAGTTCGCGGAACGTGACTAATATCTCGTCTCTCGCAACGACAGCGACGCAGCGAAAGCAGCGAAGCAGAAGGAAGCGACGGGCTGGAAAGCCCGGTGGTTAGTGGTTTTAGAGCTTGTGAGTCGCTACGGCGGCGAGCGAAAAGAAGCGAAAAAAACTGTTGACGACGACGAGAAGCTGCGACATAATCTCACTTCTCTGCTGCTGATGCAGCGACGCAGAAAACGAAGCGACGGCGCGGTAATGATGCGACGAAGCGAAGTTCGAAGCGATTGATCTTTAAAAATTGAACAACCGATAAGTGTGGGCACTCGATGAAAAGTGCGTCTGCTTCGGCAGATAAGCTTTAAATTTATTGAGGCTCACATAGTAATAGGTAAGTTAAGTAATTAACTTGTCAGCATACTTTGAGAGCGACCGGTTCAAGTGATTTATCACGAAAAACCGAAAACAGTAACAGGTTTAAACTGAAGAGTTTGATCCTGGCTCAGATTGAACGCTGGCGGCATGCCTTACACATGCAAGTCGAACGGCAGCACGGGTGCTTGCACCTGGTGGCGAGTGGCGAACGGGTGAGTAATACATCGGAATGTACCTTGTAGTGGGGGATAGCTCGGCGAAAGCCGGATTAATACCGCATACGCTCTGAGGAGGAAAGCGGGGGACCTTCGGGCCTCGTGCTACAAGAGCAGCCGATGTCAGATTAGCTTGTTGGTGAGGTAAAAGCTCACCAAGGCGACGATCTGTAGCTGGTCTGAGAGGACGACCAGCCACACTGGGACTGAGACACGGCCCAGACTCCTACGGGAGGCAGCAGTGGGGAATTTTGGACAATGGGCGAAAGCCTGATCCAGCAATGCCGCGTGTGTGAAGAAGGCCTTCGGGTTGTAAAGCACTTTTGTCCGGAAAGAAATCCTTTGGGTTAATACCTCGGGGGGATGACGGTACCGGAAGAATAAGCACCGGCTAACTACGTGCCAGCAGCCGCGGTAATACGTAGGGTGCAAGCGTTAATCGGAATTACTGGGCGTAAAGCGTGCGCAGGCGGTTTTGTAAGACGGATGTGAAATCCCCGGGCTTAACCTGGGAACTGCATTCGTGACTGCAAGGCTAGAGTATGGCAGAGGGGGGTAGAATTCCACGTGTAGCAGTGAAATGCGTAGAGATGTGGAGGAATACCGATGGCGAAGGCAGCCCCCTGGGCCAATACTGACGCTCATGCACGAAAGCGTGGGGAGCAAACAGGATTAGATACCCTGGTAGTCCACGCCCTAAACGATGTCAACTAGTTGTTGGGGATTCATTTCCTTAGTAACGAAGCTAACGCGTGAAGTTGACCGCCTGGGGAGTACGGTCGCAAGATTAAAACTCAAAGGAATTGACGGGGACCCGCACAAGCGGTGGATGATGTGGATTAATTCGATGCAACGCGAAAAACCTTACCTACCCTTGACATGTACGGAATCTTGCTGAAAGGTGAGAGTGCTCGAAAGAGAGCCGTAACACAGGTGCTGCATGGCTGTCGTCAGCTCGTGTCGTGAGATGTTGGGTTAAGTCCCGCAACGAGCGCAACCCTTGTCCTTAGTTGCTACGCAAGAGCACTCTAAGGAGACTGCCGGTGACAAACCGGAGGAAGGTGGGGATGACGTCAAGTCCTCATGGCCCTTATGGGTAGGGCTTCACACGTCATACAATGGTCGGTACAGAGGGCTGCCAAATCGCGAGATGGAGCTAACCCCAGAAAACCGATCGTAGTCCGGATCGCAGTCTGCAACTCGACTGCGTGAAGTTGGAATCGCTAGTAATCGCGGATCAGCATGTCGCGGTGAATACGTTCCCGGGTCTTGTACACACCGCCCGTCACACCATGGGAGTGGGTTTTGCCAGAAGTAGGTAGCCTAACCGTAAGGAGGGCGCTTACCACGGCAGGATTCATGACTGGGGTGAAGTCGTAACAAGGTAGCCGTAGGGGAACCTGCGGCTGGATCACCTCCTTTCTAGAGCATGCACTGGAAGTTGAGTGTTCACGCTTATCGGTTGTTGACTGCGTAGATCTAAGTCGGGTCTGTAGCTCAGGTGGTTAGAGCACCGTCTTGATAAGGCGGGGGTCGAAGGTTCAAGTCCTTCCAGACCCACCAATCTCTTTCCACCGACGCCTGGTAGAAAGAAATTAGGCTGAGGCAAGGCACAAAAAGCTGCCGCATACATTGGTATGCAAAGGTTTTTGTAACGCCGCATCAGACTGATTTTGGGGGCATAGCTCAGCTGGGAGAGCACCTGCTTTGCAAGCAGGGGGTCGTCGGTTCGATCCCGTCTGCCTCCACCAATTCCTTAGATCGTACATCGATGTCAGTCAAAAGCTTTTACGTCTGTAGTAAATCCCTATAGAGATTTCACGTGAATGTTTTTGAATGACAGCAATGTCATGCAGTTATTTGTTCTTTAACAATTTAGAAGAAGTAGTAGTACAACGGAAGCGCATTAGAGATGGTGCGTGGAAATTGTACGGGTTGTGATTGTATCAACTAGTATTTAAGTGATCGAAAGATGACTTGGAATACGGCACAACGCTAAAACTCAACCTGTAACGAGACATTCTCGTTATAGGGTCAAGCGAATAAGTGCATGTGGTGGATGCCTTGGCGATTACAGGCGATGAAGGACGCGATAGCCTGCGAAAAGTTGTGGGGAGCTGGCAAATAAGCTTTGATCCACAAATGTCCGAATGGGGAAACCCGGCCCGAATGGGTCATCCTAGACTGAATACATAGGTCTAGCGAAGCGAACGCGGCGAACTGAAACATCTAAGTAGCTGCAGGAAAAGAAATCAACCGAGATTCCCAAAGTAGTGGCGAGCGAAATGGGACCAGCCTTCAAGATTTAGCACCGGTGTTATCAAAACGGAATGGAAAGTCCGGCCATAGTGGGTGATAGCCCCGTATGAGAAAACCCTGGTGTGGAACTAAGCTTGAGAAAAGTAGGGCGGGACACGTGAAATCCTGTCTGAAGATGGGGGGACCATCCTCCAAGGCTAAATACTCGTAATCGACCGATAGTGAACCAGTACCGTGAGGGAAAGGCGAAAAGAACCCCGGGAGGGGAGTGAAATAGATCCTGAAACCGCATGCATACAAACAGTCGGAGCCTCGTAAGGGGTGACGGCGTACCTTTTGTATAATGGGTCAGCGACTTACATTCAGTGGCAAGCTTAACCGAATAGGGAAGGCGTAGCGAAAGCGAGTCCGAATAGGGCGTTCAGTCGCTGGGTGTAGACCCGAAACCAAGTGATCTATCCATGGCCAGGATGAAGGTGCGGTAACACGTACTGGAGGTCCGAACCCACTAATGTTGAAAAATTAGGGGATGAGCTGTGGATAGGGGTGAAAGGCTAAACAAACTTGGAAATAGCTGGTTCTCTCCGAAAACTATTTAGGTAGTGCCTCGTGTATCACCTTCGGGGGTAGAGCACTGTCATGGTTGAAGGGTCCATTGCGGATTACTTCGCCATAGCAAACTCCGAATACCGAAGAGTGCAATCACGGGAGACAGACATCGGGTGCTAACGTCCGGTGTCAAGAGGGAAACAACCCAGACCGCCAGCTAAGGTCCCTAAATATTGCTAAGTGGGAAACGAAGTGGGAAGGCTAAAACAGTCAGGAGGTTGGCTTAGAAGCAGCCACCCTTTAAAGAAAGCGTAATAGCTCACTGATCGAGTCGTCCTGCGCGGAAGATGTAACGGGGCTAAGCAATATACCGAAGCTGCGGATGCGAGCTTGCTCGCATGGTAGGAGAGCGTTCTGTAAGCCTGTGAAGGTGTCTTGTGAAGGATGCTGGAGGTATCAGAAGTGCGAATGCTGACATGAGTAGCGATAAAGGGGGTGAAAGGCCCCCTCGCCGTAAGCCCAAGGTTTCCTACGCAACGTTCATCGGCGTAGGGTGAGTCGGCCCCTAAGGCGAGGCAGAGATGCGTAGCTGATGGGAAGCAGGTTAATATTCCTGCACCGTCGTATGATGCGATGGGGGGACGGATCGCGGAAGGTTGTCCGGGTGTTGGAAGTCCCGGTCCCTGTATTGGAGAAGGCGCTTAGGCAAATCCGGGCGCGGAATTCAAGGATATGGGGCGAGTGAACTTGTTCACGAAGCAATTGGAAGTGGTTCCAAGAAAAGCCTCTAAGCTTCAGTCATACGAGACCGTACCGCAAACCGACACAGGTGGGCGAGATGAGTATTCTAAGGCGCTTGAGAGAACTCGGGAGAAGGAACTCGGCAAATTGGTACCGTAACTTCGGGATAAGGTACGCCCTTGTAGCTTGACTGGCCTGCGCCAGGAGGGTGAAAGGGTTGCAATAAACTGGTGGCTGCGACTGTTTAATAAAAACACAGCACTCTGCAAACACGAAAGTGGACGTATAGGGTGTGACGCCTGCCCGGTGCCGGAAGATTAAATGATGGGGTGCAAGCTCTTGATTGAAGTCCCGGTAAACGGCGGCCGTAACTATAACGGTCCTAAGGTAGCGAAATTCCTTGTCGGGTAAGTTCCGACCTGCACGAATGGCGTAACGATGGCCACACTGTCTCCTCCCGAGACTCAGCGAAGTTGAAGTGTTTGTGATGATGCAATCTACCCGCGGCTAGACGGAAAGACCCCATGAACCTTTACTGTAGCTTTGCATTGGACTTTGAACCGGTCTGTGTAGGATAGGTGGGAGGCTTTGAAGCAGGAACGCTAGTTTCTGTGGAGCCATCCTTGAAATACCACCCTGGTTTGTTTGAGGTTCTAACCTAGGTCCGTAATCCGGATCGGGGACAGTGCATGGTAGGCAGTTTGACTGGGGCGGTCTCCTCCCAAAGTGTAACGGAGGAGTACGAAGGTACGCTAGGTACGGTCGGAAATCGTGCTGATAGTGCAATGGCAAAAGCGTGCTTAACTGCGAGACTGACAAGTCGAGCAGGTGCGAAAGCAGGTCATAGTGATCCGGTGGTTCTGTATGGAAGGGCCATCGCTCAACGGATAAAAGGTACTCTGGGGATAACAGGCTGATACCGCCCAAGAGTTCATATCGACGGCGGTGTTTGGCACCTCGATGTCGGCTCATCTCATCCTGGGGCTGTAGCCGGTCCCAAGGGTATGGCTGTTCGCCATTTAAAGAGGTACGTGAGCTGGGTTTAAAACGTCGTGAGACAGTTTGGTCCCTATCTGCCGTGGGCGTTGGAAGTTTGAAGGGGGCTGCTCCTAGTACGAGAGGACCGGAGTGGACGAACCTCTGGTGTACCGGTTGTCACGCCAGTGGCATCGCCGGGTAGCTATGTTCGGAAGAGATAACCGCTGAAAGCATCTAAGCGGGAAACTCGCCTTAAGATGAGACTTCCCTAGGAACTCGATTCCTTTGAAGGGTCGTTCAAGACCAGGACGTTGATAGGTCAGGTGTGGAAGCGCAGTAATGCGTTAAGCTAACTGATACTAATTGCCCGTAAGGCTTGATCCTATAACCAGTGTGTTTTGTGCTGGTGTGAGTTTGCGTGTGCCCATAACGAGGCTGATACGCTCACAACCCAACTACATGTAGTACTACGCTTCTTCTGAATTGGTTTTGTTGCACCTAGTGCAGCAGAACATACAAGTTATGCCTGATGACCATAGCGAGTTGGAACCACCCCTTCCCATCCCGAACAGGACCGTGAAACGACTCCACGCCGATGATAGTGCGGATACCCGTGTGAAAGTAGGTAATCGTCAGGCTCCCCTAAAGACCCCTTGCTACAACGCGTAGCAAGGGGTTTTTGCTTTGCGCGTTCGGAATTCGAGCGTGGTTGCACTCAACACCGCCGGCCGATCTTTGTTTCCCGGATACCACCTAGCGCAATTGATACGCTTCGCGTTCGGATCCCTTCTGATGTTCTCCTTCTTGACGCGTTTGAAAGCTGTCGTCTGGGTAATCGTTTGAAAGATACGAGAGATGACATATTCGGGGGCTATCGTGACGGTTGTTTTATTGACCGATATGGGCGTCGCAAAAGCGTATCTTCATACGCAACGCTGCCCGGCACACGATGAATCTACTTTCAAACCCCGGGACAAAGCTCCCGCCAGTTGTTGTCATCTCGCTGACTGATAGTCTTACGCGTCGCGTCCACATCACCGAACAACTCAAACGAGCTGGCGTACCGTTCCGGTTCTTCAACGCGGAGCGCGTGAGCGAGTATCCGGATGTCTATGATGCGCAAACGCGTCTTCGCACCTATGGCAACCACCTGACGCTCGGTGAAATCGGCTGTTACGACAGTCACTATCGTGTCTGGCAGGAGCTCGCAGATTCGAATAACGACATCTGGTGTGTGCTTGAGGACGACGTTCAACTCGCTCCTGGCTTTGCCGCTCGCTTGAGTTACACACTCGATGCGACGACCCCTTGGGGGATTGCCCGTCTCAACGAAGGTGGTGATGCAGGCCGCTGGCCAGTGGGGCGGCTCCCCGACGGGGCAATCCTGCATGACCATCGCAAGCAGCCCGGTGGAACGCAGGCCTACCTGATTCGCAGGGACGCTGCCCTGACACTTCTTGCGTATGGCAAACGGATGGTGCACCCCGTTGACGACATGTTGAATCGGAACTGGGAACACGGCATCCGCATGATCTCGACGTCGCCCGCAGTCGTCTCGCATTGCGATGAGATTGTCGACACTACCATCACCGGGAGAAAGAAAGCGCAACGCTCACTTCCCGAGAAGCTGCGTCGCGAATTCCATATGGGCCGGGATAGTCTGAGCCGGCACGCGGATGTCTGGCGTAGACGCTTCCTGGAATCGCGTCGATGGGACGAGAGGACGTAGACGCCGCAAAGGCCGTAGCGGACCAAAGTATCCTGTCAAAACAAAAACGCGCTGCCTCAGAGAGGACAGCGCGTCATTGTCACGGCAAGGGGCGTACGAGCGAATTCAAGCCGACATTGCTACCTCTGAATTGACCCCGTAGCACTGCAAGTAAAACCGGCATCGGTTGCGCCGCAGGGCCTACCTCAGAGGAACGCGGCCTCACTAGACTTCAGCATCGGGGGACTGACCCACGCGAAAACCGCGAGTCTCCCCCCAACACCTCACACCGCTACCGTTTCCTCAGGAAACACCGGCTCGCCGAGGTTCAGCATCAGGCGATTTGCCCACGCGAAAATGGCAATCGAGTGGATCAGGTCGAGGATTTCTGCATCCGTTAGGCCAACGTCACGCAGTGCCTGCAATTGTGCCGGGCGCACATCACCCGGCGTCTCGGTCAGCTCGATCGAGAACTGCGCAATGGCCTTCTCCCGCGCGGTCGTTCCCGCCGTGCGCGGCTCGTCGAACACTTCCCGGATCACGTCGTTACGCTTCGCCAGTTGCTCGAAACGCTGCGCATGCACCGACGCGCAGTACACACAACCATTGATGCGCGATACCACCGTCGTCGACAACTCGCGTTCAGCGCGCGGCATTCCGCCCGGTGCGTACATGATGGCGTTGAACGCCGCCGAGCGCTGGCGCAGCACTTCCGGCTGATGCACCAGAAAGAGGTAGTAATCCGACGTCTTGGCCTTCGGATGACTCTCCTCCAGCACAGCGACCTGCTCGGGTGTGGCCTTGTCGAGTGCAACGACGTCGAGCCACGCATCCCAGTCGAGTGACTCGTTGGTAAAACCGTGCGAACGGATGATCTCGCTCATGCTGTCGTCTCCCGCGGAGCCAGTTGTTTGAGGGCTTGCAGACCCGCCACCAGACGCGTCTGGTACGACAGGAACGCAATCAGTTGGGCAAGCGCTACCACGGCCGGCGTCGTCAAACCTGCTGCCGGCAGTTGCTGCAATGCGGCCTTGTCACCCGCGACCGGGTTCTCGATCAACGTCCGCGTGAAGATCAGCATCGCGCGCAAACGGATATCCGTCACGTCTTCCGGCTTGCCACTTTCGGCGGCCGCCAGTTGCGAAGCATCAACGGCATGCTTGCCCAGTTCCGCGCGATAGTGCGCAGCGAGCGAAGGCGACGGCGTGAGCCGGCTCGCATACAGCGCGACGAGCAGACGCTCGACCAGCGAAATGCCTTCGAGTGCCGGATCGAACAGCCCTTCGTAGCTGCCTTGCGTGGCGATGGCAACTTTGTCGCGCGCATGTCGCAGCGTGTGCGCCGCAGAGCCAGCTTCGAGCCCGGCCACGCGGTCGACGAGATCGTCAGCGATGTCGTATTGAGTGTTGGCGGTCATGATTGTCCTTGTGATTGGGCGCGCTCGGCCACGGCTTTCGCGAGGAATGCCTGCACGGCACTCCACGAACGCTGATCGGCGAGTGCGTTGGCATCCGGCTCACCACCGCCGGTGCTGATCTTGCCCGAGACCGGATGCGCATAGACGAGCTGCGTCGTCGGCACATACGGAAACACGATGGCGTGTCCGGCACGCGCGAAGTCGAGATGCTCGACCGGATACGGATAGCGATGCTCGGCCAGCCGTTCAGTCACCATCTTCGAGTAAAGGCTCGACGGCCAAGAGCCATCGTCCTCAGCGGACAACAGCATCACCGGCCCGCGAATCTTCTCGACCGGGATGCGAGCCCGCGCGACGGCGTCGGCATCACCCAGTGCCGTCAACATCGCCTTGGAATGACGATGCGGCGGCGGTCCTTCATCAAACGGCGCCCACGACGCTGTGCGGTTGTTTTCCCAGATATGCGGCAACGGCTTGCCATCCAGCAGCCATGTCGGGCCTTCGCGACCGAGTGCCGGGTCGCACGCGTTCTGCGCACTGTGAATCAACGCACTCGGCACATAACCGATGACGGCCGACACAGCATCCGGGAACGTCGCGCCGAGCAGCAACACGAGCTCACCGCCACGCGACTGGCCCGACAGCGCCACGAAATCATGGGCCGGCTTTACCGTACGGCGAAGCCAGTCCATGCCCTTGGCGAAGTACTCCAGCGGCGTGTTGGAGATGTAATCCGACAACCCCGGCGTCTTGAAATACCCCAACGCGAAGGCGGCATACCCATGCGACGCATAGAGCGCCGCGCGCGGTTCGTTGATACCGCCACCGGAGCCGTTCAGAATCATGACCGCCGGATGTGGGCCGTCGCCCGGCGGCAGGTACAGCGTGCCGACGAGCCCGTCTTCACGCACCTCGCGCCGGGTGACGCCTTCGGCGGCCAGACGTTGAGTGAATGAGACAGAAGCCGAGACAGAAGCCGATGCAGCGGCAGCGCCGGCAGCCGACACATCGGTGCCTGCGTCAGCGGCCGAAGCGTGCGCGGAAGTGCCGTCAGCCACCACCGCATCCGCCTGCGCCACAACCGTCGTCACGAGTGGTGCCGACACCGGTTGCGGGAACACGTCACGGCTTTTGCCGTCTTCGGGCACCTGCGACCAGATGAGTCCCATGGCGGAAACGCCCTGATAACTGCCAGCGACAGGCGCATCGCGCGCCACGTCGACACAGCCTTCAGCGTCGGCCTCGAAAGTGGCTTCGGCATGCCACACCACGCCGCCCGCCCGCGCGGTATGCGCGGTGAGCGTGACGCGCGCACCGGGCGCCGCGCCGCGCACCACCAGGTGGCGCGGCACGTCGATCAGTGCATCCGCGGGTGTTGCCGTGAGAATGAGCGATGACGTCATAAGGCAATAGATCCCGTGGCGTCCGCTTACTTCGCGGCCTTGGTCACTTGCATCGCGACCGTACGATCGCTCGTGAACGGCGTGACCTTCAGGCCCTTACGCACGGCCCAGATGTTCTGGTAGTGATACAGCGGAATCACGCCAACGTCGTCCGACACCACCTTGACCGATTGACGCAAGATCGCTTCGCGCTTGCCTTCGTCGAACTCGGCGGTCGATGCGTCGAGTGCCTTGTCCACGGCCGGGTTGCTGTAGTGGCCCCAGTTCGATGCGCCCAGACCCTTCTTGGCATCCACGGTCGCCAGCACGTTCACGAGCGCGTAGCTCGCTTCACCCGTGCCGTTACCCCACGCGAGCATCGTCATGGCGTAGTCGTTCTTGTTCGCGCGGCCCGAGTACACGGCCCAAGGCACCACTTCCACCTGCGTCTTCACGCCAATGCGTGTCCAGAACTGCGCCACTGCCTGCGCCGTTTCCGGGCCTTGCGGGTAGCGGTCGTTCGGCACGTGCATCGTGAGCTTGAAGCCCTGCGGGAAGCCCGCATCGGCCAGCAGCTTCTTCGCTTGTGCGGCGTCGAACGGAATGTTCTTCACGTCCGGGTTGTAGCCGAACGTGTCTTTCGGCATCCACTGATTGGCTTCGCTGGCCGTGCCCTGCATGATGCGCGACACGATGGCATCGCGATTGATGGCGAGCGACAGCGCGCGGCGCACACGCACGTCGAGCAGCGGGTTCTTGGCAAGCGGCTTGCCGTTGTTGTCGGTAATGAAGTCGTTCGGACCGTCGCGGAACGTCGGTTGCAGCAGCATCACGCGCAGGCCCGGGTACGGGAACACCGTCACGTTGGGCGACTTCTTCAGACGCGGAATATCCGAAGCGGACACCTTGTCGATCACGTCCACGTCGCCGGCGAGCAGCGCGGCAGTCCGTGCGGCACCGTTATTGATGTAGCGATAGTCGACTTTTTCCCACTCCGACTTGCCGCCCCAGTAGTTGTCGTTACGCACCATTTCCACGCGGTCGCCCGGCGTGTACGACACGAACTTGAACGGCCCCGTGCCGATCACGGCGCGCCCGGCGTTGTAGTCGTCGGTGTTCGACTTCTCGCCCACGTGCTTGCTCACGATATGCACCGACGCGAGGTTCAGCGGCAGGTCCGGGTTCGCAATTTTGGTCTTCACGACGAGCGTGAGCGGATCGGGCGCGCTCATCGTCTCGATGGTGCGCAGGTAACCCGCGAACGTCGCCACGCTGCCCGGCACGTTACGTGCGCGCGTGTACGAATAGATGACGTCGGCGGCCGTGAACGGCTGGCCGTCCTGCCACTTCACGTTCGGGCGCAGCTTGAATTCCCACGTCTTAGCGTCGATGGCCTTCCACGACACGGCGAGGCCCGGTTGCAGCTTGTTCCACTTGTTCTCGACGAGCAGATCCCAGAAGTGCAGATCGACCGAGCGGTCGCCCGCGTGGTTGTTCAGTTGCGGATCGAGCGACGAAAGCGGATCGGCAAACGCGATGCGCAGGGTCGAGCTTTGGGCGTTTTGTGCGGAGGCCGCGGCGCTCGTCACGAGCAATGCAGCGGCTAACGAGGACAACAAGAAGCGTTTCATTATCGGCAATCCTGGTCGTTGATGAATGAAAGAAGGTCTGACGTGACACTGACCGCAGGCCGGTCACGTCGTCGGATGATTCGGATGATTCGTATGAGGCAGTTAGTTCAGCGAGTCCGGCGATATCAAACGTCGTTCAGATGGCACGCACTCACGTGGTTGATCGCCACGCCACGCAGCGTCGGCACTTCCGTGCGGCAACGCGGCATGGCGTGCGGACAACGCGGGTGGAAGTGACAACCGCCCGGCGGCGCAATCGGGCTCGGAATTTCGCCGCGAATCGCCGAGAACGTCTTGTGACGTACGTCGATACGCGGAATCTCGGCCAGCAGCGCCTGCGTGTACGGATGATTCGGGCGGCGGAAGACTTCTTCGACCGGTGCGCTCTCGACCACCCGGCCGAGATACATGATCACCACGCGATCGGACAAATGCTCGACCACACCGAGGTCATGGCTGATGAACACGTACGTGAGCTTGAGTTGCTCGCGCAAATCCATGAACAGGTTGAGAATCTGCGCCTGAATCGACACGTCGAGGGCCGCCACGGCTTCGTCGCATACGAGCAGGTCGGGCTGCACCGCCAGCGCGCGTGCAATACCGATGCGCTGACGCTGACCGCCGCTGAACTGGTGCGGATAGCGATGACGCAACGCCGGATCGAGCCCGGCGCGCTGCAACTGCGCGCTCACGTAATCGTCGAAGCCGGCGCGATCGGTCAGGCCATGGACCAGCGCACCTTCACCGACAATGCGGTCGACGCGCAGGCGCGGATTCAGACTCGAATACGGGTCCTGAAAGATCATCTGGATCTTCAGGCGGGCGTCGCGCTTTTCGTCGTCGCTCAGCGAGTCGGCAGGGCGGCCATGAATCTGCACTTCACCCGACGACGGCTTGAGCAGCCCCGCGAGCATGCGCCCGAGGGTGGACTTGCCACACCCCGACTCACCCACAAGACCGACGACTTCGCCCGGCTTGACGACCAGATCGACGTTATCGACCGCGCGCACGACGGCCGGCGGATGCGACAGGCCGACGCGTTCGAGCAGACGCCCGGCCGGGCCGACGTGACGCTCGCCAAAGCGCTTGCTGACGCCGCGCAGCGCCACGATAGGCGCGGGCAACGTAGCACTCGGGGCCGCTGCCGCACGGGGGCCGCCAGCGCCGTGATGACCCTGCGGGCTGTTGGGTTGTGCGGTGCTCATACCATCTCCTTTTGCAGCGCGGCGCCCGGGTGGAAGCAACGCACCAGACGGCCCGGCGCGGTCTGCGTCATCTCGGGGCGTACTGCGCAGGCCGCCGTGGCGTAGGCGCAGCGCGAGGCGAATGCGCAACCGGCCGGCATCGTGAGCAGATTCGGCGCCATGCCGGGAATCTGGCGCAGACGCTGACCGCGTTTGTTCAGACTGGGCAGGCTGCCGATCAGCCCGGCCGTGTAAGGGTGTTGCGGCGCGTCGAGCACGGCGTCAACCGCCCCTTGTTCGACGATGCGGCCCGCGTACATCACGGCCACCGTATCGGCCAGACCCGCGACGACCGACAGATCGTGCGTGATCCAGATCAGCGCGGTGCCGTGCTGGCGCGCGAGCTTCTGCACTTCCGAAAGAATCTGGGCCTGAATGGTGACATCGAGCGCCGTGGTCGGCTCATCGGCAATGATCAGATCGGGCCGGTGCAGCATGGCGATGGCGATGGCCACGCGCTGGCGCATGCCGCCCGAGAGCTGATGCGGATACGCGCGCAGGCGCTCGTCCGGGCTGGGAATGCCCATCATGCCGAGCGTGTCGCGCGCCAGTTCGCGCGCTTGCGACTTCGACACGCGTTGATGCGCACGCACGGCCTCGATCATCTGCACGTCGATGCGCAGCACGGGGTTGAGCGTCATCATCGGGTCCTGAAAGATCATCGCGATGCGATTGCCTTGCAGGTGACGCAACTCGGCCGGCTTCAGACGCGTGAGATCGCGCCCCTGAAACAGCACTTCGCCACCGACGATACGGCCCGGCGCATCGACGAGGCCCATGATCGAAAAGCCGGTGACCGACTTGCCCGATCCCGACTCGCCCACGAGGCCCATGATGTGCCCGGGCGGCAGCGAAAACGAGACGTCGTCGACGGCCGGCAACGTGCCCGCACGCGTAAAGAATTGCGTACGCAGGTTGCGAACTTCCAGTGTGAGTGGCGTCGCGGCACTAGGAGGAGTAGAAGGCGTCGCACCGCTCATTTCTGCAACCTCGGATTGAACACATCGCGCAGGCGATCGCCTACGAGATTGATGGCGACGACCGCGATGAGCAAGGCGAGGCCGGGATAAACGCTGATCCAGTATTCGCCGGAGAGCATGGTCTGATAGCCGTTGGCGATGAGCAGGCCGAGCGACGGCTCGGTGATCGGCACGCCAAGACCGAGAAACGACAACGTGGCTTCGAGCGTGATGGCGCGCGCCACTTGCAGCGAGCCCACGACGATGAGCGGCGGGAGGCAGTTCGGCAGAATGTGACCGAGCACGATGCGCCAGTTCGGAATCGCCTGGCAGCGAGCGGCTTCGACATACTCACGACGCGATTCGACGAGCGCCTGACCGCGTGCCGTGCGCGCGAAATACGCCCACTCCAGCACCACGAGTGTGAGCACCACGTTGCCGATGCCCTTGCCGACGTACGCAAGGATCATCAGTGCCACGAGAATCGACGGGAACGACAGCAGCAGATCGACGAGCCGCATGATGAGCGCGTCGACACGACCACCCGAGTAGGCCGCCACCAGACCGAGAATGGTGCCGAGAATTCCGGCGATGAGCGCCGAGCCGACACCGACCCCCAAGCTGATGCGCAGGCCGTAAATGATGCCCGACAGCAGATCGCGCCCCTGACCATCCGTGCCCAGCCAGTAAGTGAACGTCGCGGCACCGTTGGCGGTACCCGGCGGCAGACGCGAGTCCAGGATGTTGAGCTGCATCAGGTCATACGGATTCTGCGGCGTGATCCACGGTGCGGCGAGCGCGGCGACGGCCAGCACGACAAAGATGACCAGACCGAACACGGCGCTCTTGGAGCGCAGGAATTCGTGCAGGCCCTGCTGCCAAGGCGACTCGCGACGCACCGGTACGGGCTCGGCGGCGGGTGAAACAGGCGGTGCGCCATTCGGAGAAAGATTGAGCGACATCAGGCAGCGGCCTCCACGCGCACACGCGGATCGAGCCACTTATAGAGCACGTCCACGATCAGATTGAGCGACACGAACAGGCACACCACAACGATGAGATACGCCACGATCACCGGGCGATCCAGTGAGTTGATGCTGTCGAGAATGAGCTTGCCGGCGCCCGGCCACGAGAACACGGTCTCGGTCACCACGGCGAAGGCAATCGTCGAACCGAATTCGATGCCGAGCACCGTCACGAGCGGAATCAACGTGTTGCGCAACACGTGCACGACCACGATGCGCAGCGGCGAGAGGCCCTTGGCGCGTGCGAACTTCACGTAGTCTTGCGGCAGCACTTCTGCCACACCCGCACGGGTGAGGCGCAGGACGAGCGAGATCTTGAACAGTGCCAGATTGAGGGCGGGCAAGATCAGGTGACGCAAACCGTCGATCGTCAGGAACGACCACTCGACGCCGAACACGCTGACCGTGGCGCCGCGTCCGCTGGCGGGCAGCACGCCCAGATGCACGGAGAAGAACATGATCAGCATCAGGCCGACCCAGAACGTGGGCAGCGAGAAGCCGACGATGCTGCCCGTCATGAGCAGCTTCGAGATCGGGTTGCGCGGGTAGAGCCCGGCGAACAGACCCAGCGGAATACCGATGAATACCGCGAGAATCAGCGCGGAGACAGCGAGCTCGAGCGTGGCCGGCAGGCGTTGCAGGATCAACTGAATCGCGGGCACGTTATAGACGAAGCTGTTGCCCAGCTCGCCATGCAACGCACCGCCGAGAAACGACAGGTACTGACGCCACAACGGCTGGTCGAGTCCGAGCTGCGCGATGATGCGTGCACGGTCGACCTGATCGACGTCCTGACCGATCAGGATATCGACAGGGTTGCCGATGGCATGCAGGCCGACGAACACGATGAGCGTCATCAGCCAGACGACGAACACCGCTTGCAGCACGCGGCGAAAAATCCATGCACTCATGCGATGCGCTCCTCGCGAGCGGCGCCGTCGTCACCATCGTCGCCGTTCAGTGCGGGCGGCGGCGGGGCGGGCGTCCATTCGTCGCCGTAGACTTCAGGCTCGGCGTACGTTTCCATATTGGCGTAGTGGTGCTCGACGTCTTCGCGATAGAACGATCCTGCCAGCCCTTGTGCGAGACGCTTGGCGCCCTCGCTCACGGCAGGGATATCGCCGGAGACGGCACCATGCGTGAGCGTGGCGGGTGCGCAGAAGCAGTGGATGCGATCGAGGCCCGGGCAAGCGCCGGGTGTCGTCTCGAGGAATTCGAACGCCGGTCCGAGATCGGGCGAATCGGAGAGTTCGACATCTTCATCACCGGCCGCAGGCGCGTAGCGGTCGCTCCACTTGCGCACGTATTGGGCAAACGGGGCAAACTCCGGACGGCTCGTGATATCGATGCGGAAACCTGTCGCAAAGACAAGGAAGTCGAGCACGAAGGTGCCCTTGGCCGTGCGCACATGCAGTTCGTCGCCGACCGGGGTGACGTCGAGAATCGGTGCACCCAGATTGAAGCGGGCATTCGGATGACGCGACACGCGCAGCGTGCTGCCACGCGGGGGCGGCACTTGTTGCACGTTGACGTAGTGGCGAATGCGCCATTTCCATTCGTCGGGCAGGTTCAGATGGCCGTGGGTCAACCCCGGGTTGCCTGCCCCTTTGCCCTTGTTGATGCGCGGAATATCGTCGCGGCGAATGAGCATATCAACGCTCGCGGCACCCGCTTCGAGCGCTGTGGCGGCGCTGTCCATGGCCGACGCACCGGCGCCGATCACGCCCACGCGTTTGCCGCGCAGCGTGGCGTAGTCCATCTCGTCGGACGAGTGCGCCCAGAAGCGGCGCGGAACGTCACGCGCAAACGCGGGTACGGTCGCACCGCCCAGACCGTCGCGGCCGGTGGCGAGTACCACGTGGCGCGCATAGACAGTGCTTTCGCCTTCGGGCGATGTCACGGACAGGGCAACCAGACCCTCTTGTCCGCCACTCAGCGGCGTAATGGCGGTGATGCGGTGCTCGTTGCGCACGTCGATCGCGAGCACGTCGCGATACCAGCGCAGGTAGTCCATCCATTGCAGACGCGGAATCTTGTCGAGCGCATCCCATGCGTCGAGACCGAACTGCGCTTCGAACCATGCGCGGAAGGTCAGCGCGGGCAGGCCGAGCGCCGGGCCGGTCAGTTGCTTGGGCGAGCGCAGCGTTTCCATGCGTGCGGTCGTGGCCCACGGGCCTTCGAAGCCACGCGGCGATTGATCGAAGATCACCGCGCCCACACCGAGATGCGTGAGCGAGGTGGCGGCCGCGAGCCCGGCCATGCCGCCGCCGATGATGGCGACGTCGAGCACGGGTTGTCCGTTGTGCGTGCGCGCGGGCACCCAGCGCTTGGCGGGCAGTTCGAGCCAGGCGAGGTCCTGACGCAGGCGCGTTTCGAGCGCGGTCAAGCCGATGGCGGATGTCGGGGACTGGGTCATGACGACAGGGCTTCCTTGGGGGCGGGCAGATCGCCGTAGAGCGACTGCAAGACTTGGGCGTGTTCGGTGGCGGCGCGCTGCACGAAGTCGGGCAGCAACGTGCGGGCGGCGTCGGCCAGCGCATCGACGAAGGCGAGCGCAGCCGGTGACGGCGCGCGGGCGTCGCGTGTGATGACGCCGAAGAAGAACGGGATGTCGGCGTCGATGGGACGCACGGCCACGTCGGCCAACGGCAGGCCGTAAGCGGTGACGGGTTCGAGCACGGCAATGCCGAGGCCGGCCCGCACGGCGGTCATTGCGTTGATCGACGCGTTGGTTTCAATCAATCCGACCGGGGCGACGCCCGCTTGGCTGAACGCCTGATCGAGACGGCGGCGCAGCCGGTAGGGGTTTTGCATCGTGATGATGCGCCGGCCTACGCACTCGGCCAGCGGCAGGCGGTCGTAAGCGGCAAGCGGGTCGTCGCGGCGCACGGCGGCGACGCAAGCCGACTCGCCGATCCAGTGCACGACGATGCCGCGATGTTCGAGCGGCAGGCTGGTCACGCCGATGTCGGCGGCACCCGTCAGTACGGCGTGCACGACTTGCTCGGGCGAGGTGCTGCGCATCTGGATCTGGACGCTGTCGCGCGCGAATCCGGGCAACGCGAGGGCGGCGGGTACGAGGCCGGCGGCAAGCGCCGAGGTCGCCGCAATATGCAGCGGCCGGGTCTGGCCCCGGGCGATCTCGTCGGCGCGGGCGCGAATTTGTTGCAACCCGGCGAGCACGTGCTCGACGTCTTCGAAGAGCAAAAAGCCTTGTTCGGTCGGCGTGACGCGCGGGCCGCTGCGGGTGAACAGGGCGTAGCCGATTTCGGCTTCCAGTTCCTGAATCATCCGGGTGATGGCGGGCTGCGAGCGTCCGAGCAGGCGTCCGGCAGCAGTGATGCTACCGGTCGACATGACCGCCGCGAAGGCTTCGAGTTGGCGTAATTCCATCGTGCTCGGTGGGGTGGGACGGCGTTGGGCGGGGCGCTACGGCACAAGGTGCGGTGCGCGCTGTCCGGTCATCGACGTCGCCGAGGCCGCAAAAACGGCAATTCTTGTTGTATTCGAATTGCGTATTCTTCGGCCATCAGCATGCGTCTTGCAAATACTTAATATTTATATGCTCATGCCGTACGGTGCAAAGGAGGGTTTTGCCTAGGTGACGGCTATGCGGAAATAAATGGGAGGGGCGGTGCGAGGGCTTGGGAGGCGGCGCTGTCAGTGCGCACGCAGGCGGTGACGCCCGGCCAGCGGGTGGCCGGTGCGTTCCGTATCGATACGGCGAGAGGGGATTTATTCCGCGTCGAAGGGGAGGCGGCGCTGCGCCGGATCTTCCGGACGCGGCAACCGGCGACGCAACAACGCCACACCCTTTCGCTTGGTGGCAACGTCTTGCGGTGGTTCGACAGGACTCAGGCGAAATGCCGGCCGCGTGAGGTGAATGATCACTAACGGGGCCGACGGGCGTCGCGACGGTGCGGGTACGTTGCCGCCGGCGGGGGGCGAAGCGGTATCGGAGGGTTCTAATGCCGGTTCAGTGGCTTGTGCCGACGCTGCCAAACGTCGCCCGAGCAGGCGGTAGATATCCGGATCGAAACCGGTCACCGGTGGCATGCCATCGATCAGATCATTCAGCGCGTCTTGCGAGCGCACGCTCCCGAGGTACTGCCAGCGATCGATCACGTGATACTCGACGTCGGGGCCGTCGGCATCATCCACGGCGCCATCGGTAGTCGCACGGCGCTCTTCAATGGCAATCGGGCCATCGTAGGGCCACGTCTGCAATTGCAGGGTGGCGAGCGCTTCGCGCAAGCGCGCCGTGTGCGGGGCCAGTGGCGCGGCACCGGTACACACGCCGTCGCAGCGTTTGACCTGATAGCCGAAGCAGGGACGGCCCGCTTCGCTTTTCTCCAGCCCGAGCTGGGCACAGCAAAGCCGATGTTCGTCGGCGAGCGAACGCAATGCCATTTCTGCCCGGTTGCGTGATGAGAACGTGCCGTAGAGCGTGCCTGCACTGGCAAAGTCCACGGTGCGGGCGTTCACCAGTTGTGGCGTGTCGCTCTGCGCATCCATCTGCCAGCTATAGAGACTGGCCGAGCGGCGCAGCATCCGGTTATGAATCGGCTGCAATTGTTTGACGAGTTGCGACTCGAGCAGCAATGCGCCGAGTTCGCCCGCCGTGCGCCGCGCTTCCACGCGGCGAATTTCCTGCGAGATCCGTAAGTCTTTGGCGACCTGATGGTCGCTCGAGAAGTGCGAACGCACGCGCGCGCGAATGTCCACGCTCTTGCCGACATAGAGCAACGTATCGCCTTCGCCATAGAACAGATAGACACCGGGCGCGTCCGGCAGGGCGTCGATGGCTTCGTCAGGCAACTGTGGCGGCTGGCTGGCGCGTTTGGTCACACGCTGTACCGCTTGGTCGATTAACGCCGGTTGATAAAGCGTGTGCAGCTTTTGCCAGAACTGCCAAAGCAGATCGGCATCGGCGAGCGCGCGGTGGCGGCCCAACGGTTCGAGGCCGAAGCGTGCAATCAGCGCGTCGAGTCCGTGACGCGCGGCGGCCGGGAACAACAGACGCGACAGTCGCACGGTACACAGCACGTCGGCCTGAAACGGGATGCCGGCGCGACGGAATTCATTCTTGAGAAAGCCGTAATCGAAGCGGGCGTTGTGGGCGACGAACAACTTGCCATGCAGCCGCTCGGCCAGCCCTTGCGCCAGCGTGTCGAACGAAGGCTGACCCCGCACCATCTCGTTGGTGATGCCGGTCAGTTGCTGGATGAAGGGAGGAATCGATTCGGCGGGGTCGAGCAACGTACTCCATTGCTCGATGCCATTTGGCCCGACCTCGACCACGCCGATCTCGGTGATGCGGTCGGACAACGCATTGCCGCCGGTGGTTTCAAGATCGACGAACACCATCGGTGCGGACAGCGACCGGGCGAGCTCGTCCGGATCGACCGGCGCGAAACCGCCATCGCTGGATGCACTGCCGGCATCCGTCGGGTCAGATATGTCCAAAGTGTTGAACGTGTCCATTGTGTCGGACGTATCCAACGTGCGCGCTGCGTCCATGCTGCCTTCGCCGTGATTCAGGCCGAGCATGCCGGGCCACCGGCGTGGGGCGATGACGAACGCTGGGCGGACTTGATGCCTTTAGCCGCAGCAAAATTCGCGGTGTCTTCATGGCTATCGTCGCCGGCGAATGCGGCCACGATGGCACGGAACACGGCCGGTGTCGGCGCGTCGGGCCAATGCAGGTCGACGTTGGCGTCGAGCGCAGGCAACTCGCCCGCGCGACGCAGGGCTTCGTCGCCCGGCAAGCGCAACACGTGCGCGAGTACCCACGCCTCGTGGCGCGCATGCAGTCCGATATCCGCCTCGGCTTCATCGGCGATGGCCACGAGCGTGCGCCAGTCGAGCGCCATGACGGTATTGGCGGTATTGGCGGCATCGGCGGCCGTTGTGGCAGCACCAGCGGCTTCATTCGCCTCGGCAAGCGCGGACAACTCGCCCGTGAGCGTGCGGTGATGCTGCGCATAACGCGCGGCAATCTCGCGAACGATGCCCGCAAGATCCCGCTCGGCGGCGCTCAGCGCCAGTTGATCCCAGTCGATTGTTTCCATGAGAAGGTTCCTCGATTGGGGTACATGATACTGTATAAAACCACAGTGCGCGAGTGACGTGGACGCGACATTGTTCGCCGGGGCGTGCACTCATGTAATACTCTGCGCCAACCTTCTTCATCCCCTTTTTGCGCAGGAGTTTGGCCACGATGTTGACCCTGTACACCTTTGGTCCGGCATTCGGACTGCCCGATGCCAGCCCGTTCGTCATCAAAGCGCAGATGCTGCTCAAGCTGGCCGGGCTGCCTTATCAGACGGACCGTGGCGGCTTCCGGCGCGCCCCCAAAGGCAAGCTGCCGTTCATCGACGACGACGGACAGATCGTGCCGGACTCGACATTGATTCGCCTGCACATCGAACGAAAGTACGGGTTCGACTTCGACGCCAGCCTCACGCCCGAGCAGCGCGGCGCGGCCTGGATGTTCGAGAAGGCGCTGGAGGATCACTTCTATTGGTATGTAGTGCAGGCGCGCTGGTGTGACGACGAGAATTTTGCCAAGGGCCCGGCGTCGTACTTCAAGTCGATCCCATGGCCGGTGCGCCCGGTGGCCGAGGCGTTCATCCGCCGCAAAATCCGCACGACGTTGCAAGGTCAGGGCACGCAGCGCTATTCGCCCGAGGAGCAGCAGCAGTTGCTCGCCCGTGGCGCTCAGGCCGCGGCCCAACTGCTCGGCGACAAACCGTATTTCTTCGGAAATTCGCCTTGCGGCGCGGATGCCACGGCATTTGCGTTCATCGCGAGCGCGATGGCGCCGCAGTTCAAGCATCTGCTGCGTGACGAGATCGACAATCACCCGAACCTCACGGAATACGTCGCGCGCATGCGTCGTGAGTTCTTCCCGGATATCGTCAACTGACGCCGGTTGCGGCCAACCCGCATCAAGTCACGTCGGCACGTCGACATTCGATCCGGTCTTAACCGCTTAACGCCTCAACCCGCTTCCGACGCCGTCTCGTCGCTCGACAGTACATCGGAGAGCACGAGATTGCGCCCGGAGATCTTCGCGGCATACAGCGCCCGGTCGGCCCGCATGCACAGCGCTTCCAGAGTTTCGTGCTCGTGCCAGGTCGCGACACCGCCACTCAGCGTGTAGTGACAGACGCCGAACGGCCCCGCCACGAGATGACGGCTCACCTGCGCGCGCAGGCGCTCGGCAATGCGAATGGCGCCGGCCGTATCGGTGCCGGGTAACAGCACGGCAAACTCCTCGCCGCCGAGCCGCCCGAAGATATCGCCCTCACGCAAACCGTCTCGTACCAGTTTGACGAACTCGCGCAGCACGGTGTCGCCGCCCGCGTGGCCGTAGGTGTCGTTGATCTGCTTGAAGTGGTCGAGGTCGATGACCACGATCGACAACGGCCAGCCGTGCGATAGCGCCCGGGCCATCTCCTGCCGGGCAAGCAGATCGAAATGCTTGCGCGAGAGCGCCCCGGTCAGATAGTCGCGATTGGCGGCTTCTTCCGCTGTGGCCAGCATGGCGTCGTGAATCATCATGACGGAACCCATGGTCATCGCTGGCATGACCACGGCACCGATGGTGAGCATGACGGCGTTGAACGTCGACGCGCCCATCAGCTCGGGGCCGGGCGCGGGGGCCCAGCCGAACACGGCACCCCGCACGATGTGCCCGATGGCAAATGCCGTGGCGAGTCCCGCCGTGAGCCAATAGTTATAGGGATGCCGCCGTGGCGGGATGTGCCGCATGATGAGCACAGCCGTGGCGAGCAGGACCACCGCGTGATATGCCGAGACAATGACCACCCGCAACTGTGTGTTCTCGCTGCCGTAGAACCAGAACAACATGGACCCGGCCAACACGCCGAGCGACGCGCCGAGCACCGGCCAGTGCGGTGACTGGCCGAGGTAGCGGGCACAACCGGCGTAATAGAGCAGCAGGCCACCGCCAAGCATGACGTTGGCAACGGGAATCGAGAGGAAGTCGGGGACGTGGCCACGCAAGGCGAACAGTGGCAACGAGATGAGCACGGCGACATTGGCCCAGCACCACTCGCGCACTCCCGCGACGCGCGAGCGTACCAGCGAGCCGATGATCAGCAACATCATGAAGCTGAGCAGGGCAGTGATCGCGAGCAGAGACGTCGTCAACATGGGGAAGGCCGGCGGGGGGAGGCGGGCATGTGTAGTGCATTGTAATGTACGACGCTGTGCGCGTTACACACCAGTAGAATGGCCGGGTTAAGGTTTACCGTCTATCTTCTGGAGCTTTTGTCATGTCGATGTCCCGCCTTCACCGTTTCCTGACATTCACGCTTGCCGTGGCCGCCGGTCTTAGCGCAGCCGCGGTGCAGGCGCAGGAGCCGATGACACGGCGATCGGCCCAGCCGCCGCTGTTTGCGACGCCGGCCAGCGGCGTGAGTGCCCCGGCAAGCGACATCAACCGCGATGTGAAACCGGCACTCGAAGCCGCGAATCTCTGGCTCGGACTAGTGGATATCAATCGCGCAGAACAAAGCTGGGAACAGGCGGCAGCCGTGTTTCAACGCTCGTTGCCGGCCGACGCCTGGGCGCAGAGTCTGAGTGCCGCGCGCGCACCGCTGGGCAAAGTGAAGTCACGCAAGGTGGCGGACGCGGTGTTCACGCGCGCTATTCCGGGGCAGCCCGACGGTGAGTACGTGGTGATTCAGTACGACACGGCGTTCGAGAACAAGGCCGACGCGCATGAAATGGTCACGATGTTTTACGGCGTCGACAGCCGCTGGCGCGTGGCGGGTTATCTGGTGCGCTGACCGGCCGGACGATTTGAGGTAGCCCATGCCCTTGACGCGACCCGGCGACAGCCTTCTGGGCGTGTCTAAGCGTCTTGTATGGGGAATGTAGGTAGATGGTGCGCCTGAGACCTGCTGCTCGTGCCGTTCAGCGCGGCAGGGCGGGCTCGACGATGCCCATCGTGGTCTCGACGTGATGGCGCGCAATCTGTGCGGCACGGACTTCATCGTGAGCACGCAGCGCGTCGACCAATTCGCGATGCTGGGCGTTGGTCGCACTCAGTTGCTCGTCGGAGAACATGACGGGAATGCGCAGCGCCCAGTAATAGAACTGAATGCGTTCGTGAAACTGCGTCAGCACGACGTTATCGGCGGCCTTGACGATCAACTCGTGGAATTCGCTGTTCAGGCGGTTCAGTGCCAGACGCGGCAGATGGGTGCTCGGCTCCATTTGCTCGATGAGCGTGGCGAGCGCATCGCAGGCTTCGGGCGTGATCTTGCGGGCGGCCAAGCGCGCCGTTTCCGCTTCGATCGCGGCGCGGCTTTCGAAGATCGCATTCACCTGAAGGTGATCGACCCCCTGAACTTCCCAACCGCGATTGCGGGCGATAAAGCCTTCGCCTTGCAGGATCAGCAGCGCTTCGCGCACCGGCGTGCGGCCAACGCCGAGCAACTGGATCAGATCGTCTTCGATAAGGCGCTGCCCCGGCTTGAGCTCCGAGGCGAGAATCATGCCGCGGATTTTCGTCCGCACTTCACCAGTAATCAGGTTGCTGGGCGCTTTCATCTGATGCTTATCTTCCCTTGAGCGGCGAGGTATCCAGTGAGGCGCTAGGCCCCCATTGCCGCTGCGGATTTTACAGAGTTTCTTTCTGACCCTTCAAAACCGTTCCCAAGGCGTCAAAGTTGTGGCAGCCATGCGCACCGCGTATGAATGCAGTCCGGTTTTGCACAATTCTTTCGGTTTCCGAAGCGAGGGCTCGCTTATACGCGCGTTTGAAGCGAGTGAAAAATACCATAAGCCCCGGCGTAGCGGGGTTCGCGCTCACTAACTTGTTGCGTGAGTGCCCACATCGCCGGCGTTGCGGGTGCCGAAACATGCGTCGCCCAATGCGGCTGCGGCGTTGATGAATATGTGAAACATCGGGCGGGTAGCACCTGCCGGTATAACCCTTCAAGTTTGAGGGTTATGCCGAATGGCGCGCTTGCCTTCTGACTTGTTGGGCGTGTAGGCGCGACACGCATCAATACGACCCCGTTTAATCCAATTATTTCTAAATATGAAATAAATGATTGTGATTGATGGTATTTATCATCAATTCGCACACGAATAGACTGTCATTGTCGACGATGAATCAAGCATCGCCCCTTTCAATAGACAGGAGAAACACCATGAAGCGCACTCTTATTACCTCTGCCCTGATTTCCACCATGCTGGCTGTGTCGGCCGGTTCGGCTTTCGCCAGCGATGCTTTTGACGGCCCGTCGGAATTCTCGTGGGTTCCGCAAACCAGCGTACTCACGCGTGCCCAAGTTCGCGAAGAACTGATCCAGGCACAGAAGGACGGTCTGGTCGTGCAACACGACACCGTCTACCCGAAGGCTGTGCCCAGCGCACAACCGGCCGCCGCTGCGGCACCGGTCACGCCGGGTTCGGTTGGTGGCCTGCAACGCGCCGGTACGACCTACTTCGGTAACTAAGTAACCCGTCACTCAGCCCCCCGGTTGCCCTGTCATTGAGTGATGGGGGCTGATGCCTCAAAGGCACGTCCGTAAGTCTCTGTTAGTGAAAGGAGGCGGCGGCGTGCCTTTTTGCGTGGTGCTCGCCACGCGCGAGCCCGTGGCACAATCGCCGGCATCCGCTTTGTGCCACTTCGCGTGCCATCGCACGCTTGCTCCCATGACCCCAATGCCCCCAGTGCCCCCAACGCGCCTGCACCGTGTCTCCCGATACTGTGCGGCGGCATTGCGCGCGTGCGCTGTCGCCAGCGTGACGTCTCTCGTTCCTTTGATCGCCCTTTCGGGCGTCGCGCCGTCGGTGGCCCACGCCGCCGATAGCGCCGACAGCAACGCGGGGCCGGCGTATGGCCCCGAGCTTCAGGGCTTCGACTATCCGTATCCGGTGAACCGCTTCGACTTCACCTCGCAACGCACGCCGTTGCACATGGTGTATCTCGACGTAAAACCGGCGCAGCCCAACGGTCGTACCGTCGTGCTGCTGCATGGCAAGAATTTCTGCGCGGCGACCTGGCGCGAGACCATCGACGTGTTGAGCGGTGCGGGCTATCGCGTGATTGCACCTGATCAGATCGGCTTCTGCAAATCGAGCAAGCCCGCGCAATATCAGTACAGCTTCCAGCAACTGGCGAACAACACGCATGCCTTGCTCGCGTCGCTGGGCATCACCCGCGCGACCATCGTCGGCCACTCGACGGGCGGCATGCTCGCCGCGCGCTTTGCGCTGATGTATCCCGACGAGACGCAGCAACTGGTGCTCGTCAATCCGATCGGTCTGGAAGACTGGAAGGCACTCGGTGTGCCGTCGAAAACGGTGGACGAGTGGTATGAGCGCGATCTGCGCACGAGCGCTCCCAGTATTCGCCGCTACGAACAGGCGACGTACTACGCCGGGCAGTGGAACGAACGCTATGAGCCGTGGGTGCAGATGCTTGCCGGGATGTATCGCGGACCGGGCAAGCGTATCGTCGCGTGGAACTCAGCGCTGCTCTACGACATGATTTACACGCAGCCGGTGGTGTACGAATTCGGCCAGATTCGCGTGCCGACATGGCTGCTCATCGGCGACAAAGACACGACCGCGATCGGTAAAGATTTTTCGCCACCGGAAGTGCAGGCGCGCATCGGACATTACCCGGCGCTCGCGAAGGCGGCGCACGCGGCGATTCCCGGCTCGACGCTGGTGGAGTTTCCCGAACTGGGCCATGCCCCGCAGATGCAAGATCCCGTCGCGTTCCACAAAGCGTTACTGGAGGGACTGGCCGCCGTGCGCTGAGCGGTGCTTCAGAGATCAGAGGTGCTTGTAGTAGAAGGTCGTGGCGCAGAATTCGCCGTCGGGCATGAGCGCGAACTTCGGCACGTCGCCTGCGCGTTGCCAGCCGCTGCGTTGGTACAGCCGCTCGGCGTCGCCACCGGTGACGGTGTCCAGCACGAGGACATGGCGGCGCTCGGCGCGTGCAACGTCGTCGATGGCCGACATCAGGGCCTGCGCCACGCCTTGCCGACGCGCGTCGCGATGCACCAGCATCTTCGCGACGTCGGCACGGTGCGGCTGGTTTTCGGGAAGGTCGAGAATCAGTTGCACGGTGCCGACGATCTTGCCTTGATTCCCTTGTTCGCCAACACGGGTGCGCGCAACCAGCAGCACACGCTCGTCACGGGCCACACCCTCGGCGACCTTGCGCCAGAACGCTGTCGCACGTTCGCGCGTGAGCGGCAGCATGAAGCTGACCGATGCGCCGCCTTCCACGCAGTCGATCAGGACATCGGCGAGCGCGTCGACTTCGGCCAGCGCTTGCGCGCCGTCGAGCCGTTGCAAGGTAATGGATGACGTCATGTTGCCCTCCGGGCAGCGACGAACGGTAGCGTAACGAGCCCGACGAGGTAGTGCGCCGTCGCCGAGGTCGGGTTGTGATAGCCGATCGGCCGATCGAGCCGCATCGCGAGACAATCGCCGGCATCGAGCCGCCACGTGGTGCTGCCCAGCGTGATCTCGATCGTGCCGCCGATGACCCAGACCTGTTGCCAGACTTCGTTGTCGCGCGCGCCCGTGTCGTAGGCCACGCGCTCGCCGGCCGGGAAGTGCACTTCCACGAATTGCAGGGGCGAGGCTTCGGCGGGCGAGAGGTTGCGGCGCACGTAGCCGGAGTCGGGGTCGGTCCACACGGGCTGATCGGCGCGTCGCGCGACGGGCGAGGGCAGGGCATCGTCGCCAGTGCTTTCGTCGAACAGCGAGGCAAGCGTCACGTCGAGGGCCGTCGCCAGCTTGTCGAGCACATTGGCAGTTGGGCTCGTCTGCGCGCGCTCGATGAGCGAAATGCTCGAACGGCTCACGCCGCTGCGCTCGGCCAGCGTGTCGAGGGAGTAGCCGCGCTCACTTCGCAAATCGCGAACCCGGCGGGCGATGCGTTCGTTGATATCCATGCTGTCCAGTTTACTGGAAATTAATTTCTAGTAAACTAGACGTCGAAATTCGACACAATTGTCATCGCTACACCTTGCGTGGAAACCTCATCATGAAGCCAGCCGTCACTGTTCGCGACGCCACCGACGCGGACCTCGCCGTCATTCGCGATATCTACAACGATGCCGTGGAACACACCACGGCCATCTGGAACGAGATCGTCGTCGATCTCGACAATCGTCGCGAGTGGCTGGCGGCACGCTTGGCGAAGGGTTTCCCGGTGATCGTTGCGCAACGTGGCGACGACGTGCTGGGCTATGCCTCGTATGGCGACTGGCGCGCGTTCGACGGCTATCGTCACACCGTCGAACACTCGATCTACATCGATCAGAACGCACGCGGCGGCGGCGTTGGCGAGGCGCTCATGCGTGCGCTGATCGAGCGCGCGCGTGCCGCCAACATTCACGTGATGATCGCGAGTATCGAAGCGCAAAACGCGCCGTCGATTCGCTTGCACGAGAAGCTCGGTTTTCGCACCGTCGGCGTTTTCAGCGAGGTGGGCACGAAGTTCGGCCGCTGGCTCGATCTCACGTGCATGGAATTGCGCATCGTCTGAGCGCCGCGTGCGCAGTTGTCGGCAAGCGTTGGAAGCCGCGTGAGAAAAACGATAAAAATCAGCGCACTGCACAAAATAAATTGCAGCACCCGCCGATCTCGGGCTGGCGCCGTATTCCATTGGATATAGCGCCATTTCCGATCAAGCATAAGCAACATCATCCGCGCCGAATATCGCCCGCTCTTGCCCGCCGCACGGTGCGCAATGCGCGCAAGGCCGCGCCAGTTCTCACGCAGCGCGTCATCCGTCACCTTGTCATTCACATAGGCGGCGTGTAGCCTTCAGGTGTCCGGTGTCACTCATGAAGCGTGGTCCTATAAGACTTCACGACGACATCACGGCAGATGAATGTCGCGCACTGCGCACAAGCATCGTGGGTCATGACTTTGCCCCAGGCGTCGTGATCGTAATCGTGCTGTTTTGCGTGCCGTTTTCCGTTTCGTGTTGGTGATACGTCCCCCCAAACAAGAAGGCCGTACCCCCCGGCCGACGGACGGAACGCTTATGCCGCGCCTGCCAAGAAAACACTGTCCGCCAGCGGCAATGTCGAGCGATGATGCTCGCTCATCTGCTGCTTCCGATACGCCCCAGACCCCCGATACCTCAAGTCCTTCAGGCTTTGCCCTGTCGCGACGCGGCTTTCTCAAAGCCTCGGTGATCGCGGGTATTTCGGTCTACATCGCCCCGCTCGGCAGTCGCGCATTTGCCGCGCTGTTCGAAGATAAGAACCTCACGCCGGTCGCGTGGGATGCTGCCACGGGCCAAGCCAAATTCCGTATTGACGGCACGGCCAAAGTCACCGGCGCGAAGATCTTCGCGCGTGACGTGCGTGCCGCCGATATGCCCGGCTGGCCGAAGCAGCAGGCGCATGCGTTCGTGCTGCGCGCGACGCAAGCCGACCGGCCCTATCTCGGCTTCGACCTCTCGCGCCTCGACGACGGGTTGAAGCCTGATCGCGTGGTGACGGCCGATGACCTCGCGCGCGACGGCGTCGCATTCCCCGAGTTTTACGGCGACGACATGCTGTTGCCTGCGGGCAAGACGCCGGCGTATCTCGGCCATGCCGTGGCGATTCTGATTTATCACGACTTCGCGCGTTTTCGCTTCGCCAAGGACAAGCTCAAGTTCCATGACGAAATCATTCGTTATGGCGAAGTGAGCGGCCCGCTGGAACGTGACCCGTGGGGCACCTTCCGCTTTGTGCGCGTGGGCGGAAAGACGGCCTACGACGACGATATCTATTCGAGCCTGAAAGATGCGCCGATCTTCCCGAGCATGATGCGCAAGCACCTGCCGGTGTGGCCCGACGGCAACGATCACGGCAAGCTCGACGAACAGGGCATGGCCTACGCGGGCAAGATCGGCGAGTCGCTGACGCACCCGCCGGGCGACTGGCTCGTGATGTCGCGCGAGTACCGCACGCAGTCCGTCGACACGGCGGCGCTCGAACCCGATAACGCCAATTGCTGGTACGACGCCAGCACGCAGACGCTGCACATGGTCGTGCCGACACAGTCGCCGTCCGAAGTGGCCGAGAATGCGGCCGCGATGGTGGCCAAGGGGCACTTTCCGGTCAAGCGTCTGATCGTCTACCCGTGCTACACGGTCGGCTACGGTTCGAAAGATCACTACAACATGCCGTTCTACGGGTTGGCCGCTGCGATGTACGGCGACGGACTGCCCGTGCGGCTGGCCAACGACCGTTACGAACAGTTTCAGACCTCGCTCAAGCGCCACGCCTTCACGATGCGTTATCGCATCGGCGTCGACAAGGCGAGCGGTCTGTTGCAGGCGTTCGCGGCCGACATGGAGTGCAACGGCGGCGGGCGCATGAACTTCTCGCCGTCGGTGGCGATGGTGGGCGCCACGGCGGCGCAGTCGATCTACTACTTCCCGCAGAGTGATCTGGCGAGCGTGGCGATTGCATCGCGCGCTATCGACGCGGGTTCGGCGCGCGGCTACGGCACGTTGCAGTCGATGGCGGCCACTGAAATGATGATCGACGAGATGGCCGCGCAACTGGGGCTGGACGCGATCGATTTCCGCATGAAGAACGCGCTTCGCTCGGGCATGAAGAACACGCAGGGCGCGATTCCTGCCGGTGCCGTGCGCGTCGATGAAGTGCTCGCGAAAGCCAAGGCGCACCCGCTCTGGACGCAGCGCGACAAGAAAAAGGCCGAGTACGAAGCGTCGCATCCGGGCCGTCGCTACGGCGTGGGTTTCGCGTGCGTGCAGAAGGACTTCGGCACCGGCGCGGAGACCTCGTTCGCGCGGGTGGAGATCGACGATCAGGGCAAAATCAGTCTGCATCACACAGCGGCCGAAATCGGCACGGGCACATCGACGTCTCAGGCCGTGGCTGTGGCGAAGTGGCTCGGCATGCCGGCCACCGACGTGCACATCGCCATCACCGACTGGCCGGAGTTGCCGGTGCTCACGAGCGGTGACCCGTATCTGATGTCGCAGGCCGATCAGGACAAACTGGCGGCGAACCCGCGCTGGTCGCCGGGTTACGCCTCGCCGTCAAGCGCGACGAATTCGGCGTTCTATTTCACGCACAGCACGCGTGAAGCGGCGCGACTGCTGTTTATGCAAGGCCTGTGGCCGGCGGCGCTGTCGATCTGGCGCCGGGGGCTGGGTGGCGGTCAGGCGGCGCCGCTCGTGGTGCGCGTGGAAGACGCGCGCTGGGTCGAGGGCAAGCTCTCGGCCGCCGGCATGGAAGCGTTGCCGCTGGGCATGCTCGCGAAGACCGCTCATGAAATGGGGCTGGTGACGGGCGCGACCGTTCACGTATTCAACCGCTGGCAATGGGCGGAAGCCGACTGGGATCTGGGCGACGGCACGACGCAACGCCTGCCGGTCGATGGCATTGCGTTGCGCTTCGGCAAGGGCGGTGCCAATGCACCGGCCGCTGCCTCCGCGCCCGCCGCCGCGCCGGTGCAAGCGCCGGCCAGCAAGGGCAGCCATCGCAACACCAATGCGTCGGCGAAATCGGCTGCCGCAGCGCGTGCGCCGAACGCTTCCGCCATGCAGGTCGCAGCACCGGCGCCGGCCACCGGCTATCGCGTGATCGACCGCAAGCGAGTGTTCTACCCGCCGGTGCAGCGAAACAACGCGGCGGTGACGTATTACAGCGCCGTCGGGACGCTGGTCGAACTCTCGGTGCATGAGGCGACGGGCAAGGTTGAGTTGCTCACGCACCACTCCATCATGGAATGCGGCAATCAGATTTCGCCGCAGTTGGTGTCCGGCCAGTTGCAGGGCGGTCTCGCCATGGGCATCGGCCACGCGTTGCACGAGTACCTGCCGCTCTATGAAGACGGCCCGGGCAACGGCACGTGGAACTTCAACCGCTATCACTTGCCGCGCGCAACCGATGTTGCCGTGTGGACGCAGACCGGTGAAGTGCTGCCGCCGATTTCCGAATCCGATGTGCCCAAGGGCATCGCCGAAGTGGTGATGATTCCCGTGGTGGGCGCGATTGTGAACGGCCTCGCGCATGCGATCGGCCATCGTTTTACTGACTTGCCGGTGACACCGGAGAAGATCCAGGAGGTACTGGCATGACGGACACGACAAACGCCCCTCAAGCGGCGTCAGACGCCGCGAGCAGCGCGGCAGCAGGTGCAGCACAGCAGATCAATGGCGCCTCGGCACCGGCCGCGGCAAGCGGTGCACCAGCGCAGGCAGCGCAGGCAGCGCCCGCTGCCGCTGCCACCACCAGTCGTGGCAAAGCGCCTTGGGATGTCTTGCCGGTCACGGTGAAAGTGAACGGCGTCTCGCATGGGCCGACCGATGTGCCGGCGGGTCTGATGATGATCGACTACCTGCACGAGACGCTCGGGCTGACCGGCTCGCGTCTGGGCTGCGGACAAGGCATTTGCCACGCGTGCGTGGTGATCGTCGATCATGCCGACGGCAGCAGCGAAACGGTACGCACCTGCATCACCGGCGCGAATTACTTCGACGGCAAGACGGTCCGAACGGTCGAAGGCCATGCGGCCCATGATGCCGACGGCAAAGTGACGCTGGCACCGATTCAGCAAGCGTTTCTCGACCACTTCAGTTTCCAGTGCGGCTACTGCACGCCCGGTTTCGTGAACGCGGCGACGGTGCTCATCGAAAAGCTGAAACGCAAACCGGTGGCACGTGCCGATCTCGAAGCCGCCATTACCGAAGGGCTCAACGACCATATTTGCCGTTGCACCGGGTATGTGCGCTATTACGAGGCCGTGCGCGACGTCATTCTGAAGACGCCCGGCTGTCTGACCGACGCAAAGTGAGAGGACACGCCATGAACCTGAATCGTGTCACCTCTTCGTCCTTGCCGACCTCACTACGCCGACTAAGCCGCGTGGGGGCCAGTGCGGTTTGCGTCGCGGCGGCGCTGCTGCTCGCGGCGTGCAACGACTCGACGTCGCCCAAGGCACCCGACCCCTCGCAGCCGCCGCAACCAAAAACGTCGATGATGCCGTCGATCGTCACGAGTGCGATGGCGGCCGATGCGCCGGCGTCCGGTGCTTCGGCACCTGCCAGTGCTGCGGGAACTGGCAACGCAACGGCAGTCGTCATGACGCCGGGTAACCCGGCACCGCCGGAACTGGTTGCACGCGGCAAATACCTTGCACGCGCGGCCGATTGCGCGGCGTGCCACACGAGCGCCGACGGTGCGCCGTTTGCCGGAGGCGTGCCGCTCAAGTCGCCGTTCGGCACCTTCTACGGCACCAACATCACGCCGGACAAGAGCAACGGTATCGGCAACTGGACGGCCGACGATTTCTATCGTGCTCTGCACGATGGCAAAGCGCCGGACAAGGTGCTGTATCCGGCCATGCCGTATACGTCGTACCGGCAGATGACGCGTGCCGACAGCGATGCGATCTACGCCTATCTGATGTCGGTGAAGCCGGTGGCCGTGGCCAATCGGAAGCACGATCTCTCGTTCCCGTACAACATGCGTTTCGGCATGCGCTTCTGGGACTGGATCTTCCTCAAGGACACGTTGCCCGACGCATCGAAGGGCCAGTCTGCCGATTGGTTGCGCGGCCGCTATCTTGCCAATGCGCTCGGTCACTGTGCGGAGTGCCATACGCCGCGCGGCACCTTCGGGCAACTCGATAGTGCGAAGCCGCTCGGCGGTGCCGCACTCGCCCGTATCGCTGCGCCGGACCTGACGCCCGAAGCGCTCGCGGCACGTGGCTGGACGTTGAAGGACTTGCAGACGTTCTTCGGCACGGGTGTCGCGCCGCAAGGCTCGGCGTTCGGCGAGATGTATCCGGTCGTGCACTTGAGCTCGCAGTATCTGACGCCGGACGACCTGCGCTCGTTGAGCACTTACCTGCTGGGCGATGCACCGCCTGCACCGAAGCCGTTGCCGGCGAGTCCGGATACGGCCAAGCTCGTCGCGGGCCGCAACATGTACCTCGCGGTATGTGCCGGTTGTCACGCGGCGGACGGTACAGGCAAGCCGCATGTCGCCGTGCCGATGTTGGGCAATTCGACCGTGCGTCAGAAGGACCCGCGCAATCTGATCGTGGCGATTCTCGACGGTATCGAGCCGCAGAAATTCCCGGGGCTCGAAGCCATGCAGGACATGCCCGGTTTCGACAAGCGGCTGACGGACGCGCAGATTTCCGAACTGACCAACTACCTGCGTGTGGCCTATGGCGCTCAGGCAGGCGATGTGAACTCGGAGATCGTCAAGCAATTGCGGCAGAAGTAATCCGCGACAAGTGCAACGAGGGTCAGGGCTAAGGCCGTGACCTTTGATGGGGAAAGCGCACGTATCGACCGAACGGTTGAACGTGCGCTTTTTTCGTTGCGATCGGGCGCATAATGCGCGCCATGTCCCGTACACAACGTCTTTTCTCTCTGATGCAACTGCTGCGCCGTCACCGATATCCGGTGGCGGGCGCGTCGCTCGCCGAATCGCTGGGCGTGAGCCTGCGCACCCTGTATCGCGACATTGCGACCTTGCAGGCGCAGGGCGCACACATCGAGGGTGCGCCGGGGCTGGGCTACGTGCTCAAGCCCGGGTTCATGCTGCCACCGCTGATGTTTTCCGAAGAGGAGATCGAAGCCATTGTGCTGGGTTCGCGCTGGGTGGCCAATCGTACGGATGGCGCGTTGGCGGATGCGGCGGGCAACGCGCTCGCGAAGATCGCCGCCGTGCTGCCGGCCGATCTGCGCGCGTCACTCGAAGCCTCGACGCTGCTCATCGGGCCGGGCGATCCGTTGCCGCCGATGACCGTCGATCTGACCGTCATTCGTGAGGCGATTCGCACCGAGCGAAAGCTGCATCTGGCGTATCGCGACGAAGCCGGCAAAACGTCGGAGCGCGTGATCTGGCCGTTTGCGCTGGGCTTCTTCGAGCGCGTGCGCATGGTCGTTGCGTGGTGTGAGTTGCGCGACGGGTTCCGGCACTTTCGCGCCGACCGCATCGAGGCGATGACCGTGTCGGCAGCGCGTTATCCACGCGGCCGCCGCTCACTGCTCAAGGCGTGGCGGGAGACGACGGGGCGACGTGAAGAGTGACAGGGAATGACGGTAAGTTGTCTGTCGACTACTGACAAAAACTGACAGCATTTCCTTCTACGATACGTGCAATGACGACGCACACCGAGGCGCCCGGTGCGTGAGAAACGTCAGTTGACACGTTAGTTAGTCCGTCAGTCATCCAAATCGACAGGAGCTTGTCATGCTGCATCCGAATATGGTCATTCTGTATGTTGCCAATACCGCTGTGAGCGCTGCGTTTTACGCCGATCTGCTCGACCGTCAACCGGTCGATACGTCGCCGGGTTTCGCGCTGTTCGTGTTTCCGTCGGGATTGAAGTTGGGTTTGTGGGCGAAGCACACGGTGGTGCCGACCGTGATTGCGCCGCCGGGCGGCAGCGAAGTGGTGCTGCCGGTGGCGTCCAACGAGCAGGTGGACGCCACTCACGTGGACTGGAGCGCTCGCGGCATCACGATTTTGCAAGCGCCCACCACGATGGATTTCGGCCGCACGTTCGTGGCGTCCGATCCCGACGGTCACCGTCTGCGCGTGTACAAGCTGGCGGACGAGCCGAAGTAAGCGGGCTTAGGACGCCGACGCCGTCTTCACCAGCACCGGCGTATCGCGATACTGCGTGGGGAACATCCGCTTGAGGTCTTTCACCTTGGGCAGGTCGTTGATCACGATGTACGGATACGTCGGGTGCTCGGTCAGAAAGTCCTGATGGTAGCCCTCGGCGGCATAGAAACCCGTGTACTTCTCGACCTTCGTCGCAATTGGCTTTGAGAACGCATGCGAGGCGTCGAGTTGCACGATATAGGCTTCGGCGACTCGGCGCTGCGCGTCATTCATCGGGAACACGGCCGAGCGGTATTGCGTGCCGCTGTCCGGGCCCTGACGATTGAGTTCTGTCGGGTTGTGGGCGACTGAGAAGTAGATTTGCAGCAGCTTGCCGTACGACACCTTCTGCGGATCGAACGTGACTTCGACCGACTCGGCGTGGCCGGTGCTGCCGCCGCTCACGGTTTCGTAGTCGGCTGTTTTTGCCGTGCCGCCCGCGTAACCGGAGACGGCTTTGGTTACGCCCTGCACGTGTTGGAATACGCCTTGTACGCCCCAGAAGCAGCCGCCCGCGAAGACGGCGGTTTCGGTGTGTGCGCCGGTGGCGGGTTCATCCAGTTTCGGTGCCGCGATCGATACGGCCGGCTCGGCACCGCCGAACGCGTAAGCGCCAACTTGCCATGTGAGGACACCGGCGGCGACGGCCGCTGCCGCCAGCAGCGAACGACGCAGGCCCGAAGCCAGTGCCGTAGCGCGCTTGCTAGCAGGTGTAGCAGGTGTAGCAGGTGTAGCAGGTGTAGCAGGTGTAGCAGGCGTAGCGCAGGTGGCCGGGGCAGTGTGTTGCGGATGATGCTTGTTCATCTGAAGACTCCCGATTCGATTAACCGAACGTGAAGGCATAAGCCGACACACCCGGGTCAAGAAACTCGATGCTGAAGGTGCGGTCGCTCACGTCGCCGGACTGGCGCACGAGCTGATACAACCGCTGCGAGGTCACGGTGCCGGTGCCGTCAGCCGCTACGTCGGTTCCGTGCGCATCGCCCGGTGCCTGACCATCGACCGTCACGCGAAAACGCACCGGTTTGCCGTTGGTGTCCGGGCCCAGTACCAGATGCAGGTCACGGGCATGGAAGCGGTAGACGATGCGGGCACCGGCCTGCGTCGCCGTTGCCTGTTCGGCGCCAACTTTCCACGAGCCGCCAAGGCCCCACGCGTTGAGCGCCGGCGTCGACGGTGCGCGGTAGTCGTTCGCCTGATTGCGCACGGCACCACCCGGCGACGCGAAGTTTTCCGCGCGCTCGTAGCCGACATAAGTTTCGGGCGAGCGGACATCGCGCATGTCGGCGGCCTGTTGAATGCCGCTGGCCTGCACGTCCGAAATGCTGCTGGCCACCTGTGTTGCACCCGCTTCACGCAGCAGTTGCTGGATCACGCGCTCCGATTCGGCATAGTTGCCTTCGCCGAAGTGGTGATAGCGCACGCGTCCCTGCGCGTCGATGAAGTAGTGGGCGGGCCAGTACTGGTTGTTGAAGCCGCGCCAGATCGCATAGTTGTTGTCGATGGCGACCGGATAGTCGACGCCGAGGTCATGCACGGCTTTCTTGACGTTGCCGATATCGCGCTCGAAGGCGAATTCCGGGGCATGCACGCCGATGACGACGAGGCCTTGATCGCGATACTTCTGCGCCCATGCCTTCACGTACGGCAGCGTGCGCAGGCAGTTGATGCAGGAGTACGTCCAGAAGTCGACGAGCACGACCTTGCCACGCAGCGCCTGTGCAGTCAGCGGCGGCGAGTTGAGCCACTGCACGGCACCGTCGAGCGACGGCAACTGACCTTCGACCGGCAACGGGGCGGGTTCGGTCGCGGCGGTGCGGGTCATGGCGCTCTGGCTGCCAGCGCCCGTTTCAGCGGCGGCGGCATCGCCTGCACCGGCGCCATTGCCTGCACCATTCCCAGCACCGTTCCCAGCACCATTCCCAGCACCATTCCCAGCACCACGGCGGGCACCCAACTGGTCGACCAGCTTCTGTTCGATGCCACCCGTCGAGGCGGTCGAGAGTTGGGCCAGCACACCGGTGTCGAGGCCGAGGGCAATCGCGGCGACGCCAGCGAGCATGAGGCCGCCGAGCACGCGGCGAATCCATTCACCGGCACCGAGCGAGCGCTTCATGGCGGCGAACACACGGCCGCCCACGAGCAATGCCAACGCGAGCGACGTGGCGGCACCGGCAGCGTAAGCGATCAGCAGCAGCGTCGTGCCGACACTTGCGCCTTGCAGTGCCGCGCCGGTGAGCAGCAGCCCGAGAATCGGGCCGGCGCACGGGGCCCACAGCAGGCCGGTGGCAATGCCGAGCAGGAACGATGCCCCCGGACGAGTCCCCGCCGTTGCGGCGTCGCTGGCTTGCCCGTCACCTTGCGCCGACTGCGACAGCCGGTCGCCCAGCGAGACGAGCGGATGCGTCAGGCGTTCGGACAACTTCGGGAACAGCAATGTGGCGCCGAACAACGCGACCAGCGCGAGGGCGAGCCAGCGGCCGTACTGGTTGGCCTGCACCACCCAACTGCCACCCACGGCGGCCAGCGTGGCCACGAGCGCAAACATCAGCACCATACCGGCGAGCATCGGCAGCACGCTGCGCGAGAACGACTGGCCGGCGCGCGAAAAGACGAACGGCAGCACCGGCAAAATGCATGGACTGACGATGGTCAGGATCCCGCCGAGATAGGCGAGGATGAGCAAGGTCATGAAAGCGCTCCTTTAGCGTGGTCCGGCGAGGCCGGAGGATTAGCGTGTTGTTAGTTTGTTGCCCGCTTGCTGACCGCTTGCTGACCGCTTGTTGTCAGCGTGTTGCCAGCTCGTCGCCCGTTGGCTATCAAGCGGGTTGCGGGCGGAATGTCATGGCCAGACCGTTCATGCAGTAGCGCAGGCCGGTCGGCTTCGGGCCGTCGTCGAAGACGTGCCCCAGATGGCCGCCGCAGCGCCGGCAGTGCACTTCCGTGCGGGTCATGCCGAAGCTCGTGTCGGTATGTGTGGCCACGGCGTTATCGAGCGGCGTCCAGAAGCTCGGCCAGCCGGTATGGCTGTCGAACTTGGTGCGCGATGAGAACACCGGCAGGGCACAGCCGGCGCAGAAAAACGTGCCGGTACGGTGTTCGTCGTTGAGCGGGCTCGAATACGGGCGCTCGGTGCCTTCCTGACGCAGAATCTCGTACTGGCCGGGCGTCAGGCGTTTGCGCCATTCGGCGTCGCTAAAGGCCACTTCGAAATGCTCGGGCGCGCTGGCGCGCCGGGCATCGTCGGCACGGGCCGGGCGCACGAGGCGCGGCACGAGTCCGACGGCCACGGCGGCGGCCGCTGCCGTGGTGCTGAGCAGAAACAGGCGGCGCGACGTCGTTTGGCGAGTCGCAGCCGCAGTGCTGGCAGCGCTGCCAGTGGTAGCGACGGGCTGGGCGGCTTTCTGGGACGGCGTCTGGTCGGACAACTTCATGGCATCCTCCGGTGAGTGGGGCCGATCCGGCGCCTGGGCTGACCTGCCCGGGCCTCGCAATACCTGGGGGGGCGCGGGGGCCGGGCGCATCAGCGGTACGACGTTGCAGCGTATTACCTAGGTAGAGCGGGTGCTGGCGCCGGATCGATGACTGAAGGGTAGTGCGTCCGTGATGGCAAAGTCCTCACGTAAGATTAAACAATTCGTGATACCTCAAAGGGCCTGAACTGCGCACAATGAGGTCACCCAGACCCACTTTTCCCGGGAGTTCCCCCTACGATGGATTCGCCGCGCCGTGTCCTGCTCGTCGAAGACGACGTGCATATCGCCGATCTGCTCACGCTGCACCTGCGCGACGAACGCTTTGACGTCGTGCATTGCGCCGATGGCGACGAGGGCTTGCGACGCCTGTCCGAGGGCGGCTGGGACGCCCTGATTCTCGACCTGATGCTGCCCGGTGTCGATGGTCTCGAAATCTGCCGCCGTGCGCGGGAGATGACCCGCTACACGCCGATCATCATCACCAGTGCCCGGGCGAGTGAAGTGCACCGCATTCTCGGGTTGGAACTGGGCGCGGACGACTATCTGGCCAAGCCATTTTCGGTGCTGGAACTAGTCGCACGGGTCAAGGCGCTGATGCGGCGGGTCGATGCGCTCGCCCGCAACGCCCGCATGGAAGCGGGCAGTCTGGCGGTGGCGGGCCTGTTCATCGACCCGATCGCCCGCGAGGCGACGCTGGGCGGCAAGCTGCTCGACCTGACGCCGCGCGAATTCGACCTGTTGTACTTTTTCGCTCGCCAGCCCGGCAAAGTGTTCTCGCGCATGGACCTGCTCAATGCCGTCTGGGGCTACCAGCACGAAGGCTACGAGCACACCGTCAATACCCACATCAACCGCCTGCGCGCGAAGATCGAAGCCGATCCCGCGCAGCCGGCCCGCATTCTCACGGTCTGGGGGCGTGGCTATAAATTCGCCAGCGATGCGACGCCCGAAGGCAATTCGACCGACGCAGGGGCCGCATGATGACGCGCAAATGGAATCTCACGCTCACGCAGCGGCTGTCGCTGGTTTTCGCGGCGCTGCTGCTGGTGTGCTGCGGCACGTCGGCCTGGTTGCAGGTACGGGCAAACCGCATGCACGAGGCCGAAGTGATTCAGGGGCTCTCGCGCGGGCTGGCCGAGCACATCGCCGCTAACGCGCAGTTGATGGACGCGAACGGCATGAAGCCGGACGCCGTGCGAAACCTGTTCGGGCAACTGATGGTGGTCAACCCGAGCGTCGAGGTGTATCTGCTCGACGAACAGGGGCGTATTACCGGGCACGCGGCCCCGGAAGGACATCTGCGGCGCACCCAGATCGATCTTGCGCCGGTCCATCGGCTGATCGACGGCGAAGCGCTGCCGATTTATGGCGACGACCCGCGCAACACCGACGTGCGCAAGGTCTTCAGTGCGGCGCCGCTGCGGGTGAACGGGCAGGAAGTGGGCTACATCTATGTGGTGCTGTTGGGTGAAGCGCATGACCGCTTTGCGGCGCGCGGCGCGACGAGTGCCGCGCTCAGTACTGCGTTGTGGTCGATCGGACTGGTCGCGGCGTTGTGCCTGATTGCCGGTCTGGCGGCGTTTGCGTGGATTACGCGTCCGCTGCGCCGCCTGACCGATACGGTGCGCGAGTTCGATATCGACGCAGCACCGGCAGCGCTGCCCGCCGTGTCAGCGGATGAACTGGCGTCGCAACAGGCGCGGCCGAACGACGAAATCGTGGTGCTGGAGCGCGCGTTCCGGCAGATGGTGGACCGTCTGGGCGAGCAATGGCGCACGCTTACGCGCCAGGATCAGGAGCGTCGCGAACTGATCGCCAATATCTCGCACGATCTGCGCACGCCGCTCTCGTCGCTGCATGGTTATCTCGAAACGTTGTCGCTCAAAGACGCCACGCTGGCACCGGCCGACCGGCGGCGCTATCTGGGCATCGCACTGGACCAGAGCCGCAAGGTCGGGGCGCTGGCGCAGTCGCTGTTCGAGCTGGCGCGTCTTGAGCACGGCTTCGTGCAGCCGGAAGCCGAGCCGTTCTCGGTGACCGACCTGATTCAGGACGTGTTCCAGAAATTCGAATTGAGCGCCGAGTCGCGCGGCGTTGCATTACGCGCGCAACTCGCGCCGCAGGTGCCGGCCGCGCGTGCCGATCTCGGGTTGATCGAACGCGTGTTCACCAATCTGCTGGAGAACGCGTTGCGTTACACGCCGTCAGGCGGAGAGATCGTGGTGGCCGTGGCCCCGGCCGGGGCGGATATCGAAGTGCGGGTTAGCGACACGGGACCGGGCATTCCGGAGAGTGCGCGCGAAGGCCTCTTCGAGCGGCCCTTTACGGTGGGCGGCGCGCGCCGCGAGGGCGGACTGGGCCTGCGCATCGTGCATCGCATCCTGCAACTGCATGGCCGCCGCATCACGCTGGTAGAAACCAGTGCTCAGTCCGGTCATGCAGGGCAGGGCGCGACGTTCCGCTTTACTCTGCCGACGTAAGCTTGCCGTCGACCGGCGCCGATGCTTCCGGCGGCGCGGGTTCTGCGGTGGCCGCAGGTACCGTCGCGCTTTCTTTGGCGGCACCCGGTGCCGAAGGCTTGTCGGTGGCGACCGGCGTGGCCGGTTCGAAATAGGTCAGTTTGCGCACGAAGACGTTCGCAAACGGGTCGACCTTCTCGCCCGCGCCGGACGGCGAGGTAATCACCACGCGCACGACATTGCCGCGTTTGTCGTGGCGATAGTGATATTCCGAGACGTGACGCTCACCGGTCGCGGCGTCGGTGCGTGTGACGCGCACGAGTTCGTGACGCGGCGAGTATTCCGAGACTTCGTTATCCCACGCGAGCGGTAGCCACTGACCGTCGATGAAGGCGGCAGCGCCCGTGTCGCGCACGATCCGGCTGCCGTCGGGCTTGCGTTCCACGTCGGCAAACGTGCGATACGAGACGACTTTGGGCGCCGGGCGGACCTTGCCGTCGGCGGTGACGATCTGGCGGGCTTCGTTGGGCGCTTCCCATTGCCGTGACAGCACGAAGCACTCGTCGTCGAACAGGCGGGCTTGCAAGCTGCCCTGACGGCGATGATGGGTGCCGTTGGCACCGACGATGATGCGGCGGGTCCACTCGACGCGCTCACCTTCCTGACGGACTTGCTCTCTCCATGTGCCGCGCCGCGCGGCGCCGTTCACGATCCACTCGTCGGCGCCTTGCCACGCCACCGATGCGCCATCGACGCTCAGCAGCCGGCCATCGGCGGCATACGTGTAGCGCCCGCGATCGGTGCTGGCGAGCAGATGCCCCTGCGGATCGAATTCCATTACGAAGCGATTGCCGTTATCGAGCGGGCCGACCTTGCCGGTCGTGCGGTCGTAGCTGGCAATGAAGCGGGTTTCTTCAATACGGCGCACACCGGCGGGAATGCCGCCGAAGTTGCGCATCAGGTCGTCTTCTTCGCGCAACGACGTCTGAACGCACCACGGCAGTGCGGCGGGCGCTGTGCTGGCAGCGTCGGTCGCGGCAGGTGAAGGCGTTGCAGGAGAGGTGCTGGCAGCGTTTGCTGGCGGGGCGGCGGGTGCCGTGAGGCGCGGCGGGCTGGCGGCGCAACCGGCCAGCAGAAGGACCAGAGCGAGAGAACCCAGAACAGGACGCGCGGAGAACACGGATCGGACAGGTCGGACAGATAAAGCGGACGTCATCACGAAAGGTTGCCGGAGAAATTTTTCCCCGATTGTACCGGCTCCGCGTGACACGTTCCCGGCTTCCCCGGGGCAGGGGGGGTAAATGAGGAGAAAGCGGGGGGAGGAAGTGGAGGGGAAAGCGCGCCCGGCTGAAGCGCGGCGCGACAAATCAAGCGCGTTTCGCGCGATAAACAGGACGTGATGTATTTTCCAGCATCTGCAAGAGAATTTCACGCCCTGCGCGTTCATTTTCGCCTGTTCGAATCAGAATAGGCCGCCAAACACCTCGGCCTCCCAATTCATGATGACCAGCTCTTTACTGGTCTGAGGCGTACCGCGTGCGTTGGCAACCGAGTACCGGATGTCCAGTTCCGCGATCTGGAGTCCCGCGAAGGCTTCCCGGATGTCGGGATGATCGTTGATGGATAACATCACCTTGCCTCTACACTCCCGCATGATCGTAGCCATGCGCTCATACTCACCAAACTCAAACGGCACGCCGTACCCCTCCGTCTGCCAATAGGGAGGGTCAAGATAGAAGAACGTATGCGCGCGGTCATAACGGCGCATGCAGTCGTGCCACGACAGGTTTTCTACGGTGGTGCCAGCAAGGCGCAGGTGGGCCGCCGAAAGCTGTTCTTCAATGCGCAGAAGATTGACCGTCGGAGCAGTCGTCGCGGTGCCAAATGTCTGCCCGTCGATCTTTCCACCGAACGCGTGGTGTTGCAGGTAGTAGAAGCGCGCCGCGCGCTGTATGTCTGTCAGCGTCGCCGGCGACGTCATCTTTTGCCATTCAAATACCTGTCGACTGGAAATCGCCCATTTGAACTGGCGGACAAACTCTTCGAGGTGGTGTTGCACAACCCGGTATAGGTTCACCAGCTCACCGTTGATATCGTTGATTACCTCGACGTGAGCGGGAATCGGGCGTAAAAAATAGAGAGCTGCCCCGCCACAAAACACTTCCACGTAGCACTCATGCGGCGGAAAGAGCGGTAGCAGCTTGTCCGCGAGACGGCGTTTGCCGCCGAGCCACGGGATGATGGGTGTTGCGATGTGCATTTATCGTGCGTCATATGTGATAGGCTTACGCCGCCTCTGCAGGGGTACGCGGCCTTGCCTAACTTGCAGGACTCATCTGCGAGGGCGGGACGCGGCCGGTGTTAGCGCACCGACCGCGTCGCCGCGTCTTTTCTTCTAAATTACTATGCGGCCGAAACCCGTCGCTTGAACGGGTTGTATGTGGCGCATACAGGAATCTGCCAAGCCGGGCCCCACGGCGTTTCGCGCCAGGCGTTCCCCAACCAGTAGTTCCAGGCCTTCCAGCCAATCTTCGCTTCGCCGAGGGGCCCGTGATAGTACAAATTCATGCCGTTGCCCACTGCAAAGAACAGCACCAGGTCATCCCGCTCGATGTTGGCCAGGATGCGCCAACCTCGCGCGTCAAAGGTCAGACCGAAGAGCCAGTAGTCCAGTCCATATGCCGGGTTGCGTAGCAGCCAGAGCACGTGAGCCAAATAGCGCATTCGCGGCGTCTCTCCCCACTCGGCCGGAAAATAGCCGTCCTTCCACCCCGCATCGATCGATGCGTCAAACGTCTGGAACCAGCGCAGCCAACTCGGCAGGTTGCCGTCGTCATCGGCGAGCAGCACTGCCCACCAGTTCACGCACAGCACGGCAAAGACGACGACAGCCCAGGTCGCAACGACATAGGCGGGATACCCGATGACCGCGATGATCACGAACAGGCGGCGAGGAACGGAGTCGGGCGGCGAGCTGGCCGTAAGGCAGCGATCGAGCAAGGAGATCGCAACGGCAATGATCGTGCATTTCGCAGCAAGCACAATGGCTGCACATAGAACGGAAAGGACGAAGGCGATCATTGCCCTTCCTCAAGCGTTCCGGCAACGTCAATGTGCACCTCAGGAGCCGTTTCTGTCAGCCACGAAGGAATGGGGCCACCGCCATAATAGGTGACGCTGTCACCGTCAATTTCCACTGTGGCGCCAAGCTGGTATTCACGACCGCTCTCCGCGACATAAAGCCTCGTGGTGCGATGGTCTTCCACGACCGACCACGCCGCTCCATCCCACATCTGCACCTTGCCACCTTCGACGGCTGGCGGTTGCACTTCGACCGCGCCGTAGGGCACGTTGAATTCGCCTGGCGACAGGTACAACTCGTGCGCGATGGCCGGATACAGAAAGAACCCGTGCTCGTCGGTCTGATAAACGGTCTTTTTTTCCATTATTTCTCTCCTAAAGGTACTTTCACTGCAAATGCAAGAACGCTTGGTACGAAGCAGGCTAGTGCGATTCAACGGCACTCCCACGCGCTGACCATGTTTCCGTCGAGCACGGTATTCCTGGCCGGGAGCTACTCGGCCGTCATGCAAACCCCCGGCGACTCTCCAAGCAGTGCCACGAACGACACGGGAGGCGCAGAGACCCGTCCGACCAATACAGCCTACGCACCCCGCATCCATGTCTAGTTTCAGGCATGGATGCGCGGGGCATACGCCGTGTTCACTGGGCGAGTTTCGCTCCCCCCGGCATCGGTCGTTTTCCAAGGGATGTTTCCCGATTCGATAGGAGCGCCTTGGTTTCCGCCCGCGACGCTCGATGTGATGCCGTTGACGTAGTGGCTGTGGGCTTTGAATGCATCAAGCTGACGCGTCCCAAGCGTCCGTGCATTTGCAGTGTCAGCGTCGGTCCCAGTAAATCGACGGAATTGGTTGCGCAGGTCAGGACACCGGAAGTTGTCACCGCCGAGGTCGACAAACTTGTGCATGCCGGCAGACCAGGCGCCGGACGCGACAACTAGGCTGTTTTCTTGTGCGTAGCCCCACAGCCCGGCGTATGCCGTCTTACTTAACGTGCCGCCCACGGCATCGATCTCACTGGCCAGCGGCGTGACCGTGTGACCGTCCAACGGACGGCCGCAAAGCGGAGAGCGATAGCCGGTGAAATACTGGCTGGCCGACCAAACCCAAACCTCTGCAACTTCAGCGACGATAATCGGGCCGACATTACTGGTCGGTAAGGACAGAATCGAGTAGACCTTCGGGTAACCGCTGAGCACGGCGAGCGCCGAAGCAACAAACGCCGTATTGGCGATCTTGCGGCTGCTATCGCCGGGGGGCTGATCCGGCGCATTCAGACCACCCACCCATTGAAAGGAGAGTGCTGTCGTGCCCGGCGTGACGGCACCGTCCGTCTTGAGCATCCAGAGGGTGTCGGCATTCAGCGAGCCGGACTCCACGGGAACTACTGCGCCAGATGTGAGCTTCGCCGCGCTGTTGGCGTCCGCTGCGCGCGCCCACGCGCCAGCTCCTGCCACGTAGATACCGTTCTCGGCGCCCGCCGCCTGGTCCTTCACTAGCACACGGTCGCCTGCTGTGAGCGCGACGTCATCCACCGGTCCCAGCCCCGTAAGCACGATCGGCCCCGTCGTGGCCACCCGAACCGATTGCTTGCTGTCCAGCTTGGCCAGTTCATCTCGGACGTAATCAATGACGTACGCGCGCGGCGCCATCACCACGGAGTTGTCGACGAGCAATGTGACGTTGGCGGCGTTGCTGGTCTGAAAGATTGACCGGACGTAGAACTGCTTGCCGCTGCCGCTGGCCAGGAGCGGCTTGATAGACTCGGGATACTTGCAGATCGCGTAGAGGACTCCGGTGTCGGTGATAATGCCGACTTCTCGAATCGTCCAGCCGCCTACGTCATCGGCCAGCCATCCTTCACAGACAAGCCAGTTGGGGTTGTTGGGGTCTTGCAAAAGCGCGTTAATCGGCTGGCGATGGACCTCGCGCCGCAGCGTCGTCGCAGTCGGATCCGGGTTGTAGACGGCTCCATTGCCGTCGCCGATGGCCATCGTTGTCAATGTGATGGGCTTGTTCTGAGCCTTTTGCTGAGCCTCATATGCGAGCCCGGCGTTGGTCAGAATGGTGTAGTAGTCCTGAGCCACGTCAGTTCTCCAAGGGGTAAATCGTGGTGATCTCGATGGTTTGCTGGCCGTAGCCAATGAATACGGCCCCGCGTTGCTCGACGCCGTCCAACTGCAACGGATATATGGTCGTCAGCTCGCCGCCGAGCGTCGCGGCCGCGATCACGGGCACGGGACTTCGTACGGTGAGGTACAACGTGAGCGCCTCGAGGTGGCTGCGCACGTTTTTGTACTCGTTGACCAAGGCGACGAGCGCGTCGTAGGTTGTCTCGTCAATTCCGCGGTCGGACAGATCCACGTCGATACGGAAGTGATACGACTGGCCACCGTACTCAAACCACTCGGCGATCTGACCTTTGAGGGCCAGCGTTTCTAAAACTTGTTGAATGGCCCACTTCGTGCCTTTGAACCGGTGCAGTTCGATCGCCCGCTTGAGCAACAGGCGACGCTCGTCGTCGTTGCGGGCAAACTGCCAACCTTCGCCAAGGATGTGAAACTGATCCGCGAGCACCGGCAACGCCGACGCGTTGACGGTGTCCACGAGATAGACCAGGAGCGGCGACAGGTCGATGTCGCTGATTCGAGCCGCCAGCTGTCCGAGCACTCGGAAGCGCTCGTCGCTGGCCAGCGGCGGCGGGAGCAACAGCGAATCAGCCATCGACCGTCCCCGAAACGGTGATATTGATTCCAGTGCACCGCGCCCACTCGTTCTCCGCGAGCACGAGCTTGGCCGGAGAGGTGCGCACGATGTCATACACACCGGTGACCTTCAGGGCGACATCCACCTGCACTGGCACGATGTCACGGCCGAGCCCCGCCGCGCGATCTGCCATATAGGCTTGGGCTGCAGCATTCGCCTGCGCGAGCACGCTGGCCACATCGGTGTCCTTATACAGCACCAGTTGTGCCTCGATCGCGTAGTCGACGGGCGTTGGGGCGAGCGCCTGCACCTGGTCGGTCAACGGGCGCACGCGGTCGGCCGAACACTTCGCTTCGACCAACGCCAGCATGTTGATGTCTGGCAATCCAGTGGTAAGCAGCGGGTAAAGCTTGACCACGCCAGGCGTGGGGGACAACACGGCCACGTCGACGATGCTCTGATGCGCACTCTTCGCGTGGAATACATAGGCCAACCGGCTGCCGGCAGTGCTGAAGGCTTCCGGAGCAAGCTTGATACGTTCCCGCAGGTGGTCGTTTTCTTCTTCCTCGACGCCGCCAGCGGTGACTGCGGTATTGGCGACCGTGATTTCGACGTCGCCCAACTCGTCGATCAGGCTGTTAATCTGCCCCGGTTGCCAGCCATTGCCGGCAGCGCCTGGGTCTTCACACGTTGCCGCCGTGTCTACCGACAATTGCCCAGCCACAAGCGTCACGTCGCCGTCGGTCGCGAATGTCACCGCACCGTCGCCCCCTTCGACGCGGGTGCCTGCAGGGATCAGTAGGTCGTTGGCCAGCACCGTCTTCAGAGCAAAGCGCAACGGCGTCATCGCCGATTGCGCCGGCAGGCGAGTGACGCCAACGAGTTCGCCCAGATAGTCCAGCATCGGCGCTCGAGCGTAATGCACCAGGCTTTGTTTTGCCGCTTCCTGAATGCCGACGCGCACCAGCGTTTCCCGATAGGCGATAACGTCGATCAGCAGTCGCTCCACCTGTGCGGGATAGAGTGTCTTGCCGGAGAGCGACTCGTATTGCGCGACGATTTCGGCGGTAATCGTTTTCGGATCTCGTTCGATGAAGCTCGGCTCGGGGAGGCTCACAGGCGCACCTCCGTATCACGCTTCACGCCGTCAGCCAGCTTCCAGCTCACTTTCAGGGCCATCTGCGCCTGATCGATCACCGGCGAGACCTTGAGCAATTCGCAACGCGGCTCCCATTGTCGGATCGCATCGACGGCTTCTCGTACCAGGTGCGGCACGGCCTGATCGATGGGGTAATCGATATAGAGATGTACGTTCGAGCCGAAGTCAGGCCGATGCGGGTCGCTACCCTTCGGCGTGCGGAGGATCACGCGGATGGCCTGGTCGATGTCTGCTTCAGCCTCAACAACGTCGAAGCTATTGAGAGCAGGCTGCCAGTGAACGGAGGAAATTTCGGATAGCCGGGTCATGCGGCTATCATGCCGACATGCCCGGCTGACGGATATTAAAGGCCTTTAAGGCTTGGACTATCGCTAGTGGGTATGGTGGTTCGAGTTTCCGCCAGCATCCATGATGGTGCCCGTGGCAGAGACATTGCCGTCGATCTGCATGTTGCCCTGGATCTGGGCACCAGCCCCACCGGACACTGCCAGGCCACCTTGCCCCGTCAGCTTACCCTTCACCAGCAAGTTGCCTGTCAACTCCGCGTCTGGCGCATCGAGCAGGACTTTGGTTCCAGATTTGAGAACAATTTCCGCGCTCGCTTCCACTTCGACGCGTCGAACGCCCGTGACCGTCAAAATGCCGGTGGCTCGGTCGTACTCGAGCAGAGCGCCGTCCTTGAACCGGATGGCAAACTTGTTCGGGTCCGTAACCGGGGGCGTGTCGGCTGAAGAATAGATCGCGCCGAGAATGACGCCATCCTCGCCACGTGCGTCCAGCAACACGGCCACCTGTTCGCCGATATCGTAGGTCCAGCAGGCTTGATCATCCTGCGTTTTCGGATAGGCGATCGGCAACCACATGGTGCGCATGTTATCGAGATCGGGCAGGCGCACCCGCGCGAAGCCCGGACGGGACGCGCTCACTGTGCCGAACTTCAGCGTGGCGCCGAATTCTTCCGTGGTTTCTGTCATTTCTTCTTGGTCACGGTACTCGTACCCACCACGCCCACCTGACCGTCTGTCGTGGTCCCGTACACCTTGAGGGCCTTGCCGGAAGTCGTCTTACCTGTACTGCTTCCCGTACCAACCTTGATTGGCAGCGCCACGCGCTTGATCTCCAACTCGGTGGTATAGCCGGCCCCTCGTTCAAGCCGGTGATGAGCCGACTCGACAAGGTATTTCCCTGAGAGCTTGCCGCAGTTCGCAAGCTCGACTGTCGTGCCGGCGACAAGTTTTGGATTGCCATGCAGCGTGATGTTGCCTGCGGTTTGCTGGAGGTTTGCCGCGTCAAGAGCAGCTTGCGTCTTCGTCTGGAGGGCAGCCTTGGACCCTCGCGCGCTGAATTTCAGCGTATCGCCACTCGCAGATTGGCCGGAACGCTTTTTCGTGCTCACCGTAGTCTGGCCAACCTCCGCGACGTTATCTCCCTTCACACCGTAGACCACCAGCCTCTTCGTCTTCGGATCGTGATACTTGCCCTTAGCGGCCTGGTAGACCTCCTTGATCTTGTCGCGCAGCCGAATGGACTGTAGGTCGCCCTTGGTGATGGTCAGGACAGCGTTCGTCTCACGCAGGTCCGCCAATTCGGTGAAAACCAGCTTGGTGCTGACGATCTTGAAGGCATACCCGAACTCGCGTGCCAGGCGCGTGAGGAATTCCACGTCCCGTTCCTGATACTGCGTGACCCGATCAATTCGGATGTCCCGGATCTTCCCTACGAGGGTGAGCTTGTTGCGCTTGGCGATGCGTTGCGCGATCGCAGCCAGCGTAGTGCCTTCATATGCTCGCCCGGCACGAGTGCGGACAGACTTCTTTACCCCGGTGGCCAACGCCCGAATTGTTACTGTCGCCGGCGGATGACCAAACTCGATTTCATCGATCTCAAACGTCCCACAGGGCAGCAGCGGCTCGTCGCTGTACCCAATTTTGAGCGATAGCGCGTCGCCTTTCCCTGGGTACCACTGCTCGATCCATCGGCCGTCAGCATCCTCCAGTTCGACCGACAACTCGTCGGACTGACCGTCCAGGTAATCCGTGCACGTGACAGAACGGACATACGGCGTGATGTCGTTGGTGATGTTCTTCTGTTCGTAGGTGAGCACAAAGACCGGGTGTGGCACCTTGGCCGTGGTCGTGGCCGACTGATCGTTCATCGCATCCACGGCGGGAGATCCTCTGACAAATCTGTTTGTTCAATCACAGGGATGGAGAGCCGCAGACCACTCGACAGCGTCGGTGTCAGCGGAACGTGCGGGTTGGCCGCCACGATCGCTTCATAGGCAAGTGGATCGCCGTAGTAGCGGTAGGCAAGTTGGTCCCAGCGCTCGCCTTCGGTGGTGATGTGGGTCAGGTACATCAGATGACCCTCGCGATGACCTTGGCTGCCAGCTGACTCATGCTCGGTGCCGCAGACTGGAGGGCGCTCGTCGCTGTCGACAGTTGCCCGCTCAGATAGTCAATTCGACCGCCAATAGTTGTGGCGCTGACCGAACTCAGAGCCCCCTGTGCGCTGCGGACTGCACTCAGCGCGTTATCGCTGGCGCGCAGCATGTTGGAGACGTCGGGAAGCTGGCCGGACAATCCACTTAACGTGGGAGAGAGCTTCTCCAATGGACCGGCAACCTGCTTAACGCTTGTCAAAAGGCCGGGCACGCGCCCCAACGCGGCAAGCGGGTTATCCGCCAACTTCTGTGCAAGTCGAGCGCCATCGACTGCAACGCGCAGCGCGGATTGCGCCTGGTTGGCGTAGGTTACGGCCTGACGCACGCCTTCGCGTACCGTGGCCGCAACGCTTTTCAGTTCGTTGGCTGCCGCATCGTCAACTGGCAGCGCCTTGGCGTTGGCCGGCGCAGGATTCGGCTGGACTGCGGGGGGCTTAAGTGGGTTTTTTTTGTCACCGACAAACTCGCGCAGGGTAATACCGGCCTCGAGCGCGACCAGCGTGCCCGATTTGTCCGTGTGCTTGCTGGTCGCCTGCACGCTGGTCAGTACGAACCATCCTTTGTAATCTCCGTTGCCCAGCACCAGAGCCATGGCTTGATGTGCACCGAGTGCCTTTGTGAGCTTCACGAGCTCGGCTTCCGGATCACAGTAATACTGATGAAAGGCGAGTTGGATCCGGACCTCGTCGAGCTTGTCGCCAATGAACTGCAGGCGCGGCTTGCCTTCAATCAGCGGGTGTTCGGCGAAATCGGCGCCGAACTCCGATTCGAATCCGTCAAAATATGTGATCAGGTCGAACTGGACATCCCCCAGGAGTGCGAACATCAGTAGGCCCTCCGCGCCTGTTGGGCGGTCACGCGTTTGATCATCTGTTCCAGCTCGCGCAGCGAAAGGTTGAGCGCGTCTGTGACCTGGCCCTTAACCGCTTCCGGCGAGCCACCCTGGACATGGATCGTTGGACTGAATTGAACTGTCATCCCCGAAGTACCGGCGCTGGCGCTCGATGAACCGAGGCGACCGGCGGCGATGTGTTGGGTCGCGGCGGCCGCCGCCGTATCCGACGCCATGCCGGCAGCCGCCCTTGAGGCGAGCCCCGCCGATCGGCCGATGCCCAGAGCAGCGCCTTGTGCAATGTTGTCGCCGAAGCCCATGAACACGCGGGACGGTGATCTGATGCCCAGCGTATTGGCAAACCAGCCTTTGATGTCCGAGCCGAACGAGACGATGCTGTCGCGCGCGGCCGAAATCTTGGACGTCACGCCGCTGACAAGCCCGTTGATCAGATCCGCTCCCGCAGAGAAGAACCGATCTTTCAGGCCCTTGAGCCAGTTCCAGCCGACCAGAATCGCTGATTTGACCTTGTCCCAGTTTTTCCACACCAGATAGGCGGCAACGCCGATGGCAGTAACTGCCAAGCCCAGCGGATTCATCAGCATGGCGCGGCCCAGCCAGAGCACCGCCTGACCAGCCAAACGTAAGCCGGGCAGCAGATTCCCCACCAGCAGCCGCCCTAGAAACAGGCTGCCGCGAGCGGCAAGCATCAACGGTCCACCGAAGGTCATCAGCAGGCCTTGACCGAAGGGTAACAAAAAGCGCCCAAGGAGCAACGTCGCTCGACCGAGCGATAGCATCCAGCCGCCGAGGCGGCCGAAAACGCTCGCCAGCTTGGTCGCCGTCTGCGTGCTCGCGCCAAACAATTGGAATACCGTGGCGAGACGCGAAGATCCTCCGAGCAGCAACGCACGCATCAATGTCCATTTTGAGGACACCGTCGTGAATGCCGTGCCGAGAAGGTTCAGAGGCGATTTAACAAAGAAATTCAATCCCCAACCCAAGGCTAGGGTGGCGACCTTCAGGCCAACGATGCTGACGGCGAAGCCAGCGACCGCGCGGATGACACCAGGGTGTGCAGCAGCGAACTGGCCAATCTTGTCGATCATTGGCGTGAGCGTGCCGAGCAGCTTGGTCAGGGAGGGCATCAGCGTACTGCCCACAGTAATGCCGACGTCGGCCACTCGCGTCTTGAAACGCTCCCACGCCTTGGTGGCGAGCTCGGCGCGCTTGCGATAGTCCTCATCGATGGTGCCCATTGCTTCTTGGCTACCCATCTTCTTTTTGTTGTCCTGGTACTTGTCCCACCCCTGGCGCATGGCCAGCAAATGGTTGATGGTCTGGATGTCCTGGAACACCTCGTTCAGGCCAAAGCTTTCCATCAAACGACGTTGAGCCTCTTCGTCTCCCTTGGCGCCCGCGTCCTTCCATTGCTTCATGAACCCGTCACCTCGTGACGAGATGAACTTCTGGGCGATTTGCAGAGACGCTTCGTAGCTGGAGTAGCCATCGGAGACGAGGTTTTGCATCGACTTCTGATAGTCCACGCCGGCTTTTGAATAGGCGTCTATGGTGTGCTTGGCGTTCATGTGCGAGAGCCAGTTGCGCAGGTTGGTCACGGCTTCGTCACCGGAACCTGCGCCTTCACGACCGACCTCGAGACTGGCGATAATCTGGGTGAGTGCGTCCTGCCCCTTGATGCCCTTTGATGCGAAGGCCGCTGTCATCTCCGGCAGCGCCTTGGCCATATCCTTGAGCTCGAATCGACCGAGCTTGCCGCCGAAGGCAGCGCGGTTGAATGCTTCCTTGAGGGCGGTGTCGCCCTTGATACCGAGCGTCTCCGACAGCGAATACACCATGCCGGCAAGGTCTTTCATGTCCGCGTTGGTGGCGGTGGCCACCTTGCCCAGAAGGCCCGAATACTCTCCTGCCTTATTGGCATCCATGCCCGCCGCAACGAGGGTGCCAACGCCCTCAAGAATCGCAGCATGTCCCTGACTGGTTGACAGCGCAGCCTGGCGGACGGCTTCGCCCACCTTGAATTCCTCCTGTTTGGTCAGGTTCCCGGTGATGGCGATGTCACGCAGCCCAGCCTCGAAGGTCGCGGCTTGCTTGACCGCTCCGATGAGAGGTGCGGCCGTCGCTTTGGCAGTAAGGTAAGTTCCAACCATCTCGCCACCGAGACCCATACGCTGCTTGTGAAGCGCTTCGCCGCGTGCCAGTTGCCCTGCCAGAGCGGCCTGCTTGGTCGTCAACGCGTCCATCGTCGTGCCGAGCCGCTCATATTGGTGGCGCAACTCGCCGACATTGCGCATCGGGTGCGCCATCGCGCGCGACATCACCTCGCCAAGCCGGGCATGCTTGACCTGCAGGTCATCGGCCACTCTGCCAAGGTTCGACATGGTCGTCTTGGCGCCGGCGAGCGCGGTGCCGAAGCTGGCCAGCATCGTCGCGCCGATCTTGACACCAACGTAAAACTCACTTGCCATGTGGATACCTCGGAATTAGGATGCGGCTATGGACATCGAAACCCTCGCCAAAACCATCGCCTACGTTGTGATTGCCACGCTTTCAGTGGCGCTTGGCGTGTGGCTGCTCATCGAGCTGCCCCTGTGGGCCGCGCCGTTGATGTTCGGCGTCGCCGTGTTTTTTGGGTTGGTTTTCCTGGGGCCGGTTATCGCCGTTGCGGCATTCTGTGTCGCGGCCCTCATCAAAGCAGCCGCGTGGCTGGTTAGCCATCGCCGTGCTCGCGCTTGATTTGCTGGCTGGCGTCGGTAATCCAGTCACAGAATTCATCGACGCTCAGCTGGTCAATCTCACTCGGCTGCATCCGGAACCACCTCGCTAGCAGGCTTTGCCCCGACCGCAGGTTTTCCGGTGATACCCACAAACTCCAGAAATCGGGCCTTCACCGCTTGGTAGTCGGCGGCGTCCATCTCGTCCAGATCCTCCGGCACGAGATTGCACATACGTGCGACGCCGTTCAGTTCGAGCGACACCTCGCTCCCGCCGCTTTGCTCGCCGATGGCCTTCAGATCCTTGACTTTGAGTCGGCGGACGGTGACGGCGCTCAATTTCTGACCGGCTGCCGTCGTGAACGGGTACTGAAGTTGGATCTCCATGAGATTTCCTTTGCGTGTGGTGAATGAACGAACTACACGAAGGATTCTCAGTCGGCCCAAGATTCCAGTCAGTTAATCTGCTTTACCAAATGAAAAGGCCCACCGAAGTGGGCCGTGAGGAAAAGCGCCAGATTGCGCAATTTCGCAAACTGCTCAGTCCGAATGGCGCGGGTCAGGTGCCGGTATTGCTACGGTAGTCGGCCAGCATGTCTTCCCCGTTGACGCGGAAGATGTTGGCCATGTAGTCCAGCTCGAGCACCTCCTCGCCGTCGATGACCTGCTTGATGTAGGTCGCACCGAACGCCGAACTGAATTCCGCGTTCTCGTGCTGCTTGAAGGTGCCCAGCGGATTCTTCTTGAACATGACCGTCAGGAACGTCACCAGGCTGACCTCCTGGATGCGCCCTTGCGCGCCGTAAGTCTCGATGCTGGAGCGGCACTGAAGGGACACAGCCTTGAAGGGGTTGGCCACCGTCTTGGCCACGTCCTTGTACAGCGAGTTCCACTTCACTTCACCCTCGAGCTTGTCGAAGCCGGCCGGCAACTCGATCTTGCCCACCATGCCAAGCGCCTTGTGTTCCTGCATGATGGCCGAAATGTCGGGCAGCTTGATCTCTTCTGCGCGGCCGAGCAGCGAGTTCCCGTCAACGTAGATGTTGGCGTTCGTGATGCGGTTGATTTCGATCTTGCCGGCCATGATCAGTTACCTCCCTTCAGGGTCAGCAGGTATTCCGAGGTGATCTCGGTCTCAAACGTGAGGCGCTCGAGCGGCGGCGGCACCGTGTATTTGTAGTTGATGAGCAGGTGCCCGTTGGCCAGCTCGGTTTCTTCGTTGCGGGCCGGGTCGAACCAGGCTTTGAAGCCGAGCAACGCACCGTCGCCGATGAGCTTGCGGCCGTACCCGTTCACCGACTCGACCAGGGCATCAATCAGGGCCTGATTGATCGGCATATCGATGTACTGCTGGCTGAAGTACCGCAGCGATTCGTTGATCACATCACCCGTGCGCCGGACGTTCTCGAAGTTGCGCATGTGTGTGACGGTCGGCCAGGCGGCGGTACGGTTCCCCCAGAGGCGGAAGCCCGAACCATAGCTCGAGAAGATGGTGGTGATCCCTTGCTCGTTGAGCAGATTCACCTCGGACTGCGGGTCGTCGATCATTGCCGAAAGCTGACGCTCCACGCCCGTCACGCCTGCAATTTCTTGGTTGGAGCTCGACCACCAGAAGCCCTTTTCCAGGTCGATCTTTGCACGCAGCCCTGCCGCTCGGGCGGACAGCGGCTCGAGGCGTTCCGCGTTCGTCGCGGCGTCGTACACCTTGACGTGCGGGTAGCAAATGCGCACCCGGTCGCTCGAGGTGTTGAAGTTGATGGCACCCATCGGGCCGCGACCAGCGATCGCTTGCGCATAGGTGGTACCGATCGGCGCATCGATATAGGCCACTGCGTCCAACTGGTCGGCCATCGCGATCAGTTCAGTGGCAACCGAATTCTGCGTGCAGAACGCCGGCGAGATCAGGATCTTGGCGAAGAAGCCGAACAGGTTATACGTGTCCTTAAGCGCCTTGATACCCGTGCGCACGCCAGCGGCATTGACAGCGCCGATGATATCGGCAGCCGTGACCTTGGTTGGGTCGGCGTAATCGTAGCTGGCCTTCAGGCTGGCGCCTGCAGCAATGCCGCCTCCCTTGATGCGGGTCAGCATCCCCGTCAGCGTGTCGACCGAATAGTCGGTGTCCAGAACGTGGGTTGTGTTTCCGTCGTTGCTTTTGATGACGAGCGCTGCGACGGCACCGTGAGCCAGGCTCACCCGATCCGTGGACAGGTCGAAAGCGATCGCTTCGGCGGCTACAGCCGTTTTATGAATCGACGGATCCAGCACGTTGATGACGATGACGGTGCCCGCGCCATGATCGTAGATCGCATCGAGCGCCTGCGGAATGGTGAAGCCAGCAAGCTGCGAACCAAACGCGGCCGCGTCCTTTTCCGACAGCGACAGCGTGACCACGTTGACCGGGCCGACCGGCGCGGTACCGATTAGGCCGATCACCGCAGATTTGACGGTACGGACCGGACGCGGCCCTTTCTCGATCTCGATGGTTTCCACACCATGCAAGTAGTTTGCTGCCATCGCTTACTCTCCTTTCGCGGCGGATTCATCCGCGCTGACATTCGCACGCGTTGCGGCCTTACTGCCCTGTTTGACGGGGGTCAAGTGCCCCAAGGCCAACAGAGTCCGCGTGTACTCGTGGGTTTCGGGCAAGTCGACTTCCTCGCCGGCGTGAAGCATCACCTCTTGGTGTTCTGCGCCATTTTGCAGCGTCACACCGCTCGTCGGCCCGCTGTAGCGGTATTTCATGAGTCCTCCTCATAGGTCACCTCAGTCAGAGGTGTCTCAGTGTTGATATCAGCGTCCTCGACCAGCATGGCTTCGGAGGCTACGTCCACGGCGTACTGCCACAAGCCTGCCGTCTCTCCCAGGAACTTCTCCGACACCGCCCAGACTTTGCGGCAATCAGGCGGACGGAACCCCACCAACGCTGCGCGCACGAGATCCACCACGTCAACGGCGCCGCCCTTGCCGTTGAGCTGACGCAAGATCACCGTGACCGACAGCTTCACGGTGCGCGGCTGTGCGATGTAGCTAACGTCGACCGTCTTGTCGAACTGACTGCCGAGGTAACTCACCAGCAGCGCGCCTTTGGGATGGTTCAGTCGATAGTCCTGCGGTCGATCCGGGAAGTACTCGGCCGTTAAATGGGGGAGCTTCACCGCCAGGCGCTGCACGACCGCGTCGATGATCTGCAGGGTTGTGGCCATCAGTAGCGATCCAAAATGTCGGAGCTGAAGCGGCGAGGTTTTGCCCGCGTTTTCATCTCGCCAGGTTCCGCCGCCGCTTCGCCGGTGGGAAGACCTATGGTGAGTTTGGCGTCGCGGATGGCCTCAAGCATCTGCAGGACTGATTTGTAAGTGCGCGTGACCGCATCGGGCAGGTCAGCGCCTTCGGGGCGCCGCGCGTACAACCAGTGACGGGCCAAATTGACGGTCATATCCTTCACAACAGACGGAACCGGTGCATCTGGCCCACCGAGCGGCAGGTTGTAGCGCCCGCGCAAATGGGCATCGACCAGCTCCTCGGCCTGCCGTACCGCTTCCTCGACCACCACCGAATTCAGGGTGGTGGCCGATTCATCGTCGTTCGAAAGCCAGATCAGCGTCTGCAGCGGAACCGCCAACTGGAGATCGGCAAGCGAGCAATAGCGCATGGACGCCTCAGAACGTTGCCGGACGGGCCACCGCACGTGCCAAGGCCATGAAGCCCTGTTGCAGGTGGTCCTGTCCGATCGTGAGCCAGCGGTCGGTCTCGTAAGCTTCGTCGCTGACCGCCACCAACGTCTGATCGCCCACCTGCACCGGCTCGCCGTCGATCTTGAAGGCCGGCAGTCGACCACGTAGCGTTTCGACGAGCGCGCCCACCTCGATCGCCTTGGTCTTCACCTCGTTCATCAGGGCAATTTCGTCTTCCGTCAGATCCCGATAGCCGGTAATTCGCTTGTGCTGGTTCTCCATGCTCAGATGCTCCGCACGATGCGAATGAGGTCGCCAGCGGCGGCCGCACTGTCCCAGGCATAGCCGTTGGCAGTGCCGGCGGCTTTCGTGATTGCTCGGCCGCTTGCGTCGGACTCGACCTCCGCGCCTACGGCGATCGCGCCGCCCGCCTCAACGAGGATTGCGCCGAGGATGTTGGCCGGCGCCACGCCACCTGCCTCGGTGTCAGCCTCGACGACACCCAGCGCCTTGGCCCCGGCCGTGCACACATTGCCATCGAAGGCAACAAAACGGCGACGAGTCAGATCCGTCGCGGCGATGACCGAAGTGGTCAGTACAACTTGCTGCGTTTTCATTGCTTACCTCCGGTCGACGAACTGTCCTTCTTGGCCGCCTCGGTCGAGGCCTTGTCGGCAGCGGCTTTTTCATCTGCAACAATCTTTGCTGCCGCTTTCTCCGCCTCGGTTTTCTCGGCTGCCGCTTTTTCCGCGTTAGCCTTTTCAGCGGCAGCCTTTTCGGTCGCAGATTTCTTTGCTGCATCGCCCTGGCTCACAACCGGCTCAAGAAAGCGGCGCAGCTTGGTAGCCTGCGCGGCGGTGAGCTCAATCGTGCTGCCCTCGGGAAGCGTTCGCCGTCGTGCTCCAGATCGATACCACGCACGCGATAGGTTTGGATGTTCATCGTTGGCCTCACGCGTTGGTGTCTGCGATCAGATAGCCGGCGTCGGCGCCGACCACCACGGGTTTGTAGACGTCGGTGTGGCGCACGAAGCGCACCTTGCCGCCCTCGGCGTCGTACTTGTCCGTCTCCGGCATCCCTTTCTTGCGCAGCGTGTAGCCGAAGGACGGCTCTTCATAGTCGGCGACACGGTCGGCGCTCGGCTTGGCGACGTAGGCGAGGATCATGTTGTCGCGCCACACATCACCCGCTGCAACGTCGCCGGCGAGCGCTTCACCGATGAAGATGTCGTTAATGCCGAAGAGCATTCGCAGATGCTCCAGCGCGACGAGCTTGCGTTCATTGCTGCCCAGCGCGGCCTGCAGCTTCGTGTGGAACTTCAGCGATTGATAGACCGAGGCCCCCATCACGATCGTGTTGGGACGAATGCCGATACGGCTGCGCACAACTTCCTTGCCGGTTTCAACGGCGGCCACAGGATCCCCGCCGTTGTTGCTCCACTGGCTTGCACCAGACAGTGCCACCTTGCCGCCGGCCAGATACGTGCTGGCGTTCTGTGCCAGCGCAGCGCAGGCCCACTCGCAACGAAGATCAATCGCATCTTTGACGCGCTTGGCAGCACGCGCTTCGGCATCGAACATCGATTCCTGCTGCTCGCGGTAATCGACCGGATAGGCCAGATCGTGTTCGCGTAGCACGACATCGAGCGAATCGATATCGTCGGGCGTCATCACGTTGGACTTGGCGCGGATTGCGCGCTCGGTGTCCCACAGACGGAAAGCCTCTTTACCGAACAGCGGCACAATCGCCCCTTCTTTGTTCGACGGTGCGATCGGGAACAGTGCTTCACCGATGTACTGCGCGTTGCGATAGCCGCGCGCGATGTTGGTCAAAACCGGGTCGACTACCCGGAGCTGACGGAGACGGTCAACCATGTTGGCTCCTTAGTTTGTGATGAGCTGGCGCGCGGCCTGCTCGTAGGGGATTCCCTTCTCAGCCGCCAGCTGTGTGGCGCGCACATGCAGGGTGAGGCGCTCGGGGTCGGTAGACTTCTCGGCGAATTCGGCCACGTTGACGTTGCCGCCGGAACCCGACTTGTCTTTGGTGGCAGATTCAGCGAACTCGACGACTTTGGGCAGTTCACTCAGGAAGCCCTTGAGCGCGCTCACCAGAGGCTGTTTGTCGTCGCCGTCACCGAACTCGACCGACTTACCATCGGCGCCCGGCGTTGCAACTACGTCCAGCGCTGACACAACAGCATCCTTGTGCTTGGGGGCCAGCAGGCCTTTCGCTACAAGGCCCTCCGCAAACTCTGCGTTCTCACGGTGGCGCTTATCAGCCAGCGCCAGCTTGTCCTTTGCGTCACGCTCGGCAAGCTGCCGCTTGAGCGTCGCGTTCTCGGCCTCGAGCCGGGCTTGATCTTCAGGTGTCACGGATTCATTCTCCTTTTCGGAAACGGCGGTAGACGCGACCGCAGGCGCATTGGGAACGGGATCTGCAAACGCAGGGGTGGACGTGCTTTGGCTCAACGCAGGCAGAGCAGCGGATTCTTGAAGCGAGTCCACGTTCCAGCCCGGCAACGCCCGATCGGCATCTTCCTGGCCGAACTTACCGATGAACCAGTCGCGCAAGCTGCGCCAGAGACCCGCGTTCGTGCGGTCATCCCAGTCACCGAACTCGACGGTCTCCTGGAAAGCGACACAGCCGTCTTCCGTATCAGCGAAAGACGGGTTGTCCAGCCCCTTCACGCCGGGTGGCTGCGCGCCGAGGAAACCGACGTGGCGGAGATACCAAACGCCGGGCACGGGATTACTCGGTGAGTCGGGGGAATAGAATTTGGACGAAACCTTGCCGTAACGGCGCTGCCCGACCTGCTCAGCGAACGTCGCCTCTACATCGCGTGGCGCGGCGAACAGGCCGCGATCAGTAGCCACGATCGACTGCACCCAGCCATGGGCTGGATCGTCAGTAGTCGGATGCCCGATACCAGCGGGGCTTCGTGCAGGTCGGGGTTGTAGGCGCGGGCCGTCGCGGCGACGTCGGCCTCAGAAAACTCGATGACATCGCCCGCCATGGTCACGTGGCGGCCGGGCCGGAAGATATGGATGAGTTTGGGCGTGTTCATACCGCCATATTCGGCGGCGTCACGGTGACGGTCTTTTAATCGTCTTTACAATTCTGCGACACGAGACGAATTGGGCGGAGAAGATGGGGATGAGTTGTGCGCAGCAAGCCTTTATAAAAGCTTCGGGCGCGGCGCGTGCGTAACCGGGCTATCGTTGCGTGCCCTGTGACACACAAACCCGTCAGCGGGGCTAAACGCCCGCAGCCGTTTTCAGGTGCCGCAGGATTGTTCCGAGAACCGCGTCCGTTGCTTCAGGTTGCAACGTGCCGTCGCTCGTCACCGGCAGGAAAGGTCTGGCCGGGATATCGGATCCGGGATGATTGACGGATGCCACGACGCGACCACCGAAGGCCAGTGCTTTCTTTGCACGCGGACGGATCACATGCGGCGCGGTCTTACCGCCGAGCTGATGGATTCTCGCGTACACCACATTGCTGCCAATCACCGCCGTGTGCGCATTGTGATCGGTGGTGACAGATGCCGCGAGTCGGCCGCTCTTCTGCAGCGTCACGCCGCCCTCCGACTTGGCCCGTTCGCTCGGCGTCCAACGCGGGCGCCCCTCGGACTCGAAATTCTCTTCCACGACGCTCTCAAGCGTCGCGGCGATCTTCCGCATGGCAGGCGTCATGTCCGACGCCGCCGATGCCAGGCGTTTGAGCCCGACCTGAAGCCGGGTGTCATCGACATCGATTCGGACAAATTCACTCATACGGCACCGCCAGTTCCTTTTCGGCCAAGGTGGCCAGATCGCCAACATAGCGTTTGATGTCGGGCACCACGCAGCCGCGCCAGGGTTGTAGCTCCAGCCGACGTCCGGCGAAATGACAATTTTGCGCTTACCGAACGGATCGTCAGGATGCGCAGTGGTGTAGGTCGTGACCTCGCGCATTTCGCCGGTCTTTTCTGAGAGCAGGCGCATTGCGGTTCCCAACCTGCCTTCGACGAATCGACAGTGATTCCGCGCACTTCGATATCGTCGGCCGACAGGGCAACGACACGGCATCGGCATCCCATCCGTTGGGCGGATAGAACGACGACCAAAACGAATCGTCATACCGAAATACCTTGCCATTCAATGCCCGGTGACTGGGACGCGTGCGGCTGTCGAGGATGGCGACGTACTTCCAGTAGGGCCGGTCGTCGACATTCTCAGCTGGCGCTGGAATCGCCCGGCATGTACGCCGTTTGCACGTTTGCACGAAAATCGTTTGCAGCCGCCATGGGCTGCCGAGTTGAACCTGACTCATCTCGCCAGTGTGCTCGTCGACGTGCTCTTTGCGTCCCACCAGCCCTTGGCCTGAAGCACTGGCGTGAGCTGCTGCCCGAACCATGCTGCCGTCTTACCTTCGGCCAGGACTTTCTCCAAGGCGTCGCGGATGTCCTGCAGGATGTCCAGGCGCGTGACTTTGGCAACGGTAAATGCCTGCGCCTGGGCCTCTTGCCATAGCTCTTGCCAGTCCCAATGATTGCAAAGCCTTTGCGCTGAAAGTAGGCAATTGCATCCTGCGGCGGCAGACTCATTGCGTGGGCGAGATTGACATCAGACATGCAGCATCCCCAAACCTTTGCCGTGAAGATGACTCGCGCGAGGCGTTGCTGCAGACCGGCCGCATCCATTGTCGGGTACAGCTCAGCGAGCATACCCAGCAACTCATCCGGTTGCGCGCCTTTCGCAACCGCTTTAAGAGCGGCGCGAGCATCGCCTGGGCATCTGCGCTCATTGCATCAGCGGAGAGCGAATCCAGTGCCAGATCGATGGCATCCTGATCGGGCGCGTCATCGGATTCCGCAAACGCTACCGATTGCGTCGTGGGCGAAGACGTTCTACCAGATCTGCGTCCTGGAGGTCGTAGGCGCGCTTGAAGTAAGCCGGGGTGAGCTTTGCGCCGGCCCGAACCAGCTTCTCGTCGCGCTCTGCCAGCATTTGGTCGACTCTTCTTGCTCCCACAAGGAAAACGCAGGCCGCGCACCATCGTTGAATTCAACTCACACACCCAACGGATCAGGGTGTTCATGGCTTCTTCGACAATGGCTTTGTCACCGTCGCGAATGTCGCGCGTCACCTCAAGACCTGCCTGGGCCGAGGCCGGTTCGCGCTTGCCTCGGTGGTTTGATTCTGGCCCAGCAACGCGATCGACACTTCGGAGCGGCAAAAGTGCAGCAGGCGTTCGTAGACGTCGGCGTTGTTCGCGCCATTGGCCGCTTCCTTGATCTCCACGCTGGAATCATCAGGAATGACAGCGACAGCGTCCTGCACCATGTCCTCGAGGCGATCGAGCAACTGGTTAGTCTCATTATCGGACGCGCTGCGTGGATGTTGCCGATCACCCAGGGAGCGCCGTACTTCTCGGTGAATTGCACCCAGAATTTCAGTCCACCCTTCTTGAACGTGGTCGCCAGAAGCACATGGACAAATCCGCGAAGCCGTAGGGATTGTCGTAGCTCGGATCCTGACGGGCACAAGAACTTGCGCTGCGGCAATTCCTCGCCCTTGATCGGCTTTGCTTGGTGCGCAAGCACAGTTGGTTCCCCTCGTCGTACACAACCAGTCTGCAGGTTTGCCAACAACATCAACGGGCACTAGGTAGCTGCGACCTTGCCCCACATCACTCCATCGGCTGATACCCGTAGAGGACAGCATCCAGCATCTCGGTGATGATGCGAGACAGATCGAATCGGCGAAGATGGACTCGATCGATCTGGCCACGCGACTCTTGGCCTTTGCTCGGTCAAGCCCCACTCAAGTGCTTTCACGGCGGCTTTACGACGGCGAATGCTGCCACCAACGTGTGGATCGGCACGTAGTTCCCGATAGACTTTCAAGTCCTTGCCGAGGGCTTTGAGCACGGGATCCGGGTTCGGCAGGTACATGCCGAGCGCGTAGAAATCGATGCTACTCCACGCGTTGCGATCTGATCGGACATGAGTGCTCGGCTCGGCGAACTGGACAAACTCGGTGGGGCTGACCACATGCCTTGGCTTTCATCAATACCCCTGTGTGATTCTGGCGCCGGTGCGGCGTCGCCGCGATTTCACTGCTACCGGCCCGTGGTTGATCTCGCGACTGGCGAAGTAGGCGAGCGCGACTGCCACGGCTGCGTCGCCGTGACGCTTCCCCTTATCCTCACCGGTCGTGCGAGTCTCTGGAATGCGCGGCACCCCTTGATGACCTGCACGGCTCGCAGATCCGCCAGGATGTCGGCGTCGCGCGGCAGACCATCGAGCGTGCATCTTCCAGCGCCGCTTTAACCGGTGGCATATGCTCGCGATACCACCTTCTGAGAGCATCACCTGCTGGATCCGGCTCGCGCCGTAGCGTTGCATGGCAACCTCGGCCAGGTACTGGCCATTGCCGCGCGCATCGAACGCGCCGCCCGTGAAGCGAGGCAGGCGGTCGAGTAAGTAAAGGCGATCTGCTCTTGCTGGCGAAACGGCACGTTGCGCAGCTCCACTATGAAGGGCACACGTCGTACAGGTTCTGCGCCTGAATGAGCGGAACGTGCACGGTCAGGTCGCCCGTGCGCCCGAAGTCCTCGCCGTTGAATGAGATGGCATCGGGCGCAGTGCTGCCAGTAGTGGGGCCATGTGCGCCTCTTGCCAGTCGCGGCATTCTGCGGCGCGGATGTGGTCCGGCAGCACTTCGAAGCCGATCGGCACTTCCAGCGCAGCACGGGCGTATCCGCAGACATGCGCGATTCGATCAACGCCCGAGACAACCAGGCGCCGCCTGAGTTGGCGGGCACGCAGTCCAGTTCCTCCTGTGCGCCGTCGCCATAGAACGCGTAGACGTCAGCATCCATGCCGCCTCATCCGACGCGGACCACTCTTTGCCCAGGCGCAGGCAGACGCGCCGGTACAGGCATCGGCCACGGCATCCTGGAACGTGATGCGATGTACCGTGCCTTTACGCTTCTTCGCCCGAATATCTTCACGAGCTCATTGAAGGCGTTATCAGTGCCGTTGTGCGTCGAGATAACGCGGACCCGACCGCCCCAGATCAACATGGCCAGCGCCGCTTTAAGCAACTCGCTCAGCTGGTCGTGGAAGGCAGCCTCGTCGATCACGATCGTGCCTTGGCGACCGCGCAGGTTGGACGGCCGGCTGGTCAGCGCCACAATCCGGAACCTGACGCAGGAAAGCGGATCGTGAACGTCTTGATGTTCTTGTCCGCGTCGTCGTCTTCCCAGAAACCCTCTTCAATTTCGGACGCCGCGTGGTGAAACGCTCGAGCCCACATCGCACAGGCCTGGATGTACTCGATGGTCATGTCCTGGTTGTACGCGATGTAATACACGTTCTGACCACCGGCCGAGCGATTGGCCGCCGCCGTCAGAACGTTGTCGCAGCTTCGCCCCAGGTGAGGCCCGTGCGGCGGCTCTTCTCGATCACCTTCAGCGGGGATTTGTCCGCGACCCAGCTTTGCTGATAGGCCATCAGCACCGGTGGCGCGTCGACGGTCGCCGTGTTGGGAAGGCGGGCGGGAATGGGGCTCATCCGGCGATCCCCAGAATCTCGCGGCGCAATGCATCAACGGACTCCGCCGACAGGCCGCCTTTCTTAGCAATCTTCTCAACGTTCGCGGCGGCGGCCTCGGCACGCGCCTGGATCTCAAGCCGGAATTTCTTCTGGTTCACGGACGCCCGCGCAAGCGTCGCAATGTTCTTCGCTGCACTGGACAACAGGCCGATCCGCTCAGCCGGATCTATATCGTCTTCTCCGGCCTCCTGCAGATTCACGATGCTCTCGAACAACTCCGTTTGCACCAGCCGATGACGGCCTCGGAACGGCGTCCTGATCGTCGGCCGCGCCCTCTGTGAGAAACCGCGCCGCTTCCGTACTGGCCTTGATGGCCGCAAAGCGCCGTTCGATCTTCTGGCCATGGCGATGAATCGCCGACTTGCTGATCTGGTAACCCTTCGTGCGCAGGATCTCTTCCAGCGCCTGATAGCCGCTGAAGTTGCTTTCTGCGAGGGCGCGCTCCAGCCAACGCCGCACGTCGTCCGGCAGGCCGTCGATGCTCGAGCGGCGCACCATTATTCGCTCCATACTTTTCCGGCCGTGCGATACCCGGCGCACAGTCGATCGTGTACTCAGCGATGTCTACGCCGTAACGCGTCAGGTCGGCGAACCACGCACCCGACGGCGACTTGTTCAAATCGACGAGGCGACGATCAGCGAGGTAGTCGAGCTCACGCCGGACTTCGAGCGCCGTCGTATCGGGGTAGATAGCGCGCATGACCTCCAGCAGAACTGCTCGTTGCTGGTGTGCGGACGGGCCTTGTCTAGCGTACTGATGAGATTCCAGCGCATCGACTCACGCCGGATTTTGATGTGGTCAACCATGGTTTGCTCCCTTCATTTGAACGACCTCAAGCTTGTTATAGAGCGCGTCCAGCTTGGCCTCGATCACCGTTTGCCCACGGACGTAATCCTCACGCCGAACGTACTGCAGCGGCAGATCTGCCTGGAAGCGCAGAAAGTCACGCTCCAGGCGCGAAACGGTCTCGGCTTCCTTGCTGATCTGAGAGAGCAGCGTTCTGATCTGCTCCTCCTGTTTCAGGTCACGCTCGGCCTGCCGGCGTTCAATCTGCGAGAGCAGCATCTTGCCCGCCCCGAACATGAAGCCCAGGAACGCCCCGAGCAGCGAAAGCATCTGCCAAAACTCCACCTGTACGGTCATTCGCAGGTTCCCCCGTATTGTTGAAAAATCATCGACGCGTTGTGACCCAGTCGATCAGGTCAATGAACCGCCCGCGCACACGCCATATAGGTCGTACATCGCCTTCAGCGCGAGGGCCACGTCATCGGCAGCATCACTTGCCGGAGCTGGTGGCAGCGGGCAGGCCGTCGAGTACTCCGCCGGAAGCGGCGGCTGCGGCGCGATCACGGGCGGCGTGGATGAGGTACATGCTGTCAGCATCAAAACGGCAACCAGAACGGCTACCGGCAGTCTTGGCGAGCACATCGCGTAGTTCCTTCGTGGATTTCTGGTCCTGGGCGTTACGCAACGCGAGTGCATTGCGCATGTCACGGCTGGCCGCCTGGCTGTCCTGGATCAGGTGCTGGCTTGCGTCTATCAGGCCCGACAGGTTCTGGATGGTTTTTTCGGCGGTCTGGGCTTGCTGTGCATTCGCTTCGAAGTGGCGTCCGAAGAAGAAGCCACCCACGGCCGCGCACAACATCACACACAGGGCGATCAACGCCACTCGCTCGCGCGTCATGTGCAACTCCCATGGCCCCAGCCAGCCCGGATATAAACCGGCTCAAGCAGTCGCAGAATCCGACGCGGGTACGCACGGTTCTCACGCCAATTGGCTTCGGACCGTCCGGCGTTGACGGTCTCGACGCTGCCAAACCATTGACCCGCGTCCTTGCCAGCCCGTTCGGTGGCAGTTTCATCGCGGATGACCCATCCCAGGCCGCCGTTATAGGCAGACAGCGTTTTGGCCATGCGCTCGCATGGCGTGCCGGCACTTACGCGCTGCCACAGATGATGGTCGTAGGTAACAAGCGCGCGCAGGCTCCAGCCCGGATTGAACGGTTGCCGATCGGCAAGAGCGGGATAAACCTGAGCGATCCACGTCGCAGTCGCCGGCATGAACTGCGCCATGCCCTGCGCGCCGACGTGCGACACGGCGTCGGGACGCCATCCACTTTCCTGATGCAACTGACCGGCGAACGTTGCAACGGGAGCGTCGATGCCCCAGATGGCGCGCGCCGCGCGCGTCAGGTCGGCGCGATACTGCCTTGCCGCGGCAGGAACCTGAGCGGTGGCCGGATGACTGAAAAACCCGCCCCAGTACAGCAGGCCAGCGAAGGCTGCCCACCGAAGGAGTGCGATCCAGAAATTGACGCTTCCTTGCAAGGACTCGCGGTGCTTGGCGGCGCATACGCCGAGCGAGAACAGCGCCACGGCAATCCAGACGATCTGCAGCGTGCTCATATCAGAGCCCCAGAGCGACGCCGATCACCACACCAGCGACGATGGCTGCACGACGCAGCATGGCGGCCGCGAATACGAGCTGATAACCATCGACAACCGGATAGTCAGCCTCGTTCGACGGTTCGTCGGTACCGTGGCGCCAGTCACGCCGCAAGTAGGCGTCCGGTCGCGCATAGGGAAAGAGACCGCGATCCAGCCAGTACGCGACGACTGCGGCCAAACTGATAAGGCTCAGCTTGTACAGCGCGACGGGCAGTTGCTGTGGAGAGACGAGCGCGATCGCGACAACGAGTAGCACGGCAGCGGCGAACCAGCCGAGCATACGGGGAAATCGTTTGGTGAAAGGCATTTGCCCCTCCTGAAATGAATATGCCGCCATGATCGGCGGCATTCCATGAGGGGTCTTTTAATCAGGTTTAGAGAGAGTCGCTAGCGGTGCTACGCCGGAGCATCCGTTCACGAGATAGTCAATGTTTGGAAAACATACATTGAACAGCGCCTAGTGATCAAAGCGCGCCAATAGCGAACATCAGACCTGTCGCCTCACTGGCACTGGCGGTATATGCCAGCCGCCCCACTTGCCGCTCAACTGGTTTGCCTGTCTTTATATTGTCCACCGCGACCTTCGTCATCTCGACAACCTCGGAGCTATTCTCCTTTGCCGAAATAGTGGGGTTGGCTGCTTGTGTCGCAGCCATGAGGACAGCAATGGTCTTCGCCGGATCGGTATTCGCGCCGCCACCTATCAACACCATCAGCTCTCTAAGCGACCCATCAGCTTTGTTGACTGTACCAATGAGGGCAACGCCAGGCCCCAAAGAACGCTTGAACACGTCATTTACATTTCCTGACTCTATGTCGAGCTCCGCCATCTTGTAATCGCTGCTCACCTTGCTCACGATGCGGTTAAATCCCTGCCTGAACTCTTCAGGCGACATTCCTAACGATTTGTCGGGTGTTTGAGGCACATCCTTCGAGGTGGTCACAGCAGAGGGAATTGCCTTGGCATCGGCCACCACATGCTCGGCACTGGCAATCGAGGTCGAATCGGGCGATTTTTCTGGCGCCAGTGCGCCAGCAATCACAAACGCAATGACAGATCCTGCCACGCCACCGACGAGAAAGTGAAGGCGCTTGGGTACTTCACCAGACTTCTTGTCTTTGAATAGAGAAGGTGCAATAACGCCGACGAGGGTTACCACAAGAAACAAGAAACTCAAGACCCCGAACAACCCTGCGAGAAATGACATGAGACGCCCCTTTTTTGTGATCTGGGTTGGAAATTTTTCGTGCTACTTCGCTGTCAAAAATTGAATTGAAGTGAATCAACTCGCGGTCGGTGGATTTGCCCGATTTTACCGACCGGATATCTTAGCTTCGATCTTGAAGAATGGAATCAATGATCTCAATTCGGGTGCGGTAGTACACAACCATCTTGCCTTTGCGTTGCCTTATCGCCGTCAACCACAACATCGGCGCCAACATGGCACCTACCATCCACGCAACTAACCAAACCAGTCCGACCATCTGAAATAAGGTGCCGGTCAGCAGCATCCACACAGACCCCGCCATCCCTGCAAGTAGCCAAAGACTCGGGATATTCAAAACGATGTCCTTGCGCATCTGCCAAAGCTTTTTCTTACATCGTTTGAACTCTTGGTGAAGAGCGGGCGTCTCGCAATCCCATAACTTTTGAGATGCCATGTTAACTATGTCCCGGCCCGCAACCTGACCTACTTGGTTATGGAAATCTTGCCTGCCCATTGCTCCGTGTCCCCTAATGTTTGCTACGAGCTTTCGGATTATTTGAGGTTTGCTGCCACTCCGGGCGACGCCCGCTCCCCATTGCGACACACTGAATGTCAGGTGCCTGTGGATTATCGATAATGCTCCCGACGGAGTAGGGTTTGCCATCGAATGCGCAGCCGTTCAATGCCGATTGGGCCGTAAGTGCCTTTTCACGAAACGCGTATGTTCCGTATCCACCAGTTGCCGCAGCAGCAAAAGCGAGTAACGCCAAAATCCTGAGGCGACGCACACTGTGTCTCACATTAGCCAAGGCGCTAACAGCCGCCTTGTTCCGCTCGTTTATCTGTGAGACCTCGTCTGCGGCATCCATTAAACGCGAATACTTGTTCTCAGACGCCTCCAGGTCGCGAGTCTGGCTCTTGAAGCGCTTTTCCAGGCTGGTGTATGCCTGATGATATTGGACGAGCTGAGTTTTTATCTTGTCCCTCTCAGCGATGACAGAAGACAGTTGGTCTGCCAAAAGTCTAAGTTTGACTGTCAGGTCCGGATCGTTTCCGGCGGAGGCGGCCTGACGTTTGAGCTGAGCGTTTGATAGCAGCAGTTGGAGGATGGCCTCGGTCGGCTTGATCTGCTCAATGCTCATCTCCTCAATATTGTCGTTTCCTAGAATCCGGTGAATGGACGTCCAAGTTTGCTTCCCCGACTCCCCGTACTCGTCTTCGAGCTGTTTGACGTAGTTGTTTAAGGAACGACGCTCATCCTTTGTTAGCGGTCGCCCCTTCGAGTGGTGGTGATTAACGATGTCACGCCCCGCGACTTCCCCGACCTGGCCATGAAATTCTTGTGTCATTACTTACCTTTACGCACCTTGCCGTTATTCACGATGTCTCGACCAGCGATGTCCCCCGTCGGCGCTTGGTGAAACACCTGCATTGAACCTTCATACCTGGTCCCTTGCTGTGATTCGGATATCGGCGCTGGCTTTCTGCACAGTTGCACCACGGCCTTAGCGAGCTGCTGCGCGTCCAATTTTTTGTCCAGAGACAGCAGCGCGACCGCATCAAGTACAGCCTGATGGACTGCCGCCTCTCCAATCCCACCGCCGCGACGCTCCGCAGTCACGATGTATTGGATGTCTGCGCCTACCGACGCAAACGCACTAAGTTGCTGCGCCGTGGGAAACGTGTTGCCGGCCTCCCATTCTGCATAGGCACGCCTTGAAACGCTTGCCAAGCCCGCGAACCCCTCTTGGTTAAACCCCAAGCGCTTCCGCTCCTCCTTTAGTCGATTGCCAATCATGAAGAAAACACCCCAAAAAATTACTTGACTTGTGAAGCTAACTTCACAATAATTGATTCACACCGTCCAACAACGAACGGCAACTTAATCGGCACTCTGCAAAGTGCCGGCCGCCTCTCGCTAGGAGCCAGCCATGAAACTACGTACTGCTGATGAAGCCCGCGCCGAGCTTCAGTCCAAAGGCATCTCGATCACCCAATGGGCCATCGCCAACCGCTTTTCCCCGAATCTGGTGTTCGAGGTCTTGGGCGGCCGCAAAAAATGCGTCCGGGGTCAAGCCCACGAGATCGCTATCAAACTTGGGCTCAAGGCCGGTGAAATCTGCGCAGACCCCGCGAAGGCCCTCGCATCTGTCCATCGTCGCGCTGCGTGAGGCCGCTATGCACGATTGCCTCGGCTTTCCCATTAGTGCTCGTCTGATAGGCGAGAAGCACGTGCCTCGTCCAGTTGCTCGCACAGCCATGCCAACGTCGGCCGTGCTTCAGAGTTCACCGTGTGATTCTGTGGCCAGCGCCGCGTGCGCAAAAACGCCTGAAGACGCGACGTATCAAAGCCCTCCTGTGTTTCCAGGGCCGCAACAAGAGTGAGCCAGGCGGAGGCGAGTGCGTTGACTTGACCTTCGAGTTGTTCAATGCGTCGACTTTCGCCCATGAGCCTTTTCCTCTTCGGATTATCTGCTGTCAATCCTACATCCTGCAAATGGCTTTCGACAGTTGCAAAAGCCGCCATTGTTTGGAAGTGGTGTTTTTGAAGGGACTCCAATGAGCCGCCGCAATTGGAAACACATCCAGCCGACCTCGCTACGCCAGGCGCTGGAACTGTGCAAAGACCACGCAAAGGAGCGTCGCAACCTTTCGGTGGAGCGCATCGCTGAGCGCATGGGGCTTGCTGATCACTGGGCACTCTACAAGTGGTTTCAGAACGGGCGTATGCCGCTGAACCTTGTCCGGCCGTTCGAGAATGCTTGCGGCATCGACTTCGTGACTCGCTGGCAGACCGCCAGCGCTGGAAAGTTGCTCATCGACATTCCCGTCGGCCGCACCGCTGACGCGGCGGACATCCAAGCGCTCCAAGAGACGCTCAACACGGCGGTTGGCCACCTCCTGCAGTTTTACAACGGAAAGTCAGACGCCAACGACACGCTTGCCGTCATTCAGAAGGCTATGGAGGGTCTTGCCTGGCACCGGGGGAATGTCGAGAAGCACGCGCAGCCTGAATTGGACCTTTGCAGAGACTTACGATGAAAGAGACTCCGAAAACAGCACAGTCCGCCGGCAAGGTGCTCGAGGTTCTGAATGTGCTCCTGGGGCACTTTTCTCACGGGTTGACGCCCACGGAACTGTCGAAGGCAACCGGTCTGGAGCCTAGCGCAATCACGCGCTACGTGGCGACGCTCGAGGAGAAAGGCTTTGCCGAACGCATCCCAGAGACCGGCCGCATTCGCCCCTCATCGCGCCTCGCCCAGCACGCAGTAAGCATTCTGCGCTCGCTCGATTCTGCCCGACAGCGAATCGATGAAATGACCAACCGTCTGACCACTCAAATCTAAGGAGAGCTCGATGGCTCGAAAGCCGCTACAGACTGAAAACACCGCCGTGGTGGTAACCGACGCCGATACCCCGGCGCTGCCTGCGATGCGTGAGGCTGCCAACCAACTCGCCGTCATGCACGAAGAGCGTCAGGCCACTGTGCGCGCCGTCGCAACTCAACTCGGCTACCAGTTGCCCGCGGACTGCACCGATCCCGACCTTATCCAGCGTGACATCGCGGCCAACATGCGCCGCAGTGTGGAAGCCTGCTTGGAAGTCGGGCGTGGTCTGCGGGTGCTCAAGGAGGCGTGCGAACACGGTCAATTTACCGCTCGCCTAGACGCTCTCGGCATAGAAGATCGCGTCGCACGCCGGTTCATCCAGTCGGCGGTCAAGTTTACGAACCGGGCGACGTCGCCCGTTTTGAAGGCGGTCGGGGGGCAGTCCAAGTTGTTTGAGATGCTTGTATTGGACGACGAGCAAATCGAGGAGCTGGAACTGACCGGCCAGACCGGCGAGCTAAAGCTCGACGACATCGCCACCATGAGCGTCAAGGAGCTACGTGCCACCCTGCGCGAAACACGCGAGAACGCTGAGGCACAGTCCCGCCTGCTTGCCGACAAGAACGCCAAGATCGACGAGTTGGCCGCCAAGATCACGACAAAGAGGCCTCGCGTGCAGACGCCGCCGCCTGATGTCGAGGGCCAGGAAATTCGCAAGGAGGCGAGCCAGTTCGCCTTTGAAGCTGAATCGGTAGTTCGCGGCAAGCTGCGCGCGGCCTTTCAGTCACTCGCCGAACACGCCGAGAAGCACGACATGGTCCACGACGATTTCATGGCGGGCCTGTTGTGCCAGGTCGAGGTGTCGGTCAAACAATTGCGCGGCGAATTCGGTGTCAAGGACACCCCGGACGGAGAAGAAATCCCGGCCTGGCTGCGCAGCGACGAAACCACCGAGGCATAACACATGAACGCCGTCCTGACCGAACGATTGGTGGCCGTAGCTCACGCTGCTCGAAAGGCCGGGCATGGCGCCAAAGGGGCGATTTACGATGCAGCGTGCCGCGAACTGCGGATGTCACGCGCCACGCTGCTCAAGAAGCTCAAGGAGGTATCGGTCGTGTCGCAACGCAAGCGCCGCTCCGACGCTGGGCAAAGTGCGTTGGCGAGAGATGAGGCGATGATGATCTCTGCCGTTCTGATGGAATCGACGCGAAAGAATGGCAAGCGGCTCTACTCGGTCGCCGATGCTGTCGAAACGCTGCGCGCCAATCAGATGATTCGAGCCGAGTATCTCGACGATGCGACCGGCGAGTTGCGCCCCCTGTCGGAGAGCACAATCCACCGCACACTGCGTATGTACGGAGTGCATCCGGACCAGTTGCTCGCGCCGGCCCCCGTCACCGAGTTGGCCAGCCTGCATCCGAATCACGTCTGGCAGATCGACGCGAGCCTGTGCGTGCTGTATTACCTGAAGCCCTCCGCTGATGCTCGGGCGAATGGTCTGCGCGTCATGGACCACGCCGAGTTCTATAAGAACAAGCCGAAGAACATCGCTCGCATTGCTGCCGACCGGGTGTGGAGCTACGAGATCACGGATCACACCAGCGACTGGCTCTACACGGAGTATGTGATGGGCGCTGAATCGGGGGAAAACCTTTGTTCGGTGCTGATCAACGCCATGCAAGAGCGTGATGGGGCTGACTTGCTCCACGGCGTGCCGCGCATTTTGATGCTGGACGCCGGCTCAGCCAACACGGCATCCATGACCCGAAACCTGTGTCGATCGCTGGGCATCGAGATGATCGTCCACAAAGTCGGCAACGCACGCGCCACCGGTCAGGTGGAGAACGCACGCAACATCATCGAGCGCAAGTTCGAGCCGGGCCTCAAGTTCCAGCCAGTCAACAGTCTGGACGAACTGAACACCTTGGCAAGGAAGTGGCGGATGCACTTCAATGCGACGGCTGTCCATCGGCGCCACAAACAGACACGCAGCCAGGCGTGGATGGCGATACGTGCCGACCAGCTGATTAAGGCTCCTATCGTTGACGTATGCCGCGAATTGGCCGTGGCGACACCTGAGAGCCGGAAGGTTACGCCGAAGTTGCGAGTGCCGTTCCAGGGCCGCGAATATGACGTCTCGACGGTGCCCGGCGTGATGGTCGGCGAGAAGGTGATGGTCACCCGTAACCCCTGGCGCGATGACGCTGCGCAAGTGGTGCTTATCGGCGAGGACGGTCACGAGGTGTTCCACGTCATCAACGAGGTGAAGAAGACGGAATTCGGCTTCAGCGACGATTCCGCCGTCATTGGCGTGAGCTATCGGCGTCACGCTGAGACACCGGCCCAGAGTGCCCTCAAAGACATTGAACAACTGGTCACCGGCACAGAAAGTCCAGCTGCAGCAGAGGCTGCACGCAAGGCGAAGTCCCTGCCGTTCGGCGGACAACTCGATCCGTACAAGCACATTGACAACACCACGCTGCCGACGTACCTGCCGCGTCGTGGTACCGCTCACGACCTTGTTGCGCCGACGATTGAGTTGCCACCGCTTTCTCACGTGGACGCTGCCAAGCAGATCAAGCCGAGAGTCGAATTCGCAGGTGGGAAGTGGACTGCCGAACGCTTCCAGTGGTTGCAGCAACGCTATCCGGCAGGTGTTCCGCAAGAGCAGCTCGACGCTATCGTCGCCGAGCTTTCCGGCCCCAGAGCGGGCCATCAGAAACCGCTGCAGCTGCTGCGTGCAGCGGCTGGAGGTGAATGATGCTGAAGCTGAAGAACTTGCTGGCCCAAGCCAGCTGCAAACAGGCCGACTTGGCGAAATCTCTGAATGTCTCGCAAGCCACGGTTGCGCAAATCGTCAATCACGGCGAATGGCCCAAGAGCCTCGACGAGCTTGATCTCAAGGAGCGCATTCTGGATTTTCTCGAAGGGAAAGGCGTTGCGCCGAACTTACTCGAGAGTGCCTTTGAAGAGGTTGATCAGACCGACGTGCGCGAACGTGTCCACGCGTTCCTCGCCGATATCGGGGTCGATCCATCCGAGCTGCCCAAGGTTCTTGAAGCACAGGTGAGCGAGCCGCGCGCCAACGCGGCCCGCTCGGTCACCAAGTCGAAATCCGCTATCGAGTCCAACCCGGAGGAATCTATGTTACTGCGCAAGCAAACTCTTTATCCAGCGGCACGTAAGCATTTCAGCCTGTTCCGCGACCCGTTCCAGGACGATATCCAGGCCGCAGACGACATGTACGTCAGCCCCGACATCCGCTATGTGCGCGAGGCAATGTTCCAGACGGCTAAACACGGAGGCTTGCTCGCCGTCGTGGCGGAAAGCGGTGCTGGCAAGACCACGCTGATGCGCGACCTTGAGGATCGCATCGTCCGTGAGAATCAGCCCATCTTGCTGATCAAACCATATGTGCTTGCGATGGAAGACAACGATCAAAAGGGGAAAACCCTCAAGTCGACGCACATCGCGGAAGCATTGATGGCGGCTGTCGCTCCGCTTGAGAAGCCGAAATCCAGCCCTGAGGCGCGCTTTGCGCAGTTGCATAAGGCGCTGCGCGAAAGCCATACCGCCGGTTACCGGCACTGCTTGGTGATCGACGAAGCTCACGCGCTACCTGTCCCAACGATCAAGCACCTGAAGCGCTTCTTCGAGTTGGAGATGGGCTTTAAGAAGTTGCTCTCGATCATCCTGATTGGCCAGCCGGAACTGAAGGCCAAGCTTTCCGAGCGTAATCAGGATGTGCGTGAAGTAGTCCAGCGTTGCGAAATGATCGAGCTGGCTCCGCTCGACGGCACCCGCCTGGAGGAGTACCTCAAGTTCAAATTCGATCGCCTGGGCAAGCAGATCGGTGAGGTTATCGACCCGAGCGGAGTCGACGCGCTGCGAGCCAAGCTGACGATGACGAGCACCCGGCGCGATCGTCCTGAGACGGTGTCTCTGTTGTACCCGCTTGCCATCGGCAATCTGCTGACGGCCTGCATGAACTTCGCTGCCGAAATCGGCTCGCCGACCGTGACTGCAGACGTCGTGAAGGGGGTGTGAGATGGGAGCCTCGCTGACTGTCGTTCCGACGACGTTACCGCAAGTCAAAGAGAGCGTCTGCCGGGTGTTCAACCCCGGCTTGACCGATCGATTGGGAGTCGCCAACTGTGCAGCACGTGCCCTGCGTGACATGGGTTATCGGGTCATCGATCAGGTGCTCTATCCGGAGCGTGGCGATAAACCGGAGCTTCGCATTGTCCGTGATCGACAAACGTCGATTAGCCCTCTGCTGGACGCTGCCGGCGAGCGTCGGTGGCGTAACGAAGGCGGTGTGAGACGTGGCTATGCCGTGTTCCATGGCGTGACCGTCAGTTGGGAGGACGCATGAGCAAACCAACCGTCACCATGTGCCCGACGCTGGCAAATCCCGACGTCATTGACAGCGTGCCCGAGCTTCGCGCAGAGCTGCATCGAGCCAACGGCAATCTCTTGCAACTGGCGGATGAAACGCATGAGTTGCGGCACGTCCTGCAGGGCGTATCCCAAAGCCTTGCGCGTGTCGTTTTCCTTCACATGCGTGGGCACCACGACGCCGTGGCGAAGGAGCTTGACGTGATTGTCACCAATCACGTCAAGGTGACGCCTAAGCAGCAGGGAGGGATCCACTGATGCGCACCCGCTGCCCGAGCTGCGGCACGACGCTTTCGCTCGATGCCCTGGTAGCACACGAAGCCGCGCGTGAAGCGCTTGCGGCCGCGTTCAGGCTGTCCGGCCAAATTGGTTCAGCGTTGGTGCGGTATGTCGCATTGTTCCGTCCGGAATCGCGCGAGCTGACGATGGATCGCGTTGCTCGCCTCATCGGTGATCTTCTTCCGGACGTGCAAGCGCAGCGCATCACCCGTAACGGCCAGTTATATGACGCGCCACTGGAAGCGTGGGTGTGGGCGGTAGAACAGGCGCTCGCCGCTCGTGATGCCGGCCGACTGACGCTGCCGCTGAAGAGCCATGGTTGGCTCTATGAAGTCATCAGCAACTGGCGTCCCCAAGCCGGTGCGGTGGTCGTAGCCGGTGAACCGCGTGTCACGCCGTCGAAGGGCCAATCCAAAACACTGTCGGCAATCGCCGCCTTGGAGGAGCGCGCCCGTGGTTGAGAAGTGGCTCGAGCGGGAAGTCTCACGCGGCCTGCAGGGGTTAGTTGCCCTTCGACTGCCTGGTGCTCCCGCCGAGGACAGCGTGACTCTCACGCTGGATATCTGGCTCGCCGCGATCGAGGATCTGGCGTCCTCCTGGAGTGAACAAGCTGACGAGCACCGGGTACGACGGGCGTTTCGCACGCTGTACCGCATCTGTGATCGCTGGCCGGCGCCAAAGTTGTTTCTTGACAACCTCGGCAATCGGGATCCGCCGCGCGCGCTTCCAGCGCCGGACCTGACCAAAGAGGAGCGGCAACGCAACAGCGCAAGGATCCGAGAGGCCGTGGCTCTGTTGGCACGAAGTAAGTCAGCCGAGCAAACCGAGCTGCAGAGGCAACAAAACATCGCCAAGGTTCGCGTGTTTCACGAACGCCTGGCCAGCAGTAACTCAACGCAATCAGAAAGCAAGGAGCAATAGATGAGCGACACGATTCCGGCCGGGTACTGGCGCGACGGGGAAGGACGGCTGATTCCCGAAAACATGGTCAAGCCGATCGACAAAGCACGCGACGCATTGGTCCGCGAACTGGTCGGGCACGCTAAGTCCGCATCGACGGTCCTGGCGGACTTCAAAGCGAAAGCATTCGGTGACATTGGCGCGTTCGTAGAGATGTCGGGCGAACAGTATGGCGTGAAGCTCGGCGGGGTGAAAGGGAACGTCACGCTGCTGTCGTTCGACGGCCATTTCAAGATCGTTCGCCAGATCCAGGAGCACCTCGTATTCGACGAACGCCTGCAGGCCGCAAAGCAGTTGATCGATGAGTGCATTCGGACCTGGACGCAAGGCAGCCGCGACGAAATCAAGGCACTCATCAATGACGCGTTCCAGGTCAACAAGGAAGGAAAGATCAATACGGGCCGCGTTCTCGGACTGAAGCGCCTGAATATCAGCGACGAGAAGTGGCAGCGCGCTATGCAGGCGATTGCAGACAGCGTGCAGGTGGCCGGGAGCAAGCCCTATGTCCGTATTTACGAGCGGATCGGTGACACCGATCAGTATCAGCCGATCAGTCTTGACGTCGCGGCGGTGTGACATGAGCAAGACCACAGGAACCGTGATCGTAAAGCGTAGTCGCAACGGCACCACGATTCGAGCGACGGGCAGTGCAGCGAATGTGCTCTTTGAAGCGATGGTTCAACAAGTCGCCGGTGCAACGACGTCGCTCGGGGGCGCAGAGCGAAAGCCGTCGCAATCGAAAGGATTTACCACCAACCAGCAGTCCAGACGAAAGGAAAAGCAATGAACAAGCAAGAACTCATCAAGCAGTTGGCGAACAACGCAGATGTGACCAACAAGCAAGCGGAAGCGGTACTCAACGCGCTCAGCGCCACGGTGCTGAACCACATTGGCGTCGGAAAGCAGTTGATGATCCCCGACTTGGGCAAGTTCACCTTGGCGGAACGAGCAGCGAAGATCGGCCGTAACCCGAAGACCGGCGAAGCGATTCAGATCGCCGCAAAGCGGGTGCCGAAATTCACGCCGGCCAAGGCGCTCAAGGATGCTGCGGCAGGTTAAACCGTTGCCTCAAGCTGCTCACCCTCGCGGGCAGCTTCGGGAAACGATTGACGGAGACCACAATGACGAGCGATCACAGCAAAATTCTGGACAAGATCAAGAAGTGCCTTGCTCTCTCGGCCAGCTGTAATGAGCACGAGGCCGAAGCGGCACTACGCCAGGCACGCAAGCTGATGGAGGCGCATGGCCTGACCGAAACACACCTCCAGGCGACCGGTGCCGACGAGCGGCGCGCCAAAGCCGGGGTAAGGAGCCGCCCCTCGCGGTGGGAGACCATGCTGGCGCAGAACATCGGCGACGCTTTCAATTGTGTGGTCATCTTCTCCGGAAGTGGTTGGGCCGTGTCCGGAGAATGGTGTTTCATCGGGTGTCAAGCCGCGCCCGAAGTCGCCGGGTATGCGTTCGCGGTGCTGAGCAGCCAGGCAAAGCGGGCGCGTGCAAACCATATTCGCGAACGTCTTGGTCGCTGCAAGGGGGCCACCAAAACTCGACGTGCAGATCTGTTCAGTGAGGGATGGGTACGTGTGGTCGCCGGCGCCATCGCTGCATTTTCATGCACAGCCGAACAGAGCGCCGCTATCGGTGCCTATTTGGAAGTCCATTATCCGACGCTCAAGAATCTGCAACCACGCGATCGCAACGGTGGCCGACGCCTTCGGGATCATGAGTATGGCGATTATGTTGCCGGCCGCTTGTCGGGCCAGGACGCCAAACTCCACCGAGGCATCAGCGCGGGCGCTCAACCTCTGGCACTGGAGTCCGCGCAATGAGTCGGCCAGGCGAACGCCAGCGCCTGATCCGGCTGATTCACGTCGCCAAGCATGATTTGTCGATGGATGACGACACCTATCGTGACATCCTGCTGCGCGTTGGAAAGCGGTCCTCCAGCGCCGAACTTGCCATTCCAGAACTGGAGCGCGTGTTGGAGCACCTGAAACGTTGCGGGTTTAAGGTGCGTTCCAAAGCGAAGCCGTCCCGAGCGATGGCTCAGGATCGGCAGAGCAAAAAGATCCGCGCGCTGTGGTTGTTCCTGCACAAACTGCAGGCAGTCCGAAATCCGACCGAGGAAGCGCTGGCCGCCTACGTCAAGCGCATCACCGGTGTGGACGCCTTGCAGTGGATTGACGGAGAACAGGCCGAGCGTCTGATCGAGTCCATGAAGCGTTGGGCAATGCGGTTTCTGCCGCAAGCCGTCAAAGACATGGTTCCGCAGGTTGGCGAAATCACTGACGTGGAGCGGGCGCAGTTGAATACCGCGCTCAGCCATGCATTCGCATCGGGAACGTTCGACCCGATGCAGGCTGCCTGGGAGCGGCTGAACGACATTTTGACGCAAGGGAGATAGACATGGCTGATGGTGCATTCCACGATAGCCGTCTTAAAGGCGATTTCAAAAGCAAGGGGCCGGAGCTGCTGATTGACCTCGCAGATCAGTGCACACAAGCGCTGAAGGAGTGTGGTGGCCTGACCGATGAGTTGGCGGTTCAGGTCGCGCGTGAAATTGCCGACCGCATGGCGGCTCATTGGGGTGGTCAGAACATCTATTTCCCGATGGGCCTGTCCTACAAGCTTTCGCAGCGAGATCGCCAGATCTATGACGATTTCAATGGCGCAAACCACAGCGAGCTTGCTCGCAAGTATGGTGTCTCCCTGCAGTGGATCTACAAGATCGTGAAAACGGTCCGCCAGGAGGAGATGGCCCGGCGTCAGGGGGATATGTTCGCTGAGTAAAAAACGGGCCAATCGTGGCCCGTTTGTATTTTCGCCCGTTGCAAGTCATTTTCTGTGGGGCCGTCCGGGTTCTTCCCATATCATCCCGGTTAGTCCCATTTATCTTTCGTCCCCTGGTCAAATATCTCAACGTCTCTCACCCGGCAGAAATTTGTTTTTGCCACCGTTGGGCCGTATGATTGCCCGGACGTTTCGACCTCATAGCGAAGTTTTTCGGACGTAAGGGGAGTGGGCATGGGCGACCGGATGAGAAAGCCAGCGCAGTCTCAGGACGCGACACACGTCGTGCAGGCCAGATCGACTGTGGCGGGTGGTGGCCAGTCCGACTTCGCTGACAACCGGCCCGAGGCCGAGGGGCTGCGCCAGTTGCAGGCCATGGCCGATAACAGCCCGCGCATGGTCGCGCAGCGTCAGGCGCAGGCGCCGATCAACCGCACGGGGCTCCCCGATTCACTAAAATCCGGCGTCGAGTCGCTGTCCGGCATGAGCATGGATCATGTGCGGGTGCACTACAACTCGTCGGCCCCGGCGCAACTCAATGCCCACGCTTACGCGCAGGGCAGCGACATCCACCTTGGACCCGGGCAGGAGCAGCACCTGCCGCATGAGGCCTGGCACGTGGTGCAGCAGGCACAGGACCGGGTGCGGCCAACAATGCAACTGAAGGCCGGCGTGCCCGTCAATGACGATGAAGGGCTGGAGCGCGAAGCCGATGAAATGGGCACGAAAGCGCTTGCGGCCGCCAACCCGGCGGCAGCCTAGCTACGCCCCCATCGCCACGCGAACCAGCACCACCGTCGCTCCGTTCTCCCGCAGCAACGCCATCGTGCCGCCCAGACGCTGCGCACGCCTGCGCATACTGTGCAGGCCGGCACCCGCGTGAGGGGTATCAACGCCACCGGCAGCACTGCCAACGCGCCCAACGTCAAAACCCACGCCGTTATCTTCCACCCGCAAGGTGATCGCTTCGCCCTCGTCTCGCAAGTCGATGCGAACCCGGCTCGCGCGGCTGTGCTTGAGCACGTTCGTGAGCGCTTCCTGAAGAATGCGCAACAACTCCAGTGACTGCGCGGCGCTCAGCTCGCACTGCCCGATGCCGTCCAGCTGCCAGTCGCATTCGATCTTTTGACTCTCGAACAGCACGGTGATCCGGTGCCGCAACGGCGCAATCTGTTCGGCCAGCGTCAGCCCGCCGTTCTGATGCGTGGCGGCCGTATCGATGACCATGCGCAACTCGTCGCGCAGCTCTTTCAGCAAGCCGAGAAATCGTTCCGGCGGCAGCGTATGCGGTGCGTGCTCGATGGCGGCGATGCTCGACACCAGCGCACCGCCCAGACCGTCATGCAGGTCATGCGCGAGGTTCAATCGTTCCGCCAGACGGGCGTTCGTGACTTCGAGTTCGTGCTGACGATTGAGCGTCAGCGCCAGTTCGTCGCGGGCATTGTCCACTCGTACGCGCAACTCGTCGTTGAACTGCGCGATGCGACGTGCGTTCTCTGCAAAGCGTCGCGCCAATACCACCGCCATGCCGATCATCAACACCTGCGATGTCTGCGCGGTGTAGTAGACATTGGACGCAAGCACCCCAAAGAACACCAGAAAGTCGTGCGTACCGGCGATGACGAACGTCAGCGCACAAAGCGATACCACGCGCTGTTCTAGCTGCCGCTCTCGCCATGTGAGGGCGAAGAGCAAGAGACAACTGGCCAGATATGTCACCCCGGGGATGACCGCCCAAATGGCGCGCGTGCTCGCGATACTCGGGTGCGGCATCAGTACCAGCCACACGGCACCGATGCCGAATATCGACCACATGGCCGTTTCGATTCGCGGCATTCTGCGCCCGCAGAAGCGCAGCACGAACATCGTAAAACAGCCGCAATACGCCAGAAACGCAATCGAGACGAACACTTCCCACGCGTTGTTCGTCACCCACGGCCAAGGGCGTGTGGCGACCTGATTGACGGCGTAAAGCCACCACGTGAACGACATCGCACTGAACCAGCCGTAGGCGGTTTCTTCGCGCCGGTACAGCCACAGCGTGAGCACGAAGATGCCGAGCGTGATGGTGATGGCCAGACTGAAGAGTTGCAGGTCGCGCCGCACCCATCGCTCTTTCTCGTAGCGCGCGTGAATCTCTGCCGGCGCACCACGTACGACAGGGCCGAGCCCCGGGCTGTAGGCGGAAAGCCCGGACACGCGCACGAGCAACGTGTTGACGCCCGGTCGCAGTGCCGGCGCTTCCACCACCCAATAGCGCGGGGTATTCCAGGCACGGGTGAGAGGTTCGACCAGCGAGTCGTCGCGAGAGAGCAGGCTGCCGTTCAAATAGACGGCGCCTGCCATGTTCAGATATTCCAACAGCAAGCCGCGCGCCTGTGCGGGTGACGCCTCCTGCCACGTGAGCCGGTACCAGACCACGCCGTCGTAGTGGGGCCAGCGGGTGCTCCAGACATCGGGCAGCGTGACGTTCTCCCAGCCGGTCTCGGGCGGTTGCGCGGCATGCCAGTCGGCGCCGGCACGCACGGCTTCGATGCGCTCGAACGTCAGGGGACGAAGATCGGTGCCCGCGCCCGGCAACTGAGCATGAGCGGCACCCGCCAGCAGGCCGAAGACCGCGAGGAGATGACGTAGCCGAAATCGATGGAAGTGCAGGAAGTACAGGAAGTGCAGGGCGGGCCGGAGCGCAGCAATCAGCGTCAGGGCAGCAAGCCAAACGTGCGGGCTTCGAACACGGCTTGCGTGCGCGAGTTGACGGCCAGCTTCTTGTAGATGTTCTTGATATGGCATGCGACCGTGAGACTTGAGATGGAGAGCAAGGCTGCAATCTCGCGGTTCGTCATGCCTTTGGCGACGAGCCCGAGAATCTCGATTTCTCGCGGGCTCAATGCCGGTGCCGCGTCGGCCGTTTGCGTCTGGCTTTGACCTTGACCTAGACCTAGACCTCGACCGGTCCCACTGCCCCCACTGGCCGCCGGCGGCGATACGGCGGCCTGCGATGGCCGGGTAACGCCGACGAGGCTGAGGATGTGTCTGGCCACAAACGGATCGATCGGCGCGCCCCCGCGTAACGCGCTGCGAATCGACAGCGCGATCTCCGTATCGTCGCGCTCCTTGAGCAGATAGCCGGTGGCGCCTGTGCGCAACGCGCCCACGATGATCTGCTCGGTACTCCACGCGGAGATTACCAGAATAGGTAGCGCCGGATCACGGGCGTGAAGCTCGCCAATCAGGTCGATGCCGCTGCCGTCGGGCAGGCCCACGTCGATGAGCGTGAGCGCGAACGGTTGATCGGCCAGAATCGCGCGCGCCTGCGCCAGACTGCCGGCCACGTGCACGGCGTCGTCGGTATAGCCAAGGGACGTGAGGATGCTGCGCATCCGCGTCTGGGTGGCGGGGTCGTCTTCCACGAGCAACAGCGGGCCGGGCAGAACCGGCTCGGCGACGGCGGGCGTGCTGGCAGACATGGCGGTGTGGGGTAGCGGAGAAGGGACCAAAAAGCGACTAAAAGGGACTGACGGATGACGCAAGTTAGCACGCCGGCATAACGGGCGCCCATCCCCGAAACAGGGGAGGCGGCGCGCCCCTCGGCTTCCCTTACTCAATTCGGGGGATAGTGCACAAGGGCTGCGCAGTGCTAAGTTTCTCCGGAAATTACCGCGCCTTTCCAAACGCACCAAAAACGATCAAAAGCGATCAACAGAGCGGCGCGCATCCTGTCAGTCGGCACACGATTCGGAGTACGGGGGCAAGCGTGCGAGGCAAATCATCTCAGGTGGCGGTACCGCTTCGCTTGAAGGCGCTTTGCAGCGTTGCAGGCGTCATGCTCGCCGGTCCGGCGTTCTCTCAAACCTCCGGGCCGCTGTTTCTCGACTATCGCGGTGCCGCAGGCGGGTGCTGTCACAGCGACAACGGCTACGACGGCGCGCCCGGACAAATCGACGTCGAACGCACGATCACCGGCCTGAACATTCGCTCGGCCAATGGCGCCACCGGGGTGGCCGTCGACGTGAGCGGCGGCAACGGCGGCAATGGCAACACCAACGACGACGACAGCGGTCGCGATCACTGGGGCGGCAACGGCGGCTTCGGCCGCATCGTCGACTTCGGGCTGGTCAACAGCACGGTCGTCAGCAACGGCGCAGGCGTGTCGGTGCTCTCGAAGGGCGGCGATGGAGGTCTTTGGGGCAACCGCGCGAACGGCAATGGTAACGGCAACAACGGCAATTTCGCGCGGCTGACGATCGATGGCGGCACGGTGACGGCCGTGGGATACGGCCTGTCGGCGCAGGCGATTGGCGGCAATGGTCAGGCGAGTGCAATTCCGTCGTACGCGGGCATCCAGCCCGGTCTGAACGCCGGGATCGGCGGCAACGCCGGAGACGCCAGCGTGGTGGTGCGCGGCGGGGCCAGCATCACAGCGACGGCTGCCGGTAGCAACGGCGGCGCGGCGATTCGTGCTGAGTCGCTGGGCGGACAAGGCGGTCTGGGCGTTGACGATTCGGAGAGCGGTTACGTGCTCTCCGGATGGGGCGGCAACTCGGGCAACGTCACGGTTTCGATCGCGGACGGCACGGTGGCCGCCCACGGCGATGGCGAGGTGGGCGTGCTGGCGCGCTCAATCGGCGGCAGTGGCCCGGCGGGCGTGAGCACGGACGTGAAGGGCTCGAATGGCGGCAACTCGGGGCAGGTGACGGTGACCAATGGCGCCGCCATCACGACCGACGGTGCCAACGCGCCGGGCATTGCCGTGTACAGCCTTGGGGGGCGCGGCGGCGATGGCGGGGGCGGTGTGACGGGCAGCGGCTTCACCGGTGGCGACGGCGGTACACCGGGCGGGGCGTCCGTGACCAACACCGGTAGCATCACCACGCAAGGCCTCGGCTCGATGGGCATTCGCGTATCCGTGGTTGGTGGCGCGGGCGGCAACGGTGGGGCAGCGGGCCCGTGGTCGGGCCACGGCGGCAACGGCGGTGGGGGCGGCAACACCGGACAATTGGCCGTCACGATCCAGAACGACGGCAACATTTCGACCGCAGGCAAAGACGCCCTCGGCATTCTCGCGCACGCCGTGGGCGGCGGTGCAGGCTCGGCCGACGTGAGTCAGGGCCTGATGAACATCGGCGGTGGCGCGGGCGGCAACGGCGGGCTGGGCGGCAATATTCAGGCCGACAGCAACGGTTCGATCTTCACCACCGGCGATCAGAGCGCCGGGGCCTTGATTCAGAGTATTGGCGGTGGGGGCGGACACGGTGGCGACGCCGATACGACCGGCATCATCGTGGGCGTCGCGACTGGCGGACACGGTGGCGCCGGCGGCGCGGGGGGCACGGCCACGATGGATCTGGGCGGCGCGATCTCGACAGCGGGCGCAGGTTCTGCGGGCCTCATTCTGCAAAGCATCGGCGGCGGCGGCGGCGCGGGTGGCTCTGCCAGCGCGATCACCGTGGGTATCGGGCTCGGCGTGGCGGTCAGCCACGGCGGCAGTGCAGGGGGGGGTGGTGCGGGGGGCACGTCCCGCCTGACGCTGGAAAACGGCAGCAGCATTACCACGCAAGGCGCGGCCAGCGACGGTGCGGTGGTGCAGAGCATTGGCGGTGGCGGCGGCTACGGTGGTCTGGCCAGCTCGGCGGCCATTACCATCGCACCCGATCTCGGGCCTGAAATACCGACAGCCACGTTAAGCCCGCACTACACCGCAGGAGGCAGTGGCGGCGACGGCGGCAACGGCGGTTTCGCGCAAGTCGACAACGCCGGGGGCATCTGGACGCAAGGCGACAAGAGCATCGGCATTCTGGCGCAGAGCATCGGCGGTGGCGGCGGGGGCGGCGGCAGTGCGGCGGCGGCGTTGCGCACGTCGACGATTGCGGCGGCGGGTAGCCGGTTCAACATCAGCGTGGGCGCATCCATTGGTGGTTCGGGTGGCCAAGGCGGCTTCGGTGGTGTGGCGACGGTGACCAACGAGGTTTCCGGCAGCGTTGCCACCGCGGGCGATCACGCGCCGGGCATCGTTGCGCAGAGTGTCGGTGGTGGTGGCGGCAGCGGCGGTATCGTCCAGCAGGAGACTGCGCAATCGTTCTCGGCAACGCTTGGCGGACCCAGCGCGGCGCTCGGGAGTCTGAAGTCGCTGGTCAACTGGCTGGCGAGCGGAAGCCAGCCGCCTTCGGTCTCGTTCGGATCGCTGACGGTGGGCGTGGATGTTCGCGTGGGCGGCAGCGGGGGAAGCGGCGGCGACGGCGTGGGTGCCAGCGTCTTCAACAAGGGACGGGTGACAACGGCCGGCGACGGCGCTGCGGCCATCGTCGCGCAGAGCATCGGCGGCGGGGGCGGTCAGGGCGGGACGGCGGCGTCGACAAGTGTGTCGAGCCTGATGTCCAGCATCGACAATCTGCTTGGCGTGGTCGCAGGTAAGGTCGGCTCGTACTTCGACCTCTCGCCCAACGTCGGCACGAATGTCGCGGTTGGCGGTTCGGGCGGCAGTGGCGGCAATGGCGGTCCCGTGAGCATCGCCAACAGTGGCCTTCTCGCGACGAAAGGTTTTTCGTCGCCGGGGATCGTGGCGCAAAGCGTCGGCGGCGGGGGCGGTGCTGGCGTTGCCACTGCGCAGAATCTCGAAGCGTTCGTCGCGAACTGGGCACCCAATAGCGCACCGGAAATCATCGGTGAGGTGACGCGCATCATCGATCTGCTCGGCGCCAATCTCGCAAGCGCACAGCACAACGTCAACGTCAGTGTCGGGTCACAAGGCGGCAGCGCGGGCGTGGCCGGACAAGTGAATGTGGACGCGAGCGACCCGGCCAGCAATATTCAGACAAGCGGCGACAGCTCACCGGGCATTCTCGCGCAAGGCATTTCGGGCGGCGGCGGGATGGCGGGGGCCACCAGCTATACGTTCGGGTCGAGCAGTTTCGGCACCGCCGCCGGCGCATCGACACCGGCGTTGTCGCTGTCGCTCGGCGGAACTTACGCGGGCAATCTGGGCAGCGTCAATACCGCCCCATATCCGGTGGTGGTCAAGAGTGGTGGCGTGATTGCCACGCAGGGGGCCGATGCAAGCGGCATCGTTGCGCAGAGCATCATGGGCGGTGGCGGAGCGGCTTCGGTTGGCCTTGCCGGTAACGCGAGTACGCATCTGGCAGATGGCCAGCAAGCCACTGCGCCGACGATCACGCTGGGCAGCACGTTGAGCGGCTCGATGTCGCCTGCATTGATGACCGGCAGCAGCGTCAACGTTCTCAGCGGCGGCAGCATCTACACCAGCGGCGCGCTATCGCACGGCATTCTGGCGCAGTCGGTGTCGGGCGGCGGCGGGGTCGCCGGGCTGACGGCGAGCGCGTCAATGACGGCGTTGCTCGCGGGGTCTGTCGTCACGCTGGGCGCATCGCAGTCGGGGAACAATAGCCTGATTGCCAATGCCGGGAGCGTCCTTGTCGATCTGTCGAGCGCCACCGGGAGTGCGAACTCGCCCTCGGTGATTGCAACGCAGGGAACGCTCTCGTTCGGCGTGCTCGCACAAAGCATTGGCGGTGGCGGTGGCTATGCTGCACTGGCGAGCGGTGGCGCACCGTCGACGCTGCCCGTCACGAGTCTGACGCTCGGCGCGAAGGACCACACCGGGGGCGCCGGATCGGACGTTGCCGTGACCGTGGGCAATAACGTCGTGGTGCAGACGCAGGGACAGAATGCGCATGGTGTCGTCGCACAGAGCGTGGGCGGGGGCGGCGGTATCGCCGGTCTGACGACGGCCCCGGGGCTTGTCACGCTGGCGTCGGTGAACAACACGTTCAGCAATGCGGGGATTAATGACGGCGGCACGGTCGAAGTGACGGTCGCCGGTGGCATCCGCACGCAAGGCGATGGCGCGGCGGGCGTGCTCGCACAAAGCGTGGGCGGCGGGGGGGGTATTGCGGGCGATGCGGCAGCCGTGACGTATGGCCTCGACATGGTTCGCTTGGCCAACGTGTCCGGTGCGGTGGGGGCGGGCAACACGGTGCGGGTGAGCGCGTCGGGCAGCATCGTGACGTACGGCGTGAATGCACCGGCCATTCTCGCGATGAGCTTGGGCGGCGGCGCGGTGTTCACCGACGGTGGTGTGCTGCTGAAGAATCCGCCGAACTGGAGCGGCAATGCCGGTGGCGAGATCGATGTGAGCGTGCAACCCGGCGCGACAGTGGCGGCCATGGGCGCAGGCTCCCCCGCCATTGCTGCGATCAGCATGGGCAACGCGGGCACGACCGGCAACAACGTCATCGAGGGCAAGCCGATCAGCGTGACCGTGGGCAAGGGCGCGACGGTCTTGGCGAATGCGACCTCGGGCATCGGCATTCTGGCGATCAACACCGATGGCGTGACCATCGACAATGCGGGCACCGTCTCGGCGGCCACGGCCATCGAGTCGTTGGGCAAGGCGAGCGTCAACAACAGCGGCATCATGCAGGGCAATGTGCAACTCACGACCGACAGTACGTTCGTGAATCAGGCCGGTGGCGAGTTGCGTGCGGGCCAAAGCGTGACCGTGGGACAACTCCAGAATTTCGGCACGTTCAGCCCCGGCGGTCCGGGTGTCTTTCAGGTGTCGCACGTGTACGGTGCGTTTTCGCAGACGGGCACCGGCGTGTATGCGCCCGATCTCGATTTCACGCGTCACAACAGCGACTTTCTGGTGGTGTCCGGTGCGCTGACGTTCGGCGGCAGCGTGGTGCCGGTGCTTCACAACCCGGTCAAGAACATCTGGCTCGGGATCGGTCACTTCGACCAAGCGCCGACGGGCGAGACGGCTGTCGCGAAGAGCACGGCCATCGTGTTCAGCTACCAGATGAAAAACAACGGCGGCGGCTCGCAAGACCCGCTGATCTCCGTCGACGCCAATTTCCGGCCGCCGGGCGTCGCCCTGAACGCCAACCAGACGTCGTTCGCCAACTTTCTGCAAACGCATTGGGACATGGGTGTCGTGGATACCGGGCCGCTGTTCCAGCCGTTCGCGAATGTGGGCGACGCCGCGTCGTACCGCAAGGCACTGGATGTGCTCTCGGGCGCGGCAACGCTCATGCGCGCCGGTTCGCGCGGACACGAAAATTACGACTTCCTGAATCGGCTGATGAGTTGTCCGCAGTTCGACGGCGTGGGCACACGTCTGGCCGAGGGCAGTTGTGTGTGGGGGCGTGTGATCGGCACGCGTGCCGATCGTTTCGATACGGCAGATGACGTCGGTTTCCGCAGCCAGCAGGTGACATATCAGTTCGGCGCGCAAAAGGAGATTGCGCCGGACTGGTTCTTCGGTGGCTCGGCGAGTTATGTGGTGACGCATGCGCGCTCGTCGGATCGCTCGCTCGATGTGTCGAGTGACGGCTTCCGTGGCGGCGTGACGTTGAAGCGGCAGATGGGGCCGTGGCAGATCGCACTGGCGCTGTTGGGCGGTTACGAGAGCGGTACGCAGAACCGGACGATCGACTATCCGGAGGCTGTCGCGCGGGCGACGAGCAAGCCCGATGCGTTCTTTGTCGGGGCGCGGTCGCGACTGTCGTATCAGGTGAATTTCGCCGACTGGTATGTGAAGCCATATGCGGATCTCGATGTCGTGTACGACCGCAGCGGGGCGTACAGCGAAAGCGGGGCGGGGGTGCTCGATCTCGCGGTGCAAAGTCAGGGGCGCACGACGGCGGTACTGAGTCCCACTGTCGAGGTGGGAGGGCGCTTCGACTATCGCGGCGTGACGCTGCGTCCTTATCTGTCGCTCGGTATGAGCTTTGCGTCGAAAGGCGATGTGAGTACCGAAGTGTCGCTGGTGCAGTTTCCGAGTGCACCCTTCGTGATTTCGTCGTCGCAACCCCGCGTCTACGGCAACTTCGCCGTGGGGGTGGAGCTGCTCTCGGGCAAGGGGCTGGAAATGCGTGCCGAATACAGCTTGCGCACCGCACCTTCGCAGACGGTACAGAGTGCGGCGTTACGACTGGCGAAACACTTCTGACGTGACGTCATGACAAAGGCCTGACCCGCTTCGATCGCGGGACAGGCCTTTGTTGTTGTGCGTTTTTTGCGCGGATCAGGCGGCGGCTTTGGCGGCCGCCTTGAGCACGTCGCTGGCGGCGGCGATGAACTCGCCTGTGCGCTCGACGCTCGTCTTGCCGTCGAGCCAGTTGGACGTGAAGCAGAACGTCACCGGGGTCTTACCCACGAGCATTTCGCCCGCGAAGCACAGCGCGTGGAAGTTCTCCCAATCGAGACTGCCGCCCTTGCCATACGCGAGCAGCCCGTCGGGCACGGCCATCCACACGGCGTCGGCCATGGCGGAAATGCGCTTGAATTCGGTGAGCGACGACGGCTTCGCGAACAGCTTCCCGCGCAGCACTTGCCGATACCACTTGACGAGATCGGCGGCGGAACTCGTCATCGTTTCGTGATCGTTGATGACGTCGGTGCGCGGCTTCAGTCCGAGGTCTTCATTGCGTTCCATCTTCTGCATGCCGGCCCAGCCGAGATCGACGCCCGGCGCAGCGCCCGCGAGATAGGAGAAGAGCTTGCGGGTTGAGTCCGGGATGCGCGCCGTGGTCAGTCCCACACGCTTGAGCAGTTCGCGCACACGATCGGGGCCGACGGCAGCGAGTGAAATGTCGGTGCCCAAGTTGTCGCTGTGCGAGATCATCGCTTCGAGTGCGGTGCGGTACTGGGTTTGTCCGGTGAGCCCGATCAGCACCGGGCTGCCCGGCGTGCGCACGGCGTCGTTGACGTCGCAGAGTTGGGTCTCCGAGCGTTGGTTGTAGCCGGATTCCACATCGAGCAGAAACTGCCCGAGGATGTAAGTCTTGACCGCGCTGCCGACGAACAGCATCCGGTCCGGCGCATAGGCTGACTGCCAGCCACCCGACGGGATGTCGGCAAGGACGAGGCAACTCGTCGTTTGCGGCGCGAGGGCGCCGAAGCGGCGCACGGCGGCGTCGAGGTCTGCACGGCCCGCTGCGATGGCGTTGGCGGCGGGCGTGAGCAACGCCGGTGTGGCGAGTGAGGCGGCGGCAAGTTGCAGGGCTTGCCGGCGGGTGGGGCGAAAGGCGGTCATCGCGAGAGGTCTCCGAAGCAAAGGCAGGGGCAGGGTGCGAAACGTGAGGCTTGGATGCCGCAGGTTCTTGCCTGTGTTGCTTTGCGGCGAGGCCGGGGCTGACGTTAGCACGCAGTGTTGACGGTGGCGATCCCCTCTTTTGAGTAGTCGCCTATGCGTGGCTGCGCCACGCTATGATGGCGACGTGCGCGGGCTGCCCGCGTAGGTCAGGAAGGTTGGAATCGTGGGGCGGCAACTGTCGTGAGCGCGGACGTGACGAGCGACACCGTATCCTCGTAGTGCCACCGATTGGACGACATGACGGAAGACATGACGAACGACATGACTGGTACCGTGACCGACACCGCACGCCATAACCCCGGCAACCGCGATACCCCCGGCAACCCCGGCAACCCCGGCAACCCCGGCAACCCCGGCGGCCCCGGCGGCCCCGGCGGCCCCGGCAATCCTGATGGAGCCGTGCCCGCGCGGCCACGCTCGGCGACACACGGCGCGGTCGGGGCCGCCGGTTTCGCGGCCTTTCTCCTGTCACTGGTCCTGCTACGCGCCTACCGTCCTTTCGGGGGCGACATCGTCGCGAGTGCACTGTTCATGGTTGGCATGACTTCGGCGACGGTGCTGCTGGTGGACCTGCTGTGGCAGAAGACTTATCGGCGCGCGTCGACGGGGTTGAGTTTCGAGCGCGACGATCCGTCGTGGTCTCGCACGATGGTCAAGTTCACCGGCCTGTTGGGCAGTCTGGGGTTCGTCGCGCTGCTGTACTGGCTGTTCCCGGAATATCACGGCGACTTTTACGATCGCTACTACCGGATGCTGTCGCTGATAGTGCCGCCATTGCTGGTGTTGGCGCTGCCGTATCTCTACTTTGTCGATCGCAGGATGCCGCAGCCGTTGGACGGCTATTGGCACGTGGGCCAGCTCGTGACGTTGCAGTGGGCCAACGTAGACCGCCGAATCGTCGGGCAGCATCTGCTCGGCTGGCTGGTGAAGGGGTTCTTTCTGCCGTTGATGTTCGGCTACCTGTGCAACGACCTCGCCCGATTCCTGAACGCCGATGTCAGTCAGCTCACCGGCTTCAAGCCGTGGTTCGATCTGTTGTACGGCCTGTGCTATTTCGTCGATGTGGGCCTGACGGTGATGGGCTACCTGCTGACGTTGCGCCTTGCCGATACGCATCTGCGCTCGGCCGAGCCGACCATGCTGGGGTGGGCGGTGGCGCTGGCGTGTTACGAGCCGTTCTGGTCGTTGATCGGCCGCCAGTATCTGCATTACGACACCGGTTTCGCATGGGGCGAGTGGCTGTGGGGGTCACCGCTGCTTTATGGCATCTGGGGCAGTGCGATCCTGCTGCTGACCATGATTTACGTCTGGGCCACCGTGAGTTTCGGCGGCCGCTTCTCCAACCTCACCCATCGCGGCATCATTACCAACGGCCCTTATCGCTGGACCAAGCATCCGGCGTATGTGGCGAAGAACCTGTCGTGGTGGCTGATCTTCATCCCCTTCGTGGCGCGCGGGCCGGTGGATGAGGCGCTGCGCCACTGCCTGCTGCTGTTGGGCGTCAACGGCCTCTATGCGATGCGGGCGTGGACCGAAGAGCGCCATCTGTCTCGCGATCCGGTCTATGTGGCGTACGCCCGATGGATCGATGCGCATGGGCTGTTTCGGTTTCTGCCGAACTTGTCATGGTTCGGCAGGCGCTGGCGGACACCGAGCGCCAGCTAGGCGAGGGAACTCTCAGCGGCCAGGCATCGTCAAAAACGGGACAACCGCCCGCCAAAGTGGCGTCGATCCCGTCGACGCCGAGCCGCCGCCGACAAGAATATTCACCTCCGGGAAAACCCCGCGTCTTGAAATCGTAAAACCCCGTCCCTATAATTAGCACTCGTTGGTGTAGAGTGCTAACGTCATGAATTCATCTTATATGCAACATCTTGCATATATCGTTTTGACAATCTCACTGAGAGAAAAGAGGAGCTTGTAATGAACCTTCGTCCCTTGCATGACCGCGTTATTGTCAAGCGCCTGGACAACGAAACGAAGACCGCATCGGGCATCGTGATCCCTGAAGCCGCCGCTGAAAAGCCGGATCAGGGCGAGATCCTGGCGGTTGGCCCGGGCAAGAAAGACGATCAAGGCAAGTCGATCGTGCTCGACGTGAAGGTGGGCGACCGTGTCCTGTTCGGCAAGTACGCCGGCCAGACCGTGAAGGTCGATGGCCAGGAACTGCTGGTCATGCGTGAAGAAGACATCATGGCCGTTCTGGTCAAGTAAGACTGTCCCCCCAGACATCTACGTAAAGAATTCAAGGAGTTATTGCAATGGCAGCTAAAGAAGTCGTTTTCGGCGATTCCGCTCGTGCAAAGATGGTCGAGGGTGTCAACATCCTGGCCAATGCCGTCAAGGTGACCCTGGGCCCGAAGGGCCGTAACGTGGTGCTCGAGCGCAGCTTCGGCGGCCCGACCGTGACCAAGGACGGTGTCTCGGTCGCCAAGGAAATCGAACTCAAGGACAAGCTCCAGAACATGGGCGCGCAAATGGTCAAGGAAGTGGCTTCCAAGACCAGCGACAACGCCGGCGACGGTACCACCACCGCTACGGTGCTGGCTCAGTCGATCGTTCGCGAAGGCATGAAGTACGTTGCCTCGGGCATGAACCCGATGGATCTGAAGCGCGGTATCGACAAGGCTGTCGCCGCTGCGATCGAAGAACTGCGCAAGATCAGCAAGCCCTGCACGACCAACAAGGAAATCGCTCAAGTCGGCTCGATCTCGGCTAACAGCGATTCGTCGATCGGTGACCGTATCGCCGAAGCGATGGACAAGGTTGGCAAGGAAGGCGTGATCACCGTCGAAGACGGCAAGTCGCTGCAAGACGAGCTGGACGTTGTCGAAGGTATGCAATTCGACCGCGGCTACCTCTCGCCGTACTTCATCAACACCCCGGAAAAGCAAGTCGCCATCCTGGACAACCCGTTTGTCCTGCTGTTCGACAAGAAGGTCTCGAACATTCGTGACCTGCTGCCGGTGCTCGAGCAAGTCGCCAAGGCTGGCCGTCCGCTGCTGATCATCGCTGAAGACGTCGAAGGCGAAGCCCTCGCAACGCTGGTGGTCAACAACATCCGTGGCATCCTGAAGACCTGCGCCGTCAAGGCTCCGGGCTTCGGCGACCGCCGCAAGGCCATGCTCGAAGACATCGCCATCCTGACGGGCGGCCAAGTCATCGCTGAAGAAATCGGCCTGACGCTGGAAAAGGCAACGCTCAACGAACTGGGCCAAGCCAAGCGCATCGAAATCGGCAAGGAAAACACCATCATCATCGATGGTGCTGGCGAAGCCGTGAACATCGAAGCACGCGTCAAGCAAATCCGTGCCCAGATCGAAGAAGCTACCAGCGACTACGATCGTGAAAAGCTGCAAGAGCGCGTGGCCAAGCTGGCCGGCGGTGTTGCCGTGATCAAGGTCGGTGCTGCGACCGAAGTCGAAATGAAGGAAAAGAAGGCACGCGTCGAAGATGCGCTGCACGCTACCCGCGCTGCCGTGGAAGAAGGCATCGTCCCGGGCGGCGGTGTTGCACTGCTGCGTGCTCGCGTGGCCGTTGCCGACATCAAGGGCGCCAACGCTGACCAAGACGCCGGTATCAAGATCGTGCTGCGCGCGATGGAAGAGCCGCTGCGTCAGATCGTCGCGAACGGTGGCGAAGAAGCCAGCGTCGTCGTGGCCAACGTGATTGCTGGCAAGGGCAACTACGGCTACAACGCCTCGACGGGCGAGTACGGCGACCTGGTGGAAATGGGCGTTGTCGATCCGACCAAGGTCACGCGCACCGCGCTGCAAAACGCCGCTTCGGTGTCGGGCCTGCTGCTGACGACCGACTGCGCTGTTGCCGAACTGCCGAAGGAAGATGCCCCGATGGGCGGCGGTATGGGCGACATGGGCGGTATGGGCGGCATGGGCATGGGCATGTAAGTCTCGCAAGAGACGGCATGTCCGGGGTGCCTCCATCGTTTGAGGTGCCCCGATTGCCCGGTCGTCGGACTTCAACGGTTAGTTGTTCTTTGCCGTCGAAGTCCGCGCCAAGGAAAAGCGGCAACGAGTTCTTACGAATTCGTTGCCGTTTTTTTATGGGCGCGCGGTTTTGCCCCCGCGTGCGATGCCCTTGCCGAGTGGCACCGTCGCGGCAATCTCATCCTGCATCCACTGCCAGAACGCGTGGATAGCGCGCTCGCGCGGATGATGCTCGCGCCAGCTCACGTAGTACTCAAGACTCGGTGGGATGCAGACGTCGCCTACCTGCACGAGTTCGCCCGCCGCAATGGCGTCGCGCACGAGCAGGCTGCGCGTGGTCGCGAGCCCTTGTCCGGCGACGGCGGCGCGTAGCAGCAACCCCGCATCGTCGAAAATTGGCCCGCGCGTGGGCTCGTGCGGCGGGAGCCCCGCAGCGACCAGCCAGTCGCGCCATGACCGGTGCGCGAAACGCAGCATCGGCAGCTTCGGCGTGTCGTCGATCGTGAAGTTCGGAAGGCGGTCGATCAACTCGGGGCGGCAAACGGCGATCACGTAGTCGGTCAGTAGTTTGCGGCTCACAAAGCCGGTCGCCTCCACGCGCTGATGCCAGATGCCGACGTCGACCGAATACGGGTCCGGCGCGGCCACATCCGTATGGAGCCGGATCATCAAATCGATGCCGGGATGCTGCGCGCTGAAGCGATCAAGACGTGGGATCAGCCATTGCGCCGCCAGATCGGTCATCACGCTGACTTCCAGCCGTACCGTGGCGGGCGATGCCCCCGCCGCCGTGCCCGCCCGGGCCTCGGTGAAGGCTTCGTCCAGTTCGGACATGCCGATGCGGATGCGCTCGGCCAGACGCGCCCCGACACTGGTCGGAATCATGCGGGCGCCGACCCGCCGGAAGAGGGGCGTGCCGAGTTGCTGCTCAAGCGAGCGCATGTGGTGGCTGACAGCACTGTGCGTCAAATTCAATTCGTCGGCCGCCCGCGTAAAACTCCGGTGACGGGCAGCCGCTTCTAGTGCACGCAGCGATTGGAGGGGAGGAAGGTGTCGAAACATGATGTCAAATTCTACTCACAATGCGCGCTCAAAGGTTTCGTTGGCTTGGGGCCGACGTTCCCCGGACAATGGATACCCAAGTAAATTACTAAGGTATGGCTTCATGTCGAAAGCACTACGCATCTTTGTGCTGTTCGCCTGCGGGTACTTCGTCTCCTACGTGTACCGCGGTGTGAATATTGGGTTTGCGCCGTTTATGACGCGCGAACTCGGACTCTCGTCGGCCGATCTCGGCTTGCTCACGAGCCTCTATTTCCTGGGCTTCGCCGGTGCGCAGTTGCCGGCGGGTGTGCTGCTAGACAAGTTCGGTCCGCGCCGCGTGGCGTCGATCGTGTTGTTGCTGGCGGCGGCGGGTGCCGCGCTGTTCGGTCTCGCACAGGGACTGGGTGCGCTGATGGTGGGGCGTCTGCTCATCGGCGTGGGCGTGTCGGTGTGTCTGGGCAGTGCGTTCAAGGCGTTGGCGCAATGGTTTCCAGTGGCGCGTCTGCCATTGCTCAACGGGCTCGTGATGGCCGTTGGCGGCTTGGGCGGCGTGGTGGTCGGGACTCCCCTCAACTGGCTGCTTGGGATGACCGACTGGCGTGTGGTGTCGTTCGGCCTGGCCGGACTGACCGTCTTCATGTCGGTGGCGTTGTGGTTTGGCGCACCGGAGAAGCAGGGGGCGCATGCGCCGGGTGGTTTGTCGGAGGCGCTGCAAGGCGTGCGCCAAGTGCTCGGCAGCGCCATGTTCTGGAAGGTGACGTCGCTCTCCGGGATCACGCAGGGCGTGTTCTATGCGATGCAGTCGCTGTGGATGGCGCCCTTCATGCGCGACTTCGAAGGCCTGTCGGCCGCGCAAGCGGCGTCGCTCGTGTCGGTGGTCGGTCTGGCGATGATGGCCGGCAGTGTGGTGTTCGGCGCAGCGGCACGCTCGCTGGAACGCCGTGGGGTCAGCGTCTTTGCGTTCTCCGGCGTCGGCATGGTGATCTTCGTCGCGGTGCAGTTGCTGTTGATGCTGGGCGCGCCGATTCCGCCGGTCTGGCTGTGGACCGCTTACGGCATTTTTGGTGGCACGGGCATTCTGTCATACGCCGTGCTGGCCGAGTATTTCCACGGCACGCTGATCGGACGCGTGAACACGTCGCTCACGCTCGTCATCTTCGTGCTGATCTTCCTGTGTCAGGTGGGCATCGGGGCGGTGCTCGGCGCTTATCCGGCGCACAGCGCGGATGCGCACTTCACCGCGTGGGCGGCGCTGATCGTGCTTCAGGTGCTGGGTGCCGTGTGGTACTTCTGGCCGCAGCGCCAGCGTGTGGGGAATGCCGCGGCCGCTTGATGCTCAGGCTAGCGCTCGCTTTCCAGCAGCTTGAGCCAGGCGATCAGCCCGGCGTCGATCTGGGCGAGCGCTGCCGCCGGTAGGGGGGCAAGCATGCGGTGCTCGTTCGCCACGTGCGCGTCGACGGCGCGCTCGATCTGTGCGAACCCGGTGCCGGTCAACTGGACGAGCGTGCTGCGCGCGTCCTCCGGGTTCGGCACTCGCGTGATCCAGCCACGCGTTTCCAGACGTTGCAGGCGATGCGTCATCGTGCCGGACGTCACCATCAGTGTGGAAAACAACGCCGTCGGCGCCAGTCGATACGGCGCACCTGCGCGACGCAACGTCGCGAGCATGTCGAATTCCCAACCACTCATGTCGAACTCGGCGAACGTCGCGTCGAGTTGCTGCTGAACCAGCGCTGCACAGCGCTTCAGCCGGCCGATGATCGCCATCGGCGCGACGTCGAGATCGGGGCGCTCACGATTCCACTGCGCGAGGATCGCGTCGACCGCGTCGCCCGTACTACCCTCGCCCTTGCGCGTTTGTCGGCTCACCATGCGTAACCTCACTTATCTTGACATCAAGACAAAATGATACCAAACTGCAATTTATCTTGAATTGAAGATAAATAATCATGACGACTTCTACGTTGGTTTCGCCCGCGCGATTGAACTGGATCGACGTGTTGCTGACGGCGTTGGCCCCGATGATCTGGGGTTCGACCTACATCGTGACGACGCAGCTTTTGCCACCGGACCGGCCTTTCACAGCGGCCCTGATCCGGGTATTGCCCTCAGGGCTGTTGTTGCTCATCTACGCACGCCGCTGGCCGGTAACGCGCGATTGGGGGCGGTTGCTGGTGCTCTCTGCGTTGAACATCGGCGCGTTTCAGGCGTTGTTGTTCGTGGCAGCGTATCGGTTGCCGGGCGGTTTGGCTGCGGTGGTCGGTGCGATTCAGCCGTTACTCGTGATGGGGCTGGCGTGGGGCGTGGAGCACAATCGGCCGTTGGCACCGACTGTGTGGGCGGCCGTGGCGGGCGTGGTCGGCATGGCGATCCTGCTGCTTTCGCCGACGACGGTATTCGAGCCGGTGGGGATTCTGGCGGCGCTTGCCGGGGCGGCGAGTATGGCGACGGGGACTTATCTCACGCGTCGGTGGCGCGTTGAGATGCCGGTACTCGCGTTGACGGGTTGGCAGTTGGTGCTGGGTGGATTGATGCTGGCGCCGTTGGCGTTGTTCATCGACGCGCCGCTGCCGTCGCTCACGACGTTGCAGACGCTGGGATATTTGTATTTGTCGGTGGCGGGGGCGTTGCTGGCTTACGCGTTGTGGTTTCGCGGGATTGCGCGTCTTGCGCCGGTCGCGGTGTCGTCGCTCGGGTTGTTGAGTCCGTTGACGGCGGTGGTGTTGGGATGGGTGTTGCTGGGGCAGGCGATGACGGGGTTGGCGTTCGTCGGGCTCGCGATGGTGTTCGTCAGCATCCTCGCTGTGCAGTGGACGGCGTCGCGGGGGAAGTGATTCCCCCGGATGCCTTTGCTCGTCGCGAGTCGCGAATCCGCCGTTACGCTGCCACCCAGTCGCCCGACTTGCCGCCGTGCTTCTCCAGCACGCGCACGTCGGTGATGGTCATGCCGCGATCGACGGCTTTGCACATGTCGTAGATCGTCAGCAGGCCGACTTGCACGGCGGTGAGGGCTTCCATTTCAACGCCGGTGCGGCCGATGGTTTCCACTTGCGTGCGGCAATGGACCGCATTTGCGCCGTCGTCGACGAGAAACTCGACCGTCACGCGCGTGAGCGCCAGCGGATGACACAGCGGAATCAGATCTGCCGTGCGCTTGGCGCCTTGAATGGCGGCAATGCGCGCAATACCGAGCACGTCACCTTTCTTCGCGGTGCCGGTGCGAATCAGCGCCAGCGTCTCGGGCTTCATGAGGATGGTGCCGCGTGCGACGGCGATGCGGTGCGTGCTGTCCTTGCCGCCGACGTCGACCATATGGGCCTGACCAGCGGTGTCGAAATGGGTAAGTTCTGCCATGGATAGGTGCCAAATGTGATGTGCGGCGCCTGTCGGGAAACGCGCAGGGAACGTCCACACTTGGCTGCTATCATAGCAGCAGCCTCGAATGACCTGCGCCATGCCGCGCCCATTTCCATGACGCGTTCATCACATTCGTTCCGCGCTTTGTCACGCACTTCCCGCTGGCGGCGGACCGTCGCCTGGGCGTTGCTGCCGGTGATGAGCGCGATGACGTTCGCGGCGGCCGTGGTGCCCACACAAGCAGCGGCGCAGTCGCTGCCGACACTCGGACAAAGTTCGGCTTCCGATTTATCTCCCGCGATGGAACGCAAGCTCGGCGAGCGGGTGATGCGCGAGATTCGCGCCGACCCCGACTATCTCTCCGATCTGCTGCTCTCCGATTACATCAATACGCTTGGCGGCAAGCTGGTCGCGGCCACGCGCAAGGTGGGACTCGATGCTAGCCAGAGTTTCGAGTTCTTCGTGGTGCGCGACGCCGCCATCAATGCGTTTTCGCTGCCCGGCGGATTCATCGGCATCAATACGGGGTTGATCGTCACGACACGTACCGAATCGGAACTCGCGTCGGTGGTGGGGCACGAGACGGGACACGTCTTGCAGCACCACATCGCACGAATGCTCGGACAGCAGTCGCAGAACTCGTGGATTGCGCTCGGCGGCATGCTGCTCGGCTTGCTCGCCGGGATTGGCGCGCGCAGCTCCGATCTGGGGTTGGGTATTGCCATGGGCGGGCAGGGGTTGGCCGCAGACCGGCAATTGCGCTTCTCACGTGACGCCGAACGCGAAGCCGATCGTGTCGGCTTTCAGTTGCTGCAAGCAGCGGGCTTCGATACGTACGCGATGCCGACATTCTTCGAGCGCTTACAACGTGCGGATGCGATCAACGAAGCGGGGGTGCCCGAGTACGTGCGCACGCACCCGCTGACGACAGAGCGCATTGCCGACATGCTCAACCGTTCGCGTAACGTGGGCTACCGTCAGCCGGAGCAATCGCCGGAATATGCGTTTGTGCGGGCGCGCTCGCTGGTGTTGCAGCAGAAGTCGGCGAGCGACTTCGCGACGATTGCCGATGCGCAGCGCACGGCCATTCGCTCCCAGACGGCACCCAGTGTCGCGGGGGCATGGTATGCGGTGGCGTTGGCGGAGTACAAACAGCATCGCTGGGAGCCGGCACGCGAGGCGCTCGAGAAGTCGCGTGCGGCGTTTGGCGGTACGGGCGCGGGCACGCCGAGTCTGGCGGTGCTGGCGTCTGACATCGCGCGCATGCAGGGCAAACCAGCCGAAGCGCTGCGCATTGCCACGGACGCGCGTGCGGCATTCCCGCTCTCACAGGCGTCCGACATGGCGTATGCGGATGCGCTGGTGGCCAGTCAACGGATTCCCGAAGCGACTAAATTTCTGAAAGAGCAGGTCGAGCGCTATCGCAGTGAGCCGATCTGGTGGCGTGCGTTGGCGGGGGCATGGGCGGCAGGCGGCAAGCGCGCCAAGCAGCACGAAGCGCTGGCTGAGCAGTACGCACTACAAGGCCAATGGATGGCCGCCGTCAGCCAGTTGAAACTCGCCCGCGATGCCGGCGACGCCGACTTCTACGAAATGTCGACCATCGACGCACGACTGCACGAATTCCAACGTCGCTATAAAGAAGACAAGGAAGACGAGAAGGACTTCAAGCAGTTCGGGTGACGGGCGTGCATGGATTGGTGGATGCGGTTGCCGACAGTGGCTCGCATCTTCGGATATTCCCCAGCGAGTAATCGGACAATCGCCATTGCGCGTCGCCCGCCATGGGGCCAGCATGCATTGACCCTGTTTGCTGTGATCCTCGTACGTGACTCCCTTCGTTGCTTACCTCACCCTCGACCTGCTGCTCGCGTGCTACCTCGGTATGTGGAATGCGACGGTACCCGTGTTGTTGCTCACACGCTTTGGTACGGCGAGCGTCGTCGCGTACGAGATCGCGCTGGCCGTGTGTGCGGTAGTTGCGCTTCCGTTGGCCGCCGCGTGGGCTGAGCGTCTGCCGCGTGGCCACGTGATACGTCTGGCTTGTGTGATGATCGCGGTGTCGGGCGTTTCACGGCTCGCCATCATGAGCGCGGCGAGTGGCGTCGTCTTCTGGGCCGTCAACGATGCCATCGCGGTGATTGCTTTTGCGCTCGCACAACCGCTGCTGAGCGTCTATCCCGCCGAAACCGTTTCGCAAGCTCGCGTGATGGCCGCTTTTCGGCAGCGCCGTGTCGTGGTCAGTCTCGGGCGCATCAGCGGCCCGATACTCGTGGCCGCTGTATTGACGTTCTGGTCTCCGGCACATGCCCTTTTGGGGATCGCGATTCTCGGTTGTGCGACACCGCTCCTTGTCGCTCGGTTGCCGTCGTTGTCCACGCAAGATGACGTTGCACGGGGAACCGTCTCAGCGCGCGCCCGATTGCGCAACGTCTTCTCGGGTTTTGTTCTGAAAGTCCAACTACCCGCGGAGCGATTCTTCACGCTATGCGATACGTTGCTCGGTGTCGCAACCGCCAGCATCGTTCCGATGCTTATCCCTCAATTGACGCGATGGGCATCGCTTCCGGAATCACAAGTTGGCTGGTTGATTGCCGCCTTCGTCATCGGATCCATTGCGGGTGTGGCGATCCTTCACCCGCGCATATCGCGCCTGTTGAACCATCGGTTCGGTTATGTCTCGACGTGGTTAGGGCTAGGGGTCTGCCTTGCGGTGACGTGCGCCGCGCGGAGTGCCATTGGACTTGCCGCCGGGTTGGCGCTTGCAGGGGCCGTGGGGGCGTGCCTTGCAATGACGGGGGTCGATCGACGCATGATTGCCATGCCACCGTCAGTGCGCATTCGCGTTGCCGGTGCAACGCTGCTCACCGGACAATTGGCGAGCATGTTGTCGTTCGCGCTCTATGGCGCGGCGTTCTCCGGCGCTCAGGTGAGCGAGTCGCTCTCGTGGCTGTGGTGTTTGTATGCAAGTGTTGTCGCCGTTGCCGCCATGGTGGCTTTCGTTATGCGCGAGCCGTGGGCGTTGCTCAAAGAGGGGACGGCGGAAGGCAGTGCAGCACGGTTCTACTCGGACAAATATCCCGAGGTGTTCGCCGAGGGGGTGTCGGTATCGCGCGACGCTACCGGGTAACGTTCAGTTGCCTGCGCCTTCGGCCTGCGGATCCCGCTCGAACCCATACGCCTGCGGCAACGTGCCCGCATGCACGGTGGTGAACGGTAACGATTCGCCGTTCTGCCAATGCAGGCGAACCGCCGCTTCGGCGTCCGCCGTGTCGTCAGCGGTTTGCGCGATTTCGGCCGCCTGCGCTAAATCGGAGACGCGTGTCAGCAGATCGATGTCGTGATCGTGCAGCAAGGCCAGTGGCGCAACGGGACGAATGCGATCATCCGCATTGTCATCGCCATTCCCACCATTCCCACGCACCGCAGGCGTTTCTCCAACAAACGCCACGTTGCCATCCTCATCCAGCAGACAAGCCTGCGGCACGAACGCATGTCCCAACTGATCCGTCAGCACCGGTGCACCGTTGCCCTCGTTCGCTGCCGCATCCCACGACAGGCGCACGACGAACGGCGCATACGCCAGCCCGACATACACGCGCTGCGGGCCGTTCTGGAAATACCACCGTCCGGCCTCGTCGCTGTCGTAATTACGCGCAATAAACGCCAGCAATGCCGTGTGACGAATCGGATCGCCCGCAGTGCCCGCCGCCTGCGCAGCCTCGTCGCGCATGCGCCACTGCCCGCGACGGTCGAGCGAGAGCCAGCCGTAGCAGTGCGGCACGTTGGGCCACTTGGCCATGGCCTGTCGAACAATCTCATCCATGGGGCGCTCGGGGAAGGAACTGGCGGAAATAATCGACGACGGTACGCGGCATCCACGTCATGCCGCCGGGAAACGGCCCGCTCATGAAGCCGACATGCCCGCCATTGGCCGGTTGCAGCAAATGCACGAAGCGCCCGACATCGGCCTCGCCGGGTAACGCGCTGGCAGGCTGGAACGGATCGTTGCGCGCGTTGAGCACCAGCGTCGGCACTTCAATGGCCGGCAAGATCGGTTTGCTCGACGCCCGCGTGTAGTAATCGAACGCGCTGTGATAGCCATGCAACGGCGCTGTCACCACATGATCGAACTCGCCGAGATCGCGCGCCGACATCATCAGGTCGCGGTCGTACAGTCCCGGGTACTGTTCGAGCTTGGCCAGCGCCTTCTTCTTGAGCGTGCCCAGAAAGTTGCGCGTGTACACCATGTTGAAGCCGTGCGAGAGCGCCAGCCCACCCGCACGAAGATCGAGCGGTGCCGACACGGCACTCGCGGCAGTCACGATTTGCGCGGCATCGCTTTCGCGCTCACCGAGCCAGCGCAGCAATACATTGCCGCCCAGCGACACGCCTGCCGCAAACATCGGCCCCGACACATGCGAGCGCAAGCGCCGCAGTATCCAGTCGATCTCGGTGCTGTCGCCCGAATGGTAAAAGCGCGGCGCACGGTTCATGCGGCCGCTGCAACTGCGAAAGTGGGGAATGACACCGCGCCAGCCAAGCGCTTCGACTTCGCGCATCAACGTGCGCGCGTAATGACTGTCGGAGCTGCCTTCCAACCCGTGAAACAACACGACGAGCGGTGTTTCGACAAGATCGGCCGGCGCGGGCGGCGCCTTGTCCGACGCCGGTGGGGCGACCAGCCAGTCGACGTCGACGAAATCGCCGTCGGGGGTATCCCACGTCTCACGCCGGAATTCGACCGGCGGGCGTCTGCCCAGCAGCGCCGGGTAAATCGTCTGGCTGTGCCCGTCGGGCAACCACCGGGGCGACCGGTAATCGGCGGGGAAGAATGTCGCTGGCCGGGCCGTCATGTTGACCTCATGACCTTGTGACGATCAGTGCAGCCCGTCCGGACGGGCGTGCATCATCAAACTGAATTGCTCGACGGCGTGCTGCGGCAGCGGGCTCGAATGGATGTGCGCGAAACGCCAGTCCCCTTGCTCGTGCACCAGCACATACGTCGTGTGAATGAGCTGGGCGGTCGTCTGCCCGGCGTCTTCCTTGCCCACGCGCATCGCTTCGGTGGCGGTGTGCACGACCGTGCCGACGGTGTCGTACTCGGTCGTATCGAGCGAATCGATCAGCACCACGCTCTGCGAGAACTGCGCGACCAGCCCGCTGCGAATCTGCTCCAGACCGTCCCAGCGCGTACCGTCGGGGCGAATGTAGCTCACGAAATCTTCGTTCGCCCACAGCGACATCGCACGATCCGTCTGGCCTCTGCGCAGCGCGTCATAAAAGGCCGTGATGGTTTCACTGGCGGCATCGAACAGGCGGACAAAACGTGGCATGAGGATTTACCGTTGGGTTTAACCGAGGGGCGAAACTTACCGCTGCGTGAGCAGAATGTTGCGCAGATTCGCGAACACGTGCTCCGGCATCAGCTCGTTCAGGCAGCGCGTATGGCCCAACGGACACTCGCGCGCGAAACACGGGCTGCATTCCAATTGTAGCCACAGGATGTGGGCTTGATCGGACAGCGGCGGGGTGTGGCGCGGATCGGACGATCCGAACAGTGCGATCTGCGGGCGGCGCAGGGCAGCCGTCACGTGCATGAGCCCCGAATCGTTGCTCACCACCGCGTTGGCACGCGCCAGCAACGCACAGGCTTCCGCCAGCGATGTCTGACCGCACAGATTGCGCACGAACGGCGCGTCGGCGGCGATCTGCTGGGCCAGCGCACCATCCTTGCCCGAGCCGAGCGCGATGATCTGCGCATACGGGAACGAGCGGCGCACCAGTTGCGCCAACTGCGCAAAGTGGCCCGGCGGCCAGCGCTTGGCCGGTCCGAACTCGGCGCCCGGGCAGAACACCACGAGCGGCACACGCAGATCGAGACCGAAGCGCGCGAACACGCGCGCCGACTCGTTCAAGTCGGCTTCGATACGCGGCGTCGGCAGCGTTTCGGGCAGCTTGGCACCGGGCGCGAACGCCAGCGCAGCGTAATGCCGCACCATCGGCGGGCGCTCGTCTTTGCGCGGGTTGGCGTGGCGCACGTTGAGCAGGCCGTAGCGCTGCTCGCCCTTGTAGCCGATGCGCAACGGAATGCGCGCCAGCCACGGAATCAGCGCCGATTTGAAGGAATTCGGCAGCACATAGGCGGCGTCGTAACCCTCGTCGGCGAGCACGCTCGCGAGCTGATAACGCGCGAGCGGCTGCAACTTGCCGTGCGCGAGGTCGGTCGAGACCACGCGCGAAATCTCCGGCATGCGCTCCAGAACCGGGGCGACCCAGCTCGGTGCGATCGCGTCGATGGTCAGACGCGGATGCAGACGCTTGAGCAGGGTAAACAACGGCTGCGCCATCAGCGCGTCCCCAATCCAGTTGGGGGCGATCACCAAGGCTTTATGCATCGTGGCGGAGACTCTAAACGTTAAGCGTAGCGATGAAACTCACAGGTGACCGGCGCGGCAATTGCGTCCGCACGGTCAGGGCTTGCATGACCTGTCAGGCGGCTTAGTGGTGACCCTTGAGTACCACGCCGGCCTTCAGGCGATAGCGCGTGCCGCAATACGGGCAGGCGGCTTCGCCATGGGTCACATCGATGAACACGCGGGGATGGGCACTCCAGGCTTCCATCTTCGGGTTCGGGCAATGCACCGGCAGATCTTCAGCGCCGACTTCGACGATCGGCATTTGTTTGACTTCGCTCATGGGGTTCAGACCGTGATGGGTGTTCGGGTATTCGGAATTTCGGGGCCGGCACGGCTCACCTTACAGGCCAGCGTGCTCACCAAAAGTCGCTATTGTAAAGCAGCCGCCCCCTTTGCGGACGGCTCGCGGCGCGCACCGGCGCGCGTCGCACGGGCGAATGCTGCGGCAACGTGGCGCATATGCGACACCTCAAGCGTTGTACCTGCAAAAACCGGCAGTAACTGCCTCACAGCGTACTAAGCAACTATTTACCGTGACTATAATGGCCTGTCGTCCGCCATAGATGATGAATATATTCAGGAGACAATCCGGCAACGCCAGGCGGGCGAACGGGCGTGCCGGGCGCCGTCGGGACCGCTTTGCCCCGCAATGCCATCCAGTGCGCCGCTTGCCACGGCGCTCGCCCCCAAGACCATGCCAACGCTTCGTTTGCCTGCCGCTGAACGTGAAGGGTTCGCGGCCGGTTTTCGCATTATTTCGCCGCTGTTGCCTGCCATCTTCTCGTGGGGCCTCGTGACCGGGGTGGCCATGAGCAAATCGGTGCTCACCGTGCCACAAGCCATCGGCATGAGCCTGATGCTCTACGCCGGTTCGGCGCAGCTAGCCACGCTGCCCCTGTTCGCCGCCGGTATGCCGCTCTGGACGATTTTGCTCACGGTCGCCATCGTCAACCTGCGTTTTGTGATCTTCAGCGCGGCGCTGCAACCCCATTTTTCCTACCTGTCGCTGCCCCGGCGCATTGTGCTGGGCTACGTGAACGGCGATCTGGGCTTCGTGATGTTCATGAACCAGAATTTCGCCAACGGTTACGTGCCGGGCAAGGAGGGCACGTACTTCGGCATCACGATCAGCAACTGGGCGGTGTGGCACGTGTCGTCCATCCTCGGCATCATGCTCGGCGCCCTCGTGCCCGACAGTTGGGGGCTGGGTTTCGCGGGTACGCTGGCGCTCATCCCGATGATGGTGCACACGATCACCACCCGCTCGATGCTGCTCGCCGTGACGCTGGCCTCGGTCATCGGGTTGCTCGCGTTCGATCTGCCGTACCGGCTCAACCTCGTGCTGGGCGTTGTCGGCGCCCTCGCGGCAGGCATGGTGTGCGACGAACTGAGCGCGCGCCACGCGCGCAAGCTGAGCGGGGGGCAGCGCTGATGAGCACGCTCGAAATCTGGTTTGCCTTCGTGGCCATGACCGCCGTGACCGTGCTCACGCGCACCTTCTTCCTGCTTGCCGGTGAGCGGGTCGCGCTGCCGCAGCGCTTGCAACGCGCGCTGCGCTATGCCCCGGCGGCGGCGCTGGCGGTCATCGTGGTGCCCGAGGTGCTGCTGCTCGACCATCAGTTCGCGCTGCACATCGGCAATCACAAGCTGGCCGCCGCGGTGGCGGCCACCGGCTGGTTCGTCTGGCGGCGGAACATGATCGAGATGATCGTCATCGGCATGGCGGTCTATACCCTCGGGCGGTTGTTCCTCTAAGCAAAACCCCGGGGTGCCCAAAATGGTCAATCGGAGGGTGGGATCAGTTAAAATGCATGTTTTTCCCACTATTTATTCCGGATTCTCATGGCTTCCGTCGTACGTCTTTCCGATTTGATCGCTCAGGGCCGCCTCGCCGGCAAACGTGTCTTCATCCGCGCCGATTTGAACGTGCCGCAGGACGATGAGGGCCGTATCACGGAAGACACGCGTATCCGCGCTTCGGTGCCGGCGATCCAGATGGCGCTCGACGCCGGTGCTGCCGTGATGGTCACGTCGCATCTGGGCCGTCCCACGGAAGGCGAATTCAAGCCGGCCGACTCGCTCGCCCCCGTGGCACAGCGCCTGTCGGAACTGCTCGGCCGTGACGTGAAGCTCATTGCCAATTGGGTCGACGGCGGTTTTGAAGTCGCGCCGGGCGCGGTCGTGCTGCTGGAGAACTGCCGCGTCAACAAGGGCGAGAAGAAGGACAACGACGAACTGGCCCAGAAGATGGCCAAGCTGTGCGATGTCTACGTGAACGACGCTTTCGGCACGGCGCACCGCGCCGAAGCCACGACGCACGGTATCGCCAAGTACGCCCCGGCCGCCTGCGCCGGCCCGCTGCTGGCCGCCGAACTCGAAGCGCTGGGCAAGGCGCTGAACGCGCCGGCCCGCCCGCTGGTGGCCATCGTCGCCGGCTCGAAGGTCTCGACCAAACTCACCATTCTCAAGACGCTGGCCGACAAGGTCGACCAACTGATCGTGGGCGGCGGCATCGCCAACACGTTCATGCTGGCCGCCGGCCTGCCGATCGGCAAGTCGCTCGCCGAAGCCGATCTGATCGAAGAAGCGAAGGCGATCATCGACGCCATGGCCGCGCGCGGCGCGTCGGTGCCGATCCCGACCGACGTGGTCTGCGCCAAGGAATTCAGCCCGACGGCTGAGGCAACCGTGAAGGCCGCCGCCGACGTGGCTGCCGACGACATGATTCTCGACATCGGCCCGCAAACGGCCGCCAAGCTGGCCGAACAACTGGGCAGCGCGGGCACCATCGTCTGGAACGGCCCAGTCGGCGTGTTCGAATTCGACCAGTTCGGTCATGGCACCGAGACGCTCGCGCGTGCGATTGCCGCCGCCAAGGGCTTCTCGATTGCCGGTGGCGGCGACACGTTGGCCGCCATCGCCAAGTACGGCATCGCCGATCAGGTGAGCTATATCTCGACGGGCGGCGGCGCTTTCCTCGAATTCTTGGAAGGCAAGACCCTGCCGGCCGTGGACGTGCTGCAACAACGCGCAGCCCAAGCCAACTAATTGGACTGAAGGAGATCTAAGTGGGGCGGGGCTGGAGGACCAGTTCGTCGGTCCGGAAATGGAGCGTGCGCGGCCGTTTTGCACGCTTTATTGCGAACGTTTGAGTTCGAATCGAACGATTTCGTACGGACAATACGAACTTTTTGGTTAACCTCTGGCCGCGTAAATAAAGTACAACCATCGAAGCGCCAGCATTGTCGAACGCGCTGCTACCAAAAGAGGATGAAGAGATGGATGTAATGAACCGCTCCACCAAGATCGTCGCCACCATCGGCCCGGCATCGAGCACGCCGGAAGTGCTCTCGCGCATGATCGCTGCCGGCGTGGACGTCGTGCGGCTGAACTTCTCGCATGGCAAGGCGCAAGACCACATCGAGCGCGCGCAGATGGTGCGCGACGCCGCCAAGGCCGCTGGCCGCGAAGTGGCCATCATGGCCGACCTGCAAGGCCCGAAGATTCGCGTCGGTAAGTTCGAGAACGGCAAGACGACGCTCGAAACCGGCGCCCCGTTCATTCTGGACGCCGATTGCGAAGTCGGTAACGACGAGCGCGTGGGTCTGGACTACAAGGAACTGCCCCGCGACGTGCGTCCTGGCGACGTGCTGCTCCTGAACGACGGCCTGATCGTGTTGACCGTCGACCGGGTGTTCGGTAACGAGATCCATACGACCGTGAAGGTCGGCGGCGATCTCTCGAACAACAAGGGGATCAACCGCCAGGGCGGCGGGCTGACGGCGCCGGCGCTGACCGCGAAGGATATGGAAGACATCAAGACCGCGATGGCGCTGGGCGCCGATTACGTCGCGGTCTCGTTCCCGAAGAACGCCACCGACATGGAAATGGCGCGCCGTCTGGCCAATGTGGCCGGCGAGCCGTACGGCATCAAGCCGCGCATGATCGCCAAGATCGAGCGCGCGGAAGCCATCCCGGCGCTGGAAGAAATTCTGGCGGCCTCCGACGCCATCATGGTCGCCCGTGGCGATCTGGCCATCGAAGTGGGTAACGCTGCCGTCCCGGCGCTGCAAAAGCGGATGATCCGCCTGGCGCGCGAGATGAACAAAGTGACCATCACGGCCACGCAGATGATGGAATCGATGATCCACAACCCGGTGCCGACGCGCGCCGAGGTCTCGGACGTCGCCAACGCCGTGCTCGACGGCACCGACGCCGTGATGCTGTCGGCCGAGAGCGCTGCGGGTAAGTACCCGGTGGAAACCATCGCGACGATGGCGACCATCTGTGTCGAGGCCGAGCGCTTCGAGACGGTGGAACTCGACCGCGATTGGCTGGACCAAACTTTTACGCGCATCGACCAAACGATTGCCGCCGGCGCCCTGTTTACCGCGTATCATCTTGGCGCGAAAGCTATCGTGGCGCTGACCGAATCGGGCGCGACCGCGCTCTGGCTGTCCCGGCACAAGATCCACGTCCCGATTTTTGCGCTGACGTCGCAGCTCTCGAGCCTGCGCAAAATGTCGCTTTATCGCAACGTTTTCGCCATGGGTGTCGAGTCCACGCATGACCGCGATCAGGCGTTGAAGCAGGCCGAGCAATTGCTGCTTGCGCGCGGTGTGGTCAAGCGCGGCGACACGATCGTGTTGACGGTCGGTGAGCCGATGGGGCAACCCGGTGGTACCAATACGTTGAAAATCGTCCAGGTGGGGCACGCGTGATTGAACGGGCCGCGCGCGTGAGGCGAGGCGCAAAAGCGCATCGCCCCGTGCGAGCCGTCGTCATGAAGGGCACCCCTGGGTCGACGAAAGATTTGCTTAATTTGTGATTCCAAGGAGAACATCATGCCCCTAGTCTCTATGCGACAGCTGCTCGATCATGCCGCCGAAAACGGCTATGGTCTGCCGGCCTTCAACGTCAACAATCTGGAACAGGTGTCCGCAATCATGGCCGCTGCCGACGAAGTCGGCGCGCCCGTGATCATGCAGGCTTCGGCAGGTGCACGTAAGTACGCCGGTGAGGCGTTCCTGCGTCACCTGATTTCCGCCGCTGTGGAAGCCTATCCGCACATTCCGGTGGTGATGCACCAGGATCACGGCCAGTCGCCGGCGGTGTGTATGGCCGCCATCAAGAGCGGCTTCTCGAGCGTGATGATGGACGGTTCGCTCGAAGCCGACGGCAAGTCGGTGGCCAGCTACGAATACAACGTCGAAGTGTCGAAGAAGGTCGTCGAGTTCTCGCACTACATCGGCGTGACGGTGGAAGCCGAGCTGGGCGTGCTGGGTTCGCTCGAAACGATGAAGGGCGACAAGGAAGACGGTCACGGTGCCGACGGCACGATGACGCGCGAGCAACTGCTGACCGATCCGGATCAGGCCGCCGACTTCGTGAACCAGACGCAGTGCGACGCGCTCGCGATCGCCATCGGTACCTCGCACGGTGCCTACAAGTTCAGCCGCAAGCCGACGGGCGACATTCTCGCCATCGACCGCATCAAGGAAATTCACCGCCGCATTCCGAACACCCACCTGGTGATGCACGGTTCGTCGTCGGTGCCGCAAGAGCTGCTCGCCGAGATCCGTGAATTCGGCGGCGACATGAAGGAAACCTACGGCGTGCCGGTCGAAGAAATCGTCGAAGGCATCAAGCACGGCGTGCGCAAGATCAACATCGATACCGACATCCGTCTGGCCATGACCGGCGCGATCCGTCGCTATCTGTTCGAAAACCCGAGCAAGTTCGACCCGCGCGACTACCTGAAGCCGGCGCGCGAAGCCGCCATGCAGGTTTGCAAGGCACGCTATCTGTCGTTCGGTTGCGAAGGTCAGGCTGCCAAGATCAAGACGGTGTCGCTCGACAAGATGGCCGAGAAGTACAAGAGCGGCGCGCTGTCGCAGATCGTGAAGTAAGTCGAAAAGTCAGTATCAGTCTTGGGGTCTTCGGACCTCAGGTTGCAGGCCCGGCCTTCGCCAGCACACGCTGGAACAGAAGCCGGGCTTTTTCTTTGGGCATCTGCAACTGGAATTTGCCGCCCAGCTCGGAGCGGATGGTGGCCGTGAGCATCTCCACGCCATCGACGATCAGTGTCATCGGCTCGTTCATGTGCTGGCGCGAGAAGTCGCGCATGCGCGTGGTCGCCCCTTCGCGCAGGCTCAGCGTGATCACCACGTCGCCATCGGGTGCGATGCCCTCGACCTGCATCGGGAACTGCAATCCCATCGTTTCGATATCTCGCGCCGCATAAAGCGCAAAGCGCGGAATCGCGTCGTCGGGCTCCGGCGTGGCGATGGCGATCAGGCGCGGCAGTACGGGGCGGTCTTCGGCGGTCGCTGCCGTTGCCGCTGTTGCCGCTGTTGCTCCTGATGCGGCATGCGCTGGGGCAGGGCGGTGTACCGGGGCGTGGATATGAGGTGACGCCGACGATGAGGCTGCGGGGGCGGAAGCCGAGGCCGGCGGCGCGGCGGACGACGTCTGCGCCCCGGCGATTGGGCTGGCGAGTGCCATGACGGCCGCGATCACAACGGTGACGTTCGACGTGGTTGACATGGCAGCCCCTCTCCCGGGTGGACGTTTCCATTGTAGGCGGCACAATCGCCGCGCCAAGCAACGCAAACCCGACCCGTGGCTGGCGATCCGGGCGGGCGATTCCGATGCCGGTTCTGCGACTCCTTCCGGGTTCCCGTTTCTATTTCCCTTTCAGGCCCCAACTCCGCAGCCGACTCCCGAATGCCAAAGCCCGGCCCCAGCGGACGTGAAAGTCTCTCGGGCCTTGATCACGTGGCCCGATCCCGATCCCGATCCCGACAGGCCCGCTTTGGAGTTTTTGATGCCCCGCATTTTCTCGTCCTTTTTTCGCTCCCGCGCCACCGCAGTCCCGGTCGAACCTCCCCAGCGACAAGCGACGACGGCACCAGACGTCCTGTCCGGCGCGCTCCCCAACGCGCTGTGCGGCGTCGCGAACCGCACCCCGGATCGTCGCTGCGACGGGGCAAAGCGGCCGCTCCCGAACTCGCCGATTCTCACACTCGGTCAACTGGACCGGTTCCAGCAAGACGCGTTGCTTTCCAATTCGGAAAAAGCCGCGTGGATCGAGGCTTACGGCGTGAATCCGAAAACGCTGATTTGCGTAGACGGGGAATGCACACGCTACGGCTTGCTCGAATTTGGCGGGCACCGGTTCATCGTGGGGCCGACGGCCACGCCCGCAGAAGGTGTGGCGCTGACCCGCATGCTCAAGGCGCATCCGGAGATTGGCGCGATCTTCTGTGTCGAGCCGGGCGCGATCCAGCAGGCAGGCGAGACGAAGCGCTATTTGCCGCGATCGGCCTCGCAGTATCTCCTGAGGGTATCCGCACGGGACGAGCGCACCCCGCAGTCACGCCTATCCGTACGCTCGCCCGCCGATACTTCGACATTCGAGGGAAGTCTCGCGCATGTGAAGTTCATGGAATTCACCGGGATGGAGCACGGCGGCGCGGCCATTTCCGGTACGACGCTCTGGCAGGCTGGCAAGGGCGTGGCCGACTACCTTCGCGAACATCCCGGCAAGATCGCACTCGTGTGTTCCGAGCAGGGTGTCTCGCGCCCGTGCGCCGTCATCGCCAGCGCGCTGCTGCAACTGCCTTCGCCCGACGGCAGGCCACTGAGCGTGGATACGATCGTCGATCAGGTCGAGGCGCAGCGTGCGCGGCAAAGCGCACACCATATCGGCCGGGCGCGTGTCGGTTTTGGGCAAATTGCGGAATGCGCCGAACTGATCAACACGCTGAGAGCCCCTGAAGGCTGGTGCGTTGCTGCGAACCGCATCTTGCCCAAGGCGATCGACCGCCTGAGAGATTTCGATGGGTTTCACGTCTCGGTTGTCGCCCGGTGCGATCCGCCGCAGGGGTACCACGGTCCCGTCACGCCGCCCGCGACGAATCGATCCAATGAACTCGAAGTGTTTGTGGCTAACGGTCTGTATTTCCCGACCCACGATCAGCACATGCCACCGGCCATGCGTCCGTCCGATCCCGCCGGGTTCCTGTCTGCCCTGTATCGACGCATGCATCAGGTCGGCGAGCGCGACGCGAGCAGGCGGACGCCGCCGGTCGATTTGACCGCGGAGACGCAATGCATTGCGCGATGGCGAGACCAGATCGCCGATTATCTCGAAGCGGATTTTGATCGGGCTGTCTCTTTGCTCGCGTCGACCACGTTGCCGCCGAAGACCGAACTGGTCTGGCTGGCGGGGCAAACCGATTTCTTCACCGGCTTCCAGCGCGCCAGCAAGCATTACGTCGGCACGCACACCGACCGGATCTCGCTGGAGGATATCGACCCTGCCAGCCCTGACGCCGTGCGCCTGATCACCCGCACTGACGATGCCACGCTCATATGCGACAACAAGTATTACGCGGCGGCTTCGGTCGAACAGTGGCATCAACAATGCCAGCGGTCCCGCAAGCCCATGTCGCATCCCACCTCGCGCGCGCCGGTCGTGGCGCTATTGGTGGGCGAGGGCCATGCGGCGCGAATTGGCGCCCTGTTGCACGAGTTGGCGGTGTAAGTCCCGAAGGCCGCCGAGGGGCGCGCAAGGCGCGTATAATTACGCCTTTGCCCTTCTGACATCGGGTCCCGCCGTGACTACCCCCGCCTTGAACGCCCTGTACGAATCCTCCCTCAAGAGCCTGCCGCTGCTCTCCCGCGGCAAAGTGCGCGATAACTATGCCGTCGGCGACGACAAGCTGCTGATTGTGACGACGGACCGCCTCTCGGCGTTCGACGTCATCATGGGCGAGCCGATTCCGGGCAAGGGCCGTGTGCTCAACCAGATGGCTAATTTCTGGTTCGACAAGCTCGCGCACGTCGTGCCGAATCACCTGACCGGCGTCACGCCGGAGTCGGTGGTGTCGGCTGACGAAGCCGCCCAAGTGGCCGGCCGCGCCGTCGTGGTCAAGCGCCTGAAGCCGATTCTGGTGGAAGCCGTGGTGCGGGGTTATCTGGCCGGCAGTGGCTGGAAAGACTATCAGGCCACCGGCGCCGTGTGTGGCGTGAAGCTGCCCGCAGGCTTGCAAAACGCACAGCAACTGCCGGAGCCGATCTTCACGCCGGCCGCCAAGGCCGAGTTGGGCGAGCACGACGAGAACATCAGCTTCGACGACATGGTGAGCCGCATCGGCCGCGAGTTGGCCGAGCAGATCCGCGAGATCTCGATCCGTCTGTACAAGGAAGCGGCCGCCTACGCCGCCACGCGCGGCATCATCATCGCCGACACGAAGTTCGAATTCGGTCTCGATGACGACGGCAAGCTGCATCTGATGGACGAAGCCCTCACGGCCGATTCGTCGCGCTTCTGGCCGGCCGATTCGTACGCCGTGGGCAGCAACCCGCCGTCGTTCGACAAGCAGTTCGTGCGCGACTGGCTTGAGACGCAAGTGTGGGGCAAGACCCCGCCCGCGCCGAAGCTGCCGGATGAAGTCGTCGAGAAGACCGCTGCGAAGTACCGCGAGGCGCTTGAGCGCCTGACCGGCCAGCAACTGGCCTGAGCGGGACGGAAACGACAATGACTGCAACGAGCGATAAGCAAGCCGCCGCGCCCCGCGTGGGCGTGGTGATGGGGTCCAACTCGGACTGGGAAGTGATGAAGAACGCGGCCGCCATTCTGGCCGAGTTCGGCGTGCCGTACGAAGCGCAGGTGGTCTCGGCGCACCGCATGCCGGACGACATGTTCCGCTACGCCGAAGCCGCTCGCGAGCGCGGGCTGGTGGCGATCATCGCCGGTGCCGGCGGTGCCGCGCACCTGCCCGGCATGATTGCCGCGAAGACGACCGTGCCGGTGCTGGGTGTACCGGTGCCGAGCAAGTATCTGCGTGGCGAAGACTCGCTGCTCTCGATCGTGCAGATGCCCAAGGGCGTGCCGGTCGCAACCTTCGCGATTGGCGAAGCCGGTGCGGCCAACGCGGCGTTGTTTGCCGTGGCCATGCTCGCTGCCGACGACAAGACGCTGGCCGGCAAGCTCGACGCCTTCCGCGCCAAGCAAACCGAAGCGGCGCGCGGCATGACGCTGCCGGCACTGTAAAAAACAAGCCCGTCCCCGCACGCTTTCTCGCCTCAACGAAGATGAATCCTGCCTCCGCTGCGCCCATCCTTCCCGGTCAATGGCTGGGTATGCTGGGCGGCGGCCAACTCGGCCGCATGTTCTGTTTCGCCGCCCAATCGATGGGTTACAAGGTCTGCGTTCTCGACCCGGACCCGCGCTGCCCGGCGGGTGCCGTGGCCGACCGTCTGATCGTGGCCGATTATCGCGACGAAACCGCACTCGCCGAACTGGCAGCGTTGTGTCCGGCCGTGTCGACCGAGTTCGAGAACGTGCCGGCGCAGTCGCTCGACTTCCTCGCGCAAAGCACCACGGTGAGCCCGGCGGGCCGCTGCGTTGCGATTGCGCAGGATCGCGTGGCGGAGAAGCGATTCATTGAAAGCTGCGGCGTGCCGGTGGCACCCCATCTGGTGATCGAGTCGACCGACGCGCTGCACGCCATTGGTGATGCAGCGATCGAGACCGTGCTGCCGGGCATTCTGAAAACCGCCCGCATGGGCTACGACGGCAAGGGGCAGGTGCGCGTCAATACGCCCGCTGAAGCGCGTGCTGCGTATGCCGAAATGGGCGGCGTGGCGTGCGTGCTGGAAAAGCGTCTTGCGCTGGCCTATGAAGTGTCGGTGCTGAGCGCGCGTGGCGCCGACGGCACCGTCGCGACGTACCCGCTTGCGCAGAACGTCCATATCGACGGCATTCTGGCCACCACCACCGTCCCGGCCCCCGATGCGGCCCCGGCGCTCGCCGATGCTGCGCGGGCGGCAGCGGCTGCCATTGCGTCGCAAATGGACTACGTGGGCGTGCTGTGCGTCGAGTTCTTCATCCTCAAGGATGGCTCGCTGATCGCCAACGAAATGGCACCGCGTCCGCACAACAGCGGTCACTACACGATCGACGCATGCGCCGCGAGTCAGTTCGAGCAGCAGGTGCGCGCCATGGCCGGCCTGCCGCTGGGTGAGACGCGTCAGCATTCGCCCGCCGTGATGCTCAACCTGCTGGGCGACGTGTGGTTCGAGGGCGATGCTAAGGACCAACCCCGCGCACCGGCGTGGGACGACGTCGTGGCACTGCCGTCGGCGCGTCTGCATCTGTATGGCAAGGAAGAAGCGCGCGTGGGCCGCAAGATGGGCCACATCACGTTTGCTGGCGCCACGCTCGACGAGGCACGTGATGCGTGCGTCGCCGCAGCGACCAGCCTCAATATCGCGCTGGAAGACTGAGCGATGACGTCGTCGCAGGCCCCTCGCATCGTCATGCCGTCTGCTGAAGCGATCACGCAAGCCGCCGGGCAACTGGCCGCGGGCGAACTGGTCGCGTTCCCGACCGAGACCGTCTACGGCCTCGGGGGTGACGCCGAGAACCCGCAGGCCGTCGCGGCCATCTATGCGGCCAAGGGCCGGCCGGCGAATCATCCGGTCATCGTGCATTTCTCGCCCGAGGGCGACCCCGGTTACTGGAGCGACGACGTGACGCCTGCCGCGCGCAAGCTCATGGACGCCTTCTGGCCGGGCCCTCTCACGCTGATCGTCAAACGTGCGCCGCATATTCCGGCGGCCGTGTCGGGCGGTCAGGATTCCGTCGGACTGCGTGTGCCGTCGCATCCCGTTGCGCAGGCGCTGTTGCGCGAGTTCGCTCGCGTGAAAGGCGGCGCCAGCGGGCAGGGCGGTGTGGCCGGGCCGTCGGCCAATCGATTCGGTCAGGTGAGCCCGACCGCCGCACAACACGTGCGCGACGAGTTCGCCGGTCTGCCGGGCGTGACGGTGCATGTGCTCGACGGCGGCGAAGCGGCCGTGGGCATCGAATCGACCATCGTGGATTTGTCGCGGGGTTTTCCGGCGCTGCTGCGCCCGGGGCACATCACGCCGGAACAGATCGCCGAAGTGCTGGGCGAGATGCCGCGTTTGCCGGGGCAGGATGCCAACGCGCCGCGTGCTTCCGGCACGCTCAAGGCGCATTACGCACCGCGCACGCCGCTTTATCTCTGTGACACGGCACAGTTCGCACCTGCGCTGGCCGTGCATCCGAAAGGCGAGCGCGTGGCCGTGGTGGCCTTCGCTGGCACGCTGGCGGCGCTGCCGTCATTGTCGGACGTGTCGGATGTGTCGGGTGCCGACGCATTGGTGGCATTAGGCGACGACGTAGTGAAGTTCACGTTGCCGCCCACCCCTGACGCGCTGGCGACCGATCTCTACGCGCTGCTGCGCCGTCTGGATCGTGCGAATGTCACGCGTATCCTCTTCGAGCGCTTACCGGACACGCCCGCCTGGGCTGCCGTCAACGACCGCCTCGGCCGCGCTGCGGCGGCTTTCGAGCAAGCCTGACGACCACTCCGGTGGCCCGAACAGGGCCATCCACTTGTTGCGCCAGCCGGGCAGCGTGATCGCATCGCGCGCCATCGACCCCCACTCGTGAAACGTCAGCGTGATCGGGTTGTGCGTGTGAATCTGATTCACGATGCCGTACTCGCACGGCTCCGCGTCGCTTTCTTCCACATACGAGCCGAACAGGCGATCCCAAATCACCAGCACGCCCGCGTAATTGCGGTCGATGTAACGCGGGTTGCGTGCATGGTGCGCGCGGTGAATCGATGGGGTATTCAGCACGTACTCCAGCCAGCCGAGTTTCGGAATGGCTTGTGTGTGTACGAAGAACTGAAACGCGAGATTGAGCAGCACCACGCCGACGATCTGAATCGGGGTGAAGCCGATCAGCGCCATCGGCGTCCAGAACAGCCACATGCCTGCGACGGGATACATCAGGCTCTGGCGGAACGCTGTCGACAGATTGAGCCGCTCCGACGAGTGATGCACGACGTGCGCGGCCCATAGCCAGCGAATGCGATGGCTGGCGCGATGGAATACGTAGTAGAGAAAATCCTGCACGACGAACAGCAGCAGGAAACCGACCCAGCCCGCCGGCATCGTGTAGATGCGGTGGTGGTCGTAGAGCCACGCGTAGAACGGCACGATGAGCAGCCAGGCGAGCTTGTCGGCGCCCTGATGCATGAGCGCGAGCGTGGCGTTGCTCACGGTGTCCTTCAGGCTGTACATGCCGGGGCGGCGTCGTCGCCAGTACCACGCTTCGATACCGATACACAGCACGAACACGGGCGCCAGCGCCAGCAGAATCAACTCGACGTTCATGACCTCGCGTCTCCTCACGATTGGGTCATCTGACCGGCGTCTTTCCGTCTGAGCGGAAATGACGCCGATGAAGCGTCTATTCTGAGGCCAATGTCACGCCTTGGCGCAGCGGCTAGAGTGAATCCTCGAAAGCCGCTTTTGCGCTCGATGAGTGTTTAGGGCGCGCTCAGGGCGCATTCTCGTACACCCACGAAATCAGCGCATCGTTGAAGGCGCGCGTGTTGTTGGCCTTGGCGTCGTTCACGAGGGACACCACCACGTAGATATCGCCGTTGCGCGTGCCGACGTAACCCGCCACAGCGCGCACGTCGTCGAGCGTACCGGTCTTGATGTGCGCGTTACCCGCCACCGGGCTGCCGGTCAGGCGGTTACGCATGGTGCCGTCCACGCCGACCGTCGGCATCGACTCGACCAGCACCTGCGCCGTCGGGCTGTTGATCGCGTGCTGCAAGAGCCCGGTCAACTCGGCGGCGCTGATGCGCTCACGTCGCGACAGGCCCGAGCCGTTCTCCACCACCAGACCCGGCATCGACAGATCGTGCTTGTCGAGCCAGCGATCAAGGGCTTCGCGCGAGCGCGTGACGCTGGCCGGTGTCTTGCCATCGGGCGGCAGGCCCAGCGTCAGGAACAACTGACGCGCCATCACGTTGTTGCTGAACTTGTTCATGTCGTGCACGACTTCGGCGAGCGTCTGGCCACGATGCGTGACGAGCAGTTTCGCCCCCGGGGGAACCACACCCGTGCGTACGTTGCCGTTGAACTGCCCGCCAGACGCTTGCCACAGTGCCCGGAAACCGCCGAGGAAGAAGCGGTCGCGATCGGGGGCGGCAACATTCCAGTCCTTGTCTTCGCAGGCAGTCGGGTACGTGCCCGAGAAGCGTGCGACGTACGTGCCGTCGGCGCCTTGATTGAGCGTCGGATGAATGCGGGTGAGCCAATCGCCGCAGTTGCCGGCATCTGTCGACGACAACTCGTTGGACACTTGCAGATTCGCCAGCGGCGGCAACACGTTCACATTGACGGTGCCGTTCGGGTTGCCCGAGAAGCTGAACGAGACAGCCTTGAACGAATACAGCAGTGCGTCGGGCGCGACGTTGTACGGACGATCGCCCCCGCCGTCGATCGCTTCGATCGCGCCGATGTCCGAGCTATAAGCGGAACGGTCGAGCACGATGTCGCCGTTAATGTTGGTGACACCAGCGTTGTGCAACTCGGCGACGAACTTCTCCATTTCCTCGGGCACGAGTTTCGGATCGCCGGTGCCCTTGAAATACAGATTGCCGTTGAGTGTGCGGCCATCGAACTGACCGTCGGTGAATGCCTGCGTGCGCCAGCGATAGTCGGGCCCGAGCGTGTCGAGTGCGGCAATCGTCGTCACGAGCTTCATCGTCGACGCGGGATTGCGCGGCACCTTCGCGTTCATCGAGATGAGCGGTGCGGCGAGACGGCCCCGCGTTTGCAGCGGATTGTCGACTTTCGACACGATCACGCTCACGTGGCCCGCAGGCACCTTGCTGGCAGCGAGCAAACGAGCCAGCGGCGCGGGCAGCGGCGTGGCGCTCGGGGCGGCCGCCGGCACCTTCGGCATCTTGTGCTTGGCAGGTTTGGCTTGCGCGGGCGCGCTCATCGCGACGGCGACGGCAAACGCGGCACAACCTGCGGCACGCGCGAACGTGAGCGACGACGCGCGTGTGATCGTGTGCGAGGACGTGCCGCACGGTGCATGCGCAGACAATGACGGGATGGAAAGGGAGCGAGCGGACAAGATCGTGTGGCGGGAGCGGCGGAAGACGCGCATGGCGGGCGGTGTTCTCCAGTGTTACGCGCAGCGAAACCGGACGGGCACCTTGGCAGGTGCGGGGGCGTGCGGTTGGCGGCGGGCGAAGCGGTCGTGTGTTCGGCGTGCGGTGGCGAGCGTCTGACGCGCACCGCACAATGTCCGCCATTGTAAGTCGGGCATGCAACGAACTGTCGCTACAATGGGTCGAAAATCGACGGAATGTCACTCAGAGGCAACATCGCCGATGGCGCGGGTGACGTCGCAATTGCGCAGCACAACGCGGACCACCGCGTGACAATGTCGCGCCGTTGGGGGCCAAATACATGCGAATTTTATTGGTAGAAGACGACGCGATGATCGCTGCGGCAGTGACGAAAGGCCTGCGGCAGGACGGCTGGACGGTCGATCACGTGGACGACGGCCAGCGCGCGCTCGATGCCTTGTCGCTCGAGACGTACGATGCGTTGCTGCTCGACCTCGGGCTGCCGCGTCGCGACGGTATCGACGTGTTACGTACGTTACGAGCACGGGGTCAAACGCTGCCGGTCATCATCGCGACTGCACGCGATGCGGTGGCCGATCGCGTCAAGGGGCTCGACGCCGGTGCCGACGACTACCTCGTCAAACCTTTCGATCTGGATGAACTGGCGGCGCGTTTGCGGGCGCTGGTACGGCGACAAGCCGGGCGCAGCGAACCGTTGCTGCGGCACGGCGGCATCGTGCTCGATCCTGCTACGCGGCAAGTGAGTTGCGATGGCGCACCGGTGACGTTGTCCGCGCGCGAATATGCGGTGCTCGAAGCGTTGCTCAACCGGCCCGGCGCGGTGCTGTCCAAATCGCAACTCGAAGAGCGCATTTACGGCTGGGGCGAGGAAATTGCGAGCAACACCGTCGAGGTGCATATCCACGGGCTGCGCAAGAAGCTCGGTGCCGATGCTATCCTTACCGTGCGGGGTGTCGGATACATGATGCCGTCGCCGGGGGCACAGGGCACGCAGGCCGCGTCTGGCGCATCGAGTGCATCGGGCTCTTCAGGTGGCGCAGTCGCGCCGGAGGTCGAGTGATGCGCTCGATCCGTCGCCGTCTGCTCGTCGGCCTGCTGCTTACGCTGGTCGCGGCGCTGTTGCTCGCGGGCATCGCCATTTTCCGTCAGGCCCGTACCGAGGCCAACGCGCTGTTCGACTTCCAATTGCAGCAAATGGCGTTGTCGCTGCCTGCCGAGCCGTTTTCCAGCGTGCCGGGCGACCATAGCGATGCGGGCGGGCTGGTGATCCAGATCTGGAGCCGAAACGGCGTCGAACTGTATTACTCGCATCCACGCACCCCGTTGCCGCCGCGCGCCGAACTGGGGTTCACAACGGTACAGACGCCTGAAGGCGACTGGCGCGTGTATGCGGCGCTCGTGGGCGACAACGTCGTGCAACTGGCGCAACCGATGGTGATTCGCGATTCGCTCGCAGTATCGATGGCGCTGCGCACGCTGTTTCCGCTGGTCATTGCGATGCCGATTCTGGCGCTGCTCGTGTGGATTGTCGTTGGCCGGGGGCTGCAACCGCTGCGACGGGTGACGCGCGCACTCGATGCCCGCGCGCCGGGGGCGCTTTCCGAGTTGCCTGAGGCCGGGCTGCCGGACGAGGTGCGCCCGCTCGTGCGTGCGCTCAACAGCTTGCTCGGAAGACTCGACGAAGCGCTTGTACAGCAGAAAGCGTTTGTGGCCGATGCTGCCCATGAGCTGCGTACGCCACTGGCCGCGTTGCAATTACAGGTGCAGTTGCTGGAGCGCGCGCACACGGACGAGGAGCGCGCTGAAGCGATGCGCGATCTGCGTGATGGCGTACGTCGCGCGTCGCATCTCGTGGGGCAGTTGCTGACGTTGGCGCGTCAAGAGCCTGACGCCGCACGCGCGGCGAGTGCGTTCACCGAGTTGCCGCTCACGCCGTTGCTGCAAGACGTGGTGGCGCATCACGCGGCGCTGGCCGTGGCGCGCGGTATCGATCTGGGACTGGATGCGCCTGATGACATGGCTGCGCGTGCGCACGTGCATGGCGACGGCCATGCATTGCAGACGCTCTTCGGCAATCTCGTGGATAACGCACTGAAATACACGCCGCAGGGTGGGCGAATCGACGTGCGGCTCGTGAGCGCTGGCCCGGTGACCGTCGAGGTCGAGGACACCGGCCCGGGCATTGCCCCGGCCGAGCGTGAGCGCGTGTTCGATCGATTCTTCCGGGGCGGGGACGGCGAGCCGAACCAGTCGGGCGATGTCCGAGCGGAAGGCAGTGGCCTCGGGCTGGCGATCGTGCGCAATATTGCGCAGGCGCATGGCGCGCGAGTCGAGTTGCTCGATGCACGCGGCGGTCATGGTTTGCGCGTGCGTGTGAGTTTCGACGCTTCGGCATCCAGCGTCCCGCCAGCGCTTTGATGTGTCAAAAGTGCGCGGCGCAACATCGCGCCGCGCTGCCAGACGTCACCCACGCGTCACGTTCGTGACCTTGTCGTTTTCAATGGTGAGCGTACGGCGCTCGGGGCGATGATCGCGGGTGAGCGGCATGGCCTTGCCGTCCTGCTCGCCGATGCGCCACGGGCAGCCTTGCAGCATCGACTTGGCTTCGGTCAGCGACTTGCCCACGATGGCATTGTCCGACGGTGTTTCCCGCGAGCAGTTGCCTTGGGCCTGCTGCGTGCCCTGCATCCCCTGCGCAGCTTGCATCCCTTGTGTGCCTTGCATCCCCTGTGCTTGCGTCGAATCGGCAGGGCCTTGTGTGCCCATACCGTTGCCTTGCATGCCACTACCGTTGCCCGGGGCGGCCTGCGCGGAAAATGCCAACGCCATGCCGAGTACGAAGCCTGCGGTGCCGACAGCGCGCGCGGCGCGAGCCAACGTCGAATCAGTGGTTTGCATCGTGATGCCTCCTGAATACGTGAGTGGGTGAAGGGTGGAACGTGAAGTCCATGCGGTGCGAAATGGCACCACCTTGCCACCGTAGCCAGCGGGGCACACCGCACGCAAGGCGAACCACGCGAGCCCCGCTATCAAACGCCTGCAAGCGTTACGCATAGCGATCAGCATTGCGTCGCCCTGCGCTCGATGCGTGACACCCTCATCCGAACGGATATCGCGTCGACGCTCTTTGGATTGCCGCCTCTACGATCTCTCGTCGCCACTTTGTCGGGTCTTAAGGTTCTCTTAAGGGAGCCTCTCTACGATCACAGTCATGTCAAACGTGGTCGTCTGGAAGGAGAGACTCATGCGGACTTCGAAGCTCACTCGTACGTTGGTTGCTGGCGCTGTGCTCGTCGCATTGACGGGCGGCTATGTCGCGGGTCGTCAACACTGGCAGGCGCCGCTCGCCTCGGACGTGGTCTCCGACGCCAGCGCGGCGTTGCCGGCCGCTGCCCCGGCAACGGGCGTCGTCAATACGTCGAATACCGCACCGCGCATGCTGGTGCCGGACTTCTCGCAACTCGCGGAACAATACGGACCGGCCGTAGTCAACATCAGTGTGACGCACGATGGGAAACCTTCGGCGGGCCGTGGCGCTTCGACAATGCCGATGCCGCCGGGCATGGATCAGAACGATCCGTTGTTCCAGTTCTTCCGCCACTTCTACGGCGCGCCGGGTAACGACGGCGGCGATGGTGGTGACGATGGCGGCAGCAGCGCCGACAGCGGACCGACGCGCAGCCTCGGCTCGGGCTTTATCGTGAGCCCGGACGGCTACATCCTGACCAATGCGCACGTCGTTGACGATGCGAGTCAGGTGACGGTGAAACTGACCGACAAGCGCGAGTACAAGGCGAAGGTGGTGGGCAGCGACAAGGCGAGTGACGTGGCGTTGCTCAAGATTGCCGCGACCGATCTGCCGACGGTGAAGATTGGCGATCCGTCGAAGTCGAAAGCCGGTGAATGGGTGGTGGCCATTGGCTCGCCCTACGGTTTCGACAACACCGTAACGGCAGGCATCGTATCGGCGAAAGCGCGTGCGTTGCCTGACGAGAATTACACGCCGTTCATTCAGACGGATGTGCCGGTCAACCCGGGCAATTCGGGCGGACCGCTGTTCAATTTGAACGGTGAGGTCATCGGTATCAACTCGATGATCTACTCGCGTACCGGTGGCTTCCAGGGGCTGTCGTTCGCGATTCCGATCGACATGGCGATGAAGGTCAAGTCGCAGCTTCAGCAGTACGGCAAGGTGAGTCGCGGGCGCATCGGCGTGACGATTCAGGAAGTGAATCAATCGCTGGCGAAGTCGTTTGGTCTGCCTAAGCCGACCGGGGCACTCGTGTCGTCGATCGACAAGAACGGCCCTGCGGCGAAGTCCGATCTCAAGGCGGGCGACGTGATTCTTGCGGTGAACGGCGCGACCATCAACGACTCGGTGCAACTGCCTGAGAAGATCGCCGATATGCGCCCGGGACAGACCGCGACGCTGACGGTGTGGCGTAACGGCGCGCAGCAAACGGTGTCGGTGAAGGTGGCGGCGCTTAGTGAGAAGAAGGACGTGGCAAGTGCCGACGATTCGGCCACGCACGGCCGGTTGGGGCTCGCGGTGCGCGAACTTTCGCCGGACGAAAAGCGTGCGGCGCAGGTGACGAACGGTTTGCTCGTCGCGCGTGCAGGCGGCCCGGCAGAACAGGCTGGCGTGCAAGCAGGCGACATCATTTTGTCGCTCAACGGCACGCCGGTGACAAGCGCCTCGCAACTGAGCGACAAGCTCAAGAAGGCGGGCAATAATGTCGCGTTGCTTGTGCAGCGCGACGGGCAACAGATTTTCATCCCGGTCGATCTCGGCTAAGGCGAGTCACGCAGTTGAAGACGCGCCGCCGAGGGCGGCACTCGCGGGATGCCACGCACTACCTTGTGTGCCGGCGCGGCTGCGGTGTCATCGCAGAGAGACCGCCGCCGTACCGGCACGATCCGGCATCGTGAAGTCATGAAACGGGAGGTCGAACATGTGGCAACAATGGCAACGCTGGTCAGTGGCAGGTGCCACGGCCGCTGTGCTGGCAGGCAGTCTGGGCGGTATCGGGCTGGCGCACGCACAGGGCGGCAATCTGCCGCAGGAGATGCATCAGGGCAACGTGACGTACGTCTCCGGGGGCATCGATAGCGACGAGTCCGGCGCGTTCAAGCGCTCGGCAGGCGGCTGGCCGCTATCGATCGAGATGGCGGCGCGCGGCGACGGTGCGAACGAGTATGTGGCCGATGCGCAGGTGCAGATCATGCGTGGCGGCGAGACGGTACTCGATGCGCATTCGCGCGGGCCGTTCATGCTGGTGAAGTTGCCCGCGGGCGACTACACCGTGAAGGCGACTTACAACGGCAAGCCCATGACGCGGGAAGTGAAGGTGCCCGCCAAGGGGCATGCCACGGCAACATTCTTGTGGCCGCACGATTGATGTGCCGATCGATCCGCAGCCACGGATGAGGGAGTAACCCAGGTAGTTTGCAGTACCCGTAGCAACGAGTGAGCGAGTTGCGCCGCCGAAAGGCGGCGTTTTTTTTATGGGTGGTTGTTTTACTTCACGATTAGAGAAACACCACGTCCGATAACGCGATGGTAATCAGATAACGAACCTTGCCCGGTCTCGTTTCTTCGCCGAAGCTGCGAATGTTAATGGACACTTGATACTTGTCGTCAGCCTGCCAGCGGGTCGTCGGTGCATCGTCGTTCTTTTCGATTGCGGCTCTCGTTTCTGGAGAATCCAAGCGTGGATGAGGGCCGCTGTGGTGTTGTACCCGCCATCCGCCTCGTTCGAACTGGTCTTGTAGATCGGTCACGATCGCCATGGCATCGTCGAGTAGCAATGTTCTGACTTGTGGCGAGAGTCTGAGCGACGAGACCTTGCCATGATCGTCATACATTACAGCGAGGAACTTCGCTGGCGGGCTGACGAAACCAAACTGAGCGTCGACGAAACGCAGCGTTGCGGGGCGAGTTACGTGACCGAACCAACCCCGGCCGGGTACTTCGGGGGGGAGTGTGGAGCGCGATCGCTGTCGTGCATGCTCGTACGGCTCCCCAATCGTGAGGGTGACTTCATCAACGGGTCGTGCGATCACGTATATAAACCATGTGGATGCGAGGGCAAGCAGGCCCCACAGCGTGTACTTTTTCCATGGGAAACGTCGATGCATTGTGGTCATCTGGCGTGAGCGATCAGGTATAGCGAGTTTTCGATTAGGACTTTCTGCTTCGGATCCTTGAGCAGCGCGTCAAACTGCGCTGCCAGTCGCAATGTGAATTCCAGACGCTGTCCGACGTTTGAAAGGTCGGCGAAGGGTTTGTCGCTGAACCTCACGACCTTGGTGTCCGTGTTGGGGAGTTCGCATTCAACTGCCAGCGTCAACTGGATTTCCTTGGCCGATCCGGTTGGGAAGCTAGTTACCCAAAGGAACTGGTTTGCGCGCATCAACGATGCAAACATCCAGTCCTCGTAGATTGCGGGTCGCAATATGTTGACCTGCTCGTGGCGGGCAAGATAGTCCACCCCCAGCGCAATATTCCCGTTCTCAATCGCAGAGAATCCGTCCGTTATTTCCGCCCATGGCTCACCAAACGGGACATCATCATTCAGTTCCCACCGCACCCTGCCTCGTAATTGCATGCGTTCACGCAAGCATTGCTTAAACCGCCGAAGCCCATATTCCTTGTAAAACATATGCAGCGGCCAAACATCGAGGAATAGCGCCATATTTCCTTTGGCGAGCATTTCGTACACCGTCGCGGCACCCGCACCTTCCCCCTGATCGGGCATCCGTACGCGCGGCGAGTGAACGGGCGACATTTGCTCCAGCAGCGAGCTACTCCCGCGCCACTTCTGGTAGTCGTCTCGTTGCTGATTCGACTTCTCGAACAAGGCACGGGCATTGAGCAACCCGCACCCAACTTGTTTCGAAGCAAATGCGGCTAGCCCGGCCCATTGAAAGCGCCGGTCACCCAGCCACAACTTGGCGTATTCCGCATTGATGCGGCGATTACGTGCGATCGGATCGGCGACGGCAACGATGGCCTCGGCTTTCTTCTGATAGAAGCGCCACATCTCGACGCATTCGTGTCGGTCGTCGTCGCGCTTTTTGCGCGCGGCAGCGGCGTCATCGAGCCGGTTGGGATAACAAACGGGGCAGCTTTTATCTTCGCAAGGCGTCACGGAGGTTCTTTCGCAGTGTCTTGGTAAGGGGGCGACCGCCAACCATTGCAATGCGGAGAATCAGTGCGAGCAGACGCGTCCTCCACATCGCAAAAGTGACGGTGAATCGAATGTCACGATGGAACGTGTGAGACGCGGTTTTAGATCAGGAATGGGACGAATGCCCCAATTCAGGCGGGAGAATATGAAGAGTCCCATTGAAACCGAGTCCTTTCGGTCTCAATGGGGCACTACGAACCTAACGGATAGCGCAGGGGAGGCGAGCCCCCCACTCAGGTCGACGAAGCTGCCGGCCGCGTGGGGGCAAACAGCCGATCAAGCCGCTGTACGGCATTCCGAGGCGGGTGCTGCGTTGTCCAGATCGTCCTGCGAGCGCACCGCGAACGTTTGCGTCACCGTAATGCCGTTCTTGATGGCGGTCATCTCGGCGAGAATCGCCACGGCAATTTCAGCGGGCGTGCGCGCGCCGAGATGCATGCCGACGGGGCCATGCAGCCGCTCGATTTCCTCCAGACTCAGATCGAACAACGAGAGCCGCTCGCGGCGCCGCGCGTTGTTCACGCGTGAGCCGATCGCCCCGATATAGAACGCGGGCGACTTGAGCGCTTCGAGCAACGCCATGTCGTCGAGCTTTGGATCGTGCGTGAGCGTGAGCACGGCACTGTGCGAGTCGAGTTGCAGCCGTACGATCAGATCGTCGGGCATCTCGCGCGAGAGCTCGGTGCCCGGCACCTGCCATTCGTCCGCATACTCGGTGCGCGGGTCGCAGACGATCACGTGATAGTCGAGCGCGTTGGCCATGCTCGCCACGTATTTCGACAACTGCCCGGCGCCGATGACCACCAGCCGATGGCGCGGGCCGTGCGACGTGATCAGGCGTTCGCCATCGAATTCGACCGACGGCGTGCGATGGCCCGGTGCAATTTGCACCGCACCGTTGGTCATGTCGAGCTCGCGCACGACGAGGCGGAATTGCGAGATGGCGTCGAGCAAATCGGGAATGCGCGACGATTCACGCACCGGTTCGAGCACCAGTTGCAGCGTGCCGCCGCACGGCAAGCCAAAACGATGGGCCTCTTCAGCCGTCACGCCATAACTCGTGATCTGCGGCCGGTCTTGCGGCCAGTCCCCCGCGCGGATGCGCGCGATGAGATCGTCTTCGACGCAACCGCCGGAGACGGAGCCGACCAGATGGCCGTCTTCACGAATTGCGAGCATCGAGCCCACGGGGCGCGGGGCCGAGCCCCACGTACGCACGACAGTGCCCAGCGTGACGAAAAAGCCCGCGCGGGTCCACTGTACGGCGGACTTCAGCACTTCCAGATCGACACTGTCCATTGCACGGTTCCTTCGCCATTACGCGAGCGGCGGCCCGGATGGGCCACGGCACCGAAGACGCGGTCACACGGCAATGCCAGCACGTTGACAACACTTGTCCGCGAAGCGCGGAGGCAAATGCCGATGCAGGCAGCCGAGGGACCGGCTGTTGCCGAAAAGATACCGCTCGATGTGATGCGGCGAGTATATCGCGCCCGCGCCCACCTTGCCTTGCGCTGTATTCGAGCGGATATTCGGCAGGAGACTCCCATGGCGGGAACTCGTGTCACAATGCTTCGATGTTCGAGACGATTCCGTATTCCATATTCCGTATGGCCTGACGGCAAAGGGGAAAGGGCAATGGAACTTCAGAACCGCCGGCAATTGCCGATGGCGCGAGACGTCGCATGGATCGCGCTGAACGATCCCGGCGTATTGCGCCAGTGCATTCCCGGGTGCGAATCGCTCGATCGGCTAGACGACACTACCTGGTCGATCGTGATGTCCGCGTCGGCGGGGCCGGTCAAAGGGCGCTTCACCGGGCGCATGACGCTCACCGACGTGATCGCGCCGACCTCATACACCCTCCATTTCGACGGTCTGGGCCCGTCCGCCGGGTTCGGACGCGGCACGGCCGCCATTACGCTCCAACCGCAAGGACCGATGAACACCGTACTGACTTACGACGTGCACGCCAAGATCGGCGGCGAACTTGCGCACGTCGATAACTCGCTGGTCGACGACGCGGCGCGCCGCTTCGCCGACGAATTCCTGACCCGTTTTATTGCCGTCGTCGCACCGCACCACGCCGTGGGCGAACCCGTGGCCGCCGATGGCGAGGTGGCGGCCGCCATGGCGACGGGCGCGGCGACGCGTGAGCGTTCTCCGGCACGCAGCCCGTTGTCGCGCTGGTGGCCGTGGGCCGTGGCCGCCGTCATCCTGATTCTCATTGTGATGTGGGGGAACCATGCCAGCTGAGCGTCGTTCGGGAAAGACCGGCGCGGCCGGTGCGGCTGACGCCCCGCAAGCGGTGGCCAAGACGCCAGCAAAGCCCGGCGTGGCCGGTTACGACGTGCGCGTGCGCATTCGCGACGGCGACGCGCCCGTGTTCGGTCCCGGGCGGCTTTCGCTGTTGCGCGCCATCGACGAGACGGGCTCGATTTCGGCCGCGGCCCGTGGCATGGGCATGTCGTACCGGCGGGCATGGTTGCTCGTGGAGGCGATGAATCACGAGTTTCGCGAGCCGTTGGTGACGCGCCACATCGGCGGCGTGTCGGGTGGCGGGGCGCAACTCACGCCTTTCGCGCAGAACCTGACCGCGCATTACGACACCCTCATCCGGGAGATTCGCTCCCTGCTAGACGCCCATGTACCAACCTTCGACGCTTATCTGAAGGGCGGCCCGGTACAGGATCCCGACGACGCGTAACCCCGTAATTCCACGAGTCCTGACCAAATCTCACAAAATGATTATCTTTTCGACAGGACTTTGTGACTGAAAGCGCACGACACTGTCTCCATCGACGCCAAAAACAAGCGATGGAGACGTCATGCAAGCCGCCACGAAACCTTCTGCTGCACACGAGCCCGCCGCGCACGCCGAGCGGGCTCCCTCGCCACCCCCGGCCCCCGGCGCCTCGCCGGTAGTTCAGCCGGGCTGGTTGCGCGTCACCCACTGGATCAACGTACTGGCCGTGCTCGTGATGATTACGAGCGGCTGGCGCATCTATAACGCCTCCCCGCTGTTCGACTTCCGTTTTGCCAACGGCATCACGCTCGGCGGCTGGCTTGGTGGCGCACTGCGCTGGCACTTCGCGGCAATGTGGCTGCTCGCGGCCAACGGCCTCGTCTACCTGCTGCTGAATCTGGCGAGCGGGCGCATGGCGCGCCGTTTCTTCCCGCTGTCCGTCAAAGGCATCCTGCACGACGCGTTTGCTGCGTTGCGCGGCCGTCTCGCGCATGCCGATCCACGTCACTACAACTATGTGCAACGCGCGGCGTATTTGTTCGCCGTGCTCGATCTGGTGTTGCTCATCGCGTCGGGGCTCGCCATCTGGAAGCCCGTGCAACTCAGCTTGCTGTGCGATCTGTTCGGCGGATTTCAGGGCGCGCGGTGGGTGCACTTTCTAGCGATGTCAGGGTTGGTGGCCTTCATCGTGGTGCACGTGGTCATGGTGGCGCTGGTGCCCCGCACGCTGCGCACGATGATTACCGGGCGTTGAGCGTCCGGTAATCACCAGAATCCCATCACACGATGTAACGCGATCTCAAAAGCGAACACACAGGCTCAGGACGAGGCACTGCCATGGCTTTCTTCAAACGTAACGACGACAAGACCTCGCTGATCGTGCGCGACGGCGACGCGATCCTCAAGGAAGCGCGCACGCTGGTGACGCGCCGGGTGACAGAGCCGTCGCGCCGTGCGTTTCTTTCCCGCACGTTGTCGCTGGGTGGCGTGGCGTTGCTCTCGGGGTGCTCGCTCGACGACAACGCCAGCGTCGAATCGGCGCTCGACACGATGTCGCGCTGGAACGATCGCGTGCAGGCGGCGCTGTTCCGCTCTGATGTGCTGGCGCCGACCTTTTCGGCGTCGCAGATGACGCGGCCGTTTCCGTTCAACGCGTTCTATTCGATGGACGAGGCCCCGGTGGTCGACGCGGCCGACTACCAGTTGGAGTTATCGGGCCTGATCGCCGACAAGGCGGCGTGGAACCTCGACACGCTGCGCACGTTTGCGCAGGCACGTGCCGCCGAGCAGATTACGCGCCATGTGTGCGTGGAAGGGTGGAGTGCGATCGGGCGCTGGGGCGGCGTGACGTTTTCCGATTTTCTCAAACGTATCGGCGCCGACACCACGGCACGCTACGTCGGCTTCAAGTGCGCCGACGATTACTACACGAGCATCGACATGCCGACGGCACTGCATCCACAGACGCTGCTCGCGCTGACGTACGACGGCCAGACGCTGCCGAGGGAGTACGGCTTTCCGATGAAGCTGCGTATCCCGACGAAGCTTGGCTACAAGAATCCCAAACATATCCGCGCGATTTTCGTCACGAATACGTACCCGGGCGGGTACTGGGAAGACCAGGGCTACAACTGGTTTGGTGGCAGTTGATTTTTCTCACTCAATTCATGGAGCAACGACAATGAAAATGCGATATCTGGCAGTGATGACGATGGGCCTCGCACTCGGCACCGGCGCGGCGTTTGCGCAGGACGCCATGAGCAAGGGCGATGCGATGGGTCAGCAAATGGACAAGAGCGGTTCGATGTCCAAGGACGGCATGTCCAAGGGCGGCGCAATGTCCAAGCACGATGCCATGGGCAAGGGCGACGCGATGAGCAAGGGCGGCGCAATGTCCAAGGGCGATGCCATGGGCAAGGGCGATGCGATGAGCAAGGGTGGCGCGATGTCCAAGGGCGATGCCATGGGCAAGGGCGACGCGATGAGCAAGCCGCAGGGGCAGTGAGAGGCTACCGGGCGTCGCGGTGAAGTTCTGCCGTGACGCCCGGTGTGTTGGTGCTGTCTTGCGGTGCAGTCTTGTTAATGCCTAATGCCTAACGCCTAACGCCTTGTCAGCGTGTGAGAGCGACCGACTTGATCAGCAGATACACCTCGCGCGCCGGCGCCAGTTGCAGTTGATCGGCGGAGAAACGCGTGATGCGCGCATGCATCGGCGTGCCGTCGGGCAGCGTGGCTTGCACTTCCACCGAATCGCCGAGATCGCGTAGCGCGCTGACGCGGGCCGGCAACACGTTCAACACGCTGGTCTGCGTCGGTGGCTCCGTGGCAACGGCAACATCGCGAGCGCGCACCAGAATCCGGCAGACGTCGCCCGCTTCGCCGCTCACACGCGGCACGCGCAGGCGAATCGTGGCGCTGCCATTCACGGCAAGCTCGGTCAGTCCGTAAGCGGCGTCCTGCGCAACCACCTTGGTTTCCAGCACGGTTCCCGGCGCTTCGGCAGCGCCGTCGAGCGCATCGCGATGCAGGTTAAGCACATCTGCGGGATTGCCTTGCGAGATCGTGCGGCCTTCGCGGAACAACACCACCTGATCGGCCAGACGCATCACTTCGTCAAGCGAGTGCGTGACGTAGAGCACCGGCAACTTCAGTTCGTGCCGGATGCGGTTCAGGTAGTCGAGCACTTCCATGCGTCGCGAGTGATCGAGCGAGGCGAGGGGCTCGTCCATGAGCAACAGGCGCGGGCACGACAACAGCGCACGGCCGATACCCACGCGTTGCTTTTCGCCGCCCGAGAGTGCACCGGGCCGACGGCTGAGCAGATGGCCGAGGTTGAGCACTTCGACGACGTGATCGAGCGGGATGGCCCCGGTGCCGGCCGCGCTCACGTCGCGACGTCGCAGCCAGCGGCCGAATAGCAGGTTCTGACGCACGGTCAGGTGTGGCAGCAGGCGGGCGTCCTGAAACACGTAGCCGATGCGGCGCTGCCACGTTGGCAGCGCGATACCGGCGGCGCTGTCGAAGAGCACGTCGTCGCCGACGACGATGCGCCCGGCTTCCGGTTTCAGCAGACCGGAGACGGCATTGACGACCGTGCTCTTGCCACTGCCAGACGGCCCGAACAGCGCGGTGACGCCCATACCAGCGGCGAACTCGGCATCGAGCTGGAACCCGCCGAAGCGGTGTTGGAGGCGAACTTCAACCGTCATAACCAAGCGCCTTGCGATTACCGAAGCGAATCAGCACTTCAGAGAAAATGAGCGTGGCGACAGCCAGCACGACGGAAATGGCGCACAGGCGCCAGACCATCGCGTCGCCGTCGGGCACCTGCGTTGCCGTGTAGATCGCCAGCGGCAGCGTCTGCGTCTGCCCGGGAATATTCGAGACGAAGGTGATCGTGGCGCCGAACTCGCCTAGTGCTCGTGCGAACGCCAGAACGAAGCCGTGCAGCGCGCCGGTGGCCGTGAGCGGCAGCGTGACCGTCAGGAACGTCAGCCACGGACCGGCACCGAGCGTTTGCGCCGCTTGTTCGAGCTTTGTGTCAGAAGCTTCGAGCGCCTGCCGAATCGCCCGCACGAGTAACGGAAAACCCATCACCCCGGCTGCGAGCGCGGCCCCCGTCCAGCGAAACGCGAACGTGAGGTTGAACCACTCGCGCAGTAGTTTGCCGATGGCACCCTGCGCGCCGAACAGCACGAGCAGTGCAAAACCGACGACGACGGGCGGCAGCACGAGCGGCAGGTGGAGGATGGCATCGAGCAGCGCCTTGCCGGGGAAATTCCGGCGCGCGAGCAACCAGGCCGCTGCGTAGGCGAAGGGCAGGCTGCACAGCGTGCCCCATAGGCCGACGCGCAAACTGAGTTCGACGATGCCCCATTCTTCCGGGGTAAGACTCATGGACATACGGCGAGAACACCTTGAAAGGATCCGCGTGAATCGGTGCCTGTGCAACGTGGCAGGCGCACATGGCAAAACCGGGGCTGTCGAGGACAGTCCCGGTCTGGGTTCGCTATTGCTGTCTTGCTGTCCGGGAGCGGTACCCACCGGGGGCACCCGCCTCCCGCATGTTACGAGAGATGGCGCGCGATGCGTGGGCGCGAGGGTGTCGCGTTCACGCTAAATTTGCGCGCGCGAATTAAGGACGCGTGAAGCCGTAGCGCTGGAAGGTCGCGAGGGCGGCCGGCGTCGTGATGAACTTGTAGAACGGATCGGCGGCAGCGCGATCAGCCTGCTTGGTCACGGCGACCGGATAAACGATCGGCGCGTGGCTGTCGGCGGGGAACGTGCCGGCGATACGCACACGCTTCTCGGCGTTCGCGTCCGTCTTGTACACGATGCCGTACGGCGCTTCGCCGCGAGCCACCAGCAACAGCGCGTTACGCACGTTGTCGGCAGCGGCGACCTTACCTTGCACCTTCGACCAGACGCCGAGCTTTTCGAGTGCCGCCTTGCCGTAGAGGCCTGCGGGCACGTGGGCCGGATCGCCCATCGCGAGCTTGCCGTTGCCCAGCTTGCCGTCGAGGTCGACGCCCGGCTTCAGGTCCACGTCGCCCGACGTGGTCGTCGGGGCGATCAGCACGAGTTCGTTGCCCAGCAGGTTGCGGCGCGATGCCGTGTCGATCAGGTCATGCTTTTGCGCGTAGTCCATCCAGTCCTGGTCGGCCGAGATGAAGAGGTCGGCCGGTGCGCCCTTTTCGATCTGGCGGGCGAGCGTGGAGCTGGCGCCGTACACGAGCACCGGCTTTTTACCGGTTTCCTTGGTGTAGGCTGCCGACAGATCGTCGAGCGCGTCTTTCATGCTGGCGGCGGCAAACACTTGCTGGGCGGCGGCCTGGCCGGCGAACAGCAGGCTCGCGCCGATGGCGGCGGCGCCCAGTACGCGGCGCAGCGTCACGCGCGAGTGAGTGGCTTGGGGCTTGTTGGGCGTAGCAGTAACGACAGCTTTCACAGGGTGGTCTCCAGCATGTAGTGGCTTGATGGTCTTGCGAAGTCGTGCGAAATCCGAACGCTGCGCGGGCGATGTCCACGCGATCGCGTTGCAAACGCAGTTGCGAAATTGCAACGGTGGCGCAACGGGGACACTGCGACATTGCGGCGCAATCGCTGCAAGACAGCAGTGAACAAGCGGTGGCATCGGCGCCGTGATGGTGCGTCGCGTTGTGTAGGATTATATATAACGGTGCGACGCTGTACAGGTATACGAAGTATCACGGCGTCCGAATGGATTTCGGCGCGGTAACACCGCATGCGGATGCCGAATATTCGGGACGGCGGATGAAATGCTGTGCTCTCACGCGACGACGCATTCCATACCCATCAAAAGAAGCAGGCACCGCGGAGGGTGCCTGCTAATTAATATATGTACTAAATCGGAAATCGGGGGATTCGGGCGATTCGTTACGCCATGGCTGCCGTTTTCGACGGCGCGCCGGGACGCAGCATGGCGGGGCTGGTGCGCAGCATGTCGAAGAACCCGTCGACGATGGCGTCGCACTCCAGACCGAGATCGTAGTCGGGCAGGAACAGCCAGTCCGACATCATGCCGACCACCAGTGCGTGCAGCATGATCGCCGCACGCCGTGTGTCGAGCCGCGCGGGCAGTTGACCGCGCTCAATGGCCCGTTCCATATCGCGCATGATGCGCTGCTTGCCGTCGGCGCAGGCTTCGCGCTGACGATCGAGCACCGAGAGCATCTCGTTGGTGTATTCACACTTGTGGAACAGAATGTCGAGCACGCGGCGGCGACGCTCGTTGCGCGCCGTTTCCTTGAGTACCAGCTTGCAGATGTCGTGCATGCGCACCATCGGGTCGCCGTGCTCGGGTTCGGCACATTCTTCGTCGATCATCCGTTCCATCGGCAGACGGATACGGTCCGTCATCGCATTGAACAGATCGATTTTGTTCTTGAAGTGCCAGTAAATCGCGCCGCGGGTGAGGCCGGCGGCTTCGGCGATGTCGGCCAGCGATGTGCGCGACACGCCCTTCTGTGCGAACACCGTCTCTGCGGTGTCGAGCAACAGGTTGCGCGTCTCTATCGCTTCCTCTTTGGTTCTGCGGGCCATCGTCGTGTCACGGGAACAGCGGAAATTGTGGAAGGTGATGTAAACCGCGCCGCTTTATGGTGCGACGCAATGCGATTTACATACATTCATGAATGTATCTATAATAGCAGCCGCTTGCTCTATTGCACAGGGACCATTTAAGCTCCTTCGACTACGGGAAACACCTGAAGGGGCCCGAGGGGGCGATCCGACAGAGGAGAGCCGCTCGCGGTTGCCGTCTGTCACCTGGTGTCCCGGAGCCTGTTCGACGATCCACACGAGTGCCAGCACTGGCGGTGTATGCCGCGCTGGGGCACGCGACCGGTAGCGATCCGGGCTCAACCCGATCATTTGCGCTGCCGGTTCGCCGCCGTCCGGTGACCCGTTGCCTGACACTCGCTTGCCCGCCTATGTGCGATGGGATTGCGGACCGGCCTTCGCCGTCGCAATCGTCGCAACGTACTGGTTACTTGTCATTTTGTTTGACCGCATTCCATTTATCGGGGGCGTATATGCACGTCAAGAGAAGTTCACTGGGGATGGTCACTGCCGTGGCACTCGCGGTTTTGACCCTGGCCGCGTGCGGCAAGAAGCCGCAGCAGCCGCAGGGCATGGTGCCGGAAGTTGGCGTCGTGACGCTGCAACCTCAGAACGTAACACTGACGACCGACCTGCCCGGACGCACCTCGCCCTACCGCGTCGCCGACGTGCGTGCGCGCGTCGACGGCATCGTGCTCAAGCGCGACTTCACTGAAGGCGGCGAGGTCAAGGCAGGACAGCGTCTGTACAAGATCGATCCGGCCACCTATCAGGCCGCCTACGAGAACGCCAAGGCGACGCTCGCCAAGGCTGTGGCGAATCAGGCATCCACCAAGCTGCTGGCCGACCGTTACAAGTCGCTGGTGGCCGTTGAAGCCGTGTCGAAGCAGGACTACGACAACGCTGTGGCCGCCGCACTGCAAGCCGATGCCGACGTTGCTGCCGGCAAGGCTGCCGTCGATACGGCACGCATCAACCTCGGCTACACCGACGTACCGGCCCCGATTACGGGTCGCACGGGGCTGTCGCAAGTGACCGAAGGCGCATACGTGCAGTCGGGTGCCGCCACGCTGATGACCACGGTGCAGCAGATCGATCCGATGTACGTGGATGTCACGCAATCGGCCACCGACGGCCTGCGTCTGCGCCGCGCACTGGCCGACGGCAAGCTGCAAAGCGCGGGTCCGAACGCTGCCAAGGTGGAACTGACGCTGGAAGACGGCAGCAAGTATCCGCTCGACGGCAAGCTGCAATTCTCGGACATCACCGTCGACCAGACCACCGGCTCGGTGACCGTGCGCGCGATCTTCCCGAACCCCAACCGCGAGTTGCTGCCGGGCATGTTCGTGCACGCCAAGCTGGCCGAGGGTGTGAAGGAAGGCGGGTTGCTGGTGCCGCAACAAGGCGTCACGCGTGACCAGAAGGGCCAGCCGACCGCACTCGTCGTGAACAAGGAAGGCAAGGCCGAACTGCGCCAACTGGTGACCGATCGTGCGATCGGCGACAAGTGGCTGGTGACGTCGGGTCTGTCTGCGGGCGAACAGGTGATCGTTTCGGGTCTGCAAAAGGCGCGTCCGGGCGCACCGGTGAAGGCCGTGCCGGCGCAACTGCCGGGTGCTGCGCCGGCACCGGCGGGTGCCAGCGCACCGGCCGCTGCCGACCCTGCCACGCAGGCGAGTGCTGCTTCGGCCGCCAAAGCTCAATAACGCGGAGCCTTATTCATGGCAAAGTTTTTTATCGATCGCCCGATTTTTGCGTGGGTGATCGCGATTGTCATCATGCTGGCCGGTGCGCTTTCGATCCTGAAGCTGCCGGTCTCGCAATATCCGCCCATCGCACCGCCTTCGGTGCAGATCACCGCGACCTACCCGGGCGCTTCGGCGCAGACCGTGCAGGATACGGTTACGCAGGTGATCGAGCAGCAGATGAACGGGATCGACAACCTCGAGTACATGTCGTCGACGTCTGACGGCTCGGGTACGGCACAGATCACGCTGACCTTCTCGCAGGGCACGAACCCCGACATCGCACAGGTGCAGGTGCAGAACAAACTGCAACTTGCCACGCCGCTGCTGCCGCAGCAGGTGCAACAGCAAGGTATCAAGGTGGCCAAGGCGACCAAGAACTTCTTGCTGGTGATCGGTGCGTACTCCGACGACGGTCAGATGACCGACATCGACTTGGCGAACTACATCGCAGCCAACGTGCAGGATCCGATCAGCCGTGTGAACGGCGTGGGTCAGGTGCAGCTCTTCGGCTCGCAGTACGCCATGCGTGTCTGGGTCGATCCGCAGAAACTCAACGGCTACAACCTGACGGTCATCGACGTTTCGAACGCGATTCAGTCGCAGAACGTGCAGATTTCGGCGGGTGAGTTGGGCGGTGCACCGGCAGTCAAGGGGCAGCAGCTTAACGCCACCGTGACGGCCCAAAGCCGTCTGCAAACGCCGGAGCAGTTCCGCAAGATTCTGCTCAAGGTGAACAAGGACGGCTCGCAGGTTCGTCTGGGCGACGTTGCGCGTATCGAACTCGGCGGTGAGTCGTATCAGGTGGTGGCACGCTACAACGGCAAGCCCGCTGCCGGTCTGGCCATTACGCTGGCCACCGGTGCTAACGCGCTGCAAACGGCAACCGCCGTCAAGCAGGCGGTCACCGAACTGGAGCCGTACTTCCCGCCCAGCATGAAGGTCGACTACCCGTACGACACCACGCCGTTCGTGAAGATCTCGATCGAGGAAGTGATCAAGACCCTCATCGAAGGTATCGTGCTCGTGTTCCTCGTGATGTATCTGTTCCTGCAAAACCTGCGGGCGACGATCATCCCGACGATTGCCGTGCCGGTCGTGTTGCTGGGTACGTTCGGCATCATGGGTGCGGCAGGCTTCTCGATCAACACGCTATCGATGTTCGGGTTGGTGCTCGCCATTGGTCTGCTGGTTGACGATGCCATCGTGGTGGTGGAAAACGTCGAGCGGGTGATGGCCGAAGAGGGGCTGAGTCCGAAGGAAGCGACCAAGAAGGCCATGGACCAGATCATCGGTGCTCTGGTCGGCGTGGCGCTGGTGCTCTCGGCCGTGTTCGTGCCGATGGCGTTCTTCGGCGGCTCGACGGGGGCTATTTATCGCCAGTTCTCGCTGACCATCGTGGCGGCCATGGCGTTGTCGGTGCTGGTGGCTATCGTGCTCACGCCGGCCATGTGCGCGACGATTCTCAAGCCGATCAAGAAGGGCGAAGTGCACGAGAAGCGCGGCTTCTTCGGCTGGTTCAACCGCACGTTCGACAAGGGTTCGAAGAAGTATCAGAGCCAGGTCGAGCGCATTCTCAAGCGCAGCGCACCGCTGATGATCGTCTACGTGGTGATCGTGGCGGCGGTGGGTTTCCTGTTCGTGCGCATGCCGACGGCCTTCTTGCCGGATGAAGATCAGGGCTACTTCTTCAACCTGGTGCAGTTGCCGCCGGGCGCGACGCAAGAGCGCACGCTCGAAGTCATGAAGCAGGTCGAGAAGCACTACCTCGAGAAGGAAAAGGACGCCGTGCGTTCGATCTTCACGGTGACCGGCTTCGGCTTCAACGGCCGTGGTCAGAACGTGGGTCTGGCCTTCACGATGCTGCGTCCGTGGGAAGACCGTCAGTCGTCCGATCTCAAGGTGCAGGCCGTGATTGCGCGTTCCTATCAGGCTTTCGCAAGCGTGAAGGACGCCATGATCTTCGCGATCAACCCGCCGTCGGTGCCTGAACTGGGTAACGCGGGCGGTATCGACTTCGAACTGCAAGATCGCGCGGGCCTCGGCCACGATGCATTGATGGCGGCACGTAACCAGATGCTGGGTGCGGCGGCGAAGAACCCGAACCTTGCGAACATGCGTCCGAACGGTCTCGACGACACACCGCAGTACAAGGTGGACGTCGACGAAGAGAAGGCGTCTGCGCTGGGTCTGTCGATTGCCGACGTGTACAACACGCTCTCGGCGTCGTGGGGTTCGTCGTACGTGAACGACTTTATCGACCGTGGCCGTGTGAAGAAGGTGTACGTGATGGCAGAGGCGAAGGACCGCATGCTGCCGCAGGACATCAACAAACTCTTCGTACGTAACGCCAGCGGGACGATGGTGCCGTTCTCGGCCTTCGCGACCGGCAAGTGGACTTACGGCTCGCCACGTCTGGAGCGCTACAACGGTGTGCCGGCAGTGGAAATTCAGGGCATGCCAGCACCGGGCAAGTCGAGCGGTGACGCCATGAAGGCGGTCGAGGAGATTGCGAAGGATCTCCCGCCGGGTATCGGTCTAGAGTGGACGGGGCTGTCGTTTGAAGAGCGCATTTCCGGCTCGCAGGCACCGGCGCTGTACGCCATCTCGATTCTGATCGTGTTCTTGTGTCTGGCCGCGTTGTATGAGAGCTGGTCGATTCCGTTCTCGGTGATTCTGGTGGTGCCGCTGGGTGTGTTGGGTGCCCTGTTGGCTGCGTCGCTGCGCGGGTTGTCGAACGACGTGTACTTCCAGGTGGGTCTGTTGACGACAGTGGGTCTGTCGGCGAAGAACGCGATTCTGATCGTGGAATTCGCCAAGGATCTGCAAATGCAGGGCCGCACACTGATGGAAGCGACGATGGAAGCCGTGCGACTGCGTCTGCGCCCGATTCTGATGACGTCGATGGCGTTCATTCTCGGGGTGCTGCCGCTCGCGATTTCCAACGGTGCCGGTTCGGCTTCGCAGCACGCTATCGGTACCGGCGTGATCGGCGGTATGCTGGCGGCAACGTTCCTCGCGATCTACTACGTGCCTGTCTTCTTCGTGCTGGTGCGCAAGCGCTTCGCTCATGAAAACCTGGACACCGTGGAACATCCGGAAGCCCGTCATGAAGCACCGGACGCGCCCGAAGGCCCCGCCAAGGAAGGAAACTGACCTATGAAGCACAAAGCATTGCCGATTGCCTTGGCGGCAGCGTTCCTGGCAGGCTGTACCCTCGCACCGCACTATGAGCGGCCCGAGGCACCGGTCTCCACGACGTTCCCCACTGGCCCGGCTTACAAAACGCCTGGTGCGGCCAACCAGAACGGCGCGACCGATCGCAATGCGGTCATCGCGGCCGAGCTGGGCTGGCGCGACTTCTTTACCGATCCGCGTTTGCAGAAGCTGATCGAGATCGCGTTGGAGAACAACCGCGATCTGCGAGTCTCGATGTTGAACGTGGATGCTGCGCGTGCGCAGTATCAGATCCAGCGTGCGGCGTTGCTGCCGAACGTTGGCGTGGCAGGGCAGGGCTCGGTGCAGCGTTCGCCGGCCGACCTGTCGTCGTCGGGGCGCGCGGGCATCAGCCGCAGCTATCAGGTCGGTGTGGGCTTCACGTCGTATGAGCTCGATCTGTTCGGTCGTATCCAGAGCCTGAAGGATCAGGCGTTGGAGACGTACCTCTCGACCGAAGACAACGCGAAGGCTGCGCAGATCACGCTGGTGTCGGAAGTTGCGTCGGCGTATCTGACGTTGCTGGCCGATCAGGAACTGCTCAAGCTCACGTCCGACACGCTCAAGAGCCAGCAATCGTCGTACGACCTGACCAAGCGCAGTTTTGACGTGGGCACGGCCTCCGGGCTGGATCTGCGTCAAGCGCAAACGCCGGTCGATACGGCGCGTGCAAACTTTGCGCAGTACACGCGTCAGGTCGCACAGGACGAGAACGCGCTGACGCTGCTCATCGGCCAGCCGTTGCCGGCCGATCTGCCGTCAGGGCGTCCGCTCGACGGGCAAGGGTTGTTGGCCGATCTGCCGGCGGGGCTGCCGTCCGATCTGCTGCTGCGCCGCCCGGACATTACGGCGGCCGAGCACACGCTCAAGGGCGCCAACGCCAATATCGGCGCGGCACGTGCGGCGTTCTTCCCGTCGATCTCGCTCACTGCGAGCGCGGGCACGGCGAGCGCGTCGTTGAGCAACTTGTTCAAGGGCGGCCAGGGTGCGTGGGCGTTTGCGCCGACCATCACGTTGCCGATCTTCGCGGGCGGGCAGAACATCGCCAACCTCGAATTGGCCAAGGTGCAAAAGCGTATCGACATCGCGCAGTACGAGAAGTCGATTCAGACGGCATTCCGCGAAGTCTCGGACGGGCTGGCAGCACGCGGCACGCTCGACGATCAGGTGTCGGCGCAAGAATCGCTCGTGAAGGCGAGCGACGAGAGCTACAAGCTCTCGGACCTGCGCTACCGTAATGGCGTGGACAGCTACCTGAACGCGCTGGTTTCGCAGCGCTCGCTGTACACGGCGCAGCAGTCGTTGATCGCAACGCGTCTGGCCCGCTGGACCAACCTCGTGACGCTGTACAAGGCGCTCGGCGGTGGTTGGGAAGAGCGTACGGTCCCGGCGAACGCCAACGCCGCATCGGCACCGGCAGCATCGGCGTCGTGATGGTGTCGTGATCGTGTCGTGATGGTGTCGTAATGGCGTTGCGAGACGTCTTGCCGATGTAAATTTTCGGCGCGCGATTGTCTCGCCAGCCTGCAAGACTTGTAGTGTGAGACGCCCGGCAACTCGCCGGGCGTTTTTCATTTGCGCGCGCGTGTGGCGTTGGCGACGCGCGGTGCGCGGGGTCGTTCGCGTGTCGTCCTGACGCGTGCGTGCGCGTAACGTAGTGATACAACGCGAGCGAAATGCTCACAGTTCCCGAGAGGTTTAGACGCAGGGTTCTACGCTGGCCTCTACCTTGCGTGAGGCTTCATCGTTATCCTTGCCCCAGTTGTATTCGCAACACACCGAGCGTCCACGCGAATGTAGGCAAGTGATGGCAATCGACGCCCGGTGCACTTATAAGCTGACCGTTTTTCCAGGGAGAGACACCATGAGCGATCTTCAAGCCCGTTTCGACGAGGCAGTGGCACAGTCCAAGACGCTGCCCGAACGCCCCGACAATCTCACGCTGCTGCGCATTTACGCGTTGTATAAGCAAGGCACGGAAGGCGACGTGTCGGGCGCACGTCCGGGCGCGATGGATTTCGTTGGCCGCGCCAAGTACGACGCGTGGGAAATGCTCAAGGGCAAGACGAAAGACGACGTGCAACAGGCGTACGTCGAGTTGATCGAAACGCTCAAGCAGGGCTGATGGCGAAACGTTGAGGTCGGCGGGCAGCGGTAGTTTTTGCTGTGCGCAGTGGTCTCGATGGTTTTTGCTTGCGAAGGAACGGCGACTTTGGTCGCCGTTTTTTTATGTCCGGACGGATGCGGCGGTGTGCAGATGTGGCCCCTGAGGCGCACTGTGTTTGCGGAGTGCGGGCGCGTATCGAGCGGTGGTTTTTGCGGTGGTGTCTGATTGGCGTGAGACGTGTGCGGAGCGACGATGAACGCGTTATTCAGCCAACGAGGTAGCGAAGCATGCAACAGGATCGCAGACATCAAAAGCGCCGGTCAGACCGCAAGACGCAGCGAGATGCGGCCCGTGGGAATGGCCGCAGGGTCGTCGTCATGACGCCGCGAGATGTGTCGAAAAACGCGCTGCAACGATTGGCGTATGCGGCACGGGCAACTCACGTCGGGCCTACGGATCAGCCGGTCAACCGGCCCGCTGCCGGGCGGACGGCGCTGGCAGCACTACCCGCACTATCCGCGCCATCGGCGCTACCGGTGCCACGTAAGCCCGCGGCTGCCGAGCCGCGAAATGTGTCGTCGCCCGGCAGGCTGGCGGGCCTGCGACGTACCCGCGCCTACCGCGCGCGAATGCGCGGCGCCGCGTTGCTCGAAGTGATGTTCATGTCGGCGGTGCTGCTTGCCGGTGCCGGTGGATTTGCTCACTGGCAGGCAGTCGGCGGTGTGCCACAGCAAGCTTCGGCGGTTGCCGACGATGCGCAGCAAAGTGGGGAACTGGCATGAGACGTCTCGTCATGGGTCGCCGCCGGTGCCCCGCCCGCGCATGGCATGCGAGGGGATTTACGCTGCTGGAACTCACGCTCGCGATGCCATTGGGGTTGTTGGTGGTGATGGCCGCCATCGCCATCTATCTCGCCGGCCTCAGGCTCTGGCGCGTGCAAGTCGCGCGGCTGGACGTACAGCAACGGGCCGTCTTTGCGCTGACGCAACTCACGCGTGCCGTCCAAATGGCGGGATATCGCAACTGGGACCCAATGGAAGGCGGTGCGATGCCGCCACTCACAGGCAAGCGTGATTGGGTTTCGCTTCGTGCCGCGGACGAATGCGCGAGCAGCGTTGAGACATGTCCACGCCGGGGCTGGCAGGGGAGCGCACTCATGGAAGTGCAGTACCACGGGGCCGGTGTGAAACCCGGTAACGGAGCGATTCAGAACTGCGGCGGGAAACGCGCGCCAACGACCTTCTACTCGAATGACCGGCACATCAACATCTTCTATGTCGCCAAGGGCGAGGACGGCTCGCCGTCGCTGTTCTGCCGATACAACGACCCGGAAAAAATGCCGTCGAAGCTGAAGCCGGGACAGGTGTTGGTGGCGGGTATCGAGGCGATGTATGTGCGATTGGGGGTGCGTGGTGGTGGCAGTCGCGTTATCGGCGGAGAACGGATGTTCTGGATTGATCCGGTGAAAAGTGCACGAGGAAAGCCTCCGCTCGTGCCGATTGGCATGCGCGATTGGGAAGACGTTGAGGCGGTGGCTTTTTCACTTGTGCTGCGTGGCGCGCCTCGTGCGGGCGCGAAGAAAGGCATCGCACGCGTGGTCGAGGTCTTTGACGCGAAGTCTGGCGGGGGGATGTACAAGCGGCTTTCCGATGCGGGTCAGTTCCACCTGCAAGTGTTTACTGCCATTGCGTATCGACGCAACGACGGCGGCTTTGGCAAGGAGGCCGCGTGGTTGGCGTCTTCCTCATGATGTGGCTGGCGGCGCTCATGACGTTGGCGGCGTCGGGCTCGCATCATCGCCAGTTGTCAGGGCGCTTCGCGGCATACACGAATGATCGGGCGCGCGCGTTTGCGGCGGCAGAGGGCGCGCTTTCCGAGGCGCGGCACTGGCTAACACATGACGCAAATGCGGTGGACATTGCCTCGGCACGAGACGATACCGCTGGCCCGTACGGCATCCTCGCGCCCGAGAACCGTATCGATTGGCCGCTGGATCGCACGCGGCGCTGGCAGACGATGCGCTGGGATAGTCGCGAGGCGACGAATGAATCGACACGCGGACGGTACTTTGTCGAGCGGATCGCTTATGCCCCGGAAGCACTCGCCGTCGCCATCGGCGTTGGTGCCCGAGCGGCCGGATCAATCGTGCCGAGTGAATCTGAGAAGCGGGATGCCTTGCCGCGCCGGTACCGGGTCAGTGCTGTGGGGTATGCCGACCTGCCGGGCACGAACGTGTACTTGCAGGCGATCTATGAGGTCAGGCGTGTGGTGGTCCCGGAGGGTGTTTCCGGCGGGGCCGCGCCCGTATTCACGTCGCGTCGCCTCAACTGGCGAGAGGTGACGGTCTGGCAGCGTTCTTCGCCCGAGGGGCGGAATGACCGGATTGATCGTGGAGGGCGTGGAGGGCGTGGAGGGCGTGGAGAGTGGGGCCGCTGGGGCGGTTGGGGGAGGGGACGATGATCGTAGTCGGCGATCGTACGCTGCGTACGCGCGGCATCACCTTGCTGGAGTGCGTAGTGGTGACGGCCGTGTTGGCGATCGCCATGATGGCGGCCGCGCCGTCGATACAGGCGGTTCGCAATCGGGTGGCGGTCGAGATCACGGCGCGCGCGCTGCTTGCCGCGATCAATACGGCGAAAGCCGAAGCGTTGGGGCGACACCGCCGGGTGACCATCGCCCCTCACGATGGCGAGCAATGGGGCAGCGGCTGGGTGACGTTCATCGACGATAACCTCAACGATCGCCACGACGCCGGCGAGCGATACCTCGCCCGCTACGCCCCGCTACCGGCGGGTGTGGACATCACGACGAGATGGTCGCTCTACCAGCAGCCGGTGGTGGCATTCGAAGAAAACGGATTCATGCGTGTCGAGAAGGGGGGATGGCTGTCGGGAAACATCGAGATCAGCGGCCACGAACGGTGCATTCGCATCACCTTCAACGCTTACGGGCGGCCACGCGTGGCGATGGCGTGCGACGTGTGAGTTCGGCGATGGTGTGAAAACACATCGGCCGACGCACGAAGCGTCGGCCGACAGGTTCAAAGCATGGGAGATGAAAGGACGAGCGCGCTAAGGACGAACGTGCTACGGCCGAGCGTACTAAATGAGCGGCGGTGCGCCGCCATCGTTCGCGCCGGGCTTGGTGGTACGTGTCGCAGTCGCCCCCCCGGCCGCATTCGATTGCCCGGTGGTAGCTGCCGGTGATGAGGCGCCATCGGTGGTACCGCCCGGCGTCTGCGATTGCTGCCACATCTTGAAGCCTTGATAGGCCAGCACACCGAGGCCGCCCCACTTGAGGCCACGGCGTACGACGCGCCCGACCGGCGTATGCGACAAACCGGTCAGTGCAAGGGAGGCAACGGAGCTGACGAGCGGGTAACGCTCAAGCAGGCCGCCGAGCTTGAGGCCTGAACCGGCGAGCCCGCCAAGGCCACCGAGGCCGCTGAGCTTCGATAGGCCGCCGGGCAGCAGATAGCGCATCCAGCGGAAATTGCGCAGGCGTTCGCGGGTGTTGTGCGTTACCTGAATCAACTCGGCGCGTTCGACGGCGATACGGGTGAGTACCAGTTCCTTGCGAATCGCCAGCAGGTCGTGACGCGAGCGCCGCGAGGGGCGCTGGCGCCGGGTGCGATTGGGTTCTAGCGGCACGGGGCGGTCTCCTTCAGTCCGGACGCAGCGCGTCGCGGTCCTTTTCGAACTCGGCCAGCGTGGCCTCGAACGGCATCGGGGCATCGCGCAGGATGTTGCGTGCGCGCACTGCGCACCACAAGGCGAGCAGCAGATACACGATGAAAATACCGGTCATCGCCTGGAGACGATACGTGTCCCAGAACACCACGATGACCAGGGCGGTCAGCGAGACGAGCGAGAGAACGCCAAAGAGCATCGCGGCAAGGCCAAGGAAGGCCACACCCATCAGGCGCTCTTTTTCCTCGGTGAGTTCGATGCCGATCAGTTCGATGCGCGACTGGACGATCTCGAGCAACGCGCCGGCGATACGCCGCAGCGAGGGCCGCGGCGGGGTCGTGCGATCATTGTCGGTCATGGGCTGGACTCGGCGGGCCGCCCGAACCTTCGCGCGATGGCGCTGGGTCAGGCGAGCTCCGCTTCAGACTGAATGGGCGAATAGTGAATAGCGGGTAGCTAGTCAGCGGTGCTGTGAACCGTTCGCGCCGGCAAGCGCCGACGCGGCACTGACTGGCAAGCGCTTACTTGCGGTTGAGCAGCAGGCCGATCACCACGCCGATACCGGCGGCGATGCCCACGGCTTGCCACGGATGATCGTGCACGTAGTCGTCGGTCACGCGGGCCGCTTGCTTGCTCTTTTCCACCACGACGACTTGCACGTCGGAGGCTTTTTCCTTCGCTTGCTTGAGCAGCGCCAGGGCCTTGTCGCTCAGCTCGGATGCCCGTTCGCCGGTCGTGTTCGCGGCTTGCTTGAGCAGGTCTTCGGCGTCAGCCAATACGGTTTTGATGTCCGTCATGAACTTCTCCTTGTTGGTATGCACTTGCGACAAAGTCGTCACCTGATTGCCTTGGGAGTCAATGCAAAAAGGGCTAAGGTTGGATATGGGGGTTATCGTAACGCTTTCAACGTGTCGTTGCCAGAAAACAACAACCGTTGCGGCGCTATATTTCCAATTCTTATTTGCAACCAATTTTTTATTCGTTCTTGCAAAGCTTAGCATCCTTTAGTCTTTACCCCACTCAGTTGAAGGATCTCAAGGAGACCGTAAATGACTTTGCGTTTGGGTGACATCGCTCCCGACTTCGAGCAGGATTCGTCGGTTGGCACTATCAAGTTTCACGAATACCTCGGCAATGGCTGGGGCGTTCTGTTCTCCCACCCGGCCGACTACACGCCGGTGTGCACGACCGAACTGGGTCTGACCGCCAAACTGAAAGGCGAGTTCGAAAAGCGTAACGTCAAGGCCATCGCTCTGTCGGTGGACGATGCTGAGTCGCACAAGGGCTGGATCAGCGACATCAACGAAACGCAGAACACCTCGGTCAACTTCCCGATCTTGGCTGACGCTGACCGCAAGGTTTCGCAGCTGTATGACATGATCCATCCGAACGCCAGCGAAACCGTGACGGTGCGCTCGCTGTTCGTGATCGATCCGAAGAAGAAGGTGCGTCTGATCATCACCTACCCGGCAAGCACGGGCCGCAACTTCGACGAAATCCTGCGCGTTATCGACTCGCTGCAACTGACCGACAACTACTCGGTCGCCACCCCGGGCAACTGGAAAGATGGCGAAGACGTGGTGATCGTGCCGTCGCTCAAGGACGAAGCCGTGCTCAAGGAAAAATTCCCGAAGGGCTACAAGGCCGTACGTCCGTACCTGCGTCTGACGCCGCAGCCGAACAAGTAATCGGCCGTGCGCAACCGGTAGCGGTGCCACCGGCGGACACAAAAAAGCCAGCTCGAGAGAGCTGGCTTTTTGTTTTGCATGGGGATCTTCCACCGGCTTCTTGCCCGGCCATGCAGTCCACGCCATACCTTGCCCGCCACTTGCCTTTCAGTCGGCATGACGGCTTGTCGGGTACGCGCCGTTGCTCGGGGGATTGACGGCCCGCAACACGCGGCCTGAGAACGACGCGTACCCGACAAGCCGGGCAAAGCGCGAACCGCATGCACGTCGCGTGCGGTTCGCGCTTTTGATCCTGCGAGAGGATCGGCAGACGATCAGAAGAACGCCTGAATACCCGTTTGGGCGCGGCCCAGAATCAGCGCGTGGATATCGTGGGTGCCTTCGTACGTGTTGACCACTTCGAGGTTCACGAGGTGACGCGCGATGCCGAATTCGTCCGAGATGCCGTTGCCACCGAGCATGTCACGGGCGAGACGCGCCACGTCGAGGGCCTTGCCGCACGAGTTGCGCTTCATGATCGAGGTGATCTCGACCGCGGCCGTGCCGTCGTCCTTCATGCGACCCAGACGCAGACAGCCTTGCAGGCCTAGCGTGATTTCGGTCTGCATATCGGCGAGCTTCTTCTGAATCAATTGGTTGGCAGCGAGCGGGCGGCCAAACTGCTGACGGTCGAGCACGTATTGACGTGCCGTGTGCCAGCAATATTCGGCGGCACCCAGGGCACCCCAGGCGATACCGTAGCGCGCCGAGTTCAGACAGGTGAACGGACCCTTCAGCCCCGAGACACCCGGCATCAGGTTTTCTTCCGGCACGAACACCTGATCCAGCACGATTTCGCCGGTGATCGACGCGCGCAAACCCACCTTGCCGTGGATCGCGGGTGCCGACAGACCCTTCCAGCCCTTTTCCAGAATAAAGCCGCGAATCTTTTCTTCACCGTTCTCGTCGGCGAGCTTCGCCCACACGACGAAGACGTCGGCGATCGGCGAGTTGGTGATCCACATCTTGCTGCCGCTCAGCTCAAAGCCGCCCGCGACCTTCTTCGCGCGGGTGATCATGCCGGCCGGGTCCGAGCCATGGTTCGGTTCGGTCAGGCCGAAGCAGCCGATCCACTCGCCGCTGGCCAGCTTCGGCAGGTACTTCTGCTTCTGCGCTTCGCTGCCGAACTCATAGATCGGCACCATCACGAGCGACGACTGCACCGACATCATCGAGCGGTAACCCGAGTCGACACGCTCCACTTCACGCGCGATCAGACCGTACGCCACGTAGCTCAGGCCGGGGCCGCCATACTCTTCGGGAATCGTCGGGCCGAGCAGGCCGATCTCACCCATTTCGCGGAAGATCGCGGCGTCGGTGCGTTCGTGACGGAATGCCTCGAGCACGCGCGGCATGAGCTTGTCGTTCGAGTACGCCGCAGCGGCGTCACGAATCATGCGCTCGTCGCTGGTGAGCTGTGCGTCGAGCAACAGCGGATCTTCCCAATGAAATTGTGCGTTGCCTGCCATGACCTATCTCCTCCGATGTCCTCGAAAAACAGTCTCGCGACCTGTGTCGATTCAGCGAGTTTGCGGAAATCGACGTCTTGACGAAAGTTCCGCAATGCGGAACAATGTTCTGAAATCGAAGTTAGTTTAACACTAAAGTTTTTTGTCGGGCAACGGCTGGTGCGTGCACCGGCCGTCCTTTATTTCTTGACGCGGAGTGTGCGATGGCTGTGGTCAAAACGTCTTTGTCTGCCTTTGCCGGGGCGCCGGCGCATGGTGTGCCGCCGTCGCATGATGAGCGCAAGTTCGTGACGGCGCTCGCGCGGGGTCTTGAACTACTGCGGGCCTTCGGTCCCGACGACGCATTGCTCGGCAACCGCGACTTTGCGGCGCGCACCGGGTTGCCAAAGGCGACCGTGAGCCGTCTGGCTTACACGCTCACCGAACTGGGATATCTGCGTTACGACGTCGATCTCGGCAAATATGCACTCGACGCCGGTGTGCTGGCACTCGGTTACGCCTTCCTAAACGGCACCGACATGTTGACGCTCGCACGTCCCCACATGCGCGCGCTGGCGAAGGAAATGGGGTGTTCGATTTCACTCGGCTGTCGCGAGGGGCTCGACATGATGTATCTCGAAACCATCCGCAGCGACGCCGCGCATCTCACGCTGGGGCTGACGGCAGGCTCGCGCCTGTCCATGCTGACGAGTTCGATGGGGCGCGTCTACCTCGCGGTGATGACGCCGACCGAGCGCGAGACGATGCTAGCCGACCTGCACGATGCCTACGACACCAACCCGGCAGCGCTGCGCAATATCGGCTGGGCTGCGCTGGAGGCGAGCGTGGAGAAGGGGCTGGAGTCGTACAAGCGCGAAGGCTGCTGCTACTCGTTTCGCGAGTGGCACGAGGGGGTGAATGCGGTGGCGGTCCCGCTGCGCGACGTGCGGCAAAACCGGTGGCTGGCCATCAGTTGCAGCGGTCCGTCGTCATCGATTCCCGACGCGATGTTCCGCGACGAAATCGGCCCGCGATTGAAGCAACTGGCGGCGCGCCTGACAGGGCAGGCGTAATTCGCAAATCGCCACATCACCAAATCGCCAAATCGCCAAATCGCCAAATCGCCACATCACCAAATCACCAAATCACCAAATCACCAAATCACCAAATCACCAAATCGCCAAATCGCCACGGCCCGGACGTCAGACAGCACGATCCGGGCCGTCGATAAAACAATGCCGGCAGCAACGCCACCGGCATCAACAACTTCACAGCCGCATTACAACAACTTCACGGCAACTTCACAGCAACGTACGCACGTGCCAAAGCTCTGGGAACAGCACCACATCGAGCATCTTGCGCAGATAAGGTGCACCGTTCGTGCCCCCCGTCCCTTGCTTGAAGCCGATGATGCGCTCGACGGTCGTCACGTGCCGGAAGCGCCACTGACGGAACGCATCTTCGAGATCGACCAGTTCCTCGGCCATCTCGTACAGTTCCCAGTGCTGTGACGGGTTTCGATAGACCTCAAGCCAAGCCGCCTCCACGCTCTCGTCGTGTGGCGTCGGCGACGTCCAGTCGCGATCGAGCCGCTCCGGTGAAATCGCAAAGCCGCGACGCGCCAGCAATCGCACCACTTCGTCGTAGAACGACGGCGCGTTCAGTGCCGCTTCCACTAGCTTGAACAAGTCCGGCCGATGCTCGTGAGGCTTGAGCATCGCCGCGTTCTTGTTGCCCAGCATGAACTCGAGAATGCGGTACTGGTACGACTGGAAGCCTGATGAGCTACCCAGCGACGGACGCATCGACGAATACTCCGACGGCGTCATCGTCGCGAGCACGCTCCACGCCTGCACCAACTGCTCAAGAATGCGCGACACACGAGCGAGCATCTTGAACGCAGGCGGCAGCGCGTCGTTGTGTACCGCCGTGCGCGCAGCCTGCAACTCGTAGAGCGCCAGCTTCATCCACAACTCGCTCGTCTGATGCTGAATGATGAACAGCATCTCGTTGTGATCGGTCGAGCGTGGATGTTGCGCATTGAGGATCGGATCGAGCGACAGATAGTCGCCGTAGCTCATGCTCTTCGAAAAATCGAGCTTGGCGTCGTGCCATTGCGAGTCACCGGCCGATCCAGCCGCCGAGGTCGCAGCAGCACTGCCCGCCGCCGGTGTATCGGCCGATGCGCCGTGTCCGAACGGGCACCCGCCCTGCGGCGCATCAGGCGCTTGTGGCGCCTTGCCCGGGAGGTCATGCACGTTGCTGGCGGGGGTAGAGGTCTTTGTCATGCGTACTGCTCCTGCTTAGGTCACCGTGCCACGGCGATGGAATTCGGGCTTGTCCCACGAACCGGTGGTGAGCACGTCGCGCAGAATCTCGACCGAGTCCCACACGTCGGCAAAGCTCGTGTACAGCGGCGTCATACCGAAGCGCATGATGCGCGGCTCGCGGTAGTCACCGATCACGCCACGGGCGATCAGGGCCTGAATCACGGCAAAACCTTCCGGATGCTCGAAGCTCACCTGCGAGCCGCGGTCGGCGTGGTTACGCGGCGTCACCAGCGTGAGCGGGAACTCGGCGCAACGTTCTTCCACCAGTTTGATGAACAGGTCGGTGAGGGCCAGCGACTTGCGGCGCAGGGCATCCATCGACGTTTGCGCAAAGATATCCAGACCGCATTGCACGAGGGCGAGCGAAACGATCGGCTGCGTGCCGCAGAGGTAACGGCCGATGCCGTCGTCCGGCGTGTATTCCGGTGTCATGGCAAACGGCGTGCGGTGACCCCACCAGCCCGACAGCGGTTGCCAGAACGTGTCCTGATGACGCTTGTTCACCCACACGAATGCGGGCGAGCCCGGGCCGCCGTTCAGATACTTGTACGTGCAACCCACCGCATAGTCGGCGTTCGCGCCGTTCAGGTCGACAGGCACAGCACCGGCCGAGTGGCACAGGTCCCACACGGCGAGTGCGCCAGCGGCGTGAATCTCGGCCGTGCGAGCCGCCATGTCGTACATCGCGCCCGTGCGGTAGTTCACGTGCGTGAGCAGCACCACGGCCACATCGTCGCCCAACGCGCCTGCCAGCTCGGCGGGCGAGTCGATCAGGCGCAGCGAATAGCCGTCGTCGAGCAGGCGCGTGAGGCCTTGCACGATGTACAGATCGGTCGGGAAGTTGCTGCGCTCGGAGACGACCACCTTGCGTTGCGGTGCGCGCGTGCGTTGCGCGTCGAGCGCAGCAGCCATCACCTTGAAGAGGTTGCTCGACGTCGTGTCGGTCACCACCACTTCACCCTTGCCTGCGCCGACGATCGGTGCCATGGCATCGCCCAGCGTGCGCGGCAGCGCAAACCAGTTGGCATCGTTCCAGCTGCGAATCAGGCCGTTGCCCCATTCACCGGTAATCACTTCTTGCGCGCGCTTGGCCGAGGCGATCGGACGCGCACCGAGTGAGTTGCCATCGAGATAGATCACGCCCTGCGGCAGGTCGAATTGCGCGCGCAGCGGGGCAAGCGGATCGGCCGCGTCGAGGGCCAAACAGTCATTGCGGGAAGACGTCATGGTGTCAGGTAATGAATAAAGACAATGCGTTAAAAATCGAAAAGGTTTGTGAAGTGCAAGGTCATCGTCACCACGCTCGGCGGGTTCGCCGCGTGACGACGATGTCCTTCGTACGGCCCGCGTCAGTCCTTCATTTCATCCGTTTGAGAAGGACCGCGCGTGGCTCTGTGTGTGTTTGTCAGGTGTTTCAGGTAAGCGAGCGCAAGACCGCGCGTACGGGGCTCGCATCCAGTCGCATGAACTTGAGCGGCAGCGCAATCAATTCGTAATCGGCCGGGGCAATCGCATCGAGCACGAGCCCTTCGAGAATCGCCATGCGATGTGCGCGAATGCGATGGTGCGCGTCCATCGTTTTGCTTTCCTGCGGATCGAGCGACGGCGTATCGATGCCGACGAGCTTCACACCGTGCGAGGCGAGCAGATCGATCGTTTCGGCCGCGACGGCGCAAAACGCGCTGTCCCAATGAGACACGGGCGCTTGTTGGTAAGTCCGCAGCAGCACGCGCGGCGGCACGTCTACCAGTTGGCCCGCAACCATGTCGGGCGTGACCACCGGCGATGCGCCGAGGCAATGAATCACGCGGCACGGCCCCAAATAGGTGTCCAGCGCCACTTCACCGATGCACGCACCGTCCTCGTCGTAATGACGCGGGGCATCGGCATGCGCGCCCGTGTGCGGCGACAAGGTGATGCGTCCGACATTGACGGGGCACCCGGGGCCGATCTGCCACACCGCTTCTTCCGAAAACGGCGTGTCGCCCGGCCAGACCGGTGTGTCGGCCGAGAGCGGAGGGCTGATATCCCACACGCGACGTGTGTCGGTGCGGTGGTTGTGAGGTGCGGTCATGGCCTTGCTCAAATACAAGATTCGATACAGGGCATCTTAGAAGAATTCGTGTTGCAAGTGCTTGCGTATTCGCTGGCCGCGGTGACCGAATTCGCCGCCGTACAAACGCTTTTGTGGATTATTCGGCAGAAAATTCGACAATATCGCGATGTGGTCGAATTTATAACGAATGACGCCCGGTTGTTTGGGAAGGCGCTGTGTCAGATCCGGAACGGACCCAAGCAGAAGAATGTTGTGGCTTGAGCGAGGCGCAGACGGAAGCGTCAGCGTGCCATTTCGTCGATGAGCCGGCGCAGCGTGTCCTTGAGTTGCGACGACTGCTCGGCGCCGAAGCGTGCGAGCACACCGGCTTCATGGCGGCGCGCACTGACCAGCAGCGGCGCAACGCGCGCGCGACCTGCGTCGGTCAGCGAGACGAGCGACTGGCGACGGTCGGTCGGGCTTTCGCCGCGCACCACGTCGCCGGTCGCCTCTAGCCGGTCGATGACCTTGGTCACCGTCGGCTGTTTGGCGAGCACGATATCTGCCAGTTGGTTGATGGTGCGCGCCTGCCCGTCGGAGAGCGTGGCCAATACGCGCCACTCCGATACCCCCAAGCCAGCCGCCGCGACTTCACGATGAAACTCATCGGAGACGAGCGCACTCGCGCGGGCGAGCAGATACGCCAGATAGTCGTCGACAAACGGCACGCCGGCTCCCATGACCCGCACTACCCGAGCGACTGCGGCTTGTGGAAGCCACCGGCGTGGAAGACGAGCGGCATGCGATTGGCCACATCGGCGTGTACCCCGCAACGCTCCACTTCACCCACGAAGATGACATGATCGCCTTCGTCGTAGCGGCTGCGGTTATGGCACTCGAACCACGCGAGCGCCCCGTCGAGCACCGGCGTGCCCGACGCCGAGAGCGTGTACGGCACACCCGCGAAGCGATCGCCCTTCATCGTGGCAAAGCGCTGGCAGATGTCGAGTTGATCGGCCGCCAGTACATTCACGGCGTAGTGCGAGTTCTCGCGAAACACCGGCATGCTGCCCGCGCGCGTGGCGAGGCTCCACAGAATGAGCGGCGGCGTCAGCGACACCGAATTGAAGGAGCTTGCCGTAATACCGATGAGCGAGCCGTCGTCGGCGCGCGTGGTAATGACCGTGACGCCCGTGGCAAATTGCCCGAGTGCCTGGCGAAAGGCGGCGTTGTCGAAATCTGGCGCCGTGGCGCGTTTGGCGTTCACTGTCCCTGCACTCCCGTCGGGCAAATTTGATCGGGTTGATTTGTATGAATATTCATATACTATGGCACGAACAACAGATCGACAAGACGCGTGACGGCCGACGATGTGCCACGGAGCATGGGCCCCTGGCAAGCGGGAGGTCAGACGCTCAGGAGACGATATGCTGATCGAGCGAATCGAGCATAAGTGGATCGACGTATTTGCCGAGACCTTGCGGCGCTGCGACATACAACCCGGTGATGTGGTGGCGATTGTAGCTGAAACGCAATCCCGGCCTGTCAATGTGGAATTAGCCGAACTCGCCGCGCAGGCGCTCGGCGCGAGGCCTTTCCGACTGGTCGTACCGAGCCCGCGCGTGAGTGCGCCGGTGCCTGTGCGCTCCACCGGCGCCAGCGATGCACTGGGGCAGCTTGCCCCTGTCGTGGCGGCCCTCAAGGGGGCAGCGCTGGTCGTCGACTGCACTGTGGAAGGGCTGCTGCACGCCCCCGAACTGCCCGAGATTCTGGGTGGCGGCGCGCGCGTGCTGATGGTCTCGAACGAACACCCCGAAATTCTGGAACGCTGCGCCACCGACCCGGCCCTTGAGCCGAAAGTGCGCGCCGCGATCAAGCGTTTGCGCAGTGCAGCAGAAATGCACGTCACCTCGAACGCCGGTACCGATTTGCGCATCAGTTTGCGTGACGCACGCGTCGGCGGCGTCTGGGGCTGGTGTGCCAAACCGGGGCAGGTCGCGCACTGGCCGGGTGGTCTCGCGCTGGCATTCCCCGCCGCGCACAGCGTCAACGGCCAACTCGTGCTGGCACCTGGCGACATCAATCTCACGTTCAAACAGTACTTGCGCGACCGCATTGCGCTCACGGTCGAGGACGATTACGTCGTCGAGATCGAGGGCGAAGGCGTCGACGTCGATCTCATGCGCGAGTACTTCGCCGCGTGGGGCGACCGTGACGCCTATGCGGTGTCGCATGTCGGTTTCGGTTTGAACCAACGCGCCCGCTGGGATGCGCTCGCCTGTTACGACAAGCGCGACTGCAACGGCACCGAGCAACGCGCTTTCGCCGGTAACTTCCTCTATTCGACCGGCGCGAATGAGGTGGCAGGGCGTCATACGCTGGGTCACTTTGACCTGCCGTTGCGCCGCTGCACCATTGCGCTCGACGGCGACGTCGTCGTACGCGACGGGCTGCTGCAAGGCGAGTTCGCATGACGGCCGCCAGCACACCGACGCCCGCCTTCGGATCAGCGGGCGATGGCCCTCTGACGCTGGTGCTGCTGCACGGCATTGGCGGCAATCGCAACGTCTGGCCGTCGCAATTCGACACCTTTACCCGCGACGGGCATCGCGTCGTTGCTTGGGACATGCCCGGCTACGGCGAGAGCCCGATGCCCGCAACCGCCACGATGGCGGCGCTGGCCGACAGCCTGCGCGCCTTGCTCGATACGTTGACAGCGTCAGGTGCCTCGCGCTTCGTGCTCGTCGGGCACAGCATGGGCGGCATGGTGGCGCAGGAATTGATGGCGCGCGGCGAACCGTTCACGCACGACGTGGCGGCGCTGGTGCTCTGTGGCACATCGCCCGCGTTCGGCAAACCGGACGGTGACTTTCAGCGTGAGTTCGTGCGTCAGCGCACCGCGCCGCTCGATGCGGGCAAAACACTGCGCCAGATGGCCGAAGCCATCGTGCCCGGCATGCTGGGCGAGCCTGACGACGCGACACGTGCAAGCGCCCACGCCATTGCCGTGGACGCCATGGGCGCACTCACGCCCGACGCGTATCGCGCGGCGTTGCAGGCGCTCGTCGGTTTTGAGCAACGTTCGGCGCTCGCGCGTCTCACCGTGCCGGTACTGCTCATTGCCGGCGAACACGACACGAATGCCCCGCCGAAGGTGATGGCGCGCATGGCGGAATCGATTGCCAATGCACGCTACGTTTGCCTGCCCGGCGCGGGCCATCTGATGAATCTGACGCATGCGGCGCCGTTCGACGCCGAAGTGCGCGCTTTCCTCGCAACACTCTAGGAGACAACCGTGGCCTATCAGCCCCCTTCGATCGTCGGCGAACACTATCCGCTCACCGACAAGCAACGTCGTCTGCTGGCGCTCGCCGAGCAGGTGGGACGCGAGTCGCTCGCGCCGCGCGCCGCCCGCTGGGACCGTGAAGCCACGTTCCCGTTCGAGAACTACGACGACATGCGCGCCGCCGGGCTGCTCAAGCTCTGCATTCCCGAAGCGCACGGCGGGCTGGGGGCAGACTTCGCCACGTACATGATGGTGTCGGCAGAACTCGGCCGTCACTGCGGTGCCACCGCGCTCACGTTCAACATGCATACGTGCTCGATGATGTGGACCGGCATTCTGGCCGACGATCTCGACATGACCGAGGAACAGCGCGTCGAACACGCCCGCTATCGCGAGCATCATTTCGCGCGCGTGACGAAAGACGGTGCGGTCTACGCACAACCGTTCTCCGAAGGCAGCGCGGCCGCCGCAGGCAAGGCCCCGTTCGGCACCACGGCCACCAAGGTCGATGGCGGCTGGATGATCAACGGGCGCAAGATCTTCGCGTCGCTCTCGGGCGCTGCCAACTATTACGGTGTGCTTTGTACCGAAGACAAGCCCGAGTTGTCGATGAAGGACACGATGTACATCGCCGTGCCGGGCGACGCGCCGGGCGTGACGGTCACCGGTGACTGGGACCCGCTGGGCATGCGCGGCACAGTCTCGCGCACGCTGTTGTTCAAAGACGTGTTCGTGGCGGACGAGCTGCAACTGATGCCGCGCGGTGTCTACTATCAGGCGGCGAGCCGCTGGCCGCACATGTTCATGACGCTCGCGCCCACTTACATGGGCATCGCGCAGGCGGCCTATGATTTCACCGTGAAATACCTGCGCGGCGAAGCCGAGGGCATGGGTGCACCGATCAAGCGCCGGATGTATCCGACCAAGCAGATCGCGGTGGCGCAGATGCACATCATGCTGGAGCAGACGCGCGCGCTTTTCCTGCGCGCGTTGCAGGACGGCCGCGCCGACCCGGGCAAGGAAGCGCGCCTGCGTGCCTACGCTGCGCAATACACGATCATGGAGAACGCTAACGAGATGTGCCGTCTGGCGATTCGCACGTGCGGCGGGCAGTCGATGCTCAAGACGCTGCCGCTCGAACGGATGTATCGCGACTCGCGTTGCGGCGCGCTGATGCTGCCGTGGACGGCCGAACTCTGCCTCGATCGCATCGGGCGTGAAGCGCTTTACGAACCGGGCGAACGCGACGAATAAGCCGCACGAACAAGTTGCACCAATAAGTCGCACCAAAAAGCGGCACTGTGCAAGCTGAAACACCTCTTGTCACGGAGGACAAGTTGACGCCTTTTGTAGAAGCGCTTGCCCGTCACGCGCGCGCCACGCCCGAGCGGCTGGCGCTGCGTTGCGGTGTGGGACAGCAGGCTGAAGAAACCGACTACGCCGCCCTGTGGCGACGCATCGAGCGTGTGGGCGGACATCTGCGCGAGACATGGCGTATCGCCCCGGGAGATCGCATTGCGTGCCTCGGTCTCAACGACGAATTGCAGATCGCGCTGCTGTTTGCGTGTGCGCGCGCCGGTGCGATCTTTCTGCCGCTGAACTTCCGGCTCGCAGTGCCGGAACTTGCTGCCATCGTGCGTCACGCGGGCGTGCGCGTGCTGTGGTTCGACGCCGAGCATCGCAACGCGGCGCGCGAGATTCGCGACGCGCTCGAACAAGAGGCCATCACCGATCTGCCGCCACCGGCCATTGCGCCGATCGAAGGCTTGATCGCCGTGCCTTCGATCAAGCCGGTGGTGTATCCCGACGTCGCGCCGGATGCACCTGTGCTGCTGGCTTACACGTCGGGCACAACCGGCGAGCCGAAAGGCGCTTTGCATACGCAGGCGGGCCTGCTCGCCAACGCCGAAGCCAGTTGGTGGGCGCACGACATGCGCGCCGACGATCACGTGTTGTCGACGCTGCCGATGTTTCACGTCGGGGGACTTTGCATTCAGACGTTGCCGGCGTTGCTGCGCGGGGCGAGTGTCACGTTGCACCCGCGCTTCGATCCGGCGGCATGGCTTTCCGATGTGGCGTCGCAGCGACCCACACTCTCGTTGATGGTCCCCGCCACCATGCGCGCGGTGCAACTGCATCCGGCGTGGCTGACGACCGATCTGTCGTCGCTGCGCGGTGTCATGGCCGGCTCGTCCGTGGTGCCGCTATCGGCGATCGACGCGTTTCACACGCGCGGCATTCCGCTGGGGCAGGTGTATGGCGCGACCGAGACCGGTCCGGTGTCGATTGCACTGCGCTTCGGCGAAGCGAAGGACCATCCGGGAGCCGTGGGCCGTGCGTGTCCGGCGGTGGAAGTGCGATTGGCCGATACCACGGGCAACGAGGTCGCGCCGGGCGAGGTCGGCGAAATTCTCATCCGCGCCCCGAACGTGATGCGCGAATACTGGCGTGCCCCGCAACATGCGTCGTTCGTCGAGGGCTGGTTCCGCTCGGGAGACCTGGCGCGCTTACGCGAGGACGGCTGCTTCGAAGTGGTCGGGCGCAGCAAGGACATGATCATCTCGGGCGGCGAGAACATCTATCCGGCGGAAATCGAAAACGCACTGGTGGATTGCCCGGGCGTACTCGAAGCGGCTGTGGTGGGCGTGGCCGACGAGCGTTGGGGAGAGGTGCCGGTCGCCGCCATCGTCGCTGCACCGGCGGCGGGTTCGTCGGCCGAAGTGACGCCGCAGGCCGTGCTCGATTACCTCGGCACACGCATCGCACGCTTCAAGTTGCCTCGCCGGGTGGTGATACTCGACACATTGCCGAAAAGTGCGCTTGGGAAAGTGCAAAAACCGATTCTCACTGCGTGGCTATCGAAACCGGAGGACGGGCAAATCCCAACTGTCAGTCGATAATCAGAGGACTTCTTCAAATTACTCTGTAAAACGCCAAACCCCTTGTGAATCAAGGGGTTTGGCGTTTTTGCTTGTGTCGCTTACGCAATGCATAAGGGAAAATCCCTATGAGTAAATTCCCATTTTGTTACCATCCCGTGGGAATTTGATTTTTTACTTTGGGAATTTCCTCGCAAGATACGCCCATGTCGTCATCGGCGTTCAACCCCGCCGATTTTTTTGCTTTTTTCTGGTTTTAGGACGATGGACACCACCGAAGCTCACTCGGTCTCCGAACGCGTTTTACAGGTCCTCGTGACCGTAGCGCGTCACGGACGCCCGATCGCGGCACGCGAGATCGCCGCGCAGACGAGCCTGCCGCTCTCCACGGTTTACCGCCACCTCGTACCCCTGAAGAAATGGGGGCTGGTGCAGGAACACGCCCATGAGGCGTTGTATGAACCGGGTCCGGTCGGCGTGCAACTGGCGTGGGGTTTCGACCACAACTCGCATCTTGTCACGCAGGCGCGTGAAGAAATCGACGCCCTTGTGCAGCGCACCGGCGAGACCGTCGGCCTGCTGGTCGCCGCCAACGGTCAGGTGGTCTGCCTCGACATGCACGAGAGCGAGCAATCGCTGCGTTGCTCGTTCGCGAAGGGCCGCGCCCATCCGCTGGTGCACGGCGCCTCGGCCAAGGCCTTGCTCTCCTTCCTGCCGCAAGCGACCCGCGAAACCCTGATCGGCCGTCAGTTGGCTGGCCAGCCGGTCGCACAGGAGCGTCTGATTGCGCAGGTCGAAGAGATTCGCAAGCAGCGTTATGCGGTGTCCGAGAGCGAAGTGGATTTCGGCGTCTGGGGCGTGTCGGCCCCGGTGTTTGCCGCCAAAGAACGCCTGGAGGGCACCATCACGCTGATGGCGCCGGCCGTGCGCGTGGCTCAGCGCCACGAAGAGCTGATCCGCCTGACCGTGGCGGCAGCCGAGCGTATTTCGAACCGATTGCAATATTTTTAACCGGTTACCCGACCGAGACTACACGAGGAGTACCAGATGAAATTGCGTCACATTCTGTTCACGATGGCGCTGGCCGTCACGTGTTCGAGCAAGGTTTTTGCCGCTGACGACGTGCTGCGTGTCGCCACCGATGCCACCTTCCCGCCGTTCGAATACGTGGAAAACGGTAAGCGCACCGGCTTCGACGTGGAAATGATCGAAGCACTCGGCAAGGCCATGGGCAAGAAGGTCGAATGGACCGACATCGACTTCAAGGGTCTGATTCCGGCACTGCAATCGAAGCGCGTCGATGTGGCCGCCTCGGCCATCTACATCACCGACGAGCGCCTGAAGGTCGTGAACTTCACGCACCCGTACTACACCGGCGGTCTGGCCATCATGGTCAAGGCTGACAACAACACCATCAAAGAGCCGGCCGATCTGAACGGCAAGAAGGTGTCGGTGCAGGTGGGCACGAAGTCGGTGCAGTTCCTGACGGAAAACTATCCGAAGGTGCAGCGCGTGGAAGTCGAGAAGAACCAGGAAATGTTCAACCTGGTGGAAATCGGCCGTGCTGACGCTGCCGTGACCGGCAAGCCGGCGGCGCTGCTGTACGCCAAGGCACGTCCGGGCGTGAAGGTGCTCGACAAGACGCTGACGATCGAGCGTTACGGTTTTGCCGTGCGCAAGAGCGACACCGAGCTGACCAACGAAATGAACCAGGCGCTGGAAAAGATTCGTGCCGACGGCACCTACGCCGCACTGGTGACCAAGTACTTCGGCACGTCGAAGTAAGTTCGCAAGCCGCTATGACCTGAGACCGGGCGGATATGTTGTCCGGTCGCAGGTTGGCGGTGGCAAGTAAGTCGCAATAAAGCAGTAGAGTAACTGACGGAGTACGCATGGAACTCGATTTTTCGCCGGTGTGGGCAAACTGGCAGGACCTCGCGCACGGCGCGCTCGTTACCGTCGAGGTAACTGTCTGCGCGCTGGCCTTGGGCTGCGTGTTGGGCTTGCTGGTCGGCATGGGGCGCCTGAATCCGGCGCATCGCATCCGCTACGGCATCTGCACCATTTACGTCACGTTCATTCGTGGCACGCCGCTGCTGGTGCAGCTCTTTATCCTGTTCTTCGGCCTGCCGCAGTTCAACATTCTGCTGCCGGCGTTCCTGTGCGGTGTGCTGGGTCTGGGCATTTATAGCGGTGCCTACGTCTCGGAAATCGTGCGGGGCGCCATCCAGTCGATCGAGCGCGGCCAGATGGAAGCTGCCCGCTCGCTCGGTATGCCCTACGGCATGGCCATGCGCTCGGTGATTCTGCCGCAAGCGATCGTGCGCATGATTCCGCCGCTGGGTAACGAATTCATCGCGTTGATCAAGAACTCGGCACTCGTGTCGTTGCTCACCATTCACGACGTGATGCACGAAGGCCAGAAGATCATCAGCGTGTCGTACCGCTCGCTGGAAGTGTATCTGGCGATTGCGTTTGTTTATCTGATTCTGACCGGTGCCACCACGCTGCTGTTGCAGCGCGCCGAGAAGTCCCTGCGTGCCGGAGGTGCCGTGCAATGAGCAATGTGAAGAAAGACATCGGCGCGCCGATTCTCAAGATCGAAGGGCTGGGCAAGGCCTACGGCAGCCATCAGGTGCTCAAGGGCATCGACTTCGAAGTCGATGCACGTCAGGTGGTCGTGGTCATCGGGCCGAGCGGCTCGGGCAAGAGCACGTTCCTGCGCTGCTGCAACGGGCTGGAGACGGCCGAGCAGGGCACCATCGAGATCGTCGGCAAGAAGCTTGTCGATCACGGCAAGATGATGAACGAGAACGCGCTCAACGAACTGCGCACCGAAGTGGGCATGGTGTTCCAGTCGTTCAACCTGTTCCCGCATCTGACGGTGCTCGAGAACGTCACGCTGGCACCGAAGAAGCTGCGCGGCATGAAGGGCGCGGAAGCCGAGAAGCTGGCGCGCGAGTTGCTCGCCAAAGTGGGGCTCGCCGCCAAGGCCGACGTGTTCCCGGGCACGCTCTCGGGCGGTCAGAAACAGCGCGTGGCCATTGCGCGTGCGCTGGCCATGCAGCCGCAGGTCATGCTCTTCGACGAGCCGACGTCGGCGCTCGATCCGGAACTCGTGGGTGAAGTGCTGCAAGTGATGAAGGCGCTCGCCAACGACGGCATGACCATGCTGGTCGTGACGCACGAAATGGGGTTCGCTCGCGAAGTGGCCGATGTGGTCGTCGTGATGGATCAGGGCCGCATCATCGAAGCGGGCGCGCCCGAACAGATTTTCACCGCACCGCATGAAGCGCGTACGCGTGAGTTTCTGCAAGCAGTTATCGCACGGTAAGGGCAAGGCAGGTACACGTATGACAATCGATCGAACGGTGTGGCAAGGCCGTGTGGATACTGGCGAGGCCGGTCACACGCTGCGTCTGCATCAGGTGCTTCGCGACTACGATGCGGCGCAGGTTGCAGGCGGCGCTGTCGTCCTGGGTTTTTGCAGTGACGAAGGCGTGCGCCGCAATCACGGGCGTCAGGGCGCGGTAGCTGGCCCCGACATGCTGCGCCGGGCGTTGGCGAGCCTGCCCGTGCAGGGCACGCCGGCCGTGTTCGACGGCGGCAACATCGTGTGCGCCGACGACCGGCTCGAAGCGGCGCAAGCCGCTCTCGGCCATCGCGTGGCCGAAGTGCTGGCCGCGGGCGCGCGTCCGGTGGTGCTCGGCGGCGGTCACGAAATCGCCTACGGTACGTTCCTGGGCATCGCCGAACACTTCGGCGACCGCCTGCGCGACGAGCCGATCCTGATCCTCAATTTCGACGCGCACTTCGACTTGCGCGCACAGCCGACGGCTAGCTCGGGGACGCCGTTCTGGCAGATCTCGCAGCTGCTCGCCGGGCGTCAGGCGCCGTTCCATTACGCGTGTCTCGGCGTGAGCCGGTACAGCAACACCGACGCACTGTTCGAACGTGCGAAGGCGCTGGATGTCGACTTCTGGCTCGATTCGGAAATGCTGGCGCATCGTCTGCCGGAAATGTGCGAACGGCTCGAGAAGAAGCTCGCCCGCGTGAGCCACGTCTATCTGACCATCGACATGGATGTATTGCCGGGCGAGAAGGCCCCGGGCGTGTCGGCACCGGCGGCGCACGGCGTGGCGTTCGAAGTGGTCGAGACGCTCATCGGTGTGGTCCGCCGTTCGGGCAAACTGCGTGTGGCCGATATTGCCGAGTACAACCCGACGTACGACCGCGATGGATTGACGGCGCGTGTGGGTGCGCGTCTGCTGCACCCGCTGATCACGCAATTGGAAGGCTGAGCCAAGGCCGAGTGCCTCGCGGGACGGAAAGCACGAAGGGAAGCAGGACGGAAAACCGAATGCACGGTTGCGTGCGGGAGACGATGGGCGAGAAGGGTTATTTGCGCCAATCGCGGAATTTCTGCGCGACAATAGGGCGGGCGATCGATGGTGATCGCCCGCCCTATTTGTTTGGTGCGTTTTTTGGTGCGCTGCCGCAAAATTCCCCGGATTTCGCGGGTCGCGCGCCGTCCGAAGTCGACAAGCGAGGTCACGATGACAGAGCAGACGAATTCCCCCAACGATGCCCACACCGAAGTCGCCACCTTGGCCGGTGGTTGTTTTTGGTGTCTCGAGGCTTGTTACCAGCAGCTCGACGGCGTGAAGCGCGTCGTCTCAGGGTATGAGGGCGGTCAGGTCGATAACCCGAGTTACGAGCAGGTTTGCGAAGGCGATACCGGCCACGCCGAGGTGGTGCGCCTGACTTACGATCCGGACATCGTCAGCTATGAAGAATTGCTGATCGTGTTCTTCTCGATTCACGATCCGACCACGCTGAACCGGCAGGGCAACGACGTCGGCACGCAATATCGTTCGGCGATCTTCTATCACGACGAAAAGCAGAAGCAGGTCGCCGAGCATCTGATCGCCGAGTTGATGGCCGAGATGACCTATCCGGCACCGATCGTCACGCAGGTCGTTGCCGAAGAGACGTTCTGGCCGGCGGAGGCGTATCACCAGAACTACTTCGTTCAGCATCCCGATCAGGGCTACTGCGCGTATGTTGTCGCCCCGAAACTCAAGAAATTCCGCGAGAAGTTCTCGCGCCGCTTGAAGGCTGCTTGAAGGCCGCTTGAAGGCCGCTTGAACGTAAGCGCCGGACTCGCACGTGAGACAGATACCGAGCTCACGTGCGGCGTCGCGTGCCGCGCTTACGCATCGGCGGCGTTCAGAGAACGGCGCAGCGCAGACCGGCCCTCGGCATCGTCTGCGCATCCGCCATCGCCAGTGATTCGGTATCACGGCGTTGATGGCATGTCGCGAGATGGTGCGTGAAATCGGAAATTTGCAGCATCGCCGGCGTGATCTTTGTCTCCCTGTTTTCCCGTGCACCGTGCCCTGCCATCCCCGCGGCCCCGTAATGGAAGTCGATGATGGCCGCGTGAGCGCTCGCGACATCGCGCCGATACTCGTTGGGGGTATCGAGAAACATAAGCTCGCTGGCACCGAAGTCCAACAGCTCCGCCTCGCTGGGCACCCCCTCACTGACCGAGAAGACGCCGCTCGCCACCGCGTGCGCGCCTACGTCATAGCGTAATGCGTTGATGGTACCCGGCGCGTAATCGGGTTCGTCGCGCAGTAGCGACAGCAGACCGATCTGGCCGATGACCCGTTCAAGCGAAGTGGCATCTCCTTGCGGATGCAGCGTGAGAATCGTCGCCAGCATCTCGCGCAGTTGGGCGTTGCCCGGCACGCAGGCGTTCGGGCAACCGTCTCGTGGCGTCAACAATTCCATCAATGCGTTTCGAACATAGCGGTCGACTGGCACCGGCTTGCACTCGACGACACCGAGCCGGAAGCGATCGATCGCCCCGAGGGACAGCGACGGCCCCGGGGGCCGGGCCGGTAGTGCATTGGTCATTGCGCGCAGGTCGGTGGCCACACGGGGCGATTCGACCGAACGCAGGCCGAGGCTGGAGGGTTCGCCTGGCAGGGGAAGGGCGGGAGCGAGGGCGTAGGAAGGTGGGCAAAGCGTTGGGGTGGCGACTGCAAGACTCGGCATGTAACGCGATCTCCGGAGAGTTGAAAAGGATTGAGACGGAGCAGGGAGCTGGCGGGATTGAGTCTCATCCCACCACGTTCACTGGCATTCCCTCGGCTTCGGCGAACAGAATCAGGCAGTGTTCCCCCACGTCCAGCGCGTGACCGTAGGCGGCGTCGAAGCTTTCGAAAATGAAGGCTTCTCGGGCGTCGGCGACCTGTTGCGTCACGATTTCGAACCGATGGTGATCGAACCGGATATCGAGATACGTATCGCTCTCATGAAACCAGACGACGTAGCCGCCGAACGGCAGCGAGGCCGGTGGCTCGCGCACCGTTGCCGTGCCGGGCGTGGCGGTGCCGGGCGCCTCCTGCGCCAAACGTGCATTGGGCGGCTGCGCGTCGAGCCAGCGCTGATAGTCTTCACGAAAGGGCCGATCCGTCATGGGCGTATCTCCTTGGGAATGACAATGGCGCCTGTGAGGCGCCGGGGCGATGGTGCGATAAGTGACGTCCGCCGGTTGTTGCGAACGGGCTTGTCTTTGCCGAATTTGCGTCGGGTCGGGCGCGCAACCGGCATCGAGAGAGGCCCCTTCGACGGCGCGAGGCGCACGATCATCGGGACGTGTTGATAGTGCCTTCCCGGGCCGGGCGGTAGTGCAAGGGACTTCCGAAAACGGTCTAGGACAACACCTCGATCCAGCAAATTCGCCAATCCCCAGACGATTTCCACTGAAAACCCGCGCCGATACTAAACGTTCATATCTTCATTATTTTTCGCATAGAATGACGCTTCCCCTCATGAAGTCTTCAGGTAGTTAGCCGTGCGCCCCCTGCCTTTTCGCGATGCGTTGATGGCCATGATTGGCATCGCGCTCGTCAACATGCTGGTCGCTCTTGACCAGACCGTTGTCAGTACTGCCCTCCCGTCCATCGTCGCCGAACTCAAGGGTTTCGAGTATTACGCCTGGATCGCCAGCATTTATTTGCTCGCGTCCGTCGTGACCGTGCCGGTTTTCGGGCGGCTGGGCGACTATTTCGGCCGTCGCCAGTTCGTCATTGCCTCCGTGGTCACCTTTACGGCGGCCTCGGTGCTGTGCGGTCTGGCGCCCAATATGCCGTTCCTGATCTTCGCGCGCGCGTTGCAGGGCCTCGGCGGCGGGATGATGGTCGGCACGGCGTTCGCGTCAGTGCCCGATCTCTTTCCCGATGCGCGTTCGCGCGTGCGCTGGCAGGTGGTGATCACCACGGCGTATGGCATCGGCACGGCGGCCGGCCCCTCATTGGGCGGTTTGCTCTCCGAGCACTTCGGCTGGCGCTCGACCTTCTTCATCAACCTGCCGGTCGGCCTCGCTGCGCTGTATTTCGTGTGGCGATATCTGCCGAAATTCCCGTCGGTGCACAAGGGCGACGTCCGCGTCGACTGGCGCGGTGCGCTCTGGATCGCGGTCGTGTTGGGTGGTTTTCAGGTGTTCATCGAGAACGTGCCGGCGCATGGCGCGTCGCTCACGAATCTGTTGCTCATCGTGGCGGTGGTCGTCGGTTTTTGGGTGTTGTTGCGCACCGAGCGTCGTGCCACGCACCCGATCGTGCCGCTCGACATGTTCCGGCACCCGCAACTGGTGGTGCTTTTCACGCTATCCGTGCTGATCGGCTTCGTGATGTACTCCCTGATCTTCTTCGCCCCGCTGCTGCTGCAAGGCGGCTTTGGCCTGAGTCCGCAAACGGCCGGGCTCATCGCTACGCCGATTGCCGCGTGCATTGCGCTGGGCAGCTTCATCAACACGCCCATCGTGGTACGCCTGTCGCGCCCGACCAACATGTTGATCCTCGGCTTCTGCCTGCTGGCCGTCGCCTCGGCCGGTGTGGGGCTGGCGCATCGTGAAACCTCGCACGCCGTGCTCGCGCTGATGATGGCGTTCGCGGGCATCGGCATCGGTTTCATCCTGAACAACATGAACGTGTTCGGGCAGGAGATCGCCGGGCGCGAGCGCTTCGGCATCACTACCGCGCTGCTTCAGTCGACACGCATGGTCGGCGGCATGCTCGGCACGACCATCGTCGGCACGCTCGTCAACCACTGGTACGCGAGCGGCGTGGCCGGTGCGGTGTCGGCCTATGACGGCACCCCGGCGTCGCATGCGGTGGCACGTGCCCTCGACCCGCGCATTCTGATCGACCAGGCACTGCGCGGCGACCTGCTCACCGACCTGCGTGCCATGGGGATCGACGGCATGCCGCTGGTCGAAACTGCCCGCCAGACGCTGGTCAACGCCGTGCACGCCGGCGTGCTGCTCACCGGTGTCGCGGCGATCATTGCCGCGCTGCTGGTGCGCCGCATCCGCCAGATCCAGTTTCCGAAGCGGCTCGACCGGTCGGCGGTCGTCGCGCCGGAATAAAGCGATAGCGGGACGACAACACGTCTGCAACGCCTCGGATTTTTCCGAGAACACCCCGGGCGCAAGGCTGAAAACCGAAGCGCCTTGCGGGGAAATGGCCGCCAAAATGCCGAGGGCGCGTCGACCTCGTTTACAATGCGCGGTGTTTGCCGGTATGCGGCATCACCGAATTTTGTGAACGAGGTTTCCATGATCATCAAGCCACGCGTGCGCGGCTTCATCTGCGTCACCACCCATCCCGTTGGCTGCGAAGCCAACGTCAAGCAACAGATCGAGTACGTGAAGGCCCAGGGCCCGATCGCCAACGGCCCGAAGAAGGTACTTGTACTCGGCGCTTCTACCGGTTACGGTCTGGCCGCCCGCATCACCGCCGCGTTCGGTTGCGACGCCGCCACGCTCGGCGTCTTCTTCGAGCGCGCCGGCTCCGACACGAAACCGGCAACGCCGGGTTGGTACAACACGGCGGCGTTCGACAAGTTCGCCACCGAAAAGGGGCTGTACGCCAAGAGCATCAACGGCGATGCGTTCTCCAAGGACATCAAGGCCAAGACCATCGAGACGATCAAGAACGATCTCGGTCAGGTCGATCTGGTCGTCTACAGTCTCGCTGCACCGCGCCGCATCCACCCGGAAACGGGGCAGGTCTTCAATTCCGTGCTCAAGCCCATCGGCAAATCGGTGACGCTGCGCGGTATCGATACCGACAAGGAAGTGGTCAAGGAATCGGTGCTCGAACCCGCGTCGCAGGAAGAGATCGACAACACTGTGGCCGTCATGGGCGGTGAAGACTGGCAAATGTGGATCGACGCGCTGGCCGACGCCGGTGTGCTCGCCCCGGGCGCCAAGACCACGGCATTCACGTATCTCGGCGAGAAGATCACGCACGACATCTACTGGAATGGCTCGATCGGTGCCGCCAAGCGCGATCTCGACGACAAGGTACTGAACATTCGCGCCAAGCTCGCCGCCAACGGTGGCGACGCTCGCGTCGCCGTGCTCAAGGCGCTGGTCACGCAGGCCAGTTCCGCGATTCCGATGATGCCGCTGTACCTGTCGCTGCTGTTCAAGGTGATGAAGGAACAGGGCACGCACGAAGGCTGTATCGAGCAGATCTACGGTCTGTACAAGGACAGCCTTTACAACGCCTCGCCGTTGCTCGACGCCGATGGCCGCGTGCGTACCGATCAGAAGGAACTGTCGCCGGAAGTGCAGACGGCCGTGATGGCGCTGTGGGACAAGGTGACCAACGACAATCTGTACGAACTGACCGATTTCGCAGGCTACAAGCAGGAATTCCTGCGCTTGTTCGGCTTCGAGATCGATGGTGTGGACTACGACGCCGATGTGAATCCGGACGTGCAGATCCCGCATCTGGTCGCATAAGTTGACCCGGTAAGCTTCACAAGGTTGTGCGACGAGGGCCTGACCCCGGCGAATCGCTTGAATTCGCTGGCGTCAGGCCCTCGGCGTTTCTACGTCCGCGGACTCGGTGTGTGGGATGGTGGCATCCGCCGTCGACAGTTCGGCAATTCGCTCCGCCAACGCCTGACACGATAGCGGCGACGAGCCCTCGGCCTTGTTGTTGACGATCACGTAGACGGGGTGACCGGCGAGCGCATAGTGCGTGGCCAGCGCGGCGAGCACGTCGCGCGTCGTCGGATCGGGATCGACGATCTTGTCGAACGGCGCGTACTTCGCCTTGGCTTGCTCGTAGCGATGCCCGCTATTCAGATTCCAGCGGACTACCAACGGTCCGGCGCCGGCTTCATCGAGCATCGCCAATGCGGCCGCCTGCCGTTCGACATGTGGCATACGGGCATGCAGGCCGATGCAGTAACGCACGCCCAGTTGCCCGAGCGCGCGCATCAATCGAGGCGTCAACAACGCGCCGTCGCGAATCTCCAAGGCGTAGCAGGGGCCCGGGGTCGGCGCATCTGAATTCGGATCGCCCGGCAGCGCCGGAAGTGGTGGCAGCGCCGCGAAAAATGCTTCAATACGCTGCACCAATGCGGGAATATCACGCAGCAGTTCCGAGGGCAGCGGCGACATCTGGAAAACCAGCACGCCCGCCTTGGCGCCGAGCCCGGTCAGACAGGGCGTGACAAACTGCTCAGTCGCAATTCGCGCATCGAGAAAGCAGGGGTTCGACGACAGACCTTCGCCTTTCTCGCCGCGCACGACGGCGTCTGTCACCACGCTCGGCGCCTTGACCAGAAATCGGAAGCTGTCGGGCACTTGCTCGGCGTACTTCTGATATTCGACGATCGTCATCGGCTTGTAGAACGACCGGTCGATGCCGACGCAGCGCAGGACCGGATGACTCGCGTACGCGGTGAGCCCCTGACGGGAGAGCTTGGTGTCGCTGTAGTCGTCATCCCAGACAATCCCCTTCCAGCCCGGAAACGACCACGACGACGTCCCCAGCCGGATGTTGCCGGGGAGGGTGTTACCCGTGGATTGCAAGGCGGGGGAGACAGCTGCCGCACCGACACCGCCGCGACGGGGCGTGCCCGCGCGGCGGTCGGTAGATTCGGGGGGGGGTGGGGCAGGGCCTGCCTGCCTGGCGCGCCCGCCCGGCGCAGGATCGTCAGGCGGTGCCCCAAACAGATCGAACTGACTCATGAATACCTACAGATGACGCGATGGATGACGGTATGGACGACGACGGACAACGCGATTAAACCACGTCCGGCGCGTTGGCCGTCGTCCCGCAAATCTCGTCAGCCACTTAGCCGCCGATCGGGTTCGCGTACATGTAGCGGCGCGACCACGGCAGGCCCTTCGCTGGCTGCCCCGCCTTGCGGCACACGATCTGATAAATCGACACATGATCGTGTTCGAACGCATACGCGCAACCGGCCAGATACACGCGCCACACGCGGAAGCGTTCCTCGCCCGCCAACTCGCGCAGGCGCGGCGCCTGCGCTTCGAAGCGTTCCGACCAGAGCGTGAGCGTACGCGCGTAGTGACGACGCAGACTCTCGACGTCGCTCGCTTCGAGCCCCCCACGCTGCATCGACTCCAGCGCAAGGCTGATGTGCGGCAGTTCACCGTTGGGGAATACGTACTTGTCGATGAATTCGCCGCCGCCCATGGCGGTTTCGCCACTGTCCGGGTCGGTCGAGGTGATGCCGTGATTCATCGCGACGCCGTCGTCCTTGAGCAGCGATGCCATCTTGGCGAAGTAGTCCGTGAGGTTCTTGCGGCCCACGTGCTCGAACATGCCTACGCTGGTGATGCGATCGAACTGGCCTTCGACGTCGCGATAATCCTGAATGCGGATCTCGATCTGATCTTGAAGACCCGCTTTCCTGACTCGCTCGGTCGCCAGATCGTACTGGTTCTGCGAGAGCGTAACGCCCACACATTTCGCGCCGAACTTCTTGGCCGCGCGAATCACCAGCGCTCCCCACCCGCAGCCGATATCGAGCAAGGTCTGCCCGGGCTGCACCTGAATCTTCGTGAGGATGTGATCGATCTTCTTTTCCTGCGCCGTATCCAGGTCTTCGTCGCCCTGCTCGAAGTAGGCACACGAATAGACCATGTTCTTGTCCAGCCAGAGCTGGTAGAAGTCGTTCGATACGTCGTAATGAAACTCGATCGAGCGCTTGTCGGACTGTTTCGTGTGATTGAAGTGGCGTGTGATGCGTCCGAGCGGACCGATCGCCGAGAGACTGCTGCCGGCGAGCGCGTAGCTCATGTCGATAACGTCGGAGAGCTTGCCTTCGACGTCGATCTCGCCCTTCACATACGCCTCGCCTAGATTGTCGAGGCTAGGGGTCAGCAAGCGCGTCATGGCCGCAGGGCCATTGACGCGCAACGTCACGCTGGGGTTGTCGAACGCACCAAAATCATAGTGCTGCCCGTTCCAGAGCGCGAGGCGGATCGGCAGGTTGGAGGAAGTCTTGACGCCGCTGACCCAGCTTTCGAGTTTTTTCTCCCACAACATGGATGTGCTCCAAGTGTCACCAAAAAAACTTTAAGTCCGTACCGCACGGCGCGGCGACGTCTCCTCGTCAAACGGGCGGGCAGGCGTACCGCGTCGGCCAAGCCGATGCGTGGGTCAGGGTGAAAGGCGCGCTACGCGCCACGACCCATCGGCAAGCCGGAAATACTTGATGCGATCATGCAGGCGCGACACGCGGCCCTGCCAGAATTCGATGCTCTCGGGGTTGAGGCGATAGCCGCCCCAGTGCGGCGGGCGCGGCGGGGCGTCGCCAAACTGGCGCCGGAAATCCGCTTCACGCTCCTCGATGATGCTGCGATCGGCCACTTCGGCGCTCTGCACCGAGGCCCATGCGCCCAGCCGTGAGCCGACCGGACGCGAGTGATAGTAGGCGTCGCTTTCTGCTTCGGTCACCTTCTCGACGCGTCCCTCGATGCGCACCTGACGCTCGAGTTCGACCCAGTGGAACAGCAGACAGCCGTAAGGCGTCGCGGCCAGTTCCTGCCCCTTGCGCGATTCGTAATTCGTGAAAAACGTGAAGCCGCGTTCGTCGACGCCTTTGATGAGCACGATGCGGGCGTCGGGGCGGCCGTCGGGCGTGACCGTGGCGAGCGTCATGGCATTAGGCTCGGACAGTTGAGCCTTGAGCGCTTGCTCAAACCAGTGCTGGAATTGTTCGATCGGACTGGGCGCTACGTCGCGCTCGGAAAGTGAGCCGAGGGCGTAGTTTTTGCGCAGGTCCGCGAGTGATGGCGTCTGGGTCACGACGATCGTTGTCGGTCAGTTGCGGTTGGGGGTTGCGACACAGTATAGCGAAGAGTCGGCGAATTTGCGCACGTGGTGATTTGTCGCATCGCCGACACGCCATCGCGCCGAATGCCGCGTAGTACGGGCATCCAGCGCCATGTGCTTGATATTTAAGGAGTGAACTATTTTGCGGGCTCGCCGGGACCGGCGGCCGGCGATGATCCCGGCGGGGTGCCGCAAATCCCTGTGGCTGGCATGGGATTTGCGCGTGATTTGCGACCTCAACCGGGCTCAGGGCGCTTCGCGGTCTGCCCCGAAAGTGGGCGCCGTACCGGGGCGCTGCGCGCCGCGTGGGGGCGTGGCCGATTTCCCGCTGGCGCCGGGCACCGGCTTGACGGCTCCCGGGTTGCGGCTCGCCGGGCGTTGCAGGTTGGCGAGCAGCTCACCGCACGGGCTGTCCTTGCCCGGACCGAGTTCGAGCAGTGGCACGAGGGCGGTGTACGGGGCGAGCACCCCGAGCGCGATGGCGCCGCCCGCCCGGGCAACCAGCGTCGGCACGTTCACGCCCACGTCCGGATGCTTGAACGTGCCGTGAACGTACAGGGGTGAGCGCAACGACAGGAGACCGAAGTGTTTCGGCTCGGGGCGGATCGTCAGGTTGAAGCGCTCGCGCTTGAGATCGACCTGCCCGGTCACACCGATGCTCGTGTCGTCGGTATCGATCACGAAGGTGCGGGCGTCCATGATGCCGTCGCGTACGGCAAAATCGGCCGCGGCGCAGCGCATCTCGATCTGCTTGTCGCCAAAGAGCTTGGTGAGCACGATATTGCCCACATTCATGCCGAGGTATTGCAACAGCAGCTTGCTGACCGAGCCGCGATCGATCAGCGTCTTGATCTCGCCGTTCGACGAACCGGCCAGCGCAGCCACCGAGTTTCCGGTGGCGGTGAGTGCGGCGTCGCCGTTGACTTCACCGACGCTGGTCTTCATCAGGTCCACCTCGGGCAGCAATTCCTTCATCTTCAGATGTCGCAACGAGATCTGCGAATCGACCTTCATCGGCTCGGCCTGACCGTTGAGTACCAGATTCGACGTGATGCGCCCGCCCGCCACCCCGAACTCCAGCGGCTTGAGGGAGAGCACGCCGTCGTCGAGCACCACATGCGTGACGAGATTGTCGATCGGCAGGCTCTTGTCTTTGATGATCTTGCGGCCGGTGAACTGCACATCGGCGTCGATGGCGCGCCAGCGGTCTGTCTTGAACGGATCGACGGGCAGTACCTTGTCCGACGGCGGCGCTTTCGGCTTGCCGGAAAGGTCGCTGCCGCCCGATGGGTTCTGGCCGCCCACGACCGGGCCCAGATCGACCAGTCGCAACTGATTCGAGACCACGGCGCCTTGCAGAATATTGCGCGGCTGGCGCTGACGGAACACCAGCGTGCCCGACAGATCGCTCTGGCCGACCTTGCCCTGAAAGCGTTCATAACGCCACACGCCGGCCGTATGCAGCAGGTGGCCGTTGGTTTCGTAAGCGGGGGTTTCCGGCAGCAGCACGCCGGTAATCGGGTAGAGGTCGGCCATCGTCGGGCCGGCCAGACGCAGGTGCATGTCGAGCGCGGAGAGCGTGGCCGGGTTGGTGAACGTGCCGCGCGCCGCAATCTGTGTGCGCCCGATACGCACGGTGGCGTCGAGCGGGTAGGGGTCGCCCGAGTCCTCCAGCGAGAGCACGTCGCCGCCACGCGCCTTACCGGTCACCGCGGCCTTGCGGAAGGTGCCCTTGAGCGTTACGCCGATGCCGTACGGGGCTTGCCCGTCGATGGTGGCGACGTTGGCGGTCAGGTCGAGTTGCTGCGGCACGATATTGGCGCGAATCACGCCGTCTTCGAGAATCAGACGGCCGATGCGAAACTTCCACGGCGAGGGCTCGCCGTTGCTCTTGGTGAAGGTCCAGTTGTTCTGGCCGTCGGCCCGCTCTTCGACAAGAATCTTGGGCGCTGAGAGTGTGACTTCGGGCAGGACGATGTGCTTGTCGAGCAGCGGCAGCCATTCGAGCGAGAACGTGAGGCGGCCGAGCGAGATCATATTCGGCGTCTCGCTCCACGCAACATTGCCTAACACGATATCATTCGCGATCAGGCGAGGCCTCGGCAGCCAGCGCCCCAGTCCCGGGGTCTGGGCGTTCGGGGCGAGCCAGTGCAGTGACAGGTCGCCGCGAATCTCGAACGGACGGCCGGTCGCGGTGCTCACTTCCCGGTTGATCCAGGGCCGGGCGTAGTTCCAGTCAAACCACGTGATGAACGCCGCGAATGCCAGCACGATGGCGACCAGAGTGATCGCCAGCCATTTCAAGGACGTTATCCATCGCATCATGAACAGTACCCCGTCGATTATTGTTGCTCCGGTGCCTGCCACGCCATCGGAGGAGGATTTTGACGCGAACCGCCGTTTTGGCGGTATCGCGCGTTTATACGGTGACGACGGCCTCGCGCGCCTGCGTGAGGCGCACGTTGCGGTCATCGGCATCGGCGGCGTTGGTTCGTGGGTGGCCGAGGCCCTGGCGCGCAGCGCCGTAGGCAGGCTCACCCTCATCGATCTCGATAACGTCGCCGAAAGCAATACCAATCGTCAGGTGCATGCGCTTGACGGCAATTACGGCAAGCCGAAAGTTGCCGCGATGGCCGAACGTATTCTGGCCATCAATCCTGCCTGTCAAGTTACGCTTATCGAGGACTTCGTGGAACTGGAGAACCTCGACACGATGCTTGGCGGTGGCTTCGATTGGGTGATCGACGCCATCGACAGCGTGCGGGTAAAGACGGCGCTTATCGCGTGGTGCGTGGCGCACAAGCAGCGTCTCGTCACCGTCGGCGGGGCCGGCGGTCAGATCGATCCGACACGCATTCGTATCGACGATCTCGCTCGCACGATTCAAGATCCGCTGCTTGCAAAAGTGCGTGCGCAATTACGCAAGCAACATGGTTTTGTCCGTGGTCCCAAAGCCAAGTTCAACGTGCCGGCCGTGTACTCCGATGAGCCGTTGCAGTACCCCGAAGCGGTATGTGCGCCGGGCGAAGCTCCCGATGCCGCTAACGGCCCTCAGGGGCTCAATTGCGCGGGTTTCGGCTCAAGCATGTGTGTCACAGCGACATTCGGCATGGCGGCTGCCGCGCACGTTCTGAAGCAAATGACGATGCGTGCCCCGAAAGCACGCACCTGACGTGTCTTTGTTTTACCAAGTCACGCGCGCCACGTCTGTAACCAAAAGTTACTAATGGGCGCCGTGTCGACGTGACGGCGCGACTGAGCGTGAAATAAAAAACGGCCGGGGGACTGAACAGACCCCGGCCGTTTTTCATTGAGATACCGATCAGCGAAGTTCGCGGCGCAGTACCTTGCCCACGGGCGTTTTCGGCAGTTCCTTGCGGAACTCGATCACATGCGGCACCTTGTAGTTCGTGAGGTGCTGGCGGCAGAAGTCGATCACGATCTGCTCGGTCAGGTCAGACGACTTCTTGACGATGACCGCCTTGACCGCTTCGCCCGTCCGCTCGCTGGGCACGCCAACGACGGCCGATTCGAGCACGCCCGGGCACATCGCGAGCACGCCTTCCACTTCGTTCGGATAGACGTTGAAGCCCGACACGATAATCATGTCCTTCTTGCGATCGGTGATACGAACGTAGCCTTGCTCGTCCATCGTGCCGATGTCGCCAGTGCGCAGCCAGCCATCGGGCGTGACGGTCTTCGCCGTTTCGTCTTCCCGGTGCCAGTAGCCCTTCATGACTTGCGGACCACGCACGCAGATCTCGCCTTCCTGACCGAAGCCGAGGGCTTCGTTGGCGTCGTTGCGAATGCTGACCTCGGTGGACGAAATCGGCAGCCCGATCGAGCCGTTGAACTCGCTGCCGAGCGGGTTGATGCACACGGCCGGCGAGGTTTCGGTGAGGCCGTACGCTTCGATGAGCGGATGCCCGGTCACTTGCCGCCAGCGCTCGGCCACGGCGCGTTGCACAGCGGCGCCGCCACCGAGCGCGCACTTGAGTGCGCTGAAGTCGAGCTTGTCGAACCCCGGGGTGTTGAGCAGGCCGTTGAAGAGCGTGTTCACGCCGGTCATGAACGTGAACTTCCACTTGCTCAATTCCTTCACGAAGCCCGGCATGTCACGCGGGTTGGTGATGAGCAGATTGAGCGCGCCCAGTTGCAGGAACACGAGGCAGTTCGCGGTCAGGCAGAAGATGTGATACAGCGGCAGGGCAGTGACGATGATCTCCTTGCCCTCTTCGAGACCGGAGCCGATCCAGGCGCGCGCCTGCAACATGTTGGCGATCATGTTGCGGTGCGTGAGCATCGCGCCCTTGGCCACGCCGGTGGTGCCACCCGTGTATTGCAGGAAGGCGATGTCGTCGTGACCGAGCTGCACGTCGTTCAGCTTGGCACGCGCGCCTTGCGAGAGTGCATCGCGAAACGACACGGCGTGCGGAATATTCCAGTCGGGCACCATCTTCTTCACATGACGCACCACGTAGTTCACGATCCAGCGCTTCGGGGCGGGCACGAGGTCGCCGATGGCCGTCGTGATGACGTGTTTGACGGGCGTGTCGGGCAGGGCCTTTTGCAGCGTAGCGGCGAAGTTCTCGATGACGACGATGGCGGCGCAGCCGGCGTCCTTGAGTTGGTGTTCGAGCTCACCGGCGGTGTAGAGCGGGTTGACGTTCACGACGACCATGCCGGCGCGCAGGATGCCGAAGACGGCGACCGGGTATTGCAGCAGGTTGGGCGACATGATCGCGACACGCGAACCGCGCTCGAGACCGGGCAGACTTTGCAGATAGGCGGCGAAGTCGCGCGATTTTTTCTCGAGGTCGGCGAACGTCATCGTCACGCCGAGGTTCGAGAAGGACGGGCGATTTGCGAATTTCTGGCAGCTTTGAAGAAACAGGTCGTTCAGCGAACGATACGCGTTGACGTCGATCTCGGCCGGCACGCCGGGCGGATAGCTCTTGAGCCAGACTTTTTCCATGAGCGCCTCCTTGAATATGGTTTTTATCGCATCGTCGCTTCCGGGGGAAGGGGGTTCCCCGTGGCGCCGTGCCTGTTTTGAATGTCGACGCGCGAAATGGTGCGCTGCCCGATGTTCCCTTGGGGAACTGTGCTCGGAGCAAACGGCGCCGTGAGCGCAGAAATCATGCGTCGCAAAAAGCCGTAGGATACCGTGTCGTTTGCGCGCGTAGCAGAGGGAATCCCATGATTTGGCGCGGGTTTGCGTGGAGTAATTGTTCTAGCGGCAAACACTTGCCACGGTGGGCGATTCCGCGCTAATCCCGCATGGAATGCGCGGTGAGGCGGGGAAATCAGGGATATGACAAAAGAATTGCAAAAAACACTTGCGCGGTGAGTTGGTTTCTTACATAATTCTGTTCTCACAGCGCGGCTGTAGCTCAGTTGGATAGAGTACTTGGCTACGAACCAAGGGGTCGTGGGTTCGAATCCTGCCAGCCGCGCCATCTGATTCGAGGGTCTCCTCACGGAGACCCTTAGTTTTTCGGGAGAGTCTTTCCCGTTGGCGCACCTAGTATTAGGCATGCGTTGATGAGAAAGCGTATCGACGGCGTCAAATCGTCTGGTCGGTGTCTCGCGTGCAGTTTGTGCGGCTGTAGCTCAGTTGGATAGAGTACTTGGCTACGAACCAAGGGGTCGTGGGTTCGAATCCTGCCAGCCGCACCACGTAGTAGAAAAAACGCTCCAGAGGCGAAAGCTTCTGGAGCGTTTTTCATTGGTGCGCCGCAAATGACGAAGGAACGTTGCTAAGCTGCGAAAGTGTCCTTGCCCTCCGATAATGCGTTTGCGCATGTTCAATTTTTCGGGATGTTCAAATTTCTTGAACAAGAAAATTGAACATTCCCTACGGCTCGATGCGTGCGCCGATTTGCTTTGTTTTACCCCACCTGCCACCCCAACCCCAGCGCCTTTTGCAGCGTAACGAACGACTTGAGCAGTTGCGCGTCGCCAGCGATGCGGTCTTGTTCTGCGGAGAATCGTGTGCGTTCGGCGTCGAGCCAGTCGAGCGTGCTTGCGGTGCCGGCGCGATAACGTTGACGTGTGAGCGTGGCGGCGCGTGTGGCCGAAGCCTCCACACTGCGCAGCCGGTAGACGTTCTCGCGCTGGTGTCCGTAACGCGTGAGCGCAACGTCGGCGTCGCGTAGCGCCGTCAACACGGCACTCTCGTACTTCGCCTGCGCCTGATCGCGTCCGGCCTTCGCGCCGTCGACACCGGCCTGCACCCGGCCGAAGTCGAGCACATTCCATTGCAGGCGCGGCAGCGCCATCCAACTGAAGTTCTCCTTGCGAACAAGATGACCGGGGTCGAGTGCCGAATAACCGAGCTCACCCATGATCGAGAGCTTCGGGAACCAGTTGGCCGTCTGCACGCCGATCTGCGCGTTCTGCGATGCGAGGCGTCGCTCTGCTGCACGAATATCCGGACGCGCCTGCAACAATGCCGTCGGGTCCCCGATCGCCACTTTCGCAGGCACTGTCGGCAACGCCTTGGGTGTCTTGAACTCCGCGTCGAGCGCGCCCGGTGCACGGCCCGTCAGCAGCGCCAGCTGATCGAGCGATTCGATGACGTCCGCCTCCAGCGGCAACACACGCGATTGCGTCTGCTCCACCTGCGTCACCAGACGTTCCACATCAAGCTCAGATGCCACACCACCGGCACGCCGCTGGCGCGTGAGGTCCAGCATCTCGCCCTCAAGCTGTGCGGAGTCGCGCACCAGTGCCAGACGCGCCTGCTGATCGCGCAACGCGACATACGTCTGCGCAACCTCAGCCGCCAACTGCACATGCGCGTCTGCGAGATCTTCCGACGCCGCATCGGCATCGGCGCTCGCCGCTTCCACGGCCCGGCGCGTGCCGCCAAACAGATCGACTTCCCAACTGGCATCGAAACCCGCGATATACAGATCGAGCGGACCACGCCCGCTGCCGCCATTTCCACCATTCCCGCCGAGCAAGCTCAAATCAGGGGAACGCGTGCGCAGCATGGTCACATCCACCGTGCCCTTCGGCAGCAGATCGGCCTCGTGACTGCGCAGGCTGGCGCGCGACTGACGCACTTTGGCCTGTGCTGCGCGAATGTCCGGACTGTGCGCGATGGCGTCGTCGATGAGGGCGGTGAGTTGCGCATCGTCGAGCGCCGTCCACCAGCGTGCCACGCCGGGCGTATGCGCTTCGACGCCACTACCCGCATGCGGATAAGTACCTGTGCGCATGGCATCACCGGCCACGTCGGGCGCGCCATGGTAATCGGGGCCGACGGTGCAGCCCGCAACGAGAAGCGCCGAAGCAACGGCCAGGGTTCGCAAATAAAGAGTCATGATCAGTGCCCGCCGGAGCTGAAACCCGCGGGTTGCTTGAGCAGCAGGGCAAGCGGCACGCATAACAGCAGCGCAATGCCCAGCGCATAGAAGGTCTCGGAAAACGTAATCACACTGGCTTGCTGCGCAATCTGGGCGGCGAGTTGCGCCGTGGCCTGTAGCTGCGCGTGGGCCATATCGCCCGTCTGCGCAAAGAAGCCGGCCGCGTTCGCCGCCAGATGCTCCTGTCCGAGCGAGCTGTTGGCAGTGATCGTCTCGCGCAGCATGGCGTCGTGATAATCGGTGCGACGGTCGATCAGGGTGCCGAGCAGGGCCAGGCCCACCGAGCCGCCAAGATTGCGCGCCATGTTGTAGAGCCCGGCCGCATCGCCCGCGTCCTGCGCCTCCACGGCCGCCATCGAAGCCTGATTGAGCGGCATCATCGCGAGCATCTGCCCCACACCGCGCAGCAACTGCGACACCGTGAAGTCATGCCCGACGCTCTGCGCCGTCAGGTCGATGTCGAGCATGCAACTGGCGAAGAAACACAGCAGCCCGACAATCACGAGGAACCGGATATCCACGCGGCTGATGAGCCGTGGCAGGAACGGCATCATCAGAAACGCGGGCAGCCCCGAGAGCAGCATGATGTTGCCCGACTGCTGCGCGTTGTAGCCCGCAATCGTCGCGAGAAACTGCGGCAGCAGATATGACACCCCGTAAAGCCCCGCGCCCACCGTGAACACGATGTAGATCACGCTCGCGTAGTTCTTGTTACGCAGCAGCGAGAGCTTGACGATGGGTTTCTCCGCAGTGAACTGCGCCACGAGCATCATGCCGATACCCACGGCCGACAGAATCGACAGCCAGATGATCATGTGCGAGTCGAACCACCGCTCGCGCTGACCTTCTTCGAGTACCACCGTGAGCGAACTCAGGCCGATGGTCAGGCCGACAATGCCGAGCCAGTCGGCTTTGACGAACGCATGCAGATTGGTCGGCTCGCGCTTCAGGCCGAGCATGAGCAGCGAGACGATGGCCACCGAGATCGGCAGATTCAGGAAGAAGCACCAGCGCCAGTTCGCGTTTTCGGTGAGCCAGCCGCCGACCACTGGGCCGAGCAACGGCCCGAGCAGCACGATCAGCCCGAACATCGCCATGCCGACCGCCATCTGATGACGTGGCAAGCGAGTGCGAATGATCATCTGCGCGGTCGGAATCATCGCGCCACCGGCGAAGCCCTGACCGATGCGCCCGATCACCATCTCCGGAAGACTGCTGGAGATGCCGCACATCATCGAGAAGATGGTGAAGAACACCGCGTTGAGCGTCAGAAAGCGGCGCAGACCCAGCACGCGCGTGAGCCACGCCGCGAGCGGAATCATGACGATTTCCGACATCAGGTAGCCGGTCGAGATCCAAGTGCCTTCGGTGCCCGAGGCGCCGATCTGGCCTTGAATCTGCGGCAATGCCGAGTTGGTAATCGAGATGTCGAGCGTGGCGAGCAGGGCGCCCATCGCCCCGGCCGCGACGGCGATCCAGTCAGACGCCGAGGCGTTGCGAGGTGTGGCGGTGGCCGCACTTGCGCTGCTACCGCCGCCGCTGCCGCCACCCGCGCCGGTGCCCGCAGCGACGACGCTGCGCGCTTCATCACGCGAAAGCGTGCCCGACTCGCCCGGCGAGCCTGCCGGGGCGGGGAGCGTGTGTGCTTCAGCCACGTTGCACCCCGGTGCTGTTGCTCCCCGGCGTAGCGTGCGCGTTGGTGTTGGTCGCCGGTCCGACGATGCTGTTCAGCGGCGCACTCAGCGCCAGCGGTGCGATCGCCTGCGCCGACGGGTTTGGCAATGCCGCCTGCGCGGGCTTCGCCGGTGCCGGTGTCGTTTCCTTGCGCCCATGCGTGTCCACGTCCGCGGTGACCGACAAGCCGGGCAGCAGGACTGTGCGCAGCGATTCGGGCACGTCCAGTCGAATGCGGACCGGCACACGCTGCACGATCTTCGTGAAGTTGCCGGTGGCGTTCTGCGCCGGCAGCAGCGCGAACTGCGCGCCCGTGCCCGGCGAGAGCGAATCGACCACACCGTGAATTGGTTCACCGGGCAGTGCGTCGACGTGCACCGTTACCGGCTGGCCTGGGCGCATATGGCCGACCTGCGTTTCCTTGAAGTTCGCCGTCAGATAGACGTTTTGCACCGGCACCACGGTAAGCAGGCGAGTCCCCGGCTGGGCAAACTGCCCGACGCGCACCGCGCGATCCCCCACACGACCGGCCAGCGTGCTCTTGACCACCGTATCGGCGAGATCGAGTTCGGCCTTGCGTGCACTGGCCTGCGCCACCGACAACTGCGCTTTGGCCTGCGCGAGCGCGGCGTTGAGCGTATCGGTCTGGCGCACGCTCGCATCTACGCTGGCTTCGTTGCTCTTGAGCGTGGCGTCGGCGCGTGTGCTGGCGTTGCGCAACTCGGCGAGCCGTTCATCCGTTTCGGCACCCGTGGCGACGAGCGGTGCGTAGCGCTTGACCTGTCCGGCCGAGTACGCGGCATTGGCCCGGGCGCTGTCCAGCTCAGCACGCGTCTGCGCAATGTTGGCGGCATGCTGACCCAATTCGGCTTGGGCGCGAGCGACATCCGCTTCGCGGGCCGCGACCGTCGCCTGCGCTTCGTCGTAAGCGGCCTGATACTGACGGCCGTCGAGCTTGACGAGCGGCTGGCCGAGCGTGACGGTCTCGTTGTCGCGCACCAACACCTCGGTCACGTAGCCGCCGACCTTCGGGGCGACGGTCATGCTGTCGGCTTGCAGATAGGCGTCGTCGGTCGATTCGATAAAGCGTCCGACAAACCACCACTGCGTGCCCCAGCCAACGGCGGCGATCAACGCCAGCACGCCCGCACCGATGGCGAGCCTTTTGCGACGGGGGTTGCCGGGGGCTTTCTGGGCGGGGCGATTCGCGCCGTCCGGCGCGGCGGACGGGGCTGCGGTGCCGGGCGCTGTCTTGGCCTCTTCGGGCTGACGCGTGGCCGTATCGATCGACTGTGCCGACGTTTCGAGTCGGGCCTGCGCTGCGGTAGACATCGGAAAACTCCTAAATTATTCCAATTGGCAGAATTATTCCAGTTGATCGATTTATGTCAAGTGTTATATTTTTGACGAAAGTTTTGGGAAGCAAGGAGATTCATGGCACGGACACCACCGCAGACACAACGCGCGCCACGCGCGGCAGCCCGCCCGCGACACGCGGTCGACACGGGATACCAGCGTGGCGAGGAAACGCGCGCGCGCATCATCCTGGCGGCGATCAAATGTTTCGGCGAGCACGGTTTTGCGGGCGCTTCGACGCGCGACATTGCCAACGAGGCGGGGGTGAACGCCCCGGCGTTGCAGTACTACTTCGATAACAAGGAAGGGGTGTACACGGCGTGTGTCGAGTACATCGTCGACGTGGTGTGGACGCAGTTAGGCGAGGCCGTGATGGCGGCCGAGGCGGTGATTGCCGATCCGGCGGCGGGCGATGCGCGCCTGATCGACGCATTCTGCGCGTTGCAGGACCGCAAGGCAGGCTTTCTCGAAGACGTGCCGCAAATCGACGGCTGGCACATGTTCATGGCGCGCGAGCAGGCAGGGCTTGGCCCGGACGCCGGCTTCAAGGTGTTTCACGAGCGCTTGTCGCGACGGATTGCGGCGGTGACCGGCGGGATCGTGGCGCGCCTTTGCGGCACCTCGACGGACGACGAACTCACGCTGATGCGCGCCGTGTGTATCAGCACCACGGGGATGGCGTTCCGGGTGATGGGCCGCTCGGTCAATTGCTCGATGGGCTGGACCGGCGACGACCCCGAGCGCAATCGCCGGATTCGCGAGGTGATTGTGGGGCAGACGCGCGACATGCTGGAACTGCTGGTGAAGCGCCGCGATAAAAAAACGGATGCGTAACCTCTCGCAACCCAGTGCAACTGTCACACGCTGAAACATCGCGGGGGCGCCAAGTGGCGCCCCCGCTGCATTTCAGTCGAGCCTTTTGCCGACCTTCCCGCTGGACTTCGTGCCGATTTTTCCGGCGATCACGGCTGCGTGGCCGCTTGGGTTTGCGCCTCACCATCGCGCTTGCGATACCAGAGGAAATACACCAGCAGCACCACGGCGACGAACGGCACGCCGAAGAGCAGCGTCATGCGGAACACGCCGGTAAAGAGTGTGGTGACCATGACGGCAGCCATCAGCGCTGCGCCCAGCAGTGTGAGCCACGGAAACCCCCACATGCGAAACGCGAGACGCGGATGATCGCCGCGCTGCCACGCCCGGCGGAAGAAGAAATGCGTGACGAAGATCATCATCCACGTGAGCATGGCGCCGAACATCGAGATCGCCATCATGAACGTGAACGAAGACTCCGGATAAAGGAAGTTCACCAGCGTGGCCAGCGCAATGCCCACCGTCGAGAGCATCAGGGCGGCGAGCGGCACACCGCGCTTGTTCACCTCGCCGAAGCGTGCGGGCGCGTAGCCGGCGCGCGAGAGCGAGAACATCATGCGCGTGGTGATGTAGAGCTGGCTGTTCATCGACGAGAGCGCGGCAATCAGCACCACGAAGTTGATGACCCCCGCCGCGCCCGGAATGTTGATGGCCTGCATCACTTTCACGAACGGGCTTTCGTCGTGACCGGCGGCCGTCCACGGCACGATGGCGAGCATGAGCGCCAGCGTGAGCAGATAAAACAGCACGAGGCGCACGACCGTCGAGCGGAATGCGCGCGTGACGGCACGCTCCGGGTTTTCGGCTTCACCGGCAGCGACCGCAATCATCTCGATGGACAGATAGCTGAAGATCGAGATGATCACCGCGACCCACATGCCCCACAGCCCTTTCGGAAAGAAGCCGCCGTGCGCCGTGTAGTTCGCGAAGCCAGCGGGCGAGTGATCGGCGTTCACCACTGAGCCCGGCGCGATAAACACCACGTAGGCACCGATCATGATGAACGCGACGATGGCCGCAATCTTGATGAGCGAGAAACCGTACTCGATCGCGCCGAACAGGTTCACCGACATGGCGTTCACGAGTACCAGCGCGGCAGAAAATCCGGCCACCCAGTACCAGCCGGGCACCTGCGGGAACCAGTACTTCATGTAGACGGCGATGGCGCTCACTTCCGTGCCAACAGCGAGCACGATGCACGACCAGTAGGCGTAGCGCACGAGAAAGCCGGCCCACGGCCCGATGTAGTGCTCGGCATACGCGCCGAACGAGCCGGACGTCGGATGCGCGACGGTCATCTCGGCGAGGCATCCCATGAGCATCAGCGCGATGAGCGCGCCTATGCCGTAGGAGAGCAGTACGCTTGGGCCCGCAAAGCCGATCGCGAAGCCACTGCCGAGGAATAGCCCGGTGCCGATGGCACCACCGATGGCGATCATGGCCATCTGACTGGCGGTGAGCGAGCGTCGCAGACCTTGCTCGCGGCGTGTGATGTGAGAAAAGCTACGGGGAGACGGGGGCAGGGGAGAACGCGACATGGCACACCTCTTGGGGCGCCGTCGACATCAGGGCGGCACCCGCATGAAAACCGCATTGCTTGTTATTGCCCGTTCGCGCCCGACTGACGAACGCAACTAAAACACGGCGCGACCGGACCCCACCGCCCCGGCCGAAGCCGGGGCGGGTGAAACCACTGCAAAAGTTGGGACTAAGACCAGCGCGGCAGGCGCGGCTGGTGCGGGTGATGCGACATCAGAAGATGTGGCGGATACCCGTGCCCACGCCCACTTGCGTCGAGTTACCCGGCAGTTCGACGCGTGCGGCGCCGCTGACCTTGTTGTAATCGACCGTGCCGTAGACCTGCGTGCGCTTGGACAGCGCGTACTCGGCGAGCAGCACATAGGTGTAACGACGGCCCGAACCGGCATCGCCCGCTTGGGCGTTGATGTTCTTGATGTCGTCGAAGTAGGCGGCACCCGTGATCGCGAGGTTCGGCATGGCCTGAATGGTCGTGCCGAGATAGAACGTCATGTCCTTGCGCGGGTTGTCGTTCAGGTTGCCCGTGGCGACAGTTTGCGACGGATCGTTGAGCGTGCCGTCGAGCCAGCCGCTGCGGTCGCGACCGCCCATGTAGCCGACGAACACCTTGGCGATCGAGACGCTGTAGATACCGCCCAGGCCCCACATCTGCTGCACGCGCTTGCTTGCATCGCGGGCTTGCTGATACACGCCGGCAAGCTGGAACGGGCCCATCGCATAGGCGGCACGCGCACCCCAGTAATTGCTGGCAGCCATCGTGCCGGCCGTGTTGCCGAAGCCGTAGGTCGCACCGACCGACAGGCCGCCAAACGTCCCGGCGTAGCTGACCGCATTATCGACGCGGCCGCGCGTGATGTTGTACATCCACGAGTTGTTTGCGTAGTTGCCGATCGTGAGCGGGTCGAAGTCGCCGTAGACGTTGAACGCCTCGGTGGCCTGACGGCCGATCTTGATGGTGCCGTACTGGTTTTGCAGGCCGACGAAGGCATAACGATCGAACAGGCGCGGGCCGTTGGCCAGCGTTCCGTTCTGCGGGTTGATACCCGATTCCAACTGGAAGATCGCCTTGAGGCCGCCACCGAGGTCTTCTGTGCCCTTGAAGCCGAAACGGCTGTTGGTCACGGCGCCGTTGGTCACTTGCCACAAGGCATCGTTATTGGCATTGGCGTTGGTCTGGTAGCGAACGCTCTGGTCGACGATCCCGTAGAGGGTGACCGAGCTTTGGGCGGCGGCGGTAGTGCTGAAAGCCAGGCCGCAAGCGGCCGTCACAATGGCCAGGCTGGCCGGAATTGCAGACTTCATGGGTCTCCTTTTTAGTCTTGTAGACATCAGCTAATTGTCGAAACTGGCCCGCTTCTCCTTCCGATATAGGAGACGGCGGACTCTTTTTTGCACGACAACGGCGACAACCGGAACTGCACTTTTGGTGCCTTGGGTGGTTGCGCAACGCGAGCAATCCCCCGATGTCCGGCGCAAACAATGCAGCCTCCCGGCTGTAAGCCGAGCGCTATCATATCAATGCAAAATTTGAATTTGCTTGCTATTTATGCCGAGCAACTGGCGGGGAGTCGAAGGATCTGCCAAAATCCCGGAAAACTTGATGGATTCTGCCAATGAACCTTGACCTTGCCGATCTGCGCATCCTGCGCCATCTGGAACTCAACGGCCGTATCTCCAACCAGGAGCTGGCCGATGCTGTTGGTTTATCGCCTTCAGCGTGCCTGCGCCGGGTCAAATTACTTGAAGACCGGGGCGTGATTTCCGGATACCGCTGTATCGTGGACGCACAGCATATCGGTCTGGAGTTCGAAGCGCTAGTGCAAATCACATTGCGTCCGGACGTCGATCAGTGGCATGAAAAGTTTCTGGCTTGCGTGCAGAACTGGCCTGAAGTCGTGACCGCACGAATTGTCACCGGATCAGCCAATTACATCTTGACGGTAAGAGCCCGCAACCTCGCGCATTACTCCGACTTTATCGTCAATGAGCTATACCGGGCGCCGGCTGTGATGTCGATTCAATCGAACATCGTGCTCAAGACAATCAAGAACACGCAGTCGCTCGTTGATCTCGTCAAGCAGAAATAAAACAATAGAAGATATTAACTACCTGTAATTCTCGCAATAATCGCTTCTCAGTCAATTCTCAATCTGCGATACGGGATTTTCAAATTGGAGATGCTCGTTGTATATCATCGCAAGTTGATTTGAATTGAGTCGGATTGCCGTCAACCGATGCCGGTCTTTGAATCGGCACTATCAAAACCAAAGAGACGCAGCATGGCAGTGATTACCACCATCGAGGACTTGCGGGTTCTCGCTCAGCGGCGCGTACCGCGCATGTTCTACGAGTATGTCGATTCGGGTTCGTGGACCGAGTCGACATACCGCGCCAACGCGCAAGACTTCGGCGCGATCGGCTTTCGCCAGCGGGTGGCGGTCAACATCGAGCATCGGAGCACGCGCACGACGATGTTGGGCACTGACGTGGCGATGCCGGTGGCACTGGCCCCGACCGGCATGACGGGCATGCAGCATGCCGACGGCGAAATTCTGGCGGCGCGCGCGGCCGAGGCGTTCGGCGTGCCGTTCACACTCTCGACCGTATCGATCTGTTCGATCGAGGACGTCGCGGCGCATACCAAGGCGCCGTTCTGGTTCCAGTTGTACGTCATGCGCGATCGCGACTTCATCGAGCGCCTGATCGACCGCGCGAAGGCGGCCGGGTGTTCGGCGCTGATGGTGACGATGGATTTGCAGATCAGCGGGCAGCGCCATCGCGATATCAAGAACGGTCTGTCGGCGCCACCCAAGCTCACGTTGCCGAACATCATGAACATGATGACCAAGCCGCGCTGGTGCATGGGCATGCTGGGGACGAAGCGCCGCACGTTCGGCAACATCGTCGGCCATGCAAAGGGCGTGGACGACATCGGTTCGCTGGCGGCATGGTCGGCGGCGCAGTTCGATCCGTGTCTGTCGTGGGACGACGTCGAATGGATCAAGAAGCGTTGGGGCGGCAAGCTGATCCTGAAGGGCGTGCTCGATCCTGAGGATGCACGCGCGGCACGCGACACCGGTGCGGACGCCATCGTCGTGAGCAACCATGGCGGGCGTCAGCTGGACGGCACGATGTCGACGATTCGCGCGTTGCCTGACATCGTGGCGGCGGTCGGGCGCGACACGGAGGTCTGGCTTGACGGCGGCATTCGCTCGGGGCAGGACGTGATCAAGGCGGTGGCGCTGGGCGCGAAGGGCACGCTGATCGGCCGTCCATTCCTGTACGGGTTGGGGGCGATGGGCGAAGCCGGCGTGCGCCGAGCACTGGAAGTGATGGCGAAGGAAATGGATGTGACGATGGCACTGACGGGCCGCACGACCGTCGACCGTCTCGACCCTTCGATGCTCCTGCCGGGCAGCTACCCCACGGGTCTCGGTCCGTATCTTCCGGAGCCGGGCAGGGCGTAAGGGAGATTGCCGGTACGACGTTGGGTATCGACATAGAAAGCCGCAGCCATTCGCTGCGGCTTTTTTCATTGGAAGGCTAGGGTCTTTCCGATAACGGACGGCTGAGCTTCAAACTGGCTCCACGCGGGGCGATGATGCGGCGTTCATCCCTCAACACTTAGTAGCCTGTGGCGGACTATGTCGACCTATCCCTTTACGCTTGAACGAGACACAAATGGCACCCTACTGGTGAGGTTTCCGGACGTGCCCGAAGCAATCGCCGTCGCTGATGACGAGGCTGACGCACATGTGCAGGCACGGGAAGCGCTTGAGGCTGCATTGGTGTTTTACGCGAAACGACCGCTTCCAAAGCCGTCCTGCCCGAAGGCTGGGCAAGCAACCGTCACGTTAGTTGTCATGACCTGACCCCGCAACAAAAAACGCCCTGCAATTCACTCGCAGGGCGTTTTGTCATCCACCAGCCGTTACCACCGGCATCCGCACCAATCAATGACGGTAGTGCTTGTGATGGCCGCGGCGCTTGCCGTGGCGATAATCGTCGTCGTAGGAATTCGAGCGTGACATGTTGCCGCCGAGTGCTGCACCGGCACCGCCACCCAGTGCTGCGCCGATCAGGCCGCCGGACTGGCCGCCCATCGCATTGCCGGCTGCCGTGCCTGCGCCGCCGCCCAGTGCACCACCCAGAATGGCGCCCGTGCGTTCGCGACGGTTCGACGTAATCGCGCCACCGGCACCGCCGCCGACTGCACCACCCACGACTGCGCCCGTGCTGCCGCCGAGCGCACCGCCCACGGCCGCACCGGCCACGCCGCCCAGCGCGCCGCCGAGGGCATTGTTCATATCACCGGCCGTGGCCGTCAGGGAAGTAGTTGCGGCCAGTGCAGCCAGCACCACCATCGGAAGAATTCGCTTGAACATGAGGCTCGTATAGATTCGGGTTAATTGCGCAGCCAAGTATAAGGAGCCCTCGCCACACTGCCCGCACCTCAATGTTTCCTCTTTCGTAAGACGGGTAACAAAGTGTATCGGCACGTGATCTTCGTGCCGTTTGGTTATAGGGCCGGCTCTGCTTTCCGGCGCGACGTCACCTTCATCTCCGCCACATACCGGTAGAGCTGTTCCGCCGCCGGCGAGAGCGGCCGGCCCTTGCTGCGAATCATGCCCATGCGGCGTGTCACCACCGGATCAATCAGCGGCACGCTCGTCAGCAATGGATGCTCGGCCCCCGGCATGGCCATCGTGGGCACCGCCGCCACCCCGAGTCCCGCTTCCACCAGTCCGAGCATGGTCGTCACGTGCTGCGTCTCGCAGATGCTCGGCGGGCGCTGCGGCAACCCCGTCAGCGCCTGATCGAGCAACAACCGGTTGCCCGACACCTTGCCGACCGTGATGTAGTCGTACTCGTAAAGCTCGCGCCACGTCACGCGCTTCTTTCCTGCGAGCGGATGATCGCGCCGGCACGCGGCCACGTAGCGCTCCTGCAACAGCAGCTTGAACTCGATGTTCGGCTCTTGCGAACCGATGAAATTGAGCCCGAAGTCGGCGTCGCCGTTGACCACGGCCGCCAGCACTTCATTGGCGCTCGCATCCAGCACCGAAATGCGAATGCGTGGAAACGCCTTGTGATATCGCGAAATCACCTGCGGCATGAAGTAGTAGGCCGCTGACGGCACGCAGGCAATCGTCACGTGCCCAAGGCTCGTGGACGCCACATCGCGAATGCCCAGCAGCGCGTTATCGAGATCGGCCAGAATCCGCTCCGCATCGCGAGCGAACGCTCGACCCACATTCGTGAGGGCGACCCGCCGTGTGCTGCGCTCGAAGAGCTTCACGCCCAGCGCGTCTTCGAGCTTGTCGATGCGGCGCGATAGCGCAGGCTGCGAGAGATGGATGGACTCGGCCGCGCGCCGGAAGCTCGATAGCTGCGCGACGGCGCGAAAGGCTTGCAGATCGTTCAGATCGAAGTTGATCGCCATGACGTTCGGGGGGGAGAAAAACGTTTGTCTGACGGAGTGTTCGGTGATGGTGTTGTAGCCAGTAAAACGCAACAAAAACGCGCGCGACTCAAGGCGCCGCGAGTCTACCTTGTTACCGCTCGGTCGGTGCATCAGCATCCTACGATTGATAGCGTATGCGCATCAATCTTTCCAAAACTTGCAATTCACAAGGGTGGAACTTACGGCGCAACATTGGCGGCTTCAAAAAAGCGCCCATGACGGTCTCGACACGTCCCCTGGCAGAGGCGCAGCAATGCGACGATTTTTGCGGACCGACCCCCCGGGCCGCAGGCAACACGGAGACAGCGCATGCCACAGCGCCCCCAAGACGCGATTTCGCGTCGACCCTCGAAAGCCGGCGCGGTACTGCGCGTCACCGCCGGCAATTTCCTCGAACAATTCGATTTCTTCCTGTTCGGTTTCTACGCCACCCAGATTTCGCGCGTCTTCTTCCCGACGGACAGTGAATTCGCCTCGCTCATGCTGACCTTCGCCGTGTTCGGCGCGGGCTTCCTGATGCGACCGCTCGGCGCCATCATCCTCGGCGCGTATATCGACAACGTCGGCCGCCGCAAGGGCCTCGTCACCACGCTCGGTATCATGGCGAGCGGCACGATCCTCATCGCCTTCGTGCCCGGCTACGCCACCATTGGCATGGCTGCGCCGGTGCTGGTGCTGATCGGCCGCCTGTTGCAGGGCTTCTCGGCCGGGGCTGAGCTCGGTGGCGTGTCCGTCTATTTGGCGGAAATCGCCACGCCGGGCCGCAAGGGCTTCTACACGAGCTGGCAGTCGGCCAGCCAGCAAGTGGCCATCGTCGTCTCGGCGGCGCTCGGGTTCATCCTGTCGCTTACGCTCACGGCGCAACAGATTGGCGAGTGGGGCTGGCGTCTGCCGTTCTTCGTCGGCTGCATGATCGTGCCGGTGATCTTCGCCCTGCGCCGCTCGCTTCAGGAAAGCGACGAGTTCAAGCAACGCAAGCGCCATCCGTCGGTCGGTGAAGTCTTCCGCTCGATGGCGGCCAACGCCGGTGTGGTGATCGGCGGCGCGATGCTCGTGGCGCTCACGACCACCGCGTTCTACCTGATCACCGTCTACGCCCCGACCTTCGGCAAGAGCGTGCTGCACCTGTCGAGCACCGATGCGCTGCTGGTGACGCTGTGCGTGGGCGTGTCGAACTTCATCTGGCTGCCGATCGGCGGCACGCTGTCCGACCGCATCGGCCGCCGCCCGGTGTTGCTGCTGTTCGCGGGCCTCACGCTCGTCACCGCTTACCCGGTGCTGTCGTTCCTGGTGCAGGCGCCGAGCTTCTCGCGCATGCTGATCGCACTGCTGTGGCTGTCGTTCCTGTACGGCATGTACAACGGCGCGATGATTCCGGCGCTGACCGAAGTCATGCCGCCCGATGTGCGCGTGGCCGGCTTCTCGCTGGCGTACAGCATCGCTACGGCACTGTTCGGCGGCTTCACGCCGGCCCTGTCGACGTACCTGATTCACGCTACCGGTGACAAGGCTGCCCCCGGCTACTGGATGAGCTTTGCGGCCCTGTGTGCGATCTGCGCGACGCTCGCGCTGTATCGCGGCCGCACGGGCGGCCAAGGCCAGACGCGCACCGATCTGCGCACGGCCAACTGATCGTGAGGCGGGAAACATGCGCATCTGCCTGCTTCCCGCCTTCTCTGCTTTCTCTGCCTCGTCGGTCTTGACGCAGGCATCCCCCCAGAAAAACACAATCGAGCGAGACAACTCATGAATGCCCTGACTTCCAAGGCGCGTATGCGCACGGCCCGACGTTTGCTCAGCGCCATTGGCGCCGGCCTGTTGATGGCCACCGCACTCGGTGCCACCTCCGCCAGCGCAGAAGACCTGCGCGTGATGAATTCCGGTGGCTTCACCGCCGCCTACAAGGCGTTGCTGCCGAAGTTCGAAGCGGCCACGGGCGATCACGTCGACACGGCGTGGGGCCCGTCGATGGGCAAAGCCCCTGAAGCCATTCCCAACCGCCTTGCGCGCGGTGAATCGGCAGACGCCGTCATCATGGTCGGTTACGCACTCGACGATCTCATCAAGGCAGGCAAAGTGCGTGCCGATTCTCGCGTGGAACTGGCCGATTCGCGCATCGGTGTCGTGGTGAAGGCAGGCGAGCCGGTGCCCGACGTCAGCACGCCGGAAAAGCTGAAAGCCGTGCTGCTCGCGGCCAAGTCGGTCGCGTATTCCGATAGCGCCAGCGGTGTGTACGTCGAGCGCGAACTGTTCAGCAAGCTGGGCATTGCCGATCAGATGCGCGGCAAGTCGGTGATGGTGCAGAAGACGCCGGTCGCCGAGAAAGTGGCAGCGGGCGACTACGCCGTAGGCTTGCAGCAAGTGAGCGAGTTGCTGCCGGTCAAGGGCATCGCGTTTGCGGGCAAGATTCCCGAGTCGCTGCAATCGGTGACGCGCTTCGCGGGCGGCGTACCGGTGAATGCCCCGCATCCGGACGAAGCGAAGAAGATGCTGATGTTCATGGCCGCCCCTGCTGCGGCGCATGACGTCGAGTCGACCGGGCTGGATCCGCTCACCCACTGACGCATCAACGCACGAACGAAGCGGTGAAGCCGGGAGCGAAAATTTTTCCTCTCGGCAGCCGTGGCGGGTTTGACCGACAATGACGCGTCAGACAACGGCGTCGCCGACAGAGCGACGCCCCGCCAAGGAGAGAGACAAATGGCCTCTGTGCCGAATGTGCCGAACGTACCGACCACGGCGCCGACCCCGGCAGCCGTCGATTCACAAGCGGCCGCCTCCGCAAATTCCCCGCACACTACCCACGCCGCAGAACGACTCGACGACATCGTCGCGCTCGACGCACTGGGTTTGTCCGAAGCGATCCGCACGCGACGCGTGTCGTGTCGCGAAGTCATGCAGGCGTACCTCGCGCACATCGCCCAACATAACGCAGCCGTCAACGCCATCGTCTCGTTGCGCGACGCTGACACGTTGCTGCGCGAAGCCGACGAGCGCGACCGGCAACTGGCGCAAGGTGAGTATCTCGGCTGGATGCACGGCATGCCGCAGGCGGTGAAGGATCTCGCGTCGTGTGCCGGCTTGCCCACACGCAAGGGCTCACCACTCACGTCCACCGGCCCCGACACACAAGACAGCATCAGCGTCTCGCGTCTGCGCGCGGCGGGCGCGATCTTCATCGGCAAGACCAATGTCTCCGAGTTCGGGCTCGGCTCACATAGTTACAACCCGGTCTTCGGCACCACGCTCAACGCTTACGACACCAGCCGAATCGCAGGGGGCAGCAGCGGCGGCGCGGCCAGCGCGCTCGCCATGCGCATGCTGCCGGTGGCCGACGGCAGCGACATGATGGGCTCGTTGCGCAATCCGGCGGCGTTCGGCAACGTGTACGGCTTTCGTCCGTCGCAGGGGCGTGTGCCGTACGGCCCGGCGCCGGAAATCTTTGTTCAGCAACTGAGCACTGAGGGACCGATGGGGCGCACCGTCGCCGACGTCGCGCGGCTCCTCGCCACGCAGGCCGGTTACGACGCGCGCAGCCCGCTCTCGCTGGCGCACGCCCATGATCCAGCGCAGTTCGCGGGTGCGCTGCATCGCGACGTGAAGGGTTTGCGTCTGGGGTGGCTGGGTGACTACGGTGGCTATCTGCCGATGGAAGACGGCGTGATGGCGCTGTGCGAAGCGTCACTGCGCGACTTTACGGAGATGGGCTGCGAAGTCGAAGCGTGCGCGCCCGACTTTTCGATAGATCGTCTGTGGCAGACGTGGCTCACGCTGCGTCACTGGCTCGTCAACGGTTCGCTGGGCGAGATGTATGCCGACCCTGCGCGCCGCGACAAACTCAAGCCCGAAGCGCAATGGGAAGTCGCCGGTGGCGAGCACTTGCGTGCGGCGGATGTGTTCCGCGCTTCGATTGACCGCAGCGAGTGGTACCGGTCGCTCGCGCGTCTGTTCGAGCGTTACGACTTTCTGCTGCTGCCCTCGGCACAGGTCTTCCCGTTTGAAGCGCAAACGCATTGGCCGGCATCGGTGGCGGGCAAGTCGATGGACACCTACCACCGCTGGATGGAAGTGGTGATCGGCCCGACGCTGGCTGGCTTGCCGGCGATCAGCGTGCCGGTCGGTTTCGATGCGCGCGGGTTGCCGATGGGCTTGCAGATCATCGGCCCGGCACAGGCGGATCTTGCCGTGCTGCAACTGGCGCACGCGCACGAGCAGCGCACGCAGTGGGTGCGCCGGTTCCCGCCCGCGATGCTGGCCTCAGGCCGGACCGCGTGAAGCCTTAAGCGGTTTCAGCAAATCGCCGAGCGCGTTGTGATCGATTTCATACATCAGCGCGAGCAGGCGGCCGATCTCGCCCGTGGGAAAGCCTTCGCGGGCAAACCAGCTCAGATAGTTGGCGGGCAGATCGGCAATCATCGTGCCCTTGTGTTTGCCGTAAGGCATCGGCGTGGTGACGAGCCGCAGCAGCGCGTCGGTGTCGAAATCAATCATGTGAACAAATCGCGTGAGCGCCCGGAGGTCGCATAAAGCGTCACGCTATCACATACGGCGCCGATGTCACGCGCGCGCTGTCTGTAGCAATCGCCACCCGACTACGCCGAAGACCACCGCGAGTCCGCCATCGAGCCAGCGTCGCAGCCGCAAATAAATGCGCCGCGCCGTCTGCGTCGAAAACAGCAACGCGTAGCCGCAGAACACCGTCACGCTGATAGTGATGCATCCCGGCAAGATGGCCGGCTGCACCGCGCCGTCATGCGATGACGACAGCGCAACGATCGACACCCAGCTCAACACGGCCTTCGGGTTCGTCAAATGCAGCAGCGCGCCGCGCAGATAGATTCGTTTCAGCGGCTCGCCTTCCGTCGACACGGCGGTCTTATGAGATGACGGATTGAGCGCAGCACGTCCCGACTTGAACGCGAGCCACAGCAGATACACGCCGCCGAAAATCTTGAGCGCGACGAGAAACTGCGAGTAAGCGATCAAGGCCGCCGAAACGCCGAGCATGGCGACTGTCGCCCAGAACATCGATCCCGAGATGACGCCGAGCGCAAACGTGAGCGCGGGCTTGCGGCCATGATTCGCGGCGATGGACATGATCGCCAGATTGCTCGGCCCGGGGCTCGCGGTGCCGACGAAGTAGGCCGTGTATGCCACCAGCAGGTTGGCGGAGAGAAAGGTGACGTCGGCCATCGAGCGCCTCATGCGTCGTTGATCAGGGGAGTCTTCGCAGTGTCGACGCCCCCGTCGTGCGATGCCATAGACAGTTCGTCAATCTCTCACCGAGCCAGTTGCCAGACGCCCGTGGTTGCCGTCGCCGGACGATGCATCGGGGGCATGGCGGCGATAGCGGAACAACACGCCCGCCATGACCACGCACGTCAGGCCGCCGCCGATCATGGCCAACGCGAACCCTTGCGTCATGGCGACACGGTAAGCCTGCGGCAACCAGTCGAGTTGTCCGTCCATCACATGTGCCGTGACGGCCAGACGCGCCAATGCCGAGGCCTCGGCAACGCCATGGACCTGTGCCGCCGAGGCGAGCTCCTGCATGGCGCGCAGGCTCATCACGCTGCCGAGCAGCGCAATGCCCATCGTCATGCCGGTCTGGCGCAAGGCGTTCATCGTCGCGGAGGCCATGCCGGTGCGCTCGGCAGGCGCGAGCCCCATGACCGTCATGCCGGTGGCGGGCACCGCGAGTCCCATGCCGAGGCCGAGCACGGCAAACGACGTGCCGACGATCCAGAACGGCGTGTCGTGGGTAAAGGCGGCCATCGCACACATCGTTAGCCCGATCGCGCCATAGCCCGCGACCATCAACAGGGGCAGGGCGACGCGATGGGCAATGCGGCCGAAGAGCAGCGACGTCACTCCCATCATCAGAAACTGAGGCATCAACTGCCAGCCGGTCGCCGCTGGCGTGTGGCCTTGTGCTTGCTGTAGAAACAGTGAGAGGAAGAACAGACTGCTGTACCCCGCGAAGCCCAGTGCGAACGAGGCGATATTGGCCACCCGCATGCGTGGGTCGCGCAACAACGCCAACGGCAGCAGTGGACGCGCCACGCGCCGCTCGACGCAGACGAATGCGATAAAGGTGACGACGGCGATGGCGAAGACGGCGGCCAGCGATTCGCGCGGGGTGTCGGGCTCACCAAGTTGAATCAACCCATAGGTCAACGCGCCGAGACAGATCACGCTCAATACTTGCCCTGCCGGGTCGAACACACCGTGAGGGTTGCGCTCGCGCGACGGAATGCCCCAGATACCGAGCGTCAGTGCAATAAGCCCCAGCGGTTCGTTCACGAGAAAGATGCTCTGCCAGCCGAAATGCTCCACGAGCAGGCCGCCCAGCAACGGCCCGAGAATCAGCGCGAGCGCACTGAATGCCGACCAGCCGCCGATGACGCGTGCCCGCTCGCGGGGATCGGGAAACGCATGCGTGAGAATCGGCATCGCGCTGGGAATGAGCAGGGCGCCCGCCACGCCCTGAATCGTGCGGCCAACCAGCAACGGGGCGAGGGTGTCGGCACAGGCGCAGACCGCCGAGCCGAGTGTAAAGAGTGCGACGCTCGCGCTCCACACGGGCTTGTGGCCGTATCGATCGCCGAGCGGCCCGGCACTCAGCATGAACGCCGAGATGGCAATGGCATAGGCATTGACGACCCATTGCAGTCCCGCCATGTCGGTGTGCAGACGGAGTTGGAGCGTGGGCAGCGCCACGTTGACGATGCTGATGTCGAGCGACGCGAGGAACGTGCCGAGGTAGGCCGCACAGACTAATGCGCGGCGGCGAGAGGGTGGCATGGTGACATCCCGGTGGTCGATAAATTGAGAATGGTTCTCATCTTAATTAATCGACTGACCGTCGGTCAATGGAATTTTTCTACGCAGTCGAGACGTGTATCGATGCGGCGGTGCGGCGATGCGCAGTGCTGTGGTGTCGTGCTGCCCGGGGTGCCAACCTGAGGCGACGTCCGCCCGCCCCGCACAGCGGAAGTGCCGGGGCCGGGCGAGGCCGTTCGCTTACGCCGTAATCGGGAAGCTTCGGTCGTAGGTTGGTTTCACGTCGAGCGGCTGGCGTAGCAACCCGACCTGCGCGTAGAAGTCGGCGGTGCGTTGCTGCTCGGCGACGAGTGCGTCGTCGATGTTGCGCCACTTGGTTGCACGGCGGGAAAACTGCAAGCGCGCGGCTTCGGGCGGAATGCCGATGATGCGCGCCATGGCTGCCGAGAACGCATCCACGTGCTGATACGACCAGACCTGTGCGCGCACCACGCGCGAGAGGAAGTCGCGCAACACTTCACGCTTCGCGGCGAGCGCCGAGTCGGTGGCCGCGAGGTAACTCAGCCCCGACCACAGCCCCCGTCCATTGACGAGCACGCGCCCGCGCCCTGTGGTTTCCGCGACGGCGGTGTAAGGCTCCCACGTGGCCCACGCATCGACCGACCCGCTGGCCAGCGCGGTGATGGTGTCGGCGGGCGGCAGAAAGCGGAAATTCACGTCGGCCGGTTTGAGCCCGGCCGCCGTGATTGCCTTGAGCGATACTAAGTGACCGATGGACCCGCGCGTCGTCCCGATGTTCTTGCCCTTGAGATCGGCCGCAGTGCGCAGCGTCGAATCCGGCTGCACGATGAGGGCCGTACCGTACGCATCGGAGCGATTGGCGCCGATGATCTTGATCGCAGCACCGGCGGCCAGCGCAAAGATGACGGGCGCGTCGCCGATCGGGCCGCAATCGACTGCCCCCGCGTTAAGTGCTTCGGCAAGCGGTGCGGCGGCAGGAAATTCCGACCACTGAATGTCGTAGGGCAACTGCTTGAGTTCGTCTGCTGCTTCTAGCAGCGCGCGCAGCCCGCCCTTCTGATCGCCAGCCTTCAGCAAGGGGCGTCCTGACTGTGCGAATGCAGAACCCGGCAGCGCAAGCGTAGTGAGTGCACCGGCGGCGCTCGACGTCGTGACGTATTGAAGAAACCTGCGGCGAGAAATCGTCATGGGAAAACCTGTCGTATTAGAGGGAAAGCGGTGGTTGGACGGTCCGGCGATGCCGCCTTGGCATCAATGCACGAAGCCGCCCTTGATGAAGCGCACCGGCTCGTTGTCCATCTGGCGCAGCGTGGCGCTCAGCGGGTCGGGGGCGGCGGGTGATGTGAGTAATGCGCCGACGGATGCGGTGGTGCACAGCAAGCCCCCGTCGGCCCAGCCACGCTTGCCTGCGGGGGCGAGCGCACGCAGCCAGCCGTCGCGGTCGGCCAGCCATTCGGTGCCGGCGAGCTCGGCCGGCGTTGTCCCAGCGATCTGCGCAAAGACGGGCCACGCATCGGGCGAATCGGCAAGGCAATCGGCGCGCGCGCCAAGGGTTGTCGCGTTCGACGCGACCGTCGTCGCGATGGCGGGCCGTGCCGTCGCGCGCAGGCCATCGGCGAGCGGCGCCGAGACACGTCGCACCCCCGCAGTTGCGCCCGGCAGCGCGCGCAGCCGGGTATCGAACACGGCCGTCTCATCGCGACGAATCAGCAGCGTCAGAAAGCGGGGATCTTCGAACGGCGCCGGATGCCGCGCATCGACGGCCACCACACGTACCCGCTGCGTGCCACGCCATTGCGAGAGGCTTCGTGCGGGCGCATCGCCGCAGGTGACAGTCAACGCGGGCAACGCAATCGGCACGGGCCAGCTTCCGCCCGCCGCCATACCTGCTGACGCCGACAGGACGCGCATGTAATCGAGTGCGGCCCAGATTTCCTTGTCACTCAGTCGACCGGTAAAGCCGGGCATCGTTACGCCAGCGTCGTCGCGCATGCCGTAAAGCACATGCCAGAACAACTCGCCGTCGGCGCGACGGCTGAGTAAGGCGCTGGCCATCGTCGGCGGCCAGCGCCGCAGTGCCGCCGCTTGCGGCCCCTCGCCGCGACCATCCGCGCCATGGCATGCCGCGCATTGCGCCGAATACACGTGCGAGCCCCGCGCGATGCTCCCGACGGTGAATCCGCTGGGGTTGGTGTGGAAGCTGGTCGGTACTGCTGCTGTGAGCCATAGCGACGACGACGGCCACGGGGCGGCGACGAGCGATGCGACGGCCGCCACGATCAGCCAACGGCGCGCACGCCGCCAGAAGATGGCGATCAACACGCAGGCGATGGCGAAGGCCAGCGCGGCCAGCGTCCATGCAAACTGGCGGGCCAGCGCAACGTCGATGATGAGGTTCTCACCGGCGATGCGTGAGCCCCACGGCCACGCGGGCGCCCCATGCGTCTCACCCGCGATGCCGAGCGCATGCAGCGCCCACAACAACGCGGCCTGCACGGATTGCAGGCCGAGCAGAAGCGCGTTGAGCCAGACGTGTGTCGGAGGCAGTGTCATCGGGCGCGCTCCGGTGGCGCACCCTTCAGCGTGCTCGTCGGCGCGCCTGTCAGCGCGCCTGTCAGCGCGCCGGTCAAAGTATTACCAGCTTGCATCGAGCCCCAGATGTCGCAGCGCCTCATGACGCAGTTCGGTGATACGGGCATCGCCGCGATGGCGCGGGTAGGGCAGATCGACACGCAGCTCGGCAACGATGCGCGCAGGGCGCGGGCTGAAGATGACCACGCGCTGTGCGAGGAAGATGGCTTCTTCCACATCGTGTGTGACCAGCAGCGACGAGAACCCCGCGCGCTGCCACAGTTCCACGAGTTCGCTTTGCATCGCCAGCCGGGTGAGCGAATCGAGCTTGCCGAGCGGTTCGTCGAGCACGAGCAGACGCGGATCGTTCACGAGCGCACGGGCGAGTGCCACGCGCTGCGCCATGCCACCCGAGAGTTGATGGGGGAACGCGTCTGCGAATTCAGACAGCCCCACGCGCGCGAGTGCCGCGTCGACCCGATCGCGTTCGCGCGACAGCACGCCGCGCGCTTGCAGACCGAGCGCGACGTTATCGCGCACGCGTCGCCACGGGTAAAGCGTCGGGTCCTGAAACACGACGATGCGCGACGGATCGGGGCGCGTAATCGCCGTGCCGTCCTGCGTGATGGTGCCGCGCGTCGCCGTCTCCAGACCGGCGACCAGCCGCAGCAAGGTGGATTTGCCGCAGCCACTCGGGCCGAGCAACGCGACGAATTCGCCGGGTGCCACGCTCAGGTCGACCCCGTCGAGCACCTGCAATGGCGCTTGCCGTGTGCCGAACCAGTGACTCACGCCGCGAATATCAATCTGCGCACCGGTGTGGTTAGCGGCTGCCTGACCGGCATGGGTCGATGCTTCTGTCGCAGCGAGCCGCGCCGCAGCCGAATCGCCGCGCGTCGTATCGGATGAAGGGGAGATAGCCGTGCTTACCATTTGACGGTTCCTTTCTGCCACGCGAGCGCGCGGTCGCGAACGGTGAAGAGCAGGGTGATGACACCGGAGAACAGCAACGCCATGACGATCAGTGCGGCGTACATGTTCACGTAAGAGGCCCAGCCTTGCGCCCACGTGAGATACCAGCCGAGGCCAGACTTCACGCCCATCATCTCGGCCGTTACCAGCACCGAGAACGACGCGCCCAGCCCCATGAACAGGCCGACGAAAACGTTGGGCAGCGCTGCCGGAATGGCCACACGCAGCACGAGAAACGCGTCGGACGCGCCGAGCGTGCGCGCCACGTCGTAGTAGCTCTTGTTCACGCTGGCCACACCGGACCACGTGAGCACGGCGACGGGAAACGCCGTCGACAGCGCAATCAGGAACGCCGCAGCGGAATAGCTCGACGGGAAGAAGTAGAACGTCAGAGGCAGCAGTGCCGTGGCCGGCACCGGGCCGAGCACGCGCAGCACCGGATGCACCCAGTAGCCGATGGCGCGAGACCAGCCGATCGACACGCCGATCAGAAAGCCCGCCACCGCACCGAAGCCGAAACCGAGGCCCAACAGCCGCAGGGTATTGAGCGCGCTGTCGCCCAGACGTTGCCAGTCTTCGGTGTAGACCTCGATGAGCGCTTGCGGCGGGGCAAAGAACGGCGTGGGCAGCGAGGCCGTCTTCGCCGTGAGGATTTCCCAACCCGCGAGGACGACGGCGATGGCCACGAGCCACGGGCCGCTGCCGGTCAGCGCTTCGCGCAGACGCAGCAGGGGAGACGTCGTGCGCCCTGCCACCGACAACACCGCCAGCGCCGCAGCGACCACCAAGGCAACAACCCCCAACTCGTCGGTGAAGGCCCAGTCGGAGAAGCCGACGACCTTGTTGGGCCAACGCAGCGTGATCGCGCCAAACGCGGCCCACGCGAGTGCTGCAACGAAGCCGACGCCCCACAAGGGCGGCGTGCGGGGGGCGGCAAAGAGTTGATCGAGACTCGTGTCGTCGAAGGCGTTGGCAAAGTGACTGGCAGAACCGGTGACGTGTGATGCGCGTTCGCGCAGCGAGGGGCCGTCGGCCTGTTCGGCCAGCTCCAGTGCCCCAGCGGGGCTGGCGGCACGCAATGCGGCATTGTCGAGAATGGCACTCATGGTGTTTTACCCCAAGACATTGGCGTAGACGTGCTGCGCCAGTTTCTGCGGATCGGTCGACTTCTTGAGCACACCGATACGGCGGAAGTCATCGGCGAAGAACGCGATCTCGTCGCGCAGATCGACACCGGTCGGATGGTGCGAGTAAGTGAGCGTGGCGTAGAGCTTGCGCAGGTCTTCGGGGCTGATCTTCGGCGAGTACTTGGCGAAGATCTTGGCGGCCTCGTTCGGGTTCTCATTGACGAATTCGGTCGCCTGCACGATCGAGCGAGCCAGCGCGCTTGCCGCCGCCCGGTCGTTACGCACCAGTTCGCCGCGTGCGCCAATCACGCAGCAGACCTTGCGTGCGTACTCGCCGGTGAGGTTGGTCGCGAGTTCCACGTACGCGCCGTTGGTGCGCTTTTCCAGCAGATAGAGGTTCGGGTCGCCGTCGGCGATGGCCTGAATCTCGCCCTTGTCGACGGCCACGCCGAGCAGGTCGGCCGGGTACTGACGCCACGTGATGTCGCGCTCGGCATCGATGCCGTGTTTCGAGAGCAGGATCTGGAAGAAATGCTTGCCCGGGGCGGCGAGATCGGACACGCCGACCGTCTTGCCTCTGAGCGATTCAAGCGACGTGATGCCGGCGGCCTTCGAGCCCAGCAACCGCACGCAACCGCCGTGCGAGCTGCCGATGATCTTCACGTCGAACCCGGCTTCGAGTGGCTTCAACCAACGGTGAATCATGCCGACGGCAGCGTCGGCCTTCCCAGTGGCAATCGATTCGAGCAACTGGTCGGTCGAGCCGCTGTAGTTGATGAGATCGACCTGAAGCCCGTTTTTCTCGAAGAAACCCCGCTCCTGCGCGGCCACGATGGGCGTCAGGCAGAACGAGTTCTGGTTCCACGCGAACGTGAGCTTGCGCTTCTGCGACCATGCCTTGCGGCCGAGCAGCAACGCTGGCGCCGCAAGGGCCACGGCCCCCCCGGCTCGCAACACCTTGCGGCGCCCCGTCTGCACGTTATCGATCACTGACGACGGCGCGGTATTCCCCTTTTCCAGAAACTTCATGACGACGATTCCCCTGTTTGTTTTTGATGGTGGGTCAGAACTGGTTTCGATGTGGCGGATCAGTCGAGCCAATCAGTCGAGCAGATCGGGCTCCGCTTCGACGAGCCCTTCAAACAGGCTCTCGAAGGAATACAGCGCGCCCTCGGGGCCGCCGACCTGACTGTGCGTATGACGTGCGGTAGCCTCATCGATGGGCTGCGGCGTACCGGCGGCTTCGGCGAGCAACTGCGTGTGGGCGGCGTTCTCTAGCGCGATGTACCACCAGGCGGTGGCTTCTACGGTCGGACCGGCGGTGAGAATGCCGTGGTTCTTGAGAATCACGCCCTTCACCGTGCCGCTGCCGTCGGGCTTGTTCAGCGCGTGGGCGATGCGTTGCCCTTCGCTGTCATCGACCACCATGCCGGTGAAGTCGTCGAACAGTGCGTGGTCCTCGAAGAAGCCGCACGAGTCTTGCGTGAGCGGATCGAGCGCGCGGCCCAGCGTCGACCACGCCTTGCCGTAAGTCGAATGCGTGTGTGCGGCGGCAACGAGGTGCGGATGCGCTTCGTGAATGGCGGCATGAATCGCAAACGCTGCCTTGTTCAGCGGCCGGTCGCCGATGACCGTCTCGCCTTTCGAATTCACCAGCAGCAGGTCGGAGACCTTGATGCGCGAGAAATGCACGCCGAGCGGATTGACCCAGAAGTGGTCGGTCAACTCGGGGTCGCGCGCGGTGATATGCCCGGCGAGGCCGAGATCGAAACCGTGACGCGCGAAGATGCGAAAAGCGGCGGCCAGACGTGTCTGGCGATGGCGGCGCTCGGCGAGCACATCGCTTCGCACGGGCGGGGCATCGAACCAGAAGCGCTGTTGCGGCGCGGCGTTGAGGACCAGCCCCGTGGGCGTGGTGTGTGTCGGGTGAGTGGCGTGACCGGCAACGTTATCGTTGCGGGCAAAGGCGGTGGTGTTGACGGGCAGAACGGCGGCCATAGTGTTTTCCTTGAGGTCGGCTGGACGCGATCAGGCAGCGCGACGTGCAGCGCCGTTTTCACCGTTCTCGCTGTTCTGGCGGTCGCGTTCCGCAACGAGCGTGCGCAGGCGCGGAATCAGTTCGCGGCCGTAGTCGATGGTGTCGCCCAGCGGGTCGAAGCCACGAATCAGGAACGTGCTGACGCCAAGGTCGTAGTAATCGAGGAGCGCGTCGGCGACTTGTTCGGGCGTGCCGACGAGGGCGGTCGAGTTGGAGCGGCCGCCGATGAGCCCGGCGATCTCCGTCCACAGCACTTTGTCGAGGCGTGCGCCCTTGTCGGCGGCCGCCAGCAGACGCCGGGCGCCTTCGCTTTGCAGGGCCGAACCTTGCGACAGCCCGGCAGCGGCGCGAATCGCTTTCGCTTGCGCCAGAATCTGATCGGCGCGGGCCCACGCCTTCGCTTCGGTCTCGGCCAGAATCGGGCGGAACGACACCGAGAAGCGCGGCGTGCGTCCGTGCACGGCCGCCGCCGCACGCACGCGGGTGGTCAACTCACGCACCTGATCGAGCGACTCGCCCCACAGCGCATAGATGTCGGCGTGCTTGCCCGCGACTTCGAGGGCGGCACCGGAAGCACCGCCGAAGAAGATCGGCACGTGCGGCTGTTGCACCGGTTTGACTTCCGAGTAGCCCTGCTTGAAGCGGTAGTACTGACCGTCGTGATCGAACGGGTTGTCTTCCGTCCAGATGCGGCGAAGGATGCCCAGATACTCGTCGGTGCGCGCATAGCGCTCGTCATGCGAGAGAAAGTCACCGTCGCGCGCCTGTTCCTCATCCGATCCGCCGGAAATGAAGTGCACCCCCAGACGGCCACCGCTGAACTGGTCGAGCGTGGCGATCTGGCGCGCGGCCAGCGTCGGCGCCGTAAAGCCCGGGCGATGCGCGAGCATGAAGTGGATGTTCTCCGTCACCGTCGACGCATAGGCGATGGTGAGCGTGGCCGACGGGCTGGTGGAGTGGTGCGGCACGAGAATTCGGTCGAAGCCAGACTGCTCGTGAGCGCGGGCGAACGTGCGCACATAGTCGCGGTCGACTACGGGGCCACTTTTCGGGTGAATTTCGGACTGCTTACTGCTTTGGATCATGCCGATGATCTCGACGCTCATGAGCGCTCTCCTTGCTTTCTCTTGTGGGGCAACAGAGGCGGCAGCGCTGACAGGGCGACGTGGGCCGGTTTGCGCTACACGCCCATCGATCGGAACAGACGGTGAACGGGAGTGAGCCTACGCAAACAAATCTCGGCCGTTAAATAATCATTTACGCAAAGATTATTCAATATGGATGGTTGGGCTTATCCCGCGAGCGCCTTACGCTGTGAGCACTACGTACAACCCGGCGACCCGGTGCAACCTGCACCTAACGCGTATTTGCTTATTCCAAATCTCATGGCTACCGTTGCTCAACCTTTCGAGTTGGCCGCGTCGGGCGACGACCGTACCGGCGTCTCCGGCGCTGTGCTGCATCTGGCAAGCACGCAGGGGGAGGCGCGCCATGCAGGCGCAGATGCCCGTGCCCTGCGTTCCGACACGTTCGCGCGTTCGCTGGACGCGCTACTGCCGCAGCTCACCCGCGACTTCGCTGCGGGGGCGGCCGCGCTCGATCGCGATGCCCGCTTCCCCGTAGATAACTTCGCGCAATTGCATCGTCACGGGCTGATTGCCGCCGTGATTCCGCAGGCCCATGGCGGTCACGGCGCAGGGTTGGCCGAGGCACGCCGCATCATTGGCGCCGTAGCGGCTGGCGAATCGGCGACGGCGCTCGTGCTGACCATGACGTATTTGCAACATCGTTCGCTGGTGCGTACCAGCACGCGATGGCCTGACGCACAACGCAGCGACGTGTTCCGTAGCGCCGTGACCGACGGCGCGTTGATCAATGCGTTGCGCGTCGAACCCGATCTGGGCACGCCGGCGCGTGGCGGCTTGCCATCGACCGTCGCGCGCCGTACGGCAACGGGCTGGCGGCTCTCAGGCCGCAAGCTTTATTGCACCGGCATTCCGGCGCTAAGCTGGCTATCGGTCTGGGCGCGCACGGATGAGGCCGAGCCGCGCGTCGGCGTGTTTCTCGTGCCGAGGCCGGCCAGTTTTCAGGACGCCGGGGATGCGCTGGATCGTCCGGGCATTCGCGTGGTGCCGAACTGGGACCATCTGGGGCTGCGCGCTTCGGGCAGTCATGAGGTCATCCTCGAAGACGTCGATCTGCCGTTTGGCAATGCCGTCGATATTCGTGCGCTGCACGAGTGGGCACCGGCAGGCATCGGCCAGCGCGATAACGACGCGCACATCGAACAGCAGGCATGGATGAGCGTGCTGCTGGGCACGCTCTATGACGCTGTGGCGCGGGCGGGCACCGAATGGCTCGTTACGTTCCTGAATACGCGGGTCCCGGGGAATCTGGGCGCGCCGCTCGCCACCGTGCCGCGCGTGCAGGAAACCGTCGGCGAGATCGCGACGTTGCTGCATGTCAACCAGCGTTTGCTCGATGCCGCCGCTGCTGCTGCCGATGCGGGCCAGCCCGACGACGATATCGCCAGCGGTGCGCTCAAATTCACCGTGACGGGCAATGCCATCCGGGTACTGGAACTGGCCTTGCAACTCACGGGCAATCACGGGCTCTCGCGCAATAATCCGCTGGAGCGCCATCACCGCGACGTGCTGTGCAGCCGCATTCACACGCCGCAAAACGACACTATCCTGAGCGCGGCCGGCCGGCGCGCGCTCGCTGCCTTTCAGGTTCACGCATGACCGCTGCTTTGGTTGAAAACACCCCGCCCAACGTCTCGGACGTTGCTAATTTGTCCGCGCACGACTACGACGCGCTCGATCCGCTACGTAATTTTGTCGCAGCATTTTCACGGTTGCTGGAACGGCGCCCGCACGAGACGACGTTGCTCGAAGAAGGTGCAGGCCTGCTCGCGCAACTGGTCGCGCGTGACGACTGGTTGCCCGACGCGTTTGCTACGCCGCACCCCGAGCACTATCAGCAATACCTGCTGCATTGCGATTCGGGGCAGCGCTTCAGCATCGTCAGCTTTGTCTGGGGGCCGGGCCAGCGCACACCGATTCACGACCACACGGTTTGGGGACTGATCGGCATGCTGCGGGGCGCCGAGGATTCGCTGCCTTATGTGCTCAACGCGAAGGGCGTTCCGGTCGAAGCCGGTGAACCGGTGCGTCTGGTGCCCGGCGACGTGGAGATTCTTTCGCCGCGTCTGGGCGACATTCACCGCGTGACCAATGCCTTCGATGACCGTGTTTCGGTGAGCATTCACGTGTATGGCGCGAACATCGGCGCCGTGCACCGCAGCGTGTTCACCGAAGCGGGCGAGCGCAAAGGCTTTGTCTCCGGCTACGCCAACGCACAATTGCCGAACCCTTGGGGCAGGGCGGCGCAGCGCGTCTGACCCCCTCGTGCGGCATGGCGCTCACGCCATGCCGCAGCGCACCACATCGCGCGGCACGGGCGGCCGGGGCTTCTGCCACAATGGCCGTCTGGCTGCGCAGGCCATGCCCTCCCTTTTGCATGCTTCCGTATTGAAGGAATTGCCGTGTCCGATCATTCGACCGACGTGCCGTCGCAGACGGCTGATACCACCGCCTTCCCCCAACTGACCTTTGCCGACGTGCGCGCCGCGTTGCTCGCTGGGCAGGAGATCGCCCTGCTGGATGTGCGCGAGGAAGACCCGTTTGCGCAGGCGCACCCGCTGTGGGCGGCCAACCTGCCGCTGTCTCGCGTGGAAATCGAAGCGTGGGCGCGCATTCCGCGCCGCGATACGCGCATCGTCGTCTACGGCGAGCACGACGGGCAAGACCTCGCGCCGCGCGCCGCCGCCGTGCTGCGCAAGCTGGGCTATGGCGACGTGACCCTGCTCGCGGGCGGCCTCGATGGCTGGATTGCCGCGGGCGGCGAAGTGTTTCGCGACGTGAATGTGCCGAGCAAATCGTTCGGTGAATGGGTGGAAGGGCTGCGCCACACGCCGTCGTTGTCCGCGCAGGAAGTGCAGGCATTGCTCGACAACGAAGCCGATGTGGTCGTGGTCGATGCGCGGCGCTTCGACGAATACCAGACCATGAACATCCCCGGTTCGACCAGCGTGCCCGGTGCGGAGCTTGTGCTGCGCGTGCGCGAACTGGCCCCTGACCCGGCGACGCGTGTGATCGTCAATTGCGCGGGCCGCACGCGCAGCATTATCGGCACGCAGTCGCTCGTGAATGCAGGCCTGCCCAATCCGGTCGCGGCGTTGCGCAACGGCACCATCGGCTGGACGCTGGCCGGTCAAACGCTGGAGCGCGGGGCGCAGCGCCGTCATCCGGCGCAGGTGCGTGAAGCGACGCTTGCCGTCGCGCGTGAAGGCGCGCGTGCCGTAGCCGACCGTGCTGGTGTGAAGCGCATTGCGCTGGATGGTGTGGCGACGCTGAACGCGCCCGGCCGTACCGTGTATCGCTTCGACGTGCGCACGCCGGAGGAATACGCAGCCGGTCACTTGCCGGATTTCGCGAGTGCCCCGGGCGGACAACTCGTGCAGGAAACCGATCATCAGGCCCCCGTGCGAGGCGCATGGATCGTGCTGGCGGACGACGATGGCGTGCGCGCCGACATGACCGGCTCGTGGCTCGCCCAGATGGGCTGGACCGTGTACGTCGTGGAGCCGCACAGCGCGCACGCGCGCAGTGCACAGGGCGGCTGGCCGTTGCACACGCCGAGCGCGCCGGACGTGGCCTCGGTCACACCCGCGTTGCTCGCCCGCTGGCTCGACGATGCGGCCCCGGGTGAGATTGCCGTGCTCGACTTCACGGCGAGCGCCAACTACGTCAAGCGGCATATCCCGGGTGCTTGGTTCGTGATTCGAGCACGACTGGCCGAGGCGTTGCGTGCCGTCGGTCCGGCGCAGCGTTATGTGCTGACGTGCGGATCAAGTTTGCTTGCACGATTTGCCGCGGCTGATCTGCGACGTCTCACGGATGCCGAGATCGTCGTGCTCGAAGGCGGCACGCAAGCGTGGATCAATGCCGGGCTGCCGCTGGAGACCGGTGAGACCCGTCTGGCCAGCGCGCGCGACGACCGCTATCGCCGTCCCTATGAGGGCACGGATAACGCGGCCGAGGCGATGCAGGCCTATCTGGACTGGGAGTTCGGGCTGGTGGATCAATTGCATCGCGATGGTACGCATCGCTTTCAGGTGATCTGACGCAGCAGCCCGGGCATTCCCGACAATCTCCGACAAACCGGGCAGTCTGCGTCGACGCGGCGGCAGGCGTGGCATACTCCGGTTTTTCCGAGGTCGCCGACGGGCTCATCGACGTGAGCGCGGGCCGGTACGGCGGCCCGCTTGCTCTCCGATTCGATCATGCCATTGCAGCGTTTCATTGCCCGCCGACTGGGCGCCCTCACCGAGCCGAGCACGCGTATCCCCTACGCGTGGGTGTACCACGAGCCGGACGTCTTCCTGCAACGCACGTCGCATCTCACCGTCGCCAAGAAGTATCTGCATCGCCGCCTGCGTCTGGCGCTGAGCGGTCAGGCGAGCCGCGAGGTGCGCCACGTGCCGCCCAACGCGCGCGTGTTGTGGATCTACGGCGGCAAGGCGTCGGTCGGCGACGCCGTGATGGACCTCTCGGGGCGTGCGCTGTTGCGCGGTCGTGAGGCGCCGGTCGATTTGTTGATCACCCCCAGCCTCAAGGCAGTCTTCGAAGGCGACGACATCTTCCGGCACGTCTACGACGACCCGAAGGCTGTGAATCCGGCCGATTACGACGTTGTTGTGATGCAGGAATTCAACTACCCGACGCTGCGCATCAAGCGACGCCATTTCCCGACACTGCCGTTTGCGTGCCTGTTCCGCTTCTTCCACGGCCCGGACCGAAATCAGACGCAATTCAGTCTGGCGGCGGTCAACGATGTCTTTGCCCTCGGACTCGGCCCCGACGAATTGTTCTCGCGCGCCAAGCCGTATTTGCGCGCCGAGACCGATCTGCCCGAAACCATCGCGCAACAACTGCCGCAGCGTCCGTATCTCGTGCTGGCGATGGGCGGCGTGGAGCCGCGCCGTACCTACGCGCACTGGCGCGAGTGTCTGGCGGCCTACGACGCAGCGATAGCCGGTATGCCCGGGTTGCCGGCCGGTATCGTGCTGCTGGGGTCGGGCAATGGCGCAGACGCCGCCAAGGCACTGATGGAAGCGCAGTTCGCACATCTTCAACTCGTCTCGTTTGTCGGTGAACTCACGTTGCGCGATGCCAAGCGTGTGATCGCCAACGCCGCGCTTTTCGTCGGCGCCGATGGTGGTTTGATGCACGTGGCGCACACGACGCCGACGCCCAGCGTCACGCTGTTCGCGAAGGCGGAGCCGCCGTATCTGCGTCTCACGCCGGGCTGCCAGTCCACCCCGCTGCAAACCGAGAGTGACGTGAGTGCGGTCGATCCGGTCGAACTTGCCGATACGATCGTGGCAACGCTGGCGTCGTCGCCATCGGCACTGCCGCGCTGATTTTCGCCTTTCACCCCCAAATCGCCCAATACCGCACCTGTCAACGTTGACAGGTGACGCTGACCCCCGCCAGGCCTATGTTGGTCGCAGGCGGCGGCGTCGACACGGCCATGTCAGGTTCGATCGTACGTGGAGGGTTGTCGCGTTGTGCTGTCCGTCGTTCCTTTCTGAAAAGGAGCCAGCGTCATGCCTACGTCAACTTCCGCGGCACCCCGGCAGCGCGTTCTGGCTTCGGCCATCGGACTCGCCCTTGCGACACTCGCGATGTCGTCACAAGCAGGCACGGTGATCGGGACCAATCAGGTCATCGACGCCCCCGGCGACGCGACCGAAACATGGACGGTCACCAACACTGGCTCACTCACCGTCAATAACGGCGCGGCGACCAACTGGATTGCGATTCAGGGGGCGCCACCGTCAACCGGGCCTTCGACGCTGACGACCGACGGCGCGACGATCATCTCGACCGCACCGGCGACCGGTGGCGGTGCACCGCCCGCCGCGATCACGATAGAGAATTCCAGTGCGACGATTTCGAATTCGACCGTATCGAGCGCGACAAACCCCGGTATCCAGTTGGTTGGGCAGACCACCGCAGGCCTTGTCGCACCCACCGCGACAGTGACGAACAGTACGGTTTCGGGCTTCCAGTACGGCATTTCGGTATCGTCGAACGGCGTTCTCACGTTGAATAACTCGAACGTGAGCGCCGGGACCGGCGCCGCTGGCGGGATCAACGGCGGCGTCGTGAACTTCGACTCGACGGTGGTCGCCACGGGCGGCACGATCAGCGGCAACATCTCCGGCGTGACAGCGACCACGACCAACCTGACCACGGAGACGACCTCTAACACGACCTTGAGCGGCGTCAAAGTGAGCGCCGCGACGGGTGCCGCGATCGTGGTGCAACCGGCCCGTCCGGCAGCCGCCTTCGAGGGCCACACAGCCAATATCCTGATCGAGGCGGGCTCGACACTCACGGGGGGCAACGGTTACGCCTTACAAGCCACCGGCCTGATCACGGCCAATGCGACGATCGACAATTCGACCATCGTTGGCAACGTCAGCGGTGACGGCACGGCTACGCTCAACCTGACGTTGCAGAACAACGCCAACCTGACCGGTTCGCTCGCCAATATCAACGTGCTGGCGGTCAATTCGAATGCGACGTGGTTCCTCGTCAGCGATAACACGGTCGGCACCGTGACGATGAATGGCGGGAACATCGACATCTCGGGTACCGCGCTGGGCACGCCGACCACGCATACGCTGACGATCGCCACGCTCTCCGGCACCGGTACGTTTCTGATGAGCACGAATCTCGGCACCCACACCGGCGACCTGCTCAACGTGACGGGGACGGCCACGGGGACCTATCAGCTTCACGTACGCAACTCGGGCGGCGAGCCGACCAACCTTGCACCGCTCACTGTCGTGCAGACCGGTGGCGGCGGTGCGGCGTTCTCACTGGTCGGTGGCAAGGTCGATGCCGGGGTGTACAGCTACACACTGGAGCAGCAGGGCAACAACTGGGCACTGGTCACAAACCCCGGCTCTCCGGGAGACCCCGGCGAGGGGGATCTGACACCGGGCGCGGAAACCGTGCTCGGCCTCTCCGGCGCGGGGCCGACGGTCTGGTACGGGGAAGCCGCCATTCTCCGGTCGCGGTTGGGCGAACTTCGTATCGGAGACCAAAGTAATAGCGGTGTCTGGGCACGCGCCTTCGGCAAGCAATACAACGCGAAGCCGGAGGACGGGACAAGCTACCGCCAGACGCAGTATGGCGTGATCGGTGGTGTCGACGGTGTCGTCGGTCAGGCGTGGGGAGGCACATGGCTCGTCGGTGCAATGTTGGGCACGAGCCACAGCAAGCTGAGCTTCGACAATGGCTCGACCGGTGGCGTGAACAGCTACACGGCGGGCTTGTATGCCACATGGATCACGAAGGCTGGCTGGTACTTCGACGGCCTGGTGAAGTTCAACCACTTCGTCAACAGCGCGGACGTCATCATGAGCGACGGCACGGGCTCGCATGGCGGCTTCAATAACAACGGCATCGGCGCGACGCTCGAATTCGGGCGGCACATGGAGTTCGGCAACCGCTGGTTTGTCGAGCCGTACATTCAGGCGTCGATGGTGCGCATTGGCGGGGATAACTTCTCGCTGGATAACGGCATGCAGTCTTCGACGTCTCACACCGGGTCGGTCGAAGCCCGCATTGGCGCGGCGTTCGGCAAAACGATCGAACTGTCCGGCGGCGCGCTGCTGCAACCGTACCTGAAGCTCGCCGTGATTCAGGAGTTCATCACGAGCAACCAGATCATGATCAACGGCATTAACTTCAACAACGACACCTCCGGCACGCGCGTCGAGTTCGGGGCGGGTGTGGCGGCACAACTGCGTCACAACATGCAGATTTACGCCGAAGTGGAAACGAGCGCCGGACACAAGATCAGCCAACCTTGGGGCGCCCAGATCGGCCTGCGTTACGCCTTCTGATGACATTCACCCATCGACGGCATCGGTTCTGTGGGAGGATGGGCCGATGAAAAGTCGTGAATATTTCTGAAATTAACCATTAAATCAGTGGTTTACATCATATTTCGCCCTACCGTCTGCCTCGTTGGTCAACTTTCAACGAGGTCTCCTCTTGGCGTATTCGACGTTCTCCCCGCGTTCCCGGGTTTCCACACGTTCCCAGCACTTTCCTCTGCCCACGCCCGCCCAGATGCCGATGCGTCTGCTCGCGGCATCCGTCTTTCTCGCCGTGGCCGCACTGTCCACCGACGCACGGGCGCAAGACCTCATCATCGACACCCCGTGTATCAGTGCTGACCTCAGCGGCTTTTGCACCCGCGAGCACGACGAGCTCGACGGCAACAGCATGACCGTGACCGGCGATGGCCGAGCCCGGCTGATCGGCGCGACGGACCGCGCGACTTCGTTGGAGTATTTGCGGGTGCTGGATGGTGGCACCGTTGAGGCATCGAATCTGCATATCTCCGGCGACATTACCAGCAACATCGCAGACGGTCTTCTGAGCGTCGTCGATGGCAGTCGGCTAGCGTTGTCCGATTCGACCGTCATCAATAGCGGTGACGTCGCGCTCTCGGTCGGACGCTCGACACGAGATCCGTCGCTGGCGCCGGCGATCGCGAGTCTGGAGAACGTGAGCCTGAAAGCCGTCGGACGTGGGGTGCTCCTGACGGGCGACGCGTTGCTCGAGATGTGGGGCGGTGAGGTAATTGCCGAGCGTGGCACGGGCCGGTTGAATTACGCCGTGCAGGTCACCGACAGTGCGTTTCGTGCTTACGGTACGCGCCTGGTCGGTGCCGATCACGCAGTGGTCGTCACGACCGAAGTCAATCCGACAACGGCTGGCTCGGAGGTCATCCTCTCCGGTGCGACGCTTGAGTCGGAGGATGGCGCGGCCATCAGCATCTACCGCGAGCGAGGTTCCACACCGGATGAATTCAACGTGTCGCTCGCCATCGTGAACGGCACGACCATCAAGGCGGGCAACGGCACGCTGATTGAAGTGGGTTTCGATCAGGTGGTCGATGACCCGCTTAGCGTGGACATTACGGTCGACAACAGCCGTCTGGAAGGCGACATCAAGTTCAAGGACTACGTCGATTCCGACCTTACGCTGTCGAATCATGCCGTCGTCACCGGACGCATCGAAGGCGCTGACCGTCTCCATCTCAACGATGGCGGCGAATGGCGCCTGATCGAGAATAGCCAGACGGCAAACATCGCGATGCAGGGCGGTATCGTCGACATTCACGGCACGGCGGCCGAAGGGCAGTACCACACACTGGAAATCGGCTCGCTCTCTGGCACCGGCATGTTCCGCATGGGCGTGGATTTGACCGATGCCGTGAGTGACCAACTGCATCTGACGGGCGGCGATTCGACCGGTGACTTCAGCCTTGCCGTGAAGAACACCGGCACCGAGGCGAAGGTGGAGCGTCACCAACTCGTGCAGGACGACGGCGGTAGTGCCGGATTCTCGGTGGTGGGCGACAAGGTCGATTTCGGTGCCTACTCGTACAGCCTGCAAAAGGAAGTGATCGACGGGAAGACCTATTGGCATCTCGTGCGTGACGGCGGACCGTCGGCGGGGACCGATTCGGTCGTCGGCATTTTCAGCGCCGTACCGACGGTGTGGGCGGGAGAGGCAGCCACGCTGCGTACCCGTCTGGGCGAAGTGCGTATGGCTGAGACAAAGGAAGGTGGCGTCTGGGCGCGTACGTTCGGTAATCGCCACAACGCGAGTCCGACCGTTGGTCAGGGATATTCGCAAGATCAATGGGGTTTGATCGCGGGTGCAGACCGTGTGATCTCACGCGACGACAACGGCACGCTGTTGGTAGGCGCGATGGCCGGTATCGCCTTGGATACGCCCGGTATAGCTGTGGATCGTGCAGTCGAGCACGTCGCCGAGGGCGGTTAGCTTGGCATCGCTCAGGCCGTCCGTTTCAACGCCGTCTGGCAAGTCGAGTCGTCCAAGCAGGGGCGAGCCCGGCGCTTCGGTATCGACGATGTAAGTGAGGAGCGGCGCGTCGTCCGTCACGTCATGCGAGATCGAGGACTCCAGGAAATACGTCAATGTGTGCGCGCGGTCTGCGCGGGGTGCCGGGATCGTAAAAACCAGGACGCCGTTGGTGAATTCGTCCATCGTGATGTCGCGCACGGGCTGTGGCACATCGTCGATTTTGAGATGGACAAAGTCACCGTCATACCAATTGGGCAGCAGGATGGATGTGATCGTCAGGTCATTCGCCTGCCAGGAAGACAGCAGCAACAACTGCTCCGGAAACCCCGTCGGAATGGTGGCCAGGGCGGCCGCGTCGATGACGAGGTTGTTCGGCGCGTCCAGGATGGCGGTGGCCCCTGCCTTGCCCGGCGGCTTGTCCTTCTTGAGCGCGATCTTACGGCGGCCGGGGACTCTGTACTGCGCATAGTTCGCAGAATCGCGTTTCATGGCGGACTCCTTCGTCTACTGATTCGGACGTGCGTCTTGCCCGGCGGTGTTTGACGCCGGGACACTGCCGCAATCGGCAGTCCCGTCGCTCGCACGCAGCGTCGGGGAGCCCATTGTGGAACCGGAGATTTGCGCCCGGTAACTGTCAACGTTGACAGTTGGCGCGCGTGATGCCGGCGTGGCTTGATGGGGAACCGGTTTGCCGGCCGCGCCACGACTCGTGTGGCATTTCTCCGGCGCCATGATCATGCGGAGACGACCATGCTCACGAACGACGCCCTGTCCGCGCTTCAATCCAATGCTTCAGCCAGTGCGGGGGGCAGCGCGGCGGGCTCCCATGTCGTGCTAGCCCCTGTCACGCGCGATCCGACCTATGGCGCACTGGTTGACTTCGCCCCGCCGCAGATCCCGGCGGCGCAAGCCTATGACGGCATCGGCGCGCGCGACGTCAACAAACCCGACGGCAAGATCAAAGTGATCGTGACGCCGAACATTCTGTGGGACATCGGTGACTCGATTGCGCTGTACTGGGGCGACGATCGCGTGGCCGTCGCGCACCACGTGCTCGGGGCCGGTGATCTGGACTTACCGTTGACGCTGGAAGTCGATGTGCTCGTCGTGCAGCGCCTCTACGATGCCTCGGGGCTGCAAGTCAGCCCGGTCGATGTCTGGTACCGGTTCACGACCGGTAATACGGGTGACGAACAGCTCTCGGTGGCAACGACGATCATCGTCAAGCTCACCCTGCCGGGCGGCCCCGACCCCGATCCCATCGGAACACCGTGGACCAATGAGAACCTCGCGCCCGCCGAAATTCCCGAGGGCATCATCGGTGGGCCGGATGCCGACAATGGCGTGCCCGTCGCAGCGCAATTCGCTCACGATTCTCGGCCAACCCGCTGATTTGCCTGCACCGCGTGTGGTGGAGGCAAATGGCGACGAACTTGATCCGGACGATGCCGTGACCGGTGCCAACGTGGTCATCGACGTGTGGCCGGAAATGGCGGCGCAGGATGGGGTGATGTTGCGTTGGGAGGGTGTCAAGGCGAGTGGTGCGCCGTGGGTCCATATCGACGAGCAGATCATCGCGGCGCCGGCCGTGGGCCAGCCGGTCAATTTTCTGGTGCCGCCTGAGTACGTGTCTGCACTCGCCGGTGGCACGGTCACGGTGTATTACATCATCACCCCGGCAACGCCCGGGGCGTTGCCTCGCGAGTCGGCACGCGTCATGTTGACCGTGCTTGGCGAGGTGACCTTGCCTGCCCCCGATGTTGACGGGGTGAGCAACGGCGAACTCAATCCGCCGGACGATCCCGCGGCTGGCGTCAACGTCACCGTCCCTGCGTGGGAATTGATGAGCGTCGGCGACGTGCTGGAGGCGTTCTGGGAAGGGCAGACGGCCGCAGGAACGGTCAGTGCCGAGCACACGTTGACGGCCAGCGATCTGAATCAGCCGTATGTTTTCCTCGTGCCGCGTGAGTTTGTCGATGCCAACGCCGCGGGGCAGGATTTCGTCGACGTGTGGTACCGCGTGACGCGCACCGGGCAGCCCGCACCGCAGAATTCGGCGGTGAACCGGTTCCGCGTCATCACGCCGCTAGCGCCCGCATTGCCACCGCCGGAAGTCGACGAGGCCGTGGGTGACATCCTCGATCCCGAGCCGCTGCCCGCAGCGGGCGCGACGGTTCGGGTGAAGCCGTATGACGGCATGGTCGCTGGCGACGCCATCACGATTCGCTTCGGTGCAGGCTCGGGAGGCGGAGAGCACACGGACACGCTTGATGTCACCGCGAACATGGTCGGGCAGGACATCACCCTGCGGGTGCCGAAATCCAAGGTGCAGTTCCATGCGGGCAGTACCGTCGTCGTCAACTACACCGTGTATCGTCTCGATGGCCGCGAGCAGGATTCGGAGGATCGGGTGCTGACGGTGCGCACCGACGACAAGTGGCCTGCGCCCGGTGTCGACGATGCCGAGGACGATTACCTTGACCCCGAACTGGCGGCGCTGGGTGCGACGACGCGCATTTTCAGCTACGCCGGTATGCAGCGCGATGACCGTGTCGTGCTGCACTGGGGGAACCCGGGCGATGCCGGGTACTACACCGACAGCATTACGTTGAGCACCGAAGTTGCTGTGTCCGGCCCGCTCGCCGATGTCGATGCCCCCGAGTGTGAACAGGCGGTCAATGGCGCGCTCAATCCCGACGATCTGGGTGCGCCGGGCGCGAGCTTCGTCATCAAGGCTTATGCCGGTATGGCGGTCGGTGACTACATCCTGCTGCGTTTCGACGCGGGCGGCCCGAACGAAGCGACGGCCGATTTCGACGTCACGACCAACTTCGTGGGGCAAGACGTCACGATCCGGATTCCCAAGAACAAGATCGTGCCCGCGCTCGATACCGCGGTCGACGTCGACTACGTGATTGAACCCGCCGCCGGTGGTGACAGCATCGCATCCGAAATCCTGTCGCTGTACATCGGCGTGCGTGACGACGTTGGGTTGACGGCGCCGTCGGTCGATGAGGCCGATGGCGATCATCTCGATCCGGAGTACATCGAGTACGGCGTGCGCGTGCGTATTCCCGTGTACGACGACATGGCGATCGACGACGAGATCGTGCTGCACTGGGGGGCCGAGGGCGACGCCGGGTACTACACCGACAGGATTACCGTGCGAGCCGTGCGCGAGGTCACGTTCCCGATCCTGACGGAGAATCTCGAGCCGTTTCTCAACAAGACGGTGCCCGTGCCCACAGCTTCAGGGATGTGCGGCCATGGATGCCGCTCAGAGTGCGCTCGGCTGACGACACCCTCACGCTCAATCCGGCCAACGTGACAGGTTCTGGCGTGCAAGAGAGTTTGCTCGGCTATGCGGCATTCGTCGCGCACCTGAACAAGGGCAACGTGCTGGGTTGGGGCTCGGCCGCTCACGGGGCGACGGTGCCGTCGACCATCATCACGTATGACGACGTGATTGAAACCAGTTCGACAGAGGGCGCGTTTGCCGTGCGTCGCAGCAACGGCCGGATCGCCGTGTGGGGTATCTACAGCGACACGGAAGCCTTCGCCGCCGTGTTGGCGGATGGTGGCGTCGTGACCTGGGGCGTCGCAGCCGGTGGCGGCGACAGTACGGCGGTCAAGCCGATTCTGGATTCCGGCCTGACTTACGAAGCCACGTCTGCCGTGCGGGGCCGCGCATTGACGGCGCTGACACGTCAAATGTCATGAGGTGAATCGCCGCCGGGAGCGCGCCTCTGCGCCCCGGCCTCGCCGGGCATCACCGGAGCACGACCATGTATCTGGACAAAGACACCAGCGGCAAGCGCAACGACGCCGCTTCGCTCGAAGGGCCCACGGTGGAAGAGGCCGAGGGCGACTCGCTCGACCCCGGTTCACCGTCAGCTACGGTCGTCGTGCCGCTATACGAAGGCAAGGCCGTGGGCGACGCGGTCACGATGCATTGGGACGGCGCGACCGACGCGGGATCCACCAGCGACAGCATTCTGGTCACCGCGTCGAACCTGCCGCGCGTCATTCGCTTTCATGTATCGGCACCGTTCATCGAGGCGAACGACGGCGGTTCCGTTGATGTGTACTACGCCGTCATGCGCGCCGCGGGCGGCAACGATACGTCCGACGCGCTCACGCTCACCGTGGGCGAGCCCGCCCCGGAACCCGGGCGCGTGTTGCCGCCGGAGATCGACGGTGTGGTCGGCGGCGTGCTGAATCTGGCGGATGTGCCCGCGGGAGGCGTGAAGGCGAGCGTCGCGCCGTACGGCGGCATGGCGCGTTACGACGTGGTGTTCATCAGCATCAACGACGGCGAGTGGGAAGACGCGAAGTCGATTGCGACCGACGCCGAGGTGGGGCAGCCGGTCACGTTCACCATTGCACGCGACGTGCTGACGCGCTTCGTGGGGCAAGCCGTATCGATACGCACACAGATCATCCCGGCGTCGGGAGAGCCGTTCGAGTCCAACGCGTTGACGGTGCGCATTCTCGAACCGGTCGGTGAGTTGCCGGTGGTCGAGGTGCCATTGGCCGATGGCGATTCGCTCGATCCGGCGCAGGTGGCGGGACCGACCGTGGCGGTGATCGTGAAACCCTATCAGGACATCGCAGAGGGCGATGTGATCACGCTCACGTGGACCAACGCGAGTGGCGCCCCGGCGGCGTTCGTCGAGACGGTGACCGTTGGCGGCACACCGCAACAGGACTACGTTTTCGAAGTGCCACGCGCACACGTCGACCAGAACCGTGATCAATCCGCGTTGTTGTCTTACACGGTCAAGCGCGGTGGCGGGGCGCCGGTCGCATCGGAGGCACTCACCCTCTTCATCGGCGAGGCCTTCGAGGCAGCCGTCACCATCGACGCCACCGGCAAGGGTTACATCGTTGCAGAGAAACCGCCACTGGTCGTGCCGGTGTTCGCGACCTACACGCGCGAGGGCAGGTTCGGCACAGGCCCGTACACCTATCAGACGAGCGACGCGGACGTGGCGCAAGTCAACAACACGGGTGTTGTCGTGGCGACGGGCAATGGCAGTGCGACGATTTCAGCGACCGACAGCCTTGGCCAGACGCGCAGTCATTCGCTGACTGTCGTGGGCATCCGGCAGGTGTTCTTCGTGAGCCCGTCGGCCAACTTTGCGGGCGCGAAGGTGGCGTGTGCCACTGCCGGACTGGACATGGTGTCGCTCGACGACATGAAAGCGTTCTGGCGCGTCTATTACCCGAGTACGGGGCCGGTGGCGGGTTACATGGGATGGTTGAGCTACCTGTTCTGGACCGGCACACAGATCGGTGCGGGCACGGCCTATGCCTACGATCTGAACGGCGGCTCGGAGCAGGGTAATGCGACGGGGCGCAACGAAGCGGACTTCGTGCAGGTGATCGGCATCGCGCCGTGATCGATGAATCTGTATTAGTGGAATTCGGACTATTGACCGATACTTGAAAGCACATGGGTCTGGAAAATGGAAGCAGGCACCTGTCAACGTTGACAGTTTCCGCCCATTTTTGGTGCCGATACCCTTGTTTCATCCAGCCTGTCGACGGAGGTATGCGATGCGGGTAGATGTCCTGAGGGGCGCACAGATGATGCCGTCGACGCGCGCAGAAATCGCACGCTTCAGGCACCGGATCTTTGTTCAGAAGCTGGGGTGGTGTGTTCCGGCGTCACCCGTGGCGGCCCGCGCGACGATTGGTGAAGAATCCGACGAGTACGATCACGACGATACCGTCTACGTGACCCTGCGCGGCGACGGCGACGCCATCGTCGGTTGTGCGCGCCTGCTGCCCGCCACCCGCCACTTCCTGCTTGGCGATCACTTCCGGCATCTCGTCGACGACATGCCGGCTGCCGTCGTCTTCGACTATCAGAAAATATTCAATCTCGAAGCAACGGCGAGCCTTGCAGACGAGTCCACGAGACCGGCTGCCGTGTGGGAGTTGTCGCGATTTGCGCTGGAGTCTGCCGATGTGTGGACGCCCCGGTCAAAAGGCGCGATGGAGCAATCCACGCAGGGCGCGCGCGAGTTGCTGCGGGCCGCCGTGTTCACCGCGCGGGCACTGGGCGCGCACCGGCTCATTGGCGTGACCTATGTCAGCCTCGCACGACTGTTTGCGCGTCTGGGGGTGCCTACCTACAAGCTGGGGGTCGCGTATCGCATTGACGGGCGCTGGGTGGCGGCCTACCGGATCGACATCGATACGGTGGCGCTGGCGGCGCTTGGGTTGATGCGAACCGCCGCACCAGATTCGGATAACGCGCCGGCGCTGCCGTCCACATCGTCCGCTCTGCCGGGCGCGAATCAGCGCCACATGACCAGACGAATGGCGCTTTGAACCTTGTTGCGACAGCCGGTCTTGTCCAGACAGTTGCGGATATGGAAGTTGACCGTGCGTGCCGAAATACCGAGGATGTCGCCGATTTCGTCGGCGGTTTTGCCTTCGGCGGTCCAGAGCAGTACTTCGCGCTCGCGTGCCGAGAGTGAGTCCATATCGAAAGGCGGATGTTGCGGCCGTAGCAGCCGGCTCATCGACTCGTGCGTGTAATTTGACAACACGCCCATGCCAACGTCGAGCGATTGCAGTTCAGAAGCGGACAGCTTGTCGTGGGCTCGCCCGAAGCTCAGCAGCCCGAATTCGCCGTGCGGCCCCCAACACGAACGTCCCACACCGTGATTCAGACCGAAGTCGGCGGCTTCCTGCCAGAAGGCATCTGCGCGCGGCATGCTCGGGTCGCGCCAGACCATTAGCTTGTCGCTTTGCGTGCCGACCAGCACCGTCGGATCCACGTCGAGAAACCCTTGATTGCAGTAGTGCGACATCCAGCCGGTCGGGTACGTGTCGAACACGCGGACTTCGGCTTGCGTCGCAGAGCGGTGGCTGCGAAAGCCGTAGCAGCAATATTCGAAACCGATGCGGCTCGAAAAATTGACGATTCGTTGAAACAGCTTCTGCGCATCGTCGATGTCGATGCAATCGTCGTGAATCGTTTCGAGCAGATGCATCAAGGCAGACATGATGCCTCCAGGGGGAGGGACTTCTAATCAACTTACGGACGACTGGTCTGGCTTGCGGCACCCTGATCTGATCGCGTGCACGCGTCCAGCGCGGTCTTGGCCGCGTCGGCCCTGGGGCGTGCATTCACGTCGGACTTGGTAAAGGAAGGGCGTGACCGAAGGGCTCCCGCAAACCCGGTCAATCTGTTTTCTGACGGGGTGCAATTGCTGCACCGAATGTTTCATTTGTACTTTTGGTCGCTATTTTTTCGGCGACTCGGTTAATTTCGTACGTCGATGTGATGAAGAATATCACCCGGGATCGGAGAGTCAATGCGTTATTTCCTTGTGTTCCGAGACAATATCTTGCGCTTCGAGACGTCTGAGATTAACCGTTACACATTGAATGAATGGTTCTTATTCATCCCGAATGTCAGTGTCCAGTGCAGGATATCGTGCCAATTCTTCTGGTTGTCAGGAGTCTTTGCTGGCGGCATATTGCGGGATTTTTTCAGCGAAAAGGATAATTGATTTGTACTTCTGGTGAATTTCGCAAAATGAAAACTATGTGTAAATCGATGTAACTAATTAATTTTCAATTTACTGTTTTATTTTTGAAAATTCTATTAAGCGGTTATTTATATGAATCGATTTGCGTCGCATTCATGTATTGGAACGCCGTAAAAATGTATCGAATGTTGCAACAAACGATGCGGTGTTACCTCGATTCGTTTCCCGCACAAAGGCACGAAACGCCTCGCTGCGAGCTAGCCATGACTCGATATCGCCGATGATGGTCAGCTTGACCCGGTAGTTCACGAGCTTTTGCAGGATGACGCCGGCGAGGCCGGTTTCGAGCCGGAAAAAGTCGTCGTGCAGCACGTGGGTGTGCAGGGCGACCCAGTCCACATCGTTCTCCCATGCGGCGGACAGCAGGTCACCGACGTCGGCTTCACGGGATAGCGCGTTCGCGGGGGCGTTCCAGATCAGAACGGGACGATGGTCGAGCGTGACGATTTCATCGCGAGGGTTGAGGGCTTGCGGCATGGGCGGTATCAGCGTTGATTGGCAGCGATAGCGGCACGGATGAGGGCGATGAGTGCCTTCTCGTTTACGGTGTCGCCTTCATGGAGGTCGATTGCACGACGGGTATTCCCGTCGAGGCTGGCGTTGAAGAGCTTGGCGGGGTCGGGCAACGAGGCACCTTTGGCGAAGGTCAGCTTGACGGCCGCCTTATACGACTCGCCGGTGCAGAGAATGCCGTCGAGCGACCAGACCGGCACGCGCCACTTCCACTCCTCGGTGATGCCGGGATCGGCCTTCGTGATGATGGCGCGAACGTGGGCGAGCATGTCGCCGCGCCAGTCACCCAGTTCTGCGATGCGCGCGTCGATGAGTGCGGCGGCATCGAGGGGCGCGGGGGGAGTCTCCGACTGGGGCTTCTTCATGGCGAGTGCCTCCGGGGGAACGCGGCAGGCGTTCGGGAGCGCACATTGTAAAACGAGAGGAATTCGGGGAGAAAAACGGGGAGGGGCGAATCAGGGCGAGCGGCAGGCGCTGCGCCCGTCCCGGAGGACGGGCGCAGGGGTAGCTAAATCAGAACGCAGCGCTATAGATAGCAAACGCGTCCGCTTCATTGACTTCGCGGGGGTTGTTGACCAGCAGGCGGGTCTGAAGCATGGCGTCGCTGGCCATCCGTGCGATGTCGTCCTGCTTCACGCCCACTTCACGCAGCGTGCGCGGAATGGCGGTCGCCACGATCATCGATTCGATGTGGCGGATCAGCGCATCGGTTTTGGCTTCATCGCTGCCGGTGGCGTTATCGCGCAGGATCACGTCGGCGAGTTCTGCATAAAGCTTGCTGGCGGCGGACGCGTTGAAGCGCATCACGTGCGAGAGCACCAGTGCGTTCGAGAGCCCGTGCGCCACGTGGAAGATGCCACCGATCGGGTAAGCCAGCGCGTGCACGGCGGCAACGGGCGAGTTGGCAAACGACTGACCGGCGAACATGGCGCCCACGAGCATGGCTTCGCGTGCGTCGCGGTTGTCGCCGTCGTCGCAGGCGGGCAGCAGGTTGCGCGAGAGCAGTTCGAGGGCCTTCACGGCCAGCATGTCCGAGACCGGGTTCTTCAGGTGCGCCGACGTGTAGGCTTCGATGGCATGCACCATCGCGTCGATCCCAGTGGCGGCGGTCGCTGCGCGCGGCAGACCGAGCGTGAGTTCCGCGTCGAGAATGGCCAGATCGGCGAAGAGTTGGGGCGAAACAACGCCCATCTTCGTCGTCTCGCCGGTCGTCACGATCGAGACGGCGGTGACTTCCGAGCCGGTACCGGCGGTCGTCGGCATTTGCACCAGCGGCAGGCGCGTGCCCGTCACCTTCTTCACGCCATACATGTCCTTGAGCGACTGCGTGCCCGGCAGCAGCACGGCGAGCAGCTTTGCCACGTCCATCGACGAACCGCCGCCCAACCCGAGCACGATTTCCGCATCGCCCGCGCGTGCGCGTTCGGCGGCTTCGAGCACCACGTGTTCGGGCGGATCGGCGATCACGTCGTCGATCACCGACACTTGCCAGTCATGCTTCGTCAGATCGGCCAGTGCCGGGTTCAGCAGACCGCTCTTGTGCAGAAAGCCGTCGGTGACCACGCACAGGCGCTTGCCCGACGGAAACTGTTCACGCAGCAGCGCGCCGAGACGGCGGGCTGCACCAAATTCCACAATGACGGTGGGGACCGTCTGGAAACGAAACGGATTCATCATCGTTTTCCTCTTGGTGACTGCGTGCGGCACACATCGATGCATCAGCGCAACGACGGGCCGCACGCCACAAAACTAGACAGACGCCGCGACCATCTGGCCGCGATCGATACGGTAGACGTTATCGAGCACCGCGCCCGCGTGTTGCAGGTCGGCGCCCGACAGAATCACGGCGAGGCCTGCGCCGCGCATCTGACCGATCACTTCCGCGATGCGCTTCGAGAGCGCCGGGGCCACGCCCTCGAACGGCTCATCGAGCATCAGCAGGCGCGAACTCGTCATCAACGCGCGTCCGACGGCCACCAGTTTCTGCTGGCCTCCCGACAATTGCAAGGCACGGCGCGGCGCCCATTCGCGGGCTTCGGGAATGATGCGGTAGACCGCGTCGAGACGCGTCTGCACATCCTTCGCCTTCAGGGCCCACGCGGGCACGCAGAGATTCTCTTCCACGGTCATGTCCGGAATCAGGCGACGGTCTTCCGGCGCGTAGCCGATACCGAGCGACGTGCGCTGATGCGACGGTGCGCGCACCAGATCCACATCGTCGAACGTCAGCGTGCCCGAGGCCGGCTTCACCAGCCCCATGATCGCGCGCAGCGTCGTCGTCTTGCCCGCACCGTTACGGCCGATCAGACCCACGATGGCACCCTTGGGCACCGAGAACTCCACCCCGCGCAGAATGTCCGTCGCGCCGAAGCGCACATTCAGATTCTTGACTTCAAGCATGGGCCACCTCGCCCGTGGTAGTGGCCGAGCCGCCGGTCGCAGGCACTGCGGCCACCGTCTCGCCGATGATCAACTCGCGCACCTGCGCGTCGGCCAGCACCACGTCGGGGGTGCCATCGGCCAGAATGCGGCCGTCGCAAAAGGCCAGCACGCGGTCGCTGTAGCGGCGCACGATTTCCATATCGTGTTCCACGAACAGCACCGTGATGCCGAGCAGGCGCGCGGCGTCCAGCACGCGGTTCATCACGTCGAACTTTTCTTCCGCGGCCACGCCGGACGTCGGTTCGTCGAGCAGCAGCACTTCCGGCTTGCAGACCATCGCCAGCGCAATGTCCAGCAGCTTGCGAACGCCCTCGGGCAGCGTGCCCGAGATCATGTCCGCAAATTCCAGCACGCCCAGACGCGCCAGACTCTCGTTCGCCAGATCGGCCGACAGCCCCGAGATCGCCAGCGCAATCTCGATGTTCTCGCGAGCCGTCTGCGAGCCGAATAACTGCGGAATCTGGAACGAGCGGGCAATGCCCAGACGCGTGATCTTGCGCGGGGCCAGCCCCGTGATGCGCTTGCCGCGAAACACGATCTCGCCGCGATCCGGTTTGATGTAGCCCGTGAGCATGTTCACGAACGTGGTCTTGCCTGCGCCGTTCGTGCCAATCAGCCCGACCACGCTTTGCGCGTCGATATTGACCGTGATGTCTCTGGCAGGTGTCACGCTGCCGAAGGTCTTGTACAGGCCCGTAGCCTCAATGATGTGATTCGATGCCATCTCGCCAGCCCTCATGCCGTCGCGTCGCCCGAGGCGCGCGCCGTCTTCGTTTGCGTGACCGGGTGTGCGGCCGCTGTCTTGCGACGGCCCAGCCCAAGACTCGTGAGCCCGCCCGGCAGGAACGCGATGATCGCCAGCATGATGGCGCCCATCACGATTTGCCACGTGTTGGGTGCGTAGCGATAGGCCATCGCGCGCGCCACTTCGAGCAGCAGGGCACCGATGAACGGCGAGAACGCGAAGCGCGTCCCGGAGAGCACGGCGATGAAGACGAACTCGCCCGACGTCGTCCAGAACGCCATGTCCGGGTCGATGTGGCCAATGTTGAACGCCTGCAACGCGCCGCCCAGCCCGGCCAGTGCCCCGGCGATGATGTACGTCAGGTGAATGTTCTGGCGTGCCGAGGTGCCCAGATACTCAACGCGGATCTCGTTGTCCTTGATCGCCGGACCGAGACGCCCCGGTGTCGAGCGCATGTACAGCGCCACTACCATCACGCAAAGGATCGCCGCGATAAAGCCCACGGCGAACAGGTTGGTGCCCGTGAGTTGCCACGGCGTTGCGCTGCTGCCCAGCGTCGGGGCGTTCACGTTGAAGCCGTCGCTGCCGCCAAGTTCAACGTTGTTGAGCAACAGGCCGTAGCAGATCATCGACAGCGCCAGCGTCAGCATGGCGAAGAAGATGTCGCGATAGCGCGCGAGCAGGAAGCCGAGCACGAACGCGAGCACAGCCGACACGATCATCGACAGCGCGAGCAGGGCAAACAACTCCGTCAGGCCGTAGAAGTTCATGCCGAGGCCGACGCAATACGCGCCGACCGCGAAGAACAACGCCTGACCGAACGAGGCGAGACCCGTGCGCAACAACAGCGCGAGACCCAGCGCCACGATGCCTTTCGACAGCGCGACGGAGACGAGAAACTGCCACTGCGGCAGCGCCAGACCCGCCGCGCCGATGACGACGAAGCCGATCACCGCGAGCCACGTGCCGGGCGCGCGCAGGTGAGAACAGATTGCGGAACTCATATCTTGCGAGCCTCCATCGGAGCGAAGATGCCTTTGGGACGCACAGCCAGCACCAGCGCCATGACGATGTAGATCGAGAACAGCTCGCCTTGCGGCCAGTAATGCACGGCACTCGCGCGCACCAGCCCCACGAGCAATGCGCCGAATGCGGCGCCGGGCAGCGAGCCGAGCCCGCCGATCACCACCACGGCGAACGTCAGCACCACGATTTCAACGCCCATGCCGGGCGCGACCGAGACCGTCGGTGCCGTGAGTGCGCCACCGATGGCGGCGAGCACCGCACCTGCCATGAACGTGATCACGAAGTAGCGGCTCACGCGAATGCCCATCGCCTGACTCACTTCGCGGTCGTGAATCACCGCGCGCAGCAAGCGGCCGCTGCGGGTGAACTTCAGGAACGTCGTGAGGCCCACGCCTGCGATCAGCGCGACGCCCACGATCAGGAAGTTGTAGTTCGGGTACGAGAGGTCACCCACGTCGAAGTTGCCGAGGAAGCTGTACGGCTCCGAGACGGTGTACGGGTCGACGCCCCACACGAGCTTGATCGCGTCTTCCATGATCAGGAAGAGCGCATAGGTGACGAGCAGCAACACCACCGGGTCTTGCCCGTAGAAGCGCTTGAGCACGCCGCGCTCCATGATGAAACCGATGGCCCCGCCCGCGACCATCGCCGCCAGCACGAGCAACAGGTAGCTCACGTAGAGGTTGCCGCCCTGGGCAACCCACGGGCCGATCAATGTCACGCCAGCGTACGCGCCAAGCGCGTAGAGGCTGCCGTGCGCCATATTCAAGATTTTCAGCACGCCGTAGACGAGGGTCAGTCCCAGAGCAACCAGGAACAGCCACGCGGCGTACATCACCCCGTCCACCAGGACGGCGTAGATCTGCGACATCTCGCATTCTCCTTGGAACGCAGAGCGGGCAGCGCGCGATACACGGCGCCCGCCCTGCGGGTACGACTCAAGCTTGCTTTGTTACGTTGAAGCAGCGAAGGCGTGATGGCCTTAGTGCTTCAGGCCGCCCTTGATCCAGTCGGCCGACTTCACACCTTCGGGCGGCGTGACTTCTGCGATCGAGTACTGCTTCACGTCCGTCACGGTGACCTTGCCGTTCACGTTCTTCACGATGCCGAACGCGGTGCCTTGCGCGGCCTGGTGACCCTTGCCCAGCGTCAGACCGATCTTGCCGGCCGGGGCTTCGAAGGCGAGGTGTTCGAACGAGGCGATGACCTGCTCCGGCGTCGGCTGCTTGCCGCCGTTAGCGGCCTGTGCCTTCTCGTAAGCGGCCTTGAGCGCGAGAATGCTCTGGTTCATCTTGTACGACGGGTAGCTCGGCGTGTCGTTGAACTTGGCGCTGTAGGCCGTGCGCAGCCAGCGGTTCAGCGCGTTGTCCGGCGCGAACATGCCGTACATGCCGCGAGCACCGATGATCACGCCGTCGGGCAGACGCGTCTTGCCGTGCGTGGCCGTCTCGCCGGCGGTCAGCACCGTCAGCGACTTCTTGAACAGATCGCGCGGACCGGCCTGCACCACGAGGCCTTCCAGATCGCCACCCCAGAAGCTGGAGTGCAGCACGTCCGGGTGGGCGGCGAGCAGGCTCGAGATGCCGGCGTTGTATTGACCCGCGCCCAGTTGCGGCATTTGCGAGCTGACCGACTTGGCGTTCGGCTTGAGCGACTTCAGCGTGCCTTCGAAGTCGGCCCACGCGTCCTGACCCCACGCGTAGTTCTGGTTGATACCGGCGTACGTTTGCAGATCGGGCTTGCGCTCGGCGACATAGCGGGCGGCGCCCACGTTATCCATCGTGGCGGTCGCCACCGGGCGGAACACGTACTTGAAGCTCGCGTCTTCGAACACGCGCGGCGTGCCGCAATCGAAGAACAGCGTGACCTTTTTCATTTCTTCGGCCACCGGCGCAATCGCCAGACAGTTGCCCGAGGACGTGTAGCCGACCACATAGTCCACGCCCTGATTCAGCAGGTTGCGGTACTCGCTCACTTGCTTGCTGGTGCTACCGGCTTCGTCGATGTAGACGAGCTCGATCGGTGCACCACCGAAGCCCTTGGCGGCGTACGGTGCGGGCACCTTGCCGGCGTTGAGTTCTGCGGCCGTGACTTCGGCGGCGTTCTTGGCGGGCACGCCGAACGGGCCTGCGGCGGCGCCCGACATGAACGTGACGATGCCGATCTTGATCGGCTTCACGGCCGGGGTCTGGGCTTGTGCCGTACCGGCAACCGAGGCAATGGCGGCGGCGGCCGCGAAGGTCGCGGTAGCGAGGGCGAGCGGCTTCATGCCGCGCTGGATCACGCGCTTCATACTGGTTTCCTTTGGTGGTATTGCGACTTGTGTCGTGTTATCGGTCTAGTGCCGTTAGTGGGTGCCTGTTCGTACCGGGCATCACACTTGCAGGCACAGATACTTCAGTTCGAGGTATTCCTCGATGCCGTAGTGCGAGCCTTCGCGGCCCACCCCGGATTGCTTGATGCCGCCGAACGGGGCGACTTCGTTGGAGATCAGCCCGGTGTTCAGGCCGACCATGCCGTACTCGAGGGCTTCGGCCGTGCGCCATGCGCGGGCGATGTCGCGCGTATACAGATAGGCAGCCAGACCGAATTCGGTGTCGTTGGCGAGGGCCACGGCGTCGATGTCGCGCGTGAAGCGGAACAGCGGGGCCACCGGGCCGAAGATCTCTTCGCGCGCCACGCGCATCTGCGAGGTGGCGTCGGCGATGATCGTCGGTGCGTAATACGTGCCGCCCAGCGCATGCGCTTCGCCGCCGACGAGCACTCGGCCGCCACGCGCCTTGGCGTCTTCCACCAGCGTCACGACCTTTTCCACGGCCTTGCCTTCGATCAGCGGGCCGATGACCACGCCGTCTTCCAGACCGTTGCCGACCTTCATTTCGGCCACACGCTTCGCAAACTTCTCGGCGAACGCGTCGTACACGCCGTCCTGAATATAGAAGCGGTTCGCGCACACGCACGTCTGACCGCCGTTGCGATACTTCGCGGCAATCGCGCCTTCGACGGCGGCGTCGAGATCGGCATCGTCGAACACGATGAACGGGGCATTGCCGCCCAGTTCCAGCGACAGACGCTTGATCGTCGGTGCGCATTGCGCCATGAGCAGACGGCCTACGCCGGTCGAGCCGGTGAACGACAGCTTGCGCACGGTCGGGTGTGCGGTGAGCACGCCACCGACGGCGCGCGCGTCACCCGTCACCACTTGGAACACGCCTGCGGGAATGCCGGCACGATGGGCCAACTCGGCGAGTGCGAATGCGGACAGCGGGGTGAGTTCCGACGGCTTCACCACGATGGCGCAGCCGGCGGCGAGCGCGGGCGCGACCTTGCGCGTGATCATCGCGGCAGGGAAATTCCACGGCGTGATGGCGGCGCACACGCCGACCGGTTGCTTGATCGTGACGAGACGCTTGTCGGCCGCCGGGGTGGCCAGCACGTCACCATCAATGCGCTTGGCTTCTTCGGCAAACCACTCGATGAAGCTGGCTGCGTAGGCGATTTCGCCGCGCGACTCTGCCAGCGGCTTGCCCTGTTCGCGGGTCATCAGATACGCGAGATCGTCCGTGTTGGCGATCATCAGGTCGAACCAGCGGCGCAGCACGGCGGCGCGCTCCTTGCCGGTGCGGGCAGCCCACGGCTTCTGGGCGGCTTCGGCGGCAGCCACGGCACGGGTGGTTTCTTCCGCGCCGAGTTCCGGCACGCGGGCCAGCACTTCACCCGTGGCGGGGTCGAGCACGTCGAACGTCTTGCCGCTGTCGGCAGCGATCCACTGACCGTCGACCCAGGCGAGTTGCTTGAAGAGGGTGGTGTCTTTGAGTTGCATGGTGGTGAGCCGGGGACGCCGGCAGAAGTCGTTGATGGAATGACGCGCCACGTGGATACCGAGGTCTCCACTCACTCGGCTGGCGGCTTGCCGTTCCATCTATTGAACGGTATTCTATGTATTGAATTGAATTCTACGTATTGAACGGTATCGGTGCAACTAGGTGGTTTTCCTAGGGCGGAATGAGAATAACTTCCCCGTACCATGCTGGCGGCACGCCACCGGGCGAGCCGTTGTTTCACGCCGTTTTTCAGTTACCCACTTCCCTGAAGCCGATTTCCGATACATGCCCAAGCGCAAACTCGACGTCCCCGCCAACACGACTCTCGCCGCCCATGCCAACACGGCTCCCGAGGCAGAGCCGCTCAAGACCACGGCCCCGGCGGTCGTGCGCGCGGTGAATATCCTCGACGTGATCGCCGCGTCGAGCGAGCCCGTGGGGCTGGCCGATCTGGCGCGCGAGACAGGCGTGCCCAAGAGCACGCTGCACGGGCTGTGCGACACGCTGGTCAAGCTGCGGCTGGTCAAGCGTCACGCCAATGGCGGCATGACGATGGGCTCGTACGTGATGGGGTGGGCGAACGCGTTCCTGTCGCAGACGAACATCACCGAGGAGTTCCGCGCGGTGTGGGAGGACTCGCGGGCGTTTGCGCAGGAGACCGTCACGCTGTCGGTGCTCGATGGCGCCGAGGTGATCTATCTCGCCTGTCACAACGGCAACCGTCCGTTGGGTGTGACGTTCCGTATCGGCATGCGCTTACCCGCCCCCTACACCGCCACCGGCAAGGCCATGCTCTCGACGCTGCCCGCGCATGAAGTCGCCGATCTGCTGGCCGGTGCGTGGCCGGCACCGCTGACCAAGGCGAGCGTGGCGACATATCCGGCGTTGTCCGACGAGATGGCGCAGGTGCGCCGCGATGGGTATTCCATCGACAACGGTCAGATGCGTGAAGGGATGATCTGCTTTGGTGCGCCGGTCTTCGACGCGTCGGGCGAGCACGCGGTGGCGGGGCTGGCGGTGAGTTTTCTGACCAACGAAATCGATGCGGTCACGGGCGAACGTATTGGCCGGCAAATGCGCGAACTGGCCGACCAGTTGTCGATTCGTCTGGGAGCGCCGGCCCGACGCTAAGCCGGCCGAACGACGCGACGACAAAACCCATGCTGGCGGCCCGGCTATTGCGGTTATTGGGCCAGTGCGGCAAACCTCAGGCGCGAACGCTGTCAGCTTCGCGCCATTTTTCTGTCAGAACAATGTAATGGCCCGGACAGCGTGGCGTGGCCGTCCGATTGTTATCGTTTACGGAACAGTCATGTTCACGAATGCGGGCTATCCCCTAAGGGTTATCGCTGGCATCATCTGGCCTTGACTGATGTCCAGACAGCCAACGGAAGCGAAGGGAAGCGCGATCCGGGCGGTGCCATGGGGCGGACATCCTGAGTTAGGAAGCACTACGCCATGTCCAATATCGCAATCGTTTACTACTCGCAAGGCGGCGCAACCGCCATGATTGCCCATTCGGTTGCCCAAGGCGTCAACGACGCCGGTGCACACGCACAGTTACTCAGTATCGAACCGCATCAATTGATCGACGGTCAGTGGCACGACGAAATGATGCTGGCGCGTCTGGCGAATGCCGACGCCATTATCTTCGGTGCCCCGGCGCTGCAAGGCGGTATCGCTGCGCCGCTCAAAGCTTTTGCCGACGCCACGATGGATATGTGGCGGGCGAGCAGTTGGCGCAACAAGGTGGCAGGCGGGTTTTCGTTCAGCTACCGTCCGGGCGACGACAAGCGCAACACGCTCGACTATTTCGCCGCACTCGCCGCCAAGCACGGCATGGTGTGGTCCGACCCGGAAGACCCGGACACGCCGGACGAAGGGCTGCATGCCCGCCGTCTCAAAGACTTCGTGAGCGTGACGGGTCAAGGGGTGGAAGCTGACGCGGCTTACGCGCTCGATCCGGCGGATGTCATCGCCGGCAAGCAATACGGCCGTAGTGTGGCGGCGCTCGTCGCGCGTCTGGCCGGTGAAGTGCTGGAATCGCCCGCCGTGCTCGCACGCCGTGCGCGGGAGGCTGCCGAGCGCCGGCTGTGAGGCGCCCGGCGTCGGCCGGGGAGGGTGCGCGCCTAATCGACTAAATCGACTTAGTCGTTGCGCACGTCCCCGACCGGCTCCGCATGAATCTGCAACACCGCATCGCGCTTGGCGAGCAGGTGCTTGCGCAAAATCTCCGATAGCCGCTTACCGTCTTTCGCTTCGAGTGCGGCAATCATCTGCTCATGCTCGTCGATGGCCCGATCCCACTTATCAGTGCGGAAGTTCGAGCGAAAGCGCAGCGCCATCAAACGGCGATTGATCGAAATGTACGTCTGACGCAACGCCCCGTTGCGCGCGGCTTCATTGATCCGATCGTGAATCTCCTGATTACGCGCGTAATACCCCGGCAGATCGTGCTGCGCACGACACGCCAGCATGGCGTAATGCAGCGCCTTGATCTCGGCCAGTTCGACGGCAGTCATCCGCTCGGCGGCCAGCTCACCAGAAAACCCTTCGAGCGCACTCATCAGCTCGAACGTCTCCCAGATCTCCTTTTCCGTCATGCGTGCCACGCTCGCCCCGCGATTCGGCGCGATGTCGATCAGCCCCTCGGCGGCGAGCACCTTGAACGCTTCACGCAACGGGGTGCGCGAAATACCCAGCGTCTCGCATAGCTCACGCTCGTTGAGCTTCACCCCCGGCGCGAGCACGCCTTCGATGATGAGCTTGCGCAGGTGTTCGACCACGGTGTCGTGCAAACGCAGGCGTTCCACGCGTGGGATCTCGGTTCCGGTAATCGTCGGCAAGTCTTCCATCTTTTGCATTCAAAATCATCAAACCTTCATGGCGGCGATTGTACCGTACTGAATCCCGCTCCCGTCCCGCCCGGGTAAACACCTGTATTAAAAGTGTTTCTCACCCCTTGCGAGAATTTTCGGCTCTGCTAAAGTATTTTGCATGCAAAATTCAAAAGGAGAGAGTCGTTCATGTTGAAGCTCGATTTCCATCCCTCGGGGCGCCACTTCCTGCAAATTCCCGGACCGAGTCCGGTGCCGGATCGCATTCTGCGCGCCATGAGCTATCCCACCATCGACCATCGCGGCCCGGAGTTCGGCGCGCTGGGCCGCAAGGTGCTCGCTGACATCAAGAAGATTTTCAAGACTGAACAGCCGGTGGTGATTTATCCGGCTTCGGGCACGGGCGCCTGGGAAGCCGCGCTCTCCAACACGCTCTCGCCCGGCGACACCGTGCTGATGTTCGAGACGGGTCACTTCGCCACGCTGTGGAAGAAGATGGCCGAGAACCTTGGCCTGAAGCCGGAATTCATTGGCCTGCCCGGCACCGACGGCTGGCGTCAGGGCGTGAAGCCCGAGATGATCGAAGCGCGCCTGCGCGCCGACACCTCGCACGGCATCAAGGCCGTGTGCGTGGTGCATAACGAAACGTCGACCGGCGTGACTTCCGATATCGCGGCCGTGCGCCGTGCCATCGACGCCGCCGGTCACCCCGCGCTGCTGCTCGTCGATACGATCTCGGGTCTTGGCTCGGCGGACTACCGCCACGACGAGTGGGGCGTGGACGTCACCGTCTCGGGCTCGCAAAAGGGTCTGATGCTGCCGCCGGGGATCAGCTTCAACGCGGTCTCGCCGAAGGCGCTTGAAGCCGGCCGCCACGCGAAGATGCCGCGCGCGTTCTGGGGCTGGCAGGAAATCATCGAAGCCAACAAGAACGGCTACTGGCCGTACACGCCGAACACGAACCTGTTGTACGGCCTGTCGGAAGCGCTCGACATGATTCTCGAAGAAGGGCTGGACAACGTGTTCGCCCGTCACCAGCGTCTGGCCGAAGCCACCCGCCGTGCGGTGCTGGCATGGGGCCTCGAGATTCAGTGTCAGGACCCGGCGGTGTACAGCCCGGTGCTCACCGGCGTGGTGATGCCGCAAGGCGTGGATGCCGATGAGGTGCGCAAGCGCATCTACGAGCGTTTCGACATGTCGCTCGGTCAGGCGCTGGGCAAGATTCGCGGCACGATGTTCCGCATTGGCCATCTGGGCGATTGCAACGATCTCACGCTCATGGCCACGCTCGCGGGTTGCGAGATGGGCCTGCAACTGTCGGGCGTGAAGCTGGCCGGTTCGGGGGTGGTGGCGGCGATGGCCTATCTGGCCGAAGCCAAGAGCACGCCGTCGCTCAAGGCCGCCGCCTGATCTGGCGATCGAACGACCCGGCGATCAGGGTGAACAGGCCCTACGGTAGCGCCCCGATCTGGAGGCCGATTCTGTCGCAGACCGAATCGTTGATCGGGGCGTTTGCCGGTTTTTGCGGTGGCTTACCGCTGGCTTGCCGCTAGTCGAGCGGGTCGTTGAACGCCTTTACCTGAGACAGTTTTCGGGAAACGGGCGGGAATTACGGGGTATGCCATGCACGCCCTTGCAGTGAATGCTTTGCTTGCAATTCAGCCGGCGCCGGGCCATGTCACAGAAACTGCCCGTGCCGCAGCAACACCTCACGCGCCGCCTGCTGCGAACGGGCGCGCCCTACGGGCTGTTTCAGGAGACATGCAATGAAGCTTTTCAGAGCGACGAGAGTCGTGCTGGTGATGCTATGCGTCATGTATTTCATCACCTACCTAGATCGCGTCAACGTCAGCACCGCTGCTGCCGGCTTCGGTAAGGAATTCAATCTCAACAAGACCGAAATCGGTCTGGTCTTTTCGGCCTTCGCCTATCCCTACCTTGTCTTCCAGATCATCGGCGGCTGGGTGAGCGATCGCTTCGGCGCCAAGCGCACGTTGCTCGTGTGCGGTGCGTTGTGGGCCGTCGCGACCATTCTCACCGGCATGGCGGGCGGTCTCGTCACGCTGTTGCTCGCGCGTTTGTTGCTGGGCTTGGGCGAAGGGGCAACGTTCCCGGCGGCCACGTCGGCCATGTCGCGCTGGATTCCCAAGGAAAAGCGCGGCTTCGCGCAGGGCATCACGCACGCCGCCTCGCGTATCGGTAATGCGGTGGCACCGGCGCTCGTCGTGGCGATCATGGCCACGCATGGCTGGCGCGAGTCGTTCTATCTGTGCGGTATCGTGAGCCTGGTGTGGGTGGTGGTGTGGGGCTTCACGTTCACGGAGCGTCCGCAAGATCATCCGCGCATCACGACCGAAGAGCTTGCCACGTTGCCGGCACTGAAGGCCAAGAGCCCGTCGGTGCCCTGGGGGCCGCTGTTCAAGCGCATGGCACCGGTCACGATCGTGTACTTCTGCTACGGGTGGACGCTGTGGCTCTTCCTGTCGTGGATTCCGCAATACTTCCTGCATAGCTACGACCTCGATCTGAAGAAGTCGGCGCTGTTTGCGTCCAGCGTGTTCTTTGCCGGGGTGATCGGCGATACGCTCGGCGGCATCGTGACCGACAAGCTCTACGAGCGCACCGGCAGCCTCAAGAAGGCGCGTAGCTGGATGGTATCGGTGTGCATGCTGCTCACGCTGATTTCGCTGGTGCCGATGATGTTCACGCACCACCTGTATGTGTCGATGGCCTGCCTCGCATTCGGCTTCTTCTTTGCCGAAATGACGATCGGTCCGATGTGGGCGATTCCGATGGATATCGCGCCGGAATACTCGGGCACGGCCAGCGGCATGATGAACACGGGCTCGGCGCTCGCGGCCATCCTCTCGCCGGTGATCTCGGGGTATCTGATCGACCGCACGGGCAATTGGGAACTGCCGTTCCTCGGCAGCATGATCCTGATGGGAGTCGGCGTGATCCTCGCCTTCCGCATGCAGCCCGAGAGCAAGTTCTCGAGCGCCGGTGAAGCCAAGGGCGCGAGTGCCACGCGCCAGCCGGCATAAGCCACATTCTCCTGCCGGGCGGGCATTGGCCCGCCCGTGCAGCGACGCCTCAGGCCAGCTCAACGCCAGCAACGTCATGAATCCGCAATCGAAATCCTCTGCTTCCTCTGTGCTCCAGCCCGTGCATCTGATGCCGATGCAACGCGGCGGCGTGGCCCTGACCCCGTTGCAGGAACGACTGCGCCGCGAACTGCGCGGTGAAGTGCTGTTCGACCGCGCAAGCCGGGGCCGCTATGCCACCGACGCGTCGATCTATCAGATCTTCCCGATCGGTGTGGTGGTGCCGCGCGATCAGGACGACCTGATCCGCGCCCTCGATATCGCGCGCGATCAGCACGTGCCGGTGCTCGCCCGCGGGGCGGGGACGAGTCAGTGCGGTCAGACCATTGGCGAAGCGCTCGTCATCGACAACAGCAAATGGCTCAACCGCGTGGTGGCGTTCGATGCCGATGCGCGCACGGTGACGGTCGAGCCCGGCATCGTGCTCGATCATCTGAACGCGTGGCTCAAGCCGCACGGCCTGTGGTTTCCGGTGGATGTGTCCACCGCCGCGCAATGCACGATCGGTGGCATGACCGGCAACAACTCGTGCGGTTCGCGCTCCATCGAGTACGGCAACATGGTGCACAACGTGCTTGCCATCGATGCGGTGCTGGCCGATGGTGCGCAACTGCATTTCGGCTCGCTGCATACGCCGCCGACGGATGCACGCACGCAAGCGATTCTGGCCGGTGTGCACGAGATTGCCGTGCGCGAGCAAGCAGAACTGCGTGAGCGTGTGCCGCGCGTGCTGCGCCGCGTGGCGGGCTACAACCTCGATCTGTTCGACTGTCTGAATCCGCGCGCTTATACCGATGACGGCGTGGCGAACTTGTCGCACTTGCTGGTCGGCTCGGAGGGCACGCTCGCGTATAGCCGTCAGATCACGCTGAAGCTCGTGCCGCTGCCGGTGCACAAGACGCTCGGCGTGGTGAATTTCCCCACGTTCTATCAGGCGATGGATCTCACGCAGCACATCGTCAAGCTGGGGCCGGTTGCGGTCGAGCTGGTCGATCGCACGATGATCGATCTGGCGATGGACAACGCTGCGTTCCGGCCCGTGATCGAGAAGGCGCTGGTGGGCGATCCGCAGGCGATTTTGCTGGTGGAGTTCGCGGGCGACGACGCGGCGGTACTGCGCGCAAAGCTCGACGATCTCTCCACCTTGCTGGGCGATCTCGGCTTGCCCGACAGCGTGGTGAACATGCCCGAGGCCGGGCCGCAGAAGGCGCTGTGGGAAGTGCGCAAGGCCGGGTTGAACATCATGATGAGCATGAAGGGCGACGGCAAGCCGGTGTCCTTCATCGAAGACTGCGCCGTGCCGCTCGAACATCTGGCGGAGTACACGCGGCGTCTGACCGAAGTGTTCCATCGTCACGACACGGAAGGCACGTGGTATGCCCACGCGAGTGTGGGCACGCTGCACGTGCGTCCGATTCTCGACATGCGTCGCGACGGTGCGCACAAGATGCGCGCGATTGCCGAGGAAGCGGCGGCGCTGGTGCGTGAGTACAAGGGCGCTTATTCCGGCGAGCATGGCGATGGCCTGTGCCGCGGCGAATGGGTGGCCTGGCAGTACGGGCCGCGCATCAATGCGGCGTTTGGCGAGATCAAGCAGTTGTTCGACCCGGAGAATCGCTTCAACCCGGACAAGATGGTGCGCCCGCCGAAGATGGATTCGCGCGAGCTGTTCCGCTTCGCCCCGGGATATGCGGCCAAGCCGCTGACGCCCGCGCTCGACTGGAGCGCGTGGAACGTGAAGCGCGAAGCGCTCACGGGCGAGCAGACGGCGCCCGGCACCGGCAGCGACGCCTCGAACGGTCTCGCATCGGCCGTGGAAATGTGCAACAACAACGGCCACTGCCGCAAATTCGACGCGGGCACGATGTGCCCGAGCTATCGCGTCACGCGCGATGAGCAGCACGTCACGCGAGGGCGTGCCAATACGTTGCGCCTCGCAGTATCGGGGCAGTTGGGCGAGGACGGGCTGGCCAGCGATGACGTCAAGGAGGCGCTCGATCTGTGCGTGTCGTGCAAGGGCTGCAAGCGCGATTGCCCCACGGGGATCGACATGGCGCGCTTCAAGATCGAAGCCCGTCATGCACGGGCGAAGCGCCACGGAGTGTCGTTGCGCGACAAGATGATTGCGTATCTGCCGCGCTATGCGCCGTGGGTCAGCCGCGTCGGTGGCCTGCTCGATGCCGCACAGCGCCTGCCGGGCGGGAATGCCGCTAAGCGCTGGCTGGGGCTCGCGCTGGAGCGTTCGGTGCCGGCGTTGCGGCGGTCGTTCCTCGATGGGCAGGCACCGCTCGCGCATCTTGCGAATGGGCGTCAGGCCGCGCCCGGCGAGCGTGAAGTGTTGCTCTTCGTCGATACGTTCAACAACTACATGGAACCCGAGAACGCGCTGGCGGCGAAGCAAGTGCTCGAAGCGGCGGGGTATACGGTGCACGTGAACCGGCGTGACGGTGAGCGGCCGCTGTGTTGCGGACGCACTTTTTTGGCAGCCGGACTTGTGGATGAGGCGAAATCCGAAGCGCGCCGGTTGCTCGATGCGGTGCTGCCGTATGTCGAACGTGGCGTGCCGATCGTGGGACTGGAGCCGTCGTGTCTGCTGTCGCTGCGCGATGAAGTGCTCGGCTACGGCTTTGGCGACACCGCACGCAAGGTGGCAGACAACGCGTTCCTCTTTGAGGAATTTCTGGTTCGCGAGCACAAGGCAGGCCGTTTTTCAGTGAACTGGCAAGCGTTGCCCGATGACGTGGGCGAGGCGCTCGTGCACGGTCATTGCCATCAGAAGGCGTTTGACGCGTTCTCGCCGGTGACGGCGGTGCTTGGTTGGCTGCCGGGGCTGAAGGTATCATCGATCGAGTCGTCATGCTGCGGCATGGCGGGCAGTTTCGGTTACGAGGCCGAGCACTACGACACCTCGCGCGCGATGGCCGAATTGTCTTTGTTGCCAGCCGTCCGGCAACGTAACGCCAATGCCATCGTCGTGGCCGACGGCACCAGTTGCCGTCATCAGATTCACGATGGTGCACACACGCAGGCGCTCCACGTGGCGCGCGTGCTGGCGAAGGCGCTGCCCGCATCGCTGTCCGCGTAATTTGCCGCGCGCTTCCGTCAAAGGATTGTCATGCCTGATTCGGTCAACGCTGTTTCGACGTCTGCTTCTGTAGTGTCTTCCGCTGTGCCGCCGGCAGTCGGCGGCATTGCCGTACCGCCCGTGGCGAAAGTGGGCGACGCGCTCGCCCAGATCGCCACGCCTTCGCTGGTACTCGATCTCGACGCCTTCGACGCCAACATCGAACGTATGGCGAGCGCGGCCGCTGCCCGAGGCGTGGCGGTGCGCCCGCACGCTAAGGCGCACAAGTCGACGAGCATTGCCCGTGCACAAATGGCGGCCGGCGCTGTCGGCGTTTGCTGCCAGAAGGTCACCGAGGCTATTCCGTTCGTCAATGCAGGCATCGGCAATATCCACATCAGTAACGAGTTCGTTGGCGAAGCGCGCGTCGCACTGGCTGTCGCGATGGCCGCACGCGTGACGCTGTCGGTTTGCGTGGACGATGTGCGTCAGGTCGCACCACTCGGCATGGCGGCCAAGCGTGCGGGCGTGCGCATCGCCGTGTTGCCCGAAGTCGACGTGGGGCAGGGACGTTGCGGGGTGGATTCGACGGACGCCGTGGCGGAACTGGTCGATGCCATCGATCACTACGAAGGGTTGCGCTTCGGCGGTTTGCAGGCTTACCACGGTAGCGCACAGCACATCGCCAGTTGGGATCTGCGGCGCGACACGGCGCGGCAAGCGGCAGACAAGGCCGCTGCGTATGTCCGCTTTCTCGAAGCGCGTGGTATCACTTGTCCGGTCGTGACGGGCGGTGGCACCGGCACGGCGGAGTTCGATATCGAAAGCGGTGTATACACCGAGATTCAGCCGGGCTCGTACGCGTTTCTCGACGGGCACTACGGCTCGCTCGAATGGCGCGACGACTGGCGCTTCCGGCATGGGTTGTTCCTCGCGTCGACGGTAATGAGCACCGCGCGTCCGGGCGTGATAGTGTGCGATGCAGGACTCAAAAGCGTGGCGACCGATTCGGGCTTGCCGCGATTCTGGTTGTCGCAGCAGGCGGGCAAGCCGCATTACCGTACGGCCTCCGACGAACATGGCGTGCTTGAGCTGGCGTCGGCAACCGAAGACAGTATGCCGTGGCTTGGTGAGACGATTCTGCTGGTGCCGGGGCACTGCGACCCAACGGTCAATCTGTATGACCGGTATGTCGCGGTACGGCACGGACGTGTGGAAGCGCTTTGGGCAATCGAGGCGCGCGGGCTGAGCCAGTAAAGGCTCGGATGTTGTCGAAATTCTCCAAAAAATTTGGAGAGGGGGCTTCACAACTTCAAAAAGCTGCGCTATAGTCTCACTTCTTCGCCGCACGGGGGTATAGCTCAGCTGGGAGAGCGCTTGCATGGCATGCAAGAGGTCAGCGGTTCGATCCCGCTTACCTCCACCAAACGGAAGACTTTAAGTCCCCTTCGTCTAGAGGCCTAGGACATCACCCTTTCACGGTGAGTACAGGGGTTCGAATCCCCTAGGGGACGCCAGATTCATCGGCGTGACACTCGGTTAGCTCCGGTTGCACGTCAGATAATCGGTTGTCGGCAAACGCGCTTGGCTTCATCGCCAAGCGCGTTTTGTTTTTTGTGCCGCAGAAATTCACCTTCAGCGCACCGGCGTACTCGCCATCTTCCCTACGACGGTCTTCCACGGCCGCACGCGCCACGATTTCACCAGCCCGTTGCGCACATACGGATCGGCATTGGCAAACGCCTCGGCCGACGCCGCGCTTTCGCCCTCGAACAGCAATGCCGCCGTATCGACGGGATCTTCCAGTGCACCCGCCAGCAACAAATCACCCCGATCTACCGCTTGCCATGCGAGCGCCAGATGCGCGTCGCGATATTCGGCGCGCCGGTCGAGATAGTCGTCGACGAGTTCGTAAGTCAGCAGGTAATGCATGAGCGTGTCTCCGTGTTGGGGTTCGTTGTGAAATTCGTGTCGGGATGCGCGGTGGCAAGGTGACGCGTGGGTGCCGTGCGCCGTTCAGCGCATCAGCGGTGGATCAACGATAGAACGCCGACGGCGGCACGCCGAAGTGCCGCTTGAACATCGCGGCAAACGCGCTTTGACTAGCATAGCCGTGATCGAGCGCGACGTTGACGATCTTCTCGCCATGCGCGAGCGCTTCGAGCGCCTGTAGCAATCGTGCCTGCTGCCGCCACCGGCCGAACGTGATTCCCGTTTCCGCCGCAAATCGCCGCTGGAAGGTCTTGGCCGACAGGCTGACTTCGCGCGCCCAATCGTCGAGTGTGGCGGCATCGGCCGGTGTCTGCACCAGCCGGTCGCACACGCGGGCGAGCCGTGCGTCACGTGGCCACGGCAGATAGAGCGGCAGCACGGGCAGGGCGGTCAACTCGTCGAGCAACAGCCGCATGAGCCGGGCGTCGCGCGAGTCCGGGGCGTAGTCGAGCGGAATGGCGATGGCGGCGAGTATCAATTCGCGCACGAGCGGTGAGATGTCCACCACACAGCTCGCTTGCGGCAGCTTGGCGGCATCGGGTTCGACGAATACCGTGCGCATCTTAACGTTGCCGCTCATCTGCACCGTGTGTTCCAGCCCGGCGGCCAGCCACACGCCGCGTGTCGGCGGCACCACCCAGCGCCCGGACGGCGCCGCGACGATCATCACCCCTTCGATGGCATAGAGCAGTTGCGCGCGCCGGTGCCGGTGCGACGCAATGAAGGTGTTATGGGGGTAATCGATCGCCATCGCGGCCATCGGCATGGGCGTGCGTTCGAAACGAAGGTGATCGGTCGGCACCAGATCCGTCGGCGGCATGACGATGTCTTTTTTGAGATAGGTTTGGTTATTTTAGCGTGAGACACCCAAAAGGTTATCACCGACGATGGCCCTTCCTTTTTCTGACTTCTGTGGGAATCGTCATGGGGTACATCCTGTATCCGTTGGGCGCCATGCTGTTGTGGGCCGGCAACGTCATCGTCTCGAAACTCTCTGCCAGCGCCATCGCGCCCTCGGCGATTACGTTCTATCGGCTAGTACTGGCCGTAGCGGTCCTGACACCGTTCGTCATTCGGCCGCTGATGCGCAACTGGTCGCATGTGCGCCCGCAGTTGGCGAAGCTCGGTTTCCTCGGCTTTCTGAGTATGTCGTTCTATCAGAGCCTGTCGTATCTCGCGGCGCACAGCACCACCGCGACGAACATGGCCATCGTGACGGCGCTCGCACCGCTGCTGACGTTGCTCTGGAGTGTGGCGCTGCTGCGCGAGCCGCCGACCCTCGGTATGCTCGTCGGCGGTCTGATGTCGCTCGCGGGGCTGGTGTACCTGATCGGGCGGGGCCATCCGGCCACGCTGCTCGACGGCGGTATTCACTTGGGCGACGTGCTGATGCTGATCGCGTCGGCGTCGTACGGGCTGTACAGCGTGTTGCTGCGCCGCTGGCACGTCGCGTTGCCGTCGACACAGTCGGCGTATGTGCAGGCGTGCGCGGCATTGATCACGATGATTCCGATGGTCGCGCTGGTGCCCGCCGGTCAGGCGCAACTCAACGTGGCGACCGTGCCGCTGGTGCTGTATGCGGGGCTCGGCGCGTCGATTCTGTTGCCGATTCTGTGGATTCAGGGCATTCGCCATCTCGGCCCCAACCGTTGCAGCATGTTCATCAACGTGCTGCCGGTGATGACGGCGGTGCTTGCCGTGCTGATGCTCGGTGAGCAATTACATACCTTCCATATTCTTGGCGGTGGCGTCGCGCTGGTGGGCGTGGCGATCGCGCAGCGCTGGAAGCGTCCGTTGCCGGGCTTCGGCGGGGACGATGCATCGGATTCGGATGAGGTGCCGGCATGACAAGCACAGCGTGGAAATCAACGGCACATCGGGAGCGAGGAACCACACCGGCTAACGGTCATGAGGCCGTGCCGGGACAGGGCGCGGGCGACCGCGCTTCGACGGACGCGCCGTTGTACAGCGGGCAGCAGGGGCCGGGGGGCACCTCGCCCGTGGCGCGGGCGTCGGCAGCGCAGGCATCGCCATCCATCAACTCAGGTACTACACCGGGCAGCGTACCCGGCAACGTCGGGGGCCAAGACGCCCTTGCGCCGCTCTGCGAACGACTGGATCGCCTCACGGCGCTGGTCGAACAGTGGCTGACCGGCGACAAGTCGCCGTCGGTCGACTGGCGCGCTTCGGTGGCCTTTCACTGGCGCGGGTCGCGCGGCGGGCAGGGAGGGCAAGGTGGCGCAAGGCTCGTGCCCGTCACCGATCCGCAACTGATTTCGTTCGACGACTTGCGCAACGTGTCGCGTCAGCGCGAAGTCATCGAGCGCAATACGGCGCAGTTTGTTGCCGGGCATCCGGCCAACAACGTACTGCTCACGGGCGCGCGTGGCACGGGCAAGTCGTCGTTGGTCAAAGCGTGCCTGTACCAGTTCGCGCCGTTGGGGCTGCGGCTGGTGGAAGTGGACAAGGCCGATCTCGATGATCTGCCGCACATCGTCGGCTTGCTGCGTGCGCGCCCCGAGCGCTTCGTGCTGTTCTGCGACGATTTGTCGTTCGAGCCGGGGGAGTCGAGCTACAAGGGGTTGAAGACGGCGCTCGATGGCTCGGTGTCTGGTGGTGCGGCGAACGTGCTGGTGTACGCAACATCGAATCGCCGGCATCTCGTGCCGGAGTCCGCCAGCGACAATCTCGACACACACGCGGGCGCGAACGGCGAGCTGCATCCGGGCGACGCGGTAGAAGAGAAGATCTCGCTCTCGGAGCGCTTCGGTCTGTGGCTGACGTTCTACGGCTTCTCGCAAGACGAGTATCTCGCGGCCGTCGCCCTCTGGCTCGGGCATCAGGGCTTCGACGATGCGCAGATCGCCGAAGCACGGGAAGCCGCCTTGCAGTGGGCGCTCACCCGGGGCGCTCGCTCCGGGCGTATCGCCGCGCAGTTTGCCCGCGACTACGCGGGGCGGCGCTTCGCGGCGTCGCTGGACGCGGCTAAATCAGACGTCCCGCCCACGGCTACCCCGTAAGTGCTCACTATGCGACGGTCCTGCTCGGCGGCGGAAAACGCCTCCCAGAGCAGGCCGTTGCAATCGGTGCTGCTGCTGTATTCCGGTGTGGTGTCGTCTTCGAAGCCGACGTGGCGCAACTCCCCTGCCCGCGAGGGCGACTGGTTGATCGAGAAGTTGAGCAGGTCGGTGCGCCACATGGCGTAGGCGCCGGGCACCACGGCCGAGGGCGGCTGGCCGAGGCGGACCGAGTAATCTTCGATGGACTGGTCGAGATCGCGCACAGCGAGCGCGATGTGAAAGCGTTTCATGGGGTCTCCCTTTTTCAGTGACGAACGACGCACGCGAAGGATGCGACGCGAGCGATGGCTCGCTTACCGTATCGGCGGTCGTTGTCACAGATCGTAGGAGAGGCTGGCGCCGCTAGCCAGACGGCGCGTTATCCCGGTACCCACGGTAACGGGCTGTCAAGCCGTAAGGCGAAGGGGGAGCGTTGGTCTCGCGTCCGGTGATGTTGCCGGAGCGCGCGCGCCCGCGTGATGGGCGCCGCATAGATGACCGCAGGCCGTGAGCGGGCGCTTACTGGGGCCGCTGAAAATCGTTGGCGACCCACGCCTGAGCGCTGTTACGCGAGAGCTTGAAGTTCGGCTGAACTTTCACCGACGCGATGGTTTCGCCGAAGCGGTCGATCGCGCTGAGGGTGGCGTACGGATCGTACTCGTCGGGCACGATGTCGAGCGTGACTTCGATGTCGCCGTCCGGGCCATCGACGCTCACCCGTTTGTGCATTTGTGCGCGCAGTTGCTGCTCGTGACGGCGCAGCACTTCGGCGGCGGTCTTCACCAGCGTATTGAAGGCGTTCACGTCGAGCGGTTTCGGATTCTTCTTGTCGCGGCCCATCGTCCACGGACCGACAAGGGCGGGTTCGGACTCGCCATCTTTGTACATCGCGACGGCCCAACCGTCGTCTTCCTCGTTCTTGATCACCTTGGCCGTCCAGCCGTCGTCGCACCACAGACGTGCCTCGTGGATGACGCCATCGTTGTCGATGAGGTCAGCGTCGGCAGGGGTCTCGGGGGCGTTCGGATAGGCGTTGGCGGGTGTTGCAGTCACGGTCGGGTCAGGAGGGAGAGAGGCGAAGTGCGCAATTTTACCGCGTCCGGCGTTAGCGCGGACGCGGCCGTAGCTGACGGGGCTGCGCATCGACGTTCAGCCCTGAAGTTCCGCCCCGAAGTTCAGCCCCGAGGTTCAGCCCCGAAGTTCAGCCTTTCACCAAGCCCCCGTCCACGATGAGATTCTGTCCCGTCACGGCGCGCGCCCACGGCGAGAGGAAATACAGCACGGCGTCGGCGAACTCGTCGGGTGTCGTGACACGGCGCAGCGGCGTGAGGCTTGCGATGAGGTCGAACACGGCTTCCGGCGTGGCGGCGCTCGCGTCGGTCACGCGCAGCAGGCCACCGGAGACCATGTTCACCGTGATGCCGTCGGGACCGAGATCGTTGGCGGCCGTGCGCGTCAGTGACAGCAGCGCAGCTTTGGCGGTCGTGTAATCGTGGTACGGCACCACCGGGTTCTGGAACAGGTTGGTGCCCACGTTCACGATGCGTCCGAAGCCAGCTTCGCGCATGCCGGGCAACGCGGCCTGCATGGTGTTGAGCGCGCCTTTGACGGCGCCTTCGAACTGCTGCGTGAAGCGCGACCACGAGATATCGGCCAGTTGCGGGCGCGCGTCGCCGTCGAAGCGGAAGTCAGCCAGCGCATTGTTCACGACCGAGACGATCGGGGCACCGGTGCGCTCTCGGGCTTCGGCAAAGAGCCGGGCGACGGCCTTCTCGTCGGTCACATCGGCTTGCAAGGCAATCGCGCGCGGTCCGATCGACTCGGCCAGCGCACGCGCGGCGGCATCGCTGCGCAGATAGTTGATGATCACCCCTGCGCCCTCGCGCGCCACGGCGCGCGTGATGGCCGCACCCAAACCGCGGGCGCCGCCCGTGACGAGCACCCACTGCGATTCCAGCTTCATTCCGATGTTCCTTGTCGTGTGCTTGTGATGTTCTGATGCGCGTCGTGCGCACCGGGCGCCATTATCGCGCGTTCTACGGGGTGCCTTGTGCCGGAGGCACGTCACTCATTCGCTGCGGCCAACGCACTCAGCAGGACCACGGGCAACAACACGCACCAGAAACTTGTCCAGTGATACGCGAAGCCGCCGAAAACCGCGCCCACGGCAAATGCCGCCAATGCCGGAATCATCTTTTTCAGGCGGGTACGCGCCGCCTTGTCGTCGCCCGAGTTGCCGCTCGCCAGTTCCACCATGTCGATGACGATTTGCGTGGTGTTGCCCGTCATGATCGTCGTGGGTGCGAGGTCGGCCAGCAGCAGTCGCCCGATCGCGTTCTGAATCGCCAGCGCGGCGACGCCGAACATGCCCGCCAGAATGGCCAGCGGGGCATCGGCCGAGACGATGGGGCGCGCGATCATGCCCACGATCATGAAACCGAGCAACAGCAGCGTCTGCGTGGCCAGCAGCAGACGCAGCGGACGGCGCCCTGCGCGTGAAAAACCTTGCACCGCCAGCTTGACCATGGCGACCACCGCGACAAACACCGGCAACGCGAGCAATTTCGCAAGCACGCCGACATGTGTGCTCGCCACAAGCTGCACGCCGATCATCACGAAGTTGCCGGTGACATGAGCCGTGAACAGGCCGAACAGCGCGATGAAACCCACCACATCGATATAGCCGGCGACAAAGGCCAACGTCATGCCGATGTTGGTCGGCTTTGCGAAATGAGTGACACAGAGGCGGGCGAATGACGCGGCTTGCGTCGGTGTGGGGATGTGGCGGGGCGTTCCCATGAGGACTCCTGTTCGCAAGGCGGCGCGGTGCAGTGCGGGGCGTACGTGGGCATGGCGGGTGCTGATGAAGCATATCACCGCAAGTTGGATGTCTCCGTCAGGTCGACCCGCTATACTTCAACCCACTGCGTGGCACACGGCATGAAACACTGAACAACATGCTGTGCGTCACGTATTGTCCGAACCAATGAATGAATGGAGATTCCCGATGAAGACCAGCGCACGCAACCAGTTCACCGGCAAGGTCGTCGCCCTGCAACGTGGTGCCGTCAATGACGAAGTGACGCTGCGCACCGATGCGGGTCAGGAAATCGTCGCTGTGATTACGCACGAGAGCACCGTGAACCTCGGTCTGAAAGAAGGCAGCGAGGCTGTGGCGCTGATCAAGGCGTCGTCGGTGATCGTGATGGTCGACGCTGACGCGAGCAAGGTGTCGACGCGCAACGTCATCACCGGCAAGGTGTCGCGCGTGGAAACCGGCGCTGTGAACAGCGAAGTCGAGATCAAGGCCGATAACGGCGCGGTGATCGCGGCCATCGTCACGAACGAAAGCGCCAAGCGTCTCGGTCTGCAAGCCGGTCGTGAAGCCGCCGCGCTGGTCAAGGCGTCGAGCGTGATCGTGGCGGTTGCCTGAGCGTTCATCTGCGCGATTTGCTGCACGCGCGGATCACTGTCGATCCGCGTGACTGAACCGCAGCGTCACGGAGGGCTTTCATTCCGATGACGCTGAGCATGTTGTAAGTTCGCCGGCGCAATGTTGCGCGCCGGCATTTGTGGGAGCAGCGTTATGTGGATTGCCATATAACGCGACGACGATGACATCGTTGAGTCTTTTGCAACCTTCGCACGCGCGCCCAGAAGGCGCGATCTTCGCGGCGTTGTTCCTCCCGAACGCGACGCCTGAGCGGGCTGCCCGGCTCGGGCTTTCGGGGGCCGCATTCGCGGATCTGCTGCGCCGCCATTTCGCGCCCGTGCCTGCCGAGTGGCGCGCGCTGGTGGCGGATCTGCCGACGCCCGCCTGGGCGGCCCACGCCACGTTCGTGGTGGAAATGCGCGAGATGCTGCGCCGCCGCGCCGACCCGATTCTCCACCCGACCGACGCCGCCGATATGGCGACGATTCTCGCCACCGCCTGCCTGCGTCCCGATCACCTTTGGCGCGATCTGGGCTTGTCGGGGCGCGACGACGTCACCGCACTGCTCACCCATTTCTTCCCGACACTCGCGGCTGAGAACACGGCGAATCTGCGCTGGAAGCGGTTTCTTGCCGAGGCCTGCGCCACTGCGTACGGCCGTGCGCCTGCGCCCGCACCGGGGTGCCCCGGTTGCGAAGCCTACGGCGAGTGCTACGCGCATCTGCGACAGCGCTAGGGCGCGCCATCAGTCGTGTATGCGTTGCAGTCGCGCGGTGTCGCTAAGCCGCTACCGCTGCTGGCGACATCAGATGCGTCATCAGAATCGACAGGTTTTCGGCGTTGCGTCCTGCCTGGGCGGTGGCATTGCCGTCGTTGACCGTTTTGTCGAGCACGCGCTCGACGGTCTGGTTGAGGTCTTCGGCAAAAATGCCTTGCTCGTCATTGCAATGCAGTCCGAGAACGGCCAGCGCATGGCAAAGCGCCGGGGAATTCGCGAGAAACGCGCTCTGGGCACGGAGCACGGAATCGGCCGTTCTATCGAGCACCGTGCCCACACCGAATTCGTGGAAATGCGTGGCGACGTGGTGCCCGTTGTAGCGCATGGACAGGAGCAGACGCGCCTTGTCTTCCAGGTTCAGCCCCGGGTCGCCGAATTGCGCGAAACTCATCCAGTCCTGTTTGGCCGGCAGCGTGAAGTCACCGATCTGAAAGGCGCACGACGGCGTCTCGCAGACGTGCCAAGTGAGCAGATCGTCGCGTGAGGGCGCGATAAGGTCAGTAAGCCTCCTGAACGCCTCGAACTGGTCTGCGGCGGTCTCGGCATGCGCCAGCCGGAACAGGGTCACCTTGGCGTCTTCCTTGCACGTGCCCAGAAAGTAGTCTTTGATTCGCCCCCACAGGCTCGTGACATCCCTTTCGTACTTGGCGCTCACGCAGAGCCGTATATTCGCGGCATCCAGCGTGCGGTAGTCGTAGTTGCCGATGCACGTGGCAGCGGCGGTGATGGCGGTCGACATGACAGGCTCCTCTTGGGTTTTGGTGGCAGCCCCGGTGCGTCTGCGGTCGCTGGAAAGCAAGGACCGCCGGGGTCAGTCGGGAGTGTGAGGTGCGGGGGATGCATCGGGATTTCACAAATCGATCAGTACGGACCGGTGCACGGCGAGAATTGCCTTGCGCTGATAGCATGTGCGTTTGCACGGCGCAGTGCCCGCTGCGCCCACGTCCCTGCCCCCGGAAGGAGCTTCACCATGTCGATTTCCCTTTATCGCGCCACCGTTCCCGTCTACCTGCGCGGCTTGACGGTCATGGCCGACTACATCAAGAAAGCGCGCGCGCATTGTGAAGAAAAGTCGCTCGATCCCGAGACGATTCTGAAGGCGAAGCTGGCGCCGGACATGCTCGATTTCACCTCGCAGGTGCAGCGCGTCAGCGATACGGCAAAGTTTGCCGTGTCACGGCTGACGGGCGTGGAGTCGCCGAAATTCGAAGACAACGAAACGACGTTCGATCAACTGCGTGATCGCATCGCCAACACCGAAGCGTTTATCGCCGGTGTGCTCGAAGACCGTTTCGAAGGGGCGGAGTCGCGCGAGATCACCTTGAAGTTCAAGGCCTACCAGACGACGATGGATGGCGTGGATTATCTGCTGAAATTCGGCTTGCCGAACTTCTACTTCCACGTGACGACGACGCACGACATTCTGCGCGCGCAAGGCGTGGCCGTCGGGAAGACCGACTACCTCGGTCCGTACGAAATGGAAAAGATCTGAGTCTGAACCGCCGCCGTCAGCGGTCAGTGCGTCGAAATCGGCAGGTACATGCGTAACTCGTCCTGATACGTGTTGCCGATGCGCATGGCATCGGGCTCACGGCCGATTTCGACAAATCCGAACGATTGATAGAGTGCGATCGCCGCCCGGTTGGTCGCACTCACTTGCAGCGTCAGATGGCGCAGGCCGGGTTGGGAGCGCGCGAGCGCCACCGCCGATTCGATCAGCGCCCGGCCAATGCCGCGCCCGACGCTGTCGGCCTGTACATACATCCCCCACAGAAACCCCACGTGCGCGAACTTGCTGGCCTTCTGCCGGCCTAGCCCGAGCACGCCGACGAGACGTTCGTCGCTGCCTTGGCGATCGAACGCACCGAAGACGCCCACATCCGGGCGCACCTCCAACCACTCGCGCACCCGCTCGATCGGCCAGTCTTTTTCGACTTCATAGCTGGAACCGAATGCTTCCGGGTGGGCCTGCAAGCCCGCCAGACGCAACGCCTGAAAGGCGAGTGCGTCGGCCGGCACCAGACGCCGCACGTCGACGTCTGCGGCAGCGGCCGTGGTCGTCGTTTTCGCCATCGTCGGACGGGCAGGAGGACTCATGGCAGACGTGGCTCCATCATGGCGAGTACCGTGCGGGCGGCCTCTTCGGACGAGGCGGGATTCTGACCGGTCACGAGGCGGCCGTCGCCGACGACGTGCGATTGCCAGTTGTCGGCCTTTTCATACAGCCCGCCCAGCTTCGCGAGTTCGGTTTCTACGAGGAACGGCACGATGTCAGTCAGCCCGACGGCCGCTTCTTCATCGTTGGAGAAGCCCGTTACGTGCCGCCCGCGTACGAGCGGTTCGCCATTGGCATCGCGCACTTTCAGTAACACCCCGGGCGCATGGCAGACAAAGCCGATGGGCTTGCCGGCGCGCTCGAAAGCTTCGATCAGACGGATGGAGTTCGGGTCTTGCGCGAGATCCCATAGCGGGCCGTGGCCGCCGGGATAGAACACGGCGTCGTAGTCGTCCTGCTTGACGTCGGCCAGCCGCAGCGTGGTGGCGAGTGCCTTTTGCGCGTCGGGGTCTTCGCGAAACCGGCGCGTGGCGTCGGTCTGTGCGTCGGGCTCGTCGCTCTTCGGATCGAGCGGCGGTTGCCCGCCGGCCGGTGAGGCGAGTGTGACCGCGAGCCCTTCGTCGATGAAGACGTAATAGGGCGCGGCGAATTCTTCGAGCCAGAAACCGGTCTTCTTGCCCGTGTCGCCCAAGCGGTCGTGCGAGGTCAGAACCATCAGGATGTTCATGAAACGTCTCCCTGTCGAGTCAGCCGTGCGAATCATTTTACCTGCCATAGCGTTCACTCGCAGGCGACAGGTTGTGGCGTTACATGTTCCCGGTCAGGTGCCTGAATTCAATGGGTGGACGACGGTTACCGGCGCGGCTTGTGAGCAGAATTGACAGAAAGCCGCAAAGGAATTCGATTTGCGGGCCGCAGCGCGTCCGCTATGCTTGTGCGGATGCGGGCCACGCCCGAAGCCCACTGGAGCGAGACATGCAATTGATTGGAATGCTGGATTCCCCGTACGTACGCCGCACGGCCATCTGCCTGAAGCTGCTTGGCCTGCCGTACGAGCATCGCTCGCTGTCGGTGTTCAGCACCTTCGACGCCTTTGCCGCGATCAACCCGGTGGTGAAGGCCCCGACGCTGATCGCCGACGATGGCACGGTGCTGATGGATTCGACGCTGATTCTGCAATATCTGGAGTCGCTGGTCGATGCCGAACAGCGCTTGATTCCGGTCGACCCGGCCGAGCGGCTGCGCGCCTTGCGCCTGACGGGGCTGGCGCTGGCGGCCTGCGAAAAGTCGGTGCAATTGGTGTACGAGCGCGAACTGCGTCCGCTCGAGAAGCGGCACGAGCCGTGGACGGATCGTGTGCGCACGCAGGTGCGTGCGGCGTTTCGTGGGCTGGAGGTGGAGCTGGCGCAGGTGCCGATTCTGGCAACGCCGGACGCGATCGGCGAGCATGGCGTGACGATCGCCGTGGCCTGGCGCTTTCACCAGTTGCTCTTGCCAGAGGTCGATTTCAGCGCGGAGTTTCCGGAAGTGGCCCGGTTCTCCGCGCAGGCAGAGGGGATGCCCGCGTTTCGCGAGACCCCTCCGATCTGAAGATGGCGAGTGTCGGACGTCAGTTCTTGAGACGGTAGCCCGTCTTGAACATCCACGCGATCACGGCGACGAACACTGCGAGGAACACCAACGTCATGCCGAGGCTCACGCCGACGCTGACGTCGGCCAGCCCGTAAAAGCTCCACCGGAACCCGCTGATCAGATACACCACCGGGTTGAACAGCGTCACCGTGCGCCAGAACGGCGGCAGGATATGCGTCGAGTAGAAGCTGCCGCCCAGGAACGTGAGCGGCGTGATGATGAGCAGCGGCACGAGTTGCAGTTTCTCGAAGCCGTCTGCCCAGATCCCGAGGATGAAACCGAGCAGGCTGAACGTGATCGCGGTGAGCACCAGAAACAGAATCATCCAGAACGGATGCTCGATGCGCAGCGGCACGAACAGCGCCGCAGTGCCGAGCATGATCACGCCCAGAATGACCGACTTGGTCGCCGCCGCCCCGACGTAGGCGAGCACGATCTCCATGTACGACACCGGCGCCGAGAGCAACTCGTAGATGGTGCCGGTAAAGCGTGGAAAGTAGATCCCGAACGAGGCGTTCGACACACTCTGCGTGAGCAGCGAGAGCATGATCAGGCCCGGCACGATGAACGCGCCGTACGGCACGCCCTCGATCTCCGGAATGCGCGAGCCGATGGCCGCGCCGAACACCACAAAATACAGCGACGTCGAAATCACGGGCGAGATGATGCTCTGCATCAGCGTGCGTCGCGTGCGCGCCATCTCGAAGTTGTAAATCGCCTTCACGGCGTAAAAATTCATGGCGCGGCTCATCCTTCTTTTTTGTGCACGAGCGAGACGAAGATGTCTTCGAGCGAGCTTTGCGTCGTATTCAGATCCTTCACAGCGATGCCGGCGCGTTCCAGATCGCGCAGCAGGGCGGCGATGGTCGTCTGTTCGATGTTGGCATCGTAGGAAAAGACCAGTTCGTTGCCTTCCTGTCCGATCGTAAGACCGTAGCCGCCCAGCGCATCGGGCACGGCCGAGAGCGGCTCGCTCAGTTGCAGCGTCAGGTGCTTGCTGCCGAGACGGCGCATGAGTTCGGTCTTCTCTTGCACCAGCGTGATTTCACCGCCGGTGATGATGCCCACGCGGTCCGCCATTTCTTCGGCTTCTTCGATGTAGTGCGTGGTGAGAATGACGGTCACACCGGTCTCGCGCAGCGACTGCACCAGCCGCCACATGTCGCGGCGCAACTCAACGTCGACACCGGCGGTCGGTTCGTCGAGGAACAGCACACGCGGCTCGTGCGAGAGCGCTTTGGCGATCAGCACACGCCGCTTCATACCGCCCGAGAGCTGCATGAGGCGGTTGTCTTTTTTCTCCCAGAGCGAGAGCGAGCGCAGCACCTTTTCGATGTGCGCCGGGTTCGCGGGCTTGCCGAACAGGCCGCGCGAAAAAGAGACCGTGGCCCACACCGATTCGAACGCGTCGGTGGTCAGCTCCTGCGGCACGAGACCGATGGCTTCACGCGCAGCACGGTAGTCGGTGACGATGTCATGACCGTCGACCGTGACCGTGCCCGAGGTGGGCCGCACGATGCCGCAAATGGTGCTGATGAGGGTTGTCTTGCCGGCGCCGTTGGGGCCGAGCAGTGCGAAGATCTCGCCGCGGTGGATATCCAGGTTGATGTTCTTGAGCGCCTGGAAGCCCGATGCGTACGTCTTCGACAGATTTTGGATTGAGATCACTGGAGGCATGGCGGCGACGATAGCACAGGCTTGCGGAATCTGTTGGCGAGGGGCGACGGCTGTGCCGCGTGCGAAACGGGCACCGGGTCGTTGCCAACCCGATGCCCGTGGACCCGCCCTTGAGGGGGCGGGCTGATGCATTGCTTGCTGCGGACTTTCGTACGTCAGGCCTTCGGCATCTCGCGCGGCACGATCACCATCCAGTTCATGCCGAAGCGGTCCTTGACCATGCCGAACGTGATGGCGAAGAAGGTCGGTCCGAGCGGCATGCCGATCTCGCCGCCGTCGGCCAGTGCGTTGAAAGCCTTTTCGGCGTCTTTGCTTTCGGTGAAGTCGACCGACAACGAGAAGCCGTTGAAATTCGGCTTACCGCTCACCCGGCCGTCGGACACCATCACCATCGTCTCGCCAATGGTGATCTCGCCGTGCATGATCTTGTTCTCGCTGCCCGGCGGCAGCATGCCTTCCGGACACGATTCGGGGCTGTCGCCGTAACGCATCATCATGCCGGGCTTGGCACCCAACGCCTTTTTGTAGAACTCCAGCGCTTCTTCGCAACGACCTTCGAAAAACAGATAGGAATGAACTTGCATGGAATGCTCCTCGATCTCTTCTGGGGATGGGGGGCTGATACCCGCAGGCGACGGCCCCTGATACGGTCAAACAAGGTGAATCAACAGTGACAGCTCAACACGGTGCCATCGTCATCGGCACCGACGCATGCTCGTGCACGACACGCCAGCGGCCCTCGGTCTTGCGATAGCAGACGGTGGCTCGCACGGTGGCGCCACGCGACTGGCCGTCCGGGCTCGTATTGCGCACAGTGTTCACGCTGTGACTGAACGCCAGTTCACCGGCGAGCGTGAGTTGCCACTGCGCCACTTCGAAATGAATCGGCCCGACCGCATGGCTGAACCAATTCTCGAGCAACTCGCGGTACGCCTCGATACCGCGATGCTCAGCGGGTGGCATCACGTCGAACAGTACGACCTCGGGGTCGTAATGCGTGAACAGCGTGCCGACCTTCTTGTTGCGCACGGCGTCGAGCCATGCCGCATTGATCGCACGAATGGCGGCTTCGTCGCCGTGTGCGGGATACGTCTCAACCATAGTGCCTCCTGATGCAAAGCGTGTGACTTCGGGGGGACTGCAACGGCGACGAAACGAAACGACTGAAATGAACGCGGGCGCGGCGTAAGAGCGGGGGGAATGACGCCTGCGTCGACCGTCCCGGCGCGTGCAAATGACACTTTTTGCGCACTGCAACTTGCCTTTGTGGACAGTGTACACAAACAATAGCAGACATAATGGACACTGTCCACAAGGAGTTGCAATGACAGAAGAAGACACAACAGCGGGGCCGGTGCGCACGACTTACCGTCACGGAGACCTGCACCGGGCCTTGCTGGAAGCGGGGATTGCGCTTGCGCGCGAGGGTGGACCGGACGCCGTGATCCTACGTGAAGCCACCCGCCGGGCCGGGGTGGTTCCCAACGCCGCGTATCGGCACTTTGCCAACCGGCAGGATTTGCTCGACGCCGTGCGTTCTGCGGCGCTGGCTGAACTGGCGCTCGCAATCGAGCAGGAACTCGCCACCCTCGACGCCATGCCGCAGGACGATGCGGTGGCGCTCGCGCGTGCGGGGTTGCGGGCGGTAGGGATTGGCTATCTGCATTACGCCCGGCACCATCCGGGGCTGTTTCGCACGGCGTTTGCGAGTTCAGAGAATGTGCGCGGGCCGGCCGATCCGGAGAAGGCGGGAGCGAGTGGGTTGAACCCGTTCCAGTTGCTCGGCGCGGCGCTCGACCGGATGCTGGCGGCGGGGATCATTGCGCCGTCGCAACGGCCCGGTGCGGAATATCTGGCTTGGGCCGCCGTGCACGGGTTGTCGGTGTTGGTGATCGACGGCCCGTTGCGGGATCTGCCGGACGAACAAGTCGATGCGCTCGGCTATCGGCTCGTGGCGATGGTGGAGCAGGGGCTGTAAGGCACCGGCGGCATCCGGGGCGGGATGACGTGCAGGCCGACGTGCCGACGTGCTGGTGTGCTGGTGCCTATTTGCCCTCGGTTGCCGTCAGCTTCGGCGTGAGCAGATCGGCAAGCCAGTTCATGAAAGCCTGCGCGCGGCGGGGCAGGTGGCGGCGGTTGGCGTAAAGCAACGTCACCGCCAGCGGTTCCGCCTGAAACTCCGGCATCACCTCGCGTAACGTGCCTTCCGCCAGATGCGCGCGCACGCCGGTTTCCGGTGCTTGAATCAGCCCAAGTCCTGCGAGGCAGGCCGATTGATAGGCATCGGTATTGTTCACGGTCAGCACGCCGTCCATTGGCCACTGAGCGTAACGCTCACCATCGAAATACTCCCAGCCGATGGGCCGCGTGCCGAGTGTGGTCGTGTAGTGAATCAACCGATGCTCATGCAGGTCTTCGAGTGATTTCGGCTCGCCATAGCGCTTCAGATAGGCGGCACTGGCGACGTTCACCTGACGCAGCGATCCTAGTGGCCGTGCGATCAGTGTCGAATCGGCGTTGGTGCCGATCCGCAGCACGCAATCAAACCCTTCTCGCACGAGATCGACGCGCCGGTCGGTGCTCGACAGCTCGACGCGCAGCGCCGGATGCAACGCCAGAAACGCCGGGAGTTGCGGAATCACGACGGTGCGCGCGATTGTTGCCGGCAGGTCGACGCGCAGCCGCCCGGTGAGCGCTTCATCGCGCGCCACGAACATCGTTTCCCACTCTTCCATATCGGCGAGCAGGTCCTTGCAGCGCTCAAGGCACGACTGACCGTCCTGCGTGAGTTGCACGCGCCGGGTGGTCCGGTGGAGCAGGCGTGTGCCCAGTTTGGTTTCGAGTTGCTTGATGGCGTTGGACACGCTGGCGCGCGGCAGTCCCAGACTGTCGGCGGCCTGCGTGAAGCTGCCGGTCTCCGTCACCCGGACGAAGATGCGCATGGCGTCGAGTTGATGCATAGCGGGCGGTGGCCGGTGGACGTGCCGGTCGATTGTTATCGGAATTTGATCAGTTTAATCAAATTCATCGGGTTTATTGGTGGAATTCGTTGCAATAGGATGTTGATACCGAGGCGTTGTCAGCACCTACCGCATGCAGCGCTCGAACTCAGGAGTTACACCATGACCCGCAAGATCGTTCTCATCACCGGTGGCAGCCGCGGTCTGGGCCGCGCTTCGGCACTGGCCGCCGCCCGTCGCGGTAACGACGTCATCGTGACCTATCGCAGCCAGCGTGCCGAAGCCGACGCGGTTGTTGCCGAGATCGGCAAGCTTGGCGCGAATGCCGTGGCCCTGCCGCTCGACGTTGCCGACAGCGCGCAGTTCGCACCGTTTGCCACCGAAGTGAAGCGCGTACTCAAGGAAGTCTGGAAGCGCGACACGTTCGACTTTCTCGTGAACAACGCCGGCACGGGGCTGCACGCACCGTTCGCGGAAACCACCGAAGCGCAGTTCGACGACCTCGTGCGCATTCACCTGAAAGGCCCGTATTTCCTCACGCAGACGCTGCTGCCGTTGATCGCCGACGGCGGGCGCATTCTGAACGTGTCGAGCGGTCTGGCGCGCTTCTCGCTGCCGGGCGCATCGGCCTACGCGATCATGAAGGGCGGCATCGAAGTGTTCTCGCGCTATCTCGCGAAAGAGTTGGGCGCGCGCGGCATTCGGGCCAACACGGTTGCGCCGGGGGCGATTGCCACCGACTTCAACGGCGGCACGGTGCGTGACAACGCGGGCGTGAATCAGATGGTCGCTGCGAACACGGCACTCGGCCGCGTGGGCGAAGCCGAGGATATCGGCGGCATGGTGGCGGCGCTACTGGCGGACGAAACGGGCTGGATCAACGCGCAACGCATCGAAGCCTCGGGCGGCATGTTTGTCTGATCGGCGAGCGGTTGTGTCACACAGGGGCTTCGGCCCCTGTTTTTTACGTGTGGCCTCAATGCGCGCCGCGACGCCCGCGCATCCAGCCGGACCATGCAACGGCCCCGACGATGCACGCGCCGCCCACGAGCATCTTGAGCGTGGGTGAGGTGCCGAACAGCACCCACGCGAAGGCGATGGCGTACACCGGTTCCAGCGCAATGACGACGGCCGCCTGACTGGCTTTCACGGTGCGCAATGCGTGGATGAACAGGGTGTAAGCGAGCGCCGTGCATACGATGCCGAGGCACGCGAGCCAGCCCCATTGCGACGCGGGCAGGTCGAGCGCTTCGCGGCCGACGAAGGGCGCGAGCACGATCACGATGGCGAGGCACTGCCACCAACTGGCCTGCAACGGCGACGCCTGCGCACTGAGCACCCGGTTGGAGAGCGCAATGACGGCGTAGATCGCGCCGGAGAGCACGCCCCACGCGAGGCCGATGGTGGCGTTGGCCTGCCAGTCGAATTGCGGTGTGACAAGGGCAAGCCCGATGCACACCAGCGCGATGACACCCGCGTCGCCAAACGTCGGACGCTCACGGCGCAGCGGCCATTCGAGCAGGATGACGAACGCCGGGAAGCACGCAAAACCCAGGGTGCCGACGGCGACCCCGCCTTCCTTGATGGCAAGAAAGAAGGCCAGCCAATGCACGGCAAGCAGGACGCCTGCGATGAGCAGACGCACCGCAGACGACGGCGCGAGACCTTGCCAAGGCGCGCCGCCCGAGAGCCGCGCAGCACTGCGCAGGCCGGCGAGTCCCGCCATGGCGATGACAGTGAGCGCCAGCCACGAGAACAGACCGCGGCCGAACACGATCATCGTGCTCGATGCCGCAATATGCTCGCCGAACAGCGCGGACGCGCCAAAGAGCATGGCGGCCGTGTGCAAGGCAAGTTGTTGACCGAAGTGCGACGTGCCCTCAGGCATCGCCGGACGCGTCGGGCACCGGCACCGCAGTCGTGTAAAGCACCTGCTTTAGCGCGAAGCTGGAGCGGATGTTGCGAATGCCGGGGATGCGCGAGATACGATCGGTGATCAACGTCTCGTAGGCGCTCATGTCCGCTACCATCACGCGCAGCAAATAGTCGGCGTCACCCGACATCAGATAACACTCCATGACGTTAGGCAGGGCGGTGACGGCGGCTTCGAAGGCGTCGAGGCCGTCGCGATGCTGGTTCTCCAGCGTGACGTGAATGAACACGTTGATGTGCAACCCGAGTCGCGCCGGGTCGAGCAACGTCACGCGTTGCCGGATATAACCCGCCGTTTCGAGCGCTTTTACCCGCGCCAGACAAGGCGAGGGCGAGAGGTTCACGCGCGAGGCGAGTTCCACGTTGGTGAGGCGGGCGTCGGCTTGCAGCTCCCGCAGAATCTTCAAATCAATGGCGTCGAGTTCCATACCACAATGCGCTGCGGCCCCTGATAAGGACCGGCGTTCCAGTCAATTGGCCGCCCGGTAGGCGACAGTGCCGCAATACTAGCGTATTTATCGCGTATTTCGCGCTGGTATCGACGCCCCCTCCATCCCCGCCACTTAGGCGCCCCATTTGCCGCCCCGCTTGCGTCCCCATTAGCCCCCGGTTGGCCCCCCGTTAGCGATGCGCTCGCGTCGCAGGGCACCTGACGAGAGATACCCCCGCCGTCAATATTCCCTTCGTCGTAAGGGTTTGGAATGTTGTATTTGGGTGTTGTTTCTCCCGGCACGGCTCAACGTTTGTTGACGATGCGTGACAGTCTGCTAACATCCCGCGTCACAAATGAGAACGTTAACGATTCTCATTACCAATAATTAGCAAAAAGCATATTGCACTCGTCACTCGGGATTTTTGTCATGTCTTTCGATTACGCCTCACGTGCACGCCGCGTGGCCGGCCGCCGTATTTCCGGCACCAAGTTCGTTCCGTTCACGCCGATCACCTTCGCCGCCATGTTGGCATTGGGCGTGAGCGCCCCGGCGCTGGCCCAGTCGGCCGACACAAGCGCGCAGGCGCCTGCCGCTAGCGAGACGCAGGCCAACGACGCCAACGCCGCGCAGGCCACCCTCAAAGCCACGACCGTGACCAGCTCGGTGCTGCGGGAAACCCCGCAGAACCTGAAGCAGTCCGTGTCGAACGGCGCGCTCGGCTCACGCAGCCAGCTCGATACGCCGTTCTCGACCACGGTGGTGAGTCAGGAACAACTCGAACAACGTCAACCGGCCAAGCTCGGTGATGTGTTCTCGACCGACGCCTCGGTCACCGACGGCAGTAACGCATTCGACGCGTGGGCCGGTTACGTCTACGTGCGCGGCATGCCGATCGACTGGCAATACGGCTTCAAGCTCGACGGCCTGCCGGTGATGACCTACGGCGTGACCATGCCCTACGAACAATTCGACCGCGTGGAACTGCTCAAGGGCCTGTCGGGCTTCATGTACGGCTTTGTGGCACCGGGCGGCGTGATCAACTACGTGACGAAGAAGCCCACCGACGAGCGCATCGCCAGCGTGGACGTGGGCTTCCACTCGGAGGGCATCTGGCGCGAACACGTCGATCTGGGCGGGCGTGCCGGGCCGGACGATATGTTCGGTGCCCGCCTGAATTACACGCACGAAGAGGGCCGCACTTATACGGACGGCAATCTGAATCGCGACACGGTGTCGGTCGCGCTCGACGCCCGCATCACGCGCGACCTGACGTGGAATTTCGGCGCGATGTATCAGGACCGCCGCGCGACCGGCACGTCGCCGTCGCTCTCGACGTACAGCTTCACGGGCAATCAACTGCCCGGTCCGATCAACGCGTCGACGTCGAACCTGCAAACGCAGGCAACGCACCTGAACACGATCACGCAGTTCTATACGACGGGTCTGCAATATCAGATCAATCCGGACTGGAAGGTGTCGGCGAACTACGCGTTCAACAAGTCGACGCGCGACCGTAACGAGGCGACGCTGTATCTGTTGAACGGTGCCGGCGACTTCAGCGGGCAGAACGATCTGGGCTCGGAGACGAACATGTTCCGCGCGTGGCAGATCACGGCCGAAGGCAAGCTGCGCACGGGCCCGTTTGCTCATCAACTGACGTTCGGTATCGCCTCGCAGTACCAGACGAACGACTATGCCTATGTCTACAGCCCGACCTATCTGGGCAATCTGTATCAGGGCACGTCGTATCAGTACTACGGCAACGGCACGCCGCTTCAGGCGCAGCGCTCCAGCGCCATCGAGCAACGCTCGGCCTTTGCCTCGGACACGGTGCAGCTCACGGACCGCTGGTCGGTACTCGCCGGGGTGCGCTTCACGAACTACAACCAGACGAACGCGCAGGGCGTGTCGACGTACTCGAAGAACGGCGTGGTCACGCCGACCATCGCGGTGATGTATAAGCTCACGCCGAATACCACGGCTTACGCGAGCTACGTCGAGGCGCTGGAAGCGGGCGAAGTGGTTGCCGTGCAGTACGCGAACGCGGGTGCCGTGCTTAACCCGGTGAAGAGCCGTCAGTACGAAGTGGGCGTGAAGACGGAGCAGTCGAACTGGAGCGCAACGGCGGCGCTGTTCCGCATCGAGCGCGGTGCCGTGTACACGGATGGCAGCAATGTGCGTGTGTCCGATGGCCAGTCGATCTATCAGGGGATCGAAATGGCCGGCTCGGTGAAGCTGGGCACGCAATGGACGCTGGGCGCCAGCGCCATGGCGCTCGATAGCTGGTACTCGCGCACGAATGGCTTCGATGGTAATCGGGTGGGCGGCGCGCCGCGCTTCGTGCTCTCAGGTAACGTCGATTACAAGATTCCGTATGTGCCGGGCCTGTCGGTGGGCGGCGACATCCGCTACAACGGCCGTACGGTACTGAACCCGGCGAACTCGCTCACGGTGTCGGGCTACACGCTGATCAACATCGGCGCGACGTACCGCACGCGCGTCGCCGGCAAGGACGTGACGCTGCGCGCGGCTGTGAGCAACCTGACGAACCGCAAGTACTGGGAATACCAGTACGACAACTACATCAAGCCGGCCGACCCGCGCATGGTCAGCCTGAACGCCAAGATCGATTTCTGATCGACGCGCCGGGCGTGATCCGGCAGGCAAGATCAGCAAGACCAGACAGCGGCTTTCGGGCCGCTGTTTTCTTTTGGGCGGGAAGGGTCGGAGAAGGCCACAATCGCCCCGATTGAAAGAATCAATCGACGTCACTCGAAAAACACCTTGCTTATCTATCTACCAGTAGATAAACTTCGCTACATGAATCGCACAACGACATCGCCGGGAACCCCCACCGTCAGGGAACATCTGCTCGAGCAAGCGCAGACGTTTTTGATGACGCGAGGCTACAACGGCTTCAGCTATCGGGATCTGTCGGAGCGGGTCGGTGTGAAGACGTCGAGCATCCACTACTACTTCCCCGCCAAGGAAGATTTGGTGCTTGAAGCCGTGAAGGCTTATGACGAGGCGATCGGTGCAGGGCTGGCAAGCATCGATGAGGCATTGCCGGCAGCGCAGAAGCTGTTGCTGTACGCCGAGGCGTTCGGACGTATCGCCGCCGATGGCCATCGCATCTGCCTGTGCGGCATGCTCGCGGCAGACATTGAAACGCTGCCCGAACCGGTGCGCGAGGCGGTGCAGAAGTTCTTCGCGTACCACGAGGCTTGGCTGGCACGTGTGCTGGCGGAGGGTGTCGCAGATGGATCGCTGAAGCTGACGTCCTCGCCGGAAGCGGCGGCACGAGCGCTGTTCGCGGGGTTTCAGGGCAGCGTGATGGCATCGCGACTCTTCCGGTCGCCGTCGCGGCTCGGGGACGTGGTCACGTCGGTGTGTGCGATTGCGTGAGCGGGTGAAGCACCCGACAGGGTTAAAGGAACACGGGAGCAAGACTCCCGTTTATTTGAGTTCATTTATCTATCTATGAGTAGATAAATAAATATGAGGTTGTTGTCTAAAGCCAGACAAACGGGACGCATGAAATCGGTTAGCGTCACGGTTATCGTCAGGCAGGTGCATTAAGATCGTTTTTCCACTTACCAGGAGTTCGTCATGTCGATCGAAAAAGTGCTGTACACCGCCCATGCCACCGCCACCGGGGGCCGTGACGGCCGCGCCGTTTCGTCGGACGGTGTGCTTGATGTGAAGTTGGTGGTGCCGAAGGAAATGGGCGGCCCGGGCGTGGGCGGCACCAATCCGGAACAACTGTTCGCCGCCGGTTACTCGGCTTGCTTCTTGGGCGCGCTGAAGTTTGTCGCCGGTAAGGAAAAGGTCGCGCTGCCGGCTGAGACGAAGATCGACGGCAGCGTCGGTATCGGCCAGATCCCGACGGGCTTCGGCATTCAGGCCGAACTGAAGATCAGCGTGCCGGGACTGGATCGTGCCGTGGTCGAAGCGCTGGTGCAAAAGGCCCACATCGTGTGCCCGTACTCGAACGCGACGCGTGGCAACATCGACGTGACGCTGACGGTGGTCTAAGCAGAGGGCTTGCGCTGATTCGTCCGCGTTGACGAGCCAGTAGTGAAGCAGAAAGGGCTGAGTGCCATACGGCAACTCAGCCCTTTTGCATTTTTCGAATCGCGTGGCGTGGGCCATCGTCCCGGCTACTTCGTCTTGACCTCGACCTTGATGCCATCGGGCAGTACGGTGATCGCGCCGGGTTCGACATCGCGTCCGCCGTAGCGCAGTTGTTCCGGCTTGAAGGTGTAGATCGCGTATTGATTAAGCACCTGTTGGGCGACGGTGCCGCCCACGGCGCTTAGTTGCTGACCATAGGCGGGCGGCATGCCGTCGACATCCACGCGCTCGACGCTCGGATTGTCGAGCACGACCGCCCGTTTGACCGGATCGTATTTGAGCGCACTCGACATGGCGATCACGCCCTTGAGCGGCTGCCCGCCGATCAGCACGTTCGCGACCTGTGCATCGACCTGCGTGTTCACGCGATTGGCCTGCGGATTGAATCCGAGCTGCGGATGCGTCAACTCCACCGAGAGCAACTGGCCGTAACGCAGTGTCGTCGGGAAACGCTTGTCGACCGCGCTCTCGATTTCCTGACGCGTCATCGTGTATTCCCCCGTCCAGATGTTGTACGCGGCGCGCGCCGGACGTACGGCAGGCACGAGTACGAGGCCGAGCGCGCCGGCAGCGGCGAGTCGCAGCATGTCGCGGCGTGAGGGCGAGGCGTGCTCGTCGGTGATGCCGCTCATATCGGTTGGGGAAATGCGAGGCAAGCTACGGCGTGAAGTCATATCGCGATGGGCCGGGAGGCCACGGGAGACGTAATCGCACGAGAGGCCCGTGCGCAAACCGTCGATGGTGCTGGGACTGCGCTGGCGCCGATTCGTTCGCAATGGGCGTGCCGCCTGCCGGATGCCATCAATAGTGCGGGGGAATTTCGTGGCGCGGATTGCTGTCGTTGCCACCCTGTCCCTGCGACAGCATTTGCTGGTACAGCGCGCTGAACTGCTTTTGCAGCAGATCGATCTGCCGCTCCTGACGCGTGACGATCTCGTTGAGCGTCTCGATCAGGTCTTCCTGAAACGCCGTCTTGACTTCGAGTTCGACGATGCGCGATTCCAATGATTCCATGACCTTCTCCGGTGAACGCGGCATTGTAGGCTATCGCCGGATGCATTGACGCACGCGATGTAGGCCTTTGCCGGACGTGGCAGGGGTTCTGGGCATAATCGCACCATGAAAACCTTTCTGCTTTATGTCGTCACGGCTGTGGCGGAAATCGTGGGCTGCTATCTGCCGTGGCTGTGGCTTCGACAGGATCGCAGTGCATGGCTGCTGGTCCCCGGCGCGCTGGCGCTCGCGCTGTTCGCGTGGTTGCTCACGTTGCATCCGGCCGCTGCCGGGCGTGTGTATGCGGCGTATGGCGGCGTGTACATCACGGTCGCCATCGTCTGGCTGTGGGCCGTCGACGGCATGCGCCCGACCCCGTGGGATCTGGCGGGCGTGGCGGTGGCGCTGCTGGGCATGGGCCTGATTGCGTTTCAGCCGCGCTGAAGCGTCGGAAACCAATGGCCTCGCTGGCCTGATGGCCCGGCGCTCAGTTCGTCCGAACGCGATACGTGCAGCGCTGACCACCCGCGAGAATATGCGTTTCGCGCGTGACGGTGCCGCGCGCGCCCACCAACTCTTGAAACAACTCCAACTCGCTGCTGCAAAAGCCCTGACACGTCTTGGCGGCGGCGCAGATCGGGCAGTGATCTTCGATCAGCAGCCAGTCGTCGCCGTCACGCTCAACGCGCGCCATATAGCCCTCCGCCGACCGAATCTCCGCGAGTCTCGTCAGCCGTTGCGACAGCGTCGGCAGCGGATCGACCGCGTGTTTGTACTGCGCTCGCGTTTCCGCCGCGCGTTGCGAGATCAGGCGATGCAGCCCCTCGTCGCCGAAGAGTTGCTTGATCGAGCCGATCAATTGAATGGTGAGATGGGAATGGGCATCGGGAAAGCGGTTGTGACCGGCGCCGGTGAGCATCCACGCCTGACGCGGTCGCCCGGCGCCGCGTGACGGCATTGTCTCGCCCACGACCAGACCGTCTGCCACCAGCTTCTGCACCTGCTGACGCGCCGCTTCCGCCGTGATGCCCAGCCCGGACGCGACCTCCGCCGTCGACGCCGGTCCCTGTGTCTTGAGCCAATGCAACACACGCTCGTGTGCGGCATTCGGAACCGTCGCCCTATTATCCAAGTGGTTATTTGGGTAATTCATTGTGCCGCATGTAATATCCAAGAATTATCTTGCATATTAGTCGGCCTGCGGTCGACTGTCCATCTATGACTACAACAACGACGACAAATGCTGCGGCGCCGGGATGGCGCGATCTGTTGACCGGCAACAACGGCTGGCGATCGCTGGCGCTGGCAGGTGGTGTGGCACTGCACGCCACTAATGTGTATGTCGCGACGACGGTATTGCCGTCGATCGTGCGCGAAATCGGCGGTCTCGATCTCTATTCGTGGAACACCACACTGTTTGTGGTGGCGTCGATTCTCGGGTCGGTGTTCGCGTCGAAACTCTTCACGTCGCTCGGGCCGCGCACCGCGTACGTTGCGGCCCTGATCGGTTTCAGCGCAGGGACGATCGTTTGCGCGGCGGCCCCCACGATGGCGTGGATGCTGGCAGGGCGCACGTTGCAGGGCTTCGGCGGCGGCATTCTGCTCTCGCTCAGTTATGCGCTGATTCGCGTGGTGTTCGCGCCGCCGCTGTGGTCGCGAGCGATGGGACTGGTCTCCGGCATGTGGGGCGTCGCCACGTTGTGCGGACCCGCCGTGGGCGGTGTGTTCGCGCAATTCGGCCACTGGCGCTGGGCGTTCTGGTCGCTCTTGCCGGTGGTGGTCGGGCTCGCGCTGATCATTCGCGCGCAGGTGCCAGCCGGGCGCGTATCGCAAGCGTCGGGGAGCGCAGATGCAACACAAGCCGACGAAAACCACGCGGTGCCTTGGTTCAAAGTGATTCTGCTGTCGGCGTCGGTCGTGGCGATTTCGTTGGCCGCCGTGGTCAGCTCTCATCTGATGGCCGCCGCGTGGGTGATCGTCGGTTTGGCGCTGGCGTGGTGGCTTGCCCAGCGCGAGCGCAGCGCCCGACATGCAGTGCCGCGTCTGCTGCCGACCGGGGCGTACTCGTTGCGCACGCGGCTCGGCGCGCTGTACGCCGCGATGAGCTTGCTCGGTATCGCGACGACGAGCGAAATCTATATCCCGTATTTCCTGCAAACCCTGCACGCTCAGACGCCGTTTGCCGCCGGTTATCTGGCGGCACTGATGGCGGCAGGCTGGTCGGTCGGTTCGATGACGAGTGCCGGGCGGCACGGCAATGCCGCTGAACAGCGCGTGAGACTGGGGCCGGTGATCGTCACGCTCGGCATGATCGCGCTCGCTTGGTTGTTGCCGCAGGCCGCGCTGTTCGAAACGGCGACGGGTGTCACGGCGCTTTGCGTCGCGCTGTTTGCGGTCGGCGTCGGTGTCGGCATGGGCTGGCCGCATCTGCTCACGCGCGTGATGACGGCGGCGCGTCCGGGGGAAGCCCATCTGGCGTCGGCCTCGATCACCACCGTGCAGTTGTATTCGATGGCGCTCGGTTCGGCACTCGCGGGGCTCGTCGCGAACTTGGCCGGTCTGGCCGATGCGCAATATGCCGACGTGCAGCGTGCGTCGGTCTGGTTGTTCGCTGTATTTGCGCTGGCACCGGCCGCGGCCGCCGTGCTGGCTTTGCGGGGCCGCGTCGCGGCGCCAGCGGCGTCCCTTCCCGAGCAGGAGCAGGAGGCATCATGATCGATCGGATCACCGCCATGCGCACCTTCGTGCGTGTGGCCGACGTCGGCAGTTTCACCAAGGCAGCGGCCTCGCTCGACCTGCCGCGCGCCACGGCGACGACACAGGTACAGCATCTGGAGCGCTGGTTCGGCGTGGCACTCTTCACGCGCTCGACGCGGCGTGTCGCGCTCACGATTGAAGGCGCGGTCTACTACGAGCGATGTGCGGCAATTCTCGCCGACATTGAAGAGGTGGAAGCGGGGCTGTTCGGTGCTGAAGTGCAGTTGCGCGGACGCCTTGCCGTCGTACTGCCTCCGGTGATCGCGCGTGAAGTCGTGATGCCGGCGATGGCGGAATTTCAGGCGCGCTATCCCGGGCTCGAAATCGCAATCGATGCGACACCGGCGCACGGCGACTGGCGTGGCGATGGCGTGGAGTGCGGGGTGGTGCTGGGCGAGTTGCCCGATTCGCGGCTGGTGGCGCGGCATCTGGGGGACTTGCCACGCGTGACCTGTGCGAGTCGTCGCTATCTTGAAACGCATGGCGTGCCCGACGATCTCGAAGCACTGACCGCGCATACATCGGTGAAGTGGCTGACGGCGCCTGCGGAGGCGCTGTCGTCGGCTTCGGTGTCGGCTTCGGTGTCCGCTTCGGCAGGGCAGGCGCCCCGCTCAGCTTCGGCAGCGAATGACCCGTTGCCTGCGCTCGGTTCGATGCTCGTCACTTCGTCGCCGCCCCCGGCGTTGGTCACCGCCCGGTGCGGCGATTTGACCTTGATGGTCGGCGATCGGGCCACGTGCGTGCGCACGCGCGGACAACTTCATGTGGGCGATGAGGCCGCGTATCTTGCCGCAGGGCTCGAAGGGCTGGGGCTGATTCAACCGACGCTGCTGGCAGCGGCCCCGTATCTCGCATCGGGACGTCTGGTGCCGGTGTTGCCGAAGTGTCCGCCACCGCCGTTGCGACTGTCGGTGGCGTACCCGGCGCAAAAGCGCGTCTCACCGCGCGTGCGCGCCTTCGTCGACTGGCTCGCGCAGATTTGCGAGCCGCTCGCTACGCAGCACGGTTATGCGCCACCTACGCCACCCGCCGGTCCGCTGCCGGAGGGCAAGCCGTCCAGCACGCGCCGCTCGTTCAGACTGCCGGCGTAGTGATTGCGCTTTTCTTCGTACATCAGCAGATCGGCTTTCTGCACCGTGGCTTCGAGGCGCTCACCGGCCTCGCACGTGGCCATGCCCATCGAGAACGACAGCGGCGTGCCCGGATAGAACGAGTTGTTGAGTTCGACGAGTTGACGAATGCTCTCCATCATCGCCGCACCGCCCGTCGCATCGGTTGACGGCAGCAGCAGCGCAAATTCGTCACCGCCAATGCGCGCTGCAATCTGCGGCGCCACCACCGACTTGCCGAGCACTTCACCTGCACGACGCAACAGCGCGTCGCCTGCGGCGTGGCCGAGCTGGTCGTTCACCGCCTTGAGTCCGTTCAGATCGGCGACGATCACCGTCACCGGGAAGGGGCCCTTGCGCTCCAGACGGTTCAATTCATCCACATAGAACGAGCGGTTGCGCAGCTTGGTGAGTACGTCGTGCTTGCCGAGGAATTCGAGATACGACTCGGCCTTCTTGCGCGCGGTAATGTCCGTGAGCGCGACGAGCACCAGATCCCAGCGCGGCTCATGGCCGGGGAGCACGGCAAATTGCAGATGGACGTTGATCTCGTTGCCATCGAGCGCGTAGTTCACGACTTCGCGCTGCTGGAAGAGTTTGTTTTCCCACAGGTCGATCAACTGCTCGCGGAAGTTGTGCCGCATGTCGTCGCGAAATACATCGGGCAGACGCGAGAGCAGGGTGGCCTTGTCGGTTGCCACGAACATCGCGAGCGTGTGACGGTTCACGTCGAGCACGTGAATCTCGTTCATGCAGCGCTCGACAAACTCGGGATGCACGTCGGTGAAGGTGCGAAAGTCAGTGATGCCGCGCGCACGTGCGTCGTCGAGCAGCAACTTGATCGCGCTGAAATCTTCCACCCACAACGAGACCGGCGAGTATTCGAAAAGCCCCCGCGCGTATTGCTCGCCCATGGTCACGCGCTCGCGTGCATGTTCGAGTTCGGTCACGTCTTCGAGCGAAATCAGCACGCGGTCGAGCGTGGTTTCGTGCCCCGGGAGGACCGAGCCGTTGAGCAGCACGTCCAGCCGCCGTCCGTCGAGCGTGTAGTTGACGGTCTTGCTGGTGAAGTGCGTACGGCCATCCCAAAGCTGGCAGAGCTCTTCGATATGCGTCTTGAGCATGTCGTCGCGGAACACGCGCGGCAGGTTCGCCACGAGCGCGTCGAGCGACGGCGCGTTGAACATCGAGAGCGTTTTGCGATTGACTTTGATGACGCGAATGCGCTGCGAGCAAGCCGACACGTGTGCCGGATCGGTCTTGAAGTGCGCACGCAAATCGGTCACGCCTTGTGCCCGCCATTCGTCGAACAGATGCCGCACGCCGCTGAAGTCTTCGAGCCAGAGCGAGACCGGCGCAAGATCGAACATGACGGCGTCGTCGCTGGCAGCAGACGGGAGATTGGCCGCTGGGGCAGCGGAAGACGTGGAAGGTACGGCAGGCATGGCGTCCGGCATGTGGCACCTGAAGTCGGGTCAGGCCGTCATTCTAAGGTGAAAAGGCCTTAACCCCTATGGGACGAAATGGGGCCGTAATCACGAAGCCACAGGGAAGAAACCGCACCGAATCACAGCAACGGCGCACCGGTGTCGCGTTTGACTTCACGCAGCGAGAGCATCGACTCGATGGAGGAGACGCCGGGCAGTGCGCGCAGCACGTCGCGCGTGAACAGGCCGTAGTCGTCGAGATCGGTGGCGACCACGCCGAGCAGATAGTCGGCGCTGCCTGAAATGTTGTGGCACGACACGATGCGGTCGATGGCCTGCACCTCACGCTCGAACTGCTCGGAAAGCGCCCGGTCATGCACGGCAAAGCGCACGTGCACGAAGGCCACGACACCCAAGCCCAGCGCACGGCGGGAGAGTTCTGCCCGGTAGCCAGTGATATACCCGTCGGCTTCGAGCCGCTTGAGGCGGCGCGCACACGGGGTTTCGGAGAGCGACACGCGCTCGGCAAGCTTGGCGTTGGAGATGCGACCGTCGCGCTGGACGATGGCGAGAATCGCCCGATCGATGGCGTCGAGTTCGTTCATGGTGGGTATCCCGCTACAAAATCTGCTGCAAAGACGGCATTCCACCACGATCTGCGGTGCTGGGGAAGTGTTACCCCTCATCCGGATGGCTTAAGTCGCCCGGATATCGTTAAAAAACGGCCTTGAAGGATTGTCTTTTGATTTCTCTTGATATGGAGGAATCAACTAAATATGGCCATTATTGATGATGGAAAACGCCACGTTTCTCTGCGTGATTAGCGAGATCATGAATGCCTTTCCGGTCATTGTGACCGGCTCCGGAGACGTTTCATGGTTTCGCTTCAGTTGCTCACGGTTTTCATCGGCGCGCTTGTGGTGGTGTACGCATTGCCCGGCCCCGACATGGCGCTGGTGATGCAAACGAGCATGGTGCGCGGCGTGCGGCATGGGTTGGCGACGTCGGTCGGGCTGGCACTGGCACGCGCCGGTCATGTGACGCTCTCGGCGTGTGGCGTGGCGGCGCTGCTGCGCGCGGCTCCGTGGCTGTTCGAGACGGTACGTATTGCCGGCGCAATCTATCTTGCGTGGATCGCGATCCAGATCTGGCGCTCGCCGGCGTTTGGCATCGAGGCGCTGTCGACGTCGCGTGAAGCGGCGCCACCGCTGACGCAGGCGGTGCGCCGTGGCGTGTTGTCGAGCGTGCTGAATCCGAAGGCGCTGCTGTTCTGTTCGGTGTTGTTGCCGCAGTTCGTGCGCCCGGAAGCGGGGCCGGTGTGGTCGCAAGTGCTGGAGTTGGGGGTGTTGCTCGTGGCAGTCGGCGCGGTGTTCGACGTGACGCTGACGTTCGGCGCAGCCCACATCGCGCGCTGGTTGCGTACGCGCCCGCTTGCACAAAAAGTACAACGCTGGTCGTTCGCGGCGGCGCTCATGGCGTTCGCACTCAGGCTGTCACTCGATTGACCTGACTCGCGGTAAGCTACCGCACTTCCCTCTGGGCAAACCACTGCACCAACCCGGTGCATTTCGCTGCGACACCGCAATTATGGGTGCGACAGAACGTCGCACCTATTGAAAAATGGGAACGTTCCCCAATTGCTGCATTGCACAGCGTTTGCCGTCAAAAGCCCCCATAACTACGTTGAAAACGTCGCGCGCGTACGCGGGTGACCGGCGCGACACATTGTCGCGCAGCCGTGCCCATCATGTCCGGCCTTATTAAACTTCGGCATAATGCCGCACCGTGATGGAAGTAAAAGCCAAGAAGTCGGACAGTGACTTGAGGCCTGCGGGCGGCAATCTGCCCCGGTTCCCGTCTTTTCGATGACACAGTCGTCGTAGTTCGGCCGGTGCAATACCGGCGCGGCGACTGCTCCCGTCTCACCTTAACCCTTGCCATCCTCCTGCGACCCTGCATCAGGCCGGTAAGCCCGTGTTGTGCCGTTCGCTGGCCAACTCAACCCTGTCGTGTGACATGAAGAAACACAGAAACCCGCGATTGCTTAGGCTCCTCGCCTTGTGTTCGCCGCTGCTTTTGGCTGGCTGCGACATGGCGCTGCTCAACCCCAAAGGGCAGGTCGGAGAAGAGACCAAATCCCTGATCCTCACGGCCACCTGGCTGATGTTGATCGTTGTGATTCCGGTCATCGTGATGACGCTGTGGTTTGCGTGGAAGTACCGCGCGACCAACAAGTCGGCCCGCTACGAGCCGAATTGGTCTCACTCGACGGCCATTGAGGTCGTGGTGTGGCTCGTGCCGATCATCATTATTGCGATCCTCGCGCGCATTACCTGGGTCAGCACCCACGAACTCGATCCCTACAAGCCGCTGCAAAGCGACGTGAAGCCGATCACGGTCGAAGTGGTGTCGTTGAACTACAAGTGGTTGTTCATCTACCCGGAACAAGGCATCGCGACGATCAATGAACTGGCCGTTCCGGTCGATACCCCCGTGAATTTCAAGATCACGTCGGAATCGATCATGAACTCGTTCTTCATCCCGGAACTCGGTAGCCAGATCTACTCGATGGCCGGCATGGAAACGAAGCTGCATCTGATCGCGAATCACGTCGGCTCGTTCGACGGCATTTCGGCGAACTACAGCGGCGGCGGTTTCTCGGGCATGCGTTTCAAGACGCTGGCGATGACGGACAACGACTTCCAGCAATGGGTGACGAAGGTGCGTGAGTCGAAGAAGGTGCTCGACAAGTCGACCTACGCTTCGACGCTGGCACCGATGAGCGAAAACACGCCGGTAACGTATTACAGCTCGGTCGACGCGAACATGTTCCAGTCGATCCTGCACGCCCCGATGGCCGCGGGCATGGCTCAGCAGCACGAGGGTCACGCCGCCGGTCACGATGCCCATGAAGGCATGGACATGAAGGGCATGGACATGAAAATGGAAATGAAGGGCGCGGGTACTGACGCGGTGGCGGCTCCGGCTGCGGCAGCGAACGTGCAGAACGGCCAGCCCATGACCATGGCCATGGACGCCGGCGCGCACGCGATGCACGCCGCCGGTACGGCCGCGCACGCGCACAAGGAGTAAACAACAATGTCAACGCTGTTTGGCAAACTGACCCTCGAAGCCATCCCGTACCACGAGCCGATCATCGTCGGCGCCGTGGGCATGATGGTGCTGGGTGGGCTGGGCATCCTCGCGCTGCTCACCTACTTCGGCAAGTGGAAGTACCTGTGGAATGAGTGGATCACGTCGGTCGATCACAAGAAGATCGGCATCATGTACGTGCTCGTGGCGCTGGTCATGCTGTTGCGCGGCTTTGCCGACGCCATGATGATGCGTACCCAGTTGGCACTCGCCCACAACTCGCCTGGCATTCTGCCGCCGGAACACTACGACCAGATCTTCACCGCCCACGGCGTGATCATGATCTTCTTCGTGGCAATGCCGTTCATGACGGGCCTGGTGAACCTCGTGGTGCCGCTGCAAATCGGCGCACGCGACGTGGCTTTCCCGTTCCTGAATACGCTGTCGTTCTGGCTGTTCGTGGCCGGTATGGCGCTGGTGAACCTGTCGCTGGGCGTGGGTGAATTCGCACGCACGGGCTGGCTGGCTTACCCGCCGCTCTCGGGCATTCAATTCAGCCCCGGCGTGGGCGTGGATTACTACATCTGGGCTTTGCAGATTTCAGGCTTGGGGACGTTGCTCACGGGTGTGAACTTCGTTGTCACGATTCTGAAGATGCGCGCTCCGGGCATGAACCTGATGAAGATGCCGGTCTTCACGTGGACGGCACTGTGCACGATGGTGCTGGTGTGCGCCGCGTTCCCGGTGCTGACGGTGACCCTGGCGCTGCTCTCGCTCGACCGCTACCTCGACTTCCATTTCTTCACGAATGAGTTGGGCGGCAACCCGATGATGTATATCAACCTGATCTGGATCTGGGGTCACCCTGAGGTGTACATCCTGATTCTGCCGGCGTTCGGTATCTTCTCGGAAATCATCTCGACGTTCTCGGGCAAGAAGCTGTTCGGCTACAAGTCGATGGTGTACGCCACGGCCGCGATCATGGTGCTGTCGTTCCTCGTGTGGGCGCACCACTTCTTCACGATGGGCTCGGGCGCCAGCGTGAACGCGTTCTTCGGTATCGCGACGATGATCATTTCGATCCCGACGGGCGTGAAGATCTTCAACTGGCTGTTCACGATGTACCGCGGTCGCGTGCAAATGACCGTGCCGGTGCTGTGGACGCTGGGCTTCATCGTGACGTTCGTGATCGGCGGTATGACGGGCGTGCTGCTCGCCGTGCCGGGTGCCGACTTCGTGCTGCACAACTCGCTGTTCCTGATTGCTCACTTCCACAACGTGATCATCGGCGGCGTGCTGTTCGGTTACATCGCCGGTATGAACTACTGGTTCCCGAAGGCTTTCGGCTTCAAGCTCGACGAGCGTCTGGGCAAGTACAGCTTCTGGTGCTGGATCATTGGTTTCTACCTCGCCTTCATGCCGCTGTACGTGCTGGGTCTGATGGGCATGACGCGCCGTCTGAACCACTACGACAACCCGGCCTGGCAGCCGTGGCTGATCGCCGCACTGATCGGTGCGCTGTTCATCGCCGCCGGTATCGCCTTCCAGGTGCTGCAAGTGGTGGTGTCGATCAAGAACCGCAAGGCGCTGGCCGACACGACGGGTGACCCCTGGAACGGCCGTACGCTGGAGTGGATGACGTCCTCGCCGCCGCAGTTCTACAACTTTGCCGAAGAGCCGCGCGTGCACGATGTGGACGAGCTGGCCTACCGCAAGGAACACGGCATCAAGAGCGATCTGAAGACGAGCTACGCCCCGATTCACATGCCGAAGAACACCGGCGCCGGTTTCATCATCAGCGCGTTCTCGCTGGTGTTCGGTTTCGCCGCAATCTGGCACATCTGGTGGCTGGCTATCGTTGGCTTCGTCGGCATGATCGTGGCATTCATCTGCCGCAGCAACGACGATTCGATCGACTACTACGTGCAGTCGCCGGAAGTGGTGGCCATTGAAAAGGCCCACCATCAGGCACTGGCTGTAGCAGCAAAGGCTTAATCATGACGAGCGAAGTTCTTAAACACACGGGCTCGCATGCGGATGCGCATGCGCATGACCACGCGCACCACGACACCGGCGGCAATACGATCTTCGGTTTCTGGGTGTACCTGATGACCGACTTGGTGCTGTTTGCCGGCCTGTTCGCCACCTTCGCGGTGCTGCGTGACTCGTCGGCAGGCGGCCCCACCGGCAAGGAGCTGTTCGACCTGAAGTTTGTGCTGGTCGAAACGTTCATCCTGCTGTTCTCGTCGATCACCTACGGCTTTGCCATGGTCGGCCTGCACGGCGGCAAGAAGGGCACGGTCATGGGTTGGCTGGCGGTGACGTGGCTGCTGGGCGCCGCGTTCATCGGCATGGAACTGTATGAGTTCCATCACCTGATCCTGGAAGGCGCCGGCCCGCAACGCAGCGCATTCCTGTCGTCCTTCTTCGCGCTCGTGGGCACCCACGGCCTGCACGTGGCCTCGGGCCTGCTGTGGATGGCCGTGCTGATGTTCCAGATCGGCAAGAAGGGCCTGAGCTCGACGAACACGACCCGCCTCCAGTGCCTCTCGCTGTTCTGGCACTTCTTGGACGTGGTCTGGATCGGCGTGTTCACGGTCGTGTACCTGATGGGAGCGATGTAAATGAGCAATAGCAAATCGGTGCAATCGCACGGCCACGAAGCTGGCCATAATGCCGCCGGTGGCAGCCACGGCAGCGTGAAGTCGTATCTGATCGGCTTCGTGCTCGCAGTGATCCTGACCGTGGTGCCGTTCAAACTGGTGATGGACGGCACAATGCCCCCGTCGACAGTGCTGCCGCTGATTCTCGGCGCAGCCCTGATCCAGATGATCGTTCACCTGATCTACTTCCTGCACATGGACCGCTCGTCGGAACAACGCTGGAACATCATGGCGTTCCTGTTCACCGGGCTGATCGTCGTGATCGTGCTCGTGGGCTCGCTGTGGATCATGCACAACGCCAACTCGCTGATGATGCCGGGGATGTAAGTTTTTCCTTCTCGGTGTTAGTGGTAAACAAAAAGGGCAGTTCGAATGATCGAACTGCCCTTTTTGTCTTGAGGGTTACGATGCGATGACGCCGACCGTTTGACTACCCGCTCCGTCCTCTCCCGCCACCCCGGCCCGCGGCGCTTGCCGGCCCTCCGGCTCACTCCAATTTAAAGTCGCTCCGCCAGAGGGCCGACAATCACCGCTCATATTTCCCGTCGTTTCACCACTCCCACCCTATCCATGCGGTCCCGGATCGTCCGCTGGTGTATCCGTGGTCGGGGCAGCCAATATCACGCCCGGCTTCACCGGCAAGTCCGGCCTGATGCCCAACAAGGGCAACGCTTGGGATGCAATCTCCGCAAACGCCGGGCCCGCCGCCTGTCCCCCAAAGTGCTGCGATGCCTTCGGCTCATCCACCGACACCGCAATCACCAATCTCGGTGCCGACAACGGCGCAATCCCCACAAACGACGCCCGATACTTCGAGTGATCGTAGCCGTGCACACCCGCCTTGTACGCGGTACCCGTTTTGCCGCCAATGCTGTATCCCGCCACCTGCGCCGTCGTCGCCGTACCCCCCGTATCCACCACGGCCGCCAACATCTTTCGCATCTCCGATGCCGTACGACTATCAATCACGCGTACGCCCTCCGGCTGCACCTGAGCGTCCGGCTTGATGATCGTGATCGGTACCAACACCCCATCGTTCGCAAAGATGGTGTACGCACGCGCCAACTGGAACAACGACGCCGAAATACCATAGCCATACGCCATCGTCGCCTGCTCAATGCGCCGCCACGATTTATACGGACGTAACCTTCCCGAGACGGCCCCCGGGAAACCGAGCTTCGGCTGCTGACCCAACCCAATCTCGGTGAACATGTCCCACATCTCCTCCGCCCGCAACATGGTCGACACCTTGGTCATGCCAATGTTGCTCGACTTCTGAATCACACCCGCCGCCGTCAATACCCCGTTCGCGCTATCGTCGCTGATGGTCGCCCCCTCGAACACATACCGGCCCGGGCCGGTGTCGATGAGGGTGGCCGGCGTCAGACGATGCAAGTCCAACGCCAACGCCATGGTGAACGGCTTGAGAATCGAACCCGGCTCGAATACGTCGGTGAACACCCGGTTGCGCAACTGCTCACCGGTCAAATGCTCGCGATCGTTGGGGTTGTACGTCGGGAAATTGGCGAGTGCCAGCACCTGTCCGGTCTTGGCATCGATGACGACGGCCATCGCCGCCTTCGCGCCGGTGCGATCCAGTGCGTTCTTCAACGCCTCGTACGCGATGTACTGCACGCGGGTGTCGAGCGTCAGGCGAATGTCCTTGCCGTCGCGCGGCGGGCTGGAGTCGTCAAGATCCTGAATGGTGCGGCCGATACGGTCCTTGATGACCCGCCGTACCCCGGCTGCGCCTTCAAGCAAGGGCTCTTCGCCCAACTCCATGCCTTCCTGTCCCTTGTCCTCGACGTTGGTGAAACCCACGACGTGGGCGGCAACGTCGCCTTCGGGATAGAAACGCTTGTACTCGCTGCTCTCGTACACGCCGGGAATGCCCAGCGCTTCGATCTGCTTGCCGATCTCGGGCGATACCTGCCGCTTGATGTAGACGAATTTCTTCTCGCCGATCAACTTGCTGCGCAAGTCCTTAGCGGGCATGTCGAGCAACTTGCTCGCTTGCTGGATATCGCTGTCGGACAGGTCGTCCGGTACTTCGGTCGGCACGGCCCACACGGTGCGCATGGGCAGGCTGGTGGCCAGCACGCGACCGTCGCGGTCTTCGATCTTGCCGCGCACGGCCGGCATGACGATGGTGTGCTCGTAACGCTTTTCACCCTGCGCGATGTAGAAGCCGTTGCCGGGCCCCGCAATCCAGAAGGCTCGCACGACCAAACCGATGAACGCGAGGGTGATGACGATGACGACAAGTTTGGAGCGCCACAACGACATGCGCGATTGAAGGACCGGACTGGCGGAGAACGTGACGTCCTTGGGCTGGCGTTTCTTTTGCATGGCGCTCGCGGGGCGTTGAGATGCGATGACTGCGGTGAGCCAATCAACAGACTCTGGCTCAAATTCTAGGCCAGATAGCGTAGCACGCAAGCGACTGTTGCAATAGCGCAAAAGCCCCGTCAGACGGGGCTTGCGGCGTTTTTTTCGGTGACGTTGCGATGTGCTCGCGTATGGGTGTCAGCAGGTGAAACCGGACGCGAAAAATCGGCGGGAAAACTTCCGCCTCGATTCGCCTCGATTCGCCTCCACCCGCTTCGGTGACACTACTTCGCTGCGCCGAATCGGATGTCGCCGTACCAGGCGTGTGAACTCGCGTGAGTGTTGTCGCTGTCGGTGAAAACCCCATAGCCGAGCAATTTGCCGGGCTTCTGGTGATAAACGCGCTCGTAGTCGGCCGCGAGATTGCGCGAGAAGGACTGCCATTTGCCGACGCTGGCGTCGCCACCCGCCACGACGAGCATCTGCACGCGGTCGGTATGCGGGTTCTGGATGACGCTGCCGGGCGCGGCATCGTTGGACCAGATGTACATCAGCGTGGCGTAGGGCAGGTCTTCGCCGCCCGCCTTGGCGAGGCTCATCGCCGCCCGGTCGCCGAAGGGCAACGACGATTTGTCGCCATCGAAGAAGAAGACGATCCGCGCAGGCGAGTCCTCTTTGTCGGCCTCGCGGTTGTTGGCGCCGGGAATAGCACCCGCCACTTTCCAGCGCCACGAGACGGTCGGGGTGGCCGCGAGATCGATGCCGTCGCCCTTGTACATGAGCGCCGAAGCCGAATCCACGGAGTTGGCTTCGATCACATTGCGCCCCTCGTCCGCCACGACGGTGTATTGCGTGATTTTCTTGCCTTTGACGACGGGCAGATTCTGCGCCCCGGCAGGCAGCGCGTTACCCACGGCTGCCTTCGAGAAGAGGGCGCCACTCTCGGCATCGCCATCCGCCGCCAGCGCCACGCGCGGGGCGAGGCCAACGAAGGTGAGGGCGAGTGCTGCGGCGTACAGGGCGTACAGGGCGCACAGGGCGCGCCCGCCCGGAGAGATCAACGGGCGGCGGAAGGTGCTGGAATTGCTGGAATTGCTGGAATTGCGAAGCGGCGAGACGATGCGTTGCATAGTGAGCGACTCCGGCTTTGAGAGGGGCGCGGCAGGCCCCGGAACACTTACCGCTGCTGCATGGCGACGCGCAAACCGAGTCCGATGAAGATGGTGCCGATGATCTTGCCCTGCCAGCGCAGCAGCCACGTAAAACGCTTCACGAACCGGCCGAGCGGGCGTACCGACAAGGCAATGGCCGCCGTATACACGGCACTCATGGCGACGAACACCATCCCCAGCACCAGAAACTGCATGAACACGTTGCCTTCGCTCGCATGCACAAACTGCGGCATGAAGGCGAGGAAGAACAGCGCGGTCTTGGGGTTGAGCACTTCGGTGGCGACGGCCTGCGCAAACGCGCGCGTGGGCGATACCTGCGGTGCCACAGGCAACTGCGGATCGCTGGGGCGCTCACGCAACGCCTTGATGCCGAGATAAATCAGATAGCCCGCCCCGATGTACTTGACGACGTCGAACGCCAGCGCAGAGGTCATCAGCACCGCCGACAAGCCCACGGCAGCACACAAGGTATGGACGAGATCACCGAGGGCGATGCCCATGCCCGTCATGATGCCGGCGCGGCGTCCGCCCTGCACGGTGCGGGTGATGGTGAGCAGCACGGCAGGCCCGGGAATCAGGAACAGTCCGAGCACGACAGCGAAGAATGTGGCGAGGGTGGCAATGGTCGGCATGGTGTCTCCGTAGAACAAGACCGCTTGAGCGGCAGCCCGGTGCGGCGCAGCCGCCAACAGGCAACTGCCGCCGGACGGCACGATTGCGACATCATCCCAGATTTGGGGCGCGCCTGCTGCGGCACCCGCCACAATGCGTTTTGCCACAGGGCTCTTGGAAATCACGGAAGCGTGGCGGGCCGCGCCACTTCATGCTGCGCAGCTCTTCAATGCTACCGGGATACCCAAAATGCCAATGCTGACTCCAGTTGATCTGATGTCTCGTCTGGTGCGTCCGGGTCAGGCGTTCGGGCACGTGCTGGACGTACTTCGAGCGGGTGAATTCGCGAGCAACGTCGCGAAGGTACAAAATTGCTCGCAAACCTACGGATGCTGTGAGCGCACGACGATCAACGAAACGGCCATGGTGCTCACACACTGTGACGAAGGGCCGGATTACTTTCGCGCCGAGAGCTATATCCATGGCATCAACGGATTCAGCGAATATTGGGCGCCCCTCGTCGCGCTCGTCTCCACGGGCCTCGGATGGTCGGCGCAGGCCGCACTCGACAAGCTATTCGCGTCGTGGCTGCATTCGTCCCATTGGATTCCACCGACGATCGGCGGGGCATTTCCGCCACCGGCCAACGACGAAGCCTCCGCCACGACACCATCGGATATTTCGCCGGACGAGTTGCGCGCCAACCAGCAGTACGACGCAGCCCGCGAGCTGGCAGCGTGGAGAAAGCCCGACTTGCCGCAGGCAGACGCGGACATTGCCCGGGCACTGATCGTGCATCTGGCGAACACGCCGCGCGCGAGTGACATGGATAGCTGGCACGTCATTGCGTTATGCGGGCTCTTGGCGCATGGACTCGACTTCCAACTGAGCCAAGCGGACGCGCAAAACCTTCGCATCATCCCCGGGATGCCTTCGTTGATTCGTCGCGACGATATGTTCGTGTTGCTCCACGATGTGCTCGTGCCGGAGTGGGAGACAGACGACGAGGGAGCACCGACGTTTTCGGTGCATCCGGTCGATGTCCAACTATTCGATCCGGATGAAACCACTGACGATCTCGGCGAAGATCCGAGGGGCACGCCTTTTCGATCGTCGCCAGAGACGATTGCACGCCGAAAGCGGGAAATTCGCGAGTGGCGGGAGCGCATTACGGAGGTGGGCGCCACAGAGCGAGTCTGCTCGCGCGTCGTGTCACTGATCGCCGCGAGCGTGCGCAACGACTGCGGCGTGCGAACCGATTGGCGATATCTCTTCAACATGCAGATGTCCATCGCGTCGGTGTATCTCGAGACCTGCGCAGACGTACTCGAGCGCATCGGCAACAGCGTCATGGCGGATGTCTCGCCGCGGGACATCTGGAAGTGGCACGACGCGGCCCCGATCGATACCCATGGACCACGGCTGCCGTCAATGCCGATGCCCGTGGCGCAGTGGCTGGCGCGTGTTCTGATTATCGAAGCCGGGGTTCAGACAACGCCGACGGTGCATTCGGCATTCGGATTTGCGGCGATGGCCCGGATGGACACACCGCCTGCGCTGGTCATCGGTTCACCCGCGTGGAGCGAACTCGTCAAGGGCGTGGAAGTCATGGGCAACGCGCACTGGCGTGTGTCGTTCGATACGGTCAGCCGGGCTGGCAGAACCGGAGAGAACCCGGTGCCCGACGCGAGCAAACCGGATGCCCCCGAGCGTGAAGCGTCGGCTCGCTGGCAAAAACCGACGCGTAACCGGACAGCACGACGCAAGCACGGCCACGCGAACTGGCGCCACGGTTGAGCGCTTCGCTTACAGCCACGCGCCCCCAACCAACCCCGCCACACTGCCCGCCGCCAACCACCACAGCGGGTGGACACGCGTCCGGATAGCCAGCACGGCCACGCTCGCAGTAATGCCAGCAAGCAGCCACGACGTGGCCGACGCCTGAGCAATGAGTGCGGCACTGGCGGCAACGAGTCCGGCCGTCATCGGCATCAACCCGGCCTGAACGATGCGTCGCCACGGCCGGTCCTTGAACCGTTGCCACAGGTGCAGCACGAAGATCGTAATGAGCGACGACGGCCCAAACTTGGCGAGCGTGGTGACGAGCATCCCCTGCCAACTGGCGACATGCCACCCCACCAGCGTGACGATCATGAGATTCGGGCCAGGCGCGGCCTGCCCGAGCGCGAACAGCGCGCTGAATTCTTCGGAGGTCATCCAGTGATGGATGTCGACGACCTGACGCTCCATCTCCGGCAGGATCGTGTTGCCGCCGCCGAACGCGAGCACGGACAACTGCGTGAAGATGAGCGCGAGCGAGATAAGGGTGCCGGTCATTGCGAAACCCTCCACGTGGCATAGATCGAGAGCGGCGTCATGATCAACATGGTGAGCACGAGCGGCACGCGCAATACGGCAATCATGATGAAGCACGCCGCCGCCACACCGGCCAGCACGGCAGACTTGCGCAGCGGCCAAGACACTTTCCACGCCATCTGTATCAGCAGGCCGGCCGCCGCTGCCGCGAGCCCCGCGAAGAGATGCTTCACGTGCGGGTCGTTCTGAAAGTGCTGATAGACCATGCCGAGCATGATCACAACGGCGGACGGCGCGGCAATCAATCCGAGAATCGACGCCAATGCGCCGCGCCAGCCGTGAAAGCGCATGCCCAGCGCCACGGACAAGTTGATGATGTTGCCGCCCGGCAGAAACTGGCACAGCCCGAGCAGATCGGTGAATTCATCCGGCGTCAGCCAGCGGTGCCTGTCGACGATCATGCGGCGTGCGAGCGGCAATGCGCCGCCGAACGCGGTCATGCCCAAGCCGAGAAAGCCAAAGAAAAGCTGACGAATGCTCGGGACGACGGTGTCGTGGGTGTCTGGAGTACCGGAGATCGGGAGATCAGGCGGACGTGTCGCCGGGGTGGCGAGTTTGGTGGACGGAGCCGGAATGCGCATGGCGGGAATCTTCTGGAACTACAACAGCCGTGGGGGCCGCCCGGCAGGAGGTGACATCGCTGAAGGAGATGCACGGGCGCCGCGCGGGACAACGTCAGAGTAGGTCGATTGCGCTATATTGTCCAATATATGGAAGTGACTGGAATCATATCGAACCAATATGGCAAACATCGACATCCGGCTGCTGCGTTATTTCATTGCGGTGGCCGAAACGGGCCACATGACGCGTGCGGCTGAGCGGCTCGGCATCGGTCAGCCGCCGCTCTCGCAGCAGATTCGCGTGCTGGAGACACAACTGGGCGTGACGCTCTTCGAGCGGTTGCCTCGCGGCATGGCGCTCACCGATGCGGGGCAGGCGTTTCTGGGGGATGCCTACGACGTGGTGCGCAAACTCGATCAGGCGGTAGATGATGTTCGGCGTGTGGCCGCAGGCGTAAAGGGGCGGCTCGCCGTGGGCTTTACGAGTTCGTCGGCGCTGCATCCGTTCGTGCCCGCTGTGATTCGTGCGTTTCGAGCCGATGCGCCAGCGGTCTCGCTGATGCTCGACGAGAGCAGCACGACGGAATTGCTTGATGGACTGCGCGACGGTCAGCTCGACGCGGTCTTCATTCGTCAGCCGTTGGGCGATATTGCGCAGATTGCCATCGTGCCGGTGTTGGAGGAGCCGATGGTGCTCGCGGTGCCCTCATCGCATCCGCTGGCGCTCAAAGGGCGCGCGGGCAAGGCAGCGGTACCGCTGACGGCGCTCTCGGCGGAGAAGCTGATTCTCTATCGACGCCGCACGGGGCAGGGGCTGTACGACGCGATCATTGCCGCGTGTCACGGCGCGGGGTTCAGTCCGCACATCGAGCAGGAGGCGCCGCGTCTGCCGTCGACGCTATCGCTGGTGGCGGCCGGGTTGGGGGTGTCGATCGTGCCCGCATCGCTCATGCGCATGCAGGTGGAGGGCATCGTCTACCGGCCACTGACACCGGCACCGCGCGCGCCGCTGCACTTCGCATATCGGGAGGGGGTACTCGCCGGGCCGACGGCGCGTTTGCTCGATCATGTGCGCACGGCGGCGAAAACGGGCGGATGGGGCGACGTTAGCTTGTTGAATGGAATGAGTGAGAAGGGCGGGAGGTGACGTTCGCCGGACAGCGATCGCTATCCGGCGCGGCCATCTTCCTCGATGGATGTCCTCAAGCCGTAGAACCCCCGCCGCCCTGTTGCAGCAACGCCTCGATATGTCCGTGCAGGCCGACGTCGGTCCATTCGAGCTCGCCCATGCGCCAGAAGCGCGCATTGCCGGCACGGTCGACGAGGTAAGTCGCCGGCAGCCCGACGGAGCCGTAGCGTTTGAATACCGAACCGTCGCGATCGAGCAGCACGGTGCCGTCGATGGGCAATTTCGAGAGAAATGGTTTGACGGTCGGCGGCGACTCTTTCACGTTCACGGCCACGAGGGCCAGTCCGCGATTGCGATACTGCCGGGCGACTGCGCCCATTGCCGGAATTTCTTCGCGGCACGGGCCGCACCACGTGGCCCAGAAGTTAAGCACCACCACACGCCCGCGCCATTCCGATAACGCATGCTGCTGACCGTCCAGCCCCTCCAGCGTGAACGCCGGGGTTGCCCCGCGCCACGCCGAGAGCGTGCCGCCGGAGTTGCCCGCGAGCGCGCTGTCGTCGACTTCGGCACCGGGCTTGCCCGGCCCTGCGGCGAGCGCCGGGGTGTCGATACCGGTCAGCGCCCCGGCCGTGCCGAGTGCGCCCAGCGTCTGAAGAAAATGACGGCGTTGCATGGTGAAGCTCTCCTTCGTTGTCTGATGCAAGTCCTGCAAGTCCAGATCAGGCCTTGAGTTCGCGCGCGCTCATGCGATAGCGGAAAGCGTCCGGGTCCAGACTGTCGAGCCGGCCCTGTGCCACTTCACCATTCGGATACATGAGGAACGGCACGGAGCCGTCGCGCTTGTCACGCGCGCCCGGCAGCGGCACGTCGGCACCGTGATTGAACGCGACCCAGTTCATTTCCCACTGGCCGAACAACATCGCCCGCGCCGCACGCACGCGCAGATCGTTGACCGGCAGACCACCCGGCACTTCTTCGAGCACGACCTTGCGGACGTCCGCCGGATCGACCGGCACCCAGCCATACCCAGCCGCATAGAACTCAGCACGGCAATGCTGGGCACGCGTCACGTCGCCCGCTTTGCCAAGACTGTTGAACCCGTGATTCGACGCCGCCACGCGAACGCCGTAAGCATCGCGTGCGGGAATGCCGACCGACCGTGCGAGCGCGGTGAACAAGGCGTTGATGTCGGCGCACTTGCCTGCAAGGTCGCCCGTCGTGAGGATGTAGCGTACGTCGCCGGTGCCGCAACCGCGCACCGACCCTTCGCGGCGGCAGTTGTCGACGATCCACTGATAGATGGCCTGCGCTTTCGCCACGTCGCCGTCCTGCCCGCGCGTGATGCGCTGGGCCGTCTCGCGCACGAGACCGTCAGTCGGTTGCAACTCGGTCGGTTGCAGATAGCGGCGCAGCACTTCGGCCGACTCGCGCGGCGCATTCGCCGACGGCGGCTGCGACAGATCGACGCGGCGGTCGCGCGTGGCAAAGGTGTTGATGAGCGTCACCGTCCGTGCCGGGCCACCCTGCGCAGGCGCATCGGGCCATGCGACGGCGAGCATCGGCACGTCGACACCGGCGGCACCGCGCACCTTGCGCAATTCCGCTTGTGCGCCCGGCGCTTCCCAACGCGTGCCGAGCGCTTGCTGGTACGTGGCGGAGGGCGAAATCGCGACCGGCAGCCAGACGTTGGCAGGGCCAGCGGAGGCGGGCAGGTCGACTTGCGTCGTCAGCTCGAAGGTGCGCCAACCGTCGGCCGCATTGGGCGCATTCGTTGCGGCGGGTTGCGAGGTAGCGGCATCGGCCCGGCCGGAAATCAGCGCGGCGGGCAGCATGGCAGCGGGTACGGTGGACGCGGCGAGCGAGAGAAAACGACGACGTTGCATGATGGAATCCCCGTCAGAATCAGCGCCCACGGCGCATGGTGGTTGGGATGTCGTTCGACCGGCGACGCCATAGCACGGGCCATCGGGCGAAAGCTGCTCCATAATACGTCGTCTTTTGGCAAACTGTCGTCATCGCACCGCAGGGTATGTACGTAGTCTGAGACAGACATGCCGCACATCCCTTCCGCGCGCCACGAGCGCCACGAACGCCATCCAATCCAACGCCAACGACCATGACCGCACACGATGCCACTCAGGTGGATGCTTCTCAAGCCGCGCCGCAGACGACGCCTGCCGCCCCGCGATTGACTTCGCTCTCGCACGGTGGCGGCTGCGGCTGCAAGATCGCACCGGGCGTGCTCTCGGAACTGCTCGCACGCAACGACGCGCCCATGCCGATGCCGGCCGCCTTGCTGGTGGGCACCGAGACCTCGGACGACGCGGCGGTCTATCAGTTGAACGACGAGCAGGCGATCATCGCCACGACCGATTTCTTCATGCCGATCGTCGACGATCCGTTCGACTTCGGCCGCATCGCCGCGACCAACGCGCTCTCTGACATCTACGCCATGGGCGGCAAACCGATCTTTGCGCTGGCGATTGTCGGCATGCCGATCAACGTGCTGCCGCGCGAGACGATCCGCGACATTCTGCGTGGTGGCGAATCGGTGTGTGCCGAAGCCGGTATTCCGATTGCAGGCGGTCACAGCATCGACTCGGTGGAACCGATTTACGGGCTGGCGGCGATGGGCGTGGTGCATCCGAAACGCATCAAGCGCAATGCCGACGCACAGGCAGGCGACGTGCTGGTGCTGGGCAAGCCGCTCGGCGTGGGCGTGATGTCGGCGGCACTCAAGAAAGGCCTGCTCGACGCTGACGGCTATCGCAGCATGATCGATGCAACCACGCGTCTGAATCGTGTCGGCCCCGCGCTGGCCGCACTGCCGGGCGTGCATGCGCTCACCGACGTGACGGGCTTCGGTCTGCTGGGACACACGCTGGAAATGTGCCGGGGCGCCAATCTCGCGGCGTACCTGCGCATGTCCGACGTGCCGCTGTTCGATGGCGTGCGTGAACTGGCCGACAAGGGCTGCATCACGGGCGCCTCGGGACGCAACTGGGCGTCGTACGGCAGCGCCGTGGAACTGGGCGAGCGCCTCACCGACCGGGATCGCGACCTGCTGTGCGACCCGCAGACGGCGGGCGGGCTGCTGGTGTCATGCGCCCCGGGCGCGGTCGACGATGTGCTCGCCGTATTCCGTGCCGACGGTTTCGCCGAAGCCGGTATCGTCGGTGCCATGCGGCCGGGCAAGCCAGGCGTGCGTGTGATCTGATCCGGCCAGCAAGCCGTCGAGTAAGTCACCGATTTCGATGCCGTTCTTGGCGGCATCCATCTGCTCGTCGGGCATGGGGCCGTTGCGCCGCATATCGACGAGCGCTTGATTGAGATCGACGTAAGGTCGCATGCGCTCCTCGTATTCGGCAAACGCATGCGCCGGGTTCGGCCAATGCTGGGCCAGCGAATACGCCAGCACGGCCGCACCGACCAGCGCAAGGCTGGTGCCTTGCCCCGAGAACGGTGAGGCGCAATGCGCCGCATCTCCTGCGAGCGCCACGCGTCCCTTCGACCACGACGGCATGCGAATCTGCGCCAGTTCGTTGTAATAGAACTCGTCGGTGGTCTGCATAGCCGCGATCAACTTGGGGATGTCGCCGCCCAAGTGTTCACAATGTGCCGCGACGAGCCGCTTCTGCGCTGCCATGTCGCTACGCGGCAATGCAGGGACCGGGGCCGTGAAGCCCACGCCGATACGCAACGAATCCTGATCGAGGCTCGGGTAGATGATGTACCCCACGCCGCCCTCGCGATGGCCCAGTTGCCAGTCCTTCAGGTCGATCAAGTTGGGCCTGGAGAACAAGGCCAGCACCATGTTCAACGGCCGCACGACGCACGCCTCATCGTCGAAGCACAGGCGGCGCACGTTGGAATAGGTGCCATCGGCGCCAATCACCAGATCGAAGCTGCGTGTCGCGCCTTTCTCGAAACTCACCACGACTTGATCGCCCTTATCGTCGATGGCACGAATGCTGTCGTCGTAAAGCCACTCGACGTCCTCGCCAAGCGCACCTGCCAGCAACTCACAGAGATCGTCGCGGAAGACTTCGATGTCGCCGATGTTGATCCGGCCGCCGCTGAAGGTCCGCTCTTCGGAGCGATCGACTTCGTTGCCCTGTGCGTCCAGCATCGACATGCCTTTGAGTTGTGTTCGCAGCGCCTTTGCCGCCCCCAGCAACCCCATCGCCTCGACCACATCGAGCGCAACGCCACGAATGTCGACCGCCTGACCGCCCCGGCGCAGTTCGGGCGCGCGCTCAACCAACGTGGTGGCGAAGCCTGCGCGGTCAAGCCAGTAAGCCAGCGCCAGACCACTCACGCCAGCGCCGGAGATCAATACGTTTGCCTTCATGAATGCCTCTCGTTCGGATAGGTCGTTCCGGACATCGACGGGGCGGCGGTCGCCATCCATTCGCCAATGTTTCCAGTGGAAAGATTTTGACGAGACTCCCGATTGCCGTCAATATATTTTTCCGTTGGAAACATTGACCTCAGGTATGACAGACAACTCCCCCGGCAAGCCTGCCGACAATCCAGCCGATGAAACCGCCCGCACGCCGCGTGCCGGCCGTGGCGCGAAAGTGCGCCCGTACCATCACGGTGGTCTGCCGGAAGCGCTATTGCAGGCCGCCGAGACGGTGCTCAAGCGCGATGGCCTGCGCGGGTTGACGTTGCGCTCGATTGCGCGTGAGGCGGGGGTGTCGCACACCGCGCCGCAGCATCACTTCGGCGATACGGCAGGGGTGTTGAGCGAACTCGTGGCCGACGGGCATCGGCGGCTGGCGGCGGCGATGTCGGCGCGTGCCAGCGAAGCCAAACCCGGCCCGGCGCGTCGTAAGGCGGTCGCGCACGCGTATATCGATTTCGCGGTGGCGAATCCGGACATGTTCCGCCTGATGTCACGAAACGAGTTGCTCGATCTGGCGCGCACGTCGTTGCAAGACGCTCGCCGTAACTCCATGCGCTTGCTCTCAGGCGTGCTCGACCCCGCACCGGTGGTGGATGCGCAGGGCAATAACGAGTGGTGGGGAGAGTTGGATGCCGAGCGGGCCGTCACGATGGCGGCGGGCTGGGCGTACGTGCATGGTCTGGCGGCGCTGCTGGTCGATCAGCGCTTTGCGGGGCTGGTGCGCCGCACGCCGTCCATCGAGGATGCCAAGGCGCTGGTGTATCGCGCGATCGAGGATATGGCGATTGCGCCGGAGCGTTGAGCCCGCCCCGGCGCGGTGAATCGGTGAATCCGTAAGCAGGTGAATCAGGCCGCGCGCTGATCGCCCGCCGCTTCGACTTCGCCGCCGCCGTCGATAAACGACACGATGGCTTGCGCCAGCGCCTCGGGTGCATCGCGATGCGGGGAGTGTCCGCAGTCGGGCAGCTTCACCACTTTCGCATGCGACACGTTGGCGGCAATGCTGTCCATCTGCGCCATCGTGCCGTACTCGTCGTCTTCGCCCTGAATCGCGAGCAGCGGCTTCTCGATACTCGCCACGGCACCGACCAGATTCCACTCGCGAAACGCCGGGTTCAACCAGATGTCGTTCCAGCCCCAGAAGGCGCTTTCCACATCGTCGTGATAGCGCGCGAGCTTCGTGCGCAGATCGGTCGTCTCGAAGACGGTTTTCGTCTTGGCAATACTCTCGACCGACACGTCTTCCACGAACAGATGCGGTGCCAGTACGACCGCGCCTGCGAGCCGGTCGGGGAACGCTGCCGAGAACAACAGCGCAATCGAGCCGCCGTCGCTATGGCCTACGAGCCACACGCGCCCGGCGGCCTCGGGGCCGACACCGACCGCATCGAGAAACGCAGGCAACACCTCGCGCGCCTGCTTGTGCATGAAGTCGACCGGCCACTTCTCGTCATGCGGGCGCGGCGTCGAACGGCCATAGCCGTTGCGTGAAAACACGAGGCCGCGATAGCCGCCCGCGTCGCACAACTGCTGCGGCCAGTCTTTCCACATCGCGACCGACCCCAGTCCTTCGTGCAGAAAGACCAGCAACGGCGCGTCGGTGCGCTCACGATTGAGCCACCGGTATTCCAGCGAGAGCGGCCCGTGCGAGGCCGTCTCGATCCGGGCGAACTGTACGTCCGACATTGTCTCGTCTTCTCCTATAGCAACTCGCGCAGCTTGAAGCGCTGGACCTTGCCCGTCGCCGTCTTCGGCAGATCGTCGACGAACACCAGCTCGCGAGGGTATTTGTGCGGCGCCAGACGCGCCTTGACGAACGCCTTGAGCGTCGTCGCCATCTCGTCATCGGCCACGACACCGGGCTTGAGTACGACAAACGCCTGCGTCTTCGTCAGACCGTTGTCGTCGCGGCCGACCACGCCCGCTTCGAGTACCGCGTCGTGCTGCATGAGCACCATCTCGACTTCGATGGGCGAGACATATTGGCCGCTGACCTTGAGCATATCGTCACTGCGCCCGGCATAGACGTAATACCCATTGGGCAGACGCTGGTACTTGTCGCCGCTCTTGAGCCAGTCGCCGAGGAATGTGGCGCGCGATTTCTCGCGATTACACCAGTACATCAGCGCGGCACTCGGGCCCTTGATGTACAGGTCGCCGATCTCGCCGTCGGGGACGGGCTGGCCGTTCTCGTCGCGCAGTTCCACCGAATAGCCGGGCACCGCTTCGCCGGTCGTGCCGTAGGCCACTTGCCCCGCGCGATTCGACAGGAAGATGTGCAGCATTTCAGTCGAGCCGATGCCATCGAGAATCTCGGCACCGAAATGCGCGGTGAAGCGCTCGCCGATTTCGCGCGGCAACGCTTCGCCTGCCGACGTGCACAAGCGCAGCGCGACGTCTTCGCGGGCAGGCAGGTGCGGCGATGCGAGCAGGTTCGCGTAGAGCGTGGGTACGCCGTAGAAGATCGTCGGGCGATGTTGTTTCAGGCGCTGCGCCACCGCTTCGGCGGTCGGCCGCTCGGCCATGAGCAACACCGTGGCGCCGACGGACAACGGGAACGTGAGGGCGTTGCCCAGCCCGTAGGCGAAGAACAATTTCGCGGCCGAAAAGACCACGTCCTCTTCGCGAATGCCGAGCACGTTGCGGCCGTAGGTTTCTACCGTCCAGTACAGGTTGGCGTGCGTGTGCACGGTGCCCTTGGGCTTACCGGTGGAACCCGACGAATACAGCCAGAACGCAATGTCGTCGCCTGCGGTGTCGGCGGGCACGGCGCTGGGCGGCCCGTCGATGAGCGAGTCGAACGTGACGGGCGGCGTGTGTTGTGCGGCATCGGCAGCCTCCGCGACGGCGATCGGCTGCGACACGACACACGGCGGCGGTGCGCTGGTCTTGTCGAGTGCCGCCTGCACGGTCGGCATCAACGCGCCCGAGGCGATCACGAGTTGCGCCTTGCTGTGCGCGATCATGTACGCGTAATCGTCGGCGGTGAGCAGCGTGTTGACGACAACCGGCACTACACCGGCATACAGCGCGCCGAGAAAGGCGACGGGCAGGTCGATGGTGTCGAGCATCACGAGCAGGATGCGTTCTTCCCGATGCACGCCTGCGCGTGCGAGTCCCGTAGCGAAGCGCCGGCTACGCTCGGCAAGCTCGCCATAGGAGAGCGATTGTGTGTCGTCGAGATACGCCGTCTTGGCGGCGCGAGCGCGATTGAGCGCTTCAAGGTGCGCGGCGAAGTTGAAGTTCGCCGGCGGTGGGGTGAGTACGGCTTCCATGTTGCCTCCGGTGGATCGCCGCGCGTGCCCTGCACACGTGCGAGGGCAACGCGCACGTGGCGTTGGTTCTCTTCGGCGCTCTGACGGCGCCTGTATGAAACACCTTGACTACGACGGCTTGCGACTGCTTTCAGCGACGTTCGACGGCTACCGGCCACTACTTCGGTAATTCAACGGCATCCGCCGTCAGGGATTCGACCAACGCTGCGGGGCCTTGTATGGCCGAGCGCACGTGATAGAAACGCAGCGCACGCAGCCCGCCCAGTTCTTCACCGCCACCGGCGCGGCCCGGGCCGCCATGCAGCGACTGCGGCATGACGTTGCCGTGACCGGTCTGTGTCTTGGCGACCGACGGATCGACGGCATGCACACGGCCATGCGCATCGGCCAGCGCAACAGCGGGCGCGTGCATGGCGAGTGCGTCGTTGCTGAACAGCGACACGACGAGTGAACCCTGACCGCGTTTGGCCAGTGCAATGGCCTCGTCGATATCGCGATAGCCGACGAGTGTTGCCACCGGCCCGAAGACTTCCGTGTCGTGCACGCGCTGACCGGACGCGCCATTGCGCAGGCCGAGCAGTACCGGCGCGACGCAGGCGCTCTCCGCGGCGGTATCGACAAAGGTGGCATCGCGATTGCCGTCATAAAGCGTTTCCGCTTCGGCTTGCAGATCGGCAATGCCTTCCAACACGGCACGCTTTTGCGACAGGTTCACGAGGGAACCCATTCGCACGGTGTCGTTGCGCGGGTTGCCCACTACGGTCTTCGCCAGCCGCTCGGCAATCGCTGCCGCTGCCGCATCGAAGTGTTCCACCGGCACCAGCGCGCGACGAATGGCGGTGCATTTCTGGCCCGACTTGACGGTCATTTCGCGGGCCACTTCGCGCACGAACTGATCGAACGCAGCGGTGCCGGGCGCGGCATCGGGCAGCAGCAGGGCGCTGTTCAGACTGTCGGCTTCGACGTTGATGCGCGCTGAGCGCTCGGTGAATGCGGGATGTGCGCGCAACGTGGCGGCGGTGGCCGCCGACCCGGTGAACGACACCACGTCGAACGGACCGATGCGATCGAGAAGCCCGGCGGCGCTGCCGCAAATTACCGAGAGACTGCCTGCCGGCAGTACGTTGGCGGCGACGACATCGGCCACCATGCGCTGCGTCAGCCACGCAGTGGAGGTCGCAGGCTTCACGATCACGGGCACGCCTGCGAGCAGCGCTGCGGCGGCTTTCTCCCACAACCCCCACGACGGAAAGTTGAAGGCGTTGATGAAGAGCGCCACGCCCGGTGTCGGGCGCAGGACATGGCGCACGGCAAACGAGCCATCTTTCGCGAGCGGCGTTGCCGCGCCATCGAGCAGCGTATGCGCGTCACCGAGTGCGGCGCCAAGCTTGGCGTAAGTCGACAGCGTATAAATTGCCCCGTCGATATCGACGGCGGAGTCGGTGGCCACGGTGCCCGAGTTGGCGGTGGCAATGGCGTAGTAGTCGTCGCGATTCGCCTGCAATGTGGTGACGATCTGCGACAGCCGTTGCGCGCGCTCGGCGAACGACAGTGCCCGCAGCGCAGGCCCGGCGGTATCGCGCGCGAAGGTGAACGCGGCATCGAGATCCAGTCCGTCGCTCGACACACGGGCGAGGGTGTCGCCGGTGACGGGGTCGGTGAGGGCAGTCCCCTCACCACGACCGGCGACCCATTGGCCAGCGACGTAGTTTTCCAGCAAGACAGGCGTACTCATGGCAAAGACTCGGTGAGCAAGCGCACAGGCACCGGGCGGCCGCGTGGGAGCGCGGCCACCGCAGGATTGGGCGTCAGGCGCTGCGGGTAAATTCGATGGCCCCTTGGGGCAGGAGATAAAGCACCAGCGCGCGACCGTGCGCCACGGTCGGGCGATGCGCCGTGCCGGGGCCGTAGACGCACCAGCCTGCGGGATGCCCGTCGAAGGTCGCGCCGGGCGTGAGCGGCATGATCAGATCGATTTCGCCATTCGGATGCGTATGGTGCGGACCGGCCAGATCGGCCATGTCAACCACATCGACGGAAAAACCGTGGGTATCGGGGGTGGGCTTGATCACACGGCCATAACGAATGCCACCGCCTTCGCGGTTACACAGCCAGCCATCGGCAACGCCGGTCCGGCAGGCGGCGGTGAGGGCCGCGAAGCCTTCGGAATCGGCACCGTAATGGGTGTTGAGCCAGTCGGCGAGGCCGGCGTCGAGCGCACGGCCGTCGAGCTGTCGCGTAAGGTCGGCGATCAGCGCCTGAAATTGGGGCACATCCATCCATGTCTCCTGGGGATGACGCAATGGCAAGCTGACCGCTTTTCACCTCGGCGATCGCCATCGGGCGATGGCATGGCGGCGGCTCGCACTGTCTTGTTCTGACGATCTTCCGTCCAACGGTTTGACGTCGATCAGGCCGGGCTAACGCCCGTGTTTGCTTTTTTATCGACGCATGGTGAAAATTAGAGCATGCAATTTTCGCTGTCAAGCAATATATTACATGTTACGTGTTCTGAGGATCTCGCCCAATGAATAAGAGTGCGCCTGCCGATGGGGTGTTGACGGCGCGTGCCGCCGTAGAGAAAGACCCGTTTCTGGTTGCGCTGGGCGAGCGCGTGCGCACGCTGCGCGCCCGTCGCGGCCTGACACGTAAGGCGCTGGCGCTCGACGCCGATGTGTCCGAGCGCCATGTCGCCAACCTGGAGTCGGGCGTGGGCAACGCGTCCGTGCTGTTTCTGCGCCAGCTTGCACAAGCACTAAATTGCACATTGGCGGAAATCGTCGGCGATGAGACCACGTCCTCCGCCGAGTGGCTGCTGATTCGCGAAATCCTGCACGGTCGCGATGGCGAGGCGCTCACGCGGGCCCGTCAGGCGCTCAGCGAGTTGTTTGCGGGCAGCGAGCGTGACCCGGACCGGCGTGGGCGCATTGCCCTGATCGGGCTGCGTGGCGCGGGCAAGTCCACGCTGGGCCGGATGCTGGCCGACGACATGCATGTGCCGTTTGTCGAACTCAACCGCGTGATCGAACAACTGGCCGGTTGCCCGCCTTCGGAAATCTATTCGCTCTATGGCGCTACGGCCTACCGCCGCTATGAGCTGCGGGCGCTGGAAGCCGTGGTGGCCGAGCATCCGCGTGCCGTGATCGCGTCGCCCGGTGGCATCGTGAGCGACGCGTCCACCTTCAATTTCCTGCTCACCCATTGCTACGCGGTCTGGCTGCAAGCCTCGCCGGAAGAGCATATGAAACGGGTGGTGGCGCAGGGCGACTTGCGTCCGATGTCGGGCAACGCGGAAGCGATGGACGATCTGAAGCGCATTCTCGCCGGCCGGCAGGACTTCTACGCCAAGGCAGATATGAGCTTCGATACGGGCGGGAAGGCATTGGCGGACGCCTATTTGCAGCTGCGCGGACGTCTCGCAGTGCAGTTATCGTCCGACTGAATGTCTCGCATCTGCAAAATAATTCATTTTTATTCAAGTTAACCGTTGACGATGGGTTTGTGCTGCACTATATTGCAATTCAACAAGATCATTATTCGAGTTGGAGGCAATCATGTTCGGCAAACCCCACGTCGACTACCGTACGGACCCCACGCAGTACAAGCACTGGAAGCTGAGTTTCGAAGGCCAGGTCGCCACGCTGATGATCGACATCGCAGAAGACGGCGGCATTCGCGAGGGCTACAAGCTCAAGCTCAATTCGTACGATCTGGGTGTGGATATCGAGCTGCACGATGCCGTTCAGCGCATCCGCTTCGAACACCCTGAAGTCAAGACCGTGGTGGTCACGAGCGCGAAGGACCGCGTGTTCTGCTCGGGCGCCAACATCTTCATGCTGGGCGTGTCCTCGCATGCGTGGAAGGTCAATTTCTGCAAATTCACCAACGAAACGCGCAACGGTCTGGAAGACTCCAGCCGCTACTCGGGCCTGAAATTCCTCGCCGCCGTGAACGGCGCTTGCGCAGGCGGCGGTTACGAGCTGGCGCTGGCCTGCGACGAGATCTATCTGGTCGACGACCGCTCGTCGTCGGTGTCGCTGCCGGAAGTGCCGCTGCTCGGCGTGCTGCCGGGCACGGGCGGTCTCACCCGCCTGACCGACAAGCGCCATGTGCGCAACGACCGCGCCGATATTTTCTGCACCATCGTGGAAGGCATTCGCGGCGAGCGCGCCAAGCAATGGCGTCTGGTCGATGACGTGGTCAAGCCCGCGCAGTTCGCACAAACCATTGCGGCACGCGCGCTGGAACTGGCGCAGCAAAGCGATCGCCCGGGCGGCAAGGGCGTGACGCTCACGCGTATCGAACGCACCGACGAAGCCGACGCCATTCGCTACGAATTCGTCGATGTGGAAATCGATCGCACCAATCGCACGGCCAGCCTGACCGTGAAGGCACCGAAGTCGGCACCGCCGCAGGACATCGCCGGCATCGAAGCCGCCGGTGTGCGCTGGTGGCCGTTGCAGATGGCGCGCGAACTCGATGACGCCATTCTCAATCTGCGCACCAACGAACTCGACATCGGCACATGGCTGCTGCGTACCGAAGGCGACGCCCAACACGTGCTGGCGGCCGACGCCTCGCTCATCGCACATCAAAGCCACTGGCTCGTGCGTGAAACCATCGGCATGCTGCGCCGCACGCTGGCCCGCATCGACGTGTCGTCGCGCTCGCTGTTCGCGCTCATCGAGCCGGACTCGTGCTTCACCGGCACGCTCGCCGAATTCGCCTTCGCCGCCGACCGTACCTATATGGCCGCGCTGCCCGCGAGCGAAGAAGACGAACCGGCGATCACGCTCTCGGAAGTGAACTTCGGCTTGCTGCCGATGGTGACCGATCAGTCGCGTCTCGCCCGCCGCTTCTACGAAGACAAAGCGGAACTCGACGCCGTGCGCGAGACCATCGGACGCCGCGTGCGTCCGGACGAGGCCGAACGTCTGGGGCTGGTTACCGCTGCGGTGGACGATCTCGATTGGCCGGACGAGATTCGCATCGCCATCGAAGAGCGCGCGGCCATGTCGCCCGATGCGCTCACCGGTCTGGAAGCGAACCTGCGCTTCAACGGCAAAGAGACGATGAACACGCGCATCTTCGGGCGTCTGTCGGCCTGGCAGAACTGGATCTTCACCCGTCCGAACGCCGTCGGCGAGAAGGGCGCGCTGAAGGTCTACGGCAAGGGCAACAAGGCGCAGTTCGACCTGACCCGCGTCTGACCCGACCCAGCGATAAGACGCGCGACACGACACCGCGCGACACGACGAGACGTTTCCACAGATACGCACGAGACACGAGGAACCCCACGATGGCTTCGATCAACTACAGCGAGAAGATCCCCAACAACGTCAATCTGTCTGACGACCGCACGCTGCAACGTGCGCTCGAACAGTGGCAGCCGAACTTCCTGTCCTGGTGGGGCGACATGGGCCCGGAAGGCTCGCACGGTTTCGACGTCTATCTGCGCACTGCCGTCAGCGTGGACCCGAGCGGCTGGGCGCACTTCGATCATGTGAAGATGCCGGACTATCGCTGGGGCATTTTCCTCACGCCGGGCGACACCGATCGCAAGATTCATTTCGGCGAACACAAGGGCGAAGCCGTGTGGCAGGACGTGCCGGGCGAGCATCGTGCCAACCTGCGCCGCATCATCGTCACGCAAGGCGATACGGAACCGGCGTCGGTGGAACAACAGCGCCATCTGGGCCTGACCGCGCCGTCGATGTACGACCTGCGCAACCTGTTTCAGGTGAACGTGGAAGAAGGGCGCCACCTGTGGGCGATGGTCTATCTGCTGCATCGCTACTTCGGCCGCGATGGCCGCGAAGAAGCCGAAGCGCTGCTCGGCCGCCGCTCGGGTGACGAAGACAACCCCCGCATTCTCGGCGCGTTCAACGAGAAGACGCCGGACTGGCTCGCGTTCTACATGTTCACGTATTTCACCGATCGCGACGGCAAGTTCCAGCTCTCGGCATTGGCGGAATCGGGTTTCGATCCGCTCGCCCGCACCACCAAGTTCATGCTGACCGAAGAGGCGCACCACATGTTCGTGGGCGAGTCGGGCGTGTCGCGTGTGATCTCGCGTACGGCGCAGGTGATGAACGAACTGGGCACCGACGACGTCTCGAAGCTGCGTGCGGCAGGCGTGATCGATCTGCCGACGATTCAGCGCTACATCAACTTCCATTATTCGGTGACGATCGATCTGTTCGGTGCCGACCAGTCGTCGAATGCGGCCATCTTCTACAGCTCGGGTCTGAAAGGCCGCTACGAAGAAGGCAAGCGCGATGACGACCATCAACTCAATGGCCAGATGTACCGTCTGCTGGGCGTGGACAACGGCAAGCTCGTGGAGCGCGAAGTGCCGATGCTCAACGCGATGAACGAAGTGCTGCGCGACGACTACATCAAGGATTCGGTGGCCGGCGTGAACCGCTGGAACAAGGTGCTGGAGAAGGCCGGTATCGACTTCCGCCTCACCGTGCCGCACAAGGCATTCAATCGCCAGATCGGCACCTTTGCGGGTGTGCGCGTGTCGCCGGATGGCCGCGTCGTGAGCGAGACCGAATGGGCTGCACACGAACGTGAATGGCTGGCCACGGCAGAAGACCGCGCCTATGTTGCATCGCTCATGGGCCGTGTGATCGAGCCGGGCAAGTTCGCCAACTGGATTGCGCCGCCCCCGCTGGGCATCAACCGCCAGCCGATCGACTTCGAATACGTGCGGTTCAACTGAAGCTAAAGCTGAAGCGGGCCAGTCGAGCCCGCAGCGCAACCCCACAAGGAGACAGCATCATGAACGGCCCTGTTCCGGTCGAAGTCCTGAAGCAGCATTTGATCGATCCGGAGATCTGCATTCGCTGCAATACCTGCGAGGAGACGTGTCCGATCGACGCGATCACGCATGACGAGAACAACTACGTCGTGCGCGCGGACACGTGCAACGGTTGCATGGCGTGTATTTCGCCGTGCCCGACAGGGGCCATCGACAACTGGCGCGACGTGCTCAAAGCCGAGTCGTATTCGGTCGACGCGCAGCTCACGTGGGACGAATTGCCGATACAGGACGATGCGCTGGCCGGTCAGGGCGCGATCGGTGAGGCTGCGGAAGGTGCCGCGCAAGGCGATGCCGAGTCTGCCGAGCCGGTGATTGGCGGCTCCGATCTCGTGCGCGGTTCGGTTGTGCCGCCGTGGTCCGCCGCCAAGCCGTACGTCAATCTGTACAACCACAAGGCGCCGGTGCAGGCTACCGTCGTCGGCAACTATCGCGTTACCGACGCGAGCACGGAAAGCGATATTCATCACATCGTGCTCGACTTCGGTAAGCAGCCGTTTCCGGTGCTCGAAGGCCAGTCGATCGGCATCATCCCGCCGGGTACGACGGCGGACGGACGCGCGCATCACGCGCGGCAGTATTCGATTGCCTCGCCGCGCGACGGCGAGCGCGCGGGGTACAACAATCTGGCGCTGACCGTGAAGCGCGTGACGAAGGATCATCACGAGCAGGAAGTCGGCGGTGTTTGCTCGAACTATCTGTGCGATCTGAAGAAGGGCGATATGGTGAACGTGATGGGCCCGTTCGGCAGCACGTTCCTGATGCCCAATCACGCCGACTCGCATTTGCTGATGATCTGCACGGGCACGGGGGCCGCGCCGATGCGCGCGATGACCGAATACCGCCGCCGCCGCCGTCTGAAAGGGGCGACGGGCAAGCTCATGCTGTTCTTCGGGGCCCGCACGCAGGGCGAACTGCCGTACTTCGGCCCGCTGCTGAATCTGCCGAAGGATTTCATCGATACCAATCTGGCCTTCTCGCGCACGCCGGGGCAAGCCAAGCGTTATGTGCAGGACGCCATGCGCGAGCGCGCGGCCGACGTGGCGGCGCTGCTGCGCCATGAGCACACCTACATCTATGTGTGCGGCCTGAAGGGCATGGAAGACGGCGTGTTGCAGGCACTGCAAGCGATCGCCGGTGAAGCGGGACTTGACTGGCAGGCGTTGTGGCAACGGATGAAGACGGAAGGGCGCCTGCATCTCGAAACGTATTGAATCGTCAGATGCCTGTCCGGTTACGGCAACGTGGCAGGACAGGTACACACCATTGACCGACGGCGCTTTGCGCCGGCTTGACACCGCGTGCTTCGGCACGCGGTTTTTTTTGTCCCGTCGATGGTTGACGTGGATGTGCCGCGATGGCGCTACCGGATCGGCTTTGCGATGGGGGACAGCATGCGCAGGCACGCCTCTGAGAGGCTTTGCGCAAACTTGGTGCAGTCTTGCGCGCGCTTCGGTTTGGCCGCGATGAGGTCGTCTGTCGCGCCGTGAACGCCCGAGTAAATCAGCAGCGCCACCACGCGAGGTTCCTCCGGCGCCCACGCGCCCGCCGCTTTGCCGCGCACGATGATGTCGGTCAACTGCTCGAGAATCGCGTTCTTGTCTCGATTGGCGCGGTCGTGGTGGTGGTGATGGGTATAAACGATGTCGTGCGTGCGGTAGGTCTTCACATACGTTTCGACATTCGTCTGAATCCACACGCGAAGCCGTTGCACCCAGTCGTCTGCTGCGCAGGCATCGACGGCGTCCTGCAACGTTGCCATGAACTGCGCGGTATAGCGTTGGCCCAGCGCGTCGAGCATCTCGTTCTTGGACGCGAAGTAGTGATAGAAGGTGCCCTTGGCCACCTGTGCCTTCTCGACGATTTCATTGATCGTCGTGGCTTCCACGCCCTGTGCCAGAAACAATGCTTCGGCTGCCCCCATCAGTTCTTCAAGACGAACCTCCGCCGGTTTGGTACGGGGGCGCGTGGGGGCGGTCTCCGGCAGCTTCGCTTTAACGGGGCTCACAGGCATCGGGTCAGTTCACGAGAGTCAATAATGGGGCAGTGCCGGGGCAGTGTCGGGGCAGCGGCGTCAGTTTAAGGGAAGTCCGCCAACGCTGTCCCGAGGGCGTCACCGGAATTGGGTAACATGGGCGTGCTGTTTCCTTCCATTTTTTCTCTGAACGGAGAGTCTCATGGGCAAGAAGCGGATTCTGGTACTGGCTGGCGACTACGTCGAAGACTACGAACTGATGGTGCCCGTGCAGGCACTGATGGCCGTGGGGCATCGCGTGGAAGTGGTGTGTCCGGGCAAGAAAGCGGGCGACAAGGTGCGCACGGCGATTCACGATTTCGAAGGCGATCAGACGTACAGCGAGAAGCGCGGTCACGATTTCACGCTCAACGCGACGTTCGATGGGTTGTCACCGGCCGATTTCGATGCGCTGGTGATTCCCGGTGGACGCGCGCCGGAGTATCTGCGCCTGAACGAACAGGTGCTCGCCGCCGTGCGGCATTTTGCCGAGAACGACAAGCCGATCGCGGCGATTTGTCACGGCGCGCAATTGCTGGCGGCCGCCGGTGTGATCGAAGGGCGCGAGTGTTCGGCGTATCCGGCGTGTGCCCCGGAAGTGCGGCTCGCAGGCGGCAAATACATGGAGATCGAGATCGACGCGGCGCACACCGACGGCAAGCTCGTCACAGCACCGGCATGGCCCGCGCATCCCGCGTGGATTGCACAGTTCCTCGCCGTATTGGGGACGAAGATCGAGCTTTGAGAATGCGATGATGCCGTAAGCAGCGGGGGCCAATGACGGCCCCCGTTTTTCATTGCCGTCACGGGCCTTGCAGATCTCAGGACACTTCAGCTGCCTTGGCCGTCCAACGCATGCAAACGGGCGTCGGCGGCGGCGAGCGTGTGTTCGCTGAAGACTTCGATGCCGTGCTCGCGCAGTAACGCAGCGGCCACCCCGCGTCCCGCGATCTTTGCGCCGGTAAATGTCCCGTCGTACACGAACGTGCTGCCGCACGACGGGCTTCCTTCCTTCAATACCGCAATCCGGATGCCGTGACGCTGGGCGATGGCCAGTGCACGCTGGGCGCCGTCGATGAATTCGGCCGTAACGTCGGCACCGGTGTCGTCGATCACGCGCGCGACCTGCTGCCAAACACGTTCACCGCCAGCCGCAGCGCTGATCTCGGCGGGCGGGCGCGGTGTGGCCAAACCGCCCGCGACCTCCGGGCAGACGGCGGCAATGAGGCCCGCCTTGCGCCAACGTTCGAGGATGGCGGCGCCGTCGGCTTCGCAAGGCGCCGCGCGCCCGTGATAGCGAACCGGCTGACCGAGCAGGCAACTGCTGACAAGAATGCGCGGGGTGCGAGCGGCGGGCATCGCGAGGAGAGAAGTGGGCTGCGTAGACATGCGCCGGAGCCTATCACGGGGCGCGCGTGGGTGTGAATGTGTCAGCGCAGTCAGCCCCATCGGGTTAGTCAGGTTTGTCCGAATGCGGCGCATTTTCGAAAGCCTTTCGTCGCGCGGCGCAGCAGAATCCGCCGATTCTGACCACGGCTGTTGACGCGCAGAACGGGCGCGCGGCGGTGGTCTCTTCAAACGATCAAACGATCGCACGATGATGGAGGATCGCCATGCACCGCGTTGACCTTGCCCGTACCTACGGCGTTCCGGATGGCACGCGCCTTTCGCCTGTGCCGGAAGTGTTGCCGCCGCCGCATGCCGCTATCTCAGCGCTGCCGGAGATGGGGCCGCACGGCATGCACGACGCTGTTGTTGGCCACGACGGCAGCGCGGCGGCCTTGCCAGCGATCGGACCCTATGATTTCTCGTCGGCAGAGCGCGTGCGTGACGCACTGCCGATGGGCGCGACAGGCGCCGCAGTGCGCATGACACTCGCGTCTCACTCGAATGCCACGCAATACGTGGTCAAGCGTTGCCCCGATGCGTGGCACACCACACAGGCATGGCTTGCGTCGCGTCTTTTCGGCGTAATGGGGTTGCCGACCCCGACGACGTTTCTCGTGCGCGGGTGCGACGAGGCTTTCGACGGCACGCGCGAGTCCGGCCGGCTGCATCTCGCGAGCGTCTATCTGGCATCGTATGAAGACTTCGGCCTTTGGCTGATCGGTGAAGAAGCGCGCCGGGCGGTCGTAGGTCAGGCACAAGACAGCGAGCGCACGACGATCTGCGACGGCGCGCGCATCGGCGCCCACATGGCGGGCCGAGTCATGGACAAGTTGTGCAAGCAGGAGGGTGCGGCGTTCTGGGCACTCTCGCCGCAATGCGCGCGGATCTACGCGGACGAGCTAAAAAGCCGTAATGCCATGCTCGGCCTGCTCTGCGAGATGTTGCCCGACGTCTACCAATGCGAACTGGAGCGGCACTACATCGCAGCGCTCTGGCTGGGTAACTGGGACTTGTGCAACGTGTTCATGGAAAACGTGGGCGTGTGGCGCGACAAGGAGGATTTGCCGCGCATGATGACCGTGGACTTCGGTGCGTGTCTGGAGATGGGATTTCAGGGCACCTGCAAGGACACTGGCTACGAGGTGGCGGTGAATCAACGCACTGGCTTGCCTGCGCTGCCGCCGCTGACGTTGACGTTCCGGCGTGATGCCGCATGTTTCTCGGCCGAATTGCCGTCCGATGCGCTGACCGATCTCACGCAATTTCCTTACGGTGAACAGTACGCGCCGTTCGTGCGCCGCTTGAAGGGGTTCACACCCGACGCCACGGAAGACGTTGTCGTCGAGGCGTTGAAGAACCCGACCGGCACGCGTGCCGTGGCTGCCGAAATGGCCTATCGGCTCGGCAGAATTCATCAGGAAACGCTCTTGCCGTGGGCGAGCACCGCCAGTGAGCTTGCCCGCGCGGAGACGGGCGGCCCTCTCCACGGCCGATGCGATGCGCCCGAGCAGGTGCACCGCCTGCTGTCCCGGCGCGACAGTCTCGTGCGGTTGTTGGGCGGGGAGTGGGCGGCGCAGGCGTGGGCGCGCGCGCATCCGACACGCGCGTGCGCCATCATTGCCCAGCAGTCACCGTTTATGCGCCCTTGAATTCCGGCATGAGCGCAGACACTAGCGCGTCGATGGCGGCGCGCAGCTTCGGCGACGGATGGCGCGTATCGGGCCAGACGAGATGCAGCGGGGTGCCGGCCGCGCGCGTGTCAGTCATCAGTCGAACCAGTGTGCCGTGGCTCAGCGGCAGGGCGGCTACCCAGTGCGGAATGCAAACGACGCCGAGCCCTTGCTCCGCCGCCGTGACCAGTGCCACGAGATCGTCGAGTACGAAACGCGCCGTGCGCCCCCGGCGAAAACCGGCGGCCGCGTGGCCTGCGGGCAATGAGGTATTGGCAGCGTTATCCGTCACGGTATCGGTATGCGTTCCTCCGCCGGCGTGCGCGACGTTCGCCACCGCGCAGGGCACAAACGTCGGCCATTCGTAAAGATTGCCGCCCCGGCCGTACATCAGGCGTTCGTGATCGGCCAACTCGGCGAAGGTGCGCGGGGTGCCGTATTCGGCCAGATACCCGGGTGACGCGCACAGGATCATCGTCTGCTCGCCGAGCGAGCGCGCCTTGAGGCCGGGTGTGTCGTCGAGCCGCCCGCTGCGCACAGCCAAGTCGTAACCTTCTTCGATCAGATCCACGCGCCGGTCGCTGAACGCCATTTCCAGACGCAATTGCGGGTGCGCCTTCGCCATGGCCAGCAGCACCGGGGCAATGCACTGCCGCCCGATCTGCACTGGCATCGTCACTCGGAGCTTGCCCATCGGCGACTGCGTGCCGGCGCTCAGTTCGTCTTCCGCCTCCGACAATTCGGACAGCACCTTGACGCAGCGTTGATAGAACGTCTCGCCTTCGTCGGTCAGATGCTGGCTTCGCGTCGTGCGGTAAAAGAGCCGTACTCCCAGCCGCGCTTCCAGCCGGGCGATGCGTTTGGCCACCGCCGAGCGCGTGAGATGCAGCCGCTCGGCGGCGCCGGCAAAGCTGCCTGCGTCTACCGCCGCCACAAAGGCGGAGATGCCCGAGAGCCGGTCGGGGGTATATCCGTCACTGATTTCCATTAATTGATTCCAATTTGTCGCCAATAAGTGGATAAATTGCCATCACTGCTTCGAAGTATTCTCCAATAAGCTGATTCCTGTCTACCCGACGCGCTTTCCGTGCGGTGGGGCTCCCCAAGATAAGGATCAAGCGATGAAAACGATGAAACAGTGGCAAATGGCGACGCTGGGCGAAAACGCACTGGCGCTTGCTACGGTCGACGTTCCCCAGCCTGGCCCGGGTGAAGTACTGGTGAAGGTGAAGGCGGTGTCGCTCAACTTCCGCGATGCGCTGATGATCGACACCGGCATGGGCTTGCCGGTGACGTTCCCGTTCGTGCCGGGCTCGGACATGGCGGGCGAGGTGGTCGCCGTCGGCGAGGGTGTGACACGGTTGGCGGCGGGCGACCGGGTGATCAATACGTTCTGGGACCGCTGGATCGACGGCGAAGCTGCACCGGACGGACTCAAGGTCTTCGGTGGCACCTTGCAGGGCGTGCTGCGTGAATATGCCGTCTTTGCCGAAGACACGCTGCTGGCGGCGCCGGTCACGCTCGATGACGTGGCGGCCTCGACGCTGACCTGCGCGGGGCTGACCGCATGGTTCGCGCTGTTCGAAGTAGGACACAAGTTGCAGCCGGGCCAGACGGTGCTCTCGACCGGCACTGGCGGGGTCGCCTTGTTTGGCGCGCAATTGGCGCTCGCGCATGGGGCGAAGGCGATTGTGACCAGCGGCAGCCCGGACAAACTGGCGCGCGCGGCGGCGCTGGGCGTGACACATGGCGTGCTGCGCACGGAAGGCTGGGCCGACGAGGTGCTAGCGCTGACGAGCGGGCGGGGCGTCGAACAGGTACTGGAACTGGCCGGCGGCGATATGGCCGGGACCATGCGGGCGCTGGCGCCTAACGGCAAGGTGTCCGTGATCGGCATGCTCGACGGCGAGACCCTGCGGGCGCCGGTTTATGGCGTGTTGGGCAAGCGGGCACAGATTCAGGGCATCGGCGTCGGCCATCGCCGGGCGCTCGAAGCGCTGGTCGCTGCCGTGGATCGCCATGAAATCGTGCCGGCCGTCGACGCCGTGTACGACTTCGCCGATGTCGGTCAGGCGCTGGCACACCTGCGCCGGGGGGCGTTCGGTAAGGTTGTGGTGCGCGTGTGAAGGGGATAAAGCGGAGATAAAGCGGAGATAAAGCGGAGATAAAGCGGGGCGGCGGCGGGAGGTAAAGGGCGCCAACCGCGGGGCGGCAAGGGCGGTTGCCTAACGCCCAAAGCTCGCATACACTATCGACGCCACAAACCCCGCGTGACTGGCGATTAGGGTGCACAGCCTTGTGTGCCCGAGGTGGAGCAACCCACCGGGAAGCGCTGGGGTCTTATTTGCCGTTCGCCTGGGCAGCCGTGATGGTTGGTGCTGCCCTGTCTATCGTCTTCCAAAGCACAAAGGAAGATGCGCTGCGCCATCCCCTCCCGGAAAACCTGTTCAATTCAACGCAAACGCCATGTTCGATAAATCGAAATCCACTGTTGCCGCCGTCGATCCCGAAGTCTGGGCCGCGATTCAGAAGGAAGATCAGCGTCAGGAAGACCACATTGAGCTGATCGCGTCGGAAAACTACACCAGCCCGGCCGTGATGGAAGCGCAGGGCTCGCAGCTGACCAACAAGTACGCTGAAGGCTATCCGGGCAAGCGCTATTACGGCGGTTGCGAATATGTCGACGTCGTTGAGCAACTGGCGATTGACCGAGTGAAGGCGCTGTTCGGGGCGGAAGCCGCGAACGTGCAGCCGAACTCGGGCTCGCAAGCCAATCAGGGCGTGTATTTCGCCATGCTCAAGCCGGGCGACACGATCATGGGCATGAGCCTCGCCCACGGCGGTCACCTGACGCACGGTTCGCCGGTGAACATGTCGGGCAAGTGGTTCAACGTGGTCAGCTACGGCCTGAACGAGAACGAAGACATCGATTACGACGCTGCCGAGAAGCTCGCGCAGCAACACAAGCCGAAGCTGATCGTGGCCGGTGCCTCGGCCTTCTCGCTGAAGATTGATTTCGAGCGTATGTCGCAGATCGCCAAGTCGGTCGGCGCGTACTTCATGGTCGACATGGCGCACTACGCGGGTCTGATCGCTGCCGGTGTGTACCCGAACCCGGTGCCGCACGCCGACTTCGTGACCACCACGACGCACAAGAGCCTGCGCGGTCCGCGCGGCGGCGTGATTCTGATGAAGGCCGAGTTCGAGAAGCCGATCAATTCGGCCATCTTCCCGGGCATTCAGGGTGGCCCGCTCATGCACGTGATCGCCGGTAAGGCCGTCGCGTTCAAGGAAGCCGCTACGCCGGAATTCAAGGCTTACCAAGCGCAAGTCGTGAAGAACGCTCGCGTGCTGGCCGAGACGCTGGTGGCGCGCGGTCTGCGCATCGTGTCGGGCAAGACGGAATCGCACGTGATGCTGGTCGATCTGCGCGCCAAGAACATCACCGGCAAGGCAGCGGAAGCCGCCCTGGGTGCTGCGCACATCACCGTGAACAAGAACGCGATCCCGAACGATCCGGAAAAGCCGTTCGTCACGAGCGGTGTGCGTCTGGGTTCGCCGGCCATGACCACGCGCGGCTTCAAGGAAGACGAAGCCAAGCTGGTCGGCAACCTGATCGCCGACGTGCTCGACAACCCGGAAAACGAGGAAAACCTGGCCAAGGTGCGTGCACAAGTGGCCGAGTTGACCAAGCGTTTCCCGGTCTACGGCTAAGCGGACGGCCCCGCACGCATGCGTTGCCCGTTCTGCCGGCATGACGACACGCAGGTCATCGACTCGCGTGAAGCGGAAGACGGCGCTGCCATTCGGCGGCGCCGGCGCTGTCCGTCGTGCGACAAGCGATTCACCACTTATGAGCGCGTCGAGTTGACGATGCCGGCCGTCGTCAAGAAAGACGGCAGCCGTGCGGAGTACGACCGTGCGAAGGTGCGCGCCAGCATGCAGTTGGCGATTCGCAAGCGCCCCGTGAGTGCCGAAGCGATGGATGCCGCGATTGCGCGCATCGAGTACAAGCTGCTGGCCGGTGCGGAGCGCGAAGTGGTGAGCCAGCGCATTGGCGAACTGGTGATGCGCGAGCTCAAGCGTCTGGACAAGATCGCGTACATCCGGTTCGCGTCGGTGTATCGCAGCTTCGAAGACATTGCGGAATTCCGCGATGTGCTCGAAGAGATCGACAGCACCGACGTCAAGCCTAAGCGAAAGCCGGTGGCCTGAGCGCGAACGCGGCAAACGCTGCACATGCAGGACGGAAAACCCGTCGTTCCCGAAAGGGTACGGCGGGTTTTTTATTGGCTATTCATTCCGTGAAGTTAATGTCGGGAATTTTCAATGTTGGGAAATAATTTAATTGAAGATTGGGTGATGTATTAAAAGACTGCAGGGGTGACCGGCTTTCAATAAGTCGCCTCATAGAATTCGCGATCCTTGACGGATGGCCGTCTGCCACCGTCTGGAAGGTGATGAAGCTATTCATCATTTCTCGCGAATTAAATGAGGGGTTATCAAATGAAAGCAGTGAGTCATCAATCGTTCGCGCTTCGTATCACCGGTATGTTCTCGGCGGCGGTTGTGCTTGCCGCGACAGCGGTGTCGCCGGCGAATGCCGAAGACGTGGCTGAAATGCGCCGCACGCTCATCGTGCTTTCGGGCGCGGCGCTGTTGAACGACGCCGCGACGGCGCAAGGGGCGGCCAGTGCATTCCAGCGGGCCATGCAAACGCGCACGATGAGCGGCGGCGCGACGTTCGATGACGCCACCGGCAAGGGCGTTGCCCTCGGCAGCAGAGACCTCGTCGGCTGGGCCTCGTTCACCGGCGAGCGCTCGCATCAAAACGGCGAAACGGGGTTGTTCGATGTGCGTGGTGTGAACGGCGCCATCGGCGTGGACTCGCGAATCGGTGCGAACACGATCGTCGGCGGCTCATTGGGCGTGGGCAATCACAACTCGCAAATCAATGACCAACTCGGCGAAGCCCGGGTCAACAGTGTCAGTCTGGGCGTGTACGCGTCGCATCTGAGCGACCAGCAGTGGCTCGTCAACGGCGGCGCGTCGTACACCAATCACAGCCTGAAGACCGATCGCAGCAGCGACACGAGCGGTGTGTCGCCGCGCCTCAAAGGCAACACACGAGGTAACACCTTCGGTGCCTTCGGTGAAGTGGGACGGCGCAATTCGGTCGCCGGCATCAACGTGGATTCGACGTTGGGCCTGCGCTTTCTGTCCACACGCGTGAACGCCTTCAATGAGACCGGTGGCGGCGACATCACCGCTCAGAATGCCCTGAAAATCGGCGCGCAGTCGCGGACGTCAACCCGTGGCATCGTCGGTGTGCGCCTGTGGCATGAGCTGGTCAACGTGGGGGGCGGCAAGGCGATCCCCTCGCTACGCGTGGCGTACGAGTACGAGTTCGGCGACAAGCGCAGCAGCCTGACCAATGCTTTCTATGGCGCCACGCGTTCGTTCACGGTACAGAGCGCGAAGCTCGGGGCCCACATCGTCACGGCCGATCTTGGCGTTGACGTGCAGTTCCAGAAGCAGCTCGAAGTGCATGTCGGGGGCAATATGAGCGCACGTCGTGGCGAAACCAGCGTGGGGGGCGGTGTCTCGGCGAGGTATCGCTTCTAAGCCGGGACTTCCGCCCGATACGTGACGGCAGAAAGTCGCGACCACCGCGTGCACAAAGCTAAACCCGCCGCAGCCCAAAGGGCCCGGCGGGTTTTTCGTGACGCGACCGACTTGACGGCCTTGCGCTGTCACGCAACTGCCGCGACTTCAGAAGGAGTGCGAGATCCCGATATACGCCCCGGTCTGGCCCTTCCCCGGCGGCGGATTGTCGAGCGAATCGCTCGGAATCGCGGCGACCGAGAAGCTCTGGTTGGCGCTGTTCAACACGTAAGCGACCGTGCCATACAGGAAGGTGCGCTTTGAGAGGTTGTACGTCGTGCCCAATTCGAACATCGTCGCGTGACCGAAGCTCGGCACGTTGACGTGATACACGGCGGCATTCGCGGCCCACACTTGTGTCGCCTGATACTTCACGCCGGCCCAGTAGTGATCGGCGCGCGTAGCGAAGTTCGGTGTCGGTGCATCGGGTGCCGACATGTGCGTGTAGCCCAACGACACCGTGAAGCGGTTCAGGAAGACGTTGGCACCGGCGAAGTACTCGCGTGACGACGCGAACACGTCGGTGAATCGCCCGTTGGAATCGCGAATTTCGTCATACAACGCGCGCAACTGGAAGCGGTCGTGGGTGTACGTCAACTGGGCGCCCAACCCCCGGCCGCTGGTGAACTGGCCGACGACGTTCGAGAAGGCGTACTGGCTCGCAATGTCGAAGCCATACCAGTTCGGGCTCTGATAATTGACGGTGTTACTCGCTTGCGGCCAGTTGCGTCCGCGTACCAGCGACGCCGACGAGAAGGCCTGCTGCTGGAACGGATCGAAGTCCCACACCCCGTTACTGATGAACAGGTTGCGCCCGATCGTGAACTGCCCCCAACCCTGCGAGACGAAGCCCACCAACGCGCGCCGGTCGAAGATCGAACCCGAGCCGTTGTTGTTGTAGCCGTTCATCAACTGGAAGCCGCCTTCCAGATTGAATACCGCATGCAATCCCTGCCCGAGATCTTCATAGCCACGCAGGCCGAACAGGCTCGTGCCGTAGTCACCGCCCTGCGCACTCCAGCGCGAGGTGGTGCCGCCGTTGCCGTCCTGCAAGTTGCTCATGTACTGAAAGCCGCCATCGAGACGGCCATAGAGTTGCACGCTGGATTGCGCGTGCGCGATCGTTCCGATGCTGCAAAGCAGGCTAGCTGCGATGAGCTTCTTTTTCATGGTCTGCTCCCCAGGTTGCGTTTGCCCCGCACCTTCGACTTGCGTGGTTATGACCGTCGTCGTCGCGCGCCGTCCATGCGGAGACAACGCATTACGGTTTCGGTAAAGCCTGAAAAATCGTCACGAGTGGTGAGACATCGGCATGCAGGAACGCCGGGGCAACGCGAGCCGCGTGAGGGGACGCGGGCGCTTGCGAGTGATGCCGTCACGCTCTGGTCGTCAGAGTTCGTAGTCATGGCAGTCCACTGGCGTTGGGGATGCAGCGGACGCGATCCTGACGCGGGCCGTGCAACCGGAATCGGTGGCGAAGGGGGCGTGTGGCAACCGTTGGCGGTGCTGTCACGCAAAGGAGACTTTTGCTGTTACGCAAAGCGCACCTTCGCTCGAATGGCTCATTTATATCCGAATTCGATGCCTCGCAACATCGGGTAAAGGCTTAGTACCCCGATTGTTGCGTGGCTACAACCTGGTGGCGCTATTCCAAACTGCCAAACTGCCAAACTGCGGTATTGCAAACGAGGCAATCAGTCGGGGGCGCCGAACGCCTCCATCTTGCTGGCCAGATGGGTGAGCAAGCGATTGGCCGCGCCGGAAAGGCGCCGCCCCGCACGGGTGATGAGATGCGCTTCGGCGCTCGCCAGAATCGGATGATCGACGGGTAGCGCACACAGCACACCCGCCTCGACTTCTTGCGAGACGGCAAACGTCGGCAGAAAGGTCGCGCCCAGCCCTGCGCGGACGAAGTGCTTGAGCACCGAGATCGAGTTGGTCGTCACGGTCGCGTTCAGGCGGTGCTTCTCGGCCTGCTCGGCCAGTTCCATCAATTGACGGGTGCCGTACGCGCCGTGCATGAGCGCGAGCGGGGTGTCGTACAGGTCGTCAAGCTTGAGCGCGGTGCCCGGCGGTTGCTGGGCGAGGCGGGCGCGCAACGGCGAATCGGGTGCCACGATGGCGTGCACGGGCTGACGCATCTGGGCGCGCGAGACGATCTTGGGCTCGGCGGGCGGGTTGTACACGAGCCCGATATCGGCATCGTCCTCGGCCACGGCCCGCATGACCTCGTTCGTGCCCGCCAGATCGAGCGTGAGCGTGATGTCCGGGTAGCGCTTGCAGAAAAACCGCAGTGGCGCGCCCATCAGATCGCTCACGAAACCTTCTCCCACGGCAAGCCGGATATGGCCGCGCCGCAGCCCTCTTACTTCTTGTAGTTTCGCCAGCAGGTCCTCTTGGTGCGCCCGCTGCTCGCGGTAGTACTCCATGAGCAGGCGGCCTGCCTGGGTCAGGTGCACGCCGCGCTTGTGACGCTCGATCAGCGGCAATGCGAGTTCCGCCTCCAGCAGGGCGATCTGACGGCTGACGGCGGACGGCGCGATGTCGAGCCGGTCGGCGGCAGCGCGGATAGTGCCGCACTGCACGGCTTCGAACAGATAGGGCAGGCGGTTTTCATTGATGGCGGGTGTCATGCCCTAAAGACTAATAATTAGAACAAAAATCTTCAAGCGTTGTCATTGAGCGTCGTTTTTTTTCACTCCACACTGCGAAGCATGCGGATCGGCCCCATCGACGGGCAACGAACCCAGGCGAGGCCCGACGACGGCGGCCCGATTCCGCGCCAGATTTCACGTGAGGTGCCGTAGATGATTCCTCCGGGCAATACCCGATTCGGTATCGATCATCCGCTGGTCACAGTGCATGACCATCCGCGGCGTCTTTCGCATTACCAGCGTATGGGCTTCACCCCGTCCCCGGTGTCGTATCACCCGTGGGGCACGGTGACCTCGCTGATGATGTTCGGCAACAACTTCATCGAACTGATCGGCGTGGACGACGCCCGGAAGTTCGGCACGAATGCGCAGGGCGACTTTTGTTTTGGCCGGTTTCTTGGCCGCTTTCTGGCTCGCGAGGAAGGCGTATCGCTGGTCGCGCTACATAGCAAGGACGCGCGCGCCGACCATAGCCGGCTGACGCAGGCCGGGCTCGAAACCCAGGGTTTCATCGACTTTCGACGCTCGATGACGAAACCCGACGGCACGCCTGACGAAGCCGTGGTGTCGCTGGGGTTGTTCGTCGATGACCGGCTCGGCGACGCTTCGAATTTCATCTGTCACCAGCATCGGCCCGAGCTGATCTGGGTGCCGGATTGGCAGCAACATCCCAACGGGGTGACCGGCGTAGTGGGCGTCACGTACGTGACACCCGACCCCGAGGCGCTACGCCAACTGGCCACGCGCTGGCAACGGATCTACGGCGCACGCCATGTCGACCTGTATCAGGGCGGCGCGATGGCCGATACCGGATGCGGGCATTTCCGGGCGCTCTCGCCGCAACGGGCCGAGGCCCGCTTTGCCGCCGTGGGGTTGCCGATGGCACAGGCCACACGCACCCATGCTGTGGCGCTCACGCTGCACGCGCCGGACCTCGCGCACATCGAGGCGCTGTGGCGCGAGAACGGGGTGCCGTATGGCTACAACGAGCATGGCCTCGTTGTCGAACCGGAGTTCGCAGGTAACGTGGTGCTGGAGTTCGTGAATCACCATCACTGATGTATCTCTGAATATTCCGTAGTATTCCAAAAAAATAGCGTGCTATGAATAGACAACCCGCCGGTGCAGACCGGTGGGTGGAACAACGCGGCGTTGCCCGTGGGGGCGGCGCCATTCTCGCAGTGAAACTGGAGTCAACATGAAAATCATCGGAGTGGTCGGTCTGGGCAATATGGGGCGTGGCATGGCGCTGTCGTTACAGCGCGGCGGCTTCACGGTGCTCGGTTTCGATCCGTCGCCGGCCGCCGGGGCGGCGCTGGCGGAGGCGGGCATCGGCTTGCGCAATTCGGTCGCGGAACTGACCCGTGAAGCCGACGCGCTCGTGCTCTCGCTGCCGACCTCGCAGGTTGTCGAAGCCGTGGTGAACGGTGCCGACGGCATTGCCGCCAACGGCCGCGAAGGGCTGATCGTGATCGACACGTCCACGGCCGATCCGCAAAGCACGCGGGCGCTGGCCGCGACGCTGCGCGAGAAAGGCATTGCGCTGGTCGATGCGCCGGTCTCGGGTGGCCCGAAGGGCGCGTTGAACGGCACGCTCACGATGGTGCTGGGCGGGTCGGTCGACGACATCGCCCGCATCGAGCCGGTGCTGGCCACGATGTCGGCCAAGCGTGTGCACATCGGCGATGTGGGCGCGGGTCACGTGACCAAGCTCATCAACAATCTGATGTGCGCCGCACACCTGATCGTGGCGGGTGAAGCGATGCGTCTGGCGACGGCAGCGGGTGTGGAGCCCGCACAGGTGCTCGAAGGCCTGAACGCCGGCTCGGGCCGCAGCGGCATTACGCAGACCAATTACCCGACGTGGATTCTGAACGACGCGTTCGACTCGGGCTTCACGATGAAGCTCATGCGCAAGGACGTGCGCTTGGCCATCGCGCTCGCTGAACAGACCGGCACACTCGATAGCGGGCCGCTGTCGGCCGAAGTCGGCCGCCTGTGGGCGGCCAGCGCTGCGTCGGTCGGTGATGACGAAGACTTCAACCGCATCGTGCAGTTCATCGAAGCCGGTCGCGCTTAATTTCCCCACATTCATTGATACCCCGAGGCGCCGCTACGGCCGCCTCGGGGTGCATCGCACGGAGTATTTTCATGGCAGACAACCAAGCCGCCGCCTTGCTTGGCGCATTCGCAAAGTTTTTCCCCAACGCGACGACCATCGGCTCGTACGTCAACGGTGAGCTGGTCGCGGGCACCGGCGAGAGCACGATCGACATCGTGAACCCGGCGACCGGCCAGACGGTATTGACTTACCGCGACGCCGGCGCCGACGTGGTGGCGCAGGCCGCCGACGCGGCGCAAGCTGCGCAAAAGACCTGGTGGGCGCTGACACACGCCGCACGCGGCCGTGTCATGCAGGCCATTGGCGCGAAGGTTCGCGAGAACGCCGAAGCGCTGGCGCAGCTCGAATCGATCGGCGCAGGTAAGCCGATTCGCGATTGCCGTGGCGAAGTCGGCAAGGTGGCCGAAATGTTCGAGTACTACGCCGGTTGGACCGACAAGTTCTTCGGCGACGTGATTCCCGTGCCGAGCACGCACCTGAACTACACGCGCCGCGAAGCGATGGGCGTGGTGTTGCAGATCACGCCGTGGAATGCACCGGTGTTTACCTGCGGCTGGCAACTCGCTCCGGCCATTGCGATGGGCAACGGCGTGCTGCTCAAGCCGTCGGAACTGACCCCGGCCAGCTCGCTGGCGGTGGCCGCGCTGGCAGAACAAGCCGGCCTGCCGCGCGGCCTGATCAACGTGCTCGCAGGCTTCGGTCACACGACCGGGCAAGCTGCGATCTCGCATCCGGTCATCAAGAAAGTGGTGTTTGTGGGCTCGCCCGCGACCGGCAGCAAGATCGCTACGGCAGCGGCGCAGCGCCTGTTGCCGAGCGTGCTGGAACTGGGTGGCAAGTCGGCCAATATCGTGTTCAACGATGCCGACCTCAAGCGTGCGTGCCTTGGTGCGCAAGCGGCCATCTTCTCGAGCGCCGGTCAGAGCTGCGTGGCGGGGTCGCGCCTGCTGGTGCAGCGCGGCGTGTATGACGAGATGATCGATATGCTGGCGCGCGGTGCCGAAAAGATTCGTGTGGGCGAGCCGATGGACGACGCGACCGAAGTCGGTCCGATCTGCAACCGCACCCAGTATCAGCACGTGATGAACATGATCGATGCGGGCGTGGCGGGCGGGGCGCGTCTCGCGGCCGGTTCGCAGCAACGCAGCGACGGCGGCTTCTTCGTGCGCCCGACCGTGCTGGCCGACGCGAACAATCAGATGGGCGTGGCGCGTACCGAAATCTTCGGGCCGGTGGTGGTCGCCATTCCGTTCGATACGGAAGAAGAGGCACTGGCGATCGCCAACGACAGCGAGTTCGGTCTGGCCGGTGCCGTCTGGACGCAAGACGTCGCGCGCGCGCATCGCGTGGCTGCGCAGGTCAACGCCGGTACGTTCTGGATCAACGGCTACAAGACGATCAATGTGGCCTCGCCGTTCGGTGGCTACGGCCATAGCGGCTACGGTCGCTCTAGCGGCGTGGAAGCCCTGTACGAATACACGCAGACCAAGAGCGTGTGGGTCGAGACGGCTGCCAACCCGGCAACGCCGTTCGGCTACGTCTGATCGTCTGATGGTTTGACGCGTAGGGCGCGCGGTTTTCCGCTGGTTTCCCGCCGTGCGGGAGCCGCGCGCAAGCCGTGAGAATGTGCTGTCTTCTTGCGTGTAGTTGTCTGGAAAGTGAGGTTAACGTGTCAGGCGCGGGTCGCGAGGCCCCGTTTGTCGCGTCGCCGTTTCAGCCTGCGAGATTCGTGGCCTGAACGGGTTTTTTACCCGCGTATAATGCCGCCCTTCGGGTGGTTCTGCGCGGGGCGCTGTTACTGTCACCGAGGCGTGCCAACATGTCGCTGCGAGGCGCTGTGGGGGAAGTCCGCAGCCGTTGGGCGGACGGCGCGTCGAATTACCTCGACCACCGGTTGATCCAGCATTGACCAGCGGTTACTTACAACGTTAATCACCGAATTGTTCGTACCCCGTCCGGTCGACCGGATGGCACCGGACCGGTTCAACAGCAAGTGCAGTGGAGACCCAGATGGCAGTCATGGAACAAAACGCGGCCAAGCCGCAAGGGGGCGCCTTCAACGATGGCGTGCGCCTGTACGTATGGGCGATCGTGATTCTTGTGATCGCAGAACTGATTGGCGCAATCAGCATCAAGGCCGGTCACGGCAAGATCGTGCTGTTGCCGATGGTCTGGGCGTTGTTGCTCGGCGCAGCGCTCGGTTTGTCGTCGGCACGTCTGCCGCGCTTCGCACAGATCGACCTGTCGATGCAACACAAGGCTGCCGCCATTCTGCAACCGGCGCTGCTGCTCTTCGTCGCCAAACTCGGTCTGCTCGTGGGCGGCTCGCTGCCCAAGCTCGTGGCCGCCGGTTGGGCGCTGGTGTTCCAGGAGTTCGGCCACTTCGTCGGCACGATCATCCTCGGCCTGCCGGTCGCCCTGATGCTCGGCATCAAGCGCGAAGCCATCGGCGCGACCTTCTCGGTCGGCCGTGAGCCGAGCCTCGCGATCATCGGTGAAAAGTACGGCTTCGATTCGCCGGAAGGCCGTGGCGTGTTGGCCGAGTACCTGACCGGTACGATTTTCGGTGCCGTGTTCATCTCGCTGTTCGCCGGCTTTATCGCCAGCCTGAACATCTTCAACCCGCATGCGCTCGCGATGGGTGCCGGTGTGGGTTCGGGTTCGATGATGGCCGCTGCTGCCGGCGCCATCGCGGCGCAGCAGACGCCGGAAGTCGCCAAGGAAGTCGCCACGTTTGCCGCGGCGTCGAACCTGATCACGACGACGATCGGTACGTACTTCACGCTGTTCATCTCGCTGCCGCTCGCCGTCTGGGGCTATCGCGTGATGGAGCCGGTGCTGGGCCGCATGACCAAGCGCGGCCGTGCCAACGCCGAAGCCGCTGCCGTGGCCGACGCCGAAGCCGCACAGGAACTCAAGCAAGCCAGCAAGGCGCACACCGTCGACATGAACTTCGGCGCGCGTTTGTTCGCCTGGGTGTTCTCGGGCGCGCTGGCACTGCTGGGTAACAGCATGGCCTTCAAGACGTCGTTCATCGACGGTGTGCCGGGCATGCTGGTCATCATCGGCGCCGTGCTCGTGGGCGAAGCGCTGTACTACGTCACGCGCCGCAAGGTGCCGGCCGTGTGCTGGGTGTCGCTGGTCGCCATGTTCCTGACGTCGCCGGCCTTCCCGTACGCGCCGATCGTCGAGCAGTTCACCGGCAAGATCAACTTCCTGTCGCTGGTGACCCCGATGCTGACCTTCGCCGGTCTGTCGGTGGCCAAGGACGTGCCTGCTTTCCGCAAGCTGGGCTGGCGCATCGTGGTCGTGTCGTTCCTCGCGAACGCCGGCACGTTCATGGGTGCAGCCGTGATCGCGCAGTTCTTCACGCATCCGTAATGCCTGCACGTGGGCGCTTGAAAAAGTGCCCGCGACGTGAAGTCTCCGGTGGTCGACCGCCGGGGGCCGAAGTTTGAATAAAAAACGCCACGGCAATCGTTTGCCGTGGCGTTTTTTATTGGCCGGAGAGTGGCGGGTTGTACTTACCGCCTAACCCGGTTCAGGGCTTCGTCGTGGCCGCGTCGGCCTGAGCGCGCTCGTGATAGTAGCGGCGGAAGTAGGCGCGAATCTCGGCGGGCGAGAGTTTGCCGTCGTGATTGACGTCGATTTCGTCGAAATGCTGATACAGGAACGGTTCAGCGGCGGCGACCTCGTCACGGCTCAGATAGCCGTCGCCATCCTTGTCGGCCGCTTTGAAATAGCGCTCGAACGTGGCACGACGGGCTTCGAGTTGACTGCGTTGATAGGCCGCCCATTCATTGCGGTCGATCTTGCCGTCGTGATTGGTATCGATGGCATCGAACGAGCGCTGCAAATACAGACCGAGTGCGGCGTTCTGGTCGGCAGCATCGCCGAAGTCGGGGCCTGCGGCAGGCGGCGGCGGGGCCGTCGGGGTCGTGGGCACGACACCGTTGATCGGTGCGGCCGACTGCGCGTAGCTCGGCAGCGCGACCAGCGAGAGAGCGGCAGCGCCGGCACAGAGCGTGATCGCGGCCAGCGTCGCGCGGCCGATACGGCGCGTGCGCAGGGTTTCAATCGTTCGAAGGGAACGTTGGCGTTTGGATTCGGAAGTGGTCATGTCGCACTTTCTCCTGAAGGTGATGCGGTAGGGCGGGGCGCAACGTCGGGCTTACCGTCGAGGGTCAATGGTCGAGGGTCGAGGGTCGATCGTTGATCGCCGATCAACGACGGCGATCGCCCGTCACGACGTTACCGATCACGCCGCCGACGACGGCACCCCCGACGGTGGTGCCCAGATCGCCACCGGAGATCAGTGCGCCGCCAAGCGCGCCGACACCGGCACCCACGGCGGTGTTACGTGACTCACGCGGCGTCATACCACCGCAACCTGCCAGCGAGCCGATCAGCGCGGCCCCGAGAAGCAGGGTGCCGGCAGTGCGCGAGATCCGTTGTTGAGTCGTTTTCATGAAGCATGGCTCCTTCAAAGGGGCGCGTTGCCCCGGGTGTTGCAGGCCACGCGCGATTGGATCGTGTGGGCCTGCTGTTCGTGGAATGCATCAGTGGGCCGTGTCGGACCCGTTCTCCGGTGCGCCCATGCCATTGGCCGGGTTGCTCTCCCGATACGCAGGAGGCGGGGGCGGCGGCGGATACGGACGCCCTTGGGCATCGGACGGATACGGACGGCCATAGCCATCGGTCGGCGGGTACGGACGCCCGTAGGCATCGGTCGCCGGGGCCACCGGCGGGGGCGGTGCGGCGTATGGGCTGCACGGCGTGCCAGCGGCATACGGCGGCGGCCCGCAGTCAGACTGATACGCCGGGTTCGTCGACTCGTTGCCGCGATACGGCAGGCGAGGTTGCGGCGGTGCCTGATACGCGCACCCTGCGATCGTGAGCAGCACTGCGGCGAAACCCGTCGCAGTGACGGCTGAAGCCACGCGCCGCGTCGGGAGACTCGATGTCCGCGGCGCGCCTTGATGGGTATTGCCAGCAGCGCCGGAATTAGCGCCAGTTCGGTTGATTCGCATCATGACCTCCTTGCGAGGGTAGTGTTCATCCCACCCGTCGTCATCATGGATAGACAAGGGTTCGACGCTCGATGCGTGAATAAGATCGCGCGATCTTGTAAGTCTTTGTAATGGCCTCGAGCGGTACCGCTTCGCGAACCCAATCGACTCGAACTACGCAAGTAGCGTTAGTTAACTTTAGTACATGTGATGCACTCCGAACTATGTAGGAGGGCACTGACACCTGATGAAGGAAGGCGATGTAGGACGCGCGGACGAGCCCATGGGAAAAGCGATTGCGTGCCGCTTTCATGCGGTTGTCGTTGCATCACAAGAAGTTCGCGCTGCGCTTACCGGTCGCGTGCACTGCGCATGCAAGCAAGCCCGCCGCCACACCGAATGCACAGACGCCGTCCCAGCCCCACGCACTCCATGCCATCACGCCAAGTGCGGAGCCCAGCGCGCCCATCAGGAAATAGACACTCATGTAGAGCGTGTTCAGACGGCTGGCGGCTTCGGCATCGAGCGCGAAAATGCGCGTCTGATTGGCGATCTGCCCCGTCTGCACGCCGAGATCGAGCACGATCACGCCGAGTGCGAGGCCCACGAGACTCGCCTGTCCGACCCAGAGCGTGGCGAACGACAGCACCACCGCACCGATACCTGCCCACAACACGCGATGCGGTCCGCCGCGATCGGTGAGGCGTCCGGCAAGCGGGGCCGCAAGCGCGCCCACGATACCGATGACACCGAAAGTGCCTGCCACGCCAGCGTGCTGCCCATGCACAGGACTCGCGAGCCAGAGCGTGAGCGTGGACCAGAAGGCGCTGAATGCCGCAAACAGCAGACCGCCGATGAGCGCCGATGCGCGCAGCGCAGCGTGCCGCCCAAAGAGCGTGACCATCGAACGCAGCAAAGCAGGGTACGTCATCGACGTAGTTGGCGGCGCGTATGGCAGACGTCGGCCGAGCAAAGCCGCCAGACACAGCATGGCAAGGGCGGCCATGCCGAACATCGCGCGCCAGTGCCACCACGTAGCCACCCAACCTGCGAGCGTGCGTGCGCCGAGAATGCCGATGAGCAGGCCGCTGACGACCGTGCCGACGACAGCGCCGCGCCGCTCGGGCGGTGCCAGTTGTGCGGCGAGGGGCAGGATGTGCTGGGCGACAGTGCCTGTCACGCCGATGGCAAAGCTAGCGACGACGAGTATCCAGAAGTGCGGTGCCGATGCCGCGAGCAGCAGCGACGCACACAGACCGAGCATCTGCCACACGATCAGACGCCGGCGGTCGGCAACGCGGTCGCCCAATGGGGTGAGCAGCAGCAGGCCCGCCGCATAGCCCAGTTGCGCGGCGGCGGGCACCATCGACAGTTGCCAGCCCGACGTGTCGAAGCGCGTGCCGATGTGGCCGAGCATCGGATGACAGTAGTTGAGATTGGCAACCGCCAGCCCGCAGGCCACGGCCATCAGCCAGATATCGGCGCGGCGCAGCGGGGCAGCGTGCGGTGCCGGGGAAGGAGACGCGTTGGATCGGAACATGATGAGCGGCGCACGGGCTCATCCGGGGCATGGCATCGCGTATCGCGTCGTATATGACGTCGACCGTTTCCCGTCAGCGCGTTGACAGCCCACCGACAGCTCACTGACAGCTCACTGACAACCCATCGGCAACCGGCGGTCAGTCATTCGTCAGTGCGCTACCGGCGGGGACGCGGCGAGGCAAAAGTCTCGCAGACAGCGCCTCGATTCACGCTCGGAAAATAGCCATTGAAAAATGAGAATGCCGAACGGGTGACGGCTCACACGAAGGTTTCCCGGAGGCACGGCGGCAAGCGGAAAGTCCCCATGCTAAGGACGATGCCGTGGGCTGCGGGCATGCGCGCTAAAACATCAGATAAGTCCCATGACGACATTGCCGCCGTGGCTTGCGGATAAAGGCGTACGGCCGCGAATGCCACACGCGGCGCAGCGTTTTTTCGTCGGAAAAAAGGCTCGCCCGTACGGATAAAACACCCCGTTTTCTATCGATTTTCGAGGGAATGGGCCATGCGCGTAATACGCGGTAATCCGGCGCATAACGCGATGTCTGTCATCGTAAACCGCGTTGTATGCGTTGGAATACCGGGAAAGTCCGGGGGAGTGTTTGCGCTTAGTTTTCGCCGCAAGCTGCGTGAGCGCTGGCATACTACCCCCGCTGACGTTCGGTATTGACCTCAGCGTGAGGTTGAGAAATTTCGATTGAGGTGCGTGGCCTAACCGCGCAGGCTTACTCATGCCACAAGTCAAGAAAGAAGACATTCGTCTGGCCATCCTCGAAGCGTCGCACGCCCTTTTTCTCGAGAAAGGGTACGTCGAAACGACCATGGTGCAGATCGCCAAGCGCGCGGGTATTTCGCACGCGAACATTTACAGCTACTTCACTGCGAAGCTGCAAGTCTTCTTCTGCGTCTACGAGCGCTGGTTCAAGGCACGCATCGCTACGCTCGAAGCTGAAGTGCTTGCCGCCCACGGTGCCCACGCGCGCATGCGCAGCCTGCTCAGCGGCCTGCTGGTGGAGACGCCCCGGCTCGACAACGGCTTCTCGCACAACCTGGTGCAGGCACTGGCCACGGTGACCCCGGGCGACCCGTACGACCCGACGCTGTTGCAATGGTTTCGCGAGCGGCTCTCGGCCATGCTGGCCGCCAGCGCGCCGAGCCTCGCGCGTGACAGCGTAAGGCGTGCGCGTCTGGTCGACATGCTGGTACTGACGTTTGACGGCTGTCTCGTGAATCATCACGTCAACCCGTCATCCCTGCCGGATGTGGCGATGCTCGAAGAGTTCGTCACCGCCTTTCTGTCGGCCGAGCCTGCCGACCCGACACCGGTGCCGCAGGGGGCCGGGCCGGGTTCGCCGCCCTCGGCGGCAGCGGCCTGAACAGGATCCCGATGCGTTCATTGCCCTGGACTGCCCTCAACCTCGGGCGAAAGCTCAAGTTCCATCAACTTCAGGTATTCGATCGTGTGCTCGAGACGGGCTCGCTGGTGCGTGCCGCCAACGAGACGGGCCTTACGCAACCTGCGGTGAGCAAGATCGTGCATGAGCTGGAGGCCTGCTTCGAAGGGCCCTTGTTCGTGCGTAGCAACCGGGGCATGCAGCCGACGGAGCTGGGCGAATTGCTCGGGCATCGCGTCAAGTCGCTGATGGCCGAGTTGCGCTACCTGACCGATGAAGTCAACGCGTTCAGCGCGGGCACCAGCGGGCATGTGATTGTCGGCACGCTGATTTCGGCGTCGGCCGACCTGCTGCCACGCACGATCGCCATGCTCAAGTCGCGGGCGCCCGGCGTGCTGGTGACGGTGCGCGAGGCGACCACGGCGCAACTGTTCCCGGCGTTGGCCAGCGGCGATCTCGACATCGTCGTCGGCCGATTGCCCGAGCGGGCGCTGCCGGTCGCCAACGCCTTCGCCCTGACACACGAAATTCTCTTCAACGAATCGCTCTGCGTGGTCGGTGGCATTCGTCACTGGGCTGACTCGGCGGCGCGGGTGCCGCTGGCGCAATTGCGCGAAGGGTCATGGATTCTGCCAGTGCCCGAGTCGCCGTCGCGGCTGGCCGCCGAGCGCCTCTTTCACGATGCTGGGCTGTTGCTGCCCGAGGACGTCGTCGAGTCGCTGTCGATCCTGACCAATATCGGTTTGATGCTCGAATCGCCACGCGTGGCGCTCATGCCGCGTGCGGCGGCTAAACCGTTTGTCGACTCTGGCCTGCTGCGGGTATTGGCCGATACGGTATCGGGCAGCTTTGGCGACGTGGGTTATTCGCTGCGCTCGGACAAACAGCCGAGCCCGGCGTGCGAGCGCTTTGTGGTGTGTCTGCGCGAGGCGTGCGGCTTGAAGCCCTGACGGGCGACGCAGGAGAGAGAAGGGACGGCGGCAGCGACAGCCACAATGGGCAGTTCGGGCAGCTCATCGACGGTGCGCCGACCGCCGCCCTAAGCATCTGCGCGTGATGCGCATCCGCAGTTCATTGCCGGGCATCAGAGTCCGGCGAGCGCCGAGACGAGCCCCGGATTCTGTTGCACGAGCCGGATCAGGCACACCGCCTGAGCATTCGGCCGTGCGCGGCCTTGTTCCCAGTTTTCCAGCGTGCGCGGATTCGTCCGCAGGTAATGCGCAAAGACATTGCGTGACATGCCCAGATGCTTGCGCAAGGCGAGCAGTTCTTCGGGAAACACTTCCAGTTTGGGTAGCGGGGTACGCGGTAATTCCTTGATGTTGAGCGGCAAGTCCGCAGGGAGTCCGCTCTTGACGTGCGTCGGCTCGGTGGGCGGTGGCGCCCCGGTGTCCTGCGTGAGCAGCCAGCGGAACGGATTGGAAGGCGTATTCGAGTAAGCCATAGTCCTGCCCGGTGTCAGTGGGTGAAAGTTAAGTGGAGAGCGTGCGCGGATGGTGTAAGTCGCGCCGGGCTTGTGAAGTCAATCAAGCGGGACTGATTGCAACACAACGTTTGCCCGGGCGCTTTCACAAAACTCTCGTGGTTTTCGCGTCTGACACCTATCGAGTACTACGCACTCAGGTGATGCCTGAGTGCCGCAGAGTGGGTGCGCGGGCGCAGCGCACGGCCGCCACCCGTCACTTCAGACCGTGCTCACACGCCGAGATAGGTCTGCAACTGCGCCATGTCGCGACGCAGCCCGGCGGAGTCTCCCTGCCACGCCACACGGCCCTTGTCGACGATGTAGTGACGATCGCCCAGCTCGAGCATCGGCGCCAGATTCTTGTCGATACAAAGAATCGACAAACCGCTGCCTTTGAGTTGCTTGAGGCATTGCCAGATTTCACCGCGAATGAGCGGCGCGAGGCCTTCCGTCGCTTCGTCGAGAATGAGCAATTTCGGATTCGTCATCAGCGCGCGCCCAATCGCGAGCATCTGCTGCTCACCACCCGAGAGATTGCTGCCGAGATTTTTCTCACGCTCGCGCAGGCGAGGGAACAGGTCGTAGATGCGTGCGAGCGTCCACGGCGAACTGGCACCGTGGCGATTGCCTGCCGTCGCTACGAGGTTCTCGCGCACGGTCAGTGTGGGGAAGATCTGGCGGCCTTCGGGCACCAGCCCCATGCCGGCGCGGGCAATGCGATGCGACGGGCTGGCGTGAATCGGCTGACCGTCGAAGACGATCTCGCCGCGCGCAGGGCGCATGAGACCGGTGATCGACTTCACCGTGGTCGACTTGCCCATGCCGTTGCGCCCGAGCAGCGTGACGAACGCGCCGCGCTCGATATCGAGCTGCATGCCGAACAGTGCCTGACTCGCTCCGTAATACGACTCGACGCCGGCCAAAGACAACAGAGTGCTCATGCCGTCGCTCCCAGCATTTCGTTGCGGGTTTCGTCCCCGAGGTAGGCTTCACGCACGCCCGCATCGTTGCGGATCGTGTCGGCGTCGCCGCAGGCAATCGCGCGGCCGTAGACCAGCACCGTGATGCGGTCGGCCAGCGCGAAGACGGCGTCCATATCGTGTTCGACGAGCACGATGCCGTAGTCGCCTTTGAGTTCGGCGAGCAGATGCGTCATCTGCTCCGATTCGGCCTGCGACATCCCCGCCATTGGTTCGTCCAGCAACAGCAGCCGGGGTTGCCCGGCCAGCGCCATGGCGAGTTCCAACTGCCGATGCTCGCCGTGGGCGAGGGCGGACGCGGGAACGTTCATGCGTGCTGCCAGTCCGGTGCGCGCCAGAATCTCCCGTGCGGGATCGACGAGCGACGCCTGACGAATAGCCGGACGCCAGAACCCGAAGCTGTGACCTTGCATCGCTTGCACGGCCACCAGCACATTCTCGAGCGCGGTGAATTCGCGAAACACCGAGGTGATCTGATACGAGCGGGCGAGACCGGCACGCGCACGTTGCTCGATCGGCATGCCGGTGATGTCGCGTCCGTCGAAATGGATCGACCCTTCGTCGGAGCGCAACTCCCCGGCCAACTGGCCGATGAGCGTGCTCTTGCCGGCGCCGTTCGGCCCGATGATGGCGTGCAGCTCGCCCGGGGCAACGTCCAGACAGAAGTGATCGGTGGCGGTGAGCCCGCCGTAGCGTTTGACCAGTTGGTCGACTTTGAGCAGGCTCATGCTTTGCCCTCCACTGCGCGTGCGCGGCGCGCGAGGCGCACTTGCAGGTCACCGAGCAGGCCGTACAGGCCGCGTCGCGAGACCAGCACCGAGATCACGATCAGCGGGCCGAAGATGATCATCCAGTGCTCGGTCAGTCCCTTCAGGCCTTCTTCGATGAGTAGCATGGCGGTGCTGCCGAGCACCGGGCCGAAGAACGACCCAAGCCCGCCCAGCACGACCATCACGATCAGTTCGCCCGACGCCGTCCACGCCATGTAGGCGGGCGAGACGAAGTGGGTGAGGTTGGCGTAGAGCATGCCGGCCACGCCGCACACCATCGCGCTGATGATGTAAGCCACGAGCTTGTAGCGCAACGTCGGGTAGCCCAGCGCACGCATGCGGCGGTCGTTCTGGCGGCTGCCGCGAATAACCATGCCGAAGCGCGCGTCGACCAACCGGCGGCCCGCCCACACGCACAGACAAAGCACGGCGAAGGCTACGTAGTACAGCACCGTCGGGTTATCGAGCGACACATTGCCGAAGCGGCTGGCCGCGGCGACCGGCAGTCCATCGTCGCCGCCGTACTGCTTCAGGCCCACGGCCAGAAAGTAGAACATTTGCGCGAAGGCGAGCGTAATCATGATGAATGCGATGCCGGTCGTGCGCAGCGAGAGCAGGCCGGTGAGGGCGCCGACGAGGGCGCACACCAGCAGCGTCACGCCCAGATGCACGAAGCCGTTATCGATGCCGTGAAAGCTCAGGATGCCGACCACATAAGCGCCGAGCCCCAGATAGAGCGCATGACCGAAGCTGACCATGCCGCCGTAGCCAAGAATCAGATCGAGCGAGACGGCGGCGATGGCGAACACCACGATGCGGCCGAAGAGGGTGAGATAGAACGGCTGTTGCACGGCCGTCGCGTAAATGGGCACCAGCGCCAGAAAGGCCAGCAACAGCAGCGGCACGGCGGTGCGAAGATTCAGTTTCATTTCCATCGTCAACCGTGTTTGACCGGGAACAGGCCTTGCGGACGAACCGCGAGTACCGCGGCCATGACAAGGTAGATGAGCATCGAAGCGAGCGCGGGGCCGGCGGTGTCGGCCGTGCTGCGCTCCATCAGACTGCGAAGCAGCGTGGGCAATGCCGTGCGGCCGACCGTATCGACCACCCCGACGATGAGCGCCGCGAGAAACGCGCCGCGCACCGAGCCGATGCCGCCGATCACGATCACCACCATCGTGAGAATCAGAATCGGCTCGCCCATGCCCGGTTGCACCGAGAGAATCGGGCCCGCCATCAGACCGGCGATGCCCGCGAGAATCGCCCCCAGCCCGAACAGCAGCGAGTTGAGCAGCACGATATTCACGCCAAGCGCACCGACCATCTGACGATGCGTCGCCCCGGCACGTATCAGCATGCCGATGCGCGTGCGGTGAATCAGCAGATAGCAGCCGAGTGCGACGGCCAGCCCCACCAGAATGATGAGGAAGCGATACGCCGGGTATTGCAGGCCGAACAGATCGACGGTGCCGCCCAGCCACTCGGGCACTTCCATGTAATAGGGCGACGGGCCCCAGATCATGCGTGCCAGTTCGTTGAAGAACAGGATCAGGCCGAACGTGGCGAGCACCTGGTCGAGGTGATCGCGGTCATACAGCGTCTTGAGCGCCACGAATTCGACGATCAGGCCGATGATCAGCATCGCCGGAATGATCGCAATGGCGGCCAGCGCGAACGACCCCGTATGGTTGTAGACGGTGGCCGCGATGAACGCGCCCATCATGTACAGCGAGCCATGCGCGAGGTTCACGAAGTTCATGATGCCGAACACCAGCGTGAGCCCGGCCGCCATCAGGAACAGCAGCACCCCGAGTTGCAGCCCGTTCAGGCACTGCATGATGAAGAGGGTGAGGCTCATTTGGCTTCCCTGTGGTTCGTGGCGGTGGCCGTGCCGGCGAGCAACCCCATCTGACGGAAGATGGCCTGCGTGAGCGGGCTGGCAGGGTCGTTCAGCGTCAGCACGATATCGAAGTGATTGGTGCCGGGCATCGGCACGTATTCGCCGGTAAAGCCGCGCTCACGCCATGCCGCAAGGTAATCCACGCTCTGGCGCTTGAACTCGGCCGTCTCGGTTTCGCCGTAGGACACGACGATCGGGCAGCCGTGGGCGGGCAAATGAAACTGCGGGCTGTTGCGGGTGGCATCGTCCGCGCTGAGCTTCATCCATTCGTTGATGTGCGTGAACGGAATCGGCGTGAGATCGAACAGGCCAGAGAGCGGTGCGGCACCGGCAATCACGTCTTCCGGCACGCCATATTTCGCATGCCAGCCCTGCGCGAGCAACATGCCCGCGAGATGCCCGCCTGCGGAGCTGCCGCACACGTGAATGCGTTTCGGGTCGCCATGATGCGCCCCGATGTGACGATGCACCCACGCGAGCGCGCGGCGGGTCTGATCGACGATCGTGTCGAGCGACGCGCCGGGGGCCAGCGTGTAGTTGATCGCAACGACAGTGGCCCCGGCCTGCGTGAACGCGGGCGCCATGTTGCTGGAGTCGCTCTTGTTCAGGGCGCGCCAGTAGCCGCCGTGCACGAAGAAGAACACGGGCGCACCGGGCGTGGGGGCGGGAAAGATGTCGAGCGTCTCGTCGGGATGATCGCCGTAGGCGACGTCGAGTACGCAGGGAACCGTGGCGCGGGCGTGCGCGCTATCGGCGGCGTATTGCTTCAGGATGTCGAGGACGTTGGGCGTGGTGGCGCGGGCGTTGTACTCAACGTCCAGCTCGGCCTCGTCGAAATTGCGGTAGCGCTTCATAAACCCTCGTAGTGCTCAGGTAATGCTCAACTGGTCCAGCGGATACGGGTCGTTCAGATGTGCAGGTCGTGCAAGAACAGTGCCGCCGATGCAATGGCACCGGGGCACTTGCGCCCGCCCGCATTTGGCACGGGCGGTGTCACGAGATACGACGCAGGCTTACGACTTGATCTTGCACTGCGTGGCCAGGTCGGCACGCGTCTGGATTTTGATCTGGCCCTTGGTCGCGAAGGCGGCACCTGCGCTGTCCTTGACCACATCCACGCGATAGAACTGCGCGATCGGAAACTGGTTGCTGGCAAACTTGAACGGGCCACGCACCGACGAGAAGTCGGCTTGCTTGAGCGCCGCGCGCAGTGCTTCGCGATCGGCCACGCTGCCCTTGGTCTTGGTGAGTGCCGAATCGATCAGGTTGGCCGCGTCATACGACTGCGCGGCGTACATCGACGGCACGCGGTTGTATTTCTTCTGGAAGGCCGTGACGAACTGCTTGTTCTGCGCGTTGTCGAGGTCCGGCGAGTAGGGCGCGCTGGTAATGGCGCCCACGGCGAGTTCCTTCAGCGCGGGCAGGGTCGAGCCGTCGATGGTCGACACGGAGATCAGCGGAATCTTGCCGAGCAGTCCGGCCTGACGGTATTGCTTGACGAAGTTCACGCCCATGCCGCCCGGGTAGAAGACGTAGACAGCATCGGGTTTGGCCGCCTGCAACTGGGCGATTTCTGCCGAGTAGTCGGGCTGGTTGACCTGCGTGTACACCTCGTCGACGATCTGGCCCTTGTAGTCGCGCTTGAAGCCGTTCACGGCGTCGCGTCCGGCCTGATAGTTCGGGGCCATGACGTACATCTTCTTGTAGCCCAGATCGCTCGAGAGCTGACCACCGGCCTCATGCAACTCATCGTTGTCCCACGAGGTCGAGAAGAAGTTCGGTGAGCATTGGGCGCCCGCAATCGGGGTCGGGCCGGCGTTTGAGCCGACCATGACCACACCCGCGTTGGTCACGTTCTTGTGAATGGCCATCATCACGTTCGAGAACGTCACGCCGGTGATGATCGACACCTTGTCGCGCTCCACCAGCTTTTGTGCAGCCTGCACGCCCACGTCGGGCTTGAGCTGGTCGTCTTCTTTGATCACTTGCACCGGCACGCCGCCCAGCTTGCCGCCCTTTTGCTCGACGGCGAGCATGAAGGCGTCGTACTGATCCTGACCGAGCGCACCGCCCGGGCCGGAGAGCGTACCGATGAAGCCGATCTTGACCTCGGCATGCGCACCGCCGGCGGTGAGCAGTGCTGCGGCGGCGGCAATAGCGCCCAGGACTGCGATCGTTTTGCGTTGCGTGGTCTTCGTTCCCGTCATCATGGTCTCCAAACTAAGTTCCGGAACTGGCAAACACTGTGAGCAGAGGGGGCGTGCCGGGCGACCTGAGCGCTTCTTCATGGCGGTCATCGTCAGCCGGGCACGTCGGTCATACGTAGGCGTTATTTCGATGGCTTACGTTAAATTGTTTAAGCATCAAATATTTCAGTGCCCAGCCTAAACGACGCCTATTACGTAGGCAAGCAATTTCAAAAACACCTCGGGAAAGCACCAGTTACAGCCCGAAGAACTCCCGGGCGTTGCCGGCCAGAATGCGTTCGCGGGCGTGAGCGTCCAGCCCCGGCTGATCGGCCACCAGCTTGCCGATCTCCTGTTCGCCGAGCGGGAACGGGTGGTCCGAGCCGAGCATGACGCGCTCCACGCCCATCGTGTCGACCAGCAGGCGCAGGGCGCGCGGATCGAACACGGCGCTGTCTACGTAAAAGCGGTCCAGATAATGAGACGGCGGATGCGGGCTGTCGGCGCGCACGATGTCGCGGCAATGCCACGCGTTCTCGGCGCGGCCCAGCAGGTAAGGGAAGCCGCCGCCGCCGTGAGCGAAGCACAGCTTGAGCGAGCGCGGCAGGCGCTCGAACGCTCCCGAGAGAATCAGCGACAGGATGGAGAGCTGCGTCTCGGCGGGCATGGCCACGAGCCAAGGCATCATCCATTTCTTCATGCGGCCATCGGTCATCATGTCCCACGGGTGCACCAGCACGGGGATGTGCTCGTTGCCGCAGTGCCGCAAAAACGCGACCAGATGTTCGTCGTCGAGGTCTTTCGGTCCGAGGTGATTGCCAATCTGCACGCCGACGTGGCCGGTGGCCTTGGCGCGCGAGGCTTCGGCGCAAGCCAGATCGAGGTCCTGCAAGGGCACTTGCGCCATCGCCTTCAGGCGCGTGGGCGCATAGGCGCAGTGCTCCAGCGCGAGATCGTTCATGCGCTGCACCCAGTCCATCACGGCATGGCCGTCGTAGCGATAGCCGAACATGATCGGCGTCGCGCAGACCACTTGCAGGTCGATCCCGTGGCGGTCGAGTTCTTCGATGCGCAGCGCGGGGTCCCACAGCGCGCGATAGACCGGGCGGAAGGCTTTGTCGGCGAGCATGATGTTGCCGGTCTCGCCGTTCTCGTCAATGCGCAGCCACGGCGCGGTGGCGGCGTCCAGTCGGGCCGCTTCTTCCTGCGTGATACGCGGGAAGAAGTGGGCGTGCATGTCGATTTTCTTCATGAAGTGACTTGTTCTGTCGGGTAGTGGGCGTAGGGCCGGGGGCCGAGGTCGACGGGCGCCGCGTCAGGCCGCCGCCGGGGCTGATGCAGCGCGCCCCGGGTGGATCTCGCCGCAGCTCGGGCAACGGCGCAATGTCTCGCTGCCGTAGAACGCGTCGAACAGCGGCGGCAGGTCGGTCACGATGCTCTTCAGTTGCACCTCGACGCGATGCACCTGCGTGCCGCACTTCAGGCAATACCACTCGAAGCCGTCGAGCAGGCCCGCCGGACGCTGGCGCTCGATGACCAGACACAGGCTGTCGGCCTCGGGGCGTTGCGGCGAGTGGCGCACGTGCGGCGGCAGCAGGAAGATGTCGCCTTCCTTGAGATCGACACGCGCTTCACGGCCATCGATCCAGAGCTTGAGCCACGCGTTGCCCTTGAACTGATAAAAGAATTCTTCGAGCGGATCGTCGTGATAGTCGGTGCGGTGGTTGGGGCCGCCGACCACGGTCACGATGAAGTCGCTGTCCTGCCAGACTTGCTGGTTGCCGACCGGCGGCTTGAGCAGATGGGCATGCTCGTCGATCCAGTGCTGGAAATTGAAGGGTTTGCCGTACGTCAACATGCTGTCTCCCGAATCATGTCGCGTTGAATTTCTTGCTCGTGGGCGCTTGTCTGTCTCGCCTTGTTCAGCGTGCGCGCGGCGAGTACGCCACGCACTTGATCTCGATGAGCAGCAGCGGATGCGGCAACTGGTGCACGGCCACGGTGGTGCGCGTGGGGCCGTTCTCATCGAAGTATTCGCCGTACACCTCGTTATAGCCGCCGAAGTCGTTCATGTTCACGAGAAACGAGCCCACTTCCACCACATCGGCCAGCGTCGCGCCTTCGCTCGCGAGGATGTCGCGAATGTTCTCGATGACGGCGCGGGTCTGTTCGCGAATGTCGAGCTGGGTCACGCCCAGCGCATCGACCTGCGCACCGGCGTAGCTGTTGTCGGGCCGGCGCGAGCTGGTGCCCGAGACGAACAGGAAGTCGCCCGCGCGCTTGATGTGCGGGAATTTGCCGCGCGGCTTGGCCTTGCCCGCGACGACGCGGGCTTGGGTGTCTTGCGATTGCGTTGCGCTCATGGGTGACGCGTCTCCGTGTTTTTTCGTGGGCTTCTGTTGTTTTGTCAGCGTGCGGCGCACGGGCGCGGGGGTATCGACCCCCATCGATAGCCCCCGCGCCGTCGCCTCACATTGTCAGGTCAGAGTTTGATGCAGATGTTGGTGATTTCGGAATAGAAGTCGAGCGAGTGACGCCCGCCTTCGCGCCCGAGCCCCGACAGCTTCACGCCGCCGAACGGCGTGCGCAGGTCGCGCAGGAACCACGTATTCACCCACACGAGACCGGTCTGGAACTGACGCGCCACACGGTGCGCGCGCGACAGGTTTGTCGTCCACACGCAGCCGGCCAGACCGTAGTCGCTGTCGTTCACGCGGCGGATGACTTCGTCTTCGCTGTCGAACGGCGCGACGTGGCACACCGGGCCAAAGATTTCTTCGCGCACGCAGCGCGCCGTATCGGGCAGGCCGGTCCAGACGGTCGGCTGTACGAACGCACCTTCGTCGCGGGCATCTCCAAACACGGGGACACCGCCACCGGTGACGACAGTCGCGCCTTCTTCGACGGCCAGCTTGTAATAGGACAGCACTTTTTCACGATGCTTGCGCGAGACGAGCGGGCCCATCTGCACGCCTTGCGCGTCCGGGGCGTCGATGCGCAGGGCAGCGGCGCGCTCGGCCAGCGCCGCGACAAAGCGTTCGTAGATCGGACGCTCGACATACACGCGCTCGGAGCACAGACAGACTTGGCCGGCGTTGGTGAACGACGAACGGACCACGCCGTCGACGGCGGCGTCGAAGTCGGCATCGGCGAACACGACGGCGGCGTTCTTGCCACCGAGTTCGAACGAGATTTCCTTCACGCCATCGGCCACGGCTTTCATGATGGCGCTGCCCGTGCGCGACTCACCGGTGAACGTGATCGCAGAGACATCGGGGTGCTTGGTGAGGAATTCGCCCGCCGAGTTGGGACCGAAGCCGTGCACGAGGTTGAACACGCCGGGCGGCACGCCCGCGGCGTCCATAACTTCGGCGAGCAGCGTGGCCGACGACGGGGTTTCTTCCGACGGCTTGGTCACCACGCAATTGCCCATGGCGAGCGCCGGTGCCACTTTCCACGTGAAGAGCAGCAGCGGCAGGTTCCACGGCGAGATGATGCCGATGACGCCGAGCGGCTTGCGGGTGACGTAGTTCATCACGTCGCCGCCATCGGCCGCGCGCATCTCGTACATCTCGGTGCCCGCCGTCTTGATCAGATCGGCGAACATGCGGAAGTTAGCGATGCCGCGCGCGATGTCGAGCGTGCGGGCCTGTTCGACCGGACGGCCGGTGTCGGCGACTTCAGCGGCGACGAAATCGTCGAAGCGTGCCTGAATACCGTCGGCGATGCGATGCAGCACCGCGGCGCGCTCGGCCGGGGTGGTCTTGCCCCACGGGCCTTCGTGCAGGGCGCGGCGGGCGGCGACGACAGCGCGGTCGACGATGGCGGCATCGGCTTCGCAAACCTTCGCGATGAGCCGGCCGTCGACAGGGCTCACGTTATCGAACTGACGATCGGTGGCGATGAACGCACCATCCACGTAGTGCCGCAGCAGCGGCGGGGTCGCAAGGCTCACGAGGTCTCCAGATACATTAGTGTTTTGCGGGGCGGTGGCGCTTGGGCGGGCGTGTCGCCGGGAGCGTCACGCGGTAGCAGGCGACAGCCACCGCCAGATGCCCTCCAGTCTAGGCATCCAGCGATATAAAAAATAATGAAATCTGGAGTGGTGTCTATTCCTTTGTGGAATATCGACATCTGCCGCAAGGGGCTTGGCCCGAAAGCCATCAGACGGATGTCAACAGCGCTTCCAGGGGGCCACACCGAGAATTGGCGCTCTTTTCTCTTGGGCTGCCGATGGCTGGGTTAGCTTGAGCTTCACGTTCTGAGGCTCGGGTGCCGCGTCGTTTTCCGCGCCGTCTGCGCCCATCCCGACCCGCCTCAATGAAACCTGCCTGCTCTGCGGCACCCGGTGCCGACCGCTTTTCTCCCTATCTTTCTACCTATCCGAATCGCCCCCGATCGGGCGTTGCCCGCGTGTCCTCGCAGACCCGGCATCAGACTGCCATGCCTCGCCTTCCGGCGTCCGCCACCGTTCACGGTCTCGATACGCCGCCCAGCGAAGCGACGATCCACCAGTTATTCGCCGAGGCCCTTGCCAGCGTGCTGCAATCGCACGTCGATCTCATCAGCCCTCGTTATCCGACGGTTAGCGTGGCCCCGTGGAAACACGACGTCGGCGTCTGGGTGATTCGCTTCTCAACGCCCGGTCCGTTGATGCCTGCACCAAGCTCACCGACCTCACCGACCTCACCGACCTCACCTATCTCACCGCCCCCGGCGGGGGAGGCGGGGGCGAGTTGTGCGCCAACCCGCAGGTTGCACCTCACGCTCAGTCATTTCGATTTTGCACGTTGCGAAGTCAGACAACGCAGCGGTACTGTCCCCGAAGACCGCGCGCTAGCTTGGGCAGGCGCCGCAGCCCGGCAATGTCAGCGAGCGCAGACTGCGCAAGGGCGGGCTTCCACATCAACGAACGAGGGCCCATTGCGCTGGCATTGGCAAGTCGAGGCACTGCCGCCACTGCGTACTGAGGACGTCGACGCGTTTGAACTGGACCTCTCCGGCTATCTGCAACGTCTGGTACGTACCCCAACGCCACCACCGGTGCCGGTCTCCACCCGGGCCCACACGACAGGTTCCACATACTCTGCGGTTTCGGCCGCTTCGGAATGCGAACCCGCCGCGTCTGCGCCGCCCGACATCGCTTCGCTGGCGTGGTGTCCGGAGGGCATCCCGATGTTTCACGCATCGTCGCCAACGCTGATGCGAACCCGGGATCTCGCGCGCTACCTGTTTGCACGCCGGCGCTTCGCCCCCGCGCGTGACCTCTGGCGTGAACTCAACGCGTGGGGCGTTCCCAAATCGGCACTGGCAACGTTCCTGACCAACGACATGGCGACTCGCGCGCATGTCGAGCGGGGGCTTCGTGAAACCTGGAATGGGCGATTGGTCTGTCTCGACGATCTCGTGGCGTGGGATGCAACGGCAGCACGTTACGAGGTGAGAGAAGACCGGGTGGAGGCCGCGTCAGGGTTTGCGAAGTCGCGCCATATCGACTCGCGACAGTTTGAAGAGGTGACGTCGATAATCGCCCTGAACGAAGTGATGGTCTGTCACGCACAGGGCAGGCCGCTCGAAAGCCTCGATCACGAATGTGTCGGTCTGGATATCTCGGTGATCAGACGTGCAGCCACGCTGCCGCCGACGTACCTGTTCAGAATGCGTCGCGCCAGACTGACGCGTGACACGGCCAACACGTCACCGCCCTGAGGAATGCGACAGCGCGTCACCGCCCGTCATGACTGGCCCGGGCACGGGCGGCGCGCAGGTCGCGCGGCGTGCGGTCTTCGCCAATGGCGGCAGGCGGCAGGTCCGTATCGAGGCATTCCACCAGATGCGCATTGAGCACGGCAGCAAGCCCTTCACCGCCACGGCGCATCACGTAATTGTGGTTCCAACGGAATAACGGCTGGGCGAGCGGTGCCAGCTTGCTCATCCATGCACGGTTGGTGCGCACATCCCATCCATAGCGAACGACGGTAATCGACCCCTCGGTGTCGAACCGCCACAGGCCGGTGCCTTCCGCATCGCCGCTGGCCTCCACCCGGATTTCACGCATCGATTCGACGTGTGTGACCCGCGTGTCGAAGGTGAGCGAGTAGGGCAGCGCGCCGTGCCACGTCAGACGCCGCAAGGCACCCACGCCATCGGCTCCGCCGGCATCGAGCGTTTGGACTTCGCGCACGCAGGGCCACCAGCGGGCCCAGTGGTCGACGTCGCGAATGGTGTCCCAGACTTCTTCGAGCGGTGCAGTGAGCCGCCACAAGGTGAGGAAGTGATATTCGTTCATGGCCAATCCCGGTCGTAGTGGGTGGGGGTGCCGTCACGCCCGATGCATGGGGAATTTCAGTATAGGTCGCATCCCCGGGCTTCGGCGGCGGCGAAAAAGGGCGGCCGGCTGTCATCAATTCATCACAATGTCTCCATAGAATCCCGGAGTGAAAACGTTTTCGTAAACGTTTACATTTACGCAAAAGCCGCTAACGGTCGATATTGCCCCAATGGGCCGATTCGCCGCGCGGCACCACAAGAGGAGACTTGGCTTGGCAGATATCCGGGATGTCGCGCAACGCGCGGGCTGTTCGATCGCCACCGTGTCACGTGCGCTCAATTCGCCGCAACTGGTGCGTCCGGAGACGCTTGCCCGTGTGCAGGCGGCTGCCGCCGAGTTGAAATTCCGGCCCAATGCGCTGGGCCGCCAGTTGCGCGGCGAGCGCACCGGCCTCATCGGGGTGATGCTGCCGACGCTGGGCAACCCGGTGTTTGCCGATTGTCTGGAAGGCATCGAAGCCGCCATCGACGGCACCGGCCGCCGCCTGTTGCTGGTCACGACCCAATACGACCCCGAGCGTGAGCGCAACGCCATCGAGACGCTGCTGCAACAGCGCGTGGACGGCCTGCTGCTCACCTTGGCCGACGCCGAACACAGCGCGCTCGTCGACGACCTCGCCGCCGAAGGCGTGGCGTGCCAACTGGTCTACAACGACGCCCCGAACCGGCCATGTGTCTCAGTCGACAATCGCGCCGCCGCCGCGCAAGGCGTGGCCATGCTGATCGAGGCAGGGCATCGTGACATCGTCATGGTGACCGGGGCGCTGCACGCGTCCGATCGCGCCAAGCGCCGCTTTCTCGGCTATGGCGACGCGATGCAGGCCGCCGGGCTCACGCCGCTGCCGGCCTTCGAAATCGATTTCAACAGTGGTGCACGTGGCGAGCGGGTGCGCGAGTGGCTGGCGCAGCGCGAGCGCGACGGCGCACGTCCCACGGCGTTGTTCTGCTCGAACGATCTGCTGGCGCTCGGCGTCATGCGCGCGTTGCGTGAGGCCGGGCTGCGGGTACCCGACGATATCTCCGTGCTCGGCTTCGACGGGCTGGCCGTGGGTGAGCTGCTCTCGCCGACGCTTGCCACCGTGGTGCAACCCAGCGTGGAGATTGGCCGGCACGCCGCACAACGGCTGCTCGCTCAGATCGAGGGCCGGCCGGCCGGCGGCGCTTCGCCCACGTCAGCGACGGCAGAGATGAGCCACGCGCTAATCCTGCCGCACGCGATTCGCCGGGGCGGCACGGTGGCGCCGCCGCCGCGCAAGTGACATCAGGTTTCAAGCAACACGTTTCAGGCAGGACAGCAGCACAAAGCATCGACAAGGAAATTGGCCGGCGACTCGCTCCATCACTTCGTGGCAGAGAGCGCAGCGACGGCCGAGGCAATCAGGCATCAGGCCGCAAGGCCCGAATCGTCAACATCGACAGCAACGCAGTACCGACCGCACCTACCCGGCAGCACGCGAGTGCCGCCAATGGTCAGACGCTCAGGAGCCCACAGAAATGAAGCTTTGGATCACCCGCGCCGCCCGCACGCTGGCGCTTTTCACCCTGCTCGGCGCTGGCGCCGCGCACGCCCAGCAGACGGCAATCTGCTACAACTGCCCGCCGGAATGGGCGGACTGGGCCGGTCAGGTCAAGGCCATTGCGCAAGACACCGGCATTCGTGTGCCGCTCGACAACAAGAACTCGGGCCAGGCCGTTGCGCAGATGATCGCGGAACAGAAGGCGCCGGTGGCCGACATCGTCTACCTCGGCATCACGTCGGCGATCGAAGCCGGCAAGAAGGGCTTGCTCGCCCCGTACAAGCCGGCCCATTGGGATCAGGTGCCGGCCAATCTGAAGGACCCGAACGGCCTGTGGACCACCATCCACTCGGGTACGGTCGGCTTCTTCGTGAACCGCGATGCGCTGGAAGGCAAGCCGGTGCCGCGTTCGTGGGCCGACCTGCTCAAGCCGGAATATCGCGGCATGGTGGGCTATCTGGACCCGAGCAGCGCCTTCGCCGGCTACGCCGCAGCGATTGCGGCCAATCAGGCACTGGGCGGCTCGATGGACAACTTCGCCCCGGCCATCAGCTTCTTCCAGAAGCTCAAGGCCAACGCGCCGATCGTGCCGAAGCAAACGGCCTACGCGCGCGTGCTCTCGGGTGAGATCCCCATCCTGATCGACTTCGACTTCAACGCCTATCGCGCCATCTACAAGGACCGCGCCAACGTGCAGTTCGTGATTCCGATGGAAGGCACGGTGTCGCTGCCGTACGTGATCGCGCTCGTGAAGAACGCCCCGCACGCGGACAACGGCAAGAAGGTCATCGACTACACGCTCTCGGACAAGGGTCAGGCGCATTGGTCGCAAGCGTTCCTGCGTCCGGTGCGTGCCAGCACGATGCCGGCCGACGTGGCGGCCAAGTTCCTGCCGGCCACCGACTATGCACGGGTGAAGCCGGTTGACCTTCAGAAGCTCGCCGACCAGCAGGATGCGTTCGGTCAGCAATATCTGAAGAACGTGCGCTAAGCACGCCCTACGGGACTGAGGAAGAGGAACGAGACGATGCGTGACCTGACCCTGCCGCGCGCCTGGCGTGTGGCACTCCTGCTGCCTGCGCTGGCGGTGTTTCTGGCCTTCTGGCTGTTGCCGATGGCCGCGCTCGTGCAGGTGAGCGGCGACGGTCATGCGTTCGAGACCTACCGCGCCATTCTCACCAACGCGCGGTATCTCGACAGTCTGTGGCAAACGGTGGTGCTCTCGGCACTGGTCACACTCGCCACGCTCGCGTTGTCGCTCGTCGCAGGCCTCTTTCTCACCCGGCATGACTTCGCGGGCAAATCGATTCTCGTGTCGATGCTCACGTTGCCGCTGGCGTTCCCCGGCGTGGTGGTCGGCTTCATGGTCATCATGCTGGCGGGACGGCAGGGGCTGATCGGCGATTTGACGCTCAAGCTCGTCGGTCACAAGCTGGTGTTTGCGTATTCTTTGGCCGGGCTGTTCCTCGGCTATCTCTATTTCTCGATTCCGCGCGTGATCCTCGCCGTGATGGCCGCTGCGGAGTCGCTCGATCATTCGCTCTCGGAAGCGGCGTCATCGCTCGGCGCCGGGCCGTTTGCCATTCTGCGCGACGTCACGCTGCCGGCGCTCGCCCCCGCACTGATCGCATCGGGCGCGATGTGTTTCGCGACCTCGGTCGGTGCCTTCGGTACCGCGTTCACGCTCGCGACCGACATCGACGTGTTGCCGATGACCATCTACACCGAGTTCACGCTTAACGCGAATGTGGCGACAGCGGCGGCGCTCTCGGTGATTCTCGGCATCGTCACATGGGCCGTGCTGATGCTCGCGCGTAATTTCGCCGGGCAGACGGTTGCCGCCGGAGGCTGATCCCCATGCTCAAGAAAACCCTTTTCACGCTGCAACTGCTGCTCACGCTGCTGATGTGCGCGTTCTTGCTGGTGCCGGTCGGCATGTCGGTGCTCGCCGGTTTGTCGGTCAATTACTTCCGGGGTCCGTCGGCCGGTCTCACGTTCAAGTGGGTGATTCAGGTCTGGCAGGACTATCACGACGCCATTCTCAACTCGCTGTACGTCGGCGCGGCCACGCTCATTCTCGTGACGCTGCTGGGTGTTCCGGCCGGCTACGTGCTGGCGCGCTGGAATAGCCGCATGGCCCGCTGGATCGAAGAGCTGCTGACGCTGCCGATCGCCCTGCCGGGGCTGGCCAGTGCGCTGGCGTTGATCAGCGTGTATGGCGGCATGCGCGACTTCCGCCAGAGCCTCGCGTTCATCGTGGTGGGGCACGTGATCTTCACGCTGCCGTTCATGGTGCGTGCCGTGGCGGCTGCGTGTGCCGATTCGCGCATCAAGCTGATGGAAGAGGGCGCAGCGAGTCTCGGCGCGACCTTTCTGCGCCGCTTCATGACGGTGGTGCTGCCCAATATCCGCAGCGAGATCGTGGCGGCGGCGCTCATCGTGGTGACGCTCTCGCTCGGTGAATTCAACCTGACGTGGATGCTGCACACGCCCGATACCAAGACGCTGCCCGTGGGGCTGGCTGACGCGTATGCGTCGCTGCGTCTGGAGATCGGCAGCGCCTATACGGCGGTGTTTTTCGTGCTGATCGTGCCGCTGCTCGTCGTCATGCAGATGACGGCGCAGCGCGCCAAGGTTCGCAATGCGCGCGGCCGTACTTGATACGCACAAGCACACGCACGCGCCATTGCACACAAAGCATGCCAAGGAAATTGCGATGAAACTGACTTCGATTCCGATCCATCTCGAACGCTGTGCCAAGACGTTCAACGGCAACACGGTGTTGCAGCCGCTCGATCTGACGATCGGCGCAGGCGAGACACTGGTGCTGCTCGGCCCGTCGGGCTGCGGCAAGACCACCACGCTGCGCATGATCGCAGGCCTTGAGCGCCCCGATGCGGGCGGGCGCGTGCGCTTTGGCGATGAGGACGTCACCCGTCTGCCGATCGAAAAGCGCCGCGTGGGCATGGTCTTCCAGAACTACGCGTTGTTCCCCAACTTCACGGTGCGTGGCAACGTGGCCTACGGGCTGAAGTTGCGCGGGCTGCCGTCGGCGCAGGTCGACAAGCGCGTGGACGAATTGCTCGACCTCGTGCACCTGACGCCCTACGCCGACCGCGCCATTGCGCAACTCTCGGGCGGTCAGAAGCAACGCGTGGCGCTGGCCCGTGCGCTCGCGCCGGAACCGCGCGTGCTGCTGCTCGACGAACCGCTCACCGCGCTGGACGCGAAGCTGCGCGAAACCGTGCGCGCCGATATGGACCGTCTGCTGCGCGGTCTGGGGGTGACGACGGTGTATGTCACGCACGATCAGGACGAAGCGATGGCGCTGGGCGACCGCATCGTGGTGATGAGTGCCGGGCGTATCGAACAGATTGGCGCGCCGCGCGACATCTATTACCAACCGGCGTCGCGCCACGTGGCGAACTTCGTCGGCACGCTCAATCGCATTGCCGGGGTGTGGCGCGAGGGGCACTTCCATACGGAAGGCGGACGGCTGGCGTGCCCGGACGTGCGCGCCGATGCGCAAGAGCTGTATTTCCGCCCGGAAGACGCCATTGTGGTGCCGCCGGTCGATGCGCCGCTCGTCGGAAAAATCGAAGCCGTGCAGTTTCTCGGCGATCGCACCCGTCTCACTGTCGGTGGGGTGTCACCGGCGGGCGCGGTGCTGGTCGAAGTTTCGAGCCGTCGCGAATGCCGCGTCGGCGACCCGGTGGGCCTGTCGTTGCCTGCCGCTCATGTCTTTACGCTTCACGGATAACCCGCTCATGCTGTTCGCGCAAATCAGCGACCTTCACATCAAACGGCCCGGCAAACTGGCCTATCGGCGTGTGGATACCGCCGCCTATCTCGAGCGCTGTGTGGCGCGTCTGAATACCCTCGTGCCGCGCCCCGACTTTGTGGTGCTGACGGGCGATCTGGTCGACTTTGGTGCTCGCGAAGAATACGAACACCTGCGCCGCCTGCTGACGCCGCTGGCAATGCCGTACTACCTCGTTATCGGCAATCACGATGGCCGCGACGCCCTGCGCGAAGTGTTTCCGGAACACACGTATCTCGGCAAGCCGGGCGCGTTCGTGCAGTACACGGCGATGTTCGGGCCGCTGCGGCTGGTGGCGCTCGATACGCAAGACCCGCCCAATGGCGGCGGCCGTCTGTGCGACGAGCGGCTCGACTGGCTCGAAGCAACACTCGCCGCCGATACGGCGACGCCGACGGTGATCGCCATGCATCACCCGCCGTTCGCCTGCGGTATCGAACATATGGACGTGCAGGCGCTTGATGCGGGCGATGCGGCCAAGCTGGCCGCTGTCGTGCGTCGCTTCGATAACGTGGAGCGACTCATCTGCGGCCACGTGCATCGTCCGATTCACACGCGCTTTGCCGGCACCATTGCCAGCGTGTGCCCGTCGCCTGCGCATCAGGTCGCCCTCGACTTGCGCGAGGGCGGTCCGTCTGCGTGGGTGCTCGACCCGCCTGCGTTCCAACTGCACCGGTACACGCCGCAAAGCGGTCTCGTGTCACACCTTGGCTTCGTCGATGATGCCGGTGGCACGCACCCGTTCTACGACGCGGCGGGCAAGCTGATCGACTGAAATCAGCCCAGATCGAGCGCTTCCGGACCGAACACTTCGCGATGGATGCGCTCGGCAGGCACGCCCTGATCGCGCAGTGCACGCCATTGCGTCTGCATGAACGGCGTCGGGCCGCACAGCAGGTATTCAGCGCCCTCGGGCAACGGCAGACGGGTCACATCCATGCGCCCGGCGAAGGTGTAGTCAGTGCCTTCGCACTCACTCGCCAACGGCGTCTCGAAGAACGTGGCGACGCGCAGATGCGGCAATTGCGTACCGGCATGCAGCCATTGACGGCGCAGTGCCACGTGGGCGGCGTTACGCGCCGCGTGAGCAAACACGATCTCGCGGCGCGAGCCGTTGGCCGCCAGCGTGGCGAGCATCGACATCATCGGCGTGATACCTACGCCAGCACTCAACAGCACCAGCGGATGGGCGGCGTCCAGCGCCGTCGTGAATTCGCCATACGCCGGGCTCACCTGAATACGATCGCCCGCCTTCAGATTGACGTGCAGCCAATTCGAAACTTGTCCGGCCGGTTTGCCGTTCGACGCATCTTCGCGCTTGACGGTAATGCGCCAGTGCGGCGCCGTGGGCGAATCCGACAGGCTGTACTGGCGGCGCTGATGCAGGCCGTCCGGCAGCGTGACGGCCACGCTCACATATTGTCCCGGCACGAACTCGCCCGGCGAGGTGCCTTCCGGCGTTTGCAGATAGTACGAAACGATGTGCTCGGTCTCGCGATCGACGTCGGTCACGACCAGTTCGCGCAGCGCGCCCAGCGGTGCCTGCGTGCGCTCGGAGAGACGCGCCTCGGCTGCGATCAATTCCCCCGCCAGCAGCCAGTACGCTTCGTCCCACGCGGCGATCAACTCAGGCGTCGCGGCCTCGCCCAGCACGTCCTTGATGGCGGCCAGCAGATGGCGCCCGACGATGGGGTAATGGGCCGGCGTGATACCGACCGAGACGTGCTTGTGAACGATGCGCTCCATCACGGGCGCCAGCGCAGCAGCGTTGTCGATGTTGGCCGCGTAGGCAAACACCGCCGACGCGAGCGATTGCTGCTGCGCGCCGCTGGCCTGATTCCCCATGTTGAAGAGATCGCGCAGTTCGGGATGTGCCTCGAACATGCTGGCGTAGAAATGTCGCGTGATGGCGAGTCCGTGGTCGCGCAGCACCGGGACGCTGGCGTCGATATACGGGCGGGAAGCAGCGGAAAGCATGGGGCACACTCCGAAGTGTTATGAGTTCTGTCACGGGCGCGACGCTGAGGGCTTCAGACGTCGCGCACCACGGAGTGATTATAAGATGTAAATAAAATGCATCTTTAAGGGTGCGCCCAAATGCCGCATCTCAGGCGAGGGGGATTCGGTGCGCTTTCCCACGGCAGATGCGAAGCGTCAGGCGAGCGCCGACGCAGTAGACAGCCCCGGCACGTGTTGGGCGATACGTCCGCGTGCGAACTGAAGGGCTGTCTGGGCGACGCGCTCGCCGAGATGACGTGCGGTGGCGAGGTCCGCTGCGGGCGGTGCCAGATCGGGGCCCTGATCGGTGTTCGATTGGGCTGCCGCGCCTAGCCAGAAGCCGAGGCGGTTGAGATCGTTCGCCGAGCCCTGCGTGGAGTTGTTTGCGGGCGGCAGACCGAGGTTCACCCAGTGCATGCCGTGCTGCGCGGCAAAGAGCGCCATCTGGATGAGGGTGGCGAGTTTGTCACCGGCGTGTGCGCCGGAGTTGGTAAAGCCCGCAGCGATCTTGTCTTGCCACACGTAGCCTTTCGTCATGACGATGTTCGACGTGGCTTCGGCAAAGACTCTGAATTCTGCCGACGTGCCGCCCATGAAGGTCGGCGCGCCGAAGATGATGGCGTCGGCCTGTTCCAGATCGTCCCAGCGCGAGGGCGCGGTTTCGCAGGGAATCAGGAGGGCGCTCGCACCGTCGGCGCGTTCGACACCTTCCTTGACGGCGGCGGCTTGTCGCGCCGTGTGGCCATAGCGACTGTGAAACACGATCGCGACGTTTGTACTCAACATGCTGGACTCCATTCGATCAGGGGATGAGAGGGGGATGGGGTATAGGTCGTATCTCAAGGGGGCTTGCTCACAACTCGACCAGCACCACACCTTTGAGCTTGCCCGCGCAGGCTTCCTGCAAGGCGAGCGGTGCGTTCTCCAGGCCGTGGAACATCGTGCACGGCAGGTGAAAGCTGCCGTCGAGCCGCCACGCGCTCTGACGCTTGATCCATTCGTCGAAGACGTCCTTGTCGTCGTCCGCGCTGTAGCCGCGCAGCGTGATGCCTTTGATCGGTAACTGGAAGGCGTCGATTTCGGTCGGCGCCACCGACGTGGAGTGGTTCGCGTGCAACTCGGCACCGAGTGCGCCCAGAATCGCGAAGCGCGCCCCGTCGCGGGCTTGTGCAACGGCGGCGGTCAATTGCTCGCCGCCGACCATATCGACGAAGACGTCGATGCCGTCGGGTGCGGCTTCGGCCAGTTGGGTCGCGAAGGGTTTGCCGTTGCGCACGATTACGGCGTCGTAGCCGAGGGCCTGCGTCATCCAGCCCGCTTTCTCGGCACTGCCGGTGCTGCCGATGACACGTGCTGCGCCGAGGCGGCGGGCGATCTGACCGGCCATCGAACCGATGGCACCGGCACCGCTTGAGACCAGCGCGGTGTCGCCACGTTTCACCGTGATACCCCGCGTGAGCGCGGCGTAGGCCGTCCAGCCATGGCCGAGATAGGCAGCGGGGTCGAGTGGCCCGCCCGGCAGCCGTTTGCACTGCCGCGCGTCAACCACGGCGTGTTCGCGCCAGCCGAGCCAATGCGAGACGATCATGCCCGGCGTCAGGCCGGATTCCGGCGTGGCGGCGATCACTTCGCCAATCGCGCCGTCGGCGAGCGCGTCGCCGGGTTTGAGTGTGGGGAACGGAATACCCTTGATGGCCGTGGCTTCGCGGCTGGCCATCAGCCGTGTGGAGATCGAGACACGAAACCATCGGTTGCGCACGAGCACTTCGTGCGGTGCCAGCGGCGGCAGCGAGCGGTCGGTGAGTGCGAAATATGACGAGGTCAGCGTGCCCTCGGGATGGGCTGTGAGCGTGACTTCTCGGGTGGTGCGGGGCAGGGCTGACATGGCAAAGTCCGTGGCAAAAGCAGGGGCAACATGCGCTCGGGAATCGACGCAGGTATATTGGAATTTTTGCGTGGAACCCCCGCCATGCCTACTCGCCTTTCCTCAGGGCCGGTCGCAGCCCGCAGAGTCCCGCGACAGCAGCGTTCGCGGGCGACGGTCGATGCGATTATCGAAGCGGCGGCTCGCGTTCTCGGCGCGCGCGGCTGGGCCAAATTCAATACCAACGAAGTCGCCAACGTCGCCGGTGCGAGCATTGGCTCGTTGTATCAATACTTCCCCGACAAGCTGGCGCTGGCCGAGGCGATTCGGGAGCGCCATCTCGACGCCGTACTCGCTGTTCTGCCCGATCCGGACGCGCCGCAAGTACCGACGCGCCTCGACACGCGCGTTGCCGACCTGATCGACGGCGTCATCCGGATTCACGCAGGTGACCAGCGTATGCATCACGTGTTGCTTGAGGAGGTGCCACTCTCGACCCGTACGCAGGCCTTCGACGTGGAGTATCTGCGCCGCTATCAGGCGCTGATCGTGCCGGACGGGCAGGCGGCGTGCGAACCGCGCGACGCCGTTGCGGCGAGAGTGCTTGCTGCCGCAGTCGAAGGGGTCGTGCATGCGGCGGTATCGCGCGGTGAACTCGGTTCGCCCGAGGTACGCCGGGAGCTCAACGGTTTTGTGGGCGCTTATCTGCGCGAGCGCCACGGTGGACTGGCGCTCAGGGGCTGACGCACAAGCGATGGCGATACGCGCCGGGCAAGCCGGATATCGGGCCGCCGCTCAGCCGCGGTTACCGGCGCCTGTCCAACGCGCATAGTGCGACGCGAGAAAGATGAAATGCTTGCGCTGAAATTCAGGGAGCAGGTCGATGGCCGTTTCCCCGCTGGCGTTGACGCTAAGGATATCGCCGCCGGCGGCCAGTGCCGCTACGATCGCAATGATCGCCGCGCTGTACTGCGTGGATTCGGGGCGTAGGGTTCGGGCGAGGTGATGCAACACCGAGTTCATTTCCCGGTCCGTCGCCAGTGGCGGCGCGCCGAACTGGAGTGCCACGCGCGCGGCATCGATATAACCGTCGACGACAAGGCGCGCGGCGAGTGGCATGCCGTTCAGATCTACGACGGACATGTCGGCACCGTGTTCGGTCAATAGCCCGATGCGATCTTGCAGCGTACGGTTCATCTCGTGAGACGTCACGCCGGCATTGCGGGCAGCGCGTGTCGCGGAGGCGAGCACGGTGTGGAGCAGGGGGCGGCCACTCGAATCGCACTGACTGGCGCACGGGCTGATGTCCAGCAAGAATGGCAGCCAGTCAGGCGCGTGCGTGGCGCACAGATGCGAGAGCGGGGGCAGGCTGTGCCCCATACGGTACGGATCCGGGACATCAACGGCGGTGTCGCGTCCGACGGCGACTAGGACCCGCAACGCCGGGCCAAGATTCGGGGGACGGGGGTCCGGTACGACCTGTGAGTGCAACTGTTGGCTCAAGTGATCGACGAACAGCCGTTGGTAGCCATCCGGCGTCGCGCCGTACTTGAGCCAGAGCAGCAGCCCTTCATCGGAAAACAGCAGGTCGAGGTTGTCGCGACTGGGCCAGTCGCGCAGGGGCGCCGTGCAGAACATGCCGGTGTCCCGGAGCTGATCGAATGTGCGGGCCGTCACCGGCCGAGTGAGCAGCGAGATCACGGCCGTGCGCAGCTTCCCCGTGTCGTCGCGACTGGCTTGGCCTTCGAGGCTTGCAAAGGCGCAGAGCGAGAGCAGTTCATCGGCAGCAGCGCACCCGGGGCACGAGAGAATGCTCGTGAGCAATGCCGTACCGATGCGGCCTTCCCGGGACTCGGAAAGTACGTGGGCCAAGGGTTGTCTTGCTAACGCCCCGAGGTGGGCGTTGGGTCCTGCGGCGGTGGTGACGGGCGCGGCGTGAGGGGACAGCGGGCGACACAGTGGGTGAAACCGGGGGCATGAACGGATTGATGCGAGGCATGGCGGCGTGAGGTGGCATGGATGCGGTGAGGGAGAGCGGCATCATGCGAGCGCACCGGCGTCGCGGCTGTCGTTTCCTGCGGTGGCGTTGCTGACTCTGTGCGATCCGTGACGCGCTTACAATGTCGCCTTGATGCGCCGCGCTCATGCGTCGCCATGATGCTTTTTTCCAGTAGCTTGCCCATGTCCGATTCGAATGACCTCGGCGCCACGTCGCCCGAGACAGAACCCCAGACCGAAGCGACCGCAGCCGTGATTGCCGCCACCCGTCATTGGCTCACGCGCGCCGTCATCGGCCTGAATCTTTGCCCGTTTGCCAAGGCCGTGCATGTGAAGCGCCAGATCCGCTATGTCGTGAGCGATGCGCACGACATGGAGGGCGCGCTGCTCGATCTGGAGCGCGAATTGCAGTGGTTGGCCGAAGCCGACCCGGAAGCGGTCGATACCACGCTGTTGATCCTGCCCGATGCGCTGCTCGATTTCCACGAGTACAACGACGCGCTGTTTTTCGCGGAGCGCATGCTCAAGCAACTGCGCTTCGAGGGCGAATTGCAGGTGGCGAGTTTTCACCCGGACTATCAGTTCGAAGGCACCGATCCGGACGACGCGGAGAACTACACCAACCGCTCGCCGTACCCGATTCTGCATCTGCTGCGCGAGGCGAGTATTGATCGCGCGGTGGAGGCGTTTCCGGATGCGGAGGAGATCTTCGGACGTAACGAATCGCTCTTGCGCAAGATGGGCGTGGCGGGTTATCACGCGTGGATGGCAGAGCCTGCGGAAGACGAAGACGGGGCGAATGACAACGCGATGGGTGAAGCCGATGCCGGCAAGCCGACGGGGGGTGGAGAGTAAGGCTTCGCTGGCAAGCCACGTGGGGGTATCGACAGCGGGTAGGTGACGATACCCCCAGAACTACCCCCAACAAGCGTTGGCGCGTACGAGATTGAGCGTGGAAAACAAAAAAGCCGCGCGACGGAATCGAGCGGCTTTCTTGTTGACTACGTACTACCTTCTGCTTGCATGACCAGGGACTGAAGAAGTCGCTGGTGCCGGAGAGAGGAATCGAACCCCCGACCTTCTCATTACGAATGAGCTGCTCTACCGACTGAGCTACTCCGGCGCTGCGAAGAAGTGAGATATTAGCAGGTTTTCCGCGATTGTCACGACTTTTTTCAGAGATTTTTTGTCGTCAGCGCGCGTGCGCCGCGTAAATCCTTGAAATTACAGAATTCCTGCGCTTCGTCATCGCGAAAATTTTTTGCGCGCAGTGCGCCAACCTCGCGATGACGAAAGCCGTCGGCCTCACTTACGCCTTGTCGGCCTCGTGGTGATAGCCGGTCACGCGCTCGACTTCGTTCTTCGAGCCGAGGAACACCGCCACGCGCTCGTGCAGTTTCTGCGGTTGAATGTCGAGAATGCGCTGCACGCCGTTGGTCGCGGCACCGCCCGCCTGTTCGACGAGGAAGCTCATCGGGTTGGCTTCGTACATGATGCGCAGCTTGCCCGGCTTGTCCGGATCACGCTTGTCGGCCGGGTACATGAACACGCCGCCGCGCGTCAGGATACGATGCACGTCGGCCACCATCGAGGCGATCCAGCGCATGTTGAAGTCCTTGCCGCGCGTGCCTTCCTTGCCTTGCAGCAACTCGCCGATGTAACGCTGCACCGGCGGGTACCAGTGGCGCTCGTTCGACATATTGATGGCGAATTCCTTGGTGTCTTCCGGAATGCGCATGCCTTCTTGCGTGAGCACCCACGAGCCCATTTCACGATCGAGCGTGAAGCAGTTCACGCCATGACCCGTGGTCAGCACCAGCACGGTCTGCGGGCCATACACGGCATAACCGGCGGCGACCTGTTGCGTGCCCGGTTGCAGGAAGTCCTGCTCGGTCGGGTCCGTCACGCCTTCCGGGCAACGCAGCACCGAGAAGATCGTACCGATCGACACGTTCACGTCGATGTTCGACGAGCCGTCGAGCGGATCGAACATCAGCAGGTATTCGCCTTGCGGGTAACGGTTGGGGATGTGGAAGACGTCTTCCATCTCTTCCGACGCCATGGCCGCGAGATGGCCGCCCCATTCATTGGCTTCGAGCATGATCTCGTTGGAGATCACGTCGAGCTTCTTCTGGACTTCGCCTTGCACGTTTTCACTGCCGGCGCTGCCCAGCACGCCACCGAGGGCGCCCTTGGACACGGCGTGGCTGATCGACTTGCACGCGCGCGCAACGACTTCGATCAACAGACGCAGCTCGGCGGGAATGTTGCTGTATTCCCGCTGCTGTTCGATGAGATATTGGGTGAGGGTCTTGCGGCGCATAGGGGCCTCCAAAAGCAAAAAAGCGTTCGTATTTCGCGACGGACGCAATTTTACCCGCAAAGACCCGCCGCCCCGGCGAAAAAACGCGGGGCGGGGCACTGAAGGATCAGTCGAGTCCGTCGAACAGGGCGTCGTCCGGGCCGACATGCGAGGGCGAGCGCCACGTGGCGTCGCGCATGCTGTGCTGCACTTGCTTGTCCACGCCGAGCAGAATCGCGAAGATCGCCATGCGCACCGGAATGCCGTTGTCGGTCTGGCGGAAGATCGCCAGACGCGGGTCGTGATTCAGGTCGGTCGACAGATCGTTGGCGCCCGGGCGGCTGTCGCGCGGCAGCGGGTGCATGATGATCGTGCGGCTGTCGCAGTACGTGTTGATGAGCGCTTCGTTGATCTGGAAGTCCGGCGTGTAGCCTTCGATCGCTTCGTCGGCAAAGCGCTCTTTCTGAATGCGCGTGGCATAGACCACATCTGCACCGGCCAGATCGGCAAGCGAGTTGCTTTGTACGATGACGTGGCCGTTCTGCGAAATCTGATCGAGAATGTACGTCGGCATTTCGAGCGACGGCGGCGAAATCAGCGTGAACTTCAGGCCGCGATAGAGCGCGAGCAGTTTGATCAGCGAGTGCACCGTGCGGCCGTAGCGCAGGTCGCCGACCATCGCCACATGGGCGCCGTCGACCAGTTTGCCCAGACGCGAGAATTCGCGGCCGATGGTGTACAGATCGAGAATGGCCTGACTCGGGTGTTCGCCGGGACCGTCGCCGCCGTTGATCACCGGGATATTGGTGGCGCGCGCAAACTCGGCGACCGAACCCTTTTCCGGGTGACGCACGACCAGCGCGTCGACATAGCCGCTCATCACGCGGCTCGTGTCGTAAATCGACTCGCCCTTGGCCATCGACGAGAACGTGAAGCCGGTGGTGTCGCACACCGAGCCGCCGAGTCGGCAGAACGCCGAGCCGAAGCTCACGCGGGTGCGGGTACTGGCTTCGAAGAACAGATTGCCGAGCACTGCACCTTCGAGCACGCGCGAGATCTTCTGGCGGCGGGCAATCGGTTGCATGATGTCGGCGACGTGGAACAGCTCTTCGAGCGAGTCGCGCGAGAACTGATCGACGGAGATCAGATGCGGCTTGCCGTCGAGACCCATGCGTTCACGCAGCGGCTTGTGTGCGCTTTGCGTAGATTCCGCAGACGGCGCTTCACGGCCGAGGATTTCGCCGACGAATTTCTCGACGATGCTCGGCATCGTGCGATATTCGCTGGAATCTTCGGGGAGCAGCCAGGTGTCGAGGGCGCGCCGGCGAACGCCGATACGCTCGGCGAAGGTGTCGCGGGTCATGTTCAGGCGACGCATCGCGTCGCGCAGGAAAGTCTGCTGTGCACTCATGGTCGGGTCGGCAGGGCTGTGTACGCGATGCGTATAATAGGCGTCGATTCGTTGTTTGTCCAGCAAAAGACGTGCCCCTTGTAGGGCCGCGCCAGCCGGGCGTTTCCGGCATTTCCGGCGTATTGCCGCACAGGTATGGAAAACCTTCTCCGCAAGCTCGACCTCACTTCTTTGCGCCTTTTCGTGGCTGTCTGCCAGGAGCGGAGCATGGCGCGCGCGGCTGAGCGCGAATTCATCGCGCCGTCGGCCATCAGCCGGCGTATTGCCGATATCGAAGCCATCGTCGGCCTGCCGCTGATTCAGCGTCATCAGCGCGGCATTACCGTCACGCCGGTGGGCGAAACGGTACGCCGCTACGCCGAGCGCATTCTCGGCACCATCGAGTCCCTCGGTGCGGAGCTGTCGCAGTTCCATGAAGGGGCGCGCGGCAGCGTTCGTATTGCCGCCAACCTGTCGGCCATCGTGCAGTTTCTGCCTGAAGACCTTGCCGCATTCGGCCGCGTGTTCTCTGCGGTGGACGTCGAACTCGACGAACAGCACAGTAATGAAGTGCTGCAACGCGTGGGTGAACGCGCCGTGGACGTGGGCATCTGCAACGCCGTGGCCGGGATCGAAGCCTTCACGATGGTGCCGTACCGGCGCGACCGGCTGGCCGTGATTCTGCCGGTCGGCCACCCGCTCGCCGCCCGCACGGGTGAGATTCCGTTTTCGGCCTGCGTGAACGAAACGCTCGTCGGCCTGCAAGGCAACAGCGCCCTCACGCAGTTGCTGCGTCAGCAGGCGAGTGCGGCGGGCGCGTCGCTGCGCATCAAGATCCGGGTGTCGAGTCTGGACGCGCTGTGCCGCATGGCGCACGCCGGGCTGGGCATTGCCATCGCGCCGGAGCAAGTTGGCCAGTTGTATGTGGGCAAGCTTGACGTGGTGGTGCGTCCGCTCACCGACGAGTGGGCCCATCGCCAACTGTGGATGGTGTTTCCGTCGCGTGAACAACTCAGTGCGACCGCTTCGGCCGTGGTGAATTTCCTCGCGCAGGGGCAAGGGCAGCAGGGCGAACCATCGTAAAAGGTGATGGGGGATAGGTGAGGGCCAGGCCTTCGCAAACCGTCATGCCGGGATTGCCAAGACGGCACGGCAGGCCCATAAGGCCGCCGCTATGCTGTCTTTCGGAGGTAATCGCTGCATGGAAGACATCATTCGTTTTGACGGCCGCATTCTGTTCTTGTCCGACGACCCGGCCATCGTGCGCCGGCAGATCGCGGGCGAGATCGTCACCCGCGCCGAGGCCGGCACCTTGCGTGAGAACGTCTCGACCGACGAGATCACGCCCGTCACGGTCATGCTCACATACGACGAGCGCCTTGGCCGCTACCCTTATGTCGGTTTCAAAGCGGGGAACGAACTCCCCATCGGCGAGCACGACATTCGTCGCGGCGGCTTTCAGGTCACTGTCGCCGGCAAACGCTACGGCAAGGGCTCATCGCGCGAATCGAGCCCGCTCGCGGAGTTGTCCGCCGGCATCCGGCTCATCGTGGCCGAGAGCTTCGAGCGCATCTATCAGCAGAACTGCGACAACATCGGCATTCTGACGACGACCGACTTCGGCGTGCTCGATCGCATTCTCGCGGGCGAAGCCATTCCCATCACCGAATTCCTCAAGGGCCGCGACGCCCTCACGCAGCAGATCATCCGCAGCGGGGGCCTGCTCGCCTACAGCAAATTTGCCGAATGGCCCGTGCCGGTGGCCGATGAAGTCAATGCAACGGCGGCTTCCACCGCTGACGCGCCGCCGCGCACGCTCGTCGAGAAGATCATTGCGCGCCGCCTGCATCCGGCCACGCCCGGTGCCGCGCGCGGCGACGGCGTGTTCGTGGCGGTCGACTGGCGGTTCTCGCACGATTACTTCACGGGCATGTGTGCGCACTTGATGCATCGGGCGTTTGGTGAGCCCGCGCCATTGCACGACCCGGCGCGCATCATCGCGTTTCAGGATCACCTCGTGCTGGCCGCGCAGAGTCACCCGCACGTCACACAAGGCTTGCTCCCCGGTGTGGCGAATCTGACGAGCGGTCACCGCGAGTTTGTGGCGCGTTATCCCGTGTTGGCGCATGGCGAACTGACCGATGTCGACGGCGCTTCAGGAGACGCCGGCGCCGACGGTATCTGCCACGCGCTCATGGCGGAGCGTTATGCGCTGCCGGGGCAGATCGTGATCGGTACCGATTCGCATACGCCCCACGCCGGTGCGCTGGGTTGCCTCGCCTTCGGGGCAGGGGCCACGGACATCGCGAATAGCTGGACGACGGGCTACGTGCGTTGCAAGGTGCCCGAGACGCTGCGCATCGAGATCGACGGCGCGTTGTCGCCGGGCGTGACCGCCAAGGACGTGGTGCTGCATTTGCTGCGTCTCGACGCGATTCGCAGTGGCGGCGCGATCGGTCTGGTGTTCGAGTACGGCGGCAGCGCCGTGCGCGCCATGTCCATCGACGAGCGCGCGACGCTGACCAACATGGTGGCGGAGCTGGGAGGATTCACCGGCATCGTCGCGCCCGACGAGAAGACGGTTGCCTTCCTCAAGACGCGCCGTGGTGTCGACTTCACCGTCGAGTCGTGGATGACGAGCGATGCCGGTGCGGTGTATCGCGACGTGATCCGCATCGACGCGACGTCGCTCACGCCGATGCTCGCGCGCCCCGGTGACCCGGGCAATGGTGTGGCGTTGAGCGCACTGGAAGCGCCGGTGTCGATCGATATCGCTTACGGCGGCTCGTGCACGGCGGGCAAGCGCGACGACTTCGACGCGTATCACGACGTGCTCGCATGGGGGCTCGTGCACGGCATGCGCGTAGCACCGGGGCGCTCGCTGTTTCTGCAATTCGGCACGATGGATGTGCGCGCGTACTGCGAATCGCGCGGCTATCTGAAGACGTTCGAAGCCGTGGGCGCCACGCTCATCATGCCCGGCTGTGGCGCTTGCGCGAACTGCGGGCCGGGGCAGTCGACCACGCGCGAGCAGGTCACCATCAGCGCCATCAACCGCAATTTCCCGGGGCGTTCGGGGCCGGGCAGCGTGTGGCTTGCGAGCCCCTATACGGTGGCGGCGAGTGCATTGGCGGGGCGTATTGCGAGCTTCGACGAGCTTCAGCGCATGGCGTAATTTGGAGTAGAAGCCGATGCTGTGCCGTTGAGCGAAACCGAAACGATGTGCCGTGTGGTGTGCTTGCAACGACGGTGTCGTGCCGCCGATTCTGAACATCACAAATTTTCGTTGTGCATGAGAAGTGTGAAGAAAGCGGTGACCGGCGCGACATCATTCGTGGCAGAATTTCGGCCTCGCGCCTGTTGATTCATGGTGTATCGCGACGCAACGCCCACGTAGTTTCATGTGCTTCAAACGTGATGTCACTGGGCGATGCGTCGACAAAAAGCTGTTCGGCCATGACCGGACAGGCCCGGAGACGACTTTCATGCCATCCCCCCAAGTTTCGATGCCTTCCTCGCCTGCCACCTCTGCCGCCGCCCATGCGCGCGCGGCCTCAACGCTCACTGCCGGTGAGATTTCTGCCCGCCTCGACCGACTGCCGCCCACACGCACCGTGTGGAAACTGGTGGTGCTGTTGAGCCTCGGGTTCTTCTTCGAACTCTACGATCTGCTCTACACCGGCTATATCGCGCCGGGACTGGTCAAGAGCGGCATCCTGACGCCGACCACGCCGGGCTTGTTCGGCACCACGGGCGTCGCGAGTTTCATCGCGGCGCTGTTCTCCGGCCTGTTCATCGGCACCATCGCCTGCGGCTTCCTCGCGGACCGTTTCGGACGTCGTGCAGTCTTCACCGGCTCGCTGCTCTGGTACACGGTTGCCAACGTCATCATGGCGTTTCAGGAGACGGCCACGGGCGTGAACTTCTGGCGCTTTATCGTCGGCCTCGGCATCGGCGTCGAGCTGGTCACCATCGGCACGTACATCGCCGAACTGGTGCCCAAGCAGATTCGCGGCCGCGCGTTCGCGTGCGAACAGGCGGTGGGCTTTACCGCCGTGCCGGTCGTGGCGTTTCTCGCTTACTGGCTCGTGCCGCGCGAATTCCTCGGTCTGGAAGGCTGGCGCTGGGTGGTGCTCATCGGTGCCCACGGTGCCGTGTTCGTCTGGTGGATTCGCCGCGCATTGCCCGAGAGCCCGCGCTGGCTGGCGCAGAAAGGGCGTCTGGAAGAAGCCGATCGCGTGCTGAGCGCGATTGAAGCGAAGGTCGCTGCCGAGTACGGCAAGCCGCTGCCGCCGCCGGGCGTGCCGGAGCCGGTCGTGCCCAAGGGCGCGTTCCGCGACATGTGGGTGCCGCCGTACCGCAAGCGCGCCATCATGATGATTCTGTTCAACATCTTCCAGACGGTGGGCTTCTACGGTTTCGCCAACTGGGTGCCGACGCTGCTCATCAAGCAAGGCGTCACCGTGACCACGAGCCTCGGCTATTCGAGCGTGATCGCGCTGGCGGCGCCCATCGGGCCGCTGATCGGCCTGTGGATGGCCGACAAGGTCGAGCGCAAGCACGCCATCGTGTGGACCGCGGGCATCGGCATCGTGTGCGGGCTGGTGTTCTCGCAGGTGACGTCGTCGTTCCTGCTGATCGCGATGGGCATTGGCCTCACGCTCGCGAACAACATCATGTCGTACAGCTATCACGCTTATCAGACGGAACTGTTCCCCACGGGCATTCGCGCTCGCGCCGTCGGTTTCGTGTATTCGTGGAGCCGTTTCTCGGCAATCTTCACGGCGTTCCTGATCGCATCGGTGTTGCGCAATTTCGGCGTGACCGGCGTGTTCGTGTTCATCTCGCTGGCGATGCTCGTGGTCATGCTGTCGATCGGCCTGATGGGCCCGCGTACGCGTGACGTGGCGTTGGAGAAGATTTCGCAGTAAAAACGATTCACCGGCTTCGGGCGATCGACGGATCGTGAGGTGCCCGAAGCCTCGAAGCCTTCACACTTCACGTCCCTTGGAGGACGAGACCATGGCGGATCTGCAAACCGAAGCGGCCTACGAGGCCAATGCCGTACGTTACAGCGAAGACTGGCTCAACCAGCCGCCGCCGGACGATATGTATGCGCTGCTGGTGCGCCACTTCGTGCCGGGCGGTCGCACGGTCGATGTCGGCTGCGGCAATGGACGCGATGCGGCGTGGCTGGCGCAGGCGGGATTCGATGTGACGGGTTACGACAACTCGCCCGCGCTGGTCGACCTCGCGCGCAAGACGTTTCCGTGGGTGTCGTTCCATGTGGGCAAGCTGCCGCAACTCGAGAACGTGACCGACACCTTCGACAACGTGGTCTGCGAGACGGTGCTCATGCATCTGAGCGCGGCTGACGTGCCCGCTGCGGCCGACCGGCTCTGGACGCTGGTGCGCCCCGGTGGCGTGCTCTACGTGTCGTGGCGCGTGACCGAGGGGGCCGACCAGCGTCATGAAGACGGCCGCCTCTATAGCGCGTTTGCACCGGATGTCGTGCGTGCGGCGTTGCACGAAGGCGTCGTGCTGCACGAAGAAGACGTGACGAGCGCGAGTTCAGGCAAGCGCGTTTGCCGCCTGATCGTGCGGCGGCCCGCCTGACGCCACGCCATTCAGGATCTTCAGAGCAGTTCGATTTCCGGCAACGAGAGCAGGCTCGTCTCGCGCATCAGCGAGACGAATTCCCCGATATACGGACGCGCCGTAATCGCGGGTAGCGTCGCCGCCCACAACTCCGAGGTCAGCCCCTTCGGCGTGATCGGCCGTGCGCTCACATAGCGCCGCTCCAGATAGCCGGTGACGGCCCACAACGGCAGGGCCGCCAGCCCGCGTCGGCTCGCCACCAATTGCAGAATCGCGACCGTCAGCTCGGTGGTGCGGCGCGTGGGTTCGATGCCCGCCGGGCGCAGCACCTGACGCACGATGTCGAGCATGTCGTCGGGCACCGGGTAGGTGATCAGCGTCTCGTCGCGGAAATCCTCGGCATCGAGGTGCGTCTTCGCGGCCAGCGGGTGATCGTTGGCCATCAACGCCATCATCTGGAAGCGGAACAGCGGGTGAAAGTCCACCGCTTCGCCTTCTTCACGCTCCGAGATGATCGCCAGATCGGCGCGGTCCTGATGCAGCAGGCCGATCGGGTCGGCATGAAAGCCCGACACGATATCCAGTTCGACTTCCGGCCAGCGCACGCGAAACGCGTCCATGGCGGGCATCAGCCAGTCGAAGCAGGTGTGACACTCCACCGCAATGCGCAGCGTGCCCTGCGTGCCCTGTGCCAGCCGTGTGAGATCGCGCCCGGCCTCATCGACGGCAGGCACCACCTGTTCTGCCAGTGCTAGCAAACGCTTGCCGGCTGGCGTAAAGACCAGCGGTGACGACTTGCGCACGAACAACGGCAGCCCGTAGAAATCTTCCAGCGCCTTGATCTGGTGCGAGAGCGCCGATTGCGTCAGATGCAGCCACAGCGCCGCACGCGACACGCTACCGGTATCGCGCAACGCCAGCAGCGTTTGGAGGTGCCGAAGTTCGATGGGTGATCGCTGCATGAATTAATTTAATGTTAAATGGCAAAAACTTTCGTTTGAATAATACATGGGCGACCGGGATACTGCCACTCTGGGCGGAAATTACCCGCCGGTTTCGCACAACATCCGCCTTCTGGAAGACCCCGCTCATGGCCCAAGCCCACGTACTCGGACTGCCGCGCATTGGCGCGCAACGTGAACTCAAATTCGCGCAGGAGGCGTTTTGGCGCGACGACATGGACATCATGGCGTTGCAGGCCACCGGGCGCAGCGTTCGCGCTGCCAACCGCGCTGCGCAGCGTGCCGCCGGGCTCGACTGGATTACCGTAGGCGACTTCCATTGGTACGATCAGGTGCTCTCCACGCTGGCACTCGTCGGCGGCCTGCCGGAGCGGTTCGGTGCCAAGCCCCAGGCGCTCACGCTGAACGACTACTTCACCGCCGCGCGCGGCAACGCGCAACACAGCGCGATGGAAATGACGAAGTGGTTCGATACCAACTACCACTACCTCGTGCCCGAGTATTCGCCGCAGACGCGCTTCGGCAAGGGCGTCGACTGGTTGTTCGAAGAAGTCGCCGAGGCGCTGACCGAGGGTGCCAACGTCAAGCCAGTGCTGCTCGGTCCGCTCTCGCTGCTGTTTCTCGGCAAGGAGAAGGGCGGGCTTGAGGATCGTCTGACGCTGTTGCCCGACTTGATCACGCAGTATGTACGCGCGCTCTCGCGTCTGAAGGCGCAGGGGGTGACGTGGGTGCAGATCGACGAGCCGATTTTCGCGCTCGACTTGCCGGAGCGCTGGCGCGAGGCGTTCGCACCGGCCTATGCCGAACTCGCCGACGTGGCGCCGTCGCTGCTGCTCACGACCTACTTCGGGGATGTCAGCGAGCATGCGTCACTGCTCGCGTCGTTGCCCGTGGCCGGTGTGCATCTCGATGGCGTGCGCGCCCCGCAACAACTGGCCGCATTCGCCGCGTGCTGGCCCGCAGACAAAGTGCTGTCAGCAGGCGTTGTCGATGGCCGCAATGTGTGGCGCTGCGATCTGGCACGCGCACGGGCATTGCTGATGCCGCTGGCCGAGCCACTGGGCGAGCGCCTGTGGGTGGCGTCCAGTTGCTCGCTCATGCACTGCCCGGTCGATCTGGCGAGCGAAGTGTGTCTCGATAAGGAAGTCCGCAAGTGGTTGGCGTTCGCTGTGCAGAAGCTGGGTGAAGTCGCGTTGCTGCGCCGTTCGCTCGACCCGGGTGAGTTTGCGTCGGCCGATGTGCGTGCCGCGTTTGTCGCCGATGGCACGGCGCAAGCGGAGCGCCGCACCTCGCCGCGAATTCACAACAGCGTGGTGCAAAAGCGGCTGGCGGCGCTGACCGATGCCGACGCGCGCCGCGCCTCGGCCTATCCGGTGCGTGCCGAGGCGCAGCAGGCATGGCTCAAGCTGCCGGTGTTGCCGACGACCACCATCGGGTCGTTCCCGCAGACGCCCGCCATTCGCAGTGCACGCGCCGACTTCAAGCGCCGCGTGATGTCGCATCTGGACTATCTGGAAACGATGCGCGCGCAGATTCGTCTGGCGATTGAAAAGCAGGAAGCGTACGGCCTCGATGTGTTGACGCATGGCGAAGCCGAGCGCAACGACATGGTCGAGTATTTCGGTGATCTGCTCTGGGGGTTCGTGAGCACGGAACACGGCTGGGTGCAGAGCTACGGTTCGCGTTGCGTGAAGCCACCGGTCATCTACGGCGACGTGTATCTGCCCGAGCCGATGACGGTGACGTGGAGCGCCTATGCGCAGGAGCTGACCGACAAGCCCGTTAAGGGCATGCTGACCGGACCCGTGACGATGCTGCAATGGTCGTTCGTTCGCGATGACCAGTCACGCGAACTCACGGCATTGCAGATCGCGCTGGCGTTGCGCGAAGAAGTGGCGGCGCTGGAAAAGGCCGGTGTGCGGGTGATCCAGATCGACGAGCCGGCGCTGCGCGAAGGGCTGCCGCTGCACGCGAACGACTGGCCGTCCTATCTGGCTTGGGCCGTGCGGGCGTTCCGTGTGTGTTCGTCGGGCGCGGCAGACGACACGCAGATTCACACGCACATGTGCTATTCGGAATTTCACGACATTCTGCCGTCGATTGCCGCGCTCGATGCCGACGTGATCTCGATTGAAGCTGCGCGCTCGAATATGGAACTGCTGGGTGCTTTCGAAGCGTTCGAGTACCCGAACGAGATCGGCCCGGGCGTGTACGACAATCATTCGCCGCGCGTGCCGTCGCAGGCGGAGATGGAGCGCCTGATCGAGGCCGCTCTCGTGCGGATTCCGGCCGAGCGGCTGTGGGTCAATCCGGACTGCGGTCTGAAGACGCGTGACTGGGGGCAACTCGACGGCGCATTGACGAATCTCGTGGCGGCGGCAAAGGCGGTGCGTGAGCGATTGGGGCTGGCGGTGACGGCACAGGCTGCCTGATTCATCGGCTGATTCGGCTGATTCAGCTCAGACGCCCGGCCATGAAGAAAGGCGATGCGTATTTCTCGCATCGCCTTTTGCTTGTCTGCGTCACCACATCAGCGTGACTGCCCAGCCGTTCAGGCCAGCGCCTTCTCCACGATTTCGCGCACGTCTTTCGACAGTGCTTTGTGGTCCGCGACTTGTTGCAACGCATCGCGCATGCGGTCACGCAGCGTCGGCGTGTACTTGCGCCAGCGGTCGAGCACGCGTGCGAGGCGTGCAGCGACTTGCGGGTTCAGGGCGTCGAGCGAGAGCACTTGTTCCGCCCAGTACTGATAGCCCGAGCCGTCGGCAGCGTGGAACTGCGCCGGGTTGCCGCTACAGAAGCTGAAAATCAGCGAGCGTGCGCGGTTCGGGTTCTTGATCGTGAACGCCGGGTGACGCATCAGCGCGCGCACCGCATCGATCACGCAATGACTGCCGTCGCCGCGTTGCATGGCCTGCAAGGCAAACCATTTGTCGATGGCCAGCGCTTCGTGTTCAAAGCGCTGATAGAAGTCGTCGAGTGCCTCGGCGGCGTGATTCTGACCATGCGCCGCATCGCCGTCACGCGCGGCACCGCCACGTTGCACGAGCGCCGTGAGGGCGGCGAAACGGTCTGTCATGTTGTCGGCGGTGTCGTATTGCGTGCGGGCGGTTTGCGCCACGCCGGCGTCCGACAGTTCCATCAAGTACGACAGCGCGAGGTTCTTGAGCGCGCGTTCGCCAGCCGATGCGGCATCCGGGCGATAGGCACCCGGCACGCGGTGGTTGTGATACGCGGCCAGCCACTCGGTATGCAGCGAGGCGGCCAGACGCTGACGCAGATACTGACGCGCCGCATGAATCGCGGCCGGGTCGATCTCGCTCATCTGCTCGCCGAGGTACGACTCGGCCGGCAACGTAAGGGCCTGCGCGCGGAATGCCGGATCGAGCGTTTCGTCGCGCAACACCTGACGGAAGGCTTCGAGCACGTAGCTGTCCACGCTCGGCAGTTGGCCCATCTGAATCGATTCGACCAATGCCAGCAACTGACGCGTGGCGAGACGCTGGCCCGCTTCCCAACGGTTGAACGGATCGCTGTCGTGCCCCATCAGGAACGCGAGTTCGTCGATGGTGTATTCGTGCTCCACGATGACCGGCGCGGAGAAACCGCGCAGCAACGAGGGCATCGGCGTGTGATCGACGTCCACGAACGTGAAGCTCTGACGCTCCTGCGTGAAGTCGAGCACGCGCGTGGTGGCTGCCGGGGCGTCCGTCGATTCACCCGCCAGACGCAGCGCCATGTCGCGACCGTCGCGATCGAGCAGGCCCACGGCAAACGGAATATGGAACGGCTGTTTGACGAGCGCGCTGTCGTGCAGCTCCACGCCGACCTTCGGGCAGCGTTGCGTGAGCGTGAGCGTGTAGGTGCGTGCGGCTTCGTCAAAAGTGGCATCGACCGTCACGCGCGGCGTGCCGGCCTGGCTGTACCAGCGGCCGAATTGCGTCAGGTCGCGCTGATTGGCGTCGGCCATCGCGGCGCGGAAGTCGTCGCACGTCACGGCTTGACCGTCGTGACGCTCGAAGTACAGGTCCATGCCCTTGCGGAAGCCGTCGCGGCCGAGCAGCGTCTGATACATGCGCACGACTTCGGCGCCTTTCTCGTAGACGGTGACGGTGTAGAAGTTGTTGATCTCGACGTAGCTCTCGGGGCGCACCGGGTGAGCCATCGGGCCCGCGTCCTCGGGGAACTGCGCCTGACGCAGCACGCGCACGTCGTCGATACGCTTGACCGCACGGCCCGAGTCCGAGCCCATCATGTCGGCCGAGAATTCCTGATCGCGGAACACCGTCAGGCCTTCCTTGAGACTCAACTGGAACCAGTCGCGGCAGGTCACGCGGTTGCCGGTCCAGTTATGGAAATACTCGTGGCCGACCACGGCTTCGATGTTGCCGAAGTCGTCGTCCGTCGCGGTGGCGGCATCGGCCAGCACATACTTCGTGTTGAAGATGTTCAGGCCCTTGTTTTCCATCGCGCCCATGTTGAAGTCGCTCACGGCGACGATCATGAAGCGGTCGAGATCGAGCACGCGGCCAAAGCGCGTCTCATCCCAGCGAATGGAATTGATGAGCGAGTCCATCGCGTGTTCGGTCTTGTCGAGGTCTTGCGGCTGGACCCAGACCTGCAACAGCTTTTCGCGGCCATCGCCAGCGACGATGCGGGCTTCGCGGCACACCAGACGGCCTGCGACGAGTGCGAACAGGTAGCTCGGCTTCTTGAACGGGTCGTCCCAGATCGCGAAGTGACGGCCATCGGGCAAATCGCCCTTGTCGATCAGGTTGCCGTTGGCGAGCAGTACCGGATACGCTTCGCGATCGGCGCGCAGCGTGACGGTGTAGGTCGCCATCACATCCGGACGATCGAGGAAGTAGGTGATCTTGCGAAAGCCTTCGGCTTCGCATTGGGTGAAGAAATTTCCGCCCGACACGTACAAGCCCATCAGCGACGTGTTCTCCTGCGGGCAACAACGCGTGACGAGCGTGAGTTCGAACGCTTGGGGCGGTGCCTCGACGGTGAGCGTCTCTTCGCCGGTGCGGTAGCCGCTCCACGGCTTGCCGTCGACTTCGAGGCTCACCAGTTGCAGGCCCTGACCGGCCAGTTCGAGATCGCCACCCGCGCCTGCCGGGTTGCGATGCACGCGCAGGCGGCTGGTCACGGTGGTGACGTCGGGAGCGAGGTCGAAGTCGAGTTGGACGGTGTCGATCAGGTACGCCGGAGGCGTATAGTCGGAGCGCTGAATAAGGCCAGCGATATCGGTTCTGAGCATGGACGGTGATTTTGCGGACGGCCAAGGATTCACAAATTGTAACGGATTGCCGCGTTTTGGCTCGTCACTTGGTGCAACGTCGAAAAATTGGGAGAATTTTGCCCGTGCGGAACCGTCAAAGATTCGGGAGGTGCACGAGGCACCGTCCTATGCTTAAATCGGCGCGAGGGGCTCGCTTTGCCGTACTTGGCATTTCTCTGGAGCAGTGAATCATGTGGAAAAGATGGGGAATGGCGACGCTGGTCGCTGCCAGCGCCATGCTGGCCGGCTGTGCCAGCACGGTCACGAGCCAGGTGACCGCGTTTGGCGACTCGCCGGGCTTTGATGGGCCGCGCACCTACGCGCTCACCCGTACCCCGGAGCAGCAGAACAATCAGGAGCACGCGACCTACGAGCAGTGGCTGCGTAACCGGCTGGCCGGTGACGGTTTCGCCGAGCAAAGCCCGTCGTCGGCGCACTATCTGGTGGGGATGAGCTACGGCATCAGTCAGCAGATGATGCGCGTGGCCGAGCCCGCTTACGACCCGATGTTCGCGCGGGGGCCGTGGGGCCCGTGGGGACGTCCGTGGGGTTGGTACGGTTATCCGTACGGGGGCGCGATGCCGGCCTACATCGAGCGCGACTATCCGTATGCGCTCAAGGGGCTGCAACTGCGCTTCACCGACCGGGCGAGCGGCAAGGAGGTGTATCGCGTGTCGGCCGAGACGAGCGATGGCGGCACGTCGCTGGCGTCCACCATGCCGTATCTGATCGATGCGGCGCTCAAGCAGTTGCCGTTCCCGAGCGGGCGCACGGTCAACGTGGAGCAGAAGGTCGGACAGTGATGGGTGAGGGCGCAGCACGGCAGGCCGTGTGCTGCGCTGTCATGTGACAGGTCACGCAGACGCCGGGCAGGGCGTCGTGCCGCTGGAGAGCGGCGCGACACCTTGCCCGGCGTTTTTGCTTTTCTGCGTTACTGCATCAGCGTGATGATGCCGAGCACCAGGAAGATGACGGCGGCCACCGCATGGACGGCGCGCGTGGGCAGGCGTCCCGAGAACTTGTGACCGACCAGTACGGCGGGCACGTTGGCGAGCATCATGCCGAGCGTGGTGCCGGCGACGACGCCGAAGAAGTCCTGATAGCGTGCGGCGAGCATCACCGTGGCGATCTGCGTCTTGTCGCCCATTTCGGCGATGAAAAACGTGAGCACGGTGGAGGCAAATACGCCGAGCTTGCGCTTGGTGTTGGCGTCTTCGTCGTCGACCTTGTCCGGAATCAGAATCCAGATCGCCATGCCGATGAACGATGTGACGACGGCCCACTTCATGATCGACGGGCTGATGGCGGTCGACAGCCATTCGCCGAGCGCACCGGCAAAGCCGTGATTGACGAGCGTGGCGACGAGAATGCCAAGAATGATCGGCACGGGCTTTTTAAAGCGCGCAGCGAGAACGAGGGCCAGCAATTGGGTTTTGTCGCCGATTTCGGCGAGACCGACGACGCCGGTCGAGATGAGGAATGGGGACACCTTATTTTTCTCCGCCGGGCCACGTTAATGCGAGCCAATGACAATGCATCCCGGCCCGGTTGGCGGAAGCATCGTCATCGGTCTCGCCAGGCCCTTCGGCTGCGCACGCCATAGCCGAAATCGGCCAAGTCTGTTGACGTACGCCCCTGCCGGTACACGCAATACTCGCAAGACGCGATGTGCACGACAGGGCGGCTACTCCCCAATGAATCGGAGCGGATTATAGCATCGGTCCCGGGGCTATGCGCAAGCGACCTGATCGGGGCGCAGTCTGTGATGTTCGCTGGCCCCCATGCCGAGGCGGCTGACGATCAGATCCAGTTCCGCCTCATGCAAGACGCCGGCCTCGATAGATGCCTCAATCTCCCTCACGTCCTTCTCGATCGTGTGCATGGCGCGCTTGTGGCCGTTGCGCACGTCGCTGCGCGGCTCGGTTTGCGACGCTAGCAGATGGGTGAGTAATTCACGTTTCAAACGTGCGAGCGTGAGTTCCGTTTCGGCCTGTCTGCTCGGCTCGTTGCCGACGTGCACCTCCGACGAGAGATAGCCGGTTGTCTTCTCGGTGATGACACGGCGATACGGAATGTGACCTTGCCAGCTGGCGTGGCGCTCCGGCGTGAACATGTCCTTGTGTTCGAGATAGGCGACGTTGTGCCCGAGCAGGGCAAACGGCTCCAGCGCGCCGCTGCGAATGCCAACCAGGCGTGACCCTGTTTTCGAGAGCAGGGTGTCGATGAAGTACCACTGATTTTCCCGCGCCGCGAGTAGCTGTTCTCCATCGAATTTGCCGTTCCAGAACCGGCCGATTTGTGGCCGGATTTCCGGGCGGTTGGGATGACGGTCGAACGTCCCTTTGGGCAGATCTGACGCAGGGTTGATGTAGGTGTCGGCGATGTCAAACACGTTCAGACCTTCGTCTTTCAGGCGACTCGCAATCTGTTCGAACATGAGTGGGCGCGAGATTGCCTGCGACTCGCGTTCGTTGGCGCCTTCGCGATCGGCAATCCAGAGTCCCACGCTGTTCTTGTCGAGTTTGTGGTGTCGCACGAGCGAGTCGACGGCGTCATCGATGCGTTGACGTGTTCCCGGTTCGACGAGATTCCATAGGCGTTGACGGATTTCCCCCGGCAGCGCATTGGCGCGTGCTTCGCTTTGCGCAAATTGGCGTCGAATGAGTTCAGTGGTGACCGAGATATGGAAGATGTGTTCATCCTTGGCGATCAACGCCGTCAGGCCGGCGGCGCCAGGGCCCGCCTTGAACTTGTCGCGCGTGTTCGGCTCGTCGAGGCTCTCCCGGGCGTTCTTGAGCGCCTTCCCGGTATCGTCAAATTTGAAGATCGAGACGCGCTCCTTTGCGTTTGCAATGCCGTTCTTCTCCAATGCTTCGGTCATCACCTTGCGAGCGGTCTCGGCATCTTGTGCCTGACGCGTCACTTCCTTTGGATCGCCTTGGGCGGCATGGCCGATCACGACGTTCAGACGAGGCTCCATCAGCGCGGCAATGATCAACGTGTACCGGTCGCCGGTGGCATAGCCGGGCAAGAACGTGAAGACTTTCCTGTTTTCGTCTTCGAGCACGGCGGCGAAGGGCTTGTCGCGCTCGTGAAGGTACGGCAGGCCCTTGCCGGTCGCCGGGTCGATACAGAATTCCTGATTCCTCATCACATTGGCCTTGCCGACGATATGTCCGCGCAAGGGCATGTGTGTGGCACGCGCCGTTGCCTGCCTGAGGGCCTCTGCGCCGATATCGGCACGGAATCGCCGCGAAGAATCGAAGTGTTCTCCAACGTGCCGCTCCAACTGGGCCGTCGCGTTCGTGGTTTCGCCGGCAGGGTTGGAGGCACTGAATCGCTCATCGAGCCGCGTGTCGCATTGCAGTGAGGAATCTGCGTGCGTGGTGGTATCTCCCAAGCTCGCGCGGGTGGAAGCGCCGGAGATTTCAGCAGGCGTCTTGGGGAGTGAGATATCTGAGGCAAGCGTGTTGCCCGTCATCGCCAGAAAATCGAAAAGATGGAGATCGGGAAACTCGCGTTCGGGGCTGATGGAGACGCGTCCGATGGATTTCGGCGGTGCTGCCAAAGCGTGGTTGAAGTAGGTTTCGAATTGAAGCATGGGGGGGCTCGTGATCAGGTGTTAAGCAAGTGGAGGGTGCGGTTCGGCACGGATTCGCTGACGTCGCACATCGTGCGATGGATTTGCGATCGCATGTCTGCGAGGCGGGCGACACGCTTGGACAATTGCTCCGGCGTCGCCTCGTGTGGGCCGAATGAGTCGAACAGACGCACCGTATCGGTCGGGCGGTGCATGGCAAGCCAAACGCTTCCCATCGTCTGAATCTCTGCATTCAGGTGAAGGAGGCAGTCTCTGGCGGCGCTGTCGAGTGAGGCGGCGGGCAGGGGCAGCGACGTGTGAATGACCAGCCGGTCGTGCCCCGCAACGGTGTCGACGTGCCACGTCTGTCCGTCGGCATCGGTCACGCAGAGGGAGCGAGGTTCGGGGGGGCCGTCGGCATGAAGATCGCGGGCCAGCCGGGACAACGCTGCCATCGGGGTTTCAGCAAGGGGGCGGGGGGCGTGCAACTGACTAACTCCAGATTGAATGGGCCAAGACGTCGTGTCATGACACGACATCGTTACGAAGGCGCAGGACGACATGCCCGGCGCACTCACTCTGACTGCACGCCGGAAAGGCACGTTCGCCGGAGAAGCCCCGGTGAAACCCGTTTGTGCCGCCTGCGCTGATGCGTCGTGGGAATTCCCTTCGATGTTGGCAAACGACGGGAGGGCGGCGACGCCGTCACCGGTTTGAATACGGTCTTGTGTGCGCTTTCGCACCGCAACGACGCGAATGCCACAGTTCCGTGCAGTGAAGGAGAAGCGATGGCAGGGACGGCGTCATGCAAGTGGATTGCGCTGGCGTGGGAATGCACCCATGAGGAATCGCGCGTCGCATTGGCGAATGCGAAATGCGATGCCCGGAACCGACAGCGCAGGAGCCGAAGTGCAGCGACGATGCGTGCCCGTTTCCGATGACGCGGTGAGCGCCGCTAACGCGGTATCACTCGTGCCTCGTCGAGGCAAACCTGGAGAGTCAATGCTGACTGTGGTCAAAGCGCGAGGGCCAGCCGAGTGTCCATCTACCTACCGGCAATCGGACGCGGCCGACACGCTGGTGCGCTCGCTGAAGGCTGTTCGGCAATTGCCGGGGATCCCCCCTTTATCGACGGCACCGTCCACGCGTGACGAGCGGTTGACGCGCGCAAAGGCGCTTATGAGCGGTGTCGCGACGCGGCGCCATGTGCACGTGCGGAGCGTTGCGCCCGGGATGATTCTCGTCAGGGTCGCGGGCGATGCGCGATGCTTTGCCCGCGTGGGGATGGACGACGCGTTTTCCGACGGGCCGGATATGGCGTACCAGCGACTGGCCTATGTATCGGTGGCGTGGCCTCAGCATCAGAGCCGGGTGCTGGGCGGTAATGCCGGGCTCAGTAGCGTAGATGCGCTCGCCAACGAGGCCTTTGGGGCATCGAACGGCACCGGCGGTGCGGTGATCAACGGGGCTTTTTTCAATTTCCAGCGACGCACCGATGCCGGGCACCCGGAACATGCGCCAATCGGCGCGCTGCGCGCATCCGGGCGGTGCAGCGACGGACTGCCGTTACCGGCGGCGTATCTGGACGACTACGTGGGGGTGCGATTCGACGACGGCTCGCATCTCGAGACGGCGCCCATGTTGTCTGCGCGCGGCAACGCCGCATTTACGCGCGAACGGCTCGCAGGCGACGCGTACCATCTCCCGCCCGATTTCTCATTCGCCTCGGCCTGTATCCACCCGGGAGAACTACAGCACGCTGCCGATCCCAACCCGCGGGCGGCGATCAGCCTGCCGATGGCATTCCAGCGCAATAACGTCAGGCTTGTCGTGGGCATGGCGAACGGACGTGGCAGTACCTGTCGCTCGGGTTATTCGCTGCCGGCGTGGGCCGGTGTCATGGCGCGCATCGATCGTCTGGATGCATTGCCCCATCAGTCGGTCAATCTGGATGGCGGCAATTCGATTGCGCTGGTGATCAGCGACGGCGAGGGGCGTCGATACCGCATCGGTCAGCCGCAGGAGGACCGGCATATCGCCAGCGCGATTGCGTTTGTGCGCTATGCCACGCAGGTAGGTCCGTCATGCCGGTCTGGGGGCGGTTGACGGCGGCGCGCAGGATGCAAAAAAGGGCGGCCGAAGCCGCCCAAGGAGATCCCCGACCGCATGCCCCTTGCGCACGGTCGGCGACCGCGGGGGAACGTGCGCCGCGCCAAGGCGGCGGCGTACGTTTCCTCGCGAAAGCAATGCAACAACGTCATGCACGGCATTACTGCGCAAACCTCAGCGCCTCGATGTCAGTGCGCCGCGCGTCGGTGCACCGGCTTGCCGGCGGCGTACGTCGTGGCGATGGCACGGTCGTCGCCGAGCATCGCAAACGCGAACAGCAACTCTTCGAGCGACTCGGCCAGTGCCGAACGGCGGGCGAGCAACGGCGTCGCCTTCGGATCGAGCACCACGAAGTCGGCTTCCGCCCCGACTGCCAGCGTCCCGATGGTGCCGTGCAGATCGAGCGCATGTGCGGCGCCTTCGGTGGCCAGATAGAACATGCGTTCGGCCGTGAGGTGATAGCCCGACAGGCGCGCGACCTTGTGCGCCTCGTTCATCGTTTGCAGCATCGAGAACGTCGAGCCGCCGCCCACGTCGGTGGCAAGCGTCACCGGCATGCGCGTGGCTTCGGCGGACGCGAAGTCGAACAAGCCGCTGCCGAGGAACTGGTTGGACGTCGGGCAATGCGCGGCGACGGTGCCGGTCTCGAACATGCGGCGGCGGTCGTGGTCGTCGAGCCAGATGCAATGGCCGTACACGGCGCGCCGGCGCAGCAGCTTGTAGTGGTCGTACACATCGAGATAGCTGCGATGGCCCGGGAACAGCGAGCGCACCCATTCCACTTCGTCGGTGTTCTCAGCCACGTGGCTCTGGATGAACACGTCCTGATAGCGCTGCGCCAGTTCGCCGCATACGCCGAGCTGGGCTTCGGTCGAGGTCGGCGCGAAACGCGGCGTCAGGGCGTACATCTGACGGCCGTGGTTGTGCCAGCGCTGGATCAACGTCTCGCTGTCGCGGCCGCCGCTCTCAGCGGTATCGCGCAGGAATTCCGGACAGTTGCGATCCATCATCACCTTGCCGGCGATCATGCGCAGGTTGCGCGCATCGCTGGCCTTGAAGAAGGCATCTGCCGAACCCGGGTGCACCGTGCAATACACGAGCGCCGTGGTCGTGCCGCCACGCAGCAGTTCATCGAGGAAGAACTGGGCGACGTCGGCCGCGTATTCCGGGTTTTCGAAGCGGCGTTCGGTCGGGAACGTGTACTTCTCGAGCCAGGGCAGCAGGCCGGGCGCAGGCGACGCGATCATGTCGGTCTGCGGATAGTGAATGTGCGTGTCGATAAAGCCCGGCGTGATGATCTTGTCGCGCAGGTCGTCGATGGGCGTGCCGGCGGGGAGCGTGGGCGCCACCTTGGCGTAGTCGCCCACGGCGGTGATGCGGCCGTTTTCATACGCGACGATGCCGTCGGTGTGATGCACCGTGCCGGGCGTACCGTCGAGGTAGGCGCGTGCCGGGTCGTGCGTGAAGTAGACCAGTTGCGCGCGTACGGCGCGCAAGGCTTGGGTCGTGGTGGACATTTGCAGGGTCCTTATGTCGTTACATTTGCGTGAGCAGCAGCACTGCCAGCGCGGCGACGATCCACATCGCCGGCTTGATTTCCTTGGCGCGCCCGGTGAACAACTTGAGCACGACGAAAGCGAGGAAGCTGTAAGCGATGCCGTCGGTAATGGAGTACGAAATCGGGATCATCACGAGCGCGATGAAGCTCGGGATGGCCTCGTCCATGCGGTGCCATTCGATGCGGGCGACGGATTCCATCATGAACACGCCGACCAGAATCAACGCCGGGGCAGTCGCGATGGCGGGCACCAGCGAGAGCATCGGCGAGAGGAACAGGAACGGCAGGAACATCAACGCGCAAACGACGGCCGTCAGGCCCGTGCGTCCGCCTTGGGCAATGCCCGCGGCCGATTCGATGTAGGCGTTGGCCGGGCTCGTACCGAGCGGGCCGGAAATCAGCACCGAGAACGAATCGACGATCATGGCCTGACGCATGTTGCGCGGATTGCCGTCGCGATCCTTCATGTTACCGGCTTCGGCAATGCTCATGAAGGTCGAGAGGGTATCAAAGAACGCGGTGAACAGCATCACGAAGATGAACGGCAGGTACGCGACTTTCAGCGCACCCAGCAGGTCGAGCTGGCCGATGCCGGAGAAATCGGGGGCTGCGAAGAAGCCGTGGAAGTTCACAAGCGTGGCGGTGGCGATTTCCTTGGGGAAGTACGCGGTGCCATCGCCCCAGAAACGGCCGATGGGAATGGCCATCAGGGTGGTGACGACGATACCGATCATCAGCGCGCCGTTAACCCGGCGGGCGACCAGCACGGTGGTCAGTGCCAGCCCGATCAGGAAGGTGACGGTCGGCGGCGACAGATGCGCGAGACGCACAACGGTGACCGGGTCGCTCACCACGAGCTTGGCGTTGACCAGCCCGATCACGGTGATGAACAGGCCGATACCGCACGAGATCGCATAGCGCAGGTTGGCCGGAATGGCATCGACGACGAAGCGTCGCACGTTCAGTGCCGCGAGCAGCGCGAACAGAATGCCCGACCAGAACACGCAGCCCAGCGCGGTCTGCCACGGCATGCCGACGCCATGCACCATGGTGAAGGCGAACAGGGCGTTGAGGCCCATGCCGGGGGCGACGAGGACCGGGTTACGGGCGTACAGGCCCATGGCGCAGCTGCCGAAGAAGCTGATGAGCACGGTGGCGGTCAGCGCGGCCGGGAACGCCATGCCGGTCTTCGACAGAATGGCCGGGTTCACGACGATGATGTACATCGCCGCGAGGAAGGTGGTGATACCCGCTATCACTTCCGTACGGAACGTCGATCCGAGTGCCGTGATACCGAAATAACGATCGAGTGCCGATGCAGGCTGCGCGCCCGCCACGCGCGTGGTGTCGTGTGCCGCTTCGGGCGCGGCGCTGCCTGCCGGGGGGCTGAGCGATGAGTCCATGGGGTGTTGTCTCCGATGTTCTTAGATGTCGTGTGCCTCTTTGACGTCGCCGGTGTGGGGGCACCGGGATGCGCGCATTTGGGCACGCTCGAAAAATAGCATTCACGTCTGGTGAAAATATTCCTTATGCGGAATGTCGGTCATCACCCGGGGCTAATACATCGTGCCGACATTCCCGGGGAATAGCGGTGGTTCTCAATGCGGCGTCTCACATTCCCACGGCTGGCATCGCTTGAAGGATTGCCGTGCGTAAATCGCCATAAAAAAACGCCCGAAAATATTTCGGGCGTTTTTGTGATCGCGTGGTGCTGAATATGCGCTTAATTCACACGCGATTCACGCTTACGTCGCGTTGGCCGCGCGGAATTGCGCCAATTCGCTGATTAGCGCGTGTTTTTCGCCGTCACTGATGAACGACGCCTCAAAGCTGTTTTGCGCCAGCGTGTACGCATCGTCCATTGTCATATCGAGCGCATGGAAGGTCGCGAGGAAGTTTTCATTCAGATAACCGCCGAAATACGCCGGATCATCGGAATTGATCGTCACGGCCAAGCCTCGCTTCAACAACTGATGCAAGGTGTGCTGGCCCATATCCTCGAACACTTTCAAACGCACATTCGACAGCGGACACACGGTCAACGCGATCTTTTCGCGCGCGAGGCGCTCAAGCAACGCTTCGTCTTCGATGGCGCGCACGCCGTGATCGACGCGCTCGACTTGCAGGGTGTCCAGCGCTTCGTAAATGTAGGCGGGCGGGCCTTCTTCGCCGGCATGCGCGACGATGCGCAAGCCCAGCGCCCGGCAGCGCTCGAACACGCGTGTGAACTTGGCCGGCGGATGCCCCTGTTCCGAGGAGTCGAGCCCGACACCGATCAAACGATGCCCGTGGCTGTTGAAGTACGGCAGTGCGGTTTCCAGCGTCTGCAACGCGTCTTCTTCCGACAAGTGACGCAGGAAACACAGAATCATGCGGCTGGAGATGCCGTGCTGCGTCTCGGCTTCGGCCAGCGCGCGTTCGATGCCGTTGATCACCGTCTCGATCGAAACGCCGCGTGCCGTATGTGTCTGCGGGTCGAAGAAGATTTCGGTGTGACGGATGTTGTCTTGCGCGGCACGCGCGAGGTACGCGCGCGTCATGTCGCAGAAATCGTCCTCGGTCAGCAGGACGCTCGCGCCCGCGTAATAGATGTCGAGGAACGATTGCAGATCGGTGAAGGCGTACGCGTCGCGCAAGGCCTCCACGTTGGCGTACGGCAGCTTGACGCCATTGCGTTCTGCCAGTTGGAAAATCAGCTCGGGCTCCAGCGTGCCTTCGATATGCACATGCAGCTCGGCCTTGGGCATGGCACAGATGGTCTTGGCTTGTTCTGGCGTGAGTGGCATGGAATTGGGTGTTGTTGTTGGGGGATTGGGCGGGATTCTACCGTCGCAGGCGTGTGCCGGTCACGTGCACTGCGCAGGGCAAGGCGTGTGCGATGCGCACGAATGGGTTGTGCACTCACCGGGGGAGGGTGGGCAAGGCCGGCTGTCAGATCGGCGCACCGGCGCGATCGGGCGCCGTGGCAGGGGCGTCGCCGTGGCTGCCGGCAGCACCGGCCGTCGTGCCCGCTGGCGCACTCAGATGCATTTGTTGTTCGCGCACCCGCAGCAACTGTGCGGCGACGGCGATGGCAATCGTTGCCGGGGCCTTGCCGGTGATACCCGCCACGCCAATCGGGCAGATCATCTGCTCGAAACGCTCCGGCGGCACGCCCCGGTCGCGCAGCCGGTGCTCGAACTGGCGGCGCTTGGTCATGGAGCCGATCAGCCCGAAGTAGGCAAAATCGTCACGCTTGAAGATTTCTTCGCACAGCCGCTGGTCGAGCGCATGGTTGTGCGTCATCACGAGGAAGAATGCGCCCGGCGGCGCTTCGGCCACGACGGACTCGGGGGTGTCGGTGGATTCGACCGTGGTATTGGGCGGTACGGTGTCGGGAAACGTCTCGTGGCGCTCGTCGGCCCACGTCACGCGGCAGGGCAACGTCGCGAGCACTTGCACGATGGCCTGACCGACGTGACCGGCCCCGAACAGCACGATATGGAAGTCGCTCGGTGCGAGTCGCTCGCTCAGCCACAACCAGCCGTCGCTGCCTTGCCAGAAAGCGCAGGCGGCGTCATCGGCGTCGCGTGTCAGCGTGTGCGGATGGGCCAGCGGTTCGCTCGCATCGAGTTCGGTCAGCAACACCGGGCCGCCTTGCTGCTGGCTGGCCACGGCGTTGGCACCGGGGGCGCCGAAGGCCACACTGCGCAGGCTGGATTCGCCTGCGCTCAGCCGCTTATGCAAGGCGCTGACCCACGCCAGATCGGTGAGTGTCAGCACTTCAAAGGCGAGCGTGACGGCGCCGCCGCAGCACTGGCCCAGACTCGGGCCCAGCGCAAAACGCTCGACGTGCCGCCCGCCCTGTTGCCCGTACTGTTTGAGCAGTTGACGCGCGACTTCCATCGCGCGCCATTCCAGATGGCCGCCGCCGATGGTTTCCCACACGTGCTCGCGGGTCACGAGCAAATGCGTGCCCGCTTCGCGCGGCGCCGAGCCTTCGACGCGCGCGATCGTGACCAATACGGCGGCTTCACCGCGCGCGAGCAGTTTGTGGGCGGCGTCGACCCAGCGATGCATCAGCCGGCGCTCCGCGTGCGCAACTCGGTAATTGCCATGAGCAGCGCCTCGGACGTGGCCGGCGCATTGAGCACCGGTTCGTCGCGATGGTCGTTCACGCTGGCGACGGCGTCGCGCAACGCATTGAACACGGAGAACGGCAGCAACAGCGGCGGCTCGCCCACGGCCTTCGAGCGATGGATCGAGTCCATCACGTTGGTGTTGTCGAAGAGCGCCACGCGGAAGTCGGTCGGGCAGTCGCTGATCCCCGGGATCTTGTACGTCGACGGGGCGTGCGTCATCAACTTGCCGTCCTTGTTCCACCATAGCTCTTCGGTGGTCAGCCAGCCCATGCCCTGAATGAATGCCCCTTCGACCTGCCCGATATCGAGCGCCGGGTTGATCGACTTGCCCGCGTCGTGCAGCACGTCGGCACGCAACAGGCGCCATTCGCCGGTCAGCGTGTCGAGCACGACTTCGGACACGGCCGCGCCGTACGCGAAGTAGTAGAACGGATTGCCGTTCATCTTCGCCGCATCCCACGACAGGCCCGGCGTGGCGTAGAAACCGTCAGACCACAACTGCACGCGCGCCCAGTAGGCTGCTTCGACGAGATCGGGGAACGCGACTTCATTGCCGTTGGCCGTCACGACATCGTTGGCGAATTGCACGTCGTCAGCTGAGCCGCCGTATTTTTGCGCGGCAAACGCGGCCAGTCGCTGGCGAATCTGCCACGCGGCATTTTGCGCTGCCTTGCCGTTCAGGTCGGCACCCGTCGACGCTGCCGTCGCGGAGGTGTTGGCGACCTTGCTGGTGTCGGTGGCCGTCACGCGAACGTGCGAGAGATCGACGCCCAGCTCGTGCGCCACGACTTGCGCCACCTTGGTGTTCAGCCCTTGCCCCATCTCGGTGCCGCCGTGATTGACCAGCATCGAGCCGTCACGGTAGACGTGCACCAGCGCACCGGCCTGATTGAAGGCCTGCACGTTGAACGAGATGCCGAACTTAAGCGGCGTGAGTGCCAACCCCTTGCGCAGCACGGGGCTCGTGCGATTGAACGCGTTCACGGCGTCGCGGCGTGCGCGATAGTCGCTGGTCGTTTCCAACTCGCTGACCAGCTCGTGAATGATGTTGTCCTTTACGGTCTGCCCGTACGGCGTGGTGTTGCGATCGGTGGTGCCGTAGAAGTTGACGCGACGCACGTCGAGGGCATCTTTGCCCAGACGGCGTGCAATGGCGTCTTGCAACACTTCCATGATCAGCGCGCCCTGCGGGCCGCCGAAACCACGGAAAGCGGTGTTCGATTGCGTGTTGGTCTTGCCGCACAGCGCGCGCAGGTCGGCGTCGGGCACGTAGTAGGCATTGTCGAAGTGGCAGATCGCGCGCGTGGCGACCGGGCCCGACAGGTCGGCGGAGAAGCCTGCGCGCAGCGTCATGTCGACCTTCGCGCCGGTGATGCGGCCGGTGTCGTCGAAGCCTACGTCGTACTCGAAGTAGAAGCCGTGACGCTTGCCGGTCATCATGAAGTCGTCGTCGCGATCGAGGCGCAGCTTCACGGGGCGCTTGAGGCGCGTGGCGCACAGCGCCGCGACGCAGGCAAACAGGCCCGATTGCGATTCCTTGCCGCCAAACCCGCCGCCCATGCGACGGCATTCGACCAGCACCTGATGGCTGTGCCAGTGCAGCGCATGCGAGACCAGCATCTGCATTTCGGTCGGGTGCTGCGTCGAGCAGTAGACGTGCACGCCATCGTTCTCTTTCGGAATGGCGTACGAAATCTGCCCTTCGAGATAGAACTGCTCCTGCCCGTTGCATTCGAACGTGCCCGTCAGGCGGTTCGGCGAGGCTTGCAACGCCGCATCGGCATCGCCACGGCGCAGGTGATACGGCGGCAACACGCCGGCGCCTGCGGCCTTGGCGGCCTGCGGCGTAAGAATGGACGGCAGGTCTTCGTATTCGCCCTTCGCCAGACGTGCAGCACGGCGCGCCGCGTCATGCGATTCGGCCACGACGGCAAACATCGGCTGACCGATGTATTGCACGATGCCGTCGGCGAGAATCGGATCGTCGTGGATGACCGGGCCGCAATCGTTCACGCCGGGAATGTCGGCGGCGGTCAGCACGGCGACCACGCCTGGCGCTTTGCGCACGGCGTCGAGATCGAGTGACAGAATGCGCGCGTGCGCCTTGGGCGACGGGCCCAGTGCGCAGTGCAGCGTGCCTTGAACTTCGGGGATGTCGTCGGTGTAGGTGGCTTCGCCAGCCACGTGGAGGACGGCCGATTCGTGCGGACGCGAGCGGCCCACCTGGGCGCTCGATGCCGTGGTGGTACCGGTCTGCGTCATGAAGCCTTCAACTTGCGTGTTCATGGGCGGCTCCGGTCAGACGTTGGCAAACGCATTGACCTCGTGCGCCGCCAGCGGCGCGTCGGTACGCGTTTCCAGGAAAAAACGATACAACAGATTCTGCGCGCCCGCGAGCCGGTAAGCACTCGTCGCTCGCATATCCGACAGCGGCTGGTAGTCCGTCGGCAACGCGGCCATCGCGGCGCGCACGGTGGCCTCGGTCCACGGTTGTCCGTTCAGCGCCGCTTCGATGGCGGCACCGCGCTTGGGCGTCGCGGCCATACCGCCGAAGGCGATACGGGCCGAGCGCACCACATCGCCGTCGAGGTCGATGGCGAAGGCCGCGCACACGGCGGAAATGTCCTGATCGAAGCGCTTGGCCAGCTTGTACGTGCGGAATCGCTGGGGCGTGCGCGGATACGGCACGCGGATGCCCTGCACGAACTCACCCGGCTCGATGGCGCTCTTCTGATAGGCGATGTAGAAGTCCTCCAGCGGCATTTCGCGCACGCGGTCTTCACGGCGCAGCACGATGGACGTGCCCAGCGAGATCAGGCCCGGCATGGAGTCGCCGATGGGCGAGCCGTTGGCGACGTTGCCGCCGAGCGTGCCCGCGTTGCGAATCGGGAACGACGCGAAGCGCTGACGCAGTTCCGCCAGTTCGGGGTAGTGCTTGACCAGTGCGTCGAAAGCATCGTTGAGCAGGGCGCCTGCGCCGACATAGATGCCGTTCGGACCTTCCGAAATCTCGCGCAGTTCCGCGACTTGCCCGATATAAATCAGGTGTTTGAGATCGCGGAATTGCTTGGTGACCCACAGGCCCACGTCCGTGCTGCCCGCGAGAATGCGTGCGTCCGGGTGCGCGGCGCGCAGCGTGCCCAGCTCGGCCAGCGAGCGCGGGGCGTGGAACAGGTGGTTGTCGTGTTCGTACGTCAGCATCTCACCGCGTTGCAGCGCTTGAAGCTGTTTGGCGAGCGCGGCACGATCGAATTCGTGGCGCGGCAGGTCGTACATCTTCTGCGCAGCATCGACGATCGGGCGGTAGCCGGTGCAACGGCACAGGTTGCCGGACAGCACGTCGTCGATTTCGCGACGGCTTGGGCAGCCCGCCGATTCGGGGCGGTTCAGATACATGGCCCACAGGGACATGACGAAGCCGGGCGTGCAGAAGCCGCACTGGGAGGCGTGGCAGTCGACCAGCGCCTGTTGCACCGGATGCAGCTCGCCGGTCGGCGCGCGCAGGTCTTCTACGGTGAACAGGGCCTTGCCATCGAGGGTGGGGAGAAACTGGATGCACGCGTTGACCGCGCGCAGGGAGACATCGCCATCGCCGGCCAGCTCGCCGATCACGACGGTGCAGGCGCCGCAGTCGCCTTCGGCACAACCCTCCTTGGTGCCGGTGCAATGCAGGTCTTCGCGCGTGTACTGGAGCACGGTTCGGGTCGTATCTTCGCCCGTGACTTCGTGCACCTTGCCGCGGTAATAGAAGCGGATGGGTTGTGTCTCCATGATTCTCAGTGTAGTGCAGTGAATTGTTGTCGATGCGCCGGGACTGCTCCGGCGTGGGGATGAGCCGAAGATAGCACCGGCGCGGGAGGTAAATATTTCGTGCCCATGATGATGGCTATTCGGTCGCCCCGATGACGCGGCATTGTCATAAACTATCGTTCATCCCCCCGTTATCAGACGTTCAACACGTCCACCGAGCCCCCGTCCCCATGCAAAGACCCCGCGAACAGATCGACGCCTACCTGCTGCGGGTGCTCCATACGCTGCTCACCGAACAAAGCGTTTCACGCGCCGCGCTCAAGCTCGGCCAGTCGCAACCGGCGGTCAGCAACTCGTTGCGCCGGCTGCGCGAAATCACGGGCGACGCCATTCTGGTGCGCGGCAAGAGCGGCATGGTCGCCACCGAACGCGGCCGCGAACTGCTGGGTTTTGCGACCGACGCGCTCGCCGCCATCGACCGTATCACCCATCCGGCCACCGAATTTGCCCCGCAGACCACCACGCGGGCGTTCCGGCTGGGCGCGCCGGACTATCTCGACGCGGTTTTCCTGCCCAATATCGCCGAAGTGCTGCGCCGCGATGCGCCGTCGGCGCGCTTGCACGTCCAGCCGATCAATGCGGGCTTCGACTATGCCGGTGCACTGGAAAACGGCTCGCTCGATGTGGTGATCGGCAACTGGCTGGAACCGCCGCCGCAACTGCACATGTCGCGTCTGTTCGACGACGAAGTGGTGTGCATGCTCGGTGCGCAGCATCCGCTCGCGAACAAGGGCATCTCACTGAAGCACTATCTGGAATTGCCGCATCTCGCGCCCACGCCCTACGTGGCCGAGCGGCAGAGCTTTATCGACGGCTGTCTGGCGGAGCAGGGGCTGCGGCGCAACATTCAGATGACGATGCCGTACTTCGGGCTCGTGCCGTACGTGCTGATGCGCACGGATCTGGTGTTTACCACCGGGCGGCAGTTTGCGCAGCACTACGCGCGCTATTTGCCGATTCGCGTGCTGCCGTCACCGTTCGCGTTCCCGCCGATGCGGTTCTATCAGCTCTGGCACGAGCGGACCCACGCGGCCCCAGAGGTGACGTGGCTGCGCCGGCGTGTGGCGGAAGTGGCAACGGAGCTGGATGCGGCCGGGAGTGGTGCCGGTGCAGGCAATGGCGCGGGGCTCACAACGGATGGCACGGTGGCCGGACGGCCTTAAAGACAAGACTGGCCGCCCGGGAGGACGGCCAGTGAGACAGACTTCGATATCGGGCGGTGCCCAGCGGGCACACGTCGATATCGAATCAGGGAACGACGCCTTAGCGCAGCGAAATCGCGCGACGCGGACGATGCAGCGCCAGCGCCAGAAAAATCACGACAAACGCGGCCAGCGACCACATCGGCAGCGTCAGGCCGAGAATCGGCGGATACATCGTCTGACACATGCCCTGCACCTGGAAAACCTGCGGCAGCATGCGCGAGGTCGGCAACGCGTCGACAAATGCTTCGACGACGTCGTAGCCGCAGCTCACCATCGGATTCGCCTGCACGTAGATCAGATAGGCCGATGCGGCCATGCCGCCAATCGCCGACAGCGCTGCAAGCACGCGCGCGAACTGAATGCCCGCCCAGCCGCGCGAGACCGCCCCGACCAGCCCGAAAATCGCGATCAGCACCAGCGAGTAGCGCGCCAGAATGCACAGCGGACAAGGGTCTTCGTGCAGCACGTACTGGAAGTACAGCGCGCCGCCCAGCAGGGCCAGGCACACGAGGGTCAGCAGGAAATACAACGAGCGTTCGCGGCGCAGGGCCGGGTCGATTTGAGCGTTCATGTCACTTCGGGCGGATGGACTATCGGATAACAGACGGCACGCTGATGCCCGTAAACCCCCGTATGACGCGGGCGCCGGGCACATGGGCTGGCATTGTAACCCCGCGTCGATTCGCGCGTGAGACGAAAAAATACGGAACTTTCCGCCCAAAAATCAGACGTTTGCGCTCCCCGGAGAGCTATCAGAACTCACAGGGTGCCTGAAGCCGGTGGCGACGAACCGGACGGGACGTCACCACCGCGACCGCCAGCCGCTGGTTCAGCCGCCCAGTCCTGCCGCGCGCAACGTGTGCTCGATGGCCCGGCCGACCGGGAACAGGCGCGCATCGTCGCCCGCTGCGCCGCTCACCATCAGGCCGATGGGCGCTTCGCCAGCCGCCTGACACGGCAGCGAAAACGCGCAGCCGTCGATCATGTTGATGGCCGTGGGGTTGCGCAGCACCAGCGCATTGGTGGCCGTGAAGGCCTCGTCGCTGGCTTCCAGCGGGGCGATCGCCGGCGGCGTGAGCGGCACGGTCGGGCACAGCACTGCGTCGAAGCTCTGCCAAACGGGATTTGCTGCCCCGATGAGCGCGGCTCGCGCTTCGATCAGGTCGATATAGTCGGCCGCCCCGGCAGGCTCGCCCTTGCGGATGCGTACGAGCACTCGCGGGTCGTACCCGTCGGCGCGTTCGGCCAGCAGCTTGCGATGCCACGCGAACGCTTCAATCGGCGAGAAGCCGAAGCGGTTGATCGCGGGCAAGTTCTCGAAGGGGGCGAATTTGAATTCGACGAGCGTCGCGCCGGCCTTGGCCAAGGCGGCGAGTGCACGTTCATAAATAGCGATGGCGGCGGGCTCCGCGCCATCGAGCACGTAGTTCGTCAGCACGCCAAACCGCATGCCCTTGAGCGAGCGCAGCGGCGCAGGCGTTTCAATCACCGGTTGACCGGACAGAATGGCATCGACCCACGCGCAGCAATCGACCGAGCGGCCGATCGGGCCCACTGAATCCAACGTGGTCGAGAGCGGCACGGCGCCGTCGCGCGGTGTGCGCGAGGCGGTCGGCTTGAAGCCGGTCAGGCCGCAAAATGCCGACGGAATACGGATCGAGCCGCCCGTGTCGGTGCCCAGCCCCACGGCGGCCATACCGTCCGCCACCGATGCAGCGGCGCCCGAGGACGAGCCCCCGGCCACGTGGCCCGTCTCGCGCTGCCACGGCGAGCGCGGATGGCCGTAATGCGGGTTGAGGCCCAGTCCGGAAAACGCGAACTCGGTCATGTTGGTGCGACCGACGATGACGGCCCCGGCCTGACGCAGGCGCGCCACGGCGGGGGCGTCGCGCGTTGCCGGTGCGGCGTCGGCCAGCACGGTAGACCCGGCGCGCGTGACTTGTCCCGCCACGTCGAACAGGTCCTTGACGGACACCGGCAAGCCCATCAGCGGCGACAGGCGCACACCGGCGCGACGCAGGGCGTCCAGACCGTCGGCGGCGGCGCGCGCAGCGTCAGCGTCCACCTGCGTGAAGACGACGTTGCCTTGACCCGCCGGATCGGCGATGCGCGAGAGCGCTTGCTCGGTCAGGGCGCGGCTGGTGGTGCGGCCGCTGTCGAGTGCGGCGGCCAGGTCGGACAGGGGGCGTTTCAGATCGATGGCGTCGTGGCTCATGTTCAGATCGCTTTCAGAATATGGGTGCGGAATTCTTCGATATGCCGGGCAATTGCCCGGCGGGCGCGCTCGGCGTCGTGTGCCGCCAAGGCTTCATAAAGTTCGAGATGCTCGTCAAACACGCCTTCCAGATGGCTCGGCGTGGACAGTGCGAGAAACCAGAAGCGCAGCGAGCGCTCGTGCAGGCCGCGCAGCAACTCGGCCAGCGTCTGGTTGCGCGAAGCGCGCGAGATCGCCAGATGGAAGTCGCGGTCGATGGCCATCATGACGGCCACGTCGCGTGCCGCGATGGCCTCGCGCGAGCGCGCCAGCACGGCTTTGATGGCCGCGAGGTCGTCGGGTGTCGCCGCGCGGGCGGCCAGTTCGACGCAGTAGGTCTCGTTGATCATGCGCACGTCGATGATTTCGAGCGCGTCGTTGAGCGAGACCGGCGCCACCATCGCGCCTTTGCGCGGCAGGATCACGAGCAAGCCTTCGAGCGCCAGACGATGCATCGCCTGATGCACCGGCGTGCGCCCGAGCCCTGTCGACTGCATCAGTTGGGCCTCATTGAGCGTTTCGCCCGGGCGCAGCCGCAAGGTGATGATGTCGTGCTTGATTGCCTCGTAGGCGCGCTCGGTAAGACTGCGGCCATCGGCGGGCGCAGCGGTGCGAGCGGAGGCCACAGGGGCGGGGGCGGAAGCGTCGGGCGTGTCGTTGAGCATCGAATCGGGGGAGATCAGTCGGCGATGGCCAGCGCCTGCGTGGCGTAGCGATGCCGGATAGCGCGGCCGAGCACCGGGTCGCGCAGTTCGATTTCGAACACGTCGCCTCCGGCGACGCCGCCGATGGCAGCGAGTGTGCCACAGAACATCGCAGCACCAGCAGGCAAGCCGTCCGGGCCCAGTTTTGCCATCAATTCCTGCGGCGAGAGCAGGCTGGCCACCGTGCCTTCCTGATACAGATGCCGGGCACCGTCGCGCGTGACCCACGAACGAAGTTCCAGTTGATCCCAGTGACCTGCCACGTCGGCAAAACGCCACGCCTCGCGCGCAACCGGCTTGCCGCAGATCTGTTTCGACACCGTCACGCCGTACGCCTCGACTTTGCGGTCGGTGTGGTCGGAGCCCACGCTCACCAGCAAACCGGCGTCGCTCTGCACGAGCACGCACTCGGCTTCGCCGCTGCTGGTCTGGCCGACCACGTCGATGGCGTCGTCCTGCGACAGCAAGGCCGGGGCCAGCCGGTAGAAGCACGGCGTGGTCGACGGACGGCGCACCCCGAGGGCAGCCAATTCGGCGATGTGATGCTCGACCGCGTCACGGTCGCGCCCGGCCCAGCCGGCAATGATCAGCGTATCGACACATGCGGTGACGGGCACCTTGGCGGCCACGGAGGCGTCGCCCTGTGACACCGCAAGCACCGCAAACGACAAACGGGAACTCATGAAAACGCACTCCTGTGAAATTCGATTGATATTGTTGTGATATTTCACAGTGCGACGCGACAAAACGCAAGTAAAAAAATTTCATCGGAAGGGGCGATTCGCAGGAATTTTGGGGAATTTTTTGTGAAGAGCCCCGTCAATCATGGGTTGCGCGCGTCTCCGCCCATCGCGTATATTGATTCGGCGCGCGCGGGTTGTATCGCGGTCGCACTGTGCCTTGCGGACATTCCCCCTGCGTTGGACCTCCAGCGCCGGGTATCCGAATGAGGCGCATGCAAGACCGATCGCCCGGCGGCAAGCCCGCGCCAGGGGCGACACGCGCAACGTCTATCAAGCCGGCAGGGTCTCAGCCGGCTTCCCACCTTTATCAAGCATCACGCCTTGTGTTGGCGCGGCGGCCTTCGGGTTGCGGCGCGGCGTTTGGCGTGACATCAAGAACAGCAATACCGGCGTAACACGCCGCGGGGAGAACGTATCGGATGCATCACGCCATCGACTTCATTCAGGACCTGGCCGTCATCATGCTGCTTGCCGGCATCGTGACGGTCATCTTCAACCGGTTCCGGCAACCGGTCGTGCTCGGCTACATCGTGGCGGGCGTGATCATCGGCCCGTACACACCGCCGTTTGCCCTCATACATGACGAGAAGACGATCGGCATTCTGGCCGAACTCGGGGTCGTGTTCCTGATGTTCTCGCTGGGGCTGGAATTCAGCTTGCGCAAGCTCGCACGCGTGGGTGTGACCGCGTTCGTGGCGGCGCTGACCGAGATCGTGTTGATGCTCTGGATCGGCTACGAGATCGGCCGCTTCTTCGGCTGGAAGGCGATGGACTCGATTTTCCTCGGGGCCATGCTGGCGATTTCGTCGACCACCATCATCGTCAAGGCACTCGACGAACTCGGCATGAAGAAAGAGCGCTTCGCACAGCTCATCTTCGGTGTGCTGATCGTGGAAGACGTGCTGGCCATCGGCATGATCGCGCTGCTCTCGGGCATTGCCATCAGCGGCTCGGTCGATGCGGGCGAAGCCACGTTCACGCTGGGCAAGCTGCTGCTGTTCATGGTCGTGTCGCTCGTGGTGGGCATCTTGCTCGTACCGCGCATTCTCGGCTACGTGGCGAAGTTCAAGAGCGACGAGATGTTGCTCGTGGTGGTACTCGGCCTGTGCTTCGGCTTCTGTCTGCTGGTTATTCAGATGGGCTACAGCGTGGCACTCGGTGCGTTTCTCATCGGCGCGATCATGGCCGAAGCGCGAGAGTTGCACACCATCGAGCGGCTGGTCGCGCCACTGCGCGACATGTTCAGTGCGATCTTCTTCGTGACCATCGGGCTGCTGCTCGATCCCCATGTGCTCAGCACGTACATCGTGCCGATTCTGGTGATTACGGTGGCAGTGGTGGTCGGCAAGATCGTGTCGTGCGGGCTCGGGGCGTTCATGTCGGGGCAGGATGGCAGAACCTCGATGCGGGTGGGCATGGGCCTGTCGCAGATCGGTGAGTTCTCGTTCATCATCGCGTCGCTGGGGCTGTCGCTGAAGGTGACGAGCGACTTTCTGTATCCGATTGCCGTGGCGGTGTCGGTCATCACGACGCTGCTCACGCCGTACCTGATTCGTGGCGCCGATCCGTTCACGGGCTGGCTCGGCCGTGTGATGCCGGGGCGTCTGTCGTATGTGCTCGGGCAATACACGCAGTGGCTGCAAAGCATTCAACTGACGGGCGACAGCGCGGCCATCGTGGGCATCGTGCGACGCATTGTGGTCAGCGTGGCGATCAATCTGGCGCTGGTGGTGACGATTTTCCTCGGCGGCGCGTTCTTCTACCGCCGTCTGGCGGAATTGATGTCGCCGTGGGTGCGCGATCCGAGTCTGCAAAGCGCGGTGGTCTGGGGCGGTGCGCTCGTGGTGTCGCTGCCGTTCCTGATTGCGGTGTATCGCAAGCTCAAGTCGCTCTCGCTGCTGCTTGTCGAGTTGTCGGTGCCGCCGAGCCTGACGGGACGCTATACGCTGCAAGTGCGTCGCGTGGTCGCCGAGATTCTGCCGATCGCGGCAATGGTCGGCGTGATTCTGCTGGTGGCGGCGCTCTCGGCGAGCATTCTGCCGTCGACCGAGATGATCGTGCTGATCGTTGCGGGGACGGTGGTGCTGGCCGTGGTCATGCGAAGCTGGTTTGTGCGCATGCACGCCAAGCTGCAAATCGCGCTCAAGGAAACCATGGAGCACCAGCCGGAAAGCGATCACGGTGGCGGCCCGCAGGGCGGTGGTGGTGGTTCGCACTGAGTTGCACGGATTGAAGTGACTGACGGCGCGAAGGATGTTGCGCCGTAGTCGCCTATAAAAAAAGCCCGCCGGAGCATGGTCTCCGGCGGGCTTTTTTGTTCCGTGCCCTGACGTAATCCGCGTATTACGCCTCGCGCCGCTCGCCCCTTCGATCTCGCGGGCTTACGACCTCTCGACCTCTCGACCTCGCGGCCTTATCCCTTGCGCGGCGGGAAGTCGAAGACTAGGCAAGTCGTGGTCGCGTGTGCGTAGAGCGTGCCGTCCGGTCCGACGATACGGGCTTCGGCAATCCCGACCTGACGCCCGACCTGAATCACTTTGCCTTCGGCGCGCACCAGCGGCACGTCACGCGTGAGCGCGCGCACCATATTCGTCTTGAGTTCGAGCGTGGTGTAGCTGCGCCCGGCGGGCAACGTCGAATGGATGGCACATCCAACGGCGGAATCCAACAGCGTGGCGAACCAGCCGCCGTGGATCGAGCCGAGCGGGTTGTAGTAGGGAAGCGCCGGTTTGCCCTGAAAGATCGCGTGACCATCGGCGATATCGATGGCGATGAACCCGAGCGTTTCGCTGATCGGCGGCATCGGCAGCTTGCCGTCGAACATCGCCTGAAAAATCTCGTTGCCTGACAGGCCGATGACGTCCGATGGGTTCGCCACGCCATAGCGAGCTGCGCCATCGCGCTCGACCCGTGCACGCACGGCGGCTTCGTCGGCTTGCCACTGGGCAAGCACCGCAGCAGCATCGGGTTTGTCGGATTTGACGGATTTGAGGGTGGGGGCACTCTGCGTCATGACGTCTTCCTCGTAACTTTTATGATGATAGGCATGTCAGGCGATTATAGAAGCGGTTTCGCATGACCGTGTATCACGGCGTTAGAGGGAAATGTCGACGGGGCCAGTGTGGGTATCGCATCCCGGAGAGCGTGCGATACCCATCTCGGCGTGCTTACGCTGCTTGCGCCTGATCGCGGCGGTACGTCGCCAGTTCGTCGATCGTGAGGATCGGCAGGTTGTGCAATTCGGCAAAGCGCTCGATCTCGGCGCCACGCGTCATGGTGCCGTCCGGGTTCATGAGTTCGCACAACACGGCGGCTGGCTTCAGGCCGGCGAGCATCGCCAGATCGACCGAACCTTCCGTGTGGCCGCGGCGCGTCAGCACGCCGCCCGGCTGCGCACGCAGCGGAAAGACATGACCGGGGCGTGACAGATCCGACGGCTTGGCGTCGTCGGCAATGGCGGTGCGAATGGTGGTCACGCGGTCAACGGCAGAGACGCCGGTCGTCACGCCCTGACGTGCTTCGATCGTTACCGTGAATGCGGTGCCGTAACGGCTCTGGTTCTGGTCGACCATGGGCGGCAGATCGAGACGGCGCAGGGTTTCGTCGGGCAGGCAGAGGCAGACGATGCCGCTGCACTCGCGAATCAGCATGGCCATGGTGGCGGGCGTGATCTTCTCGGCAGCGATGATCAGATCGGCTTCGTTCTCGCGGTCGAGATCGTCCATGAGAATGACGGGACGGCCCTCGCGCATCGCTTCGAGCGACGCGGCAAGGCGCACTTCGACCGGCGGCAGATTGGCGAACGCGGGGTAGGCCAACAGGTTGTCGTCCGCGTTGGCGGCGGTGGCTGTCGAAGCTTGCGGTACGGCTTGGGTGTTGCTGGTATTGACGGACATGAAACGCTCCTCGCGTAAATGGATCGGGCGAAAAACGTTTCAGGGCATGCGAACGGACGTCACCATGGGACGGCATCCCATGGAGCGCGGGTATCGACGCATCTTCTCTCATCCGGACTATGACCGTCGGCTCTGGCTTCGCACCAGATCTGCTGACCCTGCCTGTGTTGCGAAAGCAACGGTGGCAAGCGCTCGCGGGCTCATGAGCGTGCAGCGCGAACTGCACCTCTCACATACCGCCGGTGGGGACTTTCACCCCGCCCTGAAGACGTGTATGCCAAGGACGCAGCGTGTCATGAATGCCATGAGTGCCCCAAAGGGCGGCGACTGCATCTTCAGCGAGACAAAGCGTAGCACAAGGTGCGGGAAGTCTGCTCGGGAGGCAGCGTTGGCGGCAGGGGAATGCGGGGGCGGTAATTGCGTGTCCGGGGGCAGTTGTGAGGTGCGGTGCTGCGCGGGGAATGTGGGGGAACGACGATGCGGAGGACGTGGGTGGAAGTCCGGGGAGCGGGGCGTCCGTGAGGCGGGCCCGCCTCACGGTTCTCCGGCCGCCGTGCTTAGTTGGTGCTCTTGACCGTATAGCCGGCGTCGGCGATGGCTGCCGTCACTTCTGCCGGGGAGAGGCGGCTGTCGACATCGACACGGCCTGCGCCCAGATCCACATTGACCTTCGCGGCAGCGTCACGCTCGGTGATGGCACGCGTGACGGCCTTGACGCAATGACCGCAGCTCATTCCTTCGACTTGTACTTGCATGATGTACTCCTTGAGTAACTGACCAACAGGTTCGAGGTTGGGGGAGCCCGGAGGCTTTCGTAACTTCGGTTTCCCTCTCGACGTGAAGCGATCATAGACCTTCCTATAACGGGAAGCTCAAGCGATTTTTCAGCCTATTCGTGTGACGCGTCAGACGCGGCCCAAACCCGGGTGGTTCCGGTGGCGTTATGGTGATGGCTTGTCTTGCGATGGGTTTGCGTTCTCGCCGTCGGCCCGCCGATGCCCGGCAATCGCTCGCCAGAGGATGGCCAGCGGCCGCCGAGGCATTATGTCGCGGCGAGTTGCCGCAATACGCTTGACCTTCCTGTCATGGCAAGGTCTATGCTTCGACACATGATGACAGTGCTCATGGAGGCGCTCAAATGACTCAGAACTGGTCGGTCGGCATCGAAGGCATGACCTGCGCTTCGTGCGTGACGCGTGTCGAGAAGGCATTGCGGCGCCTCCCCGGCGTCGCCAACGCGACGGTCAATCTCGCCACGGAGACGGCGGCGGTGGAGGCATCGCCGGACGTGACGCCGTCGGCATTGCTGGGCGCCGTGGAGCATGCGGTGAGCGACGCCGGCTATCAAGTTGCGGAGCAATCGTTCGAGTTGGCCATCGGCGGCATGACCTGCGCGTCGTGTGTCGGACGTGTCGAAAAAGCGTTGCGTGCGGTGCCCGGCGTGGTGGAGGCGAGCGTTAATCTGGCGACGGAGAAGGCCACGGTGCGCGGCGTTCGCGGCGCGGTGGATGCGGCCGTACTCACGGCTGCCGTGCAGAAGGCAGGCTACGAAGCGACGCCGGTCACTGACCCGGCGGCCGAGGCGGCCTCGCATGAGGGCCCGGCGTGGTGGCCGGTTGCCGTAGCGGCGGTGCTGTCGTTGCCGTTGTTGTTGCCGATGCTGCTCGAACCGTTCGGGGTGCATCTGATGCCGCCGTCGTGGGTGCAATTTCTGCTCGCCACGCCGGTGCAGTTCTGGCTTGGCGCCCGGTTTTATCGCGCGGGTTACAAGGCCGTACGGGCCGGCAGCGGCAACATGGATCTGCTCGTCGCGCTGGGGACGACGGCCGCTTATGGCTTGAGTCTGTACGAATGGTGGCGCGCGCCCGAGGGCAGCATGCCACATCTGTATTTCGAGGCGGCGGCGGTCGTCATCACATTGGTGCTGCTCGGCAAGTGGCTTGAGGCGCGCGCCAAGCGCCGTACGGTCGAGGCGATCCGCGCGCTGGCGGCGCTGCGTCCGGAGACGGCGCGTGTGCTGCGAGACCCGCATGGCGCGGCCAATGAAGTGAGCGTGCCGCTCGGTCAGGTGGTCGTCGGCGATTGGGTCATCGTGCGTGCCGGTGAACGGTTGCCCGTCGACGGCGTGATTCGCGACGGCGCGAGTCAGCTCGATGAGTCCTTGTTGACCGGCGAGCCGTTGCCGATCGACAAGGCGGCAGGCGACACCGTCGTCGGCGGTTCGATCAACGGCGCGGGGACATTGCGTGTCGAAACGACGGCCGTGGGTGCCGATAGCGCGCTCGCTCGCATCATTCGCATGGTCGAAGACGCGCAGGCGGGCAAGGCGCCGATTCAGCGTGCCGTCGACCGGGTGGCCGCCGTGTTCGTGCCGGTGGTCGTAGTGATCGCACTCATCACGCTGGTGGCAGGCTGGGCCTTGGGAATCGGGTTCGAAGCCGCCATGCTCAATGCAGTGGCAGTGCTGGTGATTGCTTGCCCGTGTGCGCTGGGGCTGGCGACACCCGCCGCGATCATGGTGGGCACGGGAGCCGCCGCGCGGCAGGGCATTCTGATCAAGGATGCCGAGGCACTTGAACTGGCGCATCGCGTGAGCGTCGTCGCCTTCGACAAGACGGGCACGCTGACCGAAGGCAAGCCACGTCTGGTGGCCTACTTGCCCGCACCGGGTGTGGAAGCCCAAACGCTGCTGCGCTGGACAGCGGCCGTGCAGTCGGGAAGTTCGCATCCGTTGGCGAAGGCTGTGATCTCGGCCGCTGACGAGGCCGGTCTCGCGGCTAATGTGCCGGTCGCGAGCGACATTGCGGCGTTGCCGGGACGTGGCATGCGCGCTCGCGTTACCGAGTCGGGTGTCGTGCACGCGCTGCAATTGGGCAATGCACGGTTGCTCGACGAACTGCATGTGTCGCAAGGCGAATTGGCGCAGGAGGCCGCACGGCTGGCCAGCGAAGGGCGCACGGTGTCGTGGCTGGTGGATATGGGGCGCGATGTCGGTGGCAACGTGGGTGGCATCGGCGATGGCGAGGCTCAGGCAAGTGCCGATGCGAACGGTATCGAATCTCCCCGGTTGCTGGGTTTGCTGGCCTTCGGCGACACCGTCAAGGCCTCGGCGCGAGAGGCAGTCGAACGGCTGCACGCATTGGGCGTGCGCACGGTGATGGTGACGGGCGACAACGCTGGCAGTGCCAATGCGGTAGCGGCGGCGCTGGGGCTCGACGAGGTGCACGCCGATGTGTTGCCTGAGCATAAGGCGCAAGTCATAACGCAACTCAAGCGCGACGGCGCGGTCGTAGCGATGGTCGGCGACGGTATCAACGACGCCCCGGCACTCGCGGCAGCCGATGTCGGCATCGCCATGGGGTCCGGTACCGACGTCGCGATGCAGACCGCCGGTATTACGCTCATGCGTGGCGACCCGCTGCGGGTTGCCGACGCCATCGACGTGTCGCGCCGCACATGGTCGAAGATCCGGCAAAACCTGTTCTGGGCGTTCGCGTACAACGTGGTCGGCATCCCGCTGGCCGCCTTCGGGTTGTTGAGTCCGGTAATCGCCGGGGCGGCGATGGCACTCAGCAGCGTGAGCGTCGTGAGTAACGCGCTGTTGCTGCGCCGCTGGCGTCCGGCGAATAGCACGATCGGGGCGGGTGGAGCGGGCGCAGCGACGGCGGTTGCGGGCGTGGGAGAGAACGGAGCGCCGGGGCAAGCTGCCCGGGCGGCGCCGGGCGATTTGCCCGGGCACACGCCGAACGGCGCATAATGAATCGATCAGGGGCGACGCACTGGGGGATCACGCCCGATGCGGCGCCCAGATCTCAACGTGACTTGAAATTCGCCGAAAGCGACCTCATCTGCTTGATATCGTCTGTCTTCCGGCGTCAGGTCCATGCTGCCGAATATGAATAGTCTGCATATCGCGAGTTACAACATCCACAAGGGCTTTTCCGCATTCAACCGTCTGCGGGTCCATGAGTTGCGCGCCGGGCTGGAAGGGCTCGCGCCGGATCTCGTGTTCTTGCAGGAGGTGCAGGGCATGCACCAGCGCCATGCCTCGCGCCACAGCAACTGGCCGATACAGCCGCAGCACGAGTTTCTGGCGGGCGGCATCTGGCGCGACCACGCTTATGGGCGCAACGTGGTGTACGAGCACGGACACCACGGCAATGCCATTCTGAGCCGCTATCCGATCGTCAGATCGGACAATCACGACATCACCACCTATAGTTTTGAAAAGCGCGGCATGTTGCACTGTGAAATCGCGGTGCCGGGCTTGCGGCAGCCGTTGCATTGTCTTTGTGTGCATTTGTCGTTGGCCGGGCCCGGACGCCGCCGGCAGTTCGACATGCTGGCAGAGCGCGTGGCAGACGGCATTCCGGCGGATGCGCCGCTGATCATTGCCGGCGATTTCAATGACTGGAGCAATCAGGCGGACCGGCTGCTCGCAGAGAAACTGGCGCTGACCGAAGTATTTCAGAACCGGGTGGGGCGTCCCGCCCGTAGTTTTCCGAGCGGCTTGCCGCTTTTACGACTTGACCGCATTTACGCACGCGGCTTTGATATCGAAGGGGCGGAGGTGTTGCATGGCCGCCCCTGGTCGAGAATCTCCGATCATTCGCCCATCAGCGCCCGGCTTATGCCGTCGGACGATGAGAAAGCGTCAATGAATGGTGCTTCCACCCCGCCGTTCAACCCTCGATCCCCCCTGTGAGGCAGCTATGAACATCGGACAAGCGGCGCAGGCCAGCGGCGTGACGGCCAAGATGATCCGGTACTACGAAAGTATCGGCCTGATGCCCCCGAGCCCGCGCTCCGACGCCGGTTATCGGCGTTATGGCGAGCAGGATCTGCACCTGCTGCGTTTCATTCGTCAGTCGCGGCGGCTGGGCTTCGGCATCGATCAGATACGCCAGTTGCTCGCGCTCTGGCAGGACCGTGGGCGCTCCAGCGCGCAGGTCAAGGCGCTCGCGCAGTCGCATGTCGACGAGCTCAATCAACGTATTGGGGAATTGGTCGCCATGCGCGACACGCTCTCGCATCTGGCCGTGCACTGCCATGGCGACGATCGTCCCGACTGCCCGATTCTCGAGGGCATTGCCGCAGCCACCTTACCGACGCCTTCCAGCGCATCGGCAGCATCGACGCCGGTGACGGCATCGGCCGGAGGCGCTAGTGCGGTGGCATCCACGGCGGGCGCAGCGAATGTGCCGGTGCAGCAAGCGGCGGCGACAGGGGGCGCCGCCGGGGCACCGTCAGGGACATCGGGCAAAGACGGGGACGCTCAGGCGTGCCACGTGCCACAGGGCTAAGCCGGTCGGCGCGGCGCTGCCAAGCGCTTGCGCATCGTCTCAGATCACCCATGATGCGCCGCAACAGCGGCGCTTTTTTTGATCTGTTGTTTTTTGACCGGCATCCCGCGACGCACTGCCGCAGGCGATTTTGTAGATCTCTGAAAATTTCTATCTATATGATTGTTAAGATATTTATTTGGAATTGACTGGATTCGAAGTGACGCTCTAGCAGAATTTGTGTGGTTTTCACATATCGGGGCTAACCCTTTACGGGAAAACCCTATATAATGCGAAGCACTGCTGCGATGCAGCACACTAAATGAATTGGAGAAACGTCATGTTTGCCGCCCTGTTTGAAGTCGTGAACACTTGGTTTGAAACTGCTGAACGCCGTCGTCGTGAATCGTTCCTGGCTGAGTCGAAGGACATCATTGAGCTGGAACAACGTATCCGCGCGCTCGAAACCGCCGGTTACTAAGTAGTTAAGCAGCCAATAAGCCGCTAAAAAGTAGTTGTAAGTCCCCCGGACGAACGGTCGTCGCTGGCGCAATCAGGCTGGTCGATCGTCACATTGGGCGATTCCCGTCATCGTTGTGATGACGTGCGACAGCGCCCCAGCCGTGAGTCCGGATGCCATGTCCTCGTAGTTCCGGACTGGCACACGCAATAGCCCGCCAATTGGCGGGCTTTGTCGTTTACGGCCGAAACGTCAGAAGTTACCAACGCATCCCGCTCAACGGTCCGGTGAGCATTTTCATCGTTATCCACCGAAACACGCGTATTGCCTGACCTCCCATAAATAACAGGCTCACTGAGTTGTATTTGAGTAATTGATAACAGTAATGATTCTCATTAAACTTCAGGCGAGCTGAGCTGTCGCGTAGGAGGTGTTGTCGCGAGGGCTGGCTCCAAGACGTCGGTGTTGTCGGCGGCAGCGCGCTTTGTCGTACGAAGCCCGCCGCCGGCGAAACGCTTCCAGTCCCGGATGGCCTCGCTTGCCGGGACGTATTCTTCAAGCCGTACCCCTCATGTCTGACTCCACCAGTTTGTCTCTGCCGACGCGTGTTGCACGCGGTCGTGCTTTTGCGTCCGCCGCTGCCGGTGCACGCTATCCGGTGCTGCGCCCGACGGTCGCCGCTGTCGCGCTCGCCTTCGGTTCGCTCGTGTTCTCGGCGGGTGCTGTCGCACAATCTGCGACGCCCAATGCCGCCGCACAGAACGACGTGGCGCTACCCGCCGTCACGGTGCAGGGTGCCCGCGAGGCATCGCCGAACGATCCGCCGCCCGCGTATGTCGGCGGTCAGGTGGCGCGAGGCATGAGCTTTGGCGTGCTGGGGAATCAGAACAATCTCGATGTGCCGTTCAGCATGAGTGCGTACACATCGAAGATGATCGAGGACCAGCAGGCCCGTACGTTGGCCGACGTGCTGGATAACGATCCGTCGGTGCGCATGTCGCGGGGCTTCGGCAACTTCGCGCAGACCTTCGTGATCCGGGGCTTCACGCTCGCCGGTGACGATATTTCGCTCAATGGTCTCTACGGCATCACGCCGCGTCAGTTGGTCTCGACCGAAGCGCTTGAGCGCGTGGAGTTGTTCAAAGGTGCCAACGCGTTTCTGAACGGCGCGTCGCCGGGTGGCTCGTCCATCGGTGGCGGCGTGAATCTGCAACTCAAGCGTGCGGAAGACACACCGCTCACGCGCGTGACGGTCGACACCAGCGGGTCAGGCGAGCTGGGCGCCCATGTGGACGTCGGCCGCCGCTTCGGCAGTGAAGGCCAGTTCGGCATTCGCGTGAATCAGGCCGTGCGCGATGGCGAGACGTCCGTTGACCGCGAGCATTCCAACTCGAATACCACCGCCGTGGCGCTCGACTGGCGCGGCGACAAAGTGCGCGTGTCGGCCGATTTCCTGTATCAAAAGGAACACATCGGTTCGGGCCGTGCGCTCTACAACTTCACGGGCAACGTGTTGCCCGCGCCCCCGGCCGCCACGTCGAACTACGCCCAGTCGTGGAGCTACACCACGCTGGAAGACAACGTCGGTATCGTGCGTGCCGAGTACGACTTCCTGCCGAACTGGACCGCGTACATCACCGGTGGCGTGCGTCACACCAACGAGAACGGCGAGTACTCGAACCCGACGTGGAAAGGCTCACCGAGCACGATTACCGCCACGCGCCTGAACGCACCGCACCAGGAAGACGCGCTCTCAGGCGAAGTCGGCGTGCGCGGGCGTTTCAGCACCGGGCCGGTATCGCATTTCGTAACCGCTGGCGTGTCGGGCACGCGCCTCGATTCGCAGTCGGCCTACACGTATGCGGGCGCATTCTCGACGAACTTCGTCAACCCGCCGCAGGTGCCGTATCCGGCCACCACGCTCAAGGGCGGCAACCTCGACGATCCGCAGACCACGGCACTCACGTTGCTGCGTAGCGTGGCGGTCTCCGATACGGTGGGCTTCTTTAACGACCGCGTGCTGGCGACGGTCGGCGTGCGTCATCAGTCCATCGGCGTGAACAACTACGGCTACACCGGTGTGCAGACGCTGGCGTACAACGACTCGATCACCACGCCGGTGTTCGGTCTGGTGTTCAAGCCGTGGCAGAACGTGGCCTTCTTTGCCAACCGCAGCGAAGGGCTGGCGGCAGGCTCGACGGCGCCGCAGGGCACCAACAACTATGGCCAGTCGCTGCCGCCGTACCGCTCGAAGCAGTACGAATTCGGCGCGAAGTACGACACTGCGCGTTTTGGCGCATCGGTGGCGTTCTACCAGATCGAAAAGCCGTCGGCGTACACCAACGCGGCCAATTTCTATGTGGCCGATGGGTCGGAGCGCCATCGCGGTGTCGAAGCCTCGGTGTACGGCAGCCCGGTCAAGGACGTGCGCGTGATTGCCGGTGTCTCGTACATCGATGGCGAGTTGCTCAACCAGTCGAGCGCGGCCACCAATGGCAATCGTCCGGTGGGCGTGCCCACGTTCCAGTACAACCTCGGTGCGGAATACGACGTGCCTTGGGTGCCGGGCCTCACGCTCAATGCCCGCTGGATTCATACGGGCCGTGAGTACGCCAACATTGCGAACAGCGCGTCGATTCCGGCATGGGACCGCTTCGATCTGGGGGCGCGGTACGCCATGCAGATCTACGGCAAGCCGACGACGTTCCGCGTGAGCGTACTCAACGTGACGAACAAGGCTTACTGGTCGAGCGTGTCGTCGAGCAACTACCTGACGCTGGGCGCACCGCGCACGTTCCTGATGTCGATGACGACGGACTTCTGAGTTGACCGTCGTGTTGCCCCCTCTGCCACACTGACGACGGAAAACGCAGTCGACGCAGTCGCGCCCCGGCGCTGTTCGCAGCCCCGGGGCGTTTTATCGTCTGGCGGTCGCGTTTGGTCACTTCTCGATGCTGAACTCCGTGGCCATGGCCGCACCGTTGGCGAGCGACGGCACGCCGTAATACTTGTCGCCCACCTTGAACATGAACCGGCACCAGTTCTCCGTCAGGGAGCGCCACTCCAGATTCACACAGTAAGAGCCGTTGTCGTTGACCGACCACGTACCGGTGGCATGAGCGGTCTGCACAGTGCGGGTGGTGGAGCCGATGCCGCCTTTGTTATCCGTGGTGGCGTTGAGCGAGCCGTCGGTCTCGTTGACCCACTTGCGCGTGCTGCCGTTATTGAGCAGGTTGGTGATGTGCGCGCCCGGCATCAGCGAACGCAAGTCGTCGACGGAGAGTTGCTGCCCGTTGGCTTGCTTGATGTCGGACAAGTGCATCGGGTCGGCGTGTGCGACGGACGACAGGGCGCAAAAGCAGAGCGCGGCGAATGAGCCGAATGCACCGAGCGTAAGGGGAGTAAGGAGAGAAAGGGAAGAAAGGGAAGTGCGGGGAAGGTGACGGAAGCGGAAGAGGCTGATGAAGCGAGTGGTGAGGCTGAACATGGTGACTCCCGGACGAAGCCTGAGCACGACGCCTGCGCACACAAACACACGCGTAAGCGTGTATCGACGGCGGTGTATGACGTACGGCAAATGGCGTCTTGCGATGCATTCCCGCGCTTGGGTGCGCGGTGTGGCTATCGGTCCGGGTAGTGCGTGTAATGCGTAATCACTATAGGCGCTGGCAGGCGTGAGCCCAATCCGGCGCAACCCGGGGACGGCACAGTTCGCACCACCCCGGGGCAAAACAAACGAGCGCCAGACGTGTTTAGTCCGTGCCGTATTTCGGCGAACGCGGGCCGTAGAGCATGCCATTCGGACGACCTGCCGAAAGCAGCCGTGCGTTGGCCGTGCCGGCGACAGAATAGCCGGCATTGGTCACGCTGTTGATGACTTGCTTGAGCGCTGCCGTGACCAGCATGCCGATCAACCCACCACCGCTGCTGTTGCCGCCTTCGTTGTTGGACGCCGACGCGGTGCCGCTCCACAACTTGGCCCCCGTGCGCAGATCGACGAGTTCTGCCGATGCCGTGACCACCGTTGCGCTGTCGAGCACCATGTACTTGGTGCCGTACTGCGAAATCTTGATGTAGAGCGCCGCGTCGGCGCCGAAGATTTCATGCAGCTTGGCGGGGCTCACCTGATGAATGTCACCGGCGACCGTCAGGCCATTCTGGCGAAACGATTCGTCGACGAGCGTCACTGGCAGCACGTAGTAACCGGCTTCGGCCAGCGGCAGTGTCACTTGCGAGAGCACGCTGTAGGTGGCGTCGATGTCGGGCGACTCGTTCAGCGGCGGCAACACCACGATCGACTTCGGCTTGCTCTGCTTGAAGGCGGTGTAGTCGTACTTGGCCTGATTTACTGCGCAACCGGTCATGAGGGCAGCCAGTGCGGCGACCGTCATCCATTTGAAAACACGGGCGATCATTGCTTCACCTCTGCGGTCTTGGGCGTTTGGGAGGTCTTGGGCGTCTTGTCCTTGAGCAGGAAGTCGATGTAGCCGGCCGACTCAGGGAACAACTGCTTCTCGGTCTGGAATTCCTCGACCATCTTGTCGGACTTGCCGACCGAGGCGTAGAGCAGGCCAAGGTGCGCGTGATAGCCCGGCGGCGCAGCGTTGTTGGCGGCCTTGATCTTCTCGAGGTCGCGCTCCAGCGCAATGATCTGCGCTTCCTTCGATTCGCCTTTGAAGTATTCGTAGACCTGCGGCTGATAGCCTTCCCAGTCGTACAGGGGCTTCGGCGCGGTGGCGCAGCCGGTGAGTACGGCGCCACCGAGGGCGGCGGCCATGGCGGCGCGCCCGAATGAGAACTTGCGTTGCATGGTGATGGAGTCCTGATGAACGTGTCTGCGTGCGGTGTCACAAGACGCGCCGGCTTGCACGTGGCGTGCGAAGCCGGCGTCGTCAGTGACAACGCCGGTGACATGCTGCAAATGGAATGGGGGCTGGCTTACTTGCCGGGCTTCCAGGCGCCGCTTTCGATGCCGGTCACCAGGTTGTTCACGGCTTCGCGCATGGCCAGGTCGAGGACCTTGCCGTTGAGCGTCGAGTCGTAGCCTGCCGTGCCGCCGAAGCCGATGACTTCGCGATTGGACAGCGCGTATTCGCCCGCACCGCCGCTCGAGTAGACGACTTCCGAGGTGGCGATATCCACCACGTTCAGGTTCACCTTGGCGTACGCAATCTGTTCGCGGCCACGGCCGAGAATGCCGAAGAGCTGCTTGTCGCCCACTTCCTTGCGGCCGAACTCCACGACGTCGCCGGTGATCACGTAGTCGGCGCCCTTGAGCTTCTGCTGCGTCTTCTTGATGTCGGCTTCCTGACGGATCTCGGCCATGTTGTCGCGGTCGAGCACGTTGAAGCGGTTGGTCTGTTGCAGATGCGTGATCAGAATCGTCTTGGCCTGACTGCCGAGGCGATCGACGTTATCGGAAAAGACACCACGCATGTAGGCGGAGCGGTTGTCGAACTTGCCCACGGCGATCGGCGTACGCACGCCGACAAACGGACGGCTGGCGCTTTCGACCTTGGCAACTTCAACGGAGCGCGAGCTTTCGGTGGCGCAACCGCCGAGGACGCCGACGGCGAGCATGGCGGCCATGGCGATGCCCGGCAGCGCGATGCTGAACTTCTTGTTTTGCACGGTGATACCCCTGTAGATGTCTTGGCGCCCGGCAGGCGGTGCGCAATGCACACTCGCGGCGGGCGCTGATTTCCTGGTTCGCTGGCTTCCTTACCGACTTCTGCTTTTTTATAAAACTGCATTGGTAAGGGGTGCTGATCTTAGCATGCAGATTTGGGGTGTTGGGGGGTGACGAGCATCGCTGTTCTCTTGGCGATACACTCGCACCACCCGTGTTCCTATTTTCGAAAGGAGCGTTGCCATGGCAGACAGTGAAGCCCGTCCTCCGTTTCCGCCGTTCACCCGCGAGACGGCCATTCAGAAAGTGCGCATGGCCGAAGACGGCTGGAATTCGCGCGACCCGGCGCGCGTAGCGTTGGCATATACCGCCGACAGCCGCTGGCGCAACCGTGCGGAATTTCCGCGAGGGCGTGACCAGATCGTCGAGTTCCTGACGCGCAAGTGGCAGCGCGAGCTGGACTACCGGCTCATCAAGGAGTTGTGGGCGTTTACCGAGAACCGGATTGCCGTGCGCTTCGCCTATGAGTGGCGGGACGATTCCGGTAATTGGTTTCGCTCTTACGGCAACGAGAATTGGGCGTTCGATGCGCAGGGGCTGATGGCCGAGCGCCACGCGAGCATCAACGACACCCGCATCGCCGAGCACGAGCGGTTGTATCGCTGGCCGCTCGGCCGCCGTCCCGACGATCACCCCGGGTTGAGCGATCTCGGCTTATAGGTGTCAGGCCTGCTTAGGATTTTTTAGCCTCTTCAGGTTGGGCACGGTTTAGGCGTCCACCCAGAGATGGCGATGCGTTTATCGGCATAGGTACGCAACTATGTGTTTGCACGCCTGAGCCACGTCCTTCTCTCAATCCAACCCGACGATCAGCAGCAGGTTCGTCGCGGTAATCACGATAAACAGCGCCCACGCAACGACTTGCGTGGGCCGCCCGATCGTATTGCCCTGCATCACGCGCGGGTCGCTGACCGAGCGGATGAGCGGCCACATCGCAAACGGCAATTGCAGACTGAGCAGCACCTGACTCCACACGAGCAATTTGCCGACGGACCCATCGCCTAGCCACAGCACACCGATCAACGCGGGAATGAGGGCGAGTCCGCGCGTGATCAGACGTCGCTGATAGCAGGGGATCTTCATGTGCAGAAAGCCATCCATGATGACTTGTCCGGCGATCGTCCCGGTGAGCGTGGAGCTTTGGCCCGAGGCGAGCAGGGCAATGCCGAAGAGGAAGGCCGCCGCACTGCCCGCGATGGGCGTGATGAGCTGATAAGCCTGTTCGATGTCGGTGACGCTCGTCTGGCCGCTGGCGTGGAAGACCGAGCCCGCGAGGATGAGGATGGCGGCGTTCACGAACATGGCGATCACTAGCGACACCCACGTGTCGATGCGCACGAGCGCGAGCGTGTCGCGGAAGTCCCCGCGTTTGCCGCCGGCCACGCGTCGTGTCTGCACGATGGACGAGTGCAGGTAGAGGTTGTGCGGCATGATCGTGGCGCCCACGATACCGAGGGCCAGCACGATGGCATCGCGCCGGTCGTGGCTGGGCGCGCCGGGGACGAGTCCGGCGGCCACCGCGTGCCAGTCGGGCGGCACCATGGCCACTTGCGCGACGAAGCAGAACGCCATGGTGGCGATGAGCCCGAGCACGATGGCTTCGATCTGCCGGAAGCCTTTGCCTTGCAGGCCGAGCACGATCATCGTGTCGAATGCGGTGAGCACGATTCCCCACGCAATGGGCACGCCGAGCAGCAGTTTGAAGGCGAGAGCGCAGCCGAGGACTTCGGCGATATCGCAGGCGATGATCGAGACTTCCGCCGTGACCCATTGCACGATGCGTCCGGTGCGGCCGTAGCGTTCGTAACTGGCCTGAGCGAGATCGCGGCCGGCGACGAGGCCGAGCCGGGCCGCGAGCATCTGGAGAAAGATGGCGGCGATGCTCGACAGCGCGACGACCCAGAGCAACGAGTAGCCGAATTGCGAGCCTGCCTGAATATCGGTGGCCCAGTTGCCGGGGTCCATGTAGCCGATGGCGACGAGCAGGCCCGGCCCGGCAAACCGTTTGAGTTTGCGCCAGCGCGATTCGCTGGCGTCGATCACGATGCTGCCTTTGACTTCGGCGGGACAGAACGGCGCAGTGGCAGTGGTCGGCAATGGCATGAGGGGGAGGGCGAGAGCGCGCAATTGACGACGAGCATACCGGTACGCCGGTGTTGTGGCGACCCTCAGTATTTCGCTTGAGTGGCGCTGGCGTTTGCCAGAGAATGCTCAGTGCTCGAATAACGGGGGAACACAATGAGCAAGGTTACGGGATCGGTTGCGGTGAACGAAACAGGGTCGAAGCGCAAGCGTGCGCTTGGGATTTATGCGTTGGCACTCGTTGTCGGATGGCTGATTGCGGAAGCCATTCAAATGTTCACCGGCCGAAGATCGGAAATGCATGCGGTGCTGCCCTTTGGCTTGTTCTTTTTGTGGGCAACGCTCTTTGCCGGCGCGCTGTTCATCAATACGCTCGGTGTGCTCGGCAAGCTATTCGGCGGGGGCTGGGCTCGTCTCAAGGGAGATCGGTATTACGGGGAAGAAATTCCGCTCGTGAGCTGGTTGCGCGAACCGAGTGGGTTCTTCGCGATTGTCCTGCTCCTTACGCCGAACACTATCCTCTGGCTGAAGTCGGCCTTCTAGCCCTGGCCTGAGCCCGGTCGCATGCTTTGATTGACTGGCGTGCGCCTCGCGCGGCTGGCTGAAATTGCCGACTGAAGTTACCAACGAACCACAAAGCCCCGGCGCATCGGGGCTTTGTCGTTTTTATCGACGCCCCTTCAACACCCACACAGACACGCCAATAGCGTTCTACCTGCTATACTGTATATTCATACAGTATTTTGGTGTGTCATGACCCTGCCGCTCTCCTCTTTGCCCGCCGGGCTGTGGCGTGCCAGTGAACTGGCGCAATACCACCGTGCCGGCCAACCGACAGGCTTTGCCGCGCTCGACGCGGAGCTGCCCGGTGCCGGCTGGCCGCATGGTGCAGTGACCGAGTTACTGAGTGAGCGCCCGGGCATCGGTGAGTGGCGGCTGCTGGCACCTGCCCTGCGCGATCTCACGCAAGCGGGCCAGCCGGTGATGGTCATCGCGCCGCCAATGCTGCCGTATGCCCCGGCGCTGGCGGGGTGGGGCATCGATCTGCGCTGGTTGAGCGTGGTGACGCGCCCGGAGCGTAACGCGCCCCGTTCGGCACCGGCAACGCGAACGACCACACGAATGGCAGCAGGAACGACCACACGAACAGCAATACGAACGACAGCAGGAACGACAGTAGGAACGACGGCACGCGCGCGCGGTGTTCGCGCAGAAGATCGCGACATGCTCTGGTGTGCCGAGCAGGCACTCAAGAGCGCGTGCTGCGGGGCCGTGCTGGCATGGCTGCCGGCAGCGACGCCCGAGCAGATCCGGCGGCTTCAGGTCGCCGCGGGCGGGGGAGATGCACTCGCATGGGTCATGCGCCCACCGACGGCAGCGGCCACCGCGTCTGCCGCATCGCTACGGCTTGGGTTGAGCGTGGGCGAGGACAGCCGCCTCGGTGTGCAATTCCACAAACGCCGGGGGCCGCCGCGTACCGAGCCGCTCTGGCTGACATTGCCTGCGCCGTATGTGCGTGCGGAACACCCGACACAACCGGTGGCCGGGGACGATGCTGCCGTACCGTTGGCCCCGCGGCCAGCGCCTTCATCCGCACCCTCTGCGGTGCCTTCTGCCTCTGCTTCCGGAGTTTCGCATGGCTTGCTGGATCGCCCTGCACCTGCCATTTCTCGCGCTCGAGATCGCCTCCCCGCCAACGCGGGCTGACGTCGACACGACCGTCGTGCTCGCGCAGTCGCGCGTCTGGCAGGCGAGCGAGGCGGCGCAGGCAGCGGGCGTGCAACCCGGCATGCGTCGTGGGGGTGTCCTCGCGTTGTTGCCGCAAGCCCGATTTCACGAGCGCGACGAAGCCGCCGAGACCCTCGCGCTCGAAGCCTTGGCACTGGCGTTGTTGCGTTTCGGTCCTGATGTCGCGATCGCGTCGCACCAGTGCGTGCTGATCGACGTCGCGCCGAGCCTGCGTTTGTTCGGCGGTCTGGCGTCGTTGGCGGCACAGGTGCTCGATAGTGCCGATGCTCTCGGGCATCGCGCGTCGCTGGGTGTCGCGGCGACGGCCAGCGCAGCCGCATTGCTGGCACGTGTCGGCGACAGAGGGGATGCCCCGGTGTTCGCCGGGACGCTCCCCCCGTGTTTGCCACCACCGCTGGCGGCGCTGCCGCAGCAACTCGATCCGTTGTCCGTGGCGTTGCTGCACGAGGCGCAGCCGTGGCTCGACTGGCTGGCGCAGATCGGTTGCGCAACGCTGGGCGAATTGCGTGCTCTGCCCGCTAGCGGCATGCGACGCCGTTGCGGTGCGGCGTTGCCGGCGTCGCTTGCGCGGGCTTATGGCGAAACCCCTGAAGCCCCGGACTGGTATCGCGCGCCGCCGCACTTCGAGGCGGTGCTGCCGCTGCCGTCGCTCACACATGATGTGGAAGTCTTGCTGTTTGGCTTGCGCCGCCTGCTCGCACAACTCACTGGCTGGCTGACGGCCGGGCAACTGGCGACGCGTGCCCTCACGCTGGTGCTTGAGCATGAGCCGCTCGGGCGTCACACGCTTGAACCGACGCGTTTCGACATTCGGCTGGCCGAGGCGAGTGCGGCGCCGGCGCACCTGCTTTCGCTGTGCAAGGAACGATTGGCACGTTCGCCGCTGGTCGCGCCGGTGCTCACGTTGCGGCTGGATGTCACACAAACCGCAGCACACGTGCCACTAAGCGGCAGCCTGCTGCCCGAGCCGGGACGCGCCCGGCAGGATTTCGTACAACTGATCGAGCGCATGGCGGCGCGTTTGGGCGACGAGCACGTGCGACGGCTGCAAGTGCGTGGCGACCACCGGCCCGAAGCGGCGTTTGCGAGCGTGGCGTATGGCGCGGGCGGGGCCGCGACAGGGGCAGGTGGGGGCAGCGGGGCAGCAAAGACAGCCAAGACGGCAAAGCGCCCGGGCACCGGCAATGCCCGGGGAGACAGCGTGTTGACCGAGAACGTGGCGGCAGCGGGTTCGCGCGGCGAGATCCCGCTAGGCATCGCCCATGGAGAAGCGGCGGCACGCGCGGCGCGTGCGCCATTGCCGCCTCGCCCAGCGTGGTTGCTCGATGCGCCGCAGCGGCTCATGGTGCGCGACGAACGCCCGTGGCGGCAAGGGCCGTTGCAGTTGGTCAGTGGCCCCGAGCGTATCGAGGCGGGGTGGTGGGAGCCGGGTACGGTCACGCGCGACTACTTCATTGCGGCCGATACCACCGGGGCGTTGCTGTGGCTGTTTCGCGAGCGGCCCGTCCACGGGGCGGACGCCGCGTGGTATCTGCACGGCTTGTTCGGCTGAACGCGCCTGAGCGAGCCCGAGCGAGCCTGAACGAGCCGGAAGGGTGTTTCCATGGATATCGACGATTTCTTACCTTGGCAGGGCCCGACCGAAGGCCTCGCCGCCAACGATGACAGTGCCGACGAATCGGTTGCCAAACCCACGGCGCCGGTCGACCCGCGTGCGGCCGACGACGGCAGCCTGCCCGCGTATGCCGAACTGCACTGCCTGTCGAACTTCTCGTTTCAGCGCGGGGCATCGCATCCGGAAGAGCTGGTCGCACGTGCGGCGCATCTGGGCTACACCGCGCTGGCGATTACCGACGAATGCTCGCTCGCGGGCGTGGTGCGGGCATTGGCTGAGGTCGTGCAGCATCCGTCGGTATCACTCATCGTCGGCAGTGAATTTCGGCTGACACCAGAGGCACCGGACACCGCCTCGTCATCGACGAAAGCGACGACATCGTCACAACGCGACGGACTAGGTCGTCAGGTAACCGGTGAGTTCTCGACAGACTTGTTCACTGACGCCCTCTCGTCGGACCTTCGAGCACTGGGCACCGTGCATCTGGTGGCACTCGCTCAGCATCGCGAGGGCTACGGCAATCTCTCCGAGATGATTACGCTCGGGCGCATGCGTGGCCCGAAGCGTGGATACCGGCTGCATGCGCGCGACTTCAGTGCACCGGACGAAGCACAGGCGCATCTGCGCGGCTTGCCCGGTTGTCTGCTGATTCTCGTGCCCGATGCCGACGCGAGCGCCGCGCAGATACTTGCGCAAACCCGCTGGGCGGCAGCGACCTTCGGCGAGGGGCGCGTGTGGCTTGCACTTGAACGGCGCCATCGTGCCGACGACGAAGCCCATCTGGCGAAACTGCGCGCTATCTCGACCGAATGCGGCGTGCCACTCGTCGCCACGGGCCATGTGCTGATGCATGTTCGCTCGCGCAAGCCATTGCAGGACACGCTGACCGCCATCGGGCTGGGCCAGCCGGTACAGACGTGCGGGCTGGCGCTCACGGCCAACGCAGAACAGCACCTGCGGGCGCGCTTGCGGCTTGCATGGCTCTATCCAGCGGAGGCGCTGGCCGAGACGATTGTCATTGCTTCGCGTTGCCATTTCGATCTGCGCAGCCTGCGTTACGAGTATCCGGAAGAGCTGGTGCCGGCAGGTCACACGCCGCCGACTTATCTGCGTCAGGAGGTCGAAGCCGGGCTGAAGCGCCGCTACCCGGCGGGCATTCCGCAGAAGGTCCGCAAGCTCATCGAAGACGAGCTCAAGCTCATTGGCGAGCTCGAATACGAGCCTTATTTCCTGACGGTCTACGACATCGTGAGCTTCGCGCGCAGCGTGAACATCCTGTGTCAGGGGCGCGGCTCGGCGGCCAACTCGGCGGTGTGCTATTGCCTGGGCATCACCGAGGTCGATCCCGATCAGGTGAAGTTGCTGTTCGGGCGGTTTCTGTCGAAAGAGCGCAACGAGCCACCCGATATCGACGTGGACTTCGAGCATCAGCGGCGCGAAGAGGTCATCCAGTACATCTACAACAAATATGGCGTGGACCGCGCCGCGCTGGCGGCGACCGTAATCAGTTACCGCATGCGCAGCGCGGTGCGCGATACGGGGCGCGCGCTGGGCATTGATCTGTCGATCGTCGAGCAGGTGGCGCAGAGCCAGCAGTGGTGGGATGGCCGCGAGAATCTGCTCGCGCGGATGGCGGCGCAGGGGCTCTCGCCCGATGCGCCGACCACACGGTTATGGGCGGATCTGGTGGCGCGGCTGATTGGCTTTCCGCGTCACTTGTCGCAGCACGTGGGGGGCTTCGTGATCTCACGCGACAAGCTCTCTCGGCTGGTGCCGATTGCACCGGCGGCGATGGAGAATCGCTACGTCATTCAATGGGACAAGGATGACATCGACACCCTCAAGCTGCTCAAGGTCGACGTGCTGGCGCTCGGCATGCTCAGTGCGTTGCGCCGCACGCTCGATCTGCTGGGCGAGTGGCGAGGTGTGCCGATGACGCTGGCCGATATTCCGAAAGAAGATCCCGCGACGTACGGCATGATTCGCCGCGCCGACACCATCGGCGTGTTCCAGATCGAATCGCGTGCGCAGATGAGCATGCTGCCGCGGCTAAAACCGGAAACGTACTACGACCTCGTGATCGAAGTCGCGATCGTGCGGCCGGGGCCGATTCAGGGCGGCATGGTGCATCCGTATCTGCGGCGCAAGCAGGGCAAGGAGAAGGTGGAGTATCCGCGCGAGGAGATCAAGGCGGCGCTGGAGCGCACGTTGGGTGTGCCGATTTTTCAGGAGCAGGTGATGCAGGTCGCGATGATTGCGGCCGACTTCACGGCTGGCGACGCCGATCAGTTGCGACGCTCGATGGCGGCGTGGCGGCGCAAGGGCGGACTTGAGAAATTCCAGACGCGGATCATCGACGGCATGTTGAAGAACGGCTATCCGCGCGATTTTGCCGAAGCCATCTGCCGGCAGATCGAGGGCTTCGGCGAGTATGGTTTTCCGGAGAGTCACGCCGCGAGTTTTGCGTTGCTGGCATATGCGAGTGCGTGGCTGAAATGCCATGCACCGGAGATGTTTTTGTGCGGCTTGCTCAACAGTTTGCCGATGGGGTTTTATTCGGCGTCGCAACTGGTGCAGGATGCACGGCGGCATCGGGTGGAAGTGCGTCCGGTCGATGTGTGCGTGAGCGATGTCGACTCGCTGCCCGAGGCGCGCATCGGGCGCTATGGCAATGCGCGGCGCCCGGCGGTGCGGTTGGGGTTGTCGCTGGTGAAGGGGTTGTCTGGCGAGGGCGCGACGGCGATTGAGCGGGCGCGCCGGCAACGGCCGTTTACCGACATCGACGATCTGACCGCACGTGCGGCGTTATCGCGGCACGATCTCGATGCGTTGGCGGCGGCCGATGCGTTGTCGGGGCTGCTGGGCAGTCGGCGTCAGGCGCGTTGGGCGGTGGCAGCGTGGCAGCCCCCGACGCCATTGCTGGGGGCGACGACCTTGCGCGACGCCGTGCCGGGGAGTGCCGGCGAGCGGGTAGTGTTGCCACCGATGCTGGAGGGGCAGGACATCGTGGCGGACTACGCGAGCACGGGGCTGACGTTGCGCCGGCATCCGTTGATGTTGTTGCGCGAGAAGCTTGAGAAGATGCGCGTGCGTACCGCGAAGGCGTTGCAGGCGGACGCGGTGCATGGGCGGCGGGTAAGAGCGGCGGGGATCGTGACGGGACGGCAGCGGCCGGGCACGGCCAATGGCACGGTATTCGTATCGCTGGAAGACGAGACGGGCATCATCAACGTGATCGTGTGGCCCGATCTGGTCGAGACGCAACGCAAGGAATTGCTGGCGTCGTCGTTACTGGGCGTGGAAGGGGTATGGCAACGCGAGGAGCGCGTGATGCATCTGGTCGCCCACCGCCTGATCGATCTCTCGTCGATGCTGGGTGAGCTGACCATCTCAAGTCGGAATTTTCATTGAGGGGTTTTCGATAGGATGGAGCTTTCGCGGTATCGCGATCGATTCCGCAATGTTTCCCGAGGACCCACCATGACCCGACAAGTACCCCTGGCGACACCGGGCGTGATCCTCATGCAGGATTGGCTCGGCCCGATGGGCCTCTCGCAATACGCGCTCGCGAAGGCGATCAGCGTGCCCCCTCGCCGCATCAACGAGATTGTGCTTGGCAAGCGGTCGATTACTGTCGACACTGCACTGCGACTCGGTGCGTTCTTCGGCGTCGATGCGCAGAGCTGGTTGAATCTGCAAAATCACTACGATGCTGAAATCGCCAGAGCGGAGATCGCCGACGAGCTACGTGAAATCAAACGTAACGCCAAGCATCTTCTGGCGGCTGCCTGAGTCGACAATAAACAAGGGGGCACGCATGCCCCCTTATTCATTCTGCTGATTCCGCTACAGCCGTCAATGCGCCGCGTCCGCCTGTCGGCCGGCTTCCTGTGCAAGCGCGCTGGCTTCTTCTTCGCTACGCAGCCCGTTGAAATGGAAGTTGAGCAGCACCGCGCTGATCGACGCCAGCAAAATGCCGCTGTGGAAGAACGGCGCCAACGCGTGCGGCAGCTTCATGAAGAACTTGTCCGAGGCCACCGGAATCATGCCCACGCCGATGCTGATCGCAATGATGTACAGGTTGTAACGGTTTTTCGAGAGATCGACGGTCGAGAGAATCTTCACGCCCGTGGCCGTCACCATGCCGAACATCACGATCCCCGCGCCACCCAGCACGAACTGCGGCACCGACGCGACCACGTGCGCTACCTTCGGGAACAGCCCGAGCGCGATCAGGATCAACCCGCCCATCGCACACACCCAGCGGCTCTTCACCCCCGTCACGCCAACCAACCCCACGTTCTGCGAGAACGAGGTGTACGGAAACGTGTTGAATACACCACCGATCAGCGTCCCCAGCCCATCGACCCGCAGACCGCGCACCAGCGTCTTCTGATCGACCGGGCGCCCCACGATGTCGCCCACGGCGAGAAACATGCCGGTTGATTCGATGAACGTCACGAGCATCACCAGCGTCATGGTGGCGATAGCAATCGGGTCGAAGCGCGGCACCCCGAAGTGGAACGGCATGACGAAGCCGAACCATGCCGCTTCGCTCACACCCGTGAACGATACTTTGCCCAACGCCACCGCGATCAGGGTGCCGAACAGAATGCCGAGCAGCACGGCAATGTTCGAGAAGAAACCCCGTACGTATTTGGTGATGAACAGAATGCACAGCAACACGGCGAACGACACGCCCAGATAGAGCGGATTGCCATAGTCGGGGTTGCCGAAACCGCCCGCCGCCCAGTTGATCCCCACGCCCATGAGCGAGATGCCGATCACAGTAATGACCGTGCCGGTCACCACCGGCGGGAATAGCCTCAGTAACTTCCCGATGAAGGGCGCAATGAGAATGCCGATGATGCCCGCCGCAATCGTCGCGCCGTAAATATCGAGCAAGCCGAGATCGGGGTTGGTGCCGATGGCGATCATCGGGGTCACGGCCGTGAAGGTCACACCCATCATGATCGGCAGGCGCAGGCCGAAGATCCACAGGCCAAGCGTCTGGATCAGGGTGGCGATACCGCAGGCAAACAAATCGGCATTGATCAGAAAGGCAATCTGGTCGACCGACATCTTGAGCGCACCGCCGATGATCAGCGGTACCGCCACCGCCCCCGCGTACATCACCAGCACGTGTTGCAAGCCCAGCGTGAACAGCTTGGGGAGCGGCAGGCGCTCGTCGACCGGATGCACCGGTGCAGCTGCGGCAGTTTGCGTCATGTCTTCTCCTGATCCGACGTTACGGTGGGACATCGTTGTGTTACATGGCGAACCGAGCGTAAATTTTTTATTGACGCACAGCGAGTGCAGTCAAAAACAAGCCGGTGCGGCAGCGCGTGTCAGGCGAGCCGTGCAATGCGTTTTACGATGGAGAAAAACTGCGGTATTGGCGACATGGTATGCCGTTGCGGAGCACCGCACCAGATGGGCTGAAAAGCCTTGTCGCGTATGGGGTTGGCGTGAATGCCGAAGAGGGTAGGGATGGCGCGGGGCGCAACACAGCGGTGCCAGAATCGTCCAGCGAGAAAATGCCGAAGCCGCGACGCGGCTCCGGCATATATCGAATCCCGAATACTAAAGATTGCTCCCGGCGTATGGCCGCAAGCCGGTGAGATCAGCGCGTACCGGTGGTGCCGGTGGTACCGGTCGGCTTGCGCAGCGAGTCGCTGGCGGTGACCGGTGCGGCACCCCCGTGCTGTGCTGCGCTCTCGAGTTTGCTGGAGATCTCTTCGCCCATGTGATGGAGAAACTCCATTTCCTTCGCGCCGATGCCGCCCGCGCAAAGGGCGCCGCCCCAGTCGCCGTAGAGCAGTGCCACGGTCTGGTTGCGCTGACGCACCGGCAGCAGGAAGAACGACTTCACATGCGCGAAATGCTGTCGATGCCAGATCGGGATACGCGGCACGATGCGCGGCTCGCGGGCATTGTCGATCAGGATGGCGCGACCGTTGGTGAGCGCCAGATGGAACACGTCCGGCTCGAACGCCTCGGGGAACGTGAGGCCCAGCAGCGGCTGCACGTCGCGCCCAATGCCGAAGCGCATCTCGAAGACCTTGCTCGTCGGCACGCGCACGAACGCGGCGCAGTTGACGAAGCCCAGCGATTGCAGAATCGCTTCCAACGTCAGGTTGAGCAGCCCGACGGCATCGGTCTCACCGGTCGCGGCCCGCACTTCGGAAAGCCCGTCGGCCAGACGCCGTGCCGAGTCGAGCGGCTTGCCGGCCGGCGGCGGGTTCTTGTTCGAGGCGCGGGTGCTGATCGCGATGAATTCCTGATGGCTCGTGTCGCGGGCCATTTCTTCGCCCACGGAGACCACTTCGCTGATATCGAGCGCCAGCCGGTCGGCGTAACGCTCGGCCAGCTCGGCCAAACGCGCCGGGTCGGCACCACGCGTGAGCTCGGTCACCATCTCGTTCGACATGTTCGCCACGGCGCACAGCCAATCGGCGTGCGAGAGCGGGGCGTCGCCTTCGAGATCGATGGGGCGCATGCTCGTCGCAATCGATTCGGGCAGGCCCCACTTGCGCGCGGCCGCTTCGGCCAGCTCGGGGAACGTGATGCCGAGTACGCGCTCACAGGCATCGCTGTCGCTGATGCCTTCTTCGACGGAAATTCGTTGAATCTCGACCCATTCGTTGGGGAAGCAGTAGGTCACGAGCAGGCGCGCCACATGATGCAGCAGCGTGCAGACCACGGCTTCTTCACCGTCGCGAATACCGTTCTTGGCGGTGATGTCGCGTGCGAAGGCCCCGGCGAGGGTGGCGCGAGCAAGCTCGCGCGCCATATCGTCACGGCGCGAGGCGACTTCGCCGAAGCCTTCCAGCAGCTTCAGGCTCAGCGCCAGGTGACCGATGGTATCGACGCCCAGAATCATGATGGCGCGCGAGACGGTCGTCACGTTGCAGCCGAACGGGGCGTACATGGCCGAGTTGGCCAGCCGGATCACTTTCTGGGTGAGGGCAAAGTCCGACAGCACCGACGACGCCAGGTCGGCAGTGCTGGTGTTTTCGCTTTGCATGGCAGACACGATGCCCGTGACCGAGCGTTGCAGCGACGGGAAGTCGCCGCGCTCAGCCATGCGCTGCCACAGCAATTCGAGCGTTTTTTCTTTCGTCAGGCTCATGTTGGCGGGGTGTCCGGTCAGTGTCCGGCATCCACGTTGAGGCGTCCGCTCGCGAAGGCCACCTCGAGTTCTCCCGCAGGCAGGGCTTTCGACACCAGCCAGCCCTGGATGGAATGGCAGCCGCGATCGATCAGCATCTGCCGTTGTTCTTCGGTCTCCACCCCTTCAGCGACCGCCGACAGACCCAATTCGCGTGCCAGCCCCAGAACGGCCGTCACAATCGTACGGTCGTTCGGTGACGTCGGCATGTCTTTCACGAAGCTGCGGTCGATCTTGAGCGCCGAGAGCGGGAATCGCTTCAGATAGCCCAGACTCGAATAGCCGGCGCCAAAGTCGTCCACGGCAAAGCGCACGCCCAACGTCTGCAATTCGCGCAAGACGAGGTTGGCCTGCTCCGGGTCGCGCATCAGCACGCTTTCGGTAATTTCGAGCACCAGCCGATGGCCTTCCACGCCTGAATCGGCAATCGCTTGCCAGACCAGACTCGGAAACGACGGATGGTGGAACTGCTGCGCCGAGACGTTGACCGACATGTACAGCCCGTCGAGCCGGGTGCTGCCCCAGCGCGCGAGCTGCATACAAGCGGCGCGCAGTGCCCAGCCGCCGAGCAGGTTGATCAGGCCGTTGGCTTCGGCCAGCGGAATGAACTCTGCGGGCGAGACCGGGCCGAGCGCCGGATGCCAGCGCATCAGCGCTTCCACACCCTTCACGTTGAGCGTGATCGGGTCGCAGATCGGCTGATAGTGCAAACTGAATTCACCGTTGTGAATGGCCTCGAACATGGCCGATTCCAACGAGAAAGCCTTCCGGTGCAGATCGCCCAGATCGTCCGTGTAGACGAACAGACCGTTGCGGCCGCGATCCTTGGCGCAATACATGGCGGCGTCGGCGTGCTTGATCAGCAGGCCGGCGGAATCGCCGTGTTGCGGGAAGAACGACACGCCGATGCTCGTGGTCAGGTGGAGCAGTTGATCGCCGACCTGAAACGGTTGCTGCACGGCGGAGAGCAGGCGCTTCATGATGCCGCCCAGCGCTTGTTCGTTGTCGCAACCAGGCAGCACGAGCACAAACTCGTCGCCGCCCATGCGCGCGGCCATGTCGGTTTCGCGAATCTGGGCGATCAGGCGTTGGCCGGCGTCGCGCAACAATTGGTCGCCCACGTCGTGGCCGAGCGAGTCGTTGACCTTCTTGAATCCATCGAGATCGAGCAGGGCGACGGCAAAGTTCGGGCCGCCTTCACGGGCGTGCTGAATCGCCTCGGTGATGCACTGCTGAATATATTGACGATTGCCGAGCCCGGTCACCGCATCGCGCACGGCCAGATCGGACAGGCGCGCTTCGTTTTCCTTGAACGCGGTGACGTCTTCCCCTTGAATCAGGAAGGTGGCAGGCGCGCCGGCGATACGAGGGGTGTACTGGGCGATGCGAAGCCGCATCCAGATGCGATCGGTCAGACCGCGCAGCAGTCGTACGGTGCACTGCTGGGGACCGAGGGTCTGGGCGGCGGAAAAGGCATCCTGCAACAACGGGACATCTTCGATGCCGGTCAGCTCCATGAGCGTCGCGTGATCGATGTACTCACGCGAGTACTCGAGCAGGCGAAGGGAGGCATCGGCAATGAAAAGGAAGCGGCCGTCGGCCGCGACATGTGCCGAGAGTCCGCCGGTCAGCTCGACCAGCGCCCGGGATAACGCCGGGGCCGGTGCCGGGGCGCTAACCTCGGCGAGTGCCGGTGCCAGGGTCGACGGTTCGACCAAAGGCACACCGGCTGGGAGTCGATCTGAACTCATTGTTGTTGTCTGTGCATGCTTCACGTCGAGCGCGACGCCGCTCATCTGCTTCCCCGTTCAGGCAAACGCGCTCATGGCCGGACTGGGTCCGGCAGGTGTCCGATGGATTGTGGGCCATTATAGCCAAAGACGCCAGCGATTTTGGTGGCTGCAACCCCCGTTTCATGCCGCTTTCCACAGGTTTTCCCTTGTGGGTTTTTTTCTGACAAGAGGACGGGATATTTTTCCTGCGCCACATCTGCCGTCTGGCCCATAACTGCCTCGAGAACGGCGTCTTTCCACGACGCCGGGCGGGACTGCCAAGCGTTATCGTGCGAGCGCCAGTCTACCCAAGCGCGAGCCGTTTGCGTGAGTTCGAATGATGGATTTTTGTCATTGCGATGCAACATCGCAATTCGAACAGGCAGGAGTCGATTCGTAGGAATACCCATCGGTGCGCATCCATTCTCATGAATGCCTATGGGCCTACTCACAACGTGGGAATGCGGGGGCGGGGAGGGAGGCGCGGAAGCGGATGAAGCGGATGAGGCGGATGAGGCGGATGAAGCGGGACTCCGGCGGCGCGGCCGAAGTCCTGAAAGATTACTGCTGTGACGTGCTTGTGTGGCTGTCGTGACCTTCGTGAGCCAGCGACCACGCGATGCAGGCGCGCGCCAATGCGGCAGAGGCATCCAGACCGAAACGCGCCAGCGGGGTCTCGCACATGGCCAGCGCGACCGGAATCTCCGTGCAACCGAGAATGACGCGCTGTGCGCCAGCCGCCAGCAACGGCTCCATCGCCATCGCCAGCGCCTCGCCACCCCGGCGGATCTCGCCCGCCTTGGTCAGCCGGATCCCCTCGTTGACCAGCGCCTGCTGGGCAAGCGGTTCGGCCGCCGAGACAAAGTGGTAACCCAGCGCTTCAAGCCGCGGACGATAGACATTGGCATGGTGCGTGCCTTCGGTCGCCATCAATGCGATGGGGGACCCCGGGGCGACGCAACGCGACAGTTCGCCTGCCACGGCATCCACCACGTCCAGCACCGGCAGATGGGTCCGGGTGCGCAACGCTTCCAGCCACGCATGCGCGGTGTTGCAGGCAATGGCAATGCAGCCCGCGCCCGATTGTTCCAGCGCATGAACGCCATCGAGCATGCCGTCCAGCGGCGACGCGCCATCGCGCAACAACGCCTCGGTACGGTCCGGAATCTGGGGCACGGAATACAGAATGAACGGGATGTGGTCCTGATCCCGGTCCGCCGGGTGCTGATCGACGATCTTGCGGCACAGGTCGATGCCCGCGGCTGGCCCCATGCCGCCCAGAATGCCAAGCGTAGCGTGCGTGTTCATGATGGTGGCAATTCAACTGACTGATGAAAATGATGCTTCGGCTGTCCGGAGGGGGGCTTCTCCCTCCCCCGGACTGCCGACGGACTGCTTTATGGCTTGACTACTGCTTCAACCGATCAGTCGTACGCCTTCGTGACCGGGTCCTTGAACATGGCGCGCATCTCTACCGTCATCGGGTAGTTCATGTTCTGGTTCTTCGGCGGCACCGGCTGCGTGAACCACTTGTTGTACAGCTTCTCCATTTCGCCCGACTTTTCCATGTCGGCGATGACCGTGTTCACCACCTTGGTAAAGGCCGGATCATCCTTGCGCAGCATGCACGCATAGTTTTCGAACTGGAGGTTCGGGCCGACGATCTCGTAACCCTTGGCTTCGTCCGCCGGCAGGGCGGCGCGCTGACCGTACAGCAGCGGCTCGTCCATCACGAAGGCCACAGCGCGGCCTTGCTTGACGGTCAGGAAGCCGTCCGAGTGTTCCTTGGTCTGGATCAGGTTGAAACCGATCTCGCCCTTCTTGCCCGACAGAATGCGGTCAGCCGTGGTGCCGGCCGTCGTCGAAATGGTCTTGCCCTTCAGGCTGTTCAGGTCGGTGATGCCCGAACCCGTCTTCGCAATCATCTTGATCGAGTACAGGAAGATGTTGTGCGAGAAGCCGACTTGCTTCGCACGCTCGAAGGTGTGGGTGGTCGAGCCGCACTCCAGATCGATCGTGCCGTTTTGCATCAGCGCGATACGGTTCTGCGAGGTGATCGGCGTTTCGGTGATCTTGATGTTCGGCAGGTTCAGGTCTTTCTTGACCGCGTCGACAATCTTCAACGCGATTTCCTGCGAGTAGCCGATCGTCTTGCCCGCGTTGTCCGTGTACGAGAACGGAATCGACGATTCGCGCACCCCGAGTGCGATCACGCCGGTGTCCTTGATCTTCTTGAGCGTTCCGGTCACTTCCTGCGCGCTGGCAGTGTGCGCGAACAGGCTGGCGGCAGCGCTGACGAGCAGCAGAGGGGCAAACAGCTTCTTCATGGTCTCAGTCCTATAGGAACAAATGGTGCGGTGGTCCGCACCGTTGGAATATCAAACCAAAAATACCGATACAACCAGACACGCCTTCCCAACGGTCCCCGTGGGAGTGAACAAATGCTTGCCGGCATACGATCGGCCTGGAAGGCCTGTCATGTTCCGGCACCGCGCATTACGCGGCCAGACGGGCAAACCCTGCCAGATCGACGGCCGGACGCTCGCCATCGATCGCATTGGCGATGACGCGCGCCGCGCCCATCGACAACGTGAAACCCAAACCGCCGTGGCCCACGTTCAGCCACAGATTTCCCAGCCGCCCCGCACGCCCCAGAATCGGACGCCCATGCGGCGTGGCCGGACGCATCCCCGTCCACTCCAGTGGTGCATGCGCACCGCGCAAGGCCGGGAACAAGTCGCCCGACAGCGAACGCAAGGCGTCGATGCGATGTTCGGCAATCCGAAAGTCGTAACCGACCAGATCGGCGATGCCCGCCACGCGCAAATGCTCGCCCAGACTCGCATACACGACCTTGTTGTCGGCATCCGTCACCGACACCTGCGGGCGCGCATCGACCGGTGCGTCGCGATACGTCAGGCTGTAACCCTTGAGCGGGTACAGCGAAATCGATTCGCCCACGGTGCGCAACAGCGGCATGGCCGCAAGACCGTTGGCGACAACCACGGCATCGACGGCGATATCTCCCGAGCGGGTGCGCACGGCGCGCACAGTGTCGCCACGCACGTCAAAGCCGGTAACGTCATGCTCGAAGCGCAACGCGCCGCGGGCATGGGCGCCGACGAGTCGCGCCAGTTCCTTGCACAGCAACTGGCAGTCGCCGGTGCCTTCGCCCGGGGTATGAATCCCGCCCGCCAGTTCGCCGGCAATCTTGCCGAGGGCAGGTTCCAGCGCAGCACAGGTGGCGGCGTCGACGCGACGCTGCGCGTAACCGAGGCCGTTCGCCAGTTCAAGCGAACGCTCTGCGGCGGCGAGCTTGGCGGCGTCGCGATACACCACGAGTTTGCCGCTCAGCCGATAGTCGAACGACACCGACTCCTGTGCGAGAAATTCCAGCATCACTTCGCGGCTATGCAGCCCGAGCGAGAGCAGACGCAACGTCGAACTGGCATTGGCCTGCGTGTTGCAATGCTTGACGAACTCGAGCGACCAGCGCCAGAAGTCCGGATCGAACGAAGGTTTGATTCGCAACGGCCCGGTGCGCGAGAACAGCAGTGACGGCAGTTGCGAAAGCACACCCGGTGCCGCCAGCGGCGACACGTAGCCGTAGCTCAACTGGCCGCCGTTGGCGAAGCTCGTGCCCAGACCCGGACCACGCCCGCTGTCGATGACCGTGACCTCGTGGCCGGCGCGCAGCAACTGATACGCGCTGGCGAGGCCGACGATGCCCGCCCCGATGACTCCAATATGCATGACGATGAATAACAACCAAAAACACAGTGAATTGCAAGGCGGAAAATATTCGCGGCAGCAGGACGGGGACCCCGCCGCAGGCGCTTTCTCCACGGCCTTTGTTACGCAGTGTAGAACGATAAAAATCGCCAACCTATGCGGTTTTGAGGCAGCATATGTCTTTTAGCTATAGGGTCGGCGCGACGCGCGGCTCACCACAGAGGCGGCAGCAGGCATGAAATTGCGGCATATCGAGACGTTTCGCGCAGTGGTTCTGACAGGCTCGGCCAGCGGCGCGGCGCAACTGCTCAACGTCTCGCAACCGGTGGTCTCACGCGTGCTGCAACACGCCGAGCAACAACTCGGCTTCAAGTTGTTCGATCGCGTGAAGGGCCGCCTCGTGCCCACGGCCGAAGCGCGCAGGCTCTACCCCGATGTCGAGCGCATCTTCAGCGATCTGGAGCGCCTGCGCACCACCTCGCGCAACCTGCGCCAGCACGGCGTCGGTCATCTGCGCATCGCCGCCACCCCCAGCCTCGCGCAAAGCCTGCTGCCCGCAGCCATCGAGCGCATGCGGCGGGCGCATCCCGACGTTGTCTTCGAACTCATCACGCACCACACGACGGAGATGATCACGGCGATCCTGACGTCGTCGGTCGACGTGGGCATCGTCTCGGCACCACCGATGGCGGCCGGTATCGTGAGCCGTCCGATTGCGCAGGGGCACATCGTGCTGGCCGTGCCGGCAGCGTGGCCCAAGCTGGCCCGTCGCGGGCAAGCCAGCGCCGAAGCGCTGATCGGCCGCGATCTCATCAAGCTGCACGACGACACACCGCTGGGCGCACTCATCAATGAGCGTCTGGAACAGACGGCGCTTTTGCAGGATGCCGAAGTGATGGTCCAGACGTACTCGCTCGCGGCTGCGCTGGTGGAACACGGGCTGGGCTACGCGTTGCTGGACCAGTTCACGGCCGCTAGCGCACACGTGCAGACGCAATGCCTGTACCGCGTGGCACCGGCCATCGAATTTCCCGTGGAAATGCTGCGCCCGGCGCATGAGCCGGAATCGGTGCTCGCCGATACGTTACGCCGTCATCTGGCGGATGTTGCAGAAGAGCTCAGTGCGCGCGCCGAAGCGCTTTGCGAAGGGCGCGAAATCGTCCTCGCGCCCGGTGAGGATGCGGACGAGGGCTGAGGCAGCGCCATCACGTCCTTGCCGAATCACGGCGGTGTTACCGGCAACCCGGTTCGCTCTTCACTTCGAAGTAAGAGAACGGCTGTCCTTGCAGCTTGCCCGCCAGCGACGGATAGTTTGCCGCCACGAAGCGGCGTGCACCGGCCATATCGAACTCGGTGCGTAACCATATCTGCCCGTCGTGACTGTCGAGCACGAGGGTGCCCGCATAAATGACATCGCCCCGGCGCACTTGCACCGTCGGCACCTTGCGGCCCTTGCAATAGCGGAAGCGGTAGCTGTTGTCGGCGGGGACGAATTCCATCGGGCCGAAGCGCTCGTTGCGCATGAGCGGCGAAACTCGCATGGCGACAAACCCGCGCGTCGGCGGGTTGGTGTTGAGGGTGCGCGTGACTTTGCCGCCGACGATGCCGTTGACGGTCTGCGAGAAGTCCGAGTAGTTCCACGGCCCCCAGGTGCTTTGCAAAGGCGTGTCGAGCCCGACGATCACGATGGCGTATTCGTCGAGGGTGTCTTCGGTGAGTTGGGGATTGGGCGGGACGCCCTTGGAACTGCACGCGGCGAGCAGCGCCGCAGTGAGAAGTGCCACAGTGACAAGCGCCGCGCACTGCGCAGCAAAGGGGGACAACAGGGCGCGTAACGTTTGCGACGACCTCATTGCAGCCTCCTTGCCGCGCGCGGCGTGGGTAGGTAGCTTAGTCCTGCTGCATGTACCGCACTTTGACCTTACGGTTCTTGACGCGACCGTCGTTGAGCTTGCGCAGCGCCACGGGGGCGATATCGCGCTCCACAGCAATATACGTGAAGTTCTCGAGCACGTTGATCTTGCCGATCTGGCTGGCCGCAAAACCTGCCTCGCCGGTCAGCGCGCCGAGCACGTCGCCCGGACGGATTTTGTCTTTCTTGCCGCCATACATCTGAAGGGTCACCATCGGCGGCAGCAAATGGCCGGCGCCCGACGGCGTCAGCTCGTCGAGCTTGTGCCACGGCACTTCACGGCCTTGCGACGCTTCGATCGCCCCCACCCGGCCCATCTCGTTCATGCTGACCAGACTGAACGCCCAGCCGTCTTCGTCCGCGCGGCCGGTACGGCCAACACGGTGCACGTACACCTCGGGGTCGGGCGTCACGTCCACGTTGATCACGGCTTCGAGCTGGGTGATGTCGAGCCCGCGCGCGGCCACGTCGGTCGCGACAAGCACCGAGCAGCTACGGTTCGCAAACTGAATCAGCACCTGATCGCGCTCGCGCTGTTCCAGATCGCCATGCAGCGTCAGCGCGTGGAAGCCTTCGGCAAGCAGCACGTCGGTCAGATCGCGGCACTGGGCGCGGGTGTTACAGAACGCAATCGTGCTGACTGGGCGGAAGTGGTCGAGCAACAGCCCCACGGCGTGCAGACGTTCTTCTTCGCGCACTTCGTAAAAGCGCTGGCGAATCTTGCTGGCGTCGTGCTTTTCTTCAAGGCGAATCTCGCGCGGCGAGCGCAGCAGGCGCTGGGCGAGCTTGCCGATCCCTTCCGGATAGGTCGCCGAGAAGAGCAGCGTCTGGCGCGAGGCCGGCGTCTGGCGGGCAACCGTGGCGATGTCGTCGAAGAACCCCATGTCGAGCATGCGGTCGGCTTCGTCGAGCACCAGCGTCTTCACGTTGGCCAGCGAGAGCGTTTCGCGCTCAAGGTGATCCATGATGCGGCCCGGCGTGCCCACCACGATGTGCGCGCCGTGCGCGAGGCTCTCAGCCTGCGGACGCAGCGGGGCGCCACCGCACAGCGTAAGCACCTTGACGTTGTCTTCGGCGCGGGCGATGCGGCGCACTTCCTGCGCGACCTGCTCGGCAAGCTCGCGGGTCGGGCACAGCACGGCGGCCTGCACGTTGAAGTCGCGCACATCGACGCGCTGGAGCAGTCCGAGCGCGAAGGCGGCGGTCTTGCCGCTGCCGGTCTTGGCTTGTGCAATGAGATCGTGCCCGGCGAGCATGTCGGGCAGCGCGGCGCCCTGAATGGGCGTCATCGAGACGTAACCGAGCCGTGCGAGGTTCTCCTGCATGGCAGGCGAGAGCGGCAGGCTCGAGAAGGGGGCGCCGTCGGCGCGTGAATCGGGGGCTTTTGAAGTCATGCGCAATTATACCGGCTTATCTCCGTCCAACCGGCGGGGTGCCGGCGCTGCCATACTGGGCGTCGTGCCGCCGTAGCGGGCTGCCGCCGCGGGTTGCCGCCGGTCTCCCCGACGCACCATTGCTGCCCGGGGCCACCCGGCGTAGCATGGCCTTGCCTGTCGATGACTCGTCCCATTCCTGCCGAGGTTTTTCATGCCTGCGCATCCGGAAGAGAAGGTCCGCCAGCACATGGCGGAAGTCGTGACCATGGCGCGCGAGCGCGCGCCCGACGTCGCTGCCCAGTTCGAACCCTTCGTATTGCATTACTACGGTCTTGCCGATGCCGAGGAGGTCGTCTCGCGCAGTGTCGCCGATCTTTATGGCGCGGCGATGGCGCATTGGCAACTGGGGCAGAAATTCGTGTCCGGCCAGCCCCGCATCCGTATCTACAATCCCACACTCGACCAGCACGGCTGGCATTGCAGCCACACGGTGGTCGAGATCGTCAACGACGACATGCCGTTTCTCGTCGACTCGGTGACGATGGAAATCAACCGGCAGGGGCTGGCGCTCCACTCGGCGTTCCACCCCGTCTACCGCGTCACCCGAGATAACACTGGCAAACGGATTGCTGTGGCCCCCGGCGGCGGTATCCGGCGCAGCACCATGCCGGCTATCGGCGACGGGGCCAGTGCAGCCAGCCCGAGCGGCAAGACAGCGCGTGGCGGCACAGGCAACGGCGGTGCTGCGGGCGCGGCACAGGTCGGCGCGCTGCTCGGCGCTACAGCCGCAGCGGGCGCGGCCTCGCCAACTGGCGACGGTGGTGGCGCCAGTCAGGACGGGGGGCGTTTCGAATCGTATATTCACATCGAAGTCGACCGCTTCTCCGAACCCGAGCGCATTCAGGCGCTTGCCGACGGCCTGCAACGCGTGCTCGGCGACGTGCGCGCAGCGGTGGAAGACTGGCGCGCGATGCAGGCGGCGGCCCACGCGGCCATCGAGGCGCTCACGCAACGGGCGGCGCAGAAGGGCGTGAGCGAGCAGGAGCGGGCGGAAGTGGACGAGGCGCAGGCCTTCCTCGACTGGATGCTCGGCCGCCACTTCACCTTCCTGGGCTATCGCGATTACGAACTCGTGGAGCGCGACGGCGCGCATTATCTGCAAGGTGTGACGGGGACCGGGCTGGGCGTACTGCGTGAATCGCGCCGCGACGCCGCGTCGCCCGACGTCACCCGCCTGTCACCGGGCGCCATCGGCATCGTGGAAGCCAGCACGCCGATATTCCTTACCAAGGCGAACTCGCGCGCCACCGTGCACCGGCCGGGCTATCTGGACTATGTGGGCGTGAAGCGCTTCGACGCGCAGGGTCGCGTTTGCGGCGAGCGCCGCTTTCTGGGCCTGTACACATCAACCGTCTATATGGTGCCGGTGGAAGATATCCCGCTGGTGCGCCGCAAAGTTGCCGAAGTCATCGGGCGCACGGGTTTCCTGCCTAACGGCCATCTGGCCAAGACGCTCGTCACCATTCTCGAACAGTACCCGCGCGACGAACTCTTCCAGATCGATGTCGACGCGCTGGCGGAAATTGCGCTTGGCATTCTGCGCTTGCAGGAGCGCCAGCGTACGCGGCTCTTTGTGCGGCGCGACCGGTTCGACCGTTTCGTGTCGTGCATGGTGTTCGTGCCGCGCGAGAAATTCAATACGGACCTGCGCGTGCGGGTGCAGAACCTGTTGCTGGCGGCCTATCACGGCACCGGCGTGGAATTTACGCCGCAACTCTCCGAGTCGATGCTCGCGCGCATTCACATTACCGTTCGCACGGAGCCCGGCCATGTGCCCGACGTCGATGTGAACGAACTCGAAGCGCGCATCGTCGAGACGTCGCGCCGCTGGCAGGACGACCTCTCGGAAGCCCTGCGGGAGCAGTTGGGCGAAGAGCGGGGTATGCGGGCGCTGCGTCGCTATGCGCAGGCGTTCCCCGCCGGGTATCGCGAAGACTATGCCGCGCGCGTGGCAGTGCGGGACGTGGAATTGATCGAGCCGCTGCTGGGCGCGCGCCAGTCGGCCACGGGTTGCTCGCAGTTGTCGATGCAGCTTTATCGTCCGCTCGAAGCCTCGCCCGGCGCGTTGCGTTTCAAGATTTATCAGGCGGGCGAACCCATCGCCCTCTCGCGCAGCCTGCCGATGCTGGAGCATCTTGGCGTGCGCGTGAACGACGAGCGGCCGTATCGCATTGAGACCGCTGACTCGGGCGCGATCTGGATGCACGATTTCGGCATGACGAGCCTCGATGGTGCCGACGTCGATCTTGAAAATGCGCGGGCGCGTTTCGAAGACGCCTTCGCGCGTATCTGGGCGGGCGACGTCGAGAACGACGATCTGAACCGGTTGGTCTTGCAGGCCGGGCTCACGTGGCGCGAAGTGCGCATCCTGCGCGCGTACGCCAAGTACATCCGGCAAGTCGGCTCGACCTTCAGCAATGCCTATATAGAAAGCGCACTGACGGGCAATCCGTCCATTGCAGGGCTGCTCGTGCGGCTATTCCTTGCACGCTTCGACCCGGCGCTTCCAGCGCAGACGCGCACCCATCAGTCGGAGCGGTTGCGCGCACAAATCCATGCGGCGCTCGAAGACGTGCCCAATCTCGACGAAGACCGCATCCTGCGCCAGTTTCTCGGGGTGCTGGAGGCGACGCTGCGCACCAACTACTTCCAGCGCGGGAAGGACGGCACGACGCAGAAGCCTTATCTGTCGTTCAAGTTCGATCCGTCGAAGGTGCCGGGTTTGCCTGAACCGAAGCCGATGTTCGAGATCTGGGTGTATTCGCCTCGGGTCGAAGGGGTGCACCTGCGCGGCGGGCGCGTGGCGCGTGGCGGTTTGCGCTGGTCCGACCGACGGGAAGATTTCCGCACCGAAGTGCTGGGCCTCGTCAAAGCCCAGATGGTGAAAAACACCGTGATCGTGCCGGTGGGCTCGAAGGGCGGGTTTGTCGTCAAGCAGCCGCCGGCGCCGGGCGATCGCGACGCCTTTCTGGCCGAAGGCGTGGCGTGCTATCAGACCTTCCTGCGCGGTTTGCTCGATCTGACCGACAACTATGTCGACGGCCAACTCGTGGCGCCGGCCGACACCGTGCGATACGACGCGGACGATCCGTATCTCGTGGTGGCAGCCGACAAGGGCACGGCCACGTTCTCCGATTATGCAAACGCCATTTCGGCGGAGTACGGCTTCTGGCTGGGCGACGCGTTTGCGTCGGGCGGCTCGGTCGGCTACGACCACAAGAAGATGGCGATCACTGCGCGCGGTGCGTGGGAGTCGGTCAAGCGGCATTTCAGCGAGATGGGCGTCGACACGCAAACGCAGGACTTCAGCGTGGTCGGTATCGGCGATATGTCGGGCGACGTGTTCGGCAACGGCATGCTGCTCTCGAAGCATATCCGGCTGGTGGCGGCGTTCGATCACCGGCATATCTTTCTCGATCCGACGCCCGATGCGGCGGCCTCGTTCGCCGAGCGCGAGCGGCTGTTCCAGCTGCCGCGCTCCAGTTGGGGCGACTACGACGCCAAGCTGATTTCCGCGGGTGGCGGCATCTTTCCCCGCAGTGCCAAGACGATTGCGCTCTCGCCCGAGGTGCGTGAGCTAATCGAGACGGACGCCACCGAAATGGCCCCGACCGACCTGTTGCGCGCCTTGCTGAAGGCACCTGTCGACTTGCTCTACAACGGGGGTATCGGCACCTACGTGAAGGCGAGCACGGAATCGCACGCGCAAGTGGGCGACCGGGCGAACGATGGGTTACGCGTGAACGGGCTCGACCTGCGATGCAAGGTCGTTGCGGAAGGCGGCAATCTCGGCCTGACGCAATTGGGCCGTATCGAATACGCGCAACACGGCGGACGGATCAACACCGACGCGATCGACAATTCGGCGGGCGTCGATTGCTCCGATCACGAGGTGAACATCAAGATTTTGCTGGGCATCGTGGTGGCCGATGGCGAGATGACGCTCAAGCAACGCAACACGTTGCTCGCCGAGATGACGGAAGAGGTCGGCACGCTTGTGCTGCGCGACAACTATCTGCAAACGCAGGCGTTGTCGCTCGGGCGTTTGCGTGCGGCAGCGGCGCTCGACGGCGACGCCCGGTTCATGCGGTATCTCGAACGGGGCCAGCGGCTTGCGCGGGCGATCGAGTTCCTGCCCGACGACGAGGCGCTCGACGCACGGCGCGCGGCGGGCACGGGGCTGACATCACCCGAGCGTGCCGTGCTTATGGCGTACAGCAAGATGTGGCTCTACGACATGCTGCTCGCCAGCACGTTGCCCGATGCGGAATTCGTCGCGGAAGAATTGCCGACGTATTTCCCGACGCCGTTGACCAGCCGGTGCGGCGCGGCCATGACGCGGCACCCGCTCAAGCGCGAAATTCTGGCGACGATGCACGCCAATGCGCTCGTCAACCGGGCGGGCGTGACGTTCGTCCATCACCTGAGTGAGGAGACGGGCGCCGACCCGGTGGATGTCGTGCGCGCGAGCCTTGCAGCACGCGGTGTGTACGGGCTCGACGCCTTGTGGGAAGAAGTCGACGCGCTCGATGCCCGTGTGTCGCATGAAACGCAGGCGGCGTTGTTCACCGCGCTCGCGCAGTGGCACGAGCAAGCGACGCTGTGGTTCCTGCGTCGTCGCCTGACGGACGTGCCGCAAACGGTGGAGCGTTTGCGTGGCGTGCTCGATCCGTTGCTGCCGACACTGGATTCGCTCGTGAGCGGCGAGGCGGCTGAAGAAGCGCGGGCGAAGCGTCAGACCTTCGTCGATGCGGGCGTGCCGCCTGCGCTGGCGCAGACGGCGGCCGGTATCGGCGCGCGCGTGGCCTTGCTCGATATTGCCGAAGTGGCGAGCACAAGCCGATGCGAACCGGCACTGGCGGCGCAGGTGTATTTCGCGCTCGACCAGCCGCTGGGCTATGGCTGGCTGCACGCAGGGGTGCTCGGGCTGCCGGTGCAATCGCATTGGCAGCGTCTGGCGCGGGCCACCTTGCTGGAGGAGTTGTCCATCCTGCGGCGGCGTTTGACGGCGAGCGTGCTCGACGGCGAGCCGACGAAAATGACGGAAACGACGGAAACCACGGATGCGGCATCAGACAAGTCCGTCACGGCGCCCGCCAGCACCCAAGCCGACGCCCGGGTGGCTGACTGGCAGCAGGCGCATGCCGACTCGCTGGCCCGCTATCACCGTGTGCTGGCCGACCAGGTGGCGTCGGGCAGCGCCGATCTGGCGATGCTCTCGGTCAGTCTGAAATCGCTCGCCGAAGTCGGACGATGATGTTGTCGTACCACCTTGCCATCGCGTTGTTGTGATATTGGCTGGTCTCATACGGGGCGGGGATTTTCTCCCGCCCCGGCTCACATGTCATTCCAAATTGAGTGTGATTGAGTCATCACACCTCATCAAATCCGTCAACTATTAAGCGTTTACACAAAAGACGCAAAACGGCGTATCATTCGGGAAAACCCTAGGATTGAACTGGCCCGCGCAAATGCTTGCCCATTGCGCGGGTTGTTACGTCCTGGGGTTTCGTCGATTCTCTTTTCCCTTCGCAATGTCAAACGACGCCCGCACCCCTACGCAGTTTGCGACGACGCTGCAAATCGTCTCGACCGTGTTCTTCACGTTCCTCTGCTACTTGACCATCGGTTTGCCGCTCGCGGTGTTGCCGTCGTTCGTGCATGTGGATTTGGCTTACAGCTCTGTCATTGCCGGTCTGGCGATCAGCGTGCAGTATCTGGCGACGTTGCTCTCCCGCCCGTACGCCGGTCGCACGGCGGATGCGTGGGGGCCGAAGCGCACGGTGCTGTGCGGTTTGGTCGCGTGCGGCGCATCGGGCTTGCTCGTGGCGCTCGGCGGCGTGTTCTCCGGCGTGCCGTGGCTCTCGCTGGTGGCGTTGATTCTCGGGCGTCTGGTGCTGGGCTTTGGTGAAAGCTGGGTGTCGACCGGCGCGATCATGTGGGGCATCGGACAAGTGGGCCCGGCGAATACCGCACGAGTGATTTCGTGGAATGGCGTCGCGACGTACGGCGCACTGGCGCTGGGCGCACCGCTCGGTGTCGCCCTCGACAACGCATACGGCATCGAGGCCTTGGGTGGCGCGATTGCGCTGTCCGGTGTCGTGGGTTTGCTGTTGGCCCGCATCAAGCGTGCGACGCCTGTGATTCATGGCGAGCGTCTGGCGTTTCGTGCGGTGCTGGGGCGTGTGATGCCGTTCGGCATGGGGCTGGCGTTGGGCTCGATCGGGTTCGGGGCGATCTCCACGTTCATTACGCTGTACTACGCCAGCCATCATTGGGACAACGCTGCACTGGCGCTGACTGCGTTCGGCGTGTGTTTCATGGGCGTTCGGCTGGCGCTGGGCAGCAGCATCGCGCGCTTTGGCGGTTATCGCGTCGCGATGGTGTCGTTTGCACTGGAAGCCTTCGGCCTGATCGTGCTTGGCGTTGCCCCGACCGGCTTTACGGCGTTGCTGGGCGCGGCACTGGCGGGCGCGGGTTTCTCGCTGGTGTTCCCGTCGCTGGGCGTGGCAGCGGTGAACCTGGTGCCGGCGCAGAATCGCGGCGCGGCGCTGGGCGCTTACTCGGTATTTCTCGACGTTGCGCTGGGTGTGACCGGGCCGGTCGCTGGCTTGATCGTCGGCGCCTATGGTTATGCCGAGGTGTACCTGTGCGCTGCCGTGGCCGCCGTCGCTGCGGTGTTGCTCACGGTCTGGATGTCGCGTGCCGCCCGGGCACGTGCGGCCAGTGAAGCGCAGGAAGCCGACGAAGCTGGCAAGGCAGCCAGCGGCGCCAAGAAATCCCCACAAGCGGCGTAATCCCGCACGGCGGCGACAAGCCGCCGTTGCGGTGAAAATGCGCCGCTGACGCATCGATGGGTATCCACCCATAACGCGTGCACTCCAGCGATCTCTCGAAAGAATCCCCGTACATTGCCAACACGCCCTCGGATGTTCCGAGGTTTGATGGAAATATTTCGGTATCCGAAATGATATGTAGTGGATGGAGTTTCCCGGAGTGAGTGATGGGGCAGAGATCGCGTGCGAGTGGAAAACGGGAAGCCGGCAGTTGCGGCACGCAGAATTTAATTTGCCCCGAGAGCGATTCGAAGAAGTGCTGGTTTGCCGGCGCTTCGGCGGTCAAATGATGTAAGCCGACACCTTCTGGGACTCCGGATTCTTTTGCGAGGCAGTGATGGCAAGCGGACGAGCGATAGCAGCAGTACTGGTGACATTGGCGCTTGTGATGGCCGCGCGCTCGATGCGCCCACCGGCATCACAATCCGAGTCTGTCCCTCAGCGATGTCCTGTTTCTCAGGAGGTTGTCCGACTGATGGGGGCGAGGGGATATGCGATGCTCAGTCACCAGGGTGACGACTGGTTGCCTTTGATGGTGCCCCCTGGTGGCGGCCGTGACGATGCGCCGCCCATGCTCGTCAACTGCACCTATGCGTTGGTATCCGACGCGGGTGTAGACGCGTTCTACTGGCCGGCCGAGACCAAGGCGGACACCTCGTTGCCCTTGGGCGTGAGGCGTTTAAGTGTTCCGAAGGGGTCTTTCGGCACGCTGATGTCGCTCTGCAACACGAGCGCGGGCCCGGGGCAGGGACGGTGCAGGGGGTGACCGGGCGGCGCGTGAATCACCGGCCAACTTTGCCTTGCGCGGCAACAATCGCGGCCAGTCGTTTGATGAGCGACGGAATACGTGCCGCGTCCGTATCGCCGTAGCCGATGACGAGCCCGTTATCGGCCGGTTGCGGATCGAGTGCGAAGCTCGACAGTGCGCGTGGCCCCATGCCTTCGCGCAAGGCGGCCGCCACAATCGTCTTGTCGTGGAATGTAGGATCGAGACGTACCGTCAGATGCAGACCGCAACGCTCGCCGATGACCGCGTATGCCGGATCGAAGTGTTCGGCGAGTGCCTCGCGCAAAGCGGTCTGGCGCTCGCGATACAGGCGTCGCATGCGGCCCAGATGTCGCGCGAATTGTCCGCTGCGGATGAAGTCGGCCAACGCCAGTTGTTCGAAGCGATGGCCGCCGCGAAGCAGTTCATCGAGGGCATCTCGCGTTTGCGCGGCAAGTTGGGTTGGCAAGATCAGAAAACCGAGCCGCAGTGCGGGAAACATCGTCTTGCTGAACGTGCCGACGTAGACCACCGGCGCGTCGGGCACCATGCCTTGCATGGCGGCGATCGGCTCCCCTTGATGGCGAAACTCGCTGTCGTAATCGTCTTCCAGAATCCACGTGCCGTAGTGGCGAGCCTGCGCAATGAGGTCGAGCCGGCGTGACGCCGACAGCACACTGCCCAGCGGGTATTGGTGCGATGGCGTGACGTACACCAGACGCGGCGTCGACGCGGCCCACGCACCCGGCGGAATCACGATGCCTTCGTCGTCGACACGCATGGCTTGCACGCGTACGTCGCTCGCGTGAAAGGCGGCTTTTGCGCCGCGATATCCGGGGTCTTCCATCCATACCGTGTCGCCGGGGTCGGTGAGCAGGCGCACGCAGAGGATCAGCGCTTCGTGGGCTCCTTCCGTGATGACGACTTGCGACGCGTCGCAACGCACACCGCGAGAGATGCGTAGGTGTTCGGCGATGGCTTCGCGCAGCGCGGGTTCGCCCAGCGGGTCGCCGTAGTGATAGTGGCGTGGTTGCGCTTCGCGCATCACGCGCTCTAGCGTGCGGCGCCATGTGCTGGCCGGAAATCGCGTGAGGGAGGGCACGCCCGGCACGAAGGGCAATGGCGATTCGTTCGCCCGTGCGGCGTGGCTTGTGGCGGGCAAGCGCTGCACCCGGCGTGACGCGCTCGGCGCGGCGGCAGGCGAGTCGCTGACGTTGGTCTCGGGTGTCTGGCTCGCGGCGTCGACGCTCATGGTTTTGGCGACAGCCGAGTCCCCGGTCGATCTGCGGCGGGCCGATTGTTTAGCTGCTTCTTCGGCCACACGCGGGTCGAGCGAGAGCTGGGCGACACGGGTGCCAAGCCGGTGCGGCACGATGAAGCCTTCGGCGGCCAGTTGGTCGTAGACGATCGACACCGTGTTACGTGAGACAGCGAGATCTTCCGCGAGCGTGCGCGAGGCCGGCAAGCGTGCCCCGGCGGGAAGCCGTCCTTCGAGAATGGCGTGCTTGAGCCGGGCAAGCAGTTGCTTCTGGAGCGAGAGGCCACGTCCCGTGCCGGTGTTCAGCGGGCTGTCGAACAGCGCGGCGACGTTCTCGGGCCCCGGATCGTTGTGAATCTCACTGACGTGCTTGGCGGATGCTGACATGACGTGGCACCATTAGATTGCTTCAATGTGGTGCTTTTTATCGTACCATCAATGCGTTACTTTGGTGTCGTGACACTTGCGTCCATCACGTTCCTGGAGAGGACATTCATGACTGAAGCAACGCTGTTCAACGAATACGATCAACCTATCGGGCCGCCCGTGCCGGAGTGGACGCCGCGCGCACAGCCGCCCCGCACCCCCATCATTGGCCGTTACTGCCGTGTCGAACCGCTCGACGTGGAGCGTCACGCGAAGGATTTGTTCGACGCCTACGCGAGCGCTCCCGACGGGCGTGACTGGACTTACATGGGCGTAGGCCCGTTCCCCGATTTCGATACCTACTACACGCATGCCACCAAGCAGGCCGCCTCTACCGACCCGATGCACCATGCGGTGATCGATCTGGAGACGGGCAAGGCGGTGGGCACGCTCGCACTGATGCGAATCGACACGGCCAATGGCGTGATCGAAGTGGGCCACGTGGCGTATTCACCGTTGCTCAAGCGCACCCGCGCGGGTACGGAAGCGCAGTACCTGCTGCTCAAGCGTGCCTTCGACGAGTTGGGTTATCGCCGATACGAATGGAAGTGCGACGCGTTGAACGCGCCGTCGCGCCGCGCGGCCACGCGCTACGGCTTCACCTTCGAGGGCATCTTCCGTCAGGCGATCGTCTACCGTGGCCGCAGCCGTGACACGGCGTGGTTCTCGATCACCGACGGCGAGTGGCCTGCCATCAGCCGTGGTTTTGCGCAGTGGTTGTCGCCGGAGAATTTCGATGCCGAGGGTGAGCATCGGGCGAGTCTGGCCGAACTGATTTCGGTCGCGAAGGGATAACCTTCCGATAAAAAAACGCCCCGCTGGAAGCGATTCCAGCGGGGCGTTTTGTCGTTCAGAGACTGGCGTTGCGCGTTGGCGCACTGCCAGCCAGTCTCGCCGGATTTTATCCCGGGAAGAACGCGTACTTCAACACGAACAGCACAGCGATGACCCATGCGGCCGGGTGCACGTCCTTCGCACGGCCCGTGAACAGCTTGAGCACGGCGTAGGAAATGAAGCCGAATGCCAGACCCGTCGCGATCGAGTACGTGAACGGCATGGCCAGGGCGGTCAGGGCGGCCGGGGTGGCTTCCGTGATGTCGTCCCATTCCACGTCGAGCAGTTCGCGCAGCATCAGGCCGGCCACGTAGAGCAGGGCCGGCGCCGCGGCGTAGGCCGGGACCGAACCTGCCAGCGGCGCGACGAACAGTGCCAGGATGAACAGCCCGGCGATGGTGAGGGCGGTGAGGCCTGTACGACCGCCGGCTTGCACGCCCGAGGCGCTTTCCACGTAGGCGGTGGTGCTGCTCGTGCCCAGCAGCGAGCCGAAGAAGATGGCGATCGAGTCGGCGAACAGTGCGCGTCCGAGCCCCTTGTATTGCGTGCCTTCGAGCAGACCGGCGCGCTTGGCCACGCCCATCAGCGTGCCGGTAGCGTCGAACACTTCGACCAGCACGAAGGCCAGAATCACGTGCACGAAGCCAGCGTGCAGTGCACCGGGGATATCGAGCTGGAGGAACGTCGGCGCGAGGCTCGGCGGCATGGCGAACACGCCCTGAAACTGGTTCAGGCCGAGCACCATCGAGAGCACCGTCACGACGAGAATGCCGATGAGGATGGCACCTCGAATGCGCAGGGCATCGAGCACGGCGATCAGGAAGAAGCCGAAGATTGCGAGCAGGGCTTGCGGCGAGTGCAGATCGCCGAGGCCGATCTTGGTGGCCGGGTTGGCCACGACGATGCCGGCGTTACCCAGTGCGATGATCGCGAGGAACAGACCGATACCGGCCGCGATGGCGCAGCGTAGCGATTTGGGTACCCCGGCAATGAGCCACGATCGCACCCCAGTCACGGTCAGGATGATAAAAATACACCCCGAGATGAAGACTGCGCCCAGCGCTTGCTGCCAGGTGTAGCCCATGGCACCCACCACGGTGAACGCGAAAAATGCGTTCAGGCCCATACCGGGGGCCATACCGATCGGGTAGTTGGCCACGAAGGCCATGATCACCGAGCCAATCGCCGCCGCCAGACACGTCGCCACGAACACGGCACTCTTGTCCATGCCGGTGGTGCCGAGAATGTTGGGGTTGACGAAGATGATGTAAGACATCGTCAGGAAGGTGGTGAGACCTGCCACCATCTCTGTCCTGACATTGGAGCCATGCTCCTCGAGTTTGAAGAATTTGGTCAGCAACGTGCGCTCCTATTCACTTTGTTATGCCGTCGTCCGTGTGCAGCGGGGGCGCGCGCATTGTACTGCGCGCGCGCCGTGCTGCCGAGTTTGTCAGAACTTGGTGCGCATGCCCACCCCGAAAGTATTGCCGGCTTCCAGCCCCGACACCTTGTCGTTGAGGTAGGCGGCATACAGATCGGTGCGCTTGGAGAGGTTGTAGTCGTAACCGACGGCCCACGTGTTGCGGCTCACGTTATTGGCACCGGTGTTCTTGGTATAAGCGTAGGACGCCATGACACTGCCGCCACCGAGCGGCACTGACACACCGAACTGGCCGCCGTTGGACGTGAGGTTGCCGCCGGTGATGTTGTTCTTGATGTACTGATACTGGCCGTAGAGCTTGACGATCTGGAAGTCGTACGTGAGACCGGCCTGCAACGCTTGCTGATTGCGGAAACCGGTAATGCCGGCTTGATCGTCGGGCGTCGAATCGAATTTCACTTGCTGGAACGCGACGGTGGCAGCGAGCGGGCCATGGAAGTACATGGCGGCGGCGCTCCACTTGTTCTGGCCGGCCTCACCGGCCTTGTTGCCGAATGCGTACGAGAAGCTAGCGCCCAACCCCTTGTAGTCGGGCGTGGCGTACATCACGCCGTTGCTCCAGCCGGAGTCACCCACGATGCCTTGCCCCGATTGGCCAAGGAACGTGTGATAGACCATCGGGCTGAAGGTATAGGAATCGACAAACGGGTTGAACAGAATCGTCGACACGAAGTACGACGTGGTCAACCGGCCCATCGTGATGGTGCCGAGCGTGTTCGACTGGAGACCCACGTAGGCGTTGCGCGAGAAGAAGCTATCGCCCGTGTAGCGGCCGTAGTTACCGTTTTGCGGCAGGAAGAAGTCTTCCAATACGAAGATGGCCTTGAGACCATCGCCCAGATCTTCGCTACCCTTCATGCCCCAGTACGACGTGGACATGCCGCCGCCGCCCTGTGTCCATGCCCGCTCGCCGCCGGGTATTTTAGCCGCGCCGACCCAAGCGTCGACCTGCCCGTAAAGCGATACGTTGGATTGTGCTTGTGCCGCCCCTGCCGCCGCACCACAAACCGCGAGGGCGAACGCGCCCCGCAGCCATCCCGCTGCCTTGCTCATGAATGTGTCTCCGTCTCGTTTTGATTTATGCGTGCGCCTTGTACAGTTGTTTCACCGATGCATTTCAGGGGCACGCCCGAGTCATTGACACTGACTTCACGTTGCGCGGTATCGGTGCTGCTTTAAGGCGTGATCATTATTATCAAGACGGTAATGTCGAAATATCATCGGGGTTTGATACTCGGTATTACGTTGTGAACTTCATACGGCGCGGGTTAACACCGAAGTTTTCTTAAAAAACTTTCAAAAAAATGGCCGTCGCGATGGACGGCCTTAAGTCTCTTGAATCGTAGTGTTGATTCTTGAGACGAGCAGGAAACTGGTGGACTTCCTATTTCTAGGCAAGCGACAGGCGGGAGGGCGAGTGGATTCGAAATCTCATCGCGGAGGAGCCAGCATGACGGGAACTGGTCGCGCCTGCACAATACCGGCGTCCACGGGGGCTATTCCGTCTCTGCCGCCATTGAGCGCGCTCATCGCTTGTACAAGTCCGTCGGCGTAATAGTGGCGGCGCGGGGGCGGGGGGAAGCACGGAGAGTCGCCCCATTGTTGCGTGACGGGGTCCCACTGTGCGTAGCATTCCTCATATCTATAAACAGATGGTGAGTCCCCGTTGGGATACGTCTCCATGCTTTGATGAGGTGCTCCCGGCAAGACATTGATTGGCACGTCCACATGCGGGCGGTTGGCCGAGATATCTGTGAAGCGCCCCGAACGTTCCGAATTCAGACCCAACGTGTCGGCGTTGTCGTTCACCCATTGCGCGAAGACATCCCAAAGTTGTCGATTGTGAAGTAAGCCCGGAATCCGCAGTTCTTGACCCGAGAATCCATCAGTCGAGCGGACAACAACTACCTCCGGCGGGTTATTGCGCCAAACGGGATATTTTCCGTAGCCGTTGGTCGGGCTGGAGAATAAGTCTATTTTGTCTGGCCATTTGTCCTTGAATTCGTATTCGAGCGGATGCTTGTAAAAATTGGACTGGTGCGACGGCGATGCGGGATGGGGGGAGATATAGGGCCAGTTTTGCTTCAACAGATGACGCGTTGTCGAATTCATCTGGGCATTAGACACTTCGTTGTCGCGCGGGTTGCCATACGCAACGGGGCTGTAGACTGCATTCATCGCATTATCTCCAAATGACTTTCAGAGCCTCTTAGACGGAAGTGTCTTAACGGCTCGCGTTCAATCTGTCACACAAATCGAGCGCGATATTCGAAGTCATATGGAGTTGGGAGTCGTCATTGCTGTCATGTGAAAAATCATTGCGGACACACTGGGAAATTGGCGTTTGGTGTTGAGCTGACACTTTGACGCTGCCTCGGTCAGCGCCTGCGGTCTGCCGCCGGTACGGCCCCCGTTTTCGTCGCTCCCCGTTACTCGCTTTGGAAAACGGGGACCGCACCGACGGCCATCTCTATTCCTTCGCATCGTCGCAACCGATTGTCCCACCCACATCGCTATGCTCCGCCACTCTCCCATCCCGATAACACCATCTCCTCCAACGTAAAGGGTCTCGCCAGTCGTCCCCACGTGCTTCGCATCTGCTGGTGACGACCGTCGAGACCCTCGCTCCTCCCGATGTCGTTCTCCATGCCCGGTCCACGAAGGTCTCCGTAGTGAATACCCATGGGACTCAACGCGAAGCGGGTCTCCCGAAGCGATCACCTGACCCGACCGGGAGTCAAGAAGTACCGCGGGGATGTCGAGGGTCTCGGCGCCCATCCCCAGCAGATGCAAAGCACGTGGGGATGGGCGACGAGGCCCTCTGCGTTGGAGAAGGCGGTGTTATCGGGATGGGAGAGTGGCGGGGCATGGCGACGTGGGTAGGGCGATCGGGGGCGACGTTGTGATGGCGTGAGACGAGCTGTCGGGCCGGTCCCCGTTTTCCAAAGCGAGTAACGGGGAGCGACGAAAACGGGGACCGGGCCGGCGGCCGACCACGGGCGTGTGAGTCTCGGGAACTCAGTGCATCGCAAAGGTCATCGTCAGCCACGAACGCCGCAAGCCGCAAGCCAAACGCCACCGCTCAACGCACCGCCCGCCAATCCGCGTTATGCGCCGCCAGCCAGTTTTCAGCCAATTGCGGATCGCCGTGGTTGTTCGGATGGAACCCCGTCGACATGTACTTCAACATCGGCCCAGTGCAACGCCACACCACGCCATCGCGGCCGAAGAACATGGTCGTGAAACCCCACCACGTACTCGGTTTGAATAACGTCCCGTCGCGCCACAAATTGCTAATCGTCTGCGCATGACTTTCCAGCGCGAACATCATCAACACGTACACATACGTGAGAATGCGCATCCGCTCGCTGCCACCCAACGCGCGATACAGATCGAACGCTACCGCCTTGTGCTCGGTCTCTTCCGCCGCATGCCAGCGCCACATCAGTCGCATCTTCGGCTCGGCCTTCGCCAGCCAGCGGTCGTAACGCAACGCGCCGTCGCCGAACACCGCCGTGCAATGCTCATACGCCGCAGTCACCGCCAGCATGTACATCGGCGAAAGCTTGCGGCGCCGCGCAAATTGAATCCGCCGCGTCGCCCAGTTTTCCCAATGGTTCACCAAACCCTGCTTGGTCAACTGTGCGTTGTACTGCCCGTGGATATGGCGGTGCGTCGCTTCCTGTCCGATGAACTGCGCAATGTCGGCGCGCAATTTGTCGTAGCGCGCATCCTCAGGCAGACGATCCATCGTGTCCCGAACGGAATCGATAAACGACTGCTCGCCAACCGGGAAACTCATCGACAATGCGTTGTAGTACATCGTGCGGTAGGCATCCCCACTGTGCCAGTGGCGCTCGAAGCCACTCGCCAGATCGACCGTAAGCTTGCGAACGGTAAGGGCTGAAGTGTCTGTGGTCATGGCGCTTGCCTCTCAAATATCTCAACAGGTTGGGCGGAATCGCAACGGCCGGGTTTCGTGCCACCGGCGTGTCGTCACTTGAATTCCTCAACGAATGTGAGCATTATTCATTTCTTGCGCACTTTGCCGCAACTCGCTTCCCGCTCAGGTTTTTCGACATGTCCACACCTAAATCGCCCGCCCCGCTCAATGCCCCGTCCACTATGCGAAAGCGGCCGATGCAAGCCCGCGCGCAACACACGGTGGAGACCATTTTCGAGGCCACTGCTCAGGTTCTTGACGAGGAAGGCGAGGGTGCGCTGACGACCAATCGTATTGCCAAGAAGGCCGGATTCTCGATCGGCACGCTGTATCAGTACTTCCCGACCAAGGAAGCGATCCTGCTCGCGATGATTGCCCGCGAACGCCGTCGGGTGATGGACGAACTCAACGAACGGCTCGCGCGCGCAGCAGAAGAGGGCGCTGACCCGGAGCGCGTGATTCGCGAGCGGCTGCGTGTGCTGATCGAAGCGTTCGGCTCCGGCGGACGCGTGAAGCGCTCGCTCATCAAGATGGCCTGGCAACTCGATCATCACGAAAACATCATGCAGGCCCTGCGCGAAGCCTCGGAACACATTGCCATCGCGATGGCTCGACGCGATGCACCGGGCATGCGCCCGCCTACCGCCGCGACGGTGTTCGTGCTCACCCGCGCCGTCATGGGCACGCTGCGCTCGGCAGCGCTCGAAGACTCGCCATTGCTTGGCACTCCGGAGTTCGAGGACGAGCTTTACCGGTTATGCTGGGGCGTTTTGCGCGCAGACGTTTGATTGTCGTTTTAGTGTCGTTTGAATGTCGTTTGCATGGCGTTTAAGTAAGGCTTGGGTGTCTTCTCTCCCGTCGCACTAAGGAAACGCGTTCCATGGGCGAAATCGTCAAGGCGGTAAGCATTCTGGCTGGCGGTGTCGGCATCTTTCTAGTCGGCATGTCGATGATGTCCGACGGCCTCAAACTTGCCGCCGGACCTGCTCTCGAACGTATCCTTGCCGGGGCCACACGCACGCGCTGGCAAGCCTTCGCCTCGGGCGTACTGGTCACCGCCATCACGCAGTCGTCATCGGTCGTGACGATTGCCACCATCGGGTTCGTCAACGCGGGCCTGCTCAAGCTCGGCGGCGCGCTCTGGCTGATGTTCGGCTCGAACCTCGGCTCGACGATGATGGGCTGGATCGTCGCCGTCATTGGCCTGAAATTCAATATCGATGCCTTCGCCCTGCCGATGATCGCAGTCGGTGTTGCCTTGCGCCTCACCGGTGCAGGCTCGCGACGCGGGGCCATCGGTAACGCACTCGCCGGTTTCGGCCTGCTCTTCTTCGGCATCTCCCTGCTGCAATCGGCCTTTATCGATATGGCCGGCGCGATTCGTATGCCCGACGGGGAAGGGCCACTCGATGTCCTGCTGCAAGTCGTCGTGGGTTTCGTGCTGACCTGCATCGTGCAGTCGTCCGCTGCCGCGATGGCCATTACGTTGACCGCTGCGCAAAACGGCATGCTCGGCGCGCAAGGCGCTGCCGCTGTCGTGATCGGCGCGAACGTCGGCACCACGGTGACCGCCGTCATTGCGGGCATCGGGGCCACCCCCAACGCGCGCCGGGCTGCCATGGCGCACGTCGCGTTCAACGTCGTCGCTGCGTTGGTGGCGCTGCTCCTTCTGCCATGGATGATCGGCGCGATTACCGCTGCCATGAAATGGCTGGGCTACACCGACGATCCGGCTATCAAGCTCGCCATCTTCCACACGACGTTCAACGTGCTCGGCGTGCTGCTGATGATTCCGCTCGCCACGCCGCTGTTGCACTGGCTACAGCGGCGTTTTCGGACGCGGGAAGAGGACGAGGGCGCGCCGCAGTTTCTCGATGACAACGTGCTTCAGGTGCCGCAACTGGCCGTGGAAGCGCTCAAGCACGAAGTGGATCGACTTGGCGATATGTGCCGCCATATGGTGCGCGGCGCACTCCTCGGGACCAGCGCCGGCGTGCTGGCACAAGAGCACGCTTCGGTCACGCGCCTGGGCGGCGCGTGCCAGACGTTCGCGGAGCGCATGAGCCGCGTAGCGATGGAGGCCGCCGCTGCACAGGCACTGGCCGACACGCTGCGCACACTTCGCTACTACGAGAGCGCGGCGGAGCAAGCCGTCGCCGCTGCGGCACTGCGAGACCAGACGACCACGGCGACGGCAGGCTCCGATGTCTATGCCGCCTTCCTGCGCGAAGCGACGGCACTGCTCGATCACGTGGAAGGCGATGCCATGCCCGCCGATGGCGGTCAGTCGCTGACGACGCACGCCGCCGCGATGGAAGCCTCTTACGGCGGACTCAAGGCGAAATTGCTCGCCGACGGCGCAGCAGGCACCGTGCGTATCGCCGTCATGGAAGAAGCGCTGCGCCGCTACAGCGCCCTGCGGCGCGCGTTGCAACAAACGGTCAAGGCAAGCACGCGTCTCGCGAGAGGCACGGACCCGATCGACTGACCGGCGGGGCGTTTCAGAGGGCGCAGTGCCCCGTGTCAACGTCGCGTGACCCATCGCCGACAGTGAGCGACGGCGCGAGAGGGAGGGCGGCGAGGGGGAGGGCGGCCAGCACATCGCACCGAGAACGATATCTACCAATATGGTAGAAAAAATACCAAATTGGTTTGTTGTTGATTTATAGTTAACGCACGCTGCGTTAGCGGAATCGTTCGTCGAATCCTTTGCGTCGTGGCACCTCCCCCCATCCACCGCTAAGGACTGTTGTGCTGAATTTCATCCGGGACGCGATCGCGCTCATCAAGCGGCACAAAGGTGCGTTCGTCGTGCTCAACGTGACGTTCTTCGGCCTTGTCGGCCTGAGTTTTTTCACCGCCTCCGACAAGCCGGACCTGCCGCCTGAGCGCGAACCGCGTGTGCCGATCCGGGTCTTGGTGCATGCGCCACTCGTCAAAGCCGGGCGGTTCATTTTCTGTCTGCCGCCATCCGGCCACTGTGGCCGTCGCTGACGACGTCGCGTGTTGATTCGTGTTGTTGCGCTGCGTCACCTCATCTTGCGTTACACGAAACGCCCCGCTAGAATCCGCAAATGATTGATGGCAGACGGTGACGATTCATGTGACTCACATGATGATGTGCCGGTGTCACGTAAGCGTTCACGTCAACCAACGCATTCTCCGCGACAGCGGTCGGTCAGTCCGGCTTATCGGTCGAGGGGTGTGCGTTCGTATGTCGACCGCCGGACAATGCCATCCATTGCGCCGGTCCTCTTCCGCGCTGCGCGTCTCCCTTCCCCTGATTTTCCCGATTCGATTTTCCTGACGACCTCCCGCGTCGCGGTCATTCGACTGCCGGCCTGCATCGCCATTGCTTTGTCGTGTGCGCCGGTCTTACGTGGAGTCTTCTCGCATGTCGTCTTCCGCTGCATCGCCCGCTCAAGCGGCTGCCGCAGCACCCGCCAACGCCACCGCGTTGCTGGTGCGCTTTTCTCTCAATGTGTTTCTCGCCTGCCTGACCATCGGCATGTCGCTCTCGGTCGTGCCGCTGTTCGTGCACGACACGCTCGGGTATCACAACATCGTCGTCGGCTTCGCCGTCGGCATTCAGTCGCTGGCCACAGTGCTCACCCGCAAGTTCGCCGGACGCACCGCCGATCAGCGCGGCGCCCGTGTCGCCTTGCAACGCGGCCTGCTGTTCGTCGTACTGTCGGGCATCGCGTTGCTCGCGACCAGCCTGCTCGTATTGCCCGCCGGGCCGCGCCTCGGCGTGCTCACGGTCGCGCGTTTGCTGCTGGGCGTCGGTGAAAGCCTCGTCATTACGGGCACGCTCACCTATGCCATCGGCAGTCTCGGTGCCCCGCAGTCGGGCCGCGTGATGTCGTGGACCGGTGCCGCCATCTTCGGGGCGCTCGCCGTCGGTGCGCCGGTCGGGCTCTCGCTCTACGGCAGCACGTCGCTCGTGGGCGTGGCCGTCGCCACCTGTCTGTTACCGTTCATCGGATGGTGTGTGATCGCGCGCATTCCCGCCGTCGCGCCCGCCCATCACGCAGGCGGCGCACTGCCGTACTCACAGGTGCTGCGCATCGTCTTTTTGCCGGGGCTCGCCCTTGCCATGCAGGGGGTCGGCTTCGCCGTGGTCGGCGCATTCGTCGTGTTGTTCTTCGACTCGGCGCGCTGGTCGGGTGCCGCGTTGGCGCTGTCGGCATTCGGGCTGGCGTTCGTGCTGATGCGCCTGATCGGCGGGCGCTGGCCCGAGCGATTCGGCAATCTGCGCGTCGCGCAGATTTCGATGATCGTGGAAGCGCTGGGTTTGCTGCTGGTGTGGCAAGCACCGGGCGCAGGCGTGGCACTCGTGGGTACGGCGCTCGCCGGTGCCGGTGCATCGCTGATCTTTCCGTCGCTCGGTATCGAAGTCGTTAAGCGCGCACCGGCAGCCAGCCGCGGCACCAGTCTGGGGACGTATGCCGCGTTTCAGGACATCGCCATTCTGCTGACCGGGCCGCTGGCCGGTGCCGTTGCCAATCCGTTCGGCTATCGCGCTGTGTTTCTTTGCGGTGCCGTCGCGGCCGTGCTCGGTGCGGTCGTGGTCGTTACATTGCGTGCACGTCGCCGCTGATCCAGCACCCGGCTGCGGCGTCGAGCGTATCGCGTAGCGTCACGGTGATGGCTGACGGATGCCCCATCGCCACGCCCTGACGCACCACGACGCCGCGCTCGCCCGGGCGCAGCCAACCAAAACGGCGTGCGCCGTAGAGCAGGGCGGCGGCCGCAATGCCGGTCGCCGCATCTTCCGGATATCCCGACGAACGCGGAAATTGACGGGCCTGCAAGATCGGCAGCGATTTGCCGTCGCCGACATCCTCGCGCGCACACGGGTACAAGCCCGTGGAGCCGATGGCGTCGCAGGTGGCTAGCATCGTTGCGAAGTCGGGTCGGAGCGCTTGCAGTTGCGCCACATTGCGCAACGGGACGAGGGTCTTCACGCGGCTGGTGGCGGCATTACAGATGCCCTCCAGCGCAATGTCGTCCGGCGAGATTCGCAACGCCGCGCAAATGGCGGCGATGGCGCTCGCGTCGATGATCGGTTCCGTGCGTCCCGCCGGTTGGCTGACTTCAATATGCTCGCCGTCGGCTGCCACTCGGCCTTCGACGATCCCGCTCAACGTTTCGATCCGCACAGGCTTGCCGTCCCAACGCCCCTCGCGTCGCAACACCCACAACGACCCCAGCGTCGCGTGCCCGCACATCTCCATCTCGTGATTTGGCACGAAGAACCGGAAACGCCAGTCGTTGCCGCTGTCTTCAGGGGCCATGACAAATGCGCTTTCGTGGCCGTAATGGGCCGCGACACGCCGCATGTCTTCGGCGCTCATCGCATCGGCATCGAGCACGATGGGGGCCGGGTTGCCGCCGTTGTCGGCCGCCGGAAAAACACTGACCAGCGAGACAGCGGCCGGTGCGGGAAGTGAAAACGGAAGTGGGCTGTGCAACGTCATAGGCGTGGGGAAATCGCAGGAATCAATCGTGAAAGATTACGCTTTGCGCGGGGTGTCCGTCAGCCTCTTCGAAAAGGTATTTTCGGACGCGCGCCGCATATTGCCGGTGTGTCAGTGCTGGTGTGGCCCGCACGGCAAGGCGATGCGCGAATGACATGGCGACGATTGATGCGCGATGTCAATTCGCGTGGAACGTCACATTGTTACGACAAGCGAAACCGCATGCACTTTCAGAAAATAACCATTGACTGAATCAGTGCTCGAAGTCGAGCGGCGTTTGTTGGTTTACAATCGCGCCGGCCTCCCGAAAACGAAAGGGGATGGCAGGGTGAGAACCGTGGCGCATCGGCCTATCCGGCTGGGGCGCAACGTCCGGAGACAAGGCTTCGGGCCCCGTGTGATGCATTCCCGTCACGCGAGAATCGTGCGGTCTGTGAGAGCAGTCGAGTAGGTAAGGCAGCGTGATCGGTGCGAGTGGTCCGTAGGCAGTGTTGCAGTGGCAGTTCTGGCTGCGAGGGCAGCCAAAAGATCGAAGTGGAGACCATGAGTACTATCGCTAGCGGTACCAATACCGGCGCACGCACGCGCGAAATCGAGGCGCAAGCCTACGCGAAAGCCACCTGGCGTTTGTTGCCGTTCCTGTTCCTGTGTTACGTCGCGGCCTACCTTGACCGCGTGAACGTCGGCTTCGCCAAGCTGCAAATGCTGAACGATCTTCAGTTCAGCGAGACGGTGTACGGTCTGGGGGCCGGCATCTTCTTCATCGGTTACTTCTTCTTTGAAGTGCCGAGCAACATCATCATGCACAAGGTCGGCGCCCGTCGCTGGATCGCCCGCATCATGATCACGTGGGCCGTGCTCTCGGCCGCTACGCTGCTCGTCAAGACACCGACGCAGTTCTATCTGGTGCGCTTCTTCCTTGGTGTGGCAGAGGCCGGGTTCTTCCCGGGCATCGTGCTGTATCTCACGTACTGGTTCCCGGCACAACGCCGTGGGCGCATGAACGCGCTGTTCATGATCGGTATTCCTATCGCCGGCGTGTTTGGCGGCCCGCTGTCGGGCTGGATTCTCTCCGCATTCAATGGCGTGGGCGGCTGGGCCGCATGGCAATGGCTGTTCTTCATCGAAGCCATTCCGTCGGTGATCCTCGGCGTGGTCACGCTGATGTACCTGCCGAACGGCATCCGCTCGGCCTCGTGGCTGTCGGACGAAGAGAAGACGATTCTCGAGAACAACATCGCACAGGACGGCGCAGGCAAGGCACAACACTCGATCGCGTCGGTGTTCACCAACAGCCGCGTGTGGCTGATGGCACTGATCTACTTCTGCTGCATGATGGGCCTCTATGGCATCGGCTTCTATCTGCCGACGCTGATCAAGGCCAGCGGTGTGAAGAGCGCGCTCGACGTCGGTCTGTTGACCGCCATTCCCTACGCTTGCGCTGTCGTGAGCATGATCACCGTGGCCCGCAGCTCGGACCGCACGGGTGAGCGCCGCTGGCACTTTGCCGTGGTCTCGTTCGCCGGTGCCATCGGTCTGTATCTGAGCACGGTGTGGGGCAATAACGTGCCGCTGGCCATGGTCGCGCTGTCGATCGGCACGGCAGGCATGCTGGCCACGATGCCGGTGTTCTGGACGTACCCGAGCGCACTGCTCGTGGGCGGCTCGGCAGCCGCGGCCATCGGCATGATCAACTCGATCGGCAATCTGGCCGGCTTCGTGAGCCCGTTCATCATCGGCTGGCTCAAGGACGTGACGCAAAGCACCAACGCAGGCATGTACTGCGTGTCGGCGGCGCTCGCGCTCGGTGCCGTGCTGGCACTCACGCAGTCGAAGGCTCAGGTCAATCGCTGATGCGATTGATGTAATCGTCTCATGTCATCAGTCACCCGGTTTGCGCCGGGTGGCGAGACAAATAAAAAAGCCGGCAATTGGATTGCCGGCTTTTTTTTATTTGCTGCGTGCGACGCGTTGAAGATCGGTGGCAGCAGAGCGGCCCGCAAGGGCCACCCGTGCTGCAACGTCACACAAGCATCGCTTGGGGTACGACTTACGCCTTCGCGACGCTTTCCAGCGCGGCGTTGAACGTCTTGCTCGGGCGCATGACCAGATCGAGCTTCGCGAAGTCCGGCTTGTAGTAGCCGCCGATGTCGGTCGGCTTGCCTTGTACGTCGGCGAGTTCGCCAACGATGGTCTTCTCGTTCTCGGTCAGTTGCTTGGCCAGCGATGCGAATTGCTTGGGCAGCTCGGCGTCGTCCTTCTGCGCGGCCAGTTCTTGTGCCCAGTACATCGACAGATAGAACTGGCTGCCGCGGTTGTCCAGCTCGCCGGTCTTCGGCGACGGACCCTTGTTGTTGTCGAGCAGCTTGCCCGTGGCAGCGTCGAGCGTCTTGGCGAGAATCTTGGCGCGTTGGTTACCCGTCTTGATGCCCAGGTCTTCCAGCGACACGGCCAGTGCGAGGAATTCGCCGAGCGAGTCCCAACGCAGATGGTTTTCTTCCACCAGTTGCTTGACGTGCTTCGGTGCCGAACCGCCTGCACCCGTTTCGTACATGCCGCCACCGGCCATCAGCGGCACGATCGACAGCATCTTGGCGCTGGTGCCCAGTTCCATGATCGGGAACAGGTCGGTCAGGTAGTCGCGCAGAATGTTGCCGGTAACCGAGATGGTGTCCAGACCGCGAATCACGCGCTCGAGGGTGTAACGCATGGCGCGCACTTGCGACATGATCTGGATATCGAGACCGTTGGTGTCGTAATCCTTCAGGTACGTTTCGACCTTCTTGATCAGTTCGGCTTCGTGCGGACGGTACGGGTCGAGCCAGAACACAGCCGGCATGCCCGAGTTGCGCACGCGGTTCACGGCGAGCTTCACCCAGTCGCGGATCGGTGCGTCCTTGACCTGGCACATACGCCAGATGTCCCCGGCTTCCACGTTTTGCGACAGCAGGACTTCGCCGGTCGCGATGTCGACAATGTTCGCCACGCCGTCTTCGGCGATCTCGAACGTCTTGTCGTGCGAGCCGTACTCTTCCGCCTTCTGCGCCATCAGGCCCACGTTCGGCACCGTACCCATCGTGGTCGGGTCGAAGTTGCCGTTGGTTTTGCAGAAGTTGATGATTTCCTGATAGATGCGCGCGAACGTGCTTTCCGGAATCACGGCCTTGGTGTCCTTCGGACGGCCATCGGCACCCCACATCTTGCCGCCGATGCGGATCATGGCCGGCATCGAGGCGTCGACGATCACGTCGTTCGGGGCGTGCAGATTCGAGATGCCCTTGGCCGAATCGACCATCGCGAGTTCCGGACGGTGCTCATGGCACGCGTGCAGATCGCGGATGACTTCTTCGCGCTGCGTGCTCGGCAGCGTTTCGAGCTTTTCGTACAGATTGACCAGGCCGTTGTTGACGTTCACGCCCAGTTGGTCGAACAGCTTGCCGTGCTTCTCGAAGGCGTCCTTGTAGAAGATCTTCACGGCGTGGCCGAACACGATCGGGTGCGAGACCTTCATCATGGTGGCTTTCACGTGCAGCGAGAACATGACACCGGTCTCGCGCGCATCTTCCATCTGTGCTTCGTAGAACTCGCACAGGGCCTTCTTGCTCATGAACATGCTGTCGATGATTTCGCCGTCGAGCAGCGAGACCTTCGGCTTGAGCACGATCGTCTTGCCGCTCGTCGTGACGAGTTCCATCTTGACGTCACGTGCGCGATCGATCGTCATCGACTTTTCGCCGTGATAGAAGTCGCCATGCGTCATGTGCGCGACGTGGGTACGCGAAGCCATGCTCCACTTGCCCATGCTGTGCGGGTGCTTCTTGGCGTAGTTCTTAACGGCGAGCGGGGCGCGGCGATCCGAGTTGCCTTCACGCAGGACCGGGTTCACGGCCGAGCCGAGGCACTTCGAATAGCGCTTTTGAATGGCCTTTTCTTCGTCGGTCTTCGGATCTTCCGGGAAGTCGGGGATCTTGTAACCCTTCGATTGCAATTCCTTGATCGCGCTCTGGAGCTGGAACACCGATGCGCTGATGTTCGGCAGCTTGATGATGTTCGTGTCCGGGTCTTGCGTCAGACGGCCCAGTTCGGCCAGATTGTCCGGCACGCGCTGTTCTTCCGTCAGGAATTCGGGGAACTCACCGAGGATACGGCCCGAGACCGAAATGTCGCTCGTCTCGACCGCCACGCCGGCCGGCGCAGCAAACGTACGAATGATCGGGAGGAAGGAGCTCGTGGCCAGAAGCGGCGCTTCGTCGGTCAGGGTGTAGATGATGCTGGGTTGCTGCTTACTCATCGCGAAGTCTCGAATCCAAGAATCAGGAAAAGGTGGGGGAACGCCGCCGACTGGAAACAGCCCGGTAGCCATGTGCGAATTTCCCTGATTGTGACACGGGTCGGGGGCAAAACTGAAATGCCTTTTCGTAATGTGAAGGCTTAGGTCTTATATAAGACTCGCCCTATAGGCCCCGTCGGACGGTTCAAACGCCCGCAGCATGCGGCACTCGGCCCTTGCGGTGGTGGCAAGGCGGCCGTGTCGAGGCACAAGCCAACGCTTGCCGACGCACGCGCAGCGAAAAATACGAACGGATCATCGCGAAAAAGGCAATGAAAACGACGCCGTTGCGGATGAGGCGATCAACTTCGGGACTGCTGGGAATTAAATTGCGCGGGGAGGGAGTTGCGCAAGAATCAGTATTTCGGAGGTGGGCTTTTCCGTCTCGGGGACTGACTCACCGCTGAGTCGGAAAAGCCTGAAATACTGGTGGGTGGTACAGGGATTGAACCTGTGACCCCTGCCGTGTGAAGGCAGTGCTCTACCGCTGAGCTAACCACCCAAATCATTAACTAAATCAATGACTTAGTGTTGATTGCTGAAGCTTTCGTTTCGCAATCAGGAGCAGAACTTTAACTGTTTTCGTAGAAGTCTGCAACCTTTCTTTTAATCTTATTTTGCTGCCGTCGTGATGATATCTCTCGATCACTTCACGTCGTTTCTTGCGATGACTCGCAAGCAGCAAAGAAAGCGATTATAGGGACGTTTTTTGCGCTTGTGAAGGGGTTCCTGCGAAAATTTCGCAGAAATCGCCAACTCACGCTGCGGGTGCCGCTTCGCCTTCAGGCGGTGCCGGTTCCGTGCGCCACACGCAGGTGCCCTTGATGCCCTTGTCGATCTCGCTCAGCACGCCGTCGTGCATCGTCACTTCTTCCGCGGCGGCAAGAATGACCGGCAATTCGAACTGACGCAACGAGATCTTCTCGCGCTGATTGCCGTCCTCATCGTCGCCATCGCCCGCGTCGATCACGAGGCTCTTCTGACCCCGCGTCATCGCCAGATAGACGTCGGCCAGCAATTCCGCGTCGAGCAATGCGCCGTGCAGCGTACGGTGCGCGTTGTTCACGCCCAGACGTTCGCAAAGTGCATCGAGCGAGTTGCGCTTGCCGGGGAACATTTCGCGCGCACGCAGCAGCGTGTCGATCAGGCTCGCGCAGTTCTCCATAAACGGCGGCCAGCCCATGCGGCCGAATTCCATGTCGAGGAAGCCCAAATCGAAGGCCGCGTTGTGGATGATGATCTCGGCGCCACGGCAATACTCACGCAGCTCTTCGGCCACGTCGGCAAACTTCGGTTTGTCGGAGAGAAATTCGGTGGTCAGGCCGTGCACTGCCAATGCGCCCGGATCGCTGTCGCGCTCGGGGTTGATATAGAAGTGCAGGTTGTTGCCGGTCAGGCGGCGATTGACCAGTTCCACGCAACCGATTTCCAGCAGGCGGTCACCCGTCCTGGGGTTCAGGCCAGTGGTTTCGGTATCGAGAATCAGTTGTCGCATGGTGTTCGGTGTCTTTCAGAATTGGCTTGCAGGCATCGGGCTAAATCGAGATGCGGGCGCAGGCGGCTATGCCCGGCGCAGACTCTCGACGCCGCGATTGGCGAGTTGGTCAGCGGCTTCGTTGCCTTCGTGACCGGCGTGGCCCTTCACCCAGCGCCACTCGATGTCGTGCTTTTGCGAGACGGCATCGAGTTCTTGCCAAAGGTCGGCGTTCTTCACGGGTTCCTTGGCGGCCGTTTTCCAACCGCGCGCCTTCCAGCCGTGAATCCACTCGCTGATGCCTTTCTGCACGTATTGCGAATCGGTGTGAAGCACCACCTGGCAGGGCTTGTTCAGCGCCTCGAGCGCGCGGATCACCGCGAGCAATTCCATGCGGTTGTTGGTCGTGTTGGCTTCGCCGCCGAACAGTTCCTTGCGGTGCTTGCCTGCGACGAGCAGGGCGCCCCAGCCGCCGGGGCCGGGATTGCCTTTACAGGCACCGTCGGTATAGATATCAACTTGCGGCAAGGTTATCTCTCAAACAATCAATCAGGCAGGTCGGCCATTTCCGCGATCTTGCGATGCGTCGTGTTGGGCGTGGCCACCGGCGCCGCAGCCGGCTGGAGGCCGAGTATACGCTTGCGCACTTTGCCGACCAAGCGCATGCCGCGCACGCGCTTGACCGCACGCACCGCATAAAGCGCACCAAAAATCGGCCACCACCGGTCGCCGGCCGGTTCCATGAAGTCGAACCGTTGCAGCCAGTGTTCGCCCCGCAGCGGCGGGCGGTAGCACCCGAACCGGCCACGGTCGATATCGAACGAGAGCAGCTTGAGCCAGTCCTTGAGCCGCGTGAACGCGATCAGGTCGGCCCCCGGCGGCAGGAACGGTGCGCCAGCCAGCTTGCCGAGTTCTTCACGGGCGCCCCACAGACTCAGATTGTTGAAGCCGGTGATGATCACCTGCCCCTCGGGGACCAGAATGCGCTCGACTTCGCGAAGAATGTCGTGCGGGTTTTCTGCAAATTCGAGTACGTGCGGCAACACGACGAGATCGGTGCTGGCCGTGGCGATAGGTAATTCGTCGAAGCGGCTAACGAGGATGTCGCGCGTGACCATCTCGGGCGATGCCGTGTCGCATGACAGGTTGCCGGTGGTATCACTGGCGGCCTTGGTCATCAGGGGAGGGGCTTCCGCGCCGCGCGGCGCGGTGAGGACGAGACCCCGGTAAGGCATGCGGTTCTCGCGCAGCGTATCGAGCTCGGGGCGGCCAAGTTGCAGCGCATGATAGCCGAACAGATCCCCGACCCATTGGTCGAAGAGGGCCTGTTCCCATGCAAGCGCGTAGCGGCCTGGCGGTGAGACGAGCCAAACGGGCCAGTCTATAATCGGACGTTCTGACATGGTGGCGAGTATATATGGATGCGCACGCAGATGCGGTGACCGGGCAGTCGACCGGTACACTGACCGTCTTTCCCGTCCCTGCGTTCCAGGACAATTATCTCTGGGTCATCGATAACGGCAAAGATGCCGTGGTCGTGGACCCGGGCGACGCCGCGCCGGTGCTCGCCTATCTCGATGCGCGCCATCTGACGCTGCGCGCCATTCTCATCACGCACAAACATGCCGACCACATCGGTGGCGTCGACGCGTTGCTTGCACGCTTCAATGTGCCGGTGCACGGTCCGGCGCACGAGCCGATCGCCTGTGTCGATCATCCGCACGAAGGCGGTGAGACGTTTACGATCGAATCGCCGGCCATGACGCTGAATGTCGTCGATGTCCCCGGTCATACGCTGGGCCACATCGCTTACTTCCTCGGCGAAGGGGCGGCAGGTGCACCCCGGCTGTTCTGCGGCGACACGCTGTTCTCGTGCGGTTGCGGCCGACTCTTCGAAGGCACGCCAGCGCAGATGCTGACGTCGCTCGACAAGCTCTCGGCGTTGCCGCCGACCTCGCTCGTGCATTGCGCGCATGAATATACGCTATCGAATATTCGCTTCGCGCTGGCGGTCGATCCCGACAATCAGGCGCTGGTGAACTGGCACGACAAGGCGACAGCGCTGCGTGCCGCAGGTCAGCCCACGCTGCCCACGACGCTCGCCCAAGAGCGCGCCACCAACCCGTTCCTGCGCAGCGATGCCCCGGCGGTGGTGGCGTCTGCCGAAGGTCATGCCGGGCGCCCATCGCTCTCGCGTGAAGCGGTCTTCGCGACCGTGCGCGGCTGGAAAGATACCTTCCGTTAAGCGGGCTCACTAGTCGCGAGAACGTCAGGCTGTCAACAGCCTGACGTGCCATAACCTCTGTCCCAATCCGAGCGTTGACACCTGCACGGGTGCCTGCTCCGCCTTGCCGTATCGCCCCGGATGTGATGTTTCGGTGTCATATCGATGGCATCGTATATGGGCAAAATGCGCGAAGTACGTGTGGCGAAGCGTTGACAATTCAGGCCTTCGATCTAAGGAATAACCCTGATTTTTCGGGCGTTTTGGGCGAATATTTGCAAAAAATTTAGGCATAAAGGTTGACGCATCCGAAGGGTTTCCTTAACATCCTTGCCAATTTCATGAAGATGTCACCCTATTCGAGCCCGATCAATGCGACTTATCGTTAGCTTGCTTCTGACGCTGCTTCTGGCGGCTTGTGCCAGTACAGCGCCACCTACAGGTGCATCGAATTCCACGCCCGAAGCGCAGAGCAAGTCGCCGCTCGCATCGAATGCCAAGGGAAAGCAACGCGTGTCGAGCGATCAGACGATCGACCTTGATACCGACTCGATCAATGATCTGGCCTACGGCAGCGACGATGCCGACCTCTGGGCCCGCATCCGCCATGGCTTCTCCATTCCCGATCTCGACACCGATCTCGCGCAGGACCGCACGCAGTGGTACGCGCAGCGCCCCGAGTACGTGGAGCGCATGATCCAGCGTTCGAACAAGTATCTGTTCCATATCGTTGAAGAGCTTGAGCGCCGTCATATGCCGACGGAACTCGCGCTGCTGCCGTTCGTGGAAAGCGCCTACAACCCGCAAGCGCTGTCGACGGCCAAGGCCGCCGGCATGTGGCAGTTCATCCCGAGCACCGGCAAGACGTACAACCTGAAGCAGAACATGTTCCAGGACGAGCGCCGCGACGTGCTCGCCTCGACCACCGCCGCACTGGACTACCTGTCGAAGCTGTATGCGATGTTCGGCGACTGGCATCTGGCACTGGCCGCGTACAACTGGGGCGAAGGCAATGTGCAACGCGCCATCGACCGCAATCAGGCGCAAGGGCTGCCGACCGATTATCTGAGCCTGCGCATGCCGACCGAGACGCGTTACTACGTGCCGAAGTTGCAAGCGATCAAGAACATCATTGCGCACCCGGAGCTCTACAGCGTGAAGCTGCCGGAGATTCCGAATCACCCGTATTTCGTGAGCGTGACCACCAAGCGTGACATCGACGTGGCGCTGGCCGCCAAGCTGGCCGATCTGCCGCTCGATGAATTCCGCGCACTCAACCCGTCGTTCCGCAAGCCGGTGATTCTTGGTGCTGCCCAGCCGCAGATTCTGCTGCCGTTCGATAGCGCCGAAGTTTTCCAAAAGCGCCTGAAGGGCTACGACAAACCGCTGTCGAGCTGGACGACGTACACGTCGGCATCGCGCGAGCGCCCGGAAGACGTGGCTCGCAAGCTCGGCGTCGACGCCGCCGTGATTCGCTCGGTGAACAACATTGCGCCGCGCATGCGTCTGAAAGCGGGCTCCACGCTGCTGGTGCCGCGCTCGGATGACATCGACGAAGACATCAGCGCATCGGTGGCGACCAACGCCGTGCTGGCGCTGGAGCCGGATCTGCCCGACACCCGCAAGGTGATGGTGCGTGCCCGCAAGCACGACACGCTCGCCGCCGTCGCATCGCGCAGCGGTGTCTCCGTGGCCCAGATCAAGGGCTGGAACCATCTGCGCCGCGACGCGCTGACCGGCGGGCAACTGCTGGTGCTGCATGTGCCGGTGAAGGATGCGTCGCGTGTGATGGCGGCGTCGGCAGCGCCTGCTGCCCCTGTCGCCGCGTCAGCCAGCAAGGATGATGACGACGCGCCGCGCACGCGTCTGGTCAAGGGCAAGAACGGCAAGATGATTCGTGTGGTCGACCACCGTCCGGCCGCCAAGACGACCAAGACCGTGGCATCGACCGCGAAGGCTGCACCGGCCAAGTCGGCTGGCAAGGCACCGGCAAAGGCGGCGACCAAGACGGTTGCCAAGACGGCAGCTAAGCCGGTCGCCAAGGCCCCTGCCAAGGTCACGAAGACCGCACAGCGCTAAGACGCTTCAGACGCAGCACAAGTTTGTACCCGACGCCCGTGAGATCACTCTCACGGGCGTTTTGTTTTTCCCCTCGGTAAGCGGTTACCGATTCCGGGCACCTGCCTTCGGAAAATTCCCATAAATGCACTGGCTCTCGTTTCCTATGATGGAGACGCGGACGATTCCGTTCGTGCCCATGACATAAGGAGTGCTAAATGAATAAGGCAATGGCAACTGCGAAAGAAGTGTCCGAACTCGAAGCGCTGGCCGCCGTGGACGCCACGCATGCCACGCGTGGCGTGCTCGGCAACGACGCGGAAGGCATCACGCTCCTGCCGCTGTGCTTCAAGCCGATCTGCATTCCCACGTTGCCGCCGCTGACCGGGGGCCATGCCTGAGGTGTCCGACCCGACACACATCGGAACCGGCGCGTGTGCGGACGCGCCGGTTTTCCGTCATCTGGCACCCGATGTTCACATCGCGGGTATCGACGGTCACGTCGTGGTGCTCAAGCTCTCGGATGACCGCTACTTCAATCTCTCCTACAAGCACTCGCAGGGGTTGCGCCGATTGATCGGCTGGCGCGTTGACGGCGATATTCCCGGTGATGTTCTGCTCGCCACGCAGGCGATGTTCGACGCACAAGGCATTCTCGCGCCCGGTGCGCACGCCACGCCCGATCCCCGTATTGCGAAACGCGATATGTCGCCGCGACTCGGCTTCGACGCATGGCTCGCCATGCCCGCCGACGTGACGCGCGAGTCGCGGGTGCGTGACGTGATGCGCGCGGGGTACTGGCTCTGGCAGGCCCAGCGCGTGACGCGGCGCGCGCGCATGCGCGGTGTGGTCGACATGGTGGCGCGCTCGCAGTCCGGCGTTAGAACGCAGTACGGCGCGCCTCAGGACTATCTGCCTTACGTGGCCGCGATGCACAGCGCCGCGCTGGTATATCCGCAATGCTCGCCATGTTTGCCGTGGTATGCCGCGCTCACCGCTTGGTGCGCACGCGACGGCTTGCGCCTGCGGCTGGTGATCGGCGTACAGCGTCAGCCCTTCTATGCGCACGCGTGGACGGAGACCGACGCGCGGGTGATTGGCGACGACTTACGCCGACGCGAGCAACTCGCCGTGATCTACGAGACACCGGTCTGATTTGCGACCGAGTTGGCGTCGCACCGATTGTTGAATCCCTCAAACATTCAAGCATCCCAGCACGGAGCCATTGATGAAACTTGCCCGCCTGAGACCGGGACCTGCCGAGCGGCACGAACCCTTTCCCGACGCCGTGGTGATGCGCGGTCTGGACGGCGTGCCGGTGGCGCGCATTCGTCCCGATGCCGACAGTACGCGGCTGCATTCGAGCGGACAGAGCGAACTGCTGGCCTGGTACATCAGCGGCACGTTGTTTCTCAAGGAGGATGGCCGGGAGGTCGCCCCGGGCATGGATGTAGCGCGGTTGGCGCTGGAGTCGCCCGAGCGCTTTGTGGAGCGTTACTGGGGGCACTATCGCGTCATCGTGCATGACCGCTGGCGTGGCACGACGCTGGTGCTCTGCGACCCCTGCGGGCAGTGTCCGACGTACTACCGCTTTTGCCGCGATGGCGCCGTGCATGTGGGGGCTGACCCGGCAGCACTGGTCGACGATCATCCCAGCTTCGATAGCCTCGCGCTGAAGTCGTTTCTCGTGCATGGCGATCTGGGAGGCGTGCAGTGTGCGCTTTACGATGTCGAGCGGCTGCCGCTGGGCCACGCGCTGTGGATCCCGGAGCGCGGTGCGCCACAAACGCGTGTCGTGTGGTGGCCTGACTGGCGGATGGCCGATCACGATGCGCAGAACGTGGCCTCGGGCGAGGGCCTGTTGCGGCTACTGCGACGTTCGGTGGAACGTAGTGTCGGCGACCGGCCTGCGGTGCTTGAACTGTCGGGCGGCGTAGAGTCGACCTCGCTCGCGCTGGCACTCGCCGAGTCGGGACGGGCGGACACCTGTACGGCGATCAATCATCGCGATCCGTCGTCGCCGTCGAGCGACGAGTCGCATCATGCCGGCAGCGTCGCGCGCCATGTGCGCATGGCCTTCGAGCGGCTGGATATCGACTGCGCAGCGTTCTCGCCATCGCCGTCGTCGGCAATCCCGCGTCTCGCCCGCCCGGCACTGCATCTGTGCATGCTGGCGCAGCTCGATGCCGTGCGTGAGCGGCTGAGTACCTACAGTGGCCATCGGCTGGTGAACGGCCACGGTGGTGATGCCATTTTTCTTGCACCGCCGCCCAATGGGGCATTTCTCGATGCTTTTGCGGACGGTCAATGGCGCCGTGCATTCAGCGCATGGCGCGATCTGGCAGTGATGCAGCGCTTGCCACTGTGGTGGGTCGCGCAGGGCGCGTTCGCGCAACTCGGGCAGCGTCATGCGAACCCGGATGCCGCGCTCTCGACGGGGCTGCTCACGCCAGCGGCCCGCATTGCCGATACGCCGCGCACTGAACCGTTGGCGTCGGCGTGGCTGTCGCGCTGGGCGTTGCGCGTGCGTCCCGGCAAGCGGGCGCAGGTCCTCGGCATTCTCGGCAACCTGCGCGACGTGGAAGTGCAACCATCGCTCGCCCCGGCAGGTACGGTATTTCCGTTCCTCACACAGCCCATGGTCGAAGCGGGGTTGAAGATGCCGACCTACCGCCTGTTCAATGCGATGCATAACCGCCTGCCGCTGCGCCGCGCAGCGTATCTGGCGAGCGGGTTGCCGAATCTCTGGCGGCGTGACAAGGGCGTGTTGACGGGCATGGTGGGGGCCGGCGCTGCAGCGAATCTGGCCCATGTCGAAGAGGTCTGTCTCGACGGTTATTGCGCCGCATCGGGCTGGATTGACCGCGACGCTTGCCGCCGGGCGATCGGACGCGTGGCGCACCATCATCTCGAATCGATGACGACGATCCGCCGGCTGTACGCGATCGAAATGTTCGTACGCGGTTGGCGCGCGGGCGCGGTATGACGAGGCAAGCTGGCTGGCAGGCGCTATGTTTTGTGCTGCGAAGGCTCTGGGCGCGCGAGACGCAGACATCGCGTCATCGTGTTTGGGTGGTGATGGCGGCGCTGGCGGCGGCGTTCATGCTGGCGTTGCGGCTTGTGGCGCCGTGGGTGCTCGGGCTCGCGGTCGATGCACTGACGGGCGAGCGGGCAGTCGGTTATGCGTTGCCGTTGGCGACGGCCTACGTGGTGCTTTGGTCGGCAGCGGCGATTGGCGAGCGCGGCAAAGACTTGTTGATTCAGCGCGCGATGGAAGACCTGCGACGACGTACGGCACTGGGTTATCTGTCGCGGCTTGTCGGCCTGCCGGCGCATCGCGCACGCGAGGTGAATGCGGGACAGACGCTGGATTGCCTCTTCCGTGTGGAGGTGGCGTTGCCTGTCATCGTGACCGGTCTGGTGTTCGGGTTGCTGCCGCTGGCGGTGCAGGTGCTGGCGACGGGCATCATCCTGATGGTCAACTTCGGTGCGATGTACGGAGTGTTGCTGGGCGCTACGGTGGTGGCCTATGTGCTGACACTGCGTCCATCGCTTGCCCGTGTGACGCGCCGCGAAGCGCAGGCGAACGATATCTCTCGTGCCACGATGGGGGCGCTTGCTGACACGCTGACGCAACTCGAATGTGTGAAGACGTTTGCGCAAGAGCCCGCAGAGATCGGCCGACTGTCGCAACGCCTGCGCACGCGCTATGTAGCGGCGCTCGCGACGGCGACTACGGCGCAGGTCACGAGTGCGTGTCAGATGGCGATCATGGCGCTCGGGGTGTCGGCCATGACGCTGCTCGCTGTGCGTGACGTCATGCGCGGCGCGGAACCCGTCGGCACGCTGGTGCAGATCAACGCCTATCTGCTGCAATTCGCGCTACCGGCGGCGATGCTGGGCGCGCTGGTGTCGCAAGTGGCGAGAGCGCTGGTCAGTGTTGACGAGCATCTGCGCGATGCCACGAGTGGGCCGATGACGGACGACGTGGAAGGCGTGGAAGATGTGGACGCAGCGAAAGAGGCGAACGAGTCGGGACAAGGCGGCGCAACTGCGGCGGCAGGTGCTCTGGCCGTGCCGTCACCGCGCGCCCCGTGCATCGAACTTGATCAGGTCGGCGTGACGCTGGGTGACGGCACGCCGGTGGTTGCGCGTGTCAGCCTCAGAATTCGTGCCGGAGAATACGTGGCAATCGTCGGACCGTCGGGCGCTGGCAAATCCACGTTGTTGCGCCTGATGACAGGGCTCACGTTACCGACGCAGGGGCAGGTGCGCATCGATGGTCGTGCGCTCAATGGTGTCGCCGCGACGGCACTGCGTCGTGTGACCGGATTCGTCACACAAGACTGCCGGCTGTTCGACCGGTCCGTGTTTGAGAATGTCGCCTATCGAGCGGGCCTGCTCAATGCAGCGCTTCCCGACGATCCCGCGATTCGCGACGAATTCATGCGTGTGGCGACCCTTGCCGAAGTGCCGGACGTGATTTCGGTCATGGGACTGTCCGGCGGGGAGCGTCAACGGGTAAACATCGCCCGCGCTCTGTGGGGGCGCCCCCGATGGCTGCTGTTCGACGAACCCACCGCTGCGCTCGACGCCCTCACCGAAGCCCGCATCCTCAACCGTCTGGCTCACGAACGTGCAGGCGCGACATGCGTGGTCGTGGCCCATCGGCTGGCGGCCATTTGTCGCGCCGACCGGATTGTCGTGATGGATCAAGGGCATATCGTCGACGTCGGCACCCACTCGGCGCTGCTCGCCCGAGGTGGCCTGTACGCCCGTATGTGGCAGGCGCAGCAGGCCGATCTCGGGGCCGAAGCCGTGCTTGGCTAACGCGCTTGGTTCGGCTCGCTGGTTGCCCGCGCCCCGAGCGGCTAACCCATCCCCCCGCGTTCTCCTCGTCAGACTTGGCAATATTCTCCGCGTAATCCCTAGGTTCTACAGCGCCCTGAGCCGCCCCCGGGGTAAGCCTTCCGTAAGCGTCAACGCGCACACTGAACGTGAGGCATCCTAGGGTGTCCGACGAATTCCATGCCATACCCGCTTTGCTGTCGATACCCGCTCGGTGTATCGACATTGCCGGCTTGATCCGGCGCCGCGCGTAGTCCAGTCCTGTGCTGCATTCAGCGAGGGTGCGACGCGCGCGAGCCCACCAAAACATGCAAGGAGACATCATGACTTCGTATGCGTCGTTTCACGCCCGCTCGGTGACGCCCGAATCGCGCGAGGCGTTCTGGGAGGAACAAGCGCGTCTGATCGACTGGGAGACGCCATTCACCAAAGTGCTCGATTACGACAAGCCGCCGTTTGCCCGTTGGTTTGTCGGTGGCCGCACCAACCTTTGCCACAACGCGGTCGATCGCCATCTGCCGTCGCGTGGCTCGCAAAACGCGCTGATCTGGGTGTCGACGGAAACCGAACAGGAGCGCGTGTACACCTACGACGCGCTGGCCGCCGAGGTCAATCGCATGGCCGCGTCGTTGCAATCGTTGGGCGTGACGCGCGGCGAGCGCGTACTGATCTACATGCCGATGGTGCCCGAGGCGCTCTTCGCGATGCTGGCCTGCACCCGCCTCGGCGCAATTCACTCGGTGGTGTTCGGCGGGTTTGCGTCGGTGAATCTTGCCGCCCGCATTGACGATGCGCGCCCGAAAGTGATCGTGTCTGCGGATGCCGGCTCGCGCAACGGCAAGGTGGTGCCCTACAAACCGCTGCTGGACGAAGGGATTGCGCTGGCACAAAGCAAGCCGGGCAACGTGCTGCTCATCGACCGTGGCCTCGCGCCGATGGATCGGGTCGAAGGGCGCGACGTCGACTATGCGGCCCTGCGCGAGCAGCATCTCGATGCGTTGGTGCCGTGCGAGTGGCTCGAATCTAGCGAGCCGTCGTACGTGCTTTACACGTCGGGGACGACGGGCAAGCCGAAGGGCGTGCAGCGCGACACGGGGGGCTACGCGGTAGCGTTGGCTTCGTCGATGCAGCACATCTTCTGCGCGAAGCCGGGCGACACGATGTTCTGTGCGTCAGACATCGGGTGGGTGGTCGGGCATAGCTACATCGTGTATGCGCCGCTGCTCGCAGGCATTGCCACGGTGATGTACGAGGGCACGCCGATTCGTCCGGACGGTGGCATCTGGTGGCGCATTGTCGAGAAATATCGGGTGACGCAACTGTTCACGGCACCGACGGCAATTCGCGTGCTCAAGAAGCAGGACCCTGCGTATCTCACGCAATACGATTTGTCTTCGCTGCGGCTGATCTTCCTCGCGGGCGAGCCGCTGGACGAGCCCACGGCGCGATGGCTGACGGACGGTGTGGGAAAACCTGTGGTCGACAACTACTGGCAGACGGAAACGGGTTGGCCGATTCTTGGGATGGCGCGTGGTATTGAGGAACTGCCGAGCAAGCTGGGCTCGCCGGGCAAGGCCGTGTATGGCTATGACGTGAAGCTGGTTGACGAGGTCACCGGCGAAGATTGCGGGCCGAATCAGAAGGGCGTGCTGGCCATCGAAGGCCCGCTGCCGCCGGGGTGCATGAGCACGCTGTGGGGCGACGACGCGCGCTTCGTCAAGACGTACTGGGAGACGGTACCTGGGCGCCAGTTGTATTCGAGCTTCGACTGGGGCGTGCGCGACGACGATGGCTATTACTTCATCCTTGGGCGCACGGACGACGTGATCAATGTGGCGGGTCACCGGTTGGGGTCGCGCGAGATCGAGGAGAGTATTGCGAGCCATCCGGCGGTGGCGGAAGTGGCGGTGATCGGCGCGCAGGACGCCCTCAAGGGGCAGGTGGCCATCGCGTTCGCCGTGCTGCGTCAGCCGGCGTTGGCAGAGACGGTGGAGCAGCGGATGGCGCTGGAGGGCGATGTGATGAAGACAGTGGACAAGCAACTGGGCGCGGTGGCGCGTCCGGCGCGCGTGTACTTCGTGTCGATGCTGCCCAAGACACGTTCGGGCAAGCTGCTGCGCCGAGCGATTCAGGCGATCTGCGAGGGCCGCGAGACGGGCGATCTCATCACGTTGGAAGACCCGACGGCGCTGGAACAGGTGCGTGAGGCCGTGCGAGGGAAGTAACAGGCGGGTGGTTGTAGAGCGCTGCGGCACAGTTGATTTTTCGGACTGTGCCGCAGTGCTTTGGAAAAGCGATGATGGGATGATAGCTGCTGGCCCCTCGCTCTCCGGAAGTTCTCCATGCAGCTCACGTCGTCTGAACGATTTGACCAGTTCATCGGTACTCAACTGGCTGAGGCAGTCCTGCCTCGCACAACGCTCGACTTCGATGCCGAACTGGCGTTGTGGCATCGCAATCTCGATATTTTCTACAAGTTCGTTGAGTCGAGCCTCTCACCGTATGTGGAGGACGGGCGTGTGCTCGTGCGTTACGGCGAGGTACAGATCAGGGAGGCGTTGATCGGCGTCTATCGGGCGCGTTGCGCGCAGCTCCACATCGGCAGGGACGAGGTGACGTTGACCCCGGTCGGGACCCTCCTGCGGAGCTCGCGCGGGCAGATCAACATGAAAGGCCCGCACGGCAGCGCTCGCTTTGTCGTGGTCCCCCCGGAAGTCTCGCGTCGGTGGCGCCGTGCTGATAACCCCCTTTGGTATGGCGAGCCCGGAGACGAGAATTCGGCACCCGAAACTTGGATCTGGAAGCTTGCCATGCCCCAGCGAGATACCACTTTCATCCACGTTGATGCGGAATTTTTCCAGGAAGCCCTGATGGGTGTCACCGCGGGGATATGCCTTGACGATGATGATCGTTGAACCTGAGCAGCGCGGTGTGCCAACGTCAATGCCCTCTCCAGACGACACCACCCGATGTTGGCGGGATATCCGTCGAGCACTTGGCGCCTACTGCGAAACCTGTGTCTCGGGTCGCCATTCACGAGGTCGTCCCGCCGATGGTCAAGCGGATGAAGCCAACGACTCAAGTTGTGAGACGTTAGCGGTGGAACTCGATCATGCCGGATCGTTGATGCTCCTTGCTGCGGTGGAGGGCGCAGTCCGGATCGACTATCAACGACGTGTGCGCGGCTGCTCTCGAGATCGTCTCTCACGGGCCATGCGTTCCTTGCACAGGAAAAAGGGGCATCGCGCACGCTTTGAAAGCGATTTGCTTCGTCTTTGGGGTGAGGAGGCCTTGGTCCAACGAGAAACTATCCAGGACTTGATTTATGCCATGCGCTATCGACACTGGCTGGCGCACGGTCGATGTTGGTCCGAGGATCTGCATAGGGACTACGCATTCGATGACATTGACGAGATTGCCGTTGCATTCATGGAGGGTATGCGAACATACGCGGATCCGTGATTTCCGTCGATGACGTGGCGCTATGACCGAACCCACCCTCACTGCCTGGCGACAAAAGGCGATGCTTCTCGTCGTGTCCGTTGGCTTCTTCATGCAGACGCTGGACTCGACAATCGTCAACACGGCATTGCCTGCTATGGCACGCGATCTCGGTCAGTCGCCGCTGCACATGCAGGCAGTCGTCATTGCCTACGCACTGACAATGGCTGTGACGATTCCGCTCTCGGGGTGGTTGGCCGACCGGCTCGGCACACGCATCGTTTTCACGAGCGCACTGACGATCTTTTCCATCGGCTCGGCGATGTGCGCCTATTCGACCACGCTCGATGCGCTCGTCCTCTGGCGAGTGGTGCAGGGGTTTGGCGGCGCTATGTTGTTGCCCGTGGGGCGTTTGGCGGTGCTTCGCGCATTCCCGCGCGAGCAATACCTGCAAGCACTGGCGTTCGTCGCCGTGCCGGGCATGATCGGTCCGCTGATCGGCCCGACCCTTGGCGGCTGGCTGGTCAAGGTGGCCTCGTGGCATTGGGTCTTCCTCATCAATGTGCCGGTGGGCGTGCTCGGCTGCGTCGCGGCGCACTTCTTTCTGGTCAATGCGAGGGCACCACATCAGACCCGGTTCGACATCAAGGGTTACCTGCTCCTCTCCGTCGGGATGATTGCCACGTCGCTGGCGCTCGACCGTCACGCGGACATGGCCGGGGCGCATGCCCTCATGCTCGTGTTGCTGGTCGTCGGGTTTGCCGGTTTCGTCGCCTATGGGCTTTATGCCAATCGCACGCCGCAGCCGCTGTTCTCGCTGGCGATGTTCCGCGTGCATACGTTCAGCGTTGGCCTGCTGGGCAACCTGTTTGCGCGTATCGGCATTGCGGCGGTACCTTACCTCGTACCGCTATTGCTTCAGGTCAGTCTTGGCTATTCCGCATTCGAGGCGGGGTTGCTCATGTTGCCGATCACGATCACCGGCATCTTTGCCAAGAGCCTCGCGACGCACTTGGTGACGCGGTACGGTTACCGTTCGGTGCTGGTCTGGAACACGATCCTCGCGGGCGTGGTGATGGCGAGTTTCGCGCTGGTGACGCCGCATTACCCGGTGCCATTGCTCATCGTGCAGTTGGGGATTCTCGGCGGTGTGAATTCGATTCAGTTCACCGCGATGAATACGCTGACGCTCAAGGACTTGAATCCGGACGATGCCAGCGGCGGCAATAGCCTGTTCTCGCTGGTGCAGATGCTGGCGATGAGCTTCGGTCTGACGGTCGGCGGCGCGTTGCTCGTGACGTTCACCGGGGCGTTTGGCGAGAGCGCGGGCGTTGGTGCGTTGCCGGCGTTCCGCGCAACGTTTGCTTGCGTCGGGTTCATCACCTGCTGTTCGGCATGGATCTTCGCGCAATTGACCGATCGGGAACAACTCGCGAACGACGAACACGTGACGCCCGCACAGGCCGCTGCCGCAGCCACGACACCGCCGCCGCCCGCCAACTAGGCGACGTTGACTGTCACCAAGCGGTACGAAGGCTCCGGCGACACCGGCAGCGTGAAACGCGTCAGTCGCGTGCAGCGAGCGGCCGGTCAAGAATCTCAGGCGCACGGATTGCATCGATCAGCAGCCCGAGGAACGCTTCGACGGGCGCGGGCAGTGTGCGGCCAGCCATCGTCTGCACTTGCAGCGAGCGCTGATGTAACGCCGGGTTGCGGATCGGAATGGCGACCAGACCTTCCGGCGCGAGGCGGCTGCGTACGGTCAGCAGGCCGGTGAGGGTGACGGCGTTACCTGAGCGCACAAAGCTGTGCAGTGCCGCGTGGTAGTTGCTGACGAACACGGGCTCGAACAACAGCCCTTCGAGCGTGCAGCACAGATCGAACATCTGCCTGATGGTCACACCGGCATTCGACAGCGCGAGCGGGTAGGGCAGCAGGTCAGCCAGCGCCACATCGCGACGCTTCGCCAACGGATGCGCGCGTGCCATCAACGCGTAGATCGGTGCGGGCTGGGTGTGCACGACCTGCACGCCTTTTTCCGGCGCCACGCTGAAACAAACCGCAATGTCGGCCTCACCATCGCGCACCCGCTCGGTTGCCACGAACGGTGAGACGACATCGAGCAGGAAATGCGCGCCGGGGTAAGCCTCTCGGAAGCGCGCGAAAACCTGTGGCAGGAAATCTCGCGCTACACCCTCGGCGCTTGCCACGCGAATCGTGGCGCGTCCCACTTCAGTCAGCCCCCGAATTTCCGACGTCACCCGCTCGGCATCGAGCAAGACGCGCCGCGCGTGATCGGCCAGCATTTCTCCCGCCTCGCTAAGCACCATGCCCCGAGGACGTCGCTCGAACAGTGGCGTGCCCAGATCCTCTTCCAGCTTGGCGATCTGTCGGCTCAGTGCCGATACCGCGACGTGCAGGCGCTCCGACGCGCGGCTGAGCGACCCGGTTCGAGCCACTTCGAGAAAGTAACGCAAGGCGTGAGTTTGCATGGGCGAGATGGGGCCATGGACAAGGGCGGAAACAACGATAGGCAAAGGCGCTGACACGCGCGGAATGCTCGCTTTCTGCTTTGCCGAAACGGCAAAGAAACGTTCGAAATATTATCATTGTTGTCAAAAAAACCGACTTCTAGAATGGCCTGAACGGTTGTGCCAGAGCGTGCTACCGACACGCGTCGCAGCGCTTGTGCGAGCCCCGGCCGCCGTCCCCATAAGCCATCTGGAGACATGCAGTGACCCGTAATGCCGCAATTGCCCAAGCCACCGCCCAATACGATTCGGGCGCATTTCTCGATACCCTCAACCGCCGCGTGGCGTTCAAGACAGAGAGTCAGGAAGCTGATAGCGGCGAGATTCTCCACGCTTATCTCGCAGACGAAATGACCCCCGCGCTCGCCGCGCTGGGTTTTACCTCGCGTATCGTGCCGAACCCGGCGCCGGGCGGCGGTCCGTTCCTGATTGCGGAACGCCGCGAAGGTGACGACCTGCCCACGGTGCTGACCTACGGTCACGGCGACGTGGTGCGTGGCTACGACGCGCAATGGCGCACCGGCCTGAAGCCGTGGGAGATCGTCGTCGAGGGCGACCGTTGGTACGGACGCGGCACCGCGGACAACAAAGGGCAGCACACGATCAACCTGGCGGCGCTCGCAGAAGTACTCGCCGCACGCGGCGGCAAACTTGGCTACAACGTGAAGATGATCGTGGAGATGGGCGAGGAAATGGGCTCGCCCGGCCTGCACGCAGTCTGTGAACAACTGCGCGAGGAGTTGCGTGCCGACGTCCTGATCGCCTCCGACGGTCCGCGCTTAGCAGCAACGCACCCCACGGTCTTCCTCGGCTCGCGCGGTCTCGTCAACTTCAAGCTGAGTCTGAATCTGCGTGAAGGTGGTCACCACTCGGGCAACTGGGGCGGCTTGTTGCGCAACCCGGGCGTGGTGCTGGCCAACGCGATTGCGTCGATGGTCGATGGCAACGGCAAGATTCTGGTCGAAGGGCTCCGTCCGCCGGCGCTGCCTGCGTCGGTGCGCCGCGCGCTTGCCGGTCTGGAAGTCGGCGGTGGTCCGAACGATCCCGAAGTCGATGCCGACTACGGCGAGCCGGGCCTGACCCCAACCGAGCGCGTGATCGGCTGGAACAACATCGAAGTGCTGGCGTTCAAGACGGGCAACCCCGAAAAGCCGGTCAACGCGATTCCCCCCTACGCCTATGCCCACATGCAGATCCGCTTCGTGGTCGGCACTGACTGGGAGCGACTGGGCGAGATCGTACGCCAGCATCTCGACGCGCACGGCTTCACGATGGTCGATGTGGAAGTGGAGCGCGGGGTGATGGCGACGCGCCTTGATCCGGAGGACCCGTGGGTGTTGTGGGCACTGGCGTCGATGCGCGAGACCACCGGCAAGCCGCCGGTCCTGCTGCCCAATCTCGGTGGCACGTTGCCGAACGATGTGTTTGCCGACGTGCTGGGCTTGCCGACATTGTGGGTGCCGCATTCATACCCGGCCTGCTCGCAGCATGCGCCCGACGAGCACTTGCTTGGCTCGGTGGCGCGTGAGGCGTTGCAAATCATGGCGGGATTGTTCTGGGATCTGGGCGACGTCGATCTGAAAGAGGGAAAACCGCGATGAACACATCTGCAACCGCCTCCGGGGCGGGGCACACGGGAAGTCTTCCGGATGTCGGCGCGGAAGCTTCTTCCGATGCCCGCACGACCGCCCACGTGCCCGTCTACAAGTTGATCGTTGCCACGTCGATTGGCAATGCGCTCGAATGGTATGACTTGATCGTCTACGGTTGCCGTCACCCGCATGCGCGACTGTACCGCTGGTGTTGTCGAATGTCCGTGTCTCGATCCGTGCGTCACGCGCGGCAAGCTTGATGGCTCCAGTGCGATTGCTCAGGGCTTCCGTGATGTTCAGGTGCGCGGGCGCATCGCCCTGCGGGTCGGACTGCACAATCTCGCCCGTGTCGTTGTCGAGCCGGACTGCATTCATCGTCAACCGGGCGGAGGACATCTGCCCGCGAACGTTGCGGATCGTGTTAGCCGACGTATCTAGATGGCCAGCCGTATCCAACTTGCCGCCGGAATTGTCCAGAACATTGCCCACGGCAAGCACGACGTGTTGACGGGCGAGAATCTGACCGCCGGTGTTCAGAAGGCTGCCCGCCGTCTCGAACCGGAACGTACCGTCCGATGCCCATCTCCCGCTATTGATGGCATTGCCGGCCGTAACGGCCACATCGCCCTTGCCAGCGATCTCGCCTTGGGTGTCGTTGCACGAGGCGTTGAGCAACTCGCGGGACACGTTGATTCGCATCTCCGCATCGCTCAACGCCAATAAACGACCGCCGTCGTTGTGCAGCGCCCCAGCGTCGAGCGAGAACAGGCCGCCCGATTGAATCAGACCGACTTGATTGCTCATCAACCCGTGCGTGAGCAAGTACAGCGCGTGCTGCGCGGAGACGGTGCCTCTGTCATTGCGCCCGCTATCCGCGCTCACACGCATCGTGCCGTTGGTGGCGAGTGTGCCGTCGGCGTTATCAAATAGGCCCGTTGACAGGCGCAGCACCCCCGCGCCCGCGTGCTCGATCTTGCCCGACGTGTTGTCCAGCGCCGTCGAGGTGACTGACAGGTCCTCGCCGTTGGCGGTGATTTGGCCGTTGCGGTTATCCAGCGCACCGGGAAGGGCGAGTTTCGTGGAGGATGTTCCCCACTGAGAGATGCTGCCGCCCCGATTGCTTAACCCGGCGGAGGTCACTGACAGGTGCTGCGTCGGCCGAGATCACCCCCGGGATTAGCCGCAGCGTCAGGCGACCGCCCGTCAGATCCTGTTCGGGCACCACCACGCGTGTCGTCAGCCAGCCGCGGGCCAACACGGCATCTGTGGCGAAGGTTGCTATCTGGGTGACCCCCGCAGCCCCCGCGCACTGCGTGATGAACGGCGTCAGGGCGCTGTGCATGAATTCGAATGACGCAGGGAGAGGCGTACCGTCCACGGTGGCGACATCGATGTCGCGAAGCACCACGCATGGCGCTTCCGCCGGTAGCGTGGTCAGTGGCGCGGTGTCAGGCGCCGTTGGTGCGGCGGGCGCGACAGGTGTGACGGGGGACAGGCGGACATCGGGGGCGTCGCTACGTCGGCCGCGTTCTTCGGTCTCGCGCCGTTGCTGTTCGAGCCGCTGGTCTTGCACGCCCTGACGGGTGGCGTCGCGAAGGTCGGGGAGGGGAACGGGCTGTACGGGCCGTGTAGCTTGAGTGGACGGTGCGGTGTCGGCGGCGTTCGCCACAAGGGAGACGGCGAGGACAAGCGCTGCGGCAACTGCATGCGCAATACGGCGTCGCGCCGCGAGCGTTCGGCACCATCCACCGCATCTGAGGACTATGTCGCCGATGCGGGGCGGGAAAAAATCAAGACTGGCACGGTGTGTCACGAATGCATTGCCCGATGATGAGTTCGAAAACGCAGCGCGCAACAAGACACCCGTCGGCCGAAGGCCGTCGGTACGTGTCATTTCGTGTGCGCACGCAGGTGCGGGAGGAGGGCGTAAAAGCGAGCACGACAGGCGTGCTACAGCCGGGGGGGCTTACACCTACGCGTTAGGCCGGGGTTTGCAATGAGAACCACAGATGGCGAAACAGACAGCGATTTTGTCAGTCTGGCGGTGACTTGTAATTGTAAAAATCGCTCAAATGACGAGAATCGGAATCGTCCGATACGGTGTTACGTGATATCCCAAGCTGTTTTTGGCATGTGGACGCATGATTTAAGCATTTGGTAATCGCGAGCCGATCGCTCGTCGATACCTCGCGTTTTCCCCAGTCCCCGGCCCGAAATCCGAGCTTGTAGCGGGTAATTTTTTTCGCTAGTATTTTAGGCATAAACTATTTACGATTTAACAAAGATCGACGTGAACGGTGTGTGGTCTGTGTTTTCCGGAGGGTGGAGATGAATATCGTCTGTATCGGTGGCGGTCCTGCCGGCCTGTATTTCGGGTTGTTGATGAAGCTGCGCCAACCGTCGCACCGCGTGGTGGTGGTCGAGCGCAATCGTCCGTACGACACCTTCGGTTGGGGCGTGGTGTTCTCCGACGCCACCATGGACAACCTCCAGGTCGCCGATCCGGTGAGCGCCGCACAGATCAACGAGGCCTTCAATCACTGGGACGACATCGATATCCACTTCGAAGGCCGCACCATCACCTCGGGTGGCCACGGCTTCATCGGCGTTGGCCGCAAGAAGCTTCTCAATATCCTTCAGGCACGGTGTGAAGCGCTCGGCGTGGAACTCGTCTTCGAGACGGATGTTTCCGACGATCAGGAGATCGCCCGCCGTTATCAAGCCGATCTGGTGATCGCTTCCGATGGCCTGAACAGCCGCATTCGCACCCGTTACGCCGACTCGTTCCGCCCCGACATCGACACGCGCAAGAATCGCTTCGTCTGGCTCGGCACGCATCAACGCTTCGACGCCTTCACCTTTGCATTCGAGAAAACCGAGCACGGCTGGTTTCAGGCTCACGCCTACCAGTTCGATGCCGACACGTCGACGTTCATCGTCGAGACCCCCGAGGAAGTCTGGCGCGCCCACGGCATCGACCAGATGAGCCAGGAAGAGGGTGTGAAGTTCTGCGAGCAACTGTTTGCCAAGTACCTCGGCGGCAATGAGCTGCTGAGCAACGCCAAGCACCTGCGCGGCTCTGCGATCTGGATTCAGTTCCCGCGCGTGATCTGCGAGCGTTGGGTGCACTGGAACGATATGGACGGCAAGCGCGTGCCGGTGGTGCTGATGGGCGACGCTGCCCACACGGCGCACTTCTCCATCGGCTCGGGTACCAAGCTCGCGCTCGAAGACTCCATCGCGCTGGCCGACGGTCTGGGGACCGACGGCGTCGATGCGCTGCCGCGTGTCCTCAACGATTACGAGGCAGCGCGCAGCATCGAAGTGCTCAAGATTCAGAACGCCGCGCGTAATTCCACGGAATGGTTCGAGACCGTCGATCGCTACGCCAATTTCTCGCCGGAACAATTCGCCTACTCGCTGCTGACCCGCTCACAGCGCATCTCGCACGAGAATCTGCGCGTGCGCGACGCGGCTTATGTCGACGGTTTCGAAGACTGGCTTGCGTCGCACGCGGGTGTGGAACGCACCGCCGGTCAGCACTCGATTCCGCCGATGTTCACGCCGTTCAAGGCACGCGGACTCACGCTCAAGAATCGCATCGTGATGTCGCCGATGGCCATGTATTCGGCCGTTGACGGCGTGCCGGGCGACTTCCATCTGGTGCACCTTGGCAGCCGCGCGCTGGGCGGCGCAGGCATGATCGTCGCCGAAATGACCTGTGTGTCGCCCGACGCACGTATCACGCCCGGATGCCCGGGGCTGTGGAACGACACGCAACGCGACGCGTGGAAACGCATCGTCGATTTTGTGCACGCCGGCGGCGACGCGAAGATCGCCATGCAGATCGGCCACGCCGGACGCAAAGGCTCGACGCGCCTCGCGTGGGACGGCATCGACCAGCCGCTCGATGACGGCAACTGGCCGCTCATTTCTGCCTCGCCGCTGCCCTATATCGACGGTGTCTCGCAGACGCCCCGCGAAATGACGCGCGCCGACATGGACCGCGTGAAAGACGACTTCGTGCAAGCCACGCGCCGCGCAGCCGAGGCCGGTTTCGACTGGCTTGAACTGCACTGCGCGCACGGCTATCTGCTGTCGAGCTTCATCTCGCCGCTGACGAATCAGCGCAGCGATGAATACGGCGGCTCGCTGGAGAACCGCCTGCGCTATCCGCTCGAAGTGTTCCACGCGGTGCGCGCCGTGTGGCCGGAGAACAAGCCGATGTCGGTGCGTATTTCCGCCAGCGACTGGGTCGAAGGCGGCATCACGCCGGACGACGCAGTGCTCATCGCCCGTGCCTTCAAGGCCGCAGGCGCCGACCTCATCGATTGTTCGTCGGGTCAGGTGAGCAAGGAAGAGAAGCCGGTTTATGGCCGCATGTTCCAGACGCCGTTCGCCGATCGCGTGCGCAACGACGCCGGTATTCCGACAATTGCCGTGGGCGCCATCTTTGAGGCGGATCACGTGAACAGCATCATCGCGTCGGGCCGCGCAGACCTGTGCGCACTGGCGCGCCCGCATCTGGCCGACCCGTTCTGGACGCTGCACGAAGCGGCAAAGATCGGCTACAAGGATCTCGCGTGGCCGGCGCAGTACTATGCCGGCAAACGTCAGTACGAGACCAATCTGGAACGTGCTGCCGCCTACGCACAACAGATCGGTAAATAAGGACGCGTGATGACGCAACAGACAACGCCGGCTATTGCGGCTATCGCCGCAGTGCCCACTTCGCTGACAGGCGTGCACGCCCTCGTGACGGGCGGCGCTCGCGGCATTGGCGAAGCCGTGGCGCGCTCGCTGCTCGCACAGGGCGCGCGTGTGACGCTGCTCGGGCGCAGCGAGGCTGCGCTTGAGGCAGGGGCGAAGGCACTGGCCGCCCACGGTGAGGTCAATTGGGTGAGCGCTGATATCGCCGATGCCGCCGCTGTCGAAGCCGCTTTCGCGCGCGCAGCGGAACGCTTCGGACCAGTGCAGGTGCTCGTGAACAACGCAGGGCAGGCGGTGAGCGCACCGTTCGGCAAGACCGACAGCGCGCTGTGGCAACAGATGATCGGCGTGAACCTGACCGGGACGTTCCACTGCATTCAGGCCGCGCTGCCCGCGATGGTGACCGCCGGCTGGGGCCGAATCGTCAATGTGGCAAGCACGGCCGGGCTGGTCGGGTATCCGTACGTCACCGCCTATTGCGCAGCGAAGCATGGGGTCATCGGTCTCACGCGGGCGCTGGCGCTGGAAGTCGCCAAGAAGGGCGTGACGGTCAATGCCGTCTGCCCGGGCTACACCGAGACCGACATTCTGCGCGACACGATTGCGAACATCGTCGCCAAAACGGGCCGCAGCGAAGCAGAGGCGCGCGCTGAATTGGCCAAACACAATCCCCAAGGACGTCTGGTGCAACCGGATGAAGTCGCTGACACGGTGCTGTGGCTGTGTCAGCCCGGCGCGGGCGCGATCACCGGCCAATCGGTCGCGGTTGCTGGTGGCGAAGTCCTGACAGGCTGATAACAATCGAATGGCGTCAGATGGCCCGATCACGGTGCCGATGACACCCAAGGAGGCAAAGGTAATGAGTGACGTGAAACTGACCATGGCGCACCACAAGCGCCCGTTCGCGAACTTCGAGGCCAAGCATTTTCTGTGGTCGGTGTCGAACGACGCCCAAGGGCGTCCGAGCATCGGCACCATCACGCTGAACCGGCCCGACAAGAAGAACCCGCTCACGTTCGACTCGTACGCCGAGCTGCGCGATCTGTTCCGTGGTCTGGTCTACGCAACGGACATCAAGACGGTGGTCGTGACGGGCGCGGGCGGCAACTACTGCTCGGGCGGCGACGTGCATGAAATCATCGGCCCGCTCACGCAGATGCGCATGCCGGAACTGCTCGATTTCACGCGCATGACGGGCGATCTCGTCAAGGCGATGCGCGCGTGTCCGCAGCCGATCATCAGCGCAATCGACGGCATTTGCGCCGGTGCGGGCGCAATGATGGCGCTGGCCTCGGACATGCGTCTGGGCACGCCGCAGACGAAGACGGCATTCCTCTTCGTGCGTGTGGGGTTGGCCGGTGCCGATATGGGGGCCTGCACGCTGCTGCCGCGCATGATCGGTCAGGGCCGCGCATCGGAGCTGTTGTACACGGGGCGCGTGATGACGGCGGACGAGGGGCTGCAATGGGGCTTCTTCAATGCGTTGCACGATGGCGGCGCGGTGCTCTCGGCAGCGCAAACGCTGGCCGATCAGATTGCTTGCGGCCCGACGTTCGCGCATGGCGTGACCAAGAAGCTGCTGCATCAGGAATGGAACATGGGCGTGGACGAGGCCATTGAGGCCGAAGCCGAAGCGCAGGCCATTTGTATGCAGACGCAAGACTTCCGCCGCGCTTACGACGCTTTCGTCGCGAAGCAGAAGCCGGTATTCAAGGGCGACTGAGGCGAGCCAAACGATGAGCCAGAACACGACGCACAACGTGCACGTCAGCACCCCGCAGAACGCCCGCAATGGCGACTTCCTCGCGTGGCCGTTCTTTGACGAGGCGCATCGCCAGCTCGGCACGCAACTCGACGCGTGGTGCACGCAAGAGCTGCATGTCGATCATCACGCTGACACCGATGCGACCTGCGTGTCGCTGGTGCGCCAGTTAGGTCGCGCGGGTTGGTTGAAGTATTGCGTGCCCGCCAGCCACGGCGGCGCGCTCGACAAACTGGACTCGCGCGCGCTGTGCGTGTTGCGCGAGACGCTGGCCCGTCACGACGGGCTGGCCGACTTCGCTTTCGCCATGCAAGGGCTCGGCAGCGGGGCCATCACGCTCGCTGGCAGCGACGACCTGAAGCAGCGCTATCTGCCGCGTGTCGCAGCGGGTGAGGCGATCGCGGCATTTGCCCTGTCGGAACCTGAGGCGGGGTCGGACGTCGCGGCAATGGCTTGCACGGCAACACTCGACGGCGATCACTACGTGCTCAACGGCGAGAAGACGTGGATCTCGAACGGCGGCATCGCCGATTTCTATTGCGTGTTCGTGCGCACGGGGGAAGCGCCGGGCGCGCGCGGCATCAGCGCCTTCGTGGTCGACGCCGATACGCCGGGGCTGACGATCGCCGAGCGTATCGACGTGAGCGCGCCGCATCCGCTCGCGCGTCTCAAATTCGACAACTGCCGGGTGGCGGCGTCGCAGCGATTGGGGGAAGCGGGGCAGGGCTTCAAGGTCGCGATGATGACGCTCGACATCTTCCGGGCATCGGTCGCCGCGGCGGCGCTGGGTTTCGCGCGCCGTGCGCTGGACGAAGGGCTGGCTCGTGCGAAATCGCGCCAGATGTTCGGTCAGACGCTCGCCGACTTTCAACTGACGCAGGCAGCGCTGGGCGATATGGCGACGTCCGTGGACGCGGCGGCGCTGCTGACGTACCGCGCGGCATGGCAGCGCGATGTGCTGGGGCAGCGCACCACGCGCGAGGCCGCGATGGCAAAGATGTTTGCGACGGAATCGGCACAGCAGGTCATCGACCGTGCGCTGCAAATGTTTGGTGGTGCCGGGGTCGTGTCGGGCGCCATTGTGGAACGGCTTTATCGTGAAATTCGCTCGCTGCGAATTTACGAAGGGGCCACGGAAGTGCAAAAACTGATCATCGCGCGCGAACTGCTTAAAGACGGCTAGACGGCTAGACGGCTGAACGTTGCTAACGGCACGTTGACCGCCGGCCACTGGCCGACCTCATGCTGCATTGCTGGATTACCGGGGGCAAGGAGAAGCACATGGAACGATCTGGACATCTCGACACTTTCGCGCGCGACAATCTGCCGCCCGCCGATCAGTGGCCCGAGTTTCTGCTCGACAATCCCGACGTGGCGTATCCGGCGCGCATCAATTGCGCCGCGGAATTGCTCGATCGAACGATTGCACAAGGGCGCGGCGACGCACCGGCGATTTACTCGGTCGAGAACGGCCAGCCGACGACCACGTCGTATCGCGGTCTGCGCGAGATGGTCGACCGGATTGCTCATGTGTTGTGCAACGACATGGCACTGGTGCCGGGCAACCGCGTGTTGCTGCGCGGCCCGAACAATCTGTTCATGGCGGCGGCTTGGCTCGCGGTGATCAAGGCGGGTTTGGTCGGCGTGCCGACGATGCCGCTGTTGCGCGCGAAGGAACTCAAACAAATCATCGACAAGGCGGAAGTCAGCGCCGCGCTGTGCGACGGCCGCCTGAAGGAAGAGCTGGAATTCAATCGCCAGACGGGGCATGAGTATTTCTGTCCGGCGTTGACGCAGGCGGTGTACTTCCACGACGCAGGTGAGCACTCACTGGAGGCCCGCATGGCGCGTCAGCCGGCGAGCTTTGAGGCTTGCGACACGGCGGTGGATGACGTCTGTCTGATCGCGTTCACGAGCGGCACGACGGGGCAACCGAAGGGCACGATGCACTTTCATCGCGACGTGCTCGCGATGTGCGATCTGTTCCCGCGTCACGTGTTGAAACCGGGGCCGGACGACATCTTCTGCGGCACTCCCCCGTTAGCGTTCACTTTCGGTACAGGCGGCTTGCTTACGTTCCCGCTGCGTGTGGGGGCGGCGACGGTGCTGCTCGAAAAGCTCACGCCGGACTCGCTCTTGCAAGCCATTCAGGACTATCGCGCGACGATCTGTTTTACGGCGCCGACGTTCTACCGTCAGATGGCCGGGTTGGTAGGTAAGTACACGCTATCGAGCCTGAAGAAGACGGTCTCGGCGGGCGAAGCGTTGCCGGATGCGACGCGCCAGTTGTGGAAGCAGGCGTCGGGTATTGAGATGATTGACGGGATCGGCGGCACGGAGATGATCCACATCTTCATCTCGGCCGCGAACGGCGACGTGGTGCCGGGCGCGATCGGTAAGCCGGTACCGGGCTACATCGCGATGATCGTCGACGAGAACATGCAGCCGTTGCCGCCGGGCAAGGTCGGCAAGCTAGCGGTGAAGGGCCCGACAGGGTGCCGCTATCTCGCGGATTCGCGCCAGAAGAACTATGTGAAGCAAGGCTGGAATCTGCCGGGCGACACGTTCATGTGCGACGAAGCGGGCAATTACTACTATCAGGCGCGCTCGGACGACATGATCGTCTCGGCGGGCTATAACATCGCGGGCCCGGAGGTGGAGTCGGCGCTGTTGCAGCACCCCGCCGTCGCGGAGTGCGGCGTGGTAGGGGCGAACGACGACGCGCGCGGTCAGATCGTGAAGGCGTACGTGGTGCTCAAGCCGGGTCAACCGAGTGACGAGGCTATGGTGAAGACACTTCAGGAGTATGTGAAGGCTAACATCGCGCCTTATAAATATCCGCGTGCCATTGAGTTCGTGGACGCGCTGCCGCGCACGGAAACGGGCAAATTGCAGCGCTTCAAGCTGCGGCAGATGGCGCAGTAAGGGAGGAGTGAACTATGTCGGGGACTGACGTGGCCACGCATGCATTCGTGAAGCCGCTGCTGGTGCGCTTCAAGCATTGCGATCCGGCAGGCATCGTGTTTTATCCGCGCTACTTCGAGATGATCAACGATCTGGTCGAAGACTGGTGCGCCGAAGGGCTAGGATTGTCGTTCGGCGAAATGCATCTGCGCGATGGACTGGGCGTGCCGACGGCAAATGTCGAATGCCGGTTCAGTGCACCGAGTTTTTTAGGCGATACGCTGACGCGTTCGCTGGAAGTCACGCGTCTCGGACGCTCGTCAATGACGCTGCGTATCCGCTTTGCGGGCGCAAACGACGAGACGCGTTTGCAAGCCACGCTGGTGTTGGTCTGGGTCGCGAAAGGCGAGGGCGGCAAGCCCGCACCCATCGCGGTACCCCCGGCCCAGCGCGCGGCAATTGTGCGCTTTGCCGCACCCGATTCTGTAATTGAAGGAGTGACCTGATGCTGCAAGTTCTGCAACCGCCCGAGTGGGCGAAACCGCGCGGCTACGCGAACGGCATGGCGTTCGAGATGTCGGTAGGCAGCCGCATCGTGTTTGTCGGCGGTCAGATCGGCTGGAATGCGCAGCAACGCTTCGAGACGGACGATTTCGCACTGCAAGTGCGTCAGACGCTGGAAAACATCGTGGCGATTCTGGCGGAAGGCAACGCGAAGCCGGAACACATCGTGCGCATGACCTGGTACGTGAAGAACAAAGCGGAGTATGTGGCTAACTATCCGGCGATCGGTGAGCATTACCGCGCAGTCATCGGGCGCCACTTTCCGGCAATGACGGCTGTGGAAGTGGCCGATCTGGTGGAAGACGAAGCTAAGGTGGAAATCGAAGTGACCGCGGTGGTGCCTGCGGCCTGATTTTTTTCGCTAGCGGGGAAGGGACGGAAAACCTCCCCGCTGGACAGACCGAAGCCCCTTCCCGCTGCTCAGACAGTGTTCAACTCGCCTCGGGAAGGGGCTCCGGTCTATCCTCATCCACCGCGCTGGTCCCTCCGGCGACACCGCCCCCTCCGCTCCTTATTTCCTCTTCCCGCCAAACAAAAACGCCAGACATCGTCTGGCGTTCTTGTTTGATCCCCTGTAAGGCTGTCTCTGTCTGTTACGCAGCTTTCTGCTCGCCCTGCACTTTGTCCAACTCGGCCTGCGTCAACCAATACGATCCCGGCAAATCCTGCTCATCACAGTTGTGACCCTCACCACCCCGGTCCACCACGATGAAGTCACTTACCTCATGCAGCGCCAGCAACGGGTGATGCCACACACCACGTGCGTAATTCACGCCCTGCCAACCATCCGAGACGAACGCTCGCATCTGGCTCACGTCCAACTCGCCCGCCGGTGCTACCACCACCAAATACGGCAAGGTCTTCAACGGAATGAACGCCTGACTGCCCAACGGGTGACGCTCCAACATCTTCACCTCGTACGGCAACGTGCGCGGCTGACCTCGAAACACATTCACCAACGTGCGGCCACCCTCCGGCCCCAAATCCACCGTCGCCAAATCGTGATACCGCTCAGTCGTCCCGCCATTGATCGCGAAATGCTTCGCCCCCGCCAACTCGATCACGTCGCCAAACGCCGCAAACGACTCACGCGTCAACCGCTCTATCTTCAATGCCGGACCCGCCATATCACGCTCTCCTTCTTGTTTTATCCACTCGCGCACTCGCCGCCCGACTCTGCGGGCGGCAGTTGCACTCTGTCTTTTGCTTACTGCTTTCCGCCCAACCGGCCCCACAGGCGCAGGCGCGACACGCCCCCGTCCGGGATGATGTTGAACCGGATATGCGTGATCGCACCCAGCTTCTGAATCTGCTCTTCAAAGAAGAACTGCTTGTCCATCGCCAACTTCTGCTCAGGCAACAACACGGGCCAGAACATGGACTGCGTAATCAACGACTGCTCGGTACCACCCGTGACGTACGCGCCCTGAATGGAGCAGCGGTCAGGGAAGTTGCCCTTGAAGTGCGCCGTATCGACTTCGATCTTGCCGATCTCGCCCGGCTGCGCCAGCGCAATGATCGCCCAGTCGTTACCCGGCTCACGACGGCGGCGCGTCTCCCAACCATCACCCATGTTCACGCCACGGCCCGGCATCAACAGGTTCGACGCCAAGCCGAAGTGCTGGTTGTTGGCCGCGACGACGTAGCCGCCGTTTTCCATGGCGATCAGGTCGATCAACTCGTCGCGCGAACGATTGTTCCAGTCGCTCTGCGGCAAGCCATACAGGCGCAGGCGCGCCAGACCACCGTCCGGATACAGGTTCACGCGCACGTGCGTGGCCGGGCGCTGGCTGGTGATGTCGTGATAGTGATGCGAGTTGCCTTGCAGCGTGGTCGACGCGAGCAGCTCGAACCACTCGGCGTTCTCTGCCGGGGCGCCGTCGGGGCTGTAGCAGCCTTCCAATGAGGCGGCCGGCGGGAAGTTGCCCGTGAAGTGGCTGGTGTCGAGATCGACGCCGAACAACACGCCCGGACGCGCCAGCTTGACGATGCACCAGTCGTAACCGTTGACGCGCTTGCGACGCGTCTCCCAACCATCCATCCACTTGCCGTTGTCGTCGTACTTGCCGGGGATGAACACGGCAGGGTCGGGGTTGAGCATGCGCTCTTTGGCCGCGAAGAATTCGTCGCTGGCGACCAGTGCCTGTGCACCCAGACGCGGATCAGCCAGATTGACGTAACGGCGCACGAAATCCGGTGCGTTCGGGTCTTGCGGGGCGAGGGCCATGTTGCGTTGAACTCCAGATGAAGTGGCCGACGCCGTGGGGGGGGCGTCGGCGAAAGTGTTGTGAGTCGACCTTGAGTGACTCGTTTGCTTAATTTGTCGGTGCTGTCAGTGGCATCAGTGCTGCATAACCGGCGCAACCTCTGCGGCGTCGGCTTCCGCCACTTGCGTCACCGGCTCGTACGGCAGCTTGCCGTTGAGTACCTGATGCGCTCTCGCAAAGTCGACGTCTTTCTCCCACGCGGCCACGACGAGCGTCGCCACGCAGTTGCCCAGCAAATTGGTGATCGCACGGGCAATCCCCACGAACCAGTCGACCGGCAGAATCAGCACGAGACCAATTACCGGAATGGCGGGGATTGCCGCCAGCGTCGCGGCCAGAATCACGATGGCGGAGCCCGGAATGCCGTGCGCACCCTTGGACGTCAGCAACGATACGAGCACGACGAGAATCAGATCGTGGATCGACAGCGGGGTATTGGTGGCCTGCGCAATGAAGATGACCGCGAGCGTCAGGTAGATGGAGAACCCGTCGAGGTTGAACGAGTACCCGGTCGGCACGACCAGACCCACGGTGGACTTCTTGATGCCCATCCACTCGAGCTTGCGCATCACGGTCGGCAACACGGCATCGGATGACGCCGTGCCCAGCACGATGGACAACTCTTCGCGGAAGTATTTGATGAACTTGAAGATGTTGAAGCCCGCCAGACGCAACACGCCGCCCAGCACCACGGTCACGAATACGGCACAGCTCAGATAGAACACAAAGACGAGCATGCCCAGTTGCTTGAGCGACGACGCACCGTATTTGCCAGTGGTGAACGCCACGGCACCCAACACGCCCAGCGGCGCCAGACGGATGATGAACGCCATCACGCGGAAGAACACGTGGCTCAGGTCTTCAATGAAACGTGCGACCGGCTTGCCCCGCTCGCCAAGCGCAGCCAGCGCACAGCCGAACATCACGGAGAAGACGAGAATTTGCAGGATGTCGCCCTTGGCGAACGCGTCGGTAATCGTGTTGGGGATGATGTTCAACAGGAAACCGGCGGTGTCTTTGAGACTCTTGGCGTTCTCGGTGTACGCCGCCATCGCGCTCGGGTCGAGGCTGCGAATGTCGATGTTCATACCGACACCCGGGCGCGTCACCCACGCCAGCACGGCACCGATCACCAACGCAAAGGTGGTGATGATCTCGAAGTACACGACGGCCTTCACGCCGACGCGGCCCACTTTGCGCAAATCGCCCGCGCTCGCCATACCGCTGACGACCACGCAAAAGACGATGGGGCCAATGACCATCTTGATGAGCTTGAGGAAGCCATCGCCCAACGGACGCAAGGACTCGCCCAATTGCGGAAACCAGATGCCGAGTGCCACGCCTACTACCAACGCGATGACGACTCGGCCAAACAACGAACGGAACAGCCTGGGCATGGTGTGTCTCCTCTGCCTGCGTAGATCTTGCGGATTTTGTTGATCTCTACTTCGACGGATTGCTCTTTCGGGGGCTCTGCGGTACAGCGCTTTCCTCACCATCAGCCAGTTTATCGTTACAAGTCATACCGGTCTGACCAGTGGTGTTATGGCGAATATTAGAAAGTCAATATGTGGCGGTCAAGGCGCACGCGCTGAGGGGATACCCTAGGGTCGTGACTGACTCGCGAGACGCGGGTTTCGCAGGCTGAACCCGTACGGTTTCTCGGGTATGACGGCCGGAACTTCGGTTTCCGGCGCGGGGTCGCACTGGGTATCCCCAACAAGTCGCAAACACAAGTCAGGGAGACGCCATGCGAATGAAAGACACGGTGGTACTCGTCACGGGCAGCGCGCAGGGTATCGGGCGCGCAATCGCCATCCGGCTGGCACAGGAAGGTGCGCGCATCGTGGTGGAAGACCGGCAGGACAGCACGATGGCAAAGCAGACGCTGGACGCGGTGCGCACGGCGGGTAGCGATGGTTGTGTGATCGCTGGCGACGTTGGGCGCGTAGCCGATGTTCAGGCGGTGGTGGCGAAGGCGGTCGAGCAATTGGGGCGGCTGGACGTGCTGGTCAATAACGCCGGAGTGGAGCGCCGAGCCGCCTTTCTGGACGTGACGGAAGCCGACTACGACCTCGTGCTGGACATCAACCTGAAAGGCGCGTTCTTTCTCACACAGGCCTTTGTGAAGCACCTTCGCGACACGAAGCGCGGCGGGCGCATCGTCAACGTCAGTTCGGTACACGAAGAGTTGCCGTTTCCCCACTTCACCAGCTATTGCGCCAGCAAAGGCGGCATGAAGATGATGATGCGCAATCTCGCCATCGAACTCGCGCCGCTCGGCATTACGGTGAATAACGTCGCGCCCGGCGCGGTTGGCACGGCGATCAATCAGCAACTGCTCAAGAACCCGGCGGAACTCGACGCGCTGCTTGCCAACATCCCGCTTGGCCGTCTTGCCGATCCGAGTGAAGTGGCTAACGCGGTGCTGTTTCTCGCGTCGCCGGAAGCCAGTTACGTGACGGGGACGACGGTGTTCGTCGATGGCGGGCTGCTCTGGAATTATTCGGAGCAATGACCATGACCGACACCGCGCAACGCACGCTCTCGCAAGGGGGCATGACGCCAGAGGTCGCGCATGTCGCGCCGTCGGATGTGCTCACGCCAGCCGATCGGTATCAGGAGTTGTTTGTCGCCGTGCAGACGCAACGCATCTTCCCCGATAGCAAGACGTTCGTGGACTGCGTGCCGACGCTGGCGCCGGTGGAGATTCTCCGGCGGTATCGCGATGACGCCAGCCGACCCGGCTTCGATCTCTCGGCGTTCGTCTCCGGGCATTTCACGATGGAGCGCATTCCCGACAGCCACTATGTGTCGGACCCCGGACAGGGGCTGGTCGCGCATATCGATGGCCTCTGGGATGTGCTGACCCGGCTGCCGCAAGCGCATCCGGCTGACAGTTCGCTGCTGCCGTTGCCGCAGTCTTACGTGGTGCCCGGCGGACGCTTTCACGAACTCTATTACTGGGACTCCTATTTCACGATGCTCGGCCTCGCCCAAAGCGGACGCCACGATCTGCTCGTGAATATGGCCGACAACTTCTCGTTTCTCATCGATACGTACGGTCACGTGCCGAACGGCAACCGCACGTACTATCTGAGCCGGTCGCAGCCTGCGATGTACGGTTTGATGATCGAACTCTTCGAGTCGCACGGCGTGGCGCGTGCGGTCCGCTATTTGCCACATCTGCTGCGTGAGTACGCCTTCTGGATGGAAGGGGAGGACTCGCTCGCCGTCGGTGACACGTTCCGTCATCTGGTGCGTCTGCCCGACGGCGCGCTGCTCAATCGCTATTGGGACGAACGCGACACGCCGCGCGAGGAGGGCTATCTCGAAGACGTCAATACGGCACTGCACGCGCCCGCGCGCCATGCGGGGGAGGTCTATCGCGATCTGCGCGCCGGGGCAGCGTCGGGCTGGGATTTCAGTTCGCGCTGGCTCGGCGACGCCAACGATCTTTCGACGATTCGCACGACGGCGATTCTGCCGGTCGATCTGAATAGCTTTCTCTTCGCGACGGAGCGACAGATCGCACGACTGAGCGAAGCGGCCGGTGACGCGCAGCAAGCGCAGGCGTTCGCGGCGCGCGCCGAAGCGCGCCGACGTGCGATGACGCGCTATCTCTGGAGTGACGACGACGGCGCGTTCATGGACTATGACTGGCAGCTCGGGGCGATTCGACGGCAATTGACGGCGGCGATCGCCGCGCCGTTGTTTGTCGGTATGGCTTCGCGTGAGGAGGCGCATCGCACGGCGCGGGCGATGGCCGATCGTTTGATGGCGGCGGGCGGGTTGCGCACGACAGAGACATCCATGCAGACGTCGAGCCTCCAGCAATGGGACCCGCCCAACGGCTGGGCGCCACTGCAATGGATCGCCATTCATGGCCTGCGCAAGTACGGCGAAAATCGGCTGGCCACGGAGATCGCCCATCGCTGGCTCGCGACGGTCGGAGCGCTTTACACGCGGGAGAGCAAGCTGGTGGAAAAGTACTCGCTGCACACGAGCGACGCGATGTGCGCTTGCGGCGGCGGGGGCGGAGAGTATCCGCTGCAAGACGGCTTCGGCTGGACGAACGGCGTGGTGCGGCGCCTGCTCGGTGACCATCCGGAACATCATGCCCACACGGCACTGGCGCGCGGGCGGCCGCGAGGGTAACCACGAGCGCAGGGTTGGTGGCGGTGGTGAGGGCGGCCGGGCAGGCGGGAGGCAGGCGGGAGGCAGGCGGGAGGCAGGCGGGAAGCAGGCGCGCAGCGGGCCCGGCGGGTAGCGCTTGCAGCCCATGGGAGGGCGCTGCATCCGCCGATATTTGGCGTCGTACAATGCGCCATACTGATCCGCGCGTATTTCGCGGAATTCCCGCACGACTTGTGAGGCCTCATGAAGCATTCGGCACACGCCGTAACCGACGCTGCCGTCGCCATCATCCGCGAGCGCATTGAGCGTCAGGTCTATCCGACCGGCGCGATGTTGCCGTCGCAACGCCAACTCGCCGAAGAACTGTCGATCAGCCGCGCCTCGCTGCGCGAAGCCCTCTCGACGCTCGAAGCCCTCGGCATGGTCTCGATTCGCCCCGGCAAGGGCGTGTACGTGAGCGACGCCTCGGCCCGCGTCGGCGTGGCCTGGCGCTTCGCCGACCAGATTTCGCTCGCCGACACGTATCAACTTCGCTATGCGCTAGAAGGCTTCGCCGCGCGGCTGGCCGCCCACGCCGCCAGCGCCGACGAAATGGCGTGGCTCACCGACAACGTCGACGAGATGAAGGCTGCTCTGATCGAAGGCGACGTGGATACGGCCGCACAGCTCGATTTCGCGTTCCATCTGCGCATCGTCGGGCTCGCCGGCAACGGCGCCATTGCCGATATCCTGCGCGGCAGCACTGAAATCGTCATGGAAAGCCAGCGCCTGCCGTTCTATCAGCGCGAACTCGTGCTTTCTACCTATCATGAACATATGGAAATCCTCGACGCCCTGCGACGCCGCGACGGCGCCGCCGCAGGGGCTGCGATGGAGCGCCATATCGTGCTGGCGGCCCAGCGGGCGGGCATTCACTTCCCTATCCCCTCTGCGTATTCGTCCGCCGGCGGCCTTGCCCCCAGGGAGAACGCAGAGCGTACTGGTACTCCACACGTTCAGCTTTGAGATGAAAGGGATTTGCGCTATACTTTGAGGGTTTTGGTCATTTAACCCTCACCCTAGCGCCTACCCGCCTGACATCTCGTCCGCAGTCCGAGCATCCGCTGTGCGCATATTCCGCGCAATTCCGGGGCCCGCGCTGATGTCATCGCGGCGGACGATGGGGCTGGCAGCCGGGGTGAACCCTTCAGGAGTTTCCCGTGCTGCCGTCATTCCCACCCGCTATTCTCGCGCTCGCTGACGGCACGGTCTTTCGTGGGTACGCCATTGGCGCTGCCGGTCACACCATCGGCGAAGTCGTGTTCAACACGGCCATCACCGGCTATCAGGAAATCCTCACCGACCCCAGCTATGCGCGCCAGATCGTCACGTTGACGTATCCGCACATCGGCAACACGGGCGTCAACAGTGAAGACGTCGAAGCCACGAAAGTCCATGCCGCCGGCCTGATCATCAAGGATCTTCCGATCCTCGAATCGAATTTCCGCGCCGACAAAACCCTGTCGCAATATCTGAAAGACGAAGGCGTCGTTGCCATCGCCGGTATCGACACGCGCCGACTCACCCGCATTCTGCGCGAGAAGGGTGCGCAGAACGGCTGCATCCTCGCCGGTGAAGAAGCCGACGAAGGCAAGGCCATCGCGCTCGCCCAGTCGTTCCCGGGCCTCGCCGGGATGGATCTCGCCAAGGTCGTCTCGACGACCGAGCGCTACTCCTGGACGCAGACGGAATGGCGTCTGGGCGAAGGCTACGGCGAGCAGAAAGACCCGCAGTTCCATGTGGTCGCCCTCGACTACGGCGTCAAGCGCAACATTCTGCGCATGCTCGCCGAGCGTGGTTGCAAGGTCACGGTGCTGCCGGCCCAAAGCTCGGCTGACGACGTGTTCGCCTTGAACCCGGACGGCGTGTTCCTCTCGAACGGCCCCGGCGATCCGGAACCGTGCGATTACGCCATCGCCGCGACGAAGACGTTCCTCGAGCGACGTATCCCGACGTTCGGCATCTGCCTCGGCCACCAGATCATGGGCCTGGCCGTCGGTGCGAAGACCCTCAAGATGAAGACCGGCCACCACGGCGCGAACCATCCGGTGAAGGACCTGGCCTCGGGCCGCGTGGTGATCACCTCGCAGAACCACGGCTTCGCGGTCGACGCAAACAGCCTGCCGGACAATGCGCGCGTCTCGCACGTGTCGCTGTTCGATGGCACGCTGCAAGGCTTCGAGCTGACGGACCGCCCGGCATTCTGCTTCCAGGGTCACCCGGAAGCCTCGCCGGGCCCGCACGACATCGGCTATCTGTTCGACCGCTTCGTGCAGTCGATGGCCGACGCGAAACAAACCGCCTGAGCGCGACGAACGGATCAGGAAACACGCACCATGCTCGGAAACTCACTCGGCATCGTCAACCTCTGGACCTATCTGGCCGGAGTGGTGGTGGTCATTCTGCTGCCGGGGCCGAATTCGATCTATGTCCTCTCGGTCGCCGCCCAGCGCGGCGTTCGGCAAGGCTACGCGGGCGCCTGCGGGGTGTTCCTCGGCGACACGATCCTGATGGCCCTCGCGGCCGCAGGCGTCGCGTCGCTGCTGCACGCCCAGCCGGCCCTGTTCTTCGTGGTGAAGTACTTCGGCGCGGCTTACCTGTGCTGGATGGGTTTCAACATGCTGCGCGGCGCCGTGAAGAACATCCGTGCCGCGCGCGAGAACCCCGCGGCACCGGCGTTGCCGCCGAAGCAGGTGGATGCCGACCGGCCGTTCCGGCGCGCACTGGTCATCAGCCTGCTCAATCCGAAGGCGATCCTGTTCTGCGTGTCGTTTTTCATCCAGTTTGTCGATCCGGGCTACGCCTGGCCGGCGCTGTCGTTTGCCGTGTTGGGCGTGATCGTGCAGACGTGTAGTTTCCTGTACCTGAGCACGCTGATCCTGGCCGGTTCCCGTCTGGCCGAGCACTTCCGGCGACGTCGCCGGTTGAGCGCCGGGGCGACCGGCGGCGTGGGCGCGCTGTTCGTCGGCTTCGGTGTGAAGCTCGCGACCGCGACGCTGAGTTAAATTTTTGTTGAGAACGTTATGCCAAAGCGCACAGACATTAAGAGCATCCTCATCATCGGCGCCGGCCCGATCATCATCGGTCAGGCATGCGAGTTCGATTATTCCGGCGCACAGGCCTGCAAGGCACTGCGCGAGGAAGGCTACAAGGTCATCCTGATCAACAGCAACCCGGCGACGATCATGACCGACCCGGATACGGCCGATGTGACCTACATCGAACCGATCACCTGGGAAGTCGTCGAGCGCATCATCGCCAAGGAGCGCCCGGATGCCATTCTGCCGACCATGGGCGGCCAGACCGCGCTGAACTGCGCGCTCGATCTGCACAAGCATGGCGTGCTCGACAAGTACAAGGTCGAGCTGATCGGCGCCTCGCCGGAAGCCATCGACAAGGCTGAAGACCGTCTGAAGTTCAAGGACGCGATGACCAAGATCGGTCTCGGTTCGGCCAAGTCGGGCATCGCTCACTCGATGGAAGACGCGCTCGCCGTGCAAGCGCAGATCACCGCCGAGATCGGTGGCAGCGGCTACCCGATGGTGATTCGCCCGTCGTTCACGCTGGGTGGCTCGGGCGGCGGTATCGCCTACAACCGCGAAGAGTTCGAAGAGATCTGCAAGCGCGGTCTCGACCTCTCGCCCACGCGCGAACTGCTCATCGAAGAGTCGCTGCTCGGCTGGAAGGAATACGAGATGGAGGTCGTGCGCGACCGCGCCGACAACTGCATCATCGTCTGTTCGATCGAAAACCTCGACCCGATGGGCGTGCACACCGGTGACTCGATCACGGTCGCACCGGCCCAGACGCTGACCGACAAGGAATACCAGCTGCTGCGTAACGCTTCGCTGGCAGTGCTGCGCGAAATCGGCGTGGAGACGGGCGGCTCGAACGTCCAGTTCTCGATCAACCCGAAGGACGGCCGCATGGTCGTCATCGAAATGAACCCGCGCGTGTCGCGCTCGTCGGCCCTCGCATCGAAAGCCACCGGCTTCCCGATCGCCAAGATCGCCGCCAAGCTGGCGGTCGGCTACACGCTCGATGAGCTGCGCAACGACATCACGGGCGGCGCCACGCCGGCCTCGTTCGAACCGACGATCGACTACGTCGTGACGAAGGTGCCGCGTTTCGCGTTCGAAAAATTCCGTGAAGCCGATGCCCGCCTGACGACGCAGATGAAGTCGGTCGGCGAAGTGATGGCGATTGGCCGTACCTTCCAGGAATCGTTCCAGAAGGCCATGCGCGGTCTGGAAGTCGGCGTGGACGGTCTGGACGAAAAGTCGACCGACCGCGACGAGATCGTGGCCGAGATCGGCGAGCCGGGCCCGGACCGTATCTGGTACGTGGGCGACGCATTCCGTCTGGGCATGAGCCTCGAAGAGGTGTACGCCGAGACCGCGATCGACCCGTGGTTCCTCGCGCAACTCGAAGCCATCATCAAGAAGGAAAAGGCACTCGGCGGCCGTACGCTCGAGAGCCTGACCACCGAAGAACTGCGCTTCCTGAAGCAAAGCGGCTTCTCGGATCGCCGCCTGGCCAAGCTGCTCGGTACCGACCAGACCGCCGTGCGTAAGGCGCGTATCGCCCAGAACGTGCGCCCGGTCTACAAGCGCGTGGACACCTGTGCGGCCGAATTCGCGACCAACACCGCTTACATGTACTCGACCTACGAGGAAGAGTGCGAAGCCCAGCCGACCAACAAGAAGAAGGTCATGGTGCTCGGCGGCGGCCCGAACCGCATCGGTCAGGGTATCGAGTTCGACTACTGCTGCGTGCACGCGGCGCTGGCGTTGCGCGACGATGGTTACGAAACCATCATGGTCAACTGCAACCCGGAAACGGTGTCGACGGACTACGACACGTCGGATCGTCTCTACTTCGAGCCGGTGACGCTGGAAGACGTGCTCGAAATCGTCGATCTCGAAAAGCCGGTCGGCGTGATCGTGCAGTACGGCGGTCAGACCCCGCTCAAGCTCGCACTCGATCTTGAAGCGAACGGCGTGCCCATCGTCGGCACTAGCCCGGACATGATCGATGCGGCCGAAGACCGTGAGCGTTTCCAGAAGCTGCTGCACGATCTGGGTCTGCGCCAGCCGCCGAACCGCACTGCTCGTGCAGAAGACGAAGCGCTCAAGCTGGCCGCCGAGATCGGTTACCCGCTGGTGGTGCGCCCGTCCTACGTGCTGGGTGGCCGCGCCATGGAAATCGTCCACGAGCCGCGTGATCTCGAGCGCTACATGCGCGAAGCCGTCAAGGTGAGCCACGACAGCCCCGTGCTGCTCGACCGCTTCCTCGACGACGCCATCGAATGCGACGTCGACTGCATCTCCGACGGCACGGACGTCTACATCGGCGGCGTGATGGAGCACATCGAACAAGCCGGCGTGCACTCGGGCGACTCGGCTTGCTCGCTGCCGCCGTACTCGCTGTCGGCCGAAACGGTCGCCGAACTCAAGCGTCAAACGGCCGCGATGGCCCGGGCGCTGAATGTGGTCGGCCTGATGAACGTGCAGTTCGCGATTCAGCAGGGCAACGGCGTCGACACGATCTACGTGCTCGAAGTGAACCCGCGTGCGTCGCGTACGGTGCCGTACGTCTCGAAGGCAACCGGCCGCCAACTGGCCAAGATCGCCGCGCGTGCGATGGTCGGCCAGACGCTCAAGGAACAACGTGTGACGAGCGAAGTCTCGCCGCCTTACTTCAGCGTGAAGGAAGCCGTGTTCCCGTTCGTGAAGTTCCCGGGCGTCGACCCGGTGCTTGGACCGGAAATGCGCTCGACGGGTGAAGTGATGGGCGTGGGCCGCACGTTCGGCGAAGCGCTCTTCAAGTCGCAACTGGCCGCAGGCTCGCGTCTGCCGGCCTCGGGCACGGTGCTGCTCACGGTGAAGGATGCGGACAAGCCGCGCGCGGTCGAAGTCGCTCGCATGCTGCACGCGCTCGGCTACCCGATCGTGGCGACGCGCGGTACGGCCGCGGCGATCGAAGCCGCCGGGATCCCGGTGCGTGTGGTCAACAAGGTGAAGGACGGCCGTCCGCACATTGTCGACATGATCAAGAACGGCGAGATCGCGCTGGTGTTCACCACGGTGGACGAAACCCGCACGGCGATTGCCGATTCGCGCTCGATCCGCATGTCGGCACAGGCGCACAAGGTCACGTATTACACGACGATCTCGGGCGCCCGTGCTGCCGTGGAAGGCCTGAAGTACTTGCAGAACCTGGAGGTCTACGACCTGCAAAGCCTGCACGCGCTGCTGCCGGCCCAGGTCTGATCGGGGCACGGTAACAGGGCGGATCTCCGGCGCGGTTCAGGCTGCGCCGGGGAAAGTCGCAAAAATGGCGCGTAGGCCGGGGAACCCATCCCCGGCCTACGCGCCAAATGCATTATGTGGTGCGGATTGCCGCGCGATTCGTCACCTGTCGAACTTCGACGCGTGACTGGATTGGCAGCTACGGCAAGTCTGCTACACTAACGCCATATAGGTGTCACAGCCGCGGTCAAGCGGCGTTCGCAAAAAGTGCGAATGCGGCTTTGCTGCGGCAATTTTTTTGTCTTTCGGAACAACGCGCATGAGTACCATTCCTCTGACCAAGCGGGGCGCCGAGCTGCTCAAGGATGAGCTGCACCGCCTGAAGACCATCGAACGTCCGGCCGTGATCATTGCGATCTCGGAAGCCCGTGCGCAAGGCGATCTGTCGGAAAATGCCGAATACGACGCCGCCAAGGAAAAGCAGGGTTTCATCGAAGGCCGTATTCAGGACCTCGAATCGAAGCTGTCTGCCGCGCAGATCATCGATCCGGCGGCACTTGATGCCGAGGGCCGTGTGGTCTTCGCCGCAACTGTCGAACTCGAAGATCTCGATAACGGCGGCACGGTGCTGTATCAAATCGTCGGCGACGACGAGGCCGATCTGGAGCACGGCAAGATTTCGGTGAGTTCGCCGATCGCGCGTGCGCTCATTGGCAAGCATGCAGGCGACGTGGCCGAAGTGCAGGCCCCGAGCGGCGTGCGTGAGTACGAGATCATCGATGTCCGCTACGTCTGATATGACGACTGGCGTGGTGTCGGCCAGCGGAGCGCCGCGACTGGAACGATTGTTCCGGTTGGTGGCGACCGTCTGGTGCGGCAGCCAATGGGCGATCGGCTATATCGTCGCGCCCACGCTGTTCGCTGTGCTTGAGTCACGCATGGTGGCTGGCACGGTGGCGGGTCGACTGTTTCACACGCAGGCGTGGCTGAGTCTGGTTTGCGGTGTGTTGCTAGTCTGGTTGGCCACTGCCCTCGTGGCCCGAACGGCCGACAAACAAGCCGCACGCCGTTATCGCGGCCTGCGTTGGCTGGCGGTGGCGATGATGGTCTGTGTGCTGATCAGCTCGTTTGCGTTGCAGCCGTTCATGGCGCAATTGCGGGCGGCGGCGGAAGCCACTGGCGTCGAAATCGGGCAATCACCGTATGCAACACGTTTCGGCTTGCTGCATGGTATTTCCAGCGCTATCTATCTGTTGCAAAGCTTGCTGGGTGTGGCGCTGATCTGGCGCCAGCCGGTGCGCGGCTAAATGCCGCAGGCGGCGAGGGCGGACACTTCAATCAATTGTCTACACTCGTTGCCCAATAAAAAACGCGCCCGACATTGTGCGGGCGCGTTGTCTTAGGGGCGGTGGAATCGTGAAAGCGAACCTCCGTCCCGGTCAGGCGCGAAGCGGCGTGTTTTCCGCTTCGATTCGCTTCGATCCGGAATGCTCCGGATCAGTCGTTGCGTTGACGCTTGACGCTCGTCTGACGCTTCTTGGCTTTCTTGACGATACCGCCGGCCGTCATGCGTTCGTTACCGCGCACGGTCATCTTCTTGACGGCGGGGCGGCGACTGGAATGCGGGCTGTTCTTGACGACCGTCACGGTGCGCGGTGCGCGGCCCTTGACGGTGGTGCCAGTACCGCCGGAGCGTGCGCGCACCGGGGTTTCATCTTCGTCCGGGGTCGGGCGATACACCACGAGCAGTTTGCCGATGTGTTGTACCGGCGCTGCACCGAGTTGGTCGCAAATGGTTTCGTAAATGGCGATGCGTGCGTCGCGTTCGTCACCGAAGACACGGACTTTGATCAGTTCGTGGGCCTTCAGGGCGCCGTCGATTTCCTTGAGCACCGCTGGCGTCAAGCCGTCGGCGCCGATCAGAACGACAGGATTCAGCGCATGGGCGGCGGAGCGCAGGTCGGCGCGTTGCGCCGGGGTCAGGGTCAAAGCAGACATAGAAGACAGACGAGAGACAAACGAGACAAACGAAGAGGAATGCGCCTGGGAGCGATCACCGGAGCGCCTGCCACTGGCAGGTCCGACTCAGCATTTTGGGCGCGCAAGGGCGTATTATCCTGCAAATTCGCAGTGTTTTTGAAGAATTATGGCAAAAAACCGTTTCAGCCACGCCTGGCTGCACGATCACATCAACGATCCCTACGTCAAAATGGCGCAGCGAGAGGGCTATCGGGCCCGCGCAGCGTACAAGCTCAAGGAAATCGATGAACAGGACCGGCTGATCAAGCCGGGCCACGTGATTGTCGACCTTGGCGCAACTCCTGGCAGCTGGAGTCAGTACGCCCGCAACAAGCTCGCAGCAGGTAAGCGGGCCGACGGCGGCATCGACGGCACGATCGTCGCGCTGGACATTCTCCCGATGGATCCGATTGCCGATGTGACCTTCCTGCAAGGCGACTTCCGCGAGGACAGCGTGCTCGAACAGCTCGAAGAAATCGTCGGAGGCCGGAAAGTGGACCTTGTACTTTCCGACATGGCCCCCAATTTGTCAGGTGTCGCGGTGGCAGATGCGGCGCGGATCGAGCATCTTTGCGATCTGGCGCTGGATTTCTCTCAACGGCACTTGAAACCGGAAGGGGCGTTACTGGTCAAATGTTTCCACGGCAGCGGCTATAGCCAGATTGTCGAAAAATTCAAACGCCAGTTCAAAACCGTGGCGCCGCGCAAGCCCAAGGCGTCTCGCGACAAATCTTCCGAAACTTTCATTCTGGGTCGGGGTTTGAAAAATCCGGCTTGATGCCCGTCAAATCAGCGCTCTGGCGCTATGTTGGCGGTAGAGAATCACTATGGCGGTGCGCCTGCGAGTGGATTAGAATGAATTCCTGGCGCGAAGCGATTTCATGAAGGAGCAACGCTTTGAACAATAATATGTTTTCCAAAGCGGCGGTGTGGTTAGTCATCGCGCTGGTCTTGTTTACTGTTTTTAAACAGTTCGACAAGCCGCACGTCCAGGAGGGCGTGACGTACTCCCAGTTCATGGACGATGCCAAGAACGGCAAGATCAAGAACGTGATAGTGCAAGGGCGTAGCCTTCAGGTGACGCCGAGCGACGGCCAGAAATACACCATCGTGTCGCCGGGCGACATCTGGATGGTGGGCGATCTCATGAAGTACGGCGTGCAAGTCTCGGGTAAAGCCGACGACGAGCCGAACGTGCTCATGTCCGCACTGTATTACCTCGGACCAACGCTGCTGATCATCGGCTTCTGGTTCTTCATGATGCGGCAGATGCAGGGCGGCGGTAAGGGCGGTGCCTTCTCCTTCGGCAAATCCCGCGCGCGTCTCATCGATGAAAACGCCAATCCGGTCACATTTGCGGACGTCGCCGGTTGCGACGAAGCCAAATACGAAGTCGGCGAACTGGTCGACTTCCTGAAAGATCCTCAGAAATTCCAGAAGTTGGGCGGCCGTATTCCGCGTGGCGTGCTGCTGGTTGGCCCGCCGGGGACCGGTAAGACGCTGCTCGCGCGCGCCATTGCTGGCGAAGCGAAGGTGCCGTTCTTCAGCATTTCCGGTTCGGACTTCGTTGAAATGTTCGTCGGCGTGGGCGCTGCCCGTGTTCGCGACATGTTCGAAAACGCCAAGAAGCAGTCGCCGTGTATCGTGTTCATCGACGAAATCGACGCGGTCGGCCGTCATCGCGGCGCCGGCATGGGCGGCGGTAACGACGAACGCGAACAGACGTTGAACCAGATGCTCGTCGAAATGGACGGCTTCGAAGCCAACTCGGGCGTCATCGTGATCGCCGCAACGAACCGTTCGGACGTGCTGGACAAGGCATTGCTGCGTCCGGGCCGTTTCGACCGTCAGGTCTACGTCGGTCTGCCGGATATCCGCGGCCGTGAGCAGATCCTGAAGGTGCACCTGCGCAAGGTGCCGATTTCGAACGACGTCGACGCGTCGGTGATCGCACGTGGCACGCCGGGTATGTCGGGTGCCGATCTGGCGAACCTCGTGAACGAAGCGGCATTGTTTGCCGCGCGCCGTAACAAGCGCATCGTCGAGATGCTCGATTTTGAAGACGCGAAGGACAAGATTTTCATGGGGCCGGAGCGCAAGTCGGCTGTCATGCGCGACGAAGAGCGCAAGGCGACCGCTTACCACGAGTCGGGCCACGCAGTGGTGGCCATGTCGCTGCCGGGCGCTGACCCGGTGCACAAGGTGACGATCATTCCGCGCGGCTGGGCGCTGGGCGTGACGATGCAGTTGCCGGAGCACGATAAGTACTCGGAGTATCGCGACACGATGCTCGTGCAGATCGCCATGCTGTTCGGCGGCCGTGCAGCAGAAGAAGTGTTCCTGAATAAGATGTCGACGGGCGCTTCGAACGACTTTGAGCGCGCCACTAAGCTGGCTCGCGACATGGTGACCCGTTACGGTATGTCTGACGCCCTGGGCCCGATGGTCTACGTCGATACCGAGCAGGACTCGATGTTTGGCCGGATGTCGGCCAAGTCGGTGTCGGAAGCCACGCAGCAAAAGGTCGACGCGGAAGTTCGCCGCATTCTGGACGAACAATACGCACTGGCCCGCAAGCTGCTGGAAGACAACCGCGACAAGGTCGAAACGATGACCCAAGCCTTGATGGACTGGGAAACGATCGACGCCGAACAGGTCAAGGACATCATGGAAGGGCGCCCGCCGCGTCCCCCGAAGAATGGTCCGTCGAGCGGTGGCGCATCGGGTGGCAATCCGCCGCTCAAGCCAAGCAACACGCCGGCAACCGTCTAAGACAGACGCCGTTCGGTGAGTTGACCGATAGCAGTTCAGGAAGTATCCAGTAAAAAGGCCGGCAAATTGCCGGCCTTTTTGCTTTGGCACCCGTGACTATCGGCCGATGAAGCGTTCGGTGAAGCGTCCGATGAAGGGATGTCAGGAATTCTGAAATTCCGTGTTACCGAGTGTTTCCGTGGTCGATACACGAAGTGAATCCGGTAACATTACGGCCATATACGATAAGGTCCTACCGAGCCACGAGTTTTCGAATGTCCACCGAGCCGCTGCCATCCTCCGTTCCCCCGACCGACGACATGACGTTTGCCGTCGCTGGTGACACTACTCCGCCCGCAAAGCCCGACACGCTGGCCCTAGGGCCGCGTTTTCGACTCGACGCGCGGCGTGTGCACGTCATGGGCATTCTCAATGTCACGCCTGACTCGTTCTCCGACGGCGGCAAGTTTGCTGCCCGTGACGCGGCGTTGCGTCATGCCGAACGACTGATTGCCGACGGTGTGGACATCCTCGACATCGGTGGAGAATCCACACGCCCGGGCGCCGAGGCGTTGCCGGAAGCCGCCGAACTCGAGCGCGTCGTCCCGCTTGTGGAGGCCCTGCGTGACTGCGGCGTGCCGCTCTCCGTCGACACGTACAAGCCCGGTGTGATGCGTGCGGTTCTGGCCGCAGGCGCCGATATGATCAACGATATCTGGGGCTTTCAGCAGCCGGGCGCCGTGGACGCCGTGCGCGATAGCGAAGCAGCGCTGTGCATCATGCACATGCTGCACGACCCGAAAACCATGCAGGACGCGCCGATCTACACCGATGTCGTGACCGAAGTGGCGGCGTTTCTCGATGGTCGCGTCGACGCGATGATGTCCGCAGGTGTTGCGCCGGAACGTCTCTATCTCGATCCGGGATTCGGATTTGGCAAGAATCTTGCGCATAATCTCGCTTTGCTCAAGCACCTGCGCGTGCTCTCGCGCGATGGTTTGCCCCTGCTGGTCGGTATGTCGCGCAAGCGCATGCTGGGTGAGATCACCGGCAGGCAGACGCCGATGGAGCGTCAGGTGGCGAGTGTGGCCGCGGCAATGTGCGCAGCGGATCGTGGCGCCGCGGTCGTGCGTGTTCACGATGTGGCGGAAACGGTCGACGCCCTCAAGGTGTGGCAAGCCGTACGCGACGCCGAGTAAGATCGCGGACCTGCTGGCGAGTTGCCAGCGAGGCCGAATGTGGCCGGCAGGGGGCAAGGGGCAGGGGGCAAGGGGACGTGACTGGGACGTCTCTGGTCAAAAATGTCAGCTAGCGCAAACCTCGCCCGGCTAAGAAAATCGTTCACAACGAAAGCAATGGGAAAGAAGCGCGCGACAGGACCTTTCACGGTCATGACGCGCCAACAGGGAATGAAGCAACGATGAAACGACGCTATTTTGGCACCGACGGGATTCGCGGCACGGTGGGCGAGGGGCCCATTACGCCGGAGTTCGTGCTTCGATTGGGATATGCCGCGGGCCGCGTGCTGGCCGGCAACCAGTTACTGGGCCGCCCCACTGTGCTGATCGGCAAGGACACGCGTGTTTCGGGCTATATGCTGGAAGCCGCGCTCGAAGCGGGCTTTGCTGCCGCGGGTGTCGACACGATGATGGCCGGTCCGATGCCAACGCCGGCCGTGGCTTACCTGACGCGTGCGCTGCGTCTGGCGGCCGGCGTGGTGATCAGTGCTTCGCACAATCCGTATCACGACAACGGCATCAAGTTCTTCTCGGCCAACGGCAACAAGCTGCCGGACGAGACCGAACTGCAAATCGAGGCCGAGCTCGACAACCCGATGAGCTGTGTGCGCTCCGAGCAGTTGGGCAAGGCTCGCCGTCTGGACGACGCCGCCGGACGCTACATCGAATTCTGCAAGAGCACGTTCCCGAACGAGTTCGACTTGCGTGGCGTGAAGATCGTGGTCGATTGCGCGAACGGGGCGGCCTATCACATCGCGCCGCACGTGTTCCATGAACTGGGCGCGGAAGTCATTGCCATCGGCAATCAGCCGAATGGCTTCAACATCAATGAAGACTGCGGTGCGACCTCGCCCGACGCCCTCATGCGTGCCGTGCGCGCCAACCACGCCGACATCGGTGTGGCGCTGGACGGCGACGCAGACCGCGTGCAGATCGTCGACGGCGCGGGCCGGCTGTATAACGGCGACGAATTGCTCTATCTGCTGGTCAAGGACCGTCTGGAACACGGCAGTGTCCCGGGTGCCGTCGGCACGTTGATGACCAACATGGCCGTGGAAGTGGCACTCAAGGGCCTTGGCGTGCCGTTTGTGCGGGCCAAGGTCGGCGATCGCTACGTGCTGGAGCAGCTCTACAAGCACGGCTGGCAGATCGGTGCCGAAGGTTCGGGCCACATTCTTTGTCTCGACAAGCACACGACCGGCGACGGCATCGTCTCGGCATTGCAAGTCCTCGCCGCCGTTCGCCGCGCCGATAACAAGCCGCTGGCAAAGCTGCTTGAAGGGGTGCGCCTGTTCCCGCAGCACATGATCAACGTGCGCACGCCGGTCGGTTACGACTGGCTGGCCGATACGCGTCTGGCCGCCGAGCGCGATGCCATCGAGGCAAAGCTGGGCGATTCGGGCCGCGTATTGATTCGTGCATCGGGCACCGAGCCGGTGTTGCGCGTCATGGTCGAAGCCCGCGACGAGTCGCAAGCGACGGCGTTCGCTCAGCAACTGGCCGACATTGTGAAGTCGGCGACCTAAGTCCGCCGCCCAACGGGCTCGCCGTTCCTGAAATCAGCGTTACCGTCACTGCCGTCGGGGCCAATTTATCCGCACCGACGGCAGCAGCGCAAACATTCCCATGTTGGGATGCCATGCCTGTTGCATCCCTCCCACTCTCTCCCCCCACTGTCACATTTGTGACAGCCTGCCGTCCGTCGTAAGACCAATTCCGACAGTGTCACGGTAATGACACATCCCCTCAAAGCCCCCGCCAAGCTGGATTCATCGTCATAGGAAAGCTCTGAAACCCGCGTCGATATTGGGTTTCACGAAAACGTCATCGACGCTGCGCACTGTGTCGAATATGACAATCCCGGGGCGGTGAGATGACAGTCAGATGGTGAATATCCGGAAATGACACATGATTGTCACATTCGGACTCTATTCTTCGAGCCATCCACACGCTGTACACACCACTCGGAGAAATCCATGAAGCTGATGAAGACTGCGATTGCCGGCCTGGCTGGCGCACTGTTCGCCGCTGGCGCAATTGCGGGCGAGATTACCGGCGCCGGTAGCACGTTCGCGGCCCCTATCTACACGAAGTGGGCCGATTCGTACCAGAAGGCGACCTCGAACAAGGTCAACTATCAAGGTATCGGCTCCTCGGGCGGCATCAAGCAAATTCAAGCCAAGACCGTCGATTTCGCCGGTTCTGACGCCCCGCTGACGGACGAAGAGCTGGCCAAGCAAGGCCTGTTCCAGTTCCCGACGGTGGTTGGCGGCATCGTGCCGGTGATCAACGTTCCGGGCGTGAAGCCGGGCGAACTGGTGCTGTCGGGCGAACTGCTCGGCGACATCTACCTGGGCAAGATCAAGAAGTGGAACGATCCGGCCATCGCCAAGCTGAACCCGAAGGTCAAGCTGCCGGACACCGACATCGCCGTGGTTCGCCGCGCCGACGGTTCGGGCACGAGCTTCGTGTTCACGAACTACCTGTCGAAGGTCAACGCCGAATGGAAGAGCAAGGTTGGCGAAGGCACGACGGTGAACTGGCCGACGGGTACGGGCGGTAAGGGTAACGACGGCGTCGCCGCCTTCGTGCAACGTCTGCCGGGCGCTATCGGCTACGTGGAATCGGCCTACGCCAAGCAGAACAAGCTGACGTACACGGCCCTGACCAACGCCGCTGGCAAGGTTGTCGAGCCGAACGCCGAAACGTTCAAGACGGCTGCCGGTCACGCCGAATGGTCGAAGACGTTCTATCAGATCCTGACGAATGAGCCGGGCGAAAAGTCGTGGCCGATCGTGGCTGCCACGTTCGTGCTGCTGCACCAGAAGGCTGACGCCGGCAAGGAAGCGCAAAGCGCCGAAGTGCTGAAGTTCTTCGACTGGTCGTTCAAGAACGGCAACCAGACCGCGACGGAACTGGACTACATTCCGCTGCCGGAAGATGTCCTGAAGCAAATCCGCGCCGGCTGGAAGGCAAAGGTGGCCGATTCGGCCAACAAGGCTGGCATCTAAGACGCCTGCCCGGCACCGTGCCACGCTTTGCGGCGTAGCGCGGTGCTCCAGACCTGCTTTATCCGCGCCGCCCGCGCCGCCGCCTGATGGTTGATCCGGCAACGGCTGGCGGCGCGTCTCACGAAAGAGACGACATCATGGCAGAAGCCACCAGCCCCCTCGCAACGCCGGGCGCCGCTACGCAGCGGGCTCCGTCTTCCGCTGGCGACATCCTTTTCGCACTGATCGCCCGCGCCGCCGCCGTTATCACGCTGCTCCTGCTGGGCGGGATCATCGTGTCGCTCATCGTGAGCGCACTGCCGTCCATCCAGAAGTTCGGCTTCGCGTTCCTGTGGACCAAAGAATGGGATCCTCCTGCGGATCAGTTCGGGGCCCTGGTGCCGATCTACGGCACGATCGTGACGTCGATCATCGCGCTTCTTATCGCTGTGCCGGTCAGCTTCGGCATTGCGCTGTTTCTCACTGAACTCTCGCCCGTATGGCTGCGTCGCCCGCTGGGCACCGCCATCGAGCTGCTGGCCGCCATTCCGAGCATCGTCTACGGGATGTGGGGTCTGCTGGTTTTCGCCCCGATCTTCAGCCAGTACTTCCAGAAGCCGCTGCAAGGCCTGCTTGGCAACGTGCCCGTGATCGGCGCGCTGTTCCAGGGCCCGCCGCTGGGCATCGGTATTCTGCCGGCCGGCGTGATCCTCGCGATCATGATCATTCCGTACGTTGCCTCGGTCATGCGCGACGTGTTCGAAGTGACGCCCGTGCTGCTCAAAGAATCGGCCTACGGTATCGGCTGCACGACCTGGGAAGTGATGTGGCGTGTGGTGCTGCCGTTCACCAAGACGGGTGTCATCGGCGGCGTCATGCTCGGTCTGGGCCGCGCGCTCGGCGAGACCATGGCTGTCACGTTCGTGATCGGTAACACGAACCTGCTCGACAACGTTTCGCTGTACTCGCCGGGGAACAGCATTACCTCGGCACTCGCCAACGAATTCGCCGAAGCCGGCCCCGGTCTGCATACCGCGGCCCTGATGGAACTCGGCCTGATTCTGTTCTTCATCACCTTTGTGGTGCTGGCGCTGTCCAAGCTCATGCTGCTGCGCCTCGAAAAGGGCGAAGGTAAATAAATGACCCAACAAGCGCTCGAATTGGAAACGCCCGACGTGAAGCCTACCGACGCCTTTACCCGCGTGCGGCTGCAAGCCTACCGCCGCCGCAAAAATGTCTTCGCGATCGCGATGTCGCTCGCGGCGATGGCCTTCGGCCTGCTCTGGCTGCTGTGGATTCTCTACACCACGCTCTCGCTGGGCATCGGCGGCCTGTCGCTGTCGCTGTTCACCGAAATGACGCCGCCGCCGAATACGGCAGGCGGGGGACTTGCCAACGCCATCGCCGGCAGCCTGATCATGGTCGGCGTGGCTACGCTGATCGGCACGCCGCTGGGCATTCTCGCTGGCGTGTATCTGGCGGAATACGGCCAGAAGTCGTGGCTGGCAAGCATCACGCGCTTCATCAACGACATTCTCTTGTCGGCGCCGTCGATCGTGATCGGCTTGTTCGTCTACGCCCTGGTGGTTGCGCAGATGGGCCACTTCTCGGCATGGGCCGGCATCATCGCGCTGGCGCTGCTGCAAGTGCCGATCGTGATTCGCACGACCGAGAACATGCTCAAGCTGGTGCCGAATAACCTGCGCGAAGCGGCCTTCGCACTGGGTACGCCGAAGTGGCGCATTATCGTGAAGATCACGTTGAAGGCGTCGATGGCAGGTATCGTGACGGGCGTGTTGCTGGCCGTGGCGCGTATCGCCGGCGAGACGGCACCGCTGCTGTTCACGGCGCTCTCGAATCAGTTCTGGTCGCTGAACCTGAACCAGCCGATGGCCAACCTGCCGGTCACCATCTTCAAATTTGCCATGAGCCCGTTTGCGGAGTGGCAGGCGCTTGCCTGGGCAGGCGTGTTCATCATCACCCTTGGTGTGCTGTTCCTGAACATTCTGGCGCGCACGCTGTTCGCGAAGAAGTAACCGAACGCGACAACAAACGACGCGACGACATAACGCATACCTGACGGCTGAGACAGACCATGACGAATCCGACACAAGAAATCAAGCTGCCCTCGAAGATCGAAGTCAAGAACCTGAACTTCTTCTACGAGAAATACCACGCGCTCAAGAACATCAACCTGCGCATTCCCGACCGCAAGGTCACGGCCTTCATCGGCCCGTCGGGTTGCGGCAAGTCCACGCTGCTGCGCACGTTCAACAAGATGTACGCCCTGTATCCGGAGCAACGCGCCGAGGGCGAAATCAACATGGACGGCGAAAACCTGCTGACTTCGAAGCAGGACATCGCACTGCTGCGCGCCAAGGTCGGTATGGTGTTCCAGAAGCCGACCCCGTTCCCGATGTCGATTTACGACAACATCTCGTTCGGCGTGCGCCTGTTCGAGAAGCTCTCGCGCTCGGAAATGGATGATCGCGTGGAGTGGGCGCTGACCAAGGCGGCGCTGTGGAGCGAAGTGAAGGACAAGCTGCAACAGTCGGGCTACGGCCTGTCGGGCGGTCAGCAACAGCGTCTGTGCATTGCGCGCGGTATTGCGATTCGCCCGGAAGTGCTGCTGCTCGACGAGCCGTGCTCGGCGCTCGACCCGATTTCCACGGGCCGCATCGAAGAGCTGATTGCGGAACTCAAGGATGACTACACCGTGGTGATCGTCACGCACAACATGCAGCAGGCGGCACGTTGCTCGGATTACACGGCTTACATGTATCTGGGCGAACTGATCGAATTCGGCGAGACCGAGAAGATCTTCATCAAGCCGGACCGTAAAGAAACCGAAGACTACATCACCGGCCGTTTTGGTTGATCCCCACGAGGAAACCTGCGACATGAACGATAAACACCTTTCCAGCCAGTTCGATTCCGACCTGAATCAGGTTTGCTCGCGCGTCCTCGAGATGGGCGGCCTGGTCGAATCGCAGATCGTCACCGCCATGCAGGGCCTCATCGGGTTCGACCGTGCATTGGTCGACGAAGTGATCGCCAACGAGCACCGTCTCAACACGCTGGAAGTCGAGATCGACGAAGAGTGCAGCAAGATCATTGCGCGTCGCCAGCCGACCGCGCGCGATCTGCGCCTGCTGCTCTCGATTTCGAAGACGATCACCAACCTCGAGCGCGCAGGCGACGAGGCTGAAAAGATTGCCAAGCGCACGCGTCACCTGCTTGAAGACGGTGCGGCACAGAGCGTGAATTTTGCCGAGATCAAGCTCTCGGGCGAAATGGCAGCGCAGTTGCTGCGTCGCACGCTGGACGCGTTTGCGCGTCTGGATATCGTGGCGGCGGCCGAAATCGTGCGCGACGACAAGGCCATCGACAATGAATTCCGTGGCTTCGTGCGAAAATTGGTCACGTACATGATGGAAGACCCGCGCACCATCTCGGCTGGCCTGGATTTCCTGTTCATCGCCAAGGCCATCGAGCGTATCGGCGACCACGCGAAGAACATCGCCGAATTCATCATTTACATCGTCAAGGGCACCGACGTCCGGCACATTTCGCGCGAAGATTTGCAGCGCAAAGTGCAAGGCGAATAACAAGCTCGACATTACTGAAGGTTTGAGAGGCAACCGATGCCCAGCAGCATTCTGATCGTAGAAGACGAGCCGGCGATTTCCGAGCTGATCTCCGTTAATCTGCAACATGCGGGTCACTATCCGATCCGGGCGTACAACGCCGAGCAGGCGCTCACGCTGATTAGCGACGTCCTGCCGGATCTCGTTCTGCTCGACTGGATGCTGCCCGGCAAGTCGGGCGTGACCTTCGCGCGCGAACTGCGGGCGAACGAGCGCACCAAGCACGTGCCCATCATCATGCTCACCGCGCGCAGCGAAGAGCAGGACAAGGTGATGGGCCTGGAGATTGGCGCGGACGACTATGTCACCAAGCCGTTCTCGCCCAAGGAACTGATGGCGCGCATCAAGGCGGTGTTGCGCCGCCGTGCGCCGCAGCTGACCGAAGATGTGGTCAGCGTGAACGGCCTGAAGCTCGACCCGGCCACGCACCGTGTGACGAGCCATCAGACGAGCGGCGACATCAAGCTCGATCTGGGCCCGACGGAATTCCGCCTGCTGCACTTCTTCATGACGCATCCAGAGCGCGTGCACAGCCGCTCGCAGTTGCTCGATCAGGTGTGGGGCGATCACGTGTTCGTCGAAGAGCGCACCGTGGACGTGCACATCAAGCGTCTGCGCGCTGCGCTCAAGCCTGCCGGGCACGATGCTATGATCGAGACCGTACGCGGCAGCGGCTACCGCCTGACGAAGTCGGTCTGAGGCGCTCCGAGGCTGAACCCTGACGTGCGCCGTCGGCGCCGTCAGCCGTCGTTCCCCCCGCGACTGACGATGGCATTTGACCGTCTCGTCAGCCTTGGGCAAGGGCGGCAAACCCCTGTGCATCGTCTATGAATATCATTTGGGCCCGTGCGCTGGCGTTCCTGATCCTGCAAGCGGCCATTTCCGTGGCCGTGGGCTGGCTTCTCGGCGCGCGCGCAGGCTACGTCACCGCAATTTTCTTGCTGGTGGTGCAGCTTTTCTTCAACGTCTACCACGCGCAACGCCTCTGGCGTCTGCTCGATGCCCCGGTCTACGGGGAAGTGCCGAGCGCGCTCGGCCTGTGGGGCGAAATCTACTACCGTTTGCACAAGCTCGCGAAGCGCTGGCATAACCAGGTCAAGCAGGTCGAGCAGCAGCACGCGCGCTTCATTCAGGCCATTCAGGCCTCGCCTAACGGCGTGATCATGCTCGACGAGCATAACCAGATCGAGTGGTGCAACGCGATTGCCGAGACGCACTTCGGTATCGATGCCAAGCGCGATCTGCGCCAACAGATCACCCATTTGCTGCGCACCCCCGCCTTTGTGCATTACCTCTCGTCCGAGCGTTATGACGAGGCGCTGATCATGCAGCATATGGGCGTGAAGCGGAACAACGTGCTCTCGATGCAGGTGTTTCCGTATGGCGATAACCGCAAGCTGATCATCTCGCTCGATGTGACCGATCTGGAGCGCACGGACGCCATGCGCCGCGACTTCGTGGCCAACGTCTCGCACGAGTTGAAGACGCCGCTGACGGTGCTCTCAGGCTTTCTGGAGACGGTGGGCGAGCTGCCGCTTTCCGCCGACGAAATTCAGCGTTATGTCGAGATCATGCGGCAGCAGGCATCGCGCATGCAGAGCATCGTGAACGACCTGCTCACGCTCGCCAAGCTCGAAGGCAGCGGCAAGCCGCCTTCGGATGAGCGGATCGACATGGGCGTGCAGATGCGCACCCTGCGCAGCGACGCGGAAGGGCTCTCGCAAGGCCAGCATGCGATCGAGGTCACCGGTGTCGACGGGTTGGACGTGCGCGGCGCCGAAGGCGAATTGCACAGTGCCTTCAGCAATCTGGTGAGCAACGCGGTGCGTTATACGCCGCAGGGCGGCAAGATCTGCATCGACTGGAGCGCGACCGACGATGGTGGTGCGCGCTTTACCGTCATCGACTCGGGGCTGGGGATTCCGGCGGAACATATCCCGCGCCTGACCGAGCGGTTCTATCGCATCGATCGCAGCCGGTCGCGTGATACGGGCGGGACAGGGCTGGGGCTGGCCATCGTCAAGCACGTGCTTACGCGCCATCAGGCGGACTTGCGAGTCACGAGCGAGGAAGGGCGTGGCAGCACGTTCAGCATCCATTTCCCGCCGTCACGGGTGGTTCACCGTGCGCCGGCGGATTTGCCGGCACCGGCTGCCGCGCCGTCGAACGTGGCTGCCAACGGTTGAGCGGTTCGCCACGCGGGCTGGCACGATCCCAATGTAAAAAAGGCGTCTGACTGAATTGTCAGACGCCTTTTTTGTGCCCAGATGACGATCGTTCGCGCGGTTAGTTGCCCGTCTGCACGTACTGCGTCAGCTCCTGCATGAGCGCCAACTGGCTGTTGAAGGGCTTCTTGCCTGCGCGACGGCGCAGGTAGCTGCCATCCGGGCGCATGAGCCACGCGGACGTGTTGTCGCGCAGATGGACCATCAGACCCTCGCGAATCACACGGGCCTTCAGGCGTTTGTCATGCACGGGGAAGGCCACTTCCACGCGGCGGAAGAAGTTGCGTTCCATCCAGTCCGCGCTTGAGAGCATCACCTTCTCGTCGCCATGCGCATAGAAGTAGTAAATGCGATGGTGTTCGAGAAAACGTCCCACGATCGAGCGTACGGTGATGTTCTCCGAGAGCCCCGGCACGCCCGCGCGCAGCGAGCAGACGCCGCGCACGATGAGGTCGATCTTCACGCCGGCGCGCGACGCCTTGTAAAGCTCGGCAATGATGGTCGGATCGAGCAGCGCGTTCATCTTCGCGATGATGCGGGCCTTCTTGCCGGCGGCCGCCGCTTCCGTTTCGCGCCGGATGGCTTCGAGCAGGTGCGTGTGCATGGTGAACGGCGACTGCCAGAGACCGTGCAACTGCGTCTGCCGGCCGATGCCGGTGAGCTGCTGGAAGACGACGTGCACGTCCGCGCAGAGCTTTTCATCGGCCGTCATCAGGCCGAAGTCGGTGTACAGGCGTGCCGTGCGCGGGTGGTAATTGCCTGTGCCGAGGTGCACGTAGCGCTTGAGGTAGGTCTTCTTGCCCTCGTGCGTGCGGCGCACCACCAGCAGCATCTTCGCGTGGCACTTGTGGCCGACCACGCCATATACGACGTGTGCGCCGACCGCTTCGAGCCGTGCAGCCCAGTTGATGTTCGTTTCCTCGTCGAAGCGGGCAAGCAACTCGACGACCACCGTGACTTCCTTGCCGTTGCGCGCGGCTTCCATGAGCGCATCCATCAGCGACGACTCGTTACCCGTGCGGTAGATGGTCTGCTTGATGGCGACGACGTCAGGGTCGCGGGCGGCCTGCAACAGCAGCTCCAGCACCGGCTGGAAGCTGTCGTAGGGGTGGTGCAGCAGCACATCGCCCTGATCGATGAGATCGAACATGGCCGGCGAGGCGATCATGCGCTTGGGCAAAGCCGGCACGAACGGTGCGAATTTCAGATCGGGGCGATCGACCATCTCGGGCAGCGGCATCAGGCGCACGAGATTGACGGGGCCTTTCACGCGGTAGCAATCCGAGTCGGTCAGGCCGCATTCCGTTTGCAGGCGGCGAACGAGTCGCGCTGGCGCGCCGGAATCGACTTCCAGACGCACGGCGTCGCCGAGGTGGCGGGCGGGCAATTCGCCTTGCAGGGCGGTGCGAAGGTTCGTGATTTCGTCTTCGTCGACGAACAAATCGCTATTGCGGGTGACGCGGAACTGATGGCAGCCCTTGGCCGTGAGCCCCGGGAACAATTCGCTCGAAAATCGAAGCATGAGCGAACTGAGCAGGACGAAGCTGTTGGGCAGCGGCGCGAGGGATGCGGGCATCGGCACCAGACGGGGCAGGGCGCGCGGGGCTTGCACGATGGCGAGTTCCGCGTCGCGTCCGAACGCGTCCTTACCTTCGAGTTCGACGGCGAAGTTCAGGCTTTTGTTGAGTACGCGCGGGAACGGGTGAGCCGGGTCGAGCCCGATGGGCGTGAGTACCGGCACCAGTTCGCGCATGAAGTAGTCGCGCGCCCATTCGACTTGGGCGTCGTTCCACTGGCCGGAGGGGTGAAACGCGATGCCTTCGGCCTCGAGTGCGGGCATCAGGCTGCCGAACATGGCGTATTGCTTTTCCACGAGCGCCTGTGCCCGGGAACACACTTGCGTGTAAACTTGCTGAAAAGTCATGCCGTCGGGCGTGAGCATGCCCGGATTTTCGCGCATCTGCTCCTTGAGTCCGGCGACGCGGATTTCGAAGAATTCATCCAGATTGCTACTGACGATACAGACAAAACGCAGGCGTTCGAGCAGTGGCGTGGCCGGGTCGGCTGCCTGGGCGAGCACGCGTTCATTGAACGCAAGGATGCCAAGCTCGCGATTGAGCAGCGGATAATTCATATTGAACGTGCGAAAGACATGGGATTGGCGTGAATTCTTCATCCGTATTGTTACAGTTATATGACATTCACATTTGTCAACGACGTGTCATATTCACTTTGTAACGTATTCGTCATTTATCTGTCGAGTGCGCGTCACGCTTTTCGTGTGCAACAAAGCGTATTTCGACACTCATCGCCCAGGCGCACCCCCACATGAGTACCCCTTCGCCTTTATTAGCGGCCGTCGATCTCGGCTCGAACAGTTTTCGCCTGATCATCGGCCGGGTGGAGGAAACCTCCGCAGGTACGCAGATCTACCAGGTGGATGCGCTGCGCGAACCGGTCAGGCTTGCCGCTGGCCTGAACGCGGAAAAGTATCTCGATCACCCGTCGCAGCAACGCGGCTGGGATGTGCTCAAGCGCTTTGGCGAGCGGCTGCGGGGGTTTCATCCCGATCAGGTGCGTGCGGTCGCGACCAATACGTTGCGCGTGGCGAAGAACGCGCAGGATTTCCTTGGTGAAGCGCAACGCGCGCTCGGGTTTCCCATCGAAGTGATTGCCGGACGCGAAGAAGCGCGGCTGATTTATGCGGGCGCAGCGCATTCGGTACCGACTTGTCCGGGGAATCGACTTGTCGTGGATATCGGCGGCGGTTCGACGGAATTCATTATCGGTCAGGATTACGAACCGTTGATCATGGAGAGTCTGTACATCGGCTGCGTAAGTCACAGCCGTTTGTTCTTTCCCAGCGGCAATGTCGATGACTATGCGATGAAGCAGGCCGAGCTGGCCGCGCGTCGCGAAATTCAGATCATTTCGTCGGCGTTTCGCGAGGCGGGGTGGTCGCAGGCGATCGGCTCATCGGGCACGGCGCGTGCGCTGGCGGAATTGCTGGAGGCCAACGGCTTCAACGACGGCGGGGTGCACGGCCTCACCCGTGGTGGCCTGGAGCGGCTCAAACGGGCGCTCATCAAGGCAGAGAATGCCAATCGTCTGAAGCTGGCCGGTTTGAAGCAGGATCGCATCCCGGTGCTGCCGGGCGGCCTGTCGATCATGCTGTCGGTGTTCAATGAGCTTGAAGTCGATCATATGGAGACGACCGACGCTGCGCTGCGTCTGGGCGTGATGTACGACTTGCTGGGCCGTACGCAGCATCAGGATATGCGCGCAGTGACCGTCGAGCAGTTTGTGCGGCGCTATGGCGTGGATCGTGCGCAGACTGAGCGTGTCGGGCGTCTGGCGATTGCGTTGTATCGGCAATTACCGGTGGCTGGCGACGAAACGGATGCCGACGACGGTCGTGAAGAGGACGAAGCGCTGCTCGGTTGGGCATCGTCGCTGCACGAGATGGGGCTGTCGATCTCGCACAGCGCTTATCACAAGCATTCGGCCTACATCGGCAGCAATGCGGACATGCCAGGCTTCTCGCGTCCCGATCAGGCGCGTCTGGCGGAGTTGCTGCTGGGGCACGTTGGCAAGCTGGGCAAGCTGGCGTCGCAGGCGCAGCAAGTCGACTGGCAATTGCTGTTCTGCCTGCGGCTGGCGGTCTTGTTTTGCCGCCGCCGCATCGACGCGCTGCCCGAGAGCATCGAGGTGAATCGTCTTGATGACGGCTTTGAGGTGACGGTGCCGCGTGCGTGGATCGACGCGAACCCGCTGACCGATTACAGCTTGCAGCGCGAGGCGCAGGAGTGGGAGAAGATTGGTCAGCGCTACAAGGTGGTGTACGCCTGAATGGGGCGTTTTCCCGCGCTTCTCCGCTGTTCCTCTGCGCCAACAAATCGACTTGGTGTTGCAGACATGAAAAAGCCCGGCAATTTGCCGGGCTTTTTTTGTCCTTTTGATGAGGACTGAATTGGTTGGGGGGAGTCAGTGGCCTTGATCAGGCGTTCTGGAGTTTGCTGAGCAGTTCCGGTCCGAGGAAGTGTCGCGCGTAGCGCGGGTTCATGTCGGACAGGCGGAACATCGTCAGGAAGTCGGCCGTATTGAAGTCGGGGTCCCATGCCGGGGCACCGCAGATGCGGGCGCCGAGGCGCAGGTAGCCTTTGACTAGCGCGGGCGGCTCGACGTCGAGGCCCGATTGCAGTTCGTTGATCGGCAGGGCGATACGCGGCACGGCGTGGTACTCGGCGGGTGCCATGGCGCTTTCGCTGTCTTGCAACTTGCGATAGAGGCTGGCGGCGTAGTGGCCACCGTCGGCCATGGGCACGCTGGCGCAGCCGAGCATGGTCTCCAGGCCGTTACGCACCATGTACTCTGCCAGACCGCTCCAGAGGGCCATGATGACGGCACCGTTGCGGTAGTCAGGGTGCACGCACGAGCGGCCGGTCTCGAGCATCTTGGGGCGCAGATGGTCGAGGCGTGAGAGATCGAATTCACTCTCGGAGTACAGACGGCCGAGGCGCTTGGCCTGGTCGGGGGGCAATACGCGGTAGGTGCCGACAACCTTGAGCGAATCCTGATCGCGAACGAGCAGGTGATCGCAGTATTGGTCGTATTCGTCGACGTCCAGGCCTGCCGGGCCTTTGACCGATGCGCCCATTTCTTCGGCGAAGACCTGATATCTCAGTCGTTGGGCTTCACGAAGCTCGCTTTCGTCGCGTGCCCACGCCACAGCCAGATTCGGTTTGACAGGCGTTTCAGGACGAGGAAGACGCCTCCGCGACGTAGGGGTCAGCGAAGAGAGCGGCATGGTGGGGTTCGGCAGGTCGCGCATAAAGGCCCTTTTTGTGACGGTCGCGTTGCGACGTACTTTAAAAAGCATCAATGTCGATTCCGTGAACGGGAGGCGACAATTCTATGACAAAACTTGGAATCTCACGCGGCAGATCCCAAGGCGAATGCCTTGAAAGCGCCATTCCACCGGCTTTCCGGCGCTTTCACGTGAGGTCGAAATCAAAGTAGATCGGGGTTGATGACGGCACGCACGACGACCTGACTTTCGTCTTCGCGGCGACGCGAGGCGAGCCACCAGATGCCGGCTTTCTTGATGGTCCAGTAGGCTTCCTGACCGCTGATGAGCAGGCTGGCGAGTTGGCCGAGGGCGGGTTGGTGGCCGACGATCACGACATTCTGAGCGGTGCCGGGCCAGTCGATGGCGCCGAGCAGGGTCATGGCGTTCGCGCCGGGGGCGAGATCGCGCACGATGCGGGGGCTGGGGGTGAGGGCGTGCGCGGTCTGCACGGCACGTACGGCGGGGCTTGAGAGGATGATGGTGTCTTCGGGCAGTCGGGCGCGCAGCCACAGGGCGGCTTTTTCGGCTTGTTTGCGGCCGCGATCGGTGAGTTCGCGGGCCAGATCGGCTTGCGCGCTGAGGGCGAGGGTGGCGGGCAGGTTTTCGGCGTCGGCGTGACGCCAGAGAATCAGGTTCATCGACACGGGTTCGAGCATGTTGAACCTCCCAATATGGCGGGTTTTCGTGGCGGCGGCGTGACCGTCGGCGAGACTTTTGCGGCGTGCGGCAACTACGTAATCGCAAGCGAGTGCATGGCCATTGTGCCAGCCATCGGAAAGAATTCTTGCAGAATTGGCGCGTCTATTTGACGCAGCGCCGAGAACCCTCTACAATTCGCCCTCTTCGTCGGAGCGTAGCGCAGCCTGGTAGCGCATCTGATTTGGGATCAGAGGGTCGTAGGTTCGAATCCTATCGCTCCGACCAGCAGGATTGAAGGTGAAGGGGTTAGCTTCGGCTAACCCCTTTTGTTTTTGTGCGGGCGATGCTCCCAATCGTCGTTGGCACCGCTAGTACCCCCGGGACATCTCCATGGTGTACCTGCCACCCTTCTGATCGGCAGCGTTCGAATTCCGTCCGCGCGGTGCTCAATGCATCACCGCAAGGTGCTGGCCATGAGCGCCCACATGCCCTGTCGCACGTAAAGCCGCATTACCTTCCCCACGCGACGACACAACGCTCCAAAAAAAGGCGCTTCAGGCTGCCGTTGCCCTGCTTCTCCTCCCGGTAAGCCAAACTCATCATTCGATCGGCTCTTAGGGGCTTACAACGCAATCTGGTGTGTTGTTTGCACCGTTTTGCCACGGCTAACCGGCTACCTTCCGAGTTTTTTGATTTGTTACGCCTAGCTCGTGGCATGAGACGCAGGCATAGCGCGCCCATGTAGCGGCCGAATCGCCTCCACCTGACTATCCACGAGATGCGGTTTCTGACGCCGCGCTCGCGCCGAAGCGTTGAATCGCCCTCTAAACTCAGTTCCTTCACGGCCCCATGTTTGGTCGAGCGGAACCGGGTTGGAGGCCGAGACAAAGTGCGCCCATCTCAGTGCTTTGGAGCTCCAAATGATTTGGATCGTAGTGGCGGTTGTAACAATCAGCGCACTCACAATTCTTGCCACGATACTGGCGTGGAGGAACGGCAAGCGGATGAACCGTGCGTCGAATAGCGAGCCGTCGACGATAGAGCGGGACAGATGGGTCCGTTCTCCCCGGACAACCCGAAATAAGAAACTTCGACGCTTTGACCGAGCCAAGATCTACTACGACCCCAAGCAATTTCGACGCCCTCGTTAATCGGCAGATGCGCATGTTGCGACGAGGTTCGTCCCGCTGCTGTCGTGGAGCTTAGCGACCCGCAACGCGACACGCCGATGCGTTCACATCGCATTCGTCAAATTGACTCCGTTATGCGCTCCTTGATTTGCTGGAACAACGCGACACAACGGCTGCGGCGATCAGAAAGCAGTTTGGGGAGTGGACTTCATCTGGCGACGCGTAGTCGGGGTTTGGTTCAGGTGATTTTTTGATAACTATTGATAAGGATGATAAAGTGACACGCGTCGCAGCCAGATATCTACTGGAGAAATTCATGATCAGCGCTGAACTAGGCCGACAGCTTGAGGCTTACATCACAGAGCTTGTCGAGAAGGGGCGTTACGGCTCGAAGAGTGAGGTGCTGCGCGAGGGAGTGAGACTGATTCAGGATCGGGAAGCTCAGCTCGCGGCGCTGGATGCCGTGGTCGAGCGGAGTGTCGCTGACTCGGACGCTGGGCGTGGCCAGCCGGCTACTGATGTGTTCGACCGACTCGAGAGGAAGTATCAGGCGATGGTGACCGACAAGGCATGATCGTTCACATACTCCCGGAAGCCATCTTCGACCTTGAATCCATCGGCGATTACATCGCGCTCGACAACCCTGGCCGGGCGATAACGTTCATTCAGGAGCTGCGGGCCAAATGTTTGGACCTTCCCGACATGCCGCTCGCGTTCCCGTTGGTGCCCCGCTACGAGCGATACGGAATCCGTCATCGGGTTCACGGTAACTACCAAATCTTCTACCGCGTGATCGAGTCGAAAAAGCGAGTCGATGTCGTTCACGTCATCCACAGCGCGCGCAACTACGCTGCGATTCTGTTCCCGTAAGTGTTCCATCAAAGAATCTGGAGAGGGCGAAAGAGCGCTTCGGCCGAGTGAGTTGCCATCCGCGTCCATCACTCCACCCCCATATGCCCGCGATCGTTGATTTCGCGGATGAGTGAGCGCAGCGCGCTGACGATACGCTCGGTTAAGCCCTCGGGCGGACGTCGTTTCGCCCACACCAGTCCCACATCCATCGACGGCACGCTTGTGCTCAGATCCCGCCGCAAGATTCGTCCACCATCGATCGACCATGGGCGGTAGACCAGATCCGACAGAATCGACACGCCATAGCCTTGCGCCACCAGACTGCGAATCGATTCAATAGACCGCGTGCGGAAATGCACGACCGGTTCAACATGCGCTGCATGCCAATAGCGCTCGACCGTCTGCACGTGTTCGTCCATATCCAGTAGCAGAAACCGCTGACCCCGTACGTCGTCGAGCGTGACGCTCGCCTTGTCGAGCAACGGGTGCCCGGGGCTCGTCCAGAGCCGGCGCGTGGAGCGCAGCATCGTCTGCAAGACCAGCCCGTCGGCCACCACATTCGACACCAGCAGTAACGCCAGATCGATGTCGCCGGCGAGCACCTCCGCTTCCACCGCTTCGCGATCGCCCTCGATCAGCGTGAGTTCGACATTCGGGAAACGCTTGGACAACATGCTCGCCACCGAAGGCAACAAATACGCCGAAATCGTCTCAGTGACCGCAAGCCGCAGGCGCCCGCCAGCATCGTCGGGCAAGGTGCGTGCTTCGTGAAGCGCATCGTCGGTGGCGTTCAAAATGCGATACGCATGCCGTAGAAACCGTTCTCCCGCCTCAGTCGGGCGCAACCCCTTCGCATGCCGGACGAACAACTGCGCCCCCACGATCACTTCCAGATTCTGCAACGCAATCGTCAACGACGACTGCGAAGCACTGCACCGTTCGGCGGCCCGCATCACTTGCCCAGTCTCGGCCACGGCCACGAAATACTCGATCTGACGGAGGGTTGGCTTCATTTAAAAAATCAATATTGCAAAGTATATTTTTTATATTAGTAATAAAAAGAGCCGCTGTATAGCATCGGAACATCGATTCCTATAGAGACGGACGGGACATGGTTCAGGAGGTCAAGCCCGGGTTCTGCACGCTGTGCAGATCTCGCTGCGGCACGCTCAATCGGGTGGAAAACGATGCACTGATTGCGGTCGAACCCGATCCGTCGCATCCGAACGGCGCTGCCATGTGCCGCAAGGGCAAGGCCGCGCCTGAACTCGTGCATCACCCCGACCGGCTGACGACACCGTTACGCCGGACCGCGCCCAAGGGGGCAGACGATCCCGGCTGGCAGCGCATCTCGTGGGACGAAGCGCTGACTGAAATTGCGACGCGGCTAGGCGACATCCGCCGAGAAAGCGGAGCACATGCCGTGGCCTTCGGCGTGACGACGCCGAGCGGGACGCCGTTGTCCGACAGCATCGACTGGATCGAACGCTTCATCCGGGTGTTCGGCAGCCCGAACACCGTCTACGCGACGGAAATCTGCAACTGGCACAAAGACTTCGCACACGCATTCACGTTCGGCTGCGGCATGCCGACGGCCGACTATGCGCAAGCGGACGTCATCATGCTCTGGGGCCACAACCCGACGAGTACCTGGCTGAGTCAGGCCAACGCCATCGGGCGCGGACGTGTCCGCGGCGCGAAGCTGCTCGTCGTCGACCCGCGCAAAACGCCGCTTGCTGCCGACGCCGACGCGTGGCTGCCGGTGCGCCCCGGCACCGATGCCGCATTGGCGCTCGGTCTCGCACGCAGGCTGATCGACACCGGGCGCTATGACGAGACATTCGTGCGCCGGTGGACCAACGCCCCATTACTCGTGCGCAACGACAATGGCCTCTTCCTGCGCATGGGCGATCTGAACACGACGCCTGCGGGCGATGCGCTTCCCGATGCCTTCGTGATCTGGGACGAGGCCACTGGCGCGCCTCAGGCCTACGACACAACGCACGCGCTAAGCCGCGACGCCGCCAATCGCGCGGCCCTGCGCGGCGAATTCATCCTGAGCGCCAATGACGGCTCGCACATCAGTTGTCGGCCGGCGTTTGATCATCTTTGCGAAGGGCTCGCCGATTACGATCCGGTGACGGTGAGCGAATTGTGCGGTGTCTCGCCTGAACAACTCGATGCCGCAGCCAACCTGTTCACCGGCGCCCAACGCGTGGCTTATCACGCCTGGTCCGGTGTCGCGCAGCATGCGAACGCCACGCAAATCGAGCGTGCCATCGCTGTCGTCTATGCACTCACAGGAAGCTTCGACCGGCGCGGCGGCAATCGCGTGATGACGCGCCAACCCGTGAACGCCGTCAGCCAGCACGATCTGTTGAGTCCTGAGCAACAGGCGAGAGCACTGGGCATCGACGAACGCCCGCTGGGGCCGCCAGCGCGTGGCTGGGTGACGGCACGCGACACGTACCGGGCGATTCTCGACGGCGATCCCTACCGCGTGCGAGCGCTGTTCTGCTTCGGCACCAATGTGCTGGCTTCGCAGGCCGACTACGAGATGGCGCGCGACGCGCTCGAAGCGCTCGAATTCCACGTCCACTGCGATCTGTTCGAGACGCCCTCTGCGCGTTACGCCGATATTCTGCTGCCGGTGAATACGCCGTGGGAGCGCGAAGGACTGCGTGCGGGCTTCGAAATCGACGACCGGGCCGACGCCTTGATTCAACTGCGTCAGCGCATGGTGTCGCCGCGCGGTGAATCGCGCAGCGACAACGACATCGTGTTCGATCTCGCCGTGCGGCTGGGGATGGGCGAGGCCTTCTTCGGCGGCCGTCTCGAAGCCGGCTGGAATTACCAGCTTGCCCCGACCGGACTCGACGTGCAGACGCTGCGCGCGCATCCCGAGGGCATCTCACGTCCGCAGCCGCAGTACGAGCGCAAGTACGCTCGCACCGAGGCAGGCGGCGTGCGCGGGTTTGCCACCGAAACCCGGCGCGTCGAGCTGTATTCCGAGCGGCTGCTGCGTCACGGCTATCCGCCGGTGCCAGTGCATGTGGCTGTGCGTGCCACGACCGAAGTCGACGGGGCACATTTCCCGCTGGTCCTCGGCTCAACCAAGAACGGCTACTACTGCCACAGCCAGCATCGCGGACTCGCGAGTCTGCGCATGCGTGCCCCCGACCCGGTGGTGCATCTGCATCCGTCGTTGGCAGAGCAGAAACAACTCGCCGCGGGCGACTGGGTGAAGGTGACGACACCGGCCGGTGTTGCTCGCTTTCGCGCCGCGTTCGACGAAGGGCTCGCGCCCGATGTGGTGCTCGCAGAGTATGGCTGGTGGCAGGCATGCGACAGCGTAGGCCGTCGCGGCTTCACCATGGCCGGTGAGCAGTCGAGCAACTACAACGCGTTGGCGACGGCGCAGGACATCGATCCCATCAGCGGATCGTCGCCGTTGCGGTCATTACGCTGCGACATTACACGTGATGCAGCAAGCGATCCGGCGCATCGGCCGTGGCAAGGCATGGCGCGATTTCGCATTGCCGGACTCACCCCGGCGGCAGACGGCGTTCGCGCCATCGCGTTCGAACCGCTCGACGAAGTGGGGCTGCCCGACTATCTGGCGGGACAGCATGTGACCGTGCGCGTGCCGATTCCGGGCCACGCGCAGCCCCTGACTCGTGCCTATTCGCTCACAGGACCGGCCAATGAGCGCGAGCGTCGCGGCTATCGCATTGCCGTGCGGCATCAGCAAGGGCGCACGCGTGAAGGCGAGGCGTTCGAGGGCACGGTGTCCAGTTGGCTCAACACGGGTGCGCGCGTGGGCGATGTCATCGAACTGGGCGCACCGTCTGGACGCTTTGTTTTGCCGCTGCAAACCCGACAACCGGTTGTGTGCTTCGCCGGCGGTATCGGCATCACGCCGTTTCTCTGTTATCTCGAGTCGCTGGCAGCGCAAGCGGAGCAGGCCGGACACGCGACGACGCAGACCCCTGAGGTTTGGCTGCATTACGCGAACCGAAACGGTGCCACGCACGCATTTCAGGCGAGACTGGCGGCGCTCGCGCTGCGTCTGCCCGGCATCCACATCGTCAATTACTACGACGCACCCCGCGATGCCGATGTGCTTGGCCGCGATTACGCCACCACCGAGCGGTTGTCTGCTGCCGTGGTGTCCGACGACCTGATCGCCCGTCGCGCACGCTTCTACCTGTGCGGCCCGGAGCCCATGATGGCCGCCGTGATGGGCGGGCTTGCCGCCCGTGGCGTGCCCGCGTTCGACATGTTCAAGGAAGCGTTCCGCTCGCCGAGCGCGCCGCGTGTCGATGCCGACGCCGCATGGCCGGTCACCTTCGCCCGGTCGGGACGCGAAGCCGTCTGGACGCCGTCGCAGGGCAGTCTGCTGTCGTTTGCAGAATCGCTGGGGCTGACATTGCCGAGCGGCTGCCGCGTCGGGCAATGCGAGAGCTGCGCGGTGCGCGTGCTGTCCGGCGAAGTCGATCACATGAGCGACGTCGCGCTCGACGAGCCCGGCATGTGTCTGGCCTGTCAGGCCGTGCCGCGCGAAGCCGTCGTGATCGACGCCTGAAATTTCCATCCCATTTCGAAGAGGAACCTTGTTCATGAAAATCATCGACGCCCAAGCCACTCGCGACGCACTGGCGTTCGGCCCGTTGCTGGACGCATTGCGCACCATGTTCATCGAGGGGTGCGAAGTGCCGTTGCGCCACACGCACATCATTCCCGAACCGGGGATGCAGGCCGGCATGACCGTGCTGATCATGCCGGCATGGCAGCCGGGCGGGCTGATGGGTATCAAGACGGTGAACATTGCGCCGGCCAACGCACAGCGTGGTGTGCCGGGGCTGCATTCGACCTATCTGCTGTACGACGCGAGTACCGGCGTGCCGCTCGCGCAGATGGACGGCAACGAGATCACATCGCGCCGCACGGCAGCCGCCTCGGCGCTGGCCGCCTCGTATCTGGCGCGCGAAGACGCGTCGCAGCTTGCGCTGCTCGGCGCGGGACGCGTCGGTTCGCTGGTGCCGCTCGCGTACCGTGCTGTGCGCTCAATCACGCATGTCAGCGTGTGGGATCGCGATACGCAGGCCGCAGGACGTCTTGTCGAGCGCTTGCAGGAGCAGGGTCTCGATGCCGTCGTCAGCAAGAGCGCCGAAGCGGCTGTCGACGGTGCGGATATCGTCACCTGCGCGACCCTCGCCACCGAGCCGGTGGTGCAGGGCGAGTGGCTTGCCCCGGGCGTGCATCTGGATCTGATCGGCAGCTTCACGCCGCAGATGCGTGAGGCCAGCGACTCGTGTTTTGCGGGGGCTTCGCTATTCGTCGACACCGAGGAAGCGCTGGCGAAATCAGGCGAACTGCTCGGCCCGATGTCGCGCGGTGTGTTCTCGGCGCAGGACGTGCGCGGCACGCTGGCCGATCTGTGCCGCGCGGGACGCTTGCGTCGCGAGGGTGCTGGCGAGCGCACGGTGTTCAAGGCGGTCGGCACGGCGCTGGAAGATCTGGCGGCCGCTAAGCTCGTCTGGCAGGCAACGCAATAAGACCGATCGCGTCGAGCGCGACAGCAAAAAGTGGCGGGCGGCGGTGTGCCGCAACCGAGGGGCAGGGGACTAGACGGAAATACGGGGCGGGCAGTGCGCGGTACGGCATCGCCGATCAATACACACATAAGGGAACGCAGGAAATGAAACCGGGAACTTCACTATCGAGCACGATGGAAACGCCACACGACGGCGGCCCTCTGGAGCGTCTGGCGGCGTCGGTCACACGCTGGTCGGAACGCTGGTTTCCCGACGCGTATCTATTCGCGGCGCTGGCGGTCATCGTCTGCGCGGGCGGCGCGTTGGCGATCGGTGTGCCGGCCGTCAAGGTGGGTGTGGCGTTCGGTGACGGCTTCTGGAGCCTGATTCCGTTCACGATGCAAATGGCCATCGTGGCCATCTCGGGCTACGTGGTGGCGGTCTCGCCGCCGGCGGCGCTGCTCATCCGCAAGATGGCGGCTTTGCCGCGCAGCGGTCGCAGCGCGGTGGCGTACGTGGCGTTCGTCAGCATCGTGCTCTCGTTGTTCAACTGGGCCATCAGTCTGGTGTTCAGCGGCTTGCTGGTGCGGGCGATTGCGCGGCGCGAGAACATTCGCATGGATTACCGTGCCGGTGGCGCGGCGGCCTATCTGGGCATGGGCGCGACGTGGGCGCTCGGCCTGAGTTCGTCCGCCGCACAGTTGCAGGCCAATCCGGCGAGTCTGCCGAAGGCGCTGGTCGAGATCACCGGCGTGATCCCGTTCTCCGACACGATTTTCCTGCCGCAGTCGATGGCGATTGCGGGCGTCCTGACGGTGGTGTCTGTCGTGCTGGCCTATTTTTCGGCGCCGCGTGACGCGCGTGCGACGTTGGCCGCCGACCTCGGCGTGTCGCTCGACGATACGACGAAGACCTACGCGAAGCCGCAACGTCCGGGCGATTGGCTTGAGTACAGCCCGATCGTCACGGTGCTGATCGTGGCGCTCGGTGTGCTCTGGATCGGGCACGAGTTCACGACGAAAGACCCGTTGCTGGCGATCTCGAACCTGAACACGTACAACTTCGTCTTCTTGATGCTGGGCATGCTGCTCAACTGGCGTCCGCGCCGCTTTCTCGATGCGATTGCGAAGTCGGTCCCGTCGGTGGCCGGCGTGTTGATTCAGTTTCCGTTGTATGGGGGCATCGCGTATCTGCTGACCAAAGCGCCGGGCATCGATGGGCAGACGCTCTCACATCATCTGTCGAGCTTCTTCGTGGCGATCTCGTCGCAGTCGTCTTTCCCCGGCGTCATGGGCGTGTATTCGGCGGTGCTGGGCTTTTTCGTGCCGTCGGGCGGGGGCAAGTGGATCATCGAAGCGCCTTACGTCATGCAGGCCGCCAACGATCTACATGTTCATCTGGGATGGGCGGTGACGGTCTACAACGCCGCCGAAGCGTTGCCGAATCTGATCAATCCGTTCTGGATGCTGCCGTTGCTCGGCGTGCTCGGTCTGCGTGCGCGCGATGTGGTCGGTTATACGTTCACGCAACTGCTGGTGCACTTCCCGGTGGTGATCGTCATGCTGTGGCTGCTGGCGCAAACGTTGACCTATCATCCGCCGGTCATGCCGTGATGGTGTGATGGTGGGGAAGGGCGTCATTCGCCGGATACCGCCTCTGGGTATCCGGCGTCCTTGAGATCGGTAGCGGTCGAAGTGCGCCTGTCAGGCAGTCTTTCCGCCATGTACCGCCCCGGCGACGTGCCGAGTGCGGTGCGAAACATCGTCACGAAACTCCCGGCGCTTTCGTAGCCCAGGTCGTCAGCCACCTGCTGAACGGACGCGCCGCTACTCAGCCATTTCACCGCCAGCATGAGATTGAGTTGCTGCCGCCAGCGACCGAAACTCATCCCGGTTTGCTCGGTCAGCAAACGCGAGAGCGTTCGCTCGCTCACGCCCACGTGTCGTGCCCAGGTTCGTATCGTTCCGCGCTCGGCGGGCGTCTCCATGATGGCCTCGGCAATCTTGCGAAGCCGCGAATCGGACGGCATCGGCAGATGGAGATTGCCAATCGGCGCGGCGGCGAGTTCGTCGAGCAGCAGCACCGCCAGGTGCGACTCCGCACCGCCTTCCGGGTAGCGCATCGGAAACGACGCGGAGCGAATCACCAACTCGCGCAGCAGTGGCGTCGTCGAGATCGCACAGCACGTCGACGGCAGATGCGATGCCACGGCTGGATCGATGAAGGCCACGTACACCTCCACGGTGCCCGCCGCCGTCACCTTGTGCAGCACACTGCCGGGCACCCAGAGCGCGCTCTGGGGCGGCACCATCCACAGACTGCCCTCGATCTCGCAGGTGAGCGCGCCGCGCAGCAAGAGCATGAACTGCGCCTTCTTGTGTGTGTGGAAGTCCTTCTCATGCCGGTGTTCGCCATCGTCAGTGGTGGCGACATCGATGCCCGCAGCACCGATCGTCACCACCGGGCGAGGGACGAGGTCCGGGTCTTCCCATTCGAAGGGATCGGTCAAGGAGGTCAGCACAGGCATGGCATGAGCGCTCAGGCGCGGTTTTCAGACGATTGGCAAGAATTCAGAACATATTGGCGGAATTTCCCAATGTCGCCAAGTCACGCCTTTTCTACCATGCATCCACGGCGCGCGGATTTTCCGTTCGCCATGGCGCATAGGAAGCGAATCATGGATTCATTGAGTGTCGGGCGTGTCGAGCAAACCTTGCAGCGGCTTTTTCTTGAGGCGGAGCAGGCCGACGGACAACTGATGGCGCAGTTCGACACCGGCTCGCCAGCGCACGCCGAGCAAACCCTCGCCGAAGCCGTCGACGAGATGATGGCTGCGGAGCGGCGCGATCTGCGCGGCGTCTATCGGGGCTATGCAAAGAACTTTCTCAACGTCACACCGGCGTATGGCCGATTTCTCTATGAATGCGCGCGCATCTGCAAAGCGACACGCATCGTCGAGTTCGGCACGTCGATGGGCATCTCGACGATCCATCTGGCGGCGGCGCTTCGCGACATGGGCGGCGGTCATTTGATTGGAACGGAGCTTGAGCCGGAGAAAGCAGCACGGGCACGCGCGCATCTCGAGGAGGCGGGGCTTGCCGATCTGGTCGACATCCGTGTCGGCGACGCGCGCGAGACGCTCGCCGATGTGGGCGGCGAGATCGACATGGTGTTGCTCGACGGCGCGTTCAGCCTCTATCTGCCGATACTCAAACTGCTGGAGCCGCATCTGAAGCCCGGCACGCCGATTCTTGCTGAAAACGCTTTCGATCACGACAACGAGTATCTGGCGTACGTCCGCAACCCGGCGAACGGGTATCTCTCGCAACCGATCCCCATCGACGAGGGCCGGGGCAACGAATTTACGGTGGTGACGCGATGAACATGAGAGCCCCCGACGCCGTGATACCCCAACCGGGGCCTGTCAGCCGCGCCCTGATTCGCCTGTTCATGAAGCAGGCGCGCATCGTTCACGCAGAAGCACTCGCCGATGACGTTCGTCTGCTGACGATTGAGAGCGCCGCGTTCCGAGGCGTCGACTGGGTGCCCGGACAAAAGATTCAACTGACCATGGGCTCGGCATTTGTCGCGCGAACCTACACGCCGATCGAATGGGATAGCGCGGCGGGCAGAACCCGCATCGTGTCCTATGCGCACGGTAGCGGGCCGGGAAGTACGTGGGTGCGCAATGTGATGCCGGGCGACGAGTGCACTGTCTTCGGCCCGCGAGCATCGCTCGATGTCGGTCGCATATCGGGTGTCTGCGTGATGCTCGGCGACGAGACGTCGATTGCCTTGATGTATGCGTTTCGCCAGCGCCTTGCCGACAACGCCGTCAGGTGTCTGCTTGAAGTCGGCGATTTGGTGGATACGCATGAAGTGCTGGGGCGGCTGGGCCTCGACGGCGTCGAATTGTTCGGTCGTTCGGCGGGCGATGCGCACCTTGATGACATGGCGAGTCGCTTGTCGGCACCTGCGATGGCCGGTGCGACGTTTGTCCTGACGGGTAAGGCTTCTTCTATTCAGCGCTGGCGCCGGGAACTGAGCGCACTCGGCGTGCCTGCCGCAAGAATCATGGCCAAAGCGTATTGGGCGCCCGGCAAGACGGGGATGGACTGAGTCGGTGTTTCTCCTGTTCGGCGACGTGGGGTGGTGATGGGGACGCCGGTGTTCCCCGTCGTTGCTGGCTGAGTGCTTGATGTCGCGTGCGAGGGCATATCGTTTTCGTCGTGATAGGATCGCTCTATCCACGTGAACGTAGTCGTGGCATTTATCCGATCCGGGCTCGCCATCAGGCGAACACATCAGGAGGCCAGTATGTCTGCCGAGCAGAAGACGTCGCATCGCGGGTTCACCATCATCACCGTTCTCGAGCGGCTCTCCAAAGGCCGCGCGCGACTCTCCGCCAAAGTGCTGGCGAATGACGAAGGTCACAAGCAGCGGCTCGGCGGCAAGAAACTGCTGCAAGCGAAGCGCTGGTTCGATCACTTCGCCGACGATCTGGCCGAGCCGGTGATCGCTGGCCTCAAGCACACGATCGATCTCGAATTGGCTGCCGCCGCGCGTACGGCTGCCGCGAAAGCAAAGGTGTCGGCCGACACCGCCAAGCCTGCAAAAGCGGTTAAGCCCGCTAAGCCCGCTAAGCCCGCTAAGCCCGCTAAGGTTGCAAAGGCTGCCAAACCCGCGAAAGCTGTTAAACCCGCAAAGGCAGCAACGCCGCCCAAGGCGGATAAACCCGCCAAGCCGGTGAAAGCGGCGAAAGCCACCAAGCCAGCCAAGCCGGCGGCGACGCAATCCGCCAAGCTGCGCAAAGTCGTCAAGCCGGCCAAACCGGCGCCGGTCGGTACGCCTGCTGCAAAGCCCTTGAAAACGGTCCCGGCTAGCGGCACAGCCTGAGTCGCTGACTGACTGTGAAAGCGTTCGGCAACTAGCAACGCGAAAGACACATCGCTCGCAACGCTGTCTGAATCTGCTGCAAGAAAAACGGCGCGCGCCTCTTCGGCGACGCGCCGTTTTCTTTTTGGGTGGTGCCGATATTCGTTGAATCGTGCAGAGATTTTCAACGCATCACGCCACTTCATTCCTCCTCCCGAATAGCGGATATCACGCTCACCGAAGCAATGCGAACGTGCGTGCATATGTTGCCAATTACGAGTGTTGCAATCGCACCACTGCTGTGCGAAACGGCCATTTCTCGTGTCAGAATGCACCCGCTTGCGAATGACCGGCGGTGCTTTTCCCTCATAAGGAAAGCACCGCTGATCATTTGGTGAGTACTCCATTGCATATGCGGTTGCAGCAATCCGTGTCACGGGGCACGTGGCAGCCGGCATCGTCTGGAGAGATCCGCTCAGCGGACAAGAATTCAAAAAAAATCATTACCAAAGAGGATAAGAATGAAGCGCATCCAACGTACCGCACTGGCCCTCGCCAGCTTCGCAGTGGCCGCACCGGCCATGGCTCAAAGCAATGTGACGCTCTACGGCGTGATCGACGCTGGCATTGGCTATGTGAACAACGTTGCCTCCGGCCTGAACGCCAAGGGCGCCCACAACATCCAGGCCGTGAGCGGTATCGGCCAAGGCAACCGTTGGGGCCTGAAGGGCTCGGAAGATCTGGGCAGCGGCCTGAAGGCCGTGTTCGTGTTGGAAAACGGCTTCGCGCTCACCAACGGCACGATGTCGCAGAACGGCCGCATGTTCGGTCGTCAGGCCTACGTCGGTCTGCAAAGCACGCAAGCCGGTACGGTCACGATCGGTCGCCAGTACGACTCCGTGGTCGACTTCGTGAGCCCGCTCACGTCGGCCAAGCAGTGGGCCACGCAATACGGTGCGCACGTCGGTGATATCGACAACCTGTACAACTCGTTCCGCGTGAACAATTCGATCAAGTACACGAGCGTGAACTACAACGGGTTCTCGTTCGGCGCACTCTACGGGTTCAGCAATCAACCGAACACCGGCAACGGCACGGGCTTCTCGAACAACAACGCATGGAGCGTGGGCGCTTCGTACGCCAACGGCCCGTTGATGGCTGCCGCCGGCTACATGCACCTGGCTGGCCCGGGCACGGCTAACGGCAACGGTGCCGTGACCAACGACTACTCGAGCGCCACCGACATCTTCTACACGAGCGCCGTCGACAAGCACGATATCGCCGCTGCTGGCGTGTCGTACCAGATTCAGGCCGCGACGATCGGTTTCGTGTACAGCTACGCGAAGATCAACTACGTCAACCAGTCGTCGATTCGCGTGAACACGTTCGAACTGAACGGCAAGTACCAGATCACGCCGAACCTGTTGGGCGGTCTGGCATTCGTCTACAGCGATGGCAGCGTGAGCGGTGCGACGGCACTGTCGGGTATCAGCAAGGGCACGAAGCCGCGCTGGTTCCAAGTCAACGCTGGCGGCGTGTACGCGTTCAGCAAGCGCACGGAATCGTACCTGACGGGCGTCTACCAACGCGCAACGGGTGATGCAGTGGTGGCAGCGATCGACAACGTGGGCGGCCCGACGGGCACCGGCGCACAGTCGCAAATCGCCGTGATCGCTGGCCTGCGCCACAAGTTCTAAGCAGGCAGGGGCCGAGGGCCGAGGGTCGAGTGCCGAGGGTCGGCAACGGCTCCGGCCGTCTACGGGAAAGCGGGTTGTGGGGAAATCGTGCGGTGTCGTGCTGATTTTCCGCGTCTTTCCTGCTTTTCCCGGCCCAAACGGGCTCCGCTGCGGTTAGTGGAGCCCGTTTGCATCATAGGGTCCGCAAATCGTGTGCAATACACGCGCTTTGTGTGTATAATCCCGACCTTGTCCAAAACTTGGGCATCGCGGGGGAATTGTGCTCAGTGACGAACGAAGAGCGCGGTTTCGCCATCAGTCAACCCATTCAGCCAGTCTGGAAGGCGGGATGTACGCTTCGGGGCCAGCGCAAATGCGCAGGTAGCGAGGGCGAACATTAAAAGCCAATCGGGAGATCGCCGAGGAGGTGAGTCGCGGTCCCGCCAGATGTGGTGTAGTGCAGTCCGTGGCAAGTCCGTTCGTCGCGCCTGGCAGGAGGAATCTCCGGCAGGGCGGTGAAGGGTATCTTTGCGCGGTAGTTAATATTCCGGCTCTCTGAGCCGATTCACTATACGAGTTATTGCATGACCAAGATCGTTATCAAAGACGGTGAACCCGTTGAAGTCGCACTGCGTCGTTTCCGCCGCGCCATCGATGGCACGGGCCTGATCAAGGAAGTCAAGGCACGTGCGGCTTACGAAAAGCCGACGGCTGAGCGCAAGCGCAAGAAGGCTGCTGCCGTGGCCCGTCTGCGTAAGCGCCTGCGCAGCCAGACGCTGAAGAAGAAGATGTACTAAGCATGCCTTGCGCCGTTACGGCGCATTGGTTTGCGAAGTCGAGAAAACCCGCCGCGAGGCGGGTTTTTTCTTGGGCGGGTCTCATGTGGTGCTTTGCTACACTCTGGGCCACAGCGCTCTGCAATACCCCGCCCTGCAATACCCATCAAGCGCGATATTTCCCCACGATTCCGATATGAAAACGTTGACTCACGAAGCGCTCGACGCGCTGACCCAGCAAGCCGAACAGTCGCCGCGTCTGCGCATGAACCAGAATCTGCACGACGCGCTTGAAGACCCGATTCAGCGTCTGGCGATCGCCATGGAACCGGCGACCTACATTCGCCCGCATCAACATCAGCAGACGTGGGAGTTGCTCACGTCGCTGCGGGGCCGTTTTGTCGTGCTGACGTTCGACAACGAAGGTGTTGTCACCGACCGGAAAGTGTTGGGCGAAGACACGGCGGTGACCGAAACGGCGGCCGGCACGCATCACGCTGTGCTTTCGCTCGATGCTGGTGGCGTGATCTTCGAAGTGAAGCATGGCCCGTATCGCCCGTTTGTCGAAGCCGATTACGCGAGCTGGTCGGCACCGGCGGACACGCCGGAAGCCACCGCCTTCATGGCGTGGGTGAAGACGGCGCAGATCGGGGATCGCTGGGCGGCCTGAGTGACAGGTGGCTAGCCGCTGGAGGCTTGTTTTTCCAAGCGGCTTGCCTGGCCAGAGGTGAGGGCAAACCTGTGCAGGTTTGCCCGGTCAGCGCGTCCAGCCCTGAAATTCGGCGGAGAGCGAGTGTAATGCTTGTGCTGCCGCCTCTACCGCATCGCGCCAGTCGTTTGCGGCCTTCCCTGCCTTCCCCGCGTTTGCCGCGTTTGCCGCTGGTGCGCCGAACAGCCGCATCTGTGCGTACCCGATGACGGCCGACTGCGCCGATGCGTCCACGTGCCAGACAGGCACGCCCAGCCCCCCGGCGAGGTGGGTGCGGGCAATATCCAAAGAAATCACGAGGTCCAGATTGTCGATGAGGGCAGCCTCGTCGGCGAGGTCGTCGCAATCGGCGCGCCAGTCGATCCAGTCGACACGCGAGGGTGGTGTCGCGTCGGTGACCGCGTGAGCGTGCGTGCCGAGCGGCACCCACGAAACGCCGGGTACTGCGAGCAGCGGGATCAGCGGTGTCAACGCGGTCAGCCGCGCGAGTCCGGCGAGTTCCGTTGATTGGTCGGCGGCGTTCGCGCTAGCGGGCGACCGGCCAAAAGCGGCCGCATCGTCCGGCGTCGTGCCCATACCGGCACGTTGAGTGCCAGCCGTGACGCCGGGCCATGCAATCCCTACGCAAAGCCCGTGTTGTGCTGACGCGGCCAACCGGTCGCGCCAATGACGTGCGGACGTGGCGGCGACGCGCAGATGGGGCATGCCGGCATGCGCGGCGGCGGCGTGTGGACCGAGGGTCCGGGCCAGCGCGCCCAGCGCACAGCGAAGATCCCAGTCGGAGACGTCGCGCGGCATGCGCGAGAGTACGACCACGCGATCTCCCAGCGACCATTCCACGAGTCGCCGCACGTTGGCGGGGCCAACAAATCCCACTTTGCCGAATCGTGCCGCGGCGGTCTCCAGATGACGCAGTTGCCCCACGATGTCACCCTCGTGCCCGGTGCCGATCACGATCAGGTGCTGATGCAACGTGTCGCCACCCCCAGCCCACGTCGGCAAGGGGCAATCGGGATGCGGGCTCAATGCTGCGCCGACTTGGGCCCAGGCATGGGCGATGGCATCGGTGGTGTCAGGGAGCGAGGCGTTACCAAAAGCGTCGCCCGAGGCAGGCGAGCAGGGGGTGGGCGTGCGAGAAGAAGGCTTCGTCATGCGAATCCCGGCGTCGAGAATGGGCAATCCGGCGAAGAGACCGCACCGGGCGTCCGACAGGGGCCGAGGGGCGGCAACGTGCGCCTGCGCAGGTCTGGCAGGCTCGTGAGAAATGATAGGGGAGGGGGCAGGCGGTCGCGGTGTGTGGCTTTTGCCATCGGGCCGGTTTCGTTTGCCGGCGGGCAAAATATTTGTCGCCGGACGACGTCGCGGAAGACGTCATCCGGCGCCCAGTGCCAGTCGCCAACGCAGCGGTTGGCGGGCGCGTGAAATTACTGCGAGGCGGTCTTCTTCTTTTTCACGACCTTCTTCGGTGCGGGTGCATCGTCGTCCTGAACGCCCAGTTGACCGCCCGTGCCCAGGCCACCGGCAACGTTCTGTTGCTTGTAATTCTTCACGGCGCGCACGACGTTGTTGTACGAGTCGGTGAACGCAGCGACGATGACCTTGCCTTCCGCCGTGTTCGAATAGCCGCCCAGCGAGCCGCCGGCCGAGCTGCCGATGATGCGGCCCAGTGCGCCGAAGTCCATGCTGCTGGCGCTGCCTTCTGCGGCGGCGATCTGCACGCTGGAGCGATTGTCGATGACGGTCAGCAGCGTGCTGGCTTCCTTCGAGTTCATGCTGCCGGCGAGCGCACCGATGGCCGCGCCGATGCCGCCCGGCAGCAGGCCGGCGACGCTGGCGCCAGCACCGCCGGCGTTGTTGTTGGTGAACGTGATCGACGGGCTGATCGCGTAGTCGGCGGCCACCATCTTGCCCTTGCCGAAGTTCGATTTGTTACGCAGTTCGCCCGAATCCTGAAGGGCACGCTCGCCCATGATGGTATTCATGCCACGGCCGCGATCGACCACGACGAAGCAGTTCGACTGTTGTACCAGGAGCTTGAGCACGGGCACTGTGGAGCCCAGTTTGTATTGACCGGTCAGCACGCCGTACCACGGGGCGGTGGTGTCTTCGATGACGGCGATCGTGCCGAGCGGGCGGTCGCATTTTTCGAGCTGCTGATTGGCATTTTCCGAGTTCGCACCGCCAGCTGAGCCAGTGGCAGCCGTCTTTGCGCTGCTGCTGCCCATGTTCATGGTGGAGCAACCCGCCGTGATGCCTGCTGCGAGAAGCAGGGCGGTGACTTTTACGAGTTGGTGTGCCATTTTCCTAGTTCTTTAGAATGTTGTTCTGGAAGATGGGCAGCGTTGCCGGTGTCGATAAAGCGTCGAGCCGGCCGAGTCGGTGTCGCTGCCGCATGCCAGGAGTCCTGAAGCGGAGAGATCGGCATTGATAGGCGATCTACGGTAGGACTCCTACGCTGAAATGCTCCGTAAGAACATCCCGCGCCGCATGCTAGCACGTCGGAAATGGGTGGCAATCCTATCAAAAATCACGGGGATTACGAATGGATTAGGGCACTGATTCCCGGTGTATTAGGAAAAGATTAAGGGTTATCCATACGTATATTAACTATCTTCCGGCAACGCCAATGGCGGCGGGAGTTTGCGAGCCGTCTATGTGACGTTATTATTACGGCGATACGCATAGGGATGATGTTATTCGGCAAGTGCGATCAGACGGCCATTAAGGTTGCGATGAAGTCAAAGGCGTGCGAATCAAAGCGCACCCAAGTCCTCCGGGGGTTATTGGTAAAACTGTAATCAGGAGAGCGACGCAATGGCAGCAAGCATGAATGGCACGATCGCATTGGCGGGCATGGCTGGTGTTCTGACGATGGTTTTCGGTGCGGTGCCGGCCTATGCCGCGGGTGGCATCTGTAATGGCCGTTCCGCAATCATTACGGCATGGCAATGCACGGAGAATGGCAAGACGGGAACGTGTCTGCTGTGGGGCAGTGACAAGGTGCGTGCAGGTGCGTGGACCGTCAAGGGCGCCTATGTGCTGGAGGGCCCGGATCTGAGCGCGAAGAGCGTCAGCTATCAGGAAGCATGCGGGACGGGGCGCTGTGCGCGACCCGAAATGGCCGGGTGCTCCGAGCCCGTTGATGCGGGAACGCCGAAAACGCAGGCGTATCGGACGTTGACCAACTAGTCCTTGGTCCCCCCGACAGGAATCGAACCTGTATCTAGCGCTTAGGAGGCACTCGTTCTATCCATTGAACTACAGGGAGGGCGCGAGGACTGCCGATACGTGGATCGTAGGTCTCGCGAGCGCAAGAGTATATCAAAAAGCTATTTCCGGGCGGCGGCGACATGTAACGGCCCGGGATTCCGCCTAGGCGAGGCGCGCCCTTGTCGCCTCGTCGATCTGTTCGCGCACGGCACGCAGCAGTGGTATCGCATCCGTGTACTGCCGCCCGTATGCCAGATTGAACGCGTAATCGAAGTCCGGCGGATTAAGGCCCTGCGTGTGTTGCAGCAGGGTTTCGAGCTTGTCGAGCGCTTTGACCGCGCGGGCTTCGGGCGTCGTTGCCTGCACGTACTCCTCCCACCAGCCGACGATTTGCGCACGCATCGCCGCGTCCAGCGGTTCGCATATCGTCAACAGGTCGCGTCGCTCGACGTCGTCCTTGCTGCCACCCGCCAGCTGCGCCGGCGCGGGTACGTCGCCACCCAACGCTTCGCCCAGATCGTGAACAAGACATAACGCCAGCACCTTCGTACTGTCGACGTCGCCCAACTGATCCATGAACAACATCGCCATCAGACTGAGTCGCCAGCTGTGCTCGGCGGTGCTTTCCTGACGTCCGGACGACGTGTAGCCACTTCTGAGCACGTCCTTCAGCCGTTCACACGTGCGCAGAAAATTCAGCCTGCCTTCGATCTGTTCTTGCGTCATATGAGTCATGTGCGTCATGTGAGCCGCCTCCCGTTCCAGTCCATGCCATTACAACGCATCAGCATAGGTCTGGGCCGTCGCCGGCGCTACGCATAAATTATGCGTGGCAGACGCTGCCAGTCTTCACCGCGATCACAGCGTCTCGACCAGCCGCGCAACGGTGCCGTCGGAGAGCGTGAGGCGCGTCCATCGGCAGCGGCTGGCCCGAATCGGCACCTCCGCCGAAGCATTGCTGCCGGTATCGAACTCGATCGACGGCGCGCGCTGTTCATACCATCCCGCATCACGCAGTGAGGCTTCGCGCGCGACGATCGCCTCGGTCGCGAAGGGCCACAACGACACCCCCATCAATATCGGCAACGGCTGCGAAAACTCCGCCGCACGCGATGCGGAGCACGCGAGCAAGCGATGCGTGTGATCGCACACGAGATGCACGGCGCGCGCGTCGTACGTCACCAACCGTTGCAACGCGTAATCACCCGCCGAGTCCAGCCGCGCCGCGAACAGCGCTTCGATACGCGCGAGCGCATCGTCCGTGATCGGCAACGTACCCGCTTCCCAGCGCGATACTGTCGACTGCGAAACGCCGAGCCATTGCGCCGCATGCGCCTGCTTGATACGTCGCAATACGCGCCACCGCCGTAACGTCGCGCCGGGCGCCGCCAGCGCAGGCATACCCGCTCGATTTTCCATGGTGTGTCTCCTGCAACACTGAACTCGGGAATTTCCCGATAGAACAACTGTGCGCGCCATTTGTTCCATTGACGCTACAAATTGGCGCTCCTAGAGTCGGGGCCATGATGACTCGACCCAACCCGCTCATGAAAACGTCCGCCCTCAAGCGTGCGACGTATCGCGTTCTGCGCGAGTAGCCGCTGCCCCTCGACGCACGCCTCACATCGCGATAGCCCATCTCGCCAATCGCATCTTTGCGTGAGCGCGCGTTCTCCCACACCGCCCCTTGCCGATCGACGTGCGCTACCCGCGCACGGCGCGGCGTCGTGCGCCCTGACGTTTGCCTGCCGCCCGGCGATTGCTGCTTGCGGCGACGGCTGACGCCCGGCGTCGTGGGGCACTGTTTTCTTCAACAAAAGAAAGACGCCAAGCCCCATGACGCATATCACTCGCAAAACGCTACCGCTCGCCAGCGCCGCACTCCTTCTCGCGACAACTGCGGCTCCCGCCTTCGCCCAATCGAGCGTCACGCTCTACGGCGTTATCGAAGCCGCCATCGTGTCACAAAATCACGCCAGCCCAACGGGCGGCCAAGTCGTCTCGGTCAATCAGGCGGGCGAGGGCTTTCTCTCGGCAAGCCGCTTCGGCCTGCAAGGCATCGAAGACCTTGGTGGTGGAACGAAGGCACGCTTCGTGCTCGAAAACGGCTTCAATTCGCAAGCCGGCACGTTCGATCAACAGGGGCAACTGTTTGGCCGGCAGGCGTTCGTCGCTTTGCAGGGCGTGTGGGGCGAAGTCGCGCTGGGCCGTCAGTACACCGGCGCGGTCGTCGCGATCTCGATGGTTGATCCGATCTTTATCGGCGCACCGCCCACAAACTCGTGGCTCGTGTACCTCACCGGTCAGCGATTCAACAACGCACTGACGTGGACGAAGAAGTTCGGCCCGTTCGGCATGAACCTGCAATACGCGCTCGGCGGCATTGCAGGGCAGGCCTCGGCGCGCTCGTCGGCGTCGGGCGGTCTCTCGTGGGAGCAGGACGGCAACGTCTTCACCGGCCAATTGCAGCAAACGCACGATTCGCAATGCCGCTCGGCGAAAACGTGGTCGCTCGGCGCGAAGGTGAGTTACGGCCATTGGAAATTCCATGCCGACTATCTGCAAAGCCAGCGCGATCCGGGCTTCGATGTGACCAACGGAGGCCTCGACTACGCGTCGATCACCAACATGAGCACTGCCGCCACGCCGACCACAGTGGCCGCCATCGGCTCGGTGTTCTCCGCCGCGCGTCGCGATCAGTTCTTCACGCTCGGCGCGAGCTATCTGCTCAATCCGTCGTGGCAGTTCATCGTGGCCTACATGCAGGACAACACGAGCGCCGTGAACTTCAGTGGCAAACGGCAGACGGTCTATGGCGTCGTCGATTACTTCTTCTCGAAGCGCACCGACGTGTATTTTGCGGCGGCGTACGAGCGGGTCGATGGCGGCTGGTCAGGACTCTTCGGCACGACAACCACCAATTGGACCGGTGGCAATGGCGTGAAGCTCAATGGTTACGACAACCAGATGAGCTACTACGTGGGCCTGCGTCATCGCTTCTGATGACCGATGAAACGCAAGCGGCGCAGCATCGAAAAATGCTGCGCCGCATGAGGAAACCCCTTGCTGTGCCTGCGTTTGCAGGGCGTCGCGCAACGAATCTGAAATAGCTTAGGTGTTTTCCCGATAGGACATTTTGTCTGTCCATTTGTTCTATTGACCGGACATTATGACACTTCCAGAATCGCCGCATGGATACCCCACTACCGCTTCCGAAGTACCACCAGATCTACCTCGTGCTGCGCGAGCAATTGCAGGAGGGGCGTTTCGACCGGGACGGCGTGCCGGGCGAGCATCTGCTGGCCGAACAGTTCAGTGTCGCGCGCATCACGATCCGCAAGGCCATGGAAATGCTTGTCGCTGACAAACTCGTCGTGCGGCGCCCGGGGCTGGGCACGTGGCCCTTGCATGCCGGGCAACGCACCGGTGGCGGCATGGGCGGTATCTCTCGCGAAAAGGCACACCTCACGGGCTTGCTCGAGAACATCGTCAACATGGGCTTGCGCACCACGGTGTCAGTGCTGGAGTCGTCGCTTGTCGGCGCCAGCGACGCGGTAGCCGATGCCCTCGCGCTCGCCCCCGGTGCACCGGTCTACAAGAGCATTCGTGTGCGAAGCACGCAAGCCGGACCGCTCTCGTACATCACCACGCATGTGCCCGAGGGCATTGCAAAGATCAGTCGCGAAGAGTTGGAGCGCAAGCCGCTGCTCATGCTCCTCGAAGAAGCCGGTGTCGAACTCGGTGGCGCCACCCAAACCATCTCCGCGCGTCTGGCCGACGCCGTCGTGGCGCGCCATCTCGACATTGCCGTCGGCTCCGCGTTGCTCGCGGTCACGCGTCTGGTGCGCGACGTTGCCGATCGCCCGGTGCAACTGCTGCAAGGCCTGTATCGCCCCGATCGCTACCAGTACCAGCTTCAGCTCTCGCGCGTCGGTGATATCGACGCCAAGGTCTGGGTCAGCGAAGAACTATCCGCTCAATTCCACTGATCCACCGCTCGCAATTGCCCACCACCGCCCACTACCGCCTAAGCCCGGAGAATCGTCAATGAGTTCGCGTCGCACGTTCCTGCGTCAGTCCACCGCTCTGGCCGCGCTCGCCGCCGCCACCACCGCACCGTTTGCCGCGCGCGCTGCGGGCAAGCCCATCAAGATCGGCGTGTTGCACCCGGTCACCGGTGCGCTTGCGTATTCGGGCCAGCAGTGCCGCCTCGGCGCGCTGCTCGCCATTGACGACATCAACGCGGCCGGTGGCATCAAGTCGCTCGGCGGCGCGCCCATCGAAGCCGTGCTTGGCGATGCGCAGTCGCGCCCCGAAGCCGGTTCGGCCGAAGTGGAGAAGATGAACGAAGCCGGCGTGTCGGCAATCGTCGGTGCCTATGCATCGGCGATCTGTCTGGCGACGACGCAGACCGCAGCAAAATACGGTCTGCCGCACGTGGTGGATGTCGGCGTCGCCGATCAGATCGTCGAGCGGGGTCTCACCAACACCTTCCGCTTCGGCCCGGGCTATCGCATGTGTTCGCTGCGCGCGGTCGACGACCTCGCCGCACTCAACGATGCGGCGGGCAAGCCTGCCAAAACGGTGATGATCGTGCATGAAGAGTCGCTCTTCGGCACCGGTACCGCTGCCTTGTTGCAGAAGGAATTGCCGGCGCGCGGCTTCGAAGTGAAGGAAGTCATCAAGCATGCCAACCCGACGCGCGACTTCAACAACATCGTGCTGCGCATGCGCTCGGTGAACCCGGACATCGTGATTCCGGCGAACTACTACAACGAGTACGCGCTGCTGCTGCGCGCCATGAAGCAGCAGAAGATCCGCCCGAAAGCCATCTACTCGGTGCTGGGCGGTGCGGCGTCGAGCTACAAGTTCCTGAAGGAGTTTCCCGAGATCGCCGACGGCATCATCGATTGCAACCACTGGTTCAATCCGAAGGATGCGCGCGTGGCCTCGCTAAAGAAGCGCACGGAAGCCAAGGGGGCGTTCTTCAGCTACGAAGTCTTCATGACGTACACCGCCATGATGCTGCTGGCCGACGCCATCGAGCATGCCAAATCGGTCGATCGCGCGGCGATCACGGCGGCGCTCGCGGCAAGCACGTTCAAGGATCACCTGATGCCCTACGGCCCCACGAAGTTCGTGAACGGCCAGAACACGGGCGCGCAGCCGCTGCTCACGCAAGTCTCCGGCGGCGACATCAAGGTGATTCTGCCGGACAGCTACCGTCAGGTCGCGCCGGTCTTCCCGCTCAAGGCCTGACGCGATGCTCGACCCGGTCATTCTGCTCTCGGCCCTGCTCAACGGGCTGACGACCGGCGCGGTGTATGCCCTTATCGCGCTCGGTCTCACGCTCGTCTACGGCGTGCTGCACATCATCAATTTCGCGCACGGCGCAGCGCTCATGGTGGCCCTGTACGCCGTCTGGCTGCTCCGCGAGAAGCTCGGCATCGACCCCTATCTGGCGCTGCCGTTCGTCACGCTCGGCATGTTTGCGCTCGGCTATGCGTTGCAGCGGGTGGTCATCGAGCGGGCGAGCCACGGCAAGGACGAGAACATTCTGCTCGTCACGCTCGGGCTGGCCATCGTGCTGGAGAACCTGGCACTCGTGTGGTTCAAGTCGGACACCCACACCATCGACACGCCGTACACGCTCGCTACCGTCGATATCGGGCCGGTCATGCTGGCCGTGCCGAAGCTGATCGCCTTCGGCGGTGCACTCGCAACGGCAGCCATCCTGTTCTGGATCATGCGCGCTACCGATCTTGGCCGCGCGATTCGGGCGGTCGCGAAAGAGAAGCACGGCGCAAAGCTCATGGGGATCGACGTGGAGCGCGTATATGCGGTGTCGTTCGGCATCGGCATGGCCTGCGTCGGGGCGGCGGCGTGTTTCCTGTTGCCGACGTACTACGTCAATCCGCAGGTCGGCGGTGGCTTCGTACTGGTGGCCTTCACGATCGTTGTGCTCGGTGGCATGGGCAGCTTCACGGGGGCACTGGCCGGTGGCTTGCTCATCGGTGTGGTCGAGTCGCTCGGCGGCCTGTGGTTGGGCGATTCGCTCGGCCAGATGGGCATCTTCGCCATTTTCATCATCGTCGTGCTGCTGCGTCCGCAGGGGCTGTTCGGTGCGCGCGCCTAAGGAGCCTGAAGACATGTGCAGGAGCAAACGATGAAGGACCTTCGATTAATTGTGCTGTTCGGGGTCGTCGTCACGGCGCTGCTCGCCACGTTGCAGTCGGGCGTGTGGCTGTCGTTTCTGATGATGACGCTCTACACCGTGCTGCTATCGCAGTCGTGGAATATTCTGGGCGGTTTTGGCGGGCAACTGTCGTTCGGCCATGCGTTGTTTTTCGGCGTAGGTGCCTACGCGCAGGCGATTGCACAACTGCAATGGGGCTGGAATCCGTGGCTGGCGATGCCGTTCGCCATTGCGATGGGAACGCTCGTTGCTGTGGTCGTGGGGGCAGTGACGTTCCGCTACGGCCTCAAGGGTTCGTACTTTGCGCTTGTGACGCTGGCGTTTGCCGAGGTCTTTCGCATTCTTGCCGTGTCGTTGCCGTTCACCGGCGCAGGCGTCGGCTTGATGGTGCCGTTGCATCAAAGCGCCGCGAACTTGCAATTCGCTTCGCCGCGCGGCTACGCCTTCGTGCTGCTGACGTTCGTCATGGGGGCCTTGTTGGTCACGGCGTGGTTGCGCCATTCGCGCTTCGGCGCATGGTTGCAGGCCGTGCGCGATAACGAAAACGCGGCGCGGGCGGTCGGTGTCAACCCGCTGCGAGTGAAGCTCGGTGCCATCGCGTTGTCGGGGGCGTTCATGAGTGCGGCGGGCGTTTGCTACGTGCAGATGTTTCAGTACATCGACGCCGGCATTGCTTTCGGTTCGACCATCTCGGTCGAGGCGCTGGTGGGCGTGATCGTCGGCGGTCTGGGCACGCTATGGGGGCCGGTGCTTGGGGCAGCCGTGCTGTACACGCTCGGCGAACTCACACGCAACCTGTTTGGCGAATTGCCCGGCCTGTCGATGGTGATCTACGGCGCGGTGTTGATTCTGATCGTGATGTTCCTGCCGCGCGGCATCACCGGCGCGGGTGCCTCGGTGCGCCGTGCACTGGGCATGGGGAAAGACAAGCCGCAAGCGGACGGCACGTTCCGCGCAAGCGACACCAGCATTGCGAGTGCCACGAGCGCAACGAGCGCAACGAGCGCAACGAACATTGCGGCAAGTAAGGAGAAGGCCCGTGTCTGACGCCTTGTTGAAAGCCGATGGCCTGTCCATCACGTTCGGTGGCCTGAAGGCCGTGCAGGACGTCAGCCTGAGCATTCGGCCGGGCACGCTCACGGCGCTCGTGGGGCCGAACGGTGCGGGCAAGACGACGTTGTTCGGTTTGCTCTCGGGGTTTCTGACGCCCACGGCCGGAAGCGTCGAGTTTCAGGGACGCGACATCACCGGACAGGCGCCGTTTGTGACCGCGCGTCAGGGGCTCACGCGCACGTTCCAGATCGTGCAGCCGTTCGGCGCGCAAACCGTGCGCGAAAACATCGCCGTGGGTGCGCATCTCCATCAGGGCAATCGCCGCGCGGCACTGCGCGAAGCCGAGGAGATCGCGTTTCGCACGAACCTGCAAGCGCAGTTGGACAAGCCGGCTGCCGACCTGACCGTGTGCGGGCGCAAGCGTCTGGAACTCGCACGCGCACTGGCGACTCGCCCGCGCTTGCTGCTGCTCGACGAAGTACTCGCGGGGCTGAATCCGAGCGAGATCGACGAAATGATTCCCGTGGTGCGCGAGATTGCTGCCAGCGGTGTGACGGTGCTGATGATCGAGCACGTCATGCGCGCCGTGATGAGTCTGGCCGAACATGTGTGGGTGCTGGCGCAAGGCAAGCTGATTGCCGCAGGCACGCCGCAGGAAGTGACGTCGGACCCGGCGGTGGTGGAGGCCTATCTAGGCCATGGCACGGCGGCGCGGCTGGCGGCGCAGGCGGCCCAGTCGGCACAGGCCGGAGGTGCGCGATGAGCCATTTGCTCGAAGTCGAAGGCTTGCGCACGGGCTACGGCCGCGTGGAGGTGCTGCGAGGCGTCGATCTGACGGTCGGCGAAGGCGAGATCGTGGTGTTGCTTGGCAGCAATGGCGCAGGCAAATCCACGCTGAACAACACGCTCTCGGGAATCAATCCTGTCTGGGCGGGGAGGGTGCGCTTCGACGGCCATGACCTGACCGGCCGCCACTACCGCGAGGTGGTCAAGGCCGGGTTGATTCAAGTGCCTGAAGGGCGTCGCATTTTCCCTAACCTGAGCGTGCGTGAAAACCTGGCGCTCGGGGCATTCGCACGAGGCCGTGCCGGTCGCGAGCGCAGTCTGGAACGCATGCTCGATCTGTTCCCGCGTCTGCGTGAGCGCATCGCGCAGCCTGCCGGGACGATGTCCGGCGGCGAGCAGCAGATGCTTGCCATCGGGCGCGGGCTGATGGCCGAGCCGCGACTGCTGATTCTTGACGAACCCTCGCTGGGGCTCTCGCCACTCATGGTCGAAGAGCTGTTCGCCCTGATCGCACGCTTGCAACGCGATGGTCTGTCGATTCTGCTCGTCGAGCAGAACGTGGGGCAGTCGCTCGAAACCGGCCAGCGTGGCTACGTGCTGGAGAACGGCTCGATCCGTCACAGCGGCACGTGTGCGGAGTTGCTCGCGAGCAGCGAGCTTCGCCGTGCCTATCTCGGAATGTAAGGGACTTACCGTGGCTCAAACTCTGACGCAAAAGCTGCTGGCCGCCGCCTGCGGGCGCGCCGAAGTAGCGGTGGGCGAGATCGTGACCTGCCGGGTCGATCTCGCGATGTTTCATGACTCCAGCGGCCCGCGCCGTCTGCAACCGATGCTCGAATCACTCGGCGCGCAATTGTGGGACAAGTCGAAGGTCGTGCTGGTGATCGACCACTACGTGCCGGAATCGGACGACGAGTCGCGCCGTATCGTGCGCATCGCCCGCGACTGGGCGCAGGCACAGGCGTTGCCCAATGTCTACGACTCGGTCGGTATCTGTCACGTGGTCGTGCCTGAGCACGGACACCTTCGCCCCGGCATGTTCTGCGTGGGCGGCGATTCGCACTCGCCGACCGGCGGCGCGTTCGGTGCTTACATGTTCGGTATCGGCAGCACGGAGATGCTCGGCGTGGCGGTGTCTGGCGAAATCTGGGTGAAGGTGCCCACGACGATCCAGATGCGCTGGGACGGCCGCTTGGCCGATGGCGTGACGGCGAAAGACATGATGCTGCACATGATCGGGCGTTTCGGCATGAACGGCGGACGCTATCAGGCGATCGAGTTCTGCGGCGAGGCGGTGCGCGCGCTGTCGATGCAGGAGCGCATGACGCTCTCCAATATGAGTGCCGAACTGGGCTCGCAGGTGGGGCTGGTCGCGCCCGATGCGACGACCGTCGAGTATCTGCGCTCGGTCGGTGTTACCGATGGGATCGATGCCACCGATGTGACGCGCTGGCAAAGCGATGCGGATGCGGTGGCCGAAGTGCACGCGTTCGATGCCAATACGCTGGCCCCGCAAGTTGCCGCACCTCACAGTCCGGCCAACACGCGTGCGATCGATGCCTTTGCCGATATCTCCGTGGACGTGACCTATCTGGGCGCATGCACTGGCGCGAAGCTGGAGGATTTGCGGGCCGCCGCCCGCGTGCTCAAGGGGCGTCGCGTGGCCGAAGGTATGCGCTTCGTCGTCGCACCAGCGTCCGCGCGTGATCAGGCGCAGGCCGCGCGCGAGGGGGTGATGGACGTGCTGGTGGCCGCTGGGGCCCAAGTGCTGGCCAATACCTGCGGTGCCTGCGCAGGCTATGGCGGCTCGATTCCCGAAGGCGCGACGGTGATGTCGAGCACGGCGCGCAACTTCAAGGGCCGCATGGGCGCAGAGACCGCGCAGGTCTATCTCGGTTCGCCCTATACGGTGGCCGCTGCGGCGCTCACGGGCCGCATTGCCGATCCCCGCGACGTGCTCGCCTGACCCAGTTCTTTCAACGCCACTCATGACATTGCCAACGTCTTCTCCCGACGCACTTGCGCCCGTCCACCGCACCTGGGTGGTGGGTGCCGACATCGATACCGACGCGCTCGCACCGGGTGCCTACATGAAATTCGGCATCGACGAGATCGCTCGCCATTGCCTGCACCGCGTGCGCCCCGAATTTGCCGCGCAAGTCAGGCCGGGCGACGTGTTGGTGGCCGGTCCGAACTTCGGTATCGGCTCTTCCCGCGAACAGGCCGCTGCCGCGCTTGTGCATCTGGGTGTGCGCGCCGTGATCGCGCCGTCGTTCAACGGACTCTATTTCCGCAACGCCTTCAATGTGGGGCTGTTGCTGCTGACCTGCGCCGACGCGCAGTGCATTGCCGAGGGCGAGACCCTGCGGCTGGCACCGCGCGTCGGTTTTATCGAACGCGCCGACGGCAGCCGTCTCGCCTGCGAGAACGTGCCCGGCTTCCTGCTCGACATGGTCGAGGCGGGCGGTCTGCTCAATCTGCTCAAGCGGCGCAGTTCGACATCTCACGCGACACCTAACGGAGCTTCTTCATGCTAGATCCCGTCACCCTGGCGGTCCTCAAGGGCCGGCTGGAGCAGATCGCCGACGAAATGGACGCGACGCTCTACCGCAGTGCCTTCAACCCGATCATTGCCGAGGCGCACGACGCTTGCCACGGCATCTACGACGCGGCGACCGGCGCGACGCTCGTGCAAGGCAAGTCGGGCCTGCCGGTTTTCGTCGGTGCGATGGCCTTTGCCGTGCAGGCGGCGGCGCGCGCTGCGGCCGAGCGCGGCGGCATGGTCGAAGGCGACGTGTGGCTCTTCAACGACCCCTATGAAGGCGGCACACACGCAAACGACTTCAAGCTCGTGCGCCCCGTGTTTCGCAATGGCACGTTGTATTGCTTCCTCGCGTCCGCTGCCCATTGGCACGACGTGGGCGGCGCGGTGCCGGGCAACTACAACCCGGCGGCGACCGAGTGCTGGCAGGAGGCGGTACAGATTCCGCCGGTGCGTATCCTGCGGCGCGGCGAACTCGACGCCGACGTGCTCGCGATTCTCAAGGCGAATACCCGCTTGCCCGATAGTCTCTGGGGCGATTTGAACGGGCAACTGGCGGCGCTGGAACTGGGCGCACGGCGGCTGGACAACCTGCTCGACGAGTACGGCGACGGCACGGTGCAAGACGCGCTGGTGCAACTGCGCGAGCGCGCCGTGAAACTCATGCGCGCGCATGTCGCTGCGCTGCCCGACGGCGAATATACCTATCACGACACGCTCGACAACGACGGCGTACGCGACGAGCCGCTGACCATCGCGCTGTGCATGCGTGTGGCGGGCGACACGCTGACGCTGGACTTCACCGGCACGTCGCCGGCCTGCATGGGGCCCGTGAATATCTCGCGCGCCACGGCCATCGCGGCGTGTTACGTCGCGCTCAAACATCTGTTCCCTGACGTACCGGCCAATGCGGGCGTGCTCGATGCCGTGAAGTTCGAACTGCCGGAAGGACTGCTGATTTCGGCCCAGCGGCCACGTCCGGTCGGCGGTTACACCGAAACCATTCTGCGCATGATCGACGTGATCTTTTGCGCGATGGCGCAAGCCGCCCCCGAGCGGGCGATGGCGCAGGCCTACGGCACGATCAACGCGCTGTCGATTGCGGGCCATCGCACGGACGCCGAGCGCAAAGGCCAGCGCTGGGTGATGTTCAGCTTCTTCGGCGGCGGCCACGGCGGGCATAGCGATGGCGATGGCCTCTCGCATGGCAACGCGCCGATTTCGACGGCCACGATTCCACCGGTCGAGATTCTGGAAGCCGCGTATCCGGTGCGGTTCACCCAGTGGGCATTGCGTCCGGACTCGGCCGGTGACGGTGAGCATCGCGGCGGGCTCGGGGCCATCTACGAAATCGAACTGCTGGAAGACAGTGCCGAAGCGTTCGTTTTCGGCGAGCGTGGACGCTCGGCACCGCAGGGCATCGCAGGGGGTGAGGCGTCGGTGCCTAACGTCTTTCAGTATCAGAACGAAGGCGAGTGGCATACGCCGCCGATGGCCTCGAAGATGCTCGGCATCAAGCTCGCGCGCGGAGAGCGTGTGCGTCTTGAGACGCCGGGCGGTGGCGGGTACGGCGACCCGGCGCGGCGCGATGCGGGCGCACGAGCGCATGACCGGGCGATGGGGTATGTGACAAACGCGGTGACAAGAGCAGGTGAGGGCGCAGACGCTACCACTGGCAAAGCAACGAAGGAGCAACAGGCATGAGCGCAGCAGCCAACCCGAACCCCTCGCTGGTCGTCGGTGTCGACGTCGGCGGGACGTTTACCGATCTGTTCGTGCTCGACGAAGCGGCCGGCGTGGCGCGCATCGTGAAGGTGCCGTCGACGCGTGGCGAAGAGGCGCGCGGCTTCATGAACGGTATCGAGCGTGTCGAATCTGCCGGGCGGGGTGGCGCTGCAGCGATTGCCACCATCGTGCACGGCACGACAGTGGGCACCAACGCGCTGCTGGAGCGCAAGGTGGCGCGCACCGGCATCATCACGACGACGGGCTTTCGCGACGTGCTGGAAATGCGCCGCCGCGACCGGCCGGCTACGTGGGGGCTGCGCGGCAATTTCACGCCCATCGTGCCGCGCGATCTTCGTCTGGAAGTCGATGAACGCGTGTTGGCCGATGGCACGGTGCACACCGATGTCGATATTGCACAGGTGGAAGCGGCCGCGCGCGCGTTGCTCGAAGCCGGTTGCGAGGCCGTGTGCGTGTTCTTCGTCAATGCATACGCGAATCCGGTCAACGAGCAACGCGCGGTGGCGGCGGTGCGCGCACTTTGGCCCAATAGCAATGTGACGGCAGCGACAGAAGTGCTGCCGGAAATCCGAGAATTCGAACGCTGCTCGACGGCAACCCTCAACGCGTCGCTGCAACCGGTGGTCGGCGGCTATCTGACGCGTCTGGCACGCGATTTGAAAGCGCAGGGCTTCGATGGCGAGTTGCTGGTCGTGCAGAGCAACGGCGGAATCATGTCGCGCGAGACGGCTAGCGATGTGCCGGTGCGCACGGCGCTTTCCGGGCCGGCGGCGGGCGTGATTGCCTGTGCGGCCATTGCGCGCGCGGCAGGCTTCCCGAATGCGGTGACGGGCGACATGGGCGGTACGTCTTTCGACGTGTCGCTGGTAGCGGGCGGCGAGGCGTCGCTCTCGGCGCAGACGTCCATCGAATTCGGCATGGTCGTACGCTCGCCCATGATTCAGATCGAAACGATTGGGGCTGGCGGCGGGTCGATTGCCTCGGTCGATGCCGGTGGCCTGCTTCAGGTGGGGCCGGAATCGGCGGGCAGTATCCCGGGGCCGGCCTGTTACGGGCACGGCAATCTTCGCCCGACGGTCACCGACGCGAATGTCCTGCTCGGACGTATTGCCGCCGACCGCCCGCTGGGTGGCGGTCTGCTCGGCAAGCTCGACAGCGATCTCTCGGCGCAGGCTATCGGCAAGCACGTGGCCGAGCCGCTCGGGCTTGATGTCTACGCCGCCGCCGAGGCCATTCTCACGGTGGCCAACGCCAAGATGGCCGGGGCGATCCGTCTGGTGTCCATCGAGCGCGGTCACGATCCGCGTCAGTTCGCCTATATGCCGTTCGGCGGCGGCGGAGCGCTGCACGTGTGCGCGATGATGCGCGAAGTCGGGACGACCACCGGCATCGTGCCGCGCTATCCGGGTGTGACCTCGGCACTGGGGTGTGTGATCGCCGACATGCGCCACGACAGCGTGCAGACGCTCAACAAGCCGCTCGCGGTGCTCGACACCGACGATCTCGTCGCCCGCATCGAGGCATTGCAGATCGCGTGTCAGCAACGTCTCGACTCGGCGGGGGTGCGTTTCGATGCGGTCAAGGAAGTCATCGAACTCGACATGCTCTACGTGGGCCAAAGCCACACGGTGCGTGTGCCGGTGGCGCGTGAGGCGCTGCACCGCGAAGGTATCGCGCTGGCATTCGAGACGGCGTATCGCGAAGCCTTCGGCCGCGCGCTCGACGGGATTGCCGTGCGCATCATGAATCTGCGATATGCGCGCATCGGCGTGCGTCCGAAGTTCGATCTCGGTGTGCTCGCGCCGCAAGCCATCGAGATGCCGTCATCGCTCGGCACGCAGCGGGTGTATCACGCAGGGCAGTGGTGGGACGCTGTGCGGTTTGCTCGCCTCGATCTGCCGGTCGGCGCAAGCGTGGCCGGCCCGGCGATTCTCGAGCAGTCGGATACGACGATCTGGCTCGAACCGGGGTTCTCCGGGCGCGTGGACGCGCTGGGCAACCTCCTCATCACGCGCAACGCGTGAGCGGCCACCCGGGAGTCATGTCATGAGCCAGAACAACGTGCTCGATGCGGCGCGCACGGCGCTCGTCATCGTGGATTTGCAGAACGACTTCATTACCCCCGGCGGGGCCTACGACCGCGGGGGCGCGGCGACGCCGCAAGCTCAGGCGCTGCCGGCGCGTATTGCGCCGATCGCTCACTCGCTCAAAGCGGCGGGCGGTTTTGTCGCCGCGAGCCAGTTCACGCTCTGGCCGGATGCGCAGGGTGAGCCGATGATTTCGCCCCATCTCAAACAGTTGCGGCCGTTTCTGCGACGTGGCGATTTTGTGGCCGGATCGGCAGGGCACGCGACGGTGGCGTCGCTTGCTGAACACGTGGATGTCTCGGTGTGGAAGGTCGCGTATTCGGCGTTCTTCAACACGCAACTCGACTGGGTGTTGCGACGCGCGGGCATCGAAACGGTGGCCGTGTGCGGCATTGTGACCAATGGCGGCGTGGCCAGCACTGCACGCGATGCCCACATGCGCGACTACCGTGTGCTGGTGCTCTCGGACGGCTGCGCTGCGCCGACGCCGGCCGCCCATGACGCGGCGCTGGCTGATCTACGCTCGGTCGGAGACGTTGTGACTTGTGAGGCCTTCACCGGCCGGATCGCCGCATGAGCGCGCCGCTTGCACCGGTGATTCGCAAGGGGCGTCCGCCCGTCGACGATTTGCCGCAACTGAGCGTGGTGATCGTGGGCGCGGGGGCTTGCGGGCTGACCGCCGCACTGGTCTTGCAGGACGCAGGCATCGACTGTGTGCTGCTGGAGCGCGACGCGGTGCCGAGTGGATCGACGGCGCTGTCGTCGGGTTTCATCCCAGCGGCTGGCAGCGAGGTGCAGCAGGCGGCAGGTATCGACGATAGCCCGGCGCAGTTCGCACACGACATCTTGCGCAAGACCGAGGGCAAGGCGGCCGCCCATCTGGTCGAGGCGTATGCGCGGGCTTCCGGCCCGGCCATGGATACGTTGGCGCGCCACGGTTTGGCGTTCGAAATTCTCGATGGGTTTCTGTATCCCGGGCACAGCGTGCGTCGTATGCACAGCCTGCCGGAGCGCACGGGGGCGGCGCTGATGGCAGCGCTTGAGCGCGCCGTGCAGGCGACGGATGCGCCGCTGCTCACGCGAACCGTCGTGCGCGAACTCTGGACCGATGACGACGACCGCATTAGCGCCGTGGGTGGCGTGCGGCCCGACGGTGCGATGGAGTATCTGGGCTGCGACATGCTGCTGCTTGCCTGCAACGGCTTCGGTGGGAATGCGGTGCTCAGGGGCGAGTGGCTGCCCGAGATGGCGCAGGCGGTCTACGGCGGTCACGAAGGCAACGACGGTAGCGCGCTGCTTTGGGGGCAAGCGCTGGGGGCGGCACAGGCCGACCTCGGTGGCTATCAGGGCCACGGCTCGTGGGCAACGCCGCACGGCGTGTTGATTTCGTGGGCCGTCATCATGGACGGCGGCGTGCAAATCAATCGCAACGGCGAGCGCTTTCACGACGAGACGCACGGCTATTCCGAAGCGGCGGTGAACGTGCTGGCGCAGCCCGACGGTGTGGCGTGGAATGTGTTCGACGCGCAGACGCTCGCGCTGGCACGCACGTTTCCCGATTTTCAAGAGGCCGAGGCGGCGGGGGCGCTCAAGACCTGTGGCGATATCGATGCGCTCGCGACTGTCATCGGGTGCGATGCGCAGACGCTGCGCACGACATTGGCAGGGATTGCCCCCGGGGTCACGGCAGACGACGGGCGACGGTTTGTCCGCACACTTAGCGCGCCGTATTACGCCGTTAAGGTCACCGGTGCCTTGTTTCACACGCAGGGCGGGCTCGATATCGACGCGCATTGCCGCGTGTTGTATCCGGACGGCAGGCCGTTCCCGAACTTGCTCGCCGCCGGTGGGGCTGCGCGCGGCGTGTCGGGCAATGCCGTGTGGGGCTACTTGTCAGGTAATGGACTGCTCTCGGCCGTCGCGGGCGGCTACCTTGCGGCGAAGACCGCCATCGATGCGTTGCGGGGTGTTTCTGCTGCGGCACTCGCCACCCATTCACAGGAGATTTCCGAATGACGTTGTCGTCATCTCTCAAACACCGGCTCGGCGACGGCGTGCTGCTCGCGCCGGGTGTCTACGACGCTTTGTCGGCACTGATCGCCGAACAGGCGGGCTTCGAAGCGCTTTATCTCTCGGGCGCTTCGATCGCCTATACCCGGCTCGGCCGGTCGGACATTGGTCTGACGACCTATCCGGAGGTGGAAGACACCCTCGCGCGAATCGCGGAGCGTGTGTCGGTGCCGGTGATCGTCGACGCCGATACCGGCTTCGGCAATGCGCTCAACGTCAAGCGCACCGTGCGCGGGTTTGAGCGCGCTGGCGCGGCGATGATTCAACTGGAAGACCAGACGTTCCCGAAACGTTGCGGGCATCTCGACGGCAAGGGCGTCGTGAGTGTGCAGGAAATGACGGGCAAGGTACGCGCTGCCGTTGATGCACGTCACGATGCCCGTACGCTCATTCTGGCGCGTACCGATGCGGTAGCGGTCGAAGGTCTGGATGCCGCGCTCGATCGCGCCGAACAGTATCTGGAAGCCGGTGCGGATGCGTTGTTCATCGAGGCGCTGCGCACGACGGAACAGATGGTGGCGGCGTGCGAGCGCTTTGCAGGGCGTGTGCCGTTGCTCGCCAACATGGTGGAGGGCGGTAAAACGCCGGTGCAAAGTGTGCAGGCGCTGGCCGATATCGGTTTTCGTATCGTCATCTTCCCGGGCGGCACGGCGCGTGCCGTGGCCCACACGTTGCAGGGTTACTACGCCAATCTGCACACACAAGGCACGACGGCCGCATGGCGCGAACGCATGCTCGATTTCGACGGACTGAATGCGGTGATCGGTACGCCGGAATTGTTGGCGCAGGGGAAGCAGTACGAGTAAGCAAGATGCGTGCGGCACCCGCGCGGAAACGAGGCGGGTGCGGCGCCGAAAGCATCGGCGCGTGACGTGGGTCGCGCCGGTAGATGGGCCCGTCGCGGATGACTTCGCGACGGGCCTTTTTTGCTTCAGACGATGCCGGTCTCGCGCAGCGCCGTGATCTTCGCGTCGTCGAACCCCAGACGTTCGCGCAGGATATCGTCGCTGTGCTGGCCGAGCGTGGGCGGTGCCGTGCGTGCGACCGGCGGGGTTTCGCTCATCTTCATCGGGCTGGCCACGAGGCGCGCGACGCCGCCTGACGGATGCGGCAATTCGATGGCCATTTCCCGTGCGACCACCTGCGGGTGGGCAAACACTTCCGGCAGCGTGTTGATCGGGCCGCACGGCACGCCTGCGGCTTCGAGCTTGTTGATCCAGACGTCCTTGCCGAACTTGCGCACCATCTCGACGAGGATCGGCACCAGCACTTCACGATGGCGAACACGCGCCGGATTGGTGGCAAAGCGCACGTCGTCGGCGAGCGCGGTTTCTTCACCGGCTTCCACGAACCTGCGGAACTGACCGTCGTTGCCCACGGCGACGATGATCCAGCCGTCGTCACCCGTCTGGAACGTCTGATATGGCACGATGTTCGGATGCGCGTTGCCCCAGCGCACGGGCGCCTTTTCACTGGCGAGGTAGTTGGTGTTCATGTTGGCGAGCATGGCAACCTGCGTGTCGAGCAGCGCCATGTCGATGTACTGGCCTACGCCGGTGCGGTCGCGATGGGTGAGGGCGGCCATGATCGCCAGACTCGCGTACATGCCGGTCATCAGGTCGGCAATCGCCACGCCAGCCTTTTGCGGGCCACCGCCGGGCAAGCCGTCACGCTCGCCCGTGATGCTCATGAAGCCGCCAATCCCCTGAATGATGAAGTCGTAACCGGCGCGTGACGCGTGCGGGCCGTTCTGGCCGAAGCCCGTGACTGAGCAGTAGACGAGATCGGGTTTGACCGCTTTGAGCGAGGCGTAGTCCAGACCGTACTTCGCGAGCTGGCCCACTTTGTAGTTCTCGACGACGACATCGCTTTGCGCGGCGAGCGCACGGACGATGGCCTGCCCCTCGGGGCGCGAGATATCCAGCGTGAGCGAGCGCTTGTTGCGGTTTGCCGCGAGGTAGTAGGCGGCTTCGGCGGTATCGTTGCCTTCGGCATCGCGCTGGTAGGGCGGCCCCCAGCTGCGTGTGTCGTCGCCCACGCCGGGACGCTCGACCTTGATCACGTCCGCGCCCAGATCGGCCAGATTCTGCGTGGCCCACGGACCGGCCAGCACACGTGAAAGGTCCAGCACCCGGATATGACTCAGCGCGCCCATCGTTATCTCTCTCCTTGATCGCTTCGCACGGTGACGGCGTGGCACGTCATGTGCGAAACATTGTTTTGCAATGCGGAACTTGTGGCGAAGAGTCTATGGCGGAGTCTCGGCGTCTGACCAGCGCCGTTTCGCACTGCGGTTGGCGCGCCGACGCTGTGTGGGTGCCGATTTCCCGTATAATCAAAAGTTTGCAAAATATCCCGCCAGGCGCAGCCAGCCCGGCCCCCACGCTCTCAAGCACGCTATGAAAGTCGCAGACATTCGGGAAAAATTTCTTAACTTCTTCGAGTCGAAGGGCCACACGATCGTGCGCTCGTCGAGCCTCGTGCCGTCCAATGACCCCACGCTGCTGTTCACGAACTCCGGCATGGTGCAGTTCAAGGACGTCTTCCTCGGGCTTGAGACGCGCCCCTACAAGCGAGCGACCACGGCACAGCGCAGCGTGCGCGCCGGCGGCAAGCACAACGATCTGGAGAACGTGGGCTACACCGCCCGTCACCATACGTTCTTCGAGATGTTGGGCAACTTCTCGTTCGGCGACTACTTCAAGCGCGAAGCGATCCAGTACGCGTGGGAACTGCTGACCACGGTCTACCAGCTCCCCAAGGACAAGCTCTGGGTCACCGTCTATCAGGAAGACGACGAAGCCTACGACATCTGGGCGAAGGAAGTCGGCGTGCCGACCGAGCGCATCATCCGCATCGGCGACAACAAGGGCGCGCGCTACGCGTCGGATAACTTCTGGCAAATGGCCGACACCGGCCCGTGCGGTCCGTGCTCGGAAATCTTCTTCGACCACGGCGCCGACGTGTGGGGTGGCCCGCCGGGATCGCCGGAAGAAGACGGCGACCGCTACATCGAGATCTGGAATCTCGTGTTCATGCAGTTCAACCGCGACGAGCAGGGCAACATGACCCCGCTGCCCAAGCCGTGCGTTGACACCGGCATGGGGCTGGAGCGCATCGCCGCTGTGCTGCAACACGTGCACAGCAACTACGAAATCGATCTGTTCCAGCACCTGATCAAGGCTGCTGGCCGCGAGACCGGCGTGACCGATCTGGCAGCGAACTCGCTCAAGGTGATCGCCGATCACATCCGCGCGTGCTCGTTCCTGATTGTCGACGGCGTGATTCCGGGCAATGAAGGCCGCGGCTACGTGCTGCGCCGTATCATCCGCCGCGCGATCCGCCACGGCTACAAACTTGGCCGCAAGCAACCGTTCTTCTACAAGCTGGTGCCGGATCTGGTCGCCGAGATGGGCGTGGCCTATCCGGAACTGGCGCAGGCGCAGCAGCGCGTGACCGACGTGCTCAAGCAGGAAGAAGAGCGCTTTGGCGAAACCATCGAGAACGGCATGGAGATTCTCGAAGGTGCGCTGGCCGATCTGGCCAAGCGCGGCGTGACGACGCTCGACGGCGAACTCGCGTTCAAGCTGCACGACACGTATGGTTTCCCGCTCGATCTGACGGCAGACGTCTGCCGCGAGCGCAGCATCACGGTCGATGAGGCCGCCTTTGACGCCGCCATGGCGCGCCAGCGCGAGCAGGCCCGTGCGGCCGGCAAGTTCAAGATGGCCACGGCGCTGGAATACGACGGCGACAAGACGCGCTTCCAAGGTTATGACCGCCTCGCCCTCGAAGGCGCGAAGGTCACGGCACTGTATGTCGACGGGACGAGCGTGACCACGCTCAAGGCCGGTCAGCAGGGCATCGTGGTGCTCGATACCACGCCGTTCTACGCCGAGTCGGGTGGTCAGGTGGGCGATCAAGGTTTGATCACCACGGCCGGTGCACGTTTCGGTGTGTCGGACACGCAGAAGATTCAGGCAGACGTGTTCGGCCACTACGGCAAGCTCGAATCGGGCGAGTTGAAGGTGGGCGAGGCCGTGACGGCGCAAGTCGACGCGGTGCGCCGCGCGCGCACCGTGCGCAACCACTCGGCGACTCACTTGATGCACAAGGCCTTGCGTGAAGTGCTTGGTGGCCACGTGCAACAGAAGGGCTCGCTGGTCGACGCCGACAAGACGCGTTTCGACTTCGCTCATAACGCGGCAATGACCGCCGACGACATTCGCCGTGTGGAAGACATCGTCAATGCGGAAGTGCTGGCCAATGCGCCGGTGCAGGCTGCGCTGATGTCGTTCGACGACGCGGTCAAGGGCGGTGCGATGGCCCTGTTCGGCGAGAAGTACGGCGACGAAGTGCGCGTGCTCGACATCGGTTCGTCGCGTGAACTGTGCGGTGGTACGCACGTGGCGCGTACGGGCGATATCGGCCTGTTCAAGATCGTGATGGAAGGCGGTGTTGCCGCCGGTATCCGTCGCGTGGAAGCGATCACCGGCGACAACTCGGTGCGCTTCGTGCAGAAGCTCGACGATCAGGTGAATGAAGCCGCAGCGGCACTCAAGACGCAGCCGGCCGAACTGACGCCGCGTATCGCGCAGGTGCAGGAGCAGGTCAAATCGCTCGAGAAGGAACTGGCAGCACTCAAGTCGAAGCTCGCGTCGAACCAAGGTGACGAACTGGTCGAGCAGGCTGTGGACGTCAATGGCCTGAAGGTGCTGGCCGCGCAACTCGAAGGCGCCGACGCCAAGACCCTGCGCGAGACGATGGACAAGCTCAAGGACAAGCTGGGGAGCGCAGCCATCGTGCTGGCTGCCGTCGAAGGCGGCAAGGTCACGCTGATCGCGGGTGTGACGGCGGATGCCACCAGCAAGGTCAAGGCGGGCGAACTGGTCAACTTTGTGGCCCAGCAAGTGGGCGGCAAGGGCGGCGGCCGTCCCGACATGGCACAGGCGGGCGGTACCGACCCGTCGCAACTGCCGCAGGCGCTCGCCGGCGTGCAGGGCTGGGTGGCCGGCAAGCTGTAATGCCGGTGTGACATCGAGGCGTGCGGCGGCGCTTGCCGTTAGGCTGCCGCCACGCACACCCCGGCTGTCATTCGCTCGGCAGGATGTTTTCGCAAACGCGCGCTTCGGCGCGCGTTTTGCATGGGTGTCGCGATGGCGCACCGATTGCCCCTGATGCCTTAGGGGAACAATCGCATTCGGTGATGTTTTCCATGTAAAGTATTCGGCACGATAGTGGGCATCGACGTGAGCGGATAGCGCTGACTGAGCCTGCGTGCACCGACTCTCGCGTTTCGGACTGCACATCTTCCGAGCCCCTGATACGCCCGTTCGCGGGTTAGCCAACGCCATGTCAGCCACACTCGCCGATTCCGCCCGACCTGCCTCGTCGCATCAACCGTCGCCGGAACGCGCGGCATGGCGCATTGCGCTGTCGTGCATGCTCGCGTTGTCGATCGCGATGGGCATCGGCCGCTTCGCCTTCACGCCGATGCTGCCGCTCATGTTGCACGAGCATCTCGTCGACATTCAGCACGGCAGTTGGCTGGCATCGCTCAACTACGCCGGCTATTTCATCGGTGCACTCTCGTGCATGTGGCTGCGTTTCACGCCGACATTCCTGATTCGTTTTGCCCTCGCCGCGACGGTCGTACTCACGCTCGCCATGGGGCTGCTGGAGTCGTTCATGGTGTGGGCGATCGTGCGCACACTGGCCGGTGTGATGAGCGCATGGGCGATGGTGTTCTCGGCGGGATGGGGCTTTCGCAAGCTGGGCGAGTTGCGCATGCCGAGTCTGGGCGGCGTGATCTTCGCGGGGCCGGGAGCAGGCATCGTCGTGACCGGCTTGCTCGCCAATCTGAACAGCGCATTCGGCTGGCCGGCGCGTGGTGGCTGGTTGCTGTGCGGCGTACTTGCGCTGGTGTTGCTGGCGGTGATCTGGCGCACGTTCGTCCCCGATGCGGCCGATGCGTCCGCCGCGTCCGCCGCAGTCAAGCCGGAGGGCGATGCCCCCGCTCATGCAGCGCCGCATGCCGTCAATCACGGCAGCGGCGAGAACGTGATTCCGATTACCGTGTTCTATAGCTTCGCCGGGTTCGGCTACATCATTACGGCGACGTTCCTGCCGGTGATTGCGCGTCACGCGTTGCCCGGTTCGCCGTGGCCCGATCTGTTTTTCCCGCTGCTCGGCCTGATGGTGATTCCCGGCGCGATCATCGGCGCGCGTGCGCCTGTGTCGTGGGACAACCGCCTGTTGCTGGCCGCCTGCTACGTCATGCAGGGGCTGGGCGTGGGCATCGGGATCGTCTTGCCGAACGTTGTGGGCTTCGCGTTGGGCAGCGTGCTCGTCGGCCTGCCGTTCACGGCGATCACGGTCTATACCGTGCGTGAGTGCCGCCGGCTGCGTGGGGACAATGCCAATGGCCTGATCGGGCTTGTGACGGCATCCTACGGCATCGGGCAGATCGTCGGGCCGCTGGTGGCTGCACCGCTGGTCGAGACGACCGGCAGCTTCACGGCGGCGCTGTTGTGCGCTACGGCCGTGCTCGCGCTCGGTGCCGTTGGCTTCGTCTGGGACTGGCGGCGCTCGCTTGAACGCGCTCCCTGAGTGCGCCGCTTGAGCGGCGCTTCCCACTTTGCGCAGGAGCATTTCACATGGCTTTTACATTGCAGGCGGGCCGCAAGGCTGCCACGGGCATGAGCGACGCCGAGCAGCGCATGCGTGTCGACCTCGCAGCGTGCTACCGGCTCGTGGCGATGCACGGCTGGGACGATCTCATCTATACCCATATCTCGGCCATGGTGCCCGGCGAGCCCGGACACTTTCTGATCAATCCGTTCGGACTGGCGTTCGATGAAGTGACGGCGTCGAATCTCGTGAAGATCACGATGGACGGCGAGATTGTCGGCGACAGCGAACATCCCGTGAATGTCACGGGCTTTGCGCTGCACGGCGCGGTGCATGCGGCTCGCCCGGACGCCGTTTGCGTCATGCATCTGCACAACACGGCAGGCATCGCCGTCTCGATTCAGCCGCACGGCCTGCTGCCGATCTCGCAACATGCGCTGCGTTTTCACGAGCGGATCGGCTATCACGACTACGAGGGTCTGGCGTTTTCGCCGTCGGAGGGCGAGCGTCTGGTGGCGTCGCTCGGGGCGTATCCGGCGATGCTGTTGCGCAATCACGGCACGCTCACGGTTGGCCGTACGGTCGCAGAAGCCTTCGTGTTGATGGCGACTTTGATCAAAGCGTGTGAAATTCAGTTGCAGGCGCTCGTGGGCGGCGCGCCGCCTTATCTGCCAAGCGCTGCGGTGCAGGACAAGACGGCCGTGCAACTTGAAGACGGCGGTGCCATCGAGGGCGAGATGGAGTGGCCCGCATTGCTGCGCAAACTCGATAGAATGGACGGCTCGTTTCGAGACTGATTGCATGGCATCACAGTGAGCCGCATCGGATCTGAACGAGTCACGACAACAACATCAGGAGAGAGATAGCAATGCCAACGTTTCACGTCGAGTTGTTCGAAGGCCGTACGGTCGATCAAAAGCGCGCATTCGTGAAGGCCGTGACCGCAGCAGCGGTCGAGACCCTCGGTTGCTCGCCGGAATCGGTCGACATCATCATTACCGATACCAAACGCGAGAACTGGGCCACGGGCGGCACGCTCTGGTCGGACCCGCGTCCCGAGTAAGCCGGCCGCAAGGCCCAAGGTCGGGGGTCGACCGGCGATCCCCGTTGCATTGAAGAGGTCGTCATGTCGCAACACCCCGCCAATTCCACGAATTCCACGCCTTCCACCAACGCCGCACATCCCGCGGCTCACGCTGCGCAGGACGTGCCGCAACACTTCGCCTCGGATAACTACGCGGGCATCTGCCCGGAGGCGCTGCACTATCTCACCGAAGCCAATGCCAGCGGTCACGAAGTGGCCTACGGCGACGACACGTGGACGCAGCGCGTTTGCGACGGTGTTCGCACGCTGTTCGATACCGATTGCGAGGTGTTCTTCGTTTTCAACGGCACGGCAGCCAATTCACTGGCGCTGGCGTCGCTCTCGCAGTCGTATCACTCGGTCATCTGCCATGAACTGGCACACGTCGAGACGGACGAGTGCGGTGGTCCGGAATTCTTCTCCAACGGCGCCAAGCTGCTGACCGCACGCGGCCGCGAGAACGACGGCAAGCTCACGCCGGATGCCGTCGAGTCGGTGATTAGCCGCCGCTCCGATATTCACTTTCCGAAGCCCAAGGTGGTCACGCTCACGCAGGCGACAGAAGTCGGCACGGTGTACTCGGTCGATGAAGTCAAGGCGATTGCCTCGGTCGCCAAGCGACGCAATCTGCGCGTGCATATGGACGGTGCGCGGTTCGCGAACGCTGTCGCGACGCTCGGCTGCCATCCGGGCGATGTGACGTGGCGCGCCGGGGTCGACGTGCTGTGCTTTGGGGGGACGAAGAACGGGTTGCCGGTCGGCGAAGCGGTGGTGTTCTTCAACCGCGCGCTGGCGGAAGATTTCGCGTATCGGGTGAAGCAGGCCGGACAGCTCGCGTCGAAAATGCGCTTCATTTCCGCGCCGTGGCTGGGCATGCTCGAAAACGATGTCTGGTTGCGCAACGCGCGGCACGCAAATGCGATGGCGCAATTGCTGGCCCAACGGATTCGCGACGTGCCGGGGGTCTCGATCATGTTCGAGACGCAGGCCAATGCAGTCTTTGCCGAGTTGCCGCTGCACGTGATCGAAGCGCTGCGCGCCAAGGGGTGGAAGTTCTACACGTTCATCGGCGCAGGCGGTTGCCGCTTCATGTGCGCCTGGGACACGCGTCCGGAGACGGTCGAGCGTCTGGCAGCCGATATTCGGGCGCTGAGTGTGGCAGGGTGAGTTTGTTCGGCAATAAAAACTATTTGATCGAACAGTTTTCGTGAGATATCCCTCGTTTTCATCCAATTCTGTTCGATCGTACAGTTTTTGCCTGACAAGCTTGTATGGAAAAAAGGCCCGGAACTAGCGGCAACGTTTGGTGGGGAAATGCGCTGCTTGCGCGCCATTCGTCATACCGTAATTGAGGAGGCTATCCGGCGTCTCGACGCTTAATCGTGCCGGGAGAGCGATGCTCCTGGCATCCTAACCCTTCGGCGTCGCCGGCGTCTCCGGCGTGAGAAACCGGTGCGCGAGCGTGTGATAGAACGATGGCGAGAACGCCTTCGAGACTTGCGTGGCGAGCAACGCAACGGCCATGAGCGGGATGACCATCTGGTGGCCGTCGATCATCTCCATGACGATCACGAACGACGTGATCGGCGATTGCGTCACTGCCGCCAGATAACCCACCATGCACAGCGCGGCCATCGCAGGCAACGGCACCACGGCCGTGACGTGCGACATCACATTGCCCAGCCCCGCGCCGATCGCGAGCGACGGGGCAAAGATACCGCCCGGAATTCCCGACAGATACGACACGGACAACGCGCCGAATTTCAGCAGCGCGTAGAGCGGCGAGAGCGCTTCGTGCGATTCGAGCAGCCCGCGTGCCTCGGCGTAACCGCTGCCGAACGTGGTGCCGCCGGAGACGATGCCAATCACGGCAATCACGACCCCGCACAGGAAGGCAAAGCGCACCGGATGCGCGCGCCGCATACCCACGAGCGACGCAGGCATCCAGCGCGGCACGTTGAGCATCAGCCAGCAGAACAAGCCGCCCGCTACACCGGTCAGCAGGCTCGCGAAGATCAGCACGGGGATCAGCGTCCATTGGAATTCGCTGATCGCCTTGATCTGCCCGAAGTAGAGATAGTTGCCCTGCAAGCCGAGTGCGACAACGCCGGAGAAGATGATCGCGGTGATCAATGTGCCGCTGTTGCGTGCAACGAAACTACGGCTCAATTCTTCGATGGCAAACACCACCCCGGCAAGCGGCGTGTTGAAGGCGGCCGCGAGCCCGGCCGCAGCCCCGGCCAGCGTCAACTGCCGTTCAATGTGAGCGCTGCTGCGGCGGTAACCGCGGCGCATCGCATACATGAGCGAAGCGCCGATCTGCACCGTGGGGCCTTCGCGTCCGATCGTGAAGCCGCACAGGATGCCGAGAAACGAGATCGCGATCTTGCCGAACATGATGCGCAGCGTCAGCAGCGACCGGGAGAGGCGGCCGTCCTGAAGCGTGGCGATGACCTGCGGAATGCCACTGCCTTCCGAGCCTTTGAAGAATTTTTGCGTCAGCCAGATGGCGAGCGCAGCGCCCAGTGGCGTCACGATCAGCGGCAGCCAGAAGCCGTGTGCCAGCATGCGCTGAAATAATTCGAAGCCGAAGTCGACCAGCTTCGCATAGGCCACCGACACCAGACCGACGAGCACCGCGCCTAGCCAGAACACGCCGTAGTTGTGCCACAGACGGCGCGAACGATGGGCGCCGGTGCGTGCGATTCTCATCGGCAGCGAGGCCGCAGGGGGCACGCTGGATGGCGCGCTGGGGGGCGGTGATGACGCCTCGGAAGCGGGGGGAGTGTCTGACACGGGGCGGGGGCGAATGTTGAAAGACGTCGGCCGATTATACGCTTCGGATTTCGGGACGCCGGCCCGCTACGTCCCGGAAATTACCGAATGTGCAGCGCGTCATGAGTTCATTTAAGATATTCGGATTCGCCGAAGAACGATCATGAACGAACTCACTTTTTGTCCCCGCTGTGCCTCCCCGCTCGACTCACGCGATGTTGCCGGGCGCATTCGCCGGGCATGTCCCGATACGGCTTGCGCTTTCGTCCACTGGGATAACCCGCTGCCGGTCGTGGCTGGTCTCGTCGAGTATCGCGGACAGATTCTGCTGGCCCGCAATGCCGCGTGGACGGAAGGCATGTTCGCGCTGATCACCGGTTTTCTGGAGCGCGACGAAACGCCCGAAGACGGTATCCGTCGCGAGATCAAGGAAGAGACCAATCTCGAAACCGATGCGATCTCGCTGCTCGGCGTCTACGAATTCATGCGCAAGAACGAGCTGATCATCGCCTATCACGCGGTGTGCGATGGCGACATTCTTCTCTCGGAAGAACTGGCGGAATTCCGTCTGGTCGCGCCGGAGCAAGTGCGGCCATGGCCCGCCGGCACGGGGCACGCCGTGGCGGAATGGTTGCGACGGCGCAATCTACCGGTCGAATACGTGGAGTCGGCGCGGTTGTCGATTGCCGGCTGAGATCGTGCATCACAGTCTGCGCGCGGCGACTACGGTAGAATCGACGTTTCCGGGCAACGCCCGGCAGAAAATACGAATGAGACCGACAAGAGGGACATGAGCATGGAATTCCAGAAAGAAGTCGACGCACGCGGCCTGAATTGCCCGCTGCCGATTCTGCGCGCCAAGAAGGCACTCGCCGACATGCAGAGCGGCGAAGTCCTGCGCATCGTGGCGACCGACCCGGGTTCGGCGCGCGACTTCGCTGCCTTCGCGAAACAGACTGGCAACGAGTTGCTCGAATCGCGAGAAGAAGAAAAGACCTTCTACTTCCTGATGCGCCGCCGTTAAGCGGCGTCCGCCGCGCCATCAAGCCATCTCAGGCGCGGCAGACACAAAAAAGCCGACGGACATGCCGTCGGCTTTTTCATTGGTGCTGATCCTGTCGGCGACCTTGCTGATAACGCCTCACCGGCTCAGACCCTGCACACACATCACTTGAGGTCGCCGTGCGTATCGCGCAGATACTCGCGGAAGGCGTCCTTCAGTTCCGGGTGGCGCAGCGCAAATTCCACCGTCGCCTTCAGGTAACCCAGCTTGCTGCCGCAATCGAAACGCGTGCCCTTGTAGCGATAGGCCAGTACGACTTCGTCGTGCAGCAGCTTCTGAATGGCATCGGTCAACTGGATTTCACCGCCGGCACCCGGATCGATTTCACGGATGCAATCGAAGATGCGCGGACGCAGCACGTAGCGGCCCACCACACCCAGGTTCGACGGCGCCACTTCCGGTGCCGGCTTCTCGACGATGTTGGTCAGCTTGACGATGTCCGTCTCGCCCCATTCCTTGCCTTCGACAATGCCGTACGAGCGGCTTTGCTCGATGGGGATCTCTTCGACGCCGATGATCGAGTTGTGATACTGGTTGTACAGATCGACCATCTGCTTGAGCACGGGCGGCTCGCCGTCGAGCAAGTCGTCGGCGAGGATGACCGCGAACGGCTCGTCGCCCACGAGCTTTTCGGCACACAGCACGGCGTGTCCCAGACCCAGTGCTTTGGGCTGGCGCACGAAGAAGCAATCGACGTTCGCGGGCTTGATCGAGCGCACGGCGTCGAGCAGTGCAAGCTTCTGCTTCGTTTCGAGTTCGTATTCGAGTTCGAACGCGGTGTCGAAGTGATCTTCGATCGCGCGCTTGTTACGACCCGTGACGAAAATCATCTCGGTGATGCCGGCCGCTGCCGCTTCTTCGACCGCGTACTGAATCAGTGGCTTGTCGACGACCGGCAACATTTCCTTCGGGCTCGCCTTGGTCGCCGGGAGGAATCGGGTGCCGAGGCCCGCAACGGGGAAAACGGCTTTGGTGACAACTGTTTTCATTGGTATCTCCCTCTTGGATAGCGCAGATCTCAGGCGGGCAGGCGGGCGAGCTGGGCCTGCAATTTGCCGAGAACCGCTTCAAAGTCGACCAATCGTTGCTTCTCAAGTTCCACCACGTTAGCCGGGGCGCGTGCCACGAAGCTCTCGTTGGACAGCTTGCCGTGGCACTTCGCGATCTCGCCTTCAAGGCGTTTGACTTCCTTGCCGAGGCGTTCGCGTTCTGCGGCGACATCGATCTCCACCTTCAGCGCCAGCTTGTTGGCACCCACGATGGCCAGCGGTGCACCAGCGGCTTGCGCGTCAAGCGAGGCTTCGTCGGCGAGCACCTGTACTTCGGAAAGCTTGGCCAGCGTTTGCAGGTACGGAGCAATCGACTTGAGGAAGTCGACGTCGCCCGCGACCAGCAGCGGCACACGCAGTGCCGGCGAAAGATTCATCTCGCCGCGCAGGTTACGGCACGCGTCGACAGCGGCCTTCAACTGCTGCATCCACGCTTCGTCGCCCTCGTCGATCTTGCTGGCATCGGCCACCGGATACGGCTGCACCATGATGCTGGCTTCGCCCGGTGCCTTGTCGGCGGGGTAGCGCCCGGCAAGCGGTGCCACCTTCTGCCACAGCGCTTCGGTGATGAACGGAATCACCGGATGCGCCAGACGCAGCACAGTCTCAAGCACGCGCAGCAGGGTGCGGCGCGTGGCGCGTTGCTGCGCCGGCGTGCCGTTCTGAATCTGCCACTTGGCCAGTTCGACGTACCAGTCGCAATACTCGTCCCACACGAACTTGTAGATCGTGGTGGCGATGTTGTCGAAACGGTAGTCGGCGAAGCCCTTCGCGACGTCGGCTTCCACGCGCTGCAACAGCGACACGATCCAGCGGTCGGCGCGCGAGAAATCGAGTTGACCTTCCGGACCGCAGTCGCCCACGCACGGCGCCATGCCGCAGTCCTGACCTTCGCAGTTCATCAGCACGAAACGCGTAGCGTTCCAGAGCTTGTTGCAGAAGTTGCGATAGCCTTCGCAGCGCGCCAGATCGAAATTGATGTTGCGGCCCAGCGTGGCCATCGACGCGAACGTGAAGCGCAGCGCATCGGTGCCGAACGGCGCGATGCCTTCCGGGAATTCCTTGCGCGTCTTCTTCTCGATGGTCGCCGCCTGCTTCGGGTTCATCAGCCCGGTGGTGCGCTTGGCCAGCAAGGCGTCGAGCGTCACGCCGTCGACGATGTCGATCGGGTCGAGCGTGTTGCCCTTCGACTTGGACATCTTCTGGCCTTCGGCATCGCGCACGAGCCCGTGCACGTACACCGTCTTGAACGGCACCTTGCCGGTGAAGTGCGTGGTCATCATGACCATGCGCGCCACCCAGAAGAAGATGATGTCGAAGCCGGTCACGAGTACCGACGACGGCAGGAAGTGCTTGAGTTCCGGCGTTTCCTGCGGCCAGCCCAGCGACGAGAACGGCACCAGCGCCGACGAGAACCACGTGTCGAGCACGTCTTCGTCGCGCTTGAGTGCGCCGGTGTAGCCGGCGGCGCTCGCCTTGGCGATGGCTTCTTCTTCCGAACGTGCGACGTAGATGTTGCCCGCATCGTCGTACCACGCCGGAATCTGGTGACCCCACCAGAGCTGACGCGAGATGCACCAGTCCTGAATGTTTTCGAGCCACTGGTTGTACGTGGTCGTCCAGTTCTCGGGCACGAACTTGATTTCACCGCTGCGCACGACGTCGAGCGCGGTTTCGGTGATCGACTTGCCCGGATGGAACGTACCTTCCGGCGCCGGCTTGCTCATCGCCACGAACCACTGGTCGGTGAGCATCGGCTCGATGACCGTGCCCGTGCGGTCGCTGCGCGGCACCATCAGCTTGTGCGCCTTGACCGATTCGAGCAGGCCCTGGGCGTCCAGATCGGCAACGATTTGCTTGCGCGCGTCGAAACGGTCGAGGCCACGGTACTTTTCCGGGCCGTTCTCGTTGATCTTCGCGTCGAGCGTGAGAATGCTGATTTGCGGCAGGTTGTGACGCTGACCGACCGCGTAGTCGTTGAAGTCGTGCGCCGGCGTGACCTTCACCACGCCCGTGCCGAATTCGAGGTCGACGTAATCGTCGGCGATGATCGGGATTTCGCGGTCCGAGAGCGGCAGCTTGGCCATCTGGCCGATCAGGTGCTTGTAGCGCTCGTCTTCCGGGTGAACCATCAGCGCGACGTCGCCCAGCATCGTTTCCGGGCGCGTGGTCGCGACCGTGAGCGAGCCCGAGCCGTCAGCGAGCGGGTAGCGGATATGCCACAGCGAGCCTTCTTCTTCCTCGCTCACCACTTCCAGATCGGACACGGCCGTGAGCAGGGTCGATTCCCAGTTCACGAGACGCTTGCCACGATAGATCAGCCCCTGCTCGTGCAGCGTGACGAAGACGTCGCGCACGGCCTGGGACATTTTGTCGTCCATCGTGAAGTATTCGCGGCTCCAGTCGATCGAGGCGCCCAGGCGGCGAACCTGCCCGGTGATCGTGTTGCCCGACTTTTCTTTCCATTCCCACACGCGCTCGACGAACTTCTCGCGGCCGAGGTCGTGGCGCGAGACTTTCTGCGCGTCGAGCTGGCGCTCGACGACGATCTGCGTGGCAATGCCGGCATGGTCGGTGCCCGGTACCCAGAGGGTGTTGGCGCCTTTCATGCGGTGATATCGCGTCAGACCATCCATGATCGTCTGGTTGAACGCGTGCCCCATGTGCAGCGTGCCGGTAACGTTCGGCGGCGGCAATTGGATGCTGAAATCTTCGCGGGCGTCGTCGAACGTCGGCCGGGCATAGCCCCGGCGTTCCCATTCGGGGCCCCAGTGGGCTTCGACGTCCTGCGGCTCGAAGCTCTTGGCAAGCGTATTGTCGCTGTCGCTCATGGATTGGATGACCGTGTAATGCGTGAAACCTTGAATTATAAAAGATTCGGGGCGTTTTCCGCGCCGCAGCAGGATTTATAATCGGGCTTCACTCGAAAATCATTCCCGACATGCCCGATTTGCTAGCTAATCTGAACCCGGAACAACTGGCCGCCGTGACCCTGCCCGACGAGCCTGCCCTGATTCTCGCGGGTGCGGGTTCCGGCAAAACGCGCGTGCTAACCACCCGTATCGCGTGGTTGATCCAGCAAGGCCACGTGGGCCCCGCCGGCATTCTGGCGGTGACTTTTACGAACAAAGCCGCCAAGGAAATGCAGGCGCGCCTTGGCGCGATGCTCCCGATCAGCCCCCGCGCCATGTGGATCGGCACCTTCCACGGGCTGTGCAACCGGATGCTGCGCGCGCATTTTCGCGACGCTGGGCTGCCGCAGAGCTTCCAGATCCTTGATCAGGCCGACCAGCTCTCCGCCATCAAGCGGATGATGAAGGCCGCCAATGTCGACGACGAGAAGTTTCCGCCCAAGAATCTCCAGTATTTCATCAATAACGCCAAAGAGCAGGGCCTGCGCCCGCACGAGGTCGAGGCCAACGACGCGTTCAACCAGAAGTTTGTCGAGCTGTACGCGTCGTATCAGGAGCAATGCCAGCGCGAGGGCGTGGTCGATTTCGCCGAGCTGCTGCTGCGCTGTTTCGAGTTGCTCAAGCACAACGAACCGCTGCGGGTGCATTACCAGACGCGCTTCCGCCACATTCTCGTTGATGAGTTTCAGGATACGAACAAGCTCCAATACGCTTGGCTCAAGATGTTGGCGGGCGGCAACAGCGCGGTGTTCGCTGTGGGCGACGATGATCAGAGTATTTACGCGTTTCGTGGTGCTAACGTCGGCAATATGGCCGACTTCGAGCGCGAATTCCGCGTTCGGTACATGATCAAGCTGGAACAGAACTACCGCTCGCACGGCAATATTCTTGACGCCGCCAATGCGCTGATTTCGAACAACGCCCGCCGTCTGGGCAAGAATCTGCGCACCGATGCGGGGCATGGCGAGCCGATTCGCGTTTATGAGGCCGCAACCGATCTTCAGGAAGCGAGCTGGCTGGTCGAGGAAATCAAGGCGCTCGTGGCGCAAGGGCTGTCGCGGCAGGACGTCGCCATTCTCTATCGCAGCAACGCCCAGTCGCGGGTGATGGAGCACGCGCTCGTGGGCGCGGGCATTGCGTATCGTGTTTATGGCGGCCTGCGCTTCTTCGAGCGTCAGGAGGTGAAGCACGCGCTTGCCTATCTGCGACTCATCGAGAATCCGAATGACGACACGGCGTTCGTGCGTGTGGTCAATTTCCCGACACGCGGTATCGGGGCGCGTTCGCTCGAACAACTGGCCGACGCGGCCCGCTTGTACAACTGCTCGATGTACGCCGCCGTGCCCTATATGACCGGCAAGGCGGGCACCAATCTGACGGCGTTCGTGCGCCTGATCGAACAGATGCGCCGCGAGACGGAGCGCCTGACGTTGCCGGAAGTGGTGACGCATGTGGTCGATGCCAGCGGGCTGATCACGCATTACCAGTCAGAAAAGGAAGGTCAGGACCGCATCGAGAACTTGCAGGAGTTGGTGCATGCGGCCACGGCGTTCATCGCGGAAGAGGGCTATGGGCTGGATGCCCCCGCCCGCCTGATCGCCATGCGCCCCGCGCTGCCGGGGGCGCCCGATGTACTGGCCTCGCCCGATGGCGTGGTCGATGCCGATACGCCGGTGGAGATGACGCCGCTGGCGGGCTTCCTGTCGCACGCCTCACTCGAGGCCGGTGACAATCAGGCCGAAGCCGGGCAGGACGCCGTGCAACTGATGACCGTGCACGCCGCCAAGGGGCTGGAGTTCACGGCAGTCTTCGTGACGGGGCTTGAAGAAGGGCTGTTCCCGCACGAAAACAGCGCGCAGGAGCTTGATGGGCTCGAAGAAGAGCGTCGCCTGATGTACGTGGCGATCACGCGGGCCAAGGAGCGCCTGTACCTGTCGTTCACGCAAAGCCGCATGCTGCATGGCCAGACGCGCTACAACGTGCGCTCGCGCTTCTTCGAAGAAATTCCCGAGGAAGTGCTGAAATTTCTGACGCCGCGTGCCCAGCCGGGCGCGCGTGCGGCCCAGACCGAACCGGCATGGGGGCGTGACTGGTTCTCGCGTCCGCAGGTGAGCGCGCCGCGTCAGGAAGAATGGGCGGCCACGAAGTCGGAGCAGGCGCTGGCAGACCGCTCCCGCTCGGCCGGGACTGGCTTCAAGGTCGGGCAGGGCGTATTCCACACCAAGTTCGGCGAAGGCAAGATCATCGGGCTGGAAGGCGCGGGCGATGAAGCGCGTGCGCATGTGAAGTTCGGCCGCCACGGTGAAAAGTGGCTTGCACTGGCGGTGGCGAAGCTTCAGCCGATCGAATGATCGCTTGCCTGCACTCCCTCAGATGAACAAAGGGCACCCGAGGGTGCCCTTTGTTTTGTACTGACTAGCGTCGGCGGCTTACGCCTCCGGCGGTGCCACGTTCGGATCGATCGCGCCGATTTCCTGCACGCCGAAACAGCCGCGATAGCTCGCGTAGAACGAGCAATACAGCACGGCGGTGAACAGGATCGAGTAGGGCATCAGCACGATCATCGCGTACTTGCCTGCGCCAATCACCGTCATCACCAGCGCGATGATCACCGGCAGCACCGTGGCGACAAGCGCCGTGCAGATACCGTAGACGACAAACGCGCGGATGTTTCGCACGCAGGCGGTCCAGCTGAAAAACAGCGCCTTAACGGGCGACACGTCATGCCAGGCCACGAGCACCGGCGCGAACCAGAACGCCATCGCGACCGGCACGTAGGCGACGGCTGCCGCCAACATGGCCTGCGGCATTGAGCCGCCCACGAGCGAGTCTTCGTCGATGCGGGTGCCGAACAGCATCTTGCCCAGCAGGTCGCCGTCGTCGAAGAGCGCGGAGAACAGAAACACCACGATCATCGCGGCGATGTAGTAGCCGCCCAGCGCGAGCAGCCGGCGCGCCACGTCCTTGCCGTGGCCGCGGAACCCGTCGAGCAGCACGGGCGGCAGGACAGGCTTGTTTTTGATGATGTCGCGACACGCCGCCATAAAACCGACCGACAGGCCGGGAATGAACAGTAGCGGCAAAAACGCGCCCACGACCGGCAGGATCGAGAGCAGCATCACGCCGAACAGATAGGCGAAGAGCAGCGTCAGAATGGCGAGCGGGTTCTTGCGGAATAGCCAGATACCCTGGCGCAGCCACACATAACCACTCTTCGGCGGGACTTCAAGCAATTGCATAGGGTTCGATTTGCTCCGATTGGGCGTCGGGTCACAGCCAGGGAATGGAAACGGCTTCGATGCGTTCGCGCAGGATTCGTTCGAAATGCCCCGGATCGTGCGGTTTCAGCATCTCGGCCGCGCGCGGCAGATGAAAATCATACAGGCGCGAGAGCCAGAAGCGCAGCGCACCCGCTCTGAGCATGTCGCGCCAGTGCGACGCCTCGATGTCGGTGAGGGGACGCACGGTCTCATACGCACGCAACATCGCATGCACGCGGGCGTCGTCGAGCACGCCCGTGCTCAGATCGCAGCACCAGTCGTTGACGGTCACGGCAAGATCGAACAACCACTTGTCGCAGCCGGCAAAGTAAAAGTCGAAGAAGCCGCCCAGACGCGGTGCACCATCTTCGTCCTTGTCGAACAACACGTTGTCGCGGAACAGGTCGCAATGGCACGGGCCTGACTGCATGCCGCGATAGTCGTCGCTGGCGAAAAACGCTTCCTGATGCGCCATTTCGCTTTCCAGCAGGGCGAGCTCCGCGGCGCTCAGGTACGGCTTGACCGCCGGCGCGGCTTCGCGCCACCAAGGCAGGCTGCGCAGATTGGCCTGCTCCAGCGTGTAGTCGCGCCCGGCCAGATGCATGCGCGCGAGCATCGCGCCGACATGAGCGCAGTGCGCGGGCGTGGGCGCCAGTTCCGAGCGGCCCGCCAGCTTGGTCACGATGGTCGCGGGCTTGCCATTCAACTCACCGAGAATCTCACCCGTGCGATCCGGAATCGGGTCGGGCACCGGCACGCTGTGGTGGGCCAGATGTCCCATCAATTGCAGATAGAACGGCAATTGCGTGGCGGTGAGCTTCTCGAACAGCGTCAGGACGAACTCGCCGCGCTCGGTCGTCAGGAAGTAATTGGTGTTCTCGATGCCGGAGCTGATGCCCCGAAAGTCGAGAACTTTCCCCAAATCGTAGCGTTGCAGCCACTGATCGAGCTGCTCGGGCGAGACGGAAGTGAAAACGGCCATGCGTGCGTCGGGTGGATAAGACTCAAACAAACGGCCCGCGCACGTGCAACGGGCCGCTTGGCGAAAGCTGAGGCGCGGGCGGAAAACATTGGCGCCCGCGTGGCAGCGGTGAGTGGGGCAGGATAACAGAGGTCTCGGTGGAGACCCCTGCGGCAGGTATCAGAACTTCAGGCCGACAGAGGGCAGACGATCGGTTTGCGACGTGTTGTCGCGGATCTTCGGCGCATTGTCCTGCGGTGTCGTCAGTTGGTAATTCGTGCCGAAGCGCGAATGCACATCGATTTCGGTGGGCTTGCCGCGATCGCGGTACTCGGTCACGGTGGTGCCCTTGTCGTCGACGTAAAAGCTCGGCTTGCGTTCCTGATTGACGTCGACCGTCGACGTGCTGGTCGCCGCAGCGCGCGCGTCGGCTTCGCGTTTGGCGGCTTGCGCGGAAGTCTCGTTGGCGTCCTGCGCGAAAACCTGACCGGCGAACAGCAGACTGGCGCCAAGGGCCAGGGGGAGGGCGCGTGACAAGAGCGTTTTCATCATTATTCTCCGAGGGCGGGAACGCATCCGTGCCGGGGCGGCTGTGCGGCGTGACGACGCAGTGGGTTCCAATATGTGCATTCTATCAAACGTGCCTCACTTCGCATCGTGAAATATGGCGCCAAGCACCGTGGTTGCTTGCGTTCCGGCAGTTTCAGCGTGTTTCTTCACAATTGATAACAACGGCGCGCGTGCCACGCTGCGAAACTGAAGTGCATTGCGACGATTTGCTTATTACCTGAGCTTATAAGGGAATCACGAATCGTTCGTTTTCGAGGGCGAAGGCTTCTGGCATCCTGCGAAGTTGTCTCAATGGGTGGCCCGGTGCCACCCATCTGCATTTTCGGAGTTTGCAAGCCATGTCGTCTTCTGCCGCCTCGGCCGCCGTCAAAACGGCGCCCCCCTCGCCGTCGTCCCCTACGTCGTATAACGCACGTCCGCTGGCCATCGCGCTGGTGCTGATTGCTATCGGCATCGTCTATCTGCAAGCCACGGTTGGCCCGAAGCAGGCCGCCCTTGCCGGTGTGGGCGCACTGCTTGGCGTTGCGCTTTATCACGCCGCATTCGGCTTTACGTCGGCGTGGCGCGTATTCATCGCGGACCGTCGCGGCGCCGGTTTGCGCGCGCAGATGGTGATGCTCGCCGTCGGCGTCGTGCTTTTCTTCCCGGCGCTGGCCGACGGCACATTGTTCGGCAACAAGGTCGTGGGGCTAGTCTCGCCGGTAGGCGTATCGGTGGCCTTCGGGGCGTTTATCTTCGGCGTGGGTATGCAGCTCGGCGGCGGGTGTGCATCGGGCACGCTCTATACCGTAGGCGGTGGCAGCACGCGCATGATCGTCACGCTCGCGGCGTTCATCGTTGGCTCGGTGGTCGCGACGGCACACCTGCCTTGGTGGGAATCGCTGCCGCACATCAAGCCGGTGTCGCTGGTGAAGGTGTGGGGCCTGTGGCCGGCACTGATCGCCAATCTCGCCTTGTTCGCCGCCATCGGCGTGTTCACGTTGTGGGCCGAGAAGCGCCGTCATGGCCGTGTGGTCGGTGTGCCGATGACGCAAAGCGCCAAGGGCCGCCCGGCACTGTTGCGCGGTCCGTGGCCGTTGCTGTGGGGTGCTCTGGCACTCGTGCTGCTCAATTTCGCGACGCTTGCCTTGGCCGGTCGTCCTTGGGGTGTTACGTCGGCGTTCGCTCTGTGGGGCGCCAAGGCCTTCATGGCGATGGGCGTGGACGTGGCGTCGTGGCCGTACTGGGCCAAACAGACGGCCGTGCTGAACGCGCCGGTCGCGCAGGACGTCACCACGGTGATGGACATCGGCATCATCCTCGGCGCGCTGGCTGCCGCCTCGATTGCCGGCAAGTTCGCACCGATCTGGAAGATTCCCGTGCGCTCGCTGCTCGCCGCAGTCGTGGGCGGGTTGTTGCTCGGCTACGGCGCGCGTCTGGCGTACGGCTGCAATATCGGCGCGTACTTCAGCGGCATCATCTCGGGCAGTCTGCACGGCTGGCTGTGGCTGGTGGCGGCGTTCTTCGGCAACGTGTTCGGCACGCGTCTGCGTCCGTTCTTCGGGCTGGAAGTCGAGACCACGCCGCGCGAGACCGGCTGCTGAGATAGCCGTCTGACCGGCTCGGCAGAATGAGAAACGGCGCCTTGCGGCGCCGTTTTCTTTTGAAGCATTGAAGCTTTCGGGAAAGCGTTACAGATAGAACATCTTCTCGCTCGTCTCGGTCTCGGGCTCGATGTGTCCGTCGTAGAAGTCGAACACGGCCTTGAGAATCTCGTCAGGATCGTCGATGACCTGTACCAGATCGAGATCCTTCTCGCCGATGAGGCCCATCGGCAGCATCGTCGAGCGCACCCAATCGAGCAGCCCTTTCCAGAACTCCGTGCCGACCAGAATCACCGGCACGTGGCGCGATTTCTGCGTCTGGATGAGCGTGAGCACTTCGGACAACTCGTCAAGCGTGCCGAAGCCACCCGGCATGATGATGAAGGCATCCGAGTTCTTCACGAACGTGACTTTGCGCGTGAAGAAGTGCCGAAAACGCAGCGAGATGTCCTGATACTGATTGCCCTTTTGTTCGTGCGGCAGCTCGATGTTCAGGCCCACCGTCGGCGAGGCGCCGCCATGCGCACCCTTGTTGGCGGCCTCCATGATGCCGGGGCCGCCGCCGGAGATCACCGCAAAGCCGCTGTCGGAGAACTTGCGGGCGATGGTCATCGTCAGTTTGTAGAACGGCGACTTGGGTTTGATGCGCGCGCTGCCGTAGATGCTCACGGCGGGCCGGATCTCGGACAGGTACTCGGTCGCCTCAATGAACTCTGCCATAATCGTGAACATCTGCCACGACGCGCGCGCCTTCTTGGCTGTGGCGCGCTCATGGTCTGCCAGCATGCGCAGACTCGGTATCACTTTTCTTCTCTTGGTCATATGTCGGAACAGCAAAGTCTGGAAGGTAAGACGCTCTTATTGGTCGATGGTTCGAGTTATCTTTATCGAGCCTATCACGCCCTGCCGGATTTGCGCGGCCCCAATGGCGAGCCCACGGGCGCGCTCCACGGCATCGTCAACATGCTGCGTCGCATGCGTAAAGATGTACATGCAGAGTATAGCGCCTGCGTTTTCGACGCCAAGGGCAAGACGTTTCGCGATGACTGGTACCCCGAGTACAAGGCGAACCGTCCGTCGATGCCCGACGACCTGCGCGTCCAGATTGAACCGATTCACGAAGCGGTGCGAGCCATGGGCTGGCCGCTGCTCATGATCGACGGCGTGGAAGCCGACGACGTGATCGGCACGCTGGCCAAACGCGCCTCCGAACTCGGCATGCGCGTGGTGGTGTCCACCGGCGACAAGGATCTTGCGCAGTTGGTGAACGATCGCGTCACGCTCGTGAACACGATGACCAACGAGACGCTCGACGCCCCGGCGGTCGAAGCCAAGTTCGGCGTGCCGCCCGCGCGCATCGTCGACTACCTGACGCTGGTCGGCGATACCGTCGATAACGTGCCGGGCGTCGACAAGTGCGGCCCGAAAACAGCCGTGAAGTGGCTCACACAGTACGGCGACCTCGACAATCTCGTGGCGAACGCGGCAGAAGTGAAGGGCGCCGTCGGCGAGAACCTGCGCCGCGCGCTCGACTGGCTGCCGATGGGCCGCAAGCTCGTGACGGTCGCGCTCGATTGCGATCTCACGCCGCAAGTGACTTCGATTGAAGCCAGCTTGCAAACCCAGCCGGAAGACACGGCGACGCTGCGCGATTTCTTCGCACGCCATGGCTTCAAGACGCTGCTGCGCGAGGCCGAGGCGGCCGTCGCCGTGAAGGCCGGTGAGGATGCGCCCGCACCTCAAGCCGATACCCTTGAGCGCCACTACGAAGCGGTGCTCACATGGGAGCAGTTCGATGCGTGGATGAAGATTATCGAAGCCGCCGAACTCACCGCGTTCGATACGGAAACCACCTCGCTTGACGCGATGCAGGCACAGTTGGTTGGCTTGTCGTTCTCGACCGAGCCGGGCCGTGCTGCTTATATTCCCGTCGCTCACCGCGCACCGGGCGAAGTCGAACAACTGCCGCGCGACGAAGTGCTCGCACGTCTCAAAGGGTGGCTCGAAGACCCCGCGCACAAGAAGGTCGGGCAGAACCTCAAGTACGACGCCCATGTGCTCGAGAACTACGACATCCATCTGAACGGTATTGCCCACGACACGTTGCTCGAATCGTACGTGCTGGAATCGCATCGCAGCCACGATATGGATAGCCTCGCGTCGCGCCATCTGGGGGTGACGACGATCAAGTACGAAGACGTGTGCGGCAAGGGCGCGAAGCAGATCGGTTTCGATGAAGTCAGCGTGGAGCAGGCAACGCAATACGCCGCCGAAGACGCCGACATCACCCTGCGTTTGCACCGCGCGTTGTACCCGGATCTGGCGCGCGAATCGACGCTCGACTTCGTCTACGCCGATATCGAAATGCCGACCGCACGCGTGCTGCAACGCATCGAGCGCAATGGCGTGCTGGTGGATACGGCAAAGCTCGCGGCGCAGAGCGAGGAGATCGGTCGACGCCTGGTCACGCTTGAAACCGAGGCCTACGCGCTGGCGGGCCAGACGTTCAATCTGAATTCGCCCAAGCAGATCGCCGATATCTTCTTCACGCAACTGCAATTGCCTGTCGTCAAGAAGACTGCCAGCGGCGCACCGTCGACCGACGAAGAGGTCTTGCAGAAGCTCGCCGAAGACTATCCGCTGCCGAAGGTGCTGCTGGAGAACCGGGGCCTCGCCAAGCTCAAGTCGACATACACCGACAAGCTGCCGAAGATGGTGAACCCGAACACCGGGCGCGTGCACACGAACTACGCGCAGGCGGTGGCCATCACCGGCCGGCTCGCATCGAACGATCCGAATTTGCAGAACATTCCGGTGCGCACCGCCGAAGGGCGCCGCATTCGCGAGGCGTTCATTGCGCCGCCGGGCAGCCAACTGGTGTCGGCGGATTATTCGCAGATCGAGTTGCGCATCATGGCGCATATCTCGGGCGACGAGAGTCTGCTGCGTGCGTTCGCCAATGGCGAGGACATTCACCGTGCCACGGCGGCCGAAATCTTCGCGGTAACGCCGCTCGAAGTGTCGTCGGAGCAGCGCCGCTACGCCAAGGTGATCAATTTCGGCCTGATCTACGGCATGAGCGCGTTCGGTCTCGCGGCCAACCTCGGTATCGAGCGCGATGCGGCCAAGCAATACATCGACCGCTACTTCATGCGCTATCCGGGCGTGGCGCGCTACATGGACGAGACGCGCAAGAGCGCCAAGGCGCGCGGTTTCGTCGAAACGGTATTCGGTCGCCGCTTGTGGCTGCCCGATATCAATGGCGGCAACGGGCCGCGCCGTCAGGCGGCTGAGCGCGCGGCAATTAACGCGCCGATGCAAGGCACCGCGGCCGACCTGATCAAGCTCTCGATGATTGCCGTGCAGCGCTGGCTCGACGATAGCGGCTTGCAAACGCGTCAGATCATGCAGGTGCACGATGAACTGGTGCTCGAAGTCCCGGATCACGAACTGGCAGAAGTCAAAAAGCGCTTGCCGGAGCTGATGTGCGGCGTGGCGAAGCTGCGCGTACCGCTGGTGGCCGAGGTGGGCGTGGGTGAGAACTGGGAGCAGGCTCACTGATTCTTTGCGCGAGTTTTGAACGGTTTTTGAATCGGTTTTGCAGGGCGTTTGAAGGCGTTTGCACGGGCTCAACATGAGCGCTGCAATGGGGCCGGTAGGGGTTTGCAACGGTTGCGCAATAGCGGAAATAGGGATTGAGCCATACCCTATGACCGCACTCTGCGGTAAGGTGATCGCTATTGCCGGGCGGACAAGTGCCGACCGGCCGGACGGTTTTCCAAGCACGGGGAGTTATCGTGAGTGTGCATCGTATTGTGGTGGTCGGCGGTGGTGCCGGCGGTCTGGAGCTTGTTACCCGGTTGGGCGACAAGTACGGGCGTGGCAAGGACGTTCAGATTACGTTGGTCGATCGTTCGATGTCGCACATCTGGAAACCCCTGCTGCATGAAGTCGCAGCCGGCGTGATGGACACGGCGACGCATCAGCTCTCGTACGTTGCGCAAGCCAACTGGCATCACTTCGAATTCGCTGCCGGCGAGATGATCGGTCTCGATCGTGCGGCGAAAACGATCCGGCTTGCCGCGCTTCCTGCCGCAGCCGACGAAGGCGAGGGCGATTTGCTGCCCGAGCGTACGCTGCCCTACGACACGCTGGTGCTCGCCATCGGCAGCACGACCAACTTCTTTGGCGTGAAGGGCGCGCAGGAAAACACCATCGCACTCGATACCGTCGAACAGGCGGAGCGCTTCCGCCGCCGCTTGATGGCGGCATGCGTGCGTGCCCAGAATGCGGCGCAATCGCCGGTGGTGCCGGTGGTTGCCGAGGCTGCGGCCGTGACACCGCCTGCCGAGGTGGGGTCGCCCGGGGCGGCTACGGGGGCGTTGTTGAGTGCGCCCAGCATCGCGAGCAATGCCATCAGCGCCGAGGACCGCCGCAAGGTCAATCTGGTGATCGTGGGCGCGGGGGCGACCGGCGTGGAGCTTTCAGCGGAACTGCGCAACACCGCTGAAGTGCTGCGCTCGTACGGCCTGAAGCTCGATCCGCGTAAGGACGTACGCATCACGATCATCGAATCGAGTCCGCGCATTCTCAAGGCGTTGCCGGAGCGTGTGTCGAGCGCAGTGGCCGGCCTGCTCGGCAAGCTCGATGTCGACATTCTGTGTGGCGATTCGGTCGCAGAAGTGCGTCCGAACGAAGTGACGACCACGGCTGGCAGAGTGCTGCCTGCGGATATCACCGTGTGGTCGGCGGGCATCACGGCACCCGCCGTGCTTGGCACGCTGGGGCTTGCAGTCAACCGCCTGAATCAGATCGAAGTGCAGCCGACGCTGCAAAGCGTGACCGATCCGGATATCTTCGCGTTCGGCGACTGCGCCAGTTGTGCGTGGCCGGATCACGGCTTCGTGCCGCCCCGCGCACAGGCCGCTCACCAGCAGGCGAGCTTTCTGGTCAAGGCGATCGATGCCCGGCTGAAGGGGCAGAGCCTGCCGACGTTCACCTATCGTGACTTCGGCTCGCTCGTCTCGTTGGGCAAGTTCAGCGCGGTGGGCAACCTGATGGGCGGGCTCATCGGCGGCAGCATGTTCATCGAGGGCTTGTTCGCGCGGGTGATGTACACGTCGCTCTATCGCATGCACGTGGCGGCGCTGCACGGCGTGTGGCGCATGATGCTCGACACCGTGGCCAATCGCTTGCGTCGCTCGACCGTGCCGCGCGTGAAGCTCCACTAACGTTGTCCATCGCGGCAGATGTGGCCCCGTGTGGCCGCATCGTCGCCGCTGCCTCGCCAGATTCTTGTTCAAAATTCAGACACTTCCGAGTGCTGGCGAGGTTCTCTCCGAGTGCAAGTTCTGCACGCTTTCTAGTAATATCCGAACGTACTGTCGCGCCCGGAATCAATGGCGCGGAGCGACTGTTCAGGGCCATTCCGGGCTGTTCAATCGTTTTTCTTCGGTTCCCCTCGTTTTCCTCCGTTTTCTTTTCTTTACCCACTGCTCTTCTCCTGGAGTGCGACATGTCGCAAGCAGATCTGGATAGTCTCGTGCCCGAAGTGGCGCCCCGTAACCGGCGCGATTTTCTGAAGACGGCCGTCGGGTCGGCGTTCGCACTGGCGGTGCTGCCGGTGGCGGCCGAAACCATTACCACCGACACTCAGGGGCTCGACGCGGGCGAGGTCATGCTCGACGTGCCGGGCATCAAGATGCCGGTGTACTACGCCAAGCCGGCGGGCAAGACGCATCTGCCGACGATCATCGTGGTCTCGGAGATCTTCGGGGTGCACCAGCACATTGCCGACATCTGCCGCCGCTTTGCCAAGCTGGGCTACCTCGCGCTGGCCCCGGAATTGTTTGCGCGTGCCGGTGATCCGCAATCGCTGGGCACCATCGCCGAGATCCAGTCGCAAATCGTCTCCAAGACGCCCGATCAGCAAGTGTTGACCGACATCGACGCCACGGTGAAGTGGGCGGTGGCCAATGGCGGCGACGAGAAGCGTCTGGGGATCACGGGCTTCTGCTGGGGTGGCCGCATTACCTGGCTGTACGACGCCTACAACCCGAACGTGAAAGCCGCCGTTGCGTGGTATGGGCGGATCGTGGGTGACCCGAGCGCCAGCTTCCCGCGCAACCCGATCGACATTGCCGGCCAGCTTCATGCGCCGTTGCTTGGTATGTACGGCGGTAAGGACACCGGCATTCCGGTGGCCAGCGTCGAGCAGGCGCGCGCAGCCCTTGCCAAGGGCAACGCGGCGTCGAAGGCCTCGGAGCTGGTGGTGTTCCCGAACTCGGGCCACGCGTTCTTCGCCGACTACCGCGCCAGCTATGTGGAAGCCGATGCCAAGGCGGGCTGGGCGAAGGCGCTCGAATGGTTCCGTAAGCACGGTGTCGCCTGATCGGCCTTGCACGCCGGGCCATCCTAAGTCACATCAAGCCATACCGAGCCATATCAAGCCATACGAGGCTGTACCAAGCACTATGCAGGGCAAACCGTCGGGGCGCGTAGGGACGATGGTTTGCCTGCCAGCGGAAAAGCTGGTTAAATCGCCGGCTTGCCTGCGGGAGAACCACCATCGACGCCACGCTCATTTTCATTTTCATCGCCACGCTTGCCTCGGGCGTGCTGAGTCTCGCCGGTGCGGCCTCGCTCTCGCTGGGCTTGCTGTCGCGGCTTATCGACAAGATGGTCAGCTTCTCGGCGGGCGTGCTGCTTGGCACGGCGTTGCTGCATCTGCTGCCCGAGAGTCTGGAGTCGCACGTCGATGCCCACATCATCACGCGCTGGCTACTGGGCGGCTTGCTTGGGTTCTTCTTGCTAGAGAAGCTCGCGCTGCTGCGTCACAGCCACCATCACGAAGGCGACGGGCATCATCACGAGCACGGGCACGACGCGCATGAGGCGGGCAAGGGCGGCTGGATGATCCTCGTGGGCAGTGCGATTCACAATTTCGCCGATGGCGTGGTGATTGCGGCTGCGTTTCTGACCGATCCGAGGCTGGGTGTCGCCGCCACCGTGTCGATCACCGTGCACGAGGTGGCGCATAAGCTGGGCGACTTCATGGTGCTGCTCAACGCAGGGTTCAAGCGTCGCAAGGCGCTGGTGCTCACGCTGGCATCGAGTTTGACGGCGTTGGCGGGTGGCGTTCTCGGCTACTTCATGCTCGACCGCTTGCAGAGTCTGATTCCGTATCTGCTGGCCTTGGCGGCAAGCAGCTTCATCTATATCGCGGTGTCGGATCTGATGCCGCAAATGCAGCGCCGCACGTCGCCGCGGGACGCCTTGCCGCAGATCCTGCTAATTGCGGTGGGGCTGGCGCTGGTGGTCTGGCTCAACGGTCACGACCATGAGCATGGTCACGGGCACGACCACGACGGCGGCGGCAGTGCGCTGGCATTGGTCGGTGGTCACGACACCGGGAAGTCGGCGGGGCAGTAACTGCCTGGCGGGACGCGAAGCACCTAGATCAAGGTGACGAAGGCGGTAGGCGGGAGATCGTCGTTGCGGCCTTCACGGTCACACGGGTTTCTAATGATCATTGCAGTGTCCCGCAAAGTAAAAAGAGCATCCCGAGGGATGCTCTTTTTATTCCTGTACTCACCAACGCTGAGCCGGTAACAACATCACCCGACTCAGGGTTGCGCGCCCGTCGACACGGGGCGGCGCTTGTCAGCGCACCATTCGCTCCACGATCCCGGGTACAGGCTGGCCCCGTGCAGACCGGCGACTTCCATCGCGAGCAGGTTATGGCAGGCGGTGACGCCTGAGCCGCACTGCGAAATCACGCGCTCGGGCTGGCGGTCCTTGCCGATGACCTGAATGAATTCCTCACGCAGGGTCGCGGCAGACTTGAACCGGCCGTCCGCGCCGAGGTTGTCTTTGAAGAATCGGTTCGCCGCGCCCGGGATATGGCCGCCGATCGGGTCGATTGTTTCGTTCTCACCGCGATAACGGTCGGGTGCGCGGGCGTCGATCACCAAACGCTCGTGCGAACTGAGATTGCGCTCGATGGCAGCCGCGTCGGCGGTGGTGGCCAGCGGCTCGCCCGGCGTGAAGTCGCCTTCGGGCGGCGCTTCCGGCGGGGCCGCGTCGAGCTTGAAGCCGGCGCTTTCCCACGCTTGCAGGCCGCCGTCGAGCACGGCCACCGACTCGTGGCCCAGCCAGCGCAACAGCCACCAGAGACGGGCGGCGTACATGCCGCCCTGTGCGTCATACGCGACAACCTGCTGACCCTTCGACAAGCCGCACGCAGCCAGATGGCGCATCAGCGTGTCGCGATCGGGCAGGGGGTGACGGCCGTTCTTGCCCGTCGGCTTGCCGGACAGGTCGCGTTCGAGATGCGCGTAAAACGCACCGAAGATGTGCCCTTCGACGTAGGCGGCTTCGCCGGCCGCGGGGTTGGCGAGATCGAAGCGGCAATCGAAGATGATCACCGGGGCACCGCCACCGGCGGCTGTTTGCATCAGGGCGTCGAGATTTTGCGGGCTGATGAGCGTGGTGAAGTGGGTGTGAACCATGACGTCTCCGCAGGCGGGCGTGGGGGAAGGCGGGCGAAGCCGCGACGACCCCTCAGGAGGTGGTCGTAGGCCGGCGCAGCGCGGTCATGCCACTCGCCACGATGAGCAGCATGCCGATCCAGCCAGCCAGCGCGGGCCAATCGTCCCAGACAAGCATGCTGATCAGTGTAGCGAAGATTACGCCGGAATATTGCAGATTCGCGGTGACCAACGTGTTGCCGAGGCTGAACGCCCGTGTGAGCGCGGTTTGCGCAATCAACGCGGCGACGCCGATGGCGAGCATCAGGCCGGTACCGCGCCATGTCAGGGGGTGCATGCCCTCGATGGCCACCCAGCCCAACCCGAGCAGAACGCCCCCGGCGGAGAAGTAGAAGACGATGCGCCAGTCCGGTTCGCCAGCCGCACCCAAATCCTTTACCTGCATATAGGCGATGGCGGAGAACATGCCCGAGATCACGCCGGCAACCCCGCCGCCCCATGCCTGACTGTCGACCGTTGGTTGCAACAACAGCGCGACGCCGACAAATCCCGCAAAGATGGCGGCTACCAGCCGGAAATCGGTGCGCAGACTGCCGCGCATGGCCGCCGTCGCCATCACGATCAGCGAGATCCAGATGGGCGACATGTAGTTGAGCGTCATGGCCGTCGAGAGCGGCAATTGGGTGAGCGAATAGAACCAGAGCCCGAGCGAGATTACGCCGGCGGTACTGCGTTTGACGTGGGAGCCGAAGTGGCGCGTGCTGATTGTCTGACCACGTATCCCGGCGATGACCAACAGCACGATGACACCGATCAGGCTGCGGTAAAGAACGATTTCGCCGGTGTTGTATTCGTTTGCCGCCAGCTTGATGCAGAGCCCCATCAACGTGAACATGAAGGCGGAGACCAACATCCAGAGCGATTGCATGGCGAATTGTGGCCGATGGATCGGCGATGAGGAGCTATCGGGAGCGTATCTGCGCGTAACTGACCAGATGGCGCAGGGAAAGACAGGCAGGCGAGGCCGAGGGGAGCGATGCAGAAGTCATGCGGCCGTGGTGATAGCCGTGCTGGCGTGCGGTTGTCTCCTCAGAGCTCTGCGTCTCCTGATGCCTTCGTCGCCCGGTATCTATCGAAAGCATGGCGACGATTCTAACGAAAACGGCGGGCACTTGGCCCGCCGTCTTCACTTATTTCGGCAAATATTTAATTCAGTCTCGCGGGTACGACACCGCTGTCTCATCAGATGAGATTTTGTGGGCAATGACTCAAAAATCACCCATCTGGCGCCGCAGGAACTCATGGAAGTGCTGCATGCCGTCTTCCATCGGACTTTGGTACGGGCCGACTTCAGATACGCCGCGTTCGTACAACGCGCGGCGTCCGGCATCCATGCGCTCGGCGATCTCGTCGTCCTCGCGTGCGGTTTCCATGTACGCCGCCCGTTCCGCTTCGATGAATTCGCGCTCGAAGAGGGCGATTTCCTCGGGGTAATAGAATTCGACGATGTTCGTCGTCTTCTGCGGGCCACGCGGAATCAGCCACGACACGACCAGCACGTGCGGATACCACTCGATCATCAGATGGGGGTAATACACCATCCAGATCGCGCCGAAGTCCGGCGGTACACCTTCGCGGTAGCGCAGCAGCACGTCGTGCCATTGGCGATAGATCGGGCTGCCCGGCTTGCCGAGACCTTCATGCACGCCAACCGTTTGCACGCTGTACCAGTCGCCGAACTCCCAGCTCAGGTCTTCGCACGAGACGAAGCTGCCCAGCCCGGGGTGGAACGGCACGACGTGATAGTCCTCGAGATAAACCTCGATGAACGTCTTCCAGTTGTAGTTACATTCGTGCACTTCGACGTGATCGAACATGAAGTTCGAGAAGTCGAGATGGTGCTTCACGCCGAGGCGCGAAAGATCGACCTGCACGTCGCGGCCTTCTGCCTCGAACAACAAGCCGTTCCAGCGTTGCAGCGGGAACTTGCCGAGGTTCAGGCAGGGCTTTTCCGGGAAATGCGGCGCGCCGAGCAGTTCGCCCTTCGTGTCGTAAGTCCAGCGGTGAAGCGGGCACACGATGTTGCGCGCGTTGCCACGGCCATTGAGCATGACCGCCTGGCGATGGCGGCAGACGTTGGAGAGCAGTTCGATGCCGCCGTGCTCGCCCGCACCGTTGCGGACCAGCATGCGGCCTTCCTGCTCGGCCGGGAGGGCGAAGTAATCGCCGGCTTCCGGGATCATCAATTCATGGCCCACGTAGCGGGGACCATGCTGGAAAAGGACTTCACGCTCGCGGGCCAGGAGGGCCTCGTCGAAGTACGTGTAGACCGGCAATTGGCTCGAGGCCGGTTTCAGTTGCAATGCGCTGCTTAGATTGGACATTCCCACTCCCGTCGAGCTTGGAAAGCAGTGAACAACCCAACCATCGAAAAATCGATTTAGGGGAACCGATGATTATACCCGGTATGCGCGTCAAGCGGCCGCTAAGTCCATGATTTGCGTTAAATATTGTCCGAAAAATGTCGTCACTTGCGCTTTTGAAGCGATTCGCGCTCTGCGAGCCGGGACGCTTTTGCCGTAAAATGGAACATTCGACCCGAATTTTGCGTTTATGGCCAAGACTGCAAAGTCGCAAGACGTGGCACCTGAGGTGCCGCAAGACCTGCCCGAAACCTATGAAGCCGCACTCGTCGAGCTCGAACAGCTCGTCGGCCGGATGGAAGGGGGCGAGCTGGGTCTGGAGGAATCGCTGGGGGCATACCGGCGTGGCGCGGCCTTGGTGAAATATTGCCAGGGTTTGCTCGAAAAGGTTGAGCAGCAGGTCAAGGTGCTCGAGGGCGAAACATTGAAGCCGCTCGACGCAGACCGCGACGAATAAAAGGCGTTCGAGGCGTTCGAGGCGATCGAGTTACGCCGCATGGCGACCCATAACACGCACGGCCGGACCGGTACGTGCAGGATGAAGACGATGGCGGATCAGAATATCAAGGCCTGGATGCAGGCTGTGCAGGCTCGTGTAGAACAGGCGCTCGACGCCGCGTTGCCCAAGTCCGCCGATGGCGGCTCGGCACGGCTGAACGACGCAATGCGTTACGCAGTACTCGGTGGCGGCAAGCGTGTGCGTCCGCTGCTTTGCTTTGCTGCCGGTGAAGTGACGCAGGCCAGCGAAGCGGCGCTCGACCGGGCGGCCAGCGCGGTGGAAATGATTCACGCTTACTCGCTCGTGCACGACGATCTGCCGTGCATGGACGACGACGATCTGCGTCGCGGCAAGCCGACGGTACACGTGCAATATGACGAAGCCACCGGCTTGCTGGCGGGCGACGGACTGCAAACGCAGGCGTTCGCGTTGCTCGGTGAAGCGACCTCGGACCTGAGCGCAGCACAATCGCTCGCGCTGGTGCGTGAACTGGCAGTCGCCTCGGGCGCGCTCGGCATGGCGGGTGGTCAAGCCATCGATCTGGAGAGCGTCGGCATCAAGCTCACCCAGTCGCAACTCGAAAACATGCATCGCCTGAAGACCGGCGCGTTGCTGCGAGCTTCGCTGCGTATGGGCGCGATCTGCGGCCGCGCACTGTCGGATGACGAAAGCGCGGCACTCGACGCTTATGCGGCGGCGGTCGGATTGGCATTCCAGGTGGTGGACGATATTCTCGACGCGACGGCCGATTCGGCCACGCTCGGCAAGACGGCTGGCAAGGATGCCGCCAACGACAAGCCGACTTACGTGTCGCTGATGGGGCTTGATGGGGCACGTGGCTACGCCGAGAAGTTGCGCGCCGATGCCCACAAAGCCAGTGAATCGCTGGGTAACGCCGAGCGTCTTCGCGCGCTGGCCGATTACGTGGTCGATCGTATCAACTGATAGTTGGTGGGGTGGATCATCCGCCTTCAGGCGGTAACGTCTGCTAACTATCAGAAGTAGCGAAACGCTGCTCAAGAAACAAGTGAACAGATTTAGAGGCGATTTCGGCTGAGGATTACGGGACCCGGAACCGTCTGCGGTAGTGACAAGCAAGGGCAAGGAGGGTCGGCGCGGTCTCCCCACAGAACGCACCGGCAGGACATCGGCGACAGCGCTCAGGGGGTGCTGCCCGACAATACGCCTATATATGGAACGACGATGTACGAACTGCTAAATACCATCGATGACCCGGCCGCATTGCGGCGTCTGGAGCGTCGCCAACTGGCACCGTTGGCCGAAGAGCTGCGCGCTTTCGTGCTCGAGAGTGTGTCGCGCACGGGCGGGCACCTGTCGTCCAATCTCGGCACGGTCGAGTTGACGATTGCGTTGCACTACGTGTTCAACACGCCGGAAGATCGCATCGTCTGGGACGTGGGCCATCAGAGCTACCCGCACAAGATCCTGACCGGTCGACGCGGGGATATGGGCACGCTGCGCCAGTTGGGCGGCATCTCCGGCTTCCCGAAGCGTGACGAATCGCCTTACGACACGTTCGGCACGGCGCACTCCAGCACGTCGATCTCGGCCGCACTCGGTATGGCGCTCGGCGCACGTACCAAGGGCGAGCACCGTTTCGGCATCGCCGTGATCGGTGATGGCGCGATGACTGCCGGCATGGCGTTCGAAGCGATGAACAACGCGGGTGTGCACGAAGACGTGCCGCTGCTGGTCATCCTGAACGACAACGACATGTCGATTTCCCCGCCGGTCGGCGCGCTCAACCGCTACCTCGCCCGCCTCATGTCGGGTCGTTTTTATGCGGCTGCGAAGAAGGGCGTGGAGAAGGTGCTGAGCGTGGCGCCGCCGGTGTTGGAGTTGGCCCGCAAGTTCGAAGAGCATGCCAAGGGCATGGTCGTGCCGGCCACGATGTTCGAAGAGTTCGGCTTCAATTACATCGGCCCGATCGATGGTCACGACCTCGATTCGCTGATCCCGACGCTCGAAAACATCAAGAATCTGAAGGGGCCGCAGTTCCTGCACGTGGTGACGCGCAAGGGCTATGGCTACAAGCTGGCGGAAGCCGATCCGGTGCTGTATCACGGCCCGGGCAAGTTCAATCCGGCCGAGGGCATCAAGCCGAGCACGAGCAGCAAGAAGACGTACACGCAAGTGTTCGGCGACTGGCTGTGCGACATGGCTGCCGCAGACAAGCGCGTCGTCGGTATCACGCCGGCCATGCGTGAAGGCTCGGGCATGGTCGAGTTCGAAAAACGCTTCCCGGAGCGTTACTACGACGTCGGTATCGCCGAGCAGCACGCGGTGACGTTCGCGGGCGGCATGGCGACCGAAGGCCTCAAGCCGGTGGTCGCGATCTACTCGACGTTCCTGCAACGTGGCTACGATCAACTGATTCACGACGTCGCGCTGCAAAACCTGCCGGTGGTGTTCGCGCTGGACCGCTCTGGTCTGGTGGGTGCTGACGGTGCGACGCATGCAGGCGCGTACGACATCGCCTTCATGCGTTGTATTCCGAACATGGTGGTGATGGCGCCGTCGGATGAAAACGAGTGCCGCCAGATGCTGTACACGGGTGTGCAAATCGATGGTCCGTCGGCAGTGCGCTATCCGCGTGGTGCAGGCACGGGCGCCGCGATCGAGCAGACGATGACGGCCCTGCCGATCGGTAAGGGCGTGGTGCGTCGTGAGGGGCAGGCCGAAGCGGGTCGCCGTGTCGCGATTCTCGCGTTCGGCAGCATGGTCGCACCGGCATTGAAGGCGGCAGAACAACTGGACGCGACGGTGGCCGACATGCGCTTCGTCAAGCCGATCGACGACGAGTTGATCGCACGTCTGGCGCAAACGCACGACTATCTCGTGACGGTGGAAGAGGGCAGCATCATGGGCGGCGCAGGCTCGGCCGTCGCGGAATCCCTGCTCACCGGTGGGGTTACTCGCCCCGTACTACAATTGGGCCTGCCCGATCGCTTCATCGATCATGGCGACCCCGCGCTGCTGCTGGCTTCGGTTGGCCTCGACGCTGCGGGTATCGCGAAGTCGATCAACGAGCGATTCGATCTCACGTCGCAAGACGCGACCGAGGGATCGAAGACATCGAAGGCATCGGACGAGGTGACGACAAAGCTCGTCGCCTGATTGGTCGGTCGTTAGCCATACCTGAACGATCCGGCTTTCGCGCCGGATCGTTTTGTTTTTGAGAAGCGCTTCCCACATCCCGTGCCGGGGCTCTCCGGCACGTTCCCGATGACTCTCGCCAGCGGCTCGCGAGCCCGGCATCGGAATGCGTTTGCCCATTGCCTCCCCCCAAGTCGGCTTGCCGGCACAGAAGGATGAATTGATGAACCAGATGAACCCCGCTTTCGTAATGCCGGACGTGCAGAGCAGCGTCGATACCCGGCAGATCCCGATTCAGCGCGTCGGTGTGCGCGGTGTGCGTCACCCGCTGTCGGTGCGTCTGGCCGGCGGTGACGTGCAGGCGAGCGTCGGCCTGTTCAATCTCGATGTGCATCTGCCCGCCGATCAGAAGGGCACGCACATGTCGCGTTTTGTCGCGCTGCTCGAAGAAAATCGCGCGCCGCTCGATCTGGCGGCATTTCGCGCGATGCTCGACAGCATGCTCGTCAAACTGGAAGCCGAAGCCGGTCGCATCGAAGTGACGTTCCCGTATTTCATCAACAAGACGGCGCCGGTGTCCGGCGTGCAGAGTCTGATGGACTACGAGGTGACGCTCACGGGTGACGTGCGCAACGGCGTGTCGCGCATCTGGCTCAAGGTGCTGGTGCCGGTGACGAGCCTGTGCCCGTGCTCGAAGAAGATTTCGCAATACGGCGCGCACAACCAGCGTTCGCACATCACGATCGATGCCGAACTTTCCGGTGACATCGCCGTGGAAGATCTGGTGCGCATGGCCGAAGAAGAAGCCTCCTGCGAACTGTGGGGGCTGCTCAAGCGTCCGGACGAGAAGTTCGTGACCGAGCGTGCTTACGAAAATCCGAAGTTCGTGGAAGATCTCGTGCGTGACGTGGCGACGCGTCTGAACAACGAGCCGCGCGTCGTGGCGTATGTACTTCAGGCAGAGAACTTCGAGTCGATCCACAATCACAGCGCCTATGCCGTGATCGAGCGCGATAAGCGCGTGACGGCATAAGCCGCTCGGATCGAAAGCCATAAAAAAACCGCTCTTCGGAGCGGTTTTTCTTTGGGCACTTGCCGGGCGAACTGAGGTGGATCAGGCGGTGCGCACGATATCGGCCAGATCCCAGCGCGGGCGCACGGTGTAAGCGTATTCGCTGTCGGCTTCGTCCGGCCAGTGCTTGAGGCGCATCGCCCCGGCAAACGCGATCATCGCGCCGTTATCGGTGCAAAACGCCAGATCGGGGTAGTGCACGCGATAACCGCGTCGCTTGGCGGCTTCGTTCAGTCCCTCGCGCAACTGCTTGTTCGCACCGACACCACCGGCGACCACCAGTGTTTTCATGCCGGTCTGCTTGAGTGCTGCCATCGACTTGGCGACCAGCACATCCACAATGGCATCGACGAAACCGCGCGCGAGGTCCGACTTCTCTTGCTCGCAGACGTTGCCGTCAAGTTTGCGCACTTGGGTGAGTACCGCGGTTTTCAGGCCGCTGAAGCTGAAGTCGAGATTGCCCGAGTGTTTCATCGGGCGGGGCAGGTCAAAACGCCCGGGGGTGCCGAATTCGGCCAGCCGCGAAACGGCGGGGCCGCCCGGATAGCCGAGGCCGAGCAGTTTGGCCGTCTTGTCGAAGGCTTCGCCGGCGGCGTCGTCAAGCGTTTCGCCGAGCATGGCGTACTGCCCAAACGCGCGCACTTCCATCAATTGCGTGTGACCGCCCGAGACGAGCAACGCGACGAACGGGAAGCCGGGCGCGTCTGGAGCCAGCAACGGCGAAAGCAGGTGGCCTTCCAGATGGTGGACGCCAACGACCGGCCGATCGAGCGCAAACGCCAGCGCATTTGCCACGCTCGCGCCGACCAGCAGTGCACCCGCCAAGCCGGGGCCTTGGGTGTAGGCGATGGCATCGACGGCGCTAAGCGGCTTGCCGGCTTGGGCGAGCACCTCTTCGGCCAGTGGCAGCGCGCGACGGATATGGTCACGCGACGCCAGTTCGGGCACGACGCCGCCGTATTCGCGATGCATGGCGATCTGCGAATGCAGGGCGTGCGACAACAGACCGGCCTCGGTGTCGTAAAGGGCGAGTCCGGTTTCGTCGCAGGAGCTTTCAATGCCTAGAACCAGCATGGCGGGAGGAGAGGCGCGCGGCGTCTGTCAAAAAGGGGAACCGAGAAGTATACCAGTCACCCCCGACGCCCGCCGGTTACAATGCGCGCCATGGAAAAGTTCGATGTAGCGATTGTGGGTGCCGGTGCTGCCGGCCTGATGTGCGCGGCCGCGGCCGGGCAACTCGGGCTGCGCGTCGTCCTCATCGATCATGCGACGCGTCTGGCGGAGAAGATCCGTATCTCGGGCGGCGGGCGCTGCAATTTCACCAATATCAACGCGGGGCCGGCCAATTATCTGTCGGACAATCCCCGTTTCTGCCGTTCGGCCCTGGCGCGCTATACGCCGCGTGACTTTCTGGATCTACTCAAACGTCACCGCATCGCGTGGCACGAGAAGCATCGCGGGCAGCTGTTTTGCGACGAAAGCGCCGAGGACATCATCGAAATGCTCCGCAAGGAGTGTGCGGCGGGGCATGTGCACCGGCGCATGCCTTGTTCGGTGCATACGGTCGCGTATACCGAGGCGGGTGGGGCTCATCCGTACCACTTGACGACAGATGCGGGTCATATCGCTGCAAAACGCCTTGTGATCGCGACAGGTGGTCTCTCGATCCCCAAGATCGGGGCAACCGATTGGGGCTATCGCATCGCCCGTCAGTTCGGTCTGGATGTCATCGAGCCGCGTCCGGCGCTGGTGCCGCTGGTGTTCGACGCCGCCACGTGGGCGCCGTTTGCCGGCCTGTCCGGGCTTTCGCTCGAAGTGGACGTCAGCACGGGGAAGGGCAAAGAAGCGGGCAGTTTCGTGGAAGATCTGCTGTTTACGCACCGAGGGTTGTCCGGGCCGGCGATCCTGCAAATCTCCAGCTTCTGGACGCCGGGGCAGCCCATTACGCTAAATCTGGCACCTGCGACCGACATCGAGTCGGCGCTTTTCGAGGCGAAAGCGACGTCGAAGCGCCAACTCGCCAATCTGCTCGCACAGTGGGTGCCGGCACGGCTGGCCGATGCGTGGGTGGCCAATAGCGGGCTTTCGCCGCAGGCGCGGGTGCAGGAGTTGTCGGACAAGGCGCTGCGCTCGCTCGCGGAGGCATTTTCCGGGTGGACGCTCAAGCCGTGCGGCTCGGAAGGGTGGCGCAAGGCGGAAGTCACGCGCGGCGGCGTGGACACGCGGGCGCTGTCGTCGGCCACGCTGGAGGCACGGGCGCAGCCCGGCTTGCACTTCATCGGCGAAGTCGTCGACGTGACCGGCTGGCTGGGGGGGTACAACTTCCAATGGGCTTGGGCGTCGGCCGTCGCTTGTGCGCAGGCGATGTCGGAAAGCGTGCGGGTGGCCTCCGCCGGGGGCGACGCCCTGTCGTAGACGGCCCCTGGGTCGCCGTGATACGCTCTCTCCTTCGTGGAGACGGCGCTTTCCGACAGTCAGATCGTCCGTCGAACCCGTTCCGATGCCGCCGACGTGCGGCATCTGCGTCTCCATCGAGCCCGCTTGTGAATTGTCTTCCAAGCGGGTTTTTGTGTTCTTTGCCACTGTTTGAGGTCAGCGCCAGCGTATTGGCCGCGGCCGCAGGCGGTGTGTGCCAAGCCTTGCGGGCCGTCCTTTTCTTTGGGGCGGCATGCACTACACTGAAACGTATTCGAATTCCGGAATCCCAGCTCATGAGTCTGAAAGAACGCATTACCGAAGACATGAAGACGGCCATGCGTGCCAAAGCCGCCGAAAAACTGGGGACCATCCGCTTGCTGCTCGCCGCGATCAAACAGAAGGAAGTCGACGAGCGCATCTCGCTCGACGACACGGCGGTCGTGACCGTGATCGACAAACTCATCAAGCAACGCAAGGATTCCGTCAGCCAGTTCCAGGCCGCCGGCCGAACCGATCTGGCCGACAAGGAAGCCGCCGAAATCGAGGTGCTTCAGGTCTATATGCCGCAGCAACTCTCGGCAGAAGACGTGGCACAGGCCGTTAAGGCTGCTGTGGCGCAGACCGGCGCGGCGGGTCCGCAGGACATGGGCAAGGTGATGGGCGTGCTCAAGGGCCAACTGGCCGGGCGTGCCGACATGACGGCCGTGTCCGCGCAGGTCAAGGCTGCGCTGGCCGCGTAATCCGGATATGCGGTCTGGCGCCGTCGCTTTTGCGATGGTTCGCGACCGCGTTGCGATGGCATCTATCCAGTGATTCCCCAGTCGTTCTTGCAGGACTTGCTCAACCGCGTCGACATTGTCGAGGTGGTGGGTCGTTACGTGCAGTTGAAGAAAGGTGGGGCGAACTTCATGGGACTTTGTCCCTTTCATAATGAGAAGTCGCCCTCATTTACGGTGAGTCCGACCAAGCAGTTCTATCACTGCTTCGGGTGCGGCGCGCACGGCAGCGCGATCAGCTTCCTGATGGAGCATGCCGGCCTTGGTTTTGTCGAGGCGGTTGAGGAGTTGGCCCGCAATGTCGGGCTCGATGTCCCCCGCGAGACGCCGCTGCCGGGGGCGCCCCCTGCGGCGCAGCAGCGGGCTCAGACGCTTGGTCTGGTGGATGTTATGACGCGTGCGTGTGACTACTACCGCAAGCAATTGCGTGGCGCACGTACGGCGATCGACTATTTGAAGGGACGTGGCCTGACGGGGGAAATTGCCGCCCATTTTGGTCTGGGGTACGCCCCGGAGGGCTGGCAGAACCTTGAGGCGGCGTTCCAGGATTACCGCGACGACCAGTTGCTCGAAGCCGGGCTGGTGATCGAGAGCGACAAGGGCGAGCCGGGCAGCACCAAGCGCCGTTACGACCGTTTTCGCGATCGGATCATGTTCCCGATCCGGAACACGAAGGGCCAGGTCATCGCCTTTGGCGGACGTGTGCTGGACAAGGGTGAGCCGAAATATCTGAATTCGCCGGAGACGCCGCTCTTCAGCAAGGGCAGTGAGTTGTACGGCCTGTTCGAGGCGCGCGTGGGTATTCGCGACGCGGGCTACGTGCTTGTGGTCGAAGGCTATATGGACGTGGTGGCGCTGGCGCAATTGGGCTTTCCCCAGGCGGTAGCGACGCTGGGAACGGCGTGTACGCCCATGCATGTGCAAAAGCTGCTGCGCCAGACCGAGACGGTGGTGTTCAGCTTCGACGGCGATGCTGCTGGCCGCCGTGCGGCGCGACGTGCACTTGAGGCTTGCCTGCCGCATGCCGACGACAACCGGAGTTTCAAGTTTTTGTTCTTGCCGACCGAACACGATCCGGACAGCTATGTGCGCGAATACGGGGCTGACGCGTTTGCGGGTGAAGTCTCGCGCGCCATGCCGTTGTCGCAGTTCCTGATCGGTGAGGTCACGTCGGGCAAAGATATGCAGCAGCCGGAAGGCCGCGCACGGGCACTCTTTGAGGCGAAGCCCCTGTTGCAGCAGCTTCCCGCGAACGCATTGCGCGGACAGATTTTGCATGCGTTGGCCGAGCGCGTCGGCAATTCCGTCGAGGAAGTCGCGGAATTGTGCGAATTGCAGGTGAGTGCCGCGCGCCGCGCTAATGCTTGGGATAAAGCACCTGCCAAGCGCGAAAAACGACGCGTCGTAGGTACCGAGCACCGTGCCTTGCAGAACCTGCTGATGTTTCCGGCGCTTGGAAACGAACTGACTGAGGAAGAGACCAAGATATTGGCGGATGTCACCCAGCACGCGGAGATCTTCGCGGAAGTGCTCGGACATTGCCGTGAGTTGGGCGCGCAGGCTGAATTCCGATATCTGCACGATCGTCTGCGAGCTTCGCCGAATTGGGCCAGTTTTGATGACATCATCCGGGAAATTCTCTCGTTCGAGGAGAATGCCCGCGATTTGATGCTGTTCGACCCTGCCGACGAGGAGCAGGTCGAACGTCGAGAGGAACAAGTGTCGTTGCGCTTGACCGAGCTGCGTAGCGCGATCCGGCGCATGCAGTACGAAAGTCTGTGCAGCGAACTCGAAACGATTTTCAAGCGGACGTCACTGACGCCCGATGAAATCCGCCACGCTCAGGCGGTGTCGCGGCAACGCGACGAACTGAAGCGGCTGCTGGCTCCGGTCGGCACAGGGGGCACGCGAAGTTGAGGTAAGTCAGCGTGCTACAATAGAAGGTTTTCAGTGGGCTGTTTTCTGGCAAGCGAGATCGCTATGGCAAAGATGACAACGACCAGCGGAAAAAAGACGGTTATCCCTGCACCGAAGGCAAAGCGCGCGACAAGCGCGGCGGCGGCATCTGGTGGGAAGGGGGCGTCTCGCTCTGCGGAGGCTGGCGTTGCAGTAAAGGCCACAAAGGTATCGCAAGCCACGAAGAAGACAGCCAGCCAGGCAAGTTCGGCGAAACGTACTACGCAAGATAAGGCAGCCGCCGGCGCAAAATCAAAGACGACCGGCAAGACGGCTGCGAAGGTGACCGATGTCACCACGCGAAAGAGTGCGACCGCCGCAGGGGTGGGGGCTGCGAAATTGGCCAAGCCAGCAGCCAGGCCCACGGTGAAGTCAACGCCGCCCGTCAAGGCGACGAAGGCGGCGACAAGCCCGAAGGCGACGGCCGGCGAGAAACCGCAGGCCCGACAACCCGCTGAAAAAAGCGCGAAGAGCGCAACCACCGCCAAGGCAGCGACCTCGGCGGGCCGCAGTACACCTGCGACGCAGGCACCACCCAGCAAGACCGGTGCCTCCCGCAAATCCGAAGTTGTGGAAGTCGTCACGACGGCAGAAGTTGCGTTGCGCGTCCCCAAGACGCGTGGCAGAGCCGCGAAGACTCCCGCTCCGGATGCGCAGAACGTCGCAGCGAATACTAACGATCAACCCGTGAACGAAGATCAGACCAAAGTGGAAAAGCAGAAGGCGCGAGATCGCCGGGCAAAAGAGAAAGCACTGCTCAAGGACGCATTTTCCTCGCACCAGCCCGGTACGGCGGAGGAACTTGAGGAACGTCGCGGCAAACTGAAGGCGCTGATCAAGCTGGGTAAGGAGCGTGGCTTCCTGACCTTCGCCGAAATCAACGACCACTTGCCGGACGAGCTGGTTGAGAGCGAGGCGCTTGAGGGCGTGATCGGCACGTTCAACGACATGGGTATTGCTGTGTATGAGCAAGCGCCTGATGCCGAAACGCTGTTGCTCAACGACAATGCACCGAACGCTGCTTCGGACGACGAAGTCGAGGAAGAGGCTGAGGCAGCCCTGTCGACCGTTGACTCCGAGTTTGGCCGCACGACGGACCCGGTGCGCATGTACATGCGCGAAATGGGCACGGTCGAGCTGCTGACGCGCGAGGGCGAAATCGAGATCGCCAAGCGTATTGAAGAAGGCCTGAAGCACATGGTGCAGGCCATTTCTGCGTGCCCGACGACGATCGCCGAAATTCTGGCGATGGCCGAAAAGGTCGAGCGTGAAGAAATGCGCATTGACGAAGTGGTCGATGGCCTGATCGATCCGAATGCAGACGCCGTTGCGGCGGCGGCTGCGGCCTCTGACGACGAAGACTTCGACGCTGACGCGGAAGAAGAAGAGGAAGCCGAGGAAGAGGCTGACGAGGAAGACGACAGCAGCAGCGGCGGCGGTGCTTCGGCAGCGCAGGTCGAGCAGCTCAAGCGTGACTCGCTGGCCAAGTTCGCTGCGATTGCCGATTGGTTCGGCAAGATGCGCCGTGCGTTCGAGAAGGAAGGTTATCAGTCGAAGCCGTACGTGAAGGCTGGCGAAGCCATCCAGGCCGAACTGATGACGATTCGCTTCACGGCGCGTACGGTCGAGCGTCTGTGCGACACGCTGCGCTCGCAAGTGGACGAAGTGCGTAACGTTGAGCGCGCGATTCTGTACATCGTGGTCGACAAGTGCGGCATGCCGCGCGCCGATTTCGTGGCTCGCTTCCCGGGCAACGAAACGAATCTCGACTGGATTTACACGGTCGTGGCCGACAACAAGGCTTACAGCACTGTGGTCGAGCGTAACGTGCCGGCCGTGCAGGAACTTCAGCAGAAGCTGATCGACCTTCAGGCGCGTGTGGTGTTGCCGTTGGCGGAGTTGAAGGACGTCAACCGCAAGATGTCGGAAGGCGAGCGTCGTGCGCGCAAGGCCAAGCGTGAAATGACCGAGGCAAACTTGCGTCTGGTGATTTCGATCGCGAAGAAGTACACGAACCGTGGTCTGCAATTCCTGGATCTGATTCAGGAAGGCAACATTGGCCTGATGAAGGCGGTGGACAAGTTCGAATACCGTCGCGGTTACAAGTTCTCGACGTATGCCACGTGGTGGATTCGTCAGGCCATTACGCGCTCGATTGCTGACCAGGCCCGTACCATCCGTATTCCGGTGCACATGATCGAAACGATCAACAAGATGAACCGGATTTCGCGTCAGATCTTGCAGGAAACCGGTGTTGAGCCGGATCCGGCAACGCTGGCCGAGAAGATGGAAATGCCGGAAGACAAGATCCGCAAGATCATGAAGATCGCGAAAGAACCGATCTCCATGGAGACGCCGATCGGTGACGACGACGATTCGCACTTGGGCGATTTCATCGAAGATACCGGCACGGTGGCGCCTGCGGATGCGGCATTGCATGGTAGTATGCGCGACGTCGTGAAGGACGTGCTTGATTCGTTGACGCCGCGCGAGGCCAAGGTGCTGCGCATGCGCTTCGGTATCGAGATGAGCACGGATCACACGCTCGAGGAAGTGGGCAAGCAGTTCGACGTGACGCGTGAGCGTATTCGTCAGATTGAGGCCAAGGCGCTGCGCAAGCTGCGTCACCCGAGCCGCTCCGACAAGCTCAAGTCGTTCCTCGAAGGCAATTGATTGCTGCTGAGCGAGCGCCGGTAGTTAAGGGCCGTTAGCTCAGCGGTTAGAGCAGGGGACTCATAATCCCTTGGTCGCTGGTTCGAACCCAGCACGGCCTACCAAAGAAGTAAGAAAGCCCCTGACGGTGACGTCAGGGGCTTTTTGTTTTTCAAGTCCGTCCTACCTACCGGCGGGACTCAACATGCCTCAGCAATCCACGGCCGCCTGAGGCGCATTGCGAAAGCTGATGGCCATGCGGTTGTACGCGTTCATTAGACTGATGGCGATCGTCAGGTCGACCAACTCACGCGCATCGAACACTTCACGTGCTTCGGCATACTGAGCATCCGGCACGCCCGTTTGAGCGACGAGCGTGACTGATTCGGCCCACGACAGTGCCGCACGCTCGCGGGCGTCGAACAGATGGCCAGCTTCCCGCCATGCCTGCACCAGCGCGAGCTTTTCCACGTTCACCCCTTTCTTCAGCAGGTCTCGCGTGTGCATGTCGAGGCAGAACGCGCAGTTGTTGATCTGCGAAACACGCAAATACACCAGCTCGACGAGTACCGGCGGCAAGCTCGATTGCGTGACGTAGCTGTACACGCCACCGAGCGCTTTCGCCCCCCCGGGCGCGACTTGGTTGTAATCGAGTCGCTTACTCATGTGAGTTCTCCTTCGTAGCGCCTGCGGCAGGCAGCGGCGTGGTCAAGTCTTTGTCTTGCGTATCGACGACAAACACGGCAAGCAGCTTCGCGGGTTTCGTCTTGCTGGCATTACGGCTGACCCGGTGGATGGCGCCCGGGGTTTCAAAGAAAGCTTCGCCCGCGCGATAAACACGCTTCGGCCCGTCGTCGACCTGAGACTCGATCTCGCCCGAAACGACATAAGCGTAGATGAACGCAGACTTCGCATGCGCATGTGGCACTGAAGCGCCCCCGGGCGCGTAGTCGACGACCACGGCCTCAAGCGATTTGCCGGGGACGTTCGGCAGCGCATGGGCGAAGTTGGGCGTAACGGTCTCACCGTTGCTGTGGATGTTCGGTGCGCCATGGGCGCTCGCCGGGGCCGCCAGCGAAAGGTTGGCTGCGACGGCAGCCACGGTTACGGCGAGCGAGATGATGAAACGAGATTTCATGAGAGCGTTCTCCTGTTTGCGTTCTGCTATTCTCGTGCCGGGTTGGGCCAACAGAAAGCACCAAGAATCAACATTCTTGCTGTACCACCAGCCCTGCCGGGAGGGGCCAATGACGCTTCAGATTCAACTCGACCGCTCTGCGGCAACGCCACTGTCCGAGCAGATCCGTTTGGCGATCAGCGCCGCCATCGAGCGTGGCACGCTGGCGCCGGGGGCGCGTTTGCCGTCGTGGCTCGACCTCGCCGCACAGCTCGGCGTGGCAAGAGGCACGGTCAGGCTTGCCTACGACCGGCTGTCGGACGCGCAACTCATTACGGCGTCGCGCGCCGCAGGCACACGGGTGGCGGAGCGGCCGCTTCGTCGCAAGACGCCCGACACCGCCTACGATCCGGGCCCGTTTATGCGGACCTACGAAGGGCTCACTGCCGGGCCGGCCATCTTCCAGATGGGTGTCTCGGCCCAGCAGACGCTACCGGCGAAGCTCTTCACTCACGTGCGCGCATTTGCCCTTCGTGCCGAGACCAACTCATCCGTCGTGTATCCGGACCCACGCGGTGAACCGAACCTGCGCCGGGAAATCGCGGCGTACGTCAGCCTTGCACGCGGCATCGCATGCTCGCCCGATCAGGTCATCGTCACGAGCGGATTCAGCGGCGGGCTGGGTCTGGCGCTGAGAGTGCTGGGGTTGGAGGGAAAACAGGCGTGGGTGGAGAATCCGGGCTTCCCGTTCGCCAGACACGGTCTGACGCTGGCCCATCTCAAACTCTGTGCTGTGCCTGTCGACAGCGAGGGAATCGACGTGGCCTACGGCATTGCCAACGCACCCGAGGCTTCGCTGGTGCTGGTGACGCCCGGACAGCAGGCGCCGCTGGGCCCGACGCTGTCGTTGGCGCGACGTCTTCAACTGTTGGACTGGGCGACGAAAAACGACGCATGGATCATTGAAGACGACTATCTCAGCGAATTGCAGTTGAGCGCCCGTGCGGCACCCGCACTGGCGTCGCTGGACCGGGGCCAACGAGTCATTCATATCGGCTCGTTCAGCAAGACCATCAGCCCCGCGCTACGGTTGGGGTTCGTCGTCGTTCCGCCGCCGCTTGCTTCGAAGTTTGCCGAAGTCACCGCCTGTCTGGCCCCCGCGCCTTGGCCGTCGGTGCAGCTCGCCGCCGCCAAGTTCATGGCGGAGGGCCACTATCTGCGGCATCTACGGCGGTTGAAGCGTCTATACTTCGCGCAACGTGCGGCGCTTCTCCAGTCTCTTGAGACGCACGCATTGGAAACCGTATCCGCCGGCCTTGCCGTATTGGTTCGCTTGCCCGATGGCGTGTCGGATGTCGACGTGGCGGGCGCGTTGCTGACGTACGGGCTGGGACCCGCGGCCCTGTCGCCTTGGTATGTGACGCCCGAGACCGCCCGGTCAGGGCTCTTGCTGGGCGTGGCCACCGCACCTGAAACCAACTTGGCACGCGCCTCGGCGCGCCTCGCCGAAGTCATACGTCGCTTGAGATGACTTATGCCTACGAAAAAACTCGCGCTTCCCACGACGCAAACTTGGCATCTCGACGACGCGACGGCCGATATCTGGACACAAGCGGCCCATCTCGGACACAGAAAGAAATACGTCAAAGGCACCGTCATTTATCGGCAGGGAGAGCAGGGTTTCACCTTCTACTTCCTGCTCGCCGGGCGAGTGCAGGTCTCCATTTTTCAGCACGATGGCGCCGAGTTCATTCTTGAAGTGATGGGGCCGGGGTCGATGTTTGGTGAAAGCCCTGCGGTGGAGGGCGATAGCCGCATTGCCACCGCGATCACGGTCGAAGATGCCGAGCTCATCGAATTCGACATTCGCGCGATCTTTGATGCAATTCCGGCGCGTCCTGAATTGGCCGTGTCGTTGATGCGCATCATTGCACTCAAGCAACGCGTGCTCGCATCGCGCATTCAATATCTGGCGCTGCCCAAACCGGAAATGCGTATCGGCGAACTCCTCGCCCGCCTTGCCGACCTGTATGGCGAAGTGCACGAAGGCCGCACGCTGATTTCGATCGCCCTGACCCACGAGCAGATCGCCGCGATGACCGGCGCTACGCGTGTCACCGTGACCCGCGCGTTAAAGCGCCTGACCGACCTTGGCGTGATCGAATTAAAACAACGCCGCATTTGGGTCATCGATCGCTCACGACTTCTCGGCTGATTTGGTAGCGCGATATACAGACTTGGCGTTTTCGCCTCGATAGAGTGATGTGCACGCAGTCCCTTGCGAATTGCCCATTCCTCTATTCCCCTAGCGAGAAGGAATCACCATGAGCCATATCGAGCGCTTGCGCCTGCCTGAAGACGATGCCACTTTCGGCGGCAATCGTATCTTCGATCTGTTTCAATATTCACCGGCGGTCACCGCCAACGGACTGGTGTTTATCGCGGGTCAAATCGGTCTGCGGGCCGACGGTACGATCCCCGAGTCGCCGAAGGAACAAATCGATGCCGCGTTCAAGCGCATCGCTGCCGTGCTCACCCACTTGGGGCTCGACTTCACCGACGTCGTCGAGTTGGTCTCGTACCACACGGACCTGACGAACCATCTGGCAGACTTCCGCGCGGTGAAGGCGCAATACATCCGCGCAGATTTCCCGGCGTGGACCATTCTTGGCATCGCCGCGCTGGCTCGCCCCGAGCTGATCGTCGAAATCAAGGTCGTTGCCGCAACGCGCAAGGCCTGACATGAGCGATCCAGTCAAAACGGACGGTTTCGCCTTTGTCGAATTCGTTGCCGAGAATCCCCGAGCACTCGTCGCGCTATTTCAGAAGCTGGGTTTTCGCGTTCGCGGACAAGCGCGGGGTGACGTGTATCTGATGACGCAGGGGGCCGCGGCGTTCATCGTGAACGGGATGTCGAGCCGCTTCCGCGAGACGCATGGCACATCGGTGCGCGCCATTGGCATTCGTGTGAATGACGCTGCGCGTGCACAGTCACAAGCGTTCGCAGGCGGGGCTGCGGTGGCGCTGGCGAGCAAGGAGGGTGCCTTCGTTGTCGATGCCCCGGCAATTCTCGGCATCGGAGACAGCCTGGTGTACTTCGTGGATTTCGACTTCCGGCAGGTATTCAACGCCTCAGTTGAAGCAGGGAATATCGCTGATGGCGGTGCCAGCATCGTGGCGGTCGACCATACGTCGAACATCGTGCATCCGGAGAACCTCGATCGCTGGGCGAACTTCTATCGCGACACGTTCGGCTTTGCGGAGAAGCAATACCTTGAAGTCAAGGGACACATGTCCGGGATGCGCGCGCGCTCCATGGTCAGCCCATGTGGCCGCGTGTCGATTCCGGTGGCAGCGGCGGCCCATGACAAGCCCGGGGTGCTGAACCAGAACGACGAGTTCATTCGTGACTATGGCGGAGAGGGCATCCAGCACATTGCCCTGTTGACCTCTGACATTGAAAACACCATCGACAAGTTGAGTCAGGCGGGAATTGAGTTTATGCAGGCGCCTTCGCCAACGTATTACGCTGGCATAGCAACTCGCCTGCCCAATCACGGAATTGACGTTGAACGCCTTGCTGGCCGAGGTATTCTCGTCGACGGAAAGGGGCCTAAGCGTGTGCTTCTACAGCGTTTCACGAAAAGGCAAATCGGCCCCGTGTTCTTCGAAATCATCGAGCGACGGGGCGAGGACGGGTTCGGCGAAGGCAATTTCAAGGCCCTGTTCGAATCGCAGGAGAAGGACCAGCAAGCGCGCGGCTTGAACGAATGAATCGAGGAGACATAACAATGCGGAAAATGACCCGGCTTTCACTAGCGTTCGCCATCGCAAGTGCTGCGTGTATTTCAAATGCCGGCGCGGCAGGACAGACAGGATATTTAGGGCCGGCGGGCTCGTGGACGCATCAGGCGTGTCTCGACCTTTACGGCGCCGCCGACTTGGTGCCACTTGCCCGGGAGGATTTGTTCGCGCAGTACCGGTCGGGTCAAGTGAGCCGTATTTGTGTGCCGGTGACCACGTCCGCCGTTGGCGTCACGCCGTACCTTGACGACGTTCTCGCGTTACCCGATGGGCAGATTGTTGCGGAGTATCCCAAGATGCTCGGCTACAGCCTGCTCGCCAACCCGGGCACGAAACGCGAGGACATCAAACAGGTGCTGGCCCATCCTGTGGCACTCGAAGAGGTGAAGCCTTGGCTGGATAAGGAAATGCCCGACGTGCAGCGCGTGGCGTCGGCAAGCGGCGGTGCAGCGGCGCAAACGGTCGCCAAGGGCGGCCGCCACGATCAGGCGTCGATGGGGCCCAAGGTAGGTGGAGAAATCTACGGCCTTGTGGCGCTGGCGAACGGCATCGAAGAGGGGCCCCAAAATGTTACGCGATGGTGGGTGCTGGGCCGGGAAATGCCCGCCCCCACGGGTAACGACAAGACGTCACTGCTGGTTGAAACCGCCGACGCGCAGTTCTCAACGGTGCTCAAGGCGATCGATGGAAGCGGCGTGAAGATTCTCGATATCTACGAGCGTCCGAGCAAAAAAACGCTGGACACCCATCGGTACGTCGTTGAAGTCGCCGGGCACGCAAAAGTAGGCGCCCTCGCCACGTTTCTGGCGGCGAATCCGAACATTCGTGTGCTCGGCTCCTACCCGCGAAAGTATTGAGCGGAACTTGCGCAGGCGTTACCAGATGCCGAGGGCGGGTCAGAATCGATAGTTCGCTCGCAAACTACCTTGCTGCACCGATGCGCGTGACGTCATAAGCATTCCACAAGCGATTCGTTCCCCTCGTGGCGGTGGCCGATTAGTCTGGACGGCACACTAAACTTCGATGGATTCGCCATGTCTGCCCATTTCTCCGCGGTTCGCCGCCGTTTGCTGACGACCGGCGCTGCGGCGCTTGCCTATGCCGCCGCCGCCCCGATCGCCTCCGCACAATCGGGGGCGCCGGGGGCCGCAGGCGCGACCGGTGGGCGGGTGCTTCGCATCGGCAATCAGAAGGGGCTGCTTACGCTACTCAAGGGGCGCGGCACGCTGGAAAAGCGCCTCGCGCCGTTGGGCGTCCATGTGACATGGACTGAATTCCCGTCAGGGCCGCCCCAACTCGAAGCGCTCAACGTCGGGTCGATCGATTTTGGCGATGTCGGCGAAGCCCCGCCAGTGTTTGCCCTCGCGGCCGGCGCGCCGTTCGTCTATTTCGGGCAAGGCGTCCAGCGGCCGAATAGCGAAGGGCTGCTCGTGCCGAAGACATCGCCGATTACGTCGTTTGCGCAGCTCAAGGGCAAGCGCGTCGGGTTCACCAAGGGCTCGAATACGCACTATCTGTATGTGCGCTTGTTGCAACAGGCGAACCTCAAGCCGCAGGACGTCACGCCGGTGTTCCTGCAACCTGCCGATGCGCGCGCGGCGTTCGAGCGCGGTGCCATCGACGCGTGGCTGATATGGGACCCCTTCCTCGCCGTCGCACAGAAGTCACTTGATGCGCGCCTCGTAGCCGACGGCACGGGTCTGGTCAGCAATCGCCTGTACTTCTTCACGTCGCGTACCTACGTTCAACACAACGAGGACGTACTGCGCGTCGTCATCGAAGAACTCAACACTGTCGATAAATGGGTCGAGGCCAATCGTGCGGCCGCCGCGTCCGAATACGCGCAGTTGTGGGGCGTGCCGCGCGATGCGGTCGAGTTGGTGCTGTCGCGCCAGCGCTTCGGCATCGAGCGGATCACGCGCGCTACGCTGGCCGAACAGCAGCAGATCGCCGACGCGTTCCTTGAACTCAATCTACTGCCCAAGCGCATCGACGTCGCACAAGCCGCACCGCCGTCACTGGGGTGAACGACGGCGCGGCGATAAAAACCAGCGCGACGCGCTGCTCTCTCGATCAGGCGGGCTGCTGCTGCGTCGTGCAGTGAATACCGCCGCCGCCCCCTGCGATGCCGTCGATATTGATCTGCACGATCTCTCGCTTGGGGAACAGATCACGCAGCTTGTCGCGTGTGCTTTTGTCCGTCTGACTGTCGCCGAACTGGGGTACGATCACCGCGCCATTGCACACGTAGAAGTTGACGTAGCCGGCGGCAAATTCGTCTGACTCATAGGTGCTGCGCACGCTGTTCGGGCCGGGCAGCACGACCACTTGCAGCTTGCGTCCTGCGGCATCCGACGCCTGTCGCAGAATGTCGAGGTGGCGCACGGTCACCGCATGGTCGTAGGAACTCGTATCGCTCTCCATATGGGCGATCACCACCCCCGGGCGGGCGAATCGTGCGTAGAAATCGGTATGGCCGTCGGTAATGTCCTTGCCCGCGATCCCCGGTAACCAGATGATCTTGCGCAGGCCCAACAGCCGCTTCAGTTCCAACTCGCATGCCGCCTTGTCGACGCCGGGGTTGCGGTTGCGATTGAGCACGCAACTCTCGGTAATGATGGCGGTGCCTTCGCCGTCGACCTCAATGCCACCGCCTTCGAGCACCAGACGTGTGCTCAACAGGCGCACACCGGCTTCCTGTGCGACAAACGCGGCGACCTTCGCATCGTCGGCATGAGCCTGCTTCTTCCCCCAGCCATTGAAGTTGAAGTTGATGCCTGCCTTTTCGCCGCTGCGCCCACGGACAAATACAGGCCCGGTGTCGCGTATCCACAAATCGTCGATCGGCTGCACGATCAGGTTCACCGCGTCGCCGCATTTGCGTTGGGCGACGTCGTAGTCTTCCTCGCGCACGAGCATGTTGACGGGCTCGAAGTCGCCAATCGCCTGAGCGATCCGCGCTAACCCGTCTTGGGCCGCCTGCTGCATGCGGCGCCCCCAGATGTCTTCGCTCGGCCCAAAGGCCATCCACGTTGCCGTGTGACGTTCGCCTTCGTCCGGCATCGTCCACGACAGCGCATTGCCGTCCGGCGCGCCAGCGGCGAATGCGCGCCGGGTCAAACCACCGGTGACGGCACCACTCACCAGTGCGGCGCCCGAGGCCATCAATCCGCGCTTCAGAAAACGGCGTCTTGCTTGCATATCTCCATCCTGTCGATGCATTTGCGCACGAGATTACGCCATCGAGCGATCGCCGGTGCGTCGGCAATTCAGGCAGTCGACGCAGTTTGCGTCATCCTGTCGATAATAAAAAGAGAGGTTTATTGCTATTATTGATCAATTTTTCTCATATCTTGGTGGGCATCGATGACTCGGCAGCGTATTCCTTCGCTCAAATTGCTGATGGGCTTCGAGGCGGCGGCCCGCCACGGCAATTTTTCTCGGGCGGCGGACGAATTGCATATTTCGCAATCGGCCGTCAGCCATCAGGTCCAGCAATTGGAAGCCGAAATCGGCCAGCCGCTCTTTCGGCGCGTCGGGCGGGGCGTGGAATTGACGGTCGCGGGCGAAGTGCTCCAGCGCAGCGTGCAACGCTCGGTCGACACGTTGCGGAACGGGCTAGGCCGTATCGCGACTTATCTCGACCCCGGTCTCGTCGCTATCGCGGGCCCGGCGTCATTGCTGCATGGCTGGCTGAGTCCGCGCATCGAGCAACTTCAGGCGAGCAACCCGGCACTGTGTCCGATGCTCTCGACCGACGAAGCGGCGCGGTTCATCGACGAGACGGATATCGACATTGCCATCAGCGATCGGCCGCTTCAGCAAACCGGTCTTCTGGAGATCCCGTTCCTGAAAGACGAGTGGGTGATTGTCGCCGAGCGAGACTTGGCTGAACGACTGGCAAGCGTCGCCCACGACCAGCATCCTGCGCAGGTTTCGCTGATCTGTCTGGAAGAGAGTTTTACCCGTGACGAAACGGCGGCGCTGTTTCGCGATGCACTGGCCCCGTTTTGCAAACGCGCCATCTTTGACGACGAACGTCTCCTGCTCGATGCCACGTTGCGCGGGCAGGGCATCGCGTGCATCTCGCGATTGCTGGCGGACGAAAGCCTGAAACAAGACCGCCTGCGCGTGCTTCCCGGCTATCCCCGCATAGCAGGGCGCACGTGGTGGGTGTCGCGCGTCGAGGGCGAGCCGCGCTCGGCATTCGTGACGGAAGTCTTCGACTGGCTGATCGCGCAAGCCGCATAACGTCTGGCGGAAAATAGAAAACCGGCACCCCGCCAGCGAATGGCGGAAGTGCCGGTCTGAAAACAACGACGATTTCGATGCGCGCTTTAAGGGCGCGGCGGGAACTCGCCGTTTTTAATCGCGATACAGAAATTCAACGGCAGATACGGTTGCATGTTGTTGTGCGCACCGCTGGTGCAGGCGGGGCCGACCGTCAATGGCGCGAGCGATGCGAGCGACAGATCCGACGTGTTCTCGCGATACGCGTTGTTGCCGCCGACAACAAAGCGGGCGGGCAACTTGTCGCTGGCCGACTCGCCCGCGGGACGCGTGGAGTTCACATAGGCCGTATGCGTGTGCAGCGGCATGTGCTGGTCTTGGAGCGTCACCGTCGGACTCCCCTCCACCTTGCCTATCTGGGGCGCATCCGTGGTTCCCCGCGATACCAATCCACGCAGATCCGGCACCGCGAACGTGGTCCTGCCGTCCCCGCCGTACGTCGTGCCAATCACGGCATAGAGCTCAGGGAATAAGCGAATCTGAAGGATCGTACCGTCGCAGACAGCCCAGTCGACCGGCGCATAGTTGAAGGCGTAGAGCCGAATTTCGCCAATGTAGTAATCGTCCATGGAGCTCTCTGGTCAGCCTTGCGATGGGTAGAGGCCGGAGACGCAGATGATGTAGTTCATCGACGCCGTGGGCATGACGTTGGGGTGCGCAGTGGGCTGAGCATTGCCGGCCGGTGCAATGGCGGGCGCCGCCAGTGCTGCCTTGGTGGGTACGGAACGTACCCCCGAGTCATAAAACACCGCACTGGTTTTCGCCAGCGTCACATCCGGGCCCGGCGTGGGCGACGTGGCGTCGGCCGTCGAGGCGTTGATCGTATGCAAGTGGCCCGGCACGTCCGAGGGCTGGAGCGTGACCGTGTCGCTGCCAACCTGCTGACCAAGCAGCCGTTGCCCGGATCCGGGCACTTGCCCCATGCCGATCGGCACCCGCAGGCGCAGGTCGGGCAGACGGAAGTTGCTTCTGCCGTCGCCACCGTACGTCGTACCGATCAGCGAGAACAGCACCTCGTAGTCGGACGCGATGTTGAGGAGTTCCCCGTTGCAGAACTTCCACCCCTGAGGGGGGTAGTTGCCGGCGAACATGCGAATTTCACCAATGTAGGCTTCCATGTCCGGCTCCTAGGGGCGTGGCGGGTAGAGGCCGCCCTGAACACAAATGATGTAGTTCAGGACCAGCGAGGATTGCATGTTGTTGTGAGCGGTGGCGTCGTTCGTCGCGCTGCTCGCTTCGGGCGATTCCGCTGTGAGCGTCTGCGCCGTTACCGGGCCATAAAGGGCGGTGCCAACTACGGTCGGCAAGTCCGGCTGCGAGATCACACTCTTGGCGAGCAGACGGTCTTTACCGGTACCGGCGAGCGGCTGCGTGGCGTCGTTGGTCGCCGCACGAAACTCATGCGAATGCGTGGGCACCTGCTGAGCATTGAGCGCCACCGTTTCGGTACCCCCGGGCGCACCTTGGTTGTACGTCCCTGGCAGCCGATGCATCGCGACGCGCCCGCGCAGGTCGGGCAGCCCGAAGGTGACTCGGCCGTCGCCACCGTACTGTGTGCCAAGCAGGGAGAACAGCACCTGATTGATATTCACGTTGAGCAGGCGCCCGTCACACGGTAGCCACCCCCTTGGTACGACCGGAAAAGCACACAAACGTATTTCCCCGAGATATGAGTCCATCCGTTTCTTCCTGGTTAAGTGGCGACGCCACGATCTTTGAATTCTTATAGGCGCGCATTTTGCCATCGTCATATTTCATTTCAAATATATTTCGGCTCCCTTATTAAATTTCGATGAGTAAAACGATTGTTTGGAAATGCCTGATTTTTAATAAAAAAGACATCGGTGTATTGGTGAATACCCTTGACTCATTGCGGTAGATTAGGTTTGCCGAGAATCGGGCTTGACGCGCAAGGCAATGGTGCCTACCCTTGCGCAGAAATTAGTCAGGTGTCCGTCAGTTCATTCCGGGCATTCACGAATAAACGATGTTTCGGGCATTTCCGGAGCACGAAAGCAAAATTACAAATGGGTCTTTGCCGCATACGGGGCGGGGACTTCGGGGGAAGTCAAATGAAAACGCAATGCCAACGGGGCGAGCCGGTATTCATACGACGGGTGTTCTGCCCGTCAGCCGGCCGCAATACACGTGTGTTGCCCGGCCTGTCTCAAATACCCACGCGACAAGTCATTCCCGATTGATCTGAGCCAGCGAACGCCGCGAGTCAGCACTCGCGGTCTTCGCTTGCGTGCTCGCTTCTCATGCGCCTGCGTGACAAGCCAGTGTTCTGCCGCTCACGCGTGTCGGCTCCCCGCCAAGTCATTTGCTTCTCTCCCGGTTCGCCATGTTGCCTAGTCTTCAATTTCCTCTCGCGTCCGTACGCCGTCGGTCATCAAATACTCCCGTCGCCTGGTTTTACTGGCTGCGTGCCCTGCTGACCCTGCTTGTGCTGTTCACCGCGTCGTCGTCGGCGTGGTCGCAGGCATGCGTCACATGGACGGCCACGTCAGCGCAGCTCTCCGGCGGGAGCTATCGCTACACGTTGCCGCTCAATGACGCATGCGATCCCACGGCGGAAGGCTTGTACACGTCGCCGGGGCAGATCGTTGGTACTGCGCTTGCGGCGGATGGCTCATCGTTGTCCGTCGATCTCGGCACCTTCCCGTACGACATCCTGGTCTTCACGCCGAAACTCGGCACCACGCAGACCTCGTGGACGTTCACGTTGTACCGGGCCAGCGACGCGCCGGTCACGGTGGCCATCAATTTCCCTGTGCCAACGGTCACCTCGCTTTCCCCGAGCGGGGGTCCGAACAGCGGCGGTACGGCCGTGACGATCACCGGGACCGGTTTTACCGGGGCCACCGGGGTTAACTTCGGTGCAACCCCCGGGACAGGTGTTGTGGTGCTGACCGATACGACGATCGTCGCGACATCCCCTGCCGGAACGTCACCCGTCGACGTCACCGTCACCACCAGCGCTGGCACCAGCGCCATAAACGCGCCAAACGACAGGTTCACATACACACCGACGGTGACGGGGGTGTCGCCGACGTCAGGGCCCGCCGGCGGCGGTGTGTCGGCAACGATCACGGGAACCGGCTTTACCAATGCCACATCGGTGACCTTCGGGACGAACGCCGCGCTGCCCTACATCATCGTGAGCGACAGCACGATCACGGTGTCGAACGTGCCCGCCGGGACGGGCACTGTCGACGTGAAAGTGACCAACAGCGCTGGCACCAGCGCGACTAACGCGAGCGATCGGTTTACCTACCTCGCGGCGCCCGTCGTGACCTCGGTGACACCGAATGCCGGTGCGCCAGGCGGCGGAGCGAGCGTCAGGATCCAAGGTTCGGGGTTCAGCACCGGCGGCGTGCCGTCGGTCAAGTTCGGCAGTACACCGGCGCCGAGCTTTACCCTCGACAACGATGCGCAAATCACCGTCACGTCTCCCGCGGCGGCGGCGGGCACCATCGACGTTACGGTCACCAACAACAATGGCACCAGCGCGACCAGTGCCGCCGATCAGTTCACCTACGCGGGCGTCCCCACCGTGACATCGCTCGGGACGAAGGAAGGCCCGCTCGCCGGCGGCACGACGGTGACGATCAATGGGACTGGCTTAAAGACAACGACCGCAGTGGCGTTCGGCGCGGTCAGTGTGCCCTTCACGGCTGTCAGCGACACGCAGATCACGGTGACATCGCCCGCGAACGCGAGCGCAGGCGTCGTCGACATCGTTGTCACCACACAGGGGGGCACCAGCGCGACCAGCAGCGCCGATCAGTTCACGTACATGGCCCTGCCCACGGTGACGAGCCTTGCGCCGACGTCCGGCCCGGCGGCCGGAGGTACGACCGTGGCTATCAGCGGCAGTGGCTTCACCTCCACCGCAACCGTGAGTTTCGGTGGAACGGCGGCGACGAACGTCCAGTTCGTGAGCGCATCCCAGCTAACGGCTCGCTCACCTGCTGGCACGGGCACCGTCGACGTGAGGGTCTCGACCACCGGCGGCACCAGCGCGACCAGCATGAACGACCAGTTCACGTATCGGGCGGCGCCGGCGATCTCCGGCCTCTCGGTGACCGTTGGGTCCCCGGCGGGCGGCACGCAGACCAAGATCACGGGTACCGGATTTACCGGCACAACCAGTGTGACGTTCAACGGCTCACCGGCGACGACTTTCAATATCGACAGCGACACGCAGATCACGGTGACATCGCCTGCCGGCTCGGCGGGAACTGTCAATGTCGTGGTGACCACGCCGAATGGTACGAGTGCCGTCGGTCCGTCGAGCCAATTTACCTACGCGGCGCCACCGACGGTTTTGAGTTTGGGGCCCACTACCGGCTCAACGGCCGGTGGCGATTCGGTCACGATCACGGGCTCGAATTTCTACAACGGGGTCACGACAGTCAAGCTCGGTGGTAACACTGCAACAATCACCGCGATCAGTTCGACCTCGATCACGTTCACGACACCTGCGGGCTCGCCAGGTCTGGCAACGCTCACGGTCGATACGCCCGGCGGAACCTCCACGACAGGCGGCGCCTTCACCTATGTCGCGGTGCCTGTCGTGACTTCGCTTTCCCCGGCGTATGGGTCGACGAGTGGAAGCAACCCCGTGACCATCTCGGGCAGCGGGTTCACGGGCGCGACAGCGGTGAAGTTCGGGGCGACGGCCGCAGCCTTCACGGTCAATAGCGATTCGCAAATCAGCGCGACGGCACCGGCGGGTACCGGGGTCGTGGACGTGCGCGTGACGAACCCAGCGGGCACGAGCGCCATCGTGACGGCGGACAATTACACCTACGCCGGTTTGCCAACGGTGTCATCGACGGTGCCTGCCTACGGGCCAGTGGCCGGTGGCACGACCGTGACCATCACCGGCACGAATTTCATCTCCGGCGTGACGGTCGTGATGTTTGGTGCTCAATTGTCGAACAGCGTGACGGTCAACAGCTCGACGTCGCTGACGGCCACAGTACCGGCGGGCACGGCAGGCGCTGCCAACATCCTCGTCACGACGCCGTTGGGCAGCAAGACGGTGGTCGGCGGCTATACCTACTACGCGGCACCTGCCGTCACGTCGATTTCGCCGACGAGCGGCCCGGCGAGCGGCGGGACATCCGTCACGATTACGGGGACGGGCTTCAACAATGTGACGGGCGTGTCGTTCGGTGGCACGTCGGGCACGAACATTACGGTCAACGGCACGACACAAATTACGGCAACGGCGCCGGCGGGCTCGGGTGTCGTCGACGTGCGCGTGAGCGCCGCTGGGGGGACGAGCCCCGTTACGGCGGCGGATCAGTTCACTTATCTCGGCGCGCCTGCGGTGACCAGCGTCACCCCCAATACCGGCCCAACGACGGGGGGCACGCCCGTGACCATCACGGGCACGGGGTTCACCGGTGCCACGGCGCTTAAGTTCGGTACAGTCAACGGGTCCTCTGTCACCGTCCTCAGCGCAACGCAGATCACCGCGGTATCGCCGCCGGGTACCGCAGGCGTGACCAACATCACGGTGACGACGCCGAATGGCACGAGCAGTACCACCCCTGCCAATCAGTTCACCTACACGTCGCCCGTTGCGGTCACCCTGGCGCCGACGACATTGCCGACGCCGGTGGCGGGGCAAGCCTACAGCCAGACGATGACGGCGTCGGGCGGCACCTTGCCGTACAGATTTACCGTGACGAACGGCACCTTGCCGGTGGGTTTGACGCTAAATGTCACGACCGGTGCGCTCACAGGTACGCCGAGCGCCACGGGGACCAGCACGTTCACGATTTCGGTCACCGATGCCAGCACCGGACCGGGCACGCCGCTGACCGCTTCGCAGAGCTATACCTTCAACATCACGGCGCAGGCTGCATCGGCACCGGCGATCGATGTGAAGGCGCTGTCCAACGCGCCGATCACGATTCACGCGACGGCGAACGCCGTAGGCGGCCCGTTCACCCGCGTGGCCATCGTCACACCGCCTGCCAGTGGCACGGCAGTCGTCAACGGTGAAGACATCGTCTACACCCCGGCGGGCAACACGAATGGCGTGGTCACGTTCACCTACGCGCTCACTAACGCTGCGGGTACTTCGGCACCGATTGGCGTCACGGTGACGGTGCAGGCGGTGCCGGTGACGGCGCCGGGGTTGCAAGCGAGCGTGAGTGCCAACGAGGCGACCAATATCGACATCACGACGGGTGCGACCGGTGGCCCGTTCACGGCGGCAAACGTCATTGCGGTTTCGCCCGCGAATGCAGGCACGGCCACCGTCGTGGCGGTTGCCGGTGCGGCGCCGGTGAGTGCAGGCGGCGTTCAGCGGCTTCGCGCTGCTGTGGTTGCGCCCACGCAGTACAGCGTGCGCTTCGTGCCGGCGGCCGCCTTTGCGGGCATGGCCGTGATCACGTACACGCTGTCCAACGAGAACGCCACGTCAGCGCCGGGCACGTTGCAGGTGAGCGTTGCGCCACGTAAGGATCCGTCGACGGACCCGGATGTGACTGGCCTCATCGGCGCACAGGTGGAAGCCGCACGCCGCTTCGCCACGACACAGATCGGCAACTTCAACCAGCGTCTCGAAGCGTTGCACGGCAAGGGGCGCGCCCCGTCGAGCAACGGCCTGAATGTGGTACTGCCGTCGCCGGATCGCGATCGCAATGTGTCGCGCTGTCAGGATGTCGTGGGTATCTCCGAGCGCGACGCGTGTCTGCGGGGTGATGTGAGTCCGCTGGCGCTCAACAAAGCGAAAAGCCTCGACGTACGCGACAAGAGCGTGGGTACCAGCGGGGTCGGTACGGGTGACAGCAGCGTGCCCGATCTGCCGGGCGAGGGTGCCAACGACGACAAGCGTTTCGCGTACTGGACGGCTGGGTCGGTGGACTTCGGTTTCGCCAATATGGCGGCCAATTCGGCCGCGCAGCGCTCGGGCTTCAAGTTCACGACGGGCGGTGTCACGCTCGGTGCCGACTATCGGTTGTCCGACCAGTTGTCGCTCGGGGCGGGTGTGGGCTACGGGCATGACGCGACCGATATCGGCAGTTCGGGCACGCGCAGCACGGGCGATAGCTACAGCGGTGCGCTGTATGCGAGCTTCCGCCCGATCCCGACGTTGTTCGTCGATGCGGTGGCGGGCTTCGGGACGCTGAACTTCAGTTCGCGCCGCTGGGTCATCGATGCGAACGACTTCGCGAGCGGCAAGCGCAGCGGTCAGCAGTTCTTTGGTTCGCTGTCGGCGGGTTACGAGTTCCGCAACGATGACTGGCTGTTCTCGCCGTATGGCCGTCTGACAGCGTCGCGCTCCACGCTGGATCAATACAGCGAAACGGGTGCTGGGCTGAACGCGCTCACGTACTTCAAGCAGAACGTGAACACGTTGTCGGGCACGCTCGGTGTGCGTGCCGGGTTTGCCAAGGCGACGCCGATCGGCACCTTCTCGCCGTATATCCGGGTGGAGTTGCAGCACGACTTCAACGGACAGAGCATGGCCGGGCTGGCCTATGCCGACATCGCGGGCAGCGGGCCGGTGTACTTCGTGCCGGGCAGCCCGTTTGGCAGCGATCGCGTGCAGGTCGGGTTCGGGTCGAAGTTGCGCACCGGCGTGCTCGTCTTCGGGCTGGATTACAGCGTGACGACGGGGATGGGCGGCTTGCAGCAGGGCGTGCGATTGACCTTCACCGCGCCATTTTGAGCGGTGAGGGGGCTTAGTCGGTAAGCCCGTAGAACCTGTAGAACGAGAAAGGCCAGCCCGAGAGGCTGGCCTTTTTTCGTTTAGTCCAACGCAGGTTCTTCGGCTACCTTGCGTTGCTGCAATCGGCGGAAGAAGGCGGCGTTGTGGATGTCGGCGACATCGAACACGCTATCGGCGGCGCGCATGACGGCCGCGTTGAACAGCATGCGGATCTCCGCCTGACCGGCAGCCGCACCGCCTTGCGCCGTGACCTGTCGGGCAATTTCACCGATCATCGCGCGCTTGATTATGTCGAACGAGGCATCCGGCCGCCCGTCGAGATGATTCATGTGGGCGAGCAGCATTCCCAACACCTGCGCGTGAACGAGTTCGGTGGCCCGCTGCTCCATGGCCAGTACGTCATTCTCAGTCATGAGTACCCCCGATGAACGATGTGTTGTGCGAAGGGAAGCTTCGCCAGCATAGCACCGCCCGTGGGGGCTCGCTGGGACCTCCCCGGCACCTCGTTCAGATCGCGTTCACCTCGCGCTCACCCCGCGTGCGCCTCTGATATTAGTAATAAAAACGGTTACCAAGATGCGTAGTAACTACTTGAAATCAGTGGGATCGCCATCCCTTGTTCAAACGGTTACGGTTACGCCGCGGGGAGTGATGTGCGTAGTGCTGAGGAATAAAGTCGGTTACGCCGATGATAACGAACGGCGGCTTTCGACCCGGAACGGTCAGTGAACTCGGACGATAACGGCCATTCAAGCGACACGCTACGAAGCAAGCGCCTGTCCCTGCATCAAACGAATCGATGCCGCGAAGTTGGCTAAGAACGCGGATACTTCATGTTCATAGCTGGGTGATTGCAACAGCGTCGTAATTTCAACCGGGGACTTTCCGATAAGGGGGACGCGCAGAAATGCGGATTCAAGGAAACCGGTACTGATTGTGGATAGGACAAGCCGCAGAGAGGCCAGCATATCGTCGCCACGATGAGACGCATGCGCTATCGCAATGGGCTTGCCGATGACTTCAAATCGAGAAACCAGCCAATCGATTGCATTCTTCAGGCCTCCGGGCAGAGCTCTGACATATTCGGGACTGGAAATGATGATTCCGTCGGCAGTTGATACAAGCTCTAGAAACTCAGCTACTGGTACAGGAACGTCTGCTCCCTCTGCGTCGGGTGAAAAAACAGGCAGAGTGTCCAGCCGGGCGAAGACAGCTAGCTCAACACCAGTTGGCAGAAAATACCTCATCGCCGTCAAAAACGCAGTATTTGTGGATTCGCGGCGCGCGCTACCCGAAATGGCCAACAACTTCATGTGGATGTGCTTTCCCAGTCACGGCACTATCGCCGCTAAATCCCAATCATCTTAGCGAAAGACAGCGAATCAAACTACGAAACCCGGTTTGAGGAGCATGCGGCATCCGTTGTCGACGATTCAGGATCGTCGGGTGACCGTCTCTTGTTGGCCGAAAGCGGTCCTCGCACTTTGACCGCTACACGGCCCGCGCCCGGCAGCGTGGCCTACGGGTCACTCCGACTCCGCTACGCCGTTACCGTTTTTATTCCTATTTACACCTCGGCCCGATGAGTTTTTACAGCCATGCCGCCGGCACGCCGCCGCGCTTGCGCCGCTCCTCGGCACCGGCGTGCCAGCCGGGGTAGCTGTCGGTGGCCACGCCGAGCGAAATCAGTGCGCCAGCGACCTTTTCGTTCTTCGCATCCTTGGCGACGGCGTAAAGATTCGGCGGCGTATCCGGCGCCCCGGGGTGGCTGCGCGACACCAGACTTGGCTCGCTCAGATTGACGCCGTACTTTTTGAAGAGCGTCAGTTGTTCGACGGCGTTCGGGTAGTCGTCTTTCACGACGAGATAGGGCAGGCTCACGTCCATGCCTGTGCCGGGCATCGTGACGCCCATGCCGCCGCGCAGAAACAGCTCGACCGCGCGCAGGTCGCCCATCCGGCTTGCTTTGGCGAACTCGTAGGGGTCCCACTTCATGCCGATGTTGTTGAGTTCGACGCGCGGGTCGTCGCTCTTGCCGTTCTTGATATCGAGCAGCAGCTTCTGCACGTTGGCGACCCACTGGACGTTGGCGGCACCCAGCCCGCCTTGCTCGGCGTGCCTGCTGCTCGCGATCGCACCGAAACTGAAAGCGCCCGCACACAGCCCGGCACAGACGACCAGACTGCCGTGCATGCGTTTTTGTCCGCCGATCAGGCGTGTGGCGAGCAGCACGACGAACACCAGCACCGCAAACCCTGCCACGTAATTGATGTAGGGGAAGAACGGCCGGACGAAGTCGAGGACCGGGATCAGGATGGCGGTGGAAATTGTCATGACGGCGTTGATCGGACCGATATGATCGGTGACCCACCGTCCCCCTTCCACGTACGTTTGCGTTTTCATTATTTTCGAGATGCGTGGTGTTTTGACGTTGCGACGTGTTTGCGGCCGCGAGCGCGCGCACGATGATACCTGCGCACCATCATCGTCACGATGACGGGCGTTGTCATCCTGTCAGCACTGACAGGGACACGCAACTGGCCCCGCCGGGAGTGGCCCGCTTGGCATGCCTGATGTTTCGCTATCCGTAACGTCACGGCCGGATGCGGTTGCACCTTCGTGCGAGATTATCGTGAAATGGGTTTCCCTTTTCGAGGTGATTTCGGGTTAACACCTAAAGTTTCGCCGGGTCTGGCCGTAAGTCATGAGGTGGAACCTCCCACCTAGTGGAACCGGTGGCCTGGGGCGCCGGTTCTGGTCTTTGAACTCCTAGCCGCAGGCCTGCCAGTCCATTCAGCATGACAGTATCTTCGCTTAGAACACGGATCATCCTGATCGCGTGTGCCACCGTCGTCGGTGCGCTGATTCTCTCCGGCATTACCACCTACCTCATCGTGCGCACCAGCATGATGTCGACCATTTCCAACACGCTCGACGCCGTGGCGCGCGGCAACACCCTCGCTGTCGAGCGCTGGGCGGCTGCCAAGGGCCAGTCGGTGGTCGGCACGGCGGCTGCCGTCGAAAAGGGCGAGCAGGGTGTTGCGCTCACGAAGCTGCTTGGCGCGACCAACGGCTTCCCGATCTCCAGCATCGGCTGGAGCGACAAGTCGTATTTCTCGAGCGGCCCCACGCCGCCCGACTACGATCCGACCGCACGCCCCTGGTACAAGGGCGCCACCGCCGCGGGCAAGCTGACCGTCGTCAAGCCGTACGCCGACATCGCCTCGGGCAAACTCTACGTGTCGTTCGCCGCGCCGATTCTGCGCGACGGCCAGACGCTCGGTGCCGTGAGCGGCGCCGTGCCACTCGACGCAGTGCAGGAAGTCGTCAAGGCCGTGCATCCCACGCCGTCGAGCCTGGCCTTCGTGGTCTCGCGCGACGGTCTCGTGATCGCGCACCCCGACGAGAAGCTGATGCTCAAGCAGTCGAGCGATCTCGCGCAAGCCCTCACGCCCGACGCGCTCGCCAGCCTCGAACGCGCCAAAGACCCGATGGAAGTGCAACTGGGCGGCGACGCCAAGCTGCTCAAGGTGCAGCCGGTGCCGGGCACCGACTGGCTGTTCGTGGTCGCCCTCGACAAGGCCGAAGCGACGGCAGGACTGTCGCAAGTGCTTAGCGCGACCATCGTCACGCTGATCGTGCTCACGCTGTGTGCCATCGGTATCGCCAGCTTCTTCACGTCGCAGGCGTTCAAGCGCCTGTCGCAAGTGCGCGACGCGATGGATACCATCGGCTCGGGCGGCGGCGATCTGACGCGCCGTCTCGATGTCGTCGGCAACGACGAAGTGGCGCATATCTCGCGATCGTTCAACGCGTTTGTCGACAAGATCAGCACGGTGATGATCGACGTGCGCTCCGGCGTGCACGGCATGACGTCGGCGACGAGCGAAATCGAAATGGGCAACCGCGATCTGTCGCAACGCACCGAAGCCTCGGCCGGCACGTTGCAGGAAACGTCGGCGGCGCTGACCGAGTTGACGGCCAGCGTGAAGCAGACTGCCGAAGCCGCCGAACACGCCACGCGTCTGGCTAACGATGCCAGCGAAGCCGCTGCGCGCGGCGGTGACGTCGTCACGGGGGCTGTGACGACGATGAGCGAGATTGCGCAGTCGTCGGAGCGCATCACCGAGATCATCAGCGTGATCGACGGCATCGCATTCCAGACGAACATTCTCGCGTTGAACGCTGCCGTGGAAGCGGCGCGCGCCGGTGAGCAGGGCCGTGGTTTTGCTGTGGTGGCGGGCGAAGTGCGCACGCTGGCACAACGCAGTGCGGCGGCCGCACAAGAGATCAAGACGCTCATCGAAGCCTCGGTGCAGAACGTCAAGAGCGGCACGCAGCGCGTGCAGGCCGCGGGCAATACCATGGGCGAGATTGTCGATGGCATTGGTCGCGTGCGTCGTCTGATCGTGGAGATCCACAGCGCGATGACCGAGCAAAGCACGGGCATCAGCCAGATCGATCGAAGCGTGGCGGAAATGGATCAATCGACGCAACAGAACGCTGCGTTGGTTGAAGAATCCGCCGCCGCTTCGGCCATGCTGAGCGAGCAGGCCCGCAATCTCGCCGATACGGTTGCGCTGTTCCAACTGCGCGAGCATAGCCGTCACGGCGTGACGGTTATGCACACGCGCACGGGGTCGGGTTCGCATCGCGACGAACCCGCACTCGCGGCGTAAGCCGACGTCACCTACCTACGTCTCCTGAGACGGCGGCCAACGAACCGGCGGTAATTTACCGCCATTCGTCATCGCGCTGCCCGCCCGCCAGATTTTGTCGCAGAATAGGACACTGTCTGGCGGGTATCTCATCTTCATTCAGGAGACACATCATGACGACTCAGCAATACGAAGGCGGCTGTCATTGCGGTGAATTACGATTTTCCGTAAATATTGATTTGTCCAAAACAATTGCGTGCAATTGTTCGATTTGCAAAAAACGTGGATTGATTCTCGCATTCGCACCGCGCGGTGAATTCACGCAGACGTCCGGTGTGGATTCGAATCGCGAATACCTCTTCAATAAACATCTGATTCACCATCAGTTCTGCCAGAAGTGCGGCGTCGAGGCGTTTGCCTTCGGCGAAATGCCCGACGGCACGAAGATGGCGGCAGTCAACGTACGCTGCATCGATGGCATCGAGCTCGATACCGTGCACCCCACGCCAGTCGATGGTGCCAGCCGGTAATTGCATCTCATTCCACATCTCTATAAATAGATGGAATCGTATATTTAAGCGGATACCATTATTTGGATTTTGCAGATGATGGTTTGTCATGCAAAACCGGAAAATGAAACGGCGCGTCAATCGCGCCGTTTTTAATTTCCAGAAATATTGTGAAAGTCATTCCGTGGGAATCGAGGGATTATTGACTCAAGATTATTGAATGGACTTCCGTTATGCCATGCGATTGTTCGTGTTTTATCGCATTCTGGAGTTGGCATGAAGTTCTTGGGTAGTCTCAAAATCGGCACGCGCCTGACCATCGGGTTCGCGATCACGCTGGTGCTGCTGTGCATCGTGGGCGGTATGGCGGTGTATCAGGCATCCCGCATTTACGGCGGTACACGCGATCTCGCCGACAACTGGCTGCCCAGCGTGCAGACGCTCGGCACCGTGCAGGTCGGCGCCAATGCGGCACGGCGCGCCACGCTCGCCGCACTGTTGACCACGGTGGAACAGAGCCGCATCGACGAGACGAACAAGCGTGCAGCGGCCATCGATCTCGTGAACAAGACGCTTTCGGCTTACGGCAGTCTGGTGGCCTCCGACGAGGACCGCCGTGCCTACGAGGCCGTGCGCGAGGCATGGTCCAACTATCTCGCCATCGACAATCGCATCGCCGAACTGGCCAAGGGCGACGAGGCCGCGCAGGGGCAGGCGCGCACGCTCGCCATGACCGACGCGGTGCAGTCTTTCTCAGTGCTCAGCCAGAAGCTCACCGAACACGTCGCGGTCAATCGCGCGGGCTCGGTAGCGGCGGGCGATGCCGCAGCGGCCGATTATCACGCGGCGTTTATCGCAACCATCGTGCTGATCGTGCTGGCACTTGGCGTGAATATCGTCATCGCGCTGGTCATTACCCGTTCGATCACGGTGCCGATCGGCCGCTGCGTCGATATTGCACAAACGGTGGCGCGCGGCGATCTCAGTTCGCGAATCGACGTGCAGGGTCAGGATGAACTCGCGATGTTGCTCGGCTCGTTGCGTGACATGAACGGCAAGCTGGCTCAGGTGGTCGGGCAGGTGCGCAACACCAGCGAGAGCATTGCTACCGGCTCGGCACAGATCGCGGCAGGCAATACCGATCTGTCGTCGCGCACGGAGCAGCAAGCGGCATCGCTGGAAGAGACGGCGGCCAGCATGGAAGAGCTCACGACGACGGTCAAGCAGAACGCCGACAACGCCGAGCAAGGCAATGTTCTGGCTTCGAACGCGTCGCAGATTGCGCTGCGCGGTGGTGACGTCGTGCGTCAGGTGGTCGAGCGGATGCGCGAGATCTCCGAAGGCTCATCCCGCGTGGGCGACATCACCAGCGTGATCGAAGGCATCGCCTTCCAGACCAACATCCTTGCTCTGAATGCCGCCGTGGAAGCGGCACGCGCCGGTGAACAAGGCCGTGGCTTTGCCGTGGTGGCGGGCGAAGTGCGCACGTTGGCCCAGCGCAGCGCCAATGCCGCCAAGGAGATCAAGGAGTTGATCGACGCGTCGACCCGTCAGGTGAACGAGGGCGCGAAGCTCGTCTCGGAAGCCGGTACGACGATGGACGAAGTGGTGCAGGCGGTGAAGCGTGTGACCGATCTGATGGCGGAAATTGCCGCGGCGTCGACGGAACAGCGCACCGGCATCGAGCAGGTCAATCAGGCGGTGATGCAGATGGATACCGTCACGCAGCAGAACGCGGCGCTGGTGGAAGAGGCGTCGGCGGCAGCGCAGTCGATGGCTGCGCAGTCGAGCGGCCTGCGCGAGCTGGTGTCGATCTTCAAGCTCGATGCTGCGGCCAATCAGTCCAACCCGTCCAACCCGTCGCATCGCTTGTCCGCCTGACGATTCAACCGTTTCAATCGTTTCAACCGGCCAATAAAAAGCGGCTCGCCGACGTCAGCCGGCGAACCGCGAATGCCAGAACGCTCTCACCAGCGTCCGGCCCACGGGACCGCATGCGTCCCATGTTCTTTCTGCCGCGACATTGGCGCGGGCGTATCTCGCTCGGCCGGCACGAGGCTCGTGCGGCCGTCACCGGCAACTGGCCGCCTGCCCCCCGGCGTGGCGGCCGTTGCCTTGTCGATTGTCTTGCGTGCGTGTGATCGGCGGCGCTTACTTGCCTGCGAGCATCGACCCGCGATCGCGCAGGTTGATGTGCATCTCGAAGGCGCGTTCCAGCGCATGCGGCGTGTGGCCGCCGTAACGCAGGGCGTCGCGGTAGTAGTCGCGCAGTACGTCGCGATACGACGGGTGGGCGCAGCGATCGATCACCAGATTGACGCGCTCGCGCGGTGCGAGCGTGCGCAGATCGGCGAGCCCTTGCTCCGTCACGATGATGTCGACGTCGTGCTCGTTATGGTCGACGTGCGGCACCATCGGCACGATGCTGGAAATCTTGCCGTCCTTCGCCACCGACTTGGTCGCGAAGATGGCCATGCGCGCGTTGCGCGCAAAATCTCCCGAACCCCCGATGCCGTTCATCATGTGCGTGCCCCCCACGTGCGTGGAGTTCACGTTGCCGTAGATATCGGCTTCGAGCGCGGTATTGAGCGCAATCAGTCCCAAACGGCGAATGACTTCCGGATGGTTGCTCACTTCCTGAGGGCGCAGCACGAGCTTGTCGCGATAGCGTTCGAGATTGCCGAACACGCGATCCTGCACGGCCTGCGAGACGGTGATCGAAGACCCCGACGCGAAGTCCATCTTGCCCGCGTCCATCAATTCGAATGTGGAGTCTTGGAGCACTTCCGAGTACATCGTCAACTGCTCGAACGGCGAATCGATGAAACCCGTGAGCACGGCGTTGGCAATGGTGCCGATACCCGATTGCAGCGCGGGCAGCGTGCGGGGCAGTCGCCCGCGCGAGACTTCGTGCTGGAAGAATTCGATGAGATGACCGGCAATGCGCTGCGTATCGGCATCGGCGGGCAGGGCGTTGGACGCGCTGTCCGGCGTGTCGGTAATGACGATGGCGGCGATCTTCTCGGGGGCGATCTTCACGGCGGTCGTGCCGACACGGTCGCGCACGTCGACAATCGGCAGCGGTGAGCGATGCGGGCGCTGACCGGGGATCCAGATGTCGTGCATACCCTCGAACGCGAGCGGCTGCGCGAGATTGATCTCTACGATGACCTTGTCGGCGAGGATTGCGAAGCTCGCAGAGTTGCCGACCGACGAGCTGGGCACGAGGCTGCCGTCTTCGGTGATGGCCACGGCTTCGATCACGGCCACGTCCAGCTTGCCGAACTGACCGGCACGCAGGAATTCGACGGTCTCGGACAGATGCTGGTCGACAAACATGACTTCGCCGCGATTGATCGCGCTGCGCAGTGTGGTGTCGACTTGAAACGGCAGGCGCTTGGCCAGCACACCGGCTTCGGTCAGGGTCTTGTCGGAATCGTGGCCGAGCGACGCACCGGTGATGAGCGTGAGCTTCATCGGGTGGGCTTTGGCACGCTTGGCGAGCGCAATGGGCATGTCCTTGGCGTCACCGGCGCGGGTGAACCCGCTCATGCCGACCACCATACCGTCACCGACCAGCCGGGCGGCATCGTCGGCGCTCATCACCCGGTCGCGTAGCGACGCCAGGCGGATGCGGTCTTCATACATCTTGAGGCTCCTCGTCTCTTTCTTATCCGATCCTCCGGTCCGCATTCCGCCGCTTGAGGCTGAACTCGGCCGATCGATCGCTTTGACGCAACGGCGGTGGGTACACCTGTCACGCTTGACTCGAAGTGTATTGACCCCTCGGCTACATTTCCAATATATTGAAAGTGCTGTTTGGATACTTTTTATATATTGATTGGGTTCACCCTTTATGGGGCTGGGCTGACGCGGGAGTGGGTATGGAATTGCGGCATTTGCAATATTTCATTGCGGTCGCCGAAGCGCGGCATTTCACCCGGGCTGCGGCGCGTGTGGGCATTCAGCAGCCGCCGCTCAGTCTTCAGATCCGGCAGTTGGAAGAGGAACTGGGCGGGCCGCTATTCATTCGGCTGCCGCGCGACGTGGTGCTGACGGAGTTGGGGGAGGCGTTTCTGCCGGAGGCGCGGCATATTCTCGAGCGCGTCGAGCGGGTGAAGCGGCAGATGCAGCAGATATCGCGTGGCGATGCGGGCCATATCCGGATCGGCTTTGCGGGCGCGACGTACTTCGAGCCGAGCATTCCGGCATGGATTCGTGATTTCCGGGCGCGCTATCCGGACGTGCAACTGCATCCGCAGCAAAGCAATACGGCGAGTCTGCTGGCCGCGTTGGTGAACGAGGAGGTGGATGCGGCGTTCGTGCGTACGCCTGTCGACGCGCCGCCGGGCATCGTGACCGTGCCGGTGGTGGATGAGGCGATGGTGCTGGTGCTGCCGCTGGGGCATCCGATGTGCGCACGCGAGCGCGTGCCGCTCGCGGCGCTGGCGCAGGATGAATTCATTCTGCTGCCGCGCGAGATCAGTCCTGCGCTGTATGACCGCACGATTGCGGCGTGCGAGGCGGCCGGGTTCCGGCCGAAGCTGGGGCAGGAGGCGCCGCAGATCACGTCGATCGTGCCGATGGTCGCGGCGGGCTTCGGGGTGTCGCTGGTGCCCGCGTCAGTCAGTCAGATTCGTACGCCCGGCATGGGCTTCTGGCCCATTGACGCAGCGATGGGCGAGGTGCCGCGTGCGCCGATCAGCCTCGCGTTTCGCGCCGCCCACGGCTCAGCGGCACTCGGTCACTTTATTGCGATGTCGCCGTCGGGGTTGCCGGGCGGTGAGGGCAATGGCATTGCGGCACCGGTGGCCTGATCGCCAGAGGGCTTCGCTTCGTTGGCAATGTCGTTGGTGATTTCGTTGGCAGCAAGTGCGCCGGGCGAACCGGCCGCAGGGCTGATCGCGGGCGATGCGGCAATCACCCGCGTGGGCGCCAGCACGATGCCATTGAGCGAGCGGCCCGTGCTGCTCGATTTGCCACTGTCGGCATAGTCGCCATAGCCACGGTGGCTCGGGCTAGTAACTGCATCTGCACGCGTCGGCAACCAGCCCCTTACGCGCAATTGGTTCACCAGCATGGGATGAATCAGCAGGGAGTAAAGCAGGCAGGTGAGGGGCAGCGAGATCACCAGCGCTGATTCGTCCCAGACGAACGCAGGGCCAAGTGCGAGCACGACCCAGATGAGCGCATGCCAGCCAAAGCCGTGCGCCAACAGGTAAAGCGGTCCGAGAAAGAATGCCGCCACGCATGACCGGTACGTGATCTCCACGACGTCCCCGCTTGCCGGGTTGCGAAATTTGAGTGTCATCGCGAAGTGGGGGGGCGCTGTTGAGCAGAAACCCACGTTACACGAGTGACGACCCCATTTCGTCCTACCATTTGTCCCGCCTGTTGTCGCAGGCGCACGCCCCAGTCATGTGGCAATCCGATGTATTTGACGACCGGCAACTGGCTGCGGAACAGGTAGGCTACACTTCGACCATGCCCCGTCGGGATCCGGGGCCCTATGGGGACTCCCACCGCCATGCGCACTCTCCGAAGGCTTACCCGTTGGCTGCCTGTCCTCGTCGGTGCCATCGCAGGCGTGATCGTCATGCTGGTCGCCGCCCAAGTGGTTCAGACGCGCGTCGACGATTTTCGCCTGCGTTTGTTCGTGCGCGACATCATGGGCTACATGAACGACGCCTCGATCTCGCGCCGTAATGCGCTGTTTCAAGCCCCTCAGAACACCGACGTTCCCTGTACCGACGACGATATCCTCGGCCTGCGCCGCGTGGCGATGCGCAGCCCCTATTTTCACGATATCGGGCGAGTCCACGACGCAAAGCTGCTTTGTACGGCCATGGTCGGCCGTCTCGCGACGAACCCCACGCTGCCACCCCCCGACCACGAAACACTTAACGGTGTGAAGCTCTGGCACACCATCACCGGCGTCATCACGCCCGGCGTCCAGGTCGATGCGGTCGGTTGGGGCGACATCGTGGTGTTCAGCTCTCCGGTGCTGCCGCCGCGACTCAGCACCCCCGATCGTGGGTTTGCGTCCATCGCCTCCACCTACGACAAGCGGTTTCAGTTCTGGCGTGCCGGTCTGTTCGACGATCAACGTCAGGTCGAACTCGGTGTGACATCACGGTGGTTCGAAATCGGCCCAGTGCGTCACTACTCGACTTGCTCGAACGCGGTGGATGTCTGCGCGTCGGCGGTCTACACATCGTCGAGCATTCTGCATAACCCGATCGGTCTGGCGATGGCGTTCGGCATCGGCGCGGCGCTGGGCGGCGCAGTGGGCTTGTCATGGCGATCGCGCAAACGCTACCGGATGTCGGTGGATTGGGTGACGCAGCACGCCGCCGAGACCGGGGGCATCACGGTGGTGTATCAGCCACTGGTTCGGCTACGGGATCGCAAGATGATCGGCGTGGAGGCGCTCGCCCGCCTGAACGACAGCGCCGGCAAACCGATATCACCTGAAATGTTTATTCCGATTGCCGAGCGGCGTGGTGTCATTGGCCTAGTGACGCGGCAAGTCGCGCGGCGGGCGCTGATCGACATGCATGGGCGCGCGCTGGCCGATTCCGAATTTCACATCAGCATTAATCTCGCCGCCGAAGATGTCGTGGACACGACGTTTCACACATTCCTGAATCACATTGCGGCGTCATTGCGCGTGCCGCGGACACAAATTGCACTAGAGATTACGGAACGTTCCACCGACAGCATGAAGCGGCTGGGGGATGCGCTGGACCGGTTGCGCGCTGATGGTTATCAAATTCATATTGACGACTTCGGCACCGGTTTTTCGAATTTGGCTTACCTGTCGACACTCCATGTCGATGCGCTGAAGATCGATCGCATGTTCACGCAGGCGATTGGCGCCGATACGGTGGGCAGCGCAATTGTCGATCAGATATGCAAGATGGCAGCACTGCTGAAAGTGGGCGTGATCGTCGAGGGTGTGGAAACGCGCGCGCAGGCCGTTTATATGCTCGCGCATTGTCCCGAGGCAGTGGGGCAGGGGTGGCTTTTCGGGAAAGCCGTTCCTGACGATGAATTGCCATCGCCGGAAGCCCTTATGAAAGCGATGGCAGACGATGCGCAGACGGTCGCTTAAATCTGCCTGTGCGCCGAGATTGCGTTTTTCGTGCGAGTGTTTCTGTGAACTATTTGTGGCGGCTCACTGATGGTGAGAGAACTGGCCGGCAAAAATTGGTAATGATTATTTTCGTTATATCCGGCGAATTACCGAGAATAACGACACGCATTCGGCGCTAGATTGGAACCACCGTGGTCCTGATGTGCCCCCGACCTCCACGGACTATCCGGCTCGCCGATCTGGCGGGCCGCTTTTTTTTCCCGTGATGCACCATGATTTGTTCGCATGTTAGGATTCTCCAAAAAAGCAGCATTGGTCTTGTGACGCCACAGCTGTCGATTTGCAGATGGGGGACATATGGATAAATCTTTTCGTTTTTCTTGGCATTACGTGAGCGACACGGCTCCCGGTGTGCCGTTCGACCTTGAGGGCGCGGTCACGCTGCGCGCCGACGACCGCTTTGACGGTGCCGTCGATGCTTACTCAGACGGGAATTACATTGGCCGATGCGAGTATTCGAGCATTGAAGCCAGTGATGCGTCACTGGCCGCCGAACAAATCCGTAAACGCATCGAGCGACGCATCGAAGATCGCGTCGCTCGTGAGCATCCGGTCACACATTGACCGCATTGAAAGCCGTGAATGCCAGCTGGCGCACTTAGCGCCAGCGTCGGCAGCAGCCACCCCCCCAGTGGCCACCCCAACCGCCACCCCAGCCACGTCCCCACGAGAATGAGAGCGATACGTTGCTGACCCATGGCGACGGGGCGAAGCCCGGGTAAAACGGCGCATAGTCCGGGAACGCCGGATACGCCGGATACGCCGGATACGTCGGATACGCCGCATAGGCGGGATAGGGTGCGTTAGTCGGATACGTCGCGTAGGTCGGGTAGGCCGAATACGCGGGGTACGCAGTGGGGTAGGTCGTATACACCGGTGCGTTCGACGGTACTTGCGACGACTGCGGCGGCACGTAATCAGGCGGCACGGGCGAACCGTTCGGATACACGGGTGCACGCTGCGGCGACGGCCGGTAATCTGGCGGCACCGGTGAACCATTCGGATAGGCAGGCGGCGCAGCACCGCTGCCGTTGCCCGGTCGATAGTCCGGCGGCACCGGTGAACCATTCGGATATGCCTGACGGGCAGATTTTCCCGGTGGCGGAGGCGGCATGCTGACGCCCGCGGCGGGTTGCGCCTGCACCGGCGCTGCCGAAACACTCGGCGTCGGCACGGGTGCCGTGGAAACATCGGTGACAGCACCGGCGGAACCGGGCGCTGCACGCAGCGCTTGCGGCGCATTGGGATCTTGCGAAAACGTCAGCGCGCCACCCGGATACTGCACGACGTAGCAACCGGCGAGCGGCAGGGCACAGAGCAAAGCGGCGAGCGGAGCGATTTTCATGGCGAGGAGTGTAACGCAGGAAATCGCAGCACCGTGGGCCAGCGCCACGATATTGAACTGCGTTTGCATTACGATCGATTAAGCACGCGCTAACCACTTGTGAATCACGTGGCGCGGGTTGCACCTGTTCGAAAGCGACAGGCAAAAAAAACGGCCAGCGCGTTGCTGGCCGTGAAATCCACCAGGAGGAGGTGGAGGAGACAGGTGCAACTATATCAGGGAAATCCCTGAACGGGTAAACCTGCGACGAAAAAATATGTAGAAAAACCACAACTGCGACAATTCGTCGCTTTTTGGGACGCTAAACCCGCAATTCCACGCCTGATATACCTCTCAGGTGCGTCACCCGAGCCATTTCCCGTGGCGCGGATGGAGAAAAACCACAAAGTCCGGGCAGCGCGTAGCCACCGCTACCACCGCTATCACCATTACCACCGACCGTCTTCGAGCAGAGGTATCCGATGTCTTCCAACGCCAGAAAGTGGGGCAATCACGCTGCCGATGCGCCCATCTCCCGCGAATCCGCGGCGGTGCCCGGCAAACGCGCCGATGCGCTTGCGCCCTTGCAGACGTTCGTCGCCGCCATGACCGCGTTGGTCGATCGTCAGCCCGATGAGCCCACGATCGTGGCCGAGGGGCGCGCCGCACTGGCGGCACTGGTCGCCGACGATACGTGGCTTCCTGAGGAATTCACGCGGCCCGACCCGGCGCGTTACACGCAATACCGGCTCTACGTCGACCCGCAGGCCCGCTTCAGTGTGGTGAGTTTTGTCTGGGGGCCGGGGCAGTCGACGCCCGTGCACGATCACACGGTGTGGGGACTGATCGGTATGCTGCGCGGCGCCGAAGATTCGCTGCCGTTCATCCATTCCGCGAACGGGCAACTGGTGTCTGCCGGTGACCCCGTCCGGCTGTCGCCCGGCACCGTCGAAGCCGTCTCCCCCTCCCTCGGCGACATTCATCAAGTGCGCAACGCCTTCGATGACTGCGTGTCGATCAGCATCCACGTCTATGGTGCCGACATCGGCCGGGTAGAGCGCGCCGTGTACTTGCCGGACGGTACGCGCCGCAGCTTCATCTCCGGTTACGCCAATCCCGACAGCCCCAATCTCGTCGCGCGCTGAGCGCGTCTTTTTCCTTCCGATTCAGCGTCTTTCACTGCATTCCCGGCGGCTTGCCCGCCGGCGAATCCGTTCGCCATTTCCCTTGAGAATCTAAGTGTTAACACCAGGCATCGAATTACGTTCGGCGATATAAACTTCCGCAAAGCGTAATTTCATGCGTGTGAGGATTTGCCGTGCCCGTCCTTCGACCCGACGCATGAAATGCTTCGCTCGCCTACCGGCGCGGCGAGGTGCCCGGCGCACGGCAGAGACAACACCCGCCGGCGTATCGACCGGGGCGCAGTGACAAGAACGTTTGGAGACAGGATGAAAGCAGCAGAAGTGAATGTCGGCGCGTTGATCGACGAAAGCCGTCTGGGTGGCTATCAGTGGTGGGTGATTGCGTTGTGCGCCATGTGTCTGGTGGTCGATGGTTTCGACGTGCAGGCGATGGGTTACGTAGCCCCGGTGGTGATTCGCGAGTGGGGTATCGCGAAGGAAACGCTTTCGCCGGTGTTTGGCGCGGGGCTGTTCGGCATGCTGGTGGGCTCGCTCACGTTCTCGGCGCTGGCTGACAAGCTGGGCCGCCGTCCGGTGCTGATCGGCGCCACGCTGTTCTTTGCCGTGTGCATGATCGTCACGGGCTTTGCCAATTCGATTACCGAACTGGTCGTCTGGCGTTTTGCGGCGGGCCTGGGTCTGGGCTGCATCATGCCGAATGCGATGGCGCTGGCAGGCGAATACAGCCCGCGCCGCATTCGCGTCTCACTGATGATGATGGTGTCGTGCGGCTTTACGCTCGGTGGCGTGGTCGGCGGCCTGATCACGGCGGCGATCATCCCGAGTCTGGGCTGGCGCGCGGTGTTCTTCATCGGCGGCGCGATTCCGCTGGTGCTGGGCTTCCTGATGTGGGCCTCGCTGCCGGAGTCGATTCAGTTTCTGATGTTCAAGAAGAGCGACGCGGCGCGCATTCGCAAGCAATTGCAGCGCGTGGCACCGTCGGCGAACCTGCCGGCTGATGCCCGCTTTGTGCTCGACGAGCAGAAGGCCAAGGGCGTGCCGTTCATCGAGTTGTTCAAGGATGGCCGCGCGCGCATGACGCTGCTGCTGTGGGTCATCAACTTTGCCAACCTGCTCGACATGTACTTCCTGTCGAACTGGCTGCCGACGGTGATTCGCGACGCCGGTTATTCGACGCAGGTGGCGGTCATGGCGGGCACGGCGTTGTGGACGGGCGGTGTGATCGGCACGTTGCTGCTGGGCCGTGTGATTGATCGCGTGGGCTTCACGAGTGTGCTGGCCGTCACGTTCCTGATCGCGATTGCGGCGACGGCAGCGATCGGCAATCCGGCGGTGATGGTGTCGATGGTGGCGGTGTTCGCGGCGATCTTCTTCGCGGGCTTCTCGATCATCGGCGGTCAGCCGGCGCTCAACGCCTTGGCCGCGACGTACTACCCGACATCGCTGCGCTCGACCGGTATCGGCTGGAGCCTCGGCGTTGGCCGTATCGGCTCGGTGCTGGGCCCGGTGCTCGGCGGCGCGCTGATGCACCTGCAATGGTCGTCGTCGTCGCTGTTCCTGGCGGCAGCCGTGCCGGCCTGCGTCTCGCTCATCGGCGTGCTGGCGATTGCCCGCATGCAACGCGGCGACGGCGGCAAGATGCGCGCTGCGACGGCGAGCTAATGTTGTGATGGTTTTTCTGCCGTGTCCGAGCGCCTGAAATTGAGCGCAAGGTAACGTGGTTCAACGCCCGCCAGCGGTATCATGGCGGGCGTTGTGCTTTTTGCACGGCATCTCGAGCACGCTATCAGCACGTGATAACTAAAACGAAAATGACACAGACGTCCGAACTCTCTCCCGCCTTGCCGACCGAGCGTGTTTTGCTGGGCATTCTTGGCCTGTTCATGATGATTGCCCCGGCGTCGACGGATATGTATCTGCCGGGGCTGGTGACGATGCGCCACGAGCTTGGTGCGAGTGCGGCGGCTGCGCAGCTCACGCTCTCGTATTTCTTTCTGGGGTTTGCGTTCGGACAACTGCTCTGGGGGCCGCTGGCGGATCGCTTCGGGCGGCGCTGGCCGATGGCTGCGGGCATCGCGCTCTATATCTTCGGCAGCGTGGGCTGCGCATTCTCCGACACCATCGATCACATGATGATGTGGCGTTTCGTGCAGGCGCTCGGCGGCTGCGCGATGCCGGTCATTGCGCAAGCGATCGTGCGCGACGTGTACGGCGCGCGAAACAGCGCCCGCGCGTTTTCGATCATGTTGCTGGTGATGAGCGTGGCCCCGATCGTGGCGCCGCTGCTGGGCGGCCAGTTGCTGCGCTTTACGACGTGGCGGGTGATCTTCGGGATTCTTGCGGCGTTTGGCGTGGTGGCCATGCTGGCATTGTGGCGCTTGCCGGAAACCGGCGCGGTGCATGCGCGCACGGTGGGTGGCCCGCGTGCCATCGTCATGTCGTACTGGCATTTGCTGCGCGACAAGCATTTTGTCGGCTACATGGTGGCGGGCGGTGCGGTGTTCGGCGCGTCGTTCACGTACATCACCGGCACGCCGCTGGTGTACATGGAGTACTTCCACGTGTCGCCGCAATTCTTTGGCGTGCTGTTCGGCATCAACATCGTCGGCATGGCCTCGATGACGATGTTCAACTCGCGCCGCGTCGGGCAGATCGGGTCTTATCGTCTGATGCGGGCCGGCATCATCGGCTGCGCGGTGGTGACGTCGGTGCTGTGCGCGACAGCTTGGCTGGGCATCGCGATCCTGCCGTTGATGGTGGCGCTGTTGTTCCTGTTCATGTCGCTGCGCGGCATCATTACCGCGAATTCGGTGGCCGGCGCGATGGCGAATCATCCGACACGCGCGGGCGCGGCGGCGGCGCTGGTCGGCAGTGTGCAATACGGCTTCGGTTTCGCTGCGGGGGCGATGCTCGGCGTGCTCAACGACGGCTCGCCGCGACCGCTTGCGACGGTCATGTGCGGCTTCGCGCTGCTGGCATTGGTGTCGATGTTGCTGATGTTGCCGGGCAAACGCGCGGCGGCGTGACGGCGAGTCATCGTGAAATGAAGCCGCCAACGCTTACGGCTCAGGGTTTGCGGCGCGGGTCGCCGTAGGCCTTGGTAGCGCAGGTGCCGTCCACGCAATCGGGCGCTGCGCGTACCCCGAGCCACTGGGAGACACGAAGGCGGTTGCGCGCAAACAGGCGGTAGAGCACGCGCGCCGCAGACCGCAGCGCAGGTACACGCAACGGTGCCACCAGCCAGCCGCGTCCGGTCAGCGTGTAGGCGGCGAAGATGGCATCGATGCCGATCAGACACTCCCCCTCGGCGTCCCACGCATGCATCTGCGCATTGAGTGCGGACAGACTCACGCCGAGCGGTGCGGGGTCGAATGCCGGCGCGGAAATATCCACGAACGCCAATCTGTCTGCCCGATCTCTGGCGCGCAGTTGTCTGATTTCCCTCACGCAGATCGGACAGTTGCCATCGAAATACACCGTCAGTGCCGTGGTGTCCATCGCAAACACTCCCGTTTCATTTGTTTCTGTCATTAACGAAATTACGTCGCAATGATGGGGGCGTCAAGGTGAAATTTCTGTCTTGACAGAAATTTCCGTAATGTCTAGATTTGAGTCCATGGAACTCACACCGATCACTGAACGATTCATTCTGCACTGGGGCGAGATGGGGTCGCGCTGGGGCGTCAACCGGACGGTGGCGCAGATTCATGCGCTGCTTTATCTGGCCGGGCGGCCTGTCCCTGCGGACGAAATCACCGACACACTTCAGGTGGCGCGCTCCAACGTGAGCACGAGCATCAAGGAGCTTCAGTCGTGGCGGCTCGTACGCACGGTGCACGTGCTGGGCGACCGCCGGGAACACTTCGAGACATCGACCGACATCTGGGAGTTGTTCAAGCTGATCGTGGAAGGGCGGCGTCAGCGCGAGATCGATCCCACGTTGACGATGTTGCGCGACACGCTGATGAGCCCCGAGATGTCGGCAGAAAGCCGCGAAACCGAGCAGCGAATGCGCGATACGCTGGACTTTCTCGAAACACTCACGACGTGGTCGGACGAGATGCTGCGGCTCAAGCCCGAGACATTGATGAAGACGCTGGGCGTGGGCGCAAAGATCAGCCGCACGGTGCGGCGCAAGAAGTCGTAAAGCAGAGAGGCAGGTAGACCGGCGGGCGAAACATCAGAGGGTCGTCCGCATTTTTTTACTTCAATATTTCTGTTTATACAGAAATTACTGTAGGAGGTGTGAAATGCAATCGATGCTTTTCTTCGCCTTATCTCTGGTGATTCCCATGACAAGCGGGTTGCTGGTCACCCGGTACCTGGGTCCAGTGCTTGGCAGGGTGCTCACGGACTTGTGTGGCACCCGTGAGCGCGCCGATTTCTGGGTGCGAATCTGTATGGTGCTGCTGGTGGCGTTGCCGCTCTTTCTGGTGCTGCTGGTCTCGCCGGGCAGGGTCTGCCGACTGGATGCCATGGAATGCGCGGTCAACTTGATACGCGGCGCGAGCTTTTTCACGGTGATCGGCTTGTTGCTGGGCGTCTGGATCATTGCCTCGATGGTGCGCCGATACTTGCCGAAGCCCGGCGCTAAGGCGCACACAGAAAGTCTGGCACCCGCCCCGGCCCCTGCGTTGACCTCGGGCCCGGCCCCGGCCCCCTCCTCAGTTCCAGTGCCGATGTCGCAGCGCGCCCAGCAATAATGCCGCCGGGCGTGCCCGAGACCTGCGTTGTCTCTGTTACAGCGCCAGCACCAGCTTCTTCCCGCAGGCGCGCGAGCAGCACGACATCATCTTCGTGTTCGCATCGCGCTCTGCGCGGGTGAGCACCACGTCGCGGTGATCGACGTCACCGTCAAGCACCTGCACTTCGCACGAGCCGCACAAGCCTTCTTCGCAATCGCTCTGCACATCGATATTCGCGGCGCGCAGTGCAGTCAGCAGCGTCTGGTCGGCCGGCACCATCACCGTAATGCCCGAATCCTTCAGCGTGACTTCGAACGCGTGTTCCTTCTCCGGATCGAGCGTGCCCAGTTGCGACTGGAAGTGCTCGACGCGCAGCGTATCTTCAGGCCAATGCGCGCAGCACTCTGCCAGACCGTCGAGCATGCGCACCGGGCCGCAGGCATAGACCTGCGTGTCGGCGCGCGGTGTCGCGAGCAACTGCCCGTACTCGGCGCGCTGGCCTTCGTCCTTCACCCACAGATGCAGACGTTCACCGTGCTGAGCCTGAAGCTCGTCGATGAGCGCCATGGTGCGGCGGCTGCGGCCGCTGTAGTGAATCTCGTAATCGATGCCCAGTGCCTTCGCACGACGGGCCATCGCGGCGATCGGTGTCACGCCAATGCCGCCGGCAACGAAAATCGCGCGCGGCGTCGTTTCATCCAGACGGAAGTGATTGCGCGGGCCGCGAAGGCGCAGACGGTCGCCGGTTTGCAGCCGGGTGTGCACCCAGTTCGAACCGCCACGGCCTTCCGGCTCGTGCAGTACGGCGATCTCGAACGCACCGGCGTCAGCCGGGTCACCGCACAGCGAGTATTGACGCGACAGGCCCGTATCGCCGCACTCGATATCGATGTGCGACCCCGGTGCCCAGCGTGGCATGGCTCGCCCGTCGGGGGCGACCAGACGGAGCTTCACGATGCCTTCGGCAACGGGCGTTACGGACTCGACCACGACCGGACGCGTCACGCTATGGCCCGACGGCTCGCCAATGCGCACCGGCGAGTGGTTCGTCAGCACGGCCGGGTCGGCGCGCTCCGGGTTCATCGCCGGATTCCATTCGACCCACACGTGCTCCGGGCCACGGAACGACGTGTTCGGCACGTACGAGAACTGCTGTTCAGACAGCTTCATATGCGGCAGACGGCGGGTGAACTCTTCGAGGAAGATCTGCATTTCCATACGCGCAAGGTTCTTGCCCATGCACTGGTGCGAACCGTAGCCGAAGGTGAGCTGATCGCTCGCGTTCTCGCGGCGAATGTCGAACAGGTCGGCGTCGGCAAAGTGGCCTTCGTCGTGATTGGCCGACGACGTGACGATAAGCAGCTTGGAGCCTGCCGCGATCTCGATGCCGCCGATGGTGACGTCCTTGGTGGCCAGACGGCGCCACGCGGCCACGGAGCCGTTGTGGCGCAGACATTCTTCCACCGCATTGGGAATCAGCGACGGGTCTTCGCAGATTTCGCGCCAGACGTCCGGATGCTGCAACAGCAGCTTCATCGCGTTGGCGGTGGCGTTGGCCGTGGTTTCGTGGGCGGCGACGATGCCCGCCATCATCATGGAATGCAGGTACGAGTCGGTGACGACTTCGGGGTAATCCTTCTGCTTGCGAATACCGTATTGCATCCAGCCCGGGCCGTCCGGCTGCTGGCGCATCTTGTCGAGAATCTTGCCCGCGAGTTGCCAGAAGTTACCGACGGCATGCGCGACGGCGACCTGTTCTTCGGGCTTCGGGCGTCCCCACGTGTTGACGGTGTGCGCGATGGAATACTCGCGCAGCTTGTCCATGTCTTCTTCGGGCACGCCGAGAAAGTGCAGGGCGACGGTCAGCGGCACTTCCCACAGCATCTGGTCGACGAGGTCGGCGCGGCCATCGTCGATGAAGCGATCGACGTACTCACGGGCCAGTTGGCGCACGAGCGGTTCGTGATGCTTGAGATGCTCCGGCGTGAACGGCTCCATCAGCACGCGACGGCGCGGCATGTGCGCGGGTTCGTCTTCGTTCACGAGGGTGCGGTTGAGCGCGAAACCGTACGATGCGAGCACGGCGTTCGCTTCGGCGCCAGTCGGCGTGATCTTCTCCAGCGCAATCGACGGGCTGAACGTCAGGTTGTCGCGAAAGATGGCCTTGATATCGTCGTAGCGCGTGACCACCCAGTAGCCGAGTTTGGGGCTGTAAAACACCGGCTCCTGATCGCGCGCCCAGCGCACGTACTCGGGCGGGTCCTGCTGATAGCCGTCTTCGAACGGATCGAACTCGGCGGCGCGGGCACTGATGGGGCAGCCGTTTGGCGCGACAGACGCAGCAGGCGAGGCAGTGGTCGCGGGTGCCTGATGGAACGGGCAGCCAGCGGCGCGCGCGGCTTCGTTAGCTTCGGTATTGGGGGAAGTGCTTTGGCTCATCCGGTCACGCTCTCTGGGTCCGGTGCGGCGTCGCCAACTTACGGCCTGCGACGTCACACGCAATCAAACAAGTGTAGAGGAGCGTCGCCGGTTCGGCCCACATGACACACGGCTTAGCCATCATCGTCATTACGGTACCTACGGCACTCGCGCAAGGCGGGGACGTCTCCTCAGCTCGATGCGATACGTTCTCTTACGTCACCTTTTCGTCAGCAGACGGACGTTCGCATTCTGTAAATCTGTTAAGCGTAAATATAATACGCATTGCGTAAATAAGTAGACTGGGGTTAACCTCTACGTCTCATGACGTCGGACGACGCGGCATTGCGTCATAGAATCTCGCCGATGACAACAAACAAACGACCCACCGCTGGCCGACCGCGTAGCGCGGCCACGCTTTCCGCTGCTTCCGGTGCTGCGGGCGCCGACAGCGACGCTCCGCGCGAGCGCGGCCGGCGCCAACGCGTGCAATCCGCCGAGACCGGTATGGTGGTGCTCAAGGGCCTCGCCAGACTGGGCGGGCGCGCGAGCCTCACGGTGCTGGCGCAGTATGTTCAGCAAAGTCCGGCGAAGGTGCACCGGTATCTGATGAGTCTGGTGGAGGAGGGGCTCGTCGCGCAGGACACGGATTCTCAGCATTACCATCTGGGCCTCGAAGCGATGCTGATCGGTGTGGCCGCCATGCGGCAGGCCGATCCGGTGCGCGCGGCGGAACCGGCATTGGTGCGGCTGCGCGAGTCGTTCGAAGTCACGTGCTTCATCGCGGTGATGGGGAACAAGGGCCCGACGATCGTGCGCTTCGAAGAACCCGGGCTGCCCGTGACCATCAACGTGCGCATCGGCTCGGTGATGTCGGTCCTCTGGTCGGCCGCCGGACGCGTGTTCCTCGGTCTGCTGGACGATCCACAGGTGCTGGCGATGGCCGAGGCCGAACTCGCCAACGCCACGCCGGAACATCGGGCGCAACTCGATCCGGTCGATCCGATCGGCACGCTTCGCCAATCGGTGCGCGCGGCCCAAGGGGCCAGTGTTCGCGATACGAACCTGACCGGCATCAGCGCGCTGGCCGCGCCCGTCTTCAACTACGATGGCCGCCTCGTGGGCGTGATCACGGCACTGGGCGCCACCGGCGGGTTCGACCCGCGCCTCGATAGCCCCATCGGGGAAGCGGTTCGCCGCGAAGCACTCGCCGCCAGTCACGCGCTCGGCTATCGGCCACCGCTGCCAGCGAGCGCCTGATCGTCAGCGCCTAAGCGGCCCGGGGGCACTGTCCCCTGGGCGCTGTAGTCCCAGTTCCCGCCATCCCGCCATCCCAGCACCGCATGCCCCATCGGGGCATGACGTCTATCTAGGGCGTTTCCTATTGTTTTTGAGGGTTTTGTGCCCTGCATCGCGTGCACTCACGTGCTATCATTTGATAATGATTCTCATTACCATTTTTCAGAATCAACCTAATGAATGGCCGACGATGACGTGACGCCTCTCTGACCGTCATCGGAGACCTCGCCCGTGGAGGTCGCAAATGCTCATGTTGAAACGTACTGTCGATCTCACGCCTCGCGTGTTGTCGATTCCTTCTCCTGCGCTGACCTACGTGCCGCTTGGCCAGTTCGGACAAGGTGCGCGCAAGGTGTCCGGCGGTGCCCGCCACCGTGCTCTCGCCAGTAGCGACGCAATCGACGGGGAAGTCGGCCCCGCCAATAGGCAATCGCCGCAATGTGAAAGCGACGAACTCTGGCTCTGGCGTTTTTTGCTCGCCGGCCGTCCATTTGGTGCTACGGGGGCCGCTGTCGGCGGACCGGATGACGGCGCGACGTGGCTGTCGCCCGCCGAACACGCACTGGCCCGCCGCCTGCCGCGTACCCAAATGCGGCATCGCTTCATGTCGGAACGCATCGCGCTGCGCTGGATCTTCGGCCGCTGGTTTCGCTGTGCGCCCGCCGCTGCCCCCGTCCCGGCGGCGACGCCCGGTGTTTCCTCCTTCGAATGCGACAGCCCGCACGGCAAGGTATGGATCGACATGGCGCACGCAGGTCTCTGGCTGTTTGTCGCGCTTGGTCATGGGCCACTCGCTCTCGCCGCGCATGCTCCCGTCGGCGCGGTCGCGGAGATTGCCGACGACAGCGAGGCGCTGGCTGCGCAAGACCCCTTCGCCGTGGCGCGCGACGCCGCTCATCGTCTGTGTCTGGCACGGCTGGCAGGCGAGGGTGAGTCGCTCGCCTCGGGGGCCAACGTGCCGCTGCTCGCGCACCCCTACGTGAGCGTGCCCTATGCGGGGCGCACCCGCTATCTCTACGATATTTCCGTCGGCTCGCGTCTGACGGTGGTGGCCGCACGCGACACGATCGTGCATCGCATGCGTGGCTTTGGTTGGCAGAACTGAGCGATGACCGTCGGCTTCATCCTTTGACGGTGAGCCGGTGGGCCGGTGGGCGTGGTGAAACGCAGTGGCGGTAGCGGAGGCGAGGGCGGCATCGGCAGGCCCGGGGAATTTGCGCTATTCTGCCCCGTTGTTGTGCCATCCCGTCATCGACTTCCTGGAGAAGAAGCTCATGCGCCGTCGCTATCGCCATACTCTCGCTGCTGTCCTAACGGTTCTTTCCCTGCCGCTGATTCCGCTCGCGGCGCACGCCAAAGCCCTCACGGTCTGTACTGAAGCCAGCCCTGAAGGCTTCGACGTGGTGCGATACAACTCGCTCACCACGACCAACGCGTCGGCCGATACGGTGTTCAACCGCCTCGTCGAATTCGACGCCGCACAGGCCAAAGTGGTGCCGAGTCTCGCAACGAAGTGGGAAGTGAGCCCCGATGGTCTGACCTACACGTTCACGCTGCGCCCGAACGTCGCGTTCCATAGCAACGCGGATTTCAAGCCGACGCGTGCGCTCAACGCCGACGACGTGGTGTTCACGTTCGACCGCATGCTCAACCCCGACGCGCCGTGGCACAAGCTCACGCCGTCGGGTTTCCCGCACGCGCAATCGCTGTCGCTGCCCAAGCTCATCAAGTCGGTGCAGAAGGTCGATGCCGACACGGTGCGCTTCACGCTGTCGGAACCCGATGCCACGTTCCTGTCGATGCTGTCGATGGGCTTTGCTTCGATCTATTCGGCCGAATACGCGGACAAACTGGTCGCGACCAACAAGACGGATGATCTGAATGCCCGCCCGATCGGCACGGGGCCGTTCGTTTTCCGTAGCTATCAGAAAGACGCCATCGTGCGTTTCGACGCGAACAAGGCGTACTTCGCGGGCAAGCCGGCCTCGGACCAGTTGATCTACACCATCGTGCCGGACGCCGCCGTGCGTGCGCAGAAGGTGAAGGTCGGCGAATGCCAGATTGCCCTTTCGCCGAAGCCGCTCGATGTGCAAGCGGCCCGCAGCGACAAGGCGCTGAAAGTGGTGGAAACGCCCGCGTTCATGACGGCCTTCGTCGCGATCAACACGCAGCACAAGCCGCTCGACGACAAGCGCGTGCGTCAGGCATTGAACATGGCGTTCGACAAGCCGAGCTATGTGAAACAGGTCTTCGAAGGCACGGCGACACCGGCGGTGAACGTGTATCCGCCGAATACGTGGAGCTATGCGAAGAACGTCGCCGACTATCCGCACAGCATCGAGAAGGCGAAGAAGCTGCTGGCCGATGCGGGGTTCCCGAACGGTTTCGATACGACGATCTGGACGCGTCCGAGCGGCAGTCTGCTCAACCCGAACCCGAAGGTGGGCGCCGAGATGTTGCAGGCCGATCTGGCGAAGATCGGGGTGCGCGCGCAGATTCGTACGGTGGAGTGGGGTGAGTTGATTCGTCGCGGCAAGGCTGGCGAGCACGACCTGCTGTTCATGGGCTGGTCGGGCGACAACGGCGATCCGGACAACTTCCTGACGCCGCAATTTAGCTGCGCCGCAGTGACGTCAGGCACGAACTTCGCACGTTTCTGCGACAGCAATCTGGACAAGCTGATTGCGGACGGCAAGCGCACGCACGATATCGCCGCCCGTACGGTCAAGTATCAGGCCGCACAGAAGGTGATCAAGGACGATGCGCTGTGGATTCCGCTGGCTCATCCGAACGCGGCCGTGATTACGCGCGCGGGTGTGACGGGCTATCAGGTCAGCCCGTTCGGCCGTCAATACTTTGCCAACGTGGAAGCGAAGTAAGCCGGTGATGCCGCAGCATTGAGCCGCATCATTAAGCTCCATCATTAAGCTTCATCACTAAGCAATATCACTGCGCAATAACACCGAACCGCCGCGCTGATTCGACGTCATCCGAATCAGCGCGGCGGTTCTTTTTTATCAATTCCCGCGTTGGCTTTTCACTGGATTCTCTGCTTCACTCTCTGCCTCACTCTCTTCCTCTCCGATTCGAAAAATCTGTGAGAGATCGGCATCGGCCATGCCGCGATCGGCGGCGTCTTGCAGCAGGCGGCGCACTTCGGGAATCACCCGTTGCACGGTCGCACTCGTGTCTGCCAGTTCGGCAATCGCATCGAGGTCTTTGAGTATGACCCGGACCGTGCCGGTCGCGTGATCGGGCGGCGTGACCATGCGCGGCCAGAGCGTTTGCATCAACACCGAGTCGGCCCAGCCGCCAAACAGGGCTGACGGCACTGCGCCCGTATCGATGCCGTTGCGCTTGGCGAGCACGAACGCTTCGGCGAGCCCGGCTAGCGTGGTGGCAACGATGGCCTGATTGGCGAGCTTGGTGGTTTGCCCCGCACCCACGTCGCCCATGCGCGTCACCCGTGCCGAGAACGCCCGCAACGTCGGCATCACGGCGTCCACGGCCTCTGCCGCGCCGCCGGCCATCACCGCCAATGTGCCAGCCTCGGCACCCCCCGTGCCGCCGGAGACCGGGGCGTCGATCCAGACGTGACCCGTTGCTTCTGTCCAGCGCGCCGCCAACGAACGCGTGAGCGCCGGCGACAGCGTGGAGTGATCAACGAGATAGCGCGGGGGCTTGGTTGCGTGCACGAGTCCGTGCTCGCCAAACACCACGTCTTCTACCGCCTTGCCATCGCCCAGACACAGCAGGGCAATGTCGACCTGCCCGCCGAGCGCCTGCGGGGTGTCGCAGGCGCGCGCGCCCGCCGTGGTCAGTGCGGTCAGTTTGGCGGCGGACCGGTTCCAGACGGCGACGTCGTGCCCGGCGGCCAGCAGCCGTTGCACCATCGGCTCGCCCATGCGGCCGATGCCGCAGAACCCGACTCGTAGGGGAGGCTTCGGATGCTTCGATTCCATGCGTTATTCCTTGGCGTTGGTGGGTGTCTCCCCGATCGACGCTTCGTAGGGCCAGTCCACGGCGCCCGAGTGCGTGACCGCACCGAGCTTGGCGGGACGCACCAGCGCCTCGTACTTCTCGAGCACGCCGCCGAGGCGGCCGCGCACGAATGGCTTGGTGCTGGCCGCGCGGGCGGCGAGTTCGTCGTCGGAGAGTTCGACGTCGAGCTTACCCTTGATCGCGTCGATGTGGATGCGGTCGCCATCGCGCAGCAGCCGGATCGGCCCGCCAGCGGCTGCCTCCGGACCGACATAGCCGATGCACATGCCTCGCGTGGCCCCTGAGAACCGGCCATCGGTGAGCAACGCCACCTTTTCACCCATGCCTTGCCCGTAGATGGCCGCCGTCACGCTGAGCATCTCGCGCATGCCGGGGCCGCCCTTCGGCCCCTCGTTGCGAATTACCAGCACGTCGCCTTCGCGATAGGTGCCCGCCGCGACCACCGCCATGCAGTCTTCTTCCGTTTCGAAAACGCGCGCCGTGCCCGAGAACACCAACTGCTTGAGCCCGGCGGTCTTGAGTGCGGCGCCGTCCGGCGCGAGATTGCCGCGCAGCACGACCAGTCCCGCATTGGGTGAGAGCGGTTCCGTATGCGGTTTCACCACGCGCCCATCGGGGCCGGGGAACGCACGCAGTGCGGCTTCGAGCGTTTCGCCGCTTTGCGTGAGCGTGTCGCCGTGAATGTGGCCGCCAGCGAGCAGCGCGTTCAGCACGGCCGGCACGCCGCCCACATGATGCAAATCAACGGCCAGATAGCGCCCGCCCGGCTGCATGTCGCCGATGAGCGGCGTGCGCGCCAGCACTTCGGAGACATCGTCGAGCGTGAACGAAATCCCCGCCTCGTGTGCGATAGCGGGGATATGCAGCATCGCGTTGGTCGAGCCGCCGGTGGCCGCCACGGCGGCACAGGCGTTTTCGAGGCTCTTGCGCGTGACCAGATCACGCGGCATGGGGCCGCCATTGCGCAGCGCGCGCATCACGTTTTCGCCCGCGCGGCGGGCGATGGCGATGCGCTCGCTGTACACGGCTGGCACCATCGCCGAGCCCAGCGGCGCAAGCCCCAGCACTTCCGCAACCATCGCCATGGTGTTCGCCGTGAACTGGCCCGGACACGACCCGGCAGTCGGCGTGCAGCGCTTTTCGATGCCGCGCAGAGTATCGAGCGACATATCGCCACGCTGCGCCGCACCCACCGCTTCGATGGCGGTGAGAATGGTGGCCTGCGTGCCGTCCGGCGCGACGCCCGGCAGCATGGCGCCGCCAAAGAGGAAGACGCCGGGCACGTTCACTCGCACCATGCCCATCAGAATGCCCGGCAGCGTCTTGTCGCAACCGGCCACGCCCACGAGCGCGTCGTAGCAGTGCGCGCGCACGAACAACTCCACGCTGTCGGCAATGGTCTCGCGCGAGACCAGCGAGAAGCGCATGCCGGAATGGTTCATCGAGGTGCCGTCGGAGACTGAGATCGCAGACCCGCGAATCGGTACACCGCCGCCTGCCGCGACGCCAAGCCGCACGTTGTCGGAGATCTGGCCGAGCGACATGGAGCAGGGCGTGTTCTCGCCGAACGTGTCGACAATGGCGACAAACGGCTTGTCGATGGCCTCGTCGTCAAGGCCGGTGGCGCGCAGAAAAGCGCGGTGCGGTGTGCGCGTAATGCCTTCGGTGACCGTGCGCGAACGGTGTTTGTGCAGATCAGTCATGGGGAATCCTGTTGTTCTGTGGGGGCTGGGGCGCCGTCGTGCTCAGGCTCAGGTATTGAGCAGCAGGCCGTTTTCGATCGCGAGCACCTGCCCGGTCATGGCCGGGGCATGGGCGGCGAGGAACCACGCCAACTCGGCGATTTCCGCCGGTTGCGATACGCGCTTGAGCGGCGCGTTCTCGCGCATGCTATCGACCACGCGCCCATACGCCTCGTCGCCCAGCACGCGGCGCAGCAGACCGTCGTCGACCATGCCGGGGGCAATGGCGTTCACGCGGACTTGCGGCGCGAGATTGCGCGCCAGCGACAACGTCAGCGAATTGACCGCACCCTTCGACGCCGCATAGGCAATCGACGACCCCGTGCCATTGAGCGACGCCAGCGACGAGATGTTGATGACAGTGCTCGACCGGCCCGCCGCCGCACTCTCGCGCAGCAACGGCGTCGCGGCGCGTGTCATCTGGAACATGCCGATGAGGTTCACGCGATAAATCCGCTCGAACTCCTCGGCGTCGATCGCTTCGAGATCGCTGTGCGCAATCACGCGCGTGGTGCCTGCGCTGTTGACGAGCGTATCGAGACGCCCCCACTGCTCGGCGACACGCGCCACCATACGGCGGCAGGCGCCGTCGTCGGCCACATCGGCATCGACCACGAGTGCCTGTGCGCCCGCGTCGCGGCATTGTGCGGCCACGGTCTCGGCGGCATCTCGCGTGCTGTCGTCGAAGTTGTTGATGGCCACGGCCCAGCCGTCACGGGCGAAGCGCAGCGCGGTAGCGGCACCGATGCCGGTGGCGGCACCGGTGACGAGACAAACGGGAAAACTCATGCGTGACTCCGTTGCGGCTTGAGCGTCATCACGAGGATGGCACCGGCCACCAACGCGCACGCCAGCACGATCATGCCCGGCAGCAACTGGCCGGTACTGTCTTTGAGAAAACCGATGACATACGGGCTGACGAAGCCCGCGAGATTGCCGGTCGAGTTGATCAGGGCGATGGCGGCAGCAGCGCCTGCGCCCCCCATCATCGCCGTGGGAATGCCCCAGAACACCGGCGCGATGGAGTTGATGCCGATGGCGGCCACGACGAGTGCCGCCATCGACCACCAGAGATGTTGTGCCAGCAGCACCGACGCGAGCATGCCCGCCGCGCCAAGCAGGCAGCAAATGGCGACGTGAAGGCGGCGCTCGTTGCGGCGGTCCGCATGACGTGCGACCAGAATCATCGCGACCGCGCTGATCAGCGAGGGCACCGCCGAGAGCAGCCCGATATTGCCGAGATTGGCGACACCCGCCGCGCGAATCATCGTCGGCAGCCAGAACACCAGCCCGTAGTTGCCCATGGCGATGCAGAAGTACAGCAGGCCGAGCATCCACACTTTGCCGCTGCCGAAGACTTGCCGCACGCTGTGATGCGCGCGCGTGCGGTCATCGGCGGCGAGGTCGGCGGCGAGCAGACGCTTCTCTTCGGCGGAGAGCCACTTCACGGTTTCGATGCGGTCTTGCAGCACGAAGAACGCGGCAATGCCGACCACGAGCGAGGCGAGCCCTTCGATCAGAAACAGCCACTGCCAGCCGGCCAGCGCGTGCACGCCGCCGAAGTGCTGCATGATCCACCCGGACAGCGGGCCGCCAATGGCACCCGACACGGGGATGGCCACCATGAACAGCGCGATGATCTGCGAGCGCTTGCTCGACGGGAACCACTTCGACAGATACAGCACGATGCCGGGGAAGAAGCCGGCTTCGGCCACACCGAGCAGGAAGCGCAGCACGTAGAACGACACCGGCCCCTGCGTGAACATGGTCAGGCACGAGATGATCGACCACGTGACCATGATGCGGGCGATCCACATCCGCGCGCCCACGCGATGCAGGATCAGATTGCTGGGCACTTCAAAAATGAAATACCCGAGGAAAAACACACCGGCGCCCGCGCCATAGACCGTCTCGGACAGCGACAGGTCGGCGAGCATTTCCAGCTTGGCGAAGCTCACGTTCACGCGGTCGATGTAGGCGACGATGAAGGCGAGAAAGAGGAACGGGATGATGTGCCAGGTCAGCTTGCGATACAACGCATCGCGTTGCACCGGGTCGACGGCGAGGCTTGCGCCGCCGCTCAGGGACGTGCTCATGGGTGTTGTCTCCGTGGACGCGTGCCGTAGGGCACGTCGAGTTATCTGGCAGCGTGGCGCTCGCGCATCAGGTTATGCGAGGTGAGGTGGTTTGTTCGACATCGCGGAAGCTCCCGGGAAGCGGGAGATGTCCGCCGAATGCCTTAAAACGCCCTGCACGACAGCGCTGCTCGCTCAAAGGGTAATGTCAGGCACAGGCTCGCCGCAAATCACACTTTCACCCTGTGGCATTACCGTTTGGTTATGATGTCGGCGCCTGAACCATTCTTTGCCGCCAAGAGGCGGCGCTCACCGATCTCGCGAGGCATCCGCTGTGGCAACGACCGATAACACCATCGAACGCTTCTTTCGGAGTGGGCTGAAGCTCGGCCATCTGCGCATTCTGGTGACGTTGGGCGAGTTGCGTCAGGTGACGCGGGTGGCTGCCGCATTCCACGTGACGCAGCCAGCCATCTCCAAGCAGATTGCCGAAGTGGAAGAGGCGCTGGGCGCACCGGTCGTGCAGCGGGTGGGTAATGCGGTTGAGCTCACGGGCATCGGGCGCGTACTGGTAGAGCGGGGCACCGAAATACTGCGGCAGATCGAACTCGCGCGGCGCGATGTGAGCGCGCTGACGGCGGGGACGGCAGGCCACGTGCGCTTCGGTGCTGTGGTGACGATTCCGCAACCGCTTATCGCCCACGCCGTGGAGTTGTTCACGCGGCGTGCGCCGACGGCATCGTTTTCGTTTGTCGAAGCCACGCTCGACCGGCTGCTCAAGATGATGGACGAGGGCAATCTCGACCTCGCGCTGGGGCGCAATCGCGTGACCGGGCATTTGCCGGTCATGCGCCACGAGTCGCTGCATCACGAGCCGTTCGTGTTTGTGGTGGGCGCCCGCCACGCGTTGGGCGGCCCCGATACGGTAGTCAGTTGGGACGACCTGCACGACGTGCGCTGGATCACCCCGATGCGCGGCTCGCCTGCCTTCGCCACGATGGTCGAAATGCTGGCCGAGCACGGCGTGACGCTGCACCATCCGGCCATCGAATCGAGTTCGCTGGCGTTGAATCTGTCGTTGCTGCGCGGCGGCGACTTTGTCTCGATCCTGCCGCTCTCGCTCGCCCGTCGTTATGTGCAGCGGGGCAGCATGCGCGTGTTGCCGCTGCCCCCGCTGGCCCCCTTGGGCGAGGCAATTCTGTACTGGCGCGAAGACACCACCACGCCCGCCGCGCAACTCTTTGCCGCATGCCTGCGCGAGTCGTCGGCCGAGTTGATCGAGGCGGGTTGAGTGGTGCTTATGCCGGGTCTTATGCCGTAGCCAGTGCGGCGCGTTTCACGCCATAGCGTGCACCCGGTGTGCCGTGACCGAGGTGCTGCGAGAGCAAACGGCGCGAGGCTTCGTGGGCGGTCCACTCGGCACCGTCCTGCAACGGGGGAATGGTGACGATTTCCCCCTGATCGAGCCCGGCCAGCGCGGCGTCGACCAAGTCTTGCGACGACATCAGCCATTCCTGCGGCAACTCGCCGTGCGGCTTGCCCGCCACATCCCAGAATTCCGTCACCGTAGCGCCGGGCAGAACTGCCTGCACGCGCACGCCCTTATCCGCCAACTCGTGATGCAGCGATTGCGACAGCGTGAGCACGAAGGCTTTGCTTGCGCCGTAGACGCCATTCAGCAACTCGGGCGCGATGGCAACGATCGACGCAATGTTGATGATCGTGCCGTGCCCGCGCGCGACAAATCCCGGTACGGCGGCATACGTGAGCCGGGTGAGAGCGGTCACGTTGACGTCGATCATCGTGTTCATCTGTTCGACGTCGGCTTGCAGCAGCGGTGCTACGGCACCGAAGCCGGCGTTGTTGACCAGCGTGTCGATGCGGGCGTCTTCGCGCAGACGGGCTTCCACCCGGGCCTGTCCTTCGCGGGTGCCGAGATCTGCGCTGAGGATGTCGACGTGGCGGCCGGTCTCTGCCTGAATGCGTTGCGCGACGTCGCGCAGACGGTTGGTGTTGCGGGCCACGAGAATCAGATCGTGACCGCGACGGGCAAGGCGATCGGCATAGATTGCGCCGATGCCGGAGGACGCGCCGGTCACGAGGGCGGTGCCCGGTGCGCGTGAGGGGGTGGCTGTGGTGTTGACTGTGGCGTGAGACATGATGAATTTCCTAGGTAGATGAGTGGTGAACCAATTGCGTTGGCCGCGTGGGTCGTATTGACTGCCTTGGTGGTGTTGATACGTGACGCTGGCCAATGACTTCAGTGTGGTCTCGATTGCCAATGTCTCAAATGACAGGAAAACCACTTTTCAGGACATTTTTGTCCGGCGCCTGATCGCCACGCCGACTAGAATCGAAAGCATTGCAATCTCTCGCGCCGGTCTGCACCCGGCACGTTGTCAGCCATGGCGCTACGCATCGGGTTGGTGGTGTATCCGGGGTTTCAGATGATTTCGCTCGCGGCGATGTCCGTTTTCGAGATCGCCAATTTCGGGCGGCCGGCGCCGCTCTACGACGTGAGCGTTGTCTCCGTGTCGGGCGGACTGGTGCGCGATTCCACAGGCATATCGGTGGCGACCGAGGCGATTGGCCGGCGGCGCTTTGACACGCTGTTGGTGGCGGGGGCAACGGTCGTGATGCCGACCGAGCCGGCACTGATCGCGGCGTTGCGTCGTGTCTCGCCGCGTATGCGGCGAATGGCGAGCATTTGTTCCGGCGCCTTCGTGCTGGCCGACACGGGCCTGCTCAATGGGCGCCGGGCGACCACGCACTGGGGGCAGGCGCATGCGCTTGCGCAGAACTATCCCGAGGTGATCGTCGAAGAGGATCGCATCTTCATCAATGACGGCCACGTGTGGACGTCGGCCGGGATGACGGCGGGCGTCGATCTGGCGCTCGCACTGGTCGAAGCAGATTTTGGCGGCGAGGTTGCACGGGAGGCGTCGCGCCAACTGGTGGTGCACTACCGGCGCACCGGCGGGCAGTCGCAGTTCTCGACGTTATCCACGTTGGAGCCGAATTCGGATCGGGTGCGTACCGCGCTCGCGTATGCCCGAGAACATTTACGCGAACCGTTGTCGGTGGAACAACTCGCCGCGCAGGTGCATTGGAGCGCGCGCCATTTCAGCCGCGAATTTACGTTGCAGACCGGACTCACACCGGCCAAGGCCATTGAGAAGTTGCGACTCGAAGCCGCGCAGGCGCTGCTTGAAGATGGCGAAGCGTCGATTGCGCGGGTGGCGGACATCACCGGTTTCGGCGACGAAGAGCGCATGCGTCGCGCCTTTGTTCGCACACTGGGCAAGCCACCACAGGCGCTGTTGCGTGAGGCGAGGGAGCGCGTTCGCGCCTGATCCGGTCGCGCCAGCCGGGCGGGGCGCGCACGGGTGTATCGCTCGCCACGACAGTGACCATTTGGCCGTCATGCGGCGCTAATCCAGCATTCATGCGGGCTTCATGCGAAAACGGACAGGCAAAACGGGCCGCTTTCGCCGAGGTGCAGGTTGTAAGCGTTTCATGAACGAAACACTTTCTGCACCTCGACCTTCGATGTCTCGCAAATCTAATTAATAGTTCTTTATAAATCAATGGGTTGAGTGCGCTGGCACGAAATTCGCGTACATGAAGCGTGTATGGCGAAGCGCCAACCCGGATTTCCGCAGGCTGTTGGCAAGGGGTTCCTGTGCATTTGTGCACGGGCCGGCCCAGTATTGCCCGCGTTTTTCGTAGCTGCGCTCACGCCGTAATGCCGGACCTTTTGGCGGGGTCGGGTGTGTTCCGAAGTGAGTCGTGCGCGTGCGCGGGGAGGGGACCATGAACGGGTTCAAGGCGACATTAGTAGGGGCAGCAGCAGCGTTGATGCTCTGCGGAATTGCGATTAATGCTACCTATGCGGCCGGTGGCGGCGGTGGCGGGCGCGGCGGAGGCGGTGGCATCGGCTTCGGCGGCGGCGGCGGTATCGGAAACGGTGGCTTCGGCGGCCTCGGCGGATTTGGTGGCACCGGAACAGGGACGGGCACAGGTCCCGGCGGTGTCGGAATTGGCGGCTGCGGCTGCGGGAGCCACGGTAGCAGCTCCGGCGGCAGCAGCTCTGGCGGTAGCAGTTCAGGTGGTAGCAGCTCCGGCGGCAGTAGCTCTGGCGGTAGCAGCTCAGGTGGTAGCAGCTCCGGCGGCAGTAGCTCAGGTGGCAGTAGCTCGGGTGGAAGCAGCTCTGGCGGCAGTTCCAGTGGCGGCAGCTCCGGCGGTAGCAGCTCAGGCGGCAGCTCAGGCGGGAGTTCAGGCGGCAGCTCAGGCGGGAGTTCAGGCGGCAGCTCAGGCGGGAGTTCAGGCGGCAGCTCCGGCGGCAGTTCCGGCGGCAGCTCGGGCGGGAGCTCAGGCGGCAGTTCGGGCGGCAGCTCAGGTGGCGGCATTGGCTCAGGTAGTAGCGGCGGCGGCGGCGGTGTTGCTGGCCCCGGCGGGCGCGGACTGGGCGGAGCGGCGGGCGGCGGCGGACTTTCCGCGTTCGGTGGTCCGGGCAATGTCGGCGCAGGCGGCGGATGTTCGATGAATGGCCAGGGCGGCGAAGAGCCGTGCCCCTGAGTCAGTGGCGGTGGCGGGCCCGCACGCGTTCGGCACAGCGCGTGCGGGGTCTGTCCAGAGATCAAGTTGGCTAGCGAGTTTCGCAGGTTGTTCGTCGGTTCCTGACGCGACCGGCTGCCGGTGTTACCGTCAGCCGTGCCACCCCCCCGGCCCGTGATCAGGCTGTTCTCCCGGCGAAGCGCCCCTTCGGTTATCCGAAGGGGCGTTTTTTTGTGCGCGCGCGTTGATCCATGTCTCAACCCACTTCCTCGTGATTTGCCTGCGCTATCGATGCCGGTAAGGGATATCGAAATGCCGATAATGTATTTCGCGTTAACCCCTATCTATGGCAGCATCCGGGTCTGGGTTGCTGCCGGCTGGCCTTAGGGGGAACAGGCGCTAACCGCGCGCTGGCACCTGTGACGGCACCTCGCAGCCGTCATACCGCGCAGACGACCCTTGCGACCCAACAGGTTCCAATAAGTCAAACAAGCATCGAAGGAGAAATCGAACATGCTGTCCCGTCAACTGATCAACGCATTCATCGGCGCAACGTTTGCGCTCGCTTCGCTCGGCGCTTCGGCCCAAACGGCTGATAAGCCCCTCAAGGTCGGCACCATGGCCGGCTCGGATGCGCAGATCTTCGAAGTCGTGAAGAAAGTGGCCCATCAACGCGGCCTCGAAATCAAGATCATCGAATTCAGCGACTACGCCCAACCGAACGCCGCGCTCGACGCCGGCGATCTCGACGCGAATGGCTTCCAACACAAGCCATTTCTGGACAGCCAGGTCAAGGACCGTGGCTACAAGCTCGTGACCGCAGGCCTCACGTACGTGTCGCCGCTGGGCTTCTACTCGAAGAAGTACAAGTCGCTGAAGGATCTGCCCAACGGTGCCAAGGTCGGTATCCAGAACGACCCGTCGAACGGCAGCCGCGCACTGCTGCTGCTCCAGAAGGAAGGTCTGATCAAGCTGCGCGCCGGCCTCGAAGGCAAGAACGCCACGCCGCTCGACATCGCCGAAAACCCGAAGAAGCTGAAGATCGTCGAACTGGAAGCCGCCCAACTGCCGCGCGCACTGCCGGATCTGGACGCTGCGTCGATCAACACGAACTTCGCCGCGCAAGCCGGTCTGGTGCCGCAGCGTGACGCCATCGCCATCGAAGACCTGAAGGGCCCGTACGCCAACCTGATCGCCGTGCGTGCGCAAGACCTGAACAAGCCGTGGGTCAAGCAACTGGTCGATGCCTACCACTCGGACGAAGTGAAGGAATTCATCAAGACGCAGTTCAAGGGTGCGCTGATCGCGACCTGGTAAGTCTTGACGGCGCTTCTGGCGCCGATGCAGGCAAGCTGACGAAAAGCGGGCTCAGTCGTGAACTGAGCCCGCTTTTTTCATGCCGTGGCAACGAATAAATGACGTCGCAGGCGGGGCAACCCTTGACTAGAATGGAATCGACATTCCGATCGACAGGAGGTTGCCATGTCCATGATCAATGTCTCGATGATGCTGGTAGCGCTACTGGTGGGGTTCGCGATCGGCATGCTCGTAGATCACTTCTGGGTGACGCACCACGACGAGTCAGGCCCCGAGCACAAACGCCTCGACTGGCACGATATGTGGGAGCGTATCCGCCACCAGCATTAACGCAGCTTTCGCCACAGCGTCGAACGGCTGATGCCGAGCGCTTCGCATGCCGCCATGCGGTCACCACCGCAGGCGGCAAGCGTCGTGTGAATGCGCTCAAGTTCAGCGGCGGCGCGGCGCTCGCGGCCGGTCAGCGGCGCTTCGGCAGGTGTGTTCGCCTGATCTGCGTTCGCACGTATTTCCCGGCCGCCGTTCGTTTTTGAAACATCCTGCAAATCCCGCGAAGTCTCGGACTGCGCTGCGCCGCCCAACTCCGGCGCAATCTCGATCAATCGCGCACGGCTGATTTCGCGCGCATTCACGACGTCGGCACACACCACCGCAATACGCTCCAGCAGATTCTCCAACTCGCGCACATTGCCCGGCCAGCGATACATGGCGAGCAGCGGCAGCAGCGACGCTTGCAGCGCATCGACGCTCATGCGCGCCCCTGCCCGCGCAAGCGCCCGTTCGAGAAACAGTGGTGTGAGGCGCGGCAAATCTTCCATGCGCTCGCGCAACGGCGGCAACACCATGCGCAGAATGTTAAGGCGGTAATACAAGTCCTCGCGAAACACACCGGCCGCCACTTGCTGGCGCAAATCGCGGTGCGTCGCAGCAATGACCCGAACGTCACACGGAATCGGTTCGTTGGCGCCCAAGCGCAGCACTTCCCGCTCCTGCAACACGCGCAACAAACGCGTCTGCAACGGCATCGGCATCTCGCCAATTTCATCGAGAAAGATCGTGCCGTTATGGGCGGTCTCGAACAGCCCCGCCTTGCCGCCGCGCCGCGCGCCGGAGAACGCGCCGTCCTCGTAACCGAACAACTCGCTTTCCAGCAACGTTTCCGGAAATGCCGCGCAGTTGATTGCGACGAACGGGTAGTCACGCCGCCGGCTCGCGTTATGAATGCCTTGCGCCAGCAACTCCTTGCCGGTGCCGCTCTCGCCATGCACCAACACGGTCGAATCGGTTTGCGCGTAGCGGCGTGCGAGGGCACGCACGTGTGTCATCGCCGCCGAGTCGCCGATCAGATCATCGAGCCGGTAGCGTGCCACCAGATGCCGTGGCCGATGCCGCGAGCGCAGCGAACGGTCCACCCGCGCGAACGCCTGTGAATCCTGACAAGTGAGGAGTGCCCCCGTGAGCGTGCCCTGATCGAGCAGGGGAATGCGGTTGACCACCCATGTCTTGCCCGCCATCGTGACGATGGCCTCCAGCTCGGCACTCGCGCTTTCCAGCGTGCGCGAAATGTCGAGCCCAGGCGCAATCGAGTCCAGCGGCCGGCCGACGACGTCGGCGACCGTTACGCCCAGCATGCCCGCCATCGAGGCATTCATCGCTTCGATGCGTCCATTCAGATCGACCGCCGCGACGCCTTCGCGAAGGTGGCGCAGCACGGTGTCGAGCCGCTCGCGGCGCTGCGCTTCGATGCGCCCGAAGCGAGCCACTTCAAGCGCGGTGTCGAAGGCGGCGCGCACGGAGTCCTGCGAATACAGAAACACACCAGTGAGGCCCGCGCGTTCGGCCAGTTCGGTCACGAGGCCGGGGCCGACGATGACTTCCGCGCCCTCATCGCGCAGACGGTGAACAAGGTCATCCGCATCGTGCGCATCGAGATAGGCGTGCTGCGAAATGTCGAGACCGAAGGCATGCTTGAAGCGCTCGAATTCCGGCGCCGGGCGTGCATAGGACACAAGGGCGATGCGTGAGGCGGGCGACGTCGACGGCAGCGCGCGGCGTGCGCGTGCCAGTGCATGCATGACGTCGAAGCCGGTCACTTTGACAAGCACCACAGGCAACGCGACGCGCTCGCGCAGAAATGCGCCGTTCGAGCCTGCTGCGACGATACCGTCGACACTGCCTGCGGGCAGCCGCTCGAGCGCTTCGATGACCGCCTCGTAACCCTTGTCGATGATCTCCACGTCGGCCTGCGCCGCGTAGTCGGGAACGATGTCGCGATACAACTCACCGAGCTTGCTGATGCCGACCGCCCAGATCACCGGCTTGCGCACGGCGGTGGCAGGCAGTGCGATGCCAGAGCGCGACAACGCAAGCGGCAGACGGGACGGGTCGGACGGGGAGGCTGGCATGCGCAGATCCTGAGTGGCTTGGCGACGAGGGAAGGGGGACGCAACATCCCGCTATCGCCGCGAAACGAATCGCGCTATCGTAGCACGGTGTCTCAAATGTTCCATTTTATGTTTCAAAATGAAACCGATTGCGACGTACAAAGCATTCCCAAGAGAGACCGAGCCTCGCGGCACTTGACGTAAACGTCACAAGCGCGCCAAATTTCCGCTGCTAAATGAATGTGTTAGCGGCGTCGTGAGAATCGCCGCCGCGATGAGGGCTGCCCGCTGGCACGCCCATTGCTATCTACAAGCCGCTACTTAAGAAATATCCACCGCTTCAAGCGGAAACCGCACGTATCAACGCACACTCACCGCGCCTGCGATCGGGCGCAACACGACCGAGGGACTCAAGTGACGCATACCATTCGTTCGGCCGGCGCCGCCTTCCGCGAGGCCGTCAAGACCGAGCAACCGTTGCAGGTTGTCGGCGCGATCAACGCCAATCACGCCTTGCTGGCGAAAGCCGCGGGCTTCAAGGCGATCTATCTGTCAGGCGGCGGTGTCGCTGCCGGCTCACTGGGCTTGCCCGATCTGGGAATCTCCACGCTCGACGACGTGCTCACCGACGTGCGCCGCATCACCGACGTGTGCGATCTGCCGCTGTTGGTCGATGTCGACACCGGTTTCGGCCCGTCGGCGTTCAACATCGCGCGCACCGTGCAATCGCTGATCAAGTTCGGCGCGGGCGCGATGCACATTGAAGATCAGGTCGGCGCCAAGCGTTGCGGCCACCGTCCCGGCAAAGCGATCGTGACCCAGCAGGAAATGGTCGACCGTATCAAGGCCGCCGTCGATGCCCGCACGGATGAGAACTTCGTGATCATGGCGCGCACCGATGCACTGGCCGTCGAAGGCTTGCAAGCCGCGATCGATCGCGCCTGCGCGTGCGTCGAAGCCGGTGCCGACATGATCTTCCCCGAAGCCATGACCGAACTGCCGATGTACCGCCAGTTCTCCGATGCCGTGAAGGTGCCGGTGCTGGCGAATATCACCGAATTCGGCTCGACGCCGCTCTTCACCGTCGAAGAACTCAAGAGCGCGCAAGTCGGTCTGGTGCTGTACCCGTTGTCGGCGTTCCGCGCCATGAATAAGGCGGCGCAGAACGTGTATCACACGATTCGTCGCGACGGCACGCAAAAGGCCGTACTCGACACGATGCAAACGCGCGCCGAGCTCTACGAGAGCATCGGCTACCACGCTTACGAACAGAAGCTCGACGCCCTGTTCGCACAACAGAAATAACCGAATCCCTGATCTGGAGGAAAGCATGAGCGAGACGACTGCAACCGGTTTCAAGCCCAAGAAGTCCGTGGCCCTGTCGGGCGTGACTGCCGGTAATACCGCGCTGTGTACGGTGGGCCGTTCGGGTAACGATCTGCACTACCGTGGCTACGACATTCTGGATCTGGCCCAGACCTCGGAATTCGAAGAAATCGCCTACCTGCTGGTCTACGGCAAGCTGCCGACGGTGGCAGAGCTCAAAGGCTACAAGGCCAAGTTGAAGTCGCTGCGCGGGCTGCCCGCGGCGGTCAAGACGGCGCTCGAAGCGGTGCCCGCTGCGGCGCACCCGATGGACGTGATGCGCACTGGCGTGTCGGTGCTCGGCACGGTGCTGCCGGAGAAAGACGATCACAACATTCCAGGCGCACGCGACATCGCCGACCGCCTGATGGCCAGCTTCGGTTCGATGCTGCTGTACTGGTTCCACTTCAGCCAGAACGGCGTGCGCATCGACGTGGAAACCGACGACGACAGCATCGGCGGCCACTTCCTGCACCTGCTGCATGGTGAGAAGCCGTCCGACCTGTGGGTTCGCGCGATGCACACCTCGCTGATTCTCTACGCCGAGCACGAGTTCAACGCGTCGACGTTTACGGCGCGCGTGATTGCCGGCACGGGGTCGGACATCCATTCGGCGATCACCGGTGCTATCGGCGCACTGCGTGGCCCGAAGCACGGCGGCGCCAACGAAGTGGCGTTCGAGATTCAGAAGCGCTACGACTCGCCGGATGAGGCAGAAGCCGACATTCGCGCCCGCGTGGAAAACAAGGAAGTGATCATCGGCTTCGGTCATCCGGTCTACACCGTGAGCGATCCGCGCAACAAGGTGATCAAGGAAGTCGCGCACGAGCTGTCGAAGGATCAGCAGAACACGAAGATGTACGACATTGCCGAGCGTCTCGAGACGGTGATGTGGGACGTCAAGAAGATGTTCCCGAATCTGGACTGGTTCAGCGCCGTGAGCTACCACATGATGGGCGTGCCCACGGCGATGTTCACGCCGTTGTTCGTGATCGCACGCACGTCGGGCTGGAGCGCGCACATCATCGAGCAGCGCATCGACAACAAGATCATTCGCCCGAGCGCCAACTACACCGGACCGGAAGATCAGAAGTTCGTGCCGATCGAAAAGCGCTGAGCACTGTCCGGCGTAGTGCCGGACTCGCCGGACTTGCCGGACTTATAACTTCCTCACAAATGATGAATACCGACTACCGTAAATCCCTGCCCGGGACGTCGCTCGACTACTTCGACGCCCGGGCCGCCGTCGAGGCGATTGCCCCGGGGGCTTATGACACGCTGCCCTATACCTCGCGTGTGCTTGCGGAAAACCTGGTGCGCCGCTGCGACCCGGCGGCGCTGACCGAGTCGCTTAAACAACTGATCGAGCGACGCCGCGATCTGGATTTTCCGTGGTTCCCCGCGCGTGTGGTCTGTCACGACATTCTCGGCCAGACGGCGCTTGTCGATCTCGCAGGCCTGCGCGATGCCATCGCGGCGCAAGGCGGCGACCCGGCGTTGGTCAACCCCGTCGTGCCGACGCAACTCGTGGTCGATCACTCGCTGGCAGTGGAGTGCGGCGGGTTCGATCCGGATGCGTTCGCGAAGAACCGTGCCATTGAAGACCGTCGCAACGAAGACCGTTTCGACTTCATCAACTGGACCAAGAAGGCGTTCAAGAACGTCGACGTGATTCCGCCCGGCAACGGCATCCTGCACCAGATCAATCTGGAGCGCATGAGCCCGGTCGTTCAGGTGAGTCAGGGTGTGGCGTATCCCGACACGCTGGTGGGCACGGACTCGCATACCCCGATGGTCGACGCGCTGGGCGTGATCGCCATCGGTGTTGGCGGCCTCGAAGCCGAGAGCGTGATGCTGGGCCGCGCGTCGTGGATGCGCCTGCCGGATATCGTCGGTGTGGAACTGACGGGCAAGCCGCAGCCGGGCATTACGGCCACCGACATCGTGCTCGCGCTGACCGAGTTCCTGCGCAAGTCGAAGGTGGTGTCGGCGTATCTGGAGTTCTACGGTGAGGGCGCGGCCAACCTGACGCTGGGCGACCGCGCAACCATTTCGAACATGGCGCCCGAGTTCGGCGCCACGGCGGCGATGTTCTACATCGACGCGCAAACCATCAAGTACCTGAAGCTCACGGGCCGCGACGACGCACTGGTCGAACTGGTCGAGACCTATGCCAAGCAGACTGGCCTCTGGGCAGACACGCTGACCACTGCGCAGTACGAGCGCGTGCTGACGTTCGATCTGTCGAGCGTCGTGCGCAACATCGCCGGGCCGTCGAACCCACACAAACGTGTGCCGACGAGCGAGCTGGCCGAGCGCGGCATCAGCGGCAAGGTCGAGAACGAGCCGGGCCTGATGCCCGACGGCGCCGTCATCATCGCCGCCATCACCAGCTGCACAAACACCAACAACCCGCGCAACATGATTGCGGCCGGCTTGTTCGCGCGCAACGCCAACCGCGCAGGCCTCGCGCGCAAGCCGTGGGTAAAGAGCTCGCTCGCGCCCGGTTCGAAAGCCGTCACGTTGTATCTGGAAGCCGCTGGTCTGCTGCCGGAACTGGAGCAACTCGGCTTCGGCGTGGTCGCCTATGCCTGCACGTCGTGCAACGGCATGTCGGGTGCGCTCGATCCGGTGATTCAGAAAGAGATCATCGAGCGCGATCTGTACGCCACGGCCGTGCTGTCGGGCAACCGCAACTTCGACGGCCGCATTCACCCGTATGCCAAACAGGCGTTCCTCGCATCGCCGCCGCTCGTCGTGGCTTATGCGATTGCGGGCACGATCCGTTTCGATATCGAGAAGGATGTGCTCGGTGTCGATGGCAACGGCCGCCCGGTGAAGTTGGCCGACCTGTGGCCGAGCGACGAAGAGATCGACGCCATCATTGCGACGAGCGTGAAGCCGGAGCAGTTCCGCCGTGTGTACGAGCCGATGTTCGCGGCATCGGTCGATAACGGTGAGCGTGCCGACCCGTTGTACGACTGGCGCGAGATGAGCACGTACATTCGCCGTCCGCCGTATTGGGAAGGCGCACTGGCGGGTGAGCGCTCGCTCAAGGGCATGCGTGCACTGGCCGTGTTGGGCGACAACATCACCACCGATCACCTCTCGCCGTCGAACGCCATCATGGCCGATAGCGCAGCGGGCGAGTATCTGACGAAGATGGGTCTGCCGGAAGAAGACTTCAACTCGTACGCGACGCACCGTGGCGACCACCTGACGGCACAACGTGCGACCTTCGCCAACCCGACGCTCAAGAACGAGATGGTCGTGGTCGACGGGCATGTCAAGGCGGGCTCGCTCGCGCGCATCGAGCCGGAAGGCAAGGTCACGCGCATGTGGGAAGCCATCGAGACGTACATGGCGCGCAAGCAGCCGTTGATCGTGATTGCCGGGGCCGACTACGGTCAGGGCTCGTCGCGCGACTGGGCGGCCAAGGGCGTGCGTCTGGCGGGCACCGAGGCGATTGTGGCCGAAGGCTTCGAGCGCATTCACCGCACCAATCTGGTCGGTATGGGCGTGCTGCCGCTGGAATTCAAGCCGGGCACCGATCGCAAGACGCTGGGTATCGACGGCACGGAAACGTTTGACGTCATTGGCGAGCGCACGCCGCGCGCCGATCTCACGCTGGTGATTCATCGCCACAAGAACGGCCGTGACGAACGCGTGGAAGTACCGGTGACCTGCCGTCTGGATACCGCCGAAGAAGTCTCGATCTATGAAGCGGGCGGCGTGCTGCAACGCTTTGCGCAGGACTTTCTGGAATCGTCGCAAGCGGGCGCTTCGGCCTGAATCAAGCGAAGCACCGAGGAGAAACGAGATGGCGCATCAGCCGCAAATCCGCATTCCCGCCACGTATATGCGTGGCGGTACCAGCAAGGGTGTGTTCTTCCGCCTGCAAGACTTGCCCGCCGCGGCGCAAGTACCGGGCGCCGCGCGCGACGCGTTGCTCATGCGTGTGATCGGCAGCCCCGATCCGTATGGCAAGCAGATCGACGGCATGGGCGGGGCCACGTCGAGCACCAGCAAGACGGTGATTATCGCGAAGAGCGAGCGGCCCGGTCACGATGTGGACTACCTGTTCGGGCAGGTGTCGATCGATCAGCAGTTTGTCGACTGGAGCGGCAACTGCGGCAATCTGTCGGCCGCCGTGGGGCCGTTCGCCATCAGCGCCGGGCTGATCGATGCGTCGCGCGTGCCGCACGATGGCGTAGCTGTCGTGCGCATCTGGCAGGCAAACATCGGCAAGACGATCGTGGCGCACGTGCCGATGACGGCCGGTGCGGTGCAGGAGACGGGCGACTTCGAACTCGACGGCGTGACGTTCCCGGCCGCCGAAGTGCAACTCGAATTCCTCGACCCGGCCGCGGAAGAAGAGGGTGACGGCGGCGGCGCGATGTTCCCGACGGGGCATCTCATCGACGATCTCGAAGTGCCGGGTGTCGGTACCTTCAAGGCCACGATGATCAACGCGGGTATCCCGACGATTTTCCTCAATGCCGAGGACATCGGTTACCGGGGCACCGAGTTGCAGGACGCGATCAACAGCGACCCGAAGGCGCTCGCCATGTTCGAGACGATTCGCGCCCATGGGGCGATTCGCATGGGCCTGATCAAAGACGTGTCGGAGGCGGCCAAGCGTCAGCACACGCCGAAGGTGGCGTTCGTGGCAAAGCCGGCCGATTACACGGCGTCGAGCGGCAAGGCGGTGAAAGCGGGTGACGTCGATCTGCTGGTGCGCGCGTTGTCGATGGGCAAGCTGCACCACGCGATGATGGGCACAGCGGCCGTGTGCATCGGCGCGGCAGCGGCGATTCCCGGCACGCTGGTCAACCTCGCGGCAGGTGGCGGCGAGCGCAACGCGGTGCGGTTCGGGCATCCGTCCGGCACGCTGCGCGTGGGCGCTGAGGCAGGCCAGGTCGACGGCGAGTGGACGGTCACCAAGGCGATCATGAGCCGCAGCGCACGCGTGCTGATGGAGGGCTGGGTTCGGATTCCGGGCGACGCGTTCTGAGGGCAGTGCCACGACGGTAGCGGGTTTCGGCGGCTGGCAAGCGTTGCGCTTGTCAGCCGCTTATCATTGGGAATCACGAAACGCCGCTGCGGAGGTTTCAGTGCCGGGCGGTGTTGATCAAACGTCACACGAGCCACACGAGCCACACGAGCCACACGAGCCACAGGAGGCAGCCGATGTCCGCTGGCATTTCGAATGTGCGTCCCGCGCCCGACAAGGTACTCACCGACATTGTCGACTACGTCCTCACCTACGAGATCCGCAGCGATCTCGCCTTCGACACCGCTCGCAACTGCCTGATCGACACGCTGGGCTGCGGCTTCGAAGCGCTCTCGTATCCCGCCTGTACCAAGTTGCTCGGGCCAATCGTGCCGGGCACGGTGGTGCCGAATGGCGCGAAGGTGCCGGGCACGCCTTATCAACTCGACCCGGTACAGGCCGCGTTCAGTCTGGGCGCGATGATCCGGTGGCTCGACTTCAACGACACATGGCTGGCTGCGGAATGGGGGCACCCGTCCGACAATCTCGGCGGCATTCTCATGACTGCCGACTGGCTTTCGCGCACGGCCGTCGCCGAAGGCGGCAACCCGCTGACGATGCGTCATGTGCTCGCGGCGATGATCAAGGCGCATGAAATTCAGGGCTGTCTGGCGCTTGAGAATTCCTTCAATCAGGTCGGGCTTGACCACGTGGTGCTGGTGAAAGTGGCGTCGACGGCGGTGGTCGGCGAGATGCTCGGCCTTACGCGTGACGACTTGATCAATGCGTTGTCGCTGGCGTTTGTCGACGGCCAGAGTCTGCGCACCTACCGGCACGCGCCGAACACCGGCAGCCGCAAGTCGTGGGCGGCGGGCGATGCCACGAGTCGCGCAGTGCGTCTTGCGTTAATGGCGCGCGCGGGTGAAATGGGCTACCCGTCGGTGTTGACGGCGAAAACGTGGGGCTTCTACGACGTGCTGTTCAAGGGCAAGCCGTTTGCATTTCAGCGGCCCTATGGGTCGTACGTGATGGAGAACGTGCTATTCAAAATCGCTTTCCCGGCAGAGTTCCACGCGCAGACGGCGGCCGAGGCGGCGATGACGCTGTACCGGCAGTTGCAGGACGCAGGGCGTAACGCGGCAGATATTCAGTCGGTGACCATCCGCACGCATGCGGCGGCGATCCGGATCATCGACAAGCAGGGGCCATTGGCGAATCCGGCCGATCGCGATCACTGCATTCAATACATGGTGGCGGTGCCGCTGTTGTTCGGCCGGCTTACGGCAAACGATTACGAAGACGTCGTGGCTGCCGATCCGCGCATCGATGCCCTGCGCGCCAAAATGGTTTGCGTGGAAGAGCCACAATTCACGCGCGACTATCACGACCCGGACAAGCGCTCGATTGCGAATGGGCTGACGGTGACGTTCAACGACGGCACCACGCTGGCCGAAGTGCTCGTCGAATATCCGATCGGCCACAAGCGTCGTCGCGACGAAGGCATTCCGCTACTGGTGGAGAAATTCAAGACGAACCTCGCGCGCCGATTTGCGGCGCGTGCACAGGCTCGCATTCTTGACGTGGCGCTGGATCAACAGCGGCTCGAAGCGATGCCTGTGCACAAGTTTGTGGATCTGATGGTGTGAGGTAGCGAATCAACTCATTCCGCGCTCGCCCCGGCCTGTGCCGTGCGGCGCGGGGTGCCGAGCCAGTGAATGGCCAGTGCCGTCACTCCCAGCGCGATACCGAACCAGACGATGCCGGACCAGCCGTAACGCGTCATCAACCAGCCGCTGAGCGTGGCGCCGATTGCACCGCCAAAGAACGTGGCTGTCATGTAGAGACTGTTGATACGGCCTTGTGCCTTCGGGTCCACGGCGAACGCGCGCGTCTGATTCGACACCAAGCCCGCTTGCACGCCAATGTCGAGTACCACCACGCCGATCACCAGCAAGGCAAGCGACGTCTGCGCGCCGCCCAGCAACACATACGCCAGCGTCACGATGCCGATACTGGCGGCGATCACGCCACGTGGCCCGATCTTGTCGGTCGCCCGCCCGCCAAACGAGGCGGCGAATGCACCGGCCGCGCCAATGATGCCGAAGCCACCCGCCCATGCGCTGCCAAGGTGCCACGGGCCGTCGGCAAGCAAGGCTGCCAGATTCACCCAGAAGGCATTGAAGCAGGCCCACAGCAGCGCCTGAATCATCATCGATTCGCGAATCGGCCGGTTGTCGCGCATCAGCGGCCAGAGCGACGCCAGCAACTTGCTGTACGACAGGTTCGTACTCGGCACCCCCTTCGGCAGCAGTGAGGCCGCCGCGATGAAGACCGGAATCATGAACGCCGCTTCGAGCGCATACACCGCTCGCCAGCCGTACGCTTCACCGACCGCGCCTGCAATCGTGCGGCCAAGCAGAATGCCGACCATGATGCCGCTCACCACAGTGCCGACCGAACGTCCGCGCTGGCTCGGCGGCGACATCACGGCGGCGAACGGCACGAGTTGTTGCGGCACGCAACTCACAATGCCCAGACCGAACGACGCAGCAATCAGTGCCCAGATGCCCGGTGCGACGGCAGCCGTCGCGGCAAACACGAAGGCGAGGGCGATCTGCGTCAGTACGAGTTTGCGGCGATCGTAACGGTCGCCGAGCGGCAGTAGCAGCGCGAGCCCCGTCGAGAAGCCGAGCAGCGCCGCAGCGGCGACCAGATCGACCGTGGTCAGATCGACGCCCAGATTCTTGGCGATCAGCGGCAGAATCGGCTGCGTGCAATAAATGTTGGTGACGACGGCACCTGCGATGATCGCCATCATGACGATCTTGCCGCGCGACGCCATTTCGGGCGCGGGATGCGGTGGTGTCGGGAGTGTAGGTTCGCGCACGATGGGCTCCTGAAGTATCGATGGATGGGTTCCGGCGTCGACGCACTTCCTGCTGTCGTTGCACGCCCGAAACCCTTAGCCGCAACAGTACGCGCTTGCATCCAGAGAGAGAATCCATCAGGATCGGGAATCATCTTTCCAAAATTTGGTAGGGTTCCATGAACCGGCTAGAGTCGATGTCCATCCTGATTGCCGTGGTCGATGCGGGCAGCCTGTCGGCGGCGGCGCGCCGGCTCGACATGCCATTGGCGACCGTCAGCCGCAAGGTGGGGGAGCTGGAAGCGCATTTGAAAACGCGGCTGTTGCATCGCACGACGCGCCAGTTGTCGCTGACGGAAGCGGGCGCTTCTTATGTCGCCGCCTGCCGCCGGATTCTTGAAGACCTCGGTGAGGCCGAGCGCGCTGCGACCGGGGAATACGCGACGCCGAAGGGGGAGTTGGTGGTGACCGCGCCGGTCGTTTTCGGGCGCTTGCATGTATTGCCGGTACTGGCCGAGTTTCTCGCGCAATATCCGGAGATCGATGTGAGTCTGGTGCTGACCGACCGCGTCGTGCATCTGATGGACGAGCACACCGATGTCGCGCTGCGCATCGGCGAGTTGCCCGACAGCTCGCTGGTGGCGGCGGGCATCGGCACGGTGCGCCGGGTGATCTGCGCGAGTCCGGCTTATTTGACGAACCACGGCACACCCACAAAGCCGCGTGAACTCGCGGGCCATGCGTGCATCACATTCGAAGTGCTGGCATCACGGCGCGCGTGGGTGTTCGGCGCGGGCAAAGGTGAGCAGTCGATTCCGATTCACTCGCGTCTGGCGGTCAACACGGCGGAGGCGGCCATCTCGGCGGCAGTGCTAGGCGTCGGGCTCGTGCGGGTGCTGTCCTATCAGGTGGCGCAGGCATTGCAGGACGATGCACTGCGCGTGGTACTGGACGATTTTGAATCGGCACCGCTACCGGTCAGCCTTGTCCACAAGGGGCAGACCCCGCTGCCGCTCAAGCTGCGCGCATTTCTCGATTTTGTGACGCCGCGTCTTCGTGCGCGCATTGCCCCTCGTATTACCGCTCGTATCGCCCCTGTTACGCGATGACGTTGCCATGCCAGCAAATTTCTGACTGACAAGGAGCTTTCGGATGATCGATCACATGGAAGTGATGGTTAGCGATTTCGCGACGAGCCGCGCGTTCTATCGTGACGCACTGGCAGCCATTGGCTATTCGCTGATTGCCGAGAAGTCGGCGCAGATGACGGGTAACACCGATATCGCGGGGTATGGCGAGAACGGCCACCCCGATTTCTGGATCAGTCGCGGCACACCGAACCGGCCCGCGTTGCACGTGGCCTTTCGTGTGCCGGCGCGGCGTATCGTCGATGCCTTCCATCGGGCGGCCGTCGCGGCAGGGGGCACCGATAACGGTGGCCCCGGTCTGCGCGAGCGTTACGGTCCCAACTACTACGCTGCCTTTGTGATCGACCCGGACGGGCACAACATCGAAGCCGTCTGCTACGCGCCCGACTGAGCGCGTCGCCAGACTTAGCCCTTGTGCGTATAGCGCAAGCGAGCCATCTGCTCGGCGCTGTCGGTCAGCAGACCGGCGGCATCGGCAATCGCCTTTTCCAGCGTGGTCGGCCCGAAGGTCAGCGAGAAGCATCCCGAGAACACACGTGAGAGGCTCTCCAGTGCGGTGCGGTCGATGGCGCCCGAGAGCAACGATGCGGTGGCACCGGCCTTGATCGCAACTTGCGCGGCGATCATCGGCGTTTTGCCCGAGAGCGTCTGACCGTCGCTGCGGCCTTCGCCGGTGATCAGCCAATCGGCACCTTCCACGGCTTGCGGCAGGCCCACACGTTCGGCGACCACTTCGGCACCTGAGCGGAACTGCGCGCCCAGCAGATGCAGCGCAAAGCCCAGACCACCGGCGGCACCGGCACCGGCACGGCTCGCCGCCTCATTGGCGCTGAACGCGCGGTGTGCGTGAGCGGCGAAATGCGCAATCGCACGGTCGAGCGGTTCGACTTGCGACTCGCTCACGCCTTTCTGCGGTCCGAAAATCGCCGTCGCACCCTGCGATCCGTTCAGCGGGTTATTCACGTCGGACATGGCGATCAGTTCGCAGTCCTTCAGACGGCCATCGAGTCCGTTCAGATCGATCGACGCCACACGGTGCAGCGCGGCCGGCACAGGCGGCACCGCTTCACCGGCTTCGTCGAGCAGACGGGCACCGAGGCCGACCAGCAAGCCCGCGCCACCGTCATTGGTGCTGCTGCCGCCCAGACCGATCAACACGCGACGTGCGCCGGTGTCGAGCAGCGCACGCAACAGTTCACCCAGCCCCACGGTCGAGCGCTCGGCCACGGGCGTTTGCATGCCCACCGGATCGGTGATGCTCACGACATTCGCACTCTCGAGCACGCCGGTGCCGTCGGGCATGACGCCGTACTCGGCGGTGACCGATGCCTGACCGGCACCGCGCACCGACAGCGGCACGCGACGCCCGCCCGCGGAGAGCAGCGCTTCGAGCGTGCCTTCGCCGCCGTCGGCCATCGGTCGCAAGCGGATCTCGGCCTGCGGTAGCACGCGGGCAATGCCGGCCGCGATCGCGCGCGCAACTTCGGGCGCGCTCAGCGAACCTTTGAACGAATCGGGGGCGATGACGATGATCGGGGCTTGCGCATTGCTGGACATGGCAATCGGGATGGTCGGAATAGGTTGGACAGAGTCACTCACTGGTGCCGCAGCGCTTGGTCTGAGCGTGGCCCGCCAAGGCGTCCGCTTGTGGCGGACCGACCGGCCGGACGGTTTGTCCGGAGACCGGCGAGGCAGACTCTCACGTGCTGGATCTTGCGTTTTCTCAGGGATTTGTCAGCCCCGAGGCGGCGCGGCGCAGTGTGACAGAAACCAGCAATATACGCGATTCGGGCCACCGCGCATTGCGCGAATTGCCATGCTATGAATAACACGAGTAAGATGAGCGCCAGCCGGCGGTGCGTCGTCCTATGCGTCACATTGCCGACGATTCCGGACGTGCACGTACACGTACCGGGCATTCCAAAGCAGTATCAAAGCAGTATCAAAGCGGTACCGAAGTTAATTCAACGAACATAACGGCGCGAGCCACGGCCCGTCACGGATGCTCAGCATCACGTGAGCGTCGGCCATCGGCGCCGAGACCAGATACGAAGCTGTCGCCACGCCCGCCCTCGGTTTTGCCTGTATTTGCAGGCCCGGCGCAACGTGTGCGGTGGCATGGCCAGCGTGGAGCGGGGCATGAAGTGGGGCACTGAAACCAATACCGGCGCGACGCTCGTCGCGCCTCGTCGCGGGGTGCGCGCGTCAGGGCGGGGTGCTCTGGCAGTGGGCTCGGCGTGGCTCGCGGCAGCACTGCTCGCCGCTTGCGCGCAGACTGCACCGGTGCAGGCGCACGACGATCCGCCCTTGGGCAGCGTCGCCGACGTTGCACCGGAAAATGTAAAAGTCGAGACGTTACCGGCCTATCGCGACACCATTGCCGACGCCAGAAACAACGGTGCCGTCTGGCAAGGGTCGTCCAAGAAGACCCTCACGCGGGTGAGTGCCTGCACGGCCAAGCTCTGGAAGAAGCAGTTGCCTTACGCGCGCATCGACCGCACGAAGGCCGGCACCGGGCAGACGCTGCAACTGTCGTCGAAAGACGAGGGCGTACTCGCCATCCTCGATCTTGCACCGCACAAACCCGGCAGCGAAGGCTCGCTGTATCTGGGCTCGACCGGCTCGCAATCGCTGGCCGACGCCGTGCGGCAGTGCCTCTGATTCTCGGCGCGCCTGCCAAACGTCTTGTATCTGTCACTGTGGTGTCACAGTACTGCGCGGTATGATGGCGGCAAACGTGCACCCGCTCCGGGTGCACGATGGCTTTCTCTTCGCGCGTGCCGATGTCTCCTACCGAATCCGTCGATGTTTCCGATGTTGCGACCGTCGCGCAGGACGCCGGACAGGCGTCGCTGAACCCGCGCCAGCAGTCGCTCTTCGATGCCGTGCGCCGCGACGGCTTTCTCACGGTCGACGAACTCGCCGTACGCTTTGACGTTACGCCGCAGACGATCCGGCGCGATATCAACTTTCTGGCCGAACTGAAGTGGGTGCGCCGCTACCACGGCGGCGTGGGTCTGCCGGGCGGTGCCGAGAACGACGCCTACGATGCGCGTCAAACCCAACTGGCCGACGAAAAGCATCGCATCGCCGCACGCCTTGCCGAGCAGATTCCCGACCACGCCTCACTGTTTATCAATCTGGGGACCACCACGGAAGCCGTGGCGCGTGCATTGTCACGCCATCGCGGGCTGCGCGTGATTACCAACAACCTGCACGTCGCTGCGATGATGAGCGGCTATCCCGATGCCGAAGTCATCATCGCCGGCGGCGTGGTGCGCGCTCGCGATCAGGGGGTGACGGGGGAAGCGACGCTCGACTTCATTCGCCAGTTCAAAGTCGACTTCGGCATCATCGGCATCTCGGCCATCGATGCCGACGGCACGCTGCGCGACTTCGATTACCGGGAAGTGCGCGTCGCCGAAGCCATCATCGCGCACTCGCGCACGGTGTTTCTCGCCGCCGATCACAGCAAGTTTGGCCGTCCCGCGCTGGTGCGGCTCGGCCATCTGTCGCAGATCGACGCACTGTTCACTGACCGCGCCGTGCCTCCCGCGATGGCGCAGGTGATCGCCGACGCGGGCACACAGATCCACGTCGCCGATTGAGGGCGATGGGATTCAACGACAGTGTCTGACGGCCCCGCAAAGTCAAATATGCGCGAAATCCAACAAGTCCACCGTGGAATGTGCGATTTCGAACGTCTTGAGGCGTCATATGTTAAAATTCGAATGTCAATGTTCGAAAACGAACATTTTGCGATCCCCCAGTCAACTTGACGCCAATCCCCCGGAGTGACGACGTGCAACCATCCGCCCAAATGCCAACGGACCCAACGCTAGCCCCCTATGACCTGTTGGTCGTGGGCGGTGGCATCAACGGCGCCGGGATTGCACGCGACGCGGCCGGTCGCGGCCTGCGCGTGATGCTCGTCGAGCAGGACGATCTGGCGTCGCATACGTCCTCAGCCAGTACCAAGCTCATTCATGGCGGGCTGCGCTATCTGGAGTACTACGAGTTCGGGCTGGTGCGTAAAGCGTTGCAGGAGCGCGAAGTGCTGCTGCGCGCCGCACCGCACATCATGTGGCCGCTGCGCTTCGTGATGCCGCATATGCCGAACCTGCGTCCGGCGTGGCTGATTCGCGCGGGGTTGTTCCTTTACGATCATCTGGCCCGGCGTGAAATTTTGCCGGGCTCGCGCGGTATCGACCTGCGTCAGCATGCGGCCGGTGCGCCGTTGCGCCGCGATATCACGCGTGGCTTCGTCTATTCCGATGGCTGGGTGCAGGACGCGCGGCTGGTCGTGCTCAACGCACAAGATGCCGCCGAGCGTGGCGCGACGGTGCTCACGCGCACGCGTCTGGTAGGCGCCGAGCGCGGCGAGCATATGTGGACGGCCGAGGTGGCGTCGCTGACGACCGATGGCACGGAGACGTCGCGTCAGACGGTGCGTGCGCGCGCCATCGTGAATGCCGCCGGTCCGTGGGTGGGTCACTTGCTCGGTGATGTGCTGCGCCAGCCCGCGACGCATAGCGTGCGCATGGTCAAGGGCAGCCACATCGTCACACGCAAGTTGTTCGATCACGACCACGCCTATATCTTCCAGAACCCTGACAAGCGCATCATCTTCGCGATTCCGTACGAGCGCGATTTCACGCTGATCGGGACGACCGATATCGAATACCACGGCGACCCCGCCAAGGTGGCGATCAACGACGACGAGATCGCATATCTGTGCAAATCGGCCAGCGATTACTTCACGAAACCGGTTGTGCCGACCGACGTGGTGTGGACTTACGCAGGCGTGCGTCCGCTGCTCGAAGAGGAAGTGTCGAATCCGTCGGCCGTCACGCGCGACTACACGCTTGAGCTGGACGCACCGGCCACGCGTGCGCCGCTGCTGTCGGTGTTCGGCGGCAAAATCACGACTTACCGTCGCCTCGCAGAAGAAGCGCTGTCGCGATTGCACGCCCCGTTGGGCATCAAGCAGGGCGACTGGACCGCTGGCGCACCGCTGCCGGGCGGCGACATGCCCGAGCCCGATGCGGGGGCGTTCGAGGTGTCGTTGCGCGCGCAGGTGCCGTGGCTGCCGGAAGCCCTTGCGCATCGCTACGCCCGCACGTACGGCACGCGCACGCATGTGCTGCTGGCCGATGCCCGGTCGCTCGACGATCTTGGCGAGCGCGTGTGCGGCGATCTCTTCGAGGCCGAGTTGCGCTACCTTGTGCAATACGAGTGGGCGCGCACGGCACAAGACGTCCTCTGGCGCCGCACCAAACTGGGCCTGCACGTCGGCAAAGACGGCGAAGCCAGCGTCGTGCGTTGGTTCGAACGCCAAACGGAAAACGCGCCGGCGCTGGCGACCCGCTGAAGTCGATTAGAACGATAGGATTGCCCCCGCGCCTTGCTTTACTGCGCGGGCGGCAAGCCAACCTACCGCCGCACCGGCGGGCTGTATTCAGGAGACGACCTACATGTCAGGACCCTATATCCTCGCGTTCGATCAGGGCACGACCAGTTCGCGTGCGTTGTTGTTCGATCGCGACGGGCATGTCGTGGCCACGGCGCAAAAGGAATTCCGTCAGATCTATCCGCATCCGGGCTGGGTCGAACACGACCCGCGCGAAATCTGGTCGACCCAAGCCGGTGTGGTTGCCGAAGCGCTGACGCATGCCGGTGTTGGCGGCGTCGACATCGCGGCCATCGGCATCACCAACCAGCGCGAGACGACCATCGTCTGGGATCGCCGCACGGGCGAGCCGGTGTACAACGCCATCGTGTGGCAAGACCGCCGCACGGCCGACTTCTGCGAGCGGCTGCGTGCCGACGGTGCGCAAGATATGGTCGCGAGCCGCACGGGCCTGCGCATCGATGCGTACTTCTCCGGCAGCAAGATTCGCTGGATTCTCGATAACGTCGCCGGTGCACGCGAGGCCGCCGAAGCCGGGCATCTGGCGTTCGGCACAGTCGATAGCTGGCTCGTCTGGCATCTGACCGGCGGCAAGCTGCACGTGACCGACGTGTCCAACGCGTCGCGCACCATGCTCTTCAACATTCATCGTCTCGAATGGGACGACGAGTTGCTCGCGCTGCTCGGCGTGCCACGCCAGATGCTGCCCGAGGTGCGCTCGTCGAGCGAGGTGTACGGCCATACCACCACGTCGCTGCTCTCGAAGCCGGTGCCGATTGCGGGCATCGCAGGCGATCAGCAGGCGGCACTGTTCGGGCAGATGTGCCTGCGCCCGGGCATGGTGAAGAACACTTATGGCACCGGCTGCTTCATGGTGATGAACACCGGCGACAAGCCGCAGGCATCGAGTCACAACTTGCTGACGACGGTGGCGTGGAAGATCGGGGAGCGTGTCGACTATGCGCTCGAAGGCAGCATCTTCATCGGCGGCGCCGTCGTGCAATGGCTGCGCGACGGGCTGGGCATCATTCGTCACTCACGCGACGTCGAGGCGCTGGCGACCAGCGTGCCCGATGCCGATGGTGTCGTGCTCGTGCCCGCGTTTGCCGGGCTTGGCGCGCCGCACTGGCAGCCGCATGCGCGCGGCACGCTGTTCGGCGCCACGCGTGGCACGACGGCGGCGCACGTTGCGCGGGCGGCGCTCGACAGCATTGCGTTCCAGACACTCGACGTGTTGCGCGCGATGGAAGCGGACGCGGGGCTGCATGTCGCCGAGTTGCGCGTCGACGGCGGGGCGGCGGCCAACGATCTGCTGATGCAATGGCAGGCCGACCTGCTGGGGGCCGACGTCGTGCGCCCGAACGTGATCGAGACAACCGCCGCCGGGGCCGCCTACCTCGCGGGGCTTGCGGTAGGCTTCTGGCCGGATATCGATACGCTGCAACGCCAATGGCAGTTGCAACGGCGCTTCTCGCGCAAGCTTTCGGAAGAGGACGTGAGTCGCGCCGTCAAAGGCTGGCAGCGCGCGGTGAGGGCGGCAAAGGTGTGGGCAGAGGAAGGCTGAATTTCAGCCCCGCTCCCCACATCAACGCATCGCCCGTCCGGGGGCGACTTGGCGGCGATCGCCGGCCGCTTCGTGACGGCGATGCCGCCAACTGGCGCAACGCTCGCGCGGATGACTGCGGGCTGATTTGGCCGGGCTCGCGGGGGCGAGCGACCGGGCACAGGGACTGAGGGCGCAAGGCCCGGTTCGGCGCATCTGCATGATCCCCTCCCCGACAGTTACCGTCGCATGTCGCGACCCATCTCACACTGGTTCACTGGTGCAATCCGCCCGCGTCCGGGGCGCTCCCGGCGAGGGTGCGGCGTCGGGCGTGCCGGGGCCATGTGGCGTGCATGGCGATGTTCCCGAAGCATGAAACCCTGGCGAAGAGACTTCTCCGGAGGCGGACGGCTTGCCCCCTTCACGATGCGAGAAGCGTGCCATCTGCTGCAACTCTATGAATCTATAGAGGAATTTACCGATCGAAACGGGGTATCCCGACGGGTTCGGTGAAAAACGTTTCAGGAATGAAAGATAAGTACGGCAGCGGCGGGGGGACTTGAGCCGGAGGTGGTATCCGGGTGCTGCGACAGGGCGCGCGTCACGATTGTTCGTGCCAGTGACGGCAAATTAGGCAATGCACTTGACACCCAATGCCGACGGGCATTTGCGCCGACACATGCATAGTTATGCAAAGGGTTATCAACAGTAGTTGTGGATATCCTTGGCGCAATGATCCGCAGGCGAAAGCCGCCCCCGGATCATTGGCGACACGCTCAATACGCGGGGCCGCCAATCGGGGGCGTGCCCCCGGTGTAACAGCCCTGCATTGATGTGACGTGATGCGACGTGATGTGAGCTCAGGCGGCCGGTTTCTTGCCGACGGTGAAGGTGATCTCGCCCACCCCCGCGACGCCTGCGGTGACCTTGTCGCCCGGTTCGAGCGGACCGACACCGGCGGGGGTGCCGGTGAAGATCAGGTCGCCTGCCACCAGCTTCACGCTGCGCGAGATTTCGGCGATGAGATCGGGCACCGACCAGATCAGCTCATTCAGATCGCCGACCTGACGGTTGTCACCGTTCACGTCGAGCCACACACGGCCGTCCTTGGGATGACCCACTTCGGCCACGGCATGCAGCGGGCCGCACGGCGCCGAGGCGTCGAACGCCTTGCCCCAGTCCCACGGACGGCGCGTGTCCTTTGCCTGCTGTTGCAGATCGCGACGCGTCAGGTCGACACCCACGCCATACCCCCACACGAGCGAGAGGGCCTGCGAAGCGTCCACGTTCTCGCCGTCGGCGCCAATGGCCACGACCAGCTCGATCTCATGGTGCAGCTCGCTGGTGAGCGGCGGGTAGGGCAGCGTGCCCTCGGCAGCCACCACGGCATCGGCGGGCTTCATGAAGAAGAACGGCGGTTCGCGATCCGGGTTGCTGCCCATCTCACGCGCGTGCGCGGCGTAGTTACGGCCCACGCAGAACACGCGGCGCACGGGGAACCGGGCATCGCTGCCGGCAACTGCAACCGACGCCTGCGGCGCCGGCGAAATGACGAATTGGCTCATGAGAAAACTCGTGGCGTTATGAAAACTTCGGAAACTCTGGAAATGGTCCCCGCGGATTACTTGGCAAACACCTGCGACAGATCGGCAAACGCCTTGAACTCCAGCGCGTTGCCGGCCGGGTCGTAGAAGAACAGCGTGGCTTGCTCGCCCACTTGCCCGGCAAAGCGCACATGCGGTTCGATCACGAAACGGGTGCCTGCCGCGCGCAGACGCTCGGCGAGCGCATGCCACGCGGGCATGTCAAGGATAACGCCGAAATGCGGAACCGGAACTTCATCGCCGTCGACCGGGTTGGTGATGCGCTTGCCGGCTTCATCCGGCGAGAGGTGTGCGACCAGTTGATGGCCGAAGAAATCGAAATCGATCCAGTGATCCGAGCTGCGGCCTTCGGGGCAGCCCATCACGCCGCCGTAGAAGCGGCGGGCGGCTTCGAGGTTATCGACGGGGAAGGCGAGGTGGAACAGGGGCGTGGCCATAAAGGTCTCCGGTGCAATGTGGGGTTGAACGGCGCTTCGGCGGCGGGGTGTGGAAAAGGCGGCGCCGTGCGTCGAAATCGGCCCGCCAGACGGCGCAGCCTATTTGCGGTAAATTCTATCCATCGATAAAAATAATAAGAAACGAATAATTCGACGACTCAGCATCAAAAATTTCGATTCATGATCCGATACCTCAAAACCTTTGTCACGGCAGCCGAAACCGCCTCGTTCTCGGCGGCGGGGGCGCGTCTCGGTTTGACGCAGTCCGCCGTGAGCGCGCAGATCCAGCGGCTGGAGGACGATCTTGGTGTCCTGCTCTTCGAGCGCACGGGACGCGCGGTGTCGCTCTCCGACGACGGTCGGCGTTTGCTCGCGCAGGCGCAGGGTGTCGTGTCGGCCTATCAGTCGATGCGCGGGGAAGCCGGGGCGCAGGGCGCGCAGGCGGCGCTGGCACCCATCCATATCGGCGCCATTCTGACCGTGCAACTGGGGCTGTTGCCCGGCGCGATTCAACGCTGGTCGGCGGGGGCATCCAGATTGGCCGGGGCCTCGACGAGCGCTGGGTCACCGGCGTCATTGGCACCGGCATTGCCGCATCTGAACATCGTGCCCGGCATGTCGGTGCAGTTGCTCGCGCAGATCGACGCGCGCGAACTCGATCTGGCCGTGATGATCCGCCCGCGCATCGGCGTGCCGGCCGACATGAAGTGGATCACGCTGATGCACGAGCCGTATGTCGCCATCGCGCCCAAGGGCACGCGTGGCACTGTGGCCGACTGGGCGGTGGCGCTGCCGTTCGTGCGCTACAACCGGCGCTCGTACGGCGGCGATCTGGTCGAGCGATATCTGCGCCGCCATCGGCTGTGGGTGCGCGAGGGCGTTGAGCTGGATGAACCCGAAGTCATCTTGCGCATGGTGCGCGCGCGGCTTGGCTGGGCGATGGTGCCCGCGACGTTGATCGGCTTGCCGGGCGACGGCGTGGCCACAGGAAAGACGGCCGCGGCCGGTGTGCAGGTCTTGCCGCTAAGCGGCGTGCCGCTGACCCGCGAGCTGGGGGTGCTGGCGCGTCAGTCAGCGCTCAAGCGCGAACCGGTGGCAGCGCTGGTGAAATGCCTGACCGACGAGGCGCAGTCGCGCGGATAAGCGGGCGTCGACGCGTCACTTCTGATCTGGCGTGGCCGCTGCACTCGTTGCGTTCGCTGCATCTGTCACACCACCGCCCAACGCCTGCCAGAGCGCCGCAGTGTCTGCCAGTCGTGCGCCTTGTGATTCAAGTTGGGCGCGTGTGGCATCCAGCGCCTGACGTTGTGCGTCGAGCAACGAGAGATGACTGATGCCGCCAACGCGATAGCGATCGGCGGCGATTCGGTAAGCCGTCTCGGTGCGCTTCGCAGCGTCGGCCCTTGCGGAGAGCGTATTCGCATCGGCTTCAAGCGCGCGCATCGCATCGGCCACTTGGGCAAGACCGAGCAGCACCGTGTCCTGATACGACGCCAGTGCCGCGTCGTAGGCGGCCACGGCCGAGCGTCGCTGTGCACGCAATTCCCCGCCCCGAAAGATCGGCTGCAACAGGTTCATGCCGATACTCCAGATATTGATGCCATCGCCGAGATCGGCCATGCGCATGCGCTGCGTGCCGAAGCTGCCCGAGAGCGTGAACTGCGGATACAGGTTGGCCGTGGCCACGCCCACGTCGGCGCTCGCCTTGTGCAACATCGCTTCGGCGGCGCGAATATCGGGGCGTCGCTGCGCGAGCGTCGAGGGTATTGCTACCGGTACGGTCTGCGGCAAACGCAACGAAGTGAGATCAATGGCAGGCGACGTGAAGGCACCCGGCGGCTTGCCGAGCCATCGCGCCAGTTGGTGATCGTATTGCGCAATCTGCAAGCGCAGCGGCGGCAATTGCGCCTGCGACTGCGCGACGAGCGCGGCCTGATTCTGCACGTCGAGCACGGCAACGCCGCCTGCGCGCTGGCGCGCCTGTGTGATGTCGAGTTGCGCCTGTTGCGAGCTCAACATGCCTTCCAGCGCCGAAAGCTGGGCGCGCAGCGTGGCTTGGCGCAGTGCCGCCGTCACGACATTGCCCGCCAACGTCAGCCGTGCCGCTTCAAGCTCGAAGCGCTGGTAGTCGACTTGCGCAGCCAGACCTTCAAGCGCCCGGCGCGTGCCACCGAACACGTCGAGCGTGTACGAGATATCGATGCTCGCGTTGTAGAGCGTGAACGGCCCCGGGTTCGGCACGCCGGTGATGCCCATCGATTGCAGATCGACCTGTTCACGCGTGGCCGAGAGCTTGAGGTCCGCCGACGGCAGCAGCCGTGCACCCGACTGCCCACGAAAATCCTCCTGCGCCTGACGCAACTTGGCCTCGGCCTGCTTCAGCGTGGGACTGTCGGCAAACGCCTGCGCCACGAGGGCATCGAGCGTAGGCGAACCGAAGCGGGTCCACCAGTCGAGCGGCACGTTCGCATCGGGCGTGAAGGTCTGCGCCTCGCCCTGCCTGCTGTCGGCACTTGCCGTCGTCAGCGGGGCAGCGCCGGTCGTGTACTGCGTGGCATCGGGCGGCGTGGGCGTCCTGAAGTCGGGGCCAACGGCGCAGGCGCTCAGCAACACGGCGCCTGCCAGCATGGTGGCAGCGGTACGGGGTTGAATTCGGCTAAATGGGCTCACTCGAATTATGCGCATGGTGGCCTCAGTCGAGCGTGCGTTTGTAGAACTTCACGGCCACGGTCATCAGCACGGCGGAGAAGACCAGCAGCGGCCACAGATCGTGCCAAGCGTCGCCCCAGCCGTTGCCTTTGAGCAGAATGCCGCGAATCAGCCGGTTGAAGTACGTGAGGGGCAGCACGTTGCCGATGGCTTGCGCCCACTCAGGCATGCCCCGAAACGGGAACATGAAACCCGACAGCAGCATGTTCGGCAAGAAGTAGAAGACCGTGAGTTGCATCGCCTGCAACTGGTTCTGTGCGAACGACGACACCGTGATGCCAACGGTAAGATTCGCCGCGATGAACACCAGCGCCGACAGATAGATCGCGATCACGCTGCCCACGAACGGTACGTGAAACACGAACCGTGCGGCGAGCAGGATGATGGTTGCCTGAATCAGGCCGATGGCGATGTACGGCACGATCTTGCCCAGCATCACTTCGATGGGCAGCACGGGCGTAGCGAGCAGGTTCTCCATGGTGCCGCGCTCGCGTTCGCGCACGATGGCGAGGCCGGTCATCATCGCGAGCGTCATGGTCAGAATGACGCCCATGAGCCCGGGAATGATGTTGTATTGCGTGATGCCCTCGGCGTTATAGAGCCGGTGCACTTGCACGTCGAACGCGCTCTGACCGCCCGCGAGCGAGGCAAGCCCGCCTGTCAGGTCCTTTTGTGCAACCGACTGCGCAATCGCCGGCAGGGCACCGAGTGCCGAGGCCATGGCCATCGGGTCGGTGGCGTCGGCTTCCACGAGTAGCGCAGGGCGCTCACCGCGCAGCAGACGACGTGTGAAATCGGCGGGAATGTTCACCACGAACTGCACCCGTCCCTGCGCGAGCGCGGTACGCCCGGCTTCTTCGCTGTCGAGCGTTTCGGTAAAACGGAAGTATTCGGAATGCTCCATCGCGGCCACGAAGCTCCGCGTGAATTCACTGTTGTCGTGAATCAGCGCAGCGGTGGGCATGTGCTTCGGATCGGTATTGATCGCAAAGCCGAAGAGTGTGAGTTGCACGAGCGGCACGCCGATGATCATGGCGAACGTCACCCGGTCGCGCCGCAGTTGCAAAAACTCCTTGCACACGATGCTCCACCAGCGCGAGAGCGAGAACCCGAACGTCGCGTTCATGCGTCGTCTCCGAAGTTGTCTTTCGCGTGGCTCATCAGATAGATAAACACGTCTTCGAGGCTGGTGTCGATGGGCGTGACCGTGAGGCCCTTGGCGCCAGCCTGCGCGCGCAGCGTTTTCTCCAGTGCGGCAGCATCCTGACCGCTGACGTGCAAAGCGCTGCCGAACGCGACGGTTTGCGCTACACCCGGTTGTTCGCGCAGCTCGCGCGCCAGATCGACAAGGTTGTCGCCGTGCACGGTCCACGTGGACAGATGCTGGCTTTCGATGACCTCGGCCGCCGTGCCTTGCGCGAGCAACTCCCCGTACGAGATGTAGGCGAGCTTGTGGCAGCGCTCGGCCTCATCCATGTAATGCGTGCTCACGAGGACTGAGATGCCTTTCGCGGCCAACTCGTGCAGTTCTTCCCAGAAGTCGCGCCGGGCGGTCGGGTCGACCCCGGCGGTCGGTTCGTCGAGCAGCAATACGCGCGGTTCGTGCAACATGCACGCGGCCAGCGCGAGCCGTTGTTTCCAGCCGCCGGAGAGCGAGCCGGTGAGTTGTTTCGCGCGGCCTTTCAAGCCCAGATTCTCGATGGCGCGGTCGACGGCTTCACGGCGATTCGGCATGCCGTACACGCGGGCGACGAAATCGAGATTCTCGCGAATCGTCAGGTCTTCCCAGTAAGAGAAGCGCTGCGTCATGTAGCCGACTTCGCGCTTGATCTGCGCACTCTCGCGCACGATGTCGTAGCCCAGACAGGTGCCGCTGCCCGAGTCGGGCGTGAGCAACCCGCACATCATGCGGATACACGTGGTCTTGCCACTGCCGTTCGGGCCGAGAAAGCCGAAGATTTCGCCGCGCCGCACTTGCAGCGAAACGTCCTTGACGACGTGTTTGTCGCCGAAATGCTTGTTCAGGCCATTCACATCGATGGCGAGCGAATCGTCACGCGCGTGCGGTGCCGGGGCGGCGCTCATGGCCGGCTCACCTGCACCGGCTGCCCCGGGTTGAGCTTGATCGCGTCTGCCGGCGCCGGATGCGCCTCGACCATGTACACGAGCTTGTCGCGCGTATCGTTGCTGTAGATCACGGGCGGTGTGTATTCCGCTTCGCTGGCGACATACGTGATGCGGGCGTCGACACCGGCACCGCACCCGTCACAGGCGATATGCACGGCCTGGCCGGCCTGCAAACTGCCCAGTGCCGACTCGGGGACGAAGAAGCGCACCTTGATGTTCTGCGGCGGCAGCAGGCGCACGACGGGGCTGCCTGCATTCACCCATTCGCCGACGCGGTACATCGTGTCGTACACGCGCCCGGCAGCCGTGGCCACGGGGTGCTTCTGCGCGAGTTGCCAGTCGGCCTGCGCGAGCGATGCACGCGCCACGTCGACCTGTGCCGCTTGCGCCTGACGTTGCGCCTCGCGTCCGGGCAGCCGTGCTACGGCGAGACTGCTTTGCAACTCCTGCACGTGGGCCACGCTGCTGCGGGCATCGGCGCGGCTCGCGTCGAGTTGTTCACGTGAGATGCCACCGGCGGCGTACTGCGCCTGATCGCGGTCGAATTGCGCGACCGCCTTATCGCGCGTGGCGATGGCTTGCGTGATCTGCGCCTGTGAGACGGCAATTTCGTCGGGGCGCTTGCCGGTGTAGAGGTCACGCAACTGGGCTTGCGCACTCGCGAGCGTTTCGCGTGCGTGGGCCTGTGCGGCCAGTTCATAAGTGGATTCGAGATCGAAGAGCCCGTCACCGGCCTTGACCTGCTGGCCGCGTGCGACCGAGAGTTTCTGCAACGTGCCGGCTTGCGACGAGGCCACGTTGACGAACTCGCCTTCGGCATAGCCCTGCCACGGCTTGGTGCCGTTATCGCCGCACCCGGTGAGCGCCAGCAGGGCGGCCAGTGCGGCAACGGTCATCACGTTGGTGCTCATGGGGGTCTCTCCCGGCATGATGCGTCTCGTGTCTCTGGTCGCGCGTCCCGGACCAGGCGGTTGTCCGCTGCCACCTTAGCGCAAAAGCGCGTGCTGCCGCAATTCGGGCAAGCGGGGCTGTGCGTCGAGACCGAAGGGCTGTCCATGCGCGGGCCGGGACTCTCTGCTATTGTGCGCACATATCCGGTAGCGCACGGGGGCGCGTGCCGTCAGGGCGCAGCGTGCCGGACCTCATGCAAGGAGCTTGATTTTTATGTCTCACGACACGTTCGACGAAAACGACTGGAAGCGATTCCTCAAACATCTCGGCGAAGACCCGGACCGCCCCGGCCTGCACGAAACGCCTGCCCGCGTGAGCAAGGCATGGCGTCAATGGACGTCCGGCTATGGGCAAGACCCGGCCGAAGTCCTCAAGGTCTTTGAAGACGGCGCAGAGCAATACAACGAATTGATCGTCGTGCGCGGTATTCCTGTCTATAGCCATTGCGAACACCACCTCGCGCCATTCTTCGGCAAGGCGACCATCGGCTATTTGCCGAACGGCAAGATCGTGGGGCTCTCGAAGCTCACGCGACTGGTCGATTGCTTTGCGCGCCGCTTGCAGGTGCAGGAGCGTCTGACCGTGCAGATCGCCGATGCGTTGATGACGCACCTGCAACCGAAGGCGGTCGGCGTGGTGGTGTCGTGCCGCCACATGTGCATGGAAAGCCGTGGCATTCGCACGGCGGGCGAAGAAACGGTGACGTCGTCGATGCTCGGCGAATTGCAGCCGAACCTTGCACTTCGCACGGAATTTCTCGCGCTGGCACGCGACAAGTAACGCGACTCACAAAGTCAGCCGACGCATCAGCAAAAAGCGCCGACCGGATTGCCCGGGTCGGCGCTTTTTTCATGTGCGGCTGATGTTGCGTCGCCGCCATCCGTGACCGCTATCGTGCGTAGCGGGCGACGATCGTCGAGCCGTTGAGCGTATGACCGGCGAGCGCAGCCGTCAGGCCGTTGGCATCGAGGCCCGGCGGCAGGCGGCCCGGTTCGAGATCGGTGGCCGTTACGCTGATGATGTAGTGATGCGGCGCGTCGCCCACGGGCGGGCAGGCGCCGCGATAGGCGGTGGCGCCGCTGATGTTCTTGCCGACGGTGACCTGTGCGGTCGTTTCGTTGCCTGCACCGGCCGCCAGTCCGGTGGCCGTAGCCGGGATGTTGTAGGCGAGCCAATGCACCACACCGCCGCCCTTGGCCCCGTCCGGGTCTTTCATCGTCACGACGACGCTGCGCGTGCCTTGCGGCAGTTGCTTCCACTCGACGGGCGGGCTGATGTTCTGACCGCCGCATTCGCCAAGCCCCGCGTGTGCGGCGGGCAGCATGCCGTTATCGGGGAATGCGCTGGACGACACGCTCATACCTTCGGCCGCTTGTGCGACGCTCGCGCCTGCCGCCAGCACACCGAAGGTCAGCGCCATCGCCATCGCGCTGGCGTGGCGGCGGGTGACGAAGGGCTTGCGGCTGGACAGTCCGGGGACTTCAAACATCAGATTCATGGGCGTTCCCTCCTCATTTGGCGGAAGCAATGATGAGCTTGAATGGTAGTGCAAGCAGCGCCGTGCCCGCTACACCCGCACACCAGAGAGCGACAAACCACCCCCAGCGAACCAGCATTTGCCGCCATGCCGGGGTGTCGACGGATGTGGCTGTCACGTCTTGGCGTTCGCGATCGCGCCGCACGGCGGGCCGCGTGAGATCAGTGATAGTGCGCATCGTGTGCCACCTTGCCGCGAAAGACCCAGTACGCCAGCATCGTGTAGCCGAGGATCACCGGAATGATGAACGCTGCGCCCCACAGCGTGAATGACAGGCTCGATGCGGGGGCCGCGGCCTCCCACAGCGTGACGCCCGGCAGAATCGCGTACGGATACGCGCTGATGAGCAGCCCGCTGTAGCCGAGAAACACGAGACCGATGGCGAGCCAGAACGGCGTGGCGTCATGGGCGCGCCGGAGCACACGGCGCATCACGAACGTGGCGCCGGCCACGAGGAACGGCACCGGCAGCATGCGCCAGAACCATTCGCCGTCGAACCAGCGTTCGGCCACGAGCGGCAGACGCAGCGGCGTCCAGAACGAGACGATCACCATCGTGCCGACCAGCGCCAGCGTGAGCGGCCACGCGAGCGTGCGCAGACGGCGCTGCAAATCGCCTTGCGTCTTGCCGATGAGCCAGCAGGCGCCCAGCAACGCATAGGTGATGAGCAGACCCAGCCCCGTGAACAAATTGAAGGCGGTCAGCCATGCGAAGGCATCGCCCGAGAACTGACCGTTCTCCACGGGAATGCCCGACAGATACGCACCCAGTGCCACACCCTGAAAGAACGTTGCGCCTGCCGAACCGCCGATAAAAGCGAGATCCCACCATTGCCGTGTGCGTCGCGACTTGCCGCGAATCTCGAACGCCACGCCGCGAAAGATCAGGCAGACCAGCATGAACACCAGCGGGAGATAGAGCGCGGAGAGCAACACCGAATACACCATCGGGAATGCGGCGAGCAGGCCTGCGCCACCCAGTACGAGCCACGTCTCGTTGCCGTCCCACACGGGGGCGACCGAATGCATCATGACGTCGCGTTCGCTGGCGTCGGGAAAGAACGGGAAGAGGATGCCAATGCCGAGGTCGAAGCCGTCGAGCACGACGTAGAGAAAGAGGCCGAGCGCGATGATGGCGGCCCAGGCTAAGGTCAGATCCATGAGAGTTCTCGAGTTGGCGGGTGTCGATCGCGTTCAGAACGCGCGTCAATCATCAGTAAGCAATGGCGAGCGGGGCGTCGGGCGGCTTGCGCTGCGGGTCCGGGGTGTCAGCCGAATCGGGGCCGCCGCGCAAGATCTTCAGCAGGTAATAGATGCCTGTGCCGAACACGAGGAAGTACGCGATCACCAGCACCAGCAGCGACACCTGCACCTGTTGTGCGCTCACGGGCGAGAGCGCGTTGGCGGTGCGCATCACGCCGTAGACCACCCACGGCTGACGTCCCGCTTCGGTCGTGACCCAGCCGGCGAGCAGTGCGATAAAACCGGTCGGCGAGAGCCACAGCACGGCGCGAGCGAAACCGCGTGACGTGAACAGCTTGCCGCGCCGGCGCAGCCACACGGCGGCGATGGCCACGGCGATCATCGCGAGGCCGAGGCCAACCATCACGCGAAAACTCCAGAACACCAGCGGTACGTTAGGCCGTTCGTCCTTCGGGAACTCCTTCAGGCCACGAATCTCGCCGTCCCAGCTATGCGTGAGGATCAGGCTGGCCAAATGCGGCACTTCCACGGCATAGCGCGTGGTCTCGGCCTTCATGTCGGGCCAGCCGAAGAGGTTGAGCGGTGTGCCGCCGGTCTTGGTCTCCCACAGCCCTTCCATGGCCGCGAGCTTGGCCGGTTGATGCTCACGCGTGTTCAGACCGTGCAGGTCACCCACGAACGCTTGCAGCGGCGCGAAGATCAGCAGCAGCCACATCGCCATCGAGAACATCGTCTTCACCGCCGGGTCGCGACGCCCGCGCAGCAGATGCCATGCGCCGGTGCCCGCGACGACCAGCGCGGCCACCACGAACGCGGCAATGCTCATGTGCGCCAGACGATACGGAAACGACGGGTTGAAGATCACGTCCCACCACGACAGCACCACCACGCGCCCGTCGACGATTTCGTAACCCTGCGGGGTCTGCATCCAGCTATTCGACGCGAGAATCCAGAACGTGGAAATCAGCGTGCCGACGGCCACGCACAACGTCGCGCCGAAGTGCGCACGCGGGCTGACGCGGTTCCACCCGAAAAGCATGATGCCGAGGAAGCCGGCTTCGAGAAAGAAGGCGGTCATCACTTCATAAGTCAGCAGCGGCCCGGTCACGGCACCGGCAAAGCTTGAGAAGCCTGACCAGTTGGTGCCGAACTGATACGCCATCACCACACCGGAGACCACGCCCATGCCGAAACACACGGCGAAGGCCTTCGACCAGAACTTGCACAGGTCGAGATAGTGCTGCTGGCGTGTCTTGAGCCACATGCCTTCGAGCACGGCGATAAAGCTGGCCAGCCCGATGGAGACGGCGGGGAACACGATGTGAAACGAGACCGTGAACGCAAACTGAATGCGCGCGAGGTCGAGAGCTTCGGGAACGACTGTCATGATGCGCTCTATGTAAGTAGATGGCCCTGTCTTGTATGTATTTATTGATGGTATTTCACCATCTGTTTGCGTACATAGTAGGGCTTGCTGCATTGCAGCACGCGTGACAAGTCGTCGCATGTGGCGCAATGACGCGCCACAGCGATTCATCAAATAGCTAGCTATTTGTATGTTTTATAAGGAATTTATGTCGGCACCCCGTGCGACGTCATGTCACACGGGGCAGGGCTCAACTGAGCAAGCTGGCCCCGATATTGATCGACAGGCCCAGGACGGCAAGATTGAAGAAGAACGAGAGGATGGCCTGCGCGAGCGTGGCGCGACGCATGCGGCGCGAGGAGAGACCGATGTCGGCGGTTTGCGAGGCGACGGCAATGGTGAACGAGAAATACAGGAAGTCCCAGTAGTCCGGGTCGCAGTCGCGATCGGGCCAGACCAAGGCGTAAGGCGATTCGGTATCGGTGAAGTACAGGCGGGCGTAATGCAGCGTGTAGATCGTCGGCACGAGAAACCAGCCGGCGATGAGTGTCGCGGCGGCAAACAGCACGTGTTCCGACGCCTGATGCGGCACGCCACTCTTGGCGTTCGCCAGTTCATGCACGATCGCCACCACACTTGCCAGCGCCGACAGGCAGACCACCGTGAGCACGATCACCGCGCTCTGATCTTCTTGTTCGGCAAAGCGCTCGATGCTGCGCTTGGGCGCGGTGACCATCATGAACCAGATCATCGCCAGATACGACCACGCGCCCGCGTTCCAGCCAATCAACGTGCGCGTGACCGGGCTGAAATGCCCCTGCACGAAGATGCCGACCAGCACGCCGATAGCAATAGCGATGAGCAGCCGGGGGTGGAAGCGAACCAGATGCGGAAAGAGCTTGGCGTTCATTGGCAAAGTCCGGACGGCGGCCGGGGAGGGCCGCCAGTGCACAGATTATCGCCCACGCACCCTCTCGAATGCACTCGCCATTCACTCGCCACCGTCACCCAATATTTCCGGTGCCTTCGCTATCCCCGGGCGAGCACCATCAAAACGAAAATCGTGTTGTTGATGGCGTGCATCGTAATGGACGCGCTCAGGCCGTGGGTCTTCTTCGCGAGCCATCCGGTCGTGAGGCCGAACACAAAGAAGAACAGGAAATGCTTCGCATCAACGTGAACGGACGCGAAGATGAGTGCCTGCCAGACGTTGGCTGCAACGAAGCTCATATGGCGGGTCAGGCCGCCGAGCAGGCATCCGCGGAAGACGAACTCTTCGACGAAGGGCACCACCACCGCGATCAGCAGCAACGCCAGCCCGGGGCCGCCCAACTGCGTTGCACTGCGCACGATGAAATCGTTCACGGTTTGGGGGGCTGTGGGGAACGCGTGGCGTGCGAACACCCATGCGCTGAGCGCGGCGAAGACAAGCAGCACGGCTGGCCAGATGAACCAACGCGCTTTCCATGGACCTGAGCCGAGCCACTGACGCCAGCCGAAGCGCCAGACCATACGCGCCAGTGCCAGCGCGATGACGCCGAGCGTGATGAAGTGAGCGATGGCCAGCGTCGGTTGCGGGGGCGGCACGCCGGTGCCCGTGCCCAAAACGGCGGGCGGTGGCGCGATCTGTCCGATGACGAGGGCGGGAACCACCCACGAGGCGAAGCAGAACACGGCCAGTGCATACCACGCGTGGCGCAAGCCGATGCGCTCGAAGATCGCCGCGGGCGGACGGCCCTTGCGCGCCCTTACCGTGCCGACGTAGTGGGCCGGGAACATCAGAAGGCCCGGCGCCAACACGATGCAAACACCGGTGGCCAACAGCGTCAACAGCAGCGTCGCGAAGACCGGACGCATGGCGGCGCCCGGATCGATCATCAGCAGGACGGCATACGAGCGTGCGAGTTGCCAGCGGTTGCCGGTGTCGTGTTCGAGCGAGGACTGAATCGCCGCCGCTGCCGCACGGCCGTCACGGGCGGCGAGGCCGACCGAGAGGCGCAGCGCACGGAGTTGCGTTGTCTCGGGGCCGCCGGGTTTGGATTCGGACAGCGCACGTTGGGCGCTGGCGACGTCACCCGCCTGAAGGTAGGCACGCGCGCTCGTATAAGGATCGATTTTGAGGCCGGCTTCCTGCATGCGAACCAGCAGATCGCGGGCGGTCGTGCCCGGCAGCACATCGTGGGCCGTGTTGATGCGCCCGCTGGCCATCCAAGGCACCTTCGGCGCCGGGGCGTCCATCAACAAACGCTTCGCCTGTCGCTTGTCGCCGGTCATGGCGAGGTGGCGCACGGCGATCAACAGCACGGGCGTTTCCGGTGATAACTCGGCGGCGTCGACGGCCTGTATACCCGCGTTGCGCTTGTCCTGAACGGCTTCGTAGGCGTTGGCGAGCGCGGCGTGCAGGCGGGCGCGATCCTGCGGCGGCCATTGTCTGGCGTTGGGCAGAAGCGCCATGCCTTGCTCGACGGCCTCTTTGCCGTAGACACCTTGCAGCAGATACAGCGCCACTTCCGGCGCGTTGCTGAATTTGTCTTTCAGCGTTTGCCGGCAGGACTTGAGGTCCGCCTGCGCCTGCTCGGTCCAGTGCGAGTCCTCGGACCACGCGTAGTTCTGGATGAACTGACAGCGCGCCAACGCGAGCGCCGAGTCTGCGGGGCGGGCGCGAGCCGAGGCATCGAGCGTGGCGACGATCTCGCGATACTTGGCGAGCGAAGCGGCGTCGACCTGCCGGGTCATGGCGTCCTGATCCGGCAGCGCATTGCCCGAGGCTGGCGCAGCAAACAAAGGGGTGAACGAGGGAAAGCCGAGGGTGGCCAATGCCACGCAAAGAAGAAAGCGAGACAAGCGATGCACGCGTGATTTCCCCAGAATGTTGTTGTCGCCAACCGCCGCATTGGCGAACCGTCAGCCTGATTGGCTTAACGACCGATGGGGCGCGAACTGTAATGCGCCCGCCCGGGTTCGCGATTCACTGCTTGGAGGAAGTCCTCGGGAATCGCCGCCGGGCGTCGCTTGTCGCCGAGTACGGCGCGGCGCATGATAAGCAGCGCCTGAATGCCGATGTCAGGTGCACAAGAGGGACCGACAAGATCGTTGAGACAAGCGAGGTCGATCACGATGAACGCAAAATGGGAAGCCCTGCTGATCTGGTGGCAGCGGCGGCGCGAGAACGGGGCGTCGGACGGTGTGTACTACAGCACGATCATGTTGATCGCGCTTGGGCTTGCGGTTCTTGTGATCTCGACGCGGGAGATGTCTGTCGTCCCAGCTATGCTCGTGATCGCCAAGTTCGCCCTGATCGGGTCAATACTGGCCCGGATGTTTCGAGAAAATCTGCTCGCCACTCTGGTGATGTGTGTGGTGACGGTGGCGATCGTCTCCGTGCTTTTCGTGCTGCTCGTTGTCTATTTGAGCTCGCGGGACCATGACCGTGTCAGCACCTTGCCCCCCGCGTTGTCGCTGCTGCACCCGAATGCCGATGGTGCAGAACTAGTCGACTACCGGTTGGGTGAACGTCTCGATGTGCCCGAATGCCCGAGCGCAGCAGGGAGTCTCCAGCGCAGCTATCAGGGGCCGGACGGCAGGGCATGCTTTCGTCATCTGACCAGTGAACGCATCGGCAGCCCGTTGGGCACCGACGAGAATATCGTCGTGGACCGGCTCGATCTGGCGCGATTCGAAGTTTTCAGCGTGGTTCAGCCGGTTTGCGTTGCGCTACGCGATGGGCGCATCGTCGGCGTCGCCGTGCATGTCGCCAAGCACCGACGCTACGACGTACTGCGCTCGATGCAGGACACTTTCCTGCAGCCGGCGGCGCACGTGCGGTGGCAGGCCGTTGCCCGGAGCGACAGCTATTACGACCGGGATCTCTGGACATCGGCACACGTCAGAAGTGCGATGTACACGCTGACGGTGCCGCCCGTTGGCCGTTCGGTGGGCTCTGTCGATTCGATGCTCGTGATGGAGTTGCCGGACGGGCCGCGCCCATTCGCGGCCACCCGCATGTCGCTGGGCGATTGCCCCGCCATTGCCCTCGACTATCAGCCCGACGCAAGTTAAGCCACGTCAAGCCACGGTTTGCACGGAAATGCACGTCAATGGTGCGCCGCCGCATCGCGATGCGGCATTGTGCCCGTTGTGATGTCATGCCCGGCGCAGTGTTTCGCTGCTGAAAACAGCAGCCGCATGTGTTCCTTCATCTCAGGCAATGCCTCGAAAGCCATGATGCACGGCCTTCACGGCGAATTCTTCGCATCGCCGGCCTCCCCATGGCACGCCAATTGCTAATCCTTGCATAAGGCCAATGGCGGCTGAGTGAAGACAAGCGAATTTTCTGCACCGCATGAACGGCCTCGCGAGAGCGGGGCATTCGGGGCAACGGCGTCCCGAGGCAATAGGCCTGCTCACAGGCATATCGCTTCGGGACGCCTTTTTTTTGGCATACGAACACGAGGGTTCCCATGAGCACGCTCACGCAATCGTTGAAAAGTGGCAACTGGCGCGCGCTGGTTGCGTGTTTTCTTTACTTCGACACGGGCTTTACCGTCTGGGTGATGCTCGGCCCGCTGGCCCCGTTCATCGGCAAAGACATCGCGATGACACCGGCGCAGACCGGCTTTCTCGTGGCCGTGCCGGTGCTTGGCGCGGCGATTCTGCGCGTGACACTGGGCAATCTCTATCAGGCCTTCGACGGCCGCAAGATCGCGTTGATGGGGCTCACGCTGTCGGCAATTCCGTCGGTGGTGCTGTTGCTCATGCCGGGTACGCCGTCGTACACGTTGCTGCTCGTGTTGGGCGTGTTCCTCGGTATCGGCGGCGCGAGCTTCGCGGTGGCCTTGCCGATGGCGGGCAGCAACTATCCGCCGAAGGTGCAGGGCCTCGTGCTCGGGCTGGCGGCGGCCGGCAATATCGGCGCGGTGCTCGACGGCTTCATGTTCCCGGGGCTTGCCGAACAGTTCGGCTGGGCTCGTGCCGCAGGCGCTGCACTGCCGCTGCTGGCGCTTGCCGCGCTCGCGCTCGTGTTCTGGGCCAAGGATCAGGGCGTGAAGTCGGGCAGTGCGCCGCGCGCGTTCACGAGCTTCTTCATTACGGTGTTCGGTCTCGTGGCACTGGTGTTGTGCGTGCATGCCGGTGCGTTTGGCGAAGGCAAGGCGGGCGTGCTGCTGCTGCCGGTGCTCGGTGCGTTGCTCGCCATCGCCGTGTTGCCGCGCCACTATCGTGGCGTGCTGGGTGAGCGCGATACGTGGGTCATCATGCTGGTCTACAGCATCACGTTCGGCGGCTTCGTCGGTATGTCGTCGTACGTGAGCACGCTGCTCATCGCGCTGTACGGCATGCAACGCATCGAGGCCGGCTTGTTCATGGCGTTGCTCGCGTTCCTCGGCGCGTTGGTGCGCCCGATCGGCGGGCTGGTCGCCGACAAGATTTCGGGCGTGCGTGCGCTGGTGCTGCTGCTTGCCGCGATTTCGATCTGCGACTTCGTGTTTGCCGCGTGGATGCCGCCGCAAGGCGCCGGTATTGCACTGCTGGTGGTGATGTACCTGTGCTTCGGGCTGGGCAACGGTGCGACGTTCCAGTTGGTGCCGCAGCGCTGGCAAGGCAAGACCGGCCTGATGTCGGGCATCATCGGCGCGGCCGGTGGTATCGGCGGCTTTTATCTGCCGGTGATCATGGGCATGGCGAAGGAGTCGACGGGCAGCTATCAGATGGGTTTTGCCACGTTCGGTGCACTGGCGGGCGTGGCGTTCGTGCTGGTGGTCGTCTTGCGCACGCACTGGATGTCGTGGGCGTTGCCCAAGGAAGTGCCGGGCGGGGCGGTGTTGGCGGGCGGTGTCGCGCACGTCGAATAAGGTTTCCGCAAACGCTGGGACGGCCCGTCAGTGCCATCGCGCGACGGGCCGAGTTGTTTTGCAGCACTGAGTAAGTGGCGGATCAAGCGACGCATCAAGCGACGCATCGAATAGACTGTCGGGCACGAATGGAATCCCGCAGGAGACATCATGCGTCTGGGTGTGCCCAGCCTCTCGGCGTTGCAGGCTTTCGAGGCCAGTGCCCGACATCAGAATTTTGCGCAGGCCGCGCAGGAACTCGCCCTCACGCACGGGGCGGTTTGCAAGCGTGTGAACGAGCTGGAAGGACACTTGGGCGTGGCGCTGTTCGAGCGCGTGAAGCAGCGTTTGGTGCTCACACCAGCCGGGGCCGAGTACGCGAAACGCATCCGCGTGCATCTTGACCAGATTCGCCGCGATACGCTCGACGTGGTGCAACAGGGCCGCGAAACCGAACTGGAAATTGCGGTTGGTGTGACGTTCGCTGCGCAGTGGCTGATTCCCCGGCTGGACGACTTTTACGCGAGCACGCGCGACGTGCGGCTGCATATCATCGGGCGCGACCAGCCGGTGTTCTTCGACGACTCCGCCTTCGACGCCACGATCTACTTCAGCACGCGTTTATGGCCGGGCATGCCCGGCACGGCACTCATTACCGACGACACACTGATGCTGGTCGCCGCGCCTCGATTACTGGCAGGGCGATCGTTGCTATCGAACGACGAAATTGCGGCGCTGTCGTGGATTTGTGTGCGTGATCTGCCGCGCGCGTGGGACGACTGGCTGGCCACGCAAGACGCCGCGCAGTTGAAGCCCCAGCGCAGTGCGCAGCGCTACGACATGTTCATCATGGCGATCAACGCTGCCGTGGCGGGTCTGGGTGTGGCGCTGTTGCCGCGCGTGCTGATCGAGCGCGAACTGGCGAGCGGCACGCTGGTGCAGGCGCATGCGCACACACTCGCCAACCCGCAGACCATCTATTTCTCGTATCCCGCGCAACGGCGCGACTGGGCGCCGTTGCAGCAGTTCGACGCATGGCTGCGCCGTGCGGTTGACGACTATCGCGCGGCCAGATCGGGGCTTTCGCGCAGCACCTGCTCGTAGAGCCCCTGAAAGCCGAGCCACGCGACGTAATCCGAACCGAGCAGGCGATGCACTTCGCGCGCCTCGGTCTCGGTCAACACTTCCAGCGGCCCGGCGGCTTCCGCCAGCAACTGCACCTGCGCACAGCGCTCCATGGCGAGAAAGCGATACGCGGCCGCATCGACCGACGAGCCGACCGTGAGCAGCCCGTGGTTGAGCAGCACCGCCGCACGTTTGTGTCCCATGGTCTCGGCGATGCGGCGGCCCTCGTCGGCCCCCAGCACGAGCACGTCGCCGCGAAAGAGCACGTGGTCGTCGTAGAACAGGCAGGCTTCCTGATTGATCGGGGCGAGCGGGCGCGTGCGCGCGGAAAACGCGCGTCCGTGCGTGGTGTGCGTGTGCGCCGCGGCTTCGACGTGGGGCAGGGTGGCGTGGATGCCGGCGTGAATCGCCATCGCCGCGGCATTCACGGGACCATCGCCTTCGTGAAGGCGGCCCGCTTCGTCCACAAGAATCAGATCGTCGGGATGAATCGATGAAAAGTGCTGCGCGTAGCGATTGACCCAGAACCGGTCGTGAAACTCGGGATCGCGCACGGTGATGTGCCCGGCAATGCCTTCCGCGAGCCCGAAGCGCGCGAAGATCCGGAACGCCACCGCCAGTCGCAACTTGCGATCGGCGCGTGCGTCGGCAACGTTATCGAAGACGCGCGGTTTGGGTAGCGGTGCGCCGAGTGGCGTGGGGATGGCGAAGGCGTCAGAGGCATCGGGCGTCGCGCGAGCGGCTGACGTCTCGTGCGGCAAAGGCGGCAAAGGCGGCAAAGGCGGCAAAGGCGGCAAGGGGGGCGGCAAAGGCATACGGCACTCCGTGGGGTAGGGATGCCGGTCGCACCGTGCCAGATGGCTGACGGTACGCCGGCTTGCCGCCCATTGTCCGAAGGGGACCGCGCTGCGTCTATCGACGAAAAGTCATGGGGTATGTCCGACGTCAGGGGCAGCGTTACTTGCCGAACAGCCCGTTGAGCGTGGCCCCGCTCGCTGCGCCGTTGAAGCCGTCGAAACGGCCTTCGGCGAGCGCCGTCGCGGCACTCATGAAACTGCCCCATGCCGTGCGAGCCAGTGCGCCGCCCACGCTCACCCGTCGTACACCGAGGCTGCGCATGTCTTCCAGCGTCAGCGGCGAGTTGGCGCCGATCAGCACGTTGACCGGCTTCGGTGCGACCGCGGCCACCACCGCGCGGATCTGTTCCGGTGTCTGGATGCCCGGTGCGTAGAGGCAGTCGGCCCCGGCTTCGGCGTAAGCCTTGAGACGGGCAATGGCATCGTCGAGATCGGGCACCCCGGCGAAGAAGTTCTCCGCGCGGCCCACGAGCAGCGTGTCGCCACCGGTCTCGTCAATGGCACGGCGCGCCGCCTTGATACGCTTGACTGCCTCGTCGATCGGGAACAGCGGCGCGTTGGCGTCGCCCGTCGAGTCTTCGATGGACAGGCCGGCGACGCCGGTCGCCACCGCGAGCTTCACGCTTTCGGCGACCTCTTCAGGTGTGCTGCCGAAGCCGCTTTCGAAGTCGGCATTGACCGGCAGGTCGGTGGCCGCCACGAGCGACTTCAGATGGGCGAGGACGGTGTCGCGCGTCACGGCATTGTCGGGATGGCCGGTCGACCATGCGAAGCCCGAGCTGGTCGACGCGATGGCCTGAAAACCGGCATGTTCGAGATAGCGGGCGCTGCCGGCATCCCACGGGTTGGGGATCACAAAACAACCGGCAATATGCAGTTCACGGAAAGCGGCGCGTTTTTCGGCGGTGCTGCGTGGCATGGCAGTCTCCTCTGGCGGATGGCGGCGGCATCCGAGGCCTCGCGCCGGTGGCCGGTGCCGAGTCTGATGCGCACGTCTGAAGGCACGATCATCGCGGTTTTGCCGCAGGCTCGCAAGCACCGGGCAACCCGGCTTTCCTTTGTCTGCCTTTGCGTTTCTTGCGCAATGGCTTCGCATGACTTGATCGCCCGGATAATCTTCGCCGAGCGGGTGTTTCGGTGTGCTGGTTTTAGCTGCCGATGTTGATGCGCGACTCATAGCCGGTTTTGAACGCTTTAACCGGTTTCGAAACGGTTTTGTGGGCGTGCCAAGCGCGATATTTGTGTTCAGGCGAAACTTCGGCAGACACGCCGAATCAATCTCGGTAATTCGCGGTAACAAGCTTTTTTGCGGCAATGCGGGAATAAGCGCGCTTCAACGGGCGTTATGCAATCATCTTCCCCAGTTTTTCAGGATGCCCGTCGTGAATCCACTACCCCCATCGCCCGCTTCCTCCGCTTCGTCTTCTTCGTCCTCGCGGCGTCATGCCAGCGGTGTTGCGCTGTATGAAGACGCGAAATACACGCGCGTCGCCATGTTGCTGCACTGGGCGGTGGCGTTGCTGATGCTCGGTAACGTCGCTATCGGCCAGACCATCGCGTTGCTCTCCGATGCCACGCTCGAAAAGATCGACGTGCGCTTCTGGATCGATCTGCACAAGTCCATCGGCATCACCGTATTGGGTCTGGCCATTCTGCGCATTCTGTGGCGTGTGACGCACCGGCCGCCTGCGCTCTCGCACGTCTTCGCGTCGTGGGAGCGTGCGAGCGCCCATCTGGTGCACTGGCTGCTCTACGTGCTGATCTTCGCGTTGCCGCTCTCAGGCTGGGCGCACGATTCGGCTTGGGTGGCTGCGTCGACACACCCGCTGGTGCTCTTCGGCACGTTCCCGTTCCCGCGCATGGGCTTTCTGATGGCGATGAGCGACGCTAGCAAGGATTACTGGCATGGCGTGCTTGGCAATGTGCACACGTACTGCGCCTATTCGTTGTATGTCTTGCTCGCGCTGCACGTCGGCGGTGCGCTCAAGCACCAATGGATCGACCGACACTCGGTCCTGAACCGGATGCTGCCATGAGCGTGACGACGACCCGGCTCGATGCCGCGCGCGAGCTGCACTCGCCGCGTTTCACATTGCCCGCGACGCCGTTGGCGAGTTGGCTGGTCCATGGCACGGTCGCTGTGCTCTGGTGTTTGCTGTTCGCGCAGGCGTTCGTGCTGAAAGGCGTGTTTGCTTGGGGCACGGGCGTGGCCTATGTGGCCTATGACACCGTGCTGCTGGCGTTCGTGTTCTGGAAAGCATGGCGATTGATGCGGCCGGATCCCGAAGGCACCTCGACTTCGCTGGCGCGTACTGATGGTCAATCCGCCAGCGCGAAAACCACGGCGCTCACGATGGGTGTGGTGGTTGCCGCGCACAACGAAGCCGCGGCACTGCCGGTCACGTTGCAAGCGCTCATGTCGCAGCAACGCGTGCCTGATCTGATCGTCATTGCCGACGATGGCTCGCGAGACGGTACGGCGGCGCTGCTGGTCGAACACTACGGGTTGTCGGATCCGGGCGAAGGGGCGTTGAGCCCACCGAGTCTGACGTATCCGAACCTGCGCTGGCTGCGCGTGCCGCATGGCGGCAAGGCGCGCGCACTCAATGCGGCGTTGGTCGGTGTGGACACCGATATCGTGATGACCGTCGATGCGGACACGCTGCTCGATGCCGGGGCGTGCGCCGCCATGCACGACGCGTTTGTCCGTCGTTCGAACCTTGTTGCGGCGACCGGCGTGTTGACGCCCGTGTGCGGCCATACGGTCGGCGCGCGCGTGTTGCAGTTCTTCCAGACGTACGAATACATCCGCAATTTCATTTCGCGCTTTGCGTGGATGCGCGCCGATGGTCTGTTGCTGATCTCGGGGGCGTTTGCGTGCTTCCGCCGCGAGGCCGTGCTTGCTGTGGGCGGCTTCGATCCGGCGTGTCTGGTCGAAGACTATGAGCTGATTCACCGCCTGCGCCGCTATTCGGTCACGCATGGACTGGGTTGGGACGTTCGCGTGATTGGCGGTGCACAGGCGCTGACCGATGCACCCGGCACGCTCACGAGCTTTCTGCGTCAGCGGCGCCGCTGGTTTGCCGGTTTCCTGCAAACGCAGTACTGGTATCGCGACATGGTGGGCAATGGGCGCTACGGCAATCTTGGGCGGTTGATGTTGCCGGTGAAGGCGTTCGATACCCTGCAACCGATCTATGGCCTCACCGCGTTCGCGTTGCTCGTCACGTTCGTCTGCGAGGGACATTACGGCGTGGTGCTACCGGTGTCGGGCATCATTCTGGGCAAGATCGTTCTCGATCTGGGCTTCCATCTGTGGTCGGTGCATGCGTACCGTCGATGGACGGGGCACCGCACCGGCACGAGCCTCGGTCTGGCGTTCGTCGCCGCGGTCCTTGAGCCGTTCTCGTTCCAGTTGATGCGCCATGCGGGCGCGGCGCTGGGCTGGGGGCACTTCCTCACCGGGCGGCAACATTGGGGGGTACAGGTGCGACGCGGTATTCTCTCGGGTGAGCGCGGGGCATCAGTCCCTCGCGACAGTTGATTCCTCAACTCCCCTGAGCGTCGCCAACCGCGACCTGACCCGAGATGACGCGAACGCAGACGTGGCTGGCGATGGTAGGTGCTTTGGGCGGCGTGCTGATGGTTGCCGGGTGCAGTGCGCCGGTGGTCAAACCCGCCGGACCGGACTATGCGGCGTTGGGCGGGGCGGCCGAAGTGCGTGGCGATTGGGACGCCGCGCGGCGCAACTTCGGTCAAGCCGTGCTAGTCGCGGATCAGACCGGATGGCCGGCGGCACAGCGTGCGGCGATGCATTACGACTACGGCCGCGCGTTGGGCGTGACTTGCTACTACACCGAAGCCGAGCGCGAACTGAGTCTGGCCTACGATCTCGATATTTTGACGGGGCAATACCGCTATCCGGCACTCGTCGAGTTGGGGCGGCTGGCGCTGGTGCAGCGTCAGTTTGCGCAGTCGGCCAACGACTTCTCGCGCGCACTTGGCTCACTTGACCGGACGCAGGCGGTGCGCCACGCACCGTTTGCCTATGCCGAATTGCTGGACGACTACGCGCTGGCGTTGGGCGGGATGGGCGAAGCCGAAGCGGCGACGCGCATCATCGACCGGGCGGCCAAGGTGCGCGCCGAATTGACCACGCAGTACCTGCAAGCGACATCGCGAACGCCTTATGGCACGCAATGCGGCAAGTTTGCGGCGGAGTCTGTCGAGCCCCGCCGGGCGCAATAACACCGGGGTCGAATCGGCTCGGGCAGGCAGCGTAAGGTGGCGAGCGTGCCATAATTCGTCCAATCCCTTGACCTTCACGTGTTGCGATGTTGTTCGCAATACGGTCCCGCCCCCTTGAACAATCTCCTCGTTCCTCTTGAAAAAACCGGTGATTTCGACGAAATCATCGACGTGCGCTCGCCGTTGGAGTTCGCGGAAGACCATATGCCCGGCGCGATCAACGCCCCGGTGCTGAGCAACGAGGAGCGCGCGATCGTCGGCACGATGTACCGGCAAGTCTCGCCGTTCGAAGCCACCCGGGTGGGCGCGGCCATGGTCGCGCGCAATATCGCGGCGCATCTCGAGACAACCTTCGCCGACCGGCCGCGCAACTGGCGCCCGCTGGTGTACTGCTGGCGAGGCGGCAAGCGCTCGGGGTCGATGACGGTCTGGATGAATCTGATCGGCTGGCGCGCCCGGCAACTCGATGGCGGGTACAAGACCTACCGGCGCGAAGTCGTGGCGTCATTGGAAACGTTGCCGCCCTCGCTGAAGTACGTGGTGCTGGCGGGGCACACGGGCACCGGCAAGACACGGCTGCTACATGCGTTGGCTGACGCCGGTGCGCAGACGTTGGATCTGGAAGCGCTGGCGATGCACCGCGGCTCGTTATTGGGGGCAATGCCCGACGCGCCGCAGCCGTCGCAAAAATCGTTCGATACGGCGCTGGTCGGCACCTTGCGAGCGTTTGATCCGCAACGGCCGGTGTTTGTGGAAGCGGAGAGCCGTCGCATCGGGCTGATTTCGCTGCCCGAATCGTTGATGACGTCGCTACGCGGCACGACGTGTGTGGAAGTTCGCGCACCGCATACCGAGCGAGTCGATCTGCTGATGCAGGACTATGGACACCTCTTTGCGCAGCCGGACTATTTCCGTGCGCAGTTGCTCAAGCTGGTGCCGTTGCATGGGCGTGCTGTCGTGGGAGAGTGGCTTGAACTACTCGATGCGCAACGCCAGCGAGAGTTGTTCGAGACGCTGGTGATCAAGCACTACGACCCGGCGTATTCGCGCAGTTCGCGCAAGATGCTCAGCGGTCCGCCGCCCGCCATGCCGTTTGACTTCCACCCGCTCGTGCCGGATTTGCGTGCACAGGCGCAGGCTTTGCTGGCGTGTGTCGAGCGCGATGAGGCGATCGGTGCCTGCGGCCTCGATCGCCTCACGTCAGCGGGCGCTGCCGGCTGACGTTTTCCTGATGACTTACTTCGACTGAGCGACGGCGTCCTTGCCCGTGTAGCTCATCGAATCCAACGCGGCTTCGCCCACTTCCGGTTGCTCAAGTTCGAGCACCACATGGCCGATCAGCAGGCCCATCGACACCGAACTGCGCACGTACTTCGTCTCGCCCGAGTCGAGCGAGAAGCTGAGCGTCTTTTCCGTTTCGGTCGACGCCGATGCCTTGTACTGGCCTGCCGGACGATCGACGAAGAAGAAGCCGCCCGGCTTCGACGAGCCGACGATCTCGTCATTCAGACGAATTTCCGGTTGCACTGCCGCGCCGAACGGCGAGGACGAGCGATAGAAATAGACGCGGCCTTCGCCGGTCTTGATCGTCGGAATTGCCGAGGCCATTTCGGCACGCTTCGGGCCGGACGCGCAACCGGCGAGGAAGAACGACGCGGCCATGCCGGCGAGAAGCAGACGCGAGACTTGTTTCAGGTTCATTGTGATTTTTCTTTCAAGTTAAGAGAAACAACGGTGGAAAGCGGCGAGTAAGTGGCTTCGCCGGGCAGGAAGAAGCCGACGAGCTTCTGATCCTTGACGACGATCCACGCTTCGTGAACCTGACTGCCTTCGACCGTCAGAATGCGGCCGACCGGGCGATAGACGCTGCCTTGCACAACGCTGCCGGCCTCTTTCCAGATCGAGCCCTCGGGCAGATTGCGCTCATAACCGGTGTCGAGCTTGAACGTGACCGGCGTTTGCAGAGCAAACAGGCGCGCGTTGTCGAGTGACGTGCGGCTGAGCGTCGCGGGTGTTGTCGAGACACTTGCGCAGCCTCCCAGCGTGAGGCCCATTGCCACAGAGAAGGCCGCGAGTGCGGCGCGCGCGCGTAGGCGTGACGAGGCAGCGCGCCGTACGCCGGCGCGCTTGCTTGACGAAATGTGTGCCATTTTTAGATAAAGCCGTTATCTGATGTCGTTGTTATCGTTATGCCCGGCATCGCGCCGGGCGACTGCAAGGACTACTTACGGCATGGGCATCAGACGCACCTGCGGAACCGGTATCTGGACTTCAATTTGACTTCTTGTCAGATAACGCATCGTCCCCGAATTGACTTGATGCGCGGGCTCGCAGGCGTAGTGTCGAATCCCGGGCGTGATATTACTTCCGGATTCGATTCTCGTGAAGTGGGAGTGACAGGGGTGCTTCGGGTTGCGATGTATTTTCGAGACAGATGCGACGGGCGAGCCCGGGACAACTCGGGCTCGCACCGCTTGACGCGTTACTTCACCGGCAGACAGATGCGCGTTTGCAACGCTGCGGGCGGCGTGGTGCGCGGGTCGTTGAGGTATTGCTCGAACATGGGGAAATCGGCGGGTTCCAGGCCGCTGCTCGGCAGCCATTCTGAAAAGAGCCAGTTGTACGGTTTGCTCATTTCGTTGTACGGCCCGGTGTAGGTCAGGATCGCGCAGCGGCCGGCCGGGATCTCGAAGCGTTCGAGATCGTTGCCGAGCTTGGCGTCCGGGGCCACGGACATGCCCGCGAGCGAGCGCAACTGATCGACAGGGACTTGCTCCGGGTCGTCGAAATACACGCCGAAGCCGGTCGATTCCGGCTGGGCCAGCCCGAGTGCGCCCGCAAGCATGAAGGCGCGCACGAAGACCGGGCCAATTTCCTGATAGTCGCCTTGATGCTTGAGTACGGCGAGCGTCGTGGCGGGAACCGATTCGATGGTGATGGGGTACATGGTGAGCTCCAGAGGATTGAAGGGTCCGGAGCGGGCGTCCCGATAACGTCCCGGCGGCATGCCGAAGTACGCACCGAAGGCCCGGTTGAACGCGGCGTCCGACGTATAGCCGGCACGCGACGCCACAACACGCATGGAATCCTCAGACCCTGCCAGCGCAACCGCAGCGCGGTGCATCCGGATGCGTTGCACGGTGCCGTTCACCGTCTCGCCCATCAACGCGCGATAAATGCGGTGAAAGTGATACGGCGACAGGCATGCCAGATCCGCCAGTTGATAAAGATCGGGGGCGGTGTCGGGATGACTGGCCAGCCATTGCAGCACGGGCTCCATGCGCTGGGCATACCGAACGTGGGTCTCAGGTTTCATTTGCGCTCCTTGGTCTGCAATGTAGCCAGAGGCCGTTTGCCGATTTTGCGATATTTCACAATTATCAAGCGTTGTCTCGATGGTTTTGCCTACGTAGCCCTAGTATCGCGCCTCCATGGCCGTAACAGGCAAAGGTGAATTCATCGGAGGCATCATGTTTCGACGTATGTTGGCAGAAAGCATCGGCACGTTCTGGCTGGTGTTCGGCGGTTGCGGCAGTGCCGTACTCGCAGCGGCATTCCCGCAACTCGGCATCGGCTTTGCCGGCGTGGCATTGGCGTTTGGTCTGACCGTGCTGACGATGGCATATGCCGTCGGTCACATCTCGGGCGGGCATTTCAATCCTGCCGTGACACTGGGGCAATGGGCCGGTGGATTGTTTCCGGCGAAGGACATCGCGCCATACATGGGTGCGCAGGTGTTTGGCGGCATGGTCGCCGGCGGTGTTCTGTTCGTGATCGCGAGCGGAGCGCCCGGATTCGACCCGTCGGCATCCGGCTTCGCCGCTAACGGCTATGGCAGCCACTCGCCCGGCGGCTACTCGCTGGCGGCGGCCGTGGCGATCGAACTGGTGCTGACGGCGTTCTTCGTCGTGATCATCAACGGTGTCGTGTCGCGCCCGGCACTCACGGCGGTTGCCCCGATCGCGATCGGCCTCGCACTCACGCTGATCCATCTGATTTCGATTCCCGTGACGAATACGTCGGTGAACCCTGCGCGCAGCACGGGCGTTGCCGTCTTTCAGGGCGGCTGGGCGATCGATCAACTGTGGGTGTTCTGGCTCGTACCGTTGATCGGCGGCGTCATCGGCGGACTGGTGTCGCGCGCCTTGCGTCCCCAACCTGAAAACTGACGTTGACAACTAACACTGTTAGATTAGACTAACGGTGTTAGTCTTGCTGGCACCTTGATGCGGTTTGAGGGTGCCGGCATGTTTGCTTGTCAATTGCATGAATTGAGGACGAATGCCATGTCAGAGAAGGTCTGGTTTATCACCGGTGCATCGCGAGGATTTGGGCGCGTCTGGGCCGAGGCGGCATTGCGGCGCGGCGACAAAGTGGTGGCGACGGCCCGGTCGCTCGCCGATATCGAGGATCTGGGCATTTACGGCGATGCCGTGTTGCTTCTGCCGTTGGACGTGACGAATGGCGATGCCGTGTATGGCGCAGTTCACCGGGCGCATGCGCATTTCGGACGACTGGACGTGGTCCTCAACAACGCGGGCTATGGGCTCTTCGGCATGCTGGAAGAGACGAGCGAAGCACAAGCCCGCGCACAGATGGAAACGAACTTCTTTGGCGCGCTATGGGTGATGCAGGCAGCGCTGCCGATCTTGCGGGCGCAGGGGCATGGGCACCTTCTGGCCGTATCGAGTTTTGCAGGCGTCGTGACGTTTCCCAGCGCATCGGTGTATGTCGCATCGAAGTGGGCGCTCGACGGCATGTGCGATGCGCTGTCGAAAGAAGTGGCCGGCTTCGGCATCAAGGTCACACTCATCGAGCCGGGTGGCTACGACACGGATTGGCGCGGCAGTTCGGCGCAACACGTGACGAAGCTCGACGCCTATGCGGAGTTGCGCGGTCAACTTGCGGCGGCGATGGGCAACCGCAAGCTCGGTGACCCGGCGGCAACCGCAACCGCGATCCTCGCTGTGGTCGATGCCGATGAACCCCCGTTGCGGTTGCTGCTCGGCGCGGGCACCGTCGATATCGCGACGCGGACATATCAGGAGCGAATCGGTGTCTGGCAACAGTGGGCCGACGTCTCGGCGGCCGCACACGGCGGCGCGGGTTGACCCACGTAGATTGATCCACGCTGAGCGATCGCCCGCCATCGCCCGCCGTCGTCGATACCCCCGCACTGCCTGCGCGATGATAAGCTAACGCCGTTAGTTTTGACGGGAAACACCATGGCGATTCAACGGGACGACGTCGTACAGACGGCGCTGGCTTTACTCGACGGCGGGGGAATGGAGGGCGTGACGTTGCGCAAGGTGGCGCAGGCGCTCGACATTCAGGCGCCGTCGCTCTACTGGCACTTCGCCAACAAGCAGGCGTTGCTCGATGCAATGGCAGACGCGATGTTGCAGGATGTCGCGCGCGATGTGTCGCCGGATGCGGACTGGCGAGCGGTGTTGAACGCGGTCTCGCTTGAGATTCGACAAGCCTTCAACGCCTATCGTGATGGTGCCCGGGTGTTCGCCGGGACGTACGAGACAACGGAAAACGTGTTGCGCACCGGCGAGGCGATGATTGCCGCCTTCGTGCGCGCGGGGGCCGACATCGAGTTGGCGACCACAACGGCATTCAGCGTGGTCTATTACGTGGTGGGTTTCGTGATCGAAGAGCAGGCGTTCGAGGCGGAAGCCTCAAGCGAAAAGTCAGCGGAAAGCGTGGCGCGCAAGACGGCGTTCCTGAATGCCGCCAAGCAGACCTATCCGCTCAGTTGGCAGGCTCGCCAACACTTGTTCGCGCCCGACTTCGATAGGCGGTTTTCCGTGGGCATCGATTTATTGCTCAGTGGTTTCGCCCAGCAACTGACCGACGGCAGCAAGAAAAAGGCCCCGCGCCGCTCAAACGCCCGCTGAGAACGTGTCGATCAGCATGCGGGCGGCCAGCGCCGCGAGCACTGCACCCATGAACCACCGTTGCAGAGTCAGCAGGGCCGGGCGCTGCGCGAGAAACTTCGCCGTACTTCCCGCGCCGATCGCGACGGCGCCGTTGACCAGTACAAACGCCAAAATCACGACCGAGCCCATGGTGATGGAAGTCTTCAGCAGGTTGCCGCCCTGATCGCGGACGAACTGCGGCACCAGCGTCAGAAAAATCATCGCCAGTTTCGGGTTCAGCAGACTCGTCGTTGCGCCCATCACGAAGAGCCGGCGCGGCGGCTCGTACGAGAGCTCACGCGCTTCGAACGGTGAACGCCCGCCCGGCTTGACCGCCTGCCATGCGAGATAGAGCAGGTAGGCGGCGCCCGCCACGCTTAGCGCACTCATCCCGTACGGCACATGCATGAACAGCGCCGTAATGCCGAACGCCGCACTCAGCATGTAAAAAAGATAGCCGATGATCACGCCCGCCAGCGAGACCAGTCCGGCCGCCCGGCCCTGTGCGATCGAGCGCGACATCACATAGATCATGTTCGGACCCGGCGTAATCGCCAGCAGGCCGCAGATGGTCAGAAACGCATAAAAGGAGGCGGCATCGCGCATGGTCTTGCTCGGCAGGAGGCAGGGATCGCACTTAGTATCCGAGCGTGCCTGACCTCGGTAAAGCAATATAATCTGAGCCAATTCATCAGATTTTCTGAGTAATATGAAAAAGCTCGATCTCGATGTGCTGGAAATGGTGGTGGCTGTTGCGGAGACCGGTTCGTTCGTGCGCGGTGCCGAGGCGGTGCATCGCTCGCCGTCTGCGCTGAGCATGCAGATCAAGGCATTGGAAGACGATCTGGGCAAGCCGTTGTTCATCCGGAACACACGGCGCGTGGCCGTGACGGCAGAAGGGCAGACGCTGGTGGACTACGGGCGGCGAATGCTCGAGATGCGCAGTGAAGCGTGGGCATCGATCGTGCGGCCCGAGATCAAAGGACGCGTGACCATCGGCGTGCCCGACGACTATGCGTCGTCGTTGCTGCCGCAGGTGCTCCGCAAGTTTGCGGTGGCGCACCCGCGTGTCGAGATTCGTGTGATCGGGCTGGCCAGCAATGCGCTGGTTCCCTTGCTCAAGGACAACACGCTGGACCTGGCCTGCCTGACCAAGGTGAAGGGGCTGCCGGGAGAATTCATCCGGTTCGAGCCGTCCGTCTGGGTGGGCCCGCCAACGCGGCCCGTGTGGAAGGAGCGCCCGCTGCCGGTGGCGCTGTTCGCGCCCGGCAGCACGGCGCGTGCGACTGCCATCGCAGCGCTTCAGCGTGCAGGCATCAAGTACCGCATGTCTTACGAGAGCCCCAGCCTGCTTGGACTCATCAGCATGGTCGAGGCGGGGCTCGCGGTCGCACCGCTCGCACGATGCAGCGTGCCTGCGCATCTTGTTCAGCTCTCGCAGAGCGACGGCCTGCCCCCGCTGGACGATCTCGAAGTGGTGCTGGCGCGCAGCGCAACGTCCAACCGCCCGCCGTGCGACTTTCTGGCGGAGCAAATTCTGACCGAACTGCGCACCTGAGCGTCACTGCATCAGCCGATCCACGCGGAATTTCGAATCACGCTACAGAAATTGCCGCGATGGAAATGCGGGTCCTTGTCGGCCAGCACGTCTGCCTTGACGTTGCCGAACGTCGTTTCCGGCTTGTGCTTGATGCCGTCGTAGAACGCCTGAATGATGTCTTCCTTGAAGTGCACGGTGCGCGGGTGGGCACGCACGACGGCCTCTCGTTCGATCTCGCTGTACTCGGGATAGGTCAGGCCCAGCACATCCATTTCGACGCCCGCAGTGACCAGCGCGACCACCGGATGCATATGCTGGGGGATGCCGGGGGTGGTGTGCAGCGCGATGGCCGTCCACACCACGTCGATGTCCTGCTGTGCAATGCCTTTGCTCTTCAGAAAGTCGCTGGCCGCGTTAGCGCCATCGACTTCAAATCGTTCGCAGGCGCTGCTGTGTTGATGCGTGAGCCCCATGTCGTGAAACATGCAGCCGCAATAGAGCAGCTCGGGGTCGAACTTTAGCCCGCGATGCTGGCCGGCGAGCGCGGCGAAATAGAAGACGCGGCTTGAGTGATGGAACAGCAGGGTCGACGCGGTGTCACGCACGATCTCCGTGATTTCACGCGCGAACTGACTATCGGGCACGGCGATACCGGCAACATTGGCAGACATGAGGAACCTCCAGAAGGGGACAGCCCGGACAATTCGAACTGTGCGGACACTTCCAATTCTGCGCACCGCCGCCCCGGATCGCTACCGGCTTGCGGGGCCCATTTCCGCCAGATGCGTGTTCATGTCGGCCAGCCGCCAAGGGAGACTATCGGCGAAATAGAGGCTAAAAATGACCCGTGGCCAGATGCGCCGCAATGCCGAACATCATGACGGCGACAAAGCCGTCGAGCGCACGCCACGCGATGCTGCGTGAGAAGAGCCAGCGGCACGCGTACGAGACATACGTCAGAAAGAAGAACCACGCGAATGAGGCCGCGACCGCACCCACCGTAAAAGGCCAACGGGCGTCGGCCGATTTGCTCGCGGTGATGGCGCCGATCACGAGTACGGTGTCGACCCATGCGTACGGGTTGAGTAGCGAGACGGCTGCGGTGCCGAGCAGCGTCTGTCTGAGCGAGTAGCGCTGTGAGCCGCCGCCGTCTTCAGCGTTGTGCTTGCCCCGCACCGCCGAGCGCAGCGCGAGCAACCCATGGCAGACGAGATACCCGATGCCGCCCCACAGGGCGAGACTCAGAACGATGGGTGTGCGCGTGAGGAGTGCTGCAAGGCCGCCCGTGCCGAGCGCGATAAGCAGCGCGTCGCTGCCGGCACAGATCAGGACGATCAGTAGCAGGTGCTGGCCAGTGACCGAGCGCCGGATGACAAAGGCGTCTTTCGGTCCGACGGAAGTAAACAAACCAAGGCCAAGCAGCAGCCCTTCGGTAAAGACTGAGGTGTCTGACATACGTCATGCCGACAACCTCTTAAGCTGAACCGGGTGGAGTTACAGGGCGTCGCCACTATAGAGGGAATGTGTGACGGCTGCAATCGCGCGCCGGCTGTTCTTATTCGAGATCGATCCGTGGAAGATTTGCCACGAGCGCATCGATGGCGCAGCGCGTTTTCAGCGGCATATAGGGCGTTTTCGGCCACACCGCATGGATCGCCAGTGGCCGCACACCACAACGCTCCCTTAATGCGACAAGCTCACCGGTAGCCACATATTTCGCCATCAGCCAGCACGGAATTTGCACGAGTCCGAGGCCGGCAACGCCAGCGCCGGCAATCGCCTGCACGTCGTCCAGACTCACTTGCGGCTTGATTTGCAACTCGTGCTCGACGCCCTGCGCATCGTGCATGCGCCAACCGCACACCACACCCGCTCGCGAATACATGATGCCCGCATGCCCGGCGAAGTCGTCGATCTCGACGGGGCTGCCATGCTTCGCCAGATAGGCTGGCGAGCCGCCGATGCTCACGTCCTGAACTCCCAGACGCCGCGCCGCCAGGCTCGTGCTGTCGCGTAACTCGCCAATGCGCACCGCGAGATCGATGTTCTCTTCGACGAGGTCGACCGCCCGGTCGGTGAACGAGATATCGATCTGAAGCTCGGGGTGTTGGCGCGCGAGGTCGAACAGCACCGGGGCGACGCAATGGTGCCCGAACGCAATCGGTGCGCTCACCCGCAACTGACCCCGTGGCGCGCTGTGTCCACTCTCCAGCTCGGCCTCACCCGCCTCCAGCTCGGCAAGCGCTCGCACGCACCGGTCGTAATATGCCTGCCCGGCTTCGGTGAGCGTCTGACTGCGCGTGGTGCGATGGAGCAGGCGTGCCCCCAACCGGTCTTCAAGTCGCGTAATGACTTTGCCGACGGCCGAGCGGGTGAGGTTCAGGCGCTCGGCCGCGAGTGTGAAGCTGCCGGCTTCAATCACCTGCACAAAGACCGCCACACCATCCAGATTGATTGACATATTCGGTCCTTGTGGTTGCGTTTTATGGGAAAAACTGTCGTCAATGGGGAATCTGATTCCCGATATAGTACATCGGCCAAATACTTTTCTCTGCGATACCTATGACGCTTTCCCGAGACCCCAAAAACGCGCTGGCGCTAGCGGCGATCTGCCTGACATCGCTGATGTTCGGCCTTGAAATTTCCAGCGTGCCGACAATTCTCCCGACCCTTGAGCGCGTGCTGCACGCAGACTTCAAGGCCCTTCAATGGATCATGAATGCCTACACGCTGGCGTGCACGACCGTACTGATGGCCACGGGCACGCTGGCCGATCGCTTCGGACGCCGGCGCGTCTACGTCGCCAGCATCGTGATTTTTGCGGTGACGTCACTCATCTGCGGGTTGGCGCAAAGTGCTGCGGTGCTGATCGTCAGCCGGTTTCTGCAAGGTGTCGGCGGTGGCGCGATGCTGATCTGCATGGTGGCCGTGCTGTCGCATCAATTCCGGGAAGGGCGTGAGCGCAGCCGGGCGTTTGGTGCATGGGGCATCGTGTTTGGCAGCGGTCTGGGCTTCGGTCCGATCGTCGGCGGGTTGATCGTTGCCGTGTCCAACTGGCAGTGGGTGTTCCTGATTCACGTCGTGATTGCGCTGGTAGCGCTCGGCCTCGTGTTTGCGGGCGTGAAGGAGTCTCGCGATCCGCACGCCGAGCATCTGGACCTGCCGGGCATCGTGACGCTGTCGTTGTCGACGTTCGGCCTCGTCTACTACATCACGCAGGGGCCGGACCTCGGCTTCGACAGCCCCATCGGGTTGAGCATCATTGGCGCGTCAGCCCTGAGTTTCATCGCGTTTCTCATCGTCGAGAAGCGCAGTCCCCGGCCCATGTTCGATTTTTCGGTGTTCCGTGTCCGCGCGTTTTCCGGGGCGATGTTCGGCTCGATGGGAATGAATTTCAGCTACTGGCCGTTCATCGTTTATCTGCCGATCTATTTTCAGGGCGCGCTCGGCTATAGCAGCGTGAACACTGGGTTGGCGCTGCTCGCCTATACGGTGCCGACGCTCATCGTGCCGCCGTTCGCCGAACGTCTTGCGCTTCGGATTGGCGCACGCAAGGTGATTCCGCTGGGCATGTTCACGATTGGCCTTGGCTTCCTGCTGATGCGCTTCGGCATTGATATGGCGCATGCCAGCTGGCTGACCGTGTTGCCGGGCTGTGTGTTGTGCGGTGCCGGATTGGGGATGACCAACACGCCGGTGACCAACACGGCGACCGGCGCGGTGTCGTCGAACCGCGCGGGCATGGCGTCGGGCATCGACATGAGCGCACGGCTGATCAGTCTGGCGATCAATATTGCGGTGATGGGGTTCGTGCTGCTCGAAGGCGTCAGTGCCTATCTCGCTCGCGCGTTGCCGGCGTCTTCAGATGCACTGTCGCTGCGCTGGCTCGCGGAGAAGGTGGCGGCGGGCAGTCTCGACCAGTTGGCGCAGGGCAATGCGGCATTGTCGGCGGCCGACCCGAACGGTGTCATCGTTCATGGCGCGTTGGTGCACGGCTTCGGCCTGGTGATGTTGTACGGTGTGATCGGCGCGTGGGTGCTGGCGGCGCTGAGCTATGCGGCATTCGGGGCAGGCCCGCGTGCGCAGCATCAGGAAGTTGCTTTCGACGACGGGGTGCGTCCGCCGAGTTTGTAAGAAAGACTGACGCCGGAGGTTGCCTCCGGCGTCAAACCGCGTGTTCGGGACGCTTAGGAAAACACAGGATTCTTGTCGGCCAGACCCACGACTTCGTCATAGATGTGGTCGCGCGTGCGACCGTCAACGCGCTGCCAGAGTCGCGCGAGCCAGTACTTCATCCTGAGCTTCGTGATGACGGCGGCACTCACCGGCGTGGCGGGAAACTGGATGTTCTCGCCGACCAGCTTGCCGTCGAGATACGCATGGGCATTGGCTCTGACGTACACCTTGGCCTGCATCAGACTGGTGGCCCGGGAGGCGAATGCGAGATCCAGACAGGTCAGTGTCCAGACGGAATCTCGTTGTTCTCCATAGACATGAAGCAGTATGTGTTCCTTTCTCATGATCGACTCCTCGTTGATGCGTGCATGACCGGATCTCTGGCTGATCCTCGTGGCTTTTGCGTGGGAAGTCGGTTCGCTATCGCACCGACTCACCCGCCATTACCACGTACGGTCGAGGCAACGTCGGAATCTGCTTCTCGCCTGCGGCGGTGAGACGATCAGAGATTATCGAAGAACGGCGCCATGCGATCGCGCGAGCAGGCAATGTGATGCGCCATCGCGTCGCGGGCCGCTTCGGCATCACGCGCACAAAGCGCTTTCACGATGTCGGCGTGCTCGGTGATCGCTTCTTCCGTCACACGCGAATGAAAGCGCAAACGGAAGACATGCATATGCGCGTGAAGACGCGACAGCGTCTCGGCAATCAACTCGTTGCCGCTGCACGCCGCAATCCACGCGTGGAACTTCGCATCCTGTAGCGCAAACTTCCCGTAGGCCACCTGCGCATTGCCGCCCGAGACGTTCTCCATACTCTCGGCCAGCGTCTTCAATTCGGCCAACGCCGCGTCATCCATCAACTGGGCCGCCTCGGCCGCCGCGTAGGGCTCCAGCAGCATGCGCATGTCGTAGATCTGCTTGAACCGGTCTCGCGTGGGCATGGCGGCGGCGCTGTAGCCGACGTTGTGCGTCTTCACCACCAGTCCCTCGTTCTCGAGGCGAATCAACGCGGCGCGAATCGGCGTTTGCGAAACCCCCAACTCTCTGACGAGGGCATCGACGGCAATTCGGCTTCCCGGCGCAATGGCGAGGGAGATCAGCCGGGAGAGCAGCGTCTCGTAAATCTCATCGCCCAGCGCGCGTCGAGCCGACAGGTGGCTCGCGTCGTGCTCGGCAGCGGCGAAAAAGGTGGTCGATCTTGGATCTAGGTTGGACATGGATGGCTCTCCGGGATAACGCGCTTGACCGTGCCAGATTATAACCCTATCCTGTCGCAAATCAGATATCCGATCGGATCGTATTTTGACAGCCAATCTTTTATCGTGCCAAGAGGCCACCGAGGTCTCCGTTCGGGCACTCACGCGTCACGGGGTTTCTCAAGAGAACGCCCGCATTCAGACAGAACAATGGGTCGAGGCGGAACTGAGAGGGCGGGCCTCGCACGGTTTGCTCCGCCTGCCTCGCATCGTCGAGCGCCTTCAGAAAGGGCTTGCGCATCCGCTGAGTCATGGCGTGCAGCAATGGCGCGGTTCGTCGCTGCTCGATGTCGACGGTGAGCGCGGGCTGGGCCCGGTGGTGGCGTTCGCCGCCCTTGAAAAAATTTCGGCGCGCGCCAAAGAAACGGGTCTTGCCGCCGCGATGGTTCGCAACAGCAACCACTTGGGCATGCTGGCGCTTTATGCCGAGCGCATTGCGGCACAAGGGCAGGTGCTGATTGCGCTCTCCACCAGCGAGGCGCTCGTGCACCCGTGGGGCGGCAAGCACGCCATGCTCGGCACCAACCCCGTGGCGATCGGCGTGCCCGCGTCGCCGCATCCGTTTGTGTTCGACATGGCGACGAGTGCCGTGTCGATGGGACAGATTCACGACTATGCCAATCAGAACCGCCCACTGAAACCCGGCTGGGCGCTCGACGCCGAAGGCAATCCGACCACCGATGCGCACGCGGCCAAAGCCGGTGCCATCGCACCGTTTGGCGACGCCAAGGGCTATGCGCTCGGCATTGCGTTCGAGGTGCTGGTATCGAGCCTGACGGCGGCCGCACTTGGCACCGACGTGCGCGGCACGCTGGACGCCGAGCATGTCTGCAACAAGGGCGATGTGTTCATCGTGCTTGAGTCGGCACCGGGCGGCATGGCCGGGCAAATCTCCGCGTATCTCGATGCGGTTCGTGCATGCGAACCCGCCGACCCGCAGCGACCCGTGGTCGTGCCGGGCGACCGCGCACAGACGCAACGCGAGCGCAGTTTGCACGAGGGCTTTGCGCTGGCGCCCGACGTCTGGGCACGCATTCGCGAACTCGCTGGTATTTCCCCCGACTCAGCACAGGATCAGAAATGAACCCACTCTTCGGCACCATGAGGGCGCCTGCCAACGTCATTTTCGGCGAAGGCCAGCGCTTCGGCCTCGGCACTGTTACGGCCCAGATCGGGCGCCGCGCGCTGATCTGCACCGACGAACGTCTCGGTGCTTCGAAAGAACTACAGGAGATGCTCGGCAGCCTGCATGAAGCGGGTGTCGAGACGAAGGTGTCCACGCACACGCTGCCCGAACTGCCGTCTGCCAGCATCGAACAATGCCTTGCATTCGCCTCGGCCTTCGACCCCGACGTCGTCATCGGCATCGGCGGCGGAAGCTGCATGGACATGGCCAAGCTCGTGAGCTTGCTGCTGGCCCACGGTGGCCCGGCGAGCAAGTTCTATGGCGAACTGAAAGTGCCGGGTCCGATTCTGCCGGTCATCGCCATTCCGACCACGGCGGGCACAGGCTCGGAAGTCACACCGGTGGCAGTGATGGCGGATGAAAGCCGCGATCTCAAGGTCGGCATCTCCAGCCCGTATCTGATTCCGCACATTGCCATTTGTGATCCGGAACTGACGTTGACGTGTCCGCCGGGACTGACGGCCATTTCAGGTGCCGATGCGCTCACCCATGCCATCGAGGCGTTCACGGCGGTGCAGCATCCGCGCACGCCGGCCTTGCCGCACGAACGTGTCTTTGTCGGCAAGAACCTGTTGAGCGATCAGTTCGCCTTGGCGGCTATCTGCGCCATCAGCGAGTTCTTGCCGCGCGCCGTTCGCGACGGCAGCGATCGCGAAGCCCGCTCGATGGTGATGTACGGCTCGCTGTGCGCGGGCCTGGCGTTCGGTGCGGCGGGTACCGCTGCGGCGCACGCGATTCAGTACCCGATCGGTGCATTGACACACACGGCCCATGGGCTGGGTGTGGCGGCGCTGATGCCGTACGTGATGGCTTACAACGCACCGTCGTGTGCCGATTCGCTGGCGGAAATCGCCAAGGCGATGGGCGCGCAAGGCACCGATGTGCAGGCACTGGCCGACGAGAGCATCGTCCGTGTTCGTGCGCTGCTGGCAGAGATCGGCATCCCGTCGACGCTGGCCGGTCTGGGGCTGAAGGCGATCGATCTGCCTTGGGTTTCCGAGCAATCGATGCTCTCTGCCCGACTGGTTAACAACAACCCCCGTCCGCTACAGGCGGCCGATATGGCCGAAATTCTCGAAGACGCCTTCCGTGGCCGTCTGCGCGACACCCAACCCTCCAACGCATGAGAACCGAAATGTCGACACTTGCTCTTGGTATTGAAGTCCCTACCGACTTGTTCATTGGTGGTCAGTGGCGTGCACCGGCCTCGGGGCGTCGCATCGACGTGATCAATCCGTCGAACGAAGAGGTGCTGGCGACGGTCGCCGACGCGAGCGTTGAAGAGGCCATGCAGGCCGTCGATGCGGCCGCGGCTGCCGCGCCCGGGTGGGCGGCGACGTCACCGCGCGCGCGTGCTGATATCTTGCGCCGCGCGTACGAACTGATGGTGCGCGATGCCGACAGCCTCGCCCGCCTGATCTCGCTGGAAAACGGCAAGGCGCTGGCCGATGCGCGGGGTGAAGTGGCCTACGCCGCTGAGTTCTTCCGCTGGTTCGCTGAAGAGGCCGTGCGCATCAATGGCGATATCAGCATCGCCCCGTCGGGCGCCAGCCGGATCATCGTCCAATACCAGCCCGTGGGTATCGCGTTGCTGATCACGCCGTGGAATTTCCCGGCGGCGATGGCCACGCGAAAAATCGGTCCTGCGCTGGCGGCCGGCTGCACTTGCATTCTGAAGCCCGCGACGGAGACGCCACTCACGGCCTACGCACTTGCCAACCTGCTGGCGGAAGCCGGTGTGCCGGCGGGCGTGGTCAACGTGCTGACGACGTCGTCGGCGGGCAAGTTCGCCAATGCGATTCTGGACGACGCCCGCGTCAGAAAGCTGTCGTTCACCGGTTCGACGGAAGTCGGCCGCGTGCTGCTGCGCAAGGCCGCCGACTCGGTGGTGAACTGCTCGATGGAGTTGGGCGGAAACGCCCCGTTTATCGTGTTCGACGATGCTTCGATCGACGCGGCCATCGAAGGCGCCATGCTCGCCAAGATGCGCAACGGCGGCGAAGCGTGTACGGCGGCCAACCGCATCTACGTGCAACGCGGCATCGCTGACGAATTCAGCCAACGTCTGGCGCAGCGCATGGGCGCACTGACGGTGGGCGACGGCTGTCTCGACACCACGCAGTGCGGACCGCTGGTCAACGCCGGGGCGGTTGCCAAGGTGGCGTCCCTCGTTGACGACGCGGTGGCGAAGGGCGCGCGTGTGCTCACGGGCGGCGAGCGGCTGGATCGAAACGGCTATTTCTATCAGCCGACGGTGTTGGTGGATGTTGCACCGAATGCCGACCTGCTCCATGAAGAGATTTTCGGGCCGGTTGCACCGATCGTCATCTTCGACGACGAAGATGAAGTCATCGCGTTGGCCAACGCTACCGAGTACGGTCTGGTGGCCTACGTGTACACCGGCGATCTGGCGCGCGGCCTGCGCGTGTCGGAGCGAATCGAGAGCGGCATGATCGCGCTCAATCGCGGCATTGTGTCCGACCCGGCCGCCCCGTTCGGCGGCGTGAAGCAGAGTGGTCTGGGCCGTGAGGGCGCTCACCATGGGCTGCTGGAGTTCTCCGAAGCCAAATACATTTCGACGCAGTGGTAAAACCCCCGGGCGGTGGGGCGGGGCGTTTGCCGGCGTCACCACCGCATTTGCAATAGCCATAGCAACAGCCATCGCCAAATCTGCGGGACAGCAGAGCGCCAGCGTTTCAGGAGACGATTGTGAGTTCGAATCAGTCATCGATACCGCCCATCAACATCGCATCGATCAACGATGTGATCCGATTCATTGATTCCCAGCCTCGTCTTGTCGGCGTTGCCCGGTTTGCGTGGCTGGTGGCCCTTGGGGGCTTGTTTCTGGATGCGTTCGCCAACTCGGCGCTGGGCTCCGCACTCGGGCCGCTGACGGCGCAGTTGGGCCTGAGCCCCCGCGAAGTCGGTTTGCTCACGGCGTCGTCGGCGTTCGTGGCGCTTATCGTCAATCCGTTCGGTGGCTGGCTGGCAGACCGGTTCGGTCGCGTCAAGCCGCTGATCGCGACGAAGCTGATCTACATCGCCGGGGCCATCATCGCGGCCGTCGCCGTGAATTTCGAGATGATTCTTGCCGGGCGAGTGCTGGTGGGTATCGCGTACGGGATCGACTTCAGCATCGCGATCGCCTTGCTTGCCGAGTACACGCCTGCCAAACACCGCGCAAAGCTGAACCTGTGGAATGGCGTGTGGTACATCGCCGTCATCGGCAATTTGCTCGTCACGTTGTTGTTCAGCCAGTTGGGCATCGGGCAGAACATCTGGCGTTATTCCATCGCGTCGTCAGGCATTCTGGCGCTGGTGATTCTCGGTTTGCAGATCAAATATCTCTCCGAGAGTGCGACGTGGCTGGCGCGCCTCGGACGCATGAAAGACGCCGCGATCAGTCTCGGGAAATTGTTTCCGGACCACCGCTTCGTCGCACGCGAGACCGCGCGCAACGATGTGAACGAGAAGACGAAACGCGCGGGCAACTTTGCGCAATTGTTCCGGGGCAACTATCTGCGCCGTACCGTGCTTTCCGGGGTGATTTCGCTCTGTCAGTACATGCAGTATTCGGCGGTAGGTTGGTACCTGCCGGTGATCTCGCTGCTGCTCTTCTCGAACAACTTCATTCACGCCACGATCGCTGCGATCGTGTTCAATTGCTTCGGCGTGCTGGGCGGCTTCTCATCACCGTTTTTTGGCCGCCTCTTCGGGTTGCGCAAGGCGGCGCTGTACGGCTTCGGCATCGTCTTTCTCGTGCTGGTCGGCATGGGGCTGCTCGACGGCAAGGTCGACCCGATGCTGCTCTCCATCTTCCCCGCGATGCTGATCTTCGCGCACTCCGCTGGCCCGGCATCGAACGGAAAATCGATCGCCGCGCTGTCTTATCGGTCGGAAGTTCGCGCGACCGGCACGGCCTTCACGGGCTTCCTCGCGAATGTGGGCGCTGCGTTCGGTCTCTTCGCGTTCCCGGTGCTGCGCGGGAGCTTTCCGCTGGGGACCGTGCTGCTGATTCTGAGTGTCGTGCCGCTGGTCGGGTTGATCACCTGCATCGTCATTCAGTGGGACCCGACGCGCAACGGCTTCTCGGCGGACGAAGAAGCTGAGACCGATGTGCCTTCCGGTCAACCGGCCGCGATTCCCGCCCAACAATGATTGGTCGGAACAACGAGCAGAACAACGAGCAGAACAACGATGCCTGAGTGGCCTCAGGCAATTACGGAGAACGTTATGAGTGAATTGAAAGGATTTCTCTTTCCGCAAACCCCGACGGGCGTGGCATCGCTGATTCCCGATCCGCCTTGGTACTACTCGGGCACGTGGCTGACGGTGGAGTACCGCACGAACCCCGATCGCATCAAGGCGCTGTTGCCCGCGCCGCTGGAGCTGGCCGACGAAGACCCGGGACGTGTCGCGATGGTCTGGGCCGACTGGCAGTCGTGCTCGACCGGCGGTGCCGAGATGCTGGACCCCGTTCGCGCGCAGTATGCCGAGGCGTTTCTCGCCGTGAAGGTGAAGTTTCAGGGGCAGACGTTCACGCGGATTGTGCACATCTGGGTGGACCGCGACTTCTCGCTGGGGCGTGGCATTCACATGGGGTATCCGAAGAAATTCGGCTCCATTTACCAGACGCGGCCGTTCCCCTACGGTCCGGCCCCGCGACTGGCGCCGGGCGGCCGCTTCGGTGCGAGTCTGGCAACGTACGACCGCCGCATCGCGCAAGCCACGATCACGCTGCGAGAGCAAGTGAAGACCGGCGGCCCCACGGTCAATATCTACCCGCTGCTGCATACGCGTGTGCTTCAGTCGATCGAGAAGGGCGGTGGCGAATCGCTCAACGAACTGGTGACGCACAAGCCCGCGAAAGCCGAATGCGGCGACCCGTGGGTGGCCGACGCCGAACTGGCGTTGTTCGAATCGCCGACCGAAGAACTCGCGACGTTGGCGGTTGAAGAAGTCGTGGGCGGGTACTACCAGCAGATGGGCACGGTGTGGGACGGTGGCGAGTTGCTGCTCGACAATCGCCAGACGGCCTGACGACATCGCCCGGTACGGCAATCGGTGAGTGTATGAAGGTGGGTGACGGGGGTTGGGGTATCTTATGGCGGCAAAGCAAGCCGCGGTAACTGCCGCCGACGGGACATCATGATCACCTTCAAGCAAATCGAAGCGCTGTACTGGGCCAACAAACTCGGCACCCATGCGGCTGCCGCCGAGCGACTCCACACGACGCAGTCGGCCGTGTCCAAACGGATTACGGAAGTCGAGGAGTTTCTCGGCGTCGCCCTGTTCGGCCGTAGCGGACGGACCATGCAACTCACGGCAAAAGGCCGCGAGGTGCTGGAGGTCGGCGAAGAAATTCTTCAACTGCGCGACCGTCTGCTTGAGCGCATGGGCAAGCCGGTGGATGTGGTCCGCCGGTATCGCATCGGGGTCACGGAGCTGATCGGCCTCACGTGGCTGCCGAAGCTGGTGCAGGAAATGCGGGAGAAATACCCGCTGGTCTCTATCGAACCCGAGATCGATCTCAGCACCGCGTTGACGACCAAGCTGCAACGCTCCGATATCGATCTGGCCATCATTCCACTCACCGCCACCGGCCCCGGGTTCACCGCGGTGCCGCTCGACACCATGGCGCTCCAGTGGATGTGCAGCCCCTCGCTGACCGATACCTCGAAGACACTTTCCCTCGGCGAAATCGCGCAGCATCCGATCCTGATGCAGATCGACACCTCGGGCGTCGATGCCGTTTTCGATCGTTGGTTTCAGGCCAAGGGGCTGTCGATTCGCCGGATGTACGCGGGCAACAGCCTGAACGCGCTCAGTGCGCTGACGGTGGCCGGTTTCGGCGTGAGCTATCTCCCCGATCTCTACTTCGACGATCTGGTCCAGCACGGGCTGCTCAAGCGCGTGCCGGTGGACGAACCGTTGCCGACCGTGCGCTACTACGCCGTCTATCGCAATGATGGGCCGGTGGAGTTCAGTGCCGACATTGCCGCGCTGGCGCAACGCCTGTGCGACTTCCGCAAACCACAGTTCGCTCCCCGCCCGGCGTCCCCCGCCGCTTGACGTCCGCTCGCCTGCCACGGGAAACGTGAAATTTTTTCCGGCTTGAATACGCCTTTTTTTCGCTAGTTTCAAAAAGGCGTCATCCCCATACTTGTTTGCCATGGATGCCCGTTGGGTATCCGGTAATTCGGGTTTCAAGGAGTGGGGGCAATGGCAGGTCAGACGCTTTCCGAAAAGTTGCTGTCCCGTAAAGCGGGCAGGGTCGTACGTGCGGGCGAGATCGCCATTTGCACCGTCGATTTCGCGCTGGGCACCGACGCATCGGTGCCGATGGCGCTCGACTATTTCGACGCCATGGGCGGTACCGCACCGCTGCATCCGGCGCAACTGGTGTTCGCCTTCGATCACTACGCACCCGCGCCGTCGGCTAAGTCGGCGCTGTTACAGGCGCGTATCCGCAAGTTCGCTTCGGCCCATGCGGTCAAAGTTTTCGACGTCGGCGCCGGTATCGGCCACCAACTCATGGTCGAACAGGGCTATGCCCGCCCCGGGCGTCTGCTCGTCGGTGCCGATAGTCACTCGGTGATGTACGGCGCCGCTGGTTGCTTCGCCACCGGCATCGGCTCGTCCGATCTGGCGGCGGTCATGATGTCCGGCAAAGTCTGGCTCAAGGTGCCCGCGAGCATTCGCGTGGAACTGACCGGCAACCTCGCGGCTGGTGTCGGGGGCAAGGACATTGCGCTGGCGCTCGCCCGCATCCTCGGTGCCGACGGCGCGGCTTACAAGACGCTCGAATTTCACGGTGACGGCATTGCCGGGCTCGATTTCGACGATCGCCTCACGATCGCGAACATGGTGATCGAGATGGGGGCGAAGAACGCCCTGTTTCCCGTCGATGCGACCGTGCGCGACTATCTCGCAAAGCGCCCCATGCAGGGTGTGGAGGACAGCGAAGACACACTTACGGCGGACGACGACGCGCAATACGCCGAGCGCATCACGCTCGATCTCGCGACGGTCGAGCCCAACGTCGCCCGTCCGCATCAGGTCGATAACGTGGTCACCGTTTCCGAGCTTGAACACACGCCGATTCATATGGCGTATCTCGGTACGTGTACCGGCGGGCGCGTGAAGGACTTTCAGGAAGCGCTGGCGGTATTGCGCGAACACGGTGGCCCTGCCCCGGGCGTGCAACTGGTGGTGACACCGGCGTCGCGCGAAATTATGGAAGCCCTGGTGCGTGGCGGCGAACTGGCCGATTTTCTCGCCTTCGGTGCCATTGTCGTCACACCCGGATGCGGTTCGTGCTGCGGCACGGGCGGTGCCATTCCCGGCGACGGCGTCAACGTCGTGTCGACGGCCAATCGCAACTTCAAGGGCCGGATGGGCAACGCCGACGCGAACATCTATCTCGCCTCGCCGCAAGTCTGCGCCGCCAGTGCGGTGGCCGGTTATCTCGTAGCGCCATCACAGCTTGGCCATCGCTCATGAACGCACAAACCATTGAAGGACGCGCACGCTGTTTCGGCGACGACGTCAATACCGACTACATCATCTCGTCGCGCCGCAAGCGTGACTCGCTCGATCCGCAAGTGCTGCGGCAGTACCTGTTCGAGACGACGCATCCCGACTTTGCTCAGAGCGTGCGCGCTGGCGACTTGATCGTTGCGGGCAAGAACTTCGGCTGCGGGTCGGCGATGGAAGTTGCCGTCACCGCCGTAGTCGGCGCGGGCGTGCGTGTGGTGCTGGCGCAGACCTTTGCGCGCACTTACTTCCGCAACGCCATCAACAACGGCTTGTATCCGGTCGAGTGCGATACGTCGCGCATCGGCGAAGGCGATACGGTGCGTGTCGTCTTCGGCGAGCAGACGCAAGTCTGGATCAACGACGAGACGACACCGCTGCACGGCGCGCCCATTGCGCCGGAAATTCTTCAGATTCTGAACGCCGGCGGACTGGTGCCGTATCTGCGCGCGCACCGCACGCTCTGACGGCGCATTCCAAATGCTTCCCATTCTTCGATGAGGACACCATGAACGAACACAACCAAGCGGGATTTCGCGTGCTGCCGATGCCGGCCCCAATCCCTGCCGACATTCTCGACGCCTACGCCAATATCGTCACGTCGCACATCAGCGACAGCATGCAGCGCATTTGCGGGGTGCAGGGCTTGCGTGCGTATCACGCGGGCAAGCGCCTCGTCGGCCGAGCGATCACCGTGAAGGTGCGTCCCGGCGACAACATGATGATCCACAAGGCGATGGATATGGCCGCGCCCGGCGACGTGATCGTGGTCGATGCGAGCGGCGATGTAACGCAGGCCCTGATCGGCGAGTTGATGCAGATTCACGCGGAAGTGCGGGGTATCGCTGGTTTCGTAATCGATGGTGCCGTGCGCGATATCGGCGCGTTTCGCGCGGCCGACTTCCCCTGCTATGCACGCGGCAACACGCACCGTGGACCGTTCAAGGAAGGGCCGGGCGAAGTCAACGTGCCGGTGAGCATCGGTGGTCTGGTCATCAACGCTGGCGACCTCATCGTCGGCGATGAAGACGGCGTGGTCGCCGTGCCGCCCGACCAATGGACCTACGTGCTCGGCAAGGCACGCGAGCAGGCCGCCCGTGAGGAGCAGCGCAAGACGGCGATTCGCGCGGGCAAGGACAAGCGCGACTGGATCGACGAGCGTCTGCGCAAGCTCGGCGTGATCGCTTGAGCGTGCTTCCGCTTTCCTGCTTTCCCGTCCCCCATTTCTACGGAATCGAAACATCATGAGTTTGTTGGCTACCCGCATGGGCCGGATCAAACCGTCGCCCAGTTCTATGGCAACCGGCCGCGTCAAGGCACTGCGCGCACAGGGCAGAAACATCATCGGGCTCACCGCCGGTGAACCCGACTTCGATACGCCCGATCACATCATCGAAGCCGCATACGCCGCGATGAAGGCCGGCAAGACCCGCTATACGGTGGTCGACGGCACGCCGGAACTCAAGCAGGCGATCTGCGAAAAATTCCGCCGCGAGAACGGGCTCGACTACGGCATGGATCAGGTGACGGTCGCCAACGGCGGCAAGCAGATCATCTTCAATGCCCTCACCAGCACGGTCGACGAAGGTGACGAGGTCATCATCGCCGCGCCGTACTGGGTGTCGTATCCGGACATGACGCTGCTCAACGGCGGCACGCCGGTGATCGTCGATTGCCGTGCGGAAGACGGCTACAAGCTCACGGCGGCGCAGCTCGAGGCCGCGATCACGCCGCGCACCAAGTGGGTGATTCTGAATTCGCCGTGCAACCCGACGGGCGCGACCTATACCCGAGAAGAGTTGCAGCGCCTCGGCGACGTCGTGACGAAGTACCCGAACGTGATGGTGCTGACCGACGACATCTACGAATACCTGATCTACGACGGCGAGGCGTTCTTCACGTTTGCGCAGGTCAACCCGCATCTGCTTGATCGCACGCTGACGGTGAACGGCGTTTCCAAGGCGTATGCCATGACGGGCTGGCGCATCGGTTTCGCGGGCGGCCCGCGCGACTTGATCAAGGCGATTGCCAAGCTTCAGTCGCAGAGCACCAGCAGCCCGTCCGCCATCAGTCAGGCGGGTGCGCTGGCCGCGCTTACCGGCACGCGCGACTTTCTCGTCGAATGGAAAGCCCAGTACACGGCGCGCCGCGATCTCGTGGTCGAACAGCTCAACGCGATTGAGGGGCTGCACTGCGCGAAGCCGGTCGGCGCGTTCTATGCCTACCCGTCGTGCGCCGGTGTGATCGGCAAGACGACGCCGGAAGGGAAGGTCATCAACAACGACACCGATTTCATTCTCTATCTGCTCGACACGCAGGACGTCGCAGTGATTCAGGGCGAAGCCTTCGGTATCTCGCCGGCATTCCGGCTCTCGTTTGCCACGTCGATGGAAAACTTGCGCGAAGCGTGCGCGCGAATCGCACGGGCGTGTGCTGCGTTGACTTGATGCCGTGATGACGTGATGCCGTGGTGTCGCGTCGAGCGTTCCATGCATTCCACGTATCTGCATTCCCTTCTGCATAACCATAAGTAACCGCTTTCGATGGCGGGTGGAGACGACAAGATGAAGTACATGAGCTACGGGGTTGTGTTGTTGGCGCTGATGAGCGGTGTGGCGAATACCCAGGCTGCCACGCCGCTCACCGGGTCTCTGAAGAAGATCAAGGAGAACAACGTCATCGTGCTGGGCAATCGCGAGTCGTCGGTGCCGTATTCGTACTACGACAACGGCCAGAACGTGATCGGCTACTCGCAGGAGATCGCTTTGCAGATCGTGGAGGCGATCAAGAAGGAGATCGACGCGCCCGGCTTGCAGGTGCGCATGATGCCGATTACCGCGCAGAACCGCATTCCGCTGGTGCAAAGCGGCACGATCAATCTGGAGTGTGGCGGCACGACGAACAACGCGGAACGCCGCAAGCAGGTCGAGTTTTCGAACACGATCTCGATTACGGAAACGCGTCTGCTGACGAAGCGCACCTCGGGCATCCGGTCATTCAACGATATCGAAGGCAAGACGATTGCGGTGACCGCAGGCACGACCTCCGAGCGCTATCTGCGCAAGAAAATTGCCGAAGCGAAGATGAATGTGATGATCGTGGCGGCAACCGATCACGCGCAGGGATTCATGATGGTGCAGCAGGGCCGCGCGGCCGCGTTCTTCATGGACTCGGACGTGCTGTCGGCGGAGAAGGCCAAGGCGAGCAAGTCGGATGACTACATCATTACCGGCGAGCCGCAGACGTTTGAAGCCATCGCCTGCATGCTGCCCAAGAACGATCCGGCGTTGAAGGCTATCGTCGACAAGACGATTGCCCGTATCCAGACGAGCGGCGAGGCCAACAAGCTGTATCAGAAGTGGTTCATGTCGCCGATTCCGCCGCAGAACATCAACCTGAATCTGCCGCTGAGCCAGAAGCTGAAGTCGGTGTTCGAGACGCCGAATGATGTGTCGCTGGATGACTAAAACGAAGCTGACTACCCGGTCTTTCCCGTCGTCGCTGCGCAAATAAAAAGCGCCCCGAGCTTTCACTCGGGGCGCTTTTTTTGACGCTACGGCGCAACCGACGCGCCGTAACCCGACCGCAGGCTTACGCCTTGACGGTGTCGGCCACTTCCTTGAAGTCTTCGATCTGGTCGAAGTTCATGTACTTGTAGATCTTATCGCTGTTGGCGCTCAGCACGCCCATGTCGGCCATGTACTCTTCCTTGCTCGGAATCTTGCCCAGACGCGAGCAGATTGCCGCCAGTTCCGCCGAGCCAAGGTACACGTTCGTGTTCTTGCCCAGACGGTTCGGGAAGTTACGGGTCGAGGTCGACATGACCGTTGCACCTTCGCGCACTTGTGCCTGATTACCCATGCACAGCGAGCAGCCTGGCGCTTCGGTACGGGCACCGGCAGTACCAAAAACGCCGTAGTGGCCTTCTTCGGTCAACTGCTTCTGGTCCATCTTGGTCGGCGGGGCGACCCACAGCTTGACCGGAATGTCGCGCTTGCCTTCGAGCAGCTTCGAGGCGGCACGGAAGTGACCGATGTTGGTCATGCACGAGCCGATGAACACTTCGTCGATCTTGGCGCCGGCCACATCCGACAACGTCTTCACGTCGTCCGGGTCGTTCGGGCAGGCCACGATCGGCTCGTGAATGTCGGCCAGATCGATCTCGATCACGGCAGCGTACTCAGCGTCGGCGTCCGGGCCCAGCAGTTGCGGGTCGGCCAGCCATTGCTCCATCGCCGAGATACGGCGCTGGATACTGCGCGGGTCTTGATAGCCTTCGGCGATCATCCACTTCAGCAGCGTGATGTTGCTGGTGATGTACTCGATGATCGGTGCCTTGTTCAGGTGAACCGTGCAACCGGCGGCCGAGCGCTCTGCCGAGGCGTCCGACAGTTCGAACGCTTGCTCGACCTTCAGGTCGGGCAGGCCTTCGATTTCGAGAATGCGGCCCGAGAAGATGTTCTTCTTGCCTTGCTTGGCGACCGTCAGCATGCCTTGCTTGATGGCGTACAGCGGAATGGCGTTGACCAGATCGCGCAGCGTCACGCCCGGTTGCATCTTGCCCTTGAAGCGGACCAGCACCGATTCCGGCATGTCCAGCGGCATCGTGCCGGTGGCAGCGGCGAAGGCGACCAGACCCGAACCTGCCGGGAAGCTGATGCCGATCGGGAAGCGCGTGTGCGAGTCGCCGCCGGTGCCGACGGTGTCGGGCAGCAGCATGCGGTTCAGCCACGAGTGAATCACGCCGTCGCCCGGACGCAGGGCGATACCGCCGCGCGTGCTGATGAAGTTCGGCAGCGTGCGGTGCGTCTTCACGTCCACCGGCTTCGGATAGGCCGAGGTGTGGCAGAACGACTGCATGACGAGGTCGGCCGAGAAGCCCAGGCAGGCCAGATCCTTCAGTTCATCACGGGTCATCGGGCCCGTGGTGTCTTGCGAGCCGACCGAGGTCATCTTCGGTTCGCAGTACGTGCCCGGACGCACGCCTTGACCTTCCGGCAGGCCGCAGGCGCGGCCGACCATCTTCTGAGCCAGCGAGAAGCCACGGCCGCTGTCGACCGGTTGCTGCGGCAGGCGGAACAGGGTCGACGGGGCCAGACCCAGCGCTTCACGTGCCTTGGCGGTCAGGCCACGGCCGATGATCAGCGGAATACGGCCGCCAGCGCGCACTTCGTCGAACAGCACGTCGGACTTGACCTGGAACTCGGCGATCACTTCGCCGTTCTTGAGGGCCTTGCCGTCGTACGGGCGCAGCTCAACCACGTCGCCCATTTCCATTTGCGACACGTCGAGTTCGATCGGCAGGGCGCCGGCATCTTCCATCGTGTTGTAGAAGATCGGGGCGATCTTGCTGCCCAGACACACGCCGCCGAAACGCTTGTTCGGCACGAACGGGATGTCTTCGCCCGTGAACCACAGCACCGAGTTGGTCGCCGACTTGCGCGAGGAGCCCGTGCCGACCACATCGCCCACGTAGGCGACCAGATGGCCCTTGTCCTTCAGCGATTCGATGAATTTGATCGGGCCGCGCTTGCCGTCTTCTTCCGGGGTGATGCCGGGACGCGTGTTCTTCAACATGGCCAGCGCGTGCAGCGGGATGTCCGGGCGCGTGGTGGCGTCAGGGGCCGGCGACAGGTCGTCGGTGTTGGTTTCGCCCGTGACCTTGAACACGGTGATCGTCAGGCTTTGCGGCACTTCCGGACGGCTGGTGAACCACTCGGCGTCGGCCCAGCTTTGCAGCACGGCGCGCGCGTTGGCGTTGCCCTTGTCGGCCAGTTCCTTGACGTCGTGGAACTGATCGAACATCAACAGGGTTTTCTTCAGCGCGTCGGCAGCCACCGTGCCCACTTCGGCGTCGGCGAGCAACTCGATCAGCGGGGCGATGTTGTAACCGCCCAGCATCGTGCCGAGCAATTCGGTCGCGCGGGCACGCGAGATCAGCGTGCACGGCGTCTGACCCTTGGCCACGGCGGCCAGGAAACCGGCCTTCACGCGGGCGGCTTCGTCCACGCCGGCGGGCACTCGGTGGGTAATCAGTTCGACCAGCGTCTGTTCTTCGCCGGCGGGGGGATTCGTCAGCAGTTCCACCAGTTCGGCGGTCTGTTGAGCCGACAGCGGCAGGGGAGGAATACCGAGTGCGGCGCGTTCGGCCACGTGAGCACGAAAGTTTTCAAGCATTTGGGGACCTGCTGGTATTGAGTTTCAGGAGAAGGCCTTGTGGGCCTCCATGGGTGTTCCGGACACTGCTTTGCCCGCGATTTTAGTCCCCACAACTCATAAGGTCAAATGTCTTATGTCTTATATAAGAGTTGAAAAAGCAACAGTTGTCCGGCGGGTGCCGGGTGGCGTGGATTTCAAAGGGGGCGTCGCAGGGGGCGAGGCAGGTAAGGCGCGGTAGGGCGAGGGCTCAGGTGAAGTACTGGCCGGGCGTGCGTCCGAGGGATTTGCGGAACATTTCGATGAAACCGGTCGTGCTTTCGTAGCCGAGCTCATTGGCGACCGCTGAGACGGCGCGGCCTTCGGCCAGCCGGTAAAGCGCCTCTTGCAGGCGCACATGGCGGCGCCATTCGTCGAAAGTGAGATTGAGTTCGCGGGTAAATAGCCGCGACAGCGTGCGTGCGCTGGCACCGACGTGGTCGCCCCATTCCTGCAACGTGCGGTTGTCTGACGGCTCGCGCAGGAATTCGGTGCACAGGCGGGCGAGGCGGCGTTCACGCGGAATTTCGAGCGAAAGCGGAATCTCGTCGCTGAATTCGAGCTCGTCGCGGATGATCTCGAAGAACTTGTCGACGTGGCGCTTGCGCAGCATGGGTTCGTCGGTGGCGGCGGCGCGCAGGATCAGTTCGCGCATCAGGTTCGAGACGACGAGCGGTTCGCAGGTCTTCGGCAGGTCGGCCACGACGTGCGGCGAGATCAGCAGGTTGTGCATGCCGAACGACGCACGCAGGCGCACGGCGTGCAGCGTCATCGGCGGAATCCAGACGGCGCGCTGTGGGGGCACGACCCACGTGCCGCGAGGCGTGTCCACGGTCATGATGCCTTCGCTGCCGAACAGGACTTGCCCGTAGGGATGCACGTGCGGCTCGACGCCACCGCCCGACGGAAACTCGAACGCCAGCCCGACCATGGGCGCGGGCGAGATTCGCGACTCGAAGAACTCGACATCCTGTGCGGTGATGATCCGGGTCTGCATGACGTGCCACCTGGCTTCAGGGGAAAGGAATGCGCGTTTCATTCTTTCCTTAACGTCGGTTGCAGGACATGGGGGTTAACACGAGGCTGGAGGTCGAGCCTCCAGCCTGCAACTACCTGATTGACAACGGTTATTCGAGTGCTCGCCCGCGCGTTTCCGGCATCCAGAGGACGGCCGCCACCGTCAACAGGTTGAGTGCAATCAGATACGCGGCGAACCACCCCAGATGTCCGTGGTCGGCCAGCCAGTTCTGAAGGTATGGGGCGGTGCCGCCGAAGATCGCCACCGTCAGCGAGTAGGGGATGGCGACGCCGGTGGCACGAATGCGCGTGGGGAACAATTCCGCATAGACCGCCGGGGCGATGGCGGTCCACGCGGCCAGCACGACCAGCCCAACGCAGATCGCCAGCGTCAGCCGCACGAAGGAGCCGTCGATGAGCATCAGCGCAGGCACGATGACCAGCGCCGATCCGCCCGCACCCAGCAGCAGGTTGGGCTTACGGCCGATGCGATCGGAGAGTGCACCCCAGAACGGCTGCACGGCCATGTAGACCAGACAGCCGATGCACAGCGCCCATAGCCCCTGACGCGCATCGACCCCCTTGAAGTGCGTGGCGAACGTAATGGCCCCCGACATCCACGTGTTGAACGTCAACGTCGGTCCCGCCGTGAGGGCAATGATTCGCAGCACCGATGCGCGGTGCTCCCAGATGGCGTGCGCCATCGGTTGTGTCGGTACACCTGAGCGCGCCTCGCTCTGCTCCTGTTCGAACGCGGAGGTTTCTTTGAGTCGACCACGCAGGAACAGTGCATAGACCCCGAGGGCGGTACCGAAGAAGAAGGGGATGCGCCAGCCAAAGCGGGTCATCTCGTCGGCGGAGAACACCTGCGTGAGCACCAGCCCGACGGCGGTGGCCAGCAGCGAGCCGCCGGTGATGGCGATGAACATGCTGCTCGACCACAAGCCGCGCCGGTTCACGGGGGCGCTTTCCACCAGGAACGTGAACGATGCGCCGATCTCGCCTCCCAGACCGAAGCCTTGAAGCAGGCGCCCGAAGACGAGCAGCGCCGGGGCCATCAGGCCAATGGACGCGTAGGTGGGCGACACCGCGATAACAAGACACCCGGCGGCGGTGACAGCCATCGAAGCCACCATCGCAAAGCGGCGGCCACGGCGGTCGGAAAGCCAGCCGAAGTAGATGCCGCCGATGGGGCGCAGCAGAAAGCCGACGGCGAAGACGGCCAGTGTCGACAGAAAGGCGGCGGTCGGGTCTTCCGCGTGAAAGAACTGCGTTGAGAAATAGCGCGAAAAGAGCACGAACGAGGCGAAGTCGTACCACTCAAGCGCGTTGCCGATACCCGCGCCCAAGATGACCGACTTCGCCGGCGAACCGCGCTCGTTGCGGGCGACGGCTTGCAGGGTCGCATCCATGGTGTGTCTCCTCATACCAAATAGTCGTTGTTATTTGTCTTACGGCCCTGCTCACATTAGCGTGACTTGCCCGCCCGGCACACCGCGCGCGGGACAACACATATCGCAAAGCGGACAAAATTTTCTACCGGGGCGGCTTGCCTCGTCCGGGAGCGTTTTGAGGCGCTCTTGCCGCGCCGCGCACATTGGCCGCTTTGGTGGATGACGTGTCCCGATCGCTGCATCGGTGCCGGGTGGCCTGCCCACAATGGTCACATTCCATTCACACGTTTCGACAACCGGCCCCAGGAGGGCGCTGCTGCGATGAGGGTGATCAATTGCGATGTGGTGGTCGTTGGCGGCGGCGGGGCTGGCACCTATGCCGCGTTGCGCCTGCACGATCTGGGCCTGAAGCCGATGCTGATCTCCAAGGGGCTGGTCGGCAAGAGCGGCGCGTCGATCATGGCGGGCGCGGTTATCGTCGGCTCGAAGATGCTCGGCGGCACCGAGCAGAACGCGGCCGCTTCGCTCGAATTTTTCGCGAAGTACTACAGCCATTTCCTCGTCGATCAGTCGTATCTGGCGGCCGCCGGTCACTGGATCGAGAACACTTTCTATCCGGAGATGGAGTCGCTGGGATTGTTGTTCTCGCGTGAGGCCGACGGCCAGATCGCGATGAGCCACTCACCGGTGCGCTGGGCGGTTGCGCCCATGCAGGGGCAAACCGGCATCTTGCTGATGGACATCCGGCGCAAGCAACTGCAAGCGCGGGGCATTCCGATGCATGAGGAGTGCGTGGTCACCGCGCTGCTGCGCAACGCGAATGGCGAAGTTTGCGGCCTGACGGCGCTGGACTACGTGCACGGGGAGATGTTCGCCGTGCATGCGAAGGCGGTCGTCATGGCGACAGGGCACGCCGACCGGCTGGTGCGCCGCTCCACGGGCACGCGCGAGCAGACCGGCGACGGCATTGCGCTGGCGCTGCGCGCGGGCGCGGAAATGACCAATCTGGAAATGCAGTTCTGGCACATCAGCGATTTCGCGAACCCGCCGACGTGGCAACGCCTGCACGTGTATCCGAACCCGCTGGTAGGGACCGACCAGAGTTCGCGTGTGTACAACGCGCAGGGCGAATGCTTCTTCGAGCAGGCACGCGATGCGCCTGCCGCACTCGCGCCGTACTCGCTTCAGGTGAAGCGCCTGACCCAGCAGGTGCTCGCGGGCAAGGCACGCTTTAGCGGCGGCTACTACACGTCTTACAGCCATGTCGATGCGGATGTGCTGCGGCGCTATCAGTACGCCGGGTCGGCGTTCGAGAAGCTGGGGCTGGACATCACACGCGACAAAGTCGAAGCGCGCACCACGATGCATTACCGGCAGGGCGGCATCGAGTCTGACCCGCACTCGATGCGCACCAGCGTAGACGGCTTGTGGGTGGCGGGCGGCGTGGGCGCTCACGTGACGGGGAGTCTGGCTGTCGCGATCTACGACGGCGGGCTGGCGGCGGAGTCGGTCGCCGGAGGGCTGCCGGACCATCACCGGCACGACGATCTGACGGCGCAGCAGATCCGGGGAGAGGAACAACGGGTCGAGGCGCTTCGAACGGGCACGGGCGCGGGGGCGGGCGGTAGCCCTCAGCAGCCTCTGGCCCCCATGCACGTCAAGACCGGCATCTGGGATGCGATGGGCGAAGCCTACGGCCTGATCAAGAGCGGCGACGCGATGCGCGAGGGACTGGCCCGGCTCGCCGTGTTCCGCGAGCGCGAGTTGCCGCGCATGACACCGCCGAGCGCGTCGCGGCGCTTCAACACGGCGTGGCTCGATGCGCTGGATGTTCACAACCTCATCGATGTCTGCGAGGTCACGCTGCAAAGCGCCTTGAAGCGCGAGGAGAGTCGCGGCAGCTTCTATCGCACCGACTTTCCGTACGTCGACAACACCGCGTGGCAGTGCAAGAACATCGTGGCGCGCGACGGCAGCGACTACCGGTTCAGGAAGGAGCGCTATCCGGCGGGGGGCATCGCGCCGGGGTTCGACCGGCAGGAGTATTTCAGCGTGCCTTGGTGACCCACTGTCATCCCCGCCTCAACAATTCATCCATAACCATCCATTCGCGCAGAGGGGACCCATGCATTCGGACGTCAGGCAATTTCGGGGTGACATCGACAACGGCAGTGAACTGACGACGGTGACGCTGCACATTTCGCGCTTCGATCCGGAGACGGATGCTGCGCCCTATGTCGAGACCTTCGCGGTGCCGGGGGTGCCGCACATGCGCATCATCGACGCCCTGAACTACGTGCAGGAATCGCTCGCCGTCGATATCGGATTTCGATGGTATTGCGGCACCAAGAAGTGCGGCACCTGCGCCGTGCGGATGAACGGACGCGAAGTGCTCGCCTGCTGGGAGGCGGCCGAAGCGGAGATGCATATCGAACCGCTGCGCCATCTGCCGCTGATTCGCGATCTGGCGGTTGACCGGGCGCCTGCCGAAGCGAAACTGGTGTCGTTGCAGACATGGCTTCAGCGGTCGAAGCCGTATGGCGGGTTTCCCGAGCCGATCAATGCGGCCAACGCCGCGACGCTGCGCGCCACGATGGATTGCCTGAGTTGTCTGGCCTGTTATTCGGCATGCCCGGTGCTCGATTTTCCCGACGACATCGCGTTTGCCGGACCTGCGCCGCTGGTGCATCTGGCGCGCGTCGCGCTGGACGCCCGCGACGATGCGCCGCGTCTGCAAGCCATTCTGGACGAGGCGCACGTTCACCATTGCGTGTCTTGTTATCAGTGCGAAGCCGTTTGTCCTGCGCACATACCCATCGTGAGTGCCGCGATTGAACCGCTCAAGCAACTGGCTTACGCGCACGCCCGCGACGCGTCGCCGCATGCGCGCACGTTCATGGATATCGTCGCGCGACGCGGGCGTATCGAGCCCATGCTGCTCGTGCTTGGCACGCGTGGCTGGCGCGCCGTGCTGCAACGGCCCGGCCGCACCCTCAAGCTGATGCTGCGTGGCAAGGTCAGCCCGTTGGCGGCGCTACTGCGCCGGCCGGTGGACGGCATCAAGACGATCCGGCGAATTTTCTTTAAATGAGTTCTTTCCACCAAGGCACTGACATGCAAATCGCCTTCTACCCCGGATGCAGCGCACGTACCACGTGTGGTGAGCTACTGGACGCCACCCATGCCGTGGCAGACCGGCTGGGCATCACGCTGGAAACGCTGACGTCTGCCACCTGCACCGGCAGTCGTGAGATTCGTGCGGCCGACCCGGAGCGCTTCGTTGCGCTCAACGTGCGCATCATCGCGCTGGCCGAGGCGAAAGGCCTCGATCTCATGACGATCTGCAATACCTGTACGTTGAATCTGATCGAAGCCAAACAACGCGTGGACAACGACCCGGCGTTGCGTGCGCGCGTGGACCGCAAGCTCGCCGAGGAGGGGCTGGTCTACCGGGGCACGGCACGTGTGACGCACTTTCTCTGGTATCTGCTGGAGGAGGTCGGCGAGACGCGGTTGCGAGCACTCGTCAAAACGCCGTTGTCGGAACATCGGATCGCGGCGTTCTACGGCTGCCACATCGTCCGGCCGCCCTCGGTTTTCGGCGACACGGATGCGCGTGACGTCAGATCGATTGAAACGCTCGCGCAGATTTTGGGCTGCACGACCGTCGACTATTCCGGCAGAACGGCGTGCTGCGGTTTCCACTGCTCGGCGCAAAGCGACGTGATTCCCATCAAACTCAGCGGGCGCCACGTAGCTTCGGCGAAAGCGGCAGGCGCGGATGCGATGGTAACGCCGTGTCCGCTATGTCATACGGTGCTCGACACCTATCAGGACGACATGGCACGCGATCTGAACACCTCGCTCGATCTGCCGGTGCTGCATTTGCCACAGCTTGTCGGGTTGGCGTTGGGTATCGATGCGGCGGCGCTGGGGCTCAAGCGACACGTTGTGCCGGTTAAGGACGTGCGGCGGGGTCCGCCGGCGTTGCCGTGACCCCGGTTCATGGCAGGGTGTGGAAACAATTTCACCACCCGCGACCTATACTTTCTGAGTGATTTTGTTCCTAGAAGGAGGAGAAGATCATGACCCGAAAGTACATCGATTGCCGGGAGTTCCCGAGCGAGACGAACTGCTCGGTCGCGCTATGTGCTGATTCCGAAGGTGAATTGCTGGAGGCTGCCGTGCAGCACGCGATCACGGTTCACAAGCATACCGATTCGCCGGCGTTGCGCTCACAGTTGAAGACGCTTTTCCATGACGGCACACCGCCCGTAGATGCACCGCGTCACGGGTAATTAGCGACACAGAGTCACCAAAGACGACGCCCATAGTCGCCCTCTTCTCAAGCGGGCAAAGCCTTGGAGATTTGTCGAGTCTCCCTGCGATTGCCTCAGGTCCGGGCCACACAGCATGAGGTGTCTTATGACCCACTTATCCACCGAGGCAATCGGCGCGTTGAGCGCGTCCACAAGAGGCCAGGTGTTGCTGCCCGGCGACCCTGATTTCGATCGGTCACGACGTCTTTGGAATGCCATGATCGACCGCCACCCGGCTGTGATCGTGCGCTGCGCGGGTGTCGCCGATGTGCGCCGGGCCGTGGACTTTGCGCGCGATAACAAGCTGCCGCTCGCCGTGCGTGGCGGCGCGCACAACATCGCCGGCACGGCGGTGTGCGACGGCGGGCTGATGATCGATTTGTCGCCGATGACATCGGTGCGTGTCGATCCGGTGGCACGCCGTGCCTATGTCGAACCGGGCGCCACGCTGGGCGATTTCGATCACGAAGCACAGGCTTTCGGTCTCGCGACGCCGCTCGGGATCAACTCGACAACCGGCGTATCGGGCCTGACGCTTGGCGGCGGGTTCGGTTGGCTTACCCGGAAATACGGCATGACGATCGATAATCTCTTGTCGGCGGATGTCGTGACGGCCGACGGGGAACTGGTCCACACCGCTGCCGATGCGCACGAGCACCTTTTCTGGGCGATTCGCGGCGGCGGTGGCAATTTTGGCGTCGTCACGATGTTCGAGTTTCAACTGCACCCGGTCGGGCCGCAAGTGTACGGCGGCCTTGTCGTCTTGCCGTTGGCGCAGGCGAAAGACGCGCTCAAACGCTATCGGGTTGCCGCGCGCGATATGCCCGACGCGCTTTCGGTATGGGCGGTGTTGCGCCTTGCACCGCCGTTGCCGTTTCTGCCGGAGGCGGTCCACGGCAAACCGGTCGTCGCGTTTGCAAGCTGCTACACCGGTGCGCTGGAAGACGGCCCGGCGGCGCTGGCGGCGGTGCGCCAATTCGGTACCCCGTATGGCGAGCACCTCGGCCCGATGCCGTATGCCACGTGGCAACAGGCGTTCGATCCGCTGTTGACGCCCGGCGCACGCAATTACTGGAAGTCGCACAATCTGGCCGACTTGCCGGATGGGCTGCTCGACGTGTTGATCGACGCAATTGGCAAGCTGCCGTCGCCGCAATGCGAAATCTTCTTCGGGCAGATCGGGGGCCAGGCAAGCCGCTATCCGGCGGACGCTACGGCTTATCCGAGCCGCGATACCCAATATGTCATGAACGTGCACGGACGCTGGGACGACCCGGGCGACGATGCGCGATGTGTCGCGTGGGCACGCGCGTTTTTCGACGCGGCCGCGCCATTTGCACTGGGTAGCGCTTACGTCAATTTCCTGACACAGGACGAAGCGGAGCGGGTCGGGGCAGCCTATGGCCCGAACTACGAGCGTCTCGTTGCCGCGAAAACCCGGTATGACCCGCATAACCTGTTCCATCACAACCAGAACATCAAGCCGGCTCGCGATTAATACCCGAAGGGGCAGCCTCGATCGGGCGCAGGCCGATCGCCGGTCATCGTCTGCCCCAGTTGCCGGCGCGCGACGATTACGGTAGCGTTGCGCAAAATTGTCGGACCGCACTATCCACGCAAGCTGTCGTCAGAACAATGCATCGCGGAGGCTGCTATGAAACGGGGTTTGGGGCTCGGGGGAGTACTCATGGGCACGCTGCTGCTTGCGGCGTGTACGTTGCCAGGGGTGTCTGACAAGACACTGAGCGCGGTGGGCTATCTACCGCCAACCACGGCGGAGATTCCGCTGAAGACGGGGCCGACGGCGTCGACATTCGACTATCCGGTCATGTTCGGTACAACACGCAAGGCGTTGTCCGCCGGGGCAGGCTTCTCAGACGATCGGGATGAAGCGCTTCACTATGGCCGCGTGTTCGTCACGATCCCCAAAAATCACCGTGTGGGCTCGCTGGGCTCGGACATCGGCACGTACTTCGGAAGCGATCCGAAGCTGACCGTGAACCGTTTCGAGTCGATACCGGGAGAGGCGCAATTTCTTGCCATCGCGCAACGTGAACTTCGGCCGGTCACGGGCCCCGAAAGCGGCTATGTCGTGGTGTTCATCCACGGCTACAACAACGCCTTCAACGACGCGGCACTGCGCGCGGCGCAACTGGGGGCTGATCTGGATGTGCCTGCGAACAACATGTTCCTGTTTTCGTGGGCAGCGAGAAGCGGGGTCACCAAGTACACCTTCGACGAGGCAACCGTCGACACCAGCGAGGTGTATTTCCGGTCGTTTCTGGAGACGGTCGCCAAGGCGGCAAACGGGCGAAAGATTCATATCGTGGCGCACAGCATGGGGAATCGGGCATTGCTGCGCGTGATTGCGTCCGGTGTGAATACCGTCTCTTCGGAGCGGGGTATTCGGTTCGGTCAGATCATCCTCGCCGCGGCCGACGTCGATCGCGATCTGTTTGCGCAACTCGCACCGAACTATCTGAAAGTGTCGGACCGAACGACGGTCTACCTTTCCCCGTACGACTTTGCGGTGGCGGCGTCCAGCCATGTCCACGACTATCCGCGCGTCGGCTGTGGAACGGCCCCGCAAGTGGTCGTCCCCGGCATCGACAACGTGGTCTCGAATCTTCCGGAGGACTTCCCGTCACATGCTTATTTTGCAGAGACGCTCCCTCTCCTGACGGATATCAAGAACCTGATGCTGCGCAACACGCCCGCGCGCTCCGGGGATAAGTGGAAGCGGGTCGATGGCTACTGGGTGGTCGGCGGTGAGCCCAAGAGCGGGAAGGTTGTCTGCCGGACTCGCAACACGCTGATGCCCGCGGCCCGATAGCCAGAAATCAGATCGAGCGCGGCAGGCGCGTTACGTTGCCGCTTTGCCGCGCTCGGTGGCGAGGTGCCGCTCAAGCAAGTCAATATCTTCGCGCAGCAGCTTGATCACCCCGGCAGCGCCCGGTTCACCCGGTTGCCGCCCGGGCGCCTGCTCGACGGTGCGCAACGCCATATCGGCAATCTGCTCCGCGATCTCTTCGGCCTTGCGCGGGCCTGCGGGCGTGAACCACCACGCCGTCCAATTGCACATGCCGATGATGGAAAACGCGGCGACCTTCGCATCCATCACGCGGAACTGACCCCGCTCGATCCCCAATTCGATGGCATGCCGGAACTGCTCCAGCACGGTCCGGCGAGACTGCTCGGCCAGCTTTTTCTGCTTGGGCGGCAGGTTGTCCTCATTGCGCTCGACGACGCGAAATTGCAGCGGGTGCGTGAGAATCAGGTGCGCATGGCGCAGCACGAGATGGCGCAGCATCGCCGAGGGCTGCTGCAAGTTTTCCGGCAACGCCTCGGAGGCGAGCTCGCCCGCCGCGCGGGTGACCACCGTCGTGAGGACTTCGAGAATCGCTTCCTTGCTCTTGAAGTAGTAGTACAGCGCCGGCCGGCTGACGCCGACGACATCGGCAATGTCGTTGAAACTCGTGCCGTCGAATCCCCGGTCGATGAACAGCCGCGTAGCGACTTCCAGAATGTTTTCCCGCAACGCGTCGCTTTTGGTCTGTGCTTTGGTCATGGCCACTGTCTGGCGCGTCTTTTGACGCAGGCGTCAGAAAACCAACACCTTAACCAAATTCCCTCGCGGCGCAAAGCGCTGTGCCACGGTTGTTTACGGGTTTTTACTACTTCGTCAATTTTTTGCAAAAATGTTTACTCATTCGTAAAAAATTAAACTAGTATGTAAAAAAATGGAGGTGGCAGATGAGTCAACAGCAACAGGGTCGCGGCGACGGCCAGAGCGCGACCGCAGGGTTTCTGAACACGGACTGGAATCCGCGCGACCTGCCGCTTGGCGCGAGCACGCGCAACGTGGTGCTGCGCACGGGAGACGGCGCGGCCACGAGCGGATCGCTTTACGCCGCCGGGTCGCCTGATACGGTGGTCTGCATCATGCATCCGCGCGAATTCATGGCGTGTCATTACCTGATTCCGGATATCGTCGAAGCGGGCTTCGCGGCGTGGACACAGGCGCCGCGCTCGGTGGGTAACGACATGCGGCTCGAACACGAATTTGCGCTCTACGACGTGGCCGCCGGCATGCGCTTTTTGCGCGACGCGGGCTTCAAGCGCATCGTGCTGCTCGGCAATTCGGGCGGCAGCGGTCTTTACGCACTCTATGTGCAGCAGTCCGGTCTGGCGCCCGACGCGCGTATCGAACGCACCCCCGGTGGACGCCTGACAAAGCTGGCGTCGCTCGACATGCCGGTCGTCGATGGCGTGGTGTTCGTGGCCCCGCATCCGGGGCAGGGCGCGTTGCTGCAAACGTGTATCGACCCGTCGGTTGCCAATGAGCACGACGCACTGTCGGTCGATCCGACGCTCGATCCGTTCGACCCGGCCAACGGTTTCGTGCCGCGAGAACCCGGCACTCCCGCATCGTCACGTTACGACGCCAACTTCGTCACGCGTTACCGTGCGGCGCAAACGGCCCGCGTGGCCCGGCTCGATGCAATGGCCCGCGATCTGATCGCCGCTCGTCAAGGCGCGCGCGAACGGATGAAGCGGGAGGGCGGCAGTGCCGATGGTGCGCTGCGCCGTATGGCAGCCCACACACCGTTGATGACCGTCTGGCGTACCGACGCCGATCTGCGTTGCTTCGACCTCACACTCGATCCTTCGGACCGTCGCTACGGCTCGTTGTGGGGCAGCGACCCGTTCGCATCGAATTACGGATCGGTGGGTTTCGGGCGCGTCTGTTCGCCCGAAGCGTGGCTGTCGACGTGGTCGGGACTGTCGTCGAACGCGCTGCTCTCGAAAACGGCGGCTGCCATCGTGCAGCCGACGCTGCTCATCGAATACACGGGCGATCAGGCGTGCTTTCCGAGTGTGATCGCGGACATCTACGCGAGCCTCGGCACGACGCACAAATCCCATCGGCGCGTGCGCGGCGATCACCACGGCCGCGCGCTCGCACCTGAGGACGAAGCTGGGCGCTACGTCGCGGGACGCCTCTTGCAAGACTGGCTGCGCGAGACGTTTCCGCAATGACGGCACCAGTCACTCCTTTCTGGCCAACCTATTTACCCGAACTCCGGGAGACACGACATGAAGTTGAATGACATCCCCGCTGCGGATCTCGCCTTGCGTCTGCATGGCGTTGACCACACGGCCCGGCCGACGTGGCGATTGCGCGAAACCGTCGAGTTTTATCGCGACGTGCTCGGGCTGCCGCTGATCCACACGATCTCCGCGCGCGGCTGGGGACCTGCCACGCACCCCGATTTCCTGCATTTCTTCTTCGATAGCGGCAACGGCAGCACCATCGCGTTTTTCTACTATCTCGGCAGTGACGAGCCCGCGACGCTTGCCCGCCATCAGGGCAGTGCGCCGTTTCCCGACGATCATGTGTTCGACGCCACGCACACCGCATGGCTGGTCGATACGCAAGCCGATCTGCACGCGTGGAAAGCCCGTCTGGAAGCGCGCGGTGTCGAAGTGTCGGCCGAGACGGCGCACGAGGTGATCGAGTCGATCTACTTCCGCGACCCGAATGGCTATTTCATCGAGATCACCCGGAAGCTGCGCGCGCTGGCGAGCATCGACGCACGCGATGCAGCCGCCACGCTTGAGGCCGCGATGGAAATCGAAGACGAAGCCCGCGAGGGGAGCGCACCCTTCACGTGTATCGACGCCGTCTGGCTGCGCAAAGCGCAACGCCTTAATCAGCGCCTGCGCGAGGAGCGTCAGTCATGAGTGCCCAGCCGTTGCAGATTTTCGTATTGAACGTGCCGGAGTTCGCGTCACTGATCGATGCAGCACGGCGGATGCCGGAATGCCGCATCGAGACAGCAGGCGACTACACGGTGATTGCCAGCGACGTGCCGATTGCCTTCGAGCGCCGGGCGTTGGGGCTGAAGCCTGCTGTCTGGTACGGCCTTTTCACGGGCGGCCTCGACGCTCGGATCGACTACGAACGCGACATCGTGCGGATCGCTCCGCGCGCATAAGTTCGCGACAGACCATGCAGGAGACAGCATGAGCGGTATTCATCACCGTATTTATCATCGGATCGACGGCGTCACGTACTGTCCGCCAGAACTGGCGCAGCGATATTTCGCGTCGAACGCTTGGCGAGATACGACCCTTGGCGATGCGTTGCGGGCGACCGCCGCGCGTGTGCCGGATCGCCCCGCCTATCTCAGCGACGAGGCCACGCTGACCTTTGCCGAACTGGACGCGCGCAGCGAGCGGCTGGGCGCAGCGCTGATCGAACTGGGTCTGCGACCGGGCGAACGGGCGATCTTCCAGATGGGGACGACAGTCGATACGGTCGTCGCGCTGATGGGCGCCTACAAGGCGGGCGTGGTGCCGGTTTGCGCGGTGCCGCAATACCGGGAAGTCGAAATCGGCCAACTGGCGGCGCAGTCGGGCGCTCGCGGCTATTTCGTACAGGCGGATTTCTCTAGCTTCGATCTCGTCGGGTTTGCGCGCCAGATGATGGACCGGCACGCTTCGATCGAACACCTGCTGGTCGCGCGAGCGGCGAGCGATGGGCTTACGAGCGCGGGCGCTCACGGCATCGAGCGACTCATTGATGCCATGCCGATCGAGCGAGCACGCGCCGTGCTGTCAGATATCCGCATCGGCAGTGAAGACGTCTTGAGTTTTCAACTCTCGGGCGGCACGACGGGCGTGCCTAAGATCATTCCGCGCTTTCATGCGGAATATCTCGGCCACTCGCTCGCGTGGATGCGCCACATCGGCATGACCGAGCACAGCCGCATGATCTGGTCGTTGCCGCTGCTGCACAACGCGGGCCAGCTTTATGTGCTCGCATCGACCGTTGCCACCGGCATGACGACCGTGCTGATGCCGCGCGTCGACATCGCCCGCATGCTCACGCTGATCGAAATGCATCGCGTCACGCACGGGCTGTCGATCGGGCCGGTTGCGCCGCAAATGATCGCGTACAAGGACGTCGCCCGGCATGATCTGTCGTCGCTGGAACTGTTCGGTACGATGAGCCGCGCCGATTCGCTCGAAGACCATCTCGGCGTACCGTGCTTCAACCTTTACGGTACGACCGAAGGCTTGCTCATGGGTGCCGGGGCAGGGTTGCCTGCTGCCGTTCGGCACCACACGCAGGGCTTGTCGGGATGCGAGGACGACGAGATTCGCGTGCTGGTCCCGGGCACCGACGTGCCGGTAGACGAGGGCACACCGGGCGAGTTGTGTTTTCGTGGGCCGTCGAGCCTGCGCGGGTATTACCACGCCCCCGAAGCGACGGCGCAGGCGCTCACCCCGGACGGCTTCGTGCGCACCGGCGACATGGTGACCGCGCGCGTGGTCGACGGCGTGCGTTGCTTCGCCTTCGAAGGACGCTTGCGCGACAACATCAATCGCGGCGGCGAGAAAATCGGCTGCGAGGAGGTCGAGGCGTTCGTGAGCCATCACCCTGCGGTGGCCGACGCCAAGCTGGTTGCCATGCCTGACCCGCTCTATGGCGAGAAGGGCTGTGTCTATCTGATCCTTCGACCCGGACATGCCGCACCGACCGTGGTGGAGCTGGCGACCTTTCTCGTCGGCCACGGGCTGGCGAAGTTCAAGTGCCCGGAGCGTATCGAGACGGTCGACGAGTTTCCCGTCACGCGGGTGGGGAAGGTCGATAAAGCGTCGCTGCGTGCGGCGATTGCGGGCCGCATTGCCTCGGAGTCTGCCGAGTCGATGGCCGTGCATGCCGGCGCACATGCCGGAGAGGAGGGCAAATGATCAGCACCGAATACGTGTTGAGCGAGCAGCCCTTCGTCGTGCGCCGGCGGGTGCGCTGGGGCGAGTGCGATCCGGCGGGCGTCGTCTACACGGCGACGTTCTCCGACTACGTCATCTCGGTTGCCGAACTGTTCTACGGATCGCTCTTCGGCGGCACGCCGCAGGCCGTGAAGGATCGCCATGGTTTCGGCACGCCGACCCGCGCGCTCGAATTCGATTTCCGCCGCTCGCTCTGGCCCGACGACACCTTCGACGTCAGCGTTGAAGTCGACGGCATCCGCACGCGCACCTTTACGTTGCTGATGACTGCGCGCAAGGCCGATGGCGAGATTGCGTTCGTCGCCCGGCTCACGCCGGTCTGCATCCAGCGCGGCAAGCGTGAGTCCATTGAGATGCCAGCCGTATTGCGCGCGGCACTTGACCAATACCAAACGCGCTGCCGAACGGGCTACGAAGCGGCAGGCGCGACCACATTTGCGGGAGAACCGACCCCATGACATCCACGAATTTTCGTAATTCTCAAAGTTTTCGCATCGGCCAGATCGTGCCCAGCTCGAACACCACGATGGAGACTGAGATCCCCGCGATGCTGCGTGCGCGTGAACAGGTTCTACCGGAACGCTTCACGTTTCATTCGAGCCGCATGCGCATGCATCGCGTGGTGAAGGAAGAACTCGAAGCGATGAATCGGGAGGGTTTGCGCTGCGCTGCCGAGCTTGCCGACGCGCGCGTGGACGTGATGAGCACTGCGTGTCTGGTCGCCATCATGGCGATGGGGCCCGGCTACCACCGGCAGGTCGAGGAAGACCTGCGCCGCGTGGCGCGTGAAAACCATTGCGAGGCCGCGGTCATGACGTCGGCGGGCGCGCTTGTGGCGGGGCTGAAGACGCTCGGCGCTCGCAAGGTATCGCTGATGGCTCCGTATATGAAGCCGCTCACGCAGGCAGTGGTCGAGTACATCGAGCACGAAGGTATCGAGGTGGTTGATGCGCTGTCGTTCGAGATTCCGGACAACTTGGAAGTCGGACGCCGCGATCCGATGCAACTGCTCGAAGACGTCAAACGTTTGAATACGGCCAACGTGGATGCAGTGGTGTTGTCCGCCTGTGTGCAGATGCCGTCGTTGCCCGCGATTCAGTTGGCGCAGGACGCACTGGGTTTGCCCGTGACATCGACTGCCGTGAGTACCGTGCGCCAGATGCTCGATCACCTTGGGCTGGCCCCGGTGGTGCCGGACGCGGGCGCGCTGCTGGCGGGTGCCGATGCCAAGGCACGCGTGCGGATCGCTTGACGCCACTGCTATCCCCAGAACAAAGGAGTCCATCATGAAAATCGCCGTCATCGGTGGCGGGCCGGCGGGCCTGTACTTTTCGCTGTTGATGAAGCAGCGCCATCCGGAGGACGACATCGTCGTCCATGAGCGCAATGCTGCGCACGCCACTTATGGCTGGGGCGTCGTCTTCTCCGACATCGCCCTCGCGTTCCTGAAGGAGGCGGATGAGGCTTTCTTCCGCAAGTTCACGGCGCACCATACGCGCTGCGACTACATGGAAATCGTCCATCAGGGCGTGCCGGTGCGCTTGAGCAATAACCACTTCTCGCGTACGTCGCGCATCGACATGCTGCGTGTGCTGCAAGAGGCGTGTGCAGAGGTGGGCGTGGAGGTTCGGTACAACAGCCACATCACTGACCCGGCACAGTTGCCTGATGCCGACGTCGTGATTGCCGCCGACGGTGTGAACAGTGAAGTGCGCACTCGCATGGCCGAGCATTTCGCGCCGAGCTTCGACGAGCGCCGCAACAAGTTCGCGTGGTACGGCACGACGCAGTTGTTCCACCCGGTGTCGCTCATCTTTCGCCAGACGCCGCATGGCGTGTTCATGGCGCATGCCTATCAATACAGCCCGGGGCACTCGACGTTTCTCGTTGAGGTCGATCCCGAAACGTGGCAGCGCTGTGGTCTCGATACCGCCACAGAGGACGAGAGCCGGGCGTTCTGCGAGCAGATTTTCGCCGACGATCTGGGCGGGCATGCGCTGCTCACGAACCGTTCCAACTGGTTTCAGGCACGTGTGGTCAGCAATGCGCGGTGGTCGCACGGCAATGTGGTGCTGCTTGGCGATGCGCTGCGCAGCGTGCATTTCTCGCTCGGGTCGGGAACGCGCATGGCGATGCAGGACGCCATCGCATTGTTCGAGGCACTTTGTGCGAATCGCAACGATGTCCCTGCGGCATTTGCAGCGTTTGAGGAAAGCCGACGCGGCGCGTCCGACCGTTTTCAGGACGCCGCGCGACGCAGTCTGGACTGGTACGAGTCCGTCGACAAGCGCATGCAACTCGACCCGGTGAGCTTCGCCTACGACTACATGCTTCGCACCGGACGCGTAAGTCACGAGGATTTGCGCCAGCGCGACCCGGCGTTCATCGCACAGGTGGAAGCGGTGAAGCCTTCGTTGCGAGAGCACGCGGCGTAGCTGGCAGGACAACCCCGAACCATCCAAAACAAGGCGCAGACAAGCGTCATATCAGGACAGGAGACATTCATGGACAAGCACGACACCCGGCAAGCGTCAGTCGACGTGCGGGACTTCATCAACGCGGCCCCCGTGTCGCGCTTTCAGATCATGATCAGCGTGATGTGTTTTCTGATCGTGGCGCTGGACGGTTTCGACATCGCGATCATCGGCTTCATTGCGCCGCATATTCGGGCGGAGTGGCAGTTGTCGATGGTGTCGCTCGGGCCGTTGTTCAGTGCGGGGTTGCTGGGCCTGATGGTCGGGGCGTTCTGTAGCGGACCGATGGCGGATCGCATCGGACGCCGCCGGGTGTTGATGCTGTCCGTGGCGTGGTTCGGTGCAGCGAGTGTCGCGGCGGCGCTCGCGCCGAACGTGACGTGGCTCATCGCGCTGCGTTTTCTGACGGGGCTGGGGCTCGGCGGCGCGATGCCCAATGCGATCACGCTGACGTCCGAATTCAGTCCCGAGCGTCGCCGGGGCACGCTGCTCACGCTGATGTTCTGCGGCTTCTCGCTGGGGTCGGCACTGGGCGGTGTAGTGACGGCGTATCTGGTGGCGGATTACGGCTGGCGCGGTGTGCTGGCGCTTGGCGGGCTGTTGCCGCTGGCGCTGGTGCCGGTGCTGTGGTTCACGTTGCCGGAGTCGGTGCGTTTTCTGGCGATTCGCAGCGGCACACAGGCGCAGATCGCCGCGATTCTGAAGCGCGTGGCACCGGATCGCGTGACGGCGGGGCAGCAGTATTCGGCGTCGGATGACCGGCTGCCGGCGTCGCCGGTGGTGCAACTGTTCCACCGCGACTATCGTCGTGGGACGTTGCTGCTGTGGCTGGCGTTCTTCATGAGTCTGCTGTTGCTGTATCTGCTCATCAACTGGCTGCCGATTCTGGCCGAGCGCAGCGGGATGACGCTCAAGCAGGCGTCGATGTTTGGCGGTCTGTTGCAGGGTGGCGGGGTGTTGGGGGCGATCGTGCTGGGGCTGCTGATCGACCGGTTCCATCCGTACAAGGTGGTGGCGGTGGCGTATCTGCTGGGGGCCGTGTGCGTGGCGTCGTTGGCGGTGGCCGACAACGCTGTGTGGCTGGCAATCGGGATCTTCGTGACGGGATTCTGCGTGAGCGGGTCGCAAGTCTGCGCGAACGTGATTGCGTCGGCGTATTACCCGACGTCCAATCGTGCAACGGGGGTTGCGTGGGCGCTAGGCATCGGGCGTGTTGGTGCGGTGGCGGGATCGCTGGGCGGAGCGTTCCTGCTCGCCGCAGGGTGGAGCAACGCGGGGCTGTTCATGATTCTGGCGATTCCGGCGGCGCTGGCGGGGCTGGGGATTTGGCTCGCGGGGGTGCGGCGGGCGAGGGCGAGGGCGGGGGAGGTGGCGGCGGGGAGCGCGCCGGCGGAGACGGCTGCCTCCGTCTGAGCCGGATCTCGGTGTCGAGGGCGAGGCTCAGCGCTTGATCGGTGTGTCGCGAATAGGCTTCCGTACCTTCATTGACTGGCACGCTGGGTGCGCTGACTGTTCCGGGTGAGGTCAATGCAGAACTGGCGAACCGTCTCGAGAACAGGCGACTGGGTGCGTCCCTCCAGCGTGATGAAGGCGTACTGCGCGTCTGCGCTCTCCGGCAGATCGAGGCGCACTACTGACACATCGCCGCTATTCACCCACGCGCGCGCCGTCGCAACAACACCGAAGAAGACGGCGTCTGTCGCGAGCACCGTCTCGATGAGCGCGGCAACCGAGTCCGACGACGCCCGCAGCAAACGCGCCGGGTGCGCGTCGGGCCCGAAGCGCTTTACCAGTTCGCGCGTCATCTCGTCACTGAGCATGGTCCCGACAACCGGGTACTGCATCAGGTCCGCGAACTCGACCCGACGGCGCTTGGACAACGGATGACCGCGCCGGCACAAAAAGCCCGATTGCACGCTGCCCAGTAACTGGACGTGAAGATCCTCCTGTGGCGCGATAGCTCGTGAATGCACGAGCAGGGCGTCGAACGTGCGCTCGCGCAACGCTGCCAGTTGCGCTTCGGGATTGCCCGTCGAAAGGTAAATGCCGACGTGCGGGTACTCGCGCAACATGTACGACAGCAACGGCCCGGCGAACATCGCATTAGGCGCCGATCCCAACCCCAGACGAATCGTTCCGCCATCGCCTTGCACCAGCAACTGCGCGGTGTGCTTCAGATCGACCGAGTCCGACACGATCTTTCGCGCCCGCTCTGCCACCAGCACGCCAAACGGCGTGAGCTCGTTGCGCTTCCCGATGCGGTCGATCAGCCGCACCCCAAGTTCCTGCTCAAGCATCTGAATGCTCCGGCTCAAGGCGGGCTGCGTGAGATGAAGCGCCTCCGATGCTCGGCTGAACGACCCCGTCTCGACTAAAGCCAGAAAGTGCTCAAGGTGATGCAAATTCATCGCGGATTCCTGTGCGAGGGCTGGATGTGTCGCGTCATTTTCTCAAATGTATATCAGTAAATGTAATCAAAATTACAAAAATAATGCATTGGACACATGATTTTTGGGTTTCTAACATGACTCATCACCTAGCGGCCTGCGAAGCCGATCATTCATTGATGGAGACACCCATGGTCCAGCGCGTACTGGAATTCCTTGAAGCCGAACACGATGCGATTCTGTCGCGTCTGAAGACCTATCTGCGCATTCCCAGCGTGAGCCCCGATCCGGCGTTCGGCGTGCACATGGCGCATGCGCGGCAATACCTCGCCGCGCGTTTGAAAGACATCGGCCTCGCGAACATTCGTGAACTGGACGGCGGTGGTGAGCCGGCCGTTTATGGCGAATGGCTGGGCGCGCCGGGCAAGCCGACGGTGCTCATCTACGGGCACTACGACGTGCAACCCGAAGACCCCATCGAACTCTGGAAGAGTCCGCCGTTCGAGCCGACTGAGCGCGATGGTTGCTTGTTCGCGCGGGGCGCCTCCGATGTGAAAGGGCCAACAACCATCGCGCTGGAAGTTGTCGCAGCATTTCTGAGGGTCGCCGGTGGTTGCCCGGTCAACGTGAAGGTTTTTCTTGAGGGTGAGGAAGAGACCGGGAGTCCGACGCTCGCGGAAATCATCACGCGGCATCGCGAGTTGCTCAGTGTGGACGCTGTGCTGTCGGCCGACGGTGGCCGTGCGAGCGCGGTCGTCCCGACCATCAACACCGGTGCACGCGGCAACGGGCAGTTGGAGTTTCGTATTCAGACGGCGGTGAAAGACTTGCACTCGGGCCGCTATGGCGGCTGTGTGCGCAACGCATTGCATGAAATGGCGAAACTGGTGAGCTCGCTTCATGATATCGATGGCGCGGTCGCCGTCGACGGTTTTTACGCTGACGCGAAGGCGCTGACGCCGCTTCAGAAGTCCGACACGGCGGCATTTCCCTTCGATGCGTCAGCGTTCATTGGCGACGTGGCAGCGAGTCATCATGGCGAGCCCGGTTTCACGCTGCGTGAGCAGGTGACGCTGCGCCCTTCGCTCGATGTCAACGGGATGTGGGGCGGCTATTCGGGGCAGGGCGGCAAGACGATCATTCCGAGTGTCGCGACAGCAAAGCTCACCGTGCGGTTGGTCGAGGGGCAGCAGTCGAAGGATGTGCTCGCAAACGTTGTGCGGCACCTGCGTCGCCAATGCCCAGAGGGGGTGTCGCTCGAAATTCTTCATCAGCACAACGGTGCGCCTGCTTCGTCGTTGCCGTCATGGCATCCGCTGGTGCTGGCCACGCAAACGGTGCTGCGCAACGAGACGGGCCGCGAGCCGATTCAGGTACGCCTTGGCGCGAGTGTGCCGGTCACGGCGATTTTCAAGGAGATGCTGGGCATCGAAACGCTCATGTTCGGCTACAACCTGCCCGACGAAGATGTCCACGCGCCGAATGAGTTTTTCCGCATCCGGTCCATCGGCGAAGGGCTTCGCGGTTGGTCGCTTCTGCTCGACGAACTGGGCCGCTACGAGACCCCGGCCTTCCATGCCCAAGACGCACGATAACGAGAATAACGTCAGGAGACGGACATGAGAGATTCGCTGAAGACTGCCGTGCCCCAGCCTGCGCGCGTTACGCGCACGCGGCTGCTGGTGGCGACGACGATCGGTAACGCGATGGAGTTTTTCGATTTCACGGTATTCGGATTCTTTTCGATCGTGATTGGCCATCTGTTCTTTTCACCCCTTAGCGCGGACGGGCAACTGATGTCGGCCGTTGCGACGTTCGGCGTCGGCTTCGTGATGCGGCCTATCGGCGGCATCGTCATCGGGATTTATGCCGACCGGGCTGGCCGCCGCGCGGCGATGACGCTCACACTCTCGCTCATGGCGCTGGGCGTCTGCATGGCGGGGCTGGCACCGACCTATGCCGATATCGGTATCGCCGCGCCGGTCATCATGGTCGCGGCGCGTCTGATTCAAGGGTTCTCAGCGGGCGGCGAAGTCGGGCCCGCCACGACGGTGATGCTCGAACATGCACCGAAAGGGGCGCGCGCCTTCTATACGAGTTGGCAGCTCGCGAGCCAAGGGATGGGGATCTGCGCCGGTGCCGCGATGGCGGCCGCCCTCTCGCACTTTCTCTCGCCCGAGGCGCTGTACTCGTGGGGATGGCGCGTGCCGTTCCTGCTGGGCGCATTGATTCTGCCGGCAGGCATCGTCATTCGACGTCAGTTGGGCGCGATGGAGCCGCAGCCGTCTGACGGCGAGTCCGTCCCCGATCATTCACCGCTGGGCGACCTGTTGCGCACGCAGCGACGCAATCTTGTCGCAGGCATCCTGTTGGTCATGGGCGGCGTGGTGACGGCGTACATGCTGATCTTTTTCTTGCCGACGTATGCCATCCGAGAACTGAAGCTCGACGAGTCGGCATCGTATGCCTGTGCGATGGCGTCGGGCTTGGTGCTTGCGGTCGTGTCGCCGATTGCGGGGAAGATTGCCGACGCCTACGGACGGATCAAACCGATCCTGATCTCGCGTCTGGTATTGGTCGGGATGTTGTACCCGGCCTACATGTGGCTGAGTAGCGAGCCGAGCGTCTTCCGTCTGTTCGTGATCATCGTCGGGCTGAGCTTCGTGTACACCCTTCAGGGCGCGCCGTCGGTCACATTGATTCCGGAACTGTTTCCCCGATCGATGCGCGCCACAGCCACTGGGGCGGTGTACAGCTTTGGCGTCGCGATCTTCGGCGGGCTCACGCAACTGGTCGCGGTCTGGCTGATTCACGTCACTGGCGACCGGTCGTCGCCTGCGGTGGCCACGACGCTTTGTCTGGTTCTCTCGACGTTCTCACTGCTCCTGATTCGGCGCGCTCCCGAGATTGAGGGGAGCGGCAAATTGGGCAGATATGCGGCTTGAGTCATGCAACGCCAACAGGCGTTGCCGTCGGGCCAGCGCGCCGGGGCTTGGCGCCTGACTTCTCGTCAGTCGCCCGGCTGGCGAATCCAGTCGGCAATCAAGCGCACGGTCTGCGCCTCGAAGTTTGGGTAGCCATGCCAATGCTCAGCTTCACAGGGATCGCCTTTGGGCGAGGAGCCGCCATCGACAAGGATGAACTTCTTGGCGGGCGCGTTCTTTAGGCCGCCGACGATGGCTTCTGCCTGACTCGGTACACAGATCGGGCAGGCATCGAACTTGTGGTGAAGCACCAGCGTCGGCACGTCGATCTTTTCGATGTCTTGTGCACCGATCGCACCGGCCTTGCGATTGGTGACGCTGGAGGTCAACACCAGTCCTGCGATATGCGCTTTCCCGAGGGCAATCGCGGCAGCGGTGCCGGAGACTGTGCCGCGACTGGTTCCCACGAGCCATACCGGCTTACCGAACGTCTGAGTGGCATAGTCAACGACGTTGCTGATCTCTTTCACATGCTCGCTGCTGATGCGCTCCGGGAAATCGAGCGTTCGCAGGTCGCTGGCCCGGAACATCACCAGCACGTTGAAACGTTCGTCCGCAAACAATTGCCGTGAGCGGACAAGGAAGTTCATGCTGCCCGGCTGACCGTTACTGATACGGCCAGTGCCCGAATCACCACCGGGTAGCAGGATGAGCGTGGCCGTAGCGTTGGGTTTCTCCATCGCATACACCGGCACGTAGGTGTTGGCTCTCCCGGCATCGATGTGCACGAAGCCATCGGCGGCTTGCGCAAAGACGGGCAGGACGAGCGCGATGACAAAAAGGATGACGCGAGGTAGACGCATGATCGCCCCCTTGGCGGTGTGAATTCGATCGGATGATAACGGACGAATGTGACCCCGGGGGCGGCGGTAATCCCTTACACCAGCGTCGCGGTCAAACTGGCGACGAGCGTGTTCGACAACACAACGGGCAGGTTCGACGCCGTCTGCGCGATGTCGCGATGACGTTCGACAAAACCCATGCAATCGAGCACGAGCATTTCGGCGCCTTGTTCGCGCAGGGTGCGTGCGGCACTGGCCAGCGCTTCATCGCCTGCGGCACCCGTCGCATACGGTGACGCGGCGGCGCAGATCGGCGGACGTTGCAGCGCTCCCCACTTGTGAAACTCGCTTTCAATCTGCCCGGCAAGCGGCACCACGATGCCGACCTGACGGCTACCGGCGAGCGCTGCGGCGGCCGGCGGTACGATGCGGTCCGGTTCGACCAGCCACGCGTGACGGCAAGCAAGGCCTTCGAATTCTCCCGTGCACAAGATCAGAATGACCGTGCAGCCCAGTGCCTCAAGCGCGTCGAGTTTCACCTGCAAAGCGCGCTGAATCGCGGGCTTGCCGAGTTCCACCGAGTCACCGCTGAGCAGGCGCGATATCAGAACGCCATTGCCGCCCTGCGGTGAAAAGGCCGCGTCGATGGCGTCACGGTCCAGCCCATCGAGCACGCCCATGTGGACTACCGGCACATCGGCCGGCAGATGCGCATCGAGAATCGGCGTGATGTCGGCGCGCGGTGCTTGGCCGATGGTCAGTGTCCCCAGTTTGTGCTGGCGCATGGGCAATGCCTCAGTGGGGTTGGCGTTTGGAGAGGTGAGCGAGCGAGCCGTACAGCGCGATCAGGCGGGCGTAGTCCTCGGTGTCGTAGAACTGGCACGTGCCCCGGCCGAACTCTTTGGCGACTTCCACGGCGAACTTCACCGCGAGTGCGATATCGGCTTCGTGGCTGGCGCCTGTGCCGCAGCCGGGGACGATGCTCTGCGTGGTGATCGCCACGCCCACCACCGGTGCACGTGTGGCGATCGACGGCTGCATGATGCTGTTCAGGTGATAGACGCCGTTACCGTAAGGTGTGATGTCCTGCGTGGTCACCGGGAACGTGACGGCGGGTTGGCCGCTCGTCATTTCCATGATCCGCAGCAGGTCTTCCGAGACGCGCAGGATGTAGCCCTCTTTGACCGTCGGCGAGATCGCATAGCCCTTGTGATTGATGATGCGGTTGCCCTTGGTGGTGTCGAGGGAGAGCACGGCGTCCATCTCGTCCCACACTTCGTGGGCGTTCACATCTTCGGTGTCGATCGGGGAGTCCATGAAGTCGACGGGCTCATGCGGACGCGTCGGCGCATCGGGGCAGATATGCGTCGTGATGAAGACGTCTCCGGCAAGGGCGTCGCCTTGTGTTCGCATATGGGCGAGCTTCAGCGCGGCGGCGACGGCCGCGATGGCGCCGTCGGCGTCTGACACCAGACCTATCCGTGAGGGGCGGGCGCCGATGCCCCCCAGACGGCCAACGATGCCCAGACTCGGGGCCGCACCACCGGCTCGCTTGCCGACGTCGCCGGGGATGCAGATCTTGACGAAATCGGTGGCCCCTTTCTTGCCCTCGATTTTCAGGACCTCGACGGTGACACCGTGCGCGGCATAGGGCGCGAGCAGGTCGACCACGGTCTGGCCCGAGGCATGGGCGCTGTCGAAGGCTTCGAAGACTTGGAGAGTTTGGCTAAAGCTCATGATGACGATTCAGGTTCCAGAAAAAGATGGCAAGATCCGCGCGGCTTCAATGCGTGCGCGAGCGGATCAACGAACTGCCGAAACTGAAGATGGCGTCGCCCGCGATGATGCCGGCGGCAAAGACTTCCATGGTGTTGCGCACGCGCTCGCCGGCGGTGCGCTCGATTGCGAAGCGCAGGGCAATCCCGATGAGCACAGCCCAGCCCGCGGCCGGGTTGGCGATGAGCAGCCCCGTGGAGAACAGCACACCGAGCTGGCGCTTCGGGCCGCCGATGAACTGCAAGGCGGCGCCCGCAATGGCCCAGAGCATCAGGGAATGCAGGACGCCCGGTGCAACACCGGCTTTGATGGTCGACACATAGACCGCTGCCACAGGCGGCACCTGCCCGTTGGCGAAGAAGCTCGAATGCGCGAAATACACCACCGGAATCGCGATGACGAAGGCGAGCATCGCGGCCATGAGTTGCTGTCGGCGCCCCGCAAGTTCGAAGGCAGGGTTGCTGCCGTGACCGCGCAGGATGAACCCCGCGCGCAAGTCGTAGCCCATGTCGGCGAAGGCGGGGCCGGTGGCGGCTGAAAAGCCGCACAGCACTACGAGCGCCGCGGGCGGGAATCCGATCAACATGCCGATCAAGAGCGTGATGAGCGCGACCGCGAAGGCCGGGAACCAGCCCGAGTGCATCGCGGCAATCCCGACGATCAATTCATGCACGAACGCGGCGAAAGCGGCATACACGATGAACAGGATCAGCATGCCCGGCGACATGTCGGCATACAGGCCCGCACCGAATGCCACAAGCGTCGCCAAGCCGATGTAGGCCACGCCACCGAAACGTAATGACCGGCGAATACTCGGTGCACCCGCAGCAGCGGGCGTGTGCACGTCTGTCGCAACATCGGCGGCGCTACGGGCCGGCCGGTCGCGCCAGACCATTCGCACGATCTGGAGCAATGCGACGATACCGGCGCCAATCATCATGCCGTGCGGAATGTAGGCCTTCTCGACAGCGAAACCGAACAGCGGCATTGAATAACCACGCAGCAGAAAGCCGAAACCGAGCATGGTCAGCGCCCAGATATTGCCGATGAACGCGGTGCCGAATGCCGACATCGGAATGCCGAACCACGAGCCGAGCATGCCGATGCCGAGACCGGCACCGAGCACGCGCGCCTGATGCCCGCCAACGTCGCCTGCCTTGATGGCTTCAGCCGCAGCCACACCCTGCGGCCATGTGCCAGTCGCGGGGAAAATCTTGGTGTCGAACATGCGATAGAGCATGTAGCCATCGAGCAGCATCGCCAGCGAGACGCCGATGAACATCGGCATCACCAGGTCGGCACGGCCCATCAGGAACGGAATGCCGATGGGGAGCAACAGGCTGTTGGCGGCGCCGAACGTGGCAGCCGAGATGGCGCTTTGCGCGAGGTTCTGCACGTGAATCGAACGATATTGCGCAAAGGCTCGCAACGGCACGCGTGCACAAATCATCGCGACCAGCGCGCCGATGATCGCGGTGTTGGGCGTGACGCCCAGCTTGACCAGAAGTTCGATGCCGATGATCGCGCCGAACACGCTCAGGGCGCTTAACAGCAGCAGGTTTGCCGGTGAGAAAGTCGACGGATGTTGCGGCGGCGGAGCCTCGGTGCTCGTGGCATCGGGAGGCGTCGGAAGGGCAGAGGACGACGTATTCATGATGAGAGATCGACAGGTCGTACGAGTGAGCGAACTAACGGGGCGAGGTCCAGAACGGATCGCCAACGGAGCGACCGATCAGCTCTGCGTGGGAGGCCACGCGCTGCGCAATCGCCTGAATTTCCGCCGCGGGGAGCATCGCGGAGGGAAACGTCATACAGAACGACAAGCACTCGCCGCTGTTGGGATCGGCAACCGCGCATCCCACTGAGCAGACACCGGAAAGGGCTTCGTTCTCTGCCACCGCATAGCGAAGATCGCGAACGGTTTGAAGTTTTTTCAAAAGGGCATCGAGGGTCGCGGGGCCGCCAATGGGTTGCCCGTTTTCGCGCAAGGTCGGCAAGCCGTCTGGGAAACGGGTGCCGATCTGCTCATCGGTTTCGCGCGCGAGAAGCGAGCGGCCGGTGGAGGTCGCCCACGATGCCAAACGATGGCCCGGATTGGTCATGGCGCGCAGGGCCTGCGAGCCGGGACGCACACGCAGCACGACGACGTCGTCACCGTCGAGCACCGAGACATAGCCCGTGTGGCCATATTCCTGACCCAGTTCGTCGAGCGCTTGGGCGCACATCTCGATCAACGGGGTTGATGCGCGCACGAGGTGTGAGAGTTCGAGCAACAGCAAAGACGGGCGATAGGCCAGCGTCGTCGGGTTTCGGACCAGCAGCCCTTCTTCGGCCATCTGCTTGAGCACGCGCGAGGCGGTGCTCTTGGGCATGTCGAGTCGCTCGACCAGATCGGTCATCGTCACTTCGGCTTGTCGCGCTGCCATCAGGCGCAGCACCGCCGTTGCGGTTTCCAAGATGCTCATGTGCGTTATAGGTTCCATAAAATGGAACCGAGTTCCATGTAATGAGATCCAGTCTATGCCGCAAAATTGAGCGTCAAAATGAAATCGATCTAGTTGTTTACCCTCGAATGGCGAATTCGCGCCGATTCGCGCGACAATAGCCGACCCTAAACTGCCCGCCGCAACCACCCTCGCTTATGGCACCTCACGTGAAGAAGTCTTTCGTCGGCAGGATTCGAGAACAGCTGGATCAGCTCTCGCCATCGGAGCGGCGTCTGGCGGAGTTCGCACTGGATTTGCCGGGGGATCTGGCGGGGTACACGGCGTCGGAGCTTGCGACGCTGGCGCAGGTGTCCAACGCTACCGTTACGCGTTTTGTGCGACGTCTGGGCTACGCGTCGTTTGACGATGCGCGCAAGCACGTCCGCTCGGAACAACGCGCGGGCTCGCCGCTGGCGATGGCGGCGACGACACCGGTGACCGAAGCCGTCGCCGACGATCTCGTCGGGGCGCAACGTCAGCAAAGCCTTGCCAACATCGACGCGACCTATCGGCGCCTCTCGTCCAACGAAATCGCGCAGATTGCTGCGGCCATTCTCGCGGCCCGCAAAGTCTGGGTCGTGGGCTTCCGGTCGAGCCATCCGCTCGCGATGTATTTCCGCTGGCAACTGCTGCAAATCGTGCCGAGCGCGCAAGTGATTCCGGGTGCAGGGGAGACGTTGGGCGAGCACCTCGCGGGCATCGGTGCGGATGACGTTGTGATCGTTTTCGCGCTGCGCCGCCGTATCCGTCAGATGCCGGCCATCGTTGCGCAACTCGCCAAGGCGTGCCCGAATCTCGTCTACATCACCGAGCGAGCCGAGCGTAACGCAGCGGCAAAGACGCCCGCGAAGTGGTCGCTGCAATGCGATGTGCAAGGGCCGGGCGTGCTCGACAATCACACGGCGGTGATCGGTTTGTGCCACCTGATCGTGACGCAAGTGATGACGCTGGCGGGCAATCCGGGGCGTCGTCATCTTGGTCTGGTGGAAGCCTTCCACGACGCGCTGGACGAAATCTAAGTCCGCCTTCTGCACGGGGACGCTGCGCGCCGTAGCGCCCCGGGCATCAAGCTTTTCCTAACTTTTCCCTGATCGAACTCTGCGATTGGCGTCTCTCGCCAAGGGCTTCGCACGTCCGGTGAAACCCTGATATGAAAAATAATTTTCAAAAACAAATAATCTGAAAAAATATTAACCGAACAAGGTTCATCAGAGGGCGAGGCAATCGGTCGCAAGGCGCCAATTGAGGCGCAGGGAGTTTTACGATGGGCGCAGAAGTGGTCGTATCCTCGTCGGAACCAAGGTTGCAGCAGCTCGAACGGGCGCTCGACGACATTGGCGTGACGCCGTCACACAAGAAAATCCTCGCACTGATTCTGTTCGGGGTGTTGTTCGACGTTTTCGAGCAGAACGCTGTCGGTCTTGTGGGGCCGTTGCTGCGTGAGTACTGGGGCCTTTCCGGTGCGCAGATCGGCTTTCTCAATACGCTGACGTTCGGGGCCGCCGCGATCGGGCGATTGGGGTCCGGCTACATCGCCGACCGCTACGGACGCCGCACCATGCTGAGCATCAACCTGATGCTCTTCACGCTGGGCGCATTGATCTGCGCCTTGGCCACGAACTACACCATGCTCGCCGCAGGGCGCTTCATCGTCGGCTTCGGTCTGGGCGGCGAGATCTCGATTGCCGTCACGATGCTGGCGGAGTTCTGCTCCTCGCGCTTCCGTGGCGTGGCCGTGGGCGCGATCAACGTCGCGGGTGGCGGGCTCGGCAATATGCTGGCGCCGGCGTTCGGTCTCGCGGTCTTTGCGTTCTTCCCGGGGCCGGATAGCTGGCGTTGGTTGTTCGGTTGTCTGGTGCTGCCAGCATTCTTCGTGCTGCTGTATCGCCGCTTCATTCCGGAGACGCCGCGCTTCTTGTTCTCCAAAGGCCGGGTGGAGGAAGCCAATCGTGTGCTCAACATTCTCGCCTCGGGCAAGCTCGGCAAGTCCGCCGGTGGGGAAAAGCGCTATCTGAGCGAAGCGCCGGAAGGTGAGCACCGCGCTCAGAAAGTGCGCTTGCGCGAGGTCTTCGTCGGACCGCTGGCGCGACGCACTGTCGCTGTGGGCATCGCCGTTTGCATGACGTACGGCGCGCAGATTTCGGTGCTTACGTTGATGCCGACGATTCTCATGGCGCAGGGCTACACGCTCAACAAGAGCTTCCTGTTCACCATCGTGATGCAGTCGGGCAGCTTGCTCGGTGCGATCACAGCGTCGTATTTCGGTTTCCGCTTTCCACGCAAACGTGTCCTGACGACTGGCGCCATCGCGGCGTGCGTCATCGGTTTGTGTTTCGGCTTTCTGTCGAAATCGCAGCCGTTGATTCTCGTGTTCGGCGCGGCTTTCCAGTTCTGTGTGCTTCTGCTCAATACGTCCATCTGGATTTACGCCCCCGAGCTTTACCCGACGCGAGTGCGCGCGTTCGGCACGGCGTTCATCCTCGCGCTGGGCACGCTGGCAGGCGCGGCAATGCCGCTGGTCGCCGGACGCGTGTTCGACCAATACGGCATCGGCGGCATGTTCGGGATGATGGCCGCGATGTACGCGGTGTTCGCCCTTGCGCTGACGTTCGCGCCGGAGACGTTCGGTAAGCCGATTGATGGTCCTGATGTGCCGGGTGATGCACCGAACGATACGACGCCTGCCACCGCGCGTGCTGCCGCAGGTGCGTCGCCCGCCGCCTGATTTTCCTGACGCGTTTTGATTTGTTCTGACTCGTTCTAACTCGCCGAGATTTTCATGACTCAAATACTGCTCCTCAACCCGAACACGTCGACGGCGACGACGCAAATGATGGTCGACATCGCCCGATCGTATTTCGTCAGTGTGATGGCGTCGCCACCGACCGTCGTCGGGGCGACGGTGTCGCGCGGTGCCCCGATGATCGTCAACGAGCAGGATCTGGCCGTGGCAGCCGAGGCGGTGAACGACCCGCAGGTCGTGGCGCTGGCGGCGCAAGCGGATGGGGTGATCGTCGGTGCGTTTGGCGACCCGGGCATGGAGGCTTTGCGTGCGCGTCTGGAGGTGCCGGTCGTGGGGATCGGCACGGCCTCCGTGCGTGAGGCGGCAGAGGGCGGGCGTCGGTTCGGTATCGCCACTACGACGCCGCTGCTGGCCGATTCGATTGCGGCGAATGTGCGCAAGCTCGGGCTTGGCGCGAGCTTCACCGGATCGCGCTTTACGACGGGCGACCCACTGGCACTTGGGGATGTGCCTGCGCAACTGGAGACCAGTCTTGCAAGTGCTGTGCAGGCCTGCATTGCGCAAGACGGTGCGCAGGCCGTGGTCATCGGCGGCGGGCCGTTGGGGGAGGCGGCGCAGGCGTTGTGCGAGCGCTTCTCCATTCCCGTAATCGGGCCAGTGCCTGCGGCGTGTCGTGCTTTGCTTCACGCCATGCGGCTTGATGAAGCGGCTTGAATGACGCCGCCTGAAAACCCGTTAAAGCGACAAAACGACGCAAACACGCGCGCCGTCGATGGTGCGAAATAAAACGTACGAGAGCATGCCGAACCCGGCAGGAGATGCCATGAACCAACAACCTGTGTCGCCGGCCGGCGATACGAACAATGTCTTCGCGAATCCGAGTCAGCAAATGCTCGACCCGATCTACAAGAAGATCATGTGGCGGATCATTCCGTTCATCTTCGTGCTGTGGATGCTGGCGTGGATCGACCGCGTAAACGTCGGCTTCGCGAAGCTGCAAATGCAGCAGGATCTGGGCTTTAGCGAAACGGTCTACGGCATCGGTGCGGGCATCTTCTTCCTCGGGTATTTTTTTCTGGAGATTCCGAGCAACTGGCTGTTGCTGCGCATCGGTGCGCGACGCACGCTGGCGCGAATTACGTTGGGCTGGGGGACGATTTGCGTGTTGATGATGTTCACGCATTCGCCAGCGTATTTCTATGTGATGCGTTTCCTGCTTGGCGCATTCGAGGCGGGTTTCCAGCCGGGGGTGTTGCTCTATCTCACGTTCTGGTTTCCGGCGCATCGGCGGGCGAAGGCGTTCGCGTGGTTCATCTCGGCGTCGGCAGTGTCGTCGGTCGTGGGGGCGCCGCTGGCTGGGGCGATCCTCAATGGGATGCATGGTGTGAACGGTTGGGCGGGATGGCAGTGGCTGTTTCTGCTTGAAGGCGTGCCGACGGTGCTCGCGGGCATGCTGGCCGTGTGGTTTCTGGTGGATAAGCCGGAGCAGGCCAGTTGGCTGTCTGAGCAGGAGAAGCGACTGCTTCAAGCGGATCTGGATCGTGACGGCGCAAGTGCTGGCAAGCGCGAGCACAGCTTCATGCTGGCCGTGCGCAGCCCGAAGCTGTGGTTGCTCACGGGGATCTACTTCGGCATCGTGGCGGCGAACGCGACGCTCTCGTTCTTCGCACCGACGATCGTTCGGGCGTTGGGTCCGACCAACCCGTTGCATATCGGATTGCTCGTCGGCGTGATGTACGTGTTCGGGGCGATCTTCCAGATTGCGATTGGGTACAGCGCGGACAAGCGTCGCGAGGCACGGATGCATTGCGCGATTCCGGTGTTCATCGGTGCGTGCGGTTTGGCGGGTGTTGGGGTGTTTGCTGGGAGCAATGGCGTCGCGGCGTTCCTGTGTCTGGTGGTGGCCGTGTCGGGCACGATGGGTGCGATCCCGGTGTTCTGGCAATTGCCGAATGCTTACCTTGCAGGCGGCGCTGCTGCGATGGGTGTCGCGTTTATCAACTCGGTAGCGAATCTGGCCGGGTTTGGCTCGCCGTACTTGCTGGGTATCGTCAAGGACGCGACGGGCAACTTCAACGGCGGCCTTTGGATCGTGGCGGCGCTCGAAGCGTTCGTCGCCGTGCTGATCTGGTGGCGGTTGCGTCGGCGGGAAGAGGCGGGTGGGGTGGGGGCGTTGGTTTGAGGTGGGCTGTATTCAGTCGGCGATGGTCATGTGGGCGTCTCTAAGGCGGCATAAGTGCGTGCATCAAGCTGCGTAGAGCGCCGCATTCGATCTGGCGGTCACCTTGAAAATTTGCCGAGAAAGGGGCTGTTTTCTGTTGCTCAACGTGCGATTCGTCAGAGCTTTCCCAAGTACTTTCTAGGGATGCGTCCGAATAAGGCGCGGTGCTGTAAAGTTGCGCTTCCCTGACATTGTCATGCGCTTCCTGGCCCAATATTCTTGAGCCGTCACGTCCCAAACGTGACCGGGATTTGCAGCCCGACAATGAGTTCACGGGCACACAGCCGCGATGTTCTGCGGCTATCGTGTGCATGATCCTGTACGTCTTCCTTATGGGTGGGCTTGGATTGGGACACCGTCAGGTGTGCCGTTGAGCCATGTTCATTGCGGTCTGCAAACCTAATCCAATGCCCGCCCACCCTCCAGTAGATGGATGCGTGAGCGGGATTCAAACGGTTAGCAAAAGGACACCGCATGACATTCCCCACATCTACCTCCCCCGCTGTTCGTGACTCACTCGACAGGCTGCAATGCCTGTCGGAACGCCTCGTCGCACTTTGCATGGTGGCGGCAAATCAAGAGAGCGCGGAATCCATTCCTCCAGAATTCGCAAACGCATACTTCGAGCAGATGGGGGACCTTGCGGATGAAGTTCTCGATGTAACGCAACGGTTGGATGACGATTTGAGTTTTGTTGGCAACGGCATGCTCGTGCCCAATTGATCCCGTCACCTTTTCGCCTTTGCTTGGTGCCTCTTACTACGAGAGGCACTTTCACGTTTGTGCGTTTGTTATCGCGCCAAAGACCTGTCGCGGCGAGATGCAGGTCAGGGGCTGCTGCCTAGTTGCACTGAGCACACACGGAACGATCTGACTCTTGCTGAGCACCGACCGAAAAAGTCCGTTGCTAATATCGGGAACTTAAAGAAACTCTGGCGGAGGCGGTGAGATTCGAACTCACGGAAGGGTTACCCCTTCGCTGGTTTTCAAGACCAGTCCATTAAACCACTCTGGCACGCCTCCGGGGCGTTGCGCACGACCAACTGTCGTGGCCTGTTGATGCCGTCTGGAACGACGGCTTCGAGAAGCGTGCGGTCCGGGGGAATCGGCGTCGGGTTTCCGACGCAGTCCGGTACCGCACGGCAGCGCGCATTATACCCGCTCGCCTCCCGATGTGAAGCATCAAACACACCAAAATCGCCTCACACCCCGCTTAAATCCAAGAGTTCCCCCATCTCCCCCTTGTTTTGTCCGCGTCCGGCATGCATCATGCTTCCAGACGTACGGTGACCGCTCCCGGCGTGCCGTGCGAGGCCAGACATGACCCGGAGACACCGCATGGATGCCGACACCTCCCGCGATTCCGCCCGTGAGACGTCAAATGACGCCAGTGGCGAGCGCGCGACCCATACCCGAAATTCCCCAAGCATCCCGAATACCGCGGGCGAAGCCGCCTTCGCGTGGCAGATTCCCACGCTCTACAACATCGGCGTGGACGTCTGCGATAAGTGGGCCGACGGCTCCAACCGTCTCGCCCTCATTCACGAGAGCGCCGACGGTGTGCACGTGCGGCTCACCTTCGACGTACTAAAAGAACTCTCCAATCGACTCGCCAACGAATGGCGCGCCAACGGCGTCAAGGCCGGCGATCGCATCGGCATTTTCCTGCCCCAGTCGCCCGCCACGCTCGTTGCCCACGTCGCAGCCTACAAGCTCGGCGCCATCGCCGTGCCGCTCTTCACGCTGTTCGGCCCCGAAGCGCTCGCCTACCGGCTGCAAAACTCCGGCGCCGCCGTCCTCGTCACGGACCTCGCCAGCATCGGCAAGATCGACGACATTCGCGGCGAGTTGCCCGACCTGCGACTCGTCTATGTCGTCCACGACGATCTGCCCGAAGCCCATCACCATGTCTCGGATGACGAAGACTGGGGTGTCGCCGAAGATGGCTTGCTTGCGCTCTGGCCAGCCATCGCCCGGCGCGAAGCCGCTTTCGAGCCAGTGCAAACGCGTGCAGACGCGCCCGCGTTGATCATCTATACCTCGGGCACCACCGGCAAGCCGAAGGGTGCGCTGCACGCGCACCGCGTGTTGCTTGGGCATCTGCCCGGTGTCGAAACCTCGCACAACGGCTTTCCCCATGAAGGCGATCTGATCTGGACGCCCGCCGACTGGGCTTGGATCGGCGGGCTGCTCGATGTGCTGCTGCCAGCCCTTCACCATGGTGTGCCGGTGCTCTCGCGACGCTTCGAGAAGTTCGATCCGGTCGCCGCGTTCGATCTGATGGCGCGCCACGGCGTGCGCAACACGTTCCTGCCGCCCACTGCGCTCAAGATGCTGCGCACCGTTACGTCGCCACGCGAACACTGGCCGCTGCAACTGCGTTCGGTCGCCAGCGGCGGAGAATCGCTCGGCCCCGAACTGCTGGCGTGGGGGCGCGAACACCTCGGCGTGGACATCAACGAGTTCTACGGGCAGACGGAATGCAACATGGTGGTGTCGTCGTGCGCGTCGGAATTCCCCGCGCTGCCCGGCGCCATCGGACGTGCCGTGCGCGGTCACGCCGTGACCATCGTCGATGACGACGGTGTGCCGTTGCCGGTCGGTGCGGTCGGTAATATCGCGATTGCCCGGCCGAACCCAGTCATGTTCCTCGGCTACTGGCATAACCCCGACGCCACGATGGAAAAGTATCGCGGCGACTTCCTGCTCACCGGCGACGCGGGCTTTGTCGACGAACAGGGCTATATCACGTTCACTGGCCGCTCGGACGACGTCATCACCAGCGCAGGCTATCGCATCGGCCCCGGGCCCATCGAAGACTGTCTGATCCGGCATCCGTCGGTCCAATTCGCCGCCGTGATCGGCGAGCCGGACGAACTTCGTACGGAAATCGTGAAGGCGTTCGTCGTGCTGCGCGAGGGCTTTGAACCGTCGGATGAACTGTCTCGTGAAATTCAGAATTTCGTGAAGACGCGGCTCGCCGCCCACGAATACCCGCGCAAGGTCGTGTTCCTGCCGGAATTGCCGATGACCGTCACTGGCAAGATCATTCGGAAGGCGCTGCGGGAGATCGGTACGGCGTTGGGGTGAGGGCAGGGCGCTGTCGTCGCCCCGACGCATGATCGCCCTATGAAAAATGCCCGCCACATCTATCAGGATGTGGCGGGCATTTAAACAACGGTTTCGACTAGCGGTAACAGCGGTTAGCTACCCGATCGGTCCAGAAACATCCCTTGCAGGTCGTTCAGGAATCGCTGTCCCAACTCGGTCGGCGCAATGCGTTGCGGGTCGTCGACGAGCAGTCCCTTTTCGACGGCAGCCGTCAGCCCCTTCGCGATCTTCGACATCGGCAAGCCAGTGCGATCGGCGAACAACTCGCTTTTCACGCCGCCCGTGAGTCGCAGCGCGTTCAGCATGAACTCGAACGGCAGATCGCGCGCATCGACTTCGTTCTCTTCCTGCACGGCGCTGCCAGCGGCAGCCGCTTCCATAAAGCGTTGCGGATGCTTGTGCCGAATCTGACGCAAGACCCGATGCGGGAACGAAATCTTGCTATGCGCGCCCGCCCCAATGCCGAGGTAGTCGCCGAATTCCCAGTAGTTCTGGTTGTGCTTCGCGCGACGAAGCGGTTGCGCATAAGCCGACACTTCGTAATGCTCGAAGCCGCCAGCTGCCGTACGCTCGGCAATCCAGTCCTGCATGTCGGCCGCAGTGTCGTCGTCGGGCACGGTCGGCGGATACTTGTGGAATTGCGTGTTCGGTTCGAGCGTGAGGTGGTACAGCGACAAATGCGGCGGCGAGAAAGACAGCGCCGTTTCCACGTCCTGCTGACACTGCGCAAGCGTCTGGTTCGGCAGCGCGAACATCAGGTCGAGATTGAAGTTGTCGAAGTTCGCCTGCGCGATTTCGATGGCGTGACGTGCTTCGTCACCGTCGTGAATACGACCCAGCGCCTTCAGATGCTCGCTGTTGAAGCTCTGAATCCCGATCGACAGACGGTTGATGCCACTCGCCCGGAAACTGCGGAACTTGTCGGCTTCGAACGTGCCCGGGTTCGCCTCCATGGTGATCTCGGCGTCGGCGTCGAGCGGCAACAGCGCGCGCAAATCCGACAGCAACCGGTCAAGCCCGGCGGCCGACAGCAAGCTGGGCGTGCCGCCGCCGATGAAGACGGTATGCACCGGACGTCCCCACACCAACGGCAGCGATTGCTCCAGATCCTGACGCAACGCATCGAGATACGCTTGCTCGGGAAACGCCTGCGCGCCGCCCGCGCCACGCCACTCGTGCGAGTTGAAGTCGCAATACGGGCACTTGCGCACGCACCACGGAAAGTGCACGTACAGCGACATCGGCGGCAAGGCCGGCAAGCTGATTTTGCCGGGCCGCAGGAAGTTCTGTACGGACATCGTGGATTCAGTCATACCGCTCACGCCTCCCGGCCCAGCTTTTCGAGCAGCACACGCAGCGCGCGAGCGCGGTGGCTGTGGGCGTTCTTCACGGCAGGATCGAGTTCCGAAGCGGTCTGATTCAACGAACGAATCAGGAAGTGCGGGTCGTAGCCGAAACCGTGCGCGCCGCGCGGTGTGTCGACGATTTCACCGTCCCAGCGGCCTTCGGCAATGATCGGCTGCGGATCTTCGGCATGACGCACCAGCACCAAAGCAGCGAAGTAATACGCATCGCGATAGCCGGGCTTGTCGGCGTGCGGTGCCAGTTGTTCGATCAAATGCTTGTTATTGGCGGCATCCGACTTTTCACGACCCGCACGTGCGGCGTAGCGCGCCGAATAGACGCCCGGGGCCCCGCCGAGAATCGGCACGCACAGCCCCGAATCGTCTGCGAGCGCGGGCAGGCCGGTGGCCGCCGCCGCATGGCGTGCCTTGGTCAGCGCGTTCTCGATGAAGGTCACGTGCGGCTCTTCCGCCTCCGACACGCCGAGCATGCCCTGCGGCACGAGTTCAATGCCGAGCGGCTCGAACAGCGACGCAAACTCACGCAGCTTGCCCGGGTTGTTCGACGCCAGCACGATCTTCTGCATCGCCATCGTTACACTCCCAGCGCGCGCTTTTGCGCATCGATCAGCTGACGAATGCCGGCATCCGCCAGATCGAGCAGCACATTGCTTTGTTCGCGCGTGAACGGGGTGCCTTCGGCGGTGCCCTGAATTTCCACGAAACCGCCTTCGCTCGTCATGATGACGTTCATGTCGGTGTCGCAGGCGGAGTCTTCCGCGTAGTTCAGGTCAAGCACCGGCTGGCCTTGGTACATGCCGACCGACACGGCCGCCACGTGGGCGCGAATGGGCGACGCTTCGAGCTTGCCGTCGGCGATGAGTTTCGACACGGCGTCGTGCGCGGCGACGAACGCGCCGGTGATCGAGGCGCAACGCGTGCCGCCGTCGGCCTGAAGCACGTCACAGTCGATCTGGATGGTGCGCGGACCGAATTTCTCCAGATCGAACACGGCGCGCAGCGAGCGGCCGATCAGACGCTGGATTTCCTGCGTGCGGCCGCTTTGCTTGCCGCGTGCGGCTTCGCGGTCGCTACGGGTGTGCGTGGCGCGCGGCAGCATGCCGTATTCGGCTGTGAGCCAGCCCTGACCGGAGTCGCGCAGAAAGCCCGGCACCTTTTCTTCGACGCTGGCGGTGCAGATGACCTTGGTTTCGCCGCATTCGATGAGCACGGAACCTTCGGCGTAACGGGTGTATTGGCGGGTAATGCGCACGGGGCGCAGTGCGTTTTGCGCACGGCCGTCCGGGCGGGTGATTTGCGTCATGTGAGAGTGTCCTGCGAGGGTGAATTTATGCAGCAATACCCGAATGGTATCGCTAAACGCGATTCGCCAGCCCTTCGGCCGGAAAATGCGATAATCGCATTTCATCCATGCATGCAAAACCGGCTGCTGCATCCGTCCCGCTGACAAAGTGTCATGGGCGCGTGGTACCGGTCACCCCGATGAAAGACAACAATATCTATAGTATGACCGGCTACGCCAGCGTCACGCGCGACATTGCGCATGCCGATGGAGCCGCAGGCGCGAGCGTGTCGGTCGAATTGCGCACGGTTAATTCGCGCTTCCTCGATCTGGCTTTCCGTATGCCGGAAGAGGCGCGCGCGTGCGAACCGACACTGCGCGAAGGCCTGACGGCCAAGCTCTCGCGCGGCAAGGTCGACATCCGTATCAACGTGCAACGCCCCGAAAGCGGTGTGAATGGCGCGCTGAATATCGACGCCGTGCGCCAGCTCGCCGATCTCGAACAACAGGTGCTCGCGCTCTTTCCCGATGCGGAACGGATGCGCACCGGTGAAATTCTGCGCTGGCCGGGCGTGCTCGGCGAAGAGTCGGTCACGGCGGAAGCCCTGCGTGAAGCCGTCATCGACGCCGGCCGCGCTGCCATCGGTGACCTCGTCGACGTGCGCAAGCGCGAAGGCGCGCAACTCAAGCAAAGCCTGATCGAGCGTATCGAACGCATGGAAACGATCCTCACGGGCCTGCAACCGCTCGTGCCGGAACTGGTCGCGCGCCATCAGCAGAAGATCGTCGATCGTCTGCATGAAGCGCTGGGCATCGTGATTCCCGAAGGGGCCGCGGCACCGGGCAAGGAAGAGATTGCCGATCGTATTCGTCAGGAAGTGACGATGTATGGCGTGCGCATCGACGTGGCGGAAGAACTCACGCGCCTCGATGCTCACCTGAAGGAAACCCGCCACATCCTCGACAAGGGGGGCTTGGTGGGCAAACGGCTGGACTTCATGATGCAGGAGCTTAATCGCGAAGCGAATACGCTCGGCTCGAAGGCCGCCTCGAAAGAACTTGCCGATGCGTCGATGGAGCTCAAGCTCTATATCGAGCAGATGCGCGAGCAAGTGCAGAACCTGGAGTAACTCGCATGTCCCCGCAATCGCCCATCCCGCAAACCGCCTTGCACGCCGAATATCCCGGCAATCTGTTCATGGTGGTCGCCCCCTCGGGCGCGGGCAAATCCACGCTCGTGAACGCACTGCTCGCGCAGGACGACGAGATCCGTCTGTCGATCTCGAGCACCACACGCCCGCCGCGTCCCGGTGAAGAGGACGGCGTGCAATATCACTTTCTGAGCGCAGAAGATTTCGTCGCGCGCCGCAAGCAGGGGGAATTCCTCGAAAGCGCTGAAGTGCACGGCAACTACTACGGTACGTCGCGCGTGTGGATCGAAGAACAGATGCGCGACGGTCACGACGTGCTGCTGGAAATTGATTGGCAAGGCGCGCAGCAGGTGCGCAAGCGCTTTATCAATGCGGTGGGCATCTTCATTCTGCCGCCGTCGATCGCGGCACTTGAGGAGCGCCTGAAGAAGCGCGGTCAGGATGAACCGAACGTCATCACGCGCCGTCTGCTGGCGGCTGGTGGCGAGATGGCTCACGCCCCGGAAGCGGACTTCATCATCATCAATGAAGACTTCCAGCGTGCGCTGGCGGAGCTGCAATCGGTGGTCACGGCCACGCGTTTGGGCTTCACTTCGCAGCGCGCGCGTCACGAATCACTGTTCATCGAACTCGGCATTCACTCGCCGCAGGAAGACGAATAACCCGTTTTACGTATCGCTGCGCGCTGGCTGGCGTTCGCGTTTTGCGCGAGTGTTCGCCGGCTGCGATAGAATACGCCCTATATTGAGAAGGAACCTCGTTATGGCCCGAATTACCGTTGAAGATTGCCTGAAACAAATCCCGAATCGCTTCGAGCTCGCACTCGCTGCGACCTACCGCGCCCGCCAACTGGCGCAAGGTCACACGCCGAAGCTCGAGAACAACAAGGACAAGCCGACCGTCGTCGCGCTGCGCGAAATCGCAGCGGGTCAGGTGGGCATCGAGATGCTCAAGAAAGTGCCGCTCTGATTTTCGGGAGACAGCACTAATGCGATGTGACGTTCCGGGCCGCTCGACGATGCAGGTACACGTATGAGTCACGCGAAATCACCGGCCACGTCCATCGCTGCGGATGAACCCAAAGCGGGGGAGCCCAAGCCCGAGCGCAAGAAGAAAAAGGGCGAAAGCGCCACGCGGCAGTACATCGACGCACTGCTCGAACAGTCGTATCGGCACCTCTTCGGTCCGACCGCGACGCCCGAGCAGCCGCGCAAGCACGAGGTCGTATCGATTGCCCGTCTGAAGGGCATGCTTGGGGAGTACCTCAAGGAAAGCGAACTCGCGCAGATCAAAGAAGCCTTCCAGTTCAGCGACGAAGCCCACCTGGGCCAATATCGCCAGAGCGGACAGCCTTACATTACCCACCCCGTCGCCGTAGCCGAGATCTGTGCCGAGTGGAAACTCGACGCACAGTCGATCATGGCTGCGCTGTTGCACGACGTGATGGAAGACCAGGGCGTGACGAAGGCCGAACTCGCTGAGCGTTTCGGTCCGAAAGTCGCCGAACTGGTCGACGGTCTGTCGAAACTCGACAAGATGGAGTTTCGCAGCCGCGAAGAAGCGCAGGCGGAGAGTTTCCGCAAGATGCTGCTCGCCATGGCGCGCGACGTGCGCGTCATCCTCGTCAAGCTCGCCGACCGGCTGCACAACATGCGCACGCTGGGCGTCACGTCGACCGAGAAGCGTCGCCGCGTGGCGCGCGAAACGCTCGACATCTATGCGCCCATCGCCCACCGGCTGGGCCTGAACAATACCTATCGCGAACTTCAGGATCTGAGCTTCGCGAATTACCATCCGCGTCGTTACGCCGTGCTCGATAAGGCCGTCAAGGCCGCGCGCGGCAACCGGCGCGAGGTGGTGGGCAAGATTCTCGACGCCGTCGAGAAAGCCCTCAAGGAAGGCGGCGTGAGTGCCGACGTCTTCGGCCGCGAGAAGACGCTGTTCAGCATCTACAACAAGATGCAGGAAAAGCAGCTCTCGTTCTCGCAGGTGCTCGACGTCTACGGCTTCCGTATCGTCGTTGAATCGAATCCGCAGTGCTATCTCTCACTCGGTGTCCTGCACGCGCTCTACAAGCCCGTGCCGGGCAAGTTCAAGGACTACATCGCCATTCCGAAGGTCAACGGCTACCAGTCGTTGCATACGACCCTCGTTGGCCCGTTCGGTACGCCCATCGAGTTTCAGATCCGCACCCGCCACATGCACGAGATTGCGGAAGCGGGCGTGGCGGCGCACTGGCTGTACAAGAACGGCGGCGCCGACATGAACGATGTGCAGAAGTACGCGCATCAATGGTTGCAATCGCTGCTCGACATTCAGAGCGAGACCGGCGATTCGACCGAATTCCTCGAACACGTCAAGATCGACCTGTTCCCCGACGCCGTCTACGTCTTCACGCCCAAGGCGCGCATCATGGCGCTGCCGCGCGGCGCCACGGCGCTCGATTTCGCCTATTCGGTGCACAGCGATCTGGGTAACCAGTGCGTGGCCGTCAAGATCAACAACGAGTTGCTGCCGCTGCGCACCGAGTTGAAGAACGGCGACATCGTGGAAGTGATTACCGCCCCGTATTCAAAGCCCAACCCCGCGTGGCTGGGCTTTGTGCGTACCGGCAAGGCACGCTCGGTGATCCGGCATTACCTCAAGACGATGCGTTTTGCCGAATCGGTGCAACTTGGCGAGCGTCTGGTCGAGCAGGCATTGAAGGGCTACGGCCTGACCATGAGCGAGATTTCTCCGGAGATCTGGGAAAAGCTCGCGCAGTGGACCGGCAACAAGGATCGTCAGGACATCTTTGCCGACATCGGCCTCGGACGCCGCGTGGCGGCCGTCATGGCCAAGCGCCTCGCGGTGCTCTCGTCGGGCAAGGAAGGCGAGAACGACGACAGCCCGGACGATCCGGATGCCCCGCGTACCGGCGACGAGAATGTCGGCCCGCCGGTGCTCATCACCGGCACCGAAGGCATGTCGGTGCAGTTCTCCGCCTGCTGCCGCCCGATTCCGGGCGACGCGATCATGGGCTATATCGGCATCGGCCTCGGCATGGCGATTCACACGACCGATTGTCCGGTCGCGCGCCGCATCCATCGCAAAGATCCGACGCGCTGGATCGACGTGGCCTGGGCACCGCTGCCGGGCCGCATGTTCGACGTCGGCATCAAGGTGCTCGTGCATCACAACCGTGGCGTGTTCTCGCGTGTGGCGGCCGATATCACGGCGTCGGACGCGAACATCGTGCACATCGGGATGGATGAAGTCGTGCCGGACGAGTCGGCCACCCTGCGCTTCCTGATTCAGGTGAGCGATCGGGTGCATCTTGCCAACGTGATGCGCCGTATCCGCGTGAATCCGGACGTGATGCGTGTGGCCCGCGAGCGTCCGAGTGAACGGCATCAGGAAGAGTTGCACGCCAATCACGCGATGCGTATTGCCCGCGAGCGCGGTCCCTTCTGATGATGTGACGGCCGACGCACGCCAGTCTGGCGCGGCGTCGGCGTTTCAATGATTTCCCTTTAATGACTTTGCGCTGCCGTCATTCCGATGGCGGATAGTGCACGTCCAGAATTTCGATCTGTTCGAGTCCGGCCGGCGTGCGCAGGGGCACGGTGTCGCCGACCTTGGCCTTGGTGATGGCGCGCGCCATCGGTGAGATCCAGCTGACGCGGCCCCGGTCGAGATCGACCTCGTCGATGCCCACGATCATGATGGTGTGCTCGTCGCCCTTGCCGTCGGCATAAGTGACTTCTGCGCCGAAAAACACCTGATCGACGTTTTCCTGCCGACGCGTGTCGACGACTTCGGCATTGTCGAGCCGTTTGGTGAGAAAGCGGATACGGCGATCGATCTCGCGCAGGCGGCGCTTGCCGTAGATGTAGTCGCCATTCTCCGAGCGGTCGCCGTTCGACGCCGCCCACGAGACGATCTTCACCACCTCGGGACGCTGATTGTCGATCAGATCGAGCAGTTCGTCCTTGAGCCGTCGATAGCCGGCTGGCGTGATGTAGTTCTTCGTGCCCGCAGGAATTTCGGGGGCGCCGGCGTCGAGATCATCGTCGTCGTCGCCGCTGTCTTCTTTGACGAATGCTTTGTTCATGAGCCTGAGCGCACCGTAGCGGCGCGCAGTAAAAGCGTTTCGGGATGCCTGCATTATAGGAGCGTTGCGGCGGGTCATTGCGACCGATGCGTCATGGAGCCGCCGCGCAATGTCCTCTACAATCGATCATCGTTCCCCCACAGCCAGTTCAGGAGCTTCGCGTCATGACCGGTTCCTCCAGCCCTACCAGCGCCACCAGCCCGTTTCTCGCCGTCCTCAAGCCGCATACGAGCGACATTGGCGCGTTCACGGTGCAACGCAGTCTGCCGAGCCTGCCGTTCAAGACGGTCGGGCCGTTCATCTTCTTCGATCACATGGGGCCAGCCACGCTTGCGCCGGGGCAGGGCATGGATGTGCGCCCGCACCCGCACATCGGGCTGGCGACGGTCACGTATCTGTTTGACGGGGAAATCAATCACCGCGACAGCCTCGGCAGCGATCAGCGCATCACGCCGGGGGCCGTGAACTGGATGACTGCCGGTCGCGGCATCGTGCACTCCGAGCGCACCCCGGAAGACGTGCGCGAGCGCGGCGGTGACGTGCACGGTATTCAGACGTGGGTCGCCTTGCCGCAAGCCGATGAGGAGACCGAGCCATCGTTCTCGCATCACGAGGCGTCGTCGCTGCCCGACATCTTTGCACCGGGCGTGCATATGCGCCTGATTCTCGGCGAAGCCTTTGGCGAGACGTCACCGGTGAAAGTGTTCTCGCCGATCTTCTATCTCGCGGTGGAAATGGCGCCGTGCGCGGCCTTCGTGTTGCCCCCGGAGTACGCGGAGCGCGCCATCTACACGGTGCAAGGCGAGGTCACGGTGAACGGCGAATCGTTGCCCGAGCAGCGCATGGGCGTGCTCGCACCGGGCAGCGATGTGAACGTGGTGGCGGGCGATCAACCTGCGCGATTGATGCTGTTGGGCGGCGCGCCGCTCGATGGCGACCGCTTCATCTTCTGGAATTTCGTGTCGTCGAGCCGCGAGCGTATCGAGCAGGCCAAGACTGCCTGGACTGCGCAGCAAATGGGCCACGTGCCAGGCGAGACGGAATGGATTCCGATCCCGGAACGTAAGCCTGCGGCAAAGTAGGTTCGTTTGCTGTTTAGAAAGCCCGCAGCCGGATTTTCCGGCTGCGGGCTTTTTTATGCTCGCCAATCACGTGGACGACATTGCTACGCGCTCAGCACGATCACCGAACAGCGGCGCTCTTCGAGCAAGCGATGCGAGATGGCACCGAAGTTGAGACGGTCGCCGAAGCGCGGTTGCACACCGAGCACGAGCAGGTTGTGTTTGCCGTGATGGATCTGATGCAGCACCGCTTCGTCGACCTTGCCGCCAGCGAGCAGGCGCGTGCGCAGCGTCACGCCATTGCGTTCTGCGAGCGCTTGCAGGTTCTCAAGCATGGCGGCTTCCGCAGCGTCGGGCCGCAGAGACCGTGGGCGCCAGCGCTTGTGCATCATCCCCGGTGCCATGCGTGCCGAGACGTGCAGCGCCGTCACGGGGGCGTTGGTGGCGCGTGCGAGCGTGATGGCCAGCTCGGCGGCGTGGCGGGAATAGTCCGTGCCCGAGACCGGCACGAGGATATCGAGCGGCGCGTCGGGCGTGCGCGCGTGGTCGCCGTGGGCAAGGACGATCGCGATGGCGCCATCGAACGCCTTCGTGAGCGGCAGCACCCCAGTGGGCAAGGGCAGGGGCGGAACGTCGGAATCGGACTCTTCGCCGGGGGCGTCGAAGCCCGCGATCACAAAACCGTAGCCCTTGCCGATTTCGTCGGAAATGCGCGTGGCTTCGTGGCTGGTGTCGGCTTGCTTCGCTTCTTGCTCGCGCGCTGCGTCGGAAGGATCGCTCGCGACGAACTCGCCGTCTTCCGTTGCGTTGCTGACGCGCTTGTCGTCGTGCGCTTCACCGACGGGTTCATGCTTGGGGGCAGGGTCGGCGTCGCGTTGGCGATCGTCGTCAACGGACGCGGCGGTGGCTGCGCCGTTCGCGTCACCTGCGTCGTTATCGACCGGCCCGTGCGGCAATTCTGGCGTCTTCTGCGGCGCTTTGCCCGTGCGCTCGCGCAGCACCAGCCGCTCGGCTTCACGCCGCAGGACTTTAGCGGTGTCGTCCGGGTGTTTTTCTTCTTTGGCGGCGTCCTTGCGATCCTTGGCTTTGTCGTCGACACCCGGCGTCCCCGGCGCACGGGGAATAGCGAGCATTGCGGCGCTCAGGGCAATGTCATAGGCGTGGCGTCCGGCACCTTCCTCGTTGGCGGTGTCATCGGCATCAGCGCGTTTTTTCTCCGATCGGTCAGGCGTACCTTCCTCGGCATCATCCGGCGCAGGCGCCAGCACGGTTGTCAGCGTGCCGCGCACACCGGCCGTCAGCCCCGCGATCCATGCGGCGAAGCGGCCGTTGGCACTGCCGTCCACTGCCGCGAGAATGCGTTCGACATTCGGCAGGAAATCCTTTTCCTCGGCAGCTTCCTTCTCAAGCCGTGCCTTCTCTTCGGCCGACAGCGGAATACGCACCAGCGCGCGCCGCAGCACGGGCGGCATGATCAGCGTGGTGATCAACGCCATGATCACGACCATCGTGAATAGGTCTTTGCTCAGCACGCCTAGCGACAACCCGATGCTCGCGACGATGATCTCGGTCGAGCCGCGCGCATTCATCCCGGTGGCGAGCGCGAGCGCTTCCGCAGACGACATCCCGCCGAGACGTCCGCCCAGAAAACACCCGGTAAATTTGCCGATGCTGGCGATCAGAATCAGCCCCGCCACCAGCCCGAGCATCCGCCAGTCGAACAGAATGGTGAGATCGACCGACAACCCCGCCACGCCGAAGAACACCGGCGCGAAGAGGGCGACGATCAAGCCGCGCAACTGCGCTTCGATCTGCTCGGTGAGAATTGGCGATTGCCCGATCATCACTCCCGCCATGAACGCCCCCAGCGCGGTATGCACGCCGAGCTTGTCGGTCGCGAGCGCCAGCACGAAGGTGATCACCAGAATGGCGCTCAGCACCGGCATCTCGCTGGTGAAGCGATCGTTGGTCCAGCGAATGGCTACCGCGACGGCACGCTTGCCGACGGTGAAGCACAGCACGATGAACAGCAGCGTGCCGCCCAGACTGAACGACAGATGACCGATATCGATCGAGCCACTGGCGCCAAGCCCGGCGATGGCTGCGATGATGATCCACCCGGTGGTGTCGTCGAGAATGGCCGCCGCGAGGATGATCTGCCCGATATTGCGGCGCAGATAGTCGACCTCGCGAATCACCATCGCGACCACCTTCACCGACGAGATCGACAGCGCCGTGCCGATGAACAGCGACGTCACCAGCCGGGCTTCGGGGTGCGGGAGCAGATTGTCGGGGAGATGCCAGCCGAGGGCGAAGCCACAGGCAAACGGAATGATCATGCCGCCGGCGGACGCGAAGATCGCCATGCGCTTCATGCGCCGCACGAGCCCCAGATCGGTCTCGAGTCCGGTCGATAGCAGAAGCAGCAGAACGCCGAGCTCGGACACCGCGTCGAGCATCTTCTTCTGCGCTTCGTTGTCGGGGAAAACTGCGTGCTGCCAAGCGGGTAGCAAGGCGCCGAAGACCGAGGGGCCGAGGAGGACGCCTGCGAGCAACTGGCCCATCACGGCGGGTTGGCGCAGACGCTGCATGACCTCGCCGAGCAAGCGCCCGACGAGTACCAGCAAAAGCAGTTGTGTAAAGAAGATCGCCGTGCCGTGGCCTGCGTGCATGTGCCTCCCAGCGTGTCATGCGACGGCGCGCAGCGCTCAGTGTGGCGCTCGGCGGCGATGACGGCCGGGACGGGAACCCGGCGCGCTCGCGCGCGTCCGTACCGATATGCCCAGTTTTGCGATTACCATGCGTTATTCATGCATCAAACCAGTCATGCATCCTGCAAGCGGTCGTTAGTGAAGCATCCATGTCGAATCCATGACGGATTCGTCGCCGAATAACGGCCACCGTTCACGCAATTTACCACGCTCTATAGGTCATATGATCGACACCAACCTCGCCAGTTTCGACGACGACGTGCTGGCCGTCTCGCATCAAGTGCCCGTGCTTGCCGATTTCTGGGCGCCTTGGTGCGGCCCGTGCAACGCGCTCGGGCCGTTGCTGGAAAAGCTCGAAGCCGAGGCGCAGGGTCGCCTGCGGCTCGTGAAGATCAACGCCGATGAGAACGCCCAGCTTTGCGCCGACTACGGCGTGCGCAGCTTGCCGACGGTCGTGGCTTTCGTCGATGGCGAGCCTGTCGACCAGTTTGTCGGCGCATTGCCCGAGGGCCAGTTGCGCGCGTTCATCGAACGTGTCGTGCCGAACCCTGCGGACATGGCGCGTCGTGTGGCGCGCGACGCCATTGCCGAGGGGCGGCCGGAAGTCGCTCGCGACGCACTGCAAGCTGCGCTGGCGCTCGACCCCGCGCACGATGAAATTCGACTCGATCTGGTCGACGTGCTGATTGAAATGGGGGATCTTGCGGGCGCACGCACGGAACTGGCGCTGATCTCGCCGCGCACGGCCGCTGGTGGCAATGTGCGCATCGCGGCGCTGGAAACGCGTCTGGCCGCCGCCGAGCAAGCCAGCCACCTGCCACCCGCCGCGCAATTGCTGCAACGGGTGCAGGCCGAGCCGGACAATCTTCAGGCGCAACTCGATCTTGCCAATCGCTATCTGGCCGATCATTCGTACGAACAGGCGCTCGAAACGCTGTTGAGCATCGTGCAGCGCGATCGGACGTTTGGCGACGACGTGGGCCGCAAGTCGATGCTCGCTGTGTTCGACGCGCTGAGCAGCGCCGATCCTGCTACCGTGGCCACATGGCGCCGCAAGCTCAGCGCCGCGCTGAATTGATGACCGTGCCCATGGACTTCGTGAAGCGCAATCGCAAGGTGACGGTATGACGCGCCTCGTATTCTTCTGCGGCCACGCCGGTGCGGGCAAGACGACGTTGGCCAAACGGCTGATTCGCCCGCTCATTACGCGCAGCGGCGAGGCCTTCTGCCTGCTGGACAAAGACACGCTCTACGGCGAGTTCAGTGCCTCCGTGATGGGGGCGCTCACGGGGAATCCGAACGACCGCGACAGCCCCATGTACTTGCAGACGTTGCGCGAGCCCGAGTACGCCGGGCTGCTGGAGACGGCGCGCGAGAACTTGCGGCTTGGCGTGAACGTGCTGGTGGTCGCGCCGCTTTCGCGCGAGTTGCGCGAAGGATTGCTGTTCGATCGCGGCTGGCTTCGGGTAGAGGACGACGTGAGCGTGCATGTCGTCTGGGTCGATCTCGATGAGGCGAGCGCCAAAGCACGCATCGTCAGCCGTGCCAACCCCAATGACGCGTACAAGCTCGCACACTGGGACGAGTACCGCGTGCGTCGCATCTTGCCACCTGCGGCCGCTTTCCCCGGGCTGTTGCGCTTCGACAATACGTCGCCGACGGCGGAAGACGACGAACAGTTGTTGCTGACGTTGCTCACGCAGACGCGTTGAGCGTGCTTGTGAAAATAGCGCAAGGGGAATAGTCCGAAAACGCAGGACAGGTCGTAGGCGCCGGCCCAAGGCATTGCTAAGGTGCGACTTTCCCCACCTTGAGCACGCCGCCATGACTCTCTTCTTTTGCCGGATGTTGCCGCGGATATTGCAACTGATATTGCAACTGATATCGCAGCACTCGCGCCTGCCCGCTGGAGGGCGGTACGTCCTGATACGCCGGGCCGTTCGTTACGTGGCCGCTGCTGGCGTGGGCCTTACGTGCGCTGCGCCAGTCGGCGCGACCCCGATAGGTGTGCCGACGGCATCCGCGCCCGAACTGACGGCGCCGGCAGAGACTGACGCCGGGAACACCCTCACAACTGCCTCACCCACATTGGAGCGCATTCGCCAGCGTGGTCGCATCGAGCTTGGTTACCGGCAATCTGCCGTGCCGTTCTCCTTTGCCGACAAGCACGAGCAGCCGCAGGGGCTGGCGTGGGCGTTGTGTCAGAAGATCGTGCCGGCGATTCAGCGAGAACTCGGGTTGCCGCAGTTGGATAGCGTGCCGGTGCGGGTGATCGAGCAGATGCGCGCACCGCTCGTCAAAGGGGATGCCATCGATATCGACTGTGCGCCCTCGACATTGACGCCCGAGCGCGCCGAACAGGTTGCGTTCAGCCTGCCCTACTACGCGGCGCATGTGCGCCTGATGGTCCGGCGCGGCAGTGGCATCGGCTCGATCGACGCCATGCGTGGCCTTCGACTCGTGGTGGTGCAGGGCACGACGGCAGAGCGTCTGGTGCGGGCACGTCAGGCGGAGATCGGGTTTCAACTGCTGATGGCGCGCGATTACGACGAGGCGTTTCATCTGCTGCGCGAACAACGAGGGCAGGCGCTCGCGCTCGACGACGTGCTGCTTCAGGGCTTGCGCACGACGACCAAGACGCCCGATGCGTTCCGTGTCGTGGGACCACCGCTGGCCGATACCCCCGAGTACTACGCCCTCGTGCTGCGCAAAGACGACCCGGCCTTCAAGGCGGTGGTCGATGCGGCACTGGTCGAACTGTTCCGCAGCGGTGAAATGGCGCGCCTGCAAGGTCACTGGTTCCAGAATCCGACACCCCCCTACGGCGTGAACCTGCACATGCTGCCGTCGCCCGAGGTGCAGGCGCTGTGGGAAGCCGCGCGGCAGAAGTCACCGCAGGCATCACGGCGAGCGTCAGACCAAGAATCGCGCCAAGAATAAGCTAATGAGAAAAGTGGCTTTGCGCCGGGCGGTGCAATTCTGTAAATTGCTATCGTGCTATTAATGCGATAGGAATTTTCTGTGAACGGTTGGCATGAAATGAATTGGAAAGTCGTCGCCCGACGCGTCGCCCTCAGTCTGTCGGTGAGCGTTGCCGCGCTGGGTACCCTCTCTGGCGTCTCTACGGCGGTTGCTGCGCCTGCTAAGGCCGCCAAGTCCGACGTCGCGGTGGTTGCACTGCCGAAGATCAATGGCGATCTGACGGGCACGCTCAAGAAAATCCACGACACGGGGCTCATTACGCTGGGTTATCGCGAAGCCGCGATCCCGTTTGCCTATGTGAACGACAAGGGCAAGCCCGTGGGTTACACCATGGACCTGTGCTACGCCGTGGTCGACGCGGTCAAGTCGGCGCTCAACATGCCGAACCTGAAAGTGCGTGAGATGTCGATCACGCCGCAGAACCGCATTCCGCTGGTGAAGAACGGCACGGTCGATCTGGACTGCGCCCCGAACACCATCACGCCGGAGCGGGCTGAACAAGTGGGCTTCAGCCACCCGTACTACGTGTCGGAAGTGCGTCTGTTGGTCAACAAGAAGGACAACATTCGCGGTCTGGAAGACCTCAAGGGCCAGAATCTCGTGGCGTCTGCCGGTTCCACCGGCGAGCGTCTGGCACGTATTCAGGCCGACAAGGGTGGTTTTCGCGTGATTCCGGCGCGTGACCACGGCGAATCGATGATGACGCTCGAAACCGGCCGCGCCAAGGCATTTGCGCTCGACGACGTGCTGCTCGCCGGTTTGCGCGCCACGGCCCGCGAGCCGGGCGACTTCGCCATCGTAGGTGCGCCGCTCGAAACCGAATTGAACGCGCTGATGCTGCGTCGCGACGACCCGCAGTTCAAGAAGTTTGTCGATACGACGCTGGCGCATGTGTTCAGCTCGGGCGAGATCCGCCGCATTCAGCAAAAGTGGTTCCAGCAGCCGATTCCGCCGCGCAACGTCAACTTGAATCTCGAACCGAGCAAGGAAGTGATCGAGGTCTGGCGCGAGGGTTCGCAGGTCACGGAGTGATCCACCGGGGGTAGCAGGCAGCCTGACTGCGCCGCCCCCCGAAGACCCGCAAAAACAAACGACAACGCCCGCCGATAGCGATATCGGCGGGCGTTGTCGTTTACACGTTGTTTACACCGTCCTTACCCCTTTTGTCCCCGTCTTTACGCGCCGATCCGTATCTTTCAGATCACGGCTGGCATGCGCATGCGAGGGCGCGTCGCGTCCGTGGTGTGCCGGCCGCCACACGATAGGGAGTTGTCATGGATTGGTTATATCTCGGCGTGATGGCAGTGTTTACCGCTGCGACCGTCGGCTTTGTCGCGTTTTGCGCGTCGGTAGGGGGGCAGCAATGACAGCCATGTACTGGCTGAGCGGCGGACTCACGCTCGCGCTGCTCGTTTATCTCGTCTACGCGCTCTTCAAGCCGGAGGATCTCGCATGACACTCAATGCCTGGATTCAGCTCGGCGTATTTCTCGTCGTGCTACTGGTGCTGGCGCGCCCGCTCGGCCGTTTCATGGCCAACGTGCTCGCCGGCGAGTCGCGCGTGAACCGGTGGTTTGCCCCGGTCGAGCGCGGCCTCTATCGCTTGTGCGGTATCGATCCCGAAAAGGAAATGCACTGGCGCGCCTACGCGATCGCCCTGATCGGCTTCAACGCCGTGGGGGCGTTCGCGGTCTACGCGCTGCAACGCTGGCAAGTCTGGCTGCCGCTCAACCCGCAGGCGTTCGGCGCGGTCACGCCCGATTCGTCGATGAACACTGCTGTCAGCTTCGTGGCCAACACGAACTGGCAGGGGTATTCGGGCGAGTCGACGATGAGCTATCTCACGCAGATGCTCGGCCTCGCGGTACAGAACTTCCTGTCCGCAGCCACCGGTATCGCTGTGGTGGTGGCGCTCATTCGCGGCTTCGCGCGTCATACGGCGAAAACGATCGGCAACTTCTGGGTCGACATGACCCGCATCACGTTCTACGTGCTGATCCCGCTGTCGGTGCTGTTTGCCGCGGCGTTCATGAGCCAAGGCGTGATTCAGAACTTCGACGCCTACAAGGACGTCGCGACGGTGCAGGCCACGCACTACGACAATCCGGTCCTCGGTCCGGACGGTCAGCCGAAGATGGACGCCGCTGGCAAGCCGGTCACGCAGCCGGCCGTGACGTCCACGCAGACGTTGCCGATGGGGCCGGTCGCCTCGCAAGAAGCGATCAAGATGCTCGGCACGAACGGTGGTGGCTTCTTCAACGCCAACTCGGCGCACCCGTACGAAAACCCGACGCCGCTGTCGAACTTCCTGCAAATTCTGGCGATCTTCCTGATCCCGGCGGCGCTGTGCTTCACGTTCGGCCGCATGGTCGGTGACCGTCGTCAGGGTGTTGCGATTCTCGCGGCGATGACGATTGCGTTCTCGATTGCTGCGGTGGCGACGGTCTCGGCGGAGCAGGCCGGCAACCCGGTGCTCACCCCGCTCGGGGTCGATCAGCAGGTCAGCGCGACGCAGTCGGGCGGCAACATGGAAGGCAAGGAGACGCGCTTCGGCATCGTGGCGTCGGGCATCTTTGCGACGGTGACGACGGCGGCGTCGTGCGGTGCGGTCAACGCCATGCACGACTCGCTCACGCCGCTGGGCGGCATGGTGCCGATGCTGTTGATGCAGTTGGGCGAAGTGGTCTTCGGCGGGGTGGGTTCAGGCCTGTACGGCATGCTCGTCTTCGCGATGCTCGCGGTGTTCGTGGCGGGGCTGATGATCGGCCGCACGCCGGAATATCTGGGCAAGAAGATCGAAGCGTTCGAGATGAAGATGGTCGCTGTAGCCGTGCTCATGACGCCGATGCTGGTGCTGCTCGGCACGGCACTCGCCGTGATGGTGCAAGCCGGTCAGGTGGGGGTGGCCAACCCGGCGACACACGGGTTCTCTGAAATTCTCTACGCCTTCAGTTCGGCCGCGAACAACAACGGCAGCGCCTTTGCGGGGCTCTCGGCCAACACGCCGTTCTACAACAACACGCTGGCCATTGCGATGTGGTTCGGCCGCTTCTGGGTGATCGTGCCGGTGCTGGCGATTGCCGGTGGTCTGGCCGCGAAGAAGCGCATTGCCGCCACGTCGGGCACGTTGCCCACGCATGGACCGCTCTTTGTCGTGCTGTTGCTCGGCACCGTGCTGCTGGTGGGCGCACTCACCTACGTGCCGGCGCTCGCGCTGGGCCCGATCGCCGAACATCTGGCGATGATCGGCGCGCATTGAACAATGAAATGAGGCATTCGAGGCACTCATGAATCAATCTGCAGGTAATACCGTCACCCGGCCGGTCGGCGAGGGTCATACATCGGCTGTGAAGTCGATGTTCGACCCCTCGATCGTGAAGCCGGCCATTGTCGACTCGTTCCGCAAACTTCACCCACTTACGCAAGCGCGCAATCCGGTGATGTTCGTGGTGTACGTCGGCAGCATTCTCACCACGGTGCTGTTCGGCATGGCCCTCGCAGGGCATGCCGAAGCCAGCGCGCCGTTTATCCTCGCCATTACGTTGTGGCTGTGGTTCACGGTGTTGTTCGCGAACTTCGCCGAAGCCCTGGCCGAAGGGCGCAGCAAGGCGCAGGCTGCATCGCTGCGTCAGGCCAAGAAGAACGTGCCCGCCAAGCAACTCCGCGCGGCGGCGCGTGATGCCGAATGTCTGGTCATCGACAGCGCCAGCCTGCGCCGTGGCGACTTCGTGCTGGTCGAAGCGGGCGACGTTGTGCCCGCCGACGGCGAAGTGGTCGAAGGCGTCGCATCGGTCGACGAGTCGGCCATTACGGGGGAATCGGCACCCGTGATTCGCGAATCGGGCGGTGACTTCACCGCAGTCACGGGCGGCACGCGCGTGCTGTCCGACTGGATCGTCATGAAAGTGACGGTCAACCCGGGCGAGGCGTTTCTCGATCGCATGATTGCGATGGTGGAAGGCGCCAAGCGTCAGAAGACGCCGAACGAAATCGCGCTGACGATTCTGCTCGTCGCCCTGACGCTGGTGCTGCTGCTCGCCACGGCCACGCTGCTGCCGTATTCGATCTACAGCGTGCTGGTCACGCAGGCAGGGCATCCGGTCACGATCACCGTGCTCGTGGCGCTGCTCGTGTGCCTGATTCCGACGACCATCGGCGGCTTGCTCTCGGCCATTGGTGTTGCCGGCATGAGCCGCATGATGCAGGCCAACGTGATCGCCACGTCGGGCCGTGCCGTGGAAGCTGCGGGCGACGTCGATGTGCTGCTGCTCGACAAGACCGGCACTATCACGCTGGGCAATCGTCAGGCCTCGCAGTTCGTGCCCGCCCCGGGTGTGGACGAGCGCACGCTGGCCGATGCCGCGCAACTCTCGTCGCTGGCCGACGAAACGCCGGAAGGCCGCAGCATCACGGTGCTCGCCAAGCAACGCTTCAATCTGCGTGAGCGCGAGATGGCCGGCCTGCACGCCGTGTTTCTCCCGTTCTCGGCGCAGACGCGCATGAGCGGCGTGGATCTGGCCGACAAGCAGATTCGCAAGGGCGCTGCCGAAGCCGTCAAGCGCTACGTGGAGTCGGCCGGCGGTGTGTGGCCGGCGGCGCTGGCGACGTCGGTCGATGAAATTTCGCGTCGCGGCAGCACGCCGCTGGTGGTGGCCGAGCAAGACGGGCAAGGCACGCGTGCGCTGGGTGTGATCGAGCTGAAGGACGTGGTCAAGGGCGGCATCAAGGAACGCTTTGCCGAACTCCGCCAGATGGGCATTACCACGTTGATGGTCACGGGCGACAACCGCCTGACGGCCGCAGCGATCGCGGCGGAAGCCGGTGTTGATGACTTCCTCGCCGAAGCCACGCCGGAAGCCAAGCTCGCGACCATTCGCAAGTATCAGGCGGAAGGCAAGCTGGTGGCGATGACCGGCGACGGCACCAACGACGCACCGGCGCTTGCGCAGGCCGACGTGGCCGTGGCGATGAACACGGGCACGCAGGCCGCGAAAGAGGCCGGCAATATGGTCGATCTGGACTCGAACCCGACCAAGCTCATCGAGATTGTCGAGATCGGCAAGCAGATGCTCATGACGCGCGGCAGTCTCACCACGTTCTCGATTGCGAATGACGTGGCGAAGTACTTCGCGATCATTCCGGCGGCGTTTGCGACCACGTATCCGCAACTGGATCAGTTGAACGTGATGCGCCTTGCCAGCCCGTCGTCGGCCATTCTGTCGGCGGTGATTTTCAACGCGCTGATCATCGTGGTGCTGATTCCGCTGGCACTCAAGGGTGTGAAGTATCGCCCGCTCGGTGCGGCAACGCTGCTGCGCCGCAACCTCGTGATTTACGGGCTGGGCGGCATTCTCGTGCCGTTCGTGGGCATCAAGGCGATCGACATGATCATCGCCGCGATGGGCTGGGCCTGATCGGCCGGCGCTGTTGCCCACTTGGTCATTGCAGAACTCTAAGGAATAGACGTCATGAAAACCCTGTTACGCCCGATGCTGAGCCTCTTCGTCGTGCTCTCGGTCATTACGGGCCTGGTGTATCCGCTGGTCGTGACCGGCATCGGCCGGGTCGCGTTTTCGCGCGAAGCCTCGGGCAGCCTGATCTACAAGGACGGTAAGCCGGTCGGCTCATCGCTGATCGGGCAGAACTTCGACGAGCCGAAGTACTTCTGGGGCCGCCTGTCGGCCACGGCGCCGATGCCTGACAACGGTCTCGCGTCGGGCGGTTCGAACTACGGCCCCCTCAACCCCGCACTCGCCGACGCCGTGAAGGGCCGTATCGCGGCACTGCGCGAAGCTGACCCGACGGCAGCGCTGCCGGTGCCGGCCGATCTGGTGACGGCTTCTGCCAGCGGTCTCGACCCTGAGATCAGCCCGGTAGCGGCGGCTTATCAGGTCAGCCGTGTCGCTAAGGCCCGTGGCCTGACGCCGGATGCGGTGCAAACCCTCGTCGCCCGCTACACGCAGGGGCGTCAATGGGGAATTTTCGGAGAGCCGCGGGTGAATGTTCTGAAGCTCAACCTGGCGTTGGATGGCTTGACGCCCGGTAGCGTCTGAAAAGCCGGCAGCGCTGCCGGGCAGGCTGGCGAATCGCTGGTCTTGTCCGGCAGCGTGCGGTAGATTGGCGGCACGCCCTCGACGCGTGCCGTTTTTGCTTTGCCCGATGTACCGAATGCGCATGGAATGCGCACGGCATGTGAACCGATTTTGCGTATGTCTCGCCGGCTGGCGAGATGGCGCGCGTCTTTCTGGTGGACTGATCCGATGGCTGGCATTGAACGCCCGAACCCCGACGACTTGCTCGACAAACTGCAACGCGACGAAGCGCGCGAGCAGCGCGGCCGGCTGAAGATTTTCTTTGGCGCGTCGGCGGGTGTCGGCAAGACGTTTGCCATGCTGCAAGCGGCGCGAAAGCTGCGCGAAGAAGGCACCGACGTGGTGGTCGGGGTATTGGAGACGCATGGCCGCGAAGAGACGGCCCAAATGCTCGAAGGGCTGGAAGTCCTGCCGCAGAAGTCGGTGGAGTATCGCGGGCGTCTGCTGCGCGAGTTCGATCTCGACGGCATGCTGGCGCGCAAACCGGCCGTCGCGCTGGTCGACGAACTGGCCCACGCGAATGTGCCCGGGGAGCGCCACACGAAGCGCTGGCAGGACGTCGAAGAATTGCTGGTGGCTGGCATCGACGTGTACACCACGCTCAACGTGCAGCATCTGGAGCGGCTCAACGATGTGGTCGGCCAGATTACCGGCATTCGCGTCTGGGAGACGCTGCCGGATCGGGTGTTCGATCTGGCAGACGAAGTCAAACTCGTCGATCTGCCGCCTGATGAACTGCTCGAGCGTATGCGGGAGGGCAAGGTGTACATGCCCGCGCAAGCCGAGCGGGCGGTGCGTAACTTCTTCCGCAAGGGCAACCTGATTGCGTTGCGCGAACTGGCGCTGCGCCGCACGGCCGATCGGGTGGATGCGCAGATGCGCGAGTACCGCGCCGATCAGTCGATCAGTCATATCTGGCAGGCGCGCGAACGCCTGCTGGTCGCGATCGGGCCGGGCCCGGAAGGCGTGGCGCTTGTACGCGCGGCGGCACGGCTGGCCGCGAGCCTGCGGGCCGACTGGCTGGCGGTGCATGTCGAAACCCCGGCCATCTTGCGACAGTCGCAGGTGCGTCGCGAAGGCACGTACGCCACGCTTAAGCTGGCGCAGGAGTTGGGGGCGGAAACGCTGACGCTTGACGGCGCCGATGCCGCGCCTACGTTGCTCGCCTATGCGCAGATGCGCAATGTGTCGAAGATCGTGGTGGGCGCGAGCGGTGCGCGCCGTTGGTGGACCGCACGTACGCCGCTGCATGAGGGATTGATACGGCTCGCGAGAGGCGTGGATGTCGTGCTGATCGGCCCAGCGGCGGGCGATGCGACGGCCGACAAACGTGTGGTGCGCGGCGACTGGCGCGACTGGTTCGATACCGCGCCGGAACTCGGATTGGTGGGCGGGCCGTGGCGCGCTTACGCGTGGGCCGTCGGTATCTGTGGGGTGGTGTCGCTCGCGGCGGCGGAATTGACGCGGTTTCTCGATCTCGCCAATATCGCCATGCTCTACCTGCTGGGCGTGATCATCGCGGCCATGCGGCTGGGCCGTGGGCCGGGTGTGCTGGCGTCATTCCTGTCGGTGGTCGCGTTCGACTTCTTCTTCGTACCGCCGAAGATGTCGCTGTCGGTCTCGGACACGCAGTACCTGCTCACCTTCGCGGTCATGCTGACGGTGGCCCTCGTCATCAGCCATCTGACGACGAGTCTGCGGTTTCAGGCGCGCTTGGCGACCTGGCGCGAGCGGCGCACCGGCGCGGTCTATGCGATGGCGCGGGAACTGGCAGCGGCGCTGACGACGCCACAGATCATCGAAATCGGCTCGCGCCACGTGCGGGAGGTGTTTCAGGCGCGCGTGGCATTGCTGCTGCCCGACAGCCAAGGCAGTGTGCGGCAACCGGTGGAGAACGCACAGGCCGAGACCATGCCGGCGCATATCGATACGGACGTCGCGCAATGGGTCTACGACCGTCAGCAGGCTGCCGGGCAGGGCACCGACACGTTGCCTGCGTCGGACGCCTACTACCTGCCATTGCGTGCCCCCATGCGTACGCGTGGGGTACTGGTGGTGGCGCCGGATAACCCCGCGACGGGGGCGATTGCGACACCGGAACAACTCCGGTTGTTGGATACCTTCGCCGCGCAAATTGCCTTGGCCCTTGAGCGCGTGCATTACGTCGAGATTGCGCAGGATGCGCTGGTGACCATGGAGTCGGAGCGGCTGCGCAACTCGCTGCTGTCGGCGATTTCGCATGATCTGCGCACGCCGCTCACGTCCATCGTCGGCTTTGCGAGCATGCTCAGCCGCAATGCCGAGACGCCGGGGCCGTTGCGCACCGAACTGGTCGATGCGATTCACGAAGAAGCGCAGCGCATGACGGGGCTCGTGACGAACCTGCTCGATATGGCGAAGTTGCAGGCGGGCGGGGTACAGCTCAATCGTCAGTGGCAGATGCTCGAAGAAGTGGTCGGTACGTCGTTGCGCGCGTGCCGCCGCGTATTGGCCGGGCATGAGGTCAGTACCCGGTTGCCGGCGGATCTGCCGCTGCTGCGCTTTGACGCCGTCTTGCTGGAGCGGCTCTTTACCAACTTGCTGGAAAACGCGGCCAAATACTCGCCCTCGGGATCGCACATCGAGATTGCCGCCCGTACGCTCGGCGATGAAGTGGAAGTCAGCGTGAGCGACGACGGGCCGGGGCTGCCGGTCGGGATGGAGGGCCGTATTTTCGAGAAATTCATGCGCGGGGAGAAGGAGTCGGCCAAGCCCGGGATCGGCTTGGGGCTCGCGATCTGCCGGGCCATCGTGGAAGCGCACGGCGGTAGAATCGAGGCCGCCAACGTGCCGCAGGGGCACGGCGCGCGTTTCAGTTTCACGCTGCCGGTGGAAACGCCTCCCGTCGAGCCGGAAGTGCCTGACATGAACGAGTCGTCGGGGGATTCCGGGTTGAACCACGATCTTTCCGAGTCATCTGAATTACCTGAATCGCCAGCCTCGCCTGACGCCAAGGTCACAAAAAGTTATGAGTGAACCGACCATCACCATCGTGGTGATTGAAGACGAACGCCAGATCCGCCGGTTTCTGCGCACCTCGCTGGAAGCCGAAGGCATGGTGGTGCACGAAGCGGAAGCCGGACGCCAAGGCATGGTCGAAGCCGCCACGCGCAAGCCCGACCTGCTGATCGTCGATCTCGGACTGCCTGACATCGACGGCGTGGAAGTCATTCGCGAAGTGCGTGGCTGGACGGATATGCCGATCATCGTGCTGTCTGCCCGCAACGAAGAATCGGAGAAGGTGGTCGCGCTCGACGTGGGCGCCGACGACTATCTGACGAAACCGTTCGGGGTATCGGAGTTGCTGGCGCGCATTCGCGCCCAGTTGCGCCGCCATCATCGCGGCGGCAATTCCGAGACGCTGGGCGAAGCCTTCTCCTTTGGCGACATCAGCATCGATCTGGCGCGCCGAAAGGTGACGCGAGCCGGTGAGGCCGTGCATCTGACGCCGATCGAATACCGTTTGCTTGTGACGCTCGTTCGCCATGCCGGCCGCGTGCTCACGCACCGGCAATTGCTCAAGGAGGTGTGGGGGCCGTCGCACGTCGAGAGCAATCACTATCTGCGCATCTACATGGGCCACCTGCGGCAGAAGCTGGAGGCAGACCCGGCACAGCCGAAGCACATCCTGACCGAGACGGGCGTGGGGTATCGGCTGGAAGTGGATACGACCGCCTGAAGCGCGCGCCGGGTCCCTAATGCGCTGACTCCCTACATCGCTTACGCAATGACTCCCCGTCGCATTGCGGCTGCCCGATCAATTCCATGTCACCGGTAGGGCGTCCTACGGAAGGGCGCCTGCTTTGCTAAAATCCGGGGGTTCCGTCGTCCGCCTCCAGCGGCAATGATCCGAAGTTGATTCGGTTTCCGATGGAACCCGTCGTGCCGGGACGACCCGGTGCACGGATTCACCTTTCTTCCGGGGACGACCCCGATCTGTCCATTCATCGGAGTCATTCATGGCCTGGATCCTTCTCGTCTTTGCGGGATTGCTGGAAGTGGCTTGGGCCGTCGGTCTGAAGTACACGCAAGGCTTTTCGCGGCTAGTGCCGTCCGTTTTCACCATCGTCTCGATGGTCGGCAGCGTGTGGTTGCTGGCGTTGGCCGTTCGTACGCTGCCGCTGGGTACGGCGTATGCCATCTGGACCGGTATCGGCGCGGTGGGCGCCTTCATTCTCGGCATCATCCTGTTCGGTGAATCGGCCTCGGCGGCGCGCATTGCCAGCGTCACGCTGATTCTGGCGGGGCTCGTGGGCCTGAAACTCACCGCGGCGTAAGCGCACTGGGCGCTCCGGCATGGCCGTTGCCAGCCGGAGCGGCCCCCCGCGCAGCGCCCCCAAAATGTCACCGGTGGTGCGTTGCCGCAACGCGCGGCATAATGACGCCGTAACGATGATGCCGGTGATGTCGGCAAACTCGGTGATATCCGAAATGCCGGTGGCATCGACCTTGAACACCGTTACCGCGCCGGCAATGTGAGGCGCGTGATCGCACGACGCCGCCATACCGGCGGCAGCGAGGGTCACCATGCTGGAATCGATTGCGCTCGGCGCAGGGCTGTCCTGGGGCAGCGGCCTGCGGTTATACCTGACGGTGTTCTGCGCAGGGCTGGCGGCGCGTCTCGGGTGGTTGCATCTGCCGCCGTCGCTGGCGGTGCTGGCGTCCACGTGGGTGTTGGCGGCGGCCGGTGTACTGGCCGCGATCGAGTTCTTTGCCGACAAGATTCCCTTCGTCGACAGCGCGTGGGATGCGGTGCATACGTTCATCCGTATTCCGGCGGGCATCGTGCTGGGCGCTGCGGCGCTCGGCCAGATGGACCCGACCGTGACCGTGCTGGCCGGGCTGGCCGGGGGCGCGTTGGCGAGTACGGCACATCTGGCCAAGGCCGGTAGCCGGGCGCTCATCAATACGTCGCCGGAACCTTTCTCCAATGTGGCGGCCTCAGCCGGCGAAGATGTTTCCACGGTGGGCGGTCTCGCGCTCGCATTCTTCCTGCCGGCCGTCTTTCTCTTGATGTTGCTGGTTTTCGTCGTATTGGCGTGGTGGTGGCTGCCGCGTGTCTGGCGTGGCTGGCGCTCTGTGCTGGCCCGGGTCAAAGGATTGAGGAACGATGGGGTTCACTGATGTTGCCCGCCAGTCGTGGCGGATGTTCCTGCGCGACTGGCGTGCAGGCGAGCTGCACCTGTTGCTCGTGGCACTGCTGTTGGCCGTCGGCGCGCTTTCCAGCGTCGGTTTTCTCTCCGATCGTATGCAGGGCGGGCTTGAGCGCGATGCGCGCCAGATGCTCGCCGCCGATCTCGTCGTTCGCAGCGACGCCCCTTTAGCCCCCGATTTCTCCCGTCAGGCCCATGCCGACGGGCTCGCCACGGCGGTCGTCGCCAACTTTCCCAGTATGGCCAGTGCCATTGGCGAGAACGGTCAGGCCGGCGCCAGCCGGTTGTCCTCGCTCAAGGCCGTCAGCGATGGCTACCCGTTGCGTGGACGCGTGCGCACTGCGGCGGATGCCGCCGCCAACACGCCGGACGCCCCCGCTGCCGATATCCCGGCGCCCGGCACGGTCTGGGTCGACGCGGCGCTGCTCGACGCGCTGCACGTCAAACCCGGCGATAACGTTCGCGTGGGCAACCGCTCGCTGCGCATCGCTGCCGTCATTACGCGTGAAATGGATCGCGGCTACGGTTTTGGGTCGCTTGCACCGCGCGTCATGATGCGGTTCGACGAGCTTCAGTCGACGGGTCTCGTGCAGTTCGGCAGCCGCATCACCTACCGGCTGCTCGTTGCCGGGACCGATGCGCAGGTCAGGCAATTCCGCACGTGGGCCGCCCCGGCGGCCGAGCAAGCCCGTGGTGTACATCTCGAATCGCTCGAAGAAGGCCAGCCGCAGGTGCGCCAGACGCTCGACCGGGCCGAGCGCTTCCTCTCGCTCGTAGCGCTGCTGGCGGCTGTGCTGGCCGCAGTCGCCGTCGGCATTGCCGCGCGCCGGTATAGCGAGCGGCACCTCGACGCGTGTGCCGTCATGCGTTGTCTTGGCGTGTCGCGCGGTTCGTTGCGCGGCATGGTGACACTCGAATTCGTCGGCCTTGCGCTGATCGGCGGTGCGTTGGGGGTGGCGCTCGGTTATGCCGCTCACTGGGCGTTGCTGGCCCAACTGGGGAATGTGATTCCGGCGGGGCTGCCTGCGCCAACGTGGCGTCCGGCGGCATTCGGTCTCGCTAGTGCACTGGTGATGCTGCTGGGCTTTGCCTTGCCGCCGCTGCTGCCGCTGTCTGAAGTGGCACCGCTGCATGTGCTGCGCCGCGATGTCGTGGGCGGCGCGCGTCGTCAGGGCTGGCTCGCGTATGGTGCAAGTGCGTTGGCCTTCGCCGCGCTGCTGCTGTTTGCTGCCCGGGACCTGCGCCTTGGGGCGATGGTGGCGGGGGGCTTCGTGGCGGGCGCGATCGTGTTCGCGGCGCTCGCATGGCTGGCGATTCGCGGGCTGGCCGCGTGGGCGCGTCGCAGCGGTCCGGCGGGCGGCGCGATGGGAGGCATCGGCTGGCGGTATGCGCTGGCTGGGCTGCGTCGGCGTGGACTCGGCAGCGCCTTGCAGGTCGTTGCGCTGGGGCTGGGCTTGATGGCGTTGTTGCTGCTCGCCGTCACGCGTAACGATCTGGTCGCCGGCTGGCGTCAGTCGAGCCCGGTCGATGCGCCCAATCGCTTTGTCATCGATATCCAGCCGGGTCAGGACGCGCCGGTATTGGCGCAACTGCGCGCGGCCGGTTTGCCCGACGTGCAGCTCTCGCCGATGATCCGGGCGCGGATGACGGCGATCAACGGCCAGCCCGTGACGGGTGACCGTTACACGGAAGAACGCGCCCGTCGACTGGCGGAGCGGGAATTCAATCTGTCGTACACGACGGCATTGCCCGACGGCAATCGCGTGACGGCGGGGCAGTGGTATGGCGACTCGACGGCGCCGCAGATTTCGATGGAGGAGGGCATTGCGAAGACGCTTGGGCTCAAGCTGGGCGACACGCTGCGTTTCGAAGTGACAGGACAGACGATCGATGCGCCGATCACCAGCCTGCGCAAGCTCGACTGGGGTTCGATGCGGGTGAATTTCTTCGTGGTCATGCCGCCGGCGGCGCTGCGCGATTTTCCGATGACGTGGATCACGTCGTTCCATCTGGATGCGCCCCAGCAGGGCGTGGCCGATGCGCTCGTGCGCCAGTTCCCCAACGTGACGGTGATCGATACCGGCGCGTTGCTCGCGCAGATTCAGCAGATTCTGTCGCAGGTCATCGATGCCGTGCAGGCGTTGTTCCTGTTCACGCTCGCGGCGGGGGTGCTGGTGCTTTATGCAGCGCTTGCCGGCACGCGTGACGAACGCATGCGCGAGAGCGGTATTTTGCGCGCGCTGGGGGCGTCGTCGCGGCAGTTGCGCGACGTGCATCTGGCGGAATTGGTGACGGTAGGGGCGCTGGCCGGTTTGCTGGCGGCGTTCGGTGCCGGGGCGCTTGGCTGGGCACTCGCGCGCTATGTGTTCGAGTTTTCGCTGACGTTCAATCCTTGGCTGCCGTTGCTGGGCATTGCGGCGGGCGTGCTGTGCGCGCTGGCCGGCGGATGGAGCGGCCTGCGGGCGGTGTTGCGCCAGTCGGCGCTGCGCACGCTGCGCGAGGTATAAGGCGTTTGCTTCCGCGCTCGGGCACAATAGCGCCCATGACGACCGAAAACTCTTCCCAAACTTCCCCGATCGCGGACGACGACGCGCAGGACACGCCTGCGCAGCCGACCGCGTTCTCCTTGCTCGGCGGCGAAGCGCGCGTACGCGAACTCGTCGACCGCTTCTACGACTTGATGGATCTGGAGCCGGAATTTGCCGGTATCCGCAGCCTGCACCCTGAGTCGATGGATGGCTCGCGCGACAAGCTGTTCTGGTTCCTGTGCGGCTGGCTCGGCGGCCCGAACCACTACATCGAGCGATTCGGCCATCCGATGCTGCGCGCCCGTCATTTGCCATTCCCGATTGCCAGCAGCGAGCGCGACCAATGGCTGCGCTGCATCGCACTGGCCATGCAAGACATCGGCGTGGAAGCCTCGCTTCAGGAACGGCTCATGCAGGCGTTCTACGGTACAGCGGACTGGATGCGCAACCGGGCAGGTTGACGGGCGCAGGTTCAGTCCCTGCGACGTGATAGCGAGCAGCGACGCGGCGCGTGCTTACACGGCAGTCTTTGCTGTGAGAGCACTGTGTGTTCCCGGCTCGACGCCATCGATGTCGATGCTCACGTCCCCGGACGCGTTTCCCGTGAGGGGAGTCTCGGCATTAGCCTCGACGTCATCTTGCATCGTTGGCGCGGTCAGGCCAGCGCCGCAAAGCCGTTGCTTGATCTCCCCAACCCATTCTGGAAGCACCGTCATCAGGTTGCGGCCGTACTCGTAGAGGTGGCCGCCCGTCGATGAGGCCAGACCGGCCGCGGCGGCGGTAATGCCCAGATCCCGGTCGAAATGCTCGGCCGCTTCGCTTCGTTGTTTCGTGGTGTCGTGGGGATGAATTTGCGATGCGACGACCAGGCCGAACGACGTCGTCGAGGCGGCAATGTGCTCGAAACTGTCCAACCGTTTTCGGGCGGGTTCCGATGCGCCATATTTCTCGGCCAACCAGTTCATCCACGTGATGCCGCTGATTTCCTGCGCATTGGCATCCGGATGCTTGCGGTAGTGGTCGATCTGCGCCAGCGTATTGAATAGCCCGGAGACCGCGACGCTCAGTGCGAAGTCCACGCGTAGCCACTCGCGGTTGATTTCTTCCTCGCTCTCGTACTTCGCGGCATTCAAATCCATGAACGGCACCACGAAACTCAGGACTCGCGCCGAGGTGCCGATCATCCCTTTGGCAATGGCGTGCTGACATTCCCGGCGTTCCGGGGCAGGGTCGAGAAGCTGCACGTTTGCCACTTTCGAAGCGTAGTGCCGGATCCGGTCGGTGAAGCCTTCCCGCAGTTGCGTCAGGGCGTTGCCGATACCGGCCGATGAAGCACCCGCTTCGTTGGCGGCGGGGGCGTTGGCTGCCGGATCGACGTAGGCAGGATGCGTACTGAAGCTTAAATTCATAGCGATATCTCGGGGAGCGAAGTGTTCAGAGCGTGGCGAGCAGTTGCCGGGCCCGGAGACCGAATTCGGCATGCAGCGGAATGCGGCGGCTGATTTCCGTCACCGCTTGTAATACGCTGCGCGCCAGTTCGAGATCTCTCGTTTTGATGAGGCAACAAGCGGCGACGTACGCGGGCTCAGGGTCTTCCGAGTCGAGCATGGCGGCGGTGATCAGCGGGCTCGCGGCCAGCGCGTAGGCCTGTCTTTCGTAGAGGGCGTAGCCAAGCAGCTTGAGGGCACCCAGATGCAATGGGCGCTTACGCAAGAGCGCCGTCAGGTGGGCGACCGTGCTTTCATGATCGCCCGCGTCATAGCGGGCGCAGGCATGCAGGAAGGACGCCCGATCGTCCGGATCGCCGTCGAGTTCTTCCAGCGCGGCAGCGGTCGATTCGGCACGACGTGGCACGCCGTGGGGGGCTTCTGGTCTCATCTCGACTCCTTTCTGTTACATGCCACATCGTCCGCGGCACTCGGAATCATCCTAAGCGGCCACCTCGCCCCGTTCTGTTGCCGTCAGACATTGCTTTGGTTTGCGAGGCGAATGTCAGATCGATTGGGAATTGCTGACCGGTTCTTCATGCGCCGTGACGCATTCGATGGGACTTTGGCCAGAAGCCGGGAACTCGGACGACGCCGTTCGGCGTTCACCGTACTGGTCCGAAAGCGAGGGATTGGCCCTTGTCATGACTGCCGAAACCGCGCGACTATGTCCAATTCCAGAAGGAGACACCATGACAACAGAAGCGCTGTTCCGACAAGACGCCTATCTGCGCCAATGCGAGGCGCGCATCACTCATATCGACGAGAACGGCATCATGCTCGATCGCACGGTGTTCTACCCGCTTGGCGGCGGGCAGGCTGGCGATGCGGGTGCGTTCGTGCTGGCAGACGGCACGCGTCTCGCGATTGCCGACACCCGTAAATCGAAGCACGAAGGCGCGACGCCTGACGACGCCGTTCACGTGCCCGCCGAAGGGCAGGCCGAGGCACTTGCCGGGTTGTCGGTCGGTGATGTCGTGCAAGCGGAGATCGATTGGGAGCGGCGTTTTCGCCATATGCGCTTTCACACGGCGTCACATCTGATGTGCGCCGTGTTGCCGCATCCGGTGGACGGTTGCAGCATCACGCCGGAATACGCACGGCTCGACTTCGTGACCAACGACCCTATCGAGCGCGAGGCTGTCGAAGCCGGTTTGGCGGCATTGGTTGCGGCGGCGCGCGCGGTGCGCATCGACAGCATCAGCGATGAAGAGATGGCGGCGCGTCCGGAACTGGTGCGCACGATGAGCGTGAAGCCGCCGGTGGGGCTCGGCCGTGTGCGTCTCGTGAGTATCGAAGGGATCGATCTTCAGCCTTGCGGCGGCACGCATGTGGCCAACACGGCGGAAATCGGTGCGCTGCGTGTGAGCAAGATCGAGAAGAAGACGTCGCGCACGCGCCGTGTCGTGCTGGCGTTTGCGTGAGTCTGGCATCATGCGGGCTTCCCGTCCCGAGATGAGAGGCACCATGTCGAACCACTCCCCAGCAACTGCACCCTCGACGAACGCGATGAACGCGGCGAACGACGCGCCATGGCAGGCGGTCCTCGATTTCTGGTTCGGCACGCCTGACGCCGAGGTGTACGGGCTGGCCCGGCCGGAGTGGTTTCGCAAATCAGAGGCGTTCGACGAGGAGATTCGCGCGCGTTTCGGCGCCAGCTACGCGCAAGCGCTCGCGGGCGAACTCGACGACTGGGCGAACACGCCGTTGGGCGCGTGCGCCTTGATCGTGATGCTCGATCAATTTTCGCGGAATCTGTTCCGAGGCAAGGCGGGGGCGTTTTCCGGCGATGCACGGGCGTTGGCAGTGGCCCGCCGGTTGGTGGAGGCGGGCGACGATCAGCGTCTGCCAACGCCCCAACATCGTGTGTTTGTCTACCTGCCGTTCGAGCACGACGAATCGCTCGAAAGTCAGCACCTCTCGCTTGAGTTGTACGAACAACTCGCCAAGTCACACGGGATGGTCGATAACCTCGATTACGCACGCCGCCATGCGGTGATCATTGAGCGCTTCGGGCGCTATCCGCATCGCAATGCGGCGTTGGGGCGTGCATCGACGCCCGAGGAAATCGCGTTTCTGAAGGAACCCGGCTCGTCGTTCTGACGACCGGTGAGGGGCCGGCGAGCGGCTATTGTCGTGCTGCCGCCACCGCCTTGCGCTGCTGGTGCCAGCGGATCGCAAAGAAGCCGATGACGTACGCCAGCGCGGCGCTCACGCACGCGCTGGTGGCGAGGCCGGTGGCCAGATGCAGCGTTGCCGCGCCGAAATCGAAATTCGTCACCTGCGTCCATAAGCCTTCACTGGCCCGTGTGGCCGCCGCAACGCCCGCCTCGATCTCTTCCCGGGGTGACCATTCCAGCATCCAACGCCCCAGACGGTGTGCCCCCAGATACACGAACGGCACCGTCAACGGGTTGGTAATGAAGGTGCCTGCCGCGGCGATAAACAAATTGCCACGCAGAAAAGCCGCCGCCAACAACGCCACGAGAATCTGTCCCACCGGGAACAGAATGCCGAAGAACACCCCGCAAGCCAGCCCGATCGCCACACCGCGTGGGGTGGCTTGCCAAAGACTGCGACGCAGCAACAGACCCGCATGCGGGCGCAGCCAGCGAGAACGCAAGAGCCGCATCGGGCGAAGCATCTTTAACATCATGGGCAGGTCGCTCGTCGAGGAAGGGAAACCCGGGCGGGCACGGGGCAACTGATGTCTGAGTTGCGTGCGTCACAAGAGTTCAACGGCAGGCCCGGCATGGGTGAACGCTTGCCGCAACGGCGCAAGGCGAGGCACTGTGCGGTGTGTATTTCCGGGGAGGCGGGCACGCGCGAGGTGCCGGCGGCGGTACGGGGAGGTGCGGCGTGGGGAAGCCCGCGCGGCCATCACACTGACCGCGCGGTGGGGCGTCTGAGCCCTTAGATCTGCGTGCGCTGGTCGGACCAGCGATTGATTTGCGACGGCTTGAAGTGGCGCACGGTTTCGAGCAGCGCTTCGGGCGAAGCGGCAACCTGCAACTGATCGAGTTGCGGGCCCTTGAGGAATTGCTCCGTGACCATCGATTTCAGGAACACGAGCAGCGGATCGTAATACTGCTCGACGTTGAGCAAACCGATCGGCTTGGCGTGGTAACCGATCTGCAACCACGTGAACACTTCGAACAGCTCTTCGCACGTGCCGATACCGCCCGGCATGGCGATGAACGCGTCCGACAGGTCGGCCATCATCTGCTTGCGCTGGTGCATGTTCTCGACCACATGCAATTCGGTCAGCCCGGTATGGCCAACTTCCTTCTCCATCAGCGCTTTGGGGATGATGCCGATGACCTGGCCGCCATGCGCGAGCACAGCGTCCGCAATGATGCCCATCAGGCCGACCTTGCCGCCGCCGTACACGAGCCGGATGCCGGCTTCGGCCATATGACGGCCCAACTCACGTGCCGCTTCGGCATAGGCCGGTCGCACGCCGGTCGCCGCGCCGCAATAAATACAAATGGATTTGACTTCCGGGGTCATGCCTTACTGCACTCCTTTGGACGATGATTCGTGAGCCATCCGGTCGTACATCGCGCGTGAGCTGCCTTTCAGATACGGCGCCATTTGCGAGAGGATGTGATAGCTCGCCTGATGCAGGCCCGCGCCGATCTCCTCCGGATCGTTGTACTTGCGCGGATTCATCACGAATTGATAAGACAACCAGTACGTGGAGAGCACCACCATGTTGGTGGTGACCACTTCGATCTGCTCCGACGTGATTTCCATTTCGCCGTCGGCGACGAGCATGTCGCACATCTCGCGCGCGAAGCGCTTCTTGTGGCCCACGATCTGTTTGAAGTGCGTCTCGAGCGTCCGGTTACGGGCGAGCAGATCGTTCAGGTCGCGGTAAAGGAAACGGAAGCGCCACAGAAACTCGGACATGTATTGCAGATACGTCCAGACTTCATCGAGCGTCGGTTTGTGATCGTCGGGCAGCCGCAGTCGCCTTTCGATTTCCTGCTCGAACTGCGCAAAGATGCTGTTGATGATGTCGTCTTTGTTGCGGAAGTGGTAGTACAGATTGCCGGGGCTGATTTTCATCTCCTCGGCAATCGTGGTGGTCGTAACGTTGGGTTCGCCGATTTCGTTGAAGAGTCGAAGCGACACCTCAAGAATTCGTTCGCGGGTTCGGCGTGGCGGCTTTGCTTCCATGTCTGTCGGCCCCGGTTGGCGGCAAGCTCGGCGAAGGAGTTTCTCCGCTTGCGTTTATGAAGTAAGTATCACTGGGTACGGCGCCGATTATACCCGGCAGCGGGGCGCTGCCAAGCATGGGAAGGTGCGCCGTGAGCGATCTTAGAAAAACGCGGAGCGAACGAGTTCGACGATGACGGGGCCAGCCAGAGACGCCCAGGTGAGCAAGCACAGGCCGAGTGCGACGAGCACGGCGGCGCTGCCGAAATCCTTGGCACGTTTGGAGAGTTCGTGCCGTTCAAGGGAAATACGGTCAATGGCCGCCTCGATGCTCGAATTGACCAGCTCGATGATCAGCACGAGCAGGATCGATCCGATGAGCAGTACACGCTCGACGGCGGTGACCGGCAGAAAGATCGCTGCCGGCAGCAAGATGGCGGCAAGCGCCAGTTCCTGCCGGAAAGCGCTCTCTTCGAACACGGCAAACTTGAATCCGGACAAGGAGTACTTCAATGCACGCCAGGCGCGCATGACGCCCCGGTTGCCCTTGTACGGATTCGGCGTTTTGTCGCGTGGCGGCGGATGGTCGATGAACAAGCGTCAGGTTCCTCGCCGCAACGGGCTTGAGAGGGAGATCAGAGGGCAGGCGCGAGCGATGACGACTCGGGCGTGCGCGGGTGCAGGTGCGAAACAAACTCTTCTGAGGCAGCCTGCCACGAGAAACGTTCCGCCCATGCCCGTGCACTTTCGCGCGAGACCTTGAGCGCATCAAGGCACGCTTCACGCAGATCTTCGCGCAAAGCCCCCGCGTCGCCTTCCGGGCACCCATGCATCACGTCGATGGGGCCGGTGACCGGGTAAGCCGCCACGGGCAGGCCGCAGGCCATCGCTTCGAGCAGCACCAGACCGAACGTGTCGGTGCGGCTGGGGAAGACGAACACGTCGGCCGACGCGTACACCTTCGCAAGTTCGGGCTGCGAGAGCATGCCGAGATAATTCACATCGGGATAACGCGAGCGAAGTTCCGCCAGTTGCGGCCCTTCACCGGCGACCCATTTCGAGCCCGGCAGGTCAAGCTTCAGAAATGCCTCAATGTTCTTCTCCACGGCAACGCGTCCTACGTAGAGGAAGATCGGATGGGCTGAATTTAACACATGCGATTCCTGCGGGCGGAAGATGTCGAGATCGACGCCGCGCGTCCACAGCACCACGTTGTTGAAGCCGTTGGCTTCGAGATCGCGCTTGACCACGGGCGTGGGCGCCATCACCGCGCGCGACGGCTTGTGGAACCAGCGCAGAAAGCGGTACGTGGTGGCCAGCGGCAGACCAAAACGCGCCTGCACGTACTCGGGGAAACGCGTGTGATAGGCCGTGGTGAACGGGAAATCGTTGCGCTTGGCCCACTTGCGCGCGGCCATGCCGAGCGGGCCTTCCGTAGCGATGTGCAGAGCGTCGGGCGCGAAATCCTCGATCCGGCGTTTCACCTGAGCGCCGACGAAGAATGCCAGTCGAATTTCGGGGTAGGTGGGGCACGGCAGCGTGCGGAATTCCTGCGGTGTGAGCAGCTCGACGCGATGGCCGGCGGCTTCCAGTTGAGCGCGCGTGTTCTTCAGCGTGCGGACCACACCGTTAATTTGCGGATCCCAGGCGTCGGTGACGATCATGATTTTCATCGGGCGCTCCTTCGCGCACGTGGCGCGAGTCATAGGTGAAGTCATCGGGGCCAGTGCTGACGTGCTGATGCGCTGATGCGCTTAAGCACTCAGGCGCTGACCGGCGTGCTCTTGGCCGTGGCGCGCACGCCACGTTTTTGCGTCCAGTAGATGATGCGTAACTCGCCTTCGGTGGTTTCGACCAGCGCCGAGAGGCTCTCGACCCAGTCGCCGTCGTTGCAGTACAGCAGGCCATCGATCTCGCGAATCTCCGGCTTGTGGATGTGGCCGCACACCACGCCGTCGCAACCGCGGCGGCGCGCTTCGTCGGCCATGACGTTCTCGAACGCCGAGATAAAGTTCACGGCGTTTTTCACCTGATGCTTCAGGTACTGCGAGAGCGACCAGTACGGGAAACCGAAGCGCGTACGCACACGGTTGAACCAGCGGTTGAGCAGCAGCGTGAGCGTGTAGAGCGAGTCGCCCAGATACGCGAGCCACTTGGCGTGCTGAATCACGCCGTCGAACAGGTCGCCGTGGGTGATCCAGAGGCGCTTGCCCGTGAGCGTGGTGTGGAAGGCCTCGTCGCGCACGGCAATGTCACCGAAGGCGAGACCGCAGAACTGCCGCGCCGCTTCGTCGTGATTGCCCGGCACGTACACCACCTGCGTCCCCTTGCGCGCCCGGCGCAGCATCTTCTGCACGACGTCGTTGTGCGCTTGCGGCCAATGCCAGCCCTTGCGCAGATGCCACCCGTCGATGATGTCGCCCACGAGATAGAGGTAGTCCGACTCGTGATGGCGCAGAAAGTCGAGCAGGTAGTCGGCCTGACAGCCCTGCGTGCCCAGATGGATGTCCGAGAGCCAGATCGTGCGATAGCGCGTGATGCCTTCGGGCGGCGGATCGAGCGGATCGGGAGTGTCGGGCGGCAGGTCGATCGTGGAGGGCGGTGTGGCGGGGGGCGAAGCGGGCGGGGCGGTTGGGCGTCCCGGTGGTGCGTCGGCAAAGCGACCGGCGCGAGCCGCAGGGGGGGTGATCGGCAGCTCAAAGGTGGGTGTCGTCGTCATAGCGGCTCGCACGTCGCGTTGAACATGCGTGCATTACGCCGTGCCTTCGTGAAGGCACGATGACAGTCACGGACGTGTCTTGAATGTGTCTTGGACCGTGGTGGCGATGCGACAGGGTTGCGCGCCTATGCCGTGGGGGCCGGCGTGTCGATTACTGCGGATTACAGCGGGGTGTTTGCGGGCGGGGAGGAGATGCGGGATCGACGCTGCGTGCTGGGCGAGGCTGCCGAAAAACGGCATCAAGCCCCGTGGCGTAAGCCTTGCGCGACACGTTCGAGGGTTTCCAGCACGAGCGCCCGCGCCCGCGGATGGGTGCCGAGCGACACGTGGCCGAGCTTGTCGAGTGCGATGTTGCGCGCGCCCGGCAATACGGAAGTGCGCACGGGATACACGACATTGTCGTGATACGTGTAAATCGATGTGATGCGCGCGCGCCCGGCATCGCTTTCGCCGTTGGCGAGGGCGACCAGCCATTCACTGCCGAGGCCCATCTGGTGGACGTTGCGTCCGATGCCGTGACGGGCGTGCAGTGTGCCGAAATGCGGTGAGCCCAGCGTGATGGTGTGGATGACAGGCAGCGTCGGGAAGCGGCGCAGACAGGCGCGTGCCGCAATACCGCCCATGCTGTGCCCGACCAGCACGACCGGCAGGCGGGTGCGTTCGGCCAAGGCTTGGGTAGCGTTGGCGATGGCCTCGGCGTAGTCGTCGATGTCACCGAATATCGGCCCGAGATTGATCGCGTCGTTGTGATATCCCGCATCGGCCAGATGGTGCGAAAAGCGCAGCCAGAATGCGCGATTGCAGCCGTAGCCGTGCAACAGCAACACGGCGACCGGGCGCGCCGGACCGGTGGGTGAGGCTGTCGGTGCGGTGCTGCGCCACGGCTGGTAGACGTCGAGCAGCAGGATCGAGGCCGCGCACTCATACGCCCAGATGGCGATGTTCGTACCGCCGCTTGTGCGGCGTTCCGGTGTGGGGTCGGCGTTGGCCGCCATGGTGAATCCTGCCGCGAGGCCAACGGCGTGCGACACCGGCAGCCAGAGCAGCGTCCACAGGAGCGTGGTCCATGGGCTGTGCCACGTGGCCCATGTGGCGATGGCGACGACGAGCGAGAGCAGAATCTCGACGCCGCCGAAGATGACGTGCGGGCGCGATGCGCGATAGGGGCGAACTGCCCCGGTGGTGCCGGAGGGACCCGAGGGGCCAGCGTCGCGCGGTGGACTCATTTGCCCAGTACGCTCACGAGACGCGTGCCCGCGAGGCGGTCATGCACGAACTGGTGATCGGGCATGACACGCATGGCCAGCGCCCAGAGCACGATCCAGCCACTGAGCAGCGCAACGCTGTTCCAGCCGGTCAGACCCAGCGTCCAGTCGAGCGCCATCGCGGGCAGAACCCAGAGCCACGCGAGCACGTAGCGTGCAATGGCACGGCCGAAGCTAAGCGATTGGCCGTGGGCATCGACCACGCGGATCTTCCATGTCTTCATGGCGAGTGTCTGCCCGCCATGCGTCCAGAACCATACGAAGTAGGCCCCCAGCACAAGGAACAACCACGCCTGCATCGCGTGGCGATACATCAGTCCGCTGTGTTGCTGGGTCAGTGCGCTGAACAGGTAGCCCGCGAGAAACAGCACGCCAAAGAGCAGTAGCGACTCGTAGACCATCGACAACAGGCGGCGGCGCAGCGTCGGCACGGCGTAGCTGCCGCCATCGGGCGCGGGCATGGCCGGCCCGGGGCGTGACTGGGCAGCGGAGGGGGCGCCGCGTGAGGCGGACGAGGGATCGCGGGTCGTAGCGGAGTCGGTCATCGCAGCGTGGTCTGAGGTCTTATTGTCGGGTGCGCCGGTCGTGGCACGCCCGCACTGGGCAATGCGTCGCCCATTATGCGGAAGATTGCCGTGATGGGCCAGCCAACGGGTTAAACGGGCTAAACGGGTTAAACGGGTTATGCGTGGGCGCGCCTCAATGCAAAACGGCCGCCCGGAGGCGGCCGTCTGATGACGCGTTGGCAAGACCAAGCGATCAGTTGTGGTGGTACAGATCCGAGTTGAAGACGGCGTCGCCGCGATCGTTGACCGAATTGCCGTTCGCGCTCGCAGCACTGGCGGCGGCAGCGGTGCCACTTGCGGCAGCGGCCGAGGCGCTCTGGCCCGTGCCCGGTGCGGCTGCCGGTGACGACGCGCCGCCCGGCGTGGACGGGCCCGGTACCGGCAGGCTGCCGTTCTTGCCGGTGGTGCCGGCATCCTTGCGATGCACCGCGGCGTACGGATTCTTGACGCCTGTGCGGCCCGACGGCGGCGCGCTTACCACGTTGGGACGGTTGGACTGCTTCTTGTCGTCCGCGGCCAGACGCTTCTTCTGATCGTCGGTCAGTTGCTGATACTGCTGCCAGACCTGCGCCTTACGGTCCGGCGGCAATGTCTTGGCGTTCTGATAGCTTTCGCGCGCCAGTTGGCGTTGCTCGGGCGTCAGGCGCACCCAGTCGGCCATGCGGTCGTGCAGGCGTTTGCGGCCTTCCGGCGAGAGCGTATCGAAGCGTTTGGCGATTTCGACCCACTTTTCGCGCTGGCGATCGCTCATGCGATTCCAGTCCTGTGCAAGCGGCGACAGGGCTTCGCGCTGGGCAGGCGTGAGTTTGGCCCAGTAACCACCGGGCGACGGCAGGGCGGCTGCCGGAGCGCTGGCAGCGGTGCCAGAGAGGCTGCCGACGGCTGCACTGGCGACACCGGGCACGCCCGATGCTGCCGAGGCACCCGATGCATTGGCATCGGCGACGACCGGCGGTGCGTCGGAGATCGGCTCAGGGGCTTGCGAGCGGCGCAGCGCTGCCGTGCCGGCGAGCGCGGCCACGATAAGCGCGGCGACCAGAAAAAGTACGTTGCGTCGCGTCACAGGGCGGTCTTGGAGGGTGGGACTACTGGGCACGCTTCAGATAGGCGTTGAAACCGTGATCGGCGTAAGCCGACAGCGGCAGTTCGTCGCTGAGTACTGCGGCATCGATGTCCGCAAGGTCCTGAATGTGTTGCTGATGTTCCCAGTAGGCGATACCCGCCAGACCGATCACCAATGCGGCGAGCGGCCAGAGCAAGCCCAGACGGCCCAGTTTGTCGAATGCGCGGCGCGGCCCGCCGATTTCCGGCGTACCTCCCACGGCACCGACACCTGCGAGCACCAGCGCCGGTTGCACAACGGCCACCGGTTCGGGCTTCTTGCGCGCAAGCGCTTCCTGGCGTGCAGCCGCCAACCGGGCCGCAATATTCGGCGACGGTGCGTCGGACGCTTCGTCAAGCAGCAGTCGCACGCGATGTGCGAAGCGAATTTCCCTCGTTTCCAGATCGTGACTCATAACCTGATCCCTTTTGCCTTCAACGCTGCCGCCAGCGCGTGTGTGGCGCGTGAGCAGTGCGTCTTGACGCTGCCTTCCGAGCACCCCATCGTGGCAGCGGTCTCGGCAACGTCCATGTCCTCCCAGTAACGCATGAGGAAGGCTTCTCGTTGACGTGCAGGTAGCTTCTGTATCTCGGATTCAATAATGGAGAGGATTTCCGCCCGTGAAACCTGGTCCTCGCTGCTCTCGGTCTGTACTGACCCATCCTGTGAGAGCAAGGTTTCCAGCGGATCGTAATCGTCGCGGTCGTCGTCGGCGGCGCCCCCGAGATTCGAGAATAGCGTCACCCAGGTGTTGCGCACCTTTTGACGCCGGAAATAGTCGTGAATCGTGTTTTGCAGAATGCGCGTGAAGAGCAGCGGCAGGTCGGCCGGCGGCTTGTCGCCGTACTTCTCGGCGAGGCGGATCATCGCATCCTGAACGATATCGAGGGCGGCCTCGTCGTCACGAACGGCATAGACGGCCTGCTTGAAGGCGCGCCGTTCGATGCCCGCGAGAAAATCCGCCAGTTCCTTGTCAGATGCCATCCGGTGGGGTGCACGCAGCGTTGCCCGCTGCGCCTTTGAAATGCCGTGTAAGCGTAAAGATTACGTAAAGATCGCGTAGTCGGTGCGGATGCTACCAAAAACGCGCGCCCATGTAACCGCTTTTCACCGCGTGTGCTTCATTGCCACACGTAATGATTCGAAAGGCTTCCTATCGTGTAAGGATTGTGCACCAGCATGGGGCGCAATAGCGCATGGTGTGGGAATGTTGCGAAGCGGACTTCGCAATCATGCTGCAAATGCATAAACCTGCTTGACCATTTTGCTGCAAACCAGTAAATTTGCCAGTTCGCAATATCTGTGATTGTCTCAATATCGGCACGCTTAAAAGGTGTGTCCATCATTTAGACGCGCAGCTTGAGCCCGGACCATAAGTTCGCGGGGAGAGCACCCGATCAAAATTTTTGCCGAAACTTTGAAAGGTCGACAATGAACATGCCAAGCGCGGAATTCTCCGAGGCGGAAGCAACTCGCCATCAAAACACTTCCGAAGACATGATTGGCGCCGAGATTCTCGTGCGCTCGCTTCAGGAAGAGGGTGTCGAACATCTGTGGGGTTACCCCGGTGGTTCGGTGCTCTACATCTACGACGAACTCTACAAGCAGGACAAGATCCAGCACATCCTGGTTCGCCATGAGCAAGCTGCCGTGCATGCGGCCGACGCTTATTCGCGTTCCACCGACAAAGTCGGCGTGTGCCTCGTGACGTCTGGCCCCGGCGTGACCAATGCGGTCACCGGTATTGCCACGGCGTACATGGATTCGATCCCGCTCGTGATCATTACCGGGCAGGTGCCCACGGCCGCCATCGGTCTGGACGCCTTCCAGGAATGCGACACGGTCGGTATTACCCGTCCGTGCGTCAAGCACAACTTCCTCGTGAAGGACGTGCGCGACCTCGCCGCCACCATCAAGAAAGCCTTCTATATCGCCAAGACCGGCCGTCCCGGCCCGGTGCTGATCGATATTCCGAAGGACGTGTCGAAGGCACGCTGCCGCTTCGAGTATCCGAAGTCGGTGTCGCTGCGCTCGTACAACCCGGTCACGAAGGGCCACTCGGGCCAGATCCGCAAGGCGATGAGCCTGCTGCTCTCGGCCAAGCGTCCCTATATCTATACCGGCGGCGGCATCATCCTGGCCGATGCATCGAAGGAACTGAACCAGTTCTGCGACCTGCTCGGCTATCCGGTGACCAACACGCTCATGGGCCTGGGCGGGTATCGCGCAAGCGATCCCAAGTTCCTCGGCATGCTGGGCATGCACGGCACGTACGAAGCCAACATGGCCATGCAGCACTGCGACGTGCTCATCGCCATCGGTGCGCGCTTCGACGACCGCGTGATCGGTAACCCGGAACACTTCACCTCGACGGCACGCAAGATCATTCACATCGATATCGACCCGTCGTCGATTTCGAAGCGTGTGAAGGTCGACATCCCGATCGTCGGCGACGTGAAGGAAGTGCTGCGCGAAATGATCGAGAACCTGCAAACGGCCGAACATGGCCCGGACACCGGGGCGCTGGCCGACTGGTGGAAGCAGATCGAGGAGTGGCGCTCGCGCGACTGCCTCGCGTTCGATCGCGAGAGCGAAATCATCAAGCCGCAGCATGTGGTCGAAACCTACTGGAAGCTCACCGAAGGCGATGCCTTCGTGTGCTCGGACGTGGGTCAGCACCAGATGTGGGCCGCGCAGTACTACCGGTTCAACAAGCCGCGCCGCTGGATCAACTCCGGTGGTCTGGGCACGATGGGCTTCGGCCTGCCGGCGGCCATGGGCGTGAAGATGGCGCATCCGGATGCTGAGGTCGCCTGTATTACCGGCGAAGGCTCGATCCAGATGTGCATTCAGGAACTCTCGACGTGCCTGCAATACCGCACGCCGATCAAGATTCTGTCGCTCAACAACCGCTATCTGGGCATGGTTCGTCAGTGGCAGCAGATCGAATACAGCAAGCGTTATTCCAGTTCGTACATGGATGCGCTGCCGGACTTCGTGAAGCTCGCCGAGGCCTACGGTCACGTGGGCATGCGCATCGAGAAGTCGTCGGACGTTGAGCCGGCACTGCGCGAAGCGTTGCGCCTGAAGGACCGCACGGTATTCATGGATTTCCAAACGGATCCCACCGAGAACGTCTGGCCGATGGTTCAGGCCGGCAAGGGCATCAGCGAGATGCTGCTGGGTTCGGAAGATCTGTAACAAGGCGCTTGCGCGCCGCAGTGCGAACGGCCAAGGCCAGTGCACGGGCGCAGCGAACCCACAAAATTGGACAATCCGGGATACACCATGAGGCACATTATTTCTGTTTTGCTCGAGAACGAGCCGGGCGCGCTGTCGCGCGTTGTCGGCCTCTTCTCCGCACGTGGCTACAATATCGAGACCTTGACCGTCGCGCCGACCGAAGATCGTTCGCTCTCGCGCATGACGGTGGTCACGACGGGCTCCGACGATGTCATCGAGCAGATCACCAAGCACCTGAACCGACTGATCGAAGTGGTGAAGGTGGTCGATCTGACCGAAGGCGCACATATCGAGCGTGAGCTGATGCTCATCAAGGTGCGCGCCGTGGGCAAGGAGCGCGAAGAGATGAAGCGGATGTCGGATATTTTCCGCGGCCGCATCATTGACGTAACTGAAAAGACCTACACGATCGAACTCACGGGCAACTCGTCGAAACTCGACGCGTTCATCGAAGGGCTCGATCGCACGGCGATTCTTGAGACGGTACGTACCGGCGGCTCGGGAATTGGTCGCGGTGAGCGCATCCTGAAGGTCTGACCGGTAACGGCAACGCGGTAAGCGGATTTCGATCCTTTCTGATTTCAGTTTAATTTTAGTAATACGGGACAATTTCAAAATGAAAGTTTTCTACGACAAAGACGCCGACCTCTCCCTCATCAAGGGCAAGCAAGTCACGATCATCGGTTACGGCTCGCAAGGCCATGCCCACGCACAGAACCTGAAGGACAGCGGCGTGAACGTGACGGTCGGTCTGCGCAAGAACGGCGCTTCGTGGAACAAGGCGGTCAACGCCGGCCTGAACACGCAAGAAGTGGCTGAAGCCGTGAAGTCGGCCGACATCGTCATGATGCTGCTGCCGGACGAGCAAATCGGCGACGTGTACAAGAACGAAGTGCACGAAAACATCAAGCAAGGCGCCGCGCTGGCCTTCGCACACGGCTTCAACGTTCACTACGGCTGCGTGATCCCGCGCGCTGACCTGGACGTCATCATGATCGCCCCGAAGGCCCCGGGCCACACGGTGCGCTCGACGTACTCGCAAGGTGGCGGCGTGCCGCACCTGATCGCCGTCGCACAAGACAAGTCGGGCGCCGCTCGCGACATCGCGCTGTCGTACGCTGCCGCTAACGGCGGTGGCCGTGCCGGTATCATCGAAACGAACTTCCGCGAAGAAACGGAAACTGACCTGTTCGGCGAACAAGCCGTGCTGTGCGGCGGTACCGTCGAGCTGATCAAGGCCGGTTTCGAAACGCTGGTGGAAGCTGGCTACGCGCCGGAAATGGCGTACTTCGAGTGCCTGCACGAACTCAAGCTGATCGTCGACCTGATCTATGAAGGCGGTATCGCCAACATGAACTACTCGATCTCGAACAACGCCGAGTACGGCGAGTACGTCACCGGCCCGCGCGTCGTGACGGAAGAGACGAAGAAGGCGATGAAGCAGTGCCTGACGGACATCCAGACCGGCGAATACGCCAAGTCGTTCATTCTGGAAAACAAGGCAGGCGCGCCGACCCTGATCTCGCGCCGCCGTATCACGGCCGAGCACCAGATCGAGCAAGTTGGCGGCAAGCTGCGCGCGATGATGCCGTGGATCGCCAAGAACAAGCTGGTCGACCAGTCGAAGAACTAAGTACGAACGACGACGTCGCGGTTCAGGCCGTTTCAGTCGTTTCAGTCGTTTCATTCGTATTCGCCGTCCGCCGTGCCGTGGCCTCCGCCGCGGCCCGGCGGACGGTTTTTTTTGTGACGTGGGCGTGTCAGATGGCGAAAAAGTGTCGTCTCGTCCCGCGCATTGCTACAATGCCGCCACGCCACGGTTTGGCCCAAAGCAGGCCGACCCGCTCACTCAACCGTTTTCCCAAGGACGCGAGTCAATCGCATGAATTATCCTCACCCGATCATCGCCCGCGAGGGCTGGCCCTTCCTGGGCATCGCCGTCGCCGTCGCGCTTGTCGTGCACTTTCTGGCAGGCGTGTTGTGGGCCGCGCCGTTCTGGGTGATCGCCCTGTTCGTGCTGCAATTCTTCCGCGATCCGCCGCGTCAGGTGCCGCAGCAGGCAGGCGCCGTGCTTTCGCCGGCCGACGGCCGCATCGTCGCCATCGAAACCACGCAGGACCCCTATGCGGGCCGTGAAGCGCTGAAGATCAGCGTGTTCATGAATGTTTTCAACGTTCACTCGAATCGTGCCCCGGTTGACGGCACGGTGACCAAGGTGGAATATTTCCCGGGGCGTTTCTTCAACGCCGATCTCGACAAGGCGTCGCTTGAGAACGAGCGCAATGCGCTGGTGATCGACGTGGGCGGTCAGATCGTTACGAGCGTGCAAGTCGCCGGCCTGATCGCGCGCCGCATTCTCTGCTACGTGAAGCCGGGCGAGACGCTCACGCGCGGCCAGCGTTACGGTTTCATCCGTTTCGGTTCGCGTGTCGACGTGTACCTGCCGCTGGGCTCGCGTCCGCGCGTGGCCATCGGCGACAAGGTGTCGGCCACCTCGACGATCCTCGCCGAACTGTGATCGGCACGGTTTGAACAAGCCGGGCCGGGCGGGGTGATGCTAATTTTTGTGAAATTAGGTGCGTCACCCTGCCGCGGCCTGCAACTGCTTTCGCTTCTCGCGTTCCAATAGCGGTGATCCGTCGCGGAATTAGGGTGAACAGACCCTGATCCGCAGCCTTTAGCATCGTCAAGGAGGTTCAGATGCCGGAAAACCATCGCGGCCGCTTGCGCAACAATGTCAGACACCTTTCTCCGTTTGGCCGTCATAAAAACCCTTCCGCGGACGCATCGATGAACGAAGACCACGACCAGGTTGTGGACGAAGAGCTGCCGGTACGCCCGCGCAGCCGCGGTATTTACCTGTTGCCGAACGCCTTTACGACGGCGGCGCTGTTCTGTGGCTTCTTTGCCATCGTGCAGGCCATGAACGACCGTTTCGAACAGGCCGCTATCGCCATCTTTTTCGCCATGGTGCTCGATGGCATGGACGGGCGCGTAGCCCGCATGACCAACACCCAGAGCGCGTTTGGCGAGCAATACGATTCGCTTTCCGACATGACGTCGTTCGGCGTGGCGCCGGCGCTGGTCATGTACGAATGGATTCTCCACGAGATCGGCAAATGGGGCTGGCTCGCGGCATTCGTCTATGTGGCCGGTGCGGCGCTGCGTCTGGCGCGCTTTAACGCGAACATCGGCGTGGTCGACAAGCGCTTCTTCCAAGGTCTGGCCAGTCCGGCGGCGGCGGCGCTCATTGCCGGGTTCGTCTGGATCACGATCGACAACAAGCTGCCCGTGAACGTGTTCTGGATGCCCTGGGTGGCGTTCGGTCTGACGATCTACGCCGGGATGTCGATGGTCTCGAATGCACCGTTCTACAGCGGCAAGGCGCTCGATGTGCGTCAGCGCGTGTCGTTCGGGGTGGTGCTGCTGTTTATGGTCGGCTTCATTCTAGTGTCGTCCGACCCGCCGCTAGTGCTGTTCGGCATGTTCTGCCTGTACAGCATTTCGGGCTACGTGCTGTGGGTCATCCGCTTCGTGAAGGGCCGCCGCCAGCGGATCTTCGGTGAGGTGGACGAGTAAAAGCGCGGTTGAATCACATAAGGGGCGTCCGGGGACGCCCCTTGTCACATCTGCCTGTCAGTATTGTCAGGTGAACCTGCATGGCGATGCTGTAGTCTAGTGAACTGTTGTCTTGCGAGCGCAGGCTCCGAAGTACCCCCTCGGCGCGGACACCTCCCGGTCAATCATGGCTGGGCCCGGTTTCGGCGCCGTTTCCGTAGTTCTACGTGACGAAGGAGAAATCATGGGCATTCTGGACTTCGTGAAGGAAGCCGGTCAGGCACTGTTGGGCAGCAAGGCGCAAGCCGCCGAGCCGCCCCCGCCTGGCCCCGATGCGGACGCCGCCAACCGGACGGCCGCCGAGGCCATCGAGAACTACATCAAGACGCAGAACCTCGATGCCACGGGCCTGACCGTGACCTTCGACGGCGCATCGCGCACCGTGACGGTGTTCGGCGTGGCGGCCGATCAGGCGACCAAGGAAAAGATTCTGCTTTGCTGCGGCAACGTGAAGGGGGTCGCGCAGGTCGACGACAAGATGTCGGTGTCGACGGCGTCTGCCGAGGCGACTTATCACACCGTCGAGAGTGGCGACACGCTCTCAGCCATCTCGAAGAAGGTCTACGGCGACGCCAACAAGTACAACGTCATCTTCGAGGCGAACAAGCCGATGCTTTCCAGCCCGGACAAGATCTACCCGGGGCAGGTGCTGCGCATTCCGCCGGCCTGACATAGTGGTATTCGTCTCCTGTTGAGACAAAACGGCCCGGCAATTGTGAATTGACCGGGCCGTTTTTTTGGGCAATGATTTCGCACCGCTATCGCCACGCAGCCCGCCGTCTCCCGACCGGCCCCGCCCGCGCGCGCCGCTTGCCACCCGGGCAAGCGTGACGACAAGACGCCAAGAACAAACCAAACCCTACGAGATCCCCACAGGAGTAAGTCATGGCTGACAAGCTGATCATTTTCGACACGACCTTGCGCGACGGCGAACAGTCGCCCGGCGCCTCGATGACGCGCGACGAGAAGATTCGTATCGCCCGCCAACTGGAGCGTCTGCGCGTGGACGTCATCGAAGCCGGCTTTGCGGCCAGCTCGAACGGCGACTTCGAGTCGATCAAGGCAATCGCCGGTATCGTCAAGGACAGCACGGTGTGCTCGCTGGCGCGCGCCAACGACCGTGACATCGCCCGTGCCGCCGAGGCGCTCAAAGGGGCCAACTCCTCGCGTATCCACACGTTCATCGCCACTTCCCCGCTGCACATGGAGAAGAAGCTGCGCATGACGCCCGATCAGGTGTTCGAACAGGCCAAGCTTGCCGTGCGCTTTGCCCGTCAATTCACCGACAACATCGAATTCTCGCCGGAAGACGGCAGCCGCTCGGATCTGGACTTCCTCTGCCGCGTGCTCGAAGCCGTGATCGACGAGGGCGCCACGACCATCAACGTGGCCGACACGGTCGGCTACGGCGTGCCGGAACTCTACGGTCAACTCGTGCGTACGCTGCGTGAGCGCGTGCCGAACTCGGACAAGGCCGTCTGGTCGGTTCACTGCCACAACGATCTGGGCATGGCCGTGGCGAACTCGCTGGCCGGTGTGCAGTTGGGCGGCGCGCGCCAGATCGAGTGCACGATCAATGGTCTGGGCGAGCGCGCGGGCAATACGTCGCTCGAAGAAGTGGTCATGGCGCTCAAGACGCGCAAAGACTACTTCGGTCTGGAACTGGGCATCGACACGACGCAGATCGTGCCGGCATCGAAGCTGGTGTCGCAGATTACCGGTTTCAACGTGCAGCCGAACAAGGCCGTGGTCGGCGCCAACGCCTTTGCACACGCGTCGGGCATCCATCAGGACGGCGTGCTCAAGGCGCGCGATACCTACGAAATCATGCGCGCGGAAGATGTGGGCTGGACCGCGAACAAGATCGTGCTGGGCAAGCTCTCGGGCCGCAACGCGTTCAAGCAGCGCTTGCAGGAGCTGGGTATCGAGATGGAGTCGGAGCAGGACGTGAACGCCGCGTTTGCCCGCTTCAAGGAACTGGCCGATCAGAAGTCGGAAATCTTCGACGAAGACATTCTGGCGATCGTCTCGAACGAAGCGCAGGCGGAGAGCGGCGAGCACTTCTATCTGGTCTCGATGGCGCAGCACTCCGAGACCGGCGAGCGCCCGAGCGCGCGCGTGGTGTTCACGGCACAGGGCAAGGAACTGGTGGGCGAGTCTGAAGGTAACGGGCCGGTCGACGCAGTGCTCAACGCCATTGAATCGCAGGTGCAAAGCGGTGCCGAGCAACTGTTGTACTCGGTCAACGCGATCACCACGGGCACCCAGTCGCAGGGCGAAGTGACCGTGCGTCTGTCGAAGGGCGGCCGTATCGTGAACGGCGTGGGCACCGATCCGGACATCGTGGCCGCATCGGCCAAGGCGTACCTGTCGGCGCTCAACAAGCTGTATTCGAAGGCCGAGAAGCTCAACCCGCAACTCACGCCGTAATGTTGCCGGTGAGGGGGTAAGGGCGGCCGGGATGCAATGACAGGTGTGGCCGGCGGTCGTTTCATCCGGCCTTGCGCTTACCCCGGGCCATAGAAAAAGCCGCTGCTTTCGTTGTAACGAGGGCGGCGGCTTTGTCGTCTCTGGCGGCGTGACTCAATTCGCTTGCAATTCGCTTGACCCGGCCCCCGGGGCCGGCCCGAACATGCGCTCATCCCTAGCCCATGAAGGAGCGATGTATGGTGTCTTCCGATCGAAATCTCACGGCGTCCGAGGCGGCGCGACAGCTTGGCGTATCAGGCAAGGCGCTGCGCCTCTACGAGCAACACGGCTTGCTGGCGCCGGGGCGCACTGCTGCGGGGTATCGTCAGTACGGCCCAGAGGACATGGTCCGTGCGGGGGAGGTCGTGGCACTGCGCAAACTGGGTCTGAGCGTGGCGCAGGTGAAGGCGGTGCTGGGTGGCGATGCGCAGGCGCTGGCAGGGGCGCTCGAGTTGCACGAGGCGATGCTGCTGCGCGATATGGCAGCCCGCGCGCACCAGATCGCCCGGGTGCGCGAACTGCGTGCTGAGCTTCGCAATGGACGGATGCCGGCGTCCGGCGCGCTGACACAACTGCTGCGCGATCAGCGTCACGACGAGTCGGGCAGGGTGCCGCTGGACGTCGGCTTCGCGCTGCCTTGGCCGTGGGGCGGCGAGTGGTTCGAATTGCAGGATCTGCCAGCGATCACGTTTCTCACGGGCCCGTTGGGCAGCGGCAAGACGCGGCTGGCGATGCAACTCGCCGAATCGATACCGGGTGCCACGTTTGTTGGTCTGGATCGATCCGCGCCGGAAGGTGCACCCGCTTTGGTGCGGGCTTCGGCTGACGACGCTGCGCGCATGGCGCGCATCGATCGAGCCACCGCATGGATTCTGGAAGCGGGCGGAGAGGCCAGCGCCGATTTGCGTGCGCTGCTGATGGCACTTGAAGCCGACGAGGATGGCGCAGCCAACTCGGTTGACGAAGTTGGTGAAGCTGACGAGGCCAACGAGGCCAATGAGGCCAACGAGGCCAACGAGGCCAACGAGGCCAACGAGGCCAACGAGGCCAACGAGGCCAACGAGGCCAACGAGGCCAATGAGGCCAATGAGGCCAATGAGGCCAATGAGGCCAATGAGGCCAACGAGAAGCGCACCTCTCCTGTCGTCGTTGTCGACATGGTGGAGCAGGGGTTGAATCAGGCGACGCAGGAGGCATTGATCCGCTTCCTGCGCCATCGCGCGGCCATGTCGCCCCAGCGGTTGATTTTGATGACGCGCTCGGTGCACATCCTCGATCTGTGCGCCGTCGAGCCCGATGAGTTGTTGATCCTGTGCCCGGCAAATCACGCGCCGCCGTTCAGCGTTGCCCCGTATCCCGGTGCGCGCGGCTACGAGGCGCTCGCGTCATGTCTGGCGCCGATCGATGTACGGGCGCGCACGCAGGGCATGATTTCGTGGCGCCCGCCCGCGACCTGAGCCAGCGGCTCAGAACATGTTGTTGTCGCGCTTCTCGTGCAGCGGATCGGGGCTGATCTGCGTGGTCTTCACGACCCCATCGACATCGAAGTAGAAATTCATCATCGTGAACCACACGTCATCCTGCTTGAAGCGGTAAGTCCAGACTTCACGTTTCATCAGCGGAAAGGCCGACGTCTCGACCGGCTCGCCAAAGTGATGCAGCACGTCGGTCTTGGTCCACTTGTCGATTTCGACCTTGTTGAACTCGGGGGTGGACAGGACCTGCGTGGTTTTCAGCAAACGGCCCTGTGCATCGAAATCGACGGCAATAGTCTCTTCGCCGAACGGCTTGGTCGGGTAGAGCCATCGGGTGACGCCGGGGGCGAGCGGATAGACCTCCTTCGGTTTGCCGAGCTGGGCCTGAACGTCGGCTTGCGACAGATTCGGTGACAAGGTTTGCCATGCCGGGGTGTAGCAGGCGGTGAGCGACAGGGCCAGCGCGGTGGTGGCAAGCGTTGCGCACACTCTGGAAATCAGGGTCATGAATAGCCTCGCATTGACGCGGAAATACCGCACAGCGGCATGCCGCTAGCATACCGCTGTGTGACTTATCGTGGGGTGCCGCGGCTTGCCGGGTGCGGACCGGGCAGTTATGATTCGCGCCGAGAGAGTTACTGGGGCCTCGATGAAACTTCACGTCTTGCTGGCGCGCTTGTTGCCGTGCCTATGCGCTGTTGGCCTGTTGGCTGCTACCGGAATGGCGCACGCTGCGCCGCCGATTCGCCTCGCGCTCATCGAAGGCATGAGCGGGCCGTTCGGCAATGCGGGCGCGATGGTCGAGCGCAATCTGCGCTTCGCGATCGAGCGCGTGAACGCCCGTGGCGGCGTGAAATTGCGCGACGGCGCGCATCCGCTCGAACTCACCGTTTTTGATAGCAAGGGAGCGGTCGAAGACAGTTTGGTGCAGCTCAAGGCGGCCGGTGATCTGGGCATTCCCTTTGTCTTGCAGGGCAACAGCTCGGCGGTGGCGTCAGCACTGATCGACGCGATCAACAAGCGCAACGCCCGCGAGCCGGGCCAGCGCATGCTGTTCTTCAACTACTCGGCGGTCGATACCGCGCTCACCAACGAGCAATGCAGCTTCTGGCACTTCGCCTTCGACGCGAATGCCGCGATGCGCATGCAGGCGCTGACCGAGGCGATCAAAGAAGATCCGAGCATCCAGAAGGTTTATCTGCTCAATCAGGATTACAGCTTCGGCCGGCAGGTCGCCGGGCTGGCTCGGCAGATGATCGGAGCGAAGCGTCCCGACGTGCAGATCGTGGGTGAGCAGTTCAGCCCGGTGGGCCGCGTGAAGGATTTCACGCCGTACCTCGCGCGCATCCGCGCCGCCGGTGCCGATACGGTGGTGACCGGTAGCTGGGGCAACGATCTCACGCTGTTGGTGAAAGCGGCGCGCGAGCAAGGCATGGAGCTGAAGTTCTACACGTTCTATGGCAACGCACTCGGCGCGCCTGCCGCCCTCGGTGACGCCGGGGTGGGGCGCGTGTATGCGGTGGCCGAGTGGCACCCGAACGTGGGTGGCGAGGCCTCGGATGCCTTCTACAAGGCGTTTCGCGCGCGTTATCCGGAGGCCCGTGACGACTATCCGCTGCTTCGCATGAGCGTGATGATCGACATGATCGCGTCCGCACTCGAACAGGCAGGAACCACCGACGTGACGACCGTGGGCCGTGCGCTGGAGAACCGCCGGATTCGCGAGGCGCCCGCCGACGCATGGATGCGCCCGAACGATCACCAGATGATCGAGCCGTTGTATGTCTCGGTGATGCGCCGTGCCGGCGAGCCGGGCGTGAAATTCGACAACGAAGGCTCGGGCTACGGTTTCAAGACGGTGATGGAATTGCCCGCCAGCAAGGTGGCGCTGCCGAGCACCTGCCGGATGGCACGGCAGCGATGATTGGTGCGAATTTCGCGACAATCGGGTGATTTTGGGCCGATTGTTCGGAGGATTTCTGGATTTTTCGCGCCGAAATCGAGGCGTCAGGCCCGCCCGCTGGGGCGGGGCGCGGAAAATTGTGGCGGCCTGATGGCAATTCCCGTATAATCGCGCACTTGCAGTTTTTGTTTATGCGCGGCGATGTCGCGCATGTTTTTGTAAGTTCACGGCACGGCCATTCTTCCGTGACCGCTTGTATCCAAGGAAAGCAAATGTCGAACGCAGAAATCAAGAAGTCGGACGTCGTGGCGCAATACGCCCGCACGGCCAATGACACCGGTTCCCCCGAAGTGCAAGTTGCGCTGCTGACCACGCGCATCAACGAACTGACGCCGCACTTCAAGGCTCACATGAAGGATCACCACAGCCGCCGCGGTCTGCTGCGCATGGTGAGCCGTCGTCGTAAGCTGCTCGATTACCTCAAGGGCAAGGATGCTGACCGCTACCGCGCCCTGATCGAGAAGCTGGGCCTGCGTAAGTAAGCGATTACGATTACGACGAGATGCCTGTATCAGCGTGCTGATGCAGGCATTTTGTTTTTGGGCGACGCCAGATGAGCATCATTTTGATGTTTTTCAGGCGGCCAGCCCGGTCCTCGCACCGGGTTTCCGAGTTACGGGGCCTCGTCGGCAAGCAGGGCTTGTGTCATTCCAGGGTCGCATCAGAGAGCAGCACGGCAACGCGCCGAGCAACGCTGGAATGGCATAACACTCCCCCCTGTGCGGCGTCGGGACCACCCCGGCAGCGATATCGCGCCGCTGCTGCATTCGCGCGATTCGATAAAGGAGTGCAAATGTTCAATAAAGTCGTCAAGTCTTTCCAGTGGGGCCAAAACACGGTTCGCATGGAGACGGGTGAGATCGCTCGTCAAGCGTCGGGCGCTGTGCTCGTCGACATGGACGATACCGTCATTCTGGCAACGGTTGTTGGCGCCAAGAAGGCCAAGGCAGGCCAGGACTTCTTCCCGCTGACCGTCGATTACCTTGAAAAGACTTACGCCGCCGGCAAGATCCCGGGTGGCTTCTTCAAGCGTGAAGGCCGTCCGTCGGAAAACGAAACGCTGACGTCGCGCCTGATCGACCGTCCGATCCGCCCGCTGTTCCCGGAAGGCTTCTACAACGAAGTCCAGGTGGTGGTGCAGGTTGTCTCGCTGAACCCGGAAGTGCCGGCCGATATCCCGGCCCTGATCGGTGCTTCGGCCGCGCTGGCCATCTCGGGTCTGCCGTTCAACGGCCCGGTTGGTGCCGCACGCGTTGCCTACGTCGACAGCCAGTACGTGCTGAACCCGTCGCGTGAGCAGATCGCCAAGTCGCAACTGGATCTGGTCGTCGCCGGTACGGAACAAGCCGTGCTGATGGTGGAATCGGAAGCCAAGGAACTGCCGGAAGACGTGATGCTGGGCGCTGTGGTGTTCGGTCACGAGCAACTGCAAACGGCCATCAACGCGATTCACGACCTGGTGCGTGACGGTGGTAAGGCTGAGTGGGATTGGACCCCGGCCGGCAAGAACGAAGCGCTGATCGCACAAGTGACCGAGCTGGCTGACGCCTCGTTGCGCGCCGCTTACCAGACGCGTGAAAAGCAAGCACGTACGCAAGAACTGCGTACCGTGACGAGCGACGTGCTGGCCAAGCTGGGTGAAGCTGCTGCTGCCAAGGGCGAAGCTGCCCCGGACGCGATCGAAGTCGGCAACATCCTGTTCGATCTGGAAGCCAAGATCGTGCGTAGCCAGATTCTGGCAGGCGAGCCGCGTATCGACGGCCGCGACACGCGCACCGTGCGTCCGATCTCGATTCGCACCGGCGTGCTGCCGCGTGCGCACGGTTCGGCACTGTTCACGCGTGGCGAAACGCAGGCACTCGTGGTGGCCACGCTGGGCACCAAGAGCGACGAGCAGATCATCGACGCGCTGCAAGGCGAGTACCGTGACCGCTTCATGCTGCACTACAACTTCCCGCCGTTCTCGACGGGTGAAACGGGGCGCGTGGGTTCGCCCAAGCGTCGCGAAATCGGTCACGGCCGTCTGGCCAAGCGTGCTCTGGTGGCTTGCCTGCCGGGCGCTGACGATTTCGGCTACACCGTGCGTGTGGTGTCGGAAATTACCGAGTCGAACGGTTCGTCGTCGATGGCATCGGTGTGCGGCGGCAGCCTCGCCATGATGGACGCTGGTGTGCCGCTGACCTCGCCGGTCGCCGGTATCGCCATGGGCCTGATCCTCGACGGCAACAAGTTTGCCGTGCTGACCGACATTCTCGGCGACGAAGATCACCTGGGCGACATGGACTTCAAGGTGGCAGGTACGTCGAACGGCGTGACCGCACTCCAGATGGACATCAAGATCCAAGGCATCACGAAGGAAATCATGCAAGTGGCACTGGCGCAAGCCAAGGAAGGCCGTCTGCATATTCTCGAGAAGATGACCGAAGCCCAGTCGGGCGTGCGTACGGAGCTGTCGGAATTCGCACCGCGCATGGTCACCATCAAGATCAACCCGGAAAAGATCCGTGACGTGATCGGCAAGGGTGGTTCGGTGATTCGCGCGCTGACCGAAGAAACGGGCACCAGCATCGACATCTCGGACGACGGCGTGGTCACCATCGCCAGCCCGAGCGCTGAAGGTATTGCTGAAGCCAAGCGTCGCATTGAACTGATCACGGTGGAAGTGGAAGTGGGTCAGGTCTACGACGGCACCGTGCTCAAGCTGCTTGAGTTCGGCGCGATCGTCTCGGTGCTGCCGGGCAAGGATGGTCTGCTGCACATCTCGGAAATCCTGAATGAGCGCATCAACAACATCAACGACTACCTGAAGGAAGGTCAGTCGGTGCGTGTGAAGGTGATTCAGCAGGACGACAAGGGCCGTCTGCGTCTGTCGCACAAGGCTCTGACCGAAGAAGAGCGCGTTGGCGCAGCGGTTGTGACCAAGCACGAAGGGTAAGCCACGACGAGCCGGTAGTTGAGCTAATCAATTCGGCTTTTCAGTGGTTTCGGCGGGGTAGTGTGCTTGCATGCTGCCGCGTTGAATGAGAACGGCGACTCTGTGGAGTCGCCGTTTTTCATTTTTCGCACGAATCGGCAAAATAATGCGGAAAAAGTGCGGGAGGGGTATTTACAGGAAATGGGTTTGTCATTAGAATCTCATTTCTCTGTTCGGGGGGTATAGCTCAGCTGGGAGAGCGCTTGCATGGCATGCAAGAGGTCAGCGGTTCGATCCCGCTTACCTCCACCACGGATTCCGAAGCTTGATTTTCAGGCGCGTCGAAAGAGCAAGATTCTTGCAAAAACGATGCAAAAAACTTGAAAATAAAGCTTCACAAGCGAAGAAATGTTGTTTAGAATAGCGTTCTTCGCGAAATGCAGTAAAGCGAAACAGACAAAGTTTGACGATTTTGTCCCCTTCGTCTAGAGGCCTAGGACATCACCCTTTCACGGTGAGTACAGGGGTTCGAATCCCCTAGGGGACGCCAGAATTGGTGCCGGTAGCGAGTCGGTGTCAGTTTGAAAATGCCACGAAGTCGGTGGCAAAAGCCCGCTGAAAGTTTGGCGGGTTTTTTTGTCGGTTTTGGAGCGGTAGTTCAGTTGGTTAGAATACCGGCCTGTCACGCCGGGGGTCGCGGGTTCGAGCCCCGTCCGCTCCGCCAAAACCTACGAAGTTCGGTGATCTGCGCATGAAAATGCTGCAATGCCGGACAACTAGCAGGAAAGCAAAGTGATTGACATCACGATGCCGCAGCAAGTTTGGAGCGGTAGTTCAGTTGGTTAGAATACCGGCCTGTCACGCCGGGGGTCGCGGGTTCGAGCCCCGTCCGCTCCGCCAAATAAAAAGCCTGTTCAACGAAAGTTGGACAGGCTTTTTTCTTTGGTGCAGCGGAGGGAGCCGCCTTCGCGGCTCCCGGCGGGGATCGAAGGGAATCGCTTGCAAGCGATTCCGCGGCCTGCGCATGTGTAGGCGAGCCCCGTCCGCTCCGCCAAATAAAAAGCCTGTTCAACGAAAGTTGGACAGGCTTTTTTCTTTGGTGCAGCGCATTTTAGGCAATCCCAGCGTGCGCTGCGAGGTCGGATTTCAGCACGAATTCACCTGAATTTTCTTCAAAAAACGGATTGCGGATGTTTCGCGTGAATTTCTGATATCGCGCAATTAGTTCGCATTAAGGCCGTGTCGTGACAGACACCCTCCGATCAGGCACCAAAACCGTCTCGCCGAGACGTCAAAAAGGGCGTGAAGCGGTGCAGATCGATATCCGACGCAACGCCCCACACCCTTCAATGTCACGCCCTTGCCGGGCCGCTCAACGCACGAGGCAGGGCCGCTTCGGATCGAACTTCCAGTCCGGAATCAAGTACTGCATCGCCACGCTGTCATCGCGTGCACCGAGCCCATGTTCAAGGTACTGCGCATGGGCAGCTTCCACGGCGTCCATGTCGAGCGTCACACCCAACCCGGGTGTCGTCGGCACCTGCACCTTGCCATTCACGATTTGCAGCGGGTTTTGCGTCAGGTACTGACCGTCCTGCCAGATCCAGTGCGTATCGATTGCGGTGATGTTGCCGGGTGCCGCAGCCGCCACGTGCGTGAACATGGCGAGCGACACGTCGAAGTGATTGTTCGAGTGCGAGCCCCACGTCAGGCCCCAGTCGTTACACATCTGCGCGACGCGCACGGAACCCTGCATCGTCCAGAAGTGCGGATCGGCCAGCGGAATGTCCACTGACTGCAACTGAATCGCGTGGCCCATCTGACGCCAGTCGGTCGCGATCATGTTGGTGGCCGTCGGCAGGCCGGTGGCGCGCCGGAATTCGGCCATCACCTCGCGTCCCGAGTAGCCGTTTTCTGCGCCGCAGGGGTCTTCGGCGTAGGCGAGCACGTCGTGCTTGTCGCGGCACAGACGAATGGCTTCCGCTAGTGACCATGCACCGTTCGGATCGAGCGTGACGCGCGCTTGCGGAAAGCGCTTCGCCAGCGCAGTGACGGCTTCGATTTCTGCGTCGCCTTCGAGCACACCGCCTTTGAGCTTGAAATCCTGAAAGCCGTATCGCGCATGGGCGGCTTCCGCCAGACGCACGACAGCGTCGGGGGTCATGGCCACTTCCGTGCGCACGCGTTCCCAGTCGTCGCGGGCGTGGCGGTTGTCGTCATACGGCAAGTCCGTCGCGTGCCGGTCACCGATGAAAAAGAGATAACCCAGCATGGCCACTTCAGTGCGTTGCTGGCCTTCGCCGAGGAGGGCGGCGACCGGCACTTCGAGATGCTGGCCCAGCAGATCGAGCAGTGCCGCTTCGAGGGCCGTGACCGCGTGAATCGTCGTGCGCAGATCGAAGGTTTGCAGGCCTCGGCCGCCGGCGTCGCGATCGGCAAATGTACGGCGCGTCTGACCGAGAATCGCCTGCCCACTGGCAATCGACTGGCCGACGACATACGGACGTGCATCTTCGAGGGTCTTGCGAATTGATTCGCCACCGGGGACTTCGCCAACGCCGGTGTGTCCGGCGCTGTCTTTCAGGATCACCAGATTGCGCGTGAAGAACGGGCCGTGGGCGCCGCTCAGGTTCAGCAGCATGCTGTCGCGTCCAGCGACAGGAACGACACGCAGTTCGGTAACGATGGGGGTTCGGGTCATGGCGAGTGAGGTCTTGTCTGACGAAGGCGTAAGTGGGTACATACAGGCTTGTTGTATGTCGTCAGACAACATTCTAGGGAAACTTCTTTCCGATGCCTTTTCGGGTATACCCTTTTGCGGGTGAAATTACCGGCGGCAGAACTGAATCGGGCGTTCATCCGAGCAGGGAAGGGATGGCGCCGTCGACGCCGGTGCGCGAATCGAGTCTCACGTCGATCCGTCATGTGCTTGATGGAATTGTTGTCGTACAACTATGCGTCATGAGCGTCCGCCAAGACTGCCGCCGCCATCGACACCCAGTACCTGCCCGGTGACGAAGCTGGCCGATTCCGACAGAAAGAAGACGGCAGCCGAAGCAATTTCGGCGGGGTCGCCGAGGCGGCGCATGGGGATGGTGGCGAGAATTCTGCGCTCGGCTTCGCTGCCGACGGGGCGCGATTTGCGGAACAACTCGGTTTCCACGGGGCCCGGCGCGACGGCGTTGCTGGTGATGCCATATTCCGCGAGTTCGAGTGCCCAGGTGCGCGTGCATCCCACCAACGCGCTTTTTGCTGCGGCATACGCGGTGCGATCCAGTCCCCCGTAGATGGCGCGGCTGGTGATGTTGACGATGCGCCCGTAACGGCGCGCCTTCATGGCGCCAACAAAGTGTTGCGTCACCTGAATTGCCGCACGCACGTTCAGATCGAACACCTGTTGCAGTGTGGCGAAGTCGAGTTGCTCCAGCGGCTGTGGCGACGCGATGCCGGCATTGTTTACGATGCCGGTGATCTCGAAGCGCCCGCCGATACTGTGTAGCGTATCGCGCGTCTGATCCACGTCGGCGAGATCGCATTCGACGAGTGTGCCGGGAAAATTGACATCGGCCGTATGGCGCGCGATGCCCACGACGCGGTGGCCTTGTTCCGCGAGCAGGGCGCTGATCGCGAAGCCGATGCCGCGTGTGGCACCGGTGACGAGAAACGTTTGCTGTGGCATTCGGAAGCGGTGCGCCGAAGCGAGCCTGCGGGGGCGCCCGGCGCTCTCAAAGGTGGCAGAACGAATGAGTGTATGCCTGAAGTGCGCAGACTGCCGGGCAGCCTCGGCTGGCCCGATTGCCGCCGTGCGCTACCCGGCGATCACTGGCCGATGTGTGTCGGGCGCGCGGCTGACCAGCCAGTCGATGAAGGTGGCCAGGCGCGGGTCGTCGTCAGCCCGATACAGGCAGTGATAGGGCGGGCCTTCGAGACGGACGGTGTCGTCGAAGAGGGCGACCAGCTTGCCGCGATCGAGATCGTCCTGAATCACGGCGCGCGGGGCGAGACAGATACCGTGTCCACTCGACGCCGCGCGCAGCGCCAGCAGAAACTCGTCGAAGATCGGCCCGCGTAACGTTTCGCCCACGCTGACTTGCGCGCAATGGAACCAGTATTGCCACCCTTGCGGCAGGCCCGCGTAGTGCAGCAGCGGGGCATGAAGCAGATCGGCGGGGGTGTGCAACGCTTCAAGCGACGGGAGGTCCGGGGCGCAGACCGCCACCGCCTCGCTGCGCAACCAGGGTTTCGAGACGAAGCCCTGGCGGCGCAGTTCCGGCGTGTATCGGCGAATCACGACGTCACTTGTTTCGTCGATTTGCCCGACGTGCTGATCCGGCGTCGTGACGATTTCCACCTCGATGTCGGGATGATGGCTGCGGAAATGAGCGAGTTGCGGCAGCAGCCACGCGTGCGTGAACGACGTCGAGGCGTTCACACGAATCGGCAAGTGGTGAGTGCCGTCGAGCATCTGCTCGGTGGCTTCGGCGAGCCGGCCGAGGCAGGCCGATACGTCCGTCCAGTAGTGGCGGCCGCGCACCGTCAGGCGCACGGTACGGCCATCGCGTTCGAACAGTTTCTGGCCGAAAAAGGATTCAAGCACGCGAATTTGCTGGGCGACGGCGCTCTGGGTGACGTTCAGCGCTTCGGCGGCAAGCGTCAGGCTGTTCAGCCGGCCGGCGGCCTCGAAACTTCGCAGGGCGTTCAAGGGCGGCAGTCGGCGCGAGGGGCGCAGGGGGCGCATGGCGGAACCTTGTAGAACGGCTAATGCGTTAGCAAGAATAAGTCGTTTGTGGCGAGCATCGCGGGTTCCTATTATAGGTGCGCTCTCTCGTCCTCCTAAGCTCATGAGTCATCTCTCTGCGCCGCACATCCCTGTCGTGAAATCGCCTGGCTTTCCCGTTTCAGTCTGTCGTATCAGCGGAAGCACCCGCCGTACGGTGGCGGGTGTGGGGTCAGTCATCGCCGGTCTCTCGTTGCTCGCCGGGATTTCCGCTTGCGCGAGCCCGCCGGCCAACGAGCGGGAGACGGGCAGCGGCGGGCAACTGGTGCGTTATAGCTCGCGGCAGGTCAGCGTCGATCTGACCGACGCGCAACGCGAGACGCTACGGCAACTGCGGGATCATGTGTTCGCGGAAACGCAGCAGGCGCGCATCCTCGAAGCGATATCCAGAACACTCACCAAGGAGGGTTACGCACCGGTTTCGGTCGACACCGAGACGGGTGTCGTCGAGGCCGAGCGCAACACGGTGCTGGTGCCGAAATGGCGGCAGATTGCGCGGGGTGTCCTGAAGTCGCGCATCGGTGCTCTGCCGGCCAAGCCGGATCACGAGCGCATGGCGGTGATCGTCGCCGTGCGCTCAGCGCAGGGCGAACCGGGCAAGCCGGGTGATCGGGGTGATCGGGGTGAGCGGGGTGATCGGGTTCAGCAGGTCGAACGGGGTTCGCTGGTGCGGGTGCGGTTCGATCGCACCGTGTGGGACAGCAATGGCGATGCGCGAACCGAGACTGTGCTGGAGAAAGACGTGTACGACGGGTTCTTCAGTGCGCTGGATCTGGCCGTTCGAGCAAACTAGCGCGCGCCAGCGCGAAGCCGCGCAAGGGAACGGGGCGGGCTCGCGGGTTAGCTCGCCAGACCTCGTCCGCCTTTCGCGCTTGCGACCCAGCGCAGGTAGCACAGCAGGCCGCACGCCGCGACCGCGAGGCTCGCGCCGTTGGCAAACCAGAAGCCGGTAGCGCCGTGCAGCCACGTCGGGGAGAGCCCCCAGCTATCGAAGCCCAGCACGTAGCCGCCACCGAGACCGACGCCCCACAGCGACACCGCGTAGATGACGGTCGGGATGACCGCCACTTTCCATGCGCGCAGCACGAAGACGGCGCTCACTTGCAGTGCGTCGAACAGGTGATAGAACGCGACGAAGGCCAGCAGTGGGGTGGCCACGGCGGCCACCGCCGGGTCGGTCGTGTAGGCTTCCACGATCCACGGGCGGGTGAGCCAGACGAGGCTCGCCAGCCCTGCGCTGAGCATGCCGGCGAACAGGATGCCGTGGCGTCCGACGAGGTGAGCGGCGCTGAAGTTGCGTGCGCCGATGGCCTGCGCCGTGAGTGTCGCGGTGGCAATGGCGATCGACATCGGCAGCATGTACGTCAATGCGCCGAGGTTGGCGGCGATCTGGTGACCGGCCAGTGTGGTGTCGCCCAGGCGCGTGATGAAGATCGCCATGAACGAGAACGCCGTCACTTCGATCAGGTAGCTCAATCCCATCGGCACGCCGAGCTTCAGCAGCGTACGAATGGCGTGCCATTGCGGCCAGCAGAAATGCGAGAAGATGCCGAACTCGCGCAGCTTCGAATGCCGCACCATCAGCGTGAGCCCCAGCGCGCACGACACCCAGTTGATCGCCGTCGTGGCAATGGCGCAGCCCGTGCTGCCCAGCGGCGGAATGCCGATGCGCTCGACGCCGTAAATCAGGGCGAGATTGAGCGGCACCTTCAGCGCGAGACCGGTGACCTGAATGGCCATGACGATGCGCGGTTGCGCGACGGCCGTCGACAGCGACGAGTACACACGGAACAGCAGTGCGGCGGGCAGGCCGAACGCCAGAATCTGGAGATACGCGCTTGCCCGCACTTCCAACTCAGGATTGGCTTGCGACAGACGCAGGATGAATTGCGGATGCGTGAGGAGCAGGAAGCCCGGAATCGCCAGAAAGAGGGCGAGCCAGATCGCCTGACGCACTTCCTCGCCGATCTCCAGTCGCTCACCGGCGCCGAAGCGTTGGGCCGCGATTGGGGAGAGCGCAACGAGAATGCCCATCAGGCCGACGTACACGGTGATGTAGATCGAGCCGCCGAGGGCGAGCGAGGCCAGATCGAAGGCCGAGGCGCGCCCGACCATCGCCGTGTCCATCACCCCGAAGGCGATGACCGCGAGCTGGCCGATCAGAACCGGCCACGCGAGCGCGGCGATGCGTTTGATGTCATGCCACATGGGACGAGGGGAAGAGGTCAACGCGGACGCGCCGAACGGCGCCACGGACGCTCTTGCAGCACGTAGAGGCGGAAGCGTTCGTCACGGTCGGCCGCACGGCGGCCTTCCCAGAGCTGACGCCATTCGTAAGGGGCGAGCGAAAGCGGTTCGCTATAGTCTTGCGAGTCCTGACGCAGCAGCACGTCGCAATCGTCGTTGCTTGAGCCGAAGCGCATCTTGCCGAAGTAGGCGAACGACGCGAGCTGCGCATCGCCCACGCGTACTGTGCGAATGCAGGTGTAGTCCGCGGGCAGGTGGGCCGAAATCTGCGCGGCCACGTCGCGATACGTTCGGCCGTAGTTCACTACCGGCAGCCAGAGCGTCATGAGCAGCACCCACATCAGGGTCGTGCCGCCCGAAGAGAGCACCACGCTGCGCCACATGACCTTCGGGCTGCGCGACACGCGCCACGCCACGAGCGTGACCCAGGCGCCGGTTACGGCGAGCGCGCTGATCAGCGTCACCCAGCTGAATTCCGGCACAAAACCGGGCACCAGTCGTCGCAGGTTACGGGCGATCTGAGCCGGGAATCCGAAGACGCCTGCGAGCCAGACGATCCACACGAAGCCGGCCAGCACCGTGAACGACAGCACGGCGAACCAGTCGATCGCGTTGACCGTGCCACGCTTGAGCGACGGCAGGCCGAATGCGGCGATGATCGAGAGCGCGGGCAGGGCCAGCATGAAGAGCTGATTGCCCTGATGCGCCTGCAACACGATCAGCACCAGCACCGGCACGGCGAGCGCCAGTGGAATGGCAATGTGCGGGGCACGGCGCATGCCGCGCCACGAGTACAGCGACCAGGCGGCCAGCGGCCATGCCGGCCACGCAAACAGCGCCAGATTCTTGGTGATGTAGCTGAGCGAGTTGATCGACGGGCCACTGAAGGCGTCGACACCGATGTCGGCCCATTCGCCCAGCCAGCTACGTGCGCCATCGGCGAACTTGAGTGCGGCCAGCGGCCATGCGCAGGCGATGATGAGCGCGACGGGGGTCGATACGACCAGCAGCATGCGCAGCGGCACGGCCCGGCACAGCACGCCCACGGCGATGCCCGCAATCCACAGCGAGAGCGTCATCAGCGGCGACGACGCGAGCGCCATGCCACCGAGGGCGAGGCCGAACCAGACCGCGCCCTGGCGCGGCTTGTCGAGGCTGCGCACCAGACCGTAGATCGCCATCGAGATAAGCGTCAGTTGCCCGACCGTGGCGGTGGTTTCGTGACCGCGTTCGGCGAGACCGAAGCAGGCGAGCAGAATCAGCAGCGCGCCATCGGCGAGGGTGCGGCCGTAGTCGCGCGGTTCGGGTTCGCCGCCGAAGGCATATTTGAACGGTTGCACTTCCGGGCGGCGGCCCAGCAAATAGGTGCCGTACCAGATGAACGTGCAGGTGGCGTAGAAGCACAAGCCGGTGACGATGCGCGCGGCGTCCGGCGCGTCGAGCCACGAGAAAGTGCGAATGGCGAGGGCGCCCAGCCACGAGACCAGCGGACCGGCGTCGTAGATCGGCTTGCCGGCGATATTCGGCAGCAGCCAGTCGGACAACTGGCCGTGCGCCATCGTCCACATGATGCCGAAGCCGGCGGCGTCTTCGTTCTTCCACGGATCGCGACCAAACAACCCCGCCAGCACATAGATGACGCAAATGGCAAAGAGCAGCGAGCGAGGAAGCGCGCTGGTGGCAGAGGCGGTGATGCGAACTCGTTTCATAGGCCGGACGACGTTACCGGCCATGTGGCCGGATCGCGGAAAAACAGGGCGCGAGCCAGAAATGGCTCAGGAGAAAATTCGGGGAAAACCAGAAAAGCCGACAGTATGACAGTAACCCGCAGCATGGCGCAGGCCACGCCCAACAAAAAAGGGCAGCCTGAGCTGCCCCTTTCCGATGCTTTCCAACGCCGGGGGATTTCTCCCCGATTTACCAGCCCGCCGGACGTGCCGTGGGCCAGTTTTGCGTTGAGCGGTGTGTCGCCTGTAAAACTTAGGCGACCTTGCCGCCGGCACGCGTGCCGAACTTCTTCTTGAACTTGTCGACGCGGCCTTCGGCATCCATGATGCGCGTTTCGCCGGTGTAGAAGTTGTGCGATGCCGACGACGTATCCAGCTTCACGAGCGGGTACGACTTGCCGTCGATCTCAACGGTTTCCTTCGTCTGGATCGTCGAGCGGCTGATGAATTGGAAGTCGATGCCCGGCGTCATGTCCTTGAACACGACTTCGCGGTAATTCGGGTGAATGCCTTCTTTCATGATGGACCTTAGGTTAAGTCGGTAGCCAGTCTGCGCGGGAGTTTCCCCGCTAACGCCGCCGCGCACGTTTGAACTGATACAAACTTGTGCGACTGAATTGGCGTCAACCACTTTCCGGGTGAGCAAAACGCGCATTATGCCACGGAAATCCGGAATTCCGCAACGATTTCATAGGCTTGGCGCGCTGGGTGGTGGCGCCTCGCCGGCCGTTGGCGGTGTCGCGGCCGGATCTTGCAGGAAATACCGGGAAAACAGCGTGTACAGGGCCGGATATTCGGTGCGGAACGCCACCGGGGCGACGAAGAACGCTTCGGCGCAGACCGCGAAAAACTCCGATTCGTGCTCCGTGGCGTACGGGTCGAGCAGCGAGGTCGACGCGAAGGCGTCCCAGTGAGCGTCCGGCACATTCGACACGTGGTGGCAAAACTCCTCGTACGCCGGGTCGAAGACCTCGCACCATACCTGTTCCGTCAGATCGCCGTGCAGGCGCCGGATGAGCGGGGGAACGCCATCGGCTTCGCCGTTCTCCATGTCGATCTTGTGGACGAACTCGTGAATCACCACGTTGTAGGCCAGCACGTCGCTGGCTTGCACGTCCTGCCACGAAAGCACGACCGGGCCGCCATCCCAGGCTTCGCCGCTGGCCTCCTGTGCCACGTCGTGCACGACGCCGTCTTCGTCCTGCACTGTCTTTCGAATCAGAAACTCGCCGGGATAGAGCACGATGCCCGACCAGCCGCGATAGAGCGCGGGCGGCAGATTGAGGATCGGCAGGCAGGCCTGTGCGGCCACCGACACCTGCATCGCTTCCGTGAGCGGCAGGTCATGGGCCGTGGAGAAGTGCTTGCCGCCCAGAAAATCGCCAGCCAGCGCGCGCAGTTTGTCCAGATCGGCGGCGCTGCGGGTGGCCAGAAACGGCAGGGCATCGACGACTTCGCGCCAAAGGTCATCGTCGATGGCGCGGCTTGGCGTGCGCGACGGCATGAGGCGTGACAGCAAGGCTTTGAGCATGACGGCCGGGGCAGCAACAGCAAGAGTGGGGCGCCGGAAGCGGGCTGGCACGAACAAGCTTGAACCCGTGTGCATATATGAGCGAGCCATCCGGCGGGCACGTCACGATTCTAATTTAGCTGCTTCTGGAACGCTGCAAATATCGCGCCGCACAGCGCCACGATGGCGATGAAATGAAAGCCGTCGATGAACGACAGAAATGCGGCCTGCCGTTCGATCATCTGTGCAATCTGGGCAAGTGCCGCGCCGTGCGCCTGCGAGAGCGCGACCCCCGCGTGCGCGAGCGCATTGGCGAGCGTGTCGAGCGTCTGCGTGAAGATGGGGTTGTACGGGTTGGCGACTTCCGTGAGGCGAGTGCGATGCAAGGCTTCGCGATGCTGCTCGAACGCCACGATGGTCGACACGGCAAACGACCCTGAGAGCTGGCGCAGGATGTTCTTCAGCCGGTAGCCGTGCACGAAGCTTTCGTGATCGAACGTGCGGAACGTGAGGTTGGCGACCGGCAGCACCGTGAAGATGCCGAATACCGCTTTGAGCGCGAGCACGCCGTAGAGCTGATTTTGTCCGGCGTCCGGCGGCATGGCGCCAAGCCACAGACTGGTGGCGATGGTCATCACGAAGCCGCTCACGATCAGGTACTTCTTGCGCGTGATGAACTTCGCTACGCGGAAATAGGCCATGAGCAGGATGACCGTCAGCAGCGCCGAATAACCGAGCAACTGCCCCGTGCGTTCCACCGTGAAGCCCAGCCCTTGTTCGAGCAGGCGCGGCATCAGATAGCTCTGCGTATTCGCCAGATAGTAATAGGCGGCGTAGAGCAGCAGACCAACCTGAAACTCGCGTCGGCGCAGCGATTGCAGGCGGATGAACGGTGCCGGGTGTTGCCACTGGTGGTAGCCGAACCACACCAGCGCGCCCACGCCGGCCACCGTCAGCAGCGGCAGCCAGGGCGTTTGCAGCCAGAGCGTGTAGCGCATTTCCTGAAGCACCACCTGAAACGCGCCCATCGCGAGCGCGAACGCCATGAACGGTGCAAACGGGTAACTGCCACCGGTGGCGCGATCACGCAGCCGGCCGACATCGGGAATCGCGAACCAGGCGAGGGCGGCGAGCAGCACGGCGGGTGGCGCGGTGCACAGGAACAGCGTGCGCCATGTGTACGCCGAGACCAGCATGCCGCCGATGAGTGGGGCGGCGGCCGAGCCCGTGAACAGCAACAGGGCGAACGTCTGTACCGTTTTGCCGCGACGCTCTGGGGGCACGCTGACTTGCGCGAGGATCCGGCATGAGCTCATCCAACTGCCCGCGCAGAAGCCCTGACAGGCCCGGGCGATGACGAGTTGCGTGACGCTCTCGCTGGTTCCTGCGAGGACAGCGCCGCACGCGTAGAGCAGCAGTGAGGCCGTGAGATAACGCCGGTAGCCGATGCGTTCGACGAACCATTGTTGTTTGAGGATGGCGAGTACCGAGGCGATGCCGTAGGCCGTCGTCATCCAGACGAATTCTTTGGGCGAGGCGTCGACGCCGCCCGAGACGTAGACCGCAAAGTAGACCAGCAGCGCGTTCTCGAAGAATTCGAGTCCCGGGATGAGGCCCAGTGCGTAGCGATAAGCTTCGGCGCGCAGGGGGCGCTGCGAGCCGTTACCACTGGCACTGTTGGCGCCGCCCGGCACCGGCGCGCGGGGCGGCGGTGCGGAAGCGGAACCGGTGGGCGGGGTGGCAGAGGTCATGGCGGGCAAGGGGGTTACTGTTTGCGCAGTTTGGCCGCACGTTCGGCGAGTAACTCGTCGGCAGGAACACCTTGAAGCCGTTGGTCGATGTATTGGAGGTCGTGGGTGATTTGCGCTTCCATTTTTTCGGCTTCGCGCAGTTCGCGCCGGACTTGAGCGGTGCGTTCGCGCAGCGTTTCGAGTTGCGAATGGAGGGCGTCGCGCACGACCTGGAGGTCTTCGTCGTTCATGCGTGACTTGCCGGCTTCGACCAGTCGCATGGGGCGTTTGAGCATTTCCGTGATGGCGGCGATGGAGAAGCCGAGCGAGCGCATGCGGAGAATGCGGCCAAAGGTCGCGAGGTCGGCCTGCGTGTACATGCGGTAACGGCCTTCGCTGCGGGCGGGCACGACGAGATTGAGTTCCTCGTAGTACTTCAGCGTGCGCGCCGTGACGCCGAGTGCCGTCGCGGCTTGACTGACCGTCAGCAGGGCGTCGTCGCTGGGAGATGCGTGTTCGGTGGGATCTGCGGGCATGGCTGCGCCTCCGATCAAGAATGGCGCATCGTAACACAACCTGCACGTGAACGTATAGGTTTGAGTGTTGAAGGCCCCTTTCCGAGGCGATCTGAACCGGTCTTGGCAGCGGAAAGGGGCTTCGGTCGCCCTTGGCGGGCGGTCTTGATCAGGCGTTAGCGCCCTGCTTCATTCGGCGCGGTTTCCCAGCGAATGGCGCGAACACCGGGGGTATCGCCGAGTGTGGAAACAAGGTGGACCAGCGCGGCGCGTCGGCTGCGTTCGCAACGCAGGACATAGTCGAGTTCCAGCAGGTAGCCGCCGGAGCGGTCGGCACGCGCGGCGGTTTCCAGCTTGAGTTGATGGGTTTGAAGGGCAGTGCGTACCTTGACGTCGATAGCGCTGGCTTTCGAGGCGAGCGTGAGCACGACCAGCCGGTATTGCGGCGAAGTCGTCGTCGTGGCTGATGTGGCGGGCGTGCGGGCACGATGGCGGCCGAACAGCGTGGGGATGAGCATTTGCAGCGTCATGGGTCCTCCTGAATCAAAGGCCTGATATCGGGATAACGGGATATCGGGCCTGAGACGGCGGATGCCGGGGCTTGGCGGCGTGTTTCGCTTCTGCAGCGTTATGCATCGAAATGCAGCGCACGCGTGCAGGCCTTGGGCCCGCGCACATGGCGGTGCTGCGAATGCTGAAACACGTGAAGGCTACGCAAGCGTCGACAGGCTAGGCGTGCGTGCATTTGCTGCCGGTGGGCTGGCGAGCCGATACGCGCATCAAGCGTGTCGTACCCGGGTGCGCGAGCGCATCCGGTGATAGCTGAACTGCGGTGGGGGTGCTGTAAAACGTGATCGCTGCCGATGAGATCGGTGCGATCGATGCACTACCGCTGCGACATTGGGAGCCGGCAGCGGCAGTCGGGGAGCGACTGCGGGTTACCGGGCCAACGCGTCGTCGGTCATTGCCGACGCTTGCGTGCTGCTAGAGCAACTGCCCACGGAAAACTCCGTCGTTATTGGAAAGACGTGATTTTAGGTTTTTATCGCGCTTCTGTAAAGAAAGTGGCGCGATTTCGCGGCGTTTTGTCGCGAAATTGACGATATTTTTACGGAAAACAGAGGTTTTTCGAGTGATAGGCGTTGAGGCCCGCCGGCACGTCAGTCCGGCAGCACCTTCCCGGGGTTCATCAGGCCGAGCGGATCAAACGCGGCCTTGATCTGGCGCATCAGTGCCAGTTCCACCGGCGACTTGTAGTGTGCCGAGGCGTCGCGCTTGTACTGGCCGAGCCCGTGTTCCGCGCTGATCGTGCCGCGATGGGCATGCACGCTGTCGTGTACCGCCGATGTGACCGGCGTTTGGTAATCGCGCAGGAAGGTTTCGGGATCGACGCCGTCCGGTGCCATCACGTTGTAGTGCAGATTGCCGTCGCCAAGGTGCCCGAACGTCACCATGCGGGCGCCCGGTGCGATCTTTTGCACGATCGGATCGGTCGCGGTGAGGAATGCAGGGACCTGCGACACCGGCACCGCAATGTCGTGCTTGATGTTCAGTCCGGTAGCCGACTGGGCGAGTGGAATGCTTTCACGAAGGTGCCAGAGCGCATTCGACTGCGCGAGGCTGGCCGCGACGATGGCGTCGCGCACGATGCCGCTCTCGATGGCGGCGGCGAGCAGGCGTTCCAGCAAATCGCGGGCATGCGCTTCGCTCTCGTTGTCGGAGAGTTCGAGCAGCACCGCTTGCGGATGCGTTTCGGCAAACGGATAACGCTGCTGCGGGAAGACTTGCGCGACGAGACGCAGACAGAAATCCGACATCAACTCGAAGCCCGTGAGCAGCGGGCCTGCCATCGACTGCGCGAGATTGAGCAGTGCCAACGCCTGCGCCGAGCTATCGAGTGCGGCGAGGGCGGTCATGCGTGCAGCAGGCTGTGCGAAGAGTTTCAGCGTCGCAGCGGTAATCAAGCCGAGCGTGCCTTCCGCGCCGATGAACAGATCGCGCAGATCGTAGCCGGTGTTGTCTTTGCGAAGGCCGCGCAGGCCGTCCCACAATTCGCCCTGCGGCGTGACCACTTCCAGACCGAGGCATAGTTCACGCGCATTGCCGTAACGCAGCACTGCCGTGCCGCCTGCGTTCGTCGCCAGATTGCCGCCAATCGTGCAACTGCCTTCCGCCGCGAGGCTCAACGGGAACAGGCGCTGCGCGGATGCCGCTGCGGCCTGCACGTTGGCCAGCAGGCAACCGGCTTCGGCGGTGAGCGTCATGTTGTCGGCATCCACCTGACGAATGCGGTCCAGCCGTCGCAAGCTGATGACCACTTGCCGCCCGCTCGCGTCCGGTGTCGCGCCGCCTGCGAGCCCCGTGTTGCCGCCCTGCGGCACCATCGACACGCCGTGCGCGACGCACAACCGGACGAGCGCAGCCGTTTGCATGGCGTCGGCGGGGCGCAGCACGGCGAGCGCGCGGCCCACGTAACGCTTGCGTTGATCGATCAGATACGGGGCGACGTCCGAGTCGTCATGCAGAACGTGATCACGGCCGAGCAGGCCGATGCAGGCGGAGAGGAAAGCGGTGTCGTTCATTGCGGCTGACGCGCTGCCGTTGCCTGCTGAGCGCGAGCCTTCGCGGCGCGCTTGAACGGGCGCAGATAGAAAACGGTGGCGAAGAAGAACACGACCGACAACGCCGTTTCGATCCACGCGAGCAGCACGGACGGACCGGTATCGGTCATGCCGCGTACAACGCCTTCGGCGAGAAACAGCAGGATGAACATGCTCGACCATTGCAGCGTGTACAGATTGCCACGCAACACGCCGCGCAACGGCAGCAACAGAAGCAGCGCCTTGAGCACCAGCCACGACCCGCCCGGACGCAATGGCGCGAGCCAGAGCTCCCACGCGACCGAAAGGGCAATCAACGCGAGCAGGCTGACGATGCTGATGCGGCGTAGCGTGCTGGACGCGGAAGCGGCTGCCGATGCGGTCGGGGCAGTCGATGCTGCTGCCGTGGCCGCACCGGCCGAACCAGAGGCATGGGGTGCTGCTGGCGTTGCCTGCGTGGCAGGCACGTCACGCGGATCGATCGATTCAGACTCGGGCGGTGTTGCAGTCATGGGCTGTCTCGGTGGCCTTAACTACTACGGCTACTGCATGGAGTGATGTGTGGCGTGCGTCGCCTCTGAATGGGCGTTCCCCACGCAGTCACGCAAAGAACGTCATTCTGCCAGCTTGAGTGCCGCGCGTGCGAGACGCGCGCCGAGTGCCGATGCCAGTTGGCGTTCGTCCGCCGAGAGCGGGTTGCCGTCATGCGCGAAGTGCGTCGCGCCGTACGGCGATCCGCCCGTGCGCGTGCTCGACAATGCCGGTTCCGTGTAGGGCAGGCCCATCAGCAACATGCCGTGATGCAGCAGCGGAATCATCATCGACAGCAACGTGCTTTCTTGGCCGCCATGCAGGCTCGCCGACGACGTGAATACGCACGCGGGCTTGCCCGAGAGCGCGCCGGAAAGCCACTGCGGCGTCGTGCCGTCGAGGAAATACTTCAGCGCGGCGGCCATATTGCCGAAGCGCGTGGGCGAGCCGAGCGCCAGACCGGCGCATTCTTCCAGATCGCGCAGTTCGACATACGGCGGGCCGCTGTCGGGAATATCGGGGGCGCTGGCTTCACATACCGTCGAGACGGCGGGCACCGTACGGACGCGAGCTTGCGCGCCCGGCACGCTGTCGATGCCGGAGGCGATGCACTGCGCGAGTTGAGCGGTCGTGCCGTGACGGCTGTAGTACAAGACGAGAATTTCGGTCATGAAGCGTGCGTATCGAGTGAAAACCCAGCAAAAAGTGCGGGTATTATAGGGCGTTCCTACGCGAGTACCGTGGCTCTTGTCCTTGCGTGGCACGGCTTCTCAGTTGCCCCTCGGTTGTTCTGCTTCCGTTCTTATGTCGTTCCTCTGCTGTTTCTCTGTCCGTATTCAGGAGCCCGATTTGATCAAGCTGTCCCGCATTAACTGGAACAACGTTCGCCAATTGCTGAAATACGCGCTTGCGCGCGCTCAGGACGACCGGATTCCCCAGGTTGCGGGTAGCCTCACGTTCACGTCGATTCTCTCCATCGTGCCGCTGTTTGCCGTGACGTTCGCGTTGTTCACGGCTTTCCCGATTTTCAAATCGTTTCGCGACTCGCTACAGGGCTTTTTGATCGAGCATCTGATGCCGGAGAGCGTCAACGCGCAAATTTTCGGCTATCTCAACCAGTTTGCGTCCAAGGCCACGAGCCTTACCGCGTTCGGCCTGATCGGTCTGCTGGTCACCGCTGTGCTCACGTTGATGACGGTCGAGTCCGCGTTCAACGTGATCTGGCGCGTACCGCGCCCGCGTCCGCTGGCGCAGCGGCTGCTGATCTACTGGAGCCTGCTCACGCTCGGGCCGCTGCTGTTCGGGGTGAGCCTGTCGATCAGTTCGTACATCTTCACGCAGTCGATGTCGCTGGTCAGCACGCTGCCGCCTGCCGTCGCCTCGCTGCTTAGTTTGATTCCCCCAGCGCTGACGGCCGTGGCGTTCATGCTGATGTATCTGTACATGCCCAACTGCAAAGTCGACTGGCGCGATGCGCTCGCCGGCGGTGTGGTGGCCGCTGTAGCGTTGGATCTGACCAAACGCGGGTTCGGTTTGTATATCCGGCAGTTTCCGACATACACGGCGGTCTACGGAGCGTTTGCGGCCGTGCCGATCTTCCTGTTGTGGATCTATCTGTCGTGGCTGGTGGCGCTGCTCGGTGCAACGATCGCATCCGTCCTGCCCGCGCTGCGGCTGGGGCATTTTCAGTACCCGCGCTTTCCGGGCAGCGATCTGCTCGATGGCCTCACGCTCATCCATTTGCTCAATGAAGACCGGGAAACCGGCGGGAATGGCCGCACGACGGTGGAACTGGCCCGCGCTATGCGCACAAGCCTCGATCATGCCAACGAGTTGCTGCTGCGGCTCGAACGGATGGGCTGGGTTGGCCGCCTGATGATGCAACCGCCGGCCGAGCGCTGGCTGCTGCTGGCGAACCCGCATACGGCAACGCTCTCGCCGCTGGTCGCCAAATTCGCGCTGAACGTGGAGGAATTGGCCCGGCAGATGGAGCGTCACGCGCTAGATGGGGCGCATCTGGCCGAGATCCTGCGTGAAGGCAAATGGGACGTGCCGCTCATCGACGCGCTGCCGCGCGAAGTCCCGCCGGACGATGGCGCGTCGGCGGCGGGGCCTGACGGTAGCGAAAACGGTGAGCGCGGCGAAGACCGGGACGACCGGGAAGACCGGGAAGGCCGGGAAGGCCACGAGGGCGGTGTAGGCGGCGACGGCCGGAGCGCTAGAGCTTGATGCGCCCGAGGCAGATGTCGCGAAACATCACCCAATCGCCCAGCAGGCTGTAGAGCGGGTGGCGAAAGGTGGCCGGCCGGTTCTTCTCGAAAAAGAAGTGGCCGACCCACGCAAATGCATAGCCGCACACGACGGCCGCCGGCAGCCACCAGACGTTGCCGGTGAATGCAAACACCAGCACACACGCAATCACGCCCCACGAGCCGACGAAGTGCAGTCGGCGGCAGGTGACGTTACGGTGTTCGCCCAAGTAATACGGGTAGAAATCCGCAAACCGCTGAAACGCGGGTGCGGCGTCGTGGGAATCTCGCATGACCGGCCTCCTTTGCGAGTTGACGCACTAAGTGTCGCGCTCAGTGTCGCATGAATTGCACGAGGGCATCGAGCAGCGCGTCCGGCTGTTCCGTCATGATCGCGTGGCCCGCGTTGACGGTCTGAATCGTCACGGGGGCACCGCCTTCACGCAAGGCGTCGAGCAGTGCCTTCGCGGCGCGCGGGGGCGTCATCTGATCGCGCTGCCCGAGCACTGCCAGCACCGGACACTTCACCTGAGCGGCGGCCTCCCAGCCGTGTTCGTAGCCATTGCAGGCTTCGAAGTCGGTCAGAAACACCTTTTCTCCCGGATTCCGTTTCGCCACGCGTTCCATCAACCGCTGGTTGCCGCCCCACGTCCAGAACCCCGGCCCGGGGGCCGACGGCTTGGCGGCCATCGTGCTGTGCGACCACTCGTTGACGAGGGCGATGGCTTCCGGCTCGCGCTGTGCGGCGGCGTCCAGTAGCGCGTCGGAGACCTTCATCGGATAGGCCGTGCCGACCAGCGCGATTTTCGACACGCGCGCCGGATGACGCGCCGCCGCGTCGAGCGCGACCAGCGAGCCCATGCTGTGACCGACCCACGCGGCGGTTTCGACGCCTGCCGCATCCAGCACGGCGACGACCCAGTCGGCCAGTGCGCCGATGCTCGTGAGCGGCGCGCCGCTGCTGCGATGGTGACCGGGCAGGTCGAGGGCTAGCACGTTCATGCCGTGATTCGCGAGATAGCGGCTTTGCAGCCCCCACACGCTGTGATCATGCTGGGCGCCGTGCACAAAGACGACCGTCGGCTGTGACGGCTGAACCGGTTTGCCCGCCGTGTACGCGTAGACAGTGTTGCCCGCGATATTGAAGTTCATGAATCGTGTCCCCGTTATCGTTTGGTCGATGCCTTCAGGCCGCGCTTGAGGTCTTGAATCAGATCGTCCGGGTCTTCCAGTCCGATCGACAGGCGCACAGTGCCTTCGCCAATGCCGGCCGCCGCCAGCGCCGTCGCATCCATGCGGAAGTGGGTGGTCGATGCGGGATGAATGACGAGCGAGCGGGCGTCGCCGACGTTGGCCAGATGCGAGAACAACTGCAACGACTCGATGAATCGACGCCCGGCTTCCCGGTCGCCTTTCAAGTTGAAGCTGAACACGGCCCCCGCGCCGCGCGGCAACAGCCGCTTGGCGAGCGCGTGATCCGGGTGCGTGGGCAGTTCGGGGTAGGCGACCGATGCGACCGCTTCATGCCCGGCCAGAAACTCGACCACGCGGCGCGCATTGTCGACGTGGCGGGCCATGCGCAGCGGCAGCGTCTCGATGCCTTGCAGCAACTGCCACGCCGCCTGCGGATGCAGACACGCGCCGAAGTCGCGCAACCCCTCGCGGCGTGCGCGCAGCAGGAAGGGGGCGACGGAGCTTTCTTCGGCAAACACCATGCCGTGAAAGCCATCGTAAGGTTCCGTCAGTTCGGGAAATTTGCCGCTCGCCTCAAAGTCGAACGTGCCGCCGTCGATCAGCACGCCGCCGATCGTCGTGCCATGCCCGCCGAGAAACTTGGTGGCCGAGTGATACACGAGATCCGCACCATATTCGAACGGCTTGATCAGCCATGGCGTGGTGAACGTGCTGTCGACCATCAGGGGCACACCGGCGTCGTGGGCAATCTGCGCGACATTCGGAATATCGAGCACGTCGAGCCCCGGGTTGCCGAGCGTCTCACCAAAGAAGAGGCGCGTCTCGGGCCGTACCGCCGCGCGCCAGCCGTCGAGGTCGCCGGGTCGCACGAACGTGGTTTCGATACCGAAACGGCGCAGCGTGTAATGCAGCAGGTTGTGCGAGCCGCCGTACAGCGCACTCGATGCCACGATATGCGCGCCCGCACCCATCAACGTGGCAATCGCCAGATGCAGCGCTGCCTGTCCGCTGGCGGTGGCAATCGCCCCCACGCCGTTTTCGAGTGCAGCCATGCGCTCTTCGAACACGGCGTTCGTCGGGTTGGAAATGCGTGAGTAGACATGCCCGGCGCGCTCCATGTTGAAGAGCGCAGCGGCCTGATCCGAGTCGGTGAAGACGAACGATGTGGTTTGGTAGATCGGTGTGGCGCGTGCCCCCGTGGTGGGGTCGGGGGCGGCCCCGGCATGCAGGGCGAGCGTGTCGAAATGCGGTACGGACATATCGGTGATGGCCTCGTAGCACAAGAAGGAACAACGGGAAATGAGCGGGAACGTCAGCGGCAAGATCGATGACGCGCCGACGACACTGAAATGTCATGTCCACAGCGCGCTCACTTGACGTATACGGCAATCCTAGCACCACCTTCGTGCGCACCGACAGGCTTTCGCGGGGGAGTCAGGGAAATTGCGGTGCTGTCCGAGTCGGCGCGTCAGGTGTTGTCCGAGCGAGAGGGAAGAATCGGCTGAAAACCCGCGCCACACGGCGATGGACGGCCCATCGCGCCTTTCCTTTTGGGAAGCTTTCCGATAGCATCACTTCAACTAATTACAATTCAGTGCGGAGACGCTGGCAGACCTGCCGGTGATTCGCGTCGCCATTCGGATTTTTGAATTTTCGAACTTTCGAAGTCCGGTGGTGGTTTTCGGCAGCGTTCCGAAACCGCCGCCCGAGTCATGCAAAGAGGAGTGTGTGCCATGCGTGTGTCTGACATCCTGAAAGTAAAGGGCAACACCCTTTTCACCGTGACCCCGGAAACGTCGCTGGCCGAAGCCGTCGACACGATGGCGGAGCACGATATCGGTTCGCTGGTCGTGATGGAGTTCGGCGATCTGGTGGGCATGCTGACGTTCCGGGAAATCATCAATACGATCAGCAAGAACGGCGGCACCGTCGGGACGTCGACCATCCGCAAGGTGATGGACGATCACCCGCTCACGTGCACACCGGAAACGGACGTCAACGAAGTGCGCCGCATGATGCTGGAGCGTCATGCGCGCTATCTGCCGGTGATGGACAGCCGCACGCTGATGGGCGTGATCTCGTTCTACGATGTGGCGCGTGCCGTTGTCGAAGAGCAGTCGTTCGAGAATCGTATGCTCAAGGCCTACATTCGCGACTGGCCGGCTGAGGAAGCGGAAAGCACCAAGTGAGCGAACCGAGCCAGCGCGGGGTGCGCGGCGAGGGCCACCAATCCCGGTTATTGAGAGAGCGTCGTTTCGCGCCGTTTTTCTGGACCCAGTTCCTGGGCGCGATGAACGACAACGTGTTCAAGATCGCGTTCACGTCGCTCGTGACGTATCACGCGACCCTCTTCCAGAATGTCGATGGAAAGACGGCCGCGTTCCTGATTTCTGCGATCTTCATTGCGCCATTCCTGCTGTTTTCTGCCACGAGCGGGCAGATTGCCGACAAGTGGGACAAGGCGCGCCTGATCCGCTTCGTCAAGACGCTGGAGATCGCCATCATGGTCGTGGGTGCGGCCGGCTTTCTCTGGGCGAGCGCACCGCTGCTCTATGTCTGCACATTCCTCATGGGGTTGCACTCGACGTTGTTCGGACCGGTGAAGTACGCGTATCTGCCGCAACATCTCGGGAATCACGAACTGGTGGGTGGCAACGGACTGGTCGAGATGGGCACGTTCGTCGCGATCCTGATCGGTACCATCATCGGTGGCGAGATTGCCGGTGTCGGGGCGTCGGCGCTGCCGTGGCTCGGTGGCGTGTGCGTCACGCTGGCGCTGCTCGGGCGGCTCGTTTCTACTTGGGTGCCCTCAACACCTGCCGCACAGCCGGATCTGCGCATCAACTGGAATCCATTTACGGAGACTTGGCGCAACCTGCGCATCGCCCGCACCGACCGCGCGGTGTTCCTGAGTCTGCTGGGCATTTCGTGGCTATGGTTTTTGGGGGCGACGTTCCTCGCGTCGTTCTTCAATTTCTCGCGCGATGTGCTGGGGGCCAACCCGAATGTTGTGACGCTGCTGCTCGCCATGTTCTCGGTGGGTATCGGTATTGGCTCGATGCTCTGTGAGCGCTTGTCGGGCGGCAAGGTGGAAATCGGTCTGGTGCCGTTTGGCTCGATCGGCATGACCGTTTTCGCGGTGGATCTGTACTTTGCGAGTCGCGGCGGTGTGCCGGGCGCGACCTTGCAGACCGTTGGCCAGTTTCTCGCCCAGCCGGGCCACTGGCGCATTCTGGCCGATCTGTTCTTGCTCGCGATGTTTGGCGGCTTCTACAGCGTGCCGCTCTACGCGCTGATTCAGAGTCGCAGTGCGCCGTCGCACCGTGCGCGCATCATCGCCGCCAACAACATTCTCAATGCGTTGTTCATGGTCGTGTCGTCGTTGATGGCCATGGCGCTGACGCGCGCCGGTTTCACCATCGACCAGTTGTATCTCGTGACGGGGATTCTCAACGCGCTGGTGGCCGTCTATCTCTATGCGCTGTTGCCGGAGTTCCTGATCCGGTTCGTGATGTGGCTGCTGCTGCATACGGTGTATCGCATCGACGTCAAAGGCGCCGAGCGTATTCCCGACGAGGGGCCGTGTGTGCTGGTGTGCAACCACGTGAGCTTCGCGGATGCCGTGGTGATTGGTGCATCCATCCGGCGGCCAGTGCGCTTCGTCATGGATCACCGGATTTTCCGTATCCCGGTGCTGTCGTGGTTCTTCCGCACCGTCAAAGCGATTCCGATCGCGCCGGCGCACGAAGATGCGCAAGGCCTCGCGCGCGCTTATGAAGCCATTGCTCAGGCGCTCGACGCGGGGGAAGTGGTCTGTATTTTCCCGGAGGGCAAGCTCACGGCGTCCGGGGAGTTGCAGGCGTTCCGGCAAGGGGTACAGCGCATTCTCGAGCGCTCGCCCGTGCCCGTCGTGCCAATGGCACTGCGTGGGCTGTGGGGCAGCTTCTTCTCGCGGCATGGCGGTGCGGCGATGACGCGTCCGTTCAAGCGCGGCATCCTCAACCGGCTGGAGCTGGTCATCGGCGAGCCGGTGACGGCCGTGCAGGCAACCCCCGAGGTACTGCGCGAGCGTGTCCTTGAATTGCGAGGCCCTTGGCCAGTCTGAGCGCGGCGGGGCGGGATCGCTGGCATAATAGGGCCTTCCCGTCTCACCCCAACCTGATCCCCGTATGTCTGGCAATACGCTTGGAACCCTGTTTACCGTCACCACTTTCGGCGAATCGCATGGCCCGGCCATCGGTTGCGTCATCGACGGCTGCCCGCCGGGAATGGCGCTCACGGAAGCCGACATCCAGGTCGAGCTGGATCGCCGCCGCCCCGGCACGTCGCGCCATGTCACCCAGCGCAACGAGCCCGATGCCGTCGAGATTCTCTCCGGTGTCTTCGAGGGCGTGACGACGGGCACCCCCATCGCCTTGCTCATCCGCAATACGGATCAGCGCAGCAAGGACTACGGCAATATCGTCGAGACGTTCCGTCCCGGCCATGCCGACTACACCTACTGGCAGAAATACGGCGTGCGCGATTATCGCGGCGGCGGCCGGTCGTCGGCACGTCTGACGGCCCCGGTGGTGGCAGCAGGTGCCGTTGCCAAGAAGTGGCTGGCCGAGCGCTATGGTGTGCAGATTCACGGGTGCATGACGCAACTCGGCGATATTGAAGTGCCGCAGACCGATTGGTCGCAAGTGTCGCAAAACCCGTTCTTCGCAGCGAATGCCGACGTCGTGCCGCAACTCGAAGCCTATATGGACGACCTGCGCAAGGCGGGCGACTCCGTCGGCGCGAAGCTGCGTGTGGTCGCGACGGGCGTGCCGGTCGGTCTGGGCGAGCCGCTGTTCGATCGCCTCGATGCCGACATTGCACACGCGATGATGGGCCTCAACGCCGTGAAGGGTGTCGAGATCGGTGCGGGTTTCCGCAGCGTGACGCAAAAGGGCTCTGAGCACGGCGACGAGCTGACCCCGGAAGGCTTCGTCGGCAACAATGCCGGCGGGATTCTGGGCGGTATTTCCACCGGGCAGGATGTCGATGTTTCGATCGCCATCAAGCCGACCTCAAGCATTCGCACGCCGCGCCGTTCCATCGACAAGGCCGGCGATGCGGCGACGGTCGAGACGTTCGGACGTCACGACCCGTGTGTGGGCATTCGCGCAACGCCGATTGCCGAGGCGCTGCTGGCCTTGGTGCTGATCGACCACGCACTGCGCCATCGTGCGCAATGTGGCGACGTTCACGTCGGCACGCCGGTGATTGCTTCACACGCACCGGAGTAAATTTGCGACACGTTTGCGGCGGCGCTGACCGTTCGCAAAGCTCGCAGGCTGCGCATAGAAAAAACGCCAGACGATTTGTCTGGCGTTTTTTATTTCTACCGACCGCTACCGACCGCTACCGACCGCTACCGGCTTATTCCTTGCACTGCGTGATCGGCTGCTCGCCCTTCGCGGTGTAGAGCGTGCCTTCCGGCCCTTTGCTCCACCAGATAAGCGTTCGCCCGACATGCTTCTCACCGCTCGCGGCCCGCGCAGGTTTGAGCACTTCGCGCTTGCCGGCCCAATACAGCGTGACGTCGCCGCCGAGATTGTGATCGTCATAGACCACGACCGCGACGTGCCCGTTTTCGCAGAGATAACTCATGGTCTTTGCCTGCACCGCCGGGCTGGCGATCAATAGCGCACCGGCAAGCGCAGCACCTGAGATAGCCGTTGAACGAAGGGAAAACAGCGAAGTTGGGGAAGTTCTTGGCATGAAGCCTCCTTGCCTTTGGCGTGAATCGAGCGAGGGTTCGCGACCGTCAGTCAGCGTTCGCAAAGCGACCCGCGAAATGACAAACCGCCGGGCGAACCGGCGGCTGTCGGGAATTACATGTTCGGATAGTTCGGCCCGCCGCCACCTTCCGGCGTGACCCACACGATGTTCTGCGTCGGGTCCTTGATGTCGCACGTCTTGCAATGCACGCAATTCTGCGCGTTGATTTGCAGACGTTCCGAATCGTCGTCGTTCTTCACGAACTCATACACCCCGGCCGGGCAATAACGCTGTTCCGGTCCGGCGTATTCCGAGAGGTTGATGCCGACCGGCACGCTCGGATCTTTGAGCGTGAGGTGCGCCGGCTGATTCTCTTCGTGGTTGGTGTTGGAGATGAACACCGACGACAGACGATCGAACGTGAGCTTGCCGTCCGGCTTCGGATAGACGATCGGCTGGCACTGCGCCGCCGGCAGCAGGCATTCGTGATCGGCCTTCTTGCGGTGGATCGTCCACGGCATCTTGCCGCCCAGCAGCTTCTGCTCGATGCCGGTCATCAGCGTCGCGACCGTCAGGCCCTTCTTGAACCACTGCTTGAAGTTGCGCGCCTTGTTCAGTTCCTCGAACAGCCACGATTGCTCGAACGCCACCGGATAGGCGCTCAATTCATCGCGCTGACGCTCGGCCGTGAGTGCATCGAACGCTGCATCGGCGGCCATCATGCCGGTCTTGATGGCGGCGTGGCTGCCCTTGATGCGGCTGGCGTTCAGGAAGCCGGCTTCGCAGCCGACCAGTGCGCCGCCCTTGAAGACAAGCTTGGGCAACGAGAGCAGGCCGCCGGCCGTGATCGCGCGCGCGCCGTACGACACGCGCTTGCCGCCTTCGAGGAAGTGGCGAATCGACGGGTGCGTCTTGTAGCGCTGGAATTCTTCGAACGGCGACAGATACGGGTTGCTGTAATCGAGGCCGACGATAAAGCCGACGGCGACCTGATTGTTCGGCAGGTGATACAGGAACGAACCGCCGTAGGTGTGCGAATTGAGCGGCCAGCCGGCCGTGTGAACGACCAGACCTTCCTTGTGCTTGGCCGGATCGATCTCCCACAATTCCTTGATGCCCAGACCATAGGCCTGCGGATCGCGGCCTTCGTCCAGATTGAATTTGCGCATCAACTGGCGGCCGAGGCTGCCGCGTGCGCCTTCAGAGAAGATGGTGTACTTGGCGTGCAGTTCCATGCCGAGCTGGAAGTTCTCGGTCGGCTCGCCGTCCTTGCCCACGCCCATGTTGCCGGTGGCAACGCCCATCACGGCGCCGTTTTCGTCATAGAGCACTTCGGCGGCAGCAAAGCCCGGGAAGATCTCGACGCCCAGTGCTTCGGCCTGCTGGCCCAGCCAGCGCACCACATTGCCCAGGCTGATGACGTAGTTGCCATGATTCTGGAAGCAGGCAGGCAGCAGCCACGACGGCGTGGAGGTCGCGCCCGTTTCCGTCAGAAACAGGAAACGGTCTTCGCTGACGGGGGTGTCGAGCGGCGCGCCGCGTTCCTTCCAGTCGGGGATGAGTTCGGTGAGCGCCTGCGGATCCATGACGGCACCGGACAGGATGTGAGCGCCGATTTCCGAGCCTTTTTCCAACACACAAACGGAAATCTCCTTGCCGGCTTCCTGCGCGCGCTGCTTCAGACGGATGGCCGTGGACAGACCGGCCGGACCGCCGCCAACAATGACGACGTCATACTCCATCGATTCCCTCGGGCCGTACTGCTCGAGCAGCTTGGGATCCATTGATGCTCCTGTTATAAACGTTAGAATTCGTGGGTGCGGCCATTTTCCGGGAATGGGGAACACCTCGCAACCGCATATTAATAGCACGATCGTTCGGTTTGCTAGGTAAGAAGCTCTAGCGGCGGGCTATGCGGCACTGTCGTTATTCAATGCGCGTCCGGGCGCGAGGGAGATCAGGATGGGGCGTTCGCTGAATCTGGAAGGGAAGGTGGCCTTGGTCACGGGCGCGTCGAGCGGGCTCGGCATGCAGTTTGCCAAGGTGCTCGCGCAGGCCGGGGCGAAGGTCGTGCTGGCCAGCCGCCGCGTGGAACGGCTCAAGGAGTTGCGCGCTGAAATCGAGGCGCTGGGCGGGGCGGCCCACGTGGTACCGCTCGATGTGACCGACTACGACAGCATTCGCGCGGGGGTGGCGCATGCCGAGACCGAAGCGGGGGCCATCGACATTCTCATCAACAATTCCGGGGTCTCGACACAGCAGAAGCTGGTCGACGTCACGCCGCAGGAATACGACTACGTGCTCGACACCAACACGCGCGGCGCGTTCTTCGTGGCGCAGGAAGTGGCCAAACGGATGCTCCGGCGCGCCAAGGGCGACCCGCAGCGTCAGCACCGGATCATCAATGTGGCGTCGGTAGCCGGTCAGCGCGCGATTCCGATGCTCGGCGTGTATTGCGTGAGCAAGGCCGCGGTCATTCACATGACGCGCGCGATGGCGCTCGAATGGGGCCGTTTCAACATCAATGTGAATGCGCTGTGTCCGGGCTACATCGATACCGAGATCAATCACGATCACTGGCAGACGGAAGCCGGGCGCAAGCTCATTCAGATGCTGCCGCGCCAACGCGTTGGCGAGCCGAGCGATCTCGACGGGCTGATTCTGCTGCTGGCGTCGGACGATTCTCGTTTTATCAACGGCTCGATCATGACCATTGACGACGGTCTGGCCGTGGGTTGAGCGGTGTACAGGCGGATGTGAGACGACGTGTGGCTGCATGCAGTGGCACGAACTGGCACGAGGAGATGCAGCGCGTAAGCCACGCATGACATTGCCTGCGATCGCAAGGTTGGCCCCCGATTGCGCAGGCTCGCTGCAATGCGGCAATCGGGGATTGTCCGAGGCAGTCGTGTGCGGGGGGCGGGCGCATAATTCGTCGATGCACACGGGGTTGTGAAGGACGTCGCGCTTCAGGCAGCGCCAGACGTCGGAACCCGAATCGTCTCGAGGACACCATGCGTAATCCAGGCTGGCGGGGGCTCATCGGAGTCGCGCTTGCCCTCGCCGCAACGGCATTGCCCGTTGCCGCTCAAACCTACAAGCCCGAATACACACTGTCGATCGTGCCCGATGCGGGCACGCCCTGGGGCAAAGGCACGCAACTCTGGGCCGATATGGTCCGGGAGCGCACGCACGGGCGCATCAATATCAAATTGCACCCGGGGGCGGCGCTGGTCGGCGGCGACCAGACGCGCGAATTTTCGGCGCTGCGCCAGGGCGTGATCGACATGGCCGTCGGTTCGACGATCAACTGGTCGTCGGCGATTCCCGAATTCAATGTGTTTTCGCTGCCGTTCCTGCTCAAGGGATATCGCTCGCTCGATGCCCTCACGCATGGCGACGTGGGCCGCGAACTTTTCCGCCGCGTGGAGGAGCAGGGCGTGGTGCCGCTGGCGTGGGGCGAAAACGGCTTCCGGCAACTGACCAACTCCCGCCGCCCGATTCGCTCGCCCGACGACATGCGCGGCTTGCGTTTTCGTGTGGTCGGCTCATTGCTGTTCAACGATATTTTCACGGCGCTCGGGGCGTATCCGACCCAGATGACGTGGAACGATGCGATTCGCGCGCTGCGCAACCGCAAGATCGACGGGCAGGAAAATCCGATGACGATCTATAACAACGTCCGGCTCGATACGGTCGGGCAGCGTTATGTCACGGTGTGGGATTACGTGGCCGACCCGATCGTCTTTGTGGTCAACCGGCAGGTATGGGATAGCTGGTCGGCGCAGGACCGCGACATCGTGCGCGACGCCGCCGTGGAGGCCGCTCGTTTCGAAGTCACGCTCGCGCGGGAAGATCTGCTCAGCTCGGGGCGTGCGATGTGGGAGGAGTTGGAGACGCGCGGCGTCAAGGTCACGCGGCTCACACCCGACCAGCGCCAACGGTTCATCGACGCGACGCGCCCGGTTTATATGAAGTGGAAAGTGCTCGTCGGCCGCGATCTGGTGGAACGGGCCGAAGCCGCGGTGAAAGGCGACGAGGTCGCGACCAACCGAGGCCAGCCCCTACGGCGCTAGTGCCCGGCCACCGGGCCAACGCGCTACACTTTGTCTCCATGACGCCCTGCCGACCGTCGGCGGGGCGTTGTCTTTTCACCATGGAGAATTCGCAGTGTCGTCGCAATACAAGGAAGTCTTTCGCATGAGCATGCCGATTCGCTGGGGCGATATGGATGCGTTCGGTCACGTCAATAACACCGTCTACTTCCGCTATATGGAGCAGGTGCGGATCAGTTGGCTGGAGACGCTCGACGTCGCCTCGGAAGAGCGCTCGGCGGGCGAGGGCCCGGTCATCATCAATGCACACATGACGTTTCTGAAGCAACTGCGTTACCCGGGCGATATCGATTGCCGCATGTTCATTGGCGAGCCGGGACGCACGAGCGTGGACACCCGTTTCGAACTGCGCCGTGCCGACACGCCCGACGTGATCGCGGCTGAAGGCGGCGCAAAGATCGTGTGGGTGAACTATCTGGAAGAGAAGTCGGTGCCGCTGCCGGCATCGATTCGCGCACTGGTGGCGTAAGCCCGCGTCGGCGCGCGGGCTGGTTGGGCGGCTAGCCGCTCAGTTGCCCAACAGTCGCTGAACCAGTTCAGTGGCAGTGCCCGCGCCGTATTTCTGCATCAGGCGCGCGCGGTAGATATCGACCGTGCGCGGGCTGATTTCGAGAATTTTGCCGATTTGCTTGCTGGTCTTGCCTTGCACCAGTTGTGCGGCAATTTCTCGCTCGCGTGCGGTGAGGGCGACGGCGACGCGACGCGTAGCCGACATGTCCTCGAAGGTCCAGAGGCCGGCCGCATGCGGATCCTTCACGTCGAGCGAGCGCCCCGTCACATGGCACCAGAACAGTTCGCCGTTACCCCGGCGCATGATGCGCTCGTCGGAATATACGCCCTGCGAACTCATGATCGGCGGAATGCGCTCGCCAATGCGTTCGAACTCTTTCGGTGAGGGGTACAGCACCTGAAACGACTGGCCGATCAGCGCTTCGTGCTCATAACCGAAGATCTTGCCAAGCTCGCGATTGCAGTCTTCGATGATTCGCTGGCGGGAGATGACCAGACCCACTGGGGCAATGTGAAAGGCTGTCTGGTAGTCGAACGTCGGCATGGGGGCTGGGCGGAGCAGGGGGCTGATCGGGGCGGTCCGTGCGCCGGAGCGCCGCGTGCAGCGGCCCGGCACGCGGGAAGATATGTAATTTCACGTATTGTGCCCCATTTGCACGGCACCGTAAGCTCTATGATTGCATGAGACGCGTGGCCGCAAGGTTGGACCGGGCAGCGCGAGCGACGCAACGCGCAAGCGCGCGGCATAATTTCAATTCTCAACCGAGGGAAAGGGACAAACGATGAACAAGGTATTCGCCAGCGCCAAGGAGGCGCTCGCCGGTGTCGTCGCAGACGGGCAAACGCTCGCTGTCGGCGGCTTCGGCCTGTGTGGCATTCCGGAGGCCCTGATCGCTGCGTTGCGCGACTCGGGTACGAAGGGGCTCACCTGCATCAGCAACAACGCGGGCGTCGACGGCTTCGGCCTTGGCCTGCTGCTCGAGACGCGTCAGATCAAGAAAATGATCTCGTCGTACGTCGGTGAGAACAAGGAGTTCGAGCGCCAGTACCTGGCCGGTGAACTCGAACTTGAATTCACGCCGCAAGGCACGCTCGCCGAAAAGCTGCGCGCCGGCGGTGCCGGCATCCCGGCATTCTTCACCAAGACCGGTGTGGGCACGGTCGTCGCCGAAGGCAAAGAAACGCGCGAATTCGATGGCGAAACCTACGTCATGGAGCGCTCGCTGCGCGCCGACGTGGCCCTGATCAAGGCCGCCAAGGCCGACCGCGCCGGTAACCTCGTGTTCCATCGCACGGCACGCAACTTCAACCCGATGGCCGCCATGGCCGGGAAAGTCACGATCGTGGAAGTCGAAGAGCTGGTCGAGACCGGCGCCATCGATCCGGATGATGTGCATTTGGCGGGCATCTTCGTTCAGCGCATCGTGCTGAACAAGACGCCGGAAAAACGCATCGAACAGCGCACGGTACGTGCCAAGTAAGCGCCGGGATCAAGGAGATAACCATGGCATGGAATCGTGATGAAATGGCGGCGCGCGCGGCGCGTGAGCTTGAAGACGGCTTTTACGTGAACCTCGGCATCGGCTTGCCGACGTTGGTGGCCAACCATGTGCCGGACGGCATGGAAGTCTGGCTGCAATCGGAAAACGGCCTGCTGGGCATCGGCCCGTTCCCGACCGAAGACGAAGTTGACGCCGACATGATCAACGCCGGCAAGCAGACGGTGACGACGCTGGCGGGTTCGTCGATCTTCTCGTCGGCCGACTCGTTCGCGATGATTCGCGGCGGTCACATCAACCTGGCAATCCTCGGGGCGATGCAGGTCAGCGAGAAGGGCGATCTGGCGAACTGGATGATCCCCGGCAAGATGATCAAGGGCATGGGCGGCGCGATGGATCTCGTGGCCGGTGTCGGCCGTGTGATCGTGCTCATGGAACACGTGGCCAAGGGCGATGCGCACAAGATTCTGAAGGCGTGCGATCTGCCGCTCACGGGCGTGGGTGTGGTCAATCGCATCATCACCGACCTCGGTGTGATCGACGTGACGCCGGACGGCCTCAAGGTCGTCGAGCTGGCAACGGGCGTGACGAAGGAAGAAATTTCGCAGAAGACCGGGGCGCCGCTCGATACGAGCGCTGTCTGAGGGCTGAAGCGTTGATGTGCTGAGGGCAGCCGGGCCGTTGAACCCGGTTGTCGATGGAAGGCAAAACGGGCGGGGATATCCCCGCCCGTTTTGTTTGGCCGCGCCGTTTCCGGTGCGGCACCGATAGTGCCCGGCGCCGCTCAGATCGCGATTACTGCGCGACCCAGCCGCCATCCATATTCCAGGCGACGCCGCGCACTTGCGCACCGGCATCGCTGCAAAGAAACACGGCGAGCGCGCCGAGTTGGTCGGGCGTGACGAACTCGCCCGAGGGTTGCTTCTCGCCCAGCAGCGAGCGTTTGGCGTCGTCGCTCGACAGGTGTTCACGCGCGGCGCGATCGTCGATCTGCTTCTGCACGAGGGGTGTCAGCACGAATCCCGGGCAAATGGCATTGGCCGTCACACCGCTTTGCGCATTCTCCAGCGCGGTGACTTTCGTCAGACCGACGATGCCGTGCTTGGCAGCAACGTAGGCCGACTTGCCGGCCGAGCCGACCAGGCCATGCACCGAGGCGATGTTGATGATGCGGCCCCAATTGCGCGCGCGCATCGTCGGCAGCGCGAGGCGCGTGGTGTGAAACGCCGACGTCAAATTGATCGCGATGATCGCGTCCCATTTGTCCGTCGGAAAATCCTGAACTTCGGCCACATGCTGAATGCCGGCATTGTTCACGAGAATGTCGACGCCGCCGAATTCGGTTTCGGCGTATTGCATCATCGCTTCGATCTCGCTGGCACGGCTCATGTCGGCCCCGTGGTAACCGACCTTCACGTCGGCGTGACCAGCCTTGGCGGCGGCCTCGGCAATGGCCTTGCGGGCAGCGTCGGCATCACCGAATCCGTTCGCGATCAGCGTGGCTCCTTGTGCCGCGAGCGCCTGTGCCATCCCTAGGCCAATACCGCTGGTCGAGCCGGTCACGAGGGCGATCTTTCCTTTCAGCATTACGTCGTCTCCGTTGGCATATTGCGTGTGAAAGTTGCAGCGAGCCGCTGTGACTGAAGCGCGATGCGGCCCATGAGTCGACCCATTCTAGCTTACGGTTCGCGGCAAGCGCGGTAGAATTCGGGCTGTATACCGATCAATACGGTCAATACGATCCATACCGATCCATACCGATCCACATCGATCCGATGAGTCTGCCATGCCGATCCATGCGAACCACGTGCCACGTCTGTCGAGCGTTCAGTGTCTGAGCCCCTCCGGTCTGCATCGCATGGCGTATGCGGAGTGGGGTGACCCCGAGAACCCGCGCGTGTTGGTGTGCGTACATGGGCTGACGCGCTGCGGTCGCGATTTTGACGCGATGGCGCGTGCGTTCGCCGACGACTATCGTGTCGTATGTCCCGACGTCGTCGGGCGCGGTCAATCGGACTGGTTGCGCAACGCGGCGGGCTATGTCGTGCCGCAGTACGCGTCTGACATGGTCACATTGATTGCGCGCCTGGGCGTTGCGACGGTCGACTGGTTCGGCACGTCGATGGGTGGACTGATTGGCATGGGGCTGGCAGGTTTGCCGGACTCGCCTATTCGCAATATGGTGCTCAACGATGTCGGGCCGCATATCGATGCGTCGTCGCTCGTGCGCATCGGTCAGTACGTCGGCATCCCGAAACGATTCGCGTCGATGGATGAAGCGGTCGATTATCTCTGGTCGATCTCGTCGTCGTTCGGGCCGCACACGCGAGAGGAGTGGCGTGCGCTGAGCGAGCCGTTGCTCAAGGCGGACGGCGATGGCTACGTGCTTCGCTACGACCCGGCGATCGGTGCCGCGTTTTCGGCCGTCCCGGCAGAGGCGATTGCGGCCGGCGAGGCGATACTCTGGGCGTCGCTCGCGGCATTCCCGGGCCGCACGTTGATCGTGCGTGGCGAGCAGTCCGATCTGCTCTCGCGCACGACGCTTGAACAAATGCTGGCACACGCACAACATGCGCGTGCCGTAGAAATTCCCGGCGTGGGTCACGCGCCCACTTTCGTGCATGACGATCAGATCCAGATCGCACGCCGGTTTTTTGACGGATATGCCGACTGAACTGGTGCCGATGCGCGTCAGACGGTGGCTGGTCCGAAGTCTTAGAAGAATACGAGGAGTCTTACATCATGGCAGTACAACGTTTCTACGTCGAAAAGCGCTGGTCGGATATGGCTGTGCATAACGGCACCGTCTACCTGGCCGGCCAGACGCCCGACGACCGCACGCAAGACATGGCGGGGCAGACGCGTCAGGTACTCGCCCACATCGATCGCTTGCTCGCCGAGGCCAACAGCGACAAGACCCTGATTCTGTCGTGTCAGATTTTTATCGCCGACATGAAGCACTTCGGTGAAATGAATCAGGTGTGGGACGACTGGGTGCCGGCCGGCAACGCGCCGCCGCGCGCGACGGTCGAGGCGGCCTTGGCCGACCCCGCAATGCTCGTTGAAATTGTGGTCGTGGCCGCACAGCGCGAAAGCTGAGCGTACGACCCGTACTCTGAGGGGCACTCGCTGCCCCGTGTAACGACATGACCCAACATCAAGCGCCGACGCCCGCTGCCACGAACTCGACGAATTCCAAGAATCCGACGAGTGCCACGGCGGGTGTGGGCGACGCATCGCTGCCCGCAGCATTGCCCGCGACACTCGACGACGCGCTCGCGTTCGCCGGCGTGCTGTGCGGCGAGAACGTCCTCTCGTCCGGCGAGCCTGTCATGGCGCATGCGCGCGGCATGCTCGCGATTCTCGACACGTTGCGTGTGGACGAGGCGACGCATCAGGCCGCAGCGCTCTTCTGCGCGGGCGAATTTCTCTCCGATACGCAAACGACACTGACGCAGAAGTTTGGCGCAGAGGTCTCTGCGCTGGTCATCGACGTCCGTAAATTGCAGCGTCTCTCGGGCGCGGGCTCGCTGGCGGCGCATGCCATGCCGTCGGACGGGCGCGACCGCGACGCCTCCGATGAACGCAAGTCGCAGGTGGAAGCCTTGCGCAAGATGCTGCTCGCGTTTGCGCAGGACATTCGCGTTGTGATGATCCGGCTGGCCTCCCGGCTGCAATCGCTGCGGTGGTATGCCGCGCAGAAGAAGGCGCCGCCGGAGGACATGCCCCACGAAGTCCTCGAAATCTACGCGCCGCTGGCAAACCGTCTCGGGATCTGGCAACTGAAGTGGGAGCTGGAAGACCTCGCGTTCCGCTTTCTCGAGCCGGTGACGTACAAGCAGATCGCCAAGTTGCTCGAAGAGAAGCGGGTCGAGCGGCAGACCTTCATCGAAGGGGCGATCGAGCGGTTGCAAGACGAACTGGCGCGTGCCGGTGTCAAGGCTGAAGTGTCTGGCCGGCCGAAGCACATCTTCAGCATCTGGAAGAAGATGCGCGGCAAGGCCGTCGACTTCGCCGAGCTTTACGACGTGCGCGCGTTTCGCGTGATCGTGGACGACATCAAGGATTGCTACACCGTGCTGGGCATTGTCCACAACCTGTGGCAGCCCATTCCGAAAGAGTTCGACGATTACATCTCGCGGCCCAAGCCCAACGGCTACAAGTCGTTGCATACCGTGGTCATCGGCGACGACGGCCGGGCGTTCGAAGTGCAGATCCGCACGCACGAGATGCACCACTTCGCCGAGTACGGCATCGCCGCGCACTGGCGCTACAAGGAAGCGGGGCAGCGCGGGTACGGTGGCGCGTTTTCGGCGGGCGACGCTTACGACGAGAAGATTGCGTGGTTGCGGCAGTTGCTGGCGTGGAAAGACGATGTCGCGGACACGGTGGGCGCCGAAGGGGCAGCGCAGCCCTGGGAGCAGCTCAAGCGCGCCACCATCGACGACCACATCTATGTGCTGACACCGCAGGCGCGCGTGATTTCGTTGCCGCAGGGCGCTACACCGATCGACTTCGCCTATCACCTGCATTCCGAGCTGGGGCATCGCTGCCGAGGCGCGCGGGTCGATGGCGCGATGGTGCCGCTCAATACCGGACTGCAAAACGGCCAGACGGTCGAGATCGTGACCGTCAAGCAGGGTGGGCCGTCGCGCGACTGGCTCAATCCGCAGTTGGGGTATTTGCAGAGCCACCGGGCGCGGCAGAAGGTGCGCCAGTGGTTCAACACGATCGATCTCGAAGAGACGATTTCGCACGGCCGCGCATTGATCGACAAGACCTTGCAGCGCGAAGGCAAGACGTCGGTCAATCTGGAAGAACTGGCGGCGCGGCTGGGCTTCAAGACGCCGGACGACCTCTACGCGTCGGTGGCGAAAGACGAGTTCAGCCTGCGTCACGTCGAGCAGGCGCTGTCGGGCAACCTGCCCGGGCCCGATCCGCGCGACGAAGATACGCTCGTCGCCAAGAAGAGTTTGGACACGAGCGTTGCGCAGGGCGCGAAGAGCGGCGTGCTGGTGGTCGGTGTGGGGGCATTGCTCACGCAGTTGGCCAAGTGCTGCCGTCCGGCGCCGCCCGATCCGATTGTGGGATTCGTCACGCGCGGCAAGGGCGTGTCGATCCACCGGCAGGACTGCACGAGTTTTCAGGCAATGAAGGCGCGTGCGCCTGAGCGGGTGATCCAGACCGCCTGGTCGGGTGATGTGCTTGAGGGCCGTGGCGTAGCGGCATACCCGGTCGATATCCAGATCGAGGCGACGGATCGTCAGGGGCTGCTGCGCGACATCTCGGAAGTGTTTTCTCGCGAGAAGCTCAATGTCACGGGCGTGAGCACCCAGTCGAAGGGGGCGCAGGCGTTCATGCAATTCACCGTCGAAGTACGCGATGGCGGTCAATTGCAGCGCGCGCTGGCGCAACTCACCGGGGTGACGGGCGTCGTGTCGTCCCGGCGTCGATAGGTGGGGTAAAGCAAGACGAAAGCGGGACAAAATCGGGCGGGCAGGGCAGAAGGGTGGCGCGGTTTCTGCGCAAGGAAGTCACCGGAAAGCCCCACCCGACGCGGTTTTTAGTGATCAGGCACAATAATCGCTTGGCGACGTGCGGAAATCTTGCTAGAATCTCGTTCTCTTGCAATAGGCTCGTAGCTCAGCTGGTTAGAGCACCACCTTGACATGGTGGGGGTCGTTGGTTCGAGTCCAATCGAGCCTACCAACGAATTTTGAAGCATTACAGTCCGCGAGACCCCGCAGACACAGACGCTGGAAGAAAACACTCATGTTGAAAACGGCCCGAACTTTCACAGTGGTGAAGGTACGACGTTAGTCGAGGGTGTTTTTCGTCTGGATGCAAGGAATGAAGAGACGGCCTCGACGACAGTCGAGGCCGTTTTTTTTCGTGGTTTTGCCGCGTGGCGTGGGCCGCGCGTGACGTTTTAGCGCATGGGAGTGCGACATGATTTCGGTACGTTTGCCTGATGGTTCGCAACGCCAGTACGAAGCCCCGCTGACGGTGGCCCAGGTCGCCGGCTCGATCGGCACGGGTCTGGCCAAGGCGGCTCTCGCCGGCCGCGTCGACGGTAAGCTCGTCGATACGTCCTATCTGATCGATCGCGACGTCAATCTGGCAATCGTCACGGACAAGGACGCCGACGGTCTCGACGTCATCCGTCACTCGACGGCTCACTTGCTGGCGTATGCCGTCAAGGAGCTGTTCCCCGAGGCGCAGGTCACGATCGGCCCGGTCATCGAGAACGGCTTCTACTACGACTTTGCATTCCACCGCCCCTTCACGCCGGAAGATCTCGAAGCCATCGAGAAGAAGATGCACGAGCTCGCCAAGAAGGATGAGCCGGTCACGCGCGAAGTGCTCTCGCGTGACGACGCCGTGCGTCTGTTCCTGTCGATGGGCGAGAAGTACAAGGCCGAGATCATCGAATCGATTCCCGCGACGGACGAAATCGGTCTGTACCGCGAAGGCAAGTTCGTCGATCTTTGCCGCGGTCCGCACGTGCCGTCCACGGGCAAGCTCAAGGTCTTCAAGCTGATGAAGGTGGCCGGCGCCTACTGGCGCGGCGACGCGAAGAACGAGCAGTTGCAGCGCATCTACGGTACGGCCTGGACGAAGAAGGAAGATCAGGAAGCGTACCTGCACATGCTGGAAGAGGCCGAAAAGCGCGATCACCGCAAGCTGGGCAAGGCGCTCGACCTCTACCACATGCAGGAAGAGGCGCCGGGTCTCGTCTTCTGGCACCCGAAGGGCTGGACGCTCTGGCAGCAGATCGAGCAGTACATGCGCCGCGTCTACCGCAACAACGGTTACCAGGAAGTGAAGGGTCCGCAGATTCTCGACCGTTCGCTGTGGGAGAAGTCGGGCCACTGGCAGAACTACAAAGACAACATGTTCACGACGGAATCGGAGAACCGCTCCTACGCGCTCAAGCCGATGAACTGTCCGGGCCATGTGCTGATTTTCAACTCGTCGCTGCATAGCTATCGCGATCTGCCGCTGCGCTACGGTGAATTCGGTCAGTGCCACCGCAACGAGCCGTCGGGCGGCTTGCACGGCCTGATGCGCGTGCGCGGCTTCACGCAGGACGATGGTCACATCTTCTGTACGGAAGACCAGATTCTCGACGAGTGCGTGAACTACACGGCCCTGCTGCACGCGGTGTACAAGGATTTCGGCTTCTCGGACATGATCTACAAGGTCGCGACGCGCCCTGAGCATCGTGTCGGTTCCGACGAAAACTGGGACAAGGCCGAATTCGCGCTGATGGAATCGCTGCGCCGTTCGGGCTGCGAATTCGTGATCGCCGAGGGCGATGGCGCGTTCTACGGTCCGAAGATCGAGTACACGCTCAAGGATGCGCTGGGCCGTCAGTGGCAGTGCGGCACGATGCAGGTCGATTTCTCGATGCCGGAGCGTCTGGATGCCGAGTATGTGGCGGAAGACAACAGCCGCAAGCGTCCGGTCATGCTTCACCGTGCCATTCTGGGTTCGTTAGAGCGTTTCATCGGTATTTTGATCGAGCACCATGCTGGTGCAATGCCCGCCTGGCTGGCGCCGGAGCAGCTGATCGTGATGAATGTGTCCGAAAAAACGGCCGATTACGCACTCGAAGTGACGAAAAAGTTGCAAGAACAAGGGCTTAGGGCTCGGGCCGATTTGCGCAACGAGAAAATTAGCTATAAAATACGCGAGCACTCGTTGCAGAAAGTTCCCTATCTCGTGGTAGTGGGGGACAAAGAGCAAGAGGCGAATACGGTAGCCGTGCGTGCCCGTGGCGGCGTGGATCTGGGTGTGATGCCCGTTGACGCGCTCATCGAACGTCTTGCGCAAGAATGCGCATCGTTCCAATAACGCCTGTCGGACAGCGCGGCTAAATTTTTGACTTTTTTCGAGGAATAGCAACATCGCTACCGATAAGTCGCATCGCATTAATGGCGAAATCACCGCGCCTGAAGTGCGTCTAACTGGCGTTGATGGCGAGGCTCTCGGCATCATGAAACTGGCCGAAGCTTTCCGTCTGTCCGAAGAGGCTGATGTCGATCTGGTGGAAATCGCACCGACGGCGCAGCCGCCGGTGTGCCGTCTGATGGACTACGGCAAGTTCAAGTATTCGGAACAGAAGAAGGCGCACGAGAACAAGCTGAAGCAGAAGATTGTCCAGATCAAGGAAGTCAAATTCCGGCCTGGCACTGACGACGGCGACTACAACGTCAAGTTGCGCAATCTGAAGCGGTTCCTCGAAGACGGCGATAAGACCAAGATCACGCTGCGTTTCCGCGGCCGTGAGATGGCTCACCAGGAAATCGGTGCTCGTATGCTGGAACGTCTGAAGTCCGACCTCGAAGAGTTCGGTCAGCCGGAACAGATGCCGAAGATGGAAGGCCGTCAGATGATCATGGTCATCGCGCCGAAGAAGAAATAAGCCGTGGCGGTGTCGACTGACACTGCCGGGCATTAAAGAATTGCACTGCGGCCCGAGAGGGTCGTAGTAGCGATACAGGGTGCAGTCAGGCCCTGAACACAAGTGATCCCGGGTTCTACAAGGGGCGCGATTTTGGCGTCACACCTGTGATCATGTTAAAAACCTCGGAGTTTTTCATGCCTAAGATGAAAACCAAGAGCGGTGCCAAGAAGCGCTTTCGCGTGCGTCCGGGCGGTACCGTTAAGCGTGGTCAGGCTTTCAAGCGTCACATTTTGACGAAGAAGTCCACCAAGAATAAGCGTCACCTGCGCGGTGCCGTCGGCGTTCATGATTCCGATATGAACTCCGTACGCGCAATGCTGCCCTTCGCTTAAACCCCGACTTAGATAGGAGAGAAATATGCCTCGAGTCAAACGTGGGGTCACTGCACGGGCCCGCCATAAGAAAGTCATCGCAGCAGCCAAGGGTTTCCGCGGCCGCCGCAATAACGTCTTCCGCATCGCTAAGCAAGCGGTTATGCGCGCTGGGCAATATGCCTATCGCGATCGCCGTAACAAGAAGCGCGTGTTCCGCGCCTTGTGGATTGCGCGTATCAATGCAGGTGTGCGTCAGCACGGTATGACCTACAGCGTGTTTATCGCTGGTCTGAAGAAGGCCTCGATCGAACTCGACCGTAAGGTGCTGTCCGACATGGCCATCAACGACAAGCCGGCATTTGCCGCGGTTGTCGCCCAGGTGAAAGCCGCCGTCGCAGCCTGAAGCTGTAGTTAGCGTATAGCGCGTTTTACCGCGCGCCATTCGCCAGGAGGGGGCTCTCATCGGAGCCCCCTTTTGTTTTTCGACTGCTTTTTTGCATGTACATGCGGCCATTCGACCGCCTAACTTGAGCCTGTAGCATATGGATCTGGAACTTATCGTCAGCGAAGCGCAGCGTGCGTTCGCCGCCGCTCCCGACGCCGCCGCGCTGGAAAACGAGAAAGCCCGCTTTCTTGGCAAAACCGGCCAATTGACCGAGTTGCTCAAAGGCCTCGGCAAGCTCGATCCCGAAGCCCGCAAGAGCGAAGGCGCACGGATCAACGCGGCCAAGCAACAGATCGAAGGCGCCTTGCAGGCGCGCCGTCAAGCCATGGCCGATGCGCTGCTCGATGCGCGCCTGTCCGCCGAGGCCATCGACGTGACGCTGCCCGGGCGTGGTCTGGGTGCCGGTAGCCTGCACCCCGTGCTCAATACCTGGGAGCGCGTTGAACAGATTTTCCGTTCCATCGGCTTCGACGTGGCCGACGGCCCCGAGATCGAAACCGACTGGTTCAACTTCACTGCCCTGAACAGCCCGGAAAACCATCCGGCCCGTTCGATGCAGGACACCTTCTATGTCGAAGGTAACGACGACGCCGGCAAGCCGTTGCTGCTGCGCACGCACACCAGCCCGATGCAGGTGCGTTATGCGCGCATGAACAAGCCGCCGATCAAGGTCATCGCCCCGGGGCGTACCTATCGCGTCGACTCGGATGCCACGCACTCGCCGATGTTCCATCAGGTCGAAGGCCTGTGGATTGCCGAAGACATCAGCTTTGCCGACCTGAAGGGCGTGTACACCGATTTTCTGCGCAAGTTCTTCGAGCGCGACGACATTCAGGTGCGCTTCCGCCCGTCGTACTTCCCGTTCACGGAACCGTCCGCCGAGATCGACATGCAATTTGAAACCGGCAAGAACGCCGGCAAGTGGCTGGAGATTTCGGGTTCGGGGCAGGTGCATCCGAGCGTGGTGCGCAACATGGGTCTCGACCCCGAGCGCTACATCGGTTTCGCGTTCGGCTCCGGCCTCGAGCGCCTGACGATGCTGCGCTATGGCGTGCAGGACTTGCGTCTGTTCTACGAGAACGATCTGCGCTTCCTGCGCCAATTCATGTAATTGATGTCGACGGCCCTGTGCAGGCGCGCCAAGTTGCTGCCGCCGGGCTCTCGGATGTGAAGACTTAACTGCGAGCGAACTGATCCATGCAATTCTCTGAATCGTGGCTGCGTACCCTGGTCGACCCAGATCTGTCGACCGACGCGTTGGCGCACGCCCTGACGATGTCCGGGCTCGAAGTCGAGGAAACCGACCCCGTCGCCCCGCCGTTTACCGGCGTCGTGGTGGCGAAGGTGCTCGAAGTGGCCCGTCACCCGGATGCTGACCGCCTGAACGTTTGCCAGGTGGATGCCGGCACCGGCGAGACGCTCACCATTGTGTGCGGCGCGCCCAATGTTGCCCCGGGCATCAAAGTGCCGTGCGCCACGGTTGGCGCCGCACTGCCGCCGGCAGAACCCGGCGCGGCCCCGTTCCAGATCAAGATCGGCAAACTGCGCGGCGTGCAGAGCTTCGGTATGCTGTGTTCTGCCCGTGAGCTCAAGCTCTCGGAAGACCATGGCGGTCTGATGATCTTGCCGGAAGATGCCCCCGTCGGCATGAACATCCGTGAGTATCTCGACTTGGACGACACCGTCTTCGTCGTGAAGCTCACCCCGAACAAGGCCGATTGCCTCTCGTTGCTCGGCGTCGCGCGCGAAGTGGCCGCGATCACTGGCGCCCCGCTGAAGGATTTGCCGGGCCAAGGCGCGCAGCCGTCGACGATCGCCGACACGTTCCCTGTCAAGATCACCTCGCCGGAAGGCTGTGGTCGTTTCGGTGGCCGTATCATCCGCAACGTGAATGCCGCGGCGCCGTCGCCGCGCTGGATGGTCGAGCGCCTTGAGCGCGCCGGTCAGCGCAGCATCTCGGCACTGGTCGACATCACCAACTACGTGATGCTCGAACTGGGCCAGCCGCTGCACGTGTATGACCTGAACCGTCTGCAGGGCGGCATCGACGTGCGCTTCGGCCGCGCGGGCGAAACGCTCAAACTGCTCAACGAACAAACCGTCACGCTCGACGAGAGCGTGCTCGCCATTACTGACGCCAGCGGCCCGATCGGGCTGGCCGGCATCATGGGCGGCGACTCGACCAAGGCCGGTCTGGAAACGCAGAACATCTTCCTGGAAGGTGCGTTCTTCTTCCCGCAAGCCATTCAGGGCCGCGCCCGCAAGTACAACTTCACGAGCGATGCGTCGCACCGTTTCGAGCGCGGCGTCGATTTCGCCGGCAACGTGCGTGCGCTGGAACGCGCCACGCAACTCGTGTTGGAAATCTGCGGCGGCCAGGCTGGCCCGCTGGAAGATCAAGTGGCGCGTCTGCCCGAGCGCAAGCCGGTGACGATGCGTGTGGCCCGTGCCGTTAAGATTCTCGGCGTGCCGGTGAGCGAGCAGGAGATGGGTGAGATCTTCACGCGCCTCGGTCTGCCGTTCGCGCTGAAGGACGGTGTGTTCGAAGTCACGCCGCCGTCGTATCGCTTCGACATCGAAATCGAAGAAGACCTGATCGAAGAAATTGCACGCATCTACGGCTTCGACCGCATTCCGGCCAACCCGCCGGTCGCGGCAAGCGCCATGCGTCCGACGCAAGAAGGCCGCCGCTCGCAGCACGCGGTGCGTCACGCCATTGCCGCGCGCGACTATCACGAGACGGTGGGCTTCAGCTTCGTCGACGTGGAATGGGAAGCTGACTTTGCCGGCAACGACAACCCGATCAAGTTGCTCAACCCGATCGCGAGTCACCTTGCCGTGATGCGTTCCACGCTCATCGGCAGCCTGATCGCGACCACGCGCTACAACCTGAACCGCAAGACATCGCGCGTTCGCGTGTTCGAAATCGGCCGCACGTATCACCGCGACAACACGGTGGCGTCGGGTGAGCTGACGGTGGGCGGCTATCGCCAGCCAGTGACCGTGGCGGCACTCGCCTACGGTCCGGTGTTCGACGAACAATGGGGCGCCGCATCGCGTCAGGTCGACTTCTTCGACGTGAAGGGCGATCTCGAAGCACTGCTCGCACCGCGTACCGCACGCTTCGTGAAGGCCGAGCATCCGGCCTTGCATCCGGGACGCAGCGCGGCCATCGAAGTCGACGGTAAGCGCGTCGGCTTCGTGGGTGAATTGCATCCGCGTTGGCAGCAGAAGTACGATCTGCCGCACGCACCGGTGCTGTTCGAGATCGAGGCGGAGGCGCTGTTCGCGCGCGATGTGGCGAGCTACGAGGAGATCTCGAAGTTCCCGCCGGTCACGCGAGATCTCGCACTCGTGGTGTCGCAGTCGCAGGCGGTGCAGCCGCTGATCGACGCGATGCTGGCGGCACGTGAGGACGACCCGGCATGCAGCGTGGTGCAGTCCGTGCGCCTGTTTGACGAGTTCCGTCCGAAGGCCGGCGCAGCGTCGGGATCGCTTGGCGCGCAAGACAAAAGCCTGGCGTTTCGTGTTACTCTGCAAGACCCCTCGGGTACCCTCCAGGACGAGACCGTCGAGCGCGCTGTCGCTGCGTTGGTACAACGGGTTGGAGACGCGTTCGGCGCACGATTGCGCGCGTAAAGCATTGTAGAGTCTGGTTGCGAGTGGTTTATCGCACTGTCATCGCCATCGCGTGGGACGTATGAACGAAATGAATCCTGGTGAATTTGAAGCCATGCTCGCGGCGCAGCGAATCGCGCTGGGTCGTAGCGAAGTGAACGAAGTCGGCACCGAAGCGCCGACGCTGACCAAGGCCGAACTGGCCGAGTTGTTGTTCGAGCATGTGGGTCTGAACAAGCGCGAGGCCAAGGATATGGTCGAAGCGTTTTTCGAATCGATCCGCGACGCGCTCGAATCGGGTGACAGCGTCAAGCTCTCCGGCTTCGGCAACTTCCAGTTGCGCGACAAGCCGCAACGCCCGGGCCGCAATCCGAAGACGGGGGAGGCGATTCCGATCGCCGCCCGTCGTGTCGTGACCTTCCACGCCAGTCAGAAGCTCAAGTCGATGGTGGAGTCTGGCGTACTGAGCAAGTAAGTCCCCGGCCGCCGCTTTCTGTGGCGGCCGTATCCTAACTGTCGTTCAAACACGCTGACGCCGCGATGGATCACGTTGCCTTGCCGCCGATTCCCGCCAAGCGTTACTTCACCATCGGTGAAGTGAGCGAGTTGTGTGGCGTCAAGCCGCACGTGCTGCGCTACTGGGAGCAGGAGTTCACGCAACTGCGCCCGGTCAAACGCCGTGGCAATCGACGGTACTACCAACATCATGAAGTCCTGCTGATCCGGCGTATCCGGGAACTGCTCTATGAGCAAGGCTTCACCATCAACGGTGCCCGCAACCGGCTTGAAGCCGACACGCCGCGGGGTGCCCGCAACGCGGTCGCCGCTGCGGCACGCGCTGCCACCGAGGCGGGTGCGGACGATACCGAGACTGGCTTCGACGTGGACGATCTGCGCCGCAAGCTCGAAGGTGTCATCGATCTGCTGAAGACCTGAACTCTGCGTCTGCGCTTTCGCCGCAGCGCGTCTGTCTCCGGGATTCTCCCGATGCGGCGAACGCCGAAAACTCCGTAATCCAAGATAAGAGACGCCGTTACGGCGGGGCTGCGCTCGCCGGTCGTACGATCGGCATGCCAAGTGTCCGGGCGCGCGATAAACATCCCCCGATTGAGTGACGTGGAACGGCTTTCAGGGTCGGGCCGATTGTCTTACACTTGCCGGAAAACATGGCGGCGATATCATTCGCCACCCGTTGGATCCTCTGAACATTCCGGGCCAACATCGACCATCGAGCGGGGGCGCGATGGCTGAAAGGATCTCGACCTATGGTGGAACCGAGCACGGCGGGAGCGAGGCGGGGGCGCTGGACGACGTCCTATCGTTCAATCGTCGCGATTCTGATTTTCGGTTTCCTGATCCTTGTCCTCGTCTGGACAGCGGTGCTGTGGCGCATTTCCCTCGAACACAAGGCCATTCTGCGAGACGCCGCCGCGTCGGCATCGACCGTCGCCAGCGCGCTGGAACAGCAGACCTTGCGCGCTATCCGTCAGGTCGATCAGATCACCCGCTTCGTCAAATTCGAGTTCGAACATCATCGCAGCGAGTTCAGTCTGAACGGGGCGCTGGATGCGGGGATCGTCGCCGACCGTCACATGGTGCTCGTGAGTCTGGCCGATGCCAAAGGCAACATCACGGCGGCCACCATCCCGGGGCGTAGCAACGGCGTGAGCATTGCCGATCGCGAGCATTTTCGCGTTCATCTCGACGACGCGAGCGAGAACCTCTTCATCAGTCACCCCGTATTCGGCCGCGTATCACGCAAGTGGGTGCTGCAATTCTCGCGTCGTCTGAACAACCCGGACGGCAGCTTCGCCGGGGTCGTCGTCGTTTCGCAAGAGCCGAGTTACTTCACCGCAGACTTCTACACTAACGCCGTGCTCGGGCAGTACGGTCAGATCGCTGTGATCGCCGACGATGGCACGCTGCTCGCGCGCAGCACCGGCGCAGGGGTGGCCGTGACTGGGACGGGCGAGTTGCCGCCGTTTCCCGCCGCGCAGCGTAACTCGGGTGTACAGCGCGATCCGATCGACGGTGTTGAACGCGTGGTGGCTTACCGCCATCTCGGCGACTATCCGCTGGCCGTTCAGGTTGGCTTGTCGATGGACGAGGAACTCGCTGAGTATCGTCACGTGGAGCGCGTCTATCTCACGATGGCGACGTTCGTCTCGGTGGCGCTGGTGGTGTTCTTCGCGCTCATTGCCTACCTGATGCAGCGCCTGATCGGTCGCGATCAGCAACTCACACGGTTGATCTCCTACGACGCGCTAACCGGGCTGCCGAATCGCTATGCATTGATGGAGTCGTTGCGAAACGACCTGGCCGATGCGGGCGACGTCGGCAAAGTGGCCTTGCTGCATATTGATCTGGACAACTTCAAGAGCGTGAACGACACCCTGGGGCACGCGCAGGGTGACGAGATCATCCGGCAGGTGGCGGAGCGCTTTATCGCGCGCGTGCCGTCCGACGCTTTGCTGGCGCGCTTTGCCGGCGACGAGTTCATGGTGGTGTTGCGGGGCGACGAGGCGGTGACTCAAGCCGAACCGCTCGCCGAAGCCCTGCTTGCCGTCTTGAAGGCGCCGATGGTGGCCGATAGCACGTCGTTTGCGCTGCACGCGAGTATCGGTGTGACCTTCTGGTCCAAGCCGGAGGAAACCGAAGCCGATCTGATCAAGAAGGCCGATCTCGCCATGTATTCGGCGAAAGAGGCGGGCAAGAGCGTCGTGAGGGTGTACTCGCAACAGATGACGTATCAGGCGCACCAGTTAGTGGTGTGGGAGCGTCAGATGGAGCAAGCGCTCGCCAACGGTGAGTTTTTCCTGGCGTATCAGCCGATCGTCGCGCTTGAGTCGGATTGCATCTGCGGCATGGAGGCATTGATCCGGTGGCGTCACCCCGAGCGTGGCGTGATTGCCGCGGGGGAATTCATCCCGCTGGCCGAGACGACGGGGCAGATTGTCGCCATCGGTGAGTTTGCTTTGGCGCAGGCCTGCCGGCAACTGGCCGCGTGGCGCGATACGCCGATGGCATCGTTGCGCCTCGCGGTAAACGTCTCGTCGGTGCAGTTCTGGCGCGGCGATATCTGCGAACTGGTCGAGCGTTACGTGCGTGAATACGACATCGGGCCCAGCCGCCTGGAGTTGGAGATTACCGAGTCGGTGATGGTCAAGAACCCGGCGCTGGTCGAGTCGAAGATCAACCAGCTCAAGCGCACGGGCGTGCGAATCGCGCTCGACGACTTCGGTACCGGTTATTCGTCGTTATCCTATCTGACGCGCTTCGCCGTCGACACGCTCAAGGTCGACCGCTCCTTTGTCGAATCGATTCCCGACTCGTCGCGCTCGTGCCTGATGATTTCGAACATCGTGAACATTGCGCGCTCGCTGGGTATCGAGTTGATCGTCGAGGGCGTGGAGAACGAACGGCAACTGGCGTGGTTGCGTCACTTTGTTCCGTTGGCGGCCCAGGGCTACTGGTTTTCCCGGCCGGTGGAAATCGAACAGATGGAATCGGTAATTGCGCGTTTCGGCATTTGCGGATAAAAGGAGCGGAAATGATAAAGGCCGAACCTTTCTAGTTAATAGATTAAATAGGGATTCGTAATAAGTCGGTGTTTTGGTAGTCTTTGGTTCTGGTAGACCGTCGGAGTGCTATAGAATTAGCGGGACTTCGCCAGATAAAGAGAGCGCAAGCGGGACGCAAGAACACCACCGGAAGCAGACCACAAGAATGATCACGGCAGACTGTCAACAGCCTGCAATTGTCGGGGTGGAGAATAGTTTGCAGCAAGGATCCGGAGGCACGGGGCGCGACAAGCCGAGGATCGGGAACGGGGAAAAGAGTTAGACGCGCAGACCAGAATTGGCAGGTATTTGCCGGCACATCGGATGCCGGTCGCGACCAGAACTTCTGTCCGGGGAAAGACAGAAGCGCGATCAATTAAGGCGAACCGCTTTGCCAACGTAACAAGTGAAAAATATTAGAACGAGCGTTTGATTTTCGGATGAGGATACGGCATTGGCTTTATGCCGCCTGCGTTGCGGTTGGCGTGCTGGTCGCCTGCTGGGTCGCGGCGGACCGGACCGCCACCTCGTTGGTTGGCGATAAGCTCGCGCAGAGCGTGGAGGCCGGGCAGACTGTGGCCGATCGCGTGGCCGAGGGCATGATTCACGCCATCAACACGGATCTGTCCATGGTGAGGGCGATTCCTTCGACGCTGGCCGAAGTGGACCTGTTGCGCGACGTGCTGCGCCCGGCCAACGGGCCGGCGAGCGCACCCGACGTCGTGGCGCGGGCCAACGACTTCCTGCAATCCGCACAGGGCTATTTCGGCGTCGACCGGGTGTGGGTCATCGACACGCGGGGCGTTTGCGTGGCCGCGAGCAATTTCCGCGATACCCCTTCGCCCGTCGGGCAATCGGCGGCGGGAATGCCGTACTTCACGAATGCCATTCTGGGCGCACGTTTCGAAAGTTACGCGGCGGGTTGGGAGCATCAGGCACCCGGCCTCTATTTCAGCGCGCCGGTGTATCGCGAAGGCATCCTCATCGGCGTGGTGATGACCAAGATCGGGCTGGCACGCCTGCGTCACTGGGTCGCCAACGGCGAGTCCTTCATCACCGACGGTAACGGCGTGGTCATCATGGCCAACGACCCGCGCTTCGAAAACCGCTTCATGCTCGACGGCAAACTCGGCGGGCTGTCCGAGGTCGAGCGGCAGGCGCTTTACCAGCGCAACGATTTCTCGCGGATGCCCATCTTTCCGTTCAAGCGGGCACCGGGTCGTGCCAACGCTTGGGTGCCGCAGGAACTGCTCGACCAGATGTCGGAATTCGACGAGTTCCACAAGCCGTTTGTCATCACCACGCGCGCGAGTTCGAGCAACGATCTGACCGTCTACGCTGTGGAAAACGTCGACGCGTGGGAGAGCCTGACTCGCCAGCACGCGAAGGATTTTGCGCTGTGCTTCCTGCTGTATCTGGGCGGTGTGATCATCCTGATGATGGCCGGGCGCATCTATTGGCGCGAGCGCACACTGCACCGGCAGACGCGTCAGTCGAACGAGGAATTGCGGGCCGCGAACAACCAGTTGGCCTTTGAGGCGAGCTACGACGAACTGACCGGCAGTCTCACGCGCCGTTATTTCTTCCATCGCTTCGATCAGTTGCTGGAGGCGGCGCAGCGCAAGAATGAACCGATGAGCCTGATCGTGGCCGATCTCGACCACTTCAAGTCGATTAACGATACGTATGGGCACGCGATCGGCGATCAGGTGTTGTGCCGCTTTGTGCTGGTCTGTTCGTCGACGCTGCGCGGTGACGACCTGATCGGGCGCATCGGTGGCGAGGAGTTTGCGATTCTGCTGCCCGGGGCGAGCGAGCGTGATGCGCTGCGTGTGGCTGACCGTATCCGCGAGCGCTGCAAGCGCGAGTCGCTCGAAGGCAGCGAGCCGCCGCTGCGTTTCTCGGCGAGCTTCGGTATCACCGAATGGCAGGATGAAGATTCACCGATGAACATGGTCGAGCGCGCCGATATGGCGCTCTATCGGGCCAAGCGCGCCGGACGCGATCGGTGCTGGGTGTTCTGAGTCGGTCGCCGTATTCGCGCTGTTCGACATATTCCGGCGCCGTTACCAATGTCACGTTTGGTAACCAAAGAGGGTGCACGCATCGTGCATCTTGCGGGAACCCGCATGTCTAACGAGTAAGCGTCGCACCGCATTTCGGCGGTGTGACCCGAGTGACTCATGCGGGAGACATCATCGTGAAACGCTTACTCATGCTGGCTGGCGGCGCGGCAATCGCGACGCTCATGGCGGGGTGTGTCGCTGTGCCTTATGGCGGCCCGGCGTACGGCACGGCCTACGGTTCCGACTACTACAACTACTACGGCTACGCGCCGGGATACGCCGTCGCACCTGCGCCGGTCGTGACCGTCGGCGTCGGCGGTTACTACGGCGGTGGTTACTACCGCGGTTGGCGTGGCCGAGGCTGGGGCGGCCGTGGCGGCTGGGGCTGGCACCATTAAAGCGCGCCTAAGCGGACCGCTCGACGAGGTATCAAGCGGGACCGCTATGCCGCCGCGCCGCTACGTCGCTAACGGCACGCGGCCGACATTCACCTGACCCGCTCAGAACTCCGAGAGGGCGAAGTCTTCCTTCGAGACGTCGCATTCCGGGCAGCGCCAGTCGGCGGGCACATCGGCCCAGCGCGTACCGGGGGCGAGGCCGTCATCCGGTGCGCCTTCGGCTTCGTTGTAAATCCAGCCGCAGATCAGGCAGATCCAGCTCTTGAATTCGGTCGGGGTATCCAGCGTGGTGGTCATGACGTTCGGGTAACGGGAGAGCTGCGGGAAAGCGTCAGGGAAACTGGCGCGACCCGCATTGTAAAACACGTGCTCGCCGAATTCCTGTTCACCCGATACCCGCCGGCGGGAAAGTTAATCCAGATCAAATGCAAAAACGCCCGCGCGCGAGGATACGGCGGGCGTTGTCGTTCGCGCTATCGGCGACGCGACGGGTTACGGCCAGAATTTACCAGTGGATCGAATTGAGCAGAATCGGGGCCATCTGCGCGAGTGAATTGAGCAGCGACATGGCGGTATCCCGGTTCGACACTTCCCGCCACAACCGGCTTCGCTCGACGACCCGTTGCCGGTCTTCGGGCGTTTTTACGTCGGGGGAGCGCAGTTCTTTGATGAGATCGATGACGGAGGCACGGTCGACCGTTTCGGTCACCGAGTGGTGCGCGAGCAATTCGTCCAGATGGACGCGTTCGGCCTCGTTGATATTGCTGTCGGTATTGGCCGTAGCCGGGGACGATGGTGAAGCGGACGACGGTGCAGCAGACGGCTTGTCGGATTGGGTCATACCAGACGTTCTCCCGGAAGTCACTGAAGAGCCACGCCGCCAACGCGCCGCGAATGTAGCGCGAAGTGCGGCGGCTTGACTCCATCATAGGCCGATTCACGGGCGCTGCGAACCCTCCCATGATGGGTAAAACAAGGGGTGGCGCAGGGTTTTCAGCAGCAACTTAATGCATGTCAAAGCCATGACATCGACGCCCAGATGCGGGGCAAATCGTCAAGCGCAAAAAATTTGCTCAAGGCTGACGCCGAAACGGGCAATCCTCTTGACAGCGTGGAACGGCGGGGCTTTTCAGTGGGTGGTGCCGGGTTATCCAGTGGGTTATCCACAGAAGCTGTGGGTAACTTTTCGATATTCGCCAGCACGTTTACCCGTGTCAGTCGATCAACGGAAGAGCGGGCGCAGCATGAGCAGCGCGAAAAACAGCGCGACACCGACCGGCAACAGACCCGTGAAAAAGGCAGGCCACGGGGCGCGGCCCTTGCGGCGTGCGCCGAACGACGAGATCAGGCCGGCACAGAGGCACAGCACGCCGACGCCCCACGTCGGATTGGGGTTCTTCAGCACCCAGGCGGCCGCGGCCAGCAGGCCGATCCAGGCCAGCGGCGTGGCGCCGGGCGGCGGTGGCTTGACGCTCGAAGCGGTGGCTGCCGCAGGGCGTTGGGTCTGACGGGGCGTGTCTGGCGTTTCGTTGGGCATCGAGGCTCCGGAGAATGCGGTGACTCGCGCGGGCGCCGGGGCGGCCTCGCGCGCGAAAGCCGCAGCATAGCAAACGTCGACCGTCGACGCTCAGGAGGCGACAGTCGGCAAGGTAACGCCGGGTGATGTCGCGGGCACGGCATGCGTGGCGTGAGACTCGTGCGCTGCGTGGACTGGCATGCTGACGTACCAGACGCTGGTGGTGTCGGTGTCGCGCGTCGGAGCGAACTCCGGGAGATTGGCGCACCGGTCATCGAGGTCGATGTAGCGCTTGAATGGCTTGATAGGCTTGATCCGTGGTGCCTGCGGCTGGCTCGACGGTAGTACCGGACCGTCAGCGCGTGGCGTCACGCGTATCTCGACGCAGGGCTGATGGAACGGGTCGGCTGGCGCGCCGGTGGCCGGCGGGATGCCCTGCGCATGGGCGTGCGGCGCATGCAGGACGCATAGCGCGGATAGGGCACTCAGCGCACAGAACGCCATGAATCGCCAGGACGGCCGCCCGGGCACGACGTTCCCGATACCCACGATATCCACGATATCCGCGATACGCACGGGCGCTTGGGCGATCCATTGGGCGCAGCTTGCGCGGGACTTGCGGGGTCTGGCAGGGCTCGGCGGCATGGCGGGCTCCGTCGGGACGAGCGTTGGATCGACGAACATCGTCGGTGCCGGGGGATGCAATTCCGGCACGTCATGTCTGCCATAAGCCAATATCGTGCCGGAAGTGGTAATTCCATGATTTTTATGGAATTTTCAGTGCCGGGCGGAAGGTGTCGATGCCGGAACCCGCATCAAGTGTTGCAGTTCCGAAACGTGGGCCTGAGAATCGGACTCTGTAAAAGGCGATTCAGGCGATTCTCTGATCTTGCGATTACTGTATATAATCACAGTATTCCATTCAACGGCGAGACCGAAATTCCGATGAAATCCAACTATTCCATCGCCGAAATCGAGCAGGCGATCAACTACTGGACCCGTCGTCAGGCGGCCGACAGCCATTGGGCGCTGTGTCCGTCGGCGCGTGTGCTGGCCGATATTTACGGAGAGATGATTTACCGCCACGACACCAGTATTGCGGCCGAGGCTCTCAATGAGCGCCAGAGTCAGGCGATCGAAACCGCCTTGCATCAGATGGAGTTGGGGCTCGCCCCCTGACCAACTCCGGCCCCCGGGCGTCGCATTGCCCTCAGGGCCGAACGATGGTCGTCACAGTGGTCGATGTGACCGTGGTCGAGCGACGGCGGGCATCCCAGCGTTCCAGCCATTGCTCAAGGTCCTCCGCGCTGAGCGCAGGCGCGAACAAAAAGCCCTGTGCCACCCGATAGCCCTGTGCGATCAGCAGATCGCGCTGGGCTTCGTCTTCGACCCCTTCCGCGACAACCGTCAGATGCAAGCTCCGGCCGATGCTGATGATGGCATTGGTGAGCGCACGCACGGTCTCGTCGCGCGTCACGTCGTGCACGAAGCTGCGGTCGAGCTTGAGTTCCGAGACGGGCAGGCGGCGCAGATAGCCGAGACTCGAATAGCCCGTGCCGAAGTCGTCCATCGACAGCCGCACACCCATGGCATGCACTTCTTCGATGATGCGTCGCGTGCTCGGATTGTGGTCCATCAGCACGTTTTCGGTGATTTCGATGGCAAGACACGTCGGCGGCAGCTCATTGGCAGCCAGCGTATCGGCGATCATGCGCGGCAGGTCGTGATCGTGGAAGTTGGTCGGCGACAGATTGACCGACATGTTGCCGATCGCCACCCCGCGACGGCGCCAGTCCGCCAGTTGCCGGCACGATTCGCGTAGCGTCCACGCCCCCAGTTCGCCGATCAATCCGCATTCCTCCGCCAGCGCGATAAAGCGTGTCGGCGACACGTCGCCGTACTGCGGATGCACCCACCGGGTCAGCGCTTCCACCCCGCACACCGACTCGTCGAGCAGATTGATCTGCGGCTGGTAATGCAGCCGCAGGGTGTCGCGCCGCAGCGCGTCGCGCATGGCCGTTTCCAGCTCAAGGCGCTCCTGCGCGTGGATATTCATGTCCTCGTGATAGAACCGCACGCTGCCCGGGCTGGCCATCTTCGCCTGATACATCGCCATGTCCGCGCGCTGGAGCAGGATATCGAACTCCTGCCCGTGATTCGGATACAGGCTGATGCCGAAGCTGCCCGACGGGGTGAGCGTTACGCCATCGACCTGGCAGGGCGCGGTGAGCGCATTGCGCATGCGTTCGATGGCCGCGTCGAGCCGCTCGGGATCGCACTCGGTGAGCACGGCCACGAACTCGTCACCTGAGAGGCGCGCAACGATATCAGCACCGCGCAACGACCGGCGCAGGCGCTGGGCAATCGTGCGCAGCAACACGTCGCCGGCCTGATGGCCGAGCGAATCGTTGACCTGCTTGAAGCGATCCAGATCGAGGAAGATCACCGCCATGCGCGTGTTCAGCTCGTGCGCGCTGGCAATGGCCTGCGCGGCCAGCACGCCGAGCATGCTGCGATTCGGCAGGCCGGTGAGGCTGTCCGAGAACGCCAGTTGACGAATGCGCGTGCGCGATTCGTCGCGCTCGAACGCCAGTTTGCATAGGTGCACGCACACGTCGACCAGCCGTTCGTGCAAGGCGTCGGGGCCGCGCGCGGTGCGGTAATAGAACGCGAGCACGCCGAGCACCCGGCCATCGTTGGCGATGATCGGCATGGCCCACGAGGCGGCCAGCCCGTAGGTCGCTGCCATGTCGCGGAAATCGGCCCAGCGCGGGTCGTGGGCGATGTCGGTCACGATGACGCGCCGCGCCTGAAAAGCAGCCGTGCCGCAAGTGCCCACATTCGGGCCGATGGCAATGCCGTCGATGAACTGGTGATACTGCGCGGGCAGGCTCGGGCCGGCTTGCGGCCGCAGGTGGCCTTCGGCGTCCACGCGCACGACCGAGGCCATGACTTCCGGCGCAATCTGCTCCAGCTCACGGCAAATCAGCATGAGCACTTCCACGAGCGGTGCGTCACGCACCATCGCGGCCAGTGCCTTGTGCTGCAACACTTCCTGAATCTTGGACTGCGTGATGTCCGTGAAAAGCGCCACGGCATTCACGAGCTTGCCATTCGCGTCGAGGATCGGGTTGGTGACGATCGACGCCCAGAGCGGTTGGCCCTGTGCCGTGCGCACGAGCACTTCGCAATGGCAACTGCGTCCGTCGCGGGCCGATACGAGGCAGCCCGTCAGGGCCTGCTGCACGTCGACGGCAGCCGCACCGCTGGCGAATTCGTCCACCGGCGCGTCGCCAAACGGGCTATGCCCCGATTTGCCGACCACTTCGTCGGCCCGGTAGCCGAGCATGCGGGTGAAGCCCGCGTTCACATAACAGACCACGCCCTGCGCATCGGTGATGAGCACGGCGTTATCGGTCTCGTCCACGCCGAGCGAGAGCAGGTGCAGGCGGGCGTTGTCCTGCGCTTCGCGCTCGACGCGATCGGTCACGTCGGCGGCAAGCTTGATCACGAAGGCGAGTTTGCCGTCGCGATCGAAAACGGGGTTGTAGGTGGCTTCGAACCAGACGGTGCCGCCATCGCGACGGCGGCGGCGCACTTGATCGGTGTGGGCGTGGCCGGTGCTGATCACGCGCTCCAGCGCGTTACCGCAGGTGGCGTCGCCTGCATCGCACAGTGTGGCGTGCGGCTGGCCGATCAGTTCGTCGCGGGTGTAGCCGACCACGCCGAGCAACTTGTCGTTGACGTCGACGATCGTGCCCTCGGGGGTGAGGGTGAGCATGCCGAGCGAGCGGTCGAGCGCTGCGAGCAACGCATCGCGCCCGGGCGTCGGTGTTGCGCCGGCGGTGGACGACGGTGAACCGGGCACGGCCATCGCAAGGGCCTCCTCAGACGACCTGCGGACATTGTCGGGTGTTACAGGGGCTGGCACACCAAAAACGCTTTCAAGTATAGCGGCCTGCGGGGGCAGGCCGACATGGGAGAAACCGGGAGAGCGCACGGCTTGCGTGCGCGCTGGGGCTGGGTGCGTGGCGGCTTGGGCTGGACGTAGGGCTGGATTTCAGGCGGTAACCCGTGAGGTGGCGGCCACTGAAGCGGCAACCACTCAGGCGCCAACCACCTTGATCCGGACGCCGTCGAGCGAAACGATCTGCCCGGCGCGGATTTTGCACGTCTTGCGGGATTCGGGCTTGCCGTCGACACGTACGAGGCCACTCGCGACAAGCGCCTTGCCGGCGCCTCCGGAGTCGGCCACGCCGGCGACTTTGAGCAAGTCGTTCAGGGCGATGAATTCGCCAGTGAGTTCAAAAGTAACGTTTTGCATGATGGACCGGATACTACGTAAAAACCCGATGCGCGTCGACTGTCGAAAATTTCGAGTTGCCGGCTTATCGGCTTATCGGCTCATCGGCTTGTCAGCTCTCGATCACATGCTCGATGCGGCGGTCCGGAATGAGCCAGACGATGGCGACCAGCGCGTACAGGCCGAGCGACACGGCCGGCGCCACGAACGCGAGGCCGATGGCCAGCGCATAGCCGAGCACGGAGAGCTTGCCCTTGGCGTCCCGGCCGATGGCGGCAGCCAGCTTGAGGTTGGCGCCTTCACCGTGCACGGCCAGCAGGGCGCGCGTGAGAATGTAGTACGCCACGGCGGCCATGAAGAGCACGACGCCGTAGAGCGCTGTCGGCCACGCGGTGAGGTGGTTCTCACCCAGCCAGTGGGTGACGAACGGAATCAACGACAGCCAGAACAGCAAGTGCAGGTTGGCCCACAGCACACCGCCCGAGACGCGCTGCACCACATGAAACAGGTGATGGTGATTGTTCCAGTAAATGCCGACGTAGATATAACTCATGATGTACGTCAGAAAGGTCGGCAGTACTGGCAGCAACTCGTCGAGATCAGTGCCGTGCGGCGCTTTCATCTCGAGCACCATGATGGTGATGATGATGGCGATCACGCCATCGCTAAAGGCTTCCAGTCGGCTTTTGCCCATGGTGTCGGTTGGTTGGTGCTGGTCAAAGTGGGAAGCGAAAACGCAGAGCGGCGCGGCGGGCGAAACACTCCGCCACGCGCCGCCGGCATTCAGACAATGGCGACCCGATTGCGGCCGGCTTGCTTGGCGGCGTACATCGCGCGGTCGGCGCGTTGCAGCACCGCACCGAAATCGGCGTCGTCGGGGGCAAGACTCCCCACGCCGATGCTCGCGGTAAAGCGCACGGGGCCGGTGGCGCCCGGCACGCTGGTGTTACTGATGGCAGAAAGCAGACGGTCGGCGGCCTGCACAGCGCGATGCGCATCGGCTTCGGGCAGCAGCACGGCGAATTCTTCCCCGCCGAGCCGTCCCATGACGGTGCCTTTGCGCAGCGTGGCGCGCGCCACCAGCGTCAATTCGACGATGACGCGATCGCCAATCGCATGGCCCCAACTGTCATTGATGGCCTTGAAGTGATCGATGTCGATCATCAGCACGGCGAGCCGGCGGCGCTGGGCGCGGGCGGTGGCAAACGCTTGTTCGGCCTGCATGAGAAACGCACGCCGGTTGAGCGCACCGGTCAGGCCGTCGCGCATGGCCATGTCGCCGAGTACCTGATTGACGCGGCGCAGTTCGAGTTCGTCGACCACCAGCGCAGACAGGTCGGCGAGCAGGCCGCGCATTTCGGCGTCGAGCGTGCGGGGGCGGCGGTCGATCACGCAGAGGGTGCCGAGCCGGTGACCTTCGGGCGTGCGCAGTGGGGCGCCGGCGTAGAAGCGAATGTGCGGATCGCCAGTGACGAGCGGGTTATCGGCGAAGCGCCGGTCGGCGTGGGCGTCGGGCACCACGAGCACGTCGTCGCTCAGGATGGCGTGTGCGCAGAACGCCATCGAGCGGGGCGTCTGAGTGGCGTCGATACCTTGTTTGGCCTTGAACCACTGACGCGACTCGTCAATGAGCGACACGAGCGAGATCGGCGTGCCGAGCACGTACGAGGCGATTCGCACGATGCGATCGAACGCGGGTTCCGGGGAAGAATCGAGGATGTCATAGCGGCGCAGGGCCGCCAGACGTGCCGCTTCGTCGATGGTCGCGCCGCGGTTGGCGGCGAATGACGTGGGCAGCAGGCTATGCAGAGAATCTTGCGTTAGCGGTAGCGGCTGCGGTGAATGCGCTCCGGGTGTGGTCATATCGCGACGGGCAGGTATGGCGTAGCGAGTGGATGACAGCAGCTCCGTCACGGGCAGCATTGACGACGGCGACTGCGCGAAGGGTGTGGCGCCCATTCTGCCGCGCATGTCGTCGCTTGGCAAATTAGGGGGCGACAGCAACTCGCCGTGCCAGAGTTCATGGGCGGCACGTGTGTTGTCGCCGAGCACCGGTGTCGGAGCGCTGTGGGTCATGATTTGACTTCGAAGGCTTCACCGGTCTCGAAGAAGTTGCCGCCGGCGATATAGTGAATACTGCGCGACACGCCGGGCGCGAACTGCCAGTGCCCATCGCGAAACGCGCGCGGATCGGCCCAGGCCGCAACGACCTCGCCGAGAAAGAGATCGTAGCGATCCTGATTGTGCGGCTCGGGGATGACGCGGCATTCCAGCCAGGCGACGCACCCCCCGATGAGCGGTGCCTGAATGTGACTGCCTTCGAACGCATGGACGCCGGTGCCGTCGGTGAACTTATCGGTGTCGCGGCCAGAGACGCTGCCGACGGCCAATGTTTCGCGGGCGATGATGCGCGCCGGCACGTTCAATGAAAACTCGCCCGAGGCTTCGACCAGTTCGCGGGTCAGCGTATTGCGGTCGATGACCACGGCGACTTTGGGCGGCGAGAAGTCGAGCGGCATGTTCCACGCCGCCGCCATGACGTTGCGACGCCCGGCATGGGCGCTGCCGACGAGCACGGTCGGGCCGTGGTTGAGCAGCCGGTAAGCTTTAGGCAATTCGACGGGCAGGCGTTCGGTCATTTCGGTCATGGCGGGCACTCGACAAGCTTGGCTTCGGTAGAGCGGGTCATGATAGCGCGGCTCGCGCGGCGGCGACGCTTGCAATAGCGGGTATAGCGGGTATGGCGGGAGTCAAACGGGGCCATGCCCCGCCATCTGAAAAAACGGCCCGCAGGGTGAGCTGCGGGCCGACAAACGGCACGGTGCGGGGAGCTCGTGCCGGATCAGATGTGAAGCTAGTATGCAATGGCATCGTCCCAGTCCGGTCCCCACGAGGTGGGGTGGCAGCGCGTTCTGTATCAATACAAAACGCGACACCCGGTCGGCATTGCGACGATGAGGCAATGCGCGTGGCAGAGGTGCAGCAGACGCGCACAATGCGCAGAAGGCGAGCGAGCGTTTTTGAAGCGTGAGGAGGGCGTATGAGCGGCAACGTATACGTGGGCACGGCATCGTGGACGGATAAGTCGCTCATCGCATGCAAGCGGTTTTATCCACCGGGACATGCGTCGGCCGAAGCGCGTCTGCGCTACTACGCGAGCCGCTTTCCGATGGTCGAAGTCGACAGCAGCTATTACGCGATGCCGTCGGGATCCAATGCGCAGCTTTGGGCGGAACGCACCCCGCCGTCGTTCGTCTTCAACATCAAGGCATTCCGTCTGCTCACGGGGCACCAGACGCCACGTGTCGCCTTTCCCAAGGACTTGCAGGCGGCGCTGCCACCCGGTCCGCGCGCGAATGTCTACTACAAGGATGTGCCCGCGGCTCTACAAGATGAAATCTGGCGGCGCTATCTTGAAGCGCTCGCACCGCTCGCGAGGGCGAACAAACTCGGTCTGGTCCACTTCCAATTTCCGCCTTGGCTCACGGGCGACAAAGCGAGTCGTGCGCACATCGAAATGTGTGCCGAGCGCATGGCAGGCTACGGCGTCGCTGCCGAGTTTCGCCACCATCACTGGTTTGACGACGCGCATCGCGACGCCACACTCGCATGGCTGCGCGAACTGGGCTGGGTCAACACCATCGTCGACGAACCTCAAGGCTTCACGAACAGCATTCCGACGGTCTGGGCGGCCACCTCGCCACGCGCCGCCGTCCTGCGTCTGCACGGGCGCAATCACGAAACTTGGAACGTACGCGACAGCACGGCCGCTTCGGATCGCTTCAATTACGACTATCGCGAAGCGGAACTCGCCGCGCTCATCGACCCGATTCGCATCATCGCGAAGGAAGTTGCCCACGTGTACGTGGTGTTCAACAACAACTATGAAGATCAGGGGCAACGCAACGCGCTGGCGCTCATGAATCTGCTCGGCGATAGCGCTATCGCGCGAACTACTGCGCCGACGCAACTCCCACCCGATGAAGCGGCTTCGCTCTTCTGACCGCTTCGGTCTATCCTCTCTTCCTTTCCGGTACCTCTCACGAAACCATCAGGTTTCTTCAAGGCTTACCGGTGCTTCGTTTCTCGTAACCCCTTGGAGCTTTACGCGTGCCCACGCCGTCTCAATTGCTTTTCCTGCCCGGTGCCTCGGGCAACACCGCCTTCTGGCAACCGGTGGCCGACCAACTCTCGCATCCGGCAACCCGTGTCGTGCTCGGCTATCCCGGCTTTGGCGCCACCCCGGCCGACCCCGCCGTGAACGATATCGATGCGCTGACGCAACGTGTCGTCGCGCACCTCGATCAACCGACGGCCATCATCGCGCAATCGATGGGCGGCATTCTCGCCATTCGCGCCGCCCTCGCACGTCCGGAAATGGTCACGCACCTTGTGCTGTCGGTCACCTCCGGCGGCGTCGATATGCATGACCTCGGCGCGAAGGACTGGCGCGACGGGTTTGCCGACGCGAACCCCACGTTGCCCGATTGGTTTCTGACCTACCACGCTGACCTTTCGCCCGATATCTCGCGAATCACACAACCCACGCTACTGCTCTGGGGAGACGCCGACCCGCTCAGCCCGGTTGCCGTCGGTGAGCGTTTGCACACCCTGCTGCCCGATGCGCGCCTCCATGTAGTGGACGGCGGGGCGCACGATCTCGCCTACGCGCATGCAGCCGACGTGGCACCGCTTATCGACGCACATCTCGCACGCGTCTGACCCGGGCCGGTCGCGTCGAACGAGGGGGCGCGAATGTCGTGCTGACAGTTTTTGGCGCAGTACCATGTTTTGATAGCCGTAACCTGTGTTCACCTCTGGAGGCAGACGAACATGACGACCGACCGGCGAATCACGTTTTTTCACGCACCCAACACGCGCTCGACCGGCGTGTTGGTGCTACTCGACGAATTGCAGGCTGACTACGACCTGCATCTGCTGCGCTTCGCCACCGGCGAACAACGCAGCGCCGACTTTCTCGATATCAACCCGATGGGCAAGGTGCCGGCCATCCGCCACGGCGATGCCGTGGTCACGGAACAGGCGGCGGTGTACATGTACGTCGCGGAGTTGTATCCGGAGAAGGGGCTGTCGCCGCCGCCGGGGGACCCGCGCCGTGGCGCGTACTTGCGATGGATGGTGTTCTACGGTTCGTGTGTCGAACCTGCGGTGACCGACAAGGCGCTGGCGCGTCCGGTGATGGAGCACTCTCGCTCGCCCTACGGCGATTACGACGAAGTGATGTGGACGATCGAGCGACACCTGACGCAGAACCCCGGCCCATGGTGGCTGGGCGAGTCGTTCACTGCCGCCGATGCGCTGTGGGGCAACGCCTTGCACTTTCTCACGCAGTTCAAGATGGTGCCAGCCAGCCCCGCCATTGCGGCATATGTGGAACGCTTTCGCGCTCGCGACTCGGTCAAGCGCGGACACGCGCACGACGCCGAACTGGCCAAGAGCCTGGCTGCGAGTGGCACGTGACGCCACTCGCTGGATAGGCTTGCGTCAGTCAGGCAACACGTCGATTTGCGGTTCGCAGTCGATGGGGAAGTTGACGGAATTGGCGACGTAGCATTTGGCGTGGGCTTCGTGGTGCAGCTCGGCCGCAAGCTTAGCGTCGCTGCCCGCGCGTAAGGTCACGTGCGGGCGCAGCAGGATTCGCGTGAAGCGACCCTCTTGCGGCGTATCGATCATCGTGCCGAGGGCATCGTCGCGATATTGCTCGACACGGATACCCGCGTCGGAACAGAGGTGCAAATACCAGAGTTTGTGGCAGGCGCTTGCCGAAGCCACCAGCAATTCCTCGGGGTTCCAGCGCGCGGCGTCACCCCGGAAGGCTGGGTCGGCAGAGCCCGGAATCTCGGGCTTGCCGTCGGCGTCGATCACATGATTGCGACCGTACTCGCGGTAGCCCGATGTGCCGGTGCCCTGATTGCCGATCCACTCGATGCGAACGCGGTACTGGTGTTCTCCTGATGCCATGACGTGTCTCTTTGCGAAGGTCAAGAAGTCGGAAGGTCGAAAGCCCTAAAGCCCTAAAGCCCTAAAGCCCTAAAGCCCTAAAGCCCTAAAGGTGGGGGCGACGTGCAACGCGCCATTCTTGCAGGCCTGCGTCATCACCGCTAGCCATTTTCGGCCATCAAATTCTTGTGCTTCCCCGCCGAATCACGCCATGCCGCTCAGGCAAGCGGCTCGGTCGTCAGCGCGCGCGTGAGCCCATGCATGGGCCGGCGCATGGCGACGTCGAACGGGTTGGTCTGCGGGCCGATCAGCTCCGCCTGACGCCGCAGCAGTTCCACCACCATGGGCAAACGGTCTTGTGAGAGTCTCGCCGCCAGTGTGCCGATACTCAGCGCGGCCACGGCATGTCCGGTGCGGTCGAAGATCGGCACGGCGACGCCCGCCATGCCTTCGAGCACGCCACTGTTGCTGCCCGCATACCCCAACTGCCGCACGCGCTCGATCTCCGTGCGCAGATACACCTCGTCAAGCACACCGTAACCCCGCAGGCGTGGCACGTTGAAGCGGATGATTTCTTCACGCTCGGCTTCGGGCAGAAAAGCAAGAATCGCCAGACTGCCCTGACCGACCCCCAGCGCCACCCGCCCGCCAATGTCGCCGGTAAACGACCGGATCGGGAACGGGCCCTCGCACATGTCGAGACACACGGCATCGAAGCTGCTGCGCACCAGCAGAAAGATCGTGTCGCCGAGGCTGGCGCACAAGCGCAGCAGCGACGGGCGGCAGAGCGTGCGCATGCCGCTCGGGTTGCCGGCCTGCGCCGCCATGGCGAAGAAGTCGACACTCAGCCGATAGAGCTTGGAGGTTTCGTCCTGCTCGACGACTTGCTCGGCAATCAGGGCATGCAGAATGCGGTGGACGGTAGCCTGACTGAGCCCGACCGCCTTGGCGATATGCGTGACGCGCTCGCCTTCGGGCTTAGCGACGCCAAGTGCGCGGATGACAGCGAAGGTGCGTTGCAGAATCCCCGCGCCGGTGGCGTCGGTGGCTGCGGGCGCATTGGCCTCGCGGGGTGAATCGGAAGTGCGCATTAGGGTCTCGAATTATTCCGTCAAACGAAATACTATCGCAACCGGCTACGACTTGAAAACAGCCGCGATGCGTCGGAAACCGCGAAAACATTGAATAATCATCATAAATTAGGGATTATCCCGAGACGCTGACGCGAAACAAATGCCTAACGCATTCGCGTATATATTCCGCCAAACGAAATAATCATAAAATTTATCTCGTTTCATGGAATCGTTATCTTGCGGCAAGGAATTTGGCTCGCTACTGTTCGATGCAATTGCATCAACTGCGGTGCTCACGCGCCCGAAGGTAGTGACCATGTCTTTTCTGACTCTGACGGATGTCTCCAAAACGTTCGGCGAATTGAATGCTGTCTCGAACGTCAATCTCTCGGTGGAGAAGGGCGAGTTTGTCTCGCTGCTCGGCCCTTCGGGCTGCGGCAAGACGACCACGCTCCAGATGATCGCCGGCTTTGTGGAAGCCACGACCGGGCGCATTACGCTCGACGGGCGCGACATCACGAACATGCGCCCCAACAAGCGCGGGCTGGGCATCGTGTTCCAGAGCTACGCGTTGTTCCCGCACATGACGGTGGCAGACAACGTCGGCTTCGGTCTGGAGATGCGCGGCATCGACAAGACCGAACGTCAAGACCGGATTCGCGAAGCGCTCGCCCTGGTGCGCCTCGATGCACTGGGTCATCGGTTCCCGCGCGAGTTGTCGGGCGGTCAGCGCCAGCGCGTGGCGATTGCGCGTGCCGTGGTGATCGCGCCGCCCGTGCTGCTGCTCGACGAACCGATGTCGAACCTCGACGCCAAGCTGCGCGAAGACATGCAGTTCGAACTTCGCTCGATCCAGCGCAAGATCGGTACGACCACGATCATGGTCACGCACGATCAGTCGGAAGCGCTCTCGATCAGCGACCGTGTGGTCGTGATGGAAGCGGGCCGCATCACGCAGGTCGACACGCCGTACCGCGCCTACGAGCGCCCGGAAAATCAGTTCGTCTCGCAGTTCATCGGCAAGGCCAACATGCTGGCGGGCCGCGTGTCGGCACGCGATGGCGACCATCTGCATGTGGAACTCGACGGCAAACTCACTGGCAAGATCATGCAGCGCGCGCCGCTCGCCGACCTCTCGCCGCGTGAGCGCAGTGTGGCCGTGGGCGACGCTATTACGTTGTGCCTGCGTCCGGAAAAGGTGCGTCTGTGTGCGCCGAACGCGGGCCGTGTGTCGGCGACGGTGACGAGCCGCTTCTTCCTCGGCAGCCAGTGGCTGTACCGCGTCGACAGCGCGTTGGGCGAAGTGCTGGTGTGTTGCCAGAACGAAGGCGGCGAGCCGCTGACGGAAGGGGCATCGGTTGGCCTCGACTGGCATACGGAAGCGGTGCGCTTCATCGCGCCAGCAGCATCGACAACTGCGGCAGCATCGACCGCGGTGGGAGGTCCGGCTCATGGCTGAGACGCTGCAAGTGACGCGGGCGGCACCGGCACCCAAGGCGCGCGCGCCGTGGCATGCCTATCTGCCGCTGTGGGTGATGAGCGCCCCGGCTATGCTGTTGTTCACGGCTTTGGTGCTCATTCCGTTGTTGATGACGCTTGCCCTCACGTTCTATCAGTTCGATCCGGCCAGCGGCCCGATTGCGGCGTTCCAGTTCGATAACTACGCCGAAGTCCTGTTCGATTCGTACTTCCACACGATCTTTCTGCGCACGTTCGGCATCTCGCTGACGGTCACGGCGGTCTGTGCCGTTGTGGGCACGTTCGAAGCCTACGTGCTCTCGCGCATGGGCGACCCGTGGCGCTCGATCTTCCTGCTCGTGATTCTCTCGCCACTGCTGGTCTCGATCGTGGTGCGCGCGTTCGGCTGGAGCATGCTGCTCAGCTCCGGCGGCCTGATCAATCAGGCGTTCGCGTTTGTCGGCATGGGCCCGTACAAGATGGAGTACACGAACTTCGCCATCGTCGTGGCGCTGGTGCACGTGATGCTGCCGTTCATGGTGATTCCGGTGTGGACGTCACTGCAACGCCTCGACCCGCAGACGGAGAACGCGGCGCTGTCGCTGATGGCCTCGCCCGCTACGACGCTGCGCCGCATCGTGTTGCCGCAACTGGTGCCGGGCATTCTGTCGGGCAGCCTGATGGTGTTCGGCTTGTCGGCCAGCGCGTTTGCGATTCCGAGTCTGCTGGGCGGACGACGTCTGAAAGTGGCGGCGACGGCCGTGTACGACCAGTTTCTCAGCTCGCTCAACTGGCCGCTGGGCGCCACTATCGCCGTGCTGCTGCTCGTGGCAAACCTGATCGTGATGCTGACCTACTACCGCGTGCTTGAGCGCCGTTACGCGCGCAGCATGGGTTAAGCGCAGCGACCGCAGAACCGAACTCTACTGCCACCATCATGCGTAAAAACAGTCCTCTGGCGCTCGCGTTCCACACGCTCGTCATTCTCTTCGTGCTCGCGCCGCTGATCATCGTGACGCTCGTTGCCTTCACGCCGGAAGAAACGCTCTCGCTGCCCACGCACGGCTTCTCGCTGCGCTGGTTCCGCGCGATTCTCGACTATCCGGACTTCATTGCCTCGTTTTTCACGAGCCTGAAGCTCGCGTTCCTGTCGGCCACGCTGTCGCTGTTGATCTCGCTGCCGGCGGCGCTGGCCATCGGCCGGGCCCGGTTTCCGGGGCGTAATTTCCTCAACGGTCTGCTGCTCTCGCCGCTGGTCATTCCGGGGCTGGTGCTCGGCATCGCACTGCTGCGTTTCTTCGCGATGCTCGGTGTGACGGGGTCGTTCGCTGCGCTGACGTTCGCTCACATGATCGTGATCACGCCGTTCATCATGCGGCTCGTGCTCGCATCGATCAGCGGGCTCGATCGCAGCGTGGAGCATGCCGCCGCGTCGCTGGGCGCCGGGTCGTGGACGACGTTTCGCCGCGTCACCATGCCGATGATTCTGCCGGGTATTACGGGGGGCTGGCTGCTGGCGTTCATCAACAGCTTCGATGAACTGACGATGTCGGTGTTCATCACGTCGCCGCAGACCATCACGTTGCCGGTGCGCATGTACATGTACGCGACCGAATCGATCGACCCGATGATGGCGTCGGTGTCGGCACTCGTGATCGTCATCACGCTGGGCGCGATGTTGTTGCTCGACCGCGTCTACGGCCTGAACCGCATTTTGATCGGTCAGCACTGAGCGAGCGCTCACAGAGACTTCTCATGTCCCGCCTCATGCAAGATCTGCAACATTCCCCGCAACTGGCGCGTCTGGCCGAGACCTCGCGCGCGCCGGTCACGTTTTATCTCGATGGCGCGCCCGTGCAAGCACTCACTGGCGACACGGTGCTCACGGCCATCCTCATGCATCAGCGTCACGTGCGCATCAGCGAATTCAATGGTGCACCGCGTGCAGGCTTTTGCCTGATTGGTGCCTGTCAGGATTGCTGGGTGCGCTGCGAGGCGGATTCCGTGGATACCGCTGACGTGGCTGATGCCGCACGTGGTCACACCGCCGCGAAACCTCAACAACTGACACGTCTGCGCGCGTGCTCGACGCTCGTGCGTCCGGGCATGCGCATCGTGACGAACGCAGCGATTGCATCGACTGCAAACGACGGCGAGTCCACCGAGTCCACCGATTCCGCCGAGTCTGCCAAGGCAACGCCCGGAGGTCAGGCATGAGCGCGCGCCCTGAGGTGGTGATCGTCGGCGCCGGCCCGGCCGGTATTCGCGCGGCGCAGACACTCGTCGCAGCGGGCATTCGCCCGATCGTGCTCGACGAAAATGCCCGCTGGGGCGGCCAGATCTACCGTCAGCCGCCGGCCGACGCAGGCTTTGCCCGAAGTAAGCAGACGCTCTACGGTTTCGAGGCGGCGAAGGCGGATGCCGTCCACACCACGATGGCGGCGCTGCTGCCGCAGATCGACTACCGCCCCGACACGCTCGTCTGGGCGTGCGATCCGGCGGACCCATCGGCCGATGCAGTGAATGCGTCGCAGGGCGCGAGCCGTGGGCAACGTCTTCACACGATGCATGCGGGCCGCGAGATCGCGGTGCCGTTCACGCATCTGCTCATCGCCAGCGGCGCGACCGATCGCGTCTTGCCGGTCCCCGGCTGGACGCTGCCGGGCGTGTACACACTGGGCGGCGCGCAAGTGGCGCTCAAGGCCCAAGGCTGTGCCATCGGCGAGCGCGTGGTCTTCGCGGGCACCGGGCCGTTGCTGTACCTCGTCGCGTATCAATACGTGAAAGCGGGCGCTAACGTCGTTGCCGTGCTCGACACCAGCGAATTCGCCGCGCAGGTGAGAGCGACGCCACGTCTGCTCAACCAGCCTGGCACGTTTGCGAAGGGCCTCTATTACGTCGGCTGGCTGCGTGCGCGTGGCGTTCGTATCGAACACGGCGTGACGCTGAACGGTATCGATGGAACCGCCGGCGTGCGAGCCATTCGCTGGCAGCGCGACGGACGTGAGCACACACTGGGGTGCAGCGCACTCGGTCTGGGTTTCGGGCTGCGTCCCGAGACGCAACTGGCCGATCTCGCCGGCTGCCACTTTGTCTTCGACGATCTGAATCAGTGCTGGCTGCCGGAGCGCGACGCGGCGGGCCGCAGTTCGCAAGCGGGCATCTATCTGGCGGGGGACGGCGCCGGTATCGCCGGTGCCGATGCCGCCGAGATGGCTGGCCGTCGTGTGGCCCTCGCGATGCTCGAAGACCTCGGCATCGCTGCACCGTCGCTTCCCGATGCCCCGGACGCGCTCGCGCTTGAACGACGCCTCGCGAGTATCCGGCGTTTTCGCGTCGGCATCGAGCAGGCGTTTGCGTTGCCCGCTGACCCGTCGGCCCAGTGGCCCGACGACATGTTGGTGTGCCGCTGTGAAGAGATCGACGCGCGCACGTTGCGCGAATGCGTGCGCCACGATGGTGTGACAGAGATCAACCGGCTGAAGGCGTTGACTCGCGTGGGCATGGGCCGTTGTCAGGGCCGCATGTGCGGCGAAGCGGCCTGCCATCTGCTGGCTGAAGCAACGGGTCAGACGCTCTCGCAGGTCGGACGCCTGCGTGCCCAAGCTCCCATCAAACCGATTCCGATTGCCCCGATGCTTTTTGACGAAAACGTCGCCGCCATTCCCGAGGAGGCGCGCGATGAGTGAGACCTTGCACTACGACGTAGTGGTGGCTGGTGGTGGCCTCGTCGGCGCATCGGCGGCCCGTGCGCTGGCCGAACGTGGCCTGCGCGTGGCGCTCTTCGAACGGCGTTACTGCGGCGCGCAGGCAAGCGGCGTGAACTACGGCGGCGTGCGCTGTCAGGGCCGTCCGGAAGAACAACTGCCGCTGGCCATGCGCGCTCGCCGTCTGTGGGACCGCTTGCCCGAACTGGTCGGCATCGATGGCGAATTCGTGCGCTCGGGTCATCTGCGGCTGGCCCGCCGCGAGGCCGATCTTGAACCGCTTGATGCATGGTCGGCGATGGCCCGCACGCACGGTCTGGAAACGGAAGTGTTTCGTGGCGCGGCGTTCCGGCAACGGTTTCCGTGGCTGGGCGACGGTGCGGTCGGCGGCTCGTTGTGCCTGAGCGATGGCCACGCTAACCCGCGTCTCGTGTCGCCTGCCTTCGCGCGCGCTGCACGGGCACTCGGTGCCGACGTGCGCGAACGCACACCGATTACCGCCATCGCTCACGACGGTGTGCGCTTTCAACTGAGCGCGCAACCGGCCGAGGGCGACACGTTGCGTGTGAGCGCTGACTGGTTGCTCAACACGTCGGGCGCGTGGGCCAATCACATCGCCGGTACGTTTGGTGAGCGTGTGCCGATGCATCCCATCTATCCGAACATGTGGGTCACTGAGCCGTTGCCGAAATGCATCGGTCACAACCTCGGCGTGTATGGCGGCGGTGTGTATGCGCGTCAGGTCGAACGGGGCAACTGCGTGATCGGCGGCGGACGCGGTACCGGCAACGGCGAGTACGCCCAGCCGTCCGCCGACACCACACGCGCGGTCATGCGCGAAGCCTGCGCGCTGGTGCCCGCCTTGCGCAACGCGCTGCTCATTCGCACGTGGAGCGGGGTGGAGGGCGAAACGCCTGACAACAACCCGATCATCGGCGCGAGTCGCACCACACCGCGCCTGCTGCACGCGTTTGGCTTCTCGGGCGGCGGTTTCCTGTTGGCCCCGGGCGTGGGCGAAGTGCTGGCCGATCTCGTGACGCAAGGCGAGACCGTCACGCCACTCGATGCCTTCGGGATCGACCGTTTCACTCAGGTGGCGTCGAACGCTGCGCTTGCCTGACGCATCACGCAGTCGCTCGCTATTTCACTAGTTACGCAATCACTCAACGTCAAAAAACGTCACTCATACGTTCCTTACCTCTCGAAACGCAAGGAGAACCACGATGAAGCTATCCAAGAAGGTCGTCATGTGCGCTGCGGCGCTGGCACTGGGCACGAGCAGCGCAGCCTGGTCGCAGGCCAAAACGCTCTACATCGGCATGAACGGCGGCCCGATGGAAAAGGCCTACACGAGCCAGGTCTTTCCGGAGTTCGAGAAGGCCAACAACGTGAAGGTCGTGGTGGTGCCGGGCACGTCGTCGGACGTGCTGGCCAAGCTGCTCGCCAACCGTAACAGCCCGCAGATGCACGTCGTGTTTCTCGACGACGGCGTGATGGCGCGCGCCATCAGCATGGGCGTGTGCCAGAAGCTCGACGACTCGCCCGTGCTCAAGGAGTTGTACCCGTTCGCTCGCGTGAAAGATGACATGGGCGCAGGCGTTCAACTGGGCATGACCGGCATTGGCTACAACACCAAGATCTTCAAGGAGAAGGGCTGGGCGGCGCCGACCTCGTGGACCGACTTTGCCGATCCGAAGTTCAAGGGCAAGGTGGTGTTCCAGTCGGCATCGAGCAGCACGTTCGGTCTGCATGGCTTCCTGGCGCTCAACCGTATCTGGGGCGGCAGCGAGACCAATGTCGAACCGGGCTTCACCAAGTGGGCGACGACCGTCGGCCCGAACGTGGTCGAGTACATCCCGAATTCGGCCAAGCTCTCGGAAATGATTCAGACGGGTGAAGCTGCCATCTTCCCGCTCACGCCGACGGCCGTCAGCGACCTTCAGGACAAGAACATCCCGGTGGCCTACGTGGCGCCGAAGGAAGGCGCGGTGCAGTTGCTGGTCGACCTGTGCGTGGTGAAGAACAGCCCGGACAACGCCTTGGCGCAGAAGCTGGCGCAGTACCTGCTGTCGGCACGCGGTCAAACGCTGGCCGCAGCGGCGGGCGCTTACATCCCGACCAATCCGCAGGCCACCGTGCCGGCCTCGATGCAAAAGCGTCTGGGCAAGATCGACGATCTGGTCAAAGACATCAAGACCGTGGACTGGGACGCCATCAACCAACGCCGTGCCCAATGGGACCAGCGCTGGAACCGTCAGGTCGAGCGCTAAGACGGAGCCGCATCGCAGGATCGGGGCCACCTGATCCTGCGGTTGGCAAGCGCCTTTGATGTAACGAAAAACGCCGGGCACCTCTGGGGGGCTGCCCGGCGTTTTGTTGTTGGCCTGTCGTTGGCTTGCGACGAAGCAGGTTACATCGCGTCCGATTTTTCGGCGAGGCTGGCAAACGCGGCCACCAGCGCGGCATGATCGGCCGGCATGACGAAGGCACGCAGGGCCTGCGCCGGGGTGTCGAGCATCAGATAGCCCAGACTCCAGGTCGGGAAAGCGCCGGGCGTATGGGGTGTGCCGTCGAGCAGCACCTGAATGTCGTCATGATGTTGCGAGGCCTCGATGCGCTGGCGCGCGTCGGCGAGCGGCTCGCTCGGGCCTTCGATGTATTGATAGAACGTGACGCCGTCGTAGAGCAGTACCCCGGTGATGCCATAAGTCGCGTTGAAACCCCGTGAGTTGACGATGATCTTCGAGAGCATGAGCGGATCCAGGTCGGGCAGGGCACGGCTCAGGTACGCGTAGCACTCGGTCATGGGAGGGGTCCGGAAGGCGGTAATGAAATACGATGATGGATCGGGGTGACGCGCATTAGAATACCTCATCTTCTCGCGAGGAAAGGACGGGCATGTCGACACCTTCAGGCCCTCACCGTCTTCAGATCTGGGCAGGCAAGCGCTTGCGGCGGGTGGTCGACAAGTTCGACCGCCGGCCGGTCATGATCGGCATCGTCGGCACGGTCATCGCGCTGGCTATCCTGATCGGCGTGGCCATCTCGCTCGAGAACAACCGCGAGGGGCGGATCGAGTCCACGCTGGACCGCGCCCAGAGCGCGGCGACCGTGGTCGCGACCAGTCTGGGCGGCAACATCGCCGTCTACGACACCCTGCTCAAAGACATGGTGCGCGACGCGGAAAACCCCGCCACGCCGCTCTTTACCGACCGGGTGCGCGACCGCGTGCGATTCGGCCAAATGCTGAGCCGCGATTTTCTCGACGATGCTTACGTGGTCGACAAGTCGGGCAAGATCGCGGCCCCGCTGCATCCGGATTCCGACCGGCTGGTCGATGTCTCCGATCGCGACTACTTCCGCTCGCATCTGGGCAACCCCTCGCTTGGCCTGTACATCTCGCAGCCGTATGCCTCGCGCGTACATGGCGGCCTGTTGTCGGTCGCGCTCACACGCCGCGTGAACGCACCGGACCATTCGTTTGCGGGGGTGGCGGTCATCGCCCTGCGTCTCGATCACTTCCAGAATCTGGTGACGGAGGTCGAGTCGATCGACGTCAAGACCATCCAGATCGTGGAAGACAAGGGCACCGTGCTGGCGTGTGCGCCCTGTGGCGACGCGCTGCCAGGGACCGTCGTGAGGTTGCCCGGTAATGCCACGCGCGATGGCGATCTGCTCACGGCGTTGTCGTTTCCCGCAGGGGCACGTGCCCATGACTACCGGTCGGTGCGGGTGCCCGGGGCATCGTTGTATGTGGTGATCACACCGTTGACCACGGGCACGATGCGCGAATGGCGCTGGAACGTGGCGACCTTCGGTTCGATTGCGCTGGCCTGCGCGGCCACCCTGATTGCCGGGTCGTGGCTGCTGGTCGCGGCGATTCGAATGCGCACCACGGCCATGACACGGCTCGCGAGTCTGTCGGTGACCGACGGTCTTACGGGGCTGAGCAACCGTCGCGCGCTGGACAGCAAGCTCGCGCTGGAGTGGCGCCGGGCGCAACGTTCGGGCACGTCGCTGTCGGTGCTGTTCATCGACGTCGATTACTTCAAGCACTTCAACGACGAATACGGCCATGCCGTGGGTGACGACGTGTTGCGGGCGGTGGCACATAACATCGCCGGGCACATGCGCCGCGACGCCGATATGGCCGCGCGCTTCGGCGGCGAAGAATTTGCCGTGGTCATGCCCGACACGCCGGCGGCGGGGGCGGCGAAGATGGCCGAGCAAATCCGGCGCGACATCGAGCGCCTGCAAATTGCCCATACGGGCAGCGCAATGGGTACGGTGACGGTGAGCGTGGGGGCGGCGACCGGACTGGCCGCCGAAAGCGAGAGTGGCGAGGCGATTCTGCGCGCCGCCGACGAGCAACTCTATCTGGCCAAACAAGCTGGCCGCAATTGCACGCGCGCCACCGTACTCAAGGCCTGATCACGCCGCGCTCAGTCCGCGCTCAGTCCGCGATCACGGGCTGAGCATGGCGGCGAGACGCAGCAATTCCCCCTGACGATGGCACCCGGTCTTGCGCAGAATCGCCGACAGCTGGGTGCGCAGCGTACTCGTGCCCAGTTGCAGCACATCGCTGCATTCGCCAATCGTGAGACCTGCTACGAGGTGATGAAACAGGCGCGCCTCGGCCCGCGTGAGGGCGAAGTGTTCGCGCAGCGCGGCCTCGGTCGGCACGTTGAAGATGCTGCGCCGTTCCACCCGAATGCCGACCGCCGAGCGCAGTCCGTGATTCATGTTGTTGCCGAGCGGGCGCAACGTCAGCCGGAACGCATGGCCCCATGAGTCGGGGACCACGAGCGATGCGGCCACCCCGGTAGTACTCACTTCGGCGAGCGTCGCGGCGAGTCGTGCCTGCCATTCGGACTGCCGGTGCGTGAGGCGTCGTTGTTTGAGCACGAGTTGGCAGTCGGGGCTGCCGAGCAGCACGTCGAGACCTGCGGCGGCGTCGAGTGTCCAGCCGTCGGGCGAGGCAATGAGAAAACCTTCGCGAGTCGGGTCGAGCATCTGGCCGAGTGCATCGAGGCTCATGCGGGTAGCGGCGCGCCGTGCGGCGAACGCCGCTGCCAGCAGGCGTTCATATTCGGCGATGCGCGCGGCATGGGCGAAGTTCGGTTCGACCACATGCATGCGCTGGATGCTCAGGGCGGTGAGCACGTCGCTGTCGTTGCAGATGACGACGCCGACCAGTTGTTGAAGCTGGTACGGGCGCATGAATTCGTTCCAGAACACGCGGTCGTTCGGCGACTCGTGTTTGAGCGCGATGGACGAGTCGTACCAGGTACCGGCGGGGGCGTCCCAGAAGCGGCGGGTCGAGTCGTCGTACTGGTAGTAATGCTGCGCATATTCCTGAATCAGGCTATCTTCGTGCCCCGCCTGTTCGATGAATCGCACCGAGCGGCTTTGTTTATCGTGGCACAGGAACGTGGCCGCCTCCGCGCCGAGAAAGTCGCGCGCGGTCTGCACAACGTCGAGCCAGTCTGCCTGCCCGGCGCCGACTGCCTGAACGGCGTCCGACGCGCGTCGAAAACTGATGTCGTCCGACATGGGATCCCCCGTCATCACTTGCTATCCCGTGGGCCTGAGGCCCATTTTTTGCGCAGTGTAGCAGAAGAAACTACCGGAAATGACAGGGTTGGGGATACCCCTCGGGGGCGGGTTGAACGGTGATGCAACGGTGGCGCAACTGTGATTTGTGCGGGCGACAAATGGCTTTTCGGCTGAGACAATTCAGTCATGTCGAAAGACCCACAACCGATGACCACAGGTCGTCGACCCAGCCAAACGGGGGCCCATATGATCCGCACCAACTTCATCGCTGTCTGCCTGTGTCTGGCTGTCGCATTGTTCGGCGGCAACGCCAGCGCCCAGTCGTATCTCGGCGCCAGTGATCTCGGCAGCATTCGTCAGGGGAATCAGGCTGCACCAGCGCTGCATCCGTCGACCGGGCTCCGTGCCTCGGCACCTGTTGCCGACGCGCAATCGGCCAGCGAAGCCATCAACCGTGTCGCGAGCGAGCGCAACGGCGCGCAGCCGGGTCCGAGCGCTCAGGATGTTGCCGCGACCCAACGTGCGCTCGATACGCGCGACTTGCAGCATCCGCGTCAGACCCGCACGTTCGATGCGATTGCCCGTCCGTCGCGGCCTGAGTAATGCAGCGAGCCACGAGCCAGCGAGCCGCAAGCATTAGCCGTTGGGTGCACCGTTGCTGCTATGCCCGGCCGACGCGTGCAACTGCTGGCGTATCGGGTCGCGCATAAAGTCGACCCAAACGCGGATCTTCGCGTCGAGATGCTGGCGCGAGGCGTAGAGCAAGTAAAGATTGACGCTGGCCGATGCGCATTGCGGTAACAGCGGCACAAGACGGCCTTCGCGTAAATCGTCGACCACGACGAACGAGGGCAGCAGCGCGATACCCACGCCTTCGCGCGCTGCGATCACCAACGACGCGGCGGTATCCACCGTGAGCACCGGGTCGATGGCGAGGGGATCATCATCTTCACCGGAAAATCGCCAGAGCCGGTCGTCGTACGATGGCGCGACCAATTGCAGACACCGATGGGTCACCAGATCCTGCGGCGAGCGCGGCAGACCGTACGTCTCCACATACTCGGGCGAGGCGCAGAACACGCTGCGAATCGGGCCGAGATCGATACCGACCAGATCCGAGGGCGGTAACGCAGCGCTCACCACGAGCGCGACGTCGTACTGGTCTCGCACCAGATCCGGCAGCCGCGGCGCGATGGTCAGGTCGACGCGTACGTCGGGGTAGGCCCGTTGAAACGGCTCGGCCAGCGGAATCAAAAAGCAGTTGGCGATGCTCGCGCTGCAATGCACGCGTAGGCGCCCCCTTGGGTGGTGCGCTGCCCCTTGCGCTTCGCGCTCGCTGAGTTCGACCGCGTCGAGCACGGCCCGCGTTCGCGACAGATAACGCTGGCCGGCTTCCGTGAGTGCCATCGAGCGCGTCGTGCGATGCAGGAGCCGGATGCCCAGATGCGCTTCGAGGGCGGAAATGGCGCGCGTGACTTGCGACGGGGTTTGATCGAGGCGTTGCGCGGTGCGCGAAAAACTTCCGGCGTCCGCCAGAATGACGAATGTCCGCATGCAGTGAAGAAGATCCATCGGATAAAGGCCTGCCGGCAGTACCGGCCAGCGTCGGTGAAGAGGATATCGGATCAACATCACTCTATCGACGCGGTACCGCTGAGTGCGCTCGCAATGCGGCCTGTCGTCGTCGCGATCCGGACAACTTCAACGACTTCGACGCCGCTAGCTTCTGCCATCGCTACAACGGCTACAACTGCCGCAACGGCGATCAGCGCTGTCACCCGCTACCGTCAACGTTCGCGGAAGTATTCACTCGGCGGCACGCCGAGGGTTTTGCGAAACATGGCAGCGAAAGCGCTAGGGCTGTCGTAGCCGTGTTCGAGCGCCAGCGTCAGGATCGGCGTGCCGGTGGCCAGCCTCGGCAGACTGAGCAGCAGCCGCGCATGGCGGCACCAAGCACCGTGGGTCATACCCGTCTCGCGCTTGAAGGTGCGCGCGAGGGTGCGCTCGTTCATATGCGCAGTCTGTGCCCAGCCGGCCAGCGTGACCGGTTGCGACGGATCGTGAATCAGCACCGTGCACAAGGCGACAAGCGCAGGGTGTTGCGGCATTGGTACATGCAGCGAGAGCGCGGGCGCTTGTTCGATCTCGTCGAGCATGAGGGCCACGACGCGTCCGTCGCGGCAGTGCACGTCGGACATCACCGCTGCCGGGGTCAGTGTCCCGGCGGCCAGAATCAACGCTCGCAGCAGCGGGGTGACGGTAATCACGCGGCATTTGGCCGGCAACGCGGTGCGCACGCCGGGGGCAACGAACACGGTGCGCATCTGCACTTCACCGGCCATTTCGATGGCGTGTTCAGTGCTACCGGGCACCCAGACGGCGCGTCCCGTCGGCACGACCCAACTGCCTTCGTTCGTGCGCACGATCATCACGCCAGCGATGGCGTGAATCAGTTGGCCGTGGCGATGCGAGTGCATGGGATAGGCTGCGCGGGAGGGCGGATCGGTCGCCACGATGGCGACGGGGGGCGGGGCGCTGCCCGTGTGAATGTCAATCAGGATGTCCATTTTGCGACGATGAATGTGCAGTCTTCGCGCGATTGCCGCGCGGTGTTCACCATACCATCGGATCTCCTGATTTGTCTGCTCGCTGCTCCCTGCCATGGTTCTTGTCGCTTCTGCTGTCTCCGGGGCTGTTTTGCCTCGTTTGTCATCACTTGTTTCATCACTGGCTATTGCGCTCACCTGTCTTGCTGGATGTAGCGTGGGACCGGCTTATCACGCCCCCGAGCCGACGACCGGGACGCAGGGGGCGTTTGCTTCGCTATCACAAGCTTCCCAACTCCTCCCAGCCCCGCCAGCCCCGGTCACGACGGGCGACGTGCCAACGCACTGGTGGCGCCTGTATCAAGACCCGGTACTCGACGCACTCGTGCGCGACGCGCTCACGCAGAACCGCGATCTCGCGGTCGCAGCAGCGCGCGTGCAGCAGGCGCGGGCGGTCTTTGACGAAACCGGCGCCATGCGGCTGCCACAGACTGACGCTTCGTTTGGCGTGCAGTACGGCAAACCTGCCGCCGATCAGACCGTCGCCGCCAGTCGTGGCACGCAGGCCAACACCCGATGGGCCTGGGCACCGTCGTTTGCGCTGTCGTGGGAAGTCGATCTCTGGGGCCGTGTAGGGCATGCGATCGATGCTGCCGAGGCGGAAGCGGACGCTTCGCTTGCCGACGCGCAGGCGATGCAAGTGGTGGTCGCCGCACAGACGGTGGCGGCTTACGCGCAGGCCTGCGGCTTTGCGCAGCAGCGCGACGTGGCGCAGCGCACGCTCGATATCGCCACGCATATTGCCGACCTGACACGCACACAGCAGGTGCGTGGCTTGGTCTCAACGCTCGAAGTCATTCGCGCTCAGGCGTTTGTCGACGACACCCGCGCGAGCTTGCCGGTGCTTGAGGGTAACCGGCGTGCCGCGCTCTATGAACTTGCCGTGCTCACCGGGCAGCCCCCGGCGGCGTTGCCGGCGCCAGCCGAGCAGTGTCAGCGAGTGCCTGCGCTTGCACAGCCATTTCCCGTGGGCGATGGTGCGAGCTTGTTGCAGCGGCGGCCCGATCTGCGCGCGATGGAGCGACGGCTCGCGGCGGCGACCGCGCGTGTCGGGGTGGCAACAGCAGACCTCTATCCGGGTATTTCGCTGGGTGGCGGCGTAGCGTGGTTATCGACATCGGGCAGTCTCGCATCGCTGGGCAATCGTTATAGCGTGAGCTGGGGCGTAGGCCCGCTCATCCGCTGGCAGATCCCGAACATGACGGCCAGCCGCGCGCGTCTGGCCGCCGCTAGGGCAGATGACATCGCCTCGCTTGCGGCATTCGACGCGCGCGTGCTGGTCGCACTCAAGGAAACCGAGCAAGCGCTCACGCACTACGGCGCGCAATGGGCTCGCCGTGATGCGTTGCGGGCATCCCGCGCGCAACACGCACAGGCGCTGATGCTGGCCGAGCGCAGTTATCGGGCGGGTGCCATCGACTTCCTCGAACTGCTTGACGCGCAACGCTCGCTCGCCGTTGCCGATGCGGCGCTGGCGCAAAGCACGCTGCGCGTTGCCGACGATCAGGTGGCCGTTTTCCGCGCCTTGGGTGGCGGATGGCAGCCCGATGCAGAGGCGCTACCCCAGCCGGTTCCTCACAAAACGGCAGCGCGCTGACGCTGCCCGGATCTCCCCCTGAAAAGGCGACGCTGTCTGACTGACTGCGCTCGCCCTGAAGCCGATGCCACCGACGCGACGTGCACGGCTTCCCTTTCTTTGCCCGACCTTTCTTCGAGAGTCTTGTCATGAGTTCTGTAGCCTTGCCCGGTCAGCCACTGCGTGTGCGCCGGAAGACGTGGATGCTTGCCGCCGGTGCGGCTCTGAGCGTTGCCGCCATCGCAGGTGGCGCACATTGGTGGCTGACCGGCCGCTTCTTCCAGTCGACCGACGATGCCTACGTGCGCGCCGATACCGTCACCGTCAGTCCGCGCGTGGCCGGTTACGTCAGTCAGGTTGTGGTGGACGATAACCAGCGCGTGAAGCACGGCGATGTGCTGGTGCAGCTTGACGATCGCGACTACCGCGCACGCGTGACGCGGGCGCAGGCGGCAGTGCAGGCGGCGACGGCCGACGTGCAGGCGCAGACCGATGCGGCGGCGACGCTGGACGCGGAGCTAACGCGCCAACGCAGCGTGATCGCACAGGCGCAGGCGGAGGTGGCAGGTGCGAGCGCCGAAGCGCGGCGACAGACCGCCGATGCCGCACGCTATCGCGATCTGCTTAGCGATGGGGCCGCCAGCCAGCAGCGCTGGGAACAAGCTGCTGCCGAAGCGAGCAAGGCGCTGTCGGCACTGGCGCGGACGCGGGCGGCCGGTGATACACAAGTGGCGCAGCAGACCGTGCTTGCACGGCGTCGCGAGCAAAGCAAGGCGGCGATTGCACAAGCGCAGGCGCAGCTCACCGCAGCACAGGCAGCGCTCGTGTTGGCGGAGAACGATCTTGTGCACACGACGGTGCGTGCAAGCCGCGACGGCACCGTCGGTCAGCGCACGGTACGGGCAGGGCAATACGTCGAGACCGGCACGCCGTTGCTCGCGCTGGTGCCACTCGATGACGTGTATGTGGTCGCCAATTTCAAGGAAACGCAGATCACGCGCATGCAGCCGGGGCAGCCCGTCGATATCGATATCGACGCGTTTCCCGAGCACGCGCTGCATGGCCGCGTGACGGGCTTCGCGCCGGGCTCGGGGGCGGAATTCGCGTTACTGCCACCCGACAACGCGACGGGTAACTTCACCAAGATCGTGCAGCGTATTCCCGTGAAGATTCGATTGGATCGAACGCAGAACGGCGGGCGAGGCGTGCCCGCACTTCGCCCCGGCATGTCAGTGATCGCTCGCGTCGATACACGTTCTGACTCGCGTCCTGATCAGCAGTCGGACAAAGGGGCGGCGCAATGAGTACGGCATCGTCCACGCCGGGCGCGGGTGATGAAGCATCGGAAAAACCTTCCGAGCATGTGTCGCTGCGGGCTTGGGTTGCGGTGCTGGGGGGCGTGTTCGGTTGCTTCATGGCGGGCATGAACGTGCATGTGACGAACGCCTCGTTACCGGATATTCGTGGCTCGCTCGGTGCCAGTTTTGAAGAGGGCTCGTGGATCACCACGGCGTATCTCGTGGCGGAAATCATCGTGATTCCGTTGACCGGATGGCTGGTGTCGGTGTTCTCGGCGAGGCGCGTGCTGGTGGTTGGCACCAGCGGCTTTCTGGTCTTTTCGCTGGCGTGTTCGCTTGCGCCCGATATCAATACGATGATCGCGGCGCGGGCGTTACAGGGCGCCTTCGGCGGGGTGCTGATTCCGATGTCGTTTCAGTTGATCGTGTCCGAGTTGCCGGTGTCGCGACATCCGTTGGGTATGGCGCTTTTCGCCGTTGCCAACAACGTGGCGCAGGCGGCGGGGCCGTCGTTGGGCGGGTGGCTCACCGACATGTACTCATGGCGCTGGATCTTCTATTTGCAGATTCCACCGGGCCTGGCGTTACTTGCCGCCATCGGTTGGGCGATCAAGCCAGCGCCCGTGCATCTCGATCAGCTCAAACGAGCCGACTGGTTCGGCATCGGAGCGATGGCTGTCGGTTTGAGTGCGTTACAGATCGTGCTGGAGGAGGGCGGTCGCAAGGACTGGTTTGCGTCGCACGAAATCACGCAACTGGCGATCGTTGCGGTCGTGGGGTTGGGCGTGTTCGTGTGGACGCAGTGGCATCGCAAGACGCCGTTCATCAATCTGCGGTTGCTGGGACGATACAACTTCGGTGTGGCAAGTCTGATGCAGTTCTTGTTCGGTGCGGTGGTGTTTGGGGTGGTGTTTCTGGTGCCGAACTACTTTGCCGAATTGCATGGTTTCAGCGCACGCGATATCGGTCTGACGATGATTCCGTATGGCGTCGTGCAGTTTGTGATGTCGTTTCTGACGCCACCGCTCATGCGACGGATCGGTGCCCGACCGACCATCATTCTGGGCTTTGCGCTGGTGGCGGCGGGTTGCCTGATGAACATCCACCTCGACGCGAACTCGGGCACCAACGTCATTGTGCCGTCGCTGATCGTGCGAGGGATCGGACAGTCGTTGGTGGTAATTGCGTTGTCGGTGATGGCGGTGGCCGGCATCGAGCGGGCGCAGGTCGGCTCGGCATCGGGCGTCTTCAACATGGTGCGCAACGTCGGTGGGGCGATCGGTATTGCGGTGGCGAGTCAGATTGTCGTGGAGCGTCAGAAACTGCACGCGATGCGCATTGGCGAGTCGGTCACGCTCTATGCGGAGGCGTTTCGCGAGCGCATGCAGGTGCTGAGCGGATGGCTGGCGCACGGCCACGGTGTGCCCGGCAATGTGCGCGAAGCAGCGCTGTCGCTGATGCAACAGCGCGTGATGCGTGAGGCGCTTTTCATGGCGTATAGCGACACGTTTCTGCTTGCCGGCATCGCAATGATCGCGTGTACCGGGGCAGCGTTTCTACTCAAGACTAAAAAAACGCAAGCCGCCGCGACGGCTAAATAGTCATGGGCCGGTGGCGGTGCGCCACGGACTGGAGAAACGAAAGTTTGCTTAGTTTGCTCGGTCAGCTTATTCGGCGAGTGCCGGAATCGCGCCCTCCTGAAACAGAACCCGCGGCGAATCCATCGTGCCGGACTCGTCATCGACCAGCACTTCGTAGGCGGCGATGCCGGCAAAACCCGAGGCCATGGCCTGTGCGATACGTACAGCGCCGAATTCGGTACTGGCTTGGCGAAGCTCGCCGGGTTGCAAGGCGCCGTCCTTGTTTTTGCGATAGGGCACGACGATAAATTTGACGGATTTCGGATCACTCACGATGCAACTCCCCAAGGAACATTGGTGAAGGGAATGTAGCACAAGATACTGTACAAAAAAACAGTAATGATTAAATGTACAGTGTTTTTTTGAGGATGATCGGTTTGTTGTGTTGTTTCCAGTCTTCTTCTGAGGATCATGGCGAATTCGGTTCACCTCGTTTCGTGGCGAGACGACGGTGTTCTCATGGAACACGGCGTCCGCCCGCTTGCTGACCAAGTGCGGGTTCACTCACGAGGGGACGCTTCGCAAAAGCTTTAACAAACTCGGCGTGTTGGTCGACACAGAGGTGTTTGCGCTCGTGTGTGAGCGCAACGCATAGGTGGAGGCGGCAGATTACTGCGTCGGTTTGCTTTCGGATGAGGCGTGAACTGCTTGGTCGACTGCCTTCATAAAATCTGCGCGGTTGGTGACGGCGATGGCATGCCACTGGTCGTTGGGCAACGTGAGGGGTCTGCCATCCGACTTGCCCGGGGTCAACCCGCTCACAACGGCTTTTGCCCCGTGAAGGCTGATCCATCGATGGTCGTAGCGGTAGGGTGTCGCCTCATCCCATTTGACGACCTTTTGCGCGATGGCCTGAAGACGGGGTAGATCGTCTGCCTGCGCGCGCCGCAGTTCGATGGGGGTTTTTCCGATCAGGGCGGTGATCGCGCTGATCGCCGAGACGTCGGTGCAGATGCGCGCATCGAACGAGCCGCGAACGCGTCCGGCGTTGTACCAGAACAGTGCGTCTGCCACGCGGCCCTGCCGGTAGAGCACCGATGAGAGAGCGAAGAATACGGGCGGCGCGTGGTCGGCAGGATTCGCGATGATGGCATCGATGATGGCATCGTTTTCGTGCCCTGTCGTTTGCTGCAATCGCAACACGGTGGCGTTCGTCTTTGCCATATTGATGCTGGCATATTCGCCTTGCGGCGTGACTTCGAGTCGGCGTACACCCGATGCGCCAAGTTCCTCCATTGCCATGTTGCCGATGTTTCGCGCACAGGGGAACGTGCGGGCGATCACCCGAATGGCCTCGGGATCGGAGAACCGGTTATTCAGTTCGGGGTGGGCCGTGGCGTAATCGCGCAGCACGCTGGCGACGGTTCTGACGCTGGTTTCCTTCGGAAAGCAGAACGCTTTGCCGTTGTTGGCTTTGAGAAGGCCAATGAGCCAGGCGGACGACTCTTCCGGCGAGGTGTCGGCTGCGGCAGTGGTAGCGGTGGTAGCGGTGGTAGCGGTAGTGCAGCCGCTGGCGCAGATGAGCGCCATTGGCAGAACAGGCAGCAACGTGCGAGCCCATTTCCCGTACGCCAGTCCAAGTCCCCTCGTGCGTAATCGCATCTGATAGCTCCGTATTGTTGTCATGCGTTTTTGGCGGAACTTCTTTGAAACGTATGCTAGCGAATGACGGTGGCGATTGCCAATGGCGGAAATTGGAGGCGGGACTCTGCTTTTCTTGTCGAGGGGAGAGAGCGGCGGGGCGGGCGGCCGCAGACCGCCGCGCGGTTACGGCAGCGATGCTTTAGCGCTTGCGGGCGCGCGTTGCGAGAAACGTGGGCAGGAAGCGATCGACAACGAAACGCGGGTTGGGTTGATCGTCTTCGTAAAACCCTTCGATGGCGAAGCCGGCGTCGAGTTGTCCGCCGATCAAGTCGCCGAGTGAATGACCGAAGACCAACGCTTCACCGGCGTCGCGCTTCTTTTGAAGCTGATCGGGTGACAGATCGTTCAGATCGGAGTAGGGCAGTTTGTATTGCGGACGGATCAGGCCTTGTTTCGCGAAGTCGGGATCACGGTCACCAATGAACACGACCGGGTTGTAGAAACTCGCGAGCAATGCGCCACCGGCTTGCAATACGCGATGGCATTCGCGCCAGACCGGGCGCACATCGGGCACATAAAGATTCGAGATCGGGTGAAAGACGATGTCGAACGATGCGTTATCGAACGCGCTTAAATCGCGCATGTCGCCTTGACGGGTGTTTAGCGTCAGGCCGTCGCGCTCAGCGACTTTGCGATCCTGTTCAAGCTGCGCGTCCGAGATGTCGAAGACGGTCACGAGCGCACCGGCAGCCGCAAGCACGGGGGCTTGCTGCCCGCCTGCGGAGGCGAGGCAGAGGATGCGTTTCCCGGCAACATCGCCCAGCCAGTCCTTCGGCAACGGACGCGGCGTGAGATGCACGTTCCAGTTGCCGAGCTTGGCCGCCGCCACCGTTTCCGGACTCACAGGACGTGACCACTCGCGCACTTCAGCCGCTTGTTTGTCCCAGGCGGCGCGATTGTGCGAGAGGAAGTCGAGAGGGGGCGTGGGCGTTGTAGACATCAGCGGTATTGCGCGGGTGGTTTGTGTTTCAGCCGCCGGCGAGTTTCTTGGTCAGGTTTTCGAGAAGGCTGTGCAGATACGCTGCATCGCGTTCACCAGAAGCTGCCGGGTCGGTGACGCCCTTCGATCCTGTCAGGGGAATGCCTTGAGCCTTGATGAGCTCCTGGACGAAGGTTCGTGCAATTTGCCGGGCTTCCGGCAGTTCGTAGAGGGCCATGTTGTGACTCCGATGTTGTGACAAGAGCCGCGATTGTGCCATAGCGGTCGAATCAGCCCGTGGCAGCTGCGACGAAGCGCAGCCGGACACGACGCGCGCCACTCCGTCAAATGGAGGATGCCCACGTGGGTGGTGGCTCATACAATCGCATAAAAACGGAAGGGGGCGGCGATGCGAAGCATGCTCGGCATGTTGTTGGCGGGCGTCTCGATAGGGGTGTCGGCACAGGGGTACAACTGCGATTGTCAGCAGATTGTCGGGGCATGTGCTGCCTCGATCGTTGTGGTTCCGACGGAATCCACAAAGGGGAGTTATGGGGCGGATATCAAGATCACGTCGACCAGCCCGATGTGTGCCAAGGTCGATTACTACGTCGACGGGACACCCTACTTCACGATTCTCAGTCAGGGAAATCAAGGCGATGATCGCGTCTTTGGAACCCAGCCGATTACGCGAAAGAATGTTTCCGACGTGAGCTGCAAGGTTTGCCGGCAAGTTGGCGGCAACGTTGCGAAACCGCCGGAGAACGAGGTGAAGCGCGTGTTGGGTATTGGCGGGAGATGGCACGCGTCTGCGTGTCCGGGCGCGCCGGGATGGTGGGGCGGCGGTGGGCCGCCACGTGACGTGACAGTCACGTTGAGCGCGAATGGCGGGGCGGTTTCCGGCACCCTGAGTGAACACAGCCCGGCGTACTCGTATTCGGCATCGCTTACCGGGACGCTCGTCTCCGGGAGCGCGCGCGTGAGCAGCAGTGTCGGCAGTACACACGAAATGTCGCTGTCGCCGGATGAGCAGTCGCTTACCGATCGCTGGTGCAACAAGGATGGGGGGTGTGCCGTCTGCGCCATGACGCGAGAGTGAGGGCGGCGGGGACAGTTTGGGTGACGAGAGCGACGAACATGTCATGAGAGGGCACTTTAACGCCACGCGTTAGAATCGACTTTCATGCCTGTTCCCGTGCGCCTTTGCTTTGAGTGAGTTGCGTCATGCCGATCAATTACCTGCGAGGATTCACCCAACCCGTGCGCACGGAGGCGGCCAATCGGCGGCTGGGGTGCTCGCTGGCGTTCGTTGCCGGTGCCGCTAACGCGGGCGGCTTTCTCGCGGTCGGGCAGTACACATCGCATATGTCGGGCATCGTGGCATCGCTCTCGGATGATCTGGTGCTGGGACAGTTGGTGTACGTGCTCACCGGCATCAGCGCACTTCTCGCGTTTCTCTTCGGCGCGGCCACTTCCTCCATCCTCATCAACTGGGGGCGCCGTCATCAGACGCACAGCGCCTATGCCGCCCCGTTGTTGCTGGAGGCGGTACTACTCATTGGCTTCGGCTTACTGGGGGCGAGCCTCGAACATCATCGATGGTTGTTTGCGTCCGCGACGGTGGCACTGTTGTGCTACGTGATGGGGCTTCAGAACGCGATCATCACGAAGATATCGAAGGCAGAAATTCGAACGACGCATGTCACCGGGTTAGTGACCGACATCGGCATCGAGCTGGGCAAGATGCTGTACTGGAATCGGCCGGGTCTCTCGGCAGAACCGCAACGGGTCGCGGCCGATCAGGGCAAGCTTCGGCTGTTGGCATCATTGCTCGGGATGTTCTTCCTCGGCGGCGTCGCGGGCGCCCTCGGCTTTAAACACCTTGGCTTCGTGTCGACGGTGCCGCTGGCGCTGATCCTCATCATGCTGGCGATCGTGCCGTTGCTTGACGATATTTCGCATCGACCGATGCGATGAAATGTCGGCGAGTGTCGGCCCGGCTTCATCAAGCGCCGACAGCGTTACGCATCAAGAACGGCAGAGCTTGAATATCTCTTCCGACAGCAGGCGGCGTGCTCCCAAGCGCAAGCCTGCCCCGGCGGCGGCCACTGAATAAAGCGTCGCCCTGTCTTCCTCCGTGAGCGCCTCCGGGTTCAGGGCCTCGGGAGGTATCGCATACCACCACTGCACGCGGGTAATTTGATTGCGGCTGGCCTGCTCGTGGGTCAACGGTGCGACGGGCGTATGTATCAGCGAAGTTGCCTTTTGGGAAAGGTGCATATAAATGGATTTCTGGTCATGCTTGCCGACGGCTTTGTTCTTCAACGTATTCATGTCTTTGCCGTTCTCAATCAGATTCAGCACCCCGTTGCTGTCGATATAAGAGACGTCGACATTCTTGGTCATTTCTTCATGCTCGGCGTCTTTGTAGTTCGAGCCGCTGAAGACGACTTCGCCTTTCGCAAGCTCGTCAGGTCGGACGTTGAGGATGGCGTCCAGCTCGGAAGTGATGCCTTCAAAGGAAAGCGGGATGCCGCCCCCCTTGCTGATACCGAAAAACGCATCGAAGTGCGCGCCGCCAAACGGGCTGTAGTCCTTCGGCGCGTCCGGCAGAGGGGCCGTTACCATGCCAAGCGTCGCTTTAATGCCTGGCCAGTCATAGGGTAGGCCGGCCCGTTTGGCGTGAGCCAGCGCCTCGATCCGACGTACGAATGCGCTAGCGATCGATGCGTGGAACTTCGAAATAAGGGCCAGCTTGAAGCCGATCAGCGCCGCGCCTTGGGGGCCTGCAATGCCAACAAGCTCCGCGCTAAGTGGCATGAAAGTCGCTGCAAAGGTGGGCCAATCACCTGCCCATTGCTCTTCAGATGTCATTGATGCATACGCTTTCCACTTCTCCGCGATCTTCGGCGCTTCCTCTTCGTTCCGTTTCCCTCGTATCTCCGCCTTCGCGCTGCGAATCTCCTTGTTGATCGCAGCGATCAGCGCCTTCACGTTGTAGAACTCGGTGTCTTTCCACGTGACATCGATCAACGTTTGCAGGGCGGGGGGTGGAAACCGGCGCTCATAATCTGTCACGGGCTTCGCTAGCGCGAACTCCGGCGTTGCCATCAGTTCAGCGTAAGACTTTGAAGCGTTTTCGATCTGTATCTTGACGCGTTGGATGGGGGAGGGCGTGCCTGATCCCGGGCGGGCAAGTGAAAGCTGCCGGGGCGTGCTGTTGCCGGATCGTACGGGGGCCGCTTGCATCGCCGCCTCATTCGATATCGCTTCAGTCGGCTTCATCCGCCGTTGTACCGGTTGCCCGAAAAGCGACTGCATACGCTGGTGTTGTGCGAGCACGCGCGGGCTGGTGTCGGCTACAGCCTGTAACGTTGCCAAGGGCGAGCGTACCGTCTGGTTGTCAGTCGGGCGGTGCTCAGGGGCTTGGGCGCTCCGGGCCGTACCCTTCGCACCGGGCAAAGTGTCCTGAGTCGGTTGCGGCTTCTCTGCGTAAGATTTCACAGCATCGTGCTCCTGCGTGCGTGGCGCATTCTCGGATACAACGTGGCGAATTGACTCAGAGTATCTGTATTTCTACGGGCAAGGGAAATAGGTAATATCCGTCTGGATGGTTTGCCTTGTATCACACAACGGTTACATTTCGTCATCCCATCAATTTCGTTAGCGCATCGGCACGCATCGTCATATTTACACCGGCTTCCTAAGCGAATTCGATCACCCCGTAGTGTTCCGAAATCAGGAGAGCATGGATGAAAAACGCGATTCTCGTTGCACTGTTGCTGTCCTCTCAAGCGATGCAGACCAGCGCGGAAACACCGCCAACGCTGAATCGAACCGAGGTCAGCCGCGCAGAGCAGGCGGTCATTTGGGCGATGCCCGCAGTCAATACCGACCTGATGCGGCAAGCCGCCATCAAGGCCGGTGCGGGGGAGAACGAGATTGTCTATTGGTCGCGTCCGGTGGACTGGCGCAACCAGACGCTCACGCCCAATCCGGATGCGATCTACCTGATGCCGTTCTTCAATACGAAGCAAGGGCCGATGGTGCTGGAGATTCCGCCGGCGGGTCCGAATGGCTCGATCACCGGCAACATTGACGATGTGTGGCAGATGCCACTTGAGGATGCGGGTCCTTCAGGGGCTGACAAAGGGGCAGGTGGCAAGTACCTGATACTGCCGCCGGACTATCGCGGTCAGATTCCGAAGGGGTACATCGTGCTGCGCTCACCCACGTACAGCGGCTATGCTCTGATCCGCTCCACGTTGCGCAGCCACAGTGACGTCGATGTTGCCGATGCCGTCACCTATGGCAAGCGGGTCAGGCTGTATGCGCTGGCGAATGCCGCGAAGCCGCCGCCGACGCGGTTCGTCGACGCCAACAATGCGTTCTTCGATTCGACGATCCCTTACGACATTCGCTACTTCCAGTCGCTTGATCGTGTCGTTCAGACCGAACCGTGGCTCGAACGGGACAAGGTCATGATCGACTTGCTCCGCTCCATCGGCATCGAGAAAGGGAAGGCGTTTGCCCCTGACGACAGGAGAGTTGCCACGCTCAACGAGGGCGCGCGCAACGCGCACGAATGGATCGCATATCAGTCGGAGCGGGCCTACGAACCTTATTTTCCTAATGCGCGTTGGGTGGTCCCTGCTGCATCGGCGTTGGTGCAGGATGCGTCGAAGGGGTATACGGAGCCCAACATCTATCCTGTCGATGCCCGTGCGATCGTTTATTCGATGGGGTATGTGGGGATTAAACGATTGGGCGCGGGACAGTTCTATCTGCTGTCGTGGCAAGACAAGAACGGTGAGGCGCTTGATGGCGGGCAGCAATATCGGCTGACGGTGCCGCGCGACGCGCCGATGCGTCAGTATTGGTCGGTGACGGCGTATAGCCGCGCCACGCATGCGCTGATCAAAGACGTGCCGGGCGCGAGCCGTTCCTCGCAAGTCCCCGATATGGAGAAAGGTCCCGACGGCTCGGTGACGGTTTACTTTGGTCCCGAAGCGCCGGCAGGTCACGAGAAGAATTGGGTGCCGACGAAGCGCGGAGAAAAGTTTGAGCTGCTGTTCCGCTTATATGGACCCACGCAGCCGCTCTTCGACAAGACGTGGGTGTTGCCGGATCTTGTGAAGATCGGTACCGAATGATTGGCCTTCGTGAGAAACGAAAAAACCCGCACAGCCAAAGACTGTGCGGGTTTTTCTATTCTGGTCGGGGCGAGAGGATTTGAACCTCCGACCACCTGCACCCCATGCAGGTACGCTACCAGGCTGCGCTACGCCCCGTGAGAGACACATCGTTAAATGTATCGCTCGAAAGCAGGCGATTATAGCAGAGCTTTTTGCAGGAATGAAAGCGTCTGTGCGCATTCTCCGCATATTTTTTCTTCCGCCTACATCGCATGCCCGAGGCGCCCCCTTCGCGCATCGCGCCCGCATCGCCCGCAAGCGCACACCCGAACCCCATGATGGTTATCCCGAATGTCGCATTCAGAGGGCCTCCTCATAATGGAATCCTGCCTATCGAGGCTTGGAGACAAGCGATGCCGCATATCCAGGGATTCGACGCCGCGCGCGACCTCTTGCTCGCGCAGCGCGCCCACTACGACGTGGCGTACCGTGACTTCCGCTGGCCCGTGCTCACCCGCTTCAACTGGGCCCTCGACTTCTTCGATCCGCAAGCACAGAACAACGACCAGCCCGCCCTCTGGGTCGTCGAAGAAGACGGCAGCGAAACGCGCCTCTCGTTCGCCCAGATGTCCGCACGCTCGAATCAGGTCGCCAACTTTCTGCGCGCCCAAGGCGTCGCGCGTGGCGATCGCGTGCTGTTGATGCTGCCCAATCAGGTCGAACTCTGGGATCTCATGCTTGCCTGCATGAAACTCGGCGCCGTCATGATTCCTGCCACCACATTGCTTGCCGCCGGTGATCTCGTCGATCGCATCGAACGTGGCCGCGTACGCCACGTCGTCACCACCACACGCGACGCGCTCAAGTTCGCCAACCTGCCCGGCAACTACCAACGCATTGCCGTCGGTGACCATCCGCCCGATGGCTGGACCTCCCTCGCACCCGCCTACGACGAGCCCGACATCTTCACGCCCGACGGCACCACGCTCGCCACCGATCCGCTGCTGTTGTACTTCACGTCCGGCACCACGTCGCGTCCGAAGCTCGTCTTGCACACGCATCAAAGCTACCCCGTCGGACACCTCGCCACGATGTACTGGCTCGGTCTGCAACCGGGCGACGTGCACTGGAACATCAGCTCACCCGGATGGGCCAAACATGCGTGGAGCTGCTTCTTCGCCCCCTGGAACGCGGGCGCGACGATCTTCATCTACAACTTCTCACGCTTCGATGCGCGCGCCGCACTCGAGACCGCCGCGCGCTGCGGCGTCACCACGCTGTGCGCACCGCCCACTGTCTGGCGGATGATGATTCAGGAAGACCTTGCGCGGCACCCGGTGAAATTTCGCGAGCTGATCGGCGCAGGCGAGCCGCTCAACCCCGAAGTGATCGATCAGGTCAAACGCGCGTGGAATATCACGATTCGCGACGGTTACGGACAAACCGAGACGTGCTGCCAGATCGGCAACTCGCCGGGACAACCTGTCAAAGCCGGGGCGATGGGACGGCCGATGCCCGGCTATCGCGTCGTGTTGCTCGACCACGATGGTGTGCCGGCCGATGAAGGGGAGATCGCACTCGTCATCTCGCAGCGCCCGACCGGGCTGATGCAAGGCTACGAAGACGATCCGGAGAAGACTGCCGACGTCATGCGCGATGGCTACTACCGCACGGGCGACGTCGCCATGCGCGACGACCATGGTTACTTCACCTATGTCGGACGTGCCGACGACGTGTTCAAAGCCTCGGACTATCGCATCAGCCCGTTCGAGCTCGAGAGCGAACTGATCAAGCATCCGGCCGTGGCAGAGGCGGGCGTAGTGCCCAGCCCCGACCCCGTGCGTCTCGCTGTGCCCAAGGCGTTTGTTTCTTTACGCACCGGTTTCGTGGCCGACGAGAAACTCGCGCTCGATATCCTCCGGTTCTGCCGCGATCACCTAGCGCCGTACAAACGCATTCGCCGTCTGGAATTCTGTGAATTGCCGAAGACAATCTCGGGCAAGATTCGACGCGTCGAACTACGCCGAACGGAAGAAGGGCGAAGTCTCGACTCCCGGCGCGAACTCGAATTCTGGGATGTCGATTTCGCCGACTTGAAGTGATGCGGCGGGGCGCTTGCCCCACGCCGCTTTCTACTTGCCTGCTTGCCTGCCTCAGCGCATGTGCTGAATCACAAGCTCGGCACCCAGCATCGCCAAACCGATGAAGAAGCAGCGGCGGAACACCGGGGCGCTCACCCGGCCACGTACCCATTGCCCGAAGAACATGCCGCCGAGCGCCGGTGCCAGAGCGAGCAGCGACACACCGATGGCATGTCCGTGAAAGATGCCGTCGCGTGCCAGTCCGGCGGCGAGCGCCACCGTCGACACGGTGAACGACAATCCCAGCGCCTGCACCAGATCGTCCTTGTCGAGATCGAGCGCTTGCAGAAAAGGCACAGCCGGAATCACGAAGACGCCGGTGGCCGCTGTCACCAGCCCCGTGATCACGCCGATCACACCGCCCAGCGCGCTGACACGCCCGTGCGTCCATGTCGGCGGAATTCGCATGCGTACCGCCGCGAGCCCCAACGCCGCGTAAGCCAGCAACGCCACGCCCAGCGCGATGCCGGGCGTATTTCCCCCGTCTGCCAGCCACCCGCCACCAGCCCACGTGCCGATGCAGATACCCACCAGCATCGGCCAAAGGCGTTTCGCCAGCGCCACGAAGCGTGGGCCGGCGAGCAACTGCCAGACGTTGGTGACCAACGAGGGCACGATGAGCAGGGCGGCGGCCTCGGCCGTCGGCATTGCCAGCCCAAGCAGGCCGACGGCGACCGTCGGCAAACCCAGCCCGATCACGCCCTTGACGAAGCCCGCGAGCAAGAAGGTGACGAGCCCCAGAGAGAGCAGGGGGATGAGGTCGTTAAGGTGTTGTGTATTCATCATGCTGCCCAGTATCGGTGCGCATGACCCCAACGCCAATGTGGCATTCGCGCAGGGGGACTCAGGCTGACACTGAGGCTCTTATTTCACGCTGACCGGCCCTGACCGGACACGCGTGAAGTCGTTGAAAAGGCCGCCGCGCTGGCGCGCGCCGGGCCGCCCGGGGCGGGCGCTAATGCCGCCGACTAACGGTCAACGCACTCGCGATCGGCAGGCGTTGACGCGTGATAATGGCGTTTTCGGCGGCGTCCGACGCGCTTTGGCGTTTTCAGTTATGCTCAGGCCAAATTCGCGCCGTGCCGCGCCTGAAGTGCCTGCCGGAGCCATGCCCCGGCGAGCGCCGCGTCAGGCCATCGGCACCCCGTAGACCACCGTACGCCACCGTGCCCTCGACAGATCATGGCTTTGCCGTGACAGGCACCGGCGGCGACAGCCATGCCGTACAGCATCGCGCCTCACCAGAGGGATGGAAGTTGGAAAACAAGAATTGCCAGAACGAACGACGCGACGCGTCGACCGCCGGTAACGTGCTCGACCGGCGCCTCGCACTCATCATGCAGCCCGCCCATCGCGCGCTGCTTGGTCAGGGCTTGTCCGGTATCGAACGCGAAACCCTGCGCGTCGAAGACAACGGCGCCCTCGCACTGACGCCGCACCCGCGCGCGTTGGGCTCGGCCCTTACCAACGAAGAAATCACCACCGACTACTCGGAATCGCTGCTCGAGTTCATCACGCCGCCTCAGCACGACGCCGCCGAAGTCATCGCCCGCCTCGACGAGATCCATCAGTTCGCCTACCGCAAGCTCGGCACCGAACTGCTCTGGAGCGACTCGATGCCGCCCGCCTTGCCGCCGGAAGAGATTATTCCGATCGCCGACTACGGCACGTCGCATATCGGCCTGCTCAAGCACGTGTACCGTCGCGGGCTGGCGTTGCGCTACGGCAAGCCGATGCAATGTATCGCCGGCATCCACTACAACTTCTCGCTCGCGGAACCCGTCTGGGAACTGCTGCGCGAACAAGAGGGTGTCACCGACGCGACGGCGTCCGCTCGCGACTATCAGTCCGCGCGCTATGTGGCGCTGATCCGCAACTTCCGCCGCTATAGCTGGCTGCTGATGTATCTGTTCGGTGCATCGCCGGTGCTGCATGCCGAGTTCCTGCGCGGGCGTGAACACGGGCTCGATTCGTTCGATGCGGGCACGCTCGGTCTGCCCTATGCGACCAGCCTGCGCATGAGCGATCTGGGCTATCAGAACAGCGCGCAATCGGAAGTCTCGCCGTGCTATGACTGCCTGCCGAGCTATATCGACGCCCTCACGCAAGCCGTCAGCCAGCCGCATCCGCCGTATGAGGCGCTGGGCACCAAGCGCGACGGCGAGTGGATTCAGCTCTCGACCAATCTGCTGCAAATCGAAAACGAGTTCTACGCCACGATTCGCCCCAAGCGCGTGACGTACAGCGGCGAACGCCCGGTGCAGGCGCTTGCGCGTCGAGGTGTGCAGTATGTGGAAGTGCGTTGTGTCGACATCGACCCGTTCCTGCCGGTCGGTATCGATGTGGATACGGCACGCTTCATCGACGCCTTCATGCTGTTCTGCGCGTTCGAAGACAGCCCGTCGTGCTCGAATGCCGAGAACATGGAGAACCGCGACAACTTCGCGCACGTGGTCAAGGAAGGCCGTAAGCCGGGCCTCGTGCTGCATCGCGCCGGTGAAGCCATCACGCTGTTCGACTGGGCCGAGCAACTGCTCGATCGTATCGACCGCACGGCCGCGGCCTTTGACGCCCAGCGTGGCGGTGCGCATTACGCCCACACGATGGCCGTGCAACGCGCCAAGGTGCAGGATGTGACACTCACGCCGTCGGCACGTGTGATGGCGGCGCTCGAGCCGCTGCGCGGCACCGAGGGCGGCGCGTTTCAGGCGTTCTCGCTGGCGCAGAGCAAGCGGCATGCGCAGACGCTGCGCGCCATGCCGCTTGATGACAAGATCGTCGAGCACTTCGAAACGCTGGCCCACAAGTCGCTGGAGACGCAAGCCGAGTTGGAGCGCACGCAAGTCGGTGACTTCGACGCTTTCGTCGCGGCGTATCGCGCTGGCACGCTCGGGACGGTGTCGGTCTGACGTTACCCGTGAGAGGGGTTTCCCCCTCGGCACTGAGTGATCGAAGTCCATCGCTCAAATGAAAAAAGCGCCTCGCAAGGGCGCTTTTTTCTTATGGCTGAGTCGGCCGAGCGATCACCGGTCGCGCGACATCAACCCAACACACCGAACTGCCAGCCGAAGAACACGGCCAACCCAAGGCCGATGGTGAGTAACTGGTGCCGCGTGGCGGCGCATACGGCAATCGCGGCAAGCGCGGCGACCAATTGCGGATTGCGCCACGTCAGCTCAAGTCCGTGGCCATGCGGCGCGAGCGTCATGGGCACGATGATGGCCGTGAGCACGGTCACGGGGACGAACGACAGCGCCTCGCGCAGCCACTCGGGGAAGCGCACCCGGTCGCCGAGCACGAAAATGCCCGCCTTCACCGCGAACGTCACCACGGCCATGCCGAGAATGGCGATGACGTAGTTCATTGCGCACCTCCCGGTCCCGTTGTGGTCTTGCGTGCCGTTGCATCGCCACGTCGGCGTGCATGCAGCGTCACCATGCCGGCCACGATACCGGCCGTTACCGCCACGAGCAGTCCCAGCTTGTACGGCAGCCCCTGACACAGATACGCGGCGGCGCCCGCCACCACCGTGGCCACGGCCCACGGCATGCGCGCCATCTGCGGCACGATGATCGCGATGAACGTTGCCACCATCGCAAAATCGAGCCCCAGCGTTTGCAGGCGTGGAAACGCTGCGCCGAAGATCAAGCCCACAAGCGTCCAGAACTGCCAGTTCACATACATCGATAAGCCGGAGCCGAGGAAGTACCAGTGCCCCATCGGATCGTCGGGATGCTTGTGAAAATGGCTGCTGGTGACGGCGAACGTTTCATCCGTCAACGTGAAGCCGAGCAGACAGCGCCAGCGCAGATTCAGGTGCCGGACGTGCGGCAGCAGGTTGGCCGCGTACAGCATGTGACGCAGGTTGACGATGAAGGTCGTTGCCCAGAGCACCGCGTAACCGACGCCCGTTGCAAACAGCCCGGCCGCGATGAACTGGCTGGAGCCGGCAAAGACGGTCAGCGACATGAGCTGGCCATGCCATGTGGCCATTGGCGTGGTGGCGACCAACGCCCCGAAGATCAGCCCGAACGGCGCGGCGCCGACGATCATCGGGAAGGTGTCGCGAATGCCAGCGGTAAAGCTGGCCGCGCGGGACGGGACGGACATGACGGTGCTGACCTCAAAAAGCGGTTGCGAATGGCTGTGAGCATATCGCGCCGCCCCCGGGCTGACTTGTACGTTCTTGCGAACGGCGGGTAAGCCCTGAGTCAGTCCTGAACAAGCGGCGAGTCAGCCGTTGGAAGCCCGGAAGGGCGGGGGGGGCGACGCATGGCCGCCGCCCGGTAGCGTGTCCGTCCCGCCGCAAATGCAAACGGCCGCCATGAAGGCGGCCGTTTCAGTCCTGCATTCCAGCTAAAAGCCTGCGGCGGCTTTTGGCCGGTCAAGCCCGGTCAACCATCAGGGATGTTTGAACATGTCGAGAATGCGGGCTTTTTCGCTCGCATCCACGCCACCCGGCGACGGTGCCTGACCGGCTGCCGGCGGCGGTGCGGCTGGCGCGTTCGAGTTGTTGCCGAAGAACGGCAGCGAGAAACCGCCGCTGTTGTCGTCGATACCGATGCTCGCCACGAAGCCGTTGCCCGGCATCTTGTCGGACTCGTAAAGCTCGCCGTTCACGACGCTCACGCCGTCGGGCATGGCCATCTGCTGCTGCGGCACGCCGTTGAGGGCGACGCCCATGTACTTCGTCCACACCGGCAACGCCAGTTGCGCGCCGAATTCGCGGCTGCCCAGCGTCTTGGGCTGGTCGAAACCGAGCCACGCCACCGCCACGAGCGAATGCTGATAACCGGCAAACCAGCCATCGAGCGCGTCGTTGGTCGTCCCGGTCTTGCCTGCCAGATCGTTGCGCTTGAGCACGTTGGTGCCCGAGCCCGTGCCGCGCTGGGCCACGCTTTGCAGCAGGCTGTTCATGATGTAGGCGTTGGGTGCCGAGATCGCACGCGCGGCATTGACGCCCGCGATCACCGGCGTGGCTTTGTTCAGCACATTGCCGCGCGCGTCGCGAATTTCGCTGATCAGATAGGGCGCCACACGGTAACCGCCGTTAGCGAACACGGCATACGCACCGGCCAATTGCAACGGCGTCGTCTGACCGGCACCGAGGGCCATCGGCAGATACGGCGGCACCTTGTCGGCATCGAAGCCGAAGCGGGTCGCAAAGTCCTGCGTGAACTGCGTGCCTGCGAATTGCAGCAGGCGGATGGCGACCAGATTCTTCGAACGTTGCAGCCCTTCGCGCACTGTCATCGGGCCGCTGAAGGCGTCGTCGTCGTGCGGGTCCCAGGCCTGTCCGCCGGTCTGGGCGGGCGGCAGGTTGAGCGGGCCGTCCATGACCATCGTCGCCGGGCTCACACCCTTCTCGACAGCGGCCGAGTACACCACCGGCTTGAACGTCGAACCCGGCTGACGCCATGCCTGCGTCGCACGGTTGAACTTGCTCTGATTGAAGTCGAACCCGCCGACCAGCGCACGAATAGCGCCGTCGTCCGGCGAGAGCGACACGAGCGAGCCCTGCACCTCGGGCAACTGGGTCACGCGCCACTTGCCGCGCGCGTCTTTCATGATGCGAATGATCGAGCCCGGACGAATGCGCACCTTCTCGGCAGCCTTCGCCGACAGCGCAGAGGACGCAAAGCCGATGCCGTCGCCGCTGATGGTCACGGCATCGCCCGAGAGCGGGATCGCGGTGATCTGCGACGTGCTGGCGGCGACCACGACGGCGGCCACCAGATCGCCGTTATCAGGGTGTTCGAGCAGGGCGTCTTCAATCGACTGCTGACGATCGGGCATCGGGGCGGGCAGTTCGACGAAGCCCTCCGGGCCGCGATACGAGTGGCGGCGCTCGTAATCGAGCACGCCCATGCGCACCGCTTCATACGCCGCCTGCTGCTTCTTCGAGTCGAGCGTCGTAATGACCGTCAGGCCGCGCGTGTACGTCTCGTCCTTGTATTGGTCGTACACCGCCTGACGCACCATTTCGGCCACGTACTCGGCATGCACGTTGTATTCGTTGCCGGCCGTGCGCGTACGAATCGGCTCGTGCAGGGCATCTTCATACTGATTGCGGGTGATGTAGCCCAGATCGAGCATGCGCTTGAGGATGTATTCCTGACGGATCTTGGCGCGCTTCGGATTGACGATCGGGTTGTACGCCGACGGTGCCTTGGGCAGCCCGGCCAGCATGGCCGCTTCCCCCAGCGAAATGTCCTTCAGATCTTTGCCGAAATAGATGCGCGCGGCGCTCGCGAAGCCGTAAGCACGCTGACCCAGATAGATCTGGTTCATGTACAGCTCAAGAATCTGGTCTTTGGAGAGCGCCGACTCGATCTTGTAGGCGAGCAGCATTTCGTAGATCTTGCGCGTGGCCGTCTTCTCGCGGGAGAGGAAGAAGTTGCGGGCCACCTGCATCGTGATGGTACTGGCGCCCTGCGCCGCGCCACGGTGGATGACGTCGGAGACGCCTGCTCGCAGAATGCCGATGAAGTCGACGCCGCCGTGGTCGTAGAACCGGTAGTCCTCGATGGCGAGCACGGCCTTTTTCATCACGTCGGGAATCTGGTCGATGGTGACCAGACTGCGGCGCTCTTCGCCAAACTCGCCGATCAGCACGTTATCCGACGTATACACGCGCAGCGGCACTTTGGGCCGGTAGTCGGTGATGACGTCGAGCGGCGGCAGGTTCGGGCGCATGACGATCAGCGCATAGCCGACGATCAGGGCGCCGATAATGGCCAGCCCGGCAAACGCGGTAATGATGACGCCGAGGGTGCCGAAGCCGCGCTGGCGGCTTGCGGCGCGCAGGGCGGGCCTGCCGCGGCGAGTGCCGGATGAGGGGGCGGGAGTGGAAGTAGCTGAAGTACTGGGCACCGGATCAGACGGCGCACGAGGCGGCAAATAATGCTTCAAGGACATACCCAACGAAAATTGCAGGATGGGAACAGGCCGGCCGGCCTAGCGCTGCGTGGATCCCCGCCGCGCGGCGAATTTGGCAAATCGGAAAATCGCAGAAGTATGCCACGCCGGGGCGGGCCACCTCGAAAAACTCAACGGCGGGCTTCTGTGGCCATGCGCAGGGCCAGCGCACCCAGCACACCGCCCATGAGCCAGCGCTGAATGCGCAGCCACGCGGGGCGTTGTGCGAAGAACGTTGCGATGGCACCTGCCGACAGCGCCACGCTGGCGTTCACCAGCACGCTGCAAACGATCTGCGTCGTACCCAGCACCAGCGACTGTGTAAGCACGCTGCCATGTTCCGGGTGCACGAACTGCGGCAGCAGCGCCAGATACAGCATGGCGATCTTCGGGTTGAGCACGCTCGTGAACAGGCCCATCAGGAACAGACGGCGATTGCTGTCACGCGGCAAGGCGCGCACTTCGAACGGCGAACGCCCGCCCGGCTTGAGTGCCTGCCACGCCAGCCAGAGCAGATAGACGGCACCGCCGAAGCGCAACACGTCGTACGCGAACGGCACCGCGAAGAGCAGGGCGGTAATGCCGAAGGCGGCGCTGATCATGTAGACCACGAAGCCGAGCGCGACACCGCCCAACGAGACCAGTCCCGCCGCAGGCCCCTGACACAGGGAGCGCGAGATCAGATACATCATGTTCGGCCCGGGGGTAAGGGCCATGCCGATGGCGACAAGCGCGAAGGCCAGCCAGGTTGCGATTGAAGGCATGTTGGGCGAGGCAGTCGAGTAGGAACTGATGGATGACCCGTCGCGGCGGCGGGGATTGCAGTCATCGCAATCCTTACAGCCGTCACCACGATCTCGGGTATACCAGCGGGTCAAAAAACGTAAGCTGCAAGATACCACGTCAATGGCGTGCACGCCGGTTCGGTGCCATTGGGGCTGTCAACCCCTGATCTGGCGGGCTTCCCCGCCATTTCACCGGGTTCAACCCAGCCGTTTTAGAAATATCGTCATTTCCTTCTCAGCCTGACGGTCACCGTGCGATTGGGCCGCCGCAATGCCACGCGTCCACGCGTCGCGGGCACCGTCAATATCAGCGGCGCCTTGTCGCGCTTTTCCCAGCAACTTCCACGCGGCGGTGTACGCCGGATCGAACGCCACGCAATGGGTGAGGTGCTCGGCCGCCACCGCGTAGTTCTGGGTGTCCAGATAGGCTTTTCCCAGCCCGAATCGCAGCAACGCGTTGTCTTTGCCTGCGGCCAATAGCTTCTCGAGACCTTCGATCATGATTCGAATAAGTTGTATTGATATATAAAATATGACATATCATCGGACCGGCTCCCCAGTCCGTCGAATGCCTCTCTCGTTTTGCTGCACAAGACGGCTGCGCGGCGGTGAGGCGTGCATCGCTCGCTTGATTTACGTCAAGACGAGCGTGTGCAAAGGCTTGGCGGGTGGGCACGTAAACCCGCAGGATGCTCAAGTCTGGCGCGCGCCGCGCCGATGTCACAAGTATGACCGGCCCGTCAGAGGCCGGACAGGGGGTGAGCCACCCATGATAGAGACGGAGACGACAGCATGTTGCGGAGCTTTTCGATTAAGGCGCGCCTGGGTTTGACCATGGCGTTGTTGGCGGCATTGTTGATTCTGATGGGCGCGCTGGGTATCGCCGGCATGACGCGCACGGGCGATGCACTGCGTGAGACGTATGCAAGTCATCTTGCGGCGACGGTGGCACTGGGCAAGGACAACGCCACACTGGCCCGCACGCGAGCCATTCTGGACCGCGTGGTGCTTCACCCCGATTCTCCCGACGTCCCCAAGGTCGTCAGTCGCGCGCAGGGCATGCTCAAGGATGCCGACGCGGCGTGGGCTGCCTATCTGGCACTGCCCCGTGGCGCCGAGGAGCAACGCATGGCCGATGAGGTTGCCGCGCGCCGTGCGACGTTCTTCGAGAAGGGCATGAACCCGATGATCGCCGCCATCAACGCGGGCGATCGCGTGGCCATGGACGACATCACCATGAACTCGCTGCCGAAGAACTATGCGGCGTTGACGACGGTGAGCGACGCGCTGGCGGCCTACAAGATGAAGCTCGGACGCGAGACCTATGAGGCCTCGATGGCCGAACTCGCCATCTTCCGCTGGGTGAGCGTGGCCGCCACGGTGCTGGGCGTGTTGCTCTCGATTGCCTGCTACTTCTCGCTGCGCGGCGCGATCATGCGGCCGCTGCACGACGCGCTGGCGCATTTCGAGGCGATCTCGGCCGGTCAACTGGACAATCAGATCGAGGTGCGCGGCAAGGACGAGATGTCGCTGCTCATGCGCGGCGTCGATGCGATGCAGTCGCGGCTGGCGGGCACGATTCGCGGTGTGCGCCGCAGTTGCGACGCCATGGCCACGGCGTCGGCAGAGATTGCGGCAGGCAACACGGATCTGTCGGCCCGCACGGAGCAGCAGGCGGCATCGCTGGAAGAAACCGCCTCGTCGATGGAAGAATTGACCGCGACCGTCAAACAGAATGCCGACAATGCACGTCAGGCGAGCCAGCTTGCCGTCAACGCATCGGACATTGCCTCGCGCGGCGGACAAGTCGTCGCACGGGTGGTCGATACGATGCACGGCATTTCCAGCAGCTCGACGCAGGTCGTGGAAATCATCAGCGTGATCGACGGCATCGCCTTCCAGACGAATATTCTGGCGCTCAATGCGGCGGTGGAAGCGGCGCGTGCGGGCGAGCAGGGGCGGGGCTTCGCGGTAGTGGCTGGCGAAGTGCGCACGCTCGCGCAACGCAGCGCCACGGCAGCGCGCGAGATCAAGGCGCTCATCGAGGCCTCGGCGCAAAAGGTGGCCGATGGGTCATCGCTGGTGGCCGAAGCGGGCCGCACGATGAACGACATCGTGCAAGCGGTGCAGCGCGTGACCGACATCATGGGCGAAATCTCGGCAGCATCCGACGAGCAGAGCGGTGGCATCGAGCAGGTGAATCAGGCCGTCACGCAAATGGATACGGTCACGCAACAGAACGCGGCGCTGGTCGAGCAGGCCGCCGCTGCGGCTGCCTCGCTCGAAGATCAGACGAGCGCCTTGCGTACTGAGATGGCCCGCTTCCGGTTAGGCGATGAAAGTCACGCTGGCGGGCAACGGCGTGCCGCGCTGCATGCCGTGGCGACACCGCCGTTGACGTTGGCGGCATGATATCGGCAGCCGTTGCCGAGGCCCGTTCTGGGCGCGTTCATGGCGGCGGCGCGCCGAACCGGGTAACATTCGGCATCTTTTGTTCAGTTGAGGGTGTCGAGGTATGAAGCGAATGGCGCTGTTGGCGGCAGTAGCGATCCTGGCAGGTTGCGGTCCGATCAACCAGATGAGCCGGCCCGATCCGGCAACGGGGCGACTGCTCGACCAGGGGACCGAAGCCGACCGCTTCATGGTGCTCAACTGCATTTATCACGGCTGGAGCGAGCTGTCGCCGAACGTCGATTCGACTGGCTATGCCCGTCAAGGCGCCGACCGCGTGCGCGTCTATCGCGGACCGGATGCCGAGGGTAAAGCGACTTACAACCCGTACGTGGACATCATGCAGGGTGGTTTCGGCGCCCGCGTGCAGTACTACGAGACGCCGGGCAGCAAGCTCTCGCCTGACTTCGAAGCCACCGTCAGGCGCTGCATGGTGCCGTACGCAGGCAGCAACGACTGACGTATGAGGTGGTGATGCGGGACTTCGGTGCCGCACTCGTACGGTAAGCCATCAACAAAAACGCGACGGGAAAACCGTCGCGTTTTTGTTTTCTGCTCCCACCGTAACGATCAGCCGTGGAAGTCCTCACGGGCTTCGACCACTTCCTTCACGATGCCTTGTCGCACGAGGAAGTCACCGAACTTCTCGCCAGCTTCGCGTGTCTTGGCATATTGCTGGAAGAGGGGGGTGAGCTCCGCCACGATCTGGTCGTCGTTGACCGACTCCTTGTAGAGCTTGTTCAGTCGCTGGCCGTGGAAGCCAGCGCCCAGATACAAGTTGTACTTGCCCGTCGACTTGCCGACCAGACCGATTTCCGCCAGATACGGACGTGCGCAACCGTTCGGGCAACCGGTCGTGCGGATGGTGATCGGCTCACCGGCAAGACCGGTGTCGTCCAGCACCTTTTCCAGACGCGTCACCAGCTCGGGCAGCGCGCGTTCGCTTTCTGCCAGCGCGAGACCGCAGGTCGGAAAGCCCACGCAAGCCATCGAGTTCAGACGCAAGGCACCTTGATGCTTGCCGTCGAGCAGACCGTACTCCTTCACCAACGCTTCGATCTGCGGCTTGTTCGCTTCACTCACGCGACCGATGATCAGGTTCTGATTGCCGGTGATGCGAATGTCGCCGTCGTGCACCTTGGCGACTTCACGCAGGCCGGTCATCAGCCGGTAGTCATCCCAGTCTTTCACGCGGCCATTCTGGATGAACAGCGTGAGGTGCCACAGATCGTCGGCGCCCTTGAGCCAGCCGTACTGATCGCCGTTGGTGGTGAACTTGAATGCGCGCACCGGCTCGAGATTCCAGCCCAGATAGCGATTGAGTTCTTCCTTGAACCACTCCACGCCACGGTCGTCGATGGTGTACTTCAGGCGTGCGTGCTTGCGGTTCGTACGGTCGCCGAAGTCGCGCTGCACGAGCAGTACCTTCTCGGCCACGTCGACGATGCGGTCCGCCGGCGTGTAACCGATGACGGTGCCCGCACGCGGATACGTCGCGGCGTCGCCGTGCGTCATGCCCATGCCGCCGCCTACCGTCACGTTGAAGCCTTCGAGCTGGCCGTCGGCGTTCACGATCGCGATGAAGCCCAGATCGTTGGCGTAGATATCGACGTCGTTGTTCGGCGGAATCGCGATGGCGATCTTGAACTTGCGCGGCAGATAGTGCTTGCCGTAGATCGGCTCGTGATCTTCTTTACCCGCACCCAGACGCTTGTCGCCCAGCCAGATTTCACGGTACGCGGTGGTTTGCGGCAGCAGGTGCTGGTCGATCTTCAGGCACCAGTCGAGCGCGGCCGCGTGGGCCGGCGACAGATGCGGGTTGTTCGACACCAGCGTGTTGCGGTTCACGTCGCCGCAAGCGGCGATGCTGGTCATGGCCACTTCGTCCATGCCGCGAATGAGCGGGCGCAACTGGTGCTTGAGCACGTTGTGATACTGCACGGTCTGACGCGTGGTCAGACGAATGGTGTTGCCGCCGTATTTCTGCGCCAGCTCGTCGAGCTTGAGCCATTGCTCAGGCGTGCACACGCCGCCCGGCATACGCAGCCGGATCATGAACTGGTAGGCCGGTTCGAGTTTCTGCTTCTGACGTTCGCCGCGCAGGTCGCGGTCGTCCTGCATGTACGAGCCGTGGAACTTGAGCAACTGGGCGTCACGCTCGAAGATCGCGCCCGTGAGCGGGTCGGCGAGGCCTTCGGCAATGGTGCCGCGCAGGTAGTTGCTGACGTCCTTGATCTTCTCGACCTCGGAGCGCGCTGCCGCGGGCGCGGCGTTGGCTTGCGTTGATTGCGTCATGTGGGCTGCTGTTATCGACTGCTGTTATCGGTTCAGGCTGAATCGTTCTTCGATCAGTACACGTCGCGCTGATAACGCTTCTCGCGTTGCAGCGTCTTCACGTACTCGGCGGCGGCGTCGGCGGCCAGACCGCCATGCTCGGCCACGATGTCCACGAGTGCGGTGTTCACGTCACGCGCCATCTGGTCGGCGTCGCCGCACACGTAGAGGTGGGCGCCTTCTTGCAGCCATGCGTACAGTTCCTTGCCTTGCTCACGCATGCGGTGCTGCACGTAGACCTTGTCTTCGGTGTCGCGCGAGAAAGCCAGATCGATCTTGTTGAGCGCGCCGTCTTTCACGTAGCGCTGCCATTCGCGCTGGTACAGGAAGTCGGTGCGGAAGTTGCGATCACCGAAGAACAGCCAGTTCTTGCCCGGGGCGTCCAGCGCCTGACGCTCTTCGACAAACGCGCGGAACGGGGCGATGCCGGTGCCCGGGCCGATCATGATGACCGGGGCGTTGGTGTCGCCCGGCAACTTGAAGTTGCGGTTCGCTTCAATATAGACCGGCACCGTTTCGCCTTCGCGGGCGATGTCGGCCAGATACGTCGATGCGACACCGCGACGCGCGCGGCCATGGCTGTCGTAGCGCACGGCACCCACGGTGATGTGCACGGCTTCCGGGTTCGCGGCGAGGCTCGATGCGATCGAGTACAGGCGCGGCTGAAGCGTGCGCAGCGTGCCGACGAATTCGGCCGCCTTCACCTTGCGGGCCGGGAACTGGCGCACGACGTCGAGCACGTCGCGACCATACAGATAGTCGCGCAGGGCGGCTTCGTTACCGACGGCGAGCAGCGCCTTGAGTTCGGTCGACTCAGCCAGCGCGGCGTACTTCTCAAGGAAGGCGCGCGAGAGCGTGGTGATGTCGTAGGCGCGCAGGAACGCGTCGCGCAGGGTAAGGGTGCTGTCTTGCGTGGTCGTGGTTGCTTGCGGGTCGAGGGCAAGCGTATCGATCAGGTCGTCGACCAGCGTGTCGTCGTTCTTCACGACCACACCCAGCGCGTCGCCCGGCTCGTATGTGAGGCCCGAGCCTTCGAGCGAGAGTTCGACGTGATGCACTTCCTTCGACGAGCCACGGCCCGAGAGCTTGATGTTCTCGAGGACGGTCGCTTCGAACGGATGCTTGCGGCTGTACTGGCTGGCTGCGGCGGCCGGCGCTACGCCGCTGGCGAGGGCGGCGAGGCTGAACCCGTCGTTGCCTGTGGCATTGCCGGCGCCTGCGGTGGCCGGTGCGGCCACACGCTTGAGGGCTTCAACGGCTTCTTCGATCCAGCGCTCGGCCGGGGCGTCGTAGTCGACGTCGCTGTCGACACGGGCCGTCAGGCGCTCGGCGCCCAGTGCGGCGAGGCGCGTATCAAAGTCTTTGCCGGCCTGGCAGAACTTCTCATAGCTCGAATCGCCCAGACCCAGCACGGCAAAGCGGGTGCCCTGAAGCTTCGGGGCCTTCTCGCCATGCAGGAATTCATAGAAATCGCGGGCATCGTCGGGCGGTTCGCCCTCGCCCTGGGTGGACACTGCGACGAGCAGCAGCTTGTCGTTCTTCAGGCGTGACGCTTTATAGTCACCCATCGCGAACAGGTCGACTTTGAAGCCGGCGGCGACGGCGCGTGCTTTGGCGTGTTCGGCGACTTCCTGCGCGTGGCCCGTCTGCGAACCATACAGAATGGTCAGCTGCGGCGCGGCGGCGCTGGCCGTCGCGGCCGGGGCTTGCGTGCCTGCCTGTTTGACCGAGTGATTGATACCGGCGAGAAAGCCGCGCACCCACGCGAGCTGTTCGGTAGAAAGGCCTTGGACCAGTTGGCTGAGCAACTGGGCCTGCTGGGCAGTGAGAGGCGTCGTCTCTTGCATGTCTTTGTTGGCTCCAGGGGCCGGACCAGCGCGGAAGCCCGGGCGGGTCTGACCCGTCAAGCCACCCCCAGATGGACCGGCAAGGGGATAGTCGACACGATATCGGTCACTGATTAGAAATTAAAATAATAAAATTTAATTCCTATATATCCAATTTCCATATAAGCATAAAGCGGAAACCGTTTGCCGATGCGATCCGGCGTTACCGCCCCATGGGTGATGACGGCGTGTTGACGGCGCATTCGAGGGGCGGTGTCGCAAAATCGGGGTCGAATAGCGGCAGGATAGCGGCAGTCGGTTGCGGGGTGTTCGCGCGTCAAACGCCCGTTTGCAGGGCCGCTGACGTGGTCCTGAGGCGTAACGGACGGTAACGCCGGTCAGCCCCGTGTGACGGCTTTCCGGCCCGGTGGGTGCGGGGAAAACGTGCTATGCTCCTCGCCGTGATTGATCAGGTCCTTCCAAGCACCACTTGATTCACGCAATCCGCTATCCGGTCAGGCCGTGTCGCGGAAGGTTTCGTAACCCGCTATTTCTCGAGCTACTCGTAGAAAAGGTGAGCGCAAAATGAGTTTGATGGAACAATTCCAAGCGAACTCGTATCTCTTCGGCGGCAATGCCCCCTACGTTGAAGAGTTGTACGAGTCGTATCTTGATAATCCGGCTTCTGTGCCGGACAACTGGCGCCAGTATTTCGACGCGCTGCAAAACGTTCCCGCTGTTGATGGTTCCAACGCCAACGACGTGGCTCACGCCCCGATCGTGGAGTCGTTCGCCCAACGCGCGAAGGCCAATGCCTTCCTGCCGCGTACCGGTGCGTCCGACATGGCCGTGGCCCGCAAGCAGGTTCACGTGCAGTCGCTCGTTGCCGCCTACCGTTTTCTGGGTGCCCGCTGGGCCAACCTGGATCCGCTCAAGCGTCAGGAACGCCCGGCCATTCCGAAACTGGAACCGGCCTTCTACGACCTGACCGAAGCCGACATGGATGGCGTGTACTCGGCTGAGAACACGTACTTCGGTTTTGAGCAAGCCAGCCTGCGTGACCTCCTGAAGTCGCTGCGCGACACGTACTGCGGCTCGATCGGCGCCGAGTACATGTACATCAGCGACCCGGTGCAGAAGCGCTGGTGGCAAGAGCGTCTGGAGAAGGCGCGTGCAACGCCCAACTTCACCGCTGAAAAGAAAAAGCACATTCTGGAACGCCTGACGGCCGCTGAAGGCCTCGAGCGCTTCCTGCATACCAAGTTCGTCGGCCAGAAGCGCTTCTCGCTCGAAGGCGGCGAATCGTTCATCGTGGCGATGGACGAACTGGTTCACCACGCCGGTGCCAAGGGCGTGCAAGAAATCGTGATCGGCATGGCCCACCGTGGCCGTCTGAACGTGCTGGTCAACACCCTCGGCAAGATGCCGTCGGACCTGTTCGCCGAATTCGAAGGCAAGCACGTCGACGATCTGCCGGCCGGTGACGTGAAGTACCACAAGGGCTTCTCGAGCGACGTCTCGACGAGCGGTGGCCCGGTCCACCTGTCGCTGGCGTTCAACCCGTCGCACCTGGAAATCGTGAACCCGGTGGTCGAAGGTTCGGCCAAGGCCCGTATGGACCGCCGTGGCGAAGCCGATGCCGCCAGCGTGCTGCCGGTGCAAGTGCACGGCGACGCGGCCTTCGCAGGCCAGGGCGTCGTGATGGAAACGCTGAACCTCGCGCAAACGCGTGGTTACGGCACGCACGGCACGGTGCACATCGTCATCAACAACCAGATCGGCTTCACCACGTCGGACCCGCGTGACGCCCGTTCGACGACGTACTGCTCGGACGTGGTCAAGATGATCGAAGCGCCGGTGCTGCACGTGAACGGCGACGATCCGGAAGCGGTCGTGCTGGCCATGCAACTGGCCCTCGAATTCCGTCAGGAATTCAAGAAGGACGCCGTGGTCGACATCGTTTGCTACCGCAAGCTGGGTCACAACGAGCAAGACACCCCGGCGGTCACGCAGCCGCTGATGTACAAGAAGATTGCCCAACACCCGGGCACGCGCGCACTGTACGTCGAGAAGCTGGTCACGCAAGGCGTGATCACTGCCGAAGAAGGCGACGGCTTCGTCAAGGCCTACCGCAAGGCCATGGACGACGGTCACCACACCATCGATCCGGTGCTCTCGAACTACAAGAGCAAGTACTCGGTGGACTGGGTGCCGTTCCTGAACAAGCAGTGGACCGACAAGGCCGACACGGCCGTGCCGCTGGCTGAACTCAAGCGTCTGGCTGAGCGTATCACCACGATCCCGGCGAACTTCAAGGTTCACCCGCTCGTCGAGAAGGTCATCAACGACCGTCGCAAGATGGGTCTGGGCGAGCAGCCGCTCGATTGGGGTATGGGCGAACACCTGGCATTCGCATCGCTGGTCTCGTCGGGCTTCGCTGTGCGCCTGACCGGTCAGGATTCGGGCCGTGGCACGTTCACGCACCGCCACTCGGTGCTGCACGATCAAAACCGCGAACGCTGGAACGACGGTACGTACGTGCCGCTGCAACACGTGGCCGAAGGCCAAGCCAACTTCACGGTGATCGACTCGGTGCTGTCCGAAGAAGCCGTGCTGGGCTTCGAATACGGTTACTCGACGGCTGAGCCGAACACGATGGTGCTGTGGGAAGGCCAGTTCGGCGACTTCGCCAACGGCGCCCAAGTCGTGATCGACCAGTTCATCTCGAGCGGCGAAGTGAAGTGGGGCCGCGTGTCGGGCCTGACGATGCTGCTGCCGCACGGCTATGAAGGCCAGGGTCCGGAGCACTCGTCGGCACGTATCGAACGCTACCTGCAACTGTGCGCCGATACGAACATGCAAGTGGTTCAACCGACCACGCCGGCACAGATTTTCCACCTGCTGCGCCGTCAGATGATCCGCCAGCTGCGCAAGCCGCTGATCGTGTTCACGCCGAAGTCGCTGCTGCGTCACAAGGAAGCCGTGAGCGACCTGTCGGAACTCGCCAAGGGCGGTTTCCAGACGGTCATCGGCGAGACCGATGCTTCGATCGACGCCAAGAAGGTCAAGCGCGTGGTCGCCTGCTCGGGCCGCCTGTACTACGACCTGATTGCCCGCCGTCGCGAAGACAAGTCGACCGACGTCGCGATCGTCCGTGTGGAACAACTCTACCCGTTCCCGCACAAGGCGTTCGAGAACGAGCTGAAGAAGTACGAAAACCTCGCCGAAGTGGTGTGGGCCCAGGACGAGCCGCAAAACCAGGGTCCGTGGTTCTACATCGAACACCATCTGGCAGAGAGCATGAGCGCCGGTCAGAAGCTGGCTTACGCCGGTCGTCCGGCCTCGGCCTCGCCTGCGGTGGGCTACTACGCCAAGCATTACGAACAGCTCAAGCAGCTGCTCGATACGGCTTTCGGTCGCCTGAAGGGCGCGACCGTGGTGCAGTAACCGGTTAGGTCTTACAGCGGTCGTCCTCCCCCAGGGACGGCCGCTGCCGTATTTCCGAATTGAACGTTTATCGAATCCAGGATCCAGAAATGGCCATTGTTGAAGTCAAAGTCCCCCAGTTTTCCGAGTCGGTTTCCGAAGGCACCCTGCTCGACTGGAAGAAAAAAGTCGGCGAAGCCATCGCCCAAGATGAAACCGTGATCGAAGTCGAGACCGACAAGGTCGTGCTCGAAGTGCCGGCCCCGGCCGCAGGTGTGCTCGTCGAAGTGACGGCCAGCGCTGGCGACACGGTGACGTCGGAACAAATCATCGCCAAGATCGACACCGAAGCCAAGGCAGGCGCTGCTGCACCGGTCGCCGCCAAGCCGGCGGAAGCCGCTGCACCGGCCGCTGCTCCCGCAGCCGCTGCTGCCACGGGTGGTGCTTCGGGTGGCATCGCCAGCCCGGCCGCTGCCAAGGTGCTGGCCGAGAAGAACCTGTCGGCAACCGACGTTGCCGGCTCGGGCCGCGACGGCCGCGTGACCAAGGGCGACGCCCTGGCCGCCGGTGCCGCCAAGCCGGCTGCTGCTGCTTCGATCCCGGCCCCGGCGCAACGCGCCTCGCTGCCGTCGGTCGCTGCTGCCGTTGGCCGCGACACGTCGCTGGAAGGCCGTCCGGAACAGCGCGTGCCGATGTCGCGTCTGCGCGCCCGTATCGCCGAGCGCCTGCTGCAATCGCAACAGACCAACGCCATTCTGACCACGTTCAACGAAGTGGACATGAAGCCGGTGATGGACCTGCGCAACAAGTACAAGGACAAGTTCGAGAAGGAACACGGCGTGAAGCTGGGTTTCATGTCGTTCTTCGTCAAGGCCGCTGTGCACGCGCTCAAGAAGTACCCGGCCGTGAACGCCTCGATCGACGGTAACGACATCGTCTACCACGGCTACTTCGACATCGGTATCGCTGTCGGTTCGCCGCGTGGTCTGGTGGTGCCGATTCTGCGCAATGCCGACCAGATGAGCCTGGCCGACATCGAGAAGAAGATCGCCGAGTACGGCAAGAAGGCTGCCGACGGCAAGCTGTCGATCGAAGAAATGACCGGCGGTACGTTCTCGATCTCGAACGGCGGTGTGTTCGGCTCGATGCTGTCGACCCCGATTATCAACCCGCCGCAGTCGGCCATTCTTGGCGTGCACGCCACGAAGGAACGCGCTGTCGTGGTGAACGGCGAGATCGTCATCCGTCCGATGAACTATCTGGCCATGAGCTACGACCACCGCATCATCGACGGCCGCGAAGCCGTGCTGAGCCTCGTCGCCATGAAGGAAGCGCTGGAAGATCCGGCGCGCCTGCTGCTCGACCTGTAAGCGTTAGCGCGCACTGCGCGGTGTCTGCCCGGCCATGCTTGCGTGGCCGGCGCACCGCGCCTCCCCCTGCCGTCAACCTCACTGAGTCTCAAAATGGCAAACAAAGAATTTGATGTCGTCGTTATCGGCGCCGGCCCCGGCGGTTATATCGCCGCGATCCGCGCTGCCCAACTCGGTTTCTCGGTCGCTTGCGTCGAGAAGTGGACCAACCCGGCCGGCAAGATGGTGCTGGGCGGTACGTGCCTGAACGTGGGCTGCATTCCGTCGAAGGCACTGCTCGCGTCGTCGGAAGAGTTCGAAAAGGTCGGTCATCACCTGGCCGATCACGGCATTACGACGTCGGACGTAAAGATCGACATCGCCAAGATGCTCACGCGCAAGCAAGGCATCGTCGACAAGATGACGGGCGGTATCGAGTATCTGTTCAAGAAGAACAAGATCACGTGGCTCAAGGGTCACGGCAAGATCATCGCCAAGAACGACGCTGGCTATCAGATCGATGTGACGGGCGCCGAGAACGAATCGGTCAACGCCAAGAACATCATCATCGCCACGGGTTCGAAGGCCCGTCACCTGCCGGGCATGCCGGTCGACAACCAGCTCATCTCGGATAACGAAGGTGCGCTCTCGTTCGACACCGTGCCGAAGAAGCTGGGCGTGATCGGCGCTGGCGTGATCGGTCTGGAACTGGGTTCGGTGTGGCGCCGTCTGGGTGCTGAAGTCACCGTGCTCGAAGCCATGCCGGAATTCCTGGCTGCCGCCGACGCCGGCGTCGCCAAGGAAGCCGCCAAGCAGTTCAAGAAGCAAGGTCTGGACATCAACGTCGGCGTGAAGGTCGGCGAAGTCAAGACCGGCAAGGACAACGTCACGGTCGAGTACACGGACAACGCGGGCAACGCCAAGACGCTCGTCGTCGACCGTCTGATCGTGTCGGTCGGCCGCGTGCCGAACACCGACGATCTGGGCCTGGGCAACATCGGTCTCGCGACCGACGAGCGCGGCTTCATCCCGGTGGACGACCACTGCGCTACCAAGCTGCCGAACGTGTACGCGATCGGTGACGTGGTGCGTGGCCCGATGCTGGCCCACAAGGCGGAAGACGAAGGCGTGCTGGTCGCCGAAGTCATCGCCGGTCAAAAGCCGCACATCGACTACAACTGCATTCCGTGGGTGATCTACACCTCGCCGGAAATCGCTTGGGTCGGCAAGACCGAGCAGCAGCTGAAGGCCGAAGGCCGTGAGTTCAAGCCGGGTCAATTCCCGTTCGCGGCCAACGGCCGTGCGCTGGGCATGGGTTCGTCGGATGGTTTCGTGAAGGTGCTGGCCGATGCCAAGACCGACGAAATCCTCGGCGTGCACGTGATCGGCCTGAACGCTTCGGACCTGATTGCCGAAGCCGTGGTGGCGATGGAGTTCAAGGCGGCGTCGGAAGACATCGGCCGTATCTGCCATCCGCACCCGTCGCTGTCCGAAGTGATGCGCGAAGCCGCCCTCGATGTCGAGAAGCGCGCGCTGAACAAGTAAGCGGGTTGCACTGAGAAGTTCGAACAAAGGCGAGGCAACTCGCCTTTGTTTTTTCCCGACTCCTGATCCACGTTGCTCTTTTTGCCCGTCTTCCGGCGCGCTGTCCGCATGAACGTTCGCGAATACTACCTACAAGAACTGGCCGCGCGCGGCTACCAGCCCGACGAAGCGCAGGAGCGTGCCGTCGATCGACTGCAACAGTGCTACGACGAATGGGCGGCCTACAAGGCCAAGCGCTCGAACACGCTCAAGAAGTGGCTCGTGCACCCGGATCTGCCCAAGGGTGTGTACCTGTGGGGCGGGGTAGGGCGCGGCAAAAGCTTCCTGATGGACAGCTTCTACTCGGTCGTGCCGTTGCAGCGCAAGACGCGCCTGCACTTCCACGAGTTCATGCGCGAAGTGCACCACCAGTTGCAGGCGCTCAAGGGCTTGCCCGATCCGCTGGACGAATTGGCCAAGCGCATCGCCAAGCGCTACCGCCTGATCTGCTTCGACGAATTCCACGTGTCCGATGTGGCCGACGCGATGATCCTGCACCGCCTGCTCTCGGAGCTGTTCAAGAACGGCGTGCAGTTCGTGATGACGTCGAACTATCGTCCCGACACGCTGTACCCGGACGGCCTGCATCGCGATCGCGTGCTGCCCGCCATCAAGCTGCTCGAAGAGAAGCTCGACGTGCTCAACGTCGACGCCGGTATCGACTATCGCCGCCGCACGCTGGCGCAGGTGCAGGTCTATCACTACCCGCTGGGCAATGAAGCGAACCGCGCGCTGCGCGCCGCGTTTGCCGAGATTGCCGGGGTGCCGGATGAGAGCCCGCTGCTGCATATCGAACAACGGGAGTTGAAGGCATTGCGTCGCGCAGGCGGCGTGGTGTGGTTCGATTTCCACACGCTTTGCGGCGGTCCGCGCTCGCAGAACGATTACCTCGAACTGGCGAACCGTTTCCATACCGTGGTGCTGTCGGATGTGCCGCAGATGACGCCGCGTATGGCCTCGGAAGCGCGCCGCTTCACGTGGCTCGTAGACGTGTTCTACGACCATAAGGTGAAGCTGCTGATGTCGGCGGCGGTGCCGCCCGAGCAGTTGTACACCGAGGGCACGCTGGCCAACGAATTCACGCGGACAGTGTCGCGTCTGGTGGAGATGCAGTCGCTGGAATATCTCGAAACGCCGCGCCGTGTGGTGGACACGTCGCTGACCTGATGTTGCCGGTCTGACCGCGCGGCGCGAATCAGCGGCCGCGGTTGTTGTTGCGCTCGCGCGGCGGTTGCGGCGGCGGGGCCTGGCGCTGTTCGCGAATATGGTTGTAGATATCGCCCCGCAAGTCACCTTGCGGACGCACCTCTTGCGGTGGGCGCGACGGACCATTCTGGCCACCGCGTGCCCCATTGTTCCCGCCGTTGTTGTTGCCATTGCCGCGCCCGTCCGGGCGCTCGCTTCCCTGCGCAAACCAGCCGGCGAAGAACCGGCCATGTGACGCTGTCTGCGCCATCGCGCCCATCGAGGCGCCTGTCAGCAGGACGAAACAGAGTATCGGGACAAGTCGGGTGTGACGCATGCTGCCACCTCCTTGTCGGTTAAGTTGCCGCGCGGTTCAGCCTGAAATTCGGTCTGCCAGCCGGCCAATCGTTCGGCCAGCGGCAGCACATGCGCAGCCAGCGTCCCGAAAGGGAAACTTGCGCTCGCGCGTGTACGGATCGTGCGGCTACGCTTCGAGAGTAAGAGGGCTGGGCCCCACTTGCTGTAAAGATTTGTAAAGCAATGTAAGCCGGTACGCGGGCGACGCGATGTGCTACGTACCATGCGATGTTTATCGTTGGAGTTTTCCCAATGCGTAAGTTGTGGATTGCCCTAGTGGCGTTGGTGGTGGTGCTGGGCTTGCTGTTCGGCACGCCTTATTACACGTTGTGGCGCGCACGCGACGCGGCGAACGCGCGTGACGCCGATACGCTGTCGACGTATGTCGACTATCCGGCCGTGCGCGAAAGCCTGAAATCGAGCCTGCACGACGAACTCTCGCGTCAAATGGACAAACAGCGCGGCAATGCCCTTGGCGCGCTGGCGCTGGCGTTTGGCGGCTGGGTGTCGGATCGGGTGGTCGAAGCGCTGCTCACGCCGGAAGCGGTGGCCGCCATGCTGCGTGGCGACAGCACCGGCTTGCCGCCCGCACCGGGCGCGCCTGCGCCGCGTGATGTCACGCCACCGAGCGCCACTAACGACGGCGGTAGCTCGGCACCGGCCGCACCTTCGACCGGCAGCGGCGAAGCCGCACCCTCCGGCGCGGCGCCGGCCAACGAGCGCGCGCGCACGCTCACGCGCACCGAGTTTCAGGACTTCAACCACTTCCTCGTGCACGTCTCGCGCAGCGACCGTCCCGAGCGCGTGGTGACGTTCACGCTCACGCGCCGAAACCTTGTGCAGTGGCGTTTGACGGCCATTGCGGTGCCCCCGCTGTAATCGATCGTGCGCCGTCGGGGTGCCTCGTTCGGGCCATCGTGGGCAGCGTGGTAAGCACCGGAAATAAAAACGACGCAAAATGCGGTGACAATGCCCGGTTTCGGCCAACGGAATTCCGTCTGGCGCACACGTCGCGGGCAGCACAAGGAACCTCCCTTCTACGGGACGAAGGTAAGTCTGATGCAGATTTTGAATACGATGTCATGGCGGCGGCTGGGCGCCTGTGCGCTGCTGGCCACGTCACTGATGGGTGGCGCGGCGCAAGCCGCGTTTGCCGACGAGACGACGCCCGCGGGTGTGTGGCGAATCATCGACGACAAGTCGGGTGAGCCCAAGGCGCTCATCACCATCACCGAGAAGAACGGCGAATACGTCGGCGCGCTCACGCGAAGTCTCGGCCGCCACGATGCGCTCGAGCGTGTCTGCTCCGCGTGCACCGACTGGCGCAAGGGGAAGAAGCTTCAGGGGCTAGAGATCATTCGCGGCCTGCACAAAGAGGGCGACGAATATACCGGCGGCAAGATTCTCGACCCGGACAGCGGCAGCGAGTATGGCTGCAAGGTGAGGGTGGTCGACGGCGGCAAGAAACTCGAAGTGCGCGGCTACCTTGGCGTGACCTTGTTAGGGCGAACCCAGACGTGGGTGCGCGAAGAGTAGCGGCCACAATCTCCTTCCTGAGATCGCAGGAAACTCCCGGAATTGACGCATTGAAGCGGCCCCGCGCTAGAGGACTTCCTCAGCACGGGGCCACGCCTTTGGCGTAATCTTCAAAACGGCTGACGCGCGCGGCAGCACGAGACTTGCCGGCGAGTGAGTCCTACGAGAATCAATTCCGTATCTGGGAGGAAGACAATCATGATGCAGATTTCCAATGCGACGTCGTGGCGACGTCTGGGTGCACGTGCACTGGTGGCAGTTGCCCTGATGGGCGGTGCGACGTTGGCGATGGCCGCTGACGCCATGACGCCCGCAGGCGTCTGGAAGACGATCGACGACAACACAGGCAAGCCGAAGGCGCTCGTGACGATCACCGAAAAAGACGGTGAATACATCGGCACGATTACCAAGGGTCTTGGCGAGAGCGACGATCCCGAGCGCATTTGCACGGCTTGCACCGACGCGCGTAAGGGACAGAAGATGCTCGGCCTTCAGATCATCAACGGCGTCCGCCGCGACGGCGACGGATTCGACGGCGGCAAGATTCTCGACCCGGAAAACGGCAAGGAATATCGCTGCAAGATGACGGTGATCGACGGCGGCAAGAAACTGGAAGTGCGTGGCTACATCGGCGTATCGCTGCTGGGCCGCACGCAAACCTGGATTCGCGAACAGTAAGCCGTACGCGTTCTCGACACGATACAAAAACACCCGCTTCGGCGGGTGTTTTGTTGTGGGCACAGGTTATGGACGAGACACGCACGACGAGCTCGACACGCACGACACGCACGTATGGGCACAGAAGCACGCATGCGACAAAGCCCGGGCAGTGTCGCCACACTGTCCGGGCTTGCCGCCCTCCCTCGCCCTTCAGACACTTCAGACACCTATTTCAAGACGCCGTCTGCAGGCTATCTGCACTACGCCACCTTTCACCCCCAGCACTGCTCCCTCTCGCGAACTACGAACTACCGGCCCTGCATTCCATTCACCGCTTATTTTCCTAGTCCGCCCAGCAAGCCCGTTACCGGCGCGAGCAGGCCACCCGCGCCACCAGAACCGCCAGACGTGGTGCCCGCAATCGACGTGAGCGGTGCGGTCACCGAACTCAGCAATGCGGTGACCGGTGCGAGCGGGTTGCTCGCGCTGCCCGAGCCTCCCGCAGCGTTCGTCACACCACCCAACAGGCCCGTCACGGCACCGAGCGGATTGCTGGCCGATGACCCAGACCCAGCCGATCCCGATCCCGACAACCCGCCCAGCAAACCAGTGACGGCACCGAGCGGGTTGCTGCCCGTAGCGCCCGATGAACCCGTGGCACCGCCCAATCCTCCCAGCAGCCCGGTCAATGCGCCCAACGGATTCGTGCCGCTGGCCGATGTCGGTGTGACGGTCGTATTGCCGACGTTGGCGAGTACCGTGCCGAGCGCATTGGCGCTCGTGCCGCTGGTGCTGCCGGTCAGCAATCCCCCCGCACTGGTCACGGTGTTGCCGAGTGCCATGAGCGGATTGGCGAGACTCGCCACCACGGCATTCGGTGCCGCACCCTTGACCTGCGCACCAGCGGAATTCAAGGCACCGCCCACCGTACCGAGCAAGCCGGAAAGCGGCGCACCCAACCCGGTGGTGTTACCCAATGTTTGTGTGGTGTTCACCACCGTATTGGTGATCGGTGTGACGGCCGACGAGAGTGCTGTCGTTGCCTGCACGACCGGTGCACTGGTCAGCACTTGCGTGAGTGCCGCGCCGCCTTTCACACCGCCCTGACCGACGGTCGCGACCACATTCCCGAGCACACCCGTCAGCGTGTCGACAGGCGTACCGGCCAGCGGGCCGCTCTTGCCGATGCCGGCGATACCGCTGCCGAGCGAGACGCCGGCATTGCCCAGATCGGTCACCACGTTGCCGGTGCTGGCGAGCGTGGTGCCGACGGGGTCGGTACCGGATTTACCCAGTTGTCCGAGACCGTTGCCCACGCCCGTACCCAAGTCGGTGACGGCATTGCCGGTTTGCGTGAGCGCGCCGCCAAAGCCCTGATTGACTTGCGGCGAAACGCCCGGGATCGTCGTGCCCGACACCTGATTACCGACTGCACTCACCACCGAGCCAACTGAACTTACAACACCATTGCTGCTGGTGGGCGTGGTCGGGTTGGTGGGGTTCGTCGGGTTTGTCGGATTGGTGGGATTCGTCGGGCTGGTGGGCGTGTTGCCCGTCGCACCGCTGCCGCTGCCCGAACTCGAGCAACCCGTAACTCCCACGACACCTGCCACCAGCGCGGCGAGCAGGGTAGGACGCAAGTGCTTCGACATGACGTGTCTCCTTAATTGGGCCGACTCGAGGGCCGACTCGTGCGCAGATGCGCCGCGCACGCTCACGTGCGCGCCGGAGCCGGCCGGCCGGTCGAAACCAGTCCGGCGATGTCCTGATCCGCTTCGAAGCGCAGACGGAAGGTCTCGCTCTTGAGCGTGCGGATGCTCTGCACCAGAAAGTCGTGAATGGCAGCGAGTTCGTTCTGGTCGTACGCGGCGCTCACGGCCGTGAGTTCGCGCGACACCGACGACAGGAACTGCTCGATTTGCGCACAGCGCTCTTCGATGGGATGAATCATCACCATGCGGCGATCGTGCGGGTTCTTCTCGCGCTCCACGAAACCTGCGCGCTCCAGCCGGTCGATGACGGTGGTGATGCCGCCCGAGCTCACCCCCATGAGCTCGGCGAGTTGCCCTGCGGTAATCGATTCGAGTTCGAGAATCAGATCGAGCGCGTTCAGATCGGTGACGTTCAGGCCGAGCTGTTCGGCGAGTGCGGCGTGATAGAGCGCGGTGTACACGGCGAGCCGGCGGCCGAGTGAGCGGACGATGCCAGAGACGAGATCGTTGCGGTTCGTGTGTCGATCGCTCATGGTGCTGTGCGCTCCGTTGAGCTGGGAGGCGGACGGCGCCGCCCCGTAAGCGGCACCGTGGTCGGTGCCGGAGGTGTTGTGCAAGTGGTTCGAAAATGCGCCGTTGCCGGTGTCGCGAATCGCTGCCGGTTCGGTCATTTGCGTGGCAGATTCGCCATGGCCGCGCATCAAAAGGCCGGTGTCGGGAATGAAGCGGGCCATGGCATCTCCTTATCGATCAAGTGCGCATCAACCAGTCAGTGGATGACCGTTGCGCGATGGGTATTTCGCTAGAACGCTGCGGGTTACTTCGCAACCGTTCCCAGACTGCCGAGCAAGCCAGTGACCGGTGCAAGCAGTCCGCCGAGGCCACCTGCTGCGCCCGAGCCGGTGCTGCCGCCTGCCGCGCCGGTAACACCGGAGAGCAGATTCGTCACGGGGGCGAGCGGGCTGCTGCCGCCCGAGCCACCTGCGGCACCCGACACGCCCGAGAGCAGGTTGGTGACCGGGGCGAGCGGGCTGCTGCCGCCCGAGCCGCCTGCGGCACCCGACAAGCCCGAGAGCAAGTTGGTCACCGGGGCCAGCGGGCTGCTGCCGCCGGTCGATCCGCCGAGGCCACCCAGCAGGCCCGTGATCGAGCCGAGCGGGTTGCCTGCCGAGCCGGTGCCGCCGCCTGCCGCCGTGGTGCCAAGGTTGCCGAGCAGCGAGCCGAACGGATTCGACGAGCCGGTGGAGGTCTGGCCATTCACGAAGCCACCCAGCCCGGCCACGGTGTTGCCGGTGGCGATGACCGTGCCGCCCAGCGCATAGACGACCTGGTTCGAGGACGCGCCGCGCAACGTCGTGCCAACCGTGCCTACGGTGTTGCCCAGCGTGGTGAGCAGGTTCTGTACCGGTCCGCCGAGGCCCGTGGTGTTACCCACGGTGCGGGTGGTATCGGAGACCACATTGGTGATTGGGGTGATGGCCGACGACAGGGCCGTGGTTGCCGTCACGAGCGGGCCGCCGGAGAAGGCTTGCTTGAGGATCGCGCCGCCGGCAATGCCGCCTTGACCGACCGTGGCTACCACGTTGCCGAGCGCACCGGTCAGCGTGTCGACCGGCGTGCCGGCGAGCGGGCCGCTCTTGCCGATGCCTGCGACACCGCTGCCCAGCGAGACGCCTGCGTTACCCAGATCGGTCACGACGTTGCCGGTGCTGGCGAGCGTGGTGCCGACGGGGTCTTTCGATGCGCCGATCTGGCCGAGGCCGCTGCTCACCCCGTTGCCGAGATCGGTGACGGCGTTGCCGGTCTGCACGAGGGCGTTGCCCATGCCTTGCGTGGCTTGCGGCGAGACCAGCGGCAGGTTGGTGCTGGCGACCTGATTGCCCAGAGCGCTCACGACGTTGCCGGCGGAGCTGACGACGCCGCCTGCGCCGGTGGCCGTGGTGCCGACAGCGTTCGGGGTGCCCGTGGTGCCGGTGGCCGTGGCCCCGCTTCCGCCGCCGCCGCTGGAGCAGCCGGTGAGAGCGATCATGCCGATAGCGGCAGAGGCCAGAAGGGTACGTTGCAGTGCGTTCGACATGATGTTCATCTCCCTGATCGTTTTACTGTGTCCCGGCGGCATGCCGCGCGGAGTTGTCTGTGGTTATGTCTTCGGTTGCCGGGTTACTTCCATTTCAGAAACCTGGGCCGGTCGCTCTGTAGCCGCTGAAGTCGGGTGAGGCGGCGAGGGCGGGCGGCGTTCGGGGTGGACCGGATCCGGACCTTCTCGACCCGATGTGCGGACATCGGGAGGAGGGCCGGATCGCGGCGATCACAGGCGGGTGGGGGAATCGCTCGGGTCATGATCGTGACTCCTGTTCTCGCGTCTGTCGGTCGATGTGGGTCGGGGCGACTTACTTCTTGCCGCCGCCGAGCAGGCCGCCGAGCAAGCCGGTCACCGGGGCCAGCAGACCGCCGTTAGCGCCTGCCGAACCGGTGGCACCGCCTGCGGCACCCGTCACTGCGCCAAGGAGGTTGGTGACCGGTGCCAGCGCGCCAGTGGAGGCCGAGCCGCCTGCGCCTGCCGAAGCACCGCCCGAGCCAGCCGAGCCGCCTGCGCCTGCCGAAGCCGAACCACCCAGCGCGCCAGTCAGGCCGGCCACGAGGTTGGTCACCGGGGCCAGCGGGTTGCTACCCGATGCGCCACCCGTTGCACCGCCAAGGCCACCCGTCAGACCCGAGACCAGATTCGTCACCGGGGCGAGCGGGTTGCTGCCCGACGTACCGCCAGCGGCGCCGCCGAGGCCACCCGTCAGACCGGAGAGCAGGTTCGTGACCGGGGCGAGCGGGTTGTTGCCCGACGTACCACCTGCGGCACCGCCGAGGCCACCCGTCAGACCGGAGAGCAGGTTCGTGACCGGGGCCAGCGGGTTGTTACCGCCACCCGACGCACCGCCAGCGGCGCCGCCGAGCGTGCCCGTCAGGCCAGTGAGCAGATTCGTGACCGGTGCGAGCGGGCCGCTGCCCGTGCCCGTGCCGCCAAGGCCTCCCAGACCACCGAGGGCCGAGGTGAGCGGGGCGAGCGGGTTGGTGCTGGTGGGCGTGCCATGCACGAGGCCGCCGAGGCTGGCCACGGTGTTGCCCACGCCTGCCACCAGACCGCCGACGTCCGTGGCAATCGGGTTGTTGAGTTGCGAAGCCACCTTGGTGCCGACACCGGCCAGGCCGCCGCCGACTTGCGCCAGCAGGCCAGCCACCGGCGTACCGAGGCCCGTGACGTTGCCGACCGTTTGCGTGGTGTTGGTGACCACATTCGTGATCGGCGTGATGGCCGACGACAGGCCCGTGGTGAGTTGTTGCACCGGGGCGCTGGTGATCGTGCTCGTCAGGCTGTTGCCGATAGCGACGCCACCGTTGCCGACGGCCGTCACGACACCACCGAGCAGCGTCGTAACACCATTGATCGGGGTGTTGGCCAGCGGGCCCGTTTGACCGAGACCGGCGACGGCGCTACCCAGTTGCGTGCCGGCGGTCCCCAGGTTCGAGACCACGCCGCCCAAGCTGGCAAGCGTCGGGTTGAGCGGGTCGGAGACCGAACCCAGCTTGCCCAGACCGTTCGTCAGGCCATTGCCCAGCGTTTGCACGGCGTTGCCGGTGGAGACGACTGCCCCTGCCAGACCGCTTTTCGTTTGCGTGCTGACCAGCGGCAGTTGCGTGCTGCCGAGCGTGGTGCCCAGATCGCTGACCGTCTTGCCCACTTGCGTGACGACGCCGGTGCTGGCGGTGCCTGCGACCGTGCCGATCGGGTTGGTGGACGCGCCACCGCTGCTGCTGCCACCGCTGCTGCTGCCACCGCTGCTGCTGCCACCGCTGCTGCTGCCACCGCTGCTGCTACCGCCACTGCTGCTACCACCGCTGCTGCTACCGCCACTGCTGCTACCGCCGCTGCTGCTGCCACCGCTGCTGCTGCCGCCGTCGGTACCCGTGCCGGTACCCGATCCGCCGCCGCTGCCGTCGCCGCCGCTCGAACCGGCGCTGGTGCCGCCGCCCAGAGAGCCGCTGGTGCCGCCCGAGCCGGAGCTGGCGCAGCCGGTCATGGTGACGATGGCGAGAAGGCAGGCCGAAGCGATAAGGTTGCGTTGGATGCTGTTCATGATGGTGTCCTCTGGTCGTTTATGTGATCAGGCGAGCGCGTCTTGCGCAGCCAGTCGGGTGTTCATGCGTTGTGCGATGAGTGCGAACAGGAGCGCCTCGACGGCTGCGCTGGTGGGGCCCGTCATCGCCAGGGCCTGATTCGTACGTTGAGTGCCTGCCGCGCCGAACGGTGTGGCGGTGGCGTGTACGCCACCGCCGTCCTCACCGCTCCTCCCTGGGCTTGCGCCTCTACGATCGTCTTGGGCGGCAGCGCTGCGCTGCATGGCCCTGACGCGCTGCTGCGAGGCGGTAAGGCCTGCGGTGCCGAGCGTCGTTTGTTTGGTAATGCCAATGATCATGGTGTCCCCCGGTGATCTTTAGCGTTGCGATGCAGGGATATCCGCAAGAGGTGTGCCAATCTCTAAATCCGGGTTTGAATAAACGCTCTAGTTTTTTTGTCGATCGCCGGGAAAGCCTGTATTTATTTGCGTTTCGCAAAACAAGAATCTTTTGGATCGAGAGATCGAGCACTGGCACGCCTGATCAAAAATCAGGGTTAACGAGATCGGGAAAAGGTGAAAGCGGAGGTAATTCCGGCGAATTGCCGTTCCCGTTACGGGGGGCGTTACGGGGAACGTTACGTAACGCGCTTCCCATGCATTCGGGTAAATACGTGCGTCAAAACCCGAGTGCCGGCACGTGCAGTGGCTATTGCAGGAGATTCGTGTAAAGGGGGATCAGAACAGTTGCCGGGGTGACGTAATTTTTCGAAATCACGTTACGACTGCCGTTCGAGAAGCCGTGTCGATTGCGCTGTGGCAAAGATGATTGACCCTGCGGAAAAGGGTGCGTGCAAGATGTAAATGAGACGGAATACGATCGGTACGCGCCGCGCTAATACAGACGATGCGGAAATACCACGGATGGCGAAAGATTTCGAAAGATTCGGTGGTTGCGCGCAAGGGCGCCGGCATGTGAGATTCCTCACGGTGCCGCAATTGGCAAGGGTTGCGAAGCGATTGCCGGAATCAAGCGTGGGCCTGATGGGCGTAACCGCTGCGAAATACGGGGAACGCATGACGAGTGGACGATGAATGAATAGTTATTTAAATGTCCGCTGCATTAGAGGCGTTGTTTCGCTCACACGCGCAGAATCATGGTTTTCCCTCGCGCGTGTTGCATTGCTTAGTTTTGGAGTATTGTTTGATCAACCCGCGTAACGTTTTCTTACATTCTCAAGGGTGATTGGTAGGAAGGCTCTAGTTTTTGCGTTTTAGTTTAAATTAGCATCGAAAAAAAATAGTACGCGATCCCGATGGTTGTTACAGCATGGCGGGAAATAATGGCGTACAAAGTAAAAGAGGTTCGAAAGCCTTGCTACGCAACGAACCCGAGGCCGAAGTCCAGAACTGATAAGCGATATGGCGAGTTCTCGTCGTTCAGGCAAAACCTGAGAGTGACTTGCCATGTATGCCAACGGGCGCAAAGCGCCTTAATAGTGAGGGCGGGTGAGATGAAACTCGGCAATCGTATTCGACTGTTTGCGCGCGATGAGCGTGGTGTGACCGCGCTGGAGTACGGCATTCTGGCTGCTGTTGTCGCCGTGATTATTGGCGTCACTGTCTCCCCGGCATTGCAGGGTGTCTTCACATCGGTTTTCTCGAAGGTTCAGTCGGTCGTGACGTCTGCGGGCGCCTGACGGTGCTGGCGCGGGGTGCGGACTATGCGAATCGCGCAGCGTAAGCGTTACGGGCGGCGGGGACTGCGGCGTCAGCTGGGGGTTACGGCGCTGGAGTACGGCATTCTCGCCGCCATCGTGGCGCTGATCATCGGGACTACCGTCTACACCCAGTTGGGCAGCGCGATCTCGTCGATCTTCAGCACGATGTCGTCAGCCGCCATCTCGGTGATTTCGCACTGACACGAGGGCCAGCGTGCTCACCTTGTTGTGGTTGCTTTGCGTGCCGATCGTGGTCACCGATCTGATCGCACGCCGAATTCCTAACGTGTGGCTGCTGTGGGTTGGCGCGCTTGCGCTGGTCTGGATCGGGTGGCAAGCATGGCAGGGAGAACCCCGCGTGTTGTGGGTTCACGGGCTGGGCGCGCTGCTGGGATTGATCGTACTGCTACCGTTCTGGTGGCGGGGCGTGATGGGGGCGGGCGACGTCAAGCTGTTCGCACTGATCGGCCTGATTGCCGGCTACCCGGTGCTGCTGCCGGTGTGGTGTCTGGCAAGTGTCGCGGCCGGCCTACATGCCCTCGTCTTGCTTGCGGGGCGTCTTGCTTGGCTGAAAGGCTGGCGGGAGCGCACGAGCGCCACGGCGGCGTGGCAACGGATTGAGCGCTGGCGGGCCGGACGTATCGGGTTGCCCTACGGGGCGTATCTGGCGGTGGCCGCGCTGGTGGTGCGGTAGCGTTTCGAGACAACAGAACGCAGCAGTTGAAATAAGCGTGTCGAGTGCCGCAGAAAGCGGCACCGCAATAACGGGAGGCGCGGGCGACGCCGCGCGAATGAGTGGGACCTATGCGTCGCCAAACACGGCCTGCAAGCGCCGTGCGCGACGGGGAGTGTCGTCATGAAGCGGTACGGGACACAGGCAAGATCAGGGTTGCGATCGGCGCGTTCGCGTGGGGTCGCGGCACTGGAATTCATGCTTATTCTGATGATCCTGTTGCCCGCGTTCTATGTGGCCGTCGCGTTCTCCCTCACCATTCTTGCCCGCCAAATGCTGACACAGGCTGCGTCTGAAGGCGGTCGCGCCATGCTTCGCGCCGGCACGCTGACGCAGCGCCAGACTTACGCCACGCAGGCGGTGGGCAATACGCTCGCCTGGCCTGCTTCAAGCGCGGTGACAACCAGCTTCGTTGCCGACACCACCTATCCGTGTCCGGCGTCCGGGGCATCGAGCAGCGGGTCGCAATGCATCGTTCATATCAACCTCAGCCTGAATCAGTTGATGACCGTCAACTGGCCGGGGCTGGGGAGTCTGGTGCCGTCGACCATCAACGGCACCGCAGCGGTAACACTCGACACGTCGACGCTCGGCGGCAGTTGAGTCTGAAATTGAGTTGGCAGTCGATGTCATGCCGCCGGTTACCCGGCGCCCGAAATTTGTGACTGAACGGCCGCAAGGCCCCAAGCCATGAACAAAGCCACCAAGATTCTCGCAACGCTGCTGGTCGTTATCGGGGTGCTGCTTGCGCTCCTTGCGCTGCGATTGGGAACGAACAACGCCCCGGCGCCGACGGCAACGCCTTCACCGGTGACCCAGACGCTCACGCAGCGGTACCCGGCCGTGGTGGCGGCCAAGGCACTCTCGCCCGGGCAGGTCATCGCTGCCGACGCCGTCAAGCTCGTGCAGTTCGACGCTCAGACGCCCGGCGCTTTCACCAACCCCGCCGATGTCGTGGGCCGCGTGCCGCTGGTAGCCCTTGCCGCTGGGGTCCCTGTCACTCAGAACACCCTCGCGCGCGGCCTCGCCATGCAACTCGCCCCGGGCGAGCGCGCCGTCGCGCTGCCGGTCACCGAGGCCGTGGGCGTTGCCAACCGCATCCGTCCGGGCGACTACGTCGACGTGTTCTTCACGATGAAGACCAATCAGGCCCCGGGCCCGGCCGTAGGGCTGGCCGACGATACGCAGGCACGCCTGCTCGCCTCGCGGGTGCGGGTGTTGAGCTACGGCAACGCGTCGCTCGATGACGTGACGCCGCCGCCCGCCACGCCGGGTGTCGCGTCCACGGTGCAAGCCGCAGCGGCAACGGCGCCGCCGCCCCCGCCGCCCAATGTGAACGTGCAGCCGCCGATGCCGGCGACTGCCGCCGTGGTGGCCGTGCCGGTGGCCGACGTCAACCGCGTGGTGCTCGGCACGCAGCAGGGAAAGATCACGCTCGCACTGCGCAACCCGGCCGATGACGCCAAACCGGATACCTCGCTGTTCCCGTCGCCGCCGCCGGTGTTGGCGGGCAAGGCTGGCCTGAAGGGTGACGACAAGGCTTCGCTCGATACGCCCGAAAACCAAGCCTACGCCGGCATCGCCACCACCGGGCTGGCTGGTGCGCCGGTCAAGGCAGCCGCCGCGCCGCGTCCGGCGGGTGGCGGGCAGGGCGGTGGCGGCACGATCGAAGTCGTGCGCGGCGCCGAGCGCTCGACGGCGTCATTCTGAACCGCAGGACATTGGAAGACCACGTAGAAACACAGAGAAAACCACGTACAGGAACGCTTGACCCAAGGCTTTCAAGTTCAATCGAAACAGTGACCGATACAGCCACGCCATGATCAGAAGCCAGGTTCGCACTGCCAGACGAGACGTCAGACGTGTCACGGGGACGCTGTTGTGCTTTGCCGCGCTGGTTGCGTGCGCAGCCACAGTGTCGGTGCGTCTGGCCGAAGCGGCTGACCCCTCTCAGAGCGCCAGCATGCGCTCGCTGACGCTGGGTGTGCATGAGCAGCGCGAGCTGCCGCTGCCCGGCACGCTCGAACGGGTGGCCGTGGCCGACCCGGCCATCGCCGACGTCGTGGTGCTGCGCGGCACCGGCGGGCGTCGCGGTTCGGTGTTGGTGGTCGGCAAGAAGGCGGGCACGACACAGGTGTCGGCATGGCCGCGCGGAGGTGACGCCGTGCGCTGGGAGGTGCATGTGACCGGCGATCTGCAAAGCGCATTGGGCGATACCGGCACGGCGAGCGTAGACGCACGCGGCAACGCGGCGCTGATTCAGGGCCACGCGAACACGATGATGGAGCACAGCGGCCTGCAATCGGCGGCGGTCGATGCGACGGGCAAGGGCGGTGTGGTGGTCGATCGTTCGACGGTGGGTGAAACGGGCGTGGTGCAGGTCGACGTGAAGATCGTCGAAATCAACCGCAACATCCTGAATCAGATTGGCGCGAGTTTCTCGGCATCGAAGAAGACGGGGTCGGGCAGCTTTGGCGTGGTCTCGCAACTGGCGTCGGCGTTTGGCGGCTCGGGCGGGACGGGCAGCGGTCAGGTGTCCAGCTTCGGCTCGTTCTTCGGGTCGATCACGCGCGGTGCCTTCACGCTCTCGGCGGCCATCGATCTCGTGCAGACCAACGGGCTGGGCCGCATTCTGGCGGCGCCCACGTTAGTGGCACTCTCGGGCCAGAGCGCGAGTTTCCTTGCGGGCGGTGAGATTCCGGTGCCGCAATCGGGCGGCCTCGGCACGACCACAGTGACGTACAAGCCGTTCGGGGTGGGATTGACGGTGACGCCGACGATTCTGTCGCCCAACCGCATTGCTTTGAAGGTGGCGCCGGAAGCCTCGGACATCGATTACACCAACGCCATCGTGACTGATTCGGTGCAGATTCCGGCGATTACCACCCGGCGTGCCGACACGACGGTCGAGCTGGGCGATGGCGAGAGCTTCGTCATTGGCGGGTTGATTTCACGTACGACGACCGCTTCGGTCGACAAGATTCCGTTGCTCGGCGACCTGCCGCTCATCGGCGCATTTTTCCGTGATTTGAAGTACTCGAGTGCAGAAAAAGAGTTGGTCATCATCGTAACGCCGCATCTGGTCAAGCCGGTCGCCGCCGGCGTGACCATGCCGTTGCCGGGCGACACGCGCGAGCAGCGTCCCGGGCAGGTGTGGGGCGCTTACTTGATGGGCGTGGCAAGTGACAGCGAACTGCCGGGGTTCTCGAAATAACACTGGCGGAGCAGTAAGGAGTGCAAACATGAACGCACCGACGCGAATACTGGACACCATGACTGAGTTGCATCGCTTCCTCTTTTGCAGCGCGCATGCCGGCCACGGTCAGTGGCTTTCGGCGGCGCTGCGCGAAGAGGGCGTCTTGCTACAGGAAGCGGGACGCCCTGCGCAGTTGCAACAGCGCATCGGCGATCTCGATCCGCAGGTGGTGTTGCTCGATTTTTCGGGCGAACCGACCGGCCACGCCGAAGAGCCGGCCGACGGCGGCATCGCTCAGGCCGCCGAGCTCGCACAAATGCTCAAGCGCGTGGCACCCAAGCTGCCGCTCGTGGCGGTGGGCTCGATGGTGCGTGCCGACGGCATGAAGGCCGCCATTCGTGCAGGCGTGCATGACTTCATCGACATGCACTCCACGCACGAAGAGGCGCTCGACGTCATTCGCCGCGTCATCGATCAGACGCCGCCGCCCAGCGCTTCGGGGCCGGCCAGACACGGCCGCTTCGTGGTGCTGCTCGGCGCACGCATCGGCGTGGGCTGTAGCACGCTGGCCGCGCATCTGTCGCAGCTGTCGCAGGAGCTTGCGGTCGGCACGCCGTCGAACAAACCGGTCAAGGCGCAGGCGGGCAAGGACGACAAGTTTGATGTCTCCCTGCTTGGCCACGTCGCGCTGCTCGATCTCGGGCTGCCATCGGGCGATGGTCTGCTGTACCTGAATACGCAAAGCCAGTTCAGCTTCGCCGAGGCCGTGCAGAACCTGCGCCGCTTTGACGAGACGCTGGTGCACACCGCCGTCTCGCACGCATCGAGCGGGCTGGCCGTGCTGCCGCTGCCGCTCGATCTCGGCGATATGCGCAGTGTGGCGGCGGCCGATGCGCTCGCCCTCACCGATCGCCTGCGCTCGTTCTTCGATCTGATCGTGGCTGATCTGGGCGGGTTTTCGAATCCGTCGTTCGTGTCGAGTCTGGTGCGCGCGGCCGACGAGGTGTGGCTCGTGGTCGATCAGAGCGTGGGCGCGATTGTCTCGCTGGCCTCGCTGCTGCGCGATCTCGAAGAGAAGAGTGTGGAGCGCAGTCATCTGCATCTGGTGCTCAACCGCTATGACCCGCGTTACGGCATGGCGGCCGACCAGATTGCCAAACGCTTCGATGTGCCGCTGCTCGCCACGCTGCCCGACCGGCCGCTGGCGATGCTCTCGGCAACCAATCAAGGCAAGCTGATTCTCGATACGGCACGCAGCGATCCGTACGTGCGGGCGTTGCAACCGCTCGCCGAACGACTGCTTGCCGCGCAGCATGCAGGCGCTGCGGCACATCGTCAGGCCTCGGGCTGGCTTGGCCGCTTCATTGGAAAGCACTGATATGACCGACTCGATCGAATTTGCGGACGACAGGCGCGCTTTTGCCAACTCGCAGCAATTTCAGGACATCAAGACCGCAGCGCACGAGCATCTGCTCGCGCGGATCGAGGAGCTCGGTGCCGAATTCGGCCGCTGGAGCCGGGGTGCCATCCAGCAGTTTGTCGACCTGGAGATGGACGGCTTCGTCCGCCTTCGCCGCATTCCGATCAACGAGGCCGAGTTGCGTCAGATTTCCGACGCGCTCACGAAAGAGCTGGCCGGTTTCGGCCCGATCGAAGACCTGCTGGGGGACCCCGAGGTCGAAGATATTCTGATCAACGGCTACAACGACGTGTACGTGTCGCGCAAAGGGGTGCTGGCGCGCGAGGCGTTGCGGTTCTCCGACAATGCGCACTTGCTGCGGATCGTGCGCCGTATTCTGGCGCCGATCGGCCGCCGGCTCGACGAATCGAATCCGATGGTCGATGCGCGCTTGCCCGATGGCGGCCGCTTGAACGTGGTGATCGAGCCGCTGGCGGTGGATGGGCCGGTGGTGTCGATCCGGAAATTCCGCAAAGACCCGCTCAAGCCGTCCGACCTGCTCGCGCTCGGCAGCTTCAACGAAGAAATTTACGGACTGCTCGAAGCGGCGGTGCGCTCACGCTGCAACATTCTCGTGTCCGGCGGGACCAGCTCGGGCAAGACCTCGCTGCTTAATGCGCTGGCCAGCTTCATTCCCGCCACCGAGCGCGTGGTGACGGTGGAAGACACCGCCGAACTCTCGCTCAACCACCCGCACGTGGTGCGTCTGGAGTCGCGCCAAGGCGGCTTCGACGGCTCGGGGGAAGTGACCATCCGGGACTTGATCCGCAACAGCTTGCGGATGCGCCCGGACCGCATCATCGTGGGCGAAGTGCGCGGCTCAGAAGTGCTTGAAATGATGCAGGCGATGAACACGGGCCACGAAGGCTCGATGGCGACGATTCACGCCAACTCACCGCGCGAGTGTCTTTATCGCCTCGAAATGCTGGCGGGCTTCGCGGGTTTTCAAGGCAGCGAAAGCAGCCTGCGCCGGCAGATTACGAGCGCACTCGACTTCATCGTGCAGATCGGCCGGCTCTCCAGCGGACGCCGGCGCATTCTGTCGATCACCGAAGTCACGGGGGTTTCGGACACGGTGATTTCCACGCAGGAGCTTTATCGCCACGAGACCTTTGCCGGGGCCGACGGGGAAGAAAAAGACCGTTGGGTGTCGCTGGGCATTCAACCGCACTCGCCCAAATTGCAGCGCTACAAGGACCAGACGCGCAACGCGACGGCGGCCGCCGCGCACGCCGCGCAGCAGCAGGGCAATACGCCCCCCGATTCCGGTGGCGGCGGCTTCTTCGGGCGGCGTCGATGAACCCCCTCGTGTTGTGGGTCGCTTGCGTCGCGCTGTTCTTGGTCGCTGGCGGACTGGAGCTTTGGCGGCGTACTTATCAGCGCGCCCGCGAGCAAGCGACGAGCGCGTTTCTCGAGCGCCAACTTGCCCACAACGCGCCGCAATTCGCTGCGGCTGAAGGGGCCATTGGGCGTGTCGCACGCCGCAAGGCGCTGCCGTGGGAGTTCTTCTTCGAGCGTGCCGGCGTCATTCCGACGCCGGGGTTCTACGCAATGCTGGTGGGCGGTGGCTTGGCGCTCGCGTTGATTTTCTGGGTTTGGCACGGGCCGTTCTCGGCGTTGATCGTGCTGATTCTCTATGTGCTCGGCGTGGTCCTGCGTTACTGGCTGAAAGGTGTGCGGCGGCATGCCGAGATCGTGCGTCAGTTGCCGATCTTTCTCGATGGCATGGTGCGCATGCTGACGGTCGGCAACAGCTTGCCGGCAGCATTCCAGACGGCGTCCGGCAATGCCGACATGCCGTTGCGTGAGTTGCTCGACAGCGCCGTGCGGCAGGTACAGGCGGGGGTCGATCTCGATGTCGCGCTCAAGCAGATTGCCCGCGTGTACCGCGTGGAAGAGATCTATCTGTTCGCGTCGGTGGTCGATCTGTCGACACGGTTCGGCGGGCGCGCCGATCAGATTCTGTCGCGCATGTCTGGCTTCATGCGCGATCGTGAACAAGCGCAGGCCGAGTTGCATGCGTTGTCGTCCGAGACGCGGATGTCGGCGTGGGTGCTGGCCGCATTGCCGATCGTGGTGAGCGCGTTCCTGATGCTGTTCAATCCGGCGTTCTTCGAACCCATGTTCCAGCAAACGTCGGGCCAGAAAATTCTCGCGGTCGGTCTCGGACTGGAAATCGCGGGCGGCTTCATTCTGTACCGGCTGGCCAAGTCCATCTGAGCGAGAGGCGCCCCTTATGAACCTTTCGGCCTTCACGTCGTTCGCTTCGGAGTCGCACACGTGGCTGATGTTCGGCCTGCTGCTGGTCGCCGCCGGTCTGTTGCTCGCGGCCTCGGCGATCCTGCTGCGCGGCATGCGTCAGGACCGCAGCGGGCGCGTGATCGACCAGATGCTGGCGAATCGTCAGCAGCAGACGCTGGCGGCACTGCGCGCGGCGACGGCCCCGATCGGCAGCTCGCTGTCGCCGGGCGATGAGGAGGAGGGCACCAACACCGGGGCGAAAGGCTGGCGCTCGCTTTTCGACCGCGCGGCGGCACTCGGCAAGCAATGGTCGGAAACGCGCTTCGGGCAGTACCTGATCGCCGCCGAAGATCGTTTGCTGCTCGCGCAATGCGGCTGGGACAGCGTGCGGGCGAAATCGCTGTTCCTGTTCTCGCGCGTGGCGCTGGCGGTCGTGCTGCTGCTCTTCGTGTGGATCTGGCTCCCGGGCGGTGGCGGGTTGAGCACGATCTTGCGGTTGCTCGGTGCCGTGGGCGCGGGCCTGCTGCTGCCGAAGTTCTACGTGCAGCGCCGTGCGGCACAGCGCCGTCGCGAGATCGTGGAAGAACTGCCGTTGCTCATCGACTTGCTGCGGTTGTTGCAAGGCGTGGGGCTGTCGATGGATCAGAGTTTGTATGTGGTGGTGTCGGACTTCCGTGAGGTGCTGCCCATTCTCTCGAAGGAGTTCGAGAACGCGAACCGCCAGTACGCCTCCGGGCGCGGTCGCGAAGCGTCGATGGTGCGGTTGCGGGAGGTGTACGACAACGACGACCTGCGCGCGCTGGTGCGCCTGATTGCGCAGGTGGAACAACATGGCGGCGCCGTGCAGGAGCCGTTGCAGCAGTTCAGCGACCGGTTGCGCGAGCAACGGCGGCAGACGATGAAAGAGCGTATCGGCAAGCTCACGGTCAAGATGACCCTGGCGATGATGCTCACGTTGTTGCCCGCCCTGATGCTCGTGGTCGCCGGGCCGGCGATTCTGTCGCTGGCGAAGACTCTGGAGGGCTTGTAGTCATGACACGAACCGAATTGACGCGGGTGGGCCTGGCGGCGCTGTGCGTGGTGATGATCGCCGGGTGCGCATCGAAGGGCGGCGGTTACGGTGCGCCGTCGGCGGCAGCGCTCATGCGTGCGCAACAGGACGACGAGGTGAGGGCCAAGACTGCCGCGCCCGACACGAAGGAGTTGTACCTGTCGATGATTCGCGAGATGCAGGAGCGGGGCGCCTATTTCGCTTCGTTGGCGCACATCGAGCAGTTCCGGATTCAGTACGGCAACTCGCCTGACGTCGACATTCTGCGGGCCGACGCGTTGCGTGAGACCGGCCAGCCGGACGCTGCCGAGGCGACGTATCGAACGCTGCTCGCCAGCCCGGTGGCTGCCGCCGCGTGGCATGGGCTCGGGCTGGTCGCCGCGCAGCGCAAGGACTATGCAGGTGCAACGCAGGCGCTGCGTGAGGCGGTGAGCCGTGCGCCGACCGAACCGTTCTATCTGAGCGATCTTGGTTTTGCGCAGCTGTGCAACGGCGACGCGGCCGGTGCACGGGTGCCGCTTGCACAGGCCGCAGAACTGAAGCCGGACAGCCGCAAGGTGCTGAGCAATCTGGCCGTGTATCTGCTGGTGACGGGTGAGCGTTCGCGCGCCGATCAGATGATGACGCAGGCGAAGATGCCACCCGCCACGCGCGAAGCGATCGACAAACTGGCGACCGATATCCGCACGCAGACGCAGGCGGCGCGCGCTGCCGCCGATGCTGCGGCCGCTCGGGCGGCGGCGCAGGCTGCGGCTGCGATCGTGCCACCCGCGGCGACGGTAGCGGCGGCTACGGCTGTACCGGCAGCACGCGCAGCCACTGTGACCGCGACGGCAACGCCGTCGGCCTCGGCCAGCGCCGTGGTCGTGCGTCTGCCGGAGCCCGGCGCGCGTACCGTGGCAACGACGGCCGATGCGGCACCGAATCGTACGACCGCAAACGCAGGGGCGAACGGTGCCGATGCCAAGCTCGCGCGGGCCAGCGATGTCGCGCGCAGTGACATGCCGACGTCGATGCTCGACCGGTTTGCCAATTCGTCCAATTCGCAATAAGCGCAGGCGTCAAGCTCACGACGACGCCCACAGAACGCGTCACGCAAAAGTAGTCACGCAACTTCAGGGAGACGTGATGATGGCAGGCCAAATGCAACGATGGGAGAGGTTCTCCCCGCAGACCCGGGCGACAGATCGGGACGTGCCGGGCCAGAGCGGTCTCGCTGCGCAGTGCCTTGCGGGCATCGCACTGGCGCTGTGCGCGAGCTGGGCCGGCGCACAGTCGGGCCCCCTGACCGGTCAGATGGGCGGTGCCGACGCGCGTACGGTGGCGCAGGCCACCGCCGCACCGGCGACGACCAGCGCGGCACCGCAAGTTTCGTCAACCGACGCAACAGTCGCGCAGGCCACGCAGGCAGCACCGGCAACCCAACCGGCTCAGGCCGCGCAGGCAAGCCGTGTGCCGCCGAATAGCGTGCGCCGCACGACACCGTTACGGGTGGGCGAGCACGCCGCAGACGGCATGCTGGGCGACGAGACCGAAGCGTTGCTCGCGTTGCAGGCGAGCAATCAGGCGGCGGGGCGGGGCTTGCCGATGCTTGGTGCGACGGCGTCGCGGGCTTACAGGCGCTATCTCGAAAGTTTCAACTACGCCATTCCCGCGTTCTATCCGACGATGGTGCAAAGCGATGGCGCGGGCGGTGGTGGTGGCGGCGGTGGCGGGGCGGTTTCAGGCGGAGGGGCTGGCGCGAGCCAGTAATTCGTCATGACACCCCGTGCGCGCACGCGCAAAACGGCTCGCTCCGCAGCATCTGCCGCGCCTCGTGACCACCATGCGACATGGTTGGGCAACTTGCGCTGGGCGGGTGGGCGGCAGCGTGGCTCGGTGCCGATCGTGGCGTTCTCCTTCGTCATCGTGGTGCTGATTCTCGCGTTGGCCATCGACGCGGGCTATGCCTTCATGAAGCGGCGCGACCTGCAACGCACCGCCGACATGGCGGCGCTTGCCGGGGCGCAGACGCTGCCGGGGTGCGCCAATGCGACTTCTTACGACACGGTGGCCCGCGCGAACGTGACGGCCAATCTGGGGGCCGACGCCGCCAAGACAACGGTGGCGACGGCGTGCGGCATCTGGACGAATCCGACCGCGAGCGCCACGACACCGGGCACGTTCGCAGCGGTCGGGGCGGGCGGCCCAGCGAGCGGCAATGCCGTGCAGGTGACGTTGACGCTGCCGGTGGTCTCGTTCTTCCAACTGACGGGAACGCGAAACATCACGGCGACGGCGATCGCCCGCAAGGCACCCGCCGTGGTGACGTTCACCGTCGACTCCGGGTTGCTCGCGCTCAACACCAATAACTCTGTACTCGCGCCGTTGCTTCAATCGATCGGCATCTCGCCGGCGCTCTATGTCGGGGCGGCGCAGCAGCTCGTGGGCGTCAACATCACGCCGCAGGGGTTGTTGCAGGCGCTGGGCGTCCCGGTCACGGGCGATGTGTCGGTGGCATCGCTCTCGGGGGTGGCAGCGGTCAAGAACCTGACGCTGGGTGCGTTGCTCAGTGCGACAAACACGGCGCTGGCGGCGCAAAACGGCGCGCTGTCGGTGTCCGTGACGGCGTTGAACAATCTCATCAACGTATTTGGCAACAGCCCGGTACTGAGTCTGCCGATTCAACTGCTGGGTACCGCGACGAGCCCCGGCATCATCGCCAATATCGATGCGGCCGGTGTGACAGCGGCCAATGCACTCACGGCCAATATCGGCGTGGCGGATCTGATTTCGGCGGCCATCGTCGGCGCGAACGGCAACAACGCGATTGCGATCAACGGGCTCAGCATTCTGGGCAACGCCGTCAACGTCAGTGCGAACGTGATCTCGCCGCCGCAGGTGGGCGTCGGCGGTGTCGGGGCCACCGCGACGACGGCGCAGGTGCGGTTGTTCCTCACGATCAATACGGCGGCGGCCTCGGGCTCACTGGGTTCGGTCGCGGGTTCGCTGCTCAACTCATTGGGCACGTCCTTGAATTTGCCATTGGTGCTGGAAGTCGCGCAGTCGACCGGGACCGTCACGGCAGTGCAATGCGGCGCGACACCGTCAACGACGATTCAGGTGAACTCGGGACTCGTCAATGTCTGCGTCGGCGCGGCGGCCAGCGGTGTGAACGTGAAGACCAATCCGGCCAGTTGCACGACGCTGATGACCAACCGCGTGAACATCGCCACGTTGCTGGGGCTTATCAACGTCTCGGGCAACGTGAATCTGTCGCTCGTGACGAATTCGCCTGCGCCGATTACGTTTAGTGGACCGTTCCCACAGAAGGTCGGACCGATCGGGTCGAGCGTGAATCTCAGCCAGATCGTGACGGCGCTGCTCACAGGGTTGTCGCTGGATGTGAGCGCGTCGGGGTCGTCGTCGTCGAGCACGGTGGCCGGTGGGTTGGTGGGCAACGTGCCGAGCGCCGCGGTCGGGTCGACGATTACGACAGTCAATGGTTTCCTGAGCAACGCCGCAAACGGCCTTCAGTCCACGGTGAATGCGCTGGGTACGACGCTGGGCGGTGTGCTGACGCTGAATCTGCCGCAAGTACTCGGCGGTGTGGGGGGGCTCGTCAACGGGTTGGTGAACACCCTCGGCGGCATTGTGAGCGGGCTGCTGGGTGGTCTCTCCGATCTGGTGTGCAACCTGACCGGCAGCGGAGCGAACCAGTGCCGGATCGACAACGTGAAGAGCGGTCTCAGCACCAGCAACATCTCGCCCGTGCTCGGCAGCATTCTCTACACGCTGCTCAACCCGCTTCTCACGCCGATCAGCACGTTGCTCAACACGCTGCTCAACGCACTCGGCATCACGCTCGGCATGACGACGGTGACCGTGGACAGCATCAACTGCCAGAACGGGCTGGTGCAACTGGTGTATTAGCGGAGCTCACAAGACATCACCCGATAACGCGATAACCCGACGACAAAACTTCACCATGACGGACGCCCGGGGCGTTCGGCGACCAGCGGAAAAGCATGAAAAGCAAGCCAGTACGTGAAGACCTCGACGTGTATGTGTGGGAAGGCAAGTCAGATATTGCCGACCGGGTGGCGCATTGCCTCGCCAGTTTCGACATGGAAGTGATTCGCGCCGACGGTGCCGACCTGTCGCGCGAGCGCACCAAGACGCGGGCGTCCATCGCGGTGGTGAGCGTCTCGGTGATCGAAGGGGCGGCCACCAACGCGCACGAGTGGCAACTCGGCCACGGCATGCCGGTGATCTGGGTCGCGACCGCGCCGCGCGAGAACGATCCGCGTACCTATCCGCCCGAATACAGCAACATCCTCACACTCGACTTTTCTGGCGCGGAGCTGCGCACGCTTATCTTCAAGCTGTCGGGTGCGATTGCGGAGGCCGACCGCGCGCCGGCGCCGGCCGATCCGCTCGTGGCGCAGTCGAGTGCCATGCTCAACCTGCTGGCCGAAGTCGATGCGTTCGCCGATTGCGATTCCAACGTGATGATTCACGGCGAGACCGGTGTCGGCAAGGAGCGTATTGCCCGGCTGCTGCATGACAAGCAGACGCACTACGGACAGGGGCCGTTCGTCGCGGTGAACTGCGGGGCGATTCCCGACGGCCTGTTTGAGTCGCATTTCTTCGGGCACGCGAAGGGGGCGTTCACGGGAGCGCTGTATTCGCACAAGGGCTATTTCGAGCAAGCCAACGACGGCACGCTGTTCCTTGATGAAATCGGCGACCTGCCGCTTTATCAGCAGGTGAAACTGCTGCGCGTGCTGGAAGACAGCGCAGTCACGCGTCTGGGATCGGTCCAGCCTGTGAAACTGGATTTCCGGCTGGTGGCGGCCACCAACAAAAACCTGAAGTCGATGGTGCGCGACGAGTTGTTCCGCGCCGACCTGTTCTATCGGCTGGCGGTGATCGAGCTGCACATCCCGAGTCTTGAGGAGCGCGGGCCGATCGACAAGCTGGCGGTATTCAGCACGTATCTTGGCAAAGTCGCGTCCGACCCGGACATCGCCGGCAAGGTGCCGCCTTGGTTGCGCGAACTGGTCGAAGGCGGGGTGTTTCCCGGCAATGTGCGCGAAATGCGCAACATCGCCGAACGGGTGGGCATCATCTACCGGCAGTTGGGGACGTGGGACGAACGCCGCATCCGGGCGATCTTTGAGGCGCTGGCGACTGGCGTGATCGTGCGCCCCGACGACCCGGCCCGCGCCGTTGCGCTCACCGACCGGGCGCGCTGGGATGCCACCGAGCGTACCCGTATCGTCGCGGCGCTCGATGCCAACGGCTGGCGCCGGCAGGACACGGCCAACGCGCTGGGCATCAGTCGCAAGGTCCTGTGGGAAAAGATGCGCAAGTATCAGATTCTGGGTAACGACTCGGAACTGGCCAGCGAATACGAAAGCTGACGTGTCGAAGGCGGGGCGATGCCGCTGACGCGCATCGCAAACGAGGCGCAAACGGGGCGCAAGTCATGATCACAAAAGCGCCTTGGCCAGCCTTCCGTGCATTGCGTAGGCCATGGCCTTTTAAAACCCTGCAATGCAGGGATTTGTCTGACACACAACTTCGACTTAAGGGAAAACCTTCGGCTGCGGGGTTGCGTGGTGTCAACAGTTGAAATCCTACCGGCTCAATATTGCATTCCGCGCTTGGAAGAGCGGCGCGCAATGGATAGAATTGGCGGCTATTGTGAGCGTGCGGTTATTATCTGCCGGCAGCGCGGGCACCTGCCGGGACCACAGAGGTATCCGGACGGAGGCAAGCCAGCGTATCGGGAGAGAGGCAGGACGGCGACGGGACATGATGTCCGTTACACTGTCGTGGCAAAAATACGCAGGTCTCAGATCCTCGGGGCGGAGTCCGGGGGGGCGAATGAAGGCGACGCATAAGGGTCGTTAAACGATCCGGTCGATAACAGGAAAACAGATCAGATGAAAATCAGTGATTGCCGGGGGCGGTTTTGGTTGGGCGTGGGGGTGGCATGCCTGGCAGCCTGGGGGACGTCAGCGGGGGCCGCAGATGCGGTCAAGGATGTGACCGGTTCGACGACGCCAGGTCAATTCGCCGCACCGGCAGTGCCCGCGCAAGGTCTCTCGGCCCCGGCTTCGGCCTCGGGCACGATTCAGGAACTGCGCGATCGCATCCAGAACAAGGAAGTCACCGAACTTCGCACGACGTACAACGGCCGCTACGGCGCCAGCCTCTTGTTCTATCCGCAGACCATGGGGTATTACGTCGCGCTGTTCCATGAGGGGCAGTTCTGGCGTGTGGTCAAGCTGAACAACGAGAAGAAGGCCGAAGCCCTGTACGGCGACTTCGTGCGTCAGACGCAGGTGCTGGCCGACGTCGAGATTCGCCGCATTAAGCTCGAAGCGCAGAAATCGCTCATGGAGCGCCAGTTGGCCGAGAGCGAAGCCCGCCTGAACGCGGTGCAGAGCGATCTGGCTATCCAGCGTCAGCAGGAACAAGCGCTGGCACAGAACCAGCAGGCCGTGCGTGAGCAGGCTTCGGCGCTTGAGACCGAACGCAGCGCAGCGCGTATTCGCCTGACGGACCTTCAGGGTCAGATCCGTTCGCTCGAAGCCGAGCAGAACAGCGCCGACTCCGATCTGGTCCGCTCGGTCAAGAGCACCGGCAACCGCAAGACGACCAAGCGTCACTAAGTCGATTGCTTGCCGTCAGCTTGTGAAAAAGCCGCCTTCGGGCGGCTTTTTTCATGGGGAATCGATAGGGATGCCCCTTTCGCTACACGCAATTGCCGGGACTGTCGACCGGCGAATCGCGCATGTCTCGCATTTGCAACTCGAATTGCCGGAAAAAGCGCGTTGCCCCGCTGGGGTCGGGGTGGCATGCGGCCCCGGGAAAACCACGTGGCGGCGCGCTGGTCACGGGGCGCGGCTCCAATTATCCTAGGCGAACGTGTCGTGTGTGGCGTCCGGCACTCGGGGGCCGTCCCGACTAGCTAGGGACTCGGCAGCCAGTTAGAATAGCGCCCATTTTGTGCAGCGCAATAAAGCGATTACCCAAACCTTATGACGCAAACCATACGACAGGGGCATCGCCCTCAGCCCATGCCTGCGCTGATGGTCGCAGCCATTGGCGTCGTCTTCGGCGATATCGGCACCAGCCCGCTCTATGCGCTCAAGGAATGTTTCGATCCGCAACACGGCATTCCGTTTAACCAGCAAGCCGTGTTCGGCATCATCTCGCTGCTGTTCTGGGCGCTGGTCATCGTCGTCTCCCTGAAGTACGTGCTGTTCGTGATGCGCGCCGACAACCGGGGCGAGGGCGGTGTGCTCGCGCTCATGGCCCTCAGTCTTCGCAGCGTGCGCGCGGGCAGCAAGTGGGCGTCCGTGCTCATGATGCTGGGGATGTTCGGGGCCTGCATGTTCTACGGCGATGCGGTGATCACGCCAGCCATTTCCGTGATGTCAGCGGTCGAGGGGCTGGAAATCGCGGCGCCATCGCTCACGCGGTTCGTGCTGCCGATCACTATCGTCATCCTGATCATTCTGTTTTCGATGCAGAAGTCGGGCACAGCCAAAGTGGGCCGCCTGTTCGGCCCGGTGATGGTCGTGTGGTTCGTGATTCTCGGCGTGCTGGGCGTGTACAACATGTTCGCGGCGCCTGAGATCATCAAGGCCATCAACCCGTATTACGGCATCCATTTCATTCATACGCACGCCTTGCAGGCCTACATCGTGCTGGGCTCGGTGTTCCTGGTGCTGACCGGTGCCGAGGCGCTGTATGCCGACATGGGGCACTTCGGTATCCGTCCGATTCGCTTCGCATGGACGGCACTGGTGTTCCCGGCGCTGGTGCTGAACTACTTCGGTCAGGGCGCGTTGCTGCTGAGCAACCCGAAGGCGATCGAGAACCCGTTCTTCCTGATGGCACCGGACTGGGCGCTACTGCCGCTGGTGGTGGTCGCCACGGCGGCGACCGTGATTGCATCGCAGGCCGTGATCTCGGGCGCGTTCTCGTTGACCAGTCAGGCGATTCAGCTCGGCTACGTGCCGCGCATGAAGATCCTGCATACGTCCGATCGTGAAATCGGCCAGATTTACATGCCGGTGATCAACTGGTCGCTGCTGCTGGTGATCATCTGGATCGTGCTGGCGTTCAAGTCGTCGAGCAACCTCGCGGCGGCGTACGGTATTGCCGTGACGACCACGATGGTGATCACGACGATTCTGGCGTGCGTGGTCATGGTCAAGGTCTGGAACTGGAACAAGTTCCTGGTGGCGCTGATCATTACCGGCTTCCTCGTGGTCGACTTCGCGTTCTTCGGTGCGAACCTGATCAAGGTCGAAGAGGGCGGCTGGCTGCCACTGGCGCTCGGCGCGTTCCTGTTCTTCATGCTGATGACGTGGCACAAGGGGCGCCAGTTGCTGCGCGAGCGCACGGCCGCCGACGGTATTCCGCTGGGGCCGTTCCTGCAAGGGTTGCTGGCCCATCCGCCGCATCGCGTGGCGGGCACGGCGATCTATCTGACGGGGGGCAACACGCTGGTGCCGGTGAGCTTGCTGCACAACCTCAAGCACAACCGCATCCTGCACGAGCGCACCATCTTCCTGACGTTCCGCACGGTCGACGTGCCTTATGTCGAAGACGACAAGCGCATGGAAGTGAAGGACCACACGGGCGGCTTGTACAGCGTAGTGTCGACCTTCGGTTTCAACGAAACGCCGGACGTGAAGGAAGTGCTGCATCTGCTCGAAGAAAAGACGGACATGCATTTCGAACTGATGGATACGTCGTTCTTCCTGGCCCGCGAAACCGTGGTGCCGACCAAGCTGCCGGGGATGTCGATCTGGCGCGAACGCCTGTTCGCGTGGATGCATCAGAACGCAGCCAAGCCGACCGACTTCTTCAGCATCCCGGCTAACCGGGTGGTCGAGTTGGGGACGAAGATCGAGATTTGATCGACGTAAGCGATCTGAGCGTCATGAAAAAAGCCCGCGAATCCGAAGATCGCGGGCTTTTTCTTATGCTGGGCTGGCTTAGCGCTTGAGCTTGGCGAACGCGGCTGCCATCGCGTTCACCGTTTCCGGTTCACGCTGACGCCCGCCACCACCGCTGCGGTTGCCGCCATTGCCACCATTACCACCGCCACGATGGCCGCCACCGCCGCCACCTGCGCCCGGACGATCGTTCTCGCCGGCCACCGGCAGGTCGTCGTTCAGGCGCATCGTCAGCGAGATGCGCTGGCGTCGCGGGTCGACCTCAAGCACCTTCACCTTCACGATGTCGCCGGCCTTCACGACTTCGTGCGGATCTTTGATGAATTTGGTCGACATGGCCGAGACGTGCACCAGACCGTCCTGATGCACCCCGATGTCGATGAACGCGCCGAATGCCGCCACGTTCGTGACGACACCTTCGAGTTGCATGCCCGGCTTCAGGTCGGTGATCTTTTCCACGCCTTCCTGGAACGTCGCCGTCTTGAACTCAGGACGCGGATCGCGGCCCGGTTTTTCCAGTTCGGTCAGGATGTCCTTCACCGTCGGCAGACCGAAGCGCTCGTCGACGAACTCGGTCGCGGAGACGCTGCGCACCACCGAACCGTTGCCCATCACGTCACCGATGCTCTTCTTGATCTTCGCCAGAATGCGCTCGACCACCGGGTAGGCTTCCGGGTGCACCGACGAGCGGTCCAGCGGGTTGTCGCCGCCGTTCACGCGCAGGAAGCCGGCGGCCTGTTCGAATGTCTTGTCGCCCAGACGCGGCACCTTCTTGAGCGCCTCGCGGCTCGCAAACGGACCATTGCTGTCGCGGAAGTCCACGATGTTCTTCGCGAGCGTGCTGTTCAACCCCGACACGCGGGCGAGCAGCGGGGCCGAGGCCGTGTTCACGTCGACACCGACGAAGTTCACGCAATCCTCGACCACGGCGTCCAGCATGCGGGCCAGTTCGCGCTGATTCACGTCGTGCTGATATTGGCCGACGCCAATCGCCTTCGGCTCGATCTTCACCAACTCAGCCAGCGGATCTTGCAGACGGCGGGCAATCGACACGGCGCCACGCAGCGAGACGTCAAGTTCCGGGAATTCCTTTGCTGCGAATTCCGAGGCCGAGTAGACCGAGGCGCCGGCTTCCGACACCACGATCTTCTGCAACTTCAGTTCCGGGTGACGCTTGATCAGTTCGAGCGCGAGCTTGTCGGTTTCACGCGAGGCCGTGCCGTTGCCGATGCTGACCAGTTCGGCGCCGGTGGCAGCTACCACCTTGGCCAGACGTGCGAGCGAGCCGTCCCAGTCGCGACGCGGCTCGTGCGGATAAATCGTGTCCGTGCCGAGCAGCTTGCCCGTGCGGTCCACGACGGCCACCTTCACGCCGGTACGCAGACCCGGGTCCAGACCGATCACGCTCTTCGGGCCGGCCGGTGCTGCGAGCAGCAGCGCCTTGAGGTTGCGCGCGAACACGCGAATGGCTTCGCTCTCGGCGCTCTCACGCATTTGCGTGAGCAATTCGGATTCCAGATGCGGCTGCACCTTCACGCGCCAGCACCAACGGCACACGTCGCCCAGCCACTTGTCGGCGGCACGGCTCTGGTTGCGAATGCCGAAATGGCCGGCGATGACGCCTTCGCACGGATGCGGCACCTGCACGTCGAGTTCTTCGCCAAGCCCCAGCTTGACCATCAGAATGCCGAGATTACGGCCGCGGAAGAGGGCGAGGGCGCGGTGCGACGGCACCGAAGCGATCGGCTCGGCGTAGTCGTAGTAGTCGCGGAATTTCTCGCCTTCCTCGTTTTCCTTGCCTTCGATCACCTTCGACGACACCACGCCCTGATTCCACAGGTAATCGCGCAGCTTGCCGAGCAGCTCGGCCGTCTCGCCGAATTGTTCGGAGAGGATGTCGCGCGCGCCATCGAGGGCAGCCTTCACATCGGCCACGCCCTTCTCGGCGTCGACAAATTTGGCGGCTTCGGTTTGCGGATCGAGCGTCGGGTCGGCGAGCAGCGCGTGGGCGAGCGGCTCGAGGCCGGCTTCGCGAGCGATCTGCGCGCGTGTGCGGCGCTTTTGCTTGTACGGGAGATAAAGATCTTCGAGCGTCTGTTTCGTCTCGGCGGCCACGATGGCCGTGCGCAGCTCGTCGGTGAGCTTGCCTTGTTCCTCGATGCTTGTGAGGATCGCCGCGCGACGGTCTTCGAGTTCGCGCAAGTACAACAAGCGCTCTTCGAGCGTGCGCAGTTGCGTGTCGTCGAGGTTGTCGGTCACTTCCTTGCGGTAGCGCGCGATGAAGGGCACGGTGGCGCCTTCGTCCAGCAATTGCACGGCGGCGGCGACCTGGCGTGGCTGCACGCTGAGTTCGGCGGCGATGCGTTGAACGATCTGAAGGGCTACGTTTTGCGTCATGAGTGTTGCGAATTACCCAAGTGCCAGGAGCGGGGCATTTTGCCATAAACCGCGGGCGCGTCCGGGCAGGCAATGCTAAAATTTGGCATCACTCTGCCCAACCTCATGATTTCCTTCGCAAAATTGTTTTCGCGCCGTCGCGCTGGTACGTCATTCGCTGCATTTGGCGTGATGACGGCCGTAGCGGCCGCTGCCATCGTTGCTTTGCCTGCCACGTCGTTCGCGCAGGGACTTTCGGCTGTCGAAGCCGCGGGCCGCACGACCGATCAGATTCGTGTGCCCCATGTTCCCTTTGACGCCACGGCCGATCGCACGCCGTCGGCGGCCAGCAGCGCATCTGCTGCGGCCGCTGCTGCCGAGGACGACAAGCCGGTCGCGTACGACGACAAGCTCGATATGCATCCGGATGACGACGACTTCGCGGGTCGCCGCGCCGTGCTCGAGCGCCAGCGCGCATGGATCGACTATCGCTTTCAGCAGGCGAAGTACGAATGCGCGTCGAAGTTCTTCGTGAACTACTGCGTCGACAAGGCGCGCGACGAACAGCGCGAAGCCCTCAAGGCCGTGCGTAGCCAGCGTCTGGTGCTGGAAGACGCCGAACGTAAGGCGCGCGCAGCGGACCGTGACGAGCGTCTGGACGCGAAGCGCGCACAGACGGCCGCCGAAGCACCGCAACGCGCCGCCGAGCGTGCGCAGAATGTGTCGGATTATCAGGCCAAGCAGGCCGAGTATCAGCAGCGTGTGACCGAGCGCACGGGGCAGGCGCCACAACGTGCGGCCAATAGCGAGCAGTACAATGCCAAGCAGGCCGAGCAGCAGAAGAAGCTCGACGAAGCGAAGGCGACGGCGGATCAGAAGGCTGCCGAGCGTGCCGAAAACGTACGGAAGTACGGCGAGAAGCAGGCGGAAGCCATCGAGCGCCAGAAGAAGTCCGACGAGCGCAAAAATCAGTCGCAGTCGGGGAACACGCCGGCGCAAAAGGCGCTGCCCGGACAGTAAGCGAGGCCGGGCCACCGGGCCGGCCAATGTGGCCGGTGCCGGCATCACTTGAGAGTTGCAGGAGAGTTGCCACGATGCAGCACGATCTTCACTCCATTGGACGCCGCATCATCGAGTTGCAGATCGAACACCGCGATCTCGACTTCCTGATCGACAAGTTGCTGACGGAGCCGACGTACGACGAACTGCAAGTCACGCGCCTGAAGAAGCGCCGTCTGAAAATCAAGGACACCATTACCCTGCTGCAAGTGCAGCAAACGCCGGATCTGCCAGCCTGACGCGGGCCGGACCGGCCATAGCGCCTTCTCCGTGTGACGTGAATCAAACCGTTTGCGCGACACTTTTTCATTGCCGGCGCCGCGAATCGTCAGTTTTCGATTCGCGGCGCCTTTGAGTTTTATTTGCCGTTTTGATCGATTCAACCGCCACTGCCAGCGATTCCCCCGACGACGCCACTTCCGACGACACGCCGACCTTCCATGGACTCAAGCCGCTTGCTGCGCGGCGAGAGCGCGAACTGGAGGAGATTTTCGGCGACGGCGGGATGCTGGCGCGCGCCATCGACGGCTATCGTTCGCGTGAGCCGCAGACCGAGATGGCCCGCGCGGTCGCGTCCGCCATGGACACGCACGACTCGCTGATTGCGGAGGCGGGGACGGGCACCGGCAAGACGTACGCGTACCTCGTGCCCGCCATGCTCTGGGGCGGCAAGACGATCATCTCGACCGGCACCAAACACCTTCAGGATCAGATTTTCGCGCGTGATATTCCCACGGTGCGCCGCGCGCTTGCCGTGCCGGTGAGCGTGGCCATGCTCAAGGGCCGCTCGAACTATCTGTGCCACTACTACCTTGAGCGTGCGCAGCAGGAAGCGCGCTTTGCGTCGCGCCACGAGGCCGCGCAATTGCGCGAGATTGTGACGTTCGCGCAGATCACGAAAAGCGGCGACAAGGCCGAACTGGCGTCCGTGCCCGAGAACGCGCCCATCTGGGCACAGGTGACGTCGACGCGCGACAACTGTCTGGGACAGGAATGTCCGCGTTACAAGGATTGTTTCGTGATGCTGGCCCGCAAAGAGGCGCAGCAGGCCGACCTTGTCGTGGTCAATCACCATCTGTTCTTTGCCGACGTGATGTTGCGCGACACGGGCATGGCCGAGTTGCTGCCCAGCGCGAATACCGTGATCTTCGACGAGGCGCATCAGTTGCCCGAGACGGCGACGCTGTTCTTCGGAGAAACGGTGTCCACCGGCCAGATTCTCGAACTCGCGCGCGATTGCGTGGCCGAGGGGCTGATTCATGCGCGTGATGCGGCCGATTGGGTAAAGTTGGGCGCTAATCTCGAACGGGCGGCACGCGACGTGCGACTGACGTTCGGGCCTGATAACACGCGCATGTCGGTGGCGCAGTTGGCCGACGATCATGAATTGTTCGGCGCGCTCGATGACGTGGACGTCGCGTTGCAGGACCTGATCGAGACGCTGCAACATCAGGCCGAACGCGCTGAAGCGCTTGGCGCTTGCCTGCGCCGCTCGCTCGAGTTGCATCAGCAGCTTGAGCGTTGGCAGACGGGGGCGGCACCGCCCACGCCGGGCGAAGCACCGTTGCCGTTGCTCGATCCCGATGCGCCGCGTGTGACCGATGGCAAACGCGAGAAGGCGGCGAAAGCGGCCATCGCGCGCGAGGCAGAAGCGGCGCGCGCTGCGGCCGAAGCCGAAGCGTCTGCGGACGCGCAGAACGGCGAGAGTGGCAAGCAGAAGACTTACACGCCGCCAGAGACGGTGCGCTGGATTGAAGTTTTCTCGCAGGCGGTGCAGTTGCATCAGACGCCGCTGTCGATTGCGCCGATCTTCGCGAAACAACGGGCTGGCGCGCCGCGCGCATGGATCTTCACGTCGGCGACGCTCTCGGTAAAGGGCAATTTCAACCACTACGCTGCGCAACTCGGGCTCGATGCGGGCAAGTCGCTGACGCTGGCGAGTCCGTTCGATTACCCGAATCAAAGTCTGCTGTATGTGCCGCGCGGCTTGCCGCAGCCGTCTGCACCGGGATTCACCGACGCGGTGCTGGATGCCGCATTGCCGGTGCTAGAGGTGAGCGGTGGCCGGGCCTTCGTGCTGTGTACTACGCTGCGAGCGGTCAATCGCTCGGCGGAGCGCTTGCGTGAGGAGTTCGACCGGCGCGGCTGGCCGTATCCGCTGCTCGTGCAGGGCGAAGCGAGTCGTACCGAGTTGCTGGACCGTTTTCGAGCGCTTGGCAATGCGGTGCTCATCGGCAGCCAGAGTTTCTGGGAGGGGGTGGATGTACGCGGCGAAGCGCTTTCGCTCGTCATCATCGACAAGCTGCCGTTCGCGCCGCCTGACGATCCGGTGCTGGCTGCGCGGCTCGACGCACTGACCAAGAAGGGCTTGAGTCCGTTTGCCGTGCATCAGTTGCCGCAAGCGGTCATCACGCTCAAGCAGGGGGCAGGGCGGCTGATTCGCTCCGAGCGTGATCGTGGTGTGCTGATGATCTGTGACCCGCGTCTGGTCGACAAGCCTTATGGCCGGCGCATCTGGCAAAGCTTGCCGCCGTTCAAGCGCACGCGCGAACTGCCGATCGTGCGTGGCTTCTTCGACGAGATGGCGGCGGACGCCGAGGCTTGAGCGGCGTCAGCGGCTTCAGCGGCTTATGAGGCCTCAGCGCGCTTCGCGCTGACGACGCCTCAGGCCTCAGATCTCCAGCGCGTCGAGCCAACGTCCCACGACGGCTGGCGCTGCATCGGCAAGCCGTGCCTGATAGGTGCGTGCGTCGGCACGCAGCGTCACCGGGCTCACGCCCGCAGCCCCCAATTCACACGCGTGCCCCACGAGCCACGACTCGATGCTCGCAGCATCGGCTTCCAGATGAAATTGCAGACCCAGCGCATGCTTGCCTAGCGAGAACGCCTGACGCTCACCGACGTGGGTCCGCGCCAGATGGGCGGCGCCGGGTGGAATATCGAACTGGTCGCCGTGCCAGTGCAGCACCGGCACGTCATCCAAGGCGGCCAACGGCGAGGCTTCACCAGCCGGTGTCAGAGCGACGGGCGCGTAGCCGATCTCCTTCACGCCCAACGGCGCCACCTTCGCACCGAGCGCGCGCGCCATCAATTGCGCACCCAGACAGATACCGAGAATGGGTGCCTTTGCATCGAGACGCGCTTTCACCAACGCCAGTTCGTCGGCCACGAAAGGATAGTCGGCCTCGTCAAATGCACCGATCGGACCGCCGAGCACGACCATCAGATCGGGCGACAGTGCATCTAGGGTGCGCAAATCGGCAATGGGGGCATCCACATACTCGATCGCGTAACCACGTTGCCGGAAGTACGGCGCGAGCGTGCCGAGATCTTCGAAATGGACGTGGCGCAGGGCGAGCAGGGTCTTGACGGGCAGGGCGGCAGAAGGGGGCGAACTCACGCGACAAACTCCTTAGGCAATATCCGGTGAAAGCCACAATGTAAGCGGAAAACAAAAAGCCCTCGCAAGCGAGGGCTTTTCGATGCAACCGGAACGTTCGACCCGATGCTGGTTCAGCGCCGAATCAATGCAGCATTAAGGCTGCATTCATACCGACTTAACGCCAGAGTTGCCACCACGACTTCTTGCCAGTGCCATCGTCGATACGATGACCCACCGTCAGATAGCCGCTGTTCGGATACGTCTTTTCCATCACGCGGCGGGTGTCGTCACGCAGTTCGGTCATGCCGAGTTTGTCGTACGACTTGATCATGATGCCCAGTGCGTCTTCGAGCGCCGGTGCCTTGTCGAAGTCTTGCAGGGCGCTCTGCGCGCGATTCACGGCCGCCAGATACGCGCCACGACGATAGTAGTACTCGGCGGCGTGCACTTCGTGCGCGGCCATCGCGTTGACGGCGTAGCGCATGCGCAGGGCGGCGTCGTTCGCGTACTTGCTGGTCGGATAGTGCTCGACCAGATACTTGAAGCTGTCGTACGCCGAGCGGAGTGCCTTCGGATCGCGCTCGCTCAGATCTTGCCCCGAGAAGCGGCCAAACAGACCCAGATCGTCATTGAAGTTGATCAGGCCCTTGAGGTAATAGGCGTAATCGATCGACGGGCTATCCGGATGCAGACGAATGAAGCGGTCGATGGCGGTAAGCGCCTGCGCCTGTTCATTGTCTTTGTAATAAGCGTAGGCCGTGTTGATCTGCGCTTGTTGTGCATGCGGGCCGAACGGGTCGCGCCCTTCGAGCAACTCATAATACTTGGCGGCCTTGGAGTAGTCTCCACCGTCGAAGGAGTCCTTGGCTTCCGAGTATAATTTGTTCGTCGACCAGCTGGCCGTTTCGTCGACTTTCTCCGGCAGAATGCCGCAGGCGGCCACGCCGCCGACCAGAATAACGGCCAGCGTAAGATGTTTGACAAGTTTCAGGGCTTGCATGCTCGTTGGCTTCACTTCTCGATGACCCGTTCAATAGTGCCGGATTATAGCGTAACCGCCTCATTTGCCACGGAAAATGCGGAGGACTCGTCTGACGACGACCTCGACTCGCTTCCCGTAGCTTTCCCAGGTGCCCTCGGTGGCACCCCCAATTCCGACAGCGATTCTACCTCTGCCACGGTGGCAGGGGCTAACGATGCTGCACCGCTCGTCGCCACACTCCCCGATGCCCTCGCTGGCGAACGCCTCGACAAGGCACTCGCACAATGTTTCCCGGAGTATTCCCGCAGCCGGTTACAGGCGTGGGTCGAAGACGGCCGCGTCATGCTCGACGGCGTCACGGCCAAAGTCCGCCAGAAAGTCGCGGGTGGCGAGGCGGTCACGATCACGCCCGCAGCGTTACCTGAGCAACAAGCGTTTACACCGGAACCGGTGCCGCTCGATGTCGTTCATGAAGACGCCGCGCTCGCCGTATTCAACAAACCGGCAGGGCTCGTGGTGCATCCGGCGGCCGGCAACTGGTCGGGCACCTTGCTCAACGGTCTGCTTCATCGGTACGGGCAGGCGGCGGCCGACCTGCCGCGCGCGGGTATCGTGCACCGACTGGATAAGGACACCTCCGGCCTGATGGTCGTGGCGCGCACGCTGATTGCCCAGACCGATCTGGTGCGGCAATTGCAGGCGCGTACCGTCAAGCGTCATTACGCAGCGCTGGTGTGGGGGCGCCCTCCGTTACGCACCGTCGTCGATGCCCCGATCGGACGCGATCCGCGCGAGCGCACACGCATGGCGGTGGTGCATGGGAATGGGGGCAAGCCGGCGCGCACACGAGTGGTCACCGTGGCGAGCGCCGAGTGGGAGAGCTCGCCGGTCTCGTTGGTGCTGTGCTCACTCGATACCGGACGGACTCACCAGATTCGCGTGCATCTCGCGCATCTCGGACATTCGCTGCTGGGCGACCCGCTCTATAAGCCGCGTCATCGCCGTCCGGCATTGCCGGGCGATTTCTCGCGTCAGGCGCTGCATGCTTGGCGTCTGGGGCTGATTCATCCCGTCGACGGCAACGCGATGCACTGGCAGGCACCGTTGCCTGACGACATGTGTGAACTCATGGCCGCGCTCGGCCTCGAATTCGACTTCTCAACCCTCCCCGATTCGCTCGATGACTTCTTCCCGGCATAACCTTGACCATGCACGAGAACGTGAGCAGGACGCATTCCCCGATGACTGGATCGTGCCCGACTGGCCCGCGCCGTCGAACGTGCGCGCCGTGTTCACGACGCGTGCAGGCGGGGTGAGCGAAGGGCCGCAAGCCACGTTTAATCTCGGGTTCAAGGCAGACGACGACCCCGCAGCGGTCACCGCGAATCGTGCGTTGCTGGCGTCGCGCACTGGCGTGCCGTCGGCGTGGGTGGCGCAAGTGCATGGCCCGCGTGTGGTCGACGCACAAGACGCACTCGACGCCGTTCGCGCTGGCGAACCGTTGCAGGCCGATGCGAGTGCCACGAAGGCGATCGGTCTGGCGAGCACGGTGATGGTGGCCGATTGCATGCCCGTCCTGCTGTGCGATGCACAGGGGCAAGCCGTGGCAGCCGCGCATGCTGGGTGGCGCGGGCTTTGTGCCGGTGTGATCGAGCAGACCGTGCAGGCTTTGCGGGCGCGTTTGCCGCAAACGGGCACGCGTGCCGAGGTCATCGCATGGCTTGGCCCGTGCATCGGGCCGCAGACGTTCGAGGTCGGCCCGGAAGTGCGCGAAGCGTTTCTTGAGGCCGCAACGCCTGCCGAGCGCGATGCGACGCTCGCGGCTTTTGTCGCCCATGGTGACCCTGCTGTGGGGAAGTCGCTGGCTGATCTTTGCGCGCTGGCGCGCTTGCGGTTGGCGCGTGAGTGGGTGACGAGCGTGTCAGGAGGGCAGTGGTGTACGGTCAGCGATTCGGCGCGGTTTTACTCGTATCGCCGCGATCGGACGACTGGCCGCATGGCGGCGCTGGTGTGGCGGGTGGCGTAATCCATCGTGCATTTGATGACGCGGGTGTGACGGCGCTACTGACTGTGGGATCCGTGTCACGGTCGGAGACGTGCTTCACGCCGGCATTGGCCTCGCCTGTTGCTGCGTCATCAGGCCGCAGTTCGGATTGCCGTTCAAGGTGTAGCCGTCTCGCCCGCCGCATGCGGCCACCGGCGATATAGAGCAAGAGCAGCACGGGCGCGACCCCGCCGCCAATGAAGATAAACAGGCCGAGCCAGACCGACGGGGCGGTGATGGCGACCATCGCCAGAACATAGAGCCAGCCGAGAGCGACAATCAGCATCGGGACAAACGCGCATTCAAAAATTGGCGGGGCGGCAGGACAATTCCCACCGGACGTACGCCGCAAGCATTGACACGCCTGCGCTCGCACGCAAGAATGCATTTCAGGCGGGGCGCAACGCTCGCGAGGCGTAGCACGCCGCCGCGTTTCGGGCACTGGCCCGTGAACGCAACGGACGTGACGCTCAGGCTATCATGAATCGCGCCAGTGCCAACTTCGATCCGGCCTCGTTTGCCGCCTCGTTTGCTCAGCAGTTTCCCTCCGCTTCGCTCTCCGCTCAGGACATGTCGCAGTGGTTCAGTGCCGCCCAACAAATGTTCGGCGCATTGCCGGGCGCTGTCGGCCCGACCACCGCGAGTGCTCCCGGTGCAGCGAATCCCTTCAGCCATCTCTTTGAAATGTTCGGCGCCGCAGGCAATCTGCCGCAGCCGTCGCCCTTGCACGTCGACCCCGCGCGCCTGAGTGCCCTTCAGACGGAATACGGGCGTGAATTTTCCGAACTCGTTGCGAGTTTCAACCACCCCGGGCTCGATAACGCCCCGCCGCTGGGTGACCGGCGTTTTGCGGGCGAAGGCTGGCGTAACCCGTTCTACGCGTTGCCCGCCGCGCTTTACCTGCTCAACGGCCGTTTTCTGATGCGCATGGCCGAGCTGGTCGACGCAGACGCGAAGACGCGCGAGCGAATTCGCTTTGCCGTCGAACAGTGGGTGGCGGCGAGCTCGCCTGCCAACTTCATCGCGACCAACCCCGACGCGCAGCAGCGTCTCGTGCAGACGCATGGCGACAGCCTGCTCGCCGGGATGCAGCATCTGCTCGTCGATATGGGCAAGGGCAAGGTGTCGCAGACCGACGAGGCCGCGTTCGAAGTGGGGCGCAACGTTGCCACCACGGAAGGGGCGGTCGTGTTCGAGAACGACCTCATCCAGCTTATCCAGTACAAGCCGCTCACCCCGACGGTGCATCAGCGGCCGTTGCTGGTGGTGCCGCCTTGCATCAACAAGTACTACATCCTCGATCTGCAACCCGAGAACTCGCTCGTGCGCTACGCCGTGGAGCAGGGTCACACGGTGTTCGTCGTGTCGTGGCGAAACCCCGACGCATCGCTCGCGCACAAGACGTGGGACGACTACGTCGGCGAAGGCCCGATCGCGGCCATCGACGTCGTGCGTGAGATCGCTGGACAGCCGCAGATCAACGCGCTGGGCTTCTGCGTCGGCGGTACGTTGCTGGCCGCCGCGCTTGCCGTGTTCGCTGCGAAGGGCCAAAACGGCCGCAAGTCGCCGGTGGCGAGTGTGACGTTGCTGACCACGCTATTGGATTTTTCCGATACTGGCGTGCTCGACGTGTTCGTCGACGAGCCGCATGTGCAGTACCGTGAGAAGACCATCGGGGGCGCGCTCGGCCAGCCGCCGGGGCTGATGCGCGGGGTGGAACTGGCCAACACGTTCTCGTTCCTGCGCCCGAACGATCTGGTGTGGAACTACGTGGTCGACAGCTACCTGAAAGGCAACGCGCCGCAGCCGTTCGATCTGCTTTACTGGAATGGCGACGGTACGAATTTGCCGGGCCCGATGTTCTGCTGGTACCTGCGTCATCTTTATTTGCAGAACGAACTGAAGCAGCCCGGTGTGGTGCAGACCTGCGGCGTGCCGGTCGATCTGGGAACGATCGATGCGCCGGCCTATGTGTTCGGATCCCGAGAAGATCACATCGTGCCGTGGACGTCGGCGTTCCGTTCGCTGCCGTTGCTGGGCGGCGAGCGCCGCTTCGTGCTCGGCGCATCGGGGCACATCGCCGGGGTGGTCAATCCGCCGGTCAAGAAGAAGCGCAGTTATTGGCGCAATGACGACGTGGGCGTCGAGTCCGGCGACTGGCTCGCGGGGGCGACGGAGCACCCGGGAAGCTGGTGGACGGACTGGAGCGATTGGCTCGCCGGCTACGCCGGAAAACGCGTCAAAGCGCCAAAGTCGTATGGTAATGTTGCTTATGCCCCCATCGAGCCGGCGCCCGGCCGCTACGTCAAGGCGAAAGCCTGAGCGGGAGCGGCATTGCGGGTACGCCCTTTGGTTCGACTTATTTTGAAAACGAGGAAAGAGACATGACGGATATCGTGATTGTGTCGGCTGCGCGCACCGCAGTCGGTAAGTTTGGCGGGTCGCTCGCCAAGGTGGCGGCGCCGGATCTGGGTGCCATCGTGATCGACGAGGTCCTCAAGCGCGCCAAGCTCAAGGGCGAAGATGTGAGCGAAGTGATTCTGGGTCAGGTGCTCACGGCCGGTTCGGGGCAGAACGTGGCGCGTCAGGCAGCCATCAAGGCAGGTCTGCCGACGATGGTGCCGGCCATGACGATCAACAAAGTGTGCGGCTCGGGTCTGAAGGCCGTGATGCTCGCCGCCAACGCGATCGCAGCGGGCGACGCCGACATCGTGGTTGCCGGCGGTCAGGAGAACATGAGCGCAGCCCCGCACGTGCTGCCGGGTTCGCGCGACGGTTTCCGCATGGGCGACGCGAAGCTGGTCGACACCATGATCGTCGACGGTCTGTGGGACGTGTACAACCAGTACCACATGGGTATCACGGCCGAGAACGTTGCGAAGGAATACGGCATCACGCGCGAAATGCAGGATGCGTTTGCCGCCGCTTCGCAGAACAAAGCAGAAGCCGCACAGAAGGCCGGCCGTTTCGACGCCGAAATTGTGCCGGTCTCGATTCCGCAACGCAAGGGCGATCCGCTCCTGTTCAACACCGATGAGTTCGTGCGCCATGGCGTGACGGCCGAATCGCTGGCCAGTCTCAAGCCCGCCTTCTCGAAAGACGGCACGGTCACTGCCGCCAACGCTTCGGGCCTGAACGATGGTGCCGCCGCGGTGGTGGTGATGTCGGCTAAGCGCGCCGAGCAGCTCGGCCTCAAGCCGCTCGCCCGCATCGTCGCGTACGCAAACGCGGGTGTCGATCCGTCGGTAATGGGTATCGGTCCGGTGCCGGCATCGCAACGCTGCCTCGCCCGCGCGGGCTGGGACGTGAAAGACCTTGACCTGATGGAAATCAATGAAGCGTTTGCCGCGCAGGCGCTGGCGGTGAACAAGCAGATGGGCTGGGATACCTCCAAGATCAACGTGAACGGTGGTGCGATTGCCATCGGTCACCCGATCGGCGCGTCGGGCTGCCGTATTCTCGTCACGCTGTTGCATGAAATGGCGCGCCGCGACGCACGTCGCGGTCTGGCCTCGCTGTGTATCGGCGGCGGCATGGGCGTTGCGCTGGCAGTAGAACGTGTGTGAGCGCGCTTGAGCGTACTTGCTGCGTGCAGTAACCCACAACGAATCAAACCGGTGACGCCCGTGCGTGCAACGCGCGCGGGCTTGTTGCCGGAGGCAGTCAGGAGACGGAAGGTTCGCGTGGGAACGCGCGGCCTGCGCGTCGGTCAATTGGCAGTCGCAACAGGCGGCAGATTTGCCGTTATTTAGGGGGAAGCGTTCCATGACTCAACGCATTGCATACGTGACAGGCGGGATGGGCGGTATCGGTACGTCCATTTGCCAGCGGCTGTACAAAGACGGCTTCAAGGTCGTGGCGGGCTGCGGCCCGAATTCGCCGCGCCGCGTGAAGTGGCTGGAGGATCAAAAGGCGCTGGGTTTCGATTTCGTCGCTTCCGAAGGTAACGTCGGTGATTGGGATTCGACCAAGGCTGCTTTCGACAAGGTGAAGGCGGAAGTGGGCGAGATCGAGGTGTTGGTGAACAACGCCGGTATCACGCGCGACGTCGTGTTCCGCAAGATGACGCACGAGGACTGGGACGCGGTGATCGCGACCAACCTCACGAGCTTGTTCAACGTCACCAAGCAGGTGATCGAGGGCATGTGCGAGCGTGGCTGGGGCCGCATCATCAACATCTCGTCGGTCAACGGCCAGAAGGGCCAGTTCGGTCAGACGAACTACTCGACGGCCAAGGCCGGTATCCACGGTTTCACGATGGCGCTGGCGCAGGAAGTTGCTACCAAGGGTGTGACCGTCAACACCGTGTCGCCGGGCTATATCGGCACGGACATGGTGCGCTCGATCCGTCAGGACGTGCTCGACAAGATCGTGGCGACGATTCCGGTCAAACGTCTGGGCGAGCCGGCCGAAATCGGTTCCATCGTGGCGTGGCTCGCATCGGAAGAATCGGGCTTTTCGACGGGAGCGGACTTCTCGCTCAACGGCGGCTTGCACATGGGCTGAGCGGTGGCAGGGCGGAAGCGCGGGTGCGGGCCACGGGTATGCACCTTTTCCGCCGCGGGTTAGGGCTTTGCCGCATAGCAGCAAACGCCCTAAAATCGATAATATGTGACTAACCCCGACCGTCGGTCGGGGAAGTCCTTCATAAAAGCAGGAAACCCACCGCATGACCGCGAGCAAGAAGACTGACGAGCGCCTGATCAAAAAGTATCCGAACCGGCGTTTGTACGATACGCAGACCAGTACGTACATCACCCTTGCCGATGTGAAGCAGTTGGTGCTCGAGACCGAGGAGTTCAAGGTCGTTGACGCCAAGACGGGCGAGGACCTGACCCGCAGCATTCTGCTGCAAATCATTCTGGAAGAAGAGACCGGCGGCGTGCCGATGTTCTCGAGCGCCATGCTGTCCCAGATCATCCGCTTCTACGGCCATGCGCTGCAAGGGATGATGGGCACGTACCTCGAGAAGAACATCCAGACCTTCATCGAGATTCAAAACAAGCTGTCCGATCAGTCGAAGGGCATCTACGAAGGCGCGGCCTTCAACCCGGACGTCTGGGCGCAATTCATGAACATGCAGGCGCCGATGATGCAGGGCATGATGACCAACTACATCGAGCAGTCGAAGAACCTGTTCGTGCAGATGCAAGAGCAGATGCAGAGTCAGGCCAAGAACATGTTCAGCACCTTCCCGTTCCCGGGTGGACCGGGCGGGCCGGGAATGCCGGGCACGCCAGGGGCACCGGGCAAAGATCCGAACAAGAAGCCCTGAGGCATGGCTTGGGGCGCGAGTGCATCGCGCCGGCATGACGTTGCGGTGTGGCTCGGGGCGCACACCGCAACGATAGTTGGAACGCACAACGGGCGAACAAGGTAAAATGCGCGGTTCTTCGCTGCGGGTTGTGCCCGTGGCGCGAGTATCGGCAGGCGGGCAGGGCGTTGACGACGGCGAAATCGCTTCGTTGGCGCACCGGCAGGCTCACTGTCCGGTCGTTACACCGTATTTACTAGATCAGGATTTCGCCCCATGTCCCGCCCATTGCCCGCCGGCACTCCCAAAGTCGGCTTCGTTTCGCTCGGCTGCCCCAAGGCTCTGGTTGACTCCGAGCAAATCCTGACCCAACTGCGCGCTGAAGGTTATGCGATTTCCGGCACCTACGACGGTGCCGATCTCGTGGTGGTCAACACCTGCGGCTTTATCGACGCCGCCGTTCAGGAAAGCCTGGATGCCATCGGCGAAGCGCTGGCCGAGAACGGCAAGGTCATCGTGACCGGCTGCCTGGGCGCCAAGAAGGACGCCGCCGGGCAAGACATCGTGACCACCGTCCACCCGAAGGTGCTCGCCGTGACCGGCCCGCATGCGCTGGGCGAAGTCATGACGGCGGTGCACACGCACCTGCCCAAGCCGCACGATCCGTTCAGCGATCTCGTGCCGGCCGCCGGCATCAAGCTCACGCCGCGCCACTACGCGTATCTGAAAATTTCCGAAGGCTGCAATCACCGCTGCACGTTCTGCATCATCCCGTCGATGCGCGGCGATCTCGACTCGCGCCCGGTGGCCGAAGTTATGCTCGAAGCCGAGAACCTGTTCAAGGCCGGCGTCAAAGAGCTGCTCGTGATTTCGCAGGACACCAGCGCGTACGGCGTCGATGTGAAATATCGCACCGGTTTCTGGAACGGCCGCCCGCTGCGCACGCGCATGACCGAACTGGTCACGGCGCTGGGTGAACTGGCCAAGCAGTACGGCGCATGGGTGCGTCTGCACTACGTGTATCCGTATCCGCACGTGGACGAAATCATCCCGCTGATGGCCGAAGGCCACATCCTGCCGTATCTCGACGTGCCGTTGCAGCACGCGCACCCCGATGTGCTCAAGCGCATGAAGCGTCCGGCGTCGGGTGAAAAGAATCTGGAGCGCATTCAGGCGTGGCGCAAGGCATGCCCGGACCTGACGATCCGCAGCACGTTCATCGCTGGTTTCCCCGGCGAGACCGAAGCCGAATTCGAATACCTGCTGGACTTCCTGAAAGAAGCCGAGCTCGACCGCGTGGGTTGCTTCGCGTATTCGCCGGTCGACGGCGCCAAGGCCAACGAACTGCCGGGCGCACTGCCCGACGAAGTCCGTGAAGAGCGCCGCGCACGCTTTATGGAAGTGGCCGAAGAAATTTCGGCGGAACGCCAGCAGCGCAAGGTTGGCAAGACGATTCAAGTGATCGTCGACGAAATCAATCAGGACGGCGGCGTTGCCCGCTCGGCTGCTGACGCCCCGGAAATCGACGGTCTCGTGTACATCGAACCGACCGCCAAGGCGGCCAAGCGCCTGAAGGTTGGCGAGTTCGTCAGCGTGACGGTGACCGGCGCCGACGGCCACGACCTGTGGGGCGAAGTGGTCTAAGGGAATCGAATCGATGACACAAGCCCAATCACAGATGCAGCAAACGCCGCAAGTGCTCGCCATGGGTGAAGCCATGGTCGAATTCAACCAGTCGCCCGACGATGCCCGTCAGTACCTTCAGGGCTTTGGTGGCGACACCTCCAACTTCGCCATCGCCGCACGCCGTCAGGGCGTGAGCACGGGTTTCGTGAGCGCGGTTGGCGACGACCTGTTCGGCCGCATGCTGCTCGACCTGTGGCAAGAAGAGGGCGTCGATACGACGACCGTGCGCGTCGACACGCAGGCCCCGACGGGCGTGTACTTCGTGTCGCACGACGAGACCGGCCACCACTTCGACTATCTGCGTGCCGGTTCGGCCGCCAGCCGGTATCACGCGCAGGATCTGCCGCGTGACGCACTGGCCAGCGCTCAATTTCTGCACCTGTCTGGCATCAGCCTGGCGATCAGCGTGAACGCGTGCGACGCGGCCTTCGACGCTATGTCGAAGATTCGTGCGGCGGGTGGTCAGGTGTCGTTCGACACGAATCTGCGCCTCAAGCTGTGGCCGCTGGCCCGTGCCCGCGCGACCATGCGTGAAGCGTTCAGCCTGACCGACGTGTGCCTGCCGAGCTGGGACGATGTCACCGCAGTCACCGGTCTTGAAGACCGTGATGCGATTCTCGACGAACTGCTCTCCCATGGTGTGAAGGTCGTAGCACTCAAGCTGGGTCGCGAAGGCTGCTACGTCGCAACCCCGACCGAGCGCCGCATAGTGGCGCCGTACCCGGTGCAGGCGCTCGACGCCACTGGCGCGGGCGATTGCTTCGGCGGGGCGTTCGTGGCGCGTCTGGCGCTGGGCGACGATCCGTTCACGGCTGCGCGCTACGCCAACATCTGCGCAGCGCTCTCGACGACCGGTTACGGCGCAGTCGCGCCGGTGCCGCGCACCGAGCAAGTGCTGGCCTTGATGGGCGCCTGACAAAACAACTGACGTTTCCCTCCACTGAGCCGCCCATCGCGGTAACCCGGGCGGCGGTATACTCGTTTGCAAACTTATATCCACACGGAGAAGAGACATGCAACGAGACGTCGTGATCGTCAGTGGTGTACGTACGGCCATCGGTGATTTTGGTGGCAGCCTGAAGGATTTCGCGCCGACCCAGCTCGGCGCGATCGTTGCCCGCGAAGCCATGGCGCGCGCGGGTGTTGGCGGTGAAGACGTCGGTCAGGTCGTCTTCGGTAACGTCATCCATTCCGAACCCAAAGACATGTATCTGGCGCGCGTGGCCTCGATCGAGGCCGGCGTGAGCCAGCACGCCCCGGCGATGACCGTGAACCGCCTGTGCGGCTCGGGTCTGCAGGCCGTGGTCTCCGCTGCGCAATCGATCCTGCTGGGCGACACCGATATTGCGATGGCCGGCGGTGCCGAGAGCATGAGCCGCGCGCCGTACGTGATGCCGGGCGCACGCTGGGGCACGCGCATGGGCGAATCGCGCCTCGTCGACATGATGCTCGGCGCATTGCACGATCCGTTTGCCAACATCCACATGGGTGTGACGGCCGAGAACATCGCGAAGAAGTGGAACATCACGCGTGACGATCAGGATCGTCTGGCCGTGGAGTCGCACCAACGCGCGGCACGCGCCATGGCCGCCGGTTACTTCACGGACCAGATCGTACCGATCACAATCAAGTCGAAGAAGGGCGATATCGCGTTCACGACGGATGAGCACGTGCGTGCCGACGTCACACTGGAAGACATGGCGAAGCTGCGCCCCGTGTTCCAGAAAGACGGCACGGTCACCGCAGGCAATGCGTCGGGCCTGAACGACGCGGCCGCCGCCCTCATCCTGATGGAGCGTGCCGAAGCGGAACGCCGTGGCGCCAAGCCGCTCGCGCGTCTGGTCAGCTACGCGCATGCCGGTGTCGATCCGAATTACATGGGCATCGGCCCGGTGCCGGCCTCGCGCAAGGCGCTGGAGCGTGCGGGTCTGAAGGTGAGCGATATCGACGTGGTCGAAGCCAACGAGGCATTCGCCGCGCAAGCTTGCGCCGTCACGCGCGATCTGGGGTTCGACCCCGCCAAGGTCAACCCGAACGGCTCGGGCATCTCGCTGGGCCACCCGATCGGCGCCACCGGTGCGCTGATTACCGTGAAGGCTTTGCATGAATTGCAGCGCACCGGCGGCCGTTATGCGCTCGTGACGATGTGCATTGGCGGCGGGCAGGGCATTGCCGCCGTGTTCGAGCGCGTGTAAGTTACACCCCGGGGGCCGGCGTTGTTGCCGGCCCGTGTGATTCCGGAGCTGTGATGACGCAAGACAACCGCAAGCCCTCTGGGGCGCTCGACAAGCCGGACGCCAACGGCTGGCACTGGCAAACCAATATCCTCCACGCCGACACCCAGTTGCCCGCTGGTTTTGCCGCGATGCCGGTGCCTGTGGCACGCGCCTCGACGGTGATCTTCCCCGATCTTGCCGCCATGCGTGCGCTGGACTGGAAGAACGACAGCCAGTGGCGCTACGGCCTGCATGCCACGCCCACCTCGATGGAACTGATGCGGCGTCTGGCGGCGCTCGAAGGCGGCAAGCACTGCCTGCTGTTCCCGTCCGGTCTGGGCGCCATCTCCAACGTCTATTTCGGCCTGATCCAGTCGGGCGACGACGTGCTGATTCCCGATAACGCCTACAGCCCGAACCGTGAGCACGGCGACTGGCTGCAAGCGTCGTTCGGCATCACCGTGCGCTATTACGACCCGTTGATCGGCGACGGCATCGGCGCACTGATTCAGTCGAACACCAAACTGATCTGGCTGGAAGCGCCGGGTTCGGTGACGATGGAAGTCCCGGACATCCCGGCGATTGCCCGCGTGGCGCGCGAGCGCGGTGTGCTGACGGCCATCGACAATACCTACTCGGCAGGCATCGCCTTCCGCCCGTTCGATCACGGGGTGGACATTTCCGTGCAGGCACTCACCAAGTACCAATCGGGCGGCAGCGATATTCTGATGGGCTCAGTCGTGACCATTGATGACGATGTGCACCATCGCCTGAAACAGGCCCGTATGCGCATGGGCGTGGGTGTTTCGGTAGACGATTGCAGCCTTTTGCTGCGTAGCCTGCCGAACATGCAACTGCGCTTCGAGGCCCACGACCGTGCGGCGATGACGCTGGCGACGTGGCTCAAGACGCGCCCTGAAATCGTCGCCGTGCTGCATCCGGCCTTCGAGGATTGCCCGGGCTATCAGAATTTCCGTCGCGACTTTACCGGCGCGGGCGGCCTGTTCTCGGTGGTGTTCGACGAGCGCTATTCGCAAGCGCAGATCGATGCCTTCATCGAAGCGCTGCGTCTCTTCAAGATCGGCTTTAGCTGGGGTGGGGCACACAGTCTGGTGGTGCCGTACCGCGTACCTTCGATGCGCACGGCGATGCCGTGGCCGCATAAGGGGGCGCTCGTGCGCTTCTATATCGGTCTGGAGGACGTGCGCGATCTGCAAGCCGATATCGAAACCAGCCTGAGCGCGCATCTGGTGGGGTAAGCCGGTCATGTTGGCATGCGGCGTGTGTCGGGGGGGAACCCCCGATTCAGCGTTATTGCTCTTTGTTGGTCGTCCGGATCGAACCGTCGGGTGCTTGAAATTGTGCGCTCGCGATCCGGCTTGATTCTCCCGCCTTCTTGCGTGACTGTCCGGACGTTGACGGTTCGCTCAGTTTCTTGTGGCGCGCTTCAACTTCTTCCGTCGTGGTCTTGCTACTCAGTTTGTCCTTCCTTTCCTGAAGTTGGGGCAAGGTCATACCCCGCGAATGCAGCAAGCGCTCCGCAATAACTTCGGTCGCGGCATCGCTTCGCGCGGTTATCACTCTCTCGGCCTTGGCTTCTGCGTCGGCTTCGACTTGCTTGGCCGCTTTTTTCCTGGCCGTTTCGTTGGCTAGCGCAAATGCTGCATAGCCCCCGCTTTGCGCCGTTAGCAGGGTCTGTTGCTTGGCTGCTTCCTTTATCGTCTGCGCATTGCGAATGACGGCCGAGGTCGTCGCCTGCGCCGCTTCTTTGACCACCTGCGCCGTCTGCGACAGGGTCTCCTCCAGTTTCGCCTCCGCTGCACGAGTCACCGCGATGGTCGACACCTCGGGCAGGGCTTGTCCGGCCTGATCGGCAACGTCGGACGTGCCCGCCACCGCGCGCCCGGCATCTGGCGAAACCATCTGACGATGTGCTGACTGTGCTGACAGCACGCGTGCTTCAAAGGCGTCGCGTTGCGCATGTTCGTCGGCATGCGGGTGAGCTCTCAGATGATCAACATACGTCTCGACTTCGGCTTCGATAATGGCGTCGATTGCCCCGCTACGCACTTCGAAGAGGCTGTTGCTGTAGCCCGGGCCGATATCCTGGAGGATGTCGCTGGCAATTTTCGAGGGGGGGTCTCCCCCGGCAGCACCTGTGACCATGCCGTCTGCACGGCCTCGATCACCATCTCGCGCAAAGCACGTTGTTCGTTGATGGTGACGTAAGGCATGATCTCGCGCAGACGTGTGCTCAGGTGATCGGCTTCCAGTTTGAGTACGACGTGCTCAGATATCGCTTCCCGAATGTGATCGATGACTTGCTCCACGGCATGAAGCGTCGTACTAATCGGGGGAATGGTCTGTCGGCGAGGGCGAAGCCGGAACGTCAGGATCATCGCCCCGAGTCGACCTTCGACCTGCCGAATTTCACGGTATGTCGGCATCAGATTATCGGCGCTCAGGCGGTTGAAGAGTGCCCGCCGGCAATCGTTGGGGACGCGTGGTGCGTTTAGCAATTCAACGAAAAAACTTGTCCCGCCCGCCGGCATTCTTATCAACAGTGACAGGACTTGCGCACGTGGGACGCCGGCGGCCAGCAATTCGTGCAGCAAGCTGGCCCACGCTTCGGCAAGCGGCTGGAGTTCGGAGGCGCGATGCCCGCTGAGCGAGATATACCTGCGACCTTCCACGCTCGACAGCGCATTGAGAATCGCCCGGCTGGAAACGATGTTGTCATTGAGAAGCCCGGCGACGAGTTGCACGTAGTCCACGTTCACCTGGAAGGCGAGTTCATCGGCCCCGCTGCCCTTGACGAAGTGCAGACCCACGGTCAACTCATGTAGCAACTCAGGGGTGAGTAACCGACGTGAAACCATGCGCATTGAGGCAACATCGCCGACCAAACGAAAGCCTCGCAGGTCGTTGGCCGTCGCCGCGACTTGCTGTAGTACGCGAATCGTCGTGTGCTGCTGTTCGCTACGGTCACACCATAGTCACGGTGGAAGACGAAATCGATAGATTGCCCGGTGCGCTCCTGAAGAATGGACAGGACGCTGGCGCATGAATCGCACGTGTCGAACAAGCTATTCATGTGGATGCTGGTGAAGATCGGACTGTCACGCGTGTCATGCACGACGACGTTGGTGATCGTCTGCTCGCAATCCCTGAGTCGGTTGATGGAAGATTGCGTCCTCACGCCCAGCGCGGGCAGGTTGATACGCACGTCATCCGTCTGGACGTCCGCATTTCGACGCCTGTGCCCGATACGGCGATTCGCGTCGACAAAGGTGATGCCGCCCAGCGTCACTTCATCGGCTTCACCCATTGCGGTGTGAATGTGCAATTCGACCGACACGGTGCGATGACTGCCGGATGTCGAGAAATACACCATCCGGCCGTGCTCGTTGGTGAACGTGGCGAACGCGATATTTCCGCCGTTCAATTGCCGCCGGAGATCGCCAATGCCCGCAGCACTACCGATGTTCCAGTTGTCACCGAGCGGGAAGACATGATCGCGACCGAGGATCGCCTGATAAATGACGACATCGTCGCTGTGTTCCGCCGCATTGAACTGCTGACGGCTGCGCAGGCTCGATTTGCACGTTTGCACATACTGCATTTGGGCGGACTCGGACGCCATTACCCTGAAGGTGGCGTCGCGTCTCGACATGTCTGGCGATAAATTCCCGGACACATGCGCCATAACGGTTCTGACCGTTTCGGTTGATGTCAGCATGAACGGCATTGCCTTCAGTTGACTCCTATGTTCGAGAAACAGATCGATGGAGCGTTTGTCGTCCGGCACCAGAGGGTCAAGTCGACGCATTGACGTCGTGGCGTGAGGCTCGCGCATGATGCTCCCCACGTAGATCATTCCCGGGTCCGCTTCGACGACGACATGCGGCGAAATGCCGCCAATTCGAAGCCCGTTGACGGTCTTCCGATACGGCAGACCCGTCACGATATCTTCGAGTAACACCGGGACGAGTTCGAGGCCTGCGGGTGGCGGGTACGGGGTACCGTCCATGCCGGCAGGGGGGGCCGGCAGATGCAGCGGGCGTGGTTCACCCGGCGTCCCCTTAATGAATTGATGAAACACCGGCCGGGAAGGTAACGCGAGCTTGCGAGCGTCTTTGGGACTCAGATGCGTGACCCGAAGGTCCCAATCTGACGCTTTCACATACTTGCCTTCGTTCACGAAGACCCCTTGCCAGGACTGCGTGCCCAATGTGCCGTCTGAGTGGACGGTGGCCGGAGCGAAAGCAACGCTGGAAATCGCGTCGGATGATTTTGAAGGATGATTGGCCGACGAGTGGCGCGCTCGGCCTGAGGAGACGCTCTTCGCTCCCGGTCTCTTTTCTTTTTCCGGGTCGGCGATGAGATCCGTCAGTCGCGGATGCGATTTGCTGGTGCGAAATTGCGGAAACGGTGGTCGAACGACTGACGCTTGCACCGGCGCCAAGTGCTGATTCGCACGGGAAGCACTGGCGGGGCGCAAGCGTACCCCGGCGATGCTGGCGGTGGGAGGCGTTTCAGGCGGTTGCGTCGATGTCCCCGGGCGGGGCGACGGGGGAGCACTGGCGGGCGGAGAAATCATGATTTTGCGCACGGTCGCGTCGAGTCGGTATTGACCGAGCGTGGCAAGTTGTCCGTTGCAGCACTTCCATCATTCGCTCACACGCCGTGTTCGTGAAGAATCCCCCGCCGTTAGCGAAAGCGCGTGTTGATCGTGCCGTCCGGGGTTTGGTACTGCGCCCCAGCTAAGCGGCTCGGGCCGGGCATTTCACGCGTCGCCGATGTCGAGGTCGACGCCAATGCCGATGTAGATGCCGATGTAGATGCAGATGTCGATGCCGCAGGTGCTCGCAACGCCCGCCAACGCCGTTCTAGTTGTGGCGTGGTGTTCTGTGCCGGTTGCGGCGTCGTGTTGTCGCGCAACCGCTGCCAGCGCTGCTCGAGTTGCGGTGTCGTCATCCCGCGCAGTTCAAGCAGGCGCCGTGCTGCCTCGGTGCTCCAAACGAAGCCGCGCGATGCGCTCTCTCTGTCGAGTCGCGAGGCCGTTTCTTGCTCAAGTCTCTCGGCGGTGCGTTTTTTCGATTCGGCTTGCACCTTGACGTACGCGGCGAGTCCTTTGACCTGTACGCTGTCGAGTGCCCGTTGCTTTACCTTTTGTCGAACGGCCTCTGCGTTGCGCCTTACCACCGTCGCTGCCACCGCGTCCGATGCGTCGGCGGCCTTCTGCGCCCCTCCCGCAGCTTGCGCGACGATGGCCACTTGGGCCGCTGCCCGCGCCGACGTGGTGGCGGCCGCGCCCTGTGCCACCAACGCTTCGGCTTGTGTGTCGACCGAGGGCATGGAAGTCGGGACGGATGTGCCGTCGGAGATCAATTGCCGATGGGCGGCCTTTGCACTGGCGACATGCGCCTGGAACGCTGTTTTCACCGCGTCCACATCGGCATCCGGGTTCGCACGAAGGAATTCGATATAGGCCGAGACTTCGACACGGATGATCGTGTCACGCGCCGCTTTGCGCGATCTGGCAAGGTCGCGACCGTAGCCGGGACCGATATCGTCGAGCACCTGTCGGGCAATTTCCGAGGGCGGGTGTTCGCCCGGCAATACTTTCTGCCATGCGTTCTGCACGACATTGCCGACCATCTCCCGCATGGCCTGCTGCTCACTGATCGTGACGGTGGGCATCAACTCGTGCAGACGGGTTCGCAGGCGATCGGCCTCCAGCCTGAGCAATACCTTTTCGGAAATTACGCGCCGAATGTCATCGATGACGGCCGGCACGCTGTGTTGCCCGAGCGCCATTTCGGGGGCTGGCTTCTGGTGAAGGCGCAGTCGAAACACAAGAATCGCCGCCCCCAGTGGCCCTTCGATGGCGCGTAAATCGTCAAACGACGGCATTAGGCGCTCCGCGTGCAAACGGTTCAGCAGCGCGCGTCGGCAATCGCTGGGCTCACGTGGTGCATTCAGGAGTTCAACAAGAAAACTAGCCTGATACGGTCCGCTTCTGCCCAGTAGTACGCGCAAAACGGGCTCACGTGAAACGCGCTTGTCCGCGATCTCGTGCATCAAATCCGCCCATGCGTGCGCCAGCGTTTCGAGTGCCGGCGCGCGATGCCCGAGCAGCGAGGCGTAGTTGAGCCCTGCTTCGCTCGACAGGGCGTTGAGCACGGCACGCGCGGGGAGCGTTTTCTCGCTGACCAGCCCGGCGAGCAGCCGCAAGTAGTCGACGTTGACGCGAAACGCGAGCTGATCGGCGTTGTCGCCGTGCGCGTAACGCAGACCGATTGCTAACGCCTGCAAGACTTCGGGCGTTAGCAATCGTCGCGCCGTCATGCACTTCGCCGCGGCGTCGTTCACCATGCCTTGCGCGCGCAACGCACTCGCCGTGGCAAGCAGCGTCTGCAATGTGCGAATGGTCCCGTCAGTGCTGCTCTCGGCAGACGCACCGTAATCCCGGTGATAAACGAAATCGACGGCGTGCCCCGTCAGTGTCTGAAGTATCGAGAGCGCGCTCGCGCATGAGTCGCACGTGTCGAGCAGGCTATTGAAGTGAATGCCGGTGACGATAGCCCGGTACCGCATGTCATGCACGATGGCGGCGGCGATCGTCTGCTCGGCATCTTTGAAGCGGGATGGCACGTCGCCCTTGCCCTCGCCAAGCACCGGCAGATCGACCAGGCCGGTGGTTTGTGTGCCGGGTGCGCTTTGCAATACGCGTTTCACGCGTCGTCTCGCGTCGACATAGGTAATGTCATTGATCGTTATCTCGTCGCCATCACCCATCGCTTCATGGATGTGCAGTGTCATCGTATCGAGGCGCCTGCCACCCGAGGTTGAGAAATACAGGACACGTCCATCCTCGCTGCCGAGCGCGGCGAACGCGAGGTTGCCCCCCTGCAAATGCGCCTTGAGATCGGTGATGCCCGCCGCATCGGCGAGGTTCCATTGACCGTCGACCGTGAAGACGTGATCCGGACCGAGAATCGTCCGGTAGACAAGCGCGTCGTCGACGTGCCTTGCGCCGTCGAACCTTTCGCGGCTGTCGATGCTGGTCTTGCATAGCTCGACATAGCGATGCTGCGCCTGTCCGGAGGTCAGTATCTTGAAGGCGATCGCCTGATCCCGGGCCGTCGGCGATGGGTGCTGCGATACGTGCTGCGAGACGTTGGCGAAGGTTGTCGCCGGGGCGAGTAGTTCCGGCAACACGCTCAACTGGTTTTTGTACTCAAGGTACAAATCGATGCAGCGTCGATCCATCGGCACCTTCGGGTCCAGACGACGCAGGTGTTTCGGGACGCCGCTGTTGCACATCGTGCTTGCCACGTAGAACTTGCGCGGCCCCACTTCGACAACGATATGGGGCGACGTCCCGCCAATACGGCAACCGGTCACGGTCTGCCGAAACGGTACGCCGTCGACAATATCTTCGAGCTCGACCTGGGTGAGCGAAAAGTCATTCAGTGAAGGGTATTGAGCGGCAGGGCGGTCGACGCCGGCGGGCGCGTCGCACGTTGGCAACGGGTGACTCGTCGGGGTGCCCACAATGGACCAGCGATAGACCGGCTTGGACGGAAGTGCCAGATGCTGGGCGCCCTTGTCGTCTAGGAGCGTCTTCTGGGCGTCTTGGCCCGTGACCTTTACGTATTTGCCGTCGTGGACAAAAAGGAGCTGCGGACGCGCCGAGCTGCCCGATGCTGCCGCAGGGAAGACGGCACCGGGCGTGATCGTGACCTGCGACACGAGGTTCACGACGTCCTTGACTGAGATCGACGGTGTCGCCGCGTCGGCGGGCTTGCTGCCTGTCGTCTTGACGACGAGAAAGTCCTTGAGTGCCGCGTGCGAGGTGCTCGCGCTCAGTTGGGGGTACGAATCTCGCAAGGTGGGCGGCTTTGCCGGCGTGCAGAACGAAGCCGTGCCCGTGGAACTTGGTGCACGCAATTTGACACGGCCGTGAGTACTCGTGTGCGGTGCCTCAGGACTGGCGGGCGGCGTCGCCGCAGGCGCCGACGTGCGGACAATGGACGAGGGATTCATGAACTTGCGCAAGCTCGCGTCGAAAGAGTGTCGAGCAAGCGTGGCAAGTTGTCCGCAGCGAAACTTTCATGATTCGCTCAGTGACCCCGAGTGTGGGAATGTGCCCGGCGTGCGGCGTCAGTCCTCGCGAAACAGCGACAGCAGCGCGTCGAGTCCCACATGATTGAACGCCACCGAGGCGCGCTCGCGCACCACTGGTTTGGCGCGGAATGCGACCGACAGTCCGGCAATCGCCATCATCTGCAAATCGTTCGAACCGTCGCCCATGACGATGGCTTGCGACGGCGTTGCGCCGAACTGTGCGGCGACTTCGGCAACCGTACGGGCTTTCACCTCGGCATTGACGATCTCTCCGATCACACGGCCGGTCAGCTTGCCGTCGACGATCTCCAGCGTGTTGGCGCGGGTGACATCCAGATTCAACCGGGCTTTCAGTCGATCGGTGAAGAACGTAAAGCCGCCCGAGACCAGTAGCGTCTTGATACCCAGCGCTTGCACGCCGCGCAGCATGTTTTCGGCACCCGGTGACAGTTGCAGGCGTTCCTCGTAGACCTTTTCCAGCGCGCCGGCATCCAGCCCCTTGAGCAGGGCGACGCGGCGCGTGAGGCTTTCGTTGAAGTCTTTGATCTCGCCGCGCATCGCGGCTTCGGTGATGGCCGAGACTTCGGCCTTCAGGCCGCAGTAATCGGCGATCTCGTCGATGCACTCGATCGTGATCAACGTCGAGTCCATGTCCATCGCCACCAGCTTGAAATCCGACAGGCGGCGTGCGCTGTCGACCAGCACGGCGTCGACACCATGCGTCTGCGCGAAGGCCGCCATGGCGGCACGCAGTGCCGGGGTGTCGGCGACATCGGCTACGCGTGCCACGCCCGGTGCGAACGTCGTGGCGGCGCCCGGAACGAGTGCGCGAATCGCATCTGCCGGCAGGGCGTTCGAAGAAGCGGGCGAACCGCCCGAATGGCCCACGTGGGCAGCGTGGGGCGAAGTGGCGCCCAGAATGACGAGATCGTTGGCCATCTTGAAAGGGAGAGTCCGGCGAAATTTCGGAAACAGGCACCTGCCGACCCACAAGCCGTGTCTTGGGGCTTTTATCGGGCTTACGGCAGGCGCGACCGACATTCTACCGGGTTGACGGCCCGGGAGTCCCGAACCTGGGACGATCGTGCGAGCCGACGGCGCCAGTGCCCCGGTTTTGCGCTTTTCAGCCAAGCGCCTTGGGGTTTGCCGCAAAGCCCGCCTCGCACCTTACGCACGCGTCGCGATGAGCGAAACGTGACAGCGCTGTCGCCGGTGCCCGCCAGAGAATCCGAGTCGAATTTCATCCACCCAAGCGTGACGCGGCGCATGTCGAAAGGGGCGGGCCAACCCACTTGCCGGAAGCTCATATGCGAATCGATTCGGGAGGCCGTCCTCCCTGGCAATTGCATGGCGACGAGGTATCTGCGCACGCGGCGTCTCGCCTGCGGCAATGCTGGCAGGCGAAGACCCAGCGACTGTGCCCCCTCTCCGTGCATCACCTGGAGTGGCGTGCTCAGGTCGCGTACTGCCTGCTGGCAAAACCCACTTGCTGGGGGGTACTCGGGGCGATGCTTGCGCCGCGCCTGTTGGCGGGTGACCACCGGCTTCCCGTTTCCGGTGTGCTGGAAATTGTCGACACCTCGGGTGTCAGTCTCGAGCATCTGAACATTCCCGCGCCATGCGATGGCGTGCGCCATGCCAGCGAGATGCAGTGGCCGCTTTGCCGCGACGGTGCAAACTTTGGCGTGTGGCGAGGCGGGACCGTCGACTGGGCCGGCGAAGGGCGGCCCTACGGGGGGCTGTGCCACGCGCTGATTGCGTCGGCTAACGGCGGCCGCGTCGCCAACGTCAGTGACGATGACGTCCTGCCGATGATCGAGTCGCTGCCGGCGATCGTTTGCGACGCGCCGGACACGGCCGCCGCGTTATGGGACGAACTTATGGGCAGCGGTCTTGCCGACGAGCGCCCCCATCATGGCCTGATGCCTGTGTGGGCGATGTGCCGGCGTGGCGTGTTGTGGGCGGCCGGGGGCGTGGCCGCATACACGGTGGCTCATGCGGGATCGCCGATACTGGGCGCAGTCGCCGCTGGGACATTGCAGGCCGCCGTGCTCGGCGAGGCGATCGGTCAATTGAGCCGTACCGGTGCCGATCCGGACGAGCGACGCAAATTCGTCGCGGCGCTGGTGCTGGCATTGCCTTCGTTGGCCCGGGCGGATATCGACGCGTTGATGTCGCAGATTGACGGTGCCGACCCACGACTCGATTTCTTCCATCTGACCGGCGCGATCCGCCGCCGACTCGACACGCGTCGTCCGGAGCAGACGCCGGCTGACGTGATCGCCAGACTGTCCTTGCGCGATTTCGAACGCGCAGCCCACGAGAATAGGCGGCGCACGACGCCCCCCGAGCATTTTCGCAGTGAGCAGATATTGAGCGCACTGCTGGCGCTGGCGCATGCGAGCGGCGTACTGTCTCCTTGGGGACGCGCATTGGAAATCTCCACAGAACCTTATGGCAAACGCGTCGCGACATGGAATGCGCAACTCGACGCGTGGGATCGGCAAGCGTTCGGTCTGAGCCACTCGGTCACGCCCGCTACCGCCTTGCCGCGCGCCCCCGTCAAATGTCCCGACGAGGCCGGCATCGTGTCGGCATCCGTCGTCCCGCCGGCAAATCAGAGCCGAGTATCGGCACCCGATCCCCGGCCCGATTCGCCTGGGCGGGCTGCGCGCATGTGGCCACACGCTGAAGCGCGCCACGTGAACCTGGTCAGTGCCGGTAACGCACGCAACGGCGAAGGGCATGGCCTGCTGCCGGGCGTCATGGCCGAGATGGATGATGTGATCGAGATGGTGAGCCGAGGCGATGCCCGGAAAATGTCGGCCGACCCCAGCGATCCGCTGCTCGATAGCGGCGTGGCGATTGCCTCGTGGGGCGTGGGCGCCGCGGTAAGGGCCGGCGTGCAATCCCGTACCGTGCATGTCGCCGGCATCGGATTGAGTGTGACGGCGACGCTTGTGGTCCTGCGTTACGTCTACGAATGGTGCAGGACGTGGCTCGGCAATGCGCCCGATATCGAAGCGCTGCCCGTCAGCGAAGCGCAAGCGGCCGGCCAGATCACGCTGTCGTCGTACGATCTGCGCAATCGCTTCGACCTGGAGCAGATACTCACGTTGACCGAATGGCTGGCGGTGAACAACAGCGACAGCGCGATTCGTCAAACGGCGGCGACATACATGGACACCCTGGTGACCAGTGTTCTCGCGCATCGCCTCAACCTGACCCGTGACGCCGCCGCGCTGTTTCCGGCGAATGCCAATATTTCCGTCACATTCCGGGAGGTGTCGTTTCTCTCCTTGGGCTACGCCACAGGCGGCGCGGCCGCCAGTCTGACCCGCCAGCAGAATTTCACGCTCCAGGAGATTGCCGTTGGCCGGCACTATCTGGATGAATTCATGAAGCTCGGTGGCGTCCGGCATGTCGTCTCCGTGCGCCCGGCGGACGACACGCCGAATGTCCGCAGGTTTCTCGAGAAGGTCAACACCGACGCGTTCCGGCAGGAACTTCACGATGCCGATGTCTTGCGGCTGGAGGTGTTGAGCCGGTCGCCTCAGGCGCTCTCCGCGTTCTCGCTCTATATCGGAACACGCATCTATGGGCTGCTGTGGCGGGCGCTGTCTGCCGAAGGCATCCCGGCGTGGGCCGCTTCACTCGGCGAGAGTGCGTTTCAACGGCGAGCGGGCGCGCCTCAACCCCGACTGGTGACGTTTCAGGGCAATGTCGTAGCCGGCATGCTCGCCTTGCGTAAGTCCGACGGCAATGCGGCCCTGCTGCTGTCGGTGCGGCACGGCGAGTGGCTATGGTGGCAACGCGAGACCGCCGCGCACGAGCCATTCCAGACGTTCATGAAGCGGCATCTGACACTACGGGAACAGACGCTGATCGATCGTCCCTTTCGAATAAACGCCCTTCAGTTTCAATTCGCAGAGCCGTACGGGCCGGTGGACGTCGACCCGGCGGAATCGTTGCCGCGGACGCCGCGCACCTGGTACGAAACGATAGGGGCGCTCTTCGGCCGCGATTTCGATTTCCGGGGTAATCAGACGCTGGAGTACGCCCTGTGGGACGCAGAAATTAGATCGTTGCGCGAGAACATGGACGTCACGATCGTGACGCACGAGTGGCGTGATCACCGCGACCGGACGGAGCTGGCACGCGCGATGCTGCAAGGGACGACAGGCACCCTGTTTCCCTTGTTGTTCGGCGCATTTCCGCTTGCCCCGTGGGTCGTGCCGACGGTTCTTGCCGGGGGGGCAGCGGCGGGCGCGGTCAATCTCGTGATGATCGTGAAAAGTGCGTCTCATGGCGATCTGGCGCGTTTGCGCCGCGCGCACCATGACTTCAAATTCGGTGCTGTGATGATGTTCATCCACGGGTTGCCGATCGGCACGCCGGTGGAGCGGGTGTGCCGGGCCGTATTCACCTACGTCGGTACGGCGTCCCGGGAACTCACCCGGCAGGCGGATGAGGTCATCAGAACATCGCTCATTGTCGAGTCCACCGAACTCGAATGGGTGGAACGCGCCAGGGCGCTGGCGGTGCATGTGGCGGCCCACGGAGAGACAACGCAATTGAAGCAAGAGCGGCCGTGGGACACGATGGTCCGGTTGCGATCGGGGGGCGAGACTGCCATTTACAGGACGATGACGATCTCCGGCCGTGCCGCAAGCGGAGAAGCGCAGGCAGTGCTGGGAGGGTTCCCCCTCAGGGTAGAGACGCAGGACCAGCTCCTGCGTTTGCCGAAGGGCTACCTGTTCGCCATCGCGAATACGACGGGATCGATGTCCTTTACCGGTGTGACGTATGGCGGTGGCGTGGTTTTCGGCAAGTGCACCGACGCGGGCAATACCGCCGTTCGTCCGATATTCAGGCGCTTCGATTTTGGTACTGCCGATGCAATGACGTTTCTCGATGGCGGGTGCGTGGAATTCCGGGGCGTGCCCGTCGACGTTCTTATTGAGGAAACACTTCGGCAACGCCTGCCGCCACTGGCGTTGCCCGCGTTGGAAGCGATGCCGCCTCTGGGAGGGCGGTCTTGCCGGCCGATGACGGCGAGATCGGAGACGACGCAGTCGACGCCTCGTGCATCGGTGCCGCCACCGGACGACCCCGTAACGCAAAACCGGTCAATTGTTCTGACGCGTTGGTCCAATGAGTTCTCGCAAGACTGGCAACGCGGTGCGGTGTCGTACGAGACGTCCCGCCGTTGGGCCGACATCGTGAGCCGATGGCGAGCGAATTGCGACGATGCGAGCCGGCAACGACTGCCGGTCGGTGCTAAGGCGTTGACGGTCATCGACTATCGGGCGCATGCCACGATGGCGGAGGCAGACTTGCTGCCGACGGTAAAGGCCATTCGGGATTCATGGTACATGCCCGAGTTCACCGAAGCCTTGGCGGACGTGATGGCCCGTGTGGAAAGTGGTTTGATGCTCTGGCACCTGCCGCGGGTGGCACCGAACTTTAAGGCGTTGATTCTGATGCGGTTGCAAGGTGAGCCCCTGTGCCTGGCTCACCTTGCGGAGGTCGATCCACCGGGCACTCACCCGCCCCATACTGCCGCGTTGGAAGGGGTCGTAGGGCTGCGTCGCGGTGAGTTCCATCTGATGTTTTCGCTACGCACAGGCGAGGTGCTGACATGGACGGGCAGCGCCAGGGTCAGAGGGCGGGGCGCGTTGCAGAACTTCATTGCGCGGCACCTGAGCGAGCGCGACGTTGCCGAGTATTCAGAAGTCCTGGCCGAGAGCGGCGGGTTGCATGTGGGCGAGAGCAAGATCCACGTCAGTCTTGTCGCCAGCCAGGACGCGCACACGACGCTCGCGCACGCCATGCGCGATTGGCTGCTCTCAGACGTGCCATGCCGCGCACGCACGCATGCCCGGGCGCGATGCGCACGCATCGAGAAAGACGACGACATGCTCTATCTCGTGGCCTACGCGGCGAATGTGTTGCCGCAATACCGCCGGGACGCACTAGTGAGCGCGGTGCAGCGAATCGTCGGCCCCGGCAGTGAACGGCGTATTCGATTGCCGCAGCGTTACCGGGACGCCCCCGATGGCGTCGAGCCGCAGGTCAATCCCGACTTGCCGTTTGCGCACTTCCTCGGAGTGTCGATCCGGGATTTCGCTGCCGACATTTTCGGGCCGGTCAATGGTACGGCAACCCCCGATCTGGCAAGCCAGCTGGCGGTGCGCTTCATGCAGACACGACTGCCGCATTACGTCTCGCATGTGGCACATCGCGATGTGGCCCAGCTTGTCGGTTCAGGTGCGGGGAACGCGACCTTCGGCAACGCGTTGCTGGCCGCAAGCCGCCCGTTTTGTAGCGGGAGATTTGCTGCTGTGGCGAATGTTCTGCTCGATGATGTGCTGTCGGTTGCCGACAGGAAGGGCGAACTTGTCAACATCACCGATCTCGACGCGCTGATGGCCATTCCAGCCGGATACCGGGTGTTTCTTGCCGATCCGTCCGTTCTCCGGCGCGGACCGGACATCCTGTCCGATATGGTGAGCCTCGGCGCGGGGGCAATGGCGGCGTGGCGCCGCAGTGCGTTCCTTGATGTGCCGCCTCCGGTATATGACCGTGTCGATCTGACAACGCCAAACGAGCTGATGTCTTTCGTCAATGGCAGCTTTCAACTGGCGAGTGGCCGGGCCGTCGGTGTATGGGCTGAGAAGAACACGCCGGGCTTGTACGCCGACCCAAGGTTCCCCCGCGAGCGTGAAGGGGAGGTGGATGGGAGTGAACTGCTGGGCAATCTGACCCGGCTCACGTCGGTGAGCGATGCCTTGCGTCACGGGGTCAAACCGAATCTGACCTCATTGCTGCCCGATGTCCGAGCGGTGATGGAACATCACTTCGCCACGGACATTCGGTACCGGCTTGTCCTGTCCTGGTCTGACCCTTTGCAACGCAAACCTCACACCAACATCGCATTGACCGGGGTGGCGGGGCGGCGCCTGCAACGCAGTCCGGCATCTTGCCGGGTGGTTGTGGATTTGTTTGCGATCTACGTGCTAGGTAGCCAATTCGGCGTGTCGAGCGTGGGGTATGTCGTCAGCGAAGCCGCGTGGCAGCGCGAATACCTGAAGTACGCCGGCGATCGTTGCATCAAGTACATCGACTTCGACGATATGGCCGCAGCCGTCGCGGCAGCCGCGACCTACTGCGCCAGTCCCGGCGTGCAACCTGACGAACGTCAGTCGAGGGCGTTTCTTCTGCACGCCCCCAGATGGACGAATCCTTTACAACCGGGCTGGCATCAGCGCCAACAATGAACCCTACACGTATTGAAACGGGAGCCCCCGCGCTCTGGCAAATGCAGGCGACGGAGGTGCCAGCCGATGCGGCTTCGCGTCTGCGTCAGCGCTGGGCCGCGCAGGCAAATCACATGGCGTTTTCGCCCGTGCACGGTATGGAATGGCGGGCACAGGTCGTATTCCGACTGCTGGCACAACCCGAGCATTGGGGGGCGCTCGGGGCGATATTAGGTCCTCGGTTGCTGGCGGAGTGCGGCCGGTTTGGTGTTTCGGGCGTGTTGGAAATCCTCGACGCGTCGGGGGCGCAAAGGGAGCGTCTGGATATCGCCGCCCCGCGCGATGGTGCCGTGATTGCACTCGACTCGCCCATACGGATCTGCCGCGACGGTGCACGCTTCGGCGTCTGGCGGGAGGGCGGCGTCGAATGGCCCGGCGAAGGGAAGTCTTACGGTGGTCTGTGTCACGCGTTGATGGCCGCTGTGTCGCGAGGCAGCGTGGATGACGTCAGCGATGAGTCTGTCAGACCGATGATCGAGTCGATACCGGCACTCGTCTGTGACGCACCAAATGCCGCCGCCATGCTCTGGCACGAGTTGATGGACAACGTTACCTGCACCGGTACCGACGGGGCGGAGCGGCCCAAATTCGCGGCGGCGCTGGCCCTGGCATTGCCGATGATGGGGCCGTCGGAAATCGAAACCTTGATGACGAAGCTGGAGGGGGCGGACGCCCGAATCGACTTCTTTCACCTGACTGGCGCGATTCGCCGTCGGCTGGACGCGCGGCGCTCCGGTCAGACGGTGGCCGACGTGATCACCCGGTTCCGCATTCGGGACTTGGAACGGGCGGCGCGCGAGAACGCACGGCGAGAACCCGATCTTGCGTGCGGTAAGGCAGTGCTTGAAACGCTGCTAGAACTGGCGAGTCAATGCGGCGTGCTCGACCCTTGGCGCGGCACTCAGGAAGCCGCACGCCAAAGTCGACGCATCGAAGCATGGGACGACACGTTGTACGAGTGGGACCGGCAGACGTGGCGGCGTGCCGTAGCGACGCCGCCTGCACCTGCGCCAGCACCATCGGCCCCGGCACGCCTCGGCCACGCCATTCCCTCCAAGGCACCGACAGATCAGGTGCCGTTTGCGGTACCCGGCACAGCGCATGCTAAACCGTGGCCGTTGAGCGTGATCAAGCCAGTCCGGCACGCCGCACGCAACGACTTGACGCCTGCCACGGCAGGGGGCGTGTTCGCGTTGCCAGCGCCTGCCGATCACGCTGCCGAAGCCGCGATCGATGCAGGCGCCCCCTTGCTGGGGGCAGGGACGTTGATTGCCTCATGGACATTGGGCCGGGCGCTGCGTGTCGGGATGAACGCTCGCACGGTGCAGACGGGGGGCGTAGCCTTCGGCGTTATGGGCGTGCTCGCGGTGGCCCGATATGCCTACGATTGCGCGAAGGCGTGGGTGGGACATGAAGCTAGCCACGTGTCCGCCCCCGATCATGCGCCTACGGCATTACCCGAGAGCGCCAGGCCGCCACGACAAACGCTGCGTGAGGCACTGGACCTGAGTCAGCTGCTGACACTGGATGCCTGGATGACGTGGGATCACGCGGCAGAAACGTATGCCCGAGGCGTTAGCGCTTATACCGAATCGCTGATCCGCGAGGTGCTCGAGCAGCGTGGCACTGTGCCGTCGAACCTCACGGCGCTGTTGGAGCAGCGAGCGACGGTGACTTACCGGTCGGTGCCGTTTCTCGTGATGGGCAATGCGCATGGCGTGCCGTTCATGACCTACCCGGAGCGCGAGCAGATATCGCTGCGCGACATTGCACTTGGGTCCCACTACCAGAAAGAATCGCTGAAGCTCGGCGCGATCAAGGAGGTCAGGTCGGTGACGGCGAGCGACGGCAACCCGGACGTCATCCGTTTTCTGAGCGAGGTCGACAACGATGCCTTCCGGCAAGCCCTATACGACGAGGACATCGCACATCTGTCGCAGTTGGAACAGGCCACCGACGCGATCTCGGCATTCGGGCACTACGTCAACTCCCGGGCGTTTACTACGATCTTGGAGGCGCGGTCGTCCAACAACACCCCCAAATGGGCAACCGACATCGTGAAGCAAGCGGCGGCCGAAGGGGAGCGAGGGAACAGCTTGCGGTTGTTGACGTTCCACAAAAAAGTGATGCCCGGCCTGCTGGCGGCGCGGCACAACAGCGGTGAAAGCGCCTTGCTGCTGTCGCTCAAGAGCGGCACTTGGTTCTGGTGGGATCGAACGGTGGAGCGAGGCTTACCCTTCCGGGAGTTCATGGCCAGTCACCTGTCGGCGCGCGATCTCGCCAAGCTGGACAGCCCGATACACATCAGTGATATCCAGTTCCGAATTGGCCGGGATTTCAGCCCGTCGTCGATGCACGGGTGGGGGCCAAGGGCAGGTGGCCCGGTCGGACTGTGGTTTGCCGATTCCGCGACCCGTCGAGAGATGTATGTGCCCGACTTCGAGTTTCATTCGAGCCAATCGATCAGGGACGAGTTGTGGCAGGCGGAAGTCCGCACGGTCCGCGAAAACATGGACATGCGCGTTGTCACTAAATCCTGGCGCGAGCGCCGTGACCGTACCGCCATACAGCACGCCATGCTGCAAGGTTCAGGCGTTTTCTTCCCATTGCTCTTCGGCGCGTTCCCCTTGTCGTTTTGGGTGTCCCCAGCCGCGTTTGGTGCTGGGGTGACGACGAGCTTCGCCAACCTGATGCTGATTTCGACCGGAGCCGCGGATGTGGATCTGGAGGGTTTGCGCAAAGCGCAGCACGACATGAAATTGGGCACGCTGATGATGTTCGTGCACCTCTTGCCCGTCGGCGCACCGGAGTGGCGGATCTTCAGGGCGGCGTTTGGATACACGCTGGCGGCATCGGGCAGTTTGCTGCGCAGGAGCCATGCCATTGTCGACGTCGTGCCGCCTCACTTCATCGCCGAACGGCGTGCCATGGTGCAGAGCCTCGTCGGGATTGCAGACATGCATGTGCCGGACAACGCAACACCGAGTGAGGATCCCCCACGGCCGTGGGATGTCATCGCCCATGTGCGAGCGGCGTATACCGAGAGACGCGACACCGGTGAGCGTCGGACGGGGGGCATCAGCAACCGTAACGTCGCTCGTTTCCTGGGGCTGCGGCGCGCGCCGGTCACGACGCGCGATGAACTGTTGCGACTGCCCGAGGGTTACGCCCTCGCATTGGCGGACGAACTCGGCACCATGTTCTTCGCGGGGATGACCTGCGGCGGCGGCCGGGTGGTGGGCAGCAGCACCGATCCCGCCATCGTGGCGTTGCCGACCGATTTTTCCGTCGTCGATTTCGGCAGTACGCATGCCGGCGTCCTGACGTTTCATCAGAACGACAGCGTAGAGATCGCCGGCAATATGCTCTCGATGTTCATCGACGAAACGATTCGGGAGCGGGTGCCGGCGGTACCGATATTCGGGGCAGACCTTAGACGCCCCATGGCACCGCCAGCACCCGTGGACACGAATGCGACGTCGCCTGCACCGGTGACTATTCTGCAGCCGCCCGCCAATGTGACCGTGCCTGAAGCCTACGTGCCGTGGCGCGACATCGTGGACCAGTGGCGAGGCAATCGGTCCAGCGTGCCGTTGCGCACGACGGACCGGATCGCGCCGTATAAGGTGCTTGAATTCCGGAACGTGATTTTCAGGCGCTGGAATAAAGCCGGATTCAAGGAGGCATTGTCCGATGTGCTCGCACGCGTCGAGACAGGCGTGCTGCTTTGGCACCTGCCGTTTCTTGATACGCAGAGCCGGGCACTGGCACTACGACGTCTTCAGGGGGATGAGCCGCTTCGTACGGCACGCTTGCATGACGCGACCCTGTATGGCGTGGTGGCGTTGAGTGGGGAGGAGAAACTGAGCGATGCAGAAGTATTGGACGGGACTCGCAACTACCTGCTGGTGTCGTTGATTACAGGCGACGTGCTCGGATGGAAGGGCAACCTGACGATCAAGGGGCAGCAAGCCTTGCAGGCATTCATCAGGCCGCATCTTAGCGAGCACGGGCTCTGGATGTACAAGAACTCGTTGAACGAAGATGGCGAGCTTCCCGGCGTGCCCACCGATGCCAGTCCTGATCCTCTGGCTGCCGTTGCGTTCATGAACCGTCTTGGCGGGCATGACGATATGGTGAGCGACCTGCACAATCGAATTTTCTGGGATCTGCACTGCCGGGCCAGCGACGTCGATGCCTGCAAGCAGGACCATCGCGCGCACGACATGCTATTTCTGGTGGGCTATGCCGCCAGTGTTTTATCGATGGACGACGCGCAAAAGCTGACACGTGCGGTGCGCGCGCTCCTGAGACCGAGAGCATCCGACAATCCGTTTGCGTCACCCCGCGAGGACACCAGTGCAGAGTCCGCGCACACCCGATGGACGGGGCCTGACCTCTCGCTGGCGCATTCCATTGGGCTCACGGCGCGCGAAGCGGCCGCCGCCAATGGTAAGTACCCGTTGGCCGACGAGACACCCGATGATGCGATGTTGCACGCGATCAACCTTATCGACGCCCAATTGACGCCTTACACCACAGGCATTGCCCGTGGCGAGATGGCGGGGCTCGTCGAATGGGGGCTGAACAGCAGCACGTTCGGCAGGGCGCTGCTCAACGCGAGTTTTTATCTGGAGGGGGCAGACAGGTTTTCGGCGGTGATTGACACCATCGGAGACGCGATGCCGATTCGTGTCGACGGGTACACGTCCGGGAGCTTCCGGCGCGGGCTGATTCAGATCACGGACGAGCGGTCGCTTGCCGCCGTCCCGTCGGGCTATCGCCTTTTTTTGACCAGCCCGCTGGAGGACCACTACGACGTGCATGTGTGGTACGAGATGTTCAGCCTCGGGCAGGGTGTCGTGGCGGGGTGGCCGAGAATCTTCGAAAATGGCGGCGTTCCCACCCGTCTGGAGGAAATCAATCTGTTGAAAAACAACACGTTGATTACGTTTAGTCACGACGGCGTGAAATTGAACGACGGTTCGAGCGTCTCCTTGTGTGCGGAAGGACTCACGCCGGGTATTCATGCCGAGCCCCGTTGCTTGCCCGCGGGCAATGGCGCCGTGGATGGCGCGCTGCTGGAGCGGGAGATCGTGGCGCTGCCGTCCGTGCTTACCGCGATCCAGGGGTATTCGAATGGCGCCGATGTCGTGCTGCTGGAAGCGATTCATTCAGAGATGCGACGGTTCAACGTGACGAACATTCAGTACCGTGTCGTGCTCTCGTGGTTGCACGCCAACCAGTTCAAACCCGATTGGTTGCTTGCGCTGGTGGGCGATGCTGAAAAACCTCTCCGTCGAAGCGAGACGCCTTGCCGGCTCGTGGTCGACATTTTCGCGAGTCGCGCATTGCCCGAAACCCCTCATCCTCCCTATTTCGGCTATGTCGTGAGCGAAGCGCAGTGGCAAGCGGCGTATGCCGCGCGTGCGGGCAAGCGCCATATCAAGTACGTGGATTACCTCACGATTGAAGGTGCCTTGAACGCGGCGCCGACGTTTTCCGATACGCGGGGCGTGTTGCCGTTTGACTACCACGAGAATGCGCTGCTGCTGCACACGCCGCCATGGCCGAACTTTCCGCCGCCGGGGTGGCACCCGAGGGAGAGCTTCAGGTGAGTCGGGCTGGCGTCCTCGGTGATCAGTGGTTCACGGGGCGGCGCGCGTGGCTTGGCGGTACCGCTTCGAACTTGTGCCAGACGCGGCGCATGTGGCGCGCCGAGGCGAAGCCCGCTCGCTCGGCGATGCGCTCAAGATCGAGCTGGCTATTGCCGAGCATTTCCCTTACCAGCGCAATGCGCAACCGGTGCAGGTAGTCGATCGGGGCGGTGCCGGAGTGTTCGCGAAAGAGTCGTGTGACCTGTCGTTCGCTGGTGCTGGCGATTTCTGCCATCGCCGCGAGTGTCCAGTCGCGCGCGGGATCGGCCGCGATGGCGTCCTGCATGCGGTGCAACGCCGGGTGCAGATGATTGCGGCCTTCGAGCCACGGCGAGAGCTGCGGATCGGCGCCTGCGCGGCGTGAATACACAACCATCTGGCGGGCAATCGCGGCGGCGCACAGCGGGCTGGTGACTTCGGCAATGAGCGTGAGCATCAGATCGAGACCGGTGGTGACACCCGCGCTGCTCCAGACGTTGCCATCCTGCACATAGAGCCGGTTGTCGGCCACGCGTGCACCCGGCGCGAGCGCTCGCAGCGCATCGCAACTGCCGTGATGCGTGGTGCACATACGCCCGTCGAGCAACCCCGCCCGTGCGGCGAGCAGCGCGCCGGTACAGATGCACGCCAGCCGATGCGTGGGACGCACCGTACGCCGCAGCCACGCGACGGCCAGCGATTCGGCTTCATCACCTGAGTCGGTTGACGCCGTCGTTGGCGCAGCGTCGTCATATATCGCCGCGATCGGCAGCGGTTTTTCCACCGTGCCCGTCACGACAATCCATGCATCGTCGGGTACACCGTCGGGCAACACGGTCAATGGCGAGAGCCGCAACCCGATCGACGTGTCCACCGACGCCCGGGTGCCAACGTAATGCAACACGAACCGAACCGTGTCCTGCTGCATATTGGCCATGCGCAAGGCTTCTGCCGGTGCTGCGATGTCCAGCAGCAGCGCGTCAGGCATGACCAGCAGGTAGACAGGTTGGATTCGTGGCATCACGCGAGCGCCCAGACGAAGGACAAATTCGGACAGATCCCGACGTTACACCGCCGCGAGCGCTTCCTCAACCGTGACGATGCGCGCGAAGCGGTCGACCAGCACGGTTTCGGTACGTTCTTTCAGGTCGGCAACCGAGAGTTCGCGGCCGGTGCGCGGGTGTTTCATCGGGAACGTGAGCGTCGCTTCGGTGACGAAATCGACTTGATAACCGGCGTCGGAGGCGGCACGCGTGGTCGTCTCGCAGCACTGTTCGGTGCGGATGCCCGACACGATCAGGCGCGTGATGCCATGTTCCACCAGCCACGGGCCGAGCGTGGAGCCGGCCAGTGCGCTGTGCTTGACCTTATCTACCGTAAAGACCGGCTCGATGCGAAGCTCTTCGAGCGTACGCACGAAGCCTGAGGCGCGCGCGAACACGCCCGAGTCGATGTGGAAGACTTGCACGACCGGCACGCCACGGGCGACCGCGCCATCGACCAGCGCCTGCTGGCGCGAGAAGTACGTGGCCAGATCGTCTTCGCGCCAGTACGGGCGCTGGCGGAACGATTCCTGCGCATCGATGACGAGCAGGGCAGTGCGGAATGCTTGTGACGATTGAGCTTGCGACATGACGAACTCCGTGGAGTGGGGTGACGATGGCCCCATATTACGGAGGTTCACGCGCGGGCGACAGACCGTGTGCGGACGGGAAGCGGACGGATTCGGACAGCCCTGCGGCACTCAGATGGCGGCGCGTACCCCAACGCTTTCGCCCGACGGGGTCTGCGCACGCCGATAGAGTGCGGCGGCCAGTGCCACGTCTTGCGCGCCCATGCCGAGCGATTTGAACAGCGTGACGTCCTCCGCGCTGGTCCGGCCGAGGTGTCGGCCGATAACCAGTTCACCGAGTTCGGCCAGCAGATCCTCCGGACCGATGCGGCCTTCAGCGGCAGCGGCGAGATAGTCACCCGACTCGTTGACCGTCGACTCGCGGCGGTCGACAAACAGTCGGGCGCGCGCCATCAACTCGGTATCGGCTTCGCGATGGCGCGGCGTGCTGCTGCCGACCAGATTGACGTGCGTGCCCGGTGCCAGCCAAGCGGAGTGCAGCACCGGCTCGGTGGTGTTGGTCACGGTCACGACGATATCGGCATCGCACACGGCGGCTTCGACGCTGTCGGCGGCCTCCAGTGTGAACCCGTAGTTCGGTTGTTCCTTGTCGACAAACGCTTGTGCACTGGCGCGCGAGCGGCTGGCCACGCGAACGTGTTGCAACGGTCGCGCGGCAGCTAAGGCGGCAAGGTGCCAATGCGCTTGATGGCCTGCGCCGATCAGCGCGAGACGCGTCGCGTCGTGGCGCGCGAGCAGGCGGGTCGCCAGCCCGGTGACGGCGGCGGTGCGAATGCCGGTGATTTCGGCGGCATTCATGACCGCAAGCAACTCGCCTGTCTCACCGCTCATCAGCACGACACAGCCCTGATGCGGGTCTTTCCCCAGCATGCTGTTGCCGGGGAAGAACGTGCCGACCTTCGCCCCGTAGACCGGCGGGTTGTCCTCGCTCGCTTCATTTCCCGCGCTTCCCGCAATAAACGCCGGCATCATCCCCAGCATGCCTTTCGCACCGAGCGCTTCCGGCGGCCGGATGATTTGACGCAGGGGCAAATAAATTTGCTCACGCGCCAGTGCGGCGAACATCTCCGACATGACGGGAATCGCGTCGGCGACAGGCATCAGCGCCGCGACTTGCGCGGCGTCGAGCAGCAAAACGGCAGGCGAGGGCGAGGTGGCGGTCATCGTCGGTCAGGCGTTGGCTTCTGCCGCCAGTGCGGCGTCGATATGACGCTGGAACGTGGCAGGGTCAGTGTTCGTGCCGCACAACAGCACGCCCACTCGCTTGCCGGCAAGCTTCTCGCGCAGCGGCCCCATCAGGGCGGCGGTGGCTGCCGCGCAAGCCGGTTCCACGGCCAGCTTCAATTGACGGAACAACGTCAGCATACCGGCGCGCATCTGATCGTCGGTCACCGTCACCAGTTCGTCGATATGACGGCGGCACAGCGTGTAGCTGTACAACTCGGTGTGCGGTGCCATGAGGCTGTCGGCAATGCCCGTCATCGGGCCCATCTTGACCGGACCGTTCGCCGCAAAGCTCTGCGCCATGGCATCGGCACCCGCCGGTTCCACGCCGTAGACCTTCACGTGCGGCGCGAACAGCTTGAATGCAGTCGCGACACCCGCGATCAGACCGCCACCGCCAATCGGCACGATGACGGCGTCGAGATCGGGGGCTTGTTGTGCCCATTCATAGCCGAGCGTTGCCGTGCCCAGTACCGTGCGATAGCCGTTGAACGGGTGCACGAAGAAACGGCCTTCCTCCTGCTCCACGCGTTTGACCGTCTCGAACGCCTCATGCACGTTCTCCGCCAGCACGAGGTCGGCGCCGTACTCACGGCACAGCGACGAACGTGCGGGGCTGGCGGTCTTGAGCATCACCGTCTTCGCGCTCACGCCCATCGCCTGCGCAGCGTAAGCCACCGCCACGGCGTGGTTGCCCGCAGAAACGCAGGTCACACCGGCTTGGCGCTGCGCATCGCTGAGTGCGAGCAGATTGGAGAACGCACCCCGTGCCTTGAACGTGCCCGAGGCTTGCAGCAGTTCGTACTTGAAGGTCAGTTGCGTGTCGCCCAGCGTGGGGAAATCGCGACGCGTGAAGACCGGCGTATTGCGCACGTACGGCCCGAGTTGCTCGTGCAGCGCGGCAATGGCTTCTTTGGTGGGCGCGGGCTGGCCGTCGATGGTTTCAGCGTGCAGGTCCGGGGTGGCGTTCGGGTGAGTCACTTGGACATTGTCTCCAGAATAGGCGCGGTGGATAGCGTTAGCGCAGACCTATGCTACGCACGCGCAGCAGGGCGGTAATGCTGATCAGGGCCGCAAAAATCAGATAGAAGCTCGGCGCGAGCTTGTTGCCGGTAGCGCCGATGAGCCACGTGATGATAAACGGTGCGAAGCCGCCGAACACGGTAGCCGCGATGTTATAGCCCAGCGACAGGCCCGTAGTGCGCACCTGCACCGGGAACAACTCGGTGAGCAGAGCGGGCAGGGCGCCGAAGTAGGTCGTCATCAGCAGGCCCAGCACGATCTGGAACACCATGAGCGAACCGAACGTCGGGTTGGCATCCAGAAAGCGGAACATCGGGTAGACCAGTACCAGCAGCGCCACGGCGGCCACGAGCATCGGCTTGGTGCGCCCGTGCGTGTCCGACCAGTGGCCGACGATCGGCGCGACGATCAACTGCACCACGCCCGTCAGCAGCACGGCGGAGAAGGCGGCCGATGACGGAATGCCCAGTTGCTTGACGGCATACGTCGGCATGTAAAGCACGAGATACGTGGCAACGGTCGCCATGACCACGACACCGATGGCCAGCAGCAGGCGTTCCTTCTGGCTCGTGAAGGTGTCGCGCAGCGGGCTTTGCGTCGGCTCTGCGTCGAGGAACTCGGGCGTCTCGTCCAGACGGCGGCGAATGTAGTACGCGACCGGACCGATCAGCAGGCCGAAGAAGAACGGCACGCGCCAGCCCCACGAGGCCATGGCTTCGGGCGTCAGGTTGCCCGTGAGCAAGGCGCCGAAACCGGCGGCGAGCAACGTGGTGAGACCTTGGCTCGCGACCTGCCAGCTCGAGAAGAAACCACGGCGTTGCGGCGCGTGCTCAGCCAGAAATGCCGTAGCACTGCCGAATTCGCCACCGGCGGAGAAGCCCTGAATCATGCGGGCGAGCACGATGCCGATCGGCGCGAGAATGCCGATCGACGAATACGTCGGCATGATGGCGATGAGCAGCGTGCCCACCATCATCAACAGGATCGAGAGCGTGAGGGCAGCCTTGCGGCCTGCGCGGTCGGCATACACGCCGATCACGATGGCACCGAGCGGTCGCATGAAGAACGACACGCCGAACGTGCCCAGCGCGATCAGCAGCGACACCGTGTCGTTGCCTGTCGGGAAGAACAGCTTGGCAATGGTCACGGCAAAGAAGCCGTACACCACGAGGTCGAACCATTCGAGGGCGTTGCCGATCGAGGCCGAGACGATCACACGCCAGGCGTGCGGGGAAGTACGGGCGGCCGGGGCCGTCGCGTCGGGGGCTGCTGCGCTCATGTGCGAGATCTCCAGATCCTGTCGTGCGTTATGTATGCGTTGAGTGCTTGTTATCTTGCTCGTTTGGACGTCCTGTGCGCTCTTGCGAAAGTCTTGGCGTTGCGATGCTTTCGACGGGCGTCTGGTACTGCGATCAGGTACTGCAACGCGCTTCAGCGGTGAAGCGCCATGGCAACGGGCCGCATCCAGAAGCGGAATGCGGCCCGGTGTTACGTCAGTCGGTGCGGTTGCCTAAAGTGGCTCAGGCAGGGGCTCAGGCGCCGACGGTGTTGCTGCGAATCAGCTTTTGCAGGAACGACTCGCACTGGGCGATCTGTTCGAGCGAAACGAATTCGTTCGGCTTGTGCGCCTGTTCGATATTGCCCGGGCCACACACGATCGACGGCACGCCTGCCAGTTGGAACTGACCGGCTTCGGTGCCGTAGGCCACCTTGCGCTTGTCGGTGTCTTTGGTGAGGGCGCGCACGAGTTGCGTGATGGCGTCCTGCTCCGAAGCGTCGAGCGCCGGGGCAGCGGCGATCTTCTTGAACTCGATACCGGCGTTCGGGTGTTCCTTCTGCATTTTCGGCACCAGCTCTTCGATCGCATATTGCTGAATGCGCGCGAAGATGCCTTCGGCGTCAACGCCCGGCAGGTTGCGGTATTCGAAAACGAATTCGCACAGCGCCGGGATCGTGTTCAGCGCGATGCCGCCCGAGATCGTGCCCGTTTGTGCCGTGGTGAACGGCACGTCGAACAGTTCGTCGAACGGGCCGACTTGCTTGAAGTGGTCGGCCAGATCGCGGATGTAGCAGATCAGGCGCGCGGCGTATTCGATGGCGTTCGAGCCCTTCGGCGTGAGCGACGAGTGCGCGGCATGGCCGCGCACGCAGCACTGATAGGCGTTGATGCCCTTGTGCGCCACGATCACGCGCATGCTGGTCGGCTCGCCGACGATGCAACCGTCCGGGCGAATGCCGCGCTCGCGCAGTTCGGCCAGCATCACTGGTGCGCCCACGCAGCCGATTTCTTCGTCGTAAGAGAACGCGAAGTGGAACGGCGTCTTGAGCTTGGCGTCGCGCATCTGGGGCAGCACGGTCATGACCGAGCCGATGAAGCCCTTCATGTCGCAGGTGCCACGGCCATAAAGATTGCCATCGCGAACTTCAGGCTTGAACGGGTCGGTGTCCCACGGCTGGCCGTCGACCGGCACCACATCGGTGTGGCCCGACAGGACGATGCCGCCTTGCGTGTTGCCGTCGGCCGCGGGCAGCGTAACGAACAGATTGGCCTTTCGTTTGGTGGCGTCATACGACAGCCACGGTTCGACGCCGGCGTCCTTCAGGCTGTCGCGCACCGTCTCGATCAGGCCGAGGTTCGATTCGCGACTCGTCGTGTCGATGCTGACCAGCTTCTTGATCCAGTCGAGCGATGCGGGTTGGGCGTCGTTGGCGGCTTGCGTCGCAGAGCTCAGGGGGGAAGCGCTTGTCATTCGAATCTCCGGGAATCTTCCAGTCATACGTACCGGGAAATGGTACTCAAAAATAATTTAGAGGTAAAAGATTGCTTGCACAACCATTCTTGCATTGCGGGAATTCATCGTTATTTGCGCGGGTAAACCATGCACGCCACGCACGCGCATGCGGGTTTGCCCTTGGTTTTCCGATGAATTGCCGCAGGGTGTGGTGCTCATGTCAGGCCGCGCGTGCGCCGGGGGAACTGATGGCGCGCAAGGTTTCCTTGATCGCACGCACGCGATCGGTCAGTTGCGGGTGCTTCGCTTCGATGCGCAGTTTGTCCTGACCGGCCAGCTTGATGTGGCGATGCTTCTGCACCAGTTCGATGATGCGCATCGGGTCCACGGCGGGCGTGGGTTCGAATTGCAGGGCGATGGCTTCTTCGCTCGCATCGATCTTGGTGATGCCCAGCGGCTTGGCGAGCAGGCGCATGCGGTGCGTCTCGATCAGCGCCTGCGCCTGCTGCGGCAGCTTGCCGAAGCGGTCGACCAGTTCTTCCTGAATCGTGTCGATCGCGTCTGCGTTCGTGCCGTTGGCCAAGCGCTTGTACAGCGACAGACGCTCCTGCACGTCGCCACAGTAGTCGCTCGGCAAGATGGCCGGCACGTGCAGGTTGATCTCGGTGGTGACTGCCAGCGGCGCGTTCAGGTCCGGCTCGCGGCCAGCCTTGAGTGCGCTTACGGCGTCGGCGAGCATGTCGGTGTAAAGCTGGAAGCCGATCTCGTGGATTTCTCCCGACTGCTTGTCGCCGAGCACTTCGCCCGCGCCGCGAATTTCCAGATCGTGCATGGCCAGATAGAAGCCGGCGCCGAGTTCTTCCATTTGCTGAATCGCTTCCAGACGGCGCTGGGCCTGCTTGGTGAGCGATTTCGGATCGTGCACCAGCAGGTAAGCGTAGGCCTGATGGTGCGAGCGGCCGACGCGGCCACGCAACTGGTGCAACTGCGCAAGACCGAACTTGTCGGCGCGGTGCATCAGGATGGTGTTGGCGGTCGGCACGTCGATGCCGGTTTCGATAATCGTCGTGCACAGCAGCACGTTGGCGCGCTGGGTCACGAAGTCGCGCATCACGCGCTCGAGATCGCGCTCGTGCATCTGCCCGTGGGCGACGACGATGCGCGCTTCGGGCACCAGTGCCTCCAGTTCCAGCTTGCGGTTCTCGATAGTCTCGACTTCGTTGTGCAGGAAGTACACCTGACCGCCGCGCTTGAGTTCGCGCAGCATGGCTTCGCGAATCACGCCGTCTTCTTCACGGCGTACGAAGGTCTTGATGGCCAGACGTTTTTGCGGGGCGGTAGCGATCACCGAGAAGTCGCGCAGGCCTTCGAGCGCCATGCCCAGCGTGCGCGGAATCGGCGTTGCGGTGAGTGTGAGCACGTCGACTTCGGCGCGCAGTGCCTTGAGCGCTTCCTTCTGACGGACACCGAAGCGGTGTTCCTCGTCGATGATGACCAGCCCCAGACGCTGGAACTGAATGTCGTTCGAGAGCAGCTTGTGCGTGCCGATCACGATGTCGACCTGCCCGTCGTTGATGGCCTTCACGCTCGTATTCACTTCCTTGGTGGTCTTGAAACGCGAGAGTTCGGCAATGCGCACCGGCCAGTCGGCGAAGCGGTCGGAGAAGGTCTGGGCATGCTGTTCGGCGAGCAGCGTCGTGGGGGCGAGCAGGGCAACCTGCTTGCCGTCGAGCACGGCGATGAACGCGGCACGCAACGCCACTTCGGTCTTGCCGAAGCCGACGTCGCCGCACACCAGCCGGTCCATCGGCTTGCCGCTGGTCATGTCGGCCATGACGGCGTTGATGGCGGCGGCTTGATCGGGGGTCTCTTCGAAGCCGAAGCTGTCGGCAAATTTTTCGTAGTCGCGCGGCGAAAGTTCGAACGCATAGCCCGAGCGTGCGGCGCGACGCGCGTACAGATTGAGCAGCTCGGCCGCCGTGTCGCGAATCTGCTGGGCGGCCTTGCGTCTGGCCTTCTCCCATTGACCCGAGCCCAGCGAGTGCAGCGGCGCGGTGTCGGGGTCGGCGCCGCTGTAGCGCGAGATCAGGTGCAGTTGCGAGACCGGTACGTAGAGTTTGCTCTGGCCGGAGTAGTCGAGATGCAGGAACTCGGTTTCACCTTCGCCGAGGTCCATGCTGATCAGCCCCTGATAGCGGCCGATGCCGTGCTGGCTATGCACCACCGGGTCGCCGACCTTGAGCTCGGCGAGGTCGCGCACCATCGAGTCGACCGACGTCGCCTGTTCCTGACGGCGTTTGCCGACACGGCGTGCCAGGCCTTCGTAAAGCTCGTTCTCGGTGATGAACGCGAGGTCTTCCGTCGGCAGCAGAAAGCCCGAGGCCAGCGGTGCGACGCCAATCGCGAAGCGCGCATCCGAGGTCAGAAAATCTTCCAGCGATTCGACCGAGACCGGGCGCAGATCGTTGTCGTGCAGCAGTTGCAGCAGCGTCTCGCGACGGCCCGCGGAGTCGGCGCAGAGCAGCACACGCGCGGGCGTGCGGGCGAGATACGCGCGTAGCGCGGCCAGTGGATCGTCGGCGCGACGGTTGACCGAGATCGTCGGCAGCGGGATCGCCCAACTGCCGTCGCCGGGCTTCGCCAGCGTCAGGCGGGCGAACGGCTTGGCGAACGTGAAGAAGTCCTGATCGAGCAGAAACAGTTGCTCGGGCGGCAGCACCGGGCGCTCGCGGTCGTGCGAGAGAAAGTTGTAGCGCTGACGCGTGTCGTTCCAGAAGCGCTGGATCGCACCTTCCAGATCGCCGACGAACACCAACTGGGCGTCGGGCGGCAGATAGTGGAAGAGCGTGGCCGTCTCTTCGAAGAACAGCGGCAGGTAGTACTCGATGCCCGCGGAGGGCACGCCGCTGCCCATGTCTTTGTAGATCGTGCTGCGGCTCGGGTCGCCTTCGAACACCTCGCGCCAGCGACCGCGAAACGCGGTGCGGGCGGGTTCGTCGAATGGGAATTCTCGGCCCGGGAGCAGGCGCACTTCCTTGACCGGATAGAGGCTGCGCTGCGTGTCCGGATCGAAAGCGCGGATGCTGTCGACCGTGTCGTCGAACAGATCGAGACGATAGGGCAGTGGCGAGCCCATCGGGAACAGATCGATCAGACCGCCGCGCACGCAGTACTCGCCGGGACGCATCACCTGCGACACGTGCTCGTAACCGGCGAGCGTGAACTGCGACTTCAGCTTCGCTTCGTCAAGCCGTTCGCCTTGCCGGAAGTAGAACGTGTAGGCCGCCATGAAGCTGGCCGGCGCCATGCGGTAGAGCGCGGTGGTGGCGGGCACGAGCACAATGTCGCAGCGTTTTTCGCCGAGATCGTGCAAGGTGGCCAGCCGTTCCGAGATCAGGTCCTGGTGCGGCGAGAACGTGTCGTAAGGCAACGTTTCCCAGTCGGGCAGCAGGCGCACGCGCGCCTCGGGCGCGTACCACTTGAGTTCTTGCTGGAGCCGCAGCGCGTCGGTCGCCTGCGCGCAGACAACCGCGAGCAGCGGCATGCGCTCCCGATTGGCTTCGAAGTAGCGGGCGATGAGCAGGGCGTCAGACGACGCGTGGGCACCGGCGAAGGCGTAACGCTGTCCCGCTTTCACGAGCGGCACAGGCACGGTATTACGGGATATGGCGTTAGCGGATGACATAGAAAAGCGTTGCAGAAATGGCAAAGCACGGGGCTCCATGAAGATGGGGCCCCGTGAAGATCAGCGTCTATTATAAAATCCCCGCTTTACCCTTACCTGCGTTTTATCGTGAGCGACCGACTTTTTGCTGTCATCCCGTGCGCCGGGGCCGGTGTGCGCGCCGGGGCCGACGTGCCCAAGCAGTACCGGAGCGTGGGCGGACGCGCCATGCTTCACTATGCGCTCGCCGCGTTTGACGCCTGTTCCGAGTTCGCCCAGACCGTGCTGGTGCTGGCGCCGGACGACAATCACTTCGATGGCCGCCGCTTTGGCCCTCTGCGTTTTGCCGTGCGCCGCTGCGGCGGGGCGTCGCGTCACGCGTCGGTGCTTGGCGGTCTTCAGGCGCTGACCGAATTCGGCGCGCAGGACAGCGACTGGGTGCTCGTGCACGACGCGGCACGCCCGGGCATCACCCCGGCGCTGATCCGCACGTTGGTCGAAGCCCTGCGCGACGACCCCGTCGGCGGCATTCTGGCGCTGCCCGTGGCCGATACGCTCAAGCGTGAAGACGCACCGGCGGCTGCCGGTGGACTGGCGGCCGTGGCCGCAACCGAATCGCGCGACGGCCTTTGGCAGGCACAAACGCCGCAGATGTTCCGTCTCGGCATGCTGCGTCAGGCGCTCGAAGACGCACTTGCCGCCGGTGCCGAAGTGACCGATGAGGCCAGCGCCATCGAGCGCATGGGGCATGCCCCCAAGCTCGTGCGTGGCAGTCTGCGCAACTTCAAGGTCACGTATCCCGAAGATTTCGCGCTGGCCGAGGCTTTTCTCGGCGCGGCTCGCCCGGCGTAAGCTGGGTCTCCTGCATTTGACGATCCCTTCATGACTGAACAAGCTGTTTCTTCCATTTCGCTCGCCGCCTTGTCCAAACTTCGCATCGGTCAGGGTTATGACGTGCATGCGCTCGTCCCCGGCCGTCCGCTGGTGATGGGCGGCGTGACCATTCCGTTCGATCGCGGCCTGCTCGGCCACTCGGACGCCGACGTGCTGCTGCACGCGATCACCGATGCCGTGCTCGGCGCGGCGGCGCTCGGCGACATCGGCCGTCACTTCCCGGACACGGACCCGACGTTCAAGGGGGCAAACAGCGTCGTTTTGCTGCAAGAGGCAATGCGCCGCGTGCGTGCGCAGGGTTACGAGATCGTCAACATCGACTGCACGGTGATTGCACAGGCGCCGAAGCTGGCCCCGCATATCGCCGCGATGACGCAGTCGATTGCCGACGCGCTGGGGATTACCGTCGGTCAGGTCAACGTGAAGGCCAAAACCAACGAGAAGCTCGGCTATCTCGGCCGTCAGGAAGGCATCGAGGCACAAGCGGCGGCGTTGCTGATGGGCGCGTAAGGCTTGAGATGTGAGGGGGTGATGCCCCCGAACGGCTGCCAATGAAAACGGCGCTGCGGGGTTGAACCCGGCAGCGCCGTTTTGCTTGGTGCGTCGTCAGACGAAAGCCTGACGATGACCTCCGACTTTATGCCGCTTCGGCAGCGATCACTTGCGCGGCAGCATTGATGACAGCGGCGATACGGCCGACGTCACGCAGTTGCGCGGTGCTCATGCCTTGTTCGGTGGCGAGCAGGTGATAGTGCGACTTCACGCAGAAGTGGCACTTGCCGACGATGGACGCGGCCAGCGCGTACATCTCGAAGCGTCGCTGATCCACGCCGCCCCGGGTGGCGTAGGCGTTCATGCGCAGTTGGGCCTTCTCGTTCTTGAGCTCGGCGTTGTCCGCCATCTCGAGATACGGGTACCACGTGTTGTTCATGCCCATGAGCGCGGCAGCGGTCAACGCGCCTTCCAGCTCTTCCGGGGGCAGCACACCCGATTCACGAATGGCCTTGATCAGCGGCTGGCTCTTCGCGGCAAACGCAGCGGCAAGGGCCACGCCCACGGCATCGGTGCCTTCCAGCGAGGAACGAGCGATCGTACCGTCGAGGTTCAGGCGGATGTCCTTGGCGTAATCGGGAATCTGCGCCTTAATCGCGTTCAGGAATTCCATAAATTTCTCCTATTGCGTTGGGCTGAAAAAGCCCGCTCGCGCGGGCTTCGAGGCAAAACTTACAGCGTGTTGCCACCGACCGCACGGTTGCACGGGCAGAGTTCGTCCGTTTGCAGACCGTCCAGAATACGCAGCACTTCTTCCGGGTTACGGCCAACGTTCAGGTTGTTCACCGAAACGTGCTGGATGACGTTGTGCGGGTCAACGATGAACGTTGCACGCAGGGCCACGCCAGCTTCCTTGTCACGCACGCCGAGCTGGTCGATCAGCGAACCGGTCACATCGCCGAACGAGTAGTGGTTCAGCTTGTTCAGGTCCTTGTGCTCACGGCGCCATGCCAGCTTCACGAATTCGTTGTCGCTCGAACCGCCGAGCAGCACAGCGTCGCGATCGGCGAAGTCGCCGTTCAGCTTGCCGAATTCGACGATTTCGGTCGGGCACACGAAGGTGAAGTCCTTCGGGTAGAAGTAAATGATCTTCCACTTGCCCGGGAACGAGGCTTCGGTGATGGTTTCGAAAGCCGACACGCCGTTTTCTTCGTGGTTGTTAAAACCAGGCTTTGCCGCTTCTACCGAGAACGCTTCGAGTTTGTCGCCGACAGTTTTCATCGATTTACTCCTTAATTGATGCGGTTAACGTTGGATGTCTTCAAATACATCGCAACCTGCAACTACCCGGGTTCACGCGATCCCGGGCAACTAACGGATTATACGCTATCGAATGATCGACAGCAATAGTTTGTATTTATGGCGGGGATAGTTAAATCAAATCCCGTCGATAGGATTTTGTGAGTGGCCCGAGGTGAGGGCTTTCATGAAGCGATTCGGGACCCCATTCGCGAGGCCCAATTTCCGCACGATACGCCTTATTTAGCAAGCGGAAATGACACGATGATTTCAAGGCCGGAGCCGGGGCGCACGTTACTCAGCGTTGCCTGCCCTTTGTAGCGCGACGCGATGCGCTGCACGATGGCCATGCCGAGCCCCGTGCCGTCGGCTTTGGTGCGGGCGGTGTCGACGCGGTAGAACGGACGGAAGACCAGCGCGAGTTGCTCCTCGGGAATGCCCGGGCCGGTATCGCGCACTCGCATCTCGACGCGCTCGCCAAGGACACGCGTCGTGATGTGCACGTTGGCGATGTCGCTCACGGCATCGCGTCCGTACTTGCGGGCATTCTCGATCAGGTTGTTGAGCAGACGCTTCAGGTCGGTGCGCTCGGCGAGCACGAAGGCCTCTTCGCCCAGTTCGACCGTGATGTTCAAATCTTCGCGCCCCTCGAACGCATGCACCGTTTCGCGCACGGTCTCCGAGAGATCGATGGTTTGCAGCACAGTGCGCGAGGCTGGCCGGGCGTAATCGAGGAAGCGGCCGATGATCTCGTCCATCTGTTCGATGTCGCTGATCATGTCGCGCTTGACCGATTCTTCCGAGGGGCTCATTTCGGTTTCCAGCCGCAGACGCGCCAACGGCGTGCGCAGATCGTGCGAGATGCCCGCGAGCATCAGTGCCCGGTCGGCTTCCAGCCGCTCAAGTTCCTGCACCATCTGATTGAAACTGCGGTTCGCCTCGGCGGCCTCACCCATGCCGCGCTCCGGCAAGGGGTCGGGCCGGTGGCCGCCGCCGATGGCGCGGGCCGCGTGTGCAAGTCGCGCGAATGGCCGGTTCACCAGCGCCGTGATGAAGGCCGCCCCGATCAGCGAGAGCGCCAGCGCGAACGTGCCCCAACTGAACAGCTGCAAACCGGTGGCGGTGTCGATGCGGTCTTGTTCGATGGCGACCCAGTAGTCGTCTTCATCGATCTTGAAGCTGATCCACATCGCGGGGATTTCGTTGACCGACGAGGCGATCACCGTGTCGGTGCCGAGCCGGCGCTGTACGTCGCGCGTGATCAGATCCGTCACCACGCCGCCGGCCTGCTTCTCGATCTTGTCGGCGGGTTCGCGCGGGTAGACGCGAATGCCTTCGTTGCTCTCGAGATCCTGCAAGAGCGCGCGGCGCAGATCGGGCTCGGAGTAGAGCAGGGCGGTGCGCGTGAGTTTGACGATCGACACGAGTTGCTGCGCCACGCGTTGGGCGCGCGGTTCGCGCTCGATCACGCGAAAGCTCTGATACCAGGCGGCCAGACTCACGCCGATCAGCAGGGCAATCAGGAAGAAGGTACGCCAGAACAGACCGCCGAACAGCCCGCGTACCATCCGGATCGGATGCATGGGGTTGCTCCGTCTAATGCGAAATGCGTGCGTGCACGGTTGCCCGGCCGGCCATCAGTGGCCCGCCCGGATAAGACACGACGCCGGTGCGCGAAGAGGTCGCGACCGGCGTCGTTTTGTTGCGTGAGACGTAAAGCCGAGCGATCACGCGCCGCCGTCCGGGATGAAGACGTAGCCCAGGCCCCAGACCGTCTGGATGAAACGCGGGCTGCCCGGGTCGGGCTCGATCAGCTTGCGAAGACGCGAGATCTGCACGTCGAGGCTGCGGTCGAAGACTTCGTATTCGCGACCGCGTGCCAACTCCATCAGCTTCTCGCGAGAGAGCGGCTGACGCGGATGACGGGCGAAGACCTTCAACACGGAGAACTCACCGGTGGTCAGTGCAATTTCCTGACCGTTCTTGGTGAGTGTGCGCGTCGCGAGGTTCAGGGCGAAGTCACCGAACTCGAACGTCTCCATGGTTTCACTGGGCGCACCGGGGAGTTCAGGCGGGGCCTGACGGCGCAGCACGGCGTGAATGCGGGCGACGAGTTCGCGCGGATTGAAGGGTTTCGGCAGATAATCGTCCGCACCCATTTCGAGGCCGACGATTCGGTCGACATCCTCGCCCTTGGCCGTTAACATGATGATCGGCGTGCGGTCGTTGGCGCCACGCAGACGGCGGCAAATAGAGAGACCGTCTTCACCGGGGAGCATCAGGTCCAGCACGAGCAGATCGAACCGCTCGCGCACCCAAAGCTTGTTCATGGCCGTGGCATTTTCGGCCACGAAGACATTGAAGCCCTGTTCCCCGAGGTAACGACGCAGCAAGTCGCGCAAGCGCGGATCGTCGTCGACAACCAGAATTTTGGAAGCGTTTTTATTTTCCATGCCACGTATCTTAGCTCGAAATGCCGCGAACTGAGGAGGCCGCCAAAGCGGGTTACAAAGGGTTACATAATTTACCCTACGGCTTGTGCGCTGACCATAGGCAGTGGGTACACTTGCACCCCTGCCAGGGCGAAAACCTGCCGCGTGGCATGAAGGACATACGCAAAAGATGAGATGGGCTGCTGAGTTTTCGCTACTGTTCGGGGGGATCATGCTCTGGGGACACCTGAGCGTGACGTATGCCCGTCCCGTGCCGCATTTCAGCGCTCAGACGCACGCCGCACCGAAGGTCGAGCGTGCTTCGCCGCAGCAACGCAACGCGCCAAAGAATTCACCTGCCAGCGATTCGAATGCCGAGCGTCGTGCCGACGATCTGCCGAATCCGCCGGCGGGCCGCCGTCCCAACGGCCATATGACCCCGGAAGACCGGCGCTTGCTTCGTCAGCATATTCAGGATGCGGTGCGCGAGTTGTATAGCCACTGATCCGCTTATAGACGAAGCCCAGCCCCGTTCGCCAACGTTGCCCCCTGTGATGCGAGCGCCTCATGAAGCCGAACCGAATCCAGCCAGCCTCGACCGACGCTGGCTTTTTTTGCGTCCACCGTTGGCCGGGACGTCTCTTTTCCGAACGGTTCGTTCGGCCCGATAGCGCGGCAACTGCCCGGTCATCTCTCGCCGCAGCGATGGTGGCGGTAGTCGCGCTGACAGCACTACCCGGGCAGAACGCCGGTGCCAAGCCAGCCACGGCCACGCAACATGCCTCGCACCGCGCAGCCCGCCCGCCCGCCGTTGCCGATCCGGCTCAGCGCACGTTGAGCGAGGGCGATGCCCGCTTTCTCCTTACACGGACCGGTTACGCCCCCGACGCACGTGAGCTGGCCCCGTTTGTCGGCTTGACGCGTGCCGACGCGGTTGACCGGTTGCTCGCAGAGACTCGCCGCACCGCGGTGACACCGGTGCCCGCGTGGGTCAACGAGGCGCCGCTCTACGGCGAGGCGGTCAAGAACTTGACCCAAGAACAGCGTCGCGCACTCGACCAGCGACGCAATCTCATGGCGAACCAGTTGGCTGGCTGGTGGGCGCAGGAAATGGCGACCACGCCGTCACCCCTTACCGAGCGCATGACCATGTTCTGGCACAACCACTTTGTCTCAAGCGACGACAAGGTGCGCGAGCCGGGGGTGCTCTATCGCCAAAACGTATTGCTGCGTGCCAATGCACTGGGCAACTTCGGCACCCTGCTGCACAGCGTGTCGAAAGACCCGGCGATGCTGATCTATCTCGACGGGGCGGGCAGCCGCAAGGGCCACCCGAACGAGAACTTCGCGCGCGAAGTGATGGAACTGTTCACGCTGGGCGAGGGGCACTACACCGAACTGGACGTGCGCGAGGCGGCAAGGGCCTACACCGGCTGGAGCATCGACCGGCCGACGATGACTTATCTCTGGCGGCCGAATTTCCACGACACCGATACCAAGACCGTGCTCGGCCAGACGGGGAATTTCGATGGCGACCAGATGCTCGACATTCTGCTCGCCCGGCCCGAGACGGCGACGTTCGTCACGACCAAGCTGTGGCGCGAGTTCGTCTCGCCGACCCCCGACACTGCGCAAGTCACCCGCGTGGCCGACGTCTTCCGTTCGAGCGGTTACGACATTCGCGCGGCATTGAAGGCGCTGCTGCTGACGCCCGCATTCTGGGACGCACGAACGCGCGGCACGCTGGTCAAATCTCCATCGGAGTTCGTGACGGATACCGTGCGTGAGTTCGACATCGGCTACGACGATCCGGCGATGCTCGCTCAGCAGATGCGGGTACTCGGGCAGGACTTGTTCCGCCCGCCTAATGTGAAGGGCTGGCCCGGCGGCGACGCGTGGATCGACAGCACGACGCTGCTGGCGCGCAAGCAGTTCGTCGAGCGCATGTTCCGTGCGACGGAAAACGCCAACGCGGGCGGCCCGGCGATGGCGCCGCCGATGGTGACGGCGCGCCCGGGTGTTCAGCGCACGGCGTACCAGCCGCAATCGATGCCGCGCACGGTGGCCGGCGTTCGGTTCGATCTGGCGCGCTGGCTGCAACCCTATGCATTGGGGCCGGTCGATGTGCCCGAGGCGAGCACGCGTGACGCTTTGCAGCGGGCGGTACTGCCGTTTGCACCGGCGGCACCGCAAACGGCCAGCGAGAATAGTGCGGCGTATTTGCAGGCGTTGTTGATGGATCCGGCTTATCAGTTGAAGTGAGGTGTGACATGCATCGACGCGATTTTCTGACATTCGCCGGTGGCCTCGGGGCCGCATGGCTGACCCCGGCACCGTTGCTGGCCGCCACGCAATCGCTCGGCGGTGCGTTCCCGGGGACGCTTGCCGGGGCGAGCAATTACGGCAATCTGCTGATCCTGATCGAATTGAAGGGCGGCAATGACGGTTTGAATACGGTGATCCCTTACGCCGATCCTGCCTACGCGACGCTGCGCCCGACGATCGGCATCAAGCGTGATCAGGTCGTGCAACTTGATGATCGCAGCGGGCTGCATCCGTCGCTGCGGGCGCTCATGCCGATGTGGCAGGCAAAGGAGTTGGCGATCGTGCAGGGCGTGGGGTATCCGCAGCCGAATCTGTCGCACTTCCGTTCGATCGAAATCTGGAACACCGCGTCGCGCTCCGACGAGTACCTGCGCGACGGCTGGCTCTCGCGAGCGTTCGCCGAGCACGCGGTGCCGACCGGTTTCGATGCCGATGGTGTGATCGTCGGCAGCGCGGAGCTAGGGCCGCTGGCGGGTGGTGCACGCGCGGTCACGCTGACCAACCCGGCGCAGTTTCTGCGCGACGCCAGCCTCGCGTCTGCCAATGCGGCGCAGGTAAGCAACCCGGCGCTGGCGCATGTGCTGCGCGTTGAGAACGATATCGTGAAGGCGGCCGATGGCTTGCGCCCGCGTCAGGGGCAATACGTGCTCAAGACGCCGATGCCGCAAGGCGCATTCGGCAACGTGGTGAAGACCGCCTTGCAGGTGGTGGCTGCGGCCGATTCGCCGACGGGGGTGCCGCAGCCCGGGCGCGGCGTGGCCGTGCTTCGCCTGACGCTGAACGGATTCGATACGCACCAGAACCAGCCGGGGCAGCAGGCCAACCTGTTGCGGCAGTTGGCGGATGGGATGATGGCGCTGCGCGCCGGGCTGACCGAGTTGAACCGCTGGCAGTCGACGATGATCGTGACGTATGCCGAGTTTGGCCGGCGCCCGCGCGAGAATCAGAGCAGCGGCACCGATCACGGCACGGTGGCGCCGCACTTTGTGGCGGGTGGGCGCGTGCGTGGCGGGATGTATGGCGACGTGCCGCGACTGGACCGGCTCGACGGCAACGGCAACCTGCCGTTCGCCGTCGACTTCCGCGATGTCTACGCGACGGTGTTGCAGCGGTGGTGGGGGCTCAACCCGCAATCGGTGCTGGGTGGCCCATTCCGTCCGCTGGATATTCTGCGGGCGTAGCACGGTGTTGCTGACTGGCGGCAGCGTGCCGCCAGTCGCTTACCGTGCTCGCCAGGCGCGCCAGAACTTGCGCAGCGGCGTGAGATCGATGCGTTGGTGCAGCACCTGATAGTCGCTCGCGGCGACTTCGTCGAGCAGGGCGAGTTGCAGGGCGGCGAGTGCGAGCAGCGGCTTTTGCTTGCGGCGGTCGCGCTTGGGAATGGCGGCCATTGCCTCGCGGATAGCCTTGCGTGCCCGCGCATCCTGAAACTTCATCAGCGCGAGAAATTCCGGCGAATACTTGCCGTTCTGAATATCCGCGGCGGTCACGCCAAAGCGTTGCAATTCATCGATCGGGAAATAGACGTATCCAGCGCGGGCATCGACGCCCGCCTCGGTGACGCGCCGTGCCAGCGCGATGGCATGGCCGAGCGCACGCGCGTGTGCGGGCGTCTGCGCGTCGTCGAAGCCATACACATGCGAGGCGAGTTCGGCGGGGGCGCCACCGGCGGCGTCGCAGTAGTGATTCAGGCCGGCGAAATCCAGATAGCGCATCTGCGACAGATCCATCTCTGCGCCATGCAGCACCGCGTCGAACGCGGTGCGCGACAGACCCGAGTCCTTGACCACCGGCGCGAGCGCTCGCGTGACCGGATGCACCGGCTTGCCTGCGAAGAGATTCGTGAGTTCCTGACGCCACCAGTCGAGCTTTGCGTGCGCGACGCCGGGGTCGTGCACAGCGCTGTGAATGTCGGCGATTTCCTGACAGAACGCGTGCACGGCGTAGGCGGCATCGCGTTTGGACGGCGGCAATTGCAGCAGGGCGTAGTAGAGCGCCGAGCCTTGCGGCCCCGCTTTCTGACGGCAATACGCGTTGGCCTGTGTGGGGCCGGCGGGGGTGCCGACATTGTCGTCGGCTGTCTCGTGGGGTTGCATGCGCTTCGGGGTATCGGTCGGGTCATTGGCCCGAACGTTGGCGCGCGGGCGCGCAGCCGGGGCAATGCCATGAATTGGGGCGAATTCTAGCATTGCTGTCCCGAGGCGGGTCGGGCAAGGACGATCAGTCGTCGAGGCGCTCGCTGGTGTCGATGCTGTCGACGCGGTCCGGGTAGAACGCGAGGTAGGTGGCGATGGGTTTGACGGCGTCGAATGGCGTGTTGTAGGTCCAGATCACGTTTTCGCCGGCCTCGCCCAAATCGGTGATGGAGTAGTAAGACGCGTCGCCCTTATAGGGGCAATAGGTGTGATGCGCGGTGGGTGTCAGGCGCGACATGTCGACGTCTTTGCGCGGGATGTACTGCACGGGTGGATACGAAGCTTCGCAAAGCGTGAGAGCGTTGCGCGTATCGGCAATGGTGCGGCCGTTGGCGCGCACGACGACGCGAGTGGTTGCGGGTGTGATTGCGATCGGATGTTCTGGTGATGGCTCTAGGTGTTTGCGGGCCGTCGTTGACGTGTGGGAGGGGGCGGTCATTCGAGAGCTCCTTATGAAGGGGGGCAATGTCAGTATCGGCACCCGCTTCACGGGCATCAACCCGGGCGTGCAGCGATGGGATTTGGGCATTGAATGGCCAAGCGTTGAACGATTGCCGACGATTTTCAGTTCGTGTAGAATGCTCGCCTGCTTTGACGCATGCAGCGGGGCGATCAGTCGCCCCTTTTCATGTCCGACTGGACCGCATGCCGTCGACCCGATGCCGGGATGTCGACACCTTACCGAGGTGACCGACACCCACGGGCTGCGAGGATGGCGAAATTGGTAGACGCACCAGGTTTAGGTCCTGACGCCCGAAAGGGTGTAGGGGTTCGAGTCCCCTTCCTCGCACCAACTCCCCGTTTTGGCATCGGTTTTGTCGGTCTCACTTCTTCCCTGAAATTCGCGCGAAACATCGTCTGGTAGCACCAGGCGGGGTCCTTCTGCGAATTCCGATCGTCTCCCTTCTTCACCCAAAATCTCACCTGTTCACACCTAATACCGGAGTGGCCTCCCGAGGCAATCGTGTTTGCGAATGGTCACGTCGTAATCGATGCGGCTTTTGGCGACCGTGACTGTTGAGGAAGCCAGCGACTGCGACGATGGACATTGACGGCTCGTGCCAGCTCAGCTCCGGCGAGTCGACTGCGCATCGGTCCAACTGGAACAGCCCGCCCGCAGAGACGTAATGCCGGGTAATACAGGCTTACAAATCCACGTAGGTGTCGCGTCAACATTCGTCGGCGACCGGGCGTTACTACGGCAAGGCCCACTCGTTTCAACTCAACAAGGAAGAGAGATACCGATGAAACTCAAAACTATCCCCATGCTTTTGTGCGCGGCTTTGATGGTGAATGTCGCGTTTGCCGATGAACTTCACGACAAGGCCATGGCAGCCACGCATGATCTTCAACGGTCAATCGAGGAAATGCACGTCATCCAAATGGAACACGGCGGCGAGTTCGGCGGCCACATGGCGCGAGCAGAGCAACTTGCGCGGCAAGCCGAGCAGGAACGCGTCGCAGCGCTTGAGTACTACCGGGCGCGCCACCCGGGCTGGCAGTAAGTTTCGGCGCAATCCGCCGGCAACAACGATTGGGTGGTCAAAATGAAATCAAAACGCTGTTACACGTTGGTCGCGTCGCTGCTGTTGGGAGCCTCGCTGTCCGGCTGTGTCGTCGCGCCAGTTGAACCAGCGGCAGTTGCCCCGGCAGGCGTTGTCTACGTTGCGCCGGTTGGGGTGGTGCCGGGCCCAGGTTATTCGTGGCGGTATCACCCACACCATGGCTGGGGATGGTGGCATCCGCGCTATGGGTGGCATCGCGGCTGGTAACGGGAGGTGATGGTGCGCGGGGACGCCCGCGCAATCCAGCATCTCAATTTTTCCATCCGCACATGCGAAAACCGACGGCACAAAGCGCTAGCGAGAGTGTCACCAGCCCATTTCTCAATGGCCGACCCGATATATGCGACCGCTGTGTACCCCTTCGACGCTACGCCGGTAGGCCATTGCGACACGTGCCGCGGGCACGCCTTCGTAGCCTGGAAAGAACGGACCAAATCGGTTCATCGATTCAATCAACACGGTCGGACTAACGGCATTGATGCGTATGCCTCGATGAAAATCGCACGCAGCAGCACGCACGAACCCTTCGATCCCGGCATTCGACGCGGCAGCATGGGCGCCTTGCGCAATGGGATCATCTACCGCGATGCCGGAAGTCAGCGTAATCGATCCGCCATCTCGCAGGTAATGTTGACCAATTAGCGCGACGCGTACCTGACTGAGCAGCTTGTCCTGCAAGCCCTTATGGAAATCGGCCGCCGTCATCTTTACAACCGGCTCCAGAATGACATTGCCAGCCGCAATAATGATGGCGTCGACGGTACCGATCCGCTCGAACAATGCGCTCACGCTTTCGTCGCTAGTAATGTCAACCTGATCATCCCCCCGCGTTCGACCGACACGAATCACCTCGTGCTTGTCATCTCTAGCAAGCTCATCCGCTACGGAACGACCCACGTCCCCTCCCGCACCCACGACGACGATCTTCATCACCACTCCTTTTTGAATTCAGATTCGAACGTCACCATTCTTCCCTGAATCAAAAGTGCCATAAATATGCTCTAATTTCTGACACTACTAACCACCAGTTCGCAATATGGATAAGTTGCGTGCCATGGAAACCTTCGTCGCTGTCGTGGAGGGAGGAAACTTTACCGAAGCCGCCAAACGGATGGAGATATCCGCGGTCATGGTCGGTAAATACGTGCGTGACCTTGAGGAGCGTCTCGGTGCGCGCCTGCTAGAGCGCACCACGCGCCGGCAGAATCTGACCGATGCCGGCCGAGTTTTTTTCGAAGATGTGAAGCGCGCGCTTGAACACATGCGTATTGCCGAAACTTCGGTTGAACGGCTTCGCGCGTCTCCGTCCGGTACGTTGCGTATCAGCGCGCCGATCACCTTTGGCGGTTGCGTCATCGCCCCGCTTGCCGCGACTTTCCGTCAGAAGTATCCGCTCGTGCGCATCGAGCTGGAATTATCCAATCGCAACGTTGATCTGATTGACGACGGTTTTGACGTCGCAATCCGCATCGGTGACTTGGGCGATGCCGACTTGATTGCAAAACCGTTGACCGCATATCGAATGGTCATTTGCGCATCGCCGGGTTATCTCGCGCAATACGGGCGTCCGCAGACACCGCAAGATCTGAGCGCACATCAGGTCCTGTCTCACTCGATGTGGCGTAGCCACGGCGGATGGCGTTTGGAGAATGACGACAGCCCGGATGCCACGACTGATTCAATGTTTACTTGCAACGATGGCAACGGCTTGCGGATGGCGGCAATCGCAGGGGCAGGCCTGTTGCTGCAACCGGAGATCCTGGTAGCCTCCGATCTGGCCAGTGGAACGTTGGTGCAAGTGTTGCAAGCCTATTCGCCCCGACCTCGACCGGTTCACATCGTCTATCGGCGCGACCAGCGCCCGTTGCCGAAACTCACCCGGTTTGTGGCGTATTTGCTTGATCACATATCGGAGCGAGACACGTCCCATCGCAACACGGAGCCTCCGACGAGTGGATGACGGCTCCCGGCCGGCCTCTGCGCGCTGGCACAAGCTCACCGAGTGCCAACATGGTGGTTCAACGTTATCGATTTCTTAAAATCACATCCCTCATGTGTATTGGGTCGCGGGGAATTCAGTGTATCCGGGGCGAGCGAAAAAACAGAAACAGCAATGTTTCAACATGGATTTTCTCGGACTCGTAGACGCTTGACGATACCCCCACGTCTAGACGAAATTGCAGTCTTCCTGCTCATAAGGTATCGCCGATGTTTCGAATTTCAGCACTCCCCATCTTTCTTTGCTTTGTGTCATTCGTTGGCAGCGCGTTGGCGGTTGAGCAATCCGAGAAGCATGCCGGGCCGGCCGTGAGTGTTCATTTCGACTACTACCGAACGGACTATGCAACCGTTAGGAGTCTCGAGGCGCGTCTTGGAAAAGCCATCAAACGCGCCCAAGTGGGCGAACTGAGCGAAAGCGAATTACACCTTGATGGAAATGACGGCTACCTCTACATGTACGGGCCCGATCCTGACCGACTGTATGACGTTGCTCGTCCAATCTTACGAGCCTATAGGTTGACTGCAAACGCGGAAGTTACGAAGTGGCGTGGCACGCGCCCGGAGACGTTCTTGCTTTTGCCGGGAAAAACCGACCCGCCTTCCAGTGGAACAAATCTCGTTTCGACTCGTTCCAGGTGATCCGGTCCTCGCGAAGATCATCGCGATCTGCGTGAAGGGCGTGAAGGGCGTTTATCACCAACGATGTCTGGCGACGGGTGGTTGAAAGTCGCGCCAAAGACCGTCCGGTCAGGCTAGGATGGGCCGTGCCGCGCGTCGGCACCCACTTTCGCCCCTTCGCCCGCAACCGGTCACACCCCCCCGTTACAAAAAAAGTGTGCGGATTTCCCCGTCGCCGTTCGTCATGTCATTGAAGCCGTAGTCAATGGCAGAGCGAAACGTTCATCGGTATCGGGGGCACACAATGTTTGTGCAGGGCAAGCGGGGAGAAGCCGGACCACGGGAGAGACTGCCGTGGATCTGAGTACCGAGCATGGATCGGGTCAGCCCGGGGAGGTCGGCGATGCGGCAGCAGCGCCTCGCCACAACGACGAATCCGGACGGGAAAACCCCGCCGGTGCACAACTGCGCGAGTGCCTGACGTCGAACTACGACCGGTTGCTCAGCCGTCTGTCGCGCCGCCTCGGCTGCTCCGATACGGCGAGCGACAGCCTGCACGAGGCCTGGGTGCGTTTGGGCAGTGCTACGCTGCCCGACGCCGTTCGCAGTGCCGAGACCTACGTTTACCGCATGGCTTACAACCTCGCCGTCGACCAGATGCGCGGGCGGCGCATGTGGGCCTCCGTCGCCGACGAGAACGATATCTTCGACGTTCTGCCCGATCGCGGGCCCGGCCCGGAAGCCGTGGCCGATGCCCGTTCCGAGCTGGCGGCGCTTGCCCGCGCACTGGAAGACATGTCGGGTCACCACCGGCGTGTGCTCATGGAGTTGCGCGTCGACGACCTCACCCGCGAAGAGGTGGCCGCCCGCTACGGCCTGTCGCTGCGCAAGGTCGACACGCTCCTGCGCCAGACCCTCGACTACTGCGCCATGCGCACGGGCCGTACGGCACACGGTGGCGTGCGCACTGAACGTCGCCCGGCAAGGCGCGGCACGATGCCGTCGCGCGATCAAAGCCAGTCCATGTGCCCGGACGAGGCTTGATGTGCTAACCCAAAGGCGCTGTCGGAAAGACGTTTGCCGTCTCGAAAGTCTGTCGTTTGTCACTGAAAATTCACATTATTCAACGACAGTGCTGGCGAGACAGCGGTTCCACGCATGCTTAGAACTCCGACAATCGTGCCACCGAAATGAGAGGCAATCCGCCATCGGCCAGTGGGCTAGTGCTGGCCAGCGTTATGTGCGGCTTGAGTTTCCTGTGCGCATTCGGGAGCGCGTTCGCGCAATCGCCTGAGGCCGCCGCATCGGCGTCCGAAGACACCGCCGAGCGACGGTTCACGTTCGATATTCCCGCACAACCCCTCGATATGGCACTGGATAGGTTTTCCACGGTTTCCGGCCGCGCCGCTGTGTTCAGCAGCGCGCTTGTCGCTGGGCGCATGGCCACCGCTGTGTCGGGGCGCTACACACCGCTCGAAGCGCTGCGCCTGCTGGTCAGCGGCACGGGGCTTGTCGTGGAGACGGCCAGCAGTCAGGGCGTGACTACCTTCGTGCTGGTGCCGGGCGGCGCGGCCACGCTCGAACGAGAGGCGCGCCAGCGCGCCGAGCGAGCGCGTCTGGCGAATTACGACGCGCTCGTGCAGTCCGAAGTCTGGCAGGCAATTTGCGACAACCCACGCACGGCGCTCTCGCGCTACCGGGCGCTGCTGCGCTTTCGGGTCGCCCCGGACGGGCAGGTTGTCGACGTCACGATCCTGTCGGCCCAGTCGACTCCATCGGCCTCATCGACCTCATCGACCTCATCGGCCAAAAGCGGGCCGCCGATGAATCGGCCGCTGATCGACACGCTATCGCGTGTGCGTATCTCGCAGCCGCCGATGCTCGACCTCCCGCAGCCCATCGCCATGCTGATCCTGCCCGAATCGCCCGACGGGCCGGCCTGCCGCCCCGGGGGGCATTAGCCATGACCGAGGAAGTCCGGCTGGCGCTGATGGCCTATCTGTCGAAGCGCTATGGCGATCTGAAGCGTCATCTCGTGCGTTCGCTGCGCAACCCGGAGCTTGCCGAAGACGCGCTGCACGACACCTGGCTGCGGCTCACGCGGTTAGAGGATCAGGAAACGGTGCTCAATCCGCACGGTTTCCTGCTGCGCATGGCAACCAACATCGCCATCAATCATCTGCGCAGCCATAGCCAACAGGCGAGTGCGAGCGATATCGACGAAATTCTCGAAATGCCGGACCCCGCGCCGGGCCCCGAACAGACCGCCGATGCGCGCGCAGAGATGGAGGCGCTCATGCGTGTCATCGGCCGATTGCCGCAGCGCCGGCGCGACGTGTTGTTGCTCGTGCGCTGGGAAGGTATGCCGCAAAAGGACGTCGCGGCACACCTCGGCGTGTCGGTGAGCGTTGTCGAGCATGAATTGCGGCGGGCGCAGGCATTTTGTGCGGAGCATATGGCCGCCCGATCGCCACCCCCACGGGCGTCAAAAAAATCTGGCGGAAAAGCGTGACGAAAAATGTCATCCATATGAAGGGCAAAAATATTCTGCCCGGTGAATGAGAAAAGCATGGGCACCCGAAAGCACAGGGTTACGAAACTGAACACGCGACATGCATCACCATGAGAACACCCTTGCCACCTGGATATCCGACTGATTCGAGCGGCCCGGCCGACCCGGGACGCTCGCGCGACGACGTACTCCGTCAGGAGGCCCGCGTCTGGCTCGCACTGCTCGCTGGCGGCGACGTGCGTCAGGTCGATCTGCACGCGTTCCGCCGCTGGCAGGGGGCAAGCGTTGCGCACGCCGCGGCCTTCGACGAGGTAAAGCGCCAGTGGCATGCCATGCGTCCTGCCATCGGCGAACTGCTGCGCAAAGACCCGGCGGTGGCGGCGCGCCACCGGCGGCTGATCGGTGGGGACGTTGCCGCCGGTCGCCGTGCCTTCCTCGTCGCCGGTGCGAGCGTCGCAGCGGTCGCGGGCGTGGCTGCCGTCTATCCGCCGTTGGGGCTGTGGCCCGCGTTGGCGACCTGGGGGGCCGACTACCGCACGGCCACGGGTGAGCAGCGAGACGTTGCGCTGGCCGGACGAGTCAATGTCGTGTTGAACACACAGACGAGCGTGCGCCAGCAGGCGAGTGCCGACGGCGCACGTGGACTGAAGCTGATCACCGGGGAACTCGCGGTGGACATGAGCGCGGCGCGCGACCCGTTCGTCGTGGTCGCGGGGGCTGGGCGCAGTGTGGCGACGGCGGGTCGGTTCGAAGTCCGCAACCTTGATGGCCGCGTTTGCGTGAGTTGTCTCGAAGGCACGGTACGGGTGATGCACCCGGCTGGCGAGCGCCGATTGATTGCGCGCGAGCAGACGGTCTATCGCGACGACGCCATCGGTGGCGTGGCAGGCATCGAGCCAGCAGCCGTGTCGGCATGGCGACGCGGCGAACTCGTGTTCCGCGAAACCCCCTTGGTGAAGGTGGTCGAAGAGATCAACCGGTATCGCCCGGGCCGGGTGGTGCTGATGGCGGACTCCCGCCGCAATAGCCCGGTGAGCGGGCGCTTCGCCATCGCGATTCTCGACGAGGCGCTGCTACAGATCGAACGCTCGTTCGGGCTGAATTCGCGCTCGTTGCCGGGAGGGCTGCTGATTCTGAGTTGATGCGCCGAAGCGCGCCACGAGGGGTTCGTCGAAAAAAGTTGGTGGTTTTTGTGCAGTGCACGTGTCTTTAGGAAGACGAATCCACCATGGGCTGAATCGAAATGAACACAGTCGGGCATCAGGGCGCAACAACGAGGTTTTCACGACGCCGCACGCAAAGCACACGGCGATTCCTTCCGATGTCGCCCGTGATGCAGGCGGTCGCCGTCATGCTCGCGACCGGGGGCATCTGGGGGCAAGCGCACGCCCAGCAGGCCTTCAGCAACGCATGGTTTGCGGCACGCGGCGCCGCACAGGCGACGGCCACGCAGACAGGACGTCTGCCCAACGGTGCCCCGGTGAGCTCGCTCATGGACCCGTCGGCGCAGCAGCAACAGGCCAACGCGCAGTTGCAGACGTCGATTGCCAATCTGAGCACAGCAGCACAAAGCATCGCTGCAATGCAGGCCGCGCAGGCCACTGCGCGTGCAGCAGCAGCCAACACCAACGCTACGATTCCCGACGGTTTGTCGGAGGGCGGCCTCAAGGTCGACACCAACAGCCTGACCAAAGGCTGGCTCAACGCCAACGCGCCCACGCAGACGGTGTCGGGCGGCAAAGCCAGCGTCAATGTTCAGCAGACGGCCGACAAGGCGATCCTGAACTGGGAGACGTTCAACGTCGGGCGCAACACGTCGGTGAACTTCCAGCAGCAAAGCGACTGGGCGGTGCTCAACCGAGTAAACGATCCGCAGGCGCGTCCGAGCCAGATTCAGGGTCAGCTTCACGGTGACGGTACGGTGCTGATTCTGAACCGCAACGGCGTGATCTTCGGTGGCACAAGTCAAGTCGATACGCGCAACCTCGTAGTGGCGGCAACGCGCATGAGCGACGCGCAGTTTACGAGCGGCCTCTATGGAGCGAACGGCACGACGCCAAGCTTCACCGATGCACTGGGCAAGGTCGAAGTGCAAGCCGGGGCCACGATCACGACGCGCGCACCGACATCGGTCACGCAGGGTGGCGGGTATGTGCTGCTGCTGGGGAAGGAAGTCAGCAACGCGGGCACGATCATCACGCCGCAGGGGCAGGTGGCGATGGCCGCAGGCGACAGCTTCGTGATTCGCAAGGGCGTAGGCACCGACGCGAATACGGCATCGACGACACGCGGTAACGAAGTCTCGCCGCAGTTCGTCGCGCAGAGTACTGCGGGCAAGGTCGTGAACACAGGCTTGCTGATGGCGCCTGAGGGCGACGTGACGATGGCGGGCCGGGACGTGCAGCAACTGGGCGTGGCGGTCGCGACGACGACGGTGAACACGCGCGGCACGATCCACCTGCTGAACTCGGCGAGCGACACGCTGGGCAAGGTGACGATGGGCAGCGGGGCGCTCACATCGGTGCTCATCAGCGACAACGGTGCGACGGCGCTCGACAGCCAGCGTACCGCCATGATTCAGGACTCGGCAGCGCAAGACCTCATTCGGACGCAAACGGTATCCGGTCTGTTCGACAACCTCTCCCGTCTGGGAGACCGCCGTGACCAGTCGCGCGTAGAAATCGTCAGCGGCGGCAACGTCGAATTTCAGAGCGACTCGCTGACGCTTGCCACCGGTGGTCAGATCGCCGTGAGCGCTATCGGGCGAAGCCTCGTGGCGACACGCGCACAACTCGATGTCTCGGGCGCGGTAGGCGTGTCGCTGTCGATGGATAGCAACAACGTCAAAGTGAACGTGCAAGGCAACGAGCAGCGCGACGCGCCGGGCAACCGCGACAACACCGCGCTGAACAATGCGAACGTGTACATCGACCGCCGACGTCTGATTTATGTCCCCCCGTCCGTCGGCGGGTACGCCAACCAGCGCTGGTACACGGGCGGGGGCTTGCTCGAAGTCGGTGGCTATTTGTCGAACGTGGCGCATGGCATCGGCGAGTGGGCGGCGCAAGGCGGGACCATTGCACTGAGCGGCGGCAATGCCGTCACGCAGGCCGGTTCGGTGCTCAACCTCTCGGGCGGCTCGCTGAATGTGCAAACGGGGTATCTGAACCAGACGTGGCTGAAAGGCGTGGACGGTCAGATCTACAACGTGAATACCGCGCCCGCGAACATGATCTACACGGGCGTGTACACCGGGTTCACCGTGGAGCACCCGCGCTGGGGCACTACGGCGACGGAAAGCTACGCGAGTCCGCTGATTGCGCCACAACGCGTGCTGCAAAACGGCTACACCGTGGGGCGCGACGCCGGACAGCTGATCCTCGCCACGCCGAGCGCATCGCTGGCGGGCGACGTGGTGAGCGCCACGTACCAGGGGCCATCGCAGGTCAAGGCTGCGCAGCCGGGGTTAGACGGATATCTACAGGGGCAGGGGGCGGTCGCACGGGGTGCCCAACTGGTACTCGGTAACTACACGTCCGCCGCCAACTGGGACGCAACGCTCGGACCGACCGGCGTGTTCTACAACCCCTCGCCAGTCGCGCAGAACATCGTGTTCGCCGACGGGCCATCGCCGGTGGATGCGGTGGCGGCGCCCGGCGTACTCTCACTCGACAGTCAATATCTGGGCCGCATCGGCTTCGGCTCGATACTCGCGGCGGCGGGGCAGACGCTCACCCTGACGGGGTCGCTCGCCGTCATGCCGGGTGGCTCGATTGCGCTCTACGCGCCGCAGCTAGTCGTCGGTGCAGACCTCACCGCGCACAGCGGCAACATTCTGTTGGGCAACGTCTTCAATACGGTTTCGCAGACGGGCGTCACGATAGAGACGGCAATTCGCAGTGCACAAGGCAACGCCACTGTGAGCGTGGCACCGGGCGTAAGGCTCGACACGAGTGGGCTCTGGAGCAACCTGTCGCTCGACGCAGACAACGCCTCACGCGTGCCGTTCGCAAGCGGGGGTAACGTGCGGGTCAGCAGCACCGGCGACGTCAGCGTCGGCAGCGGCGCGTTGATCGACGTGTCGTCGGGGGCGGTCCTGCGTGCGAGCGGCGTGCCCGACGCGACACAGGGGGGCAGCGTGACGCTCGCCGCCGGTCATATCGTCGACAGCGTGGGCGGGCAGGGACGTCTCGACCTGCAAGGCGATCTGCGCGGTTATGGCGTAGCGGGCGGCGGCACGCTGACGATCGAGACCAGCGGCAATATCGTCATCGGCAAGGCGGCCAACGATGCCTCGGTGCTCACCGGCAACGCGGCACCGATTGCGCTCGATCCCGGCGTGTTCAACACGGGTTTCTCGAACTATGTTGTCAATGCGCACAACGGCCTCGCGATTACCCCCGGCACGCAGCTCGACGTGAGCATGCCGGTACTGCGCATCGTCCCGGGGACGCTCACATCGGTGGCGACCGGCAGCGATCCGCGCGCCGCGCTGACGGTCTGGACTCCCCCGCTTTACACGGAATCGGTGCAGAACGCGACGCTTACGCCGCGCGGCGGTGCGAGTGTGTCGCTGACTTCGGGATATGCGCTCTCGGACGGCTCGGCGCCACTCACCGTCGGACAGGGGGCTGTGATCAGCGTCGATCCGGGTCAGTCCATCGTTCTGAAGAGCGAAGACCAGTTGACGATCGACGGCACGCTCAACGCCTGGGGCGGGAGCATTGAGCTCGCGGCCACGGGCGCGACGGTATCGGGCTATCGCGACTCTCTTACCCGTTCCGTCTGGATCGGCGACCACGCGAAGCTCGACGTGGCGGCGCGTCCGTACGTCGCCTACGACTCGCTCGGACGCGCCTATGGCGTAGCGGGCAACGGCGGCACCATCACCGTGGACCCGAGCGACGCCTTCGTGGTGATTCGCCCGGGGGCAGTGCTCGACGCCTCCGGGGCGACGGCGGTGGTCGATGCCAACGCCGGCACGGCTACGAGCGGTCCGGCGCGGCCGGTCACGCTGGCGGGCACCGGCGGCGGCATCGCGCTGCACTCGAACAACGGCTTTCTGCTGGACGGCACGCTGCTCGCGCGCGGCGGCGACGGCGCTACCGGTGGCTCGCTCGGCGTGTACTTCGACACGCGGAGCTACGTGAATCCGGACGCTGCTACCGGGGCATTGCTCAACAAACTTCACGACATCACGCTGGTGCAGCAGGCCTCCGCAAGCAATGCGGCCAGCGACATGGCACCGGGCACGGCGAGTCCGGCACTCGTGTTCGGCAACGCCGTCATCGGCGTGGACAAGTTGCATGCGGGCGGCTTCGATAATCTCACGCTCTCTACGCACGACCGGTTCGTGTTTCAGGGCGATCTCGATCTGTCGCTGGCGGGCAGCATCAATCTGAAGGGCGGTCTGCTCAGCGTGGCCGATGCCACACCCAACGCACAAGTGCGTATTGCCGCACCCTACATCCGCCTCGACGGCGGTTCGTGGGATTCTCCGGCAACCGTGGGCACCGTGCTCTTGCCCGGCCTGTACAACCTGCGCGCGGGGCAGGCACCCGTCGGCGACAGCACGCTGACGTTCTCGGGCAATCTGATCGACGTCGCCGGTAAGGTCGTGTCGGGCGCGAGTGCGCTCGTCGGCGTGGGCGGCGTAGGGGGCGTGCCGTTCCCGGCGACCTACGTTGTGCAGAATGGGTTCAGCGACGTGGTGCTCAACAGCCAGGGCGACATTCGCTTGAACGGTGGTCTGAACGTCGCGGGCAATATCGACATGACGGCGGCACAGATCTATCCCGTATCGTCGGCCTATGCGGCGGTGATAGCGGGCGACCGGTACGCGGGCATCGATCCCGGCAGCCGTTTGACGATCCGCTCGAACGGGAGTGGCGTGCCCACAGTGCCGTATTCGGCCTTCGGCCAACTGGTGCTGCTCGGCGGCACCATCGATCAGGGCGGTGTGGTGCGTGCGCCGCTGGGGACCATTTCGCTCAATACGACGGGCGGCAATCTCGGCACCGACTGGCAGAGCGTGGTGCTGCTCGGGCAGAGCACCACGGCGGCGATACAGACCGACCCGACGGTCATTCTGCGCAGCGGCAGCCTCACGTCAGTGAGCGGTGCCGGGCTCGATATGCCGTATGGCGGCACCTCCGACGGCGTTACGTACAGCGGCGCGAACACCACCGGGCGAAATACCACGCAGTTCAATCTGGCCGACACGTTTGTCACGCGCGGTGACAGCAGCGGTGCCAAGTCTGCCGATTCGTGGGTGTTGAGCACGGGCGTGAACATTGGGGCATCGCGTCTGGTCGGCGAGAGCGGCGCAGTGCTCGATCTGTCCGGCGGCGGCACATTGCGAGGTGAAGGGTTCGTCTCCGGGCGCGGCGGCTCGGTCAACGTGCTCACGACACCGCTCGTGAATGCCAACCCGGTGCTCAATGCCAACAGCCGCGCCAGCGATCAGGTCTATGCGATCTTGCCCGGCTACGCGAGCGCCTACGCGCCCGTCGTGCTCGACAAGGGGGCGGGCGATCCAGCGGTCGGCAAGCAGATCACCCTCGGCGCGGGCGTGCCGGGGCTGCCTGCTGGCACATACACACTGCTGCCGTCGAGCTTCGCGCTCTTGCCCGGCGCCTATCGCGTGGAACTCGCGGGCAGTGTCGCGCTGCGTCAGGGCAGCGATGTGCCTGCCATGCTCACCACCAACGGCTCGTGGACGGCCACCGGCACGCAGAGTGTCGCCGGCACCGGGCAGCGCGACAGCCAACTCACGCGGCTGATCGTCACGCCGGGCGATACGGTGCGTAAGTATTCGCAGTTCAACGAAACGACGTTCAGCGAATTTCTGCTCGCGCAGGCGTCGCAGTTCGGTGCGGTACGCCCGCGCCTGCCGGAAGACGGCAAGCTGCTCAGCATCAACTTCGTGACGGGATCACCGAACACCGATGCGCTCGACTTTGCGAGCACGGTGCGGTTCGGGGGCGCGAGCACGTCGAATGTGACCGGCGTCGACGGGGCCATGTTCATCAACGCCGGTGCCACGCCCATCGAGGTGCGCACGGCGTCGGCCACGCCGACGACGGGCACCGTCTCGCTTGTCGACCGAGATCTGAATGCGTTCGGCGCGCCATCGCTCTCGCTGGGCGGCAACTGGACGTACTTCGACGGCCAGTCGACCCTTGGCGACAGTGCGCGACTCTACTTCGGTCTGGACGGCAAGGAGCACGGCGGCGTGACGCTGGGTCAGGGCACCACGCTCAAGGCAGGGCAGGTGTTTCTCGTCGGCCCGACGATCGATGTGCAGACCGGCGCGAGCGTCGACACACGAGGCTTCAGCGGCAACGTCATCGATTCATCGCTCGGCTATGTCTACGCCACGGGAACCAAGGCCGGTCAGAACCTCACGGAGAATCCGGCGCTGCTGGCCGTCGGCAACGGCTGGCTCGATCTCCTGCCCTCGGAAGGGTATGGCCAGATCCATGTGGCCGACGGGGCGTCGCTGCTGACGCAGGGCACGATTGCATTCGCCGCCCCGGGCGGGTTGTCGCTCGGCAACGTGAACCTCGGCGCACGTTATCTGAGCGTCTCGCAGAACCAGATCAACATCGGCAACGCGACGGCGATGGCCAATGCCAACGCCGCCGGGGTGCTGCCCTCGGGTTGGCAACTCACGCAGGACGTGCTCGACAAACTGCTGCACCCGTCGGCCACGTCGGGGGTGCCCGCCCTGACACGGCTCACGCTCTCGGCCGGTGGTGCGTTCAATTTCTTCGGGTCGACCACGCTCGACACCGGCGATTCGCCGGTGCAGATGGTATTCAGTTCGCCGGCGTTCTACGGTCTTGGCGGCAGCAACGACGTGGTGCGCATTGCCACTGCCAATTTTCTCTGGAGCGGCATTGCCACCGGGGCAGGCACGGCGGCGCAGCCCTACCAGAGCCAGACACCGTCGAGCGTGCTCGCGGGTGGCCCGGGCACCGGCACCGGCAAGCTTGTGATCGACGCGAAGACCATCGAATTCGGTTACGACGCGCTCGCGCAGCCCCAGAGCCAGGTGGCGCTCGATCGCCTCGCGTTGGGGTTCTCCAGCGTGGCGTTGCAGGCCTCGCAACGCGTGACGGCCAACCATCTGGGCACGCTGAGCGTAGCGGGCACACAAATGCCCAACGGCTCGCGCAGCGGTGGCGATCTCGCGATCACGACGCCGCTGCTCACGGGCAAGGCAGGGTCCGCGATGACCTATACGGCGGGCGGCACGCTCTCGGTGAGCGCGCCGTCGGGCAGCAGTCCAGCGGGCACCACGAGCGAGACCGACCTCGGGGCGGCGCTCACACTGAACGCCCGCTCGGTGGCACTCGACACGGCCGTGGCGTTACCCAGCGGCAAGCTCACCGTCAACGCCGACGGGACGATTGCGCTCGGTGCGAATGCCGAACTCGATCTCTCCGGCCGCGACAAGGTGTTCTACGACGTCACGAAGTCGAGCTGGGGTGGCAAGGTCGTGCTCGCGAGCACGAGTGGCGATATCACCCAGCAGACAGGCTCACGCATCGATGTGTCAGCCGCGAACGCCGATGGCGGCTCGCTGAGCGTGAGTGCACCGCAGGGACAGGTGAGTCTCGCGGGCACATTGCGGGGCGCAGGGGGCGCGGGGCAGGCGAACGGCCAGTTCTCGCTCGACGCTGCACAGGTGAGCGACGCGGGGTTCTCTGCCCTCAACGGCTCGCTTAACGATGGCGGCTTCTTCGGCGCGCGCACGTTCCGGGTGCGACACGGCGATCTGAATGTGGGCGATGGCGTGCGCGCAGGCACCGTGAACATCTCAACCGACAACGGCAGTCTGCGCGTGCTGGGCACCATCGATTCGTCGGGCGCGACACCGGGCGCCATCGTGTTGTCTGCGTTAGGCGATCTGACCATTGACGGCGCTGCTGTCCTCGATGCGCGCGCGACGCAATTGGCGACCGATAGCTATGGCGCGCCGATCGACGCGCAGAACCGCGCCAACGTCACACTCACCTCGACGGGTGGCACCGTGCGTCTCGGTGGCGGCGCGCGCTTCGACATGCGCTCGCCGGACGGCATCGCGCGCGGGCATCTGGAGATCAACGCGCCGCGCACGGGCGAGACGAGCGGTGATATTCGTATCGACGCGTCGGCCCGCCCGGACGTGCGTGGCGCGGCGAGCATCGCCGTGAACGGTTTCTGGACGTACACGCCGCTCGATGCCAACCACACGATCACACAGGACAATGGCGACGCGTCCGGCAACCCGGTCGGCGCAGACGGCGTACTCGGCCTGAACCAGATCGACACGCGCAACCGGCAGTTCATCGGCAACGCGTGGGCGAACGCCAGCCTGCAATCGCGGCTCGCAGGTCTCGCGGGCTATGGCGGCACCTTCCACCTGCGCCCCGGCGTCGAGGTGACGAGTCCGGGCGATCTGAACACGAAGGGCGACCTCGATCTGTCGGGGCTGCGCTACGGCCCCGGTGTCGTCGCGGGCGTTCGTGGATCGGGCGAACCCGGCGTGCTAGTGATGCGCGCTGCGGGCGATCTGAAGATCAACGGCAATGTGACCGACGGCTTCGCGCCGCCTGCGGCGTCGCCCGATGGCACGATTTACCAGACGGTCCTCTCGGCGGTTACGCTCGCCACCCCGTACACCGTGGGCACGGGCGGCATGACGCTTGGCGCAGGCACGCAGTTGCCGCAAAGCGGCAGGCTCAATTTCAACGTCGCGCTCCCGGCGAACACGCAGATCTACCTCTCGGATACCACGCATACGCCGATCGATCTTTTGCTGGGTGGCGTGGGCAATGCCAACCGGCTGAAAGCCGGGGTTGTCACGACGGCGGACATCATTCTGCCGGCCGGTTATGTGATGAAGAACGGCACGGTGGTCGGGGCGGGTGGCTATCGCATTCCGGCGGGTACCAACACGACGTCGCTCGTGGGGATCGTCGGCACGACGACGAACAACTTGCTGCTGCCCTCCGGTACGATCCTCAAGGCCGGCATGAACGCGATCCAGTTCAACGACGCGGCGGCCTACGCCATGAAGGTCAGGGCCATGACGTGGCCGGCTGGAACGGACATCTCGGCCATCAAGGGGTACACGTTCGCGGTCCCGGTCGATCTTGCACAAGGCAGTGTCCTGCCCACAGGCATGTACGTGTCGACGGGAAGCGCGGCAGTGGGCAGCCGTCCGATCTGGGCGCTGGCACCGATGCTCGATCCGGGCACCGCGTCGTGGTCGATGCGGCTGGTGGCCGGCAGCGATCTCACCGGCGCTGACAGCCGGGCAGTCCTCACGGCAACGCAGGGCGGTGATTTGCTGCTGAACAATCCGTTCACCGTGAACGTGGCCGGACGAGGCGTGGGCACGCCTGCCGCCGGGATCAGCGTGCTGCGAACGGGCACGGGCGATCTCGAACTCTATGCGGCGGGCGACTATCAGCAGTCGTCGCCGTTCGGCGTGTACACGGCGGGCACCTCGGTGCCGGGCACGGGCGCAGGCACCGAATGGAATGCCGCGCGCGGCACGCTCCCGGATGGCACGTATCTGGGCAATATCGTGGCGGCGCGCACCGACTACGAGGCGGCGCTCAACGCGCAGCGCATGTGGTTCACGCAGAACGGCGGTGATTTCACGTTGTCGGCGGGCGGCAATATCCTCGGCTGGCAGGAGCCCAATTCGGAAATGGTTGGCACCTGGCTGCTGCGTCAGGGCGGCGCGGCGCTGGGGCAGGCCACGGCGTGGGGGATTAACTTCGGCACCTATGTGCTCGATGGCAACGGCGTTGCCTCATCGTCGGCGCTCGGGCTGGCGGCTTTCTCGGGGATGGGCGCTCTCGGTGGCGGACGCGTGAACGTGATCGCGGGCGGCAATATTGGCGCTGACACCGGCACGTCGCAGCGAAACGTCGTCGTGGCCGTCGGCGGCTCCGGCCGTGTGACCGGCAACACGCTTGTGCAGACGGGCGGCGGTGCGCTCAATGTGAGTGCGGGCGGCAGCATCTTCGGCGGTCTTTATGCGGATCTGCGCGGCAACACGTCGTTGCAGGCCGATGGCAATATCGGCGAGATGCTGCTGCGCAACTATGGGGTTTCACTCGAACAGGATCCACGCGGGCTGAGCAGTCACACGGCTTACTCGGCACTCAGCCGCGCAGGGGTGGGACTGGCCCCGGGCGACGGCACGGTGACGATCAATACGCTGGGCGACCTCGTCATGGGCAAGGTGATCGACCCGGGCCGCGCCGAGTCGCGCGTGTTGAGCGAGGGGGTGCTGAACGGCGCGCCCACGAGCGCCACAAACTGGTTCACGTTGTGGACCGATGCGACACGTCTGATGCTGTTCTCCGCAGGTGGCAACGCATCGCCGTTCGGCAGCTTCATCAACGATCTCACCAACAACGCGATGTACCTGCCTCCGGTGCTCGACGTCACCGCAGCGGGCGGGAGCATCTACTATGCACCGCGCCAGTCCGTCGACTATCTCATGCCGTCGCCGACCGGCTACTTCCAGTTTCTCGCGGCCGGTGGGGTCTCCGGCGTGGGGGCCAACAACGCCAGCTTTATCAGCAATCCGTTCGGCGCCCTCGGCACGTCGCTCTCGTCGATGGCCACACCGTTCCAGCCCGCGTGGCAGACGCCGACGGTCTCGAACTACTGGAACGGTGGCGTGACGTCGATCGACCCCGCGGATTTTTCGACTATTTACGAGACTCAGTACCAGTCGAGTTCCGGGCTGTACTGGGGCGGGGGCGGCACGCTGTTCATGTTCGGCCCGAATACGGTGACCGATGCGAGCGCCGATGGCCACGGACAGATCTCGCGTGTCTACGCGCTCGCGGGCGATCTGCAAGGCGTGAGAATCGGGCAGAGCCGTACGGCCACGTCCGGCACCGGTGCGCCGGTCACGTCGTACTGGGCGTCGAAGCCGGTGCGGCTGATCGCGGGTGGCGACATCGTCAACAGCGGCGGCCTTATCAAGAACACCGACCCGTCTGACATCTCGATGGTGGCTGCCGGCGGCAACATCGACTTCAATGGTGCGAACGCCACCGGCTTCACGATCATGGGGCCGGGCACGCTGGAAGTCTCCGCGGGGGGCGACATCTACATGGGCAACGTGGCGAACCTCACGAGCTACGGCGCCATCGTGCCGGGCGACCGCCGTCCCGGGGCCGATATCGTCGTGCAGACAGGCCTTGGCGCGGGCACGCCGGGGCAAGGGCAGACCGATGTGGCCGACTTCGCGCGCCGCTATCTCGACCCGGCCAATTTGGCCGACCCGAACCAACCGCTGACGTCACAGCCGGGCAAGGTTGCCAAGACCTACGATGGCGAACTGTTCGCGTGGTTGCAGGCACGCTTCGGCTATCAGGGCGACCGTGCGCATGCGCTTGCCGACTTCCTCGCGTTGCCCTCAGAGCAGCAACGCGTGTTCGTGCGTGAGACGTATTACGCCGAACTGCTTGCTGCCGGGCGCGAGTACAACGACGCTTCGAGCAAGCGCTACGGCAGCTATGTGCGAGGCCGTCAGGCCATCGATACGCTGTTCCCGAGTGTGGCGGCCGACGGCTCGTCGATCTCGCGCCACGGCAAGCTCACGCTGTTTCAGGGCAATACGACCAATGGTGGCGTGCGCACCATCGCGGGCGGCGACATCGAACTGCTGTCCCCGGGCGGTAGCGTGACGCTGGGTATCGAAGGTGTGGCGCCGTCGAGCGCCGCAACCACCGTGCCGGCGGGTCTGCTCACGCAAGGCGACGGCAGTATCCGGATCTACAGCCTCGACAGCATTCTTCTGGGCCTCTCGCGTGTGATGACGACGTTCGGCGGGGATATTCAGGCGTGGTCCGCCGAGGGCGACATCAACGCGGGACGCGGCGCGAAGACCACGGTGCTGTACACACCGCCGAGGCGTGTCTATGACGCGTGGGGCAACGTCGCGCTCTCGCCCAATGCGCCGAGCTCGGGGGCGGGCATCGCCACGCTCAACCCGATTCCCGAGGTCAAGCCGGGCGACGTGGATCTCGTGGCGCCGCTGGGCACCATCGACGCGGGCGAAGCGGGGATTCGTGTGTCGGGCAACGTGAACTTCGCCGCGCTTCAGGTGGTGAACGCCGCGAACGTGCAGGTGCAGGGCAAATCCACTGGCCTGCCTGCCATTGCCGCGGTCAACGTCGGTGCGTTGACCAACGCGAGTGCGACGGCGGCACAGGCCGCCACTGCCGCACAGGACGCCATGGCGCGTGACCGGGCGGCGCAGCGTCAGAACACGCCGTCGATCTTCACCATTCGCATGCTGGGTGCCGGCGTGGCGCCGGCGGGTGGGGCGGACACGCAAGGCGCCCGGCAGGACGGCAGTGCATGGCAGAGCGGCGATGCGGCGGCGAATTCGCCCGCTTACGACCGCCGCAATCGCGTGCAGATTGTCGGGCATGGGGCGGATCTGAGCCCGCAGGCCATGTCGTTGCTGACCCCTGCCGAGCGAGGGCGGTTGGCACAGGCGCAGTAAGCCGGTCATGCGCCGGACGGATCGGGGCGCTGAGTGCGCCCCGATCCACTGTCAGACGTCTTCTTACATCGGATTGCTCGCTATGTAACAAAAAATTCATATCGGACTGCTAGCCTGCGCGGTGACTTCTATTTCGCACGCTACCCATCGCGGCCGCTATCGGCCCGGGCCCGTTGTGCGCCCAACGAAGCGGACATGCTCAGAACCATAGCGACAAGCGTTCCGCGGCCGATATTGCTACTGTGTCTCGCGATGATCAGCATTAGCGCTTGCCCTGCCCGTGTCTGGGCGACGACTGCCGTCGCCGGCATCGTCGCCGATGCCGACGCATCGGGTGACGCGCTGCTGCGTTTCGACATCCCCTCGCAGCCGCTGCAATCCGCGTTGGAATCCTACGGCGCGTTCGCCGACGTTTCGCTGCTCTACGACAGCTCGCTCACTGCGGGACGTGTCTCCACGCCGGTGCAAGGTGAAATGACCGCCCGCGCGGCACTCTCCCGATTGCTCGACGGCAGCGGTCTCGTGCCCCGCTACACGGGATCGAAAACGGTGACGCTGGTCGCCGGTCGCACAAACAGCCCCGACGCCGATGGCGATGCCGCGACAGATCCGGCGGCGGCACGCCGCTACTTCGGACTGATTCAGACCCGCGTGCACGACGCATTCTGTGCGCAGCCACTGCTGGCACAGGGTGCGCGGCGCGTCGCCTTCCGGCTATGGGTCGGCACGAATGGTGTGATCGGGCCGGTGGCATTGCTTGGATCCAGCGGCGATCCCGCGACCGACGCGGCGGTCGTGAGCGCACTTCAGGGGGCGGGCGTGGGCGAGCCCGCGCCGCCTGCGCTGGCGCAGCCTTTTACGTTCGTGGTACAGCCCCGTGCCTCCGGGCGTAACTGGGGCTGTGAGGCGGCGACGGATGTGCCGAAGCCGGGGAGGTCGCATGGCCGATAGCAGCCGCGCTACCCTTCGCGAGTTGTTGGTTCAGCGCTACGCGCAACTGAAGACAATGCTCTCGCGCAAGCTCGGCTCGTCCGATCTGGCGGGCGACGCGCTACAAGACACCTGGTTGCGTCTGGAGAACAGCGAGAACATCGATTCGGTGCGAAACCCCGGTGCCTATCTGTACCGCATGGCGTACCACGCGGCGATTGACAAGCAGCGTGCGGAAGACCGGCGGCTGAGTACGGGGGAGATCGAGACCATGTTCGATCTCGTGAGTCCGGCACCCGGGCCCGATCAGATCGTCGAAGCGCAGTCCGATCTGGGCGAGCTGGCGCGCCTGCTGGAGCGCATGCCGGCGCGCCGCCGCGAAATCTTGCTCGCGGTAAGGCTCGACGGCCTTGCGCAGCGCGAGGTGGCGGAGCGCTTCGGCATCTCGCTTCGGCTGGTGGAACTGGAACTCCAGCGGGCGCAGGAATTCTTTTTGGAACACATGGACCGGTAGCGACGCGCGACGTGGCACGAAAACATGACAATCGTGCGACGTCGGTAAAAAAATATTCAGAAATTTTGCGGTTTTCGGCGGCCTCATCCGTCATGTCATTATGACGCGCCGAAATTCGGTCGCCCCTGGGGCGGCGGAGCGACGGCAGACCGCTGGTAGAGGATTGGCAAAGGCTTGGCAGACACATCGCACATGAAGGCAGCACCCGACACTTCGACCCGGCCCGCCACCGCGCGCGCCTTGCAGCAGGACGCCCACGCGTGGGTGCGACGGCTCACGTCCGGTGAGGCCACCGTTGCCGACGCGCAGGCACTCCAGCGCTGGTGCGAGGCGAGTCCCGAGCATGCGAGTGCGTTTGCCGAGGCACGACGCCTGTGGCGCGACCTTGGCCCAGCGGGAGAGATGGTGCGTGCGCGTGCGACAGCGGCAGCGACTCACCCGCCACGCATGAGCCGCCGATGGTTTTTGGGCGGCGCGCTGGCGTCCGCCGCCGGGGTAGGCGCGGCCGTCATCGCGCCGGCAGGCTTCTGGGGCAGCATGACAAGCATGGCCGGTGCCGATTACCGCACGGCCACGGGAGAGCAGCGTCAGATTGCCATGGGCGAGGGGGTGACGCTCGACCTGAACACGCGCACGAGCATTGCCATGCTTAACGGCACCAGCACACGCCAAGGCGTGGATCTGCTCGACGGCGAGATTGCCGTGGATAACACGGGGAGTGCCGGTAATGCGACGACGTTCGTGGTTGAAGCCGGTAAGGGACGTGTGACCGGCACCCGGGCGAATTTCGAAGTCCGGCATCTGGCTTCGCAGGTCTGCGTGACGTGTGTCTCGGGCAGTGTCGGCGTGTCGCTTGGCAACCAGCAGGTGGCGCTCGCTGCGCAGCAGCAGGTGACGTACGAAGGACAGCGTCTCGGGGCGGTGACATCGGTGGATACGGCGGCGACGTCGGCATGGCGCAACGGCGTACTCGTGTTCCGCGATACGCCGCTCGCTCAGGTCGCGGACGAGATCAATCGTTATCGCAACGGGCATGTGGTGGTGTTTGACAACCGGCTGGCGCAAAGCCGTCTGAGTGGACGTTACCGCATTGATCGTCTTGGCGAAATCTTCGCGCAGATTCAAGAGGTACTCGGTGCCCGGGTGACGCAGTTGCCGGGCGGTATCGTGTTGGTGGGGTGAGCTTGTCGTGGTGAGCGAACGCAAAATGTTCGCGTGAGGTTTGCGGGTTTTGATGATGAGCGTCGTCATCACAGGGAAGGGCGCTTGTCCCCGTGAAAGGGAGGGCGTCTGCTAACCGATTGCCATTGCAAACCCGACATGCCATCGAACTCGCAACCGACGCTTCTTCCTGCTTCTTCTGGCTCACAAGACCGTGATTCGCGACGTGCGCAACCGCGTCGCCGCCTTGGCCATGTGATCCTCAACCTACATCGCAAACCGCTGGTTCAGGCGGCGGCGCTCACGTTGCTGGCATCCTCGGCTGCGCACGCCCAGCAAGCGTTCAGCAACGCATGGTTTGCGGCACGCGGCGCCGCACAGGCGACGGCCACGCAGACAGGACGTCTGCCCAACGGTGCCCCGGTGAGCTCGCTCATGGACCCGTCGGCGCAGCAGCAACAGGCCAACGCGCAGTTGCAGACGTCGATTGCCAATCTGAGCACAGCAGCACAAAGCATCGCTGCAATGCAGGCCGCGCAGGCCACTGCGCGTGCAGCAGCAGCCAACACCAACGCTACGATTCCCGACGGTTTGTCGGAGGGCGGCCTCAAGGTCGACACCAACAGCCTGACCAAAGGCTGGCTCAACGCCAACGCGCCCACGCAGACGGTGTCGGGCGGCAAAGCCAGCGTCAATGTTCAGCAGACGGCCGACAAGGCGATCCTGAACTGGGAGACGTTCAACGTCGGGCGCAACACGTCGGTGAACTTCCAGCAGCAAAGCGACTGGGCGGTGCTCAACCGAGTAAACGATCCGCAGGCGCGTCCGAGCCAGATTCAGGGTCAGCTTCACGGTGACGGTACGGTGCTGATTCTGAACCGCAACGGCGTGATCTTCGGTGGCACAAGTCAAGTCGATACGCGCAACCTCGTAGTGGCGGCAACGCGCATGAGCGACGCGCAGTTTACGAGCGGCCTCTATGGAGCGAACGGCACGACGCCAAGCTTCACCGATGCACTGGGCAAGGTCGAAGTGCAAGCCGGGGCCACGATCACGACGCGCGCACCGACATCGGTCACGCAGGGTGGCGGGTATGTGCTGCTGCTGGGGAAGGAAGTCAGCAACGCGGGCACGATCATCACGCCGCAGGGGCAGGTGGCGATGGCCGCAGGCGACAGCTTCGTGATTCGCAAGGGCGTAGGCACCGACGCGAATACGGCATCGACGACACGCGGTAACGAAGTCTCGCCGCAGTTCGTCGCGCAGAGTACTGCGGGCAAGGTCGTGAACACAGGCTTGCTGATGGCGCCTGAGGGCGACGTGACGATGGCGGGCCGGGACGTGCAGCAACTGGGCGTGGCGGTCGCGACGACGACGGTGAACACGCGCGGCACGATCCACCTGCTGAACTCGGCGAGCGACACGCTGGGCAAGGTGACGATGGGCAGCGGGGCGCTCACATCGGTGCTCATCAGCGACAACGGTGCGACAGCGCTCGACAGCCAGCGTACCGCCATGATTCAGGACTCCGCCGCACAGGATTTGCTGCGCGGGGGCGCCTCGACGGGATTGTTCGACAACCTGTCGAAACTGTCTGACCGCCGCGATCAATCGCGTGTGGAGATCGTGAGTGGCGGCAACGTCGAATTTCAGGGAAATTCGCTGACGCTTGCCACGGGCGGTCAGATCGCCGTGAGCGCGACGAACCGCAGCTTTGTCGGCACGGGGGCACAACTCGATGTGTCGGGCGCGGTAGGCGTGTCGCTGTCGATGGACAGCAACAACGTCAAGGTGAACGTGCAAGGCAACGAACAACGCGACGCGCCGGGCAACCGCGACAACACCGCGCTGAACAACGCGAACGTGTACATCGACCGCCGCCGGTTGATCTACGTGCCGGCCTCGGTCGGTGGCTATGCCAACCAGCGCTGGTACACGGGCGGGGGCTTGCTCGAAGTCGGTGGCTATCTGTCGAACGTGGCGCACGGCGTCGGCGAATGGGCGGCGCAGGGCGGCACCGTGACGCTGGGCGGCAACGAGGTTGTGACGCAAACGGGCGCGTCGATCAACCTCTCGGGCGGCTCGCTGAATGTGCAAACGGGGTATCTGAACCAGTCGTGGCTCAAAGGCGTGGACGGTCAGATCTACAACGTGAATACGGCGCCCGCGAACATGATTTATACGGGCGTGTACACCGGGTTTAGCGTGGAACATCCGCGCTGGGGCACCGCGGCGACGGAGAGCTACGCGAGCCCGCTGATTGCGCCGCAACGCGTGCTGCAAAACGGCTACACCGTGGGGCGCGACGCGGGCCGTCTGACGATCTCTGCGCCCACGGCCGTGCTCGAAGGCAATGTGATCTCGAACGTGTACACGGGCCCGGTGCAGACGCAGGCGCGTCCGACTGGCCTCACCGACGGTTATTCGCTCAGTCAGTTTGCCGTGGCGCGCAGCGGCTCGTTCACGCTCGGCCAGTACGCCGGGGTGGGCCGCACCGATGCCTTCGCGAGCGATGTCGTAATCGGTGCCGTCGTCGACATCACGTCTGCCATGAAGGTGGGCGATGCACTCGACGCTGCGCGCAAGAATACGGTCTGGATCGACGCGGCACGCCTGAACGGTTATGGCCTCAGCGAGATCGATCTCGTGACGCGCGACGACATCGCTGTGAACGGCGATCTGCGTCTTGCGAATGGCGGCCGCTTGAGTCTGGTGGCGCCGCAAGTCGACATCAGCGGCAATGTCACCGTGCCGAGTGGCACCGTCAACATCTCGAACCTGTTCAATCAGGCGGGCAATCTGTATCCCGTCGCATTGATGCGCACGGACGATACGTCGAGCCTCACGCTGGCCTCCGGCGCGAAGATCGACACACGCGGGCTGTGGATCAACGGCACGACCGAGCCCGGCGCGATGTCAGGCGCGGCGTTCCTGAACGGCGGCAATGTGACGTTCGATGCGACGGGCGACGTGACGATTGCCGACGGCAGCGTGATCGACGTGTCGTCGGGCGGCGCGATTCTGGCGAACGGCAAAACGCGCGGCGGCACCGGCGGCAACGTGACGCTGATTGCAGGCGATTCGGCGAGCAATCACCCCATCACCGTGGGCGCGCTCGATCTGAACGGCCAGATTGTGGCGTATGGCGTGAATGGCGGCGGCAAGCTCACCATCTCCACGCCGGACGGCATCTTGATCGGCAACAACGCGAGCCTGTCGGGCGGCACGCTGGCGGCGGGCACGTCGGCTAATGTCTCGGTGAAGCTCGCGCAGCCGTACACCGTCCCCGCCGGCACACCGCTGCCGTTCTCGACGATCGACATGCACCTCAGGCTCGTGTTCGACGTGCCCACGCCGGCCCCCATCGATGTGGACAGTGGCTTCACCGGCGTGATTACCGGTGCCGCCTGGGTCGTGCCCGCCGGTGTCACGCTCATGACGCGGCGTCCACCCGGACAGTTCGGATACGACTATTGGTCCACGGGTCAGACCGTGCCTGCCGGCAAAGATGTGTTCGGCTTCAACGGAACGATTCCCACCGGCACGGTGATTCCGTCGAATGTCTTCACGTCGCCCTTGCCGGTATTGCCGTACAAGGTGGTCTACACGGCAGGCACCGTCAGCAATGTGGCGGTGACGTATCCGGCCGGTGCCATCGTGCCCGCAGGAACGGTTTTCGCTCAAGACGTTGCCGTGTTGCCGGTGCCGGTATTCAACGCGGGTGGATCGACCGGCGGCGCGACGTTCTTCAACGCGGGCTTTGCCAGCTACGACATCAACGGCGGTCAGGGCGTGCGTGTGGACAACGGCGTGACGCTCGCGCCGACCATGCCCGTCTATCGCTTCAATGCGGCCAGCGTGAGTGCACGCACCGGCAGCGATCCGTCCAAGGTGATGGACGTGGTGTTGCCGCCGCTCTTCGCCGAGAACGCGCAGACCGACACGCTGACGCAACGCGGTGGGGCGAGCCTCGCACTTCGCTCGCTCGGGCGCGACTATCAGGGCAATCCGACCGGCTCGGAAGTCGCGATCTCGAAGGGCGCGTCGGTCGTCGTAGATCCGGGGCAGAGCATCACGCTTGATTCGTTCAGCAAGATCACGGTTGACGGCAGTCTGGTGGCTCACGGCGGCAAGATCGCCCTCACGAGCGAAGCCGACAACGTGCTGCCCTCGGCGCGCAACTTCGACAACTCGGGCAACAACCTCGGCTGGGCGATCTGGCTTGGACCGACGGCGAGCCTTGACGTCTCGGGCCTCGGCTACACCGCGACCGACGCCTCGGGCCGCACTTACGGCACGGTACTCGATGGCGGCAGCATCGCGCTCAACGGCGGCCCGTCGTTCGTGATCGTGCGCCCGGGAGCCGAGTTGAACGCCGACGGCACCAGCGCCGTGGTCGATACGGCGACCGTATCCGGTCAACCGTCGAATGCAGCGGGCAGCATGATGCGCGTCTCCAACGGCGGGGCGATCTCGCTCGCCTCGACCAGCGGGCTGCTGGTCGACGGCAACTTGCATGCGAAGTCCGGCGGTGCGGGGGCGTCCGGCGGCGATCTGTCGCTCTCGCTGCTCACGCCAACATTCCAGGACAGAGCGAATGCGATTCCCGACAGTGCGCTGGTGGCGAGCCAATTCACGGTGACGCAGGCGCGCAGCACGCCTGTCGTCCTCGCCGGTCCGCAATCGTTGGCGGCACTCCCGTTCGGCTATGCCACGGTGAGCGCCGATCAGATCAAGGACGGCGGTTTCAGTTCCGCGTCGCTGCTCACCACCGACTACCTGATCTTCAAAGGGGACGTGACGCTCTCGCTCGACAAGAGCGTGAAGCTCATGGCAAATGCCATCACGTCGTCCGCGCCGTTCGCGGGCACGCAGCCAGCCACCAGCAACAATGTGCGCATCGCCGCGCCTTATGTGAGCCTCTCGGGCACACCGGCGATCTATCAGGACGGTTACCGCACCGGCTCCATCGGCAACCCCGATACGACGAACGTGCCGACCACGGCGACGTTCGAGGTCGATGCCAATCTCATCGATTTTCAGGGGCCGATATCGTTCTCGGCCAATACCCGGTATCTGGATGCGTCGTATCAGTGGGTATCGACGCCCGCCGCAGGCTTTCGGACGGCGCGTTTCGTCAGTCAGGGCGATATCCGGTTCCTGCCGACGCCGTCGCTGGACTCGGGCACTTCGCTGATCACGTCGTGGGACTTCGATTTCGAAGCTGCGCAGGTGTATCCGGGGACCGGGGCCGTCGCGAGTATCACGGCGGCCAACAGCAACCCGAACTACAACGGTACGATCCGGTTTGGACGCACGACCGACACCCTGCCGGATCAGCCGATGTCCGTGTTCGGCACGCTGATGATGACCGCGCCGACCATCGAACAAGGCGGCGTCCTGCGCGCCCCGTTCGGCAAAATCTTTATCGGCCAACTCATGGCGTCGGGGCGCGGGGGAGCGATTCTCCCTCAGCAAATCGATTTTCTGCCGGGCAGTGTGACGTCGGTCTCAACCGACGGTCTGACCATGCCCTACGGCGGCACGTTCGACGGTGTGACCTACAACTACAACGGTGCAGCCCTCAACGCCGCGTCGACGGTAGTGGCCGGGGGCTTCACATTCGGGGGCTACGGCATCGGGTCCGGCATTCGCATCCGGGGCAGTTCGATCAACGTCGACAGCGGCGCCGTGCTGGACCTGTCTGGCGGGGGCTCGCTCACCGGCGCGGGCTTCGTCTCCGGGCGCGGCGGTTCGGTCAACGTGCTGAACACGCCGCTTGTCAACGCCAACCCGACCATGACGCTCAGCAAGGCGGGCGACAAGGTCTATGCCATCGTGCCTGGCTACACGTCGGCGTATGCGCCGGTTTCGCCGGAGAACGGGGCGGGCGATCCGGCCATCGGGCAACGCATCACCATCGGCGACGGCGTACCGGGCCTGCCCGCAGGCACGTACACGTTACTGCCGTCGAACTATGCGCTGCTGCCGGGGGCTTACCGGGTCGAGATCGGCGGCACGGGGCAGAATCTTCCGACGAGCGCGACGGCGGCGGGCAACGGCACCTATCTGGTCGCCGGCTATACCGGCATCGCCAACACGTCGGTGCGCAGTCAGTTGCCGTCGACGTTGCTGGTGACGCCCGGCACGGCAGTGCGCAAGTATTCGCAATTCAACGAGCAGAGTTACAGCGATTTCTTGACGAGTCAGGCGGCGCAGTTTGGCGGATTGGCGCCGATGCTGCCGCGCGACGGCAAGGCACTCGACGTTGTGCTCACGACGCCCGCGACGATACCGACGGGGTCGGTCTTCACCTTCGACGGCACGGCACGATTCGATGCTGCACCGGGGGGGATCGCCGGGCAGGCGGCGGTGGAGCAGGTCGGTGAAATCACCACGGGCACGCGCACAGCGGGGTTTGCTGGCGTGTCGGTGGCCGCCGGTGACCTGAGCGCCATGGGGGCCCCGCGTCTGAGTATCAATGGCTATCCGGCATTCCTGTCCAACACCGGGTACTTCTTCTTCGCGAGCACTGGCGGCGCGCCTGCGGATCTCTACGTTCGCGACGGCGTCAACCTCTCGGCCGCCGAGATCTTTCTCGTCGGCAACAACGTGCGCGTGGGCAACAATGTGACGTTAAGCACCATCGGCAAGGGCACGGCGCCGTTCGACACGGCATCGACAGGGGCGCCGTACACGTCCAGCTATACGGTGCTCGGTCTGTCTAACGGCGACGTCGAGTTCTCTGGCTCACAGAGCAGCACTGGCACCATCAGCATTGGCAGCGGCTCGGGCTTGTTCGCGCAGGGCACGCTGGCCTTCTCGACCAATGGTGCGTCGACGCTCGATCCGAGCGCACGTTTTGGCGCACGCAATATCCTGTTGGCTGTGGGATCGTTAAACGTCGGCGACGCCGCGCAAGTGGCAGCCGCCGGGAATCCGGCGGGCGTGCTGTTCAATCAGGCGATGCTCACAACGCTGTTGCAAGGCGACCCGTCAAGCGGTGCGCCCGCGTTGCAAAAGCTCACATTGGGGGCGGCAGGTGCGATCAATGTGTTCGGCAGCAGCGAACTCGATGCCCGTGGTTCGGGCGTCAATCTGGTGCTGAAGGCCCCGGCCATCTATGGCTATGGGACGTCGGGCGATCACGCGACGATCGCTGCCGACCAGATCACATGGAACGGTGTGTCCGGCACGAGCGCACCTGTCATTGCTGCGGGTGGCCCGGGCACGGGAACGGGCAGCCTGAGTCTGGTGGCCAAAGAGATCGATCTCGGCACATACGTGTCCACCGACGCGACGAACGTGACGCGCACGATCTATGGTTTCAATAACGTCGACCTGACGGCGAGCGACCGGATCGTGTCTGCCGGGAATAGCGCGCTCTTCGTTTATCAGGCCCCGAGCACGCAGAGCGGCGATGTTTTCGGACAGAGCGGCACGGGCGGCAATCTCACCCTCGTCACACCGCTCGTGACCGGCTCGCCGAAGTCGATCATGCGCTATGCGACTGCCGGGGCGTTGAACATCGTCGCGCCGCAAGGGAGCGCACCGAGCGCCGCGACGTCCACCATTGCCGGTGCGGAAATCGACCTTACCGGTGACAGTGTTCGCATTGGCAGTACCGTATTGCTCCCGAGCGGCAAGCTCGTCGTGGATGCCACACACGACATCGTGCTCGACGGCAATAGCCGCATCGATCTGAGCGGGCAGCCGGTGCAGATTCAGAACGCCACCGTCTACGGTTTCGGCGGTACGGCGATCTTCTCCAGCGCACAGGGCAGCCTCTCGCAGGCGGCGGGCGGCACGCTCGATGTGTCGGCGCAAAACGCCAACGCGGGCGAAGTGACGATGAACGCCAGTCAGGGAACGTTGACGCTCGACGGCACACTGCGGGGCAGCGCGAACCCGGGATTCCTCAGTGGGGATTTCAATGCGTCCGCAGGCACGTTCGCGGACTTCGCCGGGTTGAATGCCTCGCTCAATCGGGGCGGCTACTTCGACGGCCGCAGCTTCGTCCAGAAGCAGGGCGATCTCGTGGTGGGCGACGGGGTGAGGGCGCACAACGTCGGCATCTCGGTGGACGCCGGCAGCCTGACGGTGAACGGCACGATCGACGCGTCGGGCACCTCGCCGGGCACGATCCGCCTGTCGGCGGGCAACGGACTCACGTTGGGCGGCAGCGCCGTGCTCGACGCACACGGCAAGACGTTGCAGGTCGACAGCTACGGTGCGCCCATCGAGGCGAAGAACCGGGGCCATATCGAGCTGAGCGCCGCTGGCGGCACCCTGACGCTCTCGCCGGGCGCCACGCTCGACCTAAGCACGCCGGATGGCCGCTCGTACGGGGACATCGTCCTCAACGCCATGCGCACGGGCGAGACGTCGGGCGATATCGCGATCAACGCGCCGGGCCCGTTCACGATTCGCGGTGCGCAGAGCATCGCGCTCAACGGTGTCTGGACGTACAACCTGTCGGGCGGCAGCACCATTTCGCAGAGCACGCTCGACACTTACGACGCCGCCAGCCAGACGTTCATGAACGCGGCCGCGGGCAATGGTGCCCTCGCAGCACGCACGGCGGGTCTGTCGGCTTATGGCAGCGCCTACCACCTGCGCCCGGGCGTGCAGATCGCTTCCGTGGGCGATCTCTCGACCATCGGCGACATCGATCTGTCGAAGTACCGCTATGGACCGGGCGCAGACCGGGATCCGAATTCGCCGACTTACGGCGCGGGTGAACCGATGGCGCTGGTTGTGCGCGCGGGCGGCAACCTGACGGTCAAGGGCAGTATCTCCGATGGGTTCCGCGCGTCGAGCGGCGCACCGGCCACCTATTCGCTGATCGACGTGACGACGGCAAACGGGTTTGCGAAACAGACGGGCAGCGACGGCAGCCATGCGTTCACGTACTGGTTCAACGAGACGAGCGACGTCTATTTCGCCACGGCATGGACCGTGCCCAATACCGCCTTTTACAACTGGTGGACGCAGAACTGGTGGGGGCCGTATGTCGACAGCAACGGCGTGTCGTACAACCCGGGCGATACCATTCCGGCAGGCACGACGATCAGCGCGCAGAACAGCTACGGTTTTGGGTTCGACGCGAGCAACCTGCCGCAGCTCTATGCAATGAGCAGTCCGGCCGTCGCGCCCAGCCCGGCGACGTCGTCGCAGGCGACCATGCTCGCCGCGGGCTCGCGCTCGGCGTCGATCCGGCTGGTGGGCGGTGCCGACCTCACGTCGGCCGACCAACGCGCACGCCAGAGCACTCGGGCGCTGGCCGGACAGGGTAACGTCACGCTGAGCGATCCGGCGTACAACAGTTCTCTCGCTGGCAAGTACTTCAGCGTGCTGCGTACCGGCACGGGCACACTCGATATTCTCGCGGGCGGCAGCTTCAGCGAAACCACTCCGTATGGCGTCTACACGGCGGGCACCACCTCCGCGCCGGTACTCGCCGCCGACGGCTCGAATCCGTACGACCTGCCGGGCGCGGCGAGCGGCGGGGGGCTTCATGTCTGGTATCCGGAGCACGGCGGCGACGTGCTGATCGCTGCACAGCAGGACATCACCGGCAACATCCAGATTGCCGACAACAGTCAGCGATACGACGACAGCAACTACACGGCGAACTGGCTGTGGCGTCAGGGCGGCAGCGGGGCGACCAGCGATCTGGGCGCATGGGGCATCAATTTCGGTTCGATGGCGGTCATGAGTCAGTGGGACCGCGTGCCGAGACTTGTCGGCTTTCAGGGGATTGGCACGCTCGGCGGCGGCAATCTGAGCGTGATCGCAGGCCGCAACGCCGGGGTGATGTCGTCGAACAGCGCGACGATTTCGCCCGGGCTCGATCTGGCGGTGGCATCGACCGGCCGTGTGCTCGCCGACGGCACCCTCGTGCAGACGGGGGGCGGCGATCTGACGGTGAAGGTCGGCGGCATGCTCAACGGACGCCCGTCCACGGGACGTTCCGACGCGGTGTCGGACTATTTCGGCTCGATCACCGATCTGCGCGGGAACACGACGATCGATGCGGGTTCTGTCGGCGCAACCGCGCCGTTTGGCAACGGCAGCTACTGGAAGAGTTTCGATCCGCGTGCGATGGACGTGAGCGTCATCAAGGGTGTCACGCAGACGCGTGGGCCGACGATCATTCCGGGGGACGGCACCGTCAGCGTGACCACGCGCGGCGATCTCGTGATCGGTGGTGTAGGCGATGCGGGCATGTCGACAAATCCGGTCATCGACGGTGCCTACTTCACGAACAGCACAGGGGCGATCGGCAAGGGCGGTGCCACGCAATTCACGCTCTGGACACCGACATCGGGCATTCGCTTGTTCACCGCAGGTGGCGACGTGATGCCGCTTCAGGGTGACCAGCAGGGCAATGCCACGACGAACAGCGCCTCAGGCTACTTCCCGGGCAGCCTGAGCGTGGTGGCCGCCAATGGCGACGTGCGGTTCGCGACGCCGATGGGTCCCTCGGATCCGAACAGCAACATCGAATTGATTGCGTCACCCGTCGGCCAGTTGCAGATTCTGGCCGCGGGATCGATCTACGGACAAGGGGCGACGGTTTCGCTGTCGGGGGCCGACATGGGTAGCCTTGCTACGCCGCAGCGTCCGTACTTCCAGACCATCAGCGGTGGCACCTCCAATGCGTCGGCAGATGCGCAGATTCGCCTGATCGCGAACAGCCCGTATGCCTTTGGCGAGGACAACGTCTCTACGCTGCTTCACGCGAATGACCCGCTGCCCGCGCTGGTCTTCGCGGGCAAGGATATCGACGATCTGAGCATCGGCCAGACGCTCAAGCCAATGGTCGATAGCGTTCGCCAATTCTTCCCGTCGCACAGCGTTTGGTACGTGGCGGGCAAGCCTTTCCAGGTGATCGCCGGGCGCGATATCGTCGGCGTCGGCACGGTGCCCGATGCGTTCTTGAATTTGTCGGATACCGACATCACGTTGATGCAGGCCGGGCGCGACATCATCTATCAATCGGCCAATATCGTCGGCCCGGGCCTGATGCAGATGCAGGCGGGACGCAATCTGTATCAGGGCTACTACGGCGCGCTCTCCAGTGTCGGCGATGTGGTGCATCCGTCGAATACGAGCGGCGGCGCTGACATTTCGGTGATTGCCGGTGTCGGCCCGAACGGCCCGGATTACGCGAGCTTCGGCAAGCTGTATTTCGACCCGGCCAACCGGTTGACGAGCGGCACGGTGTTGGCTGGCAGCGGCAAGGTGGTGCATGCCTACGGCGACGAACTCACGCAATGGCTCAAGACTCGTTTCGGCTACACCGGCACGTCGGCCGATGCGCTGGGCTACTTCCTCGCATTGCCGAAGACGCAGCAAGGCGTGTTCGTGCGTGAGGTGTACTTCACCGAGTTGTTGCTGGGCGGTCGCGAGTACAACGACCCGGCCAGCCCGCGCTACGGCAGCTATCTGCGTGGGCGAGACGCCATCGCCACGCTGTTCCCGGCGACGGACGCGCAAGGCAATGCGGTGAACTACAACGGCGCGATTACGATGTTCAGCAGCATCACCGGCATGAACAACGTGAACGGCGTGAACATTCCGGTGACGACTGACGCCGGGGTGCGCACGAACTTCGGCGGCAACATCCAGATGCTGAATCCGGGCGGCCGCACGCTGGTCGGCGTGGAGGGTGTCACGCCGGGAGCGAGCGCGGGCATCGTCACGCAGGGCGAGGGCGACATTCAGCTCTACAGCCGCGATAGCATTCTGCTCGGCCTGTCGCGCATCATGACGACCTTCGGCGGCAGCATTCAGGCGTGGTCGGCCACGGGCGACATCAACGCGGGGCGTGGGGCGAAGACCACCGTGCTCTACACACCGCCCAAGCGCGTGTACGACAACGTGGGCGACGTAACGCTCTCACCGTCGGTGCCGTCGAGCGGCGCGGGTATCGCCACGTTGGCACCGTTGCCGGAAGTGCCGCCGGGCGATATCGATCTCGTCGCGCCGCTGGGCACGATCGATGCGGGCGAGGCGGGGATTCGCGTGTCGGGGAATGTGAACTTCGCCGCGCTTCAGGTGGTGAACGCCGCGAACGTGCAGGTGCAGGGGAAGTCCACTGGCCTGCCCACCATTGCAGCGGTCAATGTGGGGGCGCTGACCAATGCGAGCGCGACGGCTGCGCAGGCTGCCACTGCGGCACAGGATGCGATGGCACGTGAGCGGGCGGCACAGCGTCAGAACACGCCGTCGATCTTCACCATCCGCATGCTGGGCGGCACCGACACGAATGCACCGGCAGCCGACGCAAAGGGGACTGCACTCCCGCCGCAGGCACGGGCTTACGATGCGTCGAGCGCTTTTCAGTTGGTTGGTAATGGGGTACTGACCGAGGCGCAGAAGATGGAGCTGACGCGCGAGGAAAAGTCACACCTTTGAAGCAGGTGACTTTTCACTGAGAGGTAACGGGGTGGTGTCCGTGTGCCGTCTGCTTGTGGGACGGTGCACGGGCGGTTTTGTCTTACGCGCGGGCTGCACAACCATCACGTGATCACTCGAAATCGATGATGCGGATGTCGCTTCCGATGGCATACAGCAGATGCTTCTCGTCCGGACTTAGCGCACACATCGACGGCCCGCGACTGCTGCCGGGCGTTTCGATCGAGTAGCGTGCCGTGTGGCTCTTGATGTCCCAGATCGTGATGGTGCGTGAGGACACCACATCGGCCTGACAGGAAATTAACGTGTTGCCGCTCGCACTTGGCAACAATGAGACGACCCTCCCAGAAACCGGCGAGAATGTCTGCACGACGCTTCCGTCCGCAAGCGAATACATGCGAATCGGATCGGCATTGACGGTGTGGACCCATTGTCCCGAACTCGTATCCAGATCGTCGCTGATTCCGCCGGTGTTAGTGCCGGTAAACGCGAACCGATCTGAACCACTTATCGCAAGCGCCGTCGGCCGCATGATATGAATGTCGCGTGCGATGTCCTGTTGTTCATCCGTTCTTAAGTTCACCTTGCGGAGCAGCGTTCTCGTTGCCAGTGCACCGACCATCTTCATGCCACGGCTATCGAGGCGCTTATCACTGCCAGCGAAATATAAGCTCTTTCCGTCAGACGAGAACACGATGGCAGCTGAAATTCCTACACCCCTAAGGTCGACTTCCCGAGGCGATCTGTTGGCCGTGGTGGTGTCGTGTACCAGTAAGCGTGCCGGTGTGTGGATTTGCGAGTTGCCCATTGGCGGATAGTCGACAGCCAGTGCCTTCCCGTCGCGGCTGAGGGCAAATCGTCTAACGGGAACGTACTTGCCATTACCCAGCGCTATGCCACCAAATACGCGGAGTTCCTGCCCGTCGCCGATTCGAAATTCGTGAATCTGGGCAACGCCCACGTACAGACGATCCCCCTCTGGTGCATAGGTCAGACCGCCCTCGATTGTGGCCCAAGGCAGAGGCATTTGCCGGACAAGTCGAGCATCACTCGTTTCATGAAGGCAGACACGTGGCTGGCTGCCCAGCAGGGCAAAATTGCGACTGTCCGGCGACCAGGCAACACGTGTCGCGCTGCACGGTGAGCTCACCGTTCGCATTCGAGAAAAAACGAGTTCCGTCGCACCCGGTATTGCGTTGGTACTGGGAGGATCGGGTTGTCCAATAACGCTCGACGATGCGGCAATGCCTACTGCGAATGCGATAACGCGACGCGTTCGGCTGCGCATGCGACACCTCCGTATGTGGCGACAACTGGCGAGGAAAGCAGCTGGGCGCGCACTTAGTGTGGGGCGAATTGTCGTCGGACCACTTCAGTGCGAAAGGCCGGAAATTTTATTTCTAGTTTTTCAACGGTGAAATTTATAGCGCTAACAAAAACTGCGGGAGGGAGTTTTTATTTCAAACGATCGTATAGATCCATCCGCAGATTGATTCCAAGACTCACCGCCCCGACGCCCCCGCCATCGCATCTCGCGTAAAGCGCCCCAGAAAGGCTTGCGTGCGCGGATGTTGCGGGGCCCCCAGCACATCTTCCGGCTTCCCTTGCTCGACCACGCGGCCACCATCCATAAACACGACGCGGTCGGCGGCGTCGCGCGCGAAGCCGATCTCGTGCGTGACCACGATCATCGTCTGGCCTTGCTCGGCCAATGTGCGCATCGTGTTCAACACTTCCCCCACGCGTTCCGGATCGAGTGCCGACGTTGGCTCGTCGAACAGGATCAGTGCCGGGCGAATGGCCAACGCGCGTGCGATCGCCACCCGCTGTTGCTGTCCGCCCGATAACTGGCGCGGATAAGCATCGGCCTTTTCGCTCAAACCCACTTGGTTCAGCAACTCCCGCGCATGTGCCTGTGCCTGCGCGGCAGACTCGCCGTGCACGCCGATCGGTGCTTCGGTGATGTTCTGCAACACGGTCATGTGCGGGTACAGGTTGAAGCTCTGGAACACCATGCCGATGTTTCGGCGCTGTTGTGAGATGCCCCGCTGCGTCAACTTGCGAAGACGCTGGCCTTCGAGCGAAAAGCCGATCTGCTCGTCGCCGACCATGATCACGCCCTGATCGATGGTTTCAAGATGATTGATACACCGCAGCAGTGTCGACTTCCCCGAGCCGGAAGGGCCGAGCAACACGACCGTCTCGCCACGTGCCACATCGATATCGATGCCTTTGAGCACTTCGTTGTCGCCAAAGCGCTTATGCAGATCGCGGATGGTCACCAACGGGGCGCCCATTGCTGTGCTCGAATTGGCTTGCATCATGGCTTCGCTCATCGGTTTTCTCCTTGTGCTTCGATGGCGTCCGCAGTAAATGGCACCGGCTTGCGGCGCGCAACTTTGCTGACGACGCCGACCTTTGCCTTCGCGCCCATGTCGCCAAAACCGCGCGAGAAGCGCTGTTCCAGCACGCGCTGCCCCAGATTCAGCACCGATGTGATCAGCAAGTACCAGAGCACCGCAACGATCAGCAGCGGTACAACTTCGAAGGTGCGGTTGTAGATGGTCTGCGCGGAGTACAGCAGATCGCTCATGGCGATGACGCTCACCAGCGACGTTGCCTTGATCATGCTGATGAGTTGATTGCCGGCAGGCGGGATGATCGAGCGCATCGCTTGCGGAATCACGATTCTGCGCAGCGCCCGCAGGCGGCTCATGCCGAACGCTTGCGCCGTCTCCATCTGCTTCGGGTCGACCGACGACAGACCCGCGCGAATGATTTCCGCCATGTAGGCCGCCTCGTTCAAGGCAAGACCCGCAATGGCCGCCGTCAACGGCGTGATCAGATCATTCGTGTTCCATGAATGACCGACCGATTCCCACGGCAGCGTGTAGCCGACCTTCGGGAACAACGTGGACATGTTGTACCAAAAGATCAACTGCACCAGCAGCGGTGTGCCTCGGAAAAACCAGATGTACAGCGACGAGATACTGCGGGCGAGCGCGTTGTCGGAAATTCGCGCAATCGCCAGCACCAGACCGATGATGCTGCCTAACACCATCGACACGACGGTCAGCGATAACGTGGTCTCCAGCCCGTGCAGGATGGAGGTCTCGTTGAGGTAGTGCCTCACCACTTCCCACTGGAAATTGGGGTTCTGCAATACCGCCCACAGCACCTTGGCGGCAACAGCAATCGCAATCAGCCACGAGAGCGCCTTTGCCCATGGAAAACGGGCGCGCGCATGACGGACGTCGCGCAAGGTCCAGTCGACGGATTTCATTTGGCCCCCGGTTTGTCTGTGGGCTTGCCGCCCGCGGCGGCGAGCTTGCCCGGAAGGTTCAGGCCGGCCTGCTTGATCATGTTGCCGCTCAACCCCCATTTCTGCATGATCTGCGCGTACGTGCCGTTGTCGATCAGCTTCTGGATGGCGTCCACGAGCAACGGGCCGAGCGGCGAGTCCTTCTGTACGACAGCTCCCTGAAACAGATCGTGGAAGCCGTTGGCCTGACCCACACCGCTCAGTTCCAGTTGGCCCTTCGACTGCTGCACGAAGTAGGTCAGCGGCGCTTGCGACGAGAAGAAGGCGTCAGCGCGGTTCGAGCGCACGGCGAGAATCGACGTCGGCTGATCCGTGTACGACAGAATGTTGATGGCCGGTTTGCCCTGCGAGACACACAGTTTGGTCTGGTTCTGCATCACTTTTTCGGCCGAACCGGCGGCCATGACGGCAATGCGTTTGCCGCAGGTGCTCTCGAGCGTGCTGATCTTCTCCGGGTTGCCCTTCGGCACGCCGAACACCACGAACTCCTGCACCCAGTCGACAAAGTCGTTGACCTTCTCGCGATCCGGGAAGTCGCCGATCGGGCCGATCGCCAGTTGATACCGGCCCGTTTTCAGACCGCTCAACACGGCGGACAGTCCGCTGACCGCCTCGTGCCGCACCTGCACGCCGAACAACTGCCCGAGCGCCAGTACGAGATCGCCGCTGGCGCCGTCAAGCTCGTGCGCCGACTTCACCACCGAGTACGGCGGGAACGATCCCTCGTTGACCGACGTCATGAAACCCGCCGTCACGATGCCCTGCGGCAAGCGGGCGCGCAACGCCGGATCGACCTTCTGCACCGGAATGGCCACCTCGGCGGCCATCGAAGTCAACGGCACCGTCGCGGCAACCGCCAGCACTGCGCTGCCGAGCATTGCGCCGCAAGTCACCCGGCGGACGAACTGGTTCAAACGAATCACGTGCATCACGATATGTTTCCCTGAAGTGCCGAACGGAGCGTGGAACGTCGGGGGCCGGGCTGCCGGCCGGGCGACCTTACAGTTGCGGTGCCGCGAAGCGACGGTTTTCATTACACGGCAGCACGCGACGGGCTTCGGCGATACGCGCCGGATCGATGTCGGCGAACAGCAGCGTCGGCGCTTCGCCGGCACGGGCGATAGCCACGCCGAGCGGATCCACCACCATGCTGGCACCGATGTTGCGCGCGCCACATTCACCGGCCGCCACCATGTAGCAGGTGTTCTCCAGCGCGCGCGCCGTGCACAGCACCTCCCAGTGGGCCTCCTTCATTGGTCCTTTGACCCACGCTGCGGGCAACACGAGCACGTCGGCGCCGTCGAGCGTGAGGCGTCGCGCCAGTTCAGGGAAACGCACGTCGTAACACGTCATCAAGCCCACCTTCAAGCCACACACGTCGACCAGCGGCGGCACCTCATTGCCGGGAATCACGTTGGTCGATTCCTTCATCGAAAACGCGTCGTACAGGTGGATCTTTTTGTACTCGGCGATGATCTCGCCATTGCGCAGCGCGATCAGGATGTTCCACACCTTGCCGTCATTGCTCGCCGGCACGTGCACCGTCATCATCGTCGTCATCTTGTTACCGCGGCTCGCTTCACGCAGTGCGGTGACAAACGGACCATCCAGCGGCTGCGCAGCGCGGCGTACCAGATCGGGATCGGCGATGTCGCGCGCCAGTATCCCTTCGGGGAGTACCAGCAGGTCTGCACCGGCGGCATGCGCCTGCGCCATCAGTTGCAGACAGGTCTGCGCGTTGGTGACGGCGTCGGCGGCGACGGCAAATTGTCCAATGGCTGCTTTCATCAGCGTCTCTCGATAGTCGGTTTCGGGGGCAGGGCTTACGCCCACGCTTGGGGGAAGAGGGCTTCGGCGCCGACGCGGCGCTCGATCAACTTCTGGTCGAGCATTTCGCTCACGAAGTCGTCGATCATCTTGCGGTTCGCCGCGAGACCGTTACGGTTCCATTGCGCCGGCAGGTCCAGCGTCGTGCGACGGATCTCGTCGAGAATCCACGGCGTCGTGTCCGCGTACTTCATCCGCTTTTCCATCCAGATACGCGAGGACTCGTCGAGCAACTCGCTCAATGCCTGCGCCAGCCACGGGTGCTCGGCAAGTATCGCGGGCTTGAAGCCAAGCACGTGGATGCCCGGCACGTAGCCAACCTCGTTGAAGTACGCCTGTTCGGCGGCGCGAAAGTCAGGCAGAAAGAAGCGCAGCGGCGAATCGGCGTCAAAGAAGTTGGGCGGCATGAACGGCGTGAACACGGCATCGAGTTCGCCGGTTTGCAGGAGTTCGTCGAGCGGGCGCTCGCCGGGGGCGGCCTCGATCAGACCGGGGCGCACATGCCGCCCGAGTCGATCGACAATCGGATGCGCTTGCGTCAACCGGCCCGCATACCACTTCGCATCTTCGATGCCCACGCCTTCGCGACGCAGCAGCGTGCGCGTCCACGTGTTGCCCGAGTCCTGCCAGCCGGTGACACCGATCTTCTTGCCCGCCAACTGTGAGAACGCGTTCAACGGGCTGTGCTTCGCCGTGATGACGCAGCGCTGGCGGAACCCCCGCATCAGAAAGTGCGGCACGCACACCAGGCTGTGATCGCCCATCGACACTGCCTGCGCGTAACGGCTGAACGACACCTCGCCGGCATCGTATTCGGCACATGTCGCAAGGTCGTTGGGCAACGTGCCCACGCGGTGCAGTTCCAGCTCGAACCCTTCGGGCTTCAAGTCGCCAAGTGCGAGGGGCATGTAGTAGTCCCAGTCCCGCACGGCCAATCTGATTTTTACCGTCACTTCGCTCTCACTCCACTGACGCTTCGAACCGGCAATCACGATGGTCCATGCGTTTGCATACCTCGCTCGATCACCGACAACACGGCCAGCATTTGCCAGCCCCCTCCGCCAGATCGCCGTTTTTTAAAGCGTTGGCGTTTGTTGAAATCGAGTGTAGTTTGAACAAAAATGAAGATACAATCTTTGTTTTGTTATTGAACAAAAATCCCATTCAGGACGACCGTGCAAAACGCAGATACGGATGACACCAAGACGCTCACGCTGCTCGCGCGGGGCATTCGGAAGCGCACGATGCAAGGCATCGCGCTGGACGTGGCGGCGATGATCCGCTCGGGCGCGATTGCGGTCGGCACGAAAATGCCGGCGGTGCGTGAGCTTGCCGAGGCCCTCGGCGTGAGTCCAGCGACCGTTTCCGGCGCGTGGAAGCAATTGCGCACGTACCGGCTGGTCAGCGGCGCGGGGCGCAACGGCATTTGGGTTTGCGGCGATCAGGGCGCGGTGCGTCCGACGCGTTTCGAGAGCGTTGGGCACTATGGCGATCAGATGGCGGCGGACCTGTCGATGGCAGTCCCCGATCCGGCGCTGGCACCGGACCTCGGTCCGGCGTTGCTGATGGGGGCGAAAACCGCCGGGTTGAACAGCTATCGCAGAGAGATGATCTCGGCACCGCTGCGCGACGCGATGGCGTCACGCTGGCCCTATCGGCCCGAGGCGTTCGTGGCGACCAACGGGGGTTTCGAGGCCGTGTACCTCGCGCTGCAAACGTTGGTATTGCCGGGCTCGGTCGTGGCGGTCGAAGATCCGACGGCCGTGCGCATTCTCGACATTCTGGAAAAGCTCGGCGCGAACGTCATCTCGGTGCCGCGCGATTCGCATGGCCCGAAGCCGGAATTTCTCGCGCGCGCGCTCAAGCAGCAGCCGGTCGTATTCCTCTATCAACCTCGCACACATTCCGTGACGGGCGGCTTCGTCTCCGACGAGCGGTTTGAGCAACTGGCCGAATTGCTCGAAGGCACGGATACGGCGATCGTTGAAGACGACGGACTCGGCGACATCGCGGTTCGTCCGGCGAAGAGTCTGGGCGAGCGTTTTCCGAATCGCACCGTGCATATCCGGTCGTTCTCGAAATCGTTCGGACCGGATTTGCGGCTCGCGGTGATGTCGGCCCCCGCGAAGGTTGCCGACGGGGTGCTGGCCTACCGGAATTTCGGTGCGGGATGGACCAGCCGTATTCTGCAAGCGGCGGCGGCATGGCTGCTGGATCAGCCTGAAACGGCGCGTGTTCTGGCCCATGCGCGTGAGGTCTACGCGCAACGCAGAATGGCCTTGATCGATCAACTGGCAAAGCACGGGCTCGCGTTACCGTCGACCTCGCGCGAAGACGGACTGTGCATCTGGATTCCGGTGGAATCGGAGCGTTACGCGCTGGTGACGCTCGCCGCACGTGGCATCGCCGTGCATCCGGGCGACCGCTTTCATATCGAGAACGTACCGCATGTGCGAGTGGGCATTGGGCTGCCCATCGACAACTTGGAGACCGTCGCGGCGGCAATTGCGCTGGCGGCCACCGGTGGCAAGCCACCCGCATCGCAGGCAGGTGCAGCTGCCGCTTATCCGCGGCAGCCGGCCAGCGTGTTCAGCATGGGGCGCAACAATCAGTCCAAATCGTAGCCGCGATCGCGCCACGCTCGCAGCCATGTCGCGAGATCGGTAACGGCCATCCCTAGGTTGTGGTTGATCGTCTGATTTTTCGGCCACGCAACGCCATCTTTGCGTGCGAACGCGAGCCGGTACTTGCCCATCATGTCGCCGGGGTGAACCTCGGCATCGGCTTTCAATTGCGGCACGCTCAGGCGTTCGCGCGTGAAGGGGCGGCCAAGGACAGACGTCAACGTGTCGGCCAGTTCGTCATACGTGAACGTGTCGCCCGCCACATGGACGATCTGGTCGTCGAAGTCACGCCACGAGGCCGCGATGCGTGCGGTCAATCGGCCGATGTCTTGGGGCGTGGTGACGGTGAGCGCGTAGTCCCAGTCGCCGAGTGCGCGCACGATGCCTCGTTCGAGATCCACCAGACCAAATTCGGGAAGCACGACGAAGCTCGTGAACATCCCCGTCGAGACAATGGTCCAGTGCATCTTGCGCTGATTGCGCAACATGTCGCGAACGTCCAGTTGCTCGTCCCACACGTCCTGACCGCTGCCACGGCCGACGACGTCGTAGTCCACGCCGAATTGCCACGGGATGTAGTGCGCGACGCCCGCGGCCAATACGGCGGCGGTGATCTTGCGTTGCGTGCCGAGGCCGCCGACGAATCCGGTGCAGCAGATGATCTGATCGAAGCCGGTGAAGAGGGTCGCTAATGTGTCCTCAGTGGCGGTGGCGAGATCGGCTTCGACAATGCTGATCTGAAGTTCGCGCATCATGGCGGCGCTGCCGGAACCCGGGCGCAGCAGCACCGAAACGGAGGCGACTTGTCCGGCATCGCGAAGCTTGGCGAGCTCACGTAACACGCATGCGCCGAGTTCTCCGGCACCCAGCACGAGGACGCTGCCGTTTGCTGCGTTTTGAATGGTCATTTGCAACTCCTGTTGAGTTGCGAATAATAGGAGCGTTATGAACCCGCGAGAAGAAGGCACACCCGTGATACTGCCGCCGTCCCCCTCATTCGATGAAGTCGTGCAGCAGTCGCAAGCGGCCTGCGACGCCTTGAGCGACGTGGATGACACGCTCAAACGCGAGATTCTCTCGCACGCCGGAAATCGCTGGTCGCTCGGGGTGGTGCATGCCTTGGGCGTGGCCGGCACGTTGAGACATGCTGAACTTGCGCGCAGGCTCGATGGCGTAACGCAACGCATGCTGACGCGCACGCTGCGTCAGTTAGAGCGCGATGGCTTGATCGCACGGCAAGACTACGGGGAAGTGCCGCCGCGCGTCGATTACCGTCTGACAGCGTTGGGGAGGGGGCTGCTGGTAGGGATGCTGCCGCTTTGGCGGTGGGTCATCGACAATGCGGCAGACTTTCGTGACGCACGGCAGCGTTACGACGAGAAAGCGTCTTGATTTACAGGGGTTTTCGATACACAACAAACCCCGATTTCTCTGCAACCTGATCGTAGAGGCGCATTGCCGTCTGGTTCGTTTCATGCGTTTGCCAGTAGACGCGCTCTGCCTTCGCTTGCTTCGCTTCCCGATAAACCGCTTCAATCAACGCGCGGCCCACGCCTTTGCCACGGGCTGAATCCAGCGTGAAAAGGTCCTGCAAATAGCATATCGGTCCCGCCATGGTCGTATGGCGGTGATACAGAAAATGGACCAACCCGACGATTTGACCATCCGACACCGCCACCAAGGCGTGCATCGGCTCATAGCCGTCAAAGAAGCGTCGCCATGTCAGGTCGGTGATTTCTTGGGGAAGCGCTGTCTTGCCGGCGCGCCCGTAGAACTCGTTGTATCCGTGCCAAAGCGGCAACCAAGCGTCGAAATCCGTTGGCACCACGTATCGCACTTCCAAGGCTACTTTCATGACTCGAGCACCTAGTTGAATGATGACACCGAGTGTAAAAGTGGAAATTCGCGCCGACGAGAGCCAGTGCCTCGGGGAATCATGGCGCCACGCTGCGGGTGGCGATGTTTCGGGCGAGAAATGGCCAGTCGCCCGGAGAGGGCTATTTCGTCGAGCTTGACGGAGGCGTCTTTCGCTAGCAGAGTGACCCAGCACCTACCCGATCCGACATCATGCAGACAAACGAACCTCCTTTCCGATTCCGGCAGGGCACCCGGCCGCTTCTGATCTCGATGCCGCATGTGGGAACGTATGTGCCGCCGGATCTGGCGGCGCGTTTTACCGACGCTGCCCGGCACGTACCAGATACCGACTGGCACCTCGAGCGCTTGTACGATTTCGCCGACGAACTCGGGGCTTCCGTGCTGGTCGGCACGCATTCGCGCTACGTGATCGACCTGAATCGCCCGCCAGATAACGCCAGCCTGTACCCCGGCCAAAGTGTGACGAGCCTTTGCCCGACCGACATGTTCGACAACACGCCGATCTACGCCAAACCCGGGGATGAACCCGACGAGGCGGAAATCGACGCACGGCGCAAAGCCATCTGGGAACCGTATCACCAGCAACTGGCCGCCGAACTCGCTCGCATCCGCACCGTGCATGGCGTTGCCGGGCTGTGGGACGCCCATTCCATCTGCTCCGTCGTTCCCCGTTTCTTCGACGGCAAACTGACGGATCTCAACCTCGGTACCGGCAAGGGCAGCAGTTGTGCCGAACGATTGGGCGAGCGTTTGCTAGTCGAAGCCAAGGCGGCCACCGGCTTTACCAGCGTGCTTAACGGGCGTTTCACCGGCGGCTATATCACGCGCCACTACGGGCAGCCCGCGCGCAATGTGCATGCGGTACAGCTCGAAATGACGTGGTCCTGCTACATGGAGGAGCACGCGCCGTTCGACTACGCGCCGGAGACTGCGAAACACATCACGCCCCACTTGCGCCGCATGCTGGAAGCCACGCTCGATTTTGTGGAAGGACGCTGAATCGCTGCGTTGCCGATTTGGTGCGTCGGTCGTTTTATGAAAGACACGGTATCGGGACGCAGGGTGATATAGACATGAATTATCATGTGCACACAATCCTTGCCGTCCCCATTCATGCCTCCGTCGAAATCCAACGCGAATACTGTGCCGACCTCGTTCACTAGCGGAAAGCCGTCCGCGCTCTACCAGCAGGTTCGAAATTACATCGAAGGCAAGATCGCTGCGAAGGAGTGGGTGCCGGGCGACCGCGTCCCCTCCGAGCAGGAGCTGGTCGAGCTGTTCGGCATTTCGAGAATGACGGTCAACCGGGCGCTGCGCGAGCTCGCGAAAGAAGGGCGTGTCGAGCGCGTGGCAGGCGTCGGGACTTTCGTTGCGGAACCTCGCCCGCAATCCACGCTGTTGCATATTGCGAATATCGCCGAGGAGATCCGGCGGCGCGGGCATCGCTATCAATGCCACGTGATCTCGGTGGAGAGCGTGCCCGCTACACCGGAAATTGCCGGTGCCATGGGGCTCCCGACAGGACAACTGATCGCCCATTCGATTTGTGTCCACCTCGAGAACGAAGTGCCGGTGCAACTGGAAGACCGCTACGTCAACCAGTTCATGGCCCCGGACTTCGTCAACCAGACATTTACAAACGAAACCCCGGCCGCATTTCTCTTGAGAGCGGTGCCCGTCGACGAGATCGAGCACATTGTCGACGCGACGCTGCCGACGAAGAAACAAGCCGCGCTGCTGCAAATGGACCCGACGCAACCGTGCCTCGTGCTGTTCCGCAGAACGTGGACCAAGGGCAAGGTCGTTACGATGGTGCGTTGCTACCACCCGGCGAACCGGTACGTGCTGGGCAGCCGGTTTCCTGCGGATAGCGGCACGCGCTAACCCGAGGGCGACGCATCAACGGCGCGGCTTTAAGCGTCAGGCGGGAGCAGCGACCTGCGCGCGTCGCGCCAACTGCCGCAGATACATGTTGTTCAGCACCAGCGCGGACGCCGTCACCGCTACTCCGGCGATCTGCGCGCCATTCGGCACCGTGCCTGTCATTGCCGAGACGGCGAAGGCCGTCACCGGCACCACATCCATGAACAGTACCCCGTTCATCGGCCCGAGCGTCCGGTTGCCGGAGATCCAGCAAAGGATTGCGACAAAGCCCGCAATTGGCCCCATGTAAATCAGATGCGGCACGACCGCGCCGAGCGACGTCAGGGTAGGCGCCGCGATGACGTGCGCAAAAATCAAGACCACGTTCACGCCGACAATCGTCGTCAACCCAAGCCATGTCGTCAGCGCCGTGTATTTGAGCGCCGACCAACGGGTGAAATGGGCCGAACCGAACGTGTACACGACCCAGCAGAGGGCGCCCAGCAAGATCAGACCGCTGGCGGCGAAGTGCTGCGGCGCAAGCAATGCGGCATGCCAATCCCCACGCGTGATGACCAGTGCCACACCGGTAAATGACGCCACCACAAACAGCAGTGAGGGCAACGGCGGCATTGACCGCCGCAGCAGGGCATTGACCACCAGACCCATCATCGGCTGTGTCGCCATCATGACGGACGCGTTGAGCGCGCCTTCATCGCCACTCAATTGCTGGCCGAGGAAGACAAACGAACCGAAGCCGCAGAAGCCGACGGACCCTAGCAGCCACGCCAGTGGCAACGACTCGCCATTGGCACGAAACGCGGCCACGCCTTCTCGATGCAGCAACAAGAGGGCGAATGCTGCACCCGCGATCAGGTAGCGCAGCGACGTGAATGTGAACGGGTCGGTGTACCGGAGCGCATCGGTCATGACGGGGAACATGGCGCCGATCAGCACCGTCGCAACGAGGCATGACGCGATGCCTTTCCAGTATCCGGATGACGAAGAAAGTTGGGGTGCCATATTCGTGAATGATCGTTCTCAAAATCGGGAAATATTTTGCGGCAACTGACATGCGTGGCATTCACGCATATCGGTTGCCGCAACGCGCTGGCTTCACTTCAAATTCGTGGCAACGTCATCGCAGGGCACGCAACCCCATATCGACGATCGAGCCGAGGGCGGCCTCGTCCATGTCGGTTTTGCCGAGCACACGGATGCCTTGCACCATGCACAGCAAAAAGCGGCCGACGTCTTCGGCATCCAGTGCGCGATCGAATTGGCCGGCTTGCTGGCCCCGTGCAATGGCAAGGCTGAACTGGGTCGCGATACGTTGTAATGCGGATTCCACATAGGGGCGCAGCACCCGATCGTCGGGCAGGAGTTCGAGCGCGGTATTGGTAATGAAGCACCCGTGCCGGTCGGCAAGGTTCACGTTTACGCGCGTGTAGTGCAGCAGTGCTTCGCGCAGGGCCATCTCCGGTGGTAAGTCAGCCGCCAGCCGTTCTTTCAGTCGCGCAACGGCGCCTTCTGCATATTGCTCGAACGCCGCCACCAGCAAGCCGTGCTTGTCGCCAAACGTCCGGTAAAGGCTGCCCCGGAAGACGCCCGTCGCGTCGCACAGCGCATCCACGGGGGTGGCGTGGTAGCCATGCTCCCAGAACACACGTGCCGCTGCCTCGACGGCTTGATCGATATCGAACTCTCGTGGTCGCCCACGCTCGGCGACGCGCGGCTTTTGCGAACGGGGTGTAGCAGTCGTCATGAACGCGATAATAGGACTGTTTGTTCTCAAAATCAACCGGTCCATCCAATGGGCATCGAAATGTGGCGTTACGAGACTGGCGACATTGCGCGGGCTTCGTGGCTCGCCCACAATAGCCGGAGTTTTCCACGCAGCCGCGATGACACGATGACGCGGTTCCCATGGACGCTCAGGGTCTTGGCGTCTTGGCATGACCAACCATCGGGGCTGGGCTTGGATCTCAAAGAACTGGACATTCTCGGCGACGGCGTCGCCGATCATTGGTACTACCGCGCCAAGGCGCATGCGCTGACGACGTTGCTCGGGGCACCGGCGGGTGAGGTGCTGGACATTGGCGCGGGCTCCGGTTTCTTTTCTCGTCACCTGCTGGCAACCGGACTCGCGCAGCGCGCCTGCTGCGTCGATCCTTTTTACGCGAACGACTACGAGGAAACGGTCGCTGGCAAACCGATTCTGTTCCGGCGCAGCATCGGGCAATCGAATGCCGATGTCGTCCTATTGATGGATGTGCTTGAGCACGTCGACGACGATGTCGGCCTGCTGCGTCAATATGTGGCGCGTGTGCGTTCGGGGACTCGCTTCGTCATCTCGGTTCCGGCGTTTCAAAGCTTGTGGAGTTCGCACGATGTTTTTCTCGAGCATCGTCGCCGCTACCGATTGCCTCAGATCGAACAGGTCGCCACCGAGGCGGGTCTCGTCGTCACGACGGGATGCTACGGATTCATCACCTTGTTTCCTGTCGCCGCTGCGACGCGCTTTGTGGCCCGCATGGCCACCGCAAACGGAGCGCCAGCGCGCTCGCAGCTCAAGCGCCATTCGCCCTCAATGAACGCCACGTTGTACGCGCTGTGCCGTTGGGAACACCCGTGGATGGTGCACAACCGCGCGTTCGGTTTATCGGCGTTTTGTCTTGCCGTGAAGCCGTAGCGATGGGGCGTGTCGTGCGCTATGACACGCTAAGTCGTGTGTTGTCATGGCAGACGTAGGGGACTGACAAGATGCCTTCGGCCTGTTAATATACGTTTCGTAGCTACTTCGTATATAAGAGGTCCGCAATATGGGTATCGTCAAGATATCGGAGCAAATGCATGAGGCGCTGCGCAATACCAGCGGCGCGCTCAGCCGCTCGATCAATGCGCAGGCGGAACATTGGCTGCGTGTCGGCATGCTCGCCGAACTGAACCCGACCCTGAGTTACGGCGAAATTTGCCGCCGTCTCATCGAATCCGACGGCGCGTCTGCGGCATCGGTGGCCTCGGCCACGCTGCCAGCGAGTGCTGTATCTCCAGTAACCGGTGCACCTGTCACCGCATTCAACAAGGTGGCGTAATGGTGCGCGAACACGTTGTCATCCGCTCGAAAGAAGAAGTTGCCCTCTCACGCCGTGCCGGTCAGTTGGCCGCACAAGTGCTCGACATGATTGGCGAACACGTCAAACCCGGTGTCACGACCGATGAGCTTGACCGCATTTGCCACGATTTCATCGTGCATGAGCTGAAGGCCGTGCCGGCCAACATCGGCTATCACGGGTATCCGAAGACGGTCTGCACGTCGGTCAATCACGTGGTCTGCCACGGCATTCCCGGTGAAAAGCGACTGCATGACGGCGACATCGTCAACATTGACGTGGCGCTGATCAAGGACGGCTGGTTCGGGGACACGAGCCGCATGTACTACGCGGGCAAGCCGGGCATTCTGGCCAAGCGGCTGGTCGACACCACGTATGAGGCGATGGTCGCGGGCATTCGTGCCGTTCGCCCGGGCGCTACGCTCGGTGACGTGGGCTATGCGATTCAGACCGTCGCGCATCGCGAAGGCTTCAGCATCGTGCGCGACTATTGCGGCCACGGCATCGGCACGACGTACCACGACGATCCGCAGGTGCTTCACTATGGCCGCCCCGGCACCGGGCTGACGCTCAAGCCGGGCATGATCTTCACGATCGAGCCGATGGTCAACGCAGGCAAGTCCGACACCAAGCAGTTGGGTGACGGCTGGACGGTGGTCACGCGTGATCGCTCGCTTTCCGCCCAGTGGGAACACATGGTGGCCGTGACCGAGACCGGTTTCGAAGTGCTCACGCAGTGGCCCGACGGGCTTGGCGAATACGAGCGCTTCGGTGCGCTCAGCGCCAGCCCGGCCACGGCAAACGCCGCCTGATCGCACTGGAAAAGGATCAAGCGCCGGTGCATTGCCGGCGTGGATAGCCGCAGATGTTCAGCGGCACGAAAGCCCCCATTCGGATGATGCGAATGGGGGCTTTCGCATGCTAGGATTTCTCGTCATGAGGCATGGGGGCGGCGTGCTTCGCGCCGTTCGCCCGCCTGCTACGGACATCCGACGGACCTCCCAGAGACATCATGAAAGTGATAGCGGACGAAGGGAATCTCGTGGAAACGGCAGCTTTGGCGTGCCGTTTCGCCCACGACGAGTTTGCCCGGATCATCGGTGTAGAAGTGCTCGCTGATGGCGATGTTGCCAATTTCCTGCTCGACCGTCTGGCGAGCATGCGTTTCACTCCCCAAGAAAAGCCCAACGGCGCGCTGCTCGTGCAGCGTGTGCACGCGTGCGTCTATGCGATGCCAATGGCCGTTCGACAGGGCGAATCCGAGATCATCGAAGTGCGGTTGGCCGTCGTGCCGCAAGTGCAGCACGGACTGGCCACGCAACTGGTGATTTCGAAGGGGTGACGGTAGCCAGGCGAGGCTCAGGCGTCGTCCGGTGCGTCATCGAGGGCAAGCAGGCGGTCTGCGTAACGCAGGTAGAACCAGCCGTGCAGGCTCGTTCCCACGGCAAGGTAGACCACTGTCACAAGGGTTTGCAAGATCAAGGCGCCGAGCAGGACGGTCGTGACACCGGGCATGACTTGCAGCAGTAGCCCGAAGCCGACCGTCAGCAGCAAGCCGCCGACGAGCAGCGGCAGCACCGTCACGATACCGGTGCCAAGCATCACCCAGAAGTGACCGCGCGTGTCGTCCCAAGCCGCCCGCCAGCGCTTGGCTCTCCCTACGCTGACCTGCGCAAAGATGAGCGACATGCGCACGATGAAAAATACCAAAGCGCAAAGCAGGAGGGCGGTGAACGTCGAAATTGCCGCGCGTGAGTCACTCATGCCGGCGGCGCGCAACGCGAACACGGCAACCAGAAGCGCAAGCGTGATCACGACGCAGAGTGCGAGGCCGATTTGAATCGCCATCCATACGTAGCGCCAGAGATCTCTGCCGTACCACGGCGTTTGCCGCGCGGCATCGGCGCCGAGGATCGTGTGGCGATACACGTGCACGCTCAACACTGCGAACGAGAACATGATCACAAGCGTCAGGACCAGTGCCAGGATAGCGAGACCCAGACGAAGCCCCGGCGATCCACCGCTTTGCGCCATCATGAGCGTCAGTTGTTTGACTGACGCGTTAAGGGCGGTCGCGACGAGCATGACGACCGCAATCGTAATACTCAGCAAGGGGCGACTGCGCAAGGCGTTGAATCCGTCGCGCCATGCTCCCTTGAAACACTGCTTGAACGTGATCGGTTCCATGATTCCCCTGAGCGTGTGTCGCTTCGTGATCCGAAGCTGTGCGGCGATGACGCGTCCCGGAGCTTCTTAGGAGCGCGGGGTGGTTTGGCCGTGAGCGCACCCGTCGTGGCATGTCCGCAATGGAGATACGCGCCCGTTGATCGAATACGTTATGTGGCGCGCAACAAGCATGTCACGACGCCGCCATTCTCACAGATCGGCGAATGGCTGACAAATAGCGCACGGCGGGGGAGGAGGGTGTTTGGAGGGAAGCGTCGACACGAGCGGTCGACGTGTTTTGGTGTGCGAAAAACAAACATCAAATGACGGGGGACGGCGAGCGCGCTGCTGTCGCTGCTCGCCCATCACCAATCATTCAAGCCGACATGACCTTGCGCAGCACTTCGGCGTGCGTGATGACGCCGACGAGCCGGGCCGCCTCGTCGAGCACCGGCACCGTGCCGTGGCGCTGCGTGGCAAGCAGCGGCACGATTTCTGAGAGCGGCATGCTGGTGGTGGCCGACTTCATGCCGGGCTGAATCAGTTCGCGCACGGACGGACGCGGACCCGCGCTCAAGGCCACGCCAAAACGGGGCCAGCGTTGCGCGCGGGCACGCCGGGTATGCAGATCGTGACGCGTGACCAGACCGATAACCCGGGCGTCGGCATCCACAACAGGCAGGGCGTCGAGACCGTGACGCTGCAACAGGCGCCAAGCCGTGGGCACCTCGTCGTAAGCCTTCACATGGGCGGGGGACTTCGTCATCACGTCGCCAACGGTCAGTTCACGCGCCCGCCGGGCATAGGCTTCGCGCTGCGTATCGCGCAGCAGGTCCGCCAGATCGTCGGCGGAAATCGAGAGCAGTTCGCTGTGGCGGGCGAGCGCCTTTTCGGCATCGGCCGTGGTGACCTGAACGCCGGCCGTAGCGTCGGTGGCCGGACGTGCTGCCGCCTGAGCGCGGGCCACATGCGGATACCGATGGCCCGTAATCGCGTGATAAGCGATGGCCGCAGCCAGCAAGGCCACGGACTGCACTGCAATCGGCTCAAGCAGGAAGCCGTAACCGAGGGAGTGCACGGCGGGGCCGCCGAGGACGGCTGTCAGCGCCACTGCGCCTGAAGGCGGATGCACGCAACGCAGCGTAAACATCAGCGCAATCGAGATACCAACGGCGGTCGCCGCTGCCACCACAGGCGACGGGATGAACATAGCGCACGTCACACCGACGAACGCCGAAACGAGATTGCCGCCGAGGATCGACCACGGCTGTGCGAGGGGACTGGCAGGAACGCCGAACAACAGGACTGCGGAGGCACCCATCGGCGCGACCAGCCACGGAATATAGGTCGCGGGGCCAAGCAGCCATAGCATCAGGCCGCCAGTAAAGGCGATGCCACACAGGGCACCCACCCCGGCGCGTAACCGCTCACGCCATTGCACCGCCACCACGGCGGGCAGAAAACCGGTCAACCACTGCCTTACATCACGTTGCGTCATTGCCATGTCGTCCCCTCCGCCGACCGCACCGAAGTGGGGCAATCGATTGATATTTTGTGCATGATATATCGTATATCGATGGATTGGGAGAGTATGAGGGCGTGATTTTAGTGCTGCGGCGCAGCGAAATCCCCGTATTGCCCCACCTGCTGGCAACGCGATGCACCAAAAGGAAGAAAACGAGACGATGTAGGCGAGATGTCTTCGACGGGCGCCGGCCGAAGGCAGGGGCGGCGAAAGCCGCAAGTGGGAGACGGGCGGCGCTGCCAGCAGGTGCCGGAGGCCGAATGCAAAAGCGGCAGGGCTTTGGGGCCCTGCCGCCGTTTGGCAAGTCAGCGGGAATTCGCCAAGGTCAGTGGCGTGGGGCGGTCAGCGTCCGGCGTTGACCACCATGTCTGCGATCACGCCGCTCGCGATGGCTACCAGCAGGAAGTCACCGCCGACGCCAACCCATTGATAACCACGACGGGGCGGTTGCAAGTTGTAGTCGCGATAATTTTCGACGACATACTGACGGTCGCGATACTGCTGCGGGACACGGTCCCCTTTGCGCCAATCCGGGTGTTGCCACGTATCTTCGACGGGGCCGGGGCCTGCGTGGCCGCGAGGCGGTGGGCCGCCGTGTTGTGGGCCGTGTCCTTGCGGCGCACCGTGTTGCGGGCCGCCGTGACCGGGGGGCGGACCCTTGTGGTCGCCACGATCGCCCTGATCGCCGCGGCCCGGGCCACCTTGAGGCGGCGGGCCGCCCTGAGCGAACGCGAGGGTGGATGACACCGCCATGCCGGCGGCGAGAACAATCGACAACGTCTTGTGCATCTTCATTCTTTGCACTCCTTTTCGTAAGGTCTGGCGACCGCACGCGGGGGAAGCATTCGAGATGACTTGCCAGTAACGGTCACCGTTCAGGTGCGCTGCACATGACGGCAACCGTAGGGCAATCCTACCATCGCAGCACAAAAAAAAGCCCGGGCATGTCGGACGTCGATTGACGTGGGACAGACGCCGGGCAAGCAGGGACGCAGGGAAGAAACTGGTTAAAAACGGGGGTGAAACATTCCCGTTGCAGCATCCCGAAGGAGCATCGAAACCGGCGGCGCGCATGGCGCGCTTGGGGAGGGGGCAACTCCACGCGCCGCTCGCCTTGGGGGACACGAGGGCGGCCGCCGGCCCGATGCTTTCGGTGCCTACAACGCTAAATCACTTCATTGTTATTTACGTCTTTTCATCACTCATCGAGCGGCAACGGTCGCCGGGGTCGTCGCAACACTTGTCGCCACACCGACCGCCGGGGTGTTGACGGTTGCGGCTGCCGACGCGGGGGCCGCAGGCGCACCTGCCGAACCCGCCGCCGGTACATCACCCCAGCCGCCACCCAGTGCGCGGATCAGGTTGACGGTCGATACGGCTTGCGCACCGGCCAACTGCACCGCGCTGCGTTGCGCTTGCAACACCGTGCGTTCGGCGTCGATGACATCCAGATAAGCGATCGAGCCTTGCTTGTACTGCGTGCGCGACAGTTGCGCTGCGCGGTTCGACGCCTTCACGGCGTCGTCCTGTGCGCGCGTCTGGTCGGCGAGCAGGCGCAGGTTCGACAGGTTGTCCTCGACTTCGCGGAATGCCACCAGCACTTGCTGACGGTAGTTCGCGACATCTTCTTCGTACTGCGCGCGTGCCCGCGACAGGTTGCCGCTGCGTGCGCCGCCGTCGAAGATCGGCAACGCCAGCAAGCCGCCTACTGCCGGGCCGAGCAGGAACGTACGGCTCGACCAGTTGAACAGGTCGCCGAGCGTGGCCGCTTCAAAGCCGCCCGAGCCTGTGAGCGAGAGCGACGGGAAGAACGCGGCCTTGGCCACACCGATACGGGCGTTGGCGGCAGCCATCGCACGCTCAGCCGCTGCGATATCCGGGCGGCGCTCCAGCAGTGCCGAAGGCAACCCTGCCGGAATGCTCACCTTCACCGGCTGAAGCGGCGTCGGCGTGTACGTGAACTCTGCCGGCGTCTTGCCCAGCAGAATCGCGAGGCTGTGCTCCGACGCGGCACGAAGTCGCGCCACAGCCAGCGAATCCGACTGTGCCGTGGCCAACTCGGCCTTTGCGCGCGCCACGTCCAGCTCGTCGATGTCACCTTCCGTAAAGCGGCGTTGCACGAGCTTGAGCGCGTCTTCACGCAGCTTCACGGTCTGCGTGTACAGCGCCTGTTCGGCGTCGAGCTCACGCAGGTTGAAGTAGTTCTGCGCCACGTCGGCCTGCAACGCGAGCTGCACCGAGCGGTACAACGCTTCGCTTTGCTCGGCATCCGCGCGGGCGGCGGCCACGTTATCCGACACGCGGCCAAACAGATCGACTTCGTAGCCCACGCTCGCCTGCGCACGCCACAGCGTGTACGGTGCGATGTTGCCGCCGTCCGGCTGCAACTGCGAGGCCGGCGAGATCTTCTGACGCGTCGGGCCGAAGCCCGCGTCGAGCGTCGGGAAGAGGGCGGCACGTGCCTGACGCTGCACGCCGCGCGCTTCCTGCACGCGCGCCGCCGCAGCCTTCAGGCTCTGGTTGGCAGCGAGCGCGTCGTCTTCGAGCTTGTCGAGCGTCGCGTCGCCGAACACCTTCCACCATTCACCGCGCGCCACCGCTTCCGAGGGCTGTGCGGTCTTCCACGTACCCGCGTCGGCGGCCGACAGCGAGGCTTCCTTGAACGCCGTCGGCGTGCCCTTGTCGGTCACCGTCGGTACTTCGTAAGTGGGGGCCATCGAGCAGCCCGCCACCACCAGCAGGGCACCGAGCAAGCTCGAGACACCCAGACTGCGTTTGATCCATTGCGATTGCATGATTGGCATCCTTCAGACTTCGGCCTTGACGTTGGCGGGCATGGTCGACGCGTGAGCGCTATGCAGCGGCTTCTTGCCGGCCAAGGTGCGCAGCAGCACGTAGAACACCGGCGTCAGCACCAGACCGAAACCGGTCACGCCGATCATGCCGAAGAACACGGCCACGCCCATGGCATGACGCATTTCCGAACCCGCACCGGTCGACATCACCAGCGGCACCACACCCATGATGAACGCGATGGACGTCATCAAAATCGGGCGCAGACGCAGACGGCTAGCCTCGATAGCGGCAGCCACGGCCGTGCGGCCCTGCATTTCCAGTTCCCGGGCAAATTCCACGATCAGAATCGCGTTCTTCGCCGACAACCCCACCAGCACCATCAAACCGATCTGCGTGAAGATGTTGTTGTCACCGCGCGTCAGCCACACCCCGAACAGGGCAGACATGATGCTCATCGGCACGATCATGATCACGGCCAACGGCAGCGTCAGACTCTCGTACTGAGCAGCCAGCACCAGGAACACCAGCAGCACCGAGATCGGGAACACCCACATCGCCGAATCGCCCGCCAGAATTTGCTGATACGTCAGGTCGGTCCATTCGAACTTCACACCACGCGGCAGGGTTTCGGCGGCAATCTTCTCCACCGCAGCCTGTGCCTGACCCGACGAGTAACCCGGGGCCGGACCACCGTTGATGTCCGCAGCCGTGTAGCCGTTGTAGCGCACCACCATTTCCGGACCGTACGTCGGCGTGACCTTCACGAGCGACGACAGCGGCACCATATCGCCCGACGAGTTACGCGTCTTGAGCAGGCCGATGTCTTCGGCATGGGCACGGAACGGGGCGTCGGCCTGCACACGTACCTGATACACGCGACCGAACTTGTTGAAGTCGTTCACGTACAGCGAACCGAGGTAGATCTGCATGGTGTCGAACACGTCGGTGATCGGCACGCCGAGCTGCTTGGCCTTCACACGGTCGAGGTCCACGTTCAGTTGCGGCACGTTGATCTGGTACGACGAGAACGTCGGGCCAAGTTCCTTGGTCTGCGAGGCCTTCTTGATGAACGCTTGCGTTGCATCGTTCAGGGCTTCGTAGCCGAGCGCACCACGGTCTTCCACTTGCAGCTTGAAGCCGCCGAGCGTACCCAGACCCAGCACCGGCGGGGGCGGGAACACGGCGATGAACGAGTCCTTGTTCTTCGAGTACTCGCCGTTAAGCTTTGCCGCGATGGCGGCCGCCGACAACGACTTGTCCTTACGCTGGTCGAACGGCTTGAGCGTGACGAACACGATGCCTGCCGACGACGAGTTGGTGAAGCCGTTGACCGACATCCCCGGGAACGCCACTGCACTCTTCACGCCGGGCGTCTTCAGTGCGATGGCCGACATATCGCGAATCACCTTGTCGGTGCGCTCAAGCGATGCACCGTTGGGCAACTGGGCGAAAGCGATCAGATATTCCTTGTCCTGCGCCGGCACGAAACCGCCCGGCACTACCTTGCCCAGCAACACCGTGATACCGAGCAGCACGGCGAACAGCGCCATCATGACGGCCTTGCGACCGATCACGCGGGTCACGCCTTGACCGTACTTTTCCGAACCGCGATGGAACACACGGTTGAACGCACCGAAGAAGCCGCCGAGATAGCGATTCATCTGACGCGTGAGCCAGTCCGGCTTGGCGTGATGGTCCTTGAGCAGCAGGGCGGCCATGGCCGGCGAGAGCGTCAGCGAGTTGAAGGCCGAGATCACCGTCGAGATGGCGATGGTCATGGCGAACTGCTTGTAGAACTGACCCGTCAGGCCCGACATGAATGCGAGCGGCACGAACACAGCGACCAGCGTGAGGGCGATGGCGACAATCGGACCGCTCACTTCCCGCATGGCCTGATACGTCGCTTCCTTCGGTGTCAGCCCGGCAGCAATGTTCCGCTCGACGTTTTCCACCACCACGATCGCATCGTCCACCACGATACCGATCGCCAACACCATCCCGAACAGCGACAACGCGTTGATCGAGTAGCCGAAGCCGAGCAGCAGGGCGAACGTACCCACGATCGAGACCGGCACGGCGAGCAGCGGGATGATCGACGCACGCCACGTTTGCAGGAACACGATCACCACCAGCACCACCAGCGCAATGGCTTCGAGCAGCGTGTGCACCACGGCCGAGATCGACGAACGCACGAACTGCGTCGGGTCGTACTCGATGCGGTATTCCACGCCCGGCGGCATGTCTTTTTGCAGGTCGGCCATCGCGGCACGGACGTCGTCCGAGATTTGCAGCGAGTTCGCGCCCGGCGACTGGTTGATACCCAGACCCACGGCCGGCTTGTTGTCGAGCAACGAGCGCAGGCTGTACGACGACGCGTCGAGCTGCACGCGGGCCACATCGCCCAGATGCGTCACAGCGCCGTCCGGCGAGGTCTTCAGGATGATGTCGCGGAACTCTTCTTCCGTGTTCAGACGGCCACGCGCATTCACGTTAAGTTGCAGCGGCGTATCCGGGCCGGCCGGCGTTGCGCCGATCACACCCGCAGCCACCTGCACGTTCTGCTCGCGAATGGCCTTCACCACGTCCGACGCGGTCAGGCCGCGCTGAGCCACCTTGGCCGGGTCGAGCCACACACGCATCGAGTAGTCGCCTGCGCCCCACAACTGCACTTCACCGACGCCCTTGATACGCGAGAGGCGATCCTTGACGTTGATGAGCGCGTAGTTGCGCAGGTAGGTCATGTCGTAGCGATCGTTCGGCGAGATCAGGTGCACCACCATCGTGAGCGTGGGCGACGACTTGATGGTCGTCACGCCAAGGCGCTGCACGTCGTCCGGCAGGCGCGGCAGCGCTTGCGAGACACGGTTCTGCACGAGCTGCTGCGCCTTGTCCGGGTCGGTGCCCAGACGGAAGGTCACGGTCGTGGTCAGGTTGCCGTCGCTGTTGGCCTGCGACTGCATGTACAGCATGTTTTCCACACCGTTGATCTGCTCTTCGAGCGGCGAAGCCACCGTCTCAGCGATCACCTTCGGGTTGGCGCCGGGGTACTGGGCGTGCACGACGACCGACGGGGGTACCACTTCCGGGTACTCCGAGATCGGCAGCTGGAACACGGCGATCAAGCCGGCCAGCAGCGTGATGACCGAAAGAACCCCCGCAAAGATGGGCCGGTCAATAAAGAATTTTGAGATGTTCATTACGAAACTCTGAGGTGTCGTTCAGCGTGTGATTCGTGACGGTGCGAGCGAGTGCATCGTCATCATTACGAACGCGTCGCCGTTGCGTTGACCGCCGCCGACTGGGCCGGTTTGGCCGTCGCCGGCGTCTTGCCGCTGGCATCGTTCTGCGAAGTCGTCTGGCTGGCGGCCGGGGTGGTGGCCGGGTTGGCGGCCACTGCCGGTGCGACGATGTCATGCGCGTCGCCCTTGTCGGCAGCCATCTTCACGGTCTTCGGCGAGACCGGGTCGCCCGGGCGCACACGTTGCAGACCGTTCACGACGATGCGTTCGCCGTCGTTCAGGCCACCAGCAATTTCCACGAGCCCGCCGTGGCGCTCGCCCAGTTGCACTTCGCGGTACTGCACCTTGTTGCCGGCGTCGACCACGAGCACGAACTTCTTGCTCTGGTCGGTACCGACCGCGGCTTCGTCGATCAGCAGGGCCGGATGCGGCTCGCCGCCACCGACACGAATGCGGGCGTACAGGCCCGGGACGAGCGCGCCATCGGCGTTGTCGAAGCGAGCGCGCACGCGGATCGTGCCCGACGTGGTGTCGAAGCGGTTATCGACCGAATACACCGTGCCCTTACGCGAGTAGCCCGACTCGTTGGCGAGGCCCAGATCGACGGGCACGCCGCTCGGCTTGGCCGTGTCGCGTGAGAGGTAGCGCAGGTAGGTCTGCTCATCCACGTCGAACGATGCGTAGATCGGCGAGACCGACACCACCGTGGTCAGCGCGGGCGACTGCGCCCCGGCCGACACGGTGTTGCCGACGGTGATCTCTGCGCGCGAAACGCGGCCGGCCACCGGAGCCACGATCTGCGTGTAGCCCAGATTGATGCGTGCGGTTTCAAGCGCAGCGCGCGCGGCCTTCACGTTGGCGACGGCTTCACGTGCCGCGTTTTCCTTCTGGTCGAAATCCTTCTTCGCGATGGCGTTATCCGCGATCAGGCGTTCTGCACGGGCGAGGTCGGTGCTGGTGAAAACGTCACGCGCCTGTGCCGAGGCGAGTTGCGCGGCGGTGCGATCGACTTCGGCCGCATACGGGCGCGGGTCGATGGTGAAGAGCGCATCGCCCTTCTTCACGAGCTGGCCGTCCTTGAAATGAACGGCGGTGATGGTGCCTGACACGAGCGGCTTGATATCGACGCGATCCACCGCGTCGAGACGGCCGGAGTAGCTTTGCCAGTCGGTCACGGTACGTGAGATCACGTTGGCGACGTCGACTTCTGCGGCCGGCATGACTTGGGAGGCCGGCGGCGTGCTGGCGTCCACGCGCACGACGGTGAGTGTGCCGAGGGCCACGAGCGCGATCGTAGCGGCGGCGGCGATGATGACGGGTTTGCGAGCGAGGGTGGTCATTATTCAAATCTCCGGAACGGATGGACTCACTGGGTAGAGCCAGCGGCAGGCGGTGCCAGCCGGCGTGTCAGGAAGGCGGCCACCTCCCGCAATGCAGCGGGCAGGGCGGCGAGGCCGTGATGGGACGCGCTGCGATGGCGCGTGACTTGCGTCGGCACGCCGGCCGCGATGAGTTCGGCAGCGTATTTTTCGGCTTCGACGTGCAGCAGGTCGTGTTCGGCAGAGGCGATCAGCGTGGGCGGCAAACCACCCAGGCGTCGCGATTCCAGCGGCGCGGCGTACGGATGCAGGCGCTGCGTGGCATGCGGCAGATACGCGCGGTAGCACTTGGCGCACTCGCTCGCTTCGATATCGCTGGGCGTGCGGGCATTAGCCAGACGCGTCATGCTCGGATCGAGCAGCGGGGCCAGCAAGGCCTGCGCCGAGATCGTGATTTCGCCGCGATCACGGGCGATCATCGTGAGCGACGTGGCGATGTTGCCGCCCGAGTCGTGGCCGGCCACCGCGAGGCGGCGCGGGCTGGCGCCGTAGCGGCGGGCGTGGCGCTGCACCCAGAGGGCGGCGCACCAGGCGTCTTCCGGCGCGGCAGGAAACGGGAATTCGGGGGCGAGCGAGTAGGCAACCGACACCACCAGCGCAGGCACGTGCGTGGCGAGGTAGCGGGCGGCAGCGTCGCCGTCGTCGAGCGTGCCCGTGCAGAAACCGCCGCCGTGGAAATACAGCACGGTGGGCAGGCTCGCTTCGAGCGGCACGACGACGCCGGGTTCGCCCGTCTGGGCCGGATGGCCCGCTTGGCCGGCTTTGGCAGCTTTCGCCGACTGGCCGGGCTTGGCCACGGGACGGTACAGGCGCAGCGTCAGCGGGCCGACGTGGCCGGCAATGCTGACGTCTTCAATGCGCAGTCCGTCGCCGGTTTGGCTGGCGTGGCCCGATTGTGGCTTGGCGTTGGCAGACATATTCGCTTTGGGCTCGCGTGAGCGACACCCCTCTGGTGACTTTCGATGGAGCGAAGTCTAGAGGCCACGCACATTGGGATAAACGCCTATAATTTGGCAACACTGTTCGGCCAGTTCGACTAATCGGCGCCTGCCTTGTCTGTATTGGCTTATGCCGCCGACCAATATGCTTATATCCGTAGGATTGGCGTGAATTCGTCGGATTGGCCAGTGCGACAGCGTTTTCAAATGGGGAAACATCATGGATCGCTTGCAAGCGATGCAGGTCTTTACGCGGGTGGTGGAGGCGAACAGCTTCTCGCGCGCCGCCGACAATCTCGGCATGCCGCGCACCTCCGTGACCACGATCATTCAGAATCTCGAGGCTCATCTGGGCACGCGGCTATTGCAGCGCACGACCCGGCGGCTGAATCTCACGCCCGACGGGGCGGCGTACTACGAGCGCTGTCTGCGCATTCTGGCGGACATCGAAGAGACGGAATCGTCGTTCCGGGAGAGCAGCCAGCGCGTGCGCGGCAAGCTGCGCATCGACATGCCGGGCTCGCTCGGCAAGCTCGTCGTGCTGCCCGCGTTGTGCGAATTTCACGACCGTTATCCCGAGATCGAATTGATGGTCGGCATGGGCGACAAGCCCGTCGATCTGATTCAGGAAGGCGTGGATTGCGTGCTGCGCGTGGGCACGTTGCAGGATTCGAGTCTGGTGGCGCGGCGCGTGGGGCTGTTCCAGAGCGTGACGTGTGCGTCGCCGACGTATCTCGAGCGCATGGGCATGCCGCATACGCTCGACGATCTGCAACGGCACACGGCGGTGCACTACTTCTCGAGCCGCACCGGGCGTGTGATCGAAGAGCAGTTTCTGGTCGACGGCAAAGAGGTCGACATCCACATGCAAGGCTCGGTCGCGGTGAACGACGCGGAGGCCTATCTGCAACTGGGGTTGTCGGGCTTCGGCACGGTGCAGTTGGCACGCTTCATGGCACTGCCGTATCTGCAATCGGGGCAGTTGGTCGAGATTCTGCATCAGTGGAAACCGCCGCCCATGCCGATTTCGGCGGTCTATCCGCATAATCGTCATTTGTCGCCCAAAGTGCGCGTATTTGTCGACTTCATCGCCGAACTCTTCGAGCGTTGCCCGTTGCTGCAAGGGCTCGACGAGACGGCTGGAGAGTGCAAACCGACCGTGGCGGCGCCTGATGCGGATGGCCGTTGGGCAACGTCTTACGGCACCGAAATGGCGCCGCAGGAGGTGGTGGTTTGACGTTGGCTGTGACGTCATCGGCGTCACCAATGTCAGTCGTGAAGGTGCGCCCGGCGACGCTTGCCGACGCCGAGGCGCTTCCGACCATCGACCGCGATGCGGGACAGGTATTCCGTCAGTTTTCCGAGCTTGCGTGGTTGGCGGACGGTGAAGGGATGCCGGTTGAGCGCCATCGTGCGTTCATCGCGAAGGGTGCCGCGTGGGTTGGCGTCAACAAAAACAATGCCCCAGTCGGGTTTCTCGACGCGGAAGTCATTGGTGGCGAACTCCATGTGTGGGAGATGTCGGTGCATCGCGACTGGCAAGGGCGTGGTCTTGGCCGGGCGTTGATGGCGGCGGCCAGCGCCTATGCGACGCGCGCGGGGCTGGCGGCGCTCACCCTCACGACGTTCCGCGACGTGCCTTGGAACGGGCCGTTTTACGAGCGCCTGGGGTTTGCGGCAATCCCGCCATCCGGGCTGAGTGCAAGGCTCAGGCAAGTCTTGGCCGACGAAGTGGCGGGCGGATTGCCGAAAGACCGGCGCTGCGCAATGCGGCGCATTCTGTAGAATCACTTTCCCCGACAGTCCTTCCTGTGGTGCCGCCGATGGATCTCGACAATTTTCTGGCGCAGGTCACATCGGACGGCCCCATCGCGGGCGTCTCGCTCGCGACGTTACGTGCGGGCGAGCGCGACATCGAACGATACGCCGGTATCCGTGGCACGCACGATTGCGCAGCCGTCGATGCACAGACGGTGTTCGAAGCCGCCTCGCTTACCAAACCCCTCGTGGCTTTCATCGCCCTTCAACTGATCGAAGAAGGGCGGCTGGATCTGCATCGTCCATTGATCGATATCTGCGGCGAATACGTCGCAAACGATCCGCGCGCTCGCGCCATCACGGCGTTTCACGTGCTCACGCATACCAGTGGCCTGCCGAACATCGTTCGCGACGAGGCGCCGCTTCGCACCTATTTCACGCCCGGCGAACGTTTCAGTTACGGCAGCAGTGCATTCGCGTGGCTTCAGCGGGCGATGGAAACGGTCGGCGGCGCTTCGTTGGAAGCACTCGCCTGTGCACGCGTCTTCGAGCCGCTGGGGATGCATCATTCAAGCTTGCACTGGCAGGAACGCTTTGCGGAAAACCATGCGCAAGGCCACGAGTGGGAAGGCGAGCCAGTGCCCAAGCGACGCTTGCCAACGGCGCAGGCGTCATGGTCGCTGCTGACGACGGCCTCCGACTACATTGCGTTTGTTCAGGCGGTATTGGCCGGACGCGGTCTTTCAGAAGCGAGTCACGCAGCGTGGTTCCAGCCCCGGGTGAACACCCGGCAGGTCGAAGTGGAGGATCTGCGGGGCGAGTTTCCTGCCGATCCCGCTGTCGGATGGGGCTTGGGCTGGGGGATCGAAATCGAGCAGCAATGCTGCTTTCACTGGGGCAACAGTCCCGGCTTTCGCGCACTCGTGCTGGCGAATCGGCAGACCCGGGATGCCATCGTCTGGTTCGCAAATTCCGCACGCGGTTTGCGGCTCGCACACACGGTGGTGCCGTTATCCGTGGCGGGCGAACATCCGTGCATCCGGTGGTTGAATATCGGGCGCTTGTGACGCGCTGCGGCTACACCGGTGCACCGGCGCATCGTTACCCCGTTACACCGCCGCAGGCCACCGATAACCGAGTACCGACGAGATCGGGTAATCGAGTTCGCGCACTTCGTCCAACTGATTGCCGCCGAGCAGATAAATCGTCGTATCGTCGTGACGTAGATAAAAGCCTACGTGCCCGCGCCAACTTGTCGGGTCGTCGCGTGTGAGCACGACAACGCAGCCGTAGACCGGGCTGTCGAGTGCCGATCCCCACTCAAGCCACGAGCGCGCCAGTGCGGAACCTGTCCCGGCAAGCCCTGCACCGCCCATGCACCAGTTGATGAACGACGAACACCACGAGATCTTGTCGTCGTAGCCGACCAGATTCGTGGTGTTGTTGTATTCGACGATGCGTGGGTTGGTGTCGCCCTGTGGATAGCGGCGGATGCCACGCTCGGCATCGGCAATGCGCATCCACTCCGGCTCGGAGGCACACGCAACGACGGGTTCGTTCGCGCTCATGCGCTGCATCGCTTTCAAGTTCCCGAGAGTGCTTTGGGAACGTTATAGCGCGAACCGTCGTACTCGATCGTGACGTTGGGGCGCTTTGCCGTACTCTCCTTGCTCGCACAGTCGTTACGCGTGGGCTTGTTCGTCGTCGTAACGGTCTTCTCGCTGACGATCAATTTCGCGTAGCCATCCTTGCCAGCGGGGCCGACGGAGACGGCGCGCGACGTATCGGAGAAACTGCCTGCGCAATTGCCATCCCACTCGCCACCGCCTTGTTGCGTCGCCAGATTGTCGACGACTTTGCGCAGCTTCGCCCCGTCGACGACATACAAGCTGACAGTGGTTTGCGAAAACGGATTCACGCGCGACGATCCTTCGTACGTCGCGCGAACACCGAAGGCGAGCACTTGCGGCGTGAGCCGCCAAGGTGCGGTGTCGAGCGACAGGCTACGCAGTTGCACGGCGTCCGACGTGATCGCCGAGCTTTCGAAGTTGTGCGCAATGATCTTGCCCGTCTGACTGTCGGCGACCAGCACCTCGATGTCGTAGACCTTCTCGTCGTCCGTGCTGCCCTTTTGCGGCAGTGGCAATACCGCCAGCGTTTGTGCGGGGTTCGCGGGCCATACCTTACAGGCCGCCACCTCGGTATCGACCGTGCGCCCGGGTTGCAACGCCTGCGCCCATGCCTTGAAGTTGTCTTGGCAATCGGCGTGCGCGAGCAACGGCGCGCAGAGCAAAGCGGAGGCAATGAGGGTTCGCATGGGGATCGGCAGCCAAGGGGTGACGTGAGAAAGGTGGCTCATTCTACTGGCGCCTGCGGTTCACGACCACAACGCAAATCAGCCCCGCACCGCCGCGCGAAAGGCCGCTGAGAGGGCGGCAATCGTTTCGCGTGCGCGCCCGTCCTTGATGCGCGTGTGAAGGAGTACCGGCAAGCGCGGCAAATCAGGCAACCCGAGGCGCGGGCCGACATCGACGGCACCGAACGGCAGCATGCGCGGTGCCAGCGCAGCCACCCCCAATCCGGCCATGACGGCGGCTGTGACGGCGGCCACACCGCCGCCCACGAAAATCTCGGTCCACGGCACACCGGCCGCGTCGAGCATTTTGCCTGCCATCACGCGCACGCCACATGGTTCGGCCAGTGTTGCCACCGGCAGGGGTTCGTCGCTGCGATGCTGCCAACCCGGCGCCGCAAACCAGCCGAATTTCTCTTCCGCCAGCACTTCGCCGTCGCTACGTCCGTCGTGCAGACGCACGATCACGGTATCGAATTCGCGGCGGTCAAAGCTCTGAAGCAGGTCGCACGACGACCCGATGCGGATCTCGATCAACAGCTTCGGGTCCTGCGCATTCATACGGGCGATCAGGGCGGGCAGTTCCGGGCCAGCGACGTGATCGCTGATGCCGATCGTGAGACGCTGACGCGTACCGGCGACCGACGATAGCGCGCGGTCGTGCACTTTGAGCAACTCGCGCGCATGCTCCAAAAATGCCGCGCCTTGCACGGAAAGCTCAACATAACGGGGCGTGCGCTCGAACAGACGAAAGCCGAGCCGGTCTTCCAGCCGTTTGAGCTTGAGGCTCACGGCGGCTTGTGTGGTGAGCATCGCTTCGGCCGCGCGCGTGAAACTGCCGAATTCGGCAATGCGCACGAAAGCGTCGACAGCATCGAGGTCCAGCGGGCGTCCAATCATATTCAATGCTTATCAATGAAATAATTGGCGATAGCATATCAAAATAGATAATCTGACGTTGTTTCTACCGGTCATTTCTACCGCTCATTTCCCCAGGAGCCAAGCCATGCCACTCGTCAGCATTTCCCTTCGTGCAGGAAAACCGGAAGCGTACCGTCAGGCGATCTTCGATAGCGTCTATCAGGCCATGCGCGAATCGTTCAACGTGCCCGAGAACGATCAGTTCATGACCATCACGGAACACGACGCCGCCAACTTCCGGTACGACCCGACTTATCAGGGCGTCTCGCGTAGCGACGACGTCATGTTCATCCAGATCACCGCGAACAACACGCGAACGCTGGAGCAAAAGAAGGCGTTCTACCGCCGCTTGGTGGACTTGCTGGGCGAGCGCCCGGGTGTGCGGCCCGACGATGTTTTTATCAGTCTTGTCGAGGTCGCCAAGGAAAATTGGTCGTTCGGCAACGGACTCGCGCAGTACGCATGAACGCCGCAGTTCATGCGCATGCGAGTGCGCTTCAGAGTGCCTGAAGCCACTCGTGCCCGGGATGGAGTGTGGCTAACCACTGCCGCAGATCGTCTTTCTCGGACGGCGCCAACTTGGGCAGCGCGAGACGGAAATCGCGTTCGTCTTTCTCGCGGCGGTGCTTCGCTTTGAAGAGCAGCACCGCCGCCGGGCACAGATAGGGCACGCCGTCACCGGTTCTCCGGATCATGTCGATACGCGCGCGCCGCAGGTCCGGGGCACGCTTGTATGCCCACGTGTCGCGTGTGCCTTGCGTCTCGACCATCATGTCGACGCGCCAGCAACGCTCAGCCAAATCCCCGCCCCACAACTGTGTGATGTCTGCCGCCGGAGACTCGGACGCAGGCAGGTGCTCGATCACGCCATCACGCACGGTGAAGAACACTAACTCCGCCAGCATGTCCCGGAAGTGACTCACGTCCTCGGGCAGTACCGAGAACTCCAGATCTTCATGCTCGCGCGTCTGCTTGCCGTGCCACAGATCTAGCGCCCATCCCCCCACGACATACCAGTGGGCCGACGTCTCGCCCAATCGCTGCGCGAGATCGTTGGGTGTCCATGCGTTCCAGGCATCGTCGGGGAAGGGGGTAATCGGCGCCATCGGAGGGAGAGGAGACATCGCGTGATCCGCAGAAATGACAGATCCCGCATCTTGCCCGAGATCCCGGAAAACGGAACCCCCAGCTATAACCAATCGATGATGTGCATCCCGAAAGAGTGATATGTATTTTATTTTTTTACAATGTATTCTTTTGTAACGATACGTATACATATAAAAGTCACAATTCAGCGATGCCGCTGTCGGGGAATCGCACATTTTTGAGGGGTTCACCATGAAATTACGCGCTGTCTTCAGCGTTGCGCTGGCGTTGAGTGCGTCTGGCATGTTCGGCGTGCTGACGAATACGGCAACGGCTGCGCCTTCGGCGAGTGAGCAGACCTGCCGCGCTTGCCACGACATGAACGACAAGAAGGTGGGCCCGGCGTTTCGCGCCATTGCGGCGTCGTACCGCGACGACCCGGCGGCGCTGGCAAAGATCAAAAAAAGCATTGTCGAAGGCAGTCGCGGCAAATGGGGATCGATCCCGATGCCGCCGAACGCACTCGCCGATGGCGAAGCCGATCGTTTTGCCGCGTGGGTCATGAGTCTCAACAAGTAGTCCTCTGCGGGTGCGCTACCCCGCGCTACCCGCGCTGTCCCGCATCCCCCAGCCGCTACCCACACGAACGAACACAGCTCCGGACCCCGCACACGTTGCCGGGCCACCGGACCACCGTGCCCAGACGTTGCCCACGACATGACGAGGCGGCGCTCGCACAGGAGGAGACATGTACAAGAAAGCCTGCGCTGCGCTGGTTCTGGCGCATTGTTCCGGCGCGTCGTTTGCGCAAACGGGACCGACACTGTCCGGTATCGTCGATAGCTATTTCGAGACCATCCGGGCGCAGAATCAAACCACCCCGCGTATGCAAAGCGGCGGCCTGCAAACCTCGCGTTTTGTCTTTCGCGATGTCGAGAAAATTACCGACACGCTGGAAGCCCAAGCCGTGCTGGAGTGGCGCTTTCGGGTCAACAACGGCACGACGCCGGTGCCGCCGGCGCGCGATGCCTACGTCGCGCTAAAAGGCGACTTCGGGCGCTTGCTGCTTGGGCGCATGCGCGTGACGTCAGCGACCACCTATGGCCGCATCGACCCGACGTACACCGGCAACTACAGCGTCATTACCAACGTCATTGCCTCGTACGAGCGCTGGCTCGAGAACAACACCATCAAGTACGAGACGCCCAAATGGAACGGCTTTCAGGTGATCTCGTCGCTGTCGCTCGGCAAGCAGGGCGAGAATCTCGCGACCGGTGAGCGGCGAAACAGCGGGCAGGGCACCAGTACGGGCCTGCGATATTCGACCGGGCCGTGGTTCGCATCGGTCGTCTACGACAACTTCAACAATGCCCGGCCGGGCGAGAGCATGCAGGACGTGTGGCTCGTCGGCGAATACTGGGTTCGCGGGCAGTACAAATTCACGGCCGCCGTCCATCGCTATTCCGGCATTTACACGTCGGGCAAGCCGTCGCAGCAGGGGTTCGACTGGCAACTCGGCGGCCGCTACCAACTCACGGCTGCCGACGAACTCGTGGTGTCGCTGGTCAACCGCAATGAGAGCGGTGGCTCGAACGGCGACGCTACCGGGCTGTACGTGGGTATCGAACACAGTCTGTCGAAGCGCACCCGACTCTACGCGAGCTATGCCCGCATCAACAACCGCGGCAACAGCCGGTACGCGCTGGCGTTCGACATGACGCCGCTGCCCGGCGAGAACACGAGCGCCGTGGCATTGGGCATCAGTCATGCCTTCTGAGAGGAGCCTGAACGTGAACGATCGAACGAACGTGTGCCGCCTTACCGTGCGCAAGGCGGTGCGCTCGCTGCTCGCCGCATGCATGACTGCGATTGGCGTGAGCGCGTGGGCCGCCCCGGCGCAACGCCCGAACATCCTGATGATTCTTGCCGACGATCTCGGGTATTCCGACGTGGGCGCATTCGGCAGCGAAATTCATACGCCGAATCTCGACGCACTGATTGCCTCGGGCCGGATTCTGACGAACTTCCACGTCGCGCCGAGCTGCTCGCCAACGCGTGCGATGTTGCTGTCGGGGGCCGATCACCATTTGTCCGGCTTGGGCACGATGGCCGAGACGTTGCAGATCTATCAGGTTGGGCAACCGGGTTACGAGGGCTATCTCAACGAGCGCTCGCTCTCGATCGCCAGCCTGCTGCGCGATGGCGGTTATCACACGTACATGGTGGGCAAATGGCACCTCGGGCTCACGCCGGGGCAGAGCCCGCAGGCGCGCGGTTTTGAATCGTCGTTTGTGCTGCTGCAAGGCGGCGCTGCGCACTTCGGCCCGACACCGGGGAAGATTACGTCCGCCGATCGTGCGTCGTATCGTGAGAACGGCGCCATCGTGCGCTTGCCGGAGACGTTCTATTCGAGCACCGGTTACACCGACAAGCTGATCGGCTACATCGAGCGCAATCGGGCGGACGGCAAACCGTTCTTCGCCTATGCCGCGTACACGGCACCGCATTGGCCGCTGCAAGCGCCCGACGAGACGATCGATCACTATCGCGGCCGATACGACGCCGGTTACGACGCGATTCGCGACGAGCGCATCGCGCGGCAGAAAGCGTTGGGCATCGTGCCGCGCGATTTCAAACCGGCGGCGCAATTGCCTGTGTCACCGGCGAACCCCGCGTGGGAGCAATTGACGCCCGATCAACGCAAGACCGAAGCTCGCAAGATGGAGGTGTACGCCGCGATGGTCGAGAGTCTCGACGCGAACATCGGACGGCTCATCGACTACCTGAAGGCCACTGGGCAATACGACAACACCTTCGTGTTCTTCGCCTCGGACAACGGGCCTTCGGGGGAGCGTGTCGATGTCTTCTATCCAGACGGACCCGACAACGACAACAGCTACGCCAATCTCGGCCGCCGCCGCTCGAACATCGCGCTGGGTACGCGCTGGGCAGAGGTCAGTGCAACACCGTTCCGGTTGTTCAAGGGCTACCCGGCAGAAGGGGGTGTCAGCGTTCCCGCGATCGTGCGGCTGCCCCGGCAGTCCGTCGGTCAGACACAGGCGAACCAACTGGCATCCGTGCTGGATCTCGCGCCGACGTTCCTGCAACTGGCGGGTGTGAAAAACCCGGGGAGTCGCTATCGTGGTGAAGCGGTCAATCCGATGACAGGCAGCTCGCTGTTGCCGCTGTTGACGGGCAGCACGATGACGCATCTGCCCGACGACGCACTGGTCGGTGAGGAGTTTGCGGGCAACCGGTACATCCGCGACAACCGCTGGAAGTTGCTGTCGGTGCACCTCAAACAAGGTCCGCAGCCGGTCGCGGGGCCGCCTGACTGGAAGCTCTACGACATGTCGACAGATCGTGGCGAAACACAGGACGTCGCCGCCGATAATCCAGATATCGTGAGCCGGTTGAAGCGCGGCTGGCGTGAGTACATGACGCGTGTCGGCGTGGTGCTGGCGCCGGGCGTGAACGAATAATGCGCGCGTTTTCACGTCGCATGGCTTTGCCGGCACTGATCGTCGTGTCGGTGGCCGGTGGTGCGGGCGCGTGGTTGTCGGCACACGGTGGCGCGCGCTCGGCTGCATCATCCGCGACACCGGTGCCGCGTATCGGTGATGGCCGGCAGGGTCCCGAACGCATGGCGTGGATTCCCGCGCAGCGCTTCCTCATGGGTACGGATAGCCGTCTCTCTCAGCGCAATGAGCGGCCAGCGCACGAGGTGCGGGTCAGCGGATTCTGGATGGACGTGCATGACGTGACGAATGCGGAGTTCGCACGCTTCGTTGCCGCGACCGGCTACGTCACCACCGCCGAGCAGGTGCCGCGCTGGGACGATTTGAAAGGGCAGTTGCCACCGGGTACGCCGGCACCTGCGCCCGGGGCGCTCGTGCCGGGCGCGATGGTGTTCGTGGGCACGGATACACGTGTGCCGCTCTTCGATGCTTCACGATGGTGGCGATACGTGCCCGGTGCCAACTGGCGTCATCCGCAGGGACCGGGCAGCGATCTGGCAGGCAAGGAGGAGCATCCTGTCGTGCAGGTGTCGTACGACGATGCGCGGGCGTATGCCGACTGGGTGGGTAAGCGTCTGCCGACCGAGGCCGAGTGGGAAGTGGCCGCGCGCGGCGGGCTGACGCAGGCCGATTACGTATGGGGAGGCAGCAAGACGCCTGATGGGAAGTCGATGGCCAATATCTGGGACGACGATACTCAGCCGTTTCCGGTCGCCAGTGCCACGAAGATCGAAATCGGCACGCGTCCCGTCGGCAGCTACGCGCCGAATGGCTATGGTCTGTACGACATGGCCGGTAACGTCTGGCAATGGGTGGCGGACTGGTATCGCGTCGACTATTTTGCGAGACAGGCCGCCCAGACGAATCGCGGTGAGCGCGTCATCGATCCGCAAGGCCCGGCGCAGAGCTTCGATCCTGACGACGGCGCGACGCCAGCCGATGCGCCGAAGCGTGTGACACGCGGCGGTTCATTTCTCTGTACGGATACGTATTGCAGCGGCTATCGCACGAGTGCCCGGCGGGGCACCGACCCGAGCAATCCGATGTCGCACATCGGCTTTCGACTGGTGATGACGCCGGATCAATGGGCGGCGCGTACGACTACGGCGACGGCTGCGGCAAACGTCTCGGGCTCACACCGGTACTGAAATGAAAACGCCCCCGGAAACTGGTGAGTTCACCAATTTCCGGGGGCATGTCAGATGCCGTCAAAATTGCATTCAGTGCGTTCAGGCTTCCGCGACACGCTTGCCGATGTACTCAAGCGCCTCGTCCACCTGATCGATCAAAATCAGGCACAGATCGCCCGGTTGCAGACGTGCCAGCGCCGTATCGATCGCGGCAAACTCACCGCGGATTTCATCGATATGGCTGGCACGGCGGGCATCCACCAGACCCGCACGCAGCAGGCCGAGCACTTCGCCATCTTCACGGCCGCGCTGGCACTGATCCTGATAGAGCAGCACGTCGTCGAACGCGTCGCCCAGAATCTCGGTCTGACGGCGGATGTCTTCGTCGCGACGGTCGCCCGCGCCCGAAATCACCACCGAGCGGCGCTTGGCCGGCATCGTTTCAACGGCTTGCGTGAGGGCCTGAATCGCGTCCGGGTTGTGACCGTAATCGGCGATCACGGTCGCACCCTTGTAGTCGAACACGTTGAAGCGGCCCGGTGCGGTACCCGCATCGTTCACGAACGTGGCCAGACCGGCGCGCACGATCGCCGGATCGATATTCAGTGCCCATGCGGCACCAATGGCTGCCATGGCGTTCTCGACCTGGAAGCCGATCGCGCCGCCGCGCGTCAGCGGAATCGCCGACAGTGCGTAACGCGTTTCTTCCGTGCCCTGAGCGGTGACGATGTTGCCACCGTCCACGAACACCACACGCTTGCCCTTGGCACGATGCGTGGCGAGCACCGGGTGCGAGGCGTCCATCGCGAAGTACGTCACCTTGCCCGGGCAGGCGTCGGCCATGCGCGCGACCATCGGGTCGGCTGCGTTGAGCACGGCCATGCCGTTCGGCGCGACGTTGCGCACGATCACGCTCTTGAGCACGGCCAGATCTTCGACTGTGTTGATGTACGACAGGCCAAGGTGGTCGCCCATGCCGATGTTGGTCACCACGGCGACATCGCAACGGTCATAAGCCAGACCTTCACGCAGCAGGCCGCCGCGAGCCGTTTCGAACACGGCCGCATCGACGTCGGGGTGCAGCAGCACGTTGCGCGCGCTGCGCGGGCCGCTGCAATCGCCGGTGTCGATACGCTGACCGCTTACGTAAATGCCATCGGTGCCGGTCATGCCGACGCGCAGGCCACGTTGTGCGATCAGGTGTGCAATCAGGCGCACCGTCGTCGTCTTGCCGTTCGTTCCCGACACGGCCACGACCGGAATGCGGCCGTCGTCGCCGTCTTCGAACATGGTCGAGACGATGGCTTCACCGACCGCACGGCCCTTGCCGTACGACGGTTGCAAATGCATACGCAGACCCGGTGCGGCATTGACTTCCACAATGCCGCCGGCCTGATCTTCGAACGGACGGATGACGGTTTCGCACACGGCGTCCACGCCCGCGATGTCCAGACCGACTTGCTGCGCGGCGGCCACGGCACGCGCGGCGATTTCCGGATGCACGTCGTCGGTCACGTCGGTGGCGGTGCCGCCCGTCGACAGGTTGGCGTTGTTGCGCAGCACGATGCGCGCGCCCGCTTCGGGCACGGAGTCGGCGTTCAGCCCTTGCTTGGCGAGCGTCGCCAGCGCGATGTCGTCAAAACGAATCTTGGTGAGCGAGGTGGCGTGCCCTTCGCCACGGCGCGGGTCGGCGTTGACCGTCTCGACCAGTTGGCGCACGGTGTGCACGCCGTCGCCGGTGACTTGCGGCGGATCGCGGCGCGCAGCGGCGACCAGCTTGTTGCCGATTACCAGCAGACGGAAGTCGTGGCCCGGGATGTAGCGCTCGATGATGACGTCGCGGCTGATGTCCTGCGCAGCCTCGAACGCCTTCTCGATCTCTTCGCGCGTGCGCAGACGCACGGCAACGCCCTTGCCCTGATTGCCGTCGCGCGGCTTGACGACCACCGGTGCGTCGATTTCCTGCACCAGCTTCCACGCGTCTTCGATGTCGCGCACGGTGCCACCCTGCGGCACCGGCACACCGGCCGCGTGCAACAGCGTCTTGGTCAGGTCTTTGTCTTGGGCGATCGATTCGGCCACGGCTGACGTGCGGTCGGTCTCGGCGGCCTGAATGCGGCGCTGCTTGCTGCCCCAGCCGAACTGCACCATCGAGCCTTCGGTCAGGCGGCGGTAGGGGATGCCACGCGCAACGGCAGCGTAGACAATCGAACCCGTGGACGGGCCGAGGCGCACGTCTTCATCGAGGTCGCGCAGGCGGTACAGGGCGTCGGCCAGATCAAACGGGCTGTCTTCGAGCGCGGCGTTGATCAGTTGCTGGGCCAGTTCGAACGCGAGACGTCCGACCGGCTCTTCGCTGTACTGCACCACCACCTGGAATGTACCCGGCTCAATGGTCTGCGTGGTCTGGCTGAACGTGACCGGGCAACCGGCGGCGGCCTGCAAGTGCAGGGCCGTGGTGGCGAGGGCGTCGGCGAGCGAGACCGGACGCTCTTCTGCGTCGGGCGTCAGTGCCGTCAGTTCCGGGAAGCGCGCGCGCAGGCGGGCTTCGAAACCGGCCAAATTGCCGATCGAGTATTCGAGATCGGTGCACGTCACGATGGCCTCGATGGCCGTGTGACGGCTCCAGAGGTTCGGCCCGCGCAATGCGCGGATGCGGGAGACTTCCATAAATTGCAATCCCTGTCTGTCCACTTCGCGTCCCTGTATGGCTGGTGGTTTGCGAGAAAAACGACTGTGGCTTGGGTATTCGATAGCTATCTATATAGATCAGGCGACGTTTGACTTCCCCGAACGCCGCCTGTCTTCAATGCTTTTGGCGATCAGGCTGCCAGCGCACGGATCGGTTGACCCATCCACAAGTGCACGAGGTCGAGCATGGCCGCTGCACCGCCTTCATCGGCTTGCAGCACCAGCACGTCGCCCGGCACGAGTTGCGCAAGGGCTTCCTCGGCGGCGCTGCGGCGCTCACCGGCCTCTACCACTTGCACCTTTTTGCCTGCGTCGATGCCTGCGTTGATACCCGCCCGCAGTTGCGCGCGCGACTCGGGCAACGCACGCTTGCGCGACACGCTCAGGTCGTCGCACAACACCACGCGGTCGAACGTTTGCGCGAGCAGCTTGCCTTCGGCTTGCAGGTCTTCGTCCATGCGGTCGAGGCCCGGGCCGTAGACGGCAATGCGGCGCTCGGCCGGCAACGTGGCCAGCGCAGCTGCCAGTGCAGTGAGCGCCGGGGCGTTGTGCGCGTCGTCGACGACCACGGTCGCGCCTTGCTTTTCGAACACGGTGAAGCGGCCCGGGGCATCGACCTGACCGACGTCGAACGTCGTCACGCCAGCGCGCAGGATGTCGAGCTTCACGCCCATCGACCACGCAGCGGCCACGGCGGCCAGCACGTTCTCGATCTGGAAGGCGACGCGGCCTGCGTAGGTCAGCGGCATGTCGGCGGTCGCGGCCACGACGGTTTCTTCGGCGCCGGTGGCAAGCACCACGCGCCCGTCACGCACGAACACCACGCGCTTGCCTGCGGCGCGATGCGCCACGATGGCCGGCAGTTGTTCGTCCAGACCGAAGAAGATCACGTCGCCGTCGCACAGCTCGGCCATTTCGACCACGAGCGGGTCGCGCGCGTTGAGCACGGCGACGCCTTCCGGCAGCACCACGTCGATTTGCGTGCGCAGCACGTTGTACATACGGTCGACGTCTTCAACAAAGTACTGGCCCAGATGGTCCGGGCGGTCGATGTTGGTGACGATGCCGACCTGACAACGGTCGTAGGCGAGGCCTTCGGAGAGAATCGCGCCGCTGTCGTTCTCGAACACGGCAGCGGTCACGCTGGCGTTCATCAGCACGCGGTGGGCGGCGTCCCAGTTGGCGCGGTCGCCGCTTTGCACGAGGCGCTTGTCGAGGAACAGGCCGTCGCTGCACGCCAGACCGGTGTGCTCGCCGGCCAGTTGCAGCAGATGCGTGAGCAGGCGGCCGACCACGGTCTTGCCGTTGGTGCCAGTAATACCGACAACCGGAATACGGCCGGCATCGCCTTGCGGGAACAGGTGGTCGACGATGGCACGGCCGACCGGACGGGCTTCGCCCGAGGCCGGCTTCAGGTGCATCAGCAGGCCGGGGCCCGCGTTGACTTCCACGATGGCGCCGCGTTGGTCGGCGAGCGGGCGGGAAATGTCTTCCGCAACCAGATCGACGCCGGCGATGTCCAGCCCGACGATGCGCGCTGCCAGCGACGCATGGGCGGCCACGCTCGGGTGCACACGGTCGGTGACGTCGAACGCCACGTTGCCATTACGCTGGATCAGGACGTTCTTGCCTTCGGGCGGCACGGAGTCGGCGTCGAAGCCCTGACGCTTGAGTTCCAGCCGGGCCGACGAGTCGATACGCACGCGGTTGAGCGGCTGGTCTTCAGCGCTGCCGCGACGCGGGTCGCTATTGATTTGCAGCTCGATGAGTTCCGAGACGGTGTGCTTGCCGTCGCCGACCACCGAGGCCATTTCGCCCATGGCGGCAGCGACCACACGGCCGCCCACCACCAGCAGGCGGTGCTCCAGCCCTTGGACGAAGCGCTCGACGATCACGCCGTTGCCTTCTTCGAGGGCGACGTCGAACGCCGTGGTGACTTCGTCTCGCGTGGTGAGATTGATAAACACGCCACGGCCATGGTTGCCGTCGTACGGCTTGACCACGACTGGCAGGCCGATGTCTTCAGCGGCTTCCCAGGCGTCGTCGGCGCTCTCGACCAGACGGCCTTCCGGCACGGGCACGCCGCACGATTCGAGCAGTTGCTTGGTCAGGTCCTTGTCGCGCGAGATGCTTTCGGCGATGGCGGGGGTGCGGTCGGTCTCGGCGGTCCAGATGCGGCGGGCGGCGGCGCCGTAACCCAGTTGCACCAGATTGCCGTCGGACAGACGCAGATGTGGGATGTCACGGTCGTCGGCCGCATCGACGATGCAGGCGGTGCTCGGTCCCAGGCAGTGCTTGTCGACCAGACCGCGCAGCATTTCGACGGCGGCTTCGACGTCGTACGGGCGGTCTTCGATGGCGGCCATGACCAGATCGCGGGCGGCGAACAGCGCGGCGCGGGTCACGTCTTCGTGCCAGGCGCGCACGATCACCTTGTAAACACCGCTGATCGGGGTTTCACGGGCTTTGCCGAAGCCACCGGGCATGCCGGCGAGGTTCTGCAATTCGAGCGTGACGTGTTCGAGGATGTGGCCGGGCCAGGTGCCTTCGCGCAGGCGCTGAAGGAAACCGCCGCGCTCGCCGATGCTGCATCGGTGCTCGATGAGGGTCGGCAGCCACTCGGACAGCCGCTCGGGGAACCCCGGGATCTTGTTGGACGGGAACTCCTCGAGTTCGCCGATATCGACCCATGCCTCAAGCACCGGCCGATATGTCCACATATTCGGGCCGCGCAGCGACAGGACATCGAAAATCTCAATGTCTTTCTTTTTCATCTAAGGCTAATTCACGCGTCAAGGCTGGATTCGGTGAAGCCGGCGAGGCCGATTTCGGGCGGCACAGCCGGTCGCGCTTGTACAGTTAACTGGTTACTTAACGTGAGATCTCAGAAACGGTTGACCGGCGCAACAATATTTCCATGTTGCGGTGTGTCATCGGGGAACTCCCCGCCGCAAAAGGCGTCGCTGTGGTTATACTTGCGGCAAATTCGCGGGCTGACAGGGAAAGTCCGCGTCGATTTCTCTCCGTTTGCACCGATGTCCGCCCCTTGAGGACACGCTCGCCGCAGCAATGACCGACACCTCCGCCGCCAGTCCCACCGCTTCATCCGACAGTGGCCCGTCTTCCGCCGCTACCGCCTCGTCTGCTCCGCTTTCCGGTGTTCGCAACGCCACCGCCGAGTCCTGGTACCCGGACGCCGCCGCACAATTGGCCGATGGGGAATCCGTACTCGCGTGGCTGACGGTCGATCTCGACGCGCATCTGCACTTTGCGCGGGGCGTGGTCGTGGCGACCGACCGCCGGATTCTGGCGCGCGAAGCGACGGCCGGCGGCGCCTCGGCCCATGCCGGGGGCTGGCAGTCGTGGGCGTACCGCGAGGATTTGGTGCTCACGCATACCGATCATGCGGGCGTGGGGTCGCTGGAACTGTGCGATGCCCGTCAAAAGCTCGCGAGCTGGCGCTACACGCTGGGTCACAACCCGGCCGCGTTGCAGTTGATGGACGCCGTGGTGCGCATGCGCGATATCGCCGTGGCCGCCGCCGCTGGCCGGGTGCTGGCCGACGAAGTGGTGGAAGTCGGCACGTGCCCGATCTGTCAGGCCGAGTTGCCGGTGGGCGTCGACGAGTGCCCGCAGTGCAACCCGGAAACGGAAGCCCCACCGTCGACATGGGCATTGCTGCGCCTGTGGCGCTTTGCCCGGCCGTACCGCTTTCAGTTGCTCGCCGGCTTCCTGCTCACGCTGTGCGGCACCGGCGCCACGTTGATCCCGCCGTATCTGACGATGCCGCTCATGGACAACGTGCTGATCCCGTTCCAGAACGGCCAGCCTATCGATTACCACCTGGTGGGAATGTATTTGTCCGGGCTGCTTGGTGCGGGCCTCGTGGCCTGGTTGCTAGGCTGGGCGCGGACGTATCTGCTCGCCAAGGTCTCGGAGCGCATCGGCGCCGACCTGCGCACGGAGACGTATTCCCACTTGTTGCGGCTGTCGCTGGAGTACTTCGGCGGCAAGCGCACGGGCGACCTGATGGCGCGTATCGGCTCCGAGAGCGACCGTATCTGCGTGTTCCTGTCGCTGCACCTGCTCGACTTCGCCACCGACGTGCTGATGATCATCATGACGGCGGTCATTCTCGTGTCGATCAACCCGTGGCTGGCCGTGGTCACGCTCGTGCCGCTGCCGTTTATCGCATGGCTGATCCATCTGGTGCGTGACCGTCTGCGCCACGGCTTCGAGAAGGTCGACCGGATCTGGGCGGAAATCACCAATGTGCTGGCCGATACGATTCCGGGCATTCGCGTGGTCAAGGCCTTCGCGCAGGAAAACCGCGAAGTGGCGCGTTTCAAGGAAGCTAACCGCCATAACCTCGTCGTCAACGACCGCGTGAACCGCGTGTGGTCGCTGTTCTCGCCGACGGTCACGTTCCTGACGGAAGTCGGTCTGCTGGTGGTGTGGATCTTCGGTATCTGGCAGATCTCGAAGCACGAGATCACGGTCGGGGTGCTTGCCGCGTTCCTCACCTACATCAGCCGCTTCTATACGCGTCTCGATTCGATGAGCCGCATCGTGTCGGTCACGCAGAAGGCCGCCGCCGGTGCCAAGCGCATCTTCGATGTGCTCGATCACGTGTCGAACGTGCCGGAGCCGGTCAACCCCGTGCATCTGAAAGAAGTGAAGGGCGCCATCGACCTGCGCGACATCGGTTTCCGCTACGGCAACCGTTCGGTGATTCGCGGCATGGACCTGCGCATTGCGCCGGGCGAGATGATCGGTCTGGTCGGTCACAGCGGGTCGGGCAAGAGCACGCTCGTGAACCTGATCTGCCGCTTCTACGATGTGGCCGAAGGCTCGATCCAGATCGACGGCGTGGATATTCGCGCGCTGCCGGTCTCCGAGTTCCGCCGTAACGTGGGGCTGGTGTTGCAGGAGCCGTTCCTGTTCTTCGGCACCATTGCCGATAACATCGCGTACGGCAAGCCGAACGCCACGCGGGCCGAGGTGGTTGCCGCCGCCCGTGCCGCGCATGCGCATGAGTTCATTCTGCGTCTGCCGCATGGTTACGACTCGCTGGTCGGCGAGCGTGGGCAGGCACTGTCGGGCGGCGAGCGTCAGCGTATTTCGATTGCACGCGCGCTGCTGATCGACCCGCGCATCCTGATTCTCGATGAAGCCACCTCGTCGGTCGATACGGCCACCGAGAAGGAAATTCAGAAAGCACTCGACAACCTCGTGCAAGGCCGCACGACGATTGCCATTGCGCACCGTCTCTCGACGCTGCGCAAGGCCGACCGCCTCGTGGTGCTCGATCGCGGCAAGATCGTCGAAGTGGGTAACCACGACGAGTTGATCGCCCGCGAAGGCGCTTACTACAAGTTGTATCAGGCGCAGCAACGTAACGTCGATACGGATATCGACGATGCCGTCGACACCGCCGAAGCCGCCGCCGCGATTGCTGCCGTGACGGCAGCACCGGCACAGCCGCTCTCGGCCAACTGATCGACGCGAGGATAGTCATGCAGATCGATTTCACTCTGTCGCGTAATGTTTTTGGCCGCTTGGTGCTGACGGACGCCGACGGTGTCGCGCACGAAGGTGTGGTGCCCGTGCGCGCGTTTCCGATTGCTGCTCCCGACGACGGGCTGGCGCTGGTGAGTACGGAAGGGCGTGAGCTCGTCTGGCTCGACTCGCTCGACGTGCTGCCGGTGAGCATGCAGACGCTGGTGCGCGAAGAACTCGCCACGCGCGAATTCATGCCGGAAGTGCATCGCATCAAGGGCGTGTCGACGTTTGCTACGCCGAGCACGTGGACCGTGGAGACGAATCGTGGCGAAGCGTCGTTCGTGCTGCGCGGCGAAGAAGACATTCGCCGTCTTGGCGGCCAGACGCTGCTCATCACGGACAGCCACGGCATTCACTTTCTGATTCGCGATTCGGCCAATCTCGACAAGCCGAGCCGGAAAATTCTCGACCGATTCCTTTGATTTTCGAAGATCGGTCGCGCCGCCCATCGCGTCACTGGTAAAATCGCGCTTTTGCTTTTTGCGGTGATGCCGATGTGGTTCAAGAATCTTCAGTTGCACCGAATTCCTGCCGGTTGGTCCATGAGCGTCGCGCAAATGGAAGACGCGCTCGAGAAGCACGCGTTCCGCGAGGGCGGCAGCCTCGAAATGCAAGTGCAGGGCTGGGCCCCGCCGCGTGAAGGCGGTGAGCTCGTTCACAGCATCAATCGTCAGTTTCTGCTGGCCTATCGCGCCGAGAAGAAACTGCTGCCGTCGACCGTCGTCAATCAGGTCACGCGCGCCAAGGCCGTCGAGCTTGAAGAGCAGCAAGGCTTCAAGCCGGGCCGCAAGCAGATGAAAGAGCTCAAGGAGCAGGTCACCGACGAACTGCTGCCGCGTGCGTTCGGTATTCGTCGCGACACACGCGTGTGGATCGATCCGATCAACCGCTGGCTCGTGATCGACGCCGCGTCGCCCGCCAAGGCCGAAGAAGTGCGCAGCCTGTTGCTCAAGACGCTCGACATCACGCTCGAGAATGTGGAACTCAACGAAGCCCCGGTGGCCGTGATGACCTCGTGGCTGGCCGGCAATGAAGCGCCGGGTGGCTTCACCGTCGATCAGGACGTTGAACTGCGCTCGAATACGGATGAGAAGGCTGCGGTGCGCTACGTGCGTCACCCGCTCGACGGTGCCGACGTGCGCCAGCACATCGAAGCCGGTAAGCGCTGCACGAAGCTCGCGATGACGTGGAACGACCGCATCTCGTTCGTGCTCACCGATGCGTTCGCGATCAAGCGCGTGACGCCGCTCGACATCATCAAGGACGCCGCCGACCCGACGGCAGAAGGTGAAGCCGAGAAGTTCGACGCCGACGTGGCGTTGATGACCGGTGAGCTTGCCAAACTGCTCGACGATCTGATCGAAGCCGTGGGCGGTGAACGTGAGATGGATAAGGCGGCGTGAGTTGGTTTGATGCTGCCTGATGTCTGAAAAGACATAAGAAACGCCGCGGTCCCGGTAACTGGGGCGCGGCGTTTTTTCATTGGCGTGTCCGCCGTCCGGCGTTATTCCTGATTCGCTTGCGACGCCGGGTCAATTAGGTAGACGCCGTGCGAGAGCGCCTGCTTCACTTCGCGCGTGCGCTCGTCGACGCTCACTTCTTCTTCGCCCGCTTCGATAGCGTCGTAAGCCTGACGGACGACTTCGGCCGGCGAGAGCTTTTCGGCCTCGAAGCCGCGCGTCAGATCGGTATCGATGAAGCCCGCATGCAACCCGACGACCTGCGTGTTCTGGGCGCGCAATGCCAGACGCGTGCCGTTGGTGAGCGACCACGCGGCCGCCTTCGAAATCGCATATTCGGGAATGACGCTTGAGCTAATCCAGCTCACGATGGACAACACGTTCAGAATCGCACCGCCGCCGTTGCGCCCGAGGGTATCGGCGAAGGCCTGTGTCGTTGAGAGGATGCCGAAGACGTTGGTTTCCAGTGTGTCGCGCAGCAGCTTGTCGGCACCGGGGCGTGTCAGGCCTTCGGTCACGCGCGCAATGCCCGCGTTGTTGATGAGCAGCGTCACGTCGCCTGCCAGTTGCGCGGCAGCGGCGACTTCCTCGGGGTTGGTGACGTCGAGTCTGACGGGAATCACGCCCGGCAGCGTGACGTTGGCTGGATCGCGTGACCCGGCGTACACCTTCTTCGCCCCACGGGCGAGTGCCTGTTTGGCAAATTCCAGCCCCAGACCCCGGTTGGCACCGGTCACAAATACGACAGCATCTTTGATCTTCATTGCAGCGCTCCAGCGGAGTAGGTAGGCCGCCCAAGGCGGCACGGCTTCAGCTATACTTCATGACAATTGTGATCGCCATCGTCATTGAGGGGCATTGTGCCGAGCAGTACGTCGGTTTGTCAATGGTGATCGACATTGTCTTTTTCGATCGTGTCGATTGACGCGATGTGCGCTGATCCGGCGTCGTCACCTTAGCGGGTTCGACATGGGTCGCGCGTCGCAGGAGCCAATATGGGAATTTCGAGAGAAAAGGCCGCAGAGAACCGCGAGGCCATCGTCGCCGCCGCCGAGCGGCTGTTTCGTGAGCACGGTGTGGATGCGGTCGGGCTGACGGCGCTGATGAAGGAAGCGGGCTTCACACAGGGCGGGTTCTACAACCACTTCAAGTCGAAGGACGCGCTGGTGGCTGCCGTGTTGGCGCGGGCGGTGCAAGGCTCGGACGGGGTGCTGGCGGGTGGCGACGTGGCTTTGCAGGCCGCGATGTCGCCGCAAGAGCGCGTCGAGCGCTATTTGTCGCCCGCGCATCGCGACGACGTGGCGTGCGGTTGCGCGATGGCCGGGTTCGCGGGCGATGCTCCTCGTATCGGCCCCGAAGCGCAAGCCTGCTATGCCCGAGGACTCGCTGACGTCATCGGTAAGCTGACCGACGCCGGTCGGGCGCAAGGCATGACCGAACAAGACGCCGCACAGGCCGCGATGGCGCGCTTCTCGCAGATGGTCGGTACGCTGGTGTTGTCGCGGGCCGTCGCGGGCGCTGACCCAGCGCTCTCGGAGGCGTTGCTGGCGGCCGGGCGTCAGGCATTGACAGGGCAAGCGAAGGGCGCTTGAGCGGGCGTGAGCCGCCGCCGCTTCAATGCGGCGGCCAGCGCCATGCGGCGCGCAGGCGGTCACGCAGAAAGTCCACGAACGCCCGGGTGCGCGGGGCCAGATGTCGGCTATGCGGATACACCGCGTGTAACGGTGATGCGGGAATCGGCAGCGCGGGCAACACGCGCACGAGCCGGCCGGCGTTGATGTCATCGCCCACATCCCAGATCGATTTCTGCGCAATGCCGGCACCGTGCAGCGCCAGTTCGTGCGCCGTGTCGCCGTCATCGACCACATAGGTGTTCTGCACCTGCACCCGCAGCGTTTCCGACGCCCACACAAACCGCCAGTCCCCATGCGTGGCATTGCCGAACAGGATGCAGTCGTGTTGCTGCAAGTCGCCCACTTCACGCGGCGTACCGCGCCGGGCCAGATACTCGGGGGATGCGACGAGTACGCGGTAGTTCGGGGCAAGCTCCTGTGCGACAAGGCTGGAGTCGGGCAGGGTGCCCACGCGAATGGCCACGTCGATGCCGTGTGCGACGAGATCGACCCATAGATCGCTCAATTCCAGATGCACCTTCAGATCGGGATGGCGCTCGCGAAACGCCACCAGTAGCGCAGCGAGATGCCGCCGCCCAAACGCGCGTGGCGCGCTGATACGCAAAACGCCACCCACCGTGCCCGCCTGCCGTGTCATCAACCGCTCGGTTTCGGCAATCTCTCCCAATATCCGCTGGCAGCACGCATGAAAGACCTGTCCCTCCTCGGTCAGGGCCTGTCGTCGCGTCGTCCGGTTCAGCAGGCGCACACCGAGGCGCTGTTCGAGCAGGCCCAGCCGTTTGCTTACAACTGCCAATGACAGACCCAGCTCGCGTGCGGCGGCCGACATGCTGCCGGTCGCGACGATGCGGTCGAACAAGGTGAGGTCCAGCGTTTGATCGATCATTGGTGGCAGATTCTCAAAAATTTGAAGAGAGTCATTCAGTTTTCCCGGGGATTATCTTCTTTTGGAATGAGGACGACAATGCGTCCATGACGTCGCGTGACAGGCCAACGCCGGCGCAGATGCCTGCTTCTTGGTTTGTCCTGCTTTGTCCTTTTCCATTCTCGGGAGATTCGGCATGTTCAATTTCGACGGCCAGCGTGTGCTGGTAATTGGCGGTAGTTCCGGTATTGGCCGTGCGGCGGCACAAGCGTTTGCGAAGGCGGGGGCGGCGGTCACGATCGCGTCGCGCAGTCAGGTCAAGCTCGATGAAGCGCTGGCGACCATCGGCACCACGGCGCGTGCGGTCGTGCTCGATACGGGGGATGCGGCGGCCGTTGAACAGTTCTTCGCCGATCACGCGCCGTGGCAGCACGTGGTGATCTCGGCCGCGCAGACGCCGACCGGCGCCGTGCGCAAGCTTTCTCTCGCCGATGCGCACGCCGCGTTCGACAGCAAGTTCTGGGGCACTTTTCACGTGGCTCGCTTTGCCAAGATCGAGGACGGTGGCTCGCTCACGCTGACGTCCGGTTATCTGAGCGTGCGCCCGAGCACGTCATCGGTCGTGCAGGGCGCGATCAATGCGGCTGTCGAAGCGCTGGGACGAGGCCTCGCGCTCGAACTCTCGCCGGTGCGCGTGAACACGGTGTCGCCCGGGCTGACCGCAACGCCGTTGTGGAACAAGCTGCCGGAAGCGGATCGCGAGGCGATGTACGCGAGTGCGGCGCAACGGCTGCCGGCGCGCCGCGTGGTGGCTGCGGAGGATGTGGCCAACAGCATTCTGTATCTCGCCGGTACGCCGAGCGCAACCGGTTCGACGGTGCTCATCGATGCGGGTGGCGCGATCGCCTAATGACTTGATAGCGCGATGGTGGCAGTGCAGCGTCATTTCGCAAGTTGTCCTAACGAAAAATCTCTGGAGTCTCAGACATGCATATCGATCTGAAAGAAAAGGTGGCGCTGGTGACGGCGTCGACGGCGGGCATCGGGTTTGCGATTGCACAAGGGCTGGCCGCTGCCGGTGCGACGACGATCGTCAATGGCCGCTCGAAAGCGGGTGTCGACGTCGCCGTAGCGAAATTGCGCGAGGCCGTGCCCGGTGCGCAGGTGCGCGGCGTTGCCGCCGACCTCGCGACGGCGAGTGGTTGCGATGCGCTGGTCTCCGAGGTGCCCGACGTCGATATCCTCGTGAACAACGCCGGTATCTTCGGGCCGAAGGACTTCTTCGACATCCCGGATGCGGAGTGGACGCGGTTTTACGACGTCAATGTGTTGTCGGGCGTGCGGCTGTCGCGGGCCTATTTGCCGGGCATGGCCTCGCGTGAGTGGGGGCGCGTCATCTTTATTTCGTCGGAATCCGCACTGAATATTCCCGAGGACATGATTCACTACGGCATGACCAAAACCGCGCAGTTGGCCGTATCGCGCGGGCTGGCCAAGCGCATGCGTGGCACCGGGGTGACGGTCAACGCAGTGCTGCCGGGGCCGACGCTCTCCGATGGGATGGCTGAGATGCTGCATCAGGCCGGCGTGCCCGCCGATGCCGATATGGCGCAGGCGGCCGCAGCCTTCGTGCAGGAGCATCGGCCCAGTTCGATCATCGGCCGCGCGGCCAGCACCACCGAGGTGGCGAACATGGTGGTGTATGTTGCATCGCCGCAGGCATCGGCCACCACGGGGGCTGCACTGCGCGTTGATGGCGGCGTTGTCGATTCGCTTTAATGCATGGGTAGGAATACGCGAGACAGGCAGCGCTCAGGCGCGCGTCAGGTACTGGTCAGACGACGCGCTGCTGCGCTGCCGCAAGGATTTCGCCGAATTCCGAAAGACGCTCGGCCGATTTGGTGCGGACACCCAAGAGCGGTATACCCGAATCACATTTGGGTACCCATCGCGATAGAGATTGCCTAGAATGAAAGCGTGCCATCCCGCCATTACGAAGTAAGGAGGCCGCGATGCTTACAGGGAGCTTGATTGCAATGTTGGTGATTGTGCTGGTCGTCGGCGTTGCCGTCGCCTGGCTCGCGGACCGTAATTGGTGTCGTGAGCATCCGGCTGCGCGGCACACGACTTGGCGACGTCATCGTCGTGATATCCGGCACGGTTGATTCACCCGTATGACCGGCGGCACAGAACAAGCCGCCAGATGCCAGCCAAATAAAAAGCCCGCCTTTCGGCGGGCTTTCTGTTACTAGACACCTTAATTTCTGGCTGGACGCTCAGGCAACTGCCTGAAGGACGTACTTGCCCTGGACAGTGAGGCGCGGGGACTTCACACCCGGCGCCAACTCTTCCCATTCGATCAGTTTGCTATCAAGCAACGATTCGAGGTCCGGGCGGTCAAGCTCCACTTGCTCCGGAGCGTCCTTGACCAACATCAGGGTGGCAAATTCATGATGACTCAGCATCTTCGTCTCCCGGTTTGCGGTTTCAACAGGGGTCCCAACTCAAGGGACTTTAAGGATAGGTCACGAATATGGCACTTGCGCGACAGAATTCGTACTTTCGATGCTGCTATGCAGCATTTCTTGTGTTGGACTTTCCCACCGCCAGCATAGGCGTTCAGGATGACACTGGCGTGTCATTCAATACGTCAATAGCGTATTCAAAATGCATTGATTTGCTGCGGTGCAATAGTGACCAAAACAGCGCAAATTGCGGGGTTCGCCCGCTTATTTTGAGTTTGCTTGGGGCCGAGGGACGGTAGAATGGCCCAATTTGCCAGCAACACGCTGCCAGCAACGCGCTCATCGACCTGACATGCCGCAAAAGAAAACGCCGTACTTCGAGTTACGCAGCGGTGCCGTGGATACCCTGCATTTCGTTGTCAAGACGCCGCAACTGGATACACTGCGCACCGAATTGGCGCAACGTTTTGAAGCTACCCCGGAGTTCTTCGCTGGAGACACCGTCGCGATCGACGTGCGTCGTCTGACCGGGGCCGAGCGAGTCGCTGTCCCTGCGCTGGCCGAAATGCTGGCGGAATTCCGGATGAAGCCGATCGGCGTGGTGGCCAATGCCGACCAGACCGACTGGGCTGTGGTGGATGGCCTGCCGCGTCTGGACAGTCATGAGCGCCGTGCCCCGCGCAATGCGCGCGACGGCGACGCAGGCGGCGAGGCATCCGGCGACGCCGTGACGTCAGCAGTGGCTGCGCAATCCGCGACGAATGCGGCTAATGCGGCAAATGCGGCGAATGCGACGTTGCCGGAGCCTTCCGCAATCCCTTCGACCATCATCGACAAGCCGTTGCGTTCGGGCCAGCAGGTCTACGCAAAAGGCGATCTGATTTTGCTCGATCTGGTCAGTTATGGGGCCGAGGTGATCGCCGAAGGTAATATTCACATTTACGCGCCGCTTCGGGGGCGGGCGCTGGCCGGGGTGAAGGGCAAGCTTGATGCGCGCATCTTCTGTACCTGTCTGGAGCCTGAGCTGATTTCTATCGCCGGTATTTACCGTACCGGCGAACATGCACTGCCGCCCGATGTTCAGGGGCGCTCGGTGCAGGTGCGGCTGGTAGACGACAAACTGATTTTCGAGCCCCTCGGGCTCAAATGATTCGTAGCTAATTTCATCCTCAAGTTTGGGAAGGCATCGACAGATGGCAAAAGTGATTGTGGTGACCTCTGGCAAGGGTGGTGTCGGCAAGACGACAACCAGCGCCAGCTTTTCCGCCGGCCTCGCCTTGCAGGGGCACAAGACGGCAGTCATCGATTTCGACGTCGGCCTGCGCAATCTCGATCTCATCATGGGTTGCGAGCGCCGCGTGGTGTATGACCTGATCAATGTGATTCAGGGCGAAGCAAACCTCAACCAGGCCCTCATCAAGGACAAGGCGACCGAGAACCTGTTCATCCTGCCCGCATCGCAAACGCGCGATAAGGATGCACTCACGCAAGAAGGCGTCGAGAAGGTCATCAAGGACCTCACCGACATGGGCTTCGAGTACATCGTGTGCGATTCGCCGGCCGGTATCGAGTCGGGCGCACTGCTCGCCATGCACTTCGCTGACGAAGCGCTGGTGGTGACCAACCCGGAAGTGTCGTCGGTTCGCGATTCGGACCGCATTCTGGGCATCCTGTCGTCAAAGACGAAACGGGCCATCGAAGGCGGCGAGCCGATCAAGGAGCACCTGCTGATTACCCGCTACAACCCCAAACGCGTGAGCGACGGCCAAATGCTGTCGCTGGAAGATATTCAGGAAATTCTGCGTATCAAGCTGATCGGCGTGATTCCGGAGTCGGAATCGGTACTGCACGCGTCGAACCAGGGTACGCCTGCCATCCATCTGGAAGGCACCGACGTGGCCGACGCCTATCGCGACGTGGTGAGCCGATTCAAGGGCGAAGACAAGCCCATGCGCTTTACCGACTATCAAAAGCCGGGGCTGTTGCAGCGCATTTTCGGCTCGAAGTAAGGAGCGCGCCCATGTCCTTCCTGTCTTTCCTCCTGGGGGAGAAGAAAAAGACCGCTTCCGTCGCTAAAGAGCGCCTTCAGATTATTCTGGCGCACGAACGCTCGGGCTCGTCGCCGCCAGCAGATTATCTGCCGGCGCTGCAACGTGAGTTGGTTGCCGTCATCTCCAAGTACGTCAAGATCGCCCAAGACGACATCAAAGTCAGCGTCGAGCACCAGGACAACCTGGAAGTGCTCGAAGTGAAGATCGAACTGCCGCAGACCTGAGCGTCCGCAGTTTTTCGGTTCTCACGCACTGACCCGCGGCTCTCGGGCCGCTGATCGCCGGATAAGCGAAAGCCCGCCACCCTATTGCAGGGTGGCGGGCTTTCGTCGTTGCTCGCGCGTGAGTGTGCCGAGACTTCAGCCAATCGGTCAGAACTTGTAATCCGGGTTCTTCGGATCGAACGTCGCGTCGGTCCATTGTTCCTTGCGGACTTTCTCGAAGCGCATCTCCTCCGTTTTCTGCCCTGAAGCATCCCACGCCTCGATGCCGCGCGGCCGCCCCGTCTTCAGATCGATAAGCACGCGCGACTTGTTGGCATAGTGTTGTGGCGGCCCGGACGGAGCATCCCATTCCAGTGCCAGCACGCGCACGCCATTCACTTCGGATACCGAAATTCTAGCGGGCTTCTCCGGCAGCCCTGCGGCGCGGAAACTGCGCCCATCATGGGCAATCTGTTCCGCGATGAAGCCGAAGCCGAGATCGCGCACGGTGTGATTCGACTGCGAGCGCGCCAGCGTGCCGTCAATGCTGCTCCAGATCGACGTGAACCCGAGAATGCCGCCCAGATGGCCGTACATCTCTTTCGGGTTCTTGTTCTCGTCGTAGATGATTTCCTGACCGCTGTGGGCACCGTCAGGCAGCCACTTGGTATAGATCTGCAAGGGCTTCTCGCGAATCTTCACGAGCATGCGGTCGGGCGTGGTTTGCCATTGGTTGTTGATGCGTTCGTGTCGCGTCAGCTCGTATTGGTACTCGGGCATCGCGGCCGACTCGGCTTTGAGAAAGCGCACGAGGGCTTCGGGGTTGAGCGCCTGCATGCCGGCGACGATGGCGTCGTCGCTCATTTTCGCGAGTTCGCCGCTCTTGATGGTTTGCGAGAGCCATTGCGTTTGCTGTGCGACGGGCATCGCGGCGAGTTTGGCGACGTCTGCATCGCTGGTCTGTGCGTTGACGTTGGGCCCGGTGAGCATGCCGATGGCAATCGCAAGCGGTGCGAGGGCAATGCCCAGCCGCAGGCGGGGGGCGTGAAACGTGGACATGGGTTTTGTCTCCCTGAATCGACGGTAGCCTGTGCCGAGATGACACAGGGCAGGCCGCACGGCGCACGCAGGGGTTGCCCGCGTGACGCGCCGCGCGACGCCGGTCATGCGTGCGGGGGTGGGGGCGCCGCAGGCGTGGCCTCGGCCGGTCCCGGCTCGCGCAGTTCGCGCCGCAGGATCTTGCCGACGGTCGTCTTGGGCAGTTCGCCCTGACGGAATTCAACGATGCGCGGCACCTTGTAAGCGGTCAGGTGCTCGCGGCAGTGGGCGAGCAGTGCCTCCGCGGTGAGTTGAGGGTCCTTGGCGACCACGACGAGCTTCACGCGCTCGCCGGCCACCGGGTCGGGCACGCCGACGACGGCGGCTTCGCGCACGCCTGGGTGAAGTGCCACGACGTCCTCGATCTCGTTGGGATAGACGTTGAAGCCCGAGACGAGAATCATGTCTTTCTTGCGGTCGATGAGCCGAACGAAACCGTTCGCATCCATCACGCCGATATCGCCGGTCAGCAGCCAGCCGTCGGCATCGAAGGTCTTCGCCGTATCTTCGGGGCGTTGCCAATAGCCGCGCATGACCTGCGGCCCGCGCACGCAAAGCTCACCCGGCTCGCCGAGGCCGGCCCACGTGCCGTCGTCGCGCTTGAAGCGCACGTCGGTCGACGGCGCAGGCAGGCCGATGGAGCCGGAGAATTCCATGTCGTCGATGTGGGCGAGATCGATCGGGTTCATCGTGACGATTGGCGAACATTCCGTGAGGCCGTAGCCCTCGATAATCGGCTTGCCGGTGACCTGTTTCCAGCGCTCGGCAATCGCGCGTTGCGTGGCCATGCCGCCTGCGAGCGAGAGCTTGAGCTTCGAAAAATCGCGAGCGCGGAATCCTTCGTCTTCCAGCAGGCCGTTGAACAGCGTGTTGACGCCCGCCACACCGGAGAAGGTCTCGTTGCGGATGATGTACACGACCTTCTTCACGTCACGCGGGTTGGCAATCAGGATGTTGCGCCCGCCCAGACTCATGAACATCAGGCAGTTCACGGTCAGTGAAAAGATGTGATACATCGGCAGCAACGACAAGTTCGTCTCAATCTCGTCGGTGAGCTGATCGGCAATCCACGCCTCGGCTTGCAGCAGGTTGGCGAGCACGTTGCCGTGCGTGAGCATGGCGCCTTTCGCGAGTCCGGTTGTGCCCCCGGTGTATTGCAGAAAGGCCAGATCGTCGCGGGTCAGCGGCACGGGCGTGAGTCCCTGTGCGGTGCGTGCTTTAGCGCCTTCTGCCAGTGCGTGCTTGATAGAGATGGCTTGCGGTAGATCGTACGGCGGCACTTGTTTTGCCACGCGCCGCATGATGAAGTTCACCAGCCGCCCCTTGGCATTCAGCCCCTCGCTAAGCAGGTCGCCGATTTGCGTGACGACGACGTCACGCACTTCAGTGCCGGGGAGCGATGCCTGCAACGTCTTCGCGAAATTCTCGAACACCACGATCGTGCGTGCGCCGCTGTCGCGCAACTGATGCGAGAGCTCGCGCACGGTGTAGAGCGGGTTGACGTTCACGACGACGGCGCCAGCAATCAGCGTGCCGAACAGGCAGATTGGGTACTGAAGGCAGTTGGGCATCATCAGCGCCACGCGGTCGCCCTTGCGCACGCCTCGCGATTGCAGCCACGCGGCAAACGCACGCGCCTGCTTTTCCACCTGCGCATAGGTGATGTCGCTGCCGAGGCTCACAAATGCGGCGCGTTCGCGGTACTTGCCGATCCACTCGTCGAAAGCCTGCACGAGCGATTCGTAACGCGTGACATCGATTTCCGCGGGCACGCCTGCCGGATAGGTGTTGAGCCACACGCGTTCTTGTTGAACAGCTTGGTCCATCTTCTCCTCCTCCCTGAGGTTGTGTCCTGTCGATCTGCGTGTTTGTATCAGCGGTTCACCGGCGGCCCATTTCTCGGGCTCTTTCGGTTTCGAACACGCGTGACGCAGACGACGATGCTTTGCAGTCGCTTATGCCCCTTACGTTCCTTATGTTCCTAACTTGCGTTGGTGCTCCTGATCTCGCTCAGCGCTCCAGAATCGCAACGACGCCCTGACCACCAGCGGCACAGATCGAAATCAACCCGCGTCCGCCGCCGCGCTGCGCGAGCAACTTGGCGAGCGTGGCCAAAATGCGTCCGCCGGTCGCCGCAAATGGATGGCCGCAGGCGAGCGAGCTGCCATTCACGTTGAGCCGCTGACGGTCGATGCTGCCCAGCGGCGCAGAAAGGCCCAGCTTGTCGCGGCAGTACTGCGGGTCTTCCCACGCTTTGAGGGTGCAGAGCACCTGTGCGGCGAAGGCCTCGTGAATCTCGTAGAAGTCGAAGTCCTGAAGCGTGAGCCCGGCTTGCGCCAGCATGCGCGGTACGGCATAGGCAGGGGCCATCAGCAGGCCTTCGCGTTGGCTTTCGTCGGGGTTGAAGAAGTCGACGGCGGCGGTTTGCGAATACGTGAGATAGGCGAGCACCGGAATGTCGTGCGCGCGCGCCCAATCTTCGCTGGCCAGCAGCACGCATGACGCGCCATCGGTGAGCGGCGTGGAGTTGCCGGCGGTCAGCGTGCCTGTCGCGCTGCGGTCGAATACCGGCTTGAGGCTTTCGAGCTTTTCCAGCGTCAGGTCGGGGCGCAGATTGTTGTCGCGTTGCAGGTTGCGGAACGGCGTCATCAGATCGAGGAAGAAGCCGCGCTCGTAGGCCTCGGCCAGATGCTCATGGCTCGCCAGCGTGAGCGCGTCCTGCGCCGCGCGTTCGATCTGCCAGCGTTTGGCCATCAACTCACAGTGTTCGCCCATCGACAGGCCCGTGCGCGGCTCGCCGTTGCGAGGCAACGAGGGGCTGAACAACATACCCGGGCGCACTTTGGCAAACGCCCCGAGCTTGCCGCCGGTGCTGCGCTGACGATTCGCTTCGAGCAGAATTTTGCGCAGTTGTTCGTTCACGCCGATGGGCGCGTCCGAGGCTGTGTCGACACCGCCGGCAATGGCCACGTCGATCTGACCCAGCGCGATCTTGTTGCCGGTGAGGATCGCCGTCTCAAGCCCTGTGCCGCACGCTTGCTGCACGTCGTAGGCCGGCGTTTGTGGCGCGAGCGTGGTGGAGAGCACCGATTCGCGCGTCAGGTTGAAGTCGCGGGCGTGCTTGAGCACGGCACCGGCGGCAACTTCGCCAAGCGTTTGACTATGCAGCGAGAAGCGGTCGACGAGGCCTTGAATGGCTGCCGTGAGCATGTCCTGATTCGAGGCGGTCGCGTACGCGGTGTTCGAACGCGCAAACGGAATGCGATTGCCGCCGAGAATCGCGACGCGGCGCAAGGCAGGGGCAGGCGCGGTGGGTTTGAAGGCGCTCATGAACGGTCCGGGGTTGTCGATGTGGTTGGGGAGGTCGTGGGAAGGCTGCTGGGATCAGTGGCTGCGGCGGCCTCGGTGGCCGGCGCCGCATCGAACGACTGCCAGCGTCCGCGTAGATGCGGCACGGTGCCGGTGGCGTCGCGCAGTTCGAACACATTACCCGCCGAGTGGGGTGTATCGAGCGTGCTGACCCATTTGGTGGCGGTGCTGCGCTCACGCCAGAGGGTGGCTTCGCCGGGCAGCCGCAACGGGGTCTTGAATTCCACCAGCAAGTCGAGTTGGTCGCCGGCTTGTGCGGGCAATACGGTCGCGAGCGAGCGCGCAAAACTCCACATGCCGTGGATGATCGGTCGCTCGAAACCAAACAGTTTCGCCGTGAGCGGCCACAGGTGAATCGGGTTGTAGTCGCCAGAAACGCGCGCGTAGCGGCGGCCGAGATCGGCAGGGGCCAGAAATTTCTCCGACGTCACCAGCGTCGCATCCGCGCGAAGTTCGCTTCGATACGGTGCGCCGACCGGGTCTTTGACGCCGGTGCGCAAGTAGAGACTTTCACCCGTCCAGACGATATTGCCGTCGCGGCGCGCGGTCGTCAGCACCGTGAACACTTGGCCCTTGTCGTGCGCGTACAGCGCGCCACATTGCACGTGCAAATCGAGACGATCGCCGACCGATAAGCGGGCGAACTGACGGTTGTGGTTCGCCAGATGCACCATGCCGAGCATGGCGAACGGAAACGCGCGGTCGGTCATCAGCAGCATGTGCTGGGCGAACGCGAGCAGATGCGGCCACGTGGGCGGCACGCCGTGCGCGGGCGAGAAGCCGCACAGGCTAGCGTAGCGGGCGATGTCGTCAGCGTCGAGCCGCACGTCGCGGCGTTCGAAGGCAATCGACGGCATCGGTTGTGCGCGGGCCGGTTTTCGCGACGAGCCCAGCGCGCGCAGATAGAGCATCAGCGGCGACGGCGGGTGGGTGACGTTGCGGACGTCTTGGGCGAGTAGCGTGTCGGGCCAGATGGCGGACCACAGCGTCGCTGGCGTGATTTGCGACGGCGAGCCATGACCGGGGGATGCACCGACGCGCGCAGCGGGAGCGTCAGGCGGGGTGCCGCCGGCGCCGCTACTTGCCTGCGCACGTGATGAAGTGGCCGACTCGCCTGGGACATCCACAGCATCTACCGCGTCTTGCGAAGACAAATGGTCGTCGGGCATGGTCACGCTCCCAGCAGACTTTGGCCACACACGCGCACGACCTGTCCGGTCAGCGCCCCCGATGCCGGATGGGCCAGCCACGCGATTGTCTCGGCAACGTCGACCGGCTGACCGCCTTGTCCCAGCGAATTCATGCGCCGGCCCGCCTCGCGAATCGCGAACGGCACGGCGGCGGTCATTTGCGTTTCGATAAATCCCGGCGCAACGGCGTTGATGCTCATGTGCCGTTCTGCAAGCAACGGCGCCCACGCTTCAACCATGCCGATGACGGCCGCTTTCGACGCGGCGTAATTCGTCTGGCCCCGGTTGCCCGCAATGCCGCTGATCGACGCCACGCCGACAATCCGGGCCCGCTCGCGCAACGTGCCGGCTTCGAGTAGCGCAGCGTTCAGCCGTTGCGGTGCACCGACGTTGATGTCGAGCACGCTCTGCCATTGCGCTTCGCTCATGCGGGCAAGCGTTTTGTCGCGCGTGATGCCGGCGTTGTGCACGAGGATGTCGAGGCCCGCCGGGGCGACGACGGACAGATGCGCCCTGAGGATGGCTGCGGCGTCCGGCGCGGCGATGTCGCAACTCAACGGACTGCCGCCCAACCTTGTCGCCACGGCGCTAAGGGCTTCCTGCGCAGAGGGGATGTCGACGCACACCACATGCGCGCCGTCGCGGGCCAGCACGGTCGCAATGGCCTCACCGATGCCGCGCGCGGCGCCGGTGACGACGGCGGTCTGCCCCGTGAGCGGACGCTGGTCGCGCATGGGCGGTGTTTCGAAGACAGGGTCTTGCAAGGTAGCGACCTGACCGCTGACGTAAGCCGCGCGTGGCGAGAGGAAGAAGCGAAGCGTCGAGTGCAGCGATTCGCGGGCGGCTGGCGCGACATAGAGCAACTGGGCGGTGGCGCCGCGTTTGAGTTCTTTTGCCAGTGAGCGGACGAAGCCTTCGAGCGCACGCTGGGCGGTGCTGGCTTGCGGCGTCGCGGCGAGATGCGGCGGCAGGCCGAACACGAGCACGCGCGCGCAGCGATCCAGCGAGGCGAGCGTGTCGTGGAAGAAGGTGTAGAGCGAGGTGAGCGCATCGGTACTGGTGATCGCGCTGGCGTCGAAGATCAGGGCTTTCGGACGCACACCCTCGGCAGCATTGAAACGCCCGCTCATGGTGCCGGCCTGATTGGCGCGGGAAATCCAGTCGAGTCGATCGGCATGCGCGAGACTCGGCACACCCAGCCAGTGCAACTCGCGCGCGAGCGTGGGTAACAGCGGCGCATCGCCCGCGCCACCCACAACGGCCAGCGGCGGCGAGATGGCGTGTGCCGAGGCTTCGGCATCGGGTTCGCCGTAGGCGGGCATGCGCTCGAGCGGAACAGGGCGGGGCAGCCCCAGCGCATTGGCCAGCTTGCTGCCCACAGCGGAGTTGGCAAAGGCGAGGTATCGGTCGGACGTCGTCACGGCGCTAAGATCCTTTGGCGATGTTGGTCAGCGTCTTTCGGGGGCGCCGGTGTGGTGATGCGTCGATACGTGGGGACGTTGATGCATCGACGTATCGGTTCCACCGTGCAATTGCACAAGCCTGCAAGCGCGCAGGCGACTATGTCGTCGCCTCGTGCGTTACCGCTTCGCCAGCATCATCATTCTGTTTCGACTGACGCACGTCGGCAGCGCGGCCGAAGTCTGCCGGGAAGTCATCGACCGCCACTGCTCGCGCGGCATAGTCCGCGTATTGCGCGAGCGTGCGTTGCTCTTGCGCGGTGATGAGTTGCAGCCGGGCGGCGTTCTCCACCCATTCGGAGAATTCGGGCAGGCTCTGCGGCATCGTCGGCAAGCGGCCTTCCTTCACGGCGGTGCGCAGGCGTTGTTCGATGACGGTGACTTGCGGCGTCATCTTGAAAACGATCTCGCCATAGGCCAGTTCATCGATCTCGGGACGCGGCGAGTAGCTGCCCGCAATCAGGCGCTCGCGAGCATCGCCCGGCGTTTGCATCAACTCGGCCACCTTGGCGGCGAGCGCGTCGGAAGGTTTGGCATACGGCAGGCCGAGCGGGGTGAGCTTCCAGCGCATCCACCACGCGACAGGTCGCGACGGGTAGTTTGCCAGCACGCCTTCGAAGGCTTCGCGGGCTTGCCAGAGCGCGTCCTGCGCGGCCCAGTGCACGAGCGGCAGGTCGGCCTCGGGACGTCCTTCGTCCTCGAAACGCTTGAGCGTGGCGGTAAGCAGGAACAACTGCGAGAGGATGTCGCCCAGACGGCCCGTGATGCTCTCGCGGCGCTTGAGCGAGCCGCCCAGCACGGCCATCGAGACGTCCGATGCAATCGCCAGCAGTGTGGACATGCGGTTCGCGCCCCGGTAGTAGGCGTGCAGTTCCGGTGCGGCGGCCGATGGCACGGCCGAGAAGCGCGCCTGTGTGATGCCCTGCAAGGCGCCGCGCACGATGTTGCTGGTGACGAACGTGAGGTGCCCGAACAGGGCGTCGTCGAATGCGCGCACGGCAGTGGTGTGGTCTTCCGTCTGCGCGGCGGCCAGTTCCTTCAGCACATACGGATGGCAGCGAATTGCACCCTGGCCGAAGATCATCAGGCAGCGCGTCATGATGTTGGCGCCCTCGACGGTGATCGACACCGGAATCTGCTGATAGGCGCGGGCCAGGAAGTTGTTCGGACCCATGCAGATGCCTTTGCCCGCGACGACGTCCATGCCGTCGTTGACGACTTTGCGCGCGCGCTCGGTCACGTGGTACTTCGCAATGGCCGAGATGACGGACGGCTTCTCGCCAAGGTCGACCGCCAGCGCGGCCATGCGGCGTGCGGCGTCCATTGCATAGAGATTGCCGGCCATGCGTGCGAGGGCTTCCTGCACGCCTTCGAACTTGCCGATGGGCGTGCGGAACTGGCGACGCACGGCCGCGTAAGCGCCCGTGGCGCGCACGGCAATCTTCGAATAGCCGACATTGGACGACGGCAGCGAGATGGCGCGACCGGCCGCAAGACACTCCATGAGCATGCGCCAGCCCTTGCCGACCTGCGGTTGACCACCGATGACCCAGTCGAGCGGAATGAACACGTCCTTGCCGGAATTCGGGCCGTTCTGGAATACCGCGTTGAGCGGCCAGTGACGGCGCCCGATGACCACGCCCGGATGATTCGTCGGAATCAGTGCGCAGGTGATGCCGGGCTCGTCATCGCTGCTGAGCAGGTGGTCGGGGTCGAGCGCGCGGAAGGCGAGGCCGAGCACCGTGGCAATCGGTCCGAGCGTGATGTAGCGCTTGTTCCACGTCACGCGAAAGCCGAGCGTTTCGCGGCCTTCGAAGGTGCCGCGGCAGACGATGCCGACGTCGGGGATGGCAGCGGCGTCCGAACCGGCATAGGGGCTCGTGAGGGCAAAGCAGGGGATCTCGTCACCCTTCGCCAGACGCGGGAGGTAGTAGTTCTTCTGCGCTTCGGTGCCATAGTGGAGCAGCAGTTCCGCCGGGCCGAGCGAGTTGGGCACCATGACCGAGACGGCCGCCGCCGAGCAGCGCGATGCCAGTTTCATCACGACTTGTGAGTGCGCAAACGCGGAGAATTCGAGGCCCCCGTAGCGCTTGGGAATGATCATGCCGAGAAAGCCCGCTTCCTTGGCGTATTGCCATGCTTTGGGCGGCAGGTCTTGCCAGACTTGCGTGCTCTCCCAGTCGTTGGACAGATCGCACAGATGCTCGACCTGATCGTCCATGAACGCCTGTTCTTCCGTCGAGAGCTTTGGGGCAGGGAACGCCGAGAATTTCTGCCAGTCGGGACGCCCCGAGAACAAGTCGGCATCCCACCAGACGCTGCCGGCTTCGATGGCATCTTTTTCGGTATCCGACATTTCCGGCATGATGGTGCGGAATTTGGCGAGCATGGGGGCGGTGACCCATGCACGGCGCAACGGTCCGACGCTCAGTACGAGCGACGGCAAGATGAACATGATGGCCAGAATGACGGTGGCGGCTGGGCCGGTCAGTTCGGCGGCGGCACCTGCGCCAACCCAGACGACAGTGGCGATCAGCCACTGCCAAGCATGCGCACGATAGAGGAGCAGGGCGCTCACTCCGGCGATAAACGCGAGAATCCATAGGACCATCATGTCTTCCTCCCTTTCGGTACGGCCTTCCTGCGGAAATGGGCCCGCCTGAGCGGGCGCGCTAGCGCGGGGGCTGTCATCGTTGAGCCGTCTGACGGCGCGCGGTGTGTGGCGCGCCGGCGACGGCTTCTTGTCAGACCATCTGGCGCGTTATTGGTGCGCCATGTCGTTTTCGTTCTGGGTCTGGCCGGTGCCGCTACCGCTTCCGCTACCGCTACCCGGCCGTGCGTTCGACGCATCGTCCCCGGATCCACCCGGTTCGATGTGACCGGCTTCCCGGGGCGGGGTGACGTCGGCATCCTTCGCGAGCGCGAAGACGGCGGCGAAGCTCGCCAGTTGCTCTTCGCCCGGCATCGGCGCTTTGAGCGCGGCAACCATCAGTGCGGTCAGACGGGCCACCACTTGCAGATCGCCCATCGGTTGGCCTTGGGCGAACGTGTCAATCAGGCGTGTGGTGTCGCTGCTGGCGAGCACGCCGGAAAGTGCCTGTAACGCGAAATGCAGACGCCAGCCCAATTCCTGACGCGGCAGTTCCGGCAGAGCACGTGCGAAAGCCTCGAAGAAACGCTCGAAGACCGGCGCGTAGTGCTGTTGCAGATAGTCGCGAATGAACGGCGAAGGGTCGGCGTAGACGCGCCCGAGCAGGCGCAGGAACGCTGGGCCGCCGATGTCGCGATGATGAGAAATGGCCAACGCGGGAATGAACATGGCCCCCAGCACGTGCTCACAGGTGAGCTTGGGCGCGGGCCACGCAGACTCGGCACGCGTGAGCAGGGCAAGACGCTCGTCGTTGAGCCGGTCGAGCCGGCGCGACAACATGGCCTGTAGCAGCGTTTCCTTGCTGCCGAAGTGATAGTTCACGGCGGCCAGATTGACCTCGGCGCGCGATGTGATCTGGCGCAAGGACATGGCTTCGTAGCCGTATTCGATGAAAAGGTCTTCTGCGGCATCGAGGATGCGCAGTTTGGTATCACCGGCTTGTCGGCCGGCCGACGGGCGAGGGCTCACGACGAACCTCCATTGGGACGCGACACAGCGTCACGTCATATAGATGAACTTTCGTTTCATTCAAACGTTCGATTGAATCGTAGGCGGGGAATGTCCATCTCCCAAGATCTTTTTCTGGACGTCGCCCTCTAATGCTCAGTCCTGGGCCGTGGACAGGCGTGCTGGCGTACGCAGAAGCGCATTTGGGGCACTGAATCGGGGGTGGGATAGGCGGGTTTGCCCGATTTCTCCGATTTCGGGCCGAAAGTCTGGAGGCGTGGCAATAGTTTGCTAAAATGTCCCGCTTTACGTGCAAGACCATTTGGCGCTACCCCGATTCGTCGGGGGCGGAGGGAAGCCGGCAAGTCATTGCCGGTTCCGGCCCAAGGTTGATTAACTGACTGGGTCCGCTTGCGGCATTTCCCTCGCCGCAACACAGAACGACCCTCTGGATGGATGAATATCCTCATGACTATCTCTGTTGAAAACCTCGGCAAGCTCGAGCGTCGCTTTACCATCGCCCTGCCCAAGCAGGAAGTCGAGAAAGAAGTTGCAGCTCGCATTCAGAAGCTGTCGAAGACGGTGCGCATGCCGGGTTTCCGCCCGGGTAAGGTGCCCCTGAAGATGGTCACCCAGCAATACGGTGGTCAGGTCGAAGCCGAAGTCGTCAGCGACAAGGTCGGTCAGCAATTCTTCGAAGTCAGCAAGGCGCAAGACCTGCGCGTCGCTGGCCAGCCGCGTTTCGCGCCGAAGGCTGACGGTGCCGACACCGAATACGCATTCGACGCCACGTTCGAAATCTACCCGGAAGTGAAGATCGGTGACCTGGCCACGGCCGAAGTCAACCGCACGACGACCGACGTCTCGGAAGCCGAAATCGATCGCACGATCGACATTCTGCGCAAGCAACGCGTGCACTACCACGTGCGCGGCGAAGCCGGTGCTCACGGCGACGGCGGCACGGTGGAAGCCAAGGAAGGCGACCGCGTGACGGTCGACTTCGTCGGCAAGATCGACGGCGAAGTGTTCGCTGGCGGTTCGGCTGAAGACTTCGTGTTCGTGCTCGGCGAAGGCCGCATGCTGCCGGAGTTCGAAAAGGCAACGCTGGGTCTGAAGGTTGGCGAGTCGAAGGAGTTCGAGCTCAAGTTCCCGGACGAGTACCACGGCAAGGAAGTCGCCGGCAAGACGGCAACGTTTACCGTGACGCTCAAGAAGGTTGAGTGGGCACACCTGCCGGAAGTCGACACCGAGTTCGCCAAGTCGCTCGGCATCGCCGACGGCAGCATCGAGAAGATGCGCGCCGACATCAAGGAAAACCTGTCGCGCGAAGTGAAGCGTCGCACGCAGGCGCTCCTCAAAGATCAAGTGATGAATGCACTGATCTCGGTCTCGGAACTCGACGTGCCGAACGCACTGGTCGAACAAGATCAAGAACGTCTGGTGGCGATGGCCCGTCAGGATCTGGCGCAACGTGGCGTGCCGAACGCCGGCAACGTGCCGATCCCGGCTGAAATGTTCAAGGAACAAGCCGAGCGCCGCGTCAAGCTGGGCCTGATTCTGGCTGAACTGGTCAAGCAAAACGACCTGCAAGCCAAGCCGGAACAAATCAAGGCCGAAGTCGAAGAGTTCGCAAAGAGCTACGAAGACCCGCAAGAAGTCGTCCGCTGGTACTATGGCGATCAGCAGCGCATGGCGGAGATGGAAGGTTTCGTCGTCGAGAACAACGTTGTTGAGTTCGTCCTGAGCAAAGCGAAGGTGACGGACAAGCAAGTCAGCTTCGAAGAGCTGGCTGGCAACACGCAAAACTGATCGACCTCGATACATCGCGTTTGACCTGCTGCGGCCGCAAGGCCGCAGCAGTGTTTCCAACCGGCCTTTTCGGGCCTCCTCCCTGCGGCGCGCAAAACCATCTCGATAGAAGGGTCGAACCGTCATGATTACCCGTTCCGAATTGCTCGCCCAACTCGCTTCCCCGACGCACAACTCCGCTCTCGAATCGCAGGCCCTTGGTCTGGTGCCGATGGTCGTCGAGCAAAGTGGTCGTGGCGAACGCGCATACGATATCTACTCGCGACTCCTGAAGGAGCGCATTATTTTCATGGTGGGCGAGGTCAACGACCAGACCGCCAACCTCGTTGTCGCCCAGTTGCTGTTCCTCGAGAGCGAAAATCCGGACAAGGAAATCTCGATGTACATCAACTCGCCGGGTGGTTCGGTTTCGGCCGGCCTGGCAATGTACGACACGATGCAGTTCGTCAAACCGGCCGTCTCGACGCTGTGCATGGGCATGGCTGCCAGCATGGGCGCGTTTCTGCTGGCCGCGGGCGAGAAGGGCAAGCGTTTCGCGCTGCCGAACGCCCGGATCATGATTCACCAGCCGTTGGGCGGTGCACGTGGTCAGGCGTCGGACATCGAAATCCACGCACGCGAAATCCTGCTGCTCAAGGAGCGCCTCAACAAGCTGCTCGCCGAGAACACCGGCCAGTCGCTCGAAGTCATCGCGCGCGATACCGATCGCGATAACTTCAAGTCGGCGGCGGATGCTGTCGAGTACGGGCTCATCGATCGCGTGCTGGAAAAGCGTCCCTGAGGCGTCCCTGGGCCGGTACCCGGCCCGGGCGCCTGACGGCAAAATTGGCGCGCCATCGGGTTTTTCGACATGAAAGTCCGGATGTTCGCGCCAAGTCTTTGTCGTAAAAGGAAAATTGTCGCTGTCGCGGGTGGGCCACACGCCCGCGCGGCATGGCGTTACAATGGAATTCACTATGCCGCGTTTGCCGCCCCCATCGGGGGACGACCGGGGCGCAAATTGCTAGCAGGCTGACACAGATATGGTGGATAAAAAAAGCACTTCCAACGGCGAAAAGCTACTCTACTGCTCCTTCTGCGGAAAGAGTCAGCATGAGGTCAAGAAGCTCATCGCAGGTCCGTCCGTGTTCATCTGCGACGAGTGCATTGATCTGTGCAATGAGATCATTCGCGACGAGGCCGCTGCGGCCGAAGACGAGAGCGGCAGTGGCGGCAAGTCGGATTTGCCTTCGCCGCAGGAGATTCGCGAAAGCCTCGATCAGTATGTGATCGGTCAGGATCGCGCCAAGAAGATTCTGGCGGTCGCGGTCTACAACCATTACAAACGGTTAAAGCACATCGGCGACAAGCGCGACGAGGTTGAGCTCTCCAAGAGCAACATCCTGCTGATCGGGCCGACCGGCTCGGGTAAGACGCTGCTCGCGCAAACGCTCGCCCGTCTGCTCAACGTGCCCTTCGTGATTGCCGATGCCACGACGCTGACCGAAGCCGGTTACGTCGGTGAAGACGTCGAAAACATCATCCAGAAGCTCCTGCAGAACTGCAATTACGAGATCGAGCAGGCGCAGAAGGGCATTGTTTATATTGACGAAATCGACAAGATCAGCCGCAAGTCGGACAACCCCTCGATCACGCGCGACGTGTCGGGCGAAGGTGTTCAGCAAGCGCTGCTGAAGCTCGTCGAAGGCACGATGGCTTCGGTGCCGCCGCAAGGCGGGCGCAAGCACCCGAACCAGGACTTCATCCAGGTCGACACCACGAACATCCTGTTCATCTGCGGCGGCGCTTTTGACGGTCTCGAGAAGATCATCATGAACCGCACCGAGAAGACGGGTATCGGCTTTGGTGCGACTGTCAAAACGGGCGAAGAGCGTGATGCCGGTGAACTGCTGCTCGAAACCGAGCCGGAAGATCTGATCAAATTCGGCCTGATTCCGGAACTGATCGGTCGTCTGCCGGTGGTTGCCACGTTGGGTAAGCTTGACGAGGACGCGCTGGTGACGATCCTGATCGAGCCGAAAAACGCACTGCTCAAGCAATATCAGCGCCTGTTCGCGATGGAAGGCGTCGAGCTGGAAATTCGCCCGGCAGCGCTGCATGCGGTGGCCCGCAAGGCCATCAAGCGCAAGACCGGCGCGCGTGGCCTGCGTTCGATCATCGAACAGGCACTGCTTGAAGTGATGTACGAATTGCCGTCACTCAAAGGGGTGACCAAGGTGATTCTGGACGATAACGCGATCAGTGGCGACGGCAAACCGCTCTTGATCTACCAGGAGTCGCCCAAGGTTGCCGGCTCTAATTGAACGGTCAACTCAGTGATACCCAAAGCCGTTCATGGAAACATGGACGGCTTTTTTTCCTTCATACTAGTGCCACGGGCAATGAAACCCCGAGTGGTGCACCTTACCGGCAGAAGGGTTGTTTTACCCCCTTGTAATTCCTGTCGGCGGCCTCAATTAGCTGGAACACAACGGTATCGTTAATTATGGGGAACGAGATGTCAGGCACCCAAATCCTCCCGCCCGAAGCGATTCAACTGCCCCTGTTGCCTCTGCGCGACGTGGTCGTGTTTCCGCACATGGTGATTCCCCTCTTCGTGGGGCGTCCGAAGTCGATTAAAGCGCTTGAAACCGCCATGGAAGGCGGCAAGCACATTATGCTGGTCGCCCAGAAAGCGGCCGCCAAGGATGAGCCCACGGCCAAAGATCTCTATGAGATCGGCTGCGTCGCGAACATCCTTCAAATGCTCAAACTGCCCGATGGCACCGTCAAGGTGCTGGTCGAAGGCATTCAGCGTGCACGCACCATCAGCGTGGACGAAGAAGAGACGCAATTCACGTCTGAAGTCATGCCGCTCGAACCGGATGACGGCAACTCGCCGGAATCCGAGGCGCTGCGTCGCGCCATCGTGGCGCAGTTCGATCAGTACGTGAAGCTCAACAAGAAGATTCCGCCGGAGATCCTGACCTCGCTGTCGGGCATTGACGAAGCGGGTCGGCTGGCTGACACCATCGCTGCGCACCTGCCGCTCAAGCTCGAGCAGAAGCAGAAGATTCTCGAGATGTTCCCGGTCATCGAGCGCCTCGAACATCTGCTGGCGCAACTCGAAAGCGAGATCGACATTCTCCAGGTGGAGAAGCGTATCCGCGGCCGTGTGAAGCGTCAGATGGAGAAGAGCCAGCGCGAGTACTACCTGAACGAACAGGTCAAGGCCATTCAGAAGGAACTGGGCGAAGGCGAGGAAGGTGCGGATCTCGAAGAACTCGAGAAGCGCATCAAGGGCGCTCATCTGCCCAAGGAAGCCAAGAAGAAGGCCGACGCTGAACTCAAGAAGCTCAAGCTGATGTCGCCGATGTCGGCAGAAGCGACCGTCGTGCGCAACTACATCGACACGCTGGTCGGTCTGCCGTGGCGCAAGAAGAGCAAGGTGAACAATGACCTGACGAACGCCGAGAAGGTGCTCGACGAAGACCACTTCGGTCTCGAGAAGGTCAAGGAACGCATCCTTGAGTATCTTGCTGTGCAACAGCGCGTTGACAAGGTGAAGGCGCCGATCCTGTGCCTGGTTGGGCCCCCCGGTGTTGGTAAGACGTCGCTTGGTCAGTCGATCGCTCGTGCAACGAACCGCAAGTTCGTGCGCATGGCATTGGGTGGCGTGCGCGACGAGGCCGAGATTCGCGGTCACCGCCGGACGTACATCGGTTCGATGCCGGGCAAGATTCTGCAAAGCCTGTCGAAGGTGGCTGTGCGCAATCCGCTGTTCCTGCTCGACGAAGTGGACAAGATGGGCATGGACTTCCGTGGCGATCCGAGTTCGGCGCTGCTCGAAGTGCTGGATCCGGAACAGAACCACACGTTCTCGGACCACTACGTCGAAGTCGACTTCGATCTGTCGGACGTGATGTTTGTGGCGACGTCGAACTCGCTGAACATTCCGGCACCGCTGCTCGATCGTATGGAAGTGATTCGCCTGTCGGGTTACACGGAAGACGAGAAGGTCAACATCGCCCAGCGTTATCTGCTGCCGAAGCAGAAGAAGAACAACGGGTTGAAGGAAGGCGAGATCGATCTGACCGAAGCCGCGATTCGCGACATCATTCGCTACTACACGCGTGAAGCGGGTGTGCGTTCGCTGGAACGCGAGATCTCGAAGATCTGCCGTAAGGTCGTGAAGATGTTGCTGCTCAAGAAGGTCGACGGTACGTCGATCAAGGTTGACGCAGGTAACCTCGACAACTTCCTCGGCGTTCGCAAGTTCGACTTCGGTCTGGCGATGAAGGAAAACCAGATCGGCCAGGTCACGGGTCTTGCGTGGACGGAAGTGGGCGGCGATTTGCTGACCATCGAAGCCGCGGTGATGCCGGGCAAGGGCAACATCATCCGCACCGGCTCGCTCGGCGACGTGATGAAGGAGTCGGTCGAAGCTGCACGTTCGGTGGTGCGTTCGCGCTCGCGTCGTCTGGGTGTGTCCGATGAGCAGTTCGAGAAGAAGGACATTCACATTCACGTGCCCGAAGGGGCGACGCCGAAGGACGGTCCGTCCGCCGGTATCGCGATGACCACGGCGCTCGTCTCGGTGCTCACCGGTATTCCGGTGCGTGCAGATGTGGCGATGACCGGTGAGATTACGCTGCGCGGTGAAGTGCTGCCGATCGGTGGTCTCAAGGAAAAGCTGCTCGCAGCGCATCGTGGCGGCATCAAGCTCGTGTTGATTCCGGAAGAGAACGTGAAGGATCTCGCTGAGATTCCCGATACGGTCAAGAACGCGCTGGAGATCATGCCGGTGCGCTGGATCGACAGAGTGCTGGAGTTGGCGCTGGAACATGCGCCGGCACCGCTGCCTGAGGAAGAGCCGAAGGCTGCACCGGTGACGCCGAATGCGGATGGCAGCGGCAAGCAGGAAGTCATCAAGCACTGACGTCAGCATGTGACGAGGTAAGGCGAACGGCGATCATCGATTTCGATGTCGTTCACTGAGCCGAAAGTCTGCAAAAAGCTCGGGGTTTTCCCCGGGCTTTTTTTATTCACGCAAAGTGGTCGAAAATAGCGTCCGGAAGTGATGACTCAGGAGTGCTTCCTAAGCCGCCAAAACAGCGCAAAACGGCTTGACATCAGGGTTTGCGGCTTGTCTAATGGCAAAGCCAGCGGACCTTCGCAGATCAATGTCAAGGCGCGTTAAGAGCGCCTCCGCGGCTCAATCGCCTACTATCCTTGCAAGGGGGTTACAGTGAATAAGACGGAACTGATCGATCATATCGCGGGTGAGGCAGACATTTCGAAAGCCGCTGCCGGTCGTGCACTCGATGCTTTTGTGGGTGCAGTAAAGAAAGCGTTGAAGAAGGGTGACGATGTGACGTTGGTGGGCTTCGGTACCTTCCACGTGACGAAGCGCGCAGGACGCACGGGGCGCAATCCGCGCACTGGCGCAGCGATCAAGATCAAGGCAGCGAAGGTTCCGAAATTTCGCCCTGGCAAAAATCTGAAAGATACAGTAAACTGATCGACTTTCCTGCCTAGGCAGGAAGCAGCAGTAAGAACAAAACTAGAATCGGGAACGGGTGCTTAGCTCAGTTGGTAGAGCGGCGCCCTTACAAGGCGTAGGTCGGGGGTTCGAGCCCCTCAGCACCCACCAGTTCCAGATCTTGGGGAGCGGTAGTTCAGTTGGTTAGAATACCGGCCTGTCACGCCGGGGGTCGCGGGTTCGAGCCCCGTCCGCTCCGCCAAATTGTGAAAAGGCGAACTTCGGTTCGCCTTTTTTGCCATATGGACGTCCCAAAGACGCTTCCTGACGACTCTTCCGATTTCGTATGTTCGACTTCATTCGGCGCCACCAACGATTGGTTCTCATTTTCCTGACGGTGTTGATCGTGCCGTCGTTTGTGGTGTTTGGCGTTCACGGCTTGCAGGAGTACACGTCGGACGCAGGCACGATCGCCAAGGTCGGCGATCAGACCGTGACGCGCCAGGAGTACGACAGTGTGCTGCGCGCACAAACCGAGCGCATGCAGCAGATGTTCGGGGGCGCCGTCGATGCCAGTCAGATCAACACGCCTGAAATGCGTAGTGCCGTGCTGGACAACCTGATCCAGCAAAAGCTGCTCACGCAGGAAACGCTCAAGAAGAACCTGTCGGTGCCCGACGCGCAAGTGCGCGAAGCGCTGCTCGCGATTCCGGCGATTGCGCAATTGCGCCGCGCGGATGGCTCGATCGACGAAGCGGCTTACGAACAACTGCTCGCGGCACAGAACCTCACGCCGCAGCGTCTCGAAGCGCAGATTCGCTACGAACTCGCTTCGAACCAACTGCCGGCCAGCGTGCAGGCGAGCGCCATGCTCCCCAAGGCCGTGATCGATCGTTTCGCGCAGCTGCGCGCACAACAGCGTGATGTCTCTGTACTGACGTTCCCGGTGTCGGACTTCGCGGGCAAGGTCACGCCGACGCAAGCGCAGGTGCAGGCCTATTACGATGCCCACAAGGCAGCGTTCCAGACGCCCGAGTCAGCCGAGATCCAGTACGTCGTGCTCGACCCGAAGGCCATGCCGGCATCGGCACTGTCAGCGCCTAGCGACGACGTGCTGCGCAAGATGTACAACGACAATCTGAAGCAGTACACGACGCCGGAAGAGCGTCGTGCCTCGCACATTCTGATTGCATCGCCGGCGGACGCTTCGCCTGCCGATCATGCGAAAGCGAAGGCCAAGGCCGACGACCTGCTCGCGCAACTGAAGAAGAACCCGAACGACTTTGCCAAGCTGGCGAGCCAGAACTCGGAAGATCCGGGCTCGAAGGCCAACGGCGGCGATCTGGGCTTCTTCACGCGTGACGCGATGGTCAAGCCGTTCGCCGATGCCGCGTTCGCACTCAAGAGCGAAGGTGACGTGAGCGACGTGGTGAAGAGCGACTTCGGTTATCACATCATCAAGCTGACGGGCATCAAGCCGGCAACGACCAAGCCGTTTGAAGACGTGAAGGCACAACTGGCCGATCAGTATCGCCAGCAAGAATCCGCCAAGGCGTATGCAAAGCTCGCCGACCAGTTCACCAACGCTGTGTACGAACAACCTGACAGCCTGCAACCGGTCGCCGACAAGCTGAACATCAAGGTGCAGACGGCGCAGGTCACGCGCACGGCAAACCCGGCGCAAGCCCAGAGCCCGATCGGCAACGAGAAGCTGCTGAAGGCCGTGTTTGCGGATGAATCGCTCAAGAACAAGCGCAACACTGAAGCCGTGGACGTGGGCCAGGGCGTGCTGGTGTCGGCACACGTGGTGACTTATCACCCGGCCGCGACGCCGCCGCTCACGCAGGTGGAAGCGCAGGTCAAGCAGCAGTTGGTGGCGGACATGGCGGCGCAGGAAGCGAAGAAGGCCGGTGAGGCCAAGCTCGATGCGCTGAAGAAGGGCGGCGACGCCGCGTTCGGTGCCATGCAGACGATTTCGCGTGACAACCCGGGCAAGCTCCCGCCGAACGCCCTGACGGCAATCTTCGGTGCCGATACGGCGAAGCTGCCGGCTTACGTGGGTGTCGATCTGGGCGATGGTCAGGGCTACGCGGTGTTCCGCATCAGCAAGGTCACGCAACCTGCTGTGCAAGATCCGCAGCGTCTAGCCGCGGAAACGCAGCAGCTCAACCAGTTGGCAGCACAAGCTGAGTGGAATGCGTGGGTTGGCGATCTGCGGGCTCGTTCGAAGGTCAAGGTCGTCAATGACGTGACCAAGTCGGGTACCTGATTCAGCGGATTCCACGAATCCAACGCATGACAACCGGCGCAGGCCGGGTAGCAAGAAAAAAGCGCGGCTCGATGGCCGCGCTTTTTTTATGGTGCTCCCAACTGGACGTACTCACTTGGCGGTGAGTGTCCGCGATAGGTCAATAGGTTACGCCCCCGGTTTCACCCCGCGCCCGCTCGCAGCGCGCGGCGGTGCTTTGCCGGCAGGTTTGAGCAGGGGCGCCACGGTCGGCCAGACATTTTGCAGAATTTGCGGATGTGCCTTGGCGAGCGGGTGGATCTGGTCTTGCTGGAACCAGTCGGGATGCTCAATCACACCATCGAGCAGGAACGGCACGTAGCCCGTCTTTTCCTGCTTGGCGAGCGTGGCAAACATCGAGAAGAACTGCTCGCCATACTCGGTGCCGTAGTTCGGCGGAATGCGCATGCCGACGACGATCACCCGGCTGCCTGCCTTGCGTGACGACTCGATCATTTCGCGTAGATTGGCGCGCGTGAGGTCCAGTGAAATGCCGCGTAAGGCATCGTTACCGCCGAGCTCCAGAATCGTGATGGCGGGATGATAGCGGTCGAGCAACGGCGCCAGACGTGCCCGCCCACCGCTTGTGGTATCGCCACTGATACTGGCGTTGACAACGTTATAATCGAAACCGCTTTGCGCAACTTTTTGTTGCATGAGGTTCACCCAGCCTGCGCCGCGAGCGATGCCGTACTCGGCGGACAGGCTGTCGCCCACGACCAGAATTGTCGGCGCGCCAGAACTTGCCGCGTGCGCCGCGGTCCCTGTCAGGATGCAGCAGCCCACGAGGGCTGAGGCGGCCAATTTCAAGAACTGTCTTCTTGCCATGTCGTTTTCCGAAAACGTAATTGAAGTGCGGGGTCTGGGCAAACGGTTGCGCGACGCCACCGGTGAGCTCGTCATTTTGCAGGATATCGATTTTTCCGTCGCAAAAGGCCAGAGCGTGGCGATAGTCGGGGCCTCGGGCTCGGGCAAATCGACGTTGCTGGGCCTGATGGCCGGGCTCGATACGGCGACCGACGGTAGCGTCACGCTCCTCGGCAAGTCGCTTGGCGAGCTCGATGAAGAGGGGCGCGCAGCCCTGCGACGCGGTGCGATCGGCTTTGTCTTCCAGTCATTCCAATTAATGCCGCACCTGACGGCGCTCGAGAACGTGATGCTGCCGCTCGAACTTCTGGGTGAGACACGGGAAGTGCGCAATCGTGCGATCGAGTTGCTCGGACAGGTCGGCTTGGGCTCGCGCCTCACACATTATCCGAAGCAGCTTTCCGGCGGCGAGCAGCAGCGCGTGGCGCTTGCCCGGGCGTTTGTCACGCAGCCGGTCGTGCTGTTCGCCGATGAACCGACCGGCAGTCTCGACACGGCAACGGGCGAGCGTGTCATCGATCTGATGTTCTCGCTTAACGAGGCAAGCGGTGCAACGCTCGTGCTCGTCACCCATGATCTGGCGATTGCCGAGCGCTGCGATGCCACGGTGCAACTCGCTGGCGGCCGTCTGGTCGACGGTGTGGCTGCCTGATACGTCTGGCAGGCCTGATAGGCCTGATAGGCGATATCTCTGAGGGGCAAGCGGCGCGATGCCCTCGACGGGCTCGCGCCGCTGCTGCTTGCGCACCGGCCAGCAAACACTGGCAGGTGGCAGCAAATCACGATCAGCGCTTGGGCTTCAACGCCTCACCGGCCAAGCGAATCAGCGATGCCGTCGAGGCGTCGTGCGCGTCAGGCGTGAGCGTCGACGGATCGACCAGCTCGGGCTCGATGGCGCGGCAGAGCGTCTTGCCCAACTCGACGCCCCATTGATCGAACGGGTTGATGTTCCAGATCGCGGCTTGCACGAACACCTTGTGTTCATAAAGCGCGATCAATGCGCCCAGACGCTCCGGCGAGAGCTTGTCGATCACCAGCGTGTTGCTCGGCCGGTTGCCTTCAAAACGTCGTTGGGCACCCAGCGGGCCACCGGCCTGTTCCGGCGTCGCCATCGATCCGCCTTGCAGCAAAGCTTCGCTCTGCGCAAAGCAGTTGGCGAGCAGCTTGCGATGATGATCGAGGTAGACCGGCTGCGAATACTGCGGCTGAAGCACGGCGATGAAATCCACCGGCACGAGTGTTGTGCCTTGGTGCAGCATCTGGAAATAAGCATGCTGGCCGTTCGTGCCGGGTTCGCCCCAGATGATCGGTGCGGTCTGCCATTCGACGGGGGCACCGTCGATCTGCACCGACTTGCCGTTGCTCTCCATGTCGAGCTGCTGCAAATAGGGCGGCAGCTTCTGGAGGGCATCGGTGTACGGGGCAATCGACAGCGTTTGCGCGTCGAAGAAGTTGCGATACCAGATGCCCAGCAGCGCGAGCAGCACCGGCATATTGGCTTCGAGCGGCGCCGTGCGGAAGTGCTCGTCCATGGCATGCGCGCCGGCCAGCATTTCGTCGAAATGCTGCGCGCCGAGGTACAGCATGATGATCAGCCCGACGGACGACCATAGCGAATACCGTCCGCCCACCCATTCGCCGAATTCAAAAACATTCTCCCGTCCGATGCCGAAGCGCGTCGCTTCTTCGACGTTCGTCGAGACGGCGACGAAATGCTTGCCAAGGTCAGCTTCCGGAATGCCATGCTCGATGAACCACGCGCGAATGGTGCGGGCGTTGGTCATCGTCTCGAGCGTGGTGAACGTCTTCGAGCAGACGACGACGAGCGTGGTTTCCGGATCGAGCGCGGGCAGCGTGCGTGCGAGTTCTGTCGGATCGATGTTCGCGATGAAGTGTGCCGACAAGTTGGCACGCCCATAGGCGGCGAGGGCGTCGCACACCATGCGCGGCCCGAGATCCGAGCCGCCGATGCCGATGTTGATCAGATGGCGGATGCGCTTGCCTGTGGCGCCCAGCCAGCGGCCGTCGCGTACCTCGTCGCTGAACTTGCGCATGCGCGCGAGCGTGGCGTGCACGCCGGTGCTGACGTCGCCCGTGGTGTCGCGAAACGTGACGCCCTTCGGCGCGCGCAGGGCGATGTGCAGGGCGGCGCGGTCTTCGGTGACGTTGACGTGTTCGCCGGCCCACATCGCATCGCGCTTGCCGGGCACGTCGCATTCACGGGCGAGATGGGCGAGCAGGGTGCGCGTCTTTTCGGTAACGCGGTTTTTCGAATAGTCGAGGTACAGGCCAGCGGCACGCAGCGAGAATTGTTCGACGCGCGAGTTCGCACCGGCACCCGCGAACCAGTCGCGCATATGCTGGCTGGCGATCTCGTCACGATGTTCGAGCAGGGTGCGCCAGGCGGGAGTTTGATCCAGACGAAAGGACGGCTTCGACGACATGTGCAATATGTTCTTTTCGGTAGGACGAAGTATAACGGGAGTCTCCGTGAATTTACGCCGAAAACCGGTTCCTGCGCTGGTTTGCGGGTCGATTGGCGGGGGCAGTGGCGGTCGTTGATGTGCTTGATCGATCGCTCGACCCTGCCACTGTCATGACGGCGCTCGCCTGAGCGCGTCTGCCAGTTCGGCGCGCATGGCCGGCAAAAGTTCAGATGCGGTCAATCCTGCGGGGCCGATGCCCTCATTGACGCACCGTTCGGCGGCACGTCCGTGAAGCCAGACGCCGGCCAGCGCCGCTGTGACGGCGGGCATACGTTGTGCCAGCATCGCGCCGATCATGCCGGTCAGCACGTCGCCCGTGCCTGCCGTCGCGAGCCCCGCATTCCCGGTGGTGTTGACCCAGCCATGCGTGCCGTTGTCGATGATGCTGCCCGACCCCTTGAGCACCACTGTGGCCCCGAAGTATCGGGCGAGCGTGCGGGCCGACGTGAGTCGGTCCGACTGAATGCGCTGCACATCGCAACCGGCCAGCCGGGCAGCCTCAAGTGGGTGTGGCGTGAGCACGGTGGGGCCGGTACGGCTGCGCACGCGCTCGGCGAGCACCGGTTCTGCCGCGAGCAGGTTGAGGGCGTCGGCGTCGAGCACGAGCGGAGTGTGTTCCAACGCCAGCACGCGCGACAGGCACGCCGCCGATGCGGCCGAAGTGCCTAGCCCGGGGCCGATGGTGACGGCCTGCATGGCCGCAAGATCGATACCTTCTGCGTGGCGCAGCATCAGTTCGGGGTGAACCGGGTCCCACGCCGGAGCATCGTGCGCGACGAAACCGACGTAGACTCGCCCGGCACCGTTCATCAATGCCGCGCGTGCGCTAAGCAGCGGCGCGCCGATCATGCCGTCATGGCCGCCCAGCACGGCGAGCGAACCGTAGCTGCCTTTGTGCGTGGCGTGATGACGTTGTGGCAGGTCCGCGAGAAACGCGGCCGGCGTGTTGGTTGTCAGCGCGGAGGAGGCCGCCGCCGCATCCAATGCGCCATTGGCGCCCAGAGTGGCTACCAGCACGCGGCCGGCGATGTCACGTCCTTCGCCGGTCAGAAGCCCCGGGCAAGCGCCCAGCATGGCGATCGTGACGTTGGCGCGGATGACAGGGCCACTCGCTACGCCGGTCGCCGCGCCAAGGCCGCTGGGGATGTCGATCGCGAGGACGGGCGTGCCCTGGGCATGCGCGTAGGCAATATTCTCGACGAGGCGGCCCGCCGGGCCATCGAGCGGGCGCGACAAGCCGATGCCAAACAATCCGTCGACGATCCAGGCATAGGCCGAAGGCTGCGGCCATACGTCGGGCGCAGGGCGCACGGGCACGCCAGCGGCAACAGCGTTGGCATGCGCCCATTTCGCGTCATCGGCGACGGGCGGCGTGAGCTGCCAGACGTCGACCAGCACGCCGCGACGATGCAGTTCGTGTGCCGCGACATAGGCATCGCCGCCGTTGTTTCCGGGGCCTGCAAGCAACAGCACGGGCTGACGCCCGGCTGTCGCGAGTGCCGGTAATTGTCCATACAACCAGTCGGCCACGACGGCGCCCGCGCGCGCCATCAGCGTGTGCGGGGCCAAGTGTGCGGCGCTTGCGCGTTCGATCTCGCGCAAATCGGCGGGCAAGTACAGGGGAAGCGGCGTGTCGGCAAGCGCGCCGTCGATGATGTCGGATGGCTGAGGCGGTCGAGCCGGCCTCGCGAGCGGACTCGGGCTCGCGGGGGCAGCGGCAGCATCGACACGCAAGTGATCGGTCATGACAGGCATAACTCCCGGAAATCCGTGGCGGCGTCGATGGTATTGACCGTGTTCCGGCGTTCTGCGCAAACGTTGCGAGCGTCGCGCGTGGTGACGGATCGTTTGGTGGAACGGTCGGAACAGGCAAATCAGGCCGCAATTCGACGATTATGCCGTGAATGCAGCGGAGCGCCTGCCAGCGGATTCCCCGATGTGCTGTCGGTGTTCGCTGACGGCGCGCACCCTCGTCGGTGTGCGCGCCATCAGGAAGATCGGCCAAACGATGGGGCTAACCAGGCTGGCGGGGCCAGCCGGGCTAGTGGGAATAGCGTGCGAGCGTAAGACCGTTGAGGTCGATGTCAGGCGTTTGGCCGGAGATCACGTCGGCCAGCACGCGGCCGGAGCCGCAAGCCATCGCCCAGCCGGTCGAGCCATGGCCGAGATTGAGGTAGATGCCGGGCAGGTGCGTTGCACCAAGCAGCGGCGGACCATCGGGCAGCATCGGACGCGCACCGACCCAGGCACGGGCCTCTCGGTACTTGCCGGCGCCCGGGAACCAGTCTGTCGCCACTTTGTAGAGTGTGGCGATCGCCCGCTCGCGCAGCACCAACTGGGTGTCGCCCAGTTCGGCGGTGCCTGCGATGCGCAACCGGTTGCCCTGCGGGGTGATGGCCGTCTTGTAGGACTCGTCCATCACGGCGATGCGCGGGCTGAACATTTCGTTCTTCACGGGCACGGTGAGCGAGTAGCCTTTGATTGGCCACAGCGGCAGATCGATGCCGAGCGGCTTCAGCAGCTCGGTGCTTGCCACGCCGGCGGCAATGACCACCGCGTCGGCTTCCATCGAGGTGATTTGCAACGGCTGCGCGGTGCTGGCCGTCTCGACGGTCACCCCGGCACGCCCGAGATTCGGACGCACGGCCAGCACTGTCGTTTCGGTGGCGAGCGTCACGCCCATATCGCGGGCGATCTGAGCGAGGCGCTTGGTGAAGAGGGGGCAGTTGCCGGTTTCGTCGCGCGGCAGATGCAGGCCGCCGGCCAGCGGCGCATCGGTCGAAATCGACGGTTCGAGCTTGCGGCACTCGTCCGGCGTGAGCAGGCGGTGCGGCACCTCGTTCTCGGCGAGCATGGCGCGCGCCGGCTCGTTCATCTTGATTTCGCGCTCGGAACGGAACAGTTGCAGGTACCCCTGCGTCTGCTCGTATTCGAAGAGATGCTGCTCGCGCAGTTCGTGCAGGCAGCGTTGGCTGTAGAACGCAATGCGTTGCATACGCTCGCGATTGGCGCGATAGCGCTCGAGCTTGCATTCGCGCAACCAGCGCGACGCCCAGCGCCACGTACCGCGCGACAGGCCGGGACGGAAGATGAGGGGGCTCGCTGCACTGAACATGTAGCCGAGCAGCTTGCGCGGCATGCCGGGTGCGGCCCACGGCGTCACGTAGCCGGGCGCAATGACGCCGGCGTTGCCGAAGCTGCTTTCCTGCGCGACTGTGCTGTTACGCTCGACGAGCGTAACCGTATGCCCCGCGGCGGCCAGATAGTAGGCGGTGCAAGTGCCGATGACCCCGCCGCCGATAACGATGACCTTCATTCCCAACCGTCTGGTGTGTGGCGAACGCCCGTACGCTCGCTTGTTAGTGTAGTTCTGTGTCTCCTGACTGAACCGACCGCGTGCCATAAATCTTGGGCAGCGCGTGTTCGTCACGGGGGGCATAGGTTACCAGAGAGCGGCCGCGGCGGGGCGCGAAGACGTTTCGCACTCGGGTATAACCCCGGGTAAGCAGGGTATAATCCCGGTTTGTCGTTCCCCCGCGTTTTGAACGCCTCGCCTTCCGTCCTTCCATGACTCACATTGCCTGCTTCGCCGGCGCCTTGGCGCTCTCCGAATTCCGCCAGCAACGTCTTCTGCAGACCCTGCAAGCCATCGACAGCTCGATCGTGCGTATTGACGCGCGCTACGTGCATCTGGTGGCCAGCGCCGCGCCGCTATCGAGCGACGACGTGGCCCGTGTTGCCGGCCTGCTGACCTACGGTGAACCGGTACGTGAAGAGCCGGTTGGCGATCAACTGCTGGTGATTCCGCGTCTGGGCACGATCTCGCCGTGGGCGAGCAAGGCCACCGACATTGCCCACAACTGCGGTATTGCCGATGTGCGCCGTATCGAGCGCGCCGTCGAGTACACCGTCGGCGTGAAGTCGGGCCTGCTGGGCGGCAAGAAGTCGCTGCCCGCCGATGTCCTGGCGCGCGTGGCCGACGTGCTGCACGACCGCATGACCGAAACCGTGGTCGCCACCCGCAAAGACGCCGAAGTGCTCTTCGTCGAACTGCCGGCCAAGCCGTTGCAGACGATCGACGTGATCGGCGTAGGCCGCAGCGCCCTCGAAGCCGCTAACCGCGATCTGGGTCTGGCGCTCGCCGAAGACGAAATCGACTATCTGGTCGAAGCCTTCGTCGCCCTGAAGCGCAACCCGACCGACGTCGAGTTGATGATGTTCGCGCAGGCCAACAGCGAGCACTGCCGTCACAAGATTTTCAATGCGCAGTGGACCATCGACGGCGAAGCGCAGGACAAGTCGCTGTTCCAGATGATCAAGAACACGCACCAACTGCACCCGCAAGGGACGGTGGTCGCGTATTCGGACAACGCCTCGGTGATGGAAGGTGCCGAGGTCGAGCGCTGGTATCCGCGTGGCGCTGACGCCAAGTACGGCCGCAGCGTCGAGTTGACGCACACGCTGATGAAGGTCGAGACGCACAACCACCCGACGGCCATTTCGCCGTTCCCGGGCGCATCGACCGGCGCGGGCGGCGAGATTCGCGACGAAGGCGCTACGGGCCGTGGATCGACGCCGAAGTCGGGCCTGACCGGTTTCACCGTGTCGAATCTGGCGCTGCCGGACGCGCGTGAGCCGTGGGAAAACGACCGCGACGTCGCCGTGCCGCCGTCGCTGCGCAAGCCCGATGACACCGGCACCGACTATGGCCGCCCGGACCGCATCGCTTCGCCGCTGCAAATCATGATCGACGGCCCGCTCGGCGGCGCTGCGTTCAATAACGAATTCGGCCGTCCGAACATCGGCGGCTACTTCCGCGCCTACGAGCAAAACGTGGCTGGCCGCGTGCGCGGCTATCACAAGCCGATCATGATTGCCGGCGGTATGGGCAACATTGCGGCCCAACACACCCACAAGAACGATCTGCCGGCCGGCACGCTGCTGATTCAGATCGGCGGCCCGGGCATGCGTATCGGGATGGGCGGTGGCGCTGCCAGCTCGATGGCGACCGGCACCAACACGGCCGAACTCGACTTCGACTCGGTGCAACGTGGTAACCCCGAAATCGAGCGTCGCGCGCAGGAAGTCATCAACTGGTGCTGGCGCCAGGGCGAGGCCAACCCGATCCTGTCGATTCACGACGTGGGCGCGGGCGGCATCTCGAACGCATTCCCGGAACTGGTGGACGGTGCAGGCAAGGGCGCGCTGTTCGATCTGCGTCAGGTGCAGTTGGAAGAGTCGGGCATGTCGCCCGCCGAAATCTGGAGCAACGAAGCGCAAGAGCGCTACGTGCTGGCCATTGCCCCGGACAGCTTCCCGGCATTTCAGGCCGTTTGCCAGCGCGAGCGTTGCCCGGTGGCCGTGGTCGGTGTTTCGACCGAAGAACGTCAACTGAAGCTGGTCGACCCGATGCATCCGGAATCGCCGGACCCGGTCGATATGCCGATGGACGTGCTGCTCGGCAAGCCGCCGCGCATGCACCGCGATGTCACGCGCGTGAAGTCGGAATTCCCGCCGGTCGACGTGACCGGCCTGTCGCTCGATGAAGTCGCCCGTGCCGTGCTGCGTCACCCGACGGTGGCGAGCAAGTCGTTCCTGATCACCATTGGCGACCGTACCGTGGGCGGCCTGACCGCACGCGACCAGATGGTCGGTCCGTGGCAGGTGCCGGTGGCCGACTGCGCGATTTCGTTGATGGATTACGCCGGTTTCCGCGGCGAAGCGATGACCATGGGCGAGCGTACGCCGCTCGCCGTGATCGACGCGCCGGCCTCGGGCCGCATGGCCGTGGGCGAAGCGATCACCAATATCGCGGCCGCACCGATCAAGTCGCTCGACCAGATCAAGCTGTCGGCCAACTGGATGGCGGCATGCGGTACCGAGGGCGAAGACGCCGCACTGTTCGATACGGTCAAGGCCGTGGGCATGGAACTGTGCCCGGCGCTGGGCCTCTCGATTCCGGTCGGCAAGGATTCGTTGTCGATGCGTACCAAGTGGGAAGACAGCGGCCGCAACAAGGACGTGGTGTCCCCGGTGTCGCTCATCGTGTCGGCGTTTGCGCCGGTCGAAGACGTGCGCAGCCACCTCACCCCGCAACTGCGTTCGGTCGCAGAAGCCGGTGAGACCGTGCTGATTGCCATCGATCTGGGCCACAACAAGAATCGTCTGGGCGGCAGTATTCTCGCGCAGGTGACGCAGCAGATCGGCGACGTCACGCCGGACCTCGACGATCCGGCCGACCTCAAGCGCTTCTTCGATGCTATTCAGAAGCTCAATGCCGACGGCAAGCTGCTCGCTTACCACGATCGTTCGGACGGCGGCCTTTTCGCCACGGTGGCCGAGATGGCGTTTGCGGGCCACGTGGGCGTTTCGCTCAACGTCGACATGCTCACGCTGGACGAGGGCTTCGAGTCGGATTACGGCGATGCCAAGGATTGGGCGAAGCAGACCGTTGGCCGTCGCGAAGACAAGACGCTGCGTGCGCTGTTCTCCGAAGAGCTTGGCGGTGTAATTCAGGTGCGTGCGAGCGATCGCGACGCCGTGCTGCAAGCGCTGCGCGAAGCCGGTCTGTCGGCCTGCACGAACGTGATCGGCAAGCCGAATCCGAACGACGTCATCGAAATTTATCGCGATGCGAAGAAGGTGTTCGGTGCGCCGCGTGCCGAACTGCAACGCTTGTGGTCGGAAGTGAGCTGGCGTATTGCGCGACTGCGCGACAACCCGGCGGCTGCCGATGCCGAGTATGAAGCGCTGAACGACACGAGCGATCCGGGTTTGTCGCCGAAGCTTACGTTCGATGCGAACGAAGATATTGCCGCGCCGTTCATCGCGACTGGCGCGCGTCCGAAGGTTGCCGTGCTGCGCGAGCAGGGCGTGAACTCGCATCTGGAAATGGCTTATGTCCTCGACAAGGCCGGCTTCGAAGCGTACGACGTGCACATGAGCGACCTGCTGGCAGGCCGTCAGGCACTGGAAGACTTCAAGGGCTTTATCGCCTGTGGTGGTTTCTCGTACGGCGATACGCTGGGTGCGGGTGAAGGCTGGGCGAAGACGATTCTGTTCAACCCGGCGCTGGCCGAGCAGTTTGCGGGCTTCTTCAACCGTGCCGACACGTTCGCGCTGGGCGTGTGCAACGGTTGCCAGATGATGAGCAACCTGTCGAACCTGATTCCGGGCGCGGGCGCGTGGCCGAAGTTCACGTACAACCAGTCGAAGTACGAAGCCCGTCTGACGCAGGTCGAAGTGCTCGATTCGCCGTCGTTGTTCTTCAAGGACATGGCCGGCTCGCAACTGCCGATCGTGATCGCGCACGGCGAAGGCTTCGCCAACTTCGGTCAGCAGGGCAACATCGATCAGGCGATCGCCGCGATGCGCTTTGTCGATCACCGTGGACAGCCGACCGAGCAGTACCCGTTCAATCCGAACGGTTCGCCGCGCGGCCTCACGTCGGTGACGACGGCCGACGGCCGCTTCACGGTCATGATGCCGCACCCGGAGCGTGTGTTCCGCACCGTGCAGATGAGCTGGGCACCGGCGCAATGGGGCGAAGATAGCCCGTGGATGCGCATGTTCCGCAACGCACGTCGCTGGGTTGCGTAAAACGCTGTATCTCGTCTGACGACGCTGCGGCGTCGACGACGTAAAAACCGCCTGTCCTGTCATGGGGCAGGCGGTTTTTTTGTTGGTCGACAGGCGCGTGCCTGTCAACGTTGACAGTTGTTGCGCCGGTGGTGCGCGTGGCCTGATACGAGCGTGATCCTTCAGGAGCGTGTCATGGAAATCGAATCCATCGTAAACCTCAAGCCCGGCATACTCGAAGCCACCGGCGGCAACGGCGATCAACTGCTGGTCGACGATTTTTACAATCGCGAGTTCGTGCACATCGAAGTCCCCCAATACGATGGTATGGCCGCCGGGCAAACGGTTGGCGGTCGGTGGCGAGGTCCTTCGTCCGTCTACGACACGTCAATCTGGACGGTCACGATTCCCGCGCGCGTGGCGTTACGGGTGCCGCGCCGCGAAGTGCTCGATGCCATTGGCAGCGCAGTGGCGGTCACGTTCAGCGTCAAGCGCGGAACCAGTCCCATCGAAATCTCAGATGTACTGAACCTGCGAGTTCAGGGGACGCCACTGCCCATGCCGACGATTAATGCCGGTCGCACGCAAGTCACTGTTCTGTACGGTACGCAAGTCGTCGGGCAAACGGCCCGGGTGCGCTGGGAAGGGCGGGTGGTGCGCGATACAGAACTTCAGGCAGTCGTCCCGGGGCTGGCGAATACTTTCAATATTCCTGCCGGGTGGGTGAGCGAGAGCGCGGGGACAACGGTTTTCGTCACCTACGCGATCGGCACGACAGCGAGCGACCCGTATCTGTTCTCGAGGGTGCTGAGAGTGGCGCTGTAGGGGAGCCTTGTCATGCGGCACCTCGATAGCTTCCTCCGCGGCCACACACTGGGCGCTCGGTTGCGCAGCGCCGTGATGTTCACAACTCTTGTGCTCGTGGGGCTGTGGGCGCTGCCAGTCCATGCACTCACCGGCGCCGATGTGGCGTATCTGGTCAACCAACGCTATCAATCGAGCGTGACGCAGTGCGCGCTCAATCGTCCGGCGTGGATGTGCTCCGGCGTGCTGATGCGCGCGTTGCCGGGGGACGCATCGCAGCCGTTTGCGCAGTTGACGGCGCAGGAATTGGCGCTGCAATCAGCCAACGTGGCTTACCTGAGACATGACTTGCGTACCAGCGGGCTGGCCACGAGTGCAGGCTTCATTCTCGCGGATGGGTTGACGGCGGCGGGGTGGGGGAAGCCGCTCGACGTGCGCTGTGCATACCCGGTAGCGGTAACGCCTGCGGCGGCTACTGCATCGCACGGCTGTGATTTGCTGACGATGGCTGCGCCATCGCCGCCAGACCTGAGCTCCTGTCTACCGAACGGCGTGACTGATGCACCCGGTTGGGCGGCGCACTTCACTGGCAACGGCAGCGACGTCAACCGGCAGTGCTCGTTCAGTGCGATGGTTGCGAAGCAATTCAAGGCGTCGCTCGACGCGCATGCGCTGATGTCCGATGCGCTGGCGTCGGGACCGAACAATCTGCTCGTCACGGCTTGGGATGTTGCAAAGCCGGAGACGATCCCCGTGCAGGCGTTCTTCTACGACGTCAGCCACGGCGGTCAACTCATTCAGGCGCAGCGTTACCAAAAACAGTACTTCGATGCGACCGGCACGTGGGTGCCGATTTTGCGTATGGGGTTTGGTCCACCGCAGGGCGCCACCTACGGTTTTGACGAAACCGATCAGCTTGATGAAGGATTTCGCATCGCCGCCCGGTTGAATGCGCGTTATGCCGATGTCTCTCCAACATGCCCCGGTGGCCGGCCGGCGTTCTATTGCAATGGCGTGATCGTTCGAATTGCGGAGGCCTCGGCGGCGTTTCATGCGTGGAACGCCAGCCCCTCGTCGGTGAAACGTGACGGGGTTTCCTTTTCCTATTTGCGCGCGGACGCCGGTGTGAAGCGATTGATCGAGGCGCGTGGCGGCACGGGGTTCGTCGTACGTGAGTCTGGTGCGCCGACGGGGTATCCACTGACGGTGCGCTGCGCGTTTCCTTCGGATGGTTTTACGGGGGGGCGTTTAGAGAGCTGTTATCGCAATGATGACCATCGGTTTTGCGACGAGATGGGAGTGACCACAGTCGCTGCGTGGCAAACGCACTATCTGGCTTCGTCGTTGATGACGCAATGTCCGTTTCGGCCTGATGCGGTGCCGTTCCAGCTGAGCATCGACGTGCGACATCATTTCCCGAACGAGAACGTGTTGCGGCACGCGTACAACGAACTGATCATCCGCCCCTGGCCGGACGATATTCCGTTGAGCCTGCCGCTCGAAGCTTTCATTTCCATTGATGAGGGCCTGCCTCAGGCCCGTTATGTGCAGCAGGACTATCAGAGCACGACCGGGCGATTTCTTCCCCTGATTCGCGTTGACACGCTGGCGGCGGCGGGGAAGGTCTTCGTGTACGTACCGGACGATCAGATCGCCGCGTTGTCGGCCGCAGTTCCGGTGCCGAGCGGAGCTCTTTCGGCTGCGCCGCGCGGTGGTGCACTCACAGGCAATTCCGGACCGGAGGGACTAAAACCGAACGGGCCATGAGCGATGGCGACTGACGTCGCTCAGGCATATCAACAAAAAACCCGCCATCTGGCGGGTTTTTCGTGTCTGACTCATGTCTGACAAGACGCCAGCGATCCTTACTGGATCTTGGCCTTCTTCTCGAGACCGTCGATGAAGTTTTGAAGCTTCTCTTCCTGCATTTGCTGCACGAGTTGCGGCTTGACGTCGGCGAGCGGCGGGATCTGCGCATCGCGCGAATCGTCGAGTTCGATGACGTGATAGCCGAACGAGGTCTTCACCGGGGTCTGCGTGTACTGACCCTTTTGCAGCTTTTGCAGCGCGTCGGCAAATTCCGGCACGTAGGCGTTCGCCGGCGACCAGTCGAGGTCACCACCGTTTTGCGCCGAACCCGGGTCCTTCGAGTACTGCTTGGCCAGATCGGCGAAGTTGGCGCCGCCCTTGAGCTTGGCGATGATTTCCTTGGCCGTATCTTCGCTCGGCACGAGGATGTGGCGAGCGTGGTATTCCTTGTCGCCGAACTGCTTCTTCAACTGGTCGTAGCGTGCCTGCACATCGGCATCGGTGACCGGCGAAGTCTTCTGGAAGTTGGTGATCAGTGCGCGGATCAGCACGCCTTGCTTGGCCAGTTCGACCTGAGCCTTCACGTCGGCGTCGCTTGCCAGACCCTGGCGCACGGCTTCCTGCGCGAGGATTTCGCGCTTGACCAGCTCTTCGCGCACTTGCTGTTGCAGTTGCGGCGAGTTCGGCTGGCCCTGACGGACCATTTCACGCACCATCGCATCGGCGCGCTTGACGGGCACCGGCGTGCCGTTCACGACGGCAACATTCTGGGCAAGTGCGGGAAGGGATACGGCGGTCAGCGACACGGTGGCGGCGAGCGCCAATGCCGTGCGGGCGAGTTTCAATGCCATGCTGTTTTTCCTAACGAATGACGGAGGCAAGGTTAATCGACGGGGGACGCGTCGCACGCGTTCTTACGCTTCGCCAGGGGCGAGCGCGACGATGGCGAGGGCGTGAATGCCGTTCTGCATCAAATCGGCAAGCGCATCATACACCAGCCGATGCCGCGCCACGCGGTTGCGACCGGCAAAGGCGGGCGAGACGATACGAAGGTTGTAATGCCCGCCGGACGCCGCACCGGCATGGCCGGCGTGACGCGCGCTGTCGTTCTCGAGAACCATCTCGATCGGGCTGAGGGCGGCCGTGAGGCGCGCCTCGATTTGCTGTTCCATGGTCATGGTGTCGGCTCCGGTCGCAGGTTACTCGTCTTGCTTGATGTACTTCGCGAGCCAGAGGCTCTGCACGACGATGAACACCACCATGAGACCCATACCGCCAAAGAGCTTGAAGTTCACCCAGATGTCGGTCGAGAACTGATAGGCGATCACCAGATTGAGTGCCCCCATCGCAAGGAAGAACAGGGCCCAACTGAAGTTCACGGCACGCCACAGATGCTCGGGCAGCGCCATTTGCTTTTCCATCATGGTGCGAATCAGGTTCTTGTCGAACATGAGTTCAGCCACGAACAGCGTTACGCCGAACAGCCAGTAAAGCGCGGTGGGCTTCCACTTGATGAAGGTGTCGTTGTGCAGCCAGATGGTGGCGCCGCCGAACACCACGATGATGGCGAGGCTGACCCATTGCATCGGCTCGACCTTGCGGTGACGCAGCCACATCCAGGCAACTTGCAAGATCGTGGTGGCGATCGCAATGCCCGTGGCGATGTAGATGCCGGCGAACTTGAAGGCGACGAAAAACAGAATGACCGGTAACAGGTCGAACAGAAATTTCATGAGGTCTCGACTTGGGGGCTACGGGCTTGCCAGCCTGAGGTGTCGATGTCGAACGCGCCTTGAACGCGCGTCGTTGAATCTCACCGGGCGGCAAACCCGCATTATATTTCAAAGCCCCTGTTTTCAAAGCGTCGCTTTCCGGCTGCCAGTGGCATCCGGGGAGCGAGGCTTATCGAATGATTTCGAGTCGCTTGACGTCGATATCGCTCGGACGATGACGGTGGCGGTCCACTTCGCCCGTAATGCGAACGCGGGTCTTGTCGTCGATCTTGACGCCCGGCGGCAGATACTTGTCGTCGAGTTCGATTTCGATGGTGTGACCCGCGTCGTCGCGGAACGTGTAGTGCTCGTGCTTGATGCGGTTGACGATGAAGCCTTCAATGACGGCTTGCGAGTCGTCAGGCGCGGACAACGCTTGCTGAACAGAGACGACACTCGGCATGACCGACGGCACGGCGACAGCCGCCGCGGGCGGGGCGCCGGGGCCCGTGTACTGCGCGATAGCCGGCGTGGCCGACAGCGCGCCGAGCGCGGCTGCCGAGGCGAGAAGCATGGCGAAGCGAGTCTTTTGCACGGACATGAGAGGCGTTCCTTGTTGTTGATAGAGGAAACTCAGCATAGCAGAATACCGAACCGCAATCGGTGACTTCCCTGAACCGCGCCGACGAGTCAACGTCCCTCGCATCCCTTCGGCGTCAGTCGCGCTTTCCGTCCTTGTCATCCGGCATCGGGCTGCCTTCCTTGTCATCGAAATTCAACGACGCCGAGTTGATGCAGTACCGCAAACCGGTCGGCGCGGGGCCGTCTTCGAAGACGTGACCCAGATGCGCGTCGCAGTTACGGCAGCGCACTTCTACCCGCACCATGCCGTGGCTGTAATCCATGATTTCGTCCACACCGGCACCCTCGACTGGCTTGCTATAGCTGGGCCAGCCGCAACCTGCGTCGAATTTGTCCGTTGATTGGAAGAGCGGCTCACCGCAGCAAACGCACCGGTAGGTCCCGTCTTTCCAATGGTCCCAGTAACGGCCGGTGAAGGCACGTTCGGTCGCGGCGTTGCGGGTGACCTGATACTCGACGTCATCGAGTTGGGCGCGCCAGTCGGCATCGCTCTTTTCCACTTTGCTCATGAAATTCTCCTGAGTTTTGATACCCGGATTTCTATGATCCGGGTGTCATCTGACGAGTTGCATATTGGGATAATTCCCCCGATCGCAATGCGTCAGTGATCCATGCTTGTTTCCGTCAATGATGTGAGCCGCGGGTTATGAGGAGCAGCTTACTTCCAGCTGACCGGCCCAGTCGGGCGGCAGTTCGGCGTAGCGCTCGAATTCCGGCTGTTCATCGTACGGACGCGAGAGCACGCGCAGCAGCGTGTCCACTTCCGAGAAGTCCTTCTCATCGGCCCGTCGAATCGCGACCTCGGCGAGGTGGTTGCGCAGCACGTACTTCGGATTGACCAGACGCATCGCAACGGCGCGCTTGGTATCGGTGCTGGCCTCCTGCCGCAAACGTGCCCGATAGTCGACGGCCCATGCATCGAAGCCCGCCCGGTCGATAAACATGTCGCGCAACGGCGCATCGGCCGCAGGGTTGTCGAGTTGCAGCGTGGCGAGTGAGCGGAACAGATGCGTGAAGTCCACGCGGCCCTCGTGCATCAGCTTGAACAGGCGATTGATGAGCACCTCGTCGTCGGCGTGCGACTCGCGCAGCCCTAGCTTGGCACGCATGCGCAGGTCGATTTCTTCGGCGAAGCGCGTCTTGAACACGGGCAACGCCGATTGCGCCAGTTCGATGGCGGCATCGCCTTCGCCGAACAGTGGCAGCAGCGCTTGGGCGAGGCAGAACAAGTTCCAGTACGCCACGTTCGGCTGCGCCTGATAGGCGTAACGGCCCTGCGTATCCGAGTGGTTGCAGATGTGGTGCGCGTTGAAGGCGTCGAGAAAGCCGAACGGGCCATAGTCGATCGTCAGGCCGAGGATCGACATGTTGTCGGTATTCATCACGCCATGACAGAAGCCTACGGCCTGCCAGTGCGCGATGAGTTCGGCGGTCGCTTCGCAGACCGCTTCGAGCAATGCGAGGTACGGATTGGCGGCCTCGCGGCAATGCGGATAGTGGTGATCGATCGTGAAGTCGGCGAGTTGGCGAAGGGCTTCGTGTTGACCGCCGGCCCAGAAATGCTCGAAGTGGCCGAAGCGGATGAAGCTCGGCGACAGGCGAGTCACGACCGCCGCCGTCTCGATGGTTTCGCGGCGCACGGGGGCGTCCGAGCCGACCACGCACAGGGCGCGTGTCGTCGGCACGCCCAGATGGAACATGGCTTCCGAGCAGAGGAATTCCCGAATCGACGAGCGCAGGACGGCGCGGCCGTCGCCCATGCGCGAATAAGGCGTGAGCCCGCCGCCCTTGAGCTGAATTTCCCAACGGCCACCGGCGCCATCGGCTTCGCCCAGCAGCAGCGCACGGCCATCGCCGAGTTGACCGGCCCAGACGCCGAACTGATGCCCGGAGTAGACGCTCGCGAGCGGGTCACCGCCGGCGAGTGGCTGATTGCCGGCAAAGGTCGCCAGAAACTCCGGATCGCGCGCGGCGTCGGGCGACCAGCCCAACAGGCGGGCGGCATCGACTGAGAAGCCGACCAGATAGGGTTCGGGCAACGGCTGCGGGGAGAGTCGGGTGTAGAAGTCCGGACCGAGCGACGCAAACCGGTTCGCCAGATTAAGCGGGCCGAAATTCCTGAGCGACGAAGGGGCGGCCGGGGTGGCTGAGGCAGCCGGGGAAGCGGTTGCGGGGCGGTCTGATGCCGACATTGGGGACGTTCCTGATGGTGAACAAACATTCTACTTGAGGTGTCCGGCGCTTGCTGCCGCGCTGCGAGGGCTTTGCCAGCGCACTTTGGCGAGAACGGCGAGTGCACGCGGCGTGCCGCCGTGCTGCGCCGCACAAGCGATCGGCGTTGACCGATGGCCCGGGCGCGTCAAGAATCGGAGTGCGTGGCACCACGAATGCACGCATCAGACGTGCCAGCCTGTCACGCGCCGTGCTCACCGAACTTGTTCTCAGCTCACAGCCTTAGCCCAAACGTATCCCGATATTCCGGTAGTCCCGACTTTTCTGGAGATTCGACGCATGGCACCACCGCTCCTCGGCCAGATGATGGCCGCGCCGCTGCTGATTTCTTCGCTGCTGACTCACGCCGCGCGCCACCACGGCGACACCGAGATCGTCTCGCGTCGCGTGGAAGGCGACATCCATCGGTACACATGGCGTGACGCCGAGCGGCGCTCGCGACAGCTTGCCCTTGCCCTGCGCCGGCTCGGCGTGAGTGACGGCGAGCGCGTCGGCACCTTGGCATGGAACGGTTACCGCCATCTTGAGCTTTACTACGGCGTCTCGGGCATGGGCAGCGTGGTCCACACGATCAATCCGCGCCTGTTCCCCGAGCAGATTGCGTTCATCGTTAATCACGCCGAAGACCGCTACGTGGCGTTCGACATCAACTTCATGCCGTTGGTCGAGGCCATTGCGCCGCAATGCCCGGGCGTGCAGGGCTGGATCGCGATGACCGACCGCGCGCATCTGCCTGCATCGACCCTGCCGTTGCTGTGCTACGAAGACCTGCTGGCCGCCGAAGACGCCGACACGTACGTCTGGCCCGAAATGGACGAGAAGACGGCGTCCGGGCTGTGCTACACGTCGGGCACCACCGGCAACCCCAAGGGCGTGCTCTACAGTCACCGCTCGACGGTGTTGCATGCGTTCGGTGCGTCGTTACCCGACGCCATGGCGATGTCGGCGCGCGATGCCGTGCTGCCGGTCGTGCCGATGTTCCACGTCAACGCGTGGGGCATGCCGTACTCGAGCGCACTCGTCGGCGCGAAGCTCGTATTTCCCGGCAAGGACCTCGACGGCAAGTCGATCTATGAATTGTTCGAAGCCGAGGGCGTGACCTTCTCGGCGGGCGTGCCCACGGTGTGGCTGGGGCTGCTGACGTATGTGAAATCCATCGGTGCCCGGTTCTCGACGCTGGAGCGCACGGTAATCGGCGGCTCGGCGTGCCCGCCCGCGATGCTGACCACGTTCGAAAAGGACTATGGCGTGCGCGTCATCCACGCGTGGGGCATGAGCGAGATGTCGCCGCTCGGCACGCTGTGCCATCTGCGCAAGCACCATCGCGAGCTGCCGGCCGTAGCGCAGCAACACATTCTGGAGAAACAGGGGACGGCCATTTACGGTGTCGACCTGAAGATCGTCGGGCCCGAGGGCGAGGAACTGCCGTGGGATGGCAAGGCGTTCGGCGATCTGTATACGCGGGGGCCGTGGGTGCTTGACCGCTATTTCCGAGCCGACACGTCGCCGCTGGTGGATGGCTGGTTCCCGACGGGCGACGTGGCCACCATCGATCCCGAGGGCTACGTCCAGATCACCGACCGCAGCAAGGACGTGATCAAGTCGGGCGGGGAGTGGATCAGCTCGATCGACGTCGAGAACATCGCGATGGCACATCCCGAGATTCACGAGGCGGCATGTATTGCCGTGCGCCACCCGAAGTGGGAGGAGCGCCCGCTGCTGGTGGTGGTGCGCAAGCCAGGGTCGTCGCTCACGCGCGAGGACGTGCTGGCCTTCTACGAAGGGCGCGTCGTGAAGTGGTGGATTCCGGACGATGTCGTGTTTGTCGACGAGATTCCCCACACGGCCACCGGCAAGATGCTCAAGCTCAAGTTGCGCGAGCGATTCCGGGACTATCAGGCGGCGCCGTAGGGTGCCCGCAGGCGCCATGACCTCGCCCCTCTCGGAAAACTCCGAAGCGGGGTACAGGTGGCGCCTCAAAAGCAAGTCACGACGCCAATTTCCGGCAGGTCGGCCGCCAATCCAGCGGCCTGCGCCCCCTATAATGTCAGCCAGATTTTCGTTCGACGCGGCCCTGTTTGCCGCGTCTTTTGTTCGTATTTCGTTTGTCTTTCGTTTGTCTTTCGTTTGCATCGAAGCAAGACATTGACCAAGGAGTCGCAGTGCATTTCCTGAGCGCCACGGCGGGCCTCGTCCTCGTGAACGGCGTGAGCTACGGCTTGCTGTTGTTCATGCTGTCGAGCGGGCTCACGTTGATCTTCAGCATGCTCGGCGTGCTGAACTTCGCGCACGCCAGTTTCTACATGCTCGGGGCTTACTTCGCCTACGCACTGTCGTCTGCGTTGGGTTTCTGGCCGGCGCTGGTGCTGGCACCGGTCATCGTCGGCGTTTTCGGGGCCGGGTTCGAGCGAGGCGTCTTGCGACGATTGCGCACGCGCGGGGCGCTGGCCGAGTTGCTGGCAACCTTCGGTCTGGCGTACCTCGTCGTGGAACTAGTGCAACTCGTCTGGGGACGCGGGCCCGTTGACTACGCGGTGCCGGCGGCGTTCGAGGGCGTGTTGATCACGGTGCTGGGCGTCGCCGTACCGGCCTATCGCCTGTTTCTGATGGCGCTAGCTTGCGCGGTGGCGGTGTTGGTCTGGGTGGCGTTTCGGGCCACGCGTGCCGGGCTCGTATTGCAGGCGGCGCTGGCACAACCGGCCATGACGCAGGCGCTCGGTTACGACGTGCCTGCGCTTTACACCGGCGTATTCGCTTGTGGGGCCGCCTTGGCGGCGCTGGCGGGCGCAGCAGGCGGCAATGTGCTGGTGACGGAGCCGGGCATGGCCGCAACGGTTGGCAGTGTTGTGTTCGTCGTGGTGGTGGTCGGCGGGCTCGGTTCATTAAGCGGCGCGTTTGTGGCGTCGCTGCTGATCGGTATCTTGCAGACGTGGGCGGTCACGAGCGACGCGAGTCTCGCGCCATGGTGGCCATCGGCCGCACAGGGCGCGATCTTCGACGCGCTGTCGCCGGTTGCTCGTCTGACGCTCGCGCAACTGGCCCCGGCCGTACCGTACCTGCTGATGGTGGCGGTGCTGCTGTGGCGTCCGCGCGGTCTGCTCGGTGTGCGGGGGGGATGATGCGCGACGCCGCAGATAACCCGTCCGGCCGCCCGGTGGACAACGGCTCACCCGATTCGGTGAATGCACCGATGGCGACTGAATTCAAGGCGCCGAGGGCAGCAAGGTCGACGATGCCGCCGGTGCCACCAATGTTGCCGACGTCGCATGTGTCGCATGGGTCGGCCGGGCAGAGCATTGCGATCTGGGCAGGCTTCGCGTTGCTTCTTGTGGTCTTGCCGTGGTGCTTTCCGTCGGATGCGGCATTGACGTTGATGACGCAGATGGGCACCGCTGCCATTCTGGCGTTGTCATTCAACTTGTTGCTGGGATCGACCGGGCTGCTGAGCTTTTGCCACGCGACCTATGCGGGTATCGGCGCATATGCCGGTGTCTGGTGCATGAATCGTATCGGCGCGGGGGCGTTGCCTATTTCGATGTTCATCGTGCCGCTGGCCGGGGCGGCGGCAGGCGCGATGGCGGGTGCGACGCTTGGCTTTGTCACCACGCGCCGTGCAGGCATGACGTTCGCGATGATCACGCTGGGCGTTGCCGAGCTGGTCTGGGTTGTGGCTGCGATGCTGCCCGAGTGGTTCGGCGGCGAACGCGGCATTGCCACCGACCGCACATTGGGTGCGCCGTGGCTGAGGCTGACGTTCGGCTCGCAACGCGAGGTCTACGGACTCGTCGCCGTGTGGCTCTTCATCTGTGCGGCGTTGATGTACGGCGTCACTCGTACCCCCTTGGGCTTTCTCGCGCGTGCCGTGCGCGACAACGCGGGGCGAGTCGCGTTTCTGGGGCAATCCCCCGCAGCGGTTCGCTACCGGATGCAGATTATTGCCGCTGCGTTTGCGGGCGTGGCAGGGTCACTGGGTGCGCTCAATTTCGAACTGGCCAGCGCAGACACTTTCAGTCTCGAACGTTCCGGTGTCGTGCTGGTATTCACGGTACTGGGTGGCACGGCCTACTTTGCGGGGCCGATGGTTGGTGCGGTGATCGGCGTATTCGCGACCGTCGTGCTAGCGACGATGACGCGGGCGTGGCAGCTTTATCTGGGGCTGGGATTTCTCGCTGTCGTGGTCTTTGCGCCGGGCGGCGTGGCTGGGTTGGTGGCCGGACACATGCAGGTACTTCAAACGTTTCGTCAGAGCACGGTACGACGTCTATGGCGTCCGTATCTGGCCGTATGCGCGGGGTTAGCCATGGTTGTCGGCGGGTTGATCGCCGTGGTCGAAATGACCTATGGCATTCGTCTCGCCGTCGCCAGTGCGGTTGACCCCGGGCAATCGTGGTGGGCTGGCGGGGGCGCGTCGAGTGGTTGGGCGCGATGGGGCGTTGCGATGCTGAGCTTGATGCTGGGCGCTGCGTGGCTGTATCGCGCATGGCCTCGCCTGATTGACGCCGTTCGTCATGTCGCGGGCCATGTGGGGCGGTTAGCCCGCGGTGCCGGAGATCGGCCATGAGACGCACACAAGTGAGTGCCGGAAGCGCGGGGATTGCGGGGGGCGCAGGGGGCGCGAACCCGGGAGCGCGGCCAATCCTCAGCGTTCGCGGCGTCCGTAAATCATTTGGCCGCACGCAGGTGCTCGACGAAGTCGATCTCACGCTGGCCCCGGGCGAGCGGCTGGCCATCATCGGCCCGAACGGTGCAGGCAAGAGCACACTCTTCGATGTGATCTCAGGGCGGACGTCGCCGGACAACGGCCGCATTTTGTTGGGCGCGCGCGATGTCACCGGCCGTCCGCCTCACATCATCAGCCGGCTTGGCTTGTCGCGAAGTTTTCAGACATCCCAACTGTTTTTGGACACGAGCGTCGTCGACCACTTGCGTTGTGCTGCGCTGTGGCCGAGCGGGCACCGCTATACGTTCTGGCGAAGCATGCGCGGGTTGCGCGATGTCACGGCAATTAGCGAGGACTGGCTGGTCCGGCTAGGGCTGGATACGCGCCGCGACGATCCCGCAGGTGCCTTGAGCTATGCCGAGCAACGGGTTCTCGAAATCGGCTTGTGCGCCGCTGCCGCAGGGCAGGTGATGCTGCTCGACGAACCGACGGCAGGGATGAGTCAGTCAGAATCGGCGCGGGTGGTGGCCCTCATTGCAGAACTCAGTCGCGGACGTTCGCTCTTGATGATCGAGCACGACATGCAGGTCGTGTTTTCGCTGGCTGACCGAATCGCGGTGCTGGCGCGCGGCAAGATCATCGCGTGCGATGTGCCGGCACGTATTCGTGAGCACCCGGACGTGCGGACGGCGTATCTCGGCGAGTATGCGGACGCCCTCGGCGCGTCGCCGGCCGAAGGGAGGCACGATGCTTGAGGTGATCGACCTGACGGCCGGGTATGGCGGCGCTCGCGTGCTCAATGGGGTGACGATGCACGTTGCCCCGGGGGAGATCGTCGCGGTGCTGGGACGCAACGGGGCGGGACGCTCGACGCTCGCTCGCGCCATCATGGGGCAGCTTCCACGGCAGGGCGACATCCGCTGGCAAGGCCAGTCGCTCGCGTCGTTGGCGCCGCACCAGATCGCCCGGCTCGGCATCGGCTACGTGCCCGAGACACGCGATGTGTTCGGGCCGCTGACGGTGGCGCAGAATTTGCTGCTTGGCCAGCGAGGGACGCAGGCAGGACGTGTCAATGCGCGTGCCAATGGCCGTGAAACTGGGCATGGCCATGTCCAAGCTCCTGTGCGGACAAACCGTGCGTTGACATTGGATGAGGCCTTCGAGCGCTTTGAGGAACTGGCACCACGCCGGCATGCACCATCGGCATCGCTCTCCGGCGGCGAGCAACAACTGCTGTCGCTGTGCCGGGCGTTGATGGCCGGTCCCGATTTGCTGATCGTGGATGAGCCGACCGAAGGACTGGCACCGCGTGTGGTGGCGCGAATCGGCCGTATCCTGACCGAACTGCGTGCTTCGGGTGTGGCCGTCCTGCTGATCGAGCAAAAGCTGTCGCTCGCGCTCAGCTGCGCACAACGGGTGGCGGTGATGGGGCGCGGTGCACTGGTGTTCGAGGGGACACCCGATGAACTGGCACGAGCCCACGAAATTCGTGCCGAATGGCTTGAAGTCTAGCTGCGCTAGAATCGAACGATCGTTTCGCCGCACTGCGCTGGGTCACGCGCTGGCGGTACCCCCAACGACACCAACAATAAGGAAAGAGACAACGATGAGCACGGCATATGAAGTCCGTGACGGCGTAGCCGTCATCACGCTGGAGAATCCCCCGGTCAACGGGCTGGGACACGCAACGCGTGCCGGCATCGCCGAAGGGCTGGCCAATGCACAGGCCGACGCGCAAGTGCGTGCCATCGTGCTGATCGGCGGCGGCAAAGCATTCTCCGGCGGTGCCGATATTCGTGAATTCAATACGCCGAAAGCGACCCAAAGTCCGCTGCTCGTCGATGTGATCAATGCGCTGGACGCTTGTGCGAAACCGGTGGTCGCCGCCGTGCATGCCGTGGCCATGGGCGGCGGACTGGAACTCGCGCTCGCGTGCCACTACCGCGTGGCGCTGCCCGGCGCGCAAATCGCGCTGCCCGAGGTCAAGCTGGGGCTGCTGCCCGGCGCGGGTGGTACGCAGCGCCTGCCGCGCGCGATTGGCGTGACGCGTGCGCTCGATATGGTGGTCACGGGCAAAGTCGTCAAGTCGGAAGCGCTCGTCGGCTCGCTGTTTGCCAAGTTGTTCGAAGGCACGCACGACGATCTTCTGGCGGGTGCGATTGCCTTCGCGAACGATGTGGCAGCACGCGGCGAAGCATTGCCGCGCCTGCGCGACGTTGAGATCGACGACGCTGACGGCTCGACACAAACAGCTATCGACGCCGCACGCGAGAAGGTGCTGCGCGAGCAACCGCATTTCCCCGCGCCCCAGAAATGTGTGGCAGCCGTTGAAGCCGCGCTCGCGCGCCCGTTCGACGAAGGCGTGAAGTTTGAGCGTGAATGCTTCGTTTCACTGGTGACGTCGCCGGAGTCGAAAGCCCTGCGTCACGCCTTTCTAGGTGAACGTGCGGCGGCCAAGATCGCCGACGTGCCCGACGACACGCCCGTGCGCACCATCGATCGTGTGGCGGTGATCGGTGCGGGCACGATGGGCAGCGGTATCGCGATGACGTTTGCGAATGCGGGCATCCCCGTGACGCTTGTCGATACGACTGACAGCGCACTCGCGCGCGGTTTCGATGCGATGCGAGGTAACTACGCACGCGCGGTAACGCGTGGTCGGATGGCGGCTGACGAGGCGCAGAAACGGCTCGCACGCATTCACGGCAGCGCCGACTTCAACGCAGTGGCCGACGCCGATCTGATCGTTGAAGCGGTGTATGAAGACATGTCGATCAAGCAGGTGGTGTTCCGCGAGCTCGACAAGGTGGCAAAGCCGGGGGCAATTCTCGCATCCAACACCTCCACGCTGGATCTGGACGCGCTGGCGGCCACCACCGGGCGTGCGCAAGACGTCATCGGCATGCATTTCTTCAGTCCCGCCAATATCATGCGGCTGCTCGAAGTCGTGCGAGGTGCTCACACGGGCAAGGACGTGCTGGCGACAGTCATGAAGCTGGCCAAGCGCATCGGCAAGCTTGCCGTCGTGGCGCGCGTTTGCGATGGGTTTATCGGCAACCGCATGCTTGAGCCGTATTTCAAGCAATCGCAGTGGATGGTGGAGCAGGGGGCGTCTCCCGCGCAGATCGATGCCGCCATCGAGCGCTTCGGGTTCGCAATGGGCCCGTTCCGCACCAGCGATCTGGCGGGCAATGACGTGAGCTGGGCCATTCGCAAGCGTCGTCATGCCGAGCAGCCGGGGCTGGTCTATCCGAAAATTGCCGACGTACTTTGCGAAGCGGGCCGATACGGTCAGAAGACGCACGCGGGCTGGTACAACTACGCCGATAGTGACCGCACGCCGCGTGAGTCAGCCGAAGTCGGACAGATGATTGACGACTATCGTCGCGAGCACGGCATCGTGCCGCACTCGTTCACCGATGACGAAATCGTCGAACGGCTCGTTTATGCGCTGGTCAACGAAGGCGCCAAGGTGCTGGCCGATGGCACGGCGGCGCGCGCGTCCGATATCGATATGGTGTACCTGAACGGTTACGGATTCCCGTTGTGGCGGGGCGGGCCGATGCTCTACGCCGATACCGTGGGGTTGGATAAGGTGCTGGCGCGTGTGCGCGAGTTCGAAGCCGGTGTGCACGGCGAAGACTGGACGCCAGCGGCGCGCCTTGTCGAACTGGCCGAGAGCGGCAAGCGATTTAACGGATGAGTGGATACGCAGGTCACCGGGTAGCCGGATAAGTGGATAGGCAGGCAGCGGGGGAGCCCGGTAACCGGTGAGCCAGCAGGAGAATGCAATGAAACCGATGGACGAAGTCTTGCTCGTGATCGACGTGCAGTACGATTTCATGCCGGGTGGTGCGCTGGCGGTGCCGCACGGCGACGAGGTCGTGCCCGCGATCAACGCACTGGCGGGGGGCTTCTCGCACGTCGTGCTTACGCAGGACTGGCATCCGTCGGGGCACGTCTCGTTTGCGGAGAATCACCCCGGCAGCCAGCCGTTCGAGACAATCGCGCTGCCCTACGGCGACCAAGTCCTGTGGCCGGTGCATTGCGTGCAGGACACGCGTGGTGCTGCGTTGCACGACGGTCTGCACATTCCGCAGGCGCAGGCGATCGTGCGCAAGGGCTATCACGTGGGTGTGGACAGCTATTCCGCTTTTCTGGAAGCGGATCGCAAGACACCGACGGGACTCGCCGGTTATTTGCGTGACAAGGGCGTCCGGCGAGTGCACTGTGTCGGCCTCGCGACGGACTTCTGTGTGGCATGGAGTGCGCTCGATGCCAAGGCCGCTGGCTTCGATGTCTGTTTGATCGAGCATGCCTGTCGCGCCATCGACCTGAATGGTTCGCTTGCGAAGGCATGGGCGGCACTGGCCGAAGCAGGCGTGAGGCGCGAATGAGCGCGTGGCGTGCTCGTTGCTCGGCGTCACCACTCGTATGCCGGAAAAACGTCACATGGGCACAGGATGTGCACTAACTTCAACGAATCACCCATTCCGGACGCAATGACACTGACTTGCGTTCCTAGCTGACGAAATGACGATGGACACGTTTTACCGAACACTTGATCGACTTACGGTGCGCCGATGTGGCGCCCTCGGAACGAGCCGGGAGTGCACACGATGAGCACACTATCGATTCGCTCCGGGTTTATCGATCACCTTGGCATCGAACTTCTGCGCGCCGAGGGTGGCGAGTCGGAACTTCGACTCAAGCTCGCTCCCCAGCATCTGAACAGTTGGGAAGTGATGCACGGCGGCGTGACGATGGCGCTTCTCGACGTGGCGTTGAGCACGGCGAGCCGCAGCACTGCGCCGGAAGGCAGCGGTGTAGTCACCATCGAAATGAAGACGAGTTTCATGCAGCCGGGTTCTGGCGAGATGAGCGCTTTCGGGCGCGTGCTGCATCGCTCGACCACGATGGCGTATTGCGAAGGCGAAGTGCGCGACGCCAACGGCAAGCTCGTGGCGAAGGCCATGGGCACATTCAAGTATCTGCGTCGTCTGGCGGTGGGCCGCGAGGTTCGCCAGCAGCGACGTCCCGACGATCCGCAGGGCGACTAACCGGAGCGTATGTCATGACGATCAACCGCCAGATTTTGCTGGTCTCGCGTCCCAAGGGCGAGGCCACGCTGGACAATTTCCACCTTGCCGCGCCGGAACTGCCCGAACTTGGTGACGGGCAAGTGCTGGTGCGCAATTTCTATCTGTCACTCGACCCCTACATGCGTGGCCGCATGAACGACACCAAGTCGTACGCGCCGCCGCAACCGCTCGACGCCGTCATGGTCGGTGCGACGGTAGGTGAGGTGATCGAGTCGCGCCATCCCGACTGGCAGCCGGGCGACGCCGTCACCGCGATGTTCGGCTGGCAGGAGTACGGTATTTCCGACGGCAGCAATCTGCGTCGCGTTGATGCCGTGCGCGTGCCGATGAGCGTATATCTGGGGGCCGCCGGCATGCCGGGCGTCACCGCGTGGTACGGCTTGAACAAGATCATCGCGCCCAAGGCGGGGCAGACTGTGGCCGTGAGCGCGGCCTCCGGTGCCGTGGGCAGTGTGGTGGGCCAACTGGCCAAGCGCATGGGTTGCCGCGTGGTGGGCATTGCAGGGGGGCCGCAGAAGTGTGCCTATGTCACCGAAACGCTGGGCTTCGATGCGTGCGTCGACTACAAGGCGGGCAATCTCTACGAGGCGCTGCGTGCGGCCGCACCCGACGGTATCGACGGCTACTTCGAGAACGTGGGTGGCGCGGTGTTCGATGCCGTGCTGGGCAACATCAACGCCCATTCGCGCATCGCGCTGTGCGGCATGATCGCCGGCTATGACGGCCAGCCGGCGCCGCTGAAATACCCGGCGTTGCTGCTGACGAACCGCGTGAAGCTCGAAGGCTTCATCGTGACCGAGCATCTGGATATCTGGCCGCAGGCGCTGACTGAGTTGACCGACGCCATCGCCGCAGGCGAGTTGCACTACCGCGAGACGATGACGCAGGGGCTTGAGAGTGCACCCGCTGCATTTCTCGGTTTGCTCAAGGGCGAGAACTTCGGGAAGCAGATCGTGCGGTTGGTCTGACGTTGTACGGATTGGCACGCCGCGCGAGAAGGTGCGCGCGGTTTGCCGCCAACCTGATAATTCGGCAACCTTGCGGGCAGCCACCGGCAGCTACCGGCCGCCACGGGCCAGCACCGGTTACGCGCGTTTGATCTCGAAGCGATAGCGCTGAATGTCGAGCAATTCGCTGGCAGGTTGCCCGGGCGATACCGTCGATTCGGTGAACTCGACGGTACCGTTGCGGTGATAGCGAAGCAGCGTCGTGCAGCGAGTGCCGTAGGCGGGCGAAGCGATAAAGGCCGCCGAGAGGGTCTTCTCCCACGCATGGGGCACGCCGGTCTCCGGCAGCGCATCGTCGGGCGCTTCCGTGTTATCGCGCATCAAATGCAGCAGCGTAGCGTCGTCAGCGTGGCTAGCGATGGCGGCGGACAACGCATCGCGCCGGCTCACGAGCTTTGGCCAGGGCGTATCGAGCAACGCATTCGACAAGCCATGAACGCCGGGTTCGATTGGGTGAGCCACTGGTACGCCCGGGTTCTCTCGATTGCCTAGCCAGAACAACTTCCCGCCCGGTAAATCGCCAGCAACCAGATTGAAGCCCGCGTAATCGTGCGCGTGCGTTTCTACGCGCGCGAGATCGGCATCGAACGGCGTGGCGTCGAGCAAGGCGGACACGAGCAAGCCCCGTGATGGCGCGTCGTTGGGCGTCTTTGGCGCCCGTCCGTCACGAAAATTGGTGAGCGCCGCGAAACGGCCGACACGGTTAATGCCCATCCATGTGCCGCCGCCGCGTAGATCGCGTCCCGCAAGTATGTCGGGGCGATCGTGCCACCAGTGCATGGGCTCGGCCTCCCGCTCGAAAAATTCGTCGCGATTGGCGAGCAGCACGAGCGGCGTGTCGGCGTCAGGCTGCCACGAGAAAACGATCAGGCACATGGGGAGGGCACGTCCACGAAGCATTCGATATGACGCTCGCCCTCGACGAGCGTGGCCAACCCGCATTGCGTTGCCATCGCGGGCAGGGCGTCCATAAACGCGGGCGGTACGTCGTCATACCGCTCCATCCAAGTCGTTGCCCCAGTGAGCGCGTCGTTCGCGGACGTTTCTGCCCGCCATTGCAGGCGCGCAGACACGCCGAAGCGTGACGCGACCAATGCGAAGAGCCGCGTCACGGCCTGAGTGGCGGCTTCAGCGTTAGCAGGTGTGACGCGGTAATAGACGTAACAGTCCATTCAGGACGCTGCCGAAGCAGACGCGGCAGGCGTTTCAGTCGGATCGAAGATCTCGTACGGCATTGCCAGGAATTGCAGCGCAGGGCCCTCGGCCGTGCCGAGCCGAACGTCATCGGCTTCACGCGCGGCCAGTTTCAGTTCCACGAGAACGTCATAGCCACCGCCCGGTGCCGCGGCAGCTTGCACCACCATGCCGCACGGTTGATCGGGGTCGCTGACTTCGACCAATTCCTGCGCGGGAATGGGCACGGGGCCACCGTCGGCCACATGTGCGAGGTGCAGGCGGCGCTTGATGACGCCGCGATATTGACTGCGCGCGACCACTTCCTGACCGGGATAGCAGCCCTTGCGGAAGCTCACGCCGCCCACGACTTCCCAATTCACCATTTGGGGCACGAATTGTTCTTGCGTGGCGGTGACCACATCGGCCACGCCGCTATGCACATCGAGCCACGCGGTCAGCGCCGGGTCGACGACGACCAGTCCCGGGGCGGCCTGCAACGCCGCCCAGACCTGCGCAGCCTGCGCGACCGGCACGCTCCAGAGATAACGGGGCAGCGATCGGGCCGTGCCGGCATCGGGCAGACGGATCAGGCTCGTCGGCGCATCGCCAAGCGTGCCCTGCACGGCTGCTAGCGGCGCGGCGGGCAGCGTCGCGAACGTTTGCAAAAGGACGTTTTCGGCGGCGGGGCCGCCAACCTGAATCAGCACATGCGTTGCCGTGGCATCGGTCAGCTTGGCCTTCGCCCGCAGCACGAACATCGACAAGCGCTTCTGAACGGCCGCCTGAACATCGGCGGCACCGGCCAGATAGATCGTGGCGTCGGGGGTAGCGTCGCGCCACATCAGGAACGTGGCGAGCAACCGCCCTTTGGCCGAACAATAGCCTGTGAGCCGCGCCTGGGTGGGCTTGAGGTGTTCGACATCATTGGTCAGTTGCCCATGCAGGAAGCTCGCGGCGTCGGCGCCGGTCACGGCGATGAGGCCCGTGTCGTGCGCCAGCGCGGCGAAACTGCCCGATTGGAGTGCTGCAAACTGCGCCGCACGCGCATCGGGATCGGACGAAGATGCGGCTGCCGCTTGCGGCAGAAGTTCACGCCATTGGGAATTCATATACAGGAGTGCCTGTCTATCTTTGAGGGTTCGGCAAGTCAAAGTATTATATTGGGTCTTCCGCTTGGGCGTGCGAGCCCGGTTCGACGCGCAAAACGCGAAGCACGAACCGCCGTTATCCATACACGCCCGGGTTGACCGAGTCCCCCGAACCCGCTGCCGTCCGAGCGCGACTTATTCTGCAATACATGTCCTTCATCAAACGCTTGTTCGTGCTGTTGATTGTCGCCGCGTTGGCGGCGGGCGGTGCTTTCTATTACTGGGCGCAAGCCCCAATGCAGCTCGTCAAGCCCACGCTTGACGTGACGATCAAACCCTACAGTTCGGTGCGTAGCGTCGCGACCCAGCTCCGCACGGGCGGCGTGCCGGTGCATCCGCTGCTGTTCAATCTGCTCGCCCGCATCATGGACGTGGGCACCAAGCTCAAGTCCGGCAACTACGAGTTCGCCACGGGCGTCACGCCCATCGACGTGATGGAGAAGCTCGCACGAGGCGACGTCAATCAGTACGTGGTGACGATCATCGAAGGCTGGACCTTCAAGAAAATGCGTGCCGAGATCGACCTCAACCCGGCGCTGCGTCACGACACGGCCGGATTGCCCGACGCCGACATCATGCAGCTCGTGGGCGCCGATCGCGCCGAAGCCGAGGGCATGTTCTTCCCGGACACCTACCTCTTTCCGAAGGGCTCCAGCGACGTCGACATCTACAAGCGTGCTTATCGCCTGATGCAGAAGCGTCTGGATGAAGCCTGGGCCGCGCGCGCGCCGGGCTTGCCGTACAACACGCCGTACGAGGCACTGATCATGGCATCGCTGGTGGAGAAAGAGACAGGGCAGGCCGTGGAACGGGGGCAAGTCGCCGCCGTGTTCGTGAACCGCCTGAAGAAACGTATGCTGCTCCAGACTGACCCGACAGTGATCTACGGTATGGGCGACCTCTACACGGGGCGTATTCGCAAGCGCGACTTGCAGACCGATACGCCTTACAACACCTACACGCGCGCCGGGCTGCCGCCGACGCCGATTGCGCTGCCCGGCGTGGCATCGCTGGCGGCGGCGCTTAATCCCGCCCCGAGCGATGCGCTCTATTTCGTGGCGCGGGGCGATGGCACGAGCCATTTCTCGACCAATCTCCAGGAGCACAATCGCGCCGTGGACAAATACCAGCGAGGTGATCAATGACGCAACCTAACGCCGCACCGGCCACCGTGCCGGGCAAGTTCGTGACTTTCGAGGGCATCGACGGCGCTGGCAAGAGCACGCACGTGAATGCCTTTGTGGAGACGCTGCGTCAGGGGCTCGCCCGCGTTGGCCGTGACGTCGTGGCCACGCGTGAGCCGGGCGGCACGCCGCTGGGCGAAGCGTTGCGCAAACTCGTGCTCGATGAGCCGATGGATATCGAAACCGAAGCGCTGCTGATGTTTGCCGGACGCCGTGAGCATCTGGTCAAAGTCATCGAACCCGCGCTGACCCGTGGCGACTGGGTGGTCTCCGACCGCTTCACCGATGCGACGTTCGCCTATCAGGGCGGTGGCCGTGGCCTCTCGCTCGACAAGCTGTCGGTGCTTGAGCAGTGGGTGCAGGGCACCCGCCAGCCGGACCTCACGATTCTGTTCGATCTCGATCCGTCGATTGCGGCGGCCCGATTGGCCGGTGCCCGCGCGCCGGACAAGTTCGAGCGCGAGTCGGCTGCCTTTTTCACCCGAGTGCGTGAAGAGTACCTGCGTCGTGCGCAAGCGTCGGCGGGCCGCTTCGTTGTGATCGACGCGGCCCAGAGCATCGATGCCATCGCCGCAGAACTCGCTGGGGTCTTTGCGCGACTGGGCGTGCCCGGGCACTGACGGCGACAGTTGCTGAAGCGCCCCGCGAATGGGGCCATAATCCGGGTATTCGTTCGGTCTCCCGCCCGAAATCAGGCGCAAGCCGACGACGTTCCCCGCACTGATGTGTCATGCCAGCGCCCATGCTGGCGAAAATTCAGGCCAAGGAGCCCCCATGCTGTATCCGTGGCAGTCGCAGGACTGGACGCGCCTTAACGATCTTCGCAGCCAGATGCCGCATGCCCTGTTGTTGCAGGCGGTGCCCGGCATCGGCGAGCTCGTGCTTGCGCGCACCTTCGCGCAGGGTCTGCTCTGCGAGGCCCCGCGCGACGATTTGTCGCCGTGCGGCACGTGCAGCGCCTGCCAGTGGTTTGCCAGCGGCAATCACCCGGATTTTCGTGCTATCTGCCCGGAAATCATGGCCGATACGCTGCCCGGTGCCGAGAATCGCACCGAGGCCGACGCCGACAAGAAGACCAAGACCCCGAGTAAGGAAATCAAGATCGAGCAGGTGCGCGAAGTCATCGACTTTGCCAGCCTGGGCTCGCACCGTCAGGGGCGTCGCGTCGTGCTGCTGTATCCGGCGGAAGCGCTGAACGTGCACGCCGCCAACGCGTTGCTCAAGACACTCGAAGAACCGCCTGAAGGTGTCGTTTTCCTGCTGGTGACGACGCAACCCGATCGCCTGCTGCCGACGATTTTGTCGCGCTGCCGTCGCGTGGTACTCACACGCCCCGACGACAAGCAGTCGACGCAATGGCTCATGGGCGAAGCCGGCCTCGATGCCGCGACGGCGGCGGCGGTGCTGGCGGAAGCCGGTGGCGCGCCCCTGTCGGCCCGCACGTTGGCCGAGCCCGAAGAGCGGAGCTGGCGCGACTGGCTGCTGGGGCAACTGGCGCAGGGCGGGGTGGTCGACGCGTTCGCTTGTGCCGAGCAACTGCATAAGGGCAACCTGCCGGGCATTCTCGAAACGCTGCAACGCTGGTGCTTCGACGTACTCGCCGAACGCATGACGGGCAACTCGCGTTTCTACCCGGCCCACGCTAAGGCGCTGCGCCAGTGCGGCGACGCGACCGACGACGTGCGCCTGCTCGGCTTCCTGCGTGAGCTTGCGCAACAGCGTCAGGTGCAGAACCACCCGCTTAACACCCGTGTGCTGCTCGAAGCCCTTTTTCTGCAATACAAACAGTTGTTCGGCGCACCGGCGTCGCTCTGACTCCGACACCGGAACCCTGATCGTCCATCATGTTTATCGATTCGCACTGTCACATCAATTTTCCCGAACTGGCCGAGCAGATGCCCGACCTGCTGGCCCGCATGCGCGAGAACAAGGTGAGTCACGCCTTGTGTGTGTCGGTCGATCTGCCCACGCTGCCGCAGGTGTTGGAGATCGCGGCACAACACGAGAATGTCTACGCCTCGGTGGGGGTGCATCCCGATTACGAAGACACGCCCGAGCCGAGCGTCGACGACCTCGTGCGTCTTGCGGCTACGCCCAAGGTGGTAGCCATCGGGGAGACCGGTCTCGACTATTACCGGCTGGAAGGGCGCTCCATCGAAGACATGGAATGGCAGCGCGAGCGCTTTCGCACCCACATTCGTGCGGCGCGCGTGACAGGCAAGCCGCTCATCATTCACACTCGCTCGGCCGCCGATGACACGCTGCGCCTCATGCGTGAAGAAAACGCGGGCGAGCCGGCCGGTGTGATGCACTGCTTCACCGAAAGCTGGGACGTGGCACAAGGCGCGCTCGATCAGAACTTCTACATCTCGTTCTCGGGTATCGTCACTTTCAAGAGTGCCCGCGATTTGCAAGACGTTGCACGCCGCGTGCCGCTCGATCGCATGCTGATCGAAACCGATTCGCCGTATCTCGCGCCGGTGCCGTATCGCGGCAAGCTGAACCAGCCCGGCTACGTGCGTCATGTGGCCGAATTCATTGCCGATTTGCGCGGCGAACCGGTCCAGAAGATTGCCGAGGTGACAACGGAGAACTTCTTCCGCCTGTTTGCCGCCGCAAAACATTGAAGCGAGTTGCCTCACCGCGCCAAGATCCGTACGACTTGCGCGGTTTCATCGCCTTGCCCCCAGCGTTACTCAATTTCAACGGTCTACCGACAGGAGTCCACCGATGCGCAAATTCCCGATGATCCGAGCCTTGATGTTGCTCAGCGTGCTTTGGCTGACGGCGTGTGCCACGGCGGCGACGTCGAATGTGGCGCTGTTCAAGGCCGTCACGTTCAACGATACGAAGGCTGTGGCCGAAGCCCTCAAGGCCGGCGTCGATCCGAACACGCGTGACGAGAAGGGCAATCCGTTGCTGGTGATCGCGATGCGCGAGAAGTCGGTCGATGTCGCGCGACTGCTCATCAACAACGACAAGACGGATCTCGATGCGACCAATGCCGCCGGTGAAAACGCGCTGATGCTCGCCTCGCTGCAAGGCCTCACGCCGATGGTCAAGCTGATGATCGACAAGGAAGCCGAGGTCAACAAGAAGGGCTGGGCACCGCTGCATTACGCGGCGACCAGCGGCAATGACGAGATCGTGCAGTTGCTGCTCGATGCGTCGGCGTATGTCGATGCCGAATCGCCCAACGGCACCACGCCGCTCATGATGGCCGCACGCGGTGGTCACATCACGACCTGCAAGGTGCTGCTCGACGGCGGTGCCGATGTGCGCTTGAAGAACCAATTGGGGCTCACCGCCATCGACTTCGCCAATCAGTCGAATCAGAAGGAAATTGCGGACGGTTTGCGCAAGCGTCTGGAGCAGGTGCAACAGTCGCGTCCGGCAGGGAAGTAAGTCGTAGCCCGGGGGCGCAGCAAGGCGCGGTGCGTTATTGCACTTAGTTTCGCGGCGCCCCGTGACGGCCCACACCGGAGAGGAAGGCGCGGGCCCCTTCGAGACCTTCCGAGAACACCACATCGTGTCCCGCTGCGCCTTCCTGGCGCAGCGCATCTTCCAGCGGTAAATCCCATTGCGCGTAAGCGGCCCGCCGGTCGGCGCGCAACGCGCCCTGCGGCAACGCGGCCAGTTGATGTGCCAGAGCAATGGCCCCCTGAAGCGCCATGCCCTCCGGCACCAACCGGTTCACCAGCCCGATCTCGAAACCTTCCTGTGCACCGACCGCGCGCCCGGTCAGAATCATGTCGAGCGCACGGCTCATACCGATCAGTCGCGGCAAACGCACCGTGCCGCCGTCGATGAGCGGCACGCCGAAGCGGCGGCAAAACACGCCGAACGTCGCCGACACGTCCGCCACTCGCAAGTCGCACCACAACGCCAGTTCCAGCCCGCCCGCCACCGCGTGGCCGGTGACCGCGGCAATCACCGGTTTGTCGAGATGGCGGCGCGTCAGGCCCATCGGGCCGTCGCCGCTGCCATCGGGTGTGACGACGTTGCGTCGCTGGGGATCGTCGAAAGCCGAGAGGTCGGCGCCGGCACAGAACGTCGAGCCTTTGCCGCACAACACGGCTACGCTCGCGTTGCTGTCGCGCTCGAAGGCGAGCAGTGCATCGCGCAAGGCGTTGGCCATCTCGCGGTCGACGGCATTGCGGCGTGCAGCACGAGCCAGCGTGATGACCGTCACCGGCCCATCGTTTTCGACGCTCACGCTGGGCGCCGAGCTATCGTTCTGACTTTGGCTCATGGCGAGTCTCCTTGTCACGGTGCGCGCGTTCCGGGAACGTCAGGTGGGGCGCGCTTTTGCATCGCACCCCCGAGTCGCGTCGATGTGTGCCGAAGCGTCAAAGCACGGAGCCTGAACGCCTCGGCGCCTCGGCGCCTCGGCGACTCAAAGCGCCCGTCAGCCTCGGCGTCCCGAAGCGTCCGTCAGGCCGCCGCAGGTTGTGCGCAGCGCACCAGCACCGGGGTGGCGGGTGTTGTCGCGCTCGGCGTACGAAGATCGGTCATGAACCGGTCGCGCCACGTCGACAGATTGTGTTCGCGCAATGTTGCCATCATGCCCTCGTAGCGCGACTGTCGCTCGGATAGCGACATGTTCAGGGCCGAGCGAAGCGCTTCAGCCATTTCGTCGATGTCATACGGATTGACGATCAATGCGCCATCAAGCTCTTGTGCCGCGCCCGCAAAACACGAGAGCACGAGCACCCCCGGATCGGCGGGGTCTTGCGACGCCACATACTCCTTGGCGACGAGATTCATACCGTCGCGCAGCGGCGTTACGTACCCTACTTGCGACGCCCGGAAGAACGACATCAAGACTTCGTGATCGTAGCGTTTGTTGATATAGCGCAGCGGTGTCCAGGCCAGATCTGAGAAGCGGCCATTGATGTGCCCCGCCTCGGTTTCCAACTGACGCCGGATCTCGCCGTACCCGGCCACATCCGAGCGGCTGGGCGGTGCGACTTGCACGAAGCTCACCGTGCCTTGCTGGTTGGGCCACAGCTCCAGCAGTCGCTCGAACGCGCGAAAACGCTCCAGCATCCCCTTGGAGTAGTCGAGCCGGTCCACGCTCATGATCAGCTTGCGTTGCTGCAACCCCTGCTTCAGATCGAGGATGTGCTTCACGGTGGCACGCGCAGTCGCCTGTTGCTGAATTTCGTCCGGATACACGCCGATCGGATAAACGCCCGTACGGAACGTGCGGCCATACGCGGTGACCGTGCCGTCGTCGTGCAGCGTGCCACCCGCGTAGCGCACCAGATAGTCGGTGAAGGCGGTGCGGTCGGGCTCGGTCTGAAAGCCGACGAGATCGTATTCGCACATCGCGCGCACGAGCGCCTCGTGCGGCGGCACGGTCATCAGCACCTGCGGCGACGGAAAGGGGATGTGCAAAAAGAAGCCGAGCCGCTGCTTGATACCGATATGCCGGCAGGCCTGCGCAAATGGCAGCAGATGATAGTCATGCACCCAGATCAGGTCGTCCGGCTGCAACAGCGGCGCGAGCAGCGACGCAAAGCGGGCATTGACGTGGCGATAGCCGTTGTAGTCGTCGCGCTGAAAGCGCGTGAGGTCGTCGCGATAGTGAAACGTCGGCCAGAGGGTGGCGTTGGAGAAACCGCGGTAGTAGGTGTTGTAATCGCGGCGCGTGAGCGGCACCGTGGCGAACGTGACGTTGTTGCGATGCGCGATGTCCGGGGCCGTTGCCGGCACCGCATCGATCTCGCCATTCCATCCGAACCACATGCCGCCGGTGTTTTTTAGCGCATCGAACACGCCGATGGCGAGCCCGCCGGCGGTGGGCTTGCCCTCGGTGATCGGGGCGACCCGGTTCGACACGATGACTAGGCGACTCATACGTCTTTCTCCTGTGTAGGCGGGCGCAGGGTCAACAGCCAGGCTGTGAGCGCCTCGGGGGACGGCAGGCGGTGACGGGCGCAGGTCTCGCCTTCGCCGATCTTGATCGTGATACCGCCGTGCGCATTGACATCGGCAAACCCGGCCTCGTCAGTCAGGTCGTCGCCCGCAAACAGGGGCGTGCGACCGGCGAACGGCGGGGTTTGCATGAGGAGGGAGATGGCGCGGCCCTTGCTGACGTTGCGGGGCCGCAGTTCGAACACCATCTTGCCGGGCTGCAAGGCAAAGGTGTCGGCGTGCAGTTCGGCGAGGGCGCGCATGGTGTCGCGTGCCACCCCCGCCAGTTCCGGTGCACCACGATAGTGCAGGGCGAGTGCGCTGCCCTTGTTCTCGAGCAGCAGCCCCGGGTGTTGTTCGACGAGTGCGCGCAGCGGCGCGGCCATGGCGGCGATGCGTTCCGTATCGCGCCCAAGACCCTCCGCACGCTCGAAATCGCCATTGGCATAGCGAATTTCGGCGCCGTGAAGGCCAGCGGCAGGCACGTGCAGGGGGGCGAGCAGACCGTCGATATCGTCAATGCGGCGCCCCGAGACCACAGCCAGAGCGCCGTTCGCACGTTCCTTCAGCCGGGCGAGCACGCTGGCGGTGTCGCGCGGCAACCGCACGGCGTCGGGACGCGCGGCCAGTGGCGCCAGCGTGCCGTCCAGATCAAAGAAGAACGCCGTGGTGTGCACGTCGACGACACAGGTGTCGGCCGGCGTGGTGGCGGACGTGGCTAACGTAGGTTGTTCCATGGCACTCCGTCGCTGTCGTGCCGTAAGGTCGAATCCGGGGCCGAGCGGGTGGGCGCAGGGGAAGGGGAAAGTACGACGATGACGGCGGTTCGGTGGGGCGGGAGCGCGAACTTCCGCGCGGGATAAATTCATCCTAACCGCTCAAAAACCGACAGGGCGTCGTCCGTTCTATGAAATTCTTGTGGGATATCGCTGACAGGCGCCTGACAGGAACCGAAATTCAGGGCCAGAAGTGAAAGATCGGGTAAAGATTGAAACTGAGAATCGTTTGCAATAACATTCGATATTGCCGCAAAGCGCCCGGGGGGCGTTTGCGGTATGGCACACCTCCGGGAACGGGGTTGCGGCGCACATCGCCTGTGCCGCCCAAAGGCGCCCAGAGTTGCGCCGGACAACACAATGATGAAAAGACTGTGGTTTCAACTGCACTGGTTTTTCGGCATCACCGCCGGGCTGGTGCTGGCAGTGGTCGGCCTGACCGGCGCGCTCCTTTCTTACGATGACGAACTCACGCGCGCCTTCAGCTCGGGCGTGATGACCGTGCCTGTGCGCGACGGCGGCCGGCTGCCCGTGCCCGAACTGGTCGCACGCGTGCACGACGCCGTCCCTGATCGCCGCATTCTGCTGATGACGGTGGTGCGTACTCCCGAAGATGCCGTGGGCGTACGTCTGTCGACCGGCGACGGTCCGCGCGGCGAAACCTATTTCGTCGATCCTTACACGGGTGAAATGCTCGGCCGCTCGAAGGCCGACGTCGTGTTCCGTTTCATCATGGACATCCACCGCTTCCTGACGGTGGAAGGCATCGGCAAGCAGATCACCGGCGCGGCCACGTTGCTGCTATTCCTGCTGGCGCTGAGTGGCCTGTATCTGCGTTGGCCGCGCCGTCTGGGCAACTGGCGTGCGTGGTTTCACATTGATTTCAAGAAGAAGGGCCGGCCGTTCCTCTGGAATCTGCACGCGGTGATCGGCACGGTGGTGCTGGTGCCGTATTTGTTGTCGGCCACGACCGGGCTTTACTGGTCGTACGACTGGTGGCGCGGCATGCTGTTTTCCGTCGCTGGGGTTCAGCAACCGGTGCGCAACAAGCCGGCGGCACAACCGAAGATGGCGAAGCGAGGGGACGAGGGCGGCGAGCGCAAGAAGCCCGCACTGCCGAATCTGGCCGACACCGACGTGAACGTCGCGTGGGACGCGTTCAAGGCTGAAGTCCCGAACTACACCAAAGTCTATCTGCGCCCGGCCCAGAAAGCGGGTGGCCCGCTCCAGATGACGTGGCTCGACGATTCGGTGCCACATGAGCGCGCATTCAGCCGTCTGGATGTGGACGCGGTGACGGGCAAGGTCAGCAACGTGGAGCGTTACGGCCAGAAGACCGTAGGTGGCCAGTTGATGACGAGCATCTACGCACTGCATCGCGGCAGCTTCTTCGGGCCGGTGGGCATCGTCGTCATGATGCTGTCGAGCCTGATGATGCCGGTGTTCTTCGTCACCGGCTGGATGCTCTACCTCGATCGTCGCAAGAAAAAACGGGCGCTGGCGGCGTCGCGGCCGGCGGCTGCCGGCAATGACAAGCCGTCGGCTGGCGGGGCGTTGGCCGACGAGGGGGTTCTGATCGGGTTTGCCAGCCAGAGCGGCGTGGCCGAAGGCCTCGCTTGGCAGACGGCTGGCATGTTGCAGGGTGCAGGTGTGCCCGCACAAATTCAACCGCTCGCACGCATCGGCGAGGCGCAACTCGGCACCGCCAAGCGCGCACTTTTCATTGTCAGCACGTTCGGTGACGGTGAGCCGCCTGACAGCGCCCGCCGCTTTGCCCAGCAACTGATGAATCAGGCGATGGCGTTGCCGACACTGCGCTTCGCCGTGCTCTCGCTGGGGGATAGCCAGTACGACCGGTTCTGCGGCTTCGGGCGCACGCTCGACGGCTGGCTGCGCGCGCAGGGCGGCGTGGCGGCGTTTGAACCTATTGAAGTCGACCGGGGCGACCCGGGCGCTTGGGCGCGATGGCAGGAGCGGCTGGGTGAATGGCTGGGCCGACCGCTCTCCGCAGCGAAGCCCGATGATTCGCCCGTCTTCCAATCATGGCAACTCGCAGAGCGCACGTTGCTGAACCCGGGCAGTACCGGTTTGCCGGCCTATCACGTGGCCTTTACGCCGCCGCCGGGCGTCAAGTGGGTGGCGGGTGATCTGGTGGAAGTGTTGCCGCGTCATCCGCAGGCGCGCATCGACGCGTGGCTTGCGGGCAGCGTCTGGGCGTCGGATGTCCGGGTGACGGTCGCCGGGCGAGAAGTGACGCTGGGCGAAGCGCTGCGCGAGCGCGTTCTGCCCGATGCGGCACCCCCCGCCGGTATCGACTTGCAGACATGGCTTGCGCCGCTGGCGACGCTGCCCGAGCGCGAGTATTCGATTGCCTCGACACCGGCAGAAGGCCAGTTGGCATTGCTGGTGCGTCAGACACGCAATCCCGATGGTTCGCTTGGCTTGGGTTCCGGCTGGCTGACCGATGGCGTGGCGCTGGGCGGTGACGTCATGATGCGCGTGCGTCCGAACCCGGGCTTCCATGGTCCGCAAGACGATCGCGGCGTGATCCTTATCGGCAACGGTACCGGACTTGCCGGTCTGCGTGCGCACTTGTCCGAGCGCATTGCACAGGGACGCCGTCGCAACTGGCTGATCTTCGGCGAGCGTCAGGCGGCGCACGACAGCTTCCACGATGTGACGTTGCGTGACTGGCAGGCACAGGGTGGCATTGCCCGCATCGACCGTGTGTATTCGCGCGATCAGGCGGCACGCATCTACGTGCAGGATCGCGTGCGGGAAGTCGCATCGGACATCGCCGAATGGGTGCAGCAGGGCGCTTCGATCTATGTCTGCGGCAGTTTGTCCGGCATGGCACCTGCGGTCGACGCGGCACTCGCCGACGCCATCGGCGCGCAGGCATTGCTCGATCTGTCCGCACAGGGGCGGTATCGTCGCGACATCTATTAAGCGCTCACGCGCGGTGTGCTAACTTGTTGCGAGGGCCTGATGATCATCAGGCCCTTTTTCCATAAGCTTCATGACAACGGGTCTTGCAGGAGGGGCAATGACGACAACGTGGCAAATCATCGTGCATGGGGTGGTGCAAGGCGTTGGCTACCGGGCCTCGTGTGTCGTGGCTGCCCACAGGCTCGGCGTGAATGGCTGGGTGCGTAACCGGCGCGACGGGACGGTGGAAGCGATAGCGCAAGGCAGCGCCGATCAGTTGCTCGCGTTCTGCGAATGGATGCGGCAGGGGCCACCCGGGGCGCAGGTCACGTCTTGCGAAGTTGACAAGGCGTGGATCGCCGAGACGCCGCTCAAGGGTTTCGAGCAGCGCGCCAGCGTCTGAGTTTTCAGTGGGGTAGGGGATCGGCGAACCGGCGTCGAGAACCGACGCCGGTGAGTGGCGCAACCGGGCGGGGACCGGTTTAGGCGGCGAGCGCCAGCGCACCGTGCGACGGAGCAGCGGCCGCAGCACCCTGCATGCCGATCGAGGCGTGGGTCGAATCATGCGCCGACAGCCGGAACAGCGCGACCGACTCGCGCAAGCGTGCGGCTTGCGATTCCAAGGCGGCAGCGGCTGCGGAAGCTTCTTCCACGAGCGCCGCATTCTGTTGCGTCATCTCGTCCATCTGCGTCACGGCACCGTTGACTTGCTCGATGCCGCTGGACTGCTCGACGCTGGCGGCCGAGATCTCGCCCATGATGTCGGTGACGCGTTTGACCGACTGCACCACTTCAATCATCGTCGCGCCTGCCCGTTCGACCAGACGGGTGCCGGTCTCGACACGGCTGCCCGACGCGTCGATCAATCCCTTGATTTCCTTGGCGGCTGCCGCGCTGCGTTGGGCAAGCGTGCGCACTTCGCCCGCAACCACCGCAAAACCACGGCCCTGCTCGCCGGCCCGCGCGGCTTCGACGGCGGCGTTGAGCGCCAGAATGTTGGTCTGGAAGGCAATGCCGTCGATGACGGTCAGGATGTCGTTGACCTTTTGCGAGGCTTCGGAAATATCGCGCATGGTCGTGACAACCTCCTGCACGACTTCGCCGCCACGTGAGGCGGTCTCCGATGCCGTCACGGCCAGTTGACTCGCGGCACGTGCGTTCTCGGCGTTCTGCTTCACGACGGCGGTCAGCTCTTCCATGCTCGCTGCGGTTTGCTCCAGCGAGGACGCCTGCGATTCGGTGCGTGCCGACAGGTCGGCATTGCCGTCGGCAATTTCGCGGGCGCTGCCGTGAATGGCTTCGGTGCTTTCGCGCACGGTGCCGACGGTGCCGGCAATGCCGTCGCGCATGCGGCCGAGGGCGCCGAACAACTGGCCCATCTCGTTGTTGGTGCGCTGTTCTACGCGATGGCTCAGATCGCCAGCCGCCATGCGCTCGAAGTGCCCGATGGCTTCACGAATCGGACGCAGCACGGCGCGGGCCAGCATGGCGCGGCCCCAGAGGGCGACGAGCAGGGCGATCACCAACGTGACGCCAAGCGCAATGCGCATGATGTTGTAGCGCTGTTGGGCGGCCTCGAAGCGGTCTTTCTGACGCGCAATCTGAATGTCCTGCAACTCGCGGATGGCGCTGTCGACGGCGTTGTAAGCCGACGGCGCGACGCGTGCCTGAATCTGGTGGAAGCCCGCCACATCACCCTGCTTGAGCGCGTTCATCGCCGGGGTAATCACGTTCTCGAAGAAGTTTCGGCGCTTGGTGTCGGCGGCCTTGGCCAACTCCGCTTCGTGCGTGTCTTCCTTGGGACGTTTCAGATAATCGTTCCAGAGGGCGTCGGAAGCGGCGATGTATTGGTTGCCGCGCTTGAGCACCTTTTCCGACTCGTCCGGGTCAGCGCCGAGGCTGACATAGGAGGCGAACGTCGCCATTGAGAGGCGAGTCCGCAGAAGCTGCTCGCCCGTGCCCTTGAGTTCGGCCAGAGCGGGGGTGTCGTCCGTGGCCATCTTGCTCAGGGACTCGTTGCTGGAACTGAGCGCTTGCAAGCCCAGCACGCTAACGAGGACGAGAACTGCACCAAGCAAACCAAGGACCAGTGTCAGGCTGGTCCGAATCGTCATGTTCTTATACATATTTATCGATGGAATGTGTGCCCGGGTCGCGGAAAGAGAACACGCGGCCTCCCCCGCCGGATGCTTCGAACAAAGCGGGTCATAGGGATTATCGGCAGATGAGACACAGAACTTGAGCCGTTTTGTCCGGCGAAATCCGAAAGCCCGCCTAGTCATGTCGAAGTTCGGAATTTGCGCAGTCGCAAAGCGCTCGCCAGACGCCAGACTCAAGGCTGTTCAGTTCCTCAGTACGCCGAAGCGCTCACGAGCGCAGTGAAGCGTCTTCACACGATGACTTTCAACGATCTCCCGAATGATGGCCTCGACGGTTGCCGCGATGACGCGATGATGCGAACGGAGTCAGCCGCCACCGAAATCGATGCCGCGCTGACCTCGTTGCCTTCCCTTACAGAGGAGGGCGGCATCGATTTGGCCGACCCATTCCGCATGGCACTGGTCCACGAACTTCGCGCGCCGTTGCAGGTGCTGCAAGGGCAACTGGATGCGTTGACCGGCGATGATGACGCCAGCGGCACCGGCGGCACCGGCGGCACCGGCGGCACTAGCGGGGCCGATCGGATGGACGCCGGGCACGCCGCCGGATTTTCGCCCGAACCCGGCAGGGTCGCCGGGAATGCACGATTCGACACCATGCGAGAGGCGCTCGATGTACTCGTGCGTGTCGTGGACGATGTGTTGCAGCTCGGGCAGGGCGATGCCGTGGAGATGCCGCTGCGCGATGAACCCTTTGAAGTGCGGGCGCAACTGGACGGCGAAGTCAGGCTCTTCGCCGCAGAAGCACGCGCGAAGGGCCTGACGCTACGCTGCAATGTCGACGACGAGGTACCCGCCGTATTGCGAGGCGATGCCGTGCGGCTGCGGCAGATCGTGCGCACGCTCCTTGCCAACGCACTCAAGTACACAGCCGAGGGTGAAGTTTGCGTTCGGGGTTCGTGGCGAGCGCAGGCGGAACATTTGACTGTGTGTGTGACTGACACCGGGCCGGGCATTCCCGAAGGGGCCCGAGAAGCTGTCTTCCATGCGTTTTATCGGGGGCAGCCGACGATCCCGGGCACGGGGCTCGGCTTATGGATCGCACGCCGTTGGGCGCATCGGATGGGCGGCGCGCTGCTCGCGGAGACACCCGCGCGAGGTGCGCACTTGCGCTTGTCGTTGCCATTTCCACCGCTTTCGCCACCGGCGGGCCGTGGCCTGATATCGCTCATCGACGCATCCGGCGGCGCCAGCTACTTCGAGAACGCAGACCAAGCGTTGCCGGTCGCCGTCGTGGCGGTTCGGGAAGGACTGCGCGTACTCGTGGTGGAGGACCACCCGATCAACCGCCTCGTGCTGTGCGAGCAGTTGGGTGCACTGGGGTGCGTGGCGCAGGGAGTGGGCGACGCGGCGGAGGCACTCGCCCACTGGGCGGCGTGCGAAGTCGATGTGGTGCTGACGGACGTGCAACTCGGGCAAGTCTGCGGGCTGACGTTGGCGGGGGATTTGCAGCGAATGGCAACGGTGCTGCATCGCCCGCCCCCGGTCGTGATTGCCGTGACCGGATCGGTGCTCGACGCGCGCATGGCGAGGGAGGCGGGTATCGACACGGTGCTGCCGAAGCCAGTGTCTCGTCGGCGGTTGCAACAGGTGCTCGCGGCGCGCTGGCCACGGCCGGTGGCAGTCGGACACGACGCTGAATCGTCGCCTGTTGTCGGCGCCATGCCGGAAGCCCCGCATGCCCCGCATGCCCCGCATGCCATGCATGCCATGCATGCCATGCAGATCAATCCGAAATTACCGCTTCACATGGATGCTGTGGCGAGGGGCGTGATGCGTGCCGAGATGGCGAAAGACATCGCGCAGTTCCGCCGTTTGCTCCGGCGCCGGCACCAAGGCGACCTCGCCGCGGCGCAGGCGGTGTTGCATCGCATGCAGGGGGCGTGCCGCATGTTCGGCGATCCCGAGTTGCTGGCGCGCTGCGCGTCGCTGGCCGCGAAGCTCGCGGCCTTCCCCTCGATCTGACGTGACACTTAATGTCACTCATATAACGTTGTTCGTTTAACGATATGTGTTATAAATTCAAACCTATGATCCAGACCTTCTCGGACAAGGTGACCGCGGCACTCTTTACCGGTCGCTACGTACGCAGGTTTCCAAAACCGATTCAGCGCGCCGCGTTACGCAAGTTATTGATGATCGATGCGGCGACTTGTGTGGAGGACTTGCTGGTGCCGCTGGGCAACCGATTGGAGGGTTTGCACGGTAAGCCAGTGGATTTGTGGAGCATTCGCGTCAATCAGCAATGGCGCGTGTGTTTCCGATTTGCCAAGGGCGATGCCTACGACGTGGGTATCGTCGACTATCACTGAAATGGGGTTTTGCCATGAGCATCAGACGAGATCAGATCGACCAGACCGATTTTGCGGGGCTGGTCACGGGGCAGTCGCTGGCGCCGATTCATCCGGGGGAAATTCTGCGCGAGGAATTCATGGTGCCGGGCGGCATGTCGGCGAACGCGCTGGCGTTGGCGCTTCATGTGCCGGCACCGCGCATCAACGACGTCGTGCGCGGCAAGCGGGGTATTTCGGCGGATACCGCCCTGCGTCTTGCGCGCTACTTCGGCACCTCTGCGGAGTTCTGGACCAATCTCCAGGCGTCGTACGACCTGCGTGTTGCCTTGCAGGCCGCCGGCGCGGACATCATCCGGCAGGTGCTCCCGCTGCGTGCGGCCTGACACGCTCAGTGTCAGACCCCGCGTCAGAGGTAGCGGCAGACCGCAAGGTAGTGGCAGGCCGTACCGCCAATGGCGAACAGGTGCCAGACCAGATGTCCGAATTTGATATGCCCGTCGAGCGAATAGAAGATCGCGCCGACGGTGTAGGCAACGCCACCGGCATATAGCCAGCCGGCACCAGGGCCGGGAATGGCTGCGAGCACGGGCCCTGCGACAAGCACTGCCACCCAGCCGAGGCAGATATACAGCGTTGTCGAGACGAGCGGCCGGTCGAGCAGGCCGAGCGTCTTGGCGATGAGGCCGGCGAGCGCCATGGCCCAGACACCGGTGAGCAGTGGCCAGCCCCACGGGTCATGCAGGATTTTGACCGTGAAGGGGGTGTAAGTCCCAGCAATGAAAAGAAAGATGGCGCAGTGGTCGACCCGCATGAACACGCGCTTGGCGCGTCCGTCAGGCAGGCCGTGGTAGAGCGCAGAAGACAGGTAGACCACCACCATCGTGGCGGCAAACACGCCGATACCGATCTGCTGCGCTGCGCTCGGGCCTACGCTCGAAGGCGGGCGCACGGCATTGAAGAGAAAGGGAATCGCGGCCAACGCCGCGAGGCACGCGAGTCCGTGACTGATGCTATTGGCGACTTCTTCGCTGCGCGTCTGAGCGCGTGCTTGCGCCTTCATGCGGGATGGGCTGCTCGCCATTTGCGTACCGCTTCAAGCGTGTTGGCGACGTGTTTGTCCGGATCGAGGCTCACGTAGCTATAGATGACTTTCCCATCCGGGGCGATGACATACGAGACGCGGTTGGCCAGATCGGGCTTGAGCGCGAGCACGGCGTCGTAGGCGCGCATGATGTGCTGGTCCGTATCGGCGGCGACGGCAAATTTGCTACGGCATTCCGACACCGAGAACTTGTTGAGCGTGTCGATGTTGTCGTGCGAGACGCCGATCACCGTGGCACCCATCGACTTGAACGTGTCGGTGGCTTCCGCGAAGTCATGCGCTTCGATCGTGCAGCCCGTGGTGAAGGCGGCAGGATAGAAGTACAGGACGACCGGTCCCTTCTTGAGCGCATCGGCCAGCGAGAACGAGAAGACATTTCCGCCAAGCGAGGCCTGCGCCGTGAAGTCCGGTGCCGTGGCACCCGTCTTGAGGGCCGCATGTGCGGGGATGAAACACCAGGCCGTCACGCCGAGAATCGCGGCCGCGGCTGTCACTCCGATCCAACGTTTCATGCAGAGCTCCCAAAGTGGATGCCTAAGTGAATGCTTAAGGATAGAGGCTTGCGAGGGCACTGTCCAACGTCTGTGACGCGGGTGACAGTCTACTGTCGGGTTCGTGACACGAACAGGGCATAGCGCTGTCTTTCGGGCCATTCATTGCGACGTTGCAGCGACTTCGTTGTTAGGTTGTGCCGACGCGTTTTAACTGCCTGCGGCCTGCGAGCCGATCGGCAAAACGGTGGTCGACTTGATCTGCGAGAGGGCGATCATCGAGTTGACCTCCTGCACCATCGGCAATTGCGACAGCCGTTCGAAGAAGAAGCGTTCGTAGGCGTCGACATCGCGCGTGACGATGCGCAGCAGGAAGTCGACGTTGCCCATCAGCACATGGCACTCGAGCACTTCCGGAAAATCCTGAATCGCCTTCGAAAACTCGGGCAGTGCGTTGCGATTGTGACCCGCCAGTTTTACGTGGGCGAACAGCATCACGTTCAAGCCGACCTTTTTGCGATCGACCAGCGCGACGCGCCGCTCGATGATGCCCTCGGCATCCAGCCGGTCGATGCGTCGCCAGCACTGCGACTGTGAAAGGCCGATCTGCTCGCCGATCTGGGCCGCCGACAGCGAAGCATCGACTTGCAGGATCGCGAGAATTTTCTCGTCAAATGCGTCAAGTTGCATAATCAATTCCTCCGAATTTTATATTTTGAATAGATCATGTGAAATTGGCGAGAATCTGTCAATGTTACGCGAAGCAATTACCTGCGCCTCGTCATAACATTGACCTTAGTTTGTTGCAGCTGCCGCAACAGTTCGTCTGAAACAGCCGGAAAACCACGCACCTATGAAACTCGACCTGTCTCTGCCTGCCGCCGAAGCCGCCACCGGCGCTGTCGCCCAGCCCGTTGCCCCGTTGTCCGCCAAGGGGGCGGACCTTATTGCGCGCACGCTGGTAGAGATTGGTGTCGACACGGTGTTCTGCTATCCGGGCGGCGCCAACCTGGAAATGCTCGATGCGCTCTCGCGCGTGTCCATCACGCTGGTGCGTACCGAACACGAGCAAGGCTCGGTGTTTGGCGCGCAGGGCTATGCACGCGCCACCGGCAAGCTCGGTGTTTGTCTGGCGACCTCCGGCCCGGGCGCGACCAATCTGGTCACCGGTATTGCCGACGCCGCCAGCGATTCGGTGCCGATTCTTGCGATCACGGGCAATGTCGCTACGCATTGGCTTGGCAAGAACGCCTTCCAAGAAGTGGACATCGTCGCGATCACCAAGCCGGTGACCAAGCTCGCCCGGCAAGTGCGCGAGGCGCGCGACATTCCGGCGGCACTGCGCGAAGCCGCGACTTGCGCGCTGGCGGGGCGCCCCGGCCCGGTGCTGGTGGATTTCCCGAAGGACATTCAACAGGCACGTCCCGACCAGCCGACCGACAAGCGCTTTACCGCGCCGGTGCCGGCCGGCATGAGCGACGAGACGGCCCAACGCATCGCGGCCTTGCTGGCGAAAAGCGAGCGGCCGGTCATCTACGCGGGTGGCGGGGTGATCGCCTCAGGCACCAGCGACCGGCTCAAGGCGCTGGCCGAAGCACTTAACTGTCCGGTAGCCCTCACGATGATGGGGTTGGGCGCGATGCCCGACGATCATCCACTGCTGCTCGGGCCGCTTGGCATGCACGGCGCCTATGCGGCCAACGTGGCTGTCAACGAGGCCGATCTGGTGCTGGCGCTTGGCGTGCGCTTCGACGACCGGGTGGTCGGCGATCCCACGTTGTTTGCCCGGCACGCCAAGATCGTCCATATCGACGTCGACGCGGCCGAAATCGGCAAGAACAAGCCCGTGACGCTGGGCGTGCACGCCGATTTGCGCGATGCTTTCAGCGGGCTGCTTGCCCACGCGACCCGCCGCGACGTGCCGGACTGGCACGCTTATCTGGGCGAGCGCCGTGCCGCCCACCCGCTGCGGGCATCGGTGTCGCCAGTGTCAGGCGAAAACGGTGACGCCAGCGTGCTGACCGGCGTGGACGTGATTGCCGCACTCGCGGCGCTGCTGCCGCCGGAGGCGGTGGTGACGACGGGCGTTGGCCAGCATCAGATGTGGGCGATGCAGCACCTGCGTTTGCGCGAGCCGCGCACGTTTCTGTCGAGCGCGGGTTTCGGCACCATGGGCTTTGGCTTGCCCGCGGCGATCGGCGCCAAGGTCGCGCTGCCCGACGTGCCCGTGATCGATATCGATGGCGACGGCAGCCTGAACATGTCCGTCAACGAGCTGTCGACCTGCCGCCGTTATGGGCTCGGCGTCAAAGTGCTGGTGATCAATAACCAGTGGCTGGGCATGGTGCGTCAGTGGCAGGACATGATCTACGCACGCAACCGCGTCGCCTCGTCGCTTGCCGATCCGAACGCACCAGAGGGTGCCGACGATGGCCGCCCGTACCCGGACTTCGTGACCATCGCTGCCGGTTACGGCGTGGCCGGTGCCCGCGTCACGCGTGCCGAGGAACTGCCGGCGGCGCTGGCCCGTATGCTGGCCGACCCGAGCGAGCCGTATCTGCTGGACGTACTGGTGGCCCGTGAAGACGATGTCTACCCGATGATCCCGGCGGGCAAATCTTACCGGGACGTGGTGTTCGGGCCGGGCGAGAGCGCGGGGCCGATTGCTGCCGGCGCGTTCTGAACGGCGGCGCTGGCGGCGTTCCCATTTCATGGGAATTGCGTCCCACGTCGCGAGATCGCAACGAGAAAACCCGCTTCGGCGGGTTTTTTTCGTTTCGGGGTCGGCGAGGAGTATCATTGCGCTCTTTTACGAATTCTCGCCTAGGAAATCAACATGTTGACGAAGCGCCTTGTGCTGGCCGCCGCCTGTTTTCTGACGACTTTCGCCGCTGTGCCGGCAGTGCAAGCTGCCGACCCCACGTACACCGTGGGCGCAGGCGGTACCTATCGTCCGTTCGAGTTCGAAACGCCGCAAAAAGAGCTGGTCGGCTTCGATATCGACGTCATCAAGGCGATCGGCAAGGCGGGCGGGTTCAACGTGAAGCTGGTCAGCACGCCGTGGGAAGGCATCTTCGCCACGCTCGACCAAGGCGACCGCGACATCATCATTTCGGGCATCACCATCACCGACAAGCGTCGTGAAATGGTCGACTTCTCGGCCCCGTATTTCCCGGCCGATCAGGTCATCATCACGTCGCCGGGCTCGAAGGTCGCCAATCTGGCCGACCTGAAGAAGCTGCAAGTCGGCGTGGTCAATTCGAGCACCGGCGACATCGCCGTCTCGGAAGAACTCGGCCGTGCCAGCACCTCGATCCGCCGCTTCGACAACACGCCGCTCATGCTCGAAGAGCTGTATCGCGGCGGTGTCGACGCTGCCGTGGGCGACGTGGGCGTGATCAAGTTCTACATCAAGAGCCATCCGGAAAAGCCGTTCAAGCTGGTCTACGACAGCAAGTTCAAGCGTCAGTACTTCGGTATTGCCGTGAAGAAGGGCAACAAGGTCGCGCTCGACAAGATCAACACCGGTCTGAAGAAGATCGTGGCTGACGGCACCTACGCCAAGATCTACAAGCAGTGGTTCGACGCCGACGTGCCGACGCTGCCGCAACAATAAGTAACGCGTGTAAGATTCGCGCCACGCGCGCCAGTCATCTGGCCTCTCGCGGCCCGTGAGCTGATCGTCAGAGCATCGACGTCAACCCCCGGGCCGCGAGCGTTTTTCTGCCGGCAAGCCGGTTCGTTTCATTTTGTATAAAGGTGCTTCATGGGTGGGTTCCAGTGGAACATCATCAGCGAGTACATGCCTCTGTTTGTCGAAGGCACGCTGATGACGCTCAAGTGCACGGTGATCTGTGTGATCGCTGGCACGTTACTCGGGCTTGTGCTCGGCGTCGGTCGTCTGGCCGAAGCGCGTCACGGCTTCTACAAGTATTTTCTGCGCTACGGTGTGCAGCTCCCGGTGCGCTTCTACGTCAGCTTTTTCCGTGGCACGCCGCTGTTCGTTCAGATTCTGCTGATCCACTTCGCGCTCATGCCGATGCTGATCAACCCGTCGGGCGGTCTGCTTATCAGCGGCGATCTGGCGCGTGAAATCCGCTCGCAGTACGGCGCGTTCATGTCGGCCGTGCTGGCGATCTCGCTCAACGCGGGTGCCTACGTGTCGGAAATCTTCCGCGCCGGTATCCAGTCGATCGACCGCGGTCAGGCCGAAGCGGCCCGCTCGCTCGGCATGACCTACATGCAGACGCTGCGCAAGGTGGTACTGCCGCAGGCGTTTCGCCGCATGCTGCCCCCGCTGGGCAACAACGCCATCGCGATCGTGAAGGACTCGTCGCTGGCGTCGGCCATCGGGCTGGCGGAACTGGCGTACGCCGCACGGACCGTATCGGGCGCCTATGCTCGTTATTGGGAGCCGTACCTGACGATTTCGCTCATCTACTGGGTGATTACGCTGGTGCTGTCGGCATTTGTTCAACATCTGGAAACGAGGTACGGCCAAGGTGATCGTCGTTAACAACCTGCAAAAGCAATACGGCGAGACGCACGTGCTGCGCGGCATTACCTGCCGAATCGAAGAAAGCGAAGTGGTGTGCGTGATCGGGCCGTCAGGCTCGGGCAAGAGCACGTTCCTGCGCTGTCTGAATGGACTCGAAGACGTCAGTGGCGGCGAAGTGCTCGTCAACGGCTTCCACGTCGAAGACCCGAAGACGAACATGAATGCCATGCGCGCAAGCGTCGGCATGGTGTTCCAGCGCTTCAACCTGTTCCCGCACATGTCGGTGCTCGAGAACCTGATTCTCGCGCCCATGCAGGTCAACAGCCTGAAGCGTGATCAGGCCGTGACGGTTGCCGAGCAACTGCTTCGCAAGGTCGGGTTGATCGACAAGATCGATGCGTTCCCGAACCAGCTCTCCGGCGGCCAGCAGCAGCGCGTGGCGATTGCCCGCGCACTGGCCATGCAGCCGACCGTCATGTTGTTCGACGAGCCGACCTCGGCGCTCGACCCCGAACTCGTGGGCGAAGTGCTGGAAGTCATGAAGTCGCTCGCCGAAGAAGGCATGACGATGGTGGTGGTCACGCACGAAATGGGGTTTGCGCGGGAAGTCTCCGATCGCGTGCTCTTCATCGATCAGGGCGTGATCATGGAAGAGGGCCATCCGGAACAGATCTTCTCGGCGCCGAAGCACGAGCGCACGCGCGAATTCTTACGCAAAGTCTTGTAATTCTTGTAGTTCGTTTGATTCCGATGCGCGCGACGGTGTATCCGCGCGCCGCATCTGATTACAATGCGAGGGTACGCGCGTCAGGTGCCATAAGACACCCGCGCGCCGCCGGCGCCCTGAGCCCCCAGCCAGGTCTTCTTTTACAGGGCAGTGACCGTTGTCCGGGCCTGCTCCGCAATCACCGATTGCACCCAGATTTCACGAGGTAGTCATGAGCCAGCCAATCGCTGTGACCCGCCAGACGTTCGACGACGTAATGGTGCCCAATTACGCTCCTGCCCAGATGGTGCCCGTGCGCGGCGAAGGCTCGCGCATGTGGGATCAGCAAGGTCGTGAGTATGTCGATTTCACCGGCGGTATCGCGGTCAACGCGCTGGGTCATGCGAACCCCGAGCTGGTGAAGGTCATCGAAGAGCAGGCACGCAAAGTCTGGCACATCGGCAACGGCTACACCAACGAGCCGGTGCTGCGTCTGGCCAAGGCGCTGACCGACGCGACGTTCGCCGATAAGGCCTTCTTCTGCAACTCGGGGCTCGAAGCCAACGAGGCCGCACTCAAGCTGGCCCGTCGCTACGCGTTCGACCATGCGGCGGAACGTGGCGGCAAGGATAAGAGCGAAATCATCTCGTTCTTCAACTCGTTCCACGGCCGCTCGCTGTTTACCGTGAGCGTCGGCGGTCAGGCCAAGTACACCGAAGGTTTCGGTCCGCTGCCGGCCGGCATCATGCACCTGCCGTACAACGATCTGAAGACCTTCGAGGCCACCATCTCTGACGCGACGGCTGCCGTCATCGTCGAGCCGGTGCAAGGGGAAGGCGGCGTGCTGCCGGCTGACCCGGCATTCCTCAAGGGCCTGCGCGACCTGTGCGACAAGCACGGCGCGCTGCTGATTTTTGACGAAGTGCAGACCGGCGTCGGCCGCACGGGCACGCTCTACGCTTACGAGCAATATGGCGTGACGCCGGACATCCTGACGACCGCCAAGGCGCTCGGCAACGGTTTTCCGATCGGCGGCATTCTCACCACCAGCAAGATCGCCGCGAGCTTCTCGCCGGGCACGCACGGCTGCACATACGGCGGCAACCCGCTCGCGACGGCCATCGCGGGGCGCGTGCTCGAACTGATCAACACCGCCGAGACGCTGAACGGCGTGAAGGCGCGTCACGATCATTTCATCAAGGGCATTGAAGCGATCAACGCGCGTCACGGCGTGTTCGCTGATGTGCGCGGCATGGGCCTGTTGATCGGTGCTGTGCTCAAGCCGGCCTTCGCGGGCCGTGCCAAGGAAATCGTGTCCGAGTCGGAGAAGAATGGCCTGATGCTGCTGATCGCCGGTGGCGATGTGGTGCGTTTCGCGCCGTCGCTGAACATTCCGTTCGCCGACATCGATGCGGGCCTCGCCTCGCTCGAGAAGGCCGTTGCGACACTGGCAGCCACGGCAAAGGCCGCCTGAACGGCTGCCGATTGACTGAGCACGCGCGCGTGTTCATTCGTCTGCCTGCATGACTTCGGGCCGGACCGACGGGAACGTCGCTCCGGCCCTTATTGCAATTAGCGGCAACTCGCGGTAACCAGCAGCACCCTGCGGTCCAACGCCGTTCCACCGGATATGCCATGACGCGTCAATCGAAAGCGGTGAAAGTCTCGCCCGTGCAGGACGAAGCGGCGAATCGTGGGGCGCCGGGCGACGCCACGGCGGCACATTCGGGCGCTGGGGCAAGCACGAGTGCCAATGACGCCACGTCAGAGGCCACATCGCTTCGCGTCGTACGTCAGGCGCGCCGCGAGGACCTGCCTGCGCTACTGAAGCTCGCCGCACTCGCGGGCCCGGGCATGACGTCGTTCAAACCCGATCCGGCAGCGCTCGAAGCGCGCCTTGAGCGCGTGACTGCCACGCTAGATGACCGCGCCCCGACGGCCGAGCAGGGCTATCTGTTCGTGATGGAAGATGTCGCGACCGGCACCATCGCCGGTGTGTGCGGCATTGAAGCGGCCGTGGGGCTTGAGCAGCCGTTTTATACGTACCGCAAAGATACGATCGTGCACGCGAGCCGCGAGTTGAACGTGTGGTCGCGCATGCTCACGCTGTCGCTCTCGAACGATCTCACCGGCTATAGCGAGTTGTGTTCGCTGCTGCTTGACCCGGCATGGCGGGGGCATGGCAACGGCGCCTTGCTCTCGAAGGCGCGATTCCTTTTCATGGCGCAGTTCCCGGAGCGTTTTGGCCCGCACGTGTGCGCCGAATTGCGCGGGTTCTTCGACGACAACGGGCAGAGTCCGTTCTGGCAGTCGCTCGGTCAACACTTCTTCAAAATCGATTTCGATCAGGCGGACTATCTGACGTCGATCGGCAAGAAGTCGTTTGTGGCCGAATTGATGCCGAAGTATCCGATCTACGTGGACTTTCTCTCGCCGCAGGCGCAGGCCGCCATTGGTGTGACGCATCGCGACACCTTGCCGGCACGGCGTCTGCTGGAACAGGAAGGGCTGCGCTCCGGGGCACACGTGGATATCTTCGACAGCGGCCCCGTGCTCGAAGCGCGGGTGGCCGATCTGCGTGCCGCGCGCGACAGCCGGTATCTGAGCGTGAACATCGGTGCAGATGACGGCAGCGTGCCGCCAGTCGCCAACGCAGAACCCTATCTCGTAGCGTGCCTGGGGCTTGGCGGGTTTCGCGCCACGCTCGTCACCGGGCGTCCGGAGCGGCGGGCGTTCACCCTGAGTCCGCTTGCGGCGAAAGCACTCGGCGTCAAGCAAGGCGATCGCGTACAGGTATTGCCGCTCAAGCCGCCGCGTGCGGACGCCATCTGAGCGCCCAGCACCCGAGGTTAGAACTGAATCGTCGCGGTGACCGTGTCGGTATAGAGACCCGGCGCGGGTGTCGTCTGCACGGGCACTCGCGCGTAGATCGGCACGGCCTGCACGACGCCGGTGCCGATGCCAGTGAGCTGCGACGTGCCTGACGTGCCATCGCCCCAGATGGTGCTGTATCCGCTGTCGAGATAGAGCTGATAGCTCACGCGTGAAGCGGTGAGCCCCGTCATCGAGCGCGCCGCCACGGTGCCCCCCAATCCCCCCGACAGGCTGATGCGAAACGCATCGTTCTTCGTGCATTGCACGGTGAGCGTGCTGCTGCCCGTTACGGCCTTGCTGAGCGTGGACTGCGTGGCGAAGGTGATGTTGGCGGCCGCGATCGTGCAGTTGTTGATGACCGTGACATTCGCGTTGAAGGGCACACCGGCGGCGGCTGTCATCGCGCTGCCGCAGGCCGGTGCAGGGGAGAGCGCAGCATACGACGCGTATTGCAGCGTGGCGTCGGTGGCGGCGAAAGCGTGCGTATAGACCGTGTTGCCGTTAGATGACGTGGGCACGGTGGTCTGTGACGCCGTAATGCGTGCGTAGAGATTGACGTTCTGCGTAACCGTGCCGCCGAGGATGTTACGCGCGAGGGTCACGGCGATGACGTTGGCCGTGCTGTTGCCCCAGGCGGTCGAGAAGGCCGGGTCGATGAACAATCCAAAGTTGATCGCGCTGCCCGAATTCACGAGCGTGAGCGGCTGACTGGCGTTGAGCGCCAGACAGAGCTTGACGTTCGGGTTGCCGCCGAGCAGCGGAAACGTGCATGACACGGGAATCGTGCCGGTGGCCGACAGCGCCGCGCCGGAGATCGGGCTGAAGGCGGAGAACGCCAGCGTCGGCGTACCGATCGAGCAGGTTTGCGCCGCAGCCAATGGACTGAAAGCACAGAGGCAAGCGGCGACCCAGACAGGCGCGTGTAAGGTCATGAACCTTCTCCCCGGGATGACGACGCCTGCGCACTCGGGCGACGCGACTTGGCCTCGCGTGCCAGCGCACCGAACGGAATGCAGACGAGCGGGCCGACGCGGGCAATCTCGCCATCGGGCGGGGCCCGCCAGGCGAACGTTGCACGGCAGCGCTGCACGCCGTCGTGCGATTCAAGGGTGTTGCGCGGGGCGAGCGTGTCGACGAATGTCTCGCCGTCGTAGCCCACGACGGTGACGAAGCCGCTTTGCACATGACGCACCGACACGCCGGGCTTGAGCGGCACACCGGCGGCGCTCACGAGCGTGATCAGCGCCGCTTGATATCGCCGCACGGGAAAACGCACGAGCACACCGGCGCCGGTTTGCGGCGCAATGCGCCGCTCGGTCGTGACGACTTCCAGATCGGCGGGCAGGTGCATGGGATCGATGCCGATACGTGCCTGCTCGAACCCGTTCAGATCCGGCACGAGGAAGTAGCCGCGCGCATCGGTATGCCCGATTGGCACTGACTCGCGCAGCACCGGCACATTGGCGCGGCCGTCGGTGCTGACGAGGGCGAAGGCGTCGTAAGTGCGCCGGGTGGCGTGCACGCTGCGATCCATGACGACGAGTGCGCCGGTCATGCCGAGGGCCGCGCCGCGCTGACGGCCCACTTGCTGCGCCAGTGCCGACACTTCGCCATGACGTCCGAGATAGCGCAGTTCACCCTGCGCGGTGCGCTGCGAGAACGCCCGCCCCCCGAGGACTTGCCAACCCCAGCCGCCGCCATAGTCGGGCGTGCGGCCTGCTGAGGCCCACGCTTGTGTCTGCCCATCCTGTTGCGTGACGGAGGCGCTCCCCAGTACACCGTTCCCCAGCAGCAGGCTCAACATGGCAAACACACCGTGCGAGCGCCGTCGGGCGAGGTCGCGAAAGCCGCCGATCGAGAGCATGCCGCGTGAGCTTGCCGGGACGTTGAGGCTGGCGGACAGCACGCGCGTGGCAGGCTGGCGCGGTGCCCGCTGCCCAAAGTAGGCGAGCGACGCCGTGCCGCCCCGGCCCCACGGCACGGAGACGCTGACACGTTCGCTGGCATTGGCGGCGGGTGAGCCGTCGAGCGAGGGGAGATCGCGATATCGGCCTGCCGTGCGGATGATCTGCGCATCGAGGCTCACATGCCGGGAAATGTACTGATAACCCGCGCTCCATTGCGCACCGGTGCGACGCCCGCCGGACGCCCCCATGGCGACGCTGACGACCCCGGCGCGCCGCAAGGCCATCAGCGCGCCAACGCCCCCCATGGCGAGCCGCCGCCCCGCTTGCGCCTGTGCTTCGAGCGTGAGCGTGTCGGTGACCCCGTAACGCGCGGCTACCGAAGCGACCGGATGATGCCGATACGAAAACGAACGCACGCCATAGTCGTCGCGCGGCAAACCGGCTTCCAGCGAAAAGCTCGACAGTCCCTTGGCGAGCAGGCGCGGATCGATGTAGAGCGGCACAGTCGTGATCTGCTCGCGCCCAAGTGCGTCGCGCGTGACGACGCTCGCCTGCAAATCGCCCGTCAGCCCCGGCGCTTCCTGAATCACGAACGGGCCCGGCGGCACGTGGCCGCCAAAGCGCCGCACGCCATCGAGATACAGATCGACCGAGGACGGCACGACGGCACTGCCGCGCAACGCGGGCACGGGGAACGTGACGAGATCGGGCCGCAAGCTGAAGTTGCGCCGCCATTGCAGTCCGGCGATCCGCACGGAGCGGCTCCATGACAGTGAGCCAGTAATGAGATCGCCCGCTGTCCAACTGGTCAGCGTGGCCGGATTGTTGTACTGCCACGCGGTGTCGTAGCGCAGGTAGCCGCGCCGCCATGGCGAGTGTTCGACGAGACCGGTCTGCGACACGGTGGCGCCCGGCCAGAAGCCCCGGACTTCGCTCCACACTGACGCCTGCGTTCGGCTGTCGCGCTGCACGTAGCCGTCGTAATTCACGATCAGGCCGGGGTCTGCCGTGGCATTCACGGCCTCGGTGAGCATGCCCCCGACGCGATAGGGCGTCAGCCAGGCGTCGCCCAGAAGCAGATCGATGCGCTGCTGCGTGGCATCGTAGGCGAGCTGCACGCCGTCGAGCGTATCGAGCGCGACTTCCCGAGCGTCGTCGCGCGGCAGCGCGTTGGCGGACAGGCCAAGCCTGCGCAAGTCGCCGGCGCTGACGAACCAGTCGCCGTTGCGCCGCGTGAACGGCGCCAGCAACCCGGTTGCCTGACCGTTGATTAGCACATCGAGAACGTAGCGGCCGTCGGGCCGAGGCATTGCCATCGCTGACGGCACGTCAGCACTTTCTTCGGAAACCGATGATATGGAGGACACCGCTGCGGGTGCGGTGGACGATGCCGCCGCGCTCGACGCCGGACCGTTCAGGGCCATCGTCGACACCATGACGATGGCCACAGCACCCGACGCCACGCGCACCACGCGCACCACGCCGCGGCGCTCGGGGCGGCCGAGGGCGCGGCAGTGGGGGCGGGGGGCGCGAGGGGCGCATGGCCACGGTTACCGGACACCGTCCGTTGCCGGGCTGGCAGCAAACCGCATCGGGACCGTATCGATGCGCGACTCCACGGTGAACGGCGGGATCGGTGGTGCGCCTGATGGCCACCGCACGGCAAAGCGCCGCGTCTGGCCGGCCAGTACGTAGCCCAGCAACCCGTGGGTGAGCTCGACACTCCGGCCCGTGGCGTCCAGCACACGCGTGGCGCCCAATTGGGCGTGCTGCTCCCCGTCGTTATGCACTTCCAGTTCGCCCCGAAGCCAGTGCACGTCGAAGCGCAGCGACGGCGCGCTCGCATCGTTTGCCTGCACGAATACGGGCAGCGAATAACGCAGGCGAATGGTGACGCCTTCCGCCGGTGCTTCGGCCACCGCAGGCAGTTCGTCGACCAGCAGCCGATAGCTCTGTTCGCCTTGCGTGGGCTCGGCGCTCAAGCGCACGAGCCGCACAATCTGCTGCTCACCCGGTTCGATGCGCAAGATCGGCGGGCTGGCGATCAGCGCTTCGGTCGGCACGAGCACGTTCTCACCGTCTCGCTGCGTCCAGGCATACAGGCGCAATTGCCCGTGAATCGGCAAATCGCCGGTGTTGCCCAGCGTGAGCGTGGTGGCAGGTTGCGTCGGGGCGAGGCTGACGATCACGGGCGAGACCTGAAGGCTCGCGCCATGGCCGTCGGTCACGCCCAGCGTCAACAGGGCGACAAAGGCACCGCTGGCCGCGCGGGCGGCATGGCGGCGGGCGTCGGGTCTCGATGGAGTCGTCATCGCGATGGCCTCAGAAATACACCGTCGCCGTTACCGTCGACGTGTAGGCGTCCGGTGTCGGCATGGTGGCCGAGAGCGTTGCCTGCCCGTAGACGGTGTAGGTTTTCAGCACGCCGCTACCTGAGTCGCCCAGCGTATTGGTGCCTTGCGTGTTGCCCCACGGCGTGGCGTGGCCAGAGTCCTGATAGAGCCCGAACGGGATGGTCGTGGTGTTGCCGGTAAGCGTGCCCGCGAGCAGGCGGCTGGTCTCGGTGGAGCTGGCGGTCGTGCCGGCGTTCAGGCCGATGTTGTAGCCGGTTGACGAGGTGCAGATCACGGTGAGCGTCGAGGTGCTTGACACCGGCCCGGTGGCCGAGCCTTGCACGGGCGTGAACGTCATCGGCGTGGCGGCGATGGTGCATCCCGGCAGGATGGTCAGCGACACCAGCATCGTTGCCGTCGCCGAGCCGTTGGAGTAAGTGGCGCCATGTACGGGGCCATTCAATGCAAGCAATCCGGCAGCCCCGGACAGGGCCAGGCACAGCAGCGATTTCTTCATCGTCGTTCTCCTTCGGAGTCCTATTTGAAAGTGAGGTCATTCGAAGCGCTTTCAGGCACTAGGAGGCGCGGCGTGGCACTACGCGAACAGCGTGAGTGACATCTGATTTACCGACGCTGTCTACGTAGTTTATTAAGGCATTTGCGCGGAATGGGAGCGCTTGCAAGGCTTTCGGAATGTTCCCAACAATGGGACGAGAGGCCGCGCTTCCCGTGTCACTGGCATACGCGCAACGCGCATGTTTCGGCGAGACGCAGTGCGCACGCGTGGATGTGGCGCAACAGACATGCCGTTGGACTCGCGCCCCGTGCGACACCGTGTCGCAGGACGATATGACGGCGATCAAAGCCTGCGCGCGCGGCACAAGCATTCGCGCATATTTCACTTGCTCTCGTTACGTCGCCGTCTCTAGAATGACCTCTTGACGCGTATCGGGCGTCGTCTGCGCTACCCGCGCGAGACGCGCCGCCCGCCGTCTGTGTTCGCTGCCTGCGGATATTTCACGAGAGGGATGCCATGCTCAGACTTCTGTCGAAATACTGGTGGTTGCTTGTTTTGCGCGGCGTACTCGCCGTTGTCTTCGGGATCGCGGCATTTACGGTGCCCGGTGTAACCCTTGCCGTGCTAGTGCTGTGCTTCGGCGCGTTTTCGTTTGTCGACGGGGTCTTTTCTCTCGCCGGTGCCTGGAGCGCGCGCAAGGAACACGCCGAATGGTGGCTGCCGCTGTTGCAAGGCGTTGCCGGCATCATCATCGGTGTCCTGACTTATCTCAACCCGGCGTTGACCGCCGTTGCGTTGCTTATCTATATCGTTGCCTGGAGTTTCGTCACCGGCGTGCTGCAAATTGCAGCCGGTATCGCGTTGCGCCGCGAGATCAAGGGCGAGCTGTGGATCATTCTTTCCGGCGTGTTCAGCATTCTGTTTGCCGTGTTCATCATGTGGCAGCCGGGTGCCGGTGCGTTGGCGCTCATCTGGGCCATCGGCGCGTGGGCCATCGTGTGGGGAGTACTGCTCGTGTTGGCCGGCTTCAAATTGCGAGGCGTGGCGCACGGTGCGTCGTCCACTTCCGCCGCTACCTAGCCTTCAAATTCGGGGCATGCGCGGCCTTTGATGCCATCGCATGACGCGGCACGATTCCCCGATCAGCGTTTCCGTTCGTCCGCCCAGGTGGCCCCGGCTGCCTGAAACCGGCGGATTCCTCCCCCCGGCAGCCGCTGTGCTGCCAGACGTCAGCAGGAGTGTGAAATGGCTCTGAACCATACGCGTAACACCCTCGGTGAAAAGATCCGGATCGAGTCGGTCAATCTGCTCAATCGCGGGCTGATCAACGGCATCGACGTCCAGCGTCAGGCCAAGCAGGCGCATTGGAACGTGCACGGCCCGGGCTTCATCGAACTGCATCTGTTGTTCGACGACGTGTATAACGCCGCGATCGAATGGGCCGACCTGTGCGCCGAGCGTCTCGTCGCCCTCGGCGGCGTGGCTGATGGACGTGTGCAGACGGTGGCTGAAAAGACCGAACTGCCGAAGTACAAGAACGAGTTCAAACGCGGGCTTGATCACGCCGCGGCACTGGCCGAAGCGCTGGCCGCCTATGGCGAAATCATTCGCGGCCTGATCGACGCATCGGCCGAGATCGGCGATGCCACCACGTCGGATGTCTTTACCGAAATCTCGCGCGGTGTCGACGATCACCTCTGGAAGGTCGAGGCTCACCTTCGCGGCGAGTAAGCCCCATCCGGCCGCTGGCAGCAGCCGGCGGTCGATTTATCGTGAATGCGCGCGCCGGCCTTGGTCCGGGGCGCGCATTTGTCATCTCTGCCTGACTCCTCCCGCCCGTTTCCCCTGTTACTGCCCCCGGAGCCGTTATGACCACCCGCAATCTGAGCCAAATGTTCCAGCCGAAGTCGGTCGCCGTCATCGGGGCGTCCAACCGCGAGCGTCGTGTGGGCACGACCGTGCTGCAAAACGTGATCGACGGCGGCTTCGAGGGCGCGATCTATCCGGTCAATCCGAAGTACTCGACGCTCGCGGGACGCAAGTGCTACCGCGACGTGGCCGACCTGCCGCAGGCCCCCGATCTTGCGGTGATCTGCACGCCGCCCGCCACGGTGCCCGATCTGATTCGCGACCTCGGCGAGCGTGGCACGCGTGCCGTGGTGGTGCTCACCTCGGGGCTCGCGCGTGAGCGCGATCGCGACGGCGTGACGCTGCAAGATCGCATGCTCAAGAACGCCAAGCCGCACGTGCTGCGTATTCTCGGGCCAAACTGCATCGGGATGCTGAGTCCCGGCATCGGGCTCAATGCCAGCTTTGCCCACATGGGCGCACGGGCGGGCAATCTCGCCTTCGTGTCGCAATCGGGCGCGCTGACCACCGCTGTGCTCGACTGGGCCGACGCACGTGAAATCGGCTTCTCGCATTTCGTCTCGATGGGCGACAGTGCCGACGTGGACTTTGGCGACATGCTCGACTACCTCGCGAGCGATCCGCGCACCGACGCCATCCTGATGTACATGGAATCGATTCGCGACGCGCGCAAGTTCATGTCGGCGGCGCGCGCCGCCTCTCGCAACAAGCCAGTGGTCGTCATCAAATCGGGCCGGGTGCCGGAAGGGGCGCAGGCCGCTGCGTCGCATACGGGGGCGCTGGCCGGGGCTGATGACGTCTATGACGCCGCGATTCGCCGCGCGGGCATGTTGCGCGTGAATACCACCGACGAACTGTTTGCCGCCGTCGAGACGCTGGCGCGTTTGCGACCGTTCTACGGCGACAAGTTGTCGATCATGACCAACGGCGGCGGCGCCGGGGTGATGGCGACCGACGCCCTTGTGCTCGACGGCGGCAAGCTTGCCCATCTGTCGGACAAGACACGCGACGCGCTCGACGCAGCGCTGCCGAAAACCGTGGGCCGCGTGAATCCGGTGGACATCGGTGGCGACGCGGATCTCGCGCGCTATACGGCGACGCTCGCAGCGTTGTGCGAAGACCCGGAGACGGCAGCAGTGCTGTTCATTCAGGCGCCCACGGCTGTCATGCCGAGTGTGGACGTGGCGCACGCGCTGGCCGCGCTGCCCCGGCCATCGAAGAACGTGTTCACGTGCTGGCTGGGGGGCGAGACGGCCGAGCGCGCGCGACGCATTTGCCGCGAGGCCGGATTGCCGACCTACGACACGCCGGAGAATGCCGCACGCGCCTTCCTCGAAGCGGTGAACTACCGCCGCAACCAATCGTTGCTGATGGAAACGCCGCCGTCGATTCCGCCCGGCTTCTCACCGGATGTGGCGCGGGTGCGCGCCATCGTCGGCGACGCGATGCGCGAGGGGCGTGAATTGCTGACAGAGCCGGAGGCCAAGGGGGTGCTTGCCGCGTATGGCATTCCCGTCGTCGAGACCGTGGTGGCCGACACGCCCGAGCACGCCGCCGAATTGGCGCAGGGCCTCGGGTTCCCGGTGGCCGTCAAACTGATTTCACCCGACATTACGCACAAGTCGGACGTCGGCGGCGTGGTGCTCAATATCGAAACGGCAGAGCAGGCGCTGGACGCCGCCCGCCAGATTCGAAAACGGGCACTCGCCGCCAAACCCGATGCGCGCGTGACCGGCTACTCGGTGCAGCGCATGGCCAACGGCGCCGAAGCTTTCGAATTGATCGTCGGCGTGGCCACCGATAGCGTGTTCGGTCCGGTGCTGCTGTTCGGGCAGGGCGGCACGGCCGTGGAAGTGATTGCCGATCGCACGATTGGGCTGCCGCCGCTGAACCTGAATCTGGCGCGCGATATGGTGGCGCGGGCCCGCGTGTCGAAACTGATCGCGGGCTATCGCAGTCGACCCGCTGCCGATCACGAAGCGATCTATCTCACGCTCGTGAAGCTCTCGCAACTGGTGTGCGACGTGCCCGAGATTGCCGAGCTCGACATCAATCCGCTGTTCGCCGATTCGCACGGCGTGTTGGCCCTTGACGCGCGCATCGTGGCGCGCAAGCCGATGGCGCCGGGGCACGCCCGCCTGGCCATCCGCCCGTATCCGCAGGAGCTGGAAAGCACGGTCGATGCCGGGGGCAAGCCGGTGCGCGTGCGTCCGATCCGCCCGGAGGACGAGCCCGCCTACAACCAGTTCTTCCACACGCTCACCCCGCAGGATGTGCAGTTCCGCTACTTCGGGCTGATCAAGGAGTTGTCGCACTCGCAGATGGCGCGCGTGACGCAGATCGACTACGACCGGTCGATGACGTTTGTCGCGACGGAAAAGGACGACGAAGGGAACACGCGGCTGCTCGGTGTGGTGCAGGCACTTGCAGACCCCGACAACACCGTGGCCGAGTTTGCCGTGACGGTGAGTCCTGCCGCGCAGGGCCGGGGGCTGGGGAGGGCACTGATGGAGCATATCGTCGACTACAGCCGCAAGCGCGGTACGGGGGAACTCATCGGCTATGTACTCACGGCAAATACGCGTATGCTGACACTCGCCCGGCACCTCGGCTTTGTGGAAGACAAAGAGATGGAAGCGGGCATTGTTCATATCCGGCTGCCGCTGCAAAAGACGGCGCAGGCGTAGGAGACACGGTTCGCGTCGTCAGTCGAGGACGGCGCGAATGCAGTGCCTGGCGCTGGCGCGCGCGAAAGCGGGACAGGGTAGCCGCCTCGACCAAGGATTCGAATGCTAGTGAACTGCGTGGCCTATGAGGATGGCCGCAAGATCGCCGACCTGCACCCCGATGAAATTTCGGACTATCTCGAACGTCCGCACTGCTTCGTCTGGGTGGCACTCAAAGACCCGGGGCCCGGAGAACTCGCGCAGATGCAGCACGAGTTCGGCCTGCACGATCTCGCGGTCGAAGACGCGCAGCATGGTCATCAGCGCCCGAAGATCGAACAGTACGGCGACTCGCTCTTTGCCGTGCTTCACGTGCTCAACAAAGACGCCGACGGCGACTTCTCCATCGGCGAGGTCGCCATCTTCGCCGGGCACAACTACGTGCTCTCGGTGCGCTCGAACGCGACGCAGGGGTTAGGGGCTGTGCGAGCGCGCGCAGAGAAGGAGCCGCACTTGCTCAAGCAAGGCGCGATCTTCGTGCTCTACGCGCTCATGGACGCCATTGTCGACAGCTACTTCCCGGTATTCGACGATCTCGAAGCGCAACTCGAAGCCATCGAGGAGCAGATTTTCACGCGCAACGAGCCAGCCAAGGGGCGCGAAATCATCGAGGATCTGTATCAGCTCAAGCGGCGACTCATCACACTGCAACACGCATGCGTGCCGCTTATGGAGGCGGTTAGCAAGTTGTTCGGCGCGATGGCCCCGAAGCTCTGTGGCGGCATGCAGGAGTATTTCCGCGATGTATACGACCATTTGCAGCGCATCACCAAGAACATCGACATGCTGCGCGAAATGGTGACCACCGCGCTCTCGGTGAATCTCGGCATGATCTCGCTCACCGAGAACGAGACGACCAAGCGGCTTGGCTCGTTCGCCGCACTGTTCGCGGTGCCGACGATGATTGCGGGCATCTACGGCATGAACTTCGCCGATATCCCCGAGTTGAAGTTTCAGTACGGCTATCCGGTCTGCGTCGGCGTGATGATCATCATCGATCTGCTGCTGTTCTTGAAATTCCGCAAGGCGGGTTGGTTGTAACGTGCACGCCGGGGCAGCCTTCCGTGTCATACGAATGTCGTTGCCACCCGGCGCGCCTTGCCCTGTTGCCCGGTGGCAACGGGGCGGTAGCACCCCCTTTTTTCCGCAGTGACCGGCGTCGAGTAATTGCACTAGAATGCGTCAACACCGCGTCAGACGGTTGCCAAGGTTGAGAACTACAACAAACACCAGGCAAATAGGGGTCAGACATTGAACGCACCACTCACGGGGATCCGCGTCATTGAGTTCTGTCGGGGCGCGGCGGGCGCTTATTGCGGCATGCTGCTGGCCGACATGGGCGCAGACGTCATCATGGTCGACGATCCGGTCGACGACATTACCAACGAAAGCCAAGGCCAACACGGTCCGCTCGGTGCTGCCGCGCAGACGGGATTACGCCGCAACAAACGTTCCGTAGCGCTCGATCTCGGCACGCTCGAAGGCCGCAGCCTTGCTCATACGCTGGTGCGTGGGGCGCAGGTGGTCATCGAATGCCTGCCTGCCGGTACGCTCGTGCGCGCCGGGCTTGGCTATGAAGCGCTGTCAGTCGTACAGCCGCATCTGGTCTACGTTTCCATTTCCGCATTCGGGCAGGATGGCCCGCGCTCGGCCGGTCATCCCGGCGTGCCCGCCATCGATGCGTTGCGCGGCATGTTGGGTGCCACGCCGGGGCGTCAGGCACCGCGCGATTTACCTGTCGCGGATCTGGCGGCGGGGCTGTATGCCGCGTTTTCCGTGTCGGCGGCGCTGGTGGCCGCGCAACAGCATGGGCGCGGGGTGCATATCGACGTGCCGATGCTCGGCGCCACGCTCGCCATTGCTGCGTTGCGGGCGGGTGAAGAAGCGGCGAACGCCGCGAGTGAACCGGAGGCGGTTGGCGGAATTCCGCGAACGGCGGACGACGCCCGTTTTGGCGGCCCAGCAGCACCTTGGCCGACGTTCCGTGCAAAAGACGGGTACTTCGGCATGGATCTCGACGGTCAGGCACATTGGCGGGCCATTTGTGCGCTGGTGCATCGCGTGGATCTGCTCGACGACTCGCGATTTGCCAACGCACGGGAGCGGGCCCGTCATCAGGCCGTGTTGCGCGACGTGCTGGAGCCGGTCTTCATGCACGACGATCGTGCCGTCTGGCTCGCCCGTCTGAGCGCTGTCGGTGTGCCGTGCACGCCCATCAGCACGTATTCGCGGGTGCTCGCCGATCCGCAAGTTGCGCATATGGGCTGGGTTCGGCCGATGGTGCTGCCCAGCGGCGAGACCACCCACACGATCGTTTCGCCGGTCCGCATGAATGGCCATGGGCCGGTGACGCATCGTGAGCCGCCCGCACCCGGTGAGCACACCGGCGACATTCTGGCCGAACTCGACGCCGAGTCGGCGGCGGCCACCGTAACAGGCGAGGGCGCCACTGTCCCGCCGGCCGGCACATTGCTCACCGAGCCGCTGCCGAAAGGTTGACCGGACGGACCTGACTGACCTCGGGCCGCTGATGTTCCAGCGGCCCGCTTCGTTTTCCTTCCGCCGCTTTGCACGTCCTTCCCCCGCAGACCTTACTCCGGCCCCGCTCGCGGGCCTATATCGCCTGATCGCCGGCGTGTCCACGGCTTCTGCATGCATTTGTTCCTCTTGCAACAGTTGTAACGGGTATTACAGGAAATATTACAAATCATTTGCAACTGGTGTTAAAAATAGGAATAATTCGTATTTACGAAATGCGATTCGTGGTCGGTATTGCATTGATTCGATGGCTGTAATTGGTAGTGGGCAGTGGATCAGGCGAGGGTGACGCAATGTCGTCCGCGTTTCAGGCACCTGGCAAGTACAGAACAACGACAAAGCAAGACTGGGAGACGGATCGCAGACAACCAGCGATCTCCAGGGGGGAATCCAAGATGCAAGTGGGACCGATGACGCTGCGTCGCTCGCAGTTGAGCGCAGCATTGGTGGGAATTTTGAGTGCGCAAGGCGCCATGGCCGCAGACGCCGACGCCAAGAGCACGTCGACTGACGTGCAACTCCCGAGCGCCAACGTCACGGGTAATCGCGACAATTTCAAGGTCGATTACTCGTCGTCGCAGAAATTCACGGCGCCGATCGTCGATACGCCGCGTTCGGTCACGGTCATCCCGGAAACCCTGCTGCAAAGCACGGGCTCGAGCACCCTCACGGAAGCCCTGCGCACGGTGCCCGGCATCACGTTCGGTGCGGGCGAGGGCGGTAACCCGCTCGGCGATCGTCCGTTCCTGCGCGGCTACGACACGCAAGGCAGCCTGTTCGTCGACGGCATGCGCGATGTGGGTGCCACGACGCACGAAATGTTCAACACCGAGTCGGTGGAAGTCGTGAAGGGCGCGAGCGGCGCCTACGGCGGTCGCGGCGGTGCGGGCGGCAGCGTCAACATCGTCAGCAAGGAAGCCAAGCTGGGCAACTTTGCGGAAGGCACGGTGGGCCTGGGCAACGCCAAGTACAAGCGCATGACGGCTGACGGCAACTGGCAGATCGGCGATCACGCGGCGTTCCGCATGAACCTGATGGGTCACGACGCCGGTGTGGCCGGTCGCGATGCCATTTACGACTCGCGCTGGGGTATCGCGCCGTCGGTGGCCTTCGGGCTGGGTACGCCCACGCGCATCGTCGCGAGCTACTACCACATGCAATCGGACGGCCTGCCGGATTCGGGCATTCCGTACAACTACGCACCGGGGCGTCGCACGGGGCCGGCTTCGGTCAACCCGAACAACTTCTACGGGCTCGACGACCGCGATTTCCGCCGCACGTCGTCGGACATCGGCACGATCAAGATCGAGCACGACATCACCCCGACACTCACGCTGCGCAACATGACGCGCTACACGAAGTCGTCGCAGAGCTACATCTGGACGCAGCCGGACGACAGCCAGGGCAACGTGGCCAACGGCAAGGTCTGGCGCCGCGCGAACACGCGTGACAGCAACGTGTGGAGCATTGCGAATCAGACGGAACTGTTTGGCGAAGGCCACACGGGGCAGTTCAAGCACAGCTTCAACGTGGGGGCTGAGTTCTCGCGCGAATCGAGCCGTAAGGACGCCTATACGGTGGCCGCAGGCAGCGGTTCGGGCGCGGGCAATGCGTGCCTTCGCGGCGTCGGCGCTGCGTCGGGCTACAACTGCACGAGCCTCTACAACCCGAATCCGTACGATCCGTGGACCGGCAGCATTCGCCTGAATGACGATCCGGCATTCCAGCGCACGTTGACGGCCGCAATTTACGGTTTCGACACGATCGATCTGTCGAAGGAATGGCAGATCAACCTCGGTGCCCGCGTGGACCGTTATTCGACGGATTTCACCGATACGCGCGCCAACGGCGGCAAGTCGGTGTCGCGTGACGACACGCTGTTCAACTGGCAGGCCGGTGTGGTGTACAAGCCGCTGCCTTACGCAAGCGTGTATGCCTCGTACGCTACGTCGTCGACGCCGGCCGGCGCGTTGCTGGGCGAAGGCAGCGAGACGCAAGGTCTGACACCGGGCCGTGGTGGCGTTGGCCCGAACGCGGCGGACCTCGCCCCGGAGAAGAACCGCTCGTATGAAATCGGTACGAAGTGGAACGTGCTGAACGAGCGTCTGCTGCTGACGGCGGCGCTGTTCTACATCGAGACGAGCAATGCGCGCGTGACGATGGCCGACAACACGTATGCCATGGTGGGCGGCAAGAACGTGAAGGGCCTTGAGCTGGGCTTCGCCGGCAAGCTGACGGACAAGTGGCAGGTCTTCGGCGGCTACACGTACATGAAGAGCGAACTGACGGACAACGGCACGGGCACGGCCATCTCGAACAACGGCAACCAGTTCCCGAACACGCCGCGTAACAGCTTCAGCCTGTGGACGACGTACGACATCATTCCGTCGGTGACGGTCGGTGGCGGCGCGTTCTACACGTCGAGCGTGTTTGGCGATCCGGCAAACTTGCGCGAGATTCCGGCGTACTGGCGTTTTGACGCGATGGCGTCGTGGCGCGTGAACAAGCATCTGTCGGCACAGCTCAACGTGCAGAACCTGTTCAATCGCCGTTACTTCGATCAGGCCTATCCGGCGCACTATGCGTCGATGGCGCCGGGCCGCAGCGCGATTGTCTCGCTCACGGCGCGCTATTGATGATGCGTATTGAACCGGCGCAGATTGCGTCGCTCACGCCTGCGCAGGTTCGCGACATCCTTGCGGGGCCGCCGGAAACGGCGGCCGCATGGCTGGCGGCGGCCGCACAGGCAGGGCACGTCGATGCGCAGGTGGTCTATGCACAGTGGCTGCTCGATGGTCGCGGCGTGACGCGTGATGCGGCGGCCGCGCTCGAAGGATTCAAGCGCGCGGCGCACGCCGGGCACGGCATGGCCGCGAACATGGTCGGGCGCTGCTACGAGAACGGTTGGGGCGTACCGGCCAGCGATGAAGTGGCGCTGTATTGGTATCGCCAGTCGGCCCGCCGCGATGAGCCGTGGGGCATGTATAACCTCGCGACGCTGCTGAGTCTCGGGCGTGGCGGTCCGCAAGATCGCGGGGCTGCGCTTGCGTGGCTTCAGAAGGCCGCCGCGATGGGGCACGCGAAGTCGCAGAATCTTTTAGGTGGTTTTCACGAAGACGGTTGGGAAGTGCCACGCGATATCGCGTGCGCGTTCGACTGGTACCGGAAGGCCGCCGAAGGCGGTGATTTTCGCGGACAGTTCAACGTCGCGCGTCTGCTGATCGGGCAGGGCGCTTTCGATCAGGCACTCTCTTGGCTTGTCCACGTGCCGGAGACGGCGACACCCGCATTTCTCGTCAAAGCCGCTGAGTTCCTTAGCGAAGCCCCCGATTCTCGTATTCGCGCGTTGGCCGCTCAGTGGACTTCAGCCCCCCGTTGGTCTGCTTCGGCAGCGCTGGGCGCTTCAGCCGCCTGATTTTCTTTCCGTATTTCGCATCGCCTGACTCCGTTTCTCAACACCCCCAACACCTCCCCCCAGGACCGACCGAAGCCCCTCTCCGCTGCTCAGACAGTGTTCAACTCGCCTCGGAGAGGGGCTCCGGTCACTCCTCACCACCGCCATTCGTACCTCCCGCCTAACCCCTCGCACCTCCCCCCCGCACCCCCCGCACCCCCCGCACCCCCCGCACCCCCCGCACCCCCCGCACCCCCCGCACCCCCCGCACCCCCCGCACCCCCCGCACCCCCCGCACCCCCCGCACCCCGTATTCGCGCGATTCCCGCTGCGGGCCGCTGTGCATCGCCACACTTTCCGTGACTCGACGGCTTCTATATAATCATTGGTCATAAGCATATGACCAATAGTGATTTGGATTCGATCCAGATCGCCGACGCCGGAATCCACCCCATGCTGCTCGCCTCAATGAGTTCGTCACCAACGGCCGCCATCCTTGGCGCCGCCGTAGGACTCGTGCTCGGTTTGACCGGCGCAGGCGGCGGCATCTTTGCCGTCCCGGCACTCGTCTTCGGCCTCGGATGGGGCGTGCCTCAGGCAGGCCCCGTGGCGTTGCTGGCGGTTGGCGCCAGTGCCGCCGTCGGCAGCGCTCAAGGGCTGCGCGCCGGTCTTGTGAGATACCGGGCCGCGCTGCTGATGGCCGGTATCGGCGTATGTGTCGCCCCACTAGGGTCTTGGGTTGCGCATCGGCTGCCCGAACACTGGCTCGTCGGGCTCTTTGCATTCGCCATGCTGATCGTGGCCAGCCGCATGTATCGCGCATCGCAAGGTAAAGGCGGCGTCGCGGGCAGTGTGGTCCTGCCGCCGCCGTGCCGGCTCGATCCGGCAACAGGGCGCCTTCACTGGACCCGCCGCGTCGCCAGCACGCTGGGCGCCATCGGGGCGGTCTCGGGGTTCGCTTCCGGACTGCTCGGGGTGGGCGGCGGCTTCGTGATTGTTCCGGCATTGCGCCGCTTTTCCGATATCACGGTCCACGGCATCGTCGCGACGTCGCTGTTCGTCATCGCACTGATCTCTGCGGGAACGGTCGCGAATGCATGGTGGCACGGCATGCACCCGGGCACGCAAGGCTGGTTGTTCGTGGCGGGCGCTGTCGCCGGCATGGTGATCGGCCGCTTGCTTGCCCCCCGTCTCGCCGCCGCCCGGCTGCAACAACTCTTCTCGGTGCTGATGGCCCTCGTCGCTGCCGGTATGTTCTTCAAGGCCTTTGGTGGCTGACAGTTGCGGCTGACAGTTGCCGTTGACTGTTGCGGCTGATCTTGCGGCCTGTTCGCGAGGCAGTCGTTCTCGGCCGTGTGCGCGCTCGCGTCAGCGTCGGCATCCCTCTCATCGGCACAAGTCGTCACACCTGAGTGCCGCGATATCGTTGCTTATGGATCCCTCGAAATTCGCAACGCTTTTCGAGTGACTTTTCGTTGCCCGGAAGCGACGCTTCATCAGCGTACGCGAATGGCGATCCTGTCTCGTGTAGTGCGTCAGAGTGAATCTTTACGGCGCACGCCTGTCAATCACAGCGTCCGGTAAGCACTCGCGCTACGTGGGGTGCGTCATTGCCGCATACGGTCTGACGCACTGTGCGGGCTTTATTTGGACGTCGCGGGGTTGTCCGCCTATTTGGCCTTGGGATGTTTCCTATAACTAATGCTAATACGTCCGAACATTGTGGACTTATCCTATATTTCTCCCGGTCGTCGACGGGGGCAAACGGTGAGCCACTTGCCGACGGTACGACGGGGGATTGAATTAATGACAACGACGCAACGGATTGGCTTTGCGCTCACACCGGAACGCCGCGAATTCAACGTGCCGATTCGGCGCACGCTGACAGGGCTGGCCGGAACGTTGTTGTTTGTACTGCTGACAGGGTGTAGCGAGCATCAACCGCCAGGCGTCAGTCAGGCCTATGCCGACCATGACACGCTCGAAGGCGCGACGCTGTCGCGCGCCGAGACGGCGCCGCGCGAAGTGACAGCGCGCATGCGCCCGGTCGCAGCAGCGGTTGGCATGACGGGCACGCCGCAGGTGGGGCGCGTGGTCAGCGGCACCTACCGCTGGATGGCGGACTGGCCTGAGACCGACAGTGTGCATCTGTGGGAAGCCGCGGCCGGACCGACACGTATTCGCGTTGTCGGCCGGGCGCGAGACATGATGCCCTCCGCCGGTCTGCGTGGCGTGCGTATCCGGTACTGCATCAAGCCGGTGATCGGCAACGGTGAGATGCGACTCACGGGATACAAGACGTGCTCGTCGTGGACGACGGTCGATGGCACGTCGGCAACACCGGCCCCTGCGGCGGCAACTGCGGGATAGCAGGATAGCGGGGGAGCAGAAGGATCGCCGGACGGACGCGCCGGCACCGGCCACCGCACCTGACCTTCGTCAACTGCATCGCGGTGACGCTTCTGTCATCTTTTTGTGTGCCGCTTCGTCACACATTCCTCTTTTGGGAAGCCATGACGCGTAGACACGCGGCGCTCGATCGCGCGCGCCCACGGCTGACTTCTTTTAAAAGGATTCCGCACATGATGGTAAAAATTCTGATTGCCGACGATCACCCGATCGTCTCTTCGACGCTGCGTGAGATGCTCGCACCAGATCCCGGTTTTCACGTGTTGCCGCCGGTCGCCAACTCGACGCAGTTGTTCGAGGCGCTCGAGACGAATTCCGTCGACGTGCTGATCACCGACTACTGCATGCCCGGTGGTGTGTTCGGCGATGGGCTGGGTATGATCAAGCGGGTTCGCCGCAAATATCCGGACATCAAGATCATCGTGTTCACGTCGATCGAGCAGCCGGCCATCATTCACGCGCTGAACGATTGCGGTGTGCTGGGTGTGATGACGAAGTCGGACGATCTTCGCGAAATCACGGTGTGCGTGGAGCGTTGCCGTCGCGGCATGCGCTATCTCGGCGGGCGGGCCGAGCAAATTCTGGAAGAGCAGTCGCGCCGCAAGCCGACGACGCGTCGTCCGCTCTCACCGAAGGAAATGGAGGTGCTGCGCATGTACCTGAGCGGCAATAACGTCTCCGAAATCGCCGAAGCGCTCAAACGCTCGGCCAAGACGATCAATAACCAGAAGCGGATGGCCATGTGCAAATTGGGTTGTCGCAACGACATGGAACTGTTCCAGTTGCACGCGTCGAGTCCGTTGCAACTCACGCGTGAAGGCGAGGTCGACGCGCCCACTGCCGCTTGAGTCCGTGCGACGTCGAGCATTCGCGACCATGCCTATTCAGACGATGACGCGTGATATCGCCGTCGCGGGCCGCCTGCTGCGTATTGGGGGCGTGCTCGCGTTGTTGTTCGGGTTGTCCGTCTGGGCGGCGGCGATCTCTTACGCTGTCTTCGGTGCGCTCTGGCAGGGCGGCCAGAAGACGGAGTCGTTCTTCGCGGCGGTCTCGCGCGAGATTCGCGATCTCGAAGTCTTCAATGAACAAGCGCGCTCGATGTCGCGCACGGTACAGGCCAGTTCTGCACCCGCCGGTGGCACGACTCGCCTGCTGGCGGATCGCGTGCTGCAACCGCTCAATGCGTTGAAACCGGGTACGGCGGCACGCATCGGCGGGGTGGCGTGGGATGGCGATTTTGAAATCGTCAAACTGGCCGAGATTTCTCCGGAACGTGCACAGATGCTGTCCCGGTTGACGGCACGGTTGATGGTGCTCGATGCCGATTTCTGGAGCCCGTTCGACTCGCAGGACGAGACGTTCCTGATCTCTCCCGATGGCGCTTTCGCCGCCTATCGCCCCTCGCTCGGTCGCGAATCGTTCGGTGCCGCCGATCTGGAGCGCGACACGAAGACGATGCTCGCAGAGATGAACAAGGTCGAGCGGTATCAAGCGAGAGCGCTGGGGCAAGAGGACGGTCCGTTCTGGACATATAACTACGAACACCCGGTGACACACGTGAAGACGGTATCGAGCTTCGTGCCCATCCGAGACCTCGAAGGGCACGTGGTGCTTTACGTAGGCACAAGCATGTCGCCGGAACTGATTGTCCCGCCGCGCATGCGCAACCTCGATCAGACGCGCGAAACGCTCCAGCTCGTTTCCGTCGAGGGCATCATTGTGGCCAGTGCCGGTACTCCGCTGCCCACGCCTCGTCATATGAGAACGCTCGCGACGCTGCCGCTATTTGGCGGCTCGCAGATGACGCTTCGCACTGACGGACAACGCATTGTTTTTGAACGCCATCTCCCGTTCAACCCTTGGTTTGTGCGCTATGCCGTTGCACCCGCCGAGTTGTTGTTCGGGAACGCCACGCTTTTGATTGTCGCGACGTTACTGTTGCTGTTGTACACAGCAGGGGTTTGCACCGCGATGCGCTATATCCGCAAGCGCGTGATCGAGCCGGCGCGCAAGCGCACCACGGCGCTGCTGGAGCGCGATGCGTTCACCCAGACGCTCATCGAGACTGCGCCGGTGGGCATGGCGATCATCGATCCGTTCGAGCCGGCGGTGGTGATGAGCAATCCGGCCTACGCCGGCACTGTCGATCTGCTGCGGCAACTGGGCGACGGCGAGCTCACTCGGATGTACCGGCAACTGCACAGCGGGGTAGTGTCACGCCCCGTGCGGCGCTTGTTGAGTGTCTCGGACGATGCTGGCGAGCGCCATTACGCCGTCAGTTTTGTCGACACCGTGTTTCGCGAACAATCGGTGCTGATCGGCACACTCTCCGATGTGACCGAACAACGGCGCTTCGAACTCGAACAGCGCAAGGCACGGCTTGCCGCAGAGAACGCGAACAAGGCCAAGGATGTGTTCCTGACGACGGTCAGTCACGAGATGCGCACGCCGTTGTACGGCACGCTCGCGTCGCTGGAGTTGCTCAGCGCGCAGAAGCTTGGCGACGAGCATCGCTATTACGTCGACGTGATGGAGAGTTCCACGCGCAATCTGCTCGACCTGATCAACGATCTGCTCGACTATTCGCGCATGCAAGTGGGGCGCTTCGAACTGAACTCGCGTGATTTCTCGCTGTTGAAGGAGCTTGAGGCGGTCGGGCTGTCGTTCACCGGCCGGGCCCGTTTGCAGGGCCTGACGCTCGACTGGATGATCGATCCGCAACTTGCGCGCGCCGTACATACCGATGCACTGCGCCTCGGGCAGGTCATCACGAATCTCGTCGGCAACGCGATCAAGTTCACGTCGCAAGGCCATGTCGCGTTCAGCGCAGAGGTGACACGAGCCGACGCGCAGGGGTGTGATGTGGCGTTTTCGGTCAGTGACAGCGGCGCAGGTATTGCTGCGAGCGACCTGCCGGATCTGTTCCGGCCGTTCGGCAAGAGCACCAACGAACCCGGCATGCAGCACGGCACGGGGCTGGGGCTGGCAATTTCGTTCCAGTTCGTCGCGATGCTCGGCGGCACATTGCAGGTCGATAGCGTGGAAGGCCGTGGCACCACAATGCACTTCACGCTGCATTTGCCATGGGCGCCAAATACCGAGGCGCCGGTCGTGGCGGAAACCGGCACGACGTTTGCCTACGTGAGCGGGCTCGCGCGCCGGCACGCGTATCTCGAAGCGCTGATCCGCTTTGCCGGCCACACGCCCGCGCGTTATGACGACGCGGTAGCGTGGTCGACCGGTGACGGCCGCGCCCGCGACGCCGGTTTGCTGATGTTTGCCGACGAATGGCCCGTGCGCGGCATGGCCGGCGCGGAAGTCTATCTGCTGCGGCCGACCCCGCACGACAGTCCGGCGAACAAAGCCAGCGCTTGGCCACGCGATGTCGCGCTGCTGCATCAGGCCGGCCTCTGGGAAGCGCTCGGCATCTCGCCGGAACCGGGGCTGGCCGCCTCGGCCGATCTGCCGCGCAGCACCAGTGCGCAGCCGGGGGCGCGTCCGTTAGCGGGGTGGTATGTGCTGGTGTCGGACGACCATCCGATCAGCGGCATGCTGCTCTCGCGGCAACTGGAAGGGCTGGGTGCGATGGTCGATTGTTACAACGACCCGCGCGAAGCCCTCGATGCGTTCGATAGCGAGTCACACATGCTCGTGATCACCGACGCCAACATGCCGCATATTTCAGGCCACGCGCTGGCCACGGAAATCAAGGCGCGTGCGCCGCAGGTGCCGGTCATCGTTGCGACGGCCGACGTGACGTTGCGCATCGATCGCGACCCGAAATCCCCGTTCGATGCCGTGGTCTACAAGCCTGTCGACTCGGGCTCGCTGCTGCGCGTGATCGATCTCGTGCGTGCCCGCTACCCGTCGCTGCGTGGCGAGATCGAGCCGCTGCCTGCGATTGTCGATTCATCCGTGCTTACGACCGCGCAAACGCCCATCGAGGTGGTCCCTGCCGCTTTTCCGAAGGATTCGGGCGTGCCGTTGATGGACATGCTCGATGCGTTCGTTCGCATCAGCGATCAGGACATCGAAGACTGCCGGAAGGCGCTGGCCAATTTGTCGCGCGACGCGTTGCGTCACTCCGCGCACCGGCTCCGGGGCGGATTCATGTCCTTCGGGCTGGCTTCGCTGGCAGCCCACGCGGCGCAGCTGGAACACCTCGCGCCGCAAGCATCGGCCGGGCAGATCGGCGCCTCGTTCGAAGTGCTGGAAACTGCGTGGAACGACTGGTTGCGCGCACAAGGGCACGCGATTGTCGATGATGCCGGATAGCCTGATAGCCTGATGGTCGGCTTGTCGGCCCACGCTTCCCACTACTCGACAAAATGCTCTGAGATGAGCTGACGAAGCCACTGATTGCCGGCGTCCTGATGGTAGCGGCGATGCCAGAACACATTGGTCTGCAACGCCGGCAGGCGCACGGGCGGCTTGACGAAGTGAAGCCCGAAAGGCGCGGCGGCACGCTCGGCGAATTTCTGGGGAACGGTAACCACGAGATCGTTGGTGCTCACGACATAGGGCACGGCGATGAAGTGGGGCACCCAGAAGTTGGCATCGGCGCCAAAACCCGCTTGCGCCAGCAACTGGTTGACGCGCGCATAGGGATTGTCGCCGGTGGTGACGAAGAGATGGCGCGCCGCCTGAAACTCCGCCAGACCCGCGTCCGGCCGGTCTAACGCGTGGCCGATGCGGAACATGCTCACGTACTGCTGGCGAAACAGCCGCCGCTGGAAGAAGGGGCCGGTCAGGTCGTCGAACGCCCCCACCGCGAGATCAATCCGTCCGGCCGCCATGGCTTCCTTCAGATCAGGTAGCGCGGTACGCACGGTGCTCAACCGTACCCCGGGAGCTAACTGTGTGCAGAGATCAATCAATGTGGGCATGAAGTACACCTCGCCGACGTCGGTCATCGCCAGCGTGAATTCGCGTTGACTCGTCGCGGGGTCGAAGGCCTCTCGGTGATTGATCGCACGCGAGATTCCGGCCAGCGCTGCCGACACAGGCTCGGCCAGCGCCTCGGCAAACGGCGTGGGTTGCATGCCGTTGCCAGTTCGGGTGAAGAGTTCGTCGTCGAACGTGTGGCGAAGGCGCGCAAGTCCGTTGCTGACGGCTGGCTGCGACAGGCCGAGTTCGCGGGCGGCCTGCGAAATGCTCCGATGCGTGAGCACGGCATGAAAGACGACAAGCAGGTTCAGATCGACGTCGCGCAAAGAAATCATGATGAAATGGCAGTATTCACGTTGTGAATATAGTGGATTTGCCTATTTATATCGCAAAAGACGAACGCATGTCGGAAAATGGCTCCATTCGATAACAGGAGACGAGGCATTTCATGCATTCCATCCATTCCATCAAGCGGGCAGACCAGATTCAGGGGGAGTTGGGCTACCTGTCCGGCTTTCTCAACGAATTCGCGACCGAGGCACTGCCCGGTGCGCTCCCCGTGGGGCAGAACTCCCCGCAGCGTGCGCCGTACGGCCTCTACGCTGAGCAACTCTCCGGCACAGCATTTACGGCACCGCGCGGCCACAATCGTCGCTCGTGGGTCTACCGCATTCGTCCGGCCGCGATGCACAAGCCGTTCACGGAAATCGAGCAATCGCGCTGGCTGAGCCGGTTCGATGACGTGCCGGCACCGCCCAACCAGATGCGCTGGGACCCGCTGCCGATGCCCGCCGCACCGACCGATTTTGTCGACGGCATGGTCACGATGGGCGGCAATGGCAGCCCCGATGGCCAACGCGGCTGTGGCATTCATCTGTATGCGGCCAACAAGTCGATGGATGGCCGGTTTTTCTATAACGCCGATGGCGAGTTGCTGATCGTGCCGCAGGAAGGCCGTCTGCGTATGGCGACCGAATTCGGCGTGATGGACGTCGAGCCGTACGAAATCGCAGTCGTGCCGCGTGGTGTGCGTTTTCGCGTGACGCTGCTGGACGGCACCGCGCGCGGCTATGTCTGCGAAAACTATGGTGCACTTCTGCGCCTGCCCGATCTGGGCCCGATCGGCTCGAACGGTTTGGCCAATCCGCGCGACTTCCTCACGCCCGTGGCGGCTTACGAAGACATGGAAGGCGACTTCGAGCTGGTTGCCAAATTCGGCGGCGAACTCTGGCGCGCCGACATCGGCCACTCGCCGCTCGACGTCGTGGCATGGCACGGTAACTACGCACCGTACAAATACGATCTGCGCCACTTCAACACGATTGGCTCGATCAGCTACGACCATCCGGATCCGTCGATCTTCCTGGTGCTGCAATCGCAGAGCAACACGCCGGGCGTGGATGACATTGACTTCGTGATCTTCCCGCCGCGCTGGCTGGCGATGGAAAACTCGTTCCGTCCGCCTTGGTTCCACCGCAACATCGCGAGCGAGTTCATGGGCCTGATCCATGGCGTGTACGACGCGAAGGCGGAAGGCTTTGTGCCGGGCGGGGCGAGCCTGCACAACTGCATGTCGGGCCACGGCCCCGATGCCGATACGTTCGAGAAAGCCTCGGCGGCCGACACGAGCAAACCGCACAAGGTCGAAGCCACGATGGCGTTCATGTTCGAAACGCCTGCTGTCATTCGCCCGACGCGCTTTGCGTTAGAGACCAAGCAACTGCAGGACAACTACTACACTTGCTGGCAAGGTCTGAAGAAGCACTTCAACCCGAATCAGAAGTAAGCGGACCCACGTCGCGACTTCGCCAAACCCCAAGACGGCCCACGCCGCGCACGATTGCGCAGCTGTGGGCCGGCGCGTTACCACGAACAAGGATTTCCTCATGTCGAATCTCCCGCAAAGCTGGGTCGCGTCCGCCAACACCGGCGCGACGGACTTCCCGTTGCAAAACCTGCCGTACGGCGTGTTCAGCACGCAGACACAACCCACACCGCGCGTCGGCGTCGCGATCGGCGATCAAGTGCTCGATCTCGCTGCACTTGAGACCGCCGGTCTCCTGAAACCCGCGATTTCCGGTAACAGCGCGCCGGTGTTCTCGCAGCCGTCGATCAACGCCTTCGTGGCGCTTGGCCGCCCGGTGTGGCAAGCCACGCGCGCGCGCCTGATCGCGCTGCTGTCGGCCGATGGCGACGCGGCGTTGCGCGATAACGCAGCACTGCGTGCACAGGCGCTGGTGCCGTTGGCCGACGCCACGCTGCATCTGCCGGTGCAGGTGCCGGGCTACACCGACTTCTACTCGTCGAAAGAACACGCCACCAACGTGGGCAGCATGTTCCGCGATCCGGCAAACGCGCTGCTCCCTAACTGGCTCGAAATTCCGATCGGCTACAACGGCCGCGCCAGCTCGATCGTGGTCAGTGGCACGGACATTCATCGCCCGAACGGACAGATCAAACTGCCGGACCAGCCGCGTCCGATTTTCGATGCCTGCCGCAAGCTCGACTTCGAACTCGAAACCGGCTTCATCGTCGGGCGCGAGACGGCACTCGGCGACACGCTGGACGTGGAAGCCGCCGAAGCCGCCATCTTCGGCATGGTGCTGCTCAACGACTGGTCGGCGCGTGACCTCCAGCAATGGGAATACGTGCCGCTGGGCCCGTTCAACGCGAAGACGTTCGGTACGTCGATTTCGCCCTGGGTGGTGACGATGGAAGCGCTTGAGCCGTTCCGTGTCGCGGGCCCCGAGCAGGATCCGCAGCCGGTCTCGTATCTGCAACAACAAGGCAAGCACGCATTCGACATCGAGCTCGAAGTGCTGCTGCAAGCCGAGACCGACACGCAGGCGACGACCATCTGCCGCACCAACTTCCGTCACATGTACTGGAGCATGGCGCAACAATTTGCACACCACACCGTGTCGGGTTGCAACGTGCGCGTGGGCGACCTGATGGGCTCGGGCACGATCAGCGGCCCGACGCCCGATTCGTTCGGCAGCCTGCTTGAGCTCACGTGGAACGGCAAGAACCCGCTCACGCTTGCCAGCGGTGTGAAGCGCGGCTTCATCGAAGACGGCGATACCGTTGTGATGGCGGGTTGGTGTCAGGGCGACGGCTACCGCGTCGGTTTCGGTGAAGTCTCCGGCAAGATCTTGCCCGCAAAGGCCCGCTGAGCTTGCGCGGCCTCGGCGAGCGCGGCAGCCGATGGCAGCCGCTCCCACCACGGGTCGCGTCGCAACGGGATGCCACTAGCCTGAACTCGGCAGCGCGTCGGCGTGTACGCCAGCTCGTTGCCGACGCGCCGCAGTAGTGGCATATCGCCGAGGCGCGCACGTCGTGGCACGCGTAACGAGCGTTGCGCCGGCGGGCGCGTTGTGTTGCTGGGGATTGGGGTGGTTGGCGAAGCGTTGCACATCTGGCGTCTCCCGACAAAGGAACATGGGAGTCATTTAGCCATGAACGCGTGCGCTACGACAGGTTAAGCCGTCCGAAAAACCGGTAACTCAAGTGTCATTGCAAAGGTGCCGCCCGACTGGCGTCGAGGGCACCTCACGAAGCCTTCAGGCGGGCTTGTCGGCGTCCGCAGCGGCCGGCGGCGACTTCAGCGGTGCGCCGCTCGGCGCCGTGGCCGGACGATTCAGCCCTTCGTTGATCCACGCCATCAACAGCGTGTAGGTCACGGCAAGGATCACCGGGCCGACAAAGAGCCCGACGATACCGAAGCTGAGCATGCCGCCCAGTACCCCGGCAAGAATCAATGTCATCGGCAGGTCGGCGCCGCGCTTGATGAGCATCGGGCGCATCACGTTATCCAGCATGCCGATGATGACCGACAGCACGAGCAACAACGTTGCGAGCGTCGGACTGTCCTGCCAGTAGAGCCACGCCACGCTCGACAGCAGCACCGGAAACGGACCGATCTGCGCGATACAGAAGACAAACATCAGCGCGGTCAGGAAACCCGGCAACGGCACACCGGTCACCCACAGGCCGAGCCCCCCCAGCAGTGACTGCGTCACCGCCGTGACCACGATACCGAGCGCCACCGCGCGAATCGACATGCCGGCGAGCCTGACGGCCTCTTCGCCGCGATCACCACCCAGCCGGCGCGCAATACGAATCAACGCCCGAGCGGCCCGTTCGCCCTGCATGAAGAGAATGGCCGAGATGATGAGCGTCAAGCCAAGGTGGACGAACAGCAGCCCGACCGATCCAAGCTTCGAGAATGCCCATGTCGCGCCTTTGACGGCATAGGGCTGCACCTTCGCGACCAGACCGCCGGGACCTGCGGCCGCCAGCGATTGCCACTCTTCGCTGGCACGTTGCCCGACGACGGGAATGTGGGACAGCCAGTCCGGCGGCATCGGCAACCCGCGCGCGCCAATCGATTGCACCTGCTCGCTGATGTCCGACGCGTGCCCGATGAGCGTGCCGACGGCAGCGGTGAGCGGGGCGACGACGATGATCAACATACCGAAGATCATTACCGTGGTCGCCAGCCAGCGGCGTCCCCAAAGCCGGCGTTGCAGGCCGACCAGCATCGGCCACGTCGACGCGACGATGGTCACCGCCCAGATGAAAGCGGGCAGGAAAGGTAGCAGTACCCACAACGTGCCGATCATCAGCAGGCTGAGTACCAGGATGATCAACAGATTTCGGGCGAGTTCGCTCGGCGTCATGGATAGCATAAGCACTCCGGGGTGGGGGAAATCGCGCTGTTTGGCGCGTCAGACATTGATGTCATACGCAGAATGTACGCCTAGGAAGCAAGATGCCACGCGGGCAAAGGTACGGCAAGTGCGTTGCGTGGGCGTGACTTGGCGCCAGTCTACCGCGCCTCGGACAGCGGGGGGCGGGTGAGTTTCGCCTGCGCAACGCACTTGCCGTCACGTCAGCAAGGTCGTGATGCCGAACCGTGGTCACCGCCGAGGGCGTCCGGCATGGGCGCCACGGTTTCGAATGCAGGCTGGACAAGTTGCGCCAGCACGAGGCTGGGGCGTCGTATGCGAGCGAAGGTGTCCGGTATCGGTAACGGTGGGAGGTTGCTCAAAGGCACCGCGAGTGGCGTGTCCGGGGGCGTGGCTGATGGCGACTCGAACACTGAGCCGGATGACACGCTGCTTCGCTGCTGGCTGCCTTGCGGCGGCCAATTGCCATCTCGCCGGGCTGCGGATTGCAACTCGCATTGGAAGCACTGAATACCCGAGTCATGCGATCCCGTGCTGATACGGGATGGTTCCTGCGTGATGGCCGCCGCTGCGTATTCGCCTTGTTCGACGTCATTCGCTTGCTCGCTTCGATCAGGCGCACGCCGCAGATAGGCCGTCTTGATGTCGTTGCTTCTCGCCTCACTCAGCGCGACCTGAAGCAGTCCGCCAATGGCGGCGTACAGGTAGGCAAAGTCCAGTTGATTCAGCAACGCGCGCTCGCCGTCGATGGTCTTGGCGCGCGCGGTCACATCGTCGCTCCATTCAATGCCCGCAAACGCGAAGGTGAGCACTGTGCCAAGCAGTCCGGTGGTTTTTGAACAGAAGATTTTGGAAAATCGCTCACGGAACGCCGTGAAGAACGACGCGTTTTGCGTGCTGTCATCAGCTTCATCCGTCAGTAGATCTGCGAGATTGGCCTGTACGAGTAGTTCCATCGCGGCGTCGTTCTTCGGCATCCGCCAGTGGTCAAGACTGCCACGCAGCGGTACACCGACCATCGCCAGCACGAGCTCAAGCGTTGCGTGGACGATATCTTTCCATGGTCCCGCCATGACGCCCGGAATCTGACTCTCGATAAGCAGTCGCAGGGGGTTGCGTATCAAGCCATAGACGCCGGCATAGGAGGCACAGGACACAACGAATTCACGCAGTTGGGCGTGCAGGGCCGAATTCAGATGTTCCAGTCCGAGGGCTGGTGTCGTTTGCGACAGCTTTTCGCGCAACGATGGCCAAGCGGTATCGAACAGGGCCGCGCCGACGGTGTTGGTCAGCATTATTACGAAACCACTGACGACATGCATCGCCAGCTTTCCGGCGAGGACGGAACCGACGTATGGACCGATGAGCGTCGCGATGAGCGAGGCTGAGATGGAGCCCACTGCGAAGGGGGCAGCATCTCGCCCAATACCTCGCTTGATGCAGAGCCACAAGCTGTCTGAGCGAATATCCGCAAGCAATGCCCGAAATTTGTGTTCTACGTGCTGGACGTTCATGCCGCGTCTTGCCAGTAACAGCGCAGTCTTTTGCAAATGAATGCGGGTGGAACGCTCCCATGGCGGCTTCGGCGCCCCGGAGGGGGCGGTAAAGGCACCGCTCTTGCGCAGCTTCTCGTACACGAATTTCCAGAAGAACTGGAAAATCCGATCGGCCTCGCCAAGGGTTGCGTTGTCGGATACGGGAGCGGCGCTATCGGGTACCGGCTTCAATGCGCCGTACATATCCAAGCCGAGGTGAGCGGAGAACGCGTAGTACGGTGCGGTCTGGCTTGCGATCGGCGTCCCGTCTTCTGGCACAAAGCCCGCGTTGACGTTGCCCGTCGTCTCGGCGTGAATCGGGGCGGTGTAATGCTGGGCGTATGGGACGTTCAGCGTTTGGCTCAGGTCTTGGGCCAAACGCGACACGGCGTGTCCTTCCGGTGGGATGGCAATCTTGAGCTCGGCGTGGGACGTGGCGGACGAGCGGAAGGGTTGGGTGGGGAACGGCGGTGTGTAAGGCATGCAATCGGCGGCCGACATCACCGGCCCGGCAACCTGGGCCGCACCGGCCGTCAGGCCCTGTGGAAGACGAGAAGCGGGCGATGCTACGCGGAACCGCTGCTCGCGACGACAGCCGGACAGGCGTTTAAAGCCGTTAATGCGCGTGTCTGCGTAGGCGGCGGATGGCAGATTTCCCGCCATCGCCGCATCACGTTACGACGTCATCATGCCGCCGTCATTTCACGCGGGCACCACCATCACGCCAGCGCGCAACCCGTTGGCGACGTTGGGGTTGGGGAAGACGATGCGCTCGACAGGATGCGACACCGTGTAGGTGTTTTCGCCGTCGCGCGCCAGCACAGTACCCGCTGCGTAGGGTGTGAAGTTCGGGGTGTCGGCTGGCACGTCGAGCACGAACGCATTGGTTCGACGCACGATTTCCGCCGCAACACGAAAGCGCTGGACCTGCTTGGTTTCACCGTCGTCGCGCACCTCCATCTCACCGCCCGAGAGCCAGCGTCGAAGCGCAGCATCGATGCCTGCGAAATCCGCCAGACGGTTCTGTCCGAAAGGCTCAACTTTGCCCAACTCCAGCGTGCAACTCTGCGCGCCGAAGCTTGCGCAAGTGAAGTACGAGAACGTGACCGACGGCTGATCGGTGAGCATCACCGCGTCGATATCAGCCGCGGCGAGCGTATCGATCCATGCGTCGGTATGCGGCACGCCTTCCGTGCTCGGCATGACGGCAAAGCGCGGGAACAGCGACGCACGGATGGCCGTGTGCATATCCACGTGGCGGCGCGGGCGCCGCACGGCGGTGCCTTCGTCATCCCCCGCGAAATACTGCGCGACGATCACTTCGAGCTCGCGGGCGCGCTGCACCACCGGCGACTCGGCACGCTTGGCGTGCGCGCCCTGAAACAGGCGGTTCAGATCGTATTCGAGATAACGCTTGCCGGCGCGCACGGCGTCGGGATTGCCGAGAATGACGAGCACGCGCTCACGCAGTGCGAGTCGGCCATCGGCGATGTCGCGCAGAATGCCGTCGACGATTTCGATCGGTGCCGTCTCATCCCCGTGAATCCCGCAGGAGAGCACCGCGTCGAAGCGCACGGCGGCGGCTGCGGCAGTGTCGGCGGGGATGAGTTCGAGCACACCTTCGGCGTGCCGCTTCCAGCGCACGCCGCTGGCATCGATCCCTTCGGTCGGTGTCTCGCGAGATTCACGCGCGGCGGGGGCATCGTCGCGAATGTCGCTGAGCCAATGGCGAAGGGCGGAGCGATTGGCGTCGGTCATAGGGAAAATCTCCTCGGTAGCAACGAATAACAGCCACTCGCGGCAACGCGTCGCCATAAATGGGTAGACGGGCAAACGGGCAGGCGCAGCGCAGGCGGCTTCAAACAAATTCGTATTCTATGCGTGTCGATTCCGTGTCGGCAGTGTGACATCGCACAGGCCCGCGTGGCGTGGCTTTGCGCGATGTTGCCTGCCGTGCGCATTGTTCCGGCTGACGAATCCGTGTCATCATGATCCGCATCGCACGCCGCACGATCGGGCGTCGCATCGAGGAATGTCGCTCATGGCGGATTTGTATCTCGAAGGTGTCTGGCGTGCGGGCAATGGCGCTGAATTCCGGTCACTCGACCCGATGTCGGGCGACGTTGTCTGGCATGGCAACGCCGCGGACGCCGCTGACGTCGATGCCGCTGTCCGCGCGGCCCGAAGCGCTCAACGCGACTGGGCGCGGCGTAGTGTGGACGAGCGTCTGGCGGTGTTGCAGCGGTTCGCGGCCAATGTGAGCGCACAGACCGAGACATTGGCCGACGCCATCGGCCGCGAGACCGGCAAGCCCCTGTGGGAGGCTCGCACCGAGGTGGCGACCATGGCTGCGAAAGTGGGCCACTCGGCAAAGGCGTATCAGGAACGTACCGGTGAGCGTCGCAGCGCTGCGGCGGATGGCGAGAACGTGGTGCGTCATCGCGCGCACGGCGTGATGGCAGTCTTCGGGCCCTACAACTTCCCGGGCCATCTACCCAACGGCCATATCGTGCCCGCGCTGCTGGCGGGTAATACGGTCGTCTTCAAACCAAGCGAACTGGCCCCGGGTGTCGCCGAGCGCACGTTGCGCTGCTGGATCGATGCAGGGCTTCCGGCAGGCGTTCTGAATCTGGTGCAGGGCGGGCGTGACACGGGCGTAGCACTCGCGGCACATGAGGGAATCGATGGCGTGTGCTTCACCGGCAGCTCGGCCACCGGGCGGGCGCTGCATCGGCAATTTGCCGGTCGGCCCGACAAGATTCTGGCGTTGGAGATGGGCGGCAACAATCCGCTGATCGTCGACGTGTCTCCCGAGGCGCAGCAGCAGGATGCTGCCGTTCATATCACCGTCCAGTCGGCCTTTCTCTCTGCCGGGCAGCGTTGCACATGCGCGCGGCGTTTGCTCGTGCCGCAGGGGGCGGCGGGCGACGCGTTCATCGAGCGTCTGGCGTTTGTCACGCGACGCATCAGCGTGGGACGTTATGACGCCGAGCCTCAGCCGTTCATGGGCGCTGTCGTGTCGTTGCAGGCCGCGCGGCAGATGACGGCCGCACAGGCTGACCTGCTGGCGTTAGGGGCGACGGCCATTTTGCCGCTCGCGCAATCCGATAGCCGGACGGCGCGGCTCACGCCGGGCCTCATCGACGTAACGGCGCTTGCGGCCCGCGATGTGTTACCGGACGAGGAGTACTTCGGCCCGCTGTTGCAGGTGCTGCGTTACGACACCTTTGACGAAGCCATCGCACTGGCCAATCGCACGCGATACGGGCTGGCGGCGGGGCTGGTGTCGGACGATCCGGCCCGCTATGCGCAGTTTCTCGCGGAGATTCGTGCGGGCATCGTCAACTGGAATCGTCCGACGACGGGGGCGGCGGGGGCAGCGCCATTCGGTGGCATCGGTGCGTCCGGAAATCATCGCCCGAGCGCTTGGTACGCTGCTGACTACTGCGCGTATCCGATGGCGTCGATGGAATCCTCCCAGGCGGTGCTGCCCGCGCAGTTGAGCCCCGGGCTGGACTTTGCGGCCGCGTGATTTTGACTGGGCGACAATCTTCGTCAATTCACCACACTCTTTTTGCCTTTTCAGGACTTGCTCATGACGCGCATTGCCATCGAAGCCAACTTCGACGGATTGGTTGGCCCCACGCATAACTACGCGGGATTGTCGTTCGGTAACGTGGCGTCGGCGAACAACGCCAACCGGGTCTCGAATCCACGTGAGGCGGCCTTGCAGGGACTGGCCAAGATGAAGGCGTTGGCCGATCTCGGCTATGCGCAGGGCGTGTTGCCGCCGCAGGAACGCCCGTCGGTGGCGTTGCTGCGCACGTTGGGCTTCTCCGGCGATGACCACGCGGTGATTCGCGATGCGGCTCGAACCGCGCCGGCGCTGCTCGGCGCGGCCTGTTCGGCGGCCAGCATGTGGACGGCCAACGCGGCGACGGTGAGCCCGTCGGCCGACACGGCGGATGGGCGTGTGCATTTCACCGCCGCCAATCTGTGCAGCAAGCTGCATCGCGCGATCGAGCACGAGATCACCTCGCGCATTCTGCGTGCCGCGTTCCCCGATGCGCGCCGCTTCGCACATCACGACGCACTACCCGGTTGGCCATCGCTGGGCGACGAGGGAGCGGCTAACCATACGCGGCTATGTGGGGCTTACGGCGAGCGTGGCGTCGAGTTCTTCGTCTACGGTCGCGACGATCTCGCCAGTGCGCCTACGCCGCAGCGATTCCCGGCACGGCAGACGTTGCAGGCGAGTCAGGCCATCGCGCGTTTGCATGGGCTTGCTGACGATGCGGTGGTGTTTGCCCAGCAACACCCGGACGCGATCGATGCTGGCGTCTTCCATAACGATGTGATCGCCGTGGGGAATGGCAACGTGCTGTTCTGTCATGAACGGGCCTTCCTCGATCAGGCGGCGGTGTTATCGACGTTGCGCGCACGGCTTGCCGCGCGGGGCAGTGAGCTTCACGTGGTGGAAGTGTCGAGCGCCAATGTGTCGATGGAAGACACGGTCGGCAGCTATCTGTTCAACAGCCAATTGCTCGCGCGTTCGCCGGAAGCGGGCGGTGGCATGCGGCTTGTCGTGCCGCAGGAGTGCCGGGAGCGTCCGGCCGTGTGGCGTTATCTCGAATCGCTGGTGGCGAGTGGCGGGCCGATTCGCGAGTTGCATGTGTTCGATCTGCGCGAAAGCATGCGTAACGGCGGCGGGCCGGCGTGTCTGCGTCTACGGGTGGTGCTGACGGACGAAGAGCGTGCGGCGACACACTCCACGCTATGGATCGACGATGCCCGTTACGCGGTGCTGACGCAATGGGTTAAGCGCCACTACCGTGACCGGCTGGCCGTGGGCGATCTCGCCGACCCGGCGTTGCTTGACGAGTGCCGTACGGCGCTCGATGAACTCACCGCGCTGCTCGGTCTCGGCAGTCTTTATGCGTTCCAGCGGAACGCTTGACCCGGCGCTCGTACCTATTCGCATTTTTTCCTCAGACCAAGGAGTCGCGTCGATGACCAAAATCGTTGGAGTGTCCGGCAGCCTGCGCAAGGGCTCGTACAACACGGCGCTGTTGCGGGCGGCCAAAGCGGTGGCACCCGCCGGCGTTACGCTCGACGTCCACACGCTGCACGGCATTCCGCTGTACGACGGTGATGTCGAAGCCAGCGAGGGCATTCCTGCCGCCGTCACCGCGCTCAAGGACGCCATTGCCGACGCCGACGGCCTGCTGCTGGTCACGCCGGAGTACAACAACGGTATTCCCGGGGTGTTCAAGAATGGCATCGACTGGCTATCGCGACCGCCTGCCGATAGCGCGCGAGTGTTCGGCAACAAGCCGGTGGCACTGATGGGCGCGTCGCCCGGCGGCTTTGGCACGATCCTCAGCCAGAACGCCTGGTTGCCGATACTGCGTACGTTGCAAACCACGCCATGGTGGCAAGGGCGGCTACTCGTCTCGCACGCGAACAAGGTGGTGGATGCCGACGGCAATTTGCAGGACGACGCGGTGCGCAAACAGCTAAGTGACTTCCTCGCGGGCTTCGCTGCCTTCGTGGATGGGGTGAAATCCGGCAAATGAGTTGTATGAGGGCGTGGCGGATAGTTACATTGAATCAGCGAATTAAGTCGATGATTTAATGTAACTACTGCAATAGGCGCATGGCGTGAACCTTCCTAAATCGGAAGTGACGAACCGATAAGCGAGACGTTTCGCGCATTGGCCAGCGATGCACTATGCTGGATGCAACGTGTCGGCCGACACGTCAATCGCGTCATTTCGCCAACCAGGGGTGCCGCCATGCCAATCAATTTTCCGGAATACGGCCCCGTGTTCAATTACGAAGAACTGACGATCGAGTTTGCCGTACGGGTGAACGGGCGCCAGATCGATTGCGCGGTGTCGGCTGAGGCCCTCGAAGACCACTTCGGCGCCTATTCGGCGCGGGCCGACGACCTGTTGCACGCTTTCGAACACGGGCGAACGGATATCGAAGCGCTGGCCCGGCGCTACCTCTCGATGGGCCTCGTCGGCCCGGTGCTGCTGCGCAGCGGCCACTTCCGCTGGGTGAGGGAAGCCAAGCGGCAAGAAGCTCGCCGCTAGGGCGATCGGCTGCCCACGTCATCGCGCTCATCTCCGAGCGCCGGTGGCGGTTTCGGCAGCCGCGCCCGGCAAGGTCGCCAACGGCAATGCCGGCCAGTGACCTTGATCCCGGTCAAATTCGGATTTGTATAGGCGTACGACTCAATAGGCTTGCCTTAGGGTTCGGCGTACACTTGTGTTGCCGCTAAAAGAGTTACATCCGCGGTGCCATCGCCGATCACCCTAAGGAGTCGCCATGGGTTCCGAATTCCGCGTCGTTATTGCCTCTATCGCCGCCTTCATGACGCTCGGTGGCGCATTTGGCACCATCCACGGTCTGCTCTACGACCGCTCGCACGTGATGCACGGCGGTGTTGTCACCGTCCTGTTCGGTATCCTCTTTATCGTCGTCATGCTCACGCCGTGGCCGCGCGATGAGGAACGCGAGAAACAGGGGCAGTAGCGCCGGTTCTGCGCTCGATTCCTTACCCGCGACACCGCCCTCCAAGACGGATTCCTGCGGCTGCACTGCCGTCTCAGCGCTTAGCCAACGGTAGTCGACATTCCAATCATTGGATGTCGCTTTAAGCGCGGTTAACTATTTAGCGTGCGGCGTCCTACACTGGAATTGAGGGACGCCGTCGAAGCCCTCCGACGCCAGCCACTCCCCGGAAACGGCTTATCGCCCCCGGGGCAGCACGATCGCCGGATCCTCTTCGCTTCGCAACGGGCGTGGACTCGCTGTGAGGTGACGTATGTGCTCCGATACCCGCGTCGTCATTGCCGCTATCTCAGCGTTCGTGATGCTTGGCGGTATGTTCGCCACCATCCACGGTCTGCTCTTCGATCTCCCCAACATCGCGCACTACGGCGTTGCTTCGGTCATCGTCGGCGCAACCCTGATGGCCACCATGCTCATCCCTTGGGGCGCCCGCGACGAGCAACCGGAATCGCGCTGATCGCTCACAGGTCACAGCATCAAGGTGAGACGCCGCCACCCGCACGGGGGCGGCCCGAGCGCCTTATTCGCCCAGACGTGCCCGCAGGCACATGAACGCCGGCGATTCCGACAGTTCGTCAAACAACCGCTTGTCGACCGCCGCCATTTCAGGCAGCGGCAGCGGCTCGACAATGCGCTCGATTCGCCAGCCCGCGTCAGCGGCCGCATTGAGAATGCCTGCCAGTGGACGGCGGTACGACTCGACGTACGGCTTGGGCTCGCCGAAACCACTCCAGTACATGCCGAACTTCGTGATGTCGAAGTAGGGCCGGTTGCGGCGCATCCGCTCGTCGATCCAGTCGCGCATCGGATGCCCCATGGACCAGACCAGCGTCGCGCCCGGGCACGCAACCCGCGCGAACTCGCGGAACGTCGGCGCGAGATCTTCCACGTAGTCCAGCGCAAGCGCGCTGACAATGGCGTCGAAACCGCCATCGGCAATACCGGCGAAGGGCGTGCCCAGATCCTGCACTTCAAACGTGGCCGGCAGGCCGGCACAACGTTCGCGAGCCAGTTCGATCATTTCCGGTGTGACGTCGATGCCGTGCACGGTCGCCCCTTGCTCGGCCATCCACGCACTGTTGATGCCGGGGCCACACCCCGCATCGAGTACCCGCAACCCGGTAACGGGGCCGAGCAATGCGCGCGTGGCGGGGCGCTCGTACAAGGCGTTGTGCGGCTTGGAGACGGCAATTTCCGAGTAACGCTTGGCGAAGCTGGCGTAGGAGGTACGTCCCATGGACGGTTGATCGTCAGACGACATGTGGGGGGCTCCGATGACTGCAATGACATCCCGCAACGGCGAACGGCGGGCTGGGGAAGGCTGATAACGGCTGATAAAGCGTGATGGAACAACGGCGGGGGAGCGATTGTAACGCGATGCGCGTCGCTCGGCGAACCCGGCGGCCCACAGGCGGATCGACTTCGCCGCACGCGCTGGCAGCCTTCAGGACACCGGTTCGATATGGGACAATGCCGACCTTCGCCGCACTTCGCGTTTCACTTTCCTTCGCCACCCGACCGATTCCGCATGACTGCACCTGCCGACCCGACGACATTCCCCGCTTCTCTGCCTGCCTCCGGCCCTCAGCCTGCCAACGAAGCGCCGGCAGCGGCAAGCACGGTCGACGTTGCCGTGATCGGCGCCGGTCCGGCGGGGCTGATGGCGGCTGAAGTGCTGTCGGCGGCCGGTTTTCGCGTCGACGTGTATGACGCCATGCCCTCAGTAGGCCGCAAGTTTCTGATGGCGGGCAAAGGTGGCATGAACCTCACGCACGGTGAGCCCGCCGAGCCATTTGTCGCCCGCTATGGCGCTCGTGCCGATGCTGTCGGCAGTTGGTTGCGCCGCTTCGGTGCCGACGATGTGCGCACGTGGGCACACCGTTTGGGCATCGATACGTTTGTCGGCACGTCTGGCCGCGTGTTCCCGGTCGATATGAAGGCCGCGCCGCTGTTGCGCGCGTGGCTGGCACGGTTGCGGGCCGCGGGCGTGCGGTTGCATGTGCGGCATCGCTGGCTGGGGTGGAAGGCCGACAACGCACTCGACAACACGCTCGACCCCGCAGCGACGGCCGCGCAACACCTGCGTTTCGCCACACCCGATGGCGAGCGTCACGTCACCGCCAACGCTGTTGTGCTGGCGCTCGGCGGCGCGAGTTGGCCGCAACTGGGCTCCGACGCCGCTTGGGTACCGTGGCTGCGCGAGCGACAGGTCGACGTGGCCCCGCTATTGCCGGCGAATACAGGTTTCGAAGCGGACTGGACGCCGCACATGCGCAGCAAATTCGCCGGGGAACCGGTCAAGTCGGTAACGATGACGCTGCCGGACGGCACCACGCGCCAAGGGGAGTTCGTGATTTCGGAGCACGGCGTGGAAGGCAGTCTGGTCTACGCGATGTCGGCCCCGATTCGCGACGCCATTCTGACAAACGACGGCGCAGACGGGACGAGTGGCACACACGGCACGCAGGTGTTTCTCGACCTGCTGCCCGACTGGACGGCACAACGCGTTTTCGACGAAGTGGCGCACCCGCGCGGCTCGCGCTCGATGGCGAGTCATCTGCAAAGCCGGTTGGGCATTGCGGGGGTGAAAGCGGGATTGTTGCGTGAGTGCCTGCCGCGCGAGACGTTCAACGATCCGGCGGCGCTCGCCGCCGGTATCAAACGATTGCCCCTGACGCTGCTGCGTCCACGTCCGATTGCGGAAGTGATCAGCAGTGCAGGCGGTGTGCGGCTCGAAGCGCTGGACGACTACCTGATGGTGCGTGCGTTGCCGGGGGTGTTCTGCGCGGGCGAAATGCTCGACTGGGAAGCCCCCACGGGGGGCTATCTCCTCACGGCTTGCTTTGCCAGCGCCTGCGTGGCGGGCGACGGCGCTGCCGCCTATCTGAAGTCGTCGAAGTCTCTCAAGTCGCTGACGACATCCCCAGCGCCCTGATCGTCACGCCCGCGCTTTGATGCCTGCCCGATCTTGATGGATCGGGCAGGATCACACTCAGGCCGGGCGAACGCCCAGACGCCACAGCGACGTCACTTCGACGCGGCGTGCGGCGTGCAGCGGATCGTTGGCATCGGCAGTTTTCGGGTGCTTCGGGCGGATATCGTGACGGGCCAGCACGACCAGACCGGCGCCGTGAATCCACGACAGCAAGGTCTCGCGGGTGCGCAGCCCCAGATGTTCAGCCAGATCAGACAACACCAGCCAGCCTTCACCGCCGGGGCTCAGATGGGCGGCGAGTCCGTTCAGGAAGCCCTTGAGCATCTGGCTGTCCGGGTCGTAGACCGCGTGCTCGATCGGCGCATTGGCCTTGGCCGGCAGCCACGGCGGGTTGCAGACGACCAGCGGCGCACGGCCTTCCGGGAACAGGTCCACATTGGCGATCTTCACCGAACGCTCCAGCCCAAGGCGCGCAATGTTCTCGCGCGCACAACCCAGTGCACGCGGATCGCGATCGGTGCCGATGACCTGCTGCACACCACGGCGCGCCAGCAACGCGGCGATCACGCCGGTACCGGTGCCGATGTCGAACGCGAGTGTCGTGTTCGGCAGCGGTGCCTGTTCGATCAACTGAAGATACTCACCCCGCACCGGCGAGAACACGCCGTACCACGGGTGGATGGTGTTGCCCAGCGCAGGAATTGCGACCCCTTTCTTGCGCCACTCATGCGCACCGATCAGGCCGAGCACCTCGCGCAGCGACGCCACGGACGGTTGTTCGTCAGGCGCGCCCCAGGCTTCGGCACACGCTTCGCGCACGTCGGGCGCGCGGCGCAACGGAATGCCGTAGTCGGCGTCGAGGGGAATCAGCACCATGCCGAGAATGCGGGCACGCTGGGCCTGTGCCATGCGGTGCTTGTGGAACGCATCGGCCGGGCTGGCAACGACGGGCGCGGCGTCCTTGGCGGACGGCTTGCGGCGCGGGCGATGGGCCGGGCGGTCGACACGGCGCGCCATGGCTTGCATCAACTGACGCGCGTTCTGGTAGTCGCCGCGATACAGCAGGGCGGTACCGCCGCAGGCGAGGTGATAGGCATCGTCGGCATTGACGGTGTCGTCGACAACTTCGACGCGGCGCGGCGGCATCACGCCGGCTTCGGAGCGCCAGCGGGCGGTGACGGGGCGACCGTCTTCGGTCCAGGCGAGCGTCGGGGTAGTGTTCATGCGTAGTCTTCTGAAAAGCGTGGCGGCGCGTGGCGGGGGGGGGCGGCGGGGGTGTCGGAGGGCGCTGTGGAATATCGCACGAGCGCCTTCTGAGGTCACGCAGGTACGCGCCGGAAGTGCGCATTATGCCTGCGTTGGCGGTTCGCCGGTCAAAGCGACACCGCCACGTGCTCCGGTTATGACGTAGTTTTCGCGTCGGCAGGCGGGGTGAACAGCAGCCCGATGGCCTCGCGCAGCGCCTCATCGAGCATTCGGTCGATACCCGGCACCGGGGCGGCCGGCAGGTCTGGCGCGGGGCCACCGTGGCGAAGTACCGCGGCCATATGGGTCAGTACGGCTGCCGCCGGATGGACCGCCGCATCGTGATCGTCGCCATGCGGGACGGTATCGGTGATCGCATTGGCCACCCGTTCGAGCGAGACGAGCGCCGGCCACCAGCGCGCGGCCCGACGGCTCACCAACGGCGGCTCGGACAATGCGCGTTGCAGTGCGACGCGGGCATCGTCGAGCGCCTTGTAAGTGGCCCGTCTGGCCGCAAACGCGGCGTCGGCATCATGCGTGTCGGCCAGCGCGGCATAGCGGCCCAGCGCGTCGAGTGCAATGGCCACCCGTTCGTCGAGCTGGCGCCGCTCCCACTTCGCCCAAGGCAGATAGCCCACGAGCAGCACGATGGCGCACGCGGCCACGGCGTCGATGAAGCGCGCGAGCGCAATGTCCTGACTCCCCGGCTGCAACGCACCCATCACCAGCATGAGAATCGGCAACAGCAGGGCGCTGAACAATCCGTAGTTGCGGCGCAGCGCCCACGGCAGGCAAGCCGCGAGGGGTATCAATGCCGCGAAACTCACCAGACCGTTGCGGTCAATCGCGACGACCGCCGCCGACAGGGCAACGCCGACGATACTGCCCACGCCGCTCTGCAACGCACGCGCAAACACCGAGCCGTAGTTGGGCTTGAAGATCACCACGACGATCAGCGGCACCCAATAAGAGCGCGGCAACTCAGCCACCGCAATGAAGATCTGCGCGACGAGCACACACAACCCGATGCGCACGAGATAGCGCCACACGTCGGGCCACGGCCACTTCGGCATCCAGCGCGGGTGCGCGGGCGCCCGCGCCTGATGGCGCGCAAGTGCCACGAGCGGCGGCTCGGCGGCGTGGACGGCGCCTGTCAGCAAGGGTTCGGCGCGATGCAGCGCTGCCGCCAGCGCAGGCGCATGGTTGTCAGTCGCGGCATCGGCTGCGGCATTCACGTTGACCGGCCGGTCGCCGGCAATGCTGCGCGCCATCGCATAGAGGGCACGGCCGAGCGGCGCTGGCAACGGCTGTCCACCCTGTGCCAGCCCGATCACCGCCGCCGTAACGGGTTCTGCGGCCAATATCTGGGCAGCACGCCGCTCCAGTACTTCCCAGCCGCTGGTGGTGCTGGCACTGGCCGTCAGCAAGGTGTCGTAGGCCGCCGCAATCGCATTTTCGAGTGAGCGCCGGGCGAGACGTACGCGCGGCGTGCCACTCGCGTCGAGCACGTTGGCCAGTTGCTGATAGATGGCGGCCACGGCATCGCGCTCGGCGGCGCCCGGATGCCGTAACCAGTGAATCGCCATGAGCATCACGCTGAAGATGCCCCCCGCGGCCAGCAGCAACGGCGCGCGCCACTCCGGCGGCGGCAGCGCGAGCCCCCAGCCGACAATCAGATAGACCGCCCCTTGAAGGGTGGCGGCGGACGCCACGTTACCGAACGTGCCGATAAAGCTCAGCAGCAGGATGGCCACTTGCAGCAAGACATGCGCAAGCCAATGGCTTTGCAAACCGACATTGTGGATGAGCATGCCCGCGTAGAACCCGGCAACACCCGTCGCCACGGTCAGCAGAATCGAGCGGGCGCGGGCGCGATACGGGCCGGTGCGGTCGCCGGTGATGGCGGGCAGGGCACCGAGCGCAAACAGCGAGGCGTTGGCCCCCTGTCCGATCGCAACCCCCACGACTGTCGGAATGGCCACGGACAATGCCGCATGCAGGGCATCCCAGCGGGAAAAGGCAACGGGCTCAAGCCGCGCAAGTCGTGAAATCCACGCGACGCGGCGGCCGGGTTCGGGTGTCGTCGGCATGGGCGGGCGCGTCGGAAGTCAGTAACGGGTTCAGGACACGCCGGGCGGCGTGTCGTCGTCCATGAGCGGCATGAGCTTGCCTTGCCCGCGTATCCACGCGTGGTCGGCACGCTCGGCCATCTCTTTATCGCCGCGACTGTCGCCGTAGGCGAAGAGGACCCGTGGCGGTGCATTGCCCCACCAGGCTTCCAGACGCCGCACTTTCTCCGGCCCCCAGCAATTCGGCTTGGCGAATTCACCGGCAAACCGGCCATTGGTATCGAATGCGAGTTCGGTACTCAGTACCGCGTCAAAGCCGATCGACGCGGCCCATGGGCGCAGATAGAGGCCGGGTGACGCGCTTACCAACACGACACGATGCCCCATCGCCCGATGTTGGCGCACGCGCGCAAGCATCTCGGGGCGCACCAACGCGGGCAAGCCATCGGCGACGAAGCGTTTGGCTTGCGCGTCGAGTTGCGTCTGGGGACGTGCACCGAGCGCAGCGCGAAGAAAATGGGCTTTGGCCGTGCCGCGATCGATCAGATGGAGTGCGGCGCCGATAAGCCACGGCGAGGCGAGCAGGGCACCGAGCACGAAGCGGGGTGTGCCTACCGTGCGGCGCACGAACACGCGCAGGCTGTCGGTCGTGGAAATCGTGCCGTCGAAGTCGAACGCGGCAACGATGGAAGCGTCTCGCATGCCGGATCAGCCCGCGCCGAGCGGTGAAACTGACGAGGGCGAGGACGGCGACACGGAAGCCGGGGACAGGGTTTGCGCAGCGTGAGCCGGCGAAGGGACAGGGACAGGGGCCGCACGCGAATCGGCGAAGGCCACCAGATGCGGCCAGCGGTCGCGGGCTTGCTGCGCGCCCACAACGGCCTGTTCGTCGCGATAGGCGGGCAGTACGTCGAACCCGATCGTCTCGCGCAGTCGATCGATGTCGGACGGATTGCGACGCTCGATCAGCGCATCGGCCGCTTCGGACATTGCAGTGGAGGGCGAAGTATCGATCTGGCTCATGCCGGGCATTCTATACGGTGCATTGCGAGAACCGCAATTGCCATGGTGACCGGTCGGCCGCGATGACCGGCGCCTGTGCCCGCGACACGACACCTGTGGAGTGACGCCAGCTTGTAACCGGCACCGAGGCAGGCTAGCATGACGCAACGTGCCATTTCCAGAAAGACGGGCTGCGCTGTCCCGCCAAGACCCTGGCAATCCGTGGTAGGTGGATTGTTCGAAAGCGACGTGGTGAGACGTCGGGTCGACCGGGCGAGGCTCGTTGTGAATTGGCGATCACAGAACAAGAAACAGATGAGGCATCTAACATGCAGCTTCGACGGTCTTGGTCGCTTCGTTGGAAAGTCTCAGCCATCGGTTTGCTCGTCATGGCAACCATGGATCCCGGTGGTATCACGCTCGCGGGAGCGGCACCCACCGTAAGGGGCAAAAATGCCCCAGCGCAAACCGGCACGGCATCGCCGCCCGCCCCGGCTTCAGCGGTAACAGGAGCCGCCGATGCCTCGGCCGCGCCCGTCGTGCTCGCGCCACCGGCGCCGGGAACGAGCGAGCGCACTGTGACGTTCGCCCAGCTCGGGCAACGTACCGGCTTGCGCCTGCGCGGCACGGAAGGTTCGGGTGACGTGAATTTCGGCGTTCGACTCGATCAGACGGTCGCCTCGGCACTGCTTCGGCTTCGCTACACCTACTCGCCCGCACTGATTCCCGATCTCTCGCAACTCAAGGTATATCTCAACGAAGAGTTGATCGCGACGCTGCCCTACAACAAGCAGGACGGCGGCAAGAATCTGGTGCGCGAGATCCCGCTCGACCCGCGTTTGCTCTCCGGCTTCAATCGCGTGCGGCTCGTGCTCATCGGTCACTACACGATGGAGTGCGAAGATCCGATGCACTCCAGCCTGTGGACCGACATCAGCCCGCAAAGCGAGATCGTCACCAGCACGCAGCCGTTGACGCTGCGCAACGACCTCTCGACGCTGCCCACGCCGTTCTTCGATCGTCACGACAATCGCGATCTCTCGATCCCGTTCATGTTCGGCGCACCGCCTTCGCTGGCCGTCGTACATGCCGCCGGTGTAGTCGCCTCGTGGGCGGGCGCGTTGGGTGACTATCGCCGCACGCGCTTCCCGGTCGACATCAACGAGTTGCCGACCAAGCACGCGATCGTCTTCGCAACCAACGACACGCGTCCGGCCGCGCTGAATCTGCCGACGGTCGATGCGCCGACGTTGCGCATGATGTCGAACCCGAACAATCCATCGCTCAAGCTGCTGGTCATACAGGGGCGTGACGCCAAGGACCTGGAGACGGCTGCGCTGGCACTGGTCTCCGGCCGTGCCGCGCTCTCCGGCGAATCGGCGCGCATCACGGCGCTCGAACCGCTGCCGCCGCGCCCGGCTTACGACGCACCGCGCTGGGTGCGCACGGACCGCCCGGTCAAGCTTGGCGAACTGGTCGACAATCCGGCCGATCTGCAAGGCAACGGCTATATGCCGTGGCCGATCCGCATTCAACTCAATCTCCCGGCCGATCTGCTGACGTGGCAGAACACGGGCGTGCCGCTCGATCTCAAGTATCGCTACACGCCGCCGGTGAAGCCCGACGACTCGTCGATGAGCGTGGCCATCAACGACCAGTTCGTGCGTGCCTACCGCCTGCGCTCAGCAGGGGCGAGCAACGACAAGAGCCACATGCTGGTCGAGCTGCTCTCCGACGGCACCATGGCCGATCGCAAGGACGTGCGTATCCCCGCGTTCCAAGTAGCGTCGCGCAATTCGCTGTCGTTCCAGTTCGCGATGGAGCCGCACAAGGAAGGCATTTGCGCGCAGACGATCACCAACGCCGCGCGCTCCGCCATCGATGCCGATTCGACCATCGACTTCAGCGGGCTGCCGCATTACGCCGAGATGCCGAATCTGAGCTTCTTCGTGGGCAGCGGTTTCCCGTTCACCAAATATGCCGATCTGGCGCAGACGGCCATCATCACGTCGAAGACGCCGGACGCCTCGGAACTGGAGGCGATCTTCTCGACGCTCGGCCAGTTCGGCCGCTCGACCGGTGTCTATGCCGATCGTTTCGAAGTGCTCGATACCACGCAGACCGATCGCTTCAAGGATCGTGATCTGCTGATCGTGGGCGGCAAGGATGCGGGCGATCTGCTGGCGAAGTGGGGCAAGGGCTTCCCGCTGCTCATCGATCAGTCGCGCCGCCTGATGACGAGTCAGGGGCAGGGCTATCGCGGTGACGGCGCCACCGGCTCGGCGCTGGCGGCCAGCCGCGTCGGCCCGGCACGCATGGATGCGCAATCCGACGGACCGCTCGCGGCGCTGGTCGGTTTCGAATCGCCGGTGAGCGCTTCGCGTTCGGTGGTGGCCATCAATGCGACCAGCAACAAGACGCTGCTCAACGTGGTCGATATGGTGGACGACGACGTACAGCGCGCTGCGATTCACGGCGACCTCGCAGTGGTGAATGGCTCGCGCGTCGAGTCGTTCCGGCTGGGGCAGACGTATTTTGTCGGCGACGTGAGCTGGTGGACGCGTATTCGCTACCACCTCTCGAGCCATCCGATTCTCGTGGGTATTGCGGCGCTGCTGGCGGCGTTTGCGATCGCACTCAAATGCTTCGGGTGGTTGCAACGCCGCGCCGCACGCCGGCTGGAGAAGTAAATGAAACGCGCTGAAGCCCACGGCCGGCGCCGTCGCGCCGTGCTGCGTGCGCTCGCGGCGGGAAGTGTGGCGCCCGTGCTGCCGCTGGTCGCGGCGTTGCCCGCGATGTTGCCCGGCATGGCGAGCGCTGCGCCCGCCAAGACCGGCAAGACGAGCGGCACGCCACCGGCGTCCGCCCCCGCCGCGTCGCGCGCGTGCCCGCCGGTCGACTGGCCCGCATGGACGCGTTTCAAAGCCGGCTTCCTGTCCGACGACGGCCGCGTCGTCGATCACAGCATGGCCGATCAACGCACGGTCTCCGAAGGGCAGGCGTACGCGTTGATGTTCGCGCTCATCGCCAACGACCGCGCCACGTTCGACAAGATCGTCGACTGGACCATCAACAATCTCGCGCAGGGCGACCTCACGGCGCACTTGCCTGCATGGCTCTGGGGCAAGAAGGACGACGGCCAGTGGGGTGTGCTCGACAGCAACCCCGCCAGCGACGCCGATATGTGGATTGCCTACGCGCTCGGTGAGGCCGGACGCCTGTGGAACGTTCGCCGGTACACCGCGCTCGGCGCGCTCGTCGCACGGCGCATTGCGGCGGAGGAAACCGATTTCGTGCCGGGCCTCGGCCGTACGCTGTTGCCTGCACCGGTCGGCTTTCATCCCGAAAAGGACTTGTGGCGGCTCAACCCGAGCTACGTGCCGATGCAGGTCGTGCGCCGTCTTGCGGGCCTGTTCCCCGACAGCGGCTGGGGGCAGTTGATTGCCTCGTCGCTCAAGCAGATCACGCTGACGGCGCCGCCGCTGGGCTTCGCGCCCGAATGGGCGATGTATCGCACGGGGCACGGTTTTCAGATCGATCCGGAAACGCAGGGCGAGGGCAGCTATAACGCCATCCGGGTGTATCTGTGGGCAGGCATGCTCGCGCCGGACAGCGAAGATTTTCGCGCGTTGCAGAACACGTTCGGCGGCATGTTGAAGTACGTCGCCACGCATGGGGCCCCGCCCGAGCGCGTCAATACGCGAGACGGCACCGCGAAGCAGGATGGCCCCAGCGGTTTTTCGGCGGCGCTTGTGCCGTTGCTTCAGGCGGTCGGCGACACGGCGGGTGCCCAAGCGCAGATCGCGCGGGTGCAATCGCTCGACGCGCAATCGCCTGCGGGCTACTACGGCTCGGTGCTGACCCTGTTCGGTCTTGGCTGGCAGGCCGGGCATTTCCGTTTTGCTGCCGACGGCACGCTGCAATTGCCATGGGAGGGCGCTTGCGCGACACGCTGATTCGCTCCGCCTGTCTGGCCTGCCTGCTGATGGCAGCAGACGCTGGCGTGCGCGCTGCGCCCGCCCCCGCATCGGCCCCGACCCCGCCCGGCAAGGCGCCTCCGGTGGCGGCTAATCGTGATGTCCGGAACCTGCTTTCCAGCGCAACGCTCTGGCATGCCCGTCATCGCAACGATCTGGCGCGCGCGGCGCTCGAAAAGGCGCTGCTCGTACAACCCGATCAACCGGATGCTCTCTCGATGCTCGGCCAGATCGATATCGAAGAGAACCATCCGGTAGAGGCGAACAAGGCGCTGCAACGCTTGCGTGCGCGCTACCCGAACGCGCCCGCCACCAAGGCGCTCGCTGACGTCATCCGCATCAATACGACCGATAAGTCGCGCATTGCCCGCGCTCGCCTGCTGCAACGCAGTGGTCAGGCGGATGCGGCGTTTGCCGAATACAAGGCACTCTTCCCCGATGGTCCGCCGACGGGCGATCTGGGCGTGGAGTACTACCGCGCGCAGGCCAACGCCACCAATGGCTGGCCGTCAGCCCAGCAGGGGCTGGCGAATCTTGCGAAGGCATCGCCCGACGACACCCGCGCGTCGCAATCGCTGGCCGAGTTGTTGATCGACCGCCCGGCGAGCCGGTTGGCCGGCACGCGCATGGTGGCCGAATTGGCGGCGCGCCCCGATGCCGATCTGAACGCGTTGCTGCCGCTGTGGCAGAAGGGGTTGTCCAAAGCGGACGGCAACCTTGCATGGCTGCCGCTCTATCAGCGCTACCTCGCGCTGGCGCCGAACGACGCCGATATCCGTGCCGCCTACGACAAGCTCGGGGCGCAACAGGCCGCCCGCCAGCGCATGCTCAACGACCCCTCGTACAAGGCGCGTCAGGCGGGCATCGCAGCGCTTGATCAAGGCCGCCTTGGGGACGCACAAAAGTCACTCGATGCGGCGCGCGCCAAGCGTCCCAACGATGGCGAATTGCTCGGCTCACTCGGCCTTGTGAAGATGCGTCAGGGCGATCACAAGGCCGCGCAGGACCTGTTTTCACAGGCGATGCGCAAAGACCCCGACAACGCGGGCAAATGGCGCAGCCTGCTCAAGACGTCGCAGTTCTGGGGCGCGATGTCCGACGCGCGCGATGCACGCGATGCAGGACGGCTCGACGAGGCCGACCGGCTGGTGCGCAGCGCGCTGGCCGCCGACCCGGCCAACCCGGATGGGCTGGCCTTGCTCGGCGACATCGCCCTCGATGCGAAACGCGACGACGATGCCGAGCGGCTGTTCCAGCAGGCCCTGAAGATCGAGCCCGATAACGACACGGCGCTGCGCGGGATGATCACGCTGTACTCGCGGCAGCAGCGCCGTACCGAACTCGCGACGCTGCTGGGCGATCTGCGGCGGCGGTTTCCGAAAGACGCTGCACGTTTCGACAAAGCCGAATCGGCCGCGCTCTCCGACGACGCCGAGCGACTCATCGCCGAGGGTCACAACGGCCCGGCGCTGGCGGCATTGGAGCGTGCCGTGGCTCTCGATCCGACCAACGCGTGGACGCGCTATTCGCTCGCCAGCCTGTATCGCAAGCTGCGCCTGCCCCAGATCGGGCGCGAAGTCATGGCCGAGGGGCTGCGTCAGACACTGTCTGCCGACGACAATGCGCAGATGCACTATGCGACGGCGATCTATCTGAATGTGATCGACGACGAAGCGGGCGCCCGCGCGGCGCTGGCCCAGATTCCCGCCGCTGATGCGTCGCCGTCGATTCGCCGCTTGCAAACGACCCTCGCGATTCGCGACGCCGCACGGCTCGCGCGCGAAGCCCATGCCGCTGGCAACGACGACGAGAGCGAGCGTCAATACCGTGAGGCCCTGTCGATGGCTGGCGACGATCCCGAGTTGATCGGCGAAGTGGCCCGCGCACGGGTGGCTGCCGGACAACCCGAGCAGGGGCTGGCGCTCATGCGCGAGTGGCTGGCGGCGCACGCCGACAAGCCGCAACCCGATGCGCAACTGCGCTATGCCGAATTGCTCAACACCGCCGAGCGCGACACCGAACTCGGCACGTTCCTCGCAGGCATCGACCCGGCCACGCTGGGTGCCGATCAGCGCGAAGAGTGGCAAGACTTGCAGGATCGTCTGGCCTTGCGTACGGCGGACCGTGCGCGCGCACTCGGCGACTTCGATACCGCGCAGAAGGCACTCGAACCGTTGCTTGCTCGCAACCCGCCCGACAAGCGCGCCTTGTCGACGCTGGGCGATATCTATTTCGACGAACGGCGCTTTGACGAGGCCCGCAAGATCGCCGAAGACCAGATCCGGCAGGACCCGACCAATCAGGACGCCCGGCTGTCGCTGGTGCGCGTGCTTTACGAGATGCAGGACGACGACGCAGCAAACCGCGAACTCGACCGCGCATTGGCCGAGGCGCCGACCGACGACGTCTGGACGCAACTGGCCGCCGTGCGCCGTTTGACGGCGATGGAACGCTACGACGAGGCGATCGCCCTAAACGACAAACTGCGCACGCAATTCCCGGACAACCCGTCCGTGACGGTGCAACGCGGGCGCATCGCGCAGTCGCAGCGTCATTACAACGAGGCGAAGGGCTGGTACGACGAGGCCCGCAAGGAAGAGATCGTGCAGGGGGCGCTGCCGGGCTACGACGGCATGACGTCGGCAGAGTCGGGCATCGATTCGCTGGAGTCGCGGCGCAACAGCTACGTGGCGGCCGGGTACGAAATCGACACGAAGAAGGGCGACGGCGGCATCTCGATGTTCAATGCCCGCGCCGTGCCGCTGTACGGTCAGTACGCCGTGGGTTACGACGGTCACGTGTTCGCGCAGACCGACTACGTCAGCGCCGACTCTGGCGACTTGCCGCTTAATGGCACGTCCGAAATTGGCACGCTGCCGCTGCTGGGGAAGACGCCGTTCCGCAACGCGAATCCGGGGCTGCTGACCGATTACGGCAGCAAGCGGCAAAAGGCGCACGGGCAAGCGCTGATGCTGGGCTACGAGAACGACTGGATTCGTGCCGACATCGGGCACACGCCGATCGGCTTCCCCGTGTCGTACGTGACGGGTGGCGTGCGGTTGTTCGGCAATCTCGGCCGCTACAACTACTGGGTCGACGTGTCGCGCCGGCCGGTCACGGGCAGCATGGTCTCTTATGCGGGCTCGTATCTGCCGTTGCCGGAGATATTCGGCGACGGTAAATGGGGCGGTGTGCGGCGCGACGCCATTACCTTCCACGCCTCGCGTGACTTCGCGAAGTGGGGCGTGTTCGGCGAAGCAAGCGTTGCGCGGCTCACCGGCGAGAACGTGCTGAACAACTCCGAGGTGTCGGCGCGCGCGGGTGTCGATCTGCCGCTGATCTACAAGCGCGACATGCGCATGAACACCGGCCTCACGCTGTTCTTCGACAGCTACGCGCAGAACGAACGCTTCTACACGTACGGCATGGGCGGTTACTACAGCCCGCAGACCTACGTCTCGCTCACGCTGCCGCTCGAATGGTATGGCCGCACGCAACGCTGGTCGTACTACCTGCGCGGCTCGGTGTCGTTCTCGCAGAGTCAGGAGAAGTCGATGCCGTACTTCCCGACCGACGGCGCCATTCAGGCTGCCAGCGGCAATCTGACTTACGGCTCGGGCGGCGGCTTCGGCGTAGGCTTCTCGATACTGGGGCGCGCAGAATACTGGATCAACCGCCATTGGGTCATTGGCGGACAGGTGCAGTTCGAGCGCTCGGATTACTACGCGCCGAATCGCTTCCTCCTCTATATGCGCTATCACTTCGATAAGCGTCGCGGCGATGTGCCGATGCCGCCGTCGCCGGTGCGCCCGATCTGGAGCTATTGAGCCATGGCCAAATTCGTCATCGACATCGCTTCGCTCGGATTGACGGCCAACCCGGCAAAGGGGGCAGCATGCTGACGCTCATCACCGTCGTCTCCAGCGCGGGCGGTGCCGGTCGCAGCACGGTGACCGCTCACCTTGCCGCCCAGCTCGCGCAGGGGGAGCATCCGGTCGCCGTACTTGAACTGGATGCGCAGAACAGTCTCGGCGCATTGCTCGGGCTGAGCACTGCAAGCGAAAAAGGCGTGCTAACGCTGGGCGACGCGCCGGCGGGCTGGCGTTCGCTGCTCTTCGATACACCCGCCAAAGTGCCGTTACTGCCCGCAGGCCGGGCGTCCGCTGCGCAGGTGGCCGCATTCGGCGAGTGGTTGAGCCGCGAGCCTGCCGGACTGCGCCGTCAACTCGATGCTCTCGGTTTGCCCGAAGGCACGCGCGTGTTGATCGATACGGCGCGCCTGCCGGGAGTGACGACGCAGGCGGCCATCGCCGCATCCGATCTGGTGCTCGGGGTGGTGCCCGTCACGACCACCGGCTATGTCACGCAACCTGATCTGATGGCCGCAGGCGGAGCCGGCGCTCAGATGGTGGCGAATTTTGCCGCGGCCAACTCGGCGTTGGGCACCGACCTGATGCAGATGATTCAGTCGCGTGGCGGCGACGCGATTGTGCCGGTGCGGATTCACCGGGACGATGCGGTGGGCACCGCCGCCGCCGGTGGCCTGCCGTTGTTCACGCACGGCGAGGGCTCGCAGGCGGCGCTCGATATCCTGCACCTTGCGGCATGGTTGCTGCGCGCCACCGCGCGTGGGAGCGATGACGTGGAGGAGGGTTCGCCATGATCAGCGACGCACTGCAAACGCTTTTCCGTCTAGGGCGCGAGACGCTCGCGATTCGCCTGCGCCTGCCGCGCCGCCCGGACGGGCGCGAACCCGGTCCCATGCAGTGGGTCCTGGCGGCCACCCTGCGTTCGCCGCGTCAGCAACTGCGGGTGTCGCAGATGGCCGATCACGTCATCGCGCGGCTCGCCATGCGGCTCGACGTGCGCCAGCTCGATCAATGGCGCGACTGGTGGCTGCGCATTCTGTTTCAGCCGGCGCGTCAGGGCCGGGCTGATTATTTCGGCCGGGCTTTCGCGTGGGGCAACGAGCGTCTGACACGTCGCGTCGGCGTACCGGCCGATGCCACCTTCTGGCAACTTGTCCGGGCAATGCTTTGGCGTCGTGCAGACCAGCGCCCGGCGTTTCCGCCCTATGTCGCGTGGCTCGCGTTTCGGAACAACAACGAGCGCTTCCGGCTGTGGCTGGTACAGACTCTCTTTGGCATTCCGCCCGACACACCCGCGCAACTGGCGCACCGCTTCGACAAGCAACTCGAAGCGGTGATGCAGTGGCGGGTGACGTCGGCCGTGGTGGCGTTGCTTGGCCTGTTCGGCGTGCTCTGGATCGTGACGACGCCGTTCGATCCGTTCGAGCAACTGCTGTTCTCGATTTGCACGCTGACGCTCGCGCTCGTGTTCCGCCGGCTTGATAGCCAGTATTCGGTACTGGTGCTCATCGGCTTGTCGCTGATCTCGACGGTGCGCTACGTGTGGTGGCGCCTGACCCAGTCGCTGGCGTTCGATACGGCGGCGGAGGCCACGGTCGGCTACATCCTCGTTGCGGCGGAAATGTACACGTGGCTGATTCTGTTGTTCGGCTATCTTCAGACGATCTGGCCGTTGCAGCGGCGCATTACGCCGCTGCCGCCCGACATGCGCGAATGGCCTACGGTCGACGTCTACATCCCGACGTATAACGAGGGGCTCGATGTGGTCCGCCCGACGGTCTACGCCGCGTGTGGTATCGACTGGCCGCCCGAGAAGATCAACATCTACCTGCTCGACGACGGCAGACGCGAGGAAATGCGCGAGTTCGCCGCGCAGGCGGGCGTGCATTACGTTACCCGCCCGGACAACAAGCATGCCAAGGCGGGCAACATCAATCACGCGCTGGGCAAGACGACGGGCGACTTCATCGCAATCTTCGACTGCGATCACATTCCCGTGCGCTCGTTCTTGCAGACGACGATGGGGTCGTTTATCAAAGACCCGCGTTGTTCGCTCGTGCAGACGCCTCACCATTTCTTCTCGGACGATCCGTTCGAGCGCAATCTCGCCACGCGCGGAGCGGTGCCCAACGAAGGTCGCCTGTTCTACGGCATCGTGCAGGACGGTAACGACTTCTGGAATGCAGCGTTCTTCTGCGGCTCGTGTGCCGTGTTGCGCCGCACGGCGCTTAACGAAGTCGGTGGCGTGGCGATCGAGACCGTGACCGAAGACGCACACACGGCGCTCAAGATGCACCGTCGCGGCTGGAACACCGTGTATCTCAAGGTGGTGCAGGCGGCGGGTCTGGCCACCGAATCGCTATCGGGTCACGTGGGCCAGCGCATTCGCTGGGCGCGCGGCATGGCGCAGATTTTCCGCGTGGACAATCCACTGTTCGGACGCGGCTTGAAGTTCGGTCAGCGCATTTGCTACGCGAGCGCAATGCTGCACTTTTTCTATGGCATTCCGCGCATCGTGTTTCTGCTCGCTCCGATCTGCTATCTGTTCTTCGGCTTGCATATCGTGCAGGCGGCGGCACTCAGCATCTGCGCCTACGTGCTGCCGCACATTGCGCACGCCAACATCGCCAATTCGCGCATACAGGGCAAGTACCGTCATTCGTTCTGGTCGGATGTCTACGAAGCGGTGCTTGCGTGGTATGTGGCGCTGCCGACGACGGTCGCGTTCATCAACCCGCGCTACGGCAAGTTCAACGTGACGGCCAAGGGCGGGCTGATCGAGCAGAGCTTCTTCGACTGGAGCATTTCGAAGCCGTACATGGTGCTGCTCGCCTTCAATGTGCTGGGCTTTCTCGCCGGCATCTTGCGCTTCTTCTATGGCCCCTCGCATGAGACCGGCGCGCTGGTCTTCAATCTGGCGTGGGTGTCGTTTAACTTGGCGGTGCTGGGCGCTGCGGTGGCCGTGGCGACGGAAGTGCGGCAAGTGCGCCGCACGCACCGCGTGACCATGAGCATTCCTGCTGTGCTGTATCTGCCGGATGGCCGCACGCTCGCCTGCCATACGCGCGATTTTTCGGGCGGCGGGCTGGCGTTGCGCATGCCTGTCACGCTGGACTTGCCGGTGGGCACCGAGGCACAGGTGGCGTTGTCGCGCGGCGAACACGAATACGGGTTTCCCGTGAGTGTGGTGAATTCGCTCTCGCAAGACCTATTCCTGTCGTTCATGCCGCTCACGGCGGAGCAGGACAAGCATCTCGTGCAATTCACGTTCGGGCGCGCCGACGCCTGGCGCGACTGGGACGCCGAGCGCACGCGCGATGAACCAATCAAGGCGCTGTTCGAAATGCTGGCGATGGGCCTGCGCGGCTATCAGGTGCTGGCGAACTACTTGCTGGGCAAGCTCGTGACGCGCTGGCAGAACCGGTTGCGCGGGGCGCGTACGCGTTCGCAGCAGAGCACGCCGCAGGCGTAATCCATGCGTAATCCATGCGTAATCGAGCATCGAGCGAGGAAAGAACCTAGGGACGGAACCTGACAATGGGCATCTGGAATCTTTACTTCATCTTGAAACTGGTGCTGCTGTGGGCTGGCATCATCGGCTTCCACGTGGTGCCGAACTTCATCTTCGCGGTGTTGCTGGCGATTCGCTTGCGCCCGCGTTGGGCGCGCATTCTGCGACAGGTGATCGCCGTGCCGGTCGGTGCCGGTCTGCTGTACTACGACTCGAACCTGCCGCCGTTTGCCCGGTTCATCGAGCAACTGCCCGCGCTGCTGCAATTCCGCTTCTCGTACATCATCGAATTGCTGGGCCGGTTTGTGTCCACCCGAGACTGGCTGCTGCTCGCGATTCTGGTGCTGGCGTACTGGATTGTGAACCGATGGGTGCGCGTGACCACGTTCGTGCTGCTCGCGCTGTTGATCGTGCCCGGGGTGCTGCGTGTGGGCACGCTGGTCTCGGTGGCGCCGGTGGTCGCCGCGCAGGGGAATTCCACAGACGTGGCAGCGGGTGCCGCCGCCAGCGGTGGCGCCGCTGCCGGTAGCGCGAACGACGTGGTGGTGGGGGACGGCGAGGTGCCGCCGGGGGCGAACCCGAACGCAGCGCTCAACTCGTTCTACGCCCGCGAGCTGACGCGTTCGGTCTCATTGCCCGCGCAAGCGGGGGCAGGCCCGGACTTCGACATCATCTTCCTGCATATCTGCTCGCTCGCGCAGGACGATCTCGACGTCGACAATCTCGACAATCAGCCGCTGCTCTCGCGCTTCGACTTCGTGTTCAAGAACTTCAACTCGGCGGCGAGCTATAGCGGCCCGGCGGCCATTCGCGTGTTGCGCGCAGGCTGCGGCCAGCCGACGCACAAGGCGCTGTACGATCCCGCCGGCCCGCAATGCTATGTGATGAGCGATCTGAAGAACCTCGGCTTTACGCCGAAGCTCGCGATGAATCACGACGGGCACTTCGACAACTTCATGCAGGAAGTCAAAGACAACTTCAACGTGCAGGGCATCACGCCGTTCGACAACACGCGCACGCGCGTGTCGATGCGCGCCTTCGACGAGACGCCGATCCACTCGGATGGCGACGTGTTGCAAGCGTGGTGGAAACAGCGCACGGCCATGCCCGACAAGCGCGTGGCGCTGTACTACAACACCATCTCGCTGCACGACGGCAACCGGCTGGAGGGCTCCAAGCTCACCAGCGTGCAGAGCTACCCGCTGCGCGCCAAGGCGATGTTCGATGACTTTGGTCAGTTCATCGACACCATTGCCCAGTCGGGTCGCAAGGCTGTAGTGGTGTTCGTGCCGGAACACGGCGCGGCGATTCGGGGCAGCAAGCTGCAAATCTCAGGCATGCGAGAAATTCCACTGCCGGAGATCACGCATGTGCCGGTCGCCGTGAAGCTGGTCGGTTTCGGCGACAGTGCCACGGCGGGCGGTGCAGGTCCGCATACCCCCGTGACGATTTCCACGCCGACGAGCTATCTCGCGCTGATGACGCTGGTCTCGCATCTGGTGGCGACCAACCCGTTCGCCGGCACGCCTGACCTCGCGCAATATGCGAACGATCTGCCGCAGACCGCCTTCGTATCGGCCAACGAGCAGACGACGGTGATGAAGTACGACAGCAAGATGCTGATTCGCGGTGCCGATGGGGTGTGGCTCGATCTGAAGTCGCTGGAGTAGCCGCGGTTTTGGTGCGAGCTTTCGCGGGAAAGCGGCATGAGCGCTTGTGCAGGACACGTCAGGCCACCATACAGGTGGCCTGACGTGTTTTGGCGGAATCGCGCATACTGTGCGTCTTGTTTGTCTTGTCCGTCTGGCCCGCTCGGGCGGGCAGCGCAGTCTCGCGTCACCCATCGATCCGATGCTTCCGGGAGTTACCGTGCAATACACCAAATTTGGCCGCACCGGCCTGAACGTTTCCCGCCTTTGCCTGGGCACCATGACCTTCGGCTTGCAAACCGAAGAGGATGCGAGCCACGCGATTCTTGATCGCGCCACCGAGGCCGGCGTCAATTTCATCGACATCGCCGACGTCTATCCGCTGGGGAGTGACGAAACGCTGGGCGGGCGCACCGAGGAGATCGTCGGGCGCTGGCTCAAGGGCCGTCGCAGCCGCTTCATCGTCGCAACCAAGGCGTGCGGGTCCATGGGACCGTCGTCGTGGGACCGGGGCGCGTCGCGCAAGCACCTGCTCGACGCCATCGACGCGTCGCTGCGTCGTCTTGGCACCGATTACGTCGACCTCTATCAACTGCACTCGGACGATACCGACACGCCCATCGACGAGACGCTCGAAGCCCTCGACACCATCGTGAAGTCGGGCAAGGCGCGCTACATCGGCGTGTCGAACTATCTGGCGTACCGGCTTGCGCGTGCGCTGGGCCGTGCCGATGTGCTGCGCGTGGCACGCTTCGTGTCGGTGCAGCCGCGTTACAACCTGCTGTTCCGCCAGATCGAGCGCGAATTGCTGCCGCTGGCCAGCGAAGAAGGGCTCGCCGTGATCCCTTACAACCCGCTGGCAGGTGGTCTGCTCACAGGCAAGTATCAGCATGGGGCGGCGCCGAGCGAAGGGCGCTTCACGGAGAAAGTCGGCAAGGCGGGCGCGATGTACCAGCAACGCTACTGGCACGAGCGGGAGTTCGCGACCATCGAAGCGCTCAAGGGCATCGCCAAGGAATCGGGCGAGTCGCTCACGCGTCTGTCGCTGGCCTGGGTGCTGTCGAATCCGGTCGTCACCTCGGCCATCATTGGCGCGAGCCGCGTGGACCAACTGACCGAGACGCTCGGCACCATCGACTACAAGCTCGACGCCGATCTCAAGGCGAAACTCGACGACGCCTCGTTGGCCTACCGCTGGGGAGATGCGGCACGGTGACGCACCCGTAACGGGTGGTCTTGGTCACCTATCGGGCGGTATAGTGGAGGGGACGTCGCGTGGTTTGCCTGCTGAAACGGCGGGTGCCGCGCGACGCCCCCTCTCTCTTTCCCAGCGAGGCTGCTCATGACCAAACGCATTCTGCTTGCCACTGACGGCAGCGAGTCATCGCGTCGTGCGCTGCGCGAGGCGGCGGCTTTTGCGCGTAGTGGCGATGCGATCCGTGTCATTCACACGGTGGAAGATCCGGTCAACCTGCTGACGTCCGCATTCGGCAAACTCATCGATCTGGAACAGGTGCGCCGCGACATGCAACGCGAGGGTGAAGAGCATCTGGCGCGCGCCGTGCTCTACCTGCGTGAAGAAGGGTTCGATGCGCAGGCGCATCTGCTGGATCTGCGCACGACCGGCGAAACGGTGCCCGAAGCGATGACGCGCGAGGCCAACGAATGGGCGGCCGACATCATCATCGTCGGCACGCATGGGCGCAGCGGCGTGCGACGCGCCATGCTAGGCAGCGTGGCTGAACAGATTCTGCGAAATGCATTGGTGCCGGTGATGCTTGTCGCGGGTGAGGCGCGGGCGCATCTGCCGCTACGCGCCGGCGGCCATTACGAGCGCGTGCTGGTAGCGCTCGACGCGAGCGAAACATCGCGGCGTGCCTTCGACTATGCGCTGACGCTGGCGCGCACCCACGGCGCGACATTGCGCGTGGTGCACGTATTGGACTTGCCCGGCCCCTTCTTGGCGGGCTTCGACCCCGAGCCGATGCTCGAAGCCGTACGCGCGGTGGGCGAGCAGGTGCGCGGGTGGGCTACACAGCGCATGCGTGAAGCGGAAGTGCCGGGGGAAGTGGAAATACGAGAGATTCAGCCGGTGGGCGAAGGGGTGGCCGATCAGATCATCGCGGCGGGCCGAGACGCCGATGCCGATCTCATCGTGCTCGGCACCCACGGCCGACGCGGCTTTCGACGCTTCACGCTGGGCAGCGTGGCGGAAGATACGGCCCGCCATGCGGGCAGGCCGGTCCTGCTATTGCCGGCGCAAGCGCCGCACGTTGCTCCGCCCGCGCAGACCTGAAGCGATTCAGGTCACGCGGTGGAAAACGTGTGACTACCTTCAGCGAGCGACATCCGGTCGTCTAATCTCAGTCGTCCAACTTCAGGCGGCTGAATTGCCAGCCGTCGACAACTCGGCGACCAGCGTCTTGAGCGGCGTGGCGGCATCGGCCAGACGGGCCGGGTCGATCACGGCACGGCGGCCGACCAGCTCGCGGGCGGCGAGGAATTCCTGCGCGCGGTTGATGCTGGCGGCGGCCACGACGGCGCCGTCGCGCAGATAAAACAGCATGAACACGGCAGCGCCCTGAGCGTCCGGCAGGCGGCGCTCGACCACGGCGTCGTGGCCTTCCGTCATGCCGACCATTTGCAACTTCGCGTTGAACTGATCCGACCAGAACCACGGTGCGGTGGCGACGGCCTTCGGTGCATCGCCATGCACGACGCTCGCGGCCACCTTGGCCATTTCGCTCGCGCTCGGCACCGATTCCAGACGAATACGGCGGCCCAGCGCCGGGTGTTCGTGATGGGCACAGTCACCCACGGCCAGAATGGCCGGATCGCTCGTACGGGCGAACTCGTCGACCACGATGCCGTTGTCCACCGCGAGACCGGCGGCCTGCGCAAGCTCGGCGTTCGGCAATACGCCGATACCGACCACCACCACATCGGCGGGCAGACGCTGCTCACCGGCGACCACGGCCACGACCTGACCGTTCGCATCCTGTTCGAGGGCGGACACGCCGACACCCACTTGCACGTTCACGCCGTTCTCGCGATGCAGCGTCGCGAAGAAGTCGGCCAGATCGGCTTCGGCCACGCGCGCGAGCAGGCGTGGCGCGGCTTCGAGCACGGTAACCGTCGTTCCGGCTTTGACGGCGCTTGCCGCGACTTCCAGACCGATATAACCGCCGCCGACCACGATCACGCGCTTGCCGGGGGTGAGCGCTTCGCGCAGGCGCTGGGCGTCGGCGATGTCGCGCAGATAGTAGACGTTGGCGGCGTCACCGCCCGGCATCGGCAGACGGCGCACGCGACCGCCCAGTGCCAGCACCAAGTGATCGTAGCCAAGCGTCTGGCCGTCGTCGAACGTCACCGTGCGTGCCGCGCGGTCGACGGCGGTAGCCGTGACGCCGAGACGCACGTCGATCTCTGCCTTCTCCCAGGCGTCGGCCGGGCGAATGAGCAGGCTGGCTTCGTCGGCCTGACCGGCCAGAAACGCCTTCGAGAGCGGCGGGCGGCGGTAGGGCAGATGGGTCTCGCTGCCGGCGAGTACGATGCGGCCGGTGTAGCCAAGCGCACGCAGCGCGAGCGCGGTTTCGCCGCCGGCTTGACCGGCGCCGAGGATGACAGTGGTAGGAGTCATTGCTTCGGACATGTGGAAGTAGCGTTGGAGTTTGGCCGCCAGTGTAATGCATTGCGTCGGTATTGCACCCGCATTGCACCCGCATTGCACCCGTCACTGGGCCGCGCGATACCGGTAAGATGGCGTTGCGTCCCCCTTCCGGAACAGGCCCCAGGAGCTGCGATGGCAAGTGACCGTGCCGGCCGCCCGCTGTTGTCGAAGCACCCCGAGCTTTCTGCGCCGCAGGTGTATTTGTTTGCGTTCGCGCTGGGGTGTTCGACCGGTGTCGATTTCGTCGCCTCGTCGATGATGGGGATTGGCGGCACGCACATCCGGGGCGGCATACACGCGTCGCCGGAAGACTTTCTCTGGAGTCTGACCGCGTACGCGGCAGCCGCGACCGTCGCCAATCTGGTGCTCGGACGCATTGCACGCGACCTGAGCTATCGCGGCTTCACGCTGCTGGGGCTCATCATCGCGGCCATTGGCGCTGGCTTGTGTGCCGTCAGCAATACCCCAACCGAACTCGCGCTGGCGAAAGCCGTACAGGGGCTCGGTGCGGGTGGCCTGTTCTCCGCATCGCGCATCATCATCCAATTGGCCGCCGAGCGTGAAGAGCGCAAGCCGCTGTTCATGGGCTTCAATACGGGCGGTATCGGGCTTGCCGCGCTGGCGCCGTGGGTCACGTCGATGCTGATGCAGGATGTCAGCTGGCGCGTCATCTTCGTCGTGCAGGTGGTGCTTGCGCTGGCGACGCTGCTGCTCGTGGCGCTGACTTACCCGCGCAGGCTCGAAGCGTCGCTTGCGCCATGGCAGCTCGACGTGGGCGGCATGGACTGGGTCACCGTGGTGTTTCTCGGCGCGGGTGCGCTGGTTCTGCTGCATGGCCTCGGCGACTTGCGCTTCTACGAGATCCGCAGCTCACCGTCGGTGGCGCTCACGCCCATCATCGGTTTGGCGCTCATTGGTTGCGTGTTTCTGCATCAACACCGCCATCCCGACCCGTGGCTCGATCCGAAGCGCCTGATCGGGCGGCGCTATCTGGTCGGTCTGGGCTTCTACGCGCTGTATTACTTCCTGAACGGGCTCTGGAACTACGTGCTGCCGACCACGTTGCAGACGGGGCTCGGCTTTACCTTTCAGTCGACCGGGACGGCGATTACGGTGGCCGGGCTTATCGGCTTTGCTGCCATGACGGCGTTCACCTATGGGAACCAGCATCTGGTCGGGCAGCGGCGTTGGATTGCGCTTGGCTATGTGATGTTTGCTGCGGCCGCGTGGCTGGCGTCGCAGCGCATGATGCCGGGTGTGTCGTTACCGCTCGTGCTCGAAGCGATGTTGCTGCAACAGATGACCACGCCGTTCATTCTGGCGCTGGTCGCGGGGCTTACGTATCGCGAGTTCACCGTCGACGATTTTGCCCACGCGTATCAGTTCAAAAACATCGTGCGGCAGATCGTGACGGCGGGCGGCACCGGTGTGGCGAGTCTCTGGTTGCAGTACGGCGAGGCGATGGCGCGCACCCAACTGGTCGGCAACATCACGCCGTTTTCTCTGCCCCCCGATACCGATGCGGCTGAGCTCGCACGGCTCTCGCAACTCATCGATCAGCAGGCGTTGCTGCTCGCGGCGAGCAACCTGTTTGCGCTGCTCGCTTTCGTCTGTGCGGGCGTCGCCATCATCGCTGTGGTGCAGCGCGCGTTGCGCTGAAATCACGTCAATTTGCTGCGCTGCACAGCAAAACGTTACAACAGGTGAAACCCCCGTCAATCAAGGCCAGAGCCCGTATTCATGCGGGTTCCGAAGCGATGCCGGGGTCCTTTTACGTGTCCGCAAATTGAGGAGTAGAGTGGGTTTCGTCGCACACATTGCCGCCGACGAAGGAGACACCATGGCCTGGACGAGTCAACAGAAGCATGTGGTAACGGCAAGCTATTTGGGGTGGACGCTCGACGCGTTCGATTTCTTTTTGATGGTGTTCGTGTTGAAGGACATCGCGAAGGAGTTCAACACCGAACTGGGCAGTGTGGCGTTTGCGCTGCTGCTGACATTGGCGATGCGCCCGGTGGGAGCACTGATCTTCGGACGGCTGGGTGACCGGTTCGGCCGACGTCCGGCGATGATGGCGAGCGTCTTGTTGTATGCGTTGCTGGAGCTGGCCTCGGGGTTCGCGCCAAGTCTCACCGTACTGCTGATACTGCGCGCGCTCTTCGGTATCGCGATGGGCGGCGAGTGGGGCGTGGGGGCGGCGCTCACGATGGAGAGTGTGCCGACGCATTCACGCGGCATTGTGTCCGGGTTGTTGCAGGCAGGGTATCCGAGCGGCTATCTGCTCGCGTCCGTCGTCTACGGCTTGTTCTACGAGAGCATTGGTTGGCGCGGCATGTTCTTTGTCGGTGTGCTGCCGGCGCTGCTGGTGTTCTACATCCGGCGGCATGTCCCCGAGTCGCCTGCATGGCAGAAGGGCACGACGCAAGCGGCGACGCCACGCGCGAACCTGCTTCAGGTGTTGGCGAGAGACTGGAAGCTGGCGTTGTACGCCATCGTGCTGATGACGGCGTTCAACTTCTTCTCGCATGGCACGCAGGATCTGTATCCGACCTTCCTGCAAGTGCAGCACAAGTTCTTGCCGCACACGGTGAGCTGGATCGCCATCACGTACAACATCGGCGCGATTATCGGCGGGCTCTTTTTCGGGGCGATTTCGGAGAAGATCGGGCGGCGGCGTGCCATCGTGATTGCGGCACTCATTGCGCTGCCGGTGTTGCCGTTGTGGGCGTTTTCCAGCGGTGCGGTGTTGCTTGCCGTCGGCGCGTTCCTGATGCAGATTTCGGTGCAGGGCGCATGGGGGGTGATTCCGGCGCACTTGAACGAACTGTCGCCTGACGAGATTCGCGCGACGTTCCCGGGGCTGGTGTATCAGTTGGGGAATCTGTTTGCGTCGGTGAACGCCAATTTGCAGACCACCATTGCGAAAGCGCATGACGGCAACTTCGGTCTGGCAATGGCAATTGTCGCGGGGACGGTGGCGGTGGTGATTGCCGTGATGATTGGTTTTGGCCGAGAGCGCCGTGGCGTGGTGCTGACAACGACGGCCGAAGCGCCAGCGGACGGCTTGCCGCCGGGAGCGGCGGTGCGGTAGTGCGTTATTCAGTGAGAACCGTCAGCCGATGCCAGTTGGCGTCGGCTGACCGGATCACGCCTTTGACGGCGTGGCAGCATTCGGCGTCGCAAAGAACAACATTTCCACCTGATTGATCAGCGCCGGGCCAAAGGCATCGCCGCCCACTTGCGGCGCGATCAGTTGCATCAGCACGGGCGAGCCGGGCGGCGGATGCAGCGCGTGCACTAGCAGGCAGAAGTACATGGCCGGATGCTCGGCGCGCACCACACCGGCTTCCATCCCCTGCACGATCAGCGGTTCCATGCAGTCGTAGACCGGCATCACCAACTGGCGGTGCAGCGTCGCGCCGCGCTCGCCAGTTTCCGCCGCGTGCTGCGCAATGAACTGCTTGTGCTCGGGATGGCGAATCGCATGCGCGGCAACGATGGCAATCGCTTCCTTCAGCCGGTCGGTGACCGGGCGGGATGTGTCGAGCGAGAGCGCGCGCATCTGTTCGGCCGGCTCGGTGAGCGCAGCCTCGAGCGTATCGACGCACGCGCGCCATAACTGTTCCTTCGAACCGAAATGCACGCGCACGAGGCTGGCGTCGACCTTCGCCGCCCGGGCAATCCCGCGCAGGTTCGCGCCATCGTAGCCAAGCTGCGCGAAAGCCTCGATGGCAGCAGCGAGCAGCGCCGCGCGGCCATCGGGCAGGTGTTTGGGGCGTCGGCCCCGCGTAATGGGTGTGGCAGTCATCGTCTCGCAACGTCTTGCGACGTGCGTGCCTGTCCCTCGGCTTCTCCCACCGCGCCAGCCTTCGCCCCATTCACCGGTGCCGGTGAGGTTGGGGTTTTGGCAGCGTCGCCCGTTGGCTCGGGCGGCACGCCCATCGCATAAAACAGGAGCGCAGTATCCGACAAACGCGCGCCGGTTGCACGCACTGTCGTCATATAGGCGTTCCAGTACTGCTGCTCGCGGCCCCGCGCCGCCGACGTGGGCAACGCACCAAGCCTCACGCGCGCGACCGTGTCGCGGTACACCTGCTCGGCCGCAGCGCTCGCATTATCCGCATGCCGCAGCGACGTGTTGTCCGCGTCGAGCGAGGCGAGGGTGTCGGCCACGTTCTTGAACGCGGTGAGCACTGTCTGCTTGTACTGATCGACGGCGGCCTCATACGTGGCTTGTGCCGCGCGCCGCTGGGCGAGCAGGGCCCCGCCGTGGAAAATCGGCTGCGAGATCGACGCGGCAATGCTCCACAGCGAACCGGCATTCGACATCACCGTCGGCCAGTTGAAGCCGCCTTTGCCCATCGACGCCGTGAGCGACAGGCTCGGGAACATCTGGGCCGTCGCCACGCCAACCTCGGCCGATGCGGCCTTGAGCGCCATTTCCGCCGCCTGAATGTCCGGACGCGTTTGCAGCAATGTCGACGGCACGGCGACCGGCACCGATTGCGGCACACGCAACTCCCCTAACGGCAAGTCATCGGGTGCCTGATCGGGCGTGCGGCCCAGCAGCACGGCCAGCGCGTGACGGGTAGATTGCCACTGCGCTCGCAAACCCGGCAGCGAGGCGGCAAGCGACTCGGCATTCTGGGCGGACGACAACGCGTCGGAGCGCGATACGGCACCGAGGACTTCGCGGCGCGCCATTTCGTTGGCATCGGCCTGTGCAAGATCGACCAGCCGCTCCGTGGCCTTGACCTGCGCACCGAGCACCGATGCGCTGATGGTCCCGGCAACGATATTGGCCGCCAAGGCTTGGCGCGACGCTTCCAACTGGAATGCCTGCTGATCGACTTGCGCCGCCAGCGACGCATTGGCAAAGCGCGACGCGCCGAAGAAGTCGAACGTGTAGCGCGCCTGAATCTGACCCACGAACATGTTGTACAGCGCCGTGGGCGGCCCGAACGTCGGGATGCCGAGATTGCGCTCGCGCGCCGCTTCGCCACCGATGTCGATCGACGGGAACAGCGACGAGCCGATCTGCGCCTTCAACTGCTCGCGCGCGGCTTGCAATGCATGATCGGCAGCCGACAGATTCGGGCTGTTGCGCAAGCCTTCCTCCACCAGCGCATTGAGCTTGTCCGAACGGTAGGCTTGCCACCACGCTTTGACCGGCGCCGCCCCAACGTCGAACTGCTGTGACGTACCCTGCGCCGTTTCCGTTCGCTCAGGCAAGGCGTTGGTGCCGTAATGGGCAGGCGAGGGCATGACGGGCGGCTTGTCGCTTGGTGCGAACGAGCATGCACCGAGCCACAAGGGGAGCAGGGCGGCGAGTGGTGCATATCGGCGCACAGCGGGTTTCGCGGCTGGGCGCAAGGCGAATCGCAAAGTGAAGCGCGGGGTCATGAGCGGTCTCCTTGCGGAATGCCGTTGTCGTGCGCACTGGCGGGCGGATTAACGGGGCCATCGGGGCCATCGGGGCCATCCGGGCCATCCGGGCCACTCGAACCGGTCGGCGCATGCGAGGCACGTTCGTCATGTCGCACGCGGAACGCCGTGGCATACAACGCGGGCAGGAAAAACACGGTCAGCACGGTGGCGCTGGTGATACCGCCCATCAGCGCGGTTGCCATCGGACCGAAGAAGTTGCTGCGCAACAGCGGGATGAGGGCGAGCACCGCGGCCGCAGCGGTCAGCGTGATCGGCCGGAAGCGTCGTACCGTCGCGCTGACGATGGCGTCAAAACGCGGGTGTCCGGCCGCCACGTCCTGCTCGATCTGATCGACCAGAATCACCGAGTTGCGCATGATGATGCCGAACATGGCAATCACACCGAGCATGGCGACAAACCCGAATGGCTTGCCGAACAGCAGCAGCGTAGCGACCACGCCGATCATGCCGAGCGGCGCGGTGAGCACCACCAGCATGGTACGGGCGAAGCTCTGAAGCTGAATCATCAGCAGCGTGAGCACGACGATGATCATGATTGGCATCTGCGCCATGATCGACGACTGCCCCTTGCCCGACTCTTCCACCGAGCCGCCGATTTCGATGCGATATCCGACCGGCAGAGCCTTGCGAATATCGCCGAGCTTCTTGTAGACAGCCTCGGTCACATCGATCCCTTGCTTGCCTGCGCGCACGTCCGAGCGCACGGTAATCGTCGGCTGACGGTCGCGTTCCCAGATCACACCGTATTCCAGATCGTCGACCACATGGCCGAGCGTCGCCAGCGGCACCGGACCGTTCGGCGTCGGCATCGCCATCGTGGCGAGCTTGGCCGGGTCCATGCGTTCGGTCTTCGGCGCGCGCAGCGTGATTGCGATCAGCTTGTCGCGCTCGCGGTACTGGCTCATGTCGTAGCCCGTGAGCGTCATGGCGATGAAGTTCGCGATGTCCGACGAACTCACGCCCAGCGCGCGTGCCTTCTGCTGATCGACTTCGAAGCGCACCGAGCGTTGCGACGGCTCGTCCCAGTCGAATTGCACATCGACGGTGTCGCCGTTGGCACGCATGACGTCCGCCACCTGCTCGGAGATCTTGCGCACGGTGCCGATGTCGTCGCCGCTCACACGGAACTGCACCGGAAAGCCGACCGGCGGCCCGTTTTCGAGACGCGAGAGGCGGGTGCGAACACCCGGCATCGCTTCCCGCAGTTTGGGTTCGAGCCACTGCGCCAAGGCTTCACGGTCTTCTACTGACTTGGCCGTGACGACCAGTTGCGCGAAGTTGGGCGTGGGCAGTTGCTGATCGAGCGGCAGGTAGAAGCGTGGCGCACCGGTGCCGACAAAGCTGACCGTGTGATCGATTTCCTTGCGGCCTTCGAGCAGTTTTTCGAGGCGTTCGGTTTCGCGCAGCGTGGCCTGATACGACGCGCCTTCCTGCAAGCGCAGGTCGACCATCAACTCGGGCCGGTCCGAACTCGGGAAGAACTGCTGCGGAATCAGCGAGAAGCCCGCCATCGCGATCAGGAACAGCACGACGGTGATCACCAGTACGACGATTTTTCGCTCGATACACCACGTCAGCCAGCCGCGCAGGCGGTTGTAGAACTTGGTGTCGTAGACCTCATGCTCGTGATCGTCGCCGTGATGGGCCTCGCGCTTGCGCTCGGGCAACAGCTTGTAGCCGAGCAGCGGAATCAGCACCACGGCCGCGAGCCACGACGCCAGCAGCGCAATGGCCGAGACCTCAAAGATCGAGCGCGTGTACTCACCGGTGCTCGACTTCGCCAGCGCGATCGGCAGGAAGCCCGCCACGGTCACGAGCGTGCCGGTGAGCATCGGGAACGCGGTGCTGGTGTAGGCAAACGCAGCGGCGCGTTTGCGATTCCAGCCCTGCGAGAGCTTCACGGCCATCATTTCGACCGCAATAATGGCGTCGTCGACCAGCAGGCCCAGCGCCAGAATCAGCGTGCCGAGCGACACCTTGTGCAGGCCGATGTCGAAGATGTACATGAACAGCGACGTGACGGCGAGCACGACCGGAATCGAAATCACCACCACCATACCGGTGCGGAATCCCAGCGACAGCAGACTCACAACCAGCACGATGGCCACCGCTTCGGCCACGGCTTCGAGGAAGTCGTCGACCGAGTGCGACACCGATTGCGACATGCTTGCTACTTCGGTGAGCTTGAGCCCGGCGGGCAACTGCGCCCGCAGATCGGTCATGGTGCTGGCCAGCGCTTTGCCAAGGTGAACGACGTCCTGTCCCTTCTGCATGGTGATGCCGATGCCGAGCACGGGCTTGCCCGCGAAGCGCATTTCCGTGACCGGCGGGTCGACGTAACCGCGCTTGATCGTGGCAATGTCGCCAAGCCGGAACGTCCGGTTGTTCACGCGGATCAGCGTGTCGGCAAGCGCCTGCACGTCACGGAACTGGCCGCTCGGGCGCACGACAACGCGATCGTTGGGGGCTTCGATGGTGCCAGCAGGCGATACGGCGTTCTGGCCGTTGACCGCTTCGGCAATCTGATTCGGCGAGATGCCGAGGCGGGTGAGTTGAGTGTTGCTGATTTCGACATAAATGCGCTGGTCCTGATCACCGAAGTAATCGACCTTGGCAACACCGGGCACGCGTAGCAGCACGGTGCGCAGCGCGTCGGCGTAGTCGCGCAACTGGGCAGGGCCGAAGCCATCGCCTTCGAGCGTGAAGATGTGGGTGTAGACGTCGCCGAACTCGTCGTTGAAGAACGGCCCCTGCACGCCGGCCGGCAACGTGTAGGCAATGTCGCCGACCTTTTTGCGAACCTGATACCACTCCTCCGGCACTTCGCTGGCGGGTGCCGAGTCCTTCATCGAGAAGAACAGCAACGACTCGCCGGGGCGCGAATAGCTGCGCTGGAAGTCGATCGACGGCATTTCCTGCAACTTGCGCGCGATGCGGTCGGTGACCTGTTCCTGCACCTGTTTGGCGGTGGCGCCCGGCCAGAACGTGCGGATCACCATCACACGGAAGGTGAATGGCGGGTCTTCGGACTGCGCGAGACGCGAGTACGCAAGAATGCCGAAGATCGTCGCCATCGCGATGAGAAACACCACGAGCGCGCGGTGACGCAGCGCCCACGCCGAAAGGTTGAAGCTCCCTTCTTCGTGACGGAAATCGTGTGGCTCGGCGGGCGGTGGCGTGTCTGGCGTCTGGGGCACGGGTGGCTTCCCGTCCTGCGCGCTCATGACGCGAAGTCCTCAGGGTGCAGCGGTGCCACCACGCGAACCTTTTCGCCCGCGGTCACGGTATGCACGCCTTGCCAGACGATGCGCTCGCCCGGCTGGATGCCACCGGCCACTGTCACCGTGCGCTCGCCGTAGCGGGCGACCTTCACGCGACGCAGCACCAGCGTGTCGTCCTGCTTGACCACCCAGACGGCGGGCAGATTGCCATCGTGGAAGAGGGCAGTGGACGGTAACGTGATCGCCGGTCCTGCGGGGATGGCGGCGGTGGCAGCGGTGGTGGTGTCGGCACCACCGCCCGCAGCGGCACCGCTGGCCGTGGACGGCGCGGCAGCCGTCGGTGCAGACGCCGACATGGCAGCGGCGGCAGGTGCCGCGACGCTACCCGGCAGCGGCTGGGCAAAGGCGACATTCGCCGTCATGCCGAGCTTCACATCGGGGCCGGGGGAAAGCAGCGAGAGTTTGGCGCGATACGTGCGGCTTTGCGGGTCGGCTGCCGGGGCGACTTCGCGCACCCGGGCCTGCCACGTCTTGCCCGGCATGGCCGGCAGCGAGACGGTCGCCATCTGGCCGATGCGGAATGCGCCGAGCGCGACCTCGGGCACGTCGGCAATCACGTCGACGTCGCCCGTCCACGCGAGTTGATAGACCGGTTGGCCGGCGCTGACGTTTTGTCCGGTGTCGGCCTGCTCGGCGGTGATCACGCCGTCGCGGTCGGCCTTGAGGTTGCCGTAACTCAACTGGTCACCGGCCAACGCGGCCTGCTGGGTTGCCTGATTACGCTGCGCGAGTGCGCTCGCGTAAGCGTTTTCCGACTGTTCCAACTGGGCGGGGGCAATCAGGCTTTCTTTTGCTTGCGCGCGATCACGCGTGACGGTCTGCGTCGCATAGTCGAGCTGATGCTGGGCGGCGTCGAGCTGAGCCCGTGCGCTGGCGGCGTTCTTCGACAGATCCGCCGGGTCGAGACGCGCGACGACCTGACCGGCCTTCACCGCATCACCGAGCCGTACCGAGCGGTCAATGATCTTGCCGGCCACGCGAAACGACAGCGGCGTGGCGTAACGGGCTTCGATCTGGGCGGGGAGTGACGCAATGGGCGTCTGTTCAGCGGTTTTCGCTGCCATCGCGACCACCGGACGCGGTGGTGGCTCGGGCGGCGCCTTGCGCGAGCAGGCGGCCAGCGCGGCGACGGCAATGGCCGTGGTGGTGAGCGCCAGGGCAAACCGGCGGCGACGAGAAGCGTTGGCAGGCAGAGAAGGCAACATGCGCGCGTAACTCACAAGGTGTCACAAGGTGAGGAATCCGGGGCAATCTCGCGTGAATCCGGGCAGGCCGTCAGACCGCCCGAGCGGCGCCGCCCGTGGCTCACACGGGCAAATCACCAGTCAAATCAGCAAGATCCAAATTAAATCTACGGGCGATGATATATGGATTGCGAGCGGCCTGCAACGGGCGTCGATGCTCCCTGTGACTATCGATAGGGAGCGCCCATTGGGAATGTTGACCGGGGCCGGTGAAAGGCCAACCAACGAATTGTTTTGGAGTACGATCACTCGTACGAGCACTAAGGCGCGGTCACTCATCGTATGCAAAAAAGTCGATGATGGCGAGCCGCCGCGAGGCCCCCGAGCGGGCACCCGGTTGAAGACAAATTGTCGCAATCGAGGAACGTTGTCACATGCGATGAGTCGCACTCGGGCCAGTTGCAACGACTGGTGACGTCACGAGATGCGGCGGTCCGGCGAATCACGAAGACCGGCATGCCGAGAAGTCGGCAATACCGCTTGATCATCATTTTTCGCGGGTTTGCGCGAGGTCAAGCACAGGGCACGCCGAGGCGTCGAATGCGCCAGCGGGCCGGTTTTTCCCGGCTATGCTGAATGTATCCGAAGTTTAACGATCCACAACGTTAACGAGAGACGGATAGCTATGACAACACGTATTGCATTGGTGACAGGCGGTATGGGCGGATTGGGTGAAGCGATCAGCCTGCGTCTGGCGGACGCCGGATATCGCGTGGCAGTCACCTGTTCTCCCCAGAATCACGATTGCGAGGGATGGGTATCCCGGATGCGGGAGATCGGGCGAAATTTTGAAGCCTATCGCGTCGATGTCGCCGATTACGCGTCGTGCGAGGCCTGCGTGAAAGCGGTGGAGTCCGATACCGGTCCGGTCGATATTCTCATCAACAATGCCGGTATCACGCGCGATAGCTCCATGCGCAAGATGACGCCGGAAGACTGGCAGTCGGTATTGCGCACCGATCTGGACAGCGTCTTCAATATGGCGCGCCCGCTCTTTGGCGGCATGGTCGCGCGCGGCTGGGGCCGCATCGTCAATATTTCATCGGTCAACGGCAGCCGTGGCGCGTTTGGTCAGGCGAACTATGCCGCCGCCAAGGCGGGCATGCATGGCTTTACCAAGTCGCTGGCGCTGGAAGTCGCGAAGTCGGGGGTGACGGTCAACACGGTCTCGCCCGGGTATCTCGCCACGAAGATGGTCACGGCGGTGCCGCAAGATGTGCTCGAAGCGCGCATCCTGCCGCAAATTCCGGTGGGCCGGCTCGGGCGTCCCGATGAAGTGGCGGCGCTGGTCGCGTTTCTCGTGTCAGACGACGCGGGTTTTATCACTGGCAGCAATCTGGCAATCAACGGCGGTATGCACATGGAGTGAGTGGCGGACTCGCCATGTTCACGCTCACAGGTGTTTATTCAGGAGAGTCAAGATGTCCAAGGAAACGAATCCGGCATTGGCATTGGTCAAACTCGGCACGGCAAATACGCTGGGGGCTTACGGCATCATGCTGGAAGCCGCACAGCGCATGCACCAGTTGCAGGCACAGCGCGATACCGAGTTGCTCAAGGCCCATGCCGAAGCTGCCAAGACGCTCGGCGGCGCGCAGGATTTCAACACGTTGATGACCGCGCATCTGCAACTGCTCAACGGCCAGCTCGCGCAACAGAACGAGTTCTGGCGAGAGTGGCTGGCCGTGTGTGCCAACAACCAGTTGCTGTGGGCCGAGCATTGCCGTACCACGGGCGAAGAGTTGCAGCACGGCATGGCCGGTGCGATGACGCTGCCCGATCTGATCGGTGCGGGGACTGCCGCAGGCGAAGCGGCCAAGGCCGTTGAGGCGCCGCTACAGAAGTGGTTCCAGGCGTTCAACGAGGCCACGCAAGGCACGATGGACGCGTGGCGTCGCATGTCGACAGAAGCGGCACAAGCGACCGAGGCGGCGGTGTCGAGTCAGTCGCCGCTTAATGGACGCGTGCCGCCCAAGCGCGGTGGCCACGCTCACCGTTCGAGCACGTAAGTTCCGGGCGCATCGCCAAGATCGCGCCCCGGTGGCCAGGGCGCGGCGACACGCTCGCCGCGGCCCTGCGCCAGTAGCCAAGCCTCCCACACCTCCCACACCTGCCATGCCCTGTCATGGAGGCCACCACGAACTGTCCATGGTCATGGCGGACGCCTTTCTGACGAGCAATGCAAGGCCGCGAGTGCGCTAGCGTGCGGCCGCAGGCGCCACTGGGGTGGAGGTCTTCCCCGGGGCGACGGAGGGTGTCACCGGCGGTGTAGTCGACGGTGCAATCGACGGTGTGACGGGCGGCACGACCGGCTTGCGTGCGTGCCAACTGGCCCGGCGGAACGGGTGATCGCGTCCCGACAAATTGAGCGCGATGTGCGTTATCCAGCGCTGCGTCGGCACGCGCTCCCCGTGCAACCACATCACGAGTACGAAGAGGCTCGCGGCCATTGGCAACGTCTTGAGATTGGGCGCGTCGTCGTGGCGTGTCAGCCACGCAAAGGCAGCCCAGACGATAAAGCCCACGACACAGCCCGCGACGGCTTCCGACACCGAGTGCGCCGAGAGCGCCACCCGCGACACCCCGACGGCCACACTGCCGGCACTGGCGAGCGCCATGCCGAGCACGCGCCACGGCCACGCGAGCCGGCGCAGCAGCAGCCACGCGATCACGGGATAGACCGTCGCCGCCAGCATCGTGTGGCCGCTCACGCCGGTGAAATCGAGCTCGCGCACGCCGAGCCCCCAGCCGAGAAACATGACCTTCGATGCCGCCACGACGAGCGCGCCCGCGCCGAACAGCGCGACCCAGATGAATGCGGTGCGCCACGCGCGCGCCGCGAGCAGCCAGACGGTGAGGGCGGCCGCCGCAGGCACGGTCACGGCGGCGCTACCGAAATTGGTGATGGTGATCCAGAAGTTCAACTTGACGACCAAAAAGCGGCCCGGAAGCAGGGGGCTTCGGGCGAAAACATTATCTTACGCGTGACGCCGCGCTCGGACCACATGACTGCCGGTCAAGGCAGCTTGCTTCGCGTCCGACTCGTCGCACATCAATTCGTTCGAACGCCGACACGGATTCGTATTCAGGCAGGTTGCGAATGTTACGACGATCGACCGCGTGCTCGTGGCAACCTCATGAATCCGACGGGTTTCAGCGCACAAGCGGCCATAGTACGATGCCCGCTGATGTGGCCCCCGACGCATCGAATCAGGAGACTTCATGGTGTTCAACGAAGCGAGCAAGACGGCACTTGCGCCGCCCTCGCGACCTCTGCCGCTGCGCAGCCGAAATGATGGCATCGACCTCTTGCGCGGCTTGTCCATTCTCTTCGTCGTGGTGCATCACCTCGCGCTCAGATTTCGCCTGCCGCTCGGCCCGAGCCTGTTGGGCGACGTGTTGCCCAAGCGTGTGATCGACGGTCTGAGCTTCAACGGCTACGAAGCCGTGTTCGTGTTCTTCGTGATTTCCGGTTTCGTGATCACGCGGCGTTCGCTGGAACGCTACGGCTCGCTTGACGCGTTCGCGTTTCGCTGGCGCAATTTCTATGCGTTGCGTGCGGTGCGCATCTTCCCGCTGCTCTTGTTGTTGCTGGCGGTCCTTGCCGTGATGCATTGGCTCGCGGTGCCCGGTTTCATCATCAACAAGCCCGGTCAGACGCTGGGCGGCGCGCTGGCCTCGGCGCTCACCATGACGCTGAACTGGTACGAAGGACGCACCAACTGGCTGCCCGGCGCGTGGGATGTGTTGTGGTCGCTGTCGATCGAGGAGTGTTTCTATCTGGCCTTCCCGCTGTTTTGTCTGGTCGTTCGCGGGCCGTGGCGTGTGCTGGCACTGACCGTACTGGCACTGTCATTGCCGTGGACGCGTGCGGCATTGCAAGGCAATGAAATCTGGCAGGAGAAGGCCTACCTGCCCGGTATGGCGGCGATCGCGTGGGGGGTGCTGACGGCACTGCTCATGCAGCGCGTGACGCTGCCGCGCGTGTTGGCGCGCGTCGTGGGCGGGCTGGCGTTGGCAGGGTTGCTCGCCGTCGTGTTCTACGGCGATGTGCTGGGGCGGCTGCTGCACGACCACATCATGTTGCTGCTCTGCGCGAGCGCCGCTTGCTGGCTTGCGGCCGCACATGGCTCGACGCGTGCCATGCCGCGCGGGTTTGGCTGGCTCACGGCGATGGGTCGATGGAGTTACGAAATCTATCTGAGCCACATGTTCGTGGTGCTGGCTGTCACGCCGGCGTATCTCGCACTGATGGCCGGCGACATGCGCTGGACGTTCCTTGTTTATGTGCCTGTCGTGGTCATTTGCACTGGCATCGGCGCGTGGCTGCACCGGTACGTGAGCGGTCCCGCCGCGCGGCGCATTCTGGGGCGCACGTCGCCGCAAATCGCCTCGGGAGCGGCGTAAACCTTCGTAATATCTCGATTTGACCCGATTGGGTAACCACGCGGCCCGATGGTACATTCTTGGTTTCCCGTACTTTGATGAACAGGACGCGTAGTGAGCCAGACCGTCGCTAATGTGATGCCCGAAAGTGCCACGCTGCTCGAGATCGTGCGTGCGCAGACCGAGATCGCCAAGCTGGGCCTCGACCTCGGTGGTGTGATGTCATTTGTTGCCGAGCGTGTGCAGGACCTGACCCAGGCCAACGGTGCCGTGGTCGAGTTGGCCGAGGGTGACGACATGGTCTACCGCGCCGCCTCGGGGGTGGCCTCGGATCTGCTCGGTATGCGGTTGTCTCGCGACGGTTCGCTCTCCGGTCAGTGCGTTAAGACCGGCAGCATTCTGCGCTGTGACGATTCCGAGACGGACCCCCGCGTGGACCGGGAGGCCTGCCGTCGCGTGGGGTTGCGCTCGATGATCGTCACGCCGTTGCGACACCTCGACACCACCGTGGGCGTGTTGAAGGTATTTGCGCCCACGCCAAGCGCATTTCCCGACGCCGACGTGCGCACGCTCGAACTCATGAGCGAGCTCATCGCGGCCGCCATGTTCCACGCGGCGCGCTACGAGACGAGTCAGCTTTATCTGCAAGCCACACACGACGCGCTCACCGGATTGCCCAACCGTGCGCTGTTCTACGATCGTTTGCGTCAGGCGATTCATCTGGCCATGCGCTCGTCGCAGCGGCTTGGCATTTTCAATATCGACATGGATGGCCTCAAGCCGATCAACGATCGGTATGGCCATCGCGCAGGCGACGCGGCCATTCGTACGGCCGCTGAGCGCATGCATGCGTCCGCACGCCGCTCCGACACGGTGGCGCGCGTCGGTGGCGACGAGTTCGGCATGATCCTGCCGGGGCTGCATTCGCGTGAAGATGCCGAAGCGCATCGGCAGCGTCTGATGCAGCAAGTCGGTGCGCCGTTCGAATTCGAAGGCAATTCGCTCGAATTGGGCGTGAGTGTGGGCATTGCCATCCTGCCCGACGACGGCACTGAGATGACCGAACTGATGGACCGCGCCGACGAGGCGATGTACGCCGTCAAACGAACGCGCACGACGACGCGCGGCTAACCTGCCGCCGACCACTCGATTCGCCCGGCACTCGCCTCAGGTCACTCATCGCGCGCGAATTGTCCCAATTACCGCTGAACGGCACGCAACCCGCGTGCCGTTTGCGTCTTTTCCCATCATTTCTCGTCAACAGCCCTCGTAGACTGCGTTGCTACTGTTCTCAGACCGCATGCTATGGATTTCGGACTGTTTGGCCGTTTGACCGCGGGCGCTGGCCTGTGCGCGACGCTCGCTTTGCCGGGGGTTGTGCGGGCTGATGCTGGCGACATTCCCGCGATGCCCTGGCATCAGCGGCTGACTGCGCACGCCACACCGATGCTGCGTGCGGTCGCTGCCGAACGTGCGCCGCTCCCCCTTTGCCGCAAGGCGATGTCCATGTTTTTCGGACCACCGGCGAGTGGAGTGAGCCACCAGCTTGTCTCGGCGACGTCCATGCAAACGACATCCGCGCTTCACAACGGGCACGCGCACGCTACTTCAGCGAGCCGGCAGTTCACGATGCCCGTGTCGTATGTGCGCATTTCGTCGGCGTTCGGTTACCGGCGGCATCCGGTGCGCGGTGTCTGGCACGGTCACACAGGGGTCGATCTGGTTGCACCCGCCGGCACGCACGTGAAGGCGGCATCGCAGGGCGTAGTCAAATTCATCGGCTTCGAGCGCCGGGGTTATGGCCGCTATGTCGTCATCGAGCATCGGTACAACAGTGAGACCATTTACGGCCATTTGTCGTCGACATCGCGCAATCTGCGTGTCGGCATGAAGGTGAGTGCGGGGCAGGTGATCGGGGCGGTCGGTAGTACGGGAATGGCGACGGGGCCGCATCTGCATTTCGAACTGCGCCGTCATGGCCGGTCGGTCGACCCCATGCCGTTGTTGCGTGAGGCGGTTGCCGACGAGCAGGACCACATGCCGCTGCGACCGAGCGAGGCGTGTATGACGGTGGCGTTTCCGCAGACGCCGGTGCCGCACGGCAAGCGTGGCGCCGCATTGTTGCCCGCGCCACCGGTGCAACCCGAGCCTCCCGGACGCCCGGCCGGCGGGGCCCGGTTCTTTGAAGAAGGTTTCTCGGGAATAAATCGACGCGTCAACCCGTAATACAGGTGCCGGCACTTGCGAATGTCCGTCATCGTGATGGATGCGCCCCGGCCAGTATTGCGAGGGAGGTGCGTCATGAGCGATCGAACGACGGACGAAGCAAACCAAGGGGCCGGTAACGACGGCAGCGCCGGGACAGCGGACCCAGCGGGAATTACCCGCGCCGGCGGCCCGGCCACGGTAGCCACACATAACGGGCAACCTGCCGCACCATCGGAAGCGCCGGGCATGTCCCGTCGCCGTGCGATGGCCTGCCTTGCGTGGGCCGGCGCGGGCATTCTTTGGACGCTCGACGGCGGTGTGCCACGCGGCGTCTCGTTCGGGACACAGGCGCTCGCCGCGACCGATGCCCCGGCGGGCAATGCGCTGTCGTTCGTGCAGATCAGCGACAGCCATATCGGATTCAACAAGGCCCCCAACCCTGACCCCGCGTCGACCCTCCAGTCGGCGATAGATCGCATTCGCAGCGCGCCGCAACGTCCGGCCTTCATGCTGCACACTGGCGACGTCAGCCATCTCTCCCGCCCCGCCGAGTTCGACACGGCACAGCAAATCGTCACCGGCGCCGGCCTCGAGACCCACTACGTGCCCGGCGAGCATGACGTCATCGGCGACGATGGCCGTGCGTTCTTCGCGCGCTTCTCTCCCGATACCCGAGGCCTCGGCTGGTACAGCTTCGATCAGAACGGGGTGCATTTCGTCGCGCTCGTGAACGTGCTCAACCTGAAAGCCGGGGGCATGGGATATCTGGGCGACACCCAGTTGGCGTGGCTCGCCAACGATCTCAAGGGCCGCTCACACAGCACGCCGCTTGTCGTGTTCACCCATATGCCGTTGTGGACGGTCTATCCGGCGTGGGGCTGGGGCACCGACGATGGAGATCGCGCGTTGGCACTGCTGCGGCCGTTTGGCTCGGTGACCGTGCTCAACGGGCATATTCATCAGGTGTTGCAGAAAGTGGAAGGCAATGTGCGCTTGCAGACCGCCATGTCGACCGCGTTCCCGCAGCCTGCACCGGGAGACGGCCCCGGCCCGGGCCCCAAGCAGGTCGACCCTGCGCAGTTGCGGCAGACCCTCGGTATCCGGCGCGTGGACTTCACCGCGCTCGACGGCACACCGTTGCTCGCCGATACGACCTTGGCGTCGTGAGACAGCCCGGCCATTGCCCGTTCATCGATTCAGGAGAGCCATCATGCGTTCGCCATCTCATGCCATGCGCCGCTTTTGTGCGGGCCTCGTCACCGTTTGCGCCGTCACCGGCTTGCCGGCAAGCGCCGCGCCGGCGGCGTCCGATCCCAACACGGTGCGTATTGAAAACTTCACGTTCGCGCCTGCCACGATGACCGTTCCTGCGGGCACCAAAATCACGTGGGTCAATCGCGACAACGAGCCGCACACCGTCACCAGTCAGGCCAATCCGCGCGAGTTCGCTTCCGCCGCGCTCGACACCGGGGACACGTTTGTGCGCACGTTCGACAAGCCGGGTACGTATGCGTACTACTGCGCGATCCATCCACACATGACCGGCGTGATCGTCGTGAAGTGATCCGCTGGCGCACCACGTGAATGGTGAAGCGCAGATGTGTTTCAATGGACGCCATGGATGCCATCCCCCCGATGCGTCCTTTGCCAAAGCGGCTAACCCGGACACGCCGGTCATCAGGATCATGACAAACGTGTCCGACTTCGGGAGACCCCGGTGAGCGATGCCCCGAACACCGATCTGCCAGACCCGTCAGACCCGCTGAATCCGCCGGAAGGGCGCGATGCCAGTCTCGCGGGCCGCTTCGAAGCGTTGGCGCTGCCGCATCTCGATGCGGCGTACAACCTTGCCCGTTGGCTCTCGGGCAGTGCGAGCGACGCGGACGACATCGTGCAGGAGGCGTATCTGCGCGCGTTGCGGTTCTTCGACGGCTTTCGGGGCGAGAATGCCCGCGCTTGGTTGCTGGCGATCGTGCGCAATACGTGGCTCACCGAGTGGCGGCGCCGCTCCGATGCCGCGGATGGCACGCCGTTCGACGAGACGCTGCACGGTCTGCACGGCGATACCCGGTTGCCGGGATGGGACGATGCCAGCGGCACGGACCCGGAGTTGATGGCAGTGCGGCGCGACGACTGCGCGATGGTGCGCGACGCGCTGGCGGCGCTGCCGGTCGTGTTTCGTGAGGTACTTGTGCTGCGCGAAATGGAGGATCTGAGCTATCGGGAGATCGAAACCATTCTCGGCGTGCCGGCGGGCACCGTGATGTCGCGGCTCGCGCGAGGCAGGCACATGCTGGCCGCCGCCGTGCGCGCGAAGCAGGACGCCGGACGCGCTGCGGCGTCCCCATCGACGGCACAAGTCACACGTCTGCCCCTGGGCGGCAATCCACGCGGAGGACGCGATGAACAAGCCTGACGATCCTACCCATCCGAACGATCCGACCGGGTCCAACGATCCGGCGGGCTCCGCCGAGACGACACAGAACACGCAGACCACACTCGGCAACGTGCTGCGCGACGGTTCGCTGCGGCACGCCGCGCCGTCGTCGCTGCGTGCGCGAATTCAAGCGGATCTGGCCCATGCCGAGCAGCGTGCCGATGCGCGTGTATCGCCGCCTCAATCACCCAAGGCGACGCAGACACCCTCGACGCCAACGAAGCCTGTGCGTGCGCAAGACACCGCCGATGCAGGATGGGGCTTTCGACTCGCACCGTGGCTCTTCGGCGGTGCAGGCGGGGCGATTCTTGGTGGCATGGCCGTGGCAATGGCGTTGCTCGTCGCGCGTCCGCCTGCGCCGCCAGAACCGGCAAGCGTGCAGACCACCACAGGGCTGCAACCGCAGGAGATTGTCGCGAGCCACGTACGCGCGCTGCTTTCGCAGCATCCGATCGATGTGATCTCGACCGATCAGCACACGGTCAAACCCTGGTTCAATGGCCGCCTGGATTACGCACCACCCGTGGTCGATCTTGCAGCGAAGGGCTTCCCGCTCGCGGGCGGACGGCTCGACTATGTGGGCGGGCGTACGGTTGCCGTGCTCGTGTATCACACCGACAAGCATCCGATCGATCTGTACGTCTTTCCCGCGCGGGACAAGACGGCCACCGCGCCGAGCCTGACCGGTGCCGACGGTTACACCATCGCGCGCTGGCGTCGTGACGGCATGACGTACTGGGCGATCACCGACGCGGAGGCATCGCATTTGCGTGTGTTTGTGGAGGCGTTGCAGGCGGCAAACTGATATCGTGACGACCTGTTCTCTGTGTCTCTGATGGAGTGGGTCATGACGCAAGCCTCGTCGTCCAATAGTTCGCCGGATTCGGCCAAACCCGTGAATCCGGCGTGGCAAGCCTCGCAGTATGTGAAGTTCGAAGACGAGCGTACGCGTCCCGTGCGCGACCTCGTCGCCGCCATTCCGAATGCGCAAGCCGGCAAGGTGGCCGATATCGGCTGCGGTCCGGGCAATTCGACCGAAGTGCTGGCCGAGCGCTATCCGTCGGCCGACGTGCAGGGGCTCGACAGTTCGCAGGACATGGTCGATGCCGCTCGCAAACGCTTGCCGCAATTTCGATTCGACGTGGTGGATATTGCGGGCTGGCAGGATGGCCCGTTCGACGTGATTCTTGCCAATGCCGTGCTGCAATGGCTGCCCGATCACGAAACGCTGTATCCGCACTTGATCGAACGCCTCGCACCGGGCGGCTCGCTGGCGGTGCAGACCCCCGACAATCTCGATGAGCCTGCGCACCGTCTGATGCGCGAAGTGGCCGCAGACGGCCCGTGGGCGGCGACGTTGAAGGGCGTGGAACGAACGGCACGCAATGGGGCGGCGTTTTACTACCCGTTGCTCAAAGCCATGTGCTCGCGTGTGGACATATGGCGCACCACTTACTACCACCCGCTCGCAGGCGGTGCGCCGGCGGTAGTGGAGTGGTTCAAGGGCAGTGCGCTGCGTCCGTTCCTCGCGAAACTCGACGATGCATCGCGCGAAGCGTTTCTCGCGCGCTACACCGACGAGATTGCGAAGGCTTACCCGGCGCTTGCCGATGGTACGGTGCTGTTACCGTTCCCGCGGCTCTTCGTGGTGGCCACGCGCTGATCGATCCAGCGGGCCGTACAAGCGGCCCCGGCTACGGCCAGTAACATCGGTGCGAGAAAATCCTGACTCACGTGTGTGAATTCGAGGGCGAGCACCACGGCCGTGATCGGCATACGCATCGAGACGGCGAGAAACGCGGTGGCACCGATCAGTGCCGCCGCACCTAATGGGACGGTCATCACATCGGGCAACGCGCCGTTCCACACGCCGCAAAGCACCACGGCGAGCAGTGCGCCGTTGGCCAGCCCGGGGGTAAGCAGGCCACCGGCCGCGCCAGCGCGCAGGCTGCTCCAGGTGAAGAACACGCGCAATGCGAGCAGGGCGAAGGCAAGCGCAATCGTCAGTTCGCCGTTGAACGCGAGACCCGCCGGCCCTTTGCCGTTGCCCGGCAACTGCGGATACCAGGCAATCACCCATCCCAGCACCATGAAGTTCGCCAGCGCGAACACCGGCAGACGCCAGTCGCGCGGTGCCGTTGCGCGTGCGTTTTCGGTCAGCCGGGCGTAAGCCCACGCGGCGACGCCGACGAGCGGGCCGCACACCAGTGCCCAGACGATCAGCGGCGCACTCACATCGAATACGGGAATCGTGTATTGCTGCTCGGCGCCCATCCCGATCCATGCGACAGCGGCGGCGATAGCCGACGTCGCGAACGCGGGCAATACCGCGCGCCACGCAAAGGTGCCGAGCAGCACTTCGAGCACGAAGATCGCGCCACCCAGCGGCACGTTGTACACGGCAGCCAGACCCGCGCCTGCGCCGCAGGCCACCATGAGGCGGCATTGTTCGGGCGTAAGACCTGCGCGACGCGCCAACTGATCGCCGATGAGTGAACCGAGTTCGCGCGGCGCGACTTCGCGTCCGAGCGGCGAGCCCAGCGCGACGGTCACGATTTGCAGCAAGGCGTGCGCCAGCGTGCTGCCAACCGGCATTGCGCGCCCACGCGAAACGGCTTCCTTGATCGGGACGAGTTTGGCGCCGAACCGATACACCGCGAACCAGCCGAGACCGGCAACGACACCGCACAGTGTCAGTACGGCAAAGCGGCGCTCGGGAGACGCCTCACTCACGCCGCTCAAAAAGCTCTGCGCGCCAAAAACGGTGTCGGTTGCGTAACCAAACGCAAGGTGCTGAACCACGTGGAGGACGGCGGCGAGCAGGGTGCCCGCGACGCCCGCGCCAATGCCGGTCAGCAACGTGACGACGGCGAGCTTGGCGAGTGAGGGGGTAACGACCCGATGGGACCCAGTGACCTGATGCATTGCCGGAGACGGCGTATGGGCGGGGGTTTGGGCAACTTGCCTCGAATTCATGATGCTGCGACTTCCACTTGGGGGCGAGGGAATACCCGGAGTTTATGGCGCGACGCAGCATAAGTGAAATGAATGTTGCGTTGTAATTTATGAATATTTCGTATGAGTTGGTGGCCCCTCAACACGTAAGCAGACGGGCAGTGTTGACTCGATCAGGTCGTCTCACTGTCGACGAGAGATGCTGGAAGATGAACGTGAAATGTTCCTCGACGCTGATAGTGTTTTGGACTTTTAACTGTCTCCGTATTTAATAGAGGAATAATAAATTCTAGAGTGCATATTCCCAACGCGTGATTGGTCATTTCAGGTCGGCAGCCATCAGATTCCGTACGTGTAATTCGTCGCGCTTTAAACACGTCAAATGATCAGGTGACACAAATTAAGTAGTGCGATGTACACTATGAGTGAAGTATTGCAATAAGCAATATGCAATGTGTGACAAATGGTGTGCGGCAACGGCAGCTGCATCGCCTAGTGCCCGCTAGGTCCTTCCGACGTTTTGCGAGAAACCGACGATGAATAAACCAGCTGCGCGCATTACCCTCCTCATGGCAAGCCTTTTGCTTGTCCCACCGCTGCCTGCGCAAGCGGCTATCTACAGCACGGGCACCGCTACCGCCACATTTACCGTCACGCTGATCATCACGGCGGGCTGCTCGGTTAGCGCCACGCCAATGAGCTTCGGGTCGCTATCCAATCTGAACACCGTGCAGACCGCCACGTCGACGGTCTCGGTGACCTGCACGAACACCACGCCGTACAACGTCGGGTTGAGCGCAGGCACAGGCACCGGCTCGACGGTTACCGCACGCGTACTCTCCGGGGCCATCAACGGCAACGCGGCGACCATCGCGTACGGACTCTATCAAGACTCGGGGCATGCAACGGTCTGGGGTACCACGCAAGGCACCAATACGCAGGCAGGTACCGGCAACGGTAGTGCTCAAGCATTTACCGTTTATGGCCAGTTACCGGTGTCAGCGGGCGCAATCCCTCAGCCGGACACGTACAGCTCGTCGATCACCGCGACCGTTTACTTCTAGCGAGGGACGGTCGATGACAGGTTTCCGCCTGCGGGCGGAGCAACGCGCCATATTCGGCGCGGCGGGCTCCGTTCGCGCCTTGATCACCACCACTACGATGCAGCCGGGGCGGTTCGCCCGTGTCGCGGCAAACGTGTCGGTCTTTTCACGTCTGCGCCGGATCGCCACGGTCGCTGGGGGATGCGTCGCTGCGCTTGTCTCTCTGTCCGCCGGGGCAGCCACGCTGCAAATTTCTCCCGTCACTGTGGAGTTTTCGGCCAAGCAGAATGCCATCGGGATGACGCTGAGTAACCCGGGAGAGACGCCTGTCTACGGCCAGGTGCGGATCTACGCCTGGACGCAGGAGGGCGGTGAAGACAAGCTCACGCCAACCGATACCATCGCCGCCAGTCCGCCGATTCTGCGCATTGACGGCGGTAGCTCGCAGATCATTCGACTGGTACGTGTGGCGAACGCGCCACCCCAAGCCGAACAGAATTACCGGCTGCTCGTCGATGAGCTGCCCGAGCCCGGACAGCCGGTCCAAGCCGGCATCTCGATCCGCATGCGCTATTCGATCCCTGTGTTCGTGGTTCCGGCGACAGCCCCCCCGAAACCCGACTTGCACTTCACGCTCAAACGCATCGACGGCAAGTGGCAGTTGGAAGCGGAAAACCGGGGCGGCACGCGCGCGCAGATCGGCGCGACCCGCCTCGTCGATGCCGCTGGAAAATCTCACCCTGTGACCGATGGCCTGCTCGGTTACGCGCTTGCGGGCCAACGGCGCCTGTTCAGCGTCACGTGGCCGGTCGACAAAGCACCGGCAACGCCGCTCGCGATCGACGCCGCGATCAATACGGTTCCCACACGCTTCGTCGTCCAAATCGATGGCGGTCCGTGAGCGCGCGCGTCTTGACGCGAATGCCCTCACTACCGCCCCGGCTCCGGCCCCCGCACCTGCGTCACCCGCTCAGGCGGCCACGGCACGTGTCTTCGCGAGAGGTGGCATTCGGGCGAGCACGTCGCGTCGCAAGCGGCAGGCCGCCCTGTGGGTGGCAAGTCTGTTCGCCGGTGCACTGGCACCCTTGGCCCCGGCATCGGCAGCCGAAGGTGCCCCCGGTGACTACTATCTCGACGTTTCGGTCAATGGCGCTGCCACCGGTGCCATCGCGCGCTTCATCATGCAAGACGGGCGCCTGAGTGCTGCGGCCGAAGACTTGCAGTCGCTTGGCATCGACGTCAGCCAGCTCAGCATCTCTGGCGACACACAGGTGCCGCTCGATACGATTGGCGGCGTTCAGTATCGCTACGACGCCTCACGCCAGAGCATCGATATCGCCGTACCCGATACGCTGCGTGTGCCGTTCCAGATTGGCCGTGTCATCCCGCGCGCAGCGAACGCGATGACGTCGAAAGGCTTTGTGCTGAACTATGACGCGCTGATCGAGCGCGATCGCGTGACCCGTGCGTCGAGCTGGACGGAATTGCGATACTTTCATCCGGGCGGCGTGTTCAGTCAGACCGGGGTGTTTGACACCTGGTCGCAAAGTCAGACATATCTGCGCTATGACACGTACTGGCGTCACGACAACCCAATCGAGATGACGACCTTGCAACTGGGGGACACGATCTCCGGCTCGCTCGCCTGGTCTCGCTCAGTTCGGCTGGCGGGCGTGCAATGGCGCAAGAACTTCGCATTGCGGCCCGATCTCGTCACTTTCCCGGTGCCGTCGCTCGGCGGGTCCGCCGCCGTGCCATCGTCCGTCGACGTTTATCTCGACGGCATCCGGCGCTTCGGCGGCAACGTGCCTGCGGGGCCGTTTGTGATTCGCGAAACGCCGGGGCTGATCGGCAATCTTCAGGCGACCGTCGTCACGCGCGACGCGCTCGGGCGCGAGAGCGTCGTCAATGTTCCGCTGTATATCGACACGCGCATGCTCTCGGCAGGCCTGTCGAGTTACTCGTTCGAAGTGGGCGCCCCCCGGACTGACTACGGCTTTCGCTCATGGGGATATGAGCATCGTGTTGCCGCGTCGGCCGCGTATCGCTATGGCGTGTCGGATCGACTCACGACGGAATACCACGCAGAAGGGTCTTCGGGCCTCGCGAACGCAGGTATCGGCGCACTGGCTTCCTTGTCCGGCTACGGCGTCGTGAGCGCTTCGTTGTCAGGATCTACCGGTCGGCGCAACGGCGCGCAGATTAGCGTCGGTTACCAATATCTGTCGCGCAACTTCTCGTTCGATTCACTGTTCCAGCGCACCGCCGGTGATTTCAGAGACCTCGCCACGCTGGGCGGCTCTGCCGTGCCGACAGCGATGGATCGCGTCACGGTGTCTTCGCCGTTCTGGGAGAACCGGACGCTGTCGTTGAGCTACATCGGTATGCGCGGTCCCGATTTCCCGGCCTCCCGGGTGATTTCAGCCAACGTCTCGTGGCCGGTGCGCTCGACGGCCTCGCTCAATGTGGGCGCGTTCCGGGATATGGCGAATCGCCGCAGCTACGGGGTGTTTGCGATGCTCAGCTTCACCTTGGGCCCGAACACCGTGGGCTCCGTGTCGCTGGCTCGCCAGCAGGGCGCGACGCAAGCCCTCGTGGGAGCCAACCATACGCCCGACTACGGCGGCGGCTGGGGGTGGAATGTGCTTGGGGGTGTCAACGACAGCGTGCGCATCGGGCAGGCTCAGGCGCAATATCTGGGCCGCTACGGGCAAGCGTCGGCACTGGCGCAGACCTATGACGGGCAGACGCGCGTCGGCGTCGGACTGACCGGCGCCGTCGTCGCCATGGACGGCGGTGTCTACCCGGCGCGCCGCATCTTCGACAGCTTTGCGCTGGTCAAGACGGACGCGGATGCCGACGTTCCCGTCCTGCGCGAACAATTACCGGTCGGGCGAACCAACAGTGGCGGCAGTCTCGTCATTCCCGATCTCAACGGCTATCAGACCAACCGCCTCAGCGTCGACACGACCGACCTGCCGGCCGACATGCGCATCATGCCCGCTGCGCGCGCCGTGGTCCCTGAGTCGGGCGGCGGGGTGCTGGTCTCGTTCCCGGTGCATCGTTACCGCGCCGCGCTCCTCACGCTGGTGACAGCCGACGGCACCCCCTTGCAACTTGGGGCGCGTGTCACGCACCGCGAGACCGGTGCACAAATGATCGTTGGCTACGATGGCCAGACGTTCATCGACGGTTTGCTGCCCGAGAACACGCTCGTGGTGTCGCAAGCTAACGGCGCATGCGACGTGACGTTCGCTTACGACCCAATCACGCAAGGCGCTATGGCGCGAATCGGACCGCTGGTCTGTACACCCGAGCCCGTAGCCGCGTCCCCCAAACTGCCGAGGCGAGCCCGATGAAGCGCTTTATCCTGCTCTCGATCCTGATCATGACGGCCCTGTTTGCGACGCCATCGGCGCAGGCGCAGACCTGTTCGCTGGGCGCGCCGAGCGTTGCTTTCACGCCGTTCAGTCCGATCACGGGCGCCGCGGTGACGACCACCGGCACGGTTCAGGTCACGTGCACGTGGCCGCTCCTCAATCTGGTGCCGAACGTGAAGATCTGTCTGGACTTTTCGGCGACATCACCTCGTTCGCTCTCGGCGAGCGGCACGACCGGCACCATTGCGTACGACATGTATATCGACAGCGGCTATGCCACGCCGTGGGGAAACACCCCATCCACTGCCTTATCGACCACGTTCAGCAACTCGATCATCGGCTATACGGGCAGTACCAATATCAATATCTACGCCAGAATCGGGGCGAATCAGACCACCGTGCCGACCACCGGAAATGCCAATACGGTCTACTCGACGACCTATCCCGCCAGCGACGTCAAGTTGTCCTATCAGTTCTACCTGCTGGTCGTACCCGCGTGTGGCGCGACAGGCTTTACCACTGGCACGACAAACCCGTTCACCGTCAACGTCACCGTCGTGAACAACTGCACGATCAACGCGACGGGTCTCACCTTCGGGCCGTCTTCCACGCTGAGCAATACGCTGACCGCGCAAGGCTCGCTTGCCGTGCAGTGCACCAACAACGATGCGTTTCAGATCTTGTTGAGCAGCGGCACAAGCGGGCAAGTGGGCGCGCGCACCATGAAAGGCCAGACGCTGGGTGCCACCATTCCGTACCAGCTTTATACGGACAGCGCGTATTCGACGGCTTGGGGGGATGGCACGGGCGGCACGTCGACTTACCTTGGCACCGGTACGGGGATAGCGGCATCGATTCCCATCTATGGCCGAATTCTTCCGCAGCCGTCGACGCCCGCGCCGGATACCTACAAGGACACCATCACGGCAACCATTCAGTTCTGAGCGCGCGCTGTCGCGCACGAATCAGCCCGCGTCGGGGCCGTCGATCGGCAGGCTCAACACGGCACGCAGTCCGCCGCCGGGACGGTTGGAGAGCATGAGCGTGCCGTCGTGAGCTTGCGCAATCGTGCGGGCGATGGCCAGCCCAAGGCCCACGCCGTCGACGCTGTCCAGCGTGTCATGACGCGCCGCCCCGGTGCGCACAAACGGCTCAACCGCCGCGGCCAGTTCCGCCTCAGGAATCCCGGGCCCCCGGTCATCGACAACAATTTCCAGATGCGTACCCTGCGGCGACAAATTGGCCGAGAGCCGGCAGCCGCCGGCATAGCGCACGGCGTTATCGACCAGATTCTGCAAGCAACGCCGCAGCGTGCGCGGATAGCCACGCACCAGCCCCGCGCCATCGGCCGTGCTTTGTTCGCGCACCCGCACGTCGCCGCCGGTCTCTCGGGCGTCTTCGGCGACGGCGCGCAGTAGTGCGTCGACATCGACATCTCGCAACGCTTCGCCACTCGGCACACCGCGTACGTGATCGAGCGACGCGGCGATCATCGCTTCCATCTCCATCAGATCGTGCCGAAAGCGTTCGCGCTGCTTCGGTTCGGCGAGCGTTTCCGCGCGCAGGCGCAATCGCGTGAGCGGCGAGCGCAGATCGTGCGACACCGATGCGAGAAACGCCGTACGTGCTTGCATGGCGTCGATCAGGCTGCGCTGCATGGCATTGAACGTTTGCGCCGCGCGCTGGACTTCGGCGGGGCCGGTCTCGTCAAGCGGCGGACTGTGAATGTCGCGGCCAAGCCGGTCGGCGGCGGCCGACAGGCGGGCGAGCGGCCGCAGGGCAATCCGCACGGCCACCACGGCGATGAGTACCACCGCAAGAATGCGCATCAAATAAATGCGCACGAAGTAATCGGCGAACGCGGCCCCCGGGCGCAGATCGAGCCCCGCTTGTCCGGCGACGACGGCAACCGATAACCACTGGCCATCGCGAAGTTTCACATCCGCAGCGAGATGCGCGGTCGGGGCGTGCGCTCGCAGCAGGGTCGCGAGCGTGAGCGGTTCGCTCGCGTCGTCGTAGAGCACGACCGGGCGGGCAACGAACGGGTGATCCGGGCCGAGTTGCGCCCGCAGCACACCGTCGAACAAGTCGTCCGAAAAGTGCTCCATGGCGTGTGCGGGCGTGGGCGCATCGATCGGGCGCACGTCGATGCCTGCCGCGCGCAGACGCTCCATCAGCGCCGCGCGCTCGGTCACCGGTACCACGTCGAACAGTTTGACCGCGTCGGCAATGCGCGCGCCGCCGGTCCGCACAGGCACTTCGGCCACGCGGCCATAGCGGGCGTCGAACCAGACCGTGCCGGTCACCAACTGCGTGGCGAGCATGCCGACCACCAGAATCAGCGCGAGACGGCCCGAGAGTGTGCGCGGCCAGCCGAGCCACCGGAAATAGCGCCGTGTGCGGCCAAACGTAGGCGTGTCGCGCGCGGCAGACGTCTTGTGCGGCAAGTCAGACACTGGCACTCACCACGTCTGCCGCGAGCATGTAGCCCTCGTTGCGCACCGTGCGAATCAGCGGTGAAGGCCGCGCGCGGGTATCGAGATGCGCGCGCAGGCGGCTGATGCAGACATCGATGGCGCGGTCGTTGGCAGCGCCGTGCCGTCCGAAGGCGCAATCGAGCAGAAAGTCGCGCGAGAGCGGGCGATGCGGATGCATCACGAGCGCTTGCAACGTGCGGTAATCCGAGCCACCCAGCGTGATCACGCGTCCCTCGGGCGAGATGAGCTGGCGCGCGAGCGTATCGAGCCGCCAGCCGTCGAAATCGAAGAACGCGGCCTGCGCGCGCGACGGTGCGGGTGTGGTGGGCACGCCAGCGGGCGTTTGCTGGAGGCCTGCGCCACTCGTCGAGGCTTGCGGCAACGGCGGCACATGAACCGCCCCGCCCGCAGGCAATCGCGGTCCTCGTCGCAGGATGGCTTTCACGCGCGCGAGCAATTCTCGCGGGTCGAAGGGCTTGGGCAGGTAGTCGTCGGCACCGACTTCCAGTCCGACGATCCGGTCGAGCAGGGTGCCGCGCGACGTGAGCATGATCACCGAGACATCGCCGCGCGCGTGCAACTGCCGGCACAGCGACAGGCCGTCTTCACCGGGCAGCATCAGATCCAGCACGACCACGTCGACGCTCGTCTGTGCCAACTGGTCCCACATTTGCTGCCCGTCGGCGGCGGTAAGTACGTCGAGGCCTGACTCACGCAGGTAATCGGAGAGCAGATCGCGAATCTGCGGATCGTCGTCAACGACCAGCAAACGTGAGCGAGGGGAGCGGGCGGCTGGGCGCGCGGTCGCGCTGGGCGGAAGAGCGGAGGGCATCACGGCGACACGATAAAGAATGGCAGTCTACCGGCGCGCGCAATCTTTGCGCTCACCGCCCACACACCGATACATCTCAATACAAACCAATACATAACGACATCCCGTCAACACGAAGCCAACACACCCCGGCGCTACATTTTAATGGAAATGAGAATTGTTATTAATTCAACGCCGGGTGTCACCGTTATGCCGAAGTTTTCCTTTGCGTTCATGCGACCGTTGCGCGCCGCGACGATTGCGCTTGCTACGACCCTTCTTACGACCCTTGTGACAACCCTTGTTACGGCGTTTGCTGCGCTTGTCGTCGCATCACCTGCGCAGGCGGGCGAGACCGTGACCGACATGGCGGGGCGTCAGGTCACGCTACCCGACCACGTCAACCGCATTCTGCTGGGCGAGGGGCGTTTGCTCTACGCCGTGGCATTGCTCGAAGGCAAGCAGCCGTTGGCGCGCATTGTCGGCTGGCAGGGGGAGTTGCAGTCGCTCGACCCGCAGACGTGGCAGCAGTACGAGAAGGTTTTCCCGCAGATCGACACGATTCCAAAGATTGGTCAGTCGTCCGAGGCGACTGTCAGTGCGGAAAAGGCGCTGGCGCTCAAACCCGATCTGGCAATCTTCAGCATCGGCGGTCACGGCCCCGGACGTCACAACGCGCTGGTGAAAGAGTTTGCCGCTGCTGGGGTACCGGTCATCTTCGTCGACTTCCGTCAGCAGCCGCTTGAAGACACCGTCCCGAGTCTGCGTCTGATGGGCAAGGCGATGCAGCGCGAAGCGCAGGCCGAAGCGTACATCTCGCTGTACCAGTCGCATCTGAAAGCCGTGCGCGACGCGGTGGCGACGATTCCGGACAACGCGCGCCCCAAGGTATTCGTGCAGATGCTCGCGGGGGTGTGGCCCGGCTGCTGTCATACGGTCGGACGCGGCAATATCGGCGAATTCGTCGATGCCGCCGGTGGCAAGAACATTGCGGGCGATCTCCTGCCGGGTGTGATCGGCGACCTCAATCTGGAACACGTACTGGCGGCCCAGCCGGACGTCTACATTGGCACGGGCACGCGCGGCAATGCGAGTCAGTTGCGCATTCACGTCGGGGCCGAGACAACGGCGGCTGATGCCCGGGCGTCGCTCGATGCGTTCGTGAAGACGCCGGGCATCGCATCGATCAAGGCGGTGCGCGAAGGCCGCACGCACGGCCTCTGGCACAACTTCTACGATTCTCCGTACAACATCGTGGCCGTTGAGGCAATGCTCAACTGGTTCTACCCGGGACGCTTCCCGCAGATCAACGCCAACGCCACGTTCACCGAGATCCACCAGCGCTTTCTCGCCGTGCCTTATCACGGTACGTATTGGATCGACGGAGACAAGCCGTGAGTCTGGCCGGAGAGATGCCCCACGTGGCTGATGGGATGGACGCGGTGCCTTCGCCAGCAACCTCGGCAAAGCTGGCGGCCGAAGACGCGCTGCAAGCCCGTATCGCGAGTGGCTATCGCCAGCTCAATCTGCGCCGTTCGCTGTGGCTGGTCGCGCTGGCAGGCCTGATCGTGCTGGCGCTGGCGATGGACTTCACGCACGGGCCGTCGGCACTGGGTTGGCGCGATCTTTGGCGCACGCTCGTCACGCCTGCCTCAGCGAGCCCCGATGCGCAGGTGATCGTCTGGCAAATTCGTTTGCCCTACGCGCTGATGGCGGTGCTCGTCGGCGGCTCACTGGGGCTGGCGGGGGGCGAGATGCAGACCATTCTCGACAACCCGCTGGCGAGCCCTTACACGCTCGGCGTGTCGGCGGCTGCCGCGTTCGGCGCAGCGCTGGCCATCGTGCTCAATCTGCATGTGCCCGGCGTGCCGGATAGCTGGGTCGTGCCCGTCAACGCGTTTCTGTTCGCGCTGGCGTCGGCGTTGATTCTCGACGGCGTCGCGCGCTGGCGTGGGCTGCCGACGTCCGGCGTGGTGCTTATGGGCATTGCGCTTGTGTTCGTTTTCCATGCGCTGGTGTCGCTCATGCAGTTCGTGGCGACCGAAGACGCATTACAGGGCCTCGTGTTCTGGACACTGGGCAGCCTCACGCGCAGCGACTGGACGCAGGTGCGCGTGCTTGCCGCCGTGCTCACGATCATGGCCGTGTTCGCGTGGCGTCAGTCGTGGGCCATGACTGCGCTGCGGTTGGGCGAGGAGCGTGCGGCGAGTTTTGGCATTCGTGTGGGACGTTTGCGACTCATGACGCTCATGCGCGTGTCGCTGCTCTCGGCGTTGACGGTCTCGTTCGTCGGCACCATCGGCTTCGTCGGGCTGGTGGCACCGCATATCGCGCGGGGGTTGTTCGGTGAAGATCATCGCTTCTACCTGCCGGGTTGCGTGATCGTCGGCGCACTGGTGATGTCGCTCGCGTCGATTGCGTCGAAAACGCTGTTGCCGGGCGTAATCATCCCGGTCGGCATCGTCACGGCGCTGGTGGGTATCCCGTTCTTCCTCGTGATTGTGGTGCGTGCCAGTGGGAGGTCGATATGAACACGAGCGCGCAGTCTCTTGCGCTGTCGGCGCGCGATATCGACGTGTCGATCGGCCGCCGTCACATCCTGCACGGCGTGTCGCTGCCTGCGCTGGCGGCGGGGTCGGTCACGGCATTGCTCGGTCCCAATGGTTCAGGCAAGTCGACGCTGTTGCGCACGCTGGCCGGGCTGATTTCCGGTCACGGCGAAGTGACCTTCGGCAATGACGTCTTGCATCGATGCACCGGCCGCGCCCCGGCGCGTGACGTGGTCTATCTGCCGCAGGCATTACCCGCCGGTGTGCACCTGCGGGTATTGGAATCGGTACTCGCCGCCGGGCATGGCGCGCGTCATGCGTCGCGAGAATCCACTAGTGCGATGGCGCCCACGCCGGCGGTCGTCATGACACTGCTTACGCAACTCGGTGTGGAGGCGCTCGCGATGCGCTTTCTCGACGAACTCTCCGGCGGTCAGCGGCAATTGGTCGGGTTGGCGCAAGCGCTCATTCGCGCGCCGCGCATCTTGCTGCTGGATGAACCGCTCTCGGCGCTGGATCTGCATCACCAGTTTCAAGTCATGCGGCTGATCGCGCGGGAGACGGCGGCACGCCGCATGGTGACCGTTGTGGTCATGCATGACTTGTCGATTGCGATGCGCCACGCGCATGCGGCCGTGTTGCTGCGCGAGGGGCGCGTGGTCGCCGCTGGGGACGTTGGCGATGTCGTCACCGCAGAGGCCATCGCGCAAGTGTTCGACGTGCAGGCGCGCGTGGAGCGCTGCTCGCGGGGGTTGCCGCAACTGATCGTGGATGACGTCGTGACTCCGGTCTAGACGCGCGTCCGTGACGCCGACGCGGCCCGCCGGTCTCTCGCACCGGCGTGTCCGGCTCACGCCTGCCCAGCCATAGCCCCACGCCGGCCGCGTCGAACTTTCCTGTCTGTCCAACGTTGACCCAAGAGGTCAGAAACCCGCTTGGGGTGCGCTACACGGTACGCGTCCCTCGCGGGCGGGGACGCTTTTTGCCTGTTCATCTCATAACGCACAACACCAGATGAAGTACCTGAACCCGTCGAATTCCCGTCTGAACACGCGACTGACACTGGCGGCGGCACTCGCCGTTGCGTCGCTCCATGCCGCCGCACAAACATCACCAGTGCCGCAGACGTCGCAGGCCGATAGCAGCGCCGGTAACTCGGCGCTTGCCGCAACCTTGCCAGCCGCCGTCGGTGGCGTCATGTTGCCCGCGACGTCGGTCACAGCTACCGTCGATGCCCCTTACAAGGCCGAGTCTGTCTCGTCGTCGAAGTACACCGCGCCGCTGCGCGATATTCCGCAGAGCATCACCGTCGTGCCAAAGGCCGTGCTTGACGAGCAGAACGCGCAGTCGCTGCAAGACATCCTCAAGAACGTGCCGGGTATCACCTTCATGTCGGGCGAGGGCAATCTCGGCTGGGGCGATCTGTTCTCGATTCGGGGATTCTCGGGGGAGCAGAGCATCACCGTCGATGGCGTGCGCGACGCAGGGCTATCGAGTCGCAACGACACCTTCGACATCGACCGTGTGGAAGTCTACAAAGGCACCGGCTCGGTGGAGTCGGGCGTGGCGGCGCTGGGTGGTTCGGTGAACCTCGTGACGAAAGAGGCCGAGCTGGGCAGTTTCTACCGCTCGTCGTTCGGGCTTGGCAGCGACAGCTACCGCCGCATGACGGCGGATCTGAACCAGCAGTTGGGCGACTCGAGCGCGTTGCGCCTGAACCTGATGTCGCATCACAACGGCGTGGCTGGGCGCGATGAGGTGAACAACGACCGCTACGGTCTTGCCGCATCGCTGGGGCTGGGGTTGGGCACGAGCACCCGCGTGTTCCTCGACGTCTTCCATCAGAAGGACAACAACGTGCCTGACACCGGTTTGCCGATTCAGCGCGGCACGGGCGGGCAGGTCATGCCGGGGGTGAAAACCAGCAACTGGTACGGTGCCGCCGGGATCTACACACAGCAAACGGAAAGCACGTCGCTGTCGGGGCGCGTGGAGCACGACTTTAACGACACCACGCGCGTGCGCAGCCAGTTGCGCTGGCAGCAGACCGACAACTTCTCGGTGCTTTCGCCTGCCCGATTCTTTGCCGCGAATGCCGATGGCAGCAAGACCTGCACGGGCACGCGCTGCGCCACGCTCGGATACAGCGGCGCAGGCCCATTGTCGAACGTCGGCGGGGTGAACGCTTATACCAACTACGGGTTGACGTCGCCGGGCTACGGCATCTTGCGCGGCAGCAACTTCGGCAATTCCACGCGGTATCAGATTCTCGACAACCAGACCGATCTGCGTTTCACGGCATACACGGGGCCGTTTAAACATGACGTCGTGACCGGCTTCGAGTTCTATCGCGAGACTTATGGCGGCTTGCCGCGCGCGGCCTACGTGCCTGCGGGCGACATGTTCTTCAATATGGCGAACCCGTCCAACGCATTTGCGGGCACGTGGTCGATGGAAGGCACCAACCAGTCGCGCTCGGTCGTGAACGATGCCGCCCTGTTTGCGAGCGACACCATCACGCTCTCGAAGCATTGGCAGGTGCTGACCTCGCTGCGCTATGACCGTTGGCGCGCCGAAACCACGGCAGCGAGCGGTGCCGCCACTACGTCGAGCACTGACGGGGCATGGAGCGGGCGTGCCGGGTTGGTCTATAAGCCGGTGGAGCCGGGCAGCATTTACGTGTCGTACAGCCGCGCTACCCAGCCTACGGCGATTGGTGCGAGCACGAACAACCTGATCTACGGGACTGCCACGACCAACAACTACACCCCGGCCACGTCGCAGACCTATGAGTTGGGGACGAAGTGGGATCTGGCGGGCGGTGCGCTGGGCGTGACGGCGGCGCTTTTCCGCACGGAATTGAGCAATTCGTGGGAATACACGAGCGACGACACGTCGCCGGTGCGGGCATTGCCGGCCAAGCGTGTCGACGGGATCGAGCTCGGCATGCAGGGCAACATCACGGACAAGTGGTCGGTGTTTGCGGGCGTGACGCGCATGTGGAGCCGCATCACCAAGGGCGCCAACGAGGGCGCGGAAGCGGCCAACGTGCCGGACTGGAGCGGCTCGTTGTGGACGTCGTACAAGGTCATGCCGGATTTGTCGCTGAGCTACGGCGTGCAGTACGTGGGCCGTCGCCGCTACACCGACAACGCGTACGTCGGCGGTCAGAACAACAACAGCAGCTACGCGCAGGGGCCGTCGGGCGTGTACGCCATCTACGTGAAGGATGGTGAGAAGGCGCCAAGCTACTGGGTGCACAACTTGGCGGCGCGCTATCGCGTGAACCGTCACGTGCACGTGAATGTGAATCTCGACAACGTATTCAACAAGTTCTACTTCTCGCGCATTGGGGCGTCGCTCGATGGCTTCCAGCTTTACGGCGTGCCCGGGGCAGGGCGCACGGTGACGGTGAGCGCCGATATCGCGTTCTGAGTGTGTTTTGACAACGTTGTGAAGGCGATGGCGCTTGCCGAAGGGCTGGCGCCATCGCGCCGGATTGTGTGGGAAAGGGCAGGAGAGCAGCATCATGATGATCGAGATCCCCGGCGTTTTCAGCCGTGACGAAGCGCGCCAGTTGTGCGAGCAATTGCAGGCGCAGTCGTGGGTGGACGGCAAGGCCACAGCTGGCATGCAGTCGGCGCAGGCGAAGGAAAACCGCCAACTGGCCGAAGACGACCCGTGGGCGCGGCGTATCGGTGAGGAGATACTGCGTCGCCTGAGTCAGGACGCGGTGTTCATGTCGGCGGCGTTGCCGCGCCGCATCTATCCGCCGTTGTTCAATCGATACGAAGGCGGCGAGGCGTTCGGGTATCACGTCGATAACGCGGTGAGGGGCATCAAGGGCGTGCGCGAGCGTGTGCGCACTGATCTCTCGGCGACGCTGTTTCTGGCGGAACCGGATAGCTACGACGGTGGCGAACTGGTGGTGCGAGACAGCTTCGGCGAGCGCGCCGTCAAGCTGCCTGCCGGTCACATGGTGTTGTATCCGGGAACGAGTGTGCACAAGGTCAATCCGGTCACGCGGGGTGTGCGGCTCGCCTCGTTCTTCTGGATCGAGAGCCTGATCCGGGAAGACGCGCAACGCAGCGTGCTGTTCGACATGGATATTGCGATCCAGCGGCTTACCCAGCAGGGCGCAGACGGCGATTCGCTCGTGCAGTTGACGGGCAGTTATCACAACCTGCTGCGGATGTGGGCTGACGTCTGACGCGGCGGGGTCGACGCTCTCCGGTGTAAAGTAGCGGGATGGATTTCCGCTCCGTTCCGCCTTCCCGGCCGACCAAGCCATTTCGCAATGCCCCGGTGTACTGGCGCTCGTCGCTGGTGCCCGATGGCGATATGGTGACGGCCGAGTACAACGACCACACCTTCGCGCCGCACTGGCACGATGCGTACACGTTCGCGTGCATCGTGGCGGGTGCGGAGCGCTATGACTATCTGGGCGGCGAGCACGTGGCCGATGCCGGTTCGGTGGCGATCATTCACCCGGGCGAAGTGCATACCGGCGCGCGGGAGACCGACTTCGGCTGGCGTTATCGGGTGTTCTATCTTCCGGTCGGTTTCGTGAAGGGCGTGCAACAGCAACTGGCGAGTCCAGTGGCCGGGCTGGCCTCGCCTGACGAGGCGCTGCCGTGGTTCGGGGAGAACGTCGTGCGTGATGCTCAGGCCATGCAGCGCTTGCTGGCGGCGCATCGTCTGCTTGAGGCACAGGCCGATCCGCTGGCCGCCGAACATGCGCTGGTCGATGCGGTGTCGATGATGCTGTCGCGCCATGCGCAGTTGCGGATTCCAACGCTGCCGGTTCATCGTGACGCTGTGCGTGTCGAGACGATGAAGGCGCGGTTGTCGGCTGACCTGACTGAACCGCTGACATTGACCGCACTCGCCGAGGCGGTGGAGCTTTCACCGTTTCACGCGGCGCGTTTGTTTTCTCGCGAGACAGGGTTGGCGCCGCATGCGTGGCGCAATCAACTGCGCGTTGCGCGTGCGTTACCGGCGCTGCGTAGCGGGGCGTCCGCAACGGAAGTCGCGCTCGCGCAGGGGTTTAACGATCTGTCCCATTTCACCCGGTATTTCCGGCGCGCCTTCGGGGTGTCGCCCGGCAAATGGCGTGAAGGGGATGGGACGTAAGGCTGCGCGCTTTGGACTTTGGCGTGCGAGCGCGGGTGGCTCACGCCGGCGGTTGTCCTGCGGCTGACTCATGAACCCACGCGAGAAAGTCGTGCAACGGCCGTGATTTATCGGCGTCGCGCGGCACGAGCGTGACGTAAGTTGCGCCACCTGCCTGAATCTCCGGAAACGGCATGACGAGCCGGCCGCTGGCCAGTTCCCGGTCGAGTGTCGGCGTGCAACCGATGCCGATACCCAGTCCGTCGATCACTGCCTGCAAGCTCACATGGTAGTGATCGAAGCGATGAAAGCGCACCGGACGCACCTCCGGCACACCCGCCGCATTCAACCAATCCTCCCAAGCACCGACGCGTGTTTGCGTGGCGACGAAAGCGTGCTTCGCGAGATCCTTCAACCGTCGAAGCGGCTGCGCCTGCAATAGCGACGGCGACGCGACGACACTAGCGCGCTCGGTGAACAACGGAGTTTTCTCATAGGGCTGCCACTCGGCCCCCGGCGGTGGATCGCGCCGGATGGCCACGTCGAAACCACCCCGGAACGCCGGATCGGCACTGCTCGACGTCGTCACGACGATTTGTACATCCGGGTGCGCGGCATGAAATGCGGGAAGCCGCGCCATCAGCCAATGCATCGCGAGCGTCGTCTGCGCATTCACCCGAACGGTACGGGTCTGCGGTGCCTTGCCGAAGCGCAGGGCGGCGTCGTCGATTCGGTCGAACGCTGCGCTGATTTCAGCGGCAAAAGCGCGCGCGTGATCGGTGGCGACGTTGCGTTGGCCTTGCCGAACAAACAACTGCTGACCGAGCCAGTCTTCGAGCAGGGCAATCTGGCGGCTCACGGCACCGTGCGTGATAGACAGTTCCTGCGCAGCCGCACTCAGACTGGGCGCACGGGCAGCGGTCTCGAATACGCGCAAGGCATTCAACGGGGGCAATTGACGGCGAGACATCGTGAGCTCACAGGAGGGATAGCCATCGGGCTGAACTGTGACTTTTTATCACGGAAATGCTGCAATTTTGTCGATAGTGTGACCAATCATCATGCTTTATCGTTACCGGATTGCGAACAACAAGACACGGATGGCAGCGGGCATGTTCGAAGGACTCGTGGCAGGACACGCGTGGGGCATGGTGATGGTGGCGCTGGTCGGCACCTTGGCAGGGGCGGTGAGCGGGGTAGTCGGTACGGGCTCGTCGATGATGTTGCTGCCGGTGCTGGTGTACACGTACGGGCCGAAGCAGGCCGTACCGATCATGGCCGTGGCGGCGATTATCGGCAACGTCTCGAAGGTGCTGGCGTGGTGGCGAGAGATCGACTGGCGCGCTGTGCTGGCCTATTCCCTGCCCGGGGCACCGGCGGCGGCATTGGGGGCGCGCACGCTCTGGAGTTTGCCGGCCACGGCTGTGGATATCGCACTTGGCACGTTCTTCATTGCGATGGTGCCTGTGCGGCATTGGCTGCGTCGGCGGCAATTCCGATTGGGCGTTTGGCACCTGGCTGTGGTTGGCGCGGTCATCGGCTTTCTCACCGGTATCGTGCTTTCGACGGGACCATTGAGCGTGCCGGCGTTCGCGGCGTATGGCTTGTCGGGGGGAGGGTTTTTAGGCTCGGAGGCCGCCAGTTCGATGTTGATCTACGTGGCGAAGGTGCTGATGTTCTCCGACCTTGGCGCGCTGCCGCCACAGGCGTGGGCCAACGGACTGATCGTCGGCATGGCGCTGATGGCCGGGACGCTGCTGGGCAAGCGGTTCGTGCTGGGGTTGTCGCCGCAGGTGTTTCAACGGTTGCTGGACACGATGTTGGTGGTGTCGGGGGCGGTGATGTTGAGTGCGGCGTGGCGGTGATCCGAATGGGCACCTGATGTTCGGTGCCGATGGGCGAATGATGGTACTGATCACGGCAAAGTCGCGGGAGCCGGGCACTTCCAACGAAAAACTGGCTGGGCTCTTCCTTTCGGCGATGGCCTATACCGGGCGGTATCGGGTCGATGCGGACCGTTTCATCACGAAGATTGACTCATCATGGAATGAAGCTTGGAACGGCACCGAGCAGGAACGCCTGTACAAACTCAATGGCGACACGCTCGAAGTTTGGACGGCGTGGATGCCGAACCCGATGGTGGAGGGCAACCCCATTGGGAGGGGGATTCTCCGGTTTCGGCGCGAGTAGGATTTTCTGTACTAAGGCATTGATCGATACAAATGGAAAACGTGAAAGGCGCTCATCCCGTACTGACAATCCGAGTACTTGGCGATACTCCGATTCAACCGGCGTTCGAGGCCCTTGTCGCGGAGGCTTGTGAAGCTATTCCATCAGCGCTGGATGACCTGCTGGATGGTTTATATCTCTACGGCAGCGTCGCACGCGGATGCGCAGTACCGGGGCAGTCGGATCTGGACCTGACCCTTGTGCTTACGCGCCAACCATCAGAGCAGGAGCGCGAGCGTATCGAGGCACTGCGCCGGGATATGGAAGCGCGCCACCGTGAGGTCGCAAAAATCGACTTCGACATTGGGGTACGCGCAGACGTGCTGAACCCGGCTAATTTATACAGTTGGGGTTATTGGTTGAAGCATGAATGCCGATGCGTTCATGGAAATGATCTTTCCCAACGATTCGAGGCTTTTATCCCCTCGCGAGCTATTGCGGAATGCGTTAACGGTGACTACGTTCATGCATTGAACGATTACGCTCACCGCATCGCCAGCGCCAGTGATCCCGCCACGGCGCATCGCCTCATGAAAGAGGCGGCAAGAAAGCTGATTCGTTCTACCAATACTTCCATCCCCGCCGCCGAGAGCACCGCGGCACTTGCCCACTTTCGCGCGTCACTGCAATTTGAAACCGATTGCTCCGATGTTGCCAGTGCACTGGCCAGCGGATCACCCGGCTTCGTGTTGCTCGACGTTCGAAGTCCGGCGCTGTTTGCTCGTGGCCACGTTCCTGGCGCCGTGAACTTAATGCACGGCAAGATCATCGCGTCGAAGCTCGCCGATTATTCGCACGACACACTCTTCGTCACCTACTGCGCGGGACCGCACTGCAATGGCGCAACGCGAGGCGCCATTCGGCTGGCGCAGTTGGGACGGCCAGTGAAGGTGATGATCGGCGGTGTTGCCGGATGGCTCGACGAAGGTTTCGACCTTGCCGTGAGCGAGCTTGAGTGATCGATCCGACTGGGCGTTGATGAGGGGCTTGTGCTCAAAGATCGGCAAAGCGCCTTCGGCAATCCAACTTCCGCGTCAGGTCATCAATGTGGGCCGCCGCAGATGGCGGAAATCGGCCAAGAGCGGCCAGTTGTGAATTGACGCAGAATACGGCATGAAGAAGCAGCACCGCGTTTTGTACAACCACAAACCACTGAGGCTACAAATGGTTGATTGGTCTGTTATTGCGACAGTCTTTTCTGTCTATGCGGCGAGCGCGGTCATCCCCGGGCCGAACTTTGTCGCAATCACGCACAAGGCGGTAACCGGCACACGCTCCGATGCGCTCGCGCTTGTCGCCGGAATCGTGACAGTGAATCTGTTCTGGGCGACTTGCGCCATTCTTGGCATCGGCGTGGTGTTCGCTATGTTCCCGTGGCTCGCTGTCGGCGTCAGGCTTGTTGGCGCGGCCTATCTGATCTGGTTCGGACTGCGGCTCGTTGTGTCGGCGCGGGCAACTCCCTCGGAAGCACGTCACCCACCGAAGATGCCTCGGTTTCGCGGCGCATTCCTGCAAGGTATCGCGACAAATATTGCGAACCCGAAGTCCATCGCTTTTTATGCGGCGGTGTTTTCCTCAGCGGTGCCCACCCACGTTTCCACGCAGACGTTCTTCGCAATGCTGGTGACGGTCGGCGTTTCAGCGACGTGCTGGTACGGCGCCGTCGCCCTCGTGCTATCGCACGCGACGATTGCGACGGCGTATCGCCGCGCGAAGACATGGATCGACCTCATGTGTGGAGGGCTGATGATCGCGCTGGGAATCCGGCAGGCATTCCGGTAACAAGGCGCACAATCCCTCAACGTTTCATCAATCAAAACGTAGCAATCCGAGCCGACAGGTCTAATGTTTCATCTGTCGAAAAAATATTCGGCCGACCGCGAACGAAGCACCAAAAACATCCGACGCATACGGTATAGAAGCAGCGATCAATGTCACCCAATTGGGTGATACATCGCCCCAAAACCCGTGACTAGAATCGTGACAGGCAATCCACCTTTGGAGCCCTTGTCACATGAATACATATCTATTGCGAGTGTTCGCCGTGTTGGTTTTAACTGCCGGACTCGGCCTGTCTGGCCAAGCTTGGGCCGGCGTCACTTACGGCGTCGATGACGCGGGCATTATTCCGCAGATGGATCAAGGCTGCACGAGCCCCAGCTGCGAAAGAAATACCATCCTTCCGATAACTAACAGTACGGGTGAAGCTGCGGTTTGCATTCAGCCCGGTATGGAAAGCGCCAGCTATAAGTACACGGGCTCGAACCAGTTCATTCTCGTCTACGGGTATCACAACGCCTGCGGGTTCGTCTCTTTCGTCTGGGTGAAGCATCAGGGGCAATGGCATAACGCTGGTCTTGCCCAGCCGCGTCAGAACGTAGCCGTAGGGATCACCTTCGATACGCCGCAAGGCAACCCGCCCAACGTCATCATGTTTTGCCGTACCGCAGGCGCGCCACGCGATGATCTGCATTGTCAGTGAGAGCGCGTGATGCGCTAATTTCCGTTCAACTGCGTCGCACGAATTCATTTGATAGCCGCTCCCGTGAGCGGCTTTTTTTCGTCTATACCGTCGTACACACGATTTGCACGAATGCCGGACGATCGAGATATCTCATCTGCCATCCCGCCGCGCAGCCACAAGATTCACCACCAGCGCCACCGTCATCGCCGCACTCCCCACGACGAACAACACCGCGTAGTTGCCCTGCGTCGCAGCAAACAAAAACGACATCCCGTAAGCGGCCCCGGCCTGCAACGTCGCAAAGCTCGTCGTAGCCGTACTCCACGCGCCCTTTTGCGCAGAAGGGTGGTGTACCAGCAGCTCATTCACGCGACCAAGCACCAGTGGCACGATGCCCGGCGTGAACGCACCCATCACCAGACTCGACACAATCAACCCCGGTAACCCAAGCCCTAACACCGGCAGCAACACCGCAACAATCTGCGAAACATATGCGACCCGCAGCGCCCGACCAAACCCTATCCTGTCAGCCAGATGCCCCGCAAAAATCAGCCCAAGGATCGCACCAAGCCCATATAGCACCCAGAAGTGCGCCCCGGCATCCAGCCCCTTGCCGAGACCCCGTGCCACGTAATCCACAAGAAAAATCATGTGCGGCACCAGCACTACCGCATTCAGCGCGTATTCGAGATACAGCGCGCGCAGCGTCACAGAACTAGCAGGCCGACGGTGCGCATGCGCATTGGCAGCGACCGCAACAGCAGGCGTTCCCGACGGCCATCCGCGCCATCCCACAACAGAAAGCGCGAGCGAGACGACCCCTAACCCGATCCACGTCTGCGAAAGACCTTGCCGAAGCAGCAGCGGCACTAACGTGCCCGATGCCGCGATCCCCAGCCCAATGCCCGCAAAGATCGCGCCGCTCACGATGCCGCGTCGCGACGGCGGTACATGACCCAACACCGTCGGTGCCGCAAGCACCATCAGCACCCCTCCAGAAAACCCTGATGCGAAGCGCCATGAGAAGAACCACAGAAACGACAGCGGCCAAGCACACGCGAGAAACGCGACCGCGGTGAGCAGCATCATCGCGCGCAAGATCGTGACAGTCGGCGCGTAGCGCGCAAGCGCCCGTGCACCGAGTGCCCCCGCGAGATAGCCACCCAGATTGGCCGCGCCAAGATAAGCGGCCGTCGACGCAGCAAACCAGTGCGCGCCAATAATCGCGGGAAGCAGGGCGGTGTAAGCGAAGCGGGCGAACCCAATGCCGATCAGGCTGGCGCTGGCGGCAGACAACGTGGCACGCCACGCATTGAAGGGGGCGGCTGACGTGCCGCCAAGCGTTGCGTTTTGCATGTGGACTCCGGGGCGCGCGTGGCTCATATCCAGTGCCGTGCCACGCGCAAAAGCGATGGAGTTAGTGTAGGTGCCGCGCGCCCGACGGAGAACGGCCACGCGTCGGAAGTCATTCTTCCGCGTGGCGTACGAATCGCCGTTACGCTTTCTCCGCCACTTTGTTCACGCGCACGAAATGCTTACGCAGGCGCGGCACGGCGAAGTCGACGAACGCCCGCACTTTAGGGACGGCGAGGCGTCCCTGCGGCGTGATGACGTGCACGGGCATTGGTGGATGCTCATACTCGCGCAACACGATCTGCAACGTGCCGCGCTCGATCTCATCGACCATGTGATAAGTCAGCATCCGCGCCACGCCGTGACCGGCCACGGCCGACGCAATCGCCGCACGAATCGAATTGACGATCAGTCTCGGCGTGAACTGCACCACCTGCGGCACCGACGCCCGTCCGCTCGCCGGAAAGCGCCATGAGTCGATGCCGAAGTACGTCATCGACACGATCTGATGTTTCGCCAGATCGGCGGGTGTCTCGATAGGCGCGTGCGATGCGAGATAGTCAGGCGACGCGGCAATCACTCGCCGGACTTCGCCAACCTGTGTAGCGACGAGCGATGAGTCGGGCAAATGCGCAACACGTAGCGCCACGTCGATGCCCTCATCAATCAGGCTGACCGGAACGTCGCTCAGCGCAAGCCGCACCGTTACGGCTGGGTACCGCTCGATGAAGGCGTCTACGATCTCCCGCATCAGCGTCTCGCCTGCCGCCAATGGCGACGCTACGGTCAGCAGACCGCGCGGGGCAGAGCGCTCACCGGCCGCGAGCACGTCGGCCTCGTCCAGATCGAGCAGAATGCGTCGGCAGGCGGCGGCGTAGCGCTCACCGGCGGCGCTCAGGCGGATGGTGCGTGTGGTGCGATGTAACAGGGCCGTGCCGGTATGGGCCTCAAGATACGCGATGGCGCGGCTCACGGCGGCGGCCGAGCGCCCGAGGCGGCGGGCGGCACCGGCGAGGCTTCCTTCGTCGAGGGTGGCGACGAAGACCTTCATCGCGTCGATTCTGTCCATGAGCAGGGCGGGATGGCGGGTTGGTAGTGGCCTGGAAGTGGCTGAACGGGGCGAATAGCGCTAATGGAGCGTTTTGCCGGGTTCCAGGCCGCGTGGCCCGACAACCAGTCTGATCGGCAAGATTACCCCTAAATCCGCCAATACGGCGACAATGGCGTTCGGATCAACCGCCGGAGTCCGAACGTATGATCACCGTCCATCACCTGAACAACTCCCGCTCGCAACGCGTGCTCTGGTTGCTCGAAGAGCTCGGCCTGCCGTACGAACTGCGCCACTACGCCCGCGACCCCAACACGATGCTTGCGCCCCCGGAGCTTCGGCAGGTTCACCCGCTCGGGAAGTCACCGGTTCTTACCGACGGCGACCTGACGCTGGCCGAGTCGGGCGCCATCATCGAGTATCTGGTCGATCGTTACGGAGAAGGGCGATTGGCCCCGCCGCGCGATACCCCCGAACGTCTGCGCTGGACTTACTGGCTGCACTACGCCGAAGGTTCTGCCATGCCGCCCTTGTTGCTCAAGCTTGTGGCGCTGCGCATCGCGAGCGCGCCCATGCCGTTTTTCGTCCGCCCCATTGCCCGCAAGATCAGCGGCACATTGCAGTCGAGCTTCGTCGATCCACAATTGGCGCTGCACTTCGGCTATGTGAACGACGAACTGGCGAAGACCGGCTGGTTCGTCGGCGACAGTTTCAGTGCTGCCGATGTCCAGATGAGCTTTCCGCTGGAAGCCGCAGCCGCGCGCGGCGACGCCAAGGGCCGTTGGCCGGCCATCGAAGACTTTCTCAAACGCATTCATTCACGTGAGGCTTACCAGCGCGCACTCGCGCGTGGCGGCCCCTACGAACTGTTGAGTTGACGCGGCCACGCCAAGCCGTGTCAGCCAAGCCCGAATCCGTTAGCTTTTTTCACCCCTGACATCACGACATCACTGACGTCCTACGCCACACGACATCATGAAAACCATTGTCGCTTCGTTGCTCGCCACTGCCGCCGTCGTTCTGACGCCTGTCACCCATGCGGCAGAAGGTATGCCGCCTGTGCCCGGTGCCGCGTTGTCGGCGGCCGGTGCTGAAGGTCTCAACCCGTCTGCGACGCCCGTCCCCACGGTGTCCGCTGCCCAGATGGCCGCCAACAAGCAGGCCGTCCTCGCGTTCTACGAGGCGGGTCTGAATCGCAAGGACTTCGAGGCGGCGCGTCAGTATCTGGGCACGCAGTACATTCAGCACAACCCGAACGCGGCCGACGGCGTGGAAGGCTTCGGCAAGTTTCTTGATTTCCTGCGCAAGAACCAGCCGGATTCGCACAGCGATATCGTGCGCGCCTTCGCCGACGGGGATTACGTGATTCTGCACGTGCGCAAGGTGCCGCACCCGGGCGACGCGCCGATTGCCATCGTCGACATCTTCCGTCTCGACAAAGGCAAGATCGTCGAACACTGGGACGTGTCGCAGCAGGTGCCCGCCAAGACGGTCAGCGGCAACCCGATGTTCTGATCCGTATCGCTGCGAGCGGTGACGTTTCAGGTCTCGCCTGAAATTACCCGCTTGCAGTGTTCGAGATAGGCGGCTTCGTGCTCGCTCATCAGTTGCACGACGCTATTCCATAACCATACGGGCGCGTCGATCGACTTCGAGCGGTTGCGTTGCAGTTCCGTGAGCCACGAGCGGCAGGTGGCATCGTCCATTTGCCGCGCGTGGGCTTGTCCCACCACGTGCGCGAGGTAGTGCGAAATCTCGGCGGCGTCGTTGACGGTGAGCGTTTCGATACTGAGCTTGAGATCCTGCGGCAGCAACTCGCGAATGATGATCGACCGATCCATCATGCGCGCCGCACGCATGCGGTCGCCGAGAAACGGCGAGAGATGCTGCGCCCCTTTGACGACCCGCTCGGCGTTGTCGCGCGGCATGCGAACACCGGGGTAGCGCGGCGCGGCGGCTTTCACGCCTTCCTTCAGATCCATCAGGCAAAGGTCGTCACCTTGCACGACACCGCCGTCCACATCCAGCAGCACCGCGTAGCGCAATCGTCCCAGCGAACTGCACCCCTTGACCCAATACGCAGCGTCGAGCACTTCGACATGGCCGTCGTCTGGGCGCCCACGCAACTCGGTCGCGAGACGCGCGATGGTCTCCCGCTGAAAGAGCGCGTCGATCTCGTTCGTCTCTGTCTTGCTCAGCGGCCAGAAGCGCCGGCCTAGCGGAATCGTGGGACGGATATCCTCGATACGCTCCAGCGCCAGATGTTTCCACGAGCGTTTGGTTGCCTGACGCATGATCAGATCGACCACTTTCGGGCGTTCGTAGTCATCCTCGGCGGCTGCGTTCTTCTTTCCCTTGGCGGACTTGCTGCTCGCCTTGCCGCCACGTTTTCCGTTGCGCTTGCGCCCGTTCCCACTCTCGTCATCCGGGGTATCACCGCGTTCGAACGCCGACTCGTAGCCGTGCGTGAGCGCTTCGAGCATATGGATGACGGTGAGGCCGGAGAGAGACGAACCGCGCGCAGCGCTCGCCAGCGACAACGCCAGTCGCACGAGATCGTGAACGGGGTTGCCGATGACGGTCTGATCGAGATCGCGAATATGGACTTCGACATGGCCGCGCGCGTTGGCCAGCGGCCCGAGATTGCCGGTGTGGCAGTCACCGCAGATCCAGATGGCAGGCCCCTGCGGCAAATTGACGTCCGCGTTGCTTAGCCATTCATAAAACCGGATTGTGCTGCCACGGACATAGGCGTGAGGCGAGCGCGCCATCTTGCGCGCCCGTTCGCTGGTCAGGCGCGCCAGCCGCTCGTCCGGCGTGGCCCAACTGTGCTTTTTGCGGTGCTTGCCGTTTGCCATCTCGTCAGCTCCCTGAGCGCACACCGCGCGGGCCACGGTGTTGAATCGTGGTCCCGCGCGGCGTTGCATTGCCCTCAGTGTCAGCGAAATGGCAACTCAGTGGCAAGTCACCAGCGAATTCACCACGTCGGCAAGCGTTGTGGTGCCTTGACGCGGCGTGCCCTCAAAGCTGAGCCAGCCCGCGTTGAAGCCGTCAAGCATTTGCGTGCGCGGAATCGGGTTGTGCATGCCTTGCGCTTTGAAGCGGGCTTCCCATTCGGCACGCGGCACTTCACGGGCTTCGATGGGGCGGCCGAGTGCAAGGCCCAGCGCGTCGGCCAGTATGGCTGGCGATACCAGTGCGGGGCCGGCCAACTCGATCACGCGTTTGCCCTCCCACGGCTCGCACAACAGGTGCGCCGCCGTGCTGCCGACGTCGGCGGTCGCCACCATCGGGATCGCGCGATCCAGCGGCGTGAGATAGCTTTCCAACACGCCGTCCGTGCGGGCGCGTGCCACATCCCACGCGGCGTTCTCCATGAACCATGCCGCACGCAGGAACGTGATCGGCAGCGCCAGGGCACCGAGGTGTTGCTCCAATTCCGACAACTGGGAGAGCAGGCTGGTTTGCGTGGCTTGCGCACCCACGGTCGAGAGGCAGACGACACGCGAAGGGCGAGCCGCTTGCAGTGCCTTCGATACCGCCGTGATGACGGCACGCGACTCGGCAAAGTCAGGTGACGGATCGAAGGTCGGCGGAAGCAGCACGAACACCGCCTCTGCACCGGTGAAGGCACGGGTGAGCGCGTCGGCGTCTGTCATGTCGGCGAGTGCCACATCGCAACCGCGCGCCTGCCACGCCGCACCCTTGGCGGCATTGCGCACCACGGCACGCACGGCCTCGCCTTGGGTCAGCAACGTTTCGGCGAGCGCGCCGCCGACTTGACCGGTAATTCCTGTAATGGCGTACATCTCAAATCCTCTGAACACTGCGGTCCACACCGCGTTGGACGCCATTGTCGGTATCCGCGTTACATTTCGCGATAACATGAGTGTCATTTTATTCATGCCAAAGCGGCATGTGACACAGCAGGCCGAGGAGCGACCACATGTCAGCATTCGACGAACGCATGCTCAACGGCATGAGCGTGTTCGTAGCGATCGTGGAGGCGGGGAGCTTTGCCGCCGCGGGCGAACGCCTCGATATGTCCCAGCCGGGGGTGAGCCGGGCAGTGGCCCGACTTGAAGCGCGGCTGGGCATCCGGTTGTTCGACAGAACGACGCGGGTGGTCTCGTTGACGGACGAAGGGCGGCGCTTCTATGCGCAGGTCACGCCGTTGCTGGCAGGGCTGGAAGATGCAGCGGCGACCGCGTCGGGCGGCGCCACCGCCGTGCGCGGGCGATTGCGCGTGAACATCGACCCGTTCTTCTCGCGGCTGATCCTTGGGCCGAGCCTTGAGGCGTTCCTCACGCAACACACGGCGCTTCGCCTTGAGCTGATCACGCGCGACAGTCTTGGCGATCTGATTGCCGACGGCTTCGATCTGGCGGTGCGTTTCGGTGTCCCGCCCGATTCGACGCTCGTGGCGCGCAAGCTGCTCGATACGCCCATTCGAACGGTGGCCGCGCCGAGCTATCTGAAACGTTGTGGACGTCCGCTCAAACCGCAAGACCTGTCGGGCGATGCGCACACGTGTATCGAATTCCGTGACCCGCAAACCGGCCGGCCGTATCCGTGGGAATTTCATCGCAAGCGCAAACAGCTGGTGGTTCCCACGCACGGCCGACTCGTCGTCAACGATGCCGGTACGCTGCTGAGCGCATGTCTTGCCGGTTACGGCATTGCACAGGTCATGGGGTTCGGCACCGATGTGTGGCTTGAGAGCGGCGAACTGGTCGACCTGTTTCCCGACTGGCCCGATGAACGGTTTCCGCTAAATGCCTACCATCCGTCGCGTCATCATCCACCCGCCAAAACACGGGCGTTTCTCGACCTCGTCACCTCGCTGACGGCACAAGCCTGAGTTCAGGGATCAAGCGTTGTCGCCACAAATCGTCGCGATTTGCTCGCGCAGCCAGCGATGCGCGGGGTCGACATCACGTCGCGTATGCCAGACCGCCTGAAACGCGAAGGCGGGAATCGGGAACGGCGGCGGGAAGCGTCTCAACTGCCGATCGTGACGCAGATGTGCGACCGCGCGCTCGGCGACGGTGAGCACGAGATCGGTACCGGCGATCAACTCGGTGGCAACGCTCCAATGCGGCATCGCGACGGCGACGCGGCGCGTTTGCCCCTGATCGGCGAGTGCCAGATCGATTTCGTTGGCAGTGTCCGGGCGCATCGCCACGAGCACATGAGGCCGCGCCAGCCACGCGTCGAGCGTGAGTGCGCCGCGCGCTGGCAGGGTGGCCCGATCGGCCACGCAGACGAACGATTCGTCGAACAGCGTCTGCGCCAGCAACTCGTCCGGCAGATCGTGAAACACGCCGAGCGCCAGGTCGATTTCACCATCGAGCAATTGCGTCACCATCGCCTCGCGGCTCGTCTGCGAAATCGCCAGATCCACCCCCGGTGCCTGCTCACGCAAGCATCGCGTCAACGCCGGGAGTGCCACCCGGGCACCGTAATCCGACAACGCAAGACGGAACGTGCGGCGTGCGCGCCGGGCGTCGAACGCGGGGGCATGCAGCAGCCCTTGCAGTTGGGCGAGTGCATCGTCGAGCGGGCGTTGCAGTTCCTGCGCGCGGGCGGTCAGGGCAAGGGCGCCGTCGCGCCGAACCAGCAGCGGATCGTCGAAGATTACGCGTAACTGCCCCAGCGCATGGCTGACCGCAGGCTGGCTCCGGTGCAGCCGAACCGCCGCGCGGGACACGTGGCGCTCTGCGAGCAACGCGTGCAGCGTCAACAACAGGTTGAGGTCGATCCTGCGCAGGTCATCCATTGGCTATCCATCAGACGAATAGTTTGCGTACGAATTTCGAATTTCCATTATTTGAATGGATGATGCACCCTCAAGGCAAGTCATGATTTACGCCAAAGGAGGTCACTTCATGAACGCATCCTTCGCTCCCTCGTTCTCGCCTGCGGTGTTGTTGCCGCTGGTCGTCGCCATGCTGGCGGGCGCCGTCGTGCCATTTCAGGCAGGCAGCAATGCGGCGCTCGGCCGTGCGCTGGGCCATCCGTTGTGGGCGACGGTGGCATCGTTGCTGGTGAGCCTGATCGTCATCCTGCCGGTGTTGATCGGCATGCGCGCGGGCGTGCCCGATCTCGGCCGGGCGGCCGGCGGGCCGTGGTGGCTGTGGATCGGTGGTATTGCCGGGGTCGCTTACATCACGGCAGCACTGATCCTGACACCCCGGCTCGGTGCGGCAAATTTCATCGTCTGTGTGGTGGCGGGGCAGGTCGTCGCGTCGCTCGTCATCGATCACTTCGGATTGATGGGGCTGGCGCAAAAACCTGCCAACCTTGCCCGTATCGCAGGCGTTGGCTTGATCGTCGCCGGCATGCTCGTGGTGCAGTGGGGCACGAGCGCGCCGGTGAAGTCGATGGCCGGGCAGGCCGTCGGCTCGTAAGCCTACCTGCCGCTGTCACCCATCCGCCACCCATCCGTCGTCAATCACCGGCCGTCATGCAGCATTCGCGGCGCTTGCTCCGAACTGCGCATCGACGGCCGCCACGGCATCCACCAACTGCTGTGCCAGCGCGGGCGACGCGCTGGTCATCGGTGCACGCAGTACGTCGGCCAGCAAACCCTCGCGCGCCAGCCACGCCTTCACCGGAGCGGGATTCGCCTCGGCGAAGAGCAGCCGCACCACCGGCATCAATGCGTGAAACAGCACCCGCGCCACATCGAGTTGCTGAGCCTGCACGGCGCGATATAGCGCGACGAAATGCGACGGACGGCAATGCGACGACGCGATGATCGCGCCATGGCCGCCCATCGAGAGGGTCGAGAGCAGTTGGTGATCTTCGCCTGCGAGTACCGACAAGCGTCCGTCTGCGATCAGGGCCTGCGTCGTGGTGGCATTGCCGCCGCAATCCTTGATGCCGCGAATGTTGTCATGTCCCGCCAGCGTGAGGAGGGTGTCGAGCGTCAACGTCGAGCCGGTGCGATACGGAATGTCGTAGAGCACGATCGGCGCACGCGAGCGGTCGGCCAGTGCGTGGAACCAGTCGATGAGCCCCGCCTGTGACGGCCGGATGTAATACGGTGCGGGCGCCAGCACCCCCGCGAGCGGCAGCGCATTGAAGGCATCCAGCCGCGCCAGCGTGTGTCCCAGGTGATTGCCCGCCAGTCCGGCGATCACGGGCAGGTCGCCCGCCTCAGTCAACACGGTGTCGAACACGGCGAGTTGCTCGGCGTCATCAAGCGCGGCAGCTTCGCCGGTCGTGCCGCAGATCACCAGACCGGCAATCCCAGAGCGGCGATAGTGGGCGACCAGCCGGCGCAATGCGGCGTGGTCGACCGGTGCGTCGGCGGTGTTCGCGCTACCGGGTAGAAAAGGCGTGACGAGCGGCACCCATATCCCGCGAAACGCCGGCGCTTGGCCGCGTGACGCGAGTTGTGCCATGGATTGCGAGGCCGAATGTGAAGCCGACGAGGTAGCGGCGTGCGATGTGTGTGACGGCGTGTCCTGCATGAGTGTCTCCTGACAGTTCCAAAACGACAAACGTGTGATGACCTGTACGGCAAACCGTTCAGCAGGACGACGTGAATCGCGAGACGCGTGGGGAACTACAGGGCAGGCGGGCGAGGTGCGCAAGGGCGCGGGCGGGACTGCCGGGTCCACGTGGCTATTCCGTCGCTCAACTGACGGAACAGCACGCTCCGGTCAGTTGAGCGACTGTTTTTTAGCTTTGACGAACGCGCCTGGCTGCCGCGTGGCGGCAACACTTACTGCGTTCAAGAGAAGGGCGCTGAAATTCGTCATGCGGTGACTCTATACGCAGCGCGCGGGTGACGTCAAGCGCGCCGTCTTAAAAGTTCACCGCGTGCGATGCGCCTCCCGACGCCCCGCGCAGGCACGACCCGGCATTGAAACTTTGTAGCGGCGGGCGGCACCGCATAGAAAAGTTCGATCACGTCATGACGAACGGTGCCGTTGAATACGTAGTCGAATGGGCATCTATCGTCGCCATCCGTTGTCGTCAACCTTGGGAGGACAGAATGCAGACACGACACCTCAACATGTCCGGCGCGTGCCTCGCCGCCGCAACCTTGTTGTTCAGCACCTGGACGTTTGCGCAGGAACTACCGAAAGGAGAGCCCGCACAGGGCGGTGGCGATGAGATAGGGGTCGCCGGGGGCGGCGTGGACGTAACACACGCCGCTGCACAAGCCCAACGCACCGCGCAGCCGACGGCCGGTCCTGACGCCGAGTTTGTCGACAAGGCGCAGCAGGCGGGCAAGGCCGAAGTGCAGGCCAGTCAGGTCGCGGTGCAGCGCTCCACCAACCCGGCCGTCAAGCGTTTTGCACAGCAGATGGTCACCGACCATAGCAAGGCGAATGAAGCGCTGCGGCAGCTCGCTGCGAAGAAGGGGGTGAGTGTCCCCAATGACACGGCAGTCAACCCCGACATCGAGGCGCTCAAACAGAAAAAGGGACACGCGTTCGATGTGGCCTATATGGCGCTGGCAGGGCCCGACGCGCACGAGCAGGCCGTCCAGCTTTTTTCGCTCGAAGCGGATAAGGGACAGGACGCAGACTTGCGCGGATTCGCACGTCAGACGTTGCCGACCATTCGCCATCACCTCAGCAAAGCCCGCGAAGTTTCCGCAAAAGTCGAAATGGGGAAATAAGGCGATGTCGCTGCGTCAGACACCCTGGGTAGCCGCCAGCAATTGCCCGCACAACTGCATCGCGACGTCGGGGCCAGTGATGTTGGTGAAGCCGAGGAGCAGACCCGAGCGCGCCGGAAGACGGGCACCTGATACCCCTCCCATCTGCCAATTGCTGACAGCTTGTACCGCCAGCCCCTGTTGCTGAGCGGCGGCGACCAACGCCTTGTCATCGCGTGCGCGCGGCAGGCTGGCCAAGGCATGGATGCCGCCAGCTTGCGGCGCAACGCTTAGCGTGTCGTCAAACACTTGCGACAGTGCGTCGACGAGAAAACCGCGCCGCTCGCCGTAGAGCGCGCGCATCTTGCGCAAGTGCCGGGCGAAGTGGCCTTGCGCCATGAAGTCAGCGACGGTGGCCTGCAACAGAATCGAGCCCGGGCCGGGCAGGTGCTTCGCCGCATCGCGGAAGCGGTCGATTTGCGATGCAGGCACGACCAGATACGCCAGCCGAAGTCCCGGGAACAACACCTTGCTGAAGGTGCCTGTGTAGAGCACACGGTCGTCACGGTCCAGACTCTTGAGCGCGGGCAGCGGGCGGCCATGGTAGCGAAACTCGCTGTCGTAGTCGTCTTCCACAATCCATGCATCGCGCTGGCTGGCCCACTCCAGCAGTTGGAGCCGGCGCGGCAGCGACAGCGTGACGCCCGTCGGACTCTGGTGCGTGGGCGTGACCACGGCAAAGCGTGCGTTGCCTGCCCGCTTGAGTCCTGCTGCCACGTCGAGACCTTCCTCATCGACCGGCACTGGCGCCAGACGCATACCGGCGCCTTCGAGAAAATGCCGCGCGAACAAATAACCGGGGTCTTCGTACCAGCCGGTATCGCCGGGCCTCAGCAGCGTGCGGCAGACCATTTCCAGCGTGCCAAGGTGACCTGCGGTGACGAAGACCTGCTCATGGGTGCAGGCAATGCCACGCGAGATGCCCAGATAGGTGGCAATGGCGCGGCGTAGCGGATCGTAGCCGGTGATATCCGGGTAGATCAGCGCGGCGGTGTCCATGACTCGCGCGTTGCGGCCTGCCAGTCGCGACCACGTCTTGCGCGGAAAAGCATCGAGCGCGGGCAAGCCAAGCTGGAACGGGCGGGGTGTCGCGACAGCCGGTGCGCTCCGTGGCGGGGTTGCGGGCGGCGGCGCGGCAGCGGGGCTGGCCTCCCCAAGACTCTCAAGGCGGGGCGAGATGAAAGTGCCTGCGGCGCCGCGCGCGGTGAAATAGCCCTCGCTGGTCAGCATCTGATAGGCCAGCTCGACGGTGCCTCGTGCCAGATTCAGTTCGCTGGCGAGGCTGCGCACTGACGGCACACGCTCACCCGGGCGCAGCTTGCCTGCCGCGATCACGTCGAGATAGCGCCGGTACAGTTGCAGATAAATCGGGGCGTCCTTCTCGCGGTTAGACGTCAGCCCGGTCAGCTCAGTCAGCTCATGCAGTTCCATGCGCGATGTCCTAGTCGATCAGTCGATTCTTGTATCTGTTCGACAGGACATGATTTTCCTAAAGTATGGGTTCCGCGACAAGCAAATCCCACTTGGAGTCAGTCATGAGCACCCTTCGTTTGCCGTATTACACCCTGTCCGCCGAGGCCTATCAGGGGTTCGCCGCCACCAAGAAAGCGCTGTCGAAAAGCACGCTCGGCAAGCCGCTGGTCGAATTGGTCTACCTGCGCGTTTCCCAGATCAACGGCTGTGCGTTCTGTCTGGAAATGCATTCGAAGGCGCTGCGCTCGGACGGCATGGCCGATGCCAAGATCGACAGTGTGGCCGGCTGGCGTGTGAGTTCGCATTTCGACGCGCGCGAGCGTGCCGCGCTGGCGTGGACGGAGTCGCTGGTGGATGTGGCGCATACCCATGCGCCGGATGAAGATTTCACACCGCTGAAAGCACACTTCAGCGATGCCGAAATTGCCGATCTGAGCTTTGCCGTTGCGCTGATGAGCGCGTTCAACCGTCTGGCGATCGGTATGCGTCAGTAAGTGAGGCGGCTTACCCCAGCGTCTGCGTCGGCCAGACCATCTCGATCTCGATGGCGATGGAGCGTGCCAGCCCGTCGAGATCCGGGAACAGCGAGGCGTTGGTGACGTTCATGCGGTACAGCCACTTCATCGCTTCGGCCCGCAGCGCTACGGGCAGCACGATCTTGCGCAGCAACGGCTCTTCGCTTTCGTAACCATCGAGAATGCGATGCAGCGGGCGGTCGATCACACCGGGCACGACGAACGTGCCCGATTGCGCGATCAGCCGTCCATCCATCTCTTCGGGCTCGCCGAACCACACCACCTCGTTGTCGTTACTGAGGAAGTACTTCTCCATATTGCCTTTCACGCGCGGGTCGATCGTGTCGCGCGTGAGCCACGGGGCATGACGCGGCCGGGCGCTGTCGTCATAGAGCGCGGGCGTGTTCAGCGCGAAGATGGCCGCGTCGCTGGTGGCGCGTTCCAGAGCAAAGAAGGCCGCCACGAACGGCGATTTGGTGAAGTCGAGCATGCGTGTCGGCGCGCCGTGGTGCTGCATCAGGCCGAGGCAACGCAGGTCGTCGTGCAGCATCTCCGGCAGCTTGACGTGGTTGAGCGCCTTGCGACGGAAGATGCGAATCGCCCGGGCTTCGCGGCTGCGCCATTGCTCTTTGTCGGAGACATAGGCGTGCAGATAGCGCGACAGCGAACTTTGCGGATGCCAGCGGGCGTCCTGCTGGCCGCGAAAGGCCCACCCTTCGAAGCGGGAGGACAACTCCATGAAATCCTTCCAGCTCGAAATGACGGTGGTTTCCATGGCGGACGCGATCCTTGTAGTGGCTTTCTTATTGGGGTGAAGCGCCACACCCCGGCAAGCGAGACATGGCGTCGGCCACTATAGTACGGCGCGTGTGACAGCTCAAGCGCGTTGCCTAATTTGCGTCATTTCGATGCGGCGCCCGCCCATCAGTTGCCTGCTACGGCCGAGACGATCCGCGCCCCAAGATACAGCCCGACGCCAAACACGCCGTGGGTCATCAGGCTTCGCAGACGTGCCTGCACGGGGGCGGGCGTCTTTGATGCCGCCACACCAGCGCCAAAAGCGGGCTGCATGACGAAGAACGGCACGGCGACGGTGGCGATGCCGAAAGCCAGTGCGGGCAAGATTGTCGGCACCTGAAGCCAGCCCGGCCCGGTCAGCGCAACGAGGCACACGCTAAAGCCCACGCCGATGGCGTAATGCGCGAACCATCCCAGCGCGCGCTCCCCGGTAACCGGTGTAGCTCGCCCGATACCCGCATGCGCAAATCGCCCTGCGGCCATATGCCCCAGCCAGCGCCCAACCATGGCGTAATCCAGCGATGTCATACCGAACACGCGGCGCAGCAGCCACGCCCATAAATCCACCGCGATGGTGGCGATCACACCGATCGCCACGGCTTGGACGGCCAGCGCAAGCCAAGTTGAAGTCATGTCTGAAATCTCTCTCGTAGGCGTTGATACAACGGCAACCTGCGCGCCGTGATTGAGGCACTATACGAACTCAAGTCAACTTGAAGTCAAGCGGAGTGACTGACATGACACTGGACATTGGGGAAGTGGTCGAGCGCGCGGGCGTGCCGCCGTCGACCTTGCGGTATTACGAAGAGAAGGGATTGATCGCCGCGACGGGACGTCACGGGTTGCGCCGCCAGTACGACGACTCCGTACTCCAGACGCTGGCGTTGATCGCACTGGGACGCACAGCGGGATTCTCACTCGATGAGATCGCCGGCATGTTGATGCCCAAAGGAAAAGCGAGCATCGACCGGATACGGCTGCAAGAGAAAGCCAACGAGATCGACGGCACGATCCGGCGGCTGAGTGCGTTGCGCGATGGCTTGCGTCACGCTGCGCAATGCCCGGCCACCGAGCATCTGGCATGCCCGCAGTTCCGGCGGTTGCTGAAACTGGCAGGCACGCGGCGCACGGCACATGAGCCGCAGGTACCGGCACGCGCCAAGCCCCGCGTTTCCTCCCGGGCGACAGGCACCAAGGGCGATTGATCGCCCCGGTGCCCACATCCTTATTGCATCGGGCAGACCGTCGAGAGACTCCCCGGTGCATCCGGTGCGGCATGCAATGCCTTTTGCGTGGCCGGTGTGCCAATGAGCGCCATCAACCCGCAGGCCAGCGACCCACGCCAGTGGAAGTAGTCGTGGCCCGTGGGCGTCGACGCATACATCACGCGATAGCCCTTGGCGCGCAACACGTCGCGCATGTGGCGGCCGGACGTGCCGATGCCGGTCGGCCCGCGCCGGTCTTCGAATTGCCCGGACTCCAGATAGAACGTCACCGGCAGCTTTGGCCCATTTGCATACTGACGAATCAGCCAGCCCGTCTCGCGCGTGGCTGCGTCGCCCTGCGATGGTGCCCACCAGTAGGAGCCCGACTGCGACAACACGTTGCCGAACCACTGCGGCGCTTGTGACGCCGCCCACGCCGACGCGAGGCCGCCGTAGCTCGACCCGGCCACCACTGTGCGCGCTGCGGGTGCCGACACGCCTTGCGCCTTCGCCCACGGCATCAGTTCGTCGGCAAGAAATCGGGCAAACGCCGGGTTGGGCGGCAGTTCCTTGCCACGCGTGTTGCCATCGATGACGCCGACGATCAGTGCGGCCGTGCGCGGAATCCGGCCTTCGGCAATCAGGTTGTCCAGAATCACCGGCGTGGGCACGGTGTTCACATACGCATGCGCATCGAAGACGACGAGCAGGCCTTGCGCGTCATCTCCGGCGCGATAGCCTGCCGGTCGATAGACGTAGACGTCACGTGTGTTTCCGAGCACGGCGCTGGTGAAGCGCGTCGCCTGCACCGTGCCGGCCGGCACGTCGTCACGCCGCGCGATCCACGGTTGCGGCGGCGCGCCCGGCAAGGTCACCGACGACTTGGCGTTGCGCTTGCCGTCAAAGCTCTCGACTTCGAACGGATGGCGGTTGAGCGGATCGACCTGCAACGTCTTCAGGATGGCGCGACGGCGTTCCATGGCTGTGCCCTCGATGTCCGGCTCGTCGGGCGCGAGCTGATACGACAGCCGCGTGCTGGCGGGCACGACGTAGCTGCGATACCAGACATCGCTGTTGCCGAGTTGACGCATATCGTCGTAATCGCCGGACGGCGCGCCGAGAATGCGCACGCTGCGCGGGTGGCCGCGCCAGAGGAACGTGACCAGCGACGTGTTCTCGGTCTCGCGGCCGAGCAGCGAGGCGGGTTCATCGCCAGTCACGGCGCCCGGGGGCACCGTTTCGATCAGCGGCGTTCCTTTGATGCTTACGTCCTGCCAGAAGGCATCCGTATTGGCGCCGGAGCCGCCGGCACATAGCGCCGCATTCAGCACCAGCAGACGCGGGCTCACAAGGCCCAGCCGGTATTTCGGCGCTGCCGGATCACCGGCGCAAGCACCTTGCTGCGAGGCTTGCGCCACGTTCACTGGTGCACCGTGCGCCGCATTGACGGCGAGCGAGAGAAAGAGGGCAGCGGCGGCGCTGGCGGCGAGTGCAGCACGAGGTGTCGAAGGTGTCGGATGTGTCATATCGAACCTCAGAAGTCGATGCTGGTCGAGAGCTTGACCGTGCGGGGGGCGTTCTGAATCACGTAACCGTCGTTGAACGTGCCCGACCACGCGATGCGGTTGGTCACGTTTTCAACGGCGGCACGGAACACGACGGCCTTGCCATACACGCGGGTGGCATAGCGCGCGCCGATGTCATAGCGCGTAAAGCCGCCGATGCGCTGCGTGTTCGACGAGTTCACGTATTGGGCGCTGGTCGTGATCATGCGGCCCGAGACCGTCACACCGGGCACCCACGGCAGGTCCCATTCGGTGCCGAGGTTTGCGGTCCACTTGGGCACGCCGTACGGGGTGTTGCCGTTGTAGAGATTGCCGGCCGTCTTGGTCAGCTCGCCGCGGGTGTACGCCACGCCGCCCAGCACACGCCAGTGCGGCGTGAATTCACCGAACAGATTCCATTCCACGCCCCGGTTGCGTTGTTCGCCGTCCGGGTTATAGGTGTTGGTCGCCACGTCCTTGATCATGCTTGGCTTGGTGATCTGGAAGAACGACAGCGTGTTGGAGAAGCTGCCCGCATCCCACTTCACGCCGACTTCCGCCTGCTTGCTGCGGTACGGCGCAAAGATCTCGCCGTAGTTGGCGGCGCTCACGTCGGTGACCATGCCGCCTTGGGTGAGGCCTTCGATGTAATTGGCGTAGAGCGAGACGCTCGGCCCGAACGGCTTGAGCACGACACCGAATGCCGGTGTGATGGCGTTCTCGTCATAGCTCGACGTCTGCTTGCCGGTAGCGGCCGCAAACGCCTGCGCCCGCACGCGCTGGCTGCGCACCCCGGCGATCAAGGTGACGCGGTCTTGCCAGAACGACATTGTGTCTGCCAGCCCGAAGCTCGACAGCGTGGTGGTCGAGGTCTTCGGCGCACTGCCCGGGTCTTTGGCCAGCGTCGGATTCACCGGCGCGTAGATGTTCGAGTTGTAGTTGGCGCTCGTGGTGAAGACGTTGCCGCTGGTGATATCGAGCGAGGTCGCCGAGAGCGTCAGCTCGTGCTTGACCGGCCCGGTGCGGAACTTGGTCCGCACACCCGCATCGAGCGAGAGCGTATCGGTCCAGCCGCGCTGGAAATAGGTGGCGCCGGTGTAGCTGCCGTCCGGCTTGATCGGGCCCGTGCGCGTGCCGGTAATGAACCCGGAGTAGCGGTAGCTGAGCGCCCCGACACCGGCATAGGCCGTGATCGCGTCGGTCACGTCGACTTCGCCGCGCAGTTGCACGCCGGTGCTCTCGATATCGCCGAACTCACCGCGCAGCACGTTGGTGCCGGGCGATGGCGGGGCAACGACCTTGGTCGCGAACGTCGCCATCCACGGGCTGCCGCCTCTGAACTTCTCTGTGTCGGTATAGACATCGAGGCCGAAACGCGCGCGGTCGGTTTTCAGGTCAAGCGCCAGCGAGCCGAACTGGCGTTGCTTGTTCTGGCCGTCGAGCGTAGTGCGTCCGTCGCGCAGCGAGCCGTTGAAACGGATGCCGAATTCCTCGTTGTCGCCGAAGCGGCGCCCCACGTCGGCCTGCACGCCGAACTGCGAGTCGGACAGGTAGTCGGCGGTAATGCGAGTCAGTGGCGCGCTTTCGGCCTTCTTCGTCACCACGTTGATGGCGCCGCCCACAGCGCCCGACGGCGACATGCCGTTAAGCAGTGCGTTTGGGCCCTTGAGCACTTCCACGCGTTCGATGAATTCGACGGGCAGGTGGCCGTAAGGCGACACGCCGTACATGCCGTTGAGCGAGACTTCGTCCGCCGTCAGCGGAAAACCGCGAATGCTGAAGTTCTCGTACATGTGGCCGCTCGACGTGGTGAAGCGCACCGAGGGGTCGTTATCGAGCACATCGGCGAGCGTGGTCGCCTGTTGGTCCTGAATCGTCTTCGCGGTGTAGGACGTGATGCTGAACGGCACATCCATGTAGTCCTTGTTACCGAGCAGGCCGAGGCGGCCGCCACGCGCGACCTGACCGCCGTCGTAGGCTTCCGGCAAACCGACCGCCTGCGCCACGACATGGGTGGTCGGCAGCAGCACGCCGCCCTCGGCACCGGGCGGCGCGGCGGCGGTGTCTTGGGCGGCGGCGCGCAGCGTATAGACGCCGTTGCTGCCGCGCATGGCTTGCAACTGATGCGGCGCGAGCAGTTGATGCAGCGCGTCGTTCAGCGTGTAGTCGCCGTTGATGCCCGGGCTTTGCCGTCCTTGCGTGAGTGAGGCGTCCACGGCCAGCTCGATGCCAGCCGCATTGGCGAAGCGGTTCAGCACAGCGTCAAGCGTGCCGGGCGCGACCTGCCAGGCGCGGCGCACCTCGGAGGCGGCTTGAGCCGACGGCGCAGCGGCGGGGGCCGCGCTTGCGTGTGAGGCAGCACTTGCGGCGGCAAAAGCGATGAGCAGAGCAATCGCCGGACGCAGGGCGGCGGCAGAGGCGGTAGGGCGCAAGGGAACAGCTTCGGAAATCAACATCGGCATGCCTGTTGGTTCGGATCAAGGGATACCGGCGGCGGTTGCGGTGACACGAAGTCACACGTTGCGCCGGTGCATGCTTGGTATTCCGAACGAGATCGGCAAACCCGCAATCGAAAAGGCGAAAAAGTCGAAATATTTTTTGAGAGGCGGCGCTCCCGCTCCCGCTCCCGCTTCTGCTTCTGCTCCCGCTACTTCGCCTTGACGGTCACCCAGTAGCGGGTGCGATACACCGTCTCGACGGGCAGGCCGACGGCCAGACTGGCCAGCGCGCGGTCGGTATCGGCCAGCGAGAACACGCCACTCACGCGCAGATCGGCGACGGCGGCGTCGCAGCGCAGCACGCCATGCCGGTAACGGGCAAGCGTGTCGACGAGATCGCCCAGGCGAATGCGCTCGACGATGAGCTGGGTGCGCGTCCACGCAGCCGCGTCGGCGTTGGCGGGTTCCGGCGGGTCAATCGCATCGGCCGAGAACCTCGCGAGTTGCCCGGCATCGAGTCGCTGCGTGCGACCGGTCTCGGCGGTGCGCACGAGCACGATGCCGTCATAGACGGCGACTTGCGTGCGCTCGCCTTCGTCGCGTACCGAGAAGCGGGTGCCGATGTCGCGAATTTCGCCTTGGCGCGTCGCGACGATCAGTGGCGCTCGCGAAGCGCCGGAGGCGGTCTCGATGCAGATTTGCCCCCGTCGCAACGTAATACGCCGTTCGCCCGGCGTGATGCGAACGTCTGCCGCCGATGCAGTGTCGAGCCACAGACGCGTGCCGTCGGCCAGCACGAGGCTGCGAACTTCGCCAACGCCGGTGGCGTAATCTGCGGCGGCATACTCCCAGACGGAAGACCGCTGGAGCGCATAACCAGCGCCCGCAAGCGTGAGGAAACCGCCGAACACGCGCAGTGCGCGACGGCGTCCGGCCGGGGAGACGCGCGGCGTCGGGCGGGCGGTCAGTGTGTCAAAAGCGACGCGCGGCGGCACGGCCTCGAACTTGCGGCCGATGGCGCCGAGCCGTTGCCACGCGCGCTCGTGATCGGAATGCGCAGCGCGCCAGCGCTCGCACGCGGCAATATCGTCGGCGCTTGCCGAACCGGACCAGAGTCGCGCCAGCCAGACACTCGCCCGCTCGATGACTTCTGCCGGGAGTGGTGACTGCGGGGCCTGCTGCGAAGGGGGTGTCCGGGAAGCCGGGCGTCCTGCGCTCATGCGTCGCTCCCGTATTGCACGGCGTAGCATTCGCGCAGGGCGTGCGCGATGTACTTCTCGACTGAGGAGACGGAGACCTGCAATCGTTCGGCAATCTCGCGGTATTCGAGCCCTTCGAGCTTGCATAGCAAAAAGGCGGTGCGCGCCTTCGTCGGCAGGCGATGGAGCAGGGTGTCGATTTCGATGAGGGCTTCAAGCACGAGCGCGCGGGTCTCGGGTGACGGCGCCACCGGTTCCGGCAGGGCGGCCAGCGTTTCCAGATAGGCCGCTTCGATATCACGCCGGCGAAACAGATCGATCACCAGACAGTTGGCGATCCGGGCGAGATAGCGGCGGGAGTCTTCGGGTTGCGGCGCGCGTCCGCTCGAGAGCACGCGCAGATAGGTGTCATGCGCCAGATCGGCCGCGTCGAGCGTACTGCCCAGCTTCTTGCGTAACCAGCCACGCAGCCAGCCGTGATGATCGCTATAGAGCGCACTCACCTCGCGCTGAAAATGACTTTCCATGATTCCCCGTGTTCGCATGGCGCGAATGCCTCGGACAACGCCGCAGCGTGCTCGGGACAGACCGCTTGCGCGGCCAGCCAACGGCGGGATTGCGCTTCTCTGCGAATGATAATGATTCTTATTTATTCTAATCGGGAATGACGGGGCGACGCAATAGGCGTGACAGGTGAGGCAGATGCGACGGGCGCGACGAATAGGACATTACGGCGCGATCAGGCCGAGTCCGATGGCGCGGGCGACGGCGGCGCGGCGATTGGTGGCGCCGAGCTTCTTGACCGCGTTGGTGAGGTGAAAGGTCGCCGTGCGCTCGGAGATGGCGAGAATGCGTGAGGTCTCCCATGCGGTCTTGCCCGCGGCGGCCCATTGCAGGCATTCGGTTTCACGCGGTGTGAGGTGGATCGCGGGCGGCGTACTGACGCTGGTGCCGATCATGTCCTGAAGGCGAACCAGCGTGAGGAGGGCGAGTTGTGCGAGGGCAAGGACCGGGGCGTCAGCGGTATGGGACGAGTCGGCGACACCGGACGTTTCACGCGCCAACGCCGCGATGGCTTTGTCGATGGCCGTGTCGAGCAGGCGGTATTGGGGGTATTGGCGAAGCGTCTTGCGAAGGCCGTCGGTCATGGCGTCTCACGAATCAGAGAGTGTCGATACCCTCTATTCGGAGCGATGGATGAAAAGCGGAAGCGTTTTTGCAGTGAACGTTATGTTTCTGCGCGTCACGCCGCCCGCGCCGGTGCCAACTGCTGCGTGAGCGTTGCGAGCACGTCGTCTTGCGAGAGATCTGATGTGTCCACCGTGACATCGGCCAGCTGGTACAGGGCCTCACGGGCGTCGAGCATGCGATGGATGTGGTCGAGTGCTTCTTTGCGCAGGGCTTCGGTGGCGATACGCGCGTCATTCTGCTGCATCACGCGCTGGAAGTGCACTTCGGGACGGGCCTTCATCCACACCGTTTTGAAGGTTCGAAGCACCCGTTCGTACGTGGCCGCTTCGGAGACGATGCCGCCTCCGGTGGCGAGCACCACATGCTCGTGCCCGGCAATGATTCGCTCGATGCACTGGCGCTCGATGCGACGCATGGCCGCCTGACCGTACAGCGTGATGACTTCACCGATGGCGATGCCCGCTTCGCGCTCCACTTCCTTATCCAGTTCGATGAACGGCGCGCCGATGGACGCTGCAAGCCGGGGGCCGAGCGTGGATTTGCCTGCACCGCGCAAGCCGATCAACGCGATACGGTGGCCGCGTGCGGGCACGCCGACAGGGCCGGGCGTCACGATCTGGCGTCGCAGGCGGGACAGTGCCTCGGGTGATTGCTGTCGGAGGTATTCAATCAGCATCAGCAAATCGCCGTCATAGGCCATGCGCTCGGCGACCAGCGTTTCGACGGCGACGTTCAAGGCGTCGGCCAGCTTGTGCAGCACGGTGAGCGACACGTTGCCGGTGCCGGCTTCCACGCGCGCGAGATACGGCAGCGAGACGCCCGATTGCGCCGCGAGTTGTTTGCGCGTCATGCCGCGCTGGGCACGCAACGTGCGCACGCGTTGGGCCAGCAAAGCCAGCCTTGATGCGACGGTGGCGTCGACGATTTCGTCAGTTTCGGCGGCGTCGGACAGGCGTTTGACCATGGCTAGATAAGAGGGCGATGGCCCCTCTGGGAATTTCCGATAAATATACTATGAGATATCACGCTGGCGACGCGTGATGTTACCAATAGGCGCACATGCGTTGCCTGAAAATGCATTAAATTGCCTAATATGAGAAATTATCCCTGTTAACCCTGAATTGCATTGCACAAATCGCGCAAGAGGAAAAATATCTTATAAGATACTTTTCACGATTTGGAGCTGATGCAAACATGACCTATCCCCACCTGCGAGTGCGCGTCGACGACGCCATCGCGTATGTCGAACTCGACCGCGCCGCCAAGCGCAACGCCTTGTGCAATGCCGCCATCGATTCGCTCGAAGCGGCCTTTCGCGATTTCGACGACAGTGTGCGTGCCGTTGTGCTGACGGGCGCCGGCGAACACTTCTGTGCCGGGCTCGATCTGGCGGAGAACAGCACCCGCGATCCGCTTGACGTACTGCGTGTCTCCCAGCGCTGGCACAAGGTCTTTCACGACATGCAGTTCGGTGGCCGTCCCATCGTCGCCGTGCTGCAAGGCGCCGTGATCGGCGGTGGCCTCGAACTCGCGCTGGCCGCCCATGTGCGTGTCATCGAGCGCAGCGCATTCTTCCAACTGCCTGAAGGCAAGCGCGGCATCTTTGTCGGCGGCGGCGCGTCGGTACGTGTCGCGCGTATTCTTGGTCCTGACCGGATGACGGAAATGATGCTGACCGGCCGCCGCTACGACGCCGTGGACGGCGAACGGCTCGGCCTCGGCCACTATCTGGTCGATGCGGGGGCAGGACTCGCGCTCGCATCGCAACTCGCCCGCGAGACAGCGGCCAACAGCCCGCTGTCGAACTGGGCGACGATTCACGCACTCTCGCGCATTCACGACATGTCGATGGCCGATGGCTTGTTCACCGAGTCGGTCACCAGTGCGCTGATGCTTGCCACGCCGGAAGCGCGCGAGCGGATGGAACGATTCCTCGGTGGCGCATAACGCTTGCGCCTGCCGAGCCGCCCGCACTGTGGGCGGAACGACTTCTGGAGATGAATGTGAAATACGACAGCATTGAACAGGTCGCCGTCATCGGCACCGGCGTGATCGGTGCGAGCTGGGCGGCTTACTTTCTCGCACGCGGTCTGCGTGTTTCCGCATGGGACCCGGCGCCCGGCGCGCGCGAGCGACTACGCGAAACCGTCGATGCGCATTGGCCGACGCTGGTTCGCATCGGCCTCGTCGCCGACGCGTCACGCGATGCACTCACGTTTCACGACACCCTCGAAGGGGCGCTGCAAGGTGCGGACTTCGTGCAGGAGAGCGGTCCGGAGCGCGAAGACCTGAAACAGGATCTCTTCCGTCGCATGGACGCGGCGCTGGCGCCGTCGGTGGTGATCGCATCGAGTTCGTCGGGCTTGCTGATGAGTCGTGTGCAGTCGGTGTGTCAGCACCCCGGACGCGTAGTGCTTGGCCATCCGTTCAATCCCCCGCACCTGATTCCGCTGGTCGAGGTCATTGGCGGCGAGCAATCGTCGGCCGAGGCCATCGCAACGGCGATGGCGTTCTACCTCGCGATCGGCAAGCGTCCGATCCATGTGCGCAAAGAGGTCAAGGGGCACATCGCGAATCGCTTGCAGGCGGCGCTCTGGCGCGAGGCGATTCATCTGGTCGATACCGGCGTCGCGTCGGTGGCCGACATCGATGACGCCATCGCCTACGGCCCGGGGCTGCGTTGGGCGGCATTCGGTCCGTTCCTAAATTTGCATCTCTCGGGCGGCGCAGGCGGCATCGGTCATCTGCTGGAACATCTCGGGCCGCCTATCGAATCGTGGTGGGCCGATCTGGGCGAGCCAACGCTGACCGACGAACTCAAGGCCCGCATCGTCGCTGGTGTCGACGCTGAGCTGGCCGGACGCGGCAACGCGCGCATCGAAGCGCAGCGCGACGCGGTCATTCTCGGCATTCTCGCCAACAAGCCATAAGCCGCAAGTCGAACGTGGTCGGTCAAAAACAATACGCCGTAAGCCGGGCTGCCTCGCGAAGCCGTCGCGCCCGTACACATCAGGAGACAGGCATGAGCAAACCGAAGGTCATCGTCACCATCGCCCCCACGGGCGGCATGGCGTACAAGTCGCAGAACCCCCATCTGCCCACGCAGCCAGACGAAATCGCGCGCGACGTCTACGACTGCTACAACGCCGGAGCGAGCGTCGTGGCGATTCATGCGCGGCGTCCAGGCGACGACGGCGCCACTTGCGACCCGGCGATCTATCGCGACATCAACCGCCGCATTCGCGACAAGTGCGACATCGTCATCAACAACTCCACCGGCGGTGGCGTGCACGGCGACATGATCGGGCAGCGCGACAGCGGCTATTGGGAAATCCTCTGGGAAGAGCGTCTCAAGGGCATGGATGCCGGTGCCGAAATGTGCACGCTGGACGCCACCACGATCATCGCGAGCTTCGGCGGCAAAGAGCTGCTGATGCATACCTCGCCCGAGCGCTCGAAGCATCTCGCCATCGAGATGAAGAAGCGCGGCATCAAACCCGAGTGGGAAGTCTTCAGCCCGACGCACATCGTGCAAGACCTGGCCACGCTCACGGCGGCCGGCTTCGACGATGAACCGTTCTTCGTGAATCTGGTGTTGGGCGTGCATCGCGGTTTCCAGAACGCCATGCCGTACACGCCGCGCGTGTTGCAGTCGATGGTCGATCTGTTGCCCAAGGGCAGCATCTTCTGCGTGAGCGGTATCGGTCCGGCGCAACTGCCGTCGGCGATGAACTCGCTGCTGCTCGGCGGCCATGTGCGTGTAGGGCTGGAAGACAACCTGTACTACGAGCAAGGCGTGGTCGCGACCAACCAGCAACTGACCGAGCGCGTCGTGCGTCTCGTTCGCGAGATGGGCTATGAACCGGCAACCCCGGCCGAAGCCCGCGAAATCATGGGCCTGCCGCGCAATCGCGAAGTGTTGCCGGAGTTTGCCGTGCGTTGATGTTTCGTCGCGCGTCGCACGCTGTACGGCCCCAAAAATACAAGACAAGGAGACATGTCACATGGCGGCAAACAGGTTCACACGCAGTTATTCGTTTTCGTCGGCGTTCTCGTTGGCGTTCTCGCTGAGCGCACTGTCGCTATGCGTTGCCGCGTTGACAGCGCCGACGCTGGCGCACGCACAACCTGCCACCGTCACCATCGGCGTGACGTTGTCGACGACGGGGCCGGGCGCATCGCTGGGCATTCCGGAGAAGCAGGCCATCAGCATGTTGCCACCGACACTGGGCGGCGTACCTGCGCGCTACATTGTGCTCGACGACGCCACCGATCCGACCATGGCGACGAAGAACGCGCGCCGTCTGGCGACTGAAGACAAGGCCGACGCCATCATCGGCTCGTCCACGACACCGGCGTGTCTGGCGGTGGCGGCCGTGGCGCTTGACACGCGCACGCCGCAGTTGGGGCTGTGTCCGTTCGTGCCGAGTACGGCGCAGATGCGCTATGTCTTTTCGCTGCCGCAGTCGGTGGCGGTGATGGCCGATGCCGTGCTCGACGATATGAAGGCGCACAAGGTCAAGACGCTCGGCTTCATCGGCTTCTCCGACTCGTATGGCGAGGCGTGGCTGAAGGACATTCAGACACGGGCGGCGGCGCGGCAGATTCAGGTGGCGCCGGTTGAGCGCTATGGCCGCAACGATCAGTCGGTCACGGCGCAAGTCCTCAAGCTGCAAGCGGCCAACGTCGATGCCGTGATCGTCGCCGCGAGTGGCACGCCCGGCGCGTTGCCGATGAGCACCTTGCGCGAGCGCGGCTATAAGGGACGGATCTATCAGACGCACGGCGTCGCCAATAACGACTTCCTGCGCGTGGCGGGCAAAAGTGCCGAAGGCGTGATCCTGCCGGTGGGCAACATCCTTGTCGCCGAACAACTGCCCGGCAATCACCCGGGCAAGGCCGTGGCGACCGACTTCGCCAAGCGCTACGAAGCGCAGTACGGGGCCGGGTCGCGCAACCTGTTTGCGGGCTACGCGTACGACGCTTATCTGGTGCTCGATCACGCGGTGGCGGTGGCGGCCAAGCAGGCGCAGCCGGGCACGCAGGCGTTTCGCGACGCACTGGTCACGGCCATTGAGCAGACGCGCGGGTTGGCAGCCACGCACGGCATGATCAACATCAACGCACAAGACCACTCGGCGTATGGCCAAGACGGTCGCGTGCTGGTTACGGTCAGGGGCGGCAAGTGGACGATCGACTGAGCGCACAGCAGCGGCGTCTCGCCACGCCGGACATCGAGCGCGACGTGCGTGCGGACGGCAGCTTCGTGATCCGCTCACGCGCCACGCTGGGTGAATTTTCGCGCAGTCCGGCCGACTGGCTCGTGCAGTGGGCCGGGCGCACGCCCGACGCAACGTTTGTAGCAGAGCGCTGGTTTGGCGGCGCGGACGAAGGGCGCGGGTTGTGGCGGCGTGTGACGTATGGCGAAGCCCTCACGGCCGCGCGAGGCATCGGTCAGGCGCTGCTCGATCTCGATGTGCCCCGCGACCGGCCGGTGGTGATCCTGTCGGACAACAGCGTGAACCATGCCTTGCTGGTACTGGGCGCGATGATGGCGGGCCGCCAGACGGCCATTGTGTCGTCGGTGTACTCGCGCATCGCCCGGGACATGAGCAAGTTACACGGCATTCTCGCGCGGCTCGATCCGGCGCTGATCTATGTCGAAGATGGCGAGACGTACGCCCGTGCGCTCGATGGCGCGCCGGTGCGCTGCCCGGTGGTTGCTACCCACAATGGGCGACCGGGCTGGCTGCGCTTCGACGATCTGGCGTCGACGCACGCCACCGTCGCACTCGACGCCGCCTTCGCGCAAGTCGTGCCCGACGATACCGCCAAGTTGTTGCTGACGTCGGGCTCGACCGGCAAGCCGAAGATCGTCGTCAACACGCACCGCATGCTCGCGGCGAATCAACAGATGATTGCGCAGTGCTGGCAGTTCATCGACAACGCCGCACCGGTCGTGGTCGACTGGTTGCCGTGGAGTCACACGTTCGGCGCGAATCACAACTTTCATATGGCGCTGCGCAATGGCGGGGCGTTCTATGTGGACGATGGCCGCCCGGTACCCGAGCTGATCGGCCGCTCGGTGGAAAGCCTGCGCGACGTATCGCCGACGCTGCACTTCAACGTGCCCAAGGGGTTCGAGGCGCTGGCGCCGTATCTGGAAAGCGACGACGATTTCGCCGCACGCTTTTTCGATCGCCTGCAAGTGTTGTTCTACGCGGCAGCGAGCCTGCCGCCTGCGGTGTGGCAGCGTTTCGAGCGGCTGGCGGCGCGTCATTGCCGCGAGGGCAGCGCGTTGCCGTTCTTCACCTCGGCGTGGGGCGCGACGGAAACCGCACCGCTCATCACCAGCGTGCACTTCCCGATTCCGGGGGCGGGGAACATCGGTGTCCCGGCGCCGGGCAATGAACTCAAGTTCGTCCCCAATGGCGACAAGCTGGAAATGCGCGTGCGAGGCCCATCGGTGTTTCGCCGTTATGCGGGCGACGAGCAAGCCACCGCCGACGCGTTCGACGACGAGGGCTTCTATCGCACCGGGGATGCCGGGCGTTTGAGCGACCCGGGCAATCCAAACGCCGGGGTGATCTTCGATGGCCGCGTGTCGGAAGATTTCAAATTGACGAGCGGTACATGGGTATCGGTAGGCGCTTTGCGTTTGCGCGCCGTGAGTGCGCTTGCGCCATTGGCGTCGGACGTCGTCATCACCGGTCACGACCGCGACGAAATCGGTTTGCTGATCTTTCCGTCACCCGCGCTGCGCAAGACGGCAGGCGATGCGACGGCCCAGCACACGGGCAAGTTGTTGGCGTCACACGAGGCGGTGCGGGCGCTGATACAGCAGGCGCTTGCGGGACTCGCGGAGGACGCCGGCACGTCGCAACGTGCCGCGCGCGCTGCGATTCTTTCGTCGCCGCCGTCGCTGGAGCAAGGGGAGATTACCGACAAGGGCTACGTCAATCAGCGCGCGGTGCTGAATCTTCGCGCTGAGGATGTGGCACGGCTGTATTCCGATTGCACATCGGTGATCCATCTGCCGGTGCAACTATCGGTCTGACGCAAGGTTGGGGGAAGTGGGGCGGAAGCGACAGCGCGCCGACGGCAATCTGAGCCGTCGGCGCGCGAAGTCGCTTGAAGTTGAATTAACGAAGCGTGTCAGGCCAAGGCTTCGCCGTGACTTTCCGGCAGGAAGAAGTAGACGATGATGGCCGCGAGCAGGAAGAACCCGGCCGTCGCGCCGAGGGCGGCACTCACGTTTTCACCGCGTGACAGCAGGCCGACGGCAGCCGGTGCCAGCGCACTGGCGGCACGCCCGGTGTTGTAGATGAAGCCCTGTGCCGTGGCACGCACTTGCGTCGGAAACATCTCAGCAAAGGTCGGCGCGAAACCGCTATAGAACCCCGTCCCGAAGAACGCCACGACCGGGCCGAAGGCGAGCAGCAGCATCGGTTCGCGAATCGCCACGTAAAGCGGCACCGTCACCGCCGACACCAGGAAGAAAAGCAGAAACGACTTGCGGCAACCAATGCGGTCTGCGATGTAGCCGAAGCACACGAAGCCCGCTGCCGCACCGATCTGCATGATCACGATCCACGTGGTCGAGCGCATGAGGTCGAAGCCCGGGCCGCCCTGATCAATCGGCGTCGACAAATACGCCGGAATCCACGTGAACAAGCCCCAGTAGCCGCACATGGCGGCCGCCGTGAAGGCGAGGCCGACGAAGGTACTGCGTGCATAGGGGCCGAACAACATGCTGAGCGTCTGACCGAGCGTGAGACGCACGCGCTGTTCACGCCAGATGGCGGGCTCTTCCACATGGCGGCGCACCCAGAACGCGAGCACCGTCGGCAATAGACCAAAGGCAAACACCCAGCGCCAGCCGAAGTGCGGCAGGATGACCGCCGCCACGATGGCCGCCACCGCGTAACCGACGGCAAACGCGCTCTGCACCCAAGCCATCACTTTGGCGCGATGCTCAGCAGGCCACGTTTCGGTAATGAGCGCTGCGCCGGCCGACCATTCGCCGCCAATTCCCAACCCCAGCAAAAAGCGGAACACGAGCAATTGCGTGACCGAATCGGCAAAGCCGCAAAGCGCGGTGCCGATCGAGTAGCAAAGGATCGAGAGAATCATCGAGCGCGTGCGGCCGATGCGATCGGCGAGAAAGCCGAAGAACAGGCCGCCGAACGCTGTTGCCAGCAGCGTGAGCGAGGCAATCATGCCCGCTACGCCCTTGTCGAAGTGCAGATCGACGCTGATGTAGCGAATCACCATCGCGAAAAGCATCAGATCCATGATGTCGAGCATCCAGCCGATATAGGCCGAACCGAATGCCCGCCATTGCGCCGGGCTAGCGCCGCGATACCACGCCCGGCCCGCTGCGCCCGCCGGTTTCAGGGCGGTCGTACCAGTGTCCATTCTTGTCTCCTTCATGGAACTCATCCTAATGTCATGTCTCGTGTATCGATTATCGATACGTATGGACATGATTTCGTTTGAATGGTAGCAGGTCGCTTCGAAGTGGTGTCTCGTGGTAAACCATAAATAGTGCTTTGCGTATCGATAGTCGATACTAAATGCGGAGATTGTTCCGGAAGTGGGGCAGTCAGGGTTCAGAAGGATTCAGCGCCACGCGGACGGGTTGTCTTGCGGGCAGGTCTTAGGAGATTGAGAAGTGAAGCCGTTTCAATTGCGTTTGTATGAGGATGTCATTGCGCCCAACCATCCGCCGGTTTATCTGCCGGCGGCCCGTCGGGCGATTTACGTCGTGCGTGGCGATGTGGCGATCGAATTCGACACCGGCGCGCAGCATCACGTTGCAGAAACCGCGTGGTTGGGTGAGGACGATGTCGCACTGAGCGCGGGCAGTGAGGGTGTGACGTTGTGGCGTTGGGAGTTGATGTCGGGCGATGCGCCGACGCCCGGGGAAATTGCCTCGGCACCGGGGGCGTCGTCGACGCTCAAACTCGATGCACCGATCGAGCTGGACCCGCGCCAACGCTGGCTCATGCGCTGCGACAAGGTACAATTCCCCCCCGGCGGCGTAGCGCATACGCACGTGCATCAGGGCCCCGGTGTGCGTTGCACGCTCGAAGGCGAGATCACGATCGAGACACTCGGTGCGTCGCACACGCACAAGGCGGGCGAGGCTTGGCTGGAACTTGGTCATGCCCCTGTGCTGGCGCCGACGACTGAATCGCGCGATACGACATTCATCCGCTGCTTCATCCTGCCGCGCGCGTGTCGCAATCGCAGTTCGATTCGGTACGTGCGCCCTGAGGACGCGAACAAGAACAAGCCGCAGCGCTATCACGTATTCGGCGAGCGTTTCATCTCGCTCGACGCGCAATAGCCGCCACGCGACAGTGACAAAGGACACGCAGTGAAACGATCGAAGGACACTCCGGCAGACGTCATGTCGACGCCACGCAGCACGCAATCGACGCGCCAACCCGAGCTGGGTGGTGCGATGACGGGTGTTGCCGGCGATGAACCCAACACGTCGTCGACTTCGGTCATTTCGCTGCGCATTCTGGAGTTGCTGGCTGAGCGCAATGCCGAGTGCGGCGTGACGCATCTCGCCGAAGCGCTCGGCGTGCCCAAGGCGCGCGTGCACCGGCATCTGACGGCATTGCGGCAAGAGGGCTACGTGGTGCAGAACCCGCGCTCAAGCCGGTATCGCATTGGCTGGCGTCTGTTCCTGTTGGGGCAGAAACTGGTCAAGCAGTTCGACGTGGTAGGGCTGGCGCGTCCGGTCATGGAGGAGTTGCGCGACGCGGTCGGACAGACCATCGTCATCAGCTCGTTCACCGAGACCGATGTGGTGGTGCTCGACGTGATGCGTGGGCGTAGTCCGCTGGAGATTCTGTTGCACCCGGGCACGCAGTTCAAACTGCATAGCGTGGCGCAGGGCAAGATCGCGCTGGCGTTTGGTGCGCCTGAACGGCGTGAGGCCGTGCTGGCCGGGCCGCTCGATGCTTGCACGCCGCATACGATCACCGACACGATGCGGCTCTCGCATGAGTTGGCGCTGGTGCGCGAGCGCGGCTGGGCCGATGCGCCGGAAGAGGTTTTTCTCGGCGTGAACGCGTTGGCTGCGCCGATTGTGCAGGATGATGGTTCGCTGTTCGGCACGCTCGCGATCGTGGGTTCGATCCACTATCTGCCAGCGCATCCGAATCCGCAGACGGTGGCTGCGTTGACCGACGCCGCCAAACGTATTTCACGTTTGCTGGGTGGTGAGCGCGGCGGTTGACGCTACGGCAGTGATGCGGCGCACCGGTGGCGCCGCAGTCGCTTACATCCGCAATAGGGCAGCGGTGGCAATCGTCAGCACGAGCAACATCATGTGCGTGAGTTGCAGCCCTTCCTGACGAATCCAGTACCCGAACCACAGGCCGCCGATCATCATCAGCAGCCACGCGGCAGCCAGTGCCGTGAGTCCGAACATTCCCCAATGAATTCCTGTGGCGTCCGACCCTGCGGACGCCAGCGCAATGGCCAGTTGCCCGCCGCCATAGGCGAGGCAAATCGCGGCAATCCCCTGCAAGACAATCATCGCGATCAGCGCCATTACGGCCAGCGCTTTGGCATGGACTGCGCGGCGCAATAGGGAGATGTCGATAGCGGGTGCCTCGCGCAGCGGCGACATGCTCAGCGTTCGGCCGATGGCTCCGGTGGACGCGCCGAACGCGACCAGATTATTGAGCGCCGCGATCGCAGACCAGACTGCAAGGCCGAGCGTCACTACGCATTTGAAGACGACGAAGGCATCGACGGAACCAAACATCTCAACTCACTCCTGCGGCGGGGAGGGCTCGCGCATATTGCGGCGAACGCTCGACTTTTGTGGGTAGGCCAAAGCATAGGGGAGTGATGAAAATTATGCAATACGATGCTTGGGTAATTGCTGAGGTTTGAGCATTGGGACTCAGTCCGCCTATGCCGGTGAGAGAAAAGGCGAGGGGCGTTACTAAACATCTGAATGGATGTCACAGGACGACGAGAACCGAATACGATTTGCCAAACGAATAGAAGTACAACGGGGGAGACGACGATGACTTTCGCGCGGGGTGCTCGGTGGTTGGCGGCAGTCGCTTTGATGGTGGCGACAAATGCGTTTGCAGATGCTGCATCGGATCAGGTGAGCCGATCCAATGCAGCGACGCGTTTGTTCATGGACTTTTGCCTTGGGACGACTGGTGATTTTGCGAAGGTCAACGGTCTGGCGACCCAGAATCACCTGCCGTTCGTGAGGGCGGATTTTGCACCGCACTTTTTGGGGGGGAAAGCGGGGCGCGTATGGAGTGCGACGAATTCGCTTGGCGAGTTTGTCATCATCGGGACCGAAGACAACACGTGCCAGGTATGGGCGAAGCAAGCGGATGCGCCGACCTCGATTCAACACTTCAATCGGATCGTCTCGGGGGTGCCCCGCCCGGGACTCGTCGTCAAGCTCGTTAAAGATGAAACGTTGAGTGGTAAGGACGGCGCTTATCGTGTCGTCGCGTACCTGATGCGACGCGACGATCAAGTCAATGGCATGCTCGTGAGCATCATTTCCAGCGAATCGACCACCGCCGCCGTCCAAGTGCGTCTGAAGATTCAAGCGGCTGCCGACCGGTGATTCTGCGGCAAACACCCCAACCCCTTGAGCGTCGCATGCACCGCTTCATCGAGCGGGGTATGCGGTTCACGCCCCAGCGCATTGAGAAGGTGTGTGTTGTCCATGCGCACCGGGCGCGACCACAGGTAACGCATCTCCAGCAACTCGCGCAGCGTCGTGACGAACGGCGCGGCGGCCCACACGACCCACCACGGAAAGCGGCGTGATTTGACGTCCACGCCATATCGGCGCATCACGCGTGTAATCGCCCCCGCCATTTGTGACCCGTCGCTATCCCAATGGCCGGCCATATGGAAGTTAGAAAACGTCGGCAACGTGTCGCGGCGCTCGATCAGCGCAACCATCGTGCGCGCCACGTCCGGCAGATACGACCATTGATGACCCACCCCCGGCGCATTCGGCACTTGCACGATCTTGGCCGTCTGCCCCGGCTTGACGAGCCCCTGACCAAACCAGCTATTGCCCGCGTGCGGCCCAAAGAAGTCGCCAGCGCGCACGATGATCGTCGCCACACCCTGACGGCTGGCTGCCCGCAGACGTGACTCCATTTCCACGCGAATCTTGCCCTTGCGCGTCAGCGGGCGTTGTTCTGCATCTTCACGCAGTACCGGAAAGGCATCCGGGCCGAAGTTGTAGACCGTGCCCGGCAGCACGATCGTCGCGCCATGCGCCGTGGCGGCCGCGATAGTGTTGTCGAGCATCGGCAGTACCTGTGTCGACCAGTTGCGGTAGCCCGGCGGGTTGACGGCATGCACGATCACGTCGCAATCCTGCGCAGCGCCCAGCACATCCTCGGCGCTCATGGCATCCCCGTCGGTCCATTCGATACCGAGATTCGGCGCATCGTTGTGCGGCGTGCCGCCACGACGCATGGCTCGAACTTGCCAGCCGGCCGCCAGCAATTGCACAGCCACTTCGCCGCCGATCCCGCCCGTTGCCCCCAGCACCAGTGCGCGTGACGCTTTCTCGTGGCTCATGATGTCGCTCCCAAAACGTTGTCGATGGGGGCCATTCTCCGCGCGAACGGATTCAAATAAAATTGCCTAAATACGTCCATCGGCTATACATTTTTGTATGACATCAAATCTCAGTTGGGATCTCTGCCGGACGTTTCTTACCGTGCTGACCGAAGGGTCGCTCTCGGGCGCGGCGCGCGCACTCGGTATCACGCAACCCACTGCCGGCCGTCACATTGCCGCATTGGAGGAGGCGCTTGGCCAGACGCTCTTCACGCGCTCGCAAACGGGATTGATGCCGACCGACGCGGCAGAGTCGTTGCGCCCGCATGCGCAAGCCATGCAGCACACGGCGTCAGCCTTCGAGCGCGCGGCAGCCAGTCGAGACGATGGCGTGAACGGGGTCGTGCGAATCTCCGCGAGTGAAGTGGTCGGGGTAGAGGTGCTACCGCCCATGTTGACGGCACTGCGCCGCGCCCATCCGCTGCTGTCAGTCGAACTGGTGCCGACCAACCGGATACAGGATCTGTTGCACCGCGAGGTCGACATTGCCGTGCGCATGGCACCACCGCAGCAGGACGCCCTGATTGCGCGTCGCGTCGGCAGCATCGACATCGGCCTGCATGCGCGCGACGACTATCTGGCCCGCTACGGTGCGCCGGCCACGCTGGCCGATCTGGCCAACCACACGCTGATCGGCTTCGATAGCGTGACGCCGTTCATCCGGGCCGCGACGGCGGGCGTGCCGGAATGGTCTCGCGACGCGTTTGCATTTCGTGCGGACAACGATCTGGCCCAACTGGCCATGATCCGGGCAGGGTATGGCATCGGCGGCTGTCAGGTGCCGATTGCGCGGCGTGATGCACGACTGGTGCGCGTACTGCCCAATGCGTTTCGCTTCAAGCTCGTCACGTGGGTGACCATGCACGAAGACCTGCGTCAGAGCCCGCGTTGCAAGGTCACGTTCGACGCGCTAGTGGCCGGATTGTCTGCCTACATGGCCGTTTGAGCCCAAATATCGCGTGTCAGCCGTTAAATTTGATGATATACAATATATCAATAATTTTAACGATCACGAGACACTCACTGCGCCATGTTCGATCCCGCATTGTTCGGTCGGATGTCGCCCGGGGTATTCACGCCCGGGCGTCCTTTGGCGGCGTCAGCGCAAGACGACGCCACTTCAGCCACCCCGGCGCCGGCACTCGCCGCGCCTTCATCGCTTCCCGTATCGCTACCTCCCGGACGTCATCCTCTTGGGTTGAGCGAAGTGCGTGACGCGGTGCTGTACGTGCCGCCCGATTTACCGACGGACAAGCCCGTCCCGCTTTTCGTGATGTTTCACGGCGCGGGCGGCTTTCCCGAGAAGGTGTTGCCGTTCATCGAGCCGCATGCCGACCGTCATGGGTTTCTCGTGCTCGCGCCGCATTCCACGTTTCCCACATGGGACATCGTGATCGGCGGCAACGGCCCCGATCTCGAACGCTTGCAACAGGCTTTCGGCATCGTCGCCTCGCGCTATTCGATCGACACCGCTCACGTCGCGTTTGCGGGTTTTTCGGACGGCGCAAGCTACGCGCTGTCCATCGGCGTCACCAATGGCGATATCGCCAGTCACGTCATCGCATTCTCCGGCGGCTTCATGTCGATCTTCGTGCAGGAAGGGCAGCCGCGCGTGTTCATCGCCCATGGGTTGATCGACGAACAACTGCCCATCGCTACGAGCGGGCGCAACAACGCCAACAAGCTCAAGGCATCGGGCTACGACGTCGAGTATGTCGAATTCGATGGCTTGCACATCATCGAACCGGGTGTGGTGGCACGTGCCATCGACTTCTTCCTCGCCTGATCGCACGCGGCCGGCAGGCCATGCGGGCGCGGGCTCCACGCATTACGGGGAGTGCCGTACATGGATTTCGAAATTCCGGAGTCGTTGATTCATCCACTGTTGCAGCTAATCGGTACCGACTCACCGCTCGGCAAACAGATGACCGCCTATGGCGTGTGCCGAGGCAACATTCTGGTGTCGAGCGAATGGTTCGACGCCAAGTCGCTCAACACGCTCTACGTGCTGTGCAAGTCGCAGAACGAGCGCGCGCTGATGTTCCAGATGCTGGCGCTCGATAACGTCTACAACGCCCCGCAGGCGCGCGTGATTCCGAGTCTCGACAAGTTGGTGCCGGGGCTCGTCGCCTATCTCGCGCGTGACGTCATCGACGGCTGGCTGTATCAGCGGCATCGAGATGGCGCGCTGTTGCCGTGGCTGGTGCGCCGCCTGCGTTATGTCGAGCCGGAGCAGGGCTCGCCGTATGTCGTGTTGGACATGCTGGCCAACACGATGCAATCGGCCAATTTGAATGCGTCGGAGCATCGCCCGCGTCGCTCGGGCATGACGACCTCGCTGGTGTTCACGCGCGACGACATCGTCAACCGCACCATTCCCGAGTTGCTTGCCGAGTTCGGTTTCTACAAGGAATGCGCAGAGTTCAAACACGAATACGAGCAACATGCGCAGCGCTTTCTGAAGTTGCAGCGCGCATTCGGTGCGCAGTTCGTGATGCGCCGTGCGGCGTTTTCCGTCGATCCGAAAGGGGCCACTGAACTGGTGCGCGTGGTCGAGGGCGTGACGGCCAAATGCGTGAACGACGAGGAGCGGTTGGAGCGCAATTTCGAAATGGCCTGCGATGCGGATTTCTGGCGCAATGCCGAGATCGCCTCGGCGTTCGAGACCATTCCGCTGCACTGCTATGTGCACGTCTTCCATTTGGACTGGCACCGCAATCTTTGGGTGCACGTGCAGAACATCAGCGAGTACGAATACCAGCCGGCATTGCGCGACAAGCTGGTACTGCCTGCACATCATCACGATCTGATCGACATCCTCACGTCGAACATGGACACGATGATGCCCGACTTCGTGCCGGGCAAATCGGGCGGCGCGACCATCCTGTGCCAAGGCGCGCCGGGTCTGGGCAAGACGCTCACCGCCGAGATCTATTCGGAAGTCGTCGGCAAGCCGCTGTACCGCGTGCACTCGGGGCAACTCGGCACGACGGCGGCGTCGGTGGGCGCCACGCTCATGGGCATCCTTCGGCGCGCCATGCGCTGGAACGCGATCCTGCTGCTCGATGAGGCCGACGTCTACATTCGCCGCCGCGATAACGACCTCGAACACAACGCCATCGTGGCGGAGTTTCTGCGCTCGCTGGAGTACTTCCACGGTCTGCTGTTCATGACGACAAACCGGATCGGCGACGTGGACGACGCGATTCTCTCGCGCTGTATCGCGACGATTCACTACGAGACGCCATCGCCCGCCGATGCGCGACGCCTGTGGCGCATGCAGGCGGATCAGGTCGGTGCGTATCTCGACGATGGGCTCATTGAAGTGCTGGCCAGCCGGTATCCCGACGCCAGCGGACGCGACATCAAGGAACTGATGAAACTCGCGAGCCGCTATTGCAAGGTCAGAGACCTGCCGTACACGGAGGATGTGTTCCGGCTGTGCGGGTTGTTCCGGGGATATCCGGGGTAAGCATTCAGCAGACGGGGAGGGGTGAGTGTTATCGCCGAACACTCACGCCGACCCATCCAATTTCCGAATACCTATCAACCAAACATTTAATTTCCCAATTCGAAACGCCCTGCGCATACTCCAAATCGCCAACACGCATTCAGCAGGCGAGGCAGAAAGACTGCGCCGATAAGCGGTCCGCCGATCCTGCTTCATTCAAGGAGACGATGCGGATGCAATTGGATGTTTCGAATGACGTCCTGGGCGCGATGCCCTCGACCGGGCAGGTGCACACCCATGCGCACCCTCATGTCCCTAATTCCAGCGCAAATACCCACGGCCTGAGCCCAAAGCTGCATAACGCCGATTTGGCGCCCACGAAGTCGGAGGGGCGGCGCTGGGGCCGGTACAGCATCTTTGCGTTGTGGACCAACGATGTGCACAACATCGCCAACTACTCCTTTGCCATCGGCCTGTTCGCATTGGGCCTGTCCGGCTGGCAGATGCTCGCATCGCTGGCGATCGGTGCGGCGCTGGTGTATTTCTTCATGAACCTGACCGGCTACATGGGCCACAAGACCGGTGTGCCGTTTCCGGTCATCAGCCGTATGAGCTTCGGCGTGTATGGCGCGCAGTTGCCGGCCATCATTCGTGCCGTGATTGCCATCGCGTGGTTCGGCATTCAGACCTATCTCGCGTCGGTCGTGTTGCGCGTACTGCTGGTTGCTGTCTGGCCCGCGCTCGCCGCCTTCGATCACAACGCCATCCTCGGTCTCTCGACCCTCGGCTGGGCTAGCTTTGTCGCCATCTGGCTCGTGCAGATCGCGATTCTGGCGTACGGCATGGAGATGGTGCGCAAGTACGAAGCCTTCGCCGGGCCGATCATTCTCGTCACGGTCACGTCGCTCGCCGCGTGGATGTACCACCGCGCGGGCGGGCACATCGCCATGTCCATCGGCGAGCCGCTGACCGGTGTGAAGATGTGGACCAAAGTGTTCGCGGGCGGGGCGTTGTGGCTGGCCATCTACGGCACGCTGGTACTCAATTTCTGTGATTTCACGCGGGCATCACCCAGCCGGAAAGTGATTCGCACGGGTAACTTCTGGGGCCTGCCGGTCAACATTCTGATCTTTGCCGTCATCAGCTTCGTGCTGGCCGGTGCGCAGTTCAGCCTGAACGGGCAGATCATCCACAGCCCCACGGAAATCATCGCGACCATTCCCGACAAGACGTTCCTCGTGCTGGGCTGTCTGGCGTTTCTCGTGGTGACGGTGGCCGTGAACATCATGGCGAATTTCGTTGCCCCGGCGTTCGTGCTCACGAGTCTGGCGCCGCATCGCCTGACATTCCGCCGCGCGGGGCTCATGAGTGCCACGATTGCCGTGCTGATCCTGCCGTGGAATCTCTACAACAGCCCGATCGTGATCGTGTATTTCCTCTCAGGACTCGGGGCATTGCTCGGGCCGCTGTACGGCATCATCACTGTCGATTACTGGCTGCTGCGCAAGACCTGCGTGCATGTACCGCATCTCTATACCGAAGCCCGCGAGGCGACCTATCACTACGCCCGTGGCGTGAATCCGAAAGCGATCATCGCGCTTGTGCCGTCGGCCCTTACCGCCGTCACCGTGGCGCTCGTACCTGCATTCAGCGCACTGACACCGTTCTCGTGGCTGCTGGGCGCAGCGATCGCCGGTAGCGTTTATTACGCAATTTCCGACCGTCGCCAGCCGTTCGAAGACTGCTCCGGCGAGCACTTCGCGGTCGACAGCGCTGCGCACTGAATTACCCCCAAGGAGTGCTTCATGAAAATACTCGTCGTGAACGTCAATACGACGACCGCGATCACCGACGCCATCGCGCACCATGCACGCACGGCGGCGTCTCCGGGCACTGAAATTGTCGGCTTGACGCCGCACTTCGGCGCCGAATCGGTGGAGGGCAATTTCGAGAGCTATCTCGCCGCCATTGCCGTCATGCAGCGTGTGCTCAGTTACGACCAGCCGTACGACGCCGTCATTCAGGCGGGTTATGGCGAACATGGCCGCGAGGGCTTGCAAGAGCTACTGAGTGTGCCTGTCGTCGATATCACTGAGGCGGCCGCGAGCGTTGCGATGCTGCTCGGTCATCGGTATTCGGTAGTGACGACGCTGGACCGCACTGTGCCGCTGATTGAAGACCGGCTGAAGCTGGCGGGGCTCGACGCACGTTGCGCGTCGGTACGTGCGAGCGGCATGCCGGTGCTGGAACTGGAGCGAGACCCTGTGCGCGCCGTGGAGGCTGTGGTGCAGCAGGCGGAACTCGCCGTGCGTGACGATCATGCCGAGGTGATCTGTCTGGGCTGCGGCGGCATGGCGGGGCTCGATGCGAAGATCCGCGAGCGCACCGGCGTGCCGGTCGTGGACGGCGTTTCTGCTGCCGTCGCGCTCGCCGAATCCTTGGTGCGGCTGGGACTGCGCACGTCGAAGGTGCGCACGTACGCGACGCCGCGCCGCAAGCAGATCGTCGGCTGGCCTGAAGCGTTGATGCGCTGAGCGCGCATCAGGCCCGCGCGTCCATCTTCGACCGGTCAGCCTTTCGCGGGCGCCTGTCGCCGAAGCACGACGTGCGTGGCCTTCTCCGAGGCGACAGATTTCACGCATTCGTATCCCAGCGCCCGCAAGTCCAAACCTTCGAACAGTGCTTCGCCACGGCCAAGCAAGATCGGCGAGATGGCAATGTGAAGCTCGTCGATAAGGCCCTCGCGAAGATATTGCCGAAGGGTGTCCGCGCCGCCGCCGATGCGCACGTCCTTGCCGCCGGCGGCCTCGCGTGCGCGATCCAGCGCCTCGTGAATACCGCCTGTGACGAAGTGGAACGTCGTGCCGCCTGCCATCTCGAGGGACGGGCGGGCATGATGGGTCAGAACGAAAACCGGTACGTGATACGGCGGGCTGTCGCCCCACCAGCCTTTCCAGTTCAAGTCGGGCCAGTCGCCACGAATCGGGCCGAACATGTTGCGCCCGAGAATCCATGCGCCGACATTCTCGAAGCCACGGGCGGCGAATTCATCGTCGACGCCGGTGGTCCCGCCGTCTTTGCCGAACAACTTCTGCTGGAAGGTGCGTGTCGGCAACAGCCACTGGTGCAGGTCCGTCCCGCCGATGCCGAGCGGATTGTTGATGTCCTGATCGGGCCCGGCGCCGTAGCCGTCGAGCGAAATGGTGAAACCGTTAACGCGAACTTTCGTCATCGTTTGCCTCCATTGGGCGTCTGGCAATGGCTCGCCAGCGGTGATTTGATACCTCTTTCCGGCTCATGACAATAAGTCATGAAACATCGCAACATTCTGATATGCGGGAAAACTAGAGGCGCGCGCGAGCGCAGGTCTGGATATATTGAACCCAGACCGGCGCCGGCATGACGGCCAGCTCTCGCAAGCCCCTCAGCCAGCGCCCGGACGCTCCCACAGGAGACGAGTGGCCGCCATGAGGGCGGCCCGGCGAGGAGACGCAGTGGAAACGCATGGCGAACTGCACCGGGCGATACTGAACAATATCCCGGATCAGGCGTGGCTCAAAGACACCGAGTCACGCTATATCCTCGTGAACGACGCCTTTATGGCCGCTTGCGGCCGTCCCGAGAAGGACATCATCGGCAGCACCCCCGACAAAGTCTGGTCGTCTGACTGGGGGCGTGTCTATCTGTCGACCGACCGCGCCGTGGTCATGAGCGGCGTGCGCCGCCGTTACGAGGAAAGCCGCCCCGGTGCCGATGGCGCGCCGCGCTGGTTCGATACCGTCAAGATGCCCGTGCGCGACGAACAGGGCCGCATTGTGGGCACCGTAGGCATCTCTCGCGACATCACCGACCGCAAACGCTCCGAAATGGCGTTGCTCGATTCCCGCGCCCAACTGCGGCAACTTTCGGCCTACCTGCAATCGGTGCGGGAAGCCGAGCGCACCCGGCTATCGCGCGAGCTGCACGATGAACTTGGGCAATGGCTGGGCGGACTGCGTCTCGGCCTCAATTACCTCGAAGCCCAACCGGGCACCGTGCCCCCGGATCAACCGGCCCACGTGCAGATGCTCAAGGAACTGGTCGACGCGACCATCGACGCGGTGCATCGCATTGCCGCCGACCTGCGCCCGGCCGTACTCGACGAACTTGGCCTGCATGCCGCGCTGGAATGGCTCACCGAATCGTTCACGCAGCGTCATGGTCTGCCTTGCGCACTGCATATGGCCGAAGACGTGACGACCGGGCTCGATAGCGAGTGCAGCACGGCCATCTTCCGCATCGTGCAGGAGTCGCTGACCAACGCGAGCCGCCACGGGCAGGCGTCGCAGGTGACGGTCACGCTGGATATGCGCGAAGGACACTGTCACGTCACCATTGCAGACGACGGACGCGGCATGGACACCGCTCTCGCCGGGCACAGCCAGCGACTGGGGCTGATGGGCATGCGCGAGCGCGCCCTGATGCTCGGCGGGGCGTTCGAAATTGACAGTCAGCCGGGGCAGGGCACGCGCGTCATCGCGCGCATCCCGCAGCATCCGGCGGGCGCTGACGGAGTGCCACGGTAATGCGCATCATGATCGCCGACGATCACGCGATCATTCGCGACGGCCTGAAAAAGATCATCTCAACCTCGCCCGATATGTGCGTGGTGTCCGAAGCCGTCGACGGTGCCGATGTACTCAATCGGCTTCGCCTGACCACCGTCGATGTGCTGCTGCTCGATATGTCGATGCCCGGCAAGAGCGGCATCGCTCTGATCCAGCAGATCAAGGCAACCTATCCGGCATTGCCGATATTGGTGTTGAGCATGTACCGGGAGTCGCAATACGCGGTGCAGGCCATTCGTGCGGGGGCGGCGGGTTATCTGACGAAAAACGCCGAGTCGGAGCAATTGATGGGAGCGATCCGGCGCGTGGCACGCGGCGGCACCGTCGTCTCGCCACTGGTGGCCGACAAGCTCGTGCGCCAGTTGCAGCAACCGGCGGAAGTCTTGCCGCACACGCGCCTCACAGCGCGCGAATTCCAGATCTTCCAGATGCTCGTCGAGGGCAGCGGCATCAACGACATTGCGCGTTGCCTGTCGCTCTCCAGCAAGACGGTCAGCACCCATAAGGCGAACATCCTCACCAAGATGGATATCGCCTCCACCGCCGGGCTCGTGCACTACGCCATCGAGCACGGACTGATCGTCGCCGGCACCGACGCCTGAGGGCGTTGTTCGTACGTTTTCAACGCATTGCTACGTTGCCCCGACCTCCGTCGGCGGCCAGCGTATGCACGCCCATTTCCCCCGCAAATCAATGCTGCACCGCGTCTAGGGAAATTCTTAGACGAAAACCAGCAAATCCCGATGCCCCGCGTCGAGGCACTCCCATAACCTGAGTACCAGTACAAACCCACTAAGGCCAGTCCAGTCCCGACAAGCGGGGCGAATGCCGAATGCCACCCCGGCCGCCGTTACACCGCAATTGCATCCCATATCAACAACAACATCGACAACATTCGAGACCTGAGGAGACCGCACCATGCATGTGGACCTGCTGATCAACAACGTGTGCGTGCGCGATGAAGCGCCGCTCGTGGACATCGCCATCAAAGGCGGGCGCATCGTCGCGCTGGAGCCCGGTATCGACGCCTCGGCCGACGAAATCATCGACGCGCAGGGACGGGCGGCGATCCCCGGTCTCATCGAAGCTCACCTGCATCTGGACAAGGCGCTGCTCCATCGCCGCCTGCCTGCGCGCTTCGGCACGCTCGATGAAGCCATTCGCGTGACCGGCATTCTCAAGAGCAAGCAGGAGCGCGAGGACGTACTCGACCGCTCGCGTCAGGTGCTCGACATGGCGGTGAAGCACGGCACGGTGGCCGTGCGCGCGCACCCGGACGTCGATCTGATTCAGGGGCTGATCGGCGTAGAGACGCTGCTCGCGCTCAAAGACGAGTACAACAGCCTGCTCGACTTGCAGATCGTGGCGTTTCCGCAGGAGGGCATTCTCAAGTCGAAGGGCACCTACGAGTTGATGATCGACGCGTTGCGTATGGGCGCGGATGTGGTCGGCGGGTGCCCTTACAACGAGTTGAACTGGGACGACACCAAGCGCCACATCGACATCGTGTTCGAGCTGGCGCAACGCTTCGATGCGCCCGTCGACATGCACGCCGATTTTGCCGACGACACCAGCGATCAGCGCTTCGCGGCCATCTCCTACATTGCCCAGAAGACCATCGAGACAGGCTATCAAGGCCGCGTTTCCCTCGGCCACGTCACGAGCCTGGGGGCGCTCGACAACGACACGCTCGCACCCGTCATCGAACAGATTCGGCTCGCCGGCATCAGTATCGTGACGCTGCCTGCCACCGACCTTTATCTGGGCGGCCGCAAGGACCAGCAGAACCAGCGTCGCGGGCTCACACCGGTCAAGGCACTGCACAGCGCGGGCGTGAACGTCGCGTATTCGTCGAACAACGTGCGCAACGCGTTCACGCCGTTCGGCAAGGCCGACATGCTGCTCATCGGCAACTTGCTCGCCCACGTGGCGCAGTTCGGGGTGCCGGAGCATCAGCAGGCCATCCTCGACATGGGCACGCATAACGCCGCGCGCGCCATCGGTCTGTCGCACGACTACGGCATTGCCGTGGGCAAGCAGGCCGACCTCGTCATTCTCGATACCTACAAAGTTGCCGACGCGCTGCTCGATATCCCGCCTCGCTCATGGGTGATCAAGCGCGGGCGCATCACGGTGGTGACGGAGCATCGCTGCGAAATCCACCGCCATTCATGTTGTTGTGCGCAATGAAGTTCATATAAAACTCAAGGAGACAATCATGAAGAAGCTGCCTGCGGAAGTTGTTGCCTCGCTACTTGCTGTCACAACCATCCCGATTGCCATGCTGCCGCTGCACCTGCCGCCATGGGCGATCTTCATCAGTTGGGCTGCCACGTTCGCGATGGGCGGGCCGAGTCTGGTCAATCTCAAACGCATCTGGGCCACGTTGCCGGTCGGGTCGTTCTTCGCGTTCCTGATCGTGCTCGGTTTCAAACAGGCCTCGACGCAGTTCACCGGCAACACGCTCGTGCTGGCCGAGATGGTGATTCTCTTCACCGGCAACGGCACGATGATGGCGCTCGCTCGCGTGTTCCCGGGCCTGAACTTCATTCCGGGCATGTTCTTCGGCTTTGCCACGTACTTCGCCACGCTGTTCGGCGGTTTTGGCCCGGTGCCGCAAGACCCGATGGCGGCGCTCGGTGCGGCCATCGCCATGAACGCACTCGGCCCGGTGTACGCGTGGGTGAAGGAACGCTACTCGGCCCCGGAAGTCACGCATCACCGCAACTGGAAGGGCTGGAAGGCCGAAGTCTGAAGCCCACGACTGAAGCACATCAGTCTGCATGCCATCGCATGTGGCGGCGGGGCGCTTGCCGGTGTCGGGCGCGTCTCGCCGCGAGATAACACCACGCAGGGAGGGGGTATGACGTTTGCAGGAAAAACGGCTGCAAGGCCGTCGACGACACAGGCAACGGCCGCAGGGCTGTCAGCGACACATTCAAGCATGACGGGAGACGGCGGCACCACGCGCCGCGATTTTTTGATGAGCACGGCGGCGCTGGCTGGCAGCGCAGTGTTGCCCGTCGCGACTGCCGCAACCGCAGAGGCTGCTACTGCGGCATCGGCACCGGCAGCATCCGCAGCATCCGCCACACGTGGCGATCCGCGTCTCGCGCAGTCGACGCGCGGCATGGTGACCAGCCCGCACGAACTCGCCAGCGAGGCCGGGCTTGAAGTGTTGCGCGCAGGCGGCAACGCCATCGAAGCTGCGATTGCCATCGGTGCCGTGCTGAGCGTGACGTATCCGCATTTCACCGGACTGGGCGGCGATGCGTTCATGGTCATCAGCGATCGCGATGGCAACGTGCGCACGCTCTCCGGTATCGGGCAATCGGCGGCAAAGCTGCCGGCCTATCGCGGGGAGATTCCCGTGCGCGGACCGGGCGCCGCACTGACAACGGCGGCGACCGTTGCGATCTGGGAGAAGGCGTACGAATTCGGCCGCACGCAATGGGGCGGCAAGCAGGCGTGGTCGTCGCTGTTCTCGCGGGCCACTGAATACGCGGCCAATGGCTTTCCGGTCACGCCGTCGCAGCAATTCTGGCAGACGCTGCGTGCGAACGAACTTTCGGGCTGGGAAGGCTTCGCCTCGGTGTACATGCCGAACGGCCGCATTCCGCAAGCCGGAGAACAGTTTGTCCAACCGGCACTGGCGCGCAGTCTCGACAGCATCGCGACCCACGGCGGACGTGAATTCTACGAGGGCGATCTGGCCGCGCGCGTCGCGGCGGGACTGAAACGCGTCGGCTCGCCGCTCACGCTCGACGATATCGCCAAGACGCAGGCGCGCGAGGAAGTGCCGCTGCGCGTGGCGTATCGCGACGGCGAGTTGCTGGGGCTGCGTCCGCCGACCCAAGGGGTGACGACGCTTGAGATCATGGGCATTCTCAACCGCTTCGATCTGGCGTCGATGCCGGAGGGGAGCGCGGACTATTACCACGTACTGGTCGAAGCGGTGAAGCTCGCGTTCATCGACCGCAACCGGTATGTGGCCGACCCGGACTTTGTCGATGTGCCGGTCGATCGTTTGCTGGCAAGTGCGACGCTCGACGCCCACGCGCGAAGCATCCGCATGGATCGCGCGATGCCTTGGCCGCATGTGTACAAGACGGGCGACACCGTCTATATCGGCGCCACGGACAGCGCTGGCAACTGCGTGAGCATGCTGCAAACGGTCTATTTCGACTGGGGCAGCGGCGTGGTGCTGGGCGACACGGGCGTGCTGTGGCACAACCGGGGCGCGTCGTTCAGTCTCGACGAGAGCAGTCCGAACGTGCTGCGTGCGGGCAAGCGGCCGTTCCACACGCTCAATCCGGGCATGTATCTCAAGCAGGGGCGTCCGCACCTGCTTTACGGCACACAAGGTGCCGACGGTCAGCCGCAGACGCTGGCCGCCGTGCTCACCCGCCTGATCGACTACGGCATGGATCCGTTGACCGCACTCGGCCGCCCGCGCTTTCTACTGGGCAAAACGTTCTCGGACAGTCGCGACAGCCTCAAGCTGGAACAGGATGCCGGGGCGGGCGTGTTCACCGATCTTGCGGCGCGCGGGCATGAGATGAGTCCGTTGCCCGCCCAAAGCCAACTGGCCGGGCATCCCGGTGCCATTCGGATCAGCGCGCAAGGGCAGATGAGCGGGGCGCACGACCCGCGCAGTGACGGACGCGCACTGGGGGTGTGACGCCAGACTGGTTGAGCATCAGCGGAAAGCGCAGGAATTCGTGCCCGACAACGCCGTGAAACCCCAGTTGTCGGGCACCTGCCGTGCGTGATACAAGATCGACTGCCCATCGACAATTCAAATAGCAACTATGGCTGGCAGTGCGAAATCGAATCGACCGCTTTTCGATCTGGATCTGTTGCGCTCCATCATCATGGTGGCTGACTGCGGCAGTTTTACGACGGCTGCCGCGCGGCTGCACTCGACCCAGTCCACCGTCAGTCAGAAGGTGCGCCGTCTCGAAGACATGGTCGGGCACAAGTTGCTGGATCGCGGCAATCGCGAAGTGCACGCCACCGATGCCGGTGAAATGCTGCTCGGCTACGCGCGTCAGATGCTTGCGCTCAACGATCAGATGTTCGAAGCGCTCTCCGGCGCCGTGGTCGCGGTGACGGTGCGTCTCGGGGTGCCGGAGGATTTCGCGACGGGGGCCACCACACAGGTACTCGCAGGGTTCAACCGGCAGTACCCGCAGGTCAAACTTGAAGTCACGAGCGGCCTGAGCCGCGATCTGCTCGGCAGCTACGATCACGGCGAGCTGGATCTCGTGCTGGTCAAACAACGGCGCAACAGCCGGGAATCGGTGGCATGCCGGCCGGAAAAGCTGGCGTGGATCGACAGCGCGTCCCATCCTTCGTTTCAACTCGACCCCGTACCCCTCGTCACGTTTCCGACGCGTGGCCTGTATCGCGACGACATGATCAATGCGCTCGAAGCGATGGGCCGCAACTGGCGCATCAGCTTCACGAGTTCGAGCCTGAGCGGCATTCAGGGGGCGGTGGCCGACGGCATGGGCGTGAGTCTGGTGCCGCCGCGCGCGGTGTTGCCGGGCCACGTCGTGCTGGGGCGCGCACAGGGGCTGCCAGTGGTCGATACCTTCGAGCTGGCGATCTTTCATCGGCCCACTGCGGACGCGATGGTCAAGGCACTCGCCAAGGTGCTGGTCGGTATGCTGGAATCGAAAACGCGATCCGCGAAGTAGCGCCGCAACGCATGAAAAAAAGGCCGGTGCGGCGTGTCGCCGACCGGCCTGATTCGTCGCGAGTTCGTCGCGAACTCGTTGCTAATGCGCGACGGCACCATCCTGCATGATCATTAACGCGGCTGTGCGCCCAGCGTCAGATTCATGTGGCGGTTGACATCCTTGTACAGCAGGTAGCGGAACGGGCCGGGGCCACCGGCGTAGCAAGCCTGCGGGCAGAACGCACGCAGCCACATGAAGTCACCGGCTTCGACTTCCACCCAGTCCTGATTCAGACGGTAGACGGCCTTGCCTTCGAGCACGTACAGGCCGTGCTCCATCACGTGCGTTTCGGCGAACGGGATCACGCCGCCCGGCTGGAACGTCACGATGTTTACGTGCATGTCGTGGCGCATGTCCTGCATGTCGACGAAGCGCGTGGTGACCCAGCGGCCGTCGGTGCCCGGCATGGCAATCGGTTCCACGTCCTGCTCGTTCTTCACGAACGGCTCCGGATACGGCAGACCTTCCACGGCTTGATAGTGCTTGCGAATCCAGTGGAAACGCGCCGTGCTCTGGCTGTGGTTACGCAGTTGCCAGTCGGTGGCGGGCGGGATGAACGCATAGCCGCCCGGCGTGAGCGTGTTCGCCTTGCCCTGAATCGTCACCGTGATTTCGCCTTCGACGACGAAGAGCACGCCTTCGGCCTTATCGTCCTGCTCAGGCTTGTCGCTGCCGCCACCGGCGCCCACTTCCATGATGTATTGCGCGAACGTCTCGGCGAAGCCCGAGAGCGGACGGGCCAGCACCCACAGGCGCGTGTTGTCCCAGAACGGCAGATGGCTCGTCACGATGTCGCGCATCACACCCTTGGGGATGACGGCATACGCTTCGGTGAACATGGCGCGGTCGGTGAGCAGTTCCGTTTGAGCCGGATGCCCGCCGTGCGGCGCGTAATACGTGGTCTTCGACATTGCTAGTGACTCCTGATAACGCTAGTTTTTCTCCCCATCGCTCGTCTTCGACTGCCTCGGCTACACCCTGCGCCTGGGGGCGCGCGCAGTGTGCTTCACCTCGGCGCGACGAACGCCAACGGTGCCATGACCTCGCGCAGGCCCGGCACCGCGCATGACAGTCAGGTCGGGGTGGACCCTGCTGTGTCCTTCAACAGGGCGGCGTCCAGCGCAAGCTGCGCCGGGCCACCCCAGTAACGTCCGTGGCGAATCACCGCGCGTGCGGCCGGTGCGGCGGCAACGGCGGCGGCAGCGTTGGGTGCGTCGAACACGACGAAGCTCGCTTCACTGCCCACACGAAGACCGTAGTCGGCCTTGCCGATCACGGCGGCGGCGGCATACGTGCCCATATCGAGTGCGACTTGCAGATGTTCGTCGGTGTAGAAGCCCGAGCGATAGCCGATCAGCATCGCGCGTTGCAGCATGTCGCCGTTGCCGTACGGCCACCAACTGTCCTGAATATTGTCGTTGCCCGTGAACACGCGCACGCCCGCTTCGCGCAGCCGCAGAATTGGCGGGAAGGCGCGGTCGCCGGGGGCGTTGGTCATGATCGAGACGTCTGCATCGGCCAGCGCACGGGCGATCACGTCGAGTTCTGCGGGGCCGATATCGCCCAGTCCGTAGGCATGGCTCACTGACACACGGCCTTGCAAGCCTGCGGCCTGCGTCCGCGCGGCGATGCGGTGCAGTTGCGCGAGGCCCGTTTCACCGGGCTCGTGCAGATGAATGTCGATCTTCGTGCCGTGCTTCTCAGCAATGCCGAACACGATGCTCAGTTGCCCTTGCGCGTCGCCGTCGAGCGTGGTCGGATCGATGCCGCCCACGACTTGCACGCCTTCGCGAACGGCGGCTTCGAGAACATCGGCCGTGCCGGGGCACGTCATCACGCCCGCTTGCGGGAAGGCCACGAGTTCGATGTCGAGCAGATCGCGCCATTGATCGCGCATCGCCATGACGGCGTGCAGATGCGTGAGGCCGGTGCTCGCGTCGACATCCACGTGGCAACGCATCGCCACGGTGCCGAAGGCGACGCACTGGCGCATGAGTGCGTCAGCCCGTTGGGTCATTGGCGCAGCGGCGGCGATTTCTTCTTTTTCTGCGGCCAGCCGATCGCGCAGCGTGGCGGCCGGACGATGCGGGCGCCAGCGGTCGCCGAGAAAACTCTTGTCGAGATGGATGTGACCGTCGACAAAGCCGGGCAAGACCAGCTTGCCTTGCAGATCGATGACTTGGGCACCACCGGCGTCGGGGACTTGGGGGCCGACGTACGTGAAGCGTCCGTCGCGCGTGGCGAGGTGGAGGGGACTGCCGTCGGCACCAACGGCGCCGACGAAAACGCGGTGAGTCATGGAGCGGCCTCTATGCTGCCCGGGGCCTCGCTGGCGCTGCCTTCCGTCAGGTTGGCTGGGGTTGGCGCAATGACAATGGCGCCGCGGGGTCGCGTGGGGGCGTGAAGTGCGGGGAAAGACTTACAAGATAGCGAACGGACCGCGCATCGACAAATTAAATATCAGAATGGATAGCATTCGATTTCTAAATAGATGAGTGATGCTCGAACCTCCCGGGCGATGACCTCAGCCGACAACAATGCTCAGTGGCCATTCGAACGTACCGGCGATTTCGGCGTCGCGATCCGTCACGATGGCCTTAAGCGTCAATGCCACGCTGCCTTCGGCGGCGACGTCGAGTTGCCAGAACGCATCGTGTGCGGGACGCGCCTCAACTTCGGCCGGTTCTCCCATCTGTGGCACTCGGACGGTGGCCTCCGGGTTAGTTTGCAGCGTCAGATTCGTCAGCACGTCCTCGTTAGCCAACTGCAAATTGAGCAGTACGGCGTGCTCGCCGCGTACGGCGGTCGGCGACCACCTGACGCGCACCTGTTCGCCGGCCACGGCGTTGACATGAAGTTGCCCGTCGTTGCTTGTCAGTAGCGAGTCCAAGCCGGTGCATAGTGCGTAGCAACAAGCGGGCTCGGATTCTCCGGCGAGCAGTGCGCCGGTATCGATGACGAGCAATACGTTAGCACCGGCGGTGTTCGTCTCGCGCGCGTGGGGCGGCTTGTCTTTGGCCATCGTGAATTCCTTGCCATGGGGCGTGAGGTCGCGCGATCCACCAAGCGGTGGATCGCCGCCAAATGGGGCGCAGAGGGTTCAGTCAGAGCGCTCAGTCGTTACGAATGCTGATGAACGGATCCCATTGATAGCAGCCGCAGAGATTGCCGCTGCGATCCAGAATTTGAAACTGGAAGTGATACGTCACGCGGCCGGTCTTGAGTGTTTCGCAAGACCAGAAGTAGTTCGAGACCTGTTGCTTCTTCGGCTTGGACGGGTCGTCCGGATTGGGCACGGGAATTTTGACTTCGGCCTCGCGCGGCGAGGGATCGGAGATCAACTTGACCTGACTACTCACGAATTTGTAGAAGATGCATGACTCTTCGAAGCCCAGCGAGAGCGAATTTTCCCGCCAGCGAATCACGTCGCCGATACGTGCGGCGACATCGAGCTCGCCGCCGGCCTGGCCGCTGACAACGTTCTTCTGCGTGACGATCATGAACACGTGCTTGGCGTCGATCAACGGCGGATTCGACATGCTGCTGTTCCTGCCATACCGATCGAGAACCGCCTTGGTGTCGATTGCGACGAGTACATCAGTAACTTCAGACATATAAGTCTCCACAAAAGGGTAGAGCGAGATGCCGTCGGTCCGAAAGACGACGGGCACGACGCGCGGCAAAAGCGATGCCTCGCGTTTCATTTGTGGAAGCTAGAAGGTGAGAACGAGCGCGGCAACCTCTCGGCGTTGCACTGCGCTGAGACTCATAGGTGACGATTGCGAGCAGTACGTTGAGAACGTTGGCTTCGCGAGTCGTGGCGTGAGATCCGTCAAAAACTACAAAACGGCGGATTGAAACGACGCCACCCGGACCGATGCGGCCCGGGTGGGTATTGATGAAGGATTACGGCTTGCGATTGTGTTGCAGCCGATCGAGCACATGAATGCTCAGCCGAGCCGTATGACTGCGCATGGCGTTATACGCGCCCTCGGCATCGGAGGCGAGCACCGCTTCGACGACTTTATCGTGCTCGTCGAACGACACGGTGAAACGTTCTTCGACATCCGATTGTGCGGCGCGGAACGGTGCCAGACGTTCGCGATGGCTGTCGATGAGTGCCATCAGCGTCTTGTTCTGCGTACCGGCGCTCAGCAACTGGTGAAACTCGCGGTTGAGCGCGAGATAACCGGCTTCGTCGCCGGCATCCATACACTGCTTGCTCTGAACGTGGAGCATCTCCAACTGCTTCTTCTGCATGGCGCTCATGCGTTGGGCGCTCAGACGGCAGCACAGTGCGTCGAGTTCGCACATCGCTTCGAGCATGTCGGACAGATCGTCGACGCTGATGCTGGCGACGACCCCGCCCTTATGCGGCGTGAGCTCAATCAGGCCGCGCGCGTTCAACTCGCGCAGGGCTTCGCGAATGGGCGTGCGCGAGGCCTTGAAACGTTCGGCCAGCACAACTTCTTCCAGCTTCCGTCCTGGCGGCAGGCGACCGTCGATGATCTCGTCGGTCAACTCCCGGCAGATTCGGGCGGCAATGGTTTCGGCCATGGTTAGTTATCTCGTTGCGTGGACGTGCATTATTTTTTGAATCGGCTTGCATTGGCTCGGATTGTATACATGCGGATTATAAGGGTATTTTTTCCCGAAGTTGTGGCCTGACGCCCCATTCGAAGGGAATGGCAGGGGATTTTGTTGATCGGCATCACGATGTTGTATTCAAAAATGCATTTTGGAATGCAATTCACTGAGATAGTATACATACGAGTTTGCCGGCCCCCGGCAAGCCTCTGTTCGTCACGCACGTGACCTATCGATACGAAGGAGACATTCCATCATGGCCAAACTGCGTCATATCGCGCTTTCCGTGCCCGACCCCTGGAAGGCGGCCGAGTTCTACATGCAGGCGTTCGACTTCAAGAAAGTCGGTGAAACCGACTCGTCGCTCGCCCGTGGCGTGTACCTGTCCGACGGCGTCATCAACCTCGCGCTGCTCAATTACAAGAACGATGAAGCCGCCGGCGACCGTGGCCGCGAGTTCGTGGGCCTGCATCACATCGGCATCTGGGTCGATGACGTCGAAGCCACGCGCACCAAGATCGAAGCGGCGGGCGGGCGTTACTACATGGGCGAAGTGCCGGTGAAAAGCAACATCTTCTACGAGGTCAAGTTCTTCGACACGAACGGCGTGATCTTCGACGTGACCGCCCACGGCTGGGGGGGCGCATCGAAGGACGGCACGGGCAACGATGACGCGCCCAAGCTGCGTCACGAGGGTCTGCAAGCCGACCGTAAGGGTCTTTGACCCGCGTCGCGCGCCGCCTGTTTTGGGGCGCCATTTCCCCGCCGGCCACGGTGTGCCGGCGGCGGACACCGCCTATCAGGGGTAACCCGCTATAAAAAAATAGCCCGTTTGTATAAACAAATAGCGGTAGAAATTCAATTTCTTTGCTATGTATAATCATTCGAAAGATTGTATACATACAACGGGCGAGCGGCAGACACCCAACAAGGGGCGCCGCAAATAAAACGAGAATTCTCAGGAGACGGCATGAAGAAGCGAGTGTTAGGTGCATTGCTACTGGGCGCAATGCAAGGGGGCGCATACGCGCAATCTTCCGGAGGCGTCACGCTCTCGGGTTTTGTGGACTTGAACATCGAGCAGTTGTGGCAATCGGGCGCCAACGGCGGCAAGGTCACCCGCATGTCGAGCGGCGGTCTGAACAACTCTCGCTTCAATTTGAGCGGCTTTGAAGAACTGGGCGGCGGCAATCGCGCCTTCTTCACCTACGAGCCGATGTTCTCGGCGAACAACGGCACCCAATCGGCGCAGGCGCGCCAGTCGTTTGTCGGCCTCAAGGGCCCGTGGGGTGAAATTTCGCTGGGCCGTCAATTCACGCCGTCGTACTGGATTGCCGGTTATGCCGACCCGAGCTGGGCGGCCGACTTCAGTATGGTCAACAACATGGAGTTCTTCTACGCGTCGTACCGCGTGGACAACGCCATTGCCTACAACACGCCGCGCTGGAACGGCCTGATGGCGCGCTTCATGGCGACCACGGGCGTGGGCGATACCACGCGCGCCGGGCGCTTCCTGTCGGCTGCCGTCGAATACCGCAACGGCGGCATCTTCCTTGGTGCCGTGAGCGAGCTGCAATACACGCGCGACATCTTCTCGGCGAGTCAAATCCGCTCGTCGCGAGACAACTACTTTGCCGCGACCTACAAGTTCGGCAGCGTCGAGCCGACCTTGATCTATCACACGTACAACGGCTACTACGCGTACCCGCCGTACGTCGCGTTCAACGTGCGCGGCTGGGACGTACAGGCGGGTGTTCGCTATGCGCTGACCGACCGTCACCGCTTCTACGCGAGCTTTGTCCACCGTCAGGACGACGACAACAAGGCGCTCTCGAACGCCAACGGCTTCGTGATCGGCTACATGTACGGCATGTCCAAGCGCACCACGCTTTACGCGACCTACGCGCACGTGCAGCACAGCAACGACACGACGGTGCATTACCCGGTGACGTTCCAGGTCACGCCAAACGGCAACCAGAATCCGTCGGGGGTGCAACTGGGTATCCGCCACGCATTCTGATCTACGCATCTGAATTCACCAGAATCCACGCCGCCGGCATGTGCTGTGCCGGCGAGTAGACTTTGAAACGAAGGAGGAAGACATGTTTCGCAAGCCCACACTCGGCGTATCGCTCACCGCCACGGCGGTACTTGCTGCGCTGACGATGACGCTCGCTGCCCACGCATCGGCACCGGAATCTGAACCTGCCGCGACCAATGCAGCGCCCGCAGCACAAGCCGACGCACAACCGTCGGGCACGCCCGGCACGCCGAACGTGAAAGACCCGTATCTGGCCGGCTGGCTGCGTCTGACCCCGGATCGCTCCCCCAAGCCGCTCAAGCCCGGCGTCGACTACGGCATGGACCCGGCCACCGGCAAGTTCATCTGGCCGAAGGCCACGCCCGAAGTGCACACCGGTCAGAAATTCCCGGGTGAACTGCCGTATTGGGACAAGAAGAGCTACACCAAGAACGTGAAGGTGCTCGCCTTCTACCCGGGCGTGGATTCGCCGTTCCATGCGTGGAACAACATCGCCGACTTCAACGGCAAGCGCTACCTGTACATCCACGACCGCGACTACCTGCGCATCATGGATGTGACCGACCCGGCCAACGGCAAGGTCGTCTACTCGAAGGGTGGCGTGTGGGGTCCGAAGGGTTCGAGCGAGAAGTTCGACCCGAACAACGTGCACGACTATCTGGGCGGCGCGACCATCGTCTGGAACAAGAAGCTCGGCAAGCCGATTCTCGTGGCGTCGTTCGAAATCGGCCGCTATGGCCTGATGACCGACAAGTCGAAGCAGCCGGACAAGGTTGCCGCACAGCGCAATTACAACGATCTGAAGGGCTTCAAGGTCTTCGAGATGAACGGCCCGCTGCCGTCCGACTGGAAGCTGATCGCCACGCGCACCACCGACTACACGCGTCCGAATGCCCCGGTGGGCGAACAACGCGGTTCGGGCTCGCTCGATTCGCCCGAGTTCTACGGCGGCAAGTACATGATTCTGTCGGCAGCACCCGACGACAGCTACGCGCTCACCGAATACCCGAACTATCTGTATTCGCCGGGTTATCAGGTGTGGGACATGTCGGACCCGGCCAACCCGAAGTTCGTCTCGCAGATTTCGGTGCCCGGCCAGATCCTCGGCAACGCCGAGCATGAGCAGGCGTATCTCCAGAACGCACGCGCAGGCAATCGCACGTCGTGGATGGGTTCGCGCATGCCGATCTTCCTGCCCAAACCGCTGGAGCAGGGCGGCAAGGTGGGCTTCGGTGCGATGGGCGGTCTGGGACTGTGGTCGTTTGATCTCGCCGATCCGGCGCATCCGAAGGTACTCGGCAACGTGAATACGGCGCCGAGTTTCGCAGGCACCGAATACGACAACGCGGACGTCAGCCAGTACGAGCGCACCGGTTACGTGCTCACCAGCGGCTACCCGATGAACCGCGATTGCTACGAGCCGTACAAGGACATCTTCGTCGTCGACGCGCGTAACCCCGCCAAGATGAAGGTCGCGGCCAAGCTGCCGGAGCCGGAGGTGCCCCAAGGCGCACCGTTCACCAGCTTCTGCCAGCGCGGCGGCAACTACGGTCCGAAGCGTTCGAACTCCATCGGGCAACCGGGGACGTGGCGTCAGGGCATCGTCCCGTACTCGTTCTATAGCGCGGGCGTGCAGATCTTCGACGTGAAGGACCCGGCCAAGCCGACCATTGCCGGCTACTTCGTGCCGGGACTGGCCGATGAAACCGAGCTGCCGGTGTACACGTTGGGCAAGGGCGTGTTCGCGATGTACACCGAGTACGACCGCAACATCATGTGGGCCTTCACCGAGAACGGCGCGTATGCACTGTCGAGCCCGCTGCTGGGTGAGCCGGTCATGGGCGCACCGGCCAAACCCTGGCCGGCACGGTAAGCGCAGTCTGTTTGATTGGGTGTGATTTGGCGTGACGCTGCGGCACGCGCTGGCGAAAGACTGCCAATGCGTGCCGCCACCGCTGGCGACTTCACAGGACCTCCAAGGTGAAGTGTTGAGGCGGGCAACCTCCGATGGTCTCCCGGTTGCCCGCTTCTTTTTTTATCCGGACGTTCTGTTACCTCGCACGGTGTTCACCGCAGCAGGCAACGGCAGGCGCGAGAGATGGGCGCGCACGTTGGCCAGTAATACATCGATCTGCGCTTGCAAGGCGGCAGGTGAGCGGCCCGAGATGTGCGGCGTGAGCACCACGTTCTCGAGCATGCGCAGCGCCGACGGCACCTCGGGTTCCGTCTCGTAGACATCGAGCGCGGCACCGGCGATGACGCCGTCGCACAGCGCTTCGATCAGCGCCACGGTATCGACCACGCTGCCGCGCGCCACGTTCACCAGAAAGCCTTTCGGGCCGAGTTGCGCCAGCACGTCGGTGTTGACCAGATGATGGGTCGCCGGGCCGCCGGGGCAGGCCAGTACGAGGAAGTCGCTGTCGCGGGCCAGTTCACTGACGTTGGCGTAGTGCTGCCATGCGTGGCTTGGACCGTCCGTGCGTGGCGTGCGGGTGTGATAGCCGACCGACATGCCGAAGCCTGCCGCGCGAAGGGCGATCGCCTGACCGATGTTGCCGAGACCGACGACGCCGAGTCGCGCGCCATTGAGCGTCGGACGGGGGGCGCGGTGCGATTCCCAGCCACCGGCTTTCACGGCGCGGTCGAGTGTGACGAGGCCGCGTGCCACGGCGAGCATCAGGGCCAAGGCGTGATCGGCCACCGTCTCGCCGTTCGTGTTGGGCGCATGGGCGACGGCAATGCCGCGTTCGGTGGCGGCGGCCACGTCGATGTTCTCGAACCCTGCGCCAAAGGCACAAACGAGTTCGAGCTGCGGCAGCGCCTGCATCTGTGCCGCCGTGAGTCCGGTCGTGCCGTTGGTGAGCACCAGACGTGCCGAGGCGATGGCAGCGCGATCGGCGGCATCGGTGGCATCCGCCAGCGCACGCGGATTCACGTCGTGCAGTCGCACGCCGGCGGCCAGCAATTGCGCGCGTGCCTGCGGGGCCAGTGCGATGAGATTGAGCATCAGGGGAGCGTCGTTCATGGGTGCCTTATTCGCTGGTCAATCGCAGCTTAATCGCCGCGTTGTGAAGGATTGAAAAATAAAATACAAATTAATTGCCATGTATACATATGCTATGTATTGTATGTTCATAGAGCAATCAAAAAGACAACCGATGCGCGTAAGCGACATCGAATTTCAGTAAAGAGATAGGAGGAAGGTGTGACTTGGTTTGGTATCGCAACTTATGAATCGCTGGCACCGGGGGCAGGTGCCGATCGCCGTACGGCGCTGGTGCAACATGGCCGCCTGTACGATCTGGAAGCCGTGCTGCGCCACACGGGCGCAGGCAATGACGACGGCGTACTGGCCGCGCAGAATCTGACGGCGCTGCTCTCCGACTGGTATGTGCATGGCGAGACCGTGATGGCGGCCGTGCGTCAGGCACTGGATGCCGGTGTGGTGAACAAGGTCAGCGCGCTGGAGACCAGCCAATACCGCCTGTGCGTGCCGTATCAGCCGGGCCGGATCTTCGCCACGGCGTCGAATTTCTACGAACATGCGGCCGAAATGGGCACCAAGCTCGCGCCGCGCAGCGAAAGCTCGCCGTACATGTTCATGAAAGCCGAGACCAGCGTGACGGCCACCAACACCGACGTGGTGCTGCCGCCCAATGCCGAGCGCGTTGACTGGGAGGTCGAACTGGCCGTGGTGATTGGCCGTCCGGGCCGCCACGTACCGGTAGAACAGGCCCACGAGTGGATCGCGGGTTACACGGTCATCAACGACGTGAGCGCACGAGATCTCAACCGCCGCACCGACTATCCGTTTACGCACGACTGGTTTCGCGGCAAGAGTTTCGATACCTTCGCTCCTCTGGGGCCGTGGTTTGTGCCGCGCGATGTCATTCGCGATCCCCAGAACCTGCGCATGACGCTGTCGGTCAACGGCGAGTCGATGCAGGACGACACGACGGCAGGGATGATCTTCAACATTGCGGAGCAGATCGCTTACCTGTCCGGCATCCTCACGCTCAAGCCCGGCGATCTGATCGCCACGGGCACGCCGACCGGCGTGGGCATGGGGCGTGGCGTGTATCTCAAGGCGGGTGACGTCATGGTGGCGGGCATCGAGGGCATTGGCGCCATCGAGAACCGCGTCGTGGCACAGCGCAAATAACAAAGGCCGCTAGAGCGGCGGCCAGGAGGAGGCAGCAATGCAGCAGTGGCAGTGGGCAAAGCGTTGGTGGACGGCGCTCGCATGCGTCGGATCCATTGGAACCCTCGGAAGCATCGGCGCCGTGGGCGCTGGCGCCCTGTGGGCGACGCCGGTCGCCGCGCAGGAGAAAGTGAAGTTCAACCTCTCATGGCTGCCGCAAGGCAGTACCGGCGGCGTGCTGGTCGCCATCAACAAGGGCTTTTACCGCGAGGCCGGGCTCGATGTCTCGGCCATTGCCGGTCATGGCGGTCAGCGCACCGTCAATGAAGTCGATCAGGGACTGTTCGACTTTGGCTATGGCGACCCCATCAGCGTGATGCTCAATCGCGCGCAGGGCGGCAAGACGGTGATGGTCGGTTCGGTCAACGTGGCTTGGCCCGGGGCGATCTGCTACCTCGTCAAACCCGGTCGCACGATTACTAAACCGGCCGACCTCAAGGGTCTGACGATGGGCGGCGGCGGGGCATCGCCGCTGCAAAACATCGTACCGGCTTGGCTGAAGGCCAATGGCCTGCCGCCGACGTCGGTTAAGCTGCTGCGCCTCGATCCGTCGACGATCAATCCGTCGTTCCTGCAAGGCCGAATCGACCTGACCGAGTGCTGGGAAGGGGCGAACCTGCCGGTACTGCGCGCGTTGGCCGCCAAACAGGGCCGTGAGATCGGCATGCTGCGCTATCGCGACTTCGGTCTCGACATGGTCGGCAACGGCCTCGTGACGACCGAAAAGATGGTCGCGCAGAAGCCCGACGTCGTGCGCCGCTTTGTGCAGGCGACGTATCGCGGCTATGCGTGGCTGCGTGAGCACCCGGAAGAGTCGGCCGGCATCATCGCGTCGCAATACCCGATGCTCGACAAGCAGGTCATGTTGGAACAGGTCAAGCAGATCAACGGCTTGGGCAGCGATGCGGAAACCAAGGGCCACAAGCCCGGCTGGGTGCCCGTGCCGCGCATGGAAGCCACCGCGAAGTTCGTGCGCGACGCTTTCAACCTGCCGCCTACGTTGAAGGCCACCGACATCTACACCAATCAGTTCGTCGAGTGAGGCACCGCAGCAAGCCTCTCGTAACACCGTAATACCCTTCGCAAGCCCCCGATTAGAAGCAAAGCAAGGAGTGGAGATGACAAGCCTCAAACCCAAGCGTCTCGGCCATCTGGTGTTGGTCGTGCGCGATATCCAGAAGTCGGTGAAGTTTTATACCGAAGTGCTGGGCCTGACCGTGTCCGACTGGATCGACGATCAGATGGTCTTTCTGCGTGCCGGCAGCGACCACCACGATCTGGCGCTCTCGCAAATTCCGAAGAACTCGCCCGATATCGATGACCTGCCGCGCTACAGCCGCCCGGGCATGGAGCACTTCTCGTACCTCGTCGAGAGTGTGGAGGAAATGGAGAAGGCGGTTGACGTGCTGCGCGCGCATAACGTCGAAATCGTGCGCGGTATCGGCCGCCACGGCCCGGGGGCGAACTACTTCCTCGTGTTCAAGGACCCGGACGGCAACAACGTCGAGCTGTATTGCGAGATGACCCAGATCGACGCCGAGCATCCGTACGAAGCGAAGGTGTGGGAGCGCAATATCGAGAGCTTCGACCGGTTCCGCTTCGAGCGTTTTGTGGTGCCGCCCCCGCCGGGGATGGTCAAGGATAAGTCGGGCGGCAAGTCGTAACGCGCCGGCAATCTGGAGGAGACATCACATGAAACGCATCGCACAGACGATCGTATTTTGGGGCGTACTGCTCGCCCTGTGGGAACTGGCCGTGTCGTACTTCAAGGTGCAGTCGTACCTGATGCCGCCACCGTCGGCGATCTTTCGCGCTGCTTGGGAAATCCATCCGCAGATGCTGGCCGATACGTGGGTCACGACCGTCGAAGTGCTGACCGGCTTCGTGGCAGCGGTGGCGGGCGGTCTGCTGATCGGCGTGGTGATCAGCTACAGCGCATTTGCGCGCCGCACGCTTTACCCGCTCGTCACGGCGCTGCAAAGCATGCCGAAGATTGCGCTCGCGCCGCTCATGATCGTGTGGTTCGGCTATGGCTTCGCGTCCAAGCTGGCGTCCACGTTCCTGTTCGCCTTCTTCCCGGTGGTGGTCGCCACCATGGGCGGTCTGGCCTCGGTGGCGCGCAACCTTGACGAGCACTTCCGGGCACTCGGTGCGAGCCCGTGGGACACCTTCTGGCGGCTGTACCTGCCGGCGGCGCTGCCCGCATTTGCCGACGGTCTCAAGATCGCCATGCCGCTGGCGGTGATCGGTGCCATCGTCGGCGAGTTCATCGGCTCGGAAGAAGGGCTGGGGCATCTGATCGTGTTCGCCTCGGCGGCGGCCCGCACCGACGTGATGTTCGCGGCGATCCTGATGGTGACGCTGCTGGCCGTGGTGCTGTACTGGGTGATCGAGCGTCTGGCACGCATGGTCTGGTGGCGAGGAATCAACGTATGAATACCGTGACGAAACTGCACACGGCGGCGCAGGCCGCCCCTTCGGTGGATGCCGGTCGCGCACCGGCGGCCCAAACCGATGAAGCGATGATCGAGATTCGCCACATCGACAAGACCTTCGCGGGCAAGGCGCGCAAATCGGCACCGGTCCGCATTCTCGACGACGTGTCGCTGTCGATCGCCGATCAGGAGTTCGTGTCGATTCTCGGCGCGAGCGGTTGCGGCAAGAGCACGTTGCTGCGCATCGTCGCGGGGCTGGTGCCGCACGACGGTGGTGAGATTCGCGTGGCGGGGCAGCGCGTGTCGCGTCCGGTGCCTGAGATCGGTGTGGTGTTCCAGACGAGCAACATGCTGCCGTGGCTGACCGTGCGGCAGAACCTGTTGCTTGGTACGAGCCTGCGCAAGATTCCGAAGGAGAAGAGCGAGCCGCGCGTGGCCGCGCTGCTGGAAATGCTCGGCCTGTCGCAGTTCGCCGATCACCATCCGCACGAGCTGTCGGGCGGTATGCGCCAGCGCGCGTCGATCGGTCAGATTCTCGCGCTTGAGCCGAAGGTTCTGCTGATGGACGAGCCGTTCGGTGCCCTCGACGCACTTACGCGCGACAACCTCAACGTCGAACTGCTGCGCATCTGGCAGGAGCATCGGCAGACGGTGCTGCTGGTCACGCACAGCATCGAAGAGGCGGTATTCCTGTCGGATCGCGTCATCGTGATGTCGGCACGTCCCGGCAAGATCGTGGAAGAAGTGACGATCGATCTGCCGCGTCCGCGCGCACCGCAGACGATCAAGCAGCACCCGCGCTACGCCGGCTACATCGCGCAGCTCTCGCAATTGATGGGAGTCTACTGATGTCGCAGGCAACAACCCCGGTGGCCGACTGGCAGGTCGCGCGCGAGCGGATGCGCGCCCTTGGGCCGGTCTGGACGAACGACATTGCTGCCGGCCGCCGCGCGGTGCTCGACGCTTACACGCCGCTGCTCGAAAAAGCCGACGTTGCGGCGACCGATGGCTACGACGTCGTGCGCGACGTAGCTTACGGCTCGCATACCCGTCACCGGCTCGACGTGTATCGGCCGAACCCGTTACCCGATGCGCCGATGCCGGTCGTCGTCTTCGTGCATGGGGGTGGGTTTGTGCGCGGGGACATGAACGCCAACGCGCAGATCTATGGCAACGTGCCGCGCTATTTCGCGCGTCACGGCTGTCTGGCGGTGAATGTGGAATACCGGCTCGCCCCGGAAGCGGCATTCCCGGGCGGTGCGCAGGACGTGGCCGATGCCATGCGCTGGGTGCATCGGCACCTCGGTGAGTACGCGGGAACCGCTGGTGCCGATACCTCGCGCATTCTGCTCATCGGCCATTCTGCGGGCGGCTCGCACGTCGCGAGCTATCTGTGCGATCCGCGTCTGCGTCCGGCACAACCCGAAGTGGCGGGCACGGTGTTGATCAGTGCGCGCTTGCGTGCCGATGTGCTGCCCGATAACCCGAATGCCCCGGGCGTGGTGGCGTACTACGGCGCTGACGCAGCACGTCATGAGGCGGACGCGCCCATGGCTCATGCCGATGCGTTGCCGGTGCCCGCGATGGTCGTCGTCGCGGAATTCGAGAATCCCCATCTCGATACCTACGCGCTCGAGTTTTGCCATCGACTGTCGCAGCGTGACAAGCGCGCGCCGCGTTTTGTTCAGGTGCGCGATCACAACCACACGTCGGTCGTTGCCCACATCGATACGGGGGACGACGCCCTCGGTCGCGAAATTCTGCAATTCCTGCACGAACTCAACCCATCGCCTTGATGCGGTCCGCGCCTGCCTGATGTGATGAAAAAGCGGTAGCAAACACACAGGCAGCGCAACACATCTCTCCCTACCTCCAAGGAACTGTCATGGTCGATCAAGCATTGACCGGGGCGTTTGCGCCCGTCGTCACGCCGTTTCAAGCGGATCTGACGCCGGATGCCCCCCGTTTTCTCGCGCATTGCGCATGGTTGCTGTCTCACGGCGTCGGGCTCGCCCCGTTCGGCACGAACAGCGAAGCGAACTCATTGGGCACGCAAGAGCGCATGGCCTTGCTCGATCATCTGATCGACGCTGGGCTGGACCCGCGACGCATGCTGCCGGGTACCGGCTGCTGTGCGCTGCCGGAAACCGTGGCACTGACGCGTCATGCCGTGGCACGCGGTTGTGCCGGCGTGTTGATGCTGCCGCCGTTCTTCTACAAGGGCATTACCGACGACGGTCTGTACAGCTACTACGCGCGAGTGATCGATGCCGTGGCCGACGACCGTTTGCGGCTGTACCTGTATCACATCCCCGCGCTGTCGGGCGTGCCGATCACGCTGCCGGTCATCGAGCGCCTGATTCGCGATTTCCCGAACACAGTCGTCGGCATCAAGGACAGCTCAGGCGATTGGCAGAATCTGAGCGCGATGCTCGATGCCTTCCCGGGCTTCGGCATTTTCCCTGCGTCGGAGTCGCTGGTTTCGCGTGCTTCGGCGAAGGGGGCGAAGGGCTGCATCTCGGCGACCGTCAACATCAATCCGGCCGTCATCGGTCAGCTGTGCCGCGAATGGTCTGGCGACAACGGCCCGGCACTGCAGGCGCAAGCCGATGCCGTGCGCAGCGTCGTGCAATCGTTCCCGATGATTCCGGCGCTCAAAGCTGTGCTCGCGTCACAGCGCGACGATGCCGCGTGGGCCCAACTGCGCCCGCCGCTCTCGGCGTTGAGCGAAGCACAACACGCGGCCTTGCACGCGCAATTGGCGGCGTGCGGTTTCGCGCTGCCGGGCTGAGCGGCGATGCGCGGCGCGTTGCGGTTTTCTCAAAGGCCGGGCCGGCAGCTTACGCGGCGACGGGCCATGGCCGGGCACGCGGGCGCGCGTGTGCTGGGTGTCGTGCTCGGCATGAGCGTGTATGAGATGTCGCACGCGCAGGTGCAGATCTACGGGCTACTCACACCCATGACCGATGGGGTCAGCGTGAGCGGGCGCCATGTGCCTGCCGGGACACCACGCCCGACACAAGCGCCGGCGGGCGCCATCAATGTCGGCGAGGCGACCAGCACCCGCATGATGTCGAGCATTTCGTACTTCGGCATGCGCGGCAAGGAAGACCTTGGCGACGGGTATTCGGCGATCTGGCAGATCGAGACACCGGTCGCCATCGACGGCAAGGCGTCCGGCGTCGCCATTGCGGGACGCAATACGAACGTGGGACTGGCGGGGCCGTTCGGCACGGCGTTTCTCGGCAACTGGGATACGCCGTACCAATGGTCCACGTTGTCGGTCGGCTCACCCGTGCGCAATCCGTACACGGGCGATCTGAGCACGATTCTGAGCAACCCCGGCTTCAACGTGCCCAACACGACCACGCAGTCCGGGCGCGTAAACAACGCGGCCGATGCGACCTTCAATCGTCGTCAGGGCAACAGCATTCAGTACTGGACGCCGGATTGGGCCGGTCTGCATATGCGGTTCTCGTATTCGCCGTCGCAGGGCAAGGTGGCGACACCTGCGGGGGATATCTCGCCGCAGGTGTTCGGTGCAGGCCTCGAATACCTGAATGGCCCGCTGCGCGTGCGCTACGCCTATGAACTGCACAAGGACTATTTCGGACTGGCATGGCTGGGCGCGCCCGCGTCTGGCAATCCGTCCAACGCGGGTTCGCGTGCGACGGGCTCGACCGACGACGCGCACAAGGTGCTCATCACGTTCACCTATGCGGGGACGAAATGGGTGGCCGGGTGGGATCGCCTGACGTATCGCACCGACGACGGCACCGTCGGCAACCTGAATCGCTACCGGCGCGATGCGGTCTACGCGATGGTGCAGCACTGGTTCGGTGGCGGCCAGCATTCCGTCTGGATCGGCGGTGGCTATGCGATGGACGGCGCGTGTTCACGCAGTGGCGGCGGGGCGTGCAGTACCGACGGGTTGGGCGCCACCCAAATGAATCTGGGTTATCGCTACGACTTCTCGCGCCGTACCGATGTGTATGTGGCGTATTACCAAGTGATCAACCGCGCGTGGGGCAGCTACGGATTCTCACCGCGGCCGATCTCCGGCAACGGCGGCAATGCACCGCCGGGCACGCATTATCGCGGCGTGGGTGTGGGTATCGAGCACAGTTTCTGATGGTGGAGTTTCATCCACGAAAACCATGGCGTTCAGCTATTCCCAAACCCCATACCCACCGATGATTTCTTGATTGTACATAGCGAAAACGGCTGACTAGACTTGCCAGCACGGTAGTGGGTGAATTTTGTTCGCATTCCTTATCGATGATGCGACAACCTGACGCCGCACTGGCGTGAGTACTGAAAGACAGAAGAACAGGAGACGAAATTGAGTACAACCAAACCGGGCTTCGACAGCATTGTCGAGCGGGAGAAGGGCCTGCATCGCGGCCTGACGAGCGGTCAGTTGTCGATGATCGCCATTGGCGGTGCGATCGGCACGGGGCTGTTTCTCGGCAGCGCGTTTGCCATCGGCTTTGCCGGGCCGAGCGTGCTGCTCAGTTATGCCATCGGCGGTGCGATTGCACTGTTGCTGATGGGGTGTCTGGCGGAAATGACCGTGGCGCACCCGACGTCAGGCTCGTTCGGTGCATACGCAGAACACTACATCGGGCCGCTGGCTGGCTTTCTGGTGCGTTACGCGTACTGGTCGTCGATCGTGTTCGCCGTGGGCACGGAAGTCACGGCCATCGCTGTGTACATGAAGTACTGGTTTCCCGCAGTGCCGGGCTGGTACTGGATCGTCGGTTTCTCGGCGGGGCTCATCGGTATCAATGCCGCCAGCGTGAAAGTGTTCGGCGCGGTCGAGTATGCGTTCTCGATGCTCAAGATCGTGGCCATCGTGGCCTTCCTGATGCTGGGTGCGTATGTGGTATTCCGCGCACCGGCCGAGAGCGGCATCGGTATTGCCAACTACACGTCACACGGCGGCTTCTTCCCGAAGGGCGCGTGGGGTATGTGGGTTGCCGTCATCGTGTCGATCTTCAGCTATCTGAGCATCGAAATGATTGCGGTGGCGGCGGGCGAGGCGCAGGACCCGCAGCGCGCGATCACGCAGGCATTTCGCGCGACGATGTTCCGTCTGGTGTTCTTCTATCTGCTCACGCTGGCCTTGACGCTTGCCATCGTGCCGTGGAGTGCTGCGGGTGAAGATGGCAGCCCGTTCGTGAAGGTGATGGCCGCCACGCATATCCCGGGTGCCGCAGGGGTGATCAATCTGGTGATCCTTGTCGCGGCGCTCTCCGCCATGAACAGTCAGCTCTATATCACCACGCGCATGATGTTCAGCCTGTCGCGTGCCGGTTATGCGCCGCGCCGCTTCGGTGAAGTGAGCCGCAACGGCGTGCCGGTGGCGGCACTCCTGCTCTCGACCATCGGTATCGCGCTCGCCGTCGCGCTTAACGTCATGGCGCCGCAGGCATCGTTCACGCTGATGATGTCGGTGTCGATGTTCGGCGCGATGTTCACGTGGCTGATGATCTTCGTCACGCACCTGTACTTCCGCCGCCGTCATGAGGCGAAGACGCTGAGCTTCCGCATGTGGGGCTATCCGTATGCGAGTCTCACGGGGGCCTTGTTGATGCTGGCCACGCTCGTCACGACGTACTTTACCGACGAGTTCCGTATGACGCTGGTCTACGGCGTGCCGTTCATCATCGCGCTGTCGGTGGTGTACTTCGTGTGGTATCGCGGGCGTGCTGTGGCAGCCGCGCCTGCTGCGAAGATTCAAGGGCAGGGGAACTGACCGTTCCCCTGGTCCCCGGTTTTTGCTGCTGCATCAGACAGACCCGGCAGGTCTTACGAGATCTTCGCCGGGTCGATTTCCAGCGCGATGAGTGCCTGAGCTGCCCGACGCGAGGCGTTGTCATTCTCGACGTTGGCCACGTCATTGGCCGACTTGCCTGCCTCGCGCTGCATGGCCGATTGCAGCAACGCCGTCAGGTTGCTGATGTGCGATGCCGATGCGGGCGTGGTCACGTCGCTGACCAGCTTGGCCAGTTCATAGCGTTTGACGTTCTTTGACTGGCTGGCCGAGCGGCTGGCCGTCGCGTGATCGAGCAAGCCGTCGCGATAGCCGATGTCGGTGACGCTTTGCGCCGAATCCTTCACCGTCACGTATTCGTAATTCTGCGTCTTTGGGTCCGTCGTCAGATTCAGCGGCACGCCCACCCACAACGAGCGATGGAAGCTCGCACTCAAATCCGCCTGTGTTTGCTGCTTGATCGTGCGGTTGAGCATGTCCTTCCCGCCGATCGCCGTCTGCTGCGATATCTTGTAATCGAAGCCGTCAACCTCGTTACGGTGCAGCGGGTTGGGTGAATGCTGCGTTTGCGAGATCGACGCTGTGAAGTCGGCCAAGCCGCTTAATGTGGCGCGGTCGGTGCCGCTCAGGGGAATGCGCGGCAGGGGCGGGGCAGGCGGGTAGTTGCTGTTCATCGCCGAGAAGGCCGACTTGAACATGGCCATCGTGGCCGCGTCGCCGTTACCGCGTGTCTGTGCCGTGTCGAAGCGGGTCAGCCACGCGTCGATCGCTTCGGCCTGTGCCTGCTTGCTGCCGATCACCTGAAGATTCGTCAGATCGACCTTCACATCGAACGTGCCCACTGCGCCGCTTGCGCTGAGCGAGCGCTGCGTCGCGTCGGCATGAAACGCGAACGTTTGCGGCTTACGGTTGGCGTCCAGCGTCGCATTGAGATCGACTGACGTCAGTACCGAGGTGTCGAAACCGGTCAGTCCGCTGAAATCCACTGTAGGCGGCTGCTTGGCCAGACCGGTCACAGCGCTCTGGAACGCGTCGGCGAGTTTGCCGATGGCATCGCGCTCCGCGTCGGTCAGCGTGCCGTTGGCGACCGAGAACGTTGCCGACAACCCGTCGTCGTTGCTGCCCAGATTCACAGTGACCTTGGCGCCGCTCGCGGTCATGATGGTCAGCCCGAACCGATTGTCGGCGTTGGCCTGCAATTGCGCTTGCTGCACGGCGAGATCGGTGTCGCTCGGCGGTACGGCCGAGGTCGAACGGATCACCGTCTGCGTGTAGGACGTGGTGCCCTTCGCAATGGCATTCAACATTCCCGAACCCAACTTTTCGAGGCGGTTGCCCAACGCCGACGTCGTGACGTTGCCCGACATCAGCAGCGAGAGCGAATCGGAGGGCACCTGCTGCCAGAGCAGCGTTGCGCCGTTGGCGACGGGTTGGCTGTAGGTCGGCCAGTTGGCTGCCGCCGGGGGAGGGGAAATCGTGACGCGAGTCGATTCGGACACGGAAGACGCGTTGGCATCCTGAGGGCCCGCCGTGACGGCGGTCGTGTTCGCGCGGGAAGCGACTGCGCCAGTATTCAGGGTGTTCAGTGCATTCGCGGCATTCAGCCCCGAAAGGGAAGTCAGTGACGTCATCTGGGGGGATCGTCGGAAGCGCCTCGTCTCAGCGCGCCTCACCGTGATGGTGCGGTTTTCGTAAGCTCCGGTAAGGAAACGGAGCGCCCACACGGTTTATCGACATCTCGCAGTCGTTATTTAGGGTTCGCCTGATGAAATCGATTCACTTGCGCGTGAATGCTTTGCATGAAGTTTGATGGACGGCGCGCTTGCTATGGATAATCGATGCGTGGCATTATGCAACATTCGAAGTTACGTAAACCGTACAGCGAGGGCGAAATGGACCGGACAATGCTGCAAGACGTGGATCACAAGGCCAATCAGGAGGCGACCATCGCGATGTTCGACCAGCACGCGGCGAACTACGACAACACGTGGCGCGCCATGTTGCCGTTGCGCGAGGCCATGCAACTGGTCATCGGCTACGTGTTTGCCGGGTTGCCTGCCGATGCGCATGTGCTGAGCGTGGGCACGGGGACTGGCGCCGAGATTCTTCATCTGGCCGAGCGCAATCCCGGCTGGCGCTTCACGGCGGTCGAGCCATCTGGGCCGATGTTCGATGTGTTTCGCCAGAAGGCCGAGGCGGCGGGCATTGCGGATCGGTGTGTCTTTCACCGTGGCTATCTGGACACCCTGCCGCCTAGTGAGCCGTTTGACGCGGCTACATCGCTACTTGTGTCGCAGTTCGTGACCGACCCCAGGGCGCGGCAGGGGTTCTTCCGTGGCATTGCCGAGAGGCTGCGCCCGGGAGGCTATCTGGCCAGTGCCGATCTCGCTTGCGACATGACGACAGACCCCGGGCGAAGCCTGCTGGATGTGTGGTTCAACATGTTGTCGGTGGCGCCGGAGATGCGTGAGCGCTCGCGCGAGATGTACGGTCGCCAAGTGGCGGTGGTGCCGCCCGACGTGGTGAGCGAAATCATTGCCTCGGGCGGTTTCGACGCCCCGGTGCGGTGTTTCCAGAGCGGCCTGATTCACGGCTGGTATGCCCGTCAGGCACTTGAGGCGTGATGGCACGATGAGAAGCGATAGCCGACTCTCCCGCATGTTGCACGTGCTGCTGCATATGGCGCGGCACGATGCGCCATTCACGTCCGAGCAACTCGCTCAGATGTTGCGTACGAACCCGGTGGTGGTCAGGCGGACAATGGCGGGCCTTCGCGACGCCGGTTATGTGCGCTCGGGCAAAGGGCACGGCGGCGGATGGTCGATTGCCTGCGACTTGCGCGACATCACGCTGCTCGACATTCATCGCGCCGTGGGCGGCCCGCACCTCTTTGCCATCGGCGTCGAGAGCGACAACCCCGAATGCGCCGTCGAGCGCGCCGTGAATGCGGCACTCGACGGGGCGTTGCGCGACGCGGAGGCCATCCTGATTGCGCGTCTCGGCGCGATCTCGCTGGCGGATCTGGCGCAGAACTTCGACGCCATGTGCCGTGACGGCGGCTGGACGGCCGAGGGACCAGCCGCCTAATTGGCAACCCGACTACCGGCGCGGCTTACTGCGCTGCGCTGAGTTGCGCCTTGATGGCCGCCTCGGTCTTGTCGTAATCGCCTTCGCCGAAGTGCGTGTAGACGATCTTCCCCGTCTTGTCGATGAGGTAGAAGCCCGGCCAGTACAGGTTGTCGTAGGCTTTCCACGTGGCGTAGCGATTGTCTTGCGCCACCGGGTACGTGAGACCGAAGCGGCGAATGGCATCACGCACGTTGCCGGTGTCGCGCTCGAACGCGTACTCCGGCGTGTGCACGCCGACGACGACCAGCCCCTGATCCTTGTACTTCTGATACCACTGCTGCACGTGCGGCAGCGTGTGGATGCAGTTGATGCACGAGTACGTCCAGAAATCGACGAGCACGACCTTGCCGCGCAGTTGCGACATCGTGAGCGGCGGGCTGTTGAGCCATGTGTCGATACCGGTGAACTCCGGCGCGACGGTGTTGCGTGCGGGGCCCGCAACCGAGGGCGTGCAGGCAGCGAGGCCGGTGAGGGCGAGGGCGACAAAGGCACTTCTGAGCAGGGGTAGCATGGCGTGAGCCTCCGGGGTAAGTCGGGATGAGGTGACTGCCACCGTGGATGGCAGAGCATCGATTCAGAAGAATCAGTGACGCCATTTCACCGCCCGGGCGTATCCGGCATGTGTGCGTGAGACCACGTTCCTGCAATGTCATGTATCGGGGTACCGGCCAGATACACAGTGATACAAACCGGTTTTCCGATTGGGCTATAAAGCAGACATCGAGTGCGCTGCGAGCGCACCTTCCCTATTCAACGTAAGGAGGCAAGAGATGTCGTCCCAACCGCTGCAAGGGTCCTGCCACTGCGGGGCCGTCCGTTTTGAAGTCCAGACGCCGGTCGAACCGGCCGCCCGCTGCAATTGCAGCCTTTGCCGCCGCAAGGGCGCGCTGATGTCGCCGGCCTTTCCCGAGGCGAGCCTGCGCATTCTCAGCGGCGCGGATGACTTGACCTGTTATCAGTTCAATACCCGCGTGGCCCGTCACTATTTCTGCAAACACTGCGGCATCTACACTTTCCATGCGTCGCGCACAATGCCCGGCATGTGGCGGGTGAACATTGGATGCTTGGAGGGGATCGATCCGTACGCACTCGATGCGTCCGTTGCCGATGGCCAATCGCTTTCGGTAGTGGAGGACGCATGAGACGCCTGCTGAGTCTATTCGCGTTTCTGGCGGGCGGCGTTTGCGCGGAACTTGCGCATCCGCTGCAATGCGACTTGGCACCAGCGAGCCGTGGCATGCAGCCGGTGCCAGAGCGCAGCCGTCGCCGCCTGCCGCTGGATTCGACCGGCGATGCCGACGGTCACCCGGCCGAAAACTCGTCGCTATAATCGCCCGCATGAACAAGATCGATCATGTGTTGATCGTCGACGACGATCGCGGCATTCGAGAGCTGCTCGCCGACTATCTCGAGAAGAACGGCATGCGTGTGAGCGTGGCCGCCAATGGACGCGAGATGCGCACGGTGCTGGCCGATGGCGCACCCGACCTCATCGTGCTGGACCTCATGCTGCCCGGCGAAGATGGCCTCGTGCTGTGCCGGGAACTGCGTGCGGGCAAGTTCCGCGCCGTGCCGGTGTTGATGCTCACGGCGCGCAGCGAGGAGACCGACCGCATTGTCGGGCTCGAGATGGGCGCCGACGACTATCTGGCCAAGCCGTTTGCCGTGCGCGAACTGCTCGCCCGCATCAAGTCGGTGCTGCGCCGCACGCGCATGCTGCCGCCGGGCATGCAGATCACCGAAACGGCTGAAGTGTTGGGCTTCGGCGAATGGCAACTCGACACCACGGCACGCCATCTGCTCGATACCGACGGCACGCAAGTGGCGCTCAGCGGCGCGGAATATCGGCTGCTGCGCGTGTTGCTCGATCACCCGCAACGTGTGCTGACGCGCGATCAGTTGCTGAACCTCACGCAAGGGCGGCAAGCCGATGCCTTCGACCGCTCGATCGATCTGCTGATCAGCCGTTTGCGGCAGCGCTTGCGTGACGGCGCTCGCGAGCCTCGCTATATCAAGACGCTTCGCAACGAAGGGTATGTGTTCTGCGCGAACGTCACTGTAGTCTCCGCACCGGAATGACCCAAACGACTTCGATTCGCCAGACCTTCTGGCATTGGCCGCGCTCGCTGTTCGCGCGCCTTGCGCTAATTCTCTTTGTCGGGCTGGCGTTGGCGCAGGTGCTTTCGTTCTGGCTGACGATGACCGAGCGCAATCGCGTGACGAACAACATGATGAGTATCTACATCGAGAGCGAAGTGGCCAGCTCGGTGGCGCTGCTCGATCATTTGCCAGCGGCAGAACGTGCTCAGTGGTTGCCGCGACTGGCTCGGCGTAGTTATCAGTTCGAGTTGGGGCAGGGCGTCCCGGGTGGTCACCCGGATAGCGAACTGGCTGCGCAGGTCGCACGAGTCATCGACGACGCGATTGGTGTTTCGTATCCACTGACGGTCAACAGCGTGCCGGGCGATCCTGACCGGCTGCAGGTGCATTTGCGTCTGACGGATGGCTCGCCGCTGACCATCGACGTGCTGCCGATGCCAACGATGCCGCTTTCCGGCTGGTTGCCTGCGGTGCTGGTGCTGCAACTGTTGATGATTGCCGCGTGTTGCTGGATGGCGGTGCGCGTAGCGACACGGCCGTTGAATGCGCTGGCAAAAGCGGCGGATACGTTGGGGCCCGATTTGCGGGCGGACCGATTGAGCGAGGAGGGCCCGTCTGAGGTCGCACGTGCGGCGCGAGCGTTCAATGCGATGCAGGACCGCATCGGCAGTTACATGACCGAGCGCATGCAGATTCTCGCGGCGATCTCGCACGATTTGCAGACACCGATCACTCGCATGCGCTTGCGTGTGGATACGATGGACGATCAGACGTCAGCCGTGCGATTGCAGCAAGATCTGCGCGAGATGGAAACGCTGGTCAAGGAAGGCGTGACGTACGCGCGCACGTTGCATGGTGCTTCGGAAGCACCGTGCAAGGTCGACCTCGATGCGCTGCTGGAAAGTCTCGTGTACGACTATGTCGACGCGGGCGAACCTGTCACGCTCACTGGCCAGATCGGCCGGCCGATGGTGACGCGGCCGCAAGCGTTGCGCCGTATCGTCGGCAATCTGGTCGATAACGCGCTGAAGTACGGCGGTGATGCGCAGATGGACGTCTCGACGCATGCGCAGGGTGTCGATATTGTGATTCGCGATAAGGGTCCGGGTATTCCGGACGAGATGCTCGAAGCCGTGTTTGCCCCGTTCGTGCGAATCGAGACGTCGCGCAATCGCAGTACCGGTGGCACTGGGCTGGGACTGGCCATCGCCCGGCAGTTGGCGCAGGCGATGGATGCAACGCTCACGTTGCGCAATCGCGAAGGCGGGGGGCTGGAGGCGCGGCTTTCGTTGCGTTAGTCGGGGTATTAGGGCTGTTCGGGGCGTTAGCGTTTGCCGCGCCCGCCTGCGGGTTTGCCAGCCGGTTTGCGTGAACCTGCGCCCGGCTTGCGTTGACCCTGACCAAGTTGTGGTCGCGGCTTCTTGCTCTGCACCGGTTTTGCGCTCGGCAATGGTTGCAGCACCTTGGGCTTCTTCGGCTTCTTGGGTTTCTTGATGATTTCGCCTGTCGCGCTGGTTTGCGGCACGCGGTGTTCGGCTTCGAAGCCCGGCTCTTCTTCGCGGGGCAATGTCTGCCGGATCAGTGCTTCGATCGCGGCGAGTTGCGGGGCTTCATCGGCACATACGAGGGACACCGCCACGCCGCTGGCGCCTGCGCGGCCGGTACGGCCGATACGGTGCACATAATCCTGCGCGACGATAGGCAGATCCACGTTGATCACCAGCGGCAGGTCATCAATATCCAGACCGCGCGCGGCCACATCGGTGGCGACCAGCATCGACACTTCACCCGTCTTGAAGCGCTCCAGCGCCCGCATCCGCGCGGGCTGCGGCTTGTCGCCGTGGATGGTGTCCACTGAATAGCCCGCCTCATCCAGAATGGCCGCCAGATAATCCACGCCGTTACGGGTTTTGACGAATACGAGTGCGTGCTGCCAGTTGTTTTCGGCCACCAGATGCATGAAGAGGTCCGGCTTGTTCTTCTTGTCGACCGGCACGACCCATTGCTTGATCTTGCTGGCCGTTGCATTGGGCGGACTGACGCTGATGTTGACCGGATCGCGCAGAATGCCGGCCGCCATGGTGCGAATTTCGTCGCTGAACGTGGCGGAGAACAGGAGGGTCTGGTGCTTGGCAGGAAGGCCAGCGAAGACAGCGTTGAGTTCGCGCTCGAAGCCGAGATCCAGCATGCGGTCGGCTTCGTCCAGCACCAGCGTTTGCACCTGATCGAACTGCACCGCGTTTTGGCGGTTCAGATCCAGCAGACGGCCGGGCGTGGCAACGAGTACGTCCACGCCTTTGCGCAGCTTCATCATCTGCGGGTTGATACTCACGCCGCCATAGGCCGCCAGAAAGCGCAGATCGAGGCCCTTGCCGTACTCAACAAAACTTTGCAGCACTTGTTCAGCGAGTTCGCGCGTGGGCACCAGCACGAGAACACGCGCGCGGTTACTGGCGACGGCCGGGCCGTGTTGTACCAGCCGTTGCAGCAGCGGCAGCGCGAAACCTGCTGTTTTGCCCGTGCCCGTCTGTGCCGCAGCCATGACGTCGTTGCCACCGAGCACAGCCGGAATCGCCTTGGCCTGCACCGGCGTAGGTGTCTGGTAGTTGCGTTCCTGCAAATTGCGCAGCAACGGATCGATCAGGCCAAGTGAGGCAAAAGACATGGACGTATTTCCGGCTAAAACCGTAATTCTAGCGGTTAGTCGTGGGGGCGAGCGTTCAGGCAGCTTCCACCCAGAAGCTGCCTGAAGCGTGATAACTCAGGCGAGTGCTGCCTCTTCGCGCATGCGGCGGGCTTCGTCGCGCAGGAACTGCTGGTAGTCGTCCAGATCGCCGTCGAAGGGTTCGACGCCGCCCTTGGTGACGAGCCAGAACTCATCGCACACTGCACGCAGCAGCGACCGGTCGTGGCTGACCAGCAGCACCGTGCCTTCGAATTCGTTGAGGGCCATGCCCAGCGCTTCGCGTGTGGCCAAGTCGAGGTGGTTGGTCGGCTCATCGAGCAGCAGCAGGTTGGGGCGCTGCCACACGATCATGCACAACACGAGGCGTGCCTTTTCGCCACCACTCATCGTGCCGACGGCCTGATGGACCATATCGCCACTGAAGTTGAACGTGCCGAGGAAGGTGCGAAGCGATTGCTCGGTGCCACTCTGGCCGGGGGCGCGCATGTGCGCTGGCGTATCCCGGGCGAGGCGGATCATGTGTTCCATCGGCGTGTCCAGCGGGCGCAGCACGTCGAGTTCCTGCTGGGCGAAGTAACCGATGTTCAGGCCCTTGCCTTCGCTGATTTCACCGGCAATCGGGGCCAACTGGTGCGCCACCGTTTTCACCAGAGTGGACTTGCCTTGGCCGTTGGCACCCAGAATGCCGATGCGCTGCCCAGCCAGCACGGACCGGTTGATGCCTTTGACGATGACTGTCGGCGGTGTGTTTGCCGGTGCGTCGGACGGTGCCGGGTAACCGAAGCTCGCGTCCATCATCGACAGCAGCGGGTTCGGGACGTTGAGCGGCTCCTTGAACTCGAAGGTGAACTCGGCGTCGGCAAGCACCGGCGCGATCTTCTCCATGCGTTCGAGCGCCTTGACCCGGCTCTGCGCTTGCTTGGCCTTCGAGGCCTGCGCCTTGAAGCGGTCGATAAACTTTTGCAGGTGGGCGATCTTCTCGACCTGCTTGGCCATGGCAGCTTGTTGCAACACCAGTTGCTCGGCGCGCATGTCTTCGAACTTGCTGTAGTTGCCGCCGTAACGCACGAGCTTGGCGTTATCGACGTGCACCGTCACTTGTGTCACTGCGTCAAGGAATTCGCGATCGTGGCTGATCACGACCAACGTCCCTTGATAGCGCTTGAGCCACGCTTCCAGCCAGACCAGCGCGTCGAGGTCCAAGTGGTTGGTCGGTTCGTCGAGCAGCAGCAAGTCGGATGGGCACATGAGCGCGCGCGCCAGTTGCAGACGCATGCGCCAGCCGCCGGAGAAGCTGTTGACCGGCTGGCTAAGCTGCGCATCGCTGAAGCCAAGGCCGAGGATCAGCGCTTGCGCACGGGCGGGCGCATCGTGTGCCCCGGCGTCGTGCAGTGCCATGTAGGCGTGCGCCATGCGCATGCCGTCGTCGCTGGCTTCCGCCTCGGCGACTTCGGTTTGCGCGGCCAGCAGTACGGTGTCTCCCTCGATGACGAAGTCCGTCGCGCTCTGCTCGGTCTCGGGCATGTCCTGCGCGACCTGCCCCATTTTCCATGCGGCGGGAATCGAGAATTCGCCACCGTCCTCGTGCAGCGTGCCGTTGAGCAGGCCGAAAAAGGACGATTTGCCGGCGCCGTTGCGCCCGACAAGGCCAATCTTTTCCCCGGGGGTGAAGGTGACGGACGCGCGGTCGAGCACGACGTTGACGCCGCGGCGCAGCGTGACATTACGGACGGAAATCATAGGGGGCTACTTCGAAGAGGATAGGCATGATAGCCGACTGGACGTGCAGGGCGCTGCTTTTGTGGCCGTGCGAGTGACGAGCCGGGGGGATTTTTCGGTGTCGATCGACTGGAGAGCCCCGTGGAGACTAGCGCACCGAGTGTTCCGTCTGTTGACGCCGGTTGTCGTCGTCCGGATCCTCGATGCGCTGGTTTCGACCGGTTTTGGATCGAATCAGTGCTTCTCTTTACAGTCCCCAGTGCCCCAGGTCGGGATTGACCGGCCCCGGGGCCTGCAATGCGGGTGCCAACGCGGCGGCGACAGCCAACAACTGACGGTCAGCCAGTGGCGGCGCCATCAGTTGCACGCCGACGGGCATGTGGCTGTCGTCAAAGCCCGCAGGGAGCGCAATGGCGGGCGTGCCAAGGAAATTGCCCGCCCGGCAGAAGCGACCGATGCTGACGTGAGCGCTGTCGGCCGGGTCGAGTGGCAGGGCACCGTGACCGGTGGCCGGAAGCAGCAGTACCCCTTCGGGGCCGATGGCCTCGATGAATGCAGCCGCTACCCGCGCGCGGCGGGCAATGGCCTGTTCGTACTCGGCGTGGGGAATCTTGCCGCCCGCAAGAATACGCTGGCGTACTACGTCCCACAGTGGCTGCGTGGCGTCTTCCGCCAGATGGCCGTGCAGTTGATAACCTTCGTAGCCGAGGATCACCGAGTTCGCTTCGGAGAGATCGCCGATGTCCAGTTCGGCCGGTGGCGTCCAGAATTGCAGCGTCCATCCTGCCGCGGTCAAGCGGGCGAGCGCATCGTCCCAGACACGCTGCGCACCCCCCGACAATGTTGCCGGGAAGGCGCGTTGGTCTAGTACATACAGCACAGGAAGTGTTTGCGGCGTGACGATGGGCAGCGCGTCGCGCAGGCCTTCGCTGATGGCTGAGGGAATCTGCTGCGACAGTGCATCGGCACCGTCTGGACCTGCAAGGATAGCGGTGAGTGCGTGTGCATCGGCGACGCTATGTGCGATCGGCCCGAGCACATCCAGTGTTGGCGCGAGCGGCACGACGCCCGCGCCGCTAATCACGCCGCTGGACGGTTTGAAGCCAACCAGATGATTGAGCGTGGCGGGTGCGCGTACCGAGCCGCCGGTGTCGCCGCCGACGGCAATGGGGGCGAGGCCCGCCGCGACAGCGGTGCCGCAGCCCGACGAAGAGCCGCCCGGCGCCCGATGCTGTGCGGCATCCCACGGGTTCCATGGTGTGCCACGCGTGGGATTCTGCCCGGCAAGACCAAAAGCGAATTCGGTCATGTGGGTTTTGCCAAGGACGACCATGCCCGCAGCGCACATGCGCTGCACGGCGGTGGCCGTGATGTCGCTGGTAATGTTCAGTCGGCTGAGCGAGCCGGCCGAGGCCGTGCTACCGGCGACTTCGATGCTGTCTTTGATCGCCACCGGTACGCCGTGCAGCGGGCTGCTCGGACCTGAACCACCGGGGCGCAGCGCTGCGTCGGCGGCATCGGCTTGGGCCAGTGCCTGTTCGGCGAAGACCTCCGTGAAGGCGTTGAGTCTGTCGGCGCGAGCGATGCGATCAAGGAAGTGTTGTGTAACTTCACGCGAAGTGACTTGTCCGCTGGCGATCTGACTGGCGATCGACAGGGCGCTTTGGAAATGAATAGGAGCGGAGAGTTCGCGCATAACAATTGGCATGAAATCGGAACCCGCCGCCCCGGTTTAGTGGGGCGACGGGCGGAAGGCTGGCGTCGCGATATTCGCGATGGTCGCGTTACTTCAGCGGCCGGCCGTTGGTTTCCGGCATGCGGATGAACGTGAGCAGCGTGATGACGGCGCCTGCCAGCACGTAGTAGAAGAACCAGCGCTCTTGGCCAATGCTTTGCAGCCACGTCAGCAGGTAAGGCGTTGTTCCGCCAAGCAGCGCCACCATGAAGTTGTACGGGGCGCCAATACCGACGGCGCGCACGCGGGTCGGAAATTGTTCCGACATGATGGCGGGCGCGATCGACGTATACAGTGCGTACAACACCAGACCGAACAACTCCACCGCCAAGATCGAGGCGAAGGTCGGCTGCATGCTGGTGATGACCGGGTAGAAGAACAGCAGGTAGCCAGCAGCGAACACAATCAACTGCGGCTTGCGGCCAATGCGGTCGGAGAGCATGCCGAGCAGCGGGTGCAGCAGCATGAACACGATCATCGCGATGGTGTTGGCACCGAAGGCGACCCGGGAGTCGGCGTGCAACGCGCGGATCGCATACGTCGGCACATAGGCGACAAACAGGTAGAACGCGAACGTCGTCAGCACGGAGAAGCCGATGATGCGCAGCGTCTCGCGCGGGTACTCGCGCAGCAGCGTGCGCAGCGGTTGCTTCACGGGTTGCTGCTTGAGTTGCTCGGCGGAGGCTTCCGTCTCAGGGATGGAGGTACGCAGCCACATGCCGGCCAAGCCACCCAGCGCGCCCAGCAGGAACGGGATACGCCAGCCAAACTCCTTCATCTGGTCGGCCGAGAGATAGGTGGTGAGCGTCCAGCCGATGGCCGAGGCGATAAGGATGCCGGCTGCCGAGCTGAAGAACGCGAAGCTGGAGAAGAACCCGCGGCGATTGTTGGGTGCCATCTCGGCGAGGAACGTCGAAGCCGATGCATACTCACCACCCAGCGACAGACCTTGGATCAGTCGCGCGATCACCAGCAACACGGGTGCGGCGAGGCCGATGGTTTCGTAAGTGGGTGTGATGCCGATGATCAGCGAACCGCCGGCCATCATTAGAATGGTGGCCGCGAGCGCAGCCTTACGACCGTAGCGATCCGAGAAGATGCCGAGTGCCCAGCCGCCGACGGGGCGCATGAAGAAGCCAACGGCAAAAATAGCGAAGGTTGCCAGCAGCGAGGCCGTCTCATCGGTCTTCGGGAAGAATTGCCCCGAAAAGAACACTGCGAAAGACGCATAGATGGTCCAGTCGAACCATTCCACGGCGTTGCCGATGCTGCCCGCGGCAATCTTGCGTGCGTTGGATGCCTCGGCCCGCACCGGGGGAGCCATCGAGGTTGCTTGGGTCATGGAAGGAGCCCTTGTCTCTGTTCGGTTGTTGAATTTTGTCTTTGAAATGCCAAATTACGTTTAATATCGACATTTAGTATGAATGCTACATCGAATATGGACAATCGTGTGGAGACTTTGTCAGAAGAAGGGAATGTCGAGATCGACGCCACCGATCTGGCGTGTCTGGCGGCGTTGCAGGTCAACCCGCGCGGGACGTGGCGCGATCTGAGCGCTACCTGCGACGTGCCGGAGCGCACGCTGTCGCGTCGGCTCCAGCGACTGATGGAAGGCGGTTATGCCAAGGTGATCGGCGAACTGGATCCGGTGGCGGGCGGCAGCGGCCCGGTGCTGCACGCTTGGTTGCAGGTGGAAAACGGCAAAGAGCAGCAGGTCGCCTGCCATCTCGCGAGTCTGCCGCAGACGCAGGTGGTGCTGGCGACGACTGGCGCGTCGGACTTGTTCGCGGAGATCAATACGCAGAGTCAGGATCAGTTGTCAGATCTGGTGGTGCGAGTGCTGCCGCAAGTGCCGGGGCTAAGGCAGGTGGAGTCACGCATCGTGCTGCGCTCGTTCCGGCGCGCGAGCCGCTGGCGCATTGACGGCTCGGTACCGGTGGAACCGGTGCCGCCGGGCGACGGTCGCTTCGAACTCAATGCCGAAGAGACACGTTTGCTGGCGGTGCTGGCGTCAGACGGACGGGCAAGCTTGGGCGTGTTGGCGGAAGCGTGCGGTGTTAGCGAGCCCAAGGTGCAGCGAATGATTAGCGGGCTGGTTGAACGCCATGTGCTGACGTTTCGCGTCGAGCTTGAGCCGTCGCTTGTTGGCTACGGTGTGGAAGCGATCCTGTCGGTGCAGACTCGCCCGGGACAAGCTGAATGCATTGCGATGGAACTGGCGAAGGATAAGCACACGCGCTGTTTGTTCGGCACCAGCGGCAACACGCAGCTGTTCTGGCACGTGCTGTGCCACGACATCCATGACCTTTGGACGGTTTCTACCGAGCGAATTGGTGCGCTTGAAGGCGTGCTGTCTTGTGATGTTAGTACGGTGGTTAAAGCGTATAAGCGTGCCGGGCGGTTGCGGCATGGGTTGAGGGTGGAGTAGGGGGTTATTCTTTCGAGAGGGCTTGGTGCGGCGGGTGCTGCAATTTGTATGAGATAGGCCGTGAATCGAAGCGCCGAATGCTTCTGGTTTGGAGACTGTGGAATTTTTCGTGGCTATCTGGTTTTCGGCTACAACGTTGGATTTCAAAGGTAAATTGCCGGCGTCCGGCACAGACACTTGTTGTCGGAGATGGTCTCTCGGCTGCTTTCACAGATGTGAATACGATCGGGTAAATGGAAGCAACCCCGTCTGCGTCAGTTCGTGACCGTACAGCGGTCACGAACTGAGCAAATGGGTAATGGTGGAGTCTGTGCGATTTCTGTCGTTCACCAGGATCCGTGAACGACGCACTCCGATCAATTGATTTAGTGCCGTTCGGGTGGCGATTTCCGAGGTGCGGCGACCACTTACCTTGTTTGTGATTTATGGTGGACAGAGCCGATTTACACCAAATTTCCACCAGAAATGGTGTGAATGAAATAATAATATTGCGGTGTTGTTTAAATGTAAGTGGAATAAAGCGAGATCGTGGTTGATGTGTACTGTCTTTTAGGCGGCCTCAGCTGCTGCAAGTGTCCGGCACTAAAAATTCAGGCGATTGGGGATATGTTCCAAGCTTAACGCGCGGGGCGCCGACCGCAAAGTTAACAGGAAATTTGACGGTCTCAAAAGTGAAATTAACGTCGCCAGAGAGTGGGTCGTTACGCCAAGGCGTCAAATCACCTATGAGAATTCGCTGGTGGAGAACACCTTGTGTCCTATGCACTACGTCGAAGTCGAGCATCGCTGAAAATATTGTTCTGTCAAACTCGGGGAGCGGAACTATTCGGCTATCATTTGTGTTAAAAATAACTCTATATCGAGCCATAACCGTCTCCCCGGGTTTAACTGATATTGGTTTTGTGCATTTGCCTTGCTCGAATGCTAGGGTTTGTCCAGAGCGGCGTTCTATCTGACCTATAAGCGATGTGACGCCAGCCACGATCTCCGTATAGTCACCTGCATTGCTGTAAACAACCCCGATATTAATGTATTTCCCATCTTGCTCGTAAGATGCAACCTGAATATTTAGTGCGTCGTCTTTGATTCTGAATGCGTCATAAAGCGTTTTTCCTGCCATTGGGACGGATAATATTAGACCCGCAAAGGCAGCTACAGGAGTCCATCGCTTGATTAAGCTTGGTTTTTCTGCTTTTGAAGGCCGAGTCCGATTGGATCGAAGTTTAGATGGTTGTGCTTTAATATGTTTTTTCAATTTTATTGTTGAATTTTTAGAGGTTTGTGGTAATTATGCTGTGCTGACTTATGGTGTTTGCTAGGAAGGCGCTGAAGTATGTTGGCAGGATTGAATGGCATGGCGTCCCCTTTGGGAAACTAATGTCCGTTATAAACGAGAAAGAGACCGCCCGGAAAAACTAGTGGATATCTGGTAACTGGCGGAATGTGACCGAAATCAGTCTCATGACGTCCCGCGTCGAGACTCTTTAGTCGCAACTCCAATACCATCCTGAAGGTCTTGCGTACGACACCAATCTCCCCGAATTTGTATCCCCATGTATCCCGCACGCTCTCCGGTACATACAATCACGCTCGCCAGACTCCCAGACAAACGGCAGATACCTCCCGAAGTTTAAATAGCAACAACGGCGGATCGATGCGGTGGCATCGCAAAGCAGCCCACGATCCGGGCGTTGCCCTATTTGAACCTTTTGGAGAGTCACCATGAAAGCACTGATGATCGCTGTTTCGCTTGCAACCCTTGGTACCGCAGGTGTGGCTTATGCGGCTGGCACGAACGATGTACTCACGAGCACCGGCAATGCTGTGCAAGCGGCGCATTGGACGCCGGAAAGCGGTCCGGAACTGAGCGCTTCGCAGGTTCACAATCAACTCGTCGCCGCTGAAACGTCGGGTCAGATCGATCACCTGAACATGACGCTGTACAAGGGTGCGTGAGCAACCACAGGTTTCGCAACGCAGGACATGGCTGTCGCTGACACGGCAGCCACCCGAAACAAGAAAGGGCGGGACGACATGAGAAACATGTCGTCCCGCCCTTTGTGTTTCCAACAACACTGCAATAAAACCGTCCGGTGCCGCCTCCCCATCAACCACTCAAGAGGAAGCAAGCACCGAACGATCCCACGTCACACCAGCGTAATCGTCACGTCAATATTCCCGCGCGTGGCCTTGGAGTACGGGCAGGTGTTATGCGCTGCATCCACCAAAGCCTGCGCCGTGTCCCGCGGCACGCCGGGCAAGTTCACCTTGAGACGCGCTTGCAGCGCATACCCATCGCCCACACGGCCAAGGTCGACTTCGGCATCGACCGACAGATCTTCCGGCAGCGTCACCTTGGCAGCTTGCGCCGCGAGCCCGATGGCACCGATGAAGCACGCCGACCAGCCGGCAGCGAACAATTGCTCCGGATTCGTGCCGGTGCCCTTGGTGCCCGGCGATGACAGAGCAATGTCGAGCCGTCCGTCGTCGCTGCGTGCGGTGCCGTCGCGGCCGCCCGAGGTGGTGTGGGTGCGGCCGGTGTAGAGAACTTTGTCGAGTTGGGTCATGAGGTGCCTCCGCTGAGTACTGAGTAACGAGTAGTGCGCCGTTGATCGACGCGAAACGATGTCCGTGCCGGGAAGGTCCCGGCCCTTGCAACATCGACTTCTCGCATTGAACTAAGCGGCTGTATCGGCCTTGTGTCTGCGCAACGTTCGCAGGCAACGCTTTGTGTCCGTGCCCGCGTCAGATACATGGCGATACAAACTCAGCAGGGTCAGCGGGGCTGCCTTACAGCAAATCGGTCACTTGCGGGTGCGATTTGACCGGCGAAAACTCGATGACACGGTAATCCGCCAGACCATGAATGTGGAACGGGTCCTGCGCGATGAGCGCATCGAGCTCGGCGCGAGACACCTTGCCGGAGACGATGATCACGCCGCCGTCGCGCGGGTTCTTGGGACCGGACGCGATGAACAACCCGCGCTCATATTGCGTGGCAAGAAACTCGCGATGCGCGACGAGTTGCACGTCGATCGCGCTCGTGGGTTGCAGGTAAGTCAGTTCGACGATGTACATCCTGTGATCCTGTCCGAGTGGAGGAGTGAGGTGCGGCATGGCGCCGCCGTCGGCCAGTGTATCAAGCCGGGTTGCAACGCGTGCAACCCGGGACATCATCCACCCCATGAGCCGGTTGCATTGCCCGAGCCATCGCCTCAGCACCCCAAACCGCCTTGCCTTGTTACCTTGTTAATTACTTGGCATGCCTGACGACCGTCCCGAAAACCACTATCACGGCAGATGAATGATGAACATAGGTCGTCATTCGCTTGCCAAGATTTTTACTTTCCCCTACGCTGCCTCCGCCGTTGTTTGTTTCATACGGCGCAACCGCGTTCGCGCGATCCGCTCCCGATTTGCCACCACCGGACCCCGAAGGGTTCTGGCGCGTCGTTTCGCGTCCGGCATTTCGCGCGACTATCGTTATATAAGTCGATATATAACGACTAACTACAAGACGAAGAGGGGACAAAGCAGTGCGTTTTACGATGAAGAAGTTGTCGAAGCGTAAGCTTCCGTTGATGGTGGCGGCAGCCATGTCGTCGACCATGGGGTATGCCGCAGAAGAACCGGTATTCGAGTTGGGCCGCGTCGACGTGACCGCAAAAAGCGATCGCATGCCGATCGGTACACAAACGCTCGACGCCGAGCAGATCGAGCAGGCCAACCGTGTCACGGTCGGCGCCGCCCTCGACATGATGCCCGGCGTGAACATCTCGAAGGTCGGGCCGCGCAACGAAGAGATGGTGTACGTGCGCGGTTTCGACATGCGGCAGGTGCCGGTACTCATCGATGGCATCCCCGTCTACGTCTCGTATGACGGCTACGTCGATCTCGCACGCTTTACCACCTTCGACATCGGCGCGATCGAAGTCCAGAAGGGCTACAGCACCGTGCTCGCTGGTCCGAACACGCTGGGCGGCGTGATCAATCTGGTCGGACGCCGTCCGCAAAGCACCTTCGAAGGCAACATCGGCGGTGGGCTGGTGTTCGACCGTAAGTTCGCCAACAACGGCTATCAAGGCAACTTCAACCTCGGCAGCAATCAAGGCCTGTGGTACTTCCAAGTCAGCGGCTCGTATCTGGAACGCGATTTCTACACGCTGTCCGATGCGTTCAAGGGCGCCCCCGCGCAAGCACCGGGACGCCGTAACAACTCGGATAATCGCGACAAGAAGATCAACGTCAAGATCGGCTTCACGCCGAACGCGACCGACGAATACTCGCTGAATTACATTAATCAGGTCGGCAGCAAGGGCAACCCGCCTTACGCCGGCACCGATCCGACGCAGAACGTGCGCTACTGGCGCTGGCCGTACTGGGACAAGGAAAGCCTCTACTACATCTCGCGCACGCAACTGGGCAGCGACAGCTACGTGAAAGTGCGCGCCTATTACGACCGTTACAAGAACGGTCTGAGCATGTACGACGACGCCACGTACTCGACACAGCTCAAAAAGTCGTCGTCCAACTCGTCGTATGACGATCACACGTGGGGCGCAAGCGCCGAAGTCGGCACCAAGCTCTTCACCGCCAACACGGTGAAGTTCGCGGCGCACATCAAGAACGACTTCCACCACGAAATCAATCCGGGCAAACCGGATCAGCATTTCGAAGACGCGACGCTGTCGTTCGGTCTGGAAGACACCCACGAGTTCACCGACCGGTTTGCCGTGCAGGGTGGCGTGAGTTACGACAAGCGCATCACGCGCCGCGCCGAAGACGTCAATGCCGCGAACCAGATCATCGGGTTCCCGAAGGACAACGTCGACGCGTGGAATCCGCAATTGGGCATGGTCTACAAGACCTCGCCGACCGGCAAGCTGCACCTCGGCGTCGCTGAGAAGAGCCGCTTCCCCACGATCAAGGATCGCTACTCGTATCGCATGGGCACGGCCATCCCGAATGCCAGCCTGCGCCCCGAGCACGCCACCAACGTGGAAATCGGCTACAGCGAGCGCATCGCGCCGGGCACCACAGGCGCGGTGAACCTGTTCTACAGCGACATTCGCAACCTGATTCAGGCCGCATCGCTTCCGGCCAGCGCTTGCAGCAGCCCGCCGTGCACGCAGATGCAGAACGTCGGGCACGTGGTGGCGCAGGGTATCGAAGCGTCGGTGAATAGCCAGATCGGCGACGACATCGAAGTCGGTGGCAACTACACGTACATCAACCGTCAGAACCGCAGCGATCCGTCGATTGTGCTGACCGATGTGCCGCGTCATAAGCTGTTCCTGTACGGCAAGTGGAACATCACATCGAAGGTCGCGGTGAGCGGCGATACGGAATTCACATCGTCGCGCGTCAGTTCAAGCGACGGGCGTCGCGTGGCCGCCGGGTTCGGCATCGCCAATGCGAAACTCGCGTGGAAAGTGGTGCACAACGTGACGGCCGAATTCGGCGTGCGCAATATCTTCGATCGCAACTACGCCTACACCGAGGGATACCCGGAAGCCGGTCGTAACTACTACGTGAATCTGAATTACACGTTCTGATGGAGCAGGGTATGCAGGCAGTGGCAGGCAAGACGATTCGAACGCTCGCATTCGCATCATTCGCGGCGATCACGGCATTTTCAACACTCTCGGCAACGACCGGCGTCGTGGCAACGGCCCATGCGGCCGACGCAACGGCAACGGTCGCGCCACCGAAGGCCGCGAGTGCAACACAGCGCGAAACCCTGACGGTGCTCACGAGCTATCCGGAGGAGGTGGTAGCGACCTTCGAGCGTGCGTTCGAGAAGCAGCATCCCGAGATCGCGCTGCAAATTCTGTGGCGTCAGCATCGCGACGCTTACGACTACCTGCAAGGCCCGAAGCAGGGCGGGGTCGACGTTTATTGGTCGCCCGCCGTGCGCAACTTCGCCGATCTCGGGCAGGAAGGTTCCCTGCGCAAGCTCGACGTCGATCTCACGGGCTTGCCGTCTCACGTCGGCAAGTTCCGCATCTCCGATCCGGACGGGCGATTCGTCGCGTCGGAAATTGCCGGGTTCGGCTTTATGCTCGATCCGGCGGCGCTGGCGCGGCAGGGGCTGCCCGCACCTAAAACGTGGCAGGACCTCACGCTGCCGCGTTATCGCGGACACATCATGTTTCCGGTGCCGAGCCGCGTGGGCTTCGCGCCCACGTTGCTCGATGTGGTGCTGCAAGCCGAAGGTTGGGACAAGGGCTGGGCATTGCTCTCCGAGGCCGGAGCGAACTTCGTGTTCGCGGAGACAGGCGGCGCGTTTGCCAGCTTGTCGCACGGCATGCGTGCGCCAATCTCGGTGGCCGTCACCATCGACTTCTTCGCCAGCTCCGCTATTGCGAATGGCGCGCCGCTGACCTTCGTGTACCCGCCGGGCACGGGTTATTCACCAGCGCACATCGGCATCTTGCGCGATACGCCGCATCTCGGTGCGGCGCGCACGTTTGTCAGCTTCGTGCTGTCTGACGCCGGGCAACGGCTGCTGTTCGCGCTGGACGTGCGCAAGCTACCCGTGCGCCCGAGCGTGTATCGCGATGCACCGAAGGGGACGTATGACCCGTTTGCCGCCAACGCGGCGACAGCGGGCGTGACGTATGAGGAGACGCTGGGTCTCGCGCGCTATTCACTCGACAACGCGTTGTTCGACGTATTCCTCACGCGTCGCAAGGCGGAACTGACCGAACTCTGGACGCGCTGGCATCAACTCGCGGGCACAGAAGGCAACGGTACTGCAAAGCCGGTAGCGAGCGTCGATCCCGTCTGTCTCGAGAAGGCGCGTGCGTTGCTGACGCAGCCGCCGATCGATGCCAACACCGCCGCTGACCCGGCGCTGCGAGCGATGTTCGACCGCAGACGCCAAGACCCCGCCGCACAGACGAAGGCCAGTGCGCTGGAGGCGACGTGGTCGCAGGCATTGAACGCTCGCACGGCACAAGTGCGTGAATGGCTGGCCGACGGGGCGGTATGTTCAGGCAAGTAGTGCAGGCAAAACAGCGCCGGTGGCGAGGGCGTCTGACGGCAATCGTGGCCAGCTTGATGAGTGTGATGGGCGTCGCAGGCAGTCTGATGCCGCTCGACGCCGCGTCGCAATCCGTTGCCGCGCCCATCACAGCGCCCACGGCGGCACCCGTGACACGCGAAGCGTTCGGCATGCCGATGGCGTCCGTAGTGGACGACGACGCGTCACTCGCGCAGTTTGCCGAAGGGCGCTCGCTGTTCCGTCAGAGTTGGGTGGTGTACCCGTCGGCAGATCGGCGCATTGCCGGACTCGGACCGGTCTACAACCAGATCTCGTGCATCGCGTGTCACGTGAAGTTCGGACGCGGCAACGCACCGCTTGGCCCAGACGAAGCGCCTCGCGGCCTACTCGTTCGTTTGAGCGTGCCGGGAAGCACGCCGACGGGCGCGCCGCGCGAGCATCCAAACTACGGCGACCAACTCGGCGACAAGGCGATTCCCGGCGTACCGGCGGAAGGGCAGGTGCGCGTGCAATACACAGAGCGCATCGAACGGCTGGCCGGCGGAGAAACGGTGCGCCTTCGCGTGCCGCAACTCGTGTTCAGCGATCTGGCGTTCGGACCGCTCGGGCATGGCACGATGACATCGGCGCGGGTCGGTTCTCCGGTCTATGGACTCGGCTGGCTTGAAGCCATCGACGACGCAACACTTCACGCGTTGGCGGCTCGCCGTTTGCCTGATGGGGTGCGTGGGCGCGTCAATCGCGTGTGGGACGTGGCCGCCAAGCGTCAGGTCGTCGGGCGTTTCGGCTGGAAGGCCAATCAACCGTCGATACGCCAACAGATCGCAAGCGCCTTCGTCGGCGATCTGGGCATCACCTCGCCGCTGTTTCCCGAGAAGACTTGCCCGGCAGTGCAGACCGCGTGCCGTGCGGCCCCGACCGACGGCCAGCCCGATCTGACCGCCACGCAACTCGACGCCATCGAATACTTCCAGCGCACGTTGGAAGTGCCGCCGCGTCGCGATATCGACGATGTGCAGGTCAAGCGCGGTGAACAGCTATTCGCGCAGAACGGATGCGCCGCATGCCACACGCCCAGCTTGCGCACGGGGGCGTTCCCGCCGCTGGCTGCGATGGCCAATCGCGAGATTGCGCCTTACACAGACCTGTTGTTGCACGACATGGGACATGGGCTGGCAGACGGGCGTCCGGACTTTCTCGCCGGGCCGCGCGATTGGCGTACGCCGCCGTTGTGGGGACTGGGATTGGCGGCGCTAGTGAATCCCGACGCGACCTATCTGCACGATGGCCGTGCTCGTACGGTGCAGGAAGCCATTCTGTGGCATGGCGGTGAAGGGCAGCTCGCGCGAGAGCGCTATCGTGCGATGTCGCCGCAGGCACGGGCCGATCTGCTGCGATTCCTGATGTCGCTATAAACGGCCCGGTCGCGAAGCCTTCAGGCAGAAACGGCCGGCGCCCGGTTGGCCTGCGCCATTTCCATCGACACGGTCTTCGCTACATCGATGAACGCGCGCAGTGCCGCCGGCATGCGCACGCGACTCGGGTGATAGAGGTAAAAACCCGGCGTCAGCGGTGACCACGCCTCAAGCAGCGGCACCAACCGGCCAGACTGCAAATGCGGCTTCATCCAGTCTTCGGTCCAGACGGTCACGCCAAGTCCATCGAGTGCCGCTTGCAGGGCGACCGCGCAGTCGTTGACGATCAGCGTGCCTTTGACGGAAATGTCGAACCACTGCCCGTCCTTCGCAAATTCCCAGTTGTACACGCCGCTCTGACCCGCGCGACGCCAGTTGATGCACTTGTGACGGTGCAGGTCTTGTGGCGTTTCTGGGCGGCCATGCTTGCTCAGATATTCGGGCGAAGCGACGGCAATCTGCCGCAGGTCCGGGCCAACGCGCACCGCGACCATGTCCTGATCTACGTGCCTGCCCAGTCGAATCCCGGCGTCAAAGCCACGCGCCACGATGTCGCCGAGACTCTCGTCGCTGGTCAGATCGAGCACCACGTCGGGGTACTTGTCCTGAAACACACCGAGCATTGGCTGAAGCAAATGGATGATGGCCATTTGCGGCGCGCAGACCTTGAGCGTGCCCGCCGGGCTGTCGCGATAGTGATTCACCTCGTCGAGCGCGGCGTTGAACTCGGCCAGCAACGGTTGCATGCGCTCGAACAAGGCGTTGCCCGCATCCGTGAGGCTGATGCTGCGGGTTGTCCGGTTGAAGAGACGCACGCCCAGACGTTCCTCCAATGACCGGATCGTCTGACTGAGCGCCGACGGCGAGACGGCCAGCGCATTCGCCGCGCGAGCAAACGCGCCTTGCTCGGCGACCGTCACAAATGCCCGGATATCCGCAAATTCGCTGCCTCGCATTATGTATTCCCAGCTTCACAAAGTATGAAAAGTATAGGTGATTGTCGCGCCACACGCCGGTCTTTACATTGAACCCTGTCGCCATCGCGGGACGCCGACCGATTCCCGGTGGCGCCCTCTCTCAAAGGCAAGACAGGGTTTCGCTTCTTGCAGGCCGCCACCAGTCACACAGGGTGCCACCGCCTGATGACGAAATCGCTCTCGTGCCGATTATTCGCTCAGGAAGAATAATGCCAGCCAATTCGTACCCTTCGACGTCGTGGGATGCTCTGCGTCACATCGTGGCACCGCTCACGCCGGTAGCCGCCGGTAAACGTCTCCTGATCAAGGGGGCTGCCATCGTCAGCATGGATGCCTCCGTAGGCGATCTGGCACGCGGCGATGTGTTGATCGAAGGCGACCGCATCGCCGTCATCGGTGCCGAGTTGAGCGGGGACGCGGTTGAAGGCGCTGAAGTCATCGACGCATCCAACATGATCGCGATGCCGGGTTTTGTCGACTCGCACCGCCATGCGTGGGAAGGCCAGTTGCGTCGTCTCGATCCAAACTCGCCGACGCTGCTCGACTATCTGCGCTCGACCCATTTCTCCGTGGCGACGCACTACCGCCCGGAGGACATGTACGTCGGCAATCTCCTGACGGCGCTTGGCGCACTCGACGCAGGCATCACAACGCTCGTCGACAATTCGCACAATGCGCGCAGCCCGGCGCACTCAGATGCGTCGATCGACGCGCTTCAGGATGCGGGTATTCGCGCCGTCTATGCCCCGGGCAAGCCGTTAGCCGGGGCATGGGCGCAGCACTGGCCGCAGGATCTCGCGCGCCTCAAGCAGGAGCGCTTCGAGGACGACAATGCGCTGGTCACCATGGCGATGATGTCGCAATGGGATCGCGACACATGGGCTGAAGCGCGTCGCTTGGGCTTGCGCATCGTCACCGAGTTTCTGGGCGCGGACATGGGCAAGTTGCTGCCGGAATTGCGCGACGAAGGTCTGCTTGGGCCGGACAACATCTTCAACCATTGCACCGGGTTGACCGACGAACAGTGGGAAATCTTGCGCGAGACGGGCGTGAACGTGAACGTCTGCCCGCGCTCCGACGCGCAGTATGGTCTTGAGGAAGGGCTGACGGTCTATCAGCGCGCTATCGATCACGGTATCGCGCCCGCTATCAGCATCGACGTCGAGGCGTCGTACGGTGGCGACATGTTCGGTGAAATGCGTGCCGCCTATGTCATGCAGCGCGGCTTGGTGCAGCACCGTCGATATCAGGGAGATACGTCGGCGCCGGCCCCCGTATCGGTGCGCAGCATCTTGGAGACCGCCACCATCAACGGCGCCCGCGTCGCCGGACTGTCGCACGCGACCGGATCGCTTGCGCCGGGCAAGCAGGCGGACCTCGTCCTGATTCGCGCGGACGACATCAATCTCTATCCGTCGAACAACGCTATCGGGACCATCGTCCATGCGGCGGAGCGCAGTAACGTCGACACGGTCATCGTCGGAGGCCGGATTCGCAAGTCGGGCGGCAAGCTGCTGGGACTCGATATGCAAGCGCTCAAACACGCGACGGAAGCGTCGCGTACGCATTTGTTCGCACGTGTTGGTTACGCGCCGGACATCTTTGCCGATACGCCGCCGCAACTGGCGCAGGCATGAGCTTCAGGCAAGCGAGTCAGCGACTATGAACCTCATTCTGTTTCTTCTGGCGTTTGCTGCGGGCTCGGCCATTTCCGTGCAGGCAGCCGTCAACAGCCAGCTTGCGGGTGGGCTTGGCGGCAACGTGGTAGCGGCGGGGCTCGTCTCGTTTGCCATCGGCACGGTGGCGTTGGCGGCGATTGCGATTGGCAAAGGCGGTCTTGCCGCCGCCATCGCAAGCGTGCCGTCGCAACCCGTGTGGCGTTTCGCGGGCGGGCTGTTGGGTGCGGGGGCGATCTTCTGCACCGTGCTGCTGGCGCCCCGCATCGGGCTTGCCAATATGCTGGCGCTCGTCATCGCCGGACAGTTGTTGTCGTCGCTCGCCATCGACCACTTCGGACTCATCGGCGTGGTAACGCGTCAGGTCTCCGCGATCAAGCTCGCCGGGGCGTTGGTGATGCTGGCAGGCGTGTCGCTCACGCTTTTTGGCAACACGCTAGTGCAGGCGCTGAGCAAGTCATAAAGCTCCCGCGGAAGCGCGCGTCTGACCCCCGTGCTTTTGCCGGGGCGAAAAAATAGAAGAAAGGTTTGACGCGTCCGACCAAGACAATGTCTGCCCCATACACATGATTGAGTCTAGTAACTGTCCATCGCAGAATGGATGAACCCACTCCCGGATGATCGGGATGAACAGCGAACGGCCCAAGGCAGATATGCCTCACGGGACCCCCGATTTCTTAACAACTTCCCCGCTGGCGACGCGATTGATGTCGTCAATTGACAGGCCAAACGTGTCCATCAGAAATACCACCCCGATCCAGTGCTTAGCCGACGCCGCCGTCTGCGCGCCAAAGTGGAGATAGTAGTATTTGAGCCACCACACTTGCTCATCCGCTGCCGCGTCCGCGCCGTAGTTCATTACGTGCTCTGGGTACCCACCTGGCGACGAGCTGTGATGGATAAAAGATTTCCCGGGGAGTCGTTCACATAAAAGCGCGTAGTCTTGAGTTTGAAGAATGCATTCATGCCATACTTCGTCAATCGATTTGCTGACGACAGCATATGTGTTTTTATGCTGTTTCATCCGAATTGATGCGAGAAATAGAAATTTCAAGCATTCATCAATGCGAATATTCTGCTCAATATCGGGTAGATGCGCTAGCTTGGTGTGAAGATGATTTGTAAGCGATGCCGGAGTTAGTTCTCGAATGTTTTGATTGATTTCCATAGATCCTTTTGAGATGAGAAAAGTAAAAGGCTGCCAATTTGGCAGCCTTTTACTTTCTATATTATTGGGGCGTTCGAACATTGCACGGGGGGTATTGACAATGGGACATGCTGCGGTATTCGAAGATCTTCTGGAGAACTTCTTTTTTGGCTAGCGCCGAACGCAGAGTGTCAAGGGAAATAATTCCATTCATAAATCACCTCATAGAATAAAAATCATGACCCGCCATCAATATTGACAGCGGCGACCGCCAAATCTTCCCAGAAGCTTATTGCCTTAGATGGATCCGGCAAACTCAGGCTAATGGAGTGCAGTTGGTTGAGTCAATGCCATATCTTGGTTTCGATCTATCTTGTGAATTTTGCCTTTGTAATTGCAATGATTTGTCTGGAAATATGGTGGTAACGATATGGGAAAAGTAGTGTTATAAAGAGGTGGTAATTTGACGATGGAGAATTAACGTTTCCCTAAAATTGGCGCAGGCGAGTCGGTCGCCAATCTTTGCGGAAAACGCGACATTTCGTACGCTACGTTTTGTACCCAGATGATCGGGATGAACAGCGAACGGCCCAAGGCAGATATGCCTCACGGGACCCCCGATTTCTGAACGACTTCCCCGCTGGCGACGCGATTGATGTCGTCAATTGACAGGCCAAACGTGTCCATCAGAAATACCACCCCGATCCAGTGCTTAGCCGACGCCGCCGTCTGCTCGCCAAAGTGGAGGTAGTAGTATTTGAGCCACCACACTTGCTCATCCGCTGCCGCGTCCGCGCCGTAGTTCATTACGTGCTCCGGGTACCCGCCTGGCGACGAGCTGTGATGGATAAAAGATTTCCCGGGGAGTCGTTCACATAAAAGCGCGTAGTCTTGAGTTTGAAGAATGCATTCATGCCATACTTCGTCAATCAATTTACTGACGACAGCATAAGTATTTTTATGTTGTTTCATTCGAATTGATGCGAGAAATAAAAATTTCAAGCATTCATCAATGCGAATATTCTGATTAATATCGGGTAGATGCGCTAGCTTGGTATGAAGATGATTTGTAAGTGATGCCGGCGGAAATTATCGGACATATTGATTGATCGCCATAGATCACTTTGGCATGTAAAAAGTAAAAGGCTGCCATTTTTGGCAGCCTTTGTTGTTTATATTATCGGGAGTTGGAAGCCTTGGATGGGTTGACGTTACACCAGGCCATACTGCGGTATTCGAAGATCTTCCGGAAAACTTCTTTTTGGACTAGTGCCGAATGCAGAGTATCAAGGGAAATAGTTTCATTCATAACTCGCCTCATAGAAAAAACATGATCCGCCATCAATAGCGGCGACCGCCAAATCACACCAGAAGCCCATTGCCTTAGATAGACTCGGCGAACTCAGACTACTGGAGCCCGGTTGATTGAGTCAATGCAATATCGGGTGGGCGATCGATCTTGTGAATTTTGCCTTTGTAATTTCAATGATTTGTCTGGAAATATGGTGATAACGATATGGGAAAAGTAGTGTTATGAAGAGGTCGTAATTTGACGGGGGAAGTTAATATTGCGCTAAAAGGGGCGCAGGCGAGTCGGTCGCCAATCTTTGCGGAAAACGCGACGTTTCGGACGCAACGTTTTATAAGTGGTGTAACGCTCACTGCGACCTGGAGGCCGCGCAGGCCCGGCGATTGCACCAATGGGAAGAAGCGAGCGGGGGGCTCAAACGGTTGGTCGCCGACAAAGCGCCCGACATCCAGGGCGTGATGGCTGTTCGCGGAAGCGCCGCTCCAGCAACACGGTAGCCCTGACTTGTTGTGGGCGGCAACGGCCCGGAATTCATCAGTAAAGCATTTGACGAATCGGCGCACTAACACGGCGCTAAGTTGCGATTCATCCGGCCAGTCTGCACGATGGCATCGACATCGACTCAAGGAGCTCGAAGAATTCGCTGCCCACAGTCACGCCGACTTGGGCACGTACTTCGACGAAGGCGGTTGCCCCGTTCTGGCAACCGCCGAACACCAATGCGCGATTACCGCTCCAGCCCGGCGCGATGCTTCTGATACTGGATCGCAGAGACAATCGCCACGCGCCGGATCGGCTCCGGCGGCAGCCACGAGGGGCGCTCGAACCCCAGCGCGTCGGCAAGCTCGGGCGATTGGTGTCCGCACGCCATCTCCCCCAGCAGCTTGCCGAACATGCTGCCCTTGAGCACGCCAGCGCCGTTGCAACCGAGCGACGTGTACAACCCCTTGCGTACTTCACCGAAGTACAGCGCGCCGTTGCGGGTGAGTGCCGTCACGCCGCCCCACACGTGTTCGAACTTGTGCGAGGCCATCTGCGGATATCGGCGTCGGTAAGAGTCGGTCAGCATGGCCGTTACATCGCCCATCGGGCGTTCCTTCTCGTACGAATAGGCACTGCGCACAACGAAGCGGCCGCCGAGCGTCTTGCGCAAGGTCGTACCCAGACGATTGGCCGGAATCACGCCCCATTCCTGCGCCGGACCGAGCTTTGCTAACTCGTCCGCCGCCAGCGCCGGGGTCATCGCGGCATAGGTGTAGATGGTGAAGACACGGTCGCGCGCCAAGCCCAGCTTTCGCGCAAAGCCGTTGTTGGCCACGATCACCTGTCCTGCGCTCAACTGGGTCGTTGCTGTGGTGACCGTGAACGGCCCGTTGCCGTCGAGCGCCACCACCGGCTCGTTCTCCCACAGACGCACATTCGCGGGCAAGGTGTCAGCAAGCCCGCGCACCAACGCCGCAGGCTGCACGAACACATTGTTCTCGGAGTGATAGCCGTAGCCGTAATAGTCGGTGCCGATCTCGCTGTGCAGCGCGTCGCGCGAGAGTTCGCGAAACGACACGCCCCACTCGCGATACTGCGCAAGCGTGTCGCGCAGGCGTTGCTCACCGTCGGGCGTCGCAGCCGCGTGATACTTGCCGACCGGGTTCCAGCCGCAATCGATGCCGTGTGTGGTGATCAACTCATGCAACCACTTCAGCCCGATGTCGTACAGCCGGATCTGCTTGCGCGCCACCTGTACCGGGCTGCCGTGGCCGCCCATGCCGGTGTTGTGCGGCAGGTTGATGAGAAAGCCTGAGTTGCGTCCCGACGAACCGTTGCCGGCGGTAGTGGCGTCGATCACCAGCACGCTGGCTTCGGGCCGCAGTTCGGCCACACGCCGGGCGGCAGCCAGACCAGTGAACCCGGCGCCGATGACGATGACGTCAAAACTGCGCTCGACGGGCGGTTGCGTGCGCGGGACGCGAGCGGGAAGTAAGGCATTCCAGCCGGCACCCGCCTGGTAGGCGGGAAAGCTGCTGCGAGCGGATCGGGAGGCGTTGACTTGATTAGACATGACTATACGTATGCGGGCATGCATGGGGATTCTCGCGGCAGGCCAGACTGGCCGGATGGGCCAGATAGGCCAGATAGGCCGATGAGGGCAGGCCGCCTAGGCGGCGCGACTCTCCAGACTGCGCATGACCTCCGTTTGCACGGTGTTCCAGATTTGTGATTTGAGTTCGTTGTAACGGGGCGAGAGTTGTACCTGCGCGTTGCGCGGCATCGGCAGATCATTGGGCAGATCGCAAGCCACGCGCCCGGGGCGTGCACTCATGATGACCATGCGCGTCGAGAGCATTAGCGCTTCATCGATCGAGTGCGTGATGAACACGATGGTCTTGCCGCTCTTCTGATAGATCTGCAACAGCTCTTCCTGCAACACCTGACGCGTCATCGCGTCGAGCGCGGCAAACGGCTCGTCGAGCAGAATCACGTCAGGGTCGTTGGCCAGCACGCGGGCAATCGACACTCGCTGGCGCATGCCGCCAGACAGCGCCTTCGGGTAGCGATCTTCAAAGCCGGTGAGACCGACCATTTCGATATAGCGACGCGCCGTGGCATAGCGCGTGGCCTTGTCGATGCCCTTCATCTTCAGGCCGAACGCCACGTTATCGAGCACGCTGAGCCACGGGAACAAGGCGTATTGCTGAAAGACCATGCCGCAGTGCGGATCGATGCCCTTGACCTCGCGGCCAGCGACCACGATGCGCCCGGTCGTCGGTTCATCGAAGCCGGTGATCAGGTTGAGCAGCGTCGACTTGCCGCAACCCGACGCACCGAGCAGCACCACGAACTCGCCGCGGGCGATGTTCATGTCCACACGCTCCAGCGCCTGAAAGTCGCCATAACGCTTGGAGATCCCTTCGATGGCGATCATCGTCTGCCCCCGATCGATGGCGGGCGAGGAAGAGGTCGGGGACGGGGAAACCTTCGAATCGATGCGATCGTTCATGCCTGCCACCTCAACACTTTGCGCTCGATGGCGCGAAACACCACGTCCGTCACCAGCACGGTGACACTGATCATCACCATGCCGAGCACGACGACTTCCGTCTGGAAGAACTCCTTGCCGTTCATGATGAGAAAGCCCAGCCCTTCGCGCGCGGCGACGAGTTCGGCAGAGATCACGCACGTCCACGACAGGCCGAGAATGATCTTCATGCCCGAGAGAATCTGCGGCAGGCTCGCCGGCAGAATGACTTCACGCATGACTTGCCAGTTCCCCGCGCCCAGATTGCGGGCCGCACGGATCAACAGCGGGTCGACGTTGCGTGTCGCTTCGATCACGTAGACCAGCGCCGGGGCAAACGTGCCCATGAACACGATGCTGTACTTCTGCGTCTCCGAGATACCGAACCACAGCAGCGAGAGCGGAATCCAGCTCATCGACGGCAGCGGGCGCAGGAACGACAGGATCGGATCGAACGCGGCGCGTGCATACGTCGACGTGCCGAGAATGATGCCCAGCGGAATGGCGACGACGGTGGCCGCGATAAAGCCGGTCATCACGCGACGCGTGGAGGCGAGCACGTTGGCGACGAGTGTGCCGTCGCTGAGCATGGCCATGATGCGTTCGCCGACAGCTGAGGGCGGCGGCAGAAACAGGGGGTCGATGGCCCCGGTGCGGCAGGCGAGTTCCCAGACCAGCAGGAACACCACGATGGACGCAAACCCCACGCCGAGCAACGTGGCGCGGGACGGTTGACGATGATTCACAATCAGACTCCTCGAACTTGCGCCGGCCTCGTGAGGCCCACGAACACCGGCGCGACGGCACAGCCGCAGGGCTTACAGATACGACGTGTTGATCCACTGACGCACGGCCGGCGCTTTGTCGATCTGCTTGTACGTCACGAGCATTTCCGCGAGACGCTGAAGTCCGTCGACATAGCTGCCCGGCGACTTGAGCAACTGCGTTTGCTGCGCGAGGCTGTACCACTCGGCGCCCTTGATCGTTTCGATCTGGTCGAGCGCCGACATGCCGGTCAAGCCGATCAGCGAACGGGCGGCCTCATCCGGTTTGTCGCGCAGCGTCTGGCAGGCGTCGAAATAGACCTTGAGGTATTTGCGCACCACGTCGCCATTTTTCTCGGCCCACGCGTTGCGCACGATCAGCACGTCCGGTCCGGGCGTGACGTTGTAGCGCTTGTAGAGCGAGAACTGCGTGTCGTCGGCAAGCAGCTTCATGCCCGACATGGCGCGAATACGGTTGAACTGCGGCGTCCACGCAGCGGCGGCGTCGATCTGACCCGACTGGATGGCACCGGGAAGTTCCGGGGCGGGCACGTTCAGCACCGTCACGTCGTTCGACAACCCGGCGTTGCCCAGCAGGTCGAGCACCAGCAGATGCGCGCTCGACGCGAAGGTCACACCCAGCTTCTTGCCCTTGAGGTCTTGCAGCGAATTCACGCCCTCACGCACGAACAGACCTTCAACGCGGCCGAAGCTTTCCGGCACGGCCACGATCGAGAAGTGCTTCGAACCACGCGCCATCAATGCCAGCGCCGAGACGATGCCCGTGCAGGCAATGTCAATGCCACCGGAGAGCACCGCGCTCATGCGCGCCGACGACGTACCGAACGACTGCCATTGCTGATCGATGCCGGCGGCGGTCAGTGCACCCGACTTCATCGCGAGATAGGCGGGGTAGTGACCGAGCCATGCCGAGCCCCCGTACTGGACGGTGGCGGCGTCCGCTGCGCGGCCGATACCGGGCACGGTCAGACCGGCGGTGGCGGCAACGGCTGACATGGCGGCGCTGGTGTGAAGAAACTTGCGTCGTGACGGGTTCATGCGTGTCTCCTGTTGGATATGTGTTATTTCGCGGTGAACGATGCGCGCGGGTGTTGCAGTAATGGCAGTAATGGCAGTAAGCGGTGATCGGGCGAGGGGTCGGTCAGGCGGGAACGTCAGTGCAAATCAGCACAAGGCGAGTCGCTCGCCCAGCCATGGCATGAGGCGATGCAACTCGGGGAATGCCTCTTGCGCCAGCGCGAGACGCCCGGCAAGAAAGCACTGCGAGGCCATCTCCGAGACTTCGCCTTCGCGAGAGACCTGATAAATCGTGCGCGACAACGCGGGGCCGGGCAGCGGCAGTGCGGCCACTTGCGAGAGCGACGCGCGGCCTTGCAGCAGACACAGCGGCGTGGCGATGGTGAAGCCCAGATCGGCGGCCACCATCGACATGACCACGTCGGACGTGTCGATCTCCAGATGCATGCGCGGCGAGTGACCCGTGCGGCGCAGATGGCGCTCGATGACGGCACCAAAGTGCGAGCGTCCCGAGAACCGGATCAGCGGCAGGGTGCGAATCAGTTCGCTCAGATCCGCTTGCGCAAGCTCGGCTTCGCGCGCCTTGGGCACCACGACGATGAAAGGCTCGGTGAAGATCGGACGGCGCACCAGACGCTCCATGTCGTGCATGGGATCGCTGGTGACGATCAGGTCGAGCTGGCGGGCAAGCAGCGCTTGCGCATGCCCGTTGGCGAGCCCGGACCAGAGCAGCAGTTCGCTGGTGCTGCCCGACATCTGCCGCACGATCGATGGGCCGACGGTGGCGGCAAACGAGTCGATCATGCCCACGCGCACCGCAGCACGGCTGGCGACGTCGGCGTCTTGCACCTGCGCGATGAGGCGGTCCATGTCGTCGACGATCTGGCGGGCATGACGCGAGAGCGCCAGTCCGGCGGGCGTGAGTTTGAGCGGACGGCGCGAGCGGTCGAGCACCCGTGTACCCACGGTTTGTTCGATCTGGGCGATGGCCTGCGAGATGGCCGATTGCGTGACGCCAAGCGTGTCGGCGGCGCCCGAGAGGCTGCCGGCCGACGCCACGGCTTCAAAGATCCGCAACGATCTGACGTCGAGGTCTGCACGCTTTTTCATCAACCTGTCTCCGGTCGGGCGGTGCGTGCCGGTGGCGCGAGAGGGCGTTTTCCGGTGCGCAGCGATGCATCGATATAAGAATTTCTGTGGATTGTAGGGATTAAGGCCCTAAAAACAAAAACGAATTAAGTAAAACTAATACTTTGTATTAGGCCGTGAGAATCCGGGTAGGGGAAATCGCTTAGGGGCAGCGCGGAGGGTGTCGGTGTGCGGAACGAACGCGTCCGCAGATCGGGGCGCGCGTGAGGAAGGGAACGTCAGGTGAATCTGGCGAGGGCGGCTGTTGAGGGAATCTTATTATTTCCTTTACGCGCGCACGGGAATAATCGGTGCCGTGCATGCTGCACGAGCGCTTGGTGATGACGATGCTGGACTTCGAACGCGACACGAGTTTCGCGAGCCTTTTACCCCCGATGCTGCCCAAGCTCTGGACGTTCGCATTGCGTCTGACGGGCGACCGGCACGATGCGGAAGACCTCGTCCAACGCGCCTGCGTGCGGGCGCTGGAGCGCGCAGATGCCCACTTGCGCCCTGACAGTGCGCCGCTGAACTGGCTGTATTCGATCGTCCACTCGCTGTGGGTCAACGAATTACGTGCCCGAAACGTGCGCAGCCGCAGCGGTGTGGCGTGGGACGACGAGATGCTGGAGAACGTGGCCGATGGCGTGTCGGGACTGCCCGACGAGCACGCCAGCCATCAGCAGATTGTCGACGCGGTGGAGCGCTTGCCGCAGACCCAGCGCATTGCGCTGCTGCTCGTGGCAGTCGAAGGGTTCAGCTATCGCGAAGCGGCCCAGATTCTCGATGTGCCCGTGGCGACGGTGACCGGCCGCCTGTCGGCGGCGCGTCAAACCATCGGTGCGCAGTTCGGCATTGCGCCGCGTCGCTTGCGGCCGGCGCTGGCAGAGACATCCAAGTAATGGTGATCAACGACCAGACGCTCCTGTCCTATGTCGAAGGGGCCTTGTCAGACGATGCGCGTCTACAGGTCGAAGCCGCGATTGCCCGCTCGCAGGACATGGGCGCGCGTGTGGCCGCGTTGCGGGCTTCGGCCTTGCCGTATCGCGAAGCGTTCGACGATCTCATGGCGCCGCCCGTACCGCCGGGACTGAAGGCGAGCGTGCTGGCGCTGACACGCGGACGCACCACGCATGGGTTGCCGCGCAAAGCGTCCAGCGCCAATGACGCCAGTTTCGTGCGCACACATGCGACTCGTATGTTCGGCGGCCAACTCGCGGCGGGCGCCATGCCGGGCGTGGTCCATTTCGCCGCTCCCCGTGCGCGACCGCTGGTGTGGTGGTCGGCGGGCACGTTTGCCGCCGTGGCGACTGCATGCGCCGTGTTGCTGTCGTTCGCCGGTGCGCGCTTGCTGGCCGACGAGCCATCGCCCTCGTCGTTGTCATCGCTGTTGCTGACGCCCTCGGTCGGCAATGCCGCGACGACCATGTGTAGTCAAGGACGCCCGACGCGATCGCAGTCCGGGGATTCATCCGGTCGACGATATGGACGTGGTGACATGGCGCCGCCACGGCCAGAGGTTTGCGCTGATGTCGACGGCGTGAGCGAATGATTTGCTGCCGGACGCCACCGCATCGGCGGCGTCGGCGACATAGTTATAGCAATGTGCCGATGGCACCGGGTTGGTGCGACACATGCGAGGTGTGCCGATTGCCCTGACGCTCCAGCGTGTAGCCACCACCGTAGACCGTGCGCAGCGTCAGGCCATGATCACCGCGCAACCCCAGCCGGTTGCGTAGCTTGTACACGTGCTGCTCGATACTTCGGGCGGCCACCTTTTCGTCGCTTCCCCAGATCGCTTCGGCAATTTGCTGCCGGCTGATGCGCATTTCCGGTTGGCTGAAGATCAGCCATGCCACGGCGAACTCTCGTGCCGTCAGCGGTACGTCGAGTCCGTGAATCGCAACGGTGTCGCGGCCACGATCGACGACATAGGCACCCACTTCCAGAATCTCGTTGCTACGCGCTGCGGTCGCCGTCACGCGGCGCTGCATGGCGAGCGACAGCCGGACGCTAAGCTCGCCCACATCGACCGGATACATCACCACATCGTCGCAGCCTGAGCGAAATGCGAAATCGAGCATCCATGCCGGTGTGCCGAAGCAGATGACCGGCGCCCCGTCGCCTCGCGCACCCCGGCGACGGGCCAGCACGCCCTGCATTTCATACGGGCCGAGCGCGGCGTCGATGAGGACCGCCGAATAACCGATGCGCGTCGCGGCAATCGCGTACTGCGCGGTGTCGTCGAAGTGCTGACAGGACCCGTCCGTGTTAAGGCTGGTGCGAATGGCTTCGTATAGCGCGACGTCTCTCGTCAGAATTGCAAACTTCACCGGAATCTCCAATTACCCGTCTTAAATACGTTCTTACATGCTTCGACTCACCGTGCTGTCTTGCAGCGCTCCCTACATAAACACCTGAACCGGCGATATGAAAAGTGAGGATTTCGCATCAGGTTGTTGAGAATTCAGCAGGGTATGGCGTTCTACCTTGAGTTACCTGCCATTCCCCCCGAAAAGCGAACCTCATGAACGCACGGATCTACTTCGCATTGATCGCGAGTGCGCGTATGCATAACGCAAATAACGCCATGCCACGCTGCGCCGACGCCTTGCTTGCCGGCGACTGGCCGCGTGCCTATGCGGCCATTTGCGGCACTGCCGACCAGAACGAAAAGCATTGGCAAGACGTGCAAGGTGCCAATCTCGGTGCGCTGGCCGACGTTCAGGTGTTGCGCGAACTTGAGGAGGAGGCCGAGCAGAGCTATGCGAGAGCGCAGCGCGGTTGCCGTGCCGGTGGCGATGCGCTGCGCCTGATGTCGGCGCGTAATGCGGGTTGGCAGGCGTTGCTGCGCGACCGGCTTGCCGTGGCACGCAACTGTTTCATCAGCATCATTCGTGATCGCGCGAGCGATGCCGCGCAGGAAATTGAGGCGCGTGTGGGGCTGGCCATCGTCGACTATCGGCTGGGGCGGCCGCATGCCGCCATGCAAGTGCTATTGCAAGCCGACCGGTCGGTTAATGAGCTTCTTAATGCGCTTCATCCGATCTGGGAAAGCATCGTTTCGCTATTGCTTTCGGACATCTCGCTGCATTCGCAGATTCGCCGCTCGTCGGCATTGTCCGATCATGTGTTCTGGCAATCCGCGTGGCTCAGTGCAGAGTCGGCGTCGGGCGGGGCACACCAGACCGAGGCTACGGACGGACTCGACGTGTTTGGCAATCGTGCCGCCGCGAGCGACGCTGCCTCGGCCACCGACGGCGTGCTGGTGCGCCGGTACCGCGCCTATATGCGCTATCTGGGCGAGTTGTCTGAGGGCGTGCGTGCCAATGCAGGCGCATTGAACGACTTGCTCGACGGCTTGCGTTCGTGCGGCAGCCCACAGGTGCTGATGAATCTGAGGCTGAATGCCGTGCTGGCGGCATTGGCGGGCGGACAGGGCGACGTCGCGGTGCGGCTCTTCGATGCGATCGGCGCCCGCGACGTACATCATGCCGCCCGTCACTCCGATCTCGAATGGCTGTACGTGAGCGCAAAGCTGGCGTTCCAACGCGGCCAGATCCATCAGGGCATCTCGCTGTACACCAGCTATTCATTGCAGGCGCTGTTCTGCCTGCGTTCGCAGATCGCCCCGACGCGCAGTCTCGACCCGCAGGCGGATGCGGCACAGATGGCGCGCGGCGACGATATCGCCACGCGCTTGCCCGCCAAATATCGCAAGGCGTATCGCTACATCATCGAGCACATTGCACACAGCGAACTCACCACGCGCGAAGTTGCGGCACAGGTCAACGTGACTGAACGTGCGTTGCAAATGGTGTTCAAGCGCTCGCTGGGCATGTCGCCGGGCGCGCTCATTCGCAAACTGCGTCTCGAGGGTATCCGCAACGAATTGATGGATGACGCACGCGTCATGGGGTCGGTACTGGGCACGGCGAATCGCTGGGGTGTGACGAGCCGCTCGGCGCTGGTCAAGAGCTATCGCAAGCAGTTCGACGAATCGCCTTCGGAGACGATCAACGCGTGAGCGTCATCAACGCGGGGCACTTGCGCCGTTCGGTTTCGCACAGCACCCCAATGGTGCGTGTAAGAGGACGTAATATGACGCGCTGTTGAGATTTGCGGCGTGTCCGAGGGCCTGAGGCAGACTCGCCGCTGTTTCCCTCGAAAGGCCCCGGCATGGTCATCGTGCTTTTGTCCCGCAGCAAAGCGCTTCGCGCCGTCTTCTCTGCACTTGAACAAGGAACCGGCAATTGCCGGGTCATCGATTTCGATAGCCGCGTTGAGCTGATTCGTTATCTCTCGGTGCGCGCCAATGCCGATCTGGTGGTCATCGATGCCGATACCGACGCCGAGGCGATTGCATTTCTCGCGACGTGGCGTACCTGTCACGCGCGCCATGATCTGCCCATTCTCGTCACCGGCCACTATCTGAGTGCCGCCGCCATGCGCGATGCGTTGGCTTGCGGCGGCGACGACATCGTGGCGGGCGCGCTATCGCTCGACGAGTTGCAGGCGCGGGCGTATCGCTGCGTGGCGCGGCGGCGCACGTCGGAGCTTGAGGCCACCGTCATCGAATACGGCGGCTACCGGCTGGATAAGCTGAACTGCCGCTGCACTCGGGAAGGATGTCCGATTCACCTGACCACCCGCGAGTTCGCGACGGCATGGCTGTTCTTCTCGCACCCGGGGGCGGTGCTGAGCCGCCCGCGTATCTCCGAGAAAATTTGGGGCGAGGCCGCAAAGGCTCGCGAGCCGGGCGCGCTGACGCGTTACATCAACCAGATACGCCGCAAGCTCGGGCTTTCGGGAGGTGGTCCGGTGGCACTGCGCGCCGTGTACGCCTCGGGCTATCGGCTTGACGGCCCGCAGCCCGCGAGGCTGTAAGCTTCGCTATTCGGGCTTGACCCACTGACAGGAATGGAGAACCCATGAAAAGAATCTTGATGAGCGGCGCGGCGGCGCTGATGTTGACCAGCCTGACGAGCGCCTCCGCGTGGGCTGCCGATCCCTGCGAGAACCCGCAGGATCAGACCACCATGAACGCTTGCGCGGGCAAGTCGCTCGCCGCGTCCGACAAGAAGCTCAACGAGACGTATAACGCGCTGGTCAAGAAAGTCGGTCCATCGGGCAAGAGCAAGCTCCTGAGCGCACAGCGTGCCTGGCTCGCATGGCGCGATGCCCAATGTGCGTTCGAGACCATGGGGACCGACGGGGGCAGCATTCACGCAGCGATGTACGCCTCGTGTGCCGATGAACTGACGCAGGCGCAGACCAAGCGGCTCGACGGTCAGCTTCACTGTCAGGAAGGCGACCTGTCCTGCTCGAAGTAAGACCCGCCGAGTCAGCTCACACCTGCCGGTCAAAGCAGGCGGTAGGCGAGCCGGGCCGCGACACGGGCCGCTGACCCTTGAGGGTCGAAGTGCGGGTTGTATTCCGCGAGGTCCGCCACGCGGAGTTTTCCCGAACGGCGCACGTGTGTGGCTATCGCTTCGACAACGGTCATCGGCACGCCGTAAGCTGCCGGAGCCGAGACGCCGGGCATCACCGGTGCGGGCAACACGTCCAGATCGATGGTGAGATAGACGTGATTTACATCGGCGATCAGCGCGTCGATTTGTGCGAGACGCGCGTCGAGATGCCGGTCTTGCATGTCGGTGTCTTCGACGAACGTCACGCCCAACTCGCGAGCGCGCTCGAACAGCGATGCCGTGTTGCTCAACCGGCTGACACCGAGGCAGGCATAGTCGAACAGCAAACCGGCTTGTTCGGTCGCTTGCGCAATCTGATCGAACGGCGTGCCTGATGTGCCGGGGCGGGCGGTGCGCAAGTCGAAGTGAGCGTCGAGGTTGAGAATCAGCACGCGCCCACGGTCGCCGCGAGCATCCAGATGCGCACGCAACCCTTGCCACGTTCCCCACGCGATCTCGTGGCCGCCACCAAGCACGACCGGATGTGCGGACGCATCAAGCTGCTGGCGCACGGCGGTGGCGAGGGCTTGTTGGGCGGCTTCGAGCGCATCGCCTTCACAACTGACGTCCCCCGCGTCGTAGAAGCGTTCGATCTCATGGGCGGGCAGGTTGGCGAGCGCGCGGCGGATGGCTTGCGGGCCATCCACGGCGCCCACGCGCCCCTGATTGCGTTTGACGCCGGCATCGCAGGCGAAGCCGAGCAGCACGGGCGCGCCGGCGATCGCGGCTTGCGCCGGGCCGTCGAGCACTTGCACGACATTGAAGAGCCGCCGCGTGTCACCGCGTTCGTTGGCGTCGCTGCGGCCTTGCCAGACGTTGGGCGAGGCCGTTTGCGCAGGCATTTTTGTCGTTGAAGTCAGCATGGGACGAAGGATGGAAAGTGCTGATGTGGATGTCACGCAGACGGCAAGTCGCGCCATTGCCCTTGGCGGACCGTGCGGCAGGGCAGTTCGCCGCCGAGCCAGTAGGCCAGTTCGGCGGGGCGCTCGATCTCCCACGCCACGAAGTCGGCGGCTTTGCCTGCTTCGATCGTGCCGTGGGTATCGAGCATGCCGAGTGCCTTGGCAGCGTTGCGCGTCACACCTGCCAGCGCCTCTTCAGGCGTGAGACCGAACAATGTGCACGCCATATTCATCATGAGGCGCAGCGACAGGGCAGGTGACGTACCCGGGTTCAGATCGGAGGCCACGGCAATATCGACCCCGTGCTGGCGCAGCAGATGCACCGGCGGACGGCGCGATTCCTGAAGCATGTGGAACGCGCCCGGCAGCAGCACGGCCACCGTACCGGCCCGGCCCATGGCCGCGGCATCCTCCGGTGTCATGTATTCCAGATGGTCGGCCGACAGTGCGCCTAGTTCCGCGGCAAGGCTGGCACCGCCCAAGGGCGAGAGTTGCTCGGCGTGCAGCTTCACGGGCAATTTCAGCTTCTGTGCACGCAGCAGCACGCGCATGACTTGCGCTGGCGAGAAGGCAATCGTCTCGCAGAACGCATCGACCGCATCGACCAGCCGCTCTTCGGCGAGCGTCGGCAGAATCTCCGCGCAAACGTAGTTCACATACTCGTCCGCCTTACCGGCAAACTCCGACGGCACGGCGTGCGCGGCCAGACACGTCGTCTTGACGGTAACCGGCAGCGCCTCGCCAAGGCGTCTCGCCACGCGCAGCATCTTGCGCTCGCTGTTCAGATCGAGTCCGTAGCCGGATTTGATCTCGACCGTCGTCACGCCGTCGCGCATCAGCGTGAGAAGCCGCTTGCGCGCCGACTCGAACAAGGCGTCTTCGGTAGCATCGCGTGTGTGCCGCACCGTGTACTTGATGCCGCCGCCCGCCGCCGAAATCTCAGCGTAGCTCACGCCTTGCAGGCGTTGTTCGAACTCGAGACTGCGGTTGCCGCCGAACACCAGATGCGTATGGCAGTCGATCAACCCCGGCGTAACCCACGCGCCTTGCAGATCGACGCACTCGTCGGCTGCGGTGGCGGAGCGCTCGCTGCGCGGGCCGACCCATTCGATTTGCTTGCCGTGCGTGACGATCACGGCATCTTCGATCGCGTGGTAGCGGCCGTCGCGCATCGTGGCGACATGGCAGTGCTTCCAGTGGATACGTTTCATGAGAGGCTCGTTTGGCTGGTGTCGTCGCGCGCTTCACGCGACGCCTTGGGTTTGACGCCGAAGCAGTAGGCCGCCGACATCAGCGCGATCCAGCCTGCGCCGACATACAACGCCACCCGCGTGTCTTCCATATAGCCCAGCACGCCGATCACAAACAGCATGAACGCGATGGCGAGCGCCGGGCCGACGGGCCACAAGGGCACCTTGAACTTGAGCGCAGCGACTTCTTCGGCAGACAGGCGACGACGCATGGCGACCTGCGAGAGCAGAATCATCAGCCACACCCAGACCGTTGCGAACGTGGCGATCGACGCGATGATCAGGAACACGCCTTCCGGAATCAGGTAGTTCAGCACCACGCCGCCGAGCAACGCGCCGGTCATCACCAGCACCGTTACCCACGGCACACCGTGGCGCGACGTTGCGCTGAATGCCGCCGGTGCCTGACCGTGCTCCGCCATGCCGAACATCATGCGGCCCGCGCCGAAGATATTGCTGTTGATGGCCGAGATGGCTGCCGAAATCACGATCACGTTGAGGATGGCTGCGGCCGACTTGATGCCCAGACCCGAGAAGATCTGCACGAACGGGCTGCCCTGATTGCCGATGCCGGTCCACGGGAAGATGGCCATCAGCACGCACATCGTGAGCACGTAGAACAGCAGAATGCGCAGCGGCACGGCGTTGATGGCACGCGGAATCACCTTCTCGGGGTTTTTCGCTTCGCCGCCGGTGATGCCGATGATTTCAATGCCGCCGTAGGCAAACATCACAACCGCCAGCGACGCCATCAGGCCACCCCAGCCATTCGGCAGGAAGCCGCCATGCGACCAGAGGTTGCTCACTGCCGGGGCGTGTTCGCTGTGGATATGCACGCCGGTGAACAGGATCACGGCACCGCCGACGATCATGGCCACGATGGCGAGAATCTTCACCAAGGCCAGCCAGAACTCCATTTCGCCGTACACCTTCACGTTGCACAGGTTCAGCCCGCAGATGACCATCACGATGCCGAGCACCCAGATCCATTGCGGCACATCGGGAAACCAGAACCCCATGTAGATGCCGAACGCCGTCACGTCGGCCAGACACACGATGACCATCTCGAGGATGTAGGTCCATCCGGTGAGAAAGCCGGCGAGGGGGCCGAGGTTGTCGCGGGCATAGCGGCCGAACGAGCCCGATACCGGTTGGCGCACGACCATTTCACCGAGTGCGCGCATGACCATATAGACGGCGGCGCCACCGATGATGTAGGCGAGGATGACGGCCGGACCGGCCAGTTGGATGGCGGAGGCCGAGCCATAGAACAGGCCGGTGCCGATGGCCGACCCGAGCGCCAGAAAGCGGATGTGCCGCGCGCTCAGATTGCGTTGCAGGTTTTTCAAGCTGTCTCCTGAATATGCGTAATTTGCGCAATGAACCGGCCCGCCCAAGGGGCAGGCGGCATAACGATTAGCCCGCGGTCAGGCGGGTTGCCGGTGCGCGAATCGCTGTTCGTTTCGCACCGGCAGGGCGCGAATCAAACGCGAATCAAGCGCTCGGCAGGGTGCCGGAAGGCACGAGGGCAGTCAGGTGGCGCTGCGCGATCAACACGCTTGCCCCTTCGATGTCCGGTGCGAAATAGCGGTCCTTATCGTAGAACGGGACGGCGGTGCGCAACAGGGCGCGGGCACGTTCGAGCACCGGCGTCGTCTTCACACCTTCGCGGAAGTCCAGGCCCTGACAGGCGCTGAGCCATTCGATCGCAATGATGCCCTTGACGTTATCGGCCATCTCCCAAAGCCGCTTACCGGCGTTGGGGGCCATCGAAACGTGATCTTCCTGATTTGCCGAGGTCGGGAGACTATCAACGCTGGCCGGATGTGCCAAGGCCTTGTTTTCGGAGGCGAGCGCGGCGGCGGTGACCTGCGCGATCATGAAACCGGAGTTGACCCCCCCGTTGGCGACCAGAAAAGCCGGCAACTGGGACATATGTTGGTCCATCATCAGCGAAATGCGCCGTTCGCTCAAGGCACCAATCTCAGCCAGTGCCAACGCCAAATTGTCGGCGGCCATGGCCACCGGTTCGGCGTGGAAGTTGCCACCGGAGATGACGTCGCCCTGTTCCCAGAACACCAACGGATTATCCGACACTGCGTTGGCTTCCACGCCCAGCACGTCGGCGGCCTGGCGAATCTGCGTCAGGCACGCACCCATGACTTGGGGCTGGCAGCGCAGCGAGTACGGGTCTTGCACCTTCTCGCAGTTGGCGTGCGACTGGCCGATTTCGCTGGTTTCGCCCAGCAGATGGCGATACGTGGCGGCCGCATCGATCTGACCGCGCTGGCCACGTGCTGCGTGAATACGCGGGTCGAACGGGGCACGCGAGCCGAGCATGGCTTCGACCGTCAAGGCACCGCACACGCTCGCGGCGGCGAACATATCTTCCGCTTCGAACAGGCCGCGCAGCGCATAAGCCGTGGAGACTTGCGTGCCGTTGAGCAGCGCCAGCCCTTCCTTGGCAGCTAGCGTCAGCGGTTCGAGCCCGGCGACGGCCAGTGCTTCGCGGGCGTCGAGCCATTGGCCGCGATAGCGCGCATGACCTTCGCCCAGCAACAGCAGCGACATATGCGCGAGCGGTGCGAGATCGCCCGATGCCCCCACTGAGCCTTTCAGCGGAATGCGCGGATAGACCTCCGCGTTGACCAGCGTGACCAGCGCGTCGATCACCTTGCGGCGGATACCGGACAGGCCACGGGCCAGACTGTTGATCTTGAGCACCATGATCAGGCGCACCAGTGCGTCGTCGATCGGGGCGCCCACACCGGCGGCGTGCGAGAGCACGAGCGAGCGTTGCAGGTTCTCCAGATCTTCGTGGGCGATGCGCGTTTGCGCCAGCAGCCCGAAGCCCGTGTTGATGCCGTAGGCCGTACGGCCTTCGGCGACGATGCCTTCCACGCAGGCGACGCTTTTATCGATGGCCGCGTAGGCCTTCTCGTCGAGCGTGACTTTAGTCGGCTGCTCGAAGACCGCGCGCAGTTGTGCGAGCGTGAGCGTGCCGGGCGTGATGAACAGGGAATTCAGGGGGGCGTTGTTTTGATTCGACATGGTGAGGTTCACTTCGAGGTATTCAGCATCGGCAGGTTCAGGCCGTTTTCGCGGGCGCAATTGATGGCGATGTCGTAGCCGGCGTCGGCGTGGCGCATGACGCCCGTCGCCGGATCGTTGTTCAGTACACGGGCGATGCGGGCGGCGGCGGCGTCCGTGCCGTCGCAAACGATCACCACGCCCGAATGTTGCGAGAAGCCCATGCCGACACCGCCGCCGTGGTGCAGCGACACCCACGTCGCGCCGCTGGCGGTATTGAGCAGGGCGTTGAGCAGCGGCCAGTCCGACACGGCGTCGGAGCCGTCGCGCATCGCTTCCGTCTCACGGTTGGGGCTGGCGACCGAGCCGGAGTCCAGATGGTCGCGGCCAATCACGATGGGGGCGGAGAGCTCACCCGAGCGCACCATTTCGTTGAACGCCAGACCGAGCTTGGCGCGCAGGCCGAGGCCGACCCAGCAGATACGGGCGGGCAGCCCTTGGAAGCTGATGCGCTCGCGGGCCATATCGAGCCAGCGGTGCAGGTGCGTGTCGTCGGGAATCAGTTCCTTGACCTTCGCGTCGGTCTTGTAGATATCTTCCGGGTCACCGGACAGGGCGACCCAGCGGAACGGGCCGACGCCACGGCAGAACAGTGGACGAATGTACGCCGGCACGAACCCGGGGAAGTCGAACGCCTTCTCCACGCCTTCTTCCAGCGCCATCTGACGGATGTTGTTGCCGTAGTCGAACGTCGGCACGCCCATCGCCTTGAAGGCGAGCATTGCGTTGACGTGGACGGCCATCGATTGCTTGGCGGCCTTCACGACTTCTGCGGGCTTGCTGCGGGCGCGTTCGCGGTATTCGTCCCAAGTCCAGCCGATGGGCAGATAGCCGTTGAGGGGATCGTGCGCACTGGTCTGGTCGGTAACCATATCGGGGCGTACGCCGCGACGTACCAGTTCCGGCAGAATCTCGGCCGCGTTGCCGCACAGGGCGATGGACACGGCCTTGCCGGCTGCGGTGTATTTCGCGATACGGGCCAGTGCGTCGTCGAGATCGGTAGCTTGTTCATCCACGTACCGCGTGCGCAGGCGGAAGTCGATGCTGGTTTGCTGGCATTCGATGTTCAGCGAGCAGGCACCGGCGAGGGTGGCGGCGAGCGGTTGGGCGCCGCCCATGCCACCGAGGCCGGCGGTGAGTACCCAGCGCCCGGCCAGTTTGCCGCCGTAGTGTTGGCGGCCGGCTTCCACGAAGGTTTCGTAGGTGCCTTGCACGATGCCTTGGCTGCCGATGTAGATCCACGAGCCGGCGGTCATCTGGCCGTACATGGCGAGACCTTTGGCGTCGAGTTCGTTGAAGTGTTCCCACGTGGCCCAGTGCGGCACGAGGTTGGAGTTAGCGATGAGCACGCGCGGTGCGTCGGCGTGCGTCTTGAAGACGCCGACCGGCTTGCCCGACTGGACCAGCAGCGTTTCGTCGTCACCGAGCGTCTTGAGGGTGGCGACGATGCTGTCAAAGCATTCCCAGTTGCGGGCAGCGCGCCCGATGCCGCCGTAGACGACGAGGGCATTCGGGTTCTCGGCCACGTCCGGGTCGAGGTTGTTCATGAGCATGCGCAGCGGCGCTTCAGTCAGCCAGCTACGGGCATTGAGTTGCGTGCCGCGCGGCGCGCGGATCGTCACATCGCGGTATCGGGTAGGTTGGCTCACAGCATTCCTTTCGTTCAGACCAAGTAATGACCGGTACAGTATTGTATATACAGGTAAGTATGTATTAGGGTTTGTACGAACGGTCGGTGTGAGGTGGTTGGCGGGAGTATGCGAGTGCGGCCGATGAACGCGCCGACTTCACCGAAGGACAGAGCGATGACGAAATACCTAATCTCGTTTCCCGCGCGGGCGATGGACATCCCCGCCGAGGACTTTGCTGCCGTGGGCGAAGCGGCGCACAAGGTGATACGTGAGGCGAAGGCGGCCGGCGTGTACGTGTTCGGTGGTGGAATCAACGGGCGTGTCGCCCCCCTCATGGTCGCCGCAGACGGCAGGACCACAAACGAGACGTATCCGCAGACAAGGGAGTTCGACGGCGGCTTCTGTGTCCTGCAACTCCCGTCGCGCGAAGCTGCTATCGCGTGGGCTGCGAAGATCGCCCAAGCTTGCCGCTGCTCGCAGGAACTCCGCGAGTTTGGGGACGACCCCGAGAGCTGACGGGCAGAAAAAAAACACACCACCGCACGAAACAACGTTGTGCGGGGGTGTGCCAAGGGTGAGCCGGGCCATTACGCAGTGCCACGCCATGTCGAAGGCCGAGCGCAAAGTACCGGTTCTCGCGAAGTCTCCGAGATGAGACCGATGAAACTCAAGCACCCCCTCGGCGGGCGAGGGGGGAACAACCAAAAATCAGAACGTCTGACGGATACCCATGCGCACCAGCGTTTGCGTCGAGGTGGCCGACGAGATGCCGTTGCCCACGTCGCCGACCGACGCCGTTGCGGACACCACATTGCCGAAGGTGTCGAGCGTGTTACCCGACGCCTTCTGATAGCCCACGAGCGCGTACAGCGACGTGCGCTTCGAGAACGCGTAATACGTGGCGAGGTTGACCTGCTGATACTTCGGACCGCCCGCACCCTTCACGTCGCTGCCTTGCGTGTAGTTGTACGCGGCGGCCAGTCGAATCGCCGGCGACCACTGATACGCCACCGTGGCACCGATCGAGTTGAACGTCATCGCGCTGGCAAACGTCGAGAACGAACCCGGCGTGTAGTGCACGTTGCCGTACGACAGACCCACTTGCGTGTTGCCGAACGTGTATGTACCGGCAGCGGCGAGAATGCGCTGGCTGGCGGCCGAAGCAAAGCCTTCGTTGATCGACGACGCGAACGTGCCGTCATACGCGCCGCTCCATGTGCCGCCCGTGTTGCCGTAAGCATTGGTCGCTTGCAGGTAAGCCACGCCGAGGGCGAGCGGGCCGCTGGCGTACTGACCGCCAAGACCCCATGCGTTCTGGTTCTTCACGCTGCCCGGCTGGCCACCGAAGCCATAGATCGCACCGAACTGGAAGCCGCCGTACACCGGGCTGGCCCACTTCACCGAGTTGTTCACGCGGGCTTGGTTGTCGATGTTGTCGATATCGCCCGGGTGCGCACCCATGCCGGTGACGAACGTGCCCGCGCTGATCGCGCCCACGTAATCCACGATCGGATCGTACTGACGGCCAAACGTAATCTTGCCCAGCGTGGCGCTTTGCAGACCCAGCCACGACTGACGGCCGAACTGGCGGCTGCCTTGGCCCGACTGACCCGTACCGATGTTGAAGCCGTTCTCGAGCTGGAAGATGGCCGCATTGCCGCCGCCCAGATCCTCAGTGCCTTTCAGGCCCCAACGGTCGCCCGACCACGTGCCGCTGGCAAAACCCCAGTTCGAGGCGTTGGAGTAGACGATCGGCGTGCCTACGCCACCCTTCGTGGTGGCGGTGCGCTGACCGCTGGTGTAACCCACGCCGGCGTCGACGATGCCGTACAGAGTCACGTTGCTTTGTGCTTGTGCCGCGATGGCGAAGCCGCCGAGCCCAAGCGCCGCGAGAAGAATACGCTTCATAATATTAGTAATCCTAAATATATGTGACAGGAACGTCACGAGAACGCGCCGTCGATACCCCGTTGAACCTCTTGTTTTCCGATATGGGGCGGGGGGAGGGTACCGCTGGCGTGGCTTACCGGGGGGCGTCACCTCCGGGAAGTCCGGTGACGCTGAGCCAGGTCGCAACAGCCACGACCAGCGCGTCGATATCGTCGAAGTTCTCGGCACCCGGCACGGCCGGCGCGTCGAGTACCGTGAACACCGGCTTGCGCCATTGCAGGCCAAGCGCGATTTCCGAGAGCGTGCCCAGTCCGCCGCCAATGGCGACCAGACACACCGAGGCACGCGCGATCAACGCGTTGCGCGTGATACCCAACCCCGTGGGCAACGCAACGCTCAGATGCGGGTTGGCGTCGTTCGCATGGTCTTCCGGCAACAGGCCGATTACGATGCCGCCGGCCGATGCCGCACCTGCCGACGCCGCTTCCATCACACCGCCCTTACCGCCGCACACGAGCGCAACACCGGCGGCTGCCAGCGCTTCGCCGACACAGTGCGCCGCTTCAAGTTGCGCCGCCGTAGCTTCGCGCGGGCCAATCAGCCCGACCGGCGTCACGTGCCGGTGCGTGCTTTCCTGGCGGGCCGCCAGACGATCGAGAGCGTGGCGGGCCGCAGCCGACCACTCATTGAGGATGACGCCGTACAAGACACTCTCCGAGAGCGAGCACACCGCTGCATACCGCCATCAATACGAGCGACAGCGCGGCGGCTTGTGGGAAATCCGTTTGCCCGTCCGACATCTTCAGGAACATGAGCAACGGCAGAATATTGATTTGGGTGCCGGCCAGCGCGAGCGCCGTGCCATACGTGCCCATGGCGATGGCGCTGACGAGACACCACGCGGCGGCGAGCGTCGGCCAGAGTTCGCGCAACGCCACGTCGACGATGGCCCGCAGCGGGTGCGCGCCGAGCGTGAGCGCCGCTTCGAGCGGCCGGCGGTCCAGATTGGCGATCGCCGGATAGACCATCAACGCCACACGCGGAATCAGGTAGTACGCGTAAGCCGCGATGAGCCCCGGCGCCGTGTAGATCAACGCACCGACACGTGCAGGGTCGGCACCCAGCGATGCCAGCCCGAGCGTGACGAACCCCGCACGGCCGAACGCCAGAATGAAACCGTACGCGATCACCAGCCCCGAGAACGCAAGCGGAACACCCATCGCCGCCAGCCAGAAACGGCGTCGACGCGGCGTTTGACGGGCAAGCGTGACGGCGAGCAGCGCACCGACCACCAACGACACGGTGCCTGCGCCGACCGCCAACGCTAGCGAGTTCACCAGCGCGTCGCGCACCAGCGGATCAATGGCGATGGCAAGGAACGCTTCGCCATGCCCATCGAACGCTGCCACCACAAGCGCGCCGAGCGGCAGTCCGAAACCGAGGGCAAGCAACACGGCCGCAGGCAGTCCGCCAAAGCGCCGCACCCAGCCTCGTGGGGCGAGCGCCCCACGGGGGCCTTCGGCGGCGGTCTCGTTAGCCGGGACCGGATTGGCGCGGGCGGAAGTCATCTCGTGCGATCTCACTTGGCGAGTGCCGCCGCTGCCCACAGGCGATCGACTTCCGCCTTTTGGGCCGCTGCGCGCACGACGTCGAGCGGGTGCACTTGCGGCGCGTCCGGCATGCGGGCACGCATTTCCGGCGAGAGCGGCACGCCGGGCACGGCCGGGCGCACGTAGCCTTGTGCGAACAACGCCTGACCGACCGGGCTCATGATCAGGTTCAGCCACAGCTTGGCGGCGTCCGGATTCGGGCCGTTCTTCACCAGACTGATCGCGTACGGGGCCGAGACACTGGCTTCCTTCGGAATCACGACTTGCGCTGCGTCGCCCATGCCGTCGGTGTATTTCGCCTTCAGGCCGTCGTTCTCGTAACCGATCAGAATCGGGATCTCACCCTTCACGAACTTGGCGTAGGGCGTGGTGCCCTCCACACGCATCACGTTGCCGGCTTCACGCAGCTTGCCGAAGAACTCGGCGCCCGGCTTCGGGTTGTCCACGTTGCCACCGAACGCATACGCCGCAGCAAACACCGCGACCTGTCCCTGACCCGTCGAGCGCGGGTCGAGATAGACCACCGCGTTCTTGTATTCCGGCTTGAGCAGGTCGGCCCACGACTGCGGCACATGCTTCACCAGCTTCGTATTCACGAGGAATGCGATGTTCAGCGAGTGAATCGTGAACCAGCGGCCATCGTTGTCGCGAAACACCTTGGGCAGCGTGTCGAAGTTGATCGGCTTGAACGGCGCCACCACGTCTTTCTGCACGGCATCGAGTGCGGAACCGGCGAAATAGTAGGCCGTATCGGCCTGCGGACGGCGGCGTGCCTTGTCGAGCGAGACCACCGTGGCGGCAGAACCGATGTCGTTGTAAGTGATCTCCACCTTCGGATACCGCTTGCGGAACTCGGCAAACAGCGCCTTCCAGTTGGCCCACTCGGGGCCCGTGTCGAACGACACGACGAGGCCTTCGTCGGCGGCCTTGGCGTACAACTCCGTTTCGCCGGGGTACAGCGGCGCATTGCTTTGCGTTTGCGCGTGCACGGCAGCGGTCGTGCCGGCGAGCATCGCGAACGAGACGGCCAGCGTGGAGAGTGCCGGCAGGACGGCACGAGACAGCAGGCGCGGCGAAGAGGTGAGGCGAATCATCGACATAGCTCCATCGGGGGCATGAGGTAAGGAAATCAGGGGAATCATTTCGACGCCGGGGGCAGCACCCGGAGCAGTGCCGGGTCAAGCGCTACCGCGTGCGTGGCTGGCCGACGGTGCTCGCCCAACAGCGGCGTGGTGGCGCCGTTTGGCAGAAAGTCATAGCGGCAGGTGGCACCGAAGAAGCGCACGGCACCTGCACGGCCAGCCAGCCGGTTGATCGCGTGCAGTGGCGGATCGGCGTCGATGTGCTCTGGACGAACCAGCAAGTTGACGGCATCACCCGTGCGCCACGCACCGGTATCGGCGAGCAGTTCTGCGAAGCCGACGTCGACCGCACCCGGGCGCACCACGCGCGCGGGCAGTACCGTCGACAGACCGGTGAAACTGGCGACCGTGGCACAGGCGGGGGCATCGTAGAGACGTTGCGGCGTATCGATCTGCAACAGGCGCCCGCCGTCGATGACCGCAACGCGGTCGGCAAGGCTCAGCGCTTCGTCGCGATCGTGCGTCACGATCAGCGTCGTGGCACCACTCGCCTGTTGCAGTGCACGAATTTCATCGCGCAACTGCTGGCGAATGCCAGCGTCGAGCGCGGCAAGCGGTTCGTCGAGCAGCAGCACACGGGGCGACACGGCTAGCGCGCGCGCCAACGCAACACGCTGTTGCTGTCCGCCCGATAACGACGCGGGACGGCGCAACGCACAATCCGCCAGTCCCACGCGATTGAGCATTTCCAGCGCGATACGTTGGCGCTCGGCGGCAATGATGCCACGCATGCGCAGGCCATACGCCACGTTATCGAGCACGGTGAGATGCGGGAACAGCGCGTATTGCTGAAACACCATGCCGACCTGACGTTTCCAGACCGGCACGCCCGCAACGTCTTCACCGCCGATGGCGATGCGGCCGCGATAGCCGTCGAGCAGCCCCGCGACGAGCCGAAGCACCGTCGACTTGCCCGAGCCGCTGCGGCCCATGACGGCAAGCAGTTCGCCCTGACGCACTTGCAGGCTGACGTCGTCGAGCCCCTGCGGCGCACCGGCGTAGCGGAAGCTGACGTTTTCGAGAGTAAGACTCATGAACTGACCTTCTGGCGGGATGCTGCGACGATCGATGCACCGGTCGCGATCAACGCGAGCACGAGCAGCACGACGGTGGCGGCGCAGGCAAAACCGGTGGCGCCATAAAACGCCTGAAGCAGCACCACCGGGTAGTTGCGATAGCGGAAACCCGCGATGAGATTGGAAATCTGGAACTCGCCGATCGACAGCGCGGCGACCATCACCAGCCCGGCGACGAGGCTGTGCGTGAGGTTCGGCACGGCGACGGTCAGAAACTGTTTGAGCGGCGAGGCACCGAGCGTGGCCGCGCAGTCTTCGAGACGCGCGATGTCGAGATGGCGCAGATCGGCGAGGAGCGTTTGCGTGAGATACGGCAGCGTCAGCACGGTGTGGGCCAGCACGAGCAACCAGAGCGAGCCGAGCCACGGCAACGTGTCGCCGCTGAACACAGCGATGTAACCGAAGCCGAGCGTCAGCGCCGGCACGGCCACCGGCAGCAGTGTCACGAGGCGGGCAATCGCGCCCCGGCCGCTGCGCGAACGGTGATGCAGCGCGTATGAGAGCGGCAGGCCGACCAGTGCAGTCATCACGCAGCAACTCAGGGCGACGATGAGGCTGGTGGAGAAGGCGCGCCGGAACGACGGGTCACCGGCCAGTTCGGCAAACCAGTGCAACGTGAAGCCGGTCGGCAACACCGTGTTGGTCCATGCCTGACCAAATGCGCCCACGAGCAGCAGAAGTACCGGCAGGCACAGGTAGATGAGAAACAGGGCAGCGACGGCGCGCACGATCCACAGCAATACGCTGGTGCGTGAGCGCTGCGGCGCACGTCCCGCCTGGCCGGCATCGGCAGGGGCGGGGCTGTGCCGGGATGGCACAGATCGGGCGTGGCGCTCAATGTGGACGTCGGACATCGGGTGAACTTGGTCGGCAGGTCATGACAAAAGGGTTGCTGCGACGCTGAAGCCTTTATTTCCCTTACCAAAAGGGCGAGCGACAGGTTTTGCATTGGGCGCCAGTGTCACGGGGGGACGTGTCATCGTCATGAAGAAAACACACAAATCGGGCATCGTTCTGTGCGAAAACGGAACAGTTGACGGCCTCGCCGCCGACGCTGTCATCTCTCTTTATCGCCCGCTGTTACCCGGCAAACCCACGCCAGCCCTATGCCTGCGCTACGTCATTGCTATCCCAACGTTGCTGAACTCCTCGCGTTCGCGAGTGCCGCGCGACACTTGAATTTTTCTCGTGCTGCCCGTGAGCTGGGTCTGACGCCTAGTGCCGTGAGCCGCCAGATCGCGGCGCTGGAGGCCTTGGTGGCTACACCGTTGTTCGTTCGGGAGGGCAGAAATCTGACACTGACCGATGCCGGGCGCCGCTATCATGAGCGCGTGGCCGAGCCGTTGCGCGAGATTGGCAATGCGTCGCTGGAACTGATGACTTCACGCGGGGAAAGCGACCTGCTGACCATTGCGAGCGTGCCGACGTTTACGACGAAGTGGTTGATTCCGCGACTCCCCGACTTTCTTGAGAAAACGCCGGGTGTGACACTGAGCTTCAGCCGTCATTTGTCGCATGGCGACGCGTTTCCCTTCTCGCTGGATGCCGCCATTCGTTACGGCGACGGCACGTGGGAAGGGGTGGTGAGCGACTATCTCGACGGGCGTTGCTTCGTGCCAGTGTGCGCGCCGTCGTTTCTCGAGCGTTACCCGCTGACGGATGTCGCCGACGTCGCGCGAGCGCCGCGTCTGGTGCACAGTCAGGCGGAAGATGTCTGGGGAACGTGGGCGCGTCGTCATGACGTCGGCGAACAGGCGCAACGCACCGGCCCGCGTTTCGAGCAGTATTCGGTGCTGCTTCAAGCGGCGGAGGCGGGGATGGGCGTCGGCATGGTGCCCGCGTTTCTCGCGCGCGAGGCGCTGACGGCGGGGCGTCTGGTCGAGCCGGTCGACGCCGGGGTCGACGTGCCGCATCACGGTCACTACCTGTGTTACCCGCGAGAGCGGTTGCAGCAACGCACGGCCTTGCAGCACTTTCGCGAGTGGATGCTCGCGCAGGCAGGGCAGAGTCAACGGTAAAGGGACGCATGAAACATCAACGCATCAGTCAACGACGCCTGCTCACGGCGCTCATCGCAGGCGCATTCACCATGACAGTTCACCTCAGCGCTTTCGCCGCGCCACACGAGTGCCCCGCGCCGCCGCCGGGCAACCCCGACATCCGGGCACTTGGCTACTACACCGACAAGGCAAGCTCGCAAATCGACCCGCAGCTTCAGGCGCAGAACGAAGCGGCGGTGAAGCCACTGAACGACTTTACGGCGCAAATCGCCAAGATGACCGACGCCTATGCCAACGCGGCAGGCAAGGGCGGTGAGGCTGACGGGCGTTGCACGCTTTCGTGGCTGGAGGCATGGGCCAACAGCGGTGCAATGCTCGGTCAGATGATCCATGTGAATAACGACCAGTCCGACTACATGCGCCAATGGACGCATGGGGCTGCCGCCATCGCCTATCTGCGCACGCAGGCATTGGCCACACCGCAGCAGCGGCAGGTGATCGAATCGTGGCTGCGTCAGTTGTCGAGCGCGAATCTCGCTTACTGGAACAACTCGAAGCACAAGCGCAACAATCACTACTACTGGACGGGCGTCGGCATCATGGCGACGGCACTCGCCACGCACGACGATGCATTGCTGGCGACGGCCCAAAGCATCTACCGCACCGGCATCGACGCCATTCAACCCGATGGCAGCCTGCCGATGGAGATGGCCCGCAAGCGTCGCGCGCTGCACTATCACGACTACGCTACGGCGCCGCTGGTGTTGATGGCAGAAATGGCACGGCTTCACGGCGACGACTGGTATGCCTACCGGCAGGGCGCCATCGAATTGCTGGCGGCACGCGTTGCCGATGGCTATCGCGATCCGGCGTGGTTCAACGCGCAGTCGGGTGCTGTGCAGGAGACCGCCCAACCGCGCGGATCGAGTGGCTGGGTGGAGTTTTACCGCCTTCGCTCACCGCATCCCGAGCGCTATGACGCGATGCACGCCTTCGCGCCATTCAAAGACCCGCGCATGGGTGGCAATCTGACGCTGATGGCGCAACACGGCATCGTGCCGGCGCGCTGAGGTTTTTCAAGACGTCCCCGGGCGCAACGCTTGGGGACGCTTCTCTCACGCTTCTTCCGCACCTAATGCGGAGCGGTGCTCGCGACGATCAAATCGTAAAGTGCCTGCGCCGCTGGCGATAGCTGGGCCCCCCGGCGGGTGACGAGCACGAGCGTGCGCGCAATCACCGGCTCGACCAGATCGACGACGCGTATGTGCGGGTAAGCGCCTTTCTGGATTGCCAGCCGCGGCACCACCGCCGCGGCCACACCTTCCGCCACCATCCCGACTGCTGTGGAACTGCGCTGCACTTCGAAGTGCGGTTGCAGATTCACGTCCGTCAATGCGCCATCGAGCAACGACCGATTGGCGCTCACTTGTCCGGCAAAGATCAACGGATACGACGAGAGACTGCGCCACGGCACACGCCGGCGGCGGGCGAGCGGATGTTTTTCGTGGCAGATCAGCACAAATTGATCTTCTGCTACCGGCAGACCGACCAGATCACTGTGTCCCGGTCCCGCGATATGAATGCCGAATTCGACCTCACGCCGCAGGATGGCGTCAGTCACTGCCACTGACGAGTGATCGAGCACGCGCACGCGGTTATGCGGAAATCGCTGCGCATAGGTTTGCAGAATGCTCGGCAGAAACTGCACACCCGCCGTCGGCACACACGCGATCGACACATCGCCACGCGCGGCTTGTCCGCTTTCCTTGATTTCGGTGAGCGCATCGGAAAGCTCATCGAGTAATCGTCGCGCCTGCGGCAGAAAATCCCGCCCGATCTGCGTGAGCGACACCGACCGTGTGGTGCGCTCGAAGAGCATGACGCCCAGATAGTCCTCAAGTTTGCGCAGCCGCTGGGTGATGGCGGTTTGCGTCACCGAGAGCACATCGGCTGCGCTCTGAAAGCCGCCGCGATCGGCAATCGCGACAAAGGCCTGCACGCCGAGGATGTCGATTTTCATAAGAAAAATTGAGTAATCGGACAGATAAATTCATTTTACGGGAATTGCGGAGCGTTTCAGAATCCGTCCTGCGATCGCACCCACCCACCCCACAAATGCAGTCAGAAAAGTTCAGTAAAGGAGTGATCGATGTCTCAATTCATTTCTGCGGAGACGCTCACGCGTCTCTATGCGGCCATGGACGACAAGCTTGCTATCGTCCGTCAGCGGCTTGGCCATCCGCTTACGCTGGCAGAGAAGGTGCTGCTCAGCCATCTGGCCGATCCCGACAATCAGCCGCTCGTGCCGGGTAAGAGCTATCTCGCGCTGATGGTCGACCGGGTCGTGTTTCAGGACGTGCTTGGGCAGACCGGCATGCTCCAGTTCATGCAGACGGGACGAGACCGTGTCGCCGTGGCTGCCAGCATTCATTGCGACCACCTGATTCAGGCGCGGGTTGAAGGCCGTGCCGACCTGCGGGCGTCGATCGATGAGAACCAAGAGGTCTACGCGTTTCTGCGCAGCGCTGCCGCCCGGTATGGGCTGGGCTTCTGGGAGCCCGGCGCGGGCATCATCCATCAGGTGGTGCTCGAGAACTACGCGTTTCCGGGCGCACTCATCATCGGCACCGATTCGCACACACCGAATGCCGGTGGCCTCGGTGCTTGCGCCGTGGGCGTCGGTGGTGCCGACGCCGTGGAGGCGCTGGCTGGCCTGCCGTGGGAGGTGCTCTATCCCAAGCGTATTGCGGTGTATCTCACGGGTGAATTGAACGGCTGGACCGCACCGAAGGACGTGATTCTGCGTGTCGCTGGCGAACTGACCGTCTCGGGCGGCACGAATGCCATCGTGGAGTACATCGGCCCGGGTGCCCGCACGATCAGCGCGACCGGCAAGGCGACCATCACCAACATGGGCGCTGAGTTGGGCGCGACCACGTCGATGTTCCCGGCGGACGAACGCATGCTGACGTATCTGCGTGCGAGCGGCCGCGCCGATCTGGTGCCGGTGATCGAGGCAAATCGGTCGCTGCTGGCACCGGACGCAGAGGTCGAAGCCGATCCCGAGCGCTTCTACGACCGTGTCGTGCGCATTGATCTCTCGACGCTTGAGCCTCACGTCGTTGGCCCGCATTCGCCGGATCGTGCACGCACGGTGTCGCAGCTCGCGGCGCAAATGAAGCAGGCGAAGCCGGGTGACGGACTGGCCGCACACGATGTCGAAGCCGACGCCCTGTCGGCGGCGCTCATCGGCAGTTGCACGAACTCGTCGTATGAAGACATGAGCCGTGCCGCCGACGTGGCGAAGCAGGCGCACGCGCATGGCGTGAAGGCCGCCGTGCCGTTCATGGTCACGCCGGGGTCGGAACAGGTCAGAGCGACGATTGCGCGCGACGGTCAACTCGACACACTGGCGGTGATGGGCGGGACGGTGCTCGCGAATGCTTGTGGTCCGTGCATCGGGCAGTGGCGGCGTGAGTCGGCAGTGGTGGCGGCACCCAACACTATCGTTACGTCGTACAACCGCAATTTCCCCCGTCGCAACGATGGCTCACCCAATACAGTGAACCTGATCGCCAGCCCGGAAATCGTTACTGCATGGGCACTGGCTGGCCGCATTTCGTTCGATCCGCAACACGACACGCTGACCGGTGCCGACGGCAAACCATTCCGTCTGACGCCGCCGGCCGTCGCCCCTGAAGTGCCATCGCAAGGTTTCACACGAGGCGCAACGCATTACATTGCGCCGCCCGACGATGGCACGCGCGTCGAAGTCAGCGTCGATCCGAAGAGCGAACGCATTCAGGTGCTCAAGCCGTGGCCGGCTTGGAATGGCCGCGACCCGAAGGGCATGCCCGTCCTGATCAAGACGCGCGGCAAAACCACGACGGACCATATTTCACCGGCCGGTCCGTGGTTGAAACTGCGTGGTCACCTTGAACGTTTCAGCGACAACCTGCTGAACGGCGGGACGAACGCGTTCACCGGCGCGACCGGGCGCACGATCGATCTGCTGAGCGGTGCGCAGGATGTCACCCCGGCAGAAGCGGCGCGCGCGTATCGGGCGGCAGGGGTGCCGTGGGTCATCGTGGGCGACTTCAATTACGGCGAAGGCAGCAGCCGCGAGCATGCAGCGCTCTCGCCGCGTCTGCTGGGCGGCATGGCCGTCATCGCACGCAGTTTCGCGCGGATTCACGAGACGAACCTGAAGAAGCAGGGGCTGCTGGCGTTGACCTTTGCCGACCCGGACGACTATGAGCGCGTGCGTGCCGACGACCGGATCGATTTGCTCGGATTGGCCGACCTTGCGCCGGGACGAAACGTCGAGTGCGTGCTGCATCACACGGACGGCACTCAGGAAACCGTGCAGTTGAAGCACAGCTACAGCGATGTGCAGCTTCAGTGGTTCAAGGCGGGTTCGGCGCTGAACGTCGTGCCGAAGGCAAGCAAGTAATACGAAAAAGGCAGTCGTGGGTGGCGCGGGGCATGTCGGTACGACGTTGGTGCTGCATGCCCCGCGCTTTGCTATCGAAGACAGGCTCGTGAGCCTGCAATCGCCCTGTTACACGCGGTAGTACGCCGGTTGTGCGAGATCATTGAGCAGGCCGGGGGCCGCCGGTTGCCACCCGAGGGCGGCGCGGGTGACGTCGCTGGACGCCGCCATATCCGCACTGGCGAAGTCCGCGAACCAGCCGAAGTGTTCACGCTCGCGCGAGGCGACGGGCAAGCCGAGTCCTCGTCCGATCGCTTCGGCGATGGCGCGCATGGTCACACCTTCCTCCGCGACCGCGTGATACACCGATGCCGGTGCAGCTTGTTCAATCGCCAGCCGGAACACCTTCGCCGCATCGAGACGATGCACCGCCGCCCAACGGTTGCTGCCGTCGCTGGGATAGGCTGCTACGCCTGTCTCACGCGCCAAACGAATCAGAATCGGAACAAAGCCGTGATCGCCGATGCCATGCACCGTGGGCGCAAGACGTACGGTAATGGCGCGCACACCGCGTTCGGCCAATGACCTCGCCGTAGTTTCAGACTTGCGCACGAAATCCGCGCTCGGGATGTCTGCCTCGTTGGCCAGTCTGCCGGGGGCGAGGCGAGCGAGCCCGGATGTCACGACAAGCGGACGTGCCGAACCGACCAGTGCGTCACCCATGGCTTCGATGGCGCGCTGATCCTGCGCGGCGTTCTCCGCAAATTTCGAGAAGTCGTGATTGAACGCCGTGTGGATGACGGCATCGGCGGCACCCGCTGCCGTGCGTAACACATCCAGTTCATCCAGCGATGCACGCACCACTTGTGCACCGGTTGCCGACAACGCAGCGGCCTTGTCGTCCGAGCGCGCCAGACCGGTCACATGATGACCCGCAGCGAGCAATTCCTGTACAACCGTGGCGCCGACCCAACCCGTGGCGCCGGTAACGAATACGTTCATTTGATTCACCTCATGCGCCGAGGCGCTGTGATAACTCGACGTCGCCACCGAACGGCACCGAGAGATAGCCATGCTCGGGCGAGCGCACGCGGGCCAGATACTCGGGGCTCGAGTCGGCGTTATCTGCGACGATCAACGCGCCGGGACGCAGTCGCGGCTCAAGCAGCCGAAGAATGTCGGGGTAGAGCGGTTTGGCCCCGTCGAGCAGCACCAGATCGATCTTGCCGGGCAGATCGACACTCAGCGTTTGCAGCGCATCGCCCGCGCGAATTTCCACCAGATCGTCGAGGCCACCCGCCACGAGATTGGCCTGCGCACGCGCAATTTTCGAGGGTTCGAACTCGCTGGTAATCAGGCGGCCGCCGCCGTTGTCACGCAGTGCCGCAGCCAGATGCAGCGTCGAGATACCGAACGACGTGCCGAATTCCACGATCGACGTGGCACGACAGCTCCGCGCAAGCATGTAGAGCATGCGACCGGTCTCGCGCGACACCGGCAGTGGGAAATCCTTCATGCGCGAGTAAAGCTCGAGATACTCAGTGCGGCTGCTCATCAGGCGGGAGATGCCACCGTCGGGGCCATCGAGGGCGTCCCAGTCGATGGCTCTTGCGGTGGCATCGGCTTCCGTAAAGAGCCGCTCCAGCAACGGCGCGAGCGGGCTTTCAGTCAGTGTCGTCATGGCAAACCTTCGTGTGAGAGACAGTGCGTCTATAATGCGACGAATTCGTCACATTTCCTATTCGCATTGCGATTCCGCTCATGACCGAACCCCGAAAAGCCCGTATTTCCTCGCGAAAACAGCCAAAACAGGCTCGCTCGTCGCAGCTGGTTTCTGCGATTCTCGAGGCGGCGATTCAGGTTTTGGCGAAGGAGGGCGCGCAGCGGTTTACGACCGCGCGGGTTGCCGAGAAAGCGGGGGTCAGCGTGGGGTCGCTGTATCAGTATTTCCCGAACAAGGCGGCGATTCTGTTTCGCCTGCAAAGCGACGAATGGGAGCAGACGAGCGGCATGCTGCGTCGCATTCTCGAAGACAAGACGATGCCGCCGCTGGAGCGTCTGCATGTGATGGTGCATGCGTTCATTCGCTCCGAGTGCGACGAGGCGCAGGCCCGTGTCGCACTCAACGACGCCGCGCCGCTCTATCGCGATGCCCCGGAAGCGCATGCGGCCCGCGCGTCGGGCGAGCGCCTGATCCAGACATTCATGGCGGAAGTGTTGCCGAAAGCGTCAGAAGAGACGCGGGCGTTGGCGGGCGATTTGATCGGCGACACGTTGTCCGCCGTAGGCAAGCAATTTTCCGAAACCCCGAGAACGCCGGCGGAGATCGACATCTACGCCGGCGGGGTGTCGCGCATGTTCTGCGCCTATCTCAAAGATCTCGGTTGCCGTTGAAAGGCATGGACGTATGCATGCTTCAGCGCGCAGCCGTCTGGCGTGAAGCCTGTCCCTGCGCTTGCAACACTTGCGTGAACGACGTGTCGACCACCTTGCTCACATCGAAGCGATTAGGCAAGGCACCGGTTTGCGTCAGGAAGTCGCTGGTGCCCTGATAGTCGGCCACGGCTTGCTTGTCGATCGCTTCCACGGTCATGCCCGCTTGTCCGATCCAGTGACGGGCGACGTCGCGATCCAACCCAGCTTTCTTCGCCCACTGATCGGCGTAAGCCTCTTTGTGCGTCTCGACCCACGCGCGCGCTTTTTGCAGACGCACGAGAAAGTCGGCGATGGCCGCGCGTTTCTCGGTCACTGACGGCGCGTAGGCGGCAACGCTGCTCAGACCCGGCATCAGATTGCGTGCAGTGATCACAGCGCGCGCGCCGTTATGCACCACTTGCTGCGAGATGTACGGCTCCCAGACCGGGAACGCGTCGATAGCGCCGTTCGGCAACGCCACGGCCGCATCTACCGGCATCAACTTCACGAACTGCACGTAATCCGTTGGCAGGCCCGCTTTTTCAAGCGCGCGCAGCGTCAGTTGCTGGCTCCATGCGCCGGGCCAGTAGGCGACCTTCTTGCCTTTGAGATCCTGAATCGACTTGACCGGCGAATCCTTCGGCACGAGCAGGGCGATGGTGTCCGGGTTCTGGCGCGAGACGGCAATCAGCTTGACCGGTGCGCCCTTGGCGGCGAGAAACAGAAAACCCGAATCACCGAGAAACCCGAGATCCAGTGCGCCGGCGTTCAGCCCTTCAGCGACGGGCGCTGCCGACTGAAAGTGTTTCCATTCGACCTGATAGTTCGCGCCTTCCAATGCCCCGGAGGCCTCGATGGAGGCGCGCACGTTGTAGTAGTTCTGATCGCCGATACGCAACGTGACCGGTTGTGCAGTCTGCGCGGTAGCGACAGACGCGTGCATACCGGCGAGCACGACGAGCGAAAGTGCGGGGAGGGCAAAGCGAGCGCGGCGAATCCAATGCAACAGCATCATGACACCTATGTAGAGCAAGAGTGGGGGAAGAAAATCAAGCGGCGCGACGTACGCCAGCGGGGCCGGCGAGGCTTGCGATGTGCCTGCGAATTGCCGGAATCAACGTTTCGCCGTAGCGGATCGTGTCGCCCAGCGGGTCGAAACCGCGAATGAGGAACGTGTCCACGCCAAGTTCGTAGTAGCGTCCGAGTGCGTGCGCTACCTGCTCGGGCGTGCCGACCAGCGCCGTGGAATTCCAGCGCGCACCGGTCGCTTTGGCGACACCCATCCACAGGCGTTCGTCGAGCACGTTGCCTTGTTGCGCGGCAGCCAGCAGGCGTTGTGAGCCGACGTTCTCGGGGGCTTCCACAGCGAGACCGAGACTCGCGCGGGTGGCTTTGACCTGCCGAAGCACATCGTCCGCACGCGCCCATGCTTCGGCTTCGGTGTCGGCAGCGATCGGACGGAACGAGATCGAGAAACGCGGCGTGCGGCCATATTTGTGCGCGGCGGCGCGCACACGGCCGATCAACTGCTCGACGGCGTCGAGCGGTTCACCCCATAGCATGTAGGTATCGGCATGCCGCGCAGCCACATCGATAGCGGCGTCGGAAGCGCCGCTGAAGTAGATCGGAATATGCGGCCGCCGCCAAGTTTTCACGGCAGGCGACGCTTGTTCGAAGCGGTAGTGCTTGCCTTCGAAATCGACGGGCGCGTCGGCAGTCCAGATGCGCTTCAGCGCGTCGAGATATTCGTCGGTGCGCGCATATCGCGCATCGTGTTCGAGGAAGTCGCCGTCGCGGCGCAGGTCGGCATCGTTGCCGCCGGACACTACGTTGAGCGCGACGCGTCCCCGCGAGAATTGATCGAGCGTTGCCAGTTGGCGCGCCGCCAGCGGTGCGGCAATCACACCGGGGCGGTAGGCCAGCAGGATGCCGAGGCGTTGCGTGGCGGCGGCTACGTAGCTGCTCACGATGGCCCCTTCCGGGCCGTTGGAGAAGTACCCGATGAGGGCCCGGTCGAAGCCGGCGGTCTCGTGCGCCTGCGCCATGCGTGTGACGAAAGCGGGGTCGACGGCAGCGCCGGACGGTTGGTCGACTTCGGAGCCCGGGGCCGCCGTGATCATGCCGATGATTTCTACGCTCATGGGTGCGCTCCAGTGCAAGCAAACGAAAATTGGCCGCGCATCAGACCGGTCGGCGCCATCGCATGGCGATCCGGTAGGAGGCGAAGCTAATCAGCTTGGCATCGCAGGGCAGCCTCGTGAACGAAGCAAATCGGGAAACGTTATGCGTGATGTCGGCATAAGCATCCCGATTCGCTTGAGATCACCAGCCGTGAAGCCGTGACCAAGTACCGGTGTCGGCGTGGGGATCGATGGCGTGATAGCCGGGAAATTGCGCACCTGTGGCGCAGGCGTGATTCGGCAGAATGCGCAGCAACGTGCCGATGGGAAAGCGCGACACGATATCGGGATCGGCATCGCCTTCACGCGAGAGCACGCCATGTTCCTGATTGGCGCCGCTCAGCACGTAGCCCGGCACGACGGTGCCGTCGACACGGCACACCTGTCCGTAGCCGAAATCGTGCTTCTGCTTTGAGGTGCCCCGGTCGCGGCTCATCGCCATCCAGCCCGCGTCGACAATCGCCCAGCCCTTGTCCGCCTGATGACCGATCACCGTGGTAAGCACGCTGAGCGCCAACTCGTCGGTCGTGCAGACGCCGATGTTGTGCATGACGAGATCGAAGAAGACATACACGCCCGCGCGCACTTCGGTCACGCCTTCGAGATGCGTGGCCGCCAGCGCAGTGGGTGTCGAACCGACGCTGACGACCGGGCAGGGCAAGCCCGCATCGCGCAAGCGGGTGGCGGCGAGCACGCATCCGGCGCGCTCCTGTTCCGCCATCGCGGCGAGGGCTTCGGGGGTGTCGAGCTCGTAGCTTGAACCGGCGTGCGTCATCACACCGCCCAGCGTTGCGCCGCCTTCATGCAGCACACGGCCCACGTCGAGCAGGGCGGCTTCGTCCGGGCGAATGCCGGAGCGGTGGCCGTCCGTGTCGGTCTCGATCCACACCTCGAAGGTCTCGCCGTACTCCGCGCCGAATGCGACGATGGCCTGTGCCGACGCGACGCTGTCGGTGATGATCTTCAGATCGCAGCCGCGGCGGCGCAATGCCAACGCAGCGGGGAGCTTGCTCGCCACCATGCCGACGGCATAGAGAATGTCGGTCACGCCGTCGTCAAAAAATTGCGCGGCCTCCTTGAGCGTGGAGACAGTAATGCCCGCCGCACCGGCGGCGATCTGCGCCTGCACGACTTGCGAACACTTGCTCGTCTTCACGTGCGGTCGAAAGCGCACGCCGAGTGCGTTCATCCGGTCTTGCATGCGGCGAATGTTGTGCTGCATACGCGGCACGTCGATGACAGCTGCCGGTGTTTCGAGCGTCTGCAAGGTGAGGGCCGCAGGCGTCGTCACTTGAATGGTCGTCATGACGGGTCTCCTCAAGCCGTTGCGCCGAACGTGCGCAGCCACGGCAACACGGGATCGAGTGTGGGGGCTTCGCGCTCGGGCGAAGGCGCGCCTTCGGGCAAGGTCAGGCCGATGCGGTTATGCCAGAACGTGCGCATGCCGACCACCGACGTCCCGAACAGGTCGTAACCGGAGCCCGCAACGAAGGCCGCTTCGTCGGCGGATACCCCCAATTGCGCGAGGGCCAGCCGGTACGGACGCGGATCGGGTTTGTAGAAGCCTGCTTGTTCCGAGGTCACGACCACATCCCAGTCGATACCGAGCAGCTCGGCCGCTTGCCGGCCCAGCCGGTCAGAGCAGTTCGTGACGACCGCCAGCTTGCAATGGGGGCGCAGCGCCTGAAGCAATTCGCGGGCGCCGTCCCAAGCGGGCAGCGTAGCCCATTGCGCTTCGAGGGCTTCCGGCGCGGAGGCCGGCAGGCCGACGTGTTCGGCGGCCTCGCGCACCAGTTGCTCGTAGCTCACGTAAGCCCCGCAGCCGTAGGTGCGGCGCAGATACTCGGCGCGCCACGCGCGGCCAGCGGTTTCGCTGCCTGCGGCGGTGTTCCATACGGTCCAAGAGTTGAGCAATGCAGTGAGCAGATCGAACAGGACGGCACGCGGCCAAGCGGCGGGAGCGGAAGCGTCGTGAGTGGGCATTCGGGGGCCTTTTGTCGTTGGGTTTTCGAGGAGGGATGACAGCGGATGGCACGGGGGATGGCATCCTTACTGGCCTTAAGTGTAGAAACGATACCGTTACCCGTGGTTAAATTCCGGAACATCAATGCTTAAGCACAGGTTAATGATCCAGATCGAAGACCTACGGCTCGTCGACGCGCTGGCACAGGCGCCATCGCTGAGTGCGGCGGCCCGATTGCTCAACGTGACACCGCCCGCGTTGTCGGCTCGCTTGCGCAAACTCGAAGCCACATTGGGCCTTGCGCTCGCCACGCGCACATCACGCCAACTGAGCCTGACCGCGGAGGGCGAACGCTTCGCTCGCGAGGGGGCGGCGTTACTTGCGCAACTCGACGCATTGCCCGAGTCGTTCCGGCGCGACGACAGTCGGCTGACTGGCACGTTGCGGGTTGCGGCCCCGTTCGGCTACGGGCGTCACCACGTTGCCCCGGCACTGGCGCGCTTTGCCCAGTTGCATCCCGATCTGCATTTGCAGCTGGATCTGCGCGAGACGCCGTGGCCCGACAAGCACGATTCCGATGCCGTCATTCATGTGGGTGCGGTGCGGGATTCGTCATGGATTGCACGTCCGCTGGCACCGAATGCGCGCTGGTTGTGCGCAAGCCCGGCCTACTTGCGCCGCTTCGGTACGCCCGCCGAGCCGCACGATCTGCTTCGCCATCGATGTATCTGCATTCGGGAGAACGACGAGGACGTAACGCTATGGCGTTTTCGACGCCCGGGCGTAGCGAAGGGCGTGCGCAGCCCTAGAACCACCGCACGCGACAGTGTGCGCGTGGTGCCTGCCTATACGAGCAACGACGGGAGTGTGGCGCGCGAGTGGGCGGAGCAGGGGCTGGGGCTGGTGCTTCGTTCGGAGTGGGACACGCGCGAGGCCGTCGCGGCCGGCACGCTGGTTCGTGTGCTGGCCGACTGGACCTTCGACAGCGCGCCCGTGACCTTGCTGGTGCCGACACGGCGTGGCCGGACCGCGCGGCTACAGGCGCTGATGGCATTCCTCGACGAGACGCTGGGCACGCCGTCAAGGCGTTGACCGACGTCGGCGGCTGCCGCCAGCCGCTGGGGGTTTGCGTGTCTCGGCCACGGCATCGAGCAAGTATTCGACAAAGACTCGGGCGCGCGACGGCAGGGTCTTGCCATGCGGATACATCAAGCTAACCGGGCGCGACCTGCCGCCGAGATCGGCGAGCACTTCCACCAGCCGTCCGGTGGCGAGATCCTCTTCCACGATGAAGCGGTAAGTCTGAAACAGCCCGGCACCGGCTTTGGCCAGCGTCACGCCCGAGAGCACGTCGTCAGCACACCGGTAGCTGCCTTGTGCGGCGTATTCGACATCACTACCCGCCTCGCGAAAGAGCCACGGAATCGGCCGGCCAGTACTCGGCAGATCGAACTCAATGCAATCGTGATCGGCAAGATCGGCAAGCGTCTTGGGCGTGCCCGCACGTTTCAGATAGCCGGGGTGCGCGACGACGACGAGCGCGGCGTCTTCGAGATGGCGCGCAACCAGACTCGATTCGGGCTGGGCGCGAAAACGAATCGCAAAGTCGAAGCGCTCCTCGTGCAGGTCGACGTTGTGGTTACTGACCTGCACATGGAGCTTAATCAGCGGATATTTCGCACGAAAGGCCGGGAGGAGCGGCAGCAATCGGTAGTGGCCGTAGGTGGTGGGCACGCTGATGCGTACCGTGCCCGAGGGCTGGACCTGCGCGCCGGAGACGCGTCGCTCTGCCTCGGTCAGCAGCGCGAGCGCGGCACGGCATTCCTCGAAATAGGCGGTGCCGCCTTCGGTCAGCCGAATGCTGCGCGTGGACCGCACGAACAGGCGCACGCCCAGCCGTTGCTCTAGCCGGGCAACCGAGCGGCTCACCGCCGCAGGGGTTACGCCCGCCAGATTGGCGGCCGCCGTGAAGCTGCCCGCCTCGGCGGCCAGACAGAACAGTTCGATGCTGCCGAGCAGGACGTCGTCGAATTGCCGCTGCATATTCATTACACGATGTAAAAAGACAAGTGTAGCGGCATGTGTTTTTCGCGTCCTGATTCATCAATAAAGTGGCTCTCAACCCGCGGGGCTTTCGCAAAGGGCGATGCACCGGCAGGGCATTTTTCCAGAGGGTCATCATGAGCAAGTCGGACAAGACGGTTGTCATCACGGGCGCCACCAGTGGCATTGGGCTGGGACTGGCGCAACGTTTTCTGAAAGACGGTTACAACGTAGTCGGCACGGGACGCAGCCGGGCGCGGCTGGAGCAGACCGCCGCGCTGTTGGATGCCGGTGAGCGCTTTTTGCCGGTGGCGGGCGGTGTGGCCGCACCGGGCGTAGCAAAGGCGGTGTTTGCCAGCGCCATCGCGGCATTCGGTCACGTGGATGTGCTGGTGAACAACGCCGGCATCTTCGCCGCAAAGCCGTTCGTTGACTTCACGCCGGACGAGATCGACGAGCAGATCGACACGAATCTGAAGGGCACGCTGTATTTCTCGCAGGAAGCCGTGCGCCACATGAGCGAGCGCCGTGCCGGGCGAATCATCAACATCACGGCGGCGGTGGCGATGCAGGCGAATACGGCGGTGCCGGCGCTCATGGCCGCGGTGCTCAAGGGCGGTCTCAATCAGGCGACCCGCGCGTTAGCACTCGAACTGGCGCCTTTCGGTGTGACGGTCAACGCGGTGGCACCGGGCGTGGTCGATACGCCGATGCACCCGGCGTCGACGCATGAAGCGCTCAGCCGTATCCACCCGCTGGGACGGATTGCGAAGGTCGAAGAGATTGCCGACGCCGTGGCTTATCTGGTGAAGGGCGCTTTCGTCACAGGCACGGTACTGCCGGTCGACGGCGGATACAGCGCAGGCCGTTGAGACAACCGGGAGCCAACCATGCCATTCGTAAGCATTCGGATTACCCGCGAAGGGAACACCGCTGAACAAAAGGCGCAGGTCATTCGTGAAGTGACCGAGACGCTGCAACGTGTGCTCGACAAAGCGCCGGAGAAGACGCACATCGTGATCGAGGAAGTCGACACGGATAACTGGGGCTATGCGGGCGAGACGACGACCGAACTCAGGCGGAAGTCTGGCGGTCGTTAAGCCGGCAAAGCAGAGGGGCAGGGAGGCAGGGAGGGGGCAGCGTGAGGAGGTGCGCCCGGTGCGTGATCAGCGCGCCGGGCTGCCGTACGGCAAAACGTTTAACGAAGCAATGCCCCCGGCCCCGTGACGACGGTATCGGCGTTGCCGCCGGTGGCCGACGCACGCGGTGCCACGGCACGCTGGCCACCCGGCTGGGCAGACAGCTCGATCATTTCGTTGATCTGCACGAAGGGGCCGATGCTTTGCGCCTTCATTTTCACAACACGGTTGATCTGCGGCGCATACCAGATGGTGGCCTTGTAAGCCGTGGATTGCGGCGAGCGGCCCTGATTGCGCGTGGGCGTCTCGACCAGATTGCCGTCGAAGTCGATGCGCTGCACTTCGAATTTTCCGGCGGTGGTGAACAACGACTCTTCGGGGGCGACGCGTGCGCTCAAGCGCAACGTGCGGCCGGGTGTGCCGGGCGGTGCGTATTGCAGCTCCCACGTCTGGCCCGGCTTCATGTCGGGCCTGATCCAGCCGTTGGCGGGCATGGAGTTGTCCATTTCGCCGAGGATCGGTTGCGACATTTCGAGCAACTTGCCGTCGGCCAGCTCGACACGGCTGCCATTGTTCATGTAGAGCTTGTCGCCGTCGATGCGTTCGACCACGAGCGCCACACGGCTTTTCACGCCGGTGAAGAGATCGGTGATGGTGTATTCCCATCGGGCGCCCACCGTACCGGCCGCGGCTTCGCGGGTTTCAGCGGCACGCTTCTCGGCCGCCGCCCGGGAGGTCGCCGTGTCGCGCGCGGCCATGGCGGCGCGGCTGCGCGCGGGAAGCTCGTCGAGATAGCTGGCGGGAAGGGCGTAGTTCAGGTTCTGGTTGAGGTGGCGCGAGTCGGCCAGCACCAGCGTGGTCAGGCCAAGCAGGCGGCCGTCGACATCGAACAAGCCGCCGCCGCTCGATCCCGGGGAGATCGGCGCCGAGGTCTGAATCATCTCGATACGGTCGGCGTTATCGAGGCGCAACGAAGAGACGATGCCGTCCGAGAGCGTGAGCTCCTGACCGCTGGGGCTACCCAGCGCATAGACCTTCTGACCGACGCGCAGCGAACTCATCGGCGCGCGCGCGACGGGTGGCGCCGACATGTCTTCCACCTTCAACTGACAAATATCGCGGTCGGGATCGACCAGTTCCAGTTCTGCCAGATGCGTGGTGTTGCGACGTTGCACAACCACCTTGGTGGCACTACGAAGCACGTGGCAATTGGTGGCGAGGCGCTGCGGGGCGACAACGACACCGCTGCCCTGACCGACGCGCTTGCCGTCTTTACCGAACGTGTTGACGACCCAGACGCTGGGCGAGACCTTTTCGTAGAGCTTTTCGGCATCCAGAGCAAGGGCCGGGACGCTGAGGGTGGCCGCGAGTGTTGCGGCGAAGAGACGGTTGAGCATGTGCGAGAAGCGCCGTTCTGTGTCGGCTGTCAAAAAACTTGGGGTCAGGCGTTCTCGCCAAACCCCGGTGGAATCGCGGCGCTCTGCATGGAGCGTCCCCCTGTGGCCTGTTTCATTGGTCTGGCCACGCCGGTGCGGCAGCAATTCCGTTCTTACAGAGCGCGCCCGGTTAGCGAAGTGTACCGAAACGCGAACGTGGCGGCAAAATGGCGCGCTGAGGTATGCTATGACGCACAAAAAAATACGTACACGACTGCGATGAATACACCACAACACGGGGGATGGGGGCGCGTTGCCCTCTTGTCGTTCACCACGCTCGCCTTGAGCGGTTGCATCTCGCCAACCACTCAGATCACATCGGTTCGCGCGCCGGACTACAAGGCGCAGGTTCACCGGATCTTCGTGATTTACGACGGCCAGATGCGCTTCGGGGCCGACTTCGGCAATGGCTTCCGTCAGGAAGTGACGCAGCGGCTGGCGTCTTGCGATATCGAGTCGCAGTTCGGTCTGGTCCAGACATTGATGCTCGACACGCGCGGCGTGCAGCGCGAGATCGACAATTTCCGCCCGGATGTGGTGTTGCGCGTTCGCCCCAACGGGGGCGTCGTGCAGGGAAACTTGCCGATACGCGTGGACTTCGTGGCCGACATGGCCGACAACGCCACCGACGCGTCGGTCTGGCGTGGCGTGTTTCAGGTGCACCACGTCGGCACGCTGTACGTGTCGTACTTCGAACGCGGCGGCGTGTTTGCGACGGATCTGATCAACCGGCTCATCACCGACGGGATGATCAACAATTGCCCGATTCTCCCGCTCGATCCGGGCAATCGGCTGCCAAGCCGGGGCACGATCACGATGTCACCAAAGGCTGCGACACCGGTGGCGCCCGCGGTACCCGCTTCGCCTGCGTCACCTGCATCACCCACGGTACCGGCCAAGCCGTCGGGGACATTGCCGCAAACGCCGTCGCAATCGGCCAAATCACTGCCACCGATCGCGAACGGGGTCCCGGCGTCGCCCGCCGCGCCGGGTACCGTCCCCAGTACACCAAGCACGCAGGCGAGTCAGGCAAAGCCGGAAGCTCCGCCGCCGCCTCTCACCGGCGACGCGGTTTATCGGCCCAAGCGCTCGGTGTCGCTCGATGACCTGAACGGGTTGCTGCCGCCGGCTAAGTAGCCTCGCCCGACGACATCCGCCGCCGTGTCGCCCGCTCACGAAAAGCGAAGCGACAGCGGTGGCGTCACACTCAGAACGGCTTCGACATTGCGAGATAGAACGTGCGGCGCGGCCCGAACTGCGGCGCGCCTACGCCGATTCCCGTGCCGTCGCGCAGCTCATACACACGGTCGAACAGATTGATGACCGAGAACTTCGCGTCGAACCGGCCCAGACCGGGCAGGTCGATCTTCTGGCCCACGCCAAGGTTGACCTGAAAATACGCCGGCAGGTGCCCCGTGTTCGCAAAGCCGCTACGCAGGCCCGAGCCGAACAGAACATCGGTCGACAACAGGGTCTTGCCCCATTGGTACGACGCACCGGCTGACGCCGTCAGTTGCTGGTCGTGATCCAGATGCACCCAGTGGCTGTTGATGTAGGCAAGCTCGTCGGCGTCGAAGTTGAACTGCCCCGTCTCGATGCCTTCACCCATCGCGCGCGACACCGACACATTCAGATACGCCCCCACGTTGCCCTGACGGAAGTTGACCGTGCCTTCCAGTCCGTACACGCGCCCCTTGTCGTAATTGAACGTCGAATAGATCAGCGCATTGCCGAACTGCCCTTCGTCCTGAAGATGACGCACGTGCCGGTAGTAAGCATCGAGCCCCACGGTGATCGACGACGTCAACTGATGCGAAATCCCCAGATCGAAATAGTCCGAGCGCTCCGCCTTGACGGCCGTGTTGGCATCGGACGGCAGCGCATTGGTCGTATTCAGGAATTTGGCGACTGACGTCGTATCGATCTTCTCGGTGGCCGGCGGCGTGAAGTAGCGGGCATAGCCGGCATGCACCCGGGTGCGGTTCGACAAGTCGTACGTCAGACCCAGACGCGGCGAGAGCTGCCCCTCGTCGGTGACCGTGTTGACGTGGTCGTAGCGTGCGCCGTAGTTGATCGTCAGGCGCTCGGTGGCTTTCCACTCGTCTTGCAGGTAGAGCCCGTACGTGGTGCCCCGATCGCTCGCGTTGTCCACGATGGTGAAGGGCGTGCCGCTCGATTGCTGGCCGTCCACTGCCGGAAACACGTTCGACGTGTTGTTCACGCTGAACTGTTCCTGCTGCACGAACAGACCGAAGCGCAGCGTGTGGCGATCGTTGAGCTTGTAGCTGCTGTCGGCCTGCACGCCGTAGGCTTCATTGCGCCGGGTGATGTCGGATGCGACGCCGTTGTAGGCCAGATCGCCGAGCGGGTCGGGTGTGTAATCGACACGGGTCGTGCGATGGAACAGCGAAATCTGTGTGTCCAATTGCGGCGACAGATGGCTCTGCCACGACAACACCTGAAAGTCGTTACGTTCCTGCTGATGGGCGTTCAGGCTGGCTGAGTCGGGGATCACGCCATTGTCGAGCGTGTATGACGGTGCGACGCCCGGCAGGTTGGGAATCTGGAAACGGTTGTTGGCCGTGCCGAACATGAACGACACGCGGTTATCGGCGTTGAGCAGATACGACATCATGCCGAACGCGTTGGTCTGGTTCGTGTGATCGTGAATGGCGTTGCGATCGCCGGTTGGGTTCTCGATGCCGAGATCGTTGGCCGACACGCGGGCGCTGAAGTAGTAGGACAGCGCGCCTTTCGTGCCGTAAAGCTGGGTGTTGACCTCGCGGTCGGCATGACTGCCGAAGACGACGCCGACTTCACCGCCAAAGGCCTTGGGCGGCTCGCCGCTGTCGGCCGCCTCACCGGGGGAGCCCTTCGTGTGGATATCGACAATGCCCGCCGTGCGGTAGCCGAACTGGGCCGGTAGCGCGCCCGTAATCAGGTTGATCTGCGACGCAATGCGGGCATCGATCGCCTGACCGAAGCCACTGATCGCCTCGGGAATGATCACGCCGTCGATCCGGTACTGCAAGTTGGCGTGGTCGCCTCGCACGTGAAGTTGCCCGTAGGAGTCTTGCACCACGCCGGGCGCTTGTAGCAAGACTTGGTTGAGCGGTGTATTTGCGCCCAGCGGCAGCGTCTCAATATCGGTGCGGTCGAAGTTGTAGACCGAACTGCCCGTGTCGGGGGAGAGCGCGTTGCGCGCGGCATCGAGCCGCTTGGCCGAAATCGTGGTGCCGGACAGCGAGGCGTCGGGGGCGTTCGTGGCCGTGTCGTTGCTGGCGGGCGGCGGCGTGCTTTGCGCGTGAACGTTGACGACGAAGGCCGAGGCTGCTGCGGCAGCAATGGCGTGGCGAGTGAGCGCGGCGAACCGCGCGCTTCTGAAGCTGGTTCCGGAGTTGGCAGACATGCCGATCCTCAGTGTGCGTGACGTGTGGACGCCGTGTGGTCGAACGCGGGCTACCGAAGCGTTATCGACGACGGCGAATCTTATGGTTCAGGCGAACAACACTGAGAAGGCGGGCGGGTCGCGGTTACGGGTGGGACCCGGAGAGATCCAACGCACGCGCACGGGCGGCGCTGGCGGGTAGTGCCACTCGCGCACCGCGGCAATCTGCGCGATGACAGGAAGGCTGGTCAGCGCAACATCGACGGCGATGAGTGCAAGACATTCCTCACAGACACCATCGTCGTGCTGGCTGGCGTGCTGATCGGTGCGTGGCGTATCGACGCTGGTTTCGAATGCACCGTCGAGCGCATTGTCTAGCTGAGCGCGCGCCGCGCTGATGCCCAGCGCCACGGCCGTGTGCGCGACGATATGGCGTGCGAGCGCGGCCTGCGAGACGAGCAGGCAAACGACAAGCCATAGGGGAAGCCAGCGGCGAAACATGGGGCCGGAGCGCGCAATCGAAAACGAAGACGGTGACAGAAAGGTGCTGCCCCAAAAGGGATGCACGAGATAATGCAACTCAATTGCAATGCAACTGAGTTGCGAATTCTGTCACACTCGCGCCGGCTTTGCCAAGCGGAAAGCCGTTTTATCGTGGCGTGTCAGCCGATGGCGTTGGGCAGTGTCGCGTCCGCGACACGGATCGGGCGGGGGATGAGCTTGAGTTGCAGGAACGTGTCGGCGATGCGCTGTTGTGCCTCCAGCACCGGTTTCGAGACGGGTTTGTAGATGTGGGCGTAGTGCCGCAGTCCCTTCTCGATGATCTTCGCGTCCAGCCCCTGAATGGGGGCAAGCTTGGCGGCCGCGCCGGCGTAGTCCGCGCGAATCTGCTGACCGGTTTCGCTTAACGAGTCGAGCGTGGCCTTGATGACATCGGCACGCTTCTCGGCAAAGGTCCGCTGGCTGAGGAAGAACTGATGGTGATCGGCGGCCCCTTCGGCATTGGCCAGCAAGCGCACGGGGCTTTGTTCGAGCACGGCGGAGAAGAACGGGTCCCAGATGGCCCACGCGTCGACCGAGCCCCGCTCAAGCGCGGCGCGGGCGTCGGCCGGTGCGAGATAGACCGGCTCGATGTCGCCGAAGTCGAGTCCATGTTTGCGCAGCAGGGCGATGATGAACCAATGGACATCCGAGCCCTTGTTAAACGCGACCTTGCGGCCTTTGAGATCGGCAACAGTCTTGATCGGCGAGGTGTTGGCGACGACGACGCCCTCGGCCAGCGGCGTCGGAATCTCATAGGCGCTGTAGACGAAGTCGGCCCCGGCGGCTTGCGCAAACACCGGCGGCGCTTCTCCCACGTAACCGAAGTCGATCGCGCCGACGTTCAGGCCTTCGAGCAATTGTGGCCCGGCGGCAAACTCGGCCCACGTTACCTGCACGCCCAACGGGCGCAGTTTGGCTTCCAGCGAACCGTTTGCCTTGGCGAGCACCAGCGTGCTCGCCGCCTTCTGATAGCCGATACGGAACTTGCCCGCTTCGAAGGCGGCGCGTGCCGGCAAGGCTAAGGAAGCGGTGCCGGCCGCAGCGCATGCGCCGAGCAGCGTAAGAAATTGTCGACGAGTCGGATTGCCGGAGTGCGCCATTTGCGTTGCCCGTATCAGAAGAGACTGTGGACGTCCGATTATCCATACCGGTCTCGCACGGGCAACGAAGCGATAGTGCTTTAGATATTCAGCGCTGCGGCGCAATGTAGGCAACGCACATCGTCACCGGTTCTGCGCCGCCGTGATACGAGAAAGGGACGGTCTCGTACGCGTCGATTTCCAGATTCGGCCACTGCATGAGTGTCTTGCCGAAACCGGCCCTGCGGCACGGCCGACCCGGGTGGCCCAGCAGCATCGCCCCATGAGCGCGCACCTGCGCCTCGTCGATATCCTTCGTGTAGATGTTGGGCCGGTGTTCGGGCGACCAACGCATCAGCAGATGCGGATTGCCCGGAGCATAGAACGTCACCCACTTGGCGACATTGTCATGGCCGACGTAGCGTAGTGGCGTGTGATAACGCGTCTGCCAGCGCTGTTCCAATGCGAGACTTGCGGTCTTCAGCCCCACGAATTTCTGCCCGGCATTCCGGATATTGGCGCTCAAGAATACCGAGTAACCCGCGAGCACCAGCACGCCGGCGACCGGCAGCCAGCGCGTGGTTTTCCATAAGCGTGCGTTCATGCCGGGCCACACACACGCGACCAGCAGCGCTGGCGCGGGCACGGCAAACGGTTGCAGCCATTCGGAGATGCGGCCGCCTTCGTGCCATGTGAAGTAGAGCAGGATCGGCACCAGCGGCGGCAGCAACACGCATGCGGCGATGGCGACGGGGGCACAGGCGGGGCCCGTCGTGTTCTGCACATCGTATGGCGCTCGCCAAGGCCACGTCAGACGGCCGCCCGTCAAACGCACGATCAGCGCAAGCACGATCAGCGGATAAAACGCGCTCAGCGCTCCGCACAGCGCACGCGAGTTCAGGCGTGGCTTGATCTGATCGTCGACCCAGCGAAACGCGGCGAAGTCGTGTTGCACCAGCCAGACGATATTCGGCAAGACGATCACTGTGAAGAGCGCAAGGCCCAGCAAAAACGCCGGATGCCGGTAGTGGCGGCGTGTCTGCGGCGTCCAGAGCGTGACGATGAACATCGTGCCGAGCAGCGCAAATGTCGAGTATTTCGTCATCGCAGCCAGACCGGCGACGACGGCAAAGGCTGGCCAGAGGCGCGGCGTGTCGAACAACGCCCGGATGAACAGCCACAGCATCCACGGCCAGAGCATGACCAGCAGAAAGTTGTCGTTGTACGGGAGGATGTCGATGTTGACGGCCCCCGAGACATGCAGGGTCAACATGGCGAGCCATGCGAGACGACGGCTGCCCGACAGCCTGTGCGCAAGGTGCCAGACACCGAGCATGCCGATGGCGACGCCCGCGAAATGCGACGCGTACCAATAGAGACTCAGGGCATTGCCTTCCAGTCCCAGCGCGGGCCACATTGAGAGGCCGACAAGCCACGGATTCTTGGGCGTGCCCCATTCGGCATTGCGTGCCCAATTGAACGCTTCGACGGCGTCGAAGGGCACCGTGGGGTCGAGCATCGCGCTGACCAGCGACCAGATCACGGCATAGAACGCAACGTAAGCGGCGGGCGATCTTATGGCCGCAGCAGCGAATCGTCTGATGCGACTCGGGCGGGCGGCCATTTGCCGGGGGCGTGACGACAGATCGGCAATGCCTCCCGACGCAAAGCCGGCAGCCATCGAGGCCGAAGGGAACGCAGGTTCCGAAGCGGAGATTTGGGTTTTTCGCATGGCCGCTTGGACTCCGCGCGCGAGAACCTGTTCGTGCAGTTATGTCGCAATCCGAACTAGATGCTTCGGATTAGGAGTGTCGAGAAGTGCCTTGTTCTAATTGGACTTTTTGGCGCTTCTCTTGCCGCATATTTGCCGTTTTCGCTCACGTTCGTTCACAAACGAAAACACATCAAAACGAATGAAAACCAATGGAAACAATTCTGCGCCGCGTTTTGCCGCCCGTGTGGAATTCAATGCGTATTGTTGGCGTCGACGAGGGCGTCGACCATCAGCGCAGGATTGACGAGCCGCACGCGCTGATCGACAAAGTAGCCCCCGCCTTCCTGATAGCGCAGGTACAGACGGCTGCACTCGCGGCAGCGGCACACTTGGCTTCGGTTGTAGGGGAAGTAACGCGGTGCGATCGGTGCATCGACCGCCCAGTACGACGTGCCGTTCGGATGAAACTCAGCGAACGTGGGTTCCTGCGTGTCGTTCGGCGCCATGAGTGTCGCGATGGGTTCCAACTGGGCATCGGGCAGCGAGTTGGGCAGGCTGGCCCAACCGTCGAGCGGGGTCCGGGTGCACGAGCAGGCGGCTGTCGCAGACGGGAGATTCGCTGCCGATTGGGCGAGCGTCAGCAACGCCGTGTAATCAAGGTAGGGTAGATCGCTCATCAAAATCTAATATATGATATTCGTTATATAACAACTTATATAACGGAGTTCCGGCTGTGAAGAAGAAGTGGTTTTCTGCGCGCGTCGTCGCGACGATGAAGCATACCCTGTGTCTCACGGCGGCGGCACTGGCTGTCGCACATGCCAAGGCGGACGAGACGTTCCGTGTTGCGTACGCCGGGTCGATGGGTGTCGTGATGGACAAGGCCTTGGGGCCGGCGTTCGCGCAGCGCGAGCATGTCACGTTTCAGGGGCAAGGCGAGGGGGCTTACGGGCTGGCCCGTTTGCTGGCATCGGGTCGCTCGACGGCCGATGTCTTCGTCTCGATCACCCCCGGGCCGATGGCAATCCTCAAGGACGCGGGGTTGATCGACGAGGCGGTGCCGGTCGCCAGCACGCGCATGGTGATCGCGTACAACCCGAAGGGCCGCTTTGGTGAGGCGCTGCGGCTTGCCGGCAGCGACGCTGCGCACCCGGCTTGGTGGAAGGTGTTGCAGACACCGGGTCTGCGCTTCGGCCGGACCGACCCCGCGACCGATCCGCAAGGTCAGAACATCGTCTTCACGTTGATGCTCGCGCAAAAGTATTACGACCAGCCGGGGCTTGCCCAATCGGTGCTTGGCGATATCCGCAATCCGCAGCAGGTGTTCGGTGAGGGCGGTCTGCTCACGCGGCTGGAAGCCGGGCAGGTCGATGCCGCCTCGGGCTATGAGAGTGCTACGCGCTCGGCCAAGCTGCCCTACATCGCGCTGCCCGACGAGATCAATCTGAGCAACCCCACGTTTGCCAAGGCCTGGTACGACACAGTCGATTTCTCACTGCCCGGTGCCGATGGCAAGACCAAGACCGTACGTCCGCAACCGCTCGTGTTCTACGCCGCCAAGCTGAAGAATTCGCCGCACCCCGAGGCCGCTGAGCGATTCATCACGTTCATGACATCGACACAAGGCCAGCAATTGTTTGATGCGAATGGATATGGCAAGCCGAAGGGCGACGCGCTGTACCCGCAGCACAACTAAGCGGCGTACAAACACGTGTTGAAGTGGATCCGTGGTGCGCCACGCGCCGTGGCACATCTGGGTGATGGCATCACGTGGATGTTGCTCGCGATTCCGTTTGTCGCGCTGGTGGTGGAAACGCCGTGGCGGCATTTCAGGCTCGCCTATGGCGACTGGGATGCCGTCGCGGTGTCGCTCGGGCTGTCGTGCCTGTCGATGGCGATCGTCGTCGCGCTCGGCACACGTGTGGCACTTTGGCTGGCCACTACGCGTTCACGTATGGCGCGTGTGGCGGAAGGGCTGGTGCTCGTGGCGCTGATGACGCCACCGCTCGCGATGGGCATTCTGCTCGCGTCCGCCTATGGCCCGGTCGGCACCTTTGGCTCGCTGCTGTCGCGCGCCGGCATTCTGCTCGGCAACAACGCCCCGGCCTTCGTGCTCTCGCAGGTCTACGGCGGACTGCCTTATTTCATCCTCGCGGCGCGCGCAGCTTTCGAGGCCGTGCCGCCCGTGTTGCCGATGGCCGCCAGCACACTCGGTGCGACCCCGTGGCGTGTGTTCCGGCACGTGACGTTGCCACTCGCGCGCGGTGGCCTGACTACAGGGCTGGTCATTGCGTGGGTGCGTGTCATCGGCGAGTTTGGCATCGTGATGATCTTCGCGTACTTTCCGCAGGGCATTCCGGTCAAGCTCTACGTCAACCTGCAAAACGACGGGTTGGGTGCCGTGTATGCGCTGCTCTGGTTGCTGCTGGTGGTGGCGTTGCCGCTGCCGATCGTGGTGTTGATGCGCGCCCGTCGCAGCCACCGGCGAACCACTGGCGAGGATGACACGGTGTACTGAGCATCCACACCGATCTTCGATTCCATCCCCTGACAATCATTTCAAATGTTAATCTTTCGGGCGCCCGGCATTCAGAGCTGGGTGTTCTGCATAACTAGACAAAGTCATGATTTCCCCCAGGAGGGTATGTGTTCAAGATGTTCGGTCAAACCGGTGCGAGCTTCGCACGACAAGTGGCGACGGGTGTCATCGCCGCCGCAGCACTGAGCAGTTCGTTCGCCAACGCGAGCGAGGTGCTTTCCAGCGAGGTGTACAGCAAGAACCTGTCGCGCCCGCTCACGTAAAACGTCTACCTGCCGACGGGCTATGAGTCGTCGGGCAAGACCACGTACCCGGTGCTGTATCTGCTGCACGGCAACGATGGCGTGCGTAACGACTGGGTGGTCAAGGGCCATATGCAGTCGACGATGGACAAACTGATCAGCCATGGCGACATTCCCCCAGCCATCGTGATCATGCCGGACGCCAACACCAACTGGTATGTCGATCTGAAGGAACGCATGGAAACGGCGTTCTTCAGCGAGTTGATTCCCCACGTCGAGAAAACGTACCGCACCATTACGACTCGCGATGGCCGTCTGATCGGTGGTCTGTCGATGGGCGGCTACGGCGCGCTGCGTTACGTGCTCAAGTACCCGGAGAAGTTCAAGGCCGCGGCGCTGCTCAGCCCGGCGATCTACAACCCGGAACCGCCCAAGGATTCGTCGGCCCGCTTCGTGAAGGTGTTTGCCGAACCCAACACGGGCGGCGAGTACAGCGCGCGCGTCTGGCAGGCGAACAACTACCCGGTGTTCTTCGACGCGTTTCTGAAGAAGGGCATCAAGGTGCCGATGTACATCAACTCGGGCGATGACGACGACTTCAACATCGAGTCGGAAGCCACGCGCTTTTATGAGTTGCTGCGCGCCAACAAGCAGCCGGCAGAGCTTCGCATCGTGGACGGCAAGCACGAGTGGCCGGTGTGGTCGAGCACGCTGCCCGACGCGCTGAAGTACATCTTCCGTGACGTGCAACGCCCGCAACGTCAGGACTGAGCGACCCGTCAATCAGCTTCAACAGGCTGAAGAAAAGCCCCGTGCGCTTCGATGAAGCGAATCACGGGGCTTTTTTGCGACTGAAACAACGCGTCAGAGCGATCGCTCGATGGCCTGCCCGAGCAGTGACAGGCCGAGATCGATTTCCGCTTCGCTGACCGTGAGCGGCGGGGCGATCCGGAACACGCCGCCCATGCCCGGCAACTGCACGATGTTCATGCTCAGGCCGAGGTTCATGCATTCGCGCGTGATACGCGTGCCAAGACCATCGGCGGGTTCCTTGGTACGGCGGTCCTTCACGATTTCCATCCCAAGCAACAAGCCCCGGCCACGCACGTCGCCGATGCAATCGAAGCGTTCCATCAGGTCCAGCAAGCCGGTCCGCAGGCGCTCGCCAATGACGTTGGCACGGGCAACCAGACCATCGCGCGCCACGACGTCGAGGACACGCAGACCCACCGCAGCGGGCAACGGGTCGGAGACGTGGGTCGTGTAGAACAAGTAGCCGCGCTCGTGCGCACGTTCTTCGATCTCTGCGGACGTGACCACGGCGGCGAGGGGCAACCCGGCACCGAGCGTCTTCGACAACGTGAGGATGTCGGGCGTGACGCCGTGGTGCTCGAACGCGAACATCGTTCCCGTGCGGCCCACGCCGGTCTGCGCTTCGTCGAGGATCAACAGCATGCCGCGTTCCTCGCACTTGCGTTTGAGCGCGGCCAGATAGCCCGGCGGCAGTTCGATGATGCCGCCCGAGCTGAGAATGGGCTCCGCGATAAAGGCGGCGAGATTACCGCTTGATTGCCGATCGATCAGGTCGAAGGCGTAGTCGAGTTCCGCGAGATAGTCGTATTGACCGTCGCGCAGAAAACGCGGGCGATACGTGAAAGGAGCGGGGATCGCGAAGGAACCCACCGCCGCAGGCCCGACGCCCTTGCGGCCTGCGCTGTAGGTCGCAGACGCCGCCCCGCCCGTCATACCGTGCCACGACTGAGCAAACCCCACGATTTCATATTTGCCGGTCACGAGCTTCGCCATGCGAATGGCCGCTTCGTTCGATTCGGCCCCGGTGCTGAGCAACAGCGCGCGGTCGAGGCCCGGCGGCGTAATTTCGGCCAGCCGTGTGGCCAGATCGACCACCGGACGCGACAGCATGCCGCTGAACAGGTGATCGAGCTTGCCGGCGTATTCCGTCACGACCGACACAATATCGGGGTGGCTGTGCCCGAGGACGGCACTCATCTGTCCCGAGGTGAAGTCGAGAATTGCGCGCCCGTCCGCGTCGTAGACAAAGCTGCCCTGCGCACGCTCGATGATCGCGGGTTCGAACGTGCCGCCGTAGCGGATCAGATGTTGCCGGGCGTTCTGCCAAAAGGCAGCGTCTTGGTTCTTGGACACGCGGGATCTCCGGTAGGCGAACGACGAAAGCGAACGAGAAGGGCATCAATCGCTTGCAGTCTAAGCAGCGCTCTGCTTTCATAGAAGCGAATAATGCTAATAAAAGATAGAAGGAAATCTAATATCTTGAGCCTCTCACTGGACATCGATCTGCTGCGCTCGTTTGTCGCCATCGCGCAAGCGGGCTCGCTGAGCCGCGCGGCGCAGCGCATTGCCCGCACGCAGTCGGCGCTGAGCCAGCAGATGAAGCGGCTGGAAGAAGTCGTTGATCAGCCGCTATTGCAGCGCACGGGCCGTGGCGTGGTGTTGACGGGGGCCGGTGAGCGCTTGCTCGGTCACGCCCAGCGCCTGCTTCGGTTGCATGACGAGGCGCTGGCCGACATAACGGGGAAGGGCCTGAGCGGCACTCTTCGGTTTGGGTGTCCCGACGACTACGCCGCCGCGTTCCTGCCCGATCTGCTGCGCCAGTTCGCCAGCCAGCATCCACAGGCGCTGGTCGAGGTGATCTGCGAACCGACGCCACGGCTATTGGAGCAACTGGCGCGCCACGCACTGGATCTGGCGCTGATTTCGCTGCCGGACACTTTATCTCCTGGCGCCGTTGCCGACGACATCATCCGTCGCGAGCCGCTGGTCTGGATCGGCAGTCCGGGGCTCGAAGCCGCGCTTTTTGATCCGCTGGTGCCGCGTGAGCCCGTGCCGTTGGCGTTATCCGACCCTGACACGCTGGACCACATCGCCGCCTGCGAGGCCCTGCAAGCGGCGGGCGTGCCGTACCGTGTCGCCTATGCGAGCAGCAATCTGGCCGGGTTGACGGCACTGGCGCGTTCCGGACAGGCGCTGGCGGTCATGACCCAGACGGCGGTGCCTGCGGACCTGCATGTGTTGAACGGTGTTCCCGGGCTGCCGCCGTTGCCGTCGGTCGGGATTACGGTAAAGTTCGACCGGGCCCGCCCGAATCATCTGTCGCAGGCGTTTGCCGACCACATCCGCCACACCCTGCCGATGTTGTAACCGAAGGTAAAAGACGTCGGCGATGGCCCCGGCGGGCGGCATTTGTTGGACAATTGCGGGTTGTCTCAGCGCGCGTCGGCGTGTCTGGTTGTTTTGTTGAAGCGCGAGCGTCCGTTTCCCGGAAACTCGTTCCCCATCAGTTCTGTATCGAAGAGGTCGATATGCTGTCGCGTTGCCTGGCGTTTTTCTTGTTGGTCGGTTCGTTGTTCGCGCTCGCGGGCTGCAATACGGTGGATGGCGTCGGCCAGGATATCTCGGGTGCTGCACGCACCGTGAAGAAGGCCCTCTAAGCCGTTCTGAAGCTGTTGTTGTATCTGGCGGAACGGCGATTGCCAACGTGAATATCTTAATGAAAAGCCGTTGGTTCCGTTTCGCTGAACGCATGCCTATAGTCGCTGCCACGGTTGTGTAGACGAATGCGCGAGCCCGCCGAGGTGCGGGTAGCGTCGTCTTGCTGCCGGCATCGGGCCGCCCGGCCCGGTGAGTTCACCGACGGCAGGCACGATGGCAAAACGCGCTCATCTCAATTTGTTCATTCACGGCCGCGGCCACCATGAGGCCGGCTGGCGTCATTCGGGCGCGACGCGCCTGCCGCTGACCGATATCGACTATTTCGCCGGGCTTGCGCAAACCGCAGAGGCCGGGCGCTTCGATTCGGTATTTCTCGCCGATGCGCTGGCGCTTGCCGAAGCCGCCGAGCATGTTGCCACTGCGCAACTCGAACCCATCACGACCCTCGCTGCGTTGGCTTTCGCCACGCGGCATATCGGGCTGATTGCCACAGCGTCGACCACCTACACCGAGCCGTTCAATCTGGCGCGTCAGTTCGCGTCGCTCGATCACATCACCAAGGGCCGCATTGGCTGGAACATCGTCACGTCATGGGTCGGTGCCGCCGCCAAAAACTTCGGGCTCGATCAGCCGATCAGTCATGCCGAGCGGTATGCCCGTGCGAACGAATATCTCGAGGTCGTGACCGGCCTCTGGGATAGCTGGGCCGACGACGCCATTGTCGACGACGCCGCCACCGGCCGTTTCGTCGCGCCGGGCAGGGTGCGCAGCATTGATCACCGGGGCGATTACTACCGCGTGGCGGGGCCGCTCAATCTGCCGCGTTCGCCGCAAGGCTGGCCAGTGCTGGTGCAGGCGGGATCGTCCACCGATGGCAAGGCGTTCGCCGCGCGTTATGGCGAAGCGATCTTTACCGCGCATCTGACGAAAGCATCGGCGCGCGACTTCTATCGCGATCTGAAGTCGGCGGCCGAAGCGCGTGGACGGCGAGCCGATCAGGTCGTGATCCTGCCCGGTCTGAGTGCCGCGATTGGCGCGACCGATGCCGAAGCCGTGGCGCTGCTCGAAGAACTCAACGGCCTGACCGACATCAGCGTTGGTCTGACCCGGCTTTCCGACCGCTTTGGCGGCTACGACTTTTCACGTCTGCCGCTCGATCAGCCGCTCTCGGTCGATGACTTCCCGAACCCTGCCACCGTGCAGGCGGCGAAGAGCCGGGCGGAAGTCATCGTCGGCCTCGTCGCACGCGAGCGGCCGACGTTGCGCCGTCTGCTTCATCAACTCGCGGGGGCGCGCGGGCACTTCACGTTAGCCGGCTCGCCCGAGCGCATTGCCGACGTCATCGAAGACTGGATCGACGATGGCGCGGCGGACGGCTTCAATCTCATGCCCCCGGTATTGCCTGCCCAACTCGATCTGTTCGTCGAGCACGTGGTGCCGATCCTGCAACGTCGCGGGCGGCTTCGTACGGAATACGACACGCGCACGTTGCGCGAGCACTACGGGCTCGAACGCCCGGAGAACGGTCACTTTTCACGCTGAACTCACGCTGAATTCATGAAACACCCCGTCTGTACGGGGGCCGCAAGCATTTCAAGGTTTGACATGGCAATCACTCGACGTACTGCACTCTCCTGGCTGGGCGCTACTACCGCCGCCGCGCTCGCAGCGGGGCACGTGCCGCGCGCAATGGCCGCCGTAGCATGGCCCACCGCCATTCGCATCGGCATTCAGAAAGGCGACCCGTTGGTGGCGCTGCGTGCGTCCGGCAAGCTTGAAGCGGCGCTGCGCCCGCACGGTGTGGCCGTGAAGTGGATCGAGTTTGTGTACGGCGCGCCGATGGTCGAGGCAATCAACGCAGGCGACGTCGATGTTGGCGTAGTGGGTTCACCGCCACCGATTCTCGCGCAAGCGGGCGCCGCGCCGTCAGTGGTCTACGTCGCTGCCGGCAGCCGTTATCAGAACGGTTACGCCATCGTCGTGCCCGCCAATTCCACGGTGCGCACGATTGCCGATTTGCGCGGCAAGAAGATTGCTTTCGCGAAAGGTTCGCAAGGCCACTTGTTCGTGCTGCGTGCGCTGGCAGACGCGGGCGTTTCGCCGTCGGAAGTGCAGTTTGCCTATCTCTCTTACAGCGATGCGCGCGCGGCCATCGAACGCGGTTTCGTCGACGCGTGGTCCGTGCCGGACCCGCGCTATGCCGACGCCGAGATCGCCAGTCACGTGCGCACCATTCTCAAGATCGGCGAGGTGTCGGTGCCGCAATACGCGTTCTACATCGGCACGCGCACGTTCGCCGAGAAGTATCCGGCCACGCTGCGCACGCTCTTCGACACGCTGAGTACCGACATTACGGCGCGTCTGGCAAAGCCGGACGAAACGGCCGATCTGCTCGCGCAGAACACTGGTGTGCCGCTCGACGTATGGAAGCGCGCCATCCCGCGTCTGGAATGGGGTGTGCAGTACCCGATCACCCCTGACGTCCTCAAGGCACAGCAGGCGAACGCCGATCTGGCCTTCCAGACCCGTCTGATACCGCGCGCGGTCGACGTGCGACAGGCGGTCGTGGACATTCGTAAGGGCTGAGCCCGGCAGGAGATAACAAAAGCCGGGTCACCCGGCATCGTCAAACACACGTCACGTCAATTGAAGGGGAATGCAGTATGGAGCAAGCCTCAACCACACCACAGGTCTCGGCCGCCAAGCCGGTGAGCGAAGATTGGCTCGCCGTCATCATCGGTCTGATCATCGTTATCGCCGGGCTCACGGGCGTGTCCGGGGCCGACCCGATCGGCTGGGTCGTCACCACGCGCGTCTGGACCGATCCGGCGGCGGCACTTGCGCCCGCAGCGTCGGGATACGCCCGCCTTGGCGGATTCACGGCGTTTGTCCTGACGTGGATCGTCCTGAGCGCGGTGCTCTCGCTGGGCGTTGCCGCGTTACAGCAAGACGTTCGCCGCTTTGTCGTGCGCTTTTCCGTGTTGTTCTGGCTGGCGTATGCGAGCTGGTTTCTCGGCAGCTATGCCTATCTGGCGGCGGTCACGCCCGCCGAGCAGACCAAGTTCGGCATCGACTGGTCGCTGCGCCTCACCAACGAGGGGGGCTACATCGTCGCGCTGGTGGTCGGCCTGATCATCGCCAATGCCTTCCCGCGTGTGAGCGCGTGGCTCTCGGATGCCGTGCGTCCCGAGTGGTACATCAAGACAGCGATCGTCGTGCTGGGGGCGTTTATTGCCGTCACGGTGGCCGACCGGCTGACGTTCGCGTCGTCGATTTTGCTGCGGGGTGTGGCCGCCATCGTCGAGGCGTATCTGATCTATTGGGCGGTCGTCTATTACATCGCGCGCAAGTGGTTCCGCTTCCCGCGCGAGTGGGCGGTGCCGTTGGCCTCGGGCATCTCGATCTGCGGCGTCGCAGCGGCCATTTCAACCGGTAGCGCCATTCGTGCGCGGCCGGCGATCCCGGTACTGGTGTCGTCGCTGGTCGTGGTGTTTGCGGTGATTGAACTGCTGATCCTCCCGTTCCTCGCCCAGCATTTCCTCGCGGACGATCCGCTGGTCGCAGCGGCGTGGCTCGGGCTGGCGGTCAAGACCGATGGTGCGGCGGTTGCGGGTGGCGCAATCACCGAGGCACTGATCAACGCAAAGGCGGCTGCGGGCGGCACGCATTACGCGGCAGGCTGGATCGTCGGCACGACGGCCACGATCAAGGTGTTCATCGACATCTTCATCGGCGTGTGGTCGTTCATTCTGGCTTACATCTGGACCAACCACATCAACGTCACCGACGCCTCGCAACGTGCGCGTCCGCGCGAGATCTGGGAGCGGTTTCCGAAGTTCATCATCGGCTTTGTCGTGACGTTCGCGCTTGCACTGGGCCTGTCGCTCGCGGCCGGACCGGAAGCCGCAGCGAAGATCAAGGGCGCTGTCGGTGAGGCGAATAACTTCCGCGTCATCTTCTTCGTCCTGACGTTCTTCTCGATCGGTTTGCTGTCGAACTTCCGCAAGCTGTGGTCCGAGGGCATCGGCAAGCTCGCAGCGGTGTACGTCATCAGCCTGTTCGGTTTCGTCATCTGGGTGGGCCTGCTGATCTCGTGGCTGTTCTTCCACGGGGTGAAGCCGCCGCTGGCGTAAGTCGTGCCGCCCCAACGTTCTCACATCACAGGAGTCTCACCATGTCTGATCTCGACAACCTGTCGAAAGCCATCGCGCAAGCGCCGCAGGAGCCGCTGCTGCCGATCGAAAAGAAGTTGATCGGCTGGAGTCTCGGTATCGGCATCGTGCTGCTGGTCGTGCTCGGCATCATCAATCACTACCTGCCGGTGGCGGCGGTATAGCGTCGCAAACGTGTTTCTGTTTGTGTGAATTTGCTTAGCAGATATTCGAATTTGTCATCAGGCAACCGAACTCTATACTGGGTTGCGACGGCGTGCGGGGCGGCTTGTGCCGCCTTCGCCGCCGTCACTGTGGTCCGGGAAGACAACTGAGCAGGCGCTGCCAACGAAGTTACCCGCGCCGGTCTTTTACTCTGTTTTCCCGAATACCTCGCATGCCTACGAATGCCCCGCGACAAATGAACCTGGCCGCCTACGTCATGGCGGGCCCGGTGTCTGGTCACCATGGCGGCTGGCGCTACCCCTCGGCGCAGCACGACATTCTCAACGTCAAGTTCTATCGCGACATCGGACGTCTGCTCGAAGCCGGCAAGTTCGACATGATCTTCCTGCCGGACATTCAGGCGTTGCCGCGCCGTCTCGGCGACAGCCTCGATTCGCAACTGCGTCATGGTGCACTCGGTGCCTTGCGCCTGGACCCGCTCGTCGTGCTGTCGGCGCTGGCTGCCAGCACCGACAAGCTTGGGTTGGCCGCCACGATTTCGACGTCCTACTTCACGCCGTTTCATGTGGCCCGCGCACTGGCGTCGCTCGATCATCTGAGCGCCGGCCGGGTCGCGTGGAATATCGTGACGTCGTTTCAAGATGCCGAAGCGCGCAACTTCGGTCTGGCCGAGCAACTCTCGCGCGAGGACCGTTACGACCGCGCCGACGAGTTCGTGGAAGTGGCGTGCAAGCTCTGGAATAGCTGGCACGACGACGCGCTGACGCTTGATCGCGCCACGCCGCAGTTTGCCGATCCGTCGCGTGTGGCGCCAATCTCGCACCGTGGCAAGTGGTTCGACGTTGAAGGGCCGCTGAACGTGAGCCGTCCGCCGCAGGGCCGTCCGGTGTTCATTCAGGCGGGCGCCTCGGCCCGGGGCAAGGACTTCGCGGCGAAGTGGGCCGATGTGATTTTCGTCACGCACTCGTCGCAAGAGTCTGCGCAAAACTTCTATCGCGATATCAAGGAACGTGCGGTGCAGCATGGCCGTAACCCTGATGACGTGAAGATTCTCCTCGGCATGGTGCCCGTCGTTGGCGAGACCGATGCCATCGCGCGCGATAAGCAGGCGTTGCTCGACGAGTTGTGCGATCCCGAAGCCGGGCTCTCCACGCTGTCGTATCAACTGGACATCGACCTGTCGCCATTCCCGCAGGACGGCGTGCTGCCCGATCTCGAAGTCGGCGGCGTGCAGGGTCATTACAAGGAAGTGGCAGAACTCACGCGCAAGCAGGGGCTGTCGTTGCGCGAGATCGGCAAGCGTTACGGCATCGGCCCGCTGCGCGACTTCAATGGCTCGGGCGCCGCTGTGGCCGACACGATGCAGCAATGGTTCGATGCGCGCGCCTGCGACGGCTTCATGGTGCAGATGCCGTACCTGCCGGGTGGCGTGGAGGACTTCGTGCGCCTCGTCGTGCCCGAACTGCAATCGCGCGGCAGCTTCCGCGCCGAGTACGACGGCGCCACGTTGCGCGACCACCTCGGTCTCGCGCGCCCTGCGCACTAAGCCATTTGCGCCATTTGCGCCATTTGCCAACGCACACATAACAACGACTTCTCGCACACTGCCATGTCTTCCCATTCGTCATCGCGTCAATCGTCGGCTAACGGCCGACGCAACTTTATCAAGCAGGGCGCAGCGGTGGCTGCGGCCTTGTCTTTCCCGATGATCGCCCGTGCGGCACCGCCCGTGATTCGCTACGCCAGCGCAGGCGTCGTGGGGCCGGGTGAGCTTGAAACGGTGATCTTCAGCGACTGGTTCAAGGCCAACGTGCTGAAGCGCCACGGCAAGGAATACGTCATCGAGACGACCACCGCGCGTGGTACGCCGGGTGTCGCCACGCTGCTGGCTGCCGAGCAGGCCGATCTCGGCACGCTCGCGTTCACGAGCCTTGCTACCACGATTGCGCAGGAAGCCGTGCCGGGTGGCGTGACGGCCATTGCCGAAATCCACCGCGATGCCGTGCAGGGCTATGCGTCTAACCCGTTCGTCGTACTCGCTGACAGCCCGGTTCGCACGATTGCCGATCTCAAGGGCAAGTCGGTGGCCGTGAATGCGTTCAACGGCAGCGTCGACATCATCTTGCGCATCGCGCTTCAGGCCCACGGTCTGGACCCGCGCAAGGACGTGCGTGTGGTGGAAATGCCGTTCGGCAATATCGGTCCGGCATTGCGTCAGAAGCGCATCGACGTCGGCGTACTCGCCATGCCGTTCCAAGTCGACGAGGCGAAGAAGGGCGGCATTCGCACAGTGTTCGATGCGGTGGGTGTTGTGCCGCCATACCCGGTGCTGTTCCAGAGCGCCCGCACGCGTTTCCTGAAGTCGCAGCCCGCCGCCGTGCGCGCTTGGCTGGCGGACTATGTCGATGCGCAACGCTGGATCTATGACCCGGCAAACCGCAAGCAGGTCGTGGCACTCACGGCAGATCTGGCGAAAACCCCGGCGGCATCGCTCGACGAGTATTTCCTGACAGCGAAGGATTTCTATCGCGACCCGAACGCGACGATCTCGGCAGCGAGCTTGCAGCCGCCCATCGACGCGATGGCCAAGCTCGGGTTGCTGCCCAAGCCCGTGACGATTGCGTCGTACGTCGACGCGTCTTATCTTCCGCATCGCGTATGAGCGACGCCGCCTCCCACGACAGCCTGCCGGCGATTCACGTCGCCGGATTGTCGAAGTCGTTCGACAAGGGCGGCGAATCGGTGCTCGCGCTCGATCGCATCGATCTGGACGTGCCGGCTGGCAAGCTCGTGTCGCTGGTCGGGCCGTCAGGCTGTGGCAAGAGCACGCTGCTCTACATCCTCGGCGGGTTTGTTCAAGCGTCACAAGGGGTCTGCTCGACGTTCGGCGCGACGATTACCGGCCCGGGTGTCGACCGCGGCATCGTGTTTCAGGAATACGCGTTGTTCCCGTGGCTTACGGTCTACGACAACATCGCCTACGGTTTGCGCCGCAAGGGCGTGGATGCCGACACGGTGGCCCGTACCGTTGAGCGCTACATCGCACTGATCCATTTGAAGGGGTTCGAGCGTCGCTTTCCCCGCGAGTTGTCGGGCGGGATGCGTCAGCGCGTGGCGTTGGCGCGCACGTTTGCGAGCGATCCGAAGATTCTGCTGCTTGACGAGCCGTTCGGCGCGCTCGACGCACAGACCCGCGAGTTCATGCAGGACGAACTGCTGCGTCTGTGGTCGGCGTCGGGCAAGACGGCCGTATTGGTGACCCACGATATCGACGAAGCCGTGTACCTCTCGGACACCATCTACGTGATGTCGCGCCGTCCGGGGCGGATCGTCAAACGCATCGACGTCGATCTGGACCGCACGCTGGGCCGCGAGACTGCGATGCTCTCTGCTCGTTTCGCGGCGTTGCGCAACGATGTCTGGCTGACCGTTCGTGAGCAAGTGCGGGGCACCGAGCACGAGGAGATTACATGAGCGGGGCAACGTTACCGACGCTGGCGGTCCGGCGCTTGCACGGCGCGCGCACGCTGACGGGCATGGTGTCGGTCGCACTGTTGTTCGTCCTGTGGCACGCCGCGACGCGCTGGCAATGGTTGCCGGAGGGTTTCGTGCCGCCGATGGGCGACGTCTGGCGTGCCATGTTGCATCTCGCGCGCACGGGCGAACTGTGGGACAACCTCGCCGCGACCCTTCGTGCGAGTGTCTGGGGGCTGGCGGCTGGGTTGCTGATCGGCGTGCCGACGGGCTTGCTGATGGCGACGTCGGGTGCGTTCGAGCGCATCGTATCGCCGGTGGTGCGCTCCACTTATGCATTACCCAAGACGACGTTGATTCCGCTGCTGGTGCTGTGGTTCGGGGTGGGTGGCATGACCAATATCGTGGTTATTGCCGTGACCACAACACTGCCGCTGATCGTCTACACCCTGCGCGGTGCGCAAGAGGTGCCGCATGTGCTGCTGTGGAGCGCACGTTCGCTCGGGACATCGCGTGCCGAGTTGCTCTGGCGTGTGGTGCTGCCGGGAGCGATGCCGCAGATTCTCACGGGCGTTCGCGTCGCGTTCGGCTTCACGCTGCTGGTCGCCATCTCGTGCGAGATGATCGTGGCGAATCAGGGCATCGGTAAGTTGATCTCGCAATACGGCGACCAAGGCAGTTACGACTATCTGTTTGCAGCGCTGTTGGTGACGACGGTGATTGCCTATCTGGCCGATCTCGCGCTCAACCGGGCCAGCCAGTTCTTGCTGCGCTGGCATGAAACGGCACAACATCATGACTAAGGCGACGGTATGGAATGGTCCGGTGGTACCACACGCTGCGCAGACGGGCGACGCCCCGGCGCGCAAGCGCGCTGCGGGCCCGCTTCGTTGGATTGAGCGCTGGATTGCGCTCGCCGTGCTGCTGGCGCTCTGGCAAATCTCGACGCATTACGGCTGGGTGAGAGCGGTCTTTCTGCCGTCTCCGTCGGTCGTGTTCGGTACGCTGTGGCAACTCGTCTCGACCGGGGAGTTGTTCGCCACACTGGGCACGAGCCTAGGCCGAGCTTTCGCAGGCGTTGCGCTGGCCGCGCTCGTGGGCATTCCGGCGGGCTTCCTCATGGCGGAGTCCCGGTTCTGCCGCTGGTGGCTCTCGCCATATGTCGCGTTTGGCTTTCCGCTGCCGAAGATTGCACTCATCCCGGTGCTGACCGCGTGGTTCGGTATGGATAGCCTGTCGAAGGTGATTCTGGTGTTTGCCACCTGCGTGTTCCCGTTCATCGTGGCGGCGCAGTCCGGGGCATCGCTGATTTCTCAGAAGCTGCGCTGGGCGGCGTTTTCACTCGGCACGAAGCGCAGTGAATTGTTCTGGCTGATCCTGTTGCCTGCCACGGTGCCGTCAATGTTGTCGGGGCTTCGTATTGCGCTGCCGATCGGCCTTATTACGGTGTTCACGGCAGAGATGGTCACGGGCGGCGGGCTGGGCGAAGCGATCGTGCAAGCGCAGCGATATTTCCAGTCGCCGCAGGTGTATGCCTATGTGATCGTCACGATGGTCGTCGGGTATTTGGCCGATGCGGGCATTGCGTGGTTGCAACGACGGTTTGCCGCGTGGGCTACCGAGTGAATTTTCGGTCCACCGCGACCGCATTCTGACTTTCGATTTGAAAATGACTGCTACATCCTCAACACCGGCCATCGAGCCGGGCTATCTCGTGAACACGGCGTGGCTCGCCGAGAATCTGCATCGCGCCGACCTGCGTCTGTTCGATTGCAGCGCGACGATGGTGGTCGATCCCGTCATCAAGCAACGCGTGCAGCCGGAACGTGCGGCCTTTGAGGCGGCACACATCCCGGGCGCACAGTTCATCGACATCGACGCGCAACTGTCGCACCGCGATCACCCGATTCACTTGATGCTGCCGCCGCCGGAAGCGTTCAAATCGGCAGTGGAGGCGCTGGGCATTCGCGACGACAGTCTCGTTGTCATCTACAGCACCGGCACGCCGTGGTGGGCCACGCGTGTGTGGTGGATGCTGCGTGTCTATGGATTTACCAATGCGCATCTGCTTGATGGCGGTCTGGCCAAGTGGCAGGCCGAGGGGTATCCGGTAGAGCGAGGCCCGGCGGCTGCCCCGACGCGCAGTAAGTTCACGGTGGCGCAGCCGTTGCCCTATGTGGCCGAGCGTGCCGACGTGGAGCAGGCGCTGCACGCGCCCGAAGTTCGGCTGGTGAATGCGCTGCGACCCGCGCAGTACAGCGGCGAGGAACTGCCGCGCAAGGGGCGCCCGGGGCACATTCCCGGCAGTATCAACGTCTCTGCGGCGAGCCTGCTCGACACGGCGACGGGGCAGTTGCTGGACGATACCGGGTTGCGGGAGCGCTTCGCGGCGGCAGACATCGGTCCTGAGCGCGCTGTCATCGCTTACTGCGGTGGCGGTGTGTCGGCAAGCCTCGTCGTCTTCGCGTTGATGAAGCTGGGGCATCCCAATGTGCGCCTGTACGATGCATCGCTTGGCGAGTGGGCGAGCGCGCCCGAGTTGCCGATGCAGGTCGACGTTTAAGAGCAGCGTAGCGCGAGTAGGTCGTGAGCTTGGGGGCGGTCATCGTGCCCCGGACTTGTGCGTTCACAACATCGCGTCCGCCGGGCGTGCAATCCCGAGCTTGCCGATATCGACCGCTCGACGGCGGGCAAACTGCCGGCACTCCTGCAAGAGCCAGGCGTTGAACACGCTTGCCGCCGGGGAATTCGCACTGCGCGAGATCATCCAGTACGAGGCGGGCGATCGCACTGCGACCGGTACGACAGGCACCAATCGCCCGTCACGCAACTCGTTCGTCAATAGCGACACACGGGCAATCGCAATGCCCTGATGGTTGAGCGCCGCACTGAATGCCATACTCGCGAGATTGAAATGCGGCCCGTCCACGTGGCGAATCGCTGCGGGCTGCACCGCCGTCATCCACGCCCGCCATTCGGCAGAGGCATCCGCCCCGGTCCACGCGGCGGCGTCATGCAACAACACACACGACTTGTCGATGCGGCCCTTGGCGGCTGCCGGATTGCGCAACAGATAGGTCGGTGTGGCGACGGGCAATAGCCACTCGTCGAGCAACAGCGCATGCACATCGGTCAGCGGGAAGTCATCCACCGAGTAGCGAATGGCGACGTCCACGCCGGTCGTATCGTCGTCAGGCATGCCGACCGCAGTGAACTCCGCGTTGAGCTGCACCGGGTTTCGTTCGAAGTGCTGGTGAAAGTCCGGGAGTCGCGACACCAGCCAATGCAGCGCAAACGAAGGACAACAACCGACGCGTACCGGCTCGTCGGTGCTGGCAATCCGCACGAGCGTGGTTTCTATTTCGTCGAAGGCCCGCTGCGTGCCTTCCAGCAGCATTTCCCCCTCGCGAGTGAGCGTCAGGCTGCGATGACCACGCACGAAAAGCGCATAGCCCAATCGTTTTTCCAACTGCCGGATCTGTTGACTGATGGCGCTCTGCGTCAGGCTGAGCGCATCCGCTGCGCGGGTGAAGCTCAGCAGCCGGGCGGCCGTCGCAAAGCAACGCAGGGCACCGAGCAAAGCGGCGTCGATGGGTTTTCGCATTAGCGTGATTAATGCATGAGTAAGGAAATATCGCTTGTCTGCCGTCCGGCGCTTCGCAGAGTATGGCTGCCGGGTCTGGCTGATTCTTGGCGATTCATGCGGATTGTAGAGCACCTCTCGTGCGCTCGTGTGGCGTGCCATCGGTGTTCTCGTGACATCCATACATTAGCCAGACTTGTCGATTGGTTTAGTTATTGAAGGAATGGTTCACGGATGAATGAAAGGAATTTCGACGCGAACGCGCAGGGCCCCGAACGAGGTAGCCCCACGCCGCCGCCAGCCCGCAAGCCCCGGCACTGGCTGAAGTGGTTGTTGTTCGTGATGGTGGCTGGTATCACGGCGTTCGGCGCGCTCGCGGCCTATGTGATTGTGGTCGTGTACCCGGAACTGCCACCCGTGGCCGTGCTCGGTGAATATCGCCCGGCGCAACCCTTGCGCATCTACTCGGCGGATAACCAGTTGCTTGCCGAGTATGGCATTGAGAAGCGCATTCCCTTGACCTACGACCAGATTCCCGCGCATCTGCGCAATGCGCTTCTGGCCACCGAAGACGCCGATTTCTTTGCCCACGGCGGCGTCGATTTCCCCGGTCTGATTCGGGCCAGTGTCGCCAACGCGATGCATGGCGGCAAGGCGCAGGGCGGCAGCACGATCACCATGCAACTGGCGCGCAACTTCTTTCTTACGCGAAAGAAGACCTACGCGCGCAAGCTCTACGAAATTCTGCTCGCCATCAAGATTGAACGCACGTTGAGCAAGCCGCAGATTTTGACGCTCTACATGAACCAGATTTATCTGGGTGAGCGGGCTTACGGCTTTGGCGCGGCGGCTCGCGTCTACTACGGCAAGCCGGTCGAAGAACTGACGCTTGATGAATGCGCGATGCTCGCTGGTCTTCCCAAGGCTCCGGCAGCGTTCAATCCGATCGTAGACCCCGCACGTGCACGCACGCGGCAGCTTTACGTGCTCGGCCGCATGTTGCAATCCGGTGTGATTTCGCGCGAAGACTTTGCCGCTGCGTCGGCTGCGCCGCCGTTCTCGCCACGGGTCGCGACCGGCCGCGATATTCCGGCCGATGCGGTCACCGAGACGGTGCGCCAGATGATCGTGAAGGACTACGGCGATGAAGCCTACGAGTTGGGGCTGCGCGTCTGGACAACGGTCGACACGCAACGTCAGCGCGCTGCGGCCGATGCTGTGTTGCGCGGTGTCGAGGCGTATCAGGCGCGCCAGCCGTATCCCGGCGCGGAGACGAGGGTGCCGGAAGACCTGCGCGCGCAACTCGATCTTCGCGCTGGTCTGACACCAGCGCTCGCGGCGTATCTGAAGCAGCAGCCCGACTACCCGGGCTTGAGCGTTGGCGTGGTGGCCCATGTCGACGGCGCGGCCAAAGGCGCGAACGCTGGTCGCGTCACGGTGCTGATGGAAGACGGCCAGCACGCCACCGTTGCTCAGGCTTCGACCAAGCAACGCGTCCATCTCGGCGACGTTGTGCGCGTGCGGGCGCTTGCGAACGGCACCTTCCAATTGAGCGCGATGCCCACCGTGCAGGCGGCGCTCATTTCGATCTCGCCCGAAGATGGCGCGATTCTCGCGATGATCGGCGACAACGGCATGTCGGGCCAGCATCTCAATCACGCGACGCAGGCGTGGCGTCAGCCGGGCTCGGCGTTCAAGCCGTTCCTGTATGCGGCAGCGATTGCCAAGGGATACGGGCCTTCGACGCAGGTCTTCGACTTGCCGCTAGAGATCCGGCCAGCCCCCGGCGCGCCGATCTGGCGACCCAAGGCGGGCGGCGCACCGCTTGGGGAATTGTCCTTGCAGACGGCGTTGGCCAAGTCCCGCAACCTCGTCGCGATTCGACTCGTGCAGGCGATTGGACCGGCGTATGCGCGCGACTTCGCCGTACAGACCTTCGGTTTCGATAAGGACAAGATTCCGGCCAACTTGCCGATGGCGCTGGGGGCCGGGGCCGTCACGCCGTTGCAGATGGCAGTGGGCTACGCCGTGTTCGCCAATGGTGGCGAGCGTGTGGCGCCGTATCTCGTGTCGCGCATCGTCGATAGCCGTGGGGCGGAGTTGTTCCATGTGCGGCCGGAGCGCGTACGTGTGATGTCGCCGGCGACCAGCTATCTCACATCGCAGATGTTGCGCGAAGTTGCCCAGCACGGCACGGCGTCGGCCACTCGCGTGCTCGGCCGCAGCGACATTGGCGGCAAGACTGGCACCACCAACGACTATCGAGACGGCTGGTTCGCAGGCTTCCAGCAAAGCGCGGCAACCGTGGTCTGGATGGGACACGACACGCCGCGTTCGCTGGGCCGCAGCGAATGGGCCTCGCGCACAGCATTGCCGGTGTGGATCGACTACATGAAACAGGCGCTCGATGGCGTTCCGCAGGCATCGGTCGTTGTGCCGGATGACATTACCGTTGCTGACGATGTCGCTTACGACAAGGCGTTTCGGCCGGGCAGCGGTTTTGTGGAGAAGCTGAGCCCAGACGGCGTGGCGCTGTCGCAACCGGCGAGCGGGGATGACGAGGAGGGTGATGACGCTCAGGCCGCGACTGCGGCGGGGGCGAGCGCGAATGCGCAAAAGCGCGGGGTGCCGTCGGACACGTCTGCGGCGAAGTCCGAGCGCGATCGCATCTTGCAGTACTTCATCAACGAGTGAATGACGCGTCGCGGCGCAGGTGCCGCCGTACTACGGAGACAGCATGATCGATACACAATCGCAAATCGCCAGCCACTTCCCGAGCGTTCCATTGATCGAGGGGGCGACGCCGATCCGGCGCTTGTTCAGTCTCGAAAGCCAGTGTGGCGCGGACCGGCAGAACATCGCCATCTACGTGAAGCGCGACGATCTTGGCGAGATCGGCGGCGGAGGCAGCAAGCTGCGGAAACTGGAACTGCTGTTGGGCGCAGCGCTGGCAGACGGCGCTGATACCGTCATTACGATTGGCGGCATCCAGTCCAACCATGCGCGTCTCACGGCGGCCGCCTGTGCGCGACATGGCCTTGCCTGCGAACTGATGCTGGCGGACATGGTTCCCCGGCATGACGTGGCTTATCGCAACAACGGCAACATCATGCTGGATGATCTTTTTGGCGCGAAGGTGCATCGTCTGGCGCCGAATGTCGACGCGTTCGCAGCGGCGCAGGACCGTGCCGTCGAATTACGTGAGCAAGGGCGGCGTGCGATGGTGGTCCCGTCGGGTGGCTCGTCGCCGATAGGTGCGCTGGGCTATGTTCGCTGCGCGCTGGAAGTGATTGAGCAGGAAGCGGTCCTCGGCACGACCTTCGATCGTGTGATCGTGCCGAACGGCAGCTCGGGCACGCAGGCGGGGTTGGTCGCTGGGTTTCATCTGGCGGGGCGGGGTGCGCAGACGGTCAACGCGTATTCGGTGCTGGCAGATCGAGACATGACGCATGCCCGCACGGTGCAATTGGCCGGGGAGACGTTGGCGCTGCTGGGGCATTCGGCGTCCGCACTCTCAGCGGACGATGTGGTGATCGACGGTGCGCACCGTGGCGAAGCCTACGGTATTCCGACGCCGGGGATGCTTGACGCCGTGCGCTTGTTGGCGCGCAGCGAAGGGCTGCTGCTTGATCCGGTCTATTCCGGCAAAGCCTTTGCCGGATTGCTCGCCGATATTCGAGCGGGCGCGATGCCCGCAGGCACTCGCGTGCTTTACGTGATGACGGGGGGGACGCCGGGATTGTTCGCGTATCGGGAGGCTTTTGCTGGTTAATTGCCGGTGAAGGGCCGCGCGAGTGCGGCCCTTTTCACGCTAATCACCTCACTCCGTGGCGGCCGAAGTGGAGAAGGCACGCCATTGATTCAGATGGCGATAGACGACGGCGCACAGGCCTTCGGCGTCACGATTGCGCAGCGTGTCGAGCATGGCGATGTGATCGGCATTGCTGGCGCGCAGCGAGGCGACGGTGTCCCATGTTCCCGTGCGTCCCGGAATACCGCGCTCGCGGTTCTGGCGGATTTCTTCGGCAAGCAACGTGTTGCCCGCCATGGCGTAGAACGCCTCGTGCAGGCGAAAGTTGATGACGCGCAGTTCCTCGCGGCTGCCCACTTCGACGGCGGTGTCGAACTGTGCGACCAGAACGCCAAAGCTGTCGATCTGCTCCTGTGTGGCGCGCACGACGATCAAGCGGCAGGCCGCCAACTCCATGATGGTTCTGACTTCATAGAGCTGATCGCGTTGAATCGACGAATGGCTCGCAATGCGATAACCGCGATTCTGAATGTGTTCCAGCAGGCCGCGTACCGCCAGCTCGTTGAGTGCCATGCGCACTTCGAAACGATTCGCCCCGTATCGCTGCTCGACATCCGTTTGCTTGAGCCAGTCGCCGGGCGAGTACTTCCCTGCGAATAGGTCGCTCCGGATCTCGCGACTGAGATCGTTGAGGGAATCAAATGTGAGCGGGGTCGTTTCCATTCGCCTTTAGTAGCCAATTTTGTTCGCGGATTATAGCATCGGGCCGATGCCACTCCGCGACCGGTTCAAACGTTTTGGTGTGCCAACAACATGGCACCTTTGCGCAGAAATCCGACGTCACAGCCCAGCGTGACGAAGGCGTGCCCACGGGCGTACGCGTGCGCCGGCAACTCGTTCGGACGTAATGCCGAGCCCAGATAGGCGCCACTCGTGCGCACCTGCCGCTCCACCGAGTCGATGGCATCCTGCACTGCGGCATTCGCCATGTCGCTGCCGCAGCCGAGACTTTCGGCGAGATCGAGCGGGCCGACGAAGATCATGTCGAAAACGTTCTCGGCGAGGATCTCGGGCAGGGCATCGACGCCACGGATGCTCTCGATCATGCCGATCAACAACAATTCCTGTTTCGCCTGCGCCCGATAGTCGGCAGCTTGCCCGCCCCATGCCGCTGCGCGCGACACGGTGTAGTGCGCCCCCCGTGTGCCGTCGGGCGGATACCACGCTGCGTTTGCCAACGCGCGGGTTTGTGCCGCCGATTCCACGTTCGGGAGCAAGAGGCCTTCGACCCCGGCGTCGAGCAAGGGTTTGATCACATGGGCGTCGTGCGCGGGCACTCTTGCGAGTACGGTGCTCGCCCCGGCCGCGCGAATGGCGCGGGTCTGTTCAACGGCAGTCTGAACGTGTCCGGCCGTGTGTTCGTGATCGATGATGAGTGCGTCGTAGCCCAACGTGCCGAGAATCTCCGCGGTGTCCGCGCTGGGGACGAAAAGCCACGCACCCGCGCACGAGTGTCCTTCGGACAGGCGCTGCTTCAAGCGGTTAGGGCGAAACATGGGGGACTCCTTGAAGACAATAAATAGTAGCCAAAATAGTAGCCTTTAACAATTCGGTCGTCTATCCTTGGAAACTCCTCACACCGGAGATTTCCATGTCTGTGCTTACCCCTGTGCTCTCGACTCCCCCCGGCGGCCCGGTCCCCGAGCGCCTGCGCATAGCCTGCGTGCAGGTTTGCGCCCGCAACGACGTGAAAGAGAACGTTGCCGATACCGTTGCGTGGATTCGTCAGGCAGCGCTGGGCGGCGCACAACTTATCGCGCTGCCTGAAGCGGTCGACTATCTCGATGCCGACTTCCAACGCACGCGCGACTACGCCCGTGCGCCGTCCGAGCATTTCGCACTGGCGGCGTACCGGGCTGCGGCGCTCGATCTCAGCTGCTGGATTCTCGTCGGGTCGATCACGACGCGCGACGCTGACGGCGAACTCGTCAATCGCAGCATGTTGATTTCGCCGCAGGGCGACGTGGTCTGTCATTACGACAAGATCCATCTCTTCGATGCGTTGCCGGGGTCGTCAAGTTTTACCGAATCCAAGCTGTATAAACGCGGCGCGCGCGCACAGCTTTGGGACGGTCCGTGGGGCCGTCTGGGGTTCTCGATCTGCTATGACGTGCGCTTTCCGCAGTTGTATCGGGCGCTTGCGCAGGCAGGGGCCAACCTGATCGCGGTGCCGGCGGCCTTCATGAAAATCACGGGAGAAGCACACTGGCACACGCTGCTTCGCGCGCGGGCCATCGAGACCGGCTGTTACGTCATCGCGCCGGCCCAATGCGGGCATCACTATGGCGAGCGGTATAGCTTCGGGCACTCATTGATTGTTGACCCGTGGGGCGAGATTCTTGCCGATGGCGGTCTTGAGCCCGGTATCGTGATGGCCGACATCGATCCCGCGCGGGTCGATTGGGCGCGCACGAGCATTCCGAGCCTCGGACAAGACCGCAGCTTCGACGTGGCGGTGGGTGTATGACACGGCCATTCGAAACGGTGCGTGTGCGCCTTGCCGAAGGCTATGACGTTCAGGCGTACGTTTGCGGCGATTTGTCGGCCGCCGGCACGCGCATATTGTTCGGCTTGAATGGCGGACCGGGGCTGCCCAGCGAGTATCTGCGCGAAGGCCATGCGTGGTTAGCCGACGAGGGGTTTGCGCTGGTGTTCTACGATCAGTTGGGCTGCGGGGCGTCGGATCGTCCGGAGGATGAACGGTTGTGGACGTTGGCCCGCTATGTGGAAGAAGTCGAACAAGTGCGTGCTGTGCTGGGTATCGGGCGATTCCATCTGTTGGGGCACTCCTGGGGAACGTGGCTCGGCACCGAGTACTGCCTGACATATCCCGAGCGTGTCGCCAGCTATATCGTTGCCGACGGGGCCTGCGACATTCCGCATCTGCGCACGGAACTGGAGCGCCTACGCGCAGCGCTCGGTGCGGAAACGGTCGCGATGATGCGGCATCACGAGGCGGCGGGCACGCTGACCCATCCTGAATACGCCGCTGCGTTGACCCTCCTGAACTATCGTCACGTGTGCCGCTTGCCCGTCTGGCCGGAGGCACTGACGCGTTCGCTGGCGCAGTGGAACGAAGGCCCTTACCGCACGATGCAGGGGCCGAACGAGTTCACCTATACCGGCAACATGCGCGAGTGGAACCGGGTGCCGGACATGCATGGCATCACGGCACCGGCGCTGGTGATCTGCGGCGCGTTCGACGAACTGACGCCGGCGTGCTCGCGAGCGATGTACGAGGCGATGCCGAATGCGCAACTGGAAGTACTGGAAGACGCTTCGCACATGCCTTTCTACGAAACCCCAGCGGTGTACCGCCACGTGGTCGGCATGTTCCTGAAGGCGCAGCCGGTGTAAGCATGGGCGGGGCCGTCGATTGACGGCCCCCGACACGTGGATCAGCGCGAGACCGTGGCGAAGAAAGCCTGTGCCGCATCGACCAGCGGTTCCATTTCATGACGCACGCCGGGCAACGCCTCGTATCGCGTGTCGATGCCCAGCGCGACCATAGCGTCATACAGACGGCGCAATCGCTCGACGCGTGTCTTGCCGAGGGCATCGGCACCCGGCATCCAGTACGGGTGCGACGGACTCTGGATCATGCCTTGCGGGTTGATGTCATCGGCACCGACGACCAAATGCATGACGATGCTTTTGAGCGCAGCCCAATCGACCGGCCGACCAAAGCGCTTTTCAAAATCCTGCAAGCCGACCCACCACGGATGCTCCGCATCGGGCAACGTGATCCCGCCGGGCGCTGCAATCGACGCGGCCCGCACGCGCGAGGCGTGCCCATACAGAAAGCGATGGGCGAAATGCGCGCCGCCCGAAAACCCGAACACCAGCATGCGATCCGCCGACACGTCGTAGGCATACGCCACCTCGTCGATCATGTCTTTGGCGATGAGATCGTAGCGAAGGTCGCCCTGCGCCAGATATTTATAGGCATCGATATTGTCGTCGCCCGTCATCCCCGCAGGGAACAACGGCGCCAGCACGATGCAGTTGTCGCGCTCGGCGAAGTCGGCAAAGCGATCGCGCAGCCGCTGGTTGGCGCGCTCGGTGCCGTGCACGGCGAGCAAGATCCGGCAGCGTGGCCGGGCCGGGTCGGCATAGCCGCGCGGCACATACAGACAGTATGAAAAGCGCGGGTCCAGGCGGCACGAGAACGACATCGTCGGCCCGACGTGATATGGCGTGATCTTCACGAACGGTGATCCTTTCCGTAGGGAGGGTGAAGGAAGAACAGGGCAGCGTCGCTGAGGCATGGCCATACGCGTCGTCACGTATTAGGGATACCCCGGGGTCGCATCGCTTATTGAACGGTTGTGAGTGTATCTCAAATTGGCTACTATTTGCATCAAGGTGATCTTGCGATGAAATGGCAGGGTCTCGAAGTTCTGGGATGTTCTGGAATTTGGCAGGCTATCGATTGGAGGAGCAGTTGAAAGCGAATAACGAAGGTAAGAACGGCAAGCCGCCGGAAGGGGTTGTGTGCAAGGCCATGCCCGACGCCACGCGTCGCCGTCTGTTGACGGCGGGAGTGGCGGGAATGGTGGGCGTGGCGGGCACGGTCAGCGGATTCGGCTGGGTGGGTAGCGGCACGGCGTTCGCAGCACCGGCCGCGGCCGATCTGGAGACGAAGGCGCGCGGCGAGCAGGGCGTGCTGATTTACTCGAATTTGTCGAACGCCAACATGGCGCCGTTTCTCGCCGGATTGCGCGCGAAGTATCCGTGGCTCAAGGTCGATGCGCTGCATCTGGGACCGGCCGAAGTGTTCGAGCGCTATTACAGCGAGTCGTCGGTCGGACGCCGCAGCGCCGACCTGATCATCACGGCCGCGCCGGATGCGTGGCTGCGCTTTCATGAGAAAGACGGCATCGAGCCCTACAACGTGCCCGACGCTGGCGCGCTGCCTGCATGGAGCAAGCCGCTGCCCGGGCTTTATACGTTTTCGACCGATCCGTTGGTGATGGTCTACAACAAGCTGCTGTTGCCGCCGGACAAGCGTCCCCAGTCCATGGCTGATCTCGCACGGCTGAGCCAGCAATTCCCCGGTCTGTTCAATCGCAAGATCACCACGTACGACGCTGCCAAGCATGCGTTCGCGTATGTATTGCAATGGACTTATGCACGCGAGCGCGGCTGGCCGGCGCTGGAAGGCGTGGCCCGCGCCACGCAACTGGAGAGCAGCGGGGCGACTATGATCGAGAAGGTGACCACCGGCGAGTACTCGGCGGTGTACTTCGCATCAGGCGCCACCTTCTTCGAACGGTTGCGGCAGGAAAAGCGCGGCGACATTCTCGGCTGGAACCTGATCAAGGACGGCACACCGCTCATGCCGCGCGGCATGGCGATCACGCGGCGCTCGCAGAGCAAGGCGTCCGCGAGTCTGGTGATGAACTGGCTGCTGTCGCACGACGGGCAGGTGAGCATTGCGAATGGCGGCCTCGTGCCGTATCGCAGCGACGTGAATCCGAATGAAGTGCCGGTGATTACCTACGCGCAGATCGTCGAGCAACTGGGGGCGAAGAACGTCATCCAGATTGGCTACCCCCCCGAGATGTTGCGTGAGCAGCCGGCGTTCGTCGCCAAGTGGCAAGCCACGTTCACCGGCGGGAGGAAGTGAGCATGGCATCGCTCGCCAATGTGTTGCCGGAAGGTGGCACGCGCCGCCGCATCGACCCCGAGCGCTGGGTGCCGCGATTCGTGTTTGTCGCAGTCTTGTTGCTCGTGGCAACGCCGCTGTGCCTGATCGTCTATCAATCGCTGATCGACCGCCCGTTGTACGACGGGCACGGCGTGCTGACTTCGCAGAACTACAGCGGGTTGCTGACCAGCCGCGCATTTCTTGAGGCCGCGGCCAACTCGTTCTATCTGGCGGTCGTGTCGACGATAGTCGCCACGGTCGTGGGCGTGCTAGGTGCGTTCTGTTTTACGCGGCTCGAACTGCCCGGCCAGCGCTGGCTGCGCGGCGTGATGGCGCTGCCTGTCTATCTGTCGCAGCTTGTGTTGGCGTTCGGCTGGTATGTGCTGTACGGGCCGTCGGGCTATGTGACGTTGGCCGTGCAGCGCTGGCTGTCGGATACGCCATGGAATCTGTACTCGATTCTCGGCATGGGCGTACTGGCCGGGGTATCGCAGGCACCGTACGTCACGGTGTTGTGTTCAAGCGCGTTGTCTCTCTCTAACGGTTCGCTGGAAGATGCCGCCCGCACCACGGGGGCGAGGCCGTGGCGGGTGATGACCACGATCACGTTGCCGCTCATGCGTCCGTCGATCTTCTACAGCGCGCTGCTGGCGTTCGTGGGCGGCTTGGAGCTGTTGTCGATTCCGTTGATCTTCGGCGCACCGTCGAATCTGGAATTCTTCACCACGTTCCTGTACCGCGAAGCACTGGGCCAGACATCACCGAACTACGGCATGTTGGGGGCGGCAGCGGTCTACATGCTGATCTGTGTGGCGCTGCTGGTCATCGTGCAGCAACGCATGCTGGGCAACACGCAGCGCTTTGTCACCTTGCGCGGCAAAGCGCAACGGCACCGGGCGACGCGCGTTGGCGGCTGGCGATTCGTGATCGCTGCGCTCTGGTGGCTGTACCTCGCCATTAGCGTGCTGCTGCCGATTGCCGGGTTGGTCGCGCGCTCAGCGGTGCAGTTCCTGAGTCCGTTGGTGTCACCGCTGGATTATCTGACGGCATCGAACTACCAGCAGCTCTTCACGCAGTCGGAATACTGGCACGCCATCACCAACAGCCTTTTTGTGGCCGGCATCGGTGCGGCATTGGCGACGGCGTTCGTAGCACTCGTGGTGCTTTGTGTGCAGCGCTCGAACTTCCGCTGGCGGCGTTCGCTGGAAGTGTTGTGTCTGGCGCCGCGCGCCGTGCCCGGCATTGTGGTCGGTATCGGCTTCCTCTGGCTTACCTTGTGGCTGCCCGGCATGGGCGTGCTCTACGGCACGTTGTGGCTGCTCATCATCGCGTTTTCGATGCGCAACCTGCCGACGGCCTTCGCGGCGATGGCACCCACATTCATGCAGATCGGTCGCGAACTCGATCAAGCCTCGCGTGCCTGTGGTGCCACGTGGTGGCAGACGAGCCGCAACATCGTGCTGCCGCTGGGACGCCGCGCGATGGCCAGTAGTTATCTGCTGCTGTTCGTGAGTTTTCTGAAGGAGTACGCCGCTGCCGTGTTTCTGGTCGCGCCGACGAGTCAGGTCATCGGCCCGACCATGTTGCGGCTGTGGACCAATGGCGATTTCGGACCGGTGGCGGCGCTGTCGATCGTGCAACTGTTGCTGACCTTGGCGCTGGTAATGGTCGCCAAGACGCTTGGAAAGGGTAAATAACATGGCTGCATTGCAAATCGACTCGTTGTGCAAGCGTCACGGCGATGTCGACATTCTGAAGAACGTTTCGCTGGAAGTTCGCGACGGCGAATTTCTGACGCTGCTCGGGCCCAGTGGTTGCGGCAAGTCCACCACGTTGTTCTCGATTGCCGGGCTTGAAACGCCGACGAGCGGGCGCATCACGCTTGGCCCAGTACGGCTTTTCGATCGCGACGAGAACATCGAGCTTGCCCCCGAGGCCCGCAATTGTGGCCTTGTCTTTCAGTCGTACGCGCTCTGGCCGCACATGACCGTGCGGGAGAACGTGGCGTATCCATTGCGCCTTCGCGGCGTGCGCAAGGCCGTGCTCGATCAGAAAGTGGACGACGCGCTCGGGCTGGTCGAAATGCTGTCACTGGCCCAGCGCTATCCGCACGAACTTTCCGGCGGGCAGCAGCAACGCGTCGCACTGGCTCGGACGCTGGTCTATGAGCCGACGTTGTTGCTGTTGGACGAGCCGCTCTCTAATCTCGATTCGACGTTGCGACTGCGCGCGCGGGGCTGGTTGCGGGAGTTGCAGCGCCGGCTGCGGATCACGACCGTGTATGTGACGCACGATCAGGACGAAGCGCTTTCGTTGAGCGACCGCATCGCGGTCATGAGCGCGGGCCGGATCGTACAGATCGGTACGCCGCGCGAAATCTATCAAGCCCCGCGCAACCCGTTTGTGGCGGACTTTGTCGGGCACAGCAATCTGCTGTCGTGCACCGTCGAGTCGGTCGGTGTGGCGGGCGAGCGGACCGTGCGCTTGGCTGACGGGCAGTTGTTGCGCGCGCAGACCGGCACGGTGGCACAGGGCAGTGAGGCACAAATCGCGATTCGAGCCGATCACGTGGAGATCGTCGATACGAACGACACGCTGCCGAACGTGATTCGCGGCAACGTGCTGCAACGCGACTTTCTTGGCACGCATATGGAGTATCTCGTCGCCATTGGCAGTGCCGAAGTGCGTGTGCGCGCGGCGCGCGAGATTCAGACGGACAGGGTCTGGCTGCACTTGCCGCAGGACCGCTGCATGCTTTTCGATGCGCCGTCCGTACTCGCCTAGTGGGCCCGGACGTGTTCGCGCAACAGCTATTCGCGCTTGCCGCCAGCGGTGGCGACACGCGTGGGTAGGGTAGGGGTAGTTGTTTTTGGCAGCAGGTGCCGCATGCCTTCGCTCCCGACATCAGGGCGCCCTGTCGGGGGCGTTGGCAGGCGCATTTCTCTTCTCGCTCGTGACCCGTGGTGTTTTCACGGCGATCGATTGTTTTTATCAATTAGGACTGCGTATTATGAAAAAAAGAAGTATCGCGGCTGGCGCTCTGCTCACATTCAGCGGGTATGCGGCGGCGCAGAGTCAGGTGACGATCTACGGGATTCTGGACAACGGTGTGAACTACACGACCAATCAGGGTGGATCACACAATGTTCAGGTGGCAGGCGGCGCGCTTAACGGCAACCGATGGGGGCTGCGTGGCACGGAGGATCTGGGCGGCGGGCTGCAAGCCATCTTCCGTCTGGAGAACGGGTTCGACATCACTAACGGCAAGCTCGCCAACAACAGTCGGGAGTTCGGACGGCAGGCGTTCGTCGGGCTGTCGGGTGACTTCGGCTCGGTCACGATCGGCCGCCACTACGATTCGCTGGGCACTTTCCTCGGGCCGCTGGCATCGAGCAACAAGCTGGTCGGCTTCATGAGCTCTCACCCGGGCGATGCCGATAACGTCGATTCGACCGCGCGAGTCAACAACTCGGTGCGCTTTAACAGTGCGGACTACAAGGGCTTCACGTTCGGTGGCGTGTACAGCTTCGGGGGTGTCGCGGGGTCTTACCGGACGAATCAGATCTACAGCTTGGGGGCCAGCTATCTGCGCGGGCCGCTGCATCTGGGCTTCGGCTACCTGAATGCGCAGAACCCGCTCACATCGATGTACGACGGCAGCATGACGAGCCCGGTGACCAGTGGCTATTCGAACGCGAAGTCGTTGCAGGTCATCGGCGCCGGCGGCTCGTACCAGTTGGGACCGGTCAAGTTGGGACTGCTCTACACGAACACGCAGTTCAAGGACGTCAGCTTTACGAGCACAACGCCGTTCAGAGGCACGGCGAAGATGAACAACTACGAGCTGAACGCCCAGTACACGTGGTCGCCCGCCGTGGTGATCTCCGGCGCCTACACGTACACGCGTGCGGAGAATGCACGGTATCAGCAACTGAGTGCTGTGTACGACTACTTCCTGTCGAAACGCACCGACGTCTACGCCCTTGCGATTTATCAGCGCGCGACCGGCCGCGATTCGACGGCCGGGCCTGCGGTTGCGCAAATCTATGGCGTGGCAGCGTCGTCGAGCAATGGGCAGGGGCTGCTGCGGGTCGGTGTGCGTCACCGTTTCTGAGTCTGCGGGTGACTTGTGGCGGCACCTTTGACCCTTGAGCTCACAGGTGCCGCTTGCGGGGCGGTCAAGCTGCCGGCAGTTTCGCGATCACCTTGATCTCGAACTGGAAGCCGTACAGCCACGTCACGCCCACGGCGGTCAGTGTCGGATGGGGCGCTTCGCCCCAGTACTCGGGCACGATTTTCCACACGCGCTCGAACGTCGCTGCCGGGTCGACCATGAACACCGTGACGTCGACCACGTCGTCGAAGGTGCAGTCGGCCGCTTTCAAGATGGCGTTGAGATTATCGAAAGCCCGGCGCACTTGAGTCTCAAGGTCGGGCTCCGGCGACCCGTCTTCCCGGCTGCCGACTTGTCCGGAGACGAACAGGAAGCCGTCGGCGCGAATCGCCGGGGAGTAGCGGTTACGGTCATACAGGGCCTGACGGCCGGCAGGAAATACCACGTCGCGAATCGTCATTCATCCACTCCATCGATGGGCCGCAGTCGGCCCGGGTTATGCGATGAAGGCACTCTAAGCGGGCGCGCGAACGCGATAAACGGGCAACTGCATCCTTCACTGTTTGTAAAATGCAAACAATCGCAAGCCCCGAATATCTCGATCCCGATCTGTCAGGAGGCGCCTTTGGACCGATTCGACGCCATGCAGGCGTTTGTGCGCGTGGTGGAGGCAGGCAGTTTCACCAAGGCTGCCGAGACGCTGCACATGAGCAAGACCAGCGTGACGCAACTGGTTCAGCAACTGGAAGCGCGGTTGCGCGTGAAGCTGCTCAACCGGACCACGCGCAAGGTCAACGTCACCGCCGACGGCGCGGCCTACTACGACCGTGTGGTGCGGCTTCTCGCGGATATGGACGACGCGGAGACCAGTCTGTCCGATGCCTCGACCCTGCCACGCGGACGTTTGCGCGTCGACGTGCCGAGCCCCTTCGCCAGCCTGATTCTGATGCCCGCGTTGCCGGCGTTTTATGCGCGCTACCCCGACATTCAACTCGATATGGGTGTGAGCGACCGGATGGTCGATCTGATCGGGGAGAACGTCGATTGTGTCGTGCGCGGTGGCGAACTGACCGACCAGTCGTTGATGGCGCGCCACGTCGGGGACTTGCGGCTTGGCGTGTACGCCGCACCGGACTATGTGGCCCGCGCCGGTGCGCCGTCTCACCCGGGCGATCTGGAAGACTCGCATCACAGGATCGTCGGTTTCCGCTGGTCGCGCATCGGCAAACCGCTGCCTTATGCCATGCACCGAGGTGCCGAGCAGGTCAATGTGCACGGCAAATACGCGCTGGCGGTGGATGACGGCAATGCCTATCTGGCTGCGGGATTGGCGGGCATGGGGGTGTTGTGGCTGCCGGAATATATGGCCAGGGATGCGGTCGCGCGAGGGGCGCTGGCGCCCCTTTTCGAGGACTGGACGTTGGACGCCATGCCGATGTACGTGGCGTTTGCTCCCAATCGTCACGTCAGCGCCAAGCTTCGGGTGTTCATCGACTGGATCGTCGAGGTAATGGAGACCCACGGACTGGCGCCGGTCAGGGCGGTGCGAGTTTGACGACTTCACCCCCCGAAATATGGATGTTTGCACCGTAACCGGCTGTTTTCTCAAGTTTTTTACGTTTGCGCCGTTGGAGCCCTTAGGGGCCTTTGCGGCCCTTTGACCCGTCATGGCAGCGCGGCGACGAGGCCGTCTCCGGGCTAGCCCAGCCAACAATGACACGCGTGCGTTTGTCACGCATTTCGGGCAGCATGACGGGCGGCGGATTCCGGGGTCGGATACCGCCATTCCGAAAGAAAGGCGATAGCGCAAATGTTGAAGAATTGGACGATTCGTTGGCGGTTACGGTTGGCGGTGGCGGGGCTCGCCACGCTGGTTGTGGTGGTAGGCGGCCTGACACTCGCGGGGTTGCGCGAGACGGTCGGCAGTCTGCGAGAGGTCTACAACAAGGAACTGGCCAGTACACGGTTACTCGGCGAGGCGGAAATTCAGATTGGCCGCGCCCGCGCCGTGGTACTCAGAGCGCCGCAGGCCCCCACGGCCGATCTGAAGGCCGACGATATCAAGAAGGGCACGACCTACTGGGGCGAATCGGAGAAGGCATGGCAAGCCTATCTGGCGCTGCCGGCCGACGCTGACGAGCAACGGTTGGCCGCGCAGGTGACCAGCGCCCGGCAGGCGTTGAAAGAAGCGTTCACGTTGGTGCAGAACGGCATCTCGGCCGGTCAGACCGATGTGTATTACGAGCAGGCGGCGGTACTCGGCAAGCGCTATACGTCGTACGTGAACGCCAATGAGTCGCTCAAGCAACTCTACGACGCGCGTGCAAAGACGAGCTTCGAATCGGCCGAGTCGGCCTACGACCGCCAACTGGTGCTGACGCTGTGCGCCATCGGTTTCGCGATCATCGCCGCATTCCTGACGGCGCGTGCCTTGAATCGGGCGATCACGCGACCGCTCGACGATGTGCTGGAACACTTTCAGGAAATCGCAGACGGCAATCTGCGCCGGGCGGTGCAAATCACGTCGACCGACGAGATGGGGCGGCTGCTTGAGGCGCTTGCCGCCATGAAGGCACAACTGGGCGATACGGTCGCGCGGGTGCGCAAGAGTGGCGAGGCGATTGCGGCCAGCGCTCGCGAGATCGCGGCGGGCAATCTCGATCTGTCGTCGCGCACGGAGCAGCAGGCCGCGTCGCTCGAAGAGACGGCCGCGAGCATGGAGCAACTCACCGGCACCGTGCGCCAGAACATGGAACACGCGCATCAGGCGAATCAGTTGGCGCGTCAGGCGAGCGAGCAGACGAGCGCGGGTGACAGCGCGATGGCGCAGGTGACCGACACGATGCGCCAGATCGACGCCGGCTCGGCCAAGATACGGGAAATCATCGCGCTGATCGACGGCATTGCCTTCCAGACGAATATCCTCGCGCTCAATGCCGCGGTGGAAGCGGCGCGGGCAGGTGAGCAGGGCCGGGGGTTCGCGGTGGTGGCTAACGAGGTGCGCACGTTGGCGCAGCGCTCAGCAAGCGCGGCACGCGATATCAAGACGTTGATCGAAACGTCGGCCGAACGCTCCGCCGCAGGCAGCCGCATCGTCGGCGAGGCGGGGGCCGCGATGCAGGAGATCGCCGGCAGCGTTCGCCGGGTGACCGACATCATGGCGGAGATTTCGGCGGCGTCGGAAGAGCAGACGACGGGGATCGATCAGGTGGCACGTGCGGTGACGCAGATGGACGAGGTCACGCAGCAGAACGCCGCGCTGGTCGAGCAGGCATCGGCGGCCGCGCAATCGCTTGCGGAACAGGCGGAATCGCTAAAGCAGGCCGTGGCCGTGTTCCAGTTGGCGCAGTCAGACGAGCCGCACATGGGCCACTTCGATTCGCTGGGGCAAGGCGGCGCGAGTGCTGCTGCGGCGCGCGGGCGGTTGCATTCGGTGGTTTCTTGAGTTGACGCGGGGGTGATGGGGCTCGGCACGTGTGCATGATCCCCGTTACCCTCGTCATCCCCTAGGCACGGTTCAAATTCCACTCCCCCCAGCCGCTAGTTCGCCCGACGTTGAACGTGGTGCCGAACTCAGACGCGGGCATCGGTTTTCCGAACAAATAGCCCTGTCCCTCATCGCAGCCAAGTTGGCGCAAGTTATCTCGTTGCTCCACTGTCTCAACACCTTCCGCCGTCGTTCTCAGATCGAAGCTTCGCGTCATGTCCACGAGCGCGCGCACAACTGACGCGTCTCGTTCCGACTCGACCATCGCCTGCACAAACGAGCGGTCGATCTTGATGCGGCTGAGCGGATAGCGCCTCAAGAGGCTGATCGACGCGTAGCCGGTGCCGAAATCGTCAAACGCAATGCCGACGCCATAGTCGCGCAAACGTTGCAACGCATCGAGGACCACATCGTCGTCGAGCACGATACTTTCGGTCACTTCGAGTTCGAGTGCCTGCGGTGGCAGACCATGCCGGTTGAGCACCGCGATCACTTCATCCACGACGCTCCCGATGCGGAACTGCAAACCGAACAGATTCACGCCGATCCGGAAGGCCGGCGCACCGTGGCGGCGCCAGAACGCGGCTTGCGCGCAAGCTTCGTCAAGCACCCACGCACCCACGGCCGCCGCGAGCGGCCCGCGTTCCAGCGCAGGAAGAAACGCCGCAGGGGACAGCAATCCGCGCTGTGGATGCCGCCAGCGGATGAGCGCTTCCGCGCCGGTCAGCGACCCATCGGCAAAGTCCACCTGCGGCTGATAGAACAACACGAACTCACCGTCGTTGACGGCACGGTGCAACTCGATGTTGTACACACGGCGCTCGACCGCTTCCATGCGCAATGATTCGACGAACACGAACACCTGACCCGGCCCGTGATGTTTCGCTCTCGACAGTGCGAGATCCGCGTTGCTGATCAGGCTAAGCGCCTCGTGCGCGTGCTGCGGCGAGACGGCGATGCCACAACATGCGGTCACGCGAACGTCGAAGCCGCCGATGACCATCGGTTCGGCAATGGCCGCCGCTGCTGCGTCTGCAAAGAGACGTGCGTCTGCCGTCTTCGTCACGCCCGGCAGCAAAAGGGCGAACTCGTCTGCGCCGATGCGCGCGACGGTGTCGTCGGGGCGAGCCAGCGCCGTAAGACGTCGAGAGACTTCGCAAAGAATGCCGTCACCGACCTCGTGCCCCAAGGTGTCGTTGACGTCCTTGAATCCGTCGAGATCGATAATCACCACCGCCGCGCCGGTCATGGACGCTGACGTGATTTCCGTATTTCGATAGAAGGTTGCGCGATTCGCTACGCCGGTGAGCACGTCGGTGCTGGCCAGTCGCTTGAGTGCATCCTTCTCGTCGCGCAGTGCACTCAGATCATGCACATGCGCGTTGAACGTCAGTGCGCCGTTTTCGTGCCAGCAGAACAGCGATGCGCTCAACAGAAACTCGGCACCGTCTTTTCGGAGCCCATACACCACGGACGGCATTGTGATGCCGTCGACCGACCCTGCTGCCACAACTTGTGCAATTCGATCGCGTAATGAGGGCCGGCCGTGTTCGGGTACGAGCGTCTCGAGCGTAAGGCCGGGGCCATCGGCGACGTCGTAGCCATACAGGGTGGCCGCCGCCAGATTCCACTCGAGAATCTTGCCGCTTTCGTCAAAACGGATCATCGCCGTCGGCGAACGGCGCTCGGGTTCCGCGAAAGTCCGCCGGTCGCGTTCGACGAAGAGTTCGACGCGCCGCAACTCCAGCCGGTCGGACGCCATCCTCGCCAGTTCGCGCAGGCGTTCGCCGTCAACGGCGGAGAAATGGTGATTCGGTTTGGTGTCGATGACGCACAAGGCGCCAAGCGCATGCCCGCCGACCGACATAAGCGGCACGCCCGCATAGAAGCGCACTTGCGATGGCCCGGTGACGAGCGGGTTGTCGTGGAAGCGGTCGTCGCGGCTTGCGTCGGGCACGACCAGCACGGCGTCCTGAAGGATGGCATGGGCGCAGAACGAGGCATCGCGGCTCATGTCGACGTCGCCGCCTGCAAACCCGGCCGCGGCGGCAAAGAACACGTGATCGTTGCCGACCATGTTGACCGCCGCCACCGGCACATCAAACATATGCGCGGCGATACGCACGACGACATCAAGGCTGGGCAGCGGACGGTCACTCCCCAGTCCGTATTCAGCCAACGCAGCGAGTCTCTCGGTTTCCATCGGCAATACAGGGGGACACTTCATCAGTGGTCTCCTCGCCTGAAAGCGGCTTTATCGACAAACCTCGGGCTGTATATGCATGCGTTCAGACACGAAACGTCCCGGTCTTAATGCCGGTGAGGTACGTTCGAGCAAAGGAAGCCCCGTTAATGATGCTTTTCGCTATATCGGCCGGAATAGCCGTTCGGCCGAAATCGGATAATTCGTTTCCGATTAGGCGGATTATAGTGCCAAGACAATTTCTTTTGCATCCGTGCTGATTCGGTATGCGAACCGTATTGCAATGCGATGTTGTGTAACCGCATTCCATACTGTCGTTTGAATCGTAATGATATTAATGATCAATATCAATGTGGCTTACGCAAGCCACGCTAAGGCATCGGGGAGCGACAGCACGTGAGTTCGCGATTCGAATGCGGTCGAGAACAGGTGTTCGTGCACGACTTGATCGGGATCGTAACAGCAGTCTTTCACGGTGAATAACCGGAAATCCGCATCGCTCGCATAGGCAATCGATGACAGCATCACCCCGGTCGAGGCGATGCCGGCCATGATCAACGTGTCGATCCCTCGCGCCGAGAGACGCACCTGTAGGTCGGTGCCGTGGAACACACTGGCACGATGCGCAATGATCAGCGGTTCATTAGCCTGCTGGCCCAGTTCCGGTGAAATCCGATCCTCGACGAAAAGCCCCAATTGCTTGATGCCTTGCCCGTTCTTGTTTAACGGACTGACTTCCGGATAGCCGGGACTAAAGTGGATTTTGGCAAAATAAAGCGCGACACCCTTTGCACGTGCAGCGTCACACAGCTTGCGCGTATTCGAGAGCAGCGTCGGTGCGACGGACGGGAATAACGCCAGAATATCGGTCTGATAATGCATGACCACTAGCGCGGTTTTCTCGGGAAGGATGTCCGGCATCGGCATAGTCGCGTTGGGCGCTTTGCATGCGCCTTGCAGGGAGTGATGCGCGACTCTATCACGCCGGGAATTGATTCGAAGGCAGGAACGGAATAGCAAAACGGGCGCCGAAGCGCCCGTCAGTATTTTCTATGCCGTCCGTATTGACCGTTCAGATCGAGAGGCGGCCCAGCCATTCGCGCACGTGGTCCGCGCGCTCGGCGCGCGGGTTGACCTCGGCGTCAGCAGGCGGCGAGCCAACGAACAGGAACCCCAGAATCTTTTCATTCGGCTCGAAATCGAGCACCTGATGCAGGTCGGCGTCATAAGCATCGGGGCCGGTCGCCCAGAAGCCGCCATAGCCGAGAATGTGCAGCGCATTGAGCATGTTCATCGTCGCCGCGCCCACCGACAGCAGTTGCTCGCCTTCGGGCACGCTCGTTTGCGTCGACACGGACGCCGCGATCACGATAATTGCCGGCGCGGCGAACGCCTTACGACGGCGTTGCTCGTGGGTCTCAGCAGGGGCGTCCGGATTGCGCTTGGCAGCGATCTCGACCAGTGCCTGACCCAGATCCTCACGCGCCTCGTCGCGCACGATGACAAAACGCCACGGACGCAGGCGGCCATGGTCGGGTGCGCGCAAGGCCGCATCGAAAACCAGATTCAGTTCCACATCGTTCGGTGCCGGTTCGACCAGCGGCCAGTGCGACTGGCGCGAGAGCAGGGCATCGAGCGCCAACTGACGCGATGCGGTAACCGGGGCGGCAAAATCGGTGGACGTACCCATCAAGAACTCTCCAGAAACAGATGAGCCATCATCCCCGATTCTTCGGCAAAAAGCAAAATGATTCTCATTTGCGATTATGTCTTGCGTTTATGGCAAGAACGGCTGGGGGGCGTTGTGTCAGCGCAAAAGCTTGTAATCTAGCGCTTTGCCCAGCCTCCAACTGAAAGGCCTATCCATGAGCCAAGCCCCTGTCGAGCACGCCAACGCCACGCCGGAAGTCAAGGCGGTCTTTGAAGACATCATGACGACGCGTGGTGTCCCTGACGTCAACAACTTCTGGAAATTCATCGCTCAACACCCGCCCACGCTGGCCCGCACGTGGGACAGCATCAAGGATGTGATGGCACCGGGGGCGCTCGACCCGCTGATCAAGGAATTGATCTACGTTGCGGTGAGCGTGACGAACAACTGCGGGTACTGCGTCGCCAGCCATACCGCCGCCGCCCGGCGCGCGGGCATGACGGACGAAATGTTCGGCGAGTTGCTGGCGGTGGTGGGCATGGCCAACGAGACCAATCGGTTGGCGGTCGGCTACCGGGTGCCCATCGACCCGGCCTTCGAGCTGCCAGCCAAGTAACGCGTCACCGCGCGGCGCTTCGTTCCATCCACAGGCGATAGCGCCGCGTCTGACATGCCGTTGCGATCTGCTGCAAGATCAATGCCCTGAGTGGCGAGACGTCGGGTTTCGTCGTGCGCCCGGCGCTCAGCCGGTTGAGCTGGAACTTGACGACGGCCATGTTGGCCAGCGAGCCGAGTGTCTTGCTCTTCCACGTGATCGGGCGCAGATTCGGCTCGCTGTGTTTGCCATCCCGCCAATGACGGGGCAGCGCGGGGTCGATGGACAAGGCCGTGGCAATGCCGACCATCGCCACGCCGGAATCGATCACCTGCTCGGCCACGGTGCGACGCCGCACGCCCCCCGTGACCATCAGCGGCATGCGTGCCACGGCCGTGATATCTCGTGCAAATTCCAGAAAATAGGCTTCGCGGGCCAACGTGCGCCCGTCGCGCGCTTGCCCTTGCATCGCAGGCGCTTCATAACTTCCCCCGGAGAGTTCAACCAGATCGACACCCAGCGGGTTGAGCAACTCCACCACACGCTTGGCGTCGTCCGCGCTGAAGCCGCCGCGTTGAAAATCTGCCGAATTCAGTTTCACTGCTACCGCGAAGCCCGGGGACACCACTTGTCGAACCGCCCGCACGACGTCGATCAGCAAGCGGGCACGATTCTCGAGGCTGCCGCCCCAAGCGTCCTGACGCTTGTTGGTCAGTGGCGAGAGAAACTGGCTGAGCAGATAGCCGTGTGCCGCATGAATCTGCACACCGTTGAAGCCAGCCTGCTCGGCAAGCTCGGCGCTGCGAACAAAGCGGGCCTGCACGTCGGCGATATCGGCCGGGGTCAATTCTCTAGGCACGGCGAAGCGCTTCGACAGCGAGCCGAGATCCAGCGCGACTGCCGACGGGGCAACCGTCGGCTGCCCGAGCGCCGATTGCATCTGCCGGCCCGGGTGGTTGAGTTGCATCCAGATCTGCGCACCTTGCGCGCGCGCCGTGTCCGCCCAGCGGCGAAAGCGTTCGAGGTGGGCGTCGTCTTGGAGCACAACGCCATTGGGGCCGGTCATGGCTTGCGCGTCGATCATGACGTTGCCCGTCAGGATCAGGCCCGCACCGCCGCGCGCCCACGCATCATAAAGGCGCAACAGCGCGTCGGACGGCGCGTGGTCGGCGTCGGCCATGTTTTCTTCCATGGCGGCCTTGGCCAGCCGGTTCGGAATCGTGGTGCCGTTAGGCAAGGTAAGGGGGGTGAAGAGCTTCATCGCGTCGCTTCCTCAGTTGACGATGAGGGGACGATAACCTTAAAGTAAGCTTTAATGTCAAGTGCCCGGAGGCGGATGATGAAAATTGGTGAACTGGCCAAAGTCAGCGGCTTGGCGGCGTCGAAGATCCGCTTTTACGAGGCCGAGGGGCTGCTGCCCGACGCGCAACGGCAGGCCAACGGCTACCGCGATTACGGCGACGATGCGCTCACGAGGCTCGATATCATTCGCCGCGCCCAGAATGCAGGCTTTTCGCTAGACGAGATTCGGGCGATTGTGCCGCCCGATCTCAGCGCATGGCCGCACGACTTACTGCTCGACGTGTTACGCCGCAAGGTCAGCGAGATCGAGCAGTTGGAACAGAGTCTCGCGCAGAGCAAACACAACATTTCGGCGCTAATCGCCGCGATCGAGCAGCGTGGGGAAGGGGAGGGTTGTGGGGAGGCGGCGCAGCGCGTGTTGACGTCGTTGCGCAATACCCCGGTGGAACCGCCGCTCACGAACGGACGGGCACGCAAGCGGGCATGAGACGCCTGCTGGGGGGATTGTGCCAACGCGATCGACGCCGCGACCTATGATGAATTGGGAGCTGGTTTTGCAACGGTTTCCGTTTCGCGGGTGAGCCGATACCAATTCTGATGACGAGACGCCCGCAGGAGGCGTTTTTTCATGAATCCGATCACATCGTTTCTCGTACTGGTTCTCCTGCTGATGGGCGCGGCGACAGGTGCGTATGTCAGTCCCTATCTGGCGGCGTGTTTCGTCGTCGCGGCCATGCTGCTCGCGTCCACGTTGAAGATGGCCAACGCGTGGCAGAAGTTCGTCATTTTGCGTGCCGGCAAACTTCAGAGCGTGAAGGGCCCCGGGTTGTTCATGATTCTGCCGGTCGTCGACAACGTGACCGCCATCATCGATACCCGCATTCAAACCACGGCGTTCAACGCGGAACAGGCGCTGACGAAAGACACGGTGCCGGTGAACGTCGACGCCATCATCTTCTGGCACGTGCACGACGCCGAGCGGGCGGCGCTCGCGATCACGGATTACCGGCAGGCAATCGACCGGGTCGCACAGACGTCGCTGCGCGAGATGATCGGGGCGTCGATGCTGTCGTCGCTGCTTTCGGACAGAAAGGCCTCGGACGAGCAATTGCGCGCCGATATCAGCGCTAAAACGGCAGCATGGGGGATTGCGGTGATTTCGGTGGAAGTGCGGGACGTCGCAATTCCCGTGGCGCTTCAGGATGCAATGTCCAGACAGGCGCAGGCCGAGCGGGAGAAGCAGGCTCGTATGATTCTCGGGTCGGCGGAAGCGGTTATTGCGGCACGTTTTGTCGAAGCCGCGACGATCTACGAAGGTCACCCGCAGGCGTTGCAATTACGCGCGATGAACATCATCTACGAGACCACCAAGGAGCGCGGGGCCACCATCCTGATGCCGTCATCGATGGTCGACAGCATGAACCCGGCAGTGCTGGCCTTCGCGGTTGGCAGTACCGATCCGTCTACGACCGCACCGACGTTGAAGACGGCAGCTTGATCGTTGGACGTGATGAGCGATCAGGTGGCGATCGTATCGGGGAGAAGTCGTGTGAATTCGCGTCTGACCACGCTGTAGCACTCGCAGACGCGCTTCTCGAGACCGTCCCGATCAAGCACCTTGATATGGCCGTGGCTGTATTGAATCAGCCCCGCCGTCTGGAGTTTCAGCGCGGCTTCGGTGACGCCGGAGCGGCGTACGCCGAGCATGTTGGCGATCAATTCCTGCGTCATCTGAAGCTCGTTGGACGGCAGGAGATCGAGGCTCAGCAAGAGCCAGCGGCAGAGTTGCTGATCGATGGAGTGATGGCGGTTGCAGACTGCGGTCTGGGCCATTTGCGTGATCAACGTCTGCGTGTAACGCAGCAGCAGTCGTTGCAACGGCCCGGCCCGTTTGAATTCGTCTTTAAGTACTCGCGCGCTGAGGCGGTAGGCGTAACCGGCACTTTGCACGATGGCGCGGCTCGGCGTGGTTTCACCGCCCATAAATAGCGCGATACCGATCAGTCCGTCGTTGCCCACGATGGCGATCTCGGCGGAGGCGCCGTCTTCCATGACATAGAGCAGGGAAACAATGGAGGTCGTTGGGAAATAGACGTGGGCCAACTGATCGCCGGACTCGTAAATCACCTTGCCAAGCGGCATCTCAACCAACATCAGTTCAGGCGCAATCCGGTTCCACTCGTTCGGAGGCAGCACAGCCAGCAGACGGTTCGCACCCTGATTCGGTTGCGGCGACATTCGTATTCCCCTTCATGAACGCAAGCGGGTTCATGCCTGTGCATTCTTGTCTGCCAGCGTGGGCATGTCAATCCTGCGTATACCGCCGGTCTCGCTGAACCGGCGCTGTCAACGCCGCCTCTTCCCCATGACCGTCACGCCAGCCGATAGACCTTCGCTACCGTCTCACGGAACAGTGCGGCGCGTTCCGTGGGGCTGGCTTGTGCCGTCAGGCGCTTGAAGGCGTTCCAGCCGTTGTTGAACGTGTACGACCCCTTGTCGACCGGGAAGTTGCTCTCGAACATGCAGCGATCGGCGCCAAACGCTTCGATACAGGTGTGCATCCATGGCTTCCACGCTTCGGCGAGTGCTTCCGATGACGGTGAGCGTTCCCCCTTCTCGAAATCGAAGCCGTTGATCCGCATCCCCAGCCCGCCAACTTTCACGTAGACGTTCGGCAACTGCGCCAACTCGCGCATCGAACGTGACCACCGCGTGAAGACTTCTTCACGTGCGTTCTCATAGCTGGCAATCCGCACCACGCCGCCGCAATGGTTGATGACGAAAGGCGTTTCCGGATATGCCTTTGCCAGATCGAACAACTCCGGCAACTGCGGGAAGAACAGCCACGCGTCGTACGACAAACCCAGCGGCCCCAACTGCGCCACACCGGCGCGGTAGTCCTTGTCGAGCAACAGCCCACGCGGTGCTGCGGAGAGCGGATTGACCAGCGTCTGGTCCGCGTCCCACGTCACCAGATGCCGCACACCCTTGAAGCGGCCTTGTCCCACGGCAAGGTGGGCTTCCAGTACTTCACGCACCGCAGCCCCACGTCGCAAATCGGCATACCCGACCATGCCCTGCGCCACACGCGGCGCGGCATGTTGCAATGGCGCCGTGATCTCTGCGACGTACTGCGTCTCACCGACCGGACGCAGCGCCTCCGGTCCCGACTGCCGATATCGCGTCAGCGCCTGCATGAACACCGAAGCCGTGATGTTGTGCCCGCCGCGTGCGTCTTCCAGATACTCGTCGAGCAGGTAGATCCAGCCCGGGCGCTCGTAGAAATGGTGATGCGCATCGATGATGGGCATCGCGGGCTCAAGGGCCGCTTCGTTGCCCGCGGCCAGCCATTCGGCGCGCACGGGCAGATAGTTGCTGGTCGCCGGCATGGGGCGGGATTCCTCTTTTGCGAAAACACGGGTGGCCGACAGTGCCGCCGACGCCGCTGCGACCTGCAAGAGCTTGCGGCGTGCCGGTGATTGAATACTGCGCATTATTTCTCCTCCTGCGGAAACGCGAACAATGCGAGTGTGAGCAACGTGGTGACGCCGAGCACGATCGACAGACCCAGCATGCCTGCCGTGAACGTGCCGAAGCTGTCCTTCAGATAACCCACGAGATACGGTCCCGCAAAGCCGCCCAAGGCACCGATCGAATTGATGAGGGCGAGCCCGCCCGCAGCTGCCTGACCCGACAGGAATCGTGCCGGCAGCGTGAAGAAGATCGTGCGTCCTGCGATGGTGCCGATCAGCGCAAGCGTGATGCCGGTCATGGCAGGCAGGAGCTGATTGAAATAGGTCGACACGCCCAACGCGACCGCACCGATCAGCAACCCGGCCGCCAGATTCGCGATGTGCCCGCCGCGACGGTCCACACGCTTGGCCCACCACAGCAGCGCAATCGTCGCGAAGAAGTACGGCACCGCCGAGAGCCAGCCCGTCTGTGTCACGCTCATGCCGTGCGCCTTGAGCATCTGCGGCAGCCAGATACCGATGCCGTACGAACCCATCGTGAAGCCGAACGAGATCGAGGCGAGCAGGTAGACACGCACGTCTTTGAGCGCCGCGCCAAAGTCCTTCTTTTTCTTGCTCGCCGAGCCCTCGCGTTCGAAGGCTTGTTGCAGCGCCTGTCGCTCGTCAGGTGTGAGCCACTTAGCGTCGGCAGGCTTGTCCGCGAGAAGCTTCAACACAAGATAGCCAAGCAGACACGCCGGCAAGCCCTCGATGATGAACATCCACTTCCAGCCCGCGAGACCGAGCATTCCGTCCATTTGCAGCAGCCACGTCGACAACGGGCCACCGACCAGTGACGACAGCGGTGTGGACACCGTGAACCACGCGAGCACCCGCGTGCGGTAGTTCGCGGGAAACCAGACCGCAAGGAAGAAAATCACACCGGGAAAGAAGCCGGCTTCGCCAATGCCCAGCAACAAGCGAATCACATAGAAGCTCATCGGGCCGGTAGCGAGCGCCGTGGCCGCCGCGAAGATGCCCCACGTGATCATGATCCGCGCCAGCCAGCGGCGCGCGCCGAAGCGATAGAGCGCGAGATTGCTCGGCACTTCGCAAAGGCAGTAACCGGCAAACATGATGCCCGCGCCCCAACCGAATTGCGTGGCCGTCAGGCCGAGATCGCGATTCATCGTGAGCGCGGCGAACCCCACGCTGGTGCGGTCCAGATAGTTGAAGAAATAGGCGAGGGCAAGCAACGGAATGAAGCGCCACGCGGCTTTTTGCACGGCGCGCTGTTCCAGGGAGTCGCCCAGCGGCATAGCCGCCGGTGTCGTACGGGATAACGAGGTCATGGTTGTCTCCTGCATATTGCCGGACGTGCGTGCCGCTATTGCGGTCGGCACGGCCCGGCGTTCTTGTGTGTCACTTCACGAAATCAGGGGTTCAGGCGCTGGCAAGTTCAGTCGGGGACGGTGACGCGGCCGACAGGTCGTCGGCATGCGACGTGGCGCAGCGCACGACACCGGCATCGGCAAGTCGCTCGATGTCGTCGGGCGAGTAGCCCAGTTGAGTCAGCAACGCCTGTGTGTCTTGCCCAAGCGAAGGCGGCGCGGCGCGCAGTGGCAACCGCTCGCCCGCCAGCGTGATCGGCAGCAGCGCGGTGCGCGTTGTGACCGATTCCCCTGAGGCACTCGCGTCGGGGGGCAACGTGACTTCAGCCAGACCGCCGGTGGCCAGCAAATGCGGATCGTCGAACAGCGCTTGCGGTTTCGTGATCGGCGCGTACGGCAACCCGGCGCGCTCGAAGACGGCGCCAATGTGCGCCGCGCTGAACGCTTCCATATGCTGGCGGAGTTGCGGCATCAGCCACTCACGCGCCTGCACACGCTGGTTGTTCGTGGCGAGCCGTTCGTCCGCTTTGAACGCGGGCAAGCCGAATGCGTCGCAGAACAGTGCCCATTGCGTATCGGAGACCACCGCCAGAAAGATCTGTTCGCCATCCTTGACGGTGAAGACGTCGTACACCGCCCACGCGGAAATGCGGCTCGGCATCGGTGCGGCGGGGCGCCCAGTCACGGCGAACTGCATCATGTGCTGCGCCATCAGGAAGACGTTGTTCTCGAACAGCGCGCTCTGCACTTCCTGTCCTTGGCCAGTGCGCTCGCGCTGCGCCAATGCTGCCATCGCGCCGATTGCCCCGAACATGCCGCCCATGACATCGTTGACGCTGGCACCAGCTCGCAACGGTTTGCCTTCCGGCCCCGTCATGTACGCCAGACCGCCCATCATCTGGACGACTTCGTCGAGCGCCGTGCGATGGTCGTACGGACCGGGCAAGAAGCCCTTGTGCGATACGTAGACGAGTCGCGGATTGAGCCGGGAGAGCGTGTCGTAACCCAGCCCGAGCTTGTCCATCGTGCCGCTCTTGAAGTTCTCGCTGAAGACATCGGCATTGGCGAGCAACCGGTGCACGATCTCCACGCCGCGTGGGTCTTTCAGATCGACGGCCAGACTCTTCTTGTTGCGATTGAACGTGCTGAAGAACCCCGCGCCGGACCCGCGCAGATTGCGGGTGCTGTCACCGGTGATCGGTTCGACCTTGATGACTTCGGCGCCGAGGTCGGCCAGCACCATGCCGCACGTCGGGCCCATCACCATGTGCGTCATCTCGATGACGCGCACGCCGCTGTACGGCAACGATTGCTCGTTTTTTACACCGCTCATTGCGCATCTCCCAGCAAGCAGCCTTCCGGCTGCGGCGCGCTGGGGGCGCGTCCGTCGGCGTAGTGAAAACCCTTCGGCAGTCCGGCGTCCTGAACGTGGCCGTACAACGCCTCGCCCGGCAATGCCTCGGCCAGCACGGCACGCGCTGCGGCGAGCGCATCGACGTCGATGCCGGTGTCGTAGCCCATCGCTTCGAGCAGAAACACCAGATCTTCTGTCACGATGTTGCCCGTTGCGCCGGGCGCGTACGGACATCCGCCAAGCCCGGCCTGACTCGCATCGATGGTCGTCACGCCGGCGTCGAGAGCAGCAACCACGTTGGCCAGCCCTTGGCCGCGCGTGTTGTGAAAGTGCGCGCCGCCCGCCTTGCTGCCGACTTCGGCCTGCAAGCGACGGAACATGCGGCGGACCTGCACTGGGTTGGCGTAGCCGCTGGTGTCCGACAAACCCACTTCGTCGACACCGCACTCGGCCATGGCGAGACACATGCGCAGGGTCTGGTCATCGGTGACGGTGCCAGCGATCGTGCAGCCGAAGGCCACCGAAACCCCAGCTTCGATTTCGATACCGGGGAAACGCGCGTCGCGCAGTGCCACGATTTCGCGCACGGCTTCGATCATCTGCGCCGTGGTCTTGCGGATGTTGGCCATCGAGTGCTCGTCGGTGACCGAGACGGGCAGCGTCAGCTTATGCACGCCGGCTTCGAATGCCGCTTGCGCGCCGCGCAGGTTCGGGGCGAGCACGGCCACGCGAAGGCCGGGAATCGACAGGGCATGAGCGACGACGTCGTGGATGTCGGCCATCTGCGGCAACAACTTGGCCGGCACGAACGAGCCGACTTCAATTTCCTTGAGACCGGCGGCGGCGAGCGCAGAAATCCAGCGCAGCTTGGCGGCGGTCGGCATCACGCGCTTCAGACTTTGCAGTCCGTCGCGGGGGCCGACTTCGCTCACGAGGACTCGCGGGGCGGAAGATTGTGTCATTCGAAGACTCCTGTTAGTTCTATCTGAAAGAACTACGTTCTATTTGATAGAACTATACGAGCAACATCGGCCGTGTTTAAGTTGGGTAAACCCGTATTTTCCCTATTTTATGGAACTTGTGTTCTGCCCGACAGAACTGTAGAGTGGCCGCATTCAACGAATTCATGAAAGGGAACACGAGTGGCACACGAGGCATCGGACATGACGGCGCAAGCGTCGGACGGCGGCAGCGGGGTGGCCGTGCTGGATCGTGCGTTTGCGATCCTCAACGCGTTCGGCCCGTCGGAGGATGGGTTGACGCTCACCGAAATCTCGCTGCGCACCGATCTCTACAAGAGCACGGTGTTGCGGCTGCTCGGGGCGCTTGAGCACGGCGGTTTCATTCGCAAGCTCAGCGACGGGCGCTATGCCATCGGGCCGCAGCCTCTGCGTCTGGCAGCGCGCTATCAGCGGTCGTTTCAGGTCGGGCCGGTGATCGAACCGATCCTTCAGCAGTTGAGCCGCGAACTGGGCGAAACCGCTTCGTTGTATGTTCGTCAGGGCGATCAACGACTGGTGCTGTACCGGGTGGAGCCGTCACGCGCGGTACGCGTGTCGATCCGCATCGGTGAAGAGTTTCCGATTTCGAAAGGCGCTTCGGGAAAGGTGTTGCTCGCGTTCACGGAAAGCGACGATCCGCGTTGGGCCGACGTACGCGAGCGCCTCTGGGCCGTCTCGTTCGGCGAACGCGATCCGGAAACAGCCTCGGTGTCAGTGCCGGTGTTTGGGGCGAGCGGTGAGTTCGTCGGTGCGCTGACGCTCTCGGGACCGAAGGCGCGCTTCGACATGGCATCGGCGGTCAAACAGGCGCTGACGGCGTTACTCGACGGTGCGCGCCGCGCAACGGTTGCGCTGGGGGGCATGGGGGAGCGCTACGACGCAAGCCTTGCCGCGACTCGACAAGCCGGATTCTCAGCGCCGGGGCAAGGCGAAAACGCCTGAACGCCTGCCCCCTGAACGGCCGGCGATTTTAATCGCCCTTACGAATGGCCTCCGCCACGACGGTAAGCACCTCCGTGGCCGTATTCTCCGAGTGCGCCTTGAGCACTGCGCCCAGACGCGGGCGTCCATCTTCCCTTAGCGCACGCATGATCTGCTCATGCTCTTCGTGCGATTCCTGCCAACGCAAATGATCGGCATTTGCCGCGCCACGCGCGCGGTGAACCTTGCTCATCAACGCCGCGTAAATCGATGACAGCACCGGGTTGGCCGCACCGTCGACGATCAGTTGATGAATCTCCTGATTGATGCGGAAGTAGTCGGTGCGATGGCCCTTGCTATGCGCGTCGAGCATCTGAAGATGCTTCTTTTCAAGCGTTCGTAGCGCCACATCCGTCAGGCGCATCGCGGCCAATTCGCCCGCGGTGCGCTCCAGTCCATGCAGCGTCTCGAAGGTCGCGCGCAACTCCTCCAGATCGAGCGGTGCCACGCGATAGCCGATGTACTGCCGGTGCAGTACCAGCCCTTCTGACACCAGCGTCTTCAACGCCTCACGCAAGGGCGTCTTCGAAACATCGAAAAGCTCGCAAAGCGCCTTCTCGTCGATGCGTTCGCCGGGCGGGAGTTCGCCTTCTTCAATCATCACGCGAAGGCGGGCAGCGATCTCGGCGGACATGCCGAGCGTGCGAAGTCTGGGGGAGTGCTGGAGCGGGAGGGCCACGGTGTCTCGTTATCAATTATCAGTGTCGAAAAGATCCTACCATATAGGGAAATCCCTATGTATCATCTCAATTAAATCAATTATTTACCTACGTTGTAATTACAGATTACAGATTCTATACTCACTCCCAAGTTGCGCGACGACGGTACTCAAGTCATCTAATCGGGAGATTCACCATGCAGTCGACAAGCAGGGCCGCAACGCTGACCGGCGCGAAGAGCACGGTTCGCTGGAAGATCTTTTTTCTGATGCTGTTCCTCATCGCCGTGAACTACATCGACCGCGCGTCGTTGTCGGTGGCGATGCCGTTGATCTCGAAAGAATTCGACCTCACGCCGGCGATGGAGGGGCTGATTCTGAGCGGCTTCTTCTGGACGTATGCCGTCATGCAGATTCCGGGCGGCATGCTCGCCGACAAGTACAAGCCGCGCATCGTCATTGCGCTGGCGACCGTCTTCTGGGGTCTGTTTCAGGCCGCCGCGGCGTTTTGCACCAGCGCCACCACGCTGCTGCTGACCCGCTTCGGGCTGGGCGCCGCCGAGGCACCGATCTATCCGGCGGGCGGCAAGCTTAATGCCATCTGGATGACCCAGAACGAGCGCGGGCGCGGCGCCACTTTGCTCGACGGCGGCGCGCCGCTGGGTGCCGCACTGGGCGCGATCATCATCACGTGGCTCATCACCGTGCTGGGCTCATGGCGTTTGGCGTTTGTCGTGGCGGGCGTCGGCACGATGCTCGCGGGCTATCTGGCATGGCGCTACATCCGCAATTCACCGCGTGAGCACCCGGCCGTGAACGAAGAAGAGGCCAACTACATCGAGATGGCGCAGGCGTCCGAGCATCGCGCCGAGCCGGAGAACCTGTCGGGCCGCTCGATGGACTTCTTCAAATACCGCTCGGTCTGGTGCATGGCCCTTGGATGGATGTGCTTCAACACCGTGTTCTACGGCTTGCTGACGTGGATGCCGAACTATCTGCACAAGGTGCACGGCTTCGACATCAAGCAGATGGGCGGCGCGAGTTTCATCATCTTCTTCTGCGGTTTCGTCGGTGAGTTGATCGGCGGGTGGATCGGCGACAAGTGGAAAGCCGCAGGCGGCTCGCCCAACAAGGTGATGCGCACACTCTTCGGTATTGCCGCTGTCATCGCCACCGCATCGATCTTCTCGGTGGCGTATGTCACCAGCGACGTGGTGACCGTCGTGTTGCTGTCCTCGACGCTCTTCTTCCTTCGCTGGTGCGGCCTGTACTGGTGCATTCCGTCGATTCTCGGCACCCGCAACAAGATCGGTTTCCTTGGTGGCGTGATGAATCTCGGCGGCAACATCGGCGGTATCAGCGTGCCGCTGATCGTCGGCCTGATCGTGCAGACCACCGGCTCGTACTTTCTCGCGCTGATGTTCTTCGCGGCCGCTGGCGTGGGCTTGCTCGTGTGCTCCACGTTGATCGATTACGAGAAAAAACTCCCTGTCTGATTCACCGGTTTGCCGGATCGGCCCGCGCTTGTGGCGGCCGATCCTTGCCTTTCCGCTTTTGGCTTTGAAACGACAATGACAAAAAACTCCCGCACTTTGCTTGGCATGCTTACGCCGTCCTCCAACACCGCGCTGGAACCCATTACCAGTGCCATGGTTGCCGGGCTGCCCGATGTCAGTGTCCATTTTTCACGCTTTCGCGTCACCGAGATCTCGCTGGGTTCGACGGCGCTCGGTCAGTTCGATCTCGACAAGATTCTTGACGCGGCGAAGCTGCTTGCCGATGCAGAAGTCGACGTCATCGCCTGGAACGGCACGTCGGCGGGCTGGCTCGGGTTCGAGACCGATGAAGCCCTGTGCCGCCAGATTACCGAGGCGACCGGAATTCCTGCGACGACGTCCGTGCTGGCGCTCAACGAGATTCTCGAACAAACCGGGGTCAAGGAACTCGGCCTCGTCACGCCGTATCTGGAAGACGTGCAGCAGCGGATCATCGCCAACTACGCGCGCAAGGGCATTCAGTGCACGGCGGAGCGGCACCTGAACCTGCGCAAGAATTTCGAATTCTCTGAAGTCGATCGCGACACGCTCACGCGCCTCGTGAATGAAGTGGCTGACAAGCGCCCGCAAGCGATCACCACGTTCTGCACCAATCTGCATGCCGCGCCGCTGGCACGCGCGCTCGAAGCGCAGACCGGCATTCCGGTGTACGACACGATTTCGACGGTGATCTGGAAATCGATGAAGATCGCCGGCCTCGATACCCGCGCGTTGTCCGAGTGGGGACAACTGTTCGCCTCTGGGGAGTGAAGCGATGACGAATGCGTTTTCAGGCGCGCAGCCTTTTGATCTGGTCATTCGCAATGCCGACGTCGTGACCGCGTCCGATCGGTTCCAGACCGATATCGGTGTGAGCGACGGCGTCATCGTGGCCCTCGGCCGCCGGCTCGGCCCGGGCAAACGTGAGGTGGATGCGACGGGCTTGCTTGCCATGCCCGGTGGTGTCGACGGGCATTGCCACCTTGATCAGCCGATGCCCGATGGGCTGCGCATGGCCGATGACTTTTTCACGGGGACGCGGGCGGCCGTTTGCGGCGGCACGACCACCGTGATCCCGTTTGCTGCGCAGGAGAAGGGCGGTTCGCTACGGGCCGCCGTCGAGGACTATCACCGTCGGGCGAACGGGCGCGCCGTCGTGGATTACGGTTTCCATCTGATCGTTGCCGACCCCACGGAGAAAGTGCTTCGCGAGGAGCTTCCGCAACTGATTCAGGAAGGCTACACGTCGTTCAAGATCTATATGACTTACGACGATCTGAAACTCTCGGACCGAGAGATTCTGGAAGTGCTTTCCGTGGCCCGCGAGCATGGCGCATTGGTGATGGTGCACGCGGAGAATTCGGATTGCATCGCGTGGCTGACGGACAAGCTTGTCGGGCAAGGGCGTATTGCGCCGAAGTTCCACGGGCTCGCACGCCCTGCTGCGGTCGAGCGCGAAGCCACCCATCGGGCGATCACGTTTGCCGAGCTGGTCGATGTGCCGATCCTGATCGTGCACGTGTCCGGCAAGGATGCGATCGGGCAGATTCGCTGGGCGCAGGGACGCGGCATGCCGATTCTCGCCGAGACGTGTCCGCAGTATCTCTACCTCACGGCTGACGACATGGGGCATCCGGGCGACGATGGCTATGCCGGCGCCAAATGCGTGTGCAGCCCGCCGCCGCGCGATTCCGACAATCAGGAGGCGGTCTGGAAAGCGTTGAAGCAGGGCGTGTTCTCGGTCTTTTCATCCGACCATGCGCCGTTCAACTACGACGATCCGCAGGGCAAGAAGCCGGGCGGCAACGCGCAGTCGTTCGAACACATTCCCAACGGCATCCCCGGTATTGAAACGCGCTTGCCGCTGCTGTTCGACGGCGTACGTCAGGGGCGGCTGTCGGTGCACAAGTTCGTCGAGCTGACGTCATATCGTCCGGCGCGACTGTATGGCCTGTACCCACGCAAAGGCACGATCGCCATCGGGGCCGATGCCGACATCGTGTTGTGGGACCCGGACGCCCGCGTGCAGATCACGAACGGCGCCTTGCATCACGCCGTCGACTACACGCCGTACGAGGGCAGGGAAGTGACCGGCTGGCCGGTGCATTGTTTCTCGCGGGGCGAGCAACTCGTTGCCAACCGCCAATACCTTGAACCGACGCCGGGACGCGGGCAGTTTTTGCCTGCCGACGCCCCGTCGCTGGTGTGACGCACAGACAAGGAGACGACGCGATGCGCTTGCTCGTGATCAACCCCAATATTTCCACTAGCGTGACGGCGCTGATCGAGGCGGAAGCCCGCCGGGCCGCTTCGCCTGAGACGGCGCTGTCGTTTGCCACGGCGCAATTCGGCGTGGCGTATATCGAAACGCGCTTCGAAGCGCTGACCGGAGGTTATGCGACGGCATGTGCCGCAGCCGAGCGTGCCGGGGAGTTCGATGGTCTCGTCGTGGCGGCCTTCGGCGATCCCGGCTTGGGCGGCATCAAGGAGTTGTTCGATGTGCCGGTCGTCGGCATGACCGAAGCCGCGCTGGCGAGTGCCTGCCTGCTCGGCAACCGGTTCTCGATCATTGCCATTTCTCACCGGATTCAGGCGTGGTACCGGGAGTGTGTTGCGGCGAATGGTTTGTCGTCGCGGCTGGCGAGCATTCGCAGTCTTACCTCACCACTGCGCGACATCGCCACGGTGCAGGAAGATCACGCGGCCCGGCTCATCGAGCTGAGCCAGATGGCGGTGGAGCGAGACGGTGCCGACGTCATCATCGTCGCCGGGGCACCGCTGGCCGGGCTGGCACGCCAGTTGCGCGGGCAGATTCCGGTGCCTGTCGTCGATGGCGTCTCCAGTGCGGTCAGGCACTGCGAATCGTTGATGGCGCTGCAACCGGGGGTGGCGACGGGTGGCAGCTTCCAGCGGCCACCGAGAAAAGACAACGCCGGATTGCCGCCGGCATTGCGGGCGTTACTCGAGTGACGTCAGTGACGTGAGTGACGTGAGTGACAGGAAGGAAGTGAAAGGCCGGCGCGCAAACGTTGCCGGCCTTCGTTTTTCTATCCCCGAGCAAAACGCCGTGCTCATGTGCTACAGTTCCGCAGCAAAAAATGAAAGCGAGACGCTGAAACGCTCAGGAATGCCGAACATATAGGACCTTTTGTTTCGGTAACCAAGACGGTGTAGGAAAAATAACGACAAAGCAGTGCCGGTAGTCGTAAGTGTTGTACCGAATCAGATAAGCAACTGGATTGCGAACGGTATCGGGGAACCATGATTAACGCTGCTGTGGGCCACCTGGCGGGGCGGCTCAACGAATATTTAAAACAAGCCTACACACTCACCGAAGACATCGTGACGATGTCCGGTCTCGTGGATATGCACGGGCATGCTATTGCCGACACGAACAACCGTTTGGTCGTGTTCCTCACGCATATCGAACGAGACACGGGCCCCTATCGCCAGTCTTTGCCGGGTGACGCCGGTGCGTCGCGCGTGACGACCACCGTCGCGCCGCTCTACCTGAATCTCTACGTGATGGTGGCTGCCAATTACACCGGCGGCAACTACGAAGATTCGCTCAAACTGATCTCGGGCGCGATCCAGTTCTTCCAGCGTTATCCGGTCTTCGACCATCAGTCGTCGCCATCGCTCGATGCGCGCATCGACCGGCTGGTGCTCGAGATCGAGAACCTCAATATTCGCGAACTCAGCAATCTGTGGACGATGCTTGGCGGCAAATATCTGCCGTCGGTGCTGTACAAGGTGCGCCTGATGGCCCCCGATACCGGCGACGTCGTCGGTACCGTGCCGACGGTGCGCACACCTGTACCGGCGCTCAATCACTGACCCGGCCCGGAGAGCGCCCCATGTCCGCCACGTCCACCGGGACAGCCGCGTTACCGTATGCGTGCTTGTTCACCGTTGATCTCGCTCACGCCTACTGGCCGCAGCCAAACGCTTCACTGCCATGGGCGCGTTTTGCCCTGACACCTGAGACCACGGATTGGGTGCGTCGCCGCGACCTGCTCGTGATTCCACACCGGCACGGCGTTGCGTTCTTTTGCGAAACTCGCCGTCGCGATGTTCTGCTGGGCGGTTTGAAGCCCGGCGCGGCCGTCGCCACCGTCAAGTGGTATGCGAAAGACGAACACTTTTCCCGCTACACAGCACCGGCGTTGACCGGCGGCGCAGCCGTCTATTTCCTGCAAAGCGCGGCGAGCGTGCGAATCGATGGTGCACTCATGCAGCGGCTGCATGCCGGCGAGGCCGTGGATGCCACGAATGCTTTGCCGGTCAGCGCGCCGTCGCTGGCCCCTCATCTGGAGCGCGCCGACAGACTCAGTCCTCCGGTGCTGGTCGTGCAGATCGATCTCGCCGATCAGGTGGCGAACACCGCAGTCAACAAGGCCGGCGTCGACTACATCGTCACCTTCGCCGCGCGCTCGACCCGCTGGCGCTACTACTACGTTTGCGATGCCGAGAACGATGCGTTGGCCATCGTCGATCTCGACGAGAAAGTCAGCTTTGTGGCCGTCGGCAGTGAGCCGCGCAATGGCGGGCGTCGCGCGCTGGTGTTCGAGAGCGAACAAGAAATTGCAATGCAGCAGCAATATCCGCAGCGTTTTCAGTTGCGGGAACGGGGCCGGTCGGGTGAACGCGTGTTGATCCGGAGACTGCCCAATGCCGAAGTTGGCAGCGTGATTCAGCAGGGGATGGAGACAAAGCAACGGCAGGAAGGGCAGGCGCAGCAGAAAGCGGCAATGAGCCCGGCAGTTTGGGTGTCCGAGATCTACATCAATTGATATCGTTGACCGAGGTGAACCATGGCGCAATACAAAACACCAGGCGTATACGTAGTCGAACAAAATGCGTTTCCCAACTCCGTGGTGGAAGTCGCCACGGCCGTCCCGGCATTCATCGGCTATACCCAGTTCGCCGATAACAAGGGCACGCCGCTGGCCAATACGCCGTGGCGTATCAGCTCGATGGCGGAATTCGTGACGTACTTCGGTGGCGCACCTGCCACGAGCTACTCGCTCGACGCGGTGCCGGCAGCACCGAGCGCACCGGCGGCTGCCAAGAAGGCAGACGGCGGCGACGCAGCGGCTGCCGATGCGGGTGGCGCCACGCCGCCGGCACGCCCGGTGGTGACCGATCTTTTCATCGGCGCGACCGGCGCGCGCAAGCCGTTCAAGTTCACGCCGCAGGGCACGGAATACCTGCTGTACTACAGCATGCTGCTGTTCTTCCAGAACGGCGGCGGCCCGTGCTACATCGTGTCGGTCGGCACGTACGCCGACGGCGAGATCGACCCGGGCAAGCTGACCGCCGGTATCGATACGCTCGTCAAGGAGCAGGAACCCACGATGGTGGTGGTGCCCGAAGCCGTGCGCCTGTCGAGTCAGGACTGCACGACCGTGCAGCGCGCGATGCTCATGCACTGCGGTTACACGATGCGTAACCGCTTCGCAATCGTTGATGTCTTCGACGGCTCGTGGGACCGTCAGGCGCCCGGCGGCGATGCCATCACGGCATTCCGCGATTCGGTGGGCTCGGAGTTTCTGGACTTCGGCGCGGGCTACTACCCGTGGGTCAACACGTCGATCGTGACCGAGAAAGATCTCGACTTCACGAGGATTTCGAACCCGGCACAACTGCAATCGTTGATCACGGCAGAACTGGCGGCTGTGCTCAACCCCGTGCCGGCATCGCCTGCCGCGACGGCGAAGGCCAAGCAGATTCAGGAAGTGCTGACGCAACTCGGCGGTACGGCCGCCCCGGCAGCGCCTGCCGGAGGCGATGCCGCTGCGGCGAAACCGGACGCCGCCGCTGACGCCGGTGGTGCCGATGCGAAGCCCGCCGCCGATGCGGGCGGTGCTGATGTAGCCGCAGCAGCGAAGCCTGCTGCCAAGCCAGCGGTCATGTCGCCGAACGACATCGAGACGCTGCACAAGACGCTGGCCGCGCTGAGCAATGTGTACGTGCAGGTGCTGCAATCACTGCAAAAGAAGCTCAACTTGCTGCCGCCGTCGGCTGGCATGGCAGGGCTGTACACGCTCGTCGACAACACGCGCGGCGTATGGAAGGCACCGGCCAACGTGAGCCTGAACGGCGTGGTGTCGCCCAGCGTGAGCATCTCGAATGCCGATCAGGAAGACCTCAACGCACCGACCAACGGCAAGTCGGTCAACGCCATTCGCAGCTTCATCGGCGAAGGCGTGATGGTGTGGGGTGCCCGCACGCTCGACGGCAACAGCCTCGACTGGCGATACCTGAGCGTGCGCCGCACGATGATCATGATCGAAGAGTCGCTGCGGCTCGCGTGTAAGGCCTATGTGTTCGAACCGAACACCGCCAACACGTGGGTGACGATCAAGAGCATGGTGCGCAACTTCCTCACCAGCGTGTGGAAGCGCGGCGGTCTGGCGGGGGCGAGCCCGGACGACGCGTTTCAGGTCTTTGTCGGTCTCGGCGAAACCATGACCGGTGACGACATTCTCGAAGGTCTGCTCAAGGTATCGGTGCTGGTGGCGGTGAGCCGTCCGGCGGAATTCATCGAACTGACGTTCGAACAACAAATGCAGAAGTCCTGAGGCCGGGTATCGGGGCAGGTCACCCGATGGCCCCGCTTGGCAGGTTCGTGACGATGTTGCGGCGCGCCGCAGAGTGCGCTGGCCCGGCACGGCATTTTTCGCATGCAATCTTTAGACGAGGTATGTGATGGCAGACGACGGCTCGAAACAATCCACCACAGTTTGGCCGCTTCCCAAGTTCTACTTTCAGGTGAAGTGGGATTCGCAGGTCATGTCGTTTCAGGAAGTGAGCGGCCTGGACGTGCAGTCCGAAGAAATCAAGTATCGGCACGGCGACAGCCCGGAGTTCTCGGTGATCAAGATGCCGGGCATGAAGAAGTACGGCAACGTGACCATGAAGAAGGGCGTGTTCAAGTCCGATAACAAGTTCTGGGACTGGTTCAACCAGATCAAGATGAACACCATCAAGCGGGTGCCGGTGACGATTAGCCTGCTCGACGAGGCCGGCAAGCCGACGATGGTGTGGACGCTCGCCAATGCATGGCCGACCAAAATTACGGGCACTGATCTGAAGTCCGAAGGCAACGAAGTCGCCATCGAGACCATCGAGATCGTGCACGAAGGGTTGACCATCGCCAACAGCTAACCATCGGTCACCGGCATCGGGCGTCAGCGGTACGGCGCTCCGATGCCGGCCCGCGCGCGCCCGACATGCCGTCATCGCCTTTCGATCCGTACCCGCCTGCTGCCTTCCACTTTCGCGTGATGTTCGCCACGACCGGCGGCGACGTCGATGCGTCGTTTCAGGAAGTCTCCGGCATCAGCACCGAACTCGATACCGAATCGGTCCCCGAGGGCGGCGAGAACCGTTTTGTGCACACGTTGCCGAAGGGCGTCAAACACCCCCACCTCGAACTCAAGCGGGGAATTGCGTCGCTCTCGTCGCCGCTCGTCTCGTGGTGCCGCTCGGTGTTCGAAGGCGAGTTCATCGTGCCGATAAGGCCGCAGTCGCTGATGGTGCAGTTGCTCGACGAAATGCATATTCCGATCCGCATCTGGAGCTTTGCCAATGCGTATCCGGTGAAATGGGAAATCGAGGGTTTCGGCTCGACGAAGAATCAGGTGGCGATCGAGAAGATCGTTCTGAGCTACACCTACGCGAATCGAATGGAGTGAAGCGATGTCGATTGAAATCGGCCAGTTGAGCATCAAATCGAACGTCATACAGCGAGCCGCCGGTGAGAGCGACGTCGCGCTGCCGGCCGACGATATGGCAGAAGCCTTGCCGGTACTCGACGCTCAAATGCGGGCAGAGCTGCTCGCCGAGTGCCGTGCGCTCGTGCTCGATTTGCTCGACCGCGCGAAGGAGCGTTGATCCGTGGCGACCAGCCTGAATCGCAGAAAATTCAACATCGCCCCGTGCAAAGTCTCGGGCGGTCAGATTTCGGTCGACACCAGCCGCACGGCCTTCGAAGCGTTGATCAATCCGGTTGGCTACAAGCGCAAGCTGAGCATCGAGTACAACAAGAAGCAGACGCTCGGGCAGCCGAGTGCTACGCCGCGTTTCAGCGCCATTCGCCCTGAGAACATCACCATCGAGAATCTGGTGCTCGATGGTACCGGCGTGGTCGATGGCACCGGCTCGCGCAGCGTCAAAGACATGATCGACGCGCTGCTGGCGGTCATCTACAAGTACGACGGCAAGAAGCACGAACCAAATTACATCCGGCTGCTGTGGGGTACGTTTATCTTCTTTGGACGGGTCGAGTCGATTTCTCTCGACTACACCATGTTCAAGCCGACCGGCGAGCCGTTGCGCGCCCGCGTGACGCTCGGCATCGTCGGCTGGATGAGCGCGACCGAGAGCGCGTTGCGAGCCAACCTGAGTTCGCCCGACCTGAGCCATCTCGTCGAAGTCACGGCGGGCGACACGCTGCCGTTGCTGTGCAACCGCATCTACAACGACCCGTCGTACTACCGCGAGGTCGCGCGCATCAACAACCTGACGGGTTTTCGCAAGCTGGAGCCCGGCATGATGCTGCGCTTTCCGCCGCTCGTCTGACGCTATGGCCACGTCTCCCGCCGCTAACGCCAATGGTGTCCTGACGCTCGCGATCACGAGCGCGGGCAGTCCCATTCCCGATACGGCGGGTGTGATCTCCGTCGAGATCGATCGCGCGGTGGGGCGCGTCAGCAGCGCACGCATCGTATTGCGCGACGGCGACATGCCTAACGACGACTTCCCGGTGAGCGACACAGAGGTCTTCGCACCGGGGAGTGCCATCGTCATCAAAGCGGGATATGGCGGCACGACGGCACAAATCTTCGATGGCATCGTTGTGCGGCACGGCATCAAGATCGCAGGCAATAACGACGCCAGACTAATCGTTGAGTGCAGACATAAGGCGGTGGCCATGACGATCGGCTGCAAGAACGCCAACTATGTTCAGAAGCAGGACAGCGCGATTCTCAGTCAACTGATTTCCGATGCCGGTCTCACGGCGGATGTGACCACCACGCAGACCCAGCATCAGGAGATCGTGCAGTTCTACAGCACCGACTGGGATTTCATGGCATTGCGAGCGGAAGCCAACGGGGCACTCGTGATCGCCGACGATAACGGTACGGTGAGCGTCAAACCGCCGCAGACCAGCGCGGCAGCGGTCCTCAAAGTGACTTATGGCATCGACATGATGTCGTTCTCTGCCGATGTCGATGCCCGCACGCAGTTGCAGAGCGTGGTCGCGGCCGCGTGGGACCCGGCAACGCAGGCGATGGTGCAGCAAAGTGCGCCGGCGAAAGCGCTCTACGAGCAGGGTGACCTCACCCCGGCGAAGCTCGCTCAGGTGGCCGGTCCGAGCACCTTCCGGCTGCAATCGACGGTGCCGCTGCAAAGCGACGAACTGAAATCATGGAGCGAGGCGCGTCAGATGCGCGCCGCCCTCGCGTGTATTCGCGGGCGCATGTCGTTTCAGGGAAATTCGGCGGCCAAGCCGGGCGTGATGATCGAGCTAGTGGGCGTGGGAAAACGGTTTAGCGGCAGCGTCTACGTGAGCGCCGTGCAGCATCGTATTGCCGACGGCAACTGGATTTCAGATGTCGAATTCGGTCTCTCGCCGGAGAGCTTCAGCGAGCGTCACGGGGCGGGCAACGTTCAGGCGTCGGGGCTGGTGCCGGGGGTCGGCGGGCTGCAAATCGGTGTGGTCACGAAGCTCGATGCGGACCCCGAGGGGCAATACCGGATTCAGGTGGCGGTGCAGGTGTTGCAGGCGGAGACCGCCGGTGTGTGGGCGCGGCTCGCGAGCTTCTACGGGTCGTCCGGCGTGGGGGCGTTCTTCATCCCCGAGATCGGCGACGAAGTGATACTGGGTTACCTCAATGGCGACCCGTCGCATCCGGTGGTGCTGGGCAGTCTGTACAGCAGCCAACGCAAGATGCCCTACGAATTGACGGCTGAAAACTACACCAAAGCGTTGTGGACGAAAGGGTTGCTCAAGATCATTTTCGATGACGACAAGAAGGTCATCACCGTCATTACGCCGCAGAAGAACACCATCGAGATGAGCGACGACGCCAAGTCGATCTGCCTGACCGATCAGAACAACAACAAGATCCAGATGACGCCCGACGGCATCACGCTAGACAGCCCGAAGGACATCGTGATCAACGCCAAGGGCAAAGTCAGCATCAGCGCGGTATCGAATATCGAACAGACCGCGCAGGCGGATATCAAGAGCGAGGCGCTCAACATCACCAGCACAGCGAAAGTGGGCTTTACCGCGAAGGGTTCGGCGACTGCTGAGCTTTCAGCCAGCGGCCAGACGACCGTTAAGGGCGCACTGGTCATGATCAACTGAAGCCACTGCCTTCGTACCCAATAGCTCGATAAAAAGCTCGATAACAAGGAGACAGGAACATGCCGCTCGCCGCACGACTGACCGACATGCATGTGTGTCCGATGCAGACGCCGTCCGTACCTGTGCCGATTCCGCACGTCGGCGGCCCGATTCTTGGCCCGTGCGTGCCGACAGTGCTGGTTGGCAAACTGCCGGCCGCCGTCGTGACCGACAACTGTCTCTGCGTCGGTCCGCCGGATTCTATTGTCATGGGATCGACGAGCGTGCTGATCGGCGGCAAGCCAGCCGCGCGCGTCGGCGATACCTGTGCGCATGGCGGTGCGATTTCTATGGGCTGTCCAACGGTGCTGATCGGCGGCTGACGATGGCAGCGCGGGCAACGCAAGCAATAACGAACGTAAAAGCAAATGGGACCGGGGGAAAGCACGCGTGAGCACCGACAAATCGTTTCTCGGCACTGGCTGGGCGTTTCCGCCGCGGTTCGGCGACAGCGCCGCGCGGGGGCGCACGCAGATGGTAGAGGCCGAAGCTGACATCCATGAAAGCCTGCGCATCATCCTGTCGACCGTGCCGGGCGAGCGGATCATGCAGCCGACCTTCGGATGCGGCATCAAGAGCTACGTGTTCGACGAAATCAGCGAAAGCGTGCTCACCGAGATACGCGATGCGATCGAGCGCGCCATTCTGTTCTTCGAGCCGCGCATAACGGTCGAACAGATCGTCATCGACTCGTCGGCGGCCATGGAGGGGCGTATCGACGTGCTCATCGACTACACGGTGCGCGGCACGAATACGCGCAGCAACATGGTCTACCCGTTCTATTTCCTTGAAGGGACCAACTTGCCGGACAAGCAGATGGATCGCTGAGGCCCGTACTGAAACCTGATACCGACTGAACGACCGAACCGACCACCCGATGTACAACCTCATCATTCGCGATGGCACCAGTCAGGCGATGCGGGCACTGCCCGCGTTGCAGGACGGCTATTTCCATCTCGATGAGCTGTCGTTCCACGAGTTGCTCGCGATTGTGACGGAGTTTGCTTCACTGGTGCGCTTTCACAACGCGCAGAATGTGCCGGAAGGGGACTGGACACCGTTCTTTCGCGCCGACGAAACCGTGGTCATGAGCCGCATTCTGGCGTTCGATCTGGCGCGTGAGACGGCGCGCTTCGCTCAGTGGTGGCGCAACACGCCCGAGCACGTCGGCGTCAGCGCCAACGGTGAAAGTTCGGGCTGGACGCTGCAAGCCTCGCCCGTCACCGAGCTGGTGATGACGCTCAACGACTGGTATGACGCGCTGGCGCAGGCGCAGAGCGATAACGGGCTGGGCTTGCGCACCGTGCTGCGCGCCGTGATCGTGCAGTTGAGTGTCGATCGCTCCGGCGTTCTTGGTGCCTTAAGGGCCGTGGGAGGGCACGTACCGCTCGATCCGATCTGGTCGGCTGGGATGGCAACGCCGGGCACACTGTCCGCGAGCAACGCCAGTGCCCTCGACGCCGACGGCATTGCCCGCGCGGGGGCGCGGTTGACCAAAGCCGACGTCCGCACCGATTTTCACGCATACATGAAGGCCATCGAGATGGTCCGCAAGGAGGCCCTTGCCCGGTTGCCCGCGTCGTTGCACAACGGCATCCACGATCCGGCCGTCGGCCTGTTGATTGCGTTCGTGCAGCAATTCCAGAAGCTGCAAGGCAAGCTCAACGGTTACACGCGCCGTTTCATCGATTTTTACTACGACCGCATGCTCGGCAGCACGCCGCGCGCCACGATTCCCGATCACACGTGGCTGGTTTTCAAACGCACCCCGGATGCACGCGACGTCGTCGTGCTCGCGGGGACGGAATTCCCGGCCGGGGTCGATGCCCAGAGCCGCGACATTCTCTATGTTGCCGAGAACGAGTTGCGGGTGTCCGACGCCAGTGTAGCGCAGGTGCAAACGCTCTACCTCGATCACAACGGCTACAGTGCGCCGGAAAACTTGCTGGCCGACGACGACACCGTGCCCAGAGGCGCCCCGGTAACCGGGCGGACGTGGCCCACGGCGGCCTGGTTCCAGTCGGTGCCGGTCGCACCTCCGGGTGCCGATCACACGCAAGCCTGGCCGGCGCTGGGTGCACCGAAAGCCGGCATGGGAAGCGGCCTCCAGCGTGACGCTCGCATTGGCTTCGCACTATCGAGCAAGGTGCTTTTGCTCAAGGAAGGCGATCGGCGCATCACGGTGACGATCACGTTCGCCGACGACACGCTCATGCAGCGGCTGGACCGGGTGGCCGATGCGATGCTCGGCATGAAACCGGTTAGCGCGGAAGGCGTTGCGGCGGGGCAAGGATCGGACGACGTCGATAACAGCTCGATGGCGATCGAACTGCGCCGCAACGACATCTTCCTGAAGGTCTTCCGCAGCATCTTCGTGGTCGGACTGACGGGCGAATTCGGCTGGATCGATATCCCGGGCTACGTGCCGTTTTTCGACAGCGATGTATTAAGGCTGAGCTTCGAGCTGCCGCCCGAATCGCCGAGCGTGGTGGCCTATTCACCGGCGCTGCATGGTGAGCAGTTCGACGTCGATACGCCGTTGCTGCGCTGCGTGATCAACCCGGGGGCCTATCTGTTCCCGTACGGCATGCTGCGCGATCTGGCGGTGACGGGTGCCCGGATCGACGTGGAAGCGCGAGGCTGCCGCGACCTCGTTCTGCAAAACAACATCGGCCAACTCAGTGCCGCGACGCCATTCGCTCCATTCGGGCCGCTGGCCCGGCTGGGCAGCTACCTTATCGTCGGCAGTACCGAGATGGCGTCAAAGCGCATCACCGACTTTCGCGTGGAAATCGAGTGGGCGGACCTGCCGCGCGTTACCGGCGGGTTCGGCGCTTGGTACGACGGCTACGACGTGCGGCTCGCCAACGAAGATTATCTGGCCACCGTCGCCGTATTGGCCAAGGGGGTATGGACGCCCGCCAGCGAGTTGTCCCGCCCGAGCGTGCCGATGTTCCGCACGCGGGTGCAACCCGGGCAGGGAGAGCGTATCGACACCCGGATCGTCTGGCGTGCCGGTCAACTGGCGCATTTGTTCGAACCCGACGCCGGTGTGAGCGCGGCCCAGCCGCTGACGTGGGGGCCGGGCGCGAAGAACGGTTTCTTCAAATTCACGGTCGCGGCACCGGCCTTCGCCTTCGGTCATGAGACCTATGCGCAGGCGTTGTCGACGACGATGATGGCCAACGCCCGCCGCCGGCGCTGGCGCGGCCAGCGCGCCGTGCCGCGCGCGCCTTACACGCCGCTGGTCAATGCCATCTCGATCGACTACTGCGCGACGGGGACGATTCGTGTGGACCGGCTGCCGAATGGCGACGACGACGGCCGCTTCCTGCATCTGTTTCCGTCGGGATGGGAGACGCTTGGTCTCAAGAGCTATCCAGCGCCCGCACTGCTGCCGCGTTTCGAGGCGGCCGGGAATCTTTACGTCGGCATTGCCGCCGGCGACCTCGGCAAGACGCTGACGCTGCTCTTCGAGCTTCGCGAAGACTCGCAACCGGTGCCGCCGACCGACGAAGACACCGAAGACGGACCTGCCGGCAACGCTGGGCTGCGCTGGAGCTACCTCTCGAATAACGTGTGGAAACCCCTGCCGCGTCGCTACATCGTGGCCGACGGCACGCATCACTTCATGACCTCAGGCATCGTGACGCTGCGGGTGCCGGGCGACATCGGCTGCCACAACACCGTCATGCCGGACGGACTGTACTGGCTGCGGGTAAGCGCCGATCGCGACATGGAAAAGTATTGCAGTCTGTATGCCATCCACGCGCAGGCGGTGCAGGTGCGCCGTGGGCAAGACGTGCCGCCTGAAGTGCCGATGGTTTTACCTGCCGGGAGTATTGTCCGCGGCCGCCGCCCGTTGCCGGGCATCACGGGCATCGTGCAACCGCTACCCTCTTGCGGCGGCCGGGCGACCGAGACGCGCGAGCAGATGCGCACACGCATCAGCGAGCGCCTGCGGCACAAGCAACGCGCGATCTCGCCGGCCGATTACGAATCGGTGATTCTCGAAGCGTTTGCCGATGTGTTCAAGGTCAAGTGCTTTGCCAATCTCACTACGGCGAATGGCCCGTTCGACTGCGTGCGTCCCGGTCATGCGCTAGTCGTGCCGCTGCCGTACTGGCCCGCGTTACCGGCCGACGAGCAAATGCCGATGCTCGACGGCAACCTCATGCAGGAAATCGCGGCGTTTGTGAACACGCTGTCCTCACCGTGGGCGCATGTGTCGGTAGAGAACCCCGTCTACGAGCGGATTCAGGTGCGTTGCAAGGTGCGCTTTTCGGACGTGTCGGGCAATGGGCGCTACATCGCCATGCTCAATGCGGCGATCTCTCATTACCTCACGCCGTGGCAGGACGGTGTGGGCTATCGCACGCACTTCGGCTGGCGTATCCGGCAGCACGATCTGGAAGCGTTTATCGGCTCGCTGCCCTATGTGCAGAACGTCTCCGGCTTCTCGATGCTTCGTATCGCCGCCAAACCGCCTGCCGTATCCCCGGCTTCGGCAACGTCCGGAGCCGCGCCTGCCATGTGGTCGTCGGCCGATGTGCAGACGTACTCGCTGTTCGATACGGCTGACCCTGCCAACACGGACGGCACGAAAGGCCAGACCGACATCACACCGCTCTACCCGTGGAGCATTGCCATTCCGGTCGCCCGGCACGCCATCGAAGCGGTCGACGATGGCGTTGACTACCCAGGCGTACCCACGGCGCTCAGCCGCCTCGAAATCGGCACCACTTTCATCATCTCGGACGACCCCCATGACCAATAAACCCATGGCCCGCCGTAATCGCGACACGCTCCGGAGCAAGTTCGGCAACGGTGAAATGCCGTCCGCGACGGCCTTCTCAGAGCTGATCGACTCGATGCTCAACATCGTCGATGAAGGTTTCGACAAGACGCCCGTGGATGGCCTCAAGGTGTCGCAACTCAATCAGGGCAAGCTGCTCAGCTTCTATCAGAACATCGACGTGAAGAGCCCCATCTGGTCGGTGCAGCTTGATGGGCCGGGCGGGGGGCTTGCATTTGGCAACGCTCGCAATCCCGCCGTGCTGACATTGCGTCAGTTGCCGGGCGCGGGAGGGGCTGACGCGCAGTCGATGGGGAAGGCGAGTGATGCTGCTGACTTCGAACTCGATATGGCCGGGCGCATCGTCGCCGATGGACGGCGCGGCCGCCCGGGTAGCCGAAGCGTGCCCGCCGATGGCAAGTGGCACGACATCACCGACACGCTCACCGGCTGTAATGCATTCGAGATCATGGCGGGCGTGGGCAAGCGAGGCAGCGGCAAATATGCGCTGATGCACGCGTATGCCGTCATGGCCTTCAATGGCAAAGGCGACATCGATTACCGCCAGTCCCATTTCGGCAGCAAGTGCAACCGGTTGCAATTGCAGTGGATCGACGCGCCTGATGGGGCCAAGCACAACTACATTTTGCAAATGCGTGTCGGCTGTCCTTACGACACCACGCGCGACAGCGCGGGCGCTGACCGGACGTGGGTGACCTACTACCTCACCAATCTGTGGTTCGACCCGGACATGCAGACCAGTGCCGTCGACCCCGAGCCGAAGGTGCAGGCATGAGCACGCCGTCCACCACCTTCGATATCGTGCTTGCGGCAGATGACGCGCAACTGGTTATGGCGGCGTTGGCGGAATTGCCATTTAAGCGCGTGTACGAACTTATCGGCACACTGAATCGGCAAGCCAACGAGGCGGGCGCGGGGGAAGGCATTGCGTGTGCACTGAGCGCACCAGCCTTCGCGTTGATCGTTGAAGCACTGGGGCACCTGCCGTATCACCGGGTGCATGCACTGATTGATGCCATGAAGGCGCAATTGAACAGCGCCCGCATCGCGTTGGACGAGGCAGGCGATAACGCAACGCGTGCGCGCGGCATTCGAGGCGTCGTCAGTCGATGAACGCGCCTGAGTCCATCGCCCGATTCGCCCCCGATCCGCACGGGCTAGATTTCGATGCGCTACGCCGCGCAGGCATTGCCACGCTGCAAGCCTTGTGCGGCGATCGCTGGACCGACTACAACCTGCATGACCCGGGCGTCACGATTCTCGAGCAACTTTGCTACGCGATCACAGAACTCGGCTATCGCTCGGACTTCGCACCTGAGGATTATCTGGTCGGTCCGACAGGCGAGATCGACTATCGGCGGCACGCATTGCACCCGGCAGATGAGATTCTGCCGAGTCAGGTGCTCACGGTCGACGACTACCGTAAGCTGTTCTACGACTCGATTCCCGAACTGGAGGATGTCTGGCTGAGTTGTGAGCCTGACTCGGCGGCCGGCGCGGGCGGCGCTCGCGGTCTTTACCGGGTACTGGTCAAGCTCAGTGAAACGTTGACAGGGGAACTGTCGGGCGAGGCGCAAGCGGCGATGGAGGCCGACGTGCGCAAGCGCATCTTCGAGGTCTTCAACGCGCATCGCAACCTTGGCGAAGACTTGGCCGGCGTGCGCGTGGTGCCTGCGCAGGCGGTCTACCTGAGTGGCGACGTGCAGATTCACAGCGAGCGCGATCCGGCGTCGATTTTCGCGGATATTTATTTCCGCTGTGCGCAGGCGGTGCTCTCGGGGTTTCAGGTCGAGCGCTACGTCAAGGCCTTTGCGGCAGGCGTGCCGCTCGATATCTTGTTTTCCGGGCCGCGCACGGTGCACGGATTCATCGCGAGCACTGGGGCGCAGGCGCCCGGCTCACCAATTGCTATCTCGAAACTGGTCGGGTTGGTGCAAGAGGTCGAAGGCGTAGCCCACGTGCAGCGCCTCGCCTTGTGCGATGCCGCAGGGCACCCGATCGGCACAGATATGGCAGCGGACGCGGTGCTGCGGCTGAGATTTCCGGGGGATGCCCAGAGTGCATTTCTGCGTCTGCACTTTGCCAGCAGCGCCGTGGGCACGGATACGGCACCCGCCGCGCACGCCGTCGAACAACGGCGCGACGACAAGGCCCGTGTGGTGCTGGACGATGCGCGCGTGGCACTGGCCAAGGCGCGTTTCGAATTCGACACCTTGCGTAACACGCCGCAATCGGTAGTGGGGATTGTGCCCGCACCACAAGGCGAGACGCGCGAGCTGAGCGACTATTTCTCGATTCAGCATCAGTTTCCAGCGATTTACGGCATCAACCATTTCGGCGTGCCGCCGTCGGCACCGATGGCGCATAAGGTCAGTGCGAAGCAACTGAAGGCCTATCTGTATCTGGCCGAGCAGTTGATGGCCAACTATCTGGAGAACCTGCAATCGGTCGGACGGATGTTCTCCGTCGACGATCTGCATCAGACCTACTTCTCGCAACGGATCGGCGACGATGCGCTACCGGACATCGAGTCGCTGTATGTCGAGGCGCCGGATGATGTGCGCAAAGCCCTCACGAATATTGTCTCGCGCAAGGATCGGGCGGAGGACCGGCGCAGCCGGTTGCTCGATGTGCTGCTCGCGATGTATGGCGAAACGTTCTCGCAGAAGTCGCTGCGTCGCTTCGACGACTATCAGGACAAGCACGCGACGCACTGGCTGGTGAACAACAAGCTTGAATTCTTGCGCCATATCGCGACGCTCTCGCGCGACCGGGCGACGGCGTTCGACGTGGGCGTGCCCGAGCGGCGCCCTGATGGCCGGCCCAATGTTGCGGGGGTGCACGCGAAGATCGCGATTCTGTTGGGGCTGCCTGCCGAGCCGTCAGAACACGCACTGAGCGAGACGCTGTTGCAATGGCGGCTGCGACTGCGGGCGGACAACGTGGCCACGGCTGACGACTACGAGCGTGCAGCCGCCCGGTTGGTGGTGCTGGCGGGGCGCGTTGCGCCGGCGGCGGAGACGCCGAAGGAGGAATCACGCCACGAAGACCTGCTGCCTATGGGGCTCCTTGTGCACGGCGTGCGGTTGGAAAACTACGTGCTCGAGCAACATGGCGAGGAAGTGCACATACATTTCCGCACGCATGACGAGCGCCTTGGCGATGTGCGTCTCGCGAAATTCAGACGCACCGGTGCCGTCACACATGCCGACCGGTACGTGCAAACGTTGCGCAGTTTTCTGTGCAAATTGAACGTGCAATCCGAGGGGTTCTATTTGGTCGAGCATGTGTTGCTGCGCCCGCGCTACCGCAACGGTGACGCGGCGGCGGTGCCATCGCCCGAGCGGGAGCAAGTGCCCGATGCGGCGTTCTTCGATGCCCGCGTGAGCATCGTGTTCCCGGCGTGGTCGGCGAGGTTCAGCGATCCTGACTTTAGAAATCTTGCGCAGGAGACGGTGTGCCGCAATCTGCCGGCGCATTTGCTGCCGGAGTTCCACTGGCTGGATTTCGTCACGATGCGGGACTTCGAGCATCGTTACGACTTGTGGCGGACGCGCTTGCGCGAAGACATCACGCGTACCGACTCGCGCCGCCTCGATGCCACCAGCGCGAGTCTCGCGTCGTTGCTCATGCGTCAGCGGCGTGGGCGCAATCTGACGTTGTGGGTGTGACGATGAACACGCACCATCGCATCGATCATCTGGCGTTCGACCTGACCTTCACGGCAGGCGGGCTGGACATGTCGCGAAGCGATGCGCTGCGCGCGCTGGTGGTTGAACGGCTGTTGCCGGTGGTGGTGTCGGTGTTTGACACGCGTGCGCCCGGCGATGCGGTGGTTCGCATTGACCAGCTCGACGTTGATCTTGGTGATGTGGCCGTGGCTGACTTGCCCGAGGCGCTGGCGGAAGGCTTATCCGACGCGCTTGAGCAGGTGCTGGCGGGGCGTGAGTTTTCCGCGCGCGGGCGGCGAAATTCCGTGGTGACGCGCTTTTCGTCTGCCGTGGAAGCCGACGCTGCGGAACTGGTTCGGTTCTTGAGGGACGGCCGGTTGCCGGCGCATGCGGCAACCGCACTGGCACACGACGCACGCAAGGCACCTTTGCCCGATCCGGCGTCGGGCGGGCACAGCACTGAGCAGCGAAAGGCAAAACCGGATGCGGTGGGGGCTTCGTTGGAGGCGCTGCTCGCGAGGGTAATGTCGGGCGACGTGGAGGCGGTACGACGCTTGCTGTTGGCCAGTGGGGACCGCGATGTGCAGATGGCGCGGTTGGTGCGGCAGTTCCCTGCTGCGCAGATTGAAGCGCTGCTCCACGCGTTAAGACCTGCGGAAGCGCAACGCTGGTTAGCGGACTTGCACGCGCTGGACCGGGCGCTGGCTGTCGCAGGTTGGGAGCGGGAGGCGCGGGCTTCTGCACGGGTTGCTGCGAGCGAGAAGCTGTTGACGGTCGGCCTGACGCCGCTGGACGCAGGAACGCTGCAAATGCCTTGGCACGAGGTGTGGGAGGCAGTGTTGGCGCTTTCCGTCACTGGCACCGGCGCGATGGGCAACGGTGGCAGGACGGATGGCGTTGCCGGGCGAGCTATGCACGTCTTGCAGTTGGTGAGTGAGAAACACGTCTCGGATGCACCCGCCATGCTGACGGTGCTTCGACGATTGGCGCGGGCTGGCGAGACGGAGCGTGCTGCTCGCGACGGTATGGAGCGTAGGGAGGGGGAGATACGGCGAGTAGCAGATGGCGAGATGCGTCGTCCGCGTGAAACCCAAGCTCAAGCCCAACCTCAGGATAAGCATCAGCTTCAGCCTCAACATCAGGATCAGGATCAGGATCAGCGTAAGAGTCAGAACCAGAACCAGAACCAGAACCAGAACCGACTTCGCGCCGAATCGCGTGAAGCGGTTTCAGATGTGAGCGTTGTACTGCCCACGTATCGCGCTGGTGCGACTGAAGCATCTGATGCTCCGGGTGGCTCACTTCACGATGGCGTTGTCGACCCGGCGCGTGTGGCGCGGGCCGCTGCGGAAACTGAACCATCGTCGCGGAGCGCTGCGGTGTGGGGCGAATCAGACACACACCGCGAGGCTGCGGCCACCGACATCGGCACCACCTCCGCCACTGCCATCGCTATCGCCAGTGACAATCTCGCAGCGGACGACTTCTTGCCAACCAAGAATGATGCGGTGCAGCCAACGGATGAGAACGCCGAAACGCTGCTGCCATACGGCCCGTCGGCAGCTCACTCGCTTGCCCGCATACGAAATCTGTTGGCGAACGCGTTGACGCGAGGGCAAGCGCAGGCGCTTTACGACATTTGGCCGCACTTGATGGCCGACGCACCAGCATTACTCCGGGACGCGCTACACCATTACGCGGCATACCCGGATCTACGCGACCGCATGGCGATGTCGCTGCCGGTGTCATTGCTGTCCGACATGTTGTCGCTGCTTCAGGGGGAAACGCTTGCCGTGCGTGCTGCGGGGGGCGTCCCTGAAATCGCTGTCAGCCGTGACAACGCAGGTGGGTCTGATCTGGTTGGTTACGCTGGGTACCGCAGTGCCGACGGTGTCGGTAGTACCAGCGGCCCAAGTGACAACGGCGAAAACGGTGACATCATCGATGATCCCGCATCACCCGACGGTGAGCGCATTTTCAACACGTCAGTGCGCCGCGTCAGTGACGATTCGGTATCGCCGAAGGCATGGGGCCACCGTTCGCTCACTGGTTGGGCGCGTCGGCGCGCGTGGTCTGAAGCGGTCGCAGCCGCCGTCACCGACTTATCGGTCCATACCGACCCGCTCGCCAACGACGACGAGTCCGGCGCGACACCGACAACAAACCTGCGTGTTCTCCAATCTCTGGCAGCCGACACCGAAGACGACACCGTGTCACCATCGACCGGCGCAGGGACGGATCGACTGACCTTGGGCTTGCCCGAGGATCGCACTAATCCAGAACGACTTCGGCACGCCCGAGACCTTGTCGAAATGCCTGACGTGCCCTCGCTGCCATCGTTGAGCGCCGCACCTGCATCGGCATCGGCGGCGCCGTCGGACTTCTCGGGAATGGGCGCACCTATAGCCGTCAACTTCATAAAAGACGAGCGCCCGATCCTCGCCGAGGCCGGTTCGCATCATCGCGCAGAGCGTTCGCCAAGTGCGCCGCCAATCTCCGATGGCGGAGCGAAAGCGAATACTGCTAACGGGAACGCGAGCGCGAAAGCGAAAGCGCCGGGAAGCCCATCGTCTGCGCTGACTACTACGCCGCCGACGCAAACGAGAACGCACACGCGTACATCTACTCCGATGTCGGACGGCGGGGTTCTATCCACGCACGAGGCTGAGCAATCGCCCACGGTGTCCGCGTCGTCTATCGCGGTGCACCCGAGCCAAGATGGCAGCGTCGGCGCGCGGGGCCGGTTGATCGACGCGTTGCTCAGCGGTTCACCGGCTGGACTGTATGACGACTGGCCTGTCTGGGTGACTGAACATAGCGAAATGCTTGTCGATGCGTTTCGGCACTACGGTCAACACGACGACGTGTTGAGTCGGATCGTTGCCGTGTTCCCTGAAGACATGCTGCTGGATCTGGCGGTGCTGTTGAGCCCGGGCGCGACGATGCACTGGCACAGACTCAGGGCACTCTCTCGACAGGATGCATTGACCGATCTTGAGCGTGCAGACGTTGACGCTGTCGTCGGAAACCCGCAAACCAATCACAGTGAGTCCGGCGCTGATGTATCCGTTGGCACCACGGGCACCGATTCAACCAGCCGCACGACAGGCGGACGGGCTGCTGAAGCAAGCAGCGAACCGGAAGCCGTTGCGCAACGGCCTTCATCGCAGGGCGTGTCGACGCCATTGTCCAACGCGTCCGTGGATGCTTGGAAGCGAGCGGTCTGGAAGGCGATATTCGGAAAGCTCATCCGCGAATCGTCCAATGTGTCCTCTACATCCGAAGGGTTGCATCACGTAGCACTTGGTGTGAGCCCTGCCGCATGGCAGCTTCGGTTGCTGGATCAATGGGAGTTGCGCTCAGGGTCTCACGTCGATCAGCCGATTGATGCCGACATTCGACCAATGACGCGTGTGGCCAACCGCGCCCCGGTTGAGGCTCACGAAATGCGTGCGGATATCGGAATAGACGGCTTGAGCGTTGGAGCGGTCGACGCGGGGGCTAGCGAAACAACCCAAGCGTCCCGGCCTCTCACCTCTGTCGTGCGGGAAGAGGGTTCAAGCACGGCGGATGGCGTCGATGCCAGTGTTGACTGGCACGGCACCAACGTGACCAGCGGGACAAACGAGGCAAACGAGACAAACGAGACAAACGAGACAAACGAGACAAACGAGACAAACGAGACAAACGAGACAAACGAGACAAACGAGGCCGCCGCGATCAACGAGCCCGCCGCGACTCGCGGCACCAACGCTCATGACGCAGTGCAGCGGTTATTGCGCTTCCACCAGAGCGAGGTGCCAAAGGGCGCGTCTTTGGTGAGTCGAGCGGGGCGTTTATCGCGGGAGGCGCGCACCGTTTTGCAAAGCGCGCTTGACCAGAGTCACACGCTACTGACGTCCGGGCCCGATGGCATCTCGCCAGACGCATGGGCCAGCATCGTGGATATCGTCGTCACGGTGAATGACGACATTCCGGCGGCGCATCGGGAAACCTTTTACGACGCCATCGTGGCGCACGCGCCCACTGCGCCGCCTGAACCGCATGTGCCGCATGTGCCGCATGCGCCGCATGACGCTACCCGCGCTGTTGCCCGCTACTACGCCAGCGTCGCCGCCGGATTAGTGACCGGTGCGACGCTCGATCTTGAGGTGTTGAGCGAAGAGGCGTCGGCTGGGAGCACCGATAACGCCCGCACCGCCGACAGCACCGGAAACGCCAATTACGCCGACACCACCGACACCACCGACACCACCGACACCACCGACGCCACCGACACCGCCGACAACGCCGACAGCACGGTCCCTATCACGGTACCGGCGACGCTTACCGAATCCAGCCCGCCTCCCACTCAGCCGCACGCGCTGCCTACCGCTTCGCACCCCACTCAAGAGTCTCGCCCAGACATGGCATCGACACCGCCCATCGACTACCTCGACTATCTCTCGTCGCCGGACTTCCGCAATGGCCGCGCGGCGCCTCCGGCAGGGATGGATATCTGGTTGCGGCAGGCGATGCAAGCGGGCGCGTCTGCCTTGCGCCCGATCCTTTCAGCGGCCGCCAGCGATGACACATTGGCTGGGCAATGGCTTGACCTTGTACCGACCGACATGTGGCCCGGATTCGCCCGTCTGTCGCCGCGCGATACCGCCGAGGTCGACCGGATGTTGCGCCTGTCGTCGGACGTCACCGACTTGTTTTCCCTAAGCGTCGACACAACGCCACCCGCGCAGTTGGAACGTACCCGGTGGCTATTGTTGTTCACGTGGTTGTTCGCCCCGCAACGCGCCTATGCCCCAGCGAAATTGGCGTCCGCGCTCGTCGCCCGGCTGGCACAGGTAACCGGCAGTCAAATTCCGCCCGCACTTGCGGCTCGCGTGCGAGAACAAACCGGCATCGATATCGGCATTCCTGCCGTGGGCGCATCCGACCCGTCGCTCACGCCAATGCAAGTGACACACGCGGGGGCGGTCCTTGTCTGGCCGTTCCTGCCGCGCCTTTGGGACATGCTGTCGCTCGTCGAGGCATACGGGGACGGCCATCCGAAGCGGAGCCGATTTGTCAGCGAAGCGGCGGCCGAGCGCGCCGTCCTGCTCCTGCATTACCTCGTCAGCGGCCACGACGAGGCGCCGGAACCCCATTTGACACTGCACAAACTGCTCTGCGGTGTCGCGTTGAATGCGCCGGTCGCGCGTCGTATTGACGTGACCGAGAACGAGCGCACGATCATCGATCAGTTGCTCGTCGCGATGATCCAGCACTGGTCGGTGTTGGGGAATACCTCGCCGGCGGGACTGCGCGAGACCTTTCTGCAACGCCCGGGAAGGTTGTCGATGGGGGACAACGGTTGGCATCTCGATGTGCAGCGTAGTGCCTTCGATGTGCTGCTCAACCAACTGCCGTGGAGCGTCTCGACCGTGCAGTTGTCATGGATGCCGCTTCCGCTGTGGGTGCAATGGACATGATCGATTCGACAACCCTTTCGACCATCCCGCCGACCGATGCGCTCGTGGCCAACGCCGACAGTCTTTCGCGCGAAATCGCGTGGTTCAATGCCGTGCTCGAAACGCGCATGCATGCTTATTTCATGCACGAAGGCGGTCCGCATGACATCTACGCGCACGTACCGCCGGACCTGAAAGATGACCCGTCGCCGTTTGCTGTCGCGTTGCAAGCCTTGGGGCTCGCGTCGAACTTCGATGCGCGTGTCGTGCTGATGCTCGCCTTGTTGCCGCATATCCGGCCGCAGGCGCTCGACCTGCTGTTTACGCAAAACAAGAACACCGAGCGGCAGTTCACCGAATTCGGCGGCTGGCGTGGTCAGCATCACAGTGGCCTGCTACCGACCTGCGAAACCGCAGCGTTCGTGCTTGCCGGTGACGATCTCGCGCGTCGTTTCGAGATATTGCAGTTATTCGACGCCGATCACACGTTTGCCCGAGAGTCCATCTTGCGTCTGGAACGGCGCGCCGACGGTGAACCAGCACTCGCTGCCGCCTTGCACGTGGAACGTGACTTTCTCGAGCGATGCACTTCCGGCAGTGAACACAAGCCTGACTACAGCGCGGGCTTTCCGGCCAAGCGCATCACCACGATGCGCGACTGGAACGACCTTGTTCTTGCACCTGAAGTCATCGACGAGATCGACCAGATTCGTCAATGGCTCGATGGTGGCGAAGCCGTCATGCGCCGCTGGCATCTCGATCGCATGGTCAAACCGGGCTTCCGGGCGCTGTTCTATGGGCCGCCCGGCACCGGCAAGACACTCACGGCGTCGTTGCTTGGCAAGGCGGCGCACGTTGACGTCTACCGCATCGACCTGTCGAAAATCGTCTCGAAGTACATCGGCGAGACGGAGAAGAACATGGCCAACGTGTTCGATCAGGCGCAGAACAAGCGCTGGATTCTCTTCTTCGACGAAGCCGATGCGCTGTTCGGCAAGCGAACGGAAGGCAGCAGCGCGAACGATCGTCATGCGAATCAGGAAGTCGCGTATCTGCTCCAACGGATCGAAGACTACCCCGGCGTTGTGCTGCTGGCGACCAACCTGAAGGGCAACATCGACGAAGCTTTCGCGCGACGGTTTCAAAGTGCTATCCATTTTCCGTTGCCCGACAGCGAGCAACGTCTGCGTCTCTGGAAGAACCTGTTTCCCGAGCGTCGCGGTCTGGCGGCTGATGTGGATCTCGTAACGCTGGCCGAAAACCATGTGCTCTCAGGTGGCGCACTGCTCAACGTTGCTCAGCACGCGGCCATGCGCGCGGAACGCGATGGTCGCGACACCGTTTGTCAGGCCGACCTGCTGCGCGGCGTCCGGCGAGAACTCATCAAGGAAGGGCGGACGATCTGATATGAGCATCCTGTTCTCCACCCACGGGTTCGCCCGCGCGTTTGGCCTGCATCGGCTTCCAAAGCGGGGCAGTATCGCTGCGCTATGTACCGCACTCGCCGGTGTGATGCTGCCTTTGCAGGGGCACGCAACGGCGTCGGGCGCGATCGCGGCATCAGCGCCACAGGCCGCCGCTGTGGCTGCGGCATCTTCAGCGTCGGCGTCCTCCACACCTTCGGCCGTATCTGCACCCGCGACGATAACGACGCCATCGACCTCATCGACAGCCTCTGCCGCAGTGGTCGCGCCGGCCGTTGTCCCCGTCGTTGCGCCGAAGCCTGCCACGCCGGTGACACCGACGATGCCAACTGCCCCCGTCGAGCCAGTGGCAGCCCCGGCCGCTATGTCGCCGGTAGCGCGCTCGGCCAACATGGCGCCGCCCGTGGGCAGTGATGGCAAGCCGATGACGCCTCAGGACGCGTGGCGCATCGTCAACACCGTGCAGGTCGCACCTGAGCCGACGAGCGGTGCCGCCGCCGTCCTGATCTCAGCCGACGTCGTCCGCCATCTCGCGCCGGCCACCCGTCGCGCGATTCAGCAGGCGTTGCTCACGATCTATTCTGATGACCCGGCGTACCTGCAAGCCTATCGAGAGAGCACGCGTCCTTTATCCGACAATCTGGTCGGCCCGATCACGTTGTCGTGGCTCAACCGGTTCTGGCTCGACTTCAAGATGCAGCCGGTAGGCAATCTGACCAACGCCTCGGTGCAGGCACTGCTGAAGTTCGCCACCATCGTGCGGGCACACCCGCAGTGGAAGACCGACCTTGTCGGCGCGGACCTCGGGCGCTGGATCGACGGTTTCGATCCCCGTGAGCAAGCGCGCTACTACCAGATCCGGCTCGCCGGTACCGACGACGAAATCGCGGCGATGCTGTGGCTCTACCATCTCGATACCGATGGCAAGCGCAATGCCGGACCTGACCCCGACCGTGCGCTGCTGACGATCTACAACTACACGCTTGATGCGAATGACTTCCGCCTGCTGGCGTCCAAGTCGAAGGTGATCGACAAGCTCTCGGCCCTTCAGGACAAGGTCTATCTGAACCAGCCGCTGTTCGACGCGGCGGTCCTCGACGCGCTCAAGGATCTGGGCGCGCAGGCTGACGCGTATCTGCCCGAAGCCCGCGCCGCAGCCGTCACTACCACCTATCAACTGACCGACATCTCGGTGCAGCAACTCCGGCAGGCAGGCCGTGTACCGGCGCCGATCATTGATGCCGTCTCAGGTCTGACCGAGGAATACGCCAGTCAGGCGGATTTCAACGAAGCCATTCTCGATGCCACGGCGGACATCAAGACGCCCGTCGACCCTTACGTCGCCGACATCATGCGCGCGGCGCAGACGCAAACCACCTACGTGCTGACGCAGCAGTCGCTCGCCGAGCTGGCCACGAGCCGTCGTAATGAGGCCGTGCCGCCGGTAGTGCTCGACATGCTCAAGGGGCTGCAAGGTCTGCAATACCCGCAGTTGTGGCTGTTCGACCGTGCTGTGATGGCGCGTCTGCGTCAGGGTGTCGGCGCGTGCCCGACCGGTATCCCGGGCAGCGTGGCCGACGCGCGCAAGATTTCTGCGGAGCAGATGCAACAACTGTCGGCGGTGCTGAAAGATCCGGCGCTGTTCGCACAACTCGATGCGCTCTGGAAGAAAGGCCAATGCAGCAACGTCGACGTACTGTCGCTGCCGCAACTGTTGCAGACGCTGTACGACCGGTTCCGGCCGTCGCTCGTCGCCACGGCGCGCAAGCGTCCGGCCTTCGACCCGACGCGTCAGGTGCATTGGGATGGCAACGGATGCGGCTGTGTGCTCGACCAACTGCAAGGCGAGATCTACGGCTTCTTTCCGTTCTGGATGGCAGGGCCGTCGCAGGTCGTCAATTTCAGCACGCTCACGAGCATCGGGTACTACGGCGCGACATTCGACGATACGGGCAAGCTGCAACAGGCCAACGACGGTCGTGACTTTGTCGAACTGGCGCAGGCCGGGGCGTCGTTACCCGGCGATTTCGTGAGTGTCGCCCAGCGGCATCAGAGCAACGTGCAATGGGTGATCCAGCGCAACGACTGGCGCACATGGGCGCGACTGGACAAGAACCGCAAGGAACAGGTGCTGGAGCGAGTGGGCGAAGACATCGTGCGCTTGCTCTCCACGCGGCTTCGCAATTGGACTGCAACGGTATCGAATCACCTGCCGTTCGGCGCACGCTTTGCGCCGACCAATGGCGGCGGCGTGGTGATCTTCTTCGACGGGTATCCGGACGACCCGGTATCGGTGCAGGCGTTCAACCAGTTCATCGACCAACTGCGTACCAAACTGCGCAAGGCGGGCGCGGGCGATCGCATCGACATCATGATGCGGCACGACCGGGTCGGTCACGGCGCGTACGACTACGAAAACCTGCTCAAGTTGGTGATGGAGAACGATCGCAATCCGTCGACCGATATGCTGGCGCGCGTCGAGCGCGAGCGCAATCGAAGGCCTCACTTTCTGGTGCTGCTCGACGAGCCGACCACCGATTCGAAGAAGGCGCTTCGGCTGTCGGTAGAGGGCGGGCTGCATGGGGAAGAGCGTCAGCTCGTGTTGCGCCAGATTGTGCCGGTGATTACGTTCGATAACGACAACTGGCAGCAACTTCAGGACGACATCATCTACGCGCAGGACAACTTCGGCGGCATCGGTTTCTGGCCGATGCCGATGCGAACCGACGCGAAGGCGGGAGACGCCGCAGGCGACAAGTCCGGCGGGGCGAGTGGTGCAGGGGCAGCCGACGCCACGGCTGCGACCGTGGCTGAACTTTCCCCGACGCCGGGCGTTCAGGCTTGCACGATGACACGCAGTATCAGCGAATGTCTTGCCGACTACTATCAAAAGCCCGCGGGAGCGCAGGCCTCCGCCGTCTGCAAGACCGTATGCGAGAACCTTTACGCGTTCCGGTTGGCGACGAAGATCGTGTTGTTGCTTCTGCTTGGCTGTGCGGTGGCGTACTACGTGTCGTGCCGCTGGCGCGAACTCATGGCGCGCTACCGTCATGCCCCGGCAGTCGTGATTGCAGCGGTGTGGATTCTGCTGGCGCTGGCCTTGCTCTTCTGCGACCCATTCCTGCGATGGCTGGCACGGGGCTACATGATCCCAATCTTTCTGGTGCTGTTCATCATCGCGTTGATCGCCTGGTACCAGTACCAGTTGAAGGCGCGTGATGAACAGCCATGAAGCCAGATAGACCGCCGGAAGGCGAGGGCGCTACGTTTTACTGGGCGGCGGCGTGCAGGCGGGACGCGACTTGCGCGACGCGTGCCGCATAGCGCTTGACCGTTTCGAGATCGCCGGTGGAGATCTCGTCGGTCGAGGCGTCGGACGGTGATTGCACCAGCGCGCCCACCGAGCCGCCCAGATTGTTGATGTCTTCGCGCGTGGCGGCCTTGGTGTTGGCAGGCAGCAAGCCGAGGCTGACCCAGATGCCGCCGTGCTGCGAGGCGAGCGTCTGCAAATAGATCAGCGTGACCTGCTTGTCGCCGTTCAGGCTCGCGCTGTTCGTGAAGCCGCCGAACACCTTGTCCTGCCAGCCGCGTCCGAACCACTGCTTGGACGACGCATCGGCAAACTTCTTGAACTGCCAGGGCACCGAGCCCATGTAGGTCGGCGTGCCGAAAATGATGGCCTGCGCTTGCGCCAGCGTGTCCCAACCCGAGTCGCTCACGTTACCGTCTTCGCTGATCTCGATGAGATCGGCGCCGCTGCCCTGTGCGGCCGCTTCGGCAGCACGCTTCGTATGTCCGTAGCCCGAAAAATAAACGATGGCCGTTTTTGCCATGACAACTCCTTACACATCGAGAAAATGCCGGATTGGCACTGGAGCGTCGATAGTATATTTTGTATAGCAGCCAAACAAGAAGTTACCTGGTGGTAACTGGTTACCGGAGGGATATCATGCCGCGCAATGCCGCGCTTGCGACGCCGAGCGAGATCGAGAGTCGTTACAACGTTTATATGGAAGGCTGTCCGGCCCGGCTGGTGTTCAGCCGGCTGGCGGACAAATGGTCGCTGCTGATCGTCAAGATTCTGCGGGACGACGTGCAGCGGTTCAACCAACTGCGCCGTGAAATTGGTGGCATCTCGCCAAAAGCACTTAGCCAGACGCTGCAAAAGCTGGAGCGCGACGGGCTGGTACACCGTGAGGCGTTCGCCACGGTGCCGGTGACCGTCGAGTACTCGCTGACCGAACTCGGACACACGCTCTCCGAGCTGGTCGAGCCATTGGTTGCGTGGGCGGAAAACCACATCGAGGAAGTCTTGCGTTCCCAGAACAGTTTCGATGATCATTAACACCGCCCGTCGCAACACGGGTTGTGCATCGAAAATCTGTCTTGTGAGCGTACTGAAGGATCGGAATCTGTAATGGCAACGACCGGCTTTGAAGTTGACGATTTGCGGACCACGCTGGTGGGTAACAGCGTTGAGCTGCACCCCCTGGAAGCCGGCCACCGGTCGGCACTGGTCGAGGCGGCCGCCGACGGCGAGCTATGGAACCTGAAGTTCACGGTCGTGCCCGGGCTCGGGACCATCGACGCCTATCTCGACAAGGCACTCAAGGGCAGAGAGGACGGTACCGTCATGCCGTTCGTGGTGGTGGCGCGCGACACCGGCCGGGTGGTTGGCAGCACGCGCTTCTGGAAGATCGATCGCGCCAACCGGAAGCTAGAAATCGGTCACACGTGGCTCAGTCAGTCCGTCCAGCGCTCTCCCATCAACACCGAAGCCAAGTATTTGTTGTTGACGCACGCGTTCGACGTGATGCAGTGTGTGCGCGTCCAATTCACCACCGACGAAACCAACGAGAAATCCCGCGCCGCCATTCTTCGCATTGGCGCGACGCAGGAAGGCATTGTCCGGCACGAGCGCATCATGCCCGACGGCCGTAAGCGCAACTCGGTGCGATTTAGCATCATCGACGCCGAGTGGCCTGAGGTGAAGGCCATGTTGGCGCAGAAACTGGCGGGCGGCGTGTCACCCGCCTGACGCTTGCCCGGGCCGCCTTTAATTGGCCACGACACCGTCGCCCAGCGTATCGAGCGCATACCGCCTGACATGGGCGACAAACGACTTCAACAGCAACGGCGTCGGCCGCTGTGACGGCGTGAGCACCGCCGTATCGGTCAGGATGGCGGGCTCAAACGGCTTGAACACGACGCCGGAGCCGCGATAGCTCCACGCACTGAACGCGTCGATCACCGCCACGCCAGCCCCCGCCTCAACGAACGAACAGATCGCATACGAGATCTGGCTTTCCATCTGCATCTTCACTTCGACGCCATGGGCGGCGAGCAACGCATCGATCTGCAAGCGGGCTTCCACGCTTCTCGGGTGCGCCACAAAGCGCTCGCCCGCCAGATCCGTGGGCCCGATGACGTCATGCGAACACAGCCGGTGCCCCGCCGGTAACGCACACACCATCTTCGCGGCCACCAGCCGCTCGCCGTGCGACGTCGTGCGGTTGAGCGACAGTCTGGCAAAACCCACGTCGCACCGTTGTCCCATCACCATATCCACGATCGAGCGCGTCGAGTGCATGGCCATCGAGACGTGCGCTTCTGGACGTGTCTTCAGGTAGTCCGCAATGGCGTGCGGCAGGAACGACAGCGCCAGCGCCGGTGCTGCCGCGATATGCAGCGTGCCGCGCTGCAAGTTTCTGATCTCGTCCGCCGCCCGGGCAATCCGGTCCACACCGGCCAGCGATCGCTGCACTTCCTCGAACAACGCCTGCGCTTCGACCGTCGGGTAGAGCCGTCCCTTCACACGATCGAACAGCCTGAACTTCAGCGAGCGCTCCAGATCGGCGAGCAAGCGTGTGGTTGCGGGTTGCGAGATGTGGAGCATCTCGCTTGCCTGCGTCACCGTCTGGTGAAGCATCACCGCCCGGAACGCCTCCAACTGACGAATCTTCATCCATTCACCCAATAACAAAACATTATCGATTGCCGAAAAGAAAGCATTTCACAAGGGCTTTTTGAATTTCTAACCTTTCGCTATTCCCCATTCTATTTGGATGGATGCCGGAATCGCCAGCAATAACTAATTGTGCTGAAAGCGGGGTTAACCCCAACACTTTGGAGGGTGTCTCACCATATGAATAACGAAACCGTCTATCCACTCTCGGCGGCAAGGCGCGACGACAGCACCGACGGGCCGCCGGCAACGCTGCGCATCCACGCCCGCCCCAAGAAGTCCGATTGGCTCTGGTACGGCCTGTCCGGTGTCGCGCTGGTGCTGTTCTATCAGGGGGTGATCGACAACCCGCGCTGGCAGTGGGACGTGGTCTCCCATTACTTCTTCAATGCGCGTGTGCTTGCCGGGCTGGCCAATACGCTGATCCTGACGGCGTTTGCCAGCGTGCTGGGACTCGTGCTGGGTGGCATCGTCGCGGCTTGCCGCATGGCGGAGAACCCGGTGCTTCGCGGGGCGGCGCTGACCTACATCTGGATTATCCGAGCCACGCCCACGCTGGCGATGCTGTTGTTTCTGTTCTTCATCTCCGCGCTGGTGCCCCGCCTGTATCTGCCGATTCCGCTGTTGAACGTGAACCTGTTCGATATCGATACCAGCAACGTCATCTCGCGCTTCAGTGCCGCGATGATCGGGCTGGCGATCTACCTTGGCGGGCACAGCGCCGAGATCTTCCGCAGCGGGCTGGCTGCCGTCGACAAAGGGCAGCGCGAGGCGTGCAAGGCCATGGGTATGAGCGACCTTCGCATGATGTGGCACGTGGTCATTCCGCAGGCCGTGCGCGTCATCATCCCGCCCCTCGCCAACGAGCTCATCACGATGTTCAAGAACACGTCGCTCGCGTCGGTGATCGGCTACGTCGAGTTGCTGACGACCGTGCAATTGATCTATTCGACGACCTTCGAAACCATCCCGCTGCTGACGGTGGCCTGTCTCTGGTACCTGCTGCTGACCAGTCTTGCGATGTGTGGACAGAGCCTGCTTGAGCGACGCTTCGGGAAAGGAGTCCAACGATGAGCGCGACCCCCGAAAACCATTCTCCGCACGCCATTGCGATGCATGAGCCGCTGCTTCAGATGCGCTCGGTGACGAAGCAGTTCGGCGAGTTCGTGGCACTGCACGGCATCGACTTCACGCTCTACAAGGGCGACGTCGTGGCCATCATCGGGCCGTCGGGGTCGGGCAAAAGCACGTTGCTGCGCTGCATGAACATGCTCGATCTCATCGATGCGGGCGAGGTGACGTTCAAGCGCGAAGTGCTCGGCAGCGAGTTGCGCGGCGCACGGCGCGTGCGCTTGCCGACCAAGGAGCTGGATCGCCAGCGCCGCTATTTCGGCATGGTCTTTCAGGGCTTCCACCTGTTTCCCCATTATTCGGCGCTCGAAAACGTACTGGCCGGCCCGCGCATCGTGGGTGGCGCGGCCCGCAAAGACGTGCTGGAACGGGGCAAATATCTGCTCGCTCGTGTCGGGCTTGCCGACAAGCTGCATCACTACCCGTCGCAACTCTCCGGCGGACAGAAGCAGCGCGTGGCGATTGCGCGTGCGCTGGCGATGGACCCGGAAATCATGCTCTTCGACGAACCGACGAGCGCACTCGACCCGGAGCTCGTGAACGAAGTGCTCGACGTGATGAAGGAGCTGGCGATGTCCGGCACCACGATGGTGGTCGTTACGCACGAAATGGACTTCGCCCGCAAGGTCTCGAACCGGGTGGTCTTCATGGACGGCGGCCGCATCGTCGACCAAGGTTCCCCCGAACACATCTTTCAGGGCACCGGCACCGAGCGCAGCAAGCGCTTCGTGGCGAGCATTCGCGGGTAATGCCAACCGCATGGCGCTCCCATTTCAATCTCCTGACTTCAATCCTCTGGCTTCAAACCTCTTATCCAACAGGACAAGCAATGGCACACGATGGAAAGATGAGACTCGGTCTCTCGATGCGTTATCTGGGCTATCACATGGCGGCATGGCGGCACCCCGAAGTACCCGCCGCCGGGGCCATCGACTTCAAGTATTTTCTCGACACGGCACGCAAGGCCGAAGCGGCCAAGTTCGACATGATCTTCTTCGCCGACGGGCTTGGCGTTCGTACGGCCGATAACCCCAAGGGTTCGGCGTCGCGCGATGCGAAGAATGCCGAACTCGAACCGCTCACGCTGCTGGCGGCGCTCGGCGCGTGCACGTCGAACATCGGGCTGGTCGGCACCGCTTCGACCACGTACAACGAACCCTTTCATATCGCGCGCAAATACGCGTCGATCGACCACATCAGCGGCGGTCGCGCAGGTTGGAACGTGGTCACGTCGTGGTCGCAGCAAGAGGCGTGGAACTTCAGCCGCGACGAGCATCTGGGCTATGAAGAGCGCTACGAGCGTGCCGACGAATTCGTCGATGTCGTGAAGAAGCTCTGGGATAGCTGGGAGGACGACGCCTTTCTGCGCGACAAGGCGTCCGGCATCTTCTACGACGAGGCGAAACTGCATGTGGCGAACCACAAGGGCAAGCATTTCAGTGTGCGGGGTCCGTTGAATTCGGCGCGTACGCCACAAGGCCGTCCGTTGATCGTGCAGGCGGGGGCGGCGGAAGCAGGGCGAGAGATCGCGGCGAAGAATGCCGACGTCGTCTACAGCGCATCGTTCGACATTCAGTCGGCCCGGAAGTACTACGCCGACTTGAAAGGACGCCTTGGAAAGTATGGCCGCACGCCCGATCAGTTGCTGATCATGCCGGGCCTGACGCCTTATGTCGGTCGCACGCGGCAGGAAGCGCAAGACAAGTTCGACCAGTTGCAGGAGTTGATTGACCCGCTGAGCGGGTTGTCGATTCTGTACAGCACCTTGGGTGACCTGTCGGCCTACGATCTCGACGGGCCAGTACCGGCACTCAGTTCGGGGCCGGTCAGCAGCATCGGCAACGGGCTGATCGAACTGGCGCAGCGCGAGAACCTCACGATTCGGCAACTGTACAAAATGCGCGCCGCTGGCGGGCGTCAGTTGATCGGCACGGCGCAGGACATCGTCGACGATATGGAAGCGTGGTTCCGGGAAGGCGCCGCCGATGGTTTCAACCTGTGCCCCGCGACACTACCCGGTGGTCTGGATGACTTTGTCGCACTGATTCTGCCGGAGTTGCGCCGGCGCGGCCTGTTCCGCGAGGAGTATGCGGCAAGCACGCTGCGCGGCAATCTTGGCCTCAACCCCTTGCGGTTCGGTGACTGAAAGGACTGAAGGCCGTGGGCGCGCGCTGGCTGCGCACCCTCGGCCGGATCACGCATTTGCTGACCCGCCTAATTTTGAGCAAGAGATATCAGAGGTAAGCCTATGACCGCCCAAGTTTCTGCTGACGTCTTTCGCCACGCGATGACGTGCTTCGCCAGCGGCATCACCGCCATCACCACACAAGAGGCCGGTGTGCCGTTCGGCCTGATCGCCACCTCCGTTTGCAGCCTGTCCGCAGACCCCGCTACGATTCTCGTGTGCGTCAACAAGACGGCGTCGGCGCACGACGTCATCCTGCGCACGCAACGGTTCGCCGTGAACCTGCTGTCCGCGCAACACCTGAGCGTTGCCAAGCGGTTCACCTCGCTGCGCGGTGCTGAGCGTTTCGACGCTGAACATTGGCAGGGCGGTAAGTTGAATATTCCGACGCTCGTTGACGCCGTCGTCGTGTTCGAGTGCCGGCTTGCGAAAGTCCATGACGGCTTCACTCACAGCATCATCGTCGGCCAGATTACCGAGGCAAGCGTCAACGACGAAGGCGCATCGGACTGCCTGCTCTGGCATCACCGTGACTTTGCGCGCAGCACGCAGCAGGCGGCGTGATGCGGCACCTGTCCTCACTTCTCTCGCGAGGTTCCATGCGCATGACCCCTCGAATTCCCGCCGCCACGGCGATTGCCGCTGCGGCATGTCTTCTCGCGCTATTCGGTGGCGTAAGCAACGTACGCGCAGCCGAGGCGGCTTCCATCCTGAATATCAAGGCCGACGACAAGCTCGCAGCGATGGTGCCGAAATACTATCGGGACCGGGGCACGCTCACGGCGGGCGTGAACCCAGATGTTGCGCCGATCAAGTTCGTCAATGGCGACGGCGAGATCGTGGGCTTTACGCCGGAGCTGCTGTCGGCGGCGGCGCAGGTGCTGGGTCTGAAGATCAAGCTCGCGCAATCGTCATTCGATGCGCTGATTCCGGGGCTGAGCGCGAGCCGCTTCGACGTGCTGCTTTCGCTGGCTGACTTTTCCGCACGGCAAAAGGTCGTGACCTTCGTCGACTATCTCGACATGGGGCTGACGGTGGTGACGACGCCCGCGAGCGCTATCACGGTGAAGTCGCCCGACGATCTATGCGGTTTGCAACTGGCGTTGCCGCGCGGCACGGCGTCGATGGAAAAGGCGAGGGCACTGAGTGACAAGTGTGTCGGCAATGGCAAGAAGCCGTTGACGATCGCCACGTATCCCGACTCGAACATGACGATGCTGTCGTTGTCGACGGGCGCCAGTCAGGTCGCGTGGGTCGATTCGCCGGTGGGCTACTACAACGCCACCCGATTCCCGGCAAAGTACAAGATCGTGCACTACAACCGCGAAGCGCCGTATGGCATCGGCTTCGGTGTCGACGAAAAGGGCAAGCAATTGGCCCTCGCCATTCAACAGGCGCTCATCAAGCTTCAGAAGGACGGTGTCTACGACGCATTGATGAAGAAATGGGGGCTGGATCTCAAAGATGCCAAGCCGCTGTTTCCGATCAACGGCGGGGAGCGGTGAACGGGCCGAGATACTTAACATATCAACGGTCGGTGAATTAATTAACCGACCGGTCGGTTTTTGTTGTGATAACGTCAATGTGCTCGACCCATAAGAACTACGGAGACATTGATGACTTTGCCTTCCCGCTCGCCGCGCGGTCTGTCGCTCGCGCTCGCCGTTTCCCTTCTGAGTCTGTCGTTCGCCGCGCCGGTGGTCGCCAAGACCGCGACCGGCAGCGACAATGCCGTGGGCACAAGCGGCGTCTCGCCGGCCGGCAAGGCCGTGCCGGGGCGCGCCGACGTCACGATCAAGCGTGACGAGTTCGGTGTGCCGCATGTCTATGCCGCAACGACTTACGCGCTGTTCTACGGATACGGCTACGCGGTGGCACAAGACCGTCTGTTCCAGATGGAGATGGCGCGCCGGAGCACACAGGGCACCGTGTCGGAAGTGCTGGGCGAGAAGTTCGTGGACTTCGATAAATCGATTCGTGGCAACTATTGGCCCGCGTCGATCCGTCGCCAACTGGCCGATCTGCCGCAGCGCGAGCGCGACATCGTTGAGGGATACGCCGCCGGCATGAATGCGTGGATTGCCCAAGTGCGCGCGCAACCGGACAAGCGCATGCCGAAGCAGTTCAACGACTTCGGTCTCCAGCCATCCAACTGGGATGCCTTCGACGTGGCGATGGTTTTCGTCGGCACGATGGCCAACCGGTTCTCCGACGCGACCAGCGAGATTGATAACTTGGCGCTGGTGACGGCACTCAAGGACAAATACGGTGCCGACAAGGGCATGGCGCTGTTCAACGAACTCAAGTGGATCGTGAATCCCGATGCGCCGACGACCATTCCGGCATCGGAGGGTGTTTATCCGGTCAAGGTCGGTCCGCTGTCCAAAGTGGCGGCCGCCGCAGTGCTACCTGCGACTGTGGGACAGAACGACTCGGCGCAATCGATGCAGCCGCTCGCGCGCTACGACGGACCCGCGCCGATGCTGTCTCGCCTCGCACGCGACAACGATGGTGCGTTGCTGCATCAGACGCCCCAGGCCAACGCGGCAACGATGCTCGCCCAGTTCGCTGAATACGGTCAGCCGGGGCCGGCCGGGTTCCCGACGACCAGCAATATGTGGATCGTCGGCAAGAACAAAGCCCGCGACGCCAGCGCCATCATGCTTAACGGCCCGCAGTTCGGCTGGTTTGCCCCCGCGTACACCTACGGCATCGGTTTGCATGGCGCAGGCTTCGATCTCGTCGGCAATACGCCGTTTGGTTACCCCTGCATTTTGTTCGGCCACAACGGCAAGATTTCGTGGGGCTCCACGGCGGGTTTCGGCGACGACATCGACATGTTCGCCGAGAAGATTGATCCGGCGAATCCGAATCGCTACTTCCATAACGGCCAATGGCACGACATGGAAAAGCGCGTCGAGATCATCCGCGTGAAAGGCGGTGCACCGGTCGTGCAGGAGGTCTATCGCACGGTGCACGGCATCGTCATGCAGCGTGACGACAAGCAACACATCGCCTACGCGAAAGCGCGCGCATGGGATGGCCTTGAAGTGCAGTCGCTGCTCGCGTGGACGCATCAGGCCGAGGCGAAGGACTGGAAGTCATGGACCGCGCAGGCCGCGCGTCATGCACTGACCATCAACTGGTACTACGCCGATACGGCCGGCAATATCGGTTACGTGCATACGGGCGCGTATCCGGACCGCCGCCCGGGCCATGATCCTCGTTTGCCGGTGCCGGGCACCGGGGAATGGGATTGGAAGGGATTGCTGCCGTTCTCGACCAACCCGAAGGTCTACAACCCGAAGCAGGGCTGGATCGCCAACTGGAACAATTCGCCGCAGAAGGGCTATCCGGCAAGCGATCTGTTTGCGTTCGTGTGGGGCGGTGCCGATCGTGTGGTCGAGATTGACGAGCGCATCAAGGCGCACGACAAGCTGAACGTCGACGACATGTGGCAGATCCTGAAGGAGACGAGTGCGGTCGACGTGAATCGTCGCCACTTTCTGCCGTTCATCGAGCGCGCGACGGCCAGCCTTCCCGCCACCGATGCCCGTCGTCAACTGGCTTTGCAATTGGCGAAGTGGGACGGCCTGAATCGTGATCCGCAACACACCGGGCACTACGATACGGCAGGCCCGGCAATCATGGACGCGTGGCTCTCCGCCATGCTCAAGCGCACGCTGGGCGAAGTGGTGCCTGCGCCGTACGACAAATGGTTCCTCGCCAGCGGCTATGCGACACCTCAGGACGGACCGACGGGTTCTGCCAACATCGGTAACGGCAGCAAGGTGCTGTACGAAGGGCTCCGGGGCGACAAGGCCGGTGTGCCGCAGACGTTCGATATCTTCGGCGGCAAGCGGCAGGACGACGTGATTCTCGCCGCGCTGGACGATACCGTCACCGCACTCAAGTCCCGGTTGGGTCCCGACATGACGATGTGGCGCGCGCCGACCGTGCCGTTGACCTTCCGCGCCAACAACTTCTTCGGCGTACCGCAGGCGAACGCCGGAGAAGCGGTTCGCACGCCCGTCTACATGAACCGTGGCACCGAGAACGATCTCATCGTGTTCGGCCCGAACGGCGCACGCGGCAAGATCGCGGCTTACGACGTGGTGGCACCGGGGCAGAGCGGCTTTGTCGCACCGGACGGCACGCCGTCGCCGCACTACGCCGATCAGGTGGAGATGTACACCACGTTCGGGCGCAAGCCGCTCTGGCACTACAACGCGGACGTGAATCGCACCACCAAGTCGGTCGAGCGCCTGCGCATCGTGCCCGAGACCGGTAGCCAGTAAGGCCGAAGTCGGTCGTGGCGATGGATCAAGGCGCCGACGTCGTTGGCGTCTTGATCCGGCACATGAAAACTAATATGATTAGGCAATTGTCTAAATTGGTTAGTTTTCAGTGCGAGAAATCCTATGGTCAGAGCCGGACTGACGGTCGAGCGGTTGGTGGAGGGCGGTGCCGAGCTGGCCGACGAGATTGGCTTCGAGCATTTGACCGGGGCGGCGTTGGCACGCAAGTTCGACGTGCGACTCGCCAGCCTCTATTCGCACGTCAGGAATCTTGACGACCTCAAGTGTCAGATCGCGTTGTTGGCGTTGCGGCAGTTGGCAGACGCCACAGCGCAAGCGATGGCGGGCCGCGCGGGCAAGGACGCCCTGTATGCGCTGGCGAACGCCCATCGTGACTACGCGCGCCGCCATCCGGGGCGCTTTGTTGCCGCTCGGCATCCGTTGCCGTCCGAGTTGGCCGCTGCGAGCGCCGGGCCGCAATTGACCCAACTGATCCGGGCGGTGCTGCATGGCTACGCGGTGCCCGAGGCAGAGCAGGTCCACGCCATTCGCTTTCTCGGCGGCTTCTTCATGGGCTACATCACGTTGGAAGCCGCGTCGGCGTTTGCGCACAGCACACCCGATGCCGACATCTCATGGCTACGCAGTCTTGATGCGCTCGATACGGCGCTCACGCACTGGCCGTCCACCCCCGACACTCATTAGTTCTATTACTCATGACGCATCCCATCGACGGGGTCCGGGTTCCGGCCCGTGTGATTCCTTTTCCCGACAGCATCAGCGCGCAGGCGCAGGCCGCGTTGCGCCGTCTGGTGACTGCCGATGGCGAGCCGTTCAACGCGATGTACACCGCGCCATCGCCCGACGACTTTGACGGCTGGATGCAATTCAAGGCTGATGCCGACGCCCAATACGGCGCGGCGATGGCACAGGTCGCAGGGTTGTTGAAGTCAACGGTGGAAACCGTAGCGATCGGTGACGCCACCGTCCACGTTGCGACGCCGGTCGATCTCGTGGCCGACGACGTCGTCTATATCGACTTGCACGGTGGCGGACTGGTGTTTGGCGGCGGCACCGTCTGCCGTATCGGCGCGCAAATGCAGGCCGACCAGTTGGGCCTGCGCTGCTGGGGCATCGACTATCGCATGCCTCCCGAGCATCCGTATCCCGCCGGATTGGACGACTGTCTGACGGTCTACCGTCGAGTGCTGGAGGCGTACCCAGCGAGTCACGTTGTCATTGGCGGGCGATCTGCTGGCGCGAATTTGGCAGCGGCGATGGTGTTGCGCGCACGCGATGAGGGGCTGCCGTTACCGGCGGCACTGGTGTTGTTATCGCCGGAAGTCGATCTCACGGAATCGGGCGACAGTTTCGAGCTGAATCAGCGCGTGGACGTGCTGCTGCCCAAGTCGCTGATGCCGAATAACGTGTTGTATGCGGGCGGTGCGGATCTCGCCGATCCGTATCTATCGCCACTGTTCGGCGACTTCTCGCAGGGCTTCGTGCCGACGTTCATTCAAAGCGGTACGCGCGATCTGTTCCTGTCGAACGCAGTGCGTATGCATCGCGCACTGCGCCGCGCTGACGTGCCGTGTGAGCTTCATGTGTTCGAAGCCATGCCGCATGGGGGATTCATGGGGGCGCCGGAAGACCGGGAATTGCGCGCCGAGGTGGCGCGATTCGTCCGCGCGCATTTGCCAGCCGCGCGGTAAGCCTTCAGGGCAAACGCTACATCCCGAATTCGCGCAAACCTTCGAGGTCGAGAATGGTCAGGACACCGTAATCGACCTTCACCAACCCGGCCTGTTCCAGCACCTTGAGTGCGAGATTGACGCGCTGGCGCGAGACGCCCGCGAGATAACTGAGTTCTTCCTGCGAAATCTGCACGGTCGTGTCGTCGCTCGGGTAGAGATCAGGATTGAACATCGACGACAGCGAGCGCGCAACACGGGCATCGGTATCGAGCAGACGCTCGTGTTCGACGGCGGCAATGAACTGACCAAGACGTTCGTTGAGTTGCAGCGTCAGGAAGCGATTGAACGGGATGCTCGTGTCGAGAAGCCAGTCGAACGTCGCAATCGGCATATGCGCGAGCACGGAGTCTCGCAAGGCCATCACGTCGTATTTGCGGATCTCGCGCTTCAGTAACGACCCTTCGCCGAACCACGCGCCCGAGGGCACGCCGGTAAAGGTCACCGACTTGCCGCTGGCCGAGGCGGTCGCAATCTTCACGAGCCCGTCGATCACGCCGAACCAGGCGTGCGACGGATCGCCCTTGCGGCAAACGTAGCCGCCACTCTCCACTGGCCGTACCTGAATCTCTGCCGTCACGCGCTCGCGCTGTGCCGGCGTGAGTCCTTGTGCCCATACGCTGCGCTGCAACAGGGTCTCTAACGACATATAGGGACTTTCCCTTGATTGTCATCCGGGTGACAAATCCGTCGTGGGTCATGGGGTATCTTCGCCTTGCCATGCGCAGGGTGAGACAAGCATCCACGGTGTTGCAACACGACGCCGAAGCACAAGTATAGAAGCTGCCTGCCGCGCGGCAAAGCGATCGTCACTGCACTACCCGCCAACGAATAAGCGTCGTGAAAAATGACGCGAGCAGGATGGCGTGCGCCATCGCGCACGCGCCGACCGAGCCACGCCACGCCCCCCCTCGACGGAAGTCGAAGCGTGGCGAGACACAGGAGACAGGCATGCAGGAGCGGACCACTTTCCCGCGTTTGTTGTTGGCACACGCCGCCACACGTGGCGCCAGCACAGCGTACCGGGAAAAAGATCTGGGTATCTGGCAAAGCTGGAGCTGGCAGGACGCTGCGCATGAAGTGCGCATGCTCGCCTGTGCGCTGGCCGCCGCCGGATTCTCACGCGGCGACAATCTCGCCATCATCGGTAATAACCGGGTGCGCCTGTACTGGGCCATGACGGCCGCGCAGGCACTGGGCGGTGTCGCGGTGCCGCTGTATCAGGACGCCGTCGCGGCGGAAATGATTCACGTGCTCGAAGACGCTGAAATCAATTTCGCCATCGTTGAAGATCAGGAGCAGGTCGACAAGCTGCTGGAGCTGCGTGAGAGCGTGCCGCATCTGGCGCACATCATTTACGAAGATCCGCGCGGCCTGCGCAACTACGATGCGCCCGGCCTGCAATCGTATGCCTCGATGGTGGCGCAGGGTCGTGAGTTCGACGCAAAACATCCGCGCTATTTCGACGATGCCGTTGCCGCAGTAGACGCCGACGATACGGCCACCATTCTTTACACCTCCGGCACGACCGGTAAGCCGAAAGGGGTTTGCCATTCTCACGCAGGTTTGATCGGTGCCGCGCATCATGGCAGCCAGTTCGACAAACTCTCGGCCGACGATGAAGTGCTGTCGTACCTGCCGATGGCTTGGGTGGGCGACCATCTGTTTTCCTATGCGCAGGCGCTGGTGACTGGCTTCACGGTGAATTGTCCGGAGTCGCCGGAGACCGTCGCCACCGACATGCGGGAGATCGGCCCGACGTATTACTTCGCGCCGCCGCGCGTGTATGAAAACGTGCTGACGCAGGTGATGATTCGCATGGAAGATGCGAGCGCGATCAAGCGAAAGATGTTCGCGCACTTCATGAATGTCGCGCAGCGTTGCGGCGCTGCCGTACTCGACGCTCAACCGGTGGCGCTGCTCGACCGGCTGCAATACGCACTGGGCAATCTTTGCATCTACGGCCCGCTGCGCAACACGCTCGGCATGAGCCGTATCCGCACGGCTTATACCGCCGGAGAAGCCATCGGGCCGGATCTGTTCCGGTTCTATCGCGCTATCGGTATCAATCTGAAGCAGTTCTACGGACAGACCGAGACGTGTGCCTACGTCTGTCTGCAACCGGACCGTCAGGTGCGCTTCGACAGCGTTGGCCCTGTCGCGCCGGGTATGGAAATCAAGATCGCGGAGAGCGGCGAAGTGCTGGTGCGCGGTGTCGGGTTGCTCAAGGAGTACTACAAGCGCCCTGACGCCACGCGTGAAGCCTTCGACGAGCACGGCTACTTCCGCACGGGCGACGCCGGCATCATCGACGCCGATGGGCACCTGCGTATCGTCGATCGCGCTAAAGACGTCGGCAAGCTGTCCTGCGGCTCGTTGTTCGCGCCCAAGTTCATCGAGAACAAGCTCAAGTTCTTCTCGTACATCAAGGAAGCCGTGGCGTTCGGCGATGGCCGCGACAACGTGTGCGCGTTCATCAACATCGATATGGATGCGGTGGGCAACTGGGCGGAGCGTCATAACCTGGCCTATGCCGGTTACGTCGATCTCGCGGGCAACGAACAGGTCGCCGAGTTGATTTTGGGCTGCATCGAGCAGGTGAACGCCGATCTGGCCAAGGAATCGGCCTTCGCCGCCGCGCAGATTCATCGCTTCATGATCCTGCACAAGGAACTGGACCCCGATGACGACGAGCTGACCCGCACGCGCAAGGTGCGCCGCACGTTCATTGCGCAAAAGTACGACGTGCTGATCGACGCCTTCTATTCGGGCAAGACGGCGCAGTTCATCGAAACCCGGGTGAAGTTCGAAGACGGGCGGGAGGGCAGCGTGAGTGCCACGCTGAAGATTCATCCCGCGCGCGTACTCGGCACCCGCGCGCCCGTCGATGACCCTGCGCCTGTCGGGTTGCGCTGCGCCGCTTAGATGTCGCACGAACGTTTGAACCCATGAATGTGATGTACGCCGCCACGACTACGAGTCGCCGCGTCACCCGACATCCGCCAGATTTCACCGGGCATTCCGCAGGAGCAGGCATGAACGACAAACGCAAGGCCGGCGATGTGTTGATCGATTTGCAGCACATCAGCCTGTCGTTCGGGGGCGTCAAGGCGCTTACCGATATTTCGTTCGACGTCCGCGAACACGAGATACGGGCCATCATCGGCCCGAACGGCGCGGGCAAGAGTTCGATGCTCAACGTCATCAATGGCGTCTATCACCCGCAACAGGGCACGATCGTCTTTCGCGGCCAAGTGCGCCAACGCATGCATCCCACGTCCGCCGCCCGGCAAGGCGTGGCGCGCACCTTCCAGAACATCGCCCTGTTCAAGGGCATGACGGTGCTCGACAACATCATGACGGGCCGCAACACCCGCATGCGCTCCGGCTTGCTGGCCAATGCGCTGTGGTGGGGACCGGCACGCCGTGAAGAGACGATTCATCGCGAGAAGGTCGAAGAGATCATCGACTTTCTCGAAATTCAACACATCCGCAAGACGCCCGTTGGCCGGTTGCCGTATGGCCTGCAAAAGCGTGTCGAGCTGGCGCGGGCGCTGGCGGCCGAGCCTGAGTTGCTGTTGCTCGATGAGCCCATGGCCGGCATGAATCTCGAAGAAAAGCGCGACATGTGCCGCTTCATTCTCGAAGTGAACGAAGAGTTCGGCACGACCATCGTGCTCATCGAACACGATATGGGGGTGGTGATGGACATTTCGGATCGCGTTGTCGTGCTCGACTACGGCAAGAAGATCGGCGACGGACCGCCAGCGGAAGTCAAGCAAGACCCGGAAGTCATCCGCGCCTATCTCGGATCGGCGCACGGCGAGCCCGTCGCGGCCTGAGCGGCACGCGGCCGCGCATCTGCGGATTGCGAATTATCGAATTGTCGAATTGGAGACATCGATGCAGTTCTTTCTGGAAATTCTGATCGGCGGGCTGCTCTCGGGCGTGATGTATTCGCTTGTGGCGCTGGGCTTCGTGCTGATCTTCAAAGCGTCCGGCGTATTCAACTTCGCGCAGGGTGCCATGGTGTACTTCGCGGCGCTGTCGGTCGTCGGACTGATGGAGCGAGGCTTGCCGCTGTGGGCGGCCGCCATCGGCGCATTCGGCGTCATGGTGCTGGTGGGCGCGGCCACTGAGCGGTTTGTGTTGCGCAAGCTGGTGAACCAGTCGCCCATCACGCTGTTCATGGCGACCATCGGTCTGTCGTTCTTTCTCGAAGGACTGGCACCGCTGCTGTGGGGCAATGAAGTTCGTCCGCTGTCGCTGGGCATCGTCGACGAGCCTATCGCTTCGATCATGGACTCGACCGGCCTGCTGGTGAGCAGCTTCGATCTGGCCGCGGCCGGCATTGCGGCAGTCCTCGTCGCGCTGCTCGCGTTGTTCTTCAAGGCCACGAGCATCGGCCGGGCCCTGCGTGCAGTGGCCGACGACCATCAGGCGGCGCTCTCGCTGGGCATTCCGTTACAGCGCATCTGGGTGGTGGTGTGGAGCGTGTCGGGCTTCGTCGCGCTGGTGGCGGGCATGCTCTGGGGCTCGCGCAACGGCGTGCAGTTCGCCCTGACGATGACGGCACTCAAGGCGTTGCCCGTACTGATTCTCGGTGGCTTCACATCGATTCCGGGCGCCATTGTCGGCGGCCTGATCATCGGCGCGGCGGAAAAACTTGCCGAGATCTACCTGCCGCAACTGCTGCAAAGCCAGTTTGGCGGCAACTTCGGGGGTATCGAAGGCTGGTTCCCCTATGTCTTTGCGTTGCTGTTCCTGCTCGTTCGCCCCGAGGGGTTGTTCGGCGAGCGTCATATCGACCGGGTCTAGGGCATGTTCCCCCTAGTCTGGCGATCGATGAACCAGCAAGCACGCACAAGCACTTAACGCAGAGGCCACACATGTTCTATCGCGAAGCGGGTCAGTTCAAGACATCGTACGTAGCCGACAGCCAGATATTCCCGATTCGGCAGGATCGTGTCGCAGTCAGCGCCGTGTTGGTGATCGCCTTCGGCGTGCTGCCGTGGATCGCCTCCGAGTACTGGCTTTCGGCCATTCTGGTGCCGTTCCTCGTATTCTCGCTGGCTGCGCTCGGCCTGAACATTCTGACGGGCTACGCCGGGCAGCTTTCACTGGGGACGGCGGCGTTCATGGCGGTTGGCGCCTATGCGTCGTACAACTTCCAGTTGCGCGTTGAAGGCATACCGATCTTGGCATCTTTCGCGATGGGCGGCGTTTGCGCGGCGCTGGTGGGCATTGCCTTTGGCCTGCCGTCGCTGCGCATCAAGGGCTTCTATCTCGCGGTGGCGACGTTGGCGGCGCAGTTCTTCGTGCTGTGGGTGCTGACCAAATTCCCTTGGCTGTCGAACAACAGTTCATCGGGCGTCATCACCGCACAGAAGATCACGATTCTCGGGCTCGACATTAACACGCCCGTGCGCAAGTACCTGTTTGTGCTCGGCGTCGTGTGCGTGATGGCGCTGGTAGCAAAGAACCTCGTGCGCTCGCACATCGGCCGCGCGTGGATGGCCGTGCGCGACATGGACGTGGCGGCCGAAGTGATCGGCATCCCGCTCATGCGTGTAAAGCTGCTGGCCTTCGCGGTGAGTTCGTTTTACTGCGGTGTGGCCGGGGCGCTTTATGCCTTCTGCTATCTCGGCTCGGTGGAGCCCGACGGCTTCTCCCTCGATCTGTCGTTCCGCATTCTGTTCATGATCATCATTGGCGGCGTGGGCAGCATTCTGGGCAGTTTTCTCGGTGCCGCATTCATTTTGCTGCTGCCGATTCTGCTCGACTACACGTTGCCGCCGATCGCCACGTTTCTCCACCTGCCGTTCACCAACGCGACCGTCTCGCATATCCAGTTGATGCTGTTCGGCGGCCTCATCATCTTTTTCCTGATTGTCGAGCCGCACGGTCTGGCGCGACTTTGGCAGATCACCAAGGAGAAGCTGCGCATCTGGCCGTTCCCGCACTGAGATTCGACTTGAGTTCGATGTATTGACGCACCGGTACACGGGCGTCGGCTGACCACGTATCGCTATCGACAAGACCACAAGGAGACACAGCATGAACACGAAACAACTGGCGGTATCGCTAGGCATGAGTCTGGTGCTCGGCATGGGCTCGGCAGGCACGGCGCTTGCACAGACCAACGATCAGTTCATTGCGCTGGCCGACTATCGCGTGGGGCCGTACGGGGCCAACGGGCAGTCGTTTTACGGCGGCTTCATCGACTATCTGCAATACGTGAACATGAAGAACGGCGGCGTGAACGGCGTCAAGCTGACGTGGGAAGAGTGCGAGACCGAATACAACACCTCCAAGGGCGTGGAGTGCTATGAGCGCCTGAAGGGCCGTAACCCGGTCACCAAGGGTACGGCGTACCACACCATGGCCACGGGCATTTCGTACGCGCTGATCGACAAGACCGCCACCGATCAGGTGCCGCTCGTGATGATGGGGTATGGCCGTACCGATGCCGTGGACGGCACCGTGTTCCCGTGGGCGTTCCCGCTCGTCACCACGTATCAGATGCAGGCCTCGGCCATCATCAAGTTCCTCGCCGACAAGAACGGCGGGTCGCTCAACGGCAAGAAGATCGTGTTCCTGTATCACGACTCGGCTTACGGTAAAGAGCCGATTGTCGCCATGCAGGCGGAATCGAAGATCAACAAGTTCAACCTGATCGAGATTCCGGTGGCACACCCCGGCAATGAGCAGGGCGCGCAATGGCTGCGCATTCGTCAGGAGAACCCCGATTACGTGGTGTTCTGGGGCTGGGGCGTCATGAACCAGACCGCCCTCAAGGCTGCGCAGAAGGTCGGCTATCCGCGCGAGAAGATCGTCGGCAGCTGGTGGGCCGGCTCAGAAGAAGACACCATCCCGGCGGGCCCGGCGGCCAAGGGCTACATGAGCGCGACGTGGAACGTGGCGGGCAAACAGGTGCCGCTGATCGCCGATATCGACAAGGTGGTGTACGGCGCGGGCAAGGGCAACATGCAAGACCCGTCGAAGGTGGGCTCCGTGCTCTATAACCGCGGCGTGTCGGCGGCTGTGGCGACGGTCGAGGCGCTCAACACCGCGCAGAACAAGTTCGGCAAGGGCAAAGTCATGACGCCGGTGCAAGTGCGCTGGGCGTTCGAGAACCTGAATATCGATGGGGCGCGCCTGAAGGCGTTGGGTGCGACCGGCCTGCTGCCCGATATCAAGACGAGCTGCCAGGATCACGAGGGCTCGGGCAAGGTTCGCATTCAGCAGTGGGATGGCACGAAGTGGGTGATGGTGTCCGACTGGATCGAAGGCAACCGCCGCCTGATTCACCCGTTGTTCGAAGCCTCGGCCAAGCAGTACGCCAAGGAAAAGGGTATGACACCGGCCTGCTATCAGCAGATGTAATTGGCAAGATCGGCACGCTCGCCCGCAACGCGAACTGGCGATGTGGGCGAGCGCCGGGCCTTCGACGGCCCGGCAGGCGACATCACTTTGAATCGGTCCCGCAGCACCATCGACTCCGGAGTCACGCGGCATGGAAGCGAGTTTGCGCGTCAACAATATCGAAGTCATCTACGACCACGTCATCCTTGTGTTGAAGGGCGTGTCGCTGGTCGTGCCCGACGGCAAGATCGTGGCGTTGCTCGGCGCGAACGGCGCGGGCAAGAGCACGACGCTCAAGGCCATCTCGAATCTGCTTCAGGCAGAGCGGGGTGAGGTCACCAAGGGCACCATCGACTATCGCGGCGAGCGGGTTGAGAAGCTCACGCCGAACGGGCTGGTCAAGCGCGGCGTCATTCAGGTGATGGAAGGGCGCCACTGCTTCGGGCACTTGACCATTGAAGAGAATCTGCTGACCGGCGCCTATGTCCGGCATGCATCGCGCAGCGCCCAGCAACATGCACTGGAGCGCATCTACGCGTACTTCCCCCGGCTGAAGACGCGCCGTAAATCGCAGGCCGGTTATACATCGGGCGGCGAGCAGCAGATGTGTGCGATCGGGCGGGCCATGATGGCGCAGCCGTCGATGGTGTTGCTCGACGAGCCGTCGATGGGGCTGGCGCCACAGATCGTCGACGAGATTTTCGCGATCGTGCGCGATCTGAACGAACGGGAAAACGTCAGCTTTCTGCTGGCGGAACAGAACACCATGGTGGCCCTGCGCTACGCGGACTATGGCTACATTCTCGAAAACGGGCGTGTGGTGATGGACGGCGACGCGGCGTCGTTGCGCGATAACGAGGACGTCAAGGAGTTTTACCTCGGCATCGCCAAGGATGGCGCGAACAGTGAGGGGAGCTTCCGCAACGTCAAGAGCTACCGGCGGCGCAAACGCTGGATTGCGTGAGCTGCATGGGCTGCATTAGCCGCATGCGCGTTTAGCCGACTGTCAAACATCAACGTCCTACCGTCTCTATGAACGACTACTTCGACGCGCTTGAAACCCGAGCCCCGGAAGCTCGCGAGAAGGCACTGCTGGCGGCGTTGCCGGCGCATGTCTCGCACGCCCGCACGAACGCCTCGTATTTCACCGAGACGCTCGGCGCCTTCGACGCGCGGGGCGTTGACTCACGCACCGCGCTGGCCGAATTGCCCGTGACACGCAAATCCGATCTGGCCGCCTACCAGTTGCGTGTGCCGCCCCTAGGCGGATTGAACGCGACACCGATCGGCGGTCTGGCCCACGTTTATCAATCCCCCGGGCCGATCTACGAACCGGACGGGCGCGGCAGCGACTGGTGGCGTTTCGCCCGCGCGCTGTACGCCGCCGGTCTGCGCTCAGGCGATCTGGTCTACAACACGTACTCATATCACTTCACGCCGGCGGGGATGATGATCGAAACCGGCGCGGCACGGCTGGGGTGCTGTGTGTTCCCGGCGGGCGTCGGACAGACCGCGCTTCAGATCGAGGCGATCCGGCATCTGCAACCGGGCGCTTATGCGGGGACGCCGTCGTTCCTGAAGATCCTGATCGAGAAAGCCGAGTCGATGGGCACCGACATCAGCAGCATCCGGCGGGCGACGTTGTCAGGTGAAGCCTTGCCACCGTCGTTGCGGCAATGGTTCAACTCACGCGGCATCGTTGCGCGCCAGTTGTATGGCACGGCCGATCTGGGACTGATTGCGTTCGAGAGCGATGCTCAAGCAGGGTTGATCGTCGACGAAAACGTGCTGGTGGAAATCGTGGAGCCCGGCGGTACCAAACCGGTGCCGGAAGGCGAGACGGGCGAGGTGGTCGTCACGAATTTCAATGCGGACTACCCGCTGATCCGATTCGCCACCGGGGATCTGTCGGCCGTTGCCGAGGGCATCAGCCCGTGTGGGCGCACGAATATGCGTTTGAAGGGCTGGCTGGGCCGCGCCGATCAGACGGTGAAAGTGCGTGGCATGTTCGTGCATCCGGGCCAGATCGGCGAGATAGGCAAACGGTATCCGGAGCTGGGCCGCATGCGTCTGCGGGTCGAGGGGCGCGTCGGCGATGACCGAATGACGCTCGTTTGCGAGACGACTGCGACGCCGCCAGAAGGACTGGCCGCCCGTTTGCAGGAAACGCTGCGCGATGTGACGCGATTGCGCGCCGAGATCGACTTCGTCACCGCAGGCACGCTGCCGGACGACGGCAAACTGGTGGAAGACGCCCGCGCTTACGATTGATCGATGTCGTTTTGGGGGCTGAGCGGAGGCGGGGGGAATCTCCTCCGCGTCTCGCTCAGATCGGCAGGTGCTCGATGACGTGACGAACCTCCGTCAGCACCGGATGGACTTGTTCCAAAGGCATCGAACTCAAGCCCAGCCGCAACGCGTGGGGCACGTGCTGTGTCGTTGCATATGCCTCGGCTTTCGACGCGGCGATGCCACGGGCTGCCAGCGCGGCAACCACCTGATCCATGCGCAAGCCCTCCGGCAGCGGCAGCCAGAGGAATTGCGACGACGGATGCGCCACCATTCCCATGCCATGAAGTACTTCGCGCGCGAGCGTCTGGCGACGTCGCGCGTCCTCACGCTGAAACTGCTCCTGTTGCGTCACGATGCCGCTGGCGAGCCAACGCGTCGCGATCGCCGTCACCATGCTGGACAAGCTCCAGAAACTGGCGCGTACCACGCGTTTCGTCCTCGCTGCGTGCTCTTGCGGCACCACCACATAGCCGAATCGCAATCCCGTCGCCACACTCTTTGAAAGACTCGACACGTAGATCGTCCGCTCAGGTGCCAGTGTGACGATGGGCCGCGCCGCGCCGTCCACGAGATACGCGTAGGTGGCATCTTCGATAATCAGACAATCGTGGCGGCGAGCGATGTCCACCAGTTGTTTGCGCTGGGCTGCGCTCAGTACCCAGCCGAGTGGGTTGTGCAGTGTCGGCATGACGTAGATGGCACGAACGGCACCGCGACGGCAAAGATCGTCGAGGGCGTTCAAGTCGGGGCCGTTGTTGGCCGACGGCACGGGTCTCAGGGCAAGCTCGCTCAAAGCGGCGGCCATCTTGAAGCCGGGATAGGTCAGGGCGTCGACGGCGACTTCATCATTCGGTCGAAGGAACGTACGTATGGCGACGTCGAGACCTTGCTGCGCACCGCCCACGAGAAACACCTGTTCGGCGGTGGCGCGAATGTTTCGCGCCTGAAGAAGATGATCCGCGACGATCTGCCGCTCGTGAAGCCTCCCACCGGGCGGCTGCTGATGCATCAGCGCGCTCAAGTCGCCTGATGACGCTAACTCCCTGAGCGTGGTGCGCAACAGTTCGCTCTGCCCCGGCCACGTCGGATGGTTGAATGACAAGTCGACCGATTGCGAACTGAGCCGGGCCTCGTCGTCGATATCCCACTCGCGTTGTGCCGGGCGGTCTCGCACGAACGTGCCGCGTCCGACTTCCCCGACGACGAGCCCCATGGCCTGCAAACGGCCATAGACCTTGCTCGCGGACGCAATGGCAATGCCGTACTGCGCCGCCAGCTTGCGGTGCGTCGGCAAGGCAGTGCCGGGCAGCAGCGCGCCGCGCCGGATTTCGCCGGACAGATGCTCCACCGCCGCCGTAACAGGGGATTCGGACATGATTGTACGTAGGACAATTTCTTGATTGTCCGATTCTAGGCAGACAAACTCCCGAGAGCAATCTTTCAATGGGAGCTGTCATGTCCGATGTGTTCGATGGGGCCGGGGAAACGAAACATCTGCCGGTGCTGCATTATCTGCGCCGCCAATTGGCGGGCACGCTTCGCACCGAAGATCAGACACACATGCGCTATCCGACAGCGATTTCCAATCTGCTTGGATTTCGCATCGTCGAGATCGACGCGGCAATGGCGGTTATCGAGCTGGATGCCAATGCGGAGATTCATGGCAATCAGCAAGGCACAGTGCATGGCGGCTTGCTGTGTGAACTGGCCGACGCGGCCATCGGCACAGCGCATTCGACCCTGATGGCGGACGGGGAAACGTTCACGAGCATTGACCTGAAGGCGACGTTTCTGCGCCCGGTCTGGGTGTCCCGGCTGACGGCTCACGCATGGGCGACGCACCAAGGGCGAACCGTGTCTCACTATCTGTGTGAAATCAAACGTGATGACGGCAAAGTGGTCGCCCGGGTGGATAGCGCTGTGATGACGTTACGAGGCGAGCATGCGAGGGGCAGGTGACGGTTGGCCGGTTTAAACGGCCGATTGAGTTCCTTAACCTATCTTGTCAGCATTTTTTCAGACCCGAAGACACTACAATCTTTATCGACGTGCATGGTTTAACAAACAATCTTATAAACACCATACTCACATGTCGAATACTCAATGGGTCATGCGCATTGCAGTAATCATAATGCTGCTAATAGGTGTCTGGGCTCGAAGGCAGCATCGAATTACCGACCTCCGCACGCCCAAGAAAGAACCTCGCATATCGGTGCGCAACATGAGGCTTTTGGGCTATGCGACTGGCCTGATGTTGTCTGGGGGATTTTTTTATTACAACTACACCATCGGGGCATTGCGCCCGCTCTGTGCGGCGCTTGGGGTGTCAAGTTGCAGCTAGAAACTCACGCGAGCGGGTAATCCGCGCCAGACGTGCATTTGCCGGGCATTAAGCACAAACCCTTATCATCAGGTCCCTTGACAGGGCAAATTTGTCGTCGGATGGTATACAGAATACTGAAAAGGGTATTCCACGATGACAGATTCCACGGTCGACGCTCGCAGCGCCGGTACGCCTTCAGGATCGGGGGCCACGGATGCGCAGTGGCACCACGCCTCGATTTCCGCCGCTCAGGCAGCACTGGCGCGGCAAGACACCACATCAACGGTGCTCGTCGCGGCCTGCGAAGCCGCATGGCATCGCGACCATCCGCGCCTGAACGCGGTGGTTGTCAGCGACTTCGACCGCGCGCACGCCGTGGCACGCGAGCGCGACGCCGAACGCCGCGCTGGCAACGTACGCGGGCCACTGCATGGCGTGCCGTTCACGATCAAGGAGTCGTTCGACGTTGCGGGCTGGCCCACTACCGTCGGCGACCCGGCATTTACGGGCAACGTCGCAACGCGTCACGCGACGGTGGTTCAGCGTCTAGAAGACGCTGGCGCCATCTTGCTCGGCAAGACCAATGTGCCGATCTGGCTGCGCGACTGGCAGAGCTACAACGAGGTATACGGCACGACGCGCAACCCGCACGACCTCACGCGCACGCCGGGCGGTTCGTCGGGTGGCAGCGCCGCAGCGGTCTGTTCAGGCATGTCTTTCTTCGATGTGGGCTCGGATATCGGCTCCTCGATCCGTAACCCCGCGCATTACTGCGGCATCTTCTCGCACAAGAGCACGCACGGTCTCGTACCCCTTGATGGGCATGGCTTACCGGGCGGCGCTACGTTTCCCGACATCAACGTGGCCGGTCCGCTCGCCCGCAGCGCGGACGACCTGCAATCGGTGCTCTCGGCCATTGCGGGCCCCACGGCCGACGCGGCCTGCGCCGTGCGTTTCGAGTTGCCGCGCTCCCACGCCAAAGACCTCAGCGAGATTCGTTTCGGCATTCTGCCCAACCACCCGGTCGCAGAGGTCGACACCGACGTGGAGCAATGCATCGTGGCGCTCGGCAAAGACCTGGAACGACGCGGCGCACACGTGCAGTGGAATGCCAAACCGTCGCTGGACGCCGCCGAGTTGCTGCGCGTCTATATGTTGCTGCTGCGCGCGGCCACCAGCGGTTATCTCGGGGAAGACGCGTTTGCCGCCTCCGTTTCGTCCGCTGCCGAGGCGTCTGCCGACGATCTGAGCTATGCCTCGCTCCAGCATGTGGGCGCTGTCATGCGGCATCGCGACTGGCTCAAGCTCCAACCGCTGCGTGAGAGCTTCGCCGCCGCGTGGCGCGCGCTGTTCGAACAGGTCGACGTGTTGCTCTGCCCGGTGGCCGCGACGGCCGCGTTCCCGCTGAACGAACAGGGGGCGCCATGGCAGCGCACGCTTGAGGTGAACGGACGCGCACAGCCTCTCACCACACAGCTTTTCTGGGCCGGGCACTCCGGCCTGTGCGGCTTGCCCTCGACCGTCGCCCCCGCAGGGCGCACGGCACAGGGGCTGCCAGTGGGCGTTCAGATCGTGGCTCCGCTGTATCACGACCTGCGCTCGATTCACGTAGCCAGATTGCTTGAAGCCGCCGGCTACACCTTTCAACCACCGACCTGATGCACCGGAAATCTCACCCACTCCACAAAACCCAAGACACCTAAGGAGGACACCGCTATGTCCTGGCTGAACTCACTGTCGAAGAACGAGAAGCGTGCCTTCGCGGGCACCTTCATCGGCCACACGGTCGACGTCTACGACTTCATGATTTACTCGTTTCTCATCCCGGTGCTGCTGACGACCTGGAGCATGAGCAAGGCGACGGCGGGCAGTATCGTCACCTACACGCTGATTGCTTCGCTGGTCGGGGCCGTCGGGGCAGGGCTGCTCGCCGACCGTTACGGCCGCGTGCGCATCCTGCGCTGGACCATCGCCTTGTTTGCGCTTGCCTGTTTTGCCTGCGGTCTCACCAACTCGCCCACGCAGTTGGCCGTGTTCCGCATCATTCAGGGGCTGGGCTTCGGCGGGGAGTCGTCGTTGTGCATGGTGCTCGTCATGGAGACCATTCGTAACCCGGCCCATCGCGGCAAGTTCTCGGGCTTCACCGCCAGCAGCTATTCGTTCGGCTGGGCGCTCGCGGCCATCGCCTACAGCGTTATCTTCAATTGGCTGTCGCCGGAATGGGCATGGCGCGTGTGTCTGTTCATCGGCGTGGCACCCGCACTGCTGGTGTTCTGGCTGCGTCGCAATCTCGAAGAACCGGAGGCCTTTACCCGCACGCTCGAAGCACGTAGCAAGACAAGCCCGCTCAAGACGCTGCGTGGCGTGTTCAGCGGCCCACTGCTGGGGCGTACTTTCCTGTGCAGCCTGCTCTCAGGGGGCATGCTCGGCGCTTATTACGCCATTGCTACGTGGATGCCGACTTGGCTCAAGACGGAGCGGGGTCTCTCGGTGACCGGCACCGGCATGTGGCTGGCGATCACCATCGTGGGCTCCATTGTGGGTTACGCCGTGGGCGCGTGGTGCACGGACAAGCTTGGCCGCCGGCCGACCTACATCCTGTTCGCGCTCGGGGCATTTGTGATGAGCATCGCGTACATGCTGATTCCGGCGCCCATGCCCGTCATGATGGTGCTCGGCTTCCTGATGGGCGTATTGATGCAGGGCACCTTCGCGGGGGTGGCAGCAACGATTTCAGAGACGTATCCCCACGAAATTCGCGCGACCGGCTATGGCGTGGCTTATAACGCAGGACGTGTCATCGGCTCGTTCTTCCCCTTCATGGCAGGTTGGCTTGCCACGGGGCATACGACGCTCACACTGGCGATTCCGATTGTTGCCGCAGTGGGTTACGGCATGGTGATCGTCGCTGCGTGGCTGCTGCCTGAGACGAACGGTATTGCGCTTGACGCGATCGAACCTGCTTACACCGGCACGGCAGACACGGCCAGCGCCACGTCGACGCCCATGGCCCACGTTGTCCGTAACCGGACATAAGGCGGCCGTCTGATTTCCATCGTTAGCGCGGGATAGCCCCCGCACAGGTAATTCATTGGATTGGCATTTTTCCAAAAACTGTATACAGTGTACCAAATGGCAATTCGAAGCCCGGCATCGCCTGATGCGAAGGCTTATCCACTTGAAACCAAGGAGTCTGAAATGGCAGAGCTGATGGACCGCGAGACTTTCCGTGCGGCACTCGAAGAAGCAATCAAGGGCAAGAGCGCGAACAAGGCACCGTTCAGCGTGGCGTGGGCGAGCGGCAAGCTCTCGCGTGCGCACCTCGCCCGCTGGGCAGAAAACCATTACCACTACGTGGGGCCGTTCGCCGATTACCTCGGCTATCTGTATGCCCGCACGCCGGACCACATGACCGAGGCGAAGGACTTCCTGCTCGCCAACATGTACGAGGAGGAAATCGGGGGCGATCGCCACACCGACTTGCTGATCCGCTTTGCCGAAGCTTGCGGCACGACCCGTGAACGTGTGGTGAATCCCGACAACATGTCGCCGACCACGCGTGGCCTGCAAAGCTGGTGCTACGCGGTTGCCATGCGCGAAGACCCGGTGGTTGCCGTTGCCGGGCTGGTCGTCGGCCTCGAATCGCAGGTGCCGTCCATTTATCGCAAACAGACGCCCACGTTGCGCGACACGTACAAGTTCACCGACGAGGAAGTCGAGTTCTTCGACCTGCACATCGTCTCGGACGAAATTCACGGCGAGCGCGGTTACCAAATCGTGCTGGAGAACGCGAACACGCCGGAATTGCAGCAGCGCTGCCTGAAGATTTGCGAAATCGGTGCGCAAATGCGTCTGCTCTATACGACGGCGCTGTACTACGACTACGTCGAAAACGAGATTCCGCTGCCCGAGCTTGGGCTTGCGGCCTGATCGACATCCGGCGACCCGCGCCATAGCGGCGCGGGTTTTTCAGCCCTTTTGCAGGACCGTTGCCTTCATGACTACCGTTCCAACGTTTCTGAATTACATCGACGGCGAATGGTGTGCGAGCCGCTCGGGCGCCACCTTCGAGAACGTCAATCCGGCCGACACGCGCGACGTGGTCGGTCAGTTTCAATCCTCGGGCGAGGCTGACGCACAAGCCGCCGTGCGCGCTGCTGCCGCCGCGTTCGCCAGTTGGAAACGCCTCTCGACGGGAGCCCGCGCCAAGATGCTGTTGAGCGCCAGTGCCTATCTGGAACAGCACGCCGCCCGCTTCGGCGAAGAACTCACGCGTGAGGAGGGCAAGCAGAAGAGCCTCGCAATCGATGAATTCATGCGCGCCGCCCAGACCATTCGGTATTACGCGATCGAAGCGCAGTCGTATGGCGGCGAGACCTTTCCTAACGATGACGCCGACATGACGGTCTATACCGTGCGCGAGCCGTTGGGTGTGGTCACCGTCATCTCGCCATGGAACTTCCCCGTGTCGATTCCGGCGCGAAAGATTGCTCCGGCGCTGATCTGCGGTAACACCGTCGTATTCAAACCGGCTTCTGACGCCCCGTTGAGCGGGCTGCGCCTGACCGAAGCCTTCGTGCAGGCCGGTATTCCCAAGGGGGTACTGAATTTCGTCACCGGCAGTGCCAGCGCGGTGGGGCCGGTACTGGTCGGTGCGCGAGAAGTGAAAGCGATCTCGTTCACTGGATCGACCTCCGCTGGCGAACAAATCCACCGTGCGGCGTCGATGTCGACGCGTACCCAGATGGAACTCGGCGGGAAGAACCCGCTGATCGTGCTCGATGCGCAAGACATCGACCGTGCCGTCGATCTCACGGTCAAGGGCGGCTTCTCTCTCTCCGGTCAGGCATGCACCGGCACGAGCCGCGTGCTTGTAGCCCGGGAGATTCGTGCTGCGTTTGTCGAACGCCTGGTTACTCGAACCGCTGCGCTCAAGATCGGCAACGGGCTGCAACCCGGCATCGATATCGGTCCGCTGGCCACGGCAGGGCAGTTGCGCACGGTGCTCGACTACATCGAGATCGGCAAGCGCGAAGCCACACTGGTCTGCGGTGGTGAGCAACTCATGCATGACACCTACGCGCACGGCTATTTCGTCGCGCCGGCCATCTTCACCGACGTGCCGCGCGACGCCCGTATTGCAAGGGAAGAGATTTTCGGCCCTGTCATCTCGGTGATCGATGTCGACGGTTACGACGACGCCCTCGCGGTCGCCAACGATAGCGACTACGGGCTCGCGGCCTCGCTGGTGACTCAAGACGTCCGCCTGATGCATCGCTTCGCCAACGATATCGAAGCCGGCACTGTGAAGATCAATCGCACGACGACCGGCAATCTCGTCAATGCGCCGTTTGGCGGTCTCAAGCAGTCGAGCACGGCCACGTTCCGCGAATCGGGGCGTGACGGCCTTGAGTTCTATCAGCAGATCAAAACGGTCTATCGCGGCGTCTGACGCCCATTTTCTACGACATTTCTCATCAGCCATGAAGCCATTTTTCAAACTCGAACTTGCCGAAGCCCGGCACATGATTGCGGCAGCCGTTGCCCGCTCGCAGAACATCGGCGTGCTCGAATCGATCTGCGTGGTCGATGAAGGCGGGTTCCCGCTGGCACTGGAGCGCATGGACGGCGGACGTATTACCGGGCCACAGATCGCATGGAACAAAGCCTTTACGGCTGCCGGCCACAAGCGCTCGACGCACCTGTTCACCACGCCGCCCAACGGGCCCGCACTGCCGGGCAATGAGGCGTTCGGCATTCAATGGAGCTTCGAAGGGAAGTTTGCCGCCTTCGTCGGGGGATTCCCGATCGTGGTCGACAACCAGGTGGTGGGCGGCATCGGCCTGTCAGGTGGTAATGGCGAACAGGACACACAGGCCGGGCTCGCAGGCCTCGAAGCATTGCAGGATCTGCTGCGCCAGAGCGGGCGGGAAGTGCTTGTTCAGGCCGATATCAAGCTTTGACGCAGGGGGCGCGCGTGAGCTATCGAATCACATGGATCGAAGCGCAGCAAAGCTTCGAGGCGACGCCGGACGAAACCGTACTTGAAGCGGCCCGGCGTGCAGGGGTTGTGCTGCCGTCCGAGTGCGAGTTTGGCGGTTGCGGCACCTGCCGCGTCAATGTGCGGCAGGGGCAAGTGCATTACGACGAACATCCACCCGCGTTGTCGCAAGAGGAAGCTGACGCCGGTGACGCGCTCTTGTGTCAGGCGCATGCGCGCTCCGACCTCGCGATCAGTACCGAGCGCGTGCTCGCGGCGCCCGAACCGGCGCGCCGACGCAAGGCGAGGGTGCTGCACAAGGAATCGTTGACAGAGGACGTGACCCGTCTGGTGCTGACCTTCGCCGACGATACGCCGTGGGGGTTCCGCCCCGGGCAGTACCTCAACGTGTTGCCGGGCGATACTGGGCCCCGGAGTTTTTCGATCGCGTCAGCGCTCGATGCCACCCTGACAGACGGCGCCGGCGCAGCGACCTCTCTGGAGCTGCATATCCGCAAGATCGAAGGCGGCCACTTTACCCAAACGCGCCTGAGCGCGCTTCGCCCCGGCGACACGCTCGATGTCGAAGCGCCGCTAGGCGGGTTCGGGTATCACGAGGACGACTACCGGCCCATCGTGATGGTCGCGACCGGCACGGGCATCGCACCGCTGCGCAGCATGCTCGCCGGTATGCTGGCCAGCGGCGATACGCCACCGATTGATTTGTATTGGGGCGGCCGGACGCAGTCGGCGCTTTTTTTGCATGAAGAGCTGACGCAACTCGCCGAACAACACGAAGACTTCCGCTATGTACCGGTGCTGTCGCGCCCGGATAGTGCGTGGCAGGGCGCCCGCGGGTATGTGCAGGATGCCGTGCTGTCAGATCATCCCGATCTGTCCGAGCACGCGCTGTACCTGTGTGGTTCGCCCGTCATGATTGACGACGCGCGTCGTGCATTCATCGCTCAAGGGGCAAGCGTCCGGTATGTCTATGTCGACAGTTTCACGTTCCAGCATGTGCCGGTTGACGTCGCTGCGTGAGTGCATCGGGCAGGCAACGTTATGTTGTAAAGTCATTATATAAACGGTATACAGTATACGTAATGACGTTTGAGTCTCAGGAGGATGCATGCCAGTCGTCGTGTTTCGCCGGAACGGGCAAACGTACCGGGAAGAAGTGAAGGCCAATACCAACCTTGTCGTGCGCGCGGGCATCAAGCAGTTCCCGTTCCCGCATTTGCGCTACGAGTGCGGCATGGGCAAATGTGCTCGCTGCGCCTGCCGGGTTTTGTCTGGTGAAGAACATTTGCCGGCGCCCAACTGGAAAGAGAAGAAGCAATTAGGCGATCGGCTCGACGCGGGTTTCCGGCTTGTCTGCCAGCTTTGGATCGAGCACGACATTGAACTGGAGCAGGCCGACGACCTGCCGGCGGCGCTCTGAGCGCGGCCCGGAGCCGCGTATCTGCAACGAGGAAAGCGAATGTACATCGTATTGACGAGCCGGCCGGGCGAGTATCGCAGCGAGCCGACTACGGGCATCACACCGGTCGAAACCCATGACTACTTCTACGGCACGCGCCACGTCGCGGCGTTTGTCGTCGCAAAGCTTGACGGACAGGCGCGCGTGAGGATCGTCGAGGAAGCCCCGCCCCACGGCGCCAATCTGGTGCCGACCAAGTTCTACGAGAAGTTTGAAAGCGTGTCCGATGCCCTGACCTCGCTCGAAGCGCTGGTCGGGCACGATCACGCGCAAGCACGGCTCAGTCGCCGGGAGCCGGCGCCACCGGTTGCTGCCACGGTGCAGATTACGTTTCTGAGCAATGGCAGCAAGTGCGTTGAGGCGCCGCCAAACAGCAATCTGTTGCGTGTGTCTTTGCGCGAGAAGGGCGGCATTCCGTTCAAGTGCGGCGGCGGGCTGTGCGGCACGTGCCGTTGCCGGGTCGAGACCGGCCGCGAACATACGGATGAAGTCAAACAGAAGGAGCGACGCCATCTCAGCCCCGAAGACCTTGAGAACGGCTACCGGATGGCTTGCCAGACCTTTATCAACGGCGATGTGAGCGTGTCATGGTGAGTGAGATGATCCGTGTGACCGAACCCTTCGGAGCATTGCCGCGTGAGCAACAACGCCAGATGCTGGACTTGGGGCCACGTTGGAACGACGACATCATTGCGCACCGCAAGGCCGTCATCGACTGCTATTCGCCGTTACTTGCCTTAGCGCCGAAGAGTCCTCATGTGGAACGGGATCTCGCTTACGGCACGCATCCCCGGCAAGTGCTCGATGTCTTTGCGCCGGTCGACGGGGAGCGGGCGAGCGACGCCGAGGGCTTGCGTGAGGCCGTGCTGTTCGTGCACGGCGGCGCGTTTGTGCGCGGTAACAAGAGCGTGAATGGTGAAATCTACGACAACGTCTGTCACTGGTTTGCCCGCCAAGGGTTTGTCGCCATTAACGTGGAATATCGGCTGGCCGACGACGCGCCTTGGCCGGGCGGCGCAGAAGATACGGCACAAGCGCTCGCGTGGGTACGTGAACACGCGGCGGCCTGGCGCATCGATCCCGCGCGTATTTTCCTCATCGGCCATTCAGCGGGCGGTACTCACGCGGCAGGGTGTCTGTTTGATCCTGCGCTGACGTCGGCGTGCAGCGAGCGGGCGCCAGACGTGGCGGGGCTTGTGCTGATCAGTGCGCGCTTGTTCGCCGACGTCGATCCACGCAACCCCAATGCGAGCCCGGTGCGTGCGTATTTCGGTGCAGACGAGACCCGATACGTCGAGCGGTCGCCGCTCACGCATGCCGCACGCCACCCGGTGCCAACGATGATCGCCGTTGCCGAGTATGAAAACCGGTTTCTCGACGACTACGGCGCGGCATTCTTCCAACGGCTTTTGCGAGCGCGCGGCGTCGCACCACGGTTCGTGCAACTGCGCGGACATAACCACACGTCGATCGTGGCCCACTTCAATTCCGGCGAGGACTGGCTGGGACGCGAGATGCTGGCGTTCATGGCATCGGTACCACGCCGCACCTGAGTCCACAGGCCGACCCCGTATCGTGTACAGTCTACAAAATGCCGTGCGCTGCTAGAATGCTGCGCAATATCGTCGTAACGACAGGTTTGTGGAGATTGGAATTATGGTGCGGGGAGCCACAGGGGCAAACGGACGCGAGCCGATCATGCATCAGCAGTTGTCGGATCTGGTGATCAGTCGTTTGCGCGCATCGATTACCTCGGGGGAGTACAAACCGGGTGACCGGCTGGTCGAAGGCCGGATTGCCGAGGAGCTGGATGTCTCGCGTGTCCCCGTGAGAGAGGCGCTGCGTGCGTTGGCCGTAGAAGGACTTGTCGAGGTGCGACCACGCCACGGGGCGGTGGTCGCCTCGTTCGATCCTGCCTCAGCGCGCGAGCTTGTGCAGATTCGCGCCACCCTCGAAGGGCTCAATGCTCGTCTGGCCGCGGAGCGTTGCACGCCGGAATTGGTCAAGAAGATCGAAAAAGTCTTGCAGGAAGGCAACGCCAAAGTTGCCGCAGGAGAGACGGCCAGTCTGCTGGAGCTCAATGCCCGCTTTCACGATCTGCTGTACACCGCGGGCGCCAACTCGATGCTCGCCGACCTGATGCGCTCGATGCGCGACCGCTCGCGCATGCTCTTTGTGAATGCCAACGACGAAGAAGTGCGCATCACATGGGAAGAGCACGCCGCAATCCTTCGGGCAGTGCAGTCCGGAGACGCAGCATTTGCGGCGTTGCTTGCCGAGCGCCACGTCACGCGAGCGGCTCAGTACTATCTCGATCACATGGCACGTTGATTGCCGATATCCGAAAAATAGAATTAAAAGATATTTTCGGTAATTTAAATTATCTCTTCGCCTGCGAATGGCAGAAACACTTGCCATTCAAAACAACGGCAACCTAGAATCGGCAATGCCCTCAAGGCGCCAATGGCTTTCTATTAGTTAGAGGTATTAATTAATAAGCCATGTCGGGCGCGTCTTTCATCTTGGTTTTTGTCTCGCCACGTGTATGGTCATGCGTGGTTTTGTTTTGCGAGATTCCAGGTATCAGGGAGACACCGTCATGCTCGTACGCGTGTGCAGCCTGTCCACGGGGTGGCCGTCCAAACCGTCCGTCATCACGCTAGCAAGTCTCTTGTGTGTGAGTCTCGCCGCAGGGAGCGCCAAAGCGCAGACATTGCCTGCGACTGCGCTAAGCGTCGGTAACGGCAAGACCCTGACGTACACCGACGGCAGCATGAACGTATCCACTGCCGTGCGCATTTCCGCGTCTGGTGGCAATCAGGCCTCTCTGACCTTCGCGCCGGCCAGTGCAATGTCGGTCACTAGCCCGACGAATACGGCAATTCAGGTCAGTGCGTCGGGAGCGGGCTCGGTGGCGAGCTTCGTCATCAACTCGTCCAGTGGATACGGTGTCGCCATTGCCGGCGTCGGTAACTTCTCCTATGGCGTTGTCGTCAGTGGAACCACGGGCGGACAAGCGAGCGCGGATCTTGGTTCGGGTACAACCATCACCACGGGTGGCGGACAGAGCGGTGCCGGGCTTTGGGCGACCACTGGCGGAACGATCAACGGCAATGCGGTCACGATCAACGCGTCCGGACCCTTTGCACAGGGCGCCGGTGCGGTTGGCGGCGGCGCCATATCGCTGACCAATTCATCCATTACGACGACCGGTATTAGTGGCTACGGATTATTGAACCGGGCGAGTCACGGGGCCTATGAAGGCACAGCAGCCTTGTCGTATCGCAACGGTACGATCACCACCAGCGGTGCTTCTGCGCACGGCGTGGATGCCGAGGGCAATGGCGGCACCGTGCTGCATAACACGACGATCGCCACGAGCGGCAATGGCGCGTACGGGATTCGACTGGTCGACTCCGACTTCGGCAGCGTGTCGACCGGCAGCCCCGAAGTCACCATCACGTCCGATGCGGGAGGCACACCGTCGACGGTCACAACCTCCGGGGCTAACGCGCATGCGGCGATGCTCGTCAATCTCTTTGCGGGCGATACGGCCCGTCTGAGCGCGTCGGGCACCACGTTCCATGCACAAGGTGCGGGTGCCTATGGCATGTATCTCACCGGCGTGCCGGGATCTGACGAAATCGTGTCGTTGGCCGGTTCGGTGGTTCGCAGCGACCAGTCGGATGCCATTCACGTCACCGGACCGACGGGCACGATTTCGCTGACATCAGGCGCATCGCTGATCGCAGGCCCCGGCGCTGCGGCACTCAACGTGAACGCAGACGGCACGTCTGCCGGCAACGTGGCGTTGTCATCCGACGCATCGACGCTCACCGGAACGATCCTCGTCGACACGGTGAGTACGGCCCAAGTGGCACTGCGAAACGGCACGGTCTGGAACGTGACCGGCAACTCCAACATGACCACGCTCGAGAACACGGCGAGCACGATCAACGTGTTGCCGACAGCGGCGCAGGCGAGCGCCCCGACATCGGCGTCGTCGTACACAAGCGTCAGCACCTCGGGCAACTACACCGGTAACAACGGCACGCTGGCGCTCAACACTTACCTCAATGCAGGGGGCGCGCTATCCAATCAGTTCACCGACCGTCTGTTGATCGGCGGCAATGCAACTGGCACGACGTTGGTCGATGTTCGCCCGGTCGATGCCAGCCCCGGTCCTGTCGCGACCTATCAGGCCCATCTGACCCGAGGCTTGCTCGGCGCGCCGACCGCGCATCTGTTCTCTGCGACCGATGGCATCTCGCTCATTCAGGTCGCGGGAATCTCCACGCCGAACGCGTTTGTGCTGAAGAACGGCTATGTGACGGCGGAGAATCTGCCGTTCCAGTACCACCTGTACGCTTATGGTCCGGGCTCGGAATATGGTGCGGCCAGCCCGGGACAGTCGCTGGTTGGCGCGACGGGGTCGTTCTGGGATTACCGGCTTCAGGGCGCCTTTGTCGATCCGGGCGGTGAGGTTGATCCGATTGATCCGGGTGTGCCGGAGCCAATTCCGCCCAACGCCCGCCCCGAGGTCGTGCCGCAGGTGGCGGCCTACTTGAGCGCGCCCGTGGCGCTGCTGTATGCGGGACTGGTGGATATCGATACGCTGCACCGCCGGCTAGGGGAGATTCGCGACGACCGCGATCTCGGGCGTGACAGCGGCGATGGGGAAGCCTTCGTCCGTGTCTATGGCGGGCACTTCAACTACCGCAGCAACCGCACGTTTCAGCAGTACGGCTACAACGCCGACGGGGATTACAGTGCGGTGCAATTCGGCGGAAACCTGTTCAAACGCCGCAACGAGGACGGGCTCTGGCGCTTCGGGCTGGCGGGCGCCATTGGCTGGCTGCATTTCGAACCTGATGCGGTCGATGGATACAGCAGCGGGTCAGGCAACACCTATCGGGTGTCGGGCTACGCGACCTACCAAAGCACGCAGGGGTGGTATGTCGACAACGTGCTGTCGTTTGGCTGGTTCGACGGGCGGGTGAGTACGAAAGCCTATGCCACCGCGTCAAACCTGAAGGGACGCGATGTCGCGTTGTCCGTCGAAGCCGGCTATCCGGTGGGTATCGGTGCCGGGTTGCAGCTTGAGCCGCAGGTGCAACTGGTTGGCCAGCACGTCGGGTTCAACAATCAGGTCGATGCCGACGATCTCGCCGTCAACATCGGAAGCCAGAATCAATTGCTGGGGCGCATCGGTATGCGGTTGACGCGCGCCTTCGAGGTGGGCAAAGGGCGGGTGACGCCCTATGTCGGCGTCGACTATCTGCACGCGTTTTCCGACGGGACGCATGTGACTGTCGGTGGCGTCGATTTCACCAGCGGCAAGCTGGGTGATGCGTTGCGTTTTTCGATCGGTGCTAACGCCACCATGTCCGAGACGATGTCGCTGTATGGGCGTGCGTCATGGTCCAAAGATATTGGCAATGCGGGCGTGCGCGGCTGGCTGCTCAACGTCGGCGCGCGGTTTCTGTTCTGAGCGCCGGGGGGAATTTGATCAGGCATGCAAATTGTTGCCAGGATCGTTAAGCTTGCCTGTCTGCAAGACGATCAGGAGACAATCAACATGACGACCGAAAAAGTAAAAGGCCCCGCATCCTACTTTCCTTCCATCGAGAAGACGTACGGCAAACCGATCAGCCATTGGTTGGCGATTCTGGACGAGATGAAAGGTGTAAAGCATATGGAACAGGTTGCCCGGCTCAAGTCGGAGCACGGATTAGGCCACGGACATGCCAATGCGCTGGTGGCTTATCAACGGGCACAAGCCGCGTCGTGAGTTGATCCATTAATATCAGCGCTTACCGATCAACACACGAGGCGAGGAAAGGCATGAACCGAGATAATCAGTGGCGGCGGGTTGCCGATCGATTCGGATTTCCGGTCGACGACGAGATCAAGGTCGGCGGGAAATACACGCCGGTGCTTATCGATGGCGATATGGCGTATGTCGCCGGACAGATCCCGAGAATCGGCGAAACGGTGCATTTCGTTGGCTGCGCGGGCGACACAATTTCGCTGGAAGAGGCGCGGCAGGCGGCCGGGGTTTCTGCGCTGCGGGCGCTTTCATTGATCCACCGTGCGTGCGGCAGCCTCGACGCGGTCGTCTCGGTACCCCGCATCAGCGTCTTCGTGCGAAGCGCGCCAGACTTCACGCTGCAAAGTGAAGTGGCCGATGGGGCTTCGGATGTCCTTTTTGAAGTCCTTGGAGAGTCGGGTGTGCACACGCGCACCTCGGTCGGCGTGCTTCAATTGCCCAAAGGCGCTGTCGCCGAAGTCGACTTCATCTTCAGAATCCGCCCGCCGGGCAATTAAGCATGCCTGTCGGATGCTATAAGCAAATCCGTATCGGCACATAGCGAAGTGCGATCGGCACGGCACGCCGTCACGCCCAGAATGCAATCACGAAGAGCGCAGACGGGGACGACGATGGATTCGGTGTATCTGGTGGTGATTCTGGGCACCATCGTGGCGGGTTTCATTCAGGGTTTGTCGGGCTTTGCCTTCGGGCTCGCCGCGATGTCCTTCTGGGCTTGGGTGCTCGATCCACGGCTCGCCGCCACGCTGGCCGTCTTTGGCGCGCTCTCAGGACAGATTCTCGCCGCCGTCACCATGCGGCGCGGCGTGGATTTCAAGCGGCTGCTGCCGTTCGTGCTGGGTGGCTTGCTCGGGATTCCACTGGGCGTAGCGTTGCTCCCGCGACTCGATATGGATTGGTTCAAGGCCATCCTCGGGACGCTGCTGGTGATCTGGTGTCCGACGATGTTGTTTGCCAGAAACTTGCCGCGGATCTCGTCGGGCGGGCGCGCGGCGGATGCGCTGGTGGGGATGGCGGGCGGGGTACTTGGCGGCGTTGGTGGGTTTGCTGGCACGCTGCCGACGCTGTGGTGCACTCTGCGAGGTGTCGACAAAGACGTACAGCGCGCCGTGATTCAGAACTTCAACCTGTCGATGCTGCTGGTGACGATGGGCACTTATCTGGCCACCGGTATCGTGACGCGCGACATGCTGCCGTTCTTCGGTATCGTTGCGCTTGCCATGCCCATCCCCACGCTGCTCGGCGCGAAACTCTACATCGGCATCAGCGAAGCCCGCTTTCGTCAGGTGGTGCTGGGTCTGCTGACGGCGTCGGGGGTGACGTTGCTGGCGTCGTCACTGCCGACGTTGTTTGAGCGGGGGCTATAGCGATGCCAAAGCACAAGAATTTGGTAATTAACGGCAGAAATCGAGCGTAAGAACCAAAATTTTGGGTCTTATCGAGATCAGTCTGCGAAACCGGTTAGCGCCATTCACCTCACAGCAATGCCCCGCGCCAGATCACTCGCCCTACGATGTCGAGACTCTCGAGCGGTGCCTGTATCGGTGCGTATTGCGCGTTGTCCGACGTGAGCGACACGACACCGCCCAACTGCCGCTGAAGCCGTTTGATGAGCAGGTCGCTGCCGTCGCGCAGCACATAGACTTCGCCATCGGCGACGTTCGCCACCTGACGGTCTACGACCAGCGTGTCGCCCGCTCGAAAGGTCGGCGACATGGCATTGCCTTCGACGCGCATGGTGGCCAGATGTACCGGATCGTAACCGTGTCTTGCCAGCCACTCCTGACAGAACGCCAGTTGAACCAGCTTTTCCGGTGAGGACGCCGGCACCGGGCAATCCGGCTCGCCGCCACGATAGAGCGGCAACAGCGTCAGATGGTTGTCAGGCCAAACATCTCGAACCACCGTCTCCATCGGGCCGCGCCCCGTCAACAGCCATTCCAGTGTCACGCCCCCCGCTTGTGACAGGGCAATGAGCACGCGCCTCGAAGGCTCGGCACCGTTCAGGTACTTCTGAAATCCACTCGCTGAAATACCCGCCTGCCGCACCAGTGCGCTCGCATTCCCGGCACGTGCCACCAGCAAACGCAGGCGTCCGATGAAATCGTCATCGGTCTCATGCACCGAGGCCACGACTGCCGTCTCGTCGATCTCCGCCTTCTGCACTTTCTCCGCTTTTGTCATGTGCCTCTCCCGTCGCAGTGCAGCGCTGGTATCCCGCCGCGACGATAACCATAGTGAAAAATATCATTAAGAACGTTCGCTATCAGGCAATAGAATCACCCCATAGCGAATTTCGCGTTGCATGATGATAGCGCAATGCGGATGTTTCAACACACTCGGTTGATGAAGGAGAGCACCAATGGCCGCATTGCGTATCGGCGTCCATCCCAACAATCTGCACCTGCAACTGGCCGCGCTGACGTGGCCGCTGCGCTGGCCCGAAACGCTCCTCACGCCGGACGGATTGCCTGCCGTGCAGTTCGTGGCCTACGGGGAAGGGCGCGACACGGGCCGGTTGATTGCGGACGACGTTATCGACGTCGGCGGTACCGGATCGACGCCCCCCGTGCTGGCCCAGCACGACGGTGTGCCGCTCGTCTATGTCGCAGCGTCTGCGCCGAGAGGCGCCAACGGGGCCCTCGTCGTACGGGCGGAAGACGGCCCCGGTGATGTACCCGGCCTCGCTGGCCGTCGCGTCGCACTGCTCGACGGGTCCTTTCACACATCGTTTCTTGCCGCCGTCCTTGAGCGAGAAGGCCTGTCGTTGCGTGACGTCGAACGTGTGGAGCTGGCACCTGCCGATGCCTACCGTGCACTGAGCGATGGTCAGGTCGACGCGTGGATCGCCATGGCGCCTTGGCTTGAGCGCGTGCGCAGCGAGGCGTCGCGGTGGCGTGTGCTGACGGATATCGGCCCCTACGTGCCCAACCGCTCCGTGTTCTGGGCACGCCGTGAGGCATTTCGTCAGCACACGGCGGCGCTCGATGCGGTGTTTTCCGCCCTGACGGCATTGGGCCGCGACGTCGCTGACGATCCCGCTCCCTATGCCGAGCGCCTGGCAGCGGCGGGTATTTCAGGGGCTGGCGCAACGTCATGGCACGCCGCACTTGCCGCGCGCGATTGGCAATTGCTGCCCTGCGATGCAGCGTTCTACGCCGAACAGCAAGGCGAAGCCGATCTGCTGCATCGACATGGCGACTTGTCGCACACCATCGATATCCGGCAGTCCGCCTCTGCGGCACCGCTGAATTTTTCAAGCGCTACCCACGCGCGCTGATTCTCCCAACACCTTGCTTCACGAGTCTTGCAATGAATGTCTACTGGTATCTCACAGCCCCCGACGGACACGCGCCGTGGACGACCGACGGCGCACGTACGATCAACTACCGTTACCTCCAGCAACTGGCGCGCGGCTACGACCACCTCGGCTTTACCGGCGCGCTATTTGCCACCGGGGCTCACGACGTCTGGGTGCTCGGCAGTTCACTGCTTCCCTACACAGAGGACATGAACTTTCTGCTGGCGATTCATCCCGGGCTCATCCAACCGACGTTGCTCGCCAAAATGGCGGCGACGTTTCAGGAATTCTCAAAAGGGCGGTTGCTGCTCAACGTCGTCTCGGGTGACGCCAAAATGCTGGGCGCCTACGGTATGAAGATTCCGCATGACGAGCGCTATCTGATGGCCGACGAGTACCTGACGATTTTCAAGCGTTTGTTCGCGGGCGAAACGGTGACGTACGAAGGCAAATACTTCAGCGTCGAGGGCGCAAAGCTGGCGTTGCCCGCCGGTAAGTCGATCCCGATCCCGCCGCTGTGGTTCGGCGGTTCGTCCGAACCGGCCATCGAAGTCGCGGCCAAGCATGTTGATACCTATTTGTCATGGGGAGAAACACCGGACGAGATCGAACAGCGCGTGAAACACGTCAACGCACGTGCGGCGCATTACGGCCGCCGCTTGTCGCACGGTGTTCGGTTGTACGTGATCTTGCGAGACACCGATGAGGCCGCATGGGCTGAGGCAGATCGCTTGCTCAGTTTGATGGATGACGATGCCATTGCCGCGAATCAGCGATTTGTCGGCGGCAGCGACTCCGTCGGGCAACGGCGCATGAGTGCGCTGCATCAGGGCAAACGTCCTGCGCGCGCCCGCGATCTCGAAATCGCGCCCAATCTCTGGTCGGGCCTCGGTCTGGTGCGCCCGGGCCCGGGCACAGCCATCGTCGGTTCGCCCGCGACCGTTATCAAGACGCTCAACGATTACGCCTCCCGGGGCATTGAGACATTCATCCTGTCTGGCATGCCGCTGCTCGAAGAGTCGTACCGCTTCGCCGAACAAGTGCTGCCGCATCTTCCCGTGCGACGTCGTGAAGTCGCCGAGAAGACATTCACGTGGTCGACGTTGTTCGATCGCGATCCCTCCACGCTCTCCACCGCCTCCGTGCCGCCACAGGCCTGAGCATTGCCGCGTTCATTTCCATCGGAATCCACTATGAATTTCACTTTCGACGTGCGCCGGACTTTCCGGCGCACGGGAGGGCGTCTTGCCTTCGCGGCCACCCTCATCGCATCGGCGCTTGCCGTCGCGGCGCTCCCGGTCAGTGCGCAAACCCGTGCCGACAGCATCACGTTACGCATCGCTTATCTCAAAGGCACCTCCGATCTGACGCTGGCGAAAGCCAAGGGCTCGCTCGATAAGGCATTGGCCGGGCAGGGCGTCAAAGTCGTCTGGGCCGGGCCATTCCCTGCGGCGGCACCGGCGTTTGAAGCGCTCAACGCCAATGCCGTCGATCTGACGAGCGGCAGCTCCACCTCGTTCGTGACATCGATTGCTGCCGGCGTGCCGATGGCAATCTTCGGCTATCAACCCATGACGGCGCGCAACGAAGCCATCGTGGTGCCGCGGGATTCGGCCATTCGTTCGCTGGCCGATCTGGCGGGCAAACAGGTCGCGGTCAACAAGGGCGGCACCGGCGAATACCTGCTCGTGCGCGCGCTGGTCAAGCACGGCATTGCGCCGGAGACGGTTAAGCGCCGTTATCTGTCGCCAAGCGATACCGGCAGCGCCTTCGTCGGTGGTGGCGTGGACGCATGGGCCACCTGGGACCCGTTCCTCTCCATCGCGCAGAACAACTACAACGCCCGCGTGCTGGCGGACGGTGCGGCCATCGGTTCGGACAACGCCGTGGGCTACTTCGTCCGGCAGGACTACCTCAAGGCGCACCCAGACGTGGTGAAGACGGTATTGCGCGTGCTGCGCGCAGAGAACGTGTGGACCGCAGCGCATCCGCGTGAGGCCGGACGCATCTGGGCGACGGAACTGAATCTCCCGGCGTCGCTCGCCGACAGACTCGGCGAGAACAACGTGTCGCCACTGCGGGCCGTGCTCCCTGAGGACGCCACACGCATCGAGAAGGTCGCCCACTGGTACGTGGACAACCGGATCATCCCTGCCTTGCCCGACGTACGCGCCCATGTCTCGACGGTGGCTGACTGAGTTGAACTGACTTCCTCGGAATGATTCCGTCGGACTGATTTCGTCGAACTAACGTCGACGTCCTCGCAATAGCACAAGCCGGCACTGATCGGCTCACTCAACATGACTACGCAAAACTACACGCTCGCATCCTCGCAGGCGGGGCCGGCCTCGCCCGTTCAAAACAAACGCCCGGTATCTGCGGCAATCGCTACACTCGCACTCGCGACCGGGTTGGCGCTGCCAACCGCCGCGCATGCCCAATCAAGCGTGACGCTCTACGGTCTGCTCGATCTCTCGCTCGACTGGTCGCACTCGGGAAACCAAAGCACGTACCGCATGCTCTCCGGTGCGCAAACCGGGTCTCGCTTCGGTTTGAAGGGGTCTGAGGATATCGGCGGCGGCAACCGCATCAACTTCACGCTCGAGAATGGCTTCAACCTGAACAACGGCACCGCCAGCGATTCCACGTCGATCTTCAACCGGCAAGCGTGGGTCGGCGCATCCGGTCGATGGGGCGAGGTCCGCTTCGGACGTCAGAACTCGCCGTTGTACGTGCCGCTGGAAGGAAAGTTCGACGCCACCGGCGCGTCAACGATCGCGTCTGGCCTGAACAGCTTCGCGACGTTGTCGGTGCGTGCAAGCAATGCCATCTACTACGGCACGCCCGATATTGCGGGCTTTTCGGCGCAGGCGATGCTCGGTTTGCGTGACAGCACGACGACACCGCGCAGCGGCATCAACAACTATCACCTCACGGCGTCTTACACACGCGGTCCGGTAGACCTGGGGGTCGGCTATCAATCGGTGGACAGCGCCACGAATGCGAGCACGCTCAAAGCGTTCTTTGGCGGCGGCTCGTATGACTTCGGCACGGTGCGGCTGTACGCGGGCTTTCACCACGCCCAGCAAAGCGATGGCTCGGTGGACAAGAACGTTTATACGGTTTCCGGTGCGTACCGCTTCAACCCGGCGTCGACACTGGCGCTCGTGTACAGCCACCTCGATGACCGCACGCCCGCCGCGCGCAACGCCGATCACGTGGGCCTGATGTATGCCTATTGGCTGTCGAAGCGCACGTGGCTTTATGCGAGCGGGGCAGTGCTGCTCAACAAGGGCACGTCGGCCTATGCGCTGGCTGGGTCGACCACGCCCGGCGTTGCCGTCGCCTACCCGGGTGCCGATGCGCAAGGCGTGCAGATCGGCGTCCAACATCGGTTCTGAGATCCGGGGGCAATCCCCTGACAGTAACGGGCCCCATGCCTTGACGGATGGGGCCCGTTGTCTTTACGGCTGACCGTTTTCAGGCGGGCTCAGTTTGGGTTAGAAACCGAAATCAGCCCCGCCCGCGCCGCCTGCGCCGGGTAGCGCCGGTGCGCTTGCCTTCGGCGCTTCGACGATAGTCGCGTCGGTGGTGAGCAGCAAGCCAGCGACGGAAGCCGCGTTCTGCAACGCCGTGCGCGTGACCTTGGTCGGATCGAGCACCCCCAGTTCCACCAGATCGCCGTATTCGCCAATTGCGGCGTTGTAGCCGAAATTGCCGCTGCCTTGTGCCACCTTCGCGACGACGACGCTCGGCTCATCGCCCGCGTTAGCGACGATCTGACGCAACGGCTCTTCCAGCGCACGCAGCACAATTTTGATGCCCGCGTCCTGATCGGCGTTATCGCCGCGCACTTCCCGCACCTTGTCGCGCACGCGAATCAACGCCACGCCACCGCCCGGCACAATGCCTTCTTCCACCGCCGCCCGCGTGGCGTGCAGGGCGTCGTCAACGCGATCTTTCTTCTCCTTGACCTCGATTTCGGTAGCACCGCCCACTTTGATGACGGCCACGCCACCCGCCAGCTTGGCCACGCGCTCCTGCAACTTTTCGCGATCGTAGTCGGACGAGGCTTCTTCAATCTGCACGCGAATCTGTTTGACGCGCGCCTGAATGTTGACGGCCTCACCGGCGCCGTCGATGACAGTCGTGTTTTCTTTGCCGACTTCGATACGTTTGGCTTGTCCCAACTCGGCAAGCGTTGCCTTCTCCAGTGACAGGCCGGTTTCCTCGGCGATCACCTGACCGCCTGTGAGGATGGCGATGTCTTCGAGCAACGCCCGGCGGCGGTCACCGAAGCCCGGCGCCTTGACGGCAACCGTCTTGAGAATGCCGCGAATGTTGTTCACGACCAGCGTGGCGAGTGCTTCGCCTTCCACGTCTTCCGCGATGATGAGCAGCGGACGGCCGGCCTTGGCGACTTGCTCCAGCAGCGGCAGCAGATCGCGAATGTTGCTGATCTTCTTGTCGTGCAGTAGCACGAACGGCGATTCCAGCGCAGCAATCTGCTTGTCGGGGTCGTTGACGAAGTAGGGCGACAGATAACCGCGATCAAACTGGAGCCCTTCGACCACGTCCAGTTCGTCAGCGAGCGTCTTGCCATCTTCGACTGTGATCACACCTTCCTTGCCCACGCGATCAATCGCTTCGGCGATGCGCTGACCGATCGACTCTTCGCCGTTGGCCGAAATCGTGGCGACCTGCGCGATTTCTTTGCTGGTCGTCGTGGGCTTGCTGATGGCGCGCAAGGCGTCGACCGCCACGCCGACCGCACGGTCGATACCGCGCTTCAGATCCAGCGGGTTGAGCCCGGCGGCCACGTATTTCTGGCCCTCGCGAACGATGGCTTGTGCCAGTACCGTGGCGGTCGTGGTGCCGTCGCCCGCGAGATCGCTGGTCTTCGACGCAACTTCCTTGACGAGCTGCGCGCCGATGTTCTGAAGCTTGTCGGCAAGCTCGATGTCCTTCGCGACGGATACGCCGTCCTTGGTGACGACCGGTGCGCCGAAACTGCGTTCGAGCACGACGTTGCGTCCCTTCGGACCGAGCGTGACCTTCACGGCGTCGGCGAGAATGTTCACGCCTTCCACGAGCTTCGCGCGTGCGGCGTCGCGCAATACGATGTCTTTGGCTGCCATGGGTTGCGCCTTTTAAATATCAGAATGAATGGAGGATTAGTGGGCGGTGACGACAGCGATGATGTCTTCTTCGCGCAATACGAGCAGTTCGTTGCCGTCGACCTTGACGACCTGACCGCCGTATTTGCCGAACAACACGCGCTCGCCAATCTTGACGTCCAGCTCGATATGACGGCCATCCTTGTCGCGGCGGCCGGGACCCACGGCGAGGACTTCGCCTTGATCCGGTTTCTCTGCGGCGCTATCGGGCAACACGATGCCCGAGCTGGTCTTGGTCTCTTGATCGAGACGCTTGACGATGACGCGATCCTGTAAGGGACGAAGGCTCATGACGTTTCCTTTGGCTTCTGTTTGATCGTGGAGAGAGATAGGAAGTCGGTAGCGATTGGCACTCTCGATCACCGAGTGCCAGACTGATTTGCAGTATAAAAATGACAGTGCGCTGCAATCCAATAACCGATTCTCGGATCGATATCTCTACGAAGCATTAGCACGTCAAAAGCACGTCAAAAGCAGGTCAGTAGCGGGGCATCTCCCTTCACCGCTTCGGCTTCACTCAGGCCGTTCGCAACGCCGCGCTCAGCGTCTGAAGCGTGCGTCTGGCCTGCGCATCGGTGAGCCCGGTATGCAGCACCACGTCCCGCACGGGTAATGGGGGAAGGCCAAGACGCTGGCCCACGTCGACAGTGCCGGCCGGGGCTACCCGGTGCGCGAGTGCGGCGACGGCCAGCCCGGCAGTCACGGCTGCCCCGATGGTGCCGACACCACCGCCCACGAAGACCTCGTGCCACGGCACACCCGCCGCGTCCAGTGCGCTCACGGCCATCGCGCGCACGCTGCACGGCTTGGCTTGCGTCGCGAGGGGCAGGCCGCCGTTGGCACTCGGTTCGAAGTCGGTCGCCGCCATCCAGCCGAACGATTGCGCCATGATGCGTTCGCCGTCCAGACGCCGCGTGTCGTGGCGCAACACGATGCACGCGTCGATCTCCGTCGCGTCGTAGCATTCGAGCAATTCGCGTGACGGTGCAATGCGAAGCTCGACGATCACGCCGGGGTCCGCGTCGTGCATGCGTCGTATCAACAAGGGGAGATTGGCGCCGACCAGATGGTGGCTGATGCCGATGGTCAACCGCCGGGTCTGGGCGCTGAATGCCTGTAGCGCCGTTTCATGGGCACTGACGAGCGCGCGGGCGGGCGCCAGAAAGGCGAGTCCGCTAGCCGACAGCCGCACCTGACGCGGCGTGCGATCCAGCAGCCGATGCCCGAGCGTCGCCTCCAGCCGCTTGATCTTGACGCTGACCGCCGACTGGGTGGAGTTCAGCACCTCGGCCGCCCGGGTGAAGCTCTTGAGTTCGACCGTGAGCACAAAGGCCCGCACGGCATCGATATCTAACGCATTCATGATCAGTCATTCGAATTTGTCATCATTGAAATATCCTGCCATGCACTGTTCGAATGGTCGAGCGCTAATTACGATGGCTCCATCAAAGGAGCTACGTCATGCCTCAATATCAGATCGACCCGCCGCGGGAGCCTCGGCACGGCCATTCAACCGGAGAGTCCCCAGTATCGGCAAACGCGTTTGTGATGGCGCATGTGGCCAGCGTGGCGGGCGTCGCACTCGCTGTCGCCCTGCTGACGGCCGCCGTGGTAGCGGTGTGGCGATAGCCGTTCAGGACAGAAGTATCAGGACGGAAACAGGCACTTCCGGATGATGGCGTGTACGCCCCAATTGCCGTTCACCACTTGGGTGACCCCGAAGTCGACGCCGACGGAGAGAATCGCGTTCGCCTCGTCTTCGGTCAGCCCGTTCACCTGCATCAGAAACCGGCGCGCCTTGTAAAAGGCATCTCGCAGGGCGCTGTCCAGTGTCGACTTCAGGTAGATCTGGCTCTGCGCCTTCTGCCCCAACTCGGCGAGATGATTCGGCGAACTGAAGCCGTGGACGATCCACTCCTTTGCGGTCTCCACCAGCGGATACGTGAGGTCCGCAAACGGCGCATTGGCGGGGATCGCCGCCTTCTTGTGCAAGATCAACTGGATCTTGCCGGTGAGCGAACATTCGATGGCCGTGCCACCCAGCTCGGCATCGCCTTGCGACGCGTGCGGGTCGCCGATCGACAGTAGCGCGTCAGGCACTGCCACTTTCAGGAACACGCTGGCCCCGCGCGTGACACGCCAGTTGTCCAGATTGCCGGCATAGCTCGACGGCGGAATCGAGTCGATCAGGCCGTCTTGCGCGGGCGCAACGGCGAGTACGCCGAAGTGCGGCCGCAGCGGGATCTCCACATCCTTCAGCGCGCGATGATTCTTCGTGATCTTCGTGTGGTCGACGGGCACGCCGGGGTAGTCGATGGTCGTGTGCACCACACCGAACGGATCGCGCTGTGGTGTCCATCGGAAGCTGTAGAGTGCGCGGGCGACGCCATCGTTACGTTCGCAGTCGATCTCGAAGACGGTGACCACCTCGCGCTCACGCGGGGCCGTCAGCATGTCCTGATAATGAAATCCCCACCACGCCGACGCGTGCGCGCCGAAGGCCTTGCCTGCATAGGCCGGATTGGCGCTGGGGCGCGGCTGCAACTCGAGAATGCGCACTTCCAGCACATCGCCCGGCATGGCGTCCCTGACGGCGATCGGGCCCGTGCAGATATGCACGCCGAAGCCTTCTCCGGCGCCACGCCCGTAGACAGACGCATCCATTGGGCCAGCGCCACGCCGGTCGACGTTCTTCTGTGTCGCTGTCCAGTGAAAGACGCTCTCGGCGCCCGGGTCGCCTTGCACCATGCGTTCCCAGTCGTCGGTGGCGTGCTGGGTCAGCGTCTCGATCGTGACGGTATCGCCGGAATCGACCGTCAGCACCGGTGGCAGATCGTGGCTCAGATAGCCCCAGTGCACCGACTCGCGTGTTGCGCGCAGATAGTGATGCTGTCCCGCCTCGTGAGGCAAATCGGTATGCGCTGCGTTACCGTCATGGCCTTCGGCAGGGGAACGGTGCGCAGTGCGTAGCGCATCTGCCGCCAATCCGGCAGCCCGTTGTAACGTCGCGGAGGGAAAGTCGGGATGCCCCCGGGAGATGCGTGCACGGGCGGGCAGGGTGCGCGCCTTCACGCTTTGCTCGCGATAGGCCTTCGGCGACACGCCGAATCGCTCGCGAAACGCCTGACTGAAATACGACGGGTCGTTGAAGCCCCATCGGTAGCAGATATCGGACACCGATAACTGGTCGTAGACCGGATTCGCGAGATCCGCGTGACATCGTTCCAGACGGCTATTGCGCAGATACGTGGAAAAGCTCTGCCCCGAGTCTTCGAACAGCTTGCGCAGATAGCGGTCCGAGATGTGCTCGTCGTTGGCAATCGCCGACAACGAAAGGTCAGGCTCCGCAAGCCGCGCCTGAACACGGTGGCAAATGCGCGCGAACATGGCTGAACGCGAGGATGAAAGCCCCGACGTCGCATGAGGTTTGGCCGCCACCAGCGCCGACGCCAGCAACTCGAGCAAGACGCCTTCGACAGGTTCGAGGGCCTGCGCATCGGGCTCGGCCATGGCGTCGAGTTGATCGGCGATGGTCCGGAGCAGACTGCCGAAGAGCCCGCCGACCGACGGCGGCAGTTTGCACGTGCCGGCGAGCGGCGCGCTAGCCAGTCGCGGCGCGATCAGCGCGTGCCGAATATGCAGCGTGACGATGCGAAAAGGCGTCCGCGCCACAAAATCAACGCTTTCCATCGCCGGAATGCAGGCAATGTCGCCCGTCGCCAGCGGCTCGTCGATCACGCTTCCCGTGAGTTCTGCCTGCCCGTCGAGCAACATGATGAGCAGGTAGCCACGCTCGCCGCCCGCGCGGGCAGACACGACTTGCGGCGTGGCAGCAATGACGGACACCTCGATGCCTGCGGGCGTGCGATGCGAGAGCAGGGTGCCGTGCAGCGGTTGCTCAGGCGCAGGCGAGCGAAAATGCAGCCGCGCGTCGAGCAACCGGGCTTGCCAGGCGGGACCCCGCTGGTCATGAGCGTAGGACTCGGTTGAAAAGTGCGCGCGATCCAAGACCAATCTCCTGCATGGGTGACGTGGACACCGGGCCGGGGCAACCTGCGCTGCCAACGGCCCGGGAATTGCCGTCAATGATGCAATCCGTCTAGCCGAAGTGCAATTGGCCTCGCATCGCGGCGACGATCACAAAGCCGACAAACGTACCGAAGATGGCGAAAATGCCGCCGAGCACGTTTGGCGCGGGAATCGGTGCCCGCACGCTTGTGTAGACGATGCCGGTGACCAGACCGACGGCGGCCGCCTGAAGTTCGGTGGCGCCCAGCGTGAGTTCTACCATGGCGTTCTCCTCAGGATGACCGGACCGGTCGTGCGTGCGGCACGTCTTCGGCGGGCGGGCGGCCGAACGTCACCGAGCGGCGCCACGCCTGAACAATGAGATAGCCAAGGTAGGTGAACACGATGGCAAAAATGCCCCCGGCGACGTTTGGGGCCGGAATCGGCAGGTTGAGCCACGAGTACAGCGTGCCCGTGACCAGCCCGACCAGCAGGGCGACGATTTCGTTGCGCCCGATGTAGACGTATTGCATGGCGTGGGTTCCTTACGGTTTTTTCGACTGGCTTGTCGATTGCCGGGCCGCCGTCATCGCGTCCGTCTCTCCGGGCGGGAAGATGCTGCGCGGCATCGTGCAATGGATACCCTGCGTGCCGTCGACCACCTGCGTGACACCGAAGTCGGCGGCAACGCTCATGAGCGAGTACGCGTCGTCGCGCGAGAGACCTTGCTGCTCGGTGAGCAGTTGGACCATGTCGCGGCCGGCGTTCTTGCCGGCCTCGTCGAGGTCGGGATGGAAGCCGTGGACGATCCAGCAGTCCGGTGTCTCAAGCAGGGGCGACGGGAAGTGGAAGTCCTTGCGCAGCACGATCTGGAACAGCACATTGAGCGAGGCTTCAATGGCAGTGCCGCTGATCTCGCCATCGCCTTGTGAAATATGCGGGTCGCCGATCGAGAAGAGGGCCCCGTCAACCTGCACCGGGTAGTACATCGTGGCACCGGCACCGATGCGCCAGTTGTCGATGTTGCCGCCGTGCAGTCCGGGTTCGACCGTGGTCACGCGCCCTTTGGCATCCGGGGCAACACCGGCGGTGCCCAAGTGCGGGCGCACGGGGACGCGCACCCCTGCCAGTGCCGGTTGTTTGCAGCACTCGCGGTGGTCGACGATCTTTCCCGGGGTGGTGAGCTTGCCCGGGTAGTCGAACGCGAAGAGGGCGTGAGCGGTGTTCGAGCGGTTATCCAACTCGTAGATGGTGACGCGCTCTTTCTTGAAATCGTCGTACAGCTGTCCCCAGTGGGCGGCCACGTTAGCGCCGTAACGGAAGCGGGGAATCATCTGAAGATAGCGAACTTCGAGCATGTCGCCCGGTTTCGCGTCTTCGACAAAGATCGGGCCGGTCATGATGTGCACGCCGGGGTTGCGGTCTTCGTGGGGAATCGTGTCGTAGATGGCACGCACGGCGGCGTCCATCATCAGATCGGGGGCGTCGCCGGCGTGATGCGTGACGGCTTCGGCGCGAATCAGATCGCCGCTTTTCACCGTCAGTGCGGGTCGCTGGGTCGCGTCGAAGTAGCCCCAATGCACGGTTTCGGGCCGGGCGGGAAGGTCGTGAAGCATGCCATGTCTCCTGATTTTTCGTTTTAGGGTGAAGTCATGGTAGTGCCCGACAAAACCCGACGATTAGGAGCGTTTGACACGTTCTCTGTTGCTGGGAGGAACTAACGTTAACCCCGGTTAGTCCCCCCCGTTAGCCTCCTTAGCCCCCGTTATCCGGGGGTGCCCGTCATTGGAAGCCTCAGGCGTTGGCAAGCGTTGATGCCGCCTCGTCGATGAGCGCGGCGACGTCGACCGGCTTCGACGCCAGCGACGCGTGACTTGCCGCCAGCGTGATCACCTTCCTGGCGTTGAGCCGCGCCGACATCATCGCCTCGTTCTCCGGCGCGATCATCCGGTCTTCGCTGGAGATCTGATACCACGACGGCTTTTTCTTCCACGCCGGGGCCGTAATGGTGTCGCCGAACGTCGACGCGAGGGGAGCCTTCTGCGTCACCGCCATCACGAGCCCTTCTTCCGGCGTCAGATCCTGACAGAAACTCTCGTGAAACTTATCGGCTTTGATCCACAGATAGCCATCGCTGTCCGGCGCCAGATTCGGTACCGCAACAGGCGGATGCTGCTCGGTGATGCCGCCGGGGCTTTCCCCTGCGTCGGGCGCGAACGCGGCGATGTAGACAAGCCCGATCACATTGGGTTGATCGCCGGCCTCGGTGATCACGGCGCCGCCATACGAGTGGCCGACGAGCAGGACAGGACCTTTCTGCTGCGCGATCATCTTGCGCGTACGCTCCGCATCGTCGGCGAGCGACGTGAGCGGCATTTCAACCGCGTGAATCGAGGTATAGCCTTTGCGCGTCAATTCGACAATGACCTTCGCCCAATGGGCCGCACCTCCCCAGAAACCGTGAACCAGAATGACGGTCGGTTTATCGCTCATGCTCTGCTCCTAGTCGATACTGCTCGCCAGCAAGTTGTCGAGGCATAGCCTGCCGGCGCAAGGGGGCTATCCGGCGCTACCGGAGTAACGACTATAGGTCATGATTTCGCCCGGTGTGAGCATCGATTGATGCGTCATGCGATGGACATCCTAGGCTTGTCGTTCCTTGTCATCTTCATGACAAATAAGTAATCCCCGGTTCATCTTGCTGTTTGCCGCCGCTGCTTACGATGGTACCCAACAGTTCCACAGGGACTGACGTCTTTCCGAGTCATCTCAACCCAAGGGGTACCACCATGATCAAACGCATCGTCCTCATCTCCTCCCTCAGTGCCTGCGCTTTGCTGTCGATGTCTGTGCAGGCCACCGCACGCTACGACAACAACGTGCCGCCGTTCGCAGCCGACACCGGCTCGGCCGTTGCGCGTGACGACGTGACGAAGCAACTGAAGGACGCGCATGCCAATGGCGTGCCGGTTGCGTCGAACCTCAAGGCACTGCAAGGCACGCAGTCAACGTCGAAGATGACCCGCGAGCAAGTGCAAAAAGAGCTGGAAGCGGCGGCTGAACAGGGCCTGCTCAATCAGCCCGATTCGGTGTATCCGAAACTGCCGCTGGTTGAGTGACGTCATGCGTCGGCGTCTCCTCTCTTTTTTTCCGGTCGCGACGCTCGTGGCTGTCGCGCTGGCAGCGACCGTACAAAGCGCGCAGGCCGAAGCCTTCGTCCCGTGTCGCTGGTTGGGCAAGCCATCGCAGTGTGTCTCGGTGCCGATGGAGAGCCGCGACGCCGATGGGCAAGCCAAGACGTTCGCGCCGCCCCCACCCGAAGTCGCTCGCGTTTATCTCGTACGCTCGCGCACGACCGACCCTCGGCGCGCGACGCCGGTCGACGTGGGCAATACCCATGCCGGTGATCTCGCGCCCATGACCTATCTCGTACTCGACCTTCCACCGGGCGAACATGAGTTCACGGGGCAGGCAGACGGCACGTTCGGGCGCAGTCTTCGTCTTGAAGGCGGTCAGGTGTACTTCGCCGAACTCCGTCTGACGCAATGGCTGAACACCATGTACGGTGCCATCGACCCGATACCGGCAGAGGCAGGCCAACGCGCCGTTGCCGGTGCGCGCCTCGCTCGGGCGGACGGCAGCGAGCATCCCTGACGGCCGCCGTCGTCTGAAGATGACAAAAATGTAATCCCCGTTTCATGTTGGTGATCGCGGCGGGTGCTTACGATGCCCGCTGTCCGGTCCCTCACGTCCGGGCTCTCCTTTCCCTGTCCGTGCGCGCTCGCCGATCCGCCATGATCGATTCCCGCCTGCGCGCCGGCTCTCTCTGCGCCCATGAAGACCACCCTCTACGCGACGTGTGTTGCCGTGCTGTTGCTCGGCATCGCCCCGGCAAATGCACAGCCCGCCGCCAGCGCACCCGGCGCCGTCACCTCGCTCACGCTGGCACAAGCCATGCAGCGCGCACTCGAGAACAACATCGGCCTGAAAGTCGCGCGACGCGAAATCGATGCGCAGTCGAGCGCGCTTATTCAAGCCGGTGCGCGACCGAATCCCTCGCTGTCGATCCTTCAGGAGGACTTTCGCAGCACCGCGCGCACGACGACGACACAACTCACGCAGCCGATCGAACTCGGTGGACAGCGCCAATGGCGTGTCGAGGCTGGGTCAGCCGCGCAGCGTGCGGCCGAGCTGGACGCGCAGGCGAGCGAAGCCTCGGTACGCAGCGAAGTTGTCGTGCGCTATTTCGAGACGCTGGCAAGCACTGAGCTGGTCGAGCTGGCCACGCAGACGGCCAGCATCGCGCAGGAAACTTTCGTTGCCGTGCAGCGCCGCGTGAAAGCGGGCAAGGTCTCGCCCGTCGATGAAGGGCGCGCACAAATCGCCGCCAACAACGCACAGATCGAATTGGCCAGCGCGAACGCCGCACGCGATCGCGCTCGCGCACGGCTCGCTCAGGTACTTAGCGTGGGCGAGGGGCAGTTACCCGGCACATTGTCTGGCAGTCTGGAGTCGCTGCCGATGCTGCCCGAATGGTCGCGTCTCGCGGCGGCGCTCGACACCACGCCTGCGGTGCGATCGGCAAGCGAGGAAATCCAGCGTCGTGACGCGCTCGCAAAACTGGAGCGCGCGCAACGCATCCCCGATTTGAGCGTCACCCTCGGTCTGAAACGTGTGACCGACGGCGCACGCACAGACAATCAGGCGGTCGTTGGGCTCTCGATTCCCTTGCCGATCTTCGACACCCGGCGCGGCGCCACGCTGGAGGCCGCACAACGCGCCGACATCGCACGTGACGCCTACCTCGGCGTTCGCCAGCAACAGCAGCAGACGCTCACGAGCGCCTACGCGGAGTTCACGGCGGCGCGCGAAGCCGCCCGCAGGCTCCGAGAGGACATCCTGCCTCAAGCCCAGAGCGCCTACGACGCTACGCGGCGCGGCTTCCTGCTCGGGAAGTTCGGTTTTCTCGACGTGCTGGATGCGCAACGCACGCTCGCGATGGCCCGCTCTCAGTACATCACCTCTGTCGCTAGCGCGTACAGCGCCTACGCCACCGTCGGTCAGGCCGTCGGTGGCAGCGTCGACGGCGTTTCGCTCCTGTCGGCCGATCGTCTGACCCAACCGCAATATCAGTGAGGAATCCTCGTGCAACGAGCAAAGAAGTGGATCGTTTTTGGCGGCATCGCCGCACTGTGTGTGGGTATCGGTGTCAGCGTCATTCGTGCCGACGGGCGTCAATCGCCGTCAACGCCCGACTCGAAGGCCGCCAACGCGGCGAAGCAGGATGCGCATGCCGATCATGACGACGCGAAGGCGTCGGGCGCTGCCCACGGTGAGGGCGATGACGATCATGACGACCATGCCGACGAGGCCAAGGCTGGTGGCGACGAGCGTGTGACGCTGACCGACGCGCAACAGTCGGCTGCGGGCATCGAGATCAAGACAGCGGGGGCGGCTCAGATTTCCGAGCAAATGGAATTGCCCGGCGAAGTTCGCTTCAACGAGGACCGGACGGCGCACGTGGTGCCGCGCGTGCCGGGCGTGGTCGAGCGGGTCAACGTGAGTCTCGGGCAGCAGGTCAAGCGCGGTGACGTGCTCGCGGTGCTGTTCAGCACACAAGTGTCGGAGCAACGGGCGGAACTGCTCACCGCGCAGGAGCGCAGAGCCGGTGCGCTCAAGACGTACGAGCGCGAAAAGATGTTGTGGGAAGAAAAGATCTCGGCAGAACAAGACTTCATCGCCGCACAACAGGTCTTGCGGGAAGCGGACATTGCAGTGCGCAATGCCCGGCAAAAGCTGAGTGCCGTGGGCGCGAGCGCTGCGTCCGGTGACGGGTTGAACCGGATTGAACTGCGTGCGCCGTTCGACGGCACCGTCGTGGAGAAGCACGCTGCGCTGGGCGAAGCCGTCACGGAGACGGCCAACCTGTTCACGCTGTCCGATATGGGCACTGTGTGGGCCGAGATCGCCGTACCGTCCCAATCGCTTGGTGCGGTGCGCGTGGGCACCCCCGTGACCGTGCGCTCGACCGCCTTCGATTCACAGGCGAAGGGCACCGTGGCCTACGTCGGCTCGCTGCTGGGCGAACAGACTCGCACGGCCAAGGCGCGGGTGTCGCTTGAGAACCCGGACCGCATGTGGCGTCCCGGCGTGTTCGTGAATGTCTTCATCGGTACGAGTCAGGTCAATGTGCCGGTGGCGGTTGCCGAGGCAGCGATTCAGACCGTCGAGGGCCGCACGGTCGTCTTCGTCAAGACGGCGCAGGGGTTTGTCGCCACGCCGGTGAAGACCGGTCGCCGCGACGACACGCACGTCGAAATCGTCAGCGGACTGGCACCCGACACCCCCTACGTGGCCGCCAACAGCTTCGTGCTCAAAGCCGAACTCGGCAAGAGCACGGCTGAGCACAGCCACTGAGCCCCGGAGCCAGACGCATGTTCGAACGCATTATTCAGTTCTCGATTGCGCACCGCTGGCTGGTGCTGATCGTCACGCTCGCCGTCGCCATTGCCGGTGTCTTCGCCTATCAGCGACTGCCCATCGATGCGGTGCCCGACATCACCAACGTGCAGGTGCAGATCAACACGAATGTGCCCGGATACTCACCGCTCGAAGCGGAGCAGCGCGTCACGTATCCGATCGAGACCGCGATGTCGGGCCTGCCGGGGCTTGAGCAAACGCGCTCGATGTCGCGCTATGGCTTGTCGCAGGTCACGGTCATCTTCAAGGACGGCACCGACATCTATTTTGCCCGCCAACTCGTGGGCGAACGCATCGCACAGGCGCGCGAGAAATTGCCCGCCGGCATCAACCCGGAGATGGGCCCGATCTCCACCGGGCTAGGGGAAATCTATCTCTGGACGGTCGAGGCTTCGCCCGACGCGCGCAAGCCCGACAACACCCCCTACACGTCGACCGATCTGCGCGAAGTGCAGGACTGGATCATCAAGCCGCAGCTTCGTAGCGTGCCCGGTGTCACCGAGATCAATACGATCGGCGGCTTTGCCAAGGAGTATCAGATTGCGCCGGACCCGGCGCGGCTGATCGCTTACGGGCTGACGTTTACCGACGTCGTGCGCGCATTGGAGCGCAACAACGCCAACGTGGGGGCGGGTTACATCGAGCGGCGCGGGGAGCAGTATCTGGTTCGCGTGCCTGCACAAGTCGAAAGCGCGGAGGACATCGGCAACGTCGTCCTCAACAACGTGAACGGTGTTCCGGTACGGGTGAAGGACGTTGCAGAGGTCTCACTCGGGCGTGAACTGCGCACCGGCGCCGCGACTGAGAACGGCCGCGAGGTCGTGCTCGGCACGGTGTTCATGCTGATCGGCGAGAACAGCCGCACCGTGTCGCGTGCCGTGTCGGAAAAGATGATCTCGATCAACAAGAGCCTGCCGCCCGGCGTCTCCGCCATTCCGGTGTACGACCGCACCGTGCTGGTGGAAAAGGCGATTGCGACCGTCAAGAAGAACCTGCTTGAAGGCGCGGCGCTGGTGATCGCCATTCTTTTCCTGTTCCTCGGCAATCTGCGTGCCGCGCTGATCACCGCGCTCGTGATTCCGTTGTCCATGCTGATGACCTTTACCGGCATGGCGGCCGGCCGGGTCAGCGCCAATTTGATGAGCCTCGGCGCACTCGACTTCGGCATCATCGTCGACGGGGCGGTCGTGATCGTCGAGAACTGCGTGTTGCGGCTCGCGCATGCGCAGCGGGCGCATGGCCGCCCGCTCACCATGCAGGAGCGCTTGCATGAGGTCTACGCCGCAGCGCGTGAAGCCAGACGCCCGTTGCTGTTCGGTCAAGCCATCATCATGGTGGTCTATCTGCCGATCTTTGCCCTCACAGGTGTTGAAGGGAAGATGTTCCACCCGATGGCAATCACCGTAGTCATGGCGTTGGGCGCGGCAATGGTGCTCTCGGTCACGTTCATTCCTGCGGCGGTGGCGGCCTTTATCGGCAACCGGGTGGAGGAGAAAGAGAACCGCGTCATGGGGGCCGCGCGCCGTCTATATGAACCCGCGCTTGACTGGGCTTTCGGAAACGCTCGCGTCGTGCTGGCCGGTGCCGTCATCGCCGTGCTCATGACATTCGGCCTGGCAACCCGGCTGGGCAGCGAATTCATGCCGAATCTCAATGAAGGCGATCTCTCGATTCAGGCGTTACGCATTCCGGGCACCAGTCTCACGCAGTCGGTGCAGATGCAGCAGCAGTTGGAAAAGGCGTTGATCTCGCAATTGCCGGAAGTCGAGCGCGTGTTTGCGCGAACCGGCACCGCAGAGGTCGCTTCGGACCCGATGCCGCCAAACATTTCCGACGGCTACATCATGCTCAAGCCGAAGAGCGCATGGCCCGATCCGAACAAGACGCGCGAGCAACTGATTGAAGAGGTCACTCGTGTCGCGCAATCGATTCCGGGCAGCAACTACGAGTTCTCGCAGCCGATCCAGCTTCGCTTCAACGAGTTGATTTCCGGCGTGCGCAGCGATGTGGGCGTGAAGATATTCGGCGACGACATGAACGTGCTGAACGAAGTGGCTGGCCGCATGAGCGCGCGATTGCAAGCGATTCCGGGCGCGACGGAAGTCAAGGTCGAGCAGACATCCGGGCTGCCGATGCTGACGATCAACATCGACCGGGCGAAGATTGCACGTTACGGCATCAACGTTGCGGATGTGCAGGACACGGTCGCCGCCGCGCTTGGCGGGCAGACGGCGGGCACGTTGTTTCAGGGGGATCGCCGGTTCAGCATCGTCGTGCGCCTGTCGGATAACGTGCGCGAGAACCTCGATGCGATCCGGCGCTTGCCGATCTCGCTCCCCGCTGCGAGTGCGGCAACGCCACGCGGCGACGGTGTCGTGGGCGACCCGGCAATGCAACGTGCCGCGTTCATTCCGCTGTCCGAAGTCGCCACGCTGGATCTGAGCCCCGGCCCGAACCAGATCAGTCGCGAGAACGGCAAACGCCGAATCGTGGTGAGCGCGAATGTGCGGGGCCGCGATCTGGGATCGTTTGTCGAAGACGCGCGCGTCGAGATCGAGAAAGTTGCGCTGCCTGCCGGGTACTGGACGGCTTGGGGCGGCCAGTTCGAGCAGTTGCAGTCGGCGTCCGACCGGTTGAAGATCGTCGTGCCGGTGGCGTTGTTGCTGGTGTTTGCGCTGCTGTTCGCCATGTTCAACAACGTGCGCGACGGTCTGATCGTGTTCACGGGCATTCCGTTTGCCCTGAGCGGCGGGTTGGTCGCGCTGTGGTTGCGTGGCATTCCGCTCTCCATCACGGCGGCGGTAGGCTTTATCGCGCTTTCAGGCGTGGCGGTGCTCAACGGTCTGGTGCTGATATCCTTCATCCGGAATCTCCGAGACGGCGGAAGCCCGTTGGACGTGGCCGTTCGGGAAGGCGCGCTGACGCGCCTGCGCCCGGTGCTGATGACGGCACTGGTCGCGTCGCTCGGTTTTGTGCCCATGGCGATTGCCACGGGCACGGGTGCTGAGGTGCAGCGCCCGCTGGCGACCGTTGTCATTGGTGGCATTCTGTCTTCCACCATGCTGACCTTGCTGGTGCTGCCTGTGCTCTATCGTGCCGTATGCCGGCGCGAGGCGCAGGGCGGGACGGCCAATCGTTGGGTTGCCCGGATGGGACGTAAATTCCGCCGGCAGAGTTAGTGGTTCAACGTCAACTTAGGAACGAAATGCGCATTCTTGTCGTCGAGGACGAGCACAAGACGGGGCAGTACCTGAAGAAGGGGCTGACGGAGGCTGGCTATGTCGTCGACCTCGCCGTCGACGGCGTGGACGGTCTGCACATGGCCACCACACTCGCGTACGACCTTGTTGTCCTCGACGTCATGCTGCCGGGCAAGGACGGCTGGCAGGTGCTGGCCGAACTCCGGGCGCGCCGCCACACGCCGGTGCTGTTTCTGACCGCGCGTGACGATCTCGACGAGCGCATCAAGGGACTCGATCTCGGCGCTGACGATTACATGACGAAACCGTTCGCGTTTGCCGAGTTGCTGGCGCGCGTGCGGACCATCTTGCGCCGTGGGCGCACGCGTGAGCCCGACGTCTTGCAGATCGGCGATCTCGAATTGAATCTGCTCGGTCACAAGGCAGTGCGCCAAGGCACGAGCATTACGCTGACGGCGAAGGAATTCCTGCTGCTGGCCTTGTTGATGCGACGCCACGGCGAGATATTGCCGAGAAGCCTGATTGCCTCGCAGGTCTGGGACGTCAACTTCGACAGCGATACCAATATTGTCGATGTGACGATGCGACGCCTTCGCGCCAAGATCGATGATCCGTTTGCCACGAAGATGATTCATACCGTCCGAGGCATGGGCTACGTGCTGGAACTTCGCGAGCCTCGCGAATCATGACGAACGCTGCCGAACCGCTACGGCATGCCCGGTCGATGCGCGCCAGACTCACGCTGTTTATCGCTGGCTGCATGTTCACTGTGCTGGCGCTCATGGGCTTGTATCTCTACTTCGCACTGGCAGAACAACTGCGTGCACGCGCCCATCAGGACCTTCTCGGCACTGTCAGTTCGTTGCGCTCGGAGCTCAGAGGCATCACTGACAAGTCGGAGATCGGTGCCAATCCGCGCCGATGGTACGACGCGACGCACGGGCATCAGAATCTGGACTTCGCCGTGCTGGATGCCAGCGGGAAGACGTTGATCGCGAGTCGTGGCTACCGTGCCCCCGCAACGGCGCTGACGTACGTCGACAGCCACAACATTCCGCATGAGCGCCACGTTCAGAAGATCGCTAACGCTGAGTTAGGCGTCCGGCTGCGTTATGTCGCGGCCGACGACGTCATCGGACAAGGCGGCGAGCACGTCATGATCGTGGTGCAACTCGATCCGCGAGAGCAGGTCAACGTGCTGGCCAGTTTCGCGCTCACGGCAGTGGTGGCGTTGATTGTGGGCACGTTGCTGGTGGCGGCCATGGCGTACTGGTTGGTGACCCTCGGATTAAAACCCTTGCGCACGCTCACACAGGCCGCCGAGCAGGTATCGAGCGAACGGCTTGGCCAGCCGCTGGCGGACGACGACACCCCGGCAGAGCTGCGCGACCTCTCGCACGCGTTCAATCGCATGCTCGCCCGGCTGAACGATTCCTTTACGCGGCTTTCGCAGTTCTCGTCCGATCTGGCGCATGACCTGCGCACGCCGCTATCGAACCTGATGGGTGAGTCACAGGTCGCCCTTTCACGGGAGCGCACGCCAGCGGAGTACAAGGCAATTCTCGCGTCGAACATCGAGGAATGCGAGCGGCTGTCGCACATGATCACGTCGATGCTGTTTCTGGCGCGTGCCGATGCCGCCCACGCGAAATTGCAACGGGAACCCACGGCATTGCACGAGCTTGCGGCGTCGATTGCCGAGGACTTCGCGCCGATGGCGGAGGAGGGTGGTCTGACGATGCAGGTCAGCGGCGATGCCGTCTGCGTCGTCGATCGAGGGTTGGTGCGCCGTGCGCTCGCCAACTTGCTGACCAATGCGATTCGCCATTCACGCCCGGGCAGCACGATATCGATACGTTGCTCGGCATTCCCCGACGGTGCTGAAATTGCCGTCCACAATCAGGGCGACGTGATCCCCGAAATACATCTGCCGAGAATCTTCGACCGCCTGTACCGCGTGGACCCGTCGCGCCATAACGACGGCAGCACACGAACCACAGGTACCGGCTTGGGGCTCGCCATCGTCAAATCGATCATGGAACTGCATGCCGGCTCAGTGACCGCGACAAGCGACGCCACTGCCGGGACAGAGTTTCGCCTGCATTTTCCGGCGAAGGCGGGTGGCCTCACGTCGTCGGTACCGCGCGCCCTATAGACAGGATGGGCCCCGTCGGACGCCCGATCGGCGACCCGTTGGGCGGCTCAAGCGTGATCTCGAACAGTTGATTGGGTTGCATCGGCGGCAGGCGATCGAGTGAAATTTCCAACGATTCGCCCGCTTGTACCAGACCCAACGACATCGGCGCGGACCAGCCATCGGCCTTGGTCCAGAACTGCAACGCCTTGGCGGGCTGCACTTCCTGCGACTTCAGCGGTATCAGGCGCAGTTTCCGGTTCGCGCCGACTTGCACCAGCCACGCCGGTGTCTTGTCCTGCGGCGACATGAGCACGACGACAAATTGCGGCACCGGTGCCGGTGTACGAAGCTGGACGCCGAGCACCACCGCAAGCACCACCGTTGCAAACGACGCGGCAAGGGCGCCGGTACGCCAGAATCGAACGCTGTTCCACCAGCGCCCCCATCCTTGGGCGCCTGTGGTTGACGTGCTTCTGCGGATTCTCGGCCAAAGCTGTTTTGAAGGCGGCAAGGGCGCCACGGTGTCGGCCAGTGGCTGGAGTCGCGCTTCCCACTCGGCGACTTTGGCGGTCAACACGGGTTCGTGGCGCAGACGCGCCTGCACGGCTTGCCGTTGCGCCCATGGCAGGGTGCCGACGACGTATTCGCCCGCAAGATCGTCGAGCGCGTTAAGTTCTTCTGGCGTCATCCCATGCACTCACGTAGCGATTGCAGACCGCGTCGCACCCACGCTTTGACACTGCCGAGGGGCGAGCGGAGCCGCTCGGCGATTTCGCTGTGGGTATAGCCGTCGAGATAAGCGTGAAGAATGCTGGCACGTGGCGACGCGTCGAGCCGTTCCAGACATTCGCCGAGGCGGCCCAGCATTAGCGGATCGACCGAAAATGAATTCGAAGCCGCTTCATGCACGGCATCGGTACTCACATGGGCATCAAGGGTTTCGTCGTCCATATCGACCTCACGCTGACGCCCCCGGATGGCATTCAAGGCCTGATGCCGGACGATGCTGAAAATCCAGCCACGCCCCGAGCCACGGGCGGCGTCGAAGCTGGCCGCGTTGGTCCACAGGCTGACGAAGGCATCGTGCAGGACGTCTTCGGCCAATTGCCGGTCGCGCACAATGCGCTGGGCCACGCCGAGAAGGTAGGCGCCATCGCGCTCATAAAGCCGCTGTAGCGCCCGACGATCCTTGCTGCCACACGCGGCAATCAATGATTCGTAGTCAAAATCATCCTTCTCGTCGTGCACGGGCACCTCTCGGAAGTCATCGGCGATATGTCTTGGCACGCAATACAGATCGACTACGTCTTCCGCAAAATGCCCGTGGCTCAGACATGTGTCAAGCGGCTTTCCAGAAAATGTAGTCGGCCTGGTACTTCACCTTCTCCTTGGCGCCCTTCGTTGCCGTAGCGCAAGCGGACGTCGGCGCCACGCCACCTTGTGTGGCGAGCCGCTGGATATAGGTGACACCCTGCATGGCGCCCGGGCCGGAGGCCGGGTTTGCCTTGACCAATTGCAACGGGATGCTGCCTGCACCGGCGGGCGATATCGCGACCTGTGTGGCAGTGACCTTGGAACCGTCATTGGATTCCCACGTCGCGGGCGGGCCGTAGTACTTGCCGACGGCATTGCCGCTGCGGTCCATCAACACCGCGTCCGGGCCGATGAAAGTCCATTCCCACTGGCCTGCGGTGTCTTTCTTTTCCCGGCATTCGTAAAGAATTTCGCCTTTGCCGACGGTTTGCAGAGCAATCGTGTGACCGTCGGGGACATTGACCGCTGCTGCCACCGGGGCTGGCGTACCTGACGTGCCGGCCATCGGCACGTTCTGAGCGCAAGCGGCGAGCAGGGTGGAGGCGGCGAGGCTGACTGAGACTATGCGCATCATGGCAAAACTCCTGTGTCGGATCGAGTCGTTTGGCGCCCTGAATATCGGGTCGCTACCTTCTCTACACACGAGATGCCGATCTGGATGCAGATGAATGCAAATTTTTCGAAATCAGTTGCCGCCGAGCAATTGCTTGCGAAGCGACGGCGCGCGGGTGCGTGGGTCGAGCCAGATACCGAAGAACGCCTGCGCGAAGGCCGGATCGTCAATTTCCGCCGATACGTTCCCGTTGAGATAGAACCGCGCCCCACGCCCCGGTAGATAGACGCCGCAAAGCTCGTCTCCGCGAGACACATCACCGAAGGCGCGTCGCATCGCGTCGCGCCATGCTGATAGCGTTGCGTCAGCAATCGGCTGTGTCGCCAGTCGCTGAATCTCGTCAATGCCTGTTGAGACGATGCGCGCACCGCTGAGGCTGCGCTCGTACGTCAACGACAGCGCAAACGGGATATCGGAAGACAGCGGTGCAATGGAGGCCTTGGGGGCCCAAAGCTCAGCCCGGTAAAGGCAGAAGCCCAGCACGCAAAATTCTCCCGCACCGATGTGGCGAGCCCCGGCGATGTCGTCGCGGCACCCGGCCCGTGCGTTGGAAACCGAGCCGGCAGCGATCAGGGAGACCGCGCACACCCAAGAGATGGCGAGGCGGCGGGTGGTCAACAGGGGGGAGGTCAGGATCACCTGTCAGTCCTTTTCGCCGGGCGAAGCGAAGCCCGGCTGCCCAAGTTGCCCGCTCACCTGCGGCACCCGTCGAAAACGGGACGTGTCGTAACCCATCGCCTCAAAGCGCGCCAGCAGCCCGCGATAGGTGGCCTCATCCATCATGGGTTCGCGCGAGAAGACCCAGCCAAGCGACTTGTCGGGGTAACCGAGCAAGGTATAGCGATAATCCGGGTCGACATACAAGGTGAGTTGCGAGACGTAAATCGGCCAGAAGAGTCGAACGCTCCAGCGCCCACCGCCGCTGCCGGGCACCACGCTGTCGAGGAATTGATAGTGACGTTCCGGTTGGTCGAAGCCGTCATTGCGTCCATAAAAGTGATCGTCGATCCGGCCGTCTTCGCGCAGATACCACTCGGCGCGGCTGCCCACGAAGTCTCGTTCGGCAAAGTACGGGATATTGGCTATCACGTACCAGCGGCCCATATAGCGGGGCAAATCGACAGGCACCACCTGTAGCGGGGTATTCGCCAGGGGATTCGGGTTGGCGGGCGCGCCCGAGCAGGCGCTCAGCAGCAGGCCAGCGATCGCAGTGAATACCAGCAAGGCGTTTCGCAGCATAGGGTCTCCGGCATCGAACAGGGGCGATGGGGGCAATGTGTGCGTATACGAGTGGCGCGGCCCATCGGATGCAGATGTCGTCAAGAAAATGGACATTTTTTTGTTCATCCTGCATCCGGAAGCCGATCTGGCACGTATTCGAACCTGTGCGCCCGTTGCCGTGGCTATCGGCAATGCCACCACATGGGCGCGCACGCGCATCGTTGTTCAATTCGCACGAGATCAACCAAAGTCATGGGAGCCACAATGTCGGGCACCTTGCTCAGCAAGCTGCTGTTGGTCGCCTCAGCCGGGGCGGCCCTTACCGCGTGCAGTCCCGCCTATCTGGTGAATGCGCTGACGCCACGATCCACCTACGAGGCGTCGACCGACCTCGCCTACGGGGAGTCGGCTCGTCAGCGGCTCGACGTTTATGTGCCAACGCAGCGCGCGACCTCACCGGCAGGCACGCCGGTCGTGGTGTTCTTCTACGGAGGAAGCTGGCAGAACGGGGAGCGCGCCGACTATCGGTTTGTGGGCGAGGCGCTGGCGTCGCGGGGATTTCTGGTGATCGTGCCGGACTACCGGACGTATCCGGAGGTGATATTTCCGGGCTTCATGGAAGACGCGGCGCTGGCGGTCCGTTGGGCGAAGGATCATGCGCAGGCATACGGCGGCGATACCCGGCGGCTGATTTTGATGGGCCATTCGGCGGGCGCGCAGATTGTCGCGCTGTTGGCGACCGATCCACGTTATCTATGCGCACAAGGGATGGTGCAGAGCGAGATTGCGGGCGTAGTCGGTCTTGCCGGCCCCTACGACTTTCTGCCGTTGGAAAGCGATGTTCTGCGCAAGATATTCCCCGAACCGGTACGCACGGCAAGCCAGCCGATCAATTTCGTGTCGGGGCACGAGCCGCCGATGTGGCTAGGGGTTGGGGACAGTGATAGCGTGGTCGATCCGGGCAACACAGAGCGCTTCGCGCAACGGCTGCGCGCCGCAGGCGACGACGTGGATGTCCGTCACTACAATTTGGGACACGTATTGCTGGTGGGAGCGCTCGGCATACCGGTCAGGCAGTTCTCGCCGGTACTGGACGATATCGCGGCCTATGTGTCCGCGCTCCGATCGAGTGAACGGGTGGCTGGCAACCATACCCAGTGCCCGAGCCCGGACCAGTGAGGCGCAAAAGCGATGGACGATCTCGCGCTCGCTAGTCCGGGTCAAACGATCAATTTCAAACGCTACGTCAGTTCACTTCCTTGACCGCGGGCGGCAACCACGTGCCATCAAGCGCTGCTGATGTCGGCCAGTAGGAACGTATGTAGAGCGAAAAATCGCCGTCACGCGGTGCCGGTAACCAGTTGCTTTCCTTATCGCCACCCGGCGACGTTGCCTGCACGTACAAAGTCAGCGAACCGTCGGCGTCGTACTTGAGCGTCCTGTTTTTTGTGCCAAGCGAATAGCGGTTCAGCGGGTTCTGCACGAAGAAGTGACGATCGTTGTACAGCGTGAGCGACCAAAACCCGTAGTTGGGAGGCGTGGCCCCCTTGGCGAACGTGATCGTATAGCGACGCTTCCCGTTCAGGCGCTGACCGCGCTCATCGAGGTCTTGATAGAAGTACTTCGTCTCGTTGGGTGCATTCACGAAAATGTTCGATCTGGCGACCGCTGTCCGAGTGAAATAATCAGTTCCAAATGCCGCCGTGTTGTTGGTCGTACTCCAATGATGCGGAAGCTGTATGCCATAATTTCGGAACTCGAACAACGGCTTAACCAACTCAACATCGGCCTTTGCCGCCTCGTCATTGATTGCCTTGCGGAGCGCAGGATCCGCTTTGGCGGCCGCGATGACGGCCAACACTTGCGCATAACGTGCCTCCTCGCCGGGGCGGGGAGGCGCGTCCTGAAGGGCCGCTGGCAGGGCATCGACAAACTTGTCGGGGAACACCCACTGCGTCTCCGATTCCCCCTGTTTCTGCGCGGGTAACTTCGGCAACGACTTCCAGTCCGTGGACTTCATCGTGCCGTCGTACTCGTCGAGCGGATACATCATCACTTTCTTGAGCACTTCCTGAACGGCACTCTTGTCCTCGGCAGTGTCGTCCATGAAGATGCGAGGGATGACATTGCCGGTATTCGTCGAAGCCCGGAATACCCCCGAAATTCCCTTCGGTACCGTACCGTTCCAGTTGGGACCAACCAGCAGGTAGAACCCGGGCTTGGTACCGTACATCTTGCCCAAGCGAGCAAAGCCGTCGGTTCGTGCGTCAACCACCTGATACACCCAGAAGCGGTCTCCAAAATCGGGAACCTGAACCACTGCTGGGGACTTATCCAGCGCCAGCAAGCCGCCACCATACACAACGTCCTGATTCGGACAGGCAACCACGTGAACATCCGGGCCGAAGTAGTCGGTCAACATCGTGAGCTGATTGAGCGGTGCTATCGGGGTGGGCCCCGCGTACGCTCGCTCGGTGAACTGTGAAGACATGGCTCGACGGCTTGCCATGTTCATCATCGGCCATGCCCAGAAATACGCATCACGTGTCACGAGGCGCGCATAGGCTTCAGTAATCTTTGTCCCCGCGACCGGGCCAGCGGGCATTGCCGCCTGCCAGTCGGGTGATAGCGGTATCGGCTGTTGCGCCATCGCCAGATGGGTGGCGGTGAATAGTGCCGAAGCGCCGAGTGCTGCCAGTAGAGCCTGTCGTGCCATTGCATTCTCCTGATAGAGCTTGGTAAGCATGTGTTCTTACTTGAGACGCTCCACCGGCGGTGGGGCCCACTGTCCTGCTTTGACAATTGCCTTGGGCACATACGCTCTGAACGTCAGCGAGAAGGGCTTGCCCGTTGCCGATGGCAACCAGTTCGACTCGGAAACGCCCGGTGGAAGCTTGGGGCCAATGCCGATTTTTAATGCGCCGTCGGGCTCAAATTTCAATGACGAGTCACTGTTGAAGTTGAATCGGTTGAGCGCGTTGGGAACAACTCGGAAGTCAGGGACGCCGACAAGGATCACCGACCAATACGCATCCACCACGGCGCTCGGGAGGTTGTCTTTCGCGAACGTGATGGTGTAGCTCTGACTGCCGTCGAGCAGTTGTTCGCTGGCGTCGCGGCTCGCCACAAAATAGACGACTTCGCTCGCGACATTGCCCCAGATTCCCGCGTAGTCGACCACCGTGCGCATCCGATAATCGCGCCCGTAGTTGCCTGCACCCGCGCCGCCGACCCAATGGTTTCGGTAAGGCGCACTCTTGGTCAGCGAAAATTCCTTGAAATCCGGCACGACCGTCTTGTGTAGAAATGCATCGATCTCGCTACGCAGCGCCGGGTTCTTCGAAATCTTCGCCGAAATCAGTCTGACCTTTTGCTGCATTTCAGGGGCTGCCGGCGAGACGTCAAGGGCACTGGCAAGCACACGATCGACGTTTTCGAAAATCTCAACACCCAATAAATCCTGATTGGTGAATGAGGGAATCTTAATGGCCGGGGCGACAACCGGTTTCTTGATGACATCGATTTTGAATTTCTTCTGCAACGCAACGGCACCCGCCGAATCACGCTTCAACTCCACGCGGGCCAGCAGTTTGGCCTTCTTTCCATGAAGCTCAATTCGCGCGGCGTCTGAAGGTACTGCCGATGTTGCAGCGGGACTTACCAGCGCGAATTTGCCAAACGGTTTAGACGGGAAAGTGCGCTCGTTGATATTGACGATCACTTCGCCCCACTCGTCGAGGAGCTGTGCCGTGTAGTAGCGATCGCGTATTTCAGGAACTTCGAGGATGACGGTGCTCTTGTCGTCAACGGCCACCCACGCTTCCAGATAGGCGACGTCAAGATTGGGGTTCACGAAATCGGCCGACCCGAGCGGGTTGTATTTGATGACGTTGTACCCAGCCCCCGGTGCCCCGAGATCCTGATGCTCCTGACGAATCACCAGCATTCTGCCGAGCAGGTAGATGTAGGCCTCCGTGATGGTGTCTTTGCTGAGCGCGCTGTCGTGTATATCCTGCGCGAAAGACATGTGCGCAGGCAACATCCCGATCATGCCGGTCAGGTAAAGCCCCGACTTCAGCAACTTTCTTCTTCCTACGGTCATAGGTCATCTCCGATTGATGAGTACTCGCGAAACGTCGTAACGTCGACACATCACCATGTGTATTTCACGCCGGCCCGAACGGCGTATTGGTAATAGCTTTGTTGCCCCCACGAGCCAGACACGTTGGTCCATCCCGTCCAGCGCTTCCCCAGCAACGCATTGACGCCGATCTTGGCTTCGAAGCGGTCGCGGGGGTACATCGAACCTTGGGGCAATGAATTGAACGAAACCGAGCTGTCGGTCTCCGTGTGCCACCAGTTCAACGTGAGATAGGGTTGAATCTGACGGCCGTCGTCACGAACCCAGGTGCGATGCGTGCGAACGCCGAGCCGTGTGACCACGCCTGACGAATTGGCCCCGCTGATGCGGGTACCTGTGGGCTCTGTGAAGTCGTTCTCGTTGTAGGTGACGTAGATCACTTGCGCCTGTGGCTCGACGACCCAGTCTCCACGCAACGGGAAGGCATAGCCGGCCTCGCCCGAAATGGAAAAGCCGTGTGCGTTGTATCGGACACTGTCGAGCGTGTCGCCGTCGACCCTGTTGTTGAACCACCCGAACTGCGCCCAGGTGTCCACGTACGCGCCCAGTTTGTGTTCGTCGTTCTGATACCAAGTGCCGTAAGCGCCGAGGCTCCAGCCTTCGACTTTGCCTTGGGCGCGAGCAGAGTTGCCCTGCGCCGTGGCGTTACTGGTGGCGTTTCCGTAGCTCGCCATCGCGCCGACATGGACTCGGTCGGTTTCGCTCAGCAGTTTCCAGTCGGCGAACTCGACACCGCCGTGCAGCAGGAACGCGTTCGTGCGCACCCCGAAGATATCGCTCTTGCTGCGACTGCCTTCCCAGTTGCCCACGACGCGCAACCATCCCGATTTCGGGTTCTCTGACAATCCGTCCGCAGACATGGGCGCCTGATCGTTGGCGTATTGGGGCTCACCCAGCCGGTCGTGAAGACTATGCACGAACATTTGCCCGGCAAGACGCTGATTGGCGAGATACGCGGCCACTTCCGGGCGGTACAGCGGTTGTGGCGGGTCGGGGTCCGGCTCGCGGTCCGAGCGCAAATACCAGACGTTACCGCCGGAGCTATCCTCCGCACCGCGGAACAGCCGGTATTCGTAAGGTCCCGCGACGACGCGGCGATCGAGGGTGAAGGCACCGCCATCGCTGGCCGTCGGGGTCGTGTCGAGAATGTTGACCAAGGCGATGCCATTGCCCGTGGTCAAGGCGCCCATGCCGCCTGCGTTGTTCACGCGGATGCGCGTTGCACCCGCAGCGCCAGTGGCGGTTGAATCGACAACCAGCATGTCCGAACGACTGTTGGCGCCGCCTTCGTTGAGCACGGTGTTCAGGAAAAGACGCCCGCCGTTCGAGATGAACTTCCCGCCCCCATTTAAACCAGCCGTTTGCGCCCCCGTGATGACCAGAACATTGCCGACGGCACTGCCGCCGCCGGTCAAATCGATCGTGCCGCCGTTAGTGAACTGGGGCACCCCCAGCAACTGACCTTGCACCGCACCACCTGCCACGGGGCTGTTGACGCTCTGTCCCAGCGGTTGATAGGCGCCGCTGGCGTCAAAGGTCGTTACGCCGCTGGACGGTTGCGCTGCCAACACCAGCATCCCGGTATTGGTCACACTGTTGCCAGCGCCAGTGCCGAGATTCGAAGCAGCGACGCGCCAGGTATCCCGCACGCCCGAGCCCACGCTGTCTGAGAAGTTACGCAGTGTCCATAGGCCGCCATTGACGATCGAGGTTGTCGCGCCAGTCGCCGTGACAAGACCCGTCATTTGACCGTTGTTGCTGAGCGAGAAGCTCGTGCCCGTCATGCTGGTGTCGGCGCGCACGGCGACATCGCTCAGCGCTTGCAGGCCTCCCGTGTTCGTGACCGTCTGCGTCGCGCCGCTCACCTGAACGGCCGCACTGGTCCCCCAGCCCGCCGAGATTTCTGCCGCGTTGTTGACCGTGACACTGCCGCCCGCGGTTTGTGCATCGATGCCGGATGAGCCGGTGCCGATGGTGGTAATTGCCCCGGAATTGTCGATGGAGACCGTGCCTGCCGACGTCGCGTTCGCCCAGATACCTTGGCTACCGGTCGCGCCATTGGTCTGAATGGCGCCCTGATTGACGATGTTCTGCCCACCCGTGCCTGTCAGTGTTCGGATCCCTTGTTGCGCGTTCCCGCGAGCGACCAGTGTGCCGGTGCTGGTGACAAAGACATCGCCGTGCCCGGCACCACCCAGATACGCGTTGCTGGCAAGAATGGCAGCCCCCGACCCGTTGACGTCGATGAGCGGGCCACGGTTTTCGATGGTGACTTCCGCGCCCTGACTGAGCCCTTGTATGCCGAAGGCGCCCGAGCCGCTGCCATCGCCCGAGCCACCGTCTGCATGGGTAACGATGGTGCCTTGAGAGCGAATCGTCACCGTGCCGTCGATCGCACCGGTGGTGGCATAGATGCCGTTCGCATTGGAATTGAACGTCTCGATGCGGGCGCCCGTGTAGGTGATATCGACGTTGCCTGCCGAAGGGGAGTCGATTCGAATGCCGCCCGCACCGTTGCCGTGTGCTTCGATGGCACCGCTGTAATTGACGCTCGCGTGACCGCTGCCCGCACTGACGATGATGCCGTAGCCGCGCGCTGCCGTCGGGCTTCCGTTCACGAGAATGTTGCCCGAACCGGTGACGGCAACATTGCCCGTCCCTTGAGAGAGCACATAAATGGCACGCGCACCGGCATCGTCCGATGTTGACCCGACCGTCAACTGGCCTTGGTTGTCCACCGATACATTGCCATTGGCCGTCGTTCCGTTACTCACGTAAATGCCGTGTCCGCCGCCGCCGGTTGTCGTAATTGCCCCGGTGTTCGACACCGTCACACTCCCGCCGGGCGAACTGGCGCGAATGCCGAAGCCGTTGACGCCGTCCGCCGTGAGCGTGCCGCTATTTCGGATTACGACATCGCCTGTGGTCGCCTCGGAAAACAAACCAAAGGCGTTGCGCCCGATCGCCTGGACGTTAGCCGCATTGTCGATAAGACTGGCACCGTCAACCACGCGGGTATGTACGCCCGCATGGTTGCCCTGCGATGACGTGGCGGTGTTATCGACAATAAACGTCACACCACTGCCGATCTGGGCGGTCGCCGTGCCGGTTCCCGTCGCCTTGATCCAGACGCCGTTGCCACCGACTACGGAAACGGTCCCCGCGCCGCTATGAATGACCGAAGCGTCACCGCCGCCGCTGGCATTGATGTCGAGGCCATCATGCTCGTTACCGATGACTTGATTCGTGATGTTCAACGTCGTACCGGCGCTGATGGAAATCAATGATTTGCCACTTGTCGCGTTGGCGATGGCAACGGTATCTAGCGCCGAGCCCGACGCAACGATGGAATTGACGCCCGCATCGAACGAGATCGTGGCGTTGGAGGGTGGGGCAGTCCCGCCGGGATTGGTGATTTGCACGTAAACACCATTCACGGCCGTGGGGGGCGCCGTCGAAATGGACGTCCCGCTGACGCTTACCGTCGCGTTCGCGCCAACGCCTGTGGCGCGCAGTACGTGCCCGGCAGACGTGGAAAACACGGTTCCCGGTTGGGTGGACAACGACGCGTCGTTGCCGGCAGCGGGTTGGCAGAAGTATCCATTCGCGTACTGCCCCACCGGAACCGCGCCACAAAGCGCTGTTTGCGCATGCACGTCGTCAGCGCCTAGCAAGATCGCGATGGCATTGGATATGGCGAGCGCGGAGAGGGCTCCCGGAGCTGTTGCTTTCACAGGGAGGGATCGCTCAGTCCGGGGTGGTTGCATCCCTATCTCATTTTACTAATTTAATAGTAATTAGAATTACTAATCATGATTTGTATTCGATTTTATTCAGATAAATCCGGCTGCGGAAACATCGGAGAGTCACTGCTGCGGATCTACCGGCTTCCCCCGTATCAGCGCTTCCGGATGAAGCTGGAGGTATTCCGCAAGGACATTCAGCGACCGCAGCGTTTGATTGAGCTCTTTCATGGCGCCACGTACGTCCTGTTGCATGGGCGCGTCTTCGGAGAGCGTTCGCTCGGCGGTGCCAAACGTTTTCTTGGCTTCGCCTAGCGCAGACTTCGCTTCGGGGGCGATCTCAGAATCCAGTTGTTTGAACAAGCCCTGCGCGCTCTCCATGGTCTTGTCGAGCTTGCGTAGCGAGTTGTCGAGATTCTGGCCGATGGTGTCGAACGGAATCTTGTTGAGCTTCGCGGCGATATCGGCGACCTGTAGCTGCAACTGGTCCAGCGTATTGGGCACCGTCGGGATCGTGACTTCGCCGTCAATTTCTGTCGCCTCAGCTCGTGCTGCGTTCGGGAAGAAGTCCAGCGCAATGTAGAGCTGTCCGGTCAGCAAATTGCCGGTTCTGAGTTGCCCGCGCAGACCATGCGCAATCAGCGCAGTGAATATTTCCCGTCGCTCGTGCCGTTCGACCGGCAATTTGCCCGTCGCATCGCGCCGCCGCAAGCGCTCCGGATAGACGAGTACCGTCACCGGCATGACCAGACTCTTGTTCTTCGCATCGAACTCGACACCAATGGCCGTGACTTCGCCCAGCGTGATCCCCCGGAAATCGATGGGGGCGCCGACCGACAGCCCGCGCAACGATTGCGAAAAGCGAAACACCGCGCGTACGGGTTCCGCATCGGGAATCTTCATGGCGCTCGCTTCGTCTTCGGCGAGGAAGAACGCCTGATCGGGTTTGGCCATGACCCCGGCGCCGCTGTCCGCCGGCGCCTGAAACGCAATGCCGCCGATGACGACCGACGCGAGCGATTGGGTGTTCACCTGAAAGCCACTCGAATCCAGCCGCAGGTTGATGCCGCTGGCATGCCAGAAGCGTGTGTTGCTGCCGACGTATTGATCGAAAGGTGCACGGACGAAGACACGCAGCGTGACGCCTTTGCCATCGGCATCGAGCTTGTACGTTTCAACTTGCCCCACCTGAATGCGGCGGAAGTAGAGGGGCGACCCGGTGTCCAGCGATCCGATCTCTGCACTGTGTAAGACGAACGATTTCCCCGCTTGGCCGCTGGAGACGACTGGGGGCACTTCCAGCCCGACGAAGTGGGTTGCGACGTCGCGCGATTTCCCGGCGTCCGCGCCGATGTATGCGCCCGAGAGCAGCGTGGAGAGGCCGGACACGCTCCCACCGGCAATGCGTGGACGCACCACCCACCACGTCGACCCCCGGGTGGCAAATCGCTTCGCGTTCTTCGTCAGATCGACGGTGACGTGCACCGAGGCAAGATCAGGGGAAAGCTCGATATCCTTGACGACACCGATATCGACTTCCTTGAATTTGACCTTGGTCTTGCCCGCCTCAAGACCGTCGGCGCTCTTGAACTCGATGGTGACCGTCGGCCCCCGGTCGAGGATCGATCGCGCAACCAGCGTCAGACCGATCACGGCAGCGACCAGCGGTACCAGCCAGACGAGCGACAACGTCCAGCGCTTGCGCGGCTCGATACGCGGCGCGGGGAGCGGTGTCATTGAATCCGGCGGGCTCACTTGACCGTGTATCCACGGCCCTCCATGCACGCGCCATAGGCATGCCAGTAGCTGGTCATCTGCGAGTTTTGGTTGTTTTGTGCGGCCTGTGCCTGCGCCGCATGCTGCCGTCGTGAACGCACACCACCGGCAACGGCGCCCGCTGTGGCGCCGACGGCAGCCCCGTGTCCGGGGTCATCGTGCGCGACGTCGCCGATGATGGCACCGGCGGCCGCGCCGCGTGCCGCACCGCCGACGCGTGCGCCCGTCGGGCCCTGCGGCGGCGGTGCCTGCTGCGCCACCACGGCCGGGTCGACGCCGGTGTTCTGTTTGGCCCACGCGTAGCACGCGCCATCGTCGCTACTCTGTTTTTCAGCGCTCTGGCCGTGGGCGGGATAGATCGCGGGCTTCTGGGCAAACGCAAGCCCTGACATGATCAGGCCTGCACACAAGATGACGGATCGCATGAGTACCTCCCGTTTCGGGGAAAGGGAATACATCAGAAAATGAGCGTCGCCGTGGCCATGAACGTGGCCGTGCTCTTCAGGCGATTGGTGCTGCTCACGGTAGGCACCCATCGAGCAGAAAAGGACAACGGATGCTTGCCGTCGAGTTTGGTGTCGTAGGTCACGATCGGGCCGAGGGCAATGTCGTGCCCGCGAAAGCCGTTCAACTGGTCGGCAGTCGGTCCGCTGTCGCTGCCCAACTGCTGGACCGTGCCGACGATCAGCCCAACACCCAACCCGTTCGCAAATCGCTTGAGCCCCATGACATCGAGCGTGAACAACGGGGCGTTCTGGTAATTCGTGGCGGTGTTGCGGGTGTAAAACTGAACGCCAGCGACCACATCGAATTCGAGATCGTAGGCAGGAAGAATCTTGGTGTAAGCGACTTGCGGAATGAATGTCCAGTTGTTCAGGCTGGGGTTGGCGAGCGCGTTGGGATCGTAGCGGCCCGTCGGCGCCCAGACGTTGACCGAGAACGCAATGTGCTCCGTCTTCGAAAAGTGATAGCCGGCAATCAGCGGCGTGAAGCTGATATCGAAAAGGTTGGACGCATTCTGCGACGTCGTAGCGCTTCTTCGGTCGGTGCCGAGCGTCGCGGAGACCTTCGTCCACACATAGGGCAAGGTGAAGCTAGAAGCGAAATTCCAGTTTCCGGTGCCCGTGTCCCACGTCTTCAGGATGGTCGCGAGGGTGAAGGCAATCTCACCATCGAGGCCGAGCGACGTCTTGCCCGCCACCGGCACCGACTTGCTGCCGCCGATGCTGCCGTCAAAGTAGATCTCGGCAAAATTGACGGCCACCATCGGCGTGGGCGAAACGACGCCGGCGTCTGGCTGCACCGTCGCGCCGCTGATCGGTCGGCCCAAGCCGCCTTCCGTTGCCCACGCGGCGGTGCCGGACAGCGCCGACGTTGCCGCTCCGATGACAAGTGCCGCCAGCCGCGCGCGTTTGCGAAGGCGGGGGTGCCGTTCCGAAAACCCAGCAAATCCAGTCATACCGATGGCGTCGAGACAACGAGGGCTCATGGGGTCCTCTTCCGTGTCATTGCGTGATGGGACGGGATGCCCGCTGCGGCGCACTTTGCGAAGCGCTCGTTGGCCGGGACGCGACAAACCAGTTGAAGTACGGGTTGTTTGCTTCGAGCGACAACGCCTGATCGAACCGCGCCCGCCACGTCGATCGGTCGCCGGACATGGCCGCCAGCGACGCACGATAAAACGCCTGCAATGCAGCACGCGATCGGGTGTAATCCGCGTCAAGTTCAGGCGACGCCCCCACGATCGGTGGCTTGCCCTGTAGCGCCAGCAGGTGTTCAAGCGTGTTCGGAAACGCGCCTGATCGAACCCAAGGCGCGTACTCGATGCTGGGACGGTCGTCGGTCACCGGGGCGGTGTCCTCGACGTAATACGCCAGCCCTGCACGGTCCGTCACCCACGTCGCGAGCAATGCGCCTGCCGAACCGATGCCGACCTCGCGCAGGGCACGGCTGACTTGCGGTTGCGCATAACGACGCGAAATCGATCCGGCGTCCAGTACCTGAGGTTGCATCGACCCCACCAACAACATCTCGTGAAGCTCCGTGGTCCAGAGACTGGCGTTCGGGAACACCTTGATGAAGCTCGCGATCAGCGCTTTGGTATCCGCTTCGTTCTGCGTTGGGAGCGGCAACCACTGGGCCACCATCCCGCCCGTTGTGAGGCGCTGCGCTGCCAGATGGTAGAAGTCTGTCGAATAAAGGTTCGCGACGCCTGCCGCGCTCGGCGGTGGCGGCTCGAGCGTAATCAAATCGAACTGCCGTTCGTTGGCGAGGAGGGCACGCCGTCCGTCCGTGACCCGGATTCGCATGCGCGGATCGGACGTGACGCCGTAGTTGCCCTGAAATTGCGCGGCAGCCTGCACGACGGCGGGAAGCAGTTCGGCGGTTTCTCTGCGGACCAACCCCGGGTATTGCAGCAGTGCCCCTGCTGTAATGCCGGTGCCCAAGCCGATGACCATCGCGCTCTTCGGTTCGCCGTTCGAGATGATCAGCGGCAGCAGCGCTTGCAATCGCATGTAACGAAGCGACGTCATCGTGTCGCCCGAATTCGAAACGCCCTGAATGTACAAGCGATTGAAGGTGTGCGAAGTCGATGCCTGCCGGAGTACGGTGACCGTTGCGCCTTGCGCCTCCTTGTACAGCACCACGTCGCCGCCGCGCGCATTGGCGAGCAAGCTGGCGAATCGGTCAGCGGGCGTCAGCAGTGCTGTTGCCGCAGCGAGCACGCCAAGTGCCACAACGATGACGCGTGCCCGTGTGTCAGCCGGACGGCGCACAACAACAATGAGCGCCGTTATCGCCGCACCACCCGCCAGCACGGCGAGCGTGCGGACCAGACCTAACGTGGGAATTAACCAGAATCCGGTCACCAGCGTTCCGACGATGCCGCCCACGGTATTAAGCGCGATCAGTCGGCCTGCGTTCTGGCCGATATGCCCTTCGTTCGTTGCCATGCGAAGCGCGTAGGGAAACGCGGCGCCCAGAAACAGCGTGGGAATGAACACGACACCACCACTGGCCACGAGAAAGCGTGCGCACATGGCGACGGTCTCGCTGCGCGAGAGCTGGAGCGTCACGTGCGCAACGTCGGCCTGAAGTCCGAAGATCCAGTCACCCAGCAGGAAGGTCATGACCACGGCGGACGCCGCGGATGCCGCGATGAGAGTCGCGAAGGTACCCCATACGTCGCGGCAACGCGCCACATGGCGCGACACCAGCGAGCTGCCAAGGGCGATGCCCGACAGATAGGTCGCCAACACGACAGCAAACGCGAACGCCCGCGTGCTGACGAACTGCACCAGCGCTTGCGACCAGAACACCTCGTAACCGAGTGCGATGCCCCCGGCGACGGCGTAAATCGACAGGGCAAACCGTGCCGGCGTTGCGGGAGCGGCATGTGGCGCGGTATCGCCAGCGACCGCGATGCTCGGGTCAATCGTTTCTTGTGGCACAGGTGCCCGGTCGGCACGGCGCTGCACGGCCAACGCGAGCAGAGCAATTAAAAGGTTGAGCGCAGCGGCGACGCGCGCGCTGCCCTGAATGCCGAACTCGGGCATCAACAGGAACGGCACCGTGAGAACGCCGAGCACGGCGCCAGCCGTATTCGCCGCATAAAGCTTTCCGCCGATGACTCCCGCCAGCGCGCCACTCGCCGGACGGCAGGCGCGAAGCAATACCGGCACGGTGCCACCCATGAAAATCGCAGGCACACCGACGAGCACGAAGGGCAGACACCACGCGAGCGCTCCGGTTCGTGCCTCGAGCCAGACAAACCACGGCGCTGCGATGGCCATCAGCGCGGTGCTGACGACAGCACTCACCGCCACACAGGCTTCCAGCGCTGCATAGAGCTTCCACGGCTGGCCAGCCGCATCGACCTTTCGTCCGAAGTACCAGCTTCCGACGGCCAGTCCACCAAAAAATGCGCTCACTGCGATGGAAATTGCGTGCACTTCTACACCGACGATCAACGACAGTTGCTTGATCCACAGCATCTGAAAGACCAGCCCCGCTGCACCGGAAAGCACCAGCAGACACGCTGCCGAGCGTAAATAAGGGATGCGTTCGGGCACCGCGTCAACGGGCAGATTTACGGCTTCGCTGGCGGGCTCGCCGCTCGCTTTGGCAGGTTGGATGGAAGGCAACGTCGACAAGTCAGTGGTGGGCATGGGAAGACATTCCAGTTCTGCTCAACCGTGCCGGACGCGGGGTCGCGCCGGCACGGTATGCGCTACACGGACTGCGGGTTATTCAAGCCCGCGCTTCTTGAACGACTCGTCAATCTTCTTGTTGACCTGCTTACGGACCTGATCAACGCTGAAGCTGGCAGGGCGCTGACTCGGCGGATACGCCACGAACGTCTGAAGGAATTCGGATGACTTCATCGTCGCAATCGCCGTCAGATAAGCGTTCTTGGCCAGCCAATCGTTGTATTGATCGGAGGTGATGTCCGCTCGCTCATAGGGGTCCATGCGCAGGTTGAATATCTTCGGCAGCCGCAGGCAGGTGAATGGCTCCTGCCAGATATTCAGATTGCCCGGCGCCCGCTGCTCGCAGAAAACGGCCTTGAAGTCGCCAAACCGCATGGCAACCAGCTCGCCGTCGTCATTGAAGTAGTAGAAGTCGTCGCGTGCGCCTTTGGGGGTCTTGCCGGTCAGGTACGGCAACTGGTTATACCCGTCGAGGTGGACCTTGAAGTTCGTCTTGCCGCCCTTGGGTGTCCAGCCTTTCAGCAAGCGATCCTTCACGCCGGTGTCGCCAGCCGCAGCCAGCAGCGTGGGGAACCAGTCGAGACCCGAGAAGATGTCGTTGGACACGGTGCCCGGCTTGATCTTGCCCGGCCATCGGATCATTGCCGGCACCCGGAATGCGCCTTCCCAGTTCGAGTCCTTCTCGCTGCGGAACGGTGTCATTGCGGCGTCAGGCCACGACCACATGTTCGGACCGTTGTCCGTCGTGTAGATCACGATCGTGTTGTCCGCGATCTTCAGATCGTCCACGAGCTTCAGCAGCTTGCCGACGTCCTGATCGTGTTCCCACATGCCATCGGCATATTCGTTACCGGGCATCCCGCTCTTGCCCTTGAACTCCGGCCGCACGTGCGTGTAGACGTGCATGCGCGTGAAGTTCATCCAGACAAAGAACGGCTTGCCGGCCTTGACCTGCTTCTGGATAAACTCGGCAGCCTTGCCTTCGGTCTCGTCGTCGATCGTCTCCATGCGCTTGCGATTGAGCGGCCCGACGTCCTGCACCTTGCCGTCCGACGTGCTATGGATGATGCCGCGCGGCGAGAAGTTCTTGACGTACGGATCGTTACGATCCTTCGGCCAATAGGGACGCTCAGGCTCTTCTTCGGCGTTCAGGTGATAGAGGTTGCCGAAGAACTCGTCAAACCCGTGGGCCGTCGGCAGATACTCGTTGCGGTCGCCCAGGTGATTCTTGCCGAACTGACCCGTGGCGTATCCGAGCGGCTTGAGCGCTTCGGCGATAGTGACATCGCCTTTTTGCAACCCGACCGACGCACCTGGTGCGCCCACTTTCGACAACCCGGTGCGCAATGGCGTTTGTCCGGTAATGAACGACGACCGGCCGGCAGTACAGCTGTTCTCCGCGTAGTAGTCGGTGAACATCATGCCTTCCTTGGCGATCCGGTCGATGTTCGGTGTCCGATAGCCGACCAGCCCCTGGGTATAGGCACTGATGTTCGACTGCCCGATATCGTCACCAAATATCACCAGAATATTCGGGGGTTTCGCCCCGTTTTGTGCCGGTGCATCACCGGGCACCACCAGCACGTACGCAGCGGTAAGTGTCACCACTGCGGTACTGGAAAGGCTCAAGAGCCGCTTGACGGAAAACCGCATTGTTACCTCCTGGCAACGAAAGTCGAAGGTTCAGCACGGGACGCTGCGATGGTGAATCGCATAGCCTCGTGGCCGGTGGTGCACGTTCACTTTGGGTGATCGGAGGGCGCTGAAGGCGGCGCGAAAATCTCGCGCCAGTCATCTTTCATGCTGACGACGGTCCAACCGCGTTTGATTGCCTCGTCCCATGCGCGGTCGAGCTTGCCGACCTGCGATTTGCGGTCATAGGCATATTCACGCGCGGCGTCGTCGTGATGAATGAGGATGGCGAGGCGAGGCCCGACGCCACGGGTGGTGTATTCGAGCATCTGGAGGTCGCCGTCTGAGTTGCCGACGGCAAGAATCGGTTGGCGGCCGATACTGCGATAGATAGCGACCGGCTTGCCGGGACCGTCGTCGACAAAGTCCACCTTGGGCTCGCGCACCAACTGCGGTTGTCCATCGACGGAACTCAGCTTCAGCCCTTGAACGGTCCCAATCACTTGCTCAGGCGGGATGCCGTAAGCGCTCTCCGCCCAGGGGCGCATGAACTCGGTGTTCCCGCCCGACACGATGTAGGTCTTGAAGCCGTTGGCGCGCAAATACGCCAGCAATTCCTTTTGCGGCTGATACGTCAACTCGGTGAAGGGACGGGCGAAGCGGGGATGGCGAGCGTTGGCGAGCCACGTGCGAATGCGCACGTCGTAGTCGTCAACGCTCATGCCACTGTTGGCCGCCGCCAACAACTGGAGCAGCGGTTTCTGTTTATCTGCCAGCGCCGCGTGATCGCCCTTCATGAGCGGCGCAAACGCCGGGTTTTTCTGCCACTCGGGGTGCTTCGGTGCCTGCTCGCGCACCTGTTCGATCATGAAGAGAAACTGGAAATACAGCGGCTGTTCGCTCCAGAGCGTGCCGTCGTTGTCGAACACGGCAACGCGCAGATCGGGCGGCACGTAGGTCGCAGCGCCATACGTCGTGACGGAGGTGACAAAGCGGGTGATGGTGTCTTTTGCCGGTCCGTCGCGCCACGAAGGCAAGTCGGGGGCAGGGGCGGAAGCCACGGCAGCAGGCGCGGGCGATGTTGCCGCAGTGGTGACGCTGCCGGTCGAGCTGCATGCCGAGGCGGCAATGAGTAACGGCGCGCACAGGAGTGCGATGGCTCGGGAACGCCAGGCCCTGCGCATGATGGCTGCGCGCATTGTCGTCTCCTTCTCAGCGGCTTGAAAGCTGCGTTTTTGCCGAAGCGGCGCGCGACGCCTGCCAGGCGCCGTCGTCCATGACCAACCGGAACCCGAGGTGCGACATGCTGTTGAACGGATCGGTCCCTCGGCGTGCGCTGGGGCGATAGCTCATGCAGTAGGTCTCGTTGCAAAGGAAGGAGCCACCGCGTGTCACGCGCTTGGGTGCCTGCACCGGAACCCCCGGTTCGGCCGGGTCCCACGAGTCGGAAGGCCCCGCCGGATTGCTAACCAGCTTGCCCAGTGCAGCTTCGCGTCGGAATTGGTCCGCGCGATACCAGTCGGCGACCCATTGCCACGCATTGCCGGTCATATCGGACAAGCCGTATCCATTGGGCGGGAACGTGCCCACGGGGCTGGTGCCGATGGCGCCGCCCGCTTTCGCACTCACCACGGGGAAGGGTTGAGATTGTTCGCCCTGCCAGACGTTTGCCATCTGCTTGCCGTCGGGCGAGAACTGATCGCCCCACGCGTAGGTGGCTTGTTCAAGTCCGCCGCGCGCGGCAAATTCCCATTCGGCTTCGGTCGGCAGGCGCTTGCCCGCCCACTTGGCATAGGCCTGCGCATCCTCGTAGGACACCTGAACGACCGGATGATCGTCTTTGCCGGCGATGTCGCTGCCCGGTCCGCGCGGGTGCTTCCAGTCGGCACCGGGGACAAAACGCCACCAGCGCGAGTAGTCCTGCAAGGGCACCGGGCGGTCTGTGCCAACGAACACCATCGCCCCGGGAACCAAGGCACTGTCGGGGGGACGAGGGGTTCCCGGGGGTAATTGAACGCGCAGTGTTTCCCAGTCGGGCTTCTGCTCGGCAGTCGTGACGTACCCGGTGGCGTCGACAAAACGTCGGAATTGCGCATTCGTGACGTGATGCTGGTCCATCCAGAAACCGTGAATCTTCACCTTGTGTGCAGGCTTCTCATTGGGCTGCGCCATGCGGCTGTCGCTGCCCATCAGGAAATCACCGCCGGGTACCCATGCCATCTGCGTGGGTCCTCGCACGCCGTCGCCAAGGACGATGGCAACGTGCGCGGCGCCCGACGTGTCTTGACGGCCTACCGCCCACGAGACGGCGGCGCCTGCCGCGATCGACGCGCCCAAGGCGGCACCCGACCACATCAGGAATTTTCGTCGTGCGGGGACGGCGTGCTTCGACGCGTCCGTCAGTGCCGCGCTGTCATTTCTGTCCGACGTCTTGCGACTCTTTTGCCTGGCCATGATGCACTCCGTACTGATGAGTCAGTCACAAAAAACAAGGTGACGCCGAATTGAATTTGATGAATACATTCACGCTGCCGATGCGTCGCAGATTATCTGCAATTCAAAACGCATTCAATAACAACTTCGAAATATTTCAATTTATTTGACTGATGAATCATCTATCGCTTAGTGTCTGTCCTGCCATTGCCATTAATGACGTGCATTACTCAGTACTTATTAGTAATTTAAATTACTTTAATTATGCGCGAATCCATTATTGAGCTTGAAAGAAATATCGCCAGAACCGTTATCGGACAAGACGACGTGGTCCGGCAGATCCTGATTGCGTTACTCGCTGACGGGCATGTATTACTCGAGAGCCTGCCCGGGCTGGCGAAAACGCGGACGGTCAAGGCCATCGCGGCAGGTCTGGCGGCGACGATGCGCCGTATTCAGTTCACGCCGGATCTGCTGCCGTCGGATATCACGGGTGGGGAGACATTGCTGCAAAGCGGCAATGATCGCGTTCTGCGGTTCCAACCCGGCCCGATATTCGGAAATCTCATCCTTGCCGACGAAATCAATCGCGCCCCGGCAAAGGTGCAATCGGCGTTACTGGAAGCCATGGAAGAGCGTCAGGTATCCGTCGCGGGCACGACGCACCCGATGGAAAAGCTTTTTATGGTGATGGCGACACAGAATCCGATTGAACAAGAAGGCACCTATCCGTTGCCGGAAGCCCAAATGGATCGGTTTCTATTGAAAATTCAAATTACTTACCCTTCACCAAAAAGCGAAAAGGACATGCTCCGGATGCTTCGTCTGGAAGTCGCGAGTGAGGGGAGTGCGGTGGCAAATCCACTTTCGCAGGCCGATATCTTCGAAGCCCGGCAGGCGATTCAGGGCATTGAGGTGTCGCCCGCCATCGACGACTACATCGTCGCCTTGGTCGGTGCAACGCGTCATGGGCGAACCCTCGACGACGATCTGGCGCGGTGGATTGAGGTCGGAGCGAGCCCACGCGGCGCGATTGGTCTGGATCGCGCCAGCCGTGTTCACGCGTGGTTGGAAACACGCGACTTTGTGACACCCGACGATGTTCGTGCCGTTGTGCATCCGGTGTTACGGCATCGCCTCATCTTGTCTTACGAAGCCAATGCCGATGGCGTCGACGCCGACGCGGTGATCGATCGATTGGTGAAGAACACCCCGGTACCCGCCTGACACGCACTGCACGATCCATCTGCGGCAGGAGGCACGCATGCATCGGCCCGCATCGAACGATTCATCCCTGTCGGAAGCCCCCAATACCGTGATCGGAAGCGTTCACGTCGACGTGCCCTATCTGATGGGTTTCGAATGGCACGTGCGCGGCATGCGAATGACGGATCCGCTCCCGGTGAGAAGCGTCTTGTCGGGTGGGCATGCATCGCGCCTTCGCGGTCGCGGACTGAATTTCGACGAAATTCGCGCCTACGTGCCAGGCGACGACATCCGGCACATCGACTGGAAAGCGTCGATGCGATTGGGGCGGGCGCTGATACGCGCCTATACCGAAGAACGCGATCGCCCCGTGACGGTGGTGGTCGACCAACGCATCGGTATGCACTTTGGCTCGCGGCGTGCGTTCAAGTCGGTGGTAGCCGCCGAGGTTGCCGCCATGGCCGTGTGGATGGGTTTTTCGAACGGTGACCGGGTCGGTGGCATGGCGTTCGACGACGCGTCCATCGTGCGCGTGAAGTCTCTGCGAAGCCGCCGCAATATCGCTCGGTTGTTCGGCACGGTCGTCACGATGAACGGCCAACTGTGCGCCGACAGTCCTGCGCGCAGCAATTACCGGCAACTCAACGACGCATTGGGCCAGTTGCTGCATACGAGTCCCCATGACCACTTGATCGTGATCGCCAGCGATTTCGCGGGCGCCGATGAACACACGCAAGCGTTACTGCGGCAATTGCGAACGCACAACGATGTCGTGGCTGCATTGGTCTATGACCCGCTTTGGCAGCACGTTCAGAACCCGGCGACGCTGGTCGTGAGCGAAGGGCTGCTTCAGGTCGAGTTGCAGATCGAGCGTGAGCGAGTACGTGTCCCCGTGTCTGAATTCTTCAAGGGCCGCACCGCACAGGTCGCGGAACTGCTACGCCGCAGCAACGTGCCTTGGTTGCCGGTCTCGACGGCCGAACCCGCCATCGATCAGATACGCCATCTGCTCGGCGCACGCCGGCAATCGCATGCGGCACGTCGCGAACCCGTACACGCGGGGGGCGGCTTATGAGCACTTCCGCCCCGGTCGGTGATGGGATTCAGGAGCTCGCGCTTCCGCCCCAAGTGCCCTACACGCCGCAAACATGGGGGTGGGCGGCCTTTGCGGTCTGTCTGTTCGTGGTGCTGTTGGCCGTGCTATGGCGGAAATGGCGACGGTATCGGCGGAACCGGTATCGCCGCGCCGCACTCGCCGAACTCGACGCCCTCGGCGCACGCATGGCCTCGACAACGGTCCCCGCGCAGCGCCGTGAGTCGCTGGCCGCGCTGGCGGTCCTGCTCAAGCGCACGGCACTGGCCGCCTATCCGGCTGCACATGTTGGCACGCTGCAAGGCGACCAATGGATTGCCTTCCTTAACCAGACAAAGGGGAATTTCGACGGCGCGTCCGGACAGATTCTGACGCTGGCGTGTTACGCCCCGCAGAGCGCGACCGGCGCCTTGGCGCAGTCCGACATCGACACGCTGGTACATCACGCCGCGCAATGGATCCGTGATCACCATGTGGAAACTTGAGCTCCCGTGGTTCCTCTGCGCGTTACCGCTACCGATATTGGTGGCGTGGCTAGTACCGCCGTTTCACACCGTCGCGTCAGCAATTCGCGTGCCATTTTTTCAGGAGATGGCGCAGGCCGCCGGCGAACGACCCGCGCCGGGCGGTATCCGTCTGCGGCGCAACTGGCTCCAGCGCATCTTGTTGTGCGTCGTCTGGGTGCTGGTCGTCGCCGCAGCGGCAAGACCCGTCTGGGTCGGTCCACCGATCACGCACGAAAGCCCGGCGCGGGACCTGATGCTGGCCATCGATCTTTCACAATCGATGTCCACGCCTGACTTCGTGAGCGCTTCAACGGGCGAACATACGGACCGGCTCACGGCCGTCAAGAACGTCGTCGCCGACTTCGTCAGCAAACGTGCGCGGGACCGGCTGGGGCTCATCGCATTCGGCGACGCCGCCTATCCGCAGGCGCCGTTGACGCTCGATCACGACAGCATCCGCATTCTCCTCGATCAGATGCAGATTGGCATGGCCGGGCCTCGCACGGCTATCGGTGACGCCATCGGGCTCGCCGTCAAGCTCATGGAGAAGTCCGCGGCACCTGAGAAGGTATTGATACTGCTGACGGACGGCAACGATACGGCCAGTCGCATCCCGCCCGAGCAAGCGGCGAGAATCGCCAAAACCCATCACGTCGTGATTCACACGATCGGCATTGGCGACGTCAATGCGACGGGGGAAGATCGTGTGGACCTCGCGGCGCTGCAACGTATCGCGAGCCTGACGGGCGGGCACGCCTATCAGGCGCTTGGGCGCGAGCAGGACCTTGCCGACGTCTATTCGCAGATCGATCGCCTCACACCGGAGCGCGTCAAGCGCGAAGTCTATCGGCCGCGCACGGAGTACTTCTGGATACCGATTGGGATCGCACTGCTGCTGATTGCCGGTTATCACGCGAGCGCGCTGGTCGTGGCAGCCATTCGCGCACGCGGGCGGGACAACGCAGCGGCGGCTCCGGAGGACGCCGCGTCGTCAGCGATGGCGGACAACGCATACGGTGGAGGCGTCAATGGAAATTGACCTGAGCGTCTTCCACTTCCTGCGGCCGTGGTGGCTCGTGCTTCTGGTGCCGGCGCTCATGCTGCCGTGGTTGTGGCGCCGCAGCCGCAACGTTCGATTGCAATGGCGACGATTCATTGCGCCGGAGTTGCTGGCGCATTTGATCGTCGGCGAAGCCCACCGACGCCGACTTCAACCCGTCGACACGATTGGCATCTTGCTGGGACTGGGGGCGCTGTGCGCCGCTGGCCCGACATGGGAACAGGTCCGCCCGCCGTTCGATCAGGATCTGGCACCCATGGTTGTCGTGCTGAGTCTGGCCAAGTCGATGGGCGCGACGGATATTGCGCCGTCCCGCCTCGATCGGGCGAAGACGAAGGTGCTGGACATCGCCCGATCGCGCAAAGGTGCACGGACCGGCCTGATCGTATTCGGTGGCTCGGCGCATCTGGTGGTGCCGCCGACCGACGATCTGGACATGCTGACGCTGTATGTGCCTGCGCTGTCTCCCGATCTGATGCCACATGACGGCAAACGCATGGATCTGGGGCTGGCCGAAGCAGAACGGCTGCTGGCTCACGAGACGACACCCGGGACGATCGTCTTCGTCAGCGATGGCATCGATCCGGCGGTGAGGGACACCTTTGTCGCCCGTGCCAAAGCGTCGAAGCACCAGTTGCTCTGGCTTGCCGTCGGCACACCGCAAGGCGGCGTGATTCGGCGCCCGGACGGCACCGCGGATAGCAACGACACCGGGCAGGCTGTTGCCACCGGACTGGATCAGCGGGGTATTCAGTCGCTGGCCAACGCCGCAGACATTCCGCTCGCAAGCTTGCGCGCCGACGAGGACGACGTGAGTTGGGTGAGACGTCGCGCGCAGGCCTTTTTGGCAGACGCCGAGGCAGCACAACGCGTGCCCGTGTGGCGGGAGAACGGTTTTTGGCTGATCGTCCCGCTCTTGCTGATCGTGCTGGGTTCGTTCCGGCGGGGATGGGCGGTGAAATGGTCAATCGTTGCGGCATTTCTGGTGGGCATGTCTTCAGGGCCCGAGGTGGTCAGGGCGGCGGATGCTACCGACGCCGTGCCGGCGAACACCACTGGCTGGCGCTGGATCGACGCGTTCGCCACCCATGATCAGCAAGGGCGCTGGTATTTCAGTCGCGGTGACTTCGCAACGGCCGCCGCGCGGTTCGACGATCTGATGTGGAAGGGCAGGGCGCAGTACGCCGCTGGCGCGTATGAAGATGCGCTCGCCACGTTCTCGGAGGCGCTGGCGCGCTCGCATTCCGCTGAAGCGGCGTTTTACGTAGGCAACACGCTGGCAAAGCTCGAAGACATCGAGGGTGCCATTCAGGCCTATCAACACGCGCTAGCGCTTCACCCGAACTGGCCGCCTGCGAAAAACAATCTCGCGTTGATGGAAACGCGCAAAAAGCAGAACGAGGACGCCGAGGACGAACCGCAAGCCAAGGTCAAAGCCGACGAGATTACGTTCGACAAGCCCAAGGGGAAGGGCATGACGGCGATGGTGGCGATGCCGACGTCCGAGGACATCTGGATGCGTGGGCTCAATACCTCGCCGGCCGTCTTCCTTCGACAACGATTCGCCGTAGAGGCGCAGCACCCGGCAGGCGTCCGGGACATCCGCGTTGAATCGGGCGCTGCACTGGCTGGCAGTGTAACGCCTGCCTCCAAGCCAACCGGGGAGGCGCGATGAGCCACATATTCCGTGTGCTCGTGTTGACCTTCGCCGCGTTGCTGGTGATACCGGTCTGTCGCGCACAGGAACCCCCGGGCACGATGATTCGGGCGCATCTCGAACCTGCCGGTCCGGTCGTTGCGGGCACACAAGTGAAGTTGGTCGTGGATGTGCTGACGACGACGTATTTCACCGATGCCCCGGATTGGCCACTGTTTGATATCCCCGGCGCGATCGTCACGTTACCGGATGAGCAAGCGCAAAACCTGACCGAGACGATCGATGGCCGGGAGTGGTTTGGCGTGAGCCGGACCTATCGGATTGCCCCGCAAGCCGGCCGCGCGTTCGATATTCCCCCAGTAGTCATTCATGTGACACCGAGTGGCGCGCCGGCGCCCGTGACCTTGACGACGCCGGGCTTGAAATTTGAAGCGACGGTCCCGCCCGGGGCTCAGGCGATGCGGGCGTTCTTCCCCACACACGGTCTGCATGTCTCGCAAACGCTTGACCCGGCGGGCGGCTCACTGCACGTCGGCGACACCGTCACACGAACGATCACTCAACGGGCAGACGGGACGGAGTCCATTCTGATTCCGCCTGCGCCACTGGGCGATGTCGATGGCCTGCAACGCTATCCCCAGCCGGCGAGTACGCAGGATGATTTGGGCACCGGGCGAAGCCTTGTCGCAGGGGAGCGCCGTGACAGCGCAATGTATGTCGTCAATCGCAGCGGCCGCTTCGAACTCCCTGCGATCACTGTCGAGTGGTGGAATCTGCGAACGCAGCAGATCGAGCGCGTTGACGTCCCGGCACTTCGAATCTCCGCGAGGGGGGCCGCCGATACACCGCTCTTCGCCATTCCTGCGGAAGTCGGCGCGAAAGCAACCCACAGGATTCTGGTGCTCGATCTCCGGGATCTGATTGCCCTCGGGACCGTGATTCTACTGCTGGTGGCTGTCGTCTGGTCATGGCCACGCCTTTACACGAAAGGACTTCGTGCCGTGCGTCATGTTCGGGCGATGTACGACGCGTGGCGCACGGGCGAACCGCATGCATGGCGGCAGCTACGACGCGCCGCCCGCTCGGCCCCTTGGCCGGGCGTGGTGACGGCTTTGTATCAGTGGTTCGATTCGACGGGTTCATCACCGGGGCAGGCGCAGCGCAAGCGCTGGTCTGGTCTTGGGGGGGACGATGCACTCGCCATTCGTACGCTCACGACAGCCACCGACATGCCTTATCGCCCCCGATCCCAGCCACTATCCGCAGTCGATGAACAACGCGCGCGCCGAGCGATTCGACGGCTGCGCGTCGAGTTGAAAAAATCACGGCGGACGCATGATTGCCGCCCCGCATTGCCACCGCTCTACCCGGGAGACGACGCGTGAGTGATGCGCCCAGCCTTATCGAAAAACTGAAACTGAACAACACGCCGCTCGTGCGCCAGACAGCGACGTTCGCGTTCCTGATGTTGGGCCTTGCGTCGCCAATGTCTGCCGTCGCAGACACCGCCGGCGAGCAGAAAGTCACGACAGACGATTCTGCCGGGAAGGCAGACGGCGAAACCAAACCCAAACCCGCCAAACGCAGCGTCGTTTGGCGAGATCCCGTCGACAACAAGATCGACGCCAGTGACTTCCTGCTGGACCACAAAGGCGCGCTACCGGTGCCGGTCGTCATTACTGAACCGGCCATCGGCTATGGCGGGGGCGTGATGTTGATGTTCTTCTCGGAGTCGATGGCCGAGGCTGCGGAGTCTGCCAAAACCACCGGAGAAATGGCACCGCCGAACATCACCGGCATCGGTGGTGCGATGACAGAAAACGGCACTTGGGGCGCGGGGCTGGTTCATTTCCACACGTGGGGAGGCGATGCCATCCGCTATCTCGGGGGGCTGGCCAAGGTCAACATGAAGACCGACTACTACGGGCTTAGCAACTCCGCACGCGCGTATCAGCTGAACGGATGGCTCACGGTGCAACAGTTGCTGTTCCGTATCGGGCATTCGCATTGGTACATCGGGCCGCGTTACACCTACTTTGATTCGAACACGCATTTCACCGGTCAGGTGGCGCAGGAACTCAATGTGCCGGACGTGGCCCGGCGTATCGGCAAGGTCGGCCTCGTCATCGACTACGACACGCGCGACAACATGTTTTTCCCGAATCGCGGCAGTTACGCCGAACTTGAACTTCAGGCCGCGAGACCTTGGGCGGGCAGCTCGCAGTCGTTCGAAACCTACAACGGCCGGGGCTACACGTGGTTGCCGATATCTCACACGTGGGTGCTTGGACTGCGACTGGACGGCCGGCTCTCCAGCGGCGACGTGCCGTTTTATGAGCAGCCCTACGTCAAGTTGCGCGGCGTGCAGCAGGGGCGCTATCAGGACCGCAATGCCGCAATGGTTGAGGCTGAGCTGCGCTGGAATGCCACGCCACGCTGGTCGCTGCTGGGTTTCACCGGTGCGGGCCGCGCGTGGGGACGATGGAAATCGTTCTCGGAAGCGGATGCCGTGGTGAGTGTGGGCGCAGGCGTGCGCTATCTGATTGCACGGAAGTTGGGGCTGGCCGTGGGCATCGACGTGGCTCACAGCAAAGGCGAGAACGCTTTTTATATTCAGGTCGGCAGTGCGTGGCACTGACACGCATCCGCTATTCAGAGGAGGGCACATGGCACGTAGCGCCCCAAGCTTTGATCAGACGACGCAACACTTGCTCAGCGACGCCGCTGCACGCGCCGGTGCGGAATATGGTCACGATGCGACCGCATTGCTCGATCACTTCATTCTGGCCGCCTATGACATTACCCATGGCGTGCACAGCGCGAAGGTGTATCTGAAGCTGTTGGCGGGCGCGGGCGTCGCCGGACTCCCGAGCGAAAGCACCGTGCAGCGCGCGATTACGCGCATGCGTTCAAAGCTGAAACAGCACGGCCCGGCATCGGCGGCTGCCACCGGCGCCGCAGCGACCGTCCCAACGGGCTCGGCTTTCGTGTCGGAGGATGTGGTGCGGCATCTCGCCAAGGCGATGGCATTACTGAGCACCAATATCTTCGATGCCGGCGATTTCGATTTGCCTCACCGCTCCGACGTCGTGTCGAAGACAGATGACCACAGTGTGGTCGAACGCCTCGAACTCGAGATCCATTCGTTGCGAATGCAGGTGGAAGGATTGCGGGCTCAACTCATGGCGGCGCGGATGGCGTTGGCGCAGCTGCTCAATAGCGGCCTCCCGTCGACATCAAGCGACAGATTCCGGGGAACACGGCTTTGACGCCGCCGACGCGGGCGACGCGCGTAGCGGGCGCTGAATCACCGGTCGCCGGGTGGCAACGTGTGGCGTCGCGGGCGCTTGCCGCCGTCGCGCTCGGGACCGTGTGTGCCAGCGCATCTGGCTGGACCGCAGGCGGCACCGGTGCCACGGTCGTCGCGCCGACACCGGCTGTCGGTGCAGATGGCACTGAATTGCCGGTGAGCGAGCGGCACGGGTGGTATCGCGGCATTGTTGGGCCGACCGGTGTGCCCGCGTCTCCCTCAAGTCCGAGCGTTGATCTGAGCGTTCCCGATGCTACGGCCGAAACCAAACCTGCGAGGCAATGGGATCGTGCGTTGCCGTTCTTCGCCCAACGGGTGATCGACCGGGGCTACGACCTGCCCAACCCTTACGACGTCGGGTACTCGTACTTCAACGGCACGCAGCGGTATCAGTTGTCGAACCTGATGGTCGGCGCCAATGGCAACGGCCTGCGGTCGGCAGATTTCGTGCAATTCGATCAGTCGCGCATTCGCAGCGAGTCGAATCAATTTCAGTTCGGCGCGTGGCTGTTCCCGTTCATGAACGTCTACGGCATTTTTGGCAATGTGCGCGGGCATGGCGATATCGGCATCAGCTTTTCTTCGCTCACCGCGCTGGAACAGTTCTTCGGCATCAACGTGGGGTGTGGCGGGCGACGGCCCGGGCCCGAATGCAGCAAGTCCATTCGGTTGCCGACGCAGCAGGCGAATTACAGCGGCACCACTTATGGCGCGGGTTTCACCTTGGTGGGAACGTACGGCAACCTGTTCTTCTCGCTGCCGGTGACCTACACCGTATCGAACATTTCGATGTCGGACAGCAGCATCCAGTCCTGGAACATCTCGCCGCGCATCGGGTGGAACGTGCACCTTGGGGGTTTCGGGATTCTCACGCCCTACATCGGCGCCACATGGTTTCGTACGCGCGCCACCATTACGGGGCACTTCGATATTCCGATCGATGCCGCCGGTGGACAAACCCAACGGCTCGACTATCAGATCGACGAATCGGTGGTCGGTGCATGGAGCGGCGTCGTGGGTGTGAGTTGGGCGGCAAGCAAGCGCTTCGGGCTGCTCGCGGAGATCGGCTACGGGTACAACCGCAGCGACGTGATTCTCACCGCGTTCCTGCGGTTCTGAGGTGCCGATGCCGGAATCGACTGGATCGAACCGAGTGAGACGCCCGCGAATGCCGTGGCGTACGGCGAGCCGATGGGGCAGCGGCGCGCTGGTGGTGTGGTCAGCCTTGACGGGCGCTGCGCAGGCGGCTGAAGCCGACGCCACAACGACTTCTGGCGACACGTCGTCTGCTTCGTCCCCGGCGTCGTCGACGGCCACTGAGCAGGCAGGATGGCTCGACCGGTTGCTGGCGAAGCTGGGGGCAGCGGACAAAGTCGACGTGAGCCACGGCATGGATTGGGGTGTCATGCCCGGTCCGTTTTACAACCCCGAGATGGGGTTCGGCATTGGCGCGGCCGCCGTCGGGTTATATCGGGCCCCGGGTGCGCTGGAGAGCACGCAACTCTCCACACTGACCCTGCATGGATTTCTCACGACTACCGGGGCCGTCGGCATCGGTGCGGACAATACAACGTTTTTCGGCGACGACAGTCACCGGTTTGTCTTCGCCGGGGCGCTCGTGAATATGCCGACCCAGTATTGGGGCGTTGGATATACACGGGCGAGCGACGACGCGAACCGGGAGAAGTACACCAAGCGCAGTGTCTTCGTTCAGCCGAAATTCTTGTGGCGAATCGTGCCGAAAACGTACGTCGGCATCGGGCTAGACGCGCATTATTACGCGGCCGCCAATCGCGACAAGGGCGACGCGAGTGCATTTCTCAGCGACCCCGGAGGCCCCTATGTGCGCAGCATCGGCGTGAGCGCCAATTTTTCGTATGACACACGCGACTTCCTGCCCAATCCGTACAAGGGACAGGCGTTCATCATGACCGGGACGGTCTACCGGCGCGCCTTCGGCAGCAGCACGGCGTTCGAGTCGCTGGAATGGTCTTACGACCACTACACGCGCTTTCGCGAGCGCGACGTGCTCGCGCTCGATGTCTACGGCAAGTTCAGCTGGGGCGACGTGCCGTGGAGCATGATGCCGACCTTCGGCGACGGCAAGAGGATGCGGGGCTACTTCCTTGGCCAGTACCGCGATCGCAACATGCTCACCGTGCAGTTGGAATATCGCGCGCATCTGGTCGGCCGGCACGGCATGGTCGTGTGGGCAGGCACGGGCGCCATCGCCAACCAGCCCGGTGATCTGACATCAGCCCATTGGCTGCCCAACGCTGGTGTGGGCTATCGGTTCGAGTTCAAGCCACGCGTCAATGTGCGCTTCGATGTCGGTTTTGGCAAAGGCACACGTGGGGCGTATTTCCAGATTAACGAGGCGTTCTAGATGGGTTGACGGCGCCTCGACGTGGACGGATTTCCTACTGTGATGATTGATATTTTCGGGAGAATGCGATGACAGCAGCACCGAATCGTGGTGGCCGGTTCCGAAAGGCGGTGTCCGCCAGTGTCTTGGCCATGTGCTCTGCGTTGGCCGGGGCGCAAACGTCCGCAGAGGATACGAATAAGAGCAATAATCCGCTCAATCTCGCGCCCTCGTTCAACGTGCAGAACTTCTACACGCCGTCCATCTTTGGCACCGACGGGCACACGAACGACTTTCTGTTGCGGCCTACCGTACCGTTCGGTCCGAACGGGCTGGTGCCGGTCCCGCAGATTCTTCGCGCCACGATACCGATCAGCACACGCCCGGACCCGAACGGGGGCTACAAGACAGGGCTGGGGGATATCAATCTCTTCGATATTCTGTTGTTGAATCCGGGAGCCTCTACCGAGATTGGCGTCGGGCCGTTGGTCACCATGCCTACGGCGACTGACAAGACGCTAGGCACCGGCAAGTGGCAAGCCGGGTTAGCCGCTGTCGCAATCAATGCCAGCAAGCAACGCCTTTTGGGGGCGTTGATCCAGTGGCAACACTCGTTCGCCGGCCAGTCGGACCGCCCGACAGTTCAGTCGCTGACCGCGCAACCGGTCGTGATCTGGAATCTGCCGGAGGGCTGGTATCTGCGCTCCACGGGCACATGGACGTTCGATCTCCAGCACGGCAACTACTACATCCCTGTGGGTTTCGGTGCGGGCAAGGCATGGAAGGCGGGGAAGACCATCTTCAATGCCTTCATCGAGCCGCAGTACTCCGTGGCGCATTCCGGCAACGTGCCGAAATGGCAAATCTTCGCCGGACTGAATATGACGTTCGGCCATTGATTCGGGCGTTTCGCCCCGGCGGTGCATCAGCCGCCGGGCGAAGACGGTGCGCTTAGTTTGTGCCGGTAATGCCTGCGACAGCAACATCCAGTCGTTGCCCGGCCGACGACAGTGCCGACGTGCGTTGAGACAGGTGCGCCTGCTCCTGATCCAGTTCCTTGCGAGCCTGCGCAATCATGCGTTTCACAGACGCCGGGGCAGGGCCGCCGATGCCATCCCGGCGGGCCACATTTCGGACCGGGTCCAACGCGTCGCGCACTGAGGCTTCAGAGATACGAACCGTGTGGCCAAGTTGCTGCTCGGCGGCGCGCCTGACCATGTCGACGGTGATCTGGTCGGCGCTCAAATTTGCCTGAATGGCCGAATCCACCACTTTCGCTACGATTTCATGCGCGTCGCGGAAGTCGATGCCCGAGTCGCGCACGATCGCGTCGGCCAGATCCGTCATCGTCGAATAGTTCTTGGCCGCGTCACGCAACATCTGCGCCTTGTTCACGTGCAGCGATTGCACGACACCTGTCATCGCCCGCGTCGCAGCGATCATGCCGTCGATGGAGCGCGGTTCCAGCGCAACGCGCGCCACGCTGTGTTGATACTCGATGCCATTGAGCGACACCAGAATGGACGTCAACGCGCCGACGCTATTCGCGGCGATGGCCCGGGTGCGCTCGATAGAATCCGGATTCTTCTTCTGCGGCATGATGCTGCTGATGCCCGCGTAAGCGGAATCGAGCTCCGCCAACCGGTACTCGTCCGTCGTCCAAAGCTGGATTTCAGAACCGAGTCGTCCGAGGTCGCTCAGGTAGATCGCGTTATCGGCAGCGAATTCCGTAATGTGATCCCAGCCGGCGGTGCCTTCGATCGTATCGACGACGAGGCTGTCGAAGCCGAGAAGACTGGCCGTGCGCTCACGATCCAGCGGCCAACCGGTGCCTGCGGAGGCCGCTGCGCCAAGTGGGCTCTGGTTCATGCGGACATAGAGCTCCTCGTACCGGTCGATGTCCTTTTTCAAGGCTTCCGACAGCGCCATCAAGTAGTGGCCAAGGGTAATCGGTTGCGCTTCCTTTCGGTGGGTGTAGACCACCATCACCGTGTCGATGTTGTCTTCGGCTTTATCAATGACGGCGGTACGCAAGGCAATCAATGCTGTGACCGTCCGGTTGATCTGGTCGCGATAGAACATGCGATTCACCGTGTTCGCGAGGTCGTTGCGGCTGCGTCCCGTATGCATGCGGCCTGCCACGGAACCGATCTCCTTCACGAGCGCGGCCTCGTAGGGCAGGTAGGTGCGCAGGCTGGCGTCGTCTCGCGCCCGCGCATCGATGGTGTCGAGGCCGGTGAGGATCTTGCGCGCATCGTCCCGGCTGATGATCCCTTTCTCCGCGAGCATGACGACGTGCGCGCGGTGCACCCGAACCTCATAGGGAAAGGTGGCGTCCGGCAGCGTCTTCGCGGCCGAGTCGAAGTCATAGAGCGCTTGAAAACCCGGCGCCTTGGGCACCGACGTTCTGCCGATGCGGCTGGCATCGGGCGTCTGTGCGTGTGCGGCCCATGAAAGGCAAAGCACGGCGGCGGTGACGAGACGCAAAGCGAAAGGTGTACGGTTCATCGATTTTCTTTTTGAGTTAAGTACGGGTGAACTGACCATGGTTGCGTTTGTCTCCAGTCAGTGCGCTGGCACGGCAGTTCAGTGCTGGCTTGCGGTATTCTTCCGCATATCAACCGGCTGAAATAGCGATACTTTCTCCACCATTGGTTAAGTTTTGCTATACCAATTCGTCCATGAACACTTTGCCGAAACACCTGCCGCCGCTGCCTGCACTGAAAGCCTTCGAAGCGGTCGCCCGTCTTGGCAGCGTCAGCCGGGCCGCAGATGAGTTGCACGTCACCAAGGGCGCCGTGAGCCAGCAGATCAAGGCGCTGGAGCTAGACATCGGTGGCACGCTCTTGCGACGTGGCACCCGGGATCAGAAGGCGGAACCGACCGAACTCGGCGCCGCGTTTCTCGAGTCGGTGCAGCGCTCATTGGGGTTGCTGGAGATTGCGTGCCGGGAAACGCGGCTGGCGGCAAGTGGCCATCAGCGGCGGCGCCTTTCCCTTTCGGCCAATGCGTCGTTCAGCGCGCTTTGGCTGGTGCCGCGTATCGGGCGCTTCATGGACCAACGGCCCGACATCGACATCGAGGTGCATCTCCACACGAACCAGAACCCCAGTTGGAAAACGCGCGATATCGATCTTGCATTTCTGCATATCAATGACCGGGGTTCGCGCGTTGCGCAACCGGACGACGTGCCGTTAGTAGGCGAGACCGTCGTTCCGGTTTGCAGCCCGTCGCTGGTCGCCAGATCCCGGTACGACGATCCGGCGTTGTTCACGCGTCATCGACTGATTGCCGAGGACCATGCGGCCAGCCCGGAGACGTCGTGGAACGCGTGGCTGGATCGCATGGGGGTTGCGATTGGCGCTTCGCGAGAGCCGCTGATCCTGCATGGCATGGGGGCTGTCGTGTCAGCCGCGGTGTCGGGCGCCGGCATTGCGCTAGGCCGCTCGCCGCTGATCGACGAGGAGGTCGCCGCACGTCGGTTGGTGGTTCTCGTGCCGGATCTCAGGCTGGTGGGCTCATGGCGCTATGTCATGCGGCGGCATCCGGCGCGGGCGCCGGATGAGGCGGTGATGGCATTCGTCGAGTTCTGCTGCAACGAAGCCACGCCGTCGCGCTAGCCGGCCAATCGCAATCACGGCAACCGCGAGCAGAATACCCGCGAATACATCCACCAGATAATGCCCGCCCCGGCTAGGCGTCGCGATCAGCATCAACAGATTCAGCCCTGCCCAATAATGAAATCGACGTGTACGCCGTAGCGAATAGGTGATGAGAACGGCAGTGGCGGCGTGAAAGGATGGTAGCGCAATCAATCCCTGCCTTGGAATCGCAGCGAAACCGGGGAACGCGCCTTCTCGCAACAGGCGAAAGTCGGAGTACCACGCAGCGCCCCCGATATCTGCAATGTCGTAGTGCAGGAACAGGCTGGCAGCGGGGATAGGCAGGGAAATCAACACACACAATACGGCCGCAACCATGATGTTGATGACGAACTCGGGCAATCGATCGGCGTCTCGGTAATAGCCCAGAAGCACGGGAATGAGCAGTAACTGCACCCAGAAACTCGCGTACGCCAATATGAACAAGAATTCGATCATCGGGTGCGAATGCACCCATCGATAGTGCGCCAGCCAGTCGAAGCCGAAAAGCCTGTCGAGTGCCATCAGTCGCTCGTCAACCAGCGGTGCGCCGACAGTCACTGAAAGGTACTGAAGCACGTCGGCGGCAAAGAAGAAGCATTGCAGCACGGCAAACCACGCAAGTCCACGGGCCAATTCCCGGCATCGCAGCTTTTCGGCATAAGGTGAAAACCGGGCGGTGTGCGAGATGCGGAAGAGGGCGGCCGCCACGAGCAACAGACAGGACATGGCCATGCCGATTCGCGCGACGAGCGTCGGCGATAACGACAACTTCAACTGATAAATCCACACCAGATCCAGCAAGGCCAGTGCAGCAGTGAAAACCCACGCGGCAACATACAACCTGGCGCTGGACGGTCGCGAGCGATGGGTGATCGGGTCACGCCGCCGAAACCGGGAGGTAGGAGCGTGCTCGACGTCAGATGGGAAGTGCCTCACTGCCAAGTCCCCCGTTATACGAGGCGAAGACCTGCCGTTGACGATCCGAATGACTTCAGTTGGCCATTTTATTTAGGGACGCGAGATTGTCAACGCGGCGCAGGACGCTCGTCAAAGCGCCAGCCCGGTTACGTCAAGTCATTGAAGCACGATGCCGCTCACGTCTTGTGCACGCGCAGCCGCTGCGGCCAATCGTTGGGGATCATTACCGTGGACACGCAGCAATGCGTCACCGGCTCGCACCGATTGCCCCGTGGCGCAAAGCAGATCGACACCCGCGCCCATGTCGGTGGGTCCGCCAGCGTCGCGGGCAATGCCGGAGACTTCCCAGCCATCAATGGAAGCCACTACGCCGTCTGCCTGTGCAACGATGTCGACGAACGAAGCAGCGGGCATGGCGAAATCTTTTCGGCCTTGCGCATCGACAATGCGCTCGAAGGCGCGTCGCGCTTCGCCGCTCGCCAGCAGTTGTTCTGCGGTGGCGTGCGCCTTCACAAGATCACCGCCCAGTGCCGGATGCCACGACAGAATGCGGGCCGCAAACGTCAACGCCTTGGCGCGCAGATCCTTGGGGGCAGTCGCATCGTTGTCGAGCACCTGTAGCACGTCGCGCAGTTCCAGCGCAGGGCCGATGCCGCGGCCGATCGGTGCGCGTCCGTCGGTGGCGAACGCCTGCACGGTCATGCCCAACGCCGCGCCCACACGTTCAAAGAGTGCGCCCAACTTTCGCGCTTGCGCCTCATCCGTCATCTTCGCTTGCGGCCCCCAAGGGAGGTCGACGACGACATGCGTGGAGCCTGCGCAGAACTTCTTCGACAGAATCGACGCCACCGACCAGCGGCGAGTATCGAGCCTGAGCGGCCGCACCATCGCGTTGGTCACGTCGTCAACGCGCGAATGATTGAGCCGGCCGTTCCATACGATGCAGCCACCGGCTTGCTCGACGGCGGCACGTACCTCCGCGGCATCGAGATCCACCCGCGCCGCCGCTTCCATGGCGTCGGCAGTCCCGGCGGCAGAAGTGATGGCGCGTGATGATGTTTTCGGCATGCAAAGTCCGTACGCGACGACGAGCGGCACGACGATCAGCGTGATGCGACTGCCGGGCACACCGCCCATGGAATGCTTGTCGACGACCATCGGCCGCCCCCAGTCGATGCGAGGCATCAACCGCGTTCGCGCCCGGGTGAGCGCAACGATCTCGTCATCGTCGATGTGCTCGATCAACAATCGCAGCAGCGCCTCGCCCTCATCCGGGGCGTAACGGTCATACATCAGATCGTCGAGCAGTTGTCCCCACGAGGCTTCATTGAGCGATACCCCCGTACGCTTGGCGTCAGCCAATTCGCGACTTTTTGGTGGCTGCGCACAGGCCTGCAACGCAGCGGTGAAGCGCGCGATGCCGACGTCGCTCGTGCTGTCGTTCGACACACGCACGAGCGGCACGCCGGCGGGATAAGCCGTCACGGTGCGAGCCAGCCGTGCAGCGATCTGTTCGGGTGTTTCGCGCCCGCGTCCTGCGATGCGCGCGGCGAGAACTTCCACCGGCGCGCTGACTTCCACAATAACCAGCCGCTGCACACGGCCGATGAGTTTGGGCAGGATGGCCCGCGAGCCATTGGCGACGACATGGCGGCCTTGCGCTAATACGTCACGCAAGCTGGCATCGAGCCCGTAATGCAGCCCGTGGGCTTGCCAGGTCACCAGAAACGCGCCCGCAGCATCACGTGCGGCGAACTCGGCCTCGGTGACACCGATGTGGGCTTCCCCCGGGGCATCGTCAGCGCGCGTGATGGTGCGCGTCGCGAAGACGAAGCGGCCGCCATCGGTCAGGCACGTGCGTGCGCCGTCGATCAGCGTATCCTTGCCGGCCCCGCTGGGGCCGACCACGAAGAAGAATATCCCGGGGAGCGTCATCGTCGATATCCCTTGATCAGGCGTCGTCCAGACCGATATCGACGGCCGGGGCCGATTGCATGATCTTGCTCGTCGAGATGTAGTCGACGCCGGTTTCGGCGATCGGACGAATCGTCTCCAGACGAATGCCGCCCGAAGCCTCGACCTTGCACTTCCCGCCAATCATCGCAACCGCCTTCTTCATGTCTTCAACCGACATGTTGTCGAGCATGATGACGTCTACGTCGGTCTCCAGTGCTTCAGCGACCTGATCGAGACGATCGCATTCGACTTCCACCTTGGTCAGCATCGGCACGAGTTTTCGTGCGCGCGCCACGGCGGCCGTGATACTGCCGGAGACGGCGATGTGGTTGTCTTTGATCATCACGCCGTTATCCAGCCCCAGACGGTGGTTCAGCCCGCCGCCGCAGCTCACCGCATGCTTTTCCAGCATGCGCAGGCCGGGCGTCGTCTTGCGGCTGTCGAGCAGCCGAGCGCGCGTGCCTTCGATGGCAGCTACGTAGCGGGCCGTCTCGTTGGCGATGCCGCTCATGCGCTGCACGATGTTCAGTGCGGTGCGCTCCGCCGTGAGAATGCTGCGGGCATTGCCGGACACATGCAGCAAAATGGCACCCTTCGGGGCGTGCTGCCCGTCGCGCACCTTCACGTCGACCTTGAGCGTCGGGTCGTATCGCAGGAAAATTTGTGCCGCAACGTCGATGCCGGCAACGATCACCGGCTCGCGGGCATTCATCACGAAGGCACCCGTAGCAGATTCGTCGATCATCGTCTGCGCCGTGAGGTCGCAATAGCCGATGTCTTCGGTAAGCCAAAGGTCGATCAGGCGGTCAACAGCAAAACGGTCGTACATGGCAGCTCCTCGGTCAGAACTCGGAAGGGTTGATTCGTAGCGTACACACTTAATATTTGCGCTTCAAGGAAAACAATTCCATTCCACGGTAGAGGAAAACCCTAGGGCTAGGATGCGACGTTATACGTCCGCCTTTGTGGGGCTTTGAGCGGCGCGTTGAAGGGCATTGCGCAGGTGTGTTTAGGCACTTATTTTTCTAGCGCATACGCTTTTTATTCATGCTATACATCCGTCAGTGCCGAGCGCACACGCCCGAATTCTCACCGGGCGGACGATCCACCCAGACTCTTACGCTACCCGGGAATCGCCATGTCCTCTCTCTCTACGCCAGACCTGGTCACGCAGGCGGCCTCGTCGAACACCGACGCCGATGCGCTGTACCGCAAGGTCACGGTGCGCCTGATCACGTTTTTCTGCCTGTGCTATTTCGCCGCCTATCTCGACCGCATCAATGTCGGGCTGGCCAAATTGCAGATGCTCAGTGCGCTGCAATTCAGCGACACCGTTTATGGCCTCGGGGCCGGTTTGTTCTTCGCCGGCTACATCCTCTTTGAGGTGCCCAGTAATCTGATCCTTCAGAAGGTGGGTGCCAAACTGTGGATTGCCCGCATCATGATCACGTGGGGCCTGATCTCGGGGGCGACCGCGTTTGTCACCACGCCCACGCAGTTCTACGTGCTGCGCTTCCTGCTCGGCGTCGCCGAGGCAGGCTTTTTGCCCGGCGTGTTGTTGTATCTGACGCGCTGGTATCCCGATGAACGCCGCGCGCGCATCATCGCGCTGTTCATGGTGGGCTTGCCGCTGTCCAGCATGATCGGCAGCCCGTTGTCGGGCTGGATCATGCAGATGTTCGACGGCGCGCACGGTTTCGGCGGCTGGCAGTGGCTGTTCGTCATCGAGGCCATTCCGTCGGTCGTGCTCGGGGTGGCGATCTTCATGTATCTGCCGAACGACATTGCGTCGACCCGATGGCTCACACCGCAGGAGAAGACGGTGCTGCTTGCCAATCTCGACAAGGACGCCGGCGTTCACAAGCGCCACAACCTGGGTGCGGCGTTCACCGATCTGAAGGTTTGGATTCTCGGGCTGGTCGACTTGTGCGTGCTGCTCGGCTTGTACGGCGTGAGCTTCTGGTTGCCGACGATCCTGAAGGACACGGGCGTGCGCGACACGTACACGATCGGCTGGCTGATGGCCATTCCGAATGCGCTCGCCGTTGTCGGCGTGCTGGTGTGGGGCGCGCGCTCGGATCGTCTGCGAGAACGCCGCTGGCACATCGTGCTGCCGTTCCTGCTGTCGGCGGTGGCCATGTTCATCTTCGCGAGTGGTAACCATGGCACGGCAATGACGGTGGTGCTGTTCTCGCTGATCAATCTGGGCGCAGCGGCCGCCATGCCGGTGGTGTGGGCGTTGCCGTCGACCTTCCTGAAGGGATCGGCGGCAGCGGCAGGGATTGCATTTGCCTGCTCGCTGGCCAATCTCGGCGGCTTCTTCAGCACGTACTTCATTGGCTGGCTTCGCGACACGTTCCATTCGCAGTCGGCCGGTATTTACGGTTTTGGCGTCTGCATGGTGATTGGCTGCGCACTCGCGCTGTCGTATCCGAAACACGTGGTCAATCGTTGAGCGTAGCGCGGGCGCCGCACGGTGCCCGCATCGCGATACAGGAAAGCAAAAAGCCGGCAAAAGCCGGCTTTTTTTCGCGTTACTGATCGCGATCGGTTAGCTTACCCGGCGAGCGCCTTGCCCGCCTGCACGTCCATCAACGACATGACGGGCAAGCGGTGCCGGCGTGCCGTCAATTCCGCGGCAATCGCCACGGCAATTTCCGGCGGCGTGCGCCCGCCCAAGTGCAGCCCCACAGGGCCCCGTAGACGCGCAAGTGCGGTTTGTGTCACGCCAAAGAGTTGCAGCCGCTCGCGACGCTTGTCGTTGTTTCTGCGTGAGCCGATGGCGCCGACGTAAAACGCGGGCGACATGAGGGCTTCCATCAGCGCAAGGTCATCGAGCTTGGGGTCGTGCGTGAGTGCAACGACCGCCATGCGCGCGTCGGGACGCATGCCGATGACGGTATCGTCCGGCATGGTGCGCACCAGCGTGACGCCCGGCATGTGCCAACCGTCCCGGTATTCCTCGCGCGGATCGCAGACCGTGACGGCGTAGTCGAGCGTGAGTGCAATGTTGGCGACGTACTGGGTCAGCTGCCCTGCGCCGATAAGCAGTAGCCGCCATGTTGGGCCGTGTGTGGTAACGAGCGTTGACTCGTCGAACACGCAAGCGTCGCCGTCGACGTGCTCGGCGAGCGGCGTCAGCGTGACCCGTCCCGTGGCCATGTCGAGCGCGCGGCGCATGGCGCGGCCGTTGCAAATCGCTTCAATAAGACCGGGCAGGGCGCTGGCGCTGGACAGCGTTTCGCGCACCAGCCGCATCGTGCCGCCGCAGGGCAGGCCGAAGCGATGGGCTTCGTCCGCGCTGACGCCGTACTCGACGAGTTCGGGGATCGATCCCGGTGGTCCGTCGCGCTGCAAACGATCGATCAGATCGTCTTCTATGCAGCCGCCCGACACGGAGCCGACAAGCCGGCCGTCATCGCGAATCGCCAGCATGGCACCCGGCGGTCGCGGCGACGAGCCCCATGTCGCGACGACGGTGAACAATTGCACGCCGCGCCCCTGCGATAGCCAGCGTGAAGCAGTATCGAGAACTTCGCGATCGACGCTATGCATGGGCGGGGGCTCCTTAGCGGGTCAGTGGCGGGTCAGTGAGATGGGGCAGTGCGGGCGCGCGCCGCCGCGGCGTCAAGGTCTCGCCACGCGGGCTGGTCAGGCGCATAGCGTGCGCGGATATACGACGCGAGCTCGGCCATCTGCCGGTCGTCGAATGCCTCGCGAAAACCCGGCATGTAGCCGAGCGCTTCGGTAGCGGGCTGGTCGATGCCATTCATCAGGACATGCATGAGGTTGTCGGGCTTGGCCTGACTCACGCTCGTGTTGAGCCCCATGAGCGGGCGCACGCCAAAGTGCCCGACGCCGCCCGACTCGGTATGACAGACGGCGCATGCCGCCTCGAAGGTGCGTCGGCCATTCTCCATGCCCAGCGTTGTAGCGAGATCGACGCCGTTGGCGCGTTGCCGCGCAAGGTCGGCGACCTGCGATGCATCCGTCTGTGGTGAGAGCGAGGCGATGTAATGCGCGATCGCCCGGACATCCGTTTCGGGCAGTGCAGCGAGGCCGGACACAACAGGTGCCATCGGCCCGGCGGCAACCCCGTGTTCGGGCGAGAAGCCGGTTCGCAGGTAGTCGAACAAGGCAGCTTCCGTCCACGGCACCGGCGCGTCGGGGGATGCCACGAGCGGCGGCGCGCGCCAGCCTTCGGCCTCGCCACCGCGCAAATACAGCTTCTCGCGCTCGGCGCCGAGCATGTTGCGCGGCGTGTGACAGGCACCGCAATGGCCCGCGCCGTCGACGAGATAGCGGCCGCGATTCCATAGCGTCGATTGCGCAGGATCGGGGCGGTATTCGGCCGTGTCGTGATACAGCCAGTTCCAACCGGCCACCAGACGCCGCTGGTTGAGCGGGAACGGCAGCGCAGTCTTCGGCGGTGTATTGGCGACGGCGGGCTGCGACATCAGATAGGCGTACAGGGCGAGCATGTCGGGCTCGCTCATCTTTGCGAACGCAGTGTACGGGAAGGCCGGGTACAGATGAGAGCCGTCGCGCGAAATGCCTTCACGCATCGCGCGCGCGAACGCGGCGTAAGACCACCGCCCGATGCCGGTGTCTGTGTCCGGGGTGAGGTTGGTCGAGTAGACGGTGCCGAATGGCGTCTCGAGTGCGAGGCCGCCTGCATTGACGGCGCCGCCCGCAGCCGTATGGCAGACGGCACAGTCGCCAGCCAACGCGACCTGACGGCCGCGCTCAAGCGTTGCGCTGGACCATAGCGTGTTGTCCGCCGCAGCAATCGGCGCAAGCGCGGGCGCACCGGGCAACATGGCACACGCCAGTCCGATCAATCCGCCAACCACGCCGCCAATTCCTCCACCTGCTAGCCAACGGCGCCAGCGGGCAGGGCGACGCTGATTGGCGGGGGCATTTTCCGGTAGCACGTTCGCGTCGCGAAGTGCATTGCGCAGACTTGCCGGATCGAAGGGTGGCCGGCGCAGCCGAACGCCGGTGGCATCGAACAACGCGTTGGCGATCGCGGCGGCGGCCGGTGCCGCAGAGCGCGCCAGACGCTCGGCGTCGAGGCTTGAAAGGGTGTGGGAAGTGTCTGCGCTGTCGGGCGCAGTGCTGGCCTGCGTCAAAGCGCGTTGGAGTGCGAGCGCCATGGCGGTCTGTCTGTCGCCCGCACTGCCGGTTTCATCATGCGTCGGGACGGCATCCCACGCCATGCCCAATGCACGCTGCATCGCGTCGGTGATCTGCCATGCAGGCAGGCCGCCAACCTCGGGCGCTGCGCCGGGCTCACCGGTGGCCTGACCGGCGACCACGCGGCGAATGGCGATTTCACCCGACTGCGGATTGACGTCGAGATCGACGACCCACGCCGACCAAGTGTCCGGGGCGGCGCCTTCGTCAGTGCTCGATGCCTCGCCATCGAAAGCGAAACCCCGTCCGCGTTGCCAGCCGGTGGGCGCGCCGATGGCGTCGGCCCGCTCCGGCAACCCCCACGCAGCACGTTGCGCGACCATGCGAATCACTTCGCGGGGGCCGGCGTCGCGCTCGGGGTCGAGATGGTATAGCCGGTAGCCGACCGGGTCCTGATCAGCTTCGGCCGCCACTTCATCCATGAACGATTCGCGTGCGAACGTATGGGCTTGCGGCGGAATGCGGTGACCCGCGTCGCTCACCTGCACCGCACTGGCGTCTAGGCGATACAACTGCGGCGGTAGCGCGGCGGCTTCTTGCGACGGCCGCACGGGAAGCGCCGCGTCGCCGGGTGCGATGTCGCTGCCCACGTCGGCGCGATAGCGCCACGTGCGGAGTGTGCCGTCAGTGCGGGTCTGGGCCGCCACATCGAGATGGGCGACAGCATCGCCGTCCCGTGTGGGCCAGCCGTAGGTGGCATGCGGCCCGTCGCTCGGCGGCGATGTTGCTGGGTCAGCCTCGCTCAGCGCGGCACCACGGGAGCTGCCCTCAAGCGCGCGATGGCGCGCATCGTCATCGAACCGGGTCATGTCGCAGATATTGCGCCGCGCGGTGCACGGCCTTGACGATTTCGTAGTGCGTGCCGCACCGGCACAGGTTGAATCGCAGCGCGTCGTGTATCGCGGCGTCGTCGGGCATCGGGTTACGGTCGAGCAACGCCTTGGTGCTCATGATCATGCCGTTCAGGCAATAACCGCACTGGGCCGCCTGCTCGTCGATGAACGCGCGCTGGATGGGGTGCAGATCGTCGGCGCTGCCCAAGCCTTCGAGCGTGGTGACCTCCCGTTCGCGTGCCACGCTCACGGGTACTACGCACGAGCGGGTGGGCTGGCCATCGACCAGTACCGTGCAGGCGCCGCACTGACCCAACCCGCAGCCATACTTGGGGCCGTTAAGCGCAAGATCATTGCGCAACACGTAGAGCAGTGGCGTATCGGGCGTGGCGTCGGCCACGGTGTGGTGTGCGCCGTTTACGCACAGCGCGATGGGTCCTGCTACAGAATTCGGTACAGCCATGGGCAGGCTCGCAGACGAAGAATCGGGGTGACGTCATCCGGTCCGCATACGGCGCATACATCGGACGCGTCGGACACATCACCCCGCAGGTTCATGCAAGTCCCGTGCCCGGCACTCAGGCGGCGGCCGTCAACGGCGGCGCCACCGTAAGCGACGAGGCGGGAACGAGGGGAATCTCGAACACATCGTAGCCGAATACCCAAGCAGGATCCTCATTGGTGCGCAGCCACGTATTGTTGTGGGACACACGCTGCACCTCGGAGGCGCGCGCCGCGCGATTCGCTTCGTAAAGCGCAAAGGCGTTGCCGTAGTCCGTCACGCCCACTTCGTCGAGGCAGCGCGTGAGCATCGCGGCGTCCTCGATGGCCATTGCGGCACCTTGTGCCATGTGCGGCTTCATGGGGTGGCAGGCGTCGCCAAGCAACACCAGACGGCCACGACTCCACATCGGCAACGGGTCGCGCTCCAGCAGCGGCCATTTGGTGATCGTCGGCGAGACTTCGATCAGGTGCTGCACGTCGGCGTGATAACCGGCAAACGCTTCGAGCATCTCCTCGCGGCTGCTCGGCAGCATCGAAACGCCCTCCGGCCATTCCTTCTGCGGCACACCGGTCACGTAGTAATACTCGTCCTTCTTCTCGGTCACGTAGTAGACCATCATGTGGCGATCTTCAGACCACCACTTCACGCACATGTCGTAAGGCTTGTTGGCCAGCAACGATGCCGGGAACACAGCGCGGTGTGCCACATAGCCCGTGTAGCGCGGGGGTTCGGCGCCGAGCAGATGCTCGCGAATCTTCGAATTGACGCCGTCCGCACCGATCAGGATGTCGGCCGTCTCGGTAGTGCCGTCCGTGAAGGTCAGGCGCACCTCATTGCCCGTGTCTTCCACCGATTGCAGGCATTTGCCGAAGCGGATCGTGCCGGGGGCGATGGCCTGCGTCATCAATGCATGAAAGTCGCCACGGTGCACGGTCAGGTAGGTCGCGCCATAAGTCTTCAGCGCAAAGTCACCCAACGGAATCTGCGACAGCGCTTCGGCCGTCTTCCAGTCACGGCTGTACCAGAAGTCAGGGTGCGAGCCCATCACGTTCAGCGCATCTTCGATACCCAGGCGACGCATGATTTTCATCACGTTGGGCCCAAGGTGAATGCCGGCGCCCAAGCGGGAGAAGGCGGGTGCCTGCTCGTACAGCGCGACGTCGTAGCCGCTGCGTTCCAACAGACCGGCTGCGGCCGTGCCGCCCAAGCCGGCGCCAATGATGGCGATGCGTGGTTTGCTCATGGAGGCTCCTGATCGTACGCCCGGCATGGTCGGGGACAAGAGAGATGTCCGGGCTGGTTGAGTTCGGTGATTCGTAGCGTACACACGATAATTTTCAATCGCAAGAGAAAAAATACTGTCTCCGTGTTTACCCGAAATCAAATGACTGGTTTTCTTTTTCAGTAAGGGATTTCGCGGAATTTCCCGGTTTCGCAATGATTTTGTCTCGTGTTGCGAAAATCAAATGTGTGCGCTAGAGTTTCTCGCACCTAGACCATTTATCGTGTGTGCACGACAAATTTGCCGCACGCCAATCAGGTCGCCACCCCTCGGGAGAATGCCCTTATGAGCAAGCGCTACCGCATCGGCCAGATCGTGCCGAGTTCGAACACCACCATGGAAACCGAGATCCCCGCGATGCTGCGGCTGCGCGAGACGATCCGGCCGGAACGGTTCACGTTCCACTCAAGCCGGATGCGTATGAAAAAGGTCGTGAAGGAAGAGCTTGCTGCGATGGATGCCGAGTCGGATCGCTGCGCCCTCGAACTGAGCGATGCGCGCGTCGACGTGCTTGGCTACGCGTGCCTCGTCGCGATCATGGCGATGGGACACGGCTATCACCGCATCTCGCAGAAGCGACTGACCGAGCAGACCATTGCCAATGGCGGCGCAGCGCCGGTACTCACCAGCGCAGGGGCGCTTGTGGATGCACTGCGCGTGATTGGTGCCAAGCGCATCGTGGTGGTCGCGCCATACATGGTGCCGCTGACCGAACTCGTGGTGGACTACATCCGCAACGAGGGCTTTGACGTGATTGCCTACCGTGCGCTGGAAATCCCCGACAACCTCGACGTCGGCCGCCACGATCCGAGCCGCCTGCCGGATATCGTCAAGACGTTGCCTTACCAGGACGCCGACGCGATCGTCTTGTCGGCGTGCGTGCAAATGCCTTCGCTGCCCGCCGTTGCACAGGTTGAGGCCATGACGGGCAAGCCGGTGATCACCGCCGCCATCGCCACGACCTACGCGATGCTGCGTGAGCTGGATCTCGAGCCGATCGTGCCGGGGGCGGGGGCGCTGTTGTCCGGCGCGTACTGAGCCGCTGCCTTTCTTGTTCGACGTCCCGATCACCCCGGAGTCTGTTTTATGCCCTCGACTTTTCAGTACGGCGCCAATGTCGCCGCCAACGGCATTCGTCAGCATTACCTGCGCTACGGCGGCGTGCACGGCGCTCGTGCGGCGCGCCCGGCCATCGTGCTCATTCCCGGCATCACTAGTCCCGCTGTGACGTGGGGCTTCGTCGGCGAAGTGCTCGGCCGGGAGTTCGATACCTATGTGCTCGATGTGCGCGGACGCGGTCTGTCGAGTGCCTCCCCTGAACTGGACTACAGCCTCGACGCGCAAGCCGACGACGTTGTGGCACTGATCGCTGCGCTCAAGCTGGACCGAGCGATCCTCGTTGGTCATTCGATGGGGGCGCGCATCGCCGCACGTGCCGCAATGCGAGAGCCGCGCGGTTTAGTGTCGGTGGTGCTGATCGATCCGCCGGTGTCCGGTCCGGGCCGTCGAGAGTACCCCGGCAAGCTGCCGTGGTACGTCGACTCGATGGCACTCGCCCGCGCCGGTACGGATGCTGAGGGCATGCGCGCGTTCTGCCCCACATGGACCGAAGACGAGCGCACGCTGCGTGCCGAATGGCTGCATACGTGTGACGAGCGTGCCGTGCTGGCGTCATACGAAGGTTTCCACACGGATGACTTCCACGCCGATGCCGCGCGCCTGCAAGTGCCGTCTTTGTTGATCACGGCGCAAAACGGCGACGTAGTGCGCGACGACGATGTGGCCGAGTTGCAGCAGGCCACGCCGACGATGCGTCACGTGCGCGTGCCCAACGCCGGGCACATGATTCCTTGGGACAACGCGGCCGGCTTCTACGCCGCGTTTGGCGATTTCCTCGGGGCAACGCTCGGCGGTCCGGTCAGCGCCTGACGTCATACAGAAACAGGAGCCAAACCATGGCGATTAGCGATTACCAATTGATCGAAGCGTGGAAAGAGGTGCTCACGCTCTCGAAGCTAGAGCGCGGCCAGACCGTCACGATTCTCACCAGCGCGTCGACGCATCCGCAAACGCTCCAGTGCGCATTGATCGCCACGCAGTCGATGGGCGCCATCGTCAACCGGCTCGATCTGCCGCCGGTCAATGGCGATAAGGCGTTTAGCCGCGACTCGCTTGCGTATCTCGGCACGACACCGCTGACCGGCAACCGAGCCGCAATTGCGGCGCTCAAGGAAAGCGACCTCGTGCTCGACCTGATGACGCTGTTGTTCTCGCCAGAACAACACGACATTCTCAAAAGCGGCACGAAAATCCTGCTGGCGGTCGAGCCGCCGGAAGTGCTGGCGCGCATGGTGCCGACGCTGGCCGACAAGGCGCGCGTACTGGCGGCGGCCGCCAAGCTGAGCGCCGCGCGCGAGATGCGGGTGACGTCGCCGGCCGGCACGTCGTTCATTTGCCCGATGGGTGAATTCGGTCCGACGGCGGAGTACGGTTTCGTCGATGAACCCGGGCGATGGGATCACTGGCCGAGCGGTTTTGCGTTGTCGTATCCGAACGATCACACCGCGCACGGCACCATCGTGATCGATCGCGGCGACATCCTTCTGCCGCAAAAGCGTTATGTCACGGAGCCGATCGTACTGACCATCGAGAAGGGTTACGCCACGCGCATCGAAGGCGGCGTTGATGCCGCGCTGCTGCGTGACTACATGGAGACGTTCCGCGACCCCGAGGGCTACGCCATCTCGCACATCGGCTGGGGGCTGCAACCGCGTGCGCGCTGGTCAACGCTGGGCCTGTACGACAGGGAGGCCACCATCGGCATGGACGCGCGTGCGTTCGAAGGCAACTTTCTGTTCTCGCTCGGCCCGAACAACGAAGGCGGCGGCAGTCGCACCACGACGTGTCACATCGACATTCCGCTGCGCAACTGCACCGTGTCGCTCGATGACGCCGTCATGGTGAAAGACGGTCGAGTGATCAACGATTGAATCCTGCGGCACCACGCCGCGCAGCGCATCCCGGGCTGTGACCCGGCCAGCATCTCATCGCGAGACAACCGACATGAGTGATACCCCGCAACACGCTGAAGCCCACGTTTATCAGCGGCAAGGCTTTGGCACGCCGCTGCCGGTGCACGGCAACATCGGCTTGCTGATCGTCGATCTGGTGGTCGGCTTTGCCGATCCGAAGACCTTTGGCGGCGGCAACATTCCCCAAGCCATCGCACGAACGGTCGATGCGCTGGCATTGGCGCGCCAGCACGGCTGGCCCGTGGCGCATAGCCGCATCGTCTACGCCGGCGACGGCAGCGACGACAACGTCTTTTCGCTCAAAGTGCCGGGCATGGCGACACTCACCGAAGATCACCCGAACAGCGCGATCGTGCCCGAGCTCACCCCGGCGCCGGGCGAATTGGTGGTTCGCAAGGTCGTGCCGTCGGCATTCTTTGGCACGCAACTCGCGCCATGGCTGTCGCAGCGCGCCGTGCAGACGCTGCTCGTGGCCGGGGCAGTCACCAGCGGCTGCGTGCGGGCCAGCGTCGTCGATGCGATGTCGTACGGTTTTCGCCCGCTCGTATTGTCCGACTGTGTGGGCGACCGCGCCATTGCGCCGCACGAGGCGAATCTGTTCGATATGCAGCAAAAATACGCGGCAGTGATGCCGCTGGCGGATGCGATCGACGAGATCGAGAAGCGCACCCGCTGACCGGAGAGCGGCGCGGCGGCATCGGCGTCACCGCCGCGCCGCCCGCCATGCCGAACCGAGGGCAGTGGATGCTGCGGTTGACGCGCCAATATTGTCCCCCTAGCGTGATGACTGGCACGGTGCGAGGGCACCTGCCGAACCACAGGAATCTCCGCTCGTGAACCGCTCTGAATTGCTGGCGCGCGACGGCTGCCTGACGGTAATCCGCCAGCCTGCCGTGCCAATCAAGCCTGCGCCCGGCCAGCCCGGCAGTCATTCGACCTTCGTGCCCGTCGTGCCCGAGGTCTTTGTCGCCGTGCTCGACGACGGCCGCATCCTTGCGTTCAACGGTCACGTCGACCTCGGTACCGGTATCCGCACATCGCTGGCGCAGATCGTTGCCGAGGAGCTTGACGTCGAGGCTGCACGGGTTCAGATGCAGTTGGGTCACACCGACGCCACGCCGAATCAGGGCCCGACCATCGCGAGCGCGACCATTCAGATCTCCGCGGTGCCGCTGCGCTGCGCCGCCGCTCAGGCGCGCCACGCGCTGATCGAACTGGCGAGCCGTCGCTTCGGCATTCCGGTGACGAATTTGCGCTGCGACGGCGGCCGGATCTTCGGCGAAAACGAAGCTGGCGTCGCTTGCAGCGCTTCGTTTGCAGAGTTAGTGAAAGGCGAGCGCGTTGCCCTCACGCTTGACCTGCACACGCCCGTCAAAGACCCCGCGACGTATCGGATCGTTGGCAAATCGTCGCGTCGCGTCGATCTGCCCGCCAAGGCGAGCGGCCAACTGACGTTCGTACACGACATGCGTGTGCCGGGCATGCTGCATGGCCGCGTGGTACGGCCGCCCTACAGCGGCATTGATACAGGGGCGTTCGTCGGCACGTCGCTACTATCGGTCGACGAGTCGTCCGTCGCGCATTTGCCGGGCGTGAAGGCTGTCGTCGTCATTGGTGACTTTGTTGGCGTAGTCGCGTTGCGTGAGGAGCAAGCCATCCGCGCAGCGCGCGAGCTACGCGTGACGTGGAAGCCATTGCCCGCGCTACCGTCGATGAATGACCCGGCGGCAGCAGTTGCCTCGGCACCGGCAAAACGCCGGGCGTTGCTGGAGGAGGGCGATGTCGATGCCGCGTTCGCACGCGACGACGTCGTGACGCTTGAGCGCACTTACGTCTGGCCCTATCAGATGCATGGTTCGATCGGGCCATCGTGCGCACTGGCAGACTATCGCGCCGCTGATGACGGGCGAATCACCGTCTGGTCCGGCACCCAGAATCCGGTGTCGTTACGTTACGACCTTGCGCAGCTGATTTCACGGGACGAGGCGGACATCGATATCGTTCGCATGGAGGCGGCAGGCTGCTATGGGCGCAATTGTGCCGACGATGTCTGTGGCGACGCCTTGCTGCTTTCGCGTGCGGTCGGTGCGCCCGTGCGCGTGCAACTGTCGCGTGCCGACGAGCATCTGTGGGAGCCGAAAGGCACGGGGCAGGTGGTCACGGTGCGTGGTGCTGCCACCCGTGCCGGTGAATTGCTCGCCTACGACTTTGTCTCGCGCTATCCGTCAAACGACGCCCCGATTCTCGCGGCACTGTTGACGGGGCAAGTCCCGCCGATTGGCGGCGTCTTCGAGATGGGCGACCGCACGGCGGTGTCGCCGTACGAGAGCCCGAGCCGGCGCTTTGCTTGCGACGACATGGCGCCGCTCGTGCGCGCATCATGGTTTCGGGGCGTCTCGGCACTCCCCAATTCGTTTGCGCATGACTCGTTTGCCGACGAAATGGCCGCCGCCACTGGCGTCGATCCTTTGCAGTTCAAGCTGGCTCACCTTAAAGACACGCGCGCCATCGAGTTGGTGACGGCGGTCGCCACACGCGCCGGTTGGACGCCGCGCTCGCAAGATTCGTCGCGCTGGGAAACCGAACAGCGCTACGTGCGCGGGCGTGGCGTGGCCTATGCACGCTACGTCCACAGCCGCTTCCCGGGCTTCGGTGCGGCATGGTCGGCGTGGATTGCGGATGTGCTGGTCGATCGTGTGACGGGGGAGGTTCGGGTCGAGCGAGTGACGGTCGGCCAAGACACCGGCACGATGATCAATCCGGATGGCGTGCGTCATCAACTGCACGGCAACGTCGTGCAGGTGCTCAGCCGCTCGCTCAAAGAGCGCGTTCGCTTCGTCGATGGGCGGGTGGCGAGTCGCGAGTGGGGCAGCTATCCGATTTTGACGTTTGCCGAACTGCCCGCGCTGGACGTCGTGCTCATGCCGCGTCAGGGGGAGCCGCCGATGGGTGCCGGAGAGTCGGCATCGGTGCCGGGGCCGGCAGCACTGGCCAACGCGATCTACGACGCGACGGGCGTGCGCATCGTCGTGCCGCCTTTCACACCTGAGACCGTGCGTGCCGCTTTGGCGCAGGCCGGGCGGTTGCTGCATTCACCACAACCGACGGCCACGTCAACGTAACCGCAGGGGCGCGCAGTGTGCGCGCCTCATTCTGCCGCGTCGGCATCCATCATCTTTCGCATGAGGAACACCAGCGCCACGCGCTCGGCCGGATTCAGCGCACCGTAAGTCCGCTCGGTCACTTCCTTGGCAAACGGCACGGTGTGATTGATCAGGGCCAGCCCTTGTTCGGTGGCGGTCACGAGCAGCTTGCGCCCATCGCTGGGGTCGGCCGTGACTTCGATGAGCTTTCGCGCCTTCAGCCGCTCGATCACGCCTCGAATGGTCGCCTGGTCGATCGCCGTCGTCTTGACGATGTCGTTGAGCGAGCACGATTGCTTTTCCTTGACCGTGCACAGCGCGACGAATTGCGCCGCCGTCAGATCCGAATCGGGGATGGCGTCCTGAAAGATGGCGACGTGGCGCTGATAGGCGCGCCGAAGCAGGTGGCCGATCTGATCGTGGAAGTCGTAAGAGTCTTTTCGCGACGTCATGAGGCGGTGCCCAGGTTGGAGTGGGTGAAGTGTACACCCTGTAAGCGTTGTCACTAAAGCGCTGTTATCAGGGCATTTGCGCTGCATCAAACGGGTGATGTCGCTGCAAATACGGCGCGCCTCATCCGAGTGCATGCCGTGCCGCGGGGCACCAAACACGGGATGGTGTGCACCGATGCGTGACGTTGATCGCAATTTATAACGTACACATTAATTTTCTGGTCAAAAAATACGCGATGATTCGGTGACGTTGCGTGCATTGAAGTGCATCAATATCACGACGAAACACCTTGAATTACAGGTATTTCATCATTGTGCAGCGCAGCTGAGTGCAAACCCCTAGGTGATGGCATGAACATTGCGTTGCAATGATTATTTGAGTGTCTACAATGTATTTGCGCGAACAAGACGCGCGCAAAATCCGACGAACCATTTGCATGTTTGACCCGGAGCTGAAGATGACGAATCTGTTCAAGCGCGCTTGCCTGACGTTGGGCGCCGCGGCCATGTTGCTGCCTGCGGCGCGCGCGGTTCACGCCGAGGAGATCTCGGTGACGCAGTGGGGCAACAGTCTGTACGGGTTGCCGTATGCCGTAGCGATGGACAAGGGATTGTTCAAGAAGTCCGGCATCGACATTACCGGCATCCTCAGCTCGGGTGGTGGCGGCACCACAGTGCGCAATATTCTCGCCAGCAAGACGCCTTACGGTGAAGTCGCGGTGTCGGCAGCCCTCGCGGCAGCGCGTCAGGGCATGGACGTCGTGATCGTCAACGTCGGCACACGCAGCGTGGCCGAAGCGTCGATGGTGACGATGCCCAATAGCGACGTGAAGTCGATTGACGATCTGGTCGGCAAAAAGGTGGCGATCACCTCGCCCAAAAGCGTATCGGAAATGCTCTTCCTGATGGCCCTGCGCGACAAGGGTATCGATCAGAGCAAGGTCACGCGCGTCGCTTCGGGCGGCTACGTCAACGGTATGACGATGCTGGAGCAGGGCGCCGTGTCGGGTGCCGTCGCCATCGAACCGCTGTCGATCGTGCGCAAGGACAAATATCGCGTGGTGTATCGCGCGGGCGATCTGCTGCATCCGATGACCACGTCGGTCGGTATCACGACGCGCGAATTCGCCAAATCGAATCCCGACACGTTGCGCGCGATCATCGCCGGCCGCCGCGCGGGCGTCGATGCGACGTATGCCGATCCGGCGGGCGCGGCGAAGATTCTCGAAACCAGCTTCAAGCTCACCCCGGCGGTCGCGAAAGAAGCCGTCGACAACATGGTGCGCTCACGGATGTGGAGCACGGGCGAGTTTGATCGCGCCGAGCTGGATCGCATGGTCGACGGCCTGAAGCTCGTCGGCGAAATCAAGGACAACGTCGACTGGTCGAAACTCGTCGACACCCGCTTTCTGCCTGCCGACCTGAAGACCAAGGGGACTCTATGAACCTGCCGTACGCGAATCCGATGCTGCACATCATCGAAGGGGGCGCCGCGCGCGTGCCTGTACCGGTCGAACAACCCGAACCGCACGCGGTACTTACCGGCGTGACCCGCTACTTCAGCAAACCCGGCGAACGCGAATTGTTCCATGCGCTGGGCCCCATCGATCTGACGTTGTTCAAGGGCGAGTTCTTTTCGGTGGTCGGCCCGTCCGGGTGCGGCAAATCGACGTTGCTCGATGCGCTCGCCGGGCTCGCCAAGCCCAGCAGCGGTACGGTGACGTTCGAGGGCATGCCGGTCAAGGGTGTTCCTGACGGTGTCGGCGTGGTGTTTCAGGAGGATGCGTCGTTTCCGTGGCTGACCGTGCGTGACAACATCTCGTTCGGCCTGCGCATGGCGGGCGTCGACGGGGCAGAGGTCAAGCGCCGCGTCGATTATGCGATGGGCTTCATGGGGCTGCGCGACTTCGCCAACGCTTATCCCGCGCAACTCTCGGGGGGCATGCGCCAGCGCGTTTGCATTGCGCGCACGCTGGTCATCCAGCCGCGCCTGATTCTGCTCGATGAGCCGTTTGGCGCACTGGACCAACAGACCCGCCTGCTGATGGGCGACGAGTTGCTGCGCCTGTGGCGTGAGACGTCGGCCACGGTCCTGCTGATTACGCACGCGCTCGATGAGGCAGCCATGTTGTCGGATCGCGTCGGCGTGATGTCGTCACGCCCCGGGTTGTTCATCGACATCGTCGAGACCGGCTGGGAGCGGGACCGCGACAGCACGGTGGTGTCCACGCCGCGCTTTGGCGAGATTACCGCACGCCTGTGGGAGAAGTTGCGCATCGAATCGCTCAAGGTCATGGGCGCAGACCGCGCGGCGCACTGATGGCCCGGCACCAGGAGTCATGATGAAACGAGTGATCAAGCGGGAAACCGCGTGGCGCAGCGGCGTGGTGATCGGCTTCGTGCTGCTCATCGAGTTCCTGTGCCGGGTGGGCACCATTCCCGCATCAGTGATGATTGCCCCCAGCGCGATGGCGACGCATGCGATCGAGATTCTGCGCGACGGACGCTTTATGCACGATATCGTGACGAGTTTCGTCAATATCGTGGCAGCATCGGTCGTGGCAGTCGTGCTCGGCTTCGTGCTGGGTCTGGCGATTCATGTGATGCCCGGCGTACGGCGCGCCGTCGAACCGATCATGGCGAGCTATTACGCAGTGCCGACGTTCATCTTCTACCCCGTGTTCATCGTCCTGTTCGGCGTCGGCTCGCTGCCGATCATCGCCATTGCCGTCATGCTGGCTGTCGTCACCATGATTACGGCCACGTTGACCGGGCTCGATCGCATTCCGCGCTCACTGTCGAAGACCGCGAGCGTGATGCGGCTCTCGCCCTGGCAGTCGGCGCTGCGGGTCAAGCTGCCGGCAGCGCTGCCTTATCTGTTCAGCGGCGTGAAATTGTCGGTGGCGTATGCGTTCATCGGTGTGATTGCGTCCGAGTTCATCCTGTCGGGGTCGGGCATCGGCTACGCCATCGGGTATGCCTACAACAACTTCGAGAACGACGACATGTACGCGCTGATGCTGATGGTGCTCGTCGCCGTCACGCTGATCAATCTGGTACTTAACCGCCTCGACACGCGCTTTCAGGCGCGGCGTCAGCGCTGAGCGGGTCACGGAGAATTCGCATGAAGAAGCTGATCGGACCGTTGGGCGTGGTGCTCGTTGTAGTGCTAGCGTGGGAGGCGTTGCATCTGGCCGTGGGCAGTGCGTCGCTGAGCTCGCCAGCGGCCACTGCCGTGGAGCTATGGCAGATGCTGGGTACGGCGTCGTTCTGGGATAACGTGGCCGAAACCGGGCGGGCGTTGATTTATGCCCTGATCATTGCCATCACCGGGGGGATTGCGCTGGGGGTGCTGCTGGGCATCAACCGCATGGCAGGCACCGTGGCCGAGCCGCTGCTGGTCAATCTGTACTCCTTGCCGAAAGTCACGCTGTATCCACTGGTGTTGCTGATTTTCGGGTTGGGACTGTCGGCCAAAGTGGCGTTTGGCGTGATGCACGGCCTGATCCCGATTCTCGTTTTCACGATGAACGCCATTCGCCAGATGAAGCCCGTCTATGTGCGCGCGGCTCGTACGATGGCCATGCCGTTTCCGCAGATCGTCTGGCATATCGTATTGCCAGCGATCTTTCCGGAGATCGTGGCGGGCATGCGGCTGGGCTTTTCGCTCACGCTGCTGGGGGTGCTGATCGGCGAGATGTTCGCCTCGCAAAAGGGCTTGGGCTATCTGCTGACCAATGCCATGAACCTCGGCGACATCGGTACGATCATGTCGGTTGCGCTGTTCCTCACTCTGTTCGCGCTGACGTGCAACGGCCTGCTGATGGCGGCTGATAAGCGTCTGAAGCATCGGTAATAGGGGGATCCGCGGGCTTGCCCCGCGGGTCACTCGCCGGACTTGCGGCGCAAGAAATTGCCAGCGGGGCGCTCGTCCTCGTTGATCGCAACGCGCTGACCGATTATCATCTCGATCCAGCGAAAGAGCGGACAGGACTCCTATCGACGTCCAGAGCCGCCGTGCCCATCGCGCTTCGCCACTTCCCCATGAACCGTGCATTTATCCCGTGCATGCGCTTCGCCTATTCGCCATTCGTGCTCGCGTCAGCGTGACAGAAAGGCGCATCCGATTGATTGCCCCTCATCCTCGCGGAATCGTGCATTGCCGAAATGGGCCGTGCTGCCCGCCGGTCGAGTATTGATCCCTACCGCATGCCATGCCCGTACCAATGAAGCACCGCGACGCACGACCGATCCATCTTTCGCGTCAACGCATGAAAACACCCCAACCTCTCGTCATGGCGCTACTGCTGGCCACGGTCTTTTCGTCGGTGGCGCAGGCACAATCCCCGTCTGCGGCCGATACCGCCCTCAGGCCCGACGCCGTGCACAGCGAAGGTCAACTGGCGCCTACGACCGTGAGTGCATCGGCGTTGAGCGATACCGACCCGGCGCCGGGTGGTCAGGTCGCCAGAGGCGGGCGTGTGGGCATGCTTGGCGACAAAAGTGCCATGGAAACACCGTTTTCGGTGACCAGCTACACGTCGGAGCGCATCGAGAACCAGCAGGCCGTTACGCTTGCCGAGGTGCTGAACGCCGTCCCATCGGTACGATTCACCGGACAAATCGGTGGCGTCACGGATTCCTTCTTCATTCGAGGCTTCCCGATCAATGAAGGCAATCTCTCTGAAGTTGCCTTCGACGGTGTCTACGGGGTGTCGCCGAATTACCACCTGTTCACCGAATACATCGAGCGTGTCGAAGTGCTGCGCGGTCCGGCAGCGTTGCTCTACGGTATGTCGCCGAATAGCGGCGTAGGCGGGGTGGTCAACATCGTTCCCAAACGCGCGCTCGCCAAAGACCTGACGCGAGTCACCGTCGACTACGCCACCAAAAGTCAGGCAGGTGTCGCCGTGGACGTCAGCCGACGATTCGGCGATGAACGGCAGTGGGGCATTCGCTTCAACGGCTTGCACCGTCAGGGCGACACGGCACTGGACAACCAGTCGTCGCGTGCCGAGGTCGGCGCTTTGTCCTTGGACTACCGGGGGACACGCCTGCGCGCATCCCTTGATGTGATAGAGCAATACCAATGGGTCGATGCCCCGACCCGGCCATTTCTCGTCGCCGCTGGCATCCCGGTGCCGTCGGCCCCGAGCGGCGCACGTAACGTGACGCAGAAATGGGGTTGGTGGAAGTCCAACGATCTCTCGACGCTTGGGCACGTCGAGTACGACCTGTCCGACAACGTGACGGTCTTCGCCGACGCAGGCACCGCAAAATCCGACGTTTCGCGGCTATCGGATCAAACACCGACGATTCTGGACGGCTTCGGCAACACATCGGCTGTCCCGCAGAACTGGAAATTTCAGGTCAATCGCACCACGCTCGACACCGGGGTCAGGGCGAACTTCCATACCGGTGGCGTCTCGCACGCCGTGACCGCCCAAGCGAACTACTACACCGATCGTGTCGCCTCCGGCGCCAATTCCGGCACGGCGGTGCTGTCGAATATCTATTCGCCCATCGATCGGCCGGAGCAATTCATCGGCGCCCCAACGCGCGTCCCGCTGGCGTCTACGTCGACGCTCTCGGGCATCGCCTTGGCCGATACGATCGGCATGTTCGCCGACCGGCTGCAACTCACGCTCGGCCTGCGCGGACAACAGGTCAGGTCGAACAATTACAACGCCGTCACCGGTGCCGTTTCGACGGCTTATGACAAAAACGCCGTCACGCCGTTGGCCGGTGTGGTGTTCAAGGCAACGCAGGATATTTCGCTGTACGCCAATTACATCGAAGGGCTGAGCAGGGGCGACGTGGCCCCGACAACCGCGAGCAATGCGGGTGAAGTGTTCGCGCCCTACAAGACGCGACAAAAGGAAGTCGGCGTCAAGGTCGCCATGGGGGGCGTCATCGCGACGCTCGCGGCGTTCGAGATTACCAAGCCGAGCGGTTCGCTTAGCGGCACCGTGTACAGCGTGAACAGTGAGCAGCGCAATCGCGGGCTGGAACTCACGATGGCCGGTGAGCCTTATGCGGGCGTGCGGCTGATCGGTGGCCTGACTTGGCTGAATGCGCAGTTGACCAAGACGCCGAATGCCGCGACGCAGGGTAAGCGTCCTGTCGGCGTGCCGCAGCTCATGGCAAATGCCGGCGCGGAATGGGACGTGCGATGGGTGCCGGGCCTTACGCTGACCGGCGCAGTAACCTACACCGCAGACGAGAACGTCAACCAGGCCAACACGCAGTCGGTGCCCTCATGGACGACGGTGGATCTGGGCGTTCGATACAAGACAAAGCTGGTCGGGAAAAGCACGACGTTCCGGGTGGGCGTGAACAATGTATTCGACCGGCACTACTGGTCGGGCGTGGCTTCCTACGGGACGATCTCGCTGGGGGCGCCGCGCACGCTTTACGCCTCGGCCGCCGTCGATTTCTGATCGTCTGATCTGGGCGCGGGCTGCCTCAGCCCGTCGCCACGCCCCAGATGCGTTTGCGGTTCAACAGCAGGGGGATCGCGCCGATGGCGATACCGCCCATCCCGACGATATTCGTCACCCAGTCGAAGGTCGGGATGCTGTAGAGCGCGATAAAGAACAGAAAGGCGCCGCTCGCCACCGGCCAGATCACGTGGGTCACCGCAACCCAAGGCCCTTGGGTCAGCACCTTTCGGTAGTACCAGCCACAGGCGAACCCGGTCAGCCCGAGATAGAAGCAAATCTGGAAGCCGATGGCCGTAATCGAGTCTTGCAGGATCACATTGATGGTCGGTAGGTAAGACGACATCAACAGCAGTACGAGTCCGGTGATCCAGATGAAGAAGATGGCGATGTGGGGCGTTCGCCAGCGGGGATGCAGGCGCGCATAACGGTGGTGGAGGGCGCCGTCGCGGCTTTTGGCGAACAGCGTGCGCGTGAACTGCAACATCTGCGTCTCGACCGTGCCCACCGTGCTCAGCAACACCGCGATGATCGCGACGTAACCCCACGTCGGCCCGAGCAGCTTCTCGGCAATGGCGAAAATGATGTTCGTGTTGTAGTGCTGGATCTCGGCGTCCGACAGCCCGAGCAGCGCGATGACAATGAAGACGAGGAAAAACACCATCAGGAACACCATCGACCAGAACGCCGCCCGGCCCGGGGTACGGTTCGCGTCGCGCGTCTCTTCGCTGAGGTTCATGGTCACGTCCCAGCCATAAAAGAAGAAGATCGCCACCAGCGCGCCACTGGCGAACGTCTTGGGCGTGAACGCCAAGGGCCAGAACCAGCCCCATGAGAACGCATGCTGCTGCGCATGCGAGAACACAAAGAAGCTCGCGACGATGATCACGAGCAGGATGATGCCCTCGACGACCGTCATGAGCACCTGCACATAACTGGTGAGCTTGATGCCCTTGACCACCACCGCACTGACGAAGGTCAGCCACGCGGCCGCGATCAGCGTCACGTAGTGCACGTTATTCATCATGGGGCGATTGAAGATCAGCAGCGTGGCATTGGCCGCCGGAATCATGGCGGAGACCATGAACACGCAGCACAGCACCAGCAGCGCCCACCCGGCAAAGAAGCCAAGGCCGCGGCCGAAAACCATGCTGACCCACGAATAGGACGTACCGGCGCTCGCCAGCGCGCGGTTCATGTTGATGAACGCGTAGGCAATGCCGAACATGATGAGCCCGCACACCAGAATGCTGGCCGGCGAGAGGGTGCCGGCCGTCCCGATGATCGTGGACGTCGTGATTTCGATGCTGTAGGCGGGCGCGGTGCCCGCGATACCCATGATCACGGATTCGACGATACCCAGCGAGTCGGCGTTGAGCTTGGCGGGTGAGTCCATGGGCACGCAACTCGCGGTTGTCGTCGATGGGTCGACTTTTACTCCGAGCCGGACCAACAGACAAGTCAGATTGTCCCGCGAATCTGTCAATTCCACACAATTTCAATCAGAAAGAAATTTCACAGAAATTCACCGAATAATTTCACATAGGTGAAATCTCTAATATCGACGCGGAATTCGGCTGCCCAGAATGCAGGCTCAGATCACTGCAACGCCTCGCCCTGGAAGGTCGCATATGGATACCACCGAAATCGGCTGTTTCACTACCCGGCAGCCCCGCAAGGGAAACCGGACCCGCGATGTGATCGCGGCGAACTTTGGCACGTTCTTCGAGTGGTTCGATTTGCTGGTGTACGCGATGTTCGCGATCACCATCTCGAAACTGTTCTTCCCGCAGGGCGATCCGCAATCGGCGCTGCTGTTCAGCCTGATGACGTTCGCAAGCTCGTTCCTGATCCGGCCGGTCGGGGCGGTGGTGTTGGGCATGATGGCCGACAAGGTCGGCCGGCGCGCCACCTTGAGCTTCGCGGCCATGCTGATGTTGGCCGGCACGGTGCTGATCGCCGTATCGCCGACCTATGACACGATCGGCGTCTGGGCGCCGGTGATTCTCGTCACGGGGCGTTTGCTGCAAGGCTTCTCGGTGGGCGGGGAGTTCGGTACCGCCAACTCGTATCTGACGGAGCAGAGCGCTTCGCGCAAGGCATTTTTCGCCAGCCTCCAATTCTCGGCATCGGGCCTCGCCGTGCTGGCCGCGTCGCTGTTCGCGTACTTCCTGAACCACTTCCTCACGACGGACCAGATCAATTCGTGGGGCTGGCGTCTGCCGTTCTTGTTCGGCTGCCTGATCGGGCCGGTCGGCCTGTACATCCGCTCGAAGATCGAAGAAACGGCCGACTTCGAACAGGTCAAGCGCACGGGTGCCACGGTGCAGAACCCGCTGGCCGAGACGTTCCGGTCGCACAAGCGCTTCGTGCTGATTGGCGCCGTGGTCGCAGCCGCCGGCGTGGTGGCCAGCTTCCTGAACCTCTACATGCCGACGTTCGCAATCAACAATCTGGGGCTGACCAAAGACGACGCCTTCATCGCCTCGATTTGCAGCGGTGTGGTCTGTACGTTCGTGCCGATGTTCGGTGGTATCGCCGCCGACCGGTTGGGCACAGTGAAGGTGATGCGCACGGCGTTGATTCTCGGCGTGATTCTGGTGTTCCCGCTGTTCCAGATGCTGACGCGCTCGCCGTCACTGCTGACGCTGGCCGTCTTCCAGTGCACGCTGTCGTTCGTGTTCTACAGCTTCTACTACGCGCCGATCGGTTCGCTGCTCTCGCAATTGTTCCCGACGTCGTGCCGCACGACCGGGGTGTCGATCGCCTACGTGGTCGCGCAGACGTTCTTCGGCGGCATTACGCCGCTGGTGGTCGGCTTCATGGTCAAAGCGACGGGCAGTGTGATGGCCCCGGCGTACTACATCGTGATTATTGCCGTGTTCGCGCTGATGGGGCTGTACGCCAGCCGCAAGCATGTGACGTGATGGCGCGAAGTGAGAGCCAGAGTGAGAGCCAGCGAGACCCGGCGAGGTCTCGCAACGCCTCATACCGCCCAGACTAGCTAACGTTTCAGCCCGGCCGCCCCTCAGGGGTTGCCGGGTTTTTGGCTTTGGTGAGGCCACAGCAGATCAACGGGTACTGGTGCGCCGATCGTATGCAGTTTCTGCAACAGCAACGCTTATTGATGCCATTGTCTGCACGGCAGTGCTGCGCCAAGATGGTTTCACGTGCTGCCCCCTGATGCCCCGCACCGCACGAGGGCAAGCCCTTTGGAGTTCACGATGAATATTCGACAACTAGAAGCCTTCCGCGCCACCGTCATGGCCGGCACCGTCAATGGGGCGGCGGAAATGCTCGGGACGTCGCAATCGACCGTCAGCCGGCTGATCGGCCACCTTGAGCGTTCGCTCGCGCTGCCGTTGTTCGATCGGGCCAATGGCCGTCTCGCCGTCACGCCCGAGGGCCAGTTGATCTTCGAGCAAGCCGAGCACGCTTACCGGTCGTACGAGCGCATTCGGGAGTTGGCTGGCGATGTCAGGCAAAACCGCGTCGGCCACATCGCCATCGCGTGCATGCCGGCGTTGGGTCTGAGCTTTCTGCCGGGCGTCATCAAGGCGTTCTGCGAGAAGTACCCGGGCGTGACGATCTCGCTGGAGATCCAGTCGTCGACGCGTGTGGAGGACTGGATTGCCGCGCAGCAGACGGATTTCGGTCTGGCCGAGCTGCCGTTCTCACGCGCCGACGTCGCCGTCGACGAGTTCTGCCGGGTGCCTTACTACGCCATTCTGCCGCCGGGCCACGCGCTGGCGGCCAAGCGTGAGTTGCAGCCGCGCGATGTCGACGGCTTGCCGTTCATCTCGATGACCAGCGTCTGTCAGGTGCGCCATCACGTCGACCAGTTTTTCGACGCGCATGGCGTTCGCCGCGTGACGTCGCTGGAGACGTCCTATCTGCAAGCGGTCAGCGAATTCGTCCATCTGGGCATGGGTGTTGCGTTGGCCGATCCGTTCACAGTACATGCCAATCTCGATCGGGTCGTGGCAAGACCGATGCGTCCAAGTCTCGATTTCGGCGTGGGCCTGCTGTATCCGCGGCACCGGCCACTACCGAAGGTTTGCCGCACCTTCATTGCGTTCATGCGCGACTACCGCGACCGGTGTTTCGCCGAGGTTGCGGCGCGCTGCGGTGTTTAGCGTGCTACCAGTCAATCCATCACCCCCATCCGTCAGCTTTTGAAAAGAGACCGCCCCCATGACGACTGATCGCAAAATAAAACTCGGCTTGTCGATGCGCTACCTCGGCTACCACGTAGCCGCGTGGCGCCACCCAGACGTACCGGCCGCGGGCGCGCTCGACTACCGTTACTTTCTGGCGAATGCGCAGAAAGCCGAAGCCGCCAAGTTCGACATGATCTTCTTCGCCGACGGGCTGGGCATCCGGGCGCAGGACAATCCGCGCGGCGCACTGGCCCGGGACATGCGCAACGCCGAGCTGGAGCCGCTCACGCTCTTGGCTGCGATTGCCGCGCACACGTCCAATATCGGTCTGGTTGCGACCGCCTCGACAACTTACAACGAGCCGTTTCACGTGGCCCGCAAATACGCGTCGATCGACCACATCAGCGGCGGGCGTGCCGGCTGGAACGTGGTGACGTCGTGGTCGAACGAGGAGGCACGCAACTTCGGCCGTGACGAGCATTTGGGCTACGAGGAGCGCTACGAGCGTGCCGACGAGTTCGTCGAAGTCGTCAAATCGCTGTGGCAAAGCTGGGAAGACGATGCGTTTGTCCGAGACAAGGCGAGCGGCGTGTTCTACGACGAAGACAAGCTGCATGTGCCGAACCACGCGGGGAAACACTTTCAGGTCCGTGGCCCGCTGAATTCCGCGCGAACGCCGCAGGGGCGGCCGCTCATCGTACAGGCGGGCGCCTCGGAAGCCGGGCGGGCGCTGGCAGCGCGCGAAGCCGATGTGGTCTACAGCAATTCGCACAACCTCGCGCACGCACAGGCGTACTACCGGGATCTGAAGGGGCGACTTGCCGCCCATGGCCGCGCGCCGGACGATCTGCTGATCATGCCGGGACTGACGCCATTCGTCGGTCGAACCCGGCAGGAAGCACAGGACAAGTTCGACCAGTTGCAGGCACTCATCGACCCGATCAGCGGGCTGGCCAGCCTGTATGACGCGCTGGGCGATTTGTCGGGCTATCCCGTGGATGGACCGGTGCCGCAGGTCGAACCCAGCCGCAACATCCGCAGCATTGCCGACAACCTGCTCGCGATGGCGCGCGACGAGCACCTGACGATCCGTCAGTTGTATCAACGCGTGGCCGCGACTTACACCGTGCGAATGGTGATCGGCACCCCGGCGGATGTCGTCGATCAGATGGAGGAATGGTTCAGCAACGAGGCCGCCGACGGTTTCAATATCTGCCCGGCCACACTGCCGCACGGTATCGACGACATGGCCGAGCTGGTCGTGCCTGAGTTGCGTCGCCGGGGACTGTTCCGCAGCGAGTACGAAGGCACAACGCTACGCGGCAACCTCGGGCTGAAGCCGCTGACGCACCGGCAAGGCTGAACGACATCATGACTTCCACCGTCCAGATCCCAGATTTTCAGCAGGCAATGGCGTCGTTCCCCGGCGGCATCACGGCCGTGACGACGCGTAGCGCCGATGGCCCCATCGGCATCATCGCCACCGCCGTATGCAGCCTTTCGGCCGAGCCGCCGTCGATTCTCGTCTGCGTCCACAAACGTGCGTCGGTGCACGACGTCATTCTCGAGGCCGGGCGTTTTGCGGTGAATCTGCTATCGACTGGCCATCGCGAGCTCGTCGCGCGCTTTCAGCAAGAACGTGGGGCAGCGCGCTTCGAGGCCGACCTATGGACGCAACTCGAGACGGGGGCGCCGATTCTCGCCAACGCTGCGGTGGCGCTCGACTGCACGCTGCTCAATACACACGACGGCTACTCCCACACGATCATCGTCGGCGCGGTCGCGGCCACCCGTGTCGGCACGACGCCGGACGCCAGTTGCCTGCTCTGGCACGACAGAACTTATGCGCAAAGCAAACCGCTGACAGTGTGAGGTGACAAATAACGACAGAGGGGTGGGGGGATCCGGATTGACGCCATATCGAAATCACTCTAATCTTTTTGAAGTGTGATTGAAATTCGTCGGACGTACGTTTCACACGTCCTCGTTTGCGTCTCTCTGGTGTTCCCGATCCCTTTTTGCCATGTCATCGAAGCCGAAAGCCGTCACCGCCGCACCGCTGTCCGCGTTCTCCGAGTCTGACCCCGAGGCGTCCGGCCGTGTTGCCGACGAACTGGACCCCGAGGTGCAGGCCAGCGATATGGAGTTGGGTATGCGTTTGCGTGCGATGCGCACCGAGCGCAAGTTCACGCTCAAGGACCTTGCGGCACGCGCCAACATGTCGATCGGCATGCTGAGCCAGATCGAACGTGGCGTGAGTTCCCCGTCGATGCGCTCGCTGCGTCAGCTCTGTCATGCGCTGGGCGTGGATGGGGCGGCGCTGTTCACGTCGATGCCCGCTGTGGCAGAGGACGCGCCGAGCACCACCACCGAGCCAAGCGAGTTCGTCGTCTGGGCGAGCCAGCGCAAACCGCTGCGACTTGCCGGATCGGGCGTCACAAAGTCACGCATCACGCCGCTCAATTGCGCGTCGCTCGAAGCTTTCATGATGGAGCTCGAACCCGGCGCAGCGTCCGATTCGAACCTGTTGGTGCAAAGCGGCGACAAGGTGGGCTACGTGCTCTCCGGCAAGTTGCGCGTCTTCATCGACGACACCACGCTGGTCCTCGGCCCCGGCGACACCTACGGCTTCACTGGTAACCGCCCGTATCGCTGGGAGAACGCGTGGGACGAACCCACGGTGTTCATGGTCGTGAACAGCAACCACTTCTACGTCTGAGCGCAGTAGCAGTGCAGAAGCTGCGCGAACTCCCGGATTCTTTCTCCTATTGTCGGCAGGTAATTTATGGCTAGCGTTCTCCCCAAACAGGTCGATGTCGCGATCATCGGGGCAGGCATCATCGGAATGAGTACCGCGTGGGCGTTGGCCAAAGCAGGCTTGCGCGTGGCGGTGTTCGAGAAGGGCGTCATCGCGGGCGAGCAGTCGTCGCGCAACTGGGGCTGGATTCGTACCGTCGGCCGCGACCATAAGGAACTGCCGCTGGCGATGCAGGCGATTGGTCTGTGGAAGGAGATTCAGGCGCAGCATGACGTGGGCTACCGCCAGACCGGCGTGGCCTATTTAGCGGAATCGCAGGACGATCTGGATGGCTATCGCAAGTGGCTCGACAAGGCGTTGCCGCTGGGCGTGCCCGCCGAATTACTGAACCGCGACCAGTTGCCCGACTTGTTCAAGTCGCGCTCGGCGCGTCACTGGATTGGCGCGCTGCACTGCGCGTCGGATGGTGTGGCTGAGCCCGAACGCGCGACGCAAGCGATTGCCAAGCTGGCGATCGCGGCCGGTGCGCAGGTGTTCGAACAGACCGCCGTGCGCGGTCTCGATCGAGAAGGCGGACGCACGAGCGGCATCGTCACCGAGCAGGGGCGCGTCGCGGCAGATGCCGTGGTGCTGGCCGGTGGCGCGTGGTCGCGTCTGTTCTGTGGCAATACGGGGGTGAGCTTCCCGCAGTTGAAGGTGCACGCATCGGTGCTTCGCACGACGCCGGTGGACGCCGGGCTCGATCTCGCGATCAACGGCAAGGATTTCACGTGCCGCAAGCGCGCGGACGGTGGCTATTCGGTGTCGCAATTGGGCGCGTCGGTCGCTGACCTCACGCCGGACAGCATTCGTCTGTGCCGCCAGTTTTTCCCGGCATGGCTCTCGGAAAAGAAGTATCTGAAGCTGCGCGTCGGCAAACGCTTTCTCGACGAATTGATGATGCCGACCCGCTTTGGGTCGGATGCCGCGACGCCGTTCGAAGCGCATCGCACGCTTGATCCGGCCCCCGGTATGAAGTCGATTGGCGTCGCGCTCGACAAGCTTAAACAGGCCTTCCCGGAATTCCAGCCCGCGCAGGTCGCGCACGCTTGGGCCGGTTTCATCGACGTGACGCCCGACGCCATCCCGGTGATCTCGGGCGTCGACAGCGTGCCCGGCTTTTATCTGGCATCCGGCTTTTCGGGCCACGGCTTCGGTATCGGGCCTGCCGCCGGTGCACTGATGGCCGATCTCGTGCAGGGCAAGACGCCGTTGGTCGATCCGCATCCCTTCCGCCTGTCGAAGTACGACAGGCATTGATTCCTACGTCATTCCCAATTGATAGAAAGAGGTGAGTTGTGGCCGAAAGTCATTCGCATCTGGTGCGTTTCAGCGCGGGTCCTTTGCAGAACCCAGAGATCGGCAAGCCGCGCCGTCCGATGGAAGGCGATACCGTGTTTCGCAGCATGACGGGCTTCGAGGGTAACGGCGGCCGTGCGTCGTCCGGTATCTGGGAAAGTACGGCGGGCAAGTTTCGCTCGGATACCACCGGGTACATCGAATTCGGGTACATCCTCGAAGGCAAGTGCCGCATCGTCGACCCGGATGGCACCGTGCATGCGCTGAAAGCCGGTGATCCGTTCGTGATGCCTGAAGGCTACAAGGGTCACTGGGAAGTCGACGCGTTCGTCAAAAAGGTCTGGTTTGTCTCGCTGACGAACTGACGAGTTTCACCTGCCGGTGGCGGCTGCCAGCCGCCGCCGAGCGCCTTGTATAACGCGACCGATGCCTGAAGTCTCGCGAGTCGCAACTGCACTTGCAGATCCAACGAGGCAAACAAAGTGCGTTGCGTATCAAGCAATGTGAGCATGGTGTCGGCACCGGCACGGTAGCGCGATTGCGCGAGTGTGAACGCCGTACGCGCCTGTGCAAGCTCGCGTTGCTGTGCCGCTTGCTGACGGTCGATACCGTCGATGGCGTTGAGCGACGCCTCGACGTCACCGAACGCCGCAACGATCGTGCGCCGGTAGTCCGCCAGCAGCGCCTCACGCTGCGCAACCCGCAGATCACGCGCGCCCGCCAGCGCGCCGCCATGAAAGATCGGTGCGCTCAAGGCAGCCGCGACGCTGTACACCGGATTCTCCAGCACCGTATTCAAGCGACCACCCGACAACCCAATGCCGCCCGTGAGCGAGACGGACGGCAGCATGCGCCCGCGCGCTTCGAGCACGTCGGCGTCGCTGGCGGCTAGTAAGGCTTCAGCACGCGCAATGTCAGGACGTCGCGCAATCAGATCACGGGGCAGCAATGCCACCGTGGGCGGCGCCGTCAGTGCGTCCAGCATCGGCGTGCTCAGGGCAATATCGCCGAGGTGGTGACCTATCAGGACGGCCAGCGCGTTCTCGCTATCCGTCGCGTCTTGGTTTCGGGCCGCGACATTACGCAACTGCGCCTCGTAAAGCCCTTCCTGTTGGGCGAGATCGAGGGTTGTGGCCTGTCCGGCCTGCGTCTGCGAACGAATGAGGCGCAACACCTGTGCTGCGATGTCGCGTTGTTGCATGGCGATGGACACACGCTCGCGTGCCGCCGCCAGCGATAGCCAAAGATTGGCGGCGCCTGCCGTCACGGTCAGTCGAACGGTGTCGCGGTCGAATGCACTGGCCCGCAGTTGCGCAAGTGCGCTGTCACGGGCGGCGCGATTGGCGCCCCAGAAATCCAGTTCGTAAGTCGCGGTCAATCCCAGTGCTAGCGTGGTGCCGGTCACGTCGGCCTGCCCCCCCATGCGTCCTTGTCTTGACGCGGAGCCTGTACCGTCGAGCGCGGGCAGCAGCGGTGCGCCCGCAATCCGTGCCAGCGCCAGCGCCTGCCGCACACGGGCATAGGCGGCGGCCACATCGAAGCTGTCGCGCTCGGCGAGCGCCACGACCTGATCGAGCGATGCGCTGCCAAAGGCATGCCACCACATTTGATCGACAGGGGCGATCTGCAACGGCACCGCCGACGTCGCGCCGGACTGCCAGACGACAGGCGTTGCGACTTCACGTGGTGCGGGTGGCTCGTGCAACGCGCAGCCGCTGACAAGCAGTGCCGCGCACGCGAGCGATAGGGGGTGCGCTGTGGTATGGCGAGTGATGAATGAAATGAGCTGGCGGCGCATGGCGGTCAATCGCTGGCAAGCGCGACGATAGGATCGAGGCGTGCGGCCTGACGTGCGGGCATGTAGCCGAACACCAATCCGGTAACGAGCGCGCACCCGAAAGCGGCGAGCATGGCCCGCACGGAGAAAACCAAATCGACGCCCCAGAGAATGAGCGCCACGCCGAAGGCAAGTCCGACGACCGTACCCAGCACGCCGCCAACCGTCGATACCATGACTGACTCTGTCAGGAATTGACGCAGGATGTCGGCCTGCCGGGCGCCCGTGGCCATGCGAATGCCGATCTCACGTGTGCGTTCGCGCACCGTCATGAGCATGATGTTCATCACGCCGATACCGCCGACGACGAGTGAAATTGCGGCAATCAGGCCGAGCGTGAGCGTCAGCGTCTGCTGTGCCTCGCTCTGCGCCTTGAGCGAGGCGGCTTGGTTATAGACCTGAAAGTCCTTCACATGATGGGCGTCTGTCAGCACCCGAGTGATCTCCGCCGCCGTGTTGTCGACCTTGTCGAGATCGTGCACGAGCACAGAGATCCACGAGAGGTTTGCGGTGCCGAAAACACGTCGGCTGCCGGTGCTGGAGGGCACGAGCACGACGTCGTCATCATTCGACTGACCCGATGTCGCGCCTTTTTCCGTTAGCACGCCGATGACCTGAAAAGGCACGTTGTTCACCAGTACATATTGGCCTAGCGGATCGGCCGGACCAAACAACTTCATGCTGATGCGCTTACCCAGTACGGCGACGGTCGCCAGTGTGCGTACGTCCTGACGGGTGAAGAACGTGCCGCGCGACACATCCCAGTTCAGCACGTGGGGGGCGTCTTCGGTCACCGCCCACAAGCGTGTGCCGACGTCGACATTGGCCGCACGAACCGTCGTTTTTCCAGCAAAGAAGGGCATGGCGACATCGACATTAGGCACCTGCGCGAGCAGCGCGGCATCTGCTTCGGACAATGTGCCGCCGGGGCCTCGCTCGGTGTCGCCGCCCGGGGTCACATACATCCGGTTGGTGCCGAAACTCGCAATCTTGGCCATGACGGTGCGTTGCGTGCCGGTGCCGATGGCGAGCATCACGATCACAGACGCCACGCCGATGATGATGCCCAGTAGCGTGAGCAGCGTGCGGAAGCGATTGACGAGCAGCACCTGCCACGCGGCTTGCACGGCTTCATGGATATCCGCCCATGGCGACGCGGAGCGTGAAAGCCCGTGGGCCATGGTGGTGGCGAAGTTCTGCGCGTTGAGGGTCCATCCAGCGCCGTCGCTTGGCGCGGAAGAAGACGACTCGGCAGGCGAGGGGAGGGACTCGGCGTCTCGATTCGCTTCACCGGTGTCGGAAACGATCAGCCCGTCACGAATTTCGATGACGCGTCGCGCCTGACTGGCGACGCCCCGATCGTGCGTGATGAGAATCACAGTGTGACCCGCGTCGGCCAGCTCGCGCAGCAATGCCATGACCTCGGCGCCGCTGCGCGTATCGAGCGCCCCAGTCGGCTCGTCCGCGAGAATGATGCGACCGCCATTCATCAGCGCGCGGGCAATCGAAACCCGTTGCTGCTGACCGCCTGAGAGCTGGTGTGGCCGGTGATGAATCCGCCCGTCGAGACCCAGACGCGTCAACAATTCCGCCGCCCGGCGGTGACGATCCGTGCGGGACATACCGGCGTAGACGGCGGGGACTTCGACGTTGTGCAAGGCGTCGAGCGTGCGAATCAGGTGGTAGTTCTGGAATACGAACCCGAACGCCTCGCGGCGCAACCACGCCAGCTCGTCCGCACGGAACGACGCGATGTCCTGACCGGCAAAGCGGTATTGCCCGGAAGTCGGCCGGTCGAGGCAGCCGAGCAGGTTCATCAGTGTCGACTTGCCCGAGCCAGAAGCGCCGACAATTGCGACGAACTCACCTGCATCGATTTGCATCGATACGCCACGTAGCACTTGTGTTGCCGGTGTGCCGCCGGCGCCGCCGTAACTGCGGCAAATGTCGACCAGTTCGATCAGCGGGATACGTGACGTGAGCGGTGATTCGGCGGTTGCCGCCGGGGCGTTGGTTTCGGTTACCACTGGAATCTCCCGGCGCCCGCGCGGACGTTGCTGATCGAGGTGATCAGCGCGTCGCCCTGCTGGAGCCCCTCAAGCACTTCACCATCGAGCCGATCCCGCAAGCCGATGCGTACCTTGCGCTCGACGCGTTTGCCATCGACGAGCACCTTGGCCGTGAAGAGGCCGGCCTGCGCATTCACGGGGACGAGCGGGGTCATGGGCGACAGCAGCACATTCTTCGCCGAGGCGATGACGAAGAACACCTGTGCCGTCATCTCCGGCATGAGTGCGCCGTCGGGGTTGTCGACGTCGACCAGCACGGTATAGAGCACCACCTTGCCGGTGCTGCCCGTCGGACTCTGCTGCGACGCATCGCCACCGTTCTTGTCGAGTGGCGTGGGCGGCGCGGGCAGCACCTGCCGCACCGCGCCGTGCCAGCGTCGCGGCCCGCCGTCGGTCTGGCCGCCCAGTGTCGTGAAATAGACCGGCATACCCGCTTTCACGTGACTGATGTCGGCTTCGGAGACTTGCGTCCACACGGTCATGTGCGACAGGTCGGCGATGCGCATGATCAGCGGCGTCTGGTAGGTGGCGTTCAGCGTCTGGCCCTCGCGGGCGTCGAGTGTGACCACGGTGCCGGTCATGGGCGCGTAAATGCGCGTGTAGCCGAGTTGGGCCTCGTCCCCCTTGAGCGTGGACGTTGCGCCGTTGATCTGCGCATGCAGGTTGTCGATCTTGGCGAGGGCGACATTCAGGTTGGCTTGTGCGGTCTGAACGTCTTCGAGGCGTGTGGATCCGTCGGCCATCATCTGCTGTTGACGCCCCGAACGCTGGCTAGCCAGCACACGTTCGGCCTGCGCCTGCGCAAGCTGCGCATGCAGGCTCGCAAGACTGGCGCGATCGGCGTCGACCTTGGCCTGCTGGACCGCAGGATCGATCTCGACGAGTAGATCGCCCTTGTTCACGCGCGCCCCGGGCTGCACATGGAGGCGGCGAATGGCGCCGGACGCCTGCGCCCCGACGTCGACGTAGCTGCGCGGGCGCAGATTGCCAAGCGCCGTGACGGTCAGCTCCAGGTTGCCCCGGTTGACCGTGGTGGTTTCGACCTGTTCCACGCTGCGAAATATCGTGAACCACAGCACGAATGCCAGCAGCACAACAACGAGAAGGATCAGGGTGCTGCGAATTCGCTTCGGTTTGAATGGCATCGGCTTCGATAGCGTGCACAGCCAACGCCATCGAGGCGCCGGCAAATCATTTGGATGGCGAAGCGGTGGACGGCAGCGGACACCGCACGAGCGGCGCCAAGTATAGAACGATTCTCATTTACAGAGAAATCCTATCGTGCTTGCAGTTTCGATATCCACGGCGTCTTGTCATAAAAATATGACGAAGATGAAGGATATTTAGGCCGAAATGATCAGAATTCGATTGACAGTCGTGGTGTCTATTTTGTAGATTCACCATCTCTAATGAGTAATGATTCTCATTAACTAGCCATAAATCGTTGGCTGATTCGGTACGTTTCCGGGTGATATCCGGATGTCAAAGTACTAAGGAATTCGAACCTTCTGGGAGCAACGCAATGAGCTGGGACGACGAAAACGCAGAATTCGAAGTTGTGATGAACCACGAGGCGCAGTATTCGATCTGGCCGAGCTACAAGGCCATTCCGGGGGGCTGGCACGCGGTCGGCATGAAGGGCAACAAGGCGCAATGCCTGGCCTACATCGAGGAGCATTGGACCGACATGCGCCCGCTGAGCCTGCAAAAGGCAATGGCCGAGCAGGCTGGCCAGCCGGCGAGTGCCGGTGCTTCTGCCTCGGTGCACTGATTGCGCCCGAACCCTGTCACGCTGACTGGCGCCGCCTGAATGCCTGCTCCTCTCACCTTGTTCTGCCTGCCGTATGCCGGGGGCAGTGCCGCGATCTTTCGCGATTGGTCTCGCTCGCTACCCGGCGCGGTTCGTCCCGTCATGCTGCATCCGGCAGGGCGGGGCGTGCGCCACGGTGACGCCCCGGTGCATCGTTGGCCCGAATTCGTCGACGACATGGTTGCGCAGGCGCTGACGCACCTCATGGTGCCGGGGCAGGCGCCGCTGCCGTTCGCAATCTTCGGGCATAGCATGGGCGCCCTCGTGGGGTTGGAACTGGCGCATGCGTTGCGTGCACGGCTAGGCGTCAGCCCGCGCTGGTTTGGCGCGTCGGCAAGTCTTGCGCCGGCGTTGCGCCAGCGTGAAACGCATTGGCTGACCTGCGACGACGCCACCTTCATTGCCGAAGTCCGGCGACTGGGCGGTATGCCGGACAGTCTGCTGAACCACCCCGAGTTCATGGCGCTGGTCATGCCGGCGCTGCGCGCCGACTTTCACCTGTGCGGCACCTACGATCCGCCTGTGCGCGCGCCATTGGCGTGCCCGTTGCTGGCGATCAATGGCGACGACGATGCGCGCTGCGTCGCGCCTGCCAACGACCCGGCCTGGGCCAGCGAGACGACGGGGCCATTTGCCTCGGCGCGAGTGCCGGCCGGGCATTTCTTCATCAATACCCACCGCGACACGCTACTCGCACACGTCATTGCGCAATTGCGCGAGGTGGCCGGTATCACCGAGACGCCTGTCCGGGCGCTCGTCTGACGTCAATACGGAGATGGACATCGTGCAAGGCCTCCCCCCGCTGTTCGATTTCGCCCCCTATCTCGAAGTCCGCGACGACACGTTGCCGCTGATTCGGGAATTCGCGTCGCATATGGCGTTTCGTAGCGCCGTCGTCGAAGAACTGGAACTGGACGAGGATTTCTACCGTCGGCCGTTGCGCCCGGAAGATCTCGAGTTCCTGCAATTCAAGAAGGCCGTGCGCGCCGAGACGGTGAGCCGTCTACCCATGCTGGCGTCCCAGCGCCTGCTCATGTGTATCAACGAGGTGGGCATCGCCCGCATGCCGCGCCCCGGCGATGCGGACGGCTTTGCCAGCGCCGACGCGTTCTATAGCGAGCGCAACCAAGTGCTGGGCGCTCGCATCCGGCCCTACCTTGAGAACTACGCGTATGCGTTTCTCGGCAACGAAGGCAAGGCAGACGCCACGCCTGAATCACTGACGGATGCCCTCGATGCCATCGTGCGTACCGAACACGCGTGGTGGAGCGACATTTTCGCGCTGCTGCAACGCAACGACTATCTGCCCGAAGGTCTGCGCTTCATCATGATTCAACGCTGGAGCCTCGCACCGTCGCGGCGCGCAGCGGTTGGGCGTGCGGTGGCATCTGGCTATTTCGACGCGGTGTCGCCCGACGCTCGTCCGGTCATGACGGACGCAGCGCAAGACGCGCTGTTGACCCGTGTGGCCGGCGCACTCGACCTGACCCGCCGCGAGCATTCGTACTGGCAGTTCTACTTGCCGACCAGTCTCGCGAAGTGCAATTTGCTCTACGCGCTCGGCGCGCGCCCGGACCGCGCTTTCGCGCTGCTCGGCGCGGCGTTTGTCGCCGAAGCCGAGATGCTGGCGTTCTGTCAGGCCGCCGCGGCTGCGTGCCCGCATATGCTGCACGGTTTGCCGATTCAACAACCGCCGCTGGAAGACGCCGTCGCTGACCTGTTGCGCCGAGCGGCCGCTGCGACGACGCAAATCGGCGCGCAGTACGGCGAGCAAGGACTGGGCCGCGTGAGCCAAGGACTTGGCGCAGCCGAACTCATGGGCGCGCGCGGGCGTTGGGATCTCGGCGAACAACTGCGCTGGCTTTCTGCGATTGAGCGTTATGTGGCTTTCGCGAAGCAAGTGGAAGGGCGCATCGAAGCTGAGTGCCCGGGCATCGACCGTGAGACGTTTGTCGAGCCGCGCGAGATGTGTTCCACCACGCACGTGCACAACGACCACCGGCTTGTGGTGATCGAGTCGGGCGACATGATCTTCTGGGGCAATCTCGGCATGCAACTGAAGATGAAGCAGGGCGACAGCGTGCTGATTCCCGATGGCCGTCTGCATGGCTCGACGGTTGTCTCGCACGAGTGCACCTATCACCAGCCGATCATTCCTGACGCGTGGTTCGAAGCCCTGCATACCGGCAACGCGCCGAACGCCCCGGCACCGAAGTCCTCTGCCGCGCTCGCCTGAGCCGGTGCACCCCATGCCCGTTCGCGGCGACGCCAGCGCCCCCACGTAGCGCCGGCGACCTGATTGTCTCAAGGCTATCGAATCGAATAGCCGATTACTGATTTCCTAGGCACGTTCATGCGTCCCGCCGCGACTCGTTTCGACTCGCGGTGGTCGATGCGTGACGCAATGACAGCCGGCCCGGGCCGGCACGCGCAGTTTCGACGGAGAAGCTCATGCAGCTCGACCCCCGCGATGTTCTTGATTCCCCCCGTTCGACAGAGTCTTCCCCTGCGCCCCGGCGCGCCACCGCGAGCGATTGGCGCTCGCGCGTCATTCTCGGTGAACAGGTCGGCGGCATCGACCTGCCTGATTGGCTGGAGACGTCCTACGAAACGCTTCGCTCGCAGGTCATGCACCCGGAGTACCCGTGCTTCTTCGGCACCATTGCCGAGCGTCGCGGCGAGATGTTCTACACGTTCGTGAACGGCAAGGACAACGCGACGCTGCCCGCGACGATGCTCACGTTCGCGCGGCTCGCATCGCAACCGGAGTTCCGGCGCAACAACATCGCCATCTTTTATGAACCCGACGCCACGCCGCTGACGCACAACGAATATCACGACCTGTTCTGGGGCACGTTGCAGTATCTGCATGACGTCGATCCCGATCCGGAAGCCGACCAGCAGGTGCCGCCGTCGCACGAAGACTGGGAGTTCGGCTACGGCGGGCTGCAAATGTTTGTGGTCTGTGCGTGTCCGTCGTTCTCGCACCGGCACAGCCGCAACCTCGGGCCGGGCATGGTGCTGCTGTTCCAGCCGCGTGCGGTCTTCGTGGACACCATCACGAACAAGGTAATCGGCCGTCAGGCGCGCGAACAAGTGCGCGAGCGATTGCGCAAGTGGGACGCCGTCGGTCCGCATCCGGACCTCGGTTTTTATGGCGACCCGGGCAATCTTGAATGGAAGCAGTACTTCCTTGAAGACGAGAACGTTGCAGCGGCGGACCAGTGCCCGTTCCTCAAACGGATGCGCCGTGCCACCGAAGACGCGACGGCCGCATCACCCCCCGCCATCGCTGCGCCGCCCGCACCGATGATCGGCAAGATCCCCGTGCATCCGAAACCGCATCCGATCGAAACGCCGTCCGTCGCGCATGCCGTGCATCTGTCGCACGCGAATCATGTGGCGCGCCAGATGCACGCCGATGCCGGCCACGCCCGACTGATTGAGCAGGGTGACGCGAGCTTGCGTGAGAGCGCATCGCATGGCCAGCACGCGGGCTCGCAGGCCCCCGCGCCGTCGCGCAATGACAACGAACAACCCGAGTAGCCGACGTTCCCCCTAGTGGGAATACAAAGCGCGGCCGGTGGGCTGCGCGAATCGTCCAATCCTCGAAACGCAACGAATTTCAGGCATACCGATGTCCCAGACTCCCAAGCACATGGTCGAGCGGCTGCAATCGCTCGCAATCGAACGCCCTGACGATATCGCGCTGATTTGCGTGCAGACCGGCGGCGAGACGTCGCACAGCTACGCCGAACTCGATCAGCGTGCCAACGCACTGGCGCAGCGTCTGGGCGGCGGGGCACGCAAGGGCGAGCGAGCGATTCTGCTGATGGACAGTGGCCTGTCGTATTTCACGGCGTTCTTCGGCTGCCTGTATGCAGGCGTGCTCGCCGTGCCCGCGTTCGCGCCCGGACGCACTCGCGATGCCTACGCCGAGCGCCTGCGAGTGATGCTTGCCGACGCCGAAGCCCGATGGGTGCTCGTGACTCCCGAACACGCGCAAATCGCCCGTTCCCTGCTCGATCTGTATGGCGAAACGGCGGAGTTGATCGTCATCGACGACGCGGTCGCGCCGAAACCCTCAGAGCGCGTCGCCATCGATCTGGCGTCGGACGACATTGCGTTTCTCCAGTACACGTCTGGCTCGACGTCGGCGCCCAAGGGCGTGATGGTCACGCACGGCAACCTGATCGCCAACGAAGTCGCGATTCAGGAACGCCTTGGTGTCACGGCATCCGACGTCTTCGTCAGCTGGCTGCCGCTGCCGCACGACATGGGCATGATCGGCACGATGCTCCAGCCCGTCTACACGGGGATTCCGCTCGTGCTGATGTCGCCGAATCACTTTCTGGAACAGCCGATCCGTTGGCTCGAAGCCATTTCGCGCCACGGCGGCACGATCTCGGGCGGGCCTGACTTCTCTTACCGGCTGCTGACCGAGCGCGTCCGCGATGCGCAGATGGAGGGGCTGGACCTGTCGGGATGGCGGGTGGCTTTCTCGGGGTCAGAACCAGTGCGTCACGACACGCTGTGTGAATTCGTCGAGCGGTTCAGCGCCTGGGGTTTCGATGCGGCGGCAGTGTATCCCTGCTATGGACTGGCCGAGGCGACTCTGCTGGTCACGGGGGTGACGCGTGCGGGCGGCATGTCGGCTTTCAACGTCGACGGCGCAGATGGCGAGCCAAAACATCTGGTGAGCTGCGGCGACGTTGCGCGCGATCACGAGGTGAGAATCGTCGACCCGTCCAGCGGACAGACGCTTGGCGACGGTGAGACCGGCGAAATCCGCTTCCACGGGCCGAGCGTAACGGCAGGCTACTGGCGCAATCCGGCTGCGAGTGCAGCAACGTTTGTCGAAGACGACGGACGTCGCTGGCTGCGCACAGGCGATCTGGGCATGACGCAAGACGGGCAGTTGTATGTGACCGGCCGCGTGAAGGACATGATCATTGTGCGGGGCCAGAACGTGTATCCGCAGGACGTCGAGCAGGCGATCGAGGCGGAACTCGACATCGTTCGCGCAGGCCGCGTCTCGGCATTTCCCGTCGAATTCAACGGACGTGAAGGTATCGGGCTGGCGGCCGAAGTCTCGCGCCGCACGCAGAAGTTGCTCACACCGGCGCAGATCGTCGACGAACTCGATGCTGTGGTCGCCCCGCGTTTCGGCGAAGCCTTGGGCGTCGTGGTCCTGCTCAATCCGGGCGGTCTGCCGAAGACGTCGAGCGGCAAGTTGCAACGCTCTGCGGCGGCGCGCGGCTGGCGCGAGCGCACGCTCGACGCTTGGGCAGTCTATGCGAACGGTGCGTTCGACGACGCCTATGGCGCCTCGCACAACCGTGGCCCGGCGGCTGAACCGCAAGCCGGGCAGGGCCACGCTGACAATGTCGCTGCCGCAACCGTCGCAACACGACTCGCCGCGATCTGGGCAGACGTCCTCGGCGGGCAAATTGACCCGGCCGAGGCGCATTTCTTCCGTCTCGGGGGCAACTCGATTCAAGCCGTGCAACTGGCTGCACGTGTGCAGGCAGCGTTTCACGTGCCATTCGATGTGCGCGACGTCTTCGAGCAATCCAAGCTGCGCGATGCGGCGCAAACCATTGCGCAGCGCCAAGGGGCGGCGGGACACATCGACGCCGCGGCTGCCATACCGCAGATTTCCCGGCACACGGAAAGCGACGCGGTCGCACCGCTCACCCACGCACAGCACCGTCTCTGGTTTCTCTGGAACCTCGATCCGTCGGATACGGCTTATCACGTGGGCGGCCGGCTGACGTTTGATGCCAGCCCCGACGTGCCAGCATTGCAGGCGGCGTTGCGAGCCGCCATCGCGCGGCACTCCGCGTTGCGCACGACCTTCGACACAGACGCAACGGGCGAACCTGTCCAACGCGTCGCCGATGCCAGTGTTGCGTCGCAATTTGAACTGACGCATACGCCACTCGAGAACGACAACGCCATCAACGAAGCGGCTCAGGCATGGATCGACGCGCCTTTCGATCTGCGCGGTGGCCCGATGATGCGGGCCACGTTGTTCGAGACACCGGATCACCGGGCGCATCTTGTCGTAGCGCTGCACCACATCGTGTGCGACGCATGGTCGATGCAGGGTTTCGTCGACGCACTGGCGGACGACTACCGCACCTGCCTGTCCGGCGGCTCACCTTCGGCGCTACCCGAAAGTGATCTGAAGTACACCGATTTCGCTGTCTGGCAGCGGGCGTTGCGCGACCACGAATCGCGCAAGCGTGAACTGGCTTACTGGTGCGCGCGACTGGGTGACGATCCTGCTCCGGCCATCCTTGGCGATCGCACGCGCATCGGCAATGCGCCACGACGCGCCGCAACGCACCCGTTCGACCTTCCGCCATCGGTGCTCACGGGGCTGGCTGCGGCAGTGGCATCGAATGGCGTGACCCCGTCGATGCTGATCCTCGCTGCGCTGGGTCTCGTGCTGCGCCGGCACACGGCCAGCGATGACGTGAGAGTCGGCATGCCGGTCGCAAACCGGCAACACGGCGGTACCGCCTCGCTCATGGGCCTGTTCGTCAACACGGTGGTCATGAAGCTCGACGTTCAGGCGTCGGGTACCTTATCGGCGCTGATCGCGCAGGTGCGCGAGACGGCGCTGGAAGCGCAGCAGCATCAGGACCTGCCGTTCGACGTGCTGCTCGATACGCTGGCGCCGCACCGCAGTCTCGGCCAGACACCGCTGTTTCAGGTGATGTACAACCACGTGCAGCAGGACGAGCGCTCGCTCGCACGCTGGCCGGCGCTAAGCACCACGCTGCATGGCCTCGATGCGAGCGCCGCACAATTCGACCTCACGCTGGACGTGCAGGCGTACGCCGATGGCCGTCTCACGCCGAAATTCCGTTACGACGCGGATACGTTCGACGCATCGACCGTCGCTCGGCTCGCGGCCCACTTGTGCAACGCCTTGCAGGCGCTGGTGCAGCATGCTGACACGACCGTCAGTGCCGTTGCCCTGATCGAACGCGACGAACGGGATCGACTCGTGCAATGGAGCGCCAATGCACAGGTATCGCCGGGGTTGCCGTTGCATCGACGTATCGAAGCACACGCGGCCCGAACGCCGGAAGCCGTGGCGCTGACGTTCGAAGACACCGCCATGACCTACGGCGAGTTGAACGCTCGCGCCAACCAGCTTGCCCATGCGCTGATCGCGCGGGGCGTTGGGCTGGAAGCCCGTGTCGGTATTGCGCTGGAGCGCTCGCCCGAGATGGTGGTCGCCATTCTGGCGGTGCTCAAGGCCGGTGGCGCGTACGTGCCGCTGGACCCGCAGTATCCGTCCGAACGGCTGAGTTTCCTGATGTCGGACAGCGGCATGACACTGCTGCTGACCCGCGACGCCTTGCGCGGCGAGTTGCCGGTGCCGGAAGGCGTCGCCACCTTGTTGCTGGAGGATTTCGCGACGGAGACGAACCGCACGCGGGAAGGCGTTGTTTCCAATCCCGATGTGCCGGTCTCGCCGTCGAATCTGGCGTACATCATCTACACCTCAGGTTCGACGGGCAAACCGAAGGGCGCGCTGGTCACGCACGCGAACGTCGGGCGTCTGCTCGATGCGACACAAGCGGACTTCGCCTTCGGCCCGCAGGACGTATGGACGTTGTTCCACTCGTACGCCTTCGACTTCTCCGTATGGGAAATCTTCGGCGCGTTGTGTTACGGCGGCCGTTTGGTCGTCGTGCCGTACCTCGTGAGTCGCGCGGCCGACGACTTTCTGACGTTGCTGCGCCGCGAACGGGTGACCGTACTGAACCAGACACCGTCCGCGTTCCGGCAGTTGCTGCAAGTTCCGGCGCTGGCAGAGGCTGACGATCTGGCGCTGCGATTCGTCGTCTTCGGCGGTGAAGCGCTGGAGCCGCAGACGCTGAGGCCGTGGTTCGACCGCTTCGGCGATACCGCGCCGCGCATGATCAACATGTACGGCATCACCGAGACGACGGTTCACGTGACGTTCCGTCAAATCAACCGCAACGATCTGAGCGTGACACGCAGCCCGGTGGGGCGAGCCATCGGTGATCTTGGACTGTACGTACTCGATGCGCAGGGGGAGTTGGCACCGATCGGCGTGCCCGGTGAGCTGCATGTGAGCGGCGCGGGCCTTGCGCGCGGGTACTGGCATCGCGCAGCGTTGACTGCACAACGGTTCATTCCCGATGGCTTTTCGGGCGATGGCGGACGGCTCTATCGCACTGGCGACCTCGCGCGCTGGCGCGCAGACGGTGAACTGGACTATCTGGGGCGCATCGACCATCAGGTCAAGATTCGGGGCTTCCGCATCGAGTTGGGCGAGATCGAGGCGCAGCTGCTGGCGCAGCCCGGTGTGCACGGCGCGGTTGCGAGTGTTCAAGAGGGGCCGGGTGGGGCGCGTCTGATTGCCCACGTGGCGGGTGACGCACACGTACCGGTGCTACGCGCCGCGCTCGGTGCCGTGCTGCCCGACTACATGGTCCCGAAAGCCATCGTGGTCATGCCGGTGTTTCCGTTGACGGCCAACGGCAAGGTGGACCGTCGCGCCTTGCCGGCCCCTGAATTTGGCCGGGGCATCGACGCCGCGCCGCGTGCGGGGACCGAAGCCACTCTGGCGCACGTCTGGCAGACCGTGCTGGGCGTGCCGTCGGTCGGGCGTCATGACAATTTCTTCGCCATCGGTGGCGACTCGCTGCTGACACTGAAAGTCGTGAACCGGGCAACGCTCGCCGGGCTAACGCTCTCACCGCGCCATCTGTTCGAACATCAGAGTCTGGCCGATCTGGCGGAAGCCCTCGATAGCGCAGCGGCTGCGACTAACGAGACCGCCCCGCCCGCGCTGGTCCCGGTGGAAAGAGCGGCTGGCCTCTCGCTGCCGCTGTCGTACGCCCAGCAGCGGCTGTGGTTCCTGTGGCATCTGCAACCAGAAAGCTCGGCGTACCACATCGCGGGCGGGCTGCGGCTGCAAGGTGCGTTCGATGACAACGCCAAACAAGCGGTGCAAGCCGCGTTCGATACGCTCGTCGCACGCCACGAGTCGCTGCGTGTCACGTTTGCACCGGGAGATAGCGACGGCGATGAGGGCGAGTTGGCCGTGCCGGTCGCCGCACGGCAAATCGTGCACGACACGATGTCGATTACCGTACGGCATTACGATGTCAGCCACGCCGACGACCCCGAGGCCGACGCTGCGGCGCTGGCCGATGCGTTCGCACGCGAGACCTTCGATCTCTCGCGAGGCCCGCTGTTGCGTGTCGGCATCGTGACGCTGGGCGAGCAAGCGCACCAGTTGCTGGTCTCGATGCATCACATCATCTCGGACGGCTGGTCCGTCGACCGCATGCTCGACGAGTTCGTCGCCTGCTATCGTGCCCATCGGGATCACGTGACCGCGACGCTGCCTGTGTTGCCGGTTCAGTACGCCGACTACGCCGTGTGGCAACGCCGCTGGCTCGATGCCGGTGAACGGGATCGTCAACTGGCGTGGTGGCGTGGCGTATTGGGCGATCAACATCCGGTGCTGGCGCTCCCGGCAGATCGCGAACGCGCCGAACTCGCCGATTACACCGCTGCTCGGCATTCGTTTGTGCTTCCGGCCCAGTTGACCCGCCGCCTGAGGGCCTGCGCCCAACGCCACGACAGCACGCTTTTCGTCGCCTTGCTCACGGCCTACATGGCCATGCTGCATCGGCATGCCGGTGCACACGACATTCGCGTCGGGGTGCCCGTCGCGAATCGCGAACGGCCGGAAATCAGCGACGTGCTCGGCTGCTTTGTGAACACGCAGGTCATGCAAGCGCGGGTTGGCCATACGCAGCCGCTAGGCACGTTACTGCAAGCCGTCCGCGCTCACGTTGCGGGTGCGCAAGCGCATCAGGACTTGCCTTTCGATGTCCTCGTCAACGCCTTGCAACCGGAGCGAAACCTTCGGCACACGCCGATCTTTCAAGTGGTGCTGAATCACCGTCAGCCCGACCATCGGGTCTTCGATGCGCTCGATGGCCTCACGGTGTCCCGTATGGATATCGCGGGCCGCAATGCCCAATTCGAACTGACGCTCGATACGGAAGAGGCGGACGACGGCTCGGTGTGCGCCGCGATGACCTACGCGCGGGAGATCTTCGACGAAGCGACCGTGGCCTTGTGGGCGGATCACTTCGTGACGTTCTGTGAGGCATTGGCAGCGGATACCTCCATCTCGGTAGGGGATGTGGCGCTTCACTACGCCGATGGCAGCGTCATGCCGGTGGCCACCGATGCGCTTGTGGGAGATCGGGGAGAAAGCGGCCGCGAAGTCGCTGTAGCCATTCGATCGACGCAAACGCAGTCCGGGCGAAACGCCTTTGAAGCGCCCGTCTCGCCCGCTGAGCAGGCCGTCGCAGCAGCATGGCAAGCCGTGCTGCAAATCGACCGTGTTGACCGCCACGACAACTTCTTCGAGATCGGTGGCGACTCGATCCTGAGCCTGCAAATCGTCTCCGCTCTGGCACGACAGGGCTGGAAAATCACCGCGCGCCAACTGTTCGAAGCCCAAACGGTGGCGACACTCGCGGCGTTGGCGCAGCCACTGGCCGAGGGTTCGCGGTCCGTTGTTAAAGCAAAATCTCAAGTGCGGGCGCCGGTTGGGCAGGCCGACGACAACGTCGAAGCGACCTATCCGGCGACGCCGCTGCAAAGCGGTCTCTTGTTCCATAGCCTGATGCAGTCGGGGCGCGGTGTTTACGTCAATCAGAAGCGTCTGACGTTGCGCGGTTCACTGGATCACGAACGCATGCGGGACGCGTGGACGCGGGTAATGGCCCGCCACGCGATCCTGCGAACGCACTTCAGTTGGGCGCACGGCGGCGATGCGATGCAAGTCGTCTCCCGTCACGTTGCGCTGCCTTACACCCGGCATGACTGGTCCGCTGGCCCCCAAGCGACTTACGACGCGCGCCTGCACGCATGGCTTGCCGACGACCTCGCGCAAGGCTTCGACCTCGCTGTCGCGCCGTTGCTGCGAGTGAACCTGTTTGCCCGTCCCGACGGCCTGACCGACCTCGTCTGGACCGACCATCACGTGCTGCTCGACGGCTGGAGTGCTGCGCAACTGCTCGCCGAAGTCCTCGCAATCTACCGGCGCGAGACGTTACCCGAGGCCGCGTCGACGCCGCAGTATGGCGATTACGTGCACTGGCTCACGACACAACCAGACCATGCCGACTACTGGCAAGCTCGCATGCAGGCGCTGGATGAACCGGCGACGCTCGTCGCCAGCCTGCCGTCCGCTCAGGGCGGGCACGATGCGACGTCGGGTCCGTTGCTGCAAGTCGACGACGTGCTCGACAGCGCGATGGATCAACGGCTGCGCGAGGCCGCTCGCCAGCACCGTGTCACGCTGAACACGATGATTCAGGCCGCATGGGCGCTGCTGACCTCGCGTTACGGGCATCGGTCGCAAGCCGCCTTCGGGGTCACCGTTTCCGGCCGGGAGAACGATCTGCCCGGCATCGACCGCACGCTCGGGCTGTTCATCAACAGTTTGCCGATGTGGGTCGACGTGCCCGCTGCCGCGACGATTTCAGCGTGGCTACAGGACGTGCAGCAGCGCGGCACGGCATTGCGCGCGGTGGAAACCACGCCGCTGCGTCAGGTGCAGCAGTGGAGCGGGCGCGCTGCCGAGGCGCTGTTCGACACCCTCGTCGTGTTCGAGAACTACCCGATCGACGCTACCGTACGGGCCGACGACGCGTCGCTCTCGCTGGCGGCCTTCGCCACCACGGAACAGACGCATTACCCGCTCGTGCTCGCGGTACTGCCCGGCGACACGCTGACGTTGCGCTGGAAGGCGAAAGCGTCGCGCATCGACGCGCGCACGTTGGCGCAATTGCAGGCGGATCTGCGCGCAATTCTCGATCAACTGTCGAGCACATTGGACGCCGGATCGACACATGTCGGCACGATAACGCTGGCCGGTCAGACCGTGCCGTCGTCATTGACCCGTCATGAATTCACACCGGTCATGCATCGCATTGCCGCGCAGGCAAAGGCCACGCCGCAACGCCCGGCCATCCATTGCGAAGGGGTGCGTTGGTCATATCGCGAACTGGACGCTGCCGCCAACCGCATCGCCGTGGCGCTTGTCGCGGCTGGCGTGCGCGCCGACGAACGCGTGGGCCTGTGCGTCGAGCGTTCGCCGTGGATGACCGCTGCGCTGCTCGGCGTCCTGCGGGCAGGGGGCGCGTTCGTGCCGCTGGACCCGTCGTATCCGTCCGATCGTCTGGTCTTCATGATGGAAGACGCGGGCGTACGCCGTGTACTGACCGACGCCGCTACGGCGCAGGCGATGGCCTCGGTACTCGACGGGCACGAGGTGATCGTGGTCGACACGCTGGACCCGGCCGATAGCGCCGTGGTGTGCCACGACGTTCATCCCGACCAACTGGCTTACGTGATCTACACGTCGGGATCGACCGGCCGGCCGAAGGGCGTGGCGATCCCGCACGGCGCCTTCAGCCAGCACATCGATGACTTCCTGAACACCTATGCGATCACGCAAGACGACAAGCAGTTGCAATCGTCCACGATCAACTTCGACGTGGCGTTGCACGAAATGCTGCCCGCGCTGTGCAAGGGCGGACAGATCGAAATGCGTGGGCCGCAGGCGTGGGATCTGGCCACCACGAGCCGCCATCTGAGCGAGGAGGGCGTGACCTTCTCGCGCATTCCGACCGCCTATTGGCAACAGTGGTTGCGCAATCCGCCGCCGCGCGAGGCACTTGCCGCGCTGCGTCAAATCACGGTGGGCGGGGAAGGGCTGCCGGGCGACGCATTGCGTCAGTGGCAGGACGGTCCGCTTTCGGGCATTCAACTCGACAACCTGTACGGTCCGACCGAAACCACGGTGGCCTGCATGTATCGGCGCACCTGCGAGGACGACACGCAACACGCCATCGTCTCCATCGGCGTACCGTATCCGTCGCGCCGCGTGTATGTGATCGATGCGCATGGCAACGAGGCACCGGTCGATGCGCTGGGTGAGCTGTGCATTGCCGGACACACGCTGGCGCGCGGCTATCTGGGCCGGGCGTCATTAAGCGCCGAGAAGTTCGTGCCGGACCCGTTTGCGGGCAATGGCGCGCGGATGTACCGCACCGGCGATCTGTGCCGGCGTCGCGCGGATGGCCGGATCGACTTTCTGGGCCGTCTGGACGCTCAGGTCAAGCTGCGCGGTCTGCGCATCGAACTCGGTGAGATCGACGCCGTGCTTCGGCAGGTGCCGGGCGTGCGCGACGCTGTGGTGGCGTTGGTCGGCGCAGGCGAGGGCGCGCGGCTGGCCGGTTACGTGGTCGGCGACGTGGCCGACGTGGTGCTGCGCCGCTCGCTCGAACGCAAGCTGCCGGGGCATATGGTGCCGTCGGTGTTCGTCCACCTCGATGCCTTGCCGGTCATGCCGAACGGCAAGACCGACCGTGCTGCATTGCCGCTGCCGCAAGACATGGCGTCGCGCGAACGGCAAGCGCCCGTCGGGCCCGTGCAAACGGCGCTGCGTGACATCTGGCGCGACGTGCTCGGGCGCGACGACGTGGGCGTCACCGACAATTTCTTCGAGATCGGTGGCGATTCGATTCTGAGCTTGCGTGTGATCGCGCAAGCGGCACTGGCCGGACTGAAGCTCACGCCGCGACATCTCTTCGATGCCCCGGATATCGAACGTCTCGCCCTGTTAGCCGAGCCGCTGCATGCGAGACCCGCGCATGTCGAGTCTCGCGAACCGTTGCCGTTGACGCCGATTCAGGCCACGTTCTTCGATCGTCACCCGCACGGCGAGGCGCATTGGAATCAGGCCGTGCTGCTGCAAAGCGAATCGCTGCCCGATGCCGCCGCGCTGCGCCGCGCCTTGGATGCCCTCGTTCAGGCCCACGACGCGCTACGGCTGCGTTTCGTGCGCACGCCTTCGGGTTGGCAGCAGCAGGTGGTTGCCGTGGATGCGCACAATCTGCTCGAAACGCTCGACCTTCGCGGCGAACCCGACTGGCGTGCTGCCATCGAACGCGAAGGCTCGCGTGTTCACCGGTCGCTCGACATCGGGCAAGGGCCGTTGCTCCGGGCGTTGCTCATGCATGCCCCGGATGGCGCTTATCTGCTGATTACGATTCATCACCTCGCCGTGGACGGCGTGTCGTGGCGCGTGCTGCTCGATGAGCTTGAGCGTGGCTATCATGCAGCGCACGAAGGCCGGGCCATCGAGCTTTCGGACAACACGCCGTGGAGCGTGTGGGTGCAGGCGTCGACCGCCCATGCGGCGTCGGCAGACGTCATCGACGAGCTGCCGTGGTGGCGCAATGCACTGAGCGGCGCGAGCCCGCTGTTCGGCGCCACGTCGAAAGGGCGGCCGCGTCAGACCCGCCACGCGTTGCTGGGGGCGCAAGCCACGCGCCAACTGGTCGCGCAGACACGCAGCAGTTTCGGGCTGCAAGTCGACGAAGCGCTGCTGGGCGTGCTCGCTCGCGCATTGGGCGACACCTTCGGTTGCCCCGACGCGATCGTGGCCGTTGAAGGACATGGGCGTGAATCACTGGGACGCGAGTCCAGCGCCGATCTGGATCTGAGTGGCACGATCGGCTGGTTCACGACCCGATATCCGGTCCGTCTGCCTGTGAGCGGCGCGCTTGCCGACCAGCTCATCGCGACAAAAGATGGCCTGCGCGACGTACCGAACAAGGGGCTGCACTGGGGGCTTCTGGCGTGGCATGCGCGCGACGACGTCCGCCGTGCCGCAGCCGCGCTGCCCGTGGCACAAGTGGGCTTCAATTATCTCGGCAATCTGGATCGGGCGGTCGCCACCGGCAGCACGTTTGCGCTGTCCACACTCCCATGCGGGGAGATGGCCGCCCCGGCCCCAGCGCCGTTCGCGCTCGATCTCAACGCCCGCATTCAGGACGGCGCGCTGTCGATCACGTGGGACTTCGATCCCGATATCGTCGGCGCTACGCAGGTGGAACGCTGCATCGAACGCTTTGATGCCCGCTTGCAAGCCTTCATCGAAGCGACCCGGGACCGCGCGCGAATCTTCTCCCGCAGCGATTTCCCGCGCGCCGCGCTGAACGCCGAACAATGGCGGCGGCTCGCGCTGGACGCCACCGGGGTAGAGGATGTTTATCCCGCCACGGCGGTGCAGCAAGGGCTGCTGTATCACGACCTTTCGCTGCCCGGCGAGGGCATGTACATCACGCAGAAGCGCGTGACGCTGATCGGCGACCTGAACATCGCCGCGCTGCGTCAGGCTTGGGAGCGGGCAGTCGCCCGCCACGCCGCCTTGCGGACTCGTTTTGCATGGCACCACGGCGGCCCGATCCTGCAAATCGTGCAGTCACAGGCGACATTGCCGTTCACGGTCCATCCGGTTCCGGCGGGCAGCACGGATATCGGCGCTTACGAGCGTGGTTTCACCCAATGGCTTGCGAGCGATCTGCGCGCCGGTTTCGATGTAGAACGTGCGCCGCTGCTTCGCGTCAACGTCTTCATGCGCCCCGATAATGCCGCTGATTTGGTGTGGACAGCACACCACGCCATCACCGACGGATGGAGCAGCGCACTGCTGATGGCCGAAGTTGTCGGCACCTATCGCGCCGTGCGTGGCGGCGACGAACGGCAAGCGAGCGCGGCACCGGCCGTGCCCTACAGCCGTTACGTCGACTGGATTGCGCGTCAACCGTCGTCGCGCGACTGGTGGGTCGAACAAGCCGGAGAGGTTGCGGATCGCGGGCAGTTGCTCGCTTATGCGTCTTCCGTATCCCCCGAGGCAAGCACGGATGCATTGACCTTCGAAGACGTCTTGCCCGACGCACTGGGCATCAAGCTGGTCGAAGCCGCGCAACGTCATCAGGTCACCATCAATACGGTGATGCAAGGCGCATGGGCGCTGCTGATCGCACAACACAGCTTCCGTCAGGACGTGACGTTCGGCGTCACGGTCTCCGGGCGTCCGGCCTCGTTGCCCGGCGCGCAGGAAATGCTGGGGCTGTGCATTAACTCGCTGCCGCTGTTCGTGACGGTGAAGCCGTCGCAGGACGTTGGCGTTTGGTTGCGCTCAGTGCAGGCGCAGAACGTTTCGCTGCGTGAGCACGAACACACGCCGCTGGCGTCCGTCCAGCAATGGCTCGGTTTGAACGGTACGGCGCCGTTCGATAGCCTGATCGTGTTTGAGAACTACCCGGTCGCGGCCGGTTTGCTCGACGGCGACGCCACGCTGCGTGTGGGGCAGGTGCAAGGCTGGGAGCGTACCCACTATCCCGTCACGCTGACGGTCGCCACACGCGGCACGCCCACCTTGGGCTGGCGCTTCGACACGAGCCGTTGCTCAGGCGAAGACGCCGCGCAGTGGCGTCGTCAGTATCTGTGTCTGCTGGAGGCGATGGCGAACACGCCGGTAGTCGGCAGCCGAGTGGCTGACTGCCTGACGCCGACGGTTGACACGCTTGGCGAATTGGGTGTTGTGCAGGCCACGGCCTTCGACAATGCAACGGTGCCCGCACGCATCGCGCGTCAGGCGAGCCTGACGCCGGATGCCGAGGCTTTGGTGCTCGATGACCGGACCCTGACATTTGCCGGTCTCGACGCCGCCGCCAATGGCTTGGCACGTCGCCTCGCCGGAATGGGCATCACGCCCGAGGCACGCGTCGGTGTGGCGATGACCCGGTCCATCGACATGGTGGTCGCGTTGCTTGCCGTCATGAAGGCGGGTGGCGCCTACGTACCGCTCGACCCGGCGTATCCGCCGGCCCGCATTGCCCACATGATCGAGGACAGCGGCGTGTCGGTCGTGCTGTCGCAGGCGGCAGTATCGCTTGCGTTGGCCGACGGCGTGCGACGTCTGGACATCGACGACGCCGTACTGGCCGTGCGGCACACGCTGCCGCCGGAAGTCGCGCTGCATGGCGACAACCTCGCGTATGTCATCCATACGTCCGGTTCGACGGGCGTACCGAAGGGCGTGGCGGTCTCGCATGGCGCACTCACGTGCCACGTCGACGCGACGATTGCGTATGCAAAGTTGAGCGCCGCAGATCGGGTGCTGCAATTCTCCACCGTCAACTTCGACGGGTTCGTCGAGCAGCTTTTCCCGAGTCTGTGCGTGGGCGCGACGGTCGTGTTGCGCGGCCCGGATGTCTGGTCTAGCGACGAATTCGTTGCGCGCGTGCGCCGTCATGGCATCACCGTGGCGCACTTGCCCACAGCCTACTGGCATGCGCTGACGCAAGACCTCGCTGACAGCACCGAAAGCCTCGCGCCGTTGCGCGAGTTCCACGCGGGTGGCGAGGCCATGTCCGCGCAGGCGCTGCGGCGCACGCGGGAAAGCGCTGCGCTGGCGCCCGTCACGCTCATCAACACCTACGGTCCGACCGAGGCCACGATTACGGCAACGGTCTTCGATGCCGATGAGATCGGAGCAGACGCGCTGCCGTCGCTGTCGGCCTTTGTACCGATCGGACGTGCGTTGCCGGGCCGCCGCCTGTACGTGGTGTCGCCCGATCTATCGCGGGTGCCGCATGGCGCACCGGGTGAACTGCTAATCGGCGGCGAGCTGCTCGCCCGTGGCTATCTGAACCGCCCGGGGCTCAGCGCCGAGCGGTTCGTACCGGATGCGTTCGGCGGCGAGGGCGGCCGTCTGTACCGCACGGGCGATCTGGTGCGCTGGCGTGACGACGGCGCGCTCGACTACCTCGGGCGGATCGATCATCAGATCAAGCTGCGCGGCTACCGGATTGAACCCGGCGAAATCGAGGCGGCATTGACCGCGCAGGCTGGCGTACGCGAAGCCGCCGTCGTGGTTCGTACCGAAGGGACGCGAGCCCGTCTGATCGCCTACATTGGCCGTGACACCGCGCAGCCAGTCGACGGGGCACAACTTCGCGACGCCTTGGCCACGCGGCTGCCGGAGTACATGGTTCCTGAGACGGTCGTGGTGCTCGATGCATTGCCGCTCACCCCGGGTGGCAAGGTAGATCGTGTCGCGCTGCCGGACCCCGGCTCGGCCTCAGCGACATTCGAAGCGCCGCAAGGCGAGGCCGAACGCGTGCTGGCCGACCTGTGGCAGACGGTGCTGAGCGTGCCGCAAGTGGGCCGTCACGACAACTTTTTCGCCCTCGGAGGCGATTCGATCCTGAGCCTGCAAGTCGTCGCGCGTGCCCGTCAGGCCGGGCTGACGGTATCGCCAAAGCAATTGTTCACCGCGCCGACGCTCGCCGCACTCGCTGCCGTTGCCACGCAGGCGGGGACGACCGGTGCGGTGCGCGCGCCAACCGACGACGCCCCCGGCCACGTGCCGCTGCTGCCGATTCAGCATGCGTTCTTCGCCACGGGCATGCGTGCCGTCCACCACTGGCATCAGGCGTTGTTGCTGACACCTGCCGAGCCGCTCGACGTCGAAGCGCTGCGGCAGGCGCTCGTGAGTGTCGTTGCACATCATGCGGCGCTGCGGATGAGATTCGTGCCGGATACGGCTGCGGCGGGTGGTTGGCGTCAGTCGTACACCCCGTTCAATCGCGAATCTGCCGAGGGCATGCTGTGGACCCGGGTGGCGGCAAATACCCATGACGTCGAAGCTATCGGGAATGAGGCGCATGTCAGCATTCATCTGACAGATGGCCCGGTACTGCGCGCAGTGCTGATCGCCATGCCGGATGCCAGCCAGCGTCTCTTGCTCACGGCACACCATCTGGTGGTCGACGGCGTGTCGTGGCGCATTCTGCTGGGCGATCTGCGCACTGCGTATGACGCGTGGCGCGCTGGACGGGCGCCTGCGCTCGCCGCAACCGGCACGAGCTATCGCACGTGGGCGGAGTCCCTTGTTGATGGCGCGTCGCGCAGCGAACAGCGTGACGAACTGGCCTACTGGTCGAGCCTTCGCGGCGCAACACACCTGCCTGTTGTCGATACTGACGCACCGTCGCTGGCCGGTGATCTGACGCGTGTCGAGCGTCGTTTCAATCGCGACATCACCCAACAGCTTTTGCAAGACGCCGGTGTCGCCTATCGCACGCAAACCGGCGAGCTTCTGCTTGTCGCTGTCGCTCGCGCATTGCAGGCGTGGACCGATGCCCCGGACTATGTCATCGCGCTGGAAGGTCACGGCCGCGAACCATGGAGCGACGACGTCGATCTGTCGCGCACCGTGGGTTGGCACACCAGCCTTTATCCGTTTGCGGTGCAGGCGCAGGGCGATCTGCGAGACGCGATCCTCCGGACCAAATCGGCCCTGCGTGCCGTGCCGCAGCGCGGTCTTGGCTTCGGCGTCATGCGATGGCTTGGCGACGACGCAACCCGCGAAGCGTTGGCCGCTGTGCCTGTGCCGGCGGTCGTCTTCAACTACCTCGGCCGCTTTGACAGCGCATTGGGGCAAGACTGGCAGCCCGCCGGGGAAGCCCTCGGACAGACCGTTGCCAGCGACACGCCGCTCACGCATGACCTCAGCATCGATGCCAAGGTCGTGGGCGGTGAACTGAACGTGGCGCTGTCGTTCAGTGCCCGCCGTCTCAAGCCGCAGGGCGTGGAGGCGTTGGCCGCTGCCATCGACACCGAGTTGTCCGCCATCCTCGCGCATTGTCTTGACGAGACTGCCGCTGGTGTGACGTCAGGCGATTTCCCGCTGGCGGCCTTGGACGATGCGATGCTTGCGACGTTGCCGCTGGCATGGCGCGACGTCGACGATCTCTATCCGCTGGCGCCGATGCAGGCAGGGTTGTTGTTCCACGCCATGGTTGACGGGCAGGGCGGTGCGTATCTGAACCAGATGCGCGTCGATATCGACGGGCTCGACCCGGCGCGCTTCGAAGCGGCGTGGCAGACGGTTTGCGCACGGCATCCGATGCTGCGCACCGGTTTTGTCACCACGGGCAGCAAGTTGCTGCAATGGGTGGCCCGCCAAGCCCCGGTGCCGTTCCTGCATCTGGACTGGCGTGAGCAGAACACCGCGCCGTCTGACGCGACAGATACGCTCGACGCCCTCGCATTGGCCCAACGTGAGCAACCCTTTGATCTGGCGGTGCCGCCGCTGCAACGCGTTGCACTCGTTCGAACGGGCGTGGCGAAATATCACCTGATCTGGACTTGTCACCATCTGCTGCTCGACGGCTGGAGTACGTCTCGCCTGATCGGCGAAGTCATGCGGCACTATCACGGCGAGCCGGGCAGCGCGCCGACGGCAACGTTCCGCGACTATGTCCAGTGGCTGGCGGGACAAGGCGCCAGTACCTCAGGTAGCGCGGCGGTGTTCTGGCGGGACACGCTGGGCGTGCTGGACGAACCAACACGTCTCGCGCCCCGCGAGTTGCCGCCTGCCGCCGCCCGTGACGACTTTGCAACGGAAGTCACAGAACTCGATGCCGCCACGGTCAGCCAACTGAATCGCTTCGCCGCGCGCGAGCGCGTCACCGTGAACACCCTCGCGCAAGGCGCTTGGGCGCTGATGCTGCATCAGGCTACAGGCCATCAGCACGTAGCCTTCGGCACGACAGTCGCTGGTCGTCCTGCATCGCTGCCGGGTGCCGATACCATCGTCGGTCTGTTCATCAACACCGTGCCGGTGGTCAGTCAACGCCCGGAACGCGATGCGGCAGGCGACTGGCTGCGTGACTTGCAGTCGCGCCGGGCACAAGCGGGTGATTTCGAGCACACGCCGTTGCACGACATTCAACGCGCTGCCCTGGTGACGGGCGCGCTGTTCGACACGCTCTTTGTCTTCGAGAACTTCCCGGTGGATGGCGCACTGGCGGAAGCGGCGGCGCATGGTTTGACGCTTACGGGCGCCAGCACTGACGAGTCCACCCATTACCCGTTGGCCGTTACGGTCGTGCCGGGCGATCAGTGGCGCATTCGATGGAGCTACCGGACACAGGCGTTCTCGCGCGCCGACGTCTCGGCGCTGTCATCGCGCTTCGCCCAGACGCTCCGGGCCTTGTCGGGCGACGGGTTACTTGCCGCCGCCGATGCATTGCGGATGACATCGGACGCCGCCCAGCACGTTGCCGCATTGGGTGCGCCACAGCCGCTGCCGATACATGACGCACGCTGCCTGCACGAGCGGATTGCCGCGCATGCGTTGCAATCACCGAATGCGACGGCCTTGCGCGACGGCGACACGATCGTCACTTACGGCGAACTCGACGCGCAGGCGAATCGTCTTGCGCATCGTTTGCTGGCACGCGGGATCGGTCCCGAGGCACGTATCGGCATCGGCATGACGCGTTCGCCGCAGATGATCGTAGCGATGCTTGCTACCCTCAAGGCAGGTGCTGCCTATGTGCCGGTCGATCCGGCGTATCCGGCGGAGCGGTTGTCGTATCTGATGGCCGATTCGGGCATGCGCTGTTTGCTAACGCGTTCGGTGGATCGCGATCTGCTGCCGGTGCCGGAGGGGCTGGCAGTCATCGATGTCGCGGACGAGGCGCTGCCTGACGACGTAGCATCGTCCAACGCACCAATGGTCGCCGTCCATCCGCGTCAGCTCGCGTATGTGATCTACACCTCGGGCTCGACCGGCAAGCCGAAGGGAACCCAACTCACGCACGCCAACGTCATGCGGTTGCTTGACCAGACGCAGGCACGCTTCGGGTTCGGCGAGCGCGACGTCTGGACGCTGTTCCATTCGTTCGCTTTCGATTTCTCGGTGTGGGAAATCTTCGGTGCGCTTTGCTACGGCGGCACGCTGGTCATCGTGCCGCATGCCGTGTCGCGTGCCCCCGCCGAGTTCGCCGCCTTGTTGCGCGACGAAGGTGTGACGGTGCTGAACCAAACGCCGTCGGCGTTCCGTCAGTTGTTGCAGATCCCGTCGATGTACGAACCCGGGCTGCGTCTGCGCACGATCATCTTCGGCGGTGAAGCGCTGGAAGTCAGAGCGCTTGCGCCGTGGTTCGCCCACTACGGCGACCATGGTCCGGCGCTGGTCAACATGTATGGCATCACGGAAACCACGGTCCACGTCACCGCCCGCGAACTGACGCCACAAGACGTAGATGCCGAACGCAGCCCTGTGGGGCGCCCGATCGGCGATCTCGGCCTGTACGTGCTCGACGCTTGGGGCGAACTTGCGCCGCTGAACATTCCCGGCGAACTCCACGTGAGCGGTGCCGGGCTAGCGCGCGGCTATCTGGGGCGTGCCGGACTCACGGCGGAACGGTTTGTACCGAATCCGTTTGCGCATGACGGCGGCCGTCTGTACCGGACGGGCGACCTCGCTAGTTGGACCGACACGGGCGAACTCGTCTACCTTGGCCGCATCGATCAGCAGGTCAAGATTCGCGGGTATCGCATCGAACTAGGCGAGATCGAGGCGCAACTTCTGAGGGTGCCGGGCGTCACGAATGCTGCGGTCATTGCGACCAGCGGCGCGGCCGATGCCCGTCTGCTCGCCTACGTCTGCGGTGCCGACACGCTCGACCCCGCCTCAGTGCGTGTCGCGCTGTCGCAGCTATTACCCGACTACATGGTGCCCGCCAGCGTAAGCGTGCTGGCAGCGCTGCCATTGACCGCCAACGGCAAGCTCGACCGTGCCGCACTGCCTGCGCCAGAAGCGCAGCACGCCGCAGGCCCGGCACCGGCGGGCGAAACGCAGGTTGCCTTGGCGGCCATCTGGTCCGACTTGCTCGGCGTGGCGAAGGTGGGTCGCGACGACAATTTCTTCGATCTCGGCGGCGACTCGATTCTTGTGCTCAAGGTGGCCGCCCGCGCCGCACAGGCCGGTATTACGCTCACCGCCCGGCAATGCTTCGAAGCGCCGACGCTGGCGGCACTCGCGGCGGCCGCTGACGTTGCCCTCGGCCTCGGACTGCCGGTCGACGAAGCCGCCGCACCAATCGTTCGCCTGACGGATCGCACACATTTGCCGCTCTCGCACGCGCAGCAGCGCTTGTGGTTCCTGTGGCAATTGCAGCCGCAAAGCACGGCCTATCACGTCGGCGGTGCCTTGCTCATGCGCGGCGCCTTCGATGCCGCAGCGGCGCGCAACGCCTTCGGCTGGCTTGTGCAGCGCCATGAAGCGCTGCGCACGACGTTTGTAATGTCCGAACGCGGCGAAGCGACGCAGGTCGTGCACGACGCGCTGCCTTGCGCGTTCGACCATCGCACGGGGGATGAAGCCAGTGCCCGCGCCTTCGCCGCCACATGGATGGCTGCGCCGTTCGATCTCGTGAACGGGCCGCTGCTTCGCGTCGGTGTGGTGAGCATGGCCGACGACGCGCATGTGCTCGTCGTGGGCATGCACCACATCGTGTCCGACGGCTGGTCGATGGACATCTTGCTGAGTGAATTTGTCGATGCCTATCGTGCCGCGTTGGCGGGCGAAGCTGGCGTGGCACCGGACTGGGCGCCGTTGCCCGTGCAGTACGCCGACTATGCCGTCTGGCAGCGTGATTGGCTCGACGCCGGCGCGCGCGATGCCCAACTGACGTGGTGGCGCGACGCGCTGGATGGCGCGCCGGGCCAAGTACAACCGGTGCTGGATCTGCCGACGGACCGTGCCCGTCAGTCGCTCGGCGACTATCACGCGGCGCGCGTGTCGGTCGATCTTCCGGCAACCGTGGCGTCCGGCGTCCGTACCTTGGCCCGTCGGTTCGCCACCACGCCTTACGTCGTGCTGCTCGCGGCGTTCCACGCCTTGCTTCATCGCCATACGGGACAGGACGACATTCGTGTCGGCGTGCCCGTCGCGAATCGCGAGCGTGCCGAGGTCGCCGGTGTCATCGGACTGTTCGTCAACACACAGGTACTGCGCGCACAACTGGATTCGCGTGTGACAGCGGCCACGCTGATCGGGCAAATCGACGAACGGGCCCGGCAGGCGCGTCTGCATCAGGACCTGCCTTTCGATGCACTGGTCGATGCGCTTCAGCCCGAGCGCAGCCTGTCGCACACGCCGCTGTTCCAAGTGATGTTCAACCACGAGCGCGATGACCAACGGGCGCTGGCGCAATTGCCCGGCGTTCGCGTGGAGCCGTTCCCGCTCGGTATTGGTATGGGCGAAGCGCAGTTTGAACTGTCCTTGACGACGAGTGAAACGCCGGAGGGGGCAATCCGCGCCGATCTCGACTATGTGCGCGAATTGTTCGACGCCGAAACGGCGGAGCAGTTGGCCGCGCAATACGTGCGCCTTCTGTCGGGATTCGCCGAGACACCGGACCGGGCGATCGGTGATATTGCCCTGCACGACGTACAAGGGCTCGACGCTTTGCTGGCGTGGGGGCGCAACGACGAAGGCCCGGCCTGCGCTTCACCGGTGCACGAGACGATTGCCCGTCAGGCGGCAGCAACACCCGACGCCATCGCGGTGATTCTGGACGACACCCGGCTCACCTATGGCGAGCTGGCGTTACGCGCCAACCGGCTTGCCCAGCACTTGCGCGGCGTGTGCACCGCAACCGGGGAGGTGCGGGTCGGCATCGCAATGCGACGCTCGCTCGATCTCGTCGTGGCGGTGCTGGCCGTGTTCAAGGCGGGGGCGGCTTACGTGCCGCTCGATCCGGATTACCCCCAGGCGCGGCTGGCCGATATCGTGTCGGACAGCGGACTGGCCGCCATTCTGGCCCATGCGAACGTGCTCGACCGGTTACCGGCGAACGTGGCATTGCCGGTCCTCTGCGTCGACACGCTGGCGCTCGATCAGGGCGACGACGGCAATGTGTGCGCACCGGACGTGCGCGTCCATCCGGCACAGTTGGCGTACGTGATCCACACATCGGGGTCGACCGGCAAACCGAAGGGCGTCGCCATATCGCATGGCGTGCTTGCACGTCACGTCGACGTGTCGGCCCGCTTCGCAGGCATCAGTGCCGCCGACCGCGTGCTCCAGTTCTCGACCATCAATTTCGATCCGTTCGTGGAACAACTATTGCCGTCGCTTTGCGTCGGCGGCACGGTCGTCCTGCGCGGACCCGCCGTATGGAGCGCTGCGGAGTTCCGTGAGCAGGTCGAACAGCACGGCATTACGGTGGCCGACCTGCCGACGGCGTACTGGCAGATGATCACGCGCGAACTGGGCGATGGCGAAGCCCTTGCCGGTCTGCGCGAGGTGCATGCCATGGGCGAGGCGATGCCGCTGGAGACGTTGCGGCAATGGCGCGCCAGCCGTGCCTTCGGCGGCGTGCGGTTGTTGAACACCTACGGGCCGACCGAAGCCGCTGTGACGGCAACGTTGTTCGACGCGACCGCTGCCGACGTTGATGCGTTGCCCGCCTTGGTGCCGATCGGCGTGCCGCTGGGCCAACGCTCGTTGTATGTGGTCGATGCGGACTTCCAGCTTGTACCCGCAGGTGCAATCGGCGAGCTGCTGATCGGTGGCGACTTGCTCGCGCGCGGCTATCTGAATCGCCCGGACCTGACGGCCGAGCGCTTCGTGCCCGATCCGTTCGGGGGCAGCGGAGGACGGCTGTACCGCACCGGCGACCGGGTGCGCTGGCGTGCCGGTGGCCAGCTTGAATACCTTGGCCGTACCGATCATCAGATCAAGATTCGCGGCTTCCGTATCGAACCGGGCGAAATTGAAGCGGCATTGCTCGCACAACCCAGCGTCGGTCAAGCGGTTGTGTTGGCGCGGGACGTCGATGGCGCGACGCGTCTCGTGGGCTATGTCACGCTCGCCAGCGACCACACGGGCAGTGAGCCCGATGCGGCGTCGCTGCGACTCGCCCTCGGCGCCGTGCTGCCGGACTACATGGTGCCATCCGCATTGATGGTGCTCGACGCGCTGCCACAGTTGCCGAACGGCAAGCTTGATCGTCATGCACTGCCGGTGCCGACGTTCGCGAAGCAAGCGTTCGAAGCCCCGCAAACGGCACTCGAACAGTCGCTGGCCGATCTTTGGCATGAGGTGCTGTCGGAGGGCCGTCGCGACACGGCCAGCGTTGTACGCGTAGGCCGTCACGACAATTTCTTTGCGCTCGGCGGCGACTCGATCCAGATTCTGAAGATCGTGGCACGGGCGGCCAACCGTGGGATCGCACTTTCCCCACGCCAGATGTTCGAGTCGCAGACGGTCGCGGCACTTGCCACATCAGTGGTGTCGGCGCAGGGGCAACAGACCGGCAGCGCATGCCACACGACGGCGTCGCCGATGCTGCCGCTCATCGACCGGTCACACCTGCCGGCGTCGCACGCCCAACGGCGCATGTGGATACTCTGGCACCTCGATCTGCAAAGCAGCGCGTATCACATTGCCGATAGCGTGCGTGTGCGTGGCAAGCTCGATATTGGTGCGCTTCAGGCGACGTTCGACGCCATCGTGGCGCGACATGAGAGCTTGCGGACGACGTTCTCGCAGGACGCCGATGGTGACGTGCGCCAGCTTGTCCACCCGGCGACGCCGGTAGCCATCGTGCGCGACACGCATGCCCCGGCACAAGCCCGCTCATGGGCGGCCGCATTCATGGCGCAGCCGTTCGATCTCACACAGGGGCCGCTCTTGCGTGTCGGGCTCGTCACGCTCGGGACGGACGACCACCTGCTGGTGGTGGCGATGCATCACATCGTCTCGGATGGATGGTCGGTGGACGTCATCCTCGACGAGTTCGCCATCGGTTACCGGGCAGCGATTAGCGGCGAGTCGCCTGAATGGCGCGCGTTGCCGGTGCAGTACGCCGACTATGCATCGTGGCAGCGCACTGTGCTGAACGACGCTGAGAAGGAACGTCAACTGGCGTACTGGCGAGAGGCGCTCAATGACGGTGCGCAGACGCTGGCGCTGCCCACAGACCGTGCGCGTCAGGCCCTCGGCCGCTATCGCGCCGCGCGGCTCCCGATCGCGTTGCCGCCTGCATTAGCCACACAACTCGGGGCGTTGGCCCGTCAGTACGAAACGACAGTGTTCACGGTGCTCCTCGCGGCGTTTCAAGCGGTGCTGCATCGCCACACCGGGCAGCAGGCGATTCGCGTCGGCGTGCCGGTCGCGAACCGTGATCGGGCGGAGGTACAGGGCCTCATCGGACTGTTCATCAACACGCAGGTGCTCGGCGTCACGATCGCGCCGCGCATGACCCTCGACGCATTGCTGCGTCAGACTCGCGAGCGTGTGAGCGGGGCGCAGCAGCATCGCGAATTGCCATTCGATGTCCTTGTCGAAGCCTTGCAGCCCGAGCGCAGCCTCGTGCATTCGCCGCTATTTCAGGTGATGTTCAATTTCGAGCAGGAAGACCGCCGCGCGCTGTCGTCGCTGCCCGGCCTGACCACCGAGCGCTTTGACGCGGTCGACCAAGCGGCACAGTTCGATCTCACGCTGAACCTGCGCAGCACACCGGACGGTGTCATCGACGGCAGTTGCCAATACGCCCGGGAATTGTTTGACGAAGCCACGGTGGCGCGCTTCATGACGCATTACGTGGCCGTGCTGACGGCGTTGGCGACGTCGTCCGGGCAGACCATCGGCGAGATTACGCTCGCCGACAAGGCCGAAGTCGAACGGCTGCGGGCTTGGGGGCAGGGTGAAAGCACGGCCACCGGTGAGGTCAGGCCGATGGCCGTGCACGTCGCGATTGCCGCGCAGGCGGCTCGCACGCCGACGGCCATTGCGCTCGTGCTAGACGACGACAGCCTGACCTATGCCGAACTGGACGCTCGCGCCTGCCGTCTTGCGCGGCATCTGCACGCGGCGGGCGTGACCCCTGACACGTGTGTCGGTATTGCCATGACCCGTTCGCTCGACATGGTGGTTGCCATGCTGGCGATCCTCAAGGCGGGCGCCGCCTACGTGCCGCTCGACCCGGACTATCCGCTGACGCGTCTGACCTACATGATCGAGGACAGTGGCATCCGGGTGCTGGTGAGAGACACGGCGGTCATCGGCAAGCTGCCGCAACTCGCACAAGTGCCGGGTGTGAACACACTTAATGCCGATTCGCTGGATCTGCAATCCGGCACTGGTGCAACCACCGCACCGGCGACACCGGTGTTGCCGGCGCAACTGGCGTACGTGATCTATACGTCAGGGTCGACGGGGCAACCGAAGGGCGTGGGCATTGCTCACGCGGCGCTCGCCGGGCATATCGACGCGACCATCCGCTATGCGCGTCTGACGCCGTCAGACCGCGTCCTTCAGTTCTCGACCGTCAACTTCGACGGCTTCGTCGAGCAGCTATTCCCGCCGCTCTGTCTGGGTGCGACCGTCGTCATGCGTGGCCCCGATTTGTGGACGACCGACGAGTTCGTGGCACGCGTGGCTCGTCATGGGCTGACTGTGGCGCACTTGCCGACGGCCTATTGGCACGTGCTCACGCAAGATCTGGCCGACAGCAAAACGTCGCTGGCACCGCTGCGGGAATTCCACGCGGGCGGCGAGGCGATGTCGGCACACGGCTGGCGGCGCACGCAAGCAAGCGCCGCGCTCGCACCGGTAACGTTGATCAACACCTACGGGCCGACCGAAGCGACGATTACTGCGACGGTGTATGACGCCACCGCGGTGACCGATGTCACCGCCGCGACGTTCCCGGGCACGGTGCCGATCGGACGGCCGTTGCCCGGACGCAGCGTGCAGGTGGTCGGCCCCGACATGGCCGCGGTGCCACAAGGTGCAGTGGGTGAACTGGTCATCGGCGGCGATCTTCTGGCGCGCGGCTATCTTGGCCGACCGGCGCTGACGGCAGAGCGCTTTGTGCCGGACCCCGAGCGCACCGATGGCGGCCGCTGCTATCGCACTGGCGATCTTGTGCGCTGGCGCGCCGACGGGCAACTCGACTATCTCGGCCGTATCGATCAACAGGTCAAGATTCGCGGCCTGCGTATCGAACTGGGCGAAGTGGAAGCGGCGCTGCTGGCGCTCGCCGGTGTGCGGGAAGCCGTGGCGTCTGCCGTGCAAGCCACGTCCGGTGAGGGCAACCGGCTGGTCGCGTGGGTAGTGGCAGAGGCGGGTGCCTCACTGGAAGCCTCGGTATTGCGCCCGGCACTGGCCCGAACCTTGCCTGCATACATGGTGCCGGAAGCCATCGTGGTGCTCGATGCGTTGCCCATGACACCGGGCGGAAAGGTCGACCGTCGCGCGCTGGTGATGCCGTCGGGCGATGCGTCGCAATCTGTCACGATGGCAGCGATCCCGAGGGGGGACACCGAAACCGCGCTCGCCGCGCTGTGGCAGTCGCTGCTCGATGTGCCGTTCGTGGGCCGCGACGACAACTTTTTCGCGCTCGGCGGACACTCCCTGAGCGCGCTGCAACTGGTTTCGCGTGTGAAGTCGGCACTGGGCCGCCAGTTGTCGTTGCGCGATGTCTTTGCTGCACCGACGCTCACAGCGCTGGCGCAGCAACTCGAATTGGCGCCTCGCGTTGCGGTTGATGGGCCTGCGCTGGTCAGCGTGCCGCGCGAAGAGCGCATGCCGCTCTCGCCGACGCAATACCGCCTGTGGCTGGCCGACAAGCTGGCCAGCCCTGACGACGCTGCGTCGTACACGCTGGCGACCGCCATGCGGGTCACGGGCAATTTCGACGTGGACACCGCCCGGGCGGCGATGGCCGCGCTCGTCGCGCGTCATGAAGTGCTTCGCACGTGCTATCCGGATGACGACGGCGTGCCGTATGCGCGCATTGCGCCGATGGGTGAGGCGGATATCGAGGTTGTCGATCTGGACGGGGAGTCGGCAGACGCGCAGGAAATTGCCATTGCTGACGCGATGGCCGCCCAGTCGCGGCACCGGTTCATTCTTGCCTCGGGACCGCTGGCCCGCATTCGGCTGCTGCGGTTGGCGCAGAACGATCACGTCGTGCTGTTCGCCGTGCATCACATCATCGCGGACGGTTGGGCCATGAGCGTGCTCGTCGGCGAGTTCGCGAACGCCTATGCGGCCATTCGCGACGGCGTGGCGCCGGCGTTCGCGCCGATGCCAGTGCAATACGTGGACTACGCCGACTGGCAACGCAAGGCTGTGGATGGTGCGTCCGGTGAGGTGTTGCGCAACTACTGGCGCGATGCCTTGCAAGGTGCGCCCGCTGCGTTGCGTCTGGACACGGATCACCCGCGTCCGGTGGCGACATCGACCGCAGGCGCGGGTGTGCCGTTCGTCCTCCCGCAATCGCTCAACGCACCGCTGCAAGCGTTCGCCCAACATCACGGCACGACACCATCGACCGTGCTGCTCGCCAGCTATCAGGCGTTCCTGCACCGGTTGACCGGCATGGATGATCTCGTCGTCGGGGTGGATTCGGCTGGCCGTCACGATGAAGCGCTCGAACCCATGCTCGGCTTCTTCGTGAACGTGCTGCCGGTGCGCTCACGTGTCGATGCCCGTGAACCCTCGTTCGGTGCACTCACGGGCAGGACGCATGACGCAATGCTCGGCGCCATCGCCCACGAAGCGCTGCCGTTCGAGCGCATCGTCGAGGCGTCGGGCGTGGGCCGTGCATCAGGGCGCAGTCCGCTCGTCCAAACCCTCTTTGTCATGCAGAACACGCCACGCGGCGCGCTCGCCATTGACGGTCTGCACATCGACCCGATCAAGCAAGCGAGCGCGTCGTCGAAATTCGACATGGCGCTATTTCTGCATGAAACCCCGCTCGGCTTTGCCGGCGAATGGGTGTTTGCGACTGATCTGTTCGTGCACGCCAGCATCGAACGCTTTGTCGCCACCTGGCTCAAGCTTCTGGAGACCTATCTCATGGAACCCGATACCCCGACACCCCCGACGCCTCCGATGACCCCGCCGCTGGCACAAGACGCCGCACGCACGCGTGACGCCGCGCGCGCCGCGAAGCTCGAAAAACTCGGCGCACTGGGCGGTGGACGCAAGCCCGCCCGTCCAGTGGCGGGTGCTGCCCTCGGCAACACCGGCAATGGCACCACGCAGGACTATCAAGTCCGCATCACGCCGATGCAGGCAGGCACGGGCTTTCCTGCCTTGATCGAACCGCAGCATGCAGACCTCGACCCGTTTGTGTGGGCGGCGCGGCATCGCGAGCAGATCGATATCTGGCTGGCCCGCCACGGCGGTCTGCTGCTGCGCGGCTTCGCCATCGAGGGACCGCGCCAGTTCGAGCGCTTCGTCGAAGCCATCGTGCCCGAGCTTTACGGCGACTACGGCGATCTGCCCAAGAAGGAAGAGGGGGACCGGACGTATCGGTCGACGCCTTACCCTGAGAAGGAAATGATCCTTTTCCATAACGAGAGCTCGCACCTTGAGCAATGGCCCCGCAAGCAGTGGTTCTATTGCGAGTTGCCCTCGCAGGTGGGCGGCGCGACACCGATCGTCGACGGCCGCGAGATGCTGCGCCGGTTGCCGCCTGACGTTGTAGATCGCTTCGCGCGGCTCGGCCTGTGCTACGTGCGCACGTTCATCGAAGGGCTGGACGTGCCGTGGCGTCAGTTCTTCCATACCGACAGCCGGGAAGACGTCGAAGCCCGCTGCCGCGCCGTCGGCACACAGGTGCGCTGGTTTGGCGACACGTTGCAGACGGTCTCGCGCGGCCCGGGTGTGCTGCGGCATCCGGTCACCGGCGAACTGGCGTTCTTCAATCAAGTGCAACTGCATCACCCGTACTTCCTCGCGCCGGACGTGCGTCAGCATCTGATGGACATTGCCGGGGAAGACCGGTTGCCGCGCAACGTCCTGTATGGCGATGGCACCCCCATCGACGACGAGACGATGGCGCTGATCGGCAAAGCCTACGAGGCATGCGCGTTCCGCTTCGACTGGCAACGGGGTGACGTCGTCATGCTCGACAACCTGCTCGTCGCTCACGCACGCGACCCTTATCAGGAGCCGCGCAAGATCGTGGTCGCGATGGCGCAGATGATGTCGCGCGACAGCGTTCCCGCGACGAACGTGGATAGCGGCGCGGCGAGTACCGTCAACCCGCCGATCTCGATGCCGCTGGGTGATGACCATGCATGAATCCACCCCTACACCACAAGCCATGACAGATACGGGATTCGCACTGACGCCGGAACAACGCGCACGAATTGCGCTCGGCATGGAGACGGCTTGCGTGGCCGTCGTTGTGGAACCCGGCGCTGGGCTCGGGCCGGATGCGGTGCGCGCCGCGTGGGCCGCGCTTCCGGCACGGCACGAGATGCTGACGATGGCTACCGGTCAGGTCGAGGGCTTTCGGGGCGTACGCCATTTGCCGGATGCGCCTCCGAAGGGGCTGCCGTGGAGTCAGATTCAAGCGCCGGGTAACTCGGCAGACGTCGCTGCGCTGGCCGTGGCGGCAGGGCCAATGCCTGCGCAAGCCGCATCGCAGCACGCCAATGCCTGCGCCATCTGGCTCACTTGCGATGCCGCCGCCGAGGCAACGGGCAATGGCACGCGGCTCATCCTGATGGGCCGCGCGTGGATGTTCGACGAAGCCAGTCTCGTCGCGCTCGCGCACGAAGTCCTTGCCGATGCGCAACATGCGCATGGACACGCGGCAACGGACGACGACGCGCCGTTGCGCTACGAAGACTTCGCATCATGGCGAGACAGCCTCGTCGAGGGCGAGGATGGACTTGACGGTCAGGCCTACTGGCGCCGCTATCTGGATGAAGGCGGCACGCCGCACGACGGCGTACGGCTGCCGGCACGCCATCACCCGGGGGCATCTGCCGCGGCGTCTCAAGACACCCCATTGCATGCCGCACGGCGCACCGTACCGGAGGAGGTCGGACACACGTTGGTGTCGATCGCGCAAGCGCGAGGCACCGGCCCCGAATTGTTGTTGCAAGCCGCATGGTGGGCACTGCTCGCACGCATCGGCGGCCAGACGGCGGTGGACGGCACGGTGTGCCACGACTGCCGCACGGACTACGGACCGCTCGCGGGGTCGATCGGTGTTTTCGAGCGTCGGCTGCCGGTGCGCGTTCGCCTAGACGATACGTTTTCGCTGGTGGACGCGGCTTGTCACTTGAACGAGACCATCGAGGAACATCGTCATCGGCAGGAGACGGTGCCGGCCAGCGTGACTTGCCACGGGCTCGCCTCGTTGCGCACGCTGGTGTGGGATTCGGCGGGTGAGTTGGCGCGTTTGGTTGGCGTTCACGCGCCGCTCGGCAAGGCCGAGTGCCACCTTGATCTGGTGACGGATACACGAGGCGCGCTCACGCAATTCGCGCTGACCGGTGACGCGACGGCTTATCCCGCCGAGGCTATCGAGGTGCTGGCCGACCAGTATCAGACGATGCTCGCATCGCTGGCCGGACAAACCTCGCGAGCCGATGCGCCGTGGCGGCAACTCGATGTCACGTCGAGCGTTCAGCAGTCACGCTATATGAGTTGGACAGGGCCGGAACTGACCGTGCCCGACGAGACGGTGATTCACACGCTGCTGCGTCACGCGCAGGAGACGCCCGGCGCCAATGCCATCGAAGGCGGGGACAAGCGGCTCACATGGTCCGAACTGGCGAGCGAGGTATTGACCGTGTCGGCCAACCTTCAGGCTCGCGGTGTGCGCTCGGGCGACACCGTGGCACTCGCCATGCCGCGCACCGTAGACATGGTGATTGCCTTGCTGGCGACGATGCGGGCAGGCGCTGCTTATGTGCCGCTCGATCCCTCATGGCCGGCGGCCCGCATCCACGCGGTGCTGTCGCAGGCCAAGCCTGTGCTGGCGGTCGCCGCGCCGCCGTTCGAACCCGAGACGGAAGGTGTGCCAGTGCCCGTCGTATCGTTCGCGACGCTGGCGCTGCCCATGATCGGTGACGCCACGTTGCCTGCGCCTCGTGCGTCAGATTGCGCCTATGTGATCTTCACTTCAGGATCGACTGGTGTACCGAAGGGCGTGCCGATCGGGCATCGCCAACTGGCGAACTACGCCCATGCGATCGCCGACCGGCTCTCGCTCGCCCCCGGCCATCGCGTCGCCCTGACCTCGACGGTGGCGGCCGATCTCGGCAATACGGCACTGTTCGGTGCTATTGCCGCCGGGGCGTGTCTGGTCGTCGCTACGGAAGTCGATATGGCGGACGGCGCCGCCTTCGCTCGATTCATCGCCCGCACTGCGGTCGATCTCGTCAAGATCACGCCGTCGCATCTCGACGCGCTGGTGCAGATTGCCTCGCCCGTGTTGCCCGCCACCGTCGTGCTCGGCGGCGAAGCGACGCCGCAGTCGCTGGTTCGAGCGCTGCGGCAAATCCGTGCGGACGTACGCGTCGTCAATCACTACGGACCGACGGAGACCACCGTCGGTGTGCTGACCCACGTTTGCGGTGATGAATCGCCTGCCGATCACGATCACGACAGCGCCACGCTGCCTTTGACCCAGCCGCTCGCGAACTGCTATGCACGTGTGCTTGACGACGACCTGTCGATTACGCCGGTCGGCGCACGCGGGATGCTCTATCTCGGTGGCGCGCAGTTGACGGACGGTTACCTTGGTCGCGACGCACGGGAAGGGTTTGTGGAAGACCCGTTCAAGCCGGGGGCGCGGCTCTACCGCACCGGCGACGTCGCCCGGTGGTTGCCGCAAGGCGGGATTCAATGGCTTGGCCGTGCCGACGAACAGGTCAAGATCCGTGGCCATCGCGTGGAGCCTGCGGAAATCGAAGCTGCGTGCCGCGACATTCCGGGCATCGCACAAGTGGCCGTACGCACATGGGGCAGCGGCCCACAGACGCTACTCGCGGCCTATGTGGTGGCGCCGGGGGTAACCGATGCGCCAAAGCTCGTCAGCGAGACGCTGGCGGGTCGACTGCCCGGCGCATGGGTTCCCGCGTTTGTCGTGGCGCTGGCGACGATGCCGCGTCTGGCCAACGGCAAGGTCGATCGGCTGGCCTTGCCTGACCCCAGCGTTGCGGAGCAAGGCGGCGAGGGCGCCGCCGTCGATGAACCACCCCAGACGCCGCTCGAAATCTGGCTGGCCAAGCGGCTTGAAGATTTGCTGGGCCGCGCGCCCATCGGGGTCACGCGCAGCCTGTTTGCGCTCGGCGGTGATTCGCTGACCGTCATTCGCTTTGTCGCCCGCATCGGCGAAGGGCTGCATATCGAAGTGTTGCCCGGGCAGGTCTTCGCCACGCCGACGATTCGTGGGCTGGCTGACGCCCTCTATGCGCGTGCGGACGGTGGCGATGGGCTCGTTCGCCGAGCACAGGCCCGGCTGGCGTTCGACGCGTTGCCGCCCGAAGCCCAGGCGGCATGGCTGGCGCGTGCCCGTCAGGCGAGTAGCGCGGCGACCTGAACGGCGGCGCAATCCCTCAACCCGTGAGATTCCCCGGGGCAGCCCCCGGGGGAGAAGTCCGAAATCATTTCGTTGTCATGAAGGTCCGGCCCGTTTTCGTTGTGAATGCAAATGAGAACGGTTATTATTTCACTTCTATTTTTACGTCGGGCGGAACTCCTGATCCCGATGCAGCATGCGCCGCTGAGAGCGCGCCACCACACGTCAAGGGGAAGGTTGCACATGAAGTCGATTCACGGGCAGTACCAAACAATACGGAGGGGCGCACTCACACCGAGTCGTACAAGTCTGGCGGTTATGTTGCTGCTTCTGGGGCAAGCCGCTGCGGCACAGGCGCAGTCGCAATCGCAGTCTCAAACTGCACCGGGCAGCAGCGCGGCGCAACCGGCGAACAATGCCGCAGGTGACACCGCAGCAGCGCCCGGGGCCGCACCGGTTGCGGCACTGCCTGCGACCAACGTGGAAGACCAGCGCGACGCGGTGGCCGAAGCGCTGAACCCGCCCACGACGGTTGGTTCGAAGATTCCGATGACGGCGCGCGAAATCCCGCAATCCGTGTCGGTGATCACCCAAGAGCAAATCAAGGAACAGAACTTCCAGACGCTCAAGGACGCCATGCAGTACGCGCCGGGCATCACCACGTTGCAAAGCGACTCGGATCGTGTGCAGTACTACGCACGCGGCTTCCCGATCACGTCGTTCCTCGTGGATGGCACGCCGTCCTACGTGAACAGCAGCATGTCGGTCACCGCCGATACGTTCCAGCCGAGTCTGGCGATCTACGACCGGGTCGAAGTGCTGACCGGGCCGTCGGGTCTGCTCAACGGCTTCGGTGCGCCGGGCGGGGCGGTCAACCTTGTGCGCAAGCATGCGCAGAAAGAATTCGAGGCTAGCGCGACGCTCAGCGGTGGCACGCGCGGTAACAGCGGCGCCACCATCGACGTGGGTGGGCCGCTCAACCCGGCAGGGTCGCTGCGTGGGCGCGCCGTCGTGTCCTATACCGGCGCCGATGGCGTGCAGGACACCACCAACACGCGCAACAAAGTGCTGTACGGCACGTTGGAAGCTGACCTGACGTCCACGACGCTGCTGCGCGTGGGAGCGAGCTACAACGAGTACACCTCGAACGAGCCGTGGATCTGGGGTATCTACACCAACGGCACCTACGGCAATCTGCCGCGCGGTCATTACTACGGCGCCGGCTGGAACCGTGACACGTTCCGCACCACGGACCTCTTTGCCGAATTGCACCAGAAGCTCGGCGGCGGCTGGACGGCCAAGGCCGTGTTCGATTACGTGTACTCGCGCTCGACCACGCTGCAAGCCAGCCAGTTCAACGCATGGGATCCGGCAACGTACACCGGCGACATCAGCGCGACAAACAACGTGGTGAGCGAGGGCAAGACCAATATCGACGTGTCCGCGACCGGCCCGTTCACGCTGTTCGGGCGCACGCATCAGGCCACCATCGGCGCCAACTACATGCGCATGGTCGAGCACCAGTCGCAGTACTACGGCACCCCGGACAACCTGTTCAACGTCTCCAACGTCAACCTGCTGAACATTCTGTATCCGATGCCGGTGTTCCCGGGCACACCCGACACTGTGAGCCGCAACAACACCTATGCCAAGCAATACGGCATCTACGCGCAGACGCGTCTCTCGCTGCTCGATCAGTTGACCCTGATTCTCGGCGGGCGCGTGAGCTGGTACCAGTCGAAGTTCGCGGTCGATCCGACGTACAACGTGTTCAACATGAACGGCAACTCGCTGGGCAACGCCGGCAAGTTCACGGGCTACGCGGGGTTGGTGTACGACCTGAACAAGACGTGGTCGGTCTACACCAGCTATACGAGCATCTTCCAGCCGCAGGACAACTTGCTGACGACCTCGGGCACGCTCATCAAGCCGATCACAGGCGACCAGTACGAAGCGGGGATCAAGGGCGAGTTCATGGACGGCCGCTTCACGACGGCGTTTGCGGTCTATCAGATCAACCAGTCCAACCGGGCGATGATCGACCCGAACGACCCGACCCAATCGCACTACGTGGCGCTGGGCAAGGCACGCACGCGGGGTTTCGAAATTTCGGGCACGGGTGAGTTGCTGTCCGGCTGGAAACTGTTCGGCAGCTATACGTACAACAACAGCCAGTTGGAAGACTCGAACAGCTTCGACACGATCGCGTCGCCGTTCTCGTCGATCTCACCGCACAACATCTTCAAGCTCTGGACGAGCTATCGCCTGCCGGGCAGTTGGAATGGGCTCACCTTGGGGGCGGGCGTCACTGCCGTGAGCGAGACCTCGACGACACGTAACGGCTATACCGCCAATCAGGGCTTCTATGCCGTGGTCGATGCGTCGATCAGCTATGCGTTCACGAAGAAGACCTCGTTGTCGCTCAACGCGAACAATCTGTTCGACCGCGACTACTTTGCTGCGGCTTACGCACGCGGCCAGCCGCGCACCGTAATGCTGACGCTGCGAACCGCCTATTGATCGAATGATCGACCGATCGACGGTTTGAAATGAGTGCAGGACCTCTGGCGCGCGCCAACGTGCGCCAGATTGCTGTTCAGGCCCGTGCGCGTTGCGCGGGCCGTCACCGGAGGATGCTGGCATGGCCATGGAAGATCTCGACCGCGCGCTGCTGGAACTGTTGATGCTCGACACGCAAGCGTCGGCGGCCAGCGATTCTGAGAGCGAACGCGAGAGCACGGGCCATCTCGCCGCCCTCCACGCCGAGCCTGCGCCGCCACTGGCAGCCGTGCCGCTGTCGTTTGCACAACGCCGGCTCTGGATGGCGCAGCAGTTCGCGCCGGACGACGACGCGTATCACGTCGCGCGCATATTCCGGTTGAGCGGCGGCACGGCGATTGATGCGAACGCCGTGGAGCAGGCGATCCGCACGGTCATCGCCCGCCACGATGTCTTGCGCACCGCGTTTGCCATGCATGATGGCGAGCCATCGCAAACGGTACTGTCTGAAGTGCCGTTCGCCATGACACGTCTGGACTGGCGCAACCTGCCGGCCTCTGACATCGACACACGCGTTGCCGCGTTCGCCTCGGAGAGCGCCCGAACGCCGTTCGATCTCGCCGCTGCCCCCTTGCTGCGCGTGAGCTGGATCGATTTGCCGGACCGCCAGCACGTGCTGGCCGTCACCATGCACCACCTGATCTCGGACGCCGTATCGAACGACGTCTGGGCGCGCGAATTCGCGCAGACCTATCTAGCCGTGGTGCAGGGCACCGACCCGATGGCGGCGCTGCCGTCGCTGGCCATTCAATATGCCGACTATGCGCAACGCCAGCACGCGGGGCTTATCAGTGGGCGATGGCAGGCAGCGCTCGACGGGTGGCGCCGCGATCTCGCGGATGAGTACGGGCCGTTGCAACTCCCCGCGCCGTTGGCACGTGAGCCCGGGGTGCGTCGCGGTGTGTTGCGTCATCCCCTCGACGCGTCCCGGCACGCCGCACTGACCGCGTGGAGCCAGCAAGCGGGCGTGACACCGTTCGTCACGCTGCTCACGCTCTGGCAAATGACCCTGCGCCGGTATCACGGCGAGGGCGATTTCCTCATCGGCGTGCCCGTTGACGGGCGGCATGTCCCCGGCACGCCCGATCTGATCGGCTGCTTCGTCGGCACACAGGTGTATCGGGCCAGCCATCGTCCGGCACAGTCGTTGCGCACTTGCGTTGACGACGTGAATCGCACGCGGGTGGCGGCGCTTGATCGCCTCGATGTGCCGTTCGAGCTGGCGCTGGATGCAGCCCGGCGTAGCGGCGGCAGCATTTTCCAGACGATGTTCAACTTCAGCCAGTCGGACGCTGCACCGCAACTGCGGGTTGGCGACGTACAGGTGGACGTGCTGACGCTTGCCAACGACACGCCGCAGTTCGACCTGACGCTGGCGGTCGACTGGCATCGACTCGGCGCGGATCTCGATCTCGAATACGATCGCGACCACGTCGATGGCGCGCTTGTTCATGCGCTGCTCGATGACGTCGGCCACTGGCTCGATGCACTGGTGAGTACACCCGACAGGGCGACGGGCGCGGTTGTGCTGACGCAACGCGCTTCGGTGCACCTTGAGGCGGATCGCCTCCCGGATGAGGTCGAGGCAGCCGCACACGATGCGCGGCTCGACCCGGTGCCTGTACGCATTGCGTCGCGGGCGGCGCAAGATTCATCACGATTGGCGGTCGTCTGCGGCGAATCGCGGCTGACGTACGGCGAGTTATTGCATCGCGCCGATGCGCTGGCGCGACGTCTCATCGCGGATGGGGCCGGGCCGGACACCTGCGTCGGTGTCGCGCTCGAACGCTCGGTCGATATGGTCGTGGCAGTGCTCGGCGTACTCCGCGCAGGTGCCGCCTATGTGCCGCTCGATCCTGAATATCCCGCCGAGCGGCTGGCCTATATCGTGGCGGACAGCGGCTTGCTGCGGATCGTTACATGCCCAGAAGTCGCCACGCGGCTGGCATTTCCGGCGGAAATTCGGACCTTTGAGGTGATGTCGGCAGACATTCCGGCCAACGAGGAAGAGGTTGCCGCAGAAGCCCCGAACGTGACCGTACTGCCCGAGCATCTGGCTTACGTGATTTACACGTCGGGATCGACCGGACGCCCCAAGGGCGTCATGGTGCGGCACGCCGCGCTATCGAGTTTCATCGCCAGTCTGCGCGAGCGGCCCGGGCTGACGGCGGAGGATCGCTGGGTTGCCGTGACGTCGCTCTCCTTCGACATTGCCGCGCTGGAGCTGTACCTGCCGCTCGTCACCGGCGCGCAATTGATCGTCGCGGACAAGCACACGACCCGTGACGGCGTGGCGCTTTCGCGACTGCTCACGGATTCCCGGGCCACGGTACTTCAAGCAACGCCAGCCACGTGGCGCATGCTGCTCGATGTCGAAGTGCATGCCACGTCAGCCGGAGGGTCGACGCGTCAGGCCCTTCAGGGACTGAAAGGGCTGTGCGGCGGCGAAGCACTGCCGCCCGATCTTGCGCAGTCGTTGCTCGCTCGAGGCGTGGCGCTCTGGAACATGTACGGACCTACCGAGACGACGATCTGGTCGTTAATCGCTCGTGTAGAAGGAGACAAGACCACGCTCGGTGCGCCGATTCGTGCGACGCAAGCGTGGGTGCTCGATGCCAGTCTCAATGAGACGCCGACCGGTGTTCCGGGCGAGCTATATCTTGGCGGCGAGGGGCTGGCGCGCGGCTATTGGCAGCGCGCCTCGCTCACGGCGGAGCGCTTTGTCCCGCACCCGTTCGCCGCAGAGGGCGCGCGGCTGTATCGCACCGGGGATCTGGTGCGGCGTCGCGCGGACGGCGATATCGAGTTCATCGGCCGCATCGATCAGCAAGTGAAGATTCGCGGCTTCCGCATTGAATTGGGCGAGATCGAGGCGGGGTTGCTGGCCTGCGACGGCGTGCGCGAAGCGGTGGTGACGGCACACTCGGGACCGGCCGGTGTGCGTCTGGTCGGGTATGTGACGGCGTTGCCCGGCACCCAGCCCGATGAGGCCGCATTGCGCCGTGCTATCGGCCGCACGCTGCCCGACTACATGGTGCCGGGCCGCGTGCTGGTGATTCCTGCCATGCCGCTCACCCCCAACGGCAAGATCGACCGGCGAGCCCTTCCAGTACCGCAGCAAAGCGACACTGCCTATGAAGCGCCGACAGGAAACATCGAAACACGGCTTGCCGACGCGTGGCGTTCGGTGCTGCGTCTCGCAGACGACACGCCCATTGGGCGCGACGACAACTTCTATGCGCTCGGTGGCGACTCGATTCTGACGCTCCGGGGTGTCGCCCATGCGGCAGCGGCAGGCGTTGCATCGACGCCTCGTCAATGGTTCGAGGCGGCGACGCTGCGTGCGCTGGCGGCGTCGGTAACTCACGATGTGTCGCCGCAGAGTCGCCCCGAAATGCTGGTTCGCGAGGATGGCCGATTGTGTGTCGCCGCCTCACACGCTCAGCAGCGACAATGGTTCCTGTGGGCGCTGCAACCCGAAAGCTCGGCGTATCACATTACCGGTGCCATGCGGTTGAAGGGCGCATTGGACGCCAACGCCGTCCGTCAGGCATTCGCGAGCATGGTGGCGCGGCACGAAGTGCTTCGCACCACGTTCAGCGACAAGACGGTCGACGGCGATGACACCGACTTGCTTCAGATCGTGCACGCCGACCTGCCGTTTGAATGGCAGCACGTCGCCGTCGCCACGCAAGAAGAGGCGAACCACAGGGCGCAGGCGTTCAACGACGCGCCGTTCGACCTTCGCACCGGGCCGTTGTTGCGCGTGGCAGTGCTGGCACTACCCGGTGAGCCGGTCGCCGAACACATCCTGCTGGTCGCGATGCATCACATCGTCGCGGACGGCTGGTCCATCGATATCGTGCTTCGAGAATTTGTCGCCGGATATCAAGCCGCCGTGGCTGGGCAAGCACCGGACCTCCCCGCGTTGACCCTGCAATACGCCGATGTCGCCGCGTGGCAGCGGGGCCGACTCGCAGCGGGTGAACAACAGCGCCAGCTTGATTGGTGGCGGGCTGCGTTGGGGGAAGGCGAGACAGCGCCCGTGTTGATGCTGCCGTCGGACCACCCGCGCGAACCGCTGGCGCAGTACACGGAATCGTCCGTGCCGTTTTCGTTGCCGCCCGCATTGACGGCCGGTGTTCGCGAACTGGCTGCGGCCCATCGTGCGACACCGTTCATGATCGTGCTCGCGGCGTTCCAACTACTGCTCTCGAGACACAGCGGCCTGCGCGACATTCGTGTGGGCGTGCCGATTGCCGGACGAGAGTTGCCGGAAAGTGCGCCACTAATCGGTTTGTTCATGAACACGCAGGTGTTGCGCGGTCGGCTCGACGCGTCACAAACGGTTGCAGAGCTCGTCGACCGAACCCGCACGCACGTGCTTGAGGCCTCGGCCCATCAGGCATTGCCGTTCGAAGCGCTCGTCGAAGCACTGGCGCCCGAGCGCAGCCTGACGCACATGCCGTTATTTCAGGTGCTGCTCAACTATCAACGCGATGACGCAAGTGCCGTGCAGGCGCTCGACGGTCTTCACGTCGAGCGGTACTTGCCGCGCACGCGCGCCGCACAATTCGAATTGACGCTGAGTGCGCATGAACTGGCGTCTGGCGGACTGACGGGCAGCTTCGACTACGCCCGGGAGCTTTTTGCGCCGGAAACGATGGCTCGCCTGTGCGGCCAGTTCGTGTCGCTTCTGGCAACGTTCGTCGCCGCACCGGACACGCGGCTGGGCGATCTCGCGATACTGACGGGCGATGCGCACGAACGTCTTGTCGAACATGGAGAAACACGGCTCGCACTGGAAACGTTCCTGCCGGTGCATCGCTGCTTCGAGGCCCATGTGGCCGGTGATGCCGACGCGCCAGTGCTGGTACACGATGGCGTCACGCTCTCCCGCGGGGCGCTCGACGCACGCGCGAACCGGCTGGCCCATCATCTGATCGCGCTGGGCGTCAAACCGGATACCCGCGTCGGTGTGGCCCTGACGCGCTCGGTTGACATGATCGTTGGCATTCTCGCCGTGCTCAAAGCGGGCGGGGCGTACGTGCCACTCGATCCGGACTATCCGCCGCAACGGCTCGCCGACATGCTTGAGGACAGCGGCGCGGTTCTCGTGCTGGGGCATACGGCCAGTTCTCACGTCGCGCTGCCCGAGGGTGCCCTGCGTGTCGATGTCGACGCGCCGCTGAACACGCCCGATACCTCCCCCGACGTGCCGTTATTGCCAGCGCATCTGGCTTACGTCATCTACACGTCAGGATCGACCGGCAAGCCGAAGGGCGTTGCGCTCAGCCACGGCGCGCTCGCTGCGCAGGCGCGGGTCTGGGCGTCGCTGTGCCAGTTGTCTGCCACCGACCGGGTGTTGCAGTTCTCGACGATGAACTTCGACGGTTTCGTCGAACAGCTTTTCCCGGCGCTGCACGTCGGGGCCGCCGTCGTTCTGCGCGGTCCGCAGTTGTGGAGCGCGGACGAGTTTGTCGCCAACGTCGCGCGTGACGGCGTCACCGTGGTCGATTTGCCGACGGCGTACTGGAATGTGCTGGTTCAGTCGCTTGATGAAGACTTCGGCCATCGGTCCGACGCCGTGCCGCTGGCGCAAGTCCGCCAACTGCACGTCGGCGGTGAGGCGATGTCTGCACAGGGGTTGCGGCGCTGGCGCGACCATGCGCACCTCCGGCACATCCGTTTGCTCAACACCTATGGGCCGACCGAGGCGGCGGTGACGGCATCCGCGTGGGTTGCCTCTGACGAGGCCGACGGCACAGCCAGCGGCGTACCGATCGGACGCGCGTTGCAAGGGCGACGGTTATACGTCGTCACCCCCGAAATGACACTGGCGCCGCAAGGCGCGATCGGCGAACTTCTGATCGGTGGCGACCTGCTGGCGCGTGGTTATCTCGACCGTGCCGCCCAGACCGCCGACCGCTTCGTACCCGATCCGTTCGGTGCCCCCGGGAGCCGGGCCTACCGCACCGGCGATCTGGTTCGCTGGCGCGCAGACGGGCAACTGGACTATGTCGGACGTGTTGATTTCCAAGTCAAAATCCGCGGCTTCCGCGTTGAACTCGGCGAAATCGAGTCAGCGTTGCTCGCGCAGCCGGGTGTGCGAGAAGCGGTCGTAACCGCATTCGAAAGTGACGCCGGCACACGATTGGCCGCGTACGTCACGGGGCAGGGCGGTCGCACGCCCGACGCCACGGCCCTGCGCGCCGCGCTCGAAGCTGCCTTACCGGCACCGCTCGTGCCCTCGGCCATCATGCCGCTCGATGCATTGCCGATGACGCCGGGCGGCAAGCTGGACCGTCGCGCCTTGCCCGCACCGTCGTTCGAACAGCACGCCTACGTTGCGCCCATCGGTGAGCGCGAATCGGCGCTGGCGGAAGTCTGGGCCGAGGTGCTTGGCCTCGCGCGCGTTGGCCGCAACGACAACTTCTTCTCGCTCGGCGGCGATTCGATTCTGGTACTGAGGGTGGTGGCACGTGCCGCCTCGCGCGGTATTGCTGTCTCGCCCCGGCAAATGTTCGTCCATCGTTCACTGGCGGCGTTGGCTTCGGGGTCGCTGGAAATGTCCGAGGCTGCGCTGCCGCCCATCGCGCGCACCCGCCAGTCACGCTCGGCACTGCCTATGTCGCACGCCCAGCGCCGGTTGTGGTTCCTCTGGCATCTGCAACCGGATAGCAGTGCCTATCACGTTGCCGGTGGTATCGGCTTGCGCGGCACCTTGAATGAGACGGCCGTCCGCCATGCCTTCAGGGATATCGTGGCGCAGCACGAGGTGCTGCGAACGACGTTCGAAGTGCCGGAAGGTGCAACTGAGGCCGTACAGGTCGTTCACGATCTGCCGGATTTTGCATGGCAGGTGTTCGACGCGCACCCTGACGATGCGCCTGCCCGCGCACAGGCCTTCACCGATGCCCCGTTCGATTTGCAGCGCGGGCCTTTGCTGCGCGTGGGCGTCCTGCGACTGGTGGGCGCGGCGTCCGATGCAGACACGGCAGACTATGTGCTGCTGATCGCCATGCACCACATCGTGGCGGATGGCTGGTCGGTCGGCGTGCTGCTCGATGCGTTCGTCGCCGCCTACACGGCGCATTGCCTTGCTGGCGCTGAAACACTCGCATTGGCACGTACCGAGTTACCTGTTCAGTACGGCGATTACGCCGCTTGGCAGCGCGAGACGTTTGACGGTGCCGAGCGCGACCGGCAACTGGGGTACTGGCGCACGGTGCTGGGCCACGTCCATCCCGTCACCGACCTCCCACATGACCACCCGCGTCTTCCGACCGGTGTGTATAAGGCCGCACGCCACTTGTTCCAACTCGATTCGGCGAGCGTCACGGCAGTACGCGAGGCAGCCCGTCGCCACGGCGTCACGCCCTATGTCCTGCTCTTGTCGGCCTTTCAGGCGCTGCTGCACCGTTGGTGCGCGCAAGACGAGATTCGTGTCGGCGTCCCGGTGTCAGGTCGTGACCAACCGGAAGTTGCCAATCTGATCGGCGTGTTCATCAATACGCTCGTGATGCGAGCGGACTTCCCGGCCCGCATGCGTGTAGCAGAACTGGTGAGCATGATCGGCGAGCGCACGCAGCAGGCGCTCGATCACCAGACGCTGCCGTTCGACAGCCTCGTCGATGCGCTGTCTCCCACACGCAGCGTGAGCCACACGCCGTTGTTTCAGGTCATGTTCAATCACCAGCGCGAAGACTATCGCGTGCTGCGTGATCTGCCCGGTCTCACGACCCATCATTTCGACACAGGTGGCGAGGCCGCCCAATTTGAGCTGACGCTGAACGTCAGTGAAGCGTCCGACGGCGCCATCGCGGGTAGCTTCACGTATGCCCGCGAGCTGTTCGAGGCGTCGACGATGGCACGTCTGTCGAGCCAATACGAAACCATGCTGTCCGCCTTGTGTGCCTCGGACGATGCCCTGATTGACGACATCGCGCTCGTTGACGCTGAGGCCACGGCGCAACTCGACGCGTGGGGCGTTGCAACCGACGATTTCGCGGCCGACGCGCCGGTGCACGTCCGCATTGCGGCGCAAGCGCGGCGAACACCGAATGCCATTGCCGTGCGTGGGGATGACGACTCGCTCACGTATGCCGCGCTGGAACGCCGCAGCAATCAGTTAGCGCATGCCCTGATCGCGCGAGGCGTCGGGCCGGATGTGCCGGTGGCCATCGCGCTCGAACGGGGCGCCGGCATGCTCGTGGCGCTGCTTGGCGTGCTCAAGGCGGGCGGCTGCTATGTGCCACTCGACCCGGCGTATCCGGCAGAACGTCTGCGATACATGCTCGACCACAGCGGCGTGACGCGGCTCATTACGCAGTCGTCACTTCAGGCAACGCTGCCGTTGACTGCGGGATCGGAATATTTGCTGCTGGATGCCTTCGACGGCGGGCCGTACGCCTACACGGCGCCCGACGTTCAGGTCGGGGCGGACCATCTGGCCTATGTGATCTACACCTCGGGCTCGACCGGCAAACCGAAAGGCGTGATGGTGCGACACGGCGGACTATCGAACTTTCTGTCCAGTCTGGCACAGCGCCCCGGGCTCGCCGCAGGTGACCGATGGATCGCGGTGACGTCGCTTTCGTTCGACATTGCCGCCCTCGAACTCTTCTTGCCGCTCACACTGGGTGCGCAAGTGATTGTGGCGTCGCGCGAGACCGCCCGTGACGGTTTTGCGCTCGCCGCATTGTTGCAGGAAAGCGGTGCAACGGTGCTGCAATCGACGCCCGCGACATGGCGCATGTTGCTCGCGGTAGACCAGCCGTGGCCTGCGTTACGCGCGCTATGTGGAGGCGAAGCACTGCCGCCGGATCTGGCCGATGCCCTGCGAGCGCGTGGGTGCGAACTCTGGAATCTGTACGGGCCGACGGAGACGACGATCTGGTCGATGCTTGGCCGCGTCGTCGGCAAGCCGGTGTTGGGCAACGTCATCGCCGGTACGCAGGCGCGCGTGCTCGATGCCCGGCTTCAACCGGTGCCGCCGGGCGTGGCGGGGGAGCTATACCTTGGCGGCAGTGGTCTGGCACGCGGCTACTTCGGCCGGGCGGACCTGAGTGCCGAGCGCTTCGTCCCCGATCCTTTTTCGCCGGGCGGCAAGCGGCTCTATCGCACGGGGGATCTGGCACGCTGGAAGCACGACGGGACGCTCGAATTCCTCGGCCGTACCGATCATCAGGTCAAGATTCGGGGTCACCGCATCGAACTCGGTGAGATTGAAGCGCGTCTGGCGGCATGTGCCAACGTCGGGGCGGCGGTGGTCGTCGCGCACGAAGGGGCGTCCGGCACGCAACTGGTCGGATACGTGTCGTTGACAGGCGGAGTAGCGGATGCCGATGCGCTGCGGCGGGAATTGGCCGCGCAATTGCCGGACTACATGGTGCCGGCAATCATCCTCACATTGCCCGCGCTGCCGCTGACCCCCAACGGCAAGATCGACCGCAAGGCCCTGCCTGCACCGGATGTCGCATCACGACAATTCGCAGCCCCGCGCGCTGGCGACGAGGCGTTGCTCGCGGACATCTGGCGTGACGTGCTGGGCGTCGAGCGCATCGGTCGTGACGATAACTTCTTCGCATTGGGCGGCCATTCATTGCAAGCCATGCAGGTCGTTTCGCTGGTGGCCACGAAGCACGCGCGGGCGCTCGCATTGCGCGATGTTTTCGCTGCGGCGACGTTGTCATCGCTCGCCGAACGCCTTGGGCAAGCCTCGCCGGACAGCGATGCTCCGTTTGGCACTCCGCGAACGCCCGCCGTCATCGCGGCAATTCCCCCGCGAGCCGACCGCCAGCGTGCGCCGCTCACGCAGGGTCAGGCGCGTCTCTGGTTCCTTTGGCAGCTTGATCCGTCGAGTGCCGCGTATCACATGACAGGGGCGTTCCGTCTCGATGGGCAACTCGACACGCGGGCGCTGGAACTCGCCGTGGCCGACGTCGTCAAGCGTCATGACGTGCTGCACAGCCACTTCGAGGCAGTCGACGACACGCCGTGGCAGGTTGTAGATGCCGCCGATGCGTTCGGCTGGGCAGTCGAAGACCTTGAACACAGTGGCGCCGCGCTCAATGAGCGTCTTCAGGCACTGTCCTCCCGACCGATCGACCTGACGCATGGGCCGATCCTTCGGGTGACGCTGCTGCGTCTCGGCGCCACCTCGCATGTTCTGCACTTCGTGACGCATCACATCGTTGCCGACGAGTGGTCGGTCGGGGTACTGGCGCGGGACTTCGGCAATGCCTACACGGCACGGCTGGCGGGCGACGAACCCGCCTTCACGCCACTGGCAGCGCAGTACGGTGACTTTGCCGCATGGCATCGCGAATGGCTCGACGACGCGCGCGAGTCGGCACAACTGGCTTATTGGCGAGGCCGTCTGGGTGAGGAGCACCCGGTACTGGAATTGCCGGTGGCACGCAAACGGACCGGCTTGCGCGCCGATCGCGGGGCACGCATCACCGCCGAGTTGCCGGGCGATGTGAGCCATCGGGTCCGTGCGCTGGCGCGCCGTCATGGCACGACACCGTTCACGGTGCTGCTGAGCGCGTGGCAACTCACGCTCTCCCGTTATGCGGCGCAGAAGGACGTACGCGTGGGCGTGCCAGTGGCCGGACGTGTACACCCGGCCACCGACGATCTCGTCGGCTTCTTCGTCAACACGCTCGTTATCCGCAGCGAGTTGAACGGCCTGCAAACCCTCAGCGACCTGCTCGCGCAGACGCGCGACCGCATGATCGAAGCGCAAGCGCATCAGGACGTGCCGTTCGCGGGCGTTGTCGAGGCACTGCAAACACAGCGCAGCTTGAGCCACACGCCGCTGTTTCAGGTGATGTTCAATTACGGTGCCCGTGCCGACAAGCCGACGTCGTTACCGGGGGTTCAATTTGGGCTGCTGGCCAACGAAGCCGCCACCGCCCGGTTCGATCTGGTCCTCAACGTCTTTGAAGATGATGCGTTTGGTCTGTCGCTGACTTACGCGTGCGACATTTTCGAACGGGACACCGTTGGCGAGATGCTCTCGGGTTACCGCGCCGTGCTCGACCGGCTGGTCCGGGACGAAGCGATGCCGGTACCGCCGGAGGTTGCGCTGGGCGACGTGCGTCTGATCGACGCCCCCGAGCCTGTCAATGCTAAGCAGGGATGCAGCAGTGCAGCCGACAAGCCGTGGCGCCCGGTCACGCAGACGTTGATCGAAACGGCGCGCTCGCACGCCGGCAAGAACGCTGTTCACTGTGAAGGCGAATACCTGACGTACGCCGAGCTCGACGCATGGTCAGAGCGGATTGCCCGGCGGCTCATCGCCTCCGGCGTGAAGCACGAGGAACGGGTGGGGCTGTGCCTGCGGCGGTCTGCGGCGGTAGTGCCCGCGCTAATCGGCGTGCTGCGGGCCGGTGCCGCGTTCGTGCCGCTCGACCCGGAGTATCCGGCCGACCGTCTGGCTTACATGATGGAAGATGCGGGCGTCTCCCGCGTGTTGACTGACGCCGACACCCGCGAGGCGCTGGCAGCGCTGTTTGTGCAGCGCGATGCGATTGATATCGACCAACTCCGGCCGACACAGGGTAAAAGTGAAAACGATTCGCGGCGGGGTATCGATGTGCTCGCTGCCATACACGGCGACCAACTGGCTTACGTCATCTACACGTCGGGCTCGACCGGACGTCCGAAGGGTGTGGCCGTCAGCCATCGCAGCCTCGCGCTGCATCTGAATGACTTCATCACGACGTACGGCATTACTCCCTCGGATCGCCAGTTGCAGTCGTCAACCATCAACTTCGACGTGGCGCTGCATGAAATGCTGCCTTCGCTCATGCGGGGCGGCAGCATCGAAATGCGCGGTGCGAAGCCGTGGGATCTCGCGACCACCAATCGCCAACTGGTCGCGCAGCAAGTGACGTTCGCCCGGATTCCAACGGCGTACTGGCAGCAATGGCTGCACGAGCCGCCTGACCCGGCGTCGCTCGCCTTGCGTCAAATTACCGTCGGCGGTGAAGGCTTGCCCGGTGATGCTCTGCGGCAATGGCGCAACGGACCGCTCGCTCACATCCGCCTGGACAATCTCTACGGACCGACGGAGACCACCGTCGCCTGCATGTATCGGCCCACGCAGGACGCGGATTGTGCGCAATCCATCGTGTCCATCGGCGGCCCGTATCCGTCGCGCGACGTCTATGTCTGTGACGACGCGGGCAATGCGCTGCCTGCCGGTGCGCTCGGCGAGCTATGCATCGGCGGTGAAACACTGGCCCGGGGCTATCTTGGCCGCGCGTCGCTCACGGCTGAGAAATTTGTTCCGGACCCACACCGTAACGACGGCGCACGCCTATACCGATCCGGCGACCTTTGCCGTCAGCGCCCGGACGGGACCATCGACTTCCTCGGCCGTATGGACCAGCAAGTGAAGCTGCGTGGTTTCCGGATTGAACTGGGCGAGGTCGAGTCTGCGCTGCGCAGCGTTCCGGGCGTGCGAGAAGCCGTAGCCGAACTGCGCGGGCAGGGCGACGAGCGGCAACTGGTGGGCTACGTCACCGGTGATTCCTCGCTGGCCGATACCGGCTCGCTGCGCGAAGCGCTTCAGACACGTTTGCCCGGATTCATGATCCCGGGGGCGTTCGTACGGCTTGATGCGTTGCCGTTGATGCCCAACGGTAAGCTCAACCGCGCCGCGTTGCCGGAACCGACCGTGCGCAAAGCAGACGAGACGGCCCAAGGGCCGATGACACCTACGGAGTCGATGTTGTTCGACGTCTGGCGCGACACCCTCGGGCGCGACGGCTTCGACCGGCACGACAACTTCTTCGCCATCGGTGGCGATTCTCTTGCGGCGCTCAAGGTCGCCACTAACGCGCAACGTCGCGGCTTCGCCCATTTCTCACTGGAAGGGTTGTTCGCGCATCCGACGATTGCCGGGCTGGCGTCGTGGCTGGACGAGACCACGCAAGGGCGACCGGCCAATATCGTCACGCTCAACCGTTCTTCGGCGACCACGCAACTGTTCGCGATTCACCCCGGATACGGCCTCGTCGGCGAGTATCGGCCGCTGGCCAGCGCGCTGGATGACGTGGCACAGGTGCACGGCGTGCAATCCCCGATGTACACGGACGCCACATGGGCCCCCGCTTCGCTTCGGATGCTCGCAGAGGACTACGCGACGGCGATTCGCCACGTGCAGCCCAATGGCCCGTACCGTTTGCTGGGCTGGTCGAGCGGCGCGGCCATCGCGCGTCACGTGGCGGGCGTACTCGTGGAACAAGGGGAGTCCGTCGACTTCTTAGGCAGCGTGGATGGCGAAGCACCCCAAAATGCTGCATCGTCTGCTGAACCCGCGACTACCGTCGATATCACACAGGCCATGCAGGTCAATGACGCAGAGATCGATCGTTTGCTGGCCGCCATGCACTCCGACGCCGGGCGTTGGCAGGGTGTAGTGCCTGAAGGCGACGACGCACGGCAATGGCCCGCCACCGTACTGCGCATCGGCAAGCACTTCGACGCGGTGTCGGCGAGCGGGCACGACGCGGCGCCATTGCCGGTGCCGATGCACCTTTGGCTCGCACGCCGCGACGGTGACACGACGAATGCACTCGATGCAATCGCCGCAACTCGTGCGTGGCGGGAACAAGCCGGACACGTCACCGTCGAGACCTTCGATACCGATCACACCGGCATCGTGCGTCATCCGGATTTCATTGCGTCGCTGCATCGTGCGATCAGCTCGCTGCATCAACAGAACACCTCGGCTGGCAATCACTCATGACATTTCGCTTCAACCGTCCGGATCGTCATCGCCATGCCAGCGCACGCATCGTGCTGGGCGCGCTCTGTCTTGCCGTGCTGGGTGGCTGCGCGGCAGACGCGTCGCACTCGCCAGCGGTGGCAGGTAGTGCGGAGCCACAGCGTTATCGCGCACAAATCGAGCGGACGACGGACGGCATGCCGCATATCGTCGCCGATGATTGGGGAAGCCTAGGCTGGGGCGCCGCGTATGTGCAGGCACAGGACGACCTCTGCACGATGGCGCAGTCGTTCGTCACGTATCGGGGCGAACGATCGCGCTACTTTGGCGCAAAGGGCACACAACCGACCGATTCGACGCTGGGTGACATCGACAATCTGGATTCCGATGTCTTCTTCCGACTGGTGGCCGACGACGCGCGGCTACAGGCCTACCGCGAGGCCCAGACGCCGCAATTCCGTGAACTGGTCGATGGCTTTGCCGCGGGCTACAACCGCTATCTTCAAGACTGGCAACGCAACAAGACCGCGCCGTCGCACGCGGCTTGCCGCAGCGAACCGTGGGTGACGGCTATTTCACCAGACGACGTCTACCGGCGTTTGTTCGCCGCCAATCTCGCGGGCGGCATGGCGCGATTCGCAGGCCGAGTGGCGAGCGCGATGCCGCCGGGAAAAACGTCAGGGGTACTGCAACCGCAAGGCAGCACATCGCCGGTCGAGAAGCTTGCATTGCGTGAAGGGGAGCTCGACGTCGGCGGCGGGCGGGGTATCGGCAGTAACGCACTCGCGTTCGGCGCGCAGGGCAGCGCAGGCGCGCAGTCAGTATTGCTCGGCAACCCGCACTGGTTCCTCGAAGGACCCGACCGTTTCTATCAGATGCGATTGACCGTGCCGGGCCAACTCGACGTCAGCGGCGTGTCGTTTCTGGGCGTTCCCGTGGTCATGATCGGCTTCAACCACGACATCGCGTGGACGCACACGGTGTCCGCCGCGCGACGTTTCGGCTTGTTTCAGTTGTCTCTCGCGCCGAACTCGGACACCACTTATCTGGTCGACGGCAAACCTGTCGCCATGACACCCGTCACCATTACGGTCCCGGTCCGTGAGGCCGACGGCACAGTGCACCCCCGAAGCCGCACGCTCTACCGCACGGCGCTGGGGCCGGTCGTCAATCTCGGTGCGATGTCGCCCGCGTTGCAGTGGCGGGCCGGTGCGGATGGAAAGCCCGGTCAGGCGTTCGTGATTCGAGACATCAATGCCGACAACTACCGGGTGTTCGCGAACTTCCTTGCGTGGGGCCGTGCGACGTCGCTCGACGATTTCGTCGGAATTGCTCGCAGGGAGGCCGCAACGCCGTGGGTCAACACGGTCGCGATTGGCCGCGACGATCCGCGAGTGTGGTTTGGTGACGTCGGCGCGGTGCCGAACGTGCCCGACGCGCTGGCAGCACAATGCACACCGCCGCTCGGCAAGGCGTTCGCCGCGCAGGCGCCGGGCGTGCCGTTCCTTGATGGATCACGTTCGGCCTGCGGCTGGCAGTCCAGCCCGAAGGCTGCCCAAGCGGGGGCGTTGCCCGCCGACGCGATGCCGCAGTTGTTCCGCCACGATTACGTCGCGAACATGAACAACACGCACTGGATCGTCAACCCCGCGCAGCCACTGACCGGCTTTGCCGCTGTGACAGGCGGTGAGCGCTCGGAAATGGGGTTGCGGCCACGGCTGGGCTTCCGACTGGCCGACCAACGCATTCATGGCAGCGACGGCCTCGGCGCGCCCGGGGCAACGGCCGACAGCGTCGCACGCGCTGCGCTCGACGCACGTTCGATGTCCGCGCTTCTGTTCAAATCGCAGGCGGTGGCAAGCGCCTGCAAGCCCGACGGCGGTCGTCAGATTGTGTCGGTACAACCCATCGAAAAGGATCGCAACGCAACGCCAGCGCGAGATGTCGACATTGCCGAAGCGTGCCGCGTGTTGCAACGCTGGGACAACACCGCTGGTCCGTTCGCGCAGGGTGCCGTGCTGTGGGATGCATGGTGGGCACAAATCAAATCGGTTCCGGAAGACAAACGGTTTGCGGTGCCGTTCGACCCGCAGCGTCCGCTCGACACCCCCGACACGCTGAATGTCGACGGCAAGACGCTCGCCAACTGGCTCGGCATTGCGGTGTTGCGGCTGCGGGAGGGTGGTTTCACGCCGGACGTGGAAACCGGCTCCGCTATGTACGCAGTGCGCAACGGTGTGCGGATTCCGTGGTTCGGCGGCTGCGACGACGAGGGCTATTTCACCTCGGGCTGCAATAGCGACGCCCGCATTGAGAACGGTGCGCTCAAGATCGACGCGCACGCGTTCTCGAACAGCTATCTGCAAGTGGTCACGTTCGGTGCGAACGGCGGACCGGTGGACGCGCGCACGCTCATGGCGGGCTCACAGTCGGATGACCCGGCCTCGGCGCACTTCGCCGACGGCACGTTGCGCTACAGCAAGCAGGCATGGGTTGCCCGTCCGCTCGACACCACACGCACCGTTGACGGCGCACTTTGGCTCGACAGTACACAAGCAACACCGACATTGTTGTCGAATATGCCGAAGGGGAAAGACATCCCGGCGCGTTGGGGAGCCTTGTCAAAGCAGGGGATGCCAGCGCGCGAAGCCAGTGAACTGCTTGGCACGTCCGAAGCGGAACTCGTGGCCGCAGAGCAGGGTAGTGGGGTCGTCCCCCTGCGTGTCGCGCCCTCGGATTTGCGGGCAATGCTCGCCAGACTTCACCGATTGGGGCGCATCGAGGTGATGGTGCGCACGGAGCATGGCATTGCCGAGCAGGTCATCCGTTCGCCGAAGCCCCTCTTTGACGCGAGCGGCAAGGCGACCGGTGCACTGGACATGACGGTCGATGCGTCGCGCTGGGCATCCGCGTATGCCGTCACACGCTACTACGGCCCGAAGCGCGAACCCTATCGTCAACTGCAATTCTTCGACACGCAGGGGCGAAATATCGCCAAGATCACGTCCGTGGACGAGCAACACGTGACGGACTACGATGCATTCGTCGCCGCATTTCGTGCGCCGGGCACGCAGGGCCACGTCGTAGCCCCGCCCGGACGCACTGCGCCCGCCACGTCGCCGGACCAAGCGGCATATAACCTGTGCCAGCGCATGGATCAGGACGGGCGTCGAGCCAGACTGGCCTTGGCCGACGCGCTCGATGCCGCCAAGTCTGGCGGCTGGCCGGTGCGGATCGACGTCAGCAACGACGGGGCGTCGTTGGCGCAAGCCGGGCGCATCGAGCAAGTCAGGAATATCGGCGGCGGATGGCTGAGCGTACAGATTCGGGATTTCACGCTGCACGTGCGCGCGTTGGGTATTGCCGCGAGATGTGATGACCTCGGCAAGAACGACGGACAAATCACGTTGCTGGACAGCAGAGGCGTGCCGTCCGTCTCACTGTCGCTTACGCGGCAAGCCACCGAACAACAGCACCAACGCTGGCTTGCCCTGTGGCAGGAAAACCCTACGGCCAGCGGCAAACAAGCTATCTCGCAGAACGCCCCCACTAGATAACCCCCAATGACATTACCGCTCGCGCCGGTCTTATCGAACGCCGCTCGCGGACAAGAACCACTGGAAAGTTGCATGAAACGTCGTAGTTTTTGTGCCGGCGCGGCTGCCATGTTGGCGAGTGCCGGTCCTTGGGTCCACGCGGCCGGACGCCCGACGACGGCGTCCGCGCCCCCGTCCGGGTTGCGCATTCTTGCGCCCGATCGCGGCGCCGTGTCGTCGCTGCTCGCGCTGGGTATCGAACCCGTCGCGGGGGCCGATCGCGCCTTCTACGATTCGATGGGTGCCGAACCGCGCATGCCGCCGGGCATGAACATCGTCAACAGCGGCGACCCAATCGAGCCGAACCTCGAACTGATGATCGAGTTGGGCATCAACTGGTGCGTCACTGTGACCACGCCGCAAATCGCCCGCGAGCGCATGGGTGTCGTCGCGCCGGTCACCCATCTCGATATCTTCACGGGGGCGACCGGTGCCCTCGACCGTGCGGCCGAGGGGCTGCGCACGCTGGCGCGCATGACCGGCCGCGAGGAGCAAGCCGCCGCCTATATCACGCAGGTCGAAGCCCACATGACCGAGGTCGCCCGAACGCTGGCGGCGAGCGGTCGTCCGGCACAACGTCAGACCTATCTGGTAACACTCAACGACGGCGGCCGATCAATGGTCGCGTATGGCCGCAACAGCATCATGTGGGACGTGATGACCCGCGTGGGCCTGCGCAACGCGTGGACACGCAGCACCAACGAGTACGGGTTCAGTGTCGGTGGCGTAGAGCTACTGGCGGAAGCGCCGGACGCCGACATTGTCGTCGTGGATTTCGGGGCGTCGACAACGGCCGCGTTGCGCCAACTCGCCGTGAGCCCATTCTGGAACCGGCTGGCGTCTGTGCGGGCAGGCCGCGTCTACCGGATTCCGCTCATCGATCTGTTCAACTCGTATCCGTCGGCATCGACACTGCTGCGCGGACTTGACGGGCTCATCCGCCGGGAGGACTTCCGTCATGTCTAGCATGGTCATCCCGACCCCGATGCCGCCGCGCGAGAAGTCGCCGCTGTCGTTCGTCCTGCTCCTCTTCGTGCTTGCGCTGGGACTGACATGGCTCAATCTGCACAACGCGCTGCCGGCCACCGGCTGGCGCGGCCTGTTGCCCGGCGCCGATCCCGACGACATGAAGCGCGTGGTGATCGAGTATTCGTTTGCCCCCCGTCTGGCCGTGTCGCTGCTGGCGGGTGTCGCGCTCTCGCTCGCGGGCGGCCTGTTCCAGCACGTATTGCGCAATCCGCTCGCGGAACCGACGACGCTGGGGGTGGCGGCGGGCGCCAACCTCGCCATGACCGTCACGACGCTGTGGTTTCCGTCGCTACTGATCGAACATCGCGACGCCGTCGCGCTGGGCGGTGCCGTCGCCGCGTTTGCGCTGGTGTTCGTGATCGCCTGGGCGCACTCGCTCTCGCCGCTGGTGCTCATTCTGTGCGGTCTGGTCGTGACGCTGTGCGCCGGGTCCATCGGTTCGGTGTTGTCATTGTTCTTCCATGAAGGGCTGCTCGGCGTTTTCGTCTGGCAATCGGGCGCACTCAACCAGAACAGCTGGGCCATTGCCGAGCAGTTGTTGCCACGCGTCGCGCTGGGTGCCGTGGCCGCGGCGTTGCTAGTGCGGCCGCTGTCGGTGATGGCCGTCGGCGACGATGCCTCCCGCGCGCTGGGGGTATCCCTGCGCTGGTTGCGACTGGGCGCGCTCTTCGTCGGCACGTTGCTGTGTGCGTGGATCGTAAGCGCACTTGGTGTTATCGGCTTCGTGGGACTCGCCGGACCGGCGCTCGCGCGCCTTGCCGGGGCCCGCACGCTCGGAAGACGCCTCGCGTGGGGGGCCGTCATCGGCGCCTTGTTGCTGTGGCTTGCCGACCAGTTGGTGCAATGGCTAGGTCTGTGGATGCCGGAGATTCCGACCGGTATCGCGACGGCGTTGCTGGGCGCGCCACTGTTGTTGTGGCTCTTGCCGCAATTGCACGACAGCGCACACGTGCATCGCCATGAGGGCTCGGTGGCGCAGCGCGCACAGCGCAATCTTTGGGTCGCGGTGATTGGCGCGTTGCTGCTGCTCGTCGTCATGACGGTTGCCGCCATGCTCGTCTCGCGCGGCTTATCGGGCTGGCGCGTGGACACCTTCGAGTCGCTCGGCCGCCTGAGGTCGTTACGCATACCCCGCGTGGTCGGGGCACTCGCAGCGGGCGCCATGCTGTCGGTCGCGGGCATTCTGATCCAGCGTCTGACGGCGAATCCGATGGCCAGCCCGGAAGTGCTGGGGATCTCGTCGGGCGCATCACTCGGGCTGATCGTGCTGCTGTTCGCGGTGAATTCACCGTCTCAGGCGATGCAGCTTGGTGCCGCGTCAGCCGGGGCGTTTGCGGCGCTGGGGGCCATGTTTCTCTTGGCGCGGCGCAGCGGCTTTTCGCCTGAACGTCTGATTCTGACGGGCATCGGTATCAGCACGGTCTTCAGCGGCCTGGCGTCGCTGATGATGGCCAGCGGCGATCCGCGTATGGCGATGATGCTCGCGTGGATGGCCGGATCGACCTATGGCGTGGGCGCGACGCAGGCCACCGTGGCGCTGGTGATCGCGGTCGTACTGCTGCCGCTGGTGCTGATTGCTGCGCGTGCGCTCGACATTCTGCCGTTGGGCGAAGCCGTCGCCCGGTCGGTCGGCGTGAATGTCGGACGCTCCCGGTTCGCGTTGCTGCTGGCCGCCGCCGTGTTGAGCGCGGCTGCCACACTCATCATTGGGCCGATTTCGTTTGTCGGGCTGATGGGGCCGCACATCGCCCGATTGCTGGGGCTGCAACGTCCCGTGTCGCAGATCTTCGGGGGGGCCTTTGTCGGCGGCGCGATGCTGGTGCTGGCGGACTGGATCGGCCGAAATGCATTGTTCCCTGACCAGATGCCGGCGGGCCTGTTGGCCACGTTCGTCGGTGGACCGTATTTCCTGATGCTGATCTGGCGAGACCGCGCCTGACGCGACCGCCGACGATCGCATCGAACTGATTTAGATCGAACTGAGCAAGACCGGATGAAACGATGATGGAAGATACCGAATTCGCCGCCACGCCATCGCAGGTGGCCCAAGTGGCACAACCCGAGCGCGACGCCCACGCGGTGCCGTCGCCGATGTACGACCTGTGCGACGTATCGTTCAAGGCGGGCGAGCGCACGTTGCTGCAACCGCTCACGCTCACGCTGGCACCACGCCGCGTGATCGGACTGATTGGCCACAACGGGTCGGGCAAATCGACGCTGGTCAAACTGCTGGCCCGTCAACAGGCGCCGGCCAGCGGTGAGATTCGCTTCGAGAACACCCCGCTGGGCGACTGGCAAGGCAGGGCGCTGGCGCGCAAGATCGCCTATCTGCCGCAGCACACGCCGCCCGCAGCGGGACTGCGCGTGCGCGAGTTGGTGCGCTTTGGACGTTATCCGTGGCATGGGCCGCTGGGACGTTTCTCCGCGCAAGATCTGGCGCGTGTCGACGAAGCCATGGAGCTCACCGGCGTATCGCGCTTTGCCGATCGTCTGGTCGATACGCTCTCGGGCGGCGAGCGCCAGCGCGTCTGGCTGGCCATGCTCGTGGCGCAGGACGCCGACTGTCTCTTGCTCGACGAGCCCATCGCCGCGCTGGACGTTGCCCATCAGGTCGAGGTGCTGTCACTCGTCCAGTCGCTCTCGCGCACCCGAGGGCTGGGTGTGGTGGTGGTGCTGCACGACATCAACATGGCCGCACGCTTCTGCGACGAGATCGTGGCGTTGCGCGGCGGGCGCTTGTGCGCCCGGGGCACACCGGCCGAGCTCATGACGAGCGAGCGTCTGGAAGACATCTACGGCATCGCCATGGTGGTGATGCCGCATCCGCAGACCGGCGAGCCGGTTTGCGTCGTCCGTTAAGTTTCACGATTGGGGAAATTGCCATGACCGACCGTTCCACGGGTCAATCGACTGACTCGCCTGACAAGACGCGCATCGGCCACGCGTTGTTCCGGCTGTTCCGGCCCTTCCTGCCGATGAGCCTGTTCTCCACCGTGATGGGCGTGGTGGCAGGTCTCACCACGGCATGGTTGCTCGCGACGATCAACGACGGCCTTCACTCGCCCGACGGCATTACCGGCAAGACCATCGTCACCTTCGTCGTGCTGTGCGCGGTCACACTTTCGGGCAACGCCATCTCCGGCGTGGGCAACAGCGTAATCGGTCAGAAGATCATCGCGGCGCTGCGCAAGGACCTCTCGGCGCGCATCGTCTGTGCGCCGATCGCCGAAGTCGAGCGGTACCGCGTTCACCGCTTGCTTGCGACGCTCAACAGCGACGTCGATACGGTGAGCGCCGTGACCTTCAACTTTCCCGGCTTCATGACGGCCGTGGCGATTGCGCTCGGTTGCGTGGCCTACATGCTGGTGCTCTCGCCGCTGCTGTTCCTGTTTGCGCTGGCGGCGATCCTCATTGGCCTTGGTATCAATCACTACGCCTCGCTGCGCTGGGACTTCCACTACCGCGGCGTACGCGGTGCGCAGGACGAGCTCCAGAAGCAATACCGTGCCATTACGGAGGGTGCCAAGGAGTTGCGTCTGAATCGCGCGCGCCGTCAGCGTGTGTACGGCGAGCAGTTGTCCGGTGCCGCCGACCTGATCGGCGAACTCAAGAGCCGCGCCATGCGCCTGTACTACGCGGCCAACGCGATGGGCGGCATGCTGTTCTTCGTCGTGATCGGGCTCATTCTGCTGCTTCAGTCGAAGCTTGGCGTGGACTCGCGCGTGGTCAGCGGTTTCGTGATCGTGCTGCTGTATATTCGCGGCCCCATTGAAATGATTGCCGGCGGCCTGCCGACGTTGATTCAGGCGCGCGTCTCGTTCCAACGCATTGCCGAACTGACGAGCCAGTTCCGGAATCGTGAGCCGCGCCTGCTCGATGGCCCTGCGGCGGGCGAAGCGGCATTCCCCGCGATGCAGACGCTTGCCCTGCGCGGTGCTACGCATGCATTCCCGGCGGCGGGCGACAGTGCACCGTTCCAGCTTGGACCGATCGATCTCGAAATTCGTCGCGGCGAGACACTCTTCATCGTGGGTGAAAACGGCTGCGGCAAGACCACGCTGATCAAGACGCTGCTCTCGCTCTATACGCCGGGCCAAGGTGAGCTGCTGGTCGACGGCAAGCCGGTGCCAGCGGAACAGCTTGACGGCTTTCGTCAGCAGTTTTCCACGGTGTTCTCGGATTACCACCTGTTCGACGACCTCGTGGCGAGCGATGCCCAGACGATGGCGCACGCACAGGCCTATCTCGAGCAACTTGGGCTGGCGCACAAGGTGAGCATTGTCGACGGCGCGTTTTCGACCATCGACCTGTCGGCCGGGCAGCGCAAGCGTCTGGCGCTGGTGCACGCGTATTTGGAAAACCGCCCGTGGATGGTGCTCGATGAATGGGCCGCCGATCAGGACCCGACATTCCGCCGCTACTTCTATCAGGAGATGCTGCCGGACTTCAAACGTCAGGGCAAAACGCTGATCGTCATTTCCCATGACGACCGGTATTTCGGTCTGGCGGACCGCGTGGTGCGTCTGCATCAGGGACGCATCATCGAGGAAGCCAGCGGCAGCACGTTCGCCTACGAGACGCATGTCGACGGGCCAGTGAATGTGCAGGTTGATGCGCCGGTGGAGTGAGCCGGACGATGCGGGCACGACAGCTACTTTGCGAGAGCCGATGGCCTGCGGACGTTCATGTCTGGCATGTGGCGCTCGACGGCGTCTGCGACTCTGACGCGTATCGTTATCTCGATGCAGAGGAATTGGCGCGGGCAGGGCGGTTTCGTTACGACGTCGACCGCTATCGCTTTGCCATGACGCGGTCGGTGCTGCGGGAGTTACTGGGCGAGTACACCGGGGTGAGGCCTGCGTCAGTGGGCTTCACACTGGGCCAATATGGCCGTCCGGAACTGGCCACGCCCTTGGGGGAGACACCCATGTTGTCGTTCAACGTCTCCCATACGGGCGGCGATGCGTTGATTGCCGTCTCCCGGACACGCTGTGTCGGCATCGATATCGAGGTGAAACAGCGCGCGCTGGACTGGCGTGAGCTTGCACCGCTCGTCTGTACCGCCGCAGAGCGCGCGCAGATCGAAAGCTTGCCACCGGAGGCGCAGCGCGACGCGTTCCTTCGCTGCTGGACCGCCAAGGAAGCGATCCTGAAAACCATCGGTCTCGGCATTACGGAAGGCCTGCTGTGCCTGCACGTCGATGTTGAGCATTCCGCCGAGCAGCAACCCGTTGTCATCGAAGCACCGCGCTTCGAAGCTGCTGCCCGGCTGAGGTTTCGGTGGTTTGACGATCTTCCGGCTTGTCAGGCCTGTCTGGCTTGGGGACAAGACGCCTGAAATTTCCCTTCAGCCTCACGCATCGTTAAAAATCACCCTCACTTTGAAAGTACTCAGCGTCCCCGCCAGATTTGGCGGCGGGGGTGGCATTACCGCGTGCTGCACGGCGGCGACGGCGGCCTGATCCAGCGTTGCAACGCGCCCGGGACGGGAGACGTGCACGTTCGACACCACACCATCCCGATAGGCAAACTCGACGTCGATACTGGCTGTCAACCCCATGCCCCGCAACGCCATCGGATAAACCACGGCCGCTTGCACCGCAGCACGCAGTTTCGCGATAAAACGGTCGTCCGGCCCCGGTGCCACGTTCGACGGCGATGCCGCCGGCGTTGGCGCTGTGGCAGCCGATGGCGCAGGCGCGGCATCCACGCCGTCCACCGTCTTGATCGGCGGCGCCTCTGCGCTCACCGCTTCGTGCACGGGCTGTGCAGTCTTGTTCACATGCGACGTGACGGATTTTGGCGTCACTTCGCGCTTCACCGGCACGACCGGTTTAACCGGGGATGCCACGGGTTCCACCGGCTTCACGGCAGGTACTGCGACAGGCTCCGGCTCAACCATCGCCAACATCACCGGCGCATCGGCGCGAACGGGCTGTGGTGACGGACTGCCACGTGAAAGCCATCCGGTCGTCACGCCCAGCAGGATCGCTTCCAATGCCAGCGCCGTCGCCATGGCTCGCCACGGCCAGCGTCCCTGAGGCGTCGTTGGACCGGGGGAGGGCAATGCGCCGCCTGCCGCCTGCGGATTGCCCACGACCGCCGACTGAAAAATCGTGGTCATGGCGCCTCTTTCGCAGCGATGCCGATCTGCGTGACCCCTGCCGCGCGGCACGCGTCCATCAACTGGGTCAGTTGCTGCACATTGGCGGCCTTGTCGCTCGCGATGGTCACGACCGTATGGGCAGGATCGTGCGCACGCAGCGTGGCGCTCAGGGCGTCGAGCGTGACCGGATGTTGGTCGGCCTCAACGCTGCCGTCAGCGTGCAAGGCGACAAGTACCTTGGGGTGAGGCAGATCCTGCGCCGTCGAGCTTCCCGGCAGCTTGGCCGACATGCCCATCGACGGAATCATCTTGAGCGTGATCATGATGAAGAACACCAACAGGAAGAACATGATGTCGATCATCGGCACGACTTCGATGCGTGCCTTTCTCGTTTCGAAATATCGCATCGCGGGCTCTCAGGCCGAAGCACGTTCGTGGCGCAACACCACACCGGTCGGCTCAACCGCCTGCTGCGAGGCGCTGTGACGGTTGAGCAGCAGGCGCTTGAGCGTATCCATCTGATGCACGGTCTGACGCACGGTGTCCTGCATCGCGTTGAAGAACCACAGGTGGCTCATAGCGATGGCCAGACCGCACGCCGTCGCGATCAGCGCTTCGGCCACGCCGGAGGTCACTTGCGTAGGATCGCCCCCCGCAGCGCCCAGCACGTCGAACGCGTGGAACATGCCGACGATGGTGCCGACCAGGCCCAGCAGCGGCGCGACGGTGATCACCGTATCGAGCACCCACAGGCCGCGATCGACCCGCGGCACTTCCAGATAGATCGCTTCGTCGATCACCGCTTCCATATCGCCGCCGTGAACGCGCTTGAGGTTGTGCGCGTAGGCGTCGAGCAAGCGGCCGTGCGGCAAGCCTGCGGCGGCGGCGCGCAGTTCGTCGGCATCGTGGACGTCGATCATCGGTAGCGCGCTGACGGCCGTCACGATGCGCTCACCGCCCCGGAACGTACGACGCAGGCGCAGTCCGCGATCCACGATCACGGTGATGCCGACGAACGCCAGCAAGACCATCAGATAGAGCGTGCCGCCCGATGACATGGCCAATTGGTTGATTTGACTCAGATCCATGAAAATCTCCTTGCAATGAAATTCGCACCGGCCGCGACAACAGGCGGCCGGTTATCCGGCGACCGATCAGATTTCGGCGCGCAGGTTGACGTAGAAGCTGCGGCCCGGCACGAAGTAGTAGAGGAACTGGTTCGCGTCGGTGCCCTTGCTGGTATCGGTCGCGGCCGGGCCGAGGTTGTCGGTGATGCGGTGGGTGTCGAACAGGTTGTCGACGCCGAACGACACCCGAACCTTCTTGAGGACCGAGCTGAGGTTGGTGAAGTCGCGCGCGACCATCATGCTCGTCACGCTATAAGGGCCAACCTTGTAGATCGAACCGTCTGCCGCACCGTTGCTGCCCTGATACATCGAGCCGACGAACTTGGTGTTAATACCCGCGTGCCACGGTCCCTGATCGAAGTTGAGGGCGATGGCCGCGGTGTATTGCGGCACGAAGGAGATGCGCTGGCCGGACTTCCAGATCTGCGAGCCCGTGCCGTCCTGCGTGTAAGTGGCGTTGTTGAGCGAGCCGTTGGCGTAAAACGAGAAGCCGCTGCCGAGCAGCACGTTGCCTTCCGCTTCAAGGCCGGTGTAACGCACACCCCCGGCGTTGAAGTACGTGGCATTCGCCCCCGAGCCATTCTTCGTGATGTAGTTGCTGAACTCGATCAGGTACGCATCGGCATTGAACGTGAATCGATCCGCCTTGAACACCGTACCGATCTGGTAGGCCATCGAGGTTTGCGGCTGCACGTTGTTGTTGCCCGACGGATTGGCCGAGTACAAGGTGTTCAGATTCGGGCCGAGCGCACCGCGCGACACCTGGGCATAGCCCGACCACAGCGACGTGAAGCGGTAGTTGACGTCCAAGCTCGGCAGCACGCTGTCCCACGACTTGGTGGCGGAGGTGCCCGGCAGGTTGTTCTGCAACACGCCGGCCGACAGCGAGCGCTCGAAGTGCTGATAGCGAATGCCCGGCGTGACGGTCAGCGCGTTCGTCGCCTTCCACGCGTACTGCGAGAACGCCTGCGCCGTATTCACCTCATCGACCATGTCGTAGTAGGTGTTGCCGTAGGTGGCGTTCTGTTTGACCGACTGCCCGGTGGTTGCGTCGTACGCGAAACGATTGCGCGGATTGCGCGTGTGTTCGACCCAGAAGCCGCCGGTGAACGTGCCGTAGGCATCGGTGTGCGTCGCCGCCAGCGTGTCGCCATACGTGCGGTATTCATTGAGCTTCAACGCGCCCGCAATGTCGGTGCCCGACTGACCGGCAGCGAAGGGCTTGGCAGCGCTGAGCGCCGAGAGCGGCGACGACGTGTTGTCGCCGTTCAGTTCATGACTCAGGTTGTAGTAGTAATACGTGTACAGCTTGTTGCTCAGGCCCCAGCCGTTGTCAAAGTCGTGTTTGACGTCGATATAGGCGAATTCGGTGTTTTTGTCCTGATAGTTGTAGCCGTAATAGTTCGGGCTCTTCGGATCGGCGTTCAGGCCGTAGTTGTAGCCGTACTGCGCCACTTGATTAAGGGTGGCGCCGCCCGGATTGTTGAAGTGGATCTTGTCGTACGCGTAGACCCACGTCACGAGCGTGTTGCTGCCGATCGGCGTCACACCCTTGAGGAAGATGTTCGTGTTGCGCACGCCGCTGTTGCTCAATGCGCCGTTCGAGTCGGTACGCTGAATGTTCAGGAAGACATTCGAGTCGAGCAACCCGGGCATGATGCCGGTCGTGATGCCGAGGTTTTCCTGCCACGTCGCGTGCGATCCGATGGTCTGCGAGTACTCGATCTTGCGCACGGGGCTCAGCGTCGGCGAGAACAGGTTCACCGAGCCGCCAAAGGTCGCATAGCCCAGCGTGGTGGCATTGCCCGGGCTTCGGTCGATGGTGACGCTACCGATAGTGGCGGCCGGAAAATACGACGTGGTGTGGTGCGAGAAGTCGTTAGTGTCGCCAAACGGAATGCCGTCGTACGTCACATTGAACTGACCGTCCGGAAAACCGCGCAGCGTCTGGTTCTTAGCTTCCGACAAGCCAAGGCCGTTGGGCGAAGAACTGCTGTAGCTCGGCGCAATGCGCAGAATCGTGCCGTAGTCCGCCTGCGGATTGATCTGATTGGCGATGTAGTCGCTGCTGATCTGTGTCTGGGGCGACGTGGCTTCAAGCGGGGCTTGCGTGAGCGCCTTCGCGGCGGCCGCGGTCGGTGCATTGCGTGATTTGACGGCGGTGACGTTGACGGGCGCGCCCACGTCGGAGGCCGATACGTCACCGATGTCGGTCGTTTGGGCCTGCGCCGTGCTGGCCAGTACGGCAAGCGCAATGGCGGTGAGCGTCAGATGCGGCGTACTGATGCGATGAAGACTCGGTGTGCGCGTCGTGTTCGGTTTCATGGCTCGGGTTCGTTCTCTTTGGAAGTTGTGCCGGCCAGATGCGGCCGGCAGCCCTGATTCGTGGTGCTGCGTGGTGCTTCGTCGTGACGGGTGCTACGGAAGGTTCAATCGGTCCCTTTGCCGAAGTTCAAGCCCGGGAGCGAGGTCGTGCCTTCGCGGCGAACGGCGTCGAGGGCGGAGGGCTTGAGGGCCAGTGCCCGCAGCAACGTCGGGGCGACCTGACGTGTCGAGACCGGCGCATCGATTTCCTTCGCTTGGATGTCCGGGCGCGAGACCAGCAGCGCGACGTGACGATCGTCGTCGTGAAAGCCACCGTGCTCGGCGACCTTGCTGCCGTGTGTGTAGATCACGCCGTGCTTCGTCTCGATGGCGATATCGGGCACCCGGCTATCACGCCCGACGCGGCCCCAGCCCGTCGGCATGTCGTTACCCGCGTAGACGTGTTCGATACCCAGCGCTTCGGCGTTGGCGCGCAGCCCCTTGACAATGGCCTGCGTAAATTTCGGGGGTTTCGGGTGTTTCAGCCACAAGAGGCCGACATCGTCGAGCGTCGCTTTTGCGAGCGCGTCCGGCGCGCTTTGTGCGACAACATCGAGCACGCGCTTGCCATCGATACGATGAAGTTGCCCCGGCGCGATCGGCGACTGCCCGTGTTTGGCGGCAATGACGACGAGCGTCGACGTGTCCAGATGCCGTGCGGCGAGGGCGTCGAGCACGCGTTGCAGCGATCCGTCGATCTGATCGAGCGCAGCGCCAATGGCAGCGCCGGGGGTGGCATGGGCGTCGCGGTAACCGTCACCAGACTTTTGCGCCACGCTCAGTTGCTGAAAGTTCATGCCGAACAGACGCGGCACGCCCGGCGACGCGTTGCCAGTGGCGTCACGGCCATCGATCTGCTTGAGCAGCGCGTCGACCTTCAGATTGTCGTAAGCGGGGAAGGCGGCGAGCTTTTCGCCGACGGCGGCAATTTCCGGGGTGTAGAGATCGTCGACACCTTTTCCGCTCGGACCATGCACGAAGTCATAAGCGAGATGCTTGTCGGCCCAAGCGGTGCGCCCGCCAGCGGCGCGCACGACTTCGAATACGGTGTTCACGCGCAGGTAGTTGTGCGGATAGACCGGGGCGCACTGGCGCGCCGGGTCACGAGGCAGCCGGTCGGCATTGATGGCGCCGCCACCGTCGATGCGCTTCGGATCCAGATCGATGGAATCGTCGAAGACGACTTCGGCACCGCGCACGGGCCCCGTGCCGCAGTTCTCCCCTGCGGGGACAAGTCGCCGGTCGAAGCTGTCGTCGTAGTACACGCCCGAGTTGACAGGGCTGGCGCCGCTAATCAATGCGACCATGCCCGGGAATGAATCGGACGGTGTCGGCGTGAGTGCGTTGCGATACATCACGCCGTGATGCGCAAGCGAGGCAAGCGCAGAGGTCGGATGCACGGCGATGTAGCGGGAGAGATCCTCCTCGTGCATGCCGTCGATACTGATCAGCAGCACCCTTGCCGCCGGAGCGAGCGAAGTGGGTTGGTCAGCATGCGTCATGCCCGACGCCAGCGTGGCGCAAGCGAGCACCAAGGTCGGAACAACACTCGGGGCAAAGCGGAAGGTCTTGGAAGTCTGGGGCTTCATGGAGGTAATGCATCCTCGGCGCAAGGCGCTCGGTTGAGTGGACCGGCCTGCTCGCCGGTGATCAGCGAGGCGAACTTTAGGCGCTGCCCGTGATGCGTAGATGAAGCAAAACTTGCCAACATGAACAGACTGCCAAGTGACGCCTGGCGCGCACGATCAACCTGTCCGGACGGAAAGGTTGGCGCCATTGGCGGGTCACGGGAGTCTCGTAGCCTCCCTCGGCGCATTTACCCGAGAACCTGATCCCTTAAGGAATAGACCGATGCTTCCTGTTTCGACCCGCTACGGGCGTCCCTTCGTCGCAGCGTTGCTGCTGCTGAGCGCACTGCACGCTGTGCAAGCGGCTGAACTGCCCCATGCCGACTATCTGAGCGGCGCGGCCCCCGACCTGACCGTGCTGGTGGCGCCGCCGCCCGCGCCCGGCACGCTTGCTGCGGCTGACGATCTGCGTCAGGTGCTGGCACTTCAACGCTCGCGCACCGCCGCGCAGCTGGCGCTGGCCGATGGCGACACGCACAAGAGCGTGTTCCGCTTTGCGGATGTGATCGGCACGGACTTCCGCGCGGAGCGTCTGCCGTTCACCGAGGCCTTCTTCAAGCGTCTGGCGAAGGAGGGGGCGGGGCCGCTCAAAGCGGCGAAGGATTACTGGAAGCGCCCGCGTCCGTACAACGTCAGCGCCGAGGTGCACCCGGGCATTGTGACGGAGGGCACCTCACCGAGCTATCCGAGCGGGCACGCCACGTTTGCGTACCTGAGCGCGGTGATTCTGGCGAAGATCGTGCCGGAAAAGCGTGCGGAGATCTTTGCGCGAGCCGAGGCGTACGCGCAGGGACGCGCATTGGGGGGCGTGCATTACGTGAGCGATGTCGAGGCGGGGAAGGTGAGCGGGACCGTGATCGCCGCCGCCATGCTGGCCAACCCGGCGTTTCGCGACGATCTCATGCGTGCGACACGTGAGACGCGCGAAGCCCTGAGCCTGCCGCCACTTCAGTAAGCCGTCGATCAGACGCTTGCGGCTTCAGCTGTCCGAGTGTCTTCTGACGTCTCGGGCACTTCCGGCGAGACCGACGAGATCGGCGCCGCAGCAAACCTTAACGCGACGCGGCAGCCGGGGGCAGCATCGTCGATCCGCATCACGGCGTTGTGAATACGCGCCGTCGCAGCCACCACACTCAGCCCCAGCCCGTGACCGGGCGTCGGCATACCGCTGACGCCCGCTCCGCGATAGAACGGTCTCAACACGGCATCACGCTCGACGCTCGCGATCCCCGGTCCGGTGTCGCAGACTTCCACCACGGCATGCTGAAGCGTCGCCATCACACGCAGGCGCACCGTGCCACCGGCAGGCGTGAACTTCAACGCGTTGTCGAGCAGGTTCTGGATGGCACCAAAGATCAAATCGCTGTCACCCAGCACCGGCGCACAGCGTTGTGTCTCGACCAGCAACGTGACTGTGCGCTCTTCGGCCAGCGGCTCGTAGAGATCTACAACGTCTTCGGCAATACGTGCGAGATCAACGTGACGAAACTGCTCGCGACGCGAGTGGGCGTCGATTTCGGCGATTCTCAGCAGCGCCGAGAAGCGGCCGAGCACGTGGTCGGTTTGCTCGAGGGCTCGCTCGACGGCCATGTCGTATTCCTTGGCCGACGTCGCGCTACGGCGGGCACGTTCCAATCCGGCGCGCAAGCTGGTCATCGGCGTGCGCAGATCGTGCGCGATCCACGCACAGACGCCGCGCAGCTCCGAGACGAGGCGTTCAATGTCGTCGAGCATCGTATTGACGAAGCCCACGAGCAAATCAATGTCATCGCGGCGGCCGCGCGTCGGCAGGCGGCGCGTGAAATGACTCGAGATGATGTCCTGACACGACTCCCGCAACTGGCGAACCCGCTGATTGGCGGCGCGATGCAATGCGTAGCCGCACAAGGCGCCGAGCAGGATCGTCGCCAGCAGACCGCCAAACGCCACACGCACGAGCATGTGATCGAAGCGGTCGATATCGTCGACGGCCTGCCCGACGATCACGCGGTTGCCATCGGGCATGGTCGCGATCATGGCGCGGTAGGGGCGCGCCCACGTATCGCCTTCTTTGTCGACGACCGACTGGACGTAGCGGTACGCGTGCCAGTCGGGTTTGCCTTTCGGCATCGTGTCGATGTTGCCGGCCAGCCGTTGCCCGCTCGCGCTGAACAGGCCGTAGGGGCGCATGTTGGCCGCTTCACGGTGGCTGCGCTCCGTAATATTGGTACGGGCGTCGGCGGGTGTGCGCCGGATGAGTTGCGTGCTTTCGCGCTGGAGGCGGGCGTCGACCAGATCGGTCAGGTAGCCCATGGTGAGCCAGTAGACCACGGCGAACAGGGTGACGACAGACACGATGAAGATCGCGAAGATCGGCCCGGCGCCCCAAAGGCTGCGCAGAAAGCTGCGCTCAGTCATTGGCATGGAGAACATAGCCCGTCCCACGCACGGTGTCGATCATCGCCGAGCAGGCGCCGTCCAGAGAAATCTTCTTGCGCAGCCGGGCGATGTGCACGTCGATGACGTTGGTCTGCACGTCATGCTGATACTTCCACACCGATTCGAACAACAATGCGCGCGTGACCACCTGATTGGCGTTGCGCATCAAATATTCGAGCAGACGCATCTCGCGCGGCTTGAGCACGACCGGCACCCCCGCACGCGTCACGGTCCCGTTGTGGCTATCCAGATAGAGATCGCCGACGCGCAGCGTGGCGCTCACGTCCGTATCGCTGTGCCGGCGTAGCAGCACGTCGATGCGCGCGGTCAACTCGTCGAAACTGAAGGGTTTGGTCAGGTAGTCGTCGGCACCGTTGCGCAGGCCGCGCACCCGTTCGTCCGTGGCGCCAAGGGCAGACAGCATCAATACAGGCGTCTTGATGCCGACATTGCGTGCCGTCGTGAGGATCGACATGCCATCGATCTCGGGCAACAACCGGTCAAGCACCACGCAGTCGAATTGCCCGTGCAGCATTTGTTGCAGTCCGGCGCCACCGGCGCTGGCGAGTTCGACGGTAAAGCCATGCTCACCGAGTGCCGATACGATCTCGTGAGCGACCTTGGCGTCATCCTCCACCACCAGAACGCGGTTGGCCGCACAGGCCCCGCCAGCGTGCGTGAACTCAACGGTAGGCGCGCGCATGGGTCGTCTCAGGTCTGTAGGGTGAGCGCAGACTCTATGGCAACTGTGTGAAACATTCGTGACAGAACAGTTCGAAGTTACGTCGCAGAAAAGTATACGAATATCAATAATTGTATAATTCGCGCATCATTCACCCCTGCCTGGTGCGCGGCCTTCCGCGCGGACTTCCGTGACCACGAGCGAAACCGCTTCACTCTCCACCGCCGAACGCGCCTACGACGCCATTCGCCAGCAGATTCTGTCGGGCGAATTGCAGGAAGGGGCACCGATTCGTCAGGACGATATTGCCGCGCAAATGGGCGTGAGCAAGATCCCGGTTCGAGAAGCGCTGATGCGTCTGCAATCCGAGGGCTGGGTGACGCTCAAACGCAATGCGGGTGCGTTCGTGACGCCGCTCACCGCGAGCGACTGCGTCGAGATGCTCGACCTGCGCATCGCGCTGGAATGCCGCGCGCTCGAAATCGCCGTGCCCAACATGGCACCCAGCGATCTTGCCCTCGCGCAGGAGCTGCTCAAACGTTACGAGAAAGCCGATACCCCGCAATCGTGGAGCGACCTGAATCTGGCGTTTCACCAAGCCCTGTATGCGCCCGCCAATCGTCCCCGGCTGGTCGCCACCGCACAGGCCGCGCAAGAGCGTATGGGCCGCTTTCTGCGCACGCATCTCTCCGCCGTCAACGACCATCAACGCTCTTACGACGAGCACTTCGCGATTCATGAGGCCTGCGCCGCCGGCGATACGAAAACCGCCGTCCGGCTGCTGCGCAAACATCTGGAACAAACGCAACGCGAAGTGATGGCGTATTTCCGGCTGAGCGGCAAAACGTCCGCCTGATTCCCTGCATTTTTCCCACGTCTCGCACTTCACACCGCCCTCGTTTTCAGCAGTGTGAGAAATTGATTTATTCAAATCGTATACGAAATAAATAAATGATATACGGACGCAATTTTGTTCGCGTATAGTCGAGTCGACCGGGAGTCCACGTACCCGGGAGTTCGGGTCGTCCCGGTAGGGATTTCAGACCCGCGATTCGCCGCGTCTGCCTTGCTGCGCAAGGCGTTGCGAGTCGCCATGCCATTGCGCAAACATGCCTCGTGAGCCTGTTGTTTTCCGAGGCTAGGACTTTCCCTGATTGGACGTCGCTCCCGATTGTCGGACTTCAAATGATGGGTGTAATGTCCTTACATGTATATACAAAGTAAGGCGTACTACTCATCGCATCTATCAGGAGAATTTCATGGCCGAGTCGCAGAGTCTGCAAGGCGCCAGTGTTTGGCAGGGGACCGAAATGGTCAATCACGATCGTTGGGTGAAGACCTTCCCGGCCATCGTGCTCGAACAAATCGACGCCGCGCTGAAAGCGACGGAGAACGTCGATTGGCGCGATATCAACCGTCACAACTTCCCGCTGCCCGACGCCACGGCGTTCTTTGACGACGTGCGCGAAGAACTGGAAAACGGTTCCGGCATGGTCAAGATTCGCGGCCTCGACGTCACCCGTTACAGCACAGAGCAGCTGCGCCGCATGTGGTATGCGCTGGGCGCGCATCTGGGCACGCCGATGTTCCAGAACTACCGCGGCGAAGTCATGCGCGAAATCAAGGACGAAGGCATGGGTGTCGGCGCGAAGCTCTACGGGGCGACGGTCGATAGCTCGGGCAAGCAATTCCTGTCGTCGGGCGCTCGCACGCTCTCGCCGGGGCAACTGCGCTTCCACACCGATCGTTGCGACGTCGTCGGCCTGCTGTGCGTGCGACAAGCGTCCGAGGGCGGTGTGAGCAAGCTGGCGAGTAGCGCCACCGTCTACAACGAAATCCTCAAGCGCCGTCCGGACCTGCACGCGCTGCTGTGCCAGCCGATCCCGCGCAGCCGCTTCGGCGAAGAGGCCGGTGGCGAACACGTCGCCTACGATCTGCCGATCTTCGGTGTGCGCGACGGCAAGCTCACCAGCCATTTCTCGCTGACCTACATCGAGAACGCCCAGATGCTGCCGGGCGTGCGCAAGCTCTCCGAAGCCGAACACGAAGCCATTCGCATGCTGATGGCCGTGGCGGAAGAACAATGCTTCGAGATGCGTTTCGCGCCGGGCGACATCCAGTTGCTGAACAATCACATCGTGTATCACGGCCGCACCGCCTTCAAGGACGATGTGCAAACCGGTCAGGACCGTATGCTGATGCGTCTCTGGCTGTCCATGCCGAACTCGCGCGCGCTGCCGGAAGACCACGCGGTGCTCTGGGGCGACGTCGCCTCGGGCAAGCCGCATGGCGGCATTGCTCAACCGGCCGCAGCACTGCCCGCATGACCGATCGACTCAACCCCAAGACGCTAGGAGACACCCCCATGAAACTGATCGAACGGCAAGACAAGACTCGCGCAACCCGCAAGACGGCGCCTGCGCGCATGCTGCTCGCCGCGCTCATGCTCGGCGGCCTCTGCACGACGGCCGTCGCGGCCCCGGACTTCGGCAAATGCGAAGTCACTGGCACGCGCGGCTCGGTGAAGCTGGAAACGGTCACGCCGGGCGCGCTGTCGGTACGCCCCGTGCTGCCGGCACCGGGCTGGTGGAACGGCGACTCGCCGGAGACCATCAAGGACGGCTTCGAATACTGCATGGCCGCCAACATGGCCTATCGTGCCGGGCTCGACCGCGTGATCGTCGTCAACCGCTCGTTCGCACAGGTGATCGGCGGTCAGGCTAAAGGCTTCGACATCGCGCTCAGCGAGATCACGATCACGGACGATCGCAAGAAGGTCGTGAACTTCACCGATCCGTACTTCAATTCCGATCAGGGCATTCTGGTCCAGACGGGTACGAAGGTCGACAAGGACAGCATCAAGAAGCTGCGTCTGGGCGTGAAGCAGGGCACCACCATCCTGCCGTATCTGACGGACAAAGTGAAGGTTGCCGAGCACCCGAAGGTCTATCCGGACGCTGCCGCGATGTACGCCGCACTCGCCGCCAATCAGGTTGACGCCGTGCTGTACGACACGCCGAACGTGCTGGCCATCGCGAAGAAGTCCGGCGGGCGCTTCGAAGTCGTGGGCCGTTACGACACGAGCGAGCAGTGGGGCGGTCTGGTGAACAAGGACTCGCCGAATCTCGCCGCGTTCAACAAGCTGATTGCCGAGATGAAGAAGGACGGCACGTTCGACCGTCTGGCCACTCAGTATCTGGTGCCGAGTCTTGGTGCCGATCCCGCGAAAGTGCCGGTACTGACGCCCTGAGGTCACCGAGTCCATGAGCGAACCCTCTTCTCAAAAGGCGCCCGGCGCGCTGATTGGTGCGATAGGACGCGAGCGGCGGCTGAACATCGGCGGCATGCCGTCGTCGCCGTTCACGCTGTTTCTCATCGCATTGGTCGGCGCGCTCGTCGCCATCGTGGGCAGCGCCTTCACGATTGCCGCACTGCGTGAAGGCCTGCTCGGGAACCAGCTCGACGGCTGGTGGGTGCCCGTGGGCGCCGTGCTGCTCGGCCTCGCCTCGCTGATCGTGCTCGCACCGCTGGCGCGTGCCTTTCAGCGCTGGCGCGCGTTCAGCGATGCCGCAAGCCGTCGTGACATTACGGCGGCACGCGTGGCGCGCGCCGAGGCGGACGTGCAAAGCTGGATCACGCTGGGCTACACGCTGGCTCAACTGATCGTCGTGCTGGCGTTGCAGTTCGTGCTGGCGAACCATCTGGCCGTTGCGAAGACCTTCATTTTCCTGCCGCTGATCATCGAGACGTTCCCGCTCGTGCTCACCGCGTTCTGGGTCAACGTGAAGATCTTCCTGATCGCCGAAGTCTTCGTGCTGATCTGGGGGCTGATCGTGGCGCTGGCGATGTTTGCGCCGGGCAGGGCAGGCAAGCCGCTGCGCTTCATTGCCACGGCCTACGTCGATATCTTCCGCGCCATGCCGGCGGTGCTGGTGATCTATCTGGTCGGCTTCGGCTTGCCGCTCACGGGGGTGCCGATTCTTAAGGATCTGTCGCTCACGACGTATGTCGTGATCGCGCTGACCCTGACGGTCGGAGCCTACGTGGCGGAAATCTATCGCGCCGGGATTCAGGGCGTGCACTGGAGTCAGGTCGCCGCCTCGCGCTCGCTCGGGTTGTCGTACACGCAGACGCTGCGCTTCGTGGTGTTGCCGCAGGGTATCCGGCAGATCATTCCGCCGCTGCTCAACGCTTTCATCGCCTTGCAGAAGGACACAGCGCTGGTCAACGTGGTCGGCGTGATCGATGCTTTCAATCAGTCGATGATCATCGCGTCGAATCACTACAACCTGTCGGCCGCCACGACCGTGGCCGTGCTGTTCATCATCATCTCGATTCCGCAGGTGCGTTTTGTGGAACGGATGGCGCAACGCGACCGGGCCCGCATGCGTGCGGGCGGGGCCTGAAGGAGCGAACGACATGTCATTCATCGAGATTCGCGACATCGCCAAGTCTTACGGCGAGGTGCCGGTCATCAAAGGGCTGACCCTGACGGTAGAAGAGCATCAGGTGGTCTGCCTCATCGGCCCGTCGGGTTCCGGCAAGTCGACACTGCTGCGCTGTATCAACGGGCTGGAACCGATCGAGTCAGGCGAGATCCTGGTGCACGGCGACCGCATTACAGGGCCGGGCGTCGATGTCAATTCGCTGCGCCGCGACATCGGCATCGTGTTTCAGGGCTATAACCTGTTCCCGCACATGACGGTGCTCGAGAACATCACGCTGGCACCGATCCGGGTCTTGAAACAGCCCCAACGCGACGCCGAGGCGCGTGCGATGGCGCTGCTCGAGCGCTTTGGTCTGGCGCACAAGGCGAAGGAGTATCCCGATCGGATGTCGGGCGGACAGCAGCAGCGCGTGGCAATCGTGCGCGCACTGGCCATGGACCCGATGGTGCTGCTGCTCGACGAGATCACGTCGGCACTCGATCCCGAACTGGTGTCGGAGGTGCTGAACATCGTTCGCGATCTGGCGCAGGAGGGCATGACCATGTTGCTCGCCACCCACGAAATGGGCTTTGCACGCGAGGTGGCGTCGAAGGTCTGTTTCCTGTGTGACGGCGTGGTTTGTGAGGAAGGGCCGCCCGAGCAGATTTTTGGTGACCCGCAGCAAGAGCGCACCCGCGCATTTTTACGTAGCATCCGGCAGGCCAAGCGACTCTGAGTACGAGATTCGACTGACCGGCTCACCCATATTGGGGGACCTTCGGGTCCCCTTTTTTTTTACGCCTAATTTTTGCGCCCAATTCGGCGAAAGCAATTTCATCGCGACGGCATAAGCAAGTGCCAATCGATTGGCACGCCGCCTCGCCTCCCTGTCTATAGTGGGTCGTCTCTTCCAACTAGAAGAATGGGGATTTCAATGAATCGACTGCTTCGTCCGCTCGCCATCCTGACGGCCTTTGGCGCCTTGGCGTTTTCCACGACTTACGCCGCGCCTGCATTCGCGCAGTCCAAAGAAGTCGTGATTGCGTATCAGGACATGGTGGTCCCGTGGCGCTATGCGCAAGCGACCGGCGAAGTCGAGCGCGCTACTGGCTACAAGGTCACCTACCGCAAGCTCGGGAGCGGCGCCGACGTCATTCGCGCACTCGCTTCCGGCTCGGTGCAGCTCGGCGAGGCCGGCTCCAGCCCGATTGCTGCCGGTCTGTCGCAGGGCGTCGATCTGTCGCTGTTCTGGATTCTCGACAACATCAACGACGCCGAAGCGCTGGTGGCTCGCGACGGCTCGGGCGTCACATCGGTCAAGCAGTTGAACGGCAAGAAGATCGGTGTGCCGTTCGTTTCCACGTCGCACTTCCACACGCTGGTGGCCCTTCAGGCGGCGGGCGTCGACCCGGCGAAGGTCAAAATCGTCAATCTGCGTCCGCCCGAAATCGCTGCTGCATGGGAGCGGGGTGATATTGACGCGACTTACATCTGGGATCCGGTACTCGCCAAGGTGAAGAAAAACGGCAAAGTGCTGACGACGTCAGGCGATGTGGCGAAATCGACCGGCAAGGCCACGTTCGACGGCTTCGTGGTCGATCGCAAATTCGCCCGCGACAACAAGGACTTCGTCGACGGCTTCGTCAAGGTGCTGGCCGCGACCGACGCGAACTATCGAGACCACAAGGCAGCGTGGACGGCTGGCTCAACGCAGGTGGCCGCCGTCGCCAAGGAGTCTGGTGCCAATGTGGATGACGTCCCGGCGAGCCTCGCGCTGTATGCGTTCCCCACAGCGGCGCAGCAGGCGTCGAATGTCTGGCTGGGCGGCGGCGCGCAATCCGGTGCCGCCAAGTCGCTCGCCGCGACGGCAGCGTTCCTGAAGGCGCAAGGCACGATTCAGACGGAACTGCCTGACTATTCGGTCGGCGTGGACGCCAGCTTCGTCCAGCGTGCGGCACGCTGAGCCGAGTGATATGAGCGTGGCGATTGATACTTCGTGTTCTCCGGAGGCACAGCCCAGCGTGAAAAACGGCGGGCTGGATATCCGGCGGCTTCGCGTCGCGTATGACGGCGTGGGTAGTGCAGGCGGTGCGGGCGGTGCGGGCAGCTCAAAAGGAGGCGGGCAGGGAAGCGCCGCCACCCAAGTCGCGCTCGACAACGTCAACCTGCGCATCGATACGGGCGATTTTGTCGTCGTACTCGGCGCGTCCGGCTGCGGCAAGACCACGCTGCTCAACTGCATCGCGGGGTTTGTTCAGGCCAACGAGGGCGAGGTGCTGCTCGATGGCGTACCGGTCTCCGGCCCGGGGGCCGAGCGCGGTGTGGTGTTCCAGCGCTACGCCTTGCTGCCGTGGTTGAACGTGGTCGATAACGTCGCGCTCGGCCTTCGCTTTCAGGGTGTGCCAAAGGCGCAGCGCCGGGCGTCGGCACGTCGCACGCTGGCGCTAGTTGGCCTTGAGCGGCATGCCGAGGCCCGTGTGGATACGTTGTCGGGCGGCATGCAACAGCGGGTCGGCATCGCGCGGGCACTGGCCAACGATCCGCGCGTGCTGCTCATGGACGAACCGATGGGCGCGTTGGACGCCATGACCCGGGAAACGATGCAAGAGCTTGTGCTCGATATCTGGGAGCGCACGCACAAGACGATCTTCTTCATCACGCACAGCGTCGAAGAGGCGCTGTTTCTCGCAACAAAAATCATCGTCATGACACCCAGCCCGGGGCGTATCGCCGAGAGTCACGACCTGCCGTTTTCGCGGCAGTATCTGGCGTCCCGCGATGCCCGCGCGGTCAAATCATCCGCCGACTTCATTGCGTGGCGCGAAAGACTGGTGCACCGCCTGCGCGAGTCTGTCCCTGACGCTTCGACCGCTTCGACCGCTTCGACCGCCTCGACAGTCTGATCTCCATGGCATCCGAAACTACCTTGTCAAACGTGGCGACCGTGCCGAACACGCACGTGGCGCATCCCGTGCAGCAGGCATCGCAGACCATCACCAAGCGGGTGCGCATCTGGCGCATGCCCGGCGAAGGGCCGACGGCTGGCCTGAGCGTTGCCGCGATCGTGGCGATCGGCGCGCTGTGGTGGTTATCGACGCATTTCCGCTGGATTCCCCCGCTGTTCCTGCCGGCGCCCGAAGCGGTGTGGCGCGCGTTCCTCGACGCCACTCACGGGCGGATTCAGGGCGGGCTCCCCTTATCCGAGCATTTCGCCTGGAGTGCCTTGCGCGTTTTCGGGGCTTTTTTACTGGCGACGGTAACGGCCGTCCCCGTGGGCATTCTGATGGGGGTGAGCCGCGTCGCCCGTGGGTTGCTCGACCCGGTGCTGGAGTTCTACCGGCCGCTGCCGCCCTTGGCCTACCTGCCGCTGGTCGTCATCTGGTTCGGGATCGATGAGACCGCCAAGATCGTGGTCATCTATCTGGCGTGCTTTGCGCCGATTGCGATGGCGGCGCGCGCCGGCGCCCGAAGCGCCACGACCGAGCAGATCCACGCGGCATACTCGCTCGGTGGAAGCTTCGCGCAAGTGGTTCGCCACGTGATCCTGCCGGCGGCATTGCCGGAGATCCTCACGGGGTTGCGCATTTCGATCGGCTTCGGCTGGACGACATTGGTGGCGGCAGAAATGGTCGCGGCAACGGCGGGCCTCGGCCAGATGGTGCTCAATGCGTCGAGCTTCCTTCGCACCGACGTCGTGGTCATGGGCATTGTGCTGATCGGCGGCATCGCGTGGTGTTTCGATCTCGGTATGCGTGCTCTGGAACGACGTCTCGTGCCATGGCGCACCCGCTAACCGGCTTCACCAACCGCTCACATCACGTTTGACGGCGATGTTGTTCGCCTTGGGACAACCGCCAGCGCACCAGATCGTCCGCGCCCGGTCCTTCCTTGATGGCCAAGTCCTCGGCGCTCACCGGCTCGCCCGTCGCCTGATCGACAAAGGTCCACCTGACCTCGGCCCCGGTGTTCCGGTTCACGAATGTCATCGGCGGGGCCGAGGCACCGGACACCTCCAATTTGTCGCCAATCTGGGCGAGCACCGGCATTAACGCGGCAACCTCTCTTCCGCTGGGCGTCAGCAGATATTCGAATCGCTCGGGGTTCAACTGATAGCGCCTGCGCTCGACGAGACCGTTAGTCTCCAGATGCTTGAGACGGTCGCTGAGCGTCGCATTGGTGATGCCGGACGACTGACGTAGCTCGTCATATCGCCGGAGCCCCACGACTAGATCGCGCAGGATCAGCACGCCCCATCGGTCGCCGAGCGCCGCCATGACACCGGCGATCGAACACACCATGCCGTCGAAACCTTTTGAGCGCATGCGCAGTTTTCCCTGAGTAGGCCGACCGTCGTCAGTCAGCGGGTCTCATTATAAGAGTCACGTTCGCTTCGCGTCATCGAAAGTGCTTGCGGTGCGAATTAGTCACTCTTATTATAAGAGCAACAAATTCACCCGGTGATTTGGCGTTCGCTTCGGGTGGCACCCCGTCCAACTACGTAAGGAAACACGCATGTCTTCCCATCCCATCTCCCGGATCTTCGTCGTCGGCGGCACCGGCGCACAGGGCCTGCCCATCATCAGCGCGCTCGTCGCCGACGGTAAATACGCCGTTCGCGCGCTAAGCCGCGACCCCGAGTCCCGGCGGGCCAAGGCGCTGCTCGCGCTCGGCAACGTATCGATCCTGAAAGGCACGTTTGCCGACGAAGCGGTGCTGCGGGAAGGCTTCAGAGGCTGCGATGGGGCCTACATCAATCTCGACGGGTTCAACACTGGAGAGAAAACAGAGATCTACTGGGCCATTCGGGCCTACGAAATCGCACTGGAGGAGGGCATCAAGTTCTTCGTGTACGGCAACCTTGACTACGCATTGAAGAAGGCTGGCTACGACTCGCGCTTTCGCGTCGGCCACTACGACGGCAAAGGCCGCATTGGCGAGTGGGTGCTGTTCCAGAACCAGACCAACTGCGAACGCATGGGCGCGGCGGTGTTCACCACCGGGCCGTATATGGAGATGGCCATTTCAGCCATGACGCCGATGATGCCGTTCGTGGAAGCGGGTGTACTGACGTGGCGCGTGCCGCTCGGCAACGGCGCGGTGCCGCACGTCGCCTTGGCCGATTGCGGCTTCTACGCGCGGTGGCTGTTCGACAATGCCGAGCGTGCGAACGGGATGAACCTCGAAGTCGCGATCGAGCCCGTCGAGTACCGCCGACTCGCCGAGGCCTTCGAGCGTGTGACCGGGCATCCGGCGCGGTACATCGACACCGATCTGGACACCTACTGGAACGGCCCACTCAAGACCGCCGCACTCCGTCCCGCCGGCTACAACGCCGATCCGAACGACAACAGCACGATGAGCTTCCGGGACAACTTCACCGGGTTCTGGAATGTCTGGAAACACAACGTGATCCAGCGCGACTACGCGTTGCTCGACGAAATCCATCCGAACCGCATCCGGACGGTTGAACAGTGGTTGCGGCATGAGGACGCGCGTGGCCGGCAGCAAGGGCTTGGGAGCCTCTGGGAACGCGTGCAACCGGAGACGATGTTCAAGTCGCCGCCGCTCCTGAAGTTGCTCGAAGACGGCGGCAAGGGCGCGCTGTGATACCCGGAGTGCGCGCCCGTGCGGTTCAACCGGCGACGTCAGAACGTATGACGCACCCCGGCCATCACCCCTAACTGGTTCACCCCCGCGTTCGGCGAGGCCCCCGCGCCACCTTGGCTGAGGGTGTACGCCGCGCGTGCGCTGTTGAACAGATAGCCGGTTTGCAGGTACACGGCCGAGCGACGTGAGAGCAACCACGTGCCGCGCAATGCGGCAATGGTCCCGCGGGTATCGTGTTGCGCGTTCACGATGCGATACACGCCGCCGTCGATCACATACTGCGGTGCCAATGTGTACGACGCCGTCAGATAGAACATGTCCGAGTTGACCCCGGGCAGCCCGGCCGCGTCGGTACTCACGCGCCGTCCGAGCCACCCGCCGCCGACTTTCCAACTGCCGCCTTTGACATAGCCATTGATCTGAATGCGGGTGTCGGTCGCGCCACTGCCTGCGATTGCGACGGGGGCCACACCGTCGAAGAAGTTTGCCGCCGCACCCGGCCCGCCGCGCTGTTGATCGTAGGCGGTGGCAACGCCGAACGACGCCGTGTCGTAGCGCAGCATGGCCGACCACTGGCGGCACGCCGGGGAGCCGTTCGCCCCGGTGCCGTTCCCCGCGCAGGTGCCTTGCCCCGGCGAGTTGCCCGTGCCGCCGTTGTCGCGCCCGAACGACCATGTCGCGCCGAACGTCAGGCCCTGCCACGTCTGTTTGTAGGCAACGCTGTTATCGCTCCGGGCATTCGGGATGTACGCGTCGAATGACCCGAGCCCGCCGTAGATGTCCGGCCCGAGAATGTCCGCGTCGGACAGCGCCCAGAACGTCATCGAATACTGGCGCCCAAAGCTCAGCGTTCCCCAGTCGTTCTGTAACCCGACCCACGACTGGCGGCCGAACAGCCGTCCGCCCTGATTCACATCGCCAGCGCGCACATTGAACCCGTTCTCAAGCGTGAACAACGCGTGCAGACCACCGCCGAGATCCTCGTTGCCACGAATGCCCCAGCGAGAGGGCATCGTCCCTGTGATGCCGGGTACACGCCAGAGGCTATCGCCCGTCGGTCCGGCATGCGTGACGAATTCGATGCCCGTGTCGAGCACGCCGTATAGCTGGATGTTGCTCTGTGCGAATGCCGGACTCGCGTTCAAACAGGCGAGCGCCGTCGCCGTTACGCCCATCAGGCGCACCGTTGCTGCTTTCATTGCTGTCTCCTCAGTCGATGCCAGTGTGTCTGGTCTGTTGTGCCGACGCGCTCAGGCGCGGGGGGTGTCGGCTATCGTGCCGGTGGCGGTATCGGTATTACGGATGAAATCGGCGGGCACCTCGGGGCCCCACAAGTACAGGGAGTCTTCCGGGTCGAAGTCGCCGGCGGGCCATGTCTGGTCCTTCGCGACGTAGTCGATGTCAGCCGAGTACTCACTGAACGATCCCCACGGGTCCTGCACGTAGTGGAAGTAGTTCGAGCCGAGCACGTGGCGCCCTGTGCCCCAGCCATGGCGGTAGCCCGCCGCCGCCATCTGCGCAGCGCCATTGCCGACTTCGTCCAAGCTCGCAACGTCCCAAGAGCAGTGATGCCAGCCGCGCGCGTGACTCTTCGCGAAGGCCACCAGATGGTGGTCACAGCCGTGCGGCGCATGCGTGAAGGCGATGAGATCCTGCGAGCGGTCCGACAACCGAAGGCCGAGCGCGTTGCTGTAGAACGCGAGCGAACCCAGAACGTCAGGCGTAAAGAGCAGCACATGCGACAGGCGACGCGGCCGTACCTGCACTACGTCGTGCCGGCAATGCGTGCCTCGCGCACCGTTGGCGGTGGAATTCAGCGTGAACGACGGTTTCACGTCGGGCGATGTCTTCACACCGACCCGCACGCCGATCAGGTTGCCGTCGGGGTCGCGGAACCAGAAACCGGTGTCGGGAGGGCATCCGCTGGTGGCCATGAGCGATGCCGGGGCGTCCGCAGCGGTCGCCCCCGCTCGCACTACCTGTTCGCGCAGCGCATCGAAATCCTGCGCAAAGCAGTTGAATTGCAGATACGCAAGCGACTTGCCGTCCGCCGGCAGCACACGCGCCCAGCGATGGCCGTCCGCCGCGCGAAGCTCAAGTGCTTGACCGGGCGCGGCGGCTTCGCTCACTTCCAGACCGAATGCGGTGAAGAAATGCTGTGCTTGTGCCAGCGACGGCACGTTGAGTGCAAAGTGATCGATCGAATGCACGGCGCACGGCGTGCCGGGCAAGGGCGATGCAGTCATGACGTCCTCCGGGCAGAGACCTGCCGGGATCGCACGCAGTTCGCGCGATGCCGGCAGCAGGTAAGCATCAGGCGCGCGACTTGCGCAGCGTCACTTCATCGGCAATCGCGTTGCGCAACAGGCCCACGCGCTCGATTTCGACTTCGCATACGTCGCCTTCGCGCATCAGCAGCTTCGGCGTGCGCGCCCAGCCAATGCCCGAGGGCGTGCCGGCCACAATGACGTCGCCCGGCTCCAGCGTGATGGCCTGACTGATGACCTCGATCAGCGTCGCGACATCGAACACCATGTCGTCGGTGCTGGCCGACTGCACGACTTCGCCGTTCAGGCGCGTTTGCAACAGCAAGCCACGCGCGCCCGCCGGCAATTCGTCGGCCGTCACCAGATCGGGGCCGAACGCGCCGGTGGCGTCGAAGTTCTTGCCCATGGTCCATTGGGGCGTCTTGAACTGGTATTCGCGAATGGACCCGTCGTTAAACACCGAATAGCCCGCGACGTGATCCAACGCGTCTTCGTGACGGATATGGCGGCCGCCGCGACCGATCACCACGGCCAACTCACCTTCATAGTCGACCCCCTCGCTGTCGGGCACGTCCGGCCGGACGATGGGCGCGTCGTGTGCGACGAGGCTCGTGTTCACGCGAGTAAAGAGCGTCGGATAGTCCGGCTGCGCGTATTGGCTCTCGGCGGAATGGTCGCGGTAGTTCAGGCCGACGCAAAGGATCTTCGGCGGGCGGCGCAACGGCGCGAGCAAACGCACGGTGTCGGCACTGACGTGACGCGAGGACGTATTGGCCTTGGCGAACGCGACGAGATCGACGCCGTCGGCAAGCAGGTCTTCGAGGGCATATTCGCCAAGCACGCGGATGCTCTCGGCATCGCGCACACCGAGGCAGGACTTGCCGTCGAGTTCAAAGCTGACAAAACGCATGGTGACTCCAGAGAAAGAAAGATTGAGTGTGGGGAGCGATGGCCGCAGTTACGCGGACGCCATCTGACGGCGGTAGCGCAAACCGTTGGCGATCATGGCAATGCCGGCGATCACGGCCGGCACCGCGAACACGACGAACGACACCTGAACAGACGACAAGGCGGCGAGCAGCAAGCCACCGGTCATCGACCCGATGATCGAGCCGACACGCCCGACGCCAAGCGCCCAGCTCACGCCCGTGGCACGCGCCCGGGTGGTGTAGAAGCCGGCGACGAGCACGTTGGCGCCGGTCTGCGCCCCCGACAAACCGAACCCGGCGAAGAACACAGTGACGAAAACCAGCGTCGTCGAATGCAGCGACGTGCCGATGAGCGCAATGGAGACGGCGGCGACGACATAAGAGAAAGCGAGCACGACAAACGGATTGAACCGGTCCATCAGACGCGCATTGAGCAACGAGCCGAGCGTGCCGCCGATGGGCAGCATCGCGCCCACTTGCGCCGCATGTGCCACGCCGATACCGCTTTCGGTGAGTACCGTCGGCAGCCAACTGCTGATCTGGTAGTAGACCCACAACGTGCAGAAGAACGCCAGCCACAGCAGCAACGTGCCGGTGCGGTAGTGGGCGTTGAAGAGCGTCGCCACCGGGCGCTCTGCGACGGCGTTCGTGCCATTCGCACCATTCGCCCCTTCGGCCTGCTTGCGCTCCGCCGTGGCTTCCGCCGCAAAGGACGCTGCGCCACGCTCGCCCAGACGGGCCAGCGTGCGTTGCATCTGCTTCGCGAACGCCGGTTTACCGGCCATGAAGCGCAGCGACTCGGGCAATTGCCACGCCACGACCGGCACCAGCACGAGCGGCGCTAGGCCGCCGAAGATAAAAACGCCTTGCCAGCCGAAGTGCGGAATCAGCCATGCCGCGACATAGCCACCGCAGGCGAGTCCGAGCGTGAAGCCGCAAAACATGAGGGTGACGAGCCATGCGCGGTTATGCGCGGGACTGTATTCCGACGACAGCGTGATGGCGTTGGGCATAGCGCCGCCCAGTCCAGCGCCGGTCAGGAACCGGAGAAAGACGAGCCAGCCGACAGAGGGCGACCACGCGCACGCGAGGCTGCCGATACCGAACAGAAACATTGAGATAAGAATGACGCGCTTGCGGCCGATGCGATCGGCGAGCGGGCCGAAGAGAAAGCTGCCGATGGTCAGACCGAACAGGCCTGCCCCAAAGACCGGCCCGAGTTCGGCGGGGCTCAACGACCACTGGTGTTTGAGCAGCGGCGCAACATAGCCGACGCTGGCCACGTCGAAGCCATCGGCCGCGACGATCAGAAAGCAGAGGAAAAGGGTGAGCCGTTGCAGTGCCGTCATGCGCTCGCGCGTCTGGCTGCGCACGGCGGTGCCGGCACGCGTGGACGTTTGTGACGTCGAATCTACGTACATCGTTGTCTCCTGAAGGTAGCCGGCAGTGAAGCCACCGGTCTGCGACTGCCAGCGTCTGTTGTTCAAGCGCTTGGCCGGCATGTCACAACTGAATGCAACTGAAAAGCGATTAATGGAAGTGAGTCAGCGTTCCTGTCGTTGTTTGGTCAAGACTGCAAGATCGAATCCGCGGTGGCTTGTGCGGTGGCGGTAACCGGATCGAGCGGCTCCAGCGCAAGACAGCGGCGGGCGGCGTTCACGAAGGCGCTCTCTAGCGCATCGCCGCGCCACGCGACGTGAAGGTCAGGGCGGATCAACACGTAGTTGCGTTCGTAAAGCCGCTTGAGCAGCGCGGCGTCAGCGGACGCCGGGACGACAACGGCAACGTCGCCGAGCACGTTACGGGCGGTTTCCACTGCGCTGGCGTCCGGTGTCTGACCATCCACACAGAGCAGCGTGAACTGCGGTCCCATCGCGTCATACAGAGAGCTGCCGTCGGCAAGCCACGCGTGCGGTGCGCGGTGCCCGGGGCGCGCGCATGGCACGTAGAGATTGGCGTTGTCGGCGGGCGGGCTGCCGGGTTCCGCTGTCAGGAGCGGTGACGACTCATATCGTGTGCCCAGATGGACACCGGGAATCACGAACTCGTGGCGCGCGTGAAACGCGAGGTACTCGCCGACCGCGCGCCTTGCCGCGTCGCCTGCCGGGCCTTGTTCGTAGGCTTCGCGGGGCAGGGCGACGTAGCCGATGCTGTCGGCGAAGTTGCGTGCGAACGCGGTGTTGCGCTCCCCGGCTGGGCGTCGTTCGGCGTCGTAGCTCTGGGCGAGTGCGTCACCGGCACTGCCGCGCACCAGCGCGACGAGCTTCCACGCCAGATTGGCGGCGTCGTCGATGCCGGTGTTGTAGCCCAGCCCTCCGGTCGGCGTGAACAAGTGCGCCGCGTCACCGCAGAGAAATGCGCGGCCGACGACGAGGCGCTCCGCGACGAGGGCGTGTCCCGCCGTCCACGTGGACGAACTCTTCACTTCGAACGGAATATCGGCACCGAGCGCCTGCGCGATGCGTGAGCGCACGACATCCTCCGACGGCGTTTCATCGTCCTGAAGTTGCACGTTCATGATGAAGTGACCCCGGCCGTCTACGGCCACGATCAAAGCACGCTGCGTGGGGCCGAACGTCCAGTATTGCCAAGCCGGTGCCTTGCCGCTCGCGTCGACGAGCGTCGGCGCGTAGAAATAGACGGCCTCCATTTGCCCGCCCATGAACGATCGCTTCTCACTGGCGACGCCGCCGTAGCGAAGCCCCAGCGAGCGCCGCACGAAGCTGCGCGGGCCGTCGCAGCCGACGACGTAGCGGGCGCGTACACGACGCACCTGCGCCGGGCGATCCGGCGTGTGAGTCAGCGTAACGACCGCGCTCACGCCATCGGCATCTTGTGCAAGGTCGGTGACCGTCGCGTCGAAATGGACGTTACACGTCGATTGGCGACGTGCCGCATCGAGCAGCACCGGTTCTATATAGAGCTGCGAGCAACGATGGGGCGGCTCCGGGGTGGGCCACGTGAAGCTGTGCGCCTTGGCATAGGCCACGGCATCGCGCGACGCCGGTTGCGAGAGCCGGGCCAGTTCGTGACCGGAAATCGTCGTGAAGTAAGCCACGTCGGGGGACTGCTCCGGGGGGAGCCCCAACTGGCGAATATGGGCAGACACGCCGATGCGCCGGAAGTGTTCCATCGTGCGCGCGCTGTTGGCATTCGCGGCGGGGTGCTGGCTGGTGCCGGGCTTCGTATCGAAGACTTCCACACGCAGGCCCTGTTGCCCGAGCGACGCCGCCAAAAACAAACCCACGGGGCCAGCGCCCACGATCAATACATCGCAATCCATCGCCATCGTCTCCTGATGCTCATCTTTGTCACGTCTGTCACGACGTGTTGATGCAAAGGTACGCGGCCACGATGTATAAATCTATAAAATGAAAATCATAGAGATTATGAATTCAATGCATATTGTCGCGATGGCATAGTGGCGGCATCGCGGCGCACAGACGCCATCAGGAGACACGAGTGGAATACCCCGATCTGAACTTTCTCTATGTCGTCGAAGCGCTGATGGCAGAACGTAGCGTGTCACGCGCCGCACAGCGCCTCGGGCTGACGCAACCGGCGGTGAGTCACGCGCTAGGGCGGCTGCGCACGCGATTTGGCGACGATCTGTTCGTGCGGGCGGGCGCGGTCATGGCGCCGACGCCGACCGGTGAGCGCGTGGCGGATGGCGTCTCCCGCGCATTGGCATTGATCCGGCAGGATGTGCTGGGCGCACGCGCGTTCGAGCCGACGGACACGCGCCGCACGTTCTCGGTCTGTCTGAGCGACATGGGCATGATCGTCCTGCTGCCGAGGCTGCTCGCGGCGTTGGCCGAACATGCCCCGATGGCGACGCTGCGTCCGATTCAGGTACCCGCCGCCGAACTCGGTGCGGCGTTACAGGACGGCGAACTGGATCTGGCCATCGGCTATCTCGACCGGATGGGCGAGCATCTGCACCAGCAACGCCTGTTCACGCGGTCGCTGGTGGGCATCCGTCGCGCCGGGCAGAGCAAGCGGGGCAAAGCGGGGAGGGTGGCGGCCATGGATGCCGAGACATTCATGAATACGCGGCATGTGGTGGCCGCCACACTGGCGATGACCAACGAACTCCTCGCGAAAGAGCTACACAAGCGCGGCACCCGGCTGAACGTGGGGGTCGAAGTGCCTTACCTGCTGGCGGTGCCGAGTCTGGTCGCCAATTCGGACTTCATCGCCGTGATTCCGAACGAGTTGGCCGACCTGTTCGGCAAGATGGCCCACGTCGATGCGTTCGCATTGCCGATTGCCCTGCCGGACCTGACCGTGCGGCAGTTCTGGCATCCCCGGTTTCACAACGACGCGGCGCACCGCTGGTTCCGCAAGCTCGTGGCGGATGCCTTGCGGTGATCGCAATTAGCCGCAACGTGCGTAGTCTTACTGTGTGACACAGGAATAAACATGTCGATATGCCCATTCTCATCCTGCGGCTTCCAAGCGCTCGACCGTGGGACTGCGTTACAATCCGGGCCTCGCGTCACTCGGCAACCGGCATCGCATCTGAGCCGCCGACCCTAAGACGTCTGCCAGTGTGGTAAGGGCAGGCGCCCATGAGAGAAGAACGCATGTGAGAGGAGACCGCTTGTCCCCGGGACTGTTTGATCCGGCGACTCCACACGGTTTTTTTGAAGGTGATTGATTCTCATGGATAAAACGGACAACAAGACGACGCCTGATGGCGGCCGCAAGCCCTTCTCACGACGCAAATTCATTGCCGCCGCAGTAGGGGCCGCCGCCGTCTGGGGCGGATACTCGTACCTGTTTGGTAGTCAGTATCGTGCCGCCAAGGCAGATCGCAAGGTTGACGTGCTGCTCATCGGCGGCGGCATCATGAGCGCAACGCTGGGTGTTTATCTGTCCGAATTGGAGCCGAACTGGACCTTCGAGGTCTTCGAGCGCCTGGACAAGGTTGCTGAAGAAAGCTCGAACGGCTGGAATAACGCCGGCACCGGACACTCGGCGCTTTGTGAGTTGAACTACACCCCGATGGACGACAAGGGCAATGTTCATATCACGCAGGCCATCGGCATCAACGAGAATTTCCAGATTTCGCGCCAGTTCTGGTCGCATCAGGTGCGCAAAGGCGTGCTTGGCAACCCGCGTGAGTTCATCAACTCGACACCGCACATGAATCTTGTCTTCGGACAGGAGAACCGCGAGTTCATCCGCAAGCGCGTGGAGGCATTGAAGGCGTCGCCGCTGTTTGCCGGGATGGAAATGACGACCGACCCGGCGAAGATCGCCGAGTGGATTCCGATCATGATGGAAGGCCGCAAGCCGGAGGAAGTCGTTACCGCCACGCGCTCGCCGCTCGGTACCGACGTGAATCTGGGCGAAATCACGCGCCAGTTCTACAAGCATCTCAGCGGCAATTCGGTCAAGGTGACGACCGGGTACGAAGTACGCTCGATCACGCGTAACGAAGATGGCTCGTGGCGTGTGTCCGCCTTCGACGTCAACGACAGCTCGAAGATCCAGACGGTCGATGCGAAGACGCTGTTCATCGGTGCGGGTGGCGCTGCTTTGCCGCTGCTGCAACTGTCGGGCATTCCGGAAGGCAAGCAATACGGCGGTTTCCCGGTCGGTGGCGAGTTCCTGGTGACGGACAAGCCCGAGATTGCCTCGCGCCATCTGGCAAAGGTCTACGGTCTCGCGGATACCGGCTCGCCTCCCATGTCGGTGCCCCATCTGGATACCCGCGTGCTCGATGGCAAGAAGGTCATCCTGTTTGGACCGTTCGCGACGTGGTCGAGCAAGTTCCTCAAGAACGGCTCTTACTTCGATCTGGCCAAGGCAACGACGCCGTCCAACGTGATTCCGCAGTTGCAGGTCGGTGCCCATGAGTTTGCGCTCGTGAAGTATCTGGCGCAGCAGTTGGCGTTGTCGCAATCGCAAAAGATGGATGCGCTGCGTCACTATATGCCTGAGGCCAAGGACGCTGACTGGCGTCTGTGGGAAGCCGGTCAGCGTGTGCAGATCATCAAGAACGATCCGGTGAAGGGCGGCATTCTGAAGCTCGGCACGGAAGTCGTGGTGTCGGCAGATCGCTCGGTGTCGGCGCTGTTGGGTGCGTCGCCGGGTGGCTCGACCTCGCCGGCGATCATGCTGTCGCTGCTGGAGCGTGTGTTCCCCGATCAGATGAAAACGTCTGCGTGGCAGCAAAAGATTCGTGAGATCGTGCCCAGCTACGGCAAGAAGCTCAACGAAAATCCGGAGTTGCTGGCGAAAGAATGGGCGAGCACGGCCGAAACGCTGCAACTCGCCATCGCGTCGCCTAGCCTTGATGGGTTCGTCCCGAACACTGCACCGGTCGCGAATCCGGGCGTGATCAAGAAAGTGCCGGACATGGCGCTGTAAGGGTTGACGCGGCGCCTGCTTGGGGCGCCAGTGGTAGCACTAAGACAAAGGGTTGCGAGTTTTCTCGTAACCCTTTGTCGTTTGCGTGGCGCTTAAGTCGGGCTTAAGTGGCGCCATCACGGGGTCGCGCACACCTCTCGCACCAGCGCTCGCAGCCAGACGTGCGCCGGGTCGGCGTCCATGCGTGGGTGCCACAGCATCGAGACCGTCAACACCGGCGTCGCGACCGGCAGTGTGAAGGTGTGCATATCGGCACGAAGGCTGCGGGTGTGCCGCTCGGGCACGCCCGCGATCAGGTCCGATGCGCGGGCAATCGCCAGCGCGGTAGAAAAGCCGCCAACGATGGCCGCCACGCGCCGTTGCAGTTGCATGGCGTCCAGCACATCGTCAACCGGACCGCGATCGAGCCCGCGTCGCGATACCAGCACATGGTCGCCGGCAGCATAGCGTTCTGGCGTGAGCTCGCCACGGGTCAGGGGATGACCGAGACGCACCACACCGACGAAGCGATCGCGGAACAACGCCTGTGTATGCACTTCCGGCCCGGTGTCCTTGCCAATCACGCCCGTCTCCAGATCCACGATGCCGTCACGCAGCGCGTTGCTTTGCTTGTCGGGCTTTTGCACGAAGCGCAGTCGTACGCCGGGCGCCGTCTCCGCCGCGCGGGCGATCAATTGCGGCCCGAAGGTTTCGACGAAGCCCTCATTGCAACGCAGCGTGAAGCTGCGTTCCAGTGTTGCGAGATCCACCTGCCGGGCGGGGCGCAGCACTGCCGTGGCGTCCTGAACGAGCTGACTGACCTGATCGCGCAAGGCGAGCGCGCGCGGCGTGGGCACCAGACCACGCCCGGCGCGCACCAGCAAAGGGTCGCCAGTAGTCTCACGCAGTCGGGCCAGCGCCCGGCTCATCGCGGAGGGGCTGAGCTGTAACCGCCGCGCAGCCCGTGCCACGTTGCCTTCGGCGAGTAAGACGTCGAGGGTATGCAGGAGATTGAAGTCAGGCTTTTGCATGGTCGAGATCGGGCGCGAGGGCTCGTCATAGGATTGAGAGATGGCGTCTGATGCATTTATAAAGTGCAAATGCTGCGTCTTCCGCCACATATTAAGCGCCGATATGCTTTGTTGCATCGTCAATATGAACAGGCGCCACCCATGCAACCCAAGACAGTCACCGTTCCCCCCTCGACGCTTCCCCCCGTCGCAGCCACCACGCGCATGGCGCTGGCGGCGTTATGCCTTTCGATGTTGATGTCGTCGCTGGATACCAGCATCGCCAATGTGAGCCTGCCGACGCTGGCTCAGGTCTTCGGCGCGAGCTTTCAGGCCGTGCAGTGGGTGGTGCTGGCCTATCTGCTGGCGATCACGTCGCTGATCGTGAGCGCTGGGCGTCTGGGGGATATGGTCGGTCGTCGCCGCTTGCTGTTAGTCGGCATCGGCTTGTTCACCGTCGCGTCGATCGGATGCGGCTTGGCCACGAATCTGCCGTTGCTGATTGCGGCGCGCGCGCTGCAAGGCGTGGGCGGCGCGGTCATGATGGCGCTGACCATGGCGATGGTAGGTGCCACCGTCCCCAAAGAGCGCACGGGTAGTGCCATGGGGTTGTTGGGCACCATGTCGGCTGCCGGCACGTCGCTGGGACCATCGTTGAGCGGCATCGTGATTGGTGCGGCCGGCTGGCGGGCGATCTTCCTGATTCAGGTGCCGTTGGGTTTGCTGGCCTGGTGGCTCGCCTATCGCTATCTGGCTGAGGATGCACGCCGCACGACGCCGCGCCCGGGCTTTGACCACGCAGGCACACTGGTGCTGGCGTTGACGCTGACGGCTTATGCCTTGGCAATGACGCTGGGACGCGGCCATTTTGGCGGGCTTAACGTGGGATTGCTGCTGGCGGCGCTGGCGGGTGCGATCGTGTTTGCGGTGGTGCAGGGCAGGGCACCGGCGCCGCTGGTGCAACTGGCGCTGTTGCGTCAACCACGACTCATTGCCAGCCTGATCATGAGTGCAGTGGTCGCATGCGTGATGATGACGACCTTCGTGGTCGGTCCGTTTTATCTGTCCCACGGGTTGGGGTTGGCGGCAACGCTGGTGGGGCTGACGATGTCGGTAGGGCCGTTGTCATCGGCATTTTCGGGGGTACCGGCGGGACGCCTCGTGGATCGTTTTGGTGCGCAACGCATGACGATCGTTGGCCTGAGCGGCATGTCACTCGGTGCGGGTTTGCTGGCGTGCATGCCGTTGCGTTTCGGGGTGCTGGGTTATCTGGCACCGCTGGTGCTGATGACGATCCATTACGCCACGTTTCAGGGGGCCAACAATACGGCCGTAATGCGCCAGATCGACCCGGCGCAGCGGGGTGTCGTCGCCGGCATGCTGAGCCTGTCACGCAACCTCGGCCTGATTACCGGTGTGTCGGTGATGGGCGCGGTGTTCAGTGCCGCGAGTGGGAGCGTGGCGTTGGAAGAGGCTTCGGCCCAATCCATCAGCGGGGGCATGCGCGTGACGTTTGCAGTGGCAGCGGTGATGTTGATTGGGGGGTTGGTGATGGCGGTGAGGGTAGGGAGGAAGGTGAGACAGGCGCCTCACGGGGCGTGATGTTTCGCAAGTTGGGGGGAATGAAGGTTAGGCATTGAAAGGTCGCCATCGCTACCGTGACTAGGAACAGTTGGCTAAGGACACTGGAGTACCTGTTACACTGCGCCAGTTCGCGAGTCGCCTCAGCTCCAGTCATCTGCTCACCTGTTGACCATAGCTTGTGTTGTGCAACCCACGGTCAGTATCTCAAGCGAAAGCATTGCCACGTAGCGGCGAAAAGCCTTAGGGCCGTCGGTGTGGCGCTTGAATTCGCCCTCCAACGTTGGCCCCCAGAGGGAAAACTCACCGTGAAACGCCTCAGCCTCGCGCTCATCGTGGCGTTGCTACGCGTATTGTCCGTACTGCCGTATCCGTTGGTCGCAAGGCTCGGGATGGTGGTCGGTACAGTCCTGTATGCACTCCCGAGCCGCCGCAAGCATATCGTCCTCGTCAATCTGCGTCTTTGCTTCCCCGACAAGACCAGCGCCGAACATCAAACGCTCGCCAGAACCCACTTCCGCCATGTCGTTCGCAGCTATCTTGAGCGCGGCATCCAGTGGTTCGGCAGCGCCAAGTCGATCCAGAATATCGTTCAGCTCGACAGCAAAATCGATCTCGACGACCCCAACGCGCCGCCTACGATCTTCATGGGGTTCCACTTTGTGGGCATCGAGGTCGGGTGCATGCTCTATTCGACGCATCTCCCCGTGGCATCGCTGTACACGCGCATGTCGAGCAAAGGTCTGTGCGATCTGGCCAAGAAGCAACGCGGCCGGTTCGGTGCCGAGATGATCGAGCGCGCAACCAGCGGCAAAAAGATTGTGGCGTTGCTGCGCTCCGGCAAGCCGGTCATGATCGCCGCCGATATGGATCAAGGCATCGACAACTCCGTGTTCGTGCCTTTCTTCGGCGTCCCGGCCTGCACACTCACGGCCGTTTCGCGTCTCGCGAAACTGGGGCGTGCGCGGGTAGTGCCGTTCGTGACCGAGGTGCTCCCGGATTATCAAGGGTACAAGCTGACGATCTTCGAGCCGCTCGCCGACTTCCCGTCAGGAAGCGATGAGATCGACGCGCGTCGTATGAACGCGTTCCTTGAGGAGCAGGTGGTCCGATTTCCCGAACAGTATTACTGGGTGCACCGGCGCTTCAAGCATCGACCGACAGGCATGGCACCGGTTTATTGACAGCACCGGAAGTGGGGCAGTGAAGCGCCAAGCGGCGTAATGTCCGCGTTGCATCAGTATGAAAAAAGCCACCTCTTCGAAGGTGGCTTTTTTTGTACGCATCAGGGCTCGAGTCAGTTCCACTCGCTACATACTCACTTCTCACCGGCGGGTGGTACAAGCGCCGCGTCGGGCGCGCCGTCGTGTGAGATGAGGATCGCCAGCCACCGGCTGCTTTGAAACTGCGCCGCGATCACCATGACGAGAACGGTCAGCGGTGTGGAAAGAATGGCGCCCGGCACGCCCCAGACCAGCGTCCAGACACCGAGCGCGAAAATCCCGACCAACGGGTCCGTGTTGGTGCTTTTCGCCTGAAGTTTGGGTTGCACGAGGTTGTGCGCAATCTGGAAGATGGCAAGCGTGACGACAAACACCGCGAGCGGCACCGAAATCGAGTCGCTATGGATCGCGGCAAACAGAGCGGGCACAACACTGGCCACGAACGGCCCTACGACCGGCATGAACGCGAGCAGGAAGACCGTCACCGCCCAGAACGCCGTGTTGGGCAGTTCCGCAACACGGAAGACCAACGCGGAGATCACGGCAATCGCCAGATTGATCGCCGTTTGTGAGATCAGGTAAGCCTGCACGCCGTGCACGATCTTGTTGAGAACGATGCGCTGGGAATTCGCTCGGGCCTCACTCGTCGTGATGCGCAGAATTTTCGGCTCAGTGTTGCGCGAAGCGCCAAGCAACATGAACACGAGAAACATCAGCGTCAGAAACGCCATCGACACAGCGTCTCCCAGCCACGTCGCGATGGTGTGTTCAAACTTCGGCAGATCGATCAACCCGAGCACTGTCGCCAGATCAAATTTCCGCCCGAAGCCCACGGTGGCCGTCCGAATGAGGCGATCGAGCTGGGCGGGAAGGTCAGCCGCTTGCTGGATCAGATCGCTGATGCCCTGAAGCGTAATGATGAAAATGCTATAGGCGCTGAAACCCACAATCGCTGCCGTCGCCACGAGGATCAGCCATTTCGGCGCACGCGGCAGGAGGCGAACCACCACCAGGACGATGCCCGAAATGAGAATTCGCAGAAGGACAGCGAGAAAGAAAGGGATGAGTACCGGGCGAAGGAAATACAGGAGTGCCAGACCTGCGGCGACGCCCGTTGTCGTCTGTGCAACAGACCCAGGTGTTGAATTCATTGGTGGATGTTCTTAACGGTAAAGGCAGAAAACGCGCCTCAGATCGCGCGCCTTTCGTCCGCAAGAATATCAGGCAAATTTGTTTCCGGGGTTTCAGGGCGGTGGTGTCGCCACCACGGAGCCATGATGCCGCAGAACCATGGCAGATCGGCGCGCGACCTGCCATGGCTCAGCCAACGCTCAGGGTTACTGCACTTCCTCGATTTCGCTCGGCTTCCACGTCTTGTCGAACCATGCGTCAAGCGGGCCATACAGTCGCAGGATCGTGAACCAGCCTTTGCCCGGCACGGTCTGCATCCAGTTGGCTTCCTTGCCCTTGGGCGCCACCGGCCCGAAGTACAGGTCGACTGACCCGTCAGCGTTGGTGATCAGCTTGTCACGCTTGTTGTTCTTGCTGGGGAACGGCTGCGAGGTCTGTAGCTCGGAGCGGGTCTGCGGATCATAAATAACCACGGACCAGAAGTCCTTTGCCGGCACGTTGGCGGGAATGCGCAGCCGGTAATGCTTCGCGCCGTCAAACGGTTTGCCCGTCGAATCCGCGCTGGAGAGGGCATATTGCGACCCTTTGCCGACCAGTTTCGCGGCCATCGCCGGCGTATTGACCGTGGCGACATAGAAGAAGCCTGTGCGGGCATCGAGGTCGCGGCCCGGGGTGCCGTCACCGCCGAGCCAGCGGTAGTCATCGCCGATAAAGCCGACTCGCCACTGGCTGTTGGGATACAGATAGGCGCGCGGATCGCGATTGCGGAAGCTGATGGCTCTGGCCGTGGCGTTACCGACGGCGACCGCTTCGGTGAGCGTCTTCGTCATGCGCTCATCCGGCGCGAACGCCTTGCCTTTGCGGATGCCGATCGAGGCGACCAGTCCACGCAGTTCGGGATCAATGAAACCGATGGGTTCCTTCTGGATGACGTGATCCAGTTCCTTGAAGAACTCGAAGTTGTTGGCATGCACCGTGTTGAACGCTTGCTTCGAGGAATTGATGAACTCCATCTTTGGCGGGTTCTTTGCCTTGCTGAGTGAATAGACCTTGAAGCCGTCGCGGAACATCTTCGACGCCACGTCAGGTTTGCCATCCACCAGGAAACCGCGCAAGACCACGATGTTCACATAGGACGGCGAGCGCGCGATGTAGTACTCGCCGCCATCTTTCACATCCTTCGGTAGCTTGCCTTTGTAGTCGGCGGGCACGATCAGGTACTTGCCACCCTTGCCGCGATCCGGCCCCGGCACGCCCATGTCGACGACGAAGCGGAAGAATGCGTCGTTGACAGTCCCCGGACCACTGCCCGGCGGCACTTCCACCACGGTCGGACCGTCGGTCTCGAGGTCTAGCACCCCGAAGGCGTAGACGGTATCAGTGTTGGCGGTCAGCAGTAGCGGATTGGAATCGGCCAACTGATCGTAGATCGTGGCCTGATGGCTCTTGGTTGCCCCAAGCGCAACGCTTGAGCGGCGGATCGCCTCAATGCTCGCAGCAGGCATGAGGTTGAGGAACACTTCCACGCCACGAAGGAAATCGAGGTTGTCGAAGGCCCGTTTGGCCGTGTCTTCGGTCGGCACGCCATCCACAAAGTTGAGCGTGCCGATTCGCGTCTGGACGGTGTCGGGCGTCAGGACATCCGGCGGGATGTAGGTATTGAACCCTTTCGTGGGGGCGGCTCCATCCGGGGCCTTCTGCGCATGGGCGATCTGGACGCACAGCGCCCCGATCAGCGTGGCGGTGACAAGCCCGCGGGTGCCGTTGAAAACCATTCACTTCTCCATCGCTTATTCGAAAAATAGCCACAAACCGTTCCGTAGAACTGGCTGTGGCAGAGGTTCCCGGACTGTACTCCGGGACCTCTCGCGAGAGACGGGGCTTACCGTGAAATGAGGCAAATTGGCGATAAGAATGAGACGAAATCGCGGAGCGCTCGCACTGGCTATCCCATGGACTCACTTTCCAGTCGCACGTTGCCCCAAGCACTACAGCTTGTAGCTGAGCGAAACCATGACATTGCGCGGCTCACCATAAAGGGCCTGATTGTAGAAACCTGTCATGGCGTAATACCGCTTGTCGAAGACGTTATTGACGTTCATCGATACCGTCGCGTGCTTCGTCAACGCGTATCGCGCCATCAACGACGCGGTGGCGTAAGCGCTTTGTCCCACTTCCACGGTTCCGTTGGGGCTGACGGCGGACTGATAGAACCGGCTTTGCCAATTGAGCCCGCCGCCGACCGTGAGTCGAGCCCAAGCCCCGGACAAGCGGTAAGTGGTGAACAGCCGAGCGGTGGTGCGTGGAATCTGGCAGCTCATCCGGCTGCCATCGCCATTAGATGCTGTGAAGTGTGAAACTCCCGCGTACACGTTCCAGCCTTGTGCCACCTCGCCTTGAACATCGACATCCATGCCCTTCGATTCGGTGCCGCTGGCCGCGTAATAGGCTTGTGTTCCATCAGGCAGAAGCCGGCCAGCGTCGATCTGGGCGACGTTATCGAGCTTGGCTTGGAAGAGGGCGATCGAGGCATTGAGCCGGCCATCGAGGTATTCGCCTTTGAGGCCGACTTCCGCATTCTTTCCGGTTGTCGGCGCAAGAATGTTGCCGTTCCTGTCGCGGTATGTCTGCGGGTTGAAGATCGCCGTATAACTGGCATAGGCGGAGTACGTGTCGTTGAGGTCATAAACCAGCCCGACATATGGGACAAACTTCGCGGCCGTCTTGTAATGGAATGAGCTGGTCTCGGAATTCTGATCAACTTCGTAATTGCTGAATCGACCGCCTGCGATCAGCTTCGCCCGATTAGACAGCGAGAATCGCGCGGCACTGTAGAAGCCGCTTTGCTTCACGCGAGTTCGCGTCAAGGTATAAGACGCCGCGTTGAAATCGGGTTCCGGATAGTTGCCGTTCCAGTCATAGAAGTTGCCGATCGGCGTGCCGGGAAAGACGAAGCCGGTTTCGTGATCGTCCGAGTTAAGGTTTGACGCAATGGCCCCAATGACCAGCTCATGTTTTCGGCCGAAAAGCCGGAATGGGCCGGTGGCCATGACATCGAAGTTGTTCTGCCGGGTCTCGAGCAGCCCGGCGGCTGCCACGGGAATCAGCCCCTGACCGGTGAGCTTATCGGGATAGCCCAACACCGACAGCAGCCGGGAATCCGCATTCGCCCGCTTCTGACTAAACTCCGCCCGCAGTTTCCAACCGTTATCGAATCGCTGCTCAAGATCGGCAAAGGCGGTTTTCAGGGTGCTGTCCCACGTGCTCCAGTTCGCCGCCATGTTGGTCGAACGAGGCCATTGCGTGGTCGACCCATCGCTGAAAAACAGCGGCTGGCCGCCCCAAGGCATTCCCTTGGGCACCGAGTGTGAATACTGGTAACCGACGGAAAGGGTCGTGCTCGACGTCAGGTCTGCGTCCACCACGCCATAGAGCGATTGGCGCTTCAATGTGTAGCGATCCAGAAACGAGTGTGAATTCTGATTCACGGCCACGAGGCGAGCGCGGATGCGCCCATCGGCACTCAGTGGCGTCGATAGATCGACGGCCTCGCGGTAGTTATCCCACGAACCCGCGCTTATCGATGCTGACGCGGCAAAGTCTTTCGACGGTCGTTTGCGCACCAGATTGATGGATGCCGACGGGTTGCCGGTCCCGCTCAGCAACCCCGTTGCGCCCCGGACAATCTCGACCCGGTCGTAAAACGCAGCGTCCTGAATACCGTCTCCCGGAACGAAGGTATTGGGGAGTGCCGCCGTGGGCACGCCGTCGTAATTGAATTGGGTGATTTCGAATCCGCGCGAATAGAACGACACGCGACCACCGCCGCCATCGAGCGCGTAAGACGAGATACCCGTGCTGTTGTTGAGCACATCGGTGATGGCGGTCATCCGCTGATCCTCCATGCGCTGTTGGGTCACGACCGTCACCGATTGCGGCGTGTCGCGCAACGACAGCGGCAAGCCGGTTGCCGCCGAGGTCTGGCCGGTGGTGTAGGAGAGGGTGCCTTCCGTCGTGGCTTCCGGCTTGGCGGCGCTGACCTCGACCGCCGGCAAGCTGACCACCGCCGTCTCGGCTGGCGGCGCTTGTGCAGCCTCCGTGTCGCCGTCGGTGGGTAGCGCCCATCCCGGCACCGGTGCGGCGAGCGCCAGTGCCAACGCAGCAGCCAAGCGAGTGTTTTGCAGCGAATGGCGCGTGGCGGGTTGCGCCGCACGCCGGTGGCGAATCAGAGAGTTGGTCATGGCAGATGTCGTTAATATTTCGTTAATGCAAACGACAATCATTCTCAAGTTCGAGGCAAAGCGGGTAAATGCCGCGCCATGCACTCCATGATTGCGCCAGACGCATCGGTTTCAAATTGGCGTTTTATGTTGTGATCTAATGGAGTCCGCAATATCTGTGCTTTTGATGTTTCAGTACGTCATCGAATACCTCTCTGTGTAAATCCGGTGCCGCAAGGCGCCTATCAGAACGCCGGTGTTTCAACACTGGCTTTGACACCAGGAGCGAGCGCAATGGCAGAAACTCTCATCAAGGTCGACCTGAAGCAGTCCGCGTACGAAAACGAGCAGGTGCATAACCGTTGGCATCCCGACATTCCGATGGCGTGCTGGGTGAAGCCCGGCGACGATTTCATTCTGGAGACGTACGACTGGACGGGCGGCTTCATCAAAAACGATGACAGTGCAGATGACGTGCGCGACATCGACCTATCGATCGTGCATTTCCTGTCGGGCCCTGTCGGCGTGCAAGGTGCAGAGCCCGGCGATCTGCTTGTGGTCGATCTGCTGGACATCGGTGCGAAGGCCGACAGTCAGTGGGGCTTCAATGGCTTCTTCTCGAAGACCAACGGTGGCGGTTTTCTCACCGATCACTTTCCGCACGCGCAAAAATCCATCTGGGATTTCCACGGTCTGTACACGAGTTCGCGCCATATTCCGGGCGTCAATTTTGCCGGGCTGATTCACCCGGGGCTGATCGGTTGTCTGCCTGACCCGAAGCTGCTGGAGACGTGGAACGAGCGCGAAACCGGGCTCATCGCGACGGCACCCGAGCGTGTCCCGCCGCTGGCGAATCCGCCGTTTGCCGCGACAGCGCATATGGGGAAGCTGTCGGGCGCGGCGCGTGAGAAGGCTGCGGCAACGGGCGCACGGACCGTGCCGCCGCGTGAGCATGGCGGCAACTGCGACATCAAGGATTTGTCGCGCGGCTCGAAGGTGTTCTTCCCGGTGTATGTCGATGGCGCGGGCCTTTCCGTCGGCGATCTCCATTTCAGCCAAGGCGACGGTGAGATAACGTTCTGCGGCGCCATTGAAATGGCCGGGTGGGTTCACATGCGCGTGAACATCATCAAGGGCGGCATGGCGAAGTACGGCATTCGCAACCCGGTGTTCCAGCCCAGCCCGATGACACCGTCGTACAACGACTATCTGATCTTCGAAGGGATATCAGTGGACGAGCAGGGCGGTCAGCACTATCTCGACGTGACGGTGGCCTATCGTCAGGCTTGTCTGAACGCCATCGAGTATCTGAAGAAGTTCGGTTATTCGGGCTCGCAGGCGTATTCGATTCTCGGCTGCGCGCCGGTGCAGGGGCATATCAGCGGGGTGGTGGACATTCCAAATGCCTGCGCGACGCTGTGGCTGCCGACGCAGATCTTCGACTTCGATATTCGCCCGAACGCCGATGGACCGATCCGGCATGTGAAAGGCGGCGTGGATATGCCATGTTCGCCCGATCTCGTGAAGTCCTGACGCGTTGCATCAACCGGAGGCAGACATGCCGATTTACGACTTCGAATGCGGGCGTTGCGGGCCGTTTGTGGTGATGCGGCGGATCACGGATCGCGACGCACCGAGTCATTGCCCGGACTGTGGCGGCGAAGGGGCTCGGGTGATTTCGGCCCCGTCGCTGGCGTTGATGGGGAATGCGAACCGTACCGCTCACGCATCGAATGAGCGTGCGGCGAATGCGCCGCGTCAGTCGGGCGATGGCGCCTCGAGACGCCACCGGGCCGGATGCAGTTGTTGTTCCGGTGGCAAGGTGGCGTTGGCCGGGGCTAGTCAGGAAGCGTCCGGTGGGCTCAAACGGCCTGCTGGCAGGCCTTGGATGATCAGTCATTGACACGTTGTTTTGCACGGCGCAACGCCCGAGCCATCGGCGTTGCGCCGTTTTTGTTCCGTCCGCCATTTCTCTACAATAGTGCCGGCGCCGATCCCCCTCGGACGCCTCGACGATCAGGAGACATGCGGTGCACAAGAGAAGAATTGCCGGGTTGGGACTGAGCCTTATGACGATGCTTGCCGCGCCCGCCATGGCGCAAAACACAACCGACGCCACCACGGCCACGGCCACAGCCACTGCGCCGCAACGCGACGCCTTCTTTTGGCTGGGAGAAATCAACAAGGCTTCGCTGGTCATCAATACCCGGCAGGGCTTGCTGGATGCCAAGCTCGCACCGCACATCGCCAGCGGGCTCGATACGGTGCTGCGCGCGGGCGATCAACCCGGCGGTGCACGTCCCGATCTGGTCATCACGTTTGAGCCGTTGCTGATCAAGGCTGCCGGTGTCGAAGCCACGCTGTTGCACGCAGGCCGCTCCAGTCAGGACATGTTGGCGACGGTGCGCGCCGCGATGTACCGCGACCGGTTGCTCGTCCTCGCCGCGCAGTTGCGCACCACGACGGCGACGCTGCGCCGGCTTGCCCAACAGTACGAATCGACCATCGTGCCGAACTACACCAATGGTGTGGCGGCGCAACCCAACAGCTACGGCCACTATCTGCTGGGCCACGTAGCGGGGCTTCAGCGCGATGCGCAGCGCCTGCATGAGTTGTATGCGCGTGTCGATCTTTCGCCGATGGGCACGACGGTGCTCAATGGCACGAGCTGGCCGCTCGATCGCGACAAGATGGCGCATTCGCTCGGCTTTGCCGACAAGGTGGATAACGCCTACGACGCGTCGCAGATTGCGGCAACGGACTTGCCGGTCGAGATCGGCGCGCTTTCGACGAGTATTGCGCTGCATACGTCGGCCTTCGTTCAGGACGTCATGGTGCAGTACGCGCAGCCGCGGCCGTGGATCTTGCTGCGTGAAGGCGGCGGCAATACGTACGTCTCAAGTGCCATGCCGCAAAAGCGCAATCCGGGCCTGCTCAACGACACGCGCACCGCAGCGTCAATGGTCGTGACGCTCGGCGTGGGACGCGCGATCGCCGCGCACAACATTCCGCCGGGCATGAACGACGCGAAGCATATCGACGAAAACATGGCGGTGCTGGACCGGACCACGGCGCTGCTCAAGCGCTGGGATCGCGTGCTGAACGCGCTGGTGATCGACCCGAAGCGCGCGCTCGAAGAGCTCGACAGCGACTGGACCGCTTCGCAGGAAATTGCCGACGTGCTGATGCGCGAGCATGGCCTGCCGTTCCGGGTGGGGCATCACTTTGCATCGGAGATCGTCGACTACGCGAAGGCCAACGACCTTCGTCCGAGCAACTTCCCTTATGCCGAAGCGCAGCGCATCTTCAAGCAGACTTTGACGGAGATGCAGGTGAGCGGCGGCGATCTGCCGATGAGCGAAGCGCAATTCCGCGCAACGCTCGATCCGACGGCGATCGTCATGCATCGTGCGACGTCCGGAGGCCCTCAGCCTGCTGAAATGAAGCGCATGCTGGCACGCACCGATCGTGAGCTGGATGCCGACGGTAAGTGGATCGATACCCACCGCCAGACCATCGACCGGTCGCTGGCGTCACTCGACAGCGACTTTCAGCGGTATTTGCCGGCGAAGTAGGGGATGAGGGGGTAGCGAGGAGGGGCGGGGCAGGCTGCCTTGACCGCGTCGATGTTCAGGGCATAAGGTGATGGCTCATCCGGTCTTTGCGGATGATCCGACGATAGGAGAACACCATGTCCCAGCCGTCATCTACGCTCACCCCCGCTTTTATCGAACAGCAACGAAAACGTCTCGAAGCCATGCGCCAGCAGTTGCTGGGCGGCGAAGAGAACACGATCGCCGACGAGGCGTCGTTGCAGTCCGAGCACGGCGACGAAGCCCAAGAATTCGAAGACGATGCACAGACGCTGGCACAAGACGAAGTCAACCAGAACCTGCGCAACGTGAACAACAACCGTATTGGCGATATCGAACGTGCGTTGCAGAAGATCGCCGACGGCACCTACGGTTTCTCCGACGAAAGCGGTGATCCGATTCCGAAGGCAAGACTTGAAGTGGCGCCGGAAGCCGTCTTAACTGTCGCGGAGCAAAGTCGTCGTGAAGCCGGGGATTAATGCCGACGTCAGTTGTGATTTGCGGCTTCCGCCTCGGTCTGCTCGATGGCTTTGATGATGATGTGCAGCGTGGCGTCCAGGTGATCGACCGTGTGACGCCGGCAAGCCGTAACATCGCGCGCCCGGTATTCGTCGAGCATCTTCTGATGTTCTTGATTGCTCACATCGACGTGCACGGGGCGCATATACAACGACAGGGCAATGTAGGGCCCCGAAGCATCACGCAAGGTCTTGATCAGGTGGGCGAGACGCGACTCGTCTTGCGACGCCCAGAGCGCCGCGTGAAACGCCTGATTCAACTCAGTCCATTTGACGACGTCCGACGTCGCCACCATCTCGAGGTGCAACGCCTCTGCCTGCGCGATATCTTCTTCCCGAAGCGTGGCCATCGCTTGCTCGGCCATCATCGGTTCGAGTGTTTTACGCAGACGGTACAGCTCGTTGACATCGTCGATCGTGAGACCGCGCACCACGGCACCGCGGTGAACGTCGAAAAACACCAGCCCCTCGGAGACCAGCGTGCGCAGCGCTTCGCGCACGGGCGTCGTCGACATATCAAGACGACGCGCGAGATCGTCCTGCCGAAGGCGGTCTCCCGCCTTCAACTTGCCTTGCAGAATCTCGGTGCGTAGTGTCTCGATGGCATATTGATATGCCGTGAGTCGACGACGGCCAGACGAGCCGGACGCGCTGGCAGATGCGGAGGACATGCTTTTCAAAGGGGTGCCATGTGAAGATTATTGACGCGTGAGTTTACTCCAATTTGCCAGCGCTTCTCCGAGCGCTCCGGGCGCGACGCCCGAGGCAATTAGCGCCACGACCAACAACCGCGCCTTGAGCGCAGACAGCCAGCCGGACAGATGCGCACCACGCCGGGCAAGATCAATTTCGGCGCCGACATAGCCGTAAGTCTTCGATGCGGTCGACCCGCTTGCCGCACGGCTGGCGATCACCACCGGCACTTGTGCTGCCAGACGGCTGATACGCTCGGCGAATCCGAACGAGACGTGGCCGGCACCCAGCGCCGCGATCACAACGGCCTCGTAGCCACCGTTGACCGCCATCTCCGCCAGTTCGCCGTCGTCACCCAAAACCGCCGTCACTAGCGCGACTTTGGGCCAATCACGCACCGGGCGCGCCAAGGGTTGGGGGCGAACCGGCTTGGCGTGGAAAAACGTCGGACGCCCTTCAACGATACGCGCCGCGACACCGCCGTCGTGCGACACGAATGCCTGCACGGCCAGCGCATCGCCCTTGCTAACCCAACGCGCGTAGTGGGCGGTGTCGTTCATCAACACGAGTACGCCGCGACCCACGCTGTCGGGATGCGCCGCCGTGCGCACGGCGGCCAACAGATTCGCAGGACCGTCCGCGCCAGCGGCTTGCGGCGCGCGCATCGCCCCGGTCACGATCAGCGGCTGCGGCAACTTCCAGAACAAATCCAGCAGGAAAGCGGTTTCCTCAAGCGTATCGGTGCCTTGCGTGAGCACGACACCGCTGGCGCCGTCGGCGATCTGCTGCTCAGCCCAGGTGAGGGCGGCCATCAGGTCGCCATAACCCAGCGACGCGCTCGGTAGTTGGCGAAGTGATGTCGCCTTGATGGTCGCCACGTCGGACAGGCCGGGCACGGAGTTAGTCAGTTGCGCAGCGTCGAGCGTAGGAACGACGCCGCCGGCAGCGTCTGACGGCGTCATGCTGATCGTCCCGCCAAGGGAGGCGACGGCAACCACGGGAAGCGAGTTGGACATGGTGGAGGTGGGCAAGGTGGAGAGTTTATTGATTTCAGTTGAAGTGCATTGTGCATTATATATAATCGACAATCGTTTGCGAAGGGCATCGGGCGCTTCGCAGAGAAATCAACACCTAGGAGACGTCATGGAACCAACAACAGCAGGGCATCCCCCCGTCGCAGCGACGCGATATCGGTTCGCGATATTTGCGCTGATCGTGGTGATCGCCCTCGTGAACTACATCGACCGCGGCGCGATTTCGTACTCGGCGGCGCAAATCACGTCGGAATACGGATTTGATCGGGCGGGGTGGGGCGCCGTCCTTGGATATTTTGGCTACGGCTATATGTTCGGTGCGCTGTTCGGCGGGGCACTTGCCGATCGCGTCGGCGCCAAGACGGTGTGGGTGATCGCGGGCATCGCGTGGTCGGTGTTCGCCATCGCCATGATCTGGGCGGGCGACCTCGGGCTCGCCGTCTTTGGCGGCTCGGCACTGACCGGCTTCGCGGCGATCCGTGTGCTGTTCGGCTTCGCCGAAGGACCGGCGTACTCGATCATCAACAAGACGATGGCAGCGTGGGCGTCGCCGTCGGAGCGTGGTTTCGCGGTGTCCATCGGGCTGTTGAGCACGCCGCTCGGCGCGTTGCTCACGGCACCGGTCGCTGTCGGTTTGCTACTGCTCACCGATAGCTGGCGAACGATGTACGTCGTGCTCGGCCTGGCAGGTTTCGTGCTGATTGCCTTGTTCGCGCGCGTTTATACGAACCACCCGGAAGACAATCCGCGCGTGAACGCGGCCGAAGCCGCGCTGATTCGGGCAGGGCGCCCGGCGCAGAGTCCGTCGGCTGCCGCAGCGGCTAGCGATATGCCGTGGTGGAGCTTCTTCAAGAGCAAGACGTTGGTATTCAATTCGATCGGCTATTTCGCGTTCGTCTATGTGAACTTCATGCTGCTCACGTGGACGCCGAAGTACCTCGCCGACGAGTTTCACTTCACGCTGTCGTCGCTTTGGTACATCGGCATGATTCCGTGGACTGGCGCATGCGTGACGGTGCTGCTCGGCGGCCGCATTTCCGATTGGCTGTACCGCAAGACGGGCAAGCTGGTCATCGCACGTAGCTGGTTCGCGGCAGCGGCGCTGACGTGCACGACGTTGTGCTTCCTGATGGTGTCGCAGGCCACGAGCGTGTGGGCAGTGATTGCGTTGATGACACTGGGCAACGCGCTCAACGCGCTGCCGAACTCAGTGTATTGGGCGGTGGTGATCGACACGGCACCGACGCGCGTGGGGACGTTCAGCGGGTTGATGCACTTCATCGCGAACATCGCTGCCGTGCTCGCCCCGACACTGGCCGGCATTTTGTCGGCGAAGTACGGCTACTCGTCGATGTTTGTCGCGACCGCCGTGGCAACGGCAGTGGGCGTGTTTGCCATGCTGCAAGTGCGTCCGGGTGTTGGACCGAACAGCGGGCGGCAGGAGGGGAAGGCCGTATCGGCTTGATCGCACTCAATGGCTGAGGGGTCGGAGCAGACTGATCAGTTCGGACCGGCGAGCGGGGCTCGCCGGCAAAGTGGCATCACTGTGCCGACGCTTGAGCTGGTCTGCGAAGCTATCTTAATATTCGTCCCTTACGAGGTTAATGCGCACGGATAGCGTTCGCACCAGACCGGCGGGTTACACAGGAGAAATCACCATGCCAAAGCGGACCGATGAGCAAGTGCAAACCGAAATCGGCGCGTTGACGCAGTTGCAGCCCCAACTTCCTCAGCGCGCACGACAGGCGGTGGATGCTGCACTTCAGGTCCTGAGAGACAACCTGTCAAACGACGCGGTGTACGACAGATTTGAAGAGGGAACCGAGGAGTTTGAAGACGCGTTGACGGCGTGCATGTGGCGTGACGGCGTCTCCGGCTACCAAGCACTGTCGGCGCAGTACCGCGATCTGATTTAACGGGAATTGGTGCAATCGTCCTGTTATCGTCGGTGAAGCTTCTTACGTCCTTTTGCTTCTGCCGCGGTCAGTTCCTGAGCATCCAGGACATAGGTTGAAGCGTTGGCCAGTCGCTCTACGGTGAGGTCGATGAAGGCTCGGACGCGCGACGGCTGTGCCTCACGGCTTCCGTAATAGACGTAGACGTTCATGTGGTCGGTGACGTGGTGCGCGAGCAGTGGCACAAGACGTCCCGAACGAATCGGTGCCGCCGCCGACAGGCCCGACAGCAAACCGATCACGTGCCCCGACAGCACTGCTTGGGTTTCGAGTTCGGCGTCGTTGCTCGACAATGCAGGCGGCAGGTCCATGGAAATGACTTCGTCGCCGACCTTGAGAAGCCAGGGAAGCACGCGACCAGAGCCGGGATGCCGAAACACGCTGCATCGATGCGACGCCAGTTGTTCAATCGAGTTCGGTGCGCCGTGTGCCGCAATATAGGCCGGCGCCGCGCAAACGATCAGTTGCATCGCGAAAAGACGGCGAACGGCGACGCCGTCGTCTGGCGGATGGCCGATACGAAAGCCGACATCGGCGCGGTCTTCCACCCAGTTGCCGATACGGTCGTCGAGTTTCACGTCTGGCTCAACGTCAGGGTGACGGCGGCAGAACTCATCAATCAGCGGCCACAGCACCGGCAGGAACGAGTACTTCGGAGCGACGATCCGCAGCGGACCCGCGATCTCATCCTTCGCGGTGCGAACGCGATCAGCGGCACGCGTCAGCGCGGCTAGCGCGGGTTGGGCGGCCTCGAGGAATTGCTGCCCTTCGTGGGTGAGCGCCAGGCTACGCGTCGTGCGATGCAACAATCGCACGCCCAGCCGTTCTTCGAGGGCCACGAGCGCCTGACTCGCGGCCTGCGGACTCACACCTTGGGCCGCCGCCGCGCGCCGAATGCTGCCGAGTTCGATGGCCTTCATGAAGGTCTCGATTGCGCGAAGGTCGCTGATGGCCATGGGGATCTCCGAAATTGCGAGTCGACAGTATCAATTTCTACTTGCTACTGAGTCAATCAAAATCCCACTAATTAATTGATAATTGGCAACCTAAGCTCAGACCTCCACATCATCATCAGGAGAGTTTCATGAGCGAGAACATCAAGGACAAGGTCATCGTCATTACGGGGGCCAGCAGTGGTCTCGGCTTGGCAGCCGCACGCCTCTTGAGCGCGCAAGGTGCGCGAGTCGTGCTCGGCGCGCGGCGCATCGAACGCTTGCAGCAGCTGGCCGACGAGTTGAATCGCATGGAGACGCGGGCACTCGCGGTAGCGACCGATGTCACTGTGCCAGACGAGATGACGCACCTTGTCGACAGCGCGGTGCAGACCTTCGGGCGTATTGACGTGATGGTCAACAACGCCGGGCTCATGCCGCTTTCGGCACTCGAGCGGCTGAAGGTCGACGACTGGGACCGAACGGTCGACGTGAACCTCAAGGGAGTTCTGTACGGCATCGCTGCGGCCCTGCCGCACATGCAGCGCCAGATGTCCGGACATTTCATCAATGTATCGTCGGTGGCGGGCCACAAGGTCATGTTGAACGGCGCCGTTTATTCCGCGACCAAACATGCCGTGCGGGCTTTGTCCGAAGGCCTGCGGCAAGAGGTGAAGCCCTGGAACATTCGCACCACCATCGTGTCGCCTGGCGCGGTGGACACCGAACTCCCGGGCAGCATCACCGAACCGGACATGGCGCAAGGCATGCAGGGCTTCTATCAGGCGAATGCCATTCCGGCTGAGTCTTTCGCGCGTGCCGTCGCTTTCGCTATCAATCAGCCCGACGACATGGATGTTAATGAAATCGTGTTCCGGCCGACCCGTCAGGTCCCGTAAACGTAGAACAGCAGCGCGTTGTTATGCGATAGCGCTTGCAATGGACATTTGTGTCCGGTTACTTATATGCCGCCGCCGGATGGGTGGCTCCCGTCCAAAACACTATTTAACATAATGTACATTATGCGAATGGTCAGTGCTTGTAAGGATGTGAAAGAAACCCGGACAATGTGCCGGGTTTTTTCGCTTACACATCATAAAAAGAAAGAAATGAAATATCCGAACCAGCGATACGGGAATCCCGAGGCATTGCGACACTGGATGCTTCACTTCGGCGGCATCACGGGCACCGCCAAATACCTCAAACGCACCACACGCACACTGGCCAATTGGTTGAGCTACCGCGAGCGTATGCCTTGGTGGGTCCCCGAGATCCTCCGCCTCAAGGCATTCGAACACGCCGAGCAAATGCGCCATATGGGCATCCTCCGGCAGATGCGGCCGAATTTTGGGTTCGTGCCGATGGCGGCGCAGCACGCGGCGAACGATGACATTTACACGCCCATTCTGCAATTGGGGCTCTTCATGGCCGAAGCCCTATAATCGGCACCGGCGCCGCCCTGGCGCTCCACACACGAACGACGATATGAAAACAAAAATCGCAATCCTCGCCGCACTCGTACTATCCGCCTGCGGAACCGTGACCCAAGTCCCGCCGCAGTTCTACCGGGCGCAAGGCCAAGCCGACCAGCTCGCCATGTCAGATCGAACCGACGTGAAGTGCACCGTCTACGTCGCTGGCGAGCGCGCCGCAAACCTTGTGATGGTCCCCTGACGCAAAAAAAGGCCGGTTTCCCGGCCCTTTTTCACTTGCGTTTCTTGAAGCGCCCTTTCGAATCGCGCGGCGGCGTCTTGTGGTGCTTCTTGTGCTTGGTGTGTTTGCGTTTCGTCGTCATGACTGATCCTCCAAACCTAGTTTGCTTTCCATGCGCCACAGACGACGCTCAAGCCGCCAGAGATAACGCCCGATGCCGTACAGTGCAGGCAAGACCAGCACATTGACGGCCGACAGCGCGAACCCCGCAACCTCAAGCGTCATCCGGCCCCCCTTCCCTTATTGCGCCTTCTTTTCCGGCAGGAACACCGCCAGCGCCGACAGAATGCCCGCCACGGCTTGTGCCATGACGTTCACCTTGTCCGGGTTCGCACCCACTGCCACGGCCGCCGCTGCAATACCCGCCCACGTGGACGGCTCCCGAAGTCGTTGAATCACGTACATTTCTTTCCCCCGTTTAAGTACCACCGAACCACGCCGCACCGTCGGGCGGCAAACCTTTCGCCGCCGTCTGCCCGTAGGCGTTCGCGGCACTCGAAACTTGATGAGGCAACGCTACCCAATGGTCGAAGGCATTGCCGTTTGGATCAAACATGCCCAGCGGATCGAGAAGCCCGCCGAGCCAGTTGTTCACCTGCGTGAGCCCCAGACTGTCGTACGTCTGGACGCCCGTAGCTCGAGCGTCTTGCACGTAATTGAACGCGCCGCTGGTGAAGTTGTTCAGGGCCGACGTTGCCGCCGTTGTGGCACGCCTGCCGACGTAGACAACCGCAGCCACGGCAATACCCGCGACGGCCAGCTTGAATTTCATGTCGTCGGAAAGCGCCATATCAGCCGTAGTTCGCCGGGTTATCGAAGCCAGCAAGCAAATCGTTCGTCGGGTTCAACTGGTCGGGCAAGATGAACCGCGAATTTCCGCCCATGCTCCATTGATTCCAGTTGTACGGCACCAGCCAGCCAGCACCGGCCGCATAGTCGGCACTGATTTGCCCTTGCACCGCCGCCGTCGCGTTGTCCACTGCGCGGATGGTGTTGAATCCGTAGCTGCCACCGCTGTAGCCGCCTGTCTGCAACACGTCGCTCGAACCGGTTCCGAGCAATCCGCGCAGAATCGACCCCATCGGCATGCCACTTGCGCCGCTCGACTGAGCGTTGCCCACCGGGCGCGTTTGCACAGGTGCGGCCGTCGCTCGACGCGTCATCATGAAAGCCACCAACCCCACGGCGGCCAGCATCATGAAGTCTCCGCCACCGCCACCGCCGCCCACCACTGCCTTAGCCATAAACCACCCCGCCAGCGTTCTGATAGACCTGCTGCAAGGCGGACAGCGCGCGCTCCGGCTGGCCGTATCCGGCCCCCGGCAAACTCGCCCATACCTTGCGCACCTTTTGCACCGCGACCGCAAACCGGCCCGCATCAACGTCCGGCAGTGCGCCCCACTCTCGAATCAATTCGATTGCCCCCGCGTCTTGACTGGCGGGAGAGAAGTCCGGCAGGCTCAAGCGCGCTTTGAGCGAGTCCCACGTGCGCGCCAACATTTGATAAGCGCCCGCTGCGCTCGACGTAAGAGGCTTTCCCGCCACAGTCTTTGTTATGTACTGGCGCGGGTGATCCGCGTAGCCGTTGAATGTGCCACCACCAAACAACGTGTTATAGGTCGCGCCCTCGCTGTATCGGATCATCGCCAGAAAGGCGGCGCGGTTCGTCTGTGCCATATCCGTGTCCGTGCTTGTGTCGTCTGTCGGCGCGGCATCCAACAGGTATGCCGCATCGCTAAAAAATCCCATCGCCGTGTCCATCGCATCGGGTTCGATGGCCCCCGGCTCGTCTGCTCGCTGCTGCTCCCGCAGCCAGAAGTAGCCCCCCATCACCACCACAACGACGGCCGCGAACGTTGCGCGCTGCATCGTTACTGCTCGAAGAATTCGAACACGGCGCTCATGTCCTGCCCGATTGCACCGTTGATGGTCAGCCCGTTCCCCGGCGTAATTACGATTGGCTCGCGCAGGCTAAACACGAAATTCGCACCGGCTTGCAGCGCTCCACCACCCAACGACTGGCCGCCCACCAAGGCCGCCGATTGTTGCGTTCGCAGTTGCGCAGTGCTGCCAGCGGCGTTTATGTTTTTGGAGCCACCACCCCCGGCGCTCGTTGCGAGCGCCACGCTCGAAGGACGAATTTGCGCGTAGCCAACCGCAGCGGAATTCGCGTAAATTGTTTGCAGCACGACATTTTTCGCGTTGCCCGGAGGGTTCCATAACTGGACCTGCGAAAAATTCCCCGCGATCCCTGTCACCCCCGCCGCTCCGATAAACGTCGTGTTCGCCAAGCTCCGCGCGACACCGTTGTCGATGACGTTCACGTTGCCGAACATGCGGAAATTTCGGAATCCCGCGTCTGACAGAACGACAGTCCCCGATACCGGGCCGGTGCTGGCGTTGATAATCAGCCAGCTTTTGACGGGCGAACCTGCGTCGAACCCCTGCCCCAAGCGCAACGCCATGCCGCCCTGCTGCAAATCCGGGATGACCTTGATCGCACCGTTGGAGTCTGTGCAGTCAACAAAATCCAGAACCTGCGCGTTCGCGTCGATCATCATCGACGCGCCCGGTGCCTTCAAATTGAAGTCATACGACTGGATGTTCAAAGGATTTTCCCCTTCAACGCCGTTACCGCAACGATCCCGGCAATTACCAGTCCACCAGCCACGAGAAATTTTTGCCCGTTGCTGATTTCCTGCGCCGTGGAATACGCGCCCGCTACCGCCTGCGTCGCGGTCTGGTTCACTTCCTGCGCCGTCTTGGCGGTGTCCTTGGCAAAGTCGATGAGACCGCCAAGATTGTCAAAAAGCGATTTCGCGTTCGTCTTGAACAGATCCGCGTTAGTGTTGATCGCACCTTGTGCGAGGCCCACCGCCGATGTCATATCGTCGTGCGCGGTCTTGTTGGCCGTCGTCGCGAAGTCAAACGCCGCAGTGATTGCGCCAAGGTCACCGATATTCGCCACAACCTGATTGCTATTGCCGGACACGCCGATGCCGTGGTCGGTGACCACGCGTTTATCCTCGGCGCTGGTGCTGGCGCTCGACTCGCTCTCCGATCCACCATTCGCGGGAATCATCGGCAGGCCCAACCGCATCAACATGAGTTCTTGCGGGCGTCGAATCATAGTGTTTTCCGTAGCGTCACTGACGTGGTGCGATACCCCGCCGCGCGCAGTTTCTTGATGAGTCCCCGTCGCCGCGTTTCCATGCGCAGCGTCACGCATTCGTGACACTGGCGCTCGATCAACGGCAATACGTTCTCGACCAGATCGAACCCGGCGCGACCATGCGCCAACCGTACCGTGGCCACAATACCGCGAGCCTCCGAGTGGAAGCCAAGGACGTAGAACGCCACCGGCGTACCGTCGGCAGTCACGCGGAAGAAGTGGCCACCCTGTGCCACGTCCACCGCATCGACAACACCGTCGCTCGTGCTGGTTTTCTCTCGTGCCGCAGGCGCGTCGAACGCGTCAGCGATTTCCGCCAGCACAGCGGCCGTCATCGGCTCCGGCCGGCACTCGATTACCGTGCGCGCCATGCCATCACCATGATGACGAGCGCGACCAGCACGACCGGGTTTTGCAGCGTCGATTGCGCGGCGCTCGTGACGGTCGGCACGGCGCTCGCAGTCGAACCGCCGAGCGCCACCGTCCACCCCGAGTTGTTCATGCTCCCGTCGGTGATCGGGTTTGCCGACGACATTTTTGCGCCGCCGACCATGTTTCCCAACACGTTCGACGTTTGTTGCGCCGCGACCGCGAGCAAATACGGGTTCATGGTTCCGCTTACCCCTTATGTTCGGCAAACAGGAACAGCGCCCCCACGGCCAGCAGCAGCAACGTGCCGCCGCCAATCCCCGCACGGGCCACCGGCCCGTTGTAGCCGTACATCGTCCCCAACGGCTGCGTTACCACCATGGTGTTGGTCGGCTGCAATGCGTTGATGCTTGCCACGTCGATGGCGCGCATCAGCCCGTATTGGAGAATGTCCCCGACACGCTGGCCGAAAATGCCGTCGGTAACGCTGCTCGATTGCGGCGACACCGGGTTGCTGTAGTAGCTCCCCGGCTGCATGTTCATCGAGTCGTCAACCTGCACCAGATTGCCGTTCGAGTCGTAAGAAAATGACATCGCTGCCCCCTGCCTTTATGCGTTGTAGGGCGCGTCGAGCAGTTCGAGATACGCGTTGATCGTGTCACCCGCCGACAGGTACGCATTGAATTCGAGACTCTTTGCGTCCTGCGTGATGAGCATTGCCGACTGGTTGTTATCGACAATGAAGTCGACCGCGAAATGCCCCGCCTGCGGCACCTTCTTGTACTCGTTCTGCACGAAACGCCGGATGTGATCCGTCGTATCCATGACCACGATGCCGTTTTTCTTGACCTCGACGCGATTGATGTTGCCGTCGCCGTTGCCGACCCACGACGCACCCGCATAGAACAGGTGCACGCGCTTGATGAGCGCGCCCTGCGGGTTGAAGTTGATCATGAACTTGCCGCCGACCGTCGTACTCGTCGGGAAGTAAAGCAGCTTGTGCACGAGTGCACCGGCTTTACCTTGGCTGGCGGTCAGGAACGCGAACGCGTTGAGCGTCGGCGCAGTTGCGCCCGTGATCGTCACTTCGATGGAGACCTGATCCGGCAAGGCGGCCATGTCGTAACCGCCGATTTCCTTACCGTCGATCGACGGTGCGTCGCGCTCGGTAAAGTCGATGGTCAACTGATTGGGCGCGTCGTAAATGCCCTTGTACTTGTTGACGGTATCGAGCACCGCGCCGGTGCAGTTGTACGTCGTGCGCACGCCGATCTTGACCTTGATATCGGTAATCATGGCCTTGGTGAACGTCGTGCCGCCGAGATCCAGCACCACACGCGTGAGCGTGTTGTTCCACTTCGGGATGCGCAGCGTCGCGACACCGGTGGCCACGACGTTATTGAAGGGCGGGAGTTGTTGAACGATTGCCATTGCCGCGTCCTTACGAGTTGGTGTTGCCGTAAAGCGCGATGCCCACGAGTTGACTCGTGACCGGCAGTTGTCGCGCGATGAAGATGACCACCAGCACAAGTGCCGTTGTCTTGACTGCGTGTTTGATATCGCTCATACCGGCCGCCTTAGCTCAGCAGCGATTGCACGCTGGTGGGCAGGTACTTTTTGCCCTTGTTGATCAGCACCATGGCAACGGCGGTAATCAAAACCGTCTTGCCGATTTCCTTGATACTCATGTCGTTGCCCTCGCTCGACGTGTGAAATGGGATTTGCAGGTCGAACCCTAGGCAAGAAAACGGCCGCCGGGAAGTGGCGGCCGTTACGTTACGTTCGGCTCAAAACGTCAGCTTTCCGCTACGCACTTCGCCCGTACTCATGTTGCGCTCGATGTAAGCGAGGTTTTCCAACCCGCTGACTTGATCGACGGGCACGCGCAACGCGTTCGCCATGACCTTCACGTCGTTGTCGTAATTCAGGCGCCCGCAATGCACCAACGTGGCGTTGCCGATGAAGTCCTTGTCAATGTTGGCGGGGCGCTGTGCACCACCGAACAGCGTCAGCCCGTGGTGCCGCCCCTTGCGCGACAGGATCGACCAACCGTCCGGCGCGCGACTGGGTTCGGTTACGTCGCCGAGTTCGTCCACCACCACGCAGCAGTTTTCCGTTGCGTATGCGAGTTCGCAGAACAGGTCGAACTTTGCCCCGTATGTGCTAAATGCGTTTCCCGGCTGGTAGACGAGTGCCATGCCCTCCCCCGCTTCAACGGCACCCCGCACGGATGCCGTCAGTTCGCGCAGATCGGTGATCGGTCGGCCAAACGCCATGTATTCGTCCTGCGGGTCCCAAATCAGCAGCCGCGCGGGCGAACCGGTGCGCAACTGCTGCTTGATCCACGCCGATTTGCCCGACCCCGACGCCCCCATAACAGCGACGATGTTTGCTTTGTTGGTACTCATGCCGCGCGAAGCCTCCCGCCGTGGTCCTCAACCTTCGTCTGAGGCGCGGGCGGCCCGTGAGCCACGCGGCCGTTCTGTGCATCCATCTCAAGCGTGCGCGCCTTCTCCACCTCGGCGCGCCATTGCTTGTGCGCCGCAAACGTCATCGCTGCCAACGGCAACGCCGTCATGATCAACGTGAGTTCCGGTCCGCCGCGCACGCCGGACACGTCGATGCCGTACTTCTCTGCCACCGGCACGATGGCGGCGGCCAGTTGCTTGCACACGTCCGGCGTATAGATCGATGGCAGGTAGGGCAGGAGCGGCGACGCAACCGTAACGCCCAGAACGATCAGTTCTGCCAGTTCGTCCGCCGGGTTGATCGGCTCAGGCTCGCCCGGCAGCGGTGCCGCCGCCGCCGTCTCAATTTGCGACTCAAACGCGGCGGCCTTTCGTTCGAGCAGATCGAAAGCAATCACATCTCCGGCCATACGGCGAACCCTCCCCTGCCCTGTTCATTCGTTACGGGCGGCGCGGGCAACGCCTCCCCGTTCGTTACGTTACGTTCGTTGGCGGCGATAAACTGGTCTCGCATGAGTTCGTCTGCCTCATCACCCCGCGCGAACACCTGCACCCCGCAGGCGTTGCAGGTGATATGCACCCGCCCCGATTTCGTCATCACCCCCCACCTTGCCCGGTCGGTCTTGCAGATCGGGCACGTACAGGCGTTCCCCCCGGCCGCCGTCATGCTTACGTCGCTCCGCCGGTGTGGCCGAGTTCTGCCGCAATGGCGGCGATGGGAGCGGCCAGCGCGTCGACCTTCACGCCGAGTGCGGCCAATGCATCCTCCACGCCCTGCGCCGCAACGGTCGCAGGGTCAACCGGTGGCGGTGCCGTCTCAGCCTGCGCCGCAGCGGCGGCCAAATCGTTATGGATTTCCGCTAACAAGTTGGAGCCCGTGTCGTGCAAATGCGGTTGCAGTTCATCGAAGCGCGCCAGCAGCGCGCGGAGTGCTTCACTCATGATTACCTCGCTCGGGACTGGTTTGTGATGCAACTATCCGGCTGTCCCGTTGTGCCAGATGGTCGAGAATGTCGAGCAGCGCATCGAAGAACTTGCCGCCCTGCGCTCGGACGAGCGCGGGCAATGCCTTCGCTTCGCGGTGCACGTTTTCGAGCTTTTTTTGCGTAGTTGCGTCCATTTCTCCCCGCTATGTCGGCATCCATCCGGACGCCATTTCGTATGCTGAAATCCACTCATCATGCCTTTCACCATGCGGAAAGGCGGGCGCCTTACCGTCGGCGCCCCGCGTACAGTTATTGACACGAGTCCAAGCGCGGCCGATGGCCGCTTTCGAACCCTCGCGTGCGCGGCGCGACACGATTTCCCATGCGTGCCGGACGCTTCGGACCACGCATTGAATCGAGCGCTCGCGCATCACGATCCCGTCGCGGTAGGTCTCGACGCCGTTTGCGCGAACGCCACGCACGACGGCCGGCATGGCGTCGCCGTAACGGCCGGTGCGTTCGTCGTGTTCTTTGAAAAGTTGGATTTGCAGGGCATCGCGCGGCACGCCTACGCCGCCCTGCGCCTTGATGTAATTCGCCCATGACACGGACGCCTTGCCGTCACCCTCAACGGCCGCCGTCTTGTTCACGGCCAGATGCGCCCGCACGAGCGAATCGGGGGCGTCGTCCGGCAGGGCATCAACGCGACGCAGTTCGCGCCACACGCCGACCGGCGGGCCGCCGACCTGCTGAAACTGACGGATGCCCCACGTAGCCGCCCACGCCTCGACGCGGGCCGATGATTCGAGCGCCGGATTGCCGTACAGGTCATCGCCCACGGCATAACCGTCAATGTTCTTGCTGACGTACTTGGCGATGTAGCCAGCCGCCGTGCCCTTGTTCCAATCGATGGGCTCAAAGTCCGCACGGTGGCGCTTTGCGCCAAACTCGCCGGGGGAGTCCTTGAGCGCGTACCGGCGCACCGTCGCGCACACGCGCGGCAGGGCCGCACGTGCCGCCTGCCCCGGCCATTGCGCTTTGAAGAACACGAGGACGTGCCAATGGGGCGTACCGTCGTGATTCGGTTCAGCGATACGGAACCCGTACCAGTCCACGCCCTGCCGGTCTAGCTTGGCGCGCAAGCGGCTCCACATCTGGGATAGGTGCGCTTGCGCATCGCGCGGCGTGGTGCCGTCGTATCGTGGATTCAGCGATACGCCGCCCGCTTTGTGTTTGCGCCACTTGTGCATGCGGCTGGGGCACGTCACGGTGAAGAACAGGCCGACGTGCCCCAAGTCGCGCGCGATGCGCTCGAATCCGGAGATGCGCGTCATCAGTTCGGCGCGGCGGATCGACTTGTTGGCGACACTGCGCGCGGCCAGCGCGGCAAGCGTGAATTCGTCGCCGTCTTCGTTGCGCGCGATCGTGCCTTCGAGCATGTCGGCGTTGCGCTTGCGCTGCTGCCCCCGGCGCTCGAGACTTTCGTTCGAGACATACACATCGCGGCGCACGTTCACGTAGCCGAGTTCGATCGCCGCCGACTCAACGGCCTTGGCATGCATGCGCCGCAGCGCCCGACGCCACCACAGCGGGTCACTCATGCGCGCAATCGCGCCAGCGTCACGCACGCCGCGAATCTCACCGGTGCGCGGGTTGATCGCCTCCCCCGCCGGGGGCTGGCAGTGGTTCGCCAGAACTACGCGCTCCATCGCCATACGCAAGTGCTTCGGCTCATGCCACACGGACGCCAGCGACATGCATTCTGTCGCCAGCAGTGCCGCGCGCTCGCATACCTGCGCGTCCTGCGCCGCCAGCGGCAAGCGCACAGCGGCCAGCCGGTCGGTGATCGTGAGCAGTGCGAGATTCGCCGCGGCGCGCGCCGGGGCAGTGTCGGAAACGTCGCCGCGCCGGTCATCAAGCCAACGCGTGATAACGCGCCGCTGCCAGCGCGGCGGCAGGCCCGCCACCCGGGCGGCGGACCAATCGGCGTCGGTGGACAGGCGCGCGTACGGCATCAGGCGGCGGTGCGGACGTGACGGCGCGGCGCGCGCGCTCGCATCATGCGATAGATCGCAGCGAGCGCGGCATCAGCCAGTTCACGCGTGCGCTGGCCCGACACGTCAGGAAACTGCGCGGGGCGATGCGCGCCGCACGTGTTGTCGTTGACGCTACCCGGCAGGTAGTCCACGTCTTCGCTGTAGCGGGAAATTTGTAACGTTGTATTACGCATTGCCGAATCCCCTTACGCATTCCAATCCCTGCTATTCGACCGGATAAAACCGCGCACCGCCTTGCTCGGTGGCCTCCTCGCGCCTGCGGGATTGGATTGATTTGACAGGCTGGCGGTGCGCGCAATGCGAATATATGTCACGGGATCTTGACGCGTCAAGAGTTCGTGACGTTGCGGCCTGTTGACGTTCCGACTATCCTTCGCAGTGGATTGATTCAAAAGGGGTTTGGAATGAAAACTACCGTCGAATTTCTCGACGCCGTGAAAGCGCGGCGCGATTTGCCGTCCGATTACGCAGCGGCAAAGGTTCTCGGCGTCACCCGTGCTGCGGTGAGCCGCTATCGTTTGGGACAGGGATTTTTTGAGGACATCGTGGCGCTGCGCGTCGCGGAGATCCTTGAAGTGGACCCGATTACCGTTATCGCCGCCGTGAACTACGAACGTGCGCGAAACGAATCTGATCGCCGCACGTGGTCTGATTTTCTGGAAAAGATTTCCAAGGGTTTTCGCACGCTGGTGCTACCCGCTAACGCGCGCGGAGTCTTGTTCTCCGCCGCGTAGTACCAGCTAAAGTTAGCACTGACCTTTTGTACATTATGCGAATAATAAATACGTGTTTGAAGTGCTGACTCAACGCCCGCTCTGCTAGATTCCATTGAAACGAGAATCCAAATAATCACGGGGATTGGGCATGCGAGCTATAGAGGGGATTTTTTACATCGTATGCGTTGTTGGTCTGGCGTACATCTATCGACGCCAACAGCAACGACGAAGATTCGGTTTGTACATTCCCGTCCTGTCCGAGCGCGACGCAAGAAAGGAAAAACTGAAGGTCTGTCTCTACCTAGGCTCGCTCGCGGCCTTGCTGATTTCCCTGTACATCTTCTGAGCCCCCGTCATCGAGGCTTGAGCGACAAAACCCGCAAGAATTTGCCGCTCACACAGGCCCTCGCACTAATTTCGGTAAACTGTCGGTTTCCAGGACGCCTCGCGTCCCGCAGCTTACTTAGTCCGCACATGTCGAATACCCACGAAATCCGCCCCGGTCAGTCCATCGAGCTGCTCAAGGAACTCCATATCCTGACGCGTGACGGCAAGATGAATCAGGACAGCCGGCGCAAGCTCAAGCAGGTCTACCACCTGTTCCAGTTCATCGAACCCCTGCTGCAAGAAGTCAAAACCGAAAAAGGCCGCGTGACGCTCGCTGACCACGGCGCCGGCAAGTCGTACCTCGGCTTCATCCTCTACGACCTGTTCTTCAAAGCGCTCGCCGACGACTCGCACATCTACGGCATCGAAACCCGTGAGGAACTTGTCACGACCTCGCAAGCCCTGGCCGCACGGCTGGGCTTCTCGGGAATGTCGTTCCTCAACCTGTCAGTCGCTGATTCGATCACGTCACCCGCGCTGCCGTCGACCATCGACGTCGTTACCGCGCTGCACGCCTGCAATACCGCCACCGACGACGCCATCCGTTTCGCGCTGGCCAAGCAGGCACGCCACATCGTGCTCGTGCCGTGCTGTCAGGCCGAAGTCGCCGGTGTGCTGCGCAAGCACAAAGGCAAGCAACTGGCGGGCAACGCACTGACCGAAATCTGGCGCCACCCGCTGCATACGCGCGAGTTCGGCAGCCAGATCACCAATGTGCTGCGCTGCCTGCAACTGGAAGCCCATGGCTACCACGTCACGGTGACCGAATTGGTCGGCTGGGAACACTCGATGAAGAACGAGCTGATCATCGCCCAATACAAGAACCTGCCGCGCCGCCGTCCCGCCGAACGCCTCGAAGAAGTCCTCGCGTCGCTGGGTCTGGAAGAACTGCGCGAACGCTTCTCCACCGCACCGGCACCGGTGGCGCAGCTGGCATAGCAGCAATCCCCCCGACATAGCCAAAGTCATCAGCAATGGCCGCCGCGCAAAGGCGCGATGGCCGATAGGGGGCGGTGTCCCCTCAGGCACGCCCTGCCCTCAATTCCCCCGCCGCCGGTAGCCCGCTTGCTCGAACGGATGCGCCTGTGCAAACGCGGGCAGCTTGAAACACTGCTTCCCTAACGCAGACACCTTCGGAAACGCGACGAGGTCCATGTCGTACACATGGGCCAACGCGATCTGACTGGCGATGCCAATATCCGCGAGCGTCGGTGCGGTGCCCAGTGCAAACGGTTCTGCGGGACGTTGGCTCAATAGCCGCTCGTACGTCGCCAGCCCTTCCCTCACCCAGTGCCGGCACCACGCCTCAATGGCCGCGCCGTCAGCCCCAAACGTCTGCCCGAGATGCTTGCGAACACGCGGCACCGTCAACGGATGCGAGTCCGCAATCGACACGGACGCCAGTGCCCGCGCATACGCCCGGTCCTTCAAATCTTCCGGCAGCAATCGCGGCTCGGGGTACGCCTCATCGAGATACTCCATGATCGCCATCGACTGAAACACTCGATGGCCGTCATGGACCAACGTGGGCACCACGTGCTCCGCGTTGACCGCAGCGTACTCGGCGTCAAACTGACGCCCCGACAGAATGTCGACTTCAATTTCTTCAAACGGCAGGTGCTTGAGCGCAAGCGCCACCCGAACGCGGAACGCCGCATTCGATCGCCAAAAACCGTAGAGCTGGATTGTCATCAGATCGGTCCTCTTTCATTTTTTTATACGATTGCAATTGCAACTGACAGCATCATGCCACCCCACAATTGCAGTTGCAACTCACCAGATTCGACAGGATCGAAGCATCGCTTGGCGGACGCTTGACTTTACCTGACTTATCAAATACTGTTCAGGCAATTAAAATCTGAGTCCGGGTCTGGCGTGAATCACTACGACCGCAACAACTTCCAACTGACGCAGAGCGTTGGCTTCTACCTGAGCAAGGCCCGCAACCTGTTGGCCGCAGAAATGGATCAGGCACTGAAGCCTCTCGACCTCACCGGGCCGCAAATGGGCATCCTGCGCACATTGGGGGTTGGCGAGATCACCACTCCACTTGAAATGAGCAAGATGCTCGCGATGGATTCCGGCTCGACCACGCGGATGCTGGACAAGCTCGAAGCCAAAGGTCTCATCTCCCGCCATCGCAGTACCGAGGACCGCCGCGTCGTCAAATTGGCACTGACCCCTGCCGGAAAACGCGTCGACGACCAAATTCCCGATATTGCACCGCACGTCCTGAATCACCGGCTGAAGGACTTCTCCGCCGAAGAGTTCAAGCAGTTTCTCAACTTGCTCAAAAAATTCGTGGGCGACTGACCCACGTGTTTTTTTCGGAATTTATCTGACATGTCAGACATTGATAAGACAATAAGCTCCCATTCAGAACCGGCGCCAACGCCGCGCAAGCCCGCCGAACTGCCACCCCTCAAAGGCGGCAAGCTGGCCCTCGCCAGTTTCGCGGTGGCGTTAGCAACGTTCATGAACGTGCTGGATTCCTCGATCGCCAACGTGGCCATTCCGACCATCTCCGGAAATCTTGGGGTCTCGGTGGATGAAGGCACCTGGGTCATCACGCTGTTCGCGGCGGCCAACGCGGTGTCCATTCCGCTGACTGGCTGGTTGACACAGCGGGTCGGTCAGGTACGGCTGTTCGTGATCTCGATTCTGCTTTTCGTCTTGTCGTCGTGGCTGTGCGGCATTGCGCCGAACCTGCCGACATTGCTTGCCGCACGTGTACTGCAAGGGGCCGTCGCCGGTCCGATGACACCGCTCTCGCAAGCGATCCTGCTCGGCTCCTATCCAAAGCAGAAAAGCTCGACGGCGCTGGCGCTCTGGGCCATGACCGCCACTGTCGGCCCCATCGCAGGTCCAGCCCTCGGCGGCTGGATGACCGACAACTACTCGTGGTCGTGGATCTTCTATATCAACATCCCCGTCGGCCTGTTTGCCGCCGCCGTGACGTGGATGATCTACCGCGATCGTGAGTCCGAGCGCCGCAAGCTGCCGATCGACGTGGTCGGCTTGTCGTTGCTGGTGATGTGGGTCGCGGCGTTGCAGATCATGCTCGATAAGGGCAAGGATCTCGACTGGTTCCACTCGACAACCGTCGTGGTGCTCGGACTAGTCGCAGTGATCGGGTTCGCATTCTTCATCATCTGGGAATTCACCGATGCCCACCCGATTGTCGATTTGCGGCTGTTCAAAGGCCGCAACTTCCTCGCTGGCACGGTGGCCATTTCCGTGGCGTACGGCATCTTTTTCGCGAATCTGGTCGTGTTGCCGCAGTGGATGCAGCAGTACCTCGGCTATCCCGCCCTGCAAGCGGGTCTCGCCACCGCGCCGCTCGGGATCTTCGCCGTCCTGCTCACGCCAATGCTCGGACGCATCATCCCGAAAACCGACCTGCGCATACTCGCCACGCTGGCCTTCGTGGGCTTTGCCGGCGTGTTCTTTATGCGTGCGCAATTCACCACGGGTATCGACATGCGCTCGCTGGTGTTGCCCACGCTGTTGCAGGGCATACCGACCGCCCTATTCTTCGTCCCGCTGACAGCCATTCTCCTGTCCGGGCTTCCCCCTGAGAAGATCCCGGCGGCGGCTGGCCTGTCGAACTTTGTCCGCACGTTCTGCGGCGCGATGAGTACCTCGCTGACAGCCACCGCATGGAGCGACCGCACCATCCTCCACCATGCCCGCCTCACCGAACAGATCGTTGTCGGCAGTCCATCGGTTCAGTCATCCATCAACACCTTACAGACCGTGAACGGGTTCTCGTACGCGCAGGCGCTGGCATTCATCGAGAACAGCCTGAATCTTCAGGCGGTCATGCTGGGACTGGATGATATTTTCTGGATTTCCGGCGTGATCTTCGTACTGATCATTCCCCTGATCTGGTTCACGAAGCCCGACAGGAACGCCGCAAGTGGTCCGGTGGCCGCGCATTGAAAACCCACCGCCTCTGGTGTCGAGCGCCGTCGGCCCGCGCGCTCATTCGCCGACGTACAGGCCAAGACACTCGCGAACGGTCTCACTGAAGGCATCAGCCAGTGGGTCCGGCACCGCCCGAAGCGCGCGCAGTTCGGCAAACGTGAACTCGATCGCCGGCTGAAACGGCCGAACGATACAACCGCACTGTTTCGCGACCTCGGCGGTGAACGGGTCGATGATGGCAACACCGAGGCCCTTGGCCACCATCGCGCTCACGGCAATCGACCAACTGGCCTCAACTTCTGTCTGCCGGCGGATGTTCTCCGACTTGAACAGACTGTCGACGGCAAGCCGTGTCGTGTTGCCCGAGGCGAAGGAAATAAAAGGCTCGTTTTCGAGGTCGCGCGCCGTCACGACGCGCTTTCTCGCCAGTCGATGACGCGGTGGCAGCAGGCAAACGCAATTCACGCGCCACGGCGTGCCGGCTCTCACCTTGTCGCGCTCGACCGGCGTCATCGAATAGCCGATATCGAACAACCCCGACGCCACCAGATTGGTCACTTCGCTCGAATTGTAGATTTCCAGCGACACGCCGACCTTAGGATGCTGCTGCCGGAACCGGGCAATCGCCGACTGCAACAAATCACTCGACAGTGCCGACATCGCCACGACGCGCAACTGCCCCTGATGCTGCTGCCGAATACGCTCGGCGGTCTGGGAGACCTGGTCGAGCCCCACGAATACCCGCTCGACCTGCGTGTACAGCGCTGTCGCGGCGGCCGTCGGCACCAGCCCGCCTTTTCGCCGGGAAAACAGCGCGAAGCCGACCTCTTCCTCGAACTCCCGCATGATCTTGCTCACAGCGGACTGTGTCACGAACAGCAGTTTCGCGGCCTCGGTCATGCTCCGGCCGAGCATGACGGCGCGAAAGGCCTCGATCTGTTTAAGCGTCATCATGGTATGAGTTTTCCGACTTTTCGAAGTCATTAATGTAACTTGACCGCATATGTCGCAACCAGCGTTAATGAGGTTGTGAACATCAACCAAGGAGCCGACATGGAATCGCTCGTCAGCGGCCTGTTACACGAACCGCTTTCCCAAGAAGTCCAGAACGCCATCTTTCTTCCGTGGATCGAGGGCGCCTTTGGCCCCATGCTGCCGCACCTGCGCCGGATCAACGAAGCACACGTCGTCATGCTGGCCGACACGGGTCTGCTGAGCGCAGACCATGCGGCAGCCCTGCTTGACGTGGTCGAGGCGCTGGCAAAGGAAGGTCCGGACGCTTTCACGCTGGATAGCTCGCTCGAAGACGTCTATTTCAACTACGAGGCGCAAGTCATCCAACGACTCGGGCAGGACGTAGGCGGACGTCTTCACATGGCCCGCAGCCGCAACGACCTTCAGTCCACGCTGGACCGCATGCGCGCCCGGCAAAGCGCTCGGGATCTGATGGGAGGCACGCTAGCGCTTCGCCGCGCCCTGATCGAGCGCGCCAAGACGTATGCCGATTGCGTGATGCCGGGCTACACCCATATGCAGCACGCGCAGCCGATCACCTACGGCTTCTATCTTCTCGGTATCGAAAACGGTTTGCAGCGCGACTTCACGAGAGGTGCGCAGGCCTACGCGCACCTGAATCAGTGTCCGTTAGGGGCAGGTGCCATGGCGGGTACAACGTTTGCGATCGATCGCGAACTGACTGCGGCGCTGCTCGGCTTCTCGGGCCCGATGCCGCACGCACTGGATGCCGTCGCCAGCAAGGACGCCATTCTGGAATTGCTCACAGCAGCGCTGTTCGTCTCGACGACCTTCGGGCGCATGGCGCAGGACTTCTACACCATGTCGACGTTCGAGTTCGGCACGCTGACGTTGCCCGATTCTCTGGCCATCACGTCGAGCATCATGCCGCAGAAGAAGAATCAGGCCGTTCTCGAGTTCGTGAAGGGGCGCCAGGCCCACTTGCTCGGCGCGATGGTGACGGCTTTCGGTGCGTTCCGCGCCGCGCCTTACTCCCACGTGCTCGACGCAAATGCCGACAGCCTGCATTGGGTCTGGCAAGCTCTCGACGAGCTCAATGGGCTGATGCCTGTCGTGCGTCAGATCGTCGAGCGCGCCGAACCCAACGTTGAACGCATGCTGGCCCTCGCGGGCGCAAACTTCGCGACGGCGACCGATCTTGCCGACCACCTCGTGCAATCCGCAGGACTCTCGTTCAAGGAGGCCCATCACATCACCGGCCGCGTAGTCCGGCTTGCCTTGGAAGCGCAGGTGCCGATCCGCGAGATCGGTCCCGAGCTGGTGTCGCGTGCGGCGCTGGAAGCGAGCGGCCGAGACCTTACGCTGACGGGCGACGAAATTTCCGACGCACTCGACCCGCGCAAGGCCGTGGCGCGCCGCTGTCACGGCGGCGGCCCGTCCGCACACGACATGGCGGAACTGCTTCTCCAGTCTGAGACGCGCCTCGCCGAAGACGAGGCCGCGCTGAAACGGCTCGTCGAGGCGCAACAGTCCGCCGACAGGACGCTTGATGACCGTGTGGACAAACTGCGGCAACGCGCCGGAACATCCGGCACCGCGAGTCGATAAGCCATCGCAAGCCGCCCAATCTCTCGCTTGAGATATTTCCATGTTTCGACTATATTCGAAACATGGAAACCAATAACGCCCTCGAAGCGCTGGCTGCGCTTGCTCATTCCGTCCGTCTATCGGTCTTCCGCTTGCTGGTGCAGGCGGGACCTGACGGCTTGCCCGCTGGCCGTATCGCCGAGTTGATGGACATGCCGGCGTCGTCGCTGTCCTTCCATCTCAAGGAACTGCACCGCGCCGAACTGCTAGCTAGCCGTCAAGACGGCCGCTCCATCATCTACATGGCTCGCTTCGAGACCATGAACGACCTGCTTGGCTATCTCACGGAAAACTGCTGTGGCGGTGTCCCGTGCCTGCCCGATACGGCTTGCACCGTCCCGATGAAGCCCAAGTCATGAGCACCACGCCGACATCCGCATCGCAAGCCTCGACGGCCTCGTCCAGTGCCATCGGTTTCTTCGAGCGCTATCTGACCGCGTGGGTCGCGCTGTGCATCGTCGCCGGCATTCTGCTGGGGCAATGGCTGCCGGGCATTTTCCGCGCAGTCGGCGCCATGGAAGTCGCGCAAGTCAATCTGCCGGTGGGCGTACTCATCTGGGTGATGATCATCCCGATGCTGATCAAGATCGACTTCAGCGCGATGGGGCAAGTGACCGGTCATTGGCGTGGCATCGGCGTCACGCTGTTCGTGAATTGGTTCGTCAAACCGTTCTCGATGGCGCTTTTGGGCTGGATCTTCGTACGTCATCTGTTTGCCGCGTGGCTGCCGTCCGATCAGATCGACAGCTACATCGCGGGTCTCATTTTGCTGGCCGCCGCGCCCTGCACCGCCATGGTCTTCGTCTGGTCGCAGCTTTGCAAAGGTGATCCGTACTTCACGCTGTCGCAGGTGGCGCTCAACGACGCGATCATGATCGTCGCCTTCGCCCCGGTGGTGGCGCTGCTCCTCGGGCTGTCATCGATCACCGTCCCGTGGGACACCTTGATGACCTCGGTCGGGTTGTACATCGTCATCCCCGTGGTGATCGCGCAGGTCCTGCGAAAGGCGCTGCTTGCCCGTGGCGAAGCGACGTATCAACGCGTCGTCAGCGCCTTGGGGCCGTACTCGATCACGGCACTGCTTGCCACGCTCGTGCTGTTGTTCGGCTTTCAGGGCAACGCCATCGTCCAGCAACCGCTGATCATCCTGCTGCTGGCGATCCCGATTCTCGTGCAGGTGCTGCTCAATTCCGGGCTGGCGTACTGGCTCAACCGCAAGCTGGGTGTGGCGCACTGTGTCGCGGGACCGTCCGCGTTGATCGGCGCGAGCAATTTCTTTGAGCTGGCCGTTGCTACGGCAATCAGTCTCTTCGGTTTTCAGTCAGGGGCGGCACTCGCCACGGTTGTCGGCGTGTTGATCGAAGTGCCCGTCATGCTCCTCGTGGTCACCGTCGTCAATCGCTCGCAACGCTGGTACGAAACGTAATAAGTCCATGCAATAAGTCCACGCAATAAGTCTGCGCAGCAAGGCGAAGCAAAGCACTAAGGAAACGTCATGTCCGTCACCATCTTTCACAATCCCGCGTGCGGCACGTCGCGCAACACGCTGGCCATGATTCGCAACGCGGGTATCGAGCCCGTGATCATCGAATACCTGAACACGCCACCCGACCGAAGCACCCTGCAAACCATGATTCGCGACGCAGGGCTCACCGTGCGCGAGGCCATTCGCGAGAAAGGCACGCCGTACGACGAGTTGGGTCTTGCTGACCCGTCGCTGAGCGATGACCAGTTGCTCGACGCCATGCTCGCGCACCCGGTCCTGATCAATCGCCCGTTCGTCATGACGGACTTGGGCACGCGACTCTGCCGCCCGTCCGAGCGCGTGCTCGAAATCCTGCCGTCGCCGCAACAAGGCGCGTTTACCAAAGAAGACGGTGAAGCCGTCATCGACGCCCAAGGCCGACGCATTCAATGAACATCGATATGCCCAACATCAACCACCCGGCCCTCGATGTGCCGGACCTTCGCAAGCTCGAACCCGCCAACGTCAGCGCTCATCCGCCTCGCATTCTTTTGCTCTACGGTTCGCTGCGCGAGACGTCTTACAGCCGTTTGCTGGTACAAGAAGCCGAACGCATCCTTCAGCACTTCGGGGCTGAGACCCGCATCTTCGATCCTCACGGGTTGCCGATGACAGACAGCGTCTCGGCCGATCATCCGAAGGTGGTCGAACTGCGAAAGCTCTCTGAGTGGTCGGAAGGTCAGGTGTGGTGCAGTCCGGAACGGCACGGCACCCTGAGCGCCGTCTTCAAGAATCAGATCGACTGGCTGCCGCTGGAAATGGGCGGTATCCGCCCGACGCAGGGCCGCACGCTCGCCGTGATGCAGGTCTGCGGCGGCTCGCAGTCGTTCAATTCGGTCAATGCGCTGCGTGTGCTCGGGCGCTGGATGCGCATGGTGACGATTCCGAACCAGTCGTCGGTGGCGAAGGCGTATCAGGAATTCGATGCGAATGGCCGCATGAAGCCGTCGCCCTATTACGACCGGGTTGTCGACGTCATGGAGGAGTTGTACAAGTTCACGCTGCTGGTACGCGACCGCTCCGACTACCTGACGGACCGATACAGCGAGCGCAAGGAGGCCGCACCGGCCACAGCAACGGCACTCGCCACGGCAGCCATGAGCCACGAGCAGGATAAATAAGCGCTGCACCATCAAAGAGAAAGCCAACGTGGCTGCCCACGTTGGCTTTCGTACTTCATCCGGTCGTCATCGCCGCCGCCACTATTTCCCGCAGACCTTCATATCAGCGGGCTTGCCTTGGCTCATGCAGCTTTTGGTCTCCGTTCCGCCTTTGTAGCTGACCGAGAGACCGTCGGGCGTGCCGTTGGCATCGGCATGATCGACGGCAATCAATGTCGTGCCGATGTAGAACGCCTTTTCAAGGCGCGGACCGCGCGCCGTCTTCACGGGCCGCTTCAGGAAGACTCTCGAACCGTCGCCCGTCACGAGAATGGTCGCGCTATTCATGAAGTCGCCCACCGGCGCTTCGGCACTACTGGCGACCGCCGTCGTCGGGATGGCGGTCCCGCCGCCGTCTTTCGAACCCTCGACCGATTTACGCAACTCCAGCCGATGCACCAGCTTGCCGTCTGCGATCTCTGCGACGATGCGCCCGGTCTGCTGAGAACTCCCGCGATAACTCGGCCCCCACGACTCGCGTACCGCTTCGTAGACCAACTCGACCTGCCCGTCCAGCTTGCCAGCTTTGCAGTTCGCCGATACCGGACGAACAACCACGTTGGTGTAGCGATGACCGTAACCCGTCGGGCCGTCGCCTGCCGAATAATCTGAGGTCCCCGTCAGCGACGTCAGTTGGGCCGCAGGTACCTGACAAGGCCAATCGCCTGACTTGGCGGTGTCGACGTAGAAGAACACGTTCTGCGCATCCGCATAAAGTTGGTACTGGGCGTCGGCTTCCCGCAACAACCGCGTTTGCGCCGCGTCCTTCACCGTTGGCAATTGCAACGGCTCGGCCTGCGCGCCAACGCTTGCCAACAGCAAGCCGGCAGCGAAAGCACTCAACACCTGTCTTGCCACATCGCGTTGTTGTACTGGCATCTCACACTCCCTGTGAATTGACATACACGACCTACGAGTTGCGGCCCTGCGTCCGGTTTGGTTTTCCGCCGTCTCCGCGCGATTCACCGAACCTGAGCACACATTACGGAACCGCAGTCACTCACGCAATACTCGCTTTCAAGGTAGTCGGTCTGGCTTTGGTGCAATACGGCTCGTTCGAGGTGCGCGCGCGTGCCCATGGTGCCCACGCGCACCAACACGAACAGAAACCGCCCGGCGACAGCGCACCAACTTCGCCCGCAAAACCGCCAAAGCCTTTACCGGCAAGCCTTGGCACGCTTCTTGTTAATACAAATGCAAACTTGTACACAAGAAGGAGTACCAAATGCGTGGATGGACCATCGGCGAGTGGCTTGAGGCGTATCACGGCGGGGCAACCCCGGAAGCGCTGCTCAATACGTTGCGTCAGACGCTGCTCTCACCAGACCCCGCATGGATCTCCGTGGTGTCGGAAAAAGCACTCGCCGCGCAACTCTCCCGCCTTGCCGACCGGTTAGCCGCTGCGGGTGGAGACCACGACAAGCTGCCGCTCTACGGCGTGCCGTTTGCCGCCAAGGACAACATCGACGCGCTCGGCTTCGACACGACGGCCGGCTGTCCGGCCTTTGCCTACACCCCGGATCGCGACGCGACGGTCATCGCGCGACTGGTCGACGCGGGCGCCATCGTCATCGGCAAGACCAACCTCGATCAGTTCGCCACCGGTCTCGTCGGCGTGCGCTCGCCGTATGGCATTCCGTCCAACGCGTTCGATGCCGACTACATCAGCGGCGGCTCAAGTTCAGGGTCCGCATCGGTAGTCGCGCGGGGTCTGGTCCCGTTCTCCCTCGGCACCGACACGGCAGGCTCTGGCCGCGTGCCGGCAGGGTTGAACAATATCGTCGGCCTCAAGCCCACGCGCGGTGCACTTAGCAACACGGGGGTAGTGCCCGCCTGCCGTACGCTCGACTGCGTGTCTGTTTTTGCGACGACGGTTGGCGATGCCACGCGGGTGTATGACGTCGCCGCTGCGCTCGATGTCACCGATGGCCTGTCACGTGAAGCGCCATCGGCGGCCTTGGGGTGGCGCGTGCCCGACGCGCCGCGGTTTGCCATTCCACAGCAGCCCGAATTCTTTGGCGACGCGTTGGCAGAACAAGCCTTCCGCGACGCCGTTGCCGCCATGCAGGCGCACGGCGCCACCTGTGTGCCGATCGACTTCTCGCTGTTCGACGAGGTCGCGGCATTGCTTTACGACGGCGCTTGGATCGCCGAACGATATGCCGCTGTGCGGGACTTCGCACAGTCGAACGAGGCCGACATTCATCCGGTGGTGCGCGACATCATCTTCAAGGCGACGCAGTTTTCCGCCGCCGATGCGTTCGACGGCGTCTATCGTCTTGCCGAACTCAAGCGGCGCGCCGACGCCCTCCTCGCGCAGTTCGACGCCCTGCTCGTGCCCACGGCCCCCACGCATTACCGAATCGCCGAGCTGCTTGACGACCCCGTTCGCCTGAACAGCAATCAGGGCAAGTACACCAACTTCGTCAATCTGCTCGATTGGAGCGCCATCTCGGTGCCCGCGAGCCTGCGAAGCGACGGCCTGCCATTCGGTATCACGCTGATCGCCGATGCCTGGCGCGAACGTGCGCTCGCCGCCTACGCCGCCAAGTGGCACCACCGCACCGAGTTGCCGCGCGGCGCGACCGGTCTGCCGCTGCCGAAGGACGCCTCGCTCCCCGCACGTGCCGAGGGTGCGGCAACCATTCGCGTGGCCGTCGTCGGCGCGCATCTGCGCGGCATGCCACTCAACCACGAGCTGACCTCGCGCAACGCTCGCTTCGTCGAAGCCACCACGACCAGCGCTAACTACCGGCTTTACGCGCTTGCCAACACGTCGCCGCCCAAGCCCGGGCTCGCCCGCGCGGACAGCGGCGCCCCGATTCGCGTCGAGTTGTGGGATGTCCCCGCCGACGCGTTCGGCACGTTTGTCGCAGGCATTCCGGCACCGCTGGGTATCGGCACGCTGGAACTCCTCGACGGGCGACGCGTGAAGGGATTCATCTGCGAGCCGTTTGCGCTCCGCGAAGCGAAAGACATCACCGAATTCGGCGGCTGGGCCGACTACCTGCAAGCGATGCGCAACATCGCCGCCGCGACCGCGCACTGACCCCGGAGCCCGCCATGTTTCATACCGTTCTGATCGCCAACCGTGGCGAGATCGCGTGTCGCATCGCCCGAACGCTGGCGCGCATGGGCATTCGCAGCGTGGCCGTCTATTCCGATGCCGACCGCAACAGCCTTCATGTCGGTGCTGCCGACATCGCCATACCACTCGGTGGTAACACGGCAGCTGAGAGCTATCTGCGCACCGACCTGATCCTTGCCGCCGCAAAGGCGAGCGGCGCGCAGGCCATCATCCCCGGTTACGGATTTCTCTCGGAGAACGCCGAATTTGCCGCCGAGTGCGAAGCACAAGGCATCGCATTCGTCGGGCCGACGCCCACACAGATGTCCCAGTTCGGTCTGAAGCACGCCGCCCGAGCGTTGGCAGAACAAGCTGGCGTGCCGCTGACGCCGGGATCAGGCCTGCTGGACGACATCGATGCCGCGCACGCAGCGGCCGAAGCTATCGGCTATCCCGTCATGCTCAAGAGCACCGCCGGGGGCGGCGGCATCGGTCTCACACGTTGCAACGACGCGGCGGAACTGACGGCAGCCTTCGCATCGGTGCAACGTCTGGGGCAATCGTTCTTCGCTAACGCGGGCGTTTTTGTCGAGCGCTTTGTCGACCGGGCCCGCCACGTGGAAGTGCAGATCTTCGGCGACGGGCAAGGTAACGTCATCACGCTAGGCGAGCGCGACTGCTCGTTGCAGCGGCGTAACCAGAAAGTCGTCGAAGAAACGCCCGCACCGAATCTGCCCGCCGAGGTACGAGCGCAGTTGCTGGCCGCTGCGCGCCGACTCGGTCAATCGGTCGATTACCGATCCGCTGGCACGGTGGAGTTCATATACGACGCTGAACAGGCGCAGTTCTACTTCCTCGAAGTCAACACACGGCTTCAGGTGGAACACGCGATTACTGAGGCCTTCACCGGCATCGATCTGGTGGAATGGATGATCCGGACGGCGGCCGGTGAGCCGCCATCGCTGACGCAGGACATCACCGGGCGTGGCGCCGCCATCGAAGTGCGCGTCTACGCCGAGAATCCACTGAAAAACTTCGCACCGAGTCCCGGCGTATTGACCGAAGCCGTCTTCCCGACGGACGTTCGCGTCGATGCATGGGTGTCGACCGGCACGGAAGTCTCGGCCCATTACGACCCGATGATCGCCAAGATCATCGCGTATGGCGACGACAGACCGGCCGCCATCGCCAACCTGCAACAGGCGTTGTCGCAAACGCGCCTCGGCGGCATCGCGACCAACCTTGATTACCTTCGCGCCGTCGTCGCCTCCGAGACCTTCTGCACCGGCCATGTTTCGACGCGCGCACTCGACACGTTTGCCTACGCGCCGAACGCCATCGAAGTCGTCGAACCGGGCACCTACACCACCGTGCAGGACTATCCGGGACGCGTCGGCTACTGGGACATCGGCGTGCCGCCGTCCGGCCCGATGGACGACTGGGCGTTTCGCGTGGGCAACACCATCGTGGGCAACGTGGCGCAGGCCGCGGGCATTGAGGCGACCGTCGTCGGCCCGACGCTGCGCTTCTGGCAAGACACTGTCATCGCGCTGACCGGCGCACCGACCGACGCCACGCTGGACGGCGAAACTGTCGCGTTCTGGACGCCGATTGCGGTCAAGTCGGGACAAACGCTGCGCATGGGCAAGGCACTCAGTGGCTGCCGAACTTATCTGGCCGTGCGCAACGGGCTCGACGTGCCGGTCTATCTGGGCAGCCGTGCCACGTTTGCGCTGGGGCAATTCGGTGGCCACGGCGGGCGTACCTTGCGTCCCTCCGACATCCTGCCGATTGCCGACCCAACGGCCCCGGCGACCACCGATCTCGCACCCCGGCATGCACCGGTTGCGCTTCCGCAAGCGTTGGTGCCGGTCTACGGCAAGACGTGGGACATCGGTGTGCTTTACGGCCCTCATGGCGCGCCGGACTTCTTTACACCCGCGTCGATCGCCGCCTTCTTCGAAGCCGAATGGGAAGTGCACTACAACTCGAACCGGCTGGGTATCCGGCTCAATGGCCCGTCACCCGAGTGGGCGCGTGCAGACGGCGGTGAAGCGGGCCTTCATCCGTCGAACATCCACGATTGCGAGTACGCCGTCGGCAGCATCAATTTCACGGGCGATATGCCGGTGATCCTTACCCGTGACGGCCCCAGCCTCGGCGGCTTCGTTTGCCCCGTCACCATCGCGAAAGCTGAGTTGTGGAAGGTCGGGCAGGTCAAACCGGGCGACAAGATACGCTTTCGACCGATGTCGTTTGACGACGCACTCGCGCTCGAACGCGCCCAAGACGCACTGCTCGAACACGGCTTCGACATGGCAGACACCGAGTCCGGCCTGCCCCCAAGCTTCACGTCACCGGGCACGTCGCCGATCCTGCATGAGACGGCCGCCCACGGCGAGCGCCCGAAGACCGTGATCCGCCAAGCCGGTGACAAGCACGTGCTCGTGGAATTCGGCGAGAACGTGCTCGACCTCAACCTGCGCTTTCGTATTCACGCGCTCATGACCTCGCTGCACGGGCAGGCGCATGACGGCATTCTCGAACTGTCGCCCGGCGTACGCTCGCTGCAAATTCGCTACGACAGCCGGGTGATCGATCAACGGGCGCTGGTACGTGTCGTCGCCGCGACCGATGACAGCCTGAGCGACATCCGGACGATGCGCGTACCCAGCCGCGTCGTGTACCTGCCGATGGCCTATGAAGATGCCGCCACGCTCGACGCCGTTGCCCGCTACCGGCAATCGGTGCGCGATACCGCACCGTGGCTGCCGAGCAATACCGAGTTCATTCGCCGCATCAACGGGCTCGCAACGCCAGACGACGTGCGCAACACTGTGTTCGAAGCCAGCTACATGGTGCTGGGGCTGGGCGACGTCTATCTCGGCGCCCCGTGTGCCGTGCCGGTCGACCCGCGCCATCGCCTGATGACGTCGAAATACAACCCTGCGCGCACCTACACCGCAGAAGGCACCGTGGGCATCGGAGGCGTGTACATGTGCATCTACGGGATGGATTCGCCGGGGGGTTATCAACTCATCGGCCGCACACTGCCGATATGGAACAAGTTTCTCAAGAACGACGTGTTCATTGACGGCAAGCCGTGGTTACTGCGCTTCTTCGATCAGGTGCGCTTCTATCCGGTCACGGAAGCCGAACTCGACACGCTTCGTCAGGACTTTCGCGAGGGCCGTCAAGGCGTGCGTATCGAAGACGAGACCTTCGATCTGGGCGAGTACAACGCGTTTCTCGAGCGCATCGCGCCCGAGTTGGCAACCTTCAAAGCTGCACAAAAGACCGCCTTCGACGCCGAGGTGCAGCGCTGGAACCAAGAATCGGCCCACGCACCCAAGTCCGCCGAACGTGGCGACCCGGCTGCCGAGATTCGCATCGACGGCTCGGTGGTCGCGGCCGATATCAGCGGCAGCGTGTGGAAGCTGGTCGCGCAACCGGGCGAGCGAGTGAGCGCAGGCGATCCGCTGCTGATTCTGGAGGCAATGAAAATGGAGTTTCATATTGCAGCGCCTCGCGACGGCATCGTCGACACGTTCCACTGCCGGCCCGGCATGATGATTCACGCGGGCGATCCGCTCGTCTCGCTTAGCTGATCTTTTTTTGCGGCCCCTTCACTACCTGCAATTGCCATGAACGAAAACAATGCCCTTCTGCCGGAAAAGCAAGGTCCGGCGAGCAGTGCCCACTCGATTGCGGCACAGGTCTATGCGTCGCTCAAAGCCGACATCTTCGACTTTCGCCTGCTGCCCGGCGACCGCTTCAGTGAAGGCGACGTCGCCACCCGCATGCAAATCAGCCGCACGCCTGTGCGGCAGGCGCTGTTCTGGTTGCAGCGCGAAGGGTACGTCGATGTCCATTTCAAAAGCGGGTGGCAGGTCCGCGCATTCGATTTCAAGTATTTCGAAGACCTGTACGAGATTCGCATCGTGATGGAGTCTTCCGCCATCGCCCGCATCATCGAAGGCGCGATGGTGCCGTCGCTTGCGGCCTTGCGCGCGATCTGGTGCGTCGCGCCGGAGCAGCGCGAGGCCGACCCGGCAACGGTGGCTTCGCTCGACGAAGCCTTTCACGCCGGACTGGTGGCGGCGACGGGCAACATCGAGATGTCGCGCATGCATCAGGACGTCACCGAGCGCATTCGCATCATCCGCCGCCTCGACTTCACGAAAGTGCCGCGCATTGCCGCAACCTACGAGGAGCACGCCGCCATTCTCGACGCCATTCAGGACGGCAACGTCGCGCTGGCGCAATCACGGATCAAGGCGCACATCGCCGAGAGTCAGGCGGAGGTGAAGCGCATCACGCTGTACATGCTGCAATCGGCCCGGCAGCGATATGCGGCTGATGAGTGAACGATTCAACCACGCGATGAGGCAGCGGCAACACACCGTGACCACCGAAATGCCCGACAACGCAGATAACGGACTGCTATACTCCGCACGATGAAATTCCTGCGGATTTGCTGCCTCTTTCTGCTTTGCGCCGTGCTGCCCATCAGTGGGCTGGCGGCCAGCGGCTTGACCGGCGCTTGTCCGATGCAGATGTCGCCGTCGGCGGACGATGGCGCCACGGTCGACATGGCCGCCATGGCAGCGGATATGGCCGGCTGCGATTCCATGAAAGCCCCCGACGGCGTCAAGCTCAAAGCGCCGTTCTGCAAAGCCACCACCCAGTGCCAACTGGGCAGCCTGTATCACCCGGTCGACCTGCCGTCGGCCACCCGCCCCTTCGGCCCCATGACAGCCGTCACGTTCGCCTACGCCGACACCCTCAGCGTGCGCGCCCCCGACGGCCCGTGGCGCCCGCCCACATCGCTCTGACCCCAGCTAGTTGTTAATCAAGGCTCGTCGCGCAGGCGGCGAAGTTGCTCCATACGGAGCGCGAATCCCTATGGGGTTCGTCGATTCGGGGTTCTACCATGCATCCGATTCCCGGTGCGTCCATTCGCTGGCGCACCCGAACGCACTCGTGCGTTCTCTTCATCACGCTCGCTCTCGTTGGCGCTAGTGCACCTAGTGCATTCGCACAAGAGAACAGCGCGACACAATCCGTCCCCTTCACGCTTGAAGCCGCGCTTCAGTCGGCGGTAACACGCTCTGCCAGCATGCAAGCGGCGCAGGCGTCCGTCCGGTCTAGTGCCGAGGCCGCGGTGAAAGCCGGGCAACTGCCTGACCCGATGCTCAAAGCGGGCATCGACAACTTGCCCATCAACGGCGACCAGCGCTTTACCGTCGGGCAGGACTTCATGACGATGCGCCGTATCGGCATCGAACAGGAGTGGGTCTCGTCGGAGAAACGGCAACTGCGCACCGCGCTGGGCAACCGCAGAGTCGACCGCGAGCGCGCGGCGTATCTCGCGCAAGTGGCCAATGTCCGGCAGCAGACCGCGACGGCGTGGCTCAATGCCGCGTATGCCAAACGGGCCCTCACGTTGCAGCAGGCGCTGGTCATGCACATGACCCACGAACTCGGTGCGACGCGGGCGTCGTATCGCGGGGCCAAGGCCTCAGCCGCCGACGTGGCGCAAGCGCAGGTGATGCTCGGTCAGGCGCAGGATCAACGCCTCAAGGCCCAGCAAACGCTCCAGTCCACCCTCATCGCCCTGTCTCGCTGGACAACCGCTACGGTCGGCGATGTGGTTGGCGACCCGCCTGCCACCGACTCGGTGGTGCCGTCGTTACCGCCGGAGCAGTTGGATCGGGTGCAACCCGCGCTGATTTCGGCCGAAGCCGATATCGCCGCCGCTGACGCTGATACCTCGGTCGCACGCAGCGACCGCACACCGAACTGGAGCTGGGAGCTCGCCTACCAGCAACGCGGCAGCCAGTACTCGAACATGGTGTCGGTCGGCGTGAGCATTCCTCTGCCCATCCACCGGGGCAGCCGTCAGGACCGCGATGTGGCGGAAAAGGCCGAGTTGGGCACTCGTGCGCGGCTGGTGTACGAGGACACGCAACGACAAGTGCAAGCCGACATCCACAACCTCGCCACTCTCATCGAGAACGGCCACCAGCGTCTGACCAATCTGAACGGCACGCTGCTGCCTGCCGCCGATCAGCGCGTGCAGTTAGCCACCGCTGCCTATCAGGCGGGCAACGGCGCACTGACCGACATCTTCGCGGCCAAGCGGGCGCAGTTGGAAGCGCAGTTGCAGGCGCTGGACGTACAGCGCGACACCTCGCTGGCATGGGCACAACTCGAATATCAAGTGGTCCCGCCCAGCATGGCGGCGGACCAATGAGGGAGACGAACATGAACAAAAAACCTCTGGTCATCGGTATTGCCGGATTATTTGCGGCCGCTGCGCTGCTCGGTGCGGGCTATGTTGCAGGCAAGCGCGAAGCGGCGCCGATGTCGACATCGCCGTCGGCAACCACAACGGCTGACGGCAAGGCCGACGCCGCGCCGACCGGCACCGCCGCGCGCAAGGTGCTGTACTGGCACGATCCGATGCAGCCGAATCAGCACTTCGACAAGCCCGGCAAATCGCCCTTCATGGACATGCAACTGGTGCCGGTCTATGCCGACGAAGCGGCCTCGAACGGCATCAAGATCAATGCTGATCTACAGCAGAATCTGGGCATCCGCTACGCGACGGTCCGTCGGCAGGCGGTCAGCGAAAGCTTCGAGGCGGTGGGCAGTACTCAATTCGACGAGTCGCAGGCGGACGTCGTCCAGTCGCGCGTGACCGGCTACATCGACCGCCTGTATGCGAGTGCGCCGATGCAACGGGTGAAGCAAGGCGCGCCGATTGCGTCGCTGTACGTGCCGGACTGGTTGCCGCCGCAAGAGGAGTACCTCGCGCTCAAACGCAGCCACATGGATGACGGCATGCTCGCCGCCGCGCGCGCCCGCATGCGCGCTTTGTCCATTCCCGATGGATTGATTTCGGCGTTGGATCGGACCGGCACGGTGCAAACGCACGTTGTGTTGCCGGCCCCGCGTGCCGGGGTGCTGACCGAGTTGAACGTGCGCAACGGGGCGATGGTCACGCCGGGGCAGACGCTGGCGAAAGTCGCCGGCCTCGCAAAGCTCTGGGTCATCGTCGACATTCCCGAGGCGATGGCCGCCCGCGTGCAGCCGGGCATGACCATCGACGCCACGTTGGCCACCGACGCGTCACAACACATCACCGGCCGGATTCGCGAAATTCTGCCGGGCATCAACCCGAACAGCCGCACACTGGCCGCCCGCCTTGAACTCGACAACGCCGATGGCAAGCTCACGCCCGGCATGTGGCTCCGCGTTCGCATCGTGGGCCAAGCGGTGGCCCCGCGCTTGCTCGTGCCTTCCAAGGCGATCATCGCCACCGGCAAACGCACGGTCGTCATCGTCCAGAACGGCGACGGCCGTCTGCAACCGGTCAACGTCACGGTCGGCGGCGACTTCGGCAACGACACAGAGATCCTGAGCGGACTGAGCGACGGCCAGCGCGTCGTGGCGTCGGGTCAATTCCTCATCGACTCGGAGGCCAGCCTGAAATCGGTGTTGCCTATCGCGGACGCCGTGTCGCCAACGGCACCCGACAAGCCCGCCAGCGCACCGGCGGCTGCCGGGTCGAGTGCATCGCCGACGTACGAAACGACGGGCAAGGTCGAATCGGTCACCCCCGAGGGAATCACGTTTTCGCATCAACCCGTACCGGCGCTCGGCTGGCCCGCGATGACGATGTCGTTCGGCAAATCGTCGCCCACGGCCTTTGCCGACGTGAAACCGGGCCAGACGCTGCACTTCGTGTTCCGGCAAACGGACGACGGCTACCAACTGACGAAGGTCGAGCCTGTCGGCGGAGGCCAGCGATGATTGCGCGCATCATTCATTGGTCGATTCACAACCGCTTTCTCGTGTTGCTGGCGACCCTACTCGTCGCGGCGTGGGGCGTGTATTCGCTTGCGCGAACGCCGCTCGATGCCCTCCCCGATCTGTCGGACACGCAGGTCATCATCAAGGCGTCGTATCCGGGCAAGGCACCGCAGGTCATCGAAGATCAGGTGACCTACCCGCTGACGACAACGTTGCTCGGCGTGCCGGGTGCCAAGACGATTCGCGCGTATTCGTCGTTCGGCGATGCCTTCATCTACGTGCTCTTCGACGACAAGACCGACCAGTACTGGGCGCGCTCGCGCGTGCTCGAGTACCTCAATCAGGTGCAAAGCCGCTTGCCGCAAGGCGCGACCGTAGCTCTTGGACCGGATGCCACGGGCGTGGGCTGGGTCTACGAGTACGCGCTCGTCGACCGCACCGGCAAACATGACTTGGGACAGTTGCGCGCGCTCAACGACTGGTTCATCAAGTTCGAGCTGAAGTCGGTGCCGGACGTTGCCGAGGTGGCGTCGCTTGGCGGGATGGTCCGGCAGTATCAGGTCGTCCTCGATCCGGACAAGCTGCGCGCCTACGGCATCACGCACAGTGCCGTGATCGACGCGTTGACGAAGGCCAATCAGGCCTCGGGCGGCTCGGTGGTGGAAATGGCCGAATCGGAATACATGGTCCGCTCCACCGGCTATCTTCAAACGCTCGACGATTTCCGCCACATCCCGCTGCGCAGCGACGACGCAGGCACGCCGGTACTGCTCGGCGATGTGGCACGCATCCAGATCGGCCCCGAAATGCGGCGTGGCATCGCTGAATTGAACGGCGAAGGTGAAGTTGCCGGCGGGGTCATCGTCATGCGCTCGGGCAAGAACGCGTTGACGACGATCGATGGCGTCAAGGCCCGGCTGGCTGACCTGAAGAAGTCGCTGCCGCCGGGTGTCGAGGTAGTCACGACGTACGACCGGTCGCAACTGATCGAGCGCGCGGTCGACAACCTCAAAGACAAGCTGATCGAAGAGTTCATCATCGTCGGGCTGGTCTGCGCGGTCTTTCTGTTCCATTTGCGCAGCGCGTTCGTTGCCATCTTGTCATTGCCGCTGGGCGTGCTGGCCGCCTTCATCGTCATGCGCTATCAGGGCGTGAACGCCAACCTGATGTCGTTGGGCGGTATCGCCATCGCCATTGGCGCGATGATCGACGCGGCCATCGTCATGATCGAGAACGCGCACAAGCATCTGGAAGCGTTCGAGCATGCGCACCCCGCCACGCCCCTCACCGGGGCGAAGCGATGGCAGTTGATCGCCGATTCGGCCGCCGAAGTCGGGCCAGCGTTGTTCTTCTCGCTGCTGATCATCACGCTGTCGTTCATCCCGGTGTTCTCACTCGAAGGACAGGAAGGCAAGCTGTTCTCGCCGCTCGCGTTCACCAAGACCTACACGATCGCAGCGGCGGCCGGGCTGTCGGTAACGCTCGTACCGGTGCTGATGGGCTACCTGATTCGCGGGCGCATTCCGCACGAGGCGTCCAATCCCATCAATCGGGTCTTGATCCGGCTCTACCGGCCATTGCTGGAGCGAACCCTGCGGCGTCCGTGGGTCACCATCGGCATCGCCGTCGTGGCGCTGATGCTGACGGCGATCCCTATTTCGCGGCTGGGCGGTGAGTTTCTGCCGCCGCTCGACGAAGGCGACTTGCTCTACATGCCGACCGCGTTGCCGGGCATTTCGGCAGCCAAAGCTACGGAATTGCTCCAGCAGACGGACCGCCTGATCAAGACTGTGCCGGAAGTTGCGACCGTCTTTGGCAAATCGGGGCGCGCGGATACAGCCACGGACCCGGCGCCGCTGGAAATGTTCGAGACCACGATTCAGTTCAAGCCGCGCAGCGAATGGCGGCCGGGCATGACGCCGGAGAAGCTGGTCGATGAACTGGACCGCACGGTCAAGGTGCCGGGGTTATCGAACGTCTGGGTGCCGCCCATCCGGAACCGGCTCGACATGCTGTCTACCGGCATCAAGACCCCCGTGGGCGTGAAGATCTCAGGGCCCGATCTCACGCAGATCGACAAGATCGCCACGCAAGTCGAGGCGGCGGTGAAGCCGGTGCCGGGTGTGACGTCGGCGCTTGCAGAGCGTCTGAACGGTGGCCGCTACATCGATGTGGACGTCAACCGGCAGGCGGCAGCCCGCTACAACCTGTCGGTGGCAGACGTGCAGTCGGTCGTGTCGTCAGCGATTGGCGGCGAGAACGTCGGCGAAGTGATCGCGGGCCGGGAGCGGTTTCCCATCAACGTGCGGTATCCCCGGGAAGTTCGCGATTCGCTTGAGTCGCTGCGGCAGTTGCCGGTCGTCACCGACCGGGGCGCGCAGATCCGGCTGGCCGATGTGGCCGATATCAAGCTCACCGACGGGCCGCCCATGATCCGCAGCGAAAATGCCCGGCTGGCCGGCTACGTCTACGTGGACATTCGGGACACCGATCTTCAGACGGCGGTCAAGGCCATGCAGCACGCGGTGGCACAGAAGGTCGTGCTGCCGCCGGGCTATTCCATCGCGTGGTCGGGTCAGTTCGAATATCTGGAACGTGCCGCCACGACACTGCGCACGGTGATTCCGATCACACTCGCAGTCATCTTTATCCTCCTGTTCCTCACATTCAACTCGGCGGCAGACGCCGCCCTGCTGATGTCGACGGTGCCCTTCGCACTGGTCGGCGGCTTCTGGCTCATCTGGATGCTGGGTCACGCCGTGTCGGTCGCCACGTCGGTCGGCTTCATCGCGCTGGCCGGTGTCGCGGCGGAATTCGGCGTCGTGATGCTGCTGTATCTGAAGGGCGCCCTCAACCGCCGGTTGGCCCTCGGCGAACCGTTGAGCGAAGCCATGCTCAGTGACGCCATTCGCGAAGGCGCCGTGCTGCGGGTGCGTCCGAAAGCCATGACGGTGGCCGTCGTGCTCGCCGGTCTTGTACCGATCATGGTCGGACATGGCACCGGTTCGGAAGTCATGCAGCGCATTGCCGCGCCGATGGTCGGCGGCATGGTCACGGCACCGTTGCTCTCAATGTTCGTTATCCCCGCCGCCTGGTTCTTACTCCAGCGTCGCCGCTTGCGACAAGCGCAGCGCGCTGGCCCCGATGCAACACCCCCGGTTGTTTCCTCTGGCACAGAAGTGCCTTCCATTACCTCTGGAGAAATGCAATGAAGATGACGTCAATGACGATGCTGGCGATGACAGTGCTTGCCGCGAGTTCGACCGCCGCCTTTGCGGCAGGCGATATGGGCAACATGAGCAACATGGGCAATATGAACGGCATGGCCATGTCGCCGTCGGCGCAAGGCACCAAGCCCGCCGCCGCAGGACAGCTCACGGATGCCGTGGTGCGCAAAACGGACACCGCCACGGGGATGGTCACCATCAAGCACGGGCCGCTGGAGAACGTCGGCATGCCGGCGATGACGATGGCGTTCAAGACCCGCGATGCCGCCATGGCCGCGCAGGTACATGAGGGCGACAAGGTCAAGGTGCGCGTGGAGAACGTGAACGGCACCATGACCATCGTCAGGATGGAAAAGCAGAACTAAGGCGATGAACCCGGGGCGACGTGCTGCAACGGTGCGCCGTCGCCCGGTTCCATCGATTGATGCGCTACAAGGAACGAATCAAAGCCGGTCGTTCTCGTCCCGCGACGACGCGCCAGCTTCGCTGCGCGACTTGGCCTGCGTGATGTTGCTGTACGACGGCACGTCTTGCGTGAGCCAGACGTTCCCGCCAATGACCGAACCCTGACCGATGGTGACGCGACCGAGAATCGTCGCGCCCGCGTAGATGACGACGTTGTCTTCCACAATCGGATGGCGCGCGAGGCCCTTGCGCGGATTGCCGTCGTCGTCCGCCGGGAAGCGTTTGGCGCCGAGCGTCACCGCCTGATACACCCGTACGCGCTGGCCCAGAATGGCCGTCTCGCCAATCACCACACCCGTGCCGTGATCGATGAAGAAACCCGCACCGATCTGTGCGCCGGGATGAATATCGATGCCTGTTTCCGAGTGCGCCTGTTCGGCAATGATGCGGGCGAGCAGCGGCAGCTCGAGCCGGTACAGTTCATGCGCGAGACGATGGTGAATCATCGCGTGAATGCCCGGATAGCACAGCAGCACCTCATCCACGCTGCCTGCTGCCGGGTCGCCCTGATAGGCCGCCAGCACGTCGCAATCGAGCAGTTCGCGAATCTGCGGCAGGCGCCGTGCAAACTCCTGAACCGCCACGTGGGCGCGCTCTTCCACCAGCGTCGCGTCGATGTCGGTGTCGTGCCGGTCTTTGTATCGCCACTCAAGCCGCACCTGTTCCGCCAAGCCGTTCAGTGCACTGGCAAGCGCATGGCCGACGTAGTAGTTTTCGCCCTGCTGGTGGAGTTCGAGCGGGCCGAGCCGCATCGGAAACAGTACGCCCTTGAGCAACCCGACAACGTCGGCGAGTCGCTCGCGTGACGGCAGGTCGCGCCCGCCGGGTTCGAGAAAACGCCGTTGCCGTTCGCGCCAGCGAACGCGCGCGGCGTGCAATGAGGTAACGACGTCGTCAATATCAAACGCTGCCACGAGTGATGCTCCTGCTTTTGAAATTGCCTCGGCGGCAATGAAATGTCGAAATGAGGCGCGTGCCGCTACCGGTCGCTAGGCCTGGCGTTCGCTTCACGCCGTCTGCATGCCCCAGCGCCGCACGGTCACGCGCGCCAGCGTGTCGAAGACCAGATGCTCGACGATGAGCCCGATCACGATCACCGTCAGCAAACCGGCAAACACGCGATCGGTATAAAGCTCGTTGCGGTTCTGGTAGATGTACCACCCCAGCCCGCCGCCGCCCGTATTCGCACCGAACACCAGTTCTGCGGCGATCAACGTGCGCCACGCAAACGCCCAGCCGACCCGCAGCCCCGACAGTACCGAAGGCAGTGCCGCCGGGGTGAGAATCCACGCCACCTGCCGCAATCCGGAGAGTCCGTAGTTGCGCCCGATCATGCGCAGCGTCGGCGAAACCGCCTCAAAACCGGTGTAGATGCTCAACGCCAGCGGCCATAGTACCGCGTGTACGAGAACGAAGAGCAAGCTGCCCGTGCCCAGCCCGAACCACAGCAGTGCCAACGGTAGCAACGCGATGGAGGGCAACGGGTTGAACATGCCGGTCAGTAGCGCCAGCAGATCCCGCCCGGTTGCACTGGCCATCGCGAGCGACGTCAGCGCGAAGGCACAGAGCACCCCCAGCGCGTAGCCACGCAGCAACACCCACAGCGACGCGGCGGTACGGCTCAGTAACTCGCCGCTGACCCATCCGTCCCACCAAGCACGGGCCGTGGCGCCCGCCCCCGGCAGGAGCAGATCGTTATCGACCAGGCGTGCTGCGACTTCCCACAGCACGATCAGCACGATGCCAATGGCAAGCTTGCGCCAGACGGTGACGGGGATCGCCCATCGGTTCGGCTGAGTATCGACGGATACGTTTGACTCGGCTTCGGCCTCGACGACCTCTGCGCGCGTGGTGGCACGGCGCGGCGTACGCGGATAAATGCGCTCCTGACGCTGCGCAGGCCGCAGCCGGACGACTTCGGACGGCAACTGGCTCACAACGCCTCCTTGCCGTATTGGCGCGGCACCGGCTCATCCTCGCCGAACAACAGATCATGAATGCGGGTTGCGGCTCGCTGAAACGCGGGTGTACCCACGTCGTCGAGCGAGAACGCACCTGCATCGAGTTCTGCACGCAGACGGCCGGGCTGGGCGTCGAGCAAGACAATGCGGTTGCCCACAATCAGGGCCTCTTCAATGGAATGGGTCACGAAGATGAGCGTCACACGCGTGTCGTCCCACAGTCGCAGAAGCTCCTCCTGCATACGGGAGCGGGTCAGCGCATCGAGCGCGGCGAACGGCTCGTCCATGAGCAGCACACGCGGGCGCACCGCGAGCGCGCGGGCAATCGCCACACGCTGCTTCATGCCGCCAGACAGCGTGTGCGGAAAGGCGTTGGCATAGCGCGAGAGTCCGACCTTATCCAAAGTCTCCAACGCTCGCTCACGCGCTTCCTGCCGGGAAAGCCTCAACGCCGCACGCAACGGAAACATGACGTTCTGCACAACCGTCTTCCACGGCGCTAGTTGATCGAACTCCTGAAACACGACCATGCGATCGATGCCGGGCTTGTCGATGCGTTGCCCATCGAGCCGAATCTCGCCACGCGTCGGGTTCACAAACCCGGCAATGGTCTTGAGCAAGGTCGATTTGCCGCAGCCGGACGGCCCGAGCAGCACGAAGCGATCGCCGTCATGAACATCGAACGACACCTCGCTCACCGCCTGTACACGCCGCCCATGGCTGCGAAACTCGATATCGAGGCCGCTGACCTCCAGCACCACCGCCATCTCAGCTCCCCTGCCCCAGCGCGGGTTCTGCGAAGAAGTAGTCGCGCCACGACACCGGTTTGTGGCGCACGGCACCCACGCGCTGCATGAACTGCGCCAGTCCGAGCGTGTTTTGCGGCGTAATCGAAAAGTCGACCTTCGGGTCTTTGATGATGCTCACCAGCAGCTTCTTGTCTGTCTTCGCCTGATTCACCCGGATGTAGATATCGGCGGCGGCCTCCGGCTGGTGCTTGACGAAGTCGGCCGCCCGGGCGAGCGCGAGCACGAAGGCGCGATACGTCTTGGGGTTGTCGTTGCGGTATTTCTCGGTCGTGTAGAGCACCGTGGCCGAACTCGGGCCGCCGAGCACCTCGTACGAATCGAGCACGATGTGGGCGTTCGGGTTGGCGGCCAACTCCTGCTCCTGAAACGGCGGCGTGCCGAAATGGCCCGTGATCTCGGTGCCGCCCGCAATGATCGCGGCGGCAGCGTCCGGATGCGCCATGGTCTGTGTGAGCTTGTCGAGCCGGTCGAATGATCCGTCGCCCCATTGTTTGGCCGCCGCGTATTGGAGCACGCGCGACTGAACCGAGACGCTCACGGCGGGCAACGCAATGCGGTCCTTCTCAGTGAAGTCGGCAATCGTGCGCACCTTCGGATTGTTGCTGATGAGGTAGTACGGCAGGCTGCCCAGCGACGCCACGCCCTTCACGTTCTGGCGGCCATACGTCCGGTCCCAGACCGTGATGAGCGGCCCGACCCCCGCCCCGGCGATATCGATCGCACCCGAGAGCAAAGCATCGTTGATGGCGGCCCCGCCCGAGAGCTTCGCCCAGTCGACCTTGACGTCCACGCCAAGCTTGCGGCCCTCCTGCTCGATCAGTTGCTGATCGCGTACCACGTTGAGCAGCAAATAGACGATGCCAAATTGCTCGGCAATGCGAATGCGGCCTTCCGCATGCGCCGCCGGCACGGCAGTGGTTAGCGACAGGCCGATCAGCAGGATACGCAGCACGTGTCGACGAATGCCGGGCAGTTTGAAGCGTTGGGTTAGATGCGAAGGCGCGAGATTGTACTGAAGGGAATTGGCAAAACGCATGGCGGAGGGCGTCCTCAAGGGCGTGCGGGATATGTGCAGAGAAGCCCGAAAGTAGCGGCGCCGCGCCGTCGCGGTCAACGAAGCAAATCAGACAAGGTTATGGCGCTCAGGCATAAGCCGTCGGGCCTTTGCCCACACCGTTCGGCCGCCCCGGCCCATTGGCCGCTCACGGTCTTGCCAAAGTCACCTCAGTGATTTGCGTAGCAGAAATCACGCGAAGGACTGTCGGCTTGGTGACAGATCGTTACGCATCGTCACTCCCAGAATGACCCTCATCGACGCCTTCACTGATGGCGCGCAGTTGCGCCAGATCAAGCAGCGTGATGCGCCCGTACCGAATACGCACGATGTGCCGGTCCAGAAACCAGCGGAATTCGCGATTGAGGTACTGGCGCGAGGCCATCAGCAGCGCCGCGAGGTCTTCCTGCGACAACCGCAGGCTAAGCGCGATACCGCCAGCCGCGCCGTGGGTTTCAGAGGTTTCAGCGGTTTCAGGCACGCCGTAACGCTTGGCCAGCGCGAGCAACTGATAAGCGAGGCGCGCTCGGAACGGGGTCAGGCTATGGCGCCCCAGACGGTCGTGCAGCCCGCGCGCACGGCCAGCAATCAGGCGCAACAACGTCGCCGTGAGCGTCGGGTGGTGCGTCAACTGCGCATTGAGCGCATGGGCAGGGATATGAAACAGCCGCGTAAGACCCCGCGCGCGCTGATTGTGTACGGAGGTTTCGCCGGTCAATACCGCAATGAAGTTGGCGACTTCGCCCGGCGGGATGAAGTCTTCGACGGCACGTCCGCCCTCGGGGCTCGACCACTCCCATTCGAGCACGCCCGAGAGGATGACGTGGATGTCCGGGCAGGCCTCGCCCGCGCCGTAGATGAGCGTGCCGTCGGGATAGGTCCGCAGATGACCTGCACCGACAAGCGCTTCGAGCACGTCGTCGGGCCAGTTGCGCAAGCCGGCGTTGTTGCGAAACGCGGCCCAGACGATGTCACGCTGCTGCGCCGTCAGGTCGCGGCCGCTCGACTGCAACGGCAAATGGCTTGCCGCCTGAAGGGCGATCCGTTGCCCCGGATTGGCGTAGGCCGGTGCGGTGTGAGCGTCGATCGAAGGGGCGGTATCAAGTACGTCGGGTGCGGGTGCTTCCATGTCGCCACTGGCTGATAGGGGGAGGAATCGAGCGAAATGCGGTGATGCGGGGAATTGACCACATTACCCGGTTTCGCGCACCCGCCAAGTGACGAATCGGCATATGGAAATTCATGCGGGGCGGGTGCCGTTCCGCGTTTCGGATAGTGACCATCAGGAGGTGGTGCCAATGAGTGAAACCAATGCACAGGTGAGAAAACCGGCAAACGCGGTATCGGATGCCTTCGTCGGCAAGCGGCTCGATGCCGACGTGCTGGTGATCGGCGGCGGCCCCGCCGGGACGTGGGCCGCCATCAGCGCGGCGGCCAACGGGGCGCGCGTGGTGCTGGCCGACAAGGGCTATTGCGGCACGTCCGGCGCGACGGCACCGTCAGGGACCGCCGTCTGGTATGTGCCACCGACCGGTGACGCCCGCGAACGGGCCAAGGCCAGCCGCTTCGAGATGGGCGGGCAATTGGCCGAACACGTCTGGATGGACCGTGTGCTCGAACAGACTTGGACCAATGTTCAGCAACTGGCGCAATGGGGCTATCCGTTCCCCGTCGATGAGTTCGGCGACGAGCAGCGCACCTCGGTACAGGGGCCGGAGTACATGCGCCTGATGCGCAAACGCGTGAAGGAAGCCGGTGCGCGCATTCTCGACCACAGCCCTGCCCTAGAACTGCTTGTGAACGATGACGGTGCCGTCGCGGGCGCGGCGGGCGTGAACCGGCAGACTGGCGAGACATGGCTCGTTCGCGCAGGCGCCGTGGTCATCGCGACTGGCGGCTGTGCATTCCTGAGCCGGGCGCTGGGCTGCAACGTGCTCACCGGCGACGGCCAGTTGATGGCTGCCGAAGCCGGCGCTGAACTCTCCGGCATGGAATTCTCCAACGCTTACGGGCTGGGACCGGCGTTCGCGTCGGTCACCAAGTCGATGTTCTACAAGTGGGCGACGTTCTACGACGAAGACGGCGTGAAGATCGACGGCGCAGGCTCGGCACGCGGGCGCGGCGTCATTGCGCGCGAACTCCAGTCGCGCAAGGTGTTCGGTTGCCTCGATCTTGCCGATGAACAGATTCGAGCGTGGATGCGCACTGCCCAGCCCAACTTCTTCCTGCCGTTCGACCGGCTGGGCATCGATCCCTTCACGCAACACTTTCCGGTGACCTTGCGACTGGAAGGCACCGTGCGTGGCACGGGTGGCCTGAACGTCACGGGCAATGACTGCGCCACCTCCGTGGCCGGGCTCTACGCCGCAGGCGATGCGGCCACGCGCGAACTGATTTGCGGCGGCTTCACCGGCGGCGGCAGTCACAACGCGGCATGGGCGATGTCGTCGGGCTTCTGGGCGGGGGCCGGTGCTGCCGGTCACGCGCGCGCCAATCGAGATGCGACGACGGGCACGCTGTATCACACGGGCACGGTTGCGCTTCAAACCACATCGGCGCACGCCCGCATCGACAGCGAGCACATCGTGAAAGCGGTGCAGGACGAAGTGTTTCCGTATGACCGCAACTGGTGGCGCAGTGCCGACGGGCTCGAAGACTCGCTCGGCCGGCTCGACACGCTGTGGGCACATCTGCGCGCCAGTGCGCCCGCGCAAACGGCGGCCGAAGCCGTGCGCGCCCGCGAGGCCGCAGCCATGGTGGCGACGGCGCGCTGGATGTACCGCTCGGCACAGCAACGCACCGAGACGCGCGGCATGCATCGCCGCGTCGACTATGCCGCCACCGACGACGGCCAGCATCACCGCCTCATTAGCGGCGGTCTCGATGACATCTGGGTGCGCCGGCAAGCGGTGAAGTCAGCCGTTCTCACCCCGGAAAACGACGGAGTTTTCGCATGATCGAAATCGTGAACGAAGCGCGCTGCACAGGCTGCAACATCTGCGTGCGCGCCTGCCCGACAAACGTGTTCGACGCGGTGAAGGACGGTATTCCGCAAATCGCCCGGCCCGACGACTGCCAGACCTGCTTCATGTGCGAACTCTATTGCCCGGAAGACGCCCTGTTTGTCGCCGCCCATGCCGACCGGCACACCACGGCCGACGAGGCGAGCGTGCTGAAGGAGTCGCTGTGGGGCAGCTACCGCGATGCGGTCGGTTGGGGGCCGGGGCGGCGCTCCACGGCAGCGCTCGACGCTAGTTATGTTCTGTTGACGAAGGCACATTGATGACTCAAAACAAGCTCTCCCCGGTCTCGCTGACGGACTCGCAAACCGATGACCTGACCGCCCATGAGGCGGTCTCCAGCACGCGTCGCACCTTGCTCAGAGGCGCGCTCGCCAGTGGCCTGCTCCTCGCTGGCGGTGCCGCACGCGCTGCCACCAACAACGGCAAGACGCTGCGCTTCGGCGTAATCGGTCCGGCACGAGCCCCGGCGGCACCTACCGGGTATGCGCTCTCTCGCGGCTACTTGCTGCGTGAACTGGCCCCGCTCGGCTTTACAGAAGTGCGCTTCGATATGTTCCAGAACGGCCCCGATCTCAACGAAGCGTTCTTCTCCGGCACGCTCGACGTGGGTATCTACGGCGATACGCCTGCGGTCGTCGCACGCTCGCAAGGGCTCAAGGGACGCCTGATCGGCTTTGAGGAAATCGGGCTGGCTAGTTGGTTGCTGACACCGCGCGGCGGCGTCAAGAGCATCAAGGAACTGGAGGGCAAATCGGTTGGCGTACCGCTGGGCTCGTACATCCACCGGTATCTGCTCGGTGTGCTCGATGGCGCAGGCCTCACAGGGCGCACGCGCGTGGTTCACATGCTTGGCCGAGATGCCGGTGCGGCGCTGGAACACGGTTCACTGGGGGCGTACGCGGCGCAATCGGATCTGGGGCCGACGCTGGCCGCAGCAGGCTATCCCGTGATCGACCGCGCCAACGACCACCCGGAGTTGCTGGGGTCATCAGTCATCGTGGCATCGAACGACGTGCTGGCTCGCGCACCACAGTTGCCCGCCGCGTGGAACCGCGCCCGGCGTGCCGCACTGGCCGATATCGATCGCGACCCGCAGGCGTATTTCAACTTCCACAAGCAAACGAGCGGCATCGCGGAGGACGCGATCCGGATCTCGCACCCGATCTCCAACTATCCGGCCGATCCCCTGCCCGCCTCGGGGATTCAGATTCTCGACGGGGTCAAACGCTTCCTGCTGAACGGCAAACTCATTCGCAACGATTTCGCGTTGCAGCAGTGGCAAACCTGACGGCAGCCACCGGTGGCACCCTCCGGCATCAGGCCGGATGGATCGCCCCGGTTGCCACCACCGGACCGGTCGGCTGGCCGGTCGGTGATCCGCCCGGCGGCTCGATCGAGACGGCAAAGACTGCCTTCGTGTCGATCTGCGCGAGGATGGCCGGCGGCAGTGCCATCGACGCCGGTTGATCGGACGCGAAGACGCCCAGCGGAATCGGTTTCGCGTTTGGCGGAATCAGCCAGAGTTCGGTCGCGCGGTCGGCGGCAATGCTCGGCTTGTCGGCCGGCACCACCACCATGCGGGCGTTCTGCACATCGACGGTCGCCGTCCAGTGCGCCACGCCATCGGCACGCGCGAGCGTCGCCACCATATAGGTACTGGCGACGCTCGCGCTCGGGGCTTGCGGGCCGACATGGGTCGTCAGATTTACGGCCAGCAATGCCAGTGCCGCAACGCTCGCCCCGGCACCCACCCAGCGCCAGAGCGCCAGATTGTTCCACCAGCTTTCGGTGGACGGACGATTAGCGCTTTGATTACCGGTCTGATTGGCGGCCTGATCGATGCGGAAGCCCAGATCGCTCCGGATACGCAGCCAGACACGCGGCGGCACCGCTTGCGGCGGCAAGTCTTCGACGAGGGGGGCAAAGTACTGCTGCCAGCGCTCCAGCACCGCTTGCAACTGCGGGTCGGCGTTTGCGGCCTGCTCCAGCGCACGGCGCTCGTCCAGGTCGAGGACACCCAGCGCGTACTCCGCGCAGCGCACTTCGTCATCGCGGTTGATCGGCGTATTCATTGTTCGAGGCACACTTTCAACTGCATCAGACTGCGGCGAATCCAGCTTTTCAACGTGCCGAGCGGAACGCTCAGATGCGCCGCCAGTTCGCTATACGTTGCACCGCTGAAAAAGGCCTCGCGCACGGCGGCGCGTTGCTTGCCTTCGAGCTTTTCCATGCACGCCTCCAGCCGCTGGCGATCTTCGCTCGCTTCGGCAAGGGCTGCGGGGCTGGGGTTGTCGTCGGGAATGTCGAGGGCCTGCTCGTCATCGAGCGCGGCCTCGCGGTGCTGGCGAAGGCGGTCGATCGTCCGGTTGCGCGCCAAGGCAATCAGCCACGTCATGGCGTTGCCACGGGTCGCGTCGTACGCGTCGGCACGTCGCCAGACAGTGACAAACACGTCCTGGAGCATGTCTTCGGCTTCTGCCTGCTCGCGAACCATGCGCAGGATCACGCCGAACAGGTGGGACGACGTCAGCTTGTACAACTCGCCGAACGCCTCCTGACTGCCCTGCCCGACCTGTAACAGCGTCTGGTTCAGGTGCTCGCGCCGCACATCCTGTGGGTCAGACGCCCCGGCGCGGGGCGTCTCGACATCGCCTGGCCGTCCAGTGGTACCTGGTATGTCAGTCATGTCGTGAGGGCGAATGGAATCGCCGTGACGTGTTGGTTTCCGGAAATATAGCACCTTCGCGTCGGACTGCCGCCGCCGGGATCGACTGGAGAGTTGGAGATCGGGCATGGTCGTCGGGGCATGGTGTGGATGCCCATACATACGTGCCGGATCCCCATTCGGATGCAACCACCGGTCACATCGCGCCAATCATAGCGTCACGACCTCCAGAATGGCGTCGGCAAAGGCTTTGGGCGCTTCCTGCGGCAGATTGTGGCCTACACCATTGCCAATATCGCGGTGCCGGTACTTACCGGTGAACTTCTTGGCGTAAGCGGCGGGCGGCGGATGCGGTGCGCCATTGGCCTCGCCTTCCAGCGTGATCGTCGGCACGGTGATGACCGGGGCGCCTGCCAGACGCTGCTCAAGCGCATCGAAACGCGCCTCGCCCTTCGCCAGCCCCAGACGCCACCGGTAGTTGTGGATCACGATGGCGACGTGGTCGGGGTTGCGGAACGACGCCGCCGAACGCGCATAGGTCGCATCATCGAAATGCCACTGCGGCGATGCCGTCTGCCAGATCAGCTTGTTGAATGCGTCGGTGTTCTCCGCATAGCCCTTGGCGCCGCGCTCAGTGGCGAAGTAGTACTGGTACCACCATTGCAGTTCGGCCTGCGGCGGCAACGGCTGGCGATTGGCCTCCTGACTGCCGATCAGATAGCCGCTCACGGACACCAGCGCTTTCACACGCTCCGGCCAGATTGCGGCAACGATGTTGGCGGTGCGCGCGCCCCAATCGTAGCCGCCAAGCACGGCCTGATCGATCTTGAGGGCGTCCATGAGGGCGATGACGTCTGCCGCGACGACCGCCTGCTGGCCATTGCGCGGCGCCGCCGACGACAGCAGGCGCGTGGAGCCGTAACCCCGCAGGTACGGCACGATCACGCGATAGCCGGCCGCCGCCAGCAACGGGGCAACGTCCACGTAGCTGTAGATGTCGTACGGCCAGCCGTGCAGCAGAATCACCACCTTGCCGTCCTTCGGACCGGCTTCGGCATAGCCGACGTTCAGGTCGCCGGCGTCGATCTGGCGAATGGCTTCGAACGAGGTGTGCCCGCCCGCCAGCGAACCGGAAAGCGATGACGGCGTTTGCGCGCGGGCCAGATTGCTGAGACCGAGGTCGGCGAGCGTCATGCCCGCGAGGGTGGTACCGAGAATGCGACGACGGCGAAGGTTGACCGGATTCGACATGACTGATGTCCTCTCTGAGTTAGGTGTCGGAGGCGTCCGGCGCATCGTTCGGGAGAGCCCCCGGAGGGGCCATCGGGATGCGTCCCGGACGCCTGATCAGCGTTATATCCGGCCCCGCCGGGCCCTTTATGTCCGAATGTATCTGCCGTTACCGACGACACATACGAATTCAAAAAAGCCCGTCTGACGGCTTACTTCACGCTGGCCACGGCATCGAGAATGACCTTGGCCACATCGGCCGGACGTGATTGCTGCGGCACGTGACTGGACGGCACCTCCGTGACCTTCGCCCCAATGCGCTTGGCCATCGCGCGCTGCGCGTCGGGCGCGATCATGCGATCGTTCTGGCTGATGACGAACCACGACGGCTTCTGATGCCACGACGCAACGCTCACCTTTTCACCGAACGCCGTCGCCTTGATCGGCCCCTGCGTGGCCGCCATGACGTTCGCCTGTTTGATCGGCACGTCCTGCGCGAAGTATTGCGCCACGTCCGCCGGGGGCAAGCTGAGCCAGCCGCTGGCATCGGCCGTGATGTGGTCGGTGCCCGGCGCCTTGGGCAGCGTCTCGCCCAGCGTGGCGACCGACTCACCGGCGTCCGGTGCGAATGCCGCGACGTAGACGAGGCTTGCCACCTTGGCGTCTTTGCCTGCCTCGGTAATCACGGCGCCGCCCCACGAATGTCCCACCAACACGACTTTGCCCGGCTGATTGTCGATGGCGCGCGTGGCAGCGGCGACGTCGCCCGCCAGCGAGTCGAGGGGGTTCTGTACGGCGGTGACCTTGACGCCCTTGTCCTGCAAGAGGGCGACGACCTTGGCCCAGTCCGAACCGTCGGCGAATGCACCGTGCACGATCACGACAGACGGTTGGGTCTCGGCGGCGCTGGCCGGGGCGACGACACCTGCGAGGCCAATCAGGCCGGTGCTCAGCAAGAGGGCTGCGATAGAATGGCGCTTCATCGAAAACTCCTTTGATCAGGGGAACGAACCACGACGTTGGCTCGACTGGTTGCCAGTGTCGTCGCGCGGCGGTCCGCCCGGTATCGGACGATTGTCCGATGCGAGCCAATTCACCGTGCCCCTGCCTTCGCCCCCGCCACCTCGCCTGCCCTTACCCACCGATCATGTCTTCGAGCACCGCGGGACTCACCGATGCCGTTCTCGCGCTCGCCTTCATCGGCGACCTGAGCATGGGCCGTTCGACGGACCATTCGCGCCGCGCCGCGTGCCTGTCAGGCTGGCTTGCCGCCGCCTCGGGCGACGCGACGGCGGCACAGAACGACGCACGGGCCACAGCGCTGCTGCGCTGGTCCGGCTGCACGGCCAACGCCAGCGGGTTTGCCGAACTGCTCGGCGACGATGTCGCGTCGCGCGAAGCGATGATGGCCCAGACGCTGCCGCCGCTCAGTGCCCACACGCAATCGCTCATCGTGCCGTTGGCACTGATCCATTGCGAGATTTCGGGCGACGTGGCGGTAACTCTCGGGATGCCGGTGCCGGTCGTCGACGCCTTACGCCAGATATTCGAACGCTTCGACGGCAAGGGCATGCCGGCCGGGCGCCTTGGCAACGCCATCCCGTCTACCGTCTTCATCGTCAACGTTGCCAGCGATCTGGAAATCCTCTCGCGGGCGCATGGTCGCGATCACGCTTACGCGTTTTTGCGCAGTCAAGCCGATGCAAAGTATCCCGGCAAGCTGGTGGATCTGGCACTGCACCACGCCGATCAGTGGCTCGATGCACTGGATGCCGCCGAACCCGATACCGCCGCATGGCAACTCGCCGCCCCGGCATCGACCGCCCGCGTGCCGCTAAGCCTGCTCGCCGACGTCACCGAACTCAAATTGCCGTGGATGGCGGGTTTCTCCCGCCGCGTGGCCGGGCTCGCGACACGCACCGCGCAGTGCCTCGGCATGAGCGTCGAGGTGCAGGCGCAACTCGATGCTGCCGCCTTGTTGCACGGTATCGGGCGCGCCGCCCTGCCCAACCGGCTTTGGGACACACCGGGCAAACTCTCGGCCGATCAGTGGGAAAAGGTGCGTCTGGTGCCATACTGGAGCGCACGGGCGGCCAAGCAGATCGAGGGCTTGCGAACGGCGGCCGATCTCGCGTCACGCGCCTACGAGCGTCTGGACGGGAATGGTTACTTCCGAGGGGTGTCCGGCGATGCGTTGAGCGCACCGGCCCGCGTGCTCGCCACGACTGTTGCCTTCGAAGCGCTGTGCGCCGCGCGCCCATGGCGTCCCGCCTATTCGGTCGACGACGCCGCACGCCTGCTCACAGCCGACGCCAGCGCGGGCAAGTTTGACGCGGCGGTGGCGGAAGCGGTCATCGCCGTGGCGCAAGGTAAGCAAGGTCAGGCGGCGTTACGGCCTGCGCCGTCGACTACCGGTTCGCTGCTCTCGCCACGCGAAGTCGACGTGCTGCGCCAAATCAGTACCGGTATGAGCAACAAGGAGGCCGCGCGCGCGTTGGCGTTAAGCCCGAGCACCGTGCGCACACACGTGGAAAGCATCTTTCGCAAGCTCGATTGCTCGACGCGCGCTGCCGCCACGCTCAAGGCGCTGACCGCAGGTTTGCTATGAGTACCGTGATAGCATTCACGCTTCTTGCGGCCCCCGGAGTCGGGCGCCGCGCAATACCCCTCTAGCCCCTGACAGAGTTCGATGATCCGCACCTCACGCAGACGCTTATGCGCATGGCTCGGCCTCGCCGCCATGTGGCTCGCTATCTGCGTGCCGGCGATCAGTCAGGTGCTAGCGGCACATCGCGCCGCCACTGAGCGGCCCATCGATGCGGCGTTCTGTACGGTCGACGGCAAGACGCAAAGCGTCGTGCTGCTCTCGCGTTCGCAGACGACGGATGACGCGTCCGGCACGGCGCATCACGACTCGGCCAATCACGCGGCGCATACCACACACGCCGATCAGGGCGATGTTTGCGGCTACTGCTCGTTGCTCGCGAATCATCCGCCGCTCACGCTGCCAGCCCTGACGGGGGCACTGTCGTTCGCGTGGATCGCACGCGCCGGCCCCGCTGTCGTCGTCACGCCCTCCGCCTCCCGCCTCGCCTTTGCGCCGCCTGCGCGCGCCCCGCCCGTCCTTTCCTGAGATTGCCTCACGAACGACCCTTCACCGATGACGGTGGCGGTGCGTCGTTCCCTTGCTTCGCCCGGTGTCGCCGTATGGCGCGACAGACCGGCGTTGGCTCACACAATCGTCTCGGAATCGACTCATGCAAGTTCCCTACACCCCGGCGCGCGAAGCCCAATCGGCCGGCGCGGCCGGTCAATACCGCACGCTCTGGCGCTGGCATTTCTACGCTGGCCTGTTTGTCATGCCATGGCTCATGGTGCTGGCGATCACCGGCACGCTGTACGTTTTTCAGCCGCAAATCGAGTCGTGGATTTACCACGACCGCTTGATCGTCACCGCACAGAACACCCCGCGACTGGCTGAACAAACGCTGATGGATCGTGCCGCCGCGTCGCTCCCCACAGGTGCGCAAATCAGTTCGGTCGAGGTCAATCGCGACCCGGCACGCAGTGCCGAATTCATTTTCCGGCTGCCCGGCGGCGAGCGCGAAAACGTCTACGTCAACCCCTATACGGGTACGGTGCTCGGCACGCTCAGCGTGCAGAACCGGCTGATGGCGCAAGTGCGTCAATTGCATCGATCGCTCATGCTGGGCAAGCCGGGCGAGTTGCTCATGGAGCTCGCCGGTTGCTGGACGCTCGTGATGTTGGCGACCGGCGTTGCCCTTTGGTGGCCGCGCGGCGGCACGTCATGGGCCAATGCGTTGCGTCCTCGCTTGCAGTTGCGCGGTCGCCCGCTGCTGCGGAATCTGCATGGTGTTGCGGGCTTGTGGCTCGCGGCGGGTGGTCTGGCGTTCGTGCTGACGGGGCTGCCGTGGTCGGGCTCGTGGGGCAAGCAATTCAAGGCGCTGGCGACGCAAGCGGGCATGGGCTCGCCACCCGGTGCGTGGGGCGAAGCGCCAGTGCGCTCGCAGATTCCCACCCGGCCGATGAAGATGGACGATCTTCCGCTCGCGCAAATGCCGTGGGCAGTCGGCGATACGAACGTGCCGACGTCTGCGCCCACGGGCCATGAAAGCCACGCTGGGCACGAAGGTCATGCGGGCCACGAAGGCATGGGCGCTATGGGCATGTCGCCGACACAATTGCGTGCCGAGGGCGCGCTGCCGATCGATCGCGTTATCGATATCGCCGCACGCAACGGTGTCGCCAGCGGCTACAGCCTCGTCGTGCCGTCACGCCCCGATGGGGTCTATACGGTGTCGTACTTCCCTGCCGACCCGCGCGTGGAGCGCACGCTGCACATCGATCAGTACAGCGGCAAGGTGCTTAACGACATCGATTACGACGCTTACGGCGGCGTCGCTCAGGCGATCTCGTATGGCACATCGCTGCACATGGGACGTTACTTCGGTGCGGCCAATCAGTGGCTGTGTGCGCTGATCTCGATGGGGCTCTTTGCGATGGCCGCAACGGGCGCTGCGATGTGGTGGATCCGGCGGCCCGCGCGCACGCTGGGGGCGCCGTCACGCAGTCAGACGCGTCCGCCGATGCGCGGCTGGACCATCAGCATGTGGGTGCTAGGGTGCGTGTTCCCGCTGATGGGTGCGACGATGGCACTCGTCTGGGCCGTCGATCGTGTGATCGTCAAGCGCCAGCGCACGCCCGTGCCGCTGTGATTTCGGTGCTGCCGATCGTGCGGCATCAGTCGTCTTGCGATGGCGGCACGCCGACGTAGGCGGCACGAGGTCGAATCAGGCGCGTGCTATCGCGTTGCTCAAGGGCGTGGGCAATCCAGCCGATCGTGCGGCCCAACGCGAACAAGCCGAACGCTGCGCCCAGCGGCAGTTGCAGATGGCGCCGAACCGCCACGAGTGCGAAATCGAGCGATGGCCGCTGGCCCAGCAGCGCGTCGGCAGTATCGATGATGGTTTGCCACGCCGGATGCGCGGGCAGCACGCGCGCAAGCATCGCACTCGCGCGCACGTCGCCTGCCGGATACAGGTGATGGCCGAAGCCGGGCAACTTCTCGCCGCGCGCCAGTCGCGCGCCCATGCGTGCCGCGATATCGACTTCGCCGACCTCCTCCCACATCGCCTCGTTGCGCGCCGTGGTGCCACCGTGACGCGTACCGGTGAGCGCCGCGAGTCCGGCGATCACCGATGCGCGCAGGCTGGCGCCGGTCGAAGCCACACATCGCGCCGTGAAGCTCGACGCATTCAACTCGTGATCGGCACACAGCACGAGCGCCATGCGAATCAGATCAGCACCCTCGGCATCGTCGATACCCCAAGCGCTTGCGCACTGTTCGTGAATTGACGCAGTGCTTGGCGCAGTACCCAGCAAGCACGCCGTCATCAAACGCAACAGCGCGCCACTGCCCTGTGCAACGCGAATGGGGTCGCGCTGCCAAATCGCCGTCGACGCATCGTCACTGGCAACGGTAAAGCATGGCAGCAGCGCGGCTTCGGCGCGTTGGCTACGGTAGCTCTCCAGCGTCAACACGGGCCAATCCGACGCTCTCGGCAAGCCGCCATCACCAAACGCCGTCGCCTCGTCGCATTGCCAGAGCCACCCTGCTGTCGCTTCGACCGACGCCGTTTGGGCCATCGTCAATGCATCGCGCCCCCGGTAGTAGCAGCGACCGTCTTCAATCAACGTGATCGCCGATTCGAGTACCGGTGTGCCCCAATCCAAGGCCGCCTTGGCGACCTCTTTCGGTTTCCGGCCCCGCGTGCGCTGTACCGCCAGCCGCTCAACGTCCACGACGCGGTAGCGCCGTTCGCGATGCGTCTTGCCCGGTTCGGCGTGCAATAGCCCCCGGCTCACATAGGCGTAAAGCGTTTGCAACGACACGCCCAAGTGCTCGGCAGCCTGCTTTGCAGTGAAATAATTTGTCATGACATCAATGGTTTAGCGGTGCTTTTGAAGACATCACTCTATGCATGAATTCGCAATAGATTGACTAAGTTAATCAATATTGACAATAAAATCCATCGGCATAAGCTTCAATGCGCCGGCAGTCTCGCATCGCGACTCATTGCGATGTTTCCATCGATTCATTCGAGGACTTCCTCATGCGTGTTACCGAATCCAGCGGACTTGGCGCCACCCGGCGCCCCGATGCCGTATCGCTCGCCGAAGATTCCACCTTTGTCGACAACTACTTGCGCGAGATGCTTCGTGCAGTCGATCACGACACCTCGTCGCATTCGATCGACACCACGTCGCTCACGCTGAGTGGCCATGGCGCGTTGCCTTGCGCGTTTCCGTTCACCGATTTCGCGACCGCGGCCATCGCCACGGCGAGTCTCGCGGTTGCAGCCCTCGGCACGGGTGAAGCGGGCAACTACGGTCTTGCGAGCGACGTCGCACTGCCTGCTGTGAATGTCGACCGGCGTCTTGCCTCGTTCTGGTTTCAGACATCGTTCCGCGCGCAGGGCTGGACGTCGTCGCCTCTGTGGGACCCGATCGCGGGCGATTACCGAACCGCCGATGGCTGGATCCGGTTGCACACCAACGCGCCGCATCACCGTGCTGCCGCGCTCGCCGTACTCGGCGTGCCGGGAGAACGCGACGCCGTGACGCAGGCCGTGTCTACATGGCAGGCCGATGCGCTGGAAGCGCAAATCGTCGCCAACGGTGGCTGCGCTGCCGCCATGCGAACGCTCGCGCAATGGGAGGCGCACCCGCAAGGTTTGGCCGTGGCGGCAGAACCGCTGCTGCACTGGCAAACGTTTGACGCGGGAGCAACGACGACGCGCACCGGCGCATGGCGACCGTTTGCAGGCCGTCCGCTCTCCGGCATTCGCGTACTGGATCTCACACGCATTCTGGCCGGGCCAACGGCGACACGTTTTCTCGCGGGTTTCGGCGGGCAAGTGCTGCGCATCGATCCGTTCGGCTGGGATGAACCGGGCACGGTGCCGGAAGTCGTTCTGGGAAAACGTTGCGCGCGTCTGGATCTGAAACAGGCGGACGGTCGAGCCACGCTGGAGGCGTTGCTGCGCGATGCCGACATCGTCGTCCACGGCTATCGGCCCGATGCGCTGGAAAATCTCGGACTGGGTGCCGAGCGCCGGCGTGAGCTCAACCCGGGCCTGATCGACGTCTCGCTCGATGCCTACGGCTGGCAGGGACCGTGGCACGCGCGCCGGGGCTACGACAGTCTGTTGCAGATGAGTGCGGGGATCGCGGATGCGGGCATGAAGGCCGCCAACGCGGCGCGTCCGGTGCCCCTGCCCGGGCAAGGGATCGACTATGCGACGGGATATCTGATGGCGGCCGCCGCCGTGCGCGCGCTGGCGTTGCGTCAGACACAAGGGCTCGGGGCGACGATTCGCGGGTCGCTGGCCCGTACCGCGCGCCTGCTGGTGACCCACCGTACGCAGACACCTCCTCCGCCGCCACTCGCTGAGGAGACCGCCGACGACTTGTCGACACGAATCGAAGATACGTCATGGGGCCCGGTACGTCGGGTGGCAACACCGATGACGATTGCCGGGACGCCGGTCGATTGGGCGCTGCCCGCGATGGCGCTGGGCACGGCAACGCCTGAGTGGCCCTAAGCGCCCGTCCCTGCCAGCCGGGCCGCACGCAGTTGGCGTTCGGCCTGACTGAGCAAGGCGGAAATATCCGCCACGGCCGACGATACGACGGCACGCTCGCCAACGGGATCGATATCGTCGGTCACCGGTTCCGCCATCGCGATACCGAAGCTCGCCGAGACGGTTAGTACCTCGCCATCGCCCAGCGGCAATGTGCTGGCTTCGATGCGTCCGCGCAGCAGTTCGGCGAATTGCTGCGCGCGCGATTCATCCAGCACGCGTGCCAGCACGACAAAGGCGTCGGCGCCCAGTCGCCCCACGACATCGCCCGGCTGGCAGGTATTCAGACACACCGCACTCACGCGGCGCAACACGTCGTCACCGACATGGTGTCCCCACGTGGCGTTGATTTGGGTGAAGTTGTCGATATCGAACTGGATCAGCGCCACGCGCCCCGGCGCGGGCATGGCGCATAGCGCACGCGCATGCCGCTCGAAAGCGCGCCAGTTCAGCAATCGTGTGAGGGGATCGGTGTCGGAGAGCATTTCCAGTTCGCCGACCAGCCGTGCGCGCTCGCGACGCAGTTGCATCAGTTCGATGCCGCTGAGTTGCAGGATGCGCAGCGCCTTGAACATCGTGCGCACTTCCGGGCGATGCATCGAGAGTTCTTCACCGACCACCGCCAGATGCGGATCGCCCTTGGCCAGCGCGTCGATGACGCCAGCGGCCGTCTCCAGCGGATAAACGACATTGCGCCGGAAGTTGCGCATGACCAGATAGATCATCAGCACCACGGCGATCTCAGCCACGGCGGTCGCGATCAGCAAGTGCAACGCCGAGGTGCGCCGGGCGTCGACCTTCTCCTGCGCCAGCGTCAGCATGGCATCGCGAAAGTCGGTGATCGAGCGCATCGTCGGGACGTATTGGCGAGCAAACGTTGCCGTCGAAAACGGCGCGGGTTTCGGCTGACTCGCTAGTGTCCGTACCGTCGCCACGTAATGCAGGCCGGCACCAAAGTACTGGGTATTGAGCGCCGAGACGATCCCTGCGGGCAGCTCTGACGGGTCGGACAAGCGCGACGTGATCATCTCGCGCAGTTGTTCGATACGGCCGAGAATCCGCTCCATGGCGCGTTGATCAGCCTCTGTGAGCGTCTGACCGGTAGTGAGCGACGCGGTGAATTGGGAGCCGAGTTGTCCAGCGTATTCGCGCAGATCGGCCGCCAGACGGGCAAGAATGATGTAGTGCAGCGCCTCGGGAGCGCCGCGCGCGATGATGTCGATGCGGGTGGAGGCGACCGGCGTGAAATCGGCGATCACGCGAATCATGCGATCGACGGCGTCTCGCACGGCGGCATCGCTGCGCATTTCGCGCGGGCGCTGCACCAGCAGGTCGACGTTGGCGCTGGCCGCCGCAAGATCCAGCCGCGCTTTCTCCACCGCACGCAAACTGGCGCCGCAGCGCTCGCAGTGGTCGGACGAGAGCACGTAAAGGAGTCGATCGAGTTGGGAGTTCGTGGCCTCTCGCGCGGTTCTCAGGGCGGTGACGGCCTCCTGCGGCAACGGCAGGTCGGCACCCAGCACGGCATTGGCGGGTCCGCGCTCGGCGGATGCCTTCTCCATCGCCAGAAGCGTGGCGCGCAACGCGTCGAACCCCTGAGCAGCATCGCTGGCACGTTGATACGACCGCCAGGCTAAGGTCAGCAATCCGGCGCAAAGCACGATAACGACAAAGACGATGGCCAGATTCTGCAACCGCAGACGGCCCGTCAGTGGCGAGGCAGACGGTAAATTACGCTTCATTCACGATCACACCGTCGGCCAAACGGTACGTACTCCCCTTGTAACTGTCACCGGCGGCAAGCCGGGACAGCGGCCAAACGGCTGACGGCGACAATGCACGCCCGGCACACGGCGTTCACGCGTTGACGCCGCGAACGCCCCGGAACGGGGCATTCAGCGAGACGGCGCATTGTCTCATAGTGCGTTTCACCGACGAGGAGACATCCCAAATTACCGGACGCCCGCATCGCCTGTCACAGATCACAGATCCACGGCCAGTTCGGTCCCCTGCTTGATCGCACGCTTAGCGTCGAGCTCTGCGGCCACGTCGGCGCCGCCAATCACGTGAACCCGGGCACCTGCCGCCTTCAGACCCGCTTCGAGCTCGCGCAGCGGCTCCTGCCCGGTGCACAGCACGACGTTGTCGACCGGCAGCACGTGCGGCAGCCCGTCCAGCGTCACATGCAGGCCTTCGTCGTCGATGCGCTGGTAGGTCACGGCGGGAATCATTTCCACGCCGCGGTGCTTGAGCGACGTGCGGTGAATCCAGCCGGTCGTCTTGCCCAGACCGTCACCTACCTTGGATGTCTTACGTTGCATGAGATAGACCTTGCGCGGCGAGGCTTCCAGCGCAGGGGCGCGCAGACCGCCCGCGTGGGCGTACGTCGGGTCGATACCCCATTCTGCGTAGAACTTCTCCGGTACCAGCGTGGCGCTTTCGCCGGCTTGCGTCAGAAACTCCGCCACGTCGAAGCCGATACCGCCGGCGCCGAGCACGGCCACCGTCTTACCGACCGACGCGCCGCCGCGCAGCACGTCGATATAGCTGAGCACTTTCGGATGGTCGATGCCTTCGATCTTCGGGGTGCGCGGCACGACGCCGGTGGCCAGCACGACGTCGTCGTAGCCGCCAGCGGTAAGCGAATCGACGCTGGCGCGGGTGTTCAACTGGACCTTGACGCCGGTCGCCGCCAGTTCGTGGCGGAAGTAGCGCAGCGTCTCGTAGAACTCTTCCTTGCCGGGGACGCGTTTGGCCATGTTGAACTGGCCGCCGATCTCGGCATCGGACTCGATGAGCGTCACGTCATGCCCCCGGCGGGCGGCCACCGTCGCGGCGGCAAGCCCGGCCGGACCGGCACCGACGACGGCAACGCGACGCGCGCGGCCTGCCGGTTCGATGCGCAATTCCGTCTCGTGGCAGGCACGCGGATTGACCAGACACGATGTGATCTTGCCGCTGAATGTGTGATCCAGACACGCCTGATTACAGCCGATACAGGTGTTGATGGCGTCGGCCTGCCCGGCAGCGGCCTTGTTCACGAACTCGGGGTCGGCGAGCAATGGACGCGCCATCGACACCATGTCCGCCTCGCCCGCCGAGAGAATGCGCTCGGCCACATCGGGCATGTTGATGCGGTTGGTCGTAATGAGCGGAATGCCGACGTGGCCCTTGAGCTTGCCGGTCACCCACGCAAACGCCGCACGCGGCACGCTGGTGGCGATGGTCGGAATACGGGCTTCATGCCAGCCGATGCCGGTATTGATCAGCGTGGCGCCTGCGGCCTCGACCGCTTTGGCCAGTCGTGCGACCTCGTCGAACGTGGAGCCGCCCTCGACCAGATCGAGCATCGACAAGCGGTAGATGATGATGAACTCGCGGCCTACGCGTTCACGCACACGACGCACGATTTCCACGGGGAAACGGATACGGTTCTCGTAGCTGCCGCCCCATTCGTCCGTGCGGTGATTGGTGCGTGCGGCGATGAATTCGTTGATCAGATACCCTTCCGATCCCATGATTTCGACGCCGTCATAGCCTGCGCGCTGCGCCAGCGCGGCGCAGTTGACGAAATCGTCGATGGTGGCTTCAACGTCGGCGCTCGACAATTCGCGGGGCTTGGCGGGGGTAATCGGCGCCTGCAATGCGCTCGGTGCGACGAGATCCGGATGGTAGGCGTAACGGCCGAAATGCAGGATCTGCAAGGCAATCTTGCCACCCGCAGCGTGCACGGCCTCGGTCACGACGCGATGCTTGTCCGACTCGTCTTCCGTGCTGAGCTTGGCGCCGCCGGCATAGGGGCGGCCCGCGTCGTTCGGCGCAATTCCGCCGGTAACCATCAGGGCCACACCGCCGCGTGCGCGTTCGGCATAGAACTCGGCCATCCGGGCGAAACCGTTGCGCGCTTCTTCCAGCCCGACGTGCATCGAGCCCATCAGCACACGGTTACGCAAGGTGGTGAAGCCCAGATCAAGGGGTTGCAACAGGTGGGGATAGCCGCTCATCGCTGTCTCTCTCGCTTTTCGGCAGGTTTTGGGGGTGCATCCGGGAAGCATAGGACACGTCGCTGCGTATCTCGGTTATGCAACCAGTTGCATAGTTTGATGGCGATTCTAAGGCGACAGCGGCCACTATGCAACGGGTTGCATAGGTGGAATAGAGTGCCTACACTGCCGGGCATGCCGCTCGCCCACGCCTTGATGACCTCGCTGCTGGAGAAATCCTCTTCGGGGTACGACCTTGCCCGCCGTTTCGACAAATCGATCGGCTTCTTCTGGCACGCCACGCATCAGCAAATCTATCGGGAACTGGCCCGCATGGAGGCCGCCGGGTGGATCGTCTCGACGGCCGCCCCGGACGGGGGGCGAACACGCAAGCGCGTCTATCGGGTGGTGGATGGCGGACGGGACGAGTTGCTGGCGTGGGCGGCAACACCGACGGAGCCGTCGGATTTGCGCGACGACCTGATGGTGCGTCTGCGCGCCGATGCCGCGATGGGGACGTTGGGGCTACAACCGGAATTGCGTCGGCGTGCAGGATTGCATGCGCAAAAACTCGCGGCCTACCGGGCGATCGAAGCCCGCGACTTCCCCGCAGGGGTTGAACTTTCGCGGGAGCGGGCGTTGCAGCGCCACATCCTCATGCTGGGCGTGAGGTATGAGCAAGGCTGGCTGGACTGGACGCGCGAGGCGCTGGCGTTGCTGGAACAGTGGGATGGGGTGGAAGTCAAGCCGGACTGACATCCGCCATGCGGGCGTTCACCATGTCTTGAATGCGCTGGCATCTGGCCATCAATTCGTCGAACGCAACGTCGCCGCTGATCAGAACGCTGTCATCGATCATGGCGAGGTAGTCGCTCGCAAGTGAATCGCGCGCCTCATCCTTCGGCACTAGGCACAAACCACCCGCCACCGCCGGGCCGTAATCGATGCCCCGCCCATCACCATCCTTTTCGGGATAGAACCACGCCTTATGTTGCGCGACCAGGGATGCGACGCCAACATCAGCGAGAACCGAATCAAACCCGGCGCTGTTGGCAATCGACATCAGATCGTGCCAGTGGCGCGAGTAACGCTCGCCCCGAACTCTCCCTTGCGCGCAATAGACGTGTACTGCTGTCGCCTTCTCCCAGAAGGTGCGAGCCAGACTCATAACGACAGGCGTTGCCCGTGGAAATGAGATGCCATCAAGGCGCCCGTCCATATCGCACTGCACGGCCATTGCCGTGTGAGGCTCCCCCGTGGCTCGCCCGCCAAACTCGAGTCTCACGGCCGGCGCAACGTAGCCCGTGCCACCCCCAGTCAGGGCAGGATAAGTCAGCAAAACGGTGTCCAAGTCCTTTCCGGTCAACGCCAGTGTCACTCCCTCCAAGCCATCCTCGGCGAGGCTTTTCTCGATCACCGGAATCACATTGGCGGTGATCCAGTGCGGAAGCGCGCGTCGGACTGCCGCCGACCACTTATTGGACTGGCTTCGGCTGGGTGGCAGAAATCCGCCATCGGGAATCAACTCTGGGATCAGTTTGCGAATGTCGTAGGTCAGATCGATGTCTTCCGAAAACCGGTCGATGACCCGGTACGCCTTGGAGAGCGATGTACCGCCCTTGAAGGTCAAATCGTCAGCCAGTTGCGAGGCAAAAAGCGCCCGAAGCGTCCAGACCACCCAGACATCCTTCTCCAACAGGTGCGCCGGGCGTCCGATCTGTTCGCGCGAAAATTCAGAGGCTTCGTACTGTTCGTTCTTGCTCAGATCAAAGAAATACTCAGCCACGCAACGACTCCTGCCCAATCGCCTTTGCCATCCATGAGGGCAACGCAGCGCGGGCCGCGATCAAAGTCCCCCAGTCAGCTTTGGACAAGCTTCGATGGAGTGCGTCCAGCGACTCGCTCACGTGCGATTGGCCCATCCATGCCAAGGCGCGCACCGCGTCGCCCGCAGGACTGCTGCCCAAGACAAGCATCCATTGGGGGGCATGCTTGATCGTCACCATGGATCGGCCGAGTGTCAGGTTTCTCGTCCGCCCGGAGGACAGGAAGACCTCACGCGTCGGCACCTGTTGCGTCAACCCGAGCGCATTCGCCGAATTCGCACCGTGAGGCACCAGCGTTTCGCCCGACTGTTCCGCGACTGCCTGCGCGACCTTCTCGGGCGACGGCGAGCGTTTGCCGAACCGGCTCAATACCGGGGCAACGTAGATCCCGCGCGATACACGCAATAGCTCCCCCGATTTCGTCAGACGCGAAAACGCCTGATCGATCGCCGCCCGGCTTCCCAGATGCAGAAATTCCTTGGGCGAGAGAACGCCTCCTTCAGGAAGGCCGTGGGCGTGCATACGGATGGATTCGGGCAACTTGGTCATTGAGACACCTCACTTTGTCAGAAAGTATATATTAGTTTCTGACATTCTTAATGCGCACTCACAAAATTCGGATGACGCCCCCTCCCTAGATGCGCACAAAAGGCGCTGACGCTGCTAGAACAAACGTGGCGCGGCCATCGATCACATTTCGCCGGCAAAGCACCGATAGAGACGTTCGCCTGCCACGCTAGCCGACCAGCGCGATTGCAGCGCGCATCTGCGCGTTGTCAAACGCCGGCGCGAAGGCCTCGACATCCAACGGCCCCATGCCGACGACAGACGAGACGGCAATCTCTCGCCACTGTCGCACCGCAGCGACGATTTCCGTGAGAATCTGCCGCGCCTCGCCTGCCGAAAGATGAAATATGCCAGCGCGATCCAAAGTCGCGTCAACGGCATCGACCGGTCCGTAGTCCTCGTCAAGCCAAAGCTTCAACTCGGGATCCTTGTCCGGAAACGGATTAATGTCGAACGCGGGGGACAGGCGCCACTGACCGTGTCCGACATGCAGAAATCCATGGTTCTGCACGTGATCATCAACATTGGTGATCAGCAGACTGAACACCATGCGACGCCACAGTTCTGCAAGATCCTTTCGGGGTTCCGCGCCGTTAGCCAAAATACACTCCGCGATCTGGCTGTAAGCGTAATCGCCATCACGCGAAGCCTGAAGCATCGAACCCGCTGACAAGTAAGGAATACGGCCTCCCAACGCACGATCGAAGCGTCGAATCACGGCGACGGGAATGTCCTCGGACATGACAATCCGGGCATCGGCCACCGTAATGCCCGCAGCGCGAGCCAGTCGTAATGCCAGCACCTCACCGCGCGTTACGCTCCTGTCGTCGCCGACACTGGGGAACTTGCCTATCGCAAGATGCCCATCGTCGTCGAGCACAGAACACTTCGGACGCATCCCCCCTAACGATGTCCCTCTCCCTCGCAAATATCGCAAATCGGCTTCCGTCTCCTGATGCAATTCAACGGCGCGCGACGCACCCATCAGGTGAGCCAGTTCCAGCAGCGGTGGTGTGGCGCGCTCGCCGTCGTGTGTCGCCCGCAAAAAATTGCCGTGCTCGTCGACGAGTCGTAACGCGCCAATTCGGCTCGTGTCGTCAACACCCAGCAGGTAGTCGATTTCCGAAAGCTTCGCGCTTGGCACCTCATCGCCTGCATTCCCACTGCGCAAGGCTCGCTGGCGGCGTTTGACATGATCGCGAGCGATGACACGGCAGCCCCAGCCATCGGGCTCGGTATCCGCGAAGGCGAAGTGAAAGACGGAATCGTGTCGCGTGGGTGCCTTGCGGAATTGAGGTTGCGCAACGAGCGGCAAATCCGGTGATACGGGAAACCTGTCGGCAAACGACAGCCAAGCATCCTCGTAGGCGAAATACGAGAACTCGCGCCGACCATCAAGCTGATAGGTCAACCGCCCGACTGGAATGGCGGCTTCTCCCAACGCAACCCGGACTGACGTCTGGCTCACAACGCCCCCGAATCTGGTTTCACGCGTTTGACGCGGACGCGCTTAGGCACTTGTTCGTTCATGAGTCCCAATCCAATATCGTCGCTTGCCGTGTCCAGCAGATGCGTCAGCTTATCCACTTCGCCAAGTACAAAAAACGCCTGAGCGATGAGCCCGATCGGAATCCGCGGGTCGCCACGCTCCATTCGACGTAATGTGGCAACAGACGTCTGAATGCGTTCTGCCATCGAAGCCTGCGTCAAGCGCCTGCGCCGCCGTGCCAGTGCAAGGTCAGTGCCAAGCTTGGCTAAGGCCCGGTTGATGGGCGCGGGCATCGTTCGATTCGTTTCGTCTCGACCGGCGTTACCGCTTACCAGTGAGCGATTATTCATGTTTATGCTTCCCATATGAGCGCTTAACGTAAGTGACTGTTGCGCCGATTATCATTTTCCGGGTCATCGCGCGTCAATCAAAAATCAAATAAGCGCTTACATGTGCTGCTTTATATTGAATAAACGCTTACAAATGAGCGTTTATATACAATCGCCGGCCAATTTTTTACTCCTAGGGCGAACCGCTCATCTCACACATATTTCGGACACCCCTCTCCCTTTCGTCCCATTTTCTTGTCAACGGGCCGGCCCGGTGGTGCGTTTACCTCTCAAGTCGGCGGTCCGCATCCCGGCGGAGCGTCACCGTTGTCGGCTTCATATTGGTCTTACCCTACGGCATTCATGGTGTTTTCTTCCAAGCTTTTCGGCCGCATGCGCGCTCTGGCGTCCATCTCGGCCCTGGTTGTGGGTGGTGTCCACCTCTCGCCTGCCTTCGCCAGCACGGTCATCGTGCTCGACTCCGGCGCTGCCCAACTATCTCTGATCGATCAGGCCACGCATAAGGTCATCGGCACCATGCCCACCGGCAAGGAGCCGCACCACCTGATGATCACCCCCGACAAACGCTCGCTCATCGTCGCCAACTCGGTCTCGAACAGCCTCATGTTCCTCGACCCGTCCAGCGGCAAGCTCCAGCGTCAGGTCGCAGACATCGACGATCCGTACCAGCTCGGCTTCTCGCCCGATCGCAAATGGTTCGTGACCGCCGCGCTGCGCCTCGACCGGGTAGACCTCTATCACTACGACGGTGAAAACGTCACGGTCGCCAAGCGCATTCCGCTGGCCAAGACGCCCAGCCACATGACCTTCTCGTCCGATAGCAAGACGGTCTTCGTCACCTTGCAGGACTCGGGCGAACTCGTCGCCATCGATCTGCCCACGCAGACCGTCAAATGGCGCATGAACGTCGGCAAGACCCCCGCCGGCCTGTGGATGACGCCGGGCGACAAATATCTGCTCGTCGGCATGACCGGTGAAGACGATGTCGCGGTGGTCGACTGGCGCACGCAGAAGGTGATCAAGCGCATCCAGACCGGACGCGGCGCGCACAACTTCCGCTCGCTCTCCGATGGCCGCCACATTGCCGTGAGTAACCGCGTCGAGAGCACCATCAGCATTCTCGATTACGAATCGCTCACTAAAGTCGCCGACATCACCGGCCTGATGCCCGGCCCGGACGATATGGAACTTTCCGCCGACAAACGCTATCTTTGGGTAACGTTCCGCTTTGCCCGCCACGTCGGCGTGATCGATCTGACCACGCGCCAACTGGTCGACCGCATCGCGGTGAACCGATCGCCGCACGGCATTTTCTTTGCCGACCGAGCCCCCGTACTCTCCCCGAATCCGGACTGACGAGGCCACCCGATGATTCAGGAAGCCATCAATTTCGTCGATAGCGGCATCTCCGCCGTGCAGACGCTCATCTACGTGGATGTGATCCAGCCGCTGCTGTTTCACTTCAACTTCATGGGCTATGACGACGATATTTACGACGCGCTCTACTTCGTCCTCATCGGCGTGCTGCAAATCGGCGTGTCGTACGCGCTGCTGCGCCCGCTTGAAGCCCTGCGCCCCGTTGAGAAGTGGCAGGATCGCCGCCAGGTGCGCGCCGACGTGATCTACACATGGATCGCCAAGCTCGGCATCCTGAATCTGCTGTTCTTCGTGGTGCTCCAGCCGGTCTTCAACGAACTGCAAAGCCAGATGGTGATCCACGGCCTGCCGAGCATCGATCTCGACGGCCTGTACCCCGGTGTCACCGATCAGCCGCTCGCCTCGTTCCTGATCTACCTGATCGTGCTCGACTTTGCCGGCTACTGGTATCACCGCTGGCAACACCGTTTCGGTGTCTGGTGGGAGCTGCACGCCGTCCACCACAGCCAGCAACAGATGTCGCTGTGGTCGGATGACCGTAACCACTTCCTCGACGACGTACTCCAAGCCGCATTCTTCGCAGGCATCGCCCTCTTCATCGGCGTGCAACCGGCGCAGTACGTGGTGCTGGTGGCCGTGAGCAACTTCCTGCAAAGCGTGCAGCACGTGAATGCCCGTCTGCCGTATGGCCGGGTGCTGGAACGCCTGATCGTGAGCCCGACGTTCCATCGCCGCCACCACGCCATTGGCTACGGCCACGAGGGCACGCGCTACGGCTGCAACTTCGGTGTGCTGTTCCCATGGTGGGACATGGTGTTTCGCACCGCCTCGTGGGAACACGCCGTCGAGCCGACCGGCATTCGCGACCAGTTGCCCGCACCGGAAGGCCGTTCGCGCCGGTACGGCATGGGGGTGATTGCACAGCAAGTCCGTGCGTTCGGCCGCATCGCCCGCCGTCTCATGCCCGGTCGCACCGCAGGCCGCCCGACGGCATAACGAGCACCAGTCAGCACAAGGGTGCTGAAAGCCCGCCCGGCTATCTTGCGCCGGATTATTTTCAGCACCCCTCAGTAACACGATGTAACAGGGGGCCTGTCACTGGCACCCCGCCCGCAAGGCCCCTTCCCGCCCCCTGATTTCCCTGCAATTTCCCCTGTCGTTACGGGCGTTTACGTCCCCTCGCGCCATGCCTGAGAACGCGTGCGGAGGTAAGATGCCGTAACTTCCAGCGCCTGTTCGGCCCGCCAAAACGGGCACCCCCGTCGCTAGACTGCTAAGCGTGGCAACCCGGGCCTCTCCCGGGTGCATGGGCGGCACATGTGCGTCGCGCTGGAGGCAGATATGGAAGCAGCACCGGATACCGGATCGCAACCGCCCAAGAAGCGGCGGCGTACCGCCCTATGGATTGGCATCGTCGTGCTCGTGCTAGTGGCATGGGTTGCCTGGCACCTCGCACATCGGCCCAATACCAAACGCGGTGCACAGCCGCAAATCGTCTCGGTGGCGCAGGCGGCCTACGGCGAAATGCCGGTGACGATCACCTCGCTGGGCACGGTCACGCCCGAAGCCACGGTGACGGTACTGCCGCAGTTGAGCGGCTACCTCACGCAGGTCGGCTATCAGGAAGGTCAGGAAGTCACCAAGGGCCAGTTCCTCGCGCAGATCGACCCTCGCCAGTACGAAATCAGCAAGGAACAGGCGCAGGCCCAACTCGCCAAAGACCGCGCCGCGCTCGCGCAAGCCAAGGCCGATCTCGCTCGCTATACCCAACTGCATCAGCAGAAGTCGATTGCCGAGCAAACCTTCGCCGATCAGCAATTCCTCGTGGCGCAGGACGAAGCCGCCGTCAAAGCCGATCTGGCCAACATCGCTCAGTTCGAGCTCGATCTGACCTACTGCCGCATCACCGCGCCGGTCGCTGGCCGCGTGGGTCTGCGACTCGTTGACGCCGGCAACTATGTGACATCGACGAGCACGACCGGCATCGCCGTCATCACCAGCGTCAAGCCGACGACGGTCGAATTCACCGTGGCCCAGAACGCGCTGCCGGCCGTGATGAAGCAGTACCGCACCGGCAAACCACTCGCCGTCACCGCATTTTCCAGCGACAACAAGGAAAAACTCGCCACCGGCGCGCTGTACGCCGTGAGCAACCAGATGGCTACGTCCACGGGCACGGTCACGTTGCGCGCACGCTTCGCCAATGACGACGAAGTGCTGTTTCCGCAGGAATTCGTCAATGTGACGCTGCTCGTCGACACGCTCCAGCACGTGGTGCTGGTGCCGACACCTGCCGTCCAGAGCGGTGCGCCGGGCGAGTTCGTCTACGTCGCCACACAGAACAATACGGCCTCGCTGCGCAAAGTCACCATCGGGCCGAGCGACGGCAAACACACGGTCATCACAGCCGGTCTGAATGCGGGCGAAACCGTGGTGACGGACGGCATGGACCGGCTGAGCGACGGCGCACACATTGCCCTGCCGAGCGCGACGACCCCAGCCAGCGGTGCGGCAGCGGCCAGCGAGACCGGTTCCGCCGCACAGGCGTCGGGCGCAGGACGCCACGGCGGACATCGCGGCGCATCGGCACCGGCGGCAGCGGGTGAAGCTTCGGGAGCATCAGGCGCATCGGCCCCGTCCGCAGCCCCGGCCTCCGCCGCTGGCACCCAATAACGCCATGTCCGTCCGACCGAGACCCCGCACCCCCGGCGCCCGCTCATGAATTTCTCTCGCATCTTCATCCTGCGCCCGGTCGCGACCTGGCTGCTGATGATCGCGCTCGTGCTCGTCGGCTTGGTGGCCGTGCGCGTGCTGCCAGTCTCATCGCTGCCCAGCGTCGATTACCCGACCATTCAGGTGCAGACGTTCTACCCGGGGGCCAGCCCTTCAGTGATGGCCACCACCGTGACCGCGCCGCTCGAAGTACAGCTCGGCCAGATTCCCGGCTTGCAGCAGATGATTTCGTACAGCGCTGAAGGCTCGTCGGTCATCACGCTGCAATTCGATCTCGCGTTGAATCTCGACGTCGCGCAGCAAAACGTCCAACAGGCTATCAACGCCGCGACCAGCCTGCTGCCGAGCGGCCTGCCCGCGCCGCCGACGTACGCCAAGGTGAACCCCGCCGACCAGCCGATCATGACGCTGGCGGTCACCTCGAAGACGCTCTCGCTCACACAGTTGCAAGACGCCGCCAACAACCGCCTCGCCGCGAAGATCTCTCAGGTGGCCGGTGTGGGTGTGGTCACGCTCGCAGGCGGTAACGTGCCGGCCGTGCGCGTGGAAGCCGATCCGCAAAAGCTCGCCGCTTACGGCCTCAATCTCGACGACCTGCGCACGCTGCTCGCCAACGTCAACGTCAGCCAGCCGAAGGGCAATTTCGACGGCCCCGAGCTTGACTACACGCTCGACGCCAACGATCAGATCTCCGATCCGCAGGACTATCTCGACACCGTCATTGCCTACCAGAACGGCTCGCCCGTGTATCTGCGCGATGTCGCCCACGTGTCGAAAGCCGCACAGGACGTGGAGCGCGGCGCCTGGTTCAACAAAACCCCGGCCATCGTGCTCAACGTGCAACGCCAGCCCGGCGCCAACGTGATTGCCACGGTCGACCAGATTAAGCGCGCATTACCGCAGCTCGAAGCCACGCTGCCTGCCGGTATGGAAGTGAGCGTGGTGTCCGACAGCACGGGCGTGATCCGCTCGTCGGTGAGCGACGCCGCGTTCGAGCTCGTGCTCGCTGTGGTGCTCGTGGTGGCCGTGATCTTCGTGTTCCTGCGCAACGTGCCGGCCACCATCATTCCGAGCATCTCGGTACCGGTCTCGCTGATCGCCACGCTCGCGGTGATGTACGAACTCGGCTACTCGATCGACAACCTGTCGCTCATGGCGCTGATCATCGCCACCGGCTTCGTGGTGGACGACTCGATCGTCATGATCGAAAACGTGGTGCGCTATCTCGAACAGGGCATGCCGCCGCTGGAAGCGGCACTGGCCGGTGCTGGGCAGATTGGCTTCACGATCATGTCGCTGACGATCTCGCTGATCGCCGTGCTGATTCCGCTGCTCTTCATGGGCGGCGTGATCGGGCGGCTGTTCGGCGAGTTCGCCGTCACGCTCGCCGTCACCATCGTGATATCGGCCATTGTGTCGCTCACGGTGGTGCCGATGCTGTGCGCACGGATACTGCGGGCGCAGGAAGACCGCCATCCGAGCCGCTTCGAACGCGTGAGCGAGCGGTTGTTCGACAAGACGCTCGCCGCCTATGAGCGCGGCCTGCGCTGGGTGCTCGATCACCAGTTGCTCACGCTGATCGTGGCGCTGATCACGGTGGCACTGACCGTCGTGCTCTACGTCGTCATTCCGAAGGGGCTCTTCCCGGTGCAGGACGTGGGCGTGCTGCAAGGCATTACCGTGGCCGACAACTCAGTCTCGTACTCGGCGATGGTGAAGCGCCAGACGGCACTGGCCGAAGAGGTGCTGAAAGACCCTGATGTGACCTCGATCACCTCGTACGTCGGCATCGACGGCATCAACACCACGCTCAACAACGGCCGGTTCCTCATCAACCTGAAAGCGCGTGACGACCGTTCGGAGACGGCGGCCGAGATCGGGCGCCGGATACAAACGGCGACCGCCGGGGTGCCGGGCATCAAACTGTATGTGCAGCCTGCACAGGATCTGACGTTGGACACCACGGTGTCGCCGAACCAGTACAAGTTCGTACTGCGCGGCCCCGATCAGGCGACGCTCGCCAAATACGTGCCGCCGTTGATTGCCCGCATGAAGAAGATATCGTCGATCACCGACGTGGCGAGCGATCTGGATACCAGCGGCCTGTCGATTCAGGTGGAAGTGAACCGGCAACTGGCAGCCCGCTACGGCATTACGCCCGCGACCATCGACAACGCGCTGTACGACGCCCTCGGTCAGCGCATCGTGTCGACGATCTTCCAGCAATCGGCCCAGTACCGGGTGATTCTGGTGGCCAAGCCCGAAAGCCTGAACACGATCAACTCGCTGGGCGCGATCTATCTGCCGAGCCAGACGAGTTCAAGCGGTCAGGTGCCGCTCTCCGCCATCGCCACCTTGAAGATCATCAGCACGCCGCTCGCGATCAGTCATTTGCAGCAATTCCCGGCAGTGACGGTGTCCTTCAATCTGGCAAGCGACGCGTCTCTCTCTAGCGCCGTGAAGGAGATTCGCGCGGCTCAACAGGCCGTGAACCTGCCGCCCTCGATCGCCTCGTCGTTCCAAGGGGCTGCACAAGCGTTCGAAGACTCACTCTCCAGCGAGGTCTATCTGCTGATTGCGGCGCTCGTCGCGGTGTATATCGTGCTGGGCGTGCTGTATGAGAGCTTCATCCACCCGGTGACGATTCTCTCGACACTGCCGTCGGCCGGCATCGGCGCGTTGCTGGCGTTGATGATCACCGGCAGCGACCTCGACGTGATCGGCATCATCGGGATCGTGCTGCTCATCGGGATCGTCAAGAAGAACGCCATCATGATGGTCGACTTCGCGCTCGACGCCGAGCGCAACCACCACAAGCCGCCGCGCGAGGCCATCTTCGAGGCGTCGCTGCTGCGCTTCCGGCCGATTCTGATGACGACGCTCGCGGCCATGCTCGGCGCGCTGCCGATGCTGCTTGGCACGGGCACCGGCTCGGAGCTGCGCCGTCCGCTCGGTCTGGCGATCATCGGCGGGCTGATGCTCAGCCAGTTGCTCACGCTGTTCACCACGCCGGTCATCTATCTGTACTTCGACCGCATGGCCGAGCGGGTGCGCGAGCGCCGGGCAGCGCGACGTGCTGCACGCGGGGGCACCCCGCCGCCGCAAGGCCCCGACCAGACCGACGGATCGAGCGGACCGACCTCACCGAAGGCGCCGGATGAGCCGCCCGCAGGAGATGCGCCGTGAACATGTCGGCGCTCTTCATCAAGCGCCCGGTCGCCACCACGTTGCTGGCGATCGCGGTGCTGCTCTCCGGCACTCTCGCGTATCTGCGGCTGCCGGTGGCGCCACTGCCTAACGTGTCGTTCCCTGTCATTGCCGTGCAGGCGAGCATGGCCGGCGCCAGCCCGGAGATCATGGCCGCGACCGTGGCCGAACCGCTGGAGCGCCGGCTGGGCGTGATTGCCGACGTGAGCGAACTGACGTCTACCAGCACTGTCGGCTCGGTCTCGATCCCGGTGGTATTCGGCCTAAACCGCGATATCGAAGGTGCCGCGCGCGACGTCGAAGCCGCCATTCAGGCCGCCCGGGCCGACCTGCCGACCACCTTGCGCAGCAACCCGAGCTACCGCAAGTTCAACCCGGCCGACACGCCGGTGATGGTGATTGCGCTCACGTCGGCCACGCTGACCACGGCGCAACTCTACGACTCGGCAGACTCGATCATCCTGCAACAACTCTCGCAGGTGGATGGTGTCGGCCAGATCACGGTCGGCGGTGGCGCCCTGCCGTCGGTGCGCGTGGAACTGGAGCCGGGCAAGCTCAACAGCTACGGCATCGGGCTGGAAGACGTGCGTGCGGCGATTGCGGCGGCCAACGCCAACAGCGCCAAAGGCCATCTGGATCAAGGCGACCAGCGCTTCGAAGTCACGTCCAACGACCAGATCAGCAAGGCGGCCGGTTACCGCGACCTCGTGGTGGCCTACCGCAACGGCGCGCCGGTGATGCTGCACGACGTGGCGCTCGTGCGCGACAGCAACGAAAACATTCGCAACGCCGGGCTGTTCAACAACAAGCCGTCGGTGCTCGTGATCGTCTACCCATCGCCGGGCAGCAACGTGGTCAAGACGGTCGCACAGATCCGCAAGATTCTGCCGCTGGTTGAAGCCACGCTGCCCAGCGACATCAAGGTGAACGTGGCGCTCGACCGCTCGGTCTCGGTCGAAGCGTCGCTGGGGGACACCGAGCGCACGCTGATGCTGGCCGTACTGCTGGTGATCGGCGTGGTGTTCGTGTTCCTGCGCTCGCCGCGCTCGACCCTGATCCCTGCGGTGGTCCTGCCGCTGTCGATCATCGGCACGTTCGGGCCGATGTATCTGCTCGGCTACAGCCTCGACAACCTCTCGCTCATGGCGCTGACCATCGGCACCGGCTTCGTGGTGGACGATGCCGTGGTCGTGATGGAAAACATCGTGCGTCATCTGGAATTGGGCGTGCCGCCCAAGGAGGCGGCGTTGCAGGGCTCGGCGGAAGTCGGCTTTACGGTGCTCTCGATGAGCCTGTCGCTGATCGCCGTGTTCCTGCCCATTCTGCTGATGCCGGGCATCGTCGGCCTGCTGTTCCACGAGTTCGCCGTCACGCTCTCGATCGCCATCCTGTTGTCGCTGGTGATCTCGCTGACAGTCACGCCAACCTTGTGCGCCTACGTGCTCACCCGCGAATCGGCCACGTCGGAGGCCCGTTGGTCAGTCTGGGTCGGCCGCCAGTTCGACCGGTTCCGCGACGCCTATTCACGCTCGCTTACGGCGGTGCTCGATCACGCCGGGCTGGTCGGGCTGGTCATGCTGGCGCTGCTGGTCGGCAACGTGTTCCTGTTCCGTTTGCTGCCAGCCACGTTCTTCCCCGAGCAGGACACGGGCATTCTGATCGGCCAGATCATGGCCGATCAGAGCATCTCGTTCCCGGCCATGCGCAAGAAGCTCGAACAGTTGCAGACCATCGTGCAGACCGACCCGGCCGTCGCCTCGGTCGCGGGCTTCACCGGTGGCCGCTCGCTCAACTCGGCGACCGTCTTCGTGCAGTTGAAGCCACTGGCCGAGCGGCACCTCTCGGCCGACGCCGTCGTCAACCGGCTGCGGCCCAAGCTCAACGCGGTCTCAGGTGCGCGGTTGTTCCTTCAGGCGCAGCAGGATCTACGCATCGGGGGCCGTTCGTCGGCGGCCGAATACCAGTACACGCTGACCAGTGACGATGCGGATGCCCTCTACAAATGGGTGCCCAAACTCGTCGCCGAACTCAACAAGCACCGGGCCACGATGCTCGACGTGAATACCGATCTGCAACAGAACGGTTTGCAGATGTACGTGGATATCCATCGTGCGACGGCGGCTCGCTTCAATCTGCAACCGAACCAGATCGATAACGTGCTCTACGATGCCTTTGGGCAGCGCACCGTGTCGACCATCTACAACCCGATCAACCAGTATTTCGTGGTGATGGAGGTCGCGCCGCAGTATTGGCAATACCCGAATTCGCTCGACCAGATCTATTTGAGTACGGCGGCGGGGAACGCGAACGGGTCGGCGCAGACGCAGATGTCGAGCAAGACAGTCAGTGGCGTCACGGCCAAGACCGCTGCATCGAGCACCAACCCGCTCAATGCCAACGCGGTCGCCAATCAGCAGAACAACGCCATCGCGAACAACCGGGGCGGCAGTTCCAGCGGCAGCGCAGACAGTACGGCGGCGGAGACGATGGTGCCGCTCTCGGCCCTCGCCAGCTTCTACCCGCGCCATACCGCCACGCAGGTCAACCATCAGGGCGGCATGGTGGCGGCAACAGTCTCGTTCAATCTGCCGGCGGGCGGCTCGCTGAGTCAGGCGCAGGTCGCCATCGACGATGCCGCGCGGGCCATCGGTATGCCGGCGTCGATTCACGGCGCGTTTGCGGGCGCGGCACAGGCGTTTTCGCAATCGATGGGCACCGTGCCGTTGCTGATTCTTGCGGCGCTGGGCGTGGTGTACATCGTGCTGGGGGTGCTGTACGAAAACACGATTCACCCGCTCACCATTCTCTCTACGCTGCCGTCGGCGGGGATCGGCGCAACCCTCGCCTTGCTGATCTTCGGGACGCCGTTCTCGGTGATCGCAATGATCGGCATGATTCTGCTGATCGGGATCGTCAAGAAGAACGGGATCATGATGGTGGACGTCGCGATCCAGTTACAGCGCAATCAGGGGCTCGACGCCAAGCGCGCCATTCACGAAGCGGCCGTCGTGCGGCTGCGTCCGATCATGATGACGACCGCGGCTGCCGTGCTGGGTGCCGTGCCGCTGGCCATCGCACTGGGGCAAGGCGCATCGCTGCGTCAGCCGTTGGGCGTGACGGTCATGGGCGGGCTGCTGCTCAGCCAGATCTTCACGCTGTACACGACCCCTGTCATTTATCTGTATCTCGACCGGCTGCGCGAGCGCGTCGCGCGCTGGTCGAAACACCTGCCCTGGAACCGTCGCCAAGGCACGGAGGCATGACCATGAAACCGATGACACTTCCCTCGCAAGCCTCCCCGCCCGCCCGCCGCTGGCCGCGTCTAACCTTCGCCTGCCTCGCCAGTCTGATGCTGCTGAGTGCTTGCGCGGTCGGCCCGGATTACCAACGCCCGGCGGTCGCGATGCCGACGCAATTCACCGAACTGGAAGGCTGGACGCAGGCCCGGCCCGATGCGGAAGGCCCGAAAGGCGAATGGTGGAAAGGCTTTCACGATCCGCTGCTCGACGAGTTGATGCCGCAGGTGGAAATCTCGAATCAGACCGTGCGCCAGAGCTACGCCAACTATCAGCAGGCATTGGCGGAAGTGCGTGTGGCGCGCGCCGGTCTGTTCCCGACGGTCGGTATCGACGGCTCGGCCACGCGCTCGCGCGGCAGCAGTGGCGGCGCGAGCACCAGCGCGGCACTGGCGTCGCATTCCGGTGCGAATATCGTCAACGCGGCCGCCGCCGAAGGCACCGTGAGTTGGGCGCCTGACATCTGGGGACAGGTGCGCCGCACCATCGAGCAAAGCAGCACGACGGCGCAGGCCAGTGCGGCAACGCTGGCCAACGCGACGCTGTCCGCACAGATTTCACTGGCGAACGCCGTGATTGACCTGCGCATCACCGACGCCAATATCGCCCTGCTCAAGCAGACCGTCGATGCGTACACCGCGTACCTGCGTGTGGTGGCCGATCAGGACCGCGCGGGCACTGTGCCGCCGTCGGACCTGATCACGGCACGCACGCAACTCGAGAATGCGCGGTCGAGCCTGATTGCGTTGGGTGTGTCGCGAGCGCAGTACGCGCATGCGATTGCGGTGCTGGTCGGGCGCAATCCCGAGTCGTTGACGATTGCGCCGAACAACGCGTTGCCGACACTTCCCGATGTACCGATCGGCCTGCCGTCCACCCTGCTGCAACGCCGGCCGGACGTCGCGGTGGCCGAACGTCAGATGGCATCGCAGAACGCAGCGATTGGCATTGCCGTCGCCGCGTACTACCCGAATATCACGCTGTCGCTCTCGGATGGCTTCTCGGCGGCTCCGGTCGCCGGGCTGTTCAAGATTGCGAACTACGTCTGGTCGTTGGGGGCGAGTGCGAGCGAAACGATTTTCGACGCCGGGCAGCGCAGCGCCAAGGTGGACGCCGCAAAGGCAGGTTACGACGCCGCCGTTGCCAACTATCGCGGCACGGTGCTCACGGCATTGCAGGGCGTGGAGAACGATCTGGCATCACTGCGCATTCTGGAACAGCAGTCGCAGGTACTGGACTCTGCCGTGAAGGACGCGACGGACGGCGCACGCATCGCCCTCAATGAATATCAGGCGGGCACCGTCGACTACACGACCGTCGTCACGGCAACGACCACGCAACTCAACACGCAGCAAAATGCCCTGACCGTGCACGAGTCCCGCCTGCTGGCTGCAACCGCGCTGATCGGCGATCTCGGCGGAGGCTGGTCGGATACCACGCTTTCGGAGAACGATCCGGTGAAGAAGTGAACTACGCCGCCTCGCCTGCCAGCCGCTCACGCAGCCAGCGCAGAAAATTGTCGAAGTCGGGGGGCTGTGCGCCGTCTCCCGGCAGCGCCATCAGGCCGAACGGCAGTTCCGCAAATCCCCAAGGGGCCACCAACTGCCCTTCGCTGAGTTCCTTTCGCACCAAACGCCGTTCGACGAGCGCGACGCCCAACCCTGACAGTGCCGCTTCGATGCACAGATGGGTGTGTGGAAAGGCAATCTCCCCGCCCGCGCCGATTTTGCCCGCGGACTGTCCGTCCCAGTAGGTCCAAGCGCTCGAGGTGAAGTCGTGCGTGATGCGCGTGCCCGTGGCCGCCCGGCGTTGGTAGCCGGGCGCACATACTGGCCCGAAGGCCACCGGCGCCAAACGAATCGCACGCTGGCGATCGGCTTCCGGGTACGAGGTCAGATCCCACGCAATCACCAGATCCGCGCCCTCGCTGCGAATCTCCCGGGCGGAGGTCATCGACAGCCGAATACCCACATCGGGGTACTGCCGATAGAAGTCGGCCAGATTCGGCACCAGCCACCGCATCGCGAACGTCGCGCTGCATGCCACGTGCAGCCCCGAGCGCTTGACCTGCGTGCGAAGGCGCGTGTAGCCCTGCTCCAGTTGCTCGAACACCGACGTGACAAGTGCAAACAAGCCCTGTCCGTGGGCGTTGAGCTTCAACCCCGTCCCGTCCTTGTCGAACAGCGGCGCCCCAACGTGCTCCTGAAGCAACTTCAACTGGCGGCTAACGGCGCCGTGCGTGCGAAACAGCTCCTCGGCGGCCCTCGTCACCGACTGGTGCCGGGCCGTCGCTTCGAATGCGCGCAGCAGGGATAGCGGCGGCAAGTCTCGCATTTCGCCCTCTTTCGTCAAATAAACTATCGAATCCGACGAAAAAATTCGATTTTCGACGTGTACCGAAAACCCTATTCTTTCATCGCATACACGGTTGAATATCGTCACATTACGGCAAAACTGGGTCGTTACGATGACGGCATGGACCGATAGCGATTCTCACACAACATCAGAAAGGGCCGTTTCAATGGATAAGCGATTTAACGATGGGAGCGCTGGCGACGCGAACTACGGCACGATCGGCGTCGGCTATACCCAGTACCGTCAGCCCGAACCCCATATCGAGGGATTTATCCGCCAAGCCTTGGGCGACGCGCATTCGGTGCTCAACGTCGGTGCAGGCGCAGGCTCCTACGAGCCGGTCGAGCGCAGCGTCGTCGCGGTAGAACCGTCGGCGTCCATGCGCGCCCAGCGTCCGGCGCACCTGCCGGTCGCCATCGATGGCGTGGCACAAAGTCTGCCGTTTGCCGATGCCTCGTTCGACGCCAGCATGGCGACGTTCTCGGTTCACCAGTGGCCCGATCTCGCCGCCGGATTGCGCGAAATGCGCCGCGTGACGCGCGGCCCGGTCCTGATCCTGACCTGCGCCCCTGCCCGCCTGCCTATGTCGTGGCTGGCGGATTACGCGCCGGAGATGATTGCTGTCGAAGCGCGGCGATACCCTTCGATTTCCGCCATCGAAGAAGGACTGGGCGGACGCGTGGAAGTACATCCGGTGGAGATTCCGCTTGCGTGTACGGACGGCTTCAGCGAAGCGTATTACGGCCGCCCGGAGCGTCTGCTCGAACCGGGCGCACGCCGCGCCAATTCCGCATGGAGCTTTGTCGAACCCCGCGTGGAAGACAACTTTGTCGAACGCCTGCGCCGCGACCTCGACAACGGGACCTGGGACGAGAAATACGGCGCGCTGCGCACACAACCGTTCTTCGACGGGTCGCTGCGATTGATCGTCGGGCATCCGGTCTGACGACGGAAACACCAGATCTGCTGGTATTCTTCGGGGCAAACTCGAGAAATGGGTCGTACGCCGTGCCGGCTGCGCCGCGCGCCCGGCAGGACAGTCAGGTTCCAGATCAGCAAAACATGGTGCAACTGCAATCCCACGCCGGCGACGCGCTCGCCGGCCATCACATCGCGTGGTACGTCTACGTGCTGCGCACCTTCATCGCCCTCATCGTGCTGGGCGCCTGCGCTTGGGGCGCGATGGCGCTCGCTTACCAGTGTCCGGGCCCCGCACCCGTGCGCTATGCCCTCATCGCCCTCTGGGTCGCGCTTGGCGTCGCCGCCATCGTGGCGCTGCTGCGCGTGCGGGCCGGTGCGTCCCTGCGCGGCTGGCCGCTCGCGTTCCTGATCGCGGCGATTCTGGTGATCGCCTGGTGGCAGACGCTGCGGCCTTCCAATGAACGTGACTGGGCGCCCGACGTCGCGCAACTGCTCGACCCGCATTGGAACGGCGCACAGGTCACGCTGGGCAACGTGCGCAACTTCGAATGGCGCACCGAAACCGACTTCACCCCGCGCTGGGAAACGCGCCACTACGATCTCGACAAGCTCGTCAGCGCCGATCTCGCGCTGTCCTACTGGATGGGGCCGGCCATCGCGCACACGCTGGTGTCCTTCGGTTTCTCAGACGGGCAACGCGTGGTGTTCTCCATCGAGATTCGCAAGAAGCGCGGGCAGGCCTTTTCGGCCGTCGGCGGTTTCTTCAAAGACTTCGAAGCCACGCTGGTCGCCGCCGACGAGCGCGACATTCTGCGCGTGCGCAGTAATGTGCGTGGCGAAGACGTGCATCTCTATCGTCTGAATATTCCTGCCGCCGAATTGCGCAAGGTCTTCATCGGCTATCTGGAGCGCGCCCGCGACCTGCAACGCACGCCCGAGTGGTACAACACGCTCACGAGCAATTGCACCACCATCGTGTTCGAACTGGCCCGCATCATTGCCCCCGGCCTGCCGCTCGATTACCGCCTGCTGCTGTCCGGCTACTTCGCCGAATACGCCTACGATCAGGGCGGCCTCACGCCCGGCTTCACTTACGAGCAATTGCAGACACGCGGCGACTTCGTCAAACGCGCGCTGGCGGCCGGCGATTCGCCCGACTTCTCGACGCTCATCCGGCAAGGTGTGCCCGGCGACGACCCGAAGGTGACGCCGTGATCGTCGTGACGCGTGCCCCCGCAATACCCGCCTCGAACTCGCCCAAACACGCCGTCTGGCGGCGTATCTTGCGCTATGCGGCGCTCGTAGCGAGCGCGGTATGGCTCAGCGGCTGCGCCATGGTGGAGGTGCGCTCGCTCGGCCCGGATCAGTACATCGCGATGAAACGCGGTGACATCCTGTCCACGGGCAAGCTCAGCGCGGCCACCGACGAGACGATTCGTGTGGCAGGACTGGACGAGACGATCTGCGCCAAGCCGTCGCTCGACTGTATCGATGCGCTCGGCCGCGCGAAGGAAATCGACATCGACCGGCGGCTGGCCGCCATGGCCGAAATGTCGATGCAACTGGCCATCGCGCAAACACCGACCGGCGATACCCTCTGGAACGACTCGCAGTTCGACCTGTGGCTGCGCTCGGCGCGTTACGCGTACGCCTACCTCTTTTATGGCGACCGCCCTTCCAGTGAGCGCGCCTTCGAAGACCGCCAGACGCAGGTTCGCGACTATTACAACTACGCGGTGCAGATGTTCTCGGTGGCGCTGTTCCGCCGCGTACAGCGCACCGGCAGCGACAAGATCGCCGGCTGGACGCTGCCGGTCGACGCCAGCAGCGTGCGGTTTGCCAACAACCGCACCCAGCCACGCGAAGTGCTACCCGCGTCGACACTGCGCTTTGCAGGCCTGCGCAGCCCGTATCGCCGCGACGGTTTCGGTGCCGAGCTGGTGGCCGTGCTCGATGACAAATCGGCCGCCGATGCCGTCGTTGCCACGGGCCGCACGCCGGCTCCACGCGGCGACGCCTCGACCGGCCCAGACAACGACAACGTTTATTCACAGAACACGAATGACCGGCAAGGGGGCAGCAGTCGTGCCCGCACGAGTCAGGAAAGCCTCGCGTCGCGCGATTTTCACCGGGCGACCGATCCGAACGCCGGCCCAGAGTTCAGCGAAATGTCGTCGCCGTCGCTCACGCTGCTGTTGCGCTTCAACGGCAACACGCTCGACGAAATTCTGACCACCCAGGTCGCCACGCTCGTCGTGTACGACCCCTATCGTCAGACCTCGATCGAGTTGCATGGCCAGACCGTGCCGCTGGCGGGTAACTTCACGGCGGGTTACGGCCTGTGGCTCGCCCGCTCGGGCTTTGCCGAGCAGTCGTTGCGCACCCTGTTCGGGCGTGACCGTGGGATCGTGCGGCCGCACATCTATCTGATGCAGCCGTTCGACCCCAGCCGCCGGGTGATCCTGATGCTGCACGGCCTCGCCAGCAGCCCGGAGGCCTGGGTGAATCTGGCCAATGAAATTCAGGGCGACGCCGCGCTGCGCGAGCATTTCCAGATCTGGCAGGTGTACTACCCGACCAACGCGCCGCTGCTCGTGAACGCCATGGCGATCCGAAACGCCTTCGATGCGACGCTCAAGCACTTTGACCCGGACGGTCAATCGGCCGCCTCGCACGACGCCGTGGTCATCGGCCACAGCATGGGCGGTGTGATCGCGCGGCTGATGGTGTCGAGTGCCGACGACCAGCTCTGGAATGCGTTTCAGGAGGACTACCACCTCGATGGCGATCAACTGACGCGCGCCCGCGACCGGCTCGACCCGCTCTTCCACTTCGCACCGATGCCGCAGTTCGAGCGGGCGATCTTCATCGCGGCCCCGCATCGCGGCACCCCGTTCGCGCGCAACCGGCTGGGCCGTTGGATCTCCAACCTCATCAAACTGCCGGTCACGCTGCTCTCGGGCATCGACGATGTGCTGCACTACGCCACCGGCTCGGAAGACAACCCCTCGGAAGGCAAGACGCGCTACGTGCCCAACAGCATCGACCAGTTGCGCGACAACGATCCTTATGTGGTGGCGGCGGCCGGACTCGGCATCTCGCCGAAGGTGCAATATCACTCGATCATTGCGCGCCGCAATGCCGCGGGCCCGCTTCAGGAATCGAGTGACGGCGTGGTGCCGTATGCGAGTGCCCATCTGGATGGCGCGCAGTCCGAGCGCGTGATTGTCTCGGGCCACAGCGTGCAGGAGACGCCGCAGGCGATTCTCGAAATTCGCCGCATCCTGCATGAGGATGTCGACGAACTCGATCCGGTGAAGTCGCTCAAGGGCGTGCGGGCGTTCCAGAGCATCGATCCGCCGCCGCGCGTCGCCCCGCCGAAGGTCGCCAAGCCAAACGCTGCGACGCCCCCCGCGAAGTAACGCCGGGGGCATTGCTGCATTGCGATGCTCAGGAAATCGCGTTCACCTGAATGTGATACACGCCCCACGGGCACAGCGTGAACTGCTCCTTGAGCGGTTTGCCCGCGAGGGCCGGGATGGCGGCCGGATCGTAGACGGCCCAGAGCGGACCGAGGCCGCCCAGCGCGAGCGGCTTGTCGTCGATGTGCGTGGCTAGCAGGAATTGATAGTCGCGTAACTGACCCAGCGTCGTCGCCACCACGTAGCCGTCGATCGCACGCAACAGCACCTGCGTGGCCGGGTTAGTCGGCATGCCCGTCTGCGCGAGCACCTCGGCGAGACGCGGGCCGCGCAATGTGTGCGGCTTCGCGTCGTATTCCAGCGTCGGGCGAATCGTTTGCGCCGGCAGACGCGCCAGCGCGCCAAAATCGAACGCATAGGCCGCGTCGAACTGCACCAACTGTTTGTGGAAGAGCTGATCGAGCGCCGGATCGACCGGGCCACGATTGTGGCGCTGAATGCCGCCGCTGACCGTGACGAGCGGCGTCGTCGCCGAGGCCACGGGGGCCTGCGGCTTTGCCAGCACAGGTGCCGAGACGCCGAGCGCCACGGCGCTGGCCAGAAATTCACGTTTCTTCATGCGAGGTCGTGACGAGAGGTGAAAGGTGCGAAGCAACGAGCGGCGGCGCACGCGAAGACGATCTCCGCCCACCCCGCCGCAAAGTCGCCCGAGCTTATCACGCAGACGTCACGACATCGCTCACCGTGAAGATGAGGCAGCCGCCTTCTGGAACGTGAACTGCACGCGTCCGTCGCGAATCGGCAGGATGTCTGGCCGGTCTTCACCGACTTCGGCATCGAGCCGCTCGTTCAGGCGCGTGTTCATCGCCATCAACAGTTCGCCATTACCTCGCGCGTCGAGTGCCAGATTGCGCGACTCGGTCGGGTCGGCGTGCAGATCGTAGAGCTCGACATCGTTGTTCGCGAACAGCGCCTCCAGCGACGTGGGCCGGTTGAACTGCGTCGGCGAGAAATAGCGCGAGAACCGGTAGCGCCCGTCGAACACGCTCCGAATCATGCCGCGATGACGGAAGTCCGGTTGACGCGCCATCACCCGCCGATGAATCTCCTCAATTGGCACACCCTTCTCACGCAACGTGGCGTATTCCTGCGCGAGCCATTCGCTGTCGTAGAACAGCAGCATCGCGTAGTTGAACAAGGCCGCCGGGCGCACCGCATCGACGCCTTGCCGCTCCGGCGCGCGCAGCAACGGCGTCAAGTTGTGACCGTGCGCGCCATCGCCCGCGATGCGCGCAATACCCGCCGAGTCCAGTCCGGTGAGCCCCAGCAGCGTCGGCGTGATATCGACGTGCGAACTCAGCGCCGCGCACTGCTTGCCGCCCGGGTACGCCGGATGCCGGATCACCAACGGCACGTTGTTCTGTTCGCGATAGGTGGTCGGCCCTTTGCCTACCAGCTTGTGCGCACCCACGTGATCGCCATGGTCGGCGCTCATCACGACGATGGTGTTCTTGTCGATGCCCAGTTCGCGCAGCGTGTCGAGCAACGTCACCACGTGCGTGTCGCAATCGCGAATGCAGTTGAAGTAATAGTCCTGATAGACGCGAAGCCGGGCGTCGTCGATCGGATAGTCGCCCACCAGCACACCTTCCGCCGCGTTGTACACCCCATGCGCTGCCGGCCGTCCCGGCGCGTCGTAGGCTTGCTTGCGCGTGGCGGCCAGCGGCACGTTCCAATGCGCGTCATACAAGGCGTCGCGCGGCGGACGCGCATTGCCGAGCGTCGGCCGGTTGGCGTTCTGCTGATCGACGCCGGCCGGATCGGTGTTCAGGAACATCGCATCGTGCGGATTGACCAGATTCACCGCCATGAACCACGGTTTGTTATCGCTGCCCAGCTGCGCGCCGCGCCCACGCAGCCACGACACGGCCGACGAGGTGGTGAGACCGTCGTAGGTATAGCCGCCGCGCACCCGGCCAATCAGATCGCCTACGCCGAAGTAGTCGTCGAAACCGTATGACTTGATCAGCTCGTTGTATTCCTGCGTCGGGGTGTCGTACGGCGTGTGGTTGTGATGCAGCTTGCCGCTCAGATGCCACTTGCCGAGATACGCCGCGTAGTAGCCCGCGTCTCGCATCATGTCGCCGATGGTGCGAATGTCGGGCGACATATCGGGTTGCCATGGAATGCCGCAGTTATCGAACACACGCGTGTGCTGGATGTGCTGACCGGTGTAGACCGTCGAGCGCGACGGCGAGCACACGCACGATGCAATCTGGTGATTGACGAACGTCACCCCTTCGCGGCGCAGGCGCTCACGCCCCGGCACCGGGAACGGCCACTGGTCGAAGTGCCGCTCCTGATCCGTGAGGATGAACAGGATGTTGTAACCCTTGGGCGGCACGGGCGGTGCCTCGGCGGGCACGACGTAGCCATCGTCCGGTGATGGCGCAGCGCGCGGCGCGGCGGCGGACGCTGCCACGGCCGACGAGGCCAATCCGGCGGACGCCACGGCCGCACCAGCCTGCTTCAGAAAGTGGCGGCGCGACGGTTGTGTGGCGGCGGCCGAAGCCCCCGCATCGGATACCTCGTTGGGGTGAACCGGATCGACGGGCGCAGTCGTCGGTGGCTGTTCGCGCTCGGGCATGTCTCTCGCTCCTGTGGGGCGTCGGCGTCGCTTTTGTGATTTGCGCCGATGGCCGGGATTGACGTTTGATTGACGTTTGATTGACGTTGCTCACCTCGATGCGTTGGCGTGATGTCACGCATTGGGCGGCAACGGAATCCCATTATTTGGCAAGATTCAGCACCCATCGATGAAAAGTGACGCTATATTCATTACCTAAATGACATCAATGATGCGGTAACTCGTCTACGCAGAGCCGCCTACGCCGATCCCCATGAACACTCGTTCTACGACCTCGCCACAAGTCGGCCCGTCCAGTGACAATGCGCACGTCGACGACCCGGTCCGGCTTGCCCGTCAGATTCCCGCCGTGCTTCGCAAGCTGCGCATTCGCGATCTGGAAACGCTGCGCTGGCTCGGCCGCACGCGCAGCTTTGCGCGCACGGCCGAGGCAGCGGCAATTACGCAGCCGGCATTGTCGAAGTGGTTACGAGAGATAGAGCAAGCGCTGGGGGTCTCATTGTTCGAGCGCACCACGCGGCGCGTGAGTCCCACGCCCTACGGTGACGCCCTGCTGGAGCGCGCCGAGCGCATGCTGACCGATCTGGCCGGCGTCGCGCCAGCCGTGCAAGCGCTGCGCGACGGACTCGGACTGCCCGTGAATGTCGGCATTCTGCCGGGTATGGCCAGCGTGCTGATGCCGCAGGCGCTCGCCCGAATTGAACAAACCGGCCCCGCGCTGCGCATCAACCTGTTTGAAGAAACGCTGGATCGGTTGTTACCCCGTGCCCACTGGCACGAAATCGATCTGCTGGTCTGCCGGCTCGACGCCGCCGCCATGAACGCCGGGTTTGGCGTGGTCCCCTTGTATGACGACGATGTGCGGGTATTCGGGGCGCATAACCACCCCCTGACGCGGCATGCAGCACCGACATGGGCGGACGCCGCCCGCTACCCGTGGATCGTGCCGCCGCCCGGCACGCCGATGCGTCGCGCCATCGATACCGAGTTCGCACATCAGGGGCTGCCCGCCCCGCGCGTCATCATGGAATCGACCACGCTCATGACCAACGCCAGCACCGCGCAAGCGATGCCATGCCTGTTTCTTGCATCGACACTCGGCGTCGCGCGCTCGCCGCTGGGCGGCAGTCTGCACGACTTCGGCCTGCGTTTCGCTCACGTGGCGCCCACCGTCGGTGTACTGCACGGTCAAGCCCCGAACGCCGCAGCGCTGGCGCTCATCGACGTGTTACGTGACGTTGCCCGCACGCTGACACCGCCGTCATACGGTCGATCCGAGCGCTAACGCAAACCTCTCTCGCGCGTCGAACCATGAATGGAATTAATGCGACCATAAAATATGACCATTTTCATTCATTGATCGAATTCTCTATGATCGTCGTCACTGCTCCACTCATCTGGCGGCGACGTCACTAGAGAACCATGGCAAAGACACACAATCTGGGATTCCCGCGCATCGGCGCGAAGCGCGAACTGAAGTTCGGTCTGGAAGCGTATTGGAAAGGCCAATCGTCGCGTGACGAACTGAAGTCGCTGGGCGCGTCGCTGCGCCAGCGCCACTGGCAAGATCAGGCAGGCCTCGATCTGGCCCCGGTCGGCGACTTCGCCTTCTACGATCAAGTGCTCGACATGAGCTTCACGCTGGGCAACTTGCCCGAGCGCGTGCAGAACTTCCATGGCGATGCGCTGGACAACTACTTCCGTGTCGCGCGCGGCCGCTCGGCCCAGAGCGCCGAGGACCACACGGCCTGCTGCGGTGGCGTCGCCGCCGGTGAAATGACCAAGTGGTTCGATACGAACTATCACTACATCGTCCCGGAATTCTCGGCCGCCACGCAGTTCTCGCTCGACGCCTCGCGCCTGATCGACCAACTCGCCGAAGCCCGTGCTGCGGGCGTCAAGGCCAAACCAGTCATCGTCGGCCCGGTCACCTACCTGTGGCTCGGCAAGGCCAAGGACGACAGCGACAAGCTCGCCCTGTTGCCGCGTCTGTTGCCGGTCTACGTGAAACTGCTTGAAACCCTCGCCGCACAAGGCGTGGAATGGGTGCAGATCGACGAACCGATTCTCGTGACCGAACTGGGCGCCGAATGGCAAAAAGCTTTCGAGACGGCCTATGCTGCCCTCGCCCATGCGCCGGTCAAGCGTCTGCTCGCCACGTACTTCGGTGAGCTCATCGAAAATCTGCCGCTGGCTTGCCGCCTGCCGGTCGATGGGCTGCACCTCGACGCCGTCAACGCCAAAGGTGAAGTCGCCAAGGCCCTCGCCGCGCTGCCCGCTGACAAGGTGGTCTCGCTGGGCGTGATCAACGGCCGCAACATCTGGAAATCGGATCTGGCCGCCGTTCTTGAATGGCTGGAGCCCATCGCCAGACAACTCGGCGACCGCCTGTGGATTGCGCCGTCGTGCTCGCTGCTGCACGTGCCCGTCGATCTGGAAAGCGAACAGAAGCTGGACGGTGAAATCCGTGCGTGGCTCGCCTTCGCCAAGCAAAAGCTGGCAGAGCTCAGCGTGCTGGCGCGTGCCATCAACGAAGGCCGAGACGCCGTGTCCGCCGAGCTGAATGCGAATGCCGGTGCCATCGCCAGCCGCCGCGCGTCGCCGCGCGTGCACAACCCGGCGGTCAAGGCTGCCGTCGCGAAGATCGAGGCCTCGCTGGGCCGCCGTCAGCGTCCGTATATCGAGCGGGCCCCGAAGCAGGCCGCCAAGCTGAAACTGCCGCTGTTCCCGACCACCACCATCGGCTCGTTTCCGCAAACGGCCGAGATCCGCACCGCCCGCAGTCAGTACAAGGCTGGCGAACTGGATCAGGCAGGTTACGTCGCCGCCATGCGCGCCGAGATCGAGCGCAGCGTGCGCGAACAGGAAGCGCTGGGGCTAGACGTGCTGGTGCACGGCGAAGCCGAGCGCAACGACATGGTCGAGTACTTCGGCGAGCAGTTGGAGGGCTACGCGTTCAGCCAGTTCGGCTGGGTACAGTCGTACGGTTCACGCTGCGTGAAGCCGCCCATCATGTTCGGCGACATCCGCCGCCCGAAGGCGATGACCGTCGAGTGGATCCAGTATGCGCAGTCGCTGACCGACAAGCCGATGAAAGGCATGCTGACCGGCCCGGTCACAATCCTGAACTGGTCGTTCGTGCGTGACGATCAACCGCGCTCGGTCTCGTGCTTCCAGTTGGCGCTGGCGATTCGCGAAGAGGTGCTGGATCTTGAGAAAGCCGGTGTGCGCGTGATCCAGATCGACGAGGCCGCCCTGCGCGAAGGCCTCCCGCTGCGCCGTGCGCAATGGCAGACGTATCTGGACTGGGCGGTCGAATCGTTCCGCATCACGGCGAACGGTGTGCAGGACGACACGCAGATCCATACGCACATGTGCTACTCAGAGTTTAACGACATCATTGCGGCGATTGCCGACATGGACGCCGACGTGATCACCATCGAGACTTCGCGCTCGGATATGGAACTGCTCGACGCGTTCGACTCGTTCCAGTACCCGAACGAGATCGGCCCGGGGGTGTACGACATTCACTCGCCGAACATCCCGACCCAAGAGCACATCGTGATGCTGATGCAAAAGGCGGCTGAGCGCATTCCGGCACAACGTCTGTGGGTCAACCCGGACTGTGGGCTGAAGACGCGTCAGTGGGCCGAAGTCATCCCGGCACTGCAAAACATGGTGGCGGCTGCGCAGACGCTGCGTTCGCTGTAGGCGTCCGATTTCCTGCCGGTAGCGGGCAGCGGGATCTTCAACGCCGTTGGTTTTCGACGTTGAAGATCCCGACGCCACCGAAGTCGAACTACGGGTTGCTGGGGTAACAAGTGTCGAGCCAATGGGTAGTCGGTGCCAGCGCGAGTTCTCTCGATCCGGCAACGCTCAGCGCGCGCTGCATGGCCGCCGACGAGCCACCGATCTGAGGGACCTGCCCAGCGGGCGGGTTTGTCCGCTCGGACTGGGCTGCCGTTATCAGCGCGCGCCGCTCGTCGTCAATGCCTCGACCGGGACCTGCACCGGAGCCTGCCCAGCGAAAATGCATCAACGCGCCACTCATATAACGAACAAACCTCTGCAACAGCTCCTCGAACCACGCGTCGTCCAGGAAATTCCAGGCTTCGGACTCTGGATCGCTGAACGCGTCTTCGACCTCCGGACCAAATACGTCGCCGCCAAAATTGTGCCACCCCTCCGTTTCAGGCCGGGATCCCGGGCGACTGGCCTCCACCGCTGCCACATACCGACGCTCCCCTATTGCCGCAAGGCCGTCTGCCAGCCACATCAGTTCGGGATCTAGCCGTGTCCGAACCTGCTCTTGCCCGAGGCGCGTTAGCGTTCTGGCAGCGAGCCGCTCCGTCATCGGGATCGATGGATCGACCAGGTTAAGGCCCAGGGAGTCCTCCACCTCGCGTAACAAGTGCGAACGGTCAGCTTCAGACATCTCGGTTGGCGTGACCACCTCATTGCCAATCACAGAACCCAGGTTATCGAAGCGCATTAGCGCGCCCAGAACCTGAGAACATATTGCGTTGAACGTCTGCTCGGATCGACGCAACGGTTCCTCCGGCAGGGTTTGCGTCTGAGCATCCGCTGTTTGGGCAGACGGTTCGACGGCCGATGGGTTCTCGCGCGGCGGCATCATCCGTTGCCAGTTCGATGCCGCTCCCGCCACGCCTTGCGTACCAGTTATCAAATCGACCTCCTCATTAGTTGTTTAAATGGGTGAGGCGTCAGTATTCTGCGCACATTCAACCAGTCACTTTCACAATTCGCTGGGCACGTGCCCGTTGCTCGTGACACGCGTCACGTTTGTGAAGTCACCTAAGCGGGCCCTATCGCCCGCTCAGCGCAATCGACATAAAAAAGATCGTCTAAGTGTTTGTTTAATCGTGTCATTTCATGGCATAGTCGCGCCGGCACGTGTCGATCTTTACTAAGTTTCTCCTAAGTTTCGCGCGCTATCGTGCTCCCCAGCCGTCGCCATACGGGACGGCCAGTGAATTGGCGCTTTCCACAGTCGCGCCGTGAACATTTCAGAGAACCATGCGGATATTGCTCGTAGAAGACGACGAGATGATCGGTGAGGCCATGATGCAGGCGCTCAAGGACGCCTCGTATGCCGCCGACTGGTGTCGCGACGGCGAGTCGGCCCTCTCGGCGCTGGCCGCCCATACCTACGACCTGATGCTGCTCGACCTCGGCCTGCCCGGGCGCGACGGCTGGGACGTGCTGCGCGCCCATCGCGGTGCGGGTGGCCGCACGCCCATCATCGTCGTGACCGCACGCGACGGCGCCGAAGACATCATTCAAGGCCTCGATCTCGGGGCGGACGACTTTGTCGTCAAGCCCTTCGAAGTGGGTGAACTGCTCGCTCGCATGCGCGCGGTCATTCGCCGCAACGCCGGCGTGGCTGTCCCCGTACTCACCAACGGGGCGCTGTCACTCGACCCGGCCACGCACGAAGCGACTTACGGCGACAACAAATGTGTGCTCTCCGCCCGTGAATACGCGCTGCTGCATGCCCTGATGCTGCGGCCCGGCACGATCCTCTCGCGCGACGCGCTGGAGCATCGCCTTTACGGCTGGGGCGAGGAGATCGAGAGCAACATGATCGATTTCCTGATTCACTCGATTCGCAAGAAACTCGGCGCGGATGTCATCCGCAACATTCGCGGCGCCGGCTGGCTGGTGCCCAAGGCATGACGATGCGCTCGTTGCAGTCGCGACTGGTCGTCACGCTCTCCGCCTGTGCGGTGGGGCTGGGCATCGTCGCCGGTCTGGTCTCGTATGCGGCCGCCTTTAGCGAGGCGTATCGCTTTCAGGACGACCAGCTGCTGCAACTCGCCGCGCTCGTCGATACCCGCAACCTGTCCAGTGCCGACGACGCCGTGCACGGCCTGCCGATCAAGGATCACGATTACCGGCTCACCGTACAGAAACTCGGCGGCACGTTTCCGGTCACGCTGACCGACGGCTTCCACACCGTCGAAGGGACGGCACGGGGCGACCACACGTGGCGCGCCTTTGTCCGCACCATCACGCCGGATCTGCGCATCGTGGTGGCACAGCCGACCGAAGGCCGCAATGAGATTGCCCGCAATAGCGGTCTGCGCACCGCGCTGCCGTTTGTGGTCTTCGTGCCGCTGCTGATCGGGGCGATCGTGCTGACCGTTCGGCGAGCCTTCCGCCCACTGCAACGGCTGGCCGATGGCGTGGATGCGCGACGCGAGACCGATCTGCACGCACTCGATACCGCGAGTGCGCCCAAGGAGATCGAACCGTTCATCGTGTCGATCAACCGGCTGCTGGCCCGTCTGGCGAAGGCGCTCGACGAGCAGCGCCGCTTTGTCGCGGACGCCGCGCACGAACTGCGCTCGCCGGTCACCGCGCTGGTGATTCAATCGGAAAACCTCGACCGGGCCCTCGCGCCGGTGGAACTCGAGACCGAGACGCGAGCGCGCCTCACCAAACTCAAGAGCGGCTTGCAGCGCACGCGCGGGCTGCTGGAACAACTGCTGACCCTCGCCCGTGCCCAGAGTGCACCGACGGCCGAGGCCACACCGCTGGCGCTGCTGCCGGCGGTACACGAGGCACTGGAAGACGTATTCGTGCTGGCAGACCGCAAGATGATCGTGCTCGACCTGATCGACACCGCGCCGGGGTTGCGGGTGGCAAGCAGCAAACGCGATATTGTCACGCTGCTGAGTAATCTTGTCGGCAACGCCGTGCGGTACACCCCGGGCGGCGGCACGGTATCGGTGCGGTTGTCCGCAACGGGTGCCGACGCTGCGATCGACGTCATCGACTCCGGCCCGGGCATCGACGCCGACAAACGCGAGCGCGTATTCGACGCGTTTTACCGCGCAACCGAGGTACGCGATTCTCATGTGCCCGGGCTGGGCACGGAAGGTACCGGCCTGGGGCTGGCCATCGTGCGGGCCATTGTCGACCGCCTCGGCGGTCAGGTGCATCTGAAGGACGCCAGCCCGGCACCGCCACGCGGACTCCATGTGCGCGTGACGCTGCCGAACCCAGATGTTTCGTAACACCCGTTCCATTCATCCAACAAGACCGGAAGTTTCGCATTCATGTCCACTCGCCCTCAACGTGACGCCGGGTTAGAACCCTGGCCGATCTCTCCCGCTGCCCTCCTCTGGCTGCTGGCCGCGTTCGCGCTGGTCTGGTTCGGCCTGCTGAACTGGCGGCACCTGATCTCCAGCGACGAAGGCCGCTATGCGGAGATGGCTCGCGAAATGCTGGCCACCGGCGATTGGGTCACGCCGCGCTACAACGGCTATCTCTATTTCGAGAAACCGCCGCTGCAAACGTGGATGAACGCGCTCACGTTCATGGTGTTCGGTCTGGGTGACTGGCAAGCGCGCCTGTGGACGGCACTCACCGGCTTTGGCGGTGTGCTGCTGGTCGGCTATACGGGGCGCCGGATCTTCGGCGCCCGTGCGGGCCTGTTCGCGGCCATCGCACTGGCGAGCGCGCCGTTGTGGGCCCTGCTGGGTCACTTCAACGTGCTGGACATGGGCCTGTCGTTCATGATGGCCGTCGTGCTGTGCGCCCTGTTGCTGGCGCAACGCCCGGGACTCACGGACACGCAGACACGCAACTGGATGTGGCTGTGCTGGGCCGCCATGGGCCTGTCGATTCTGAGCAAGGGGCTGATCGGCATCGTGCTGCCCGGTGCCGTGCTGGTGGTCTACACGCTGGTCGCGCGCGACTGGGCGTTGTGGAAGCGTCTGTATATCGTCAGCGGATTGATCGTGCTGCTGGCGGTCACAGTGCCGTGGTTCGCTGCCGTGATGGCGCGCAACCCGTCGTTCTTCGACTTTTTCTTCGTGAACGAGCACTTCAACCGCTTTCTGAAACCGGATCACCATCGCAACGGGCCGCTGTACTACTTTGTGCCGGTGTTTATCGTCGGCTTCCTGCCGTGGTTGTCGATGCTGCCGCGTGCGATTTCGGCCTCGCGCGCGACGCCGCCTCAGGCTAACGGCTTCCGACCGGTGACGATGCTGTGGGTCTGGGCGATCCTGATTTTCTGTTTCTTCTCGGTCTCGCATTCGAAGCTGATTTCGTATGTGCTGCCGATTGCACCGGCCGTCGCCATGCTCATCGGCCTGGGGCTGGCCGGGATGACGCGCGAGAGCCTGCGCAAGCATCTGATCGTGTCGGTGGTGTTCTTCGTGGCGACGATCGTGACGTGTCTGGTGTTCCTGTCGCATCACTCGGACAGCCGCAACCCGGTCGAGGCCTATCGCGCGTTCTCGTATTACCTGTACGCAGCCAGTTTCGTCGGTCTGATCGGCATCGGCATTACCCGTTGGCTGGCCAAGCGCAGCACGAAGCAGGCGCTGATCGCGTTTGCCGGCACGTGGCTGGCCTTTGTGATGATCGGTGGCTCGGGCCATGAAGCGTTCGGACGGAGCAGCTCGGGCATCGATCTGGTGCCGGCCGTGCGCGCGGAGATGCAGCGTCTCGGCCCGGATACGCCGTTCTACTCGGTGGGCACGCTCGATCACACGATGCCCTACTACCTGCAACAGCCCATGATCATGGTCGCGGTGCAGGACGAACTGGAGTTCGGTATCTCGCAAGCGCCGGATAGCTGGATTCCGACACTCGCCAAGTTCGCCGACGTCTGGATGGCAGCCCCCAAGGCGCTCGCGCTGGTCGACCCGGAGAAGTTCACGGTGCTCGAAACGCTCGGCCTGCCGATGAAGATCATCGCCCGCGACAACCGTCGCGTGATGATCGAAAAGCCGATGGCGGGCGATGCGCCGGCACCGGCATCTGCCCCTGCGGCGAACTGACGACGGCACGGTATCGCCTTCAGGGCATATCAGGGGGATGCACACGCTGCCAAGTGATCGGCGGAATGCTGCATCCCCTTGAAAATGCCTTCGGCCACCGCTTCCGGAAAGCCGCGTGGCAACCGGCCCGCAACGCCGGCGATTGCTTGAGGGACTTTCGCGAGCAACGCGTCGACGATAGGCGAAGCGCTCGCGCCGAGGTAACACTTCGTCGCCATCTCATCGAAATGCCTGCGCTGAATTTCGCGGAGCCGATAGTGGCGGCGCTTGCCAGCCACTGCCATGGCAAGCTTGGCGCGCTGCCATGGCACCTGATTCGGCCCGTCGCCCATGATGGGCCACATCGACAGCACATCGTAAAGCGGGGTGAGCCGGTAGCGCCCGCCCGGCAACAGGTGAATGCTGAAATTCTTGGCGTGACCGTCAGTTGCCGCCAGCATCCAGAACACGATTTGCGCGCGAAACACCGTTTCGAGGTCTTCGCCCGACGTCTGCGACTGGCGCAAGGTCGCCGCCAGATCGGCAATGCCGGGACCACCGTCTGCCTCGTACTTGAGATGCGGAGGCAGGCCGAATACCTGACAGAAATCTTCCTGCGGCAAGCGCATGATCCATGTACCGCTGGCGTGCAGTTGACGGTCGAAACGCGTCACCGACAACACTTTCTGATCGCCGAACGTCAACATCTCGCAAGACGCGGTCGGCAAACCCAGTTCAGCGCATAACTGCATGCAAAGCCACTCGTTTTCGACGGACGTTGACAGATCGGCACGCCGGTTGCCGACGAGCCCCAGCGGCAACTTGAGGATGTGAGTCGTCGGCGTGGCGCCGTGCGGCAAACACCAACGCCCGTTGTGATGCAGCAGTGCTGTCTTCTCCTGCGCCCCCGCAATCGAGAGCCGCAAGTCGTCATGCGACGGGTGGCCCGGCATCGCACCGCCGGAAGCATCACGCAGACGCTCGGCAATCTCCTCGTCAGACAACGCACTCGCTTCGATGCTTTGCACACTGCCGGGCGACTCGTCTTCGCCAAGTAACTGAATGGCGCCGACACAATCGCGTCCGATGGCCTCTAGCAGATTGAAACCATCTGTCGATTGCGCGCCATAACGCCCCGCGAGGCGGCGCCGAATCACATCGCTGTCCGGCAGAAGATTATCGAAATAGTGACGGACCCGATCACCGGTCAGCGGTGTCGAGTCGATGCCGAACGGCAGCGAGAGCGAAAGCGGCCGCCCCGCAGCAGATTCTCGCCACGCGTCGTCGTACTGCAATGCCATGCGGTCTTGCGACGACATCCGCCACGTACCGACGCGTTGATTGTTTGCCCAGATGGACAATGCCCGGCTATGCGATCTGCGCCCCATCGACTACCACTCCGTATTGGAAGTAACCGAGGCAACATCGCGTGATTCGACCACGAGATCAAGGCGGTAAAGGCCCATTAGCGCCAATAACTGCTCGACCGAGATGATTTTCGGATCCAGCTCCAGCGCGGACAGACGACTCTGGCTCAATCCCAGACGCGCGGCGGCTTCACTTTGCGTCAGTCCGGCCGCCCGACGGGCCGAGCGCAAGATTTCGCCAAGCTGCGTCGGCGAGGTGACGAGGCGATTCATAGCAATTTACCTCATATACAGGTATTTTTATTTTAGCTGGTATACGGGTAAAGATGAAATAGCTGAATAGCAGCTATTTTGTGTTTTACTTGCTATTCAGGTAAATATGACAAACCGAGGGGATGGGGTGAGCGGCTCAGGCAAGGTCGGCGGAAATGCCGGGCCTTGCCTGACGTTAGCTCGGCGCGGCGATTTCCGCCGTGGTTCGACGCCTTACTTGGCCTTTGCCGTCTTGGCCGGTGCGCCCGGGGCGACCGACACGCTGGCTTCCGCTGTCAGCATCAGGAACGTGAACGTTTCTTCCAGATACAGACGGACCGTCTCGGCGGTGTGGTCGAGATAGCCAATCGACACGTCCTGACCGATGTGCATCTCGTAGTCGCCGCCGCGCGTCGAGACGATGGCGCCGCCGTCGATCGCCGGGGCCCAGATGATCTCGCCGCTCACGATGTGACCGATGTGCTCGAGAATCGGGTAACCCTGATCGTTGGCTTCGGCTACGGCCGTGTAGGCATCCGCACCCAGCAACACGCTGTACGGACCGTCGACACCCTCGAGGCGCAGTTGCTCCAGTGCCTTGGCGATGACGGTCGGGTAGTCGGCGATGCTCTTCGGCAACGGCAGCACGGGGTTCGATGTGCCTTCACGCACGCCCGTGATCTGCGCAGCCTTGTAGCCGTCGAAAATGGCGCGGTCTTCGGCGTACGCGAGCTTGATGGCGGCGTCCTTCGCCGGCTGCCAGTCCGAGTCGTTGGCGCCACGCTCGACGTCGTCGATCGCTTCACGCGAGAGCTCGAACGGCACGCGCAATACCACCAGCGGCAACACGGTACGTTGACGCGCATCCACGCCCTTGAGCGGCGACGCGATCGACTTCTGATGCCCCGTGCCTACGCCAGCCAGCGCCAGACCGCCCGGCCCCTTGACGTCGACTACGCGGCGAGCCGCGACGGTGCGCTTGAACGTGCGGGCCACTTCTTCTTCGATCTGCTCCCATGCGGCGTTCGAAATGGGGGCCAGTTCGCGATGCAGGTTATTCATGCCTGAGAAACTCCTTTGAGCGATCCGATATTCAGCGAACCCGCCACCGGGGCGGTGCTCGCATTGGTGAGAGAGGAAACGGTCGCGTCGACCACAGCCGTGTTGCGCGAGTCGCGCGGCGGCGCGTCGATCAGCGTCTTGACGACCGGTGACTCGATGGCTTCTGCCACCGGTTCGCGATCGGCCAATTCTTCCAGCAACGCGGCCGACGGAACGAAGAACAACCCGCCCGTCACTGCCGTGCTGAAGTCAAGCAGGCGGTCATAGTTGCCCGGCGGCTTGCCGACGAACATGTTTTCCAGCATCTGCTCGATGGGCGCCGGCGAGCGCGCATAGCCAATGAAGAAGGTGCCGAACTCGGCCGAACCGGGCCGGCCGAACGGCATGTTGTCGCGCAGGATCTTGATTTCCTTGCCGTTTTCTTCCAGCGTGGTCAGCGCGCTGTGTGAATTGCTGGGCTTCACGGCTTCATCGAGCTCGACATCCGAGAGCTTGGTGCGCCCGATGATGCGCTCCTGCACTTCCACCGGCAGCGCATTCCAGCCGGTCATGTCGTGCAGATACTTCTGCACCAGCACATAGCTGCCGCCGGCGAACTCGGGGTCTTCGTCGCCCATGACGGTGAAGTCGATGGCTTCCTGACCCGTCGGGTTCTCGGTGCCGTCGACAAAGCCGACCATGCTGCGCATATCGAAGTAACGGAAACCGTGCACTTCATCGACCACGGTGACGGCATCGCCGAGCTTATTCAGCATCAGCGTTGCGAGATCGAAGCAGAGATCCATCTGGTCGGCGCGAATGTGCAGCAGCACATCGCCGGGCGTCGCCGGTGCGTGCCGCTTGCCTGCACCGAACTCGCGGAACGGATGCAGCTCGGCCGGGGCCGGGTCGCCGAACAGGCGGTCCCACGCGTTGTCGCTGAAACCGACAACGCACGAGAGATTGCCCGACGGCACGCGCTTGCCCACGGCACGCACGTACGCGGCAGCATCGGCGCACCACGCACGCACGGCCGCATGCGCAGCCGCGTCGTCACGAACGGTGGCGACGAGAAAAATGGCACTACGGGTGACGGTGCCGGAGACCGGCTGTGGTTCAGGGGGACGTTCAGTCATTGCGTTCCTGCTTGGGGCTGGGGTTCTCGACTGCGTCGCGCCAGCATAGAGACAGTCATGACCGGTGAAGGCACGCTGAACGCTATCGGGCGGCGACTTTTGGTGTGCCTGATTTATAACGCAACACACCGTAATATGCCACTCCCTTCGCACGCTCCCCACGCAAAGCCTTACCGGACGGGCCTCAACGGGTCGTTCGCTGCAATATGGCAATTCCGCCATTTTGGCGTCATTTTGGCGTTGGCAGTGCGCCACTACCATGGCGTCGTCCCGGGGCCTCGCCCGGTGCGCCACCGTGCGCGCCGGCAGACAACAAGGCCCTAGCCCGGACCGACGCTGCGCGCCTACAGGCTAACAGCCGTCGACCGGCCCTTGACCGTACGTCTGCGACTGCGCCCGAGCGCGTCTGAACCATGTGGATTGTTAACGTTGCGCTCAAACGGCCTTACACGTTCATCGTGATGGCCATCATGATTCTGCTCGCCACGCCGCTGACGCTCATGCGCACGCCCGTGGACGTGCTGCCGGAAATCAACATCCCGGTCATCAGCGTGATCTGGACGTATACCGGGTTGTCCGCCCAAGACATTGCCGACCGGATGATCTCCGGCAACGAGCGTGGCCTGACAACCACGGTCAACAACATCGAGCATATCGAGTCGCAGTCGCTGCCCGGTATCGGCATCATCAAGATCTTCCTGCAACCGACGGCCAACGTGCAGACGGCCATCGCACAGGTGGTGGCCGTGGAGCAGGCGCAAGTCAAGCAGATGCCGCCCGGGGCCACGCCGCCGCTGGTAATCAGCTACTCGGCCTCGTCGATTCCGGTGATGCAGCTCGGCCTGTCGAGCCCGAGCCTGTCGGAACCCGCCCTCAACGATACGGCGCTCAACTTCCTGCGTCCGCAACTGGTGACGATCCCCGGCGCGGCGGTGCCGTATCCGTACGGCGGCAAGACGCGCCTGATCTCCGTCGACATCGACTCGCGCGCGCTGCTCGCCAAGGGGCTGACGGCGCAAGACGTGGTCGCAGCAGTCAACGCCCAGAACCTGATTCTGCCGACCGGCACGGCGAAGATCGGGCCGCGCGAATACAACGTGGACATGAACGGGTCGCCGCCGACGGTCGAAGGCCTGAACAATATTCCGGTGCGCACGGTGGGCGGTGCCACGACCTATCTGCGCGAAGTCGCTCACGTGCGCACGGGCTTCTCGCCGCAAACCAATATCGTGCGTCAGAACGGCCAGCGCGGCGTGCTGATGTCGATCATGAAGACAGGCGATGCCTCGACGCTGTCGGTGGTCGATTCGCTCAAGGCACTGCTGCCGGAAGCCCGCGCCGCCCTGCCCTCCGATCTGAAGATCTCGGCGCTGTTCGACCAGTCGGTGTTCGTGAAGGCCGCCGTGCAGGGCGTGATTCACGAAGCGTTGATCGCGGCAGCCCTCACGGCCGCGATGATTCTGCTGTTCCTCGGCAACTGGCGCAGCACCTGCATCATCGCCATCTCCATTCCGCTGTCGATTCTGTCGTCGTTGCTGGCCCTGCATGCACTCGGTCAGACGATCAACATCATGACGTTGGGCGGGCTGGCGCTGGCGGTGGGTATTCTGGTGGACGACGCGACGGTGACGATCGAGAACATCGAGCGGCACTTGCATATGGGCACCCCATTACACGAGGCGATTCTGGAGGGCGCGGGCGAGATTGCCGTGCCTGCGCTGGTCTCGACGCTGTGTATCTGTATCGTGTTCGTGCCGATGTTCTTCCTGACCGGCGTGGCGCGTTACCTGTTCGTGCCGCTGGCCGAAGCCGTGGTGTTCGCCATGCTCGCGTCGTACGTGCTCTCGCGTACGCTCGTGCCCACGCTCGCCATGCTGTTGATGGGCAATGCCCACCACCCTGACCCGAACGCGAAGCCCGGTATGTTCCGCCGCATCTACCTGCGGTTCGACGCCGGTTTCGAGCGTATGCGCGGTGCCTACATCGTGGTGCTGTCCAACTTGCTGGTCCGCCGCCGCATGTTCGCGCTGAGCTTTCTGGCGTTCTGCATACTGTCGATGGGGCTCGTGTTTGCCCTCGGTGCCGACTTCTTCCCGACGGTCGATGCGGGTGACATCCGCATGCACATGCGCGCGCCGACCGGCACCCGTATCGAAGAAACGGCGCGACTGGCCGACGAAGTGGAAAAGGTCGTGCGCGAAGTCGTGCCCCCGAAGGAACTCGAGACGATTCTCGACAACCTCGGGCTGCCGTATAGCGGTATCAACCTCTCGTACAGCAACGCCGGCACGATCGGCACGCTCGACGGTGAAATCCAGATCGCCCTCAGCCCCGACCATCAGCCGACCGCCGGTTACATCGACAAGCTGCGCGCAATCCTGCCGCAACGCTTCCCCGGCGTGGAATTCTTCTTCCAGCCGGCCGACATCGTCACGCAGATTCTCAACTTCGGTCTGCCCGCCGCCATCGACATCCAGATCAGCGGCAATCAGCAACTGGCCAACTTCGACATCGCGACGAAGCTGCTCAAGCAGGTACGGCAAGTGCCGGGCACAGTGGACACCCATATTCAGCAACGGGTGAACGCGCCGACGCTGCATCTCGATATGGACCGCACGCGCCTTCAGCAACTGAACCTGAACGCGAACGCGGTCGCGCAGAACGTGCTGATCTCGCTCTCCGGCAGTTCGCAAACATCGCCGGGCTTCTGGTTCAACAGTCAGAACGGCGTGGAGTACAGCCTGTCGGTGCAAGCGCCGCAGTACCGGGTCAGTTCGATCGACGACCTGTTGCGCACGCCCGTGGCCGGCACGGCCAATAACGGTCAGCCGCAGTTGCTCGCCAACTTTGTGAAGGTGGTGCCGACCGAGCAGTTCGCGGTGGTCAGCCACTACAACATCCGGCCAGTGATCGACTTGTACGTGAGCGTGGAAGGCCGTGACCTCGGCAGCGTGGCGGGCGACATCAACAAACTCGTGGCCAAGGCCCGTCAGGACCTGCCGCGCGGCAGTCAGATCGTGGTGCGCGGTCAGGTCAGCACGATGCAAAGCTCGTATCTCGGGCTGGGCGTCGGCGTGGCGATGGCCATCGTGCTGGTCTATCTGCTGATCGTGGTGAATTTCCAGTCGTGGGTCGACCCGCTCATCATCGTGAGCGCCCTGCCCGCCGCCCTCGCCGGCATTGTCTGGATGCTGTTCCTGACCGGCACGCGGCTGTCGGTGCCGGCCCTCACGGGCGCGATCATGACCATGGGTGTGGCCACCGCCAACAGTATTCTCGTGGTCGCCTTTGCCCGGCAGCGCATGGAATCGGGCATGGCGCCGCTCAAGGCGGCGCTGGAGGCCGGTGCGGGCCGTATCCGGCCGGTGCTGATGACCGCGCTCGCCATGATCATCGGCATGGTGCCCATGGCGCTGGGTCTCGGCGAAGGCGCAGAGCAAAACGCGCCGCTGGGACGCGCCGTGATCGGCGGCCTGATGTTCGCTACGGTTTCGACACTGTTCTTCGTGCCGCTCGTGTTTGCCGGGATTCACACCCGCCTCGCGCGTCGCAAAAAAATTGCTTCTTGATGGGTTGACTGACATGACCGAGAAACATCACGCCGAACTGGCCCTTCCCGAGCACGACCCGGCCGACGGACGGCAATTGCCGCCGCGCAAGGGCGAATTCCGCCGCGCCAAGATCGCACTGATCGTCGTGGCCGTGCTGCTGATCGCCGGTGCCGCCCGCACCACCGTGTCGAACGCCCTGCAACGGCGCGACGTCGCCAACGTGACGGTGGAGAACGCCAAGCAGTATGTGAGTGTGGTCACGCCGGAGACGACCTCGGCCAGCGAAACCCTGCTGCCCGCCACGTTGCGCGGCGCGGTCGAATCGCCGATCTACGCCCGCGCGACCGGTTATTTGCTGCGTCGCTACGTCGACATCGGTGCCCGTGTGAAACAAGGTCAGTTGCTGGCCGACCTCGACACGCCGGAAATCGATCAGGAACTCGCACAGGCCATCGCCCAGCGCAACCAGATCAACGCGAGCCTCGGGCTGGCGAAGTCGTCGCTCGACCGGTGGCAGCAGCTGCGCCAGCGCGATGCCGTCTCGCAGCAGGAACTCGACGAACGGCAAAGCACCTACACGCAAGGCATCGCCAATCTGGCGGCTGCCGACGCCAATGTGAAGCGCCTGCAACAACTCGAATCGTTCAAGCGCATCGTGGCGCCGTTCGACGGCGTGATTACCCAACGCAATGTGGATGTTGGCGACCTGATCGATGCGGGTAGCGGCACCAGCCGCGCGCTGTTCTCGCTCGCACAGACCGACCCGTTGCGCGTCTACGTGCAGGTGCCGCAGGCCTATGCGCAAGGCGTGAGCGTGGGTCAACCCGTGGTGGTGACGCAGGCCGAACTGCCCGGCGAGCACTTCCAGGGCAAGATCACGCACGTGTCCGGGGCCATCGACGTGGCCACGCGCTCGCTGCAAATCGAGGCGTCGCTGCCCAACCCGGACGGCAAGCTGCGCCCCGGTGCTTACGTACAACTGGCGCTGCCGAGCGCGGCGCAAGCCCATCTGAGTGTGCCGTCCAACGCGCTGCTGTTCCGCGCGGAAGGCCCCCGCGTGGCCGTGGTGGACGATCAGGGCGTGGTGCATCTGCACAAGATCGTGATCGCTCAGGATCTGGGGCAGTCGCTGGAATTGGCCGACGGCGTCGCACCGACGGACCGCGTCATCATCAACCCGAGCGACTCCATCGACGACGGCGACCACGTGCAGGCCAAGGCGCTGGCGGTGAAGGCTGCACCGGGCGGCAAAGCCGGTAACAAGCCCGCCGATAAGTCGGAAGACGCGGCCAACGGTAAGGCGCAAGGAGCGCAATCGTGATCGCCAGCGAACACGTGGGTCCGACGTCAGCCGTACGGCAGCGCGCGCCTCGCATGACGTATGGCCGCGGTCTCCGGCTCGGTGCCATGGTGTTGGGCGTCGCCACGCTGCTCAGCGCCTGCGCCGTCGGCCCGGACTATCAGCGCCCCGAAGTCTCCACGCCGCCCGACTGGAAAACCGACAGTTACTGGCGGCTGGCCCAGCCGTCTCACGCGCCGTTGCAGCCCGACTGGTGGACCTCGTTCCACGAGCCCGCGCTCGACGACCTCGAGAAACAGGCACTGGCGCAGAGCCAGACGCTTGCGGCCGCCGTCGCCCATTACGAACAGGCTCAGGCAACGCTTGCCGGCACCTCGGCACAACGTCTGCCTGAAGTCGACGCGTCGTTCGGGTTGGCACGTCAGCGCATCTCGGCCAACCGCCCGCTCACGAGTTATTCGTCGTCGATGATGTCGACGGTGCAGAACAACGTTCAGCTCGGGCTCGGCGTGAACTACGACACCGACCTGTTCGGGCGCATCCGCCGTCAGGTCGAAGGCGCGCAGGCGTCGGCCGAGCAAGCCGGCGACGATCTCGCCAACGCCCGGCTGGTGCTCACCACCCAACTCGCTACGGCCTACTTTCAGTTGCGCGCGCTCGACGCCGAGATCCACGTGCTCGACGAGTCGGTCAAGTTGCAGCAGAAGGCGCTCGACTATGTCAGCGCACAACACGATCTGGGCGCCGTCTCCGGGCTCGATGTGCTGCAACAGCAGTCGGAACTCGACACCACGCGCGTGCAAGCCAGGCTGCTGCATCAGCAGCGCGACCAGTACGAACATGCGATTGCCGCGCTCGTCGGCGTGCCCGCCCCGGCATTCTCGGTACCGGTCGGCACGCTGACCGACTCGCTGCCGGGCATTCCGCTGGGGGTGCCAAGTGACGTGCTACAACGGCGCCCCGACATCGCGTCGGCCGAGCGGGCCATGGCGGCGGCCAACGCCCAGATCGGCGTCGCCAAGGCGGCCTTCTTCCCGAGCCTGATGCTCAACCCGTCCATCGGCTGGCAAGCGACGGACTTTGCCAACCTGCTCTCCGCGCCCAGCCTGCTCTGGACGCTGGGCACGGCGGCCTCGCAAGTCATCTTCGACGGCGGACGCCGGCGGGCCGGTGTGGATTACGCGAGCGCCGGTTATCGCGCCGTTGAAGCCAACTACCGCCAGACGGTACTCACCGCCTTCCAGCAGGTGCAGGACGGTGTGACCGGCTTGTCGGTGCTTGACGGCGCGGCGCACGAATCACATGCGGCAGTGGTCGATGCACAGCGCTTGCTGAGCCTCGCCAACGACCGCTACTCGGGGGGGCTGACCGCCTATCTGAGCGTGATTACCGCGCAGCAGAGCCTGCTCGCCAGCGAGCGTCAGGATGTGCAGATTCGCGGGCAGCAACTGGTGTTGTCGGTTGCGTTGGTCAAGGCGTTAGGCGGCGGATGGCTGCCGTCGGATTCATCCACTGACTCGTATAATGCGCAAAGGTGAGGTGACGACATGAAAGTACTGATCGTTGAAGACGAACATAAGGTAGTGGACTATCTGCGCTCGGGGCTGACCGAGCAAGGCTGGGTGGTCGACGTCGCGCTCGATGGCGAAGAAGGCACCCATCTCGCGCTGGAGTTCGACTACGACGTGATCGTGCTCGATGTCATGCTCCCCAAGCGCGACGGCTTTGCCGTGCTCGGCTCGTTGCGTGAACGCAAGTCGACGCCCGTCATCATGTTGACGGCACGCGATCACGTGAACGACCGCGTGCGCGGCCTGCGCGAAGGGGCCGACGACTACCTGACCAAGCCGTTCTCGTTCATCGAGCTGGTCGAGCGCCTGCATGCACTCGCGCGCCGCACCCGCGTGCAGGAATCGACACTGATTTCGGTCGGCGACCTGTACGTCGACCTGATCGGACGCCGCGCCACGCGCGACGGCCAACGTCTGGATCTCACCGCCAAAGAATTTCAGTTGCTCTCCGTACTCGCCCGTCGTCAGGGCGACATTCTGTCGAAGACGGCCATCACCGAACTGGTCTGGGACGTCAATTTCGACAGCCACACGAACGTGGTGGAGACGGCGATCAAACGCTTGCGCGCCAAGCTGGACGGCCCTTTCCACAACAAGCTGCTGCACACCGTGCGCGGCATGGGTTACGTGCTGGAGGTGCGCGAGGCGTAAGCCGAGCGCACTGCCGCCGCGCTCACCATGGTCAGACACTCGATCTCCCGCCGCCTCGCCGCGATGTTCGCGGTGGTGGCGCTATCGGTGTTCGCGCTGGTGGGTACCGCGCTATATATGATGCTGCGCGTGCAGTTGGAACGGCACCTGCGCGAGTCGCTCGACGATCGCGCGCAGATCGCGCACATCATCGTCTATCACGGCGGGACGCCCGAGAAGTGGCAGATCGTGCGTGAAAAGCTAAGTGACATGACCCCACGCGACGGCACGACGACCTACGCCGTCTCAAGCGACGACCCACGGTTTACCTTCGGCACGCCCGTGGGCGGCATGTTCGTGAAGCGATTGTCCAACGGCTACGTGCGTCTGCGCCCCGACGGCGGTGGCGACGATATGCTGACCACTCGCGAAATCTTGCCGCCGTACGGCTCGCGCCCGGCTGTGACGCTTCAGGTGTCGGCCAGCTATTCGCCCAACGAGCGCACGCTGCGCGCCTTCGGCCTCGGACTCGCGGCGCTGTCGGCGCTCGGCAGTCTGGGCGTGCTGCTGCTCAGCTACTCGGTCACGCGGCTCGGGCTTTCGCCGCTGACCCGCCTCACCCGCGAAGCCTCGCAAATCAGTCCGGACAACCGCTCCCAGCGACTGGATACCCGTTCGCTACCGGTCGAACTCGACGATCTCGCACACTCGTTCAACGGTGCCCTCGCCCGGCTTGACGGCGCGTACGAGCGGCTGGAATCGTTCAACGCCGACGTCGCGCACGAGTTGCGCACACCGGTGACCATCCTGATCGGGCAGACCGAGGTGGCGCTCACGCGCGACCGGCCGGTCGAAGACCTGCGCGCCCTGCTGCAATCGAATCTCGAAGAGCTGGGCCGCATGCGCACGATCATCAACGACATGCTGTTCCTCTCACGGGCTGATCAGGGCGAGCGCGCAACCGGCCTGACGGGCCTGTCGATTGCGAGCGAAGCCGCACACACGTTGGAGTTTCTGGAAATTCCGCTTGAAGAGGCGCAAGTGGCGGCACGGCTGCATGGCAGCGCCTTCGCTCATGTGAACAAGGCCCTCGTCGGGCGCGCCGTCGCGAATCTGGTGATGAACGCCATTGAGCATTGCGCGCCGGGCGCCACCATCGACGTACGGATATCGCAACCGGCCAAGTCGGCACACGACGCCGATCAGGTGCGCATTGAAGTCGCCAATCCGGGCGCGCCGATTCCGCCCGACGTGCTGCGGCATTTGTTCGATCGTTTCTACCGCGCCGAGCCGTCGCGCACCAACAGCCGTGAGAATCACGGGCTGGGGCTGGCCATCGTCAAGGCCATTGCCGAAATGCACGGCGGCACCGTGTGGGCGCACAGCGCGGGCGGCCTCAATACGTTTGGCTTCTCGGTATCGAAAGGGCCGGCAGCGCTTGCCGACCCGATGGGGACAGGCCCAATGGGACAACCGGGCCCGGCAGGTCCGGCAGGTCCGGCAGTCGCCAGTTCGTCAGAGGCCTTGCCGACCGTGGTTGCCCGCTCGCGATAACCCTTGCGGCGCAAAGCCGGTCAACGTTTCTCCCAGCGCCTCGCGCGCATAGGCGGCTGCGACAGTCATCTGTGCGAGCCGCGCCCGCAACTCCAGATTCTCCCGCTCCAGATGTTGTACGCGCCGCATGGCATCGGCCACGTCGGCACTCGCATGCCCGTGGGAGAGTTGTCCTTCAGGCAGGGCATCGAGCAATGTCATGGCCCTCGCCAGGTTTTGCTCAAGCTGCTGCGCCCAGACCGCGTGGGCATTGACGGGCAACGATGCCGATGTCGGCACCGCCGGCATTTCGTAGGCGGCACGCGCACGCACAATGGCCTTTTGCACGGTACCGGCACTGGGTCGTCGTGCCACGCCCGCCAATCCCATCAACTTCAGATACGTCTGCGCACCGTAAATGCGATGCGCGGCAGACCAGGCGTCGTGCAGGAAAGCGTCGAGAAAGGCGGGATTGTTATGGGGGTTAGCCGTGTCCGCGTCGCGGGCGGCGGCGAGCAATGCGGCGTATGTCGCATCGTCGAATTTAAGAGCGGACCGTGCCATGGCGACCTCCGGTCGTGGGCGCTTGCCGTTTGGGGGGATCGGGCGCCGGTCGTGGTGTCACCGGCGCCCAATGGTCAAACCGACGAATAGTCCGCCGCGTGCATTACGGCTTGGGAGCCGGGGGCGGCGGCGGCGGTGTCCACTTGCGCTTGGCATCCGGGTCTTGCGTCACCGCCACAGCAATCGCTTCGGTGTAATCCACGTTGACGGAATCGCCCACCTTCACGCCATTGAGCAGCGAGGGGTCCTGCACGGCGATATCGACGGTGCGCTTCGGACCGCGCAGCGTAATGACGTTGGCCGTGCGGTCGATCTTCTGCACGGTCGCCACGACCTTGATGTTGCGCGCCGCATCGGCGGCCGGACGATTGCCCGGCGTGGCACGGTTCGCTTCTTCAGTGACGACGCTGCTGCGAATGCCGCCGCCCGGTGCCACCGAGATGGCAATCGCCCGCTCATACGCCACCACCACCTTGTCGCCCTTGCGCATCTGCTCGAAGTTTCTCACTTCGGGTCCGACCACGAAGGTCACCGGCTTGCCGTGATCGTCGGCGACCTGAATGGTGCGGTTCTTGGCGTCGACACCCAGCAGCGTCGTACGGAACTCGACGACGCCGCCACGCACGATCGGTGCGGGCGGGGGGGCGGCCTGCGTTTGTGCATAGGCGGCCTGCCCCAGCGACAACAGACCGGCCAGAATCATCGCTTGCGTGAGCTTCATGGTGTGTCCTTTTTGTTATCACCGAATGAGAATCCGTCATTCGAATTCGGCAAATAGTTAATTATCCGAAACAAATTTCCAGTGACCGGTGACATGCACCAATTACCGAATGTTTCCCGGCGATAGTAACAAAATAATTCATTTCGGCAAGATAATTTTGTTTTGCATACCAAATACCGTTAGCCGTCGAATAATTAAAATTACCCACCCCCAGCCTCGCCAAGCCCACAGGCCTTTAGGCGTGGAATCACCCTTGAATTTCATTGATGAAAATCAATAACCCATTCATGCATGGACGATAAGTACATACCTATTTCCAATCAAAGCAGAAACAACTTGTTACAAAGTCATTCATTGAAGTTACGTAATTCTTAATCCGTTCGGATGATGCATTTCGTCTTGACAGTTTGCAATCCGAATCACTAATCTTGTTCCTACCCGACCCGATGGTCACACGGCCCCGTCGGTTTATTTGTGCGGGTCAACGATTGGTGACCCGCCCTGCCTCCCTTGCGCCGATATGCGGCGCCCCAGCACGTTGTTGTCGTCCCGTTCACACCCGCCCTTTGAATGAGGTCACACAGTGCCATCCATGTCTTCCCGACGAACGCGTCCCCATCGCCCCAATCACCCTGATCGCAGGCTGACGCGTACGCTGATTCGTCCACTGATTCGTCCCCTGATTCGTCCGCTGATTCGCACGCTCGCATTCGGTGCAGCCGCCGCCATTGCGCTGGCGTCGTACTCGGCGTCGGCACAGGCCCCCGCATCGGACAGCACGCTCCCGGTGCAGGGCATGCCGGAGAAGCAGCAAGGTGCGGTCGACGCGCTGACGAAAATGAGTCGTTATCTGAGAACCTTGCAGCGCTTTCACGTGGCGGCAGATTCGGTCACCGACGCCGTATTGAGCACCGGGCAGAACGTGGGCTTTCTGCATCACACCGACATGTCGGTGCAGCGCCCCGACAAGGTCCGCGCAGTGGTCACCGGCCAAGCGCGCAATCGCGGCATTGTCTATAACGGCAAAACGTTCACGCTCTACGACGAGTCACAGGGCAAGCGCTTCTACAGCCGGGTCGACGCGCCGCCGACCATCGATGCGCTGGCGCGGGATATCGATCAGAAGTACGGCATCGGACTCCCGCTGGCGGATCTGTTTTATTGGGGCATGGACCCCGACGATGCCACCCAATTGCGCTCGGCGCTCTTCATCGGACTCGATCGCGTGAATGGTGAATGGTGCAATCACTACGCGTATCAGCAACCCGATGTCGATTGGGAATTGTGGATTCGGGCAGGTTCGCGGCCCCTGCCTTGCCGGTTCGTCATTACCGATACGTCGCAACCGTCGCGGCCGCAGCATGCCGTGAATTACCGCTGGAACGTCAATCCGGCGTTCGCGGCGGGAACGTTCACCTATCAGGTACCCGCCGGGGCGCAGCGTATCGAGATGCGTCCGCCCGGGCCCCTGCAAGACGGTCCGGGAGGACTGACTGGCCAACCGCAGGGAGGTCGGCAATGACCCGGATGACTTCCTTGCCCACAAGTACGCCGTCGCCGGCGATCCACCACAAGCCCGGCAGCAGCCCCGCGATGCGAGTGATCTGCCTGACGGTCGCGGCCACCTTCGCCGTCGTCTCGACTAACAGTTTCGGATTCGGATTCCGTGGCGGCGCACGGACCAGCCTGCATGGCGGTGGTGGCGGTTTCCACGGCGGCGGCATGGCACACGGTGCCGGGCCGAATGCCGGTGCTGCTGGCGCTGGTGGCATGCAACGTGGCGGCGCATCAGGTGGCAACACCCCCATGCACGCCAACGCGGGCGAGCCTTCCGGTGGACCGCCCCATGGCGGCGGCCAGCCGCCCGGACCGGCCCCTGGTCCGAACCCATCGCCGCAGCCGGGGCCCGGGCCACATCCCGCACCTCCCGGCCCGGGGCCGGGCCCCCATCCACCGGGCCCAGGTCCCGGCCCCGGACCGGGGCCCGGACCTGAACCGCATCCGCCACCACCGCCTCCCGGTCCCGGACCGGGCCCCGGTCCGCATCCCCCGCCGCCTCCGCCGGGGCCCGGACCCGGGCCGGGGCCGCATCCGCCGCCACCACCGCCTCCGCCCCCACCGTATTGGGGAGGCGGCTGGTACGATCCGGTGGCTGCGGCGGTCACGATCGGCGTGTCGGCGGCGATCATCGGCTCGACCGTGGCCAGCTTGCCCCCAAGCTGCGTAAGTACTGTGGTGGGCACTGTGGCGTATCAGCATTGCGGCTCCACTTGGTATCAGCCCGTGTACTCGGGCACAGTCGTCCAGTTCGTGGTGGTGTCGCCGCCACGTTGATCACATCGGCACGCATCGTGCCCGCGTCCATGCCGACGATCTCGCGTCTCGCGATGCGACGTCGTCGGCATGCGCTTATTGATCCCTTATTGATCCCTTATTGATCGCGGCCCGATCACGGGCTTTGCCGTTTATGTGCCCGCCCGCTTGTGAGCCGCATGGCCGGGACGTTATGCTTGCCCCATGAACCGTCGCATTCTCATCGCCCCCGAAGACGTCGAACTCACTGCCATGCGCGCCCAAGGCGCTGGCGGGCAGAACGTCAACAAAGTCTCAAGTGCCATCCATCTCCGCTTCGACGTCATGCGCTCGTCGCTCCCCGATGACGTCAAAGCTCGCCTGCTTTCCCGTCTCGATCAACGCATCACCCAAGATGGCGTCATCGTGCTCAAAGCACAGCAGCACCGCTCTCAGGAACTCAATCGCGCCGATGCACTGGCACGCTTGCAGGCACTGGTCGATGCCGCCGCCATTCCGCCGCGTCGCCGCATTCCCACGCGTCCAACGCTCGGCAGTCAGATGCGGCGCCGGGATGCCAAGCAAGTGCGTTCGCGGGTCAAAGCGACGCGGGGCAAATTCCACGACGAATGAGACGCTTCAATTGCCCAAAAAAGATAACGTTTATTATCTTTTTAATTAATAAGATACTTTTCATTATCTTTTCCAGCGAAACTGCGTGCGTGATGCTAAGATAAAGCATCATTTCTTTGAAAAAGCACATCAAGATGAGCTTTCTCGACACGTTGATCGCTGCACGCAAAGAGGCGGGACTCACGCAATCCGATCTTGGAGAACGCGCCGGCCTGTCGCGCATGACCGTCCAGAAGGCCGAGTCAGGGGCGCTGGACCCACGGATGTCGACGGTGCTGGAGATGGCGCGTGCGCTGGATCTCGAACCGATGCTCGTCCCGGCGAGCCTGCGTCAGGAAGTCGAAGCGTTTCTGCGCTCAGGTGGCAAGTATCTGGGCCAGCCCAGCGGTGTATCCGCCCCGCCATCCATCGTTGAAACGCTGGCCTCGACCGGCACGACACCGCGTCCCACGCCCTCCCGCTCATGAACATCAAGTACCTGCGCGCCTATCTGCATATGCCCGACGGAAGCCGTCGCCCCGTCGGCTATCTGTCGCAATACGGTGACATTCTGCGCATGTCGTTCGACGAGGATTACATCGCCGACGCGCGCCGCCCTACGCTCTCGCTCGCCTATCGCGGCGCCAGCGAAAACGCCACCCGCGACATTCTCAAGTCCCCGCAAGACGCCCGGCTGGTGCGCACGGACGGCCGTTGGCCTGTGTATTTCGAGAATCTGCTGCCCGAAGGCCACAATCGCGAGCGCCTTGCCGCCGAACGGCGTTGCAGCCCCGATGATGAATTCGAGCTGCTCGCCGCGGCGGGCCACGACCTGATGGGTGCGCTCGAAGTCGAACCCGTGCCGCCGCGCGAAGGCGTGCCCGACGTCGTGCATCGCTGGCACACGGCACTCGGGCTCGAAATGATCGAACCCGGTTTTGTCGACACGCCGGTGGAAGACGCCGCGTCACTGCCCGGCGTCGTCACCAAGTTCTCGGCGGTGCGCGATGGCCGCCGCTATGTCGTCAAGCGTCAAGGCCGCGCCGGGTCGGTCATTCTCAAGTTACCCACGACGCGTCACCCCGATCTGGTCGAAAACGAATTCACCGGCTATCGGCTGTGCGAAGCGTTGGGACTCGACTGCGCCAAGGCAGAGATCATCTCGCGCCGCGACGCCGATCTGCCCGAGCAGGTCCCGTTCGAACACATTCTGGCCGTGCCGCGTTTCGACCGGTTACCCGACGGGCGGCGCGTTCATATGGAAGAGTTTGCGCAAGTCCTTCAGTACCCGCCGCGCAGCAAATACGGGCGCGGGCTGGACATCGACTACACGACGATGCTGCGTGTGCTCGACCAACTCTCGGCGCAGCCCGTGCAGGATGTGCGGGAATTCATGCGGCGTCTGATTGCCTTCATCCTGCTGGGCAATACCGATGCGCATCTGAAGAACTGGGCGCTGACCTACCCTGACGCCCACACACCGCAACTTGCACCGGTCTATGACCCGGTATGCGTGGCGGCGTTTTTCCACGACGTGCCCGCGTCGCACTACGGCGTGAATCGCGCTATCGACAAGACACTGCGTGCGTTCGGATGGCCAGCTCTCGAAGCGCTGTTGAAGGGCGCCGGGTTGTTGCGCGTCTCACGGATGATGACGATTGCCCGCGAAACCGTCGCCGAAGCACAGGCCGCATGGCCCAAGCTGCTGGACGACGCCCCTGCCGCCGTGCGCGCCACCGTGCTCGAACGGCTCTCGGGCGGCGTGGCATTGACCGCCTGACACGCGACCGCTTTCCGCCAAGACGACCATTAAAATTATTACCCGGGTAATATTGCAATTCAAATAACACCCGGGTAATATTCGCCGGTACCTGATTCATTACCGGAGATTCGCCGTGTCTGTCACGCCCGCTGCCGTCCCCACCTATACCGTCTTTCGCGGCATGCGCCGCATTGCCATCGGCTCGTTGGCCGACGCCGCTATCGCCTTCCAGCAGGCGTCCCTCATCGACACGCACTTGCCGGTGCTGATCTTCGACGACCTGACCGGCGACACGCGTGATGTCGATGTGCGTGGCACCGCTGCCGACATTCGAGAACGCTATCGTCCCGTGGCGGCGCCTGTCGCTGCGAGTGACGCAATGCTCACGCAACCCATTGCCGACGCCTCCGAAGCCCCCGCCAAAAGCCGGGGCCGTCCGAAGCTCGGCGTCGTCGCGCGCGAAGTCACGCTGCTCCCGCGTCATTGGGACTGGCTGGCGGAGCAGCCCGGTGGTGCGTCCGTCGTCTTGCGCAAGCTGGTCGAAGAAGCCCGCCGCAAGTTCGCCAGTCGTGACCTGACGCGCCGAGCGCAGGAGCGCGCCTATCGCTTCATGTCGACCATGGCGGGCGATCTGCCTGAATTCGAAGAAGCCTCGCGCGCGCTGTTTGCCAACGACTTCGACGCCCTCGGCAAGCGCATCGCCGGCTGGCCGGACGATGTGCGCGAGTATCTGCTGCGCCTGACGTCGACCGACGATCTCGCCGAACGCTTGACCGACTAACCCGTCGGGCGCGCAAGCCGCACAGGCCACTCGCGCGCCCGTCTCCCTTCGCTTTCCCGCTCACCGGTCGGACCGCCGCACCGGAGGGCCCCGCTTTGCCCGAAATTCCCCGGAATTTCCCGGCGAGCTTGCCTTGAGAAAACCATGACAACCGAAATCAAAGCACCACCGCCCCCTTCCCCGGCAGCACCCCGCCCGCTCTGGCGGACGTGGCTTCTCATCGCCGTGCCGATGATGCTGACCAACGCGCTGCAATCGATCGCGGGCACCGTCGACGGCATCTATCTCGGCCACCTGATCGGCACGCAGGCGATTGCCGCAGTGTCGGCGTTCTTCCCGGTGTTCTTCTTTCTGCTCGCCATCGTCATTGGCCTGTCGGCCGGTGCCACCGTGATGATCGGGCAGGCATGGGGGGCACGGGATCTGGCCCGCGTTAGAAACATCGCGGCGACGGCGCTGCTGATGATGCTCGTCGCGGGCGTCGTCACCAGCGTGCTCGGCGGATGGCTCGCCGCGCCGCTCATGCACGCCCTCGGCACGCCACTGGAAGTGATCGACGACGCCACACGTTATGCGCAATGGATGCTCATCGGCATGCCCATCGTGTATCTGCTCTGGCTGACGACGTCGATGAGCCGCGGCACGGGCGACGCGGTCTCGCCGCTCTTCACCCTGCTGATTGCGACCGTGCTGGCGTTGTGCCTCACGCCCGCCTTCATTGATGGATGGGGGCCGCTCCCGAAGCTGGGCGTGGCGAGCGCCGCCGCGTCGACCCTGATCGCGTTTACCGTCGCCCTGCTCTGGATGGCGATGTACTGGCGACGCAAGGCGCACGCCCTCGCACCGGGTGCCGGTCTGTGGCGTAACGTCCAGTTTCGGCCCGACCTTGCCCGGGGCATCCTGCGCATCGGCGTGCCTGCCGCGATGCAGATGCTGACGATGGCTATCGCAGAAATGGCGTTGCTCGGCATGGTGAATCGCCACGGCGCAAACGCTACCGCCGCGTACGGTGCCGTCACGCAAGTGATGAGCTGGCTGCAACTGCCCATCATGACGTTCGGCATCACCGCCTCGATCCTGTGTGCGCATGCCATCGGCGCAGGCCGAGGCGATCGCATCGATGCGATCGTGCGGACGGGTTTCCTGTGCAATCTGGGAATGACGGGCGCGCTGACGGCGCTGGTCTGTCTCGGGGCGCCGCTGATCATGCGCGGTTTTCTGACCGACCCGGAAGTCTTGGTACTCGCGACGCACCTGCTTTACGTCACGGCGTGGAGTGTGCCGGTGATGGGCCTGACAGCGGTCATGACGGGCGCCATGCGCGCTGGCGGCAAGGTGTGGGTGCCGATGGTGCTTGGGATGATCGGGCTGCTCGGCATCGAAGTGCCGGCCGCCCTGATCTTCGAGCGGATGGCCGGACTGACCGGCATCTGGTGGGCGTATCCGCTCGCTTTCGTTGCGATGTTCGTGATGCAGGGGCTGTGTTACCGGGCCTTCCGGCGCGCGTCGTGGCGAGCCCAGAAGAACATCAGCATGCCCGCGCAAGACAACAAGGCGCCGACCCAACCGGTGGAAGTCCAGCCATAACCGGCCGTAATTGCCACGCCGCCGAGCCATGCGCCGGCGGCGTTGGCCATATTGAAGGCGGAATGATTGAGCGCCGCCGCCAGCGTCTGTGCTTCACCGGCCACATCCATCAGCCGGATCTGCAAAGCAGGCCCGATGATGATGATCGTGCCGATGGCGAGCACATTGATACCAGCAAGCCACGGACTGGCGGCGGTAAATGTGAACGCACCAAGCAGCAGCGCCGACCAGATCAACGTGCCGCCGATGGCACGCATCAGCGAGGTGGCCCCGACAAGCCGCGGCCCGATGATCGTGCCGCCGACCATACCGACACCGAACAACGCGAGATAGAACGGCACCCACGCTTCGGGCACGCCCGCCACTTGCATGAGCGTCGGTTTGATGTAGCTGAACACGGCAAACATGCCGCCAAAACCAATCGCCCCGATGCCCAGTGTGAGCCAGACCTGCGAGCTGCGCAGCGCCGCCAGTTCACGCAACGGGCTGGCGCCATGCGGCGCCGGCACATTCGGCACCCAGCGCCAAACCAGTACCGCCGTGAGCGTACCGATGGCACCCACGAGGACGAAGGCCGCACGCCAGCCCAGCCATTGGCCGAGCCCAGCGGCGAGTGGCACACCGAACAGTGTCGCCAGTGTCAGACCGAGCATGACCTGACCGACGGCATGCACCCGCCGGTGCGGCGGCACGAGGGATGCACCGACCAGCGCCGCCACACCGAAATAGGTGCCGTGCGGCAGACCGCTCAGAAAGCGCAGACCGATGAGCGAGAGATAGCCCGGGGCGAGCGCACTGGCAAAATTGCCGATCGCAAACATCGCCATCAGCGCGATCAGGAAGAGGCGCCGGGGCAAACGCACGCCGAGCACGGCAAGCAACGGTGCGCCGATCACCACGCCCAGCGCGTAAGTGCTGATGGCATGACCGGCTTGCGGAATCGTGATGTTCAGACCACGGGCGACATCGGGCAGCAGGCCCATGATGACAAACTCGCCCGTCCCGATCGCGAACCCGCCCATCGCAAGTGCGACGAACGAGAGCCAGACGGGAATGGACGACGGGGGCAGCGCTTCGGCTGCATCGACGGGAAGGACTTGGGGGGAACTCATAGGGTGCGATTTTACGGCAATCCGCATCATCTTGCCGGACGTGCGCTGCAATGCAGCAACCCCGAAACTTCATGAATCCGGGCAACGGCAGGCTTACCGCCGCGATTTGCCTTGCAACGCAAAATGACGCCACGACCACCACGACGGTGACACGCCAACCCGCGCACGCAACTTCAACGCCCCAAAAAAAGACCGGCCTCTAGGGCCGGAAAAGTGCGATTGCTCATCGGCTGCGGGGGCCGGACCAATCGCATTGGGGGGCGGTATTCGACCTGTACGCGCCCCATCACGCGAGCCCATGCATTGGCGGGCTTACGCGACAGGGTTCGGTCGATCCGTCAGACGGGCTGGCCGTCAGATGTGTCCCATCAGGACGAGTATCAGCACGATGAGAACGATGAGACCGATACCGCCGGACGGGTAGTACCCCCATCCACGGCTATGCGGCCAGGCCGGCACCGCACCGATCAACATCAGAATCAGAACAATCAACAAGATGGTGCCAAGCATGACTTTTCTCCCTTGCCGGTCTGGCGTTGGTCGACGAAGCCCCCTTCACTGATGCTGGCGACGTATTTGCCGGGCGGCCGCAGCGGCGGCTCTTCCACAGGCGGATCAAGCGGTCGGTCAGGCGGGGGCATCGGCGTCGGCTCGTCCTTGTCCGGAGGAGACTGCGGCGGCGGTGTCCCGGGCGGTTTGCGCGGATCAAAAGGTTCGGGCAAATGCGCGTACAGACGAGGGGCCTGCGTCAGCCGGCGTGTTGTGGATGTGCGCGGCATGAGCAAGTGACCTCCGGGCTCAATGCCAGTAAGGGTCGACGGTGTAATACGTGTGGACCTGTTCGGCCCAATGCAGATCGCCCATGGTCGGCCAGTGGTCCTTGTCGAATCCGGGGGCCTTCTTGAGCACTTCCTTATCGACGTTGAGGATGAAACGCTTGTTTTCCACGTCGAGTTGCAGGGCATGCCACGGAATGGCGAACAGCTTGTCGCCCATGCCGAGGAAGCCGCCGAACGACAACACGGCGTAAGCCACGGTGCCGCGCTGCACGTCGAGCATGATGTGCTTGACCTTGCCGAGGCTATCGCCTGCGGGGTTCACGACGTCTTCCGCGTCGAGTGTGTCGGCGGCCATCACCGACGGGCCCGGACCATCGGGCAGTTGGGTCGTCGAGCCTACGATGCGCGCGCCTGAATGGGGCGCAGGGCCCCGGCCGGTTTGCATAGTCATGATGTATCTCCTTGTCTTCCTGTGGGTTCGCAACGGGCCGGAGGGCCGCGTTGCGAAACGTCTGTCACGGATGTCACGGATTTACTGCGAATTGACTGCGGGGGAATGGCGGGTTACTGCGCCATCACCTTGATGTCGTCCTTCACGTCCACCACGCCATCGACACCCTTGACGGTATCCACGACGAGCGTCTTCTGGGCCGATTGCGGCACCGACCCCGTGAGGTGAACCACACCGTGACGGGTGGTCACGTGCACCTTCGTCGAAGGCACGTCCTTCTTGGCGAGCAACTCGGCCTTGACCTTGGCGGTCAGCGCCGAGTCATCGATCTTGCGGCCCGTGTCGCTCATGGCACCGCTGGCGCTGGCATTGTCGGCAATCTTGATGATCCCGCCTTGATCCAGCGCGTGTGCTGCGATACCGGTGGTGGCAAGTGCGCCCGCAATGATGAGCTTGAACAGATTGGCTTGTTTCATTTGTTGACCTCCCAAAAGAGTCTCTTGTGATTCCCCTCGCCCGGGGGACATGCCTTGGTGTTGCTTAAGTGTTGCTTAAGTGCTGCTTCAGACCTGACGCACCGCCGCGTGCATTGAGCGCGACGCTACGTCTGGAATTCGTTGATCTATCGATCTCAAATCTTGTGGCCTTCCTGACTTTCGCCCGGACGGCTCATCGTCTTGCCGCGCCGCTCATGCAACCGGTTGTCGACACCGGTCACGCCCGCCACCTTCGCGACGACAGTCTGGGCGACGTGCTGCATCCAGCGCTCGGGCACGTAGCCCGTGAGGATCACCAACCCCGAGGTCACGGTCACATCGGCGTTCGTCACGTCGAGATCCCGCGCTTCGGTCAGCGCCCGGCGCACCGCATCACGCAACGCCGTGTCGTCCGTCGACGGGCCTCGCGAGCGGGCATGTACTGTGCGACCCGCCGTCTCTTGCGGCTCGCCCGGCACGTTGTGCACACCCGCTCGCGGATGGGTGTCCGCGTCTTTGCGCGGCTCGTTTCCACCCCGGCTGCCCCGGCTCCCTGATGCCTGATCGGCGTCGCCTGCTGTCTTTTCCGTCGCCACGATGGATAACTCCTTGAACGGCTGCCCGGCGACGGCTTTGGACTTGGCTTTCACCGCTGTCTGCTGTTGCGTCTGTCACCGGACTTGTTGAAACCGATTGTAGATAGCCGGTTTCGCCGGACGAATCGGCGGAGTCTGAAAGACGTGTAGGCGAATGCTGGCAAAGCGGGACGCGGCGGGCGAATGCAGCCAGAATCGACAAAAAAGACGTGCAAATTCAGCAGGTTAAAAAACCAACTGAAAGTGACATGAGATGAAGAAAATTCTGAAGAAAATCGAGAGATCGCTGCCCGGCATCGGAGAATTCCTACGAAACCGGGCAAACCACGGGGCGATGTGACGGGCTATTCGTCAGTCGGCGCGAGCGTGACGCGGTTGCGTCCGCTGGATTTGGCCTGATAGAGGGCGTCGTCGGCGGCCTTCACCAGTGCGTCGACCATCTCGCGTCCGCGCGGGCGGCGCGAGGCCACACCGACGCTGACACTCACACGGCCAAGATCACTGGCGGCATGTTCGAGATTGAGTTGCTCCACCCGCAGACGAATCGACTCCGCCACGCGCTGTGCGCCAGCTTCGTCCGTATCGGGCATCACGGCAATGAACTCCTCGCCGCCATATCGCCCCGCACTGTCCGACGGCCGTTGCAGCGCCGCCCCGATGGCCCCCGCCACGGCTGCCAGCGCCGCATCGCCGGCCTGATGGCCGTGCGTATCGTTGTAACGCTTGAACCAGTCGATATCGACAAACGCCACGGACATCGGCCGCCCGATGCGCCGCATGCGTCGCCACTCGCTGGCGAGTGTCTTGTCGAGAGACCGCCGGTTCGATAGCCCTGTCAACCCATCGGTACGCGCCAACAACCGCAGCTCGCGCTCGGCCCGCAGGCGACGCCGTAACTGGGCCGCCAGCAGAAACGACGTGCCGACAAACCCCGTAATCAGCACACCGAACAGGCCGCCGAACGCATAGACACGCTTGCGCCACGGGGCCAGCGCATCGTCGCTCGACGTCACGACAATCAAGGTGATCGGGGCATTGTCCAGAAACTGCTGCGTCATCAGACTCGGCCGCCCTTCGAAGCGGATCGAATAGATCTTTCGCTCGTCATGCTCCGGCGGCGGCATCGCTTCATAGCGCCCGGTCTGTGCCATGGTCTTGCCGATGACCGACGCGTCGTAAGGCTTGCGCATCAGGATGGCGCCGTCCTTGCCCAGCAACAGAATCACGCCCTGCCGCCCCACTTCGATGTGTTCGAACAACTGGCGGAAGTATTCGGTGTCGACCGCGAGCGACACAATGCCGCCAAACGAACCATCCGGCAGGGAGATGCGGCGGCTCAGCACCATCGTCGGTACGTTGTTGCGCAAGCGCGAGTGCATGAAGCCGCTCACATAAAGCCCGGCATCGGGATGATCGCGATGCACGGTGAAGTAGTCCCGGTCGCCGAGATTCGTCGCACGCGGGATTTCACTGGCGGCATCGATCACCACGTCCCCATGCGTATCGAGCACCACCAGCGAACCGATATGCCGAGACGCCCCCGCCCGCTCGAAAATCAGTTCCCGGCGTAGCGCAGGCGACAACGCGTCAATATCGGGGCGTGCCAACACCTGCACGACGGCGTCGAGCGAGGCTTCATAAAGCTGGAAGTTGAGCTCAAGATCACGCTCGAGCACCAGCGCGATGTTGCGCTGGTTGTCGGCCGCACGGGCGAGCACCAGCAGGCGCCCCTCGTAAAGCAAGGCCGCCGCCACCGCAGTCAGCAGCACGGAGATGGCGACCCCGCTCCAGACAATCAACGTCGGTGTGCGCGACACCCATCGCGCCAACTTGCGAACCGCGAGCACGGTGCGTGCCCATAAACGTTGCATCGGCATGCTCAAACAGCGTCCTCAAGCGGCAAAATCGGCAGCCATATCGGCGTCGGTTCGTGCTTCGAGCCGCCCGTCGCGGCAAGCCTTACGGAACACCTCGTAATCGCGCTCGACCTGATCGGCGTAGTCGGTGGCGTAATGGATCAACGCTTCGCCCAAGCGAATCCCCTTGCCCACGTAACCCAGTTGCTCTGCCGCACAGCCCCCGGCCTTCGCATGCGCACGGGCGAGCACCCAGCCGCACAGGCCCGCGTATTCACGGAAGCCTTCGGCGCGGAACAATTCGAACTGCGCGGAAATCTTCATATCCCGCAACTGCCGGCCGTAGATACACCGCCCGAACGGCCCGCTGCCCCAGCCGAGAAAGGCGTCCGAGGCCGCCTGCATCAGGCGCTGGCCCTCGACCACACGGCGGCCGTCGTGCTTGGGTGTCACGTTCTTGAAGAACCGTGACACCACCGACTTCGAGGCTTCCTTGAACTGGAGGAATAGCGGCTGCTCGTGCGCGTCCATCATCAGCAGCACCAGACAGCGCGTGCCGACACTGCCCACGCCCACCACCTTGAACGCCAGATCCTGCTGCGTGTAGTTGGCGAGCATGCGCGCGCGGTCGGGCGGAAGCGAACTCACGTAACTCTTATAGACGGGGTCGAACAGCGTGCGCCAGTCGCCCGTGCCGAGCCAGTCGTCTTCTGGGCCGAACAACGTGGTCGCGCCGTGCACGTGGAAGACCGTCGGCGGCGTGTCGCGAATCTGCCAGTGGTCGCCGACCTGCTGGGCAAACTTGGGCAGCACGTTCTCGTGGGTGCGTCCGGTCGCACGGGCAATGCCCCGTTTGACGCCTTCGCGCACCCGGTCGGTCTCGGCCAGACTCAACATGCGCTCGAACGTGATCTGTTCGTGCCAGAGCGCGATGGTCGACATCCGCGCGTATTCGTCCAGACGACGGGCATAGCTATCGACGGCGGTACGCACCATCTCGACGCCCAGCGTGTCCCCAAACCCGAATTGCCGTGCGGCCAGCACCAGACTGACCACGAGTCGCTTGAGATCCCACTCCCACGGGCCCGGTGCCGTTTCGTCAAAATCGTTCAGGTCGAAGATCAACGCGCGCTCCGGCGTGGCAAACCCACCGAAGTTGGCCAGATGGCAGTCGCCGCAGATCTGCATCGTGAGCCCCGAGTTCGGGGTACCGGCGAGATCGTGCGCCTGCACGATGGCGCTGCCACGGTAGAACGCGAATGGCGACGCAAGCATGCGGCCATAGCGCAACGGCACCAGCGAGGCCACGCGCCCTTCACTGCTGATGCGCAGCAACTCGACGACATCGCGGTCGGTATTGCCGAGATGCGACTGGCTGCTGCGCGGCGTCTTTTCGCGCAGCTTGCGACCGGCGGCAACACGCGTCTCGAACGGAATCACCGGCGTCACGGGTGTCACGGGCGCGGTCGAGGCCGTCTCGGACGCCGCGGCCGCAGGGGCATTAGCGCTGACAGACGCTGCCGGGCGGGCTGCCGACGAAGTTGAGGAAGACGAGGGGCTGGATTTAGCGGCCATGAGCTTCTCCTTGTTCTTGTGGTGCGGGCGGTGCCGCGCGCGCTGGTGCGGCGCTCGGGGCCGGCGCCGGCGCGGGGTGCCAATGTTCCGGGCGAATGACGAGCGGCGACTCGGGCTGCTCTTCGAAGTGCGGCGACATGATCTGCACGCCGTACCGATTGAATACGTCCTGAATGTTCTCGTGCAACGCAGAAACGGCGGCGAAACGTGTCGACGGGTCACGCAGCGTCGCAAAGACCTCGTACTCGGCGTAGAAGTCGGAGAGCGCGCGCTGCAACACATACGGCTCGGGATGCGCAGCGACTTGCGGCGTCTCGCGGGCGGCCTCTAGCAACATGGCGTGAACTTGCCGCCACGGCGCGTCGTAGCCGATGGTGAGTGTGGTGCTGATGGCCACGCCCTGCTGGCGCCCTTGTGCGGAGTAGTTGCGCACGGTGGACGCGACGACCACCGCGTTGGGAATGGTCAGCTCTTCGCGCGCCTGATTGAGAATCTTGACGGACAACGCATCCACACCCAGCACGACCCCGGTGGCGTCGCCGATCGACACCAGATCGCCCTTCTTGAGCGCCCGGCTGTAGATCACCACCATGCCGCTCATCAACTGGTTGACGATGCCGCTCGATCCGATCGTGACCATCAGGCCCAGCAACACCGACAGTCCTTTGAACACATCGCTCTGCGCGCCCGGCATGTACGGATAGGCAAACGTGATCGCCAGCACCCACACGCCGACCGAGACCACGCGCCGGGTCGCCCCGGCCGTCTCGGGATGCATGCCGGGAATGGTCAGGCGGCCGGTCTGCACGGCGTCGAAGATGTTGTTGATCAGGCTTTGCAGCGCACGCGTGAGCAGGAAGATCACGATGACGGTCATGACGCCCGGGATCGCGCTGGCCACGCCCAGCCCGAAACGGTCGACGAGCGACCACAAGAAGTCGGACAGCCGGCCGGCCAGCGGCTGACTGGCCGGAAATTGCAGCAGGACGAAGATCAGATAGAGATAGGCAAAGGCGAGCGCCAGACACACGGCGCCGATCTGCACGATCTGGTGCACCAGGTGCACGGCCGAGCCGGTCCAGTCGAAGGTACGGGCGGTGCGCTGCAAGACGCGCTTCTCGAGCATCTCCTGCAACTTCTTCTCCAACCGGGCACGCATGCGCCCGACGCCCAGCACCAGCAGGGCCAGCACGCCGGTCGCCAGCGCGCTGAGCGCCACGCCGCGCAGAATGGTCGGCCAATGGAGTTGCTCACGACGCGCGGCAAAAGCCACTTGCAGCCGGGCGCGCACGTCGGCGGCGGCCGCGTCGAGCGAGCGGGCGTCGCCCGGCGCCAGATCGTCGGGCGTGAGAGCAAAGAGAATGCGGTCCTGCAAGCGGAAGGCAATGCCGGATACGCCGCCGAGCGAGCCGCGCAACAGGTCGACCGGTGCGTCGAATGCGCCGGGCGGCAGGCTTTCCAACACGGCTTGCGCGCGGGCAGCCCGCACGGCAGGCGTCGCCCCGGCCACCGTGCCATGGAAGGTCACGATGGGCCGGTCCATGAAGCGCAGCGCCACGCCGTCCGGCGTGGTGACCGCCGACGTGTCCGGACTGGGCGCCACATCGCCTTGTGTGTCTGTGGCCCCTGCCGCGTCGACCGGCGACGCGCCCGACTGGCTGGCCGCACTGACCGAGGCACCCGCCTCGGGCCCTGCTGCGGCCACCGGCATTGCCGTCGCGACCGTTATTCCACACACCCACAGCACTTGCAACAGCCCCATGCGAATGCGCATATCACGGCTCCGGCGGGCAAGTTGGCCATCAAGATTGAATGCAGTGCGAGGAAATCCCGCGGAAATCAGGCAAAATCGAGGGCTGTCGAATTCTGCGCCCTGTTTTGCAGCCCGGCACATCCAGGACCGCGCATGAATCCGATTGCGGTCACGGCGGCTGTCTCCCCCGAAAACCACGGGCGGGGGCGGGTATGAACGGATTATTCACTATGGCATGGGTACTGTCGAGATCGGCGCAGGCCGCCGCGCTTCGGCCGATCCCTTGGCGCCCGTCGACCTGGCACGGACGGTAGGTGCCGTGTCAGAAAATTTCTGACGCGCGACCCTCAACTATCGGTCAACGTTGCCGATAACCAGATAAGCGGGACTTTTCGGTCGGTTTTCTTATGTCGAGTTCGTACAGTGGTTGGCTCGTTGCGTTATCGCTCGCGGTTGCCGTACTGGCGTCGTTCACAGCGCTCGATCTCTCGGGGCGCATCTATCTCCTGACCCATCGTGGCATGCGCCACGCGTGGCTGGCCGTCGGTGCGACCGCCATGGGCATCGGCATCTGGTCGATGCATTTCATCGGCATGCTGGCGCTCTCGCTGTCGCCCTCTTGGTCGCCGCTGACGTCGCACGCGTCGATTCCGCTGGGGTACGACCCCTTCATCACGGCCGGGTCGCTCGGCATCGCCATTCTCATCTCGTGGGCCGCGCTCTGGCTGGTCGCCAGCGAGCGTTTTACCGCCTGGCGACTGGCCGGTGCGGGCACCACACTCGGTGTCGGCATCGCCGCCATGCACTACGCCGGCATGGCCGCGATGCGCATGGAGCCGGGCATCGACTACGATCCGGTGCTCTTCTGCGCTTCGATCCTCATCGCCATTGCCGCCGCGACGGCCGCCCTGTGGATCGCCCAGACACTGCGCGACGGCAGCCTGCGCTACGTGATGGCCAAGCGCGTTGGCGCGGCGGTGGTCATGGGGCTGGCGATCACCGCCATGCACTACACCGGCATGGCCGCGGCCAGCTTCGCCCCGGGTGCGGTGTGCGGCGCGGCCTCGTCGGTCAGCTCGCCATGGCTCGTCACGACGGTGAGCCTGTTCACCTTCCTGATTCTGGCCACCACCCTGCTCGTCTCCCGCCTTGACGCACGCACCAGCTTCCTGGCCAATTCGGTGCTGCAACTGAACACGCAGATCGCCCGCATGGCGACATACGACGCGCTGACCGACCTGCCCAACCGCCGCGCGCTGCACGACGCGGCCGCACGCATGCTGATCAACTCGCGCCGCGATCAACGCCGCTTCGCCGTGTTGTTCATGGATCTGGATGGCTTCAAGACCATCAACGATTCACTCGGCCATAACGTGGGCGACGACGTGCTACGGGCGTTTGCCAAGCGCCTGCGCAAGAACGTGAATGGCGACGACGTGGTGGCCCGGCTCGGCGGCGACGAATTCGTGGTGCTGCTGGGCTCGTTGTCTTCCTCGGACGTTGCCGGGCGTGTAGCCCAGCGGTTGCTCGACGACATGCGCGACGGTCTGCGCGTAGGCAACCAGTCGCTGCACGTCATGCCGAGTATCGGCGTCGCGGTCTACCCCGACGACGGCGAAAGCATCGACGTCCTGCTCAAGCATGCCGATACGGCCATGTACGAAGCCAAGCGCGCCGGGCGCGGCATCTTCCGTTATTTCGAGCCGCGCATGAACGCTGCCGCCCAGCGCACCTGGGAGATCCAGCAGGCCCTGCATGACGCGGAAAACGAACAGTATTTCTCGCTGCACTTCCAGCCGAAGTATCGCGGCGACACCGAAGCACTGGCCGGGGCTGAAGCGCTGCTGCGCCTGACGCACCCGCAGTTCGGTGAATTGCAGCCGGTGGATTTCATCCCGGTGGCCGAGCGTACCGGGCAGATCGTGCAGATCGGTTACTGGGTGGTGCGCGCGACCTGTGAACACATTCGGGGCTGGGACGCCGCCGGCCTGCCGCGCGTGAAGGTTGCCATCAACCTGTCGCCGCGCCAGTTGGCGCAGTCGCAGCTCGTCGAGAATATTGTGGCGATCGTGGAAGGCGCCGGCATCGAGTGCGACCGGCTGATGTTCGAGATTACCGAGACGGTGGCGATGTTTGATGCGCAGCACACCATCGACGTGATCCGGTCGTTTCAGGATCGCGGCTTCGAAGTCGCCATCGATGACTTCGGTACCGGCTATTCGAGTCTGGCCTATCTGCAACGCTTCCGGGTGAAGCAGTTGAAGATGGACCGCTTCTTCACCAACGGACTGGATACGCACGGGCGCGAAGGCAGTGCCGTCGTGTCGGCCATCATCGCACTGGCCCACTCGCTGGATATGGATGTGGTGGCCGAAGGCGTGGAGACCGACTCGCAGCGTGCCGCGCTCAAGACCCTGGCATGCGACGAGATGCAGGGCTTCCTGCTGGGCAAACCGCTGACCAGTGACGCGTTCGCCCGCTTGCTCGCCTCACCGCCCAGCGCCCCGGCAATGGCCTGAAAGCGCGACGGGAGGCCCGGCTGAACGGCGGATTACGGCTGGGCGGTATCCATCTCGTCGGCCGCTTCACGATTCGCGACCTCCGGTAACGGCTGGCCGGTGGCAAATGCCGCCGCACGCGCAAGCCTCGCCCGCATCCCTTCATTCGCCACCGGCCCGGCGGCCGGGATATGGCGCTTCGGATCCAGCCGCACGCCAGTCTTGGCGTCTACCACCACCGGCTCAACCACCTCGCCGGTCTCCTGATCGACCAGTTGCGCAGCAATGCCTTCCGGTGCGAAATGCCGATTGCCCCATGCGAGCAACGCCCACAGGACCGGGCGGAAATCACGGCCCGCATCCGTCAGCACATATTCGAAGCGTGGCGGCCGATCGCAATACTGACGGCGCTCCAGCAGCCCTTCTTCAACCAATGCATTCAGTCGGCGCGTCAGCATATTCGGCGCGATATCGAGCCGGCGCTGGAAGTCGTCGAAGCGCGTCGTCCCGTAACCGGCTTCACGCAGAATCAGAATGCTCCACCATTCGCCGACGCGCTCCAGGCTGCGGGCGATGGGACATTGCATGTCGCGGAAAGTCTTTCGTTGCATAAGGGGGTCCTCGCGAGTTCTTGACATCGGGCGCGTCCGGCATGACTGACACTGGCCGACGCTGCCTATTACCATGCAAGTGAGCATAAGCGCGTCGACGCCGGCGGGCAAGCCGGCCGGCGTCTCCATGCTTCACTGCGACGAGAATCAACGTCGGCCAGAAGATTCCCGCCAACAACAAATCAATCACTTATCGAACATTTTCGATGTCAATTGTTTAAAGTGAATTCCAATGCACTGTACTCAATGGGCATCCGCGCTAGGCGCTTTCGGAGGCGCCACCTTGCGCATCAGCGGCACCATCAACGTCACGGCGAAGAACATCAGACTCATGCCGCCGTAGATATCGCCGAACGTGATCGTTTGGGCTTCTCTCAAGGTCAGCAGCCAAAGTTGGCGAAGCGCCGCCGTCTGCGCATCCACCGCGTCGAGCCCGGAGGCACTCATGCGCGCGCCCACGCCCGCGAGCCACGCACCGACCGCCGGACTCCCCTCACCCAGTTGCTCGGCGAGCCGGAAGAAGTGCAGGTTCGTGCGGTCGTTGAGCACCGTAGTGCACACCGCAATGCCGATGGCCCCGCCGAGATTTCGCATCAGATTGAACAACCCCGACGCGAGCCGCAGCCGCGCTGGCGGCAGGCTACCCAACGTCAACGTGACAATCGGCGCCACGGCGAACTGCTGCCCCGCCCCGCGCAACGCTTGCGGCAGCATCAGTTGCGCTGCGCCCCAGTCATGCGTGATCGGTGCGAACTGCCACATCGATAACGCGAACGCACCAATCCCGCCCATCATCAGAATGCGCAGATCCACCCGGTTGGCGAGCATCGCGTACAGCGGAATCGACATCAGCTGGAAGACACCGGTGGAGAACACCGCCATGCCAATCTCAAATGCCGAGAACCCGCGCACGCGCCCAAGGAACACCGGCGTCAGGTAAATCGTCGCGAAAATGCCGATGCCAGTTGCAAACGAGAAGAAGCAGCCAAGTGCGAAGTTGCGCTCCTTGAGCGCCCGCAAATCCACCAGCGGCTGCGCGTACGTAAGACTTCTCCAGAGGAACGCTACCCCGCACAGCCCCGCCAGCCACGCCGTTGTACGAATGGTGGCGTCGCCAAACCAGTCCCAGCGTGGCCCTTCTTCCAGCGTGTACTCAAGGCAGCCGAGAAACACCGCCATCAACACCATGCCCAGATAATCGGCACCCCGCAGCAGCGACCAGTTGGGGCGATCGATGCGCACCAGCAGCGGCACGGTAATCGTCACGAAAATGCCCGGCACCAGATTGACGAAGAACAGCCAGTGCCACGAGTAGTTGTCGGTAATCCACCCGCCGATGGTCGGCCCGAGGGTCGGGGCCAGCGACGACAACCCGCCGACCACTGCCGCCGCCAGCACGCGCTGCGGTCCGCTGAAGAACGCAAACGCCGTCGTGAACACCAGCGGAATCATCGAGCCGCCGAGAAACCCTTGCAGCGCGCGGAACGCGATCATGCTCTGGATATTCCACGCGGCACCGCAAAGCAGGCTCGCGATGGTGAAACCGGCCGCCGAGGCGGCAAAGATCCACCGCGTCGACATCACGCGCGACAGCCAGCCCGAGAGCGGAATCACGATGATTTCCGCGATCAGGTAGCTGGTCTGCACCCACGCGGTTTCATCGGCACCTGCCGACAGACCACCGCCGATGTCCTTGAGCGACGCCGACACGATCTGGATGTCGAGCAGCGCGATGAACATGCCCACCACCATCGTCATGAAGGCGATGACCTTGGCTTGCGTCGACATCGAATCGACGGAAAACCCACCCCCTGTGCCCGGTGGCGCGCTGCCAGCGACCACATGAGGCGCGGGCCGGGAGTCGTTCGCGGGCTGGCCGGGCCTGGGTAAATCACCGGCATTGCCAGAATTGCTGCCCCCCGGCGGCGCCGGCTGCGGCAGCCCGGCAGGCACGGCCGCACCGGTATGCGCGGCGCTCATCGTGCCGCCACCTTGGCAGCGCCCGGCGCGACGACAGCATCGTCACCGGCACGGGCATCGACTTCCGCCGTCACCGACAGCCCCGGGCGTAACGTGCCCAGACGGCCGTCAGCCTCGTCGAGCAACACGCGAACCGGCACGCGCTGCACGATCTTCGTGAAGTTGCCCGTCGCATTCTCGGGGGGCAACACGCTGAACTGCGCTCCCGTCGCGGGCGCCAGACTCGCCACATGACCGTGGAACACCCGCCCCGGCAGCACGTCGGCTTCAATCTTCACGGGCATGCCCGGGCGCAACCGCGCCAGTTGCCCTTCCTTGAAGTTGGCGTCGACCCAAAGGCCGTGGGCCGGCACGATGGCGAGCAGTTGCGTGCCCGTCGACGCATAGGCGCCCGGCCGTGCCCGTCGATTGCCGACCGTGCCGTCGACCGGCGCCCGCACAACGGTGTCTTCCAGATTGAGTTTTGCGATATCGCGCTCTGCCACTGCCTGAGCCAAGGCCGCTTGCGCCTGTTGCTTCTGGGTGGCGATCACGTCGATCTGGCGTTCCGCTGCTACCGCCCCCGCCTCTGCGCGGTCACGGTTGGCGGCGAGTTGCTTGTAATCCGCATCCGCCTTTTGTGCGCTTTGCACCGAGACGGCCGCCTTGGCCACGAGGTCCTGATAGCGCACCTGATCGTCGTGCGCGCGGCGCGCATCGGCCGCCACCGCCACCACACTCGCCCGCGCCTGCGCAATCACGGCGGTTTGCAGTCGCGCGGTGGCATCGAGGTTGGCGAGCAACGCCTGCTGGGCGGCCACCGCACCTTCCGCCTTCGCGAGCGCGGCGCGGTAATCGCGATCATCGAGTCGCACTAGCACGTCGCCCGCATGCACCGGCTGGTTGTCGGTCACGAGCACCTGCGCGATGTAACCCGGGACTTTCGGGCCGAGCACGGTGACGTCGCCGCCGACATAAGCGTCGTCGGTCGACTCGAAGAACCGCGCCGTCGTCCACCAATGCACCCCGTAGCCCAGTGCGGCAATGGCCGCCACGACCACCGCGCCTCGCAGCGCGAAGCGGCGACGCGCACCGCTGGACGGAGATACCGAAGGTTGCTGATTGGCCGGTGTGGCTTGCGGGGCGGCTGTGCTCGGGGAAGTCATGGAGGTCAATCCTTCTTCATTCAGGTGGTGTTAGCGGTCTTTGAGGCGTGAGAGACGTCAACGTGACATCGGCAACGAGGGGTTGCTTTCACAATGAAAGTGAGTATAGAGTTGCAACTATCATCTTGCAAGTAACTCGTAATTCAACGCACCCGATCCCTCGCCGCCATGAACACCTTCTCGCCAACGCGCTCGAAAATGCCCCTCCCGACTTGGTCGACTTGGTCGACGTTACCGACTTTGCTGACTTTTCGAACAGCGTTGCTGGCGATGTCCGTCAGCGCGCTGGCGGGCTGCGCGGTTGGCCCCGATTACGCCCCTCCCGCCGCCGATCTGCCCGCGCATTTCGCCAGCAGCGCCCTGCTGACCCAACGCGACGCCGATCGCAAAACGGCGGACGGCACCACCGGGGCCGCCGTTGCGCCGGCGCTCGACGCGTGGTGGACAGGCTTTCATGACCCGGTGCTGACCGGCATCGTGCAGCAGGCACTGGCACAGAATCTCGACTTGCAGGCGGCATTGGCACGCGTGGAACAGGCGCGCGCCCAAGCGCGGCAAGCCGGGGCACAGCGACTGCCGTCGCTCTCGCTCGACGGCAGCGTCACGCGCGAGCATCAGTCGCTCGACGGACCGCTCGGCACCGTGGCGCGCACGATTCCGGGCTACAACCGGAACATGACGATCTACGACATTGGCGTGGGCGCCAGTTGGGAGGTGGATCTGTTTGGCGGCCTGCAGCGCTCGGCGCAAGCGGCCGGGGCGCTGGCACAGGCAGCCGAGGCCCAGCGTGACGGCGTGCGGGTGAGCATCGTTGCCGAAGCTGCCGACGCCTACTTTCGCGTGCGTGCGGCGCAGCGCCGCTTGGCCATTGCGCAAGACCAGATCGAGACGGATGCCCGGCTCGTGGAGATCGTGCGTTTGCGTCTGAAAGACGGGTTGGCGACCGCACGTGAAATGGCGCAATCGGAAGCCTTGCTGGCGCAGGCACGCACGACGTTGCCGCCGCTGCGCATCGAGCGCGAGACGCAACTCAACCGGCTGGATGTCTTAATGGGGGCCGCGCCCGGTACGTACGCGCGACGGATGAGTGCCGCCACGCAGGACGACGATCTGCATGCCCGGCCGATTGTCATCCCGGCGATTGGCGATGCGAGTGCGCCGGCCGACCTGCTGCGCCGCCGACCCGATGTCATCGCCGCCGAGCGGCAACTGGCGGCGTCCAATGAACGCGTCGGCGCATCGCTCGCGGAGTACTACCCGAAGCTTTCGCTATCTGGCGTGCTCGGGTTCGATACGCTCGCTGGCGGACGCGTCCCCAGCGTAGCGACGTTCCAGCCGCTGGCCGCGCTCGGGCTGCGCTGGCGGTTGTTCGACTTCGGCCGTATCGATGCCGAGGTAGCGCAGGCGCGTGGGGCGAACGCGCAGGCGCTCGCGCAATATCGGTTGTCGATGTTGCATGCCACGGAAGATGTAGAAAACGCCGTCGTCACACTGGTCGAACTGGAACAGCAACGCAAAGATCTGGCGAGTGCCGTCGAGGCGCAGACGCGGGCACGCGATAGTGCGCAAGATGCGTATACCGGCGGGACGGTGAGTCTCTATGAAGTGCTGGACGCCGACCGCCAGTTGCTGACGGTGCGCGATGCCGACGCCCGCGTGCAAGCGGACAACGCGCGTGCGGCCGTGGCAACCTTCCGCGCGTTGGGCGGTGGATGGGAAGCGCCCGCACCGACGGTGGCGCTAGCGAAGTGAGGAGTGAGATGTGGAATGGCGCGGCGGGCGTGATGCGCCTGCCGAGCACATTCCTCATGTGCTAACGGCCATACCCATGGTTAGGCCGCCCTGCGCCCACGTCGAAGCACCGACGTGGCAGGTGCGGCCACATGACTCGCACGACGTTTTCTCGCGACGGAAACACCCGGAGACGAGAGATTCGCACTCGTTGCGGGCACGGCGGCCAGCGTCGTCTGATACATCGCGACCAGCGCCTCCTGCGCACTGACCTGCTCACGCAACCGGGCGATCAACGAATCCTGTACCGCCTTGGACGACCGCAACTCGTGTTGCGCGTCGGTGAGTGTCGCAAGCTCGCTTTCGGTGTCCTGCAACTGCCGCTGATTCTGTTTGCGTTCTTGCTGAAGCGCCTTGATCGACTCTCGCGCCGTATCCAGTTCCAGCAGAAGACGACGCTCGTTAGCTTCGGCCCGTTCGTTGAGACGCTGACGCTCGACATCCCACTCCGCACGCTGCTCGGCGTGCGCGTCGAGCGTAGCCTGCGCGGCGACTCGCGCGTCCGCTACCGCCTGACGAGACGTGACGGCATCAGCTTGCGCATCGATCAACAACGCCTCGGCACGACGTGCCTGTGCCTGCGCTTCGTCGCGCGCTTGCCGCGCATCGGCCGCCGCCACCTCGGCAGAGGCGACACGTTCATGCAGCACGGCGCGCGCTTGCTCCAACGCCTCCCGGTCGGCGGCAAGCGCCGCTTCACGAGCATCCAGCACCGCGCGGCGCGACGCCGCCTCTTCCGCTAACGCGTCACGCCCTTCCGTCAGCGCCAGCGCCCACAGATCCATGGCTGCGCGCGCCACCACCTCCGGCATTGCAACGCCGTCGGGCAATCCGGCCATACCTGACGCACCGGGCGCCCCCTTCAACCGCGCGCCGAGCCCGGCAAACCAAGCGTCGAGATACGGACTGACCGTATTCGGCGAGCCCCGCCCCAATTGCTGCCGAATGCGCTCGATGGTGGGCCGCTGGCCAGCCATCAGCAAAGTATCGGCGGCGGACCAGACGTCGAGCTCCGAGATGCCGCGCCCGGCCGAGCGCGGCGCCGGTGCGGGTATGGCGGCGTCTTGCGTTCGCGATGCATTCATAAGGAGCTCCTTCATTGGTTTGGGCCGGTAATTCAACGGCATTGCCAAATAACCCACGATAAGGGAACATTATCGCTAGTTATTTCTTAGATACGTTATATTTACTACATATTACATATGAAATCATATGTCCGGTAGAAAAATTACATCTCACACCCCATCCGATGGCGCACCACCGTCGAAATCGAGTCGCCACGACGTGTCTGTGACGGCGGCAGCCTCTCGCCTGCCCGCGCCGCTCGATCCGGCCAAACTTGATGCCGATGCCCGCGATGCGGTCCGCGCCCTCGTCCGGGAAGGCGATTCGCCGAACACGCGGCAAAGCTATCAATCGGCCATGCGGTACTGGTTGAGTTGGTATCGGCTGCGCTATGGGGCCGCTGGCGATGCAGAAACAGCCTCGCAATCGCTTGAGATGTCACTGCCGCTATCACCCGCCGTCATCGTGCAATTCGTCGTCGATCACGCCCTGCATCAAGGCAAACAAGGGCTGACGACTGAAATGCCCGCCGCACTGGACGCCGCGCTCGTCGCCGAAGGCGTCAAGGCACGCCCCGGGCCACCTGCGCTGGCGACAGTGCTGCACAGGGTGAGCGTCATCGCCAAACTCCACACCTCGCGCGAATTGCCCAACCCCTGCGCGGACCCTGCGGTACGTGAACTGCTCGCCAAAACGCGTCGTGCCTATGCCAAACGCGGTGCGCGCACGACGAAGAAAGACGCCCTCACGCGCGAGCCGTTGCGCGCCCTGCTGGCAACGTGCGACGACTCGTTGCGCGGCAAACGCGATCGCGCACTGCTGCTCTTCGCTTGGGCCAGCGGCGGCCGCCGGCGCTCGGAAGTCGTACGCGCGAGTTGCGAGAACTTGCGACGCACCGGACCGGAAAGTTACGTGTTCACACTCGCATGGTCGAAGACCAATCAGCACGGCGCCGATCTCGCGGAAAACGACAAACCCGTGACGGGTGCCGCCGCCGCCGCGATGACGGATTGGCTGACGGCCAGCGGTATTACCGAGGGCGCCATATTCCGGCGGGTGCGACGCGGCGGCCATGTCGGCGAGCCACTCTCGGAAGCCGCCGTACGCGATATCGTGCGCGAGCGTTGCCAACTCGCAGGCCTTGAAGGGGACTTCTCCGCGCACTCCCTGCGCTCCGGGTTTGTCACCGAAGCGGCACACCAGCAAGTGCCGTTGGCCGAGACCATGGCGATGACCGGGCACACCAGCGTGGCGACCGTCGTCGGCTACTTCCGCCGGGCCGACATGGCACGTTCACGGGCTGCCGACTTGATGGGAGCCCCCGATACGGCGAACGATGCAGCGGATAACAACGCCGACGATTCGCGCAACGCCTGACACCAATCGCCACTGCCCGCCACCCCGTTATTTCAGACGGGTCGCTGGCACAAAGATGCATTTCAGTGGTATCTTTATTGCGTTGGACGTATGCCATAGTGGACATACTCCCTGCTTTGTCGGCTCGACCCCGGCGGCTTCACGGCTGCCGCCCCCAACGACCCCACCGACCATTGAAAGGTGCAGATCGCCATGCGTAGCTCCCTCGCTTCTCACCCGCTCACCGAACGTCTCGGCTTGCTCACCCCGATCATTCAGGCACCCATGGCCGGCACCTCGACGCCCGCACTGGCCGCTGCCGTCTCGAACGCTGGCGGACTCGGTTCGCTGGGTGTCGCGTCGGGGAACGCCGAAACCGCGCGCAAAGCCATTCATGACACGCGCGCCCTCACGCGCAAGCCGTTCAACGTCAACCTCTTCTGTCACGCCCCCGCCAAGCTCGACACGTCGCGCGACGCGGCGTGGCTAGCCTATCTCGCTCCCGAATTCGCCCGCTTCGACGCCACACCGCCCGCCACGCTCAGCGAGATCTACCTGAGCTTTGTCGCCGACGACGCCATGTTCGAGATGCTGCTCGAAGAGCGCCCGGCCGTCGTCAGCTTCCACTTCGGCTTGCCCTCGCAAGCCAAGATCGATGCGCTGCACGCCGCAGGCATCACGTTGTTCGCCACGGCAACCAATCTGGCCGAAGCGCGCGCGGTGGAAGCCGCCGGCATCGACGCGGTCGTCGCGCAAGGTTATGAAGCCGGCGGTCATCGTGGACGCTTCGAGGATCTTGGCGATCGCGTGCCGACGGATGACGAACAACTGGGCACGCTGGCATTGGTGCGTCTGCTCGTGACGCACACGTCGCTGCCGGTGATTGCGGCCGGTGGCATCATGGACGGCGCAGGTATCGCAGCCGTTCTGGCCCTTGGCGCACAGGCGGCGCAACTTGGCACGGCCTTTGTGGGCTGCCCCGAGTCAGCCGCCGACGCGGCGTATCGCGAACGATTGACCGGTGGTCATCCGCCGCGCACCGCGATGATTCGTGCGATCTCCGGCCGTCCGGCGCGCGGCTTCGCCAACCGCCTGTACGAACTCGAAGAAGCGACCGAGCGTCCGCTGCTTCCCGCCTATCCGGTGACGTACGACGCGGGCAAGGCACTCAATGCCGCGGCCAAAGCCAAGGGCAACAGCGATTACGCCGCCCAGTGGGCCGGTCAAGCCGCCCCGTTGGCCCGATCAATGCCTGCGGCAGAACTCGTGGGCGTGTTGCGCGCCGAGCTGCATGAAACGTTCGACGCCCTGCGCGAACTGGCCGACACGCTTTGAGCGCGGAGTAACCCATGACAACGACGCTTCGCCTCACTGAACGCCTTGGCCTGACCACACCGATCATTCAGGCACCGATGGCGGTGGCTTCCACACCGGCACTTGCGGCTGCCGTCTCCAACGCCGGTGGCCTTGGCTCTCTGGCCGTCGGTAATATTGACGCCACGGCGGCACGCAACATCATCCGCCAGACGCGCGCACTGACCGACCGACCGTTTAACGTCAACGTCTTCACGCACGTGCCGGCCAAGGCCGACGCGGCGCGCGAAGCCGCATGGCTCGACTATCTGGCGCCGGAGTTCGCACGATTCGACGCGAAGCCGCCCGCGTCGCTGCGCGAAATCTATCTGAGCTTCGTGGAAGACGTGGCGATGTACGAGATGTTTCTCGAAGAACGCCCGGCCGTCATCAGCTTCCACTTCGGTTTGCCCCCGCAAGACTGGATCGATGCGTTGCAAGCAGCGGGCATCGTACTGTTCGCCAGCGCCACGAACGAAGAAGAGGCTGCCGCCATCGAGGCGGCCGGCATCGATGCCATCGTCGCGCAAGGCTGGGAAGCGGGCGGGCATCGCGGACGCTTCAACGACGAAGGCGACCGTCAACGCACGCAAGACGAACAGTTGGGCACCTTCGCACTGGTGCGGCGGCTCGTCTCGCTGACGTCGCTACCGGTGATCGCGACGGGCGGCATCATGGACGGCGCAGGCATTGCCGCCGTCCTCGCACTTGGCGCACAGGCTGCGCAATTGGGCACGGCGTTCTTGCTTTGCCCGGAGTCCAGCGCGGATGCCGCCTATCGCGAAGCGCTCACGCGCAGTGAACCGCCCCGCACCGCGCTGATTCGCGCCATCTCGGGCCGCCCGGCACGCGGGTTCGTGAATCGCTTATGGGAACTCGAACAGGCGGCAGGACGCCCGGCGATCCCTGACTATCCGATCACGTACGACGCCGGCAAATCGCTCAACGCCGCCGCAAAGGCGCACAAGGACAGCGGCTATGCGGCACAATGGGCCGGGCAAGCGGCACCGCTCGCCCGCGTGTTGCCCGCAGCAGAATTGCTCGGCGTACTGACGCGAGAAACCCGCGAAGCCATCACGGCGGCGATGCGCGTGTCATGAAACGTCGACAGCAGTAGCCGGCACCCGCAAGACAGGTAAGTCCCCTTTAGCTTCGGAGACGTCACGGCATGTTCAACGCGATTTTGCTGACGCAATCCGACGGTGCCACGCAGGCCGCCGTCACCGCACTGGAAGACGATGCACTCCCCACCGATGGCGATGTGCTCGTCGCCATCGACTACTCCACCATCAATTACAAGGACGGTCTGGCGATCACCGGCCGCGCACCCGTCGTGCGCCACTGGCCGATGGTCGCGGGCATCGATGGCGCCGGTACGGTCCTCGAATCGTCGCATCCCGCGTGGCACAAGGGCGATCGGTTCGTGCTCAACGGCTACGGCGTCGGCGAGACGCACTGGGGATGTCTGGCACAGAAGGCCCGTCTCAAGGGTGACTGGCTGGTGCGCCTGCCCGGGCGCCTGACGCCGCGCGATGCGATGGCGATCGGCACCGCCGGCTATACGGCGATGCTGTCGGTGATGGCACTGGAGCGCAGCGGCGTGTCCCCACGGCATGGCGACGTGCTGGTGACGGGGGCCTCCGGCGGTGTGGGCTCGGTGGCCATCGCGCTACTCAGTTCGCTCGGTTATCGCGTGGTGGCCTCGACCGGCAAGCTCCACGAAGCGGACTATCTGAAGACGCTCGGCGCTGCGGAAGTCATCGACCGCAATCTGCTCTCAGACCCCGGCAAACCGCTTCAGAAAGAGCGCTGGGCTGCCGTGGTCGACTCGGTGGGATCGCACACGCTCGTGAATGCCTGCGCCCAGTTGCGTTATGACGGCGTGGCAACGGCGTGCGGTCTCGCGCAAGGCATGGACTTCCCGGCCAACATGGCGCCGTTCATCCTGCGCGGCATTACGCTGCACGGGATCGATAGCGTGATGGCCCCGCACGCGCTGCGCGAACAAGCTTGGCAGCGTCTGGCGCGCGATCTCGAACCGCAAAAACTCGGGGGCATTTCGCACGACGTTAGCCTGCACGACGCCATCGGCATCGGGCAACGCATCGTGAAGGGGGAAATTCACGGCCGGGTGGTGGTGGACGTGAATCGCTGAAGCGGGGTGCTGGGAAGCCAACGACGCAACGCAGAAACAACCGAAAGCGCGAACCAAGCGGGCGGCCCTCACAGGCCGCCCGTTTTTCGTTCAGTGACCGCCGCCGAGATACGCGGCACGCACGGCGTCGTCGTTGCGCAGACGCTCTGCCGGACCGTGCACCGAGATGCGGCCGTTTTCCAGCACGTAGCCGTAGTCGGCCACGGCCAGCGCCGCTGCCGCGAACTGTTCGACGAGCAACATCGTCACGCCCTCTGACTTCAGGTTGCCGATGATGCGAAACACTTCGTCGACCAGAATCGGCGCGAGCCCCATCGACGGCTCATCGAGCAGCACGATGTCCGGGCGCAGCATCACCGCGCGGGCCATCGCGAGCATCTGCTGCTCGCCGCCCGAAAGCGTACCGGCCAACTGGTTGCGGCGTTCCTTCAGCCGTGGAAACAGATCCATCGCGCGGTCGAGGTCAGCCGCCACGTCGCCGCGCGGACGGCTGCCGGTCAAGCGCGGAAACGCGCCGAGGCGCAGATTGTCGGTTACCGACATGGTGGCGAAAACACGTCGCCCTTCCGGCGAGTGCGCGAGGCCGAGCTTGGCGATGCGATGCGAATCGAGCCCGTCGATGCGCTTCTCACCGAGGGTAATTTCACCCGAGGTCGGCTTGATCATGCCCGACACGGCGCGCATGGTGGTGGTCTTGCCGGCCCCGTTCGAGCCGATCAGCGTAATGACCTGACCGCCCGGCACATCGATATCGATGCCGTGCAGTACCTGCACTTTGCCGTAGCCGGCTTGCAGATTACGAATGGAAAGCATAGGAGTTCCGTGAGTTCGTGGCTGCCTGATACGTCACGGGCACCGATCAAGCTGGTCCCCGTGACATGGCGCGCGTCAGTGAGTCGTCGTTGCGCCGCCCAGATAGGCTTCGATCACCTTCGGATCGGCCTGAATCTGTGCCGGCAGCCCTTCCGCGATCTTCTGCCCGAAGTCGAGCACGGACACCGTCTGGCACGTGCTCATGACCACGTCCATGTGGTGCTCGATCAGGATGACCGTAATGCCGTGGTCGCGGATCTTGCGAATGATCGTGAGCAACTCGCGAATATCGGGTGCCGTGAGGCCCGCCGCGGGCTCGTCGAGCAACAGCAAGCGCGGGTCGAGCGCGAGTGCCCGTGCGATCTCCAGCAGACGCTGTTTGCCATACGGCAGATTGCGCGCCTCCTCGTCGGCCAGTGGCGCCAGCCCCACAAACTCCAGCAGCCGCATCGCCCGTGCACGGGCCCCGCCTTCTTCGCGCTTGTAACGCGGTAGTCGCAACGACACATCGACCAGCGTCGAGCCGAACGTGTGATGCAACCCCACGAGCACGTTTTCGAGCGCCGTCATTTCGCCGAACAACTGCACGTTCTGGAAAGTCCGTGCCACGCCGGAGAGCGCGATGTCTGCCGACGTACGCCCGGCCAGCGATTGCCCGGCGAATTCGATGCTGCCCGCCGTGGGCACGTAAATGCCCGTGAGCACGTTCATCATCGTGCTCTTGCCCGAGCCGTTGGGGCCGATCAACCCGTGAATCGTGCCGCGCTTGACCGTCAGGTCCACCTGATTGAGCGCCTTGAGACCGTCGAACTGCATGAGCAGCTGGCGCACCTTGAGCAACTCCTCCGGGCCGCTGGCAGCCGCTGCCAGTACCGGGTCGGTGGTGCTCGCCGCGCCCTCGTCGATCTGTGCCGCCGACACGGTGTGCGCCCGGCGGCGGTTCATGACCTTGGCACGCAGGAAGCCGACGATGCCATCGGGCAGGTAGTACACGACAAACAGAATCATCAGACCGAAAATCGTCAGACGCCAGTCGGTGATGTTGTCGCGCCACCACGTCACGCTAGCCAGCGCAATCGTGCCGACAATCGGCACCGCGGCTTTGGCGAGGCTCGTGCGTCCGCGTGCGATGGCGGTGACGGCAACACCCGTGGTCACCACGGCGATGGCGGTCGCCACGATACGGAAGGTGGCGATGTCATCGAGCAATTGCGGCAACAGCACGATGATGGCCGCCCCCAGCAGCGAGCCGCTGCGCGTCTTGCGACCGCCCATGATCACGGCGAGCAGGAACAGAATCGTCAACTCGAAGTTGTACGTGTTCGGCGAAATGTATTGCTCGGAGTAGGCGTAGAGACTGCCCGCGAGCCCGGCAAAACCGGCGCTGATCACGAACGCATACACCTTGTAGCGATACACCGACACGCCCATACAGTCCGACGCCACCGGCGAATCGCGCAGTGCCTCGAAGGCACGGCCAAGGTGCGACTTCAGAATGCGATGCGCCACCAGCATGCTCAGCAGCAGCAATACCGCCACCAGCCAGTAGTACTCGACTTCATCGATCGGATGCCCGCCGATGAGCGGCTTGGTGAGCTTGATGCCGAGTGGCCCCGAGGTGAGGAAGTCCATCTCGTTGATAAGAATCTGGATGATGGTGCCGAACGCCAGCGTCACCATGGCCAGATACGGTCCGATCACTCGCAGTGCAGGCAATGCGAGAATCGCGCCGAACGCAGCCGTGACCAGAATGGCCGCCGGCAGCGCCAGCCAGAGCGAGAGCCCGAGCTTGGCGAAGAACACGCCCGCCACATAGGCGCCGATACCGAACAGGCCGGCGTGGCCCAGCGATACCTGCCCCGTGTAGCCCACGACGATATCCAGCCCGAAGAGCAGGATCGCGTAGATCATGATCGTCTCGATCATGTGGATGTAATACGGATTGCCGACGGCAAGCGGAAAGCCGAACAGCGCGAGAATGCCGACGATGCCCGCAAGCTTGGCGGTCATGCGCAGGCCGCCGAGATCGCCGGCCTCGCGGGAGGTGGTGGTCTGTGCGGTCATGGTTACACCTTCTTGATCGCGGTCTTGCCGAACAGGCCCGCCGGCTTCACGGCCAGAACGAGCAACAGCAGCACGAGGCCCGGCACATCTTTGTACCCGGTCGACACATAAAACGCCGTGGTCGTCTCGGCGATGCCGAGAATCAAACCGCCGACGAGCACGCCCATCCCGCTCGAGAGCCCGCCGATGATCGCCACCGCGAACGCCTTCAGGCCGAGGACCGCGCCCATCGTGGCACCGGTAAGCGTGAGCGGCGCGACGAGCACGCCCGCAAACGCAGCGGCCATCGACGACAGCGCATACGAGAACGTAATGACGAGACTCGTGTTGATCCCCATCAGGCCGGCCGCGTCGCGGTCGTTCGCCGTGGCCACCACGGCCTTGCCGTAGATCGAGCGGCGGTTGAACAACTCGACGGCCGCCATCATCAGCAGTGCGCCGACGACGACCAGCATTTCCATGGGCAGCACATTGGCGCCCAGCACGCTGACGGGGGCTTCGGGCAACGGCGACGGGAATTTCAGATCGTCACGGCCCCAGACGTTTTCCGCCACGTTGCGGAAGATGATGCCCAGCGCAATGGTGGACATGATCCAGCCGAATTCGGATTTGATGCGTAAGGCGGGTTTCACGCCGATGCGCTCGACGAACGCGCCCTGCACGAGGCCGAACAGGCACACGATCGGGATCATCAGCCAGTAATTGAGACCGAGGGTGTCGACCAGGGTAAGGCCGACCAGTGCGCCGAGCATCAGCGCTTCGCCCTGGCCGAAGTTCAGGGTGCCGGACGTCGCAAACGTCAGTTGGTAACCGAAGGCGATCACGGCGTAGATCATCCCCAGCGCGATGCCGCTGAAGATGAGTTGAATCAGGATGGTCATGCGGTCCTCTCTCGCGAGTGCGAGCCTACGAGTGATGCACGGGAGGCGTACGGATCACGAGCCTCACGCCGGTCCCGAGTGCCGGCGGCAGGCCGCGGGTGTGGCAACGGCGCGCGCGCCAGACCGTTTGCCCGAGTTTTCCCCGTGGGCTTGGGTCGTGGACAGCGCGCGCCGTGGGTCACCCGTCAGGGCTGCATCTGGGTGCAGCCTGTCGAGCACAGGCAGGCTTACTTGCCAGCCACCTTCTCGCGGACCTTGCTGCCGGCCTTCAGGTCGGTGTCGTAGGCATACACGACGCGGCCGCCCTTCACTTCGCCGAACACCGGAATGTTGGCCGTGATGGCGTCGTGGTCGTCATGCGAGAACGGACGGTCGTAGGTCGTGACCACGCCTTCCACCGGTGCCTTCAGGTCTTCCAGTGCGGCACGCACCTTCGGGCCATCGGTGCCGCCGGCTTGCTTGATGGCAGCGGCCAGCAGGTAGACCGAGTCGTAGCCTTGCGCTGCCGAGACCGCCGAGTCGATGCGGTTGTTCTTCGGCTTGAACATGGCCAGATAGGCGTCGATGAAGGCCTTACGCTTAGGCGTGTTCGGCTCCTGAATGAACGTCTGCGGCATACGGGCGCCTTCGCCGTTCGCACCGGAGTTGTCGATGTAGTTCGCCATCGCGAGCGTCCAGCTGCCGATGATCGGCAGCTTCCAGCCGAGCTTGGCCATGCCGTTGGCGATCTGCGCCAGTTCCGGGCCAATGCCGTAGGTCAGGATCACATCGGCGCCGGCCTGTTTGGCCTTGAGCAACTGCGCCGTCATGTCGACGTCCTTGATGTTGAACTTCTCGACCGCGACCGGTTTGATGCCCTTGGTGGAGAGTGCCTTTTCCAGATCCTCACGACCGAGCTGACCGTAGTTGGTCGAGTCCGCCAGAATGGCCGGCTTCTTGAAACCACGGCGCGTGATCGCTTCTTCCACGATCATCGGGGCCTGAATGCTGTCCTTGGCGGCGTTACGGAAGACGTAGTTGTCGGGATACTGCGGGGCCTTGAACTGGTCGGTGATCACCGTGCCCGTGGCCACGTTGTTGAACACCGGAATTTTGGCGTCCTGATAAAAACGCTGCGAGGCGAGTGCCACGCCGGTGTTGATGTAACCGACGGTGGCGACAACCTTTTCCTTGTTGATGAGCTCTTGGGCGATTTGCACGCCGCGCTCGTTCTTGGCTTCGTCGTCGCGCTCGACCAGCACGATCTGGCGGCCCAGCACACCGCCCGACTTGTTGATTTCGGCAGCCGCCAGGCGCACGCCGTCACGCATGGACACGCCCATCGACGACGAGCCGCCCGTGAACGGCCCGGACACGCCGAGCTTGATCGGGTCGGCGGCGATGGCCAGCGATGCGGTGGTAGCGGAGATGGCGAACGCGACAGCGCCTGCCATGAGCTTGAATCGGAATTGCATAAGGGTCTCCTTCGGTGCGATGCGTTTCGATATGACGCTTTCTTTCGGCGCTTATCCATGTCGCAGGCCCTGCCGTGGGAGGCGCGATTCACGAGTTCGTTCTGACCCCGCCGCACCGCCCCGGTCTTGTAATTTCGTGTCAGGGCGATACCGTAAAGCACGCTTCGAACGACCAACCTAGCGGGCCGATTATGTGACCCCTGAGTTTTGCCCGCAAAGACGGGAATACCCCTACGGTGATGCGGGTTTGCGCGAAGCAAGTCCCATTTCATGCGGGTTTCGAAGGGGTTTTCTTTTGTACGCCATGTACGGCGCGTGTCCGCAAGTCAGAACGGAGTGCGAAAGAATTCGACTCGGATGACGGGTCGTAAGGGAGTTGTAAGCGACGGCGATTAGCAGCGTGCTTTCACGACGCGCGCGAACGCTTTTGCACCGTAGACGGGCACGAGGGTGAGGTGAGGGGAAGTGTGATGAAACAGATGCGCTCGCGCAGAGCGCATCTGTTGCAAGATCGGAAAGATCAGTCGGTGCCGCCCGGCGCGAGTACTTCGCGGGTGCCGTTGCGGCCCATCGGCGTGACGAGCCCAGCCGCTTCCATCTGCTCGATAAGACGTGCGGCACGGTTGTAGCCGATGCGCAATTGACGTTGAACCGCAGAGATCGACGCCCGGCGCGTGTTGAGGACAAAGGCCGCAGCTTCGTCGTACAGCGGGTCGGCCTCGGCGTCGGCAGAAGCCTCGCCGAACAGATCGGCCGAGGCGGCGTCTGCCGGATCGCCCGCCAGAATCGCTTCGTCGTATTCCGGTTCGCCGTATTGCTGCCAGTGCTGCACCACCCGATGCACTTCGTCGTCGGCCACGAACGCGCCGTGTACCCGCTGCGGGTAGCCGGTGCCCGGCGGCAGGAACAGCATGTCGCCCTGCCCCAGCAGCGATTCGGCGCCCATCTGGTCGAGAATGGTGCGGGAATCGATCTTCGACGACACCTGAAACGCGACCCGAGTGGGAATGTTGGCCTTGATCAGACCGGTGATGACATCCACCGAAGGACGCTGCGTCGCAAGAATCAGGTGAATACCGGCGGCGCGCGCCTTCTGTGCCAGACGCGCGATCAGCTCTTCGATCTTCTTGCCTGCGACCATCATCAGGTCGGCCAATTCGTCGATCACGACGACGATGAACGGCAGGCGATCGAGCGGTTCGGGCGCGTCCGGTGTGAGCGAGAACGGGTTGCTGACTTTTTGGCCCGCGGCGTGCGCGTTGGCGATCTTTTCGTTGTAACCGGCCAGATTGCGCACACCCAGTGCGGACATCAGACGGTAGCGTTTTTCCATCTCGCCGACGCACCAGTTCAGCGCGTGGGCGGCCTGCTTCATGTCGGTCACCACCGGTGCCAGCAGGTGCGGAATGCCACCGTAGACCGACAACTCCAGCATCTTCGGGTCGATCATGATGAGCCGCACGTCGTCCGGCGTCGCCTTGTATAGCAGCGAGAGGATCATGGCGTTGACCGCCACCGACTTGCCCGAACCGGTCGTGCCCGCCACCAGCAAGTGCGGCGCACGCGCCAGATCGGTCACGACGGGCTCACCCGTGATGTCCTTGCCCATCGCCAGCGCGAGACGCGACGGATGGGCGTCAAATACCGGCGCGGCCAGAATTTCGGACAGGCGGATTATCTGACGCTTGGCGTTGGGCAATTCGAGTCCCATGCACGTCTTGCCCGGAATCGTTTCGACGACACGAATCGACGTCACGCCCAATGCGCGCGCCAGATCCTTCATCAACCCGACCACCTGCGCACCGCGCACGCCCACGGCCGGTTCGACTTCGAAGCGCGTAATCACCGGGCCTGCCGAGGCGCCGACGACCGTCACCGGCACCTTGAATTCGGCCAGCCGTTGTTCGATCAACTGACTGACGGCGGCGAGTGCTTCTTCGGAGATTTCATGCGCCACATCGGTCACGGCAACCGCCGGGGTCAACTCGTCGAGCGATGGCAGATCGTAATCGACAGCCACGCGCGGTGGCGGAGCCTCGTATGGCGTGTCGTCCGTGAAATTGGCTCTGGGCGGCTCGGCGGGCGGCCGCGCTGCGAAATTCGCGAACGACGGGATGGCGGGTGCCGACGCGAAACTCGGCACCACCACCGGTGGAATCGTCGGCGACGATGCCGGATAAGGAGTATGGGTGACCTGCGGTAACGCTTGCCAGTGATCGGCAGCGGCGTCATCCGCTTCATCGATGTCAGGCGGTCCCACGTCGAACGGGGGCTCGCTATCTGCGTCGGCGGCATCCGTGCGTGCCCAAGTGCCGTCGGCGCGCAAGACGTAATGCGGCTTGTGCTGCGTGTCGGCCGGGTCTTCGTCATCGTGCGGCAGGGTGCTGTCCGGCGACGCGTCGTATCTGTCCGGCGACTGTGCAGTTATTGCCGTTTCTTCAGGCGCGTCAATCACCGTTGACGCGACGAGTGTCTCGACGGCACTCCCCTCCCCTTCGGGAACGGTGTCGTCGTAGATATCGGTGTCTGTGTCGGCATCAGCATCAGCAATGTCCGCAGCCGCTTCGATGGCCGTATTGACACCGGTACCGATGTCGCTTGCGCTGACGTCACCGTCGCGGCCATCGGTCATTCTGACGCTCGCCAATACGTCGGCAAATACGAACGGACGACGCGGTACTTCGGGCGTCGACACAGGACCAGCGATGTTGGGTGCCGGGATCGGGATCGCGTCGTGTGCCGGAGTCAGTTCGGGCGCCGGTATCGATGCCACTTGCATCGCCGGTGCAACGTACTCATAGGTCGCGGCCGGTGTTGCTGGCATTGCCGGCGCGTCAGACGCATGCACAACATCGGCGGGCGGCTGCGGAACGGCGTCCGGCACGCTCTGCGCAACCACTGCCGGGCCATCACCCGAGGACCACGAGCGCAAATCGCGCAGCAGCGCCTCGGCCTCTTCGCGCAAGACTGCCAATGCCTGCTGACGCGCCACTTCCGCGGCGCGGGCGGCGGCTTCGCGGGCGATCATTTCCGGCGTTGGGCCCGGCGGCACCTCGGGGACATCGGGGAGTTCGCTTGACGTGTCGGCCGACGCGATGCCGTCGGTATGTGAAAACGACGGCAGCGGTGAGAATTCGGAGAAGTCGGCGGAGATCGGTGTCGCCGCATGCGAGGCCGACCAAGACGCCGCACCCTGCATGGCGGCTGCGGCAGCGACCGGCGCAGCGGTGATTGCCTTCGACGGCGACGACACTGGCGTGGGCGCCGGTGCGGACATCGGTGCGGACATCGGTGCCGATACCGGTGTCGCCATGGGCGCCACAGGTGGCGAAGTCTCTGCTGCCATCGATCCCGGCAACGCGTTGCCGTGACTCACCGCAGGCGCCGGTTGGGCGCCGCGCGGCGGCATATCTTCAAGACCGAGTTGCGGCTTGCGGAAAGGACTGCGCACAATCGTGCCGCGCAAATGCGCCGGTGCCGTGCCAACCGGGCGGCGATACGCCGCTGTGCCGCCAATCGATGTGGAGTGCAGTGCCGCCTCGGTGGCGGCGACGGAAGATGCCGGCGTGACCGCAGCGGTCGCCGTGGTGGCTTTTGCCGTCGCCGCAGGCGAACGAGTCGCGCCGGGCAATGGTGCCGGACGGCCCTGTCCTTGCCCTTGCGCCTGCCCTTGCGTACCCGGTTCGGTGCGAACGAATTCGGTCATACGAAGCGTATCGCCCCGGCTCGTCCCGGCGGCATAGGCTCCGCGCGGCAATACCGCCCGGGTACCGCCAGCGGCGGTTGGCCGGAACGACGGCTCGGCGCGACCCGCACCACGCACCGTCGGAGGCGGCGGCTGCATGGCGTCAAGCCGTGCACGCTCTTCGTCGGAAAGTTTCCATGGCGGCTGCGCCGAGAGTCCACGGCGGCGCGGCACGAGTTCCTCGGTCAGGCTGCCAACGTTGTGATGGCCCTGCCCCACCGTCGGCGTGAAGCGCTCAGCGCGCTCGCTGCGATCACTACGCTCCGGCATGTCAAACGTCATCTGCGACAAACCGCGGGTCGGTTCGCTGCGTGTGCCGTAACCGCTCTCGTGACGCGTGTCCGACCGGGCGTCGCCGCCAAAACCAAAACGGCTGCCGAAACGCGTGCCCTGCGGGGCATCGCCTTCGTCATCGTCATCAACACTTCCCGAACCCGTGCGCGCAAACATGCCCCACCAAGTGGTGCCGAAGACAAGCGGGAGGGAGAACAACAGAACAAAGCCAGCGACGCCCATCGCGAGCGTGCCGCCAAGCGTGACTTGCAAACCGTGGGAAAAGGATTGGCCGATGCTGCCACCGGCGCTGGGATTGTCGCCGCCCGTCAGCGCGGCAAGCGTCGCACTCGACACCATCGCGAGCGGAACACCCAGGAGCATGCGCAGGGTGCCGGGGCCGAAGAGTCGTATCTCACCGCCAAGCAGACCCCGTACGCCAGGCCAGCACAACGCCAGCAACCAAAACGTCGACAGTCCGAACCAGCCAAACCCCATAATCGCTCATGCTTCAGGAAAACCCGGAGAGCGATTGTAGCAGGTAGACCGTGATGTGGCGGCCTTCTTGGCCCAATTGCGACACGATTATGTCACTGGAGTGACATGGCGGCGGTGCAGCGCGGGCGCGCCTGCACCGTACGCCATTTCGTCATTTGTGACCGTGCGTCCCGGTCGGACGGAACGTCGGCGTTGCCGGCACCCCCGCCACCTCGGTGAGCGCCGCCGGCACGACATCCCCCGGCACCACCAGACTGAGGTTGCGACGACGCAGCGAGCGCCAGTCGACCTTGGCGAAAATATCGTCGCCGAGTGCGCTCTCGCGCGACAGATTCTCCACACGAACGCCACGCGAGCGCAGCACGTTCGACGCCTGCCGGAACGACGGTTCGATCAGGTCGGCAAATTCCGCATCGAGACGTGTCGGTGCGCGCGACTGCATCGTTTCGTAGAAACGCGGGGTCTGTGCGGCATCGCGCAGGTCGACACCATGCAGATACAGTTCGGAGAAACCGAGCCACGTCGCCACTTGCAGCGCGAAGTAAGCCACCGTGCCGCCGTGGAAAAAGCCGTTGTCGATGTTGAAGCTGTAGCCCAGATGACCGTCGTCGCCGAAGAAGGCGGCACTGGCGGCCACGCGCGGGTCGGCGCGCAAGGCGGCAGGCGTGCGCACCGCTTCCATGCCGCGCTTGAAAATATCGTCGACCAGATAGAAGCGGCAGCCGAATGCCGACATCGGATAGGTTTCGAGCAGACGGGCCAACACCACCGGCGTGACGAACAGCACGAGATCGCGCGCCACGATGCGGCGTGCCAGATCCGGACGCTGGCGGACAAACCCCGCATCGAGCAGGCAGTAGTAATTGAATTTCACCGGTGCGCGGTCAACCAGCGCAATCGCCCCGTTCACGCCCATGACGTGATGCATCGGGAGTGCGTTGTAGTCGATGTCGGCCACCGACGGGCCGCTCGCGACGATGTGGCAAGGCAGCCGGCGCAGTTGCTGCAACTCGGCGCGGCGCGCCAGCGGCACGTTGCGGCCCCGCCAAGTGAAGCGCTCGATAACACCCGTCGCGTCGCGCACGATCTGCGCGTGCGGCCACAGGCGCTCGTTGTGCCGCCACTTTGCAGCATGGCTGTGACGGTACAGAAGTTTGAGCAGTGTCGAAATCATTGTCGTTTTTTTGGTTAGGTCTACTAGTCGCGCCGCACACATCTCGTGGATGTACACGGTCCTAACCCCGTTGCCCCTCGCGCGTCGATCGTGTCGCCAATCGCCGGTGCCGTCCCACTCTGCGCTCACCCCCGCCCGCAGAAACCGCCACCGATGAACCGGATTTGTCTCCAGTCGCGTCGATGAACAAATTCTGCCACCCGTTCTTTACGCGGGACAAGATTTATCCCAAGTGGAATTCTTACGACGAGTTACGTCCTGATGACGATATTGTGGAGGTCACTTGACAGCGCAAAGCCCCATTCTGCCGGGCTTGCGCGGAAATCGGCACGCTCTGAGAGGCGCCGAAATGAAACTTCGCGGAAATAAATCATTGCGCGGAATACGTGCAATCCGGCAGGCAGAAATACTTCATACGACCGTAGGGGGAACAGACCCTAGTGCAGCGCTGTGCTGCCACGCTCGCTCGGGTAGTAGGCCTGCCCCAGCTCGACGAGCAAGGCGGCCAGTTGCGGGTCGCGCACGAAACTCGCGGCCGATTCGGCGGCAAGTATCGCCTCAGGCGTCTGCGGACGTGCAATCAGGAAGCCCTGCACGTAGTCGACGCCCAGCTCGGAGAGCGCTTCGAGCGTGGCGGCATCTTCCACCCACTCGGCCACGCTGCGAATGCCGAGATTCTTGGCCAGCGCCACGATCGCCTCGACGATGGCCAGATTGGCCGGGTGAGCCGCCATGCTCTTGACGAAGGCACCGTCGATCTTGATCGCATCGACGGCCAGATCCTTGAGATACGAGAAAGAACTGAAGCCCGCACCAAAGTCGTCGAGCGCGATGCGCCCGCCCATCTGGTGGATGCGGTCGACAAAGCGACGCGTATTGTCCAGATCGTGGAGCGCCACAGTTTCGGTAATCTCGATGCACAACAGACCGACCGCGCGCTCATGCGCCGCAAGCGTCGCAAAAATGTCGCGAATGAAATGCTCGTCGTTGAGCGATGCACCAGAAAGGTTCACGCACACGAACTGCGTCTTCGACAACTGCTCACGGTGTGAGTCGATCCACGTGAGCGTGTTCGTGAGCACCCATTTGTCGATCATGCCGATCGTGCCGTTCTCTTCTGCCGCACTGATGATGCGCGACGCGGGCACGATATTGCCCTCGCCGTCACGCATGCGCAGCAGCACCTCGAAGTTGAGCGAGCCGCTGGGCGCGGCCATCTCCATGATCGGCTGCATTTCCAGGAAGAGCGTGTTGGGCGTGAGGCCCGCATCCAGGGCGTCGATGAGCCGCAATTCGGCCAACCGTTCGCGAAACGCCGCTGCGCCTCGCTCGTAGACGACCAGTTCACGCCGGCTCTTCTTGGCTTCGCGGCAAGCGCGATCTGCCGACGAGATCGCGTCGGGCACGCGCATGTCGGTGGTCAGCTCGATCACCCCTGCCGACGCACGCACCTGAAACGCCCGCTCGCCAATCTGGTACGGCTCGCCGGCGATCGCGTCGACCAACCGGCGCGCCACGGCAGCCGCTTCCTTGATGGTGGCATCGCGAAACACCACAATGAATTCGTCGCCGCCGGTACGCCCGACACTCTGGTCGGCCGACAGGCGCGAGCGCATGCGGTCACATGCCTGACGCAAGACTTCGTCGCCTGACGCATGGCCGAACAAATCGTTGACCAGCTTGAAGCGGTCCAGATCGAGATAGGCCAGCGCCGCAGGGCGAGCGTCGGAGAGCGTGCGAATCGCCTCGCCCAGCGACTTCTCGATGCCGCGCCGGTTCGAGACTCCGGTGAGCGGGTCGTTCTCGGCCAGATACCGCAACTGCTCCATCGTCCGCGCGCGCTCGGTGATGTCCTGCAACGAGCCCTCGATACGGCCATCAGCGAAGATCGCCTTGACCAGATATCGACTCGTGCGGCCGTCATCGCGCGGCAACGACAGGATTTCCAGCTCCGACTCGTCGCTGTGCTGCGCAACGTCGAGCAGCATGCGCCAGGTGTTTTGTCCGAAGAACTGATCCCAGCGGTAAGTGCGGCCCTCGGTGCCCGGAATACCAAGCATCGTATGCAGCGCGGCATTGCCCCGCACGAACGTGCCCTGATCGTTCAGCGTGAAGAGACCGACCGGCGTCACGTCGTACGCATTGCGCAGTTCCGCCTGCGCTTCCAGCTTGCCCTGATGCTCGGCGCGCATCTGCTCCGCGATCGCCAGCGCCGCCATCAGACTCGAGAACAATGCCGCCGTCACGCTGTTGAGCGCGGTCGACAGTGCCCGCGCGTTGAACGCAGCGGCAATCACTTCGGAGAAAGTTGCAAAGAGCACGATGGCCAGCGACGCGCTGTACCAGATCGCGACTCGCGAGCGCGTGGCCACGAGAATGCGCACCAGCAGGAACAGCACGATCACGATACCGAGCGCCGCCACTGCCCACAGCACCGGGATGAAGTGCGCATACGGCAGCGCGATGGCCGCGCAGCAAAGCACAACGCCCGCCCACTGGAGAATCATCACGAGCCACTTCATGCCGACGCGGCGCAACTCTCGCTTGAAGAGTTGCGTGAAGAGCGAATACGTGAGGACGTAATAGATGGCGAACGTCGCCTTGCGCACCAGCGCGTCCCACTCGGTGGGGATGGCGCGCTCCAGCCATTGGGTGTCGGCCCCGAGCGAGTTCGCGGCAAGACGCAAGTTGCCGATCAGCCACGCCGCAAACAGGACGTACAGCCATTCCTTGTTGATGATGGCCGTGACGAGCACGAACGCCGAGAGCGTAAGCAAGCCGCCTTCGAGCAGCCCGTTACTGCGATGAAATTCCTTCTCGGAGATACGAAGTTCACTGGCTGGCCACGCGACGAGCGACAGATGGGCCGGACCGGAGAAGGTGCCTTCGCAAAGCAGCGTGACCGGCGCGGTCAGTGGCCCCAGATCGATGGCGAAACCGGCCTTCGACACACGAAATGCGCCGCTCACATCGCTGCGATCGGCGCGGCCGATGGCCGGGGCGTCCGGATTGCGCCAACAGGCCAGCGTCTGCGCGTGGCGCGAAGGGAATTCGATAACAGTGTGTTGCGCGTCGTCTACCGGTGGCACGGTGACGCGAAACCATACCGGCGTCTCCGACAGATGCGTGCTGTATTGATCGACGTTCGGTGTGCGCTCAAGTGCGCTCTGCACCATCGGTGGCGCCAACGTCGCGGGCAGATCGCCCAGTGCCTGAAAAGCGAGCGGCGTCGCGCCGCGCACAGCATATTGACTGTCCTGAAACAGCAACACGATGCCCGAGACCAGCATGATCGCGACGGGCACGGCATACAGGGAAACGGTGCGAAACAGTTCGTCGAGACGCGCCGTCACGCGCCAACGCCGCCGCGGGCTGCCAAAATTGGCCAGCTCGTCGGCAAGATCGTTCGCATTGTGGCCGTGATTGTCACGCTCGTTGCCGAGATCCCCCGCCATATGCCTTCTGTGCCCTTATTTCGTTAGTCGCCCCCGCGTGGTACGCCGGGCAAAGCGAACCCCAGAGGGGCCCGTCTTGCCGGCCGGGTGGGCCCCTGTCCCATGCCAAGCCCCGGATAGGGCTGGCACGGGCAGGCGTCTCACACCCGTACTGCTCGTCACCGCCGGCAGGTTCGACATCGCGTCGTTCGCACGCCGGGGCAACGTTAGTTGAAATAACGGCATTACACCGCCAGGCTGTAGCCTGCTGGTACGCATCCTACCGCGTCGGCACCAAAAGATAAATCCCGCAAATGCGCGCCAACACTGGCTTCGCCCGGTGCTGACCGGTCAAACGCGACCGATGCATCCATGGCAGGCATGCCCAGACGCAAGTCCGGATGATGCGTCAGGCACATATAGCCGAACAGCGGATGTCCTGCCGCTTGCCAGCGCGTGCGGGCATTTGCGACGTCCAATGCCAGTACACGGTGACCGATGCCGCCCACATGCGCCATCGGAATGAGCGCCTGCGACGGGAACACATCGACGAACATCAGCGCTTCATATTGACGATGCAACGGCGGACGCGCGGTGATCACCATCCAGTCGATACGCGAGAGCAGGCAGTACTGATAGAACGCCTTGAAGAGCGCAGTCTTCACGGCCCGGCCCACCGGGCCCGCCACCACGCCCAAGCGAGTGGCTTCGGCGAGTGCCGCATCGCCCAGCCATTCCGGCAACGGTGCCGAGTCTTCCAGATGCAGCGCCTGATAGCGGTTGGTCTGAATGCGCATCGTGCCGATGACCGCACCGTCCAGACGGGCACGGGCTACGAGCACGATGGAGCCGGGTTCGCGATCGCTCGCCTCGGGCTCGCTCAGCGTCGCGGCCAGATCGGGCAGATGGCGGCCATAAGCCGCCTGACGCATGGCGACGGCATCGCGCAGTCCGGTTTCGTCACTGGCGATGGTGACGATGAACGGCAGCGATTCTTCGCGCAAATCCGCCTGATTGGCGAAGTTCGCCGCCCCGCGGGCGGGGAAATTGTCGACTTCGGTGATCGAGAGGACATCGGAAGCTTGTGAAAGGTCAAACATGATTGACACTCCTTAGGGTCAAGAAAGGGCTAGGTGCCACGCTATGGCGGTCGCGCCTAACGCATCGCACCATTCCTTTCTTGTTCCGCCGAAGCAATGTGTCAAGTGCTTATTTTCCTTACACTTTTTACTTTTACTGCGGTTGAGCGCAACGCCCCACGGCAACCACCCCGGGAATGCCCGTCGCGCCGAGCAAAACCCGCCAGCCGTCCCCCGAACGGCCCCGCTGTCCTGCCCGCATGTCACCTATTTGCCACAGTTGCCGTCCTAAGAGAGACTCTGGCAAAATGATAAACCTGTTTACTAATTTGTCTGCCGGCGAGGCCATACCGGTAGGAGTCCGCCATGCCGAAAATCGATTGGTCGTCCCGCTTCGGCACGCTCGTCCATGACGTGGCCCGGGTGCACTCGCGTCTGTTCGACCGGCGCGCCCGAGGCAATTTCGATCTCACCCGTGCGCAATGCCGCGTGCTCGTGATGCTGCACCGCTACGGTGTACAGACCCAGGCCGAACTGGCCGAACGCATGGAGTTGACCCCCATGGCACTCGTCAGACTGCTCGACCGGCTCAGAGAGAAGGCGTTGGTGCGCCGTGAACGCGACCCCAACGACAAGCGCGCTCACCTGCTGTATCTGACCGAGGCGTCGGAAGCCAAGATCGACACGATCGTCGCCTTCGCGGGCATGGTCGAGCGCGACGCAATGGCCGACCTCACCCCGGCAGAACGCACCGAACTGTCTCGCTTGCTCGGCAAGGTGCTCACGAACCTGACGCGCGCGGAGGCGGCCTGCCCGCCGACATCGACCACGCCCAGATACACCGACCGCACCGACCGCACCGACCGCACCGACGACGAAACAACGGAATAAGGAATCTTTAAGGAGTTTTGAGAAACCCGTGAAGGAGACAGCGCGCCGATCGCCTGACATCGGCCCGCAAGCGCACCGCAGCCCTGCCGGTCCCGGCGAACACGCTTGGGACGACAGCCACGCGCGGTGCGACAACAACAATAGGTTCGAAGCATTCCACCCGAGGTAATACCGTGTCTTCCCCGCAAAGCGCCGGCGACGCCAACAAGCATCGCGCGCTGGTCAGTATTTCCGTCATGCTCGCGACGGTGCTGCAAACGCTCGACAGCACCATCGCCAACGTTGCCCTGCCCCACATGCAAGGCAGCCTTTCCGCCTCGCAGGACTCGATCACCTGGGTACTGACGTCGTATATCGTCGCCGCCGCCATTGCCACGCCGCTCACCGGTACGCTCTGTGCGCGCTTCGGCCGGCGCCGGGTGTTTCTGTGGTCGGTCGCCGGCTTCACCATCGCCTCCGCCCTATGCGGTATGGCGCATTCGCTCACGGAAATCGTGGCGGCGCGCCTGTTTCAGGGCATCTGTGGCGCGGCACTCGTGCCGCTATCGCAAGCGACCATGCTCGACATCAATCCGCCGCACAAGCATGGCTCGGCGATGGCGGTATTCGGCATGGGGGTGATGGTCGGACCGATTCTCGGGCCGTCGCTCGGCGGCTGGCTCACTGACAGCTACAACTGGCGCTGGGTGTTCTACATCAATCTGCCGATCGGGTTGATCGCGTTTCTCGGTATCGCCGCATATCTGAAAGAACCGCCCGAAGCGAAGGCCGGAAAATTCGATGCGCTGGGCTTCGTCACACTCGGGCTGGCGATCGGGCTACTGCAATTGCTGCTCGACCGGGGTGAGCAGCAAGACTGGCTGAATTCGACCGAGATCTGGCTGGAGATGCTCGGGGCGATCATCTGCTTCGCGTATTTCATCGTGCACACGTGGACCGCCGATGAGAACTCGTTCTTCAACCGGGCCTTGCTGCGCGATCGCAACTTCAACACCGGCATCATCTACATCTTCGTCGTCGGGATCATTCTTTACGCCACCCGCGCCTTGCTCCCGCCGATGCTGCAAAGCCTGTTCGGTTATCCGGCCATCCTGACCGGGCTGGTCACGGCGCCATCCGGGGCGGGCACGATGGCCGCGATGCTGATCGTCGGGCGCCTCGTGGGCAAAGTCGACGTGCGTTATCTGCTCGGGTTCGGCTTCGCGCTCACCGCCTATTCGCTTTACATGATGGCCGGGTACACGACGACGCTCAGTCCATCGGACATCGTCTGGCCGGGCGTTATTCAGGGCTTCGGGCTGGGGTTCGTGTTCGTGCCGCTCACCACCGTCACGTTCGCGACGCTACCGGGCGCACTGCGCGCCGACGGGGCGGCGATTTACAGTTTGTCGCGCAACATCGGCAGCAGTATCGGCATCTCGGTCGTGCAGACGCTGCTCACGCAGAACACGCAGGTCAATCACGCGGTGCTCTCCGAACACATCACGCCGTTCACACAGGGACTGGAATCGTACGCACAGACGTACGGATCGGCAGCTATCGCCGCCCTCAATGCCGAAGTCACCCGGCAGGCGGCGATGATCGCCTATCTGGATGACTTCAAGCTGATGATGATTCTCACGCTGCTGGTCATGCCGCTATTGCTGTTTATTCGCATGAAGAAGAAGCAGCCGGGCGAAGTCGAGGAAATGGTGCACGTGGCGGCAGATTGAGCGAAACCGCATCGATCACGTGCGTCCGCATTAGCGCGTCTACATTAGGGCATCAACACCTTGTCGACCACGTGAATGACGCCGTTCGATTGCATGACGTTGCCGATGGTGACATTGGCGACACCGCCTTTGTCATCGGTCACGGTCAGGTGATTGCCTTGTTGCATGACGGTGAGCGAATCGCCTTCCACCGTCTTGAGCGTCGCGCGGCCACCGCCGTCGCTCACGGCTTTCATCAGATCTTGTGCAGTAAGACGGCCGGCCACGACGTGATACGTGAGGACTTTGTCGAGCGTCGGTTTGTTTTCAGGCTTGAGCAGCGTGTCGACGGTGCCGGCGGGCAGTGCCGCGAAGGCTTCGTTGGTCGGTGCAAAGACCGTAAAGGGGCCGGGGCCGGAGAGCGTGTCGACCAGCCCGCCCGCCTTGACTGCGGCAACTAACGTCGTGTGATCTTTCGAATTGACGGCGTTCTGGATGATGTTCTTCGAGGGGTACATTGCCGCCCCGCCGACCATAACCGTCTTCTCGCCATCCATCGCCGCAGACGCCACAGACACCATGGCGGCCTGCCCGCCCATGACCACGGCGATCGCGAGCACAACTCCGGAAAATCCGGACATTTGACGTGTTTTCATTCTTTCACCCGATTCATGGCGCTTCGCAAGTTGGAAGCACTCAGACATACGAGTGGGAGTGAATGGCGGATGCGTCGTCCGAAAGAAAAGACTTGAGCGCGCCGGGGCGTGCCTGACGTTACGTCTTCTTTCTAGCCGAACGGCGTTTGCGCGGTTTGGGCTCGACGCCGATGCGAGCGTCGCCCGCCTGTACCAGCGCCGTCATCGTGTGCGCGACGGCTTCAAATGCCGGGTCCGACTGCGGCACGTACAACCATTTGCCCAACACCGGATGAGGTTGCAACGCGGGAATCTCTGCCATCAGCGACGCATGATGGTCCTGCGAGGTGCAGACCAGCAAGCCGTCCCACGGCGAATCGCGATCGGCGGCAATCAGACAGAGCAAACCTCCCACATAAGCGGCGTCGCTGCCGAACATCCGCTTGTGAATGAACGTTTCGTCGCGCTCGAAAGCATCGAATATCCAGAGCAACGAATTACGCACGGAAGATGGCATAAATATCGAACTCCTTATTTTTAAAAAAACAAAACTAAAAAATCAATTACAAAACAAAAACTTACCAAACAAGAATCATTCAATCGATAGCATTAATTTCTTAATATCAGACGATCGTAACAGTCGTATTTTTAAGATCACAAGGATTTGTAATTATTTGATTTACAAGCTAATTTGAAGGCGCCCGGATGTACTCACTGAATTAAAACTATTACCCGCAGGAGTACAGCCATGAGAAAGCCATTCCACGCAACCGGCGCGCTCGCCGGTTCGCATTGCCAACGCCCGCTCAGACCCGTGATATTGGCGATATCACTGTGTGTGGCCGGCAGTGCCCGAGCCGCCTGCGACAACGTCACCCCCGCCAGCGGCACCACGGTGACCTGCACCGGGACGGACGGTGTCGTCGCCGCCCAAGCAGGCAGCACCAACGTGAGCGTCAATGTCACGCAAGGCAGCACGATCTCATCGACGCGCACCACACCAAACGTTGCCACCATTACCGTCGATTCGTCGAGCACGATAACCAACGCCGGCACCGTCAGCATCGTTGGCACGACCAGCGCCGGGCGCGGCGCGGCCATGCTGGGTGCCCACGATTACAACACGCTGGTCAACACGTCGACCGGCGTCATCACAGCCAACGGTGCGCAAGACGACGGTATGGCCATCAATGGCAATCACGGAACACTTACGAACAACGGCAGCATCACCGTCTCTGGCCCAAATTCGGATGGCATGACCGTGGCCTGGGGGCAAGCCTCGGGCCTCGGTCTGTACAGCACCGTCATCAACACCGGCACGGTTACCGCCAACGGCAGCGGCAGCCGTGCCATGAGCGTCGTGGGCGGGCAAAGCACCGTGACCAACTCCGGCACGTTGCTCACCACTGGCGGCACGGCGTCGAATCGCTCGTTCACGGTGTTCATGCAAGGCAACAACAATCAACTCACCAACAGCGGCCGCATCGAAGCCCAAGGCATCAACAGCGACGCCGTCGTGTCGAACACCGCACTGGGATTCACCTCTTCGATCGTGAATCAGGCCGGTGGCCAGATCATCAGCCAGCAAGGTTACGGCATTCGCACGGTGAACGGCACGATCTCGATCACCAACGCCGGGCTGGTGCAAAGCAATGCCGGCACGGCCATCTACATGAACCCGGCGGCCAAATCGAACACACTGACGCTGCAAACCGGCTCGCAAATCATCGGTACGGCAGACGGCGGCACGAGCGCAGTCAGTACGTTGATTCTGCAAGGCACCGGCACCGCGAGTAACGCATTCGTCAATTTCGGAACCTTGCTCGCGCAAGGCAGCAACTGGACCTGGAGCGGCAGCGGCAACTTCAACACCGCTCAACTCCAGAGCGGCACGTTCAACCTGACGAGCACGTTAGGCGGCGCGGCCACCACGATCGCATCGGGCGCCACGCTGACCGGCACGGGCACCCTTACCGGCAACGTCACCAATGCAGGCACCGTACACCCCGGCGACGGCAGCGGTAATGGCACGCTCACCCTCGTGGGCAACTATACGGGCCAGAGCGGCACGCTCGCGATCGACACGGTATTGGGCGACGATAGTTCGCGCGTCGCCCCGCTCACGGTGAGCGGCGGCGTCATCGGCGGCAACACGTCGATCAATGTGAATAACCTGGGCGGGGGCGGCGGGCTCACGACAGGCAACGGTATTCCGATGGTGAGTGCGGTGGGCGGCGCGACCTCGTCGGCATCGGCGTTCGCGCTTGGCGCACCGGTCTCCGCGGGGGCTTACACGTACATGCTTTACAAGGGCGGCACGACGGCAGACAGCGCAAATAGTTGGTATCTGCGCACCACCGTGCCTGTGACCACCCTCGTCACGACGACCGATCCGGTCACCGGGGCTCAGGTCACCGAAGTCCTCGCGCCGGTGGCAGCCAGTCCGGGCGCCCCCGCCGCACTCCCGGCCGGAGACACGCCCGCACCGATCTATCGTGTTGAAGTGCCCGTTTATTCGGCCATGCCGGATCTCGCACGCACAGCCGGTTTCGCGCAAATGGCGACGTTCCACGAACGACAGGGTCAGCAAGGCCTGCTCGACGAGCGCGGATGGCTGACCGATGGCTGGGTGCGCGCGTGGGGACAAACGGAGCAACTGCGCGCCAAAGGCGACGTGACGCCGCAATTCGACGGCAACATCGGGGGCGTACAGATCGGCCACGATATCTTCGCGAGCCGGGCTGACAGCGGACACAGCGATCACGTCGGCGTGCTCGGTGGCTGGACGCGGGCAACAGGCGACGTGCAAGGGTTTGCGCTCGGCACGAACGACACTGCGGCGGGCTCTCTGTCGCTCGACATGTACAGCGCGGGGTTGTACTGGACGCACGTGATGCCCGGTGGCGCGTATACGGACGCCGTCGTGCTCGCATCAGCGCTGCAATATCAGACACGTCCGATCAGCGGATTGAATCGCGACGTGAACGGCAAGGCGCTTGCCGCGTCGCTCGAAGCTGGCTGGCCGATCCCGTTGACCTCGACACTCGCCCTCGAGCCCCAGGCGCAGATCATCTGGCAACATCAGTCGATCGACAATTTCAACGACAGCATCTCGAGCGTGGCATTCGACAACACGAACGCGTGGCTGGCGCGTATCGGCGCACGGCTTGAGGCCAATTACGACGGCGCGCGCGGGCTGCTTCGCCCTTACCTGCTGTTCAATCTCTTGCATACCTTCGGCAGCGACGGGCGAGTCGTCTTCGGCGGCACCACCCCGATCGTGACCAATGCCAACAGCACCTCGGCGCAATTCGGCATCGGTGTGGCCGGCCGTTTCAACAAATCGGCGAGCGTATACGGCACACTCGCCTACCTGACACAACTCGATAACACGCGGCAGCAAAGCGTCTCTGCGACGCTGGGGCTGCGCTGGACCTGGTAACTCATGTCGAAGACGGAAAGCCACGAAGATATTGCGGCCGTTGAACTCGCCGAACACGCGCTGGCACGCGCACATCTCGACTTGACAGCCGGACTCGACGTTATCGAGTCGCTGCTGCATCCCGATTACGTCATCATCCAACCGGGAGGTGTTATGGAGACGAAAGCCGATGTGCTGGCGTCGTATCGCACCGGCACACGGCATTGGGATACCGCGCAAGTCGATCAGCTTCGCTCGACCCAATACGGCGAGACGATCATCGTCGTCGGGCGCTGGTGTGCGAGCGGGCATCACGGGGCAACGTGGTTTGATTATCAGGCGAGGTTCGTGTCGGTTTGGATCAAGACCGTTCGCGGTTGGCAGAACATCACGTACCAGTCGACGGAAATTGAGAGACGTTGAGATATTTGACCAGGGGACGAAAGATAAATGGGACTAACCGGGATGATATGGGAAGAACCCGGACGGCCCCACAGAAAATGACTTGCAACGGGCGAAAATACAAACGGGCCACGATTGGCCCGTTTTTTACTCAGCGAACATATCCCCCTGACGCCGGGCCATCTCCTCCTGGCGGACCGTTTTCACGATCTTGTAGATCCACTGCAGGGAGACACCATACTTGCGAGCAAGCTCGCTGTGGTTTGCGCCATTGAAATCGTCATAGATCTGGCGATCTCGCTGCGAAAGCTTGTAGGACAGGCCCATCGGGAAATAGATGTTCTGACCACCCCAATGAGCCGCCATGCGGTCGGCAATTTCACGCGCGACCTGAACCGCCAACTCATCGGTCAGGCCACCACACTCCTTCAGCGCTTGTGTGCACTGATCTGCGAGGTCAATCAGCAGCTCCGGCCCCTTGCTTTTGAAATCGCCTTTAAGACGGCTATCGTGGAATGCACCATCAGCCATGTCTATCTCCCTTGCGTCAAAATGTCGTTCAGCCGCTCCCAGGCAGCCTGCATCGGGTCGAACGTTCCCGATGCGAATGCATGGCTGAGCGCGGTATTCAACTGCGCCCGCTCCACGTCAGTGATTTCGCCAACCTGCGGAACCATGTCTTTGACGGCTTGCGGCAGAAACCGCATTGCCCAACGCTTCATGGACTCGATCAGACGCTCGGCCTGTTCTCCGTCAATCCACTGCAAGGCGTCCACACCGGTGATGCGCTTGACGTAGGCGGCCAGCGCTTCCTCGGTCGGATTTCGGACTGCCTGCAGTTTGTGCAGGAACAACCACAGCGCGCGGATCTTTTTGCTCTGCCGATCCTGAGCCATCGCTCGGGACGGCTTCGCTTTGGAACGCACCTTAAACCCGCAACGTTTCAGGTGCTCCAACACGCGCTCCAGTTCTGGAATGGCAAGTTCGGCGCTGGAGGACCGCTTTCCAACGCGCAGCAGGATGTCACGATAGGTGTCGTCATCCATCGACAAATCATGCTTGGCGACGTGAATCAGCCGGATCAGGCGCTGGCGTTCGCCTGGCCGACTCATTGCGCGGACTCCAGTGCCAGAGGTTGAGCGCCCGCGCTGATGCCTCGGTGGAGTTTGGCGTCCTGGCCCGACAAGCGGCCGGCAACATAATCGCCATACTCATGATCCCGAAGGCGTCGGCCACCGTTGCGATCGCGTGGTTGCAGATTCTTGAGCGTCGGATAATGGACTTCCAAATAGGCACCGATAGCGGCGCTCTGTTCGGCTGTGCATGAAAATGCAGCGATGGCGCCGGCGACCACACGTACCCATCCCTCACTGAACAGATCTGCACGTCGAGTTTTGGTGGCCCCCTTGCAGCGACCAAGACGTTCGCGAATATGGTTTGCACGCGCCCGCTTTGCCTGGCTGCTCAGCACCGCGAACGCATACCCGGCGACTTCGGGCGCGGCTTGACACCCGATGAAACACCATTCTCCGGACACGGCCCAACCACTTCCGGAGAAGATGACCACACAATTGAAAGCGTCGCCGATGTTCTGCGCCAGCATGGTCTCCCACCGCGAGGGGCGGCTCCTTACCCCGGCTTTGGCGCGCCGCTCGTCGGCACCGGTCGCCTGGAGGTGTGTTTCGGTCAGGCCATGCGCCTCCATCAGCTTGCGTGCCTGGCGTAGTGCCGCTTCGGCCTCGTGCTCATTACAGCTGGCCGAGAGAGCAAGGCACTTCTTGATCTTGTCCAGAATTTTGCTGTGATCGCTCGTCATTGTGGTCTCCGTCAATCGTTTCCCGAAGCTGCCCGCGAGGGTGAGCAGCTTGAGGCAACGGTTTAACCTGCCGCAGCATCCTTGAGCGCCTTGGCCGGCGTGAATTTCGGCACCCGCTTTGCGGCGATCTGAATCGCTTCGCCGGTCTTCGGGTTACGGCCGATCTTCGCTGCTCGTTCCGCCAAGGTGAACTTGCCCAAGTCGGGGATCATCAACTGCTTTCCGACGCCAATGTGGTTCAGCACCGTGGCGCTGAGCGCGTTGAGTACCGCTTCCGCTTGCTTGTTGGTCACATCTGCGTTGTTCGCCAACTGCTTGATGAGTTCTTGCTTGTTCATTGCTTTTCCTTTCGTCTGGACTGCTGGTTGGTGGTAAATCCTTTCGATTGCGACGGCTTTCGCTCTGCGCCCCCGAGCGACGTCGTTGCACCGGCGACTTGTTGAACCATCGCTTCAAAGAGCACATTCGCTGCACTGCCCGTCGCTCGAATCGTGGTGCCGTTGCGACTACGCTTTACGATCACGGTTCCTGTGGTCTTGCTCATGTCACACCGCCGCGACGTCAAGACTGATCGGCTGATACTGATCGGTGTCACCGATCCGCTCGTAAATACGGACATAGGGCTTGCTCCCGGCCACCTGCACGCTGTCTGCAATCGCCTGCATAGCGCGCTGCCACTTCTCGTCGCTGATATTCAGGCGCTTCAGTCCGAGAACGCGGCCCGTATTGATCTTTCCTTCCTTGTTGACCTGGAACGCGTCATTGATGAGTGCCTTGATTTCGTCGCGGCTGCCTTGCGTCCAGGTCCGAATGCACTCATCGATCAACTGCTTTGCGGCCTGCAGGCGTTCGTCGAATACGAGGTGCTCCTGGATCTGGCGAACGATCTTGAAATGGCCGTCGAACGACAGCAGCGTGACGTTCCCTTTCACCCCGCCGAGCTTCACGCCATACTGTTCGCCCGACATCTCTACGAACGCGCCAATGTCACCGAATGCTTTCGCTTTGAAGTCCGCCAGGACCGTCGATGCGGACTTAGCGTGCCCGACCAGTTCGCGGACCAATGCGTCGCGTGCTTTGTCGATCGGCTTGACCATGTTTTCGGGAATCAGCCGTCCTTCCCCGTCGCGCCAGTACCCGGCCGGAATCGTGTCGCTCATCTATTGCTCCTTGCTTTCTGATTGCGTTGAGTTACTGCTGGCCAGGCGTTCGTGAAACACGCGAACCTTGGCGATGTTTTGTTGCCTCTGCAGCTCGGTTTGCTCGGCTGACTTACTTCGTGCCAACAGAGCCACGGCCTCTCGGATCCTTGCGCTGTTGCGTTGCCGCTCCTCTTTGGTCAGGTCCGGCGCTGGAAGCGCGCGCGGCGGATCCCGATTGCCGAGGTTGTCAAGAAACAACTTTGGCGCCGGCCAGCGATCACAGATGCGGTACAGCGTGCGAAACGCCCGTCGTACCCGGTGCTCGTCAGCTTGTTCACTCCAGGAGGACGCCAGATCCTCGATCGCGGCGAGCCAGATATCCAGCGTGAGAGTCACGCTGTCCTCGGCGGGAGCACCAGGCAGTCGAAGGGCAACTAACCCCTGCAGGCCGCGTGAGACTTCCCGCTCGAGCCACTTCTCAACCACGGGCGCGCTCCTCCAAGGCGGCGATTGCCGACAGTGTTTTGGATTGGCCCTTCGACGGCGTGACACGCGGTTCACCGGCTACGACCACCGCACCGGCTTGGGGACGCCAGTTGCTGATGACTTCATAGAGCCAACCATGGCTCTTCAGCGGCAGCGTCAGTCGGCCGGCATCACGAGCGGCGAGCGCCTGTTCTACCGCCCACACCCACGCTTCCAGTGGCGCGTCATATAACTGGCCGTTACGGGTGATGCGCTGCGCTTGCACGTCCGGAAGAAGATCACCGATGAGGCGAGCAACGCGATCCATCGTCAGCTCGCGCGATTCCGGACGGAACAATGCGACATACCGCACCAACGCTGAACCAATTTGGCCGGACAGCCTGAACGCGGCCGCAAGCGCTTCACGCGCGGCTTCGTGTGCTACCAGGGCATCGAGCGAAAGCGTCGTGCCGCAGCTCGGGCAGCGGGTGCGCATCAGTGGATCCCTCCCTGCTGCTTAGGCGTCACCTTGACGTGATTGGTGACAATCACGTCAAGCTCCTTCGCCACGGCGTCGTGGTGCCCACGCATGTGAAGGAAAACGACACGCGCAAGGCTTTGGGATACGCCCTGCAGGACGTGCCGCAACTCATGCGTTTCATCCGCCAGTTGCAAGAGATTGCCGTTGGCTCGATGCAGCTCTGCGCGAAGCTCGGGCACGCTGTCAATGACGTCGGGATTTGCCAGCGTCGGGCACATGGTGACGGTTGGTTTGCTCATGCGTCCTCCCAACTGACGGTCACGCCATGGAACACGGCATAGCCACGTCTCACACCGCCTTCGTTACGCCACCGACGCTCGCCGGCAGCGTCCAGCAGAGGGCTAATCGACGTTTGTCGATCACGGACAATGCGAAGCTCCGGTTTATCGCCACGCTCCGGATAGAGCACCTGATCGATGACCCGATAACCCATGTCACGCAGGGCACGTGCTGCACAGTTGGCGACTCCCAATCGATCGGTCAAGCCGGGGTTGAACACCCGGCAGACGCTCTCTTTGACTTGCGGTAACGTCGTCGGAACGACAGTCAGCGAGGCTCCCATCTCACACCCCCTTCACGACGTCTGCAGTCACGGTCGGCGAGCCGATTTCGGCAGCGAAGTTCATGCAGGCCGTCAGCAGATTGCCGATGGCAAGCGGGTACAACAGAGACACCGTCTCAGGACGATCGCGCCGGGTGCTCGTCATCGTCAGCTTGGCTCGCAGCGCGTCGACTCCGCTCGGGTCGATAACCTCACCGATCTGCTTGCCCAGGCGATCGAATTTGAACTTGAGGTACTCCTCCAGGCGGGTGCCGTCGAGCGGAGCCAGCTCGATCATTTCGCAACGCTGGACTACTTCACGCACATCCTGATTACGCTCGGAAAGCTTGGCCTTCAGTTCCGGCTGGCCAATCAGGATGATCGAGAGCAACTTCTTAAAGCCCATCTCCAACTCGAAGAAGCGCTTCAGGTGCTTGATCGTTGGGACAGGTAGCGCGTGAGCTTCGTCGATCACCAAGCAGTGCCGGTAACCGGCGGTATGGCTTTCGCGCAGCGCCTTATGCAACTGCGCAAAGCGCGCCTCAGGGCTGGATTTCGGCTTCTCAAGCGGAGCGACAGCCGCCATCAATGCTTCCGCGATGTGCGTCGACTTGAGGGTTTTCCCCTTTTGATCGTTGTCTTCCATCGCAAGCACATATGGTTTGATCAGCAAGATGGGCTGATTCTCACGGACGATGCGATCCTCAAGGTCGCGCATCAGCGTGGTCTTGCCAGCACCGCTTTCCGCCACGACGGCGAGCAAGCCTCCGTGTTTAGCCGTCTGGAACATTGCCTCGCGCACATAGCGGATGTCGGGGCTGACGTACATGTCGTCTGCGGCCTGGATATCGTCCTGGAACGGGTCGCGGAACAGGCTGAAATGCTTACGTGCCGCTGGATAAAGAGTTTGCTTGCGCAGTAACATAGATTCCTCCGGGTTGGACTCGATAGCGGATTTCGACTTGGTGACCGAGCGGGCCGCGTTGGCGCGCGGCTCGCTCACCTGTGCTTCAAGAACCTTGGGCAGCTCGGATGGATCGACCCCGATATCGGCGAGGAACGCGTGGACACGTTCGCGCACGTCGGTCTGATCAACCTCTTCAAAGGCACTCTCGAGTAAGTTCGGCGCAACGCCTTTCCCTTCGAGAAAATCCAGAATGCGCTCCTTGAGATCAAGCTCGTCGAGGCTCTTGGGCCATTCGCCGTGATTGACGATTTGCGCAACCGTGGCTTGCGAGACATTCAGAGATTTCGCCAAGTCGGCCTGTTTGCAGCTGGCTTGGGCCAGCAAGTTCTTCAGCTTCAGCATCATTCACCTCCAGCCGCTGCACGCAGCAGCTGCAGCGGTTTCTGATGGCCCGCTCTGGGGCCGGAAAGCTCGGCGACGATAGCGTCGAGCTGCTCTTGCGGAACACCTGCCGGATAGCGTTGCTGCAACCACTGGAAGCGTTCGGCAGTCCACTTCCCACCTGCGAATTCGACTCTCGGCTTGATCTGCTTGGCAGCGTCCACGTGAGAAAGCGGTGGCAACTCAATCGTCGGCGCAACAAGGTCGTGAGCGGTACCACGACGCGGCAGGTACGTCGGCAGCGTGGTGTTGTCAATGTGCTTGTACGGATCGAGTTGTCCGCCGAACGGCAGGGACTTCGCCTTGCGTGCAGCCTCTGCTGCAGCTGGACTTTCTGTGCCGGTGACCAGTTGTTCAATGTCTTTGAGGGCACTCTGGGCCGGTGTCTCAGCGTGACGCCGATAGCTCACGCCAATGACGGCGGAATCGTCGCTGAAGCCGAATTCCGTCTTCTTCACCTCGTTGATGACGTGGAACACCTCGTGACCGTCCTCGCCGATAAGCACCACTTGCGCAGCGTCATCGCGCCAGGGGTTACGGGTGACCATCACCTTCTCGCCGACCATCACGCCGGGCACCGTCGAGACGTCATATTCGCGGCCCTGGAACGGCACTCGCAACTTCGGCGTAACCTTCCGGCTCTCAGGTGTCGCCACGGCCAATTCGCGGCATACGTCAACGATAGGAGCCTTAATCAGCTGGTCGGCACGTATCGCCATCCACGCCTGGCTGCGTGTCTGTTTGTGGCGCCGATGGACAGCCGTCGCATTGAAGTGCATCCGCCACTTCCTTGCCAAGGTGTTCAGTTCGTCCAGACTGTTGACTGGCTGGAACTTGAGGCCCGGCTCGAACTTGCGCTCGATGATGTTGCGTGCGTTCTCCACCTGACCGGTGGCGCGTGCGTTGCCGACTTTGTGGACGATCATCTCGATGCCCAGCGATCGACACAGGTTTCGGGTCATGGATGCCGTGTTGGCTGAGCCGGCGTCCAGCATCAAAATGCGCGGCACGCCGTGGAGCAAGTCAGCCCCATCACGCTCTTGCATGGCGTTGATCAGCACCGAACAAAGGTTTTCCCCCGATTCAGCGCCCATCACATACTCCGTGTAGAGCCAGTCGCTGGTGTGATCCGTGATCTCGTAGCTCCACACCCGGTCGGCAGCAATGCGAGCGATGTTCTTCGGCTTGTTCTTATAGAACTCGGCGTGGTCCATGACGCGCAGACCATTCGCCCGAGCATCAGCGGAGGGCTTCAGGTAATACAGCACGCACAGGCTCGCGTCGATCTGCCAGACGTGATTCGGATGCAGGCTGGCCAACTCGGTGACGGGGGCCGGCGCGAGCAACTGGTCCGGATGCACTCCGTACATACGCAGTGTGCGGTGGATTGTGCTCTCCGACAGGGGGCGCAACTCGCCGGTCGCATCGTCGAGATACTCGGCTCGAATCATCTGATTGGCGCGCAGCGTTTCGACAGCATCGGCGACCGAGTAGAGCCGCTTGCCATTCTTTCGCGTCGATTCCATCAGAACGGCAGAGATCATCATCGCCTCATCTCTCGCCAACGCACTTTGCCCAGCGTCGGAGCGGCGCTTGCGTTGCGACACGACCGATACCTCCTTGAGCTTCTTGAGCAGCGTGGCGCGTGACATCCGCAGTTCGCGGCACGCTGCATCGTAAATCGCCCCTTTGGCGCCATGCCCGGCCTTTCGAGCAGCGTGAGCTACGGCCACCAATCGTTCGGTCAGGACGGCGTTCATGTGTTATGCCTCGGTGGTTTCGTCGCTGCGCAGCCAGGCCGGGATTTCTTCTCCGTCCGGGGTGTCCTTGACACCGAATTCGCCGCGCAATTGTTTGACCGACACCTCGACCTGGCACAACAGGCCCGCCATGAAATCGTCGTGGACCATGTCGTGCTTCTCGGCGTGTTCGGCGAGTGACTGAAAGGCCGCGCGCAGCTTGCCGCGAACTACCGATTCAGCTTCAAAGGCGAACTGGCTCGCCTCCTTGCGAATTTCCTGGCCCTCGACATCAGGCGGCGGCGTCTGCACGCGAGGCCTCTTTGTCGTGATCTTGGCGGCCAACTCGTCGATCTTGGCGTTCTTGTCGGCAAGCAGGCGGGACTGTGCCTCAGCGTTCTCGCGTGTTTCGCGCAGGGTGGCACGTAGCTCCTTGACGCTCATGGTGGCGATGTCGTCGAGCTTTAGCTCGCCGGTCTGGCCGGTCAGTTCCAGCTCCTCGATTTGCTCGTCGTCCAATACAAGCATCTCAAACAACTTGGACTGCCCCCCGACCGCCTTCAAAACGGGCGACGTCGCCCGGTTCGTAAACTTGACCGCCGACTGGATGAACCGGCGTGCGACGCGATCTTCTATGCCGAGAGCGTCTAGGCGAGCGGTAAATTGACCGTGTTCGCACGCCTCCTTGAGCACCCGCAGACCACGCCCGACTTCCAAGCAGGCTTCCACACTGCGGCGCATGTTGGCCGCGATGTCACGCTGGATAAGGTCGGGATCGGTGCAGTCCGCGGGCAACTGGTAGCCGAGTTGAGTTGCGACGGCGCGCACAGTGGCCTGACGCTCTTCGTGCATGACGGCGAGTTGGTTGGCAGCCTCACGCATCGCAGGCAGCGCCGGGGTATCGGCGTCGGTTACCACCACGGCGGTGTTTTCAGTCTGTAGCGGCTTTCGAGCCATCGAGCTCTCCTTAGATTTGAGTGGTCAGACGGTTGGTCATTTCATCGATTCGCTGTCGGGCAGAATCGAGCGAGCGCAGAATGCTTACTGCGTGCTGGGCGAGGCGCGATGAGGGGCGAATGCGGCCGGTCTCTGGGATGCGTTCGGCAAAGCCTTTCTCCTCGAGCGTCGCCACGTAGCGCGTGATTGCGCTAGGCTCCAGACCGGTTGCCTTCGACAGTTCCGTGGGCGTCAACCCGTGAGAAAAGTGCCCCAGGAGCACATTCAGAACCTCGAGCACCTTGCCGGCGGACTGTGCTGTTTTCGGAGTCTCTTTCATCGTAAGTCTCTGCAAAGGTCCAATTCAGGCTGCGCGTGCTTCTCGACATTCCCCCGGTGCCAGGCAAGACCCTCCATAGCCTTCTGAATGACGGCAAGCGTGTCGTTGGCGTCTGACTTTCCGTTGTAAAACTGCAGGAGGTGGCCAACCGCCGTGTTGAGCGTCTCTTGGAGCGCTTGGATGTCCGCCGCGTCAGCGGTGCGGCCGACGGGAATGTCGATGAGCAACTTTCCAGCGCTGGCGGTCTGCCAGCGAGTCACGAAGTCGATGCCGCAAGCATTCTCGAACGGCCGGACAAGGTTCAGCGGCATACGCCCGTTCTGAAACCACTTGTAGAGTGCCCAGTGATCAGCAAGCCCCATGCGCTCAGCGATGCGCTCCACCGAAAGGTTGCGACGCTCCTTTGCGTGGTCTTTGCACAGTTCCAGCGCCTGGCGTAGCGAGGTCGGCTGGATGTGTTTCCAATTGCGGCGGCTCATTGGAGTCCCTTCAAAAACACCACTTCCAAACAATGGCGGCTTTTGCAACTGTCGAAAGCCATTTGCAGGATGTAGGATTGACAGCAGATAATCCGAAGAGGAAAAGGCTCATGGGCGAAAGTCGACGCATTGAACAACTCGAAGGTCAAGTCAACGCACTCGCCTCCGCCTGGCTCACTCTTGTTGCGGCCCTGGAAACACAGGAGGGCTTTGATACGTCGCGTCTTCAGGCGTTTTTGCGCACGCGGCGCTGGCCACAGAATCACACGGTGAACTCTGAAGCACGGCCGACGTTGGCATGGCTGTGCGAGCAACTGGACGAGGCACGTGCTTCTCGCCTATCAGACGAGCACTAATGGGAAAGCCGAGGCAATCGTGCATAGCGGCCTCACGCAGCGCGACGATGGACAGATGCGAGGGCCTTCGCGGGGTCTGCGCAGATTTCACCGGCCTTGAGCCCAAGTTTGATAGCGATCTCGTGGGCTTGACCCCGGACGCATTTTTTGCGGCCGCCCAAGACCTCGAACACCAGATTCGGGGAAAAGCGGTTGGCGATGGCCCATTGGGTGATCGAGATGCCTTTGGACTGAAGCTCGGCGCGGGCTTCATCAGCAGTACGTAGTTTCATGGCTGGCTCCTAGCGAGAGGCGGCCGGCACTTTGCAGAGTGCCGATTAAGTTGCCGTTCGTTGTTGGACGGTGTGAATCAATTATTGTGAAGTTAGCTTCACAAGTCAAGTAATTTTTTGGGGTGTTTTCTTCATGATTGGCAATCGACTAAAGGAGGAGCGGAAGCGCTTGGGGTTTAACCAAGAGGGGTTCGCGGGCTTGGCAAGCGTTTCAAGGCGTGCCTATGCAGAATGGGAGGCCGGCAACACGTTTCCCACGGCGCAGCAACTTAGTGCGTTTGCGTCGGTAGGCGCAGACATCCAATACATCGTGACTGCGGAGCGTCGCGGCGGTGGGATTGGAGAGGCGGCAGTCCATCAGGCTGTACTTGATGCGGTCGCGCTGCTGTCTCTGGACAAAAAATTGGACGCGCAGCAGCTCGCTAAGGCCGTGGTGCAACTGTGCAGAAAGCCAGCGCCGATATCCGAATCACAGCAAGGGACCAGGTATGAAGGTTCAATGCAGGTGTTTCACCAAGCGCCGACGGGGGACATCGCTGGTCGAGACATCGTGAATAACGGCAAGGTGCGTAAAGGTAAGTAATGACACAAGAATTTCATGGCCAGGTCGGGGAAGTCGCGGGGCGTGACATCGTTAATCACCACCACTCGAAGGGGCGACCGCTAACAAAGGATGAGCGTCGTTCCTTAAACAACTACGTCAAACAGCTCGAAGACGAGTACGGGGAGTCGGGGAAGCAAACTTGGACGTCCATTCACCGGATTCTAGGAAACGACAATATTGAGGAGATGAGCATTGAGCAGATCAAGCCGACCGAGGCCATCCTCCAACTGCTGCTATCAAACGCTCAGCTCAAACGTCAGGCCGCCTCCGCCGGAAACGATCCGGACCTGACAGTCAAACTTAGACTTTTGGCAGACCAACTGTCTTCTGTCATCGCTGAGAGGGACAAGATAAAAACTCAGCTCGTCCAATATCATCAGGCATACACCAGCCTGGAAAAGCGCTTCAAGAGCCAGACTCGCGACCTGGAGGCGTCTGAGAACAAGTATTCGCGTTTAATGGATGCCGCAGACGAGGTCTCACAGATAAACGAGCGGAACAAGGCGGCTGTTAGCGCCTTGGCTAATGTGAGACACAGTGTGCGTCGCCTCAGGATTTTGGCGTTACTCGCTTTTGCTGCTGCGGCAACTGGTGGATACGGAACATACGCGTTTCGTGAAAAGGCACTTACGGCCCAATCGGCATTGAACGGCTGCGCATTCGATGGCAAACCCTACTCCGTCGGGAGCATTATCGATAATCCACAGGCACCTGACATTCAGTGTGTCGCAATGGGGAGCGGGCGTCGCCCGGAGTGGCAGCAAACCTCAAATAATCCGAAAGCTCGTAGCAAACATTAGGGGACACGGAGCAATGGGCAGGCAAGATTTCCATAACCAAGTAGGTCAGGTTGCGGGCCGGGACATAGTTAACATGGCATCTCAAAAGTTATGGGATTGCGAGACGCCCGCTCTTCACCAAGAGTTCAAACGATGTAAGAAAAAGCTTTGGCAGATGCGCAAGGACATCGTTTTGAATATCCCGAGTCTTTGGCTACTTGCAGGGATGGCGGGGTCTGTGTGGATGCTGCTGACCGGCACCTTATTTCAGATGGTCGGACTGGTTTGGTTAGTTGCGTGGATGGTAGGTGCCATGTTGGCGCCGATGTTGTGGTTGACGGCGATAAGGCAACGCAAAGGCAAGATGGTTGTGTACTACCGCACCCGAATTGAGATCATTGATTCCATTCTTCAAGATCGAAGCTAAGATATCCGGTCGGTAAAATCGGGCAAATCCACCGACCGCGAGTTGATTCACTTCAATTCAATTTTTGACAGCGAAGTAGCACGAAAAAATTTCCAACCCAGATCACAAAAAAGGGGCGTCTCATGTCATTTCTCGCAGGGTTGTTCGGGGTCTTGAGTTTCTTGTTTCTTGTGGTAACCCTCGTCGGCGTTATTGCACCTTCTCTATTCAAAGACAAGAAGTCTGGTGAAGTACCCAAGCGCCTTCACTTTCTCGTCGGTGGCGTGGCAGGATCTGTCATTGCGTTTGTGATTGCTGGCGCACTGGCGCCAGAAAAATCGCCCGATTCGACCTCGATTGCCAGTGCCGAGCATGTGGTGGCCGATGCCAAGGCAATTCCCTCTGCTGTGACCACCTCGAAGGATGTGCCTCAAACACCCGACAAATCGTTAGGAATGTCGCCTGAAGAGTTCAGGCAGGGATTTAACCGCATCGTGAGCAAGGTGAGCAGCGATTACAAGATGGCGGAGCTCGACATAGAGTCAGGAAATGTAAATGACGTGTTCAAGCGTTCTTTGGGGCCTGGCGTTGCCCTCATTGGTACAGTCAACAAAGCTGATGGGTCGCTTAGAGAGCTGATGGTGTTGATAGGTGGCGGCGCGAATACCGATCCGGCGAAGACCATTGCTGTCCTCATGGCTGCGACACAAGCAGCCAACCCCACTATTTCGGCAAAGGAGAATAGCTCCGAGGTTGTCGAGATGACGAAGGTCGCGGTGGACAATATAAAGACAGGCAAACCAGTTGAGCGGCAAGTGGGGCGGCTGGCATATACCGCCAGTGCCAGTGAGGCGACAGGTCTGATGTTCGCTATTGGCGCGCTTTGATCACTAGGCGCTGTTCAATGTATGTTTTCCAAACATTGACTATCTCGTGAACGGATGCTCCGGCGTAGCACCGCTAGCGACTCTCTCTAAACCTGATTAAAAGACCCCTCATGGAATGCCGCCGATCATGGCGGCATATTCATTTCAGGAGGGGCAAATGCCTTTCACCAAACGATTTCCCCGTATGCTCGGCTGGTTCGCCGCTGCCGTGCTACTCGTTGTCGCGATCGCGCTCGTCTCTCCACAGCAACTGCCCGTCGCGCTGTACAAGCTGAGCCTTATCAGTTTGGCCGCAGTCGTCGCGTACTGGCTGGATCGCGGTCTCTTTCCCTATGCGCGACCGGACGCCTACTTGCGGCGTGACTGGCGCCACGGTACCGACGAACCGTCGAACGAGGCTGACTATCCGGTTGTCGATGGTTATCAGCTCGTATTCGCGGCCGCCATGCTGCGTCGTGCAGCCATCGTCGCTGGTGTGGTGATCGGCGTCGCTCTGGGGCTCTGATATGAGCACGCTGCAGATCGTCTGGATTGCCGTGGCGCTGTTCTCGCTCGGCGTATGCGCCGCCAAGCACCGCGAGTCCTTGCAAGGAAGCGTCAATTTCTGGATCGCACTCCTTCGGTGGGCAGCCTTCGCTGGCCTGCTGTACTGGGGCGGGTTTTTCAGTCATCCGGCCACCGCTCAGGTTCCTGCCGCGGCAAGGCAGTATCGCGCCGACCTGACGCGCGCGGCGCGCGCCATCTGGGGCATCGACGCTCCCGTTGCAACGTTCGCCGGTCAGTTGCATCAGGAAAGTGGATGGCGTCCCGACGCCGTGTCGCACGTCGGCGCGCAGGGCATGGCGCAGTTCATGCCGGCGACTGCGACGTGGATCGCTCAGGTTTATCCCGCTCTTGCCGATCGGCAACCGTTCAATCCGGGCTGGAGCCTGCGCGCGCTTGTTACCTACGACCATCATCTGTGGCAGCGCGTAAGTGCCGGCACGCCATGCGAGCGCATGGCCAAAACGCTGTCTGCCTATAACGGCGGCCTGGGATGGGTCATCCGCGATGAAACTGCCACCGAACGGGCTGGCAAGGACGCGGGTCAATGGTTTGGCAGCGTCGAGACCGTCAACGCCGGACGGTCCGAAGCCAATTGGCGTGAGAACCGTGCGTACCCGCGTCGGATTCTGCGACTGCTTGAGCCGGTTTATATCCGGGCTGGCTGGGGCCATGGGAGTTGCACATGACGCGCGAGCGAGTGGCGTTGATCGCCCTGTGTGTGATGTTGTGCGCGGCCGTGGGTGGCTTCTTCTTCGGACGCCACTTCGAAGCGAATGCACAGCAAGCCCAGACCGCCGAAAAAACCATCCAGAACCTGTCGGGCCTGATAGACGCAAGCCAGCACCTGATCCAGGACAGCCAGGCGGCCAGCCGTGACATGCGCAATGCACTCGCGTTGCGTAACGCCCAGGACCAGAAATCCACGAAGGAACTACGCGATGTGCTCGCCAAGACTGCCGGTAGCCGTTCTGGTTGCCGTTTTGATGCTGACAGCATGTACCTCATCCACGCCGCCCGTGATCGCGCCGCAGCCGCCGCTTCCGGCGGAGTACTCGACGGCCTGCCCGCTGCCACCAGCTCCGGCAAGTGATGCTGCCGATGACGTGGCCCTCGCGCTGAAGGCGATGTACGACCTATATGGCGTGTGCGCGGGGCGGTTCATTGACCTGATCGACTGGGTCACAACGCGTCGATGATTTTTCAACAATACGGGGGAACCTGCGAATGACCGTACAGGTGGAGTTTTGGCAGATGCTTTCGCTGCTCGGGGCGTTCCTGGGCTTCATGTTCGGGGCGGGCAAGATGCTGCTCTCGCAGATTGAACGCCGGCAGGCCGAGCGTGACCTGAAACAGGAGGAGCAGATCAGAACGCTGCTCTCTCAGATCAGCAAGGAAGCCGAGACCGTTTCGCGCCTGGAGCGTGACTTTCTGCGCTTCCAGGCAGATCTGCCGCTGCAGTACGTTCGGCGTGAGGATTACGTCCGTGGGCAAACGGTGATCGAGGCCAAGCTGGACGCGCTCTATAACAAGCTTGAGGTCGTTCAAATGAAGGGAGCAAACCATGGTTGACCACATCAAAATCCGGCGTGAGTCGATGCGCTGGAATCTCATCAGTACGCTAGACAAGGCCCGTCCGCACACCAGCAACGAGCAGTTTCTGCTGGAGGTCATGCGCGCTATCTACCCCGATACGACGGCGCTCGAAGTCCGGCGTGAGCTCGACTACCTCGCTGATCGTCGCCTCGTCGATTTGAACAAGTCGCCGTCGGGTGCGTGGTTCGCCGACCTGACGCGTTACGGCGTAGACATCGCTGAGTACACGATCGACTGTGCGCCGGGTATCGCACGGCCGGAAAAGTACTGGAGCGAATAATGGTGCGCCGCTCGAGCATCGACGGCCTGCCGGACGACGTGCGGCGTTGGCTGGAGCGCGCCCTCGCAGAAAGCAACTTCAGCGGCTATCAGGCGCTGGAAGAGATCCTGCGCACGAAGGGTTACCAGATCAGCAAGTCGGCGATTCATCGCCATGGCCAGAAGATCGAACGGCGCTTTGCGGCCATCAAGGCCAGTACGGAAGCGGCGCGGTTTCTCACAGAGGGCGCGGCCGACGATCAGGACGCCCGTTCCGAGGCCGTCATCGCGCTGGTGCAAACGGAGTTGTTCGAGAGCATCGTGAATCTGCAGGAGGCCGGAGAAGACGATATAGATCCGGCTGAGCGGATCGGCCTGTTGTCCAGTGCAGCGAAGAACATTGCGACGCTTGCGCGGGCGTCCGTGAACCAGAAGAAATTCCGGCTTGAGATCCAGGCGCGTGCCGAGGCCGCCGCCGCGAACGTTGAGAAGATTGCTAAGAAAGGCGGCCTGTCGGCGGAGTCCGTTGATGCATTGCGCCGCGAGATTCTGGGGATCGCCGGATGAGCCCCATTCCCGCCCGCCTTCCCAACACGGCGACCGTCGACGCGCCACCGGTGCTGATGGCCTATCAGCAAAGCTGGGTCGCGGACAAATCCCCGCTGAAGGTGATCGAGAAGAGCCGCCGCACGGGCCTCACCTGGGGCGAAGCTGCCGACAACGTTCTGACGGCGGCGGCCAATCGCTCGGCCGGTGGTCAGAACGTGTATTACATCGCGTACAACCAGGACATGACCATCGAGTACATCCAGGCCTGTGCGATGTGGGCTCGAGCGTTTCACCACGCGGCGTCCGAAATTGAAGAGGGTTTCTGGGAAGACGACGACGCGGACAAGAACATCAAGACGTTCACGATCCGCTTTCCTGCGTCAGGTTTCCGGATTGTGGCGCTGACCAGCCGGCCGTCCAACCTGCGCGGTCGCCAAGGCACGATCGTGATCGACGAGGCTGCCTTCCACGACCAGCTGAGCGAGTTGCTTAAAGCGGCGCTGGCCATGTTGATCTGGGGCGGTCGGGTCCGCGTTATCTCGACGCACAACGGCACTGATAACGCCTTCAATGAGCTCGTGGAAGATATTCGGGCGAAGAAGCGTAAAGGCACGGTACATCGCATCACGTTCCAGGATGCCGTGGCCGATGGCCTGTACCGGCGCGTCTGCCTGCGCCTGGGCAAAGAGTGGTCCGCGTCGGATGAGGCGGCATGGATGGCTGACGTCTACGCGTTCTATGGCGACGGCGCACAGGAGGAACTGGACTGCGTGCCCGCCAACTCAGGCGGCGCCTGGTTGTCTCGGGCGTTGATCGAATCGCGCATGTCTGCGGATACGCCCGTGCTGCGCTGGAAGTGCCGATCCGGCTTCGAAGTGCTGCCGGACCACATCCGCGCCGCAGAATGCCGCGACTGGCAAGAGGCGCACATGGCCCCACTACTGGCAGCACTGCCGCCCGATGCCATCTCATTCAACGGCGAGGACTTCGGGCGCACGGGCGACCTGACCGTGCACGTTCCGCTCATTCAGGCGCAGAACCTGGTACGACGTGTGCCCTTCATAGTGGAGCTGCGCAACGTGCCGTTTCGCCAGCAAGAGCAGATCGCCTTTTACTTACTCGACCGCCTGCCTCGCTTCACGGGCGGCGCGTTCGATGCGCGCGGCAATGGCCAGTACCTGGCCGAGGTTGCCATGCAACGCTACGGCGCGAGCCGGATCCAGCAGGTGATGCTCTCAGAAGGCTGGTATCGCGAGCATATGCCACCGGTTAAAGCGGCGCTGGAAGATGGCACGCTCGATGGTCTGCCGCGCGACGCCGACATCCTGGCGGATCTGCGAGCCGTGCAGGTCATCAAGGGGGTGCCGCGCATTCCAGAGACTCGCACGACCGGTGAGGATAAGGGGAAGCGTCACGGCGACGCAGCCGTGGCAGTCGCGCTCGCCTACTTCGCCAGTCGCGAGATCAACCACGGGCCGGTAGCAGTGAAATCGCGGCGACGCCGCACCGGCGCCAGAATCACACAGGGGTATTGATGAAAGCCAAAGGCATGTGGGTCAGCCCCACCGAGTTTGTCCAGTTCGCCGAGCCGAGCACCTCACTGTCCGATCAGATCGCAACGCGTGGACGTAGCATCGATTTCTACGCGCTCGGCATGTACCTGCCGAACCCGGATCCCGTGCTCAAAGCCCTCGGCAAGGACTTGAAAGTCTATCGGGAACTACGTGCCGATCCACACGTTGGTGGCAGCATTCGCCGTCGTAAAGCCGCCGTGAAAGCACTTGAGTGGGGGCTTGACCGAGCAAAGGCCAAGAGTCGCGTGGCCAGATCGATCGAGTCCATCTTCGCCGATCTCGATCTGTCTCGCATCATCACCGAGATGCTGGATGCTGTCCTCTACGGGTATCAGCCGATGGAGGTGATGTGGGGCAAGGTCGGCAGCTACCTAGTGCCCGTTGATGTTGTTGGCAAACCTGCAGACTGGTTTGTGTACGACGAGGGGAACCAACTGTGCTTGCGCACCAAGCAAAGCCCGATCAAGGGCGAGGAATTGCCGCAGCGCAAGTTCCTTGTGCCCCGTCAGGATCCGAGCTACGACAATCCCTACGGCTTCGCGGATTTGTCCATGTGCTTCTGGCCGACCACGTTCAAGAAGGGTGGACTGAAATTCTGGGTGCAATTCACCGAGAAGTACGGCGCTCCCTGGGTGATCGGCAAACATCCACGCAGCGCGTCCGATAATGAGACTAACCAGTTGCTCGATCGCCTCGAGGACATGGTGCAGGACGCTGTCGCTGTCATTCCTGATGATTCCAGCGTGGAGATCAAGGAAGCGGCCAATGGCGCGAACAACGCCGACGTCTACGAACGCCTGCTGCACTTTTGCCGCTCCGAAGTGTCGATCGCGTTGCTGGGCCAGAATCAAACCACCGAGGCAAGCGCGAACCGTGCCTCGGCCCAGGCAGGTCTTGAGGTGACGCGCGACATTCGCGACGGTGACAAAGCCATTGTCGAAGAAGCCATGAACACCCTGATCCGTTGGGTGTGTGAGTTGAATTTCAACGATGGTGCGCGGCCTGCGTTTTCCTTGTGGGAGCAAGAAGAGGTCGACCAAATGCTGGCAGAGCGCGACGAGAAGCTGGTTCGGGCCGGCGCAAAGCTCACCCCGGCTTACTTCAAGCGCGCCTACGACCTCCAGGACGCAGATCTGGTAGAACCGTCTTCGCCCACGACGCAATCGGTAGCGTTTGCGGAATCCGATGACGCGCCCGATCAGGATGCCATCGATCTGGCACTGGATTCGCTCTCCGCTGATGCAATGAGCGCAGATGCCCAGGCGATGCTCGCGCCGCTCTTAAAGCGGGTTGCGAAAGGCGCGCAACCGGATGAGTTGCTGGGTATGCTCGCTGAGCTGTACCCGACAATGGATGCGGCCGGTCTGCAGCAACGCCTCGCGCGAGTCATCTTCACGGCAAAGGTTTGGGGGATGCTGCATGTCTGATGTCAATCTCGCCCACGCAATGAGTCTGCCGCCGCAGGATGCAATTGCCTACTTTCAGCGCAAAGGCTTTGCAATCACTTGGGACTGGCAAGAGCTATGGCAAGAGGCCCAGGCGCAGGCATTTACCGTTGCCAAAGTCACGCGCCTGGACATCCTGCAGGACATCCGCGACGCCTTGGAGAAAGTCCTGGCCGAAGGTAAGACGGCAGCATGGTTCGGGCAGCAGCTCACGCCAGTGCTTCAGGCCAAGGGCTGGTGGGGACGCAAAGAGCACGTCGACGAGCACACTGGCGAGATGAGTCAGGTTCAACTCGGCAGCCCATGGCGGCTGCAAACGATTTTTCGTGCAAACGTGCAAACGGCGTACATGGCCGGGCGATTCCAGCGCCAGCTTGAGAATGTCGACGACCGGCCCTACTGGAAGTACGTCGCCATCCTCGACAGCCGCACGCGTCCCAGTCACCGGGCATTGAATGGCAAGGTATTTCGGTATGACGATTCGTTTTGGTCGTCGTTCTATCCGCCCAACGGATGGGGATGCCGATGCCGTGTCGTTGCCCTGTCGGCCGACGATATCGAAGTGCGCGGAATCACTGTCGATTCGTCCGAAGGCAGGTTGGGAACCGCAATGCGCCTGCTCTCAGAAAAGACCGGCGAAATGCGCGAGGTCACGACCTACACCACTGCGCATCCTGACGATCCGTTCGGTAAGCGCAAAATTGTCATTTCGCCGGACGTCGGCTGGAGCTACAACCCTGGCGCGGCTGCGTGGGTGCCCGACATCAAACGCTATGTTGGCGATCTGGCCACCTTGGCCGAAAAGGAACTGGCGGGTGCCGTATGAGTGAATTTGTCCGAATCGATGTCGATGACACCCGGCTTCAGGTCGGGCTCAAACGCCTGGCATCGGCGGCGTCGGACATGACGCCTGCCATGCGGAAGATCGCCGCGACGCTTGAGAGCGTCGTGGAAGAGAATTTCGAGTCCGAGGGGCGCCCGCGTTGGACGCCGAGCGAACGGGCCAAGTCGGAGGGCGGCGTGACGCTGCAGAAGAGCGGCCGACTCGCGGCATCTGTCACCACCGATCACAATGCGCACACGGCGGTGATTGGCAGCAATGTGGTGTACGCGAGAATCCATCAGCTCGGCGGTAAGACCGCGCCGCATGTGATCCGTCCGCGTGCAAAGAAAGCACTGGCCTTCGGTGGTCGCGTCGTGGCATCCGTCAATCATCCCGGATCCGATATCCCGGCCAGACCTTTCCTGCCGGTGACGAGCGACGGCACGTTGCAACCTGAAGCAACGGACGCGGTTCTCGGAACAATCCTGCGGCACCTGAAAACGGCTGCGGGCGTTTAGCCCCGCTGACGGGTTTGTGTGTCACAGGGCACGCAACGATAGCCCGGTTACGCACGCGCCGCGCCCGAAGCTTTTATAAAGGCTTGCTGCGCACAACTCATCCCCATCTTCTCCGCCCAATTCGTCTCGTGTCGCAGAATTGTAAAGACGATTAAAAGACCGTCACCGTGACGCCGCCGAATATGGCGGTATGAACACGCCCAAACTCATCCATATCTTCCGGCCCGGCCGCCACGTGACCATGGCGGGCGATGTCATCGAGTTTTCTGAGGCCGACGTCGCCGCGACGGCCCGCGCCTACAACCCCGACCTGCACGAAGCCCCGCTGGTAATCGGGCATCCGACTACTGACGATCCAGCCCATGGCTGGGTGCAGTCGATCGTGGCTACTGATCGCGGCCTGTTCGCCGCGCCACGCGATGTAGAGGCGACGTTCGCTGAGCAGGTCGGGCAGCGCCGTTACGGCAAGGTTTCGTCCAAATTCTATTCCCCCGACTCACCGAGTAATCCCGTGCCCGGCGTTTGGTATCTCCGCCACGTCGGTTTCCTCGGCGCGCAGCCACCCGGCGTGAAGGGGCTGGACAACCCGTCTTTCGCTGATACGGAAGACGGCTGTGTCGCTTTCCAGGAGACCGTCGAGTTCGGTGACTGGGATGACCGCACGAACGCGGGTCTCTGGCGCAGCTTGCGCGACTGGTTCATCGGTAAGTTCGGCCAGGAAGATGCCGATCGGGCGTTGCCGGGCTGGAACGTGGACTCGCTTCAAGAATCCGCTGCTCTGCCTGCGTTGAGCCAAAGCACGTCCACCCCTGCGTTTGCAGATCCCGTTCCCAATGCGCCTGCGGTCGCGTCTACCGCCGTTTCCGAAAAGGAGAATGAATCCGTGACACCTGAAGATCAAGCCCGGCTCGAGGCCGAGAACGCGACGCTCAAGCGGCAGCTTGCCGAGCGTGACGCAAAGGACAAGCTGGCGCTGGCTGATAAGCGCCACCGTGAGAACGCAGAGTTTGCGGAGGGCCTTGTAGCGAAAGGCCTGCTGGCCCCCAAGCACAAGGATGCTGTTGTGTCAGCGCTGGACGTAGTTGCAACGCCGGGCGCCGATGGTAAGTCGGTCGAGTTCGGTGACGGCGACGACAAACAGCCTCTGGTGAGCGCGCTCAAGGGCTTCCTGAGTGAACTGCCCAAAGTCGTCGAGTTCGCTGAATCTGCCACCAAAGACAAGTCGGGTTCCGGCGGCAACGTCAACGTGGCCGAATTCGCCGAGAAGTCTACCGACCCCGAGCGCCTCACCCTGCATGTGCGCGCCACACAGCTGGCGGCTGAGAAGGGAATCCCCTACGAGCAGGCCGCGCGCCAGCTCATCACAAACTAAGGAGCCAACATGGTTGACCGTCTCCGTCAGCTCCGGGTAGTCGACCCGGTTTTGACCAACATCGCGCGCGGCTATCGCAACGCGCAGTACATCGGTGAAGCACTGTTCCCGATCGCACCGTCGAACAAAGAAGGGGCGATTGTGCCGCTGTTCGGTAAAGAGGCTTTCCGTCTGTGGGACACCGAGCGCGCAATCCGCGCCAAGTCCAACGTGATGACGCCCGACGATATCGATTCGCTCGATGTCGTGCTACGCGAACACGATCTGGCCTATCCGGTCGATTACCGCGAGCAGCAGGAATCGATGTTCGATGCCGAAGCGCGTGCTGCCAAGCGCGTCAAAGATGCGATTGATCTTCGTTGCGAGTGGGCCTGCGCTGCGCTGGCACAGAACGCCAGCACGTATCTGGCCGGCGGCAAGGTGGCACTGTCTGGTGCAAGCCAGTGGAGCAACAACGGCGGGGATCCTGTGGCCGCCGTTGAAACCGGCAAGGAAGTTGTGCGCAGCCGTATCGGCATTCGTCCCAACACGATCGTGATGGGGGCCTCGGTCTATCAATCGCTGAAGTTCCACACGAAGCTGCAGGCCGCGCTGGGCAGCAATGAACGCAAGCTCGTCGCGCTGGAGCATCTGCGAATGCTCTTCGGCATTAACGACATCTTCATCGGTGAAGCGCTCGCCGGCGACGTTGCAGCGGGTGATGTGTGGCGCGACAACATGATCCTCGCCTACGTCGCCAAGCCGAGCGCCGACCGTGTCGCCGACTATGAAGAGCCGTCCTTCGGCTACACGCTGCGCAAGAAAGGGATGCCGGAGACGGACAAGTACGACGCCGAGGGCGGCAAGGTGCGCTTCGTGCGCCACACCGACGTCTACAAACCCGTGGTGGTCGGCGCCGACGCCGGCTATCTGATCGCAGACACCAACGCGTGAGGCCAACGATGAACATCCAAACCTATCGCGTGCGTGGTATCGATCTGGAGCACGACGGCGAACGCTTCCCGGAGGGCAGCACGATTGAGCTCACCGCCGCGCAGGCTACCAAGCTGCGCCGCTTTCTTGAGCCGGTTGTGAGCCAGGGCGATGCAGCAAAGAAATCTGCGACCGAAAAGGCTGCCGCTGAAAAGGCTAACGCGGAAAAAGCGGCAGCCGAGAAAACCGAGGCGGAGAAAGCGGCAGCAAAGATTGTTGCAGATGAAAAAGCCGCTGCCGACAAGGCCTCGACCGAGGCGGCCAAGAAGGACAGTTCGTCGACCGGAGGTAAGCAATGAAAACGCAGCAAGTTGTACTGACCACTTCGGTCATCGCCGCGACGGATCTGACTCGTCGCCGTTTTGTTGCCTTCGATGGCAATGTGTGCACGGCCGGGGCCAAGGCGCTGGGTGTCGTCGAGGCTGACACCGAGGCAGGTGGCGTGGCGCCGGCCAACATCCTCGGCGCAATCCTCGTTGAGGCGGGCGGCGCGATCGCCGTAGGCGCGGAGGTCGAGTCCGACGCAAGCGGCCGAGCAATCACGAAAGCCGCCGGCACTGCCAACGGCTATGCCTGGGACAGTGCGGCCGCCGCTGGCGACCTCATTCGCATCGTGCGGAGCATCTGAGCATGGAGAACCAGCACAAGCGAATTACCGGCTATCGGGATCTGACGGAAGACGAAATTGCCCTGATGAACGAGGTGAAGACCAAGGCGATCGAGGTGGGCGCGCTCGTCGAAACGCTACGTGGTCGACTGCCGGCCTTCAAGATCGACGGCGAGCCGGTGCAGGTGGGCGATCAGACGTTGGTGGCGGTCAGCGACGAAGCTTACGAGACCGACCGCTGGCTCACGATCGGACAGGACCACCTGCAACAGGGCTTCATGGCCTTGGCACGTGCGGTGGCCCGTCCGGCAACGTTCTGAGGCGTCCATGCGCTATTGCTCGCTTGCCGATCTCCAGTTGGCGGTTCCGCTGCAGACGCTGATCTGGCTTTCGAACGACGATGAATCGGCCACCACCCTGAATTCGGTGGTGGTCGAGGAAGCGGTACGGCAGGCCGAGGAGCTGGTCGATGCCCATTTGCGCGGGCGCTACAACCTGCCGCTCGGTGGGCCAGATGCACCGGTTCCGTCTGTTGTGAAGGATATGACCGTCAATTTGGCCCGTCACTGGTTGTACGCGCGGCGCCCCGAAGGCGCTGACCTGCCCGATGCGGTCACGCGCACTTACAAATCAGTCCTGCAGATGCTTGAGGCCATCCGCGACGCCAAACTCACCATAGGTCTTCCCACCGGCGAAGCGGCGGCGGAACCTGGCGAGATGAAAACGCGGGCAAAACCTCGCCGCTTCAGCTCCGACATTTTGGATCGCTACTGATGGCCACAACCCTGCAGATCATCGACGCGGTCGTGCAGCGCCTGGCGGTGAAGCTCCCCCATTTAACGGCCGAGTACTTCCCGGATCGACCGCAGGACTATCGACTGAACCATCCCAAAGGCGCGCTGCTGGTGAGTTACCTCGGCAGTCAGTTCGACAAGACGGTCGACGTTAGCTACATCGCACAGCCGCGCACCGTGAAGCTGTCGGTCACGGTGATCTTGCGTCAGCTCAACGGCAAGGGCGGCGCCGTTGACGTGGTGGATCTCGTGCGCGCAGCGTTGGTGGGGTTCCGTCCGCCTGATTGCCGCAAAGTCTGGGCGGTGTCGGAGAAGTTCCTGGGAGAGACGGCAGGCTTGTGGCAGTACGCCGTGGACGTAGCCTCCGAAGCCATGCTGGTCGAGGACGCTGATATCAACACTGAGACACCTCTGACTGAGGTGACCTATGAGGAGGACTCATGAAATACCGCTACAGCGGGCCGACGAGCGGTGTGACGCTGCAAAATGGCGCAGAACACCAAGAGGTGATGCTTCACGCCGGCGAGGAAGTCGACTTGCCCGAAACCCACGAGTACACGCGGACTCTGTTGGCCTTGGGGCACTTGACCCCCGTCAAACAGGGCAGTAAGGCCGCAACGCGTGCGAATGTCAGCGCGGATGAATCCGCCGCGAAAGGAGAGTAAGCGATGGCAGCAAACTACTTGCATGGTGTGGAAACCATCGAGATCGAGAAAGGGCCGCGTCCGGTCCGTACCGTCAAATCTGCGGTGATCGGCCTAATCGGTACCGCGCCGGTCGGCCCGGTCAACGTGGTCACGCTGTCGCTGTCGGAAAAGGACGCGGCCGCGTTTGGTTCGCAGCTTGCTGGCTTCACCATTCCGCAGGCGCTCGATGCGATCTACGATCATGGCGCGGGCACCGTCATCGTCATCAACGTGCTGGATCCGTCGATTCATAAAACGGCTGTAGCCGCCGAAGCGATCGCTTTCGACCTGTCCACGGATCGGGTGAGCCTGGCTCACGGTGCCGTCGCAGCGCTCGTCATCAAAAGCAACGACGGAAACACAACCCACGTTCTGGACACCGACTATTCGGTCGACACGCTGACGGGGATGCTGACCCGCATCAAGGGAGGCGGCATTGCTGCAGGCGCCAGCCTGAAGGCCAGCTACGATTACGCCGACCCAACCAAGGTCACGGCTGCCGATATCATCGGCGCTGTCAATGCCGCTGGCGTGCGCACGGGTATCAAGGCGCTTAAGGACACGTATAACCTGTTCGGCTTCTTCGCCAAGATCCTGATCTCGCCGGCGTTCTGCACGCAGAATTCGGTTGCCACTGAACTGATCGCGATGGCCGACCAGTTGGACGCAGTGGCCTATATCGATGCGCCGATCGGTACCACCTATGCGCAAGCGATCGCTGGTCGCGGCCCGATGGGTGCCATCAACTTCAACACCTCGAGCGACCGGGTGCGCATTTGCTACCCGCACGTCAAGGTGTACGACGCCGCGACGAACGCGGAACGCCTCGAGCCGCTGTCCGCCCGAGCGGCAGGGCTGCGTGCAAAGATCGACCTGGAAAAGGGCTTCTGGTGGTCGAGCTCCAACCAAGAAATTGCAGGCGTGACGGGCGTGGAGCGTCAGCTTTCGGCAATGATCGACGACCCGCAGTCCGAGGTGAATCTGCTCAACGAGCAAGGGATCACCACCATCTTCTCGAGCTATGGTTCGGGCTTCCGCCTCTGGGGGAACCGTACCGCCGCCTGGCCGACCGTCACACACATGCGCAACTTCGAGAACGTCCGGCGCACGGGTGATGTGATCAACGAATCGCTGCGGTACTTCAGCCAGCAGTACATCGATATGCCGATCAATCAGGCCCTGATTGATGCCCTGGTCGAGTCGGTGAACGGGTACGGCCGCAAGCTCATCGGCGACGGTGCGTTGCTCGGCTTCAAAGCCTGGTTCGACCCGGCCCGCAACGAAGAAACCGAGCTGGCCAACGGGCACCTGCTCATCAACTACAAATACACGGTGCCGCCGCCGCTCGAGCGCCTCACGTTTGAGACCGAGATCACCTCGGAATACCTGCTGACCCTGAAGGGAGGTAACTGATCATGGCCGGCAAGATCGAAATCAACCGCATCACGAACGCCAACATCTACGTTGACGGGAACTCGCTGCTCGGCCGCGCAGAAGAGATCAAGCTGCCCGACATTTCGGCCATCATGCAGGAACACAAGGCGCTTGGCATGGTGGGCAAGATCGAGTTGCCGGCCGGCTTCGACAAGCTCGAGGGTGAAGTGAAGTGGAACTCGCTGTACAAGGACGTGGCCAAGACGGTGGCCAACCCCTTCAAGGCTGTGTCCCTTCAGTGCCGCTCCAGCATCGAGACTTACGGCGCGCAAGGGCGCATCCAGGAGGTCAGCCTGGTGACGTTCCTGACGGTCATGTTCAAGAAGAATCCGCTGGGCACCTTCAAGCAGCACGAGAACGCGGAATTCAGTTCGGCGTTCGGTGCGACCTACATCAAGCAGGTCATCGACGGCGAGGAGGTGCTCGAGCTGGACTACATGGCCAACATCTTCCGCGTCAACGGGGAAGACATGCTGGCCGACTACCGTAGCAATACCGGCACCTGACCCGCGCCATTCGGACTGAGCAGTTTGCGAAATTGCGCAATCTGGCGCTTTTCCTCACGGCCCACTTCGGTGGGCCTTTTCATTTGGTAAAGCAGATTAACTGACTGGAATCTTGGGCCGACTGAGAATCCTTCGTGTAGTTCGTTCATTCACCACACGCAAAGGAAATCTCATGGAGATCCAACTTCAGTACCCGTTCACGACGGCAGCCGGTCAGAAATTGAGCGCCGTCACCGTCCGCCGACTCAAAGTCAAGGATCTGAAGGCCATCGGCGAGCAAAGCGGCGGGAGCGAGGTGTCGCTCGAACTGAACGGCGTCGCACGTATGTGCAATCTCGTGCCGGAGGATCTGGACGAGATGGACGCCGCCGACTACCAAGCGGTGAAGGCCCGATTTCTGGAGTTTGTGGGTATCACCGGAAAACCTGCGGTCGGGGCAAAGCCTGCTAGCGAGGTGGTTCCGGATGCAGCCGAGTGAGATTGACCAGCTGAGCGTCGATGAATTCTGTGACTGGATTACCGACGCCAGCCAGCAAATCAAGCGCGAGCACGGCGATGGCTAACCAGCCACGCGGCTGCTTTGATGAGGGCCGCGACACAGAATGCCGCAACGGCGATAACCGGCCCCAGGAAAACCAACCCAAAAAACACGGCGACGCCGAACATCAACGGCGCGGCCCACAGGGGCAGCTCGATGAGCAGCCACACGCCAAGCGCCACTGAAAGCGTGGCAATCACAACGTAGGCGATGGTTTTGGCGAGGGTTTCGATGTCCATAGCCGCATCCTAATTCCGAGGTATCCACATGGCAAGTGAGTTTTACGTTGGTGTCAAGATCGGCGCGACGATGCTGGCCAGCTTCGGCACCGCGCTCGCCGGCGCCAAGACGACCATGTCGAACCTTGGCAGAGTGGCCGATGACCTGCAGGTCAAGCATGCCCGGCTTGGCGAGGTGATGTCGCGCGCGATGGCGCACCCGATGCGCAATGTCGGCGAGTTGCGCCACCAATATGAGCGGCTCGGCACGACGATGGACGCGTTGACGACCAAGCAGGCCGCTCTGGCAGGGCAACTGGCACGCGGCGAAGCGCTTCACAAGCAGCGTATGGGTCTCGGTGGCGAGATGGTTGGAACTTACCTTACTGCCAAAGCGACGGCCGCACCTCTCATCGGAGCGGTCAAGCAAGCCGCGACCTTCGAGGCTGGGCTGCGTGACATCGCCATCACCGGGAACCTGACCAAACAGGAGGAATTCAAGGTGGGCGAAGCCGTCCGCCAGGCTGCGCTGTCAACCAGTCAGGGACATGCTGCGATTCTTGAGGGCGTTGGCACCCTCGTTGCGGCGGGCATGGATGCCAATAAGGCAGGAGAGTATTCGGGCCTTCTGGGCAAGGTGGCCACCGCCACCAACGCGGACATGAAAGACCTTGCCGGCATGGTGTATTCGCTGTCGGAGACGCTCGGTATCAAGGGCGACACCGCCCTCAAGGAAGCATTCAACCGCGCTGCCTTCGGCGGCAAGCTCGGTCGATTCGAGCTCAAGGATATGGCCAAGGCGCTGCCGGAGATGACAGCGGCCTTCGCATCAAAGGGCATCAAGGGGCAGGACGCACTCACCCAGATTATCGCCAGTCTCGAGGTCGGTCGTGAAGGCGCAGGTTCCGGTGACGAAGCCGTGACCAACCTGCGCAACTGGCTCTCGCACATGAACGCCAAGCACACCATAGACGCCTATTCAAAAGCCGGCGTGGACTATCAGAAGTCGATGCAAAACCTCGTCTCCGATGGCTACTCCAGCTACGAAGCGTCTCTGCAAATCGCCCAGAAGTTCATCTCGTCACGAGGTGACGGGTTCATGAAGCAATGGAAGGACGCGGGCGCCAAGGGAGACGAAGAGGCTCAACGTCGTTTGATGGAAAGCTTTGGCCTGAACGAGGTGTTCCAGGACATCCAGACCATCAACCATTTGCTGGCCATGCGCCAGGGGTGGGACAAGTACCAGGACAACAAAAAGAAGATGGGTAGCCAAGAAGCAATGGGCACCATCGATGAGGACTATCGCAAGCGCGCCGAGCTCGCCACCAAGGCGTGGGAGCGTTTCAAGACGCGAGTGGCCGACGTCGGCATTACTGTGGGCAGTACGCTGATGCCCTCCCTGACCAAGCTGCTCGGCACGCTCACGCCAATGATCGACAAGATTGGCCAGTTCGCTGCTGCACACCCTGGTGTCATCCGCGCGGTCGCTGGCTTCGCCGTCAGCATCGTTGGCCTGAAGGTCGCCACCCTAGCCTTGGGTTGGGGATTGAATTTCTTTGTTAAATCGCCTCTGAACCTTCTCGGCACGGCATTCACGACGGTGTCCTCAAAATGGACATTGATGCGTGCGTTGCTGCTCGGAGGATCTTCGCGTCTCGCCACGGTATTCCAATTGTTTGGCGCGAGCACGCAGACGGCGACCAAGCTGGCGAGCGTTTTCGGCCGCCTCGGCGGCTGGATGCTATCGCTCGGTCGAGCGACGTTGCTCCTTGGGCGCTTTTTGTTACCCTTCGGTCAAGGCCTGCTGATGACCTTCGGTGGACCGTTGATGCTTGCCGCTCGCGGCAGCCTGTTTCTAGGGCGGCTGCTGGTGGGGAATCTGCTGCCCGGCTTACGTTTGGCTGGTCAGGCGGTGCTCTGGCTGGGCCGCGCCATGCTGATGAATCCGCTGGGCTTGGCAGTTACTGCCATCGGCGTTGCCGCCTATCTGGTGTGGAAAAACTGGGACAAGGTCAAATCAGCGATTCTGGTCGGCTGGAACTGGCTCAAGGGCCTGAAAGATCGGTTCTTCTCTGCGGGAGCGGATCTGATCAACGGGCTTGTCAGCGGCGTGACGTCCAAGATTTCGGCCGCGCGCGACAGCATCGTCTCGTTCGGCTCGGACATCAAAGGCTGGTTTGCCAATACGCTGGGCATCAGATCACCGTCCCGCGTGTTCATGGGCTTCGGCGACAACATTGCACAAGGCGCTGCTCTGGGCATCGGCCGATCGGCGGGGCTCGCCTCAAGGGCGGCTGCCGGCATGGCGTCGGATACGGCGGCGGCCGCCGCGACCCAACACATCGCCGCCGGTCGCCTCGGTTCATCGAGCGCCAGCGCCGGTACTTCGGGGATGACAGTTCAATTCAGTCCAACGATCCATGTCCAGGGTGGCTCGCCGGAAGCGGTTAAGGGCCAGGTCACAGACGCGCTCAACCTTTCGCTGCGCGAGCTGGAACAGATGATCAAACGCGTGACCGCCCAACAGGCGCGGAGGGCCTACTGATGTTCGCACTCCTGGGGGATGTCCAGTTCGACCTGATCACATATTTTGACGGATTCGAATCGGAGTTCGGCGCCGATTTCGCCGAACACCCGCTGATTGAAGGCAAGCCGCGCCTGCAGTTCATTGGCGACAAGCTCGACGAGGTCCGGATCCAACTCGCCTTTCATCAGTATTACTGTGATCCGGAAGCCGAGCTCGTGAAGCTCACAAAGGCACTCGGTGCACATCAAGCCATGGCTCTGGTGCTGGGCAACGGAGATTACAAAGGATGGTTCGTACTGACCAGCGTGCAGGCGACCAGCAAGCACACGGACAAATCGGGCACGCTGGTCGCGCTCGAGGCCGGTATTACCCTGCGCGAGTTTGTCGGTGACAAAAAAAACCCACTTAAGCCCCCCGCAGTCCAGCCGAATCCTGCGCCGGCCAACGCCAAGGCGCTGCCAGTTGACGATGCGGCAGCCAACGAACTGAAAAGCGTTGCGGCCACGGTACGCGAAGGCGTGCGTCAGGCCGTAACCTACGCCAACCAGGCGCAATCCGCGCTGCGCGTTGCAGTCGATGGCGCTCGACTTGCACAGAAGTTGGCGGATAACCCGCTTGCCGCGTTGGGGCGCGTGCCCGGCCTTTTGACAAGCGTTAAGCAGGTTGCCGGTCCATTGGAGAAGCTCTCTCCCACGTTAAGTGGATTGTCCGGCCAGCTTCCCGACGTCTCCAACATGCTGCGCGCCAGCGATAACGCGCTGAGTGCAGTCCGCAGCGCACAGGGGGCTCTGAGTTCGGTCAGCGCCACAACTATTGGCGGTCGAATTGACTATCTGAGCGGGCAACTGTCGACAGCGACGAGCGCCCTCCAGTCTGCGGCACCGAGCATGAGTCAGCTGGCAGCCAAGGTCATCGCGAGGGTCATCTGATGTACCTGACCCACATCACCACCGAAGGCGAGCGCTGGGACCAACTTGCCTACCGCTACTACGGCGATCCACTTGCCTATGAAGCGATCGTGGCGGCCAACCCGCACGTTCCGCTGACACCGACGCTGTCGAGTGGTCTGCGGCTCTCCATCCCTGTGATTGAACAAACAGATTTGTCAGAGGATCTCCCGCCGTGGATGCGATGAACGATCAGTCGGCCACGACCACGGCCAAGGTGCCACACCCGGTCTTTGTGCTCACCTACGAACAGAAGAACATCACCAACGACATCACGCCGTATGTCCGTTCTGTCACGTGCACGGATTACCTGGACGGTCAGTCCGACGAGTTGTCGGTCGAACTGGAGGATGCTGACGGCCGATGGATCGAGCAGTGGTACCCAGGGAAAGGCGACGCGCTATCGCTCAAAATTGGGTACAGCGACGAGCCGCTGCTGCCCTGTGGGACGTTTGAGATCGATGAAATCGAGTTTGGTCATCCGCCGGCGACAGTAACAATTCGGGCGTTGGCCACCGGGGTAAAGAAGTCTGTCCGCACTCGTGCCGGGCGAGCATATGAAGGCACTACGCTGGCTGCGATCGCGCAACGCATCGCCAAGCGCAACAAGCTCACCCTCGTAGGGAAGATCCGGGACATCCGAATTGATCGGGTCACGCAGTATCAGGAACGGGACGTGGAATTCCTCACGCGCCTGGCACGCGAGTTCGGGTATGCCTTCAAGATCGTCAGCACCAAGCTGGTTTTCACCGAATTGGCGGACCTGCGTGAGACGAACGCTGTCCTGACCATCACCAAGGGCGACCTACAGTCCATTCGGCTGCGCGACAAGATCAAGGAGGTCTACCAGGCCGCTAAGGGCAAGTATCACGATCCGAAGACGAAGAGGCTGGTGGTCTACGGTGTGAAGGGAGATAACGTCGCGGAGGTTGGCCAGACTACGGTGAGCACGAAAAAGCGTTCCGGCCAATCTGCGAGTGGCGATACGCTGAAATTCAGCGCGCGAGGGTCCAAGGCTGCCCTCCAGACGAAGACGCAAGCTGCTCTTGACGCGGCAAACCTCCAGCAAACCGCAGGCAACATCACGCTGCATGGCAATCCAAAACTTGTCGCCGGCACGACAGTCGAGCTTGCGAACTGCGGCAAGCTCTCAGGGAAATACCTTGTCGAGTCGGCTCATCACCGGCTTGAACGAGGGGCCGGCTATACCACCGAGTTGGAGATCAAGCGCGTGGCGCTGCCAATCAAGGTTGGTACGGGAAGCAGTACAGGTAAGACGACTTCCGGCAAGGCCCTCAAGGTGTACGGGACCACGACAGACGGTCAGGTGGGCGTGGTGGGTACGAGTACCGTGACCAAGAAGAAATGACAGAAACCACGGAAGAATTCGGCGCCACGCTGAAGTTCGGCACAGTGAGCGCGTCCCGTCCGGGCTTCGCGCGGGTGCGCCTGCCCGATCTCGATAACATGCGCACCATGTGGTTGCCGATCGCCTATCCGAAAACGCAGGATGATCAAGCCTGCTGGACCTACGATATCGGCGAACAGGTGGCCGTGTTGCTGGACGCACGTGGCGAGGATGGCGTCATTCTCGGCGCGATCTATTCTTCAGCCGACACGCCCCCGGTTACGGACCCGAACAAGTTTGCCATCCGGTTCAAGGACGGCGCTCTGCTCGAGTACGACCGAGCCACCGGCATTTTGACGGTCACGGGCGTTCGACGCGTCGAAGTGGAAGCGAGCGCGGAAATTGTTCTCAAATCTGGAACCAAAGTCCTGCTCGATGCGCCAGACGCGGAGTTGACAGGCAACTTGCTGGTGAAGGGTAAGCTGACGGGGCAAGGTGGCCTGGCAGTGTCCGGTGGGGCTGGTGCCCAGATCCAGGGCAACATGCAGATCGACGGCAATGTCTCTGCCACGGGCACCATCATGGATGCTGGCGGAAACTCGAACCACCATACCCACTAGCGATAGTCCAAGCCTTAAAGGCCTTTAATATCCGTCAGCCGGGCATGTCGGCATGATAGCCGCATGACCCGGCTATCCGAAATTTCCTCCGTTCACTGGCAGCCTGCTCTCAATAGCTTCGACGTTGTTGAGGCTGAAGCAGACATCGACCAGGCCATCCGCGTGATCCTCCGCACGCCGAAGGGTAGCGACCCGCATCGGCCTGACTTCGGCTCGAACGTACATCTCTATATCGATTACCCCATCGATCAGGCCGTGCCGCACCTGGTACGAGAAGCCGTCGATGCGATCCGACAATGGGAGCCGCGTTGCGAATTGCTCAAGGTCTCGCCGGTGATCGATCAGGCGCAGATGGCCCTGAAAGTGAGCTGGAAGCTGGCTGACGGCGTGAAGCGTGATACGGAGGTGCGCCTGTGAGCCTCCCCGAGCCGAGCTTCATCGAACGAGATCCGAAAACGATTACCGCCGAAATCGTCGCGCAATACGAGTCGCTCTCCGGCAAGACACTCTATCCCGCACAGGTGGAGCGACTGCTGATCGACGTTATCGCCTATCGGGAAACGCTGGTGCGCGTCGGCATTCAGGAAGCGGCAAAACAAAGCCTGGTGCATTACGCTCGAGCGCCGATGCTGGACTATCTGGGCGAACTCGTTGGCGTCACTCGCCTGCCGGCGCAATCGGCGATGACGCCGTTGCGCTTTGCTCTGAAGACGGTGCTGGCCAACGACCTACTGATCCCTGCAGGCACCCGCGTCGAAGGGGGCGACGGTGCGGTGACATTCGCGACCGACGGCGACGTGACGCTTGTGGCTGGGCAATTGTCGGTAGACACGGCGGCAACGTGTGAAGACCCAGGCGCTGCCGGCAATGGCTGGCAACCGGGGCAGATTAACAGCCTGATCGACGAGTTGGGCGACGTCGAAATCACGGTCGCCAATACCGCAGTCACCGCTGGCGGCGTCGAGGAAGAAGAAAACGACCACCTGCGGGAACGTATCAAGCTTGCTCCGGAAGCCTTCAGCACTGCCGGCAGCCGGTTGGCCTATGTATTCCACGCGAAGAGTGCGCATCAGAGCATCGTCGACGTGGCCGTGTTGTCCCCCACGCCTGGCGTGGTCAAGCTTTACCCGCTGCTTACCACTGGATTGCCAGACATCAACATGCTGGCGTTGGTCGAAGCGAAGTGTTCGGCCGACCGCGTGCGCCCGTTGACCGACCAGGTGCAGGCGCTCGCCCCAACGCCCGTCGACTACGCGATCGAGGCACAACTGGTGCTGTATAAGGACACCGATGTGGCCAGCGTGCTCGCGCAGGCGAATGCTGCAGCCCAAGCCTATATGGCAGATCGCGCGGCGGGGCTCGGCCGTGACATCGTGCCAGTGCAGGTGGATGTCGCCCTGAAGGTCACCGGTGTGTATGACATCGTGCGCACCTCTCCGGCCAAGCTCGTGCTCGCGGAGAACGAGTGGGCGCGGTGCACTGGAATCAATATCACCGTTTCGGGGACGGTCGATGGCTGATTCGCTGTTGCTCCCGCCGCCGCTGGCCAGCGACGAGCGCTTCCGAGTGCTCGGACAGCTGGCGGCTCGAATCAGCGACATCGACCTGTCGCCGCTCCTGGTCTATCTCGTGGACACCGTCAACGCGTCGGCGTTGCCGGTGCTCGCGGATCAGTTTCACATCCTTGGCGAAGGTTGGCAGTTTGCCCGCAACGACGACGAGCGTCGCCTGTTGCTCAAGCGGGCGATCGAACTGCACCGGTTCAAAGGCACGAAGTGGGCCATTCAACAAGTTTTAGAAACGCTGGCCCTCAAAGGTCAGATCGCCGAGTGGTTTGAGTACGGTGGCCAGTCGTATCACTTCCGTATCGACGTGGATCTGTCCGACCGCGGAATTGACGAGACAACCTACGACGCGCTCGTCGCCTTGGTCAACGAGTACAAAAACGTGCGCAGCCACCTCGAGGCGCTCACGTTGTACCTCACCGTACGAAGTCCCGTGCCCGTGATCGCGGCCGCGACGCTCGGCGGCGAGCTGACGACCATATATCCGTTGCAGTTGGACGGCGTCGAGCAACGCGGGGCCGTATTCATTGGCTACGGCCAGCAAACCATCGAGATCACCACGATTTACCCCTTGGAGAACTGACGTGGCTCAGGACTACTACACCATTCTGACCAACGCCGGGCTCGCATATGAGGCTCAGCAAAAGGCTCAGAACAAGCCCATCACATTGACAACGATGGCCATCGGCGACGGCAATGGAGCCGTCTACAACCCGGATCCGACTGCGACGACGCTGCGGCGCGAGGTCCATCGCCAGCCGATTAACGCGCTTTTGCAAGACCCCAACAACCCCAACTGGCTTGTCTGTGAAGGATGGCTGGCCGATGACGTAGGCGGCTGGACGATTCGAGAAGTCGGCATTATCACCGACACCGGAGTCCTCTACGCGATCTGCAAGTATCCCGAGTCTATCAAGCCGCTCCTGGCCAGCGGCAGCGGCAAGCAGTTCTACGTCCGGTCAATCTTTCAGACCAGCAACGCCGCCAACGTCACATTGCTCGTCGACAACTCCGTGGTGATGGCGCCGCGCGCGTACGTCATTGATTACGTCCGAGATGAACTGGCCAAGCTGGACAGCAAGCAATCGGTTCGGGTGGCCACGACGGGGCCGATCGTGCTTACGGGGCTGGGACCGGTGGATGACGTCGCGCTCACAGCAGGCGACCGTGTGCTAGTGAAGGACCAGGCGGCGGGCGCCGAGAACGGTATCTACGTGGCAGGAGCTGGCGCGTGGGCGCGCGCAGCGGACGCCAACAGCGCGGCGAAGCTCACATCTGGCGCAGTAGTTCCCGTGGAGTCCGGCTCGCTGAATGCCGACACCCTCTGGATGCTCAAGACGGACGGTGCCGTCACGCCGGGCACGACAGCACTCTCCTTTCAATGGGTGGGTGGTCTGAATGCGCCGGATCAGCCCCCCGGCGATAGCAGCCGCAAGATCGCCAATACGGCGTTTGTTGCTTCGGCGCTCGCCGTGCTCAGCGGTTACCCGAAGGTCTACTCGATTCTGTCCTTACCGACCAGTAATGTCGGCCCGATTATCGTCGCTGAAGTTGCAGAGGTTTGGGTTTGGTCGGCCAGCCAGTATTTCACCGGCTATCGCTCTCCGCTTTGCGGCCGTCCGTTGGACGGTCACACGGTCACGCCGCTGGCCAGTGAGATCGATGCCGTGGGCGGCACGTTAAGTAAGACGGCATACGCCGGGCTGTGGGGCTACGCACAAGAAAACAGCCTAGTTGTCGCGTCCGGCGCCTGGTCTGCCGGCATGCACAAGTTTGTCGACCTCGGCGGTGACAACTTCCGGTGTCCTGACCTGCGCAACCAATTCCGTCGATTTACTGGGACCGACGCTGACACTGCAAATGCACGGACGCTTGGGACGCGTCAGCTTGATGCATTCAAAGCCCACAGCCACTACGTCAACGGCATCACATCGAGCGTCGCGGGCGGAAACCAAGGCGCTCCTATCGAATCGGGAAACATCCCTTGGAAAACGACCGATGCCGGGGGGAGCGAAACTCGCCCAGTGAACACGGCGTATGCCCCGCGCATCCATGCCTGAAACTAGACATGGATGCGGGGTGCGTAGGCTGTATTGGTCGGACGGGTCTCTGCGCCTCCCGTGTCGTTCGTGGCACTGCTTGGAGAGTCGCCGGGGGTTTGCATGACGGCCGAGTAGCTCCCGGCCAGGAATACCGTGCTCGACGGAAACATGGTCAGCGCGTGGGAGTGCCGTTGAATCGCACTAGCCTGCTTCGTACCAAGCGTTCTTGCATTTGCAGTGAAAGTACCTTTAGGAGAGAAATAATGGAAAAAAAGACCGTTTATCAGACCGACGAGCACGGGTTCTTTCTGTATCCGGCCATCGCGCACGAGTTGTACCTGTCGCCAGGCGAATTCAACGTGCCCTACGGCGCGGTCGAAGTGCAACCGCCAGCCGTCGAAGGTGGCAAGGTGCAGATGTGGGATGGAGCGGCGTGGTCGGTCGTGGAAGACCATCGCACCACGAGGCTTTATGTCGCGGAGAGCGGTCGTGAATACCAGCTTGGCGCCACAGTGGAAATTGACGGTGACAGCGTCACCTATTATGGCGGTGGCCCCATTCCTTCGTGGCTGACAGAAACGGCTCCTGAGGTGCACATTGACGTTGCCGGAACGCTTGAGGAAGGGCAATGATCGCCTTCGTCCTTTCCGTTCTATGTGCAGCCATTGTGCTTGCTGCGAAATGCACGATCATTGCCGTTGCGATCTCCTTGCTCGATCGCTGCCTTACGGCCAGCTCGCCGCCCGACTCCGTTCCTCGCCGCCTGTTCGTGATCATCGCGGTCATCGGGTATCCCGCCTATGTCGTTGCGACCTGGGCTGTCGTCGTCTTTGCCGTGCTGTGCGTGAACTGGTGGGCAGTGCTGCTCGCCGATGACGACGGCAACCTGCCGAGTTGGCTGCGCTGGTTCCAGACGTTTGACGCATCGATCGATGCGGGGTGGAAGGACGGCTATTTTCCGGCCGAGTGGGGAGAGACGCCGCGAATGCGCTATTTGGCTCACGTGCTCTGGCTGCTACGCAACCCGGCATATGGACTGGACTACTGGCTCTTCGGTCTGACCTTTGACGCGCGAGGTTGGCGCATCCTGGCCAACATCGAGCGGGATGACCTGGTGCTGTTCTTTGCAGTGGGCAACGGCATGAATTTGTACTATCACGGGCCCCTCGGCGAAGCGAAGATTGGCTGGAAGGCCTGGAACTACTGGTTGGGGAACGCCTGGCGCGAAACGCCGTGGGGCCCGGCTTGGCAGATTCCTGTATGCGCCACATACAACCCGTTCAAGCGACGGGTTTCGGCCGCATAGTAATTTAGAAGAAAAGACGCGGCGACGCGGTCGGTGCGCTAACACCGGCCGCGTCCCGCCCTCGCAGATGAGTCCTGCAAGTTAGGCAAGGCCGCGTACCCCTGCAGAGGCGGCGTAAGCCTATCACATATGACGCACGATAAATGCACATCGCAACACCCATCATCCCGTGGCTCGGCGGCAAACGCCGTCTCGCGGACAAGCTGCTACCGCTCTTTCCGCCGCATGAGTGCTACGTGGAAGTGTTTTGTGGCGGGGCAGCTCTCTATTTTTTACGCCCGATTCCCGCTCACGTCGAGGTAATCAACGATATCAACGGTGAGCTGGTGAACCTATACCGGGTTGTGCAACACCACCTCGAAGAGTTTGTCCGCCAGTTCAAATGGGCGATTTCCAGTCGACAGGTATTTGAATGGCAAAAGATGACGTCGCCGGCGACGCTGACAGACATACAGCGCGCGGCGCGCTTCTACTACCTGCAACACCACGCGTTCGGTGGAAAGATCGACGGGCAGACATTTGGCACCGCGACGACTGCTCCGACGGTCAATCTTCTGCGCATTGAAGAACAGCTTTCGGCGGCCCACCTGCGCCTTGCTGGCACCACCGTAGAAAACCTGTCGTGGCACGACTGCATGCGCCGTTATGACCGCGCGCATACGTTCTTCTATCTTGACCCTCCCTATTGGCAGACGGAGGGGTACGGCGTGCCGTTTGAGTTTGGTGAGTATGAGCGCATGGCTACGATCATGCGGGAGTGTAGAGGCAAGGTGATGTTATCCATCAACGATCATCCCGACATCCGGGAAGCCTTCGCGGGACTCCAGATCGCGGAACTGGACATCCGGTACTCGGTTGCCAACGCACGCGGTACGCCTCAGACCAGTAAAGAGCTGGTCATCATGAATTGGGAGGCCGAGGTGTTTGGCGGCCTATTCTGATTCGAACAGGCGAAAATGAACGCGCAGGGCGTGAAATTCTCTTGCAGATGCTGGAAAATACATCACGTCCTGTTTATCGCGCGAAACGCGCTTGATTTGTCGCGCCGCGCTTCAGGAAATCACCGTTTAGCCCTTCCTGACCCTTCCCAACCCTTCCTAACTCCCGCCCCTTCGGGTGCCGCCTACCGTCCACTATCGCGACGACGTGGCGGCTTGCGCGCGATGCGCAGCAGCGATATAGGCCAAACCCGCCGCACTGAGCGCAACTTCTGCGACACCGCCCGGTGTGTGAATACGGATGAGATAGCCTCGCGCGTTAGCCTCTTCCCATATCGGCAAGCGCGGGCAAGACGTCCGCCACGCCTCCATGATCTCGGCATAAGGCTTTCCCGCCGGCCCGATCCACTCCAGCAGGTCGAGGATCAACGGTTCGATCGATGCGTCCATGGTCACCTCCGGAATCCCGGCGATAGGAAATGCCGGCGAAGTCAGTCGCGTGAGTGCAGCGTCTGGCAGGTGGGCGTTAATGCGAAAACCGCGTGCTACTTAAACACGCCGGCCCGGGCATCCTGCTCGAATTGGGTGGTCCACGTGGCCTCGCCGACCGATGAGCGGTAATGGCGAATTCGGCGCATGCCGCTCACATAAACATCGTGAATGGCCTGCGCAAGCGCGCCTTCGCCCGAATAGCTGGTTTCTACCGTTACGATCAGGCGCTTCACATTAATGCCACTGGCGAGACACGCGGCGAGAAACCGCTCGCGCTGCTCTTCAGGAAGCGCCTCGATCCCCTGGTTTTTCCGATCCATCCTGATCTCCCAGCGCTGTTAAGCATGCCGCGCGCATTGCGCCACACGATAAAGACGTTTCAAAACATTCTGATACCGAACCCTGTTGCTTGTTTAGCAATCGGCGTTAAAGATTTCGAGCAATGCGGCGTCATAGCGCGCATACTCGATAAAACGGCGGCATCAGGAGAAAAACCATGCTTTCGCTCACCAAACAAGCCATTGCGGCCGCGCTTCAGTTAATTGCGAAAGGAAGCGACACACCACCTGACGCCGTCATCGACGCGCTACTCGCCCGCGAACTGGTGCGCCGGGTTGGCAAACGCCTTGAAGTGACGCCGTACGGCAAATCCTACTGCCGATCCATGTACACCCCGGCGTGGCACTGAGCGCCTGCACCGAGCGCCTGAAATGCGTTTAGCGGGCACGCATGCCCGCTAAATGTCCTTCAGATGCCCACAACGTCACTGGCCGGTATTGCACCGCCAGTCGACCGGGAAAGTGTGCCCCGACGCCACGGGGCTAATCTGCTTAACGCCAGGCGGGCGCACGCTCCGAGCGGCAATATGACCGCCCAAATTGGGTGAGTTCCAGCCGTTCGCCCACGCGGCAAATCAGCTCTCGCGCAAGTAGCGCATTGATCACAGCTTCGGAAGGACGCGTCTGTCCGGTATCGGAAATGCGTTGAATGGCGGCCACAATGGCTTGCTTCGAAAGGGTCAGCATTCTTGAATCCTCAGCGGTCGGTCAATGACAATGATCGACGATCACGGATTGCTCGTTGTGCTCGTGCGATTTGGTACTGGCCGCAATCGATCACGCAGGATCGCGCAGCTTTACTGAATATTCACGGCATTCAAGGCCCACGCCTTTGCGGGGACCGGCAACCAGCTCGCCATGCGCGAGCGCTGCATCAGGTCGCTGGCAGCAACACGGTAGGCACGGTAGCGCAATCTCATGACAAACGTGATCGCGGCGACGGAAAAAAACCGGGTTCGGTCCGGAGGAAGGTAGTCCGCATACAAAAACCAGCTAGGTGACGCATGCATGTCGACCTCACAAGGTCATAGGGCTTTGGCGCCGCTCTCAACCAGATTATCCACCAGCCCCTGAGCGTAATTGTTGCCAGCGCGCCGCGCTTCTCCAATGGAGTCGAACGGAAGGCTCTGGAGTTTGTACGTCTTTGATTCCCCCGAATAGTCGAGATCCTCGAGCGTGGCGCGGGTAATCCTGACGGCAACAACGAAAGTCCGATCATGCTTTCGTTCTATCGAATCGGGGTGTTGACCGCGGAAAACCATCGTTTCCAGACGGAAACCCTTATAAAACGGAGTGACGTAGGCCATATTGCCCTCGACGACCGCCGCACTTTCCCCGGCGTCGAGTGCGCGCCCGGGCCAGCACAACGAAAGGAAATGAGATCAGGAGGGTCTGATATTGGAAGCCAGCAACCCCTTCGGACCGCGGGTGATGTCGAAGGACACCTTTTGATTCTCGCTAAGGGATCGGAATCCGCTAGCCTCATCGGATTTGATTTCCGAGAAGTGCGCGAAGAGGTCTTCCCCTCCCTCGTCCGGCGTGATGAATCCGAAACCCTTGCTGTCGTTAAACCACTTTACGGTACCGGTGCTCATGTGAACTCCCAGTTCTCCCGACGTGCTGCCATCGCAGTGCGCGCGGCTGGGCATCGGTGCCGGACAACCAAGAAATTCAGAGATCGGAAGTGTCTCGCAAAGATCGTAGGATCGACGCTCGATAAACGTCAGACTTGATGTTCGATCCATCACTTATACGCGGTTATCGGGGGCGCCGCAATGCTTTTCTACCCCGCTGCGCGCAAGGGCGTGCGCGCTTCCGTCATGTTTATTGACGTCTCTGGCGTATATCGCACACAGCGGTTTCGACCCGCCGCTTTGGCCTGATAAAGCGCGCGATCGGCACGCTGAACAAGCGACGACAACTCGCCGCGCGAGCGCTCGTCGCAGGCCACCCCGATACTCACCGTTGCCGACACCGCTTCGCCCTGCACCGTGCGTCCTGCGCGTTCGAACGCCTCGCGTACCCGCTCTGCAATGGTCAGCGCCTCCGTCACACCCACGCCCGGCAGAAACAGGGCGAATTCCTCGCCGCCGTATCGCCCGAAGATGTCGTCCGCCCGCAGTTGCTGCGCCGCCGTGCGTGCAAACAGCAGCAACACGGTGTCCCCAAACGGGTGACCGTAAGTGTCGTTGATTCGCTTGAAATGATCGAGATCGAGCAGCAGCAAGGCCACCGGCGTGCGCGCCGTCCCGTGGCGGCGCATCTGCTCGCGAGCGAGCCGGGTGAATTCGGGGCGATTGAACGCCTGCGTGAGTCCATCGCGCGTCGCCGCCCGGTGCAAGGCGATTTCAGACCGTTCTTTGCCGAGCGACACCATCAGGAAACTCGCCACGACGATCAGCACGAGCATCTCGGTTGTCGCCACCTGCGCGCCAAACCACGCCAGAAACCAAGTATCAGTTGGGCCGAGCCAGACCAGCGCCACCGCCCGTGCGGTGTAAAAGCTGCCGTGCAACACCGCCACCACCGCGAGCACGATGCTGCTCGGCAGCCGCATGCCCGATGCCTGCCAGAACTCCTTGGCGGCCATCAGGCTGTACATCGCAAGCAGGGAAAAGAACAAGGCGCCGCCGCTCCACGCGTCGAGCGGACGTGCAAACAGCCATGTCCCCCATAGCAACACCGCCGGACCGCCGAACACGGCCACCCACTGCACGCTGCGCCCGTAAAAGCGCCGCGCCCCGCTCCAGACCATGGCGAAGGCCAGTGTGGCAACTGCATTCCCCAGCGGATAAAGCACCGCCAGTCGACCGCTGCGCGCGGCCAGCAAATAGAGAACGGGAGAGAACGTCGCGAGCAGGAACGCCAGACTCCACCAGCGCGGAGACTCGGCCTCGTCGCGACGCAGGGCATCGAGCATGAACAGAATGCCCGTCGCGATACTCAGCAAGAAAGTGACGAATTGCAGCGTTGGCAAGTCCAACGCAGGCAACGACAACCCCAGAGCCATAGCTCCATTCCCCCGTGTGCGCTGCCCGCCGGGCAACTAGCCCAAGTGCGTATCAGTCGCGCGGATTGAAGGCGCGGGGGTGGCGGCAAGATGCTTTTGCACCGCCTGAGATTCGGATTGGTAAGTACCGCAGTCGCTTGCGCACCCCGTTTGGCGCACCGTCTGGCCGCCCCGGTTCGGCCATCGGTTTCTCTACAGATATTCCGTCGCCCCGGCCCAGCCGGCCGTGGCTTGACACGCACTTCCCTGAACACACCGTCAATGCGCGGCTGCGTGTTCTGCGCGGTATCTCGGAATCCTTGGAATTCAGCCCTGCTCCAACCCCATGCGGCGGGATTCTAGCACGCCATTTTGAGACTTCAACCGGGCGGGTGGCCGACCGGCTGAAGCGCAAGCCCAGCCGATCTCAGCGCGCCTTACATTGCCTGACAGGACGGCTTGGGGCTTGCTTGGGGTCTTTTACCCGACATCCGGGCGCGTGAACGTGCCTTAGTCCTGTCGCCGACGCGCCGACAACGCCCCGGCTGTCTGAATCACGAGGTCGGCGAAGCGGCGCTCATCGCGCCCGGCATTCCAGCGCACGCGCGGCACGGCAATATTGATGGCGCCGATCGCACGGCCGTCGAGATTGACCACCGCCGCCGAGGTCGAAATATCGCCCATGAAGTACTCGTCTTCGGTATGCGCGTAGCCCTGCTTGCGAATGCGCGCGAGCCGCTCCTTGATCTTGCGCGGCTGCCAGACCGTTGCGGGCGTGAATTCCACCAGATTCGTGCGGGCAAGAATATCGTCGATCTCGTCGTCTTCAAGTGTCGCCAACATGGCGAGACCGGGCGCCGTGCAATAGGCAGGCAGTCGCGAACCGACGATCACGTTCGCGTTGAACACGCTGCGGCTCACGATCCGCAGCACAAACACGATATCGGTGTCGAGACGCACGGTGAGGTTGGTCGCCTCCTCCGTCTCGGCGGCCAGTTGCTGAAGATACGGCGCGGCCCGGCTCACCAGTTCGTTGGAGACCAGATAGTGATAGGTGAAGTCGAGCAGCTTGGGCGAGAGCTCGTACTTCTTGCTCTGCGGGTCTTTGAGCAGATAGCCCAGCGCCGAGAGCGTGAAGGTGAAGCGCTGCGCCGCGCTGATGTCGAAACCGGTGGCCGCGGCGATCTCGGACAGCGAGAGATGACGCTTCGAACCATCGAAGGCCGTCAGCACCTTCATCGCCTTCTCGACGGACTGCACGTACAACGTCGATTCGCTCGAAGCCGCCGCCGGTGTGTCGTCGGCGGCCGCCGTTTTCGCGCGGGTACGGGGAGTTTTATTAGTGGCCACAATCGTGATGGAATAAGGCAGTCAGGCCCGAATTATCTCATAAAAATAAGAGTCTATTTTATATCGATAACTCTAAAATCCCCTTCCGAACGCACTATCGACGCAATACGAATGCAATACGAACGCGCAAACACCCCCGCTTGCCCACTTATTTCACCGCAGCGTGATCCCATGCCGGTGCCGTGTCGCGCGACAGCAGATGCTTGCGAATGCGTTCCGAAGGTGTGGTCTCGAAGCGCGCGGTTTCGCGATAGTAGCGCGGGCGTTGATAGCTGGCGAGTTTGTCGCCCGCCCATGCGGCGAGCGTCGTCCAGTCGATCGCCTGACCTTCGCGAAACTGCACGTAGAGCATGACGTCCTGCTCGCCGATCGCGCTCGCAACGCCGATCGCCGCGCACGCCGCCACCGCCGGATGCCGGGCAAACACGCGCTCGATCTCCCACGCCGACACGTTCTCCCCGCGCACACGCATGCTGTCCGTGCGGCGTCCGACGAACACCAGACTGCCGTCCGGGCTGCGGCGCGCGCTGTCGCCCGTGTATAGCTTGCCGTCGCGTAACGCCTTGGCACTGGCGTCGGGGTTATCAAGATAGCCCGGTAGGAACACCCCTTCGACATCGCTCGACAACACGATCTCACCGAGTTCGCCATCGGGCGCCGGACGCCCCTCGTCATCGAGCAATTCCAGCGTGAGCCACGGCAGCGCATGACCGATGGAACCCGGCGTATCGGTGTCGTTGAGCGTGGCGAAGCTGGAGCATTCCGTCATGCCATAGCACTCGCGCAAAGCACACTGCAAACGCTCGCGTGTCGCCTGCCATGCGCTGGCCGCCACCCCCGCCCCCCACGCCACGCGCAGACTGTTGCTCGCCGGTTGTGCCTCTCGCGGCAGTTGCATCAGGATGTCGAGAATGCCGCCAAGATAGTGCAGATGCGTGGCCTGCGCCGCCTCGCACTGCTGCCAGAAACGGCTCGCCGAGAAGCGCTCCACGACATGCATTTCCACGTCGGCCAGAAACGGCAGCAGCAACATCTGCGCGCCACCGATATGGCACAGGGGCTCCCACAGAAACAACCGGTCGCCGTTGCCGGCATCGGCCACCTGCATCGCGGCCTCGCTGGCGATGCGCATCATACGGTGCGTGAAGAGCACGCCCTTCGGCGCCCCTGTCGTGCCCGACGTATAGATGATGCACAGCACCGAGGCTGGGGTGACCGGCGCGGCCCGCAGCGTCGCGCCGTCGAATGCCGCCGCTTGGGCCTGCACATCGCTCAACCAGCACCGGACGACGCTCGGCCCGTGGTGACCGGGTTGCTGGGCGGCGAGCGCCAGCCCGGCATCGAGCACGTCACCGAACGCCGGCTCGGCGATCAGCAACGTGGGCTTGGCATGCCCCAGCAGATATTCAAGACCGTCGCCCTTGAGACGCGTATTGACCGGCACCCAGACGAGCCCCGAAAGCATCAGCGCGTAGATCAACGCGACCTGTGTGGCGCTATTGCCGAGCATGACGGCAACGCGGTCACCGGTCACGAGACCTTGCGCAGCAAACCACGCCTGCATGGCCGCCACGCGTTGCGCCATCTGTGCACGGTCGATGGCTTCGCCTTCATAGACGACGACCGGATGCGCCGCCGGTGACGCCCCGCTCCCGCCGGCAAGACCCGCCATCAGCAGCGGCACGACATCCAGTTGATCGCCCTCGGCGCGCTGGGGGAAATATCGGGTGTACGGGTGTGACGGCACATTCATCGGAACCACTCGGGCAGCATTGGACATGGACATACGAAAATCCGCAGAAATCAGTAGCTCTTACGTTTGAACATCGAAGACAACCAGACGCAAAACGCCATCAGGAACACCAGCGAGGTGGCCACGGCAGCGAGCGTCGGCGTGACGGCCAGTTGAATGTCGTCCCACATCTGCTTGGGCAGCGTGGTGTTGATCCCGCCGGACACAAAGATCGCAATCGTCAGATCGTCGAACGAGACGATGAAGGCGAACAGGAACGCCGAGCCAAGGCTCGCAGCCAGCAACGGCAGCAACACCGTGCGAACTCGCGTGAAGGCCGACGCGCCGAGCATCTTGGCGGCATCGTCCAGCCGCCAGTCAAAGCGCTTGAAGCTCGCCGAGAGCGTGACCACCACGTAAGGAATCGCCAGCACGGTGTGACCGATTACGAGCCCCGCGTTCGTGCCCGCCAGTTCCCAGCGCGCAAACAGATACAGCAGGCCGACGGCCACCACGATGCGCGGCACGATCAGCGGCGCGATGAACACGGCGAACAGCGGCTTGCGCCAGCGGCTCGGCAGGCGCACCAGCGCAAGACTCGCGCCGAAGCCGAGCACCAGCGCCAGCGCCGCCGTGGCGAAGCCCACACCCAGCGAGCGCAGCAGCGCCGATTGCCAGACGCTCGACTCCAAAAACGCAACGAACCACTTCAGCGTGAACAACTCCGGCGGGAATGCCACGAACGACTGCTTGGTGAACGCGAGCGGCACCACGAACGCAATCGGCAACACGAGTGCCAGCACGATCACCCACGCATAGGCTTTCAGGCCGATACCACGCCCGGGGCCACCCGAGCGCCCGGCGCTGGGAGTGAGCTTGCCCGCCACACGTCCGACGGCCAGCAGCACCGGCAACAACCGGCCGCCCTGCCCACCGGCGCGCTGCGGCGCCTCGCCGGCCAGCGACGACAGGCCGACCACACGGTCGTACACGTAGAACACGACGATGGAACACAGCAGCAAGACGGTCGACAACGCCCCGGCAAAGCGCAGATCGAACAACTCCAGCACCGACGAGATGACCAGTTGCGCCACCATCGATTCGCGCGGCGAACCGAGCAGCGCCGGTACGATGAAGAAGCCGAGACTCGAAATGAACACCAGCAACCCGGCCGCCGCCGCACCCGGCCCCGACAACGGCAGAAACACCGTGAAGAAGCCCGTCGCGCGGTCCGCACCGAGCGTCTCGGCAGCCTGCACCAGTTGCATGTTGATGCCGCGCATGATCGGCAGCATGGTCATCACAGCGAGCGGCAGCATCGCGTGGACCATGCCGATCAGCACGCCCGTGAGCGACGGTGCCAGCGTGCTGGCGTCGTCGATCAGGCCCAGATGCGTCGCGACGATGGTGAGCAGCCCGGTCTTGGAGAGCAACAACATCCACGCGTAGGTCTTGACGAGATAGCTCGTCCAGAACGGCAGCACGATCCACAACAGCCACCGTTCGCGGGAACGGCTCGACAGACGCGCAAGCAGATACGCCACCGGATAGCCGAGCACCACCGAAAGTGCCGCAGTGAGAAACGCGATCCAAAACGTCGAGCCAAGCACCTTCACATAGACGGCCGAATGCGTCATGCGCGCGAACTGGGCAATCGAGAGCACACCGTCGGCGTCGTACAGACCGCCTTGCAGAATCTCGACGACCGGCACGATGAAGAACACCGCGAGGAACAACAGCGCGGGCAAAGCGGGCAACCAGCCTTGCAAGCGCCGCGGCCAGGCAAAGCGGGGCCCCGCCTGGGGCAGGCGTTGAACAAGCCACATGGCAAAAAACTCCTTAGGCGCAAGCCTGACGGGATATCGAATAGCGCCTTAGCGCAGTGAGAGCGCTCAGCATGATTCGCGCGAAATGCCTGCGCGATCAGCGCGTGAGCAACGTGGCACGGCTGTCGTCCCACGAAAGACCAACCCGCTCGCCCACGCGCGGCGACAACTCACGCGGACAGCGCACCGTGAAGTCGGCCGCTTCGACACCGTCACCCTCTTGCCCCAGCGTCACGATGGCGCGCGTATCGGCGCCGAGGAACACTACTTCGCGAATCGTGCCCGCCAGTGCACCGTCGCCCGGCGGCGTGAGACGTGCCGCTTCCGGGCGCACCAGCAAGCTGGCCTCGCCTGCGGCAGGCAAATCCGGACTCGGCCCGATCGGCACCAGTGTGTTGCCCATGCGCAGCGCCACGCGGCCATCCGGCAGGCGCTCGACCACGCCATCGAGCAGATTCGAATGCCCGAGAAAGTCCGCTGCAAAGCGCGTCGCGGGACGGTCGTACAACTGCGCCGGCGTGCCGATCTGTTCGATACGCGCCTGATTCATCAGGCAAATACGGTCGGACAGCGTGAGCGCTTCGTCCTGATCGTGGGTCACGTAAATGAACGTCGCGCCCAACTCCTGATGCAAGCGGCGAATCTCCAACTGCATGTGCTCGCGCAACTTCTTGTCGAGCGCACCCAGCGGTTCGTCGAGCAGGATGATCGACGGACGGAAGGCAAAGCAGCGGGCAAGCGCAATGCGTTGCTGCTGCCCGCCCGAGAGTTCCGAGGGCAGCCGCTGCGCGAAGGCCTGCATCTTGACCATGGCCAGCGCGGCGTCCACCGCCGGGCCCAGCTCGGCCTTTGGCAGCTTGCGCATGCGCAAGCCGTAGGCCACGTTCTCCCACACGCTCATGTGCGGAAACAGCGCGTAGCTCTGGAAGACCATGCCGATGCCGCGTTTGCCGGGGGCGTCACGGGTGGCGTCGCGTCCGTCGATCAGCAACTGCCCCGACGTCGGCTCGACCAGCCCCGAAATCATCTGCAACAGCGTGGTCTTGCCGGAGCCGGACGGCCCGAGCAGCGTGAGAAATTCTCCTGCCGCGACCCGCAGGTCGGTGGGCAGCAGCGCGGGCGTCTCGCGATACGTCTTGGCAAGACCGACAGTTTCCAGTTTGGTACTCATGTTCGACTCTCATCCTGCAAGGTGCAGCTAACGGCAGACAACAACGGCGAATGGCCCGCGCCCGACAACGTCCGGCTTCCGACTGATGACTTACGACAGCAACCACGCGTTGAAGCGCTCGGTCGCCTTGGTACGGTTTTCCGCCCACCATTGCGGGCTTGGCAGACGCATGCCCTTGAGGTTGTCCGGTGCAGTCGGCAACAGCGGCGCGCGATCTTTCGGAATGGCGTCGAAGGCCTTGAGGTTGGTCGGCCCGTAAGCGAGGTCCTGCGTAATCAACGCCTGACGCTGCGCGTCGCCACAGAAGCGCACGAACTGGCGTGCAAATTCGGCGCGCGGCGTGCCCTTCGGAATGCCCCACCCTTCGATGGAATACAGCCCCTGATTCCAGACGATCTTCACCGGCGCCTTGTTGTCGATGGCGGCCTGTGCGCGGCCATTCCACGTCGACATCATGTCCACGTCGCCGCTCTGAATCGCCTGCATGGCTTGTGCACCCGACGTCCACCACAGATTGATGTGCGGTTTGATGCGGTCGAGCGACTTGAACGCCCGGTCGAGGTCGAGCGGATACAGCTTGTCGATGGGCACGCCGTCGGCCATGAGCGCCTGTTCGATCGTGTCGAGCGGGCTGCGGCGCAGCGAGCGGCGCCCCGGGAAACGCTTCACGTCCCAGAAATCGGCCCACGTTTGCGGGGTTTCCTTGGTGAACTTGTCGGTGCGGTAGGCCAGCACGGTCGAGTACACATCCACGCCCAGCCAATCGGGCGTGACCGCCTCGGGCATGATGCCGGGGAAGTCGGCCACCTTCATGCCGATGGGCTCAAGAAAGCCCTTCGATTCCAGATACGGAATGTCGGCAGAGAGCGTCAGCGTGGTCACGTCCCACACGAAGTTCTTCGTCTGCACCATCGCCGCGAACTGCGCCACCGGCTGCGAATCGCGCGCGACGCTCACCACCTTGATGCCGGTAGCCTTCTCGAACGGGTCGTAGAACGCGCGGCGGTACGCCGTGGTGTACGGACCGCCCGGGTCGGAGACGATCAACTGGCGCGCTTGGGCCTGCGCACCGCGCGAAGCGACGAGCGGCAAGGCGCTGGCGAGGGCAACGGTCCCGGCGGCTTGCAGCAGGCGGCGGCGCGAGGGGTTTTGCGGGTCGTGCGAGAAAGACATGAGTAACTCCGCTAACGTAGGGGCAGGCGCAGCGCGCATGCCGTGTGTGTGGCGTGTGCTGCCCCGCTTCGCGCGCGACGACCGAGTACGGTTCGTGTGGCGCGGCGGGGCTTGTGATGACAACCGTCCGCTCAGACCTTGGCGGCTTGTGCCTTGGCGGCACGCTTTTCGAAGAACGCGGCCATCATGCGTGCCGGCTCACCCGACTCGTACGACTCGCGCTGAATGCGCATGCCCGCTTCGATGGCGTCCTGGAAGGTGCCTTCGGTCATCTCACGGAAACGCTGCTTGTCGAGACGCATGGCCACCGGCGGCTTTTCGGCCAGTTCGGTCGCGATTTCCAGCGCCTTCTCGAACACCTTGTCTTCCGGCACCAGGTGATGAATCAGCCCCAGTCGATGGCTCTCGTCGGCGTCCATCAGGCGGCCGGTGAGCGTGAGCTCGATAGTGCGCGACAGGCCGAGCATGTGATTCATGATCCACGGGCCGGTCGTGCTGGCGATGCCCGCATTGATTTCCGGCTGGCCCATACGCACGCCCGGGTGACCGACGCGAATGTCGCCAAGCAGCGACACCTGAAACGCCGAGCCGGCGGCCGTGCCGTTCAAGGCCATGACCAACGGCTTTTTCAGGCTGCGGATCACGTCGTAGTAATGCTCCCAGCCCTTGATCCACTCGATGGCCGTGTCGCCGTCGAAGTGCTTCGCTTCGCCCAGATCCTGACCGGCCGAGAACGCACGCCCTGCCCCCGTCATGATCACGGCCGCCACGTTGTCGTCGGCATTGAAACGCTCGAGCGCCGCGATGATCAACTCACGCATGGCGATGGTCCAGGCGTTGAGCGCCTGCGGACGATTCAACGTAATCACGGCGACCTTGCCGACCTGCGTGAAAAGAACTTCCTGCTCCGGCTGCTTTGCTGTCTCGCTCATTTGAACTCCAAGGGCACGAACGTGTGCATTGAGATGGCGGTCATGCGAACATCGCATTTCTCGCTAAACAGTTATCTCACTGCAATAACTGTTATCTGAAAGCAATATAGTTATTTCAAAAAGATGGCGCAACCGGAATCGCCTCGGGGTTTACCTCAGGCGGTTGCACCCAAAAGAAAACCGCCACGGGCAAATGCCGGTGGCGGTTTGTTGGGGTGACGGCTATCGCGATGCGTGCAAGGTGCACGAGGCACGCGATAGCGTCGAGGCGGCTAGCCGATCGGCCTGCCGCCGAGGGGGGTTACTTCGATTGCTTCTGTTTGCGCATGCGTTTGATCGCATCGAGCTGCGCGACGGCTTCTGCCAACTCGGCGCGGGCCTTCGCGTAATCGATGTCACCCGATTGCGTTTCGATGAGCGCACGGGCTTCCTCGCGGGCACGTTCGGCACGTGCCTCATCGAGACTCTCGGCACGCATTGCCGTGTCGGCCAGAATCGTCACGCGATCAGGTTGAATCTCGACGAAACCGCCCGCGATGTAGAGATAGGTGTCTACCCCGTCCTCGGCTTCTATGCGCACGGTGCCGGGGCGCACCGGCGTGAGCAGCGGCGTATGCCCCGGCAGTACGCCCAGCTCGCCCATCTTGCCGGGCACCGCCACAAACCGCGCTTCGCCCGAATAGATCTCACGCTCGGTACTGACGACATCTACCTTGAGTAATGCCATGCGTTTCACTTCTCCCTGCGATGCCGGGCACATCGCCTTTTTCGTTTGTTACGTACTCAACACCGATCACGCCACAACATGCGCGGCCCGGTCACGCATCGGCGCTTATAACGTGCGCGGCGGTACCACGTTCAGTTCGGCGGCCATCTTCATCAACGACGCCCAGATCGGCGGCGTCAGGTCGATGTGATCGTGGTGCTTCTTGCGATTCTCCGCCTCGTACTCGCCCGGATACTGCACCCGATCGAAGCCGGGTTGCGGCGGGCAAGACGTCAGATAGTCGATGAACGCCTCGACCTCATGCGAGCGCCACGTGGCAGCGAAGTCGACCTGCGGGTTGAGCACGATGGCAAACATGTTGTTCGTGGCCACACCCGCACGCGGGTGTTCCGGCTGAATCGTACCGCCGCCCGAGAGCACACCCGCGAGCAACTCCGTCACGATACCGAGCGCATATCCCTTGTGTCCCCCGAACGGCAACAACGCGCCGAACGGTTCGGTGAAGAGCGCATTCGGATCGGTACTCGGGTTGCCGTTGCCGTCAATCAGCGAGCCCGGCGGCGCCTGCTTGCCTTCGGCGGCTAGCACGCGCGCCTTGTTAATGGCGATGGCACTGGTGGCCATATCCACCACGAGCGGCGGGCGGTTGTTCGGCAGCGGCCCGGCGAAGCACAGCGGGTTGGTGGTCAGGCGCGGCTCGCTGCCGCCGAACGGCGCCACCATCGGCTGACGATTCGTCACATTGGTGAACGCCATAAACACCAGGCCTTGCAACGCCACCATCTCGCCGTACTGACCCATGCGGCCCAGATGGTGACTGTTGCGCAGCGTCAGAATGCACACGCCCTTGTCGAACGCGCGGGCAATCGCATGTTCGACCACGAACTTGCCCACGTGCTGCCCGAAGCCGCGATTGCCTTCATACAGCAGCAGGTTGCCGTGGTCGGTCATGACGCTCGGACGGCCGGTCGGATTGACCTGACCGTCTTCGAGCACCTTGCGATAGGTCGGCAGAATCGAGAGCCCGTGGCTCGCATAACCCACACGGTCGGACTCGACCAGATGTTGCGCAACGTCGTACGCGATATCGTCCGGCACACCCTGCGCGAGAAGCAGTTGCTTGCCGAAGTCGATGGCGTCTTTGACTGGAATTCGCATGTTGACTCCTTTTGACCTCTTGCAATGATTCGCTTTACAACCAGCCCAGCCAGCGCCAGTAGGTCGCGGCAAACAGCATGAGCAATGCATAACCGACGATGGTGACGATGATCCCCACCTTGGCGAACTGCTTTGCCGTGAAGGTATCGGTGCCCAGACACACCATGTTTTGCGGCGCGTTGATCGGCAGGATGAAACCGAAGCTCACGGTAAAACCGAGCAGCATCGTCAGACCCAGCCGGTTGAAGTCGCCCGGCAGCGTTTGCAGCACGGCAATCAGAATCGGCAACATGGCCGAGGTCAACGCCGTCGCGCTTGCGAAGCCAAGGTGAATCAAGATCAGGAAGGCGGCGAGCACCGCGAAAACACCCAGCGTCGAGAGCGAGTCGAGACCCGTTGCCGCCACCACATGGTTGCCCAGCCATTGGCCGGCTTGCGTCGTCAGGAGCGCCGTACCGAGACTGATACCGACACCGAACACGATGACCGTGCCCCAAGGAATACGCGACTGAACTTCCTTCCACGTCATCACACCGAAGCGCGGCAGCATCAGCACGACCAGGCCCACGTAGGTGACCGACGTCGTGTCGAAGCGGTGCAACTTGCCTTCCGTCGCCCAGAACAGCAGCAGACCGATCGACACCGCAAGCAGGCGCTTTTGCGGGCTCGTCATCGGGCCCATGTCACGCAGTTGCGCTTCCACCGCTTCTTTGCCACCGGCGATGGCATCGGCTTCGGGCGGCATCAACTTGAGCACGAGCACGACGAGCACCACCGACATGATGATGGCCCACGGTGCCCCCGCGACCAGCCATTCGGCCCACGTGATGCGGTCGCCGAGCATCTTGTCCATGAAGCCCACGGTGAGCAGGTTCTGCGCCGCGGCCGTCTGGATACCGACGTTCCAGATACTGGTGGCCTGCGCCACGATGATCATGATGCCGGCGGCGATATTCGAGCGCTTGTCCACACCGAAGGCGGCGATCACGCCCATCATGATCGGCACCACACAGGCGCTACGCGCGGTGGCGCTCGGCACGACGAGCGAGAGCAGGATGGTCACGGCGATGGCACCGATCATCACGCGGCGCGTACTCGTACCGATTTTGGAAAGCGTGACGAGGGCGATGCGGCGATCGAGCCCGGTGAGCGTCATCGCGGCAGCGATGAACAACGCCCCGGCCACAAGCGCCAGCGCCGAGTTGGAGAAGCCCGCGAGCGCCATGCTGATGGCGCGCGACGTGCCGTATTCAACGCTCGGATCTTGAATCGTAGGCGCGGTGCCGACGAGGAAGGCCATCAGCGACGTGATGATGATGGCGCTGGCTTCGTAGGAGACGGCTTCGGTAATCCACACCACCACGGCAAACGCGAGAATCGCGAGCATGCGGTGGCCGGCGACCGGCAGGTCATCGGGCATGGGGATCAGGAGCACGGCAATCAGGACGACGATACCGGCGATCAGTCCTATGGGAACCGCTTTCTTCTGCTGGGGAGGGCTTTGCACAGAAACTTCAGGCGTGCTCATAAGGGGGCTCCAGAACGGAATGGCATGCCGGCAGTCGGCATGTCTTGAGAAACTGCCACGCGTGAACTGCGGGTTAATCCTAACCGCATTGATCTTGGCGAGGCAAGCGCGAGACAAAGGGAAAAGCAAAGAGAAAAGCAAAGGCCGATGCGCTCGAAACACATGAGTGGCGCGGACCTTGCGAAGCAGGACCTTGGCTGACATCGGGGGGCCGAGGGTAACGTAGGCATCGGGCACCGGATAGCCCGGTCAATGCTTCGGTGAATTCGGCAAGCGCGAGCGCTGGTGCGGGCAAGCGCACTGTCTCGACCTGCCGAACGTGTCGGGAGGATTAGAAATGCAGTCCGAAGTACTCGGGCGAGGCGACGAACATTTGCTGCGGGTTCTGTGCCGGCCCCGATAACGCGCGATGCCAGACGGTCTGATACAGCCCCGTCAGCCCGGCGCGCGGCCCGGTAATGACCGTGTCGACGTGTTGCGTCACCCCGGCGTTGGCAAGGTTGCCGCCCAGCGTCTTCCCACCCACGATGATCGGCTCGGCAGCCCACGCGCCCGCAGCCCCGAACACGTCGTTCCATGGCGGCGGTACGGCATCGACCAGTGCGGGAGGCGGTGCGCCCGGCGGTGAGTGCGTCGGTGCACGAGCCGAACTGCGGGCCACACGCTTCGATCGTGTGGCCCGCGTCGGCCGGGTACCGGCGTTCGCGCTGGCTGTGTTGCCCGCAGATACGACCGAATGGTTCGTCGTATCGGAGGGGGTGGCGGCATGTGCCGATGCCGACATCCCCACGAACAACATCAATGCCAGCGCCGCAGCGGCGCCCAAGGGGCGAGAGAGCGACTTCGTCATGACTTCCTCTTGTGCCGGCGGTCAGGTCCGCCTGTCTTGCAAGACATGACGCAACTTCCGGGCCATCGAGGACAACATATTGATTCTTATGCACTTCTAATTCCACCAGTCGCGTGATGCCGGCGCGTTTCGTCAGAAGTGTTTCATTTCAGAAACGTCCGGCAGCCGCGATTGCTTCATCGTTGAAACATTGAGCACCGCCTTGTGAGCAGGCGCCCTGCTTCAACCGTGAAGCATTCATCGACTTTCGACGCTTTCGATTGTCGTCCTGCGTTTCGTCTGGCGCATTGATGCAAATCAACATAAGTGCACGACCGTGCGAAAACCCGAATTGACGGATGACGCGTCATATGGCCGTTTCCAGTGGTCGCTGATCGTGGTATCGGACGACTCCGAAAGTGCGGCCCGGCTGCCGACGCGGGTATCGGGTCTCTGGCACAATCGCTCATCGCCAGACGCAATGGACACCGACGCAGCCGCCATCGGCTGGGTTTGCCGCCGTGTTTGCGAACGCGCCCGCAGGTATGCCCATGACGTCGCATGACAACAAGGAGTCAGCAATGCCCCAGTTCGATGTGGATTTGTTCGTGATCGGTGCCGGTTCCGGCGGTGTGCGTGCAGCACGCGTCGCGGCGCAATACGGTGCGCGCGTGAAGGTGGCCGAAGAGTTTCGCGTGGGCGGGACGTGCGTGATTCGCGGCTGCGTGCCGAAGAAGCTGCTCGTCTACGCGAGCCGCTTTGCGGACGAGTTCGAAGATGCTGCCGGCTTTGGCTGGAACGTCGGCACGCCCACATTCGACTGGACGACGCTCATTGCCCGCAAGGACAGCGAGATCGCACGGCTCGAGAACATCTATCGCACCAATCTGGAACGTGCGGGGGCCGAACTGATCGAGGCGCGCGCCGTGGTCGAAGGCCCGAACACCGTGGTGCTGCCCGCGACCGGCGAGCGCATCACGGCAAAACACATCCTGATCGCCACGGGCGGACGGCCTGCCGAACAACCGCATTTTGTCGGACGCGAGCATGCCATTTCGTCCAACGAGGTGTTCCATCTGGACAAGTTGCCCGAGCGCATCACGGTGATCGGCGGCGGGTATATCGCGGTGGAATTTGCAGGCGTATTCGCCGGACTCGGCTCGAAGGTCACGCTCATCCATCGCGGCCCTCACCTGTTGCGCGGTTTCGACGAGGACGTGCGGACGTCGCTTGAAGCAGCCTACCGCGAGCGTGGCATCGACGTCGTGCTCGACCGCACGGTGGAACGCGTGGACAAGACGCAAGACGGCTTGCGCATATCGCTGTCGGACGGCAGCACGCACGAGGCCGATGTGCTGCTCAGCGCGGCCGGGCGTGTGCCGTACACGCAGGGGCTTGGACTGGCGGCAAGTGGCGTGGCGCTCAACGACAAGGGCGCGGTGATTGTCGACGAGTTTTCACGCACCAACGTGCCGTCGATCTTCGCGGTCGGCGATGTCACCGATCGCGTCAATCTCACGCCGATGGCCATTCGTGAAGGTCAGGCCTTTGCCGATACGGTGTTCGGCGAGCGTACGACGCGCGTCGATCACAAGCTCATCCCGACGGCCGTGTTCAGCACGCCGGAAATCGGCGTGGTCGGACTCATCGAGAGCGAGGCCCGGGCGCAGTATCCGCAACTCAAGGTGTACAAGGCCATCTTCCGCCCGCTGAAAGCCACGCTCTCGGGGCGGCAGGAAAAGATTCTGATGAAGCTGCTGGTGGATGGCTCGACCGACCGGATCGTCGGCGCACACATGGTGGGCGACCACGCCGGCGAGCAAGTGCAGTTGCTCGGCGTTGCACTGTCGATGGGGGCGACGAAGGCAGACTTCGACCGCACCCTCGCCGTGCATCCGACAGCCGCCGAGGAGTGGGTCACGATGCGTACGCCGGTGGCTGGCTGAGTGCTGCGCCTCGCGCCGCCTAGACGCTCTGGTACCAGATACCGAGAATCGCGAGCGGCGTGAGCACCAGCAGAATCAGGCGCCATACCGGCAGGAACCATTGCGCACGCGTGCCTTCGAGCACTGTGCGCGCCTGCGGCCAGACGCGCGCGCCGACCAGAAACGCGACGCACAGGCCACCGGCGGGCATCAGCAGATTGATTGTCACGAAATCCATCAGATCGAAAATCGTTCGGCCGAACAGCAACACGTCGGACCACACGCCGAATGAGAGCGCTGCGGGTGCACCCAGCGAGAACGTAGCCACTAGTACGGCGACCACTGCCGGGCCGCGTCGCCACTGATACTCATCAATCAGAAACGCGGTGACCGGCTCGAACAACGACACGGCGGAAGTCAACGCGGCAAATAGCAGCAGCAGGAAGAAGGCAATCGCCACCAGATGGCCGAACGGCATCTGCGCGAAGATCGCGGGCATCGTGATGAACGTCAGCCCCGGGCCCGCATTGGGCGCAACGCCGAATGCAAACACCGCCGGCAGAATCATCAAGCCCGCCAGAATGCACGCGAGCGTCGCCAGCGTCGCCACCCACACCGCCGAGCCTGCCAGCTTTGCGTCCTTGGGCAGATACGAGCCGTAGACCACGATCATTCCCGCCCCCAGCGACAGGGAGAAAAACGCCAGCCCCAACGCTTCGAGCAATGTCTTGCCGCTGATCATCGAGAAGTCGGGCTTGAGGAACCACGCCACGCCTTCCATCGCACCGGGTAGCGTCAGCGCCCGTGCGATCACGGCGAGCATCAACAGGAACAGCGCCGGCATCAGCCACTTCCCCGCGCGCTCGATGCCCTTCTGCACACCGGCCGCGACGATCAGTGCCGCCAGCCCGAGAAACACAGCCATGTTCGTGAGCGATGCCCATGGGTCGGCAATGAACGCCCCGAATTCGGCTTCCAGCCGCATCGTGTCGGGGGCGAGCACCGAGCCTTTGAGCGCGCGCAGCAGATACGCGACCGTCCAGCCGCCGACCACCACATAGAACGACAGAATGGCAAACGCATTGAATGTGGCAATGCGCCCCACCCACGACCACCGGCGACCACCCAGTTCACGCATCGCTGTGGTGGCGGACTTGCCCGTCAGCCGTCCGATGGTCATCTCAGCGAGCAGCAAGGCGACGCCCAGCGTCAGCACGCACCCGAGATACACCACCAGAAACGCCCCGCCCCCATGCTGCCCCACGACGTACGGAAACTTCCACACCGCACCCAGCCCTACCGCAGAGCCGGCGGCCGCCAGTACAAAGCCCATGCGTGAGCCCCAAGTGCCACGCACGGAGAGGTTCGCATGATGGGCGTTGGTAGCATTGGTAGCGTTGCTGGAAGCGGTGGAATGGTTGGAAGCGGACGACGCGGAAGCCGTACTGGAAGCAACGGAGGCGGTCGCCGTAGATGGCGCCGCCGAGGGCGAGATGGGCAGATGGGACACGTGTCTCCTCCGGGTCTGGACGTGCACGTGCTGCGACATTCGCGTTGCTCGACAGCACGCCACGACAGTTGTCATGGGATGGCGTCAGGCAGGTTACGGGTGCAAAACAGGGTCACCGGTAAGCCCGGCGATACGTCAGTCGCGCGGGCGCGAGCCGACAGGCGACGCCATTAGGATGGTCGAGGAGTCTACGCGGGAAGAGGCTCTGCCCGGTTTAGGAAACAGCCCAAAACAGTGGTCTCGCCCGAGGGTTTGGGCGAGAACGGGTCAGTCGGGAGAGGTCAGTGCCCGAGCGCGACTTCACCCGCAGAGGCAGAGCGCGAGCCCGGCGTCGGCGGATTGCTCTCGCCACGATACGCAAACACCACCGAGAACTTCGTGGTATCGCCCTCGTTGCGCCCGGCGGCGTGGAACAACCCGCTATGAAACAGCACGACGTCGCCCTGAGCCAGTTCGACCTGACGGCCGCGCGAGACGAGTGGCTGATTGTCGGGTTCGTCAGGACGCAGGAAGTCCAGTGCGTCGAGCTGATGTTCGCCGAGTTGCTCTCGGTGCGAGCCCGGAATAAAGCGTAGTGCGCCGTTCGCGAGCGTCTCGGGACCGAGTGCCAGCCACACGGAGATCAGTGAATTCTGCGGGAACGACCAGTAGCGGATATCGCGATGCCAACCCGTCGCCGTACCGAAGTGCGGATGCTTCGTCATCACGCAGTTGTGATGCGCAAGCGTAAGCACCACGTCTTCGCCAAAGATTTGCGCCAGCGATTCGACTAGGTCCGGACGCGTCGCCCAACCCCGCAGCGCGTCGCCACGGTCATAAGCCTTGAGCAAACGCCGCACGGTTTGCCCGCCTTCAGCGTCACGCGATGTCGGTGCACCGGCGTAGCCCACATCCGCCTCGAATTCCAGCGGCAGGGTCGCGGCGGTCAACTGCGCTCGCGCGTCGGCCAGCATCGCCTCGCAATCGGCCTGCGACACATAACGCGGCAGGATCAGATAACCGTCTTCACGGAAAGCGTCGAGTTGCGATGCGGTGAGCGCCATGATGGTCAGCCGGACAGGCAGAAATCGGTGTTTTAGGGGAGAGTTCGGTGGCGTTGCAGGGTCATTCGGAGAGACTGGACGACGCTGGCCGTGAAGCTGCTACGGCGCGTCGCCGACTCAGGCGGCGCGTTTGCGTCGTCGGGGCGGGAGTTCGGCGGCGGGCTTGCGCTCGATCTTCGGTTCAGGCTGCGGCACGTCGGTGCCCGGCAGCGAGGGCTGCGGGTTGCCACCGGCCGGGCGCGGCGTGTCGACCACGCTGCGCAGACGATCGAGTTCGCGCGTGAGCTTCGCCAATTGGTATTCGAGCTGGCAGTTCTTGCGGTACAACGTCCGCATTTTCTGGCTGAGCGCCTGCGTCTGTGTCCAGTACTCCGGATACATGACGAAACGCCCATCCGGGCGCTCGACGACGCCCAACCCGCTCTGCCCCATCACGTCGATGGTTTCCAGCGCGTAGCGTCGAACTTTTTTTACCGTACCTGCCGCCATTTATTTCCTACAGTCCCAGCCTGAGAGAGTCAGGCGCGGCATTTTGCCATGAATTCGCCCCGGCCGGGCGGCAAACCCGCACCGCGACGGCGATTTATTTTCGCCCGGCGGCCCCGCCAGCCGGGGCTCTGCGCACAACACACCGCGATTGGCGTGCAACACCGCCGCATTGTTACGGCTTTGGCGTCTTACCGGTGTCGATCGAGACGGGGTCGCTTGCCGGAAAGGTCTCTTCGAGGCCCTCGTCCAGACGCTTTCCCGTCGACGGCTTGGGCTCAGGCGTACGCCGGGGTTGTGACGTATCGATAGACACGGGGTCGCTCGCCGGGAACGTTTCCTCAAGGGCTTCGTCGAGATCACGTTCGACGGCGTCCTCTTTGTGGGGCTGCTGTGGCTTGGGCTTGCGCGTGGGGGTATCGCTCATCAAGTCCTCCGCTTCGGGGGCCGCACCGGTGCGCGACCGTCACCGTTACTATACCGCGAGCTGCGTAGGCCCAGCGGCCATCAACTGTCACAAACTGTGACTGTCGAGCGTGGCCCCGCCGGTGTACACGACGCACTGCTCGCCTCGCACGAAGCCCACGAGCGTGATACCCGCCGCCGCCGCGGTACGTACGGCAAGCGCCGTGGCCGCCGACACCGCCGCCACCATCGGAATGCCGACTTGGGCCGCCTTTTGCACGATCTCGACGCTCGCGCGGCTGGTCATCAGCACGAAGCCCGCATCGAACGCCTGCCCCTCGCGCGCCAAAGCACCAATCAGCTTGTCGAGGGCGTTGTGACGCCCCACGTCTTCCCGCAGACACAGAATCTCGCCCGTCGCAGAACACCACGCGGCGCCATGCACCGCGCCGGTCACGGCATTGAGTGATTGGTGCTTCGCGAGCCCCGCGTGCGCGGCTGCCAGCGCCGCATGCGATACACGCAGAGTCGCGCCCGCAGCGGGCAACGGACGGAGGACCTGATCGAGGCTCTCGGTGCCGCACAACCCGCAGCCGGTGCGACCGGTCAGATTGCGGCGCCGCTCCTTGAGACCGGCGAACGCTCGAGACGATATCTCGACATGCGCCGTGACGCCCAGCGTCGTCGCCGACACATCCACGCCGTAACACTCGCCGCGCTGGCGGAGGATGCCTTCGGACAGCGCAAACCCGAGCGCGAAGTCTTCGATATCGGCCGGGGTGGCGAGCATCACGACATGCGAGATGCCGTTGAACTCAAGCGCAACGGGGACTTCTTCGGCCAGTTCGTCACTGGCCTGCTGCCAACCGCCGTGCCGGAACCGCCGCACGTCGAAGCTGGCGTGCGTGGCAACGCTTGCCGGGTCGATCGCCACCGGGGCGACGTCGCACACCGGGCCACCGTCGGCGGCGTCGCTCAGCGCGTCACGCACCGGCGTGCCGCCAACCTCCGTCGATGGGACAACTTCAGCCGCTTCGCCACCGGGCGTCGCTCGCCCGGGGCGCAGAGTTTCAGACATCGTCAAACGTTTGCTCCACTTGTGATTACTGCTAATCCCTACTCACTCGGCCTACTTCGCCGAAACGGGTTCCACAGGCTTTCGCGCCGCCTCAAGCAATTCAAGCTGCTCGCGGTTGAACGTCGAATACTTCGCCTGCCATGCCGATGGCTGCACCACCGGCAGCACTTGGACGGCGGTCACCTTGTACTCGGGGCAATTGGTCGCCCAGTCCGAGTTATCGGTTGTGATCACGTTGGCGCCCGACTCCGGGAAGTGGAACGTCGTGTACACCACGCCCGGCTGCATGCGCTCGCTGATGACGGCGCGCAACACCGTCTCGCCCGCGCGGCTGCGAATGCCGACCCAGTCGCTATCCTTGATGCCGCGCTCCTGCGCGTCGTGCGGATGGATCTCCAGCCGGTCTTCATCGTGCCAATGCACATTGGGCGTGCGGCGCGTCTGCGCTCCGACATTGTATTGCGAGAGTATCCGCCCGGTAGTGAGCAGCAACGGATAGCGCGGCGTCACCTTCTCGTCGGTCGGCACGTAACGCGTGATGATGAAGCGCCCCTTGCCGCGCACAAAGGTGTCGATGTGCATGATTGGCGTGCCGTCGGGGGCCTCGTCGTTGCAAGGCCATTGCAGGCTGCCGGCTTCGTCGAGCCGTGCGTAACTCACGCCGTGGAAGGTCGGTGTCAGCCGGGCAATCTCGTCCATGATTTCCGACGGATGCGCGTACGGCATCTCGTAACCGAGCCGCTTGGCCAACGCGATGGTCACTTCCCAGTCGGCCATGCCGGGCAGCGGTGCCATGACGCGCCGCACCCGCGAGATACGACGCTCGGCGTTGGTGAACGTGCCGTCTTTCTCGAGGAACGTGGTGCCCGGCAACAGCACATGGGCGTACTTGGCGGTTTCGTTCAGGAAAATATCCTGCACGACGATGCACTCCATCGCCTCCATCGCCGCAGACACGTGGTGCGTGTTGGGGTCGGACTGCACGATGTCTTCGCCCTGACAGTACAGCCCCTTGAAACTGCCGTGAATCGCCGCATCGAACATATTGGGGATGCGCAGCCCCGGCTCTTCCTGCAAGGTCACGCCCCACGCCGCTTCGAATTCCGCGCGCACGGTTGTGTCGGAGACGTGCCGATACCCGGGCAACTCATGCGGGAACGAACCCATGTCGCACGAGCCCTGCACGTTGTTCTGACCACGCAGCGGGTTCACGCCCACGCCCTCGCGGCCCACGTTGCCGGTTGCCATCGCCAGATTCGCAATGCCCATCACCGTCGTCGAGCCCTGCGAGTGCTCCGTCACGCCCAGCCCGTAATAGATGGCGGCATTGCCACCCGTAGCGTACAGACGCGCCGCGCCACGAATCGCGTCGGCCGGGACGCCGGTTGCGACCGATACCGCTTCGGGCGAATTCTCCGGCAGCGCCACGAACTCGCGCCACTGTGCAAACGCACGGTCTTCGCAGCGCTCGGCAATAAACGCCTCGGCGAGCAGCCCCTCGGTCACGATGACGTGCGCCAGCGCATTGACCATGGCAACGTTGGTGCCGGGGCGCAGCGGCAAGTGGAATGCCGCCTTGATGTGCGGTCCGTCGACGATGTCGATACGGCGCGGGTCGATCACGATCAGCTTCGCCCCCTCACGCACGCGACGCTTCAGCCGTGACGCGAACACCGGGTGCCCGTCGGTCGGATTCGCGCCCATCACGAGGATCACGTCGGCATGCTCGATGGACTTGAAAGTCTGCGTGCCGGCCGATTCGCCCAGCGTCTGCTTCAGTCCATAGCCCGTCGGCGAGTGGCACACGCGCGCGCACGTGTCGACGTTGTTGTTGCCGAATGCGGCGCGTACGAGCTTCTGCACCAAATAAGTCTCTTCGTTGGTGCAGCGTGACGACGTAATGCCACCAATGGCATCGCGACCGTACTTCGCCTGAATCCGCCGGAACTCGGACGCCGCGTAATCGAGTGCTTCGTCCCACGACACCTCACGCCACGGGTCGGTGATCTTGCTGCGAATCATCGGTTTCGTGATCCGCTCCTTGTGGGTCGCATAACCCCATGCGAAACGGCCCTTCACGCAGGCATGGCCTTCGTTGGCGCAGCCATCTTTGTACGGCGTCATCCGCACGATTTCACTGCCCTTCATCTCCGCCTTGAACGCACAGCCCACGCCGCAATAGGCGCAGGTCGTCACCACGGCGTGTTCCGGCTGGCCCATCTCGATGACGCTTTTCTCCTGCAACGTCGCCGTCGGGCACGCGCTCACGCACGCCCCGCACGACACGCATTCCGACTCCATGAACGGCTGGTCCTGCCCGGGTGACACACGGGATTCGAAACCGCGCCCTGAGATCGTCAACGCGAACGTGCCTTGCGTCTCTTCGCAGGCGCGCACGCAGCGATTGCAGACGATGCATTTTGACGAGTCGTAAGTGAAGTACGGGTTGGATTCGTCCTTGGCACTGGCCAGATGGTTATCGCCATCGAAGCCGTAGCGCACTTCGCGCAGGCCGGTGACGCCCGCCATGTCCTGAAGCTCGCAGTCGCCGTTGGCCGCGCAGGTCAGGCAGTCGAGCGGGTGATCGGAGATGTACAGCTCCATCACGTTGCGTCGCAGATCTTGCAACTTCGGCGACTGCGTGCGCACTTTCATGCCCGCTTCGACGGGCGTGGTGCATGACGCCGGAAAGCCGCGCCGCCCTTCGATTTCGACCAGACACAGACGACAGGAACCGAAAGGCTCCAACGAGTCGGTCGCGCATAACTTGGGGATGTTCACGTCGCTCATCGCGGCCGCCCGCATGATCGAGGTGCCGGCCGGCACACTCACACGCTGGCCGTCGATCTCCAGCGTCACACCTTGGCTTGCGATGCCAGATGCGGTGCGGTCCGGGGTGCCGAAATCGGGGCCGTGGCCCGGTTCAACCTGAAGAGGCATGGCGTCTCCTGTGGGGATCGGGCGTCGCCTTATATGTTCGTCAATTCATATGAACTGACGCGGCTTTTCAGACGTCCCGGCTTCGACAGTAGTCCATATTTCCCGTGACAGCAAAATTCGGGAAAACCTCACCGGCATAAATTAGCGGTCGCAGAGCGACCAGACCGTGGTCGAAAGCCGCTGCGAAATATAGGCATGCCGTTGCATATGAACATCGACAGTCTGACGAGCCCTTGCCGCGATGTAAGCTCAGCCCAGCGACGGAAACGCCTCCGACAGCGCCGCCACGCGCCCCGTGTGCGCTTCGGCGTAGCCGGGAATGTCGTGCACGACCTGCTTGTAGGGCGCGCTTTGCAGAATATCGAGCAGCGCCCGGACATAGCGATGATCGGCCGCTTCGTCGGGGAAGATGAGGCAGTAGCGCTCGGTGAGAATCGGCAGAAAATCCAGCCCGAACTGGGTCGCCGCCGCTTCGATGGCGAGCCCGGCGTCGGCGCGGCCGCTGGCGATATAGGCCGCGACGGCGGCATGCGTCAGCTCGATGTTCTCGGTGCCGTGAATCGTTTCTGGATCGAGCCGCGCCTGCTGCAAGAGCAGATCGAAGATCATCCGCGTGCCTGAGCCGCGCTCACGATTGGCGAATCGCGCACCGACACGCGGCAGATCGGCGATGGACTGGATATGCAGCGGATTGCCCCGCGCGACGAGCAACCCCAGTCGACGGGACGCCACGTCGGCCACGCGATAGGCCTTCCCCTTGAGCAACGGCGCGTACTGCGCCAGCACCGGCTCGGCGAGTGCACCCTCAGGCACATGGAAGCTGGCCATCTCGCACTCCTGCTTGGCAAGTGCGGAGACTGCCTCGATGCTGCCGCGATAGCTCACCTCCAGCGGCAACTCGGCTTTCGCCGCGAAGTCGACCAGCGCCGCCACCGCCAGCCCGTGACTGGCAAAGATGCGCAACTGATCGTTGTCTTCTCCGAGCAGATCGTCGAGCTCCGTCTGCAACTCCGAGGCCATCGTCTCAAGCAACGGCCCGAGACGTGCCTGCAATCGCTTCTGCCCCCAGAGCAGCCGGCGGGCGAGCGGCGTCAGAACAGCACCGCGTCCGCGCGCCATCGTGAGCAACGGCGCACCGAGCGCCGTCTCGGCCTCTTTCACATGCCCCCACGCCCCGCGATACGAGAGATTCAGCGCATGACTCGCCGCCTGCAAATTGCCTAGCGTGTCGACGTGCGCCAGCAGCGAAATCAGCTTGTCGAGCGGCACATCGCTGCCGTCGTGACGAAAGCGCAGTTGAGGGGCAATCGAGATCCGCATAGGGCTATCCATATGAGAGGGCATTCATAAACGCTTCGATTCGAAATCCCGCCGGTCTGGCATAACACGTTGAGGCATAAGCCTTCTGCACGCCTGCCACTTCCACCGCCGAGAATTTCTACGAAGCAATTATGCATATTTTTACCTATCTCTCATACGACAAATCGCGTTTTACACAACCATCACCCACCGGACAAGACGGAGACGCTTTCGTCAAGCTATCGCAATACCTTCATATGCTATTAATTGCATAATATGAATCATGAAAATTGCTGATAACATGCGGGCATTCGGCTTGATATCAGGAACTAGCAACATGAATTTCTGATCTCACACTGACAATTCGACGATTATTTATGCATTTATTTGCCTATTTACTGCGTTCGAATTCCCCCCTGAATCACGCGCACAGCGCACTGCAACATGACCACTCCGAAGATCTCCAACTACACGCGCCCCGCCGGCGGCTGGGGCGCCCTCAAGAACGTTGCCATCCAGCTCGTCTCGCAAGGCATCCCGCTCAAGGGCGCACGCACGCTGCTGAGCGCCAACCAGCCCAGCGGTTTCGACTGCCCGGGCTGCGCGTGGCCTGACCGCGAGCATGCGTCGACGTTCGAGTTCTGCGAGAACGGCGCCAAGGCCGTTGCCGCCGAGGCCACCAAACGCCGCGTGACGCCCGCCTTCTTCGCAGAACACACGGTCACCGATCTGCTGTCGCTCGACGACTACACGCTCGAAGGATATGGGCGCCTTACCCACCCGATGCGCTTCGATGCCGCCACCGACCGGTATGTGCCGATCGAATGGGACGCCGCCTTCGCGCTCATCGGCGAACACCTGCGCGCCCTGCCCGATGCCGATCAGGCCGCGTTCTATACGTCGGGCCGCACGAGCAACGAGGCCGCCTTCCTGTATCAGCTCTTCGTGCGCCAGTACGGCACGAACAATTTCCCCGACTGCTCGAACATGTGCCACGAACCCACGAGCGTGGGCCTGCCACCGGTCGTCGGCATCGGCAAGGGCACCGTGACGCTGGAAGACTTCGAGCACGCTGACACGCTGCTGCTGTTTGGGCAGAACCCGGGCACCAACCACCCGCGCATGCTCGGCGAACTGCGTGAAGCGGCCCGCCGTGGGGCAACCATCGTCTCGATCAACCTGCTGCATGAACGCGGTCTGGAGCGTTTTGCCGACCCGCAAAGCGCCGCCGAGATGCTGAGCATGGGCGGCACGGCGATCAGCGGCCACTACATCACCCCCGCGAGCGGCGGCGATTTCGCGTTCGTCAAAGGCGTGATCAAGCATGTGCTGGAACGCGATGCCGAGGCCCGCGCCAACGGCGACGCGCCGTTGCTCGACGACGCTTTCATTGCCGAACACACCCACGGCTTCGATGACTTCGCCGCCGACGTGCGCGCCGAGCGCTGGGACGATCTGGAGCGTGCTGCGGGCGTCTCGCAGGCCCAGATGTGTCAGATTGCCGACGTCTATTTGCGCGGCGAGCGTGTGATCGCCACGTGGGGCATGGGCATCACGCAGCACAAGCAGGCCGTGGCGACCATTCAAATGATCACCAACCTGATGCTCCTGCGCGGCAATATCGGCCGCCCCGGCGCTGGTCTGTGCCCCGTGCGCGGACACAGCAACGTGCAGGGTGACCGCACCGTCGGTATCAACGAGAAGCCCAGCGAGGCGTTTCTCGACCGGCTGGGCCAGGTGTTCGACTTCACCCCGCCGCGCCGCGAAGGGCTTGGCGTCGTGGACACGATCTCCGCAATGCTCGAGGGCCGCATCAAGGTCTTCATCGGGATGGGTGGCAACTTCGCGATGGCCACGCCCGACACGCCGCGCACGTGGGAAGGTCTGCGTCAATGCGACCTGACCGTGCACGTGGCGACGAAGCTCAACCGCAGCCATCTCGTGCACGGGCGCGACGCGCTCATTCTGCCTTGCCTCGGCCGCACCGAAATCGATATGCAGGCCGGTGCCGTGCAAGGCGTGACCGTCGAAGACTCAATGAGCATGGTGCACCTCTCGTACGGCATCAACGCCCCGGCGTCGGAACATCTGCGCTCGGAGCCGGCCATCGTGGCGGGCATCGCGCAGGCCACGATGGGCCGCGCCCTCGCCGGTCACGACGACTGGCACTGGTACATCGAAGACTACGACCGCATTCGCGATGCGATTGCGGCGACATTCGACGACTTCGAAGGCTTCAACCGCCGCGTGCGCCATCCGGGCGGCTTCCGTCTGGACGTACCGCCCGCCGAGCGCCGCTGGCTGACGGCGACGGGCCGCGCCAATTTCACGACGCACCCGCTGCCGCACGAATTGCCCATCGACACGGCCCGCCGTCAGGCGGGCGAGCGCGGCGCCGAAGTGCTGCAACTCGCGACGATTCGCTCGCACGATCAGTACAACACGACGATCTACGGCCTGAACGACCGTTATCGCGGCGTGTTCGGGCAACGTCGCGTCGTGTTTGCGAATGAGGAAGATCTCGACGCGCTGGGCATGCGCGCAGGCGAGCGCATCGATCTGGTCGGCGTGTGGAACGATGGCATTGCACGCCGCGCCGACGACTTCCTGCTCGTGGCCTACGACATTCCGCGCGGCAGCATCGCCGCCTATTACCCGGAAACCAATGGCCTCGTGCCGCTGGACGCGACCGCCGACGGCGCGGGCACCCCGACGTCCAAGTCGATCCCGGTGCTGATGGAGCGCCGCCATGCCTGATGGCGCTGCGGGCAGCCCGCTCCCCGCGCCTCCGGCCACGGACGAACTCTCGCAGGCCGAGCAGGATCTGGCGCGGTTGCTCTTCACGCTGGCACAGGGCCGTCATGAAGGGCGCGATGCGCTGTCGCTCGCACGGCTGGCAAAACGCAGCGCATTGCCGATGAGCGATCTGCTGCGTTATCTCGGCGTGCTGGGCGAGGCGGGCTGGGTCGAAGTGGAAGACAGTGAGCGCGGGCTGCGGCTCGCGCGGCTCACGGACACCGGGCTCGCGCAGTACGACAGCCTCATGTAAGGCGCTGGCAGGACACTGCCAAGGCGGCAATACGCCGGTAAGGTGCCCGCATGGCGCTGGTAAGGCGCTGGTGAGGCGCTGGTAAGGCGCTGGTAAGGCGCTGGTGAGGCGCTGGTAAGGCGCTGGTAAGGCGCTGGTAAGGCACTGATATGACCTTGCCACGCGACTGACATATTCCCGACCTGACGGACGACATACACTCTTGTCGCCACGGTGCCGGGCTGGTTGCGTACGGATTGGGTAAGATCGCGCTCTGACGCTCGAAATGGCACCCCATGTCACGGAGACCTTATGGAGCATGTCGTCGCACACCCGGCGCAGACCGACACCGACTCATCGCTTTCTTCTCTTGCATCGCCAGCCCTGTGGCGCCACGCGCGCCCCTCGCGCTGGAATCCGTGGCTGATCGCCCTGACCGGGCTTGCGGGGCTCTGGCAATGGTTCGGGCTCGGCCTGGCGCTGCGTCATTGGGGCGCGACGGCAGCGTTCACACTCCTGCCCGTGCTGCTGCTCACCCCCATGCACTGGGGGCTGATTCACGAATCGATTCATGGCCAGTTGCGGCTCAAGCCGCGCGATAACGAACGCACCGGCCGCCTGTTGTCGGTGCTGCTCGGCCTGCCGTTCGAGATCATGCGCTTCGGCCACTTGCTGCATCACCGCTTCACGCGGCAGCCGTTTGACCGCCCGGACATCTCCACCCTTACCGATAGCGCGCCGCGGCTGGCACGGCTGCGGGCGTGGTTCGGCTATCAGTCGCGGCTGCTCGGCGGCATGTGGCTCGCCGAAATCTTCGCGCCCGTCATTGCGTGGATTCCGCCGCGCCGTCTGCCCGCGCTAGCAGCAAATGCGCTCGGCACCGATGCGCAGGATGAAGACGTCCGCCGCCGCGTGGTGATGTTTGGCAGCGACCCGGTGCGCCGCCGCCGGATTCAGCGCGATTTCGTCATGACGCTGGTCGCACTGGTGCTGGCGATCTGGGCGTACGGCCCGTGGTGGCCGGTGTTCGTCGCGGCATTTGTCGCGCGGGGCATCTGGCTGTCGATTGCGGATAACTTGCCCCACTACGGCGTCGAAATGGACGAACCTGCACGCGCCCGCAACTTTCACGCGCCCGCGTTCGGTCGTGCACTGCTGCTCAATGCGAATCTGCATCGCGTGCACCACCTCTATCCGACCGCACCGTGGCATCTGCTGCCGGAGATCAATGCCGCTCAGCCGACCGCCGGTCCGCAAGTGCCCTACCTGCACGCCGCACTGCGTCAGTTCGGCGGTCCGTTACCGGCCAGCAAGACCATCGCCGGGCACTGATCGCGGGGGTCGCGATCTCGCACAAATCCGCAGGCTTGGCAACGGTGTGCTGTACGCCGTTGCCGCCAAACCACGACCGAGCGTCGTTATCCCTTCGCCATGGTTTGCAATGTTTCAGGATTTATCCGAAACATGTTATAAATGCGAATCGTTTTCGTTAACGTTTGCATTTGTTGTGCACTTGATTTGCATTCCGTTAGCCTTTGATTTGCGCCGGCTTTCATTAGCCCGCATCGCAGCAACGTCGCCCGAGGGCGGCGTTTTTGCTTGTGCCGCTTCGTTTTTCATCGATCTCATCGATTCCTCAGCATGTTGATTGCATTGGCTATCGCGCTGGCCTGGTTTGCAGGCGGCGCCTGCTACCTGACGTCGGCGCATCAGCGCCTGCGCACGCAGCGCCTGAACCCCCAACCCGCCCGCGCGCTCTCGCTCGTGGCCGCCATCGCCAGCCTCGTGTGCTGGCTCGTGGCCGCCGGGGCATCGGCCGGCATTGCCGCCGCCTTCATGTCGCTGTGTTTCGGCCTGCTGTTCTGGCCCTATGCCGCTGGCGGATGGCACTGGCTGCGCGGAGATGCCCATGTGGAGTAGAACCTTTGCGGGTCTCGTGCTCGGCTTCTTCGCCGCCATGGCGCTGTGCGGCGCCATGGCGTACATGACGCCGGCCGGCTGGCACACCGCCATCATCCCCGTCATCACCCTCTTCCCGCTCGTGTGGCTCGGCTTGTTTGCCGTGGTCTATGCGAGCCGAACCGCCACGCGTGCATGGATCGGCCTCGGCGCCACCACTGTCGTCGCCTGGGTCGCGCTGTGGCTGGCGCGCGCTGTCTGGTAAGGATCGTCCGATGCGTGCCCAAACGCTGCGTCAATATCTGAGCGTCCATACGTGGGCCGGCATCGTCGCCGGTTTCGCGCTGTTCATCGCCATGCTCGGCGGTGCGCTGACCGTTTTTCAACACGAAATCGAGCGCTGGGAGCAACCGGCCACGCGTCATGCGCCGCTCACGCTCGCCCAGACCGAAAAGCTCGCCGAACTCGTGCGTGCGCAGTTTCCGGCAGCGCGCGAGCAAATGGGCGTGGTCCTGCCCAACCATTCGCCGACGCCGTTCGCCTACTGGCAAGGTGCCGACGGCGAATGGATGCAGGCAAGGTTGCGCGAATCTACAGACAGCAGCGGCGGCGCCGAGCCGTCGCTCATCGTCGGCAATGCCCGCCCCGGTTTGTCGGCGACGATCAACGCGCTGCACTACTCGCTGTCGATCCCGACCTATGGCCTGTATCTGATGGGCATCGTGTCGCTGTTCTACGGCATGGCGCTGATCTCGGGCGTGATTGTGCATTTGCCACGCGTGACGCGCGACATCTTCGCGCTGCGCCCGGGGCGCAATCTCAAGCGTTTCTGGCAAGACGCCCACAACGCCATCGGCGTGCTGAGTCTGCCGTTTCACATCGTCTTTGCACTCACCGGCGCGCTGCTGTGCCTGAGCGTGCCATTGATGATGGCGTTCAACGTCATCACGTTCGAAAACAAACTGATGGCGCAGATTCCGCAGGTGATGGGTGCGGTGCCGGCGAAGATTGCCCCGGTCGACGGCAAGCCGCTCGATCTGGCCACCATCCTCGCGCGTGCGGAACACGCCGCCCCGGATGTCGAAGCCACTGCCGTGTCGTGGACCGGTTACGGCAAACCCGACGCCGGGGCGGAAGTCTATGGCGAAGCCGGTGATTCGCTCGGTGTGTTCGCGGCGGTCGCCGTGCGCCTGAACGACGGCGCCATCATCGGCCAGCACAGCCCGGGCGTACGCGATGCGAACCACGCGGTACTGAGCATGATCTACGGCGCGCACTTCGGTAATTTCGCAGGCATCGGCATGCGGTGGGTCTATTTCGTGCTCGGCCTGATGGGCGCTGTGCTCGTGTACAGCGGCAATCTGCTGTGGCTGGAGTCGCGCCGCAAGCGCAACTCGGCCATTCAACCCGCCAATTTGCGCTGGATGGCCAAGGCGACCGCAGGCGTATTCCTCGGCACCTGTCTCGGCCTTGCCGTCGCGTTCTCCGGTGCGTTGCTCTCGCAAGGCACGACAGCGCTGTCGATCTTTGTCGGCACGGTCATCGTGTCGCTGATTTTTGCCGCTTTGACGGCACCCGCCATTGCCGCGACGGGGCTGCTCGCCGCCACCGCGCTCGCGTGTCTCGCGATTCCGGTCATCGACGCCCTCGTCACACCCGACAACGTGCTGCGCTCGATCGCAAGCGGCGACTGGGTATTGGCCAGTGTCGATCTCGTGGCGATCGTTTGCGCCATCGCGTTCTTCCTCTTTGCGCGTGCGACATGGCGTCGGGCGCGCCGCGGCGACCCGAACAGCGTGTGGGCACGGCGCGCGCCGACGGCGGGCACGCCGGAAGTCGGCGGCGCCACGCGCACCACGGTTTAGCAGCACGCCCCGGCGACACCCTCGCTGGCATCGCCGGGGAATACAAGATTTGGCGCGCTGACGCCATCGACCCAGCACACAAGACACCAACTCACTCAGGGAGATTTACCCGAATGCCGCAACTCCGCTCCGTCACGGCGCGCGCCCCCGCTCGCCCCGAAACTTCGCGTCTCGCCTCGCCGATTGCGCGTGCCACCTTCGCGCTCATCGCAACTTACGCCGCGCTGGCCACGGTAGCCACGACACAAGCGTATGCACAAAGCACCCCGTCAGGCGCCGATTCGGCCGCCACGCCATCGAGCACGCAGGCACAGCCCACGGCGCAGTTGACGACGACGACGGTCACGGGCGACCGGAGCAACGACTACGATCCGCTCGCCGTGAAAAACGTGACCTCGGGCGCACTCGGCACCCGCAAGGCGGTCGACACGCCCTTCTCGACCACGACCGTGACCAACGAGCAAGCGCAGGATCTGATGGCGACGTCGATCAACGACGTGTTCAAGTACGACCCGTCCGTCGCGCAGGTCATCAGCAGCGCGACCGGCGAAAACGCGGTCTTCAGCGTGCGCGGTCTGGCGATCGACATGCTCAACGGCATCAAGGTCGACGGGCAGAGTTTCCCGGTGTGGGACGCAGATCTCGCGATGGAGCCGTTCGAGAAAGTCGAGCTGCTCAAAGGCGCCGGCGGTTTCATGTACGGCTTCGCCACCCCGGGCGGCATGCTGAACTACGTGATGAAGCGCCCGACCGATGACGCGTATCGCTCGGCGACCATCGGTTACACGTCGGCCAACATCTGGGCGGAAAAACTCGACGTGGGCGGCCGCTTTGGCCCGGATAACCAGTTCGGCTACCGCGTGAATCTGGTCAACGAGGAAGGCAATTCGTCGGAAGCGCGTCAGCATATTCGCCGCAAGGGCGCGTCGCTGGCGCTGGACTGGCGCATCACGCCGGACCTCACTTGGTCGGCCGACGTGATGTATCAGGATCGCAAGTCGACGGGCACGATTTTCGGTCTGGGCTTTTATGGCGTGACGCAGATTCCGTCGGCCAAGAGCGTCAAGGATCTGTCGCAGCCGCAGAACTGGTATGAAACCGAATTCCTGTCGGTGGGCACGGGTCTCGATTACCGCATCTCGGACGATTGGCGCGCCAGCGTGAAATTCCGCTTCGCCAAGGAAAACCGCTACAACTTCGATAGCTTCATTGCGGTCAACGACAACGCCGGCAACTACACCAACACGCTGTACGCCGCCCTGACGCGCTACTACTACCAGAACTACGATGCGATGCTGCAAGGCAAGGCCGATACGTGGGGCGTGAAGCACGATCTGGTCGTCGGCGCGAGCTACATGAACCAGTGGAAGGACTACGACGCGGGCGAAGGCTGGCAAAACGGCTACAACCTCGGCAACGGCAATCTGTTCTCGCCGACCCTGCTGAGCAACGCCGCCGCCGGTATTTCCGCCGATCTGTATCGCGCCGGCCGCATCACGCAGGCAGCGATTTACGCCAGCGACACGGTTCACGTGACCTCGCGCCTGTCGGTGCTGCTTGGCGCGCGCTACACGCAGTATCACGACTGGAGCTACTTCACCAACGGCACGCAGTCGGCGAACTACTCGGCCAACCCGGTCTCGCCGACCATCGCATTGATGTACAAGACGGACGCGAACTCGACCGCTTATGTGAGCTACGTCGAATCGCTGGAAGAAGGCGCGTCTGCCGACAACCGCTTCGCCAACTCCGGCACGACCTACGGTCCGCTCAAGAGCAAGCAATGGGAAGTCGGCTTCAAGACGGATAACCGCAACTGGGGCGCCAACATCGCACTGTTCCAGATGCGTCGCGGCTATTCGTACGGCGACTCGAACAACAATCTCGTGCAGAACGGCATCATGCGCTTCCAAGGGCTCGATGCGAGCGGCTGGGTCAAGCCGCTCGACGAGTGGCGCGTGATGGGCGGCGTGCTGCTGATGAACTCGAAGGCGGTCGATATCGACGATCCGAGCGTCGCGGGCAAGCGCGTCTACGGTGCGGCCAAGGTCATCGGCACGGGGCGTATCGAGTACAACCCGTCGTACCTTCGTGAGTTGACGGTGGCGTTCGGCGGCAAGTATGTCGGCGGCATGGCCGTCGATGCCGCCAACACGCAGTTCATTCCGGGCTACACCACGTTCGACCTGAGCGCGAAGTACCAGACGCGCATCAGCGGCAAAGATGTCGTGTTCCGCGCGGGCATCAACAACCTGTTCGATCGCAAGTACTGGACCGAAGCGTGGGGCGGCTTCCTGTTCCTCGGCGCCACCCGCACGTTCGTGGCCAACGCGACGATTCAGTTCTAAGCGGCACAGGCTCGGAAACGACAAAACCCCACGACCCGAAAGTCGTGGGGTTTTGTTTTGTGCTGTCGTGCTGGGTTGCGGCGATGTCGCTGACGTCTTAGCCGGCGAACTTAGCCAACAAACGCGCGCTCAACGAGGTAATGCCCCGGGGCGTGGTTGTGACCTTCGACAAAACCGCGCTTTTCCAGCAGCTCACGGGTGTCCTTGAGCATGGCCGGGCTGCCGCACAGCATGACGCGATCGTTTTCCGGCGTGAATTCCGGCAGGCCGATGTCCTCGAACATCTTGCCCGACTCGACCAGCTCCGTGATACGGCCCTGGTTCTCGAACTCTTCACGCGTGACCGTCGGGTAGTAGATCAGCTTGTCGCGCACGTACTCGCCGAGGTATTCGTGTTCCGGCAGGTGCTCGGTGATCAGGTCGCGATAAGCCAGTTCGCTCGTGAAGCGGCAACCGTGCACGAGAATGATGTGCTCGTAGCGGTCATACACTTCCGGGTCGCGGATGATGCTCATGAACGGCGCGAGGCCCGTGCCCGTCGAGAGCAGGTACAGGTTTTTGCCCGGGAGCAGATTGTCGTTGATCAGGGTGCCCGTCGGCTTGCGGCCCACGATCACCTTGTCGCCCGGCTTCAAGTGTTGCAGACGCGAGGTCAGCGGACCGTCCTGCACCTTGATGCTCAGGAATTCGAGCTCTTCCTCGTAATTGGCGCTTGCCATGCTGTAGGCGCGCAGCAGCGGCTTGCCCTCGACTTCCAGACCAATCATCGTGAACTGGCCATTGACATAACGGAACGAAGCGTCGCGCGTGGTCTTGAAGCTGAACAGCGTGTCAGTCCAGTGGTGGACTTCCAGCACGGTCTGTTGATTCTGTGTACTCATATTGGCGGTCGATAATGCGGTAATGGCCCCGTAGCCCGGACGGCGGCGTGTAACGTACACGCACTATCGGTCGAGGGCGGGAAAACCCGACTATTTTACCTTAATTGGGAATGGCTTTCATTTGTCCCCTGCCCCATAGCGGGCTTTTTCGGGACGATTATTGATATCCATCAGGATTCTGGCGCTGCCAGCGCCAGTGATCGACGCACATGCGCGCCAGATCGTACTCGGCGCGCCAGCCCAACAGCGCCTGCGCCTTGGCCGGATTGGCATAGCAGGTGGCGATGTCGCCGGCCCGCCGGGCCACGATGTCATAAGGCACATCGCGGCCGCTCGCGGCCTCAAAGGCACGTACGACGTCGAGCACGCTTTGCCCTTCCCCTGTGCCCAGATTGACAGTGAAACCTGTCTCGCGAGCGCGCAGCCCCGCCAGCGCGAACAGATGCCCCCGCGCCAGATCGACCACATGCAGGTAATCGCGCACGCCCGTACCGTCGGGGGTCGGCCAGTCGCCGCCAAACACCTTCAGGCGTGGCAGTTTGCCCACGGCCACCTGCGCCACGAACGGCATGAGATTGCTCGGCACGCCCGTCGGATCTTCACCCAACAGACCGCTCTCGTGCGCGCCGACGGGGTTGAAGTAACGCAACACCGCCACCCGCCAGCGCGGATCGGCCACGACCGTGTCGGCCAGCATCTGCTCGGCCATCAGCTTGGTCTGACCGTAAGGGTTCGTCGCTGACAGCGGGAACGTCTCGTCGATCGGCACCGAGCCGGGGTTGCCGTACACCGTGGCCGACGAGCTGAATACCAGATCGCGCACGTTGTGGCGGCCCATGACGTCGAGCAACGTAACGAGACTGCCGAGATTGTTGTGGTAGTAGCGCAGCGGCTGGCTGACCGACTCGCCGACCGCCTTGAGCGCGGCGAAGTGAATCACACCATCGATGCGGTAACGGGAAAACACGTCGTCCATGACCGCAGCGGAACAGACGTCGCCCTGCACAAAGACTGGCGCGCGGCCGGCAATGCGTTCGATGCGGGTAACGGCTTCGCGTTGACTGTTGCAGAGGTTATCTACGATGACGACGTCGTAGCCGCTGCCCAGCAACTCGACACACGTGTGCGAACCGATATAGCCGGCGCCGCCGGTAACGAGAATGGTGCCCTGATTGCTCATGAAAATGCCTTGGCGTCGCCTGCCCGGCGCGCCCGGGGTCGCGCACGGCGCGCGAGGTGACGCATATTACTCCACCGCTGTCGGCTTCGCCAATCGGCCCTCACATCGGCTGCCGCATGTACGTTTCGTACTCGAGCGCATCCAGACGCCTGCCCAGCCAGACCACGCCCCGCACCAGCACGCAAAACAACGCCAGTGCGAAACCATAGCCGTACCAGGCCGGCCCGAGCCGCAGACTGACCCAGGTGAACAAGCCATTGAGCACCACCAGCGACACCGTGAGCACGAGCACGTCACGGCGCCGGTCGAGATAAAACAACACGTTGAGCACGCCCAGCAGCAGCACCTGCATGCCGGCGGCAACGACATCTACACGCAACAGCGGCTGCCACGCCACCGGCATGCCGACCACACGCAGCATGTCGTCGCCGAACGCAAACACCAACAGCGTCACGACCGCCTGCACCTTCAGGATTTCGTAGAGCCCGGTGCGCACGGCGCGGGTCATCATGTCGCGCGCCGTCGCGATCTGGCGCAGCGTGCCCCCGTGCCGCACGGCGTCGAAGAAGCTCGTATAGGCTTCGGCAAAATCCGTCTCGATGCGCAGCAGAAACACCGCCATGCCGGGAATGACGCAGAGATATGAGAGGAAGACCGGCAGATCGTAGACCGGCGACGCGCGCAACGGCCCGATGATCACCATGCCGGTGGCCGGCGACACCCAGAACATCAGCTTGTCGATCCACACGCCAAGGCCGAAACACACGCCGACGCCCACCAGCGAGATGTAGATGCCCTTCGGTGCGAACACGTCCCACGACAGCCACGTATCGGTGCGGTACTGGCGCACGACGATCGCCGCCAACCCGAGCAGCAGACACGCGTGACCGATCACAAAACCGCCGAGCAAGCCCGTCAGGCCATAGCGCCCGAGCAATACGGCGCTCACCACGCTCAGGCTGTAACCCACGCAGAACACGCCGAGAATCGCGCGGTACTGCTTCACGCTGGTCAGGAACAACACCACGATCCACAAGTTGCCGAGCAGCACGAAGCCGATCCACATCAGCCAGCGGTACGCGAGCGGCAAATCAGCGAAGAGCGTTTGCGACAGCACTAGTCCGAGGCTGCCGAGCACGACCGTCGTGACCAGCGCCACGGCATTGAGCGCGGGCATGACCGCGCGTGACTCGCCGGCAAACAACCGGTCGCTCAGATGCCGGGTGAACGCGAGCTGCACCAGTCCGGTCGCGATCACGCTGGCGGCGATCAGATACGTCACCGACACCTGAAACTGCGTCAGCACGGCGGCCGGTTGCACGTTCGCCAGACTCATCAGGCCGACGAGCACGATGCCCACCATCGACAGCACCAACGGCCCGGCGCTGATGATGCCCGCGTACCCATAGGCCACCAGCGTGCCGGACAACGTGTCGCTGCGCAGCAACCGGCGCAGTTCGAATCCGATGCCCGCCATCAGTCGGCACTCCCGGCAAGCAGTTGTCGATAGAGCGTGCGATAGGCGTCCCGCATGGCGTCGTGGGTGTAGTGACGCTCGACACGCGCCATCCCGGCGCGACTCGCCGCGTGCCAGGCGTCAGGCTCCAGCACCTCGACGATGGCGGCCGCGAGCGCCTCCGGATCGGCAATCGGCACCACGCGTCCGGCACGCCCGAGCGCCGGATCGCCGTCAATGCCACTGTCGCCCTCGATCAGATGGCGGCATGCGCCCACGTCGGTCGCCACCACCGGCACGCCGGCGGCGGCCGCTTCGAGCACGACGAGCGGCAACGCCTCCGACACCGACGACAACGCCAGCACGCCAATGTGCGGCAGCACCGACTCGACTGGCCGGTAGCCCATAAAGCGCACCTGATATTCCATGCCAAGGCTCGCCGCCACGTCGCGGCACTCCTGCGCATAGGCGGGGTCTTCCGTCTCCGGTCCGATGATCCACCCCTGCACGTCGGGGCGATGGCGATACGCGATGAAGATGGCGCGCAGAAACGTCTTGATGTCCTTGACCGGCACCACGCGCCCGATCAGCGCCACCACCGGCGGAATCTCTGCCCGATTGGCCTCGGCAGGATCACTGGCTGCCGCCGGGTCGCCACGGCGCGGCACGCGCAGCGCGGCAAAATGGGCCACGTCCACACCGTTGGCAATGTTGCGTGTCTTGTGTGCGGGCGCGCCGTCGGCCAGTTGCCGCTGCCGGTTGCCTTCGAACAACGCCACGATCTCATCGGCGGCGTCGTAGCACACGCGACCGATGGTCTCGAAGAACCGCATCCACAGGTTCTGAAAGTAGCCGACCTGTGAGATATCGCGCTCCAGCACGCCGCGGTTGTCGCGCAACCACTCGCTTTGCAACAGATCGAGCTTGCGCTCCTTGGTGTAGCTGCCGTGTTCGGTCACCAGTAGCGGCTTGCCCGTCGAGAACCGCAGCAATGCGCCGAGCAGCCCCGCGTAGCCGGTGGATACCGTGTGGTACAGCCGTGCAGAGGGCATCGCGTCGGCGATGCGCGCGAGTTGCCACAGCGGCTTGTGCATCGTGCGCACGGTCCAGAAGTAATCGGTAAATGACGGATCGAGGCAGTGGCGTTCATAGCGCTCGGTCATGAAGCGCCACGCGGCACGGCTATGCAAAAACTGGGGTTGCGCCAGTTCACGGCCGTCTCTGAGCATCGGCAGGATACCGGCGAGCATCTGGCGCAAGCTGTCGTTACCTTGACTCGCCACCTCCGCCGCAGCCCCCTCGGCTTCGCTCGCGCTCCCGCCCTCGCGTCGACGCATCAGGTCGTGCATCTCGCCGACCCGCGCAAATGCGGCGGCGTCTCCATCGGTATGAAGCGCCCCTTGGTGGCTGGCGCTTGCGCCATCCCCCTGCGGCGACGGCTCGTAAAGATAATGGGCTTCGAAATGCGTGACGTTCGGCGGCAACGCATAGACCGGCGTGCCGTAGTCCTCGCGGCGGCTGCCGATAAACACCACCGCAAACGTCCGCTCGGGGAACGCACGGATCAACTGATCGACCCACGACGACACCCCGCCGCGCACATAGGGGAACGTGCCTTCGAGAAGCAAAGCGATGTCCGCTACCGGGGCGCCTTGCGAGGCGGCTCGGCTGGCGGGCTCGGCCGACGCTCGCAGTCCGTCGTCAGGCGGCGTCATCATCGGGTCCAGAACCGCACGGCAGGCTGCACGGCAGGTGCGACGGCCGCCAGCGCCGCATGGCCGCCCAGTCCGCCGAGCAACTGTGTCACGCGGTCGTAGCGTCGTTTCTGAAATGCCGCTTCGGCGAGCCAAGGCAACAGCCGCTCACTGGGGAAGCTGTGGAACTGCGCATGCCGAAGGTACATTTCCGCCGCGTCAGGCGCATGGCGCAGCAACGAGCAGCGGCCGAGCAGATACCACATCGAGGCGTCGTCTTCGTGCTGCTCCAGCGTGGCGTGCGCAAAGAATTCCACTCGCTCCAGCGTGAAGCGCAGCACTTCGCCGCGCACCAGATTCTGATAGATCAGCTCCCAATACAACTGCGCCAGACGACGGCTCGTATCTGCGCGCTCATCCTCGTCTTGCGCGGCCTCGTGACGGTCTCGCATGCGAAAAATCTGCTGCATGATGCGTTTTTCCAGTCCGTCGAGAATGCCGTAGGCCAGCAGGCGCACCTCTTCGACCGGGTCGGCCAGCAGGTCGCGGGCGATCTCGCTGGTCACCCGCGACGGCAACGCCTGCACCGAGACGAGCGCGGCCACACGGTCGTCACGCTCCCCATTCACATTGCGCAACCGCGCGCGCAAGCGCATGCCGGTGCCGTGCTGCACGCGGGCGACGAGGTGCGTGACGAAGCCCGGCGCGGCCACCTGCACCGCTTGTGGCGCCTCGCGCGGCGGCGGAAACAGGTAGCCGATGACCATCACGCCAAACAGGACGAAAAGGCCCACGACCGGCAGGAAGAAACAGATCAGCGCCGCGTGCCACGTGGCACCGCGCCGGTGGCGATAGCTCGGGGGCAAGGCACGCGCGATGAACGCGCCTGCCAGACCCGCCGACACCGCTTGCCATGCCAGCACGAGCCATAGCGGGTGCGTCGTGGCAGACAGGTCGCGGGCAATGTCAGGCGACGACAAGACGATCCGAGCCGCCTGCCCCTGCGCGGCTATCGCGAGGCACGCGACGGCAAGCAGCAGGCTCCATCGCAGCACATTGGCCGCGCCGCGCCGCTCGGCGTTTTGCCAACGGGGGGTGCCGTCGCCGCGTGGCATCGTGTCAGCCATGACCGACGCACCGCTCGACCAGTTTCAGCAACCCTTCGCCCGGCGCATCCGGATCGACATGCGCGGTGTGTACGGCGATATGGGCGCTCTGAAAATCGACACCGTACTGCTGGCGCAGGAGGTTTTCCACCCGCAACAGATAGCCGTCGATGCCATGCTCGTCGGTGATCGGCATCAACGCGATGGCGATCTGCTGCCGCGGCGTGCCCAACGTCCACAACGCGTCGAGCGCGCGCCGCTGCCGCACGGTCTGTTCGAACAATGAGTCGCCGCGCGCCCCGCGCGGGAACACCAGCGCGACCAGCGACGATTCGATACTGCTGGCCCGTTTGAGCCGCGCAAGACGGCCCAGCTCCAGCGCGAAGTCATACGGCGCCTCGGGCACCGAGGCACGCACTTCGGTCACGAGCGGCTGCTGCGCCACGCCGTCGGCGTAATACGCCAGCAGCACCAGCAACAGTTGGAGGTTGTCGTGATTGAGCGCGAGAAACGGCATGCGGCGCACGATCAGCACGCTCACCAGTTGCCCGTCGGCATCGACCAGCGGCGCACACGCGAGATAAGGGCTCGCGTCGCTGGCAGCGTCATCGGTGCGCACGTGGGTCAACGTGCCTTCGCGAAGGCAATGCTGAACCAGCGGGTCGTCGGCAATGGGCTCGAAGCTCTCGCCCACACGTGCCAACGCCGTCGTGCCGAGCCGATCACCACGCACGGGGAACAGCGATGCCACTTCGATCTGACACGTGAGCGCTGCGAACTCGAGCATCGGCTGGGCGTTCGGGAGCGGCGCACCGTTCGTGTGCGCGTCACCCGCTCGCCGCACCGTCAAGTCGCGCAAACGCGTGATCGCGTCACGCAAAGTTACGGGCCGGGCGAGCAGGTCACGCTCCAGCCGTTCATGCGAGACACGCAGCAGATAGTGGTTGTGGGTGATCGCGACCAGCCGGTCGTTCAGATACGCATTGATGCTGTGTGCGCCGCGGGTGCGATAGGACCAGACGTCGCAGAAGTGACCGGCCACGAGTACGGCGGTCATGCCGCCGGCGAAGTAACCGATCGGGAAGACCTCGCCCGCACGGCCGCACAGGAGAACCCATGCCAGCGCGAGCATGGCGCCGCTGCCCGCACCCGCCAGCGCCCCATAGCGCAGCGCCGTCACCAACGCGACGAGCCACAGCCACGGGAACTGCGCGGTGCGCAGCAACGGGTCTTCCGGCCGGAATTCCCAGGCGACGAAGACTGCCAGCGCCATGACACCCACGATTTCCAGCACTGCGAACGGACGCGCGACGGCGGGGGCGAGCCAGCGGCCCCACACGCCGAGATTGCCGAGCGGTTGCGAGCGGCGAACGCGCGCGGGTGCATGGGCATCGCGTGCCGGCTCGGCGTCGTTGGGCGTGGCGGTTGTCACGTGGCGCTTGTGGAAAAAAGAATCAGCCGGGTCGGGCGGCCTGCGGGCTCACGCGCCAACGCTTCGGTATGGCATCCGCGCAGGCATCGCAATGTCTCGTGGCGGACAACGGCTTTCGCGCAGAACCGGCGCGACGACGGTATTTTTGGATCCCCGGGCAGCCCGTGACTGCTGATCTGAACAGACTTCTTATGGTTGATACGGCCGCACTGTACACATCGTGAGTCCTACTATCGTCCCCTTTTTTTATCGCTGTCCGATGGGATTGCCGCCGGTGACTACCGCCCTGACAGGCCACCTGACAGGGCGCCTGAAACCCTCAGGAGACCAACGCACCGTCAAAGGTGAACGGGCCGTCGAACGGACCCACGTAGGCCAGATGCGTACGCACCCCAGCGCCCGGCTGCCACAGGTGCATGGCGAAGCCCGGCGGCTCCAGCGTGATCGATCCGGGGGCACCGGGTGCCAGCCCCAGTGAGATCTGGTGCGCGGTCGAAACGCAAGTGCTGGCCATGACGCCCGGAGCGCCCGGCACTACCGCGTGAATGCTGCGATGCAGATGGCCGCAGATCACGCGCTCGATGTGACGGTACCGTGACACGACGGCCGCAAAGCCCTCGCGACCTTGCACCGAGAGGCCGAGCCCGTCCATGAATTCGATGCCGGTATCGAACGGCGGATGATGCATCGCAATGATCGTCGGACGCCCGGCGCAAGCCTGCAACTGCGCGTCGAGCCAAGCCAGCCGTGCCTCGCACAAATGGCCGCCCGCGTTGGGCGGCGACTGCGTGTCTAGGGCCAGTACCGTCACCGGCCCCAGATCGACACGGTACTGCACGAAATCGTCGTCGGCATGACCGGCGCTTTGCATGCCGCCATGGAGACACGCATGCTCGGGGAACGTGGCGCGCAACGCGGCACGATGGTCATGGTTACCGACGACGAGATACAGCGGAATTTCCAGCTCAGCGAGACACTCGCGCAATACTTCGTATTCCGATGGATGTGGCGTATCGACGAGATCGCCGGTGGCAATCACCGCATCGGGGCGCGGCGACCACCGGTTGATCGTGGCAATCGCGTGGCGCAGCGCGCGCGCTGTGTCGACGCGCTCACAAGCGAGCGCGCCCGGGCGGCTGACGTGAAGATCGGTAATCTGGCAAAGCAACATGAAGGCGAATCCTTGATGCGCGCGCAGGCGCATGACATCACGTGTTCAAGTGTAGGTCGCAGCGTCAGGCGCGTGGGCAACACCCGTGGTGCGAGAGACGAGGCGAACGACTTAAGGAGATGAAAGCAGAGACAGAAGCCGCGATGAATGCAGGCGGCGCAACGCTAGGCGCCGAAAATGACATCGGGATGACAACCCGGCAGAACGGGGGCAGAAGCCCATCAATGCCAACCAAAAGTCGTCGTTCTGCGCAAGCCCCTCAACGCTAGGGAAACCCCCAAAGCCCGCCCAGCAAGGGATTGCGCGACGCTAAGCCCGTAGATGACCGCAGTTACCGGGGTTTTACCATCAAGAACGAGAAAGTACGCGGCATTGCACAACAAAATCGCCGCAAACCGTTGCCAGCACTGGCCCACAGGCCGCCGAAGGCTCTATAATGCGGCTGCCCGGCAAGTGCCGGCGTCCTCTCGAATCATCACGAGGCGCGATCTTCGGATCGGGTTTTTTCGATGTTCCGGGAAGACGACATTCTGGCGCGCGCCGCGTGCCTTATGGCGCGGATACAACACCGACACTCGCCAAATGGCGAAAGTGTTAGAGTTGTCGCCGGTATTCACCACCTCTCAAGGGAAACACACATGAACAAACAGGAACTGATCGACGCCGTCGCTGGTGTTACGGGTGCAAGCAAGGCTCAAACCGGCGAAACCATCGACGCTCTGCTCGAGACCGTCAAGAAGGCAGTCGCAAAGGGTGACGCGGTTCAGTTGATCGGCTTCGGCTCGTTCGGTTCGGGCAAGCGCGCTGCGCGTACCGGCCGCAACCCGAAGACCGGCGAAGCGATCAAGATCCCGGCTGCCAAGACCGTGAAGTTCACGGCTGGTAAGGCGTTCAAGGACGCCGTGAACAAGAAGTAAAACCAGTTGCGCGCAGGCCGGCCTCCGTGCCGGCCTATCTTTTTTGCTCGCGCTGCCGGTCTCCGGTTCGCAGCAAAGAGATACGTCTCACGTCACCCTCTCACGAGGACCACGACTGATGTGAGCTGCGCGCCTCGCGGGTGTCCTGCGCCGAATCACTTCGGGAACCGGGCGCCCGCGGTAGTCCCGCCGTTCCCGCAATTCCCGCAATTTGCACCACCCTCTGTACTGCCACTCGCAACAGCTTTTCCGACGCTCAACGCCTGGCCACCTATGCTATGGTGCGTGACATGACACGCGAGACGTCTGCGGCCAGCGCCGCCTCCCCCGAGAATTCCTCGCTTTCTGCGCGACCTGAATCCAACATCGGCACGCCGCTCGATATTGGACAGATGCGCCGAATGCCGGCACCCCATTTGCTCGTCAGTCTGGCGGCCGAATCGATTGCGCAGTGGCCGACACTCTCGGCCGCGCACGATGGCGCCGACGTCATCGCCCCCGAAGCCATCCACCACCTGCGCATTGCCACGCGCCGTTTGCGCGCGCTCGTCGACGTGTTTTCGCCGTGGTTGAAGCCACGCTGGCACCGCAAGCTCAAGCAGGAGTTGCACTGGCTGAGCCACGCCATGGGACCGGCCCGTGATGCCGACGTGCTGAGCGGCACGACATTGCCGGCGCTGCGCACCGAACACCCCGACCTCGACTGGGGTTCGGTCGACGCCTACGTGGCGAAGCTGCGCAGCGACGCCCACAGTCAGGCCGACGAGGCGCTGCTGAGCGAGCGTCAGGTGGCATTGCACCGCACGCTGAAGCGCGCGTTTGGCATTGACGAGCATGGCAGCACGGATGTACGCGCCGCCAAAGCGTTGCGACGTGCGTCGCGTACACCCGGCAAGCGGCCCCGCGCCGTGGCGAAGCACGCACGTGACGTGATTCGCGAGCGCTACGTTGCGTTATTTCCGGATTGTCGCCAGTTGGCGATGCTCGATACCGATCAGTTGCACGCGTTGCGCGTGAAGATCAAAAAGGCCCGCTACAGCGCCGAAGCGCTGACACCGTGGTTGCGCAAGTCGATGCGCACGCCCTATCAGGACACGTTGCGCGCCGCGCAGAACCTGCTTGGCCAGCTCAACGATGCCGCGGTCGCACAACAATTCTGCGAGTCGATGCCGCTCTCGCAAGCGCAGCGCGACGTGCTCACCGTACGCCTCGACACGTTCATCGTGAACGCCACCAGCCGAGCCGCCCACGTGCTGTGCCGGTTGCCCGATGCGGCCACGCTCGATCGCAGCATTCGCAAACGCTAAGCGCTGGACGCTGAACGAAAAACGCTGACGGGATTTCCGTCAGCGTCGTCAAACACCACCAAATTTCGCACAACGCTCCCACCCTGCCGGTGCCGGTGTCGATGCCGCGATGCCGGGAAATTGCGATATCGCGTTACAGCGCCCTCAGACCGTGCGCGTACGCAGCAGGCGCATGCCGTTGGCAATCACCAACAGGCTCGCGCCCACGTCGGCAAAGACGGCCATCCACAATGACGCTGCGCCCACGACAGCCAACGCGAAGAACACGGCCTTGATACCGAGCGCCATCGCGATGTTCTGCTTGAGGACCGTGGCGGCACGCCGCGAAAGCGCCAGAAAGGCCGGCAACTTGCGCAGATCGTCGTCCATCAGCGTGACGTCGGCCGTCTCCAGCGCGCTATCAGTGCCGGTGAGCCCCATGGCGAAGCCGACATCGGCCGCCGCCAGCGCCGGCGCATCGTTGATACCGTCGCCGACCATGCCGACATGACCGAATTCGGCACGCAACTGCGTGATCGCCTGCCACTTATCTTCCGGCAGCATTTCGGCCCGCACGTCGGTGACCCCGGCCTGCTCGCCGATGACCTGTGCTGTTGCGCGATTGTCGCCAGTCAGCATCACCGTCCGGATTCCCATCTGCGCCAGTCGCGCCAACGCTTCGCGGCTTTCTTCGCGCAAGGTGTCGGCAACGGCCAATACCGCCAGCGCCTGTGTTTCGCTCGCCAACACAATGGCCGTGCGAGCCTGCGCTTCCAGCCGCGTCAATTCGGCTTCGACACGCGCGTTGCAAACGCCGAGCGACTCGATGAGGCGATGGTTGCCCAAGTAGTACAGCGTCTGACCGATGCGGCCTTTCACGCCCATGCCCGGCAATGCCTCGAAGTCGGTGACCGAAGGCAACGGACCGAGGCCGGTCGCCTGATAGCCGTCGACAACCGCCCGGGCGATCGGGTGCGTCGTCTGCGCATCGAGCGCAGCCGCCAGCGTCAGGACGTCGTTGCGTGATGTTTCTGACGAATCTCCCAGCGGCACCACATCGGTCAGATGCGGCTCGCCGCGTGTGAGTGTGCCCGTCTTGTCGAGCGCTACCGCACGAATCAAGCGGCCGCTTTCGAGAAATGCGCCCCCCTTGATCAGAATGCCGGCACGCGCCGCCGCCGTCAGGCCGCTGACCACCGTCACCGGCGTTGAAATCACCAACGCACACGGGCAAGCGATCACCAGCATCACGAGCGCCTTGTAGATCCACGGCGTCCATGCGAGACCGAAGGCCAGCGGCGGCACAATCGCGACCAGCAGCGCGCAGAGCACCACCACCGGCGTGTAGATGCGCGAGAACTTGTCGACGAATCGCTGCGTCGGCGAGCGCTGCTGCTGTGCCGTCTCCACGATGCGTACGATGCGCGCCAGCGTGGTGTCGCCCGGGGCGACGCTCGTGCGGTAAATGATCAGACCGCTTTCGTTGATGCTGCCCGCGAAGACCTCGTCGCCCACCGTCTTGTCGACAGGCACGCTCTCGCCCGTAATCGACGCCTGATTCAGTGCCGAACTCCCCTGCTCGATCACGCCGTCGATGGCAACACGCTCGCCCGGACGGGCACGCACCCGCGTGCCGACCGTCAACGCGGCCACCGGCTGGTCGGCCCAGCTACCGTCGGGTTGTTCCACCGATGCCTGATCGGGGGCCAGGCGCATGAGCGCTTCGACTGCGCGCCGCGCGCGGGTGAGCGACGCGGCTTCGAGCTTCTCCGAAATGGCGAACAGCACGATGACCATCGCTGCCTCGGGCCACTGGCCGATGGCGAGTGCGCCGATGACGGCGAGCGACATCAGGAAGTGGATGTTCATCGTGAAATGGCGCAGCGCGATCCAGCCCTTCTTGAGCGTCGGCAGACCGCACAAGGCAATCGCAGCCAACACGATGGCGCCGACCCACGGGCTGTGCTCGGGCACGCCCGACCAGACAGCCGCTTCGCTGGCCGCCGCCAGCACGCCGCCGGCCACCAGCCGCGCGACGTCACCCTTGCCGCTCGGCGGCGGCGGCGCGGGGTTGGCCGCGTCATCGGTCAGCGGCACCGGGGTCATGCCGAGTTTGCGCAGCGTGGCGGCCACGACGTGGCTGTGACGCGTGACATCCGCTTCCGAAGCCTTCGCACCGAACACCACCGTCAGTTCGCGCTTGAGCAGGTTGAAATACAGTGCGTCCACGCCCGGTTGCCGCTCCAGTTGGTCGCGAATGAGGCGCTCTTCGGTCGGGCAATCCATCTGGTCGATGCGAAAACGAGCCTGTGGAGCGCCCGTGGCCGGGGCCACCGCCGGCGGCATCAGGCTCGCCGAATCGCCACAGCACGCCACCGCCTCATGCACATGGCCGTGATCGTGGCCATGGTCGTGAGAATGCGAGTGGCCGCCCGACGCCGCTTCATGGCTGTGCTCATGCGCGTGGTCGTGACCATGGTCATGCCCTTCACGACGGGCCTGAGCACCATGATCGTGCGCCTGCCCGTGGGCATGGGCGTGATCATGGTCGTGTGCGTGGTCGTGTGCGTGGTCGTGGTCGTGGTCGTGGTCGTGGTCGTGCCCATGATCGCGATGATCGTGGGCCTTGTCCTGAGGGCCGTGCGCGTGGTCACACACCGCCTCCGGGGCCGTCCGGCGGGCCTGATCCGAGGGATTGGGCATGTTCACTCCTGGTTTCATGATTCGTGTTACTCTCCATTCAAAACCCTGTAGTCACTACGGAGTCAAGCATGAAAATCGGTGAACTGGCGCGTGCGGCCGAAACCGACGTCGAAACCATCCGCTATTACGAGCGGGCCGGGCTGCTGGCCGCCCCGCCGCGTACCGACGGGGGGTATCGCACCTATGGCACGGAACATCTCGAAGCCCTGCGCTTTATCCGTCACTGCCGCTCGCTCGATATGCCGCTGGCCGACGCCAAGCGGCTGGGCGAACTCGCGCACGACACGAACGTAACGTGCGAGGACGCCAATCAACTGATCGAAGCGCATCTGACGCGCGTGCACGCCCGCATCCACGAGTTGCAGGCGCTGGAGCAACAACTGCTGCATTTGCAAGCGCAGTGCCAGAGCCGGCACGACACCAGCGACTGCGGCATTTTGCGTGCGCTGATGCAAGGCGCCCACGGCGAGGCGTGTGCCTGCCATAACGACACCGATCCTATTGCGGTGGCGTGCGAGCACGATCACCAGCACGCGTGAGCGTAGCTGTCGTATTGACGAGACACCCGGCGCCCGCCGGGTGATCCCCCCCAGTCCTCCCCCCCTTCACTTGGCACGCCCGGACGTCGCCGCGCCGACGCGTTTCGGAGCACGCATTACGTTGAACGCCGCGATGATTGTGATGAATCGTGGGTTTGCAAGCCGAAACACGGGCAAAACCGCATGTTTTCTATACAATGTCCCGGCACGTTTCATGCGGGTTGCCTTACATTCCCTTTTAATGACGTTCGCTCGCCGCTTTTAAATGCGTGTCGATATGTCGTAATCCGTCTCAATTTTTCCCATTTGTCGGAGACCTTATGTCCAGCGACGCATCCGCTACGCCCACTCCCGCGACGGAGCACAGCGCCGACATCGTCATCATGGGAGCCGGCGCCGCAGGCATTTCCGTGGCTGCAAGCCTGCGCCGCCGCCGCCCGTCGCTCTCGATCACGATCGTCGATCCGGCCGACACGCATTACTACCAGCCCGCCTGGACACTCGTCGGCGCTGGCGAATTCGATCAAGCGCGCACGGCGCGCCCGATGTCGAGCGTCATCCCCGAAGGCGTGACCTGGCTTCAGGTCGCTGTCACCGCCTTCGCACCGGACCACCAACAGGTCTTGCTCTCCGATGGCCGCCGCCTGAGCTATCGCTACCTGATCGTCGCGCCGGGCCTGCAACTGAACTGGGAAGCCATCGATGGTCTGACGGAAACGCTCGGCCGCAACGGTGTGACCTCGAACTACCGCTTCGACCTCGCCCCTTACACGTGGTCGCTGGTCAATCAGTTCTCCGGCGGAAATGCCCTGTTCACGCAGCCGCCGATGCCGATCAAGTGCGCCGGCGCACCGCAAAAAGCGATGTATCTGTCGGCCGACACGTGGCGCTCGCGGGGTTTGCTCGACAAGACCAAGATCGAATTCCATCTGGTCGCGCCTGCCCTTTTCGGCGTCAAGGATTACATCCCCGCGCTCATGGAGTACGTGAAGCGCTACAACATCTCGCTGAACCATCTCTCGCATCTGCGGGCTGTGGATGGTGAGCGCCGCGTGGCGCGTTTCGAAATTTTCGATGCCGACGGCCAGTCGCAATTTGTCGACAAGCCGTTTGATCTGCTGCACGTGGTGCCGCCGCAAAGCGCCCCCGACGTGCTGCGCGCGAGCCCGCTGGCCGATGCGGCCGGCTGGTGCGAAGTCGATCACGCGACGCTGCGTCACCCGCGCTTTGCCAACGTGTTCGGCCTCGGCGACGCCATCTCGGCCCCCAACGCCAAGACCGCCGCAGCGGCCCGCAAGCAGGCCGTCGTCGTTGCGGAAAACCTGCTCGCCGCCATGGATGGCCGCCCGTTGCCGCTGCACTACGACGGTTACGGTGCCTGCCCGCTCACGGTCGAGCACGGCAAGATCGTGCTGGCCGAGTTCGGCTACGGCGGCAAGCTGCTGCCGACGTTCCCGATCGATGGCACGCATGCCAATCGTTTTGCGTGGGTATTAAAGAAATACGTGCTGCCCAAGGTGTATTGGGATTACATGTTGCGAGGACGCGAGTGGCTGGCGCAACCCAGTCGCCCGGGCCATAGGTGAAACCCGGACTTAATTTTTAAAGCCGGGTGCCGTTAAAGGTCAAAGGACCCGGTTTTCGCGACCGGGCACGAGCTTCTTGTCGGGCCACGCCTTGCGCGCGGTCTGCCGGAAAACGGGGGTGCCTCGCATGGGGCTGCCAATGCATCGCCTGTCACCGGCCGACACATTTACGCGTCTTATGCAGAACATGATTCAAGGGTTTCCTGGCGGCACGACCTGTTCGACGCGTGGGCTTCACCGGTTCGCCGGCCTGACACGCGAGAATGACCCACGTTCAACCCTACGGGCGACGTCAGCCTGCCTGCCGAGATGAACGATACCAACGCGCTGCGCCGGCAAGTCGTACTGGCCGATCTGTTGCTGGATCGCCAGCGGCTGCTGCGCGCCCTCAGCCTTGAGCTACGCACGCCCAGCCCACCCGGCAGTCATAGCGCTCTCGTGGTGCTGCACGTCGGGCGCGGTCAGCGCACGGCCACCAATCAGCAAGCCATTTCCGATGCCGATCTGCTCGCCACGGTGGCGTTTCGCATCGGCTCGCGCATTCGGCGGCGCGACCTGATCGGACGCGTTTCCGAACAGCAGATCGCCGTGCTGTTGCGCGACCTCGGCAGCCGCGAAGCCGCTGTGCAGATCACCCGCCGCTTTATCCGTGCCGGTGAATCGCCGGTGCCGTGCGGCAACGGTTTGCTTTACCCGATTGTGTCCGCAGGTATCACCCACCTGCCGCAGGTGCCGGTATGGCCTGCCACGTTGCTCGAACATACGTCCGAAGTGGCCGATCTGGCCATTCGCGAGAGCGCGGCACGCTTTCTGGTCACCGATGCGCCCAGCGCACCGACCGAAGGCGTCACGCCACCGGACGACGCCGGCAACGAGCACTACTGGCGCAGCGCCATTGGCCGCGCGCTCTCTGGCTCAGAATTCCGTCTGCATTACCAGCCGCAAATCGACATGCGCACGCACCGGCTGACCGGTCTCGAAGCGCTGATTCGCTGGCAGCGCGACGACGAACTGATCATGCCCGGTGAATTCATCCCGGCGGCCGAGCGTTGCGACGTGATCGGCCCGATCGGCGAGTGGACGCTGCACGAAGCCTGCCGCCAGCTCGATCAGTGGCAGACCGATGGTGAGGAATATCCGCGCGTGGCCGTCAATCTCTCGGCCCAGCAGATGCGCGTGCAGACGCTCGAAACTGTGCGCTACGCGCTCAAGCATCACCGTGTGCCACCCGACAAGCTGGAAATCGAGATCACGGAATCGTCGTTGATTTCGCATCTGGACGAGGCGGCCACGCTCATGAACGAACTCGTGGCGATGGGCGTGCGCCTGTCGCTGGACGACTTCGGCACGGGCTATTCCAGCTTTGTGCGCCTGAAGCGCTGGCCGTTCGGTACGGTCAAGATCGACTATCAGTTCGTGGCGGGCGTGCTACTCGGCGGCTACGACACCGAGCTGATTCGCGCCATCATCGCCATCGCTCGCAAACTTGAAATCGAGACGGTGGCCGAGGGCGTAGAGACGAGCGCACAACGCGATGCGCTCGCGCAACTCGGCTGCCACGCATGGCAGGGGTATCATTGCACACGGCCCTTGCCACCCGGTCACATCGAGACGTTCATCCGAGACTGGCACGGACGTCTGTAATCGTTTTTGCCGTTGCTCAACGCCTTCAACACCTTCCTGTCGCGCCGCCGCGCCGTACCTGTCCTCGTTCGCGGCTTCGTCATGCTCCTGTGCGTGTTTGCCGCGTGGGGGCTGGCGCGCTTCGCCGCCGATCAACTGGTGGCGAACCGCTCGGCGCGTCTGCTCGCCGAAGAGCGCAGCGTCGCCACCCGGCTCGCGCGCGGCACCGTGCACACGGTCAATCAGGATCTGATCCTCATTCGCGGCATCCCGCAGGTGCTCGCGCAGATCTCGCAGATTCAGCATGCGGCCGCCGACATCGCCGATCACCCCCTGACCGAACTGCCCCACGAGACCGCGCGCGAGAAGCTGCTCGCCAACGCAGCACTCAAGCCCGTGAACGAACTGCTGCGCGCCGCCCAGTTGTATTTCGGCGCCGATCTCGTCTGGCTCGGCACCCCTGACGGGGTCACGATCGCGTCGAGCGACGCTAACAGCCCCAACCCGCTCGTCGGGGACAATTACGGCGACCGGGGCTACTTTCAATCAGCCGTGCTCGGCACGGCAGGCCAGCAGTACGTGATCGGGCGCAAGACGCGCCTGCCGGGTATCTACTTCACGGCCCCCGTCTACAGGGAAGGCCGGCTCGTCGGTGTCATGGTGGTCAAGCTCGGCTTGCGCCGGTTGTCGCACTGGGTCGATACGGGGGCGTCGTTCGTCACCGACGTCAACGGCGTGATCGTGCTCGCGAACGACCCGACCTTCACGGGGCTGGCTGTGCCCGGCGCGCCGGTGTTCAAGATGTCGCCGGCCGAGCGCCGCCATCTTTATCAGCAGGATTACTTCACGGTCGTGCCCATCGAGGACTACGACCCGGCCCCCGGTACACCGCCGTTCATGCTGCCCGGCACCCGAGGGGAACCGCAGGCGCAACACGAGCCCGAAGCGGCCGATCTGGTGCGCGTGCGCCCCGACAATCAGCCTTATCTGCTCGAATCCGCCCCGTCGATGGACAGCGAACTGGTGATCTACACGATGAGCGAGGTGCCCACGCTGCGCAGCCTGTTCATCGAGCGCCAGCGATATACGGTGCTGATGTTCGGCCTGATGCTGAGCTCGGCGGGCGCCCTCGTCCTGCTGATTCGCCATCTGCGACGTGGAAAACTTCAGTTGTCCGACACACTGGCCAAGAATGCCGCGCTGGAGCACGAGGTGAAGTACGACGCGCTCACCGGCAGCCTCTCGCGCGGCCACTTCCTGAAACGCCTGCGCAGCGAGGTCAATCAGGCCAACACCACGGGCGTGCCGGCGTGCATCATCCTCGTCGATCTGGACCACTTCAAGCAGATCAACGACACGTGGGGGCATGCATTAGGCGACACCGTACTCGCCACGTTCGTGCGGCTTTGTCACGATTCGTTACGCGAAGATGACATCTGCGGTCGTTTGGGGGGCGAAGAATTCGCTATTATCCTGAGTGGCGCCACCGAAGCCCGTGCCTTCGATGCTGCCGAGCGCTTGCGCGAAGCGGTTCGCGCGGCGCGTATCAATGTCGATGGACGCGCACTTCAGTTCACGATCAGTGCCGGGGTCGCACAGTGGCACGCAGGCGATGACGACAACGCCTGGCTGCAACGTGCCGACGCCGCGCTGTATCTTGCCAAATCTCGCGGGCGCGATCGCTGCGCACGCGAGTCCGACCTCCGGGTGCTCACCCGAGGCGGCTCGTAACTGACTTCGGGCTTGCCGGCCCGGGGTCGACAACCCAGACCGGACCGATGCCCAAGACGAATCTCGCCACGTTCGCCACATCCAGCACGTTCGCGCCATGGCCGCTGCGTGCCATGCAGATCGGCGCCGCCCTCTGCCTCGCGTTCAGCACCGCCGCCCACGCCGATCTGTCGCTGCTGCAACCGCCACGCGCCCTTACCGGCGGTGCCCCACTGCAACTGACGCTGCTCGTGACGCAAGACGCGCCGGGCCGCAAAACTGTCAAGCTGCCCGACGAAATCGTCGTGCGCATTTCCAACGACGATTTCAAGCCGACGCTGCTGCATCTCAAGCGCGCGGCCGTCGTCCCGGCGCAGGTCACGCTGTCGAACGGTCAGTACCGGCGTATCTCGTACGCGGCGGAGTTGCCCAAGGAATTGCGGGGCACTGTGCGTCTGGAGCCGGTCGACTGGGACGCCTCGATCACGACCATCGTGCTTGATCGCGCCGCCCCCGCTGAGCCGATGGTGGCCGCCGCGCCCGCACCCGCAAGCGGCGCCGCTGCCGCAGCGGCGGCGGCCGGGACGGGAGGCGCCGCCGTTGCGGCTGCCACCGACGCGGCCAGCGCCGCGAATGCGACCGCCGCCCCCGGCACGCCCGGCACGTCGACCGCGCCCGCCAGCGCCACCGCCGATGCGATTGCCCCGACGGCCGATACCGAGTTCGCGCGCATCTCGTCGCACGAGCCGATGTATATCGCGTTCGGCAAGAATGGCGACGCCAATGCGCGCTTCCAGTTGAGCTTCAAGTTCCACATTCTCAAGCCGGATAATCCGTCGTCCAAATCATTCCTCGACAACCTGTACTTCGGTTACACGCAGTTGTCGATCTGGGATCTGGAGGCGGAATCGGCGCCGTTCCGCGATTCGAACTACCGGCCGAGCCTGTTCTATTACATCCCGGATACCGGTCTTCGCGCGGGCTGGTTCTCGTCGCTTGGCGTGGCCGCCGGTGTCGAGCACGAGTCGAACGGCAAGGCCGGCCCCGACTCGCGCAGCATCAACACGGTCTTCGTCAAACCGATCTTCACGTTCGGCGATCCGGCGGAGTACCACTGGACGGTGGCGCCCAAGCTGTATGCGTATGTCGAGAAGGCCGACAACCCCGATATCCAGAACTATCGCGGCTACATGGACTTGCTGGTGCTGTGGGGCAAGCCGAATGGCTGGCAAGTCGGCGCGACGCTGCGCAAGGGCATGAAGCGCAACTACGGCAGCGTGGATGTGCAGGTGACCTACCCGCTCGGCAAGCTGATTTCGGGCGCAGGCGGCTATATCTGGATCGGGTACTTCACCGGCTACGGCGAAGACCTGCTCGATTACAACCGCCATTCGCCATCGCAGGTGCGTATCGGCTACAGCGTGTTCCGCTGGTAACCGGACGATACGACCTTACAGCACCAGGACCAGCGCGCCGGCGAAGATCAATGCGCCGCCGAGCGCCTCCTTGAGCGAGAACGGCTCGCCGAGCACAACCCAGCCGATCAGCATCGCCATCGCCACGCTGAGCTTGTCGAGGGGCGCAACACCCGAGACGGGGCCGAGTTGCAGCGCCCGGAAGTAACAGAGCCACGACAGCCCCGTCGCCACCCCGGACAGCACGAGAAACAGCCACGTGTTCGCCGTCAAACTCGTGGGACGCTGCCATTCGCCGCGCATGCCGACAATGGCAAGCGTCACCGCGAAGATGATCACCGTGCGGATCAGCGTGGCCATGTTCGAATTGACCTGCGCCACCCCGAGCTTGCCGAAAATCGCCGTGAGTGCAGCGAAAAACGCCGAACCGAGTGCAAAAAGTTGCCAACTCCGCAGCATTTGAAAATCTCCCGAGCCTGCCGTGGCATCCACCGGATGCCGGTACGTAATCAATCTGTGATGGGCGACGTCGCCGATGCGATAATGACGCCTGTCCCACCTTCCTGAATTGCTCCGACATGTCCGAACTGCACGACCGTCCCGACAGCCCCTGCATTGGCATTTGCTCCACCCTGTTCGACGAGGTCTGCAAAGGGTGCGGCCGCACCGCGTACGAAGTGTCGAACTGGGTGTTTCTCAACGAAGACGAGAAACGCGCCATCTGGGAGCGCATCACCCGCGAAGGCACGGCGATGCGCTTTTGCGACAACGGGACTACGACTTCGTCGACGCCGTAACCTTGAATTGCAGCGATTTGTATTCGAGGAATTCTTCGAATCCATAAACGCCGTTTTCGCGGCCATTCCCCGATTGCTTGAAGCCGCCAAACGGCGCGGCCACGTTGAACTCCCCGCCGTTGATGCTCACCTGTCCAGTGCGGATCCGACGCGCCACGCGCGCCGCACGTGCCTCATCCGCTGACCACACCCCGCCTGCCAGTCCGTAAATCGAGTCGTTGGCGATGCGCACCGCATCGGCCTCGTCCTGATACGTGATGATCGTGAGCACAGGCCCGAAGATTTCCTCCTGTGCGAGCGTGCTATCCGGCGTGACACGGCCAAGCACGGTCGCCTGCACGAAGAAACCGGCCTCAAAGCCTTCCGGCACCGCATCGCCACCGGCGATCAACTCCGCCCCTTCCGCCAGTCCCTTGCGAATGTATGACTGCACGCGCTCGCGCTGTGCCGCCGATGCGAGCGGCCCGAGCCGCGTTGCGTCTTCGCGCGGATCGCCCAACGTGAAGCGCGCAACCGATTCCTTGGCGAGCGCCTTCACTTCGTCGTAACGCGTCGCCGGGACGAGCAAGCGCGTGTGCGCCGCGCACGTCTGCCCCGAGTTCAGGTAGCAGGCGTTAAGCGTGCCCTTTACCGCTGCCGCAAGATCCGCATCGTCGAGCACGATCGATGCCGACTTGCCACCCAGTTCCAGCGCCACCCGTTTGACTGTTTGCGAGGCCACTTCCGAGACACGTTTGCCTGCCCGCGTGGAGCCCGTGAAAGACACCATATCCACGTCGGGATGCCGTGCCAGCACTTCACCGGCGACGGGTCCCAGCCCCGTCACGAGATTGAATACGCCCGGCGGCAATCCGGCCTGCTCAATGACTTCGGCGAGGATGAAAGCGTCAAACGGCGCGACCTCCGACGGCTTGAGCACCACCGTGCAGCCGGCGGCGAGCGCCGGTGCCACTTTCACCGTGATCTGATTGAGCGGGTAGTTCCAGGGGGTGATGGCACCGACCACACCAACCGGCTCACGCACCACTAGCGAATTGCCGACCTGTGCTTCGAAGACGAAGGTCTGCGCCAACTCGGCATAGTGGCGCCAGTGTTGAACGGGCGCCGCGACCTGCACCGCACGCGACACGCGAATCGGCATGCCGGTCTCGCCCGTGATCACCTGTGCGAGTTCCTGTGCGCGCGCCTCGAGACCGTCGGCGATCTTGCGGAGATACTCGGCACGCTTGGCCGGGGGCGTTGCGGCCCACGTGTCACGCGCCTTGACCGCAGCGGCAACGGCGGCTTCCGTGTCGGCGGCAACACCTTCCGGGATGCGGCCCATCAGCTTGCCGTCTGCCGAATGAAAGACATCGAGCGTGCCGGTGCCGATCGGTGCGACCCACTGGCCGTCGATATAGAACTTGTCCTGAGTGATCATGTGAGGTCTCCTGCTCGCAGCGTGACAACAAACGTCAATTGTAGTCGCGCGGCGGTAAACGCAAACAGGGCGCCTGCAATGCAAGCGCCCTGTTTGTCGTTGTGAATCTAACGACGCGTTACGTCAGCGCGTTACGTTAGATCTCCACGCCTTGGCTGGCCAGATACTCGTCGTAGGTCCCGGCGTAATCGACCAGCGTGCCGTCGCTCTTCACTTCGATGACGCGCGTGGCCAGACCTGAGACGAATTCGCGGTCGTGCGAGACGAATACCAGCGTGCCCGGATACTTGTCGAGCGCGATCTGGAGCGATTCGATCGACTCCATGTCCATGTGGTTGGTCGGCTCGTCCATCATCAGCACGTTGTGGCGGCCGAGCATCAGCTTGCCCCAGATCATGCGGCCCTTCTCACCGCCGGAGAGCACACGCACCGACTTGCGCACGTCGTCGCCACCGAACAGCAGACGGCCCAGCGAGCCACGAATCACCTGATCGTCGTCGCCTTCCTTGCCCCACTGCGTCATCCAGTCGGTCAGGTTCAGGTCCTGCGGGAACGCTTCCGACGTGTCTTGCGGCATGTAACCGATGTTGGCGTTCTCGGCCCACTTCACATTGCCCGCATCCACCGGCAGGTCCGACATCAGGCTGCGCAGCAGCGTCGTCTTACCGGCACCGTTCTCGCCGATGATGGCCACACGCTCGCCGGCGCGCACTGCACCGGTGTAGTTCTTGAAGATCGGACGCTCGTACGACTTGCCGATGCCCTCGAATTCGAACGCGAGGTTGTGCAGCTTCTTCTCGTATTCGAAACGAATGAACGGGTTCTGACGCGACGACGGCTTGACGTCTTCCACCTTGATCTTGTCGATCTGCTTGAGACGGCTGGTTGCCTGACGCGCTTTCGACTTGTTGGCCGAGAAGCGGCGCACGAAGTCTTGCAGATCGGAGATGCGTTCCTTGGCCTTCGAGTTCGCAGCCATCTGACGCTCGCGAGCCTGTGCCGACGCCAGCATGTAGTCGTCGTAGTTGCCCGGGTAGACCGTCAGCGTGCCGTAGTCCATGTCGGCCATGTGCGTGCACACGGCGTTCAAGAAGTGGCGATCGTGCGAAATGATGATCATGGTGGAGTTGCGCTCGTTGAGCACGTCTTCCAGCCAGCGGATCGTGTTGATGTCCAGGTTGTTGGTCGGTTCGTCGAGCAGCAGCACGTCCGGGTTCGAGAACAGTGCCTGTGCCAGCAGCACACGCAGCTTCCAGCCCGGCGCGACGTTGCTCATCGGGCCTTGATGCTGATCCGTCGGGATGCCCACGCCCAGAAGCAACTCACCGGCACGCGCTTCGGCCGTGTAGCCGTCGTACTCGGCGAACTTCGCTTCGAGCTCGGCCGCGTGCATGTAATCGTCGTCGGTGGCTTCCGGGTTCGCGTAGATGGCGTCGCGCTCGCTCATGGCCGCCCACATTTCCGTGTGGCCCATCAGCACGACGTCGAGCACGCGCATGTCTTCGTAAGCGAACTGATCCTGCTTGAGCTTACCGAGGCGCACGTTCGGTTCGAGCATGACGTTCCCGCCACTCGGCTCCAGGTCGCCGCCGAGGATCTTCATGAACGTGGACTTGCCGCAGCCGTTCGCGCCGATCAGGCCATAACGGTTGCCCCCGCCAAATTTGACGGAGATGTTCTCGAAGAGCGGCTTGGCGCCGAATTGCATGGTGATATTGGCGGTAGACAGCACTGGCGGTATCCGGAAGATGAGGTGCGGCGGCACGAATTTGCGCCACGAAACCTGACATTTTAACACCGATGCGTGTCGCTCGCCGTCACATGGCGAATCGGGAACGTATGAATCGCCCCAAAGAAAAAACCGCCGGGGTCACCGGCGGTTTCTCTGCCCGCAACACCTGACGGGCCAGCCACTTCACCATCCAACGATGGTAATGGCGTTATTGCTTCGGCAGCGTGCCCTCGACGCCTTCCACGAACCAGTTGATCTGGTGCTTCTCGTCGTCGTTGAGTGTCTTGCCAGCCGGCACGATTTCCTTGCCGTCCTGCCCCTTGAGCGGGCCGGTGAACGGGTCGTACTTGCCGTCGCGAATGGCGTCGTGACGCTCGGTCACGGCCTTGCGAACGGCTTCCGGCACGGCCTTGTCGTTGATGGCGACGAGGTTGATTTCGTCTTCCTTGATGCCGCCCCAGACCGGGGTGTTCTTCCACGAACCCTGCATCACTTCGTCGACCGTGCGGATGTAGTACTTGCTCCAGTCGATCGCGGCCGAAGCCAGGTGCGCGTTCGGACCGAACTTGCTCATGTCCGAATCCCAGCCGAACGCGTGAATCTTCTTCTCTTCGGCCACTTGCATGACCACGGCCGAGTCCACGTTCTGCATCAGCACGTCGGCGCCCTGCCCGACCAGCGACTCAGCCGCCTGACGCTCCTTGCCCGGATCGAACCAGCTGTTGATCCACACGACCTTGACCTTCACCTTCGGGTTGGCTTCGCGTGCGGCGATCGTGAACGCATCGATGTTGCGGATCACTTCGGGAATCGGCACCGAGGCCACGTACCCGATCACGTTGGTCTTGGTCACGCGGCCACCGACCACACCGGCCAGATGCGCGCCTTCATACGTGCGCACGTCGTACGTGCCGAGGTTCGGCGCGGTCTTGAAGCCCGTAGCGTGCTCGAACGTCACGTCCGGGAAATCGGCGGCCGTCTTGACCATCGAGTCCATATAACCGAACGACGTGCCGAAGATCAGCTTGTTGCCCTTGCTGGCCAGATCGCGGAACACGCGCTCGGAGTCGGCGCCTTCCGGCACGTTCTCGACGCGGGTCACGCTCACCTTGTCGCCGTACTTGGCCTCGACGGCCTTCGCGCCTTGCTCGTGCGCGAACGTCCAGCCGGCGTCGCCCGGGTTGCCGATGTAGACAAACGCCACACCGACCGGGCCCTTGCCTGCCGGGGCGGCCGACGCGGCTTGCGCGTCCGACGCGGCGGCAGGGGCGCTGGCCGTGTTGTTATCCTGCTTGCCGCAGGCGGAAACCAGCATGGCGGCCGCCAGGCTCGCCATCGTGATCAGGACTTTACGTCGCATCGATTTTCTCCTCGGTATCGATTGATTGAATTACTTCAAGAGCCAGCAAAAAACGGTTTGCCCAGCGACGCCGGGGCATTCAGGCGAATGGTCTGGCGGTTTCGTGAAATGATCACCAGCACGACGATGGTCGCCACGTACGGCAGGCTCGCGAGTGCCTGCGACGGAATGCGGATACCCATCGCCTGCGCCTGAAATTGCAGCGCCATCACCACGCCGAAGAGCAGCGCGCCCAGCACGGTACGCCCCGGACGCCATGTCGCGAACACCACCAGCGCCAGCGCGATCCAGCCGCGCCCGGCCGTCAGGTTCTCCTGCCAAAGCCGCAGATAACCCACGGAGTAATACGCCCCCGCCAGCCCCGACATCGCCCCGCCGAACAGCGTGGCGAGATAACGAATCCGCACGACCGGATACCCGATCGCATGCGCCACCGACGGTGCCTCGCCCACCGAGCGCAGCACCAGTCCGGCGCGCGTGCGGTAAAGGAACCATGCAATCGCCACCAGCAGTACCGCCGCCAGATAGCCGAGCGGATTCAGCGAGAAGATCGAGGGCCCGAGTACGGGAATCGACGACAGGCCGGGGATCGGCAGATCGCGCAGCATCGGAATCGTCGCGTCCGTGTAGGGGCGGCCGATATAGGCCGATAATCCCACGCCGAAAATCGTCAATGCGAGGCCCGTCGCGACCTGATTGGCCATCAACGTCAGCGTGAGCCACGCGAACACGGCCGACATCGCCACGCCCGCCACAATGCCGGCCAGCACGCCAAGCCAGAGACTGCCGGTCACGACCGTCACGGCAAAGGCGCCGATGGCACCCATCAGCATCATCCCTTCGACACCGAGATTGAGAACACCCGACTTTTCGGTCACGAGTTCGCCGAGCGCAGCCAGCATCAGCGGAATGGCCGCGATGACGGCACTTGCGGCCAGCGGCGTGAGCAGATTGATCCAGTCCATGCCGCCCTCCTCAGACGCTCTGCGCGGTCGCACGGGCGCGACGACGCAGTCGGTAATTCACGAAAACGTCGCAGCCCAGCAGACTGAACAACAACAGCCCCTGAAACACGCCGCTGATCGCCTTGGGCAATTGCAGCGAGGTCTGTACCGCTTCGCCGCCGAGATAGAGCAGCGCCATGAGCAGGCTCGCGAGTACGATGCCGACCGGATGCAACCGCCCGACGAATGCCACGATGATGGCCGTGAAGCCGTATCCCGGCGCCCACGTCGCCTGCAACTGACCGACCGGGCCTGCCACTTCACCCGTGCCTGCGAGCCCGGCCGCCGCGCCACCGATGAGCAGCGCCAGCCAGACAGCGCGCGGCTCCGAATACCCTGCGTAGCGCGCGGCGAGCGGCGCGAGGCCACCGACTTCCATGCGATAACCCGCGAAGCTCTTGCGCATGAAGAACCATGCGGCCGGCACGGCCACCACCGCCATGAATACCGAAGCATTCAGCCGCGTACCGCGCCACGGCGCCCAGCGCCAGTCGCCGAAGAAGCGCGGGAACAGCGCATCACGGCTGAAGTTGATCGATTGCGGGAAGTTCATGCCGTGCGGGTCCTGCCACGGACCGCTCACCAGATAGATCAGCAATTGCGTGGCTACATACGTAAGCATCAGGCTCACGAGAATCTCGTTGGCGTTGAACTTCACGCGCAGCAAGGCCGGGATGGCCGCCCACAACATGCCGCCCACGGCCCCCGCGAGCATCATCAGCGGCAGCAGCCACGGGCCGCCATGACCGTCGAAATGGATCGCGACGCCCGAGGCGAAGATGCCGCCGAGCAACAGCTGCCCTTCCGCCCCGATGTTCCACACATTGGCGCGATAGCCGATCGCCAACCCCAGCGCAATCAGACACAGCGGCGAGGCCTTGAGCAGCAGCTCCGACCAGCCGTTCAGGCTGCTGATCGGCGCGAGGAAAAACGCCGCCATCGCCTGCGCCGGGTTCTTGCCCAGAAAACTGAAAATGAGCACGCCGCCCGCCAGCGTAATGAGCGTGGCCACCAGCGGCATGGCGAGCCGCATGGTGCGTGAGGGACTTGGCCGTGGCTCAAGCGTGAAATCGAGCATGATGTCTGGTCTTGATGGAAACGTTGCAGTGCCCGCATCGGCGCGGGCGACCGTTGATGCTTGAGTTGATGCTTGAATTTGATACTTGCGTCAGGCAGCGCGCTGACCGGGGCCGCCGGGGAACATCCCCGCCATCCACAGGCCGATTTCGCGCGCGTCGGTCTGTTCGGGCTTGCGCATCGGCGACAGCCGCCCCTGTGCGAGCACCGCGATCCGGTCGCAAATTTCGAACAATTCGTCGAGTTCTTCCGAGAGCACCAGCACCGCCACGCCGCGTGACGACAGATCGAGCAACTGCTGACGGATAAAGCTCGCCGCCCCCACATCCACGCCCCACGTCGGCTGGGCCACCACAAGCACCTTCGGCTCTTGCAGGATTTCGCGCCCGACGATGAACTTCTGAAGATTGCCGCCCGACAGGCTCTGCGCAGCCGCATCCGGGCCACCGGCCTTCACATTGAAGCGTTCGATGCACAGCGAGGCAAAGCGCCGCAGCGCGCCGCGGCGAACCCAGCCGCCACGCAGCAAACCAAGGTGCGCCGTCCCCGACGCGCCGAGCAGCGCGTTATCGGTCAGCGACATGCTGGGCACGGCACCGCGCCCCAGACGCTCCTCCGGCACGAACGCCAGCCCGAGGCGACGGCGCGTGGCCGCGCCCATCCGGCCGACGGCACGGTCGTTGAGCTTCACCGCGTCGGGCCTGCCGGCACGGGCCTCGCCCGAGAGCGCCGCCAGCAATTCCGCCTGACCATTGCCGGACACCCCGGCAATGCCGACGATCTCGCCCGCGTGCACGTCGAGTGTCACGCCGTGCAGCGAGGTGCCGAACGGGTCTTCACTCGCCAGCGACAAGTTCTGTACCGACAGCAGCACGTCGCCGGGCTGATGCGCCCGGCGCTCGATCTGCGGCAATGCCCGCCCGATCATCATTTGTGCGAGGGTCTCGGCCGTCTCGTCGCGCGGTACGGCATGGCCGGACACCTTGCCCGCACGCAGCACCGTAGCGCGGTCGCAAAGATCGCGAATTTCGTCGAGTTTGTGGCTGATGTAGACGATGCTGCACCCTTCGGCAGCCAGCCGGCGCAGCGTCGTGAAGAGTTTCTGCACGGCTTGCGGCGTGAGCACCGAGGTGGGCTCGTCCATGATGAGCAGGCGCGGGTTTTGCAGCAGACAGCGCACGATCTCCACGCGCTGGCGCTCGCCGACCGACAGGCTGTGCACGTGCCGCGCCGGGTCGACTTCCAGCCCGTACTGCGCCGACACTTCGCGAATGCGCGTGGCCAGTGCCTTCAGATCGTGGCCAGCATCGTCGAGTGCCAGCGAGATGTTCTCGGCGACGGTCAGCGTCTCGAACAGTGAGAAATGCTGGAACACCATGCCGATACCGAGCTTGCGCGCGGCCGCCGGGCTCTCGATGCGTACCGGCTCGCCTTCCCAGAGAATCTCGCCCGCGTCTGGCCGCACGGCACCGTAGATGATCTTCATCAACGTGCTCTTGCCGGCACCGTTTTCGCCCAGTACGGCGTGGATCTCGCCGGGCAAGACGCGCAACGCGATGTCGTCGTTGGCCACCACGCTCGGATAGCGTTTGGTGATGCCGGTCAGCGTCAGACGCGGCGTCGATTGCAAAGGGGATGTCACGGCGGGAAGTCTCGGTCCTGGGCTTGGGCGGTCCGAAAATACCCAATTCGCGGCGAAATGTCGAGCGCGTGTCAATAACATGGCAGTTTCCCGAAGCGAACCAGCTATTGTGGTGATAGGGGCTTTCCGCTATAGAGTCGGCCGGCGCTTATGCCTCATAATGTTTTACTTATGCAATCCCGGGTCCGACATATTCGGATCGTTATATTAGTCATGAGCCAAAACCGCGAACCGATCGATACTTATTTGCTGCGCGTCTTGCATACCTTGCTGATCGAGCGCAGCGTCACGCGTGCGGCCGTCAAGCTGAACCAGTCGCAGCCGGCGATCAGCGCCGCCCTGCGCCGCCTGCGCGACATCACCGGTGACCCGCTGCTCGTGCGCGGCAAGCAGGGCATGGTACCGACCGAATACGGCCAGTCGCTGCTGGAACCGACGCAAAACGCACTGCGCGAGATCGAACGCATTACGGTGCAGCAATCGAACTTCGATCCGGCGACCACGGTGCGCACGTTCCGCATCGGCTCGCCCGACTATCTGAATACCCTCTTCGTGCCGACCGTCGTCGAGCGTTTTCGTCAGCAGGCCCCCAACGCACAGCTCGAACTGCACTCCCTCGGCCCGGCATTCGACTACGAGCACGCGCTCGAAGACGGCAAGGTCGACATCGTCATCGGCAACTGGCCCGAACCGCCGGAGCAGCTTCACCTCTCGAACCTGTTCGTCGACCAGATCGTGTGTCTGGTGCGCAATACGCACCCGTTCGCCAAACGCGGCCTCACGCTCGACCAGTACCTCGCCAGCCCGCATCTTGCCCCGACGCCCTATTCCGTCGCACAGCGCGGTGCCATCGACATGCATCTGGCGCGCGAGCGTCTCAAGCGCAACGTGGTCGTCACGATTCCGTACTTCAATCTGGCGCCGTACGTGCTGCTGAAGTCCGATCTGATCTTTACGACGACGCGCCTCTTTGCCGATCACTACGCCGAGTTCCTGCCGCTGACGGTGGTCGAAGCGCCGATCGACTTCCCGCCGATGCAGTACTACCAGTTGTGGCACGAACGCACGCACTACTCGGATGAAGTGCGCTGGCTGCGCAGCGTCATCTCGGATGCCACGCGCACGCTGCTCGAAACCCGCACCCTGCCCTGATTCTGTCGTGATCTTGTCTTAGTTCGGCCGTATTTCTGCTGCATGTCGGCTTCAGCCTGCTGTAAATCCCCAAGCTTCTGTTCATAGCCTCGCCGGTTTTTACCGGCGGAGCGGCCCCCACCGCTCCGCCGAACCGCAAGGCAGCGTTCCCCATGCACGAGAACGCCGCTAAGACTTCCCTTGCCCATTGCCACGCTCGGCCACACACCATGAATATGCGGCCGGTGTGGCAACGCTTTATCGGGAAGCCTCGGCCAGTTGCCGCGCCAGCGCGTTGTGACGCGTGACGAGGGTCGGCAGGTCGAGCGTCGTCAGACGCCCGTCGCGCACCACCACTCGCCCGTTCACCACGCTGTACGCAGCTTGTCCAGGATTACAGAAAACCAGTGCCGCCACGGGGTCGTGCAGGCCGCCGGCCATGCCGACACCGCGCGTGTCGAACGCCACGAAGTCGGCCGCCATGCCGGGGGCCAGCACGCCAATATCGTCGCGGCCCAGTACGCGGGCCCCGCCGATGGTGGCAATCTCCAGCGCTTCGCGCGCCGTCATCGCATTCGGCCCGAAGCCCACACGCTGCAACAACAACGCCTGACGCACTTCGTTGATCATGCTGGCGGCGTCGTTCGACGCCGAGCCATCCACGCCCAGCGCGACAGGCACGCCCGCGTCGCGCATCCGGCGAACCGGGGCAATGCCCGACGCAAGACGCATGTTCGAGCACGGGCAATGCGCCACGCCCGTGCCGGTCTTGGCAAACAACGCGATACCCGCGTCGTCGAGCTGCACGCAGTGGGCATGCCACACGTCGTGCCCGACCCAGCCGAGGTCCTGCGCATACTCGGCAGGCGTCATGCCGAACTTCTCGCGGCTGTAGGCGATGTCGTTGACGTTCTCGGCCAGATGGGTATGTAGCGACACGCCATAGTGACGCGCCATCGTCGCCGATTCGCGCATCAGGTCGCGGCTCACCGAGAACGGCGAGCACGGCGCCACCACCACCCGCAACATCGAATACCGGCCCGCATCGTTGTAGCTCTCGATCAGGCGCTGCGTATCCTTGAGAATGTCAGCCTCGCGCTCGACCACGCGATCGGGCGGCAGACCGCCCTGACTCTGGCCCACGCTCATGCTGCCGCGGCTCGCGTGAAAACGCATGCCGATCTCACCGGCGGCTTCGATGCTGTCGTCGAGCTTGCAGCCGTTCGGATAGATATAGAGGTGATCGCTCGACGTGGTGCAGCCCGAGAGCAGCAATTCGGCCATCGCCGTCTGCGTCGAGACGCGAATCATCTCCGGCGTGAGGTTCGCCCACACCGGGTACAGATTCGTCAGCCAGTTGAACAACTCGCCATCCTGCGCGGCCGGAATGGCACGCGTCAGGCTTTGATACATATGGTGGTGCGTGTTGACCAGACCGGGGATCACGACGTGCCCGGCCAGATCAAGCACCTCGTCGGCGGTCGTGGGCAGCGAGTCGCTGCTCCCCACGGCCACGATGCGGTTGTCTTCGACGTAGATGCCGCCGCGCGCGATTTCGCGCCGGCCAGCATCCATCGTGACGACAACTTCCGCGTTTTTGACGAGCAGCGATTTCATCAGTGCGCCTCCAGCCCGAGACCGTTACCGTTTTTCTCGCCGTGGCCGTTGGCGGCCGGTGCCTTGAAGCCGTTGAAGTAGGCGTTCAGGATCACCGCCGACAGCGTGGCCAGCAAGATGCCGCTATGGAGCAACGGGGCCAGTTGTTCCGGCATCTTTGCGAAGAACTTGTTCGATGCCACCGGAATCATCGCCATGCCGATGCTGATGGCCACGATGTACAGGTTGTAGCGATTGTTGTTGTAGTCGACTTTGGTCAGGATCTTGATGCCGGTAGCCAGCACCATGCCGAACATGACCACGCCGGCGCCGCCCAACACGAACTGCGGAATCGAAGCGACCACCACCGACATCTTCGGAATCAGGCCAAACACCAGCAGAATCACGCCCGCCGCGGCACACACCCAACGGCTCTTCACGCCGGTCACACCGACCAGACCGATGTTCTGCGAGAACGAGGTATGCGGGAACGTGTTGAACAAGCCACCGATGACCGTTGCCACACCATCCACCCGCAGACCGGCCACGAGCGCCTTTTCATCCACCGGCTTGCCGACGATTTCGCCCAGCGCGAGGAACATGCCCGTCGATTCGATAAACGTGATCAGGATCACGATGGTCAGCGTGGTAATCGCCCACGGATCGAACACCGGCATGCCGAAGTGGAACGGCAGCACCACGTCGAACCACTTCACCTGATCGAGACCGTCGAAGCTCACCTTGTGCAGCATCAGCGCGATGGCGAAGCCGAACAGAATGCCCAACAGCACGGCGATGTTAGAGAAGAAGCCCTTCACGAAACGCGTGATCAGCAAGATGAAGATGAGCACCGCGAACGACACGCCCAGATAGACCGGATCGCCGTAATCGGGGTTGCCCACACCGCCGGCCGCCCAGTTGATGCCCACGCCGATGATCGTGAGACCAATCGACGTGATCACGATGCCCGTGACGATCGGCGGGAAGAAGCGCAACAGCTTGCCGATGAGCGGGGCAATGAGCGTGCCGATGATGCCGGAGGCGATCGTCGCACCGAAGATGCCGGGCAGGCCTAGCGCCGGGTTAGTGCCAATGGCAAGCATCGGACCGACCGCCGCGAACGTCACCGCCATGATGACCGGCATACGAATGCCGAAGCGGCCCACGCCCACGCTTTGCAGCAACGTGGCGATACCGCAGCACATCAGGTCGGCGGAAATCAGGAAAGCAATCTGATCCTTGGGCAAGCCCAGGGCGCCGCCAATGATCAGCGGCACAGCAACCGCACCCGCATACATCACCAACACGTGTTGCAGGCCCAGCATGAACAATTTTGCGATCGGCAGTCTCTCGTCGACTGGATCGACGGTTTTCGTTGTCACACTCATTGCGTCTCCATCCCAGGGGGGCTGTTTGATTGATTTTTTGGGGTGGCTCAATGGTGCAGGTCGACGCCTTTTGCGGCAAGACCACCGGGGGCTATAGTGTTTTTTTCATAGAACGTATGCATGAATGCTTATCTTGAGTTTCGGGTTTTCCCCAAGAATGCACGTAGCCATTGGGCTTTCCGGGCAAATCACCGGCGACCGGGTCACCGCATCATGCGGATACTGTTATAGACCGCATAACAGAACCCCATAGTGGTCCAAAAAATCCTCAATCCGGTGCATGCTGAGCGCGCTTGCCATCTTCAGGCAGTCACTTGATGCGCGTCATCTTTTTGTCTGGCGTGACATGGTATGTGCGCGTTTTTATCTTTGGTATTGCGCGCGTTGCCGGGTCGCCATCTCCCTACAATGCACCCATCCATCACAGGAGACACCATGGGACGACTGACTACCCACGTACTTGATACATCGCACGGCAAGCCTGGCGCGGGCATCCGTGTCGAGCTGTGGCGCGTGGACGGCGAGCGCCGCTCGCTGCGCGACGTGCAGACCAATAACGACGGCCGCTGCGACAAGCCACTACTCGAAGGCGAAGAATTCGTCGCCGGCGAATACGAGCTGGTTTTCCACGCAGGCGACTACTTTGCGGCACAAGGCGTGGATGTTCCGGCGCCGCGTTTCGTCGATCGCGTTGTCTTGCGCTTCGGCATTGCCGAGCCTTCGCAGCACTACCACGTGCCCCTTCTGGTGTCGCCGTGGAGCTTTTCCACGTATCGCGGTAGCTAAACCTAATAACCGCGGACGTGAATGTCAGGCAGTTGAGGAGAACATAAGATGGAAGCGTTTATTACCGACTGGGTCAATCTGCTGTTGCGCTGGCTGCACGTGGTGGCTGCCATCGCCTGGATTGGCGAGTCGTTCTATTTCGTGATGCTGGACAACGGTCTGAAGCCGCCCAAGGCGGCCGAAGACAAGCAGAAAGGCGTATTCGGCGAGATGTGGTCGGTGCACGGCGGCGGTTTCTACCACGCCCAGAAGTACCTGAACTCGCCGCCGCAGATGCCTTCGGACCTGCACTGGTCGAAGTGGAAGTCGTACACCACGTGGCTGTCGGGCTTTGCCCTGTTCTGCGTGCTGTATCTGCTGCAACCGCAGACGTACCTGATCGACAAGAACGTGATGGATCTGCAACCGGGTCAGGCCGTCGGCATTGCCGTGGCGTTCCTGATCGGCGGCTGGTTCGTCTATGACTTCCTGTGCCGTGCACTGGGCAAGAACGAGCGCGTGCTGGGTATTGGCGTGGCGCTGTTCGTAGTGGCCGCAACGTATGCCACGACGCACATCTTCGCGGGCCGTGCTGCGTTCCTGATCGTGGGCGCGATGATGGCGACGTCGATGTCGGCCAACGTGTTCTTCTGGATCATTCCGGGCCAACGCAAGAGCGTGGATGCGCTCACCAAGGGTGAAGTGCCGAACCCGATCTGGGGCAAGCTGGGCAAGCAACGCTCGGTGCACAACACGTACTTCACGCTGCCGGTCGTGTTCATCATGATCAGCAACCACTACGCGTTCACGTACAGCAACCCGTACAACTGGGTGATCCTCACGATCATCATGGCGGCCGGTGCGATGATTCGTCAGTTCTTCGTGCTGCGTCATTCGGGCAAGAATCTGTACGCGCTGCCGGTTGCCGGTGCTGCGCTGCTCGCCGGGATTGCCGTGTTCGCTGCCCCGCGCCCCACCCCGGCCCCGGCCGCCGGTGCGCACGGTGAAGCCGCCGCCCCTGCCGTGAAGCTCTCGGAGATTCAACCGATCCTCACGCAGCGTTGCGCCACCTGCCACTCGGCCAAGCCGACCATGATGGGCAGCGCACCGGCAGGTGTGATGCTCGACACGCCGGCCGAGATCTCGCAGAACGCACAGCGCATTTATCAACAAAGCGTGGCGCTCAAGTCAATGCCGCTGGGTAATGTGACCCAGATGACGGACGAAGAACGCCAGAAGATTGCCGCTTGGTTCAACGGCGGCGCACAACAATAACGGCTACGACCGTCTTTCTTGCTGGACCCATGTTGGGGCGCTTAGGCGCCCCTTTTTTTATGGACGCGCATGACGGCACGGCTTCCGAGTCATTTCCCGCGACGTTATAAAAATCAAACACTTGGGAACTTTGTTACGCTGGCGCGGGTCTGTTCTACGCGCCCGGCAGTCCGGGTGCGACGTTCAGAAGGTAACCAATACGGGGAATCTCTCCGCAACCTTCCAACGACGTCAGATGACCGGCGCGATGCCTTTACTGGCAGGCGCGTCACGCTCAAACATCATGAATTTCCTTCTGTTTTCCGATTCACGGCAAGGCGTTGTCTGGGTGCATTTGCATCAGGCCATGTTTCCGCCGTCCCCCCTGCCGACCCGATAACGCTATCTCGCGTTAACTCGGGCGGAGCGGGTGCGCCATCGCTTGCGCGCGCCCGGCAATACTCTCCGGCAACACTCTCCATCTCGCAGTACCTGATGTGCAAGCCACGGTGAGCCGCGTCCCGACACGACGCGGCGATATGTCATCGAGGGGATCATGTCCAACATGTCTCATTCCATTTCCCATCAAGCCACGCAGGGCGTGAGGACGCCGGCGTTCAAACAACTTTTCAAGCAGTTCACTGCACTCGCGATTCCGACCATCTTGTCCGGATGGGTCTACACGATCTACACACTGATCGACGGGATCTTCATCGGCCGTTACGTCGGCCAACAGGCACTCGCAGCGCTAAACCTCGTGGTGCCGCTGCTGTATGTGCCCTACGCCTTCAGCGTCATGGTCGGCGTGGGCGGTGCCACGCTCATCGCCCGTTTGCTGGGCGAAGGCCGCGAGGCCGACGCCCGCCGTGCGTTCTCGCAGGTGCTCTGGGCGATGCTCGCCTTCGGCATCGTGATGAGCGCTGCCGTCTTGCTGTTCCGTCATGAGATCGCCGCGGCTCTTGGTGCAGAAGGTGCCATCGCCGCCGACGTGGTGGCCTATCTGTCCGGCTGGGGCTGGTTCGTGCTGTTCGCGAACGGCCTGTACGCGATGGAACTCTTCCTGCGTGTGGAAGGCGCACCGGCCGCCCGTTTCGGCCTGTATGCGATGTTTCTCGGCGCACTGGCCAACGTGGCGCTCGACTACTGGTTTATCGCCGTCAAGGGCATGGGCATGTACGGCGCGTCGCTGGCGACAGGTCTGTCGATGATGGTGTCGAGCAGCGTGATGCTGGCGTACCACTTCGTGTTCGCGAAGCAAGTCGTACCGGCGCGTCGTGCGTTCGGTGCAGGCGAGTCGTATGTGGGCCGCGTGATGTACAACGGCGCGTCGGAGTTTCTCGGCGCCATCGCCCCGGCGATCACGGTGTTTGCGTTCAACCGCGTGATTCTGGCCAACTTCGGTGAGTCCGGTCTGGCCGCGTATGCGATTCTCGAATACATGACGCTGGGCGCGACGGTCACGATGGTGGCGCTGGTGCAGAGCATGCAGCCGATGATCAGCTACTATCGCGGCGCGCGCGATATGGCGGCCCTGGAGGGGTCGTTCAAGCTCGGCGTAATCGCGGTGATGGGCTTTTCGGTGCTGGTGGCGATCGCCATGGCGACGCTCTCGCGCCCGCTCACGTTCCTGTTCCTGCCGGAAGGCGGCAATGCGTGGTCGATTCTGGAGCACGCGGTGCTGTGGTACGCGCTGGCGTTTCTGCCGGCAGCCGGCAACCTGATCGTCGCGGGCTTTCTGACGGCGATCGAGGCCCCCGGCCCGTCGGCGGCGATTGCTACGCTGCGTAGCTGGGTGTTGCTGCTGGGCTTGCTGTGGCTCCTGAACGTCTGGTTCGGCGGTGCGGCCATCTGGTACACGCTGCTGATCACCGAAATTCTGACGTTGGGCGTGAGCGCGTGGCTGTACTGGCGCACGGTCAATGGCGGTGCAATGCTCGCCCCGCAGATGCAGGCTTGATGCCGAATCGGTAGTACCCGTCGGCAAGACAAATAAGAACGGCGTGACTTGAGTCACGCCGTTTTTTTATGCCGCGCTGGTTATCTGATGGTCTGCGTTCAGGACGGCATCTTGAGCTTGAAGGTCTGCGCAAGCGACTGCACGGTGCCCGGTTCGGTCGCACCCGGCACACCATCAGGCGGCACGGCCAGCGGCGGCAGCCCGGTCGGGGTATCCGGCACGGTGGCAGCCCACTGCGGTTCGGGCAGTTCGTCGAACACCTGACGCAGGCGCTCGCCCCACGTGTCGTGAATCATCTTGTAGTACACATTCTCGTCGTTGAGCGACGCGAAGCGCGTCACGCGCAGCGAATTCTCTTCATACACGAGCAGATCGAGCGGCAGCCCCACCGACACGTTGGAGCGCAGCGTGGAATCCATCGAGATCAGCGCGCACTTGGCACCGTCGTCGAGCGACGTGGCGGGTGTGACGAGCCGGTCGATGATCGGCTTGCCGTACTTCGATTCGCCGATCTGGAAATACGGGTTCACGGACGACGCTTCGATGAAGTTGCCCGCCGAATACAGTTGAAACAGGCGGCTCGGCGCCCCGGCGATCTGGCCGCCCAGCAGGAAGCTGCAATTGAAATCGACGCCGAAGGCTTCGAGCGCTTTGGCATCGCGTTCGTACACGTCGCGAATGGCCTGCCCCACGACGCGCGCTACGTCGGTCATGGTTTTGGCATTCCAGAGGGTATTGGCGTCGCGCGCTTCGACGAGGTGCTGGCGCACGGCCTGTGTGACGGCGAGGTTGCCCGCCGAGAGCAGCACGAGCACGCGCTCGCCCGGGCGCTCGAACACCAGCATTTTGCGGAAGGTGCTCACGTGATCGACACCCGCGTTGGTGCGGGTATCGGAGAGAAAGACCAGCCCGGCATCGAGCTTCATGGCCACGCAATACGTCATGTCGTTCCTGTCTTGCAAAGCAGGGGCACCGTCCAATTCGGTGCCCCTGCGAGTGAATCTTGTGAGGGTACTGCCAGTGACTGAAATTAACTACTGGTCGAGCGGTGCCGCATCGACTTTCACCGACACATGCAGCGCTTCGGTCGCCCCGCCGCTGCGCATGCCGCGCACCGGTGCGGCGGACTCGTAGTCGCGCCCCACGGCCAGCCGGCAATAGTTGCCGCTGGCGAAGCACGCGTGCGTGACGTCGATGCTAACCCATCCGGCCCCGTCGACCCACACGTCGACCCATGCATGGCTTGCCGCATGGGGCACGTCGCCCGGATCGATGTAGCCGCTGACGTAACGCGCAGGCACGCCGCGCGCCCGGCAGATGGCGAGCATCAGATGTGCATGATCCTGACACACGCCCCGCCCCAGCGCCAACGCTTGCGCGGCGGTACTGGTCACGGCGGTGATGCCCGACTCGTATTCGACGTTGTTGCAGATGATTCCCGCCAGTGCCAGCAGCGCATCGGGCGTGGTGAGCCCGGTGTCTGCGGCCATGGCGTCGATGGCCTCGCTACGGGCGGTCAGCGGCGTCGGGCTGGCGAAGGATAACACCGGTACGGTGTGGGCCGTCTCGCCCAGCCGGCCGTCGACCAGTGGGGTGGTTTCGATTTCGCCTTCGGCGAGCAGGTGGATTTCGCTATGCGGCTGGTGCAGCACGAGGGTGTGCATGTCGTTGCCGTAGGCGTCGCGCGCGGCGGTGAGCTTGCCGGGCGCGTTGAGCCGCCAGTGCACGACGCGCTGCACTTCCGACGACGGCGGCGTGAGCCGCAGTTGCTGGATGGTGTAACGCACCGGTGTGTCGTAGCGGTAGGTTGTCTCGTGACGAATAGTCAGGCGCATGGCATCAGGCCGCGAGCGGGATCAGGAACGTCTGGCTGATCTTGTTGCCGAGCACGGACACGCGCTCGAGAAACTCGGTCAGGACCGGGTGCAAGCCTTGCTGCTGGATCTGCTGGATGTCGGTGTATTTGAGTTCGGCGTGGAGTTTGCCCGCATACCGTTCGACGTCGCCGGACTGCGCGTTGGACAAGGTGGCGAGGTTTTCGCACACGCCCGTAAGTGAGGCGAGCAACGAGCGCGGCATATGGGCGTTGAGCATGAGCAATTCGACGACGCGCTCGGGGGTAATCACGTCGCGATAGACCTTCCGGTAAATTTCGAAACCGGACACGCTGCGCAGCACGGCCGACCAGTAGTAGAAGTCGGTCGGATGCGAAGCATCGGGGCCCGCTCGGTCGGTGCGCACGGCCTCGTGAAAGCGCACGTCGAGGATACGGGCGGTGTTGTCGGCGCGCTCCAGAAAGAGGCCGAGCCGGGTGAAGTAAAACGCATCGTCCTGAAACAGCGTGCCGAAGCTGACGCCGCGCGATAGGTGCGAGCGCACTTTGACCCATTCGAAGAGGTGCGCGGGGTCATGTTCGAGCAGGTCGATCATGCGGGGGAATTCGAGCCACGTACTGTTGACGGTTTCCCACAGTTCGGTGGTGAGTGTGCCGCGCACGGCCCGGGCGTTTTCGCGGGCGGCTGCGAGGCAGCACGCGATGCTCGACGGGTTGTCGCGATCGCGTACGACGAAGTCGAGCACGTTGGCACGCGTGGCGCGGCTGTGTTTGCGATTGAACGCGGGTTCGAGCTCGGAAATTCGCAACGTGGCGCGCCAGCCGGCTTCGTCGTTGAGACCGGCGAGCGAGATGGGAGCGTTGTCGTCTTCGTCGTCGATGACGTCTTGCGGGAGCAACAGGTTCTGCAAGTTGACGTCGAGCAGACGCGCGGTGTTTTCGGCCCGCTCCATGTAGCGGGCCATCCAGAACAGGTGGTCGGCGGTACGGCTGAGCATGATCTCTTCCCGAGTTTGATGACGTAGTTCTGGCAGTCGATTCGCTTACTTCTCAAGGACCCAGGTGTCTTTGGTGCCCCCGCCCTGCGATGAGTTGACGACGAGCGAGCCCTCGGTCAACGCCACGCGCGTGAGGCCGCCCGGCACCATGGTGATGTTCTTGCCGGACGACAGCACGAACGGCCGCAGATCGATGTGTCTCGGAGCGATACCGGCTTCGACGAAGGTCGGGCAAGCGGACAGCGCCAGCGTGGGCTGCGCGATGTAGCCGTCGGGCTTGGCAAGCAACCGTTGCCGGAAGGCTTCGATCTCCGCCTTGGTGGACGCGGGCCCGACGAGCATGCCGTAGCCGCCGGCGCCGTGCACTTCCTTGACGACAAGCTCGCCAAGGTTATCGAGGGTGTACGCAAGATCGTCGGCGCGCCGGCACTGGTAGGTCGGCACGTTGTTCAAAATCGGCTTCTCACCGAGATAGAACTCGATCATGTCGGGCACGAACGGGTAGATGGACTTGTCGTCGGCGACGCCGGTGCCAATGGCGTTGGCGAGCGTGACGCGGCCTGCACGATAGACGCTCAGCAAACCCGGCACGCCCAGCGTGGAGTCGGCACGGAACGCCAGCGGGTCGAGAAAATCATCGTCGATGCGACGGTAAATGACGTCGACGCGCTTGGGACCGTTGGTGGTGCGCATGTAGACAAGATTGTCTTCGACGAACAAGTCCTGCCCTTCGACCAACTCGATGCCCATCTGCTGGGCCAGAAACGCATGCTCGAAGTACGCGGAGTTGTAAATACCCGGGGTCATGACGACGACGGTCGGGTCGTCAACGCCCATCGGGGCGACGGCGCGCAAGTTGTCGAGCAACATGTCGGGGTAATGCTCGACCGGTGCGATGCGGTTCCGGGCGAACAACTCCGGGAACAGACGCATCATCATCTTTCGGTTTTCGAGCATGTAGGACACGCCGGATGGTACGCGCAGGTTGTCCTCAAGCACGTAGAACACACCGTCGTCGCCGGTTCCCGCTCTGACGACATCGACGCCCGCGATGTGCGCATAGACGTTGCCGGGCACGTCGACACCCTGCATCTCGGGCCGATACTGCGCATTCATCAACACCTGCTCAGCCGGGATAACGCCCGCGCGCAAGATGTCCTGATCGTGATAAACGTCGTGAATGAACCGGTTCAGCGCGTCGACCCGCTGACGCAATCCGGTCTGCAAGGTCTGCCACTCATGCGCTGGAATGATTCTCGGGATGAGGTCGAAGGGAATGAGCCGCTCGGTACCCGCCTCGTTGCCATAGACGGCAAAGGTGATCCCCACCCGTCGGAACGCGAGATCAGCCTCGGTCCGCTTATGGTGCAAGACGTCGTCAGACTGACACTTGAGCCAATCGTCAAATCGACGGTAGTGCGAGCGAGTCGTGCCAGTAATGCTCGCCATCTCGTTATAGCTCTCGACCATACGCTTCTCCGCAGATTGCTGTGTCGAGATCGAGCAATATCCATGCCCGAGCTTTTTTGATCACTTCCGGCACGATTTCGGTGCGGTTTCCTCCACTACGCACCATGCCGGTGATTTTGAGTATAGGTCGGCGCTTTCATTGGCACAGGATTACGGCTTTTTGACCTCCCGCCCGGTAAACCTCCCGCCCGGCCAGAGTGGGGCCCCTTCCCGCTGCTCAGACAGTGTTCAACTCGCCTCGGGAAGGGGCCCCACTCTGTCCCCCTCCACCTTGCCGGTCCCTCCGGCGACACCGCCCCCTCCGCTCCCTGTTTCCTCTTCCCGCCAAACAAAAACGCCAGACATCGTCTGGCGTTCTTGTTTGATCCCTTGCAAGGCTGTCTGTTATGCAGCTTTCTGCTCGGCCCGCACTTTGTCCAACTCAGCCTGTGTCAGCCAATACGATCCCGGCAAATCCTGCTCATCACAGTTGTGCCCCTCACCACCCCGGTCCACCACGATGAAGTCACTCACCTCATGCAGCGCCAACAACGGGTGATGCCACACACCACGTGCGTAATTCACGCCCTGCCAGCCATCCGAGACGAACGCCCGCATCTGGCTCACGTCCAACTCGCCCGCCGGTGCTACCACCACCAAATACGGCAAGGTCTTCAATGGAATGAACGCCTGACTGCCCAACGGGTGACGCTCCAACATCTTCACCTCGTACGGCAACGTGCGCGGCTGACCTCGAAACACATTCACCAACGTGCGGCCACCCTCCGGCCCCAAATCCACCGTCGCCAAATCGTGATACCGCTCAGTCGTCCCGCCATTGATCGCGAAATGCTTCGCCCCCGCCAACTCGATCACGTCGCCAAACGCCGCAAACGACTCACGCGTCAACCGCTCTATCTTCAATGCCGGACCCGCCATATCACGCTCTCCTTCTTGTTTTATCCACTCGCACACTCGCCGCCCGACTCTGCGGGCGGCAGTTGCACTCTGTCTTTTGCTTACTGCTTTCCGCCCAACCGGCCCCACAGGCGCAGGCGCGACACGCCCCCGTCCGGGATGATGTTGAACCGGATATGCGTGATCGCACCCAGCTTCTGAATCTGCTCTTCAAAGAAGAACTGCTTGTCCATCGCCAACTTCTGCTCGGGCAACAACACGGGCCAGAACATGGACTGCGTAATCAACGACTGCTCGGTACCACCCGTGACGTACGCGCCCTGAATGGAGCAGCGGTCAGGGAAGTTGCCCTTGAAGTGCGCCGTATCGACTTCGATCTTGCCGATCTCGCCCGGCTGCGCCAGCGCAATGATCGCCCAGTCGTTACCCGGCTCACGACGGCGGCGCGTCTCCCAACCATCACCCATGTTCACGCCACGGCCCGGCATCAACAGGTTCGACGCCAAGCCGAAGTGCTGGTTGTTGGCCGCGACGACGTAGCCGCCGTTTTCCATGGCAATCAGGTCGATCAACTCGTCGCGCGAACGATTGTTCCAGTCGCTCTGCGGCAAGCCATACAGGCGCAGGCGCGCGAGACCACCGTCCGGATACAGGTTCACGCGCACGTGCGTGGCCGGGCGCTGGCTGGTGATGTCGTGATAGTGATGCGAGTTGCCTTGCAGCGTGGTCGAGGCGAGCAGTTCGAACCACTCGGCGTTCTCTGCCGGGGCGCCGTCGGGGCTGTAGCAGCCTTCCAATGACGCGGCCGGCGGGAAGTTGCCGGTGAAGTGGCTGGTGTCGAGATCGACGCCGAACAACACGCCCGGACGCGCCAGCTTGACGATGCACCAGTCGTAACCGTTGACGCGCTTGCGACGCGTCTCCCAACCGTCCATCCACTTGCCGTTGTCGTCGTACTTGCCGGGGATGAACACGGCAGGGTCGGGGTTGAGCATGCGCTCTTTGGCCGCGAAGAATTCGTCGCTGGCGACCAGTGCCTGAGCACCCAGACGCGGATCAGCCAGATTGACGTAACGGCGCACAAATTCCGGTGCGTTCGGGTCTTGCGGGGCGAGGGCCATGCCAACTCCTTAATGCGCTTTAGTGTCTGAAACGATATTGCGTGTAGTGCTTAAACCTGCTGGCGGGTGGCTCAGTCGCTCACCAGATCCTGCAAGCGGAAACCGGCAATGCGGAAGATCTGACGCAGGCACTCTTCGATTTCGTCAGCACGGCTGTTTTCCAGTCGCGTCGCGAAGTTCTCGATGATGCTGCTGCGCGTATGTCCACGCACCGCCAGGATGTACGGGAAACCGAATTTGGCCTTGTACGCGTCGTTCAACTGCGTCAGCTGCGCAAACTCTTCGGCGCTGCATTGGTCGAGACCGGCACCGGCCTGCTCACGCGTCGATTCGGCCGTCAATTCGCCACGCACTGCCGCCTTCCCCGCCAATTCCGGGTGGGCACGGATGAGGTCGAGTTGCGGGCCTTCACCGGCGTCGATGACGGCCTGACACATCGCATCGTGCAAAGCAGCGACGGTGGCGAACGGACGATCTTCCCAAGCAGCTTCGGCCACCCACGGGGAATGTTCGAAAATGCCGTCGAGTGCGGCGATGAATTCTGCGCGCGGCAGCGCCGACAACGCGGCAACGGTACGTTGGGTCATAGGCAACGGGGCGTTCATTTACTGCTCTCCTGGAGAACAAGGGTGGCGCCCCGCCGCGCTCCCTCGCGCAGCCCGATGACGCCTGTCGGTTTCTAGATTAGGTGATGAACTCAAGCGGCCACGAACGGGTGGCGCGCCTGCCAGTGGCGTGCCACGTCGATCCGACGGCACACCCACACCCGGTCATGCTTCTCGATGTGATCGAGGAATCGCTGCAACGCCGCAAAGCGCCCCGGACGACCCAGCAACCGGCAGTGCATGCCGATGGACAACATCTTCGGTGCTTCGTCGCCCTCGGCGTACAAGACGTCGAACGCATCGCGCAGGTAATGGAAGAAGTGGTCGGCGGTGTTGAAACCCTGCGGCGCGGCAAAGCGCATGTCGTTGGTGTCGAGGGTGTACGGCACCACCAGATGCGGCTTCACTTCGCCACTGCTGGTTTCCACCTGCGTCCAGAACGGCAGGTCGTCGCCGTAATTGTCGGAGTCGTAGACGAAGCCGCCCTGCTCGACCACGAGACGTCGCGTGTTGGGACTGTCGCGCCCGGTGTACCAGCCCAGCGGCGCACTGCCAGTCATTTCCTTGAAGATGTCGATGGCGATGCGCATGTGCTCGCGCTCGGTCGCCTCGTCCATGCTCTGATAGTGAATCCAGCGCCAGCCGTGACACGCAATCTCGTGCCCCAGCTCCTGAAACGCGGCCGTCACTTCCGGGTGACGCTGCATGGCCATGGCCACACCGAAGACGGTCAGCGGCAAACCACGGCGCTCGAATTCACGCAGAATTCGCCACACACCCGCACGCGAACCGTATTCGTAAATGGACTCCATGCTCATGTGACGGGCTTCGTACGCGGCCGCACCAATGATCTCGGAGAGGAACTGCTCGGACGCACGGTCACCGTGCAGCACGCAGTTCTCACCACCTTCTTCGTAGTTCAGAACGAACTGGACGGCGACGCGCGCACGGCCCGGCCAATCGGCAAACGGCACGTGGCGGCCATAGCCGATCAGGTCGCGGGGATAATCCTTGGAACTTGCGGTGTTGCTGGCTGGGCTGCTGGCCATGATGTCTTGGCATCCTTGTGACGGCGAAACGATCGAAGCAGTGTAGCCAAATCCACTCCGGCAAAACATAGCCGTACACAGATATTCAAGCTGTGCCGTGACATATAGTCGCCCCTCGCCTCCCCCGCGCGTAGGCGCTCAGACCAGCCCATCCGGCCCACTGGCGGCTCTGAAGACCCGACTCGTTCTCCCGCCAACTGACAGCGATTTCCCCTGCAAATTCCCCAAAGCGCCCCGGATCTGCACAAAACCAAAAAACAACGCCGGGCGCGAAATTCGGCCCGGCGTGCTTGTTGAAACGATGCGGCAGCAGTGATTTACGGCGTCAAACTGCCTTATAGGGATATCCCGTAAGCGTGAGCGTGACGCGCTCTCCCGCCGTCTGCAACCTCGCCTGACCGCCCACGGGCAAGGTCAGTTTGTCGGGGCAATGACCAAACGGCAACCCCGTGACGATAGGAATACCGATGACTTTGCGCATGCTCGCAATCATGGTGTCCATGTCGTAGCCGTTGTCGTACTCGCTCAGCCGGTATTCGGAGAAGTCGCCCAGCACGAGCGCACGCTGCCGCCCGAGAATGCCGGTCTGATGCAGTTGATACAACATGCGCTCAACCCGGTACGGCGGCTCGTTCACGTCTTCGACAAACAGCACGCCGCCGTCGATCTGCGGCAGATAAGGGGTGCCGATCAGGCTGCACACCATTGCGAGATTGCCGCCCCACAACGTGCCCGCGACATCGATGTCCTTGCTGCCACCGTCACCGGTCCACTCGGCCACATGCTCGGGCGCGCTCAGAATCGACTGGAAATGCGAAAGCGTGAAGTCGCTCAGGGTCTCGGCCCCGAAGTCGGCGGTCAGCATCGGCCCGGAGAAAGTCGTCAGATGCGAACGCGCCAGCAAGGCGAGTTGCAACGCAGTGAAGTCGCTATGGCCGACGATGGCCGCCGGCGTGCCGGACAGGCGTCGATGCAGTCCCTCGTAATCGAGCTGGTCGAGCAGATGCACGGCGCCGTATCCGCCGCGCACGGCCAGAATGACGTCGGGCACCGGATGGTCACGCCCGGCAAGACGATTGATTTCGGCAATGCGTTCGGCATCGGTGCCCGCAAAACGCAGGTACTGGCGCTCAAGGGCTTCGCGGTTGTCGACGGTGTAGCCAAGGCGCTCAAGCGTCTCGATGCCGCGCGCGGCGACTTCAAGACTGGCCGGATAGCCGGAAGGCGCAATCAGTTCAAGCAGCTTCGTCTGGGTCAATTGGGTTGTCCCGGGTAGGCGTTGGGGGAGTGTTTCAGGGGGTGTCCGAAGCTTTGCCGGCATCGCTGGCGTCCGTGGCACCAGCCGCCGCTGCCAGCCGTCGTGCCCGCGCGGCAGCACGCCGTTCGCTGAAGAAGCGTTGCAGGATGCCGACGCACTCGTCGCGGCGAACACCGCCGACGACTTCGGCATGGTGATTGAGCCGCGGTTCCGCAAACAGGTCGACGACGCTGCCGCAAGCGCCGGTCTTGGGGTCTGCCGCGCCGTACACGACACGCTTGATGCGCGCATGCATGATCGCGCCCGCACACATCACGCAAGGCTCCAGCGTCACATACAACTCGCAATCGGGCAGCCGGTAGTTGCCCAGTGTCTGAGCCGCCGCACGCAAGGCCTGCATCTCGGCGTGAGCCGACGGGTCATGGCCACCCACCGGGCAGTTGTGCCCGACGGCAACGACCTGCCCATCGCACACGACCACGGCACCCACCGGCACTTCGCCCTGCAACATGGCGGCGCGCGCCTGTTCAAGCGCGAGCCCCATATAGGTCGCGTCTGCGGTCGCTTCGGGAGTGCCGTGGAAGGCAGGATCGGAGGTGTCGCCCGGCGGAACGTCGGGATGGTCGTCGGGGGCGGGTAAATCTCGATTCATGTAACGCTGACGGAAAGCCGCCGCGCAACGCCCCACCCTTCGGCAAGACGCCACGCAGCGCAATGGGCCGCTTTGGCAATGCGATATTCTCGCACGGCCGCGCCGTCAGGCCATCGCTGCCGTGGCCGCGCCGCGTTTTCGATACAGCACGAGGGTGGCGATCAAACCGCACACGGCCGCGAAGGTCATCCACCAACCGGGCGCCGCCTTGTTGCCGGTCAGCCCGATGAGCCCGGTTGCCACGGCAGGCGTGAAGCCGCCAAACAACGCCGTCGCGAGACTGTAGGCCAGCGAGAAGCCCGCCGTGCGCACGTCGACGGGCATGATCTCGGTCAGCGCGACAACCATGGCCCCGTTATAGCTGGCGTACAGGAACGAGAGCCACAGCTCGACGATGAGCATCTTGCTGAAGGTCGGCTGCACGACCAGCCACGCCATCGCCGGATACGCGGTGAGAATGGTCAGCACGGTGAATACGATCAGCAACGGCCGACGCCCGATCCGGTCGGACAACGACCCCATGATCGGCAGCCAGATGAAGTTGGACACGCCCACACAGAAGGTGACGACCAACGCATCGGTGGTCGAGAGTTTCAGCACGGATTTGCCGAAGGTCGGCGTGTAGACGGTGATGAGATAGAACGACACGGTGGTCATGGCCACCAGCATCGTGCCCGCCACCACCAGGCCCCAGTTTTCCAACATGGAGCGAAAGATTTCGCGGGTGCTCGGACGGTGTTTGCGCGCGAGAAACGCTTCGGTTTCCTGCAACGACCGCCGGATGTAGAAGAGCACCGGCACGATCATGCAACCGATGAAGAACGGAATACGCCAGCCCCAGTCGGCCACCTGCCCCGGCGTCAGCCACTTGTTGAGCAAGTACCCCAGCAACGCGGCCACGATGATCGCGACCTGCTGGCTTGCGGACTGCCAGCTCACGTAGAAGCCCTTGTGCCCCGGCGTCGCCATCTCGGAGAGATACACGGACACGCCACCCAGTTCGACGCCCGCCGAAAAACCCTGCAACAACCGGCCGACGAGCACGAGCAGCGGCGCAGCATAGCCAATGGTGGCGAAGCCCGGCACGAAGGCGATGAGGATGGTCCCCATGGCCATCACGGACAAGGTGACGATCAGCCCGCGCCGCCGCCCGATCCGGTCGACGTACGCGCCCAAGATGATGGCGCCCAACGGCCGCATCAGGAAGCCCGCGCCAAACGTCATGAAGGTGAGCATCAGCGACGCGAATTCGTCGCCCGACGGGAAGAACGTCGCGGAGATGTAGGTGGCGTAAAAGCCGAACAGGAAGAAGTCGAACATCTCCATGAAATTGCCACTGGTGACGCGAATCACCGTGGCAAATTTCGAGGGAGGCGTTTGGGACACGGAAGCGGAATCAGCAGGACTGGCAGCCATGATGCGTGCACCTCACCGGGGACGATGTCACTCAAGATAGCACTTGGCGCGACACTTGACATCATGGCTTTCACTTCCACCGGCGCGACCGTATTACAGGTCGTTGGCCGCCGTCTTGCTTAGTCCCAAGCGGGAGCCAGCGAAGCCGGGTTGGCCTGACGGTCGTTGCGGTCGAGCGTCGCGATTTGCTGCATGTCGTCGTCGCTCAGACGCAGGTCACGGGCCTTCATATTGCTGGCCAGATTCTCGCGCTTGGTCGACGACGGAATGACGGCATAACCCTGCTGCATCGCCCACGCCAACGCCACCTGCGCGGTCGTCGCGCCATGCGCCTGCGCAATCTTCACCAGCACCGGGTCGTTCAGCACTTTGCCGTAGGCCAAGGTCATGTACGACGTCACGGGCACGCCTTGCGAGCGGGCGAATTCGGCCAACTTGCGGTTTTGCAGATACGGGCTCAGTTCGATCTGGTTGGTCGCCAGTTGGTCCGGCCCGGCAATGGCGATCGCCTGCTGCAACAAGGCGATGGTGAAGTTGGACACACCAATTGCACGGGTCAGCCCCTGCGCGCGGGCTTCCAGCAGCGCACCGAGATACTCGTCCATCGACACGGCATTGGCGGGCGACGGCCAGTGAATCAGCGTGAGGTCCACCCGGTCGGTGCCCAGCTTCGACAGGCTGTCTTTGAGACTCGGAATCAGCTTGTCGTGGGCGAAGTTGTCGACCCAGATTTTGGTAGTGAGGTAAAGCTCGTCACGCTTGACGCCCGAAGCGGCCAGCGCACGGCCGATATCGGCTTCGTTCTCGTAAATCTGCGCGGTGTCGATGGCGCGGTAGCCCAGATCGAGCGCGTTGGTGACGGTGTCGAATACGGTTTGGCCCTTGAGGCGGAATGTCCCCAGACCGAATGCGGGAAGCGTCATGAATGCCATCTCCTGTCAAAACGTCGCGCCGAAAAAATCAACAACGGTTGAATGGCACGACAAAGAACGACAGTGTGGCCCAATCGCCCGATCACAAAAAGTCCCCGCAGCCGCACAAGATTCGTGACGTAGATTCACAAATCAGCGCAACTCAGGATGTGGCGTTCGGGAATCGAAAGACTCAGACGGCGGCGTAATTGAGGAATCCGCCATCCTCGCGCGCCATCGCCTTGATTTCATTGCGCGTGGCAAGGATGTGCGCTTCGAGTAACGACACGACCGCCCCCACGTCGCGACGACGGCACGCAGCGAGGATTTTGTAGTGGTCTTGTTGCGGTTTCTCTTTGCCGGTGGCCTGCGACATCGCGAGATGCGAGTGACGCTCGGTGTTGAGGCAGTACTCTTCGATGAGCATGCGCAAACGCCGGTTGTTGGCCGGCGCACACAGCGCCAGATGGAAACGCCGGTTGAACTCGGCCCATTCCGACACGACTTCCGAGGCGGCGTACTCGATGAGAATCTGCTCCATCACCTGAAAGTCGCGCTCGGCCATGTTGGGCACGGCCAGCTTGGCGGCGTGGCATTCGAGCGCCACGCGAATGTCGAGCAACTCGCACAACTGCTCGAGATTCATGCTCGCCACCGTCGCGCCACGGTTGAGATGGTGCGTGACCAGCCCCTCCGCTTCCAATTGGCGCAACGCTTCGCGCACGGGCACCCGGCTCGCGTGGAATCGTTCGGCCAATGCCTCTTGCCGCAATTGATAACCACCCGGGAGCACGCCACTCAAGATCTCGTCTCGTAGCGTGTCGCGAATAGCCTGATGAAGTGCTTGGGGTCCGGGGGGGCGCATGGCGCGATTAGAGCACATTTCCTACGGTTTTTGCGATTCTGGATCCAATTCCACGTTATTGGATCCAATATACGAAATAATATTTTTATCGATATATTTCACGCATCGACGCTGACGAATCGATGCGTGGGGTGCCGGCCAGCATTACTTCCCTGCGCGTGCTTCCGCAAGGGCAATCGTCAGGTGGGCCACCTTCTTCTTGAGGGCATCGCGCTCGGTGGTCATGGCCTTGAGCTCGTTCCCCAGACGCGTCAGCTCGTCCGGATACTGCGACGGATCGATGCTGGTGTCCCACGGCGGTGTGCCGTCGTCTTCCATCTCGTTCTCGTCTTCGCCCTTCTTCTTGCGCGGCTTGATCGGGCGCGCTTCGCGCACCTGACGGGCCAACTCGCGCAGTTCCTGCTTGCCCGCCACCACGGCAGCCACCTGCGCCGCCTGAGGCAGCGTCGAGACTGCCGCCGCCGCATTGATCGACACTTCGCCGCGCTTCACGGCGTCGACCAGTTCCGGTGCTGCTGCGTTATGGATCTGCTCGATCTGTCCCAGCGTATTGCTCGACAGTTTGGCCGCGCGTGCCAGCGCCGCACGCGTGAGCGCCATCGTGTGTGCCGGAATCCCCGAAGCGGCAGCGGCGGCATCCTGTGGCGTCTCGCCAGACGCCGGTGACGCGGCCGGGGCCTCGTCCGCCGTCGCCAGCACGGCCGTGCGGGCTTCGATAATCGTCTTCTTGCGCAGGGCCAGCACACCGCGCTGGTAGTCCGACACGCTGCGGCGGCCCAGATGGTTGTCGATCATCCACAGACGCACATCGTCCATCGACTGGAACGACGGGTTTTGCGTCGTGCGGAATTCGATATCGTGCTTGCAGCAGATTTCGTAGCGGTTGTGGCCGTCGACCAGCACGTCGCCCCACAGGACGAGCGCGTCGCGGCACCCTTCGGCAAGCAGGCTCTGTTCGAGCGCCGCGTACTCGTCTGCCGTGAGCGGATCGATGTACGCCTTGAGTTCTTGGTTGATCTGGACTGTCATGGATTTTTCGTTACGGTCGCGCCGCGCGGAACATCGCCCCGGCGGGATTCCCGGGACGACGCGGCGACGTGAGAGGAGAACTTTGCAGGCGGCATTATCGCCGATCAGCGGGGATGGCGACGCAAGAGAATGCCGCGATGGCGTCAGGACAACACGCCGTGATCGGTCAGAAACGCCTGAATACGGGCCAGACGGGCGACCGGATCGTCGATGCCGAGCAGCGTTTCTTTCTCATGCGCCGGCAGCGGCAGCAGCTCCGCCCAGCGATCGGCTACCCAGCCGCATTCGTCCAGCCGGTAAGGCGGGGCAAGCGGCAACTTGGCCGCGCGGGCCGGGTCGCGCTGCAAGCCGGAGATCAGCTTGCCGAGCGTATCGGCGCTCACTTGCAGGGTGTCGGGAATGGCCGTAGGCGCATCGTCGGGCAGCATCTCGGCCTCGCCCATCCACAGGCCGTATTTGGCCAGTTCGACGGACGAGAGGCGAAACTTTGTCGTCCCCCGGCAGACCAGTTCGAGCAGCGCGGGCATCGGCGCGCGCCAGTCGTCGATGCGCGCCATGGTGCCGATCATCGCCGGCTCTTCCTGCGAATCGGGCAAGCGCACTTCACTGCCCTGTCGCAACACGACGACACCGAACTCGGTCCCCTCGCTCAGGCAGCGCTTGATCATGTCGAGATAGCGCACCTCGAAGATGCGCAAATGCAGCACCCCTGCGGGAAACAGGGCGTTGCCGAGCGGGAAAAGGGGGATATTTGCCATGCCGTATGATGACATGAAGTCAAACTTGGCACCGGTCGACATTCGGCCAGCGTGCGGTCTCCTGTGCGAAGCGTTCGATCAGAAAATCGAGCAGCGCGCGCACCCTCGGCACCATGTAGCGCGTGCGATGCCGCACGGCATACACGCCCGGTTCCTTCGCAATGTAATCCGTTAGCAGAATCTTCAACCGCCCTGCCCGCACATCGTCCGCCGCGTCCCATAACGTCTTTCGCACGATGCCCCGACCGTCCAGTGCCCAGCGCCTCGCCAGCGTGCCGTCGTTCGTCTCCCATGCCTGCGCCATCGGCACCGTGAACTGCCACGTGGCCTCGTGCTTGCGGAAGTGGAATTCGTTCAGCGGACCGGACGACGTCACCAGCACGATGAACTGATGCGCGGCCAGCGCCTCGGGCGTCTGTGGCTCGCCATGCTTGGCCAGATACTCGGGCGACGCGCAGAGCACGCGACACATCGGTGCGAGACGCCGGGCCACCAGCGCACCATCGTCGGGTTCGCTAAAACGGATGGCGAGATCGACATCGTCCTGCACGAGATGCGAGATCGAATCGGTCAGCGTCATCGACAAACGCACATCGGGATAGCGTGCCGTGAACGCGTCCAGCCACGGCGTGAGCGTGTGCAGTCCGAAGTCCGTCGACGCGGATAGCCGGATCTTGCCGCGAATGGCAGCACAGCCCGCTTGCAGCGCCGCCTCGCCGTCGTCGATGGCCTGCAACGCCACCAAACAATGTTCGAGATACATGCGCCCCTCGTCCGTCAGGCGCAACTGACGCGTGGTGCGCACGAACAGCCGCGTCTGCAACGACGCCTCGAGCTTCATCAGCCGCGCGCTGGCCGCCGCCGGAGAGAGCCCCAGCTTGCGACCGGCCGCCGACAGACTCCCGAGCGTCGCCGCTGTCGTGAACAGGCGCATATCGCCCAGCTTGTCAGTGGCCATCTGCCCGCATCCCCCGCTTTTGATTGACGCGATCTAATCGATCCATTTGCCTGCCAGATTTGAAAGTTATTCAATTATTTGACGAATTATCAAATGTAACTCGCATCGGCAGACTTCGTCATGTTGCCCCTTCAAGGGGCGTTTCTATGCCGATGAATGACCATGTCCTCCCCCTCCTCCGCGACCAGTAGCGGCCCTGCCGCCTCCGCCTGCCCCGCCGATGTCCCCATCATCCCGAGCCATGCCGCCGACGCCACACCGTGGGCGTCGATGGTGGCGCTGATGCTGGCCACGTTCGTTGCCGCCGCCAACGAAACCGTACCCGCCGGCTTATTGCCGCAACTGGCCGAGGGCTTCCACGTCTCCGAGGCGTGGGCCGGTCAATGGGTGACGCTCTGCGCCTTGGGCGCCGGACTCGGTGCCGTGCCGCTCACGACACTGCTCCAGCGCTGGCCGCGCCGGCGGGTGCTGACCACGGCGCTGCTCGGCTTTTTCGCCTGCAATCTGGTCACGGCGGTGTCGACGCACTTCGCACTCTCGTTGGCCGCGCGATTTGTCGTTGGAATGGCCACCGGGCTGGCGTGGAGCGAAATCGCCACCTATGCGCGCCGTCTCGTGCCGCCGTCGCGTCAGGGCCGGGCGCTGGCGATCGCCATGCTGGGCGTGCCGTTAGCGTTAGCGCTCGGCGTGCCGATGGCCACGTGGCTCGGGCACCTGATCGGCTGGCGCTGGGTGTTCGGAGGCTTGTCGGCTTTCGCGCTGATTCTGGTCGGCTGGGTGCAACTGATCGTGCCCGACGTGCAAGCCGAGTCGGTCGGCGAGCGTGCCCGCATCGGTGACGTGCTGCGCCTGCCCGGCGTGCGGCCGGTGTTGGCCGTGGTGATGCTGTGGGTCATTGCGCACTACACGCTCTACACCTACATCGCGCCATTTTTGGCGTCGGTCGGCCGGGAAGACCGTCTGGCGACCATGCTCTCGACGTTTGGCATTTGCACGCTCATCGGCCTGTGGGGCGTGGGCATGTGGGTGGATCGCTGGTTGCGCCGGCTGGTGCTGGTGGCGCTGGGGACATTTGCGCTGGTGATCGTCGCGTTCAGCGGATGGGGCGAGTCGTGGCCGGTGCTGTGCCTAGGCGCGGTGTTCTGGGGCTTGAGCTTCAGCGGCGCCCCGACGTTGCTGCAAACCGCACTGGGCGACGCTGCGGGGGAACACGAACACGTGGCGCAGTCGATGCTCGTGACCGTGTTCAATCTGTCGTTCGCGGTCAGCGGCGTGCTCGGCGGTGCTGTGCTCGAAACGCTCGAGGCAGCAGCCATGCCGTGGGTGTTGCTCGGACTGGTGCTGGCGGCGTGGCTGGTCGCCTTCGCCGCACGACGGCACGGCTTTGCGCAACGGCGCCGTCATTAAGCGCTCTCGTAAAGCCGTCACTCATCAGGCGAACCGCCGAGGCGCCCCCAACGATTCGGGCGCTTCGGTGACGCTTGTGCGTGCCGATCGAGCCGCTGCGTTAGTCCGCAGCGGCGACCGCACGGTCCAGCGTGGCGATATCGATCTTCTGCATCTGCATCATGGCTTCCATGGCGCGCCGTCCTGCGACGGGATCGCTGCCGCCGATGAGATCGAGCAGGCGCTGCGGTGTGATTTGCCACGAAAAGCCCCAACGGTCCTTGCACCAGCCGCAATCCATGGCTGCCCCGCCGTTGCCGATAATGGCGTTCCAGTAACGATCAGTCTCTTCCTGATCGCCGGTCACCACCATGAAGCTCACGGCTTCATTCGGTTTGAAATTCGGTCCACCGTTCAGCCCGACGAAACGGCGGCCGACCACGGTGAATTCGACGGTCAATTCCGGGCCCACGCCGATGCCCGGGATGGGCGAAACGTTTTTGGCGTCGACATGACTATCGGGAAACGTTGCCGCATAGAATTCAGCGGCCTCGCGGGCCTGACCCTGATCGAACCAAAGCATGGTGACGAGTTGTGTCATCGCTATCTCCTATTCAAGTGACACTGCGCGCCCATGATAGTCCCGTCGATATCGCCGGTCTTTCGCAATCCCAAACGTGAGGTGCAACGGTCCCGGCGAATGCGCCAAGGTTGACCCTCGCACGGTGTTGCGTTAATAACGCCAGTGAAGTGGGTTCACTCGATAGTCGCTAGCCAAGCTTGCCGCCAACGATGGAAAAATTCGACGTCAAGAAATCGCTTAGATCGCTTTACACCGGCCCGGTCGGCGACTTCGCCCTCGTGGACGTGCCGCCGCAGACCTATTTCATGATCGACGGACAGGGCGACCCCAATACGGCGCAGGCCTACCGCGAGGCGGTCGAGGCACTTTACGCGACGTCTTACACGCTGAAGTTCATGTGTAAGGCGATGGATGAAGACTACGTCGTGCCCCCGCTGGAAGGGCTTTGGTGGTCTGACGACATGGGCGATTTCGCGGCCCGCAGAAAAGACCGCTGGTCGTGGACGCTGATGATTTTGATACCGGACTTCGTTGCCGCAGCGCTCACCGAGCGTGCCATTGCCGCAGCACACGCGAAGAAAACCATCCCCGCACTCGCCCGCCTTCGGTACGAAGTCCTGACGGAAGGCCGATGTGTCCAGACCCTCCACATCGGCCCGTACGACGCCGAAGGACCGATTCTCGCGCGCCTGCACAACGAATTTCTCCCGTCGAATGGGCTCGTCGAAACCGGCAGGCATCACGAGATTTACCTCAGTGATCCTCGCAAAGTCGCCCCTGAGAAATGCAAGACGATTCTGCGTCAGCCGGTGGCGCCCGCTTGAGCGCTCAATTCGGCAAGCCGTGTCACGAACGCATCGACTTGCCGGACATCGGTCGCCCACGATGTCACCAACCTGACCAGTGAACGGCTGGCATCGGCGCGCTCCCAGACGTAGAAGTCAAAGTCGCGCTTCATCGCTTCGATGACGGTGTCGGGCAGTATCGCAAACACCAGATTCGTGGCCGTCTCCGAAGCCAGTTGATGCCCGTTGGCGACGATGCCTGCCGCTAGTCTCGCGGCCATGGCATTGGCGTGGCGTGCGTTCTGGAAGAACAGATCGTTGTCGCCGAACAGCGCCTGAAACTGAATTCCCAGCAAGCGCCCCTTGGCAAGCATCGCGCCGCGCTGCTTGAGGTGGAACGCGAAGTCCACCGTCAGTTCGGGATGGCAAACGACAATGGCCTCGCCGATCAGTGCGCCCGCCTTGGTGCCGCCGATCCAGAAAAGATCCGCCAGCGACGCGATATCGGCCAACGTCGCGTCGTTCTGGTCCGAGGCCAGCGCCGCGCCCAATCGCGCACCGTCGACGAACAACAAGAGCCCGCGTTGCCGGGCCAGTGTGGATATCGCGCGCAGCTCCGCCAGCGTGTAGACCGTTCCCGTCTCCGTGGCATTCGAGAGATAGATGAGCCGTGGCTTCGCCATGTGCGGAAAATGCGCGTTGCTGGCCAGCGCCGCTTCGATGCTCTGCGGCGTGAGTTTCCCGTCAACGGGCGGCACGACGATCAACTTGTGGCCGGTCGCCTCGATGGCCCCCGCCTCACGCGTCACTATATGCCCGGAGGTCGCCGCGATCACGGCTTCGTGTGGCCGAAGACAAGCGGAAATCGACACGATATTGGCAAGCGTTCCGCTGGCGACATAGTGAATCGCGCCATGGAAGCCATCGCCCAGACGCGCCCTAATGCGCGCCGTCGCGTCGGCACAAAAGTCGTCGTCGCCGTACGGGCTCTGTTGTTCGAGGTTGGACGCCGTGAGCGCACTGAGGATGTCGGGGTGCGCACCCTCGCTGTAATCGTCGAGAAAGCTGAAAGTCGTCATGCCGGGCTTCTGCCTTGGAGGAGGAACGCCCGGACGAGGGTCCGGCCGGGCACTGGACAGAAGACTACCGGCAGTTACCCGAATCGCCTTGTAAAAAATTGATCGGGGCGTCTCTTGGGCATCAGAACCGCGCGGGCGTCACCCCGTACGCCTGTCGAAACGCGCGCGTGAAATGGCTTTGATCGAAGAACCCGACGGCGTGCGCGACATCCGTCATAGGCATCTCGCGATTCGCATGCATCAGCGCCACGGCCTTTTCGAGCCGCATTCGCAGCAGCCACGCGTGCGGTGTCATGCCGATGGTGTGCTTGAACAACTTGAGAAACCGGAACCGGTCGAGGCCAACCAGACCCGACAAGTCCTCCAGCACGATCTTCTCCGCGACATGGGCCTCCACATAATCGCGCACGCGCTGCAATTGTTGCGACGACAGCGCCCCCGCGACCGCCAGCGGTGCCGGCCGCCGCATGCGGGCAAACAGCGATTCAAGCAGCGAAAGCACCTGCGTTTCGCTACGCATGATGTCGCCGCAGGGCTGGCGCAAGGCCGCATGGATGCCCAGCAGTTGTTCGGCAAGGCTCGCGTCCTGAAGCAGGACGGCGGCCTGCGACGGGAAATAGTGCTTGCCCGTGATTTCTTCACCGAGACCGTCGAGTAAGGCAGGTGACAGCCGAAACGTCTGGAGCGTGTACGAGGCTTCGGCGCCTGCCGTGCCGTCATGAACTTCGCCCGGCGGCATGAGCTGGATCGTGCCTCGGGTCAGCACCAACGACTCACCCCGCATGGTTTGCCGTTGCACGCCGCTGGCGATCAGCGCGATATGACAGTCGAGATGGTAGTGAGGCGCAAAACGGAACTCGGCGAAACGCGCCGTGCCCAGCGTCAGGCCCGGAATGTCGCTCGAATGACTGTAATGCACCTCTTCTGACACCACCCACCTCCTGCCCGCAGCCGGTCGTCCGCCATGCGCAAGCCTGCATTACGTCAGGCGGCGGACCAGCGCGAGGGCCTCCTCTCGCGTCGCGACGGCTTCATGAGCGATGCCGAATGCCTTGACCGCCGTCTCGCCCATCGCCTTGACCATGGCGCGCTGGGCGTCGTCGGGCTCGATGCTCACGAGCGCTTTGCACACTTCGGCCAGCGCCGCCTTGTTGTGCTTGAGCCAGACGGCGCGCTGCTTGCGGTCTTCATGTGATTCATCCGCCTTCAACTGATCGTAGACCACCACGAATGGCTCGCCGTTGTTCACGAGTGCGACCATTTCCGCCTCCCATTGACGGGCATAGCCGGGCTCGGCGGCCTGCTGATTGAAGAGGACAAACGGCAACTCGCGTATGTCGTGGATCGAAAACATCTGTGGATCGAGTGGCATGGTCAGTAACTCCTGTTGCGTGTTGAATGAAATGCGTGAATCGAATGCATGAATGATTGCGGCATGCGGGGCGGTCAGTTCACCGCCTCGCCCCATCCCGCGCCGAGCGACTTGTAGAGCGCGATCGCGCTACGCATCTCACCGCCCTGACTCAAGGCGAGCGCATCGCGCGCGTGATTTGCCGTACGTTGCGCAGTCAGCACCGGCAAATAGCCGCTAAGTCCACGGCGATACAACCGCGTTGCCCGATCGAGGGCCTGCTGGCTATCGCTCACGGCCGCCGCCAGCGAAATCTGCCGCGCGCGCTCGCTGTTCAGCCCGGTGAGCGCATCTTCTACGTCGCGTAACGCCAGCCGCACGTCACGCTCATAGGCGAGTCGTGCCGCGTCCGCCTGTGCTTGGGCTGCCGTGACACCCGCACGTGCGCGCCCGCCGTCGTAGACCGTCTGGCTCGCCTGCAACGCTGCGGACCACGCGAGACTCGCGCCCGAGAACAGGTCACTCAGCAGACTGGCCGTCGTACCGAGGCTCAATGGAATGCTGAAATGAGGAAAGCGCGCGGCCTCCGCGACACCGATCTGCGCCGTCGCAGCAGCCAGCCTGCGCTCTGCGGCACGCACGTCGGGACGCTGGCGCATCACCTCCGATGGCATCGACAGCGGCAGCGACGGCGTGACGGGTAACCGTGGCGACGGCTGCGCCAGCACCTCGCGCCAGTCCCCAGAGAAGCCCCCCGTCAGCACACCAATGGCATGGCTCAGCCGGGCGGCTTCGGCGTCCAGTTGCGGCGGCAACGCTTGCGCCGTCTCGCGCTCGGCGCGCGCCTGTGCCACGTCAGCCGACGTGCCGAGGCCATGCGCCAGCGCCCGCTCGGCAAGCTGCTCCCCTTGCGTCAGGTTGTGAATGTTTTCCTGAGCAATGGCAAGCCGCGCCTGCGCCGTGCGCAACATGGCGTAGTCGGCGGCGAGTTCGGCAAGCAGGCTCACCTGTACCGCGTGCGCGTCGTCGGTCACGGCATCGATTTGCGCGTCGGCGGCTTCCACCGCGCGGCGCGTGCCGCCGAAGAAATCCAGCTCCCAACTGGCGTCGAAACCGGCCCGCCATGTGCGCGATCCGCCGATGCCGGGCGGCCAGTCGAGGCGCTCGCTGGAACGCAACGCTTGCCCGACGCCGCCGACCGAGACTGTCGGCCCGAGCCCAGAGGCGATCTGAATGCGCTCGGCTCTCGCTTGCGTCAGCCGCGTTCGCGCAATCGCGAGATCCTGATTGCCCGCCAGCGCAGCATCGACCAACCGGTCGAGTATCGGATCGTTGAAAGATCGCCACCACGTGCGCAGTTGATCCTGCTGGGCAGCACTGAATTCGCCGCGCCCATCGTGCCCCTGTTGCGCTTCATGCCATTGCGACGGCACATCGATATGAGGGCTGCGGTAGTCGGGTCCGAGTGTCGTGCAGCCTGTCGCCAGCAGGGCAAGCAATGTGGCAAGGACCCTCGCGCGCACCGGCTGGCGTCGCCGGGAGCCGGCCGAAATCAAGACAGCGCTCATGACATCCACCGCATCAGCAGACTGGCCAGCGCGCCTTTCGGTGCGGCACCCTGCCCTGACGGGCCAACATCGACGCTGCACGTCATGCCGGCGGCCAGTACGATCCCCGGCGGCACGCGGTCGATGGCGACGCGCACGGGAATTCGCTGCGCCAGACGCACCCAACTGAACGTGGGTTCAACGCTCGGCAGGCCCTGCGAATCCGGGCGCTCGTTGGCATCGGTGATGCCGCGCCCGATGCTCGCGACGTGACCATCAATCAGGTCATCGAAGCCCATCAGCCGGATGCGTGCCGGAGCGCCCGCGTGAATACCGCGCAGTTTCGTCTCTTCGAAATAGCCCGTGATCCAGAAGCTGTGCGCGTCGAGCAACGCAATGCTGGCGTGTCCCGCAACAGCGTAATCGCCCGGACGAAGGCGCAGATGGGTGACGTAACCGTCGACCGGCGCGCGCAGCTCGGTGCGCGCCAGATCGAGTCGCGCAACATCGAGCGCGACCTGTGCCCGGCGTTGATCCGCCACGGCAATCGCCACCGCCTGACCCGCGCGCTGAATCTCTTCGCCGGGCACCAGATCATCCATCCCGCGCCGGCGTCGGGCGTCTTGCTGCTTCTGCTGCAAGATGGCGCGCGCTGCGCTTAACTGCGCCTCGGCCTGCGAGACGGCAAGTCTGAAACGCTCGGGATCGACGCGATACAGCAGGTCGCCGCGCCGCACGAACTGATTGTCGACGACGGCCACGTCTTGCACGGTGCCGGAGATTTCCGGCGCAATGCGCACGACTTCGGCACTCACGCGCCCGTCGCGCGTCCATGGCGCGACGACGTAAGCGCGCCACAGTGCAACCACAAGAACCACCGCCAGACCAACGACGGCCAAGGTGCCCGCCGCTTTCGCGACCGGACGGAACCACAACGCACGATTAGACATAAAGCATCAAGACAGAAACCAGACAGAGGGAAATGGCGAACTCAAAGAGCGCCGGGTGCCAGACGCGCCGTAACACGCCGGTGCGTGCGAGGACGAAGCGCACGCCGAGGAAAAGCGGCACGGCAAGGCAGGCATAAACGAAGAACGGCGGCAAATAGATGCCCGCCACGGCAACTTCACTGAGCATGGGTACGCACCGGAGGCAACGTTGAGAAATAGCTGGCGTGAGCGTCGAGCAAATCGGCGGCATCGGTCAGCGCGGCAATGAGTCGGGGGACGTCGGTGGCGACGCTTGCCGCATCTGCCTGCACCACGGAAAGACGCCGGGCGGCATCACGGGCGTGACGTGCAGCCCGTGACGGATCGTCCGCACGGCGTGCCATGCGAGCGAGGGCTGTCGTGATGATCTGGCGACACAAGGCGTCGCCGCCCTCGCCTTGCAACCACGCACGCAGGCGATGAATTTCGCGGCCGAGATGCAGGCTCGCCAGCGCGTCCACAATCGCGCGATCCATGGCGTCCGGCTGCGTCTTGAGCAACGCGCCCAACTGCGCGATTCGATGTTGTTGTCGGCGTTGCCAGACGTGTGCGTTGTGTGAGGTGGCCGCAAGACTGCCCACGCGCAACAACTGCACGGCTTCATCGCGAATACGCGCGCGCAGGCGTGCGATGTCGCGGGGCAACTGTCGCGGCAGGAACAACCGGAAGCCCATCCATGCGAAGAGCGTGCCCAGCACCCACGCAATCGACCAATTCAGGAACAACGCGACGTCGTAGTGCATTGGGTTATCGGCCCCCGTCAGCGTGTTGAAACCAACGAGGTACGCCAACGCGGCAAGCCCATGTTGCGGCATCGTCGTCGCGTAGATCCCCGGCAGCCAGAACACGGCCAGCACGACGAGCAACAGTGGCAAGCCTTCGATGTGCGGCAGGATCACGAACGCGCAGACAAACGCCGCAGGCACCGCAATCACCGTGCCCTTGACGAACTGAAACGCCCCGGCCGCCGGGTTGGGTGCCGTCGCCAGCAACGCGCAATACGGCGCAACGATCAACAGCATCATGTCGCCATGCGGCCACCCCGTGACAATCCAGAACGCGCCGGTGCCTACCAGCGTCAGCATGGCGCGCAGGCCGTTTTGCCACGCGGCGCGGACGTCGCGATGGAAATGCACCGGGCGTACGGGAGACATGGGAGACATGGGCGGCACGAGTGCGCCGCGTCGGGATGCCACTCGCGGACGTGTTCGACGCAGCGACGCGAGGCCTTCCAACGCGGCGAGATAGTCGTCAATCTGTTCGATCAACCGGTCGACGGCGATATGAAGCGCGGGGGGCGTCGGTGACGTGACGCTCGACTGCGCATCGAGCGTTGCCGACAGACGCGCCTGCGCGGTACGCAGAACGTCCACGGCACGCGACAAGCCTGTATCGCCCGCTGCGACGGCCTGTCCGGCCTCGCGCCACGCGGTGGCGAGCATGGACTGCGTGTCGCACCAGTGCGGCGACGCTTCGCCCTCACGCCCCGCCGATGAGGCGCTACCCGCCAGCGCCGCAAAGAGTGACGCCATCGCGTGCCGCACGGCGTCCGCGCGATGCGCCAGATCGGACGATTCGGCCTTGCCGAGCGAGAGCAAATCATCGACGCCGTAAATCTCGGCCATCAGGTGCCGCCGGGCCGGTGCGATCCGTGGCGAGGTTGTGCCGCTCACGTCAGCGCCGCCAACGTCATGCTGGGTGGCCAGCGCCTCCGCGACATGGGCCGACAACCGGCCCAGCAACGCGTCCAACTTGCTGCGCACACTGCGGCGGCTGAACAATGCCGACACCAGCCCCAGACACACGACGCCGATCATGACCGTCGAGCCCCGGCCGATCACATGTTCGAAAGTCAGTTGCGGATGTTCAAGCGCGCCGAACGTTGCCAGCCCGACCGTGTAGCCCGCGACCACCACGCCCGACGCCCGGAAGTGCCGGAGCAGCGTCATGCCCGTCACGCAGAGCCCGAGCCAAAAGCCGAAGCCCAGCAGAAACAGCCATGGCGTCTGCCCGAATGCGCTCATCAGCAGCACAGACACGACCATGCCGCCGAGGGTGCCGAGCACACGCCACGTCCCCTTCCCGATGACGGCGCCCTGAATGGGATGGATGACGAGCAGGACCGTCGATGCCGCTGAGTAAGGCATCTCCAGTTCCAGCGCATAGGCGACGACGAGGGCGAGCCACGCGGCGAAGATGGACCGTAAGACGTAGGTAGCGCGCGGCGAGCTCAGATCGAACCGCCCGAGAAAGCCCAGTAACCGGGTGCTCAGGCGGCCGGGCGATGTTGCCCCTGCATTAGTCGCCGTCTGCGATGACGCGGATTGCACGATGACCCTTTACGGAAGTGATGTTGATCACCACTGTAGGGGCCACCGCTACGCTGCGAAAAGTGACTTGATTGGAATTGATAAGTGCGCCAGACGCAACGATGATTACGCGGCGGCTGGCAGATCCCCGCACAGCTCGCGAATCGTGCGGCGCAGCCACTGATGGGCCGGGTCCGCCTGAAAGCGCGGGTGCCAAGCCTGCGTGAGCACCACGGTCTCCAGCGGCACCGGCAGATCGAACGCGCGAATGCGCATGCCCGCCGAGATGGCGCTATGAGCAAGATCAGACGGCAACGCCAGCAACAAGTCCGAGTCTTGCAGCGCGAACAGTGCCGTGAACGGGGTCGAGACCACGAGCGCCACGTGACGGCGAAGTCCGAGCCCGTCGAGCGCCGTATCGATCGGCCCCGCGAACTTCCCTCGCCGCGATACGCCGATATGCCCCCAGTGAGTGATTCGCTCGGGCGTAATGTCCTCGTCGAAGATCGGATGATCGTCGCGTGCGATGCCCACAAAGCGCGTGGTGAACAGCGATTGCACCCGAATTTCCGGCCCGAGCTGACGCGAGGCGCTGATGAAAAGATCGATGCGCCCACTGCGAAGCGCCTCGTCGTCGATATCGTCCTCTTCGGGGGCGAAACGCAGCATCGCGTGCGGCATCTCGTTGGACATCGCTTCGAGCAGGCGGCCCGAATGCATGCCGACGAAGATATCGTTGGCGCGCACGTTGAAGCGCCGCTCCAGCGTTTTCAGATCGACTTCGGCACTCGGCGAGAGGACCTGTGTTGCCTGCTCGACCGCCAGCCGGACCTGTTCACGCAGCGCCAGCGCGCGCGGCGTCGGCACCAACTTGCGCCCAGCCTGCACGAATACCGGGTCGCCCAGCGTTTCGCGGATACGGCTGAGCGTGCGGCTCATTGCCGGCGGGCTCAGGTGCATACGCCGGGCGGCGCCCACGACGCTCCCCTCCTCCAGCAGAATGTCGAGCGCGTGAAGCAAATTCAGATCGGGATAGGCCATGGCAGGTGAGAGTCTTCGATTGCGTTTAGCGAAATCCTAACCCGCGAGTCGTGTCTCCTGCAAAAGCCAATCGCGCACATTCGCCACCTGCCCCGCGTGACGCTGACGACGCGGCGACACGATGTAGAAGCCCGCGCCCGTGCGCAATTCGGTGTCGAAGAGGCGTACGAGCCGCCCGGCCGCGACGTCCGGGGCAACGAAGTCCGCGTGGGCGAGGGCCAGCCCCTGCCCGGCGACAGCAGCGTCGATCGCGAGTGCAGTCTGGTTGAATCGGATGTTTTTCGCGACCGAGGAAAGTGACTTCGGCATGGCCTGATCGAGGAACTGCGGCCACGCGTTGTGCGCATCGTGCAGCAAGGCGTGGCCGTGAAGCGTGCCCGCTGGCCCGGGATGCCCAGCGGTAGCGAGCAATTGTGGGCTGGCGACGGCGACCTGCACTTCTTCGAACAGCAACTCCACACTTACGCCACCGCCGAACGGCGGGCGGCCGTAGCGCACGGCGAGATCGACGGCGTCGGCCTGAAAATGCGACAGCCGGTCGGTCGCGAGAATGCGCAGATCAATGTCAGGGTGTGTGGCGAGAAACGCCGGAAGCCTCGGAATCAGCCACTTGGCCGCGAACGTCGGCGTCACGCTGATCGTCAGCCGAAACGGTTCCGGCCGCAACGCCTGCGTCGCTTCACTGAGCACTTCGAACGCTCGGCGCACGCTGCTGGAATAGCGTCGCCCATTCTCCGTGAGCGCGAGCGTGCGCGGATGGCGTTCGAACAATTTCATGCCCAACTCGGCTTCCAGTCCCCGAATCTGTTGCGCGACCGCGCCCTGCGTCACGCCCAGTTCCTCGGCGGCAATACGGAAATTCAGATGCCGGCTCGCCGCCTCGAAGGCGCGCAACGCATTGAGCGACGGGAGACGGCCAAACGATTCGGACATGGTGTAGTTTTTCTACTGGATCAAGCGTTGAAATCTGGTGCATCAACCAGGACGTGGGATGTTACGCTTTCATCCGTGGATTTCTTGATTTTCTTTGGTTATTAGCGTCGGGACGCCATGGTGGCGGCGGCCGGTGCCTCTGGAGGATAACAGCATGACTGTAGAAAAAGTGGCGTTGGTGACGGCAGGCGGTAGCGGCATGGGTGCGGCGGCAGCGCGTCGATTGGCGGCAGACGGTTACAAGGTCGGCATTCTGTCGTCGTCCGGCAAGGGCGAGGCGCTCGCCGCCGAGTTGGGCGGCGTGGGCGTCACGGGCTCGAACCAGTCGGTTGAATCGCTGCAAGCACTGGTCGATGCCGCCGTCTCGCGCTGGGGCCGTATCGACGTGCTGGTCAACAGCGCCGGGCATGGTCCGCGCGCGCCGATTCTCGAGATCAGCGACGACGACTGGCATCGCGGGATGGATACGTATCTGATGAACGTGATTCGTCCGACGCGGCTGGTGACGCCGATCATGCAGAAGCAGCAAGCGGGCGCGATCATCAATATCTCGACCGCATGGGCGTTCGAGCCGAGCGACATGTTCCCGACGTCCGCCGTGTTCCGTGCGGGGCTCGCGTCGTTCACAAAGCTGTTTGCCGACAAGTACGCGAAGGACAACGTGCGAATGAACAACATCCTGCCGGGCTGGATCGACAGCCTGCCGCAACAGGACACGCGCCGCGACAGCGTGCCGATGCAGCGCTACGGCAAAGCCGAGGAAATTGCCGCAACGGTGGCGTTTCTCGCGTCGGAAGGCGGTGGCTACATCACCGGCCAAAACCTTCGCGTGGATGGCGGACTGACGCGCTCGGTGTAAGCCTCCCTCGCGCGCACAAAAACGCCCCGCCATGTCTCGTCATGGTGGGGCTTTCTTTATGAGGCGACGTACTGACGTTCGCGATAGGCGTTATGCCCGGTCACCCAGCACCGTGGCTCGCGTGAATTCCTCGATGTTGTCCAGCAGCGCGTCGAGCGCATCACCTGCCCGCTTCACTTCACCGGCGGCGATCGCTTCGGCGACTTCTGCATGCAGACGCGCCATCGTTGGCAAGTCGGCCGCTTCCTTGTAGTGGTAGTACCAGAAACGGCGTGACAGGCCGTGCAGCAACCGCATCGCACCTTCGGCGAATTCGTTGCGTGCCGCGACCAGACACAGTTCATTGAATTCGCGGTCGGCGCGGATGAACTCCACATCCTTGCCGCTGCGTGCAGAACTCTTGAACTCCTTCGCCAGACGGGTGAAATGCTCACGCTGCTCGGCAGTGGCCTTCTTCGCGGCGCTTCTGGCGATCAGCCGCTCCACTTCGCGCCGCGTCTCCAGCAGTCGCAACTGCTTGCCCACATCCATCGGCGGCACGAGCAGCCCGCGCTGCGGCAGCACCACGATCAAATGTTCGCGAGCCAGTCGTTGAATCGCCTCGCGAATCGGCGTGCGGCCAAAGCCCGTCATCTCGCTCAACTGCAACTCCGACATCGTCGAGCCGGGCGCGAGCCGCAGCGTCACGATCGCCTCTTCGATCCACTCGTAAGCACGATCGACCATGTGACCGCGAGGGATCGCCTCCACGCGTGGATCCGGCGCGGCGGCTTCTGGTTTTTCCTTGCGTGGTGTCGCTTTTTTTGTCGCCATTGGGTCGAGATTCAGAGCAAATATTAATTGTATATCACCTGCTTCTACGTCCTCTCACGACGCCCCTCCCGTGCGCTACCCCGGGCTTTCCCGGTGTCCGTGCCGCTTGCTCGATCAAACTGATGTGCTATTATTCATCAACTAATATATTACTCAAACAAAAGGCTAGTCATGGAGATTCGGCGCGTAGGAACGCCCGACGGCTTTCCGGTGGTGGCCCTGCACGGCATTCAGGGGACGAGCGATTCGTGGGTACCGCTCGCGACCGCGCTTGGCGACACCTTCCATTTCATTCTCCCGAACCTGCCCGGTAGAGGTGATGCGGGTGATGCGGGTGATGCGGCATTTCCGACCGCCCCAGAGGCGTGCAGTGCGGATGCCTTCGCGCGGCTTGTTAGCGGCGTCATCGCACAGGAAATCGGCGCTCGCCCCTACGTACTGGCCGGCTGGAGCATGGGCGTGTCCGTCATCTTCGAACTGATGGCACAACTGGCGAATGGCACAGCACGACAAGCGCCGCCGGTGGCCGTCATGCTGATGTCCGGCACCGCGCAATTGAATGACGTGCGCTGGTTCGAGGCGTCCGAGGGGAGCGCGTTGCTCGACGAGATACGGCAGCGGGAGATCCGTCTGGGACTCACGCGCGCGGCACACCCGCAGGTCGTTGCGTGGACGTGGCAGGCGCTCAAAACGGTCTCACATCTCCCGAATCTGGCTCAGGTCACCATGCCCGCCCTCATCGTTCATGGCAGCGACGACGAAGACTGCCCCGTCGCACATGCCTATCGCATGCGTGAGGGCATCCGTGACGCGACGCTGCATGTGATTCCCAGCGCCCGCCATTCCCTCCTGACGCAGAACACGCAAGACGTCGGTGCCGCCGTGCGGGCTTTTCTGACCGAGCACACTGCACCGTCGCAGCCCCCGCTAAACCGAGAGGAAAATTCATGAGAATCGATGACTGCATCCACTTTTGTGCGCCCTCCCGGCTCATCATCGAACTGGGCTATCGCCATAAGCTTCCCCAACTGCTGCACAGTCTTGGCTACCGTCGGGGCCTGCTCGTCACCGACCGCTTCTTCGCCGATAAGACGTCTTGGGTGAGCGAATACGTGGCAGCGTGCGCACAGCTTGGGGTCCACGTGGATGTCTACACCGGTGGCCAACCCGACCCGACCACCGACCTTTGCGATCAAGCCACCGTTGAACTGCGCCGCATACTCGACGGGCAACGCCCCGATCATGTCGTGTCGCTGGGCGGCGGCAGCAACATCGATCTGGCCAAAGCGTTGTGCGTCACGCTCCCCGACGGGCGCCCCATTCGAGACTTCGGCGCGGGTGTCACCAGTGACTCGCCGGTTATCGACCATATCGCCGTACCGACCACCGCCGGCACCGGCTCGGAGCTCACGCCGGGCACCATCCTGTTCGATCCGGCGACCGGCATCAAGACGGCCGTGATGGACAATCGCCTGCGGCCGGTCATCGCCGCCGTTGACCCCGAACTGACGTTCACCTGCCCGCCCAAGGTCACGGCCGAGTCCGGCATCGACGCCCTCACGCACGCGCTCGAATCGTTCGTCACGCTCGACTCCAGCCGGTTCGACCGCAACGGCAGCGCCGACCCGGGTTACAGCGGCCGCAGCGGCCTCACGATGCTCTTTGCCCGTGAGTCGATCCGGCTGGCGGCGGCGTATCTGTTGCGCTGCTATGAGAATGGCAACGATGTGAAGGCACGCGTCGGCATGTGCTACGCGAGCGTCTATGCGGCGATGTCCTACGGCAGTGCGGGACTCAACGCGGTCCACGGCATTGCTTACGGCGTCGCGGCGCTCACGCACAAATCTCACGGTGCCACGAACGCGGTGGTGCTGCCGTATGCCATCGATCTCTTGCGCGAATCGCGCCACGCCGAGTTGCTTGAAGTCTCCCGAATGTTCGGTATCGACGCCGCCGATGACGTGCAGGCGGTTCGCGCATTGCCCCGCCTGCTGCGCGATCTCGTCGGCAAGTTGGGTATCCCTACCGATCTCAACGCGTTCGGCATCGCGCGTGCATCACTGAAAGACCTGCTCTCCGACTCACTCGGCGTGACTCGGTTGGCCAAAGCATTCCCCGTCGGGAATATCGAAGAAGGCTATGCGCAAATCATCGACAACGCATGGCAAGGAGCGCTTCGAGACGAGAAGGCAGAGAGACTGACAGCCGCCTGATCGCGTCGGATCGATTCAATTCGATTCGTCCTTTCACGGCTGCGCCGCAAAGACACTACACATCAACGACCGGACCACCGGCCGCTTTGCGTCTCGATGTCTAATATGTTAGTTGATCATTAGCTAGATGTATTGGAGGAGACACCAATATGAATATGTCCGCAGCCGCGTCGCGGCTGGGTGTTGACGTGGTCGCCCGGCTTGAGCGACTACCGATGACCCGTTATCAGCGCAGTCTTTTCTCGATCATTGCCACGGCCTGGTTTTTCGATTCGATGGATCTCGGATTGATGACGTTCGTGCTGGGTTCGATCAAGGCGGAGTTCGGTCTGTCCGCGTCGCAAGCCGGGCTGCTTGCCAGTTCAAGCTTCCTCGGGATGTTTGTGGGAGCCGCGACAGCGGGTCTGCTAGCGGACAAGTTCGGCAGAAAACCGATCTTTCAGATCAGTATGATTTTCTGGGGTGTCGGCAGCCTGATGTGCGGCTTCGCGCACAACGTCGATTCGCTGATGCTGTACCGCGTGCTGCTCGGCTTCGGCATGGGGATGGAGTTCCCGATCGGTCTGTCGATGGTCTCGGAGATCGTGCCGGCCAAGAGCCGTGGCAAGTACGTGGCCATTCTGGAGGGCTTCTGGCCCATCGGCTTCATTGCTGCGGGCGTGTTCGCCTATTTCATGCTGCCCGTGATCGGCTGGCGCGGCATCTTCATCGCGTTGGCTGTCCCGGCGATTTTCGTGTTTGTCATCCGGCGCATGGTGCCGGAGTCGCCCCGCTGGCTGGAAGACACCGGGCGCATGAAAGAAGCGGCCGACGTCATGGACCACATCGAAACCAAAGTGGAAAAAGCCTACGGACGCAAGCTACCCGAGCCGGTCATCACCGCGAGCGCGCCGCGCGTTCAGTCTGACCGCAAAGCGCTCTTCGCCGAGATCTGGCGCGGCATCTATGCCAAACGCACGGTCATGTTGTGGACCACTTGGTTCTTCGCCCTGCTCGGCTACTACGGACTGACGACGTGGCTGGGGGCCCTGCTGCAACAAGCGGGTTACGAGATCACCAAGTCGGTGCTCTACACCGTCTACATCTCGCTCGCCGGCATTCCGGGCTTCCTCTTTTCTGCATGGTTGCTCGAGAAATGGGGACGCAAGCCGACGTGTGCGCTGATGTTGCTGGGTAGCGCCGTGGCGGCCTATCTCTATGGGCAGGCAGCGGGCAATAAAGCGCCCATCGAGCAGTTGATCGCTGCGGGTCTCATGATGCAGTTCTTCCTCTTCGGCATGTGGTCGGTGCTGTACGCCTATACGCCCGAGCTTTACCCGACCCGCATGCGCGCCACCGGCTCCGGCTTTGCGTCCTCCATCGGACGCGTCGGGTCGCTGGCCGGCCCCTTCGCCATCGGTGTGCTGCTGCCGACGTGGGGCCAGACGGGCGTGTTCACCATGGGTGCCCTCTCCTTCGTCATCGCCGCGCTGGCCGTGTTGTTACTCGGCGTCGAAACCAAGGGGCGATCGCTGGAGGACGTGTCGCACTAGTCGCGCACTTGTTAATTTTTCATCGTTAAAACGCAGGAGACTCGCCGTGATTACCGAGCGTCAATTGAAGTTCAGAGAGCAGTACAAGTCCGATATCAGCCCGCTGTACAACGGTCTCCTGCACATCGTCGTGATGTACATCGTGGCCATTGGCGCAGTGACTTACGCGGTGAGCCGGTTGCAGCAGCCGACGTGGGAATGGTTGTTGATCGTGCCGGTGTTTTTGGCGGGCAACTTCGTCGAGTGGTTCATGCACCGGTTTGTGATGCACCGGCGAGTGGATGTCTGGGGCTTGCGCGAGATCTACAACCGCCATACGCGGCAGCATCACCAGTACTTCACCGATCAGTTGTCGACGATCGATACGACGCGTGAATTCCGGATCGTGTTTTTTCCGTGGCGCGTGCTGATTACGCTCGGCGTGGGCGGCGGCGTCTTCGGTTACGTCACCTCGCTGATCCTGAACACAAATGCGGGCTGGATGGTTTTCCTGACGATGGTCGGCCAGTACGTGATCTATGAAACGTTTCACTACTGCTGCCATTGTCATGAGAACTGGTTCGTGCGCAACATGCCGTTTATCAATACCATTCGCCGCCATCACACCGCTCATCACAACATGGGCATCATGATGAAATACAACATGAACCTGACGTTCCCGATTGCCGACTGGTACATGGGAAGCAGCGATTTGCGGCGCGGCCTGCTCGGCCATCTGTTTAACGGCTATAGCGAAAAGCACATCAAGGCGGAGCTCAAACCCATCATCGCGAAGTTCAGGGACGATCACTCTCAGGTCACGCTCGATGGCCCGATCCTTACGGAGGAAGAGCGCAAGGCGATGACAGCTTTCTGAGCGCACGGCTTTGGTAGAATCTGGCGCACACCGAGCGCTAGATAAGAGACCTTCATGATCGATCGACGTCAGTTCGTCCGCTATGGGTTGGGTGCCATGGCCGCCACATCGCTGTCCCGATTCGCCCACGCGGACGACGAGGATAAGAAGGTCTTTCTCGATTACACCCAGAAGCAGTTGGACGACGCCTACACGCAGACCGTGTGGGCGCCCAATGCCAAGCAGGTGATCGACGGCTACGCGCGGACCAGCGAGGAAGTGCGGCAGAAGTTACCGCCGACGACTTATTCGTACGGCAGCAAGGCGTCGGAAAACCTCGATGTCTTTGCCCCGCCGGGCGCGCGCAATCTGCCCATCATGGTGTTCATCCATGGTGGCGCGTGGCAGATGCTCTCCAAGGACGACAGTTCTGGCCCGGCGCCGACGTTTGTTGGTGCGGGTGCGATCTATATCGCGATCAACTTTGACAATATGCCGGGCAATACCCTGCCCGGCATGGTCGATCAATGTCGCCGGGCGCTGGCGTGGGTGGGTGCCAATGCGCGGCGCTTTGGAGGAGACCCGGAGCGCGTTTATGTGTCCGGGCATTCTTCCGGCGGCCATCTCACGGCGGTGATGCTCACCACCGATTGGAAAGCGCACGGTGCGCCTGCGCAGTTGCTCAAGGGGGGTGTCGTGATGAGCGGAATGGGCGACCTCGCGCCGGTTGTCCTGTCGGTGCGCGGGAAGTACGTGACGCTGAGCCCGGCACAGGTGATTGAATTCAGCCCGATGAAGCAACTGGACAAGGCCAATTGTCCGGCGCTGGTCGCGTGGGGGACATTGGAGAGTCCGGAGTTCAAGCGCCAGAACCGGGAGCTTGCCGATGCACTGGCGGGGCGCGCCCGGCTTGCCGGGGTGTTTCGGGTGCGAGGCGCGAACCACTTCGAAGTGGTCAATGAGTTGAATCGACCCGATTCGGAGTTGTCCCGGGCGACGTTGGCGTTGATGAATATTTGAGGCCGGTGTTCGCCAAGCGCCAAGTGCCAAGTTAATTGTCGTTCAGTAATTCAGTAATTCTTGATTCAGAGACGTATGCAAACTGTTGCCGTGCTTGACTTCGAAACGACGGGCCTGTCGCCCACGCAGGGTGACCGGGCCACCGAAATTGCCGTGGTGTTGTGGCGCGACGGGCAAATTGTCGACCGCTATCAGAGCCTGATGAATGCGGGACGACGCATTCCGTCCGACGTCGTGGCACTCACCGGCATCACGAACGACATGATCGCGTCAGCGCCGCCCGTGTCGAAAGTCATGCGTGAGGCCGTCGCGTTCGTGGGCAACTGCCCGGTCGTTGCGCACAACGCCGGGTTCGACAAACGGTTCTGGCAAGCCGAGCTTGCCTTGCTCGGCACCCCGGCGAATCATGCGTTCGCGTGCACAATGCTGACGGCGCGCCGGATCTATCCGAATGCGGTCAACCATCGGCTGTCGAGCTTGGCGGCGATGCTGCAACTGCCGCAAACCGGACGCGCTCACCGGGCCATGGTGGATGCGGAAATGACGACACATCTCTGGCAACGGATGCAAAGCGATATTTCGCGCACTTATGGCCTTGCTCGGGTCGATCACGCGCTAATTTCACGCGTGCAAGTCACGAGCAAGGACAAGGTGCCGATGTTGTTGAGGACGTTGGCGGCGGGTGGGTAAGTGATACGTTTGACGCCACGCAAATACCCGCTTTGGCGCTCAGGCACTGACCGGTAGTCTCATGTAGTGCGCGATCGAACACTCGCTGCATTTGCCCATTGCTCAGGTATGCGATCCCACATCGCCCGATTCATGCTTCTTACTTTTGGGGAAGGATGCGCTGATGTGAAGATGTTTATGTCCAGCGACGCCATCAACTTCTCAGCCCTCCCCGCTTTGCGCCCGACTAAAACCGCGGTTTTCAGATTGGGCAGCAACGCCACAAGGTTGTTTAATTCCTGAACGCCTTCGCGCCATTCCGTTGATCCGACCTTGATGGTTTTATTCCACCCGGGGACGACGTTCCATAGCACCGTTCGCTTTCTGCTGATATCTGCTTCGCTCATAAAACGGAAAAGCGCCTCTGCCGTCGGATCATCGTTGTTGCGAGAAATGAAACCTGAGCCCATGCGCTTACCTGATGTTGAAGTCATCGGGCCAGGTTTCTCCAAGAGAAAAAGCATGTCCGCATCAGTGCCGCCATCTGCCGGATCAAAGTCCTGAAATTCCCATTCTGGTAGCTTGCCCCTAAGACCCTCAACATAGGCAACTAACGGGGCAATATGGGGTTCGTTCAGCATGCCTCGTCGCTGCGCTATTGCCTCGGGTTGTTTGAAGGAACGGGGCGTATTGATGTAGTCCATGGAGTGCGTGTTCCCAATGATGGCGTTGCTCTGTGGGACTTGTTCAGCAGCATTGCGTTTGAACTTAGGGAAAAACGAGGAGAGATGTTGCTTGGTCATCAGGTGCAACTTCATAGCGAGAATTTTCGCTTAAATTAGTGCCCCGATGAGATTAAAACACGGCACATCCGTCACTTCCGAACGATACCCGAGCCGGAACCCAATGCTTGGCGTGTGAGACCGATACCGGGCAGCAAGGCGTCAATATCAACGGTCTCTGCCATCGCACGATTACCCTCGTCCCCGGGATGCAGGTGATCCCCCGAATCGAACCGTGCATTCATGCGTGACGGGTGCGTAGGGTCGCGCAGTGCTGCGTCAAGATCGATGACGGCGTCGAAAGCGTCGCCATGGCGAATCCACGCATTCACCTGCTCACGTAGCGCGTCCTTCTCCGGCTGGTAGTAGTTGTCGAGCGGCGAGCCGGGCAACGCGCCCTCGAACGGCGTGAGCGTCGCGCCAATCACGCGAATGCCTCGGTCGTGTGCCTGCGCGATCAGTTGACGGTAGCCTGCCGTCAAGGCGTCGAATGTCGGTAGCGCGCTGGTTGGCGCGAAGGCCGTCCCCGGCCATGAGATGTCGTTGATGCCCAGTATGACGACGACGCTCTGCACACCCGGCTGCGCGAGCACGTCGCGGTCGATTCTCGCCAATGCATTTGTTCCCATACCGTCGGACAACAGCCGCGCGCCGGAGATGCCGGCGTTGACGACACCCACGCCGTAAGGCGCCAAGCGAGTCGCTAGAAAATCGGGCCACCGACTGTCCTTGTCGAGGCTGGCGGTCGCGCCATCCGTGATGGAGTCGCCGATCACGGCAATCGTTTTCGTCGTTGACGATGCTTCGACGAGTACCCCGCTCAGCAGCGTGCGCGTTGTGATGCTTTCTGTTTTCGGTCCGGACGCAGGCGGTGTCACCACCGTCGTCTGGTCGCCGGCAACGATCCAGCCGCTTTGGCGGCCGTCCCAGTGAAAGGTGGTCACTGGGGTGTTCTCCGGCAAATACACGCTCACCGTCACCTGCCCAAGTGCGGGCACGGACAACGCAACGGGGTCGCTGACCAACGATGCGCCGGGCAGGATCGTGGCCGTTTCGTGCCCGCCGAAGGTGGTGGTTCGCAGGCTGTCGCTGATCAGTCCGCCATCCCCATCCGCCGCCGGCAACGCGATCGTGGCCCTCCCCACGACGATCGGCTGCTTTCCGTACGCATTGGACAAGACGATGCGTACCCGCTTCCCGCCCAGACTGACGCGCGCCACCTGACGCACGGTCTGGTCATGCAGTGTCGCGGGGATGTTGGTGGGAAACAGGAAGTCAGCGCCCCATACGGGCTGCGGGCTGGCGGTCCATGTAGTGATCCAAGTGGCGTCGGCAGCGCTTGCCTGCGTAGAGGAAACCGCTGCGCCAGCCGTTAGCGCCAAGGCCAGCATCGCGTTGGTCGAGGATTTTGAGACGAGTTTCATATTGGTGAATTCAATGTCAGCACAGGTGTTAATCATGAATTCAACGACACATATGGACTAGACTGTCCCCGGTACAAATATTCATGAGTTGAATTCACCGAGGAGGCCGTCGTGGCACGTCTTGAAGTCAACCGATCCGGCGAGCTGGAAGTGTTCGTTCGCGTGATTAAACTTGGCGGCTTCGCGGCGGCGGCGCGTGCCAGCGGGATGACGCCGTCCGCCGTCAGCAAACTCGTGGGGCGGTTGGAGGGTCGGCTCGGGACGCGGCTAATCAACCGATCAACCCGGCAGCTTCAACTGACGCCGGAAGGCTGCACATTCTATGAGCGCGGTATTCAGGTGTTGGCCGATCTGGACGAAGCCGAACGTTACGCCAGCGCGCAAGTCACGCCGCGTGGCAGGCTGCGGGTCAACGCGAATGTGCCGTTCGCGCATCACTTTCTGCTGCCGCTTGTCCCTGAGTTTCTTGAGCGCTATCCCGATGTCTCGCTGGACATCGTGCTGACTGACGAAGTCATCGACATTCTTGAGCAGCGTACTGACGTCGCGGTCCGTGCGGGTCCGCTCAAGAGTTCCAGCCTCATGGCGCGCAAGCTCGGGCAGACGCGGATGGCAATTGTTGGCGCTCCCCGCTATCTGGAACGTCACGGGACGCCGACAACGCCGGACGAGTTGCAGCAGCACAATCTGCTCGGGGCGAATTACGTCCGGTCACAGCCGGGTTGGCCGTTTCGCGTTGATGGTGCGGACACGGTGTTCCCCGTCACTGGCAATGCCCAAGCCAGCGATGGCGAAGCGTTGCACCGTCTGGCAGTTGCGGGATTGGGGTTGGCACGCCTTGCCGCGTTTCAGGTGCGAGAGGACATCGCCGCTGGGAGGCTTGTGCCGCTACTCGAAGCCTTCAATCCGGGCGAAGTGGAAGAGGTTCACGCGGTCTTTGTGGGCCAAGGTGGACACCTGCCCTTGCGCGTGCGAGCGCTGCTGGATTTTCTTGCCGAGCGAGTCAGCATTAGTGAGGACTACTGAGCGGAATAAATGAAAAAACGGCTTGGCAATTCAATTGCCAAGCCGTTTCTCATTTGCTACGGAGCTAATCTCCTAACTGCGTGGAGATTTTTATTCCCACTCGATCGTCGCAGGCGGCTTACCGGAAATATCATAAACAACCCGGTTCAGGCCACGCACTTCGTTGATGATGCGGTTCGAGACCTTGCCGAGCAAATCGTGCGGCAGGTGGGCCCAGTGCGCCGTCATGAAGTCTTGCGTCTGCACGGCGCGCAGTGCCACCACCCACTCATACGTGCGGCCATCGCCCATCACGCCCACGCTCTTCACCGGCAGAAACACCGCGAACGCCTGGCTCGTCAGTTCATACCAGGTCTTGCCGCTGTTCGGCTCGACCGTGTTGCGCAGCTCTTCGATGAAGATCGCATCGGCACGACGCAGCAGGTCGGCATACTCCGACTTCACTTCGCCCAGAATGCGAACGCCCAGACCCGGGCCCGGGAACGGGTGGCGATACACCATATCGTGCGGCAGACCCAGCGCCACACCCAACTCGCGCACTTCGTCCTTGAACAGATCGCGCAGCGGTTCCAGCAGCTTCAGACCCAGCGTCTCCGGCAGGCCGCCCACGTTGTGGTGGCTCTTGATCGTCGTCGCCTTCTTCGTCTTCGCACCGCCCGACTCGATCACGTCCGGATAAATCGTGCCCTGTGCCAGCCACTTCGCATTCTTCAGCTTCTTCGCTTCGGCCTGGAACACTTCCACGAACTCGCGGCCAATGATCTTGCGCTTCTGCTCCGGATCGGTCACGCCCTTCAGGTGACCCATGAACTGCGCCGACGCGTCCACGTGCACCACCTTCGCATGCAGACGGCCCTGGAACATTTCCATCACCATCTGGCCTTCGTTCAGGCGCAGCAGACCGTGGTCAACAAACACACACGTCAGTTGATCGCCAATCGCACGGTGAATCAGCGCCGCCGCGACGCTCGAATCGACACCGCCCGACAACCCCAAAATCACTTCCTCGTCGCCCACTTGCTCGCGAATGGCCTTCACGGCCTCTTCGATGTGGTCCCGCATGATCCAGTCCGGCTTGGCACCCGCGATCTGGAGCACAAAGCGCTCCAGCAGCTCGCGGCCCTTCACGGTATGCGTGACTTCCGGGTGGAACTGCACCGCGTAATAGTTGCGCGCCACGTCGGCGATGCCGGCAATCGGGCAGCTCGGCGTCGATGCCATCAGTTCGAAGCCCGGCGGCAGTTGCGTCACCTTGTCGCCGTGGCTCATCCACACCTTAAGCATGCCGTGGCCTTCGGCCGTACGGAAATCTTCAATGCCTTCAAGCAGCGGCGTATGCGCATGCGCACGCACTTCGGCATAGCCAAACTCGCGATGATCGCTGGCCTCGACCTGACCGCCCAACTGCACCGTCATCGCAAACATGCCGTAGCAAATGCCCAGCACCGGCACGCCCAGTTCCCAGACCGCCTGCGGTGCGCGCAAGTCCTTATCTTCGTACGTACTCGCGTGGCTGCCCGACAGAATGACGGCCTTCGGGTTGAATTCGCGGATGAATTCGTCCGAAACGTCGTTCGGATGGATCTCGCAGTAGACGTGCGCTTCGCGAACGCGGCGTCCAATGAGCTGGGTGACTTGCGAGCCGAAGTCAAGAATGAGGATTTTGTCGTGCATCGTGAGGTACGGATGAAGTGGATTCGTTGGACGTCGGCGCCGTGGCGGAAGGCACGGGCGTGACAATGCCGGTGGCGCCTACAGGCTCGACCGGCGTAGCGGGTGCGGAGCCGCCGCGAGGCGTCTCCATGCGCGGCTCAGCGCGCGTGCCTCGGACCTCGTCGGCCCGGGCATCGGGGTAGTCGTACTGAACGTCGCGTGCATCGCGTGCATCACGTGATGCACGGCCTGCGCCGTCAGTCACGACGCCGCCACGCACCCGCTCAGTGGACTGCTGTGCCGCCTTCACACGCTCTTTCGTGCGTACGCTGGAGGCCAGCTTGACGAGAATTGCGCCAATCACGAGCAATACAGCACCGAGCGCCGGCATCAACAACTTGCCGCCGCCCGTGACCGGCAATTGCCCGGAAATCAGCCAGCCCAGCACGAACGCACCAATGACCCAGTTGATGTGCCCCGTCACTTTCGCAACGGTCGATGTCAACTGGCCATTCACGGTGGCGTGCCATTGCAGCCAGGCCACACCGATAAATGCCACACCCAACGCCTGCGCATAAAGCACAGGCGATGGCGCAGGCACCTCGATGGCTGCGTACAGCGAGGACCAGAACGACGCAATCAACAGCACGCCAAGTGCCAGATTCAACGCCGCATCGAGGAACAGTACCGTACGCAACATGGCCTTCATGGGCAATTACTCCACGTGGTAGTTGGGGGCTTCCTTCATGATCTGAACATCGTGAACATGCGACTCGCGCATGCCGGCAGACGTGATTTCCACAAACTCGGCACGATTGTGCAGGTCTTCGATCGACGGGCAACCCAGATAGCCCATCGACGAGCGAATACCGCCAGTCAGCTGGTGAATGATCGCCAGCACACTACCCTTATACGCCACTCGACCCTCGATACCTTCCGGCACGAGCTTGTCGGCGTTGTTGGCCGGGTCCTGGAAGTAACGGTCGGCCGCGCCATCCTTCATCGCGCCCACCGAACCCATGCCGCGGTAGCTCTTGTACGAACGGCCCTGATACAGGAACACTTCGCCCGGCGCTTCTTCCGTGCCCGAGAACATGCTGCCCATCATCACGGTGTGCGCACCGGCTGCCAGCGCCTTGGCGATGTCACCCGAGTAACGAATACCACCGTCTGCGATCAGCGGCACGCCGGTGTCCTTCAGCGCCTTGGCCACATTAGCAATCGCCGTGATCTGCGGCACGCCAACGCCTGCCACGATACGCGTCGTGCAGATCGAACCCGGGCCGATACCGACCTTGACGGCGTCTGCGCCATGTTCGACCAGTGCCAGTGCGGCACTTGCCGTGGCAATGTTGCCGCCGACGACTTCGATTTGCGGGAAATGCTTCTTGACCCACTGCACGCGATCCAGCACGCCCTGGCTGTGGCCGTGTGCCGTGTCGACCACGATGACGTCAACGCCGGCGGCTACCAGCAGTTCGACGCGCTCTTCGTTGTCCGGGCCCACGCCGACCGCCGCGCCAACGCGCAGCTTGCCGTGTTCGTCCTTGTTCGCGAGCGGGTGCTCGGTCGCCTTCGTAATGTCCTTGACGGTCATCAGGCCGCGCAGCTCGAAGGCATCGTTCACGACCAGCACGCGCTCAAGGCGGTGGCTGTGCATCAGATGCTCGGCATCGGCCGGCGAGGCGCCTTCAGGCACCGTGATCAGCTTGTCCTTCGGCGTCATGATCGCGCGCACCGGCTCGTCCAGACGCTTCTCGAAACGCAAGTCGCGGTTGGTGACGATACCGATCAGTTGCGCGCCTTCGACCACCGGGAAACCGGAAATGCCATGCTGGTTCGACAGCGCAATCACGTCGCGCACCTTCATGTGCGGCGGAATCGTGATCGGGTCGCGCACCACGCCAGACTCGAAACGCTTGACCTTGGCGACTTCGCGCGCCTGCTCGGCCGGCTTCAGATTCTTGTGAATAATGCCGATACCGCCCTGCTGGGCCATGGCAATGGCCAAGCGAGCTTCGGTCACCGTATCCATGGCGGCCGACAGCAAAGGCATATTCAAAGTGATGTTGCGCGTGAGCTTGGTTTTCAGGCTGGTGTCGCGCGGGAGAACGACCGAGTGGGCCGGGACGAGGAGCACGTCATCGAAAGTGAGTGCTTTTTGGATCAGACGCATGGCAAATCCTATAGGCGCAAAACCGAATTATACAGAAATCGCGCGATCGATGGCACGTCTACCCCATATGTCAAGGGGCTTTTTCCCCGATCAATTTCTCAACCGGGCCGGGTGCCGGATTCCACAATTAACGCCCGAGGGGGCCATGCTATTCTTGCGCCCTCCCGGATGGCACTGATCGTCGGCACGACCGGCCCGTCAGCCTCACCCGCTAACACCCCCGTCATCCCCCAACCCTTTTACGGACAACAGGCGCGAACGTCATGGGCCAAGGCATTTCTTTCGGACTGGCAGCAGGCGCCCTCTGGGGACTGGTGTTTCTCGCCCCTCGCCTGCTCCCCGGCTTTTCGCCCCTCGAATTGTCCGCTGCGCGCTACGTGCTTTACGGCCTTGTGTCCGCCTTGCTGCTCGCCCCGCTCTGGGCGCGCCTGCGACATTCGGTCACAGGCAATGACTGGCGTGCGCTGTTCCGCCTGAGTCTGGTCGGGAATCTGATCTATTACCTGTTTCTCGCCGGCGCCGTCCAGATGGCCGGTATTGCCCCGGCGTCGCTGATCGTCGGCGTGCTGCCCGTGACCGTCACGCTGGTCGGCAGCCGGGACCATGGCGCCCTGCCCCTGTCGCGGCTGGCGGGGCCGCTGGCGCTGGTGGCGGCTGGCATCGTCTGCATCAATGTGGATGTCTTCGCGCACGCCACGGCCAATGGTGGCGACTGGCGGCTGACGCTGCTCGGTATTCTCTGCGCCGTCGGGGCGCTGGTGAGCTGGACCTGGTATGCGGTCGCGAATGCACGCTATCTGGCACGCTTTGGCCACTTTACGAGTCAGGAATGGTCGTTGTTGACGGGTGTCGCGACGGGCGTGCTGGCCCTCGCGCTGGCGGTGCCCGCAGTACTGCTGCCGCACCCGGTGGCAGCCGATGTGCCGCGCGACTGGCAGATGTTCATTCTGGTGAACATTGCCGTGGCCGTCGGCGCATCGACCATCGGCAACGCGTTCTGGAATGCCGCCAGCCGGCGCCTGCCGCTGACGCTGTCGGGTCAGATGATCGTGTTTGAAACGCTGTTTGCGCTGGTCTACGGGTTCATCTACGAACACCGGTTGCCGCGCTTGCTGGAAGTGGCCGCCGTCGTGCTGCTGCTGGCCGGGGTGAGCGCCTCGGTGCGGCTGCATGCGCGTGGCTCCGCACACTGAGCGCGTTGAGTTCTCTAGATTTTCTAAGGATCTGAAGCCGGCCGCCCTCGTGAAGCCGGCCGCCCTCACGCGCGGCCACTGCGGCGGTGAATCAACCGCCGCGACGGCTCCCGAGCCACTTCTGGCCCTCTCGGCTGCCCTCGTTGCGAACCTTGTCGACGCGACGCTGGCGAGCCAGTTTCGGATCGGCCTTGAGCGGGCGGTAAATTTCCACGCGGTCGCCCGCTTCTACGGCCGCATCAAGCGCCCGCACCTTGCCGAACACGCCCGCTTTCATGCGAGCCAGATCCAGTTCGGGGAATTGCTTCAGCAAACCGCTGCGCTCGATGGCATCGCCCACGGTCGCGCCTTGCGGCAGCGTGAGTGCGACGATGGCCTGCGTATTGGGCAGCGCGTAGCAAACTTCGATGGCAATCTCAGCGGACATAAACTGCCTCCGCGCGCTTAACGAAGGCATCGACGAACGTATTCGCGATATGGCTGAAGACGGGACCGATGACCTTTTCGAGCAGAAAATTCGCAAACTCGTAGTGCAGGCCGAATTCGATCTTGCAGGCGTTCTCGCGCAGCGGTGTGAACTTCCACGTGCCATGGAAGCGCTTGAAAGGCCCTTCGACGAAGGTCATCTGAATGGAGTGCGGACGCTCCTGAATATTGCGCGTCGCAAACGAATGCTTCAGGCCCTTGAAGTCAATGAGCAGCGACGCCTCCATGCTGTGCTCGTCCTGGTGCCGAATATCGACACCGCCGCACCAAGGCAGAAATTTGGGGTAATCGGCGACATTGGTCACCAGATCGTACATTTGCTCAGCAGAGAAATGCACGAGAACGGTTTTGCTGACTTCGGCCATCGTCTGTCGGGCAAGGTGTGCGTTTGCGCGTGAGCGTTTCGATCGAGAATCGACACGCCTGCGTCGTGGGCCGCCCCTTGCCGAGACTCTTTGTTAAAATCAGCATTTTACCCGAGCCCGACTCACCGGGTCCGACCAAGTTACCCGCCAAGGATCCATGAGCATCATTGACAACAAGAAAGCCTTCTTCGACTACTTCATCGAGGAGCGATACGAAGCCGGGATCGTACTCGAAGGATGGGAAGTCAAGGCGATTCGCGCCGGGCGGGCGCAGATCAAGGAAGGCTACGTCGTCGTCAAACACGGTGAAATCTTTCTGATCGGCGCAAATATCAGCCCGTTACAGACGGCGTCGACGCACATCAAGCCCGACCCGGTCCGCACGCGCAAGCTGCTGCTCAAGGCCGACGAAATCAAGAAGCTGATCGGCAAGGTCGAGCAGCGCGGCTACACGCTCGTGCCCCTGAACTTCCACTACAGCAAAGGTCTCGTGAAATGCGAGATCGGACTGGGCAAGGGCAAGAAGCAGCACGACAAGCGCGAAACCGAAAAGCAACGCGACTGGGATCGCGAGAAAGCCCGCCTGATGCGCACACCGACGCCCGCGGCAGACTGACGAGGTTCGCGAGGCCACCGGCGACGGCAAGTGCAGCGCCCTTGCGGCGCCCTCTCAGCACCCGCAGCGTCGCTAACGCGGCACTAACGCGGCACCATAGAAAAACGGCCCCTCGGGGCCGTTTTGCTTTCCAACAAGTCAGCGGGTGAACGCTGCCGATCAGCGGCGAACGCTGGAGCCACCAAAGCCCGCCACACCGCCAGTGCCGCCAGCACCACCTGCACCCGCGCCACCACCGCCTGCGCCGCCACCCGAGCCACCCTCCGTGCCACGCACGATCTTAAGTGCCGACGCGATCATGCCGCTCATGTCCGTCAGATTGCCCGGCACGATCAACGTGTTGCCCGCCTTGGCGAGCTTGCTGAACGCATCGACATACTGCTCGGCCACCTTCAGGTTGACGGCTTCCATACCGCCTTGCGTCTGAATGGCCGTCGCAATCTTGTGAATGGCCTCGGCATTGGCTTCCGCCACCGCGAGAATCGCCGACGCTTCACCCTGTGCCTGATTGATCTGCGCCTGACGCTCACCTTCCGACTTCTGGATCGCCGCTTCGCGCGCGCCAGACGCAAGGTTGATCTGCTCCTGACGCTTACCTTCCGACGCGGCAATCAACGCGCGCTTTTCACGCTCAGCCGTGATCTGCGCCTGCATGGCGTGCAGGATTTCCTTCGGCGGCGTGAGGTCCTTGATCTCGTAACGCAGCACCTTCACCCCCCAGTTCGATGCCGCCTCATCCAGCGCATTGACCACACTGTGATTGATGTATCCACGCTCTTCGAACGTCTTGTCGAGCTCCAGCTTGCCGATCACGCTACGCAACGTCGTCTGCGCCAGCTGCGTGATGGCCACGATGAAGTTACTCGAACCATACGACGCCTTCATCGGGTCGGTGACTTGAAAGTACAGAATGCCGTCGACCTGCAACTGCGTGTTGTCCTTGGTGATACAGATCTGGCTCGGTACATCGAGCGGAATTTCCTTGAGCAGATGCTTGTAGGCCACGCGATCGACGAACGGCACGACGATCGACAGACCCGGCGTGAGCGTGGCGTGATACTTGCCGAGACGCTCAACCACCCATGCATGCTGCTGCGGCACGATCTTGATCGAGCGCGCCGCGATGATGACCGCAATGATGAACAGAATGAACGCGACGTTGGATAGAGCGAACATGGTTTCCCCTGAAGCGCCGGCGAATACTGCCGGCTAGTTCCCCGCCACGTAAAAACACGGGGCGAATATCGTAACGGTCACTGCAACGCGTTTGCCCGGCGCGCTATCAAATCAGTGACTTTTCCTATGCATCCGAATGCCGACCTAGGCGACTTCATGCACCACGAACAACCGGCTGCCCCGCACTTCCCGGATCACGAACCAACCGGCACTCGGCGCCTCACCCGGCAGCAACTCGACATCCCACTCCGCGCCACGGTACTTGGTACGCGCACTGCCGTCAGCCTGCCACGCTTCGACATGCAAACGCTCGCCGATATCCAGATTGGCATTCGGATCAGCTGTTACATCGACCTTGATGCGACGACGCCCGAACTTGCTACGCCGCAATAGCCAGACCGCCACTGCGGCCACCACGGCGGCCGCGACCAATTGCCCCGGCCAACTAACGCCCAACAGCGCCGCCACACCGCCCGCAAACATGCCCAGCGCAACCATCAGCAGATAGAACGTGCCGCTGGCAAGCTCCAGCACTACAGTCAATCCGGCAACGCCGAACCACAGCCAAGCCTGCTCCATTGCGATCCCCAAAAAACAAAAAACCCCGGTGTATTACCGGGGTTTATAGCATGAAACCGTGGCCGTCAGCGCACGCGTCCCATGGGGCTCTCGGCCATTTGGGCGACGTCCGGCACGTGGACCGGACGCTTCCCAAACGACGCCGACGCCGTTACATCACTTCAACACCTTGGCGAGTTGCTGCCACGTCTCGACCACCGTATCCGGGTTGAGCGACATGGACGCAATGCCTTCCTTCGCCAGCCATTCGGCCAGATCCGGATGGTCCGACGGACCCTGACCGCAAATGCCGACGTACTTGCCCTTCGCCAGACATGCCTTGATGGCACGGCTGAGCATGAAGGTCACCGCCGGATCGCGTTCGTCGAAGTCCTTGGCCAGCAGTTCCATGCCCGAGTCGCGGTCCAGACCCAGCGTGAGCTGCGTCAGGTCGTTCGAGCCGATCGAGAAGCCGTCGAAGTACTCGAGGAACTCGTCGGCCAGAATGGCGTTCGACGGCACTTCGCACATCATCACCAGCTTCAGACCGTTGTCGCCACGCTTCAGGCCATGACCTGCGAGCATGTTGACCACACGCTCGGCCTGGCCCAGCGTACGCACGAACGGCACCATGATTTCGACGTTCGTCAGACCCATTTCGTCGCGCACGCGCTTGAGTGCACGGCACTCCATGGCGAACGCTTCGGCGAAGTCTTCCGAGATGTAGCGCGAGGCGCCACGGAAACCCAGCATCGGGTTTTCTTCATCCGGCTCGTAACGCGAACCGCCGACCAGCTTCTTGTACTCGTTGGACTTGAAGTCCGACAGACGCACAATCACGCTCTTCGGGTAGAACGCCGCCGCGATGGTGGCAATCCCTTCGGCCAGCTTGTCGACGTAGAACGCCTTCGGCGACGCATGACCGCGAGCCACCGACTCGACCGCCTTCTTCAGGTCCGCGTCGATGTTCGGGTACTCGAGAATCGCGCGCGGGTGCACGCCGATGTTGTTGTTGATGATGAATTCCAGACGGGCCAGACCCACGCCTTCGTTCGGCAGTTGCGCGAAATCGAAAGCGAGTTGCGGGTTGCCCACGTTCATCATGATCTTCACCGGGATCTTCGGCATTTCGCCGCGCTGGATCTCGGTCACTTCGGTCTCGAGCAGACCGTCGTAGATCTTGCCTTCGTCGCCCTCGGCACACGACACCGTCACCAGTGCGCCTTCCTTGAGCACGTCGGTGGCGTCGCCGCAACCGACCACGGCCGGCACACCCAGCTCACGCGCGATGATGGCCGCGTGGCACGTACGGCCGCCACGGTTCGTCACGATGGCCGCAGCGCGCTTCATCACCGGCTCCCAGTTCGGGTCGGTCATGTCGGCCACGAGCACGTCGCCCGGCTGCACACGTTCCATCTCGCTCGGGTCCATGATCACGCGCACAGGACCGGCGCCGATCTTCTGACCAATGGCACGGCCCGTGGCCAGCACCGGGGCATCGCCCTTGAGCTTGAAGCGTTGTTCGATCTTGCCGGCCGACTGGCTCTTCACCGTTTCCGGGCGCGCTTGCAGGATGTAAATCTTGCCATCCTTGCCGTCCTTGCCCCACTCGATGTCCATCGGACGGCCGTAGTGCTTTTCGATGATCAGCGCGTACTTGGCCAGCTCGACGCAATCGTCGTCGGTGATCGAGTAGCGGTTGCGCAGTTCCATCGGCACATCAACGGTCTTCACACGGCCCGGTTCGCCCGGTTGCGTGAATTCCATCTTCAGGAGCTTCGAGCCCAGCGTGCGGCGAATGATCGGGTACTTGCCGGCCTTGAGCGTCGGCTTGAAGACGTAGAACTCGTCCGGGTTCACAGCGCCCTGCACCACCGTCTCGCCCAGACCGTAGCTCGACGTGATGAACACCACGTCCTGGAAGCCCGATTCGGTATCGATGGTAAACATCACACCCGATGCGCCCGTGTCCGAGCGGACCATGCGCTGCACGCCGGCCGACAGTGCGACCTCGGCGTGCGTGAAGCCCTTGTGCACGCGGTACGAAATGGCGCGGTCGTTATAGAGCGACGCGAAAACGTGCTTCATGCGATCGAGCACGCTGTCGATGCCGACCACGTTCAGGTAGCTTTCCTGCTGACCGGCGAACGAGGCGTCGGGCAGGTCTTCAGCGGTGGCCGACGAACGCACGGCAAACGACGCGTCCGGCTGGTCGGCCGTGATGCGTGCGAATTGTTCGCGGATGTCTTTTTCGAGCTGCGGTTGCAGCGGCGCGTCGACGATCCATTGACGGATGTCGGCACCGGCTTCTGCGAGTGCCTTGACGTTATCGACGTCCAGACCCTCGAGACGCTTGGCAACGCGTTCGGTGAGATTGTTGTGCTGGAGGAACTCGCGGAAAGCAAAGGCGGTCGTGGCGAAACCACCCGGCACGCGCACGCCGGCGCTGGCCAGTTGGCTGATCATTTCACCAAGCGATGCATTCTTGCCGCCGACCGACTCAACGTCGGTCATGCGCAGATGCTCAAACGGCACCACGTAGGCGCCGTCGTGTGCTGCGTTAGTCATAAAAGCCCCTAAGGTAAGAAAAAAAATTCTCGGCGAATCGGCTGGGACTGACATGGGCCGACTGACCTGTTGGATAAGAAATCGCGCTGTGGCGATGTCGGCGGCCAGGGGCTAGCTCCCGACAACTTGCCTCGACCGTCCGAATTTCCCGGAGCGCCGCACCGGGCGGGCCTCTGACAGGAACTCGCGCGACGCTCGCGCAATTGCTTATCCAACAAGTTGCCGCTATTCTACCGTGCAATGCACCATTTTGCGATTCTGCGCATGAGCGAAGCCTCTACTCCCCCGAATTCCCCGGCAAGCCCCGCCGTTGCTGCCGATACGTCTGCCGCTGCGGTCAAACCCGTGAGCGTGCGCCCGGTCTTTATCGTGTCCGACGGCACGGGCATCACGGCGGAAACCTTCGCGCATTCGATCCTCGCGCAATTCGAGATGCGTTTTCGTCAGATTCGCGTTCCGTTCGTGGATTCCGTCGATAAAGCCTATGAGACGGCGCAACGGATCAATGAAATGTATCGGGTCGACAATGTCCGTCCGATTATTTTCAGCACGCTCGTCGATGCACGGGCGAACGAGATCCTGCGCAACACGCAAGGCGTGATTCTCGATATGTTCCAGACGTTCATCGAGCCGCTCGAACTGGAACTCGGGCTCAAGTCGATGCACGCCATCGGCCGCGTGCACCAGAACGCGGACAGCGAGGCGTACAAGAACCGGATCGAAGCGGTGAATTTCTCGCTCGCGCACGACGATGGTCAGTCGAACAAGAATCTGAAGAGCGCCGATGTGATTCTCGTGGGCGTGTCGCGCAGCGGCAAAACGCCGACGACGTTGTATCTCGCCATGCAGTACGGGGTAAAGGCAGCGAACTACCCGCTGATTCCGGACGATTTCGAGCGCGAGAAACTGCCCTCCACGCTCGATCAGTTCAAAGACAAGATTTTCGGCCTGTCGATCGACCCGATCCGTCTGTCGGAAATTCGTAACGAACGCCGCCCGGGCAGCAAGTACGCCTCGCTGGAGAATTGCCGTTACGAAGTCAACGAAGCGGAAGCCATGATGCGCCGCGAAGGCATCAAGTGGCTGTCGTCGACCCACAAGTCGATCGAAGAAATCGCCACGACGATCCTTCAGGAAATTAAGCTGGAGCGCGACGTGTATTGATCGATAGCGTGCTGGCCCGCGAGTACGGGCCACCACGAAAAAGGGACGCACAGTGAAATACTGGCATCCCTTTGTTTTTTCAGCGTCACGCGAACATCGATTGCCCGCGACGTGTGAATTTTGCGCTCAACTCAATCGTTGACGCACTGCCTCAAACAGACAGATCGCAGCGCACGCGGCGACGTTGAGCGACTCCATGCCGCCCGGTTGCGGAATCCGCACGGGCGTCTGCACACGCTCCAGCCAGTGCGGCGATACGCCCGCCCCTTCGTTGCCGAAGATCCACGCGACCGGCTGCCGCAAATCTTCCTGATACAGCGATGTCTTCGCCTGCAAGCTCGTTGCGAGCAGCGGCACCGCCAATCGCGGTGCCAGTGAATCGGGCGTGCAGTGTTCGACGATATTCAGCGAGAAATGCGCGCCCATGCCGGCACGCAGCACCTTGCTCGACCAAGCCAGTGCGGTGCCCGACATGCAATACACGTCTCGCACGCCTGCGGCTGCCGCGCTGCGCAGAATCGACCCGACGTTGCCCGCATCCTGTACTGCATCGAGAATCACGCAATCCGCCGTTTGCGACGCCGGCAGGTGGCCATTTGGCATCTCCACCACGAACAGCAGCGGCACACCGTTCACTAACGTCGAGAGCGGCTCGAACAGTGCATGCGGCAGGCTGACCCGGCGATCGGGCTCGACGCGCGCCCAGATGGCCGCGACTTCGTCGTTATCGAGCGCCTCTTCCGCCGCTACGCAAACTAGCGGCTGACCCAGCGCGCCAAGGTACGCATCCGCCAGATGCACGCCTTCGAGCAGCGTCTGCCCGAGCTTGCGGCGTTGCTGATTCGACTGCGCGAGTTGCTTGAGTCGCTTGTAGAACGGGTTGTCTTTGGAGCTGATCAGTTTCATGAAGATCGGGCCACGCGGGCGATCGTGAGCGCACCAAATGTCTCGAACGCTTCACGTACCGGCGCAAACGATTGGCGGTGATGCGGGCTCGGTCCATGCGTACGCAGGGCTTCCAGATGGCGCGGCGTGCCGTAGCCGGCGTGCTCGTCGAAGCCATACTGCGGGAACGCCTCATGCAGTTCGACCAGTTGACGGTCGCGTGTCACCTTTGCAAGGATCGACGCAGCGGAAATGGCCGGCACCTTGTCGTCGCCCTTGACGATGGCTTCGGCACGCATGGGCAATACCGGGCAGCGATTCCCGTCGATCAGCGCCAGCGACGGCACGCGCGGCAGTCCGATCACGGCACGCTGCATCGCGAGCATGGTCGCGTGCAGGATATTGAGCGAATCGATTTCGGCGACGCTGGCTTCGGCGATGTAATACGCCAGCGAACGCTCGATGATCTCTTCATAAAGCGCTTCGCGGCGCTTCGCCGTCAGCTTCTTCGAGTCGGCGAGCCCCTTGATGGGACGCGACGGGTCGAGAATGACCGCCGCCGTAACCACCGGTCCCGCGAGCGGGCCACGCCCGACCTCGTCAACGCCGCAAATCAGATCGGCCGCAATGTCGCCGAACAGATCCAGCGTCATTTGCGGCACTGCGGCCTTGGCAGCGCGCGTCCGCGGCTTCACAGCCGGTGACGATACTTCGGCTGCATTCCGCTCACGCGACGCGCTACGGCTCGTCCCACGTCCTTTGACGACGTCTTCGCTCATAGCCGCCCTTTCTCGCGCAACACGCGCTCGATCACTTCTGCCGCACGTGCGGCCGTGTTCTGGCGCAATTGCTCGTGAATTTTGGTGAAGCGGGCCTGCAACGACTCGCGCAATGCCGGGTCGGTCAGTTGTTTCCACACGGCGTCGGCCAGTGCTTCCGGCGTCGCGAAATGCTGCAACAACTCTGGCACGACAAACTCGCCGGACAGAATGTTTGGTAACCCGACATACGGCAGATAGCCCTGCCGCTTCATGATCTGTGCGGTCAGCCAAGGCACCTTGTACGAGATCACCATCGGCTTCTTGTACAACGCCGCTTCCAGTGTCGCCGTGCCGCTCGCGAGCAAGACACTGTCCGACGCTTCGAGCGCCAAGGGGGCCTTACCGTCGGTCACTGTCAGGTTCAGGTCGCTATGCGCGTCGAAAATCGGCTGCATCAACGTGCGCAGGCGCGGCGTCGCGGCGGGCAAGACGAAGCGAATCGACGGATCACGCTGGGCAAGCAGGCGCATCGCCGCGAAGAACACCGGTGTCAGGCGCTGCACTTCGGACGTCCGGCTACCCGGCAGGATCGCTACGACAGGCGCATCGCCCGTCAGGCCCAGCTTGGCGCGCGCCCCTGCCACGTCGGGCACCATCGGGATCTTGTCGGCCATGGGGTGCCCGACAAACGTCGCATCGATCCCCGCGCGATGGTAGATCTCCGGCTCGAACGGAAACAGGCAGAGCATGTGATCGACGGCGCGCTTGATCTTCTTGATACGTCCGCCGCGCCACGCCCAGATCGACGGGCTCACGAAGTGAATCGTCGGGACGCCCGCCTCACGCAGCTTGATTTCGAGATCGAAGTTGAAATCCGGCGCGTCGAAACCGACGAACGCCATCGGCTTGTCAGCCAGCCAGTGCTCGCGCAGTTGCTTTCGGATCGAGAGAATTTCGCGCAGATGCTTGATGACTTCCACATAGCCCATGACCGACAGCTTGTCGATCGGCCAGTAGGCGTTGAAGCCCTCTTCGGCCATATGCGGGCCACCGACACCTGCATACGCGATGTCGGCGGGAAGACTCTGCTTGAGACCGGCAAGCACGTTGCCGGCAATGAGATCGCCAGACAACTCCCCGGCCACCATCGCCAGGGTTCGCTGGCCGGTACCGGGAAGGGTCGGCGGCATAGGTCAGCGCACGATACCGCGCGTGCTGGTATTGAGGAAGTCGAGCAGTGCGAGCACCGAGCTGTGAACGTCGGCAGCTTCGGTGGCGGGTGCAGCCGCCGAGTTGGCTTGATCGAACGCTTCGATCTGCGCCTTGGCTTCGTCGAGCGTCAGACCACTCTTGTAGAGCAGCTTGTACGCATCGCGCAACGCCTTGATGGCATCGGCGGAGAAGCCACGGCGACGCAGCCCTTCGACGTTGATGCCGTACGGCACTGCGCGGTCGCCCGAGGCGATCACAAACGGCGGCACGTCCTGCACGAGGACCGACGCACCGCCGACCATCGAGTGCGCACCGATACGCACGAACTGATGCACGCCGGTCATGCCGCCGATGATGGCCCAATCGCCAACATGGACGTGCCCTGCCAACTGCGCATTGCTCGAGAACACCGTGTGATTGGCCACATGGCAATCGTGCGCGATGTGCACGTACGCCATGATCCAGTTGTCGTTACCGACGCTGGTCAGGCCGCCGTCCTGCACCGTACCGGTGTGGATGGTCGTGAACTCGCGGATCGTATTGCGATCGCCGATGACGAGCCGGGTGGGCTCGCCAGCGTACTTCATGTCTTGCGGCGTGCCGCCAATCGACGCGAACGGGCCGATCTTGTTGCCCTCGCCCAGCGTCGTGTGACCGTCGATGACCGTGTGCGACAAGATCTGCGAGCCCGCACCGATCGTCACGTTCGGCCCGACGATGGCGTACGGACCGACGACAACGTCGTCAGCCAGTTGCGCCTTGGGATCGACAACTGCGGTGGGATGAATATTCGTCATGGACGTCTCGGTTCCGGTTATTCGCCGTTCTTCTTGACCATGCACGTAAACTCGGCCTCGGCGGCAACATTGCCATCAACGAGTGCCTGCCCCTTGAACCAGTAGATGGAACGCTTGTGCTTCACGAAGTCGACGTCGAGCACGAGCTGGTCACCCGGTTCGACCGGACGCCGGAAGCGAACGTTCTCGATACCCACGAAATAGTAGAGCGTGTTCTCGTCATGCACGGCTTCTTCGGAGAACGTGAGCAGCGCAGCGGCCTGGGCCAGCGCTTCAACGATCAGCACGCCCGGCATCACCGGGCGCTGCGGATAGTGCCCCGTGAAGTACGGCTCGTTGATCGTGACGTTCTTGATGACCTTGATGTTCTTGTGCGGCTCGAGAGCGATCACGCGGTCCACCATCAGCATCGGATAGCGATGGGGCAACAACTTCATGATCTTATGGATGTCGAGCTTGCTGACGTCGACGATATTGGTATTGGTCTCGCTCATTTGTCTTGCAGGTCCTTGACCTTCGCTTCAAGTTGACGCACGCGGTCGCGCATCTTGTCCAGATTGCGCATGATCGCCGCGTTTTTATTCCATTCGGCGTTCGGAATTGCCGGAAACGCGCTGGTGTAGGTGCCCGGCCCCGGAATCGACTTCGACACGCCCGATTTGGCCGTGACGATGACACGATCGCCGATGGTCACATGGCCCGCTACGCCGACGGCCCCGCCCAACATACAGAACTTACCGATGGTACTGCTGCCGGCAATGCCCGTGCAGGCGGCGATGACGCTGTAGGCACCGACCCGCACGTTGTGCGCGATCTGTACCTGATTGTCGATCTTGCAACCGCGCTCGATCACCGTGTCGGCCATTGCACCGCGGTCGATCGAGGTCGACGCGCCAATCTCAACGTCGTCTTCGATCACTGCACGGCCGACTTGCGGAATCTTCACCCACTCACCGCCCGCGGCGGAGAAGTCAGGTGCAAAACCGAAACCGTCGGAGCCGATCACCGCACCCGAGTGAATGACGCAGCGCGCGCCGATCACGCTCGTGTGATACAGCGTCGCATTCGGGTACACATACACATCGTCGCCCAACGTCGTGCCACGGCCGACGAACACGTTCGCCACCAGTTGCACACGCTCGCCAAGGCGAACACCAGCTTCGATCACCACGTTCGGGCCGATCACGCACGACGCCGGCACCACGGCCGTCGCGTCGACCACCGCGCTCGGGTGGATGCCTGCGACCGGCGCCGGCGTGGCAGCGTCGGCGAACATCTGCGCAACCCGCGCAAAGTACGCGTACGGATTGGGCGCGATGATCCACGCACGGCCGTCGTGCGACGGCAGTTTGTCGAAATCGGCTTGGGAAAGAATCACGGCCGCCGCGCCCGAATCGGGCACTTCGGCGAGATATTTCGGATTGGACAGAAACGCGAGTTCACGCGCGCCGGCACGATCGAGTGGCGCCAGACCTTCGACGGCGACCTCGGCGTTGCCGACGAGCGTGCCACCGAAGCGGGCCACCAACTGAGCGAGCGAAACCGACATGGAGCGCGCCCCCGTCACTTGCCGCCAGCGGTGCCGTTGCCTGAACTTGCGTTCAGCGTCTTGAGCACCTTGTCAGTGATATCGATGCGCGGGCTCACGTAGACCGCTTCCTGCACGATCAGATCGTACTTTTCCGCTTCTGCAATCGACTTGATCACGCGGTTTGCGCGATCGAGCACAGCCGCGAGTTCTTCATTGCGACGCTGGTTCAGGTCTTCACGGAATTCGCGCTGCTTGCGCTGGAATTCCGTGTCGGCCGCTGCCAGATCGCGTTGACGCTTGGCGCGCTCGGCGTCGGACAACGTGGCGTTGTCCTTGTCGAGCTTGTCCGACATCGCCTTGAGGCGTGCTGCCATGGCCTGAAGGTCCTGATCCCGCTTGGAGAACTCGGCTTCAAGCTTGGCTTGTGCGGCCTTGGCCGGTGCTGAATCGCGCAAGATGCGATCCGAATTGACAGCGGCGATGCGCGCATCCTGAGCCGAAGCGGCAAATGCCGCACCAGCCAGCAACGCCGCGGCCACGCCGCGCAGGCAATGCTTACGGATACCGTTCAATGTATTACCCCTTACAACGATGAAACATTCGGAACCGGTCGATGTACCGTCGTTAGAACGACGTACCGACCTGGAACTGGAATTTCTGATACTGGTCGCCCGTCTTCTTGACGAGCGGGAAGCCCATCGAGAGCTTGAGCGGGCCAATCGGCGAAATCCACGACAGGCCGAAACCGTAAGAATAGCGCAGGTTATTCAGCGTAATCGCCTGGCCGTTATCGAACACGTTACCGCCGTCCATGAACGTGAAGATACGCAGCGTACGGTCATAACCGGTGCCCGGCAGCGGGAACGTCAGTTCGATGTTACCGATCAGCTTCGATGCACCACCCAACGGTTCGCCGTTGGTGTCCTTCGGGCCCAGCGAGCTCGGTTCAAAACCACGCACCGAGCCGATACCGCCGGCGAAGTAGTTCTTGAAAATCGGGAACGGCTGACCGCCCATCCCGTGGCCGTAGCCCACTTCACCATTCAGTGCCAGCGTAAAGCCGCGGCTCACCGGGTAGTAGTACTGGTGCTGGTAGTACGCACGGAAGTACTTGGTCGTCCCGATCGGCGTACCGACTTCGATGTTGGCCTGTTGATAGTGACCGCGATTCGGAATCAGCGCGCTGTCACGCGAGTCGCGCGACCAACCCACCGTCAGCGGGTAGTTGTTGCTGACGTAACCGAACTGGTTCGCGTAGTCGATGTAGCGTTGCGGCGTCGTGCCGTCGCTGGTCAGGTGCAGACGCGTCTGTTCGAAACCGATGCCGAAGAACACGGTATCGACTTCCGAGAACGGCACACCGAACTTCAGGTTACCGCCCAGCGTGTTGATACGGAAATCGGAGTCGCTCGTGAGCAGCAGCGGCTGATACGTACGGTAGTACACGTCGGTAATACGGCTCACACCGTCGACGGTGAAGTACGGATCGACCTGCGTCACGGCCAACGTACGGTAGGTCTTACCGGTATTCACGTTCACCGACAGCGACGTACCCGAACCGAACACGTTGTCCTGGCTGATACCGGCCTGCAACACCACCTTATCGGTCGACGAGAAGCCGGCACCGATGTTGATCGTACCCGTCGGCTTTTCTTCCACCTTCACCTGAAGGTCGACCTGGTCGTTCGAACCGGCCACCGGCTCGGTCGTCACGTTCACGTCGGTGAAGTAGCCCAGACGGTTGATACGGTCTTGCGAGAGCTTCAGGCGGTCGGCGTCGTACCACGAGCTTTCCAACTGGCGCAGTTCGCGGCGAATCACCTCGTCACGCGTGCGCGAGTTGCCCACGATGTTGATCTTGCGCACGTACACGCGGCGGCCCGGATCGATCGTCAGCGTCAGCGCCACGGTGTGATTGTTACGATCGATGGTCGGCTGGGCGTTCACGTTGGCAAACGCGAAACCGTAGTTGCCGAGCAGGTCCGAGATCGCTTTCGTGCTCGCTTGCAGCTTGGCAGCCGAGAACGTATCACCGGCCTTGAGCTGCACGAGCTTCTGCACGTCGTCCTGCTTGCCGAGCATTTCGCCGGCGAGCTTGACGTCCGAGACCTTGTACGGCTCGCCTTCGTGCAGGTTGATCGTCAGGTACATCTCGTCCTTGTCCGGCGTGATCGAGACGTCGGTGGAGTCGATGTTGAATTCGAGATAGCCGCGGTTCAGGTAGAACGAACGCAGCTTCTCCAGATCGCCCGTGAGCTTGTCTTTCGAGTACAGATCGTTCTTCGAGTACCACGACAGCCAGTTCGGCGTACCCAGTTCCATCTCGGCCGTCAGGTCCGACGTCGAGAAGGCTTTGTTGCCGACAAAGTTGATCTGCTGGATCGTCGCCTTGGGGCCTTCGGTCACGGCAAACTGGATGCCCACGCGATTGCGCTCGAGCGGTGTGATCGTCGTCTTCACCTCGGCAGCGTAGTAACCGCGCGTAAGGTATTGACGCTTGAGTTCCTGTTCCGACTTGTCGAGCAAGTTGCGGTCGAAGGTGCGGCCTTCGGTCAGACCGACCGAGCGCAGTGCCTTCTTCAGACCGTCCTTGTCGAATTCCTTGATGCCGAGGAAGTCGATCGTGGCAATGGCGGGGCGCTCATTGACGTGCACCACCAGCACGCTGCCTTGCGCTTCAACGCTCACGTCCGAGAACAGGCCCGTGGCATAAAGGGCACGAATTGCTTCGGTGCCCTTATCGTCGTTGAACTTGTCGCCCGGCTTGACCGGCAAGTAAGAGAACACGGTGCCGGGTTCAATACGCTGCAAGCCCTCCACTCGGATATCCTTGACCACAAACGGCTCGACGGCGCGTGCCAGGAAACTGTGTGCCGCCAGAACCGCAATCACCAGGGTCTTCGGAACAAGGTGGTATTTATTCGACAACTTGCTTCCCCAAGAAACAATTGAATCGTGAAAAACTCGGATTTGCCTGCGACCGGCAGGCACGTGACGCTGTCAGGGCGGAAGAATCACCCTAGTGCAACAATTTCGACAGGTCATTGAAAAGTGCTACGGCAGAGAGCGCAAGGATGCAAACGATGCCCACTCGTTGCAGCGCGCCCTGCCACCGCTCGGAGACTGCCCGACCGGTTATCGCTTCGACCGCATAATATAACAGATAGCCACCGTCCAAAACCGGAATCGGTAGCAGATTCAATACGCCCAGGCTAATGCTGACAAGGGCTAGAAAGGCGACGAAATAATCGAGGCCGAGACGCGCCGATCGACCCGCATAATCCGCAATCGTGACCGGACCGCTCAAATTCTTGAGCGAGGCCTGCCCCGTGATCATCTTGCCGAACATCCGCACGCTGAACGCCGTGACATCCCACGTGCGTTGCGCGCCACGCCCGACCGCCTCGAACAGCCCGTAGCGCACCGTGACGGTGTCGACCTGGCTCGCCAGCGCCGCACCGATCTTGCCCACGCGCGCCCCGCCCGCCTGCTCGGCGTCCACTTCGGCGCTCGGCGTCAGCGTCACATCCTGTGTCGCCCCCGCCCCATCGCGGCGAATCGTCAGTGTCATCGGCTTGCCGGGGTGTGCACGCACGGCGTCCACGAACGCCTTTGCCGAGGCAACCGGACGACCATCGACGGCCGCGATCTCGTCGCCCACGCGCAGGCCGGCCTTGCCAGCTGCACCATCAGGCAACAGTTGTCCCACTTTGATACGCGCCGACGGCACCAGCCCCAGACGCTGCATGAAGTCCTGCTCGCTGTCGGCATCGAAATGCTGGCCGGCAGCGTCCAGCGTGTATTCCGCCCGGCCATCGCGCGTACGTGCCACGAGCGTGACACGTTGGCCGTCGATCATCGGATCGACCAGACGCCAGCGCAGATCCTCCCACGAGCGCACCGGGCTTTCATCGCCCACGGCTTCGTCCGGACTATTGCCGTTCTCGCGAACACCGGTAATGAGCTCACCACCCGCCAGACCGGCGCGCGCCGCCAGCGTGCCCGCCGCCGGCGCCGCAACACGCGCGACCGGCTCCGTCACACCCGCGAGATTCAGGCCGGCGTACAGCGCAATGGCAAGCAGAAAATTGGCGATCGGCCCCGCCGCGACGATGGCGAAGCGCTTATAGACCGACTGACGGTTGAACGCGCGCGGCAGGTCTTCGGGAGCGACGACTTGCGTCTCGTCGCGTTCGTCGAGCATGCGCACGTAACCGCCGAGTGGCAGCGCGCAAAGCGTCCATTCGGTGCGATCCCGCCCCATCGTCCACTTGATGAGCGGCGCGCCGAAGCCCACCGAGAAGCGGAGCACCTTCACACCGCACAGCCGCGCGACCGTGTAGTGGCCCAACTCATGGAATACCACCAGCACACCAATGGCGACGGCGAAGGCGAGCAACGTGGTGAGCAGAGTCATGAGCGAGATCGGGCCGCGGTGGTATTACGACAACAGGAAAGACAGCGTCATGACGACGCCGGAGCCGGCAGTTTGGCCACAAAGGCCGTTGCCAGTTCACGGGCACGGCGGTCGGCTTCTAGGACGACATCGAGCGACGACGCTTCACCCACGGCCTCGCTGTCGAGCACGTGCTCGACAACCTGCGAGATCGCCGTAAAGCGAATGCGGCCTTCAAGGAAGGCAGCGACGGCGATTTCGTTGGCCGCGTTGAGCAGTGCGCCAGCCGTACCGCCGCGATGCAGCGTTTCGAACGCGAGACGCAGGCACGGGAAGCGGCGCAGGTCCGGTGCTTCGAACGTCAGCTTGCCGATGTCGGCGAGATTCAGTCCTGCGACACCCGACGTCACGCGATCCGGGAACGCCAGCGCGTGCGCAATCGGCGTGCGCATGTCGGGGTTGCCGAGCTGCGCGAGCGTCGAGCCGTCCGTGTAGGTGACCATCGAGTGGATCACGCTCTGCGGGTGAATCAGCACTTCGATACGCTCGGGCGGCATATTGAACAACCAGTGCGCCTCGATCACCTCGAGACCCTTGTTCATCATGCTGGCCGAGTCGACCGAAATCTTTCGGCCCATTACCCAGTTCGGATGCGCGCAGGCTTCATCGGGCGTCACATTATCGAGCGATGCCAGTTCGCGTTCGCGGAACGGGCCACCGGAGGCCGTCAGCACCAGCTTCTCCACGCCACGCGTGGAAATGCGGTTCTCGCCGGCCACTTGCGGCAGGCACTGGAAAATGGCGTTGTGTTCGCTGTCGAGCGGCAGCAACGTGGCGCCAGCGCGCTCGGCCGTCGCCATGAACAGCGCCCCGGAGAGCACAAGCGATTCTTTGTTCGCCAGCAGAATGCGCTTGCCGGCGCGCGCCGCCGCCAGCGTCGATTGCAGACCGGCAGCGCCCACGATGGCCGCGACGACCATGGTGGCTTCGGCCGCTTCGGCCACATCGATCAACGCTTGCGGACCGTAAGTCACCTCGATCTTCAGTCCGGCATCCGCCAGACGTGCCGCAATCTGGCGGGCACCGTCGGCATCCGCCACCACGGCGACTTGCGGGCGGTGCGCGACGCACTGCTCGAACAAGCGGTCGAGGTTGCGGTGCGCCGTCAGCGCGTAGACAGAGAAGCGATCGGGATGACGGGCCACGACATCGAGCGTACTGACGCCGATGGAGCCGGTGGAGCCAAGAATGACGAGACGTTGCGACATGATCAGACGAAGAGCAGAGCCAGTGGCAGCACCGGAAGCAGCGCGTCGATGCGATCGAGCACGCCTCCGTGGCCGGGCAGCAGCGCGCTGGAATCCTTCACGCCGGCTTGCCGTTTGAGTTGAGATTCGAACAGGTCGCCGACGACCGAGAAGGCCACCAGCACCGTGAGCGCTATCACGCCAAGCCCGAGGCCGAGCGTGTTGGCGAGATGCGAAACAATGGTCGGTGCCTGAAGGCCGCTCGCGAGCACAACACCCGCTACGACCAGCACCAGCAGCCAGCCGCCGATGGCCCCTTCCCACGACTTGCCGGGACTGATCGACGGCGCCAGCTTGCGCCGCCCGAACGCGCGTCCGGCGAAGTAAGCACCGGTATCGGCGAGCCAGACGATGACGAGCACCGACAGCAGGAATGCCACGCCTTGTTCACGCGCCAGACACAACGCCTGCCATGCGGCAATCAGCAACACGGGGCCGGCAACGAGCAACAGACCGCGCCATGCCCCTTTCGTCGCGGGCTTGCGCAACAGTGTGAAAGGTCCGGCGAGCACCCAGAAAATGGCGGCGGGCTTGAGCCAGATATGCGTAAGCGTCCAGCCGCCCGCCCACGTCATGCCAACACCAAGCAAGGCTAGCGCGCCATAAAACACCGCGCCGGTGCCGTTCAGGCCGACCAGGCGGCCCCATTCCCAACCCGCCGCGGCAACAATCACGGCGGCGAGCAATGCAAACTGCGCCGGCGTACCGACGAAGATCACAGGCAAGAGAATGGCAAGGAGTACGACAGCGGTAATAACGCGTGTCTTGAGCATCAGGCGGAGTGTCCCGAGGGGTTCTGGACTTGCGCGCTGGTACGGCCAAAGCGTCGCTCACGTTGCTGAAACTCGGCAACCGCGCGTTTAAGCGTATCGGCGTTGAAGTCCGGCCAGAATTCTTCGGTGAAATACAGTTCAGTGTACGCCAGTTGCCAAAGCAGAAAATTACTGACGCGCTGATCGCCACCGGTGCGGATGAACAGATCCGGTTCCGGCGCGTAAGCCATGCTCAGGTACGGCACGAGTTCGTCTTCAGAGAACGACGTCTCGAGTCCGGCAGCCCCGCCCTGCGCCACGCGCGCGGCAGCGAGCTTCTGCGCGGCTTGCAGGATGTCCCACCGGCCTCCGTAGTTGGCGGCGATGGTGAGCGTGAGGCCTTTGTTGTCTTTCGTGCGCGCTTCGGCCCGGCGCACCAGTTCCTGGATGCGGGGCTCGAAGGCTTCAAGTGCACCGATGACGCGCAGGCGAATGCCGTTGCTATGCAACTTGCCCACTTCACGCTCGAGCGCGAGGATGAACAACTGCATCAGCGTCGAGACCTCGTCCTGCGGACGGCGCCAGTTCTCGGAACTGAACGCGAACAACGTCAGGTACTCGACACCGAGTTCGGCGCAGGCCGTGACGGCCTCGCGCACGGCATCTACGCCGCGCTTGTGCCCTGCAACGCGCGGCAATTTACGACTGGTAGCCCAACGCCCGTTGCCATCCATGACGATGGCAACGTGGCGCGGAATACTTGCTGTTTCAGGAACAGTAAGCGTGGAGCTGAGAAAACCCATTGAGATACGGCGCGGGAGTCAGGGCGTAGGTCGGCGAGGAATCAGATGTTGAGCGCTTGCGCACTCACACCTTCATGATCTCGGCGTCCTTCTGCTGAACCAGCTCGTCGATCTCGACGACGGACTTGTCCGTCAGCTTCTGAACGACATCGCTGCCACGGCGCTCGTCGTCTTCCGAGGCTTCCTTTTCCTTCACGAGCTTCTTGAGTTGCTCGTTGGCGTCACGGCGCAGGTTGCGCACGGCAACCTTGGCGTTTTCGCCTTCCGACTTGACCAGCTTGGTCAGCTCACGGCGACGCTCTTCGGTCAGCATGGGCATCGGCACGCGAATCAGATCGCCTTGCGTAGCCGGGTTCAGACCGAGATCGGCGTCGCGAATGGCCTTTTCGACCACACCGACCATCTTCTTTTCCCACGGCTGCACACCGATCGTGCGGCCGTCGACGAGCGTCACGTTGGCGACTTGCGAGATGGGCACCATCGAGCCGTAGTAGTCGACCTGCACGTGGTCAAGCAGACCGGTATGCGCGCGTCCGGTACGAATCTTCGCAAGGTTGCCCTTGAACGATTCGATCGAGCTCTGCATCTTTTGCTCGGCATTCTTCGTGATGTCAGCAACGGTCATGACAACCTCCAAACCTAGAATTGATACGCAAACAAACGTAAATGATACGGCGTCGGCACGCCAATGCGCGCCGACGCCGCAATTTGAACTCAAACGTGGACGAGCGTTCCCTCGTCTTCGCCGAGGATGACGTGCTTGAGCGCGCCCGGCTTCACGATCGAGAAAACGCGCACCGGCATCTTCTGATCGCGGCACAGCGCGAAAGCGGTGGCATCCATGACCTGCAAGTTCTTCGAGATGGCTTCATCGAAGCTGATGGTCGAATACTTGACGGCGTCCGGGTCCTTCTTCGGATCGGCCGAGTACACGCCGTCGACCTTCGTGGCCTTGAGCACAACTTCGGCACCGACTTCCGAGCCGCGCAGCGCTGCGGCCGTGTCGGTCGTGAAGAACGGGTTGCCCGTGCCGGCGGCGAAGATCACAACTTTACCTTCTTCCAACTGACGGATCGCGCGGGGGCGGATATACGGCTCCACCACCTGATCCATACGCAGCGCGGATTGCACACGCGCTTCGATACCGGCGTGGCGCATGGCGTCCTGCAACGCCAGGGCGTTCATCATGGTGGCCAGCATGCCCATGTAGTCAGCCGTTGCACGGTCCATACCGGCGGCACCGCCTGCCACACCACGGAAGATGTTACCGCCGCCGATCACGACAGCCAGTTGCACGCCCAGGCGAACGACTTCGGCAATATCGGCCACCATCCGTTCGATCGTCGAACGGTTGATGCCGAATGCATCGTCACCCATGAGGGCTTCACCAGAGAGCTTGAGAAGTACGCGTTTATAAGGAGTAGACATGGCGGTCCCTAAGAAGTCTGGTCTGGCACTGTGGGTATTCTGGATGAAACAACGGGGACGGCACCGCCGCCCCCGGATACTACGGTACTGCGCGAATTACGACTGCTTGGCGGCGGCCACTTGTGCGGCCACTTCTGCTGCGAAGTCGTCTTGCTTCTTCTCGATGCCTTCGCCGACCACGAACATGGTGAAGCCCTTCACCGTCGTGTTGTTGGCCTTGAGCATTTGCTCGACGCTCGACTTGTCGTCCTTCACGTAAGCCTGGTTCAGCAGCGAAACTTCCTTCAGGAACTTCTGCACGCTGCCTTCCACCATCTTCGCGACGATTTCAGCCGGCTTGCCCGATTCGGCAGCTTTCTGCGAAGCGACGCTGCGCTCCTTCTCGATCAGGTCGGCCGACACTTGGTCTGCCGACACCGACACCGGCTTCATGGCGGCGATGTGCATTGCCACGTTCTTGCCCACTTCAGCGTCGGCACCGTCGAACTCGACGACCACGCCGATACGCGTGCCGTGCAGGTACGCGGCCAGCTTGCCAGCCGTTTCATAGCGCTGGAAGCGACGGATCGTCATGTTCTCGCCGATCTTGCCGATCAGGTCGGCACGGATCTGCTCAACCGTCTTGCCGTCGAGCGGCAGTGCCGACAGAGCAGCCACGTCAGCCGGGTTGTTGTCAGCGACGAGCTTGGCCACGTCGTTGGCAAACTTCAGGAAGTCGTCGTTCTTCGAAACGAAGTCGGTTTCGCAGTTGATTTCGACCACGGCACCCTTGCCGCCGTCGATGTAGGCTGCGATCACGCCTTCGGCCGTGATACGGCTGGCGGCCTTGCTGGCCTTGCTGCCCAGCTTGACGCGCAGGATTTCTTCGGCACGGACCATGTCGCCATCGGCTTCGGTCAACGCCTTCTTGCATTCCATCATCGGCGCATCGGTCTTGGCGCGCAGTTCGCCCACCATCGCTGCAGTAATTGCCGGCATATCGTTACTCCTGTCTATCGAATCAGTCGGGCGGATGGCACCCAGGCGGCCGCACTGCCCTGCCCAGGCGCCCCGCGCACCCGACGCGGGGAAATCGGACTAAAAAAAAGGGGCGCCACAAGCAGCCCCTTTTGTTACGCAGCGGTGGCCGCTTACGCCTCTTCGTTCACTTCGACGAAGTCGTCGCCTTCGCCGCGCACGGCTTCGACGACTTCCTTGACGGCGTTTGCACGGCCTTCGAGGATCGCGTCAGCAACGCCTTGCACGTACAGTTCGACAGCCTTGCTCGAATCGTCGTTACCCGGGATGACGTAGTCCACACCTTCCGGCGAGTGGTTCGTGTCAACCACGGCGATCACCGGAATGCCCAGCTTGTTGGCTTCGGTGATGGCAATCTTGTGGTAACCGACGTCGACCACGAAGATGGCGTCGGGCATGCCGCCCATTTCCTTCACGCCGCCGATCGACTTTTGCAGCTTGGCCATTTCGCGATCGAACAGCAGCGCTTCCTTCTTGCTCATGCGCTCTTGTTCGCCGGCTTCCAGCGCCTGCTCCATGTCCTTCAGCTTCTTGATCGACGACTTCAGGGTCTTGAAGTTCGTCAGCATGCCACCCAGCCAACGGTTGTTGACGAACGGCTGGCCAGCGCGGCCTGCGGCTTCTGCCACGATTTCACGCGCTTGACGCTTGGTGCCCACGAAGAGGATCGTGCCGCGGTTTGCAGCCAGTTGGCGCACGTACTTCAGCGCGTCCTGGTACATCGGCAACGTCTTTTCGAGGTTGATGATGTGGATCTTGTTGCGATGGCCGAAGATGTAAGGGGCCATCTTGGGGTTCCAGAAACGGGTTTGGTGACCAAAGTGGACGCCCGCTTCCAGCATCTGACGCATAGTGACAGACATGTGATTCTCCGTGAGGGTTGGGTCTTAGACCGGCTGCCGTACCCGTTTCGTCAGACTGCCATACAGCTTTGCATGACCCGCCTGCGAAGTTCGGGCACCCTGGGTGCGCCGGCCCGCGATTTCAAAGTTTTCCAAGCCGATAACGAATTGAGTCACCCGGCATTCCCTCGGACGCGATGCGAATCAACCGATTTGCACCACTGCGGGGCAGAAACTACCCCAAAAACCCGACAGAACCCATTGAATTCCAAGGGAAAACCCTTGGGCTTATTGACAACTCGTCCTCGACTTAGCCCGAGATTATAGCATCGCACCCCGCTGGCACTCAAGCGACGCGTGAACTTCCCGTGACATCCCGTAAATCCCCGGTTTGCGCGGCTCTCCGGCGAATTCGGAAAGGGCTCGGCTCAGCACGTTCAAAGCGCCGGATCGATTCCGTAAAATCGGCCGGAAATCCACGCCGCACGGGGCGGTCCCCGGCAAAAGCGGGGGCGAAAACCATAGGTTGGTGCGATAATGCGCCATTGTTCAAGCGATTCGTTCGATTCCCCAATGGCCATCACCATCAAGAATGCCCACGATGTCGAAATGATGCGCGTCGCCTGCCGTCTGGCAAGCGAGGTGCTCGACTTCATTACGCCGCACGTCCGTGCCGGCGTGACCACCGGTGAACTGGACCGCCTGTGCCATGAGTACATGCTCAAGGAGCAAGGCACCGTCCCCGCGCCGCTGAATTATCAGCCGCCGGGCTACCCGCCCTACCCCAAAGCCACCTGCATCTCGGTCAACGACGTGATCTGTCACGGCATTCCGGGTGACAAGGCGCTGAAAAACGGCGACGCGCTCAACATCGACATCACCGTCATCAAGGACGGCTATTTCGGCGACACGAGCCGCATGTTCATCGTCGGCGACGGTACCATTCTCGCCAAGCGGCTGGCCCAAGTGACCTACGAATGCATGTGGCTCGGCATCAACCAGGTGCGTCCGGGTGCGCGCCTCGGCGATATCGGCCATGCCATTCAGACGCATGCAGAAGCCCAAGGCTACAGCGTAGTACGCGAATATTGCGGCCACGGTATCGGTCAGGTGTTTCATGAAGACCCGCAGATTCTGCACTATGGCCGTCCGGGCACCGGGCTGGAATTGCAGGCCGGCATGATCTTCACGATCGAACCGATGATCAACGCCGGCAAGCGCGAAATTCGCACGATGCCCGATCAGTGGACCGTCAAAACGCGCGATCGCAGCCTGTCCGCGCAGTGGGAGCACACGCTGTTGGTGACGGAAACCGGCCACGAAGTGCTCACGCATTCGGCCCTGACGCCGCCCCCGCCGCCGGGTTCGGCGTATCTGGCGTCGTACGCCGCAGCCGCTTGAGCTTGATGTCTTATTGAAGTCTTAATGTCCGGCCGCCCTCCCCCAGGCGGCCGCCCAGCCTGACCCAGTTTCACCACGCCCAGGAAGCCGCCATGCACGCGCGCGCGCACGCCCCTTCTCCGCTACGTCAGGCCGTCAAGGAACGTAAGGCCGAACTCGTCGAACGCTTTGCCACCCACGGCAAGATCGACGTGCTGTTGCACGGCCTTTGTCAGGCGGTCGATCAGGCCATGCGCGAAGCATGGGCCAGTTGTGCCATGCCCGACGATCTGGCGCTTGTCGCCGTGGGCGGCTACGGGCGCGGCGAGTTGTACCCGTTCTCCGACGTCGACATTCTGGTGCTGCATCGTCACGCCGAGGGCGAGGCGCTGACCTCGCACGTCGAGCCGTTCATCAGCTTTCTGTGGGATATCGGGCTGGAAATCGGCTCGTCGGTGCGCACGGTGGACGAATGCATCACGGAAGCCCACGCCGACGTGACCGTGCAGACGAGCCTGCTCGAAGCACGCCTGCTCACGGGCAATCAGGCGCTTTTCGACGAGTTCGAACAGCGTTTCTCGGCCGATCTCGACCCGCGCGCGTTTTTTCGCAGCAAGCAGTTGGAGATTCGCCAGCGTCACGCGAAGTATCAGGACACGCCCTACAGCCTCGAACCGAACTGCAAGGAAAGCCCGGGCGGCTTGCGCGACCTGCAAGTGATTCTTTGGATGACCAAGGCGGCCGGCCTTGGCAACAGCTGGTCAGAGTTGTTCGCCCGTGACCTGCTGACCGATCGCGAACTCAAGGAATTGCGCCGTAACGAGCAGTTTCTCAAGGGGCTGCGCGCGCGCCTGCATCTGATCGCCCGCCGCCGTCAGGACGTGCTCGTCTTCGACATGCAGACGCCGCTGGCGCAAAGCCTCGGCTTCGAGGCCACTAGTACCAAGCGGGTCAGCGAGCAGTTGATGCGCCGTTATTACTGGGCGGCCAAAGCGGTCTCGCAGCTCAATACCGTGCTGCTGCTCAATGTCGAGGCGCGTCTCTTCCCGCAGAGCAGCGGCATTACCCGCGTAATCAACGAGCGTTTCGTCGAGAAGCAAGGGATGATCGAAATCGTCGACGATGAGCTGTATCAGCGCCATCCGAACGCGATTCTCGAGACGTTTCTGCTCTACGAGCAGGTCATCGGGGTGAAAGGTTTATCAGCACGTACGCTGCGGGCGCTTTACAATGCGCGCGATCTGATGAATGCGCAGTGGCGTGCCGATCCGGAAAACCGCCACACGTTTCTGGCGATCCTCCAGCAACCGCAAGGCATCACGCATGCGTTGCGCCTGATGAATCAGACGAGCGTGCTGGGCCGCTATCTGATCAACTTCCGTCGCGTGGTCGGTCAGATGCAGCACGACCTGTACCACGTGTACACCGTCGACCAGCACATTCTGATGGTGGTGCGCAATATTCGTCGCTTTGCGGTGGCGGAACACGCGCACGAATATCCGTTCTGTAGCCAGTTGATCGCCAACTTCGACCGGCCGTGGGCACTGACGATTGCCGCGCTCTTTCACGATATTGCGAAAGGCCGTGGCGGCGATCACTCCACGCTGGGCATGGTCGATGCGCGACGTTTTTGCACGCGTCACGGCATCGACAAGGAAGACACCGAATTGATCGTCTGGCTCGTGGGCGAGCATCTGACGATGAGCACGGTGGCGCAGAAGCAGGACACGACCGACCCGGAGGTCATTCGCCGCTTTGCGGAGAAAGTGGGCAACGAGCGGCGTCTGACGGCGCTGTATCTGCTCACGGTGGCCGATATTCGCGGCACCAGCCCGAAAGTCTGGAACGCCTGGAAGGGAAAACTGCTCGAAGACTTATACCGTCTGACGTTGCAGGTGCTGGGCGGCGCCAACCCCGACCCGCACGCGCAGTTGAAGACCCGCAAGGAGGAAGCGCTCGGCCTCCTGCGGCTTTACACGGTGCCCGAGCGCGCCCAGGAGGCGCTCTGGAATACGCTGGACGTGGCTTATTTCCTGCGCAACGACCCGGCGGACGTGGCTTGGCAGACACGGCACCTGTGGCGCCATGTCGATAGCAACACGCCGATCGTCAAGGCACGGCCGTCGCCGATTGGCGAAGGCTTGCAGGTGATGGTCTACGTGCGCGATCAGGTCGATCTTTTCGCGCGCATTTGCGGCTATTTCGAGCGCAAGGGTTTGTCGATTCTCGACGCCAAGGTGCACACCACGAGTCACGGTTTCGCACTCGACAGCTTTTTGCTGACGGACCCGGGACTCGACACGAGCTATCGCGACATCATCAGTCTGGTGGAGAGCGAACTGGTGGCATTGCTCACCCGTGTCGAGCCGCTCGCCGAGCCGAGCAAAGGCCGGTTGCCGCGCCGTTCGCGCAGCTTCCCGGTCACCCCGCGCGTCGATCTGCGACCGGACGATCGTGGTCAGTATTACCTGCTGTCGGTGTCGGCCAACGACCGCACCGGTCTGCTTTACGCGGTTGCCCGCGTGCTTGCGCGTCATGGCGTGAGCGTGCGCACCGCCCGCATTAATACCCTCGGCGAGCGTGTCGAAGACACGTTCCTGCTCGATGGCAGCCGTTTGCAGGACAGTCGTCTGCAAATTGCCGTCGAGACCGAATTACTAGAAGCACTGGAACCATGAGCGATACCCCGCGCGCCAAACTGGGCGCCAAACACCCCCGAACCCTCGACAAGACCCGCGCGCCGGTGCGCTCGTCAGGCGCCCTGCGCCGTCCGACGAAATCTGTCCCGGCGTCGATGCTCGACGGCAGCGGCGTAAAGAAGAAGCCTACCGGACCGCGGCCTTCCCGTCCCCGTCCGGCTGGCGACGACTTCACGCAAGCCACGGGTGGCGCACGCCGTCCGGCTGGCCCGGCAGGCGCTGGTGCCGGTGCAGCACCACGCAAGCCTGCGGGCGCTGCTGGCAAGCCGTTCGAGAAGCGGCCTTACGGCGAGCGCCCCCCAGCGCGCGGCCAGCGCGAGCGCGTCGCGGGTGCCCGTCCGGCACGTGCCGATGACGACCGCCCGCCACGTCGTTTCGACGAAGATCGTCCGCGTCGTGCACCGGAAGGTGGCGCGCGTGGCGATCAGGGCCGTCCGTTCAACCGTGGTGCTGACGACCGTGCACCGCGTCGCTTTGACGACAACCGTCCGCGTCGCGCACCTGAAGGTGGCGCACGTGGCGATCAGGCTCGCCCGTTCAACCGTGGTGCCGACGACCGCGCACCGCGTCGCTTTGACGAAGACCGTCCGCGTCGTGCACCCGAAGGTGGCGCACGTGGCGATCAGGCTCGCCCGTTCAACCGTGGTGCCGACGACCGCGCACCGCGTCGCTTTGACGAAGACCGTCCGCGCCGCGCACCCGAAGGTGGCGCGCGTGGCGATCAGGGCCGTCCGTTCAATCGTGGTGCCGATGACCGTGCACCTCGTCGCTTTGACGACAACCGTCCGCGTCGTGCACCCGAAGGTGGCGCACGTGGCGAACAAGGCCGTCCGTTCAACCGTGGCGCCGATGACCGCGCGCCGCGCCGCTTTGACGAAGACCGTCCGCGCCGCGCACCCGAAGGTGGCGCTCGCGGCGATCAGGCCCGTCCGTTCAATCGTGGCGCCGATGACCGTGCACCGCGTCGCTTTGACGACAACCGTCAGCGCCGCGCACCCGAAGGTGGCGCTCGCGGCGATCAGGCCCGTCCGTTCAATCGTGGCGCCGACGACCGCGCACCGCGTCGCTTCGACGAAGACCGTCCACGCCGTGCTCCGGAAGGTGGCGCACGTGGCGATCAGGCCCGTCCGTACAACCGTGGCGCCGATGACCGCGCACCGCGTCGCAGCCCGGACGGCGCACCGCCGCGCGGCCGGTTTGGCAACGACGAGCGCGGCGCACGCCCGGCCCGCGCCACACGTCCGACGCGCGTCGAACGCGATGACGACGACGATATCAAGGTGCATAACGACGCTGCGGGTTCGCTGCGTCTGTCCAAGCGCATGTCGGAACTCGGCCTGTGTTCGCGCCGCGAAGCCGATGAGTGGATTGCCAAGGGCTGGGTCCGTGTCGACGGCAAGGTCGTGACCGAGCTTGGCACCCGGATTCTGCCCACGCAGGACATTACCGTCGTGCAGGCCGCCCGCAAGGAGCAGGCCAATCGCATGACGATCATCATCCACAAGCCGGTGGGCTATGTTTCGGGTCAGGCGGAAGACGGCTACGAGCCGGCGATCGTTCTGGTCACACGTGAAAACCACTGGTCGGAAGACGATGCCGGCGTGCGCTTCTCGCCGACGCATCTGCGCAGTCTGGCCCCCGCCGGACGCCTCGACATCGACTCGACCGGCGTGCTGGTGCTCACGCAAGACGGCCGCATCGCCAAGCAACTGATCGGCGAAGACTCGGACGTCGAAAAGGAATACCTCGTGCGCGTGTCGTACGACGGCCAAGAGCAGAACGTGCAGGCACTGTTCCCCGAAAGCCGTCTGGCGTTGCTGCGCCACGGGCTCGAACTCGACGACCAGCCGCTCAAGCCGGCACAAGTCGAGTGGCAGAACCCGGAGCAGCTGCGTTTTGTGCTGAAGGAAGGCAAGAAGCGTCAGATTCGCCGCATGTGCGAACTCGTCGGACTGCATGTGACGGGTCTCAAGCGCGTGCGCATGGGCCGCGTCACGCTCGGCAATCTGCCGGTGGGCGAATGGCGTTACCTGCGCCCTGGTGAAGAGTTCTGATCTCGCTGCACGCCAGATGGTCCAAGACGTGAAAAAGCCCGCGAAAGCGGGCTTTTTTGCTTCTGGTGATACGAACTAGACTCGCATCAGCACATCAATCGTCGCTCGCCGGATCGAGTCCGGGGAAGAGGATTTCAGTGAATCCGAACTTGCTGAAATCGGTGATGCGCATCGGGTACAGCTTGCCGATCAGGTGATCGCACTCATGCTGCACCACACGCGCGTGAAAGCCTTCGGCAATACGGTCGATGCTCTTGCCATATTGATCGAAGCCCTCGTAGCGCAGCATCGAATAACGGCTGACCATGCCGCGCAGGCCGGGCACCGACAAACACCCTTCCCAGCCCTCTTCCATATCTTGCGTGAGCGGCGTGATCACCGGGTTGATCAGCACCGTCTCGGGCACTTCGGGAGCGTCGGGATAACGGTCGTTGTGTTCGAAGCCGAAGATCACCACCTGCAAGTCCACGCCGATCTGTGGTGCGGCGAGCCCTGCCCCGTCGGCATGCCGCATGGTGTCGAACATGTCGGCCACCAGTTCGTGCAACTCGGGGGTGTCGAAATGCTCGACCGACTTGGCGATGCGCAACAGCCGCGGATCGCCCATTTTCAGAATGTCGCGAATCATCGATTGGGTCCTCACATCAAAGCGCGGCCAACATGGTCCGCATAGCGTCCTCATCGAGCACGGGTACGCCCAGTGCCTCCGCCTTCGCCAGCTTGCTGCCGGCTTCCGCGCCGGCAACCAGATAGTCGGTCTTCGCCGATACCGAGCCTGCCACCTTCGCGCCCTTCTCTTCGAGCATCGCCTTCGCCTCGTCGCGCGAGAGCGTGGGCAACGTGCCCGTGAGCACGAACGTCTTGCCCGCCAACGGCAACGGGGCTACCGCCGCCGGTTCGGACTCCGGCCAGGTCACGCCTGCCGCGCGCAATTGTTCGATCACCTCGACATTATGCGGCTCGGCAAAAAAATTGGCGATGGACTGGGCCACAATGGGTCCGACGTCCGGCACGGCCAGCAGTTCCTCGGCGCTCGCCGCCATCACGTTATCCATCGTGCCGAAATACCGCGCCAGATCCTTGGCCGTCGCTTCGCCCACGTGGCGAATGCCCAGCGCAAAGATAAAGCGGGCCAGCGTCGTGTGACGCGCCTTCTCGAGCGACGCCACCAGATTGGCCGCCGACTTGTCGGCCATCCGGTCGAGTGCCGCCAGCTTGGCCACGCCAAGCTTGAACAGATCGGCCGGCGTGCGAATGATTTGCTGATCGACCAATTGCTCGACGAGCTTGTCGCCCAACCCTTCCACGTCAAGCGCGCGACGTTGCGCAAAATGCAGCAGCGCCTGCTTGCGCTGCGCGGCGCAAATCAACCCACCCGTGCAACGCGCGATGACTTCGTCGGGCAGCTTTTCGATGGCCGAGCCGCACACCGGACACTCGGTCGGCATGACAAACGCCCGCGCGTCGGCCGGACGGCGCTCAAGCACCGAACCCACGACTTCGGGAATCACATCGCCCGCGCGGCGCACGATCACCGTGTCGCCGATCATCACATCCTTGCGGCGGATTTCACCTTCGTTATGCAGGGTGGCATTCGTGACAGTCGCGCCGCCGACGAACACCGGCGCCAGACGCGCCACCGGCGTGATCGCGCCAGTGCGCCCAACCTGCACTTCGATGTCGAGCAACGTCGTGAGGGCTTCCTGCGCCGGGAATTTGTGCGCCAGCGCGAAGCGCGGTGCCCGCGAGACGAAGCCCAGACGGTCTTGCTCGTCGCGGCGATTGACCTTATACACCACGCCGTCGATGTCGTACGGCAGCGAGTCACGTGTCTCACCGACCGCCTTGTAGAACGCGAGCAGCCCGGCCGCGCCGCGCACCACTTCGCGCCGCTCGTTCACCGGAATGCCGAGTCCGTCATACCAGTCGAGCAGCGCCGAGTGCGTCTCGGGCATCGGCGCGCCCACCAGTTCGCCAATGCCATAGGCGAAGAACGACAGCGGACGTTTCGCTGTGATCTTCGAGTCGAGCTGACGCAGGCTACCGGCTGCGGCATTGCGCGGGTTGACGAACACCTTCTCGCCGGCCGCCTCCTGCGCCCGATTGAGCTTGTCGAAGTCGGCGCGGAACATCAGCACCTCACCGCGAACTTCGAGGACTTCGGGCGGATGATCGGTGTCCAGACTTAACGGAATCTTCTTGACCGTGCGGATGTTGGCCGTGACGTCCTCGCCGGTCGTGCCGTCCCCGCGCGTGGCCGCCTGCACGAGCACGCCGTGCTCGTAGCGCAAGGCGATCGCGAGGCCGTCGAACTTCAGTTCAGCGGCATATTCGACCGGTTCGGCGCCGTCGCCAAAGAGGTCGCCGGAAGGTGCCGCGTTCGGATCCCGCAAGCCGTCGGACACGCGACGGTCGAAGGCTTCGATATCTTCATCGCTGAAACCGTTGTTCAACGAGAGCATCGGCACACGGTGTACCACCGGCGCAAAGCCTTCCACGGCCTTGCCGCCGACGCGTTGCGTGGGCGAGTCGGCGCGCTGCAATTCGGGGAATGCGGTTTCCAGCCCGACGAGCTCGCCGAACAGGCGATCGTATTCGGCGTCGGGCACGATGGGTGCATCGTCTTCGTAATAGGCACGGTTCAGGCGTGCCAGTTCGATACGCAGCGCGGCGGCGCGCTCGGCGGCCTCGGCAGCGTCAGCGACATTCACAACACTGGCGGCCGTAGGGGCGGTAGCGCTCGGGTCCGGAACGGGTGTTTGGGTCATGCGTGGGAACTCTGGGTTCGCGAGATTCGCGGGGTTCGCTAAATAAGTCAGAACATTATGCCTTCGACGCGCCCAGGTTGGCGCGCCCGAAGGTCCGACAAAACAGGAAACCCGCGACGGAATAAAAACGCCGCTCACCCGACGGTGAACGGCGTGCATCAAAGACAGTGCCGGACCGATGTTCGCAGCAAGCCTGCAAACCCCGTGCCCGCCTGTCACGGCGGGCTGACCCGCCGTGTCTTCCGAATCGTTTACTGGCTGAACAAGCGGCGCGTGACCGGTGAGCCCGCAGGCAAACCCCGGGCTTCCAGCCGCTCATAAAGCTTGAGCAACTGTTTGTCGACGTTTTGCAGTGCGGCATCCGAGAGCGGCCGGCGCTGATCGTCCACCACCCGCCCGCCGATACGCTGTCCGATGGAGCGCGCGTAGTCGCACATCAGGCGGAACGGCAGCAGGTCTTCGTCGGCCACCGGCACGTCGAGCAGCATCGTGATCAGATCGCCGCCCTTGTACGTCAGGTCGTCGCGCAGGAAGTTGGTGTCGCCGAATTGCAGCATGAACACCGGATTCTGGCGTGTGTCGAGCTTCACGAAACGCATGCCGTCGCGGGACAGCAGCAAACCGTCTTGCGTGGCGACTGCCTGAACATAGTTGGCCGACCAAGGCGCACCGTCCGAGAGGACGTTCACCGACAGTTGCGCGTCGCACTGGGCCGCAAAGCTGTCCAGTTCACGACCACGCGCGACCGTCTCCATCATGTCGGGCAGTTCGGGCAGCGCATCGACGGCATCCGCCAGCGTCTGCACGAGATTCGAAAATTCGGAGAACTCGACTTCGTTGAGCGCCCCCGCACGGTTGGCCAATTGCACGGCCATGCGCAGTTGGTGATAACGGCCACCGGTGCGAATCGGCTCCCACGGCGAGTCTTCGTCCGCGCGGCCCTCGATATTGACCGGCTTGCCGCCCGCACGGCGCATGCGCACCGTCAGCGGCATCAGGCGCTCGGCGGCAACCACGTTCGCCAGCGGCAGCTCGACGATGCAATCGATGCGCTCGTCGATCACCGGCGGCGGGCCGCTCGGTACCGCAGGACGCGTCGCGACCGCGACTTCAGCCGGTGCAGCCGGTGCAGGCGCTGCCGGAGCTTCGGCGGCGTGCGATGCGGGTGCGGCATGCGTCGCATGGGTCGTCGACGCCACAGCGTCCGGCGCCCCTGCCGCAGCGGCAACCGAGGCGGCCGAAGAGGCGTCTACGGTGTCGTCGGCTGCCAGTTCGGCATCCACGCGCGCCACCATACTTGCCGTGGCCGCCTGTTGTGCGTCTTCGGCTTGCGCCGCTTCGGCCGCGACCATTTCAGCCGATTGAGCCGTTTCGGCCGAGGCAGCGGCGCCGCCAAAGCTCGGCTCTACCGGCGCGTTGCCCTGCTGGGCGGCTGCCTCCTGCGCGGCACGCTTACGTGCGGCAGGCGGCGCATCCCAGGCGTCTTCGTTGATGGCAAAGGCGTCCTGCACCGACGTGCTGGCCGCCGTTGCCGGGCCCAGCGTCGGTTCGCGACGCTCGCCCGACTGCGGCACGCGCGGCGGCGAGAGCGTCGGTTCGATGAACGGACGCTCGTCATCGGGATCGGGGATGCCAGCAGTGGCATCGATCCCTGCGCCGTCGACCGGCATGCGACGTGGAATGCGCTGGCGGGCCTTGCTGCCCTGCCATGCGTTATAAGCCACAACCCCCAGTAGTACCACTACCCCTGCGGCAATCAAGCTCAGCTGCAGTTCATTCATGCGCGGCGTTCCTCTCTCTTCTCCATCGTGGGCATGGGGTCAGGCAATTTCGGCCAGATTGATCGCGGACTCCATGTCCACCGCCACAATCCGCGACACCCCTTGTTCCTGCATGGTGACGCCGATGAGCTGATTGGCCATTTCCATCGCGATCTTGTTGTGTGAAATAAAGACGAACTGCGTGCGGTCCGACATGCGCGCAACCATCTTGGCGTAACGCTCGGTGTTGGCGTCGTCCAGCGGCGCGTCCACCTCATCGAGCAAACAGAAAGGTGCCGGGTTGAGCTGGAACATGCCGAACACGAGCGCGATGGCTGTGAGGGCCTTCTCTCCACCAGACAGCAAGTGAATCGTAGAGTTCTTCTTGCCGGGCGGTTGTGCCATCACCTGCACGCCAGCGTCGAGAATTTCGTCGCCGGTCATGATGAGTTTGGCCTGACCGCCACCGAACAGCATCGGGAACAATTCGCCGAAATGCTTGTTCACCTCGTCGAACGTGCCTTGCAGCAGCACACGCGTTTCTTCGTCGATCTTGCGAATCGCGCCTTCGAGCGTTTCGATGGCGTCGTTCAGGTCGGCCGACTGCGCATCGAGGAAGACCTTGCGCTCGCGCGCCGTCTCCAGCTCTTCCAGCGCAGCCATGTTGACCGGGCCCAGCGAGTTGATCGCGTTGTTGATGCGCGTGACTTCGCCTTGCAGGTACGACGCCTTCATGTCCGGCGTGAGCTTGGCCGAGAGCGCCTCTTCGTCGACCTCGGCATTCGTGAGCTGCTCCACGAACTGCTCGCGGTTCAGGCGGGCGGCCTGCTCCTTCAACTGCAATTCGGTGATGCGATCGCGCAGCGGCTGCAAGCCACGTTCAGCGGCCAGCCGCTCTTCGTCGCTCTGGCGCAGCTTGTGTGTGAGTGCGTCGAGTTCGATACGGGCAGCGCCCAGAATCTCTTCCTTCTCGGCGCGCAGTTCCAGTGCGTCCTGAAGGCCGTTCTCGGCAGTCTGTTCGGTGATCTGCGCCAGTTCGGCCTGTGCTTGTTCGATCGAAACGACCAGACGGTCGGCTTGTTCAAGCGAGGTCTGAATGCTGCGGCGATGCTCGTCGATCTTGCTGACGATGCCCTTCTGACCGAAAGAGGCTTCCTGTGCCAGACGCTCCAGCTCGCGGGCGCGATTGCGGGCGTCGGAGAGTTTGCTGTCGAGCGATTCGAATTCGAGTTGTCCGTCTTCGAACGTTGCCTGCAATTCGGCCAGACGCCCGTCGTTCTGTTCGAAATTGGCTTCTGACTCGGTGCGCAGCGCTCGTTGCTCTTCGATCTGCGCCGCGATCTCACGCAGTTCTTCGTCGATCTGCGTGCTGCGCGCGTTGAAGCGCTCGTAGGCTTGCGTGAGCTTGAGCACGTCGAGTTGCAAGGCGTGCACGCGCTGCGTCGCACGCTCGGCGCGGCCGCGCACATCCGTCAGTGCCTGAGCCGCCTGACTGTAGGCCGCTTCCGTGCGCACCGCTGCCGACTTGGCTTCGTCGGAGAGCAGCACCTGCGCACGCAGTTGCTTGCCGAGATTCTCGATTTCCTGCTGACGGGCAAGCAAGCCCGCCTGCTCCGAGTCGGCCGCGTAGAGCTGAACGCCCACACGCGTGACCTGATGGCCGGCCTTGACGACGAACGATGCGCCTTCGGGCAACTGCGCGCGCAAGGACATCGCCTGCGTGAGATCGTCCGCCACGAAGGTTTGGCCGAGCCATTCCTGCAACACCGCACGCAGGCCCGGATCGTCGATACGGAGCAGCGAAAGCAGCGGGCGCAGCGACGCCGGGGCATCAAGCGGACGCGCAGCCGGTGGCGGCGAATAGAACGCCAGCTTGGCCGGCGGGGCATCGCTTGCAAACGCCTTGACCCAGTCGAGATTGCTGATCTCAAGCGCGGCCAGCCGCTCGCGCAATACCGATTCGAGCGCGCTTTCCCAGCCCGGCTCGATGTGCAATTTCTTCCACAGACGCGGCAGTTGCGCCAGCTCGTGCTTGTCGAGCCACGGCTGCACCTTGCCTTCGGTCTGCACGCTTTCTTGCAGTTGCTTGAGCGCGACGAGGCGCGCTTCCAACTGAGCGATGGTCGCGGCTTCGGACTGCACGCGTGCCTGCGCTTCGCTGCGCTCGGCTTCGAGACGCGGCAGACGCTCTTGCGCCTCGGCCAGTTCGGCCTGTGCGTCTTCGAGCATCGCCTGATGTTCGGCCAGATCGCCGCGCTGCATTTCGAGTTCGGCTTCGTCGGGCTTGTCGAGCCCGCGTGCCTCGCCCTGCAAACGCTCCTGACGCTGCTGCAACTGCTGCAACGCCTGATCGGCGTTGCGCTGATGGGCCGCTTCCAGCTTCAGGCTCTGTTCGACCTGTGCGATTTCGCTGCGCTGCTCGTTGAGCAGGCTCTGCGCATCGCGCCAACCGGTTTCGAGCGCCGGCAGCGCGTCGTTCTGATCGGCGGCCTGATCCTGCGCCGTGGCGGCGCGCTCTTCGGCAATGATGAGTTCTTCTTCGGCCAGCGCGAGCGCTTCTTCCGACTGCGAAGAACGGGCCTGCCACTGTTCGCGCTGCGAGGTCAGTGCCGCCAGTTGCGCCTGCACGCGATTGCGCGACTCGACGACATAGCGAATCTCGGCCTCGAGCCGGCTCACCTCCGAGTTGGCTTCGTACATCGCGCCTTGCGCGGCTTGTACGGCATCGGTGGCGGTGTAATGCGCGGCGCGCAGCGTTTCGAGATCGGATTCCGACCCGCGCAGGCGTGCCATCTGCGCTTCGAGATCGACCTGAGCCGATTCGATGGCGCGCTGCTGACGCTCTTGCTCGCCCTGCGCTTCGTTCTTGCGCAGCAGCCACAGCAGTTGCTGCTTTTCTTCGCCGTCGCGATGCAAGTCCTTGAAACGATTGGCGACGACCGCCTGCGATTCGAGCTTTTCGAGATTGGCACCGAGTTCGCGCAGGATGTCTTCCACACGCGTCAGGTTCTCGCGGGTGTCCTGCAAACGGTTTTCGGTCTCGCGGCGGCGTTCCTTGTACTTCGACACACCGGCGGCTTCTTCGAGAAACACGCGCAGCTCTTCGGGCTTGGCCTCGATGATGCGCGAGATCATCCCCTGCCCGATGATGGCGTAGGCGCGCGGCCCGAGGCCGGTACCGAGGAAGATGTCCTGAATGTCGCGGCGGCGTGCCGGCAGGTTGTTGATGTAGTAGCTGGAGGTGCCATCGCGCGTGAGCACGCGCTTGACGGCGATTTCCGCGTACTGGCTCCACTGCCCGGCGGCGCGCCCGGCGCTGTTGTCGAACACGAGTTCGACGCTGGCGCGGCTCGCCTGTTTGCGGGCGGTCGATCCATTGAAAATCACGTCCTGCATCGATTCACCGCGCAGCTCAGAGGCGCGCGATTCGCCGAGCACCCAGCGCACGGCATCGATGATGTTGGATTTGCCGCACCCGTTCGGGCCGACAATCCCGACCAACTGGCCGGGAACCGCGAAGTTCGTCGGGTCGACGAAGGATTTGAAGCCAGCGAGTTTGAGGGAAGTCAGACGCACGGCAGGTTCGCTTTATCGGTCATTGAATGATGGGAAAGACGCAGACGCGCTTAGCTGGTCCTGTCGGGCCTCGCGCACGCTGGCGTGCGCTGGCCGCTCATACCGTTAATGACATCGGCAACAGCACCAGTCACACCGGTATTACATGGGTACGCATCATACCATCGCATCCCCCGCCGTCGTGGATTTACAACGCTTGGATTCCGGCAAAATTCCGGACAGGATGCCGGCCGCCACGATGCACAATCCGCCAGCGATTTCGCGGGTTCCTAGCCCTTCGCTGGCCAGCCACCACGACGAGATCGCCGCCACCACGATTTCGAACAGCATGATGAGCGCCGCCTGATTGGCCGGCACGCGCGCGAGCCCGAACTGCACGATCACGTTCGAAAAGGCGATGGTGCAACCCAAGGCAACCGCGACCGCCGCCGTCGCCGGGTTCGACGTCAGCGCCGAGAGCGCCGCCCCGCCCGACGCGATCCCGCCGTCGAACGGCAGCACCAGCAGGCCGCCAACCAGACAGCCCAGATACAGGGTCCAGCTCCGCATTTCCGGCTTGACGTCGGGCAGTTCGAGGCTCACCCGGCGCAGCAACACGTTATTCAGGGCGAAAGCGGCCCCGGCGATCATCCCGGCCCACTCACCGGGGTTGTTCGGCACCGGCCAGCCCAGTTCCGGCGACCAGAGCATGAGCCCCGCCCCGCCGAGCGCCAGCGCGATCAGGCCCGCCCCGCGCAGCCCGACGCGCTCGCCAAGCAGCCAGTTCGCGAAGAGCGCCGTCCATACGGGGGTCAGATAGAAAAGCAGCAGCACGCGCATGACATGGCCATGCGTGGTGCCCCAGACGAACGCGACGTTGGTAATGCCGCCCGCGAAGGCCACCCCGGCGAGCAGCCACGACCAGCGCAGCGTGCCCAGCGAGCGTCGATAGACCAGCGAGAGCAGCAGCAACGCGATGGTGGCCGTACAGGCTTGCGCCGGCACGGCGGCGACACCCCACTGGGCGAGAACACGGTAAGGAAACCAGGCGAGACCCCACACGGAGGATCCGATGAGAATGGCCAAGGCGGGGGCCGCCCGGGCACGCAGCGTGGCGCCGGACAGGGAGTCCGGGCCTGGCGCGCCGTTGCCGGCTACGGTCATACTTGCTCCTGAAAAACCTGAGATACTCCGCAGACTTGCCCCACTGGCGCCTCGGAGTGTGCTGAATTACGCAGCGGTTCGCGCTTTGTGCGCGCCGTAACGGTATAATTTTCGCTTTACCGATCTTGCCATTCTTGGGCGCGTCCGGGAACCCCTTCGTGTGATGTGGCTTATACACGGCGCGCTACCCAACGCCGGGCGTCCCATGTCAACATCCGGTATCCCGGCACGAATCCTGCACCGGATGCGCCGTATCCTCGCGACAACGCCATAGCGCCTTGCGAGCCCTAGCCCTGAGTCTGTTTGAATTCTCGTGAACCCATTACTCGACAAGCTCCAGCCCTATCCCTTTGAACGCCTGAAAGCGCTCGTGGCCGATGTCACGCCCGCTGCCGCGTACAAGGCCATCAGCTTCGGTATCGGGGAGCCCAAGCACCCCACGCCGCAGTTCATCAAGGAAGCCCTGATCGAAGGGCTGGGCGGTCTCTCGAACTACCCGGCGACGGCCGGCGGCGAGCCGCTGCGCGCCTCCATCGCCGCATGGCTGGAGCGCCGCTACGCGCTGCCCAATGTGAACCCGGCCACCGAAGTGCTGCCGGTCACCGGCTCGCGCGAAGCGCTGTTCTCGTTCGCCCAGGCGGTGGTCGACGGCAGCAAGCCCGGTGCGCGCGTGCTGTGCCCGAATCCGTTCTATCAAATCTATGAGGGTGCGACGCTGCTCGCCGGCGCCACGCCCTATTTCGCCGACAGCGATCCGGCCCGCAACTTCGCCCCCGACTACGACGCCGTGCCGGCGGACGTGTGGCGCGACGTGCAGTTGGTCTTCCTGTGCTCGCCGGGCAACCCGACCGGCGCGGTACTCAATCTGGCCGACTGGAAGCGCTTGTTCGAACTCTCGGACGAGTACGGTTTCGTGATCGCCTCCGACGAGTGCTACTCCGAGATCTATTTCGACGAAGAACGCGCGCCGTTGGGCGGTCTGGCGGCGGCCCATCAGTTGGGTCGCGGTTTCGAGCGTCTGGTGGTGTTCTCGAGCCTGTCGAAGCGCTCGAACGTGCCGGGCATGCGCTCGGGGTTCGTGGCGGGCGATGCGGCCATTCTCAAGAAATTCCTGCTGTACCGCACCTACCACGGTTGCGCCATGAGCCCGGCCGTGCAGGCTGCGAGCATTGCCGCGTGGAACGACGAAGCGCACGTGCGCCTGAATCGCAGCAAGTACTTGAAGAAATTCCAGACCGTCACGCCGATGCTGGCCGAAGTGCTCGACGTGCGCCTGCCCGACGCCGGCTTCTATCTGTGGGCCAAGGTCGACGAAAAGACCGGCCTGTCGGACACGGAATTCACGCGTCAGTTGCTGGCGCAATACAATGTCGCCGTACTGCCCGGGTCGTATCTGGGACGCGCGGCGCACGGCACCAACCCGGCTGAGAACTACGTGCGCATCGCCCTCGTGGCCGATGTGGACGAATGCACCGAAGGCGCGCAACGCATCGTGCAGTTCTGCCAGTCGCTGAACCAATCCCGTTAATCTTTTTTAGCTTCACATTCTCGCCATGTCGCAACAACTGCAAACCATCATCGACCAAGCTTGGGAAAACCGTGCCGAGATCTCGGCCAAGTCGGCACCTGCCGACGTGCGTGAGGCGGTCGCTCACGTCATCGCTGAGCTCGACAAGGGCGCCCTGCGCGTGGCCCAGAAGCAAGACGGCCAGTGGATCGTGAACCAGTGGATCAAGAAGGCCGTGCTGCTGTCGTTCCGTCTGGAAGACAACGCCGTGATGCCGGCGGGCGGTTTCAGCCAGTTCTACGACAAGGTGCCGAGCAAGTTCGCCAACTACACGGCCGAAGACTTCGCCCGTGGCGGCTTCCGCGTGGTGCCGCCGGCGGTCGCCCGCCGTGGTTCGTTCATCGGCAAGAACGTGGTGCTGATGCCGTCGTACACCAACATCGGCGCCTACGTCGATGAAGGCACGATGGTCGACACGTGGGCCACCGTCGGTTCGTGCGCCCAGATCGGCAAGAACGTTCACCTCTCGGGTGGCGTCGGCATCGGCGGCGTGCTCGAGCCGCTGCAAGCCAACCCGGTCATCATCGAAGACAACTGCTTCGTCGGTGCGCGCTCGGAAGTGGTCGAAGGCGTGATCGTGGAAGAGAACTCGGTGATTTCGATGGGCGTGTATCTGGGTCAGTCGACCAAGATCTATGACCGCGAAACCGGCGAAGTGCATTACGGCCGCGTGCCGGCCGGCTCGGTCGTCGTGCCGGGCAACCTGCCGTCCAAGGATGGCAAGTACAGCCTGTACTGCGCCGTGATCGTGAAGAAGGTCGACGCGCAAACGCGTGCCAAGACCGCCATCAACGATCTGCTGCGCGGCGAGTAATTTTCCGTCGCCGTCAAGGCGACATCGAACTCAGGAGTTTCAGGCGATGACGGCAGTGCTGTACGGCATTCCCAACTGCGATACCGTGAAGAAGGCGCGCACGTGGCTCGACGAGCATGGCGTGGCGTATGACTTTCACGACTTCAAGAAGGCGGGCGTGTCCGACGCACTGCTGAGCACCTGGCTCGCCCAGGTGCCGCTCACCACGTTGCTCAACCGCAAGGGCACAACGTGGCGCAAGCTCACGCCGGAACAACAGGCCGCGGCCGCCGAAGCACCGGCGGCCCGCGTGCTGATGATCGAAAACCCGTCGCTCATCAAGCGCCCCGTGCTGGTGGCCGACGGCAAGGTTTCAGTGGGCTTTACGCCCGACAGTTACGCTTCACGATTCTGATTTCATGACACTCTCCCAAGGCGCCACGCTGGCGCTCACCGAGCAACTGATCGCCCGTCACTCGGTGACGCCCGAAGACCGCGACTGCCAGAGCATTCTGTCGCGCCGCCTTGAAGCGATCGGCTTCGCGTGCGAAACCATTGCATCGAACGGTGTAACGAACCTGTGGGCCGTCAAGCGCGGCACACGCGGCACCGACGGCAAGCTGCTCGTGTTCGCCGGCCATACCGACGTGGTGCCGACCGGCCCGGTCGAGCAGTGGCACTCGGACCCGTTTGCGCCGACACATCGCGACGGCATGCTCTACGGGCGCGGTGCGGCCGACATGAAGACGTCGCTCGCTGCGTTCGTGGTGGCTTCGGAAGAGTTTGTCGCCCAACACCCGGATCACGCCAACGCCATCGGCTTTCTGCTGACGAGCGACGAAGAAGGTCCGGCGACCGACGGCACCGTCAAGGTCGTTGAAGCCTTGCAAGCCCGTGGCGAGCGCATGGACTACTGCGTGGTCGGCGAGCCGACGTCGAGCCAGAAGCTCGGCGACATGGTCAAGAACGGCCGTCGCGGCTCGATGTCCGGCAAGCTCATCGTCAAGGGTGTGCAGGGTCACATTGCCTATCCGCATCTCGCCAAGAACCCGACACATCTGTTTGCGCCGGCGCTGGCCGAGTTGACCGAGACGGTATGGGACAACGGCAACGAATACTTCCCGCCCACGACGTGGCAGATCTCGAACATCCATGCAGGCACCGGCGCCACCAACGTGATCCCGGGCGAACTGATGGTGATGTTCAACTTCCGCTTCTCGACGGCGAGCACGTCCGACGGGCTGCAAAAGCGCGTGCACGAGTTGCTCGATCGTCACGGCCTGACTTACACCATCGACTGGTCGATCAGCGGCCAGCCGTTCCTCACGCCGCGTGGCGATCTGTCTGACGCCCTGGCGGGCGCAATCCACGAGGAAACGGGGCTCGACACCGAACTCTCGACCACGGGCGGCACGTCCGACGGGCGGTTCATCGCGCGCATGTGCCCGCAGGTGATCGAGTTCGGGCCGTGCAACGCCAGCATCCACAAGATCGATGAGCACATTGCCGTGGCTGACATCGAGCCACTCAAGAACATCTATCGTGGTGTGTTGACCCGTCTGATTGCCTGAATTCGCCATGAGCTCCCAACAAGCTTCACACCCCGCATCGCATCCGTTCAAGACGCTGCGCGATTTGCTGCGTTACGCCGTCTCGCGCTTCACCGAGGCCGAACTGGCCTTCGGTCACGGCACCGCCACGGCTTACGACGAAGCCGCGTATCTGCTGCTGCACACGCTGCACCTGCCGATCGACACGCTGGATCCTTTCCTGGACGCGCGTCTGCTGCCGGAAGAAATCGAACGTGTGTTGTCGGTGATCAATCGCCGCGCCGGTGAGCGGGTTCCGGCGTCGTACATCACGAACGAAGCGTGGATGCATGGCCACCGCTTCTATGTCGATGAACGCGTGATCGTTCCGCGCTCGTTCGTCGGCGAGCTGCTCGAAGACGCGCTGCAACCGTGGGTCGATCATGCCGAGTTGGTCAACGACGTGCTCGAACTGTGCACCGGCTCGGGCTGCCTCGCGATTCTGGCCGCCGAGACGTTCCCGGTAGCGCAGATCGACGCCGTCGACATTTCGCCCGACGCCCTCGACGTGGCGAAGATCAACGTGGCCGATTACGCGCTCGAAGATCGCGTGTCGCTGCATCTGGGCGATCTCTACGCGCCGCTGCCCAAGGGCAAGCGTTATGACGTCATCCTCACCAATCCGCCCTACGTCAACGAAGGGACGATGCAGGTGCTGCCGGCCGAATATCTTCACGAGCCGCGTCTTGCGCTGGCCGGTGGCGATGACGGCATGGACGTCGTTCGCCGCATCATCGCGGGCGCACGCGAGCATCTGACCGACGACGGCGTACTGGTCGTGGAAATCGGCAACGAGCGGAATTTCGTGGAAGCGGCCTTCCCCGACCTGCCGATGACTTGGCTTGCCACGAGCGCCGGTGACGACATGGTGTTCCTCGTCCAAGCCGCTGACCTGCCCTGATCGCACGCAAGCGGCGCACGCCGTGGCTTCGGCATAGCGGCTGACTTCGCTTCAGCCGCCCTCTCCACTGACGCTGCCAACGCCGCTTACTCCCTAAGTTCACGCGTCCCGGGTACACTCAGGTTCCCGGGTCCGCGCGACTCTTGGCATGGAGGATGGCAGTCGGTCATGACGCTCAACTGGCTCGATGTCGGCTTTGCCGTCGCCTGTCTTCATGTGCTCGGCGTGATAGCAGCCATTCATGCCGTGCTGACGGTGCGCACCTCGCAAGGTGCGGTGGCATGGGCGGTCTCGCTCGTGACGATGCCGTACCTCACGCTCATCCCCTATCTGTTTCTCGGCCGCTCCAAGTTTGTCGGCTATGTCGAGGCACGCCGTGCGCGTAACGAAGTCCTGCAATCGCGCATGGGGGAGACCGAGCGCAGCGGCGAGCCGCCGGTCGCCGTCGAAGCCCATCCGGAATACAGTGCACTGACGTCGATCACCGGCATGTCGTTCGTCGCCGGTAACCGCGTGCGCCTGCTGGTGAACGGCCGCGCCACGTTCGACGCGATCTTCGCCGCCATCGACCGCGCGCGCGATTACGTGATCGTGCAGTTCTTCATCGTGAAAGACGACGCACTCGGCCGGGCGCTTGCCGCGCGTCTGCTCGCGCGCGCCGCCACCGGCGTGAAGGTGTATTTCCTGTACGACCGCATCGGCAGCCACGACCTGCCCCGCAGCTATTGCGAGAAACTGCGCAAGGGCGGCGTCGAAGTGCATGAGTTCGCGGCGGCCAAACGCGGCATCGTCGTCAACCGCTTCCAGCTCAACTTCCGCAATCACCGCAAGATCGTGGTGATCGACGGCAACGAGGCGTTTATTGGCGGGCACAACGTCGGCGTGGAATACCTCGGCGAGAAACCGCCACTGGCCCCGTGGCGCGATACGCATATTTCGGTGCGCGGACCGGCGGTAGTCGGCATTCAACGGGCATTTGCCGAGGACTGGCACTGGAGCACCGGCAACGTCCCGACGCTCAACCGGCAACCGGTGGCGTCAGGCGAGGACATGCACTGTCAGGTAGTGCCGAGCGGGCCCGCCGACCGGCTGGAAACGTCGTCGCTGTTCTTCGTGACACTGATCAACGCCGCGCAGCATCGCGTGTGGCTGACCACGCCCTACTTCGTACCCGACGAGGCGGTGTTTTCAGCGCTGCGACTGGCGGTACTGCGGGGCGTGGACGTGCGCATTCTGGTCCCGGACCGGGCAGACCACCGGGTGGTGTTCGAGGCGACGACGTCATACGCATTCGAAGCGGTCCGCAGCGGCATCAAGGTGTACCGCTATCACCACGGGTTCCTCCACCAGAAGGTCGTGCTGATCGACGAAGGCGCGGCCGCCGTGGGCAGCGCCAACCTCGATAACCGGTCATTCCGGCTGAACTTCGAGCTCATGCTGCTGACGGTGGATCGCGGCTTTGCCGACGATGTCGCGTACATGCTCACGCACGACTTCGATCAGGCGACGCTGCTCGACAAGGACGAATTCCGGCAGATTCCGCGCTGGCGGCAGATCGTCATGCGCGTGGCACGCTTGTTTGCACCGATTCTGTGAGTCGGCGCAACGCGCTGGCAGGCCATCCAGACGCGTAACTCGTCGACAAATCCGGCAACAAATGCCGCGCGCTCCCCACACCCGGTAAAATAGCGGCTTTGTCGCACCTGACGCGGCGTCGTGCGCCATGTCCGCCACGCCCGTCACGCTTTCGACCCTTACTCCCGATTTCGCCTCCCCTTTCGCTGTGATCCGATTCGAACACCTCTCCCTCGCGCGCGGCACCAAGCAGCTTTTTGAAGACATTTCCGTCACGCTCAATCCGGGCGAGCGCGTCGGCCTCGTCGGGGCCAACGGGGCGGGCAAGTCGACCCTGTTCGCCTTGCTGCGCGGTCAGTTGCATGCCGACGGCGGCGACGTCTTCATCCCCGGCGCCTGGCGCATCGCCCACGTGATGCAGGAAACGCCTGCCGTCGATCGCACCGCGCTCGATTACGTGCTCGACGGCGACACGCGTCTGCGCGACATCGAAGCCCGCATTGCGCAGGCCGAAGCCGCCCACGACGGACATGCCCAAGGCGAAGCCCACACGGCCTTTGCCGACGCCGACGGCTACACCGCCCCGGCGCGCGGTGAAGCCCTGCTGCTGGGTCTGGGCTTCACGCTCGCGCAAACGGCCATGCCCGTCGCGAGCTTCTCCGGCGGCTGGCGCATGCGCCTGAATCTCGCACAGGCGCTGATGTGCCCGTCCGAATTGCTGCTACTTGACGAACCGACGAACCACCTGGACCTCGACGCCATCGTCTGGCTCGAAGACTGGCTCAAGCGTTACCCCGGCACGCTCGTCGTCATCTCGCACGATCGCGAATTCCTCGACGAAGTCTGTAACGTCACGCTGCACATCGAGAATCAGCAGATCAAACGCTACGGCGGCAACTACAGCCAGTTCGAAATCACGCGCGGGCAGCAGTTGGCCCTGCAACAGAACGCCTTCGATAAGCAGCAGAAAACGATTGCTCACCTCGAATCGTTCATCACGCGCTTCAAAGCCAAGGCCACGAAAGCCCGTCAGGCCCAGAGCCGGATGAAGGCCCTCGAAAAGATGGAACGCATCGCGCCCGCGCACGTGGCGTCGCCGTTCACGTTCGAATTCCGCTCGGCCGACAGCGCACCGAACCCAATGCTGGTGCTCGAAGGGGTTCGCTGCGGTTATCACTTGGAAGACGGCAACGAGAAAGTGATCCTGCCGCACGTGACGATGTCGGTGCAGAACGAGCAACGCATCGGCCTGCTCGGCGCCAACGGTCAGGGCAAGTCGACGCTGATCAAGACGTTGGCGGGCACACTCGATGCCCTCTCCGGCAATGTGAAGACCGGCAAGGGTTTGCAGATCGGCTACTTCGCGCAGCATCAGGTCGAGACGCTGCGTCACGACGATTCGCCAATTCAGCATTTGCAACGCCTCGCCCCCGACACCCGCGAGCAGGAACTGCGCGACTTCCTCGGCGGCTTCAACTTCCGGGGAGAGATGGCGACGTCGTCCATCGCGCCGTTCTCCGGCGGCGAGAAGGCACGCCTCGCGCTCGCGCTCATCATCTGGCAGAAACCGAACCTGCTGCTGCTCGACGAACCGACGAACCACCTGGATCTCGAAACGCGCCATGCCCTGACGATGGCACTCGCACAGTTCGACGGCACGCTGATTCTCGTCTCGCACGATCGGCATCTGTTGCGCGCCACGACCGACCAGTTCTTGCTCGTGGCCGGCGGCGAGGTCAAGCCGTTCGATGGCGATCTGGACGACTACCGCGACTGGCTGCTGCAACACGCCGCCGATCAACGGGCCGCCGCGCGCGACAGCGCCGACACCGATGACAACGGCGTGAACCGCAAGGACCAGAAGCGCGCCGAAGCACAGGAGCGTCAGCGCCTGTCGCAACTGCGCAAGCCGTTGCAGCGCAAGATCGAAAAGCTCGAACAGTCGATGGCCAAACTCTCCGACGAGAAGGCCCGGCTCGACGCCATTCTCGCCGACAGCAGCACCTACGAAGACGCGAAGAAAGCCCTGCTCACCGACAGCCTCAAGCAGCAAGTCGAAGTCACGGCGAAGCTCTCGGATATCGAAACCGAATGGCTCGAAGCACAAGAAGCGATGGAACAGATCGTCTGAGCATTCGTCGTAACGAAAAATGCAAAAAGGCCCGGTCAGCGAACACTGACCGGGCCTTTTTCATGTCGGCTTACGATGTCTGCACGCAGGGGAAAATCCCCCCATCGTCGACTCGTTGTGCATCAACACATCACAATCCTGCCACCACCGAAATCGCTTGCTCCAGACGGTCGACGGCATGCACTTCCAGTCCATCGATCGGCTGCTTCGGCGCGTTGGCCTTCGGAATGATCGCGATCGAGAAGCCGAGCTTGGCCGCTTCCTTCAGACGATCCTGCCCACGCGGACTCGGCCGGATTTCCCCCGCCAGCCCCACTTCGCCAAAGGCCACGATCCCGCGCGGCAGCGGCTTGTTGCGCAGCGACGAATGAATCGCGAGCAACACCGCCAAGTCGGCCGCCGGCTCGGTAATCTTCACACCGCCCACCGCATTCAGGAACACGTCCTGATCGAAGCACGCGATGCCTGCGTGACGGTGCATCACCGCCAGCAACATCGCCAGACGGTTCTGCTCCAGCCCCACCGCCAGACGCCTAGGATTGGGCACCTGCGCGGTATCGACCAGCGCCTGCACTTCGACCAGCAGCGGCCGCGTACCCTCCTGCGTCACCAGCACACAAGAACCCGCCACCATCTGCTCGTGCTGCGACAGGAACAACGCCGACGGATTCGCCACGCCGCGCAGTCCCTTCTCGGTCATCGCGAACACGCCGAGTTCGTTCACGGCACCAAAGCGGTTTTTGAACGCCCGCACCAGCCGATACGACGAATGGGTATCCCCTTCGAAATACAGCACCGTATCGACGATGTGCTCAAGCACACGCGGCCCCGCGAGACTGCCTTCTTTGGTCACGTGTCCGACCAGAATCACCGTCACGCCGCTCTGCTTGGCGCACCGCGTCAGTTGCGCTGCACACTCACGCACCTGCGCCACCGAACCGGGCGCCGAGCTGAGCGCTTCGGAATACACGGTCTGGATCGAGTCGATCACCACCACGTCGGGCTTCTCAGACTCGATGGCGCCGAGAATCTTCTCAAGCTGAATTTCGGCGAGCAGATCGAGATCGCCGCCACCGCCCTCGCCCGCTGCGCCCAGACCGAGACGCTGCGCGCGCAGTGCGATCTGCGCGCCCGACTCTTCACCACTGACGTAAAGCGCGCGACGCTCGCGCGACAGATGCGCCAGCGATTGCAGCAACAGCGTCGACTTGCCGATGCCGGGGTCGCCGCCGATCAGCACTACGCCACCGGCGACGAGACCACCACCGAGCACGCGGTCGAATTCACTCACGCCACTGGAGAAGCGCGGTACATCAGAGGCTTCGATCTCCGCGAGCTTGCGGATCGGCGTGCTCTTGGCGAGCGACTGATAGCGGTGGCCGGTCGACGTTTCCGGCACGGATTCGACGAGCGTATTCCAGCCGTTGCAATGCGGGCACTGGCCCGCCCACTTGGGGCTCTGGCCGCCGCATTCGGTACAGATATAGACAGTCTTGGCTTTGGCCATGCGCGCGCTCAGTGCGCGTGCACGGGCACGCGACGCGCCACGGCACACATCAACTCGTAGCCGAGCGTGCCGGCCGAGGCCGCCACTTCGTCGATAGAGAGGCCACGGCCCCAAAGCGTCACCGACGTCCCGACGCGAGCCTGCGGCACCGGTGTCAGATCGACGGCCAGCATGTCCATCGACACCCGCCCAACGATGCGCGTACGCACGCCATCCACCAACACCGGCGTGCCCGACGGGGCCACGCGCGGATAGCCGTCGGCATAGCCGCAAGCGACCGTCCCCACACGCATCGGCGCTTCAGCCGTGAAGATGCTGCCGTAGCCGACGGTGCCGCCGGCCGGGACTTCCTGAATGCCGATCAGCTCCGATTCGAGCGTCATGGCCGGTTGCAGACCGAGGTCGGCAGCAGGCACTTCGAGCCCCTTCGGCGACGAGCCGTAAAGCATGATGCCCGGGCGTACCCATGCGCCATGCGTCTCCGGATGGAAAAGCGTCGCGGCCGAGTTGGCGAGGCTGCGCTCGCCGGGGACATCGCGGGCGCCACGCTCGAAAGCGGCCACCTGATGCTCGATGCCACGCGGGCCGTCGGCGTCCGAGAAGTGCGTCATCAGCACGATCTGGCTGACCCCGGGAATGGCGCGCGCACGTTCCCACGCGGCGCGATAGCGCTCGGGCGCGAAGCCCAGGCGATTCATGCCCGAGTTCATCTTCAGTTGCACGTTGAGCGGCTTGGTGAGACGCGTGGTCTCGAGCATGCGCAGCTGATCGTCGCTATGCACGGTCGTGGTGAGACCGTATTTGTCGACGATGGCGAGATCGGACGGCGTGAAAAACCCTTCAAGCAACAGGATCGGGCCCGCCCAGCCGAGTTCGCGCACACGCACGGCCTCGTCGAGATCGAGCAGGCCGAAGCCGTCGGCGTCGCGCAGACCGGGATAGGCATTTTCAATGCCGTGCCCATACGCATTGGCCTTCACCACCGCCCAGACCTTGGCGTTGGGGGCGTGGCGACGGGCGACATCGAGATTGTGAGCAAGCGCTGCGGTATGAATCGAAACTTTGATCGGACGAGGCATGGCAGGATTGAGGACAGAAGAGAGGCGCCACCGGAACACGGCTTCAAAAACACAGCCAAAGGACTGGCTGAAGCACTGACTGAAGCAGCGGTTCAAATACACTGCATTGACATGCCCCGCGCGAATTGGTGCGATTTTGTGCGAAGGGAAATGACGCAGCGTGAACCACAGCGTTTCAGGCATGCCTGAAGGTGCCGGCGGCATAACGCATCGGCATATTTTCGTGTTATAAAGCCGTGCGCACAACTTGTTTTGCCGAAATCTTTATCCCGACAACAATATCGGTCAAAGACCGAGGGCGACCGGGCGCCCGACACGGGGGCTACAAGGCCGAATATACGGCCCATTAGCGACACATGCATGCTTGATGAGCGCAGATACCCCTGTGTTTAAGCCCGGTTTCATCCCGTTTGGGTGCCCGACGCGGGCACCGCGGATTCCGACAACCGAGACACGCAAGTTTTACGCCGCACGGGATCGACTCAAGTACCGATGAAGAAAGGCTTTTACACCATCATGGCCGCGCAGTTTTTTTCGTCGCTGGCCGACAATGCATTGCTTATTGCAGCAATCGCACTTCTGAAAGATCTGCATTCTCCGCAGTGGATGACTCCGCTGCTCAAACTCTTCTTCGTTCTCTCGTACGTCATTCTGGCTGCCTACGTCGGCGCCTTTGCGGATTCCATGCCCAAAGGCCGCGTCATGTTCATCAGCAATTCGATCAAAGTGGTCGGCTGCATGATGATGCTGTTCGGCTCACATCCATTGATCGCGTACGGGGTTGTCGGCTTCGGTGCAGCGGCGTACTCGCCCGCGAAGTACGGCATTCTCACCGAGCTGTTACCGGCGGAACGACTGGTCGCGGCCAACGGGTGGATCGAGGGGCTCACTGTCAGTTCGATCATTCTCGGCACGGTATTGGGCGGCGCGTTGATCAGCCCCCATGTCTCCGACTGGATTCTGCTGCGCACGCCTGAAGTCATCAGTTCGCCGGCCATGGCCGCGATGGTGATCATCATGGGCATCTACGTGATCGCGGCCTTGTTCAACTTGCGCATTCCCGACACCGGCGCCCGCTACGCGCGTCAGGAACGTAACCCCATCAAGCTGGTTTCCGATTTCGCCGACTGCTTCGTCACGCTGTGGCGCGACAAGCTGGGTCAGATCTCGCTGGCGGTCACCACGCTCTTCTGGGGTGCCGGCGCGACGCTGCAATTCATCGTGCTGCGCTGGGCGGAAAAGGCCCTCGGCATGACGCTGTCGGAAGGTGCAATTCTGCAAGCCGTGTCGGCTGTGGGCGTGGCCATCGGCGCCATCGTCGCAGCCTCGCGCATCCCGCTCAAGCGCTCGCTCTCCGTCCTGCCCGTCGGCATCGCCATGGGCGTTGCCGTGATGGCCATGGCCTTCTTCTCGAAGGATCTGCTGCCCTTCGGCCAGCACTGGAAGGTGCCGCTGTACCTGATCATTGCCTACATTTTCCTGATCATCGTGGGCGCACTCGCCGGCTTCTTTGTCGTGCCGATGAACGCCCTGCTGCAACACCGCGGCCACGTGCTGCTGTCTGCCGGTCACTCGATCGCCGTGCAGAATTTCAATGAGAACCTGTCGGTGCTGATCATGCTGTGCCTGTACGCGCTGCTGATCTGGTTCAACGTGCCGGTCGGGATCGTCATTGTTCTCTTCGGTTTGTTCGTGTCGGGCACGATGTGGCTCGTCATGAGGCGCCATCAGGCCAATCAGCGCGAATTCGATTCGCTCTCGCTCATTGGCGAAGTCAAGCATTGATATGAATTCGCAATCGTCGTCCGCTTCGCAACCCTCCACAGGCATCCCCATTGCGCTGACCATCGCCGGCTCGGATTCGAGCGGCGGTGCCGGCATTCAGGCCGATCTCAAGGCGTTCTCGGCGCTTGGCGCGTACGGGGCGAGCGTGATTACCGCCCTGACCGCGCAGAACACACGCGGCGTGACCGACATTCACACGCCGCCTGCGAGTTTCGTCACGGCACAGATGGATGCCGTGTTTCAGGACCTCGATGTGGATGCCGTCAAGCTCGGCATGCTGGCCAACGCCGATGTGGTGCGGGCGGTTGCCGCCGGTCTGCGTCGATATCGGCCGCGCTTCGTGATTCTCGACACGGTCATGATCTCGAAGAGCGGTCATGCACTGCTGCAACCGGATGCGGTCGCCGCGTTGCGCGACGAACTGCTGCCGCTGGCCGACCTGATTACGCCGAACCTGCCAGAAGCCGCCGCGTTGCTGGGCGTTGCCCCGGCCACCAACGAAGGCGAGATGGAACAGCAGGCGCAGGCGTTGCGCGCGCTGGGTGCCCGCAACGTGCTGGTCAAGGGCGGCCATCTGGGCGGCGATCTGAGCCCGGACTGGCTCGTGAGTGCCGAGGGCGTGGAACGCTTCAATGCACCGCGCATCGCCGCGCACAACACGCACGGCACCGGCTGCACGTTGTCGGCCGCGCTGGCGGCATTACGCCCGCGCCGCAACGACTGGTCGAGCACCGTGCGTGACGCGAAGGCCTACCTCAACGGCGCGCTCGCCGCCAGCGACGAGCTTCGCATCGGCCATGGCATCGGCCCCGTGCATCACTTCCACGCAATCTGGCCGAAGGCATAAGCCTTACCCGGCCCGGCCCCATCGGCTTAACCGGTCTAAAGCGACGGCGCGCCGTCGTCGGCACTTGCTGCCAACGCCCGGCGGGCTGCCGCATCGGCCCGCTCCGCCAACTCTTCGATACGATGCCGCGCACGCGGCGCCCAGTAGTCGGGCACGATAAAACCACGCTCGCGCTCGATCCAGTCGCTCTGTGCCGGTGCGGTACCCGCGACAGGCGCCGCCCGTGTCAGCGACACGATCAACAACGGCTCGGCCACCCCTCGCTCACGCCAGTGCGTCTCGATACGCTCGCGCATGGCTTCGAGCGAGAACACCGCATGTTCGGCCACGCGCGCAGGCGCCAGCCAACGCACCCGCGGCAGAATGGCCCACGCCTCGTCTGCCTGCGCGTCACCGGCTGACACCGCCTGCTGGGCGTGCACCCACCACTCATCAAGCGTCGCCCACCAGCCCCGTCCATGTGTCTCGGCGGCCACCTGCGGCAACACGGAAGGCTGAGTGAGCGGATGGAACAACCACCCCTTGAGATAGACCTGCGGCAACCACGGGCCCGCGGCAGGCAATGCGCTGCGCACGGCGTCGAATGTCGTCAACCGCAATTGATGACCGAGCAGCCGCGCCACCTTGTCGGCGAGACTGTCGGCGAGATTCGGACCCAGCCAGTGGAATTGGAGCGAGCGTTCGTCCAGCGGCGGCACCTGAGCGACCGGCCCCGCCGGGGGCACGAACAGATAGAGTTTGACGGCCAGTTCCCAGTGCAACAACCGCCGGTCGGCGCGTCGCTCCAGCAGAAAGTCGCACTCGCCCAGTGTCATGTTGCCGCGCCGGACATCGCGGACTTGCAGCCCAGCCGCCAGCAGTTCAAGGCTTGGGCTGTGCATCAGCGCGAAATGCAGCAACTGCTCGGCATAGCGTCCGAGACGATTACTCTCGCCCTGCTGCACGATGAACTCGCGCAGCGGCTCGGCGTCGGCATCGCAGGCGAGCAACCAGTCGTGCAATGCCGCCGTGGCGCCCTGCCCGTCATCGAGATGCGCCAGCGCCGCCGGAAATCGTGCGGCACTGAGCAGATCGTCGGACAACAGAAGCCACGCGAGGTCCCTTACCGGCGGCTCGCGCAGCGTTGCGATCAGTTCGCGATAGGCTTGTTGGCCGGAGTCGATTCGCACACCGCCTCGTAGGTGGCCCGCGCCAGGCACCAATCCGTCCAGGCTTTGGCCTTGTCGGGCAGACTGCGTAACAGATATGCCGGATGGTACGTCACGATCACCGGCACGCCTTCATACTCGTGCACACGTCCACGCAGGCTCGCAATGCTCGCCTGCGTGCGCAAGATGCTCTGTGCGGCAAAGCGCCCCATCACCACGATCACACGCGGCTTGAGCAGCGCCACCTGACGCTTGAGATACGGCTCGCAGCTCGCCACCTCGTCCGCCTCGGGATCGCGGTTGCCGGGCGGGCGGCACTTGAGCACGTTGGCGATATACACGTTCTCGCCCCGCTTGAGCGCCGATGCCCGCAGCATGTTGTCGAGCAACTTGCCCGCTTGCCCCACGAACGGCTCGCCCTGCAAATCTTCCTGCTGCCCCGGCGCTTCGCCAACGAGCAACCAGTCAGCCTCGCGGTCGCCGACGCCGAAGACGGTTTGCGTACGCTTCTCGCACAATCCGCACAACTGGCAGTTGGCCACACGCTCGGTCAGCGCTTCCCAATCCAGTGTTTCTACGGCCGGCAATGCCGGACGCTTCTCAGCTTCTGCGGCACCACCATCGCGCACGATCGACCACAGCGCGGCATCGGCCGCCGCATCGCCGTCGCCATTGCCTTCGCTGTCGAGCCACATCGGGACATCGTCGGGCGGCATATCGCTCGCCCTGCCAGCATTGCCCGCAGGGTTAGACGCCACCGGACGCGGGTTGGCGGCACGCGCTGCCGGTGCGACAGGCGGCTCCCGATATGCCGGGACGGGTATCGCCCGCTCAGACGGCGAATCCGATGGGGCAGCATCGAATGCGTTAGCTCGGGCCACTGGGCGCGCCACCACGGGCGGCGTGACGTCCCAAGGCGGCAGCTCGTCAGCGTCAAGCGCTGCGCTGGCCACGGCAACGTCCAGCGTCGCAACGTCCCCTTCCTGCGCGGCATTCGCCGCATCGGCGGCAGCCGCAGCCACCGCTTCGTGCGACATCCATACTGGCCAAAGGCCGAACTCTTCCAGAATTGCTTTAGGCCACGGCACGATCGGTCTCCCACGACAGGCGCATCACGATGGCGTCTTCGCGACGCCCGCTGGCCGGATAGTATCCTTTGCGCCGGCCGATCTGTTCGAAGCCAAAACGCTCGTAAATGCGCAACGCACGCATGTTGGACGGCCGCACTTCCAGTAGCACGCCGCCCATGCCTTGCTCTCGGGAAGTGCGCACGATCTCTTCGAGTAGCGCCACCCCCAGACCGTTGCCCTGCATCTCAGGCACCACGCAGACGTTGAGCAGATGCGACTCGTCGACCACCGGCATCAATAGAAAATAGCCGAGCAGCGAGCCGTCCACTGCACGCAGACACACGCCCTGATGACCGGCATCGAGCGAATCGGCGAAGTTCTGGCGCGTCCACGGAAACGGATAGGCGCGCACTTCCACGGCGATGACTTCGTCGAGGTCGGCCAGGGTCATCGGCGAGTAATGGTTCGGGCCAGTCTGACGCATCAGGACGCCCCCTTGCCGTCAGCCTGGGCTGCCGCCTGCTTGATGGCTTCGCGTTCGGCCGTCGTCTGCGCGACCTTGTTCCGGATATAGACAGGCATCGCCTGATCGGCAGGGATCGCCTCGCCCCGTGCGAACGCACGCGCTGCGAGCGTCGCCACATAGCGCGCACGCGGCATGGCGTCGGCCAGCACGCCCTGCGCCTGCTGGGCGGCAATCAGGCGATCGCCGAACGCGACGGCGGCATTCCCGGCGACCACGAACGGCGCGTCAGGGGCTCGCACCAACTCTGCCGCATCGAGTGAAGGCGCCTGCGCTTCACGCCAGTCGCCGGCAGCGGCATCCCATACGTAATCGGCCCAGTAGGCCTCGTTCATACGGGCATCGAGCGCGACGAGCACACGCTCCGTGTCGACGTGCGTCGCACGGGCCGCTTCGGCGCAGGCCAGCAGCGTGCCGACCGGCACGACCGGCAAACCGGCACCGAAGGCCAGCCCTTGCGCGACACCGCACGCCGTGCGCAGGCCGGTGAACGACCCCGGCCCGGCGCCAAAGGCAATGGCATCGCAGTCGGCGAGCGCAAGACCAGCCTCGCGGAGCACGTCGCGCGCGGCCGGCAGAATATGGGTACTGGAGACGGGACCGGTGTCGAGGTGACGCTCGACGACGAGCGCCGGTGCGTCGCTGGCGGGATCATGACGATACACGGCAACCGAACAGAACTCGGTCGACGTATCGAGGGCAAGAAGCGTAATCGAAGACATGGCGCTATTGTAATCGGGCACGCCGCGAGCAACCTAGCGGATCGACGCAGGAACACGAGAGATCACGGGCATCCGTCGGCGAGTTGCGGGTGGCGGGATCGGCGTCAGCAGCGGGCTTTTTCACCCCGTGTAAATGCCGACGTGCATTTCCAAAAAAAATCAGGTATAATTCGCGCTTCGCTTTTCGGGGCACCATGTTGTACCCCATCAGGCGACGAAAACTGCGTTTTGCCCCAATCCTGTGATAAGCCTTTGTAGTAGTTCTTGCCGGTACTGGCGTTCCTAACCGAACGACCCGCCACCGTCCCCTGGCTTACGATACGGATTTCGATCCGCTTTCTGCCCCATCCGCGATTTGCTTCCTGCTTGCGACGAATTGGGTTTGCCGATTGGCGCCAACGCCCCAACGTAACCCTATCAATCCGCAAGAGGATTCATGGAACAGACATCCAAGATGTCTGCGCTCGCGCAGACCTATTTCCCTTCGTCCGAAGAAAACGCAATCGACGCCGCTGCTCCGCAAGTTGCAGCAGTTGCCGCCGTTGCTGAAGGCCCCACGTTCGCCGAACTCGGCCTGAACGAAGCCATTCTTTCGGCACTCAACACCGCCGGTTACACCAGCCCGACCCCCGTGCAGCAGCGTGCGATTCCCGCCGCGCTCGCCGGTCGCGACCTGCTGGTCTCGAGCCCGACGGGCTCGGGCAAGACCGCCGCTTTCATGTTGCCCGCGATTCACCGCTTTGCCGAAATGCAAGCCAGCGGCGACCTCGGCAACCGTGCCCCGGCCGCTCACCCGCGCAACCAACCGGCTGCCCCGGGCGAAAAGCCGCGCAAGGGCCAACGCATTCGTCGCGTCGCCGCGCAACCGCTGCTGCTCGTGCTCACGCCCACGCGTGAGCTGGCTCAGCAGGTGTCGACGGCCGCCGACACGTACGGCAAGCAACTGCGCCGTCTGCGCACCGTCAGCATTCTGGGCGGCATGCCCTACCCGCGTCAGTTGGAAATGCTGGCCAAGCAGCCCGAAATCATCGTGGCAACGCCGGGCCGTCTGCTCGACCACATCTCCAGCGGCAAGATCGATCTGTCGCAACTGATGATGCTCGTGCTCGACGAAGCCGACCGCATGCTGGACATGGGCTTCATCGACGACATTCAAACGATTGTCGACGCGACGCCGGCGACCCGCCAGACGCTGCTGTTCTCGGCAACGATCGACGGCCGCCTGAGCGAAATCACGCGTCGTCTGCTGCGCGATCCGGAAACCATCGAGATCACCCGCAGCAACGACCAGCGCACGAACGAAAACATCGAACAGATGCTGCACTATGTGGACGACCGCTCGCACAAGGATCGCCTGCTGACGCACCTGCTCGGTAACGACTCGCTCGACCAGGCCATCGTGTTCACGTCGACCAAGCGCGACGCCGACCTGCTGGCCGATCAACTCGAACAAGCCGGTTTTGACAGCGCCGCACTGCACGGCGACATGCCGCAAGGTGTGCGTAACCGCACGCTGCGCGCCCTGCGCGAGCGCAAGGTGCGCGTGCTGGTGGCGACCGACGTCGCTGCCCGCGGCATCGACGTGCCGGGCATCACGCACGTGTTCAACTACGATCTGCCGAAGTTCGCCGAAGACTACGTTCACCGCATTGGCCGTACGGGCCGTGCCGGTCGCCGCGGCGTCGCCGTGAGCCTCGCCGCACACGCCGAAGTCGGTGCCGTGCGTCGTATCGAACGCTACACGCGTCAACCCCTGCCGGTAAACGTTGTGGTCGGCTTCGAGCCGCGCCGCTCGGCCCCCAAGGCGGGTGCAGGCACCGGCGGCAAGCGTCCGGGCCAAGGCCGTGGCGGTCCGCGTCAGGGTGCAGGTGCGGGTGCAGGCCGTTGGAGCAATAACGGCCCGCGTCAAGGCGGCAACGGTGGCGGCGGTTATCAAGGCGGCCAACGCTTTGGTGGCGCAGGCAAGCCGGCTGGCGGCACTTTCGAGCGTCGTGAAAGCACCGGCTACCAAGGTGGCTACGCCGGCGGCGAAGGTGGCAATGGCGGCAACGCCGGCAACACCAGCGGCTTCTCGAACGGCAGCGGTACCGACCGTTTCGAGCGTCGCGCATCGCGTCCGTTCGAAGGCAACCGTCAAGGTCAGGACCGTGGCACCGGCGGTGGTTATCGTCAGGATCGCGGCGGCTACGGCGGCGGCAATCGTAACGGCGGCACCGGCGGCGGCTTCAAGCGTCGCGGCGACTAAGTCCGTGCAGCGCCGGTCACTTCGACTGGCGCTACCGGCGACATCGTCAGATTCGCCCGCAAAGCATTGAACGACACCCCGGCAGGTTGGACGTCAGTCCACCCTCCGGGGTGTTGTCATTTGCGGCCATGAAATCACCTCAACGTGATACGCCGATACTGGCCCGCGTGAGGCGCCCCTCCATGCATGCCGCGAACTGCCCCGCGTCCCTCAACGTAGATCGTGAATTCACCGACCTTCTGACGTAACTCTTTCCCCCGGAGCTCTTGCCCCGCCCCCTCGCACTGCTCGGCGAATGCCAGGCAAGCACGCAGCACCTCCGAGAAACCACCCACCGCGATAAATGTATCCCTGGAACTCGCGAGGCAGCGAATGACGGCCGCTTGCTTGTCGGCGCTCGCGAAATTCGAAATCGCTCGCGTGTAGAGTCCCGCCGCGACATCGAACCGCCCCGCCAACGCATAGGCGCAAGCATCTCGCTCGTGGTCGCGCGCCAGCCTTGTGAGGGCGTCCGGCGATAACGTTTGACGCATTGACACCAAGCACTCACGAATAGAGTTCGACGCACCACATGCGGAATCCATCAGGCCTTCGCACTCCATTTCGGTAATCGCACCGTCGCCGCAGCCGAAGCATTCCGGCATGAGCGGTACGCGCATGCAGACGCCAGGAATCTGCACCGTCACAAGCCCGCAAGGAGAGACCGCCACCCCCTCATTGACGGGACTTCCTGCTAACGGGCGCAGCATCACTGACCGGGCATCCGCGTTCAGCTTTTGAAACAGATACCGGCTGCTCTCGCCCGTCTTCAGCGGATACTCCCCCGATTCGCGCAAGTGTTGTCGTCCCTCGGGGGTTGACGCGATATGGCAGCGCACCAACGCATCGAGGATGCTTCGTTTCTGACCATCATTGGCAAACACATCCACGACCCGATCACGCAACCCCATCTGGGTGACGTCGTGCCGAAAGCGTTGAAACGCCGCGGACAGACGAGATCCGTTATCAGCGTAATTCTTAATGACCAGATCAAGCGCGTCGATGCACGTTCGCACCGTTTCGGCGCGCAATTCGCTGAGCTCACCACCGGGGTATCCCTGCACGGGCAGGCTTCTGGTCACTGTCGATAGCATTGCGATGCCTCAATTCTGTCGGGCGCGGCAACATCAACACCCGGTGTGTGGATTTGTCCGGCCATGTCAGTCAAGCGCGGGACTCATCCCGCCATGCTTACTCATGACTCGCTCGAACTCGTCGACTTCGCGACGAACCTCCTTCGCCTCGTGATTCCTTCCGGCATGCGCTAAGGTGCTGGCGTACCAATCACACGCCTTGACGACGGCCGACGCGTCGCCCGCGATCGGAAAAATCACCTGAGCCTGTCCGAGGCACCGGATCAAAGCCTCCGGTGCCGTTAGTCGCACGAACGCCTCGATAGCACTCTGAAGCAACTGACTCGCGATTTTGAACAGGCCGGCCCTCAGATAGATATGCGCATCGCTCTCGCAAGCGAGTCCAAGCGTTTCGTACTCGACGAGCGACAGTGCTTCATGCCGGTCGGACAGAATCTGACTAATCGATTTCCCGCCTGCGAACTCACCGTTCATCAGCCAATTGTATTCAGTCGGTGTGACCGCCCCATAGCCATCACCAAAGCAATCCGCCATGAGCGGCAGGCGAAGACCGATGCCGGGCACTATGACTTGAATGGGTGGCCCCGAATCCGCCAATATCAGCCGTTCGCAGGACAAGTTATCAGGCGTCGGCATCAGCATGTACGAGCGGACATCGGTCGTCAGGTGCGCCAGCAGATACAGGCTGCTCTCGCCCGTCTTCAGCGGATACTCACCCAGCGCGCGCAAATATTCCCGCCCCTGCACGGATGACCCGATATGGCAGCGGGCCAGCGCGTCCAGAATCGATCGCTTTCGTGCGCCGTTTGTAAAAAAGTCCTTGATGTAATCCCACAGTCCCATCTGCATCACGCAGCGTCGGAATTGCTCGAATGCCGCGCGAGAGGCAACCGTGTTGTCCACCTCGTTGCGCAGCGCATGTTCGAGTGCACCAACACCGAATTGAATCGCGTCGGCGCGTACCTCGCTGAGCTGCTGGGCGGGATATCCGTGTAACGGAAGAGATAGGGGGTGAGCGGGTAGCATCGCTGTGCCTCTGACGTGTCGAACGCAACTGTGCGTTGGCGTCAGCCACCGGGCGTGGGGATCACGCAGGTGCCGCCGCTCCCCGACTATCGCGCCGCCCGCCGCCCGGATATTTCAGGAATCGCCGAACACATGCGGGCGGGCTCCCAAACGCTTTCTGCATCGAGCCGTCACACCACTACGCAAACCGGTCCGTCGCCTCGATCAACCAGTGCAGAATCGTCGGTTCATTGAACGCGTGGCCCGCGTCGGCCGCCCAGAAGAAGTCGGCTTCCGGCCAAGTCTTGTGCAATTCCCACGCAGTGCGCGCGGGCGTGGCCACGTCGTAGCGACCCTGCACGATCACACCGGGAATTCCGCGCAATCGCCATGCGTCATCGATCAGCTGATTGGGCTTCAGAAAACCGTCGTGCACGAAATAGTGGTTTTCGATTCGCGCAAACGCAATCGCGTAATGCGGATCGCCAAACGCCTCAGTGAGCGCCGCATCGTGCAACAACGTGATGGTGCTGCCCTCCCACATGCTCCACGCGCGGGCCGCTTCGATCTTCGCGGCCTCGTCGGCCCCGGTCAGACGCTTGCGATAGGCGCGCATCAGGTCGCCGCGCTCTTCCAGCGGAATCGGGGCGAGAAACGCATCCCAGCGGTCCGGGAACAGCCACGACGCCCCCTCTTGGTAATACCAATGCAGCTCCTCGCGGCGCACGGTGAAAATGCCGCGAACGATCAGTTCGCTCACGCGCGTGGGATGTGTCTGCGCATATGCCAGCGCCAGCGTGCTGCCCCACGAGCCCCCCAGCACGAGCCACCGGTCGTAGCCGAACTTTTCGCGCAAGCGCTCGATGTCGCGCACGAGATCCCACGTGGTGTTGTGATCCAGACTGGCGTGCGGCAACGAGCGGCCGCAGCCGCGCTGATCGAACAACGTGATGCAGTATTTAGCGGGATCGAACAACCGCCGCTGCTCGGGAGAACATCCGCCGCCGGGGCCACCGTGCAGGAACACGGCTGGTTTGCCGTGCGGGTTACCGCACTGCTCCCAGTAGATCTGATGGCCGTCGCCCACGTCGAGCATGCCGCTCGCGAACGGGGCAATGGGCGGGTACATCTGGCGCAGGCGCTCGGGGCGCGCTTCCACCACGTTGCCCGTGGCGCGCGCGCCGGGTTGCGATGGCGGCGTCACGGTGTGCGGATCGCGAAGCGCGTCGTAAGGGGTGTCATCGGGAAAGTCGGCTGGCATCGGCATCCTCGCGTCCATCGTTCATGGTCAGAGTGGCGAGGTTCAGTGTAGCGCGGCAACTTCAACAAGACAAAGCAGTACCCGCCGCTTCGATTGACGTGTCAGGCAACGTTGCTGACGGACGTGACGCTCACGACGACGGCCGGGGTTCCGTGGCGACCAGCAGGTCCAGCGCCTCAACACCGCGCAAGATGTCGCTGCGGAGCAATGCTTCGCGCGTCAGCGGATGCGTACCGATCGCTTCCAGTTGCTGCGCCGACTCGACAGTAATCAGGTCGTAGGTCCGCTTGCCCTGATGCTCCCCTCGCAGCAACAGGCACCAGCGCTCGCCCTCCCCGGCGTCGAATGCCATGGCGGAAATCGGATCGCACATGTCGTCCATGAAAACCGTGGTCGAGCCCGAAGCAAAACCCGACGATGACAGCGCATCGCGATGGCGTCGAATCGCCTTGTCGATCGCCACGGCAATCGCGTCTTCGTTGCGTACATCCGCCTCCAGCAGATCCGCCCAGCGAAAACACTCGTCGGCCCGCTCGCGAAATCTGGCGGCCATTGCCGCCCCATCGGCTTCTTCATGAATGTCGGCCGCAGCCGCGTAAAAGACGCCGGACATGGCGTACTGCGCGTTGAGGCTGCACAGATGCGCAGCGCTGACGATAGCGTTGGTGACGCGCTCGGATACCTCGTTTGCCGAATAACACACGCGCCCCCGGGCCAGACACCGCAGGGCATCGTCATATTGCCGCCCCCTCGCGAAGTGCTGCATTGCCTTGAAGAACTCCGTCGCCGCGTCATCCTGGCAACCGCCCAGCGAGAAGGCATTCGCCAGCAGTTCCTCCTGCCTTGCCGCCAATGCGCAATCCGGCTCCGACAGTGCGTCGTCTCTACTGGCGATCGTGTCACTCACTGTCATCCATTCTTCGGTCCGCAAGTCCATCAGCAGACCGGCCTCATGCTCGCTCAAGGCGCCGTCCGCATGGGAGAAGCACGCCGGCAGCAGCGGCAAGCGCAACGGGGTGCCGGGGATCGTGACCACGATGATCGAGAGTGCCGACACCGCCGGCAGCCTTGCAGCATGCGAAGTCAGCAGCGCGGTGCGCGCCTCGGGCAAGAGTCGTTGCAGCAGATACAGGCTCTGGTCGCCCGTCTTGAGCGGGTAATGGCCTTTGGCGAACAAATAGCGCCGGCCGTGCGCGTAGCTCGCGACGTGGCACCGTGCCGCCGCTTTCAAAATCTCGCGCTTCTGCGAGCCGCTTTGAAACATGTCCATCAAGCGGTCCCAGACGCCCATGCGCGTGACATCGTCGATGAATCGTTCGCAGGACGCATCGATGGCGGCGTCGCTCATGGCCCAAGGCAGATCGTCATCGAGCGTTGCAACACAGTTGGCAATCAGTTGCGCGCGGTTGTCGCTGAGTTGCAGACCGGGATAGCCCTGTAGGGGCAAAGCGGTGGCGTTGATGGAAGTGCTCATGGGGCGATCGGTCGTCGTGTTCTGAAATCAGGCAATCCGGGCAGCGCGCCCGGAAACGATTGCCAGTTTCACAGCAACGACCATCGTTGCATTTCAGGTTTAGCCCAAGCAGTCACACTCAAGAACGCAAAATCCACTGCCAGAAAAGCAAAGCGGGGCGATATCGCTATCGCCCCGCCCGCTCATTGATTTCCCAATGATTTCCTACTGACGACGTCTTGCTGCCGCCGACCTGCCGATCAGACCTCTTCGTAGAGCGGCAGCGTCAGGAAGTCGACAAAGTCTTCGCTCGTGCTCATCTGCTCGAAAATCACAGCCGCACGATCATACGAAGGTGCGACCTGACCGACCAGCTCCTTCACGTTGGCGAGTTCCTGCGGAATCAATTCGCGCACCAGCTCGGCCGTGACCTTGCGGCCGTCTTCGAGCTTGCCCTTCGGCGAGCGAATCCATTGCCACACCTGCGAGCGCGAGATCTCGGCGGTCGCCGCATCTTCCATCAGGTTGTGAATCGGCACGCAGCCGTTGCCATCGAGCCACGCCCCCAGATAGTGGATGCCGACGTTGATGTTGTAACGCAGCCCGGCTTCGGTGATCGGCGCTTCCGGCTTGAATTCGAGCAGGTCGCGGCCCTTCACCTTCACGTCGTCGCGTTGCTTGTCGATCTGGTTCGGACGATCGCCCAGCACTTTCACGAATTCTTCCATGGCCACCGGCACGAGGCCCGGGTGTGCCACCCAGCCGCCGTCGTAGCCATCGGTGGCATCGCGTGCCTTGTCGCCACGAATGCCGGCCATCGCCTTCTCGTTGGCGTCCGGGTCGTTCTTGATCGGAATCAGCGCGCTCATACCGCCAATCGCCGGTGCATTGCGGTGATGGCAGGTCTTGAGCAGCAACAGCGCATAGGCGCGCATGAACGGCACCGTCATGTTGATGCGGCTGCGATCGGCCAGACAGAAGTCGGCATCGACCTTGAACTTCTTGATGCACGAGAAGATGTAATCCCAGCGGCCGGCGTTCAGGCCCGAGCTATGCTCACGCAGCTCGTACAGAATTTCATCCATTTCGAACGCGGCGAGAATGGTCTCGACCAGCACGGTCGCCTTGATGGTGCCTTGCGCCACGCCCAGCTCGTTCTGCGCGAGCACGAACACGTCGTTCCACAGACGCGCTTCGAGATGGCTTTCCAGCTTGGGCAGGTAGTAGTACGGCCCGAAGCCGCGCGCCAGCGATGCCTTCGCGTTGTGGAAGAAATGCAGGCCGAAGTCGAACAGACTGCCCGACATGCGCACGCCGTCCACCGACACATGCTTCTCGTCCAGATGCCAGCCGCGCGGGCGCACGATCAGCGTCGCCACCTTGTCGTTCAGCTTGTACTGCTTGCCGTTCTGCTCGAGGCTGATTTCGCCGCGCACGGCGTCGCGCACGTTGATCTGACCCTGCAACTGGTTGTGCCAGTTCGGCGTGTTCGAGTCTTCGAAGTCGGTCATGTAGCTGTCCGCCCCCGAGTTCAGCGCATTGATGATCATCTTGCGCTCGACCGGGCCGGTGATTTCCACACGACGGCATTGCAGGGCGTCGGGCAGCGGCGCAATGCGCCAGTCGGCGTCGCGAATCGCTTGAGTTTCGGGCAGGAAGTCAGGCACTTCACCGGCATCGAGGCGGGCAGCGCGCTCGACCCGCGCCGCCAGCAATTGTTGCCGGCGCGGTTCAAACGCACGGTGCAGTTTGGCGATGAACGCGAGCGCCTCGGGGGTCAGGATCGCTTCGTATTCAGGACGAACATCAGTGTTCGCATCGACATGCAGTTGCATGCCGGGGGGCAGCGTCAGGGACATCAGGGATCTCCAGCTTTCTTGATTTATATAAGGGAGTGCGCCGCAAGAAGGAACATCAGGGGCTTTGCACAAGAGGCGTCACGCCATGCCGTTTTTACGGCTATGAACGTGAAGCGCGCGCTCCCGTCAGAGACTCGACAAAACGCTGCAAGTCGCGCATGTCGCGCCCCATCCCTTGCGGCGTCACGCCGAGTTGTTCGACCGGCAGCCCGGCACGGTTGACCCAAAACGTCGGGTAGCCGAACCAGGTGGCACCAGCCGCGTCCCAGCCGTTGCTGGAGACGAAAACGATGGACTCGACCGGCAGGCCGAACGCGGCCGGACCCAGTCGATAGGCCTCGGGGGCCGTTTTGTATTTGCGCACGGCGTCGACCGACAACACGTGATCGAACAGGTCTTTGATGCCCGCGCTCTTCAGGCCGACGTCGAGCATTTGCGGGTTGCCGTTCGAGAGCACGCCAAGACCCAGCCCCATGGCGCGCAGGGCACGCAGCACCGGCGGGTTCTCGGGGAACACGGATAAGCAGGTGTATTCGTCCATCAGACGCTTCTCCGCCACCGGCGAGAGCGTGAGATTCAGGCGCGCGGCGGCGTAGCGCAGTGCATCGGCCGTGATGTCCCAGAACGGGCGGTAGCGCTCTCCATTCGGGCCAGAGAGCGTGCGCAGTTGCGTGTATTCGATCTGCTTGGTGCGCCACAACTCCGCAAGCGCCGCCCCGTGACCGGGGAACTGCTGCTCGGCGGCCGCCGCGACGGAATACACGTCGAACAGCGTGCCGTACGCGTCGAAGATCACTGCCTGAATGCGAGAAGCCATAGCTTGGGGGTCGGTTGACACTTGTCGTTGCAGGTCGATTGTATTACCTATACAGAACGTCATAAAATAGCCAAAACATCACTTTATCTTTGACTTTTTAGTACATAATCGCCGCGTGGATCGCTTCAAACAACTCGAAACTTTCGTCGCCGTGGCCGCCAAAGGCAGCCTGTCGGCGGCCGCCGCGCTTGAAGGCGTGGCCCCCGCCGTGATCGGGCGGCGCATCGACGCGCTCGAAACCCGGCTGGGCGTGAAACTGCTCGTGCGCACCACACGACGTGTGACGCTCACCTTCGAGGGCTCGGCCTTTCTCGAGGACTGCCAGCGCATTCTGAACGAGATGCATAACGCGGAAAGCGCGGTATCCGCCGGTGGCGTCAAAGCCAGCGGGCATTTGCGGCTGTCGGGCCCCGCCGGCTTCGGGCGCCGTCACGTGGCGCCGCTGTTGCCCGTGTTCATCGAGTCGCATCCCGACGTTACCGTCACGCTCGATTTGTCCGACCGGCTCGTCGATCTGGTCAACGAGGGCTTCGACTGTGCGATCCGGCTGGGCGAGTTGCCCGATTCGAGTCTGGTCTCCTTGCGGCTTGGCGAGAACCGGCGCGTCTGCGTGGCGGCGCCTGCTTATCTGGCGAAGCGGGGCACGCCCGATTCGCTCGATGCGCTCGCACGTCACAACTGCCTCGCGTTCGGCTCGACCGCGAATCAGCAACGTGGCTGGACCTTCGCGCAGGACGGCAAGGTCGTCACCATCCGCGTGAACGGAACGATGGAATGCACCGACGGCGCGGTGCTGCACGATTGGTGCCTCGACGGCTACGGCCTCGCGTGGCGCTCGTGGTGGGAGGTAGGTGACGATATTCGGGCCGGCCGGCTGGTGACCGTTCTGGACGCATTTGCCGCACCGCCCATCGGCATTCACGCCGTGTTTCCACAACGCCGGCATCTGCCGCTGCGTGTGCGGCTGTTCATCGACCATCTCAAGCATCACTACAGCAGTCCGACGTATTGGCAGGACGAAGGGCCAGCGAGCGCGTGAACCGATGGCCATGGCGAACGCCGTGCGTCGATTCGACACATGCATCATGTGGAACGTTTGTTACGCGGCGTCCGTCCGATACATAAAGGACGTCACACGACATCGCGTCGACCGCTGATGACGTATCGATTTTGCACGTTTGCGGGGCATGCGCCCGCGAATGCACTGGAATTGCGCTTTACTTGAGACAGGGGGAAAGTGGCCGTGCATTACCGGGTTTGCCCCCGTTGTTGCGTCGCGCCAAAGCCATAGAATCGAAGCGAAGGGTCTGTCATGGCGTCGGCAGCATGAACCGAACGCACTGACCGACTGGGTTGTGCAAGACCGTCATACCTGCGCGAGCCTGTGAACGCGTGTTCAGCAACGCCAACTGCGGGAGGTCATATGTTATTTACCCATATCCTCATTCCGACCGACGGCTCGGAGCTATCCGAAAAAGCCGTTACCGGCGGACTCGAACTGGCGCGCGCCCTTGGCGCGAGAGTGACCGGCTATTGTTGCCTCGCCGAATATCCCTACTCTCCGTTCAGCGAATACGTCCTCGAAGCGCCCGCAACTTTCAGTGAGCGCATCGCCGAAGAGGCTTGCTCGCATCTCGACAAGCTGGCCGAATCGGCCGCCGCGGCCAGCGTGCCGTTCCATCGCGACACCTCCACCTTCCCTGCCCCGTACCTCGGCATCATCGACGCCGCTGAGCGTCATGGCTGCGACGTCATCCTGATGGCCTCGCACGGGCGGCGCGGACTCACCAGCCTGCTGCTCGGCAGCGAAACCCAGCGCGTGCTCGTGCACTCGAAGATTCCGGTCATCATCTATCGCTGAGTCGATAGGCCGGTCCGGTTTCAACACATCACCCAATGAAAAAAACGGCTGCGAAGCGTCGCAGCCGTTTTTTCTTTGGCAGTCCGCTCAGCGAGCAGAACTTAAGATGCCCTCGATCTTGAATTGACGCCCGTCAAGGCTGTAAGCGCCGCCGCCGAAGGCGACGACTTGTAGCAGACCACCCGCCATGGCCAAGTTCTTCATGAAATGGAATAGCTGATTCTGATCGCCCAGCGCGTTGTGAAAGATCAACGCCGAAGCCACGGAAAACAGTGCCAGGATGGCCGCCACCAGACGGGTGCGATAACCGAGCGCGAGCAGCACGCCACCGATCGATTCGGTCGCCAGCGCCAACGCAAAGGCCAGAACAGGCATGGGGAGACCCACGGATGCGATGAAGCCGATAGTGCCGGCGGGCGCTGCCAGCTTGCCGAAAGCGCTAACCAGGAAAAGACTCGCGATCAGCAAGCGGCCGATCAGGGACAGTGCCGAAACCGAAGTGGGGGCGGCGGTAGCGGAGGTATTGGTGTTAGTGGACATGGTGAAGTTCGTTTAGGAATGTCGAGAATCAAAGGAATGAGGAAACCGGGAAATCCGATGCCGATCCGCGCGTTCAGCGCGCTCGGCCACGGGCGCGAAGTTGCTCGCCAATGCGGGCAATCTCTTGTTCACCGCGCACAAGCGCAGCGCCGCTGGTGTGCACGGAGTAGTGCCCGAGCACCAATGGGTGCGGATGCCGGACAGCGGTGCCGATAACGAACTCCGTCGCGCCTTCGGCGACCACATCGATCTCAGCGTCACTCTCGTTGAGCACTGCGAGTTCGTTAGCCACACGCGTGCCAGCCACATGCAGCGCCCCTTCGCTGACATGCAGCCAGCCAACGTCGTGCCCCGCCTCCGGTGTCAGTCGCCAGCGTTCGCCATCGCTTAACCGGACATGAAGAAACAGAAGGTCTTCAGGGGCAAGCGCCTGACTCTGGACACCCGCATAGCGGCCAAGAATTACGCGTGCCGGCCCCGATTGCGGAACGGCTTCAGGCGGCAAGTACTGACTCTGCGCGGGTGCAAGTTCCATTGCCTCCGGCAAAGCGACCCACAACTGGTAGCCGCGAAAACGCCCGGCACCGGCCGGAGAACCGTCGTGCCAAACACCGTGACCGGCACGCATCCATTCAACGCTGCCCGCTGCGAGCACGCCCGAGGCCCCCGTCGTATCTTCATAGCGCAGAGCGCCCGAGAGCAGCACCGTCGTCGTGGCGATCCCCGAATGCGGATGCATTGGAAACATGGCACCGCCGGTGGCCTGAAAATCGAAGTAATCCAGAAACACAAACGGCTTGACCTGATGCCCGATGTCGCCGGGGCTGAAGATCCGTGTCACCGGGCCATGTCGGTGACCGGTGGCACGCTGAACCACATAGCGCGGCGCGCTCTGCGGTGCGGTCACTGGCCGCTTGGAATGCAGTGATGCGGTGAGGTTGTCCATCGAGATGTTCCGTCAGAAGAGGTAAGTGCAACTCTAGGAACTGGACATGTAGCTGAGAAGCCTATATTTTTCGATGGAATCCATCCGCAGGAGCGATAGATGCTCGACGGCGTATCGTTGGACCAGCTACGAACCTTCATCGCGGCCGCGGAGGAAGGCAGTTTTTCTGCGGCAGGACGCAAGCTGCGCCGGGCCCAGTCCGTGGTCAGCCAGACCATGGCGAATCTCGAAGCGCAGTTGCGCGTCACGCTGTTCGACCGCAGCGCACGCTACCCGGTGCTGACCGACGAGGGCAAGGCACTGCTGAGTGAAGCCAAGAACGTGGTAAATGGCATGGATGCGTTCAAGGCACGCGCCCGCACCTTGTCCGAAGGACTGGAGCCCGAGCTGTCGGTGGCTGTCGACGTGATGTACCCGATGGCCTCGCTGACCGATGCCGTCGGCGCCTTTCGCGAGGCCTTTCCGACGACACCGCTGCGTATGTATGTCGAGGCGCTGGGTGCCGTGGTCCAGCCGGTGCTGGAAGGCACATGCCGTATCGGTGTGATCGGCTCGATGCCAGTGATACCCGAAGGCCTCAACGCAGAAAGGCTGCCGGGAGTGCCCATGGTCACCGTGGTCGCCCCCAACCATCCGCTGGCCGCAAGCCAAGATATCCTGCCCAGCAAAGTGCTGGAGGCGCATGTGCAATTGGTGCTGACCGATCGCACCACCTTGACGGCGGGCACCAATTTCGGTGTGTTCTCGCCGCTGATCTGGCGGCTTGCCGATCTTGGCGCGAAGCATGCCTTTCTCAAGGCCGGTTTCGGCTGGGGACATATGCCGCTGGCGATGGTGGAGCCCGATCTGGACGCCGGTCGATTGGTCCGCCTCCGTCTGGAAATGCACCAACCGGCCATACCGGTCATCGCCATGTACGCCGTCTACCGCACGGACGAACCGCCCGGACCTGCCGGGCGCTGGTTCATCGACCGCCTGCAACAGTTCACGACCGACGCGCCGGCGTAGCGCTTTCGCTCTCGCCCCCCCTCCCGACCCAATCGCTCCTGCGCAACGCAGGCTGTAGCATCGTCTTTTTCGATGGATTCCATCGAAACAAAGAGGCTACCGCGATAGGTCGTCGGCTCCTACGCTTGGGACATGACAACTCACTGTGTTGTCCAACCCAAGGAGCCTCAAATGACCAAAGTCCTCGTTCTCTACTACTCGTCCTACGGCCACATCGAGCAAATGGCCGAGGCCATCGCCGACGGCGCCCGTAGCGCCGGTGCCCAAGTCGACATCAAGCGTGTCCCCGAAACGGTGCCGGCAGAGGTAGCGAAGAACGCGCACTTCAAGCTCGATCAGGCAGCCCCGGTCGCCACTGTCGCCGACCTGGAGCACTACGACGCCATCGTCGTCGGCACCGGCACGCGCTTCGGCCGCATGTCGTCCCAGATGGCCGCGTTCCTCGATCAGGCTGGCGGCCTGTGGGCACGCGGCGCGCTCAACGGCAAGGTCGGTGCGGCCTTCAGTTCGTCGGCGACCCAGCATGGCGGTCAAGAGACCACGCTGTTCTCGATCATCACGAATCTGCTGCACTTCGGCATGACCATCGTCGGCCTGCCGTACAGCCATCAAGGCCAGATGAGCGTGACCGAGATCGTGGGCGGCGCCCCCTACGGCGCAACCACCATCGCGGGCGGCGACGGTTCGCGTCAGCCCTCGGAGATCGATCTTGCGGGCGCCCGCCACCAAGGCGAACTGGTCGCCAAGACGGCTGCCAAGCTGTTCGGTTAAGGCGTTCACTCCCTCACCGCCTTCCCAAGGAGCCTTTCATGTCTGAACTCAATATCAGCGACGCCGCCAAGGCCGTGATCCGCCGCAACACCGATGAGGTGCAAGGCGGCGGCGACTGGGCCCTCTTCGACGAACTGTTCGCCGATGACTTCGTCGACCACACGCCGCAGCCCAACAGCGGCGCCAACAAGGCCGGTGTGCTCGGCCTTTACCGCAAGCTTCGCGAAGCCTTTCCGGATTTCCGCGCCGTCATCCACTGGCAGCGCGCCGATGGCGACGTGGTCACCACGTACAAGACCTACTACGGAACGCACCAAGGCGACTTCCTCGGCTTGGCCCCCACGGGCAAGGCGATTCACTTCGAGACCGTGGATGCCATGCGTGTGCAAAACGGCAAGATCACCGAACACTGGGGGGTGGCCAATCTGTACTCGGCACTCCAGCAGCTCAACGCACTGCCGCGCTAAGGACCCAGTCATGAACACCAATATCCTGCAAGACAAGGTCGTCGTCGTCACCGGCGCGGCCAGTGGCATCGGTCGCGCGATCGCCATCAATGCCGCCCGGCACGGTGCCAAAGCAGTCATCGTGTCCGACATCAGTGAGACCCCGCGCGAAGGCGGCACGCCCACCACCCGTGAGATCGAGGCGTTGGGCGTACCGGTTCGGTTTCATGCGACGGATGTCAGCCAGCGTGAGCAGGTCGATGCGCTGGTCGAAGCCGCAGCAGCGTTCGGTGGCGTTGACGTGATGGTAGCGAACGCAGGCATCACCCTGCGCGCTGACGGCGTGGACGTGTCCGAAGACGACTTCCATCGCCTGATGGCGGTCAATCTCGACGGCACGCTGTTCAGCGCCCAAGCCGCCGCGCGCCAGATGAAGTCACGCGGCAAAGGCGGCAGCATCGTGCTGATGGCCAGCATGGGCGGCCTGTCGGGTGCCGGCATGACGGTCGCCTATTCCACCAGCAAGGGCGGCGTCGTGCTAATGGCCAAGGCCATGGCCGACGCGCTAGGCCCTGACGGTATTCGCGTCAACGCGGTCGCACCCGGCACCATCGACACGCATCTGCTGCGCACCAGCCCCGGCATCGCCGAAGCGGCCGAGGGCTTTCGCCAGCGCACCCCACTGCGCCGTCTGGGCCGGCCGGAAGAAATTGGCGACGCCGTGGCGTGGCTGGGCTCCGACCTTTCCAGTTATGTAACCGGCACTGCCCTGCTAGTCGACGGCGGCCTGCTGTCCGTCATCTGACGCTCCCCATTCTTTCAATCTTTCAATCTTTCAAGGCAACGCATCATGAACACCACCCTCCGTTTCCATCAGTATGGCGATCCCTCGGTCCTTCAGATCGAGGACGACGCCATCGGCTCGCCCAACGCCGGCGAAGTGCGCCTGCGCCATGAGGCTATCGGCATCAATTTCATCGACACTGCGTTCCGGCAAGGGATTTTCCCCGTGCCACTGCCCTCGGTGCCGGGCGTCGAAGGCGTGGGTATTGTCGAAGCGCTGGGCACCGGCGTGACCGGCATCGAAGTGGGCCAGCGCATGGCCTACTTCCTCGCGCCGGGCAGTTACACGCAGCAGCGCCTGATTGCGGCCGAGCATCTGGTGCCGGTGCCGGACGACTTGTCTGCCGAGATCGTGGCTGCCTTGCTGACCAAGGGCCTGACCGCCTGGGCCGGAATGAACGGCTACTACCCCTTGCAAGCCGGGCAGACCGTGCTGATTCAGGGGGCCTCAAGTAGCGTGGGCAATCTTCTGGCTCGCTGGGCCAAGGCGCGCGGCGCGATCGTGATCGGCACGGCCGGGTCGCCGGAAAAGCTCGCCGCACTCGCATCGGCAATCGATCATGCGTTGCCTTCGGGCGCCCCTGATCTGGCGGCTCAGGTGAAACGCGTTGCACCGCACGGCGTCGATGTCGTCTACGAATTCGTCGGCAAGGCAACTTTCGAAGCCACAGTGGCCGCAGTACGCGACGGCGGAACCATCGTTACGATCGGCGCCGCCTCCGGTGCCCCGGAGTTCGACAAGGCTGAGCTTGCCCGTCGCCGGATCCACATGGTCGGCGGCCCGATGGCGAACCACCTTCAGGGGCGTGTCGGCGAAGCGACGCAAGCCGTATTCGATGCCTATCGGCGTGGTGTGTTCGGGGCTGTCACTGCCACCCGTTATGCGCTCAAGGACGCAGCGCAGGCGCACACCGACATCGCGCGACGCCAAAAGGCAGGATCGCTGGTCCTCATCCCCTGACGCGAACTGGCGGCGAGGCCATCCAGAAGGCCTCGCACTCACGGCTCGCGCTTCAGTGCGATTGCATGATTTGCAGGAAGGTCTCAGCCGAGTCTGCCGAGAACATGGCATCGAATGTCGCAAAACCCTCTGGCGCCGCCTCGTTTGCCCGGTGCTTCATGGCGGCTGCCGCCTGTGCCACTTGTACGGTCCAGTCGCCATCCAGCGTAAGTGCCGTGGCAAGTTCGGCGGCATCCAGCATCGCGAGATTCACGCCGAAACCGACCGGGGGCAGCAGATGCGCGGCATCGCCGAGCAACGTCAGCCCCGCCACCGGTCGCCAGCCGAAGTCACCCGGCAGCGTGTAGATCGGCCGTGTCACGATGACATCGAGACACGACGAAATCAGTGCCAGCAGTTGTGGCGACCAGCCCGCAAAGCACTGCAACAACGCGGCGCGCATCTGTGCGGGGTCTTGCGTATTCACACCAAGCGCGTCGGCCCAGTTCTCCGGGCGACGGAACGCCGCGTACACCCGCACGTGCCCGCCCCCGTTACGTTGGGCAATCAGCCCCATGTTGTCGTGCAGCGAGAACATCGTGCCGCGTCCCACCAGCGCCGCGATCTCGGGATGCCGCGTATCTACCTCGTCGAGCCAGCATTCGACGAAGGTCACACCGGTGTACACCGGCACCACGTCCGAGAGCTTCGCGCGAATCTTCGACCACGCACCATCGGCACCGATGACCAGATCGAAGGTTTCCTCCGCGCCGTTGGCAAAGCGCAGCACATGCTGACCAGCGGGCTCGTTGTTCTTGCTCTCCCCCTCGCTCGCGCCCATGCCAGCCGTCGCAACCGCTTCGACGGCAACCAGCTTGTGCCCCCAGCGCACGGTATCCGGCAACAGCGATGCCAACAGCAGGTCACGCAGCGCACGCCGGTCGATTTCCGGACGATCGCCGGTGCCGGACGGCGGTGAATCTTCAAACAAGGGCTGCGCGCTCGCATAGTCGAGCATGCGGGTGCCCTGATCGTCATAGCGCGCGTGACTGACGAACGTGTCGTGCAGTCCGGCGAGTTCGAGGGCTTTTTGCCCGGTCTCGACGTGCAGGTCTAGCGTGCCCCCTTGATCGCGGGCAGACGTCGATGCCTCGGCTTCGAATACGACGGGATGGAACCCGCGCAATTGCAGAATGCGGGCGGCGACCAGCCCCGCAGGACCGGCACCGACGATGGCGATTCGCCGGGCACTTTGCGGGGCACTGCGCGGGAAATTGCGAGAAGAATGGCTCGTGGAACTGTCCGGGGAATTCTGCCGGGAAGACGTCGGGAACATGCTGCCTCAGTTTGCGTAGGTGTCTGCGCAATTTAGCAAAGAATCGACGTCGCCCCCATGAAAAAAGGCCCGTGAGCGGGATAAGCTCACGGGCCTCTTCTCGTCCGGCGTGCACTGCAACCCTGACGACGACGGGACACGCCGTCAGGGCCGCCCCGGCCGGATAGACCGGGATGCGCGGTCGAAGCGCGGCGGCAGTCCGCTCACAGTGATGTGCCCCCACGACGCATCACCATGGGCGGGCGCCGCTGCGCCCTCCCTCAGCCTGGTCAGGCTGCCTTGACCTGCGCCTTCTTTTCGTCGAAGAACTGTTCGTCCTCCGTCGAACCCTTCAGGGCCGTGGTCGATGCGTCGCGCTCGATGGTCTGCGTGACGGCGTCGAAGTAGCCCGTACCCACTTCACGCTGATGCTTGACCGCCGTGAAGCCCTTGTCGGCGGCGGCGAATTCGGCTTCCTGCAACTCGACGAAGGCGCTCATCTGACGACGGGCGTAGCCGTGGGCCAGATTGAACATCGAGTAGTTCAGGCTGTGGAAACCGGCCAGCGTGATGAACTGGAACTTGTAACCCATGGCACCGAGTTCCTTCTGGAACTTGGCGATGGTGGCGTCGTCGAGGTTCTTCTTCCAGTTGAACGACGGCGAGCAGTTGTACGAAAGCATCTTGCCCGGGAAGTGCTTGTGAATGCCTTCAGCGAACTGCTTGGCGAATTCGAGATCCGGCTTGCCGGTTTCGCACCACACCAGATCGACATACGGGGCATACGCCAGACCGCGCGAGATGGCCTGATCCAGACCGTTACGCGTGCGGTAGAAGCCTTCGACCGTGCGCTCGCCGGTGCAGAACGGTTGATCGATCGGGTCGACGTCGGCGGTGATCAGGTCAGCCGCTTCGGCATCGGTACGGGCGATGAGCACCGTCGGCACGCCCAGCACGTCGGCGGCCAGACGCGCCGCCACCAGCTTGGCGACAGCTTCGCGCGTCGGCACGAGCACCTTGCCGCCCATGTGGCCGCACTTCTTGACCGAGGCGAGTTGATCTTCGAAGTGCACGCCGGCAGCACCGGCTTCGACCATGGCCTTCATCAGTTCGAAGGCGTTGAGCACGCCGCCGAAACCGGCTTCGGCATCGGCCACGATCGGGGCGAAGTAATCGATGTAGCCTTCGTCGCCCGGGTTCTTGCCTTCCGACCACTGAATCTGGTCGGCACGCGTGAACGTGTTGTTGATGCGGCGCACGACTTGCGGCACCGAGTTGGCCGGGTACAGCGACTGGTCGGGATACATTTCACCAGCGAGGTTGGCGTCGCCGGCGACTTGCCAGCCCGACAGGTAGATCGCCTGGAGACCGGCCTTGACCTGCTGCATCGCCTGGTTGCCGGTAAGCGCGCCGAGCGCGTTCACGAACGGCTGCTCGTTGATCTGGTTCCACAGACGCTCGGCACCGCGACGGGCCAGCGTTTGTTCCGGCTGGATCGAACCACGCAGACGCACCACGTCTTCCGCCGAGTAGCCACGCTTGATGCCAGCCCAGCGCGGATTGTTCGCCCAGTCTTGCTCGAGTTGCTTCACTTGTTCTTGACGCGTCGTCATGGTGATCTCTCCTGGTTTCTCAATACAAATAAAAGAGGGGTATCTCTTTGCTGCCCTGATTCCGTTCGGTCGTTGCCACTGGCGGTTGACCGCTTTTTGTGTCTCCGAATCGGCAGGTCTTGTATAAGAGTTTAGGGATTCTTCACGCATCGCAACAGAACGAATGTCGCACTCAACGCATATTTTTTATTTATATAAATCAAATAGATAACAAAATATTTTTGTGATGTGAAACGATGTTTCCCTTCCTGAAATCATGATGTTGTGCCAAGCAGCGCAAATTTTTACGCACCGCAACTTCATTCCACATCATGAAAAAAGGCCGGTAACGCGAGTTACCGGCCTTCTTGCTTCCCTCACGCACCGTGTCAGGACGTCACGCGACTCGCGACCGGGGCGACCTTCGGTGGCTTGCAGACGAGCCACACGGCCATAGCGATGAAGCAGCCGCCGACAAGGTGAGCGAAGGTGACCGCTTCGTTCAGGAATAGCGCCCCCCACAGCACACCGAACGGCGGGATGAGGAACGTGACGGTAAGCGAGCGAAGCGGGCCGAGATCGGCGATCAGCCGGAAGAACAACATATAGGCCAGTGCACTGCATACGAAGCCGAGCGCTGCCATGGCCGCCCATACGCCGCCCGTGGCGGGGCCCGGCATGCCGGTGGTGGTCGATACGTAAGCGAAGAACGGCAGTAGCACGATCGCCGCTCCCAACTGGCTGCCGAACGCCACGAGCTTGGCGTCGAGGCCCCCGCGGTCGCTAATCCAGCGTTTGGTGAGATATCCCGCGAGGCCGTAGCACGACGTCGCCACGAGGCACGCGAGCGCCCCCATCACGACGGGCCCGGACATCGCCACCGGGCCGGTGCGGGTCAGCACGGCCACACCGATCAGTCCCAGCAGCACGCCAAGCCCCTTGGCCCCGGTCAGACGCTCGCGGAAGAACACCACGCCGATCAGCACACCCATGAGCGGCGTGGTGGCATTGAGGATTGACGAGTAACCTGCCGGCAGCACGCGCGCGGCCAGACAGTACATGACGAAGGGAATGCCGGAGTTGATCACGCCAAGCACCATCGACGCGCCCAGCAACCCTTTGAACTGCCAACGGACACGCAGCACGAGCAGGATGACGGCCAGCCCCAACGCGCCGAGCGCGACGCGGAAGAAGGCCGTCGGCAACGGCCCCAGTGCCGGCACGATGATACGCATGAAAAGAAAACTCGCGCCCCAGATGGCGGAGAGCGTCAGCAAACGGGCAATGTCGGACGATCGCATGGTGTGGGAGACGGCACAAAGGCCGCATATGTCTACCGGAATGCGTGCATGCTCCCACAACCGCCCGCGTTGCGCTGGTCATAATCGGACATGGCGGCATCGGCATATTTCAGATTCGGCGCATTGAACGCGCCGGACACGCGCGTTAAGTTCGACGATCAAACTTTCGGATGAACCCCAGCCTATGCCACACAACCCTTCCGGTGCAGCCCGTTCAGTCAACGTGCATGCCACGCATGGAGCTGAGCACGTGAGCCCAAATGCCGCAGCGACTGTGTTTCCTTGCCCACTGCCGCATGCCCGTCTGCGCGGGTCATCTGACACCGCGCATGGAATCAGCATGCGCGGCTACGATCTCTGGAACGACTACGAGGTTGCCTGGCTCGACATGCATGAACGCCCGCAAATTGCGGTGCTGGAAATCGTCATTCCCTGCGATTCGCCGTTCACGCTGGAAATGTCGGACGCGAGACGGTACGTTTCAACGCTGCGCGACCTTCGGTTCGAATCGGCGCAGGCGCTGGAAGCCCACGTCGCGGGGGCGCTCACCCATTGCCTGAAATCTTATGTGCTTGTGCGCGCGACGCCGGTCCGGCAGGCGGTTCGTGCCACCTGCGGTGACGAGTCCGACACGGTGAGTCTCGACACCGAGCCCGTCGGCGTGGTGCGCGGTGGCGTACAGGCCAGCCTGCTGCGAACGGTTCACGATGCTGGAGGCGCTGGCATTGCTGGAAACCGCAGCAAGGCGGAAGACGCTGCCCCGGGGTCGGCGACGCTGTCTCACGAATGTCTCAGTTCCGACCTGCTCAGCTCGCGCTGTCCGCTGACGGGCGGTATCGACCTCGGCACCGTATGGATCGACTACACGGGGCCACGCATCTGTCGGCAGACCTTGCTCGCCTACTTGCTCTCATTCAGAGACAGCGAGATGTTCCACGAACAATGCGTGGAGACCGTCTTTCTCGACGTGCTCGCCCAATGTGCGCCCACGCGCCTGACGGTCGGCGCACGTTTTACGCGACGTCACGGTCTCGATATCAATCCGGTGCGCTCGACGCACGCCATTTCCATTCGCAACGTCCGCACGGTACGCCAATGACCGCATCGCCTACCCATGCCGAATCGTCTACGGTGAACCCGGTGTCACCGGCACCGACATGCCCGCTTGCCCGCAACCAACAAGCCACACGTATCACCCCGGCCGTGATCTGCCTCGCCATTGCGTTCGTGAGCTTTCTGCTGGTATCGAACGCGCTGGGGGCGCGTGTGTGCGAAGTCGTGCTGCCGTGGCCGCTCTCCGAAGAGCCGCTGCGGCTGACGTTTTCGGCGGCGATCATCAGCTTTCCGTTCGCGTATCTGTTTGCGTCGGTGCTGACCGAGGTGTACGGCTATCGCATCAGCCGTGTGGTGATCTGGAGCGGGCTCGCCGCCAACCTCATCCTCATCGGCTTTCTCTGGCTGATGGCGCTGTTACCTACGCAACCGGAGTGGGCTGCGCAAACCGGCTTCACCGATGACGTGCAGCGCCACTGGTTCGAAGCCATCACGCATATGTTCGTGGCGTCGGTTTCGGCGTGCTTTGTCGGAGAGTTTGCTAACGCCGCGACCCTCGCGCGCATGAAGGTGGCCATGCACGGCCGTTGGGCGGGCTTGCGCATCATGGCGGGCAGCGCGTTGGCTGCCTTGCTCGATACGCTCGTGTTCGTCGTGATTGCGTTTGCCTACGTGCTCGATGCCGCCGCGATGGCGCGCATGATCGGACTCGAATTCGTCTTCAAGTGCGCGTTGCAGTGGCTGGTGCTGCCGCTCACCGTCGGGCTCGCTCGCCTGCTCAAGCGACTGGACGGCATCGATCATTACGATGTCGGCACGTCGCTCAACCCATTTGCGTTTCCGAGGCGCGGCGAGTGAACCGATGCGCCGCATCGCGGCGCATCGTGCCGCGCCACGTCATGCCGCGCTGACTTCCCGCGACTTCCGGTAGTCGACCCAATCGCCGCTGGCGATGTACGGCAGACCGGCCACGGCCGCTTCGTTCACGGGGTAGACGATGCAGGTATACGTGGCTCCCTCGTGGGCCACGTCGTGCAACTCGCGCACGAACAACCCCGCTTCCCCCGGATAGACGGCTTCGATCTCGTCGAGCACGGCTACCAACGCCGCCGGAATGCGATAGATGTCGCCGACCGTGCGCTCATTGGCTTGCGTTGATAACACCATGCCCGGGTAACGGCCAAAGTCGTACAGGCGGCCGCCCAAGGTCGACGTGCCCACATAAGCCGGTGCAGGCAACTGGTGACGCTCCGCCGCACGCATCATGTCGTTGATCTCGCCCGCGCGCAGCGTGCCGTAGACGAAGACGTGGATCGCCGCGTCTTCCCCGTTGCTTGTCACGTCGTTCGTCATACCAACGGCTCCGTCGAGACGAGAATGCCGTCGATGTCGCTGTAGATCCACTCGCCCGGGCGCACCAGCTCCCCGGCGATATCTACAATCAGATCGGTCTGCCCGGCCCCGAGCTTCACGCTCTTGCGCGGGTTCGTGGCGAGCGCCCGAATACCGATCTCGCACGCTTCCAGTTCCTCGGTGTCGCGCACCGCACCGTTCACCACGATGCCCGCCCAGCCATTCTTCTCGCCGAGCAGCGCCAGGTTGCCGCCCACCAGCGCACAGCGCACCGACCCGCCGCCATCCACGACCAGCACCCGGCCGTCGCCCGGCGTCTCCAGTGCGGTGCGTACCCGCGAGTTGTCTTCAAAGACTTTGAGCGTCGCCGCCGGGCCGGCAAAACGACGGGCCTGTCCGAACAACAGAAAGCCGGGTTGCAACACGCGCAGGCGGCCGTCGGCCAGCGCGTCTTCATGGGCATCACACAAATCACAGGTGGCGAATTTCATGGCAAGGTTCCGATTCGAATTGGCTTGAATTGGCTTGTTGATGCGGCGGTATCCGGTGCCGCGTCATGCATTCTGGAGGGCTGAGGCCGCAGGCTGCGCCCCACGCCGACATCGATCATAGCGCCTCGCCCGACAGGAAAGCCAATGCGTCGGGTCCCGGGGCGTGCCGCTCGCTTGGCGCACTCGTGGTTAACCTCGACATTACGCCAGCCGACACGGCGGCACGGCTGAATTACACTTATGGGACACAAATTGTCGCGCTTACGCCATGCCAAGCTCTTTGCGCCTCCCGCCCGGACGTTCCGATCTGCCTGCTCTGCCCGATGCTGCGTCGTCAACGACTGCGACCGAACCGGCAGCGGTGAAGGCGCGCGCACCATTGGCCGAGGGTTCCGACACCCCGGCTGAGCCAGCGGCGCCCGCCACGCCGGCGAGGCATGTCGTTCCTCCTGAGTTCTCTCCGACGCCTGAACGCCCCGTACGGTTACGGGCGCGGCCGATTCTCGACACGATTCGTGTGCCCGACCATCAGCACGCGTGGGCGCAAGTGGCCTACACACCGCGCGGCGTGATCCAGATTGCAGTGTCCGATGCCGCGTGGATTGTGCCGCCCTCGCGCGCCATCTGGATTCCGCCCGACGTCGAGCACAGCTTGCAAGTCAATGAGCCGTCCTACCTTCGTACGCTCTACGTGCATCGCGACTTCATCCCGTCCGGGCTCGATCATTGCCGGGTCGTGGAAGTCTCGCCGCTGCTGCGCGAGCTGATCGCCGCCATCGATGTGCCCGAAGACGAACTGGATGCGCCACGCGAGCAATTGCTCGGCGGCTTGATTCTGGATGAACTGCGTCGCGCGTCGCCGCTGCCGCTGGAAGTGCCCCTGCCTCGCGATAAACGCCTGCTGACGTTATGCAACGCCATGCTGGCCGACCCCGCCCGTGCATGGACACTCGACCAATGGGCGCGCTACGCAGGCGCGAGTCCGCGCACGATCGGACGCCTGTTCCGGCAGGAGCTGAACATGAGTTTCGTGCAGTGGCGGCAACAGGTGATCCTTGCGCAGGCCATTCCGCTGGCCTCGAAGGGCTACCCGCTCGCTCGCATCGCCCGCGAGTTGGGGTATCGCAGTCAGAGCGCGTTCTCGGCGATGTTCAAGCGCACGTTCGGGCGCACGCCGAGCGAGTTCTTCGCCACCGCCCCGGAGGCTACATCTGCCGGAACAAGTGCGCGTACTGACGACTGACGGCGACGCGGTCTTTGCGTCGCTTGAGCTTGAGTGTCAGGCGCCCGAGCGGCGTGTGCTGTGCGCTCACCACTTCGGCCACATTGACGACGGTGCTGCGATGCACCTGCCAGAAGCGCGACGGGTCGAGTTGCGGCAGTAACTCGCGCAGGCTCGTACGAATCAGAAGATCGCCGTCGACTGTCGCGACCACCACGTACTTGTCGGCAGCCTCGAAAAAGCACACTTCCTCCACCGGCACGATGCGGATCTCGTCGCCCACCGACGCCCGCACGAACCGCAGATACTCACCCGCCGCCGGCGCTGAGGCCACCGTCACGGCTTTCGAACCGCTCGCCCCATTTGCGCCATTCGTCCCGCTGATGACGTCCGCGCTGTGGGCTCCCCCATTCGTTGCAGCCGCCCCCTGTGCCCCGTTCGTTCCATTCACCGCGCCACTCTGCGCCGCCTCATCTTCCAGATGCGTGCGCAGCGTGGCGAGCAGTTGCGAGAGCGTGTCGTGCTTCGGCGCGGCCAGCCGTTCACGCAACCGTGCGACGGTGCGCGCGAGGCGATCGGGTTCCACGGGTTTGAGCAGATAGTCGATGGCCGCCGCGTCGAAAGCGTCGAGGGCGAACCGGTCGAACGCCGTGACGAATACGATCTGCGGCGCGCGCGTCAGGCGGGCACAGGCACGCGCCACATCGAGCCCGGTCGCGCCGGGCATCGCAATGTCGAGGAACACCACGTCCGGCTGCGCCTGCGCGATGGCCGCAATCGCCGACGTGCCGTCAGGCGCCACCGGCAACACGTGCAGATCGGGCCATGCCTGCGCGAGCATGGCGCGCAGGGCATCGGCGAGTAACGGTTCGTCTTCGGCGATCAGGGCGACGGGGGATGTCATGCACTCCACTCTCTGCGGAACTAGAAACTTATGCCGCTGCCGTCTGCCCGGACGCATCCACGGGCAAGCGCAACGTTGCGACCACACCTTGCGGCACACCCTCGGCGAGGGTGAGACGCGCGGCGTCGCCGTAGAGCACGCGCAGGCGCTCTCGAATATTCGTCAGTCCGATGCCGTGACCCGGCGCGTCCTGTGGCATTGACGGGGCCGGTGCCGCGGAAAATCCGGCACCGTCATCGCTCACCTGCAACACGACAAACTGTGTCCCCGTTTCATCAACTTCACCATGCGCACTCACCCGTACGGTGCCGCCGCGGCTCTGGCGCTCGATACCGTGCTTGATCGCATTTTCGACCAGCGGTTGCACCAGCATCGGCGGTACCTGTCGCGCACGGCAATCGTCCGGCAGATCGAGCGCGTAGTGCAGGCGCTCGCCAAAGCGCACCTGTTGGATCGCCAGCAACGCGTCGAGCAAGGCAAATTCGTCAGCCAGCGATATCGTCTCGGCGCGTGTGGCTGCCAGCGACGCACGCAGGAACCGGTTCATGTGACCCAGCAATACACGGGCACGCGCGGGATCGCTGGCGATCAACGAGTCGAGATTCGCGAGTACGTTGAACAGAAAGTGCGGTTCAAGCTGCGCCTGCAAGGTCTGCAACTGGGCGCGCACCAACTGCTTTTCAGCGGCCGATTCGCGCAAGGCCTGCTGCGCTGCCGCCGCCTTCAACTGCGCCATCCGCGCACGCGACCAACCGTGATACGTCCCCACGCCCGTCGCCAGCAACGCAATCAGCAGCACGATGGGCGTGGTGTGACCATTCAATGGACGCCACAACGTAAGCGGCAGCCCGAGCAGTACGGTGCCCAGCGTGATCCCGCCGACAAGGCCCGCCGAACAACCGAACGCCACCAACAACAGAAACGGAACGATAGGCGGTTCGCCATTGCGCCAGATCGCCCGGCGTCCGCCATCGATCAGCACGGTGATGGTGATGCCGATGCACTGGCTGAAAACGAAGTTCTGCCACAACGTGCCGCCAAAACCGATCAGCTTGAGTATCAGCGCAATCGCCGTGTTGAAGAGCAGCACACCCACGAGTTCGCGAAAAAACGTCGGCCAGAGACCGCGCGTCGCTTTGACGGGGGCCGGCTGCGGAGTCTCGACGGGTTGCGGTTGTCTCATCATCGTTGTCATTATCGTGTGCCCTCCCCGCCTGCCACGCCCGTCGTCGATATCGCCGATACCGTCGCGACCGTCATGACCTCGTGCCCCCATCGGGCGAGCGTCTCGTTGAGCACCCGGCCCGGCACCGCTACCGCCGCAACGCCCGCGACAATCAACCCGGTGTAAAGCCCAAGCATGCTGCGCCGATGCGTCACCACGTTCCCACGCCGGATCGCGGCAATGGCCAGTACCAGACTCACCAGTACCCATGCCGCCAGCGCGTGCAGCCACGAGAAGTGCCCCGGGTTTAACTCCCGAATGCCGAAGCTCGACAGCGCCGTGACCGCCATCGTCATCGCCCACGTCCTGCCCAGCCAGCGATGACGCGGAGTGCCCCGCCGCGCCATCAAAATCGCTATGCCCAGCATGACCGCCGCAACGGCCGCCGCCAGGTGAATTGCCACAATCGTTGTCATCGCTTCCTCTCGTCGTGATCGCTCATGACCCGACGATAGGAATTTGTTGCCGGTGGCGCACCCGCCATGCGACGAAGGACTCGCCCAGTGTCGCGAACGGTGATCCGCCAGCGCGAATCTCACGCGCTTGCACTGGCTGAAGGCAGGCCCGCAGGCGCAACCGCGATGTCAGCACATCGCCCTGCCGTGCCGCCTGCCCGGTCGCGCATTCTCGCCGACGATTGTGACACGACGATGCCATGCGCGAGCGCTCCCCGTGCCGAGGCGCTCCGGCTGGCCTTCCGGCGTGTTACGGCATCGAAGGACGAAAAAAAAGCGCGGCCGAAGCCGCGCTCTGCTACCTGCCGGGGAGGCCGTGACCTCCCCGCGAAGTCCCTCGGCTTACTCTGCCGCGGCTTCCGTTTCCTTGCTCACCTGCGCGGCCGTGTCGCCGTCGAAGGTGAACCGGCCATTGCGCCAGTCGACCGGGATGGTGTCCTTCGGACCGAACTTGCCGGCCAGCACCAGCTTGGCGACCGGATTTTCGATCTCTTGCTGGATCGCCCGCTTGAGCGGCCGTGCCCCGAACACCGGATCGAAGCCCTCGCGCGCCACATGCATCAACGCGGCCTTGCTGACTTCGAGTGCCATGTCGAGCTTGGCCAGACGCTTGCGCAGGATCTCGATCTGAATCGTCGCAATCGACTCGATGTGCTTCTGATCCAGACCATGGAACACCACGACTTCGTCGATCCGGTTCAGGAACTCCGGACGGAAGTGCTCCTTGATCTCCAGCCACACCGCGTCCTTGATACGCTCCTGCGGCTCGCCGACCATCGACTGAATCATCGACGACCCGAGGTTCGACGTCATCACGATCACAGTGTTCTTGAAGTCCACCGTGCGGCCTTGCCCGTCGGTCATGCGACCGTCGTCCAGCACTTGCAGCAGCACGTTGAAGACGTCCGGGTGCGCCTTCTCGACCTCGTCGAGCAGGATCACGCTGTACGGCTTACGACGCACGGCTTCGGTCAGATAGCCGCCTTCCTCATAACCCACATAGCCCGGCGGCGCGCCGATCAGACGGGCCACGCTGTGCTTCTCCATGAACTCGCTCATGTCGATGCGGATCAGGTGATCTTCCGAATCGAACAGGAACATCGCCAGCGCCTTGCACAGCTCGGTCTTGCCCACGCCCGTCGGGCCGAGGAACAGGAACGACCCGTACGGACGGTCGGGATCCGACAACCCCGCACGCGAACGGCGGATGGCGTCGGCCACGGCGGTAATCGCCTCGTCCTGCCCCACCACGCGCTCGTGCAATTTGCCTTCCATGTTGAGCAGCTTCTCGCGCTCGCCCTGCATCATCTTCGAGACCGGAATACCGGTGGCTCGCGAAATGACTTCAGCGATCTCTTCCGTGCCCACCTGCGTACGCAGCAGACGCGGGTGCGCTTGCTGACCTGCCGCTTCGGCAGCCGCCGCATCCTTCAACTGCGCTTCGAGTTGCGGCAGCTTGCCGTATTGCAGTTCGGCCACCTTGTCGAGCTTGCCTTCGCGTTGCAGCTTGGCCAGCTCGGCACGCACGCGGTCGATCTCTTCCTTGACCTGCGCGCTGCCCTGCACGGCCGCTTTCTCGGCGGTCCAGATTTCTTCAAGGTCGGCGTACTCACGCTCCAGACGCGAGATCTCTTCCTCGATGAGCGCCAGACGCTTCTGCGACGCTTCGTCGGTTTCCTTCTTGATGGCTTCGCGCTCGATCTTCAACTGGATCAGACGACGGTCGAGCTTGTCCATCACTTCCGGCTTCGAGTCGATTTCCATCTTGATCTTCGACGCGGCCTCATCGATCAGGTCGATGGCCTTGTCCGGCAGGAACCGGTCGGTGATGTAGCGCTGGCTCAGTTCAGCCGCCGCCACGATCGCCGGGTCGGTGATCTCCACGCCGTGGTGCAGTTCGTACTTTTCCTGCAAGCCACGCAGGATGGCGATGGTCGCCTCGACGCTCGGCTCTTCGACAAGCACCTTCTGGAAGCGGCGCTCCAGCGCAGCGTCCTTCTCGATGTACTTGCGGTATTCGTCGAGCGTGGTGGCGCCGATGCAGTGCAGCTCACCGCGTGCGAGCGCTGGCTTGAGCATGTTGCCCGCATCCATCGCCCCTTCGGCTTTGCCGGCCCCGACCATCGTGTGAATTTCGTCGATGAACAGGATCGTGCGGCCTTCGTCCTTGGCGATATCGTTAAGCACGCTCTTCAGACGCTCTTCGAATTCGCCACGGAATTTCGCACCGGCGAGCAGCCCCGCCATGTCGAGTGCGAGCACGCGCTTGTTCTTGAGCGACTCGGGCACTTCGCCGTTGACGATACGCTGTGCAAGGCCTTCCACAATGGCGGTCTTGCCCACACCCGGTTCGCCGATCAGCACCGGGTTGTTCTTCGTGCGGCGTTGCAGAATCTGAATCGTGCGACGGATTTCGTCGTCGCGCCCAATCACGGGATCGAGCTTGCCGAGCGCGGCGCGTTCGGTCAGATCGAGCGTGTATTTCTTGAGGGCTTCGCGTTGGCTTTCAGCATCCTGACTGTTGACGGACTCGCCGCCGCGCACGCCGACGATGGCGGCTTCCAGCGCTTTGCGCGTGAGTCCGCGGGCGCGGGCCAGCTTGCCCGTATCGCCCTTGTCGTCGGCCAGTGCCAGCAGGAACATTTCGCTGGCGATATAGCTGTCGCCGTGCTTTTGCGCTTCTTTGTCGGCCTGATTCAGCAGGCCCGCGAGTTCGCGGCTGACCTGCACGTTGCCATCGGTGCCCTGCACCTGTGGCAGCTTCGACAGGGCCGTCTCGATGTCGTGAGCCAGCGGCTGAACCTGCACGCCCGCGCGTTGCAGCAGCGAACGTGCTGCGCCCTCGGGTTGTGCGATGAGCGCGGCAAGCAGATGCAGCGGCTCGATATATTGCTGGTCGCGACCGACTGCCATGCTTTGGGCATCAGCCAGCGCTTCCAGGAACTGCGTGGTGAATTTGTCTTGTCGCATCGGGTGCTCCGGTAAGAAAACTTTCTGGATCGGATGTGCGGACAATCCCCTAAGGTTTCAAGGGCATTAGCGCCAAATGGTTGACATTTCGCGCAGGGCCTGTGGGTGGCCCGGTGAAGCCGTGGCATGCGGCAGTCGAACGACGCAGATCGAGGGGACACGCCCCGCGACACGCCTGACTTTGAGGCTCATAATAGCTATTTTTAGCACGCCGCACCATGAGTCAACACGACCGCCAAGGCACTGGATCTACCCGCAGGCACCCGGCCGGACATCGCGCCGAAACGGGGGATAAATCTGCGTCCGGGCTCGCCGCAGAAGTGGCCCTCGAAGGCAGTACTTTCGCTGCGGCGCCCCCCGTGACACGCCTCGGCGCGTGGCTCGATGCGCTGCCCGCCAAGCGGCTCGGGCAGGTCGACGAAGCGGCCGTGCAGTTGCTCGTTCACACCTTCTACGGACGCATTCGCGACGACGACCTGCTGGGCCCCGTCTTCCGGCAGGCACTCGAAGGCCGCTGGGACATGCATCTGGAAAAAATGGTCGCGTTCTGGAGCAGCATCGTGCTCGGTGCGAAACGTTACCGCGGCAATGTGACGCAGGCGCATCAGCCGTTTGCTCACCTCACCGGCCAGCACTTCAGCCGCTGGCTGGTGCTCTTCTTCGATACGCTCGACGCGTTGTTCGAACCGGAGGCCGCGTTCGTCTTCGCCGAGCCGGCGATTCGCATCGCGGAGAGCCTGCAATTGAATCTGTTCGGATGGGAGTACGCGCTGCCACCGGCACAGCGCGCGTTGCTCGACAGCGTGAAGGCAGCACGCCCCGCACGGCCGCATGAATGACAAATCGGCGAAATTGTTCGAATTTCGCCGATTTTTATAGATATTTTTTGATTTTTAGTCGGATTTAGCCGAAGAATCCGACGCATCGTCCTTCCCCACGGCCCAACGCTCACGTGCCGCCGTATCGGTATCGCGGGCATCGACCCAGCGCTCGCCTTGCGGCGTCGATTCCTTCTTCCAGAACGGGGCTTCGGTCTTCAGATAATCCATGATGAATTCGCACGCGGCGAAGGCATCGCCGCGATGCGCCGACGTCACGGCCACCAGCACGATCTGATCGCCCGGGCCCAAATCGCCGTATCGATGGATGACCAGCGCGTCGAACAGACGCCAGCGCTCGCTGGCCTGCGCCACGATCTGCTCAAGCGCCTTTTCCGTCATGCCCGGATAGTGCTCGAGCGTCATGCGCGAGACGTCCTTGCCGTCGTTCAGGTCCCGCACCGTCCCCACAAAGCTCGCCACCGCGCCCACGCGCAGGTCACCCGCGCGAAGTTGGCGGATTTCGGCCGACAGGTCGAAGTCTTCGGTCTGTACGCGAATCGGCATGATCGGCTCTCGGTTCGTCTGCTTTAAAGTCTGCTGTAATCAGCCGCCCGTCACCGGCGGGAAGAAGGCCACTTCGCAGCCGTCGGTGAGGCGCGTGGACGCCGGCACCATCGTGTGATTCAGCGCCATGCGCAGGAATCGCTGCTCACCGAGCGTCTCGGCCCACAGCGGCCCGCGCAGGCACAACCATTGGCGCACGTCTCCCACGGTGGTAATGCCGTTGGGCACTTCCACGTGTTCCTCGGCCACTTTCAGGGCCTCGCGTACGCTGGCAAAAAAGCGAAGATCGATCTGCATAGGCTTGGGCCATGCCGCGTCAGGCGCGGCATGCCTGTCTCTCAATATAGAAGGTCGGAAAACGGCAGGAATGCCACCGTCTGCCCCGCTTCGATGCGGTGGCCCGGCGGGTTATCGATGAGGCCGTCGCCCCATACCGTCGACGTCAGTACCGCCGAACTCTGATTCGGGAACGCGTCCAGTCCGCCATTGGCGTTCAGGCGGGCACGTACGAACTCGTTGCGGCGATCGGCCTTGGCTTGCGTGAAGTCGGCGCGCATGGCGATACGGCGCGGCGTCACGTCCTGCACACCTTGCAGGCGCAGGATGAACGGACGCACGAACAGCAGGAACGTCACGAAACTCGACACCGGGTTGCCCGGCAAGCCGATGAAATGCGCTGTCTGGGTGGCCTCCGCCGCCGCAGCGCTCGCGCCGGTGCGGTTGACCTCGCCATAAGCGAGCGGCTTGCCCGGCTTGAGCGCGATCTGCCAAAGGTTCAGACGGCCCTCGGCTTCCACCGCCGGCTTGACGTGATCCTCTTCGCCGACGGACACACCGCCCGACGTGATGATCAGGTCGTTGCCGCGTGCCGCGTCACGCAGAATGGCACGCGTGGCCGACAGGTTATCCGGCACGATGCCGTAATCGGTCATCTGGCAGCCGAGGTTTTCCAGCAGGCTGCGCAGCACAAATCGATTCGAGTTGTAGATGCTGCCGGCACGCAGCGTCTCGCCGGGCATCGTCAGTTCGTCGCCGGTGAAGAACACCGCCACCCGCAGGCGGCGCGCCACCTGAAGTTTTGCGATACCGACCGATGCCGCCAAGCCGAGCGCTGGGGCGCGCAGGCGGGTGCCTGCTGCCAGCACCACGCTATCGCGGCGGATGTCGGCGCCTTGCCGGTTAACGAATTCGCCATCAGCCGGGGCGTGACGAATCACCACCGAACCGTCGTCGCGCGCTTCGCACTGTTCCTGCATCACGACGGCGTCCGCGCCTGCGGGCACCGGAGCGCCCGTGAAAATGCGCGCCGCCGTGCCTGCCGCCAGCGGCTCGGGGGCGTGGCCCGCCGGAATGCGTTGCGAGACCGGCAACACCGTCTCTGCGCCCGTCAGGGTCAGGTCGGCCCGGCGCACGGCATAGCCGTCCATCGCGCTGGTGTCCATGGGCGGCACGTCGAGTGTGGCGACGACATCGGCCGCCAGCACGCGCCCATTGGCCGCGAGCGTGTCGACGGTTTCCGTCTGCCCGAGCGGACGGGCAGCGGCCAGAACAGCGTCAAGCGCTTCTTGTGTACTCAGCATGGCAGGCGTCGCGGGCCCGACAGGGCCCGGGAAGAAAAAGAGAGAGGGCGTCCCGATGGGTTCACGTGATGTGACGCCGGGACGCCGCGGCGTCCATCAGCCAACGCATCGGCCAACGCATCGGCCAACTTACAGGCCGGTATGTTCCGCAATATAGGCCTTCACGCGGGCGACGTCGTTCTGCACCGTCTCCACGCGTTGCGGCAGCGATTCCAGTTGCTCGAAACCCGCCGGACGCGGCGGCTCACGGTGCAGCGCTTCACGAATCGTTTCGGCAAACTTGGCCGGCTGGGCCGTTTCGAGCACGACCATCGGCACGCCCGGTTCCAGCGCTTCGCGCGCGACCTTCACGCCGTCGGCCGTGTGGGTGTCGATGACCACGTCGTAGCGCTTCGCCACGTCCTGAATCGTCGCCACGCGATCGGCGTGCGTGCTGCGGCCCGACACAAAGCCGAACTGCGCCACGCGCGCAAAGGCATCCGTGCCCGACAGGTCGAAACCGCCCTGCTCCACCTTGGCGAGCAGCGCCGCCGTGGCTTGCGCGTCGCGGTCCAGCAGATCGAACAGGAAGCGCTCGAAATTCGACGCCTTCGAGATGTCCATGCTCGGGCTGCTGGTGTGGAACGTCTCGGCCGACTTGCGCACGCGATAGTTGCCGGTGCGGAAGAACTCGTCGAGCACGTCGTTTTCGTTGGTCGCCACGACGAGCTTGTGGATCGGCAGGCCCATCATGCGCGCGATATGACCCGCGCAGACGTTGCCGAAGTTACCTGACGGTACCGTGAACGACACTTTGCCGTCCTGGCCCGACTTGCCGCCGGTGGCAGCAAAGTAGCCCTTGAAGTAATAGACGACCTGCGCGACCACGCGGGCCCAGTTGATCGAGTTGACCGTGCCGATCTTGTAGCGCGCCTTGTAGGCGTGATCGTTCGATACGGCCTTGACGATGTCCTGACAGTCATCGAACACGCCTTCGACCGCGAGGTTGAAGATGTTCGGGTCTTGCAGGCTGTACATCTGCGCGGTCTGGAACGCGCTCATCTTGCCGGCCGGCGAGAGCATGAAGACACGAATGCCTTCCTTGCCTCGCATGGCGTATTCCGCAGCGCTACCCGTGTCGCCGGACGTCGCGCCCAGAATGTTCAGTGCATCGCCGTGCTGAGCCAGTGCGTACTCGAACAGGTTGCCAAGCAATTGCATGGCCATGTCCTTGAACGCGAGCGTCGGGCCGTTCGAGAGCGCCAGCAACGACAGTTGCGTGCCGTTCTCTTCGCCCAGCGGCAGCAGCGGTGTGATCTCAGTGGCGTCTTCGCCCGGGCGCACATTGCGGTACACCTCGGCGGTGTAAGTACGGCGCGTCAGATCGGCCAGCACTTCGACCGGAATATCGCCGGCGAATTTGGCCAGCACCTTGGCAGCCAGATCGGCGTACGACAACTGGCGCCAGGCGTGCAGTTCGTCTGCCGAGACTTGCGGGTATTCCGTGGGCAGATAGAGGCCGCCGTCCGGCGCCAGCCCGCCCAGCAGGATGCTGGAAAACGATTGCGGCTCGCCCGAAGTCAGGCCCGCGCCGCGCGTGGAGATGTATTTCATGTCAGTCGTTGTCCTGTCCGTTGTCCAGTGGTGTCGAGTCGCTGCCAAGCGTTCAGCTCAGCGACTCCATACGGATACGCGTGACCTTCGAGAGCACGGTGCCCATCGCTTCGATCTTCGCGATGGCGGCATTGATGTGCTTCTCTTGCGTCACATGCGTCAGGAGAATGATGTCGGTCTGGTGCTCGCCTTCGCGCGATTCTTTTTGCAGCAGCGCGTCGATCGAGATATCCAGATCGGCCAGAATGCGCGTGAGTTCAGCCATCACGCCAGCCCGGTCGACCACGCGCAGGCGCAGGTAGTAGCTGGTGGTGACTTCGTCCATCGACAGCACCGGGGTGTTCGACAGCGCATCATGCTGGAACGCCAGGTGCGGCACGCGATGTTCCGGATCGGCCGTTTGCAGGCGCGTCACGTCAACGATATCGGCCACGATCGCCGAGGCGGTCGGCTCGGCACCGGCGCCCTTGCCGTAATACAGCGTGGCGCCGACGGCGTCGCCCTGCACCAGCACGGCGTTCATCGCGCCTTCCACGTTGGCGATCAGGCGCTTGGTCGGAATCAGCGTCGGATGCACGCGCAGTTCGATCCCTGCCTCGGTGCGGCGCGTGATGCCCAGCAGCTTGATCCGGTAGCCGAGTTCTTCGGCGTATTTGATGTCGATGGCCGCCAGCTTGGTGATGCCTTCCACATAGGCACGGTCGAATTGCACCGGCACGCCAAAAGCGATGGCGCTCATCAGCGTGAGCTTATGGGCGGCGTCCACCCCTTCGATGTCGAACGTCGGATCGGCTTCTGCGTAGCCCAGACGCTGTGCGTCGGCGAGTGCCACGTCGAAGTCGATGCCCTTGTCGCGCATCTCCGAGAGGATGAAGTTCGTGGTGCCGTTGATGATGCCGGCGATCCACTGAATACGGTTGGCCGTCAGGCCTTCGCGCAGGGCCTTGATGATCGGAATACCGCCGGCGACGGCAGCTTCGAACGAGACCATCACATTGGCCTTGCGGGCGGCGGCAAAAATCTCGTTGCCGTATACCGCCAGCAGCGCCTTGTTGGCCGTGACCACGTGCTTGCCGTTCTCGATCGCCTTGAGGACGAGCTCTTTGGTGAGGTCGTACCCGCCGATGGTCTCGACCACCACGTCGATGGCCGGATCGTTGACCACGTCGAACGGATCGCCCGTCACTTCGGCGGCGTTGCCTACGAGGCCCTTGGCGCGTTCGACGTTGCGCACGGCGACCTTGGTAATCTCGATGCCCCGGCCAGCGCGACGTTGAATTTCTTCCTGGTTGCGTGCGAGCACCTGAAAGGTGCCGTAGCCTACCGTGCCAAGGCCGAGCAGGCCCAATTTGATCGGTTTCATGCAGTTTTACTCAAAAGTCGAAATCGGTTGGTGCGCATCACTTGCCGTGGCGACGGCGATAACCGTCAAGGAAGCGGGCAATGCGGCTGATGGCATCTTCCAGGTCGCCCTCGTGAGGCAGGAACACTACGCGGAAATGGTCGGGGTGCATCCAGTTGAAGCCGCTGCCCTGCACCAGCAGGACCTTCTCTTCGAGCAACAACTGGAGGATGAACTCCTGATCGTTGGCGATGGGGTACACCGCCGGATCGAGACGCGGGAAGAGATACAGCGCCGCCTTGGGCTTCACGCACGTCACGCCGGGAATGGCGGTGAGCATGCGGTGCGCGATCTCACGCTGCTCGTACAGGCGTCCGCCCGGCACGATCAGGTCCTTGATGCTTTGATAGCCGCCCAGTGCGGTCTGAATCGCGTACTGGCCCGGCACGTTCGGGCACAGGCGCATCGACGCGAGGATGTTGAGCCCCTCGATATAGTCGCGCGCCGGGCGCTTGTCGCCGGACACGATCATCCAGCCCGCGCGGTAGCCGCACGCACGATAGCTCTTCGACAGACCGTTGAACGTGATGGTGAGCACGTCTTCGGAGAGCGAGGCCAGCGAGGTGTGGGTCGCGCCGTCGTAGATGATCTTGTCGTAGATCTCGTCGGCGTAGATGATCAGCTTGTGCTCGCGCGCCAAGGCGACGATTTCCTTGAGGACTTCGTCGGTGTAGAGCGCGCCAGTGGGGTTGTTCGGGTTGATAACAACGATCGCGCGCGTGTTCGGCGTGATCTTCTTGCGAATGTCGGCCAGATCGGGCTGCCAGTCGGCCTGCTCGTCGCACACGTAGTGCACGGGCGTGCCGCCCGAGAGACTCACGGCGGCCGTCCAGAGCGGATAGTCGGGTGCGGGCACCAGCACTTCATCGCCGTCGTTGAGCAGTGCCTGCATGGCCATGACGATCAGCTCGGACGCCCCGTTGCCGAGGTAGATGTCGTCGAGCTGCACGTCTTTGATGGCCTTCTGCTGGGCGTAATGCATGATCGCCTTGCGCGCCGCGAATACGCCCCGCGAATCGGAGTAACCGGCCGAGTTCGGCAGGTTGCGGATCATGTCCTGCACGATCTCATCGGGCGGCTCGAAGCCGAACGGCGCCAGATTGCCGATGTTCAGCTTGATGATGCGATGACCCTCGTCTTCCATGCGTTTGGCATGTTCAAGCACGGGCCCACGAATGTCGTAGCAAACATTCTGCAATTTCTGCGATTTGAGGATCGGTTTCACGGCGGTCGTTATTCTTGTCTGGCTTGACTAGCTTGACTGGCTTGACGGACGGCGGGCATGCCGACCTCTTGCGCAACGCTGGGACCGCAGGCGGGATTTGAGCGGACCGGCTATCCTCAGGCAAAATGCCCGATGTCCCCGGTTCCGGTGTCGCAAATGCCGCACTGCAACGGTTTGCCGTGCTGCGTACGGCAAAAAGCTATAATTTAGCCAATTATGACAGAGTTCGGCAATGCATCATTGACGGTTTCCGCCACGCGAGGCAAGATGCCCGACCGCGCCGAGCGTACAAATCCGTTCTGTTCATCAAGCGATCTGCTGCCACTCCGTCTCTATCCCTTATCCATTCCGTCCGCATCCGGTAGGGAATCTCCGAAAGTGAAACTGCACCAAGACCCCTCGCAAGCCTTGAACACGGTCACCGGCTACGGACCGGGTTATATCGAGATCAACAAGACGCGTCACAACCACAGTGTGATCGTCGCGCCCGAGGGCGAGATTCAGGCTTGGCCGGTGTCGGCGTTCGATGCGCTCGAACCGGCTCATTTCGAAGCCTTGCGCGCCCTCGACCCGGAAGTCGTGATCTTCGGTAGCGGCGAGCGGCTGCGCTTCGCCCACCCGCGCCTCACCGCCTCGTTGACCAGCACGCGCATCGGCGTCGATTCGATGGACACGCAAGCGGCCTGCCGCACCTACAACATTCTGATGAGTGAAGGCCGCCGCGTCGTGCTGGTCGTGCTCGTCGACAACGGAACGCCTGAGTGACCCGCGCCCCCGCCAAATCCGGGAACCCGGGGCTGCCTGCCGCTCACGCGCCGACGCCCCCTGCCCTTTCTCCTGCCACGCCGTACCCACTGTCGCCCGCCGCGTTCTGGACGCTGCTCATCGGCTTTGCCCTCGTATGGTTCGGCATGCTCGATTATCGCCACCTGATCGCCAGCGACGAAGGCCGCTACGCCGAAATGGCGCGCGAGATGTGGACGACGGGCGACTGGATCACGCCGCGCTACAACGGCTACAAGTATTTCGAGAAGCCGCCGCTGCAAACCTGGATGAATGCGCTCACGTTTGCGGCATTCGGTCTGGGTGAGTGGCAAGCACGACTGTGGACGGCGCTGACCGGCTTCGCCGGCGTGCTGATGGTCGGCTACACCGGCCGGCGCGTGTTCAACGCGCGTGTGGGCCTGTTTGCCGCCGCCGCGTTGGCAAGCGCCCCGCTGTGGGCGCTGCTCGGGCACTTCAACGTGCTGGACATGGGGCTGTCGTTCTTCATGGGGCTGTCGCTGTGCGCCCTGCTGCTCGCGCAACGTCCCGGACTGCCCCGCCCGTCGGTGCGCGGCTGGATGTGGCTGTGTTGGGCCGCCATGGCGCTTGCGGTATTGAGCAAGGGGCTTGTGGGCATCGTGCTGCCCGGTGCCGTGCTCGTCCTCTACACGCTCGTCGCGCGCGACTGGGCGCTGTGGAAGCGCCTGTACCTCGGCAGCGGCCTGATCGTGTTCTTCCTGATCGCGGCGCCGTGGTTCGTGCTCGTGCAGATGCGCAACCCCGAGTTCTTCGACTTCTTCTTCATCAACGAGCACTTCCGCCGCTTCGCCGAGGAAGGCCATAACCGCGACGGCGCGCTCTGGTACTTCGTGCCGGTGTTCCTCGTGGGTTTCCTGCCGTGGCTGTCGATCCTGCCCGGCACCGTACGCGCCACGTGGCGCATGCCCCGTCAGCCCAACGGCTTCGCGCCGGCCGTGCTGATGTGGACGTGGTCGATCTTCATCTTTGTCTTCTTCAGCGTCTCGCACTCGAAGCTGATCTCGTACCTGCTGCCGATCGCGCCGGCCATGGCCCTGCTGTTCGGCCTGTATCTGGCGCAGATGCGCCGCGACCAGTTGCGTGGGCATCTGGCCGGGTATGCCGTGTTTCTGATCGCGGCACTCGTCATGGTGGCAATCTTCGTCGGCCGTTCGGGCAGCGTGCGCAACCCCAACGAGTTGTACAAGGCGTTCCAGATCTGGCTGTATTTCGCGCTGGGCGCCGGGCTGGTAGGCACGCTGGTCGCGTGGCGGCTCGCGCGCCATAGCGCCCGCCGGGCCGTCATCATGTTCGCCACCGCCATGTTGCTGCTCACGACCATCGGCGGCATGGGCCACGAGGTCTTCGGGCGGCAAAGCTCGGGCGTGCTGCTGGTGCCGGCCATCAAGGCAGAAATGCAGCGACTCGGGCCCGATACCCCGTTCTATTCGGTCAATGTGCTCGATCACACCATGCCGTTCTATCTCGGCACGGATATGATCATGGTCCAGCACCCGGACGAACTCGAATTCGGCGTAAAGCAGGAGCCACAGAAGTGGCTGCCGACGCTGGCCGACTTCTACACGCGCTGGCGAACCGATCCGAAGGCGCTTGCGCTGGTCGATCCGGACACCTTCGGCAAGCTTGAGGCCGAGCACTTGCCCATGCGTGTCATCGCCCGCGACGCCCGGCGCGTTGTTATTAGCAAACCACTTCCGCAAGACAACGTAAAATAGCGCGTTTATAGTGCGTTTCAAGCGCCGGTTCGACTACCGGCCGCAGCATTCGTCTCATCATCCGAAATTATCAGGCACGGGGTTCGCGGGGAGCCCCTGCCTTCGGAAAAGTGTCGGTGCGTGCGCAGGACTATTGAAATCGACAGGGGTGTGACCCGGGCCGTTTGGGCCGTGCGCCAGCAGGCGCGGCCTAAGGATCAGCCAAGGAACACCATCCATAATTATTCACAAACGTTCACAAACGTTCCATGAATCTCGCTACGTTTTCCCTTATTCTCACGGGCGTGCTGCTCAACGCGTGCGCCCAGCTGTTGCTCAAGGCAGGTGCCAACTCCATCGGCGCGCTTGAATTCACGCGCGCCAACATCGTGCCCATCGGCATCAAGCTCGCCACGCAGGTGCCTATCATGGGCGGTCTGGTGTGCTATGCCATCAGCGTCGTCGTGTGGATTCTGGCGCTCTCGCGCGTTGAAGTCTCGATTGCTTATCCGATGCTCTCGCTCGGCTACGTGGTGAACGCATTTGCCGCGTGGTACCTGTTCGGCGAGACCCTGTCGATGCAGCGTGTCATCGCCATCGGCATCATTCTGGTCGGTGTTTATATTCTTGCGCGCAGCTAAGCTCTGCGCCGCTTACCTGAGGCCTTGTCTACTACCATGAGCGAATCGGCGACCTCCACTGCCAATCAACCGTTCCTGCCGTTCACGCGGCCCAGCATCGACGACGCGACCATTGCGGGCGTCACCGAAGTGCTGCGTTCGGGTTGGATCACCTCGGGCCCGCAAGTAAAGGCCTTCGAACAAGCGTTGTCCGAATTTTTCGGCGGGCGCCCCGTGCGCACGTTCAATTCGGGCACGGCCACGCTGGAAATCGGCCTGCGCATCGCCGGCGTGCAAAGCGGTGACGAAGTCATCACCACGCCGCTGTCGTGGGTGGCCACCGCGAACGTCATTCTCGAAGTGGGCGCCACGCCCGTGTTCGTCGATGTCGATCCGGCCACGCGCAACATCGATCTCGATCTGCTCGAAAAAGCGATCACCCCCAAGACGCGCGCCATCATCCCCGTCTATCTCGCCGGGCTGCCGGTCGATATGGATCGTCTGTACGACATCGCCCGCCGCCACAACCTGCGCGTGATCGAAGATGCCGCGCAAGCCATGGGCTCGACCTGGAAGGGCAAGCGCATCGGCGCGTTCGGCGATCTGATCTCGTTCAGCTTCCATCCGAACAAGAACCTGACGTCGATCGAAGGCGGCGCCCTCGTGTTCAACAACGAGGACGAAGCGCGTCTGGCCGAGAAGTACCGCCTGCAAGGCGTGACGCGTATCGGCATGGACGGCATGGATGTCGACGTGCTCGGCGGCAAGTACAACCTGACCGACGTCGCCGCGCGTGTCGGGGTGGGCCAAATGCCGCATCTCGCCGAATTCAACCGCCGCCGTACCGAACTCGCCCAGTTGTATTTCAAGGGCCTCGCGAACGGTCCGGCCGCCGCGCTGGGCCTTGGCCTGCCGCCTGCTGATTTCGAGAACTCGAATTGGCATATGTTCCAGGTCGAACTGCCGCTGGATCGCCTGACGATCAGCCGCGCCGACTTCATGGAAAAGCTCAAAGCGGCCGGCATCGGCAGCGGCGTACACTATCCCGCCATCCACCTGTTTACAATGTATCGGGCACTTGGGCATCACGAAGGGCAGTTCCCGCAGACCGAGCGTCTGGGTCGCTCGCTCCTCACACTGCCCCTGTTCCCTGCCATGACGAACGACGACGTCGCGCGCGTTTGCGACGCCGTCAACGCCATTAGCGCCAATCATCAAAAATGACTCATCCACAACTCTCCGTCGTCATCCCGGTTTATAACGAAGAGGCTGGCCTCGCCGCCCTCTTCACCCGGCTGTACCCGGCGCTCGACCAACTGGGGCTGACCTACGAAGTGGTGTTCGTCAATGACGGCAGCCGCGACCGCTCGGCCGCCATTCTTGCCGAACAGTACCGCCTGCGCCCGGACGTGACGCGCGTCGTACTGTTCAACGGCAACTATGGCCAGCACATGGCCATTCTGGCGGGCTTCGAGCACACGCGTGGCGAATGGGTCATCACGCTCGACGCCGACCTCCAGAACCCGCCGGAAGAAATCGGCAAGCTGGTCGATCAACTGGCCGCCGGTCACGACTATGTGGGCACGATCCGCATGAACCGTCAGGACACGTGGTTCCGCCGGAATGCCTCGCGCCTCATGAATCGCCTGCGCGAGCGCATCACGCGCATCCGCATGACCGATCAGGGCTGCATGTTGCGCGGCTACAGCCGCCATATCGTGGACACCGTCAATCAGTGCCGCGAGATCAACACGTTCATCCCGGCGCTGGCCTATACGTTTGCGCAGAACCCGACCGAAGTGCACGTCGCCCACGAAGAACGCTTTGCGGGCGAGTCGAAATACTCGCTCTATAGCCTGATTCGCCTGAACTTCGATCTGGTTACCGGTTTCTCGGTGGTGCCGCTGCAATGGCTCTCGGGCGTGGGCATTACGTTGTCCGCCGCCTCGGGCGTGCTGTTCGTCGTGCTGATGGCACGCCGCTTCCTGTTCGGCTCGGAAGTTCAAGGTGTATTCACCCTGTTTGCCGTCACGTTCTGCCTGCTCGGCGTGATTCTGTTCGGCATGGGCCTGCTCGGCGAGTACATCGGCCGAATCTATCAGCAGGTGCGTCAGCGTCCGCGCTATCTGGTGCAAGCCGTGCTGCAAGAGCAATCGGGCCGCGGCGCCGCCACGGCGGCCCTGTCGAATGGATCGACGGGCTCGACGGGCTCGACGGGCTCGAACAGTTCAGCCGCCGGCGCGACGGAGTTGGGCTCTGACACCGCACAGGACGCCGCTTCGGACAGCCCCGCCCATCGCACGGGCGCACGTTGACAGTCCCGGAAATTACACACGTCATGAGTTCCAAAGCTGTCGTATTCGCGTATCACAACGTCGGCGTGCGCTGCCTGCAAGTGCTGCTCGCACGCGGCGTCGACGTCGCGCTCGTGGTGACCCATCAGGACAACCCGAACGAGAACATCTGGTTCGGCAGCGTGGCCTCGGTTGCCGCCGAGCACGGCATCCCGGTCGTCACCCCCGACGATCCGGCCGATCCCGCGCTGGCGGCACAGATTGCCGCCGTGGCACCGGATTTCATCTTCTCGTTCTACTACCGCCACATGATCCCGGTGCCGGTGCTGGCGATCGCCCCGAAGGGGGCGTTCAACATGCACGGCTCGCTGCTGCCGAAGTATCGCGGCCGCGTGCCGGTGAACTGGGCGGTTTTGAAGGGCGAAACAGAAACGGGTGCCACGCTGCACGAAATGGCCCTCAAGCCGGACGCGGGCGCCATCATCGACCAGACGTCGGTGCCCATCCTGCCGGACGACACGGCGGGCGAGGTGTTCGAGAAAGTCACGGTAGCCGCCGAGCAGACGCTCTGGCGGTGCCTGCCGGCGCTGCTGGCGGGCACGGCGCCCCGCCATGCCAACAATCTGGCCGAAGGCAGCTATTTTGGCGGCCGCAAGCCGGAAGACGGCCGTATCGACTGGACGAAGCCTGCCGTCGAGGTCTATAACCTGATTCGTGCGGTCGCCCCGCCGTATCCGGGCGCATTTACCGACGTCGGCGAGCGCCGCTGGGTGGTCACGCGAGCCCGCCTGTCACGGGCGCCCGCCCCCGCCGGTTTGCCCTGCGGCGTGCAAGTAGTGGATAATGCGCTCCTTGGCGTTTGCGGCGACGGAAATGCCCTCGTCATTCATGAACTAACGCTGGACGGCAAGGTTGTCACGCCGACACAGTTTTCCCAGCTCAATCACTGACCGTAATATGAAAAAAGTCCTGATTCTCGGTGTCAACGGGTTCATCGGCCACCATCTGTCGAAACGCATCCTGGAGACGACCGACTGGGAAGTTTATGGCATGGACATGCTCACGGACCGCCTTGGCGATCTGATCAACCACGAGCGCATGCACTTCTTCGAAGGCGACATCACGATCAACAAGGAATGGGTCGAGTACCACATTCGCAAGTGCGACGTGATTCTCCCGCTGGTGGCCATTGCAACGCCGGCAACCTACGTGAAGGCACCGCTGCGCGTGTTCGAACTCGACTTCGAGGCGAACCTGCCGATCGTGCGCTCGGCCGTGAAGTACGGCAAGCATCTGGTGTTCCCGTCGACCTCAGAGGTCTACGGCATGTGCACCGACGGCGAATTCGACCCGGAAAACTCGCCGCTGATCTACGGCCCGATCAACAAGCCGCGCTGGATTTACGCTTGCTCGAAGCAGCTCATGGATCGCGTGATCTGGGGCTACGGCATGCAGGAAGGCCTGAACTTCTCGCTGTTCCGCCCGTTCAACTGGATTGGCGCTGGCCTGGACTCGATCTACACGCCGAAGGAAGGTTCGTCGCGCGTGGTCACGCAGTTCCTGGGTCACATCGCCCGTGGCGAGAACATCAGCCTGGTCGACGGTGGCAGCCAGAAGCGCGCGTTCACGGACATCGATGACGGTATCGACGCGCTCGTGCGCATCATCGACAACAAGAACAACGTTGCCAGCGGCAAGATCTACAACATCGGCAACCCGAAGAACAACTTCTCGGTGCGCGAACTGGCCAACATGATGCTGAAGCTGGCCGGCGAATTCCCTGAGTACGCCGAGACGGCCAAGAAGGTTCAGATCGTCGAAACGTCGTCGGACGCCTACTACGGCACCGGCTATCAGGACGTGCAGAACCGCGTGCCGAAGATCGAAAACACGATGCAGGAACTGGGCTGGGCACCGACCACGACGATGGACGACGCCCTGCGCAAGATCTTTGAAGCGTATCGCGGCCACGTCGCCGAAGCTCGCCGACTGGTCGAGTAAGCATCAGACCCGCTTGCCTATGGTGGCGGGTCTCGTTGCACGAATCGCACTGCACGCCCGGTGCGCCCCTGGCGCATCGGGCGTTTTTGACTCGGTATTTCCCGCGTAATGCTGGCGTAATGTCTGCGCATTTCCCGCGAATGACTCGTGAATTGCCCGGGCATCGCGTGCGCATCTGATGTTTTCGCGGCATCCGCCACATCGGGCACCCGGCGTGCCACGATGCCCCACACGAGGACGGCCATGGCCAAGATTGTCCTGAAGATCGACGTCGACACCCTGCGCGGCACCCGCGAAGGCGTGCCCAACCTGCTCGCCGCGCTGGCAGAGCATCAGGCGCAGGCCACCTTCTTGTTCAGCCTAGGGCCAGACCATACCGGCTGGGCGCTCAAACGCGTCTTCCGTCCCGGCTTTCTGAAGAAGGTGTCGCGCACGTCGGTGGTTGAACATTACGGCTTCAAGACACTGATGTACGGCACGCTGCTGCCCGGGCCCGATATCGGCCTGCGCGCGGCCGACGTCATGCGCACCGTGCAGACCGCCGGCCACGAGACCGGCATTCACACGTGGGACCACACGTACTGGCAAGACAATGTGCGCGGACGTGACGCCGATTGGACGCAACGCCAGATGTCGCAAGCCTATGCCCGCTTCGGCCAGATCTTCGGCGCACCGCCGGTGACGCACGGCGCGGCCGGCTGGCAGATGAACAGCCACGCGTTTCGCCAGATCGATGCCTGGGGCATGAAGTATTCGTCCGACGGGCGCGGCCACGCACCGCATTACCCAATCGTCGACGGCGTGCGCCTGAACCACGTGCAGATGCCCACGACGCTGCCGACGGTCGACGAACTGCTCGGCGTCGATGACCGCGACGCGAATGCCGTGGCCGAACACCTGCTTGCCCTGACTCGCGATCCGGCGCAAGATCACGTGTTCACGCTGCACGCGGAACTTGAAGGTCAGAAGCTTGCCCCACTGTTCCGCCAAGTGCTGGCCGGATGGCGTCGCCAGGGGCATGATCTGGTGACCATGGGTCAGTACTACGAGACGCTCGATCTCGCCAGCCTGCCGGCACGTCCGGTGGTGTGGGGCGAAGTTCAGGGCCGCTCGGGCGACTTGATTCTCGAGGGCCAGGCAGCCGCCTGAACCCGCTTTCTCCCGATCCCTCAGATTCCCCAGATTCCCTTTTCCGGCCGTGAACGGCCACCCCAAGGAGACCAACGTGACGGTAGCCATCGACACTCTCGTGCCTGACTTCACCGCACCGGCCACTGGCGGCGACTTCTCGCTCAAGGCCCATCGTGGCCAGAAGGTCGTGATCTATTTCTATCCGAAGGACAACACGCCCGGCTGCACCACCGAGGGCATGAACTTCCGCGATAGCTATGCTGAATTTCAGGCGGCCGGTGCGCAGATCGTCGGCGTGTCGCGCGACAGCCTGCGCTCGCATGAGAACTTCCAGCGCAAGCTCGAACTGCCCTTCCCGCTGATCTCCGATGGCGACGAAGCGGTGTGCAAGTTGTTCGGTGTCATCAAGCTGAAAAAACTGTATGGCAAAGAACATATGGGGATCGAGCGCAGTACGTTCGTGATCGACGAAAAAGGTGTGCTGCGTCTGGAATGGCGTGGCGTGCGCGTGCCGGACCACGTCAGCGATGTGCTCGCTGCCGTCAAGGCACTCTGAGGGCGAAAAAACACGTCGGCGTTGCGCCGATGTGGTGTTGCTTCAGTGTTGACCGAGCGGTGCCGGGCGGTGTCCGGCCGACCTGAGCGTCAGCGTCCGAGCGCTATTCACGCACGTGTTGCCAAAGCGCCGACGACGCCGCCAGTCAGGTGATTCGACGCTATACAAGCACCGTCAGAGACGTTATAGTCGGTCGTAATGATCAAGCGCATTGAACGAGACTATTGCAGGCGTCGCCACGGCGGCGCCTTCAGCCAAGCCGCCTCTCCGGTGCGTCCGGGCAGGCGGCTTTTTTGTTGCCGGGATGTGATGTATTGCGGTCTGTCCCGGCCGAGTAGTGTTGTGTTTTCTTGAACGGGAAATCTATGCCATTGCCATCGGCGCCGACCAAACCGGGCACGCTGCTTGCCCCGGAACAATTCCCCACTCGCCTCAAACCTTCGCGCACGGAGGCCAAGAAACCGATCCCCTCGTCTGAACAACATGCACTGGGCGAATCGTCTGGTGCGGCTGGTACGGCCGAATTGAAGGTCGTCCCCACGACGTCACCCGTGGCGCAGACTGCACCTCAGTCGCCACCCGCTGTTGCACGCTCGCCGCGTTCGGCACCTGTGGCCGACCCGTCAGGCGCGAATACGCCGCTCAAGGCGGTGAAGGCGCCCGCACCGACCAACGGCGCGAAACGCGCGCGCGTGAAAGACCTGGAACCGGCCAAGCTCTTCGTGCTCGACACGAATGTGCTCATGCACGACCCGAGCAGCCTGTTCCGCTTTGAAGAGCACGACGTCTATCTGCCGATGATGACGTTGGAAGAGCTCGACAATCACAAGAAGGGCATGTCGGAAGTGGCGCGCAATGCGCGTCAGGTGAGCCGCACGCTCGACGGGCTGGTCGCTGAAAGCGGCACAAAGTCGATGTCCGAGGGCATTCCGCTCTCGCGCCTTGGCAACAAGGACGCTACGGGCCGCCTGTACTTCCAGACCGACCTGCCCGAACCGCCGCCGCTCGAAGGGCTGCCGCAGGGCAAGGCCGACAATCAGATTCTGGGCGTCGTACGTGCCTTGCAGGACAAGTTCCGCGATCGTCAGGTCGTGCTGGTGTCGAAAGACATCAACATGCGCGTCAAGGCGCATGCACTCGGTCTGCCGGCGGAGGACTACTTCAACGACAAGGTGCTCGAGGACAGCGATCTGCTCTACTCGGGCGTGATGTCCCTGCCGCCGGACTTCTGGACGAAGCACGGCAAGGGCATGGAAAGCTGGCAGGACAACCGCACCGGCACCACGTTCTATCGCATCACCGGGCCGTCGTGCACGAGCTTCCTCATCAACCAGTTCGTGTATCTCGAGACGAATAACGGCGAAGCGCCGTTCTACGCTCAGGTACGCGAGATCAACGGCAAGACGGCGTTGTTGCAGACGCTGCGCGACTACGGTCACCACAAGAACAATGTGTGGGGCATCACGGCGCGCAACCGCGAGCAGAACTTTGCGCTGAACCTGCTGATGAATCCGGAAATCGACTTCATCACGCTGCTGGGTCAGGCGGGTACAGGCAAGACGCTGTTGGCGCTGGCGGCCGGTCTGGCGCAGACGCTCGACGAGAAGCGCTACAACGAGATCATCATCACGCGCGCGACCGTGCCCGTCGGTGAAGATATCGGCTTCCTGCCGGGCACTGAGGAAGAGAAGATGCAACCGTGGATGGGTGCATTCGACGACAACCTCGAAGTGCTGCAAAAGACCGACGACTCTGCTGGTGAATGGGGCCGCGCGGCCACGCAGGAACTGATTCGCTCGCGACTCAAGGTCAAGAGCATGAACTTCATGCGCGGCCGCACGTTCGTGAACAAGTTCGTCATCATCGATGAGGCGCAGAATCTGACGCCGAAGCAGATGAAGACGCTTGTGACGCGCGCGGGCCCGGGTACCAAGCTGATCTGTCTGGGCAACATCGCACAGATCGACACGCCGTATCTGACCGAAGGCAGCTCCGGGCTGACCTACGTCGTGGATCGCTTCAAGGGCTGGGGTCACAGTGGTCACGTGACGCTCGCTCGCGGTGAGCGTTCGCGCCTGGCCGATTACGCAGCGGAAATCTTGTAACGCTGGCGAAGCTTCACTCGCAGACGACGGCGCCTTCGGGCGCCGTTTTTTATGTGTGTTGAAACGATGCCGAATGCGCCATCACCTCAGCCATTCCCGCAGTCGAGTCGCAGCATTCATGACGTTGCGCTGACAAAATCGCGCTGGAATTGCCTGTTTTGTGACCTCGACGCCACAAAAAGTCCGGATTTCGGCACTTATGCGATGCATTCGCCCGGTAAGCGTCGTAAACTCGGCGCATGCGAATCCAGCGCCCCTTCCGCATTCATCGCTCCACCGCCGCACACCCGGCATTGCCGCGTGCGCATACGCTGCCGTCACTGGCGTGGTTGTCGGGACGTTGCGTCGCCGCGCTGGCCGTCACCGTACTGGTCGCGGCGTGCTCCTCCGGCCCCAGCGTTCGCCAAGGCAGCAACGCCAATTTCGGCAACCGCACGATGGGCCCCGAGCGTAGCGCCGGGCAGGAAGAAATCACGATCGAGGCGATGAGCCTCGTCGGCATTCCTTACCGTTACGGCGGCAATACGCCGGATTCCGGTTTCGATTGCAGCGGTCTGGTTCGTTATGTGGTGGCGCGCGCCGCCGGTGTGAACCTGCCGCGTACAACCGCCGACATGAGCAGCATCGGCACGCCGCTCGAACGAGACGATCTCGCCTCCGGCGACCTCATCTTCTTCAATACGACGGGACGCGCCCACTCGCACGTGGGCATCTATGTCGGTCAGGGGAAATTCGTGCACGCGCCGAATACGGGCGGGACGGTACGGCTGGAAAGCCTGTACATCCCGTACTGGGCGCGCCGCATCGATGGCGTTCGGCGCGTGGCGGCCAACAAAGCACCGGCGGGCAATACGACTTACGTGAACCGTACCGCACCGGATACGGTGGCAGCACAGACGCCGGCAGCCGCACCGTTGCCCACGGTCCCGATGAACACCACACCGAACCGGCCGCTGACCTCAGCAACGCCCTCGCCGCTCGAAACACCGCAAGTGGCACCGCCGAACCGCACGGCCAATCTGGCCCCGCCGCCCGCTCAAGACGACGATCCCATCGCCCGCTTCGCCAACAGCTCGATGTAACGACTTCCGGCCGACGAGGTATTGCACCCCGTTTGGCCTGTCTTGTTAGATCAGTGCAAATGCGAAAGCAGCGTTGCGGCGCCACCGACGTTAATGGCGACGCCCATCAGGGTAGCCAGCGGGCGAATACGCAGCGAACGTTGAATCATCGTGGTCATGTTGGCCTCCTTCGTTGGGCAATAAAACACTATGAGCAAATAATAATCAATTGCAATTAGCTATTGAAATTGATTATCGCGATGAGGCCGATAGGCCATCGCAATGCCAACCACGTCACGCACGACGGGCAACAAAAAAGCGGCCGAAGCCGCTTTTTTGTTTTGCAGGAACTGACCTTACAGGATCTGCTTGCCGACCCACCAGGCGATGGCGGCAATGAATGCCGACGCCGGAATGGTGAGCACCCAAGCCCACACGATGTTACCTGCCACACCCCAGCGCACGGCCGAGAGCTTACGCGTGGCGCCGACACCGACGATGGCGCCGGTAATCGTGTGCGTCGTCGAGACCGGCACGCCGAGCCACGACGCGAAGAACAGCGTGAACGCCCCGCCCGTCTCGGCGCAGAAGCCGCCGACCGGTTTGAGCTTCGTGATCTTCTGACCCATCGTGCGCACGATACGCCAGCCGCCGAACATCGTTCCCAGACCGATGGCCAGATAGCAGCCGACGATCACCCACAGGGGCGGTTCAGCCGCTTCTTGCGGCCACATGCCCGCAGCGATCAACAGCATCCAGATAATGCCGATGGTCTTCTGCGCATCGTTACCGCCGTGCCCGAGGCTATACATCCCGGCCGAAACCAGTTGCAGGCGACGGAACCAGCGGTCGACCCGTGCCGGTGGCGTTCGGAAGAACAGCCACGACACCAGCAGCATGAAGAACGAGCCAAGCACGAAGCCGAGCAGCGGCGACACGAAAATAAACGCGACGGTTTGCAGCAGGCCGCTCGCGACGAGCGAACCCGTACCCGCCTTGGCCACTGCCGCACCGACCAGACCACCGATCAGGGCGTGCGAGGAGCTCGACGGAATGCCGTAGTACCAGGTAATGATGTTCCAGGCGATCGCCCCGACCAGTGCACCGAAGATCACATAGTGATCGACGATCTCCGGGTGGACCGTGCCCTTACCCACCGTCGCCGCGACTTTCAGGTGAAAGACGAACAGCGCGATGATGTTGAACATGGCGGCAAAAGCCACCGCCTGATGCGGCTTCAACACGCCCGTCGAGACCACCGTAGCGATCGAGTTGGCGGCGTCGTGGAAGCCGTTCATGAAGTCGAACAGAAGCGCCAGCGCGACCAATAGTCCGACCAGCCAGAGGCTGATGTGAAGCGTTGCCATCAATCGTCTCCGCTCAGGCGTTTTCCAACACAATGCCTTCGATGATGTTGGCAACGTCTTCGCACTTGTCGGTCACCGACTCGAGCAATTCCGACACAGCCTTCTGCTTGATCAGCTCTTTCACATCGGCTTCTTCGCGGAACAGCTTCGAGAGCGAACCGCGCAGCAGGCGGTCGGCTTCCGATTCGAGACCGTCGATTTCTTCGCACAACTTCAGAATGTCGCGGGCACGATCCATGTCGTTGAGCAGTGCCACGGCGCTTTGCACGCGCTCGCAGCACTTCACGCAGATCTCGCCGAGCTGACGTGCCTCGGTGGGCACGCTCTTGATGTCGTACATCCAGACGGCCGTCGCCACGTCTTCCATCAGATCCAGGATGTCGTCCATGGTACTGATCAGCTTATGGATCTCATCGCGATCAAACGGCGTGATGAACGTCTTGTGCATCAGGTCGATTGTCTCGTGCGTGATGCGATCCGCCTTCTTTTCGCTGTTCTGCACGGCGACGGTACGGGACTCTGCGTTCGGCAGGTCGTTGAGCATGGCGGCAAGCTCTCGGCTGCCGGCAATCATGCACTCCGCGTGCTGGTTGAACAGGTCAAAGAACTTGCCCTCGGTGGGCATGAAGCGACCGAACATTATTGGGAAACTCCGGGTATTGAGTGGGGACTGGTCGACACAAAAACGTCACATTCTACCCTGTTGCGGGCGTGCGTCACCGCACGCCTTCTCAAACAGGCAGTAATTTCGCGTCAGTATTGGGGGCCGGCCAGATTGTCGAACTTGGTGTACGCACCGATGAACGCCAGGCGAACCGCACCGATAGGACCATTACGCTGCTTGGCGATGATGATCTCGGCGGTGCCCTTGTCGGGCGTATCGGGGTTATACACTTCGTCGCGATAGATGAACAGGATGATGTCGGCATCCTGTTCGATGGCGCCCGATTCACGCAGGTCGGACATGACCGGGCGCTTGTTCGGGCGTTGTTCGAGACTTCGGTTGAGCTGCGAGAGCGCAATCACGGGGACGTTCAGTTCTTTGGCGAGTCCCTTGAGCGAGCGCGAAATTTCGGAAATTTCAGTCGCCCGGTTCTCACCGTTGCCCGAACCGCTCATGAGCTGCAAGTAATCGATGATGATCAGCCCGAGCTTGCCGCACTGTCGCGCCAGACGGCGCGCACGTGCTCGCAATTCCATCGGGTTGAGCGCAGGCGTCTCGTCGACGAAAAGCTGCGTCTCGTTCATCTTCTGCATCGCGTGCGTGAGCTTCGGCCAGTCTTCATCGACCAGCTTGCCGGTACGCAACCGATGCTGATCGAGGCGCCCCACCGAACCCAACATACGCATGGCCAGCTGCGTCCCCGGCATTTCCATCGAGAACACGGCGACAGGCAGCCCTTCTTCCACGGCGATATGCTCGCCGATGTTCATCGAGAAGGTCGTCTTACCCATCGACGGGCGACCGGCCACGATGATCAGATCGCCACCGTTGAAGCCAGACGTCATGCGGTCAAGATCGACGAAGCCGGTCGGAATACCCGTGATGTCACTACCGCCTTCGCGGTGGTACAGCTCGTCGATGCGCTCCACCACTTGCGTGAGCAGCGGTTGCAGTTCGAGGAAGCCGGTGGCACTGCGCGAGCCTTCTTCGGCGATGGCGAACACTTTCGCCTCGGCCGCGTCGAGCATCTGCCGCACTTCCTTGCCTTGCGGGTTGAAAGCGTCGGAAGCGATCTCGTCGGCAACCGTCACCAGTTTGCGAAGCACCGCCCGGTCGCGCACGATTTCGGCGTAACGGCGAATGTTCGCCGCACTCGGCGTGTTTTGTGCGAGGGCGTTCAGGTAAGCCAGACCACCGACGTCTTCGCCTTTGCCTGCACTCGTGAGCGATTCAAAGACGGTGATGACGTCGGCAGGACGATCGCTCGCGATGAGCCGGCCGATATGCTGATAAATCAGCCGGTGGTCAAAGCGGTAGAAGTCCCATTCGGAAAGAAAGTCGCCGATACGATCCCAGGCGCCGTTATCGAGCAGCAACCCGCCGAGCACGGATTGTTCCGCTTCGATGGAGTGCGGCGGCACCTTCAGGGAGTCGAGCTGGGGATCGGGCGCGTTCATGCCGGGCATTATACCGTGCTCGTGCGATCCGCCATTGTCGCGATCCTGACCGGAAAATTCTCGCTTGCGCGACGATTTTCCCGAACGAGATTTGTCCAGCAGTTTCCCGGGAGGCAGCATAAGTCGGAGCTATCGAACGTAACGAACGTGGAACGGAACGCGCAACCGGAAGGCGGTCGGCGGGAGCGAGATCAGACGGGCAATCACAGCAGTGATCTTTGTGCAGCAACGAAAACTGCACGGACAGAACAGACGGACATAAAAAAACGGAAGCCGGCGGACCGGCTTCCGTCTTTTCAACGCGTCGGGAAGCTGACGCGTAATAGTTAGGCGTGCTCGCCCAGGACCGAGATGGTCACATCGACGACGACGTCGGTGTGCAGCGCGACCTGAACCGGGAAATCGCCCACGGTCTTCAGCGGGCCATTCGGCAGACGCACTTGCATCTTCTCGATCTTGAAGCCTTGAGCAGCCAGGGCTTCAGCGATGTCGTGGTTGGTGACCGAACCGAACAGACGGCCGTCAACACCCGACTTCTGCGTGATTTGCACGGTCAGACCCGACAGCTTTTCGCCTTCGGCTTGTGCACCGGCCAGCTTCTCAGCAGCAGCCTTTTCCAGTTCGGCGCGGCGAACTTCGAATTCGGCGATCGCGTCCTTCGTGGCACGGCGAGCCTTCTTGTTCGGGATCAGGAAGTTACGTGCGAAACCATCCTTGACCTTCACGATGTCGCCCAGGTTACCCAGGTTGACGACTTTTTCCAGCAGAATCACTTGCATTATCTATTCTCCTTCGTCGACTGGCGATTAAGCACCGTGCAGATCGGTGTACGGCAGCAGCGCCAGGAAACGCGCGCGCTTGATAGCCGTATCGAGTTGGCGCTGGTAGTGCGCCTTGGTGCCCGTCAGGCGAGCCGGGGTGATCTTGCCGTTGTCGCCGATGAAGTCCTTCAGCGTTTCGACATCCTTGTAATCGATCTGCTCGACACCGGCAACGGTGAAGCGGCAGAACTTCTTGCGCTTGAACAGCGGGTTTTGCTGTTGGCGACGGCGATCAAACTTCTTGTTTTTACCGTTAGGACGCGGCATGTTCAACAATCCTTTTCAAACTCTTGCAATGCTGTGATGTGAAACACCAGGGTTCGGCTATTGCGATGCTTCTTGGCGAGGAACCCAGCCCACTGAGCCGGTTTCTCGAGTCCCAATGCCATCACTTTGGCACTGATGGGACCGATCGCAACTGCCGGAATCGAGAACTCGACCTGGCGGGCAATGCCCGCTTCTTCGGTTGTTCCCGCATGGGCCAGAGTCACGTCGATCACGGGAAGCCCGGCTGGGGTATAGCGCAGCGTGCCGATTTCGACGATGCTGGCTTCTAGCCGTAAGCGATTCACGCGGTCGATGGTTCCAATGGCGCCCTGATGCGTTCCGGTGCGCTAATTACGAAGCGGCAGCTTCCGTGACGGGCGTCGCGGCAGCCTTCTTGGCTTCTTCGCGGGCCACTTCCTTCATCATCGGCGACGGGGCGGTCTCGGCCTTCTTCATGCGAACCACGAGGTGGCGCAGAACGGCGTCGTTGAACTTGAATGCATGTTCCAGTTCGTCCAGGGTGTCCTGGTCGCACTCGATGTTCATGCAAACGTAGTGAGCCTTGGCCAGCTTCTCGATCATGTAAGCCAGTTGACGACGGCCCCAGTCTTCGACGCGATGGATCTGACCAGCCTTGGCCGTCACCATGCCGCGATAGCGTTCGATCATCGCAGGCACTTGCTCGCTTTGATCGGGGTGAACAATAAATACGACTTCGTAGTGACGCATATGTAGCTCCTTTTGGAAATAGCCGCCTGAGCGTCAGATCAGTGCAGCAAGGTTGCAGAACTCGCGATTATAGCCACTTTCCCGAGACTGTTCAAGAACGGGCGGTAAACCGCCGCGCTCTCACTGCCCCCCGCCCACCCGCCGGCTGGACATCATTGGAATGTCAGGGTGCGGCGTCAGTCGTACGCTGTCTGGCGATTCCACGGGGTATGTCCCGGGGTATAGCGCTGATATAGCGTACCGCCATCCAGAAAATCGCCGACGCGCACGCGTTGCGCCGGATTATGCGTGTACGCCAACAAACCGATCAGGTGTTCGAGCGAGGAGGCATGCCCCACCACGCGGGCAACCGCGTCCGACCCGGTTTGCCCCAGCAACTCGCTAACCTCCATGACGAGCCCGTCGTACACGATCCGATCACGCGCCAGCAGCGTGTCGCGCGGCGTGTTGGTGTCCCGCATGACGGCGTCCCACGCGAGCTCGCCCTGCGCCACGACGTCGTCCATGCCCTCGATATCCGCCAGCGCGTCCTGAGCGGGCAACGCCGGCATGTAACCGGCATAAAGACTGGGGCCGGCGCTCACCAGCGAATCGCTCGTTCGCAGTGAGGCGTGGCTCACTTCGTGCAGCAGTGTCGACGCCATGACCTCCCGAGAATACCCGGCCAGCGACGAGGTATCGAAGCCGATGACCGGCCGCCCCAGATGCGGGATCAGATCGGCCTGTTCCAACGCACCGGCCAGCGCCTCGGCGATGGACCCATCGGTATTCTCCATCACACCGATGACGTCCCGACGCCGCGCTGAAGCCAGTTGCAGCCCGGTGTCCAAACGATGCAAGGCGTTGCGCAACGCGTCGGCAAGCGCCGGCGCGCTACCCGGCACAAAGCGCTCGAGCACGGCCAGTACGTCGGCGGACAGCGGCGCGAGCAGCGCTGCGCGCGCATCGCCCAGCATCGCTTCAGCCCGCGAGAACATGCTGTCGACGCGCGCCGTCAGCGTTGGCGTCTCAACGTCGCGCAAGCGACTCAGCATCGGTTGACCATTGACTTCGCGCACAGTCAACATGCCCTCCGACATCCGTTGTGTGGCCTCAAATCTGGCGACGTCCTGAGGTGTCATGCGCCCCAGCGCCACACTGAACGCTCTGTTGCTGTTTGGCGGAATGGTGAAACGGTACGCACGGTGGCGGGTCATCACAACGCCAAAACTCTCGCCTGTCGCGTCGATCGCCTCCGCATAGGGAAGTGCCATCTGAATCTCAACGGTATCTTCCAGAACCCGTCGCCCCTGGCTCGGCCGCGGTTGGGCAGCGATTGCCGCACGCAGCCGCATTCGCCGTCGCACATGCTCGGCATCGCGAATGTCGTCCAGCTCGACGTGAAACGCGACGCGCACATGCCCACTCAGTGGCAGCGCCGTGCCCACTGGCTGAAGCCCGGCTTTCAGCCTGCCGATTTCTCGCGATGGCGCGGTCGGCCCAAGCCCTCCTGCACGCCACATGATGGCGTTCCCCACAAGCCAATAGTCGTCGTGAATGCCTGCCGTCGGCCATTCGACACGCGTCGCGCGCACCGCGACATCATTGAGATCGATCCGTTGCCACCGGCCGTTGAGGTCGCGCCTGCGGCACTCGGGAGACCCTGCGAATTGAGGTGTTTGAATGCGCAGTTCGGGTTGTCCGATCAGGACGTCACATGCCGTCAGCAGCGACGGTGGCGCACGACGTACCCGCGCACCGGCCACCGGCGCAACGCACGGGGCAGATTCGCGCGGCGCTTCGATGCGCCCGTCGTGCGACGCGACGTTCTCTTGCCTGCCCCGCGTGAGCCGGTCCGCATCATCGATGCCGAGCCATGGGCCATAAGCTTTCCCCGTGTGCGGATTCGCGAGACGTACGCCCTCCCCGTCATGCCGAACTACGACGTGCTCGCGCTCACCCAGACTGGCAAGCGCCAGCGTCTCGCCGCCGCCCAAACCCGCACCGCTCGCACGCAACTCACCCGCCTGCGCAGGTGACACATACCAGACCCCATCCCGATGCAGGAAGACAGCGCCGCGATCCGCATCACGCCCCCACCGATCGGCCACGCGCGAAAGAAGCGGCAGACTGCCGATACGCATCAACCAGCGACGCCCGAATCCCGGCAGACGAAGCATGCCCCTCACACCGAGTTCCACACCCGGGTCGGCAAATCGTGCGAGCGCCACGCCGGTGTGTTTGAACTGCGCATTGGCGACGTCGATGGCGACGGACACCGCCGGGTCGGACAACACACGTGTAAATCCCCCCGCCAGACCGGCACGGCGAACGACATTCTGCGAGACCTCTTCAAGCACGGCCCCGACCAGCGTCCTGCTCACCTGCAACACCGCCCTCTCGGCCATCACCGCCGCGTGTACCAGCGGAATGGCGCTGGCAACATCGATGCCGCAGTCGAGCAACGCAATGCGGTAACTCCCCGACGTCACGTCATCAACGCAGTTATAGAACGGAATAAAACCGAGCACCGCACGTCGGACAGCCTCCCGATGCGCTTCGGTCGGCGTCTTGCCGTAAGCCCCGTCCCTGAATGCCTTTAGCCGCGCACCGAACTCCCGGGCCACGGCAAGCGTCGGTGACTCGTGCGGCGTGTCTGCCTCCGGCGCGATCGTACGGTACGTAGCCATATCGCCTTGCGTGAGCTTCGGCGCACCTTCCGCCGGACCGAAGAGCGTTTCTGGCGAAGCCCGCAGCCACGCTTCGGTACGTCCGTCATAGGCCGAGATTCTCAACGCCGACAGCGTCACTGCGAAGTGCCGTGTTATCCCGCCCATCGTGGCATCGACGAACACCACATTCGTCGCTTCCCTATTGACGATTTCCGTCCGGGGCTCGCCGACAAAATGTCGCCGCGTATTGGAACTCGCAGCGGCCAAAGGCACGATCATCTTCACGCTGGGCACACGGATCTGCCACGCTCCGCACGTCCAATGGCGAAAATCGTCCGGCGAAAGCGCCCTCACCAGCCCCTCAAGCGCGGGCAGCAGAATCGTGTCCCGGGCATGTTTCACACTGGCAGCGAACTCGGCGTCAAAGCGCTCCGTGAGCCCATCGGAATCAAGCCCTGCGTTGCGCAATCGCTCGCTCAGTTCGGGGTCGATACGGTCGATGTCGTCCATGCAGCCATCGAGAATCAGGTCTTCCATGGCAATCGGATCACCGGGCTTGACGCAGTCTCCACGCATCGCCCTGAGCAACTTCGCGCCCGCCTTCACAAGCAGCCGCGAAGCGCTGTTCTGAATACTCGGCGGCCCTTCGTCAACGGCGAAGTACACCGATTCGTCCTCCGGCAGCTGCTTGGCTAGTTCGCGCGACAGTATCGCCTTGCGCGTTGGCAACTCACCGCGCAATGCCTCCATGCCATTGGCAACCGGCGCGCCGAAAACCGGATGCATGCGCTCGTCGAACGCGTCGATAGCCGACTGCATGGCAGTCGCGACGGGTAAGCCTGCATCTCGCAGGTCGATTAGTCCCTGTGCGTGGGCATGAAGCAGAATCGGCTCGGCATTGATATGGAAAAACGTTTCGATGGCCGTGCCGTTGTCGTTGGCGCTCTCGATCGCACTCTCGTAAGCCGTCATGGCCAACGCTGTCAATTCCGGCGGCGACATCTGCCAGGCGTCCGGCCCGGCCATCGTCATGCCGATGCGGGTAAGCGCCCACGGCAAATCGCCCACTCGCATCGTGCCCATGCTGCCGTGCAGGCCGAGCGTCGGATCGATCAGCGCCCCCACCGTCCGATACACCCACGAACGCGCATCGCCAAGGTCCCAGCGCTCGCTGCCAAATACCCAGTCACCAAGCCGCGCCCGCAGCAAGTGAGCGTCGGGCACACCCACCGCGAACGTACTTTCGCCATTTCGGGCATCACGCTCGATTTCGCAAGTTTGCCGCTGATGATCGGGATGCAGCCAGGTCAGCCACTGTCTGCGCAGCGACGCAGGAATCATCGTCGGATCGTCGCCGTGTACCGGCCAGATCATCGCCGTCAGTACGCGTACGAAGGTCGCCTGAACAAACGTCGGGTCGTCTTGCATGGACGACCAACGAGCGCCATATCCCAACGAAATACCCGCGCGGGTGACCAATGCGTCAAAGGCCGTCGAAACGAAGTTCGCAGCGTCCCACGGCGAGCGATTGGGCTCGGCGGCCGGTCGCAGGCAACGATATAGCGTGAGCAACGCCGACTCGCGCGTTTTCAACCGATCGGCACTTTCGCCCGCCGTCGCCTCGCCGCAGAATTCCGTCAGAAATGCGGCGAACGGGGGGCCATCGAGAAAATCGGTCAGGTTGCCGCGACTGAGCCAGTCTTGACTCAGCAGCGACGCGGCCCCTGCGGTGACGATGGTGTCGTTGGCGCCTGCCGCACGAAGTGCGCGCGGCACACGGGGCCCTTGGGGTGGATGCGTCGGCCGGGTAAGCGTTGCCGCATCACCGGGCATCTCGCCCAGCAGGCGCGAAACGGACACTGATGGCACCGTGGCAGTCACTGTGGCAGGCAGGTAGCGCTGGCGTATGGCCATATCGAAATCGCTGTTGACGGACGCCCCGTCGCGCGATCTGGCGCTGCCACGGTAACTCGGCATGCTGCGCGCCACCACCACTGGGCAAGCAACACTCAGCAGTGCCGCCCCCATAAGTAACGTCTTCCACCCCTCCGATCTGGCCGTATCAGTGGTGGCCCGCACGCGCGCCGATACGGCCGGGGGCGCAAGCGATGCCGGTGACGCGGGCACGCGCGCGGTGCGCATGGGCTTCACCCATCGCAAACTTGCCGTCCAGGTCTGGGCCCCACGGTGTTGTCCGATATGGCGAAGCGCGTCGGCAGCGCCGCCCGCATGAGCCCGCCTTGGCTGACGTGAATGGCTTCGCGTGTGAAACGACGACTTTTGCATGTTGACTCTCGGTTGACGGTGCCGCCGGTCAATCCGGCCGACACCCAGCGCGTCATCATGCGTGTCATCGCAGTGCATCATTTCTTGGATCGGACGAGGCGTTACTGACCTTGACGGGGTGATCGGACAAATCCCCGCGTGACGCCGTCAATTGCCGAACTGGCAGGATCACAAACTTCACATGATGGCCTCGTGGGTGCTGGCCGGATCGGCCGATCCAGTACGCCACGCTTCATGTGAGGTCATATGTCCAAGGCATCTTCTTGTGCCACGCGTCTGACGGGATGTTCTCCGGGTTCAGGCACACCGCCGCACGCGCGCTCGCAACGCGCGCGACCGGTGTCAGGCAACGAAAACATGCAGCGCGTGGCGCACTTGCGCCGCAATCAACGTTGGCACGAAGACATCCAGTGCGTGCGGGGTCATGCCGCCACCGGGAAGGTGCAACTCAAGGCCCGGGGACGCGCCGGCGTCACCCCGCCACACTCACCGTCGGAAGCACCCTCTGAAGCACCGTCAGATAAAGCAGACGGGGCGCCATGGAAGGCGTTGTTGATGAGTACCGCCCTGTTGATGGCCGCCTGCCCGCCGGGCGCCGCTGCACGCCCCCGCCACGCTCGCGATGCATCGTCAATGTCGCCCGCGACCGACGTGTTCACGGGCGCGCGCAGCGAGCTCATGACGACGGCGCCCCCCCGGATGGCGGGCCAATCCGTCACCGTCATGGCCGCGATGTCGCACGCCGCAACACTGCGGGGTACGCAAGCGCTGACGGCAATGCCAACCGGGCCAGCCTCCACGTCCCCACTGTCCACCCAGCACCCCGGCATCGAATTCGATTCCCCGGCGGCGACACCCGCCACCCTGCTTGACGACTGGCTCACGGCGGGCGACCTGAGCGTCTTTCTCGACGGGCCGTCGTTCGCCGATTTTGTCGCGATGTTCGGCAACGGCACGCCCCCGGGCGACACTCGTGCATCGTTTCTGTGCGCGCTCTATCAGGCACTTGATCCGCAGGATATGCCGGGCTTCTCACCGTGGGATGCCTCAAATTTCAACCGCACGGCCACGGACGCATTCGGCAAGGAAGTCCGGGCCATCGACGCCCTGCTGCAACGCATCGCGCTGTCGTCGGGTTACGGTTCGGCCGCCGCCTCGCATGCGGACCCCATTTTTCAGCAGGGCATGCTGGCCCGGTTGCTGCGCGCCATGATATTTCCCGACTTGCGCAATGCGAACGATCGAATTCCAACGAAGCTTCGTACCCAATGGCTAACGTGGCTCCGACGTGATGATTTCAATGCGTCATGCGCGACTGGGGATGCCGGAAACGTCGATAGCGCTCGGAATGCAGATCAATTGCTCACACGTCTGGGCGACACGGTTTTCGCAGACGAGCGCAACGATCTAACGAAGGCAAAGTCGTGGGCTTACCGGCTGTTGGGCGCCTTGTTCGACCCGATCTTGGCCGTCGATGCAAACGCTCCCCCTGTGCGCGTGGGCAGCCTGCCTTGGGCATTGCAGCGAATCGGTATGCGCATGACCGGCGCGAACGCGTGGCAGCTGAGCGCCGCTGAGTTGGTCACGACAGCCGCGACGGCTTACATGACGGCACTCGAACACGCGCCCGACGCACTCGTCGCATTTTTTCATGCGAATGCCGACGTCGTACTGCTGTTTGCGCATGCCACGGGCACCGTCGATTTGCGCGACGAGCAAGTCATGGCAGCGGCAGCATTGAAAGATGCGATGGATTTGTTCCACGTCCAGATGCGCGAATCGTTCGCGAACGATCACGCCGAGTGGCTCGACGCCTTGCAAGGCGAGCTGCCGACTCGCGCAGCAATACTGACGCGCGAACTTGCTGCACAGCTCCCGGAAGACGAGTCGGTGTACTTCACCGTTGCGCCGTTGCCAATTCTTTTCGAGACGACTCATTTGGGGAGACTTGTCACGGTCGCTGCGGAATTGTTCAGGACATTACGCGGCGACTGCGTACAGCGGGACGAGTATTCCGCCATGGAAGACCTGATTCTCGACGGGTGCATGGATGACATACGTCGCATAGATGCCGCACTCGGCGAACGGCTGTGCGACGCACGACTCGATACCCAAGGCATCAATGCGCGCTTCGACGCCGAGTTCACTGCCGGTGTGACACACATTCGCGACGTGATTTTGCGGCCGGCGCTGGAGGCACTCACCAGCGGGCTCGCATCGGAAGATTTCCGGCACTGGACATGCGGTACGTGGAAGATGCGCGTGCCCACCGTGAGGCTGCTTGAGCCGGGCGAATCGTCAAACGCCCACTCCTGTGCGTCTTGTGCGGGGGGGTTCTCCGAGGGCCAGTTCGCCGACACCGAAGCAACGCATACCGTTTTCGTCGTTACCACATTGGACGGCGTGACAAACCACTTCGTCGTCACGCTTTCACCGCTCAAGATCGAGCGATTCGATGGCGACACCGATGCTTGGCTGCTTACCTATCCTCGCAAACTGCTCGGCACGCAAGGTGATGATCCACCACAGCGTGCGCGCAACGACATCGCACGATATCGGACGATCGCGCCTGCACCGGGCAAGCCGCACGAATCACCAACCCGAGCACTCGCAGCCGAATTCAGTGGCCGGCTGGAGGCATTTCGGCGCGCCGCTTATGGCAAAACGCCGACCGAATCGCATCGGGAGTCCGTCCATCGGTTACTGCTCGGGTTCGTGCCCTTCCATAACTGCGCCGACGACGTGCAAACCGGCAGCTATCGGCGAGCGTTGGTCGACTGCGGTATCGATGTTGTCGGCGCCATTCCATTGGCTTATGCCGCCATTACTGCGCAGAAGGCTACGTGGCAGGCGTCGCGTCTGCTGATGCAGGCCGCCCTCGACGATCTGTCGCACGGCGTCGCGCGCCGAGCCGGCTTGACCGGGGCGGCTCGTGTTGTCCCGCACTTGCTCGCGGAGCCAGCCGTGCTTGCCGCCGTCGATCTCGCCAACCTTCGCCTGACCCAGACAGGGTTGGCGGCGGTACGCTTCGTTGACCCGGGATTTGAGTTGGCAACGCGGGCAACGCTGCACTTGCCGGACTTTGCGCTGCGCCTTCGTGACAAGCTTCGCACCATGAAAATCACCGCGAGCGCGGCCAACGCGTGGGCACGCGATGCCGAGGCCGCCGTGACCTATGTGCGCCATGCAGGGGTGTGGCAAGTGCCGCATGAACAGACCGAAGCCTTCAACGCCGCCGCCCCGATCGTCGCGGGCGATGGCCGACCACTCGATCTGGTTGAGTGGGATGCGCACGCCAGCGCCGTTGTGAAACGCGATGGGGCGTGGCTTCGCCTGGCAAATCCGCACTCTGGAAAAACCTACGGGCCGGCATTTTCGATCCATGGGCAGGGGAAGCTTATCGCGCCGGCCCGCGTAACACTGCGCACGCGCGATGCACCCAGTGCGCTGACTCCAGCAGTCAACGACCCCTCGGTGGCGGCCGCCCCCGAGGCGTGCCTCGCCCCTGCAACATCGCGCAAACGCCGCGCCTTGGCGCGCGGCACGGTACCTTGCGCGATCCTCTCCCGGCAACAAGGCGCAAAATCTGCGGTCGTCACCTCGTTGTTCCACGAGCCACCGCCCTTGCGACACTTCGACACGAAGACCCAGCAGTGGCTCGATGTCGATGCCAATGACGTCGCGGCACGCGTCAGCGAGGTGGTATGGCCATCCCCCGATACGTTCGATGAGTACTATCTGAAGGGCAACCATGTGTTCTGGTGCCCCACCACACAAGGCGCGAAGCAACATTATCTGCTCGCCGGCGTACTGCGTCTGCCGCCAGTGCTCACCGGCAAGGTATATCCCGAACATGGCTACGTGCGCATCGATGTGACGATCGATCTCGATAGCCTGGCGGACCCGTTGCACTTCGAACGTCGACGTGCGCTTTACGCCGCACGCGCGATGGAGAAGGAAAGTCGGGCTACGGAACAGGCGCCCGGCACCAGCCGCGGACACACAAAGGCCCCTGAAGGGGCGTTCACTCTGAGCGTGGCATTACCCTACGCGGAGACAGTGGTGCAAGGGAACGATCAGCCCGCCGTGGTGCTGTTGGGCGCGAGCAGCTACGGCTTTTTCATGCACAGGCCCCGGGGACAGACGCAGCGCCCCTACCCGGTGTCGTTTGCACCGCTCGATCCGGCGGCGCAGCAAAATTTTCAAACGTTCCAGGCCGCCTTGCATAGCGATCTGAATGCGCGCTGGGTCGGCGAGACCCAAATGCTCAGCAGTCTGCGCGATCTCGACTCCCCGGGTCTGGAGGCCCAATTCGATCGCATTTTTGGCCGGGCCGAGAGCCTGCTGGTGGAGGCACGTACTGCGCTCAATGGTGAGCTCGCGCCCATGGTGATGTGTTTGCTCGATCGCTTCGTGCCGGGTAAGGCCCATGAGCTGGCGGCTGCGCTCTCCCCGGTCCTTGCAAAAATGCATGCGGGGTTGCAAACAGCCCGGCGCGAGCGGGACACCGTCATGGGTGTCATGGAAAACATCTCTGGCGCCGTGGCCGAGGCGCTCTACGGCACACTAGGACACCCGGAGTATGCGTCCAACTTGGCGCGGCCCGTGATCGGCTTTGATACGTCCGCATTGGCATCGATGCCCGACGAAATGCTGGCGGCGGTGCTGTTGCACGAAATCTCTCATGCCACCGTGGCCAGCAGCGACGCACTCTCCGACGGACGCGACCTTTACGCGGGCGTGATCCCGGCGCCTCGCACCCAGAGGGAATTGCCGACCATGGTCCCCGCGCCGCCCAACGAGCACGGTGAGCACGGTGAGCACGGTGAGCACGGAGGACAGAGTGACAATCGTTTTCCGCCCGATGTCATGGATCGCTCTGACACCCCTCGCTACCACTTGGTCGTGCGCGACTATCTCGTGCACGATGGCTTGCGTGTCGACATTGGCCAGATGCTGAACCAGCAGGGGGATAACGCCATCAGGAACATCGTGCAACACGCCGATTCCCTGGAACACCTGATTCTCACGATTGCCTATGCGCAAGATCCCGCCCAACATGGCCGGATCGGTGGCCTGATGCGCCGGGAGACAACGGTCTATCAGCGCTACACCCCGACCCATACCCCATGGGCACACCGTACGTCGCCGGGCACGTAAGGAATCGGGGCAATCATCCGGCGGGTGACGCCCTCCTGCCGGAGATACTGCCCATCCGTTGGCCGAACGCGCCCTACTCCTGCTCCAGCCAGTAATTCGGCCGCGCAAAGACCTGCCGCAGATGGTCGATGAACAGACGCACGCGGGCCGGCTGGAAGCGTTGCTGGGGGTAGACGGCAAGGATGTCGTAATCCGGCAGGGCGTACTCGTCGAGCACGGTTTCGAGTTCACCCGATAGCAACTCGCGCTGAATTTCCCACGTCGAGCGCCAGCCGAGCCCGAGCCCTTCGAGCGCCCAGCGGTGCAGCAACTCACCGTCGTTGCAGTCGAGATTGCCGTTCACGCGGGTGGTGACGAGCTTGCCCTGACGCTTGAAGTACCAGCCGCGTTGCTGCCCGCCTTGCAGGTTGAACGCCAGACAATTGTGTTTCGCCAGATCTTCCAGCGTCTTGGGCCGCCCGTGCCGTGCGAAGTACGCGGGCGTGCCGCATACCACGCGCCGGTTCTGGGCCAGCTTCACGGCGACGAAGTTGGGATCGACCGAGCCGCCGATGCGAATCCCCATGTCATAGCCCTCGCGCACGATGTCCACCACGCGATCGGTCAGGTTGAACGAAATCTGCACTTCCGGATGCTGGCGCAAAAACGTGGGGGCATGCGGCGCCACGTGCTTGCGCCCGAACGCCGCCGGGGCCGAGACGATCAGGTGGCCCGACACCGCGTGCCGCCCGGCGCTGATTTCGTTCTCGGCCATGTCCCAGTCGCCCAGCAACTGCTTGCAGCGCTCGAGAAAAGCGCCGCCCTCTTCCGACAGCGCGAGCCGCCGCGTCGACCGGTACATGAGCTTGATGCCCAGCCGCTTTTCGAGCGCGTCGATGCGCCGCCCGAGAATCACCGGCGAGACGCCCTCCTTGAGCGCCGCCGCCGCCAGACTGCCCGCTTCGGCCACCTGCACGAAGGTCTCGATCTGCTTGTAACGGTCCATCCCGCCTCCATTCGATACTTTTTGTTATTAAAAAAACGATCTTTTGTGATCTTATCAAACAAATCGTACCGGCTTAAAGTGGCTTCCAAGATCATTACCGATTACACATTGGAGGAGTCACATGGCCAAGATGACCGCCGTAGAGGCCGCCGTTCGGGTGCTGGAGAAGGAAGGCATCACCACCGCGTTCGGCGTGCCGGGCGCAGCAATCAACCCGTTCTATTCGGCACTGCGCAAGGCCGGCAGCGTCGAGCACGTGCTCGCGCGCCACGTCGAAGGTGCGTCGCACATGGCCGAAGGCTATACCCGTGCAGAAGCCGGCAACATCGGCGTGTGTATCGGTACGTCGGGCCCCGCCGGCACCGATATGATCACGGGTCTGTACTCGGCACAAGCCGACTCGATCCCCATTCTGTGCATTACGGGTCAGGCACCGCGCGCCCGTCTGTACAAGGAAGATTTCCAGGCTGTCGATATCGAATCGATCGCCAAGCCGGTGACCAAGTGGGCCGTGACCGTGCGTGAGCCGGCACTCGTGCCGCGCGTGTTCCAGCAGGCTTTCCACCTGATGCGCTCGGGCCGCCCGGGTCCGGTGCTGATCGACCTGCCGTTCGACGTGCAAGTTGCCGAGATCGAATTCGATCCCGATACCTACGAGCCGCTGCCGGTCTACAAGCCCGCTGCCACGCGCGCACAGGCTGAGAAGGCGATCCAGATGCTGCTCGCCTCGGAGCGTCCGTTGATCGTGTCGGGTGGCGGTGTGATCAACGCCGACGCTGCCGACCTGCTGGTCGAATTCGCCGAGACCGTCAATGTGCCGGTCGTCCCCACGCTCATGGGCTGGGGCACCATCGCCGACGATCACCCGCTGATGGCCGGCATGGTCGGTCTGCAAACGTCGCACCGCTTCGGCAACGCGACGATGCTCGCCGCCGACTTCGTGATGGGCATCGGCAACCGCTGGGCCAACCGCCACACCGGTAGCGTCGACGTCTTCACCAAGGGCCGCAAGTTCGTGCACGTCGACATCGAGCCGACGCAAATCGGCCGCGTGTTCGGTCCGGACTACGGCATCGTCTCCGATGCGAAGGCTGCGCTCACGCTGTTCGTCGAAGTGGCCAAGGAACTGAAGGCTGCCGGGCGTCTGCCGGATCGCTCGCAGTGGGTCGCCGACTGCCAGAAGCGCAAGCGCACGATGCTGCGCCGCTCCGACTTCGATCAGGTGCCGATCAAGCCGCAACGCGTGTATCAGGAAATGAACGCCTTCTTCGGCCGCGACGTGCGTTACGTCTCGACCATCGGCCTGTCGCAAATTGCGGCCGCACAGTTCCTGCACGTGAACAAGCCGCGTCACTGGGTCAACTGCGGTCAGGCCGGCCCGCTGGGCTGGACCGTGCCGGCAGCGATCGGTGTGAAGGTGGCATCGCCGTCATCGGACGTGGTGGCCATCTCGGGCGACTACGACTTCCAGTTCATGATCGAAGAACTGGCCGTGGCAGCACAGTTCAAGGTGCCGTACATCCACGTCGTGGTGAACAACTCGTATCTGGGCCTGATCCGTCAGGCACAGCGCAACTTCGACATGGATTACTGCGTGCAGCTCGCGTTCGAAAACGTGAACTCGCCGGAATTGAACGGCTACGGCGTCGATCACGTGAAGGTTGCCGAAGGTCTGGGCGTGAAGGCCATCCGCGTGCATCAGCCGAACGACATCCAGCCCGCCTTCGAGCAAGCTCGCAAGCTGATGGCCGAGTTCTCGGTGCCGGTGATCGTGGAAGTGATTCTCGAGCGCGTGACCAACATTGCGATGGGCACCGAAATCAACAACGTCAATGAGTTCGAAGAAATCATCGACGTCGTGGAAGAAGACAACAGCGCCGTGACGGCGTAAGCCGCCCGCCTGTGACCCGTTTGCGGGGCGTGTGCGTCCCCTCCGATAAGACCTAGACCCCCTTATCGGCCCAGCACGCGCCCTGCAATCCCTGCTTTACCTGTTTCACCCTGAATCGAATCGTCGAAACCACCCCCTATAAGAAAGAGAGGAGTCAGCGCAATGACGAAATTTGCCGCCAATCTGACCATGCTGTTCAACGAGGTGCCGTTCCTCGACCGCTTCAAGGCGGCCGCCGCAGCGGGTTTTCGTGGCGTGGAGTTCCTGTTTCCGTATGCATTCCATCGCGACCAGATCGCCGACAAACTGAACCAGTACCAGCTTGATCTGGTGCTGCACAACCTGCCGGCCGGCAACTGGGAAGCGGGTGAGCGCGGTATCGCGATCTTCCCCGAGCGCATCGCCGAGTTCCGCGACGGCGTGGGCGAAGCCATCACCTACGCCAAGGCGCTGGGCGTGAAGCAACTGAATTGCCTCGTGGGCAAGCAAGGTGCCGATCTGTCGACCGAAGCCGCCCGCGAAACGCTCGTCGGCAACCTGCGCTTTGCCGCCGACGCGCTCAAGGCCGAAGGCATCCGCCTGCTGGTCGAGCCGATCAACACGTACGACATCCCGGGTTTCTTCGTGAACCGCACGAAGCAGGCGCTGGAAATCTTCGACGACGTGGGCTCGGACAACCTGTTCTTGCAGTACGACATCTATCACATGCAACGCATGGAAGGTGAGCTCGCCAAGACCATCGAGACGAATCTGGCGCGCATCGCCCACGTGCAGTTGGCCGACAACCCGGGCCGCAATGAACCGGGCACGGGCGAGATCAACTACGCGTACCTGTTCGCCCTGCTCGATCGCATCGGCTACACCGGCTGGATCGGCTGCGAGTACAAGCCCGCCACCACCACGACCGACGGTCTGGGTTGGTTCAAGGCGGCGGGGCTGCGCGAAGCGGCATAAGTTCGACGCCGCTTACGCGTACGTACGCGCAAGCACAAGACAAGCACGACACAAGCAAAGCTGCTGACGGCGTTTCGACGAGGAAGGGCCCCGCCGGCCGCATGCAGGGGGCATGCGGCCGGAGCACGGGGATACGGGCAACGACTGCCCGCCTCGCTGACCGGCAGCCGCAGTGGCAGCAGCAGCGACAACATTCAAACTTTGGCAACAAGGAGTCTCGAAATGGCACAACTCGGTTTTATTGGTCTGGGCATCATGGGCGCGCCGATGGCGAAGCATCTGCAAAACGCCGGTCACAAGCTGTTCCTGTACGAGCGCCGCACGCCCCCGCAAGACCTGATCGACGGTCAGGCGACGTGCTGCACGTCGGCCAAGGAAGTCGCCAAGCGTGCCGACATCATCTTCGTGATGGTGCCGGACACTCCCGACGTCGGTAACGTGCTGTTCGGTGAAGACGGTTTGGCCGAAGGCCTGTCGGCGGGCAAGATCGTGGTCGACATGAGCTCGATCTCGCCGATCGAAACGAAGGAATACGCCAAGAAGATCAAGGCGCTGGGCTGCGAATACCTCGACGCACCGGTCTCGGGCGGCGAAGTCGGCGCGAAGGCTGCCTCGCTGTCGATCATGGTCGGTGGCTCGCAAGCCGCGTTCGACGACGTCAAGCCGTTCTTCGAACTGATGGGCAAGAACATCACGCTCGTGGGCGAAAGCGGTGCCGGTCAGACCTGCAAGGTCGCCAACCAGATCGTCGTCGCACTCACCATCGAAGCCGTGGGCGAAGCCCTGCTGTTCGCCTCGAAGGCTGGTGCCGACCCCGCCAAGGTGCGTGAGGCACTGATGGGCGGCTTTGCTTCGTCGCGCATTCTGGAAGTGCACGGCGAGCGCATGGTCAAGCGCAACTTCGAACCGGGCTTCCGCATCTCGCTGCACCAGAAGGACCTGAATCTGGCGCTGCAAAGTGCGAAGGCACTCGGCGTGTCGCTGCCCAACACGGCGACGTGCCAAGAGCTGTTCAACGCCTGCGCCGCCAACGGTGGTTCGAGCTGGGATCACTCGGGTATGGTGCGCGCGCTGGAACTGCTCTCCAACCACACGGTTGCCTGACCTTAGTCAGCGAATCTCACGCCCTGCCCTCGGGCCGGGCGTGAATCATCGGGTAGTTCGCGAGAAGATGAAGAAGCGGCCGCCACAGGCCGCCAGCAAGACCAGCAGGTCTAGTCAGGGGAGGTGAATGCGTCACACCACGCGAGTGGCGCATCGCTGAAACGGTAACGGCGCGAGTCGCATGACTGGCGCCGTATTTTTTTGCCTGCGTTCGTCGTGCCGATCAAGTCTCGATCACGTCACGATCCCGTCGCGATCAATACTCGTCGAACAGACTCTGCAAGCGATCGCGCGGCACACCGGCCTGCAAGGCCAGCATCAGCAGCACGCGCGCCTTGTACGGATGCAGATTGCCTGCACTCACAAAACCATACTGATCGTCGGGTGCCGCACCGTTATGCATCACGTGGCCACTGCCGACACGCGCAGCGCGCACCACCGCCACACCCCGCTGCACAGCCTCGGCAAGCGACTGTTGCAGCAGCGAATGCAGCGAACCGTTGCCGGTGCCCGCCACCACGATGCCCTGCACGCCCGCCTCGACCAGTGCATCGACGGCAATGCGTGAAACCCCCGCATAGCTCGACACCACTTCCACCGCCGGCAGTTCGCCCGACAAGCCAACGAATTCGCTTTCGACCGTGTGGTATTGCAGCGCAGCACGCTGGAAGGCAACGCGCTCGTCCTGCACCCAGCCGAGCACACCGATTTCCGGCGACAGGAACGCATCCACTGCATACGTGCTGGTCTTGATGACGTCGCGTGCACAGTGAATCTGATTATTGATGGCGACCAGCACGCCGCGCCCCGCCGAGATCGGGTCGGTCGCGACACGCACGGCATTGAGCAAATTGAGCGGACCGTCGGCAGACAGTGCCGTCGCCGGACGCATGGCCGCCGTGATCACGACCGGCTTGCGGCTATTGACCGTCAGATGCAAGTAATACGCGGTCTCTTCGAGCGTATCGGTGCCGTGGGTAATCACGGCCCCGGCGACGTCAGGCTGCGAGAGCAAAGCGTTCAGGCGTGCGGCAAGCTTCTGCCACAGCGAACAGCTCATGTCCTTGCTGTCGATCTGCGCGACTTGCTCGGCATGGATATGCGCAATGCTGCCCAGCGCCGGCACGGCAGCGAGCAGGTCCTGTACACCGAGCGCACCCGCCTGATAACCGGCCGTACGCGTCGCGTCGGGGGCGCTGCCTGCGATCGTGCCGCCCGTGGCGAGCAGCACAATGCGCGGCAATTCGCCGGTGGACACGGTGTAATGAGGGGTCGGATTAAAAGAGGTCAAAGTCATGCCAGCGATTGTATCGAATCCTGCCCCGGTTCCCAATCGCGGAAAACCCAACGGGCGGCGTGCCCCGGCACACGGGGCACGCGCGCCGGGGGAATTTTGATCTCAGGCCGCAAACTCCAGCGCTTCGCGCAGTTGCGTCGAGATTTCCTGCTCTTTAAGTGCCGGTGCCAGCATCTCGATGAAGCGGTAAGCGTACGAGCGCAGGAACGCGCCGCGACGCAGGCCGATACGCGTGGTGCTCGGCTCGAACGCGTTGTCGAGTTCGAGCACAGCCAGATCCTGATCCTTGCGCGGGTCGACTGCCATCGCGGCGACGATGCCGATGCCCAGCCCGATCTCGACGTACGTCTTGATGACGTCCGTGTCCAGTGCCGTGAGCACGATGTCCGGTACCAGTCCTTGGTCGGCGAACGCCTTGTCCACGTGCGAGCGGCCGGTGAAGTCGCCGTCGTAAGTGATGATCGGATATTCGGCAATGTCGGCCAGCGTCACGCTCTCACGGCCCACCAGCGGGTGATCCTTCGGTACCACGGCAACGTGATGCCACGAGTAGCACGGGAACGTCACGATATCGGGGAAGCGATCGAGCGCTTCGGTGGTGATGCCGATATCGGCTTCGCCGTCGATGACCATTTGCGCGATCTGGCGCGGGCTGCCCTGACGCAGGGCCAGATGCACCTTCGGATATACGCTGGTGAATTGCTTGATGACCTGCGGCAGCGCGTAGCGTGCCTGCGTGTGGGTCGTGGCCACCACCAGATGCCCACTGTCCTGATCGGCAAACTGACGCGCCACGCGGCGCAGGTTTTCTGCGTCGAGCAACATGCGCTCGATCAGTTGCAGCACGGCCTTGCCCGGCTCGGTGAGGCCCGTGAGACGTTTGCCGCGACGCACGAACACGTCGACGCCGAGTTCATCCTCAAGGTCTTTGATCTGCTTGCTCACGCCCGACTGCGAGGTGTACAGCGCACTCGCGGCTTCGGTCAGGTTCAGGTTTTGCCGTACGGCTTCGCGCACGTAGCGCAATTGCTGGAAATTCATGGTGTCACTCCGCCCTATCGCTTGTCTGTTACATCTACCTAGTACGTCTTGTCTTTAACGGCTTATCGATTTTCTGTGCGCTGTCCCAAGTGCTGCTGACGGCCCCGTTGCCGGGAACGCTCATGCCTGCGCCGAGAACACGCGCAACTGACGCGGCACGGCGCGCAGCGGTTCGCCCGCCGTCGCACCCAACGCCTGCCAGCCCGAGCGCGTGAGTTCGGCTTCCCAGACGGCATCGCCCGGCGCGGCCAGTTCCACGCGCACGGTGCCACCCAGCGGGATCGCACGGCGCACCGACACGTCGATGCCCGGCCCGCCATCGTGTGCCGGCAGCAATGCGAGTTCGTGCGGGCGCACGTAAGCAATGGCACGGCCGTCCTGCGGCAGTGCCGGCAGATCGTCCTTGGCCACCGTCACGCGGTACGCGCCGGCATCCGCAATGAAATCATGCGTCTGCAACTGCCCCGACAGGCGGTTTGCCGCGCCGAGGAATTCGTAGACGAAGGCGCTTTCCGGCGTGTCGTACACGTCTTGCGGCGCGCCGATCTGCTCGACCTTGCCGCGGTTCATCAACACGATGCGGTCGGCCACTTCCAGGGCTTCTTCCTGATCGTGCGTCACGAAAATCGTCGTGATGTGCAGCTCATCGTGCAGGCGGCGCAACCAGCTGCGCAGTTCCTTGCGCACCTTGGCGTCGAGCGCACCGAACGGCTCGTCGAGCAACAGCACCTTCGGCTCGACTGCCAGCGCACGGGCCAGCGCGATACGCTGACGCTGCCCGCCGGAGAGTTCTGCCGGGTAGTGATCGGCCAGCCAGTCGAGTTGTACGAGACCGAGCAGCTCATGCACCTTGGTGCGAATCTGCGCATCCGAGGGGCGATCGCGGCGCGACTTCACGCGCAGGCCGAACGCCACGTTCTCGAACACCGTCATATGACGGAACAGCGCGTAATGCTGGAACACGAAACCGACCTGACGCTCGCGGGTGCCCACGCTCGCCACGTCTTCGCCGTTGAGCACGACGCGCCCGGCATCGGCAAATTCAAGACCGGCCACGATGCGCAGCAGCGTGGTCTTGCCGCAACCGGACGGCCCGAGCAACGCCACCAGCTCGCCCGTGGGAAATTCGAGACTCACGTCGTCGAGCGCCGCGAAATCGCCGAACCGCTTCGAAACCTGTTGTACCTGAATGCTCATCTGCCTTGCTCCTCGATGCGTTGTCCGCGTTGGCGGCGTTCGCGTCTGCCTTCGTGTTCGTTGGTGTTCTTGGGTATCGCTTATTGGTGGATTCAGGCGGCGGTCGCGTCGATGCGGCGCGCGGCTTTGTCCTGTGCCAGCTTGCGTTCGGCCCACAGCTTCAGGCCCAGTGTCGCCAGCGCCAGCAGCGCGAGAATCGATGCCGCTGCGAACGCGCCTACCGTGTGGTAATCGTTGTATTCAATCTCCACATGCAGCGGCAGCGTGTTCGTTTCACCGCGAATGTGGCCAGACACCACCGACACCGCGCCAAACTCGCCCATGGCCCGCGCGTTACACAGAATCACGCCGTACAACAGGCCCCATTTGATCTTCGGCAGTGTCACCCGCGTGAACACCTGCCAGCCGCTGGCGCCCAGCACGCGCGCTGCCTCTTCCTCTTCGCTGCCCTGCGCCTGCATCAGCGGGATCAGCTCGCGGGCGACAAACGGGAACGTCACGAAGATGGTGGCGAGCACCAACCCCGGCAGCGCGAATACGATGCGCAGGTTGTTCGCGTCGAGCCAGTCCCACAGCGGGCCCTGACGGCCAAAGATCAGCAGGAACGTCATCCCCGCGATCACCGGCGAGACCGAGAACGGCAGGTCGATGAGCGTGGTCAGCACACTCTTGCCTTTGAAGTCGAAGCGCGCAATCGCCCACGACGCCGCCACACCGAACACCAGATTCACGGGCACGGCAATCACGGCAATCAACAACGTGAGACGGATAGCCGAGAGCGCATCGTCGTTGGTCATACCGTCCCAATACGCACCAATGCCTTTGCCCAGCGCGGTGACAAACACCGACGCGAGCGGCAACACCAGAAACAACGCAAAAAACAGCAGCGCCAGACCGATCAACACGACCTTGACGAGCTTGGGCTCGTCGGTCGGATCGGTGCTGCGCACTTTCGGCACGTGCGCAGCGGCGGCCGGGAGAGTTAGCGAATCAGACATGATCGAATCTTTCTCTGGAATCACGCGCCGCTGGCGCGCCGGCCCGAATGACGGCGTTGCAGCCACCATTGCAGGGTATTGATGAGGAGCAGCAGCACGAACGAGATCACGAGCATGACGACGGCCAGTGCCGCAGCGCCTGCGTAGTCGAACTGTTCGAGCTTGGTGACGATCAGCAGCGAGGTGATTTCCGAGACCATCGGAATGTTGCCCGCGATAAAGATGACCGAACCGTACTCACCGACCGCGCGGGCAAACGCCAGTGCGAAGCCGGTCAGCAGCGCCGGCAACACCGCCGGCAGAATCACGTGACGCACGGTCTGCCAGCGCGAAGCGCCCAGACAGGCCGCCGCTTCTTCCTGCTCGCGCTCGAACTCTTCGAGCACCGGTTGCAGCGTGCGCACCACGAACGGCAGGCCGATGAACGTGAGTGCAACGAAAATGCCCAGCGGCGTGAACGCGATCTTGATGCCCAGCGGCTCGAACCAGCGGCCAATCCAGCCATTCGGGGCGTAGATGGCGGCAAGCACGATGCCCGCGACCGACGTCGGCAACGCGAACGGCAGATCGACCAGCGCGTCGACGATGCGCTTGCCGGGGAACGTGTAGCGCACCAGCACCCACGCCAGAATGAAACCGAAGACAGCGTTCAGGAGTGCCGCCGCGAGCGAGATGCCGAACGTGAGGCGATACGACGCCAGCACGCGCGGCGAACTCACGGCGGTGACAAAACTCGCCCAATCGAGCGAGCTTGCCTTGATGAAGACCATCAGCAACGGCACCAGCACGACCAGACTCAGGTACGCCACGGTGTAGCCCATCGTCAGGCCGAAGCCCGGCAATGCACTCGGCTTACGCCAGATTGGAAACAGTGCGGTACTCATCGTTGGTCCCCTTCGTTCTTTTTTTCTGAATTACTTCTTGGTGTAGATCTGATCGAAGATGCCGCCGTCAGCGAAGTGCTTGGCCTGCGTCTTGGTCCAGCCGCCGAGATCGGCGTCCACCGTGTACAGCTTCAACTTCGGATACTGCGACGCGTACTTCTTGGCGATTTCCGGCGAACGCGGGCGGTAGAAGTGCTTCGCGGCAATCTCCTGCCCTTGCGGCGAGTACAGCCATTGCAGGTAGGCTTCAGCCACCTTGCGCGTGCCATGCTTGTCGACGTTCTTGTCGACCACGGCCACCGGCGGCTCGGTCAGAATCGACGATGACGGCACGACGATGTCGAACTTGTCCGGACCGAGGTCCTTCACCGACAACAGCGCTTCGTTTTCCCAGGCGATCAGCACGTCGCCGATGCCGCGTTCGACGAAGGTCGTCGTCGCACCGCGTGCGCCCGAGTCGAGCACGCCCACGTTCTTGTAGATCGCCTTGACGAAGTCCTGCGCCTTCTGCTCGTTACCGCCCGGTGCCTTGAGCGCGAACAGCCATGCGGCGAGGTAGTTCCAGCGGGCGCCGGCCGACGTCTTCGGGTTCGGCGTCACGACGCTGATGCCCGGCTTGGCCAGATCGTCCCAGTCCTTGATGTTCTTGGGGTTGCCCTTGCGCACGAGCAGCACGATGGTCGACGTGTACGGCGTGGCGTTGTCCGGCAGGCGTTTCTGCCAGTCCTTGTTCACCAGACCGGTTTGCGCCAGCTCGTCGATGTCGGCAGAAATACCCAGCGTGACCACGTCGGCCGGTGCGCCATCGAGCACCGTACGGGCTTGTTTGCCCGAACCGCCGTGCGAGGCCTTCAGCGTGACCGTGTCACCCGTGGTCTGTTTGTAATGGGCTTCGAAAGCCTTGTTGTAATCGGCATAAAGCTCACGCGTCGGGTCGTACGACACGTTGAGCAGCGAAAAGCTTGCCGCTTGTGCCTGTACCGTCATGCCGACGGACAGTGCGATAGCGCCCAGTGCGGTCGCCAGTTTCTTAGCTTTCGAACCCCGTGCTGCAATGCTCATGACTTTCGCTCCTTTTTTGCTTTCGTGTGGTAGGAGGCCAGTCTAGGGGGGCGGCTAAATAATTAAAAATAATATTTTGGCTTTTGTTTATACCGGAATAAGGATTAGAGATTTTGTGCTGAGGGATGAGGGGCACCGGTTTGCGGCAGAAATCGCGTCATTTGACGGCGAAGTTCATGAAGTACTTGAAGTTTTCGCTTGCGCTTTTGGAAACACTGTATAAAAATACAGCCACCTGTGCTTCCATACAGTGATGCCATGATCAAACTTACCGCACGTCAACAGCAGGTCTACGAACTGGTTCGCCAGGCCATTGAGCGCACCGGCTTCCCGCCGACACGCGCAGAAATTGCCGCCGAACTGGGCTTCTCTTCGGCCAATGCGGCCGAGGAACATCTGCGGGCGCTGGCGCGCAAGGGTGTGATCGAGCTTTCCGCCGGGCAATCGCGCGGCATCCGGCTCAAACGTCTCGATGAGGCGGGCGGCGTGCATCAATTCACGCTGCCGCATATGGGGCTGATGCAACTGTCGCTGCCGCTCGTCGGGCGCGTGGCCGCAGGCAGCCCGATTCTGGCGCAGGAGCATATCGAACGCAATTTCCAGTGCGATCCGAACATGTTTGCGCGCCAGCCCGATTACCTGCTGAAAGTGCGCGGGATGTCGATGCGCGATGCCGGCATTCTCGACGGCGATCTGCTGGCCGTGCAGAAAGCCGCAGATGCACGCGAAGGACAAATCGTCGTGGCGCGTATCGGCGACGACGTCACGGTCAAGCGCTTCCACCGCGTGAAGGGCGGCGTGGAGCTGATTGCCGAGAACCCTGACTTCGAGAACATCAACGTCAACGAAGGCAGTGGCGATTTTGCGCTGGAAGGGATCGCGGTCGGCCTGATTCGCAATAACGATCTCTAGGCGCAAGCCAAAGGCGCGCAACGACTTCACATCGCGCGCCATTCCCTGACGATCAAGTAACGCTGATTTGCGCCGGGCTGGGTCCGGCGCCCGTGCCCTGCTGCGCCTGCGATTTGTGAAGCGATGCGACAGGACACCTCTCTCCAACCGCTATTGGAAGAAGGAAACGCATCATGGCTCGACTCTTTGGTTTGCTGCGCACGTCCCTCGGTCAACCGCGCATTCGCTCGGCCACCGCCTCAGCGCAGGCGCGTCTTTCTGCGGTGTATGGCTTGTCGGCCCTGTCCGGACCGTTCGCGGCCGCACCGGCCGTCGCACGTTCTTACACGGTCCCGGCGCGTGCCCGCACTACCGCCCTGCCCCGCGCTATCGCTTCAGTTGTCAGCTCGGCGGCACGCCGTGCCTGCCCTGCCGCACAAGCGGTCAAGGCATCGCGCAATGTGCGTGAATTGCAGACACGGCGCGAGGCGCATGACGACGGGCGCGTCGATGTGCGCGTCTATCGTGACGTCTCGCATATCGTGATGGTCGGCAGCATCGCCGATATCTGCCGCAAACTCGATCAAGCTGTCGGCGAGCAGTTTTGTCAGGCGGCGGTGTAAGCGACGCCTTTTATTCGCCCAGCGTTGCCAGCGGGTGATCGGCACCGCGACGCTCGCCATCGAAGAACCGGGCAACATCTACCGGTTTGACGTCTTCGATGCGGGCGTGTTGCCAGCGCGGTGCGTGGTCCTTATCGACCACGAGGGCGCGAATGCCCTCAACGCCTTCGGCCCCGGTGCGCCCGTCCAGATTGAAGACGCAGCGCATCATCAGCCATTCTTCCCGCAGGTCTTCCGCCAGTGACAATTTGCGAGCACGCCGCACTTGCTCCAGCGTGACGCACACCATCAGCGGCGAGCGTTTGTTGCGCAACAGGTCCTCGGTTTCCTGGGCCCAGCCGGCATATTCGCAACGCGCTTCACGCGCCAGCGAATGCAGAATTGCCGTGGCGTCGGCATGACCGAAGTGCGCATCGATGACGTCGCGCAGCGCGGCGAGTTTGCCCTGAGCCAGCCCCGCCGGCGGCAGACTTTCACGCGCGAAATTGCGGGCCGCATTCAGCACGGCGTCGCTATCTTGCCAGTCACCGGTTGCCAGTTGCTCGCATAGCACCGACAGCGACGCACGCGGCATCACCACGTCGGCCAGACCGATCTCGCAGGCGTCGACGGCACCGAACACCGTGCCCGTCATGCCGAGATACTCACCAAGATGCCCCGCAAGATTCGCGAGGAAGAACCCGCCGCCGACATCGGGGAAGAGGCCGATGGCCGTTTCCGGCATCGCCATGCGCGTGGCTTCCGTGACGATGCGCAACGCCGCGCCTTGCGAGATCCCCATACCGCCGCCCATCACCACGCCATCCATCAACGCGATGTAAGGCTTCGGATACGTCGCGATGGTGTAGTTGAGCGTGTATTCGTCCGTGAAGAAGTCCATGATGCCCGCCGTCGCTTCACCGCCCCGGCTGACAACTTCATGGAAATAGCGGATGTCGCCACCCGCACACAGGCCCTTCTCGCCCTCCCCTTGCAACACGACGCCCAGCACTTGGGGATCGTCTCGCCAGACGTGCAAAGCGCTGGCGATCGCACGAATCATGTCGTGCGAGAGCGCGTTAAGTGCCTTCGGGCGTGCGAGCGTGATGAAACCAATACGGCCACGAATCTCAGTGCGGACAAACTCAGTCATGTCGGATAGTTAGGTCGAGGGGGTAATGTTGAGTGCAAACGTAGGCGAAGTCAGCGGGGTGCGTCAAACCTGCATGCGCATGGCAAATAAAAAAAGCCGGCGCTGAGCACCGGCTTTCTTTCCAACAGACTGGCATCGGCAACCGGACGGGCAACGCCCACTGGCTGCCGACCCTATCGCCGGCGACTACCTTACGACGCGTCGCGCGAAGCGCGCTTACGTTCGTGTTCCTTGAGGTAACGCTTGCGCAGACGAATCGTCTTCGGCGTGACTTCAACCAGTTCGTCGTCGTCGATGAATTCCACCGCGTATTCGAGGTTCATCGCGATCGGCGGCACCAGACGCACGGCTTCGTCGGTACCCGACGCACGCACGTTCGTGAGCTGCTTGCCCTTGATCGGGTTGACCACGAGGTCGTTATCACGGCTGTGAATACCGATGATCATGCCTTCGTACAGGGCATCGCCCGGCGACACGAACATGCGGCCGCGATCTTGCAGCTTCCACAGTGCGTAGGCCACGGCAGCGCCGTCGTCTTGCGAGATCAGCACGCCGTTACGACGCTCACCCAGCGAGCCATCCTTGAGCGGTGCGTAAGCATCGAAGATGTGGCTCATCAGGCCCGTACCACGGGTCATCGACAGGAAGTCACCCTGGAAGCCGATCAGGCCACGGGCCGGAATGCGGTATTCCAGACGCGTACGGCCACGGCCGTCCGAGACCATGTCCAGCATTTCGCCCTTGCGGCGGCCGATTTCTTCCATGACCGCGCCCTGGTGATCGTCTTCCAGGTCGATGGTCAGCATTTCGTACGGCTCGTGCTTCACGCCGTCGATTTCCTTGAGCACCACGCGCGGACGCGACACGGCCAGTTCATAGCCTTCGCGACGCATGTTCTCGATGAGAATCGTCAGGTGCAGTTCGCCACGGCCCGACACTTCGAAGACCGAGTCTTCCGCCGTGTCTTTCACGCGCAGCGCCACGTTGTGGTTCAGTTCCTTGTGCAGACGGTCGCGAATCTGGCGGCTCGTCACGAACTTGCCTTCACGGCCAGCCAGCGGCGACGTGTTCACGCAGAAGTTCATGGTCAGCGTCGGCTCGTCCACCGTCAGCAGCGGCAGCGCTTCCGGCGTATCGATATCGCACAGCGTCGCGCCGATACCCACGTCTTCAATACCGTTGATCAGCACGATGTCGCCGGCTTGCGCGCCGTCCGACATCACGCGCTCCAGGCCTTCGAACGTCAGCACCTGGTTGATCTTGCGCTTGAGCACTTCGCCGTCCGGACCGAAGCGCATGGCCACTTGCTGACCCGGCTTGATGCTGCCGCGCGTAATACGGCCAATACCGATACGGCCGACGAACGTCGAGTAGTCGAGCGAGCTGATTTGCAGTTGCAGCGGGGCATCGACGTCGGCTTCGCGCACAGGCACGTTCTTGAGAATCGCGTCGAACAGCGGGCGCATATTGCCTTCACGCACGTCCGAGTCGAGGCTCGCGAAACCATTCAGTGCCGAGGCGTAGACAACCGGGAAATCCAGTTGCTCGTCGGTAGCACCGAGCTTGTCCATCAGATCGAACGTCTGGTTGATCACCCAGTCAGGACGTGCGCCCGGACGGTCGATCTTGTTGACCACGACGATCGGCTTCAGACCGAGGCCCAGGGCCTTGCGGGTCACGAAGCGGGTTTGCGGCATCGGACCTTCGACGGCATCGACCAGCAGCAACACGCTGTCGACCATCGAGAGCACGCGCTCGACTTCACCACCGAAGTCCGCGTGACCCGGGGTGTCAACGATGTTGATGTGGGTGCCTTCGTATTCGACGGCGCAGTTTTTGGCGAGGATCGTGATGCCGCGCTCTTTTTCAATGTCGTTCGAGTCCATCACGCGTTCAGCGACGTGCTGATTTTCGCGGAAGGTGCCCGACTGGCGCAGCAATTGGTCAACCAGCGTGGTTTTGCCGTGGTCGACGTGCGCGATGATAGCGATGTTACGGAGAGCGCGGGTCATGAAAAGGTGCTCGAAAAAAGCCTTTGGAGAATCCGCGATTCTACCACTTGCGCATGTCCCACGTCATGGCATTTCTGCAATGCAACAACGGCTTACCGCATTGACACCGTGTCGTCACGAATTTTCCCCACCCGCCAACCTCCCGCCCCGCACCAATTAGAGGCTTCTTTCTAGTGCGGCGTGAAATATATGCCTAGTCAACTATTGCATCGCCTTGCTTTTTATTAAGTGCCCGCTATAATCGTGACAAGTCAATTATTGCATCATCACGAAAATGGCCGAACCGCCCGCCACTCTCAACGATTCGACGCCGACATCGCCCAGCGATGCGGCGCCCGCCGTCGACCCGCCCCGTAACGGTTACAACATCGACGATTCCCTCGGTTATCTGGTTGCCCGGGTGCGTCAGTTGATCATGGCCGAACTGACGAAGGAAACCTCGCAGTACGGGCTGACCAGCACACAGGCCACCATGCTCTATAAGGTAGCCACGGGCAAAAGCAAGACGGCAGCCGATCTGGCGCGCGACTACTGTATAGATGCGAGCGCCGTGACCCGGCTGCTCGACCGGCTCGAAGCGCATGGTCTGCTGGTGCGCGAGCGCAGCAAGACCGACCGCCGCACGGTCGATCTGAGTGCGACCGAGGCGGGCAACGCGATGGCCGACCGCATGCCGGATATCTTTGTGCGTGCTGCCGATCACCTGATGCGTGGCTTCTCCGTCGAAGAAATGGGCTTTCTGAAGAGCCTCCTGCGGCGCGTCATTGCCAACGGAGAGAGCGGATAACCGCCGGATTCCCCTCAAATAAAGCTTGCCATGTCCACTATTGCACGGACTCGCAAGTGCCCGATTCCCCGATTATTGTCAGTAGAAGACTTCACTCGTAAAGGTTTTGCGATGAAAGCGGCCTCACCGTTCCTCCCGCGTCTGCGGGCCCGCTCAGCGATTTCCGCCCTTTGTCTGGCGGCAGTGACGCTGGGATTTGCCGGTTGTGCGAATTTCGCCGGCATCCATAGCGACAAGCAGATCACCACGCCTGACCAGTATCAGACCCAGCGCAGCCTGCCCTCCGAAGGCGGTCAATGGCCGGGCACGGACTGGGCCCAGCGTTTTGGCGATCCGCAACTCGTCTCGTTGATCAATGAAGCGCTCGCGACCAACCCGGATCTCGCCTCGGCAGCCGCACGTCTGAAGGCCGCTCAGGCCCAGACCGAGGGTGCCGCTGCGGCGCTGCTGCCGTCGGTCGGTTTCCAGGCCGACGTGTATCGCGAGAAATTCACGGAAAACACCATCTATCCGCCGGGTTACGGCGGCACCTGGTTCACTCAGGGCGACCTGAATGCCTCGCTGTCGTGGGAACTCGATCTGTGGGGCAAGAACCGCTCCGCGCGTGCACAGGCCACCAATGCCGAGCGCGCCGAAGAAGCCGAAGATCAGGAAGTGCGCCTCGCGCTCTCGACGGCCGTGGCTCGCTCGTATAACCAGCTCGCGCAGCAATACGCACTGCACGACGTGCTGGAGCGCATCGGCAAGCAACGCCAGAACCTGGGCAAGCTGACCAACGACCGTGTGCGCGCCGGACTCGACACGCAAGTCGAACAGAAACAGGCCGAAAGCAATACCGCCGATATCGAAACGCAACTCGCGCAACTCGACGGGCAGATCCTGCTCACGCGTCATCAGTTGGGCGTGCTGCTCGGCAAGGGCCCGGATCGTGGTCTCGAGATCGAGCGTCCGACGCTCGCACAACTGCCGACGCCGGCGCTGCCCGACAACCTGCCGCTCGCCCTGCTCGGCCGCCGTCCCGATGTGGTCTCGGCCCGCTGGGGCGTGGAAGCCCAGTTGAAGGGCGTGGACGTTGCCAAGGCACGCTTCTATCCGGACGTGAACCTCAATGCCGCCTTCGGCTTCTCGACCTTCGGGCTGGGCAAGCTGATCGACCCGAGCAGCCAGAACATTCAGGCCGGCCCGGTGATTTCGCTGCCGATCTTCGACGGCGGACGCCTGCGTGCCAACCTCAAGGGTCAGTACGCCGCATATGAAAGCGCCGTGGCGAACTATGACTCGACGCTGAACAAGGCACTCGGCGATATCGCCGACCGCATGTCGTCGATTCGTTCCGCCGACCGGCAGATGGTGTCGCAGCGCGTGGCGCAAAACGCTGCGCAGCGTGCCTACGATCTGGCCATCGACCGTTACAAGGCCGGCCTCACGCCGCAAGTGACGGTGCTCACAGCCGAGTCGTCGCTGCTGCTGCAAGAACAGACACGCGTGAATATCGAAGGTGCACGCCGCGACCAGCAGATCGGACTGATCAAGGCGCTGGGCGGTGGCTTCGACGCGCAGGCGGCCGGTCTGGTTGTCGGGCAGGAGCGCCCGGCCAAAACCGACGGCGACGGCGATGCGGCAACGCAAACGCACTGACCGGCAGCGAACCGCACAGCAGCCCATAAGACACACAAGACACAACGTCAAAAAGCACATTGAGAGATTAGTACGGAGCGAATGATGAGCGAGAACCAACAACAAGCGCCTGCTACGCCGGCCCCGAACAACGGCAAGCGACGCCGCATGATGCTGACGCTGACGGCCGTGATCGTGATTGCAGCGATCGGCTACGGCGCCTACTACGCGCTTTATGCGCGTTACTACGAAGACACGGACGATGCATACGTGGCGGGCAACGTGGTGCAGATCACGCCGCAGGTCTCCGGCACCGTCACGGGCGTGAAGGTCGACGACACGCAGATGGTCAAGGCCGGCCAGCCGCTGGTCACGCTCGACCAGACCGATGCCCGCGTGGCGCTGCTGAAGTCGGAAGCCAATCTGGCGCAGACCGTGCGTCAGGTGCGTACGTATTTCGTGAACAACGACGCCTACGCGGCAACGGTCTCGATGCGCGAGTCGGATCTGGCCAAGGCCCAGGCCGACGTGAAGCGTCGCGAGATGGCGATTGCCTCGGGTGCCGTATCGCGTGAAGAACTGGCCCACGCCCAAGATGCCGTGAAGTCGGCACAAGCCGCGCTTGAGCAGGCCCGTGCGCAGTTGGTGTCGAACAAGGCACTGACCGACAAGACCTCGGTCACCACGCACCCGAACGTGCAGCAAGCTGCGGCGCAAGTGCGTGCCGCGTACCTCGATTACGCCCGCACGTCGATTCCGGCGCCGGTGGACGGTTATGTCGCCAAGCGCTCGGTGCAGGTCGGCCAGCGTGTCGCGACGGGTGCACCGCTGATGGCACTCGTGCCGCTCAACGAAGTCTGGGTGGATGCCAACTTCAAGGAAGTGCAGATTGCCCACATGCGCGTGGGTCAGCCGGTGACGCTCACGGCCGACGTCTACGGCTCGGCCGTCGAGTACAAGGGCACCGTGGCGGGCTTCTCGGCCGGTACGGGCAGTGCCTTCTCGCTGCTGCCGGCACAGAACGCCACGGGTAACTGGATCAAGGTGGTGCAACGTCTGCCGGTGCGTATTGCGCTGGACGCGAAGCAACTGCAACAGCATCCGCTGCGCGTGGGCCTGTCGATGCAGGTGAAGGTGAATGTGCGCAACACCGACGGCAAGGAACTGGGCGAAGCGCCGACGCTGCCGGTGTATTCGACCGACGTGTACGACAAGGTCGGGCACGACGCCGACGACATCGTGGCGAAGATCATCACTGAAAACGCTGGCGCGGCTGCTGGTTCGGGCGCTTCGGGCGCCGCCAACGACACGCGCAACCAGCCCGCTCGCGCGCGTCCCCTGTAAATCGGAGGGGGGTGCCCCCCACCCCCTTTGACAACTCATGGCAACTCAAAACGCTCCTGGCCCGCTTTCGGGCGGCCAGTTGGTACTCGGCACGATCGCGCTGTCGCTCGCCACGTTCATGAACGTGCTCGACACGTCGATTGCCAACGTTTCCATCCCTGCCATTTCCGGTGACCTCGGTGTGTCGTCGAGTCAGGGCACGTGGGTGATTACGTCGTTCGCCGTCGCCAACGCCATTTCTGTGCCGTTGACGGGCTGGCTCACCGAGCGCTTCGGCGCGGTGCGTCTGTTCATCACGTCGATTCTGTTGTTTGTGCTGGCTTCGTGGCTGTGCGGCATGGCGCCCACGCTCGAAATTCTGCTGGCTGCCCGTGTGTTGCAGGGTGCAGTCGCCGGCCCGATGATTCCGCTGTCGCAGTCGCTGCTGCTCTCGAGTTATCCACCGGCCAAGAGTTCCATGGCCCTTGCGCTCTGGGGTATGACGACACTCGTCGCCCCGGTGATGGGGCCGATTCTGGGTGGCTGGATTTCCGACAACTACCATTGGCCGTGGATCTTCTACATCAACATTCCGGTGGGCATTGCCGCTGCGTATGTGACGTGGATGATTTACAAGAAACGCGAAACGCCCACGCAGCGAAAGCCGATCGACAAGATCGGGCTGTCCTTGCTGGTGATCTGGGTCGGCTCGTTGCAGGTGATGCTCGACAAGGGCAAGGAACTCGACTGGTTCAACTCGGCAACCATCGTCGCGTTGGCGCTGGTCGCGCTGGTGGCGTTCTGTTTCTTCGTGATCTGGGAGATTACCGAGAAGCACCCGGTGGTGGACCTGACGCTGTTCAAGCGGGTCAACTTCACGGGCGGCGTGGTGGCGATTTCGGTCGGTTACGGGCTGTTCTTCGGGAATCTGGTGATTCTGCCGCAGTGGTTGCAGATCTATCTCGGCTATACGGCAACGGAAGCCGGGCTGGTGATGGCGCCGGTCGGGTTATTCGCCATCATCTTGTCGCCGATCATCGGCAAGACGTTGCCCAAGCTCGATGCCCGCTGGGTGGTGACAGTCTCGTTCCTGCTGTTCGCGCTGGTGTTTGTGATGCGTTCGCACTTCAACACGCTAGTGGACACGCGCACGCTGATGATTCCGACGTTCTTGCAGGGCGTGCCGATGTCGATGTTCTTCATCCCGCTCACGGCCATCATTCTGTCGGGGCTGCCGGCGCACCGTATTCCCGCGGCGGCAGGTCTATCGAACTTTGTGCGGATTACGTGCGGCGCGGTGGGTACGTCGATTGCAACTACGGTGTGGGACAACCGCATCACGCTGCACCACGCGCAGTTGACCGAGCATCTGACGCCGTACGATGCGACGTTCAACGACTCGGTGCAGTCGCTCAATCAGTTGGGCATGTCGACACCGCAGGCGCACGGCTACATCGATCGCATCGTCACGCAGCAGTCGGCGATGCTGGGCGCGAACGACATCTTCTGGATCTCGGCGCTGTTGTTCGTGCTGATGATTGCGATGGTGTGGATTACGCGCCCGATACGTGGCGGCGGTGGCGGCGACGCTGCGGCGGGGGCTCACTAAGCAGCACCCTCGCGACGCCCCCGGGAAACCTTCTTCCCCCCGAGTGCCCGGCCCTGCTCTGTACTACCGGGCACTTCTTGAACCCCGCTGACGTTAGCGGGGTTTTTTTCGTTTTGAGGCTCGATTCAACGACCGGCATCACGCGCCTCAACATGCACGCGTTCCAATGGGCAAACCGATCCATCGGGCGAATAATACATATCAAACAGCGCTTCCGACATCACGGCCGCGGCTTTGGTCGCCCCGCCCCCTGCCTCGATCCATCGATAGAGGTCAACCAATCCATCGGGAACCGTTGACACGTCTTTGCCAAACGGCAAACGCGCCACGAGCAGGATGAATAGGGTCGTGGATGCCGAGCGGATGTGCCACGCAAGTTGCCTCTGCCAATGCGGATCGTCGTGCATGACGAGCTTGTCACGCAACTTCGCTAGAACCGAGGCAAGGATACCGGCACGAATCGATGGGTTTGGCGCGTTTGGACGACTCGGCGATTCGCCAGTAGCAGGTTCGGGCGGCCCCAACACGGCAAGCATTTGTGCGAAGACCCCGCGATCATTCATCCATCCCATGAGGTTAGCGATGCTGTCGCCTTGAAAACGCAGGGCCCCCGGCTTGCCGATTTCGATAGACCAGCAAATCAGGTCGCCCAGCGCAAGCAATGCGAAATACGGTGCCAACATCGTACCCGGCGTGAAGACTGCGCTTCCGATACGCAACACCTGGCAAGGCGAACATGCGGGGTTGGGTGGAAATACGGTTGAGTAGGCGGGGCTCGTCGGCATCATGGTCGTCTCGTACATGACCTCGGCAGCGAGCCCCGCGAAGTACTTCGGCGCCAGATACGGCGCGGCCGAACTTGCGACCTGTGCCGCAAAATTGGCCGCATGGGTCAACAACACCCCTGCGCCCGCCACCCTGCCGTAGTGGGGGAGCCTGTCGCCTTGCTGAGTGTCCCCTTCTTCCGTATGCATCTCGATGAACGTGCACGCAGAGCCTCGTTCGGCAACGTTCGACTTGGCCGACTCGGCCGATGGGGCCCGAAGCTCCTCGGCCGGGAGCATGGCATCGTGTTCGGCGGGTATGTCGATTCGGAGATGCGGTGGATTCGATGGGACGGTTAGTGCCGCTGCGGCGCGCGTTGCGCCAATTCTAGATAGCATCCCGCAAGCTCCATGGCCAGCATCGCGCCATGGCACGATGCTGGCCGATAACGTTGACGATGCGTAGCATCGCACCACCCTGCGTTGCGTTGTATTGCAGGGGAAACCACAACGTTATGCGCGGCCATTGTCAATCCGCTTTCAGATTTCGCCTGCCTGGAAATGTCACCCGTCGGCACGCGTTTTGCGCATTCGCAGTATCATCGGCGTTCTGACGGCCAAACGCTCTGCCATGGGCGAGGCCCGACGATACATTTCCCCCGCACAATCAGCACAATCATGAATACCCCGCAAAACCAGAGCGACCGCTCCGAGATCACCTTCCGATTCCTGGCCGAGCCGGCTGCCGTCAACTTTGGCGGCAAGGTGCACGGGGGCTCGCTGATGAAATGGATCGATGAAGTGGCCTACGCTTGCGCCGCCACATGGTCGGGCCGTTATTGCGTCACGGTGAGCGTGGGCAATATTCACTTCCATCGGCCGATTCTGGTGGGCAATCTGGTGGAACTGCGTGCGCGCATCGTCGCTACCGGACGCACGAGCATGCACATCCACGTGTCGGTGCACGCGGGCGACCCGAAATGGGGCGAACTGCGCCAGACAACTGACTGCCTGATGGTCTTCGTCGCCGTCGATGAAAGCAATCACCCGGTCAGCGTGCCGTCGTTCGAGCCGAAGACCGACGAGCAGAAAGCGCTCGCCAAGTACGCCATGGACGTTCGTGCTGCGCTGGGCGCCATCGACGCCCTCAAGCCCGAGAACGTCGCCAACTAACTCGGCAATGCGGGCGGTAGTCTCACCGCCCGCTCACCACGCTGTCTTCCCAGCGTTCGCCGTACCCCCGCCCTGCCCTACCTCCCCTCGCTCCCACGTTCTGACGTCAGCGTCCCATAGCGCGTGACGGCTGTCGCCTGTCAACCTTGACAGTGTTTGGCCGTGATTCGTGGTGCTTCAATGAAGGCAACTCCGGCATATCGCCGCCTTCGTGGGAGCGTCAACATGTCTCCGATCAAGCATTTCAGCAGCAACGCACAATTGGCGTTCGAAACCTATGCGTCGATGAATCGGCACGTGTACGTCAGCCCCAAAAGCGGTGAAGGCCTTTTAAGAATTCCGATCGCTAGTCTTTTCGCCGATGCAGGTATTTCACCGGCGCTCGACATCAGTCTTTCGTGCAAGACCCACGAAGGCAACCTCAATATTCTTCCTTGTGGCATCCACACGTTCGTTCAAAGTCATACTGGAGTCGACTTCACTTATAAAGACATGCCGCTGTGCGACGGGCGCACGCTCAACTTCGAGTTGCGCCGCGGTGAATCATTCAATGGCGGGGACTTCCTGGTAGAGGACGCGGGCAATGCCTTCATCGTCTATCACAAGAATGGTGTCTCCGAAAAATTCGGAATTAGTGAAATACCTGGGTCGCGGCCCGGCGCTCAAAAATTTTGGGTATATCCGACTCACTACATCCTGCCCTCGGGCCGCTCACTGACATTCGATTGGAAAATATTCGATAGCACACCGCGAGTCGTCGCCATCAATGACGACGACGGCCGTCTGCTCAACGCGGACTGGATGGATTCACCGCTCGCCCCACTCGGCCTCAGAAACCCTGCGCCGATGCTGAAAAACCTCACTCTTTTCCCCGGTAGCGACGAACAAGTGAGCTACACCTGCGCGTACACCAATACCCGAGATACTTTCAAGCAAACCATTGAAGTCACCGGCGCCATCGGAACCGCCAAGACAATCTACTTTCTCGAAAATGAACAGGGCAACATCAAAAAATTCGAAATGCGCCGTCAGCAGTCAGTTGCGGCGGAAAAGAAAGGAGATCCGGATGTGCTGGAAACCTCGACGCACACCGAGTCGATGGATTTCAAAGACAACCAGGTCGTCAAGCACACCGCCTCACCTGGCGGCGGCGTCACCGCCTTGGTCGAGAGTTACCAATACGAAACGAACAAGACCACCATTGCCTGCACGCAAGGCAGCAAGAACGTTCTTACGCGCGTCTACACGTCCAAGGACACCGGGCAAGCCTCGGAAGCGGTCACTGCCGCCGACGTCACCGTCCTCACTGAACAAAGCGTCAGCATTGACAAGGCGCGCGGCGTCGCAACCCATAAAACGATCAAGAAGATCGACGGCACGGTCGTCGACGAACTCACGCTCGAATACGACGCCATTGGCAACCTCATCAAGTCCACTAAGGATGCCACGACCACTGAATGGACCTACTACAACAACTATGCCGCCTACACCGTCAAGGAAAGCGGGACGCGCTATTACGACACCAGCTTCTTCGGCATTCTGTTGAAGATCGTCGATTACGTGAATCCGATAGGCCTTGGCTTCGTTGCCTTCGGCTCCGGCGGGGTGACGTGGGGTACCCGAATCGATTCGACAGTCACCATGTCGATCACCAAAAACGACTACGCAAAAGCCGCCTTTCAGCTCCCGTTCGCGATGAACTATGCGGGTGACCCGAAAGGATTCACCTCGCACGTGGAGTCCGAACTCGTTTATCGAACGGATGGCGCCAAGAAACATTCGCTACGTCTCACGTACTACGGCTATGCAAAGTTCACCGGCAAATACGTCGGTGGCGTTGACCGGGAACATGTGCTTCTGCCGGGCAGAAAGCTCACCGTGATGCACCCGTCATATGAAGAAATCGACGTCAGCGCCGAACAACTGAAAATCGCCAAAGCGGCTGCCAGCGACAAAGAGGTCGACACCAAGTCGCTGTCCCTCGCAAGTAAGGCCATGAGCGAAACCATGCTCGTGGGTGCCATCGAAACACAGCGCAGCTACGATGCCGGCAAGCGCACGCTTATCGAGACCTCCGGCGCATCGAGTGCCCCGTCATTCAGGAAGCTCACCGCTTTCGACCTCGGCGGCAATATGACGTCCGTCCACATCGAGACCATCGACGGTGACCGGAAGACCAGCGCCGGTGACAAGATCACGATGGCCTACGATGGCCACGGCCGGCTCAAAACACTCACACCCAAGAAAGGCGCCGCCACGGCCTTTACCTACGATCGCTTCGACCGCTTACTCACCTCGACTACCAACGGCATCGAGATCAGCAACGACTACTCCGCCGCGAATCTTGCCGGTGTCGCCATCGGGGGTTACCTCAAAGACGCGAAGGGCACGATCACGCTAGGCCAACAATCGGTCGACGGCCTCGGTCGCCCCGACAAGGAGATGCGCAACGGCACCGATGCCCTCTTCATTTACAACGGCTCATCACGCTGGGGCAAGGACATCGATGCTGGCGCTCGCCCCCCAACGGTCACAGGCTACAAGAGCGAAATCGACAGTACCGGCCTGAAGTACTCCGAGACCACAGCGGACGGCGTTGGCACGCTGACGTCGAAGACACAGTTCAGCCACCGGCAGCAAATCATCGCATTCGAGGACATCACCGGTGCGAAGACGAAGTTCCACTACGACGCCTTCGGACGACTCGTCCGTTCGAAAAACGATAGCTGTGAGGCCACGTTCGTCTATTCGGATAACGGCCTGTTGTCGAAAGAAACGATCAAGGCCGCGAAGCAGAATCTCACCATGACGGTGCACTACAGTTACAACCGCTCGGGGATCGAGATCAAGCGCAAATTCGAATGCACCGGCATCAAGACACATGTCATTGAAAGTCAGCGCATGGACGACGGCCGCATCAACCGCATCATGCTCAAGGTCGACGACAAGACATCGAACAGCGACTACTTCGAGTACGACGACTCACAACGTCTGAAAACGTGGTACTGCTCGCAGGCAGGTGTCGCAGGCTATGGCGGCAAGCAATATGTCAAACAGGTCTTCGATTACGACAAGCTGGCCAATGTCTTGTCGAGCGACAACGAGTTCTATACCGGCGCGAGCCGTCCGGAGAAGCTCTCGGTATCCACGACGAAGCGTGTCTACGACGACAACAAACCCGGCGTGCTCGCCTCGCTTGATGGCACTGCCTATCTCAACGATGAAGCGGGGCGGCTGACGAAGCGATCGAATCGCAGCCTCGCCTACCACGGCAACGGCCAGATAAAGAGTTGCTCTGCCACGGCGGGTGGAAAAGACGGTGATTTCGTCTTCACCTATGACGATCTTGGGCGAATTCGCGGAGGCTCTGCGGGCAAGGGGCGGTGGAACGAGACCTACCACTACCGTGGGCAAAGGCGATATGCCGTTTCCCAACAGGACACCGTATCGCAGCACGGCTTCAACAAGCGCTCCCTTGTCCTGAAAAACGACAGCCCGTCATGCTTCCTGCAAGAGGCATCCACGACGATCGACGGCAAGACGACGGCCACCAGTTCCTTTGAACTTCGGGATCAGGCCGGGACCGTCTTCGCCAGCATCGACCTCGATACCAAGGCCATCACGTACTACCGCTTTACCCCTTACGGCTACCGGACTTCAGACCCCGGTGCGCTCACGTGGCTCGGTTTCAAAGGCGAACCGTTGAACTATGTGGGGCTCTACCATCTCGGCAACGGCTACCGGATGTATGACCCGGAGCATTGCCGATTCCAGTCGCCCGACACCCTGAGTCCATTCGATATGGGCGGGATCGCCGCCTACGTCTATTGCCACGGCGATCCCCTCAACTATCACGATCCGAGCGGGCACGCGGAAGTTGCGCAGTACAGCCGTCTCGACACGATGCCGCTCATGTACACGCAGGAATTCCGTATTGCATTAAGCGTGCTGGGTGTTCTGGCTACGCCATTTACCAGCGGCGGTTCTCTCGCGCTTGCGATCGGCATGACCGGGCTCGCTTCGGTGGCCGGTGCGTTCGATATTTCCGCGGTCGTGCTGGAGGATAGTGATCCGGACCTGGCGAGTGTGCTGGGGTATCTCGGACTGGGTTTGGGCGTTTTCAATCTGGGCGCCGGTGCGCTGGCGGGAATTGGACGGCGTGCGCCTGTGGTGATTGCGGGTCAGGGACTTCGGGGCGGCAACTTGTTCAACCGGTTCGTCTCCCGTCTTAACCGGGTGAAACCCAGCTTGGCCGGCAACGCCGCAAAAAAAGCCAGCCTCCAAGGCAACAAGGGATTGCAAACGCTCACGAAGGCGAACAGCTATGCGGGCGCGATCAACGGTGCCGTTGGATCCTCGCAGTACAGCGGCGCTACGGCAAAAGTGTCCAACAGCGTGTTGATGTGCACCAAGAACTGACCCTTTGAGGGGTGTAGTTTTCATCGAAAATTGACCCACGTGATTCAATGTCCTGCTCAACCTTTGAGCAGGAGATACCAAGGTGATCACGGTGGGCATGCTAGCCAAGATCAGGCGGATGTATTTCCGCGAGAAGGTACCGCTGCGAGAGATTGCGCGACGCACGGGCCTGTCCCGAAACACGATTCGCAGCTGGCTGCGCCAGACCGATGCGGTCGAACCCCATTACCCCAAGCGAATCAGCCCCAGCGTCATCGATGAGTGGGCGGAGCAATTGAGCTGCTGGTTACGCACCGACAGCCATCGGCCAAAGCGTGATCGCCGTACCGCTCGCTTCATGTTTGAGGCAATCCATGCACAGGGCTACGCCGGCAGCTACGCACGAGTGAGCGCCTTCGTGCGGCACTGGCACGAGACGCAATCCCAGGCACCACGCACCAAAGCTTACGTGCCGTTGGCTTTCGATCCGGGTGAGGCGTTCCAGTTTGATTGGAGCTGCGAGTATGCCTTCGTGGGAGGCTTGCGCCGGCGGCTCGAGGTCGCCCACGTCAAACTCAACGCCAGTCGCGCATTCTGGTTGGTTGCCTATCCCACGCAGAGCCATGAGATGCTATTCGACGCACATGCTCGAGCTTTTGCAGCATTTGGTGGCGTGCCTCGGCGAGGGATTTACGACAACATGAAGACTGCGGTCGACAAGGTCGGCCGAGGCAAAGAGCGAGCGATCAACGCCCGCTTCGAGGCGATGTGTGGCCACTACCTCTTTGAGCCCGAATTCTGCAATCGCGCTGCCGGTTGGGAGAAAGGTATCGTCGAGAAGAACGTGCAAGATCGGCGACGACAGATTTGGCATGAAGCGGCCGAGCATCGATGGGAAACACTTGCGACGCTCAACGAGTGGGTTGCCGACCAATGCCTATGCGCGTGGCAAGGCAAACACCCGCAGTGGCCTGAGCTCACCATTGCTGACGCGTTGCAAGATGAGCGCACGAAGTTGATGCCCAACCCTAAGCCATTTGATGGATATGTTGAGCAGACGCTACGCGTCTCCTCAACGAGCCTGATTCACTTCCAACGCAATCGCTACAGCGTGCCATCGAATCTGACCAATCAGGTCGTTAGCGTGCGCTGCTACCCGACATATCTGAGCATCGTTTCCGAAGGGCAAGAAGTCGCCCGACATGAGCGTAGCTTTGATCGATACCTCACTTTTTACGATTGGCGCCACTACATCGACTTGGTGGAGCGAAAACCCGGTGCACTGCGCAACGGAGCACCGTTTGCGACGATGCCGGTGCCGCTGCAGCGCTTACAGCATTACTTGCTCAAGCATCCCGGTGGCGACCGGGTTATGACGCAAGTACTAGCGGCAGTACGTGACCACGGTTTAGACGCTGTGCTGACTGCCGTAAAAATGTCATTGGAGTCAGGTCGGCCGAGTGCCGAGCATGTCATCAATGTGCTGGGCCGGCTCAAAACGCCAGTCGGGCCGTTACTGCCCGCACCAACCAAACTGCACCTGACCGAAGAGCCCTCAGCGGATGTCGATCGCTATGAGAGCCTAAGGCCCAATGCCCCGGAGAATCGCCATGTCTAATGACATTACAGCTCAGCTCAAGGGTTTGAAGTTGCACGGCATGGCAAGCAGTTGGCCGGAGCTGCTCGCACAATCCAGGCACACGGAGTTTGATCCGGAGCGTTTCATGAAGCAACTGCTGATGGCTGAGACGGCAGAGCGCCAAGTCCGATCTATTGCCTATCAAATGACTGCGGCTCGTTTCCCGGCACATCGCGATCTCACCGGATTCGATTTCGACCAAGCGCACGTAGATGAAATGCTGGTGCGAGAACTACATGACCTGGCGTTTCTCTCCAGCGCACACAACGTGGTGTTTATCGGCGGGCCCGGTACCGGCAAGACGCATTTGGCGACTGCGATAGGCATCCAAGCGGTGCAGCGCCAAGGCAAGCGAGTTAGGTACTTTTCGACAGTGGAACTGACGAACGCGCTGGAGCAAGAGAAGGCTATCGGCAAGCAAGGCCAAATAGCGCACAAGCTGATGTACGTGGATATGGTGATCCTCGATGAGCTGGGCTACCTGCCATTCAGCCAGACGGGCGGTGCACTGCTATTTCATCTGCTCTCGAAGCTGTACGAGCACACCAGCGTGGCGATAACGACGAATCTGAGCTTTAGCGAATGGGCCAGCGTATTCGGGGACGCAAAGATGACAACTGCGCTGCTCGACCGGGTGACGCATCACTGCCACATCGTAGAAACGGGCAACGATTCCTGGCGTTTCAAGACCAGTTCGGCCAAGTCTCGGGTATCGCGGAAAAAGGCCCCCAAGGGCACGGAAAATGACGACTTATCCACACAGAAGTAGATGTACTAGGCTGATTGGGGTGGGTTAAATTTCGATGAAAATCCCGGGTCAAGATTTGGTGAAAATCAACACCAACAGCGTGCTCACCGAGTATGCGATGTCAACCGACGTCAAGGAGATGCCGGGCCTTACCAACACGAAGTCGCTCGACCTAGGAGGCCTGTTCGGCAACGTGGGCCGTCAGCAGGGTGTCGACATCCTGATACCGATGCAACAAATCACGTTGGACCAAGTAATGAATGCACTCGCTGGCGCTGGATACCAGTACAAAGTTGTCGACGGTCTGTTTTGCCGCAGCGCCGTAGGCGCCATGGCCCCCGGCTTCGCAAAGCCGGGGCTGAGCAGCATTTTTGATGGGATGGACTGGTGGAGCGGCGCTCGGATGACGCCGTGAGCGCAAGGTTCGAAAGTCACGTTAAGGAGCGAAAAATGCCGAAAGGTAAAGTCAAATTTTTCAACGGCAACAGAGGTTTCGGCTTCATCACACCGGACGACGGCAGCGAAGCTGTTTTCGTTCACTCGGACAAACTCACCAACGTGATGGGTCAAACACTCGTCGAAGGCATGCTCGTCGAATATGACGTGGTGCAAGGCCCTAAGGGCCCAATGGCGGATAACGTGACGATCACGGATACCAAGTGAGACGCGGTGAGGTCACCGCGACAAGGGGCCACTAGAGGTGCCCTATCTAGGGGTTTCGCTACTCGTCTCCAGCGAATGCGTACCGCGCGGAGATGGGTCGCGAGTCCCCTGCCATCGGATTACTGTGTCTTGAGCAATCGCTGCGGTGTGAGCAGTGCCTCACTGTCGAGGCGAGCGACGCCGAGCAGGCGTGCTGCGATGTCGTCGGCAGCCTCTGCGTAGACCTTCACTTCGATGCCCTCTTCGTGCCCGGATGCGCAGGTGCGCAGCGTTTGCGGGCAACGCGTCTCGTCGAGCCGCAGTCGTTGACCGTGACCGAAACGTTTGGCGAGCGCGTCGTCGAGCCATACGGTCGGCAACGTCTTGAGCAACGCATCCACTGGCGCGAGTTTTTCCACACGCTGCGGTTGATCGATCGCATTGAGGTCTTCAAGCGTGACCGCACCATCAAGCGTCAACGGGCCTACCGCCGTGCGGCGCAGCGCCCGCAGGTGAGCACCACAGCCCAGCGCTTCACCAATGTCTTCTGCCAGCGTACGCACGTATGTGCCCTTGCTGCACGTCACCCGGAAAGTGAACTCCGGCGCGTCGGGCAACGAGCAATCCAGCAATTCGAGCGAATGAATCGTGATCTGGCGTGCCTCACGCTCCAGCGTCTGACCGGCGCGCGCGTACTCGTACAGCGGCTTGCCATCACGTTTGAGTGCAGAATACATCGGCGGCACTTGCGAGATCGGTCCAATGAACTGCGGCAATACGGCGCGAATAGCGGCTTCATCGACGGTCACGTCGCGGGTTTGCAGCACGTCGCCTTCGGCATCCCCCGTGGTCGTGGTCTCGCCGAGACGGACGCGGGCTTCATACGTCTTGTCCGCTTCGAGCAAATCCTGCGAGAACTTGGTCGCTTCGCCAAAACACAGCGGCAACAAGCCGGTGGCCAACGGGTCGAGCGTGCCGGTATGCCCGGCTTTCAACGCTTGCAGCAAGCGCTTAGCCTTGATGAGCGCGTCGTTCGACGACAGACCCAACGGCTTGTCCAATAGCAACACGCCATCGAGGGCGAATCGGGGAAGTTTTTGGCGGGGTGCCTGCGAACGCGGGTCCGTCATGATGCGGGAGAGCTTGAGATGTTCGTGGAGAATCAGCCACGCTGCGCGTCAGGCGCCAGCAGGCTTTCGTGCACCGCCGGACCGGCCTTTCGGCAGCCCGGCGTGCTCAGTCGGTCGAACCCGGAACCACGGAGACCACCGCTTACTTGCGGTCGTCGTCCTTGCCTTCGTCCTTACCGTCGCGATTAACGTCGCGATTAACGTCGTTCGTGTCTTGTTCTTCTTCGTCGACGCCGCCCTCTTCCTCTTCTTCCTTCGCGCGCGTGGCGTTGGCCGTGTCGATGAGGCGCGACATTTCAATCGCTCGTTCAATCGATTGGTCGAAGTGGAAGTGCAACGTCGGCACGGTGTGAATGTGCAAACGCTTGAACAACATGTTGCGCAGAAAACCGGCCGCTTCGTTGAGCGCTTCGCCCGTCTGCTTGGGGTCACCCGTCAGCGTGGTGTAGTACACCTTCGCGTGCGCGTAATCGGGCGTGACTTCCACGCTTTGCAGCGTCACCAGACCAATACGCGGGTCTTTCACTTCACGCTGGATCAGCTCGGACAGATCGCGCTGAATCTGATCGTTGATGCGCAGATTGCGGCCGCCCGGAATGTTACGTTTCTTTGCCATGACTCACTCGCTAGTAATGCAATGGCCCACCCCACCGGTTACCCGGCCTGGTGGGCCATTCCACATCCGTTGAACGTCGCGCCTTACAGCGAACGCGCAACCTCAGTGATTTCGAACGCTTCCAGTTGGTCGCCTTCCTGGATGTCGTTGAAGTTCTTCACCGACAAACCGCACTCGAAGCCCGTCTTGACTTCCTTGACGTCGTCCTTGAAGCGCTTGAGCGAATCCAGCTCGCCCGTGAAGACCACCACGTTGTCGCGCAGCACGCGGACATTCGACGAGCGCTTGACGAAGCCGTCAAGCACCATACAACCGGCAACCGTACCGACCTTCGGCACGCGGAACGTCTGGCGAACTTCGACGAGACCGGTGATTTCTTCCTTCTTCTCCGGTGCCAGCATGCCCGACATCGCTGCCTTCACTTCATCCACTGCGTCATAGATGATGTTGTAGTAACGGATGTCGATGCCGTTCGACTCGGCCAGCTTGCGCGCCAGTGCATCGGCACGCGTGTTGAAGCCGATGATGACCGCCTTCGAAGCCGTTGCCAGGTTGACGTCGCTTTCGCTGATGCCACCCACCGCAGCGTGCACGATCTGCACACGCACTTCCGGCGTCGAGAGCTTGTTGAGCGACTGCGCCAGTGCTTCCTGCGAACCCTGCACGTCTGCCTTGATGATGAGGGGCAGCGTCTTGACTTCGCCGTCGGCCATCTGCTCGAACAGGTTCTCGAGCTTCGCGGCTTGCTGCTTGGCCAGCTTCACGTCGCGGAACTTGCCCTGACGGAACAAGGCGATTTCACGTGCCTTGCGCTCGTCTTGCACGACCAGCACTTCTTCACCGGCACCCGGCACTTCCGACAGACCCTGAATTTCCACAGGGATCGACGGACCGGCTTCCTTCGCGTTCTTGCCGGTTTCGTCGAGCATGGCACGCACGCGGCCATAAGCCTGACCTGCCAGCACCATGTCGCCACGCTTGAGCGTGCCCGACTGCACCAGAATCGTCGCCACCGGACCCTTACCCTTGTCGAGCTTGGCTTCGATCACGATACCCTTGGCCGGAGCGGCTTCCGGTGCCTTCAGTTCCAGCACTTCGGCTTGCAGCAGCACGTTCTCGAGCAGATCGTCGATACCCGTACCGGTCTTCGCCGACACCGGCACGAACGGCGAATCGCCACCGTACTCTTCCGGCACCACGCCTTCGGCCACGAGTTCCTGCTTCACGCGGTCGGCGTTGGCTTCCGGCTTGTCGATCTTGTTGATCGCCACCACGATCGGCACACCGGCCGACTTCGCGTGAGCGATCGCTTCCTTCGTCTGCGGCATCACGCCGTCGTCGGCCGCCACCACCAGAATCACGATGTCCGTTGCCTGAGCACCACGGGCACGCATGGCCGTGAAGGCCTCGTGACCCGGCGTGTCGAGGAACGTCACCGTGCCGCGCGGCGTTTCAACGTGATACGCACCAATGTGCTGCGTAATACCACCGGCTTCGCCCGACGCGACCTTGGCGCGACGGATGTAGTCCAGCAGCGAGGTCTTGCCGTGGTCGACGTGACCCATCACCGTCACCACCGGCGGACGCGGCAAGGCTTCGCCTTCCGGTGCGTCATTGCCCAGCGACAGCAGCGTTTCCGGATCGTCCATCTTCGCGGCAATCGCACGGTGGCCGAGTTCCTCGACCATGATCATTGCCGTTTCCTGATCCAGCACCTGGTTGATGGTCACCATCTGGCCCATCTTCATCATCAGCTTGATGACTTCCGAGGCCTTCACCGCCATCTTGTGCGCCAGATCGCCCACGGTAATGGTTTCCGGCACGTGCACGTCACGTACGATCGGCTCGCTCGGCGCCTGGAACTGATTGTCCTGCGCATGACGATCGCCACGACGGCCGCCACGGCCACCGCCACGCCAACCGTCCGAACCACCGCTCGCGTCGCCGCGGGTCTTCATGCCGCCACGCTTGTTGCGGTTATCGGCATCCTTCTGCCACTGACCCGGCTTCTTGTCCTTCTTGTCGGCGGTCGTCGTCGACGGCGCAGCCGTGGTCGCAGGCTTCTTGTCTGCCGGCTTGGCCGACGTCGAACCTTCCGGCTTGGCCGGCTTGTGCAACGTACCCTTGGCTTCCGGCTTGGCGGCGGCCGGAGCCGCTACCGGTGCCGGTGCCGGTTCCGGTGCCTTCAGCACGCGGCGCGGGGCATTCAGCATTTCGCGAATGGCACGTGCTTCGGCTTCTGCCGCCGCACGGCGCTTGCGAATCGCTTCCTCTTCGGCACGCGCCTTGTCAGCCGCAGCACTGGCCTTCTCGGCAGCTGCACGCGCTTCTTCGCTGGCCTTGCGGGCCTGCTCGCGCTCGGCGTCCGCCTTGGCGGCCGCTGCCTTGTCAGCTTCCTGAGCCGCCGCTTGCTTGGCTTGCTCGGCCTTTTCCGTCTCGGCCTGAGCGGCCTTGTCGGCTTCAGCATCGACCTTGACTTCGGCTTTCGCTTCCGCCTTGGCCTTCAGCTCGGCCGCAGCCTTGGCCGCCGCCGCAGCGCGCTCCGCTTCTTCACGGGCACGACGCTCAGCCGCTTCCTTCTCTTCACGCTCGCGGCGCTCGGCCTCTTCGCGTTCAAGTTGTTCCTGGCGAAGCTTCAGTTCCGCAGCCTCGGCAGCAAGACGCTCCGCCTCACGGCGTGCGTCTTCCTCACGTTGGCGCAGCGCTTCGTCTTCGGCCGAAACCGCCGCGTTTTCAGCGCCCTCAGCCACATCGTCGCGCTTGACGAACGTCCGCTTCTTGCGGACTTCGACTTGAATCGTGCGCGCCTTTCCGGTCGAGTCGGCTTGCTTGATTTCCGAGGTCTGGCGACGCGTCAGAGTGATCTTCTTTTTGTCGCCGTCGCCAGCGCCGTGCGATCGGCGCAGGTGTTCCAGCAAACGGGCCTTGTCGGCTTCCGTTACCGAATCGTCGGCGCTGAGTTTGTCCACACCGGCGGCTTTGAGTTGCTCCAGCAACACGCCGGCCGGCATTTTCAGTTCTTCAGCAAATTGGGCTACGTTGATGCTCGCCATTCAAACCTCTTCAAGCAAGGCCACGCGCCTTGCGGTTAACTTCAAAGTTCACTGTTCCATATGCATGCCGGGGCAGGTCATCATTGGAACCAGTGCTCTCGCGCTTTCATGATCAAAGCCTTCGCAGCTTCCTCGTCGACACCGGTCATTTCGGTCAGTTCGTCGACGGCCAGCTCGGCCAGATCATCGCGCGTCTGAATTTCATGCTCGGCCAGTTTGGCCAGCAACTCGGGCGTCATGCCGTCGAGGCTCTTCAGGTCGAGCGCAACGCCCTCAACCTTCTCCTCGGTGGCAATCGCCTGCGTCAGCAGTGCGTCGCGCGCACGGTTGCGCAACTCATGCACCGTGTCTTCATCGAAAGCCTCGATTTCGAGCATTTCGTTGAGGGGCACGTAGGCGATCTCTTCCAGGCTCGAGAAACCTTCCTCGATCAGGATGTCCGCCACTTCCTCGTCCACATCCAGACGCTGCATGAACAACGTGCGCAACGTACCGCGCTCTTCGTTCTGCTTCTCGGCCGATTCGTCCGGCGTCATGATGTTGATCTGCCAGCCGGTCAGTTCCGACGCGAGACGCACGTTCTGACCACTGCGGCCAATCGCCACGGCCAGCTCGTTCTCGTCGACGACGACGTCCATGCTGTGCTTCTCTTCGTCAACGACGATCGACTGCACCGCCGCCGGCGCCAGGGCACCGATCACGAATTGCGCCGGGTCTTCCGACCACAGCACGATATCGACGTTCTCACCGCCCAGTTCGTTACGCACGGCCTGCACACGCGTACCGCGAATACCCACGCACGTACCGATCGGATCGATACGTTTGTCGTAGGCCACCACGGCGATCTTGGCGCGCACACCCGGGTCACGGGCGGCGGACTTGATCTCGAGCAGGCCTTGCTCGATTTCCGGCACTTCCATGCCGAACAACTCGATCAGGAACTCCGGTGCGGTACGCGAGAGTTCGATCTGCGGGCCACGGGCCGTGCGATCGACCTTCACGATGTACGCGCGAACGCGGTCACCGATACGGAGGTTTTCTTTCGGAATCAGTTGATCGCGACGCAGCAGCGCTTCGACACGGCCCGACTCGACGATCAGGTTGCCCTTATCGAGACGCTTGACCGTACCGGTCATGATCTTTTCGCCGCGCTCGAGGAAGTCCGACAGGATCTGCTCGCGCTCGGCATCGCGAATGCGTTGCAGAATCACTTGCTTGGCAGCTTGCGCGCCAATGCGGCCGAATTCGACCGACTCAACCGGCTCTTCGACAAATTCGCCGAGTTCGATCGCGTCGTTGTCTTCCTTTGCCTCAAACAACAGAATCTGCTTGTCCGGCTCTTGCAGGCCAGCCTCGTCGGGCACAACCAACCAACGACGGAAGCTCTCGTGCTCGCCCGACTCGCGGTCGATGTGCACGCGAATGTCGACGTCTTCGGTGTAGCGCTTTTTGGTGGCCGAAGCCAATGCTGCTTCCAGCGCGCCGAACACGACATCTTTGTCGACGTTCTTTTCGCGCGCGAGCGCATCGACCAACAGCAATACTTCGCGACTCATCGTTTGCGACTCCTAAAATCAATCTGCGGCACTAGGCGCGCACGGTCAATATCCGCGAGGGTGAATTCGAGCAGCGCCGGGCCGCCCTTGCCTTCGAACTCGAGGCTCAGATTTTCGCCTTGCGGCGCCTGCAAGATGCCGCGGAACTGCTTGCGGCCGTCCAGCGGCACACGCAACGTGAGACTCACTTCAACACCGGCAAAACGCTCGAAGTCGCGCAGCTTTCGCAGCGGACGATCCAGCCCCGGTGACGACACTTCGAGTCGGTCATAGTTGACGTTCTCGACCATCAGCACGTGCGAGAGCTGACGGCTTACCGTCTCGCAGTCATCGATGCCGATGCCCTCAGGCTTGTCGATATAAACTCGCAGCAAACCGCCGCCGGCGCGTTCAAGATCGACCAGCTCGTAACCCAGGCCTTCGACCGTGGTCTCGATCAGTTCTGGCAATTGCAACTTTGCTCACCCTAGAAAAACTCGTGCGCATCAGCGCCCGACTATATCTGCGCGCCCCGCATGGGACGCCGCACGATACCTGCCTCGACCGTCCGGGCCGGCGTGCCTGTGTCGACACACCCACTCCCCAACGCGGCGGTATCGGCCGCGCAAAACGCTCGCGGCAAAAAAAAATGGGCGAAACGCCCATTTCTTACATCCTCATTGCGCATGAGGTGCGCGCCGCAACAGAAAGTCCGGCACGCCAACCAGCTTATTCACTGATTTTATATGGTTTTTGGCCATTTTGCAACGCTTGGCATGGCAAATGCCCGTGGGACGGGCGTCTTCACAACGCCGCTGCAACGCAATAAGTCTGCCGCCTTCCAGCGTGTCAGACGGGCGCCCGGGGTGTCGCGAATGCCGTGCACCCACCCCACCATGCCGGGCCTGCCCTGAAGCATTAGCGCGAACGGTTACCGCCGCGATTGCCCCGGTTGCCGCCCGTGTTGCCCTGGCCGCCACCGCCGCCGGCACGATTGCCGCCGCCGCTGCGATTGCCGTTGGCATTACCGCCACGACCGCCGCCGCTACCGCCACGGGATTGGCCGCCAAAGCCGCCGCCGCCCGCGGAATTACCGCTGCGCGATTGACCGCCAAAACCACCGCCACCTGCGGAATTACCACCCCGCGACTGGCCACCAAAACCACCACCGCCGGCGGAATTGCCGCCACGCGATTGACCGCCGAAACCACCACCCGACGAATTGCCACCACCGAAGCGGCGACCTTCACCGCGCGGCGATGCCGCCGGCGCCGGGAAACCGCCGCTCGGTCCGACAAACGTAGTGAGCGGATTGGCACGCGGACGACGCGCCTGACCGTAGCCCTGCTCGCGAGTGAACACGCCAAGCGCGGTCTGCATCGGGTCCGGCTGACGGCGCGGCTCTTTCGGCGCACCTGCCCCGCCACGCGTACCCTTGCCACCCTTTTCAGCTTCGCTCGCACCCGGCACTTTCATACCGACGGCGGCGAAGAGCGAACGCACCTGAGCATCGTCCAGTTCTTCGTAACGGCCACGCTTGAGGCCGCGCGGCAGCGTGAGCGGGCCGTAACGCGTACGGATAAGACGACTCACCATCAGGCCCGCCGCATCGAACATGCGACGCACTTCGCGGTTCCGGCCTTCGGTCAGTGCCACGTGATACCAGTGGTTCGAGCCTTCGCCGCCGCCATCCTGCAAGCGCAGGAAGTTGGCCTTGCCGTCGTCGAGTTCAATGCCGCGCAGCAATTGCTGACGCGACGACTCGCTCAACTGACCGACGGTACGCACGGCGTATTCACGCTCGATGCCATAACGCGGATGCATGAAACGGTTAGCCAGATCGCCCGACGTCGTCAGGATCAGCAGACCTTCCGTATTGAAGTCAAGACGGCCCACGGCCAGCCACTTCGCAGTCTTCATCGGCGGCAGACGGTCGAACACCGACGCACGGCCTTCCGGATCTGCATGGCTGACGATCTCGCCCGACGGCTTGTGATACAGCAGCACGCGCGGGGGCTTGCTGGTGATCCGGCGCTTGACGAGCTTGCCGTTGATACGAACCTGATCGGTCGGCAGAATGCGCTGGCCGATGTGTGCCGGCTCGGCATTGACCGACACGCGACCGGCAAGAATCAATTCTTCCATCTCGCGACGCGAGCCCATGCCCGCTTCGGCGAGCACCTTATGCAGCTTGGGCGCTTCGTCGTCCGGCGAGAGCACACGGCGATCAGCCGACTTACGGGCACCACCACGCTTGGCGTCGCCCTCAGCCTCTTCGCTATCGAAACCACCCGACGTCACAAACGCAAACAGGTCGTCGTCGCCGGCCTTTCCGCCACGGGGGCCAGCACCAGCACCACCGGCCGGCTTGCGTCCGCGGCCCTTGCTTGCGCCTTGGGGTTTGCCTGCGCCCGTGCCTGCACCAGCGCCACCACCATTGCCGGCAGCACCTGCAGTCCCGCCATTGGCTGCGTTGCCAGCGGGCGCACCTTGCGCCCCTTGGCCCGCGCCATCGCGCTTGGTGCGCGGCTTGCGAGTGCCGGCACCGCTACCGCTGCGGCCACGGCCTTGCGCGGCAGACGCGGCGCCATCGGCAGCCGCTTCCTGAGCTTGCGGCGCGTCGACATGCGGGGCATCGGACGAGTCGGACTCGCCCGGGCCGCCTTCATCGCCTTCTCGCTTGGCTTGCTGGGCCGCACGACGGCGGGCGATCAGACTACGCGGACCACGGCGCAAACCGCGGCGCGACGCCTTATCATCGCCGCCCTCGCCTTCCGGCGCGCGTGCTTCGGCACCGGCATCGCGTGCGTGCAGGTCCTGGGATTCTTCGTTTTGTTTCAACACAACCTCATTGGAAAACGGGATCGTGGCGGGCAGGCAACTATCGCTGCCCTGATCCGTGTTCGCACCATGAATGCGCGGCAAACCTATGCCGCGGCTTCGTTTTTGTCGCTAACGGCCCTGTGCGAACCCGGCGCAATGCGCCGGAGCCTCAGGTACCGGTGACGAGATTCTTGTCGTCCCCGCCGTTTTCGTCGTCGTCCTCGTCCGCACCGGGCAAGGGCTGCCCGGATGCGGCTTCGTTCGCCGCCGTGTCGGCAGCGTGCGGGGTCACATCTTGCGTTGCCGGCGCGGCGGGATCGGCCGCCTGCGTCGTCACGTGCTGCATATCTTGCGGCGGATCGTTGTCGACCGGTGCCGCAGGTTCCGAATCTTCGGAATATTCCTCGTCCTGCTTGAGCGCGGCATCGATTTGTTCGACATCGCCTTGCTCACTGACGTGCGTCACGTCCGCGAGTTCCGCCGACGCCGGCAAATCACCGCCTTCGCCCTCAGCAATCACCGCATCGAGCAGCGCGTCGTCGGTGAGCGCTTGCGCCGCATCCGATACCGGCCGCTGATCTTCCGGCACGCCTTGGGCGAGCGGCAGATCGTCGGCACGCGCCTCAGCCAGCCGGGCCAGCGCTTCGGCATCGGCGACCGGCGCATCGTCCGAGGTCGCCTCGTTGTTGCTGTCTTCGCCTTCGGCACGTTCGCCGAATTCGATGTTCTGTTGCGCGAGCAAGTCGATTTGCGCCTGTGCCGCCGGGTCTTCCAGCGGCGGCAGCGCGTCGAGTGCACGCAAGCCGAGATCGTCCAGGAAATCCTTGGTCGTCGCGTACAGGCCAGGGCGTCCCGGCACGTCACGATGGCCGATCACCTCGATCCAGCCACGATCTTCAAGCTGCTTAATGATCTGTGTATTGACCGTCACACCGCGAATTTCTTCAATATCGCCACGTGTGACCGGTTGACGGTATGCAATGATCGCCAGCGTCTCCATCACAGCCCGCGAGTACTTCGGCGGCTTTTCCGGATTGAGGCGATCGAGATATTCACGCATGCGCGGACGGCTCTGGAAACGCCAGCCGGTGGCCAGAGCCACCAATTCCACACCTCGGCCATCCCATTGCACGCGGATTTCCTCGAGCAGCGCGCGCACCGTATCGCCAGACACGGTGTCATTGAAAAGCTTTCGCAGATCGCCAACCTTCAGCGGCTCTTGCGCGCAAATCAACGCGGTCTCGAGGACGAGTTTCGCCTCTTGGGTATTCATGTGCGACTAAGCAGACCGGGGGCTTGGCGACCCGGTATCAGGAATAAATGGATGCTTGGAACACGAGAAACGGTCGTAACCGCTTCGCATAAGCGCGCGCCCTTTTGTGTTCGGTCGTAGTGACGGCGGCGCGACCTGGATGCTTCGAAACGACCTGCCGGGAAAACGCCCAGGCCGATAGTGCGGCGAGACGGACGTCCGGTATGTGCGCAATTATTACTGAAACACTGTCGCCCGTAAAGCGTCGTCGACATGTCTGCGTCCCGCGCCCGCCCTTACCGGCCGGGAGAATGCCGCCATCGCCCCGCCGGCCGCCATTCGCCAGCCTGCGGCGTCTTGTCGCATTCACACACGGCGCGGACCGACACACCCCCTCAAACGCCCGTTCTGCGCCCCTATCGAGTCCGACAGGCCACCCCGTCGTTTGAAACGGCGGGTAGACGCACCATGGTAAACTTCTGAAATAACTTCAAGGGCATTCATGACCACCGAGATCGGACGCATTCCAGTCGCTCAGCCCCGTTGTTCCACGTGCTCGCTGGGGCAGTTCTGCCTGCCCGTCGGCATTCCTGCACCCGAACTGGAACGGCTGGATGCACTCGTGAGCGAGCGCCGTCGCCTCAAAAAGGGCGAAGTGCTCTATCACGCCAACGATTCGCTCAACGCCGTCTACGGCATCCGTTTCGGCTCTCTCAAGAGCTGTGTCACGGCACCGGACGGACGCGAGCAGGTCGTCGGCTTTCACCTGCAAGGCGAACTCATCGGCCTTGACGCCATCGCCGACAACCATCATCCAAGCACCGCCGTCGCACTCGAAGACAGCGAACTCTGCATTGCCCGCTTTGGCGAACTGGAGACGCTCTCGCGTCAGGTGCCCACGCTGCAACGTCAGATGCACCGCTTGATGAGCCAGGAAATCCGCAACGAACACCAGCAGTTGCTCGCGCTGGGCACCATGCGCGCCGAAGAGCGTCTGGCCGTGTTCCTGCTTAACCTGTCGGAGCGTCTGGCCGCACGCGGCTACGCGGCCAACGAATTCGTGCTGCGCATGAGCCGCGAGGAAATCGGCAGCTTCCTCGGTCTCAAGCTCGAGACCGTGAGCCGGCTGTTCTCCCGCTTTGCCCAGAACGGCATGATCGAAATCCGCCAGCGCCACGTCAAGATCATCGACGCCACCGCCCTGCGCACCCTAGCAGGCGCCCCCTCGGCCTGCTAAGACCGGCTTGCGTGCATAACCGATAAGCTACCGGTCGGCCGGCTCGCCCGCCTTGCGCCAGATCAAGAGTCGCGTGACGTCGATAACGGCGCACGCGATTCGACACACAGGCCGGGCGCGGCTCTGGCAAGCGTTCGACAAGCCCGGGCAAACCCTCCATAATCGGCGCGTTCGCCGTGCCGCCACCTGTGGTCCGGCGCATCACCCCGTCGGAGGCCGCCGTTATGCCCGCAGCCATTTTTCTGAGTCCGGAAGACGCCGAGCACGCTTATTACGAAGCGCTTCGTGCCGGTGACATCGATGTCCTGATGAACGTGTGGTCGGAAGACGAGGAGATCGTCTGCATTCATCCGGCCGGTCCGCGCCACGTCGGCCCCGCGGCCGTGCGCACGAGCTGGCGTCAGATTCTGTCCAAGGGCGGCCTGCAATTGGCCGTCAGTCATCTTCAGGTCGCACACAATCCGCTGTGCGCCGTCCATAACGTTCTGGAACAGATTCTGGTGGAAACGCATCCCGAAGCGCGCTACGCATTCGTGCTGGCCACCAACGTCTATCTCAAGGAAGCCGACGGCTGGCGCCTCGCGCTTCACCACGCAAGCCCCGCCATCGGCCACGAAGACACTCGCTCACCGACGTCCCACTCGCATCGCCTGCATTGACTTCGGCTGCATCGGGTCGGCTGCATTAGGTCACACAGACGACATCACTCAACGGCTCGCCGATGAGCGTCGCGCCCCTGCCTCTGAAGCTCACACGGTGGTGCCGGTACCGGCAGGCCCCTCTAGCGCATCGTCTTGCACGTCCCAATAAGGCGTGGGACCGAAGCGTGCTTGAAGGAAATCAATCAGCGCGTGCGTCTTCGGCGGCACGAAAGCGCGGCTCGGATACACCGCCCAGATCGCGACTTCGTCGGCGAGCGGGTACGCCGATAGCACCGGCACCAGCTCACCGCGGCGCAGGTAAGCCCCGATATCCCACGTCGACTTGGGGGCAATGCCCAGCCCCGCCACCACGGCGTCGCGCAGCACTTCGCCGTTATCGGACGACAGCCGCCCCGTCACGCGCACGCTGAGCGCGCCCCCGGATGTCATGAACCGCCAGTCACGCTGATCGCCCAGCGTCAGGCAATCGTGACTGGCCAGATCGCCGGGGTGTTTCGGTGCGCCGCGGGCCGCGAGGTAGGCCGGTGAAGCACACAACACGCGCCGATTGGGCGCGAGCTTGCGTGCGACCAGCGTCGAATCACGCAACGCCCCCACGCGAATCGCCAGATCCACGCCCTCCTCGATCAGATCGACCACCCGATCGGTCAAACGGAAATCCAGAGAAATGCCCGGGTACTGCGCAAGAAACGCAGGTAGCGCCGGCGAAACGTGTTGCCGCCCGAACGACGAGGAACACGACACCCGCAGGCGTCCTTGGGGGGCGGCATGCCCCTGCCCAACCGACGCCAGCGCCTGCGCTTCGGCCATCAGCAACGCCTGCGCCTGTACGAGAAAAATATCGCCTTCCTGCGTGAGTGCCACCCGGCGCGTCGTACGATGAAACAAGCGCGCGCCGAGCACGGCTTCAAGTTGGGTAAGCCGTGTACTGGCCGCAGCCGGCGACAAACCGCGTTCGCGGCCCGCCGCGGACACATTTCCCAGCGCCGCCACTCGCACGAACAACGCGACCGTCTCGAGGTCCAACGACATTTATCGCCTTTTCAAAAAAATCTTTTCTGCATTATGCGGATTATCAAATTAATCGACCAGTCGTAATCTCTCGTCATCATGGTCGGCGCTGGCTAGCCACTGCGCAAAGCGCCTCGCCCTTTCAAGGAGAAAACAGATGAAAGCTGTCGGATTGACCCGTTACCTCCCCATCGACGACCCCAAGTCGCTCGAAGACATTGAACTGCCTACGCCGACCCCGGCGGGCCGTGACCTGCTGGTCAAGGTCGAGGCAATTTCTGTGAACCCGGTCGACACGAAGGTCCGTGCCCCGAAAGACCGGGTGGAAGACGCGCCGCGTGTACTCGGCTGGGACGCAGCGGGCACCGTCGCCGCCGTTGGCCCCGACGTCACGCTCTTCAAGGTCGGCGACCCGGTGTACTACGCGGGCAGCATCACGCGCCCGGGCGCCAACAGTGAATTCCATTTGGTGGATGAGCGCATCGTCGGCCACATGCCGGCGTCGCTCGACTTTGCGAATGCCGCGGCGCTGCCGCTCACGACCATCACTGCTTGGGAAGGCCTGTTCGACCGCCTCGGCATCGCACCGGACGGCAGCGACGAAGGCAAATCGATCCTGATCGTGGGCGGCGCCGGGGGTGTCGGATCGATTGCGATTCAACTGGCCCGCCGTCTTGCCCGGTTGAATATCGTGGCGACTGCCTCGCGCCCCGAGTCTGCCGACTGGTGCCGTCAGTTGGGCGCCCAAAACGTGATCGATCACTATCAGGACATCCCGTCGCAACTGCAAGCGCTCGGCTTGCGTCATGTGGATTTCGTGCTGTGCCTGAACGACACCGACAGGCATTTCCCTGCGTTGGCCGAAGCCGTCGCGCCGCAGGGCAAGATCTGCTCGATCGTGGAGAATTCGGCGCCGCTGGAAGTCGGTCTGCTCAAGAGCAAGAGCGCCACGTTCGTGTGGGAGTTCATGTTCACGCGGGCGATGTTCGAAACGCCCGACATGATTGCGCAGCACAAGCTGCTGACCGAAGTGGCGCGACTGGTCGATGCGGGCACGTTGCGCACGACCGTCGGTGAAGTGCTTGGCCCGATCAATGCGGTGAACCTGCGCCGTGCGCATGCGCAGTTGGAAGGCGGACGTACTATCGGGAAGCTGGTGCTGGCAGGATTCTGAGCCCGGTATCCGATAAAAAGAAAGGCGTTTGCGCACAATTGCGCAGACGCCTTTTTTGCATCCTGATCGCAACAACGCGCGGGCACCCGGCCCGCCCGCCTTACTTCGTCGTCGGCACCGTCCCTTCAGGCAACGCCACCGCTTCGGCCGGATGGATGATCTCGCCGCCCAGCGCGTTCACGCCGGCCACCAGCCGCTCGAAAGCTGCGCCAACCTGCGCCGGGTCGCCCTTCACCCCGAGATCGATGTGTCGCCGTGCGTAGACCGCCCCGCGCTCCGCATCGCCCACGCTCGGCAGGCTGAAGACCTTGATGCCGTCATATTCGGCCTCGATGGCTTCCATCAGCGGCGTCAGCGTCGATTCCGCCAGCCCGAACACCAGCACCGAGCGCTCGGCGTGGCGCGTGAGATGGTGCAACTGGGTGTAATACGTGTCGAGCACCCACGCCATCATCGGCCACGCCATCACCGGGAAACCCGGCATGAAGTGGTGTTGTTCGACCGAAAAACCGGGAATCTTGTTGTACGGATTGGGCAGGATGCGCGCACCGACCGGAAACTCGCCCATCTTCAGACGATGGCGGTTGTCGGGGTTCGTCATGTCCGCGCGGCCGTCGCTGCTCGTATCCGCAATGCGCTCCATGATGAGCGCCTCGGCTTCCGGCGTGAGCGCCAGCGGCACGTTGAGCGCCGCCGCCGCGCACTGACGCGTGTGGTCGTCGGGGGTGGCGCCGATGCCGCCGGTCACGAACACGACGTCGTCGGTCGCGAGCGTACGGCGCAGCGTGGCCGTGATGCGCTCGGGATCGTCGCCCACATATTCGGCCCAGTCCAGTTGCATGCCGCGCTCGGCGAGCAACTCGATGATCTTGGGCAGGTGCTTGTCGTGGCGACGACCGGAGAGGATTTCGTCGCCGATGATGATGATGCCGACCGCCATGATGCTTCCTTTGTGTTGTCTTGCCGACGCGCTCGCGCTGCTCGTTTTGCCCGATGCAGCGCGCCGCCGGCGCTTGGGGGAGGGTCTTGAATCCGGACCGCGGCCGCCCCGGCCCACTGGACGTCCGCAGATCAACGATTGTGCCACTTTCGCAGCGAATCGTTACAGCACTTGCTCACGGGCAGCGCGCGCTCACCACCCCGTCACCGCCCGTCCGGCGGCGGCAGCAAGGGCGACGTGCCCGAGCTGCCCGCAGCACCCGCTGCATCGCCACTTTTGTGCGTCAGCGCCGTGGCGGCCGGCAGCACAGTGCCGTGAAGCGTCGGCTCATGATGGGCGGCCTCTTCGATGCGCAACCGCGAGAGCGCGCGCAAACAGTAATGCGCGAACCACAGCGCCGAGAACACGAAGATCACCACGTACAGCCAGATCGCCAGCAACGCGATAACCGGGAACAGCACGATCATGATGACCGACGACACCCACAGCAGCGTGGGCAACGAGCCCAGCAGACCGGTCGCCACGCCGATCACCAGCAGCGGCAGGCGTCGCTCGCGCACGATACGCTTGCGCTCCTCGGCACTCGCGTGAAACGCCAGCGCGTCGTAAGTCATGACCCGATACGTCAGCCAGCCCCAAAGTAGCGGCGGCACGATCGCAAAGAACGGCGGCACGAGCCACAGCGGCAACGTCACGAGCGCAGCGACGAGGAAGATGACCGTAGCGCCCAGCGACTGGCCGAGACTGCCCCAGAACGAGCCGCCTTTGCGCGCCTCCAGATGGATGAAGTGCCGGCGCGACAAATGCCGCAACACGGCCGGCATCGACCAGCCCGCGATCAGCAGCAGCGCGGTGACGACGATCAACGGCACGAGCAGCGCGACGAGAATGAACGGGGCGAGCGCCATGCGCACGCTATCTACGCCAAAGTAGCCGAAGAACCGGTAAATCCACTGCGTGAACTGCCACTGCTCAAGCCACAGCCGCAGAAAATCGGTGAACGGCTCCCAGCCGAACCAGATGACGGCCCCCCAGATCAGGCCGGAAACAAAAAAGGGCATCGCGGTGAGCCACAACATGCGCGGGTGCAGCAGGCTCACGAGCGCGCGGCCAAGCGCGCGAAGAATATCGTTCATGCAGATTCGGTGCGGTCAGTACGGGAAGCGGGTGGACGACCCTCGCGGTCATTACGACCATCGGGGCCATTAGTGACATTGGGACCATTCCGGCGAGTCGGTCGCAGACTTCTGGCCATGCGTTTGAGACCGAGCCACTGCTGGGCCCAGAACCCTTCGCCATAGTCGGTCGAGCGGCCGGCCGGCGGCGGCAGTTGATCGCGAATGCCGGTCGCCACGGCGGCCGATGAAAAGTCTGCTGTTCGAAACGCCATATCCCACCAAGGGAACAGCACGCCGAAATTACAGCCGCGATGGCGCCCCTCATGCCCGGCGCCGATGGCGTGATGGCGCCGATGGAACGTCGGGCTCACGAGCAACCGCTCACCCAGCCACCCGAAGCGCAGGCGGGTATTCGCGTGCTGCAAGCTTTGCAGCCATTCCGACACGGCCACAAGCAGCACGAACTGCACCGGGCTCACGCCGATCAGGATCGCGATGGTCGCAAAAAACGCGGCCTTGATCAGATCGTCGAGCAAATGGTTGCGGTTATCCGTCCAGAGCGACATCTGCCGCTGGCTGTGATGCACCGCGTGCAGTGCCCACCACCATCGGAACGTGTGACCCCAGCGGTGATACCAGTAACCCGCAAAATCGAGGATCAGGAGATAGATCAGAAAACTCGCCAGCGCGTGATCCGTCACCCCGGGCCAGACATTTTCCAGATTCAGATTGACGAAGCCCATCAGGCGCAGCCACGACTGCAAGGCGTCGAAGAGCGGCCGGAACGCGAAGAAGAACACCAGATTGAACAGGCCGAGCCGGTGCACGAGCGTGTAGAGCACGTCCACACGCACGGCGCGCCTCTCGCGCCAGGCTTCAGCGGGTGCAATGGCCTCGAGCGGGCGCAGCAGCACCAGCATGAGCACAATCTGGAGAACGCCGATGAGGAAGAACTGCACGGCGTCGTAAGCATCGTCGGCGAACGACATCAGCCCGGTGGCGAACAGCACGGGCTGCACGATGCGGGTATAGATCTCGGTCTGCGCCGCCGAGAAGGCGGCGTAGAAACCGTCGACCAGCGTTTCGAACATGGAGCGGGGCCGGGCGTCACGGGGACGCCCGGTCAGAGAAGCCGTTGCGGCAATGCCCCGATGTTACAGCACCGGCGCACGGTCGTAGAAGTAGATCCCATGGGGGGAACGACCGACCGGAATGGTGTTGATCAGCTTGCGCGACGCGAGGTCGATGATGCCGACCTTGCGCGCCCAGCGAAACGTCACCCACAGCGTCTTGCGGTCGGCTGAGAGCTCCATGTCGTCAGGCCCCGGCAGCAGGCCGGTGATATCGCCCACGTTGGTGAGCGCGTCCTGATCGATGATGCTGATCGTGCTCGACACACGGTTCGAAATCAGCACGTGCTTGCCGTCGGCCAGCGAACGGAAGTTGTGCGCGCCCTTACCCGTCGGGATCGTCTTCACGACCTTCTGGTTGCGCCAGTCCACCACGGCCGCGTAATCGGCACCGGTCATGCCCACCAGCAAGTACTTGTCGCCGGGCGTGAGCCACACCCCTGCCGGGCTGTCGCCGACCTTCATCTTCCAGATCACTTTCTGGCTGGCGAGGTCGATAGCCGCCACTTCGTTCGACTCTTGCAGCGAGATGAAAACGAGCTTGCTGTCTTGCGTGAAGACCAGGTGGCTCGGCATCTTCTTGAGCGGGATGCGCGACGCCACCGTCAGATTCTTACCGTCGAACTTGTAGACGTCCACGCGATCCAGACGCAAACCGTTGGCGACAAACCACTTCTTGTCCGGCGAAAAACCGATCTGATACGGGTCTTCGATGTTCTCGATCTTGCGTTGAATCTGACCGGTCTTCGGGTCGAGGAACACGAGGTTGTTGCCCACCGAGTTCGCCACGATGAGCGACTGGTTGTCAGGGGTCGCCATCAGGTGATGCGGTTCCTTGCCGACCGGGAACGTCTGGATGACCTTCTGGCTGGTCTTGTCGATCAGGCTGACGCTGGCGTCGCCGGAATTGAGCACCACCACCACGCCGTCCGGCACCGCTGCCGGCGCGGCCGGTGCTGCCACGGCCACCGGCCCGGCAAGCGCCGTGAGACCGAAGGAAGCAGCCAGACTGGCGGCGATCAGGAATTTACGCATTGCGAAATCTCTCGGGAAAAAAGAGTCACTGAAGAGTCTCTGCGAGGTCGCTGCGGGGCCATCGTCTGGCCACCGCAGCGTCGCGAAAAAGTTTCGCTATTGTAGGCTGGGAAATTGCCTAAGCGCGCGCCTCACCGGCGCTTTTTTGATCAGACGAAACAGTATCTCGACAGTTCCTGACGTAGCGCAAACCGGCGCGGGCGATCAGCGCTGCAACGCCTCCCAGACCTTGTGCAGACGTTTGACCGACACCGGCATCGGCGTGCGCAGCTCTTGCGCGAAGAGCGACACTCGCAGCTCTTCGAGCAGCCAGCGGAACTCCTCCAGACGCGCATCGCCGTGGTCGCGGCGCTGCGACGTCGCCCGTTGCCAGTTTTGCAGCAGCGGCCCCAGTTCGCTCATCGCCCGCGCGTCGCGGGTCGGATCGGCCTTGAGCTTGTCGATACGCGCCGCCATCGCCTTCAGATAGCGCGGGTAATGGGCGAGTTGCGGGTACGGCGTATCGATCAGGAACCGCTTGCCGATCAGCCGCTGCAACTGCGCCGTGAGGTCGGCATAGGCCTGCGCAAACGGCTTCGCCTGCGCCAGTTTCTTCTGCAAGGCCGCATATTCCGTGAGAATCTGCCCCGCCAGCCGCGCGATCTCCTGCGCGAGCAGCGTGAGCCGGCCGCGCCCTTCGTCCTTGCGCGCGACGAACGACGTGTTATCGCTCGGCCACGGCAATTGCAGACAAGCGCGCTCCAGCGCGAGATCCACGATCTGATCGCGCAACTCCTCCTGCGTGCCCAGATTCATGTACTGCATCGCCATCTGTTGCAGGCCGGGGATGTTCTTCTCGAGGAACTTCACCTGTTCGCGCAACTGAATAGCGAACAGACGCCGCAGCCCGGCGCGATGCTGCCGCTGGGCTTCGTCCGGATCATCGAACACTTCCAGATCGCAGTGATCGCCACGATCGACCAGTGCCGGATAGCCGAACAACGTCTGCCCGCCACGCCGGATTTCGAGCATTTCGGGCAGTTCGCCGAAGCTCCACGTCGTGAGGTTGTCGTATCGGCCCGGCTCCACCGCCGCCGCAGATGCGCCCGGCTGAGCGCCCGCGCCGCGCGAGGCTGCGCCCTTTGCGCCATTTGCCCCCCCCGCAGCCCCTGCCGCGCCGGTCATATCGCCCTTGCCAACCTGCTTGGCAGACTGACGGCCACCGCCATCGCTGCCCGCGCCACTCGCCACCACGCCAGTCGGCGTCGTGCCGCTCTTTGCCGCGAGCTCTTGGAACGTGCGTTGCGCCTGCTGACCGAGTTCTGCGCGCAGTTGCGCGAGGTTACGGCCCATGCCGAGTTGGCGCCCGTGCTCGTCGACGATCTTGAAGTTCATCGTCAAGTGCGCAGGCAACATCTCCAGCTTGAAATCGCTCGGGCTGAGCATGACACCGGTCTGCTCGCGCGCATCGGCCATCAGTGCATCGAGCAAGGCCCCCTGCCCGAACGTCGCACGGTCGACAAAGCCCGCTGCGTACTCGGGCAGCGGCACGAAGTGACGCCGCAACTTCTGCGGCAACGACTTCATCAACAGGTGCGCTTTTTCCTTGAGCATGCCCGGCACCAGCCACTCGCAACGGCGCGCGTCCACCTGATTGAGCGCGAAGAGCGGCACGGCAAGCGTGACGCCGTCGCGCGGCGAACCCGGTTCGAAGTGGTACGTCAGCACCATCTCGATGCCCGCGATAACCGTCTTTTTCGGGAACAGATCGGTGGTCACGCCGGCCGCTTCGTGGCGCATCAGGTCGTCGCGCACCAGATACAGCAGCTTCGGCGTGCCCTTGGCCGTCTCGCGATACCAGTGTTCGAAGCTCGTGCCGTCGTACAGATCCTCGGGCACCTGCGCGTCGTAAAACGCGTAAATCAGTTCGTCATCGACCAGCACGTCCTGCCGGCGCGACTTGTGTTCCAACTGTTCGATGTCGGCGATCAGCTTGCGGTTATGCGCGTAGAACGGCAGCTTGGTTTCCCATTCGCCTTCTACCAGCGCACTGCGCAGGAAAATTTCGCGGGCGCGACGCGGGTCACGCGGGCCGAAATTCATCCGGCGGCGCGCATAGATCGTCAGGCCGTACAGCGTGCCGCGCTCGTAAGCGGTGACCTGCGCGGCTTTCTTTTCCCAATGCGCATCGGACAGCGAGGTCTTCACCAGATGCTTGCCCACGCGCTCGATCCATTCCGGCTCGATCCGGGCGATACAGCGCGCATACAGGCGGCTCGTCTCAACCAGTTCACCGGCCATCACCCAGCGGCCCGCCTTCTTCACCAGCGACGACCCCGGCCAGATATGGAACTTGATGCCGTGGGCGCCGAGGAAATGCGGATCGTCGTCGGCCTTGCAGCCGATGTTGCCGAGCAGACCGGCAAGCAACGCAAGGTGCACCTGTTCGTACGTCGCTTCCGACTCGTTGAGGCGCCAGCCTTGCTCGCGCACCACCGTCAACAACTGGCTGTGCACATCGCGCCATTCACGCAGACGCAACTGCGAGAGGAAGTTCTCGCGGCAGGCCTGCCCGAGCAAGCGGTTCGACTTCTTGTGCGCAATCGCCTCGTCGAACCAGCGCCACATCTTGATCCACGAGAGGAATTCGGACTTCTCGTCGGCGAACTTGCGATGGGCGTTGTCGGCGGCGTCCTGCGCCTCGATGGGCCGATCGCGCGGGTCCTGCACTGCCAGTCCGGCGGCGATGATGAGCACTTCGCGCAGCGACTGCTGATCTCGCGCGGCGAGAATCATGCGGCCGACGCGTGGGTCCAGCGGCAAACGGGCCAGTTCGCGCCCGAGCGGCGTGAGCTGATTGGTGTCGTCCACGGCACCCAGTTCGTTCAGCAACTGGTAACCGTCGGCAATCGCGCGGCCCGGCGGCGGCTCGATGAACGGGAAGTCCTCGACCTTCGCCAGACGCAGCGATTGCATCCGCAAAATGACGGCAGCGAGCGACGAGCGGAGAATTTCCGGATCGGTAAAGCGCACCCGCGACTGGAAGTCCGCTTCGTCGTACAAGCGGATGCACACACCGTCGGCCACCCGGCCGCAACGCCCGGCGCGCTGGTTCGCCGCGGCCTGCGAGATCGATTCGATCTGAAGCTGTTCGACCTTGTTTCGGTAGGAATAGCGCTTCACGCGCGCCGTGCCCGCGTCCACCACGTAGCGAATGCCCGGCACCGTGAGCGAGGTTTCCGCCACGTTAGTGGCCAGCACGATGCGCCGCGCGTTCGACGCCTTGAACACGCGCTCCTGGTCCGTCGCCGAGAGCCGGGCAAACAGCGGCAAAATCTCCGTGTGTGGTGGATGGTGCTTGCGCAGGGCCTCGGCCGCTTCACGGATTTCACGCTCACCGGGCAGAAACACGAGCACGTCGCCCGAGCCTTCGCGGCACAGTTCGTCCACCGCGTCGACGATGCCGTCCATCAGATCGCGGTCGCGGTCGCGCGCGCTGGCGCGGCTGCCCTCGCGGCCTTCTGCGTTGGCAATGCGGGCGTCGTCCTGAATCGGGCGATAGCGCACCTCCACGGGGTACAGACGACCACTGACTTCGATCACCGGCGCGGGGTGCAGCGTTTCGCCGTCCATCGTGCCGAAGTGACGGGCGAAGCGGTCTGCGTCGATCGTCGCCGAGGTAATGATCACCTTCAGGTCGGGCCGGCGCGGCAGCAGTTGCTTGAGGTAGCCGAGCAGGAAGTCGATGTTCAGACTGCGCTCGTGCGCCTCGTCGATGATGATGGTGTCGTACGCACGCAACAGCGGGTCGGTCTGCGTCTCGGCCAGCAGAATGCCGTCGGTCATCAATTTGACCGACGCGCCGTTTGAGAGCGTGTCGTTGAAGCGCACCTTGAAGCCGACGATTTCGCCGAGCGGGGTGTTCAATTCGTCGGCGATACGGCGTGCCGTGGCCGAGGCCGCGATGCGGCGCGGCTGCGTGTGGCCGATGAGGCCTGTGCCGCCCGCGCCCAGCCCGCGGCCGAGCGCGAGACAGATCTTGGGAAGCTGAGTGGTCTTGCCCGAGCCGGTTTCGCCGCTCACGATCACGACCTGATGGCCCGCGATGGCGCGGGCGATCTCCTCGCGGCGGCCGGACACCGGCAGCGCTTCGGGAAACTGGATCTCGGGAATTCGGTTGGCGGCGGCCTGCTTCGCGGCCAGCCGCTCGGCGTCGCGTTCAGCCCGTTGGGCGGCCGTCATGCGGCGCTCGCCGGCATTCTCACGTCCGCGTTTAGGTCCCGCAGCCGGCACTGTCGGCTTCGGGGGCTTAGATTGTCGATTTCGTTCATCACTTGCCATGGGCGCGCATTATATAATCTGCGGATGTTTGCGCACGTACACCCATGCTGACCGAACCCGATCCCGCCCTACAAGACGAAGAGACCGCCCACCAAGCCCAGTTTGTGGATTGGTTGCGCTCGGTCGCCCCTTACATCCATGCATTTCGTGACAAGACCTTCGTGGTCGCCTTTGGTGGCGAGCTTGTTGCGGCCGGCGGGCTCGACACCCTGATTCAGGACGTCGCGCTGCTGTGTGCCATGGGCATGCATATCGTGCTGGTGCACGGCTCGCGACCCCAGGTCGAAGAGCAGATGCGCCTTCGACATATCGAATCGCACTTTGCCCAGCAACTCCGTATCACCGACGCGGCCGCTCTCGAAGCGGTCAAGGAAGCGGCCGGTGAGTTGCGTCTGGACATCGAGGCGTCGATCAGTCAGGGCTTGCCGAACACCCCGATGGGCAACGCGCGCATCAGCGTGGTGTCGGGCAACTTCGTCACGGCACGGCCGGTGGGCATTGTCGACGGGGTGGATTTCCAGCACACCGGCGTGGTGCGCAAGGTCGATGCCGAATCGATTCGCCTGTCGCTCGCCAACGGCAAGATCGTGCTGCTCTCGCCGCTCGGCTTCTCGCCGACGGGTCAGTCGTTCAATCTGACGATGGAAGACGTGGCGTCCTCGGCGGCCATCGCGCTGCGTGCGGACAAGCTGATCTTCATCACCGAGACGCCCGGCATTCTCAACGAATACAACGAGTTGCAGCGTGAGCTGACGCTCGAAGACGCCCAGCGCATGCAGTCGCAGGGCGCGCTCGACCGCGACTCGGCGTTCTATCTGAAATACGCCACACGCGCTTGCCGCGCGGGCGTGGGACGCGCGCACATCGTGCCGTTCGCGCTCGATGGCAGCATGCTGCTCGAACTGTTCTCGCACGATGGCGTGGGCACCATGATCTCGTACGAGAACCTGGAAAGCCTGCGTGAAGCGACGGTCGACGACGTCGGCGGCATCTTGCAGCTCATCGAGCCGCTGGAATCCGACGGCACGCTGGTGCGTCGCGGACGTCACCAGCTTGAGCGCGACATCGATCACTTCTCGGTCATCGAGCACGATGGGCGTCTGTTCGGCTGCGCGGCGTTGTATCCGTACCCGAGCGAGCGCATCGGCGAGATGGCCTGCCTCACCGTGGACCCGGAAGCCCAGGGTTCGGGGGACGGCGAGCGACTGCTCAAGCATATCGAGCAACGGGCGCGGGCGCGGGGGCTGGAGCGGCTGTTCGTGCTCACCACGCGTACCGAGCACTGGTTCCTCAAGCGCGGCTTCGTCAAGGCAGGCGTCGACGACCTGCCGGCGGACCGTCGCCGGCTTTACAACTGGCAGCGCCGGTCGCTGGTGCTAATCAAGAAGCTGTAACACGACACCGGGGGACGGGCCGCGTCGCTTGAGACCGATGTTGCATCGGCACCTTGAGTCTGGCGCGCCCTGCCCCCATATCCGGATATCGGCCACGGCAAGCGACGTCTCGATGTCGTCGCGTGAGTGCGTGGCCGCTCTTTTCACGCCCTACCCAAGATTACGAAGGAGTTCCCCATGGCTCGCATGGTTCAATGCATCAAACTCGGCAAGGAAGCCGAAGGTCTCGATTTCCCGCCGATGCCCGGCGAGCTCGGCAAGCGCCTGTGGGAGAGCGTGTCGAAAGAAGCGTGGGCCGGCTGGCTCAAGCAGCAGACCATGCTCATCAACGAAAACCGCCTGAACATGGCTGACCCGCGCGCACGTCAGTATCTGGTCAAGCAGACCGAGAAGTACTTCTTCGGCGAAGGCGCCGATGTGGCGCAAGGCTACGTGCCGCCGCCCTCGGAGTAAGCATCCCGCACTGCCGGTGGCTTTGAAGGTCACCGCAGCCGAGATGAAAAAGGGGTTCACGACGTCATGTCGTGAACCCCTTTTCTTTGCCTGAGCCGCTGATTGCCAGTGGCTTGAAACGTTGAGTGGACGCGTGTCAGGCAGGTTTGCCCGTCATGCCGTCAACCGCAGGATTCCCCGCGTTGGCACCGAGCGATGCTGCCCCGCAGTGGTGGCAATAGTGCGCGAACGCGTTTTTGCGCGTCTTGCACGTGCCGCAGTGATCAAACAGACAAATCCCGCAGTGCATGCAGAAGTCGCGCTCCGGGTCGTCGAGTTTCACCGGCCGCTCGCAGCCCGGGCACACCGCTTTCGACAGCCGCGCCTGTGCCAGATCGTACGACAGCGTCTTGCGGCGCTCCTGATCCGGCAACTGCTCCTCTGCCTTCTGGCGCGCCAGATAGCGTTGCAGCGAGACGATGGCGTAGCGCCCGACCAGCACCGTCAACACAATCCCCACCAGATAGCGCACATAACCGCCGTAGTCCGGCAGATACGGCACCAGTTCGACAAAGAATGCGAACAGCGCGAAGAAGATAAAGCCCCAGACGAACGGCCACCACGTGCTCTTGCGCTGACGCACGAAGAGCCAGCCGCCGATGGCGAGCAAGGGCAACGTAATCGCCAGACGAATACCGAAGACCTTCAGGTCCTGCGAGCGCTGGATCGCGGCCAACTGTTCGCTGGCTGCCGCGTTGAGTGCGAAGCGTGCCGTACGCGCCGACTGCACGGCGCGCGAGGCGTCGAGTTGCTTCGCCTCCAGCGTGTCGATCTGCGTCTGGGCATCGCGCTCGGCGGCCTTGAGCGCGTCGAGGGCACGCGTGCGGGAAACGAGTTCGGCATCCTGACTCGCCTGCGCCGTGGCGGTGCGCGTGGCAACCCAATCGTTGAACGACTCACGCGCATTGCGGTAGGCCGTGCTGCGCGCCTTGAGTTGCAGGCGCGCCGTCTCCAACTGCGTCTGGATGTCTTCGGCCTGCGCTTCCGCCTGCTTGATCGCGGCATCGGCGCGAGTTGCCTGTGCCGGATCGATGAACGAATCGAGTGTGGGTGCCGGGGCAACACCCGGCAGCTTGTCGACCACCAGACCGCCGAGGCCGATCAAAAACACCGCAAACAGCACGGCGATCAGCCACAGCCCACGGCGAAACCAAGTTTCGGGAAGACGACGCGATTGAGCCATCCTGCCCTCCAGGGTCAGTTATTTGTAGTCGATGGTCTTGACGCCCTCGGGCGTGCCCATGAGCGTAAGGTCAGCGCCGCGTTGCGCAAAGAGGCCTACTGTCACCACGCCCGGCAGTTGATTGATTTGCGTCTCGAACGCCACCGGATCGAGGATTTGCAGGCCGTGCACGTCGAGAATCGCGCAGCCGTTATCGGTCATGTACGGGCTGCCATCGGCGCGCACGCGCGCTTGCGGCTTGCCGCCGAGGGCGGTGAGTGCACGGGCGACGCTCGCTTGCGCCATCGGGATGACTTCTACCGGCAGCGGGAACACGCCGAGCACGGCGACGAGCTTCGAGGCGTCGACCACGCAGACGAATTCCTTCGCGACCGAGGCGACGATCTTCTCGCGCGTGAGCGCCCCGCCACCGCCCTTGACCATGTGGCCCAGCGCGTTGATTTCGTCCGCACCGTCCACGTAGACGGGCAGGCTGTCGATCTGGTTCAGGTCGAACACTTCGATGCCGTGCTTGCGCAGGCGCTCGGTGCTCGCTTCCGAGCTTGATACCGCGCCGCGATAGCGGCCCTTGTGGGCGGCGATGGCGTCGATAAAGCAGTTCGCCGTGGACCCGGTGCCCACGCCGATCACGCTGCCTTCGGGCACGTGTTGGTTCACATAGTCGGCAGCAGCCTGGCCGACCAAGCGTTTGAGTTCGTCTTGGGTCATGGGGAATTCCGGCAAAGTTTGGTAAAGTCGGAAGTTTACCGGAGTCGGGCGTGCCGCGCCGTATTTCGTCGCACGGCATGCCGGCAGTTTCGCGCCGACCGCCCCGTAGCGGGGCGGCATCATCGGCATCATGTCATGCAGTGCATTACTTGTAAGGCCCGCCATCATGAATCAGCTCGATCAGCTCAAGCGCCACACCATCGTCGTTGCCGACACCGGCGACTTCCAGGCCATGGATGCCTACAAGCCGCAGGACGCGACCACCAATCCGTCGTTGATTCTCGGTGCCGTGCAAAAAGACGCCTACAAGCCGATTCTCACGCGCGTGGTGAGTGAGCATCGTGCCGAGACCGTCGACGAAATCATCGATCGGCTGCTGATTGCCTTCGGGCGCGAAATTCTCGACATCGTGCCGGGGCGCGTGTCGACCGAAGTCGATGCGCGTTTGTCGTTCGACACTGCGGGCACCGTTGCCCGTGCGCGCAAGATCATTGCCATGTACGAAGCCGAGGGGATCGAGCGCAAGCGCGTGCTGATCAAGATCGCGTCGACGTGGGAAGGCATTCGGGCGGCGGAGATTCTCCAGCGCGACAACATCCACTGCAACATGACCTTGTTGTTCTCGCTGGTGCAGGCGGCGGCGTGTGCCGAAGCCGGTGCTCAACTGATTTCCCCCTTTGTCGGCCGGATTTACGACTGGTACAAGAAGTCTGCCGGGGCCAAGTGGGACGAAGCCGCGAATGCGGGCGACAACGACCCGGGTGTGCAATCCGTCGCGGCGATTTACCGCTACTACAAGCATTTCGGTTACGACACCGAGGTCATGGGTGCGAGCTTCCGTTCGGCCGGTCAGATTCTGGCGCTGGCGGGTTGCGATCTGCTCACCATCAGCCCCGCATTGCTTGAGCAGCTGCGCACGACCGAAGGCGACGTGCCGCGCAAGCTCGATGTCAAAGACGCACGTGATGCGGCGATCGATCGCGTGAAGACCGACGAGCCGTCCTTCCGCTTCCAGCTCAACGACGATGCCATGGCGACCGAAAAGCTTGCCGAAGGCATTCGCGCGTTTGCAGCGGACGCGATCAAGCTCGAAGCGTTGATCGAAGCGGCGCGATAAGCCGCAAGGTTCGAGCAGATCGAAAGCAAAAAGCCGGCGAGAGCCGGCTTTTGCGTTGCTGCTACGCGGATCGTGAATCGTGACCCTTGACCCTTGACCCGCAATTCACATGCGACTTACTTCGATTTGGCGGCCACCTTGCGTTGACGCACGGCTTCGTACAGGCACACGGCGCTGGCGACCGAGACGTTCAGGCTTTCGCAGCCGCCCGACATCGGGATGCTCATCAGCATGTCGCAGTTCTCGCCCACGAGGCGGCGCATGCCCTCGCCTTCTGCACCCATGACAATCGCCATCGGGCCGGTGAGCTTCGTGCCGTAGATATCGGCAGGCGCATCGTCCGACGTACCGACCACCCAGATGCCGCGATCTTTGAGTTCGCGCAGCGTGCGCGACAGGTTCGTCACCATGATGTAGGGCACTGTTTCTGCGGCACCGCTGGCGACCTTGGCCACCGTTGCGTTCAGGCCGACCGCACGGTCCTTCGGCGCGATCACGGCGTGCGCACCGGCACCATCGGCCACGCGCAGGCAGGCGCCGAGGTTATGCGGATCGGTCACGCCATCGAGAATCAGCAGCAGCGGGTCACCCGAGATACCGTCAAGCAGTTCGTCGAGGTTCAGGGCGAGCGAGACTTCCTGCGCGCGGGCGACCACGCCTTGGTGGCGCGACGAACCGGCCATACCGTCCAGGCGTTTGCCGTCGGCCTGCACCACCTTGATCTTTACGCCCGGCGCGCCTTTGGCGGCTTCCACGGCTTTCAGAAAGTCCGACATGCGGCGATCGCGACGGGTCGGGTCGTAGTAGATCTCTTCGATGCTGGTTGCGTCGTGGCGCAGGCGGGCTGTGACGGCGTGAAAGCCGAACAGCATTTTCAATTGACTCATTTCACATCCTCAAAATAGCGTGTGCCGAGGCAGGCCCCGACGTCGGGCGGGCCGGACGGGTCGCGTTGGCCGGGTGCGTCGAATTCGCGGAATTCGCAGAATTCGCCCGGCTGTCGTACAAAGTACGACGGCGGCGGCACCCTTGCCGGGTGTCCGCCGCCGCAACCCTACGCGGTCTTCTGCGCTGCCTTGCTTGGACACGGGGGTCGGCACAAGGCGCACATCTTACTGCAAAGCGCGAACGGCCCCTGCGCTTTCCACGACATCGTGCACTGGGTGCATCGTGTCAGGCACAGGGCAATCCGATCAGCGGCGCGGCTTCTTTGCCGGCCCGCCTGCGCGTTTCGACGAGGCCGTTTTCCCGCCCGAGCGCTTCACGGGCGTGGGTGCGCCGCGTTCGCCGTGGGGGATCTTGACCTTTGCCGGCTTCGGTTTGGCTGCGTGCTTGCCGGCCGGGGCCAGTTGCACGCCGTTGAGCAGCGCGCCGCCCTTGGGCAGTTGACGAACCGACGGCCCTGCCCCTGCGCCCGCCGTGCCTGCTACGCCCGGCGTACCGGCGGCAGGTGTCGGCACCGGTGCGCCACCGCGCTCCGTGCGACCCGAGGTCTTGGCGAGACTGCGGGCGTTGGCTTCCTTCACCAGACGGAAGTCAATCTTGCGGGCGTCGAGGTCCACACGGCTGACTTGCACACGAACGCGGTCCGTGAGGCGGTAGCGAATGCCGGTGCGTTCACCGCGCAGTTCGTGGCGGACTTCATCGAACTGGAAGTAATCGCTGCCCAGTTCCGTCACGTGGACGAGGCCTTCGATGAAGAGGTCATCGAGTTGCACGAAGATACCGAACGACGTGACCGCGCTGACCGTGCCGCCGTATTCCTCGCCGAGCTTGTCGCGCATGAAGTAGCACTTGAGCCAGGCTTCCACGTCGCGCGAGGCTTCATCGGCGCGGCGTTCATTGGCCGAGCAATGCAGGCCGAGTTCTTCCCAGACTGCGTCGCGCTTCTTCGCCGAGGGCGATTTCTTGTTCTTCGCGGCCTCGTCGTCCTTTTGAAGCTTACGGGCGTGCGGCGAAATCCCGGTCGTCATATCGACGCCTTGCGGAATCTCGGGTTCGTACTTGCGGCCGGCGAGAATTGCCTTGATCGCGCGGTGTGTGAGCAAGTCCGGATAGCGGCGAATCGGGCTCGTGAAGTGGGCGTAGGCCGGATAAGCGAGGCCGAAGTGGCCAATGTTATCGGGGCTGTAGACCGCTTGCTGCATCGAGCGGAGCAGCATCGTCTGGAGCATCGGTGCGTCGGGACGCGATTCAATCTGCGTCATCAGCTCCGAGTAGTCCGACGTTGCGGGTTCATCGCCGCCGCCGAGCGAGAGGCCGAGCGTCTTGAGGAACGTGCGCAGTACCTGAAGCTTCTCGCCCTTCGGCCCTGCGTGGATACGGTAGAGGCCGGGTTGCTTGTGACGCTTGAGGAAGTCAGCGGCGCAGACGTTCGCCGTCAGCATGCACTCCTCGATCAGGCGGTGGGCGTCGTTGCGGGTACGCGGCAGGATCTGTTCGATCTTGCCTTGCGCGTTGCAGACGATGTACGTCTCTGTCGAATCGAACTCGATGGCGCCGCGCGACTTGCGCGCTTTGGCGAGCACCTTGTACAGCTCGTAGAGATTTTGCAGATGCGGCAGCAGTGCGGCGCGGCGTTGCGCTTCCGGGCCCTTCGTGTTGCCGAGCACGGCGGCCACTTCCGTGTACGTGAGGCGTGCGGCCGAGTGAATCACGGCCTGATAGAACTGATATGCCTTCACGTCACCGGTCGGGGTAACGATTGCATCGCAGACCAGGACACAGCGATCGACGTCTGGGTTCAGCGAGCAGAGGCCATTCGAGAGTTTTTCCGGCAGCATCGGAATGACGCGGCGGGGGAAATAGACCGAGGTACTGCGCGTGAGCGCGTCGGCGTCGAGCGGGCCGCCCGAGGTGACGTAATGTGAAACGTCGGCGATGGCGACGATCAGGCGGAAGCCGTTGGCGCGACCGATCTTGACGGGTTCACAGTAGACCGCGTCGTCGAAGTCGCGGGCGTCTTCACCGTCGATCGTGACGAGGGGCACATCGCGCAGGTCGACGCGGTGGCGCAGGTCTGGGGCGCGAACTTCGTCGGGGAGCGCACCGGCGGCGGCGAGGGCTTCGGGTGAGAACTGATGGGGCACGCCGTATTTACGGACGGCGATTTCGATTTCCATGCCGGGGTCATCGATATCGCCGAGCACTTCCGAGACGCGGCCGATGGGTTGGCTGTAGCGGCTGGGGTAATCGGTGAGTTCGACCGAAACGACTTGTCCGACCTTCGCTTTGCCTTGCGAGCGGGGTGGGATGAGGATGTCGTGCCCGATGCGTTTGTCTTCCGGGGCGACGACCATCACACCGTTCTCGTTGAGAAGGCGGCCGATGACGTGCGTGTTGGCGCGGCTGACGACTTCGACGATGTGTCCTTCTGGTCGGCCGCGGCGATCATAGCCGGCGACGCGCAGGAGGACGCGATCGTTGTGCATGACCTTCTTCATCTCTTCCGTGGGGAGATAGAGGTCATCGCCATCGTCGTCGCGCACGGCGAAGCCGTAGCCATCGCGGTGGCCGATGACACGGCCGGCGATGAAATTCGAGGGGTGAGTCAGTTGATAGTAACCACGGCGATCGAGACGGATTTGGTCATCGCGTTCCATGGCGGCGAGGCGCTTAAAGAAGCCTTCGCGTTCTTGCTTTTTGATGGCCAGGGCTTCGGCGATATCGTTGGCGGACAGCGCGGAATCGGCGGTGCGCAGTACACCGAGGATTTCTTCGCGGCTCGGAATCGGATAGGGATATTTGCTCAAAGGTCGGTAGCGTTACTGTGCCGGTTGAGTCCGGCCGAGCGGCGCACCATGCGCCCTACGGTCCGTGGTGATGTTCGCGCCTCTGTAAAGGGGGTGACTGTGGCGAGAACAAGGACAATCATACGGCAAACCTTGCGAAAACTGCCACCTGTGCGGATTTTGGTTTTTGCTTGGGGGTTGGGTGGGGAGTTTGAAATTTTTTTGTACGGAAGTGTTGACAGTGCGGAGGTGCATGCGCATAATCTCACTTCTTCGCAGCGAGCACGCAAAAACGAGTGAGCTGACGATGCCCAGATGGCGGAATTGGTAGACGCACTAGTTTCAGGTACTAGCGGGTAACACCGTGGAGGTTCGAGTCCTCTTCTGGGCACCAAGACAAGAAAAGGCAGATGATCGAAAGATCATCTGCCTTTTTGTTTTGGCGCCCAGAAAGCAATGTGCTAATGCACATTGCGTGGGGACTCGAAAGGCATCGCATGCAGGCGATGCCGGGGTCGCGCGGAGTGTGACCGAGTCCTCTCGGTGCCGGGAGGCGCCGTATGGGCGGATGAGGCAAGCGCTGATCGTGGGCCAGAACTCCCGGTGTTAGCAAGTGTTTAAGTCCTCATCACCTTCTCAACCGTAATCGGCAGATCCCGCACGCGTTTCCCGGTAGCGTGAAACACCGCATTCGCCACAGCAGCGGCCAATCCAGTAATCCCAATTTCCCCGATCCCTCTCACCCCAAACTCATTGAGTGCAAGGTCAGGGTAATCAAGAAGAATGACGTTGATATTGGGTTGATCGGCGTGAACGGGGACGAGGTATTCGGCGAAGCTGTTATTGGCTGGGAGTCCGGAGTGGGGATCGTAGTCGGTGGCTTCGAAGAGGGCCATGCCGATGCCCATGACGATGGCGCCTTCCACCTGATTTCGGGCGGTAAGCGGATTCACGATCTTGCCGACATCGATTGCGCTGACCACACGAGAAACGCGCAGGTGGGAAATACCGGGATCGAAGCGGACTTCCACAAAATGGGCGCCGAAGCTACGGAAGGAGACTTTGCCTTCTGGGGCGCCGCCGGTGGCGCCATCGCCGATGGCGAGACCGAGCCGCAGTTCTTTGAGCGCGTCGCCGAACGGCACGTGTTTCCCGCGATAGACCAGCGCGCCGTCCACAAACTGCACCTCTTCCGCTTTCGCCCCGGCAAACGCGCCCTTCCCTGCGACCGCATACGAAGTGAGTTGCCCGATAGCGTTGCGTGTCGCCGCAGCAACCGCGGGCATCACACTCGCCGTCGCCCATGAGCCACCGGAGAGCGGTGCTGCGGGCATAGCCGAGTCGGCGAGCTTCACATCAATTTTCTCGATAGCGACCCCGGTCAAATCCGCCACCGTCTGCGCGACCACCGTATACGTCCCGGTGCCGATATCTTGAACAGCGCAGGTCACCTCCACCGTCCCATCCGCGCGCAGCATCACGCGGGCCCGCGCAGGTGTACGCATCGCATCCCAGCTACAGGCGGCCATGCCCATGCCGATGACTTCATCGCCGTCTCGCATGGAGGCAACACGGGCGTCTCGTCGTTGCCACCCAAACGCAGCCGCCCCTTGCACAATCGCTTCACGAAGATGATTACTCGACCAGGGAAGATTGGCGCTTTCATCCCGAGTAGAAATATTACGCAGGCGAAATTCCAGCGGATCGAGACCGGCGGCGAGCGCCATCTCATCTACTGCCGACTCGAGCGCGAACAATCCCGGCGCAGCACCGGGCGCGCGCATGGAAGTCGGCGCGCCTTGGTGCACCCGCGTCGTATGGTGGCTCACCAGAACATTGGCGCAGCCATAAAGACTCTTCGACATTCCCCCGCAGTTCTCGGTGAAATTATCGACAAACGCCTGCGTCGAAATCGACTCATGTCGTAGCGAAACAAGCTTCCCGTCCGCATCCGTCGCGAGTCTCAGCCGCTGCTCCGTTTGCGGCCGATGCCCGGTCGTCGTAAACATCTGCGCGCGCGGCACGAGCAACTTCACCGGCCGTCCGACTTCGCGAGAAACCGCGGCCGCGGCAATCGAATGCGGCCAAATAAACAGTTTCGAGCCGAAGCCGGAGCCGATAAACGGCGCCTCGACAACCACACGTTCCGGATCGAGTCCGAACACGCGGGCAATCGTATTGCGATGCACGGTGACGCCTTGCGTCGCCTCATAGAGATGCAAACTCCCATCGCGCCACTGCGCCGTAGTCGCATGCATTTCCATCGGGTTGTGGGTTTCCACCGGCGTGCGATAAACCACATCCACACGGCGCACTGCGTTATTGAATGCGGCGGCGGCGTCACCACGCTGGTGCCCTCGCCCGCCGTCTTGCGTGCCGTTGCGGGCGACGCCTTGCTCGAGACTCGTGAGCGGCGCTTCTTTCAGATAATCCACCCGCACCCGATACGCCGCTTCACGCGCGTGCTCAAATGTATCGGCCACCACCAGCGCGACAAACTGTCCGGCGTAGTAGACCTTGTCATCTTCGAACGGCAGCCGGTGCTCGTCGGTAATCGACGCTTCGAGAATCGCGTTGAATCCGCCGCCACGTTGCGGCACGCGAAAGAGCGTCGGGAAGTGATCGTGATGAAAGATATCGACGACACCGGGTACGCGCCGCGCGTCGCGCACATCGATGCTGCGAACCGTGCCGCGCGCCACGGTTGAGAACACGCCGTACGCATAGCAGAGCCCGGGAGGATGCCAATCTGCGGCGTAATGCGCGGCACCGGTGACTTTCTTGCGGCCGTCGATGCGACGAATCGGCTGACCGATCGTGGGCGTCGTCATACCGTACCTCCCGCAGCGAGTCGAGACAGATTTCGGACGATGGCCTGTTCGCAGAGTGCGATCTTGTAGCCGTTCTGTCCGTAGTCATGGGCACCTTCCAGCGCCGCCGCTGCCGCCCGTTGCCACAACGCAGGCGACGCTTGCCCGCCCCGCAGCACTTGTTCGGCCTGCATGGCGCGCCATGGCTTCGTCGCCACGCCGCCGAGCGCCACCCGCGCGTCGCGCACCACACCCCCATCGAGCGACAGAATCACGGCACAAGACGCCAGTGCGAATTGATAGGACGCCCGGTCCCGGCGCTTCAGATAGGCACCTCGCGCGTTCGCGAGCGGCGCGTCGAGCGTCACATGCGTAATGATTTCGTCGTCGAGGAGTGCATGTTCGCGCCAAGGCGTGTCGCCGGGCAGCTGATGGAAATCGGCGAATGCGATATCCCGCTCGCCTGCCGCGCCTTGCACGTGCACCGTCGCGCCGATGGCGGCCATCGCCACGCACATGTCGGAAGGATGCGCTGCGATGCATTGCGCGCTACCACCCAGCACCGCGTGCAGACTGCGGTGGTGCCCGCTGATAGCAGCACATCCTGAACCCGGCTCGCGCTTATTGCACGGCGATACGCCGTCGCGGAAATAGCCGCATCGCACGCGCTGCATCACATTCCCGGCCGTCGTCGCCTTGTTACGCAGCGCGGTGCTCGCGCCACTCAGCAGCGCCTGTGACAGCACCGGGTAATCGCGCACGACATTCGGGTCATAGGCCAGCGTCGTATTCGTCACCAGTGCGCCGATGCGCAGTCGCCCGTCGGGCAGCCGCTCGATCCGATCCATGCCCAGCCGATGAATATCGATCACGCGGGCCGGCCGCATCACATCGAGTTTGACGAGGTCAAGCAACGTCGTGCCGCCTGCGAGATAAACACCCTCGCCCACCACCATGGCGGCATTCTGTGGCGTGGTGTGTGCCGTCGCGTGGACGCTGATCGCCTGCGCGAGACTTTGTGGCCGGATGAATTCGAACTGTCGCATGGTGCTTAGCCTCTCATGCGCGAGCGCGCATCCTGAATGGCCGCGAGGATGTTGCGATAGGCGCCGCAGCGACAGATATTGCCGCTCATGGCTTCGCGCACGGCCGCGTCGTCGCGACCGATGCGTTTATCGGCGAGTATCCCGACCGCGCTCATGATCTGACCGGACGTGCAATAGCCGCATTGATAGGCGTCGTGCTCCCAGAACGCCGCTTGCACCGGGTGCAGCGTGTCGCCGCGCGCGAGACCCTCGATGGTAGTGACGGCGTCACCCTCGTGCATCAGTGCCAGCGAGAGACATGAATTGATCGATACGCCGTTGACGTGCACCGTGCAGGCGCCGCACTGGCCGTGATCACAGCCCTTCTTCGTACCGGTGAGTTGAAGTTGATCGCGCAGCACATCGAGCAGGATGGCGTTCGGCGCCACATGCAGCGCGCGACGCTGGCCGTTCACCGTCAGCGTGAGGGGCTCGCCCTCGACAGGCGCCGCAGCACCGGCGTTGGCGCTTGTGCTGGCGATGGCATTCCCGTCAGTGGTTTGCGCGTGGGCATTAGGCAGCCATGCGGCGCTGGCGCCGGCAAGGCTCGACGCGCCGAGCGACTTCAGAAAACGGCGGCGTCCGGCGGGATCGGCCACGGCGGCAGCAGCGTGAGCGGCTGCCGTGGGCGGCGATGGTGGATGGACGGAAGCATGCGGCGACTGCGGGTGTTGATGGCCATCATGTGAGCCATTGGCGTGGCTGGAACATGAGGCATGGGGGGAATGGCAAGCATGTTCCTTCATCGAGAGGCCTCCCTGAGGGCAATCGTTGAGGATGGCGACCGGTCGCCGCAAATCCATTCGAGCACTATAGAGAAAGCTTGCGCGGCTTGCAGGTGTCAGGAAACCGCCATCCTGACGTCATCTGACGCGCGCTGCGAGGGTTTGCGCACACATGCGGCGATGACTGCGCGCTCACCGCATGCTTCGGGTTTGTGGTTATAACTTCGCGTCGCGCAGGCGGGGTGCCATGAATTCTGGTCCTATTGGCGAAGTCACGTATTTCGCGAGAATTTCGTCGATATCGGTGAGATCCTGCGCGCAGAGTTGCCAGCCGAAGGCATCGTGAACGCCATCGAGCTGATCCGGGCGGCGCGCGCCCCACAGGGCAATCGTCGGTCCTTGATCGAGCACCCAGCGAATGGCCAGTGCGAGCACCGACTTGCCGTGACGCGCCTTAGCGAAGTCCTTGAGTGCATTCACGGCAGCCAGATATTGGTCAAACCGTGGCGCTTGAAACTTCGGGTCGGACTTGCGCAGATCGTCGCCTTCGAACGTCGTGTTTTCGTTCATGCGTCCCGAGAGCAGACCGCGGCAAAGCGCACCGTAGGCCAGCACGACGAGCGTCTCGCGCTTGGCATACGGGAGCACATCGGCGTCGATCGCCCGTTCGAACAAGTTATACGGCGGCTGCACGGCGGCGAGCGGTGCTGCGCGGCGGAACGTATCCATTTGTGCGGGCGAGAAATTGCTGACACCGATCGCGCGGATCTTGCCGGATTCACGCAGTTTTTCCAGCGCGGCGGCCGTCTCATCGAATGGGACAAGCGTATCTGGCCAGTGCACTTGATAGAGGTCGATGTAATCCGTGCGAAGGCGGCGCAGCGAGTCCTCGACTTCCTTCTGAATACGAGCGGGCGTCGAGTTACGGCGAATGCCGGCGTCGCCCCACGCCAGCGCGACTTTCGTGGCAATCACGGCCTTGTCGCGCAGGCCTTCGAGGGCGCGGCCGACGATCTCTTCCGAGTGGCCGAAGCCATAAACCGGGGCCGTATCGATCAGGTTGATACCGCGCTCCACTGCGCTGCGAATCGTGGCGACCGAGGCGATGTCGTCGGCGCCGCCCCACATGGCGCCGCCGATGGCCCACGTCCCCAGGCCGATGCGGCTGACGGGCGTATCGATGCCTGCGATGTGTAGCGTTTCTGTCACGTCCTTCATAGAGCGACCTCCCGAAAACATGTAATTCTGTAGAATTTAGCTCATAAAAAATTGAGTATTATTCAACGAACGCTTAACTCGTTGTCCGTGCTCGACGTTTCTGGTTTTGGATATTTGATACTTGTTGGGACCTACATGCCTGCTTTCACTCGCGGCGAGCTTGCCGATCTGAACGTTTTCGTCACCATCTGCCGCCGGCAGAGTTTTCGGGAGGCCGCCACCGAGTTGGGCGTGACCACATCGGCGTTGAGCCATGCCATGCGCAACCTTGAGGCACGTTTGGGGGTGAAGTTGCTCAACCGCACCAGCCGGTCCGTGTCACCGACGGCGGCGGGTGCGGCGTTGGCGAAAGAACTGGAGCAGGGGCTTGAGCAGATTGCCTCGGCGATCGGGGCATTGGATCGCTATCGTGCGTCACCGGCGGGTCGTTTGCGTTTGAATGTTCCGCGCGATGCGGCGCGGCTGTTACTCGACCCGATCTTGCCGCGATTTGTGGCGGCGTATCCGGACATCGAGTTGGACATCACCGTCGACGATCGGATGCTTGATATCGTGGCCGAGGGATTCGATGCGGGGATGCGGTATGGCGACACCGTACCGGGCGACATGATTGCGACGCCGTTGACGCCATCGTTGAAGTGGATTGTGGTGGCATCGCCTGCGTATTTGGCGCGGCATGGGCGGCCGAAATTGCCGCAAGATTTGTTATCGCACAATTGCATTCGGATGCGGTTAGGCGACAACTCGCTGTACAAGTGGGAATTGGGGAATGGGTCGAATGCGATCGAGCTGGACGTACCGGGGGCGTTGAGCATCAACGAGACCGATGGTGTTGTGGCGGCGGCGTTGGGTGGGTTGGGGTTGGGTTATGTGCTTGAGCAGAATGTGAGAGCGGAATTGGCGGCGGGCACATTAGAGGCGGTGTTAAGTGATTGGGCGGTGGATGGGCCGCCGTTGTCGATGTATTACCCGAGTCGCCGGCAGACGTTGCCTGGGTTGCGGCACTTGATCGACATGATTCGATCTGAGCATATGGGGCGAGCGGCTTGAGGAAGTGTGGATGTGAGTGGGTGCTTTATGAGGTGAGTTAAAGAGAAGCTGGGGGTGTTGATGACTTTTTCATTAAACCCTATTGACAGCATGTGAGGGTCTCGGCATAATCTCACTTCTTCGCAGCGAGCACGCAAAAACGAGTGAGCGGGCGATGCCCAGATGGCGGAATTGGTAGACGCACTAGTTTCAGGTACTAGCGGGTAACACCGTGGAGGTTCGAGTCCTCTTCTGGGCACCAAGACAAAGAAAGGCAGATGATCGAAAGATCATCTGCCTTTTTGTTTTGGTGCCCAGAAAGCAATGTGCTAATGCACATTGCGTGGGGACTCGAAAGGCATCGCTTGCAAGCGATGCCGGGGTCGCGCGGAGTGTGACCGAGTCCTCTCGGTGCCGGGAGGCGCCGTATGGGCGGATGAGGTTGCCGCTGACCGTGGGCCAGCAAAGCGCAACGCCGCCTCACCCTCCTCACCCTCCTCACCCTCCTCACCCTCCTCACCCTCCTCACCCTCCTCACCCTCTTCCCCCTCTTCACCCTCCATCCCAGTCATAAGCATCCAACAAGAAAATAGTTGTGTGACGGGATGTGTGTGGGGAGGATGGTTGTTTTGCCTGAGGTGATGGGCGAGGCACGAGTGAGAGTTGGAAGCCATGTCGCGAGAGCGGGTGACGAAGGACCAAGCGGAACACCAACTGGGATACCAAGCGAGCGATCCATCCGAGCAACCGGATCGGGTGGCGGATTGGTTATTGGCGGGGTTGGAGTTAAAGAGCACGTTATTCCATGTTGGGGAATATTGCGGGGCTTTTCAGGCGTCGACGGCGGGTCACCAACGCGCGAGTTTCCATGTGGTGTTGGACGGCGGTTGTTACTTGCACGTAGGCGCAGAGAATGGTCAACCTGCGCGATCGATTCGATTGAGCAAGGGCGATGCGGTCTTCTTGCTTTCGGACCTGAGTCACTGCTTATCACCGGATGCGGCACCGCCTGCGGACTTATCCGCACGCGCGGGAAAAATGACCGCGTTAGCAGCAAAAGAACGCGAGCACACCACCACCACCACCACCCCATCCGTCGCCTTAGCCTGCGGCTTCTTTGAATTTCGCACCGAGCTGGACGCCTTGGTTCTCGGCATGTTGCCGAACCCGATCATTGCGCGGCGCGACAGTGGCCGACATGACGGGCTCACGCAAATTTTCGCGTTAATCCAGACGGAAGCGCGCCGCCCGGGCGAGACGCCCTCCCCGTTACTCGCGCGGCTCACCGACTTGCTTTTCTACTATGCGTTGCGTGAAGCCGTGCATGCCGAGGACGTTGCGCCGGGCATGTGGCGTTTAATGCGGCGCGACGCCTTTGGCCGTCTTGCTGCGGCAATCATCGAGTCGCCCGGTGAGCGGTGGACCACAGACACGATGGCAGATTTCGTGCATATGTCGCGGGCGCGCTTTTGCAAGCAGTTCGCCGAGATCGGTGGTCAGCCGCCTGCGCAGTTCGTGACACTAGTGCGCATGAAAACGGCGGCCGCGCTGCTACGCTCGGGCGTGTCATTACCCGACACTGCGGAACAGGTCGGCTATCAGTCCGAGTCTGCGTTCGCGCAGGCATTCAAGCGAGTCACAGGCATTCAACCGGGCGCGTGGCGTCGGCAGACGAGCGCCGACAACGCCACTGACGCGCGTTTGCCAGCCCCCTCCCCTGCGCCTTCCGCTGACGCAACCGTCACACATTACGCGTTACACTGACGCGCCCGCGTCGCCATGCCCGCTCACGGGAGGGCATGGCAAATTCAGCAATACTTCCGACGCATCCAGCCAGGCCACAGCCCGCAACAAAGAAACGTCAGACGCCGCCGTCCGCCGGATGAGACGAATCCGCAGTATTTCCAGACGCGCGCGCATTGAGTGCTTGGCCGGGCCTCTGCACAATGGAGGCTCGACTTTGAGGAGCCCGATATGAGCCGACTGCCGTTGCATACCGTTGAGACCGCCCCGGAGGCGAGCCGTCCGTTTCTAGAGAAATCGTTGGCGGCGAATGGATTCCTGCCGAACTTGGTGGCGTCGCTTGCCAATGCACCGACGGCGCTCGAGACGTACCTGACCGTGGGCGCGATCAACGGCCGCGCGAGCCTGACGCTGGCCGAGCGCGAAGTGGTGCAGATCACGGCGGCCGGCATTCATGGCTGCGGGTTCTGCGTGGCGGGCCATACGGCAGTGGCGCTCAAGAAGGCGCAACTTCCCGAAGCACTGGTCAATGAAATCCGCGATCAGCAGACGCTTTCCGATGCGAAACTCGATGCCGTTGCCGTGTTCACGCGCGCTGTCATCGCCACGCGCGGTGCGGTCTCCGACGCCGAGTTCTCGGCATTCAAATCCGCCGGGTTCGACGATGCAGCAGCCCTTGAAGTGGTGCTCGGCGTATCACTCGCGACGTTGTGCAACTTTGCCAACAATCTTTCGCAAAACGAACTGAATCCGCAACTGGCGGCATATCGCTGGGCGCCGAAGGGTCAGGCGGCATGAGCACGAACGCCAGCGCATCCAGCGATGCAACTGCGGCAGTCGCAAAGACCACAGACGCGCCTTTCGGCTTGAGCGTGCGCGCGCCCGCGCTTGCCGCATGGCTGGACGCCCATGCGGAAGTGCTGGACACCGACGCCACGCTCGGCGCGGATGTCGTGCCGCAACTGGCGCAGGCCGGGTTGTTGCGCGTTGGCGTGCCTATGGAACTGGGCGGGTCCGGCGGCACGATTGGCGACGCCATCGACAGCGTTGCGGCGGTAGCGAGCCATTCCTTTGCGGCCGCGTTCGTACTGTGGGGCCAGCGCACGTTTATCGAATATCTGCTGCAAAGCCCGAATCGCGGTTTGCGCGAGCGTTTGCTGCCGTCGCTGCTCAGTGGCGAGCTTGCCGGGGCAACGGGGTTGTCGAATGCGATGAAGTATTTGTCAGCCATCGAGCCGTTGCAGATTCGCGCGACCGAGCGCGCCGGCAACGGCGGCACGCCCGCGTGGCAGGTAACGGGTGGCTTGCCGTGGATTACCAACTTGCGCAAACAGGGCTTCGTGGCAGCGGCCGCGGCCGATCATGACGCAGGCGGCCCGCCATCGATCTTCGCGGTTGCGCACGATGCCGAGGGGGTGACGCGCAGCGACGATCTCGACCTGATCGGCTTGCGCGGCACGAACACGGCGGCCTTGCAAATGGCGGGCACACCGCTTGACGACAACGATCGCATTACCGACGACGCCCCCGCATGGCTGGTGCGTGTGCGGCCCGCGTTCCTGGGCTTGCAATGCGGTATGTCGCTCGGTCTTGCGCGCCGTAGTCTTGCGGCAACGAATGACGGCGGCCCGGGCGCACGCGCTGCCGTGGCCGATGAAGTCGGCGCCCTTGCCGACCAGATCGAGGCGCTTGCCACGCGCCTGAAGTCCGGCGTCGCGCAAGGCGAGTTCGTCACGACGCCCGCCAAACTGTTCGAGTTGCGCATTGCGCTGGCAGGCGTGGTTCACGACGCCGCAACGCTTGAAGTGCAAACGGGCGGTGGACGAGGCTACCTGCGCGGATTGTCGGGCGTTGCGCGACGTCAGCGCGAGGCGGCGTTCGTGCCGATCGTGACCCCGAGTCTCGTGCAGTTGAAGAATCAGTTGGCGGCGCAGCGAGCGAAGTCATCTCTCCCCGCTGACACTGCCGCAAAACCCCGGACCGGAACGGCCTCATGACGCACCCCACGGCGACGCAACGCACGCATGCCGACACGCTGACCACCCCGGCGCGCGACGATGACTCGCGCGCTGCCGAGGCATCAAAAACTACATCGGCGACGCCGAGCGTGCACGCCAAGCCGTTCCTCATGCTGCGCGGCATCGGGCTGGCCTACGGGCCGCGAGAAATTCTGCGGGGCGTCGATCTGAGCGTCGCGCCCGGAGAACTCGTTTCCGTGTTGGGCCCGAGCGGCTCCGGCAAATCGACCCTGCTGCGCATTGCGGCCGGGTTGCTGCCGCCGAGCGCCGGCACCGTCGATATCGATGGTGCGCCGTCGAGCGGTCCGCGTCCCGACGTCGCACTTGCGTTTCAAGACCCCTGCCTGCTGCCGTGGCTCTCGGTCGAACACAACGTGGCTTTCGGCCTCACGTTCACGCGCCAGCCCAAGCTCTCGCGCGATACGCGCCGCGAGCGCATCGATGCGGCACTCACCGAAGTCGGGCTTGCCCACGCGCATCATCTGCACCCGCGCCAGCTATCGGGCGGTATGGCGCAGCGTGTTGCGTTGGCGCGATGCCTCGCACGGCAACCGCGCGCGTTGTTGCTCGATGAGCCGTTTGGTGCACTCGATGAAGTCACACGTGCCGACATGCAGCGCCTGCTCGTCACCGTCGTGCGCGATACCGGCGCGGCGACCGTGCTGGTGACGCACGATATCGACGAGGCGCTGCTCGTCTCCGACCGCATCGTGCTGCTCGGCAATCAGGGGCGCACGTTGGCGCAATGGCACGTCGACATTCCCGCGCCGCGCGAGACGCAGGTGGAAGCACTGGGTGCGTTGCGCATTGAAATCCTGCAAGCGCTGCAACGCGCGATGTCGCGCGAAGCAACGAGTGCCGCAAACGTAACAACCGAATCGAACCTGTCCGGCGTCGCGAACTCGCGGGACGTATCGAACGCCACACCGAATTCGCTGTAGATAATTCACCACACCGACCATACCTACGGGGATCTCTTATCCATGTGCCAAATTTCCCGCCGTGAATGGCTCAAGCTTGCTTCGATGATGACGGTGGCCGGCGCTGCGCCGCTGCTGGCCTCGGCCGCCGCGCGTGCGGCCGTTGAGCCCGACGCGCCGTTGCGCATCGGCTATCTGCCGATCACCGACGCCACGCCATTGCTCGTCGCGCACAACAACGGGTACTTCGAGCAGGCCGGCATCAAAGCGGAAAAGCCCACCCTGCTGCGTAGCTGGGCACAGTTGATCGAGGCATTCCTGTCGGGTCAGGTCAACGTCGTTCACCTGCTCTCGCCCATGACGGTCTGGGCACGTTACGGCAGTCAGGCGCAGGCCAAGGTCGTCGCGTGGAACCACGTCAACGGCAGTGCGATTACCGTGACGAACGACATCAACAAAGTGAGCGATCTCGGTGGCAAGACCGTTGCCGTGCCGTTCTGGTATTCGATTCACAACGTGGTGCTGCAAGGGCTGCTCGCCGCCAACGGTTTGACGCCGGTACTCAAAAAGTCGGGCGCACCGGCTGCCAACGAAGTGAACCTGATCGTGATGGCCCCGTCGGATATGCCGCCGGCACTCGCCGCCAAGCAGATCGCGGGTTATATCGTGGCGGAACCGTTCAACGCCGCGGCCGAGAACCTCAAGGTTGGCAAGGTATTGCGCTTTACCGGCGACGTGTGGAAGAACCATGCCTGCTGCGTGGTCACGATGCACGAGCGCGATCTGAGCGCACGCCCCGAGTGGACGCAGAAGGTCGTCGACGCAATCGTGAAGGCGCAGGCATGGACGCGTACGCATCCGGAAGACGCCGCCCGCCTGCTCTCGAAGGAGGGCGAGAATCGCTATACGCCGCATCCGTTCCAGGTGTTGCAACGCGTGCTGGCCCCGTCGGCGGCGGAAGAAGGCCGCTATCTGGCGGACAAGGCGATCGTGCATGCCGATTGGCACGAAAAGCGTATCGACTTCCAACCGTATCCGTATCCCAGCTACACCGAAGCCCTCGTGCGTCATATGCAGAAGACGCAGGTGGAGGGCAATGCGCAGTTCCTCGCCAAGCTCGATCCGGCGTTCGTTGCGCGCGATCTGGTCGACGACCGTTTCGTGAAGAAGAGTATTGCGGCCGCGGGCGGCATGAAGGCCTTCGGGTTGCCGGAAGGCTTCACGCGTCAGGAGGTCATCGTTGTCTGAGTTGGCGTCCGCAAAGGCAAGCACTGCACCCGCCGCGTCGAACGGCCGGGCGACAGTTGCCGAAAATCCGCTGAGCGCCATGAACGCCGCAGGTGCCGCAGGTTCTGCAACCAATGCGAGCGCAGTCTCCGCCGGCCGCCGCGCATGGCTCGGGTTGGCGGGACTGGCCGGCATCATCGCGATCTGGTGGCTGGGCATTGCGCTGCTGACCACACCGGGCTCACTGGCGGCGCAGTTCTCGCCCGCGGCAGCACTGAGCGCACTGCCCGACCTGTTTCGCGACGAGCAACTCGGCCTGCATATTCTCGCGAGCTTGCGACGCATCGGCGTCGGGCTTGCATGGGCGCTGGTGCTGGGCGTGCCGCTCGGCTTTCTGATCGGTCGTGTGCGCTGGCTCGACGCGACGCTCACACCATCGCTGCAATTCCTTCGGATGGTGTCGCCACTGTCGTGGATGCCGATCGCCGTGATGTCGCTCGGCGTTGGCGACCCGGCCGTGTACTTTCTGCTCGCGTTTGCCGCATTGTGGCCGCTGGTGATGAGCACCGCCGCAGGCGTGACGCAAATCGACCGGCGCTGGGTGCAGTTGGGCGAGAGCCTGGCGGCCACCCGCTGGGAGATGCTCTGGCACGTCTACGTTCCCGGCATCGCCGCGCATGTGCTGACGGGCGTACGTCTGGCCATCGGCATTCTGTGGATCGTGCTGGTCCCGGCAGAAATGCTGGGCGTGAACGCCGGACTGGGCTACCTGATTCTCGACACCCGCGACCGGTTGGCCTATTCGGAACTGACGGCGGTCATTCTCGTCATCGGCGTGCTCGGCTTCGGCCTCGATTGGGCAGCGCGCTTCATCTATCGCCGCTTTAGCGGAACGATGACCGACGAGTGAGCGGTACCGCCGTGCGTTCAGGCCGCTACAATAGCGGCCTGAATTCATGACGCCCGACGGAGAACGGATCATCGAGCTAGAACGTATTTTGCAATCGCAGGGCTTCGGCAGTCGCAAGATGTGCCGCAAGCTGGTCGCCACCGGCGCCTTCGCCATCGACGGCGTGGTGCACGACAACCCGCGCGAGTCGATCGATCCGCACGGCCTGCACTTCACACTGGACGGCGAACCGTGGGAGTACCGCGAGCACGTCTATGTGCTGCTCAACAAGCCCGCCGGCTTCGAGTGCTCCACCAGCCCCACACACCACGAAGGCGTGCATTCGCTGCTGCCGCTGCCGTTGGCCGTGCGTGGCGTGCAACCTGCCGGACGTCTCGATCAGGACACCACCGGCATGTTGCTGCTCTCCGACGATGGCCCGTTTCTGCACGCCATGATGTCGCCGCGCCGTCACGTCCCCAAGCGCTACATCGCGACCACCAAGCACCCGGTGACGGACGAGATGCTGCAAGCGTTGCGTGATGGGGTGCTGTTGCGCGATGAGACAGAGCTGTTGGCAGCCACCGACGTGATGAGCCCCTCGTCACACGAGATCGCGCTCACGATCACGCAAGGCAAATACCATCAGGTCAAGCGGATGGTCGCCGCAGCGGGCAATCGGGTGGAAGGTCTGGTCAGAACCGCCATCGGTGGTCTTCCGATGGGGATACTCGCTGAAGGGGAATGGCGCTATCTCAACCCCGACGAACTGCTGTCACTACCGTACGAAATTCCAGCAACCGGTCAGCGGTAACGCCAGAATCGACGTCATCGACAGAAATGCCGGAAATGCCAAAAACAGCAGTGACAACACTAACGACGGCTAAAACGGCAATGACGCAGATGATGCCGATGACGCGGATGACACGGATGACGGCAACGAGAACGCCGCGAATTCAGCCGCGGCGTTAGCCAGCAAGTCTGCCGCCCGGCTTACCGCCCGCCGCGTCGCGGACCGGGGGTTCGGGCACCCGGACGCCCAGGCACCGAAGTGCCGGTCGTCCCGGTCGTCCCGCTCGTCGAGGATGTGCCGGGTGTGCCCGGCTTGGCAGACGTTGCGCCAGTCGACGCGCCACGCCCGCCTGCCGACGGCCGCGATGCGCCACCGCGAGGCAGCAGCACCTTATGGCTGTCGTCCTCCAGCAGGTACTGCGCGCCCTTGTCCTGTCCCAGCGCCTTGACCAGATACGGCATGGTCGTCTTCAGCGTTTCATACAGCTGGAACGGCGGGTTCACGATGAACATGCCGCTGCCGTGCAGCCCCATGCCGCCCGGCACCGGGGAGCTCACGGTCAATGCCACGTGCACCCAGTTCTTGATCGGCTGATCTTTGATCGTCAGGCGCTTCATGCGCTCCGGCAGTTGCGCGGCCTCACGGCGCTGCACCAGCGGATACCACACGGCGTACATACCGGTCGGAAAGCGATCGAGCCCTTCCTGCACCGCTTGCGTCGTGCGCGTGTAATCGCGCTTGTCTTCATACGACGGATCGATCAGCGTGAAACCGCGGCGCGGGGCCGGCGGCAGAATCGTCTTGAGGCCCGAAAAACCATCGGCGCCGAAGATCATCGTGCGACGGGCCACTTCACGGCCTTGTGCCTCGAAATTCTCGCGCAGAACTTCCTGCTCCGTCGGGTGCGCCTCGAACAAACGCAGGCGATCGCGATCGCCCAGCAGTTGCAGCGCGAAATACGGCGAGCCCGGGTAGTAGCGCAACTGGCCGTCCGGGTTGAACTCACGCACCAATGCCACGTAGTCTGCCAGTGCAGGCGGCAGGTCGTTTCGCTCCCACAGTCGGCCGATACCGGTGTGATACTCGCCCGTCTTGTCGGCCCACTTACCGTCAAGCGCATAGCCACCCGCGCCAGCGTGCGTGTCGATATACCAGAACGCCGTGTCTTTCTGGCGCATGTAATCGATGCATTCGACGGCGATGAAGTGTTTCAGTACGTCGGCGTGGTTGCCGGCGTGGAAGGCATGGCGGTAGCTGAACATTAGGCAGTTCCTGATTCGTCAGGCGCGATTGTAGCCGACGCGGCGCCCCAGCGCCCTCTCCGCACCCTCAGCGCCGTCAATCGCCTCGCACGAAAACCCCTCAAACACTTCGCGAACACTTCGCGAACACTTCGAAAATACCGCGCAGACACCCTTCAGCGCCCCCTGCTCAGGCGCGCTTTGCCGACTTCGACGCCCCCTTCGCCAACGCCTTGACGGCCTTGTGACGCGGGCATGCCACCAAATGGTCGTTGATCATGCCGGCTGCCTGCATGAACGAGTAGCAGATGGTCGAGCCGACGAAGGTGAAACCCGCCTTCTTGAGCGCCTTGCTCATCGCGTCGGACACTGCCGTGCTCGCGGGCACTTCGCCAAGCGTCTCCCAACGATTCTGCAACGGCTCGCCGCCGACGAACTGCCAGACGAAATCGGAGAATCGGGTACCGGCAGCCTCCATGGCCAAATAAGCCCGCGCACCCTTGATCACGCCGTTCACCTTCAGGCGGTTGCGTACGATGCCCGCATCGGCCATCAGCCGCGCTTCGTCCTGCGGACCGTAGGCGGCAATGCGCACCGGATCGAAGCCGTCGAATGCCTTGCGATAGTTGTCGCGCTTCTTGAGAATCGTCGACCACGACAACCCCGCCTGCGCCCCTTCAAGCATCAACAGCTCGAACAACGCACGCGAGTCGCGCAGCGGCACGCCCCACTCCTCATCGTGATACTGACGGTACTGCTCGAAGCCCTCGCTCCACGGACATCGTTCCATTGGCCCCTCGATCGTTGCGCCCTGAGCGCTTTCGCGCCGCAGACAAAGTCATTGAATTGACGCAAGTGTGCCAGCATTTACCGGGAAAGCACACGCCACGCATCGCGTAGCGGGTCGCTTTCGGCACTGTGGCATCGATGGCCCGGAATTTTCCGGGTGCCCTCTCGGAATCGGCTCCTTGGGGCACCCCGACTCACAACATCAACTGTCCGCCATTCACCTCGATGATCTGGCCCGTGACGTAGCTCGCCAGTGTCTCCGACGCGAGGTAGAGGAACGCGCCCGAGCACTCGTCCGGCACACCCAGACGCCCCATCGGAATGCTCTGGCGGAACGCCTCGATCTGCGCTTCGGTGCTGAACTGCTCGTGGAACGGCGTCATGATCACCCCCGGCGAGACGGCGTTCACGCGAATACGGTCGGGCATCAACTCCTTTGCCATGCCACGCGTGAGCGTGCTCACGAACCCCTTCGCCGCCGCATAGATCAGCGCCCCTGGGCCGCCGCCATGGCGCGCCGCAATCGACGTCACGTTGACGATGGCCCCGCCGCCCTGCTTGCGCATGGCCGGCACCACCGCACGTGAAAACGCCACGACCGAGCGCGCGTTGACGTTGAGCACGTCTTCGAAGAACGCGTCGGTGACTTCAGTGAATGGCGTGCGCTTGACGAGACTGCCCGCGTTGTTGATGAGCACGTCAATACGCCCGAAGCCGTCGAGCACGTGCGCCACGGCGGCATCGATGGCCCCCGTGTCGGCCACATCGGCGGCCACGGTCATGGCCTTAACGCCATAGGCGCGCACGGCCTCCGCCACCGCCTCGGCCTTCTCCCGCGAACGGTTGTAATGCACGGCCACATTGGCGCCTTGCGCCGCAAACGCCGTTGCGGCGGCGGCACCAATGCCGGTGCTCGCCCCCGTGATCAGCACGAATTTGCCTTTCAGGTCTTCCATGGTGAAATCCTCAAATCGTCAGTCGAGCCAGCGCGTGTCGTAAGCATGAACATGCTGCTCCTGCTCGCCCAGCCCTTCGATCCCCAGACGCATCACGTCGCCCGCTTTCAGATACACCGGCGGCTTGTGGCCCATGCCCACGCCCGGCGGCGTGCCGGTGGTAATCAGGTCGCCCGGCTTGAGCGTCGCGAACTGGCTCATGTAGTGCACGAGAAACGCGACATTGAAAATCATCGTCGACGTGTGACCGGTCTGACGGCGCACGCCATTCACGTCGAGCCACATGCCGAGTTGCTGCGGGTCGCGAATCTCGTCGGTCGTCACCAGCCACGGACCGACCGGGCCGAAGGTGTCGAAACCCTTGCCCTTGTCCCACGTACCGCCGCGCTCGATCTGATACTCGCGCTCGGAGACGTCGTTCACGATGCAGTAGCCCGCCACGTAGTCCAGCGCCTTCTCAAGCGGTACGTAGCGCGCCGTCGTGCCGATCACAAAGCCGAGTTCGACTTCCCAGTCGCCCTTGACCGAGTCTTTCGGTAGCACCACGGGGTCGTTCGGCCCGTTCAGGCAGTTGTCCCACTTGGTGAAGAGCACCGGCTCGGACGGCGCCGCCAGCCCCGCTTCGGCCGCGTGGTCGCTGTAGTTGAGGCCCACGGCAAGAAACTTGCCGAGACCCGTGAACGGCACCCCCAGACGCCCCGGCGCGGCCACGATCGGCAGCGCATCGACGTCGAGCGCACGCAGCGCCGCCAGCCCTTCCGGGCTCAGCGTCTCGGCAGTGATATCGGTGAGCACGTTCGACAGATCGCGCACTTTGCCGGCCGCATCGAGCAGGCCCGGCTTTTCTTGGCCCTTGGGGCCGTAACGCAGCAATTTCAAAGCAGTTCTCCCAATTGGAGCAGTGGTAGCGGTGGATCAGTTCGACCAGCCGCCGTCGATCACGTGAATGGCCCCGGTGGTGAAGGCCGCATCGTCGGAACCCAGATACACGGCAAGCGCCGCAATTTCGTCAGGCGAGCCAACGCGTCCCATCGGCTGACGCGCCACAAACTGCGCGCGCACCGCCGCTTCGTCAGTGCCCGCTGCATTGGCCTGCGTCGCGATGCGCTGACGCAGCGACGGCGACTCGACCGTGCCCGGACAAATGGCGTTGCAACGAATGCCGTGCGCCACATAGTCGGCCGCGATGGACTTCGTCAGTCCGATCACCGCCGCCTTGGTCGCGCCGTACGCACAGCGATTGGCGACGCCCTTGACGCTCGACGCCGCCGACGACATGTTGATGATCGAACCGCGCCCGGCGGCCAGCATGGCCGGCAGAAAGGCCCGCGTGGTGCGGTACATGCTCTTCACGTTCAGGTCGAACGAGAAGTCCCATGCCGCGTCGTCGCACTCGAGAACCGAGCCGTGGTGCACGAAGCCCGCGCAGTTGAACAGCACGTCGATGGCGCCGATTTCGCCGGCCAGCGCCGCAACGGCGGCGGTATCGGTCACGTCGAGCGGGCGACGTACAAGGTTCGGGTGATCGTCGAGCTCACGCAGTCCTTCCGCATTCAGATCGGTCGCGATCACGCGGGCGCCCTCGCGCAAGTACGCTTCGACGCTGGCGCGTCCGATGCCCTGCGCTGCGGCGGTAATCAAGGCGGTCTTACCCGCCAGTCGGCCTGCCATCGGTGTCTCCTTGATGCTGGGATTGTTCGGAATGCTCGGGGGGCTCGGAATGTTCGGAATGTGCTGAAGGCTCTGTGCTGCCGATGTAGGCCTCTCGCACGCGGCACAAATGCCGGCGCATCGCCTCGGCGGCCTGCGCCGGATCGCGCGCCTGCAAGGCGGCAATGATGTCGCGGTGATCCTGCAAGCTGCGCTCCAGCACGCCCGCCACTTGCGACGTGACGCGCCGGCTCTTCTTGCCAAGCAGATACAGACTGTTGGCGATGCTTTGCAGAAAGGGGTTATCGCATGCGTCGATGATCGTCTCGTGAAACGCCATGTCGGCCGCCGAGAAGGTCTCGGGGTTGCCGAGCAGCGACTGCTCGTCCTCGACCAGCGCGTGCAGGCGCGCGAGGTGGGCATCGCTCATCTGACTGGCCGCCAGCGCCGCGACGCCGGGCTCGATGACCAGACGAGCATCGAACAGCGCTTCGAGCGTGCCCGCGTTTAACTCGATCACCATCTCCAGCGGCTCCAGCAACTCGCGCGTCTGAAGCGTGCCGACGAACGTCCCCTCGCCCTGCCGGATGCGTAACAGGCCCAGCAACGCCAATCCGCGAATGGCCTCGCGCACGGCCGGCCGGCCCACGCCGAGCATGGCCGCGAGATCGCGTTCAGGGGGGAGTTGCTGACCGGGCTTGAGCAGCCCGGTACGAATCATCGTGAGCAGCCGCTGGGCGACTTGCTCCGAGACGGAGACCTGCACGATGGGATCGAAGGACATGGCAGCCGGATCGTGAAGTGAACCGGACGCGTCATGCCAAATGCTGCGATGGCGGGACGCCCGTCGTTCAGTGGTAAGACCAATGAACACGACGATACGACTGATACCGATCGGATGTCAACTCATTGCACTCAATGTTTCATCCTATGGAATTTCTTGCCGATTGGGCACTCGGAGTCAAATGCATGGATGGCCGCAAATCGTTTGGCCATGCGCGTTTCGAGCCAAATGATGTTTTGGCCGGTGGCACGTCGTCATCGCGCCCTTTCTGTTGTCTGGGTGTCGCTTTTCTGCGACCATGATTCGCTGCCTCGGGGTTCCTGCCGGGGCAATGCTCCCGCCGTATCCGCTGTATCCGCTTTATCCCTCGAATCCCCCCGAATTCTGGAGTCTCCGACGATGTCCTCCTCAAAGACCGCCAAGCTGGGCCACTGGACCATGTACATGCCGATCGTGGCCCTCGTCGCGTGGGGCATTGCCGGTGTCCTGCCCTACGGTGTCTCGCTCACGGTATGTGCCATCGCCCTCGCCGGTGCGGTGTTCTCGGCCGTGCACCACGCCGAAACTGTCGCTCACAAGGTCGGTGAGCCGTTTGGCACACTGGTCCTCGCCGTGGCCGTGACCATCATCGAAGTGGCGCTGATCGTCTCGGTCATGCTCTCAGGCGGCCCGGACAAAGCCGGTCTCGCCCGCGACACGGTGTTCGCGGCCATCATGATCGTGTCGACGGGGATTGTGGGTCTGTGCCTGCTGTTTGGCGGGGTTCGCCATCACACGCAGGGCTTCCACGTGGAAGGCGCGAGCGCTGCTCTCGCCGTGCTGTGCGCACTCTCGGTGCTCACGCTGGTGCTGCCGAACTACACCAGCTCAGTGCTTGGACCGGGACTCACGTCCTCGCAACTGGCCTTCGAGGGCGTCATTGCGCTGGTGCTGTACATGGTGTTCGTGTTCGTGCAGACGGTAAGCCATCGCGACTACTTTCTCGCGAAGGCGCCCAGTGAAGAAGTCCACGTGCCGCCGCCCTCGCGCCGCACTGCCGTGCTGAGTCTTGGCTTGCTGGTGATCGCGTTGCTCGCAGTCGTCGCGTTGGCGAAGAAGCTGTCGCCGGCGGTGGAGCAAGCGGTGGCCGAAGCGGGTGCGCCGAAAGCGGTGGTGGGGATTGTGATTGCTGCGCTGGTGCTGCTGCCGGAAGGGCTGGCCGCGCTGCGTGCCGCACGTGCCAACAAGCTCCAGACGAGCCTGAATCTGGCACTCGGCTCGGCACTCGCCAGTATCGGCCTGACCATTCCTACGGTGGCGGCCGTCTCCCTGTTCCTCCACATTCCGATCGAACTGGGTCTGGCGCCCAAAGAGACGGTACTGCTGGCGGTCACGCTACTGGTGAGCGTGATCTCGCTTGGCACGGGGCGCACTACGGTGCTGCAAGGTGCGGTTCACCTTGTGCTGTTCGCGGCGTTCCTGTTTCTGGCGATCGTGCCTTAATGGCCTGAATCAGCGGCATGAATCTGCGGCCTTGAATCCGCCGCGTTGTGTCTGAAACATCGTGCGGGCACCTCAGCGGTGCCCCGCACGCTGGTCCTGAGCGATCAGGACTTCGACGTTCCCTTGGCGGGCGCTGCCGTGCCCGTTTCGCCACCCGCGTCATTCTTGCCTGCGTCAGCGTCAGCCGGTGCCGGGGCCTTGCCCAGCAGCGAGCCGAGCAGCTTGCTGCCCGCGGGGTTGCGCTTGCCTTGCGCGCCGACGCCATTGCCCGAGGGCGGGCCGCGGCGCACGCCGGCGTTGATCTTCAGGCCTTGTTGCTTGGCGAGGTCGAATTTTTTGAGCGTCATGATGATGGTCCTTGTGACCTCCGCTTCGGAGGCCGGTACAGCGTAGCGGTGGTCGCTCAGGGATCGATGCCGAGCGCGCCGTCTTCTACGAGCGTTTTTGCCAATGCATGGGCGGCTTCGAGCGCGTCGCCTGCCCAGCGGTAGGTATCGGGTGTCGTGTGCACGAGCGGCGGGTCGAGCGTTTCGATCACGTCGTCCACGTCGCGCCAGCCGGTAAAGTGCACCACTCCCTGAAACTGCCCGTCAGGCATGGGCGCGGTTTCCGCCCAGTAGTAAAAATCGCCCGCCAGCAGGCAGCCTTCGAAACCCATATCCGATCCCGCAAAAAGGCGGCATCGTAGCACGACGGGCGGCATACCGTCGTCACGCAGTAGAATACTGCGGCATAGCAACCTACGACTCTCTTACCGACATCACGATGTTCACCGGAATTGTTCAAGGCACGGCCACGCTGTCGTCCATCGAAGATCGCGACGGCATGCGCACTCTGGCGCTGGCGTTTCCCGAGGGCTTTTGCGAAGACCTCACGCTGGGCGCAAGCGTCTCGGTCGACGGCGTGTGCCTCACCGTCACGCAACTGCTCTCCCCCACTGCCGCATCGTTCGACGTCATTCTGCAAAGTCTGAACGTGACCACGCTCGGCAGCTTCGGCGTAGGCGCGCAGGTCAATGTCGAGCGCGCCGCCAAAGACGGCGCCGAAATCGGCGGCCACCCGCTCTCGGGCCACATCGACTTCTCGACCGAAATCCTGAGCGTGCGCACCTCGGACACGAATCGTGTGCTGCGCATCGCGATTCCCGAAGCGTTTCGCAAGTACGTGTTCGCGAAGGGTTACATCGCGATCAACGGCGCGAGCCTCACCGTCTCGGAGGTCAATCGTCAGGAAGGCTGGTTCGAAGTGTGGCTGATTCCGGAAACGCGCCGCATGACCACGTTCGAAGACAAGCTCGACGGCGCTCGCTTGAATATCGAAATCGAGCGCAGCACGCAGGTCGTGGTCGACACCGTGCGCGAAGCCGTGCAAGAGAGCCTCGGCCGCTTGCAGCCCGTGCTCGAAGCACTGCTCAAGGAGAAAGGGCTGACGCTGGACGACTTCGTGTCGGTGCCGCAACTGCCCGCTGCGGACACCAAGGCTTAATTTGGCATCAAGCCACTTCAGGCCACCGACAACCCCCAAAGGACATTCATGCAATTAGCCACCTGCGAGTTTAATTAGTGTTCCATAACGTCTCAATACGTTCCTAACCCTCCGTCTTCTCCCCTGAACCTCTTGAATCTTCGTTTCGTAGCGTGTCAAGATGCGCCCCTACATCGCGCATAAAGTGGGTAGCTAGGTGGGTAGCTAAAAGCGCCCGGCCAACTAGCTACCCACCCTGAAGGGAGGGGCTACTTGGCAAAACTCACGCACCTGTTGAATGACATCCAGATTAGGAACTGGGTGTCGAAAGGCGAAGCCATCGCGCGCTCTGATGGCGATGGCCTCACCTTCACCCTGTCCGACGCCGGCACGGCGACATGGATCCTTCGCTACCGCATCGGCAAAGGCCGCCGGCGCGAACTCACCATCGGGAACTACCCCGATGTTTCCCTGGCCTCCGCACGCGAGAAGGCCCGCGTCGCCCGCGTTGCCATCGACGAGGGCCGCGACCCGGCTATCGAAAAGCAAGAAGAAAAGAACCGGGTGCAGGCCGCGTGGAGCGTGCGCGACCTGATCGCCGACTACAGGGAAAAGTGTCTGCTGCTCACCGAGTACGCCCAGGACACCATCGACTACCGAAACCGCGACTACGACCAAATCATCATCCCCTACATCGGCGCGCGCCCCGTGCAGCGCGTCACGGCCATCGACATCGTGTCGATGCTCACCGACTGCAAACGCACCTGGACAGTATCGAAGCGCATCCTCACCTCTGCATCCAAGCTGTTCGACCATGCCTGCGGCCTGAAAATCATCGCCGCCAATCCCTGCACTGGCGTCAAGCTGAAGTCCATCAAGGGGCCGCGCCCGCCCATCCGAAAGCGCGTCATGCTGCTGGAAGAAGAGCTGCGCGAACTGCTGCCCGACATCGACTTCATCGGCGTGGAGAACGCCTACGCCTTCCGCATTCTGCTGGCAACGTGCGTGCGCGGCGTCGAGCTGGTGAAGGCCAAGAAAGCGCATATCTTCCTTGACCTGGGTATGTGGTGGATACCAGACGAATCGGTGAAGACCCGCCGGGGCTTCCTCGTGCCCCTCACGCCCGTGGTGGTCGAGTGGTTCCGCGCCCTGTTTGAAATGTCTGGGGAATCCATCTACGTGCTGCCCGCGCGCCAAGAGCGCCGGCGCCGCAACAAGGGCGGCGATACCCACGTCGGGGAAACGACCCTCTGGGCGGCCATCCGCCGCGCCTTCGAGCGCAAGGACATCGAGATCCGCAAGTTCACCCCACACGATACCCGCTCAACGGCCAAGGGCCACCTGCGCAACATGGGCGTGTCGTGGGAAGAATCCGAGGTGGCGCTCAACCACAAGCTGGGCGAGCTGGACGAGATTTACGACGTGCGCGAGGAAAGGCCGGAGCGGCGCGAGGCGCTGGAAAAGTGGTGCGAGTTCATCGTGGCCTGCGAAACGGGCGCGCCCACGCCGGCGTTCGTCAAGCCAACACAGAGCAGCAACGTCATCCGCCTGTTGTCAGCCGCCTAGCATGAGCTTGTCGGGGATGTCGCGCAGGCCGGGCACCAGCACCAGATCACCCAACACGCCTTCAACGGTGCGGTGGGCGTTGCAATGCTTGGCGTAGGCGAGGAACGACATCACGCGCTGGCGCACGTCGGGTAGATCGACCTCGCCGGCGAAATACTGGGTCATGAGCCGGCGGAAGTCAGCGCGGGCGCGCTTGATATTGCGCTTGCGCGGGAGGATATGCGTCGGCCAGATGCGGTAGCCGCAAAAGTCCACGCCGCGCTGCCACGGGTGAATCGCGGTCTTCGGGTTGAGCGACAGGCCCAGGCTATTGACGACCTTTTCCAGGGCCTGTAGCACGCGCTGGGCTTCAGCCTTGCCCTGCACCACCACCACGAAGTCGTCCATGTACCGCACGTAGAAGCGCAGGCCCATGTCGTCCTTGGCGATGTGATCGAGGCGGTTCAACAAGACGTTCGCCGCGAGCTGGCTGGTCAGCGCACCGACTGGCAGGCCCAGCCCGGCCTCGTGGCCGTATCCGCTGATGATTTGCCGCCAGAGCCAGAGCACGCCAGGATCCGAAATGACCCGCTCCACCTCGTCCATGAGAATGTGATGCTGGATGCTGGCGAAATACTTGCTGATGTCCGCCTTCACCACATAGATGTCGTCGCCCCAGTTCCGCTTCGCCACGCGCAGGAAGTGCTGCACGCGCATGACGGCGCGCTGGGTGCCTTTGCCCTCGCGGCAAGCGTAGCTGTCGTAAATGAACCGGCGCTCGAAGTGCGGCTCCACGACCTGCACCAGCGCATGGTGAACGACGCGATCTTGAAATGGTGGCGCCTGAATCAGGCGTAGCTTGGGCTCGCGCACCACGAACTCGCGTTGCGGGCCGGGCTTCCAAGTCTTCCAGAGCATGTGATTCTGGATGTTGAAGAGGTGCTCTTCAGCCTCTACCGCGAACTGCATTACCTCGTTGCGATACCGCTTTCCATCGCGGGCGCCCATGTAGGCCAGGTGCAGATTTTCAAAGGAGGTGAGTTCGTCCCAAAGACCATTCACAGTGCGCGGCATGTCTTCCTATTCAGTGTGGTCGGGTGCTGCCACGTCCGCCGGTTTCCCGGCTACTGGCCGCAGCGCCCTGTTCATCTTCGACAACATGGTCAGGACAAAGGCCCCAAAGGATATGCACTGGACGGCGGCCCGTGGGCCGCGCGCCTTCTGGCACTATTCGTTTGCGAGGCGACCGCCGATATTCGTGTTGACGTTCGACGCGGGATTGTTGACGTTCAGGCAGAAGAGCCCGTCGTTCGCGCCGTTGTCCCAATTGCCGCCGTTATAAGCCCTTGCCCGTTCAAAAACCGGGGTGGTGCTCTACGACATGGCGGCTCCTTCGTGCTTGATCCACGCGCCGACCATGCGGCCAATTTCGTTCGTGTGTTTCATCCAGACTTCCAGGCGATGCGTGTTGATGTATTCGAGGCGATGGGCCTTGCGGATGAAGTGCCGGAACACCTCGATTTCCACGTCCAAGTCGAAAAGCGACGAAGCCTTCTGTCGGCGCTTCCACGCCACGACGGCCAGGCGGCATACCTTATTCATGGCCGCCCGCATTTCCGCGCAAAGCAAGTGCCTTTCCAGCTTCGGGAACTGATGCAGCACGGTATGCGTGTAGGCATCGAGCTCTTCCAACTTGGTGATGAGCTTCAGGTATGCGTCGTTTTTCAAGTCAGCCTTTCCCCTTCATCCTCTTCGATGTTTTTCTGGCAGTGCTGGGCGTCGAAGGCGTCGAGCAGTTTGCACAGGATGCACCCCCACCGCTTTCCAGAGCGAGCGGCCTTCCCGGCCCGGCTGCTGATGGTTTCATCCTCGCTGCCGGCAAGCGCGGCGTTCAAGGTCTGGTCGTTGGAGACGGCCACCCGGAAAGCGCGATCACTTCCACCGATAGCCGACACCAGCGCCAGCATGTTGCCCGCCAGCGTCATCAGCATGGAGCCCAGCAGCAGGGCGATTCGGGCGCAATACTGCTTCACCTTGCGCCCGCCCGTTACCAGGAAATGGCGGACAGGTCTTCCAGGGACGCGGTGGCGCCGATGGCATCTTCGGCGGCCTGACGCCGACCAATGAGCACGCCGGAGGCCGCCGCGTAGGCGTTCATCTTGTCGAGCACGCGCGAGGCGAGCTCCGCGACCGGCAGGCCGCGCGCCGTGGCGATGGCGGTCAGCAGCGGAGCGTCCGCGCCGGCGTCGGCGGCCAGCGCCGTGGCTTCCTTGACCTGCTGGGGCCAGGACTGCACTTCGCTGTCAGGGTAGTCGGCAGCCAGCGCGGCCACCGCCTTCTGGCACTCGGCGTTGATTTCGGTCAGCTTGGCCGCCTTCGCCGCGTTCAGGATGGCCGCGTCGCTGGCTTCGAGGATGTCCTCGCCCAGCAGTTCGACCAGATCCTGACTGCACGCCGGCACGTCTTCCGGCTGGCCGGGAACCGTGACCGAAATGAACAGGCGACCGGGGCGGTACGCCTCGGGGACGAGGTACGCTTTGACCTTGGCGGCGGTTGCCACCTCGGGCAGCGGCACGGTCATGGTGGAGCCTTCGACTTCCACCACCAGATTCCCGTTTTCGATTTGCATTTACTGCTCCTTTCTTGAGAGGGGCGGCGCGCTTGGCGCGCTCGCCCAACTGCTACATGACACAGGTCACATGACCCATTACACCTTTGCGAGGCGACCGCCGAGACCCGTGCTGCCGCTCGACGCGGGACTGCCGACGCTCAGGCAGAAGAGCCCGTCGCCCGCGCCGCCGTCCCAATTGCCGCCGTGATAGGCGACGCAGTTCGCAGCCGACCAGAAGGCGTCCGCATACGTGCCGTTCGAGGCCGAAGCGTCGATGGTGGCGGGCAGGAACACTTGCGACAGGTCGTAGTTCGCGCCGGCATCCACGGACATCGTGACCGGGTAGGAGGCCGAAGCCGACGGCGCCACCTGGTTCGTGGTGATGTAGGTCTTGTTGCCCTGTTTGTCCCAGATTTTGTATTTCAGGCTGGCGTCGGTTTGCAGTCCATCGACCATCTGCCAGACGTTCGACCAGAGGCCGATAATGCCGCGCCACGAGGCTTGCGAGGTGGGCGACGCATCGACGTTGGTAGCGCCGGAACTGTTCGAGTTGCCTTGGCCGACCAAGGTCTGGGCGTCAGGGTTGCCCAGTTCGATGAGGGCCAGCATCTGGATGGCGGAGAGTTGGTAGATGTTCCACAGCGAGAAGCCCGTAACGCCCCCGGTGTTGCGCGCGTTCGCGCGGGCCTGCATCGTCGGGAAGTCGATGGAAACCAGCGGCCCGACGGCAGCCACGGACGCCAGCTTGTTGCCGGAGGCGTTCGAGCCCTGATACTTGCCGACCCAATACTGGGCCAGGTCAGCGCCGGCGTTCTTGAAAGCCGGGTGAATCTCGAAGCCGGTTTCCTTCTTGTCCGAAACCCAGATGGCCTTCTTTCCGACGTAGGCGCCGGACGCCACGATGCCGGTCTTGATGTAGAAGGCGGGCACCTTCACCATCGCCTGGCTGTCCAGGGTCTGATCGACGATACCGGCATAGGTCGGGTGGGCGTTGAAGAAGGCGGCATCGGTGGCCTTGGCGTTGCCGTCCTCGTCGATGCGTGCCCACGAACCGGAAGTCGCGCCAGTCGAAACCAGAGCGATACCGATCACCGTGCCGAAAATCTTTTTCGTAGTGAACTTCGTCTCCACCGACCATTCCGACCAGCCGATGGTTGCGCCCTTGTGGCGGACGCGCCAGAAGTATTGCGTGTTCGAGGACTTCAGCAGGCCGGCAGGAACGGCCAGCGAGGTCAGATGCGTGGCGTCCTCGCCGCTGTCGTAGGTGGAGGCGTCGTAGGACGCGCTGGCCTCGCGGATTTGCCATTGGGCCGCCGCTTGGGTGTCCGCACCCGCATAGACCGCGAAGGCGCTGGACGACAGCGTGGGCGTGTCGGCGACGTTGGTCAGGTTGTTGGCCGGGCCAACGTTCGACGGGGCCTGCACATACACGAACGACGCGGCGGTGGAGAACGAAACCGGGTCAGACCACGGCGACCACGCGCCTTCGGCGTCGCGCGCGCGGCCACGGGCGAAGTAGTCATGGCTGGTTTGCAGGCGCAGGCCGATTTCCTGCCAGGACAGGCCGCCCACCTGCGTGCCGCTGTCGATGATGACCTCGGCGAAGTCGGCGGTGGCGGAGACTTGGAATTGCACGGCGCCCACGGGCGTATCGGTGGGCGAAACGTAGCCGGTCAGGCCCAGCGTCGGGCGGTCGGTCAGGTTTTCAGCGCCATCGACGGGGTTGGACATGGCAGGCTTGAGCGGAGGCGTGTGCGTGCCGCGCAGGCCCGTGGTGGAGCCCAGGCCAATGATGTGCTGGATCTCGGTATTGCCAGCGCCGCCCACGACGGTCACGCGCAGCGCGGTGTCGCCATTGACGAGCAATTCGTACTCGCAGTCGATGTAGCCCGCCGGCACTTTGCCGCCTTCGCGCGTCCATGCCAGCGGCGCGGACACCCAGTCGCCATCGATCAGAAAATCGACGTTCACAACGGATGCGGTGGGCGTGCGGCGGATTACGACGGCGCGCTTGACGCCATCGAAGCCCAGATTGATGGGCTTGGAGAAGTAGGCCGCGCCCGGCTTGGCCTGCGCGGTGCCGTTAGCGACGGCAAACGAGGTGCGCGCGAGGAACGCGCCGGCGCCGCCGTAGGCGTTTGCCAGCGGGTCAGAAATGCGGATGCGGGTGCCGTTCAGCACAGCATTGACATGAACCTGCTCGGCGTGCGTCGCGTTGTAGATGACATAGTTCTGGCCGGGCGTGAAGAAGCTGCTGTCGGTCACGTCGATGGAATCGTCGCCGGCGACGGCAGAGGTCACGGCGATGGGCTGCGTGTCGGTCAGCGTGTATTCGCCGGCCCACATTTCAAGGCTGATGTTGTTGCCCGAATAGTCCCAGTCCAGGCGCACCGCACGCGCCAGCATGGGCGCGGTCATGCCCTGCAAGTCGCCGATGTCGCCGCCCAGGTCTGCGACGGCCTGCGCCACCTGGTTCATCTTTTCGGCGAAGGTGGGCGCATCGCCCTTGGCGGCGTTCAGCTCGTCTTCGACGCTCACCTGGCGCTCGTCGAGGGCGGAGAAGTTCTCGTCGATTTCCTGGTAGCGCGTGTTCCACAGCGAGGGGACGGCATCCGGCTCGTTGTTCGGAATCGGCGTGATGTTTTGGTTGGGCAGGGACATGGGGGGAGCTCCTTTCAGAATCGCATCTTCAGATTGACGCCATAGGTTTCCCCGTTCTCCAGGTACTTCGGCGCAAAGGTTTTCCAGCAAACAAGGTTGCCGTCGGTGTCGAGCAAGGCCGCCTCGGAGAGAGCGCCGGCATTGAGGTCGTCGGATTCGACGACGCCCTTCCCGGTGGCGGAATACAGGTCTTCTTGAACCAAGGCCGTGACGGGCTTGCGCTTGACCTCGTGGTAGAGGCCGGCGGCGCCGCTGTCGGCGGGCTTGGCGGTGTTGTCGGGGTTGTGGCCACCGTCGCCGTAGGCGATGAATGCGATGGGCTTGAGTACGCCAGTGCCGGCCATGTGGGCGGCGACGCGGCGGCGGTAGCTATCGGCGACTACGGCTTCGGGCACGGTCACGCTCCTTCGATCTTGTAGAACTCAAATTCCGCGTTCCTGGGGCCGCCCAGCTTCCATGCGCCGGAGAGCGTCAGGCGCGCGGGAGAGGTCGGCAGCAGGACGGGCTGCTGGTAGTTGCGGATTTTGAATTGACCGAAGCGCGGGTATTCGGTCATTTTCCGAGTGGTGAGCCGGTGCGAGCCGTCGAGGAGGAATGCGCCGATGTGCAGGCCGCTACCCACCGTCCAGCCGCCATCGAGGCGGCGCGTGTGGTGGTAGAGCTTCGTGGGTGGCGGCGGGGTGACGTACTCGAACTCTTCCAGCGGTAGGGTTTCGACGCGCCAGGCCGGGGCCTCGGCGGTGATGGTCACGCGCTGCGCGCCAGTGACGCGGCAGTTGTGCAGGTGCCAGTTCGACTTCTGGCCGTACTTGTGGCCCAGCTTGAAGGTGCCGAACGGCTGCGGCAGGCGCGGGAGCTCGCCGTCGATGCCCAGCTTCCAGCGCCCGGATGGTTCATCGGTGATGACGCGCCCGCACCACGGGTAGCGCGCCAGCATGTCCTTCCGCATCCAGAACTTGTAGGACGCGAGGATGGTCAGCAGGAACGATTCGTTCAGCCAGAAGCGGAATACCGGAACGAGGCGCGCCGGAATCACGTCCTTGATAATCTGGATGAGCTTGGCGACGGACTGGGTATCCACGTCGAAGCCCAGCGAGATCATGATGCGGCTGGTCAGGAACATGCCGCTCGTATCCACCACCCTGTCCTTGCGGCTTTCGTCAGCATCCTCGATGCGCCGGCCCAGGCCCCAGGTGCCGTCCAGCTTCAGGCCCGGCTCGCCGACCTGGTGCAGCCACCACGCGAAGCTCGGCTTCGAGGTGTAGAGCGCGGTGGGATACGGATAGTCCTTGTCCTGCCAAAGCTGCTCAATCTCGCACTGGTTCGGGAAGAGCATTTGCAGGTAGGTCTTCAGGAAGTGCAGGCCGCGCCCCTGCACGTCGCCCGACTTCCATGCCCGATACAGGTAGCGCGTGGCCGCCTCTTCGCGGTCGCCTTGCAGCAGCACCAGGCCGTCGGTGTTGACGGCCTTGCGCACCAAGTCGAACGAACCCAGGTGCGCAGCGCCCGACACATTCACGTCGAAGACATCCGGGGCCAGCATGTCGTTGAAGAGGTCGAGGAAGAGCCGCTTCAGGTCATCTTCGACATCGTTTTCGGCATAGCTGTTTTCCAGCGGCAGCAGGCGCGGGAGCTGGGCATTCGAGAAGTCAAAGGACATGGCGATCACCCGCCCCAGGTGGGCGTGACGATGTTTGCCGTTTCGACGGTCACGGCCAGGCTGTCGGCGGACACGTAGCGCCACATTTCAGGGCGTGCGGCCAGAGACGGCGGTTCCACGATGTTCACGGTCAGGTCGGAATCGCCGCTTGCCAGCGCCGCCACCTTCTGGCGCAGCAGTTCATACACGCGCTTGTAGAGCGGGCGATTGCGCCCACGGCGCGACGCGGCGGCGGCCTGGCCGAACTCGCCCAGCGCGGCCTCGATGATTTTCTGGCGCACGTCGGAAGCAACGTAGGACGTGCTCACGCGCGCGCTCACGGACATGGCGATCTTCGAGCGCACCGGCGTGAAGAAATAGACCCGGTAGCTGTTGTCGGCGGCCAGAATCGCGGCGCGAATGGTGCGCTGCGTCTCGGTCAGGTCATCCTCGGCGATTTTCACCGGCGCCACGGGCACAGCGGGATCCGATTCTTCGAGCACGGCTTCGCCGCCCTCTTCGGACAGGCAGGCCACGAACAGGGCGTTGATGTTGTCGAGGCTCGCGCCGCGCGCCTGCTCTTCCTCGGTTTCGTTCCAGATCGAGAGGAATTGCAGGTTCGGGAACTTCTTGCGTACCAGAAACCCGAACTCGCCCAGGAACACCGCGTTGTCGTCATAGACCGACGGGTAGCGCGCGAGGTCGCGCAGCACCGACATGGGCATGGGGTTTTGGCCGGGCTGCAAGAGCGCGTCCATCTTGAGCTCCACGACGGCTTCCAGCGGCGAACCAAGGTACTCGAACGAGAACGGGCTGCCGAAGGCCGGGCTCACAGCGCCGTTGGTGTAGTAGGTGGTCAGGGTGATTTCGGCCCCGTCCGCCGGCTGCACGCCCACCACGCCGCTGAAGCCGAATCGGACATAGACCTGCTGGCGGTCGTCGGCTTCGACGTGGAACACGCGCTCGTCGGCCTCGGTATTCACATAGCGATTGCGGTAGGCGTACTCGCCCTGGGCGTCGCTCACGGCGATGGAGCACAGGAAGGCGTCGTCGTCCGCCGCCGGCACAGGCACGGCATAGAACGGCTCGCTGCCGGAAACCGTGTGCGTGATCGTCACGGCGCGAAGCTGGCTGGCCTCGAAGGTAGCCTCGCCGCCCGGTGGGATGGTGATGGGGGTTTCCGCGCGGTACAGCAGGCCGGACGAATCCAGCAGCGTGCGCGCCGATTCCACGGTGAAGTCCTCGGTTCCGCCGTTGATGGCGCGGATGCGCACGCGCGCCGGCGTGCCGCTACGGATGATGCCGCGCATGGCCGCGTCGGCAAGCACGGTCGAATCGCGCACCTTGTCGTAGGGTTCGGCCTGGGCGGTTTCCACTTGGGCGGAAAACATCGCCAGCATGGTCGCCATCGCGTCCAGGTGTTGCAGGGTGCGCGGGTCGCCCGCCTGGTACAGCGGCGCGATGGACTGGTAGTTGCCGATGGTGTCGGCGATTTTCTTCTGGAAGTCTGCCTTGGTGTACATACTCTATGCCCCTGGCACTTGAATTGCCACGCCGGCCACATCCACGAACAGATCAACCCTGTCCGGGGGTGTGCGCACGGCGTAGAGGTTCAGCGAACCGGGGGGAAGAGCCTGAAGCGCCGGGATGTCCTGGCGCATCTTTTCGAGGAAGGCTTCGGGCGCACCGTCAGCCTGCGGCAGTTGCAGCAGGGCCTTGGCGTCCTGGCCGTAGCCGGAGCCCAAATAGCCCTCCACCGGCGTGTTCAGCCAGTGCCGCACCATTTCCTGAATGTCTTTTCCCGTGATCGTCGCCATACCCAAAGTGTGCGGTGCTGGCAACTACAGGAATCACGGTTTTTTCCGGGCCGGGCTCGCTATGCGCTCAATCCGCCCGTGGCGACGTGGGCGATACCCCGGTCGCGCACGTCCTGGCCCACGTCCGGCGACGGCATGGATACCTGGATGGGCTTGCCAGAATCGTTGGACGCCATCGGCACCGTCACCGGCGGGGCCTCGGGCACGGACGGCACGCTGGGCGCCGACGGCACCACCGGCGCGCTGGCGCTTGCCACCACCGGCGCGGCGGGCGCAGCCACCGATGCGATGGACGGGCGCGCGGGCGCAGCGGGTGTCGCCGGAGCGCCATCTGGGCCGGCGAACGCCTTGGCGTAGATGTTGCCGGCGGCCAGGTCGTTCTTGTATTTCAGGGCCGACGTGCCGTTGGCGTCGGATGGGCCGGATTCGCCGCGCGCAGCCTGCGCCGCGCCGCCCTCGCCGGCGATGTGGCGGGCCTTCAGGATCCCGGCGATTTCGTCCTGGCTCATGCCCTCCTTGATGACGCCGCGCGCCAGCAGACGGGCGTAGGACTTGTCGGAGTTGGTCTTGAAGGCGGCGTCCTGGGCATCGGCGCTGCCCAGGTACTTGTCGTAGCTCATGCCGCCGTTCCAGTTGTCGGCGTTCTTCAGGAACTTCGACATGCCGCCGGCCTGGCCCCACTTATATTCGTTACTGAAGCCGTCGGCCTTCATGGCGGCCTGCACCGCCGAGCTGCCGCCCTTGATGAGGCCCGCATCCGCCAGCCAGCCTGCGCCGGCCTGGTAGCGGCCCATGTAACCGGCGGAATTCACCACGTCGAGCTTGCCGCCGGCGCTTTCGGTTGCGGCGGTGGAAGCCACCAGCGCGCGCGTGTGGGCGTCGTCCAGCCCGGCGATGTTGCCCTGCTTGTAGTCGGCTCCGGTTTCCATCGCGCGCCGCGCCGCGATGCGGTCTTTCAGGCCCTGCGGCACCATGCTGGCGGCGAAGTCCTTGGTGCCGCTCCACGCGCTGCCGGCGGCGTTCTTCGTAGCGTTCCATGCGGTACTCGCGCCGGACTGGACAGCATCGGCAGCCTTGCCACCCAGTTCGACGGCACCATCCTTCACCGCGCCTGCCACCTCGGCGATCTTGCGCGCGCCAGCCTCGGCGGCCTTGATGGCTGGGCCGATACCGGGCAGGGACTTCAGCCCTTCGTAGGCCGACGCGAACGCGCCGGACACGGATTCCCAGCCAGCCTTCGCGGTATCGACGAAGCCGCCCCAGGCTTTCTTGATGGTGTCGCCCACGGCGGCGAACGCAGTCATGGTGGCGTCCCAGCCCTTTTGCAAGGAGCCCACCACCGAATCCCAGCCGGACTTCACCCAGTCGAAGGTGCCCAGCGCCGTGACTTTGACCTCGTTCCAGGCGTTGCCGATCATGCTGGGGATGTCGGCGGCGCGCAGGTCATTGACCCAGCCGCCTACGGTGTCCCCGAGAATCTTCCCGGCGTCGTCGCCCAGGAACATGCCCACGGCGCCGCCGATAGCGCCGCCAATGGCCGTGCCGATACCGGGGAAGATTAGCGTGCCCAGCGCCGCGCCGCCAGCCGCACCAGCGGCCATGCCAGCCATCGAGCCGGCGAACCCGCCGACGGCAGCCCCGGTCTTCTTGTCCTTCTCGCGCCGTGACAGGGTGTCATCGGATTCCGACGAATACACGTCCGCTGCTGCGCCCGCGCCGGCCAGCAGTGCCCCCAGAATCGGGACGCGCTTCAGCAGCCCGCCCATCTTGGAGAGCGCGCCGCCCTCCTTCAGCAGGCCGCCGGCCTTGCCCAGAAGACCGGCTTCTTTCGCGGCTCCACTGGCTGCGGCAGCTTCTTTGCCCCCGAAGCCCAGCAGGCGGCCCGCGCCCTTGAGCAAGCCACCGCCTGCACCCAGCAGGCCACCCACAACCGGGATGCGCGTCAGCACGCGGCCAAGGCCGCCGAACAGGCCGCCCAGAAGGCCAGACCCACCCTTCGCGCCGTCGTCCGGTTTTTCCTCGATGTTCTTCAGGCTCTTGTTGGCCGCCTTGTTGAAGGTCGTCTCGTCCTTGCGGAAGCCGGTCAGCGAAGTCCAGATGCGGCGCAACCAGCCTTCCTGCCGCTTCTCGCGGCTGCCGCCGGTCAGCAGTTCGTAGCCGCGCGCCATCGGGCGCGCCACCTCGTTCATGGCCTTTACGGCGGGGTCGGCTTCCTCCATGCCGCTGCCGGATTCCCTGATGGCCCCAGCGATGCGGTCGGCGACGCCGCGCAGCGCGCCGGTTTCTTCTCCGTCTCCGCCACCACCGCCGCCACCATTTCCACCCCCAGAACCGGGCGCACCAGAGCCGCTGCGCCCATCGCCACGCACGAAGCGCCCGCGCCCGTCGCGCGATACCGGCTTGGCGATGGCGCGCTGCGTGGCCTGGCTGGCCGCGCGCACGGCGGCCACCGCCTGCCCGGCAACCTCTACGGCCTGGGCATCGCGGCGGATTGCGCTGGCGCTGGCCCCGCCGGTCTGCGGCGTGGCGGTCTTGCGCAGCAGCGCCGGGATCTGGCTGGAACTGCGGGGAGTGCTCGGGGCGGGCGCCATCGGGCGCGCCACCTCGTTGCCGGTCTTGTCGGCGCGGCCAGGCCGTGCAGGCCCGCCGGATGCGCCGCTGGTCAGCGCGCGCCGGATAGCGCGCACGTCGTCGTGGATGTCGTCCCAGACCTTGAGTGCGCGCCCGATGTCGATGGGGTCGCCGGTCAGGAAGCCTTGTGCGTCGTGCTTGAGCGCCATGCTACGGTCTCATAAAGGTGTCGAGTTGGGAGAAGGACATCTGCACCTCTTCCAGCCCGTCCTCGCGGCGGGACAGGCTCAATGCCATGTTGGCCGGACGGAACATGCCGATGTCCTCATATCCGCCCCGGTTGCTGCCACGGGTGATGAAGGCATGGACTACCTTGATGGTGATGGCGTAGCTGTCCGGCACGCCTACCGTGCCGTCGCGCGGGGCCGCCGCGCCGTGGTGCGCCGCAAACCACCGCTTGAGCGTGCCTTGCTGGTCGTCGATGGTCGTCAGGCGCAGTTCCACCGGCTCCGCGCCCTGCACGGCGTCGATGACGGCACCGCCGACGCGGCGCTTCTCGCCGGCGATGATGAAAGGCTCGTATTCGACCTCGGTTGCGAAAAGGTTGAACCGCTGCGACATATCGCCGTTGAGGCGGCTCGAAACCTCGATCAGCCAGAGGTTCTTCTTCGCCAGTTTCTGGCCGCGCATGTCGTCGTAGATGTTGCGCGCCTCGGTCGGGCTGATGCCGCCGAACAACGGCGTGGGCGAGCCCCAATACATGGTCTGCGAGGCAACGCCGCCCATACCAGGCAGTAGATCGTTCAGCAGGCCGGAATCCAGCAGGCGCATCCCGGCGTCTTCCCAGTTGCCTTGCAGGACATCGCCCAGGGCACCACCGCCCACGTTAATAATGCGCTGGGCCTGAAGTGGCACGTACTTATTGACCAGGTTCATGGCGGCATTCGACGCCATGCTCTGGCCCATGCTGGTTACGGTCTTCGCCAACTTGCCGCCGCCCAGGGCATCGGACGCCGCGCTGCCGGCGCTGCCCAGCACGGAGTTCAGGCCCGACTTGATTGAACCGAACAGGCCGTTACTGGAAAGGCTCTCCGCGATGTTGTTGTAGAGGGACATGGGTTAGCCCCTCATGCCACCGAACCCGCCGCCCATGCCGCCATCGTCCTCGGGCGGTTTAGCATCGACGACGCTGGCGTAGAGCTTGGCCTGGTCTTCGTCAAGCATCATGGTCTTCACGAGGAATTCGGTCATCACCTCCTTGCTCGCGCCCAGCTCCTTCATCATCTGCATGGCCTGGGCCAGCAGCATCCCCGCGTTCATCGAATCAGAGCGCGTGCGCTGCTTCTCGGCTTCCAGGGCCGAAATAGACCCGAAGAAGTTGATCGTCCAGGGGCGCTCCTTGGGGTCGAACACCACGCCGTAGCGGCGCATGGTGTGGATGTCGATGACGTGGTTGAAGAAGTCGGACAGCGCCACGCGGATGATGCGCGCGCGCTCGGCGGCCTGCGCGGACACGCGGAAGAAGCCGCCCTCGCCAAGCCCGCCGGAAAGCTGATCAGCGAAACCCAGCATGGACAAATCGACGCCCAGCGCGCCGGCCAGCATCCGGGCGTGCAGCATCACGTCCTCGATGCTGATGGTCGCAGCGCGGCCAGGTGCGCCGCCGTTCGCCGGCCCCACTGTGGAAAGCTGCTTTTCGTTGAAAACCGGGATGATGTGGCGGATCCGCTCCATGACCGGGCGGCCAGTTTTCACGGCCTGCTCGGCGTAGGCTTTCGACGCCATGAGCATAGCCTTGACCGATTCGACGAACCGCTGTTGCTGATCGAGGTTCATGGATTCCAGATTGACCGCCACCATCTGCTCGTCAATCGAATCCATCCACCTCTGCCCGACCAAGCCCAGCAGGGATGCCGTGAGATTGTCGTAAGGCCCTTCGGCGCTGTAGAGCAGAGAGCCGCCGACCATGCTTGGCATGATGGGCAGGCTGTCGATGTCGTCCTCGGAGATTGCCAGGCGCACCGCCTTTTCGACGACACCGTACTGCGGCACCCACTGGACGCGCGGCATCTTCAAGCGGGCCATCTGCGAAACGTCAAGCCGCTCGAAGCCTCGCTCGCCGGTATAGACGGCGAAACCCACCGTGCGGCTGCCGCGCTCGAATGGCTGCACCATCGGTGGGCGGATGGTTTCGTCCATGTGGATGTCCACCACGCCGCGCGAGTTCGTGTAGAGGCGCGCGTAGGAATCCCCGAATGCGCCGCCGATGTAAGCCGCCTGAAAGGCCGTCTTGTTGAAGAGCGGCGCCAGCTCGGCGGCGATGTCATCGACGATGGCGGAAAGACGCTTGTCCTTCTTCGTCTCGGACTTCTTTTCGACGAAAACGAGGTCGCCATTGGTTTCGTGCCCACCAAGGGCCGAAGTGACCAGCAGCATGAGAGCCGTCGAAATGATGGGGTCGCCCTCCATCATCGACCACTTTTCGTAGATGATTTGCCGCGCCCGCGCCCCCTTGCTGCCGGAACCCAGAAGCGATGCAATGGTGGTCGTTCCGGCCCCGTACATGAAGGCATCGGAAGCCGTGATTTGCTGCGCCGGCGCGATGTGCGACGATGCCCACCGCTTGCGGGACAGGCCAAGCCGGGCCAGGAAGCCGGGCTTGGGCGGAACGGGGGTGTTGGAAATATCGGCCATACGGCAAGGGTAGGATGCCCCGCCGTGCCACTATCGGCCCGTTTTCCGCCTCACGATAAAGGACGCGCAATGGCGGGCAACCGCCGCGCCATGAGAAGGGTTACTGCGTCGGAAACTCCATGTCCTTGTCGAACAGGGTGTAGAAGTCCGGGCTGTTGGCGTCGAGCAGGAATTGGTTGCTGTAGATGATGTTCGACGCCAGGTAGGCCGTGCGGAACTCGTCGGCCATGATGAGGGTTTCCTCGCCGCTTTCGCCCTGGTAGGCCCGCTTGATGAGCGGGTCGCTCTGGTCGCCCAGCTCGAACCCGCCCGCCTTCAGCTCGTCCTTCAGCGCCCACCAGTACGGGCCATAGTCACGGTAGCGGCGCGGGTCTTTCTGCAACCGCTCCGCCACCACGCTCAGCCCGAAGCCCAGAAGGTTCGAGAAACCCCGGTTCGCGCGCAGTCCAGCCGCGCGCTCCGTCACCAGAGCCTTGATGGTGTCCTTGTCGAACTTGTATTCGGTGTAGGCCATGATGTTTCCCTTCAGATTTCACGGGTGGCGGGGGCGAGCTCCAATTGCTCCTGCGCCTTCGGGTAGGTCTTGATGAGGTATTCCCACGTCGAACGATACACGTTCCACGTCAGGGCGTCTCCATCCCACTTGAATTTGCCGCTCCCGGCCACGCCGGCGCACTGCTTGATGGTTTCCTTCCAGGCGCGGGTGTTGCCCTTGATGCCCACCACGTCGTTCGGCAGGTCGCCCTTGGGCTGGCCGCCCGTCACCACCTTGCGCACGGCTTCCTCGATGGCGCGCTTGAACTGGTACGGCAGATAGTCGCTGGCCGGATCCTTCGCCTGCCAGTCGAACCACGGCGCCGCCGCGCGCATGAAGGCGGAAGCCTGCTCGATGATTTCCGGCTCGCTCTCACCGGTCAGCGCGGCCTTCAGGGCATCCAGCGAGACATTGCTCTCGATCTCGTTCTGCACCCACATATCGAAGTTGTCGAAGTCCGCGATGGTCATCTTCAACCCGTAGGCCGTGGCGAACTCGCGCATCGCGGCGCGGTGCTTGTCGGCGCTGTTGCCATAGGCTCCACCGCCGATGCGCTCCACTGCCGCATCGCTGGGCACCACGAAATTTCCAGCCTCGTCGAACGATCTGATGATGGCCTTCTGGCTGTCGAAGATGCGCTGCATGACCGTGGTCTTGCTGGCATCGCGCGGGGGAATGACGTAGGGGAAGAATGGCTGCGGCAGCATGTACGAATGCGTGGCATACGCTACCAGTGCCTCGGTCTTGCGGCGCTGCGCCACCTCGGGCACGACCTCGTTGAAGCCGTTCTCGATGGTGCCGCCGCTATTCACCTTGTCCTCGATTTTGGCGGCGTCGGTGATGCAGGCATCGTAGTCGGCGGTGCCGCGATAGACCCACTCGCCGGCGAGAACGTCCTGGGTATTGGCCGCCAGCGGCTGGCCGTTGAGCGTCCGCCCGAAGGCGCGCGGGACGCCCTTGACCAGGGACAGCACGGCCAGCCCGCCCTTCACGCGGACGAAGGTGCCGTCCAGCAGCGGCTTCCCGTTGTAGATGATGCCGTTGCCGGCGGCGATGTCCTCGGCTACGCTCGCCGGGTAGCCGCCGGATTCCTCGGCCTGGCGTGCGAAGTTGGCCTTGGATTCCGCGATCATGGACTGGGCCATATCCACTTCGGCCTGCCATTCGTTGGTGATGGGGCCGCCCTCGGTCGCCTCGATGGCGAACGCCGGGTAGGTGCGGCCCAGCAGCATGGATTCGATGTCGTCGTCCTTCTGCTTCCTCGGGTTGCTGCGCAACGCGGAGAAGAAGGCGTCCAGCGTGGCCGCTTCCCTCACCTGGCCGCCGGCGCGCCACTCGGTACGGAACAGGGTCGCCGATTCCTCGATCTGCCGGCGCAGGCCGCCCATGCTGGCGGTCAGCTCGGCCAACAGGCTTTCGTTCTTGGCGACGGCGGTAGCCGTAGCCTTCGGGTTGCTGATGCGGTCGCGCAGGGTCGCGGCCTGCCGTTCCAGCTTCCAGAGGCCGATGACCTTGCGGATGATGAAGCTGTCCGCGCTCTTGTTGTCGTTCAGGAAGGCGTTTTGCTTGCGGATGGTGTCCAGGTTAATCATCTGGCGGTCGCGGTTATTGGCCGCGCGCGCCTGGGCTTCCTTGACCGCGATGGTTTCCTGCATCCGGCGCATAGCATCGGCGTCGCCCACCACGTCGATCAGGGCTTCCATCTGCTCCTTCGACAGGCCGCCGGTGACAGCCACGCTGCCGGAGCCATTCACGTCCATGACCTGGCCGATCCAGTCCGCCTTCTTGTTCACCATCGAACGCTTGCTGGTGTCGAAGGTGCCGTCGGCGTCGTAGTAGTAGAGGCTCACGCGCTGGGTCTTGTTGCCCTGGCGCACACCGCGCCCGTTGCGCTGTTCCAGGCTATCCGGCGTCCAGCCGATGGTCAGGTGGTGGATTGCCTGCGTGCCCTTCTGAAGGTTGATACCCACCTCGGCCTTCTCGTTGGCGATGACGGTCTGGTACTTGTTGTCATCGCCGCCGGCGTTGAAGCCGTCCTGCACCGCAAGAATCTCGTCGGGCGAGTTGTTCGTGCGGCCCGTGATGACGGCGATGGCAGCGGAGGGGATACCGGCGCGACGGGTCAGCAGGCGCTTGATCTTGTTGTGCAGCGGGAGAATGTCGCAGAACACGATTTGCTTGACGATGGACGCCGTAGCACCGCTTTCGTCGATGCCGCGCGGGCTGGCCTGCTCGTGCTGGAAGTTTTCGAGCATGGCGGCCAGCTTCGGCGGCACGGAAACGTCGAGGTCGAGGCCCAGCTTTTCGGCGATGGCCTCGAAGGCGCTCTGCGTGTCGGGGTCGATGGTGTCGATCACCACGCGGTTTCCGTCGATGACCTTGGCCTGCACTTGAATCTTCAGCAGTTCGGTTTCCTGGCCGGCGGTGTCCTTGATGGTGCGGTGCCCGACGATGGCCTTCTCGTCGGTCATGGGGCCGGGCCGGGGGCGTTCCTCGATGAACTTCTTGCCGTTGAACTGGGTGATGGCGTCCTTGGCCTTGGCGGCCTGGGTCTGGATGAAGCTGTAGAAGGTGGCGCGCTGGTCGAGCTCGGGATCCGCAATCAGCAGCGTCATCTTGTTGATGAGGTTGAATGGGTGCCCGATGAGGTTCAATTCCTCGCCGAAGTGCTCCGCCACCTGGTCGTAGGCGGCTTGATCGCCACGGTTCGGCGACTTCTCGGAAATGAGGTCGATGGCCCAGCGGAACGCGCCCTTGTAGAGCTTCAGGCGATCCACGATGTCCGGCGGCAGCGTTACCGGCGTGGCCTTCTCTTCGCGGTCAGGAACCACGATTTGCTCACCCACGTCCTCGGCGCTCTTGATGGTGGCCACCTCGCCGATGGCCTTGCGCAGCACGCCCACGTTGTTCAGGCCCACGAACACGTCGGTGGTGCGCGCCACGCCGTCCATCGTCACGTCGTCCTGGTTCTCCTTGGCGCACATCATTTCCATGAAGTTGTCGGCGCCCCGGATGCCCAGGCACATATCATTGACGCGCTCGTGGCCGGCGGCCAGAGACAGCATCGCGTACATTTCCAGCGGGCTATTGGTGATCGGCGTGGCCGTCAGCATGAGCACGCCATCCTTGCGCTCGGACTTACCACGGATGAACCAGGCTTTGGCCTGCGCGTCGATACCGCGCCGGGACGCCGGCGACAGGGACAGGAACTTGGCGCTCTTGAAGTCCACCGTCTGGGCGGAGTTCTTGAAGACGTGCGCCTCGTCGAATACCACGCTGTCGATGCCCATGTCTTCGAGGTACGGCGCGCCGCCGCGCTTGTCCGACAGGACGGCCAGTAGGCCCGCCTGCTTGCCCTTGGCGCGCTCGTCCTCCTTCTTGTCCATGCTCTCGGCGAAGCTGGCGTCAGCCTGGCGCATGAACGCCTCGTAAGCGCTGATGGTGTCGTCGCGCAGCCGGATCCGCTCGAACGCTTCGAGGGTCATAAAAATCTTGCTGTGGCGGTTCTCCATCACCGCCGTCAGGTCGGTGTCGAAGTTGGACGAACTGACGGTCGCCTTGCCGTCCTTGCCCACACGCAGACCGATGAACAGGCAATCGTCGGTGCTGGCATAGGCGCGCGAGGCTTCCTTGCGCCAGTTCGACAGCACGGAGTTGGGCACGACGAAGGCCGTCTTGGCCTTGACGCCGATGCTCTGGGCGTACTGGGTCGCTGCCAGCGCCGTGAAGGTCTTGCCCAGGCCCACGCCGAAGCCGTTGATGCCGCCGAATTCACGGCTGGTTTTGCGCACGTAGGAATTCTGGTAGCCGTGCAAGGTGAGGTTGGGATTCATGCCGGGAATCGGCATCGGGGCCTCGTCCTCCACCTGGCGGAAACGCAGCTTCGCGGGGTCGGATGCGATGGCTTCCAGGCGGGCCACGATGGCGCGGTTGCCGCGCACCCAGCCGTTGAACTGCTCGTTGGCGGTATTCACCATGCGGCGCAGCTCTTGCAGGGCCTTGGCGTCCTCCATGCCCAGCTTGACGCCGCCCAGGGTGATCGTGCCGTTCTTCAGGTAGTCGCCGATGCGGTTCAGCAGCTTTTCGCGGTCGGTGAGATTGCTCCCCGGCACGTCGATGTCCACGCGCTTCTCGCCCGTGCGCTCGTCGTAGATGACGGCGGCGGACGGATGCACGAAGCGGCGCAGGAAGTCGGCCTTCTCTTCCAGGGAGACGTGCGGGCTGAACAGGTTGAAGGTCAGCTTCGACACATCCACCTTGTCGATGCGGGCGGCGGCGTCCATCTTCTGGCGCAGCAGCTTGGCCCGCACTTCCTCGGTGGCCGCGCTGGCGATGTCGGCATCCACGCGCGTCAGGAAGTCGGCGTAGTTGCCCACGTAGTAATCGTCCGCGCGCGTGACGCTCTTGCCGTCCGGCGACAGGCACCAGGCCGGGTCGGCGTGCGGGTCGAAGCTCTCGCCGTAGATGGCCTTGGCGTCGTCCAGTCCGGCCCAGATGGATTTCGTCTTGTAGCGCAAGCCCTCGAAGGTGGAATCCGCCGTGGTTTCGACGCTCGGGGCTGCCTGCTGCACGTCGCCGCGCCAGACTGCCGAAAATCCGGTCTTCTTCTGGTAGTGGTTGCCGATGGTCAGCAGGCCGTCGCGCAACTTCCCGCCCAGCGCCGACGGGCGCTTCTTGGCGACGCCGGCGACGCGCTGCATGGCGTCGGACAGGGCCGGATACTCGGCCAAGAAATTGACGCCGGTTTCCTCGCCCAGGCGCTCTTGAAGCACCTGGGCGGCGGCCATGCCGACGATGCCGGCGTTCCAGAACTGGGCGCGGTCAGCATCGGTCTTCAGGCGGCGAATCTCGGCCATCGCGCCGCGCAGCCAGTCGGGAATGTCCAGCGACTGCGAGGTTTCCACCATGTAATTGACGCACTTCTCGGCGTCCGGCCAGGTGATAGCGGCCTCGAAGGCATCGTAGGGGCTCTTCAGCTTGCCCACCATGTCAGCCATGCTGGCGCTGTCCTCGCTGCGCGCCATTGGAACCCAGCGGCCATCCTGCATTTGCAGGGTCTGCCCAGCCTGGGTGATGGTGTCGCCGTCGCGGTAGATGATGGGCGTGGTTTCAGCCTCGCCCAGCACGTCCCAATTCACGCGCGAATCAGGGAAGCGTTTGAGCATCCGCGCGATTTCGCTGATGGGGGCCTTGGTGATGACGCGATCCACATCGCGGAACTTGGCCGGGTCTTTGGGCACGAACTCGCCCAATACGAACCGCTTGCCCTCGCCGTCGAAGTAGCGGCCCTCGATGAAGGGCTGCCACTGCACGTTCGTCTCGATCAGCACCTTGGGGGACTGCTCGCGCAGCTCGGCGATCTTGTCCAGGGTGTCGCGGCTGTATTTTCGGAACGCGATCACGTCCGTCATGGTGTCCGCGCTGGCCGTGCCGAACACGGCATTGGGGAGCCGGTAGGCCCCCAGGAACTCCGCGACGTAGCTGGCCTTGACGCGCAGTTCTTCTTCCTTGCCGCCCTTGCCGGAGACGCAGCGCGGCGGCGTGATGAACACGGCCAGGCCGCCCGGCTTCAGCTTTTCCAGCGAGCGCAGGATGAAGTAGTTTTGCAGCGGTTCCTTCTGGTAGCGGCTGTCCAGCAATTGGTTCCCGCCACGGTCAGCGACGCCGCCAAAGGGGACATTCGTCACCACCGCGTCGTACTGCTCGTCCGGCGTGGCTGCGGCCACCTTCTCGAACGGGGAAACCGTCGCGGTGTAGCCAGGGCCATCATTCACCAGGCCGTTGATGCGGCCCGACGTTTCATTCAGCTCCACCGCGTCGATAGCGGCGGACAGGGGCGCAGTCGCGCCGAAGACGCCCACGCCAGCGCACGGGTCGAGCACCTTGCCGCCGGAGAAGCCCAGCTCTCCCATGAGCTCCCAGACGCCTTCGGCGATGGGCTTGGGGGTGTAATACTCGTAGGCGCTGCCCTTCTTGCCGTCGGCGCCGATGAGCGCGCCGCCGGTGCCGGAATACTTCGCCAGAACCAGCTTTTCTTCCGGCGTCAGGCGCGCCGCATCCACTTCGCCAGTGTCGATGCGACGGAGCAAAGCCATCGCAGCGGTGTTGTCCTTCTTGCGCTGGGCCGGCTTGCGGTTAGGGTCAAACTCGTAATACTGGGCAGTCTGGTTGCGCGGCGCAGGCGGGGCGTCATCGCCGGCGGCGGCATCCGTCGGCGCGGCAGTTTCAGCCTGGGCGGTAGCGCCCCCCGTGGCCGTTTGGGCCGCGCCCAGTTCGACGCGGATCTGGTTCGCGCGCGCGGCCAGCTTCAGGCGCGCAAGCGCGTTGTCGGCATCCTTCAGACCCGCCTTGACGCGGGCGAGCTCGCCCACCAGTTTCAGCCGTGCCAGCACGCCACCTTTTCCCACGGCGCTATCGAAGGCGATACGGTTCAGCATGTCTTTCTTCCCTTCAGGAGAGGTTGGCGGTAGCGGCCAGCATGGCGTTCTGGTAGGTAGCCACGGCTTGCTCGAACAGGGTCACAAGCGCGGGGTCGTCTTGGTTGCGGTTGAAGGCGGCTTCCAGCGTGTCGGCGAGGTCAGGGGCCAGAATGTCGGGCACCGTGCCGTCGATGACGGACTGGAACAGGGCGCGGTCGGCATCCTTCTGCGGATCGGCCTGGCCGTCGCCAGCACCGCGCTTGGCGGCCTCGGCGTCCGCAATGGCGATGGCCGCTCCAACATCGGTCGTCCGGCCAATCTCGGCTGCCGCGCCCGTGATGCCGCCACTAAAGCCCACGGTGAGGCGCACCACAAAGCCGTCTTCAGTCACCCGGATGTTGAACTGAAGTTTCTTGTCGCCAGCCTGCACCGAGCGCACGTAGTCGTTGTTCAGAACGCGGCTGAAGCCGGCGGCGATCAACTCGGGAACGTCCGGCGAAATGTCGGGCAGCGCATCCGGTGCGGCGGTTTGCTGCGGCTGCTCTTCGGCGGCAGTCTTGCCGCGAATTTGCCCGATGGTCTTGGGGTTGAAGTGAAAGTCCAGTTCCACGCCGGCCTCCGTGAGTTCGTAGATGCTGATGTAGCCCAGCTCGCCGCCATCGCCGTACAAGTCGGCCAGGCCGAACGCCTGCTCGGTTCCGGTTCCCTCCATGTCCTTCTCGGTGATGTACCAGTCGCCAGCGCCACGGAAGTAGTGCAGGTGGGCCACGGCCTCGTCGCCCTTGCCGTCCTGGTCGTAGGTCTTCGGCATGGTGGCGATGACGCCGGCCAGCTCCTTCATCTTGTCCGCGAAGAACTGCCATTCCTCGCCCATCAGCCCGGCGATGACGGCCTTGTTTTGGGCTTCCGACATCCAGCGGTTCATGCCGGTGTCGGTCAGCACCTTGAGCGCGTCCATGCGGTCTTTCGCCGGGCCGGTGAAGGCTTCAGCCTGCGCGGTGGTGGGCTGCTCTTCAGCAGAGAACAGGGCCTCCACCATTTCCGGGGCATCGTCTTCGGAATACATGAACGGGCGGCCCTCGCTGCCCTTCACGCGCTCGTCGCCGGCCTCGCCGACATACACCATCGCCTTGCCGTCGTCGCCGATGTCGATGCGGCCCAGCACCTGGTCGCCCTTCTTGACCTTGCCCACGTAGCCGTCGTCATCCACTCCGTCCAGCGCGGGCGACTGCTCGGGCTTCGCGCCCGCGCGCCCGGTCAGTCGGTCGCTGATGGCGCGGGCATCGTTGGCAAATGCACCTATGCGATCCGTTTCCTCTTGCGTCATTTCCACACCGGAAAGCGACGCTCCGAAAGACATCACCGAACGCAGCGGCACGAGCGCACTATCGAAGGTGGCGATTTCGCTCACGCTGTCCAGCGCAGCGGCGAACTTCTCATCCGACGCGAGGAAGACGCTGAAGTTGTTGAGCAGGGCCTTGGTGGCCGCGACGGCGCGCACCTCGGTTTCAACCTCGAAACCGGCGGCGCTGTCCAGGGCCGTCTCCACGTCGAACGTAGCCCCGACTTCGGCTTCGTCCGGCTCGTAGTCGCCCTCGGTCAGGATGGCGATGGCTTCCTCAATGCTGGCCGCTACCTCGGCTTCGAGGTCGGCTTGCTCGGTGTTGCCCTCGCTGCGGTTGATGGGCTCGTTGTTCTTCGCCACATCCAGCGCCTGTTGCAGGGCAGCGACGGCGTGGCCGGTATCGTCGAGCGACGCGACAAGATCCCGGCCCTCGTTCGTCAGCCAGTTGTAGCCGTCACGGCGCTCGATGTAGCCGCGCTCCACCAGCGAATCTCGGGACGCCTTGGACGGCACATCGCCGTCCTCGATCTTGGGGTTCTTCTTCATGGCGCGCAGCGTGTCGAACTCGCCGCCGTCAAATTGCTCACCGGCGATGGTATGGACGGAATCCATCGCAGCGCCGGCGAACTCGCCCCACTCGATTTCCGCGCCGTGGCGCTTGGCGGCCTCGTCCATGCCCTTCGCGGTCACGAACGGCGAGTAGTCGCCCTTCAGCACGGATTCCGACAGCCAGAGCTTGAATTCGTCGGTAGCACTGGTGAAACGGTAGGCTTCATCGACGGCGGCGATTTTCTCGGCGTCGGTCTTCTCGGACTGCGGCTCGGCCACGCCCAGCGATTCCAGCGCCTGGCGCAGGCCGCCGAAGGCCAGCGCGGCCTTCAGGAAGCCGTTGAAGTTCTTGCTCTTCAGGCCCGTGATGCGGTCGCCCTTGCGCACGTAGTACGAGGTCGCGGCGCCGCGCTTGCGTGCCACCACCTCGCCGAAGCCCTGCTCGAAGAGCGATTTCACGAAGTCCTGCCCGTTGCTGACGGTGCCTTCGGTCGTGCGCACGCTGATGGAGGTCAGCCCGTTCCAGGCCCACTTCAGGTTGTCGTCGCGGCGCTTGGCTTCTTGGGCCTCGCTGCGTTGCGCTTCCAGTTCGGCGCGCTTTTCAGCGGTGATGCCCGCCCATTCGTCGATCTGCGGGCGACGGTCGCGCTGGGTCTTCGCCAGCTTGATGCCCGTGGCGCGCTCGAAAATCTCGGCGCTGGACTTGTTGTCGAGGTTGCTCAAGATGCTCCACGCCAGCGCGGCGTCCTTCGCCTCGATGGCGGCGACGATTTGCGGGGTCTGGCTGCCGGTGTCGATGCCGGCCTTGTGGAAGACGGCGGTGGCCACGTCGGCGAGCGGCGTTTCCGGGGTCAGCGCGGCGACTTCCGACGTGCCCTTGGCGATCAGGCGTTCCTTGGCGATGGACTGAATCCGGTCGCGCGCGGAAGCGGCGGCGTCCAGGGCGGCACTCCACGCGGCGAAGCCGGGATCTTCGCGCAGGCTGGAAAGGCGCTCGTCCCAGGTCTTGATGCCGCCAGCTTCCAGCGCCTGCGACGCCTTGCCGATGATGTCGTACTGGCCGGCGCGAGACGCGACGCCCAGTTTGTCGAGCTCGGCGCGCATGGTCTGGGTGTCGATGATGCCGTCCCAATTCACCGCAGCGACGGCGGCATTGATCACTGCGGCGGCGGCGCCGAACGACTGCACGTAGGCGTCGATCAGCTTCTGGGCGTCGTCCTGCTGGCCGGTTGCCTTGCTGAAAAGAATGTCCTCGCCCTTGACCAGCTTGAGCTTGGCGCGCACGTCATCCACGGTCAGAGACTTCCCGGCGAAGGCGTCGCCCATTCCGACGAACACATCGGAACGCAGCCATTCCACGATTTCGGCGGGCGTGCCTGCCCGCTCGCGGCCTAGGGTGCCGTCCTTGACGTGCGCCAGGTAGGCTCCGCCCTGCTCGGTCAGCGTCAGGTAGTCGTTGCTGCGAGACTTGCCCAGCAGGTACACGGCGGCGTATTTCTCGCCGAAAGAGCCTTCCCACCACTTGGCCGACTTCTTGGCCTGCTCGGCAGCGGCTTCGTCCCCGCCAAGCTCCTTCAGCAGGGCTTCGTCCTCTTCGGGCGTCGTCGCCGGGCTGGTGTCCTCGGCCACGGTGTAGCCGGCCTCGCGCAGTTGCGCGATGGTCGGTGCAGCATGGGCGGCCAGCACCTTGCCGCCTTCAGCGCCCGGCGTGGCGTTGATAGTGCTCCACGCCTTTTCGCCTTCCGGCGTGTTCGGGAAGAACGACGTGAAGAGGCCGTCGGCGCTGTTGCGATAGGTGATGTCGGGTTTCTGCTGCGCCTCCTTCGCGGCCTGTACGCGGCGCGCCACCTCTGCCATCGCCGCCGCATCCACCTGGGCGGCGTAGTCTTCCGGCGTCTTGGTCAGGTCGTCGTCGATGCCGTTCATGGCCCAGCCGGCGACGTTGCGGCCCGCGCCGACGTGCGTAAAGGTCGGCTGCACTTCGGCGTCGCCCTTGTAAAGGCGGGTATCGCTCGGCTCGCGGCCCTCCCAGCCCAGCGCGCGCAGGGCATTTCGGACGGCAACGATGCGGCCCTGGAAGAAGGCGTCGAGGCGGTCTTGCCAGTAGAGTTGCAGGGCTTCGTCGCCGCGCACCTTGGCGTAGCCCTCGGGCGTGGTCGGGTCGAACTCCGGCTTACCCTCGGCGGCCACCTTCGCCACTTCGAGTTCATGCTGGGCGGTCGCCAGTTCGGTTTCCAGGGTGGCGATTTCGTCCTTCAGGGTCTGGATGTTCTGCATCCGGGCCGCGCGCGTGGCATTCACGCGCTGGAACGCCTCGCTGTTCTTCTCGGCCAGGCGCATGATGCGGCGCGCCACCTCGCGGATGTTCAGGTCGGCGCCGCGCTCCGGCGCGACGACGATGGTGATGTCCTTCTTGTTCAGCAGCCATTTCCACGAGATAACCTCGTCCGCCGGGGCCATCTTGTTCGGCGTCACGTCGGGGTTGTGGAAGAAGATGGTCACGGTCTGGCCGTCGGACAGCTCGAAAATGGCCGCCACGTTGGCGACGCCGCGCTGCTTGAACGGGTCGGTGACTTGCAGGGCGATTGGCTTCACCTTGTCGCCGGTGCGCTCCATGATGCCGCGCAGCAGTTCCATCCGGCGTTCCAGCTTGGCGTAGGGCGTCACCAGCGCGTCGAAGGCCAGTGCGCCATCGGCGTCGTCGATGATTTCCTGGGCGGTCACGGCATCCAGAAGAAGGCCCTCGCCGCTGTCGGAGCGCCGGATGTCGTACAGCACCTTGTCCAAGGTGGTGTCGTAGGGCAGCGCGTCGGTGTTCCAGTGAGTTTTCTTCATGGTGTCAAGTCCTTCCTTGGGTAGGGTGTCGGCCCGAAGCGGGCTCTTCAGGTCGCCGTTGTCCAGCCACCACTTGAGTTGAGAAAGAGAGGCCGGGACGATGCTTTCCAGCCCGTCCCAGCCGCGTTCGTAGCTGTTCAAGTAGGCGGCGCGCGCCGATGCCAGGTCGGGAAAGGCGAGCATGACTTTGTGCTCGTCGAACTGGCCGCCGATGTTCTGGTTGATGACGTAGGCCCGCTCCGATTCGGGTAGCGGGCCGATGAAGCAATCCACGCCGTCGCCGTCCGCGCCGGTTGTGCCGCCGATGTAGCCGTAGTGCGCCGCCATGCGGCTAGACCACGCCTTGCCAGTCTTTTCATCCACGCCGGAGCGCGTGCTTCCGCGCGGCTGCTCGATGGCAAGATTCAGGCCGTACAGGCTCACCCGCCCCACCTTGTAGTTGCCGGCGCGGCACTGGGCTTCCGACGGTTCAGGCGTCAGGTTTTGGCCGAATGCGCCCTCGTGGGCGGCGCGCTCGATGAGGTGGAGAGGGGTATGGGACATGCAGGCATGGTATGGCCCGCGTTGCCCGTTATTTCGGGTGGTTTTCCGCCTCAATGTCGGCGGCAAGCTGATGGATGGTGATGCAGATGTCGGCCAGGTCGCGGCCAGCTTTCGACTTCTTGGAGAGGCCCCCGAAGTAGTCCAGCTCGGCGGCGATGTCGGCCATTTCGTCGGCCATCGCGCGCAGCCGCTTGGCCGGCGCTTCCGGCGGCGACTGCGGCGCGGGACTGCTGCTCATGGCATCAGGCGGCGGGGGCGAGGCTGGCGATCTGCTCGCGCACGGAGGCGATAGATTCCTTCAGCGCGTCGCGCTTCTGGGTCAGCACCTGCTCCATCTTCGGCGCGGCGGTGCGGATCCCGACGGGCGGCCTTACCTTCGCGGCGGCGAGCACCTTCTGGAACTTCACGCGCCCGGCGTCCATCGCCTGCACGATTTCGGCGATGGCCTTCACATGGTCGTCCTGGTTCTTGATGGGGAGCACCTTGCCATTCACCAGTACCTGGAAGATGTCGCCGGACTGCTTGATGCGCAACACCACTTGCTGGGAATCGGCGAAGGTCAGCGTCATTTCCCGGTAGGTGATGCCGGACGAACGCTTCACGGTGGTCGGCACGTCCTGCTGCACCACATTCGCGCCGGCGCGCGAGAAGTAGCGAACGGCCTGCTTGGCGGCCTTGTCTTTGGCCGACAGGTCTTCAAAGCTGAAAAGCAGGTTCTTCATGGTGTTTCCTTTCAATGCGAATGGTGGTTGCTGTTGCCGCCGCCGTCCATGATGGTGCCGGATGCGTCGATGTTGCCCTGCACGCCGATGTTGCCCTCGACCGAAACGCCAGAACCGCCGGAAACGGCCAAGCCGCCCTTGCCGACGATGGCGCCATCCACGGTGAGGTTTCCGGTGACGTGCGTATCGTCCGCCTGCACCGTGGCCGAAGGGGCCTGCACCGTCACATGGGAACCGGACTTGATGAGCACGTCGCCCTGCGCAATCAGGTTCATCAGCGCATCGGCAAGCAACTCCATGTTGGCATGGTGCCAGCGCCGCCAGCCCGTCGAATTTCCTGCCTGCGGGTTCCGATAGCCGGTGATGATGGGGTAGCGGGCGTCGCCGCCGATGAACGCCACCCAGACGGTATCGCCCGCCGTGATTTCGACCTCGGTAGCGTTCGCGCCGGCGCGCGACTTGTCGCCCAGGGAATACTCGATCTCGGCCAGCGGCAGCACGTCGCCGCCGTCGGTCAGGCCCGGAATCTCCACGCGGCACATGCGCGCGCCCGCGTCGTAGCCGCGCACGATGGCGGGATAGCGGCCAGGCCAGAAGCCGTAGGTTTCGCCCGCCTTCATTCTTCGAGGCTCCCCACCCAGAGCCGGGTATAGGCTTCCTGCTGGCCGCCGTCGTCCGTGCCGCTGCCGAAGACGTGGGCCGCCGTGATGACGGCCAGCTTCGCGCCGCCGGCGTAGGCGATCAGGTCGCCGGCCACGACATTCCCTCGCATGGTTGTCCGCGAGGTCTTGCGATGCACCAGGCAGCGCGTCATGTTGCGCAGGCGCTGGGCGTCCTTGAATGGGGAGTAGCGCACCGCGCGCGGCTTGTCGCGGTTGCCGAACACAGCCGCGCCGGATGCGGCCAGCGAGAAGAACCAGGGCACGGTATGCCGTTCTAGGAAGCCGCTTTCCACGTCCTCGCTGGTGTTGTCGGGCAGGGTCAGCACCGTGGCCTGCTTGAACAGGTCGCCCAGTCGGACGAATTGCAGCTTGCCGTTCTTCCAGCGCACCGCGCCGCCCTCTTCCTGAAGCACGCGGGCAATATGGAAGGTCGGGGTGTCGCCCACGGGGCAATAGAAGCGCGGCACGGGGAAGTCGGCATCCACGCCATTGATGGTCGCGCCGGCGGCCCGATAGATGGCGGCCAGCGAGGCGTTCTCTTTGATGATGGCGCGCTGGCGCACGTAGGCCGCGCCCTGGCAGGCATCCAGCAGCGCGGTCACGCTGTACGCCTCCATGTCACGCTGCCCCTGGGAAGAGCGCCCGGCGATGCGCTTGGACTTGACGATGCGCAGCGCGTCGCCTCCGACGTTCAACACCTGGCCCTCGGCCAACCGCTTGTCCAGCCCGTCGTCGCCGGCCCGGATCTCGGCTTCCAGCGTCAGGGGAATAGGGGAAAGGTCGGAGCGTAGCGTGGCGGACTTGATGAGGTCGCCGCGAAGCTGCTTACCGTCGGCGAAGGTCACGATCACGGCTACACCGTCAGGATGGGTTGAAAGAAAGCCCTATGCGGCATTTCCGCTTCGGTCTGGGCGATGTCGCCAGCAATCTCGCTGGCGCTGCGCCCGAAGGGATCGACACCCATGCCGCGCGAGGCTTCGAGCTGCAAGGCCGTCTCACGCTCGACGTACAGCAGGAACAGGGGGCGAATCAGCGCCCATTCGGGGTCGGTGATTTCCAGGTCGCCATTGATGGCCGGCACCGGGTCGGCGTTCTCGCGCGCGCGGATGACGGCATACCCGGCATAGAACCGGGTAGCCGCCATTGCCTGCGCAAGTACCGTTTCCTCGTCCAGCAGATTGCCGGCGGGGCGCTCTTGCGTGGCGAACTGCGTAGCCAGCGCGGAGAGCGTCGTCATTAGCGGTAGTCGTTCGAGTTGCCGGCGCCGATTTCGCCGAAGTAGTGGAAGAACGCCGTGCCGGTAATCATCAGCACCTGCGAGCGGTTCTCCCAGTCGCGGTCGGGGTCATCCACTTGGATGAAGCAATCGACGATGCGCTTGACGCGAAGGTACTGCTGCGGCGTGCCCTCGTACACCTTGGCGTTGAAGTAGCCGCCCTTGGCGATGAGATTCACCAGCATCTGATCGACGCTGCCGGCCACATCTTCCAGCAGGGAGATTTGGCCCTGGTGGGCGATCTTGATTTGCTGGGCCTGGTACATCATCGAGCCCAGCGGCATCGGCACTTCGATTTCGCCGGCGGGCGCGGTCTGCGGCCACGGGAACTGCTTGCACTTGAGCCAGCTTTGCTCGAAGCCTTCGATTTCCAGGGAGAAGTCGCTGGAAATGGCCTTCGCGCCCAGGGCGCGGGTCGCGTCGTAGTGCCCCTTCAAAAGGGCAGAAGTAGAAACGGTCATGTCGTTGTCCTTTCGTAGGGGATAGAGACGTACATAGGCACTGTATGGCACGCCCTGCCCAGCACCCGGCGCAGTTTTCCGCCTACTGACAAGCCAGAATGGCCGCTTCCAGCTCGGCCTCGTAGCCCTGGCGCTGCTTGCGCTCTGCGCGCAGGGCCGCCATCTGGCGGAAGACGGTGGAGCCCAGCGGAAGCGCCTCGACAGCGTAGGCCGGCTTCGTCGGAGCGGACACCTTGCACGGGACAGGAACAGGGACAAGCACCTGCTGCACGTCGGGCGCGCGCTGCGCGGGCGCGGCGCACCCGGCAAGGCAGGTCAGCGCAGCAAGGGCGATGGTGAGGATGACGGTCTTCATGGCTTCCCTCGCTCGGTCTTCAGTTCGGCGTCGAACGCGGCGGACGCGGCGGCGCACTCGTTGGCGCCGACTGGCGGCTGGGACTGCAAGATGCTCGCGGCCTGCGCCTGGTAGCCGGCGGATTCGGTCTTCGCCTTGTCGGCGGCGGCCTTGGCCTGCTGCTCGCGCTCGGCGGCCTGCGCAACCAGCTTCGTGAGTTCGTCGTTCTGCTTCTGCGCGGCGACGGCGACGGCGTTGTAGGACTGCTCGAAGGAATCGGCGCGGTCGTTGGCCGCCTTCAGTTGCGTTTCCAGCGCGGACACCTTGGGCGAGTAGTAGGCGGACGTGGCCTTGTAGCCAAGCCCAATACCCACGGCGATCATGGCAATGACGCCCAGCGCCTTCCAGAGCAAGGGATTGAGCGGGTTCATTGCGCCTCGCCTCCCGGCGCGTGCTCCTTGGGCTTGCTCTTGTCGCCCATGAGATACACGCCCAGGCCACCGACGAGGGAGCCGAAGCCGATGCCGAACGCCTGCATGTCGAAGTCCTTGCCCTGGGCGATCACGCCCCACGCAGCCAGGACGATGAACGCGGCGATGCCGACAATGGCGGCAACCCGCCCCGTTTCCAGCGTCTCGCCGTCGTAGTCGGTGATGAGATCCTTGAGCGACATATCATGCCCCTTTCTGCCGTCAGGCAAGTTCCGTGTCGTGCCGCTCGAAGGCAGCGGCCATCTTGGTGTCGTACTTGTTGGCCGCGTAGTTCGGGCCGTTGTAGTTCTTGGCGAACTTCGCCCAGTCCTGCGCCTTCAGCGCCGACCAGATGGCCGGGTTCGCTTTCACGAAACGCACGAAGGCGTCCAGTTGTGCGGCCTCGTCCCGGTACATGGCATTGATGAACTCCTGCACGGAGCCGTAGCCCAGCAGTTGCCAGTGGAAGCCCATGATCTGGAACAGACCCCAGCTCGCCGATTCCAGCGCGCAGGCCCGGTGAATCTTCGCCGCCTCGTCCAGGCGGTCACACTCGGCGACGCCGCCACGGTATCCGCCGGGCGTCGCATTGACGACGCCGGGGTGGCTCTTGGCGTAGGTTTCGGTCAGTTGCGGGCCGATGGCGTCCTTCAGGCGGCGGTACATGATGTGCCGCTCGAACAGGATGACGGGGCGGCCATCGTCGAAGAAGCCGGAGCCACGGCTTTCTACTTCGGTGACGGCCTTCACCGCCGCCACGGGCACGGACAGCAGCAGCGCGGCTTTCTGGAAGTCGGCGGGAATAAGTCGTTTGGATTCAGGCGTCGCCATATCAGCCACCCTTCTTGAATTTGTCCGTCATGCCCTGGATCAGGTCGTAGTAGTCGCGCTGCAACTCTTCGCGCGTCGGCGGCTCTACGCCATCGCACTCGCAACGACTGATGTATGCCATGCACTTCGTGACGAAGCCGAAGATGTGGTTTCGCGCCGCCTCGACCTCGGCAAGGCGTTCGTCCAAGTCCTCCACGCGCTTCTGCAAGCGGGTGAAGGCGTCGCGGTCAGAGGCGTCGGCCTTGAGGGTCACAGCATCCTTGCTGACGCGAAGGCCAATCCATCGAAGGATCGTGAAGCCCAGCAGCGCCAGGCCGGCAATGCCGCCTGCTTTCTGTTCGGGTGGAAGTCCGTCCAGCATCCTTACATCCTCCGACGGGCAAGCACCTTCCCGAGATTGCCAATGGAGCGAATCACGGTGTTCAGGCGATCAACGGTTGCGGCTTGCGTTTTCAACTCGGCTTCCTTTCCTTTCTTCCAGTCCTCGAAGGGCTTACCCTCGAAGAACCGTTTAGCGACGCTGGGCTGCATCGCCAAGGCTTCGTTCAGTGATGTGGATGAATATAGGGTGAGGCTAGATGCCGTCCCCATCAGGTTTTCCGACCAACTCGCGCGCCATTCGGGAGAGACAGGAATGAACCGGAAATCGGGCCGGAGGCAAGTTGCTTGCCGCCCCTCCTTTCGGCATAGCCACGATGCCGTCCTCGGTAAATTCCAGCTTGAAGAAGTGGTGCAGCTTGTCGCGGCCTTCCAGGTACAAGCCCATCAGCCGCGTGAAGTCGCTGTCCGGGTAGCCCTTCAGCACGCGCACGCGCGACAGCAGGTATTCGTCGAATGCGCCCTCGCCGTCGGCGGCCTCCGGCGCTTCCTCGCCGGTGCGCAGTAGTTGCGCAGCCATCGCGCCGAACAACCAGTGCAGACGGCCAGAAAGGCCCTCGACCTCGCCTACCATGCGCTCGATGGATTCAGCCATCGCGCCGGTGAGGTGTCGGACGTGCCAGGTGTCGCCGCCGACCTCGCCCACCTCGACGGCCTGCACCGAAGTCTGGATGTCGGCTTCGCCTTGCAGGTAGTCCGAGTAGCGCCCCGCGCCCAGCGAGAAGTCGGGGCCGTCCTCGGTCGTGGCGGAAAGGTAGTGGCAGACGGCCAGGATGCGCTCCTGCACCGTCCAGCGGGCCGGGTCATCGACGCCACCCTTCGACGCATCGACGGCAGCGCGCAGGAAGGCCGTGGTGCTGGCTTCTTCCATGTGGCCGGGCATGGCGGCCAGGGCCAGCGAATCGCCGATGGACAGTTCGCGCAGTTGCAGCGTCAAGCGTCGCGTGCGAAGTGGGGGAAAGTAGATCATGGGGTCTGGTGCTCCTACGTGAGGCTGACTTTCTGGGAATTCGCCCAGTCCTTGCGGTCAAGGGCGGTCAGCGTGCAGAGGGTCATGGGCACGGCGAGCTCGACGTACTGGCCGTTCGCATCCACGGGGGAGTTCATGGGCATACCGATGGACTCGATCACCAGTGGCGAGTAGGTACGGCCCTTGAACTTCATGGCGACGCGCGTGGGCGACTTCGACGGCATCAGGGCTTCGACATAGCCCATGTCACCCTTCGTCGTCTCGGCGGCGCGCGCCAGCAGGGAGCCATCCTTCGAGAGCTCGATGGGCAAGGCCCACTCCATCAGCTTGTTGAACGGGGCTTCGACCTCGCTTGCCGGGTCGCGCCAAGCGCGGAACAGGGCCACCACCTGGATCTTCACCGGCGGCATCCCGTTGAAAACCTGCGTGCTGTTCAGCTTCGTGATGCCGGTGCGCCCCTCGAATTGCTTGAGGAAGTCGTTGGACTTCTGCTGGGCGCTGCCCTCCGTCTTCGTCCCCGACTTGTTGCCGGGCAGCATGACATCGACGATGGGCTGAAGCGCGCCGGACTGAAGCATCGCCATGAGCGCCGGGGCCTTCGATTCCGGCCCGGCCTGCTCGAACGGGCTCTGCCAGTTCAGCACCATTTCCATATTCGCCTCGGTCAGCGGCGCGAGCACGGTGGCCGCGTCGCTCTGCGAGGTGCGCCCCCAGGAATCGTCGCCGGTCTTGACCACCTCGTAGAAGCTGGCGATCAGGTGCGGCGAAAGCCCGTCCCAGAGAGAGGACAGGCCGCCGCCTACCAGTGTGGGCGGGAGAATGGAAGGGATGTTTGGCATAGAATAAAAAGGGCGCTACCGCTCTCGCAGCAGCGCCCAAGGCCCCATCATGGCAAGGAGAACTTCTTACTTCAGGCCCGCGCGCTGGCGGATGCGCATGGACTTCATGCGGCGCATCATCGCCCCGGCGGAATGGCTCTTCATGCGCGCCTTGCGGATCGCCACCTTCTGCTTGGCAGACAGGCGGACGTGGCCGGAGATACGCTTGTTGATGCGCACCTTCTTCCCGCCACGGATGACCACCTTCTTGCGGTAGGCAGCGTCCAGCGCAGGCTCTTGGTCGTCGTCGGAGAACACGAAGGCGTCGATGTCATCGCCGGCGCCGTCTTCGCCATCGGGCAGCACGGATGCCACCAGGTCGCGCACGCGGTCGGCGGCCTCGCCGTCCCAGTCGTTCAGCAGCGCGCCGGCGTCCTCTTCGGACACGCCGCACTTCACGAGGTAGTCCCAGGCGGTGTTGAGCGCCACTTGCAGGACGCCCTGCTCGTCTTCGGTGATGTCGCCGTCCTTGTTGGCATCGGCGATACCCACGAAGAGAGCCATCAGGCGGTCGGCGTAGCTTTCGCCATCGTCCAGGTCGTCGGTTTCTGCCCATTGCTGGACGGCGGCCACAGCCGACACGGAAATGTCGGCGATGGTGTAGTCGTCGGCGCCGGACAGCTTCGGCTCCTTGTCGTCGGCGCTGTCCAGCGTCTTCTTGGCAGCGGGATCCGGGCGCTTGAGCGCGCCACGCAGCATTTCAGTCACGTTCATGGTTTTGCTTCCTTTCCTCTATACGGTTTGCGGGTGGCGGTTACTTGCTCAAGGTCTGCGTTACGAAGGTGCGGCGGTTCGTGCCGTCGTAGCGCAGGGCGTAGGTCACATCCATGTCTTCGTAGGGCCGCATTTCATTGGGCCGCACGTCATACACGAACGCCTTGCCGCCCATTTCCGGCTCGCTGGAAGGCACGATCCACTTGGACGCCTCCGCACCCTCGAAGAGGGTTTGCAGGAAGTCCTTGGTCTTCTTCACCGACATATCCATCGGCAGTTGCAGGTTGTCCTTCGCAGCGCGCGTCACGGCCTCGTCGATGCTGGTGCTCATGTCGGCCACCGCGATCAGCTTCTTGAGGCTGGATTCGACCAGCGCGCAGGTCAGCGAATCGCGGAAGACGTAGCGCCCGCCGCCGGTGTAGGTTTCGTACACCACCGGGTTGATCTTGGCGCGCGCGAGCGCGTTCAAGTCCTGGTCGCGCAGCTTGACGGTCTGCGTAATCTTCACGCGCTGGATGGCCCATTCGCGGCCCGCAATCGGGTAGTTCTTCGGCGCGAAGCCCTTGGCATTCACCTGGGCGTTACGACCGCAGGCGTAGGCGATGTTCAGCGTCGCCGTGCCGAAGTAGCCGTTGGGATTCACGCCCGTCGGGTCGTCGGACTTCAGCGGAGCCCAGAAGGCGTGCATCAGGTGCGCGGTCTGGCTGGCGCCCATGTTGAGCTGATTGACGAACGCGATGGCCGCTTCCACCGACAGGTTGCCGGGGATGTCGAAGCGGAGCTGGCGGTTCGTGTCGAACGCCAGTTGCGCGAGCTGGGCCAGCAGCGCCGGGGCCTGCGTGCCGCCGGACGAGATATAGGCGTAATCGAACTGCGTGTATTGCAGCTTTTCACGCGCGCCCATGTAGTCCTGCGTGGTGTAGGCCGTGCCGCCTTCGGAGAAGCACACCTGCACGCCGGACTTCGCCCATTGCTGGCGCCCGTTGGTGTCGTAGCCGTAGGCTTCGGAGCCGGCGGCGATGACGGCGGCAGCGCCCAGCACGCCGGTCTGCAATTCGACGGCATCGGTCTGGCCCTGGGCCACGTCCGGCAGGTAGTTCGAGTTGCCGTAGTCGTCCTTGGAATCGGACTTCAGCGAGCCGTAGAACTCGTACAGCAGGTTGTCGTCCTTGTCGCGCAGGCGCAGCGTGAGCTTGTCGTTGGCGACATCCAGGCCAGCGTCCTGCACGGATTCGGCACGGAACTCGATCTGGATGCCGTCGTTGTGGCATTCCAGGTGCTTGACGGCGAACAGGAACGGGGTTTCCAGTTCCTCGAAGGCGTCCTCGGTCATCACCGTGTAGGTGAAGTCGCCCGTCGGGGCCGGAGCCACGGGCGGCTCGGCTGCCGGGTCGCCGGCGGTCATTTCGACGGCCACCACCAGCCACTTGATGGCGGCGGAGGTCGTGGAAAGACGCTGGATGATGGCCTGGTAAGCGCCCTTGTTCAGGGCTTCCACGACATGCACCCACGCCTCGTTGAGCGCGGACAAGCGCACCTGCTCGCCGTTGCCCAGCTTCTTGAACACGTTGCCGCGATCCACGGCGAACGGCTTGTCGATACGGCCACGAGTGGCCCGCATCATGATCCCGAACACCTGGTCGGAGTTATCACCGGCGGGAATCTCGGAGTTGTCGCGCAGCGGGTTGAGCTGAACGCCGGATTCCGCACCGAGTTGTCGCACGAAAGCGGTACTCATGGCCTCTCCCTTCTATTACGCGCCGGTGGCTTGTTGGCCGTCGGCAGCGCCGTTTTCTTGACCGGCAGCGCCGGCACCTTCACCGCTGGCATCGCCGGTCGGCGCAACAGGGTCGGCGGTCTTGTCACCCTCGGGGGCGACAGGAGCGGCGTCCAGCAGCGCGGCCAGGTCGGCCTTCTTGGCATTGGCCTGGAACTCGATGCCCTTGGCCTTCAGTGCGTCCTTGAGTTGGTCGTAGGACAGACCTTCGGACGGCTTCTTGACGATGGTTTCGCCGCCCTCGCCGCCGGCGCCCGTGCCTTCGCCCGAACCCGTGCCGCCGGCACCTTCACCGCTGGCATCGCCATCGGTTTCAGCCGGGATAGCGCCGTCGGAAATGGTCACGGCCAGCTTGTAGCGGTTGAGCTCGGCGATCTGCTCGATGCTCGAAGCCACGCGCTGGAACAGGTCGTGCGAGGCAACCTTGACGGTCTTCGCGCTTTCCTTGTCGTTGGCGACGTGCTTCAGGAACAGGCCCGGCACCTCGGGGAAAACCACGTCGCGCGGCATGTGGTTCTTCACCGTGATGGTGAGCGGGTACTTGGCGTCGGCGAAAGCCTCGGCCACCAGTTGGTTGGCGTCCTTCCCCGTGAGGGAAGGAGCGCCCAGCTTGACGATCTTGGTCATGTTGGTGCTCCTTTCCGGCCTGGGCGATTAGCGCAGGTTGGTCACGTTGATGGTGGCGCAGCCCAGCGAAGACGGGCCGTGCGGATTGACCGCCGTGAAGTTGCGGGCGTAGAAGCCGGCGCCTTCGCGCAGGTCATCGCCGGCCAGCAGGGGCTTGACGGTCGGGGGAACGGCATCGCCCAGGACGATGGGGTTGCGCGCCACGTCGGTAGCACGGCCCACGCAGAGGATGTTGCCGCTGTTGGCGGTTTCGGCCACTTCCTTCGGGGTGTAGTACACCTCGTACTGGCCGAACAGGCGGCCCACGCGGAAGATGCCGGGGCGGACGGCGATACCGGACGGCTCGAAGATGTCGTTGGCGAGCGTCAGGAACTGCGAAGCGATGTCCTTGCCGACATACAGGTGGGTGATACCGTGGTTCATGGTATCGACGGCCATCTGCTGCGACGCATTGGCGAGAGCCGCGCCGAAGTCGTGCCAGATGTCGTTGCGCTTGAGCTGCGTCGAACGGTTCGCCCAGTCGAAGTTGTAGGTGGACTGGTTGTTCGCGGCCAGACGGCGGGCCTTCGCCAGCACGTTGTAGTGGCGCTCGTTGGCAAACTGGTTCTGGATGGCGATGATGCTTTCGCTGTACGGATCCAGGTTCAGTTCGTTCGCCATCTGGGTGCGGCCGTCGATGCTCTGACGGGTGATGACGCGCCACGGGGCCGCGTACAGCGGGAAGGTGCTGACGGACGTGATGATCGAGGGGGTAACGCTCGGGTCACGCTCGAAGTCGATGAAGCCTTCCACCGTCACGGGGATGGTGTCGGGCATCTTCGGGGTCGTGGTCAGCGCATACACGCCGGTGTCGGTGTTGATGGTGCCGCCGATCACGTAGGTGGTGCCCGCGATGGTGATGCTGCCATTGACCGGCGAGTTGCCGGCGCCGGAGCTGTTGATCGGCTCTTGGGCGGCAAGCACGCCATTGACATACACCTGCGAGCGGCCACGCAGCAGCTTGACGCCGGTAGCGCCCTGGTCGCAGGTGTCGCTGGTGGCTTGACCGACGGTCAGCTTGCCGCCCACGGTGCCGTCAGCGGTCGCCGGGGTGGTGGTATGGACGCGGGACGCGCCGACGTAGGCGCCGCCGGAGTGCGTGCCGTCCAGCAGGTCGTTCTGGGCGTAGGCGCCGAAGGTGTTGCCGGCCTGGTGGCTCACGATGGCGAGCTTGGCTTCGTTGGAGCCGATGTCCGCCGGCAGGTAGTGCGCGAACGGGATGGCTTCGGCGAAGGTGGTCAGGATGGACACCACGGCGCGGTTCGGCTGGATGGAACCCTGGTCGTGATGGACGGACGAGGCCGAATCCAGCGCGGCGCCGTACTTGCGCTTGGCTTCGCTGGTGGTGGCGTAGGCCAGGTGCAGAGCCTGCTCGGCCACGTCAGCGGGGACGGTCATGCCGTGCTGCTCTTCGTAGATTTTCACGCCGTCGAGGATGGCGCGAGTGACGCGCTCCTTCTCGCCTTCATCCTTGCAGTCGTCGAGGACGGCTTGCAGGGTTTCGGGGATCTTGACGCCCGAACTTTGGCTCGTCGCGGTCGCCATGAAGTCGGCGGCTGCGGCGGAATCGAAGGTGCCGCTCGGGGCGGCATTGTCCTTCAGGGAGGTGATGAAATTGGATACTTCGGCAGTCTCGCGCTTGAAGTAATCCTGTTGGATGCGCTTGGTCATGGTTTCGTGTCCTTTCGGAGAAGTTCAAACACAGGAAATGCCGACTGGTAGCCGACTGCTGGTCATTCTCCGGGCCGCAAAATCACGCCAAAGGCGGTTTTTCCGGTTTTCTACTACCCCGTCCAAGGGGGGCTACGACGGGAGCCTTTCGCCGCTCTCGAATTGCTCGCGCCCGTCCATCGCGTGATGCACGAACAGGCCCGGCTCGTCCTCGTCGGATGTCGAGCGACACCAGCACGAATCGCTAACCTCGTGCTCCCGAAAGTCGCCCAGCGGGATGATGTGGAGCTGTTCAGGGTTCATCCGGCGCCCCGTCTTCAATGTCTTCCACCGGCCCGGCGGGCAGGTGCAGGTCGTCGCGGCGGTTGGTCACATACCGGGTGGTGTATGGCGGGATGTTGGACGTGGTTTCGTAGCCGACGACCTCGAAGGCGATGCGCGCCGGGTTCGGGCCGTCGCCCAGCAGCACGTAGATCACGTCGTTGGTGCGCACGTCGAACCACTCCGCGCTGCCCGACGGGCCTTCCGGTTCGATGAGGAAGCGGAACTCGTCGATGCCACCCGTGTTCGCGTCCTTCCTGTCCATCATCGGCGACGCCCCGAAGGGATCCGCCGGCAAGGCGTAGCCGTTGCCGACGTAGGCGTACTCGAACTGCTCTTCGTCGCCGGTGTTGAGCACGGCCAGGCCGCCCAGCGTCGGGTTGCCATCCACCGTTTCCTCGCCGGCGCCGGAGCGCGTGACGCTCTTGCGGAAAAGCTGGATGTTGAAGGCGTTGGGGTGATTGACCACGACATTGCGGGCCATGCGGTTGATTGCTTCGGGCACGTTGTTGAGCATCGCTCTATCCCTTCTGATTCTGTTGGGCCTGGGCCAGCAGCTTCATCACCTGATCGGGCGTCATGCCGAACTGGGCGGCCAGGGTCTTTGCCGACGACTGCACGGCGCGGCGGGTTGCGGTCGCCTTCCTCTTCGGCGGTGGGGGCGCTGCTTTCTTGGCGGCTCGGACAAGCGCGGCGCGCTCCCGTGCGCGCTGGCGCTGGCGCATGGTGGCTTCCACGTCGCGGATGCGGGCGGCAGGTTTCCCGGCCAGCTTTTCGGCCTCTTCCTGGGACATCTGCACGCTCACGCGGTTGTTGTCCTGGGCGCGGGCCTTGTCGATCAGCCGGGCGAGGAAGTTCTGGATGGAAGGTGAGGATTCCACCTCGGCCATGACGCGCAGAATGTGCTTGCAGGCGACGCCGTGCAGGTTCGGGTTGCGCACCTTCGGGTAGCCCGTCTCGTCGCGCCCGGCGTTGAACTTGCCGATGGTGGCGATGTATCGGAACCAGTAGCGCCAGCGCCCGCAGTCGCACTCGATGCGCAGCGGTTCCTTGCGCATCCACGCCGCCGACTTCTTACCATCCCCGCGCGCACCGGAGGCGGCGGAGGCGTAGGACAGAAAATCGACGATGACGTGGTGGTGCGACACGTCGGAGTTCGGCCCGGCGTTGGTCATAAACCGCACCTTGCTCCCGTAGGCGGCCACCGGGACGGCGGTGCGAATCTCCGCATTGGCGCGCGCGCGGTCATCGGGCAGGGACAGGTCAAGCACCTGCCGGGCGCGGATGCCGCCCTTGTAGCGGCCCTGGGCGACACGGACGTTGTGGCGGAACTGCGCCAGGTCGTCATGCGTCAGGGGGCGCACATTCCCGCCCATCGTCGTCATCAGCATCCGGTGGGCGTCGTACTCGCCCTGCACGTCCTTGGCGTTGAGGATGACGGACTTGGGAGATTCGCCGGCGGCGCGGCGCTGGGCGGCATCTTCGGCGGCGCGGGCCTTCTGGTCGGTCGCGGAGCCGCGCAGCTTGGGCAGCCAGCCGCTGGGGCTGGAACCACCACTGGATCGGCCCGTGGGCTTCTTGGTCGCCATGCCTACGCCCCCGCCCAGGACGGCGCGCCAGCTTCGCGCAGGTCGGCGATGGATTCAAACCCGACGCGGCGCTTGATGGCGATGAGCTGGCCCTCGTTCGGGAGCACGATGCGCTTCTGGGGAAGCGGCTGGTCGATGCTGTCCAGGCCGGCGGCGGCCATGACCGTCAGGTATTCGTCGCGGCGGCCATAGACGCGCTGGGAAACCAGCGTCAGGTCGAGGGCTTCGTCCGGCTTCGTCTCGTAGTAGATGGCCGTAGTGTCCCAGGGCTTGACGCTCTCCGCGAACTTGCGGACTTCGCGGTAGAAGGACTTGGCGGCGCGGGTGTCTTGGTCGAGCATGGCCGGGCCTTTCAGATGGTCAGGATGCCGCCCCCGGCCAGGTGCCGGAAGGCTTCAGCCATGCGGACGGTGCTTTCCACCGTGTCGGAGCGCAAGGCGTACAGGCAGGTCGCCAGCGCGGCCACCTGCGCGCACGTCACGCTGGCGTTGATGCGGTACTTGGGGCCGCTGGTTTCGATGCCGTCCTGCTCGATGGCATTGCTGGGGTTCGCCCGGTTTGCCCGGTCGCCGAACACCAGGCGCGGGGCCTTTCCGTCCGCCGCCACGCCGTTCTTCAGGGACTGGAAGGCGGCGATGGCAGGCAGCAGGTCGGCATCGGTGAAGAGCTTGTCGCGGGTAATGTCCGGCACGTTGGTCAGGATGGTGCAACCCTCGCGGCGGTCGGCGCGGTATCCGGCCTCGGCGCTCACCACCAGCACGCGGGCGTCGGTGTCGTAGGCTGAAAACAGGCTGCACGGCTGGCCGCCGTAGCCGGTGAAGGTCGCCTGAATCTGGATCATGCCCCGCCCCCTTCGCCGCCGGCGTCAGGCGCGGACACGCCGTAGGGTCGGATGTCGGTCGCGCCGCCGTTCGGCCCGGCTTCGCGGCTGGTGATGCCGATTTGCTGCACCACGGGGTAGCCGGCAGGATCCGCAGCGTCGCCCGGCGTGCCCTTGCCGTCGTTCGGTTCGCCAGCCTTGGGAGCGTCGAAGAGCGGGATTTCCGCGCGCAGGGTGATGTCGATGGCGAGTACCGTCAGGTTCTTGGCCTCGGTCGGGATGTTCATGGCTGGCACGTCGGGAAGCTCCACCTGCACGGGCCAGTCCATCGGCTGGCTGGCGAAGGCGTAGCGCGCCGTGAATCGGCGGTTCGGTGTGGCATCGAGGAACAGGCCGAATTGCGCGGCCAGCGAATGCGCGGTTGGTTCGTCCGTGGCGAAGATGACGATCTGCGCCCGGATGTCGCCAGCCACGGCGCGCAGGCCGAACATGCGCTCCTTCGGGTCGGTGGGGATGATGACCATTTCCCGGTCGGCCACCTGGCGGGTGTAGTCGCGCCCCGTCGGGGTGTAGTCCTTCGCCAGCGCAACGAGGATGGCGGGCATGTCAGGCGGGCGCGTGGGAGCGTCGTGGATGTCGCTGCGCATCCAGAGGGAAAGCATGTCCTCGGCAGCGTCGATCATGCGGGACGGCGCCCAGGCGATGCTCTTTGCCACCCCGCGCGTGACGTAGCTTTCCAGCGGCTTCGTGGTCGGGACGAGGGTCGCGTAGAAACGGCCCATGAACAGGCCGAAGGCTTCCTTGACGGGTTGGAGCATGGGCGCGGCCTATCAGCGGGTGAACTTGCCGATGAGCCGGCCATACAGCGGGTCGGCGGGCGGCTCTTCCTGCTTCGGCTCCACGAAACGCGGCAGCGCGCCGGCGCTATGGAAGGCGGCCATGTCGCGCGCCATGCGCTCGCTCACGCCACCGGCCAGCACCAGCGGGGCAATCCCGGCGGCGTCCAGCGCCACACCCGCGTCGATGCCCTTGGCGGCCAGCATGGACAGAAGCTGCTCGTTCTCGGCGCTCAACCGCTCGATCACCTCGCAGGCCCGCTCGCGCTCGCTATTCGCGGCGTCCAGCAGATGGGCCATGCCGCGCAACTGCTCGTCGTAGATGGCGGCCTCGATGTCGTCCAGCGTCATGTCGCGCACGTCGTCCAAGGTGTAGCCCCGGTTCGTGCTGTAGTTCGGTTCCAGCACGTAGTCGAAGCCGAAGAACTCGGGCCGGGTCTGGTCGATGGCGGACGAAAAGCCGCCGGTGCGGCTGGCGTACAGCTTCGCGGCCACTTGGCCGGAATCGGTATCAAGGAACTCGGCCTGATGCTCGATGGTGCCGTCGTCGTGCGCGCGCAGTAGCGTGGTCACGAGGGCCGGTTCGACGATGGACGGCTTGCCGCCTTCCAGTCCGCCCTCGGCAGGGTTCAGGCCGAACTTGATGCGCGGCCAATGGCCGTAGTAGCCCTGCATGTCGCGGTTGCGCACGCGCTCTTGGCAGGCCGGGCCGTTGATGGCGGCGACGATGGCGCGGATGTTGAAATGCCGCTCCTTGCCGCGATACTGCCGGCCCCGCTCTTTCAGGTTGTAGGTGATGACGTTGGTTTGCATGGGGAGCCCCCTTTCTTCACTCGCCTGATGGTAGGTCGTGGGCGTCGCCGGGCAGGGTCGCTTTTTCCCGTTCTTGCGGGCTACCTGGTCTTCATCCTCACCTCAAGGCCGCGCAGCAGGCGGTGGGCGGTATCGTGGTTGCAGCCGCCGATGAACTTGCAAACGTCCTCGGCGGTCGGGCTGATTTCGCTGTTTTCCAGCGCCGCGTAGAGCCGTTCCACCATGTCGGCGTCGTCCGGCTGGCCGTGCCGCGCGACGGTCTGCCCGGCCAGCGCCGCCACCCACAGCAGGGAGCCCAGCACCTCAAGCAGCATGGCGATCACCACACCAGACCACGTATTCAAAGCCTCGATGGGCAGGCCGGTCACGGCGGTCACGCGCGCCACCACGGGATCCACCTCGGCCCCGGCGGCTTCCTGGTCGGTCAGCGCGGTCAGCCGGGCGCGCAGGTCGTTCGCCCTCTTGCCCTGGGCCAGCTCGATTTCCAGCGCGACGCGGCGCTGGGGGTCTTTCGTGCCGGCGAGGATGCCCGCCACGGTCGCGGCGGAGCGGGCCTTGTTCTGGGAAAGCTCGGCCTCGATGGCGGCGCGCTGCTCCTGCATGGCGCTGGCCTTGGCGGATGACGCGGCCCGGCCCTCGGCGGCGCCGTGGCTGGCATTGGCGAAGAACCAGATATGCCCCCAGAGCGCGGCCAGGAAGCAAAGGCACCAGACCGGCCAGACCACCAGTCGGGAGAAGCGGCCTAGCAGCGCGGGAAGCAGATGCACGGCCAGCACGATCACGGACGACAGCCCGGCCAGCAGCCATCTATCCACCTCCGCGCCGGCGCGCTGCCATGCGCTCACGACGGCCATAGACACGGCCAGGCCAGTGACGGCCACGGCAAAGATGCGGGTAATTGCGTCCTTCATCATCGGGTTTCTCCTACACGTCGGCGAACATTTCGGCGGCCTTCTTCGATACCTCGTCGGTCAGGCTGTTCGTCAATTCCCCGGCGCTGTCGCTCACCATGTAGGTAGCGCCTTCGAGGTATGCAAAGCTCATGGCGTCGATCAAGTCAGGGGACTTGATGCCCTCGCGCCGCATGTCCTCCTTGGACATCATCACGTAGCGCAGGCCGCCGGCCTCGCTGAAGTGGTACGGCAGCCGGGAGCCCTGGTCGATGATCTTCTCGCGCAGCTTCTTGGAAATGCCCTGCGGCAGCACCACGCGGCCCTGCCGGACGGCATCACGGAAGCGCACCATCGCGCACGCGCGCAGGTTGTAGAACCGGCTCTTGTATTCGTTCTTGAAGCAAGGGATGCCCCAATTCACCCGAACCACCGTGGCGCCGGAACGCTCGATCAGCTTGCACACGGTCGCGCCGACGCCGCCAGCATCCACGTACAGCGTGGCGTTGGACAGCTTGCCCACCAGATTCACCAGGTCGCCGGCCAGGTCGATTTCGTTCTTGTCGTTGGCCGCGATGGGGATTTCGATGTATTCCACGCGGCGCGCGTCCGGCCCGTGGTCGGTGTCGCCGATGATCTTGGCGACGATGGCAACCGAATCGTCGCGGTACTCGCCCAAGGCCACGTCGGACAGCACCACCAGGCCGAAGGGTTCGTCGTCGGCGATCAGCTTGCGCGGCTCGAAGGCGGCCTCGATGTCGGCGCGGGTCAGAAGGACATTGCTGCTGCTTTGGGCGAACAGGCCCAGCACGCGGATCTGGTATTCGACGGAACTGCGCCCGCCGCTCTCGTTCGCCCGCTCGCGCAGCCATTGGGTCGTGACGAAGGGCGACAGCTCGGAATTGAAGCGCAGCGCGTGCCAGCTTCCCCCGTTCTCGCGCTTCAGCGTGTGGTGCGAATCGTAGAAGCGCCCAGCGTTGCGCGCCCCCTGCGACGCCATGAGCGTGCGGTTCCCGCCCTGGGTCTGGGTGCCGTCGATCACGTCGAAGTGGTCGTCGGACACGCCGGCTGCTTCGTCGATGATGATGAGCTGCCAGTAGCGGTGCTTACCCGCTACCCCGATGGCCTCGCCCTTCTTCATTGCGATCTGGGTGATGAACCACTGCTCGGCGAACCCATTCACATGCACGCGGGTCTTCGTGATGGTGAAAAAGTCGTTCAGCCAGGCGTGCGGCCCGTTGGCGATGGCGATGCGGGCATCCTGCATTTCCTTCCAGATGCCGTCGGCAACCTGCTGGATGAACGGCGCGCCGATGTAGGTGTTGCTGCCCACCTCCACCTTGCCGTCATAGACCGCCACAGGGAAGCAGAGCAAGTGCCAGAGCGCGATGCGCGCGAAGCTGGCCGTCTTGCCGGTGCCGGTGCCGGACACCACGGACACCTTGGCATTCTCCGGCGTGATGGCCTGGAACAAATCCATCTGGTCGGCGCTGGGCATGAAGCCCGTCACCTCCACGGCGAAGCGCAGCGGGTCGGCGTGATACCGCTCCACGAACTCCGCGTAGCGCGGGTCTTCCAGCAGGTTCCGGTTCCTCTTCTTGGCCGCCATGATGCGCCTAGCTGCCCGTGGATTCCGGCTCTTGCAGCGGCTGCCCGTCCTCACCGCCGCCCGCCGGCGTGGCATCCTCGATCAGGCCGCGCTCGGACAGCACCGCCGCCTGCCGCGTGCGCGCCTGGTGCATCTTGTCCTCGTAGATGCGGTAGAGGTCTTCGCCCGACACCATGTTGATATTGACCTCGACATCCTTCTCCTTGAACAGGCCCAGCGCGCGCGCCAGGTTGTCCATCGCCTTCTCTTTGGACAGCATCAATACCTCGATGCCCTCCTTGCCCACCTTGACGCCGCAATAGACGAGGCGCGCCGCCGGCGACAGGTTGCGGGTGTCGTTGAAGAACACTTCCTCGATGCCGTGGCCGTGGCACTCCGGGCAGTCCTCGTGCGGGGCCTTGCGCTTGTCATACCAAGCGTCGGTGTAGTCAGGGAACTCGCCGATGTCGTCGGCACTGTCCGCCTTCTTCCGGCGGGCGCGCTCCCGGTCGTGCTTCTTCTTGGCCTCTTCCAGGCCGGACGGGGTGTATTGCCGGGCATGGCCCTCGCCCCAGCAGTACGGGCAACAGACCCGGCGAAGCTGGGAGATTTCGTTCGCGTCGAACGTGACGATGGCGGCCCACAGGCGCATGAGTTCGTCGCCGTCGATTCCCAGCCGGCGGGCGCGGGCCGTGGCGAGGGTGACGATGGCCTGGCTCACCTTCGGATTTTGTAGAAGCTGCCAGCCCTGCGTCATCGCGCTCTTGGGGCTGTATCCGGCCCTGATTGCCGCTGCCGATGCGTTCCAATCCACAAGGTATTCGCGCACGAAGATTTCTTGCTGGTCGGTCAGGTCGGCGAACACTCCGAACTCGTCCGGGTCGCGCTCCACGGCCTGCATGGTCGTAGCCGGCAAGGTTTCGATGGTTTCTCCGGCGATGGTTTCGCCCTTCTCGGAAACCATGCGGCCAGAAACCTTTGCCTTCGGCTTCCCGCTCTTGCCGGTCTTTGCTTTGGTTTCGATGGTTTCGGGCGTAGGTTTCTCGCCCGGCAGGTGCAGCGGGGACTTCTTCAGCCAGCCGTCGGCGGTCGCGCGCTTGCGCACGGCAGGCGCGGAGACGGGCAGTTCCATTTCGGCCACCAGCCAGGTGTAGCCGTCGCGGGGGTCGTTCTCCCACTTGGCGCGAACAGCAGTCCACTTCTGCGGGGAGAGCTTCGGGGGTGCAGCCATACGGATCTCGTCTTCTTCAAGGTCAGAGCGCCAGGCTCAATTGATGGGTCTGCGGGGCGGCGACGGCACACTCCATGCGGAACCGCTCCATCTTGGTCTTCGCCGCCTTGGCGGAATCGCTGGCGCGCTCCACGGCGGACACCAGCCGGGAGCCGGCGCGCATTTCCTCGAACGCGGGGTTGAGCTCGGCGAACCGGGCCAGGGCGACGCTGGCATCCTCGGACGCGGCCAGCATGACGGCCACGGCATCGGTCAGGGTCTGCACCCGGTCATGCAGACGCTTGAGGGTTTCCATGTCCCGCTGGCGCAGCTTGTCGAAGGTGTCGAACATCCAGGCGGACACTTCCCGCTCTTGGGTCATCCGGGCGCCCACCTCCCAGTCATCGGTAGCACCGAACAGGAAGTCCACGGACACCTCATACACGCGCGCTGCGCGCACGATGAGCCACAGTGGCACGGAGTTGGTATCCGTCGCCAGCTCCACCTTCGACAGCTTCGAGGGGTTCGCATACCCCAGACGACGCGCTGCCGCGCTCTGGGACAGGTTGCACAGTTCCCGCGCCGCGCGCATCCGGGCACCGATGGTCTTGACCGCCGCCGCCTGCTCTTGGCGCGTGGTCAGGGACATGGTTTTCTTCTCTGTTGCCATCGTTACACCCTCCTGATAGTCCAGCCGCCGCCCGCCTTCTTCGCCTGCTTTTGGCAGAGGAAGAACCGGAACGGGAACATGCCGGCGGCCACCTTCAATTTCAGCCACCCGTCTTCGCGGATGAATCCGCCCTTCGTTTCATGCACCTCCAAGGCCCCGTCGGCCAGCATCACCAGGAAGTCCGGCGTGTAGCGCGTGTTGTCCGCCAGCTTCAGGGTCATGGCTTCGTAGGCCCACCACTGGATTTCCCCGCTCACGCGGCGGGCTTCCAGCATCTGGGCGTACTCGGCCTCGGTCTTGTTCATGTCGGGCTCGCGCACAGTGCCCGTGGCCACGGGGAGCGCGACGGCCTGTCCGCCTTCGGCCACACCGGCGCGGGCGGGCTCCGCCGCGCGCTTCTGGTGTGCGGCAAGCTGCTCTTCCGTCCAGCGCAAGGTATTCGCGGCCATCAGGCAGCCTCCCCGCGTTTTTCCAGCCACGCGCGGCGCGCGCCCAGGGTCTTCTCGTCGGCCAGGCGGAACTGCGCGCACTGGCGGGGATACACCGACGACGGGAAGGACGACGTGCTGGGGCTCATGGCGCAGAGGCCGAAACCCAGGCGGCCCATCTGCCCGGCATCCTTCATCCGGTAGTGGCCGCAGTCGATGCACTTCACGGTGTCGTCGGCATTTACCGGCATCCGGCCCCCAGTCGTTCGATGGTCATGGCGAGCAAGTCCAGCTCGGACAGCCGGTAGGTGCGCTCGAAGGCGTTGGTGCCCAGCCCGTGCAGGCCGCTCTTGCCCTGGTGGTGCTCCGGGCACAAGGGCACGGTCAGGAAGTTGCTGGCGCGCTGGCTGGCCCCTTGCCCCTCGCGGATGTGATGCACCTGCGCCGGCGTGGCGCCAAGGCCAAGGTGATCGCAGAGGACGCAGCCCAGCGCGGCGACGCGGCCCATGTGGCGCTTCTCGGCGGCGGTCGGGGCGCGCTTCATTGGTCGAACCTCATCAGCTCATTGACGACGCGCTCCACCTCTTCCTCGCTGGCGTAGCCGGCGGCCTTCAGCACTCGATCCCAGACCACCGTGAGCACGGCGCGGAACACCTGCTCGAACCGCTCATCGTCCATGCTGGAAAAGGACAGGCTTTCGGCTTCCAGCCGCAGCTCGCCGCGCACGTTGTAAACCGGCTTGTAGAACCCGGCCAGGATGGTCATGTCCTTGCGGAACCGCTCGAAGTCCTTGGCGACGGGCAGTCCCTTGTATTCCAGGGGCGTGACCGGCTCCCAGACCTCGAAGGCCAGCTTGAACAGGGCGAACGCCTTGCGGTGGAACTTGACGTTGCGCGCCTTGCGCACCGTTGCGCGCACGCCCTGGCCGGCCTTCAGCTTTTCGACGAAGGCGGCGGCCTCCGCGTCCGCCGGCGCCAGCGCGCCGTTGAGGGTCTTCACCAGAACCACGTCGCTCATGGTCAGGCTCCAATCCGCGTGCGGTAGGTCACGATGTCGCGCGCCGTCCAGGGGCTGCAACCGAACAGGCGGCCCAGAACGCCGTAGCCCTTGCGGTGCTCGCAGTTGCTGGCCTGCCAGCCGTGGTACACGGCGCGCATTTCGCGCACCTTGGCGTCGGACAGCCGGGCCTTGTGGTGCTTCTCGCCGGGCTTAGGCATGGTCGCCCCCTTTCCGATGGCTGGGCCAGTCAAAGACGACGGACTGGCCGCCGTCCTCGCGCAGACGGTCGAACACCCGCTCGCCCAGGTAGGACTTGATGCCCGGCACCACGCGCCCACCCTCTTCGGCGTCGTCCAGGGCCAGGTTCGACATGAGGATGGTCGGGCGCCGGCGCTCGTACCGCTCGTTCAGGATGTCGAACAGCAGCAGTTTTTCGGTGTCAGAGCCGAACTGCACGCCCACCTCATCGAGGATCAGCAGGTCGGGGAACACCAGCGCGGCGATGGCCTCGCTCTCGCTCTCCCGGCTGTCGCGCCCCCAGGTGTCCTTGACGCGGCGCACCGCGCGCATGACCGTGGTGAAGAGCACGGCGGCGCCGTGGTGCTCCATGACTTCCAGGCCGATGCCGACGGCCAGGTGCGTCTTGCCGGTTCCGGGCAGGCCGATGAACAGCGCGGAGCGGCCCGTCTTGCGGATCTCGCCGAACTGGGCGGCGTAGGCGATGGCGAAGTCCAGCGCGCGCTTCTGTCCGGGCAGTTTCGCCGCGTAGGTGGCAAGGCGGCGTTCGCGGAACCGCTCGGGGATGCCGGCCTCGCCGATCTTGCGCTGCCAGCGGGCCACCGCATCGGCGCGCACCTTGGCGTCAGCCTCGGCCTGCTCGCGGGCCTTCTCTTCGGCGGCGCAGGTCGGGCAGGCCGTCCAGGCGTTGCCCAGGAAGCAGCGCGCCTCGAACGGGCCGTGCGTCGCGCAGGTGTCCTCGCGGGTCAGCGGCGGAGTGTGGAAGCCGGAATGGATGGGTTTCGCGGTCGTGGCGGTCACAGTGCGCCTCCTTGGCCGTAGTTGCGGTTCTCGTAGCCGCCGTGGGTGCCGGTCGCCGCCGGGCCGCGCGCGGCACTACCCTCTTGGCCCTGCTTGGCGTACCAGGTCGCCCGGAAGCCCTGCCACGAGTTCGTCGCGGACACGCGCACGGCATCGGCGGGGGTGATGCCGGCCTTGGCGGCCTCGGCCTTCACGTCATCCCAAGCGGTTTGCGTCAGAGGGGCGCGCTTCGCGGAACGCACCTTCAGCCAGTCCTCGGCATGCTTGCGCTCCACGCCCTCGGCAACCAGCTCGCGCACGCCCAGCGCACGCGGCAGACGGTCGGCACCCTTGCCGCCTTCGGCAGCAGGCGCAGCAGCACCGCCAGGCTGTCCGGGTTCAGCAGGCAAGCCTTCGCCGTCAGGCCCAGGGGCCGAAGGTGCAGGCGCGCAAGCGCCCCCTGTATTCCCGTCAGGGAATACAGAAGAATCTTTATCTGTATCTTTATCTAGCGTGACATCGCGTGACGCGACGTGACCACTGCCATTCCCAGCAGCTTCGCGGGCCTGCTTTTCGCGCTCGCGCTGGGCCTGCTTCCTCTCGGCAGCGGACTTTGCGCCGGTTTCCGGGTTGCCCGCATCCTCGCGTTTCGGCTGGCGCTTTTCCCAGCCGGACAGGCGATCACCGTCCAGCACGCGGCCCTGCATGGCCTTGAAAATCGCCTCGATGGCCTCGTCCGTCACGTCGAGCGCGCTTGCCACATCTTCCGCCGTGACAGTGACGTGACCGCGCGTGACATTTCGTGACGCATCCACCATCAGATGCAGGGCAACCGACAGAACAAGGGAAATAGGCTGGCCGGAAGTGCGCGCGACGGTACGCCACTTCGGGTCATTGGGCATGTCATGCCACAGCCTGAACCACTCAATAGCCGCCATGCAGCCCCCCATTGCTGGCAGCGAAAGCCGCGTTGAAGCCGGGGGCGCCCCGGAAGCGTTGCGCCGCCGCAATCAGGTATTCCCGGCACCGCTCCGTAACCAGCCAGCGCCGGTTATTCAGCTCGGCACCGCGCCCGGTCGTCGCCCATCCACCAAACGGATCCACGATCAGGTCGCCGACCTCGGACAGGAAACGGACGAAGTGCTCTGCCAGCTTGACCGGCATCAGCGCCGGATGGGCCGGCAGGTCGTGCCGCATCGCAAAGTCACGCGCGGGTTGCTGGTCTGGGTCGCGGTGTGGGACGGCCAGCACGTTGCGGGCGATAGCGCCCTCGGTCGGCGCGCTGAAACTGCCCTCGCGCACCGTGTAGGCTCCGCCGGCGTAACGGGCGTACTGCCGCACGCCACCAGCGTCCATGAACCTGCGGTGCTTGTCGGTGTGCTCGCGCAGGCAGCGGCGATTGTCGGCAATCACCAGCTCCGGGTCATTGGTGAACCACAGCACATGCTCGTAGGCCGTGTTGTGATGCACGCGCTTGATCGAGGCCCATTGCACGGGGCCGGGCGGCTTCGTCGGGTTGTGCCAGACGAAACGCTCCATCAGATGCAGGCCCAGCTTGTCGTGCAGCGCCAGGGTCAGCCGTTCCAGGTAAAGCGAGCGCGCCGGGGATCCAGGCACGAAAATATCGTTACCAAGGTTCAGCACCACGCTACCGCCGGGCCGCAAGTGCGCCACAATGGGCTCAAGAATCGGCAGCAGCCAGTCAATGTAGGCGGTTTGGTTGGCATTGCCGTAGGCGCGTTGTTTCGCCAGCGGGTACGGCGGCGAGGTAAAGGCCAGTGTGATTTGCTCGCCAAGTCCAGAGAACACATCCTCGGCATTCGCCCAGAGGGCGCAGCCAAGGTCGGTAGAGAACGCCAGCAGGATGGAGCGACGCGGTGCCGGCGTCAGCTCCTTCTTCGCATCACCGCTCAAGCGCCAGGTGCCACGATCAACCCGTTCCAGAACACCAAGGTGCTTCAGGGTCTGTTGGTGCCAGCGCACCTTGCGCTCGAACAGGTTGTAGCTCTTGCCGGACTTGCCTACGGGTGCGCGCGCGTCAAGCGCCGCCTCGGGGATGTCGAGCTGTAGGGCAAGCTGCTGGAAAAGCTCGCGGTTCGTCAGGTGGTCACGGCCAACAAACGGCGCCAGCACGTCTTCGGCGGAAAGGCCCTTGATGTCATCCATCTGCGGCTTCATTCAGCACCCCGCAATCGGATGAACGCGCCCGACAGGCCGCACGCGGCCAAGGCTTCGGCATTGGCCTTGCCAAAGGCGATCAGGACGGATGGGGCGCCCGAATTTCCGGCACGCCCCCCCCCCAGGAAGCCTGAACGACAGGCGCCCACGCAGGAACAGCATGGCGTCGGCCTTGGGCCAAACGTGGTCTTGGAAGACAGCGGTTTCGGTGCGCGCAAACACCAGGGCAATAGCGTTGCCGTGGGCGGCGCAGCGTTCCAGCCACAGGGCCGCGTGCGGGCCATAGGGCGGGTTGCACCAGACACGGCCAGCCCATTCGCGGGTCAGGCCGTCGTCGCGGATGGTGAATTGCTGGCGTGCCGTGCGCCACGGCTGAAACTCGCTCGCGCAGGGGTCGAGGTCGAACTCGCCCAGCGTCGCCAGTAGTTCGGGCGGGGTCAGCCAGTCGTGTGTCGTGGCGGTCGAGCCGGATTCTCCGGTTTCAAACAGGACGTTCAAGCCTGGCCCTCCGCCTGTTTGCCGTTGCCGGGTGCATAGAGGCGTCCGCCGGCGGTTCCATGCCCGCGCACGCGCGCGCAGGTTCCCGCCACGCGGATGTCTCCGTTGCGGATGGCCTTGGCGTAGATGGAACCGAAAGCCCGGTCGTCCTTGGGGCGGATGCCAGCGGCGCGCGCGGCAAGCGTCACCTGCTCGCCGGGCACGCTGCCCAGCGCGGCTGCCTGCTCGCGCACGTAGGCGACGATGAAGGCATAGGCCCGCTCGCCGAAGCTGGGGTCGGCGGACGTGGCCGCGTCGAAGGAAAGCTGCATCTGCTGCTCACCCAGGCGGCGCGCGGTGGCGGCGCGGCGGGCGTGCGAAGGATGTTGCAGGGTTTCGGTGTTCATCATGGCATCCAGCTCCTACACGTCGGTCGGCCCGATCTGGATGCGGCGCGCCGGCTGGGCCTGCTCGGCGGGTGCGTGGGATTCCGTGGCCGGCGTACTGACGAAGCGCGAACGCTCCGGGCGCGTGGCGCGGTAGGTGGTCTGGCTCATGCCATCGCGCACGGCCTGCTCGGGCTGCACGCCGTCAAGAACGGTGGTCGGGGCGCTGGTCATGGTCAGTTCCCCCGGATGGCCTGAAGAAGCTCTCCACTGGCCTTCATCAGCGCCAGCAGCAGCGGTTCCAGCGTGCGGCGCTCGTCGCCGTCGAAGCGGCCATCCATCGCGGCCTCGGATCCGGCGCCGAACAGCTCGGACGACGCCTTCACCAGGGACAGGAACAGCTTGACGGCCTCGGCAGGCGGACGGGCTTCCAACTCGAAGTCCATAGGAACCTGCCCGACGAGGTGGGCCAGCGCGAAGATGGCGCGCTTGGCTTGGGCCACGACGACGATTTCGAGGATGACGCTGAAGGACGGCGGCGGGGCCTCGTGGTCGGGGTTGATGCCGTTGGCGAGGGTGTTGCCGTTCATACCCATCGTTTCGGCGATGGCGCGGACGCCGCCGGGGTATTCCTTGGCGTCGGCCTGAAGGGCCAGAAACAGGGCGCGGTGAGCTTGTTTGATGGGGCGGCGCATTGGCGAACGTCTCCTTTTTTTCGTCTAGTCCCGCGCTTGGCGGTGGTGGAAACTGGCTTCGTCGAAAGAAAGGAAACCCGTCATGCAGCAGCCTCGCTTCCAGTCGTCTCGTTATTTGCAGCAGCGCCAGAGCCGCGCAGGTAGGCCCAATCAACGTCAGGGCGCAGCTCTTCGCACGTCACGGCACCGCCCGTGGCCTTCTCGATGGCCGGGCAGCGTTCAGCGGGGATGGGCCGGGTGTTGTTCGCCCACTGGGAAATGAGCACGGGCGCAACTTCGAGCGCCCGCCCAAGGGCGGCAGCCCGTCCGCGTTGCTGATCGATGTAGGTTCGCAGGTTCATGCTGCGAATAATAGCACGGTGCTACACAAAAGCAATAGCACCGTGCGTCTTCCAATAATTAGCAGGGTGCTATGGAATAGAGGGTATGAGAACAATAGAAGAGGTACGTCACGATTGGCTCTTGCGGCTGGTTGAAAAGCACGGCACGGTGGCCGACCTGAACGCCGCGCTGGGCCGCACGCGCACGGACGCAACCCTCACCCAAATCAAGAACAAAGCGCCCAATACCCGGACTGGGAAGGTCAGGAGCATGGGCAGCGACCTCGCGCGCGAAATCGAAGAAAAATTAGGGATGGAGCGCGGAACCCTCGATCACGAGCCGAAAGAAACTGCTCAAGTCGGTGATGCGCAAGGGCCTTGGACGGCCTACGAGCGCGCGGACGAGGTGCGCCGAGAGCTGGTCAATGCCGTCCTCAACATCGGCAGCGCGCCGCCGTGGCTGGATCCGTCGGCAGTTAAGTTCCTCGTTGGAATGACGAAGGAAGCTGCCGACAGTTTCAGCGCCGAGAGAAAAAAGAAACCCGCCGCCTAAGCTGACGCTCGTATGGTCGAGGGGAACGTAGTGCAAGAAAAAATCGAAGTCGCCACCGATGACATAGAAACCATCCTGCGCTTCATGCTGGGCTTCTATCACATCAACACGGGCGCCGCCGACGACCTGTTTAATATCGAGCCGGCGCACCGCGAGCGCGTCGTGGAAACCGGCATGGCACGCACCGTCGCCCAGCTCGCCAAGCTGGGAATCCCGTGCATCGAAGGAAAGCTGCGCGGCGGCTCCCTGGTCTTCCTGGGCGACCCAGACCTTGAAGCACACAAGGCACTGTATGGGCCGGGCACCATCTGCGTGTTGGAGAAGCACATGGCCCAGCACGATGAGCGCGCCCTGCTCGATGGGTTCGAGGCCAGGGTGAGGCTGGATGGCTCCGACACTTGGCTATGTGTCGGCATCAGCCCCACGGCAGCCTTTGAAGATGAAGATGAAGAGCCCGAAGAGGAAGAGCCGCCGATGCTCCCTCCGCCATCCACCATGCACGACATCAACCGCGTCGCAGTCATTGCGGCAAGTGCCGATGGCTTCGGTGTCGTAGCGCGAAACCGCGAGCTACGCGCCGACTTCGTGCGCCCTATTGCGCAGAGCGAGTTGCCTGAATCGGAAGAGTCCATCGTCCAGGCCATCGCGCAACAGGCCGTGACGTTCTGGGAGTTCGGTGTGGTGCCGATGCGCGCGAAGGAATTAAAATCGAGCGGAAAGAAGATCGCCGAGATTGCAGAAGCCCTTGGCATCACCAAGCAGCGCGCCGAACGCGCCGTGGGCATGGAAATGAAGCTCACGCTCATTGAGAAGATGGCAGAGTATCAGGCCAAGAACGAACAGAAAGGAATCGCACCATGACCATGCTTCGCACCGCGCTCCTTGCCGCCATGCTGCTGGCCGGCGTAGCGCAGGCCGCACCACCCGCGCTGTCCGATCAGCAAATATCGACGATTGCCGGGATGATGTTCCAAGCCTACGCCGAGGGTGGCGTGCCCCAGATGTTCGCCGACGAAATGAAGTGCTGGGACGACGCATCGAAGACCAAGCGCGCCGACAAAAACGTGGTGGCCGCCTGCGCCACAGCGGCAATGTCCGGCGGCCTGATCGAGGCATCATTTGCACGCAAGCAGCGGCGCGGCCCGAGTCCGCAGTACGCCGGCGACGCCATCCGCGCGCGCATATCCGACCTGTCCGGCTTGAATCCCGACGTGCTGCAATCCCTATCCGATGAAACCCTGCGGCCAGGCGTACCCGCCATGCTGACCGGCCTACAGGGCGCCGGCATGAGATAGCCGCCTCTCCCTCCCGCCCCCGCACCGCCCAGAAGCCCGGCCATTTGGCCGGGTTTTCTTTTGTCGAAAAATTTAGCACGGTGCTATTGACAATGAAAAGCACGGTGCTATCATTCGCCTTACTGAAGCGCGCAACAGCAGGCAAATGCAGAGCGCGGTGCTCCTTAAAAACTTGGTGGATGAACAGAGGCGAGGCCCCTTCGCAAGAGGCGCGGCGACAACCTCCTACCCCGTGGCGCGCACGGTAGAAGCAAAAGTGCGCGAAACCCGAATCTCCCTGGGGGAGTGGCCCGTGGGGCTGCGTTGAAACCATAGGTTCGGTTTGCACGTTCGCTATTTGCGAACTGCGAACGCCCACCCGTCCGTGGCGCAGGTAACGACGGGCAGAAGTGAAGTCCCTGCAATCAGGCCCCGCGAAGTCGGGGCGAGCCGCCCGTGACAGCGGGCATAGCAGGGGCGCGGCGCGCGCACTACGTCGCATCAATGCCGCAACCGGCCAGGCCCAGCGTCTGGCCGGAGTGATGCCCTGGCAACAGGGCCATCACCACCGCCGATTGCACCCAGTCGCCGGTGCTGATGCTCCCCTCAACCACAACCGAAAGGCCAACCATGCAAATTGACGCCAGCCCCATCGCCATGAAGGCGGTCGAATCCTCGCGCATCGCCGAGATCGGCCACAACGCCGAAACCAACACCCTCGCCATCCGCTTCAAGCGGGCCGACGGCAGCCACGGCGCGCTGTACCACTACGGCAATTTCAACGCCGAGGAATTCGCCACCTTCGACAGCGCCGAATCGCTGGGCACGCACTTCAGCCAGCACATCAAGAAGGAAACCGAGAAGCACCCGTACCTGCGCGTGGCCGAGCCGCCGGCGAACGCCGAGGCCGCCACCGCGTAATCCATGCCCGCGCCGCCGCGCGATAGGCGGAGGGACGACGCCAACAGTCGCACCCCGGTGAAAGGCCGGGGCCATCAAGAGGCGCCCTGGGCAAATCCAGCGCCGACCAACCCCAGAGCGAAGCACCCACGGGCAAGTTGGAGCCCGTCTCCGGGGCGCCCCTTGATGGCGGTCGCATGACCGAATCCCCTACCCGTGAGGACGGGTAGGCGGCGGACGAGCCCCGATGACGCCTGCCAGCCAGGCCGAGAAAAGCGCGCTTGCAAATGGTGCAGGTAGCCCGACCGCCATCAGCATCATCAACCACCGGAGCAAAGCCATGAACCGAAACCAGTACGAAGTTGCCCGTCGCGCGCGCGTCGAACGAGAGGTTCGCGCCAGCTCCGGCCCCGAAGACAGCGAAGCCGACATCCAAGAAATGATCGAGGACGCCATCGAAGAAGAGTTGCGCGCCGAGGCGCACGACCGCGAGGAAGACCTGGCGATGTTCGGCAGCCCAGAGGACACGCCCTGCATCCAGTCGGCGGACATCTGGGGCACGGGCGAAGGTCAGTACCACGGCTTCATCGGCTGACGCACCGCGAGGCACAGAACATGCGCATCAACATCTACAGCCAGGAACTGACGGACGAAGTGCTACGTGTCGAAAAGCCGAGCAACACCGGCGTCACGTATCACGCCGTCCAGTTCATCTTGCACAGCAGCGACAGGCTGCACCACCCGCCGCAGGACGACGACCGGAGCGCCGTGACGTTCTGGCTCCCCAAGTCGTCGGCACGCCGGGAACAGCTTGCAAAAGCCTTCGATGAAGCGGCGCGCATCGTGCGCACCGCGCCGCCCGAAACCGGGCTCGATTGACCGAATTGCGGCGTAGAGCAGTTGGCAGCTCGCCGGCTTCATAAGCCGGAGGTCGCTGGTTCGATTCCAGCCGCCGCTACCACCTTCCGACCCCACTGACAGGCTGGACTGGGAATCAAACCGGGCGCATGTCTGTTCGACCAGCCGGAGGTCGTGGAAACCGGAACGAAAGCGGATGCTGGCCTGGGATTGCTTCGGCGGTCGTGCGCAGCCAGACGCAGCGAGTAGGACGCGAGCCTGAACGCGCACAGGCCCATGCCGGACATGGTGAAAGCCGGAATCCCGCTCCTGCCCATCAAGCACCCCATCAACGCAAAGGACATCAACATGAGCCAAATCGGCATCGTCTTCGGCAAAAAGCACGCGCCCTGGACGCGCATCGACAACAGCGGCGCCATCGTCACCCCGGACGCCAGCTTCTTCAGTAACCACCCGACCTTCGCCGGCATCGCCGACGAGGAAATCGACGGCCAGAGCATGGTGCGCGTGCCGGCCTTCTACTACCGCTCCGACATCGTGCGCGACGGCCCGCTGCTGGGCAAGAAGGCGCTCTGGGTGAGCGACGAACCCGCCGAAGGCTACGCGCTGCATCCGGCCTTCCGCAACAACGGCGCCGACCTCGCGCAATACTGGCTGGGCAAGTACCAGGGCACGCCGGACGGCGACGACAAGCTGGGCTCGCAAGCCGGCCTGATGCCGCTGGCACGCATCGACTTCCCCACCATGCAGGCGCGCGCCGCCGCGCGCGGCGAGGGCTGGATGTTGTGGAGCATTTACCAGCTCGCGGCCATCCAGGCGCTGGCGCTGATCGAGTGCGGCACGCCCAACGTCAAGTCCATCCTGGGCGAGGGCTACATCGACGGAAACGGCGTGCGCAAGGTCGATGACGCCGAGGTGGTGCAGGCGGCCTACCGGGGCATCACGGGCCTCTGGGGCAACGTCTGGCAGATGCTGGACGGCTTGCAGACCGGCGCGAACCGCGAGTTCCTCATCTGGGACAAGGACGGCCACCGCAACCTGCTCAATACTGGCATCGAAGCGCCGGAGCATGGCTGGATCCACAAGCGCCTGCGCAACGTCGGCGAGGGATTCGACCTGGGTGCGGCGTTCGTGCCCAAGAAGACCCGCGACGAGCAAGAGGACGCGGCCTACGGCAACTACTCGTGGTTCTGGTCTGGCGGCGTGGCGTACCACGGCGGCAATTGGGGCGACGGCGCGGCCGGCGGGCTCTTCTGCCTGTACGTCTACAGTCCCGCGTCGCACGTCAGCACGACTGTCGGCGGTCGCCTCGCAAAGGTGTAATGGGTCATGTCGGCATGTGTCATGTATCCGGGCGAGCCTGCCGAGCAGGCCGCCCGGTTTTTTCGCAGCGCGAAAAATGGCACTCCGGCGATCACGGCGGAAGTGCTTAGGCTCCTTCTGCACTATGACCCCTACACCGGCGTCTTCGCCTGGCGCGCCCCCCCCAGTCGAACCGCGCTCCCGCCGGAAGCCCGGCAGGAACAATGCGAAACGGCTACGTCCGCATCCGCATCGCGGGAAAGGACTACAACGCGCATCGCCTCGCCTGGCTCTACGTGTTCGGCGTCTGGCCTGAAAAGCTGGTCGATCACATCAACGGCAGGCGCGACGACAACCGCATCGGCAACCTGCGCGAGCTCTCGAACACCGAGAACCAGCAGAACCGCCGCCGCGCTGCGCGGCACAGCAGCACCGGCCTGATAGGCGTCAGCCAAGGCCGGCGTGAGGGCACGTTCCGCGCCCACATCACGCTGAACCGGGAGCGTCAATTCCTGGGCCACTTCTCCGACCCATTGCAGGCCCAGCAGGCGTACATCGACGCCAAGCGGTGCCTGCATCCGTTCGGAACCATCTGAAAGGGAAATCCATGAGCACACCGCAGGCTGCGGCCTTGGCGGGCGACTTCGCACGCCCCAAGCCGCTCATCAAGTGCCAGGTCAAGGTGACGACCACCACAGGCGCGCGCTTCCGTTACGCCGCGCTCTTCGCCAGCACCTGCGACGCCGCCATCGACGCGCTCGAACGGTTCGGCATTTCCAAGATCAGCGTGGAGCCGGCCCGATGAAGAAGACGCTGAAGCTGCTGGCCGATTTTCACTACTACCTCAAACGCGGGTACGGCATCCGCAAGTCCTGGCGTCTCGCCAAGGTCACGCTGTAACCGCCGCCCATCCATCCCATCATCAAGGAAAACACATGGACAACATGCAACAGGGCGGCGCGCTCGCTGCCCGTCAAGAGTTCGGCGGTTCCGCCGTCACGCTCGCCGCCACCGAAACCGCATCCGCCTACGTGGCCGCCCAAGCAAAGGCTGTCGTCGAAGCGCGCTATGTCATGGCGCTGCGCCGCCCGCGCAACTGGGATCAGGTGCGCCAAGACCTGCTCAAGGAGTGCCGCCGCCCCAGCTTCGCGCACAACAAGAGCGCCTACTACCGCAAGCCCATCGGCGACGGCGTGGAAGGTCTGGGGATCCGCTTCGTCGAAGTCGCGCTGCGCTGCATGACGAACGTCCTGGTGGAAACCACCATGATCTTCGAGGACGAGAGCAAGGAAATCCACCGCGTCAGCGTGACCGACCTGGAATCCAACCTCACCTACCCGCTCGACGTGCGCGTGACCAAGACCGTCGAACGCTCGAAGCCCGCCGACGACGGCAGCTACATCAGCGTGCGCAAGAACAGCTACAACCGCAACGTCTATACGGTGCCCGCCACCGACGACGACCTGCTGAACAAGCGCGCGGCGCAAATCTCCAAGGCTATCCGCACGCTGGGCCTGCGCATCATCCCTGGCGACATGCAGGACGAGGCCGAGGGAATCATCAAGGCCATCCGCCTCGACGAAGCCGCGCGCGACCCCGACACCGAGCGCAAGCGCATCGCCGACGCCTTCAACGAAATCGGCGTCAAGGCCGCCGACCTGACCGAATACCTGGGCCACACGCTGGACACCTGCTCGCCTGCCGAGCTGGTGAATCTGCGCGGCATCTACGGCGCCATCCGCGACGGTGAATCCTCGTGGAAGAGCGTCATGGAGAACAAGGCCGAACAAGCTGGCAAGAGTGCCGGCACTGGCACGGGCAATACCGGCGGCGCGGGCACGGGCGGCGGGAAGGCCCTGCCGACGTGCAGCCCCGAGAACTTCGCCAAGAAGTCGGCGGGCTGGAAGAAGCAGGTCGAAGCCGGCAAGCCGGTGAATGACCTCATCGCCATGATCGAAACCAAGGAACTGCTCACGCCCGACATGAAGATGGAGATTGCGGGCTGGGCCACTGCTGGGGGTACTCAAGAATGAAAATCCATGACCTTCAACAAGGCAGCCCCGAGTGGCAAGCCTTCCGCCTGACCCACCACGGCGCCAGCGAGGCCGCCGCGATGCTGGGCCTGTCGAAGAAAACGACGCGCTCCGAACTGCTGCGCATGAAGCACACCGGCACGCCCAAGGAGTTCAGCGACTGGGTACAGGTGAACATCCTCGACTACGGTCACGAAGTCGAAGCGATGGCGCGGCCCATCATCGAAGACCTGATCGGCGAAGACCTCTACCCGGTGACGTGCTCGAACGAGGACACCGGCGGCATTCTGTCGGCGTCGTGCGACGGCCTGACGATGGGCTACGACACCGCCTTCGAGCACAAGCAATGGGCCGCCGAACTGGCCGCTTCCGTCGCCGCCGGCGTGTTGCCCGAAGAGCACATGCCACAGTGCCAGCAAATCATGCTGGTGACGGGTGCCAAGCGCGTCATCTTCACCGTATCCGACGGCACGCCCGAGAACTGCGTGCATGTCGAAGTGCTGCCGGATCCTGCCTGGTTCGTTCGCATCGAGGCGGGCTGGGCGCAGTTCGACCGCGACCTGGCCGACTACGTGCTGCCCGAGGCGAAGCCGGTCATCGTCGCCGAGGTCGTGCAGGCGCTGCCGGCGGTGGCGGTGCAGATCAGCGGCGAAATCACGGTGCGGGACAACTTCAAGGTGTTCGAGGCTGCCTTGCGCGACTTCCTTGAAAACCGCCTCATCCGCGAGCCGGAAACCGACAAGGACTTCATCGACCTGGATGCGCAAATCAAGGCGCTGAAGAAGGCCGAGGACGCACTCAACTCCGCCGAGACGATGATGCTGGCGCAAATCCAGACCGTCGATGAAGCCAAGCGTCAGAAGGACATGCTCTACAAGCTGACGCGCGACAACCGCCTCATGGCCGAAAAGCTGCTGGAAAGCGAGAAGACACGCCGGCGCGCGGAGAAGGTGGAAACGGCCCGCAAGGCTTACGTCGCCCACGTCGCCGAGCTTCAGCGTGAAATCGCTGGCCTGCGCATGGACGTTGCCACTCCGGACTTCGCGGGCGCCATCAAGGGCCTGAAGACGCTGGAAAGTATGCAGGACAAGCTCGACACGGCTCTGGCGAACGGCAAGATCGCCGCCGAGCAACAGGCCGCCGACCTACGCACGAAGCTGGGCTGGATCGAGGCCAACGCCGCCGAATACCGCGCGCTGCTGGCCGACCTGCAACAGCTCGCGGCCAAGCCGTTCGACGACTTCAAGCTGGCGGTAACGGCGCGCATCGACGCGCACAAGAAGGCCGAGGCCGACCGCCTGGAAGCGGAGCGCGCACGTATCCGGCAGGAGGAAGAGGCCAAGGCGAAGGCCGAAGCCGAAGCGAAGCTGCGTGCAGAACAGCGGGCCGCCACGCCCGCCGTTCCGCTGGCCGACCCGACGCCCCAGGTTACGGCCAAACCCACCACCACGGCCCGGCCTTCCACCGCGCCGGCGGTATCCCGCGCCAACCCGGCGCCCACCAGCAAGAGCCGCCCCAGCGACGACGAAATCATCGACGTGCTGGCGCTGCATTTCCGCGTCCATGAATCCGCCGTGGTGGCCTGGCTGCTCGAAATCGACCTCGAAGCCGCCAGCCAGCGCATCGCCGACAGCATGGCCGCATAGGGGAAGTCCATGAGCACCGTTCAACAAGCTGCGCCGGCGGTCTGCCCCGACGGCGCTCACATGGGCGAGCACGCCTGCACGAACCGTTCCCGGTGCTGGGAGCCGTGCGGCGAACTCGGGCACAGCGAAGAGCACGCCAAGGCCATCCATCCCGACGATGAGGCCGTGGATCGCTTCGCCGCCGTGCTGAAGGACAAGCTGGCCGTGGCGCGCGCGAAGGGGCGCGGCGGCTGGGAGGACAAGGCGGAAGTGTCCGGCGACGAACTGACCGACATGCTGGTGGGCCACCTCTGGAAGGGCGACCCGCGCGACGTGGCGAACTTCTGCATGTTCCTCTGGGAGCGCGGCGAGCGCATCACCCTGGCCGGCGGCCCGCGCATGGAGCGCGCCACCGACGCCTTCCAGATTGCCGAGGCTCAATGCGCGGAGCGGCACGCCGCCGCTGGCCGGCTGATCGACCCGTCCATCAGCACGGAAGCGGGCCTGCTGGCCGCCGCGCCCTACTTGGTTAGCCAGAACTCCCCGTCGACTGCCGACGGCCAACAAGCCAAGCAGGCGCTGCGCAAGGTGCTGGGCGTCCTGCACCGCTACCTGGAACCGAACGGCATCAGCAAGTATGACGCCCTGAACGAAATCTTGGGCATCGTCGATTCGGTTCCGCTGGTGGCCACCGATAGCGAGGAAAGGGGTGAAGCATGAGCGGGAACAGCACCGGAATCCTTAGCCAGGTTGCCACCAGCATGATGAACTTCGGCGCCCCGATGCTGCTGGACGAGAAGGACTGGGAGGAAGCCGAACGCATGGCCGATGCCGGCCTGCTTCAGCGCCATGACCCCGTTTTCAAGAGCTTCGGCTACTCGCTCACGGACGCTGGCATCGAGGCGTACAACAAGGCTTTTCCGCCAGCACCGCTGCCGGATCCCGTGAAAGCGTGGGGCGATCAGCCGCCGAAATCGCTGAAGGGCCGTATCGCCTTCATCAAAAGGCAATGCGTCAAGCCGCTCGAAGACGCCTACTGGCTGGAAATCGAGGGCGACAAGGGAAGCGTCGAATCAATGACGCTATCTTCCTCCGCCCTGGACAAGAAGCTCGAAGAACTGGGATATGACCGATATTCCAACGATGGGCGCATCTACTTCGGGAAAGAGGACAGCTACGCGCTCTACACCTGCGACATCACCGGGGCGCTGCTGGAAGGTGCATGGAGCTCCGAGCCCGATTATCTGGCCTATGAACTTGGCGGGTTCGCATGGCGCCGGAGCAACCGATTCCAGATGGAAGAGCGCGACTGGCAAGAGGCGAAAGCCTTTATCGACCGGCTCGACGCCAGCAGCCGCGAGCAAGCGAAGCTACGCCGACTGATCGCCGACAGTTGCTTCCTTGACCCTGCCAGCGTGAACGATACGGGGCTTCTCAACCCCGGCGGTGGCGGCCAGAGCGAATTCGCGGAACTGATCGCCCTTTTCGACTTCATGGGCGCAACACCGCAGCCATGAACTACCCGCCCGGCTCCCTCATTGGGATGCAGGTGCGGACAAACCCCTTGCTCACCGTGGCCGGCCCGCCGGTCAAGGTTCGCCGCGCGTGGCGGGAACGCCTGTTCTCGCGCCCGTGGAAGCCGTGGCGAGCAACCCGCACCGTCATCCCGCAAATCCCCGACCCCCACGCAATGCTCGTCGGCAACTTTCTCATCATGCACCCGGACACCTGGGCGCGCATGAGGCGGGAGCTGGACGAGCGCGGGGCCACATCCCTATCCCCAAGAAAGGACTGCCCGTGAGCAAATCCACTTGCCCAGACCTGCAAGACCTGCGTGAAAAACTGCTGGCACCGCGCGCCATCGTGCGCGATGAAAACGGCCACCTCACCCATCCCGATCTGCCCGCCTGCGACGAGGGCGTGCGCTACGACGACCTGCTGGCCGTGTTCGGCATCGAATCGGCCTTCGTCAGCATGGAATCCGATGCACCCCACGACGTTTCGGAACGCTACTTCGATTCCGGCGACCCGGATTGCAGCTACTGGACGCCCACACCGCCCGACGGCGATGGCTGGATGCTGCTGGAAATCTACGACACCGAGGATGGCCCCTACGCCCTGTTCGGGCGCGCCATGCCCGACACCATGTACCCGCGCCGTGGCGGCAAGCCCTTCGACTTCTACGCGCACCTGGAGCGCCAGGCCGAGTTCTCGCGCAAGACCTTCGGGCCGGGCCGCCGCACCCAGGGCGTGATCGACCACATCAAGAAGGAACTGCGCGAAATCGGCAGCAAGCCGGACGACATCGAAGAGTGGATCGACGTGGTGATTCTGGCCCTCGATGGCGCGCCGGCGCGTCGCCGAAAGTCATCATCCGCACGCTGGCTGCGAAGCAGGCCAAGAACGAGGCCCGCGACTGGCCGGACTGGCGTACCTCTGACCCCAACAAGGCCATCGAGCACAGCAAGCCGAAGAAGCGCCGCATCTACATCAGCGGCCCGATGTCCGGCCTGCCGGAGCACAACTTCCCGGCCTTCCACGCCGAAGCCGCGCGCCTGCGCGACCTGGGCTACGACGCGGTGAATCCCGCCGACCTCAACCCTGATCCCGGCAAGGGCTGGAAGGACTGCCTGCGGGTCGATTTGCTTGAACTGCTGGGCTGCGACGCCATCGCCATGTTGCCCGGCTGGCAGAAATCCGAGGGCGCCCATCTGGAAATGCACGTCGCCCACCGCGTCGGCATCGACATCTTGGACGCCACGGACATCCAGGCCCCGGCGGACGCCGTGGCTTTGGCCGCGTAGCCCGCTTCACCCACCAACCTGAAAGGAAATCCCGAAATGTCGAAGCCGCTTAACGAAAACCTCGCATCCGTCCGCCTCGAAACCGAGGACGGCGACCTGCTGCCCATCATGGACGTGGCGGGCGCGAAGTTCAGCGAACTCATCAACGCCGTCGCTTCGCACCAGAAGGCCGGCACGCTGACGCTGAAGATTGCCGTCAAGCCCTCCACCGCCGGCGCGATGGCGGTCAAGGCGGACGTGAGCATCACCAAGCCCAAGGGCTTGCCGCCCGAATCGCTGCTCTGGGCGACGCCCGAAGGCAACCTCATTGGCGAAGACCCGCGCCAAACCAAGCTCGACCTCAAGGCCGTCGCACCCGACCCGGTGCGCGAGCTGAAGGCCGTCCAGTAATCCCACCACCCGCAACCAAGGAGCCTATTCCTCATGGAACAAACCACCGACAACATCCAGACCGCGCTCGCCGCCGGCGCTGCCAGCGTGCAGCCCGTGACCAGCCACGGCGGCATCCCCTTCGTGGCCGTGCCCGACGGCTACAAAGTCCACGACCTGGAGAGCCTGTTGCCCGTGCCCACGCGCAAGCGCGCCGAGGTCACGATCACCGACACCGATAGCTTCATCCACTACACGAAGAAGCACGGCGTCACCGACACCACCACCATCTTCGCGGACATCGACGCCGAGGCCAGCCGCTTCAACCTGATCGGCGTTCTCAACGACCACGGCACCGACGCCGGTGCGGCCCAGTGGCGTGACCACCAGTGCAAGTTCCAGCCCGCGCAAGCCGTGGAATGGAAACGCTGGCTGTCCCGCAACAAGCAGCACTTCAGCCAGATCGACTTCGCCGCCTGGCTGGAAGAAAACCTGTCCGACATCGCCAGCGTGGCCGGTATGCCGTCCGGTGCCGACATCCTGAAGATGGCGCTGGGCTTCGAGGCCAACTCCGACAAGAAGCTGCGCAGCAAGGTCAATCTGCAAGACGGCGGCGTGCAGTTCGAGTTCGTCGATGATTCGACGCAGGAAACCCGGACGACCATGCAGGCGTTCGAGCGTTTCACCCTGGGCCTGCCGGTGTTCGACGGCAGCACCAGTGCCTACCCGCTGGAAGCGCGCCTGAAGTACCGGGAGAAGGACGGCAAGCTGACCTTCTGGTACGAGCTCATCCGCCCCGACCGCGTGTTCAAGACCGCCGTCACCGACGAGCTGGGCCGCATCAAGGAAGCGACCGGCTTCCCTGTCGTCTCCGGCAAGCCGTAACCACCAGCGCCCCGCCTGGGCGCAAGCCTGGGCGGGAAAGGAGCCCCGCACATGGAACTCGCAACACTCAAGCAATTTGCCCTCTGGCTGTTCTGGCTGTTCGTCGTCGGCCTTGTTTTCTCATGGGTCATTTCCCTCACGCCCATCGGACGCGACGACACCGACAAGGGTTCATGGGGCGGTGGCCGCAGCGGCATCAAGCCCGTCACGGACGCGCTGACCGGATGCCAATACCTCGTTTCGCCGGGCGGCGGTATCACGCCGCGCCTTGACGCCGAGGGCAAGCACATCTGCGTCAAGGCGGAATAGCTCATGGCCTGCGCATTCGACCGTGGCGCGCACGACCTGCGCGAGGTGGGGCGACAGCCGTACAGCATGGCCCCCGATGCCTACACCGTCGTCCGGTGGTGCTCGAAGTGCGGCGCCGTCGTGATCGACACCGACCTGGACGGACGCACGATGCCGGGCGACATCCTGCCGATGCAGTTCCCCAGGATTGCAACCGAAAAACGATAGGGACACCCCAATGGAACAGAACAAGCCCGCCTTCGCGCAACGCTGCGAAGCCCTCGCCAATGACGAGAAAGCCTGCCACGAAGCCTACAACAACCAGTACCACAAGGTGCGCGCCGAAGTCGGCTTCGACGACTGGCGCAGCGTGTGGCGCTTCCTGCTGATTTGCGCGCTGCCCACGCTGCTGAAGCCCGAAGGCGAGCAAGAACCCGGCGCGCCGGTGGCCTATCAGGGCATCGTCTCCGCCATCCGCGCCGTGGGCGACGAGGCCGCGCGACGCGGCGCGATGTTCCCGCAAACCCGCGACGAGCAGGAAGAGGACAAGCGCGCCGTGCGCCGCGTGGCGGAAATGATCGAGTGGTACGCGACCGCCGGCGGCGCCGTGGCCACTGGCCTGCCGGGCTGGCCGAAACACCCGGCGCAGCCCAAGGAAAGCGACGAAATCGCGCGCCTGAAGCAAACCCTCAACGACCTGGGCAAGATCATCCACGACATGACAGTGGCCCAGCAGGCCGCATGGATTGAATGGCAGCACGGCAAGGGTGCCGAAGAAGCCATGAGCTGGATCCACAACGGCCTCGTCGGCCCCGGCTTCATCCCAGACGAAGACGAGCCCTACGGCAAGGAGGCGCAGGCGTACTTCGACGCCAACCGCTCCGGCCCGTTCCCCGCCTGCTACTGCGGCAGGCCGTCGAACAGCCTCTGGATGGGGCAGGGCTTCTGCTGCCGCGAGCACTACGACACGCGCCGCGCGCAGATCGAGGCCCAGCAGCAGGCCGGCAAAGAGGGCTGACCATGAAGGCCCTCTCCATCCGCCAGCCTTGGGCATGGCTGATTGCAAACGGCTACAAGGACATCGAGAACAGGTCATGGCCGACGGGATACCGGGGGCAGTTCCTGATTCATGCCGCCAAGGGCATGACCCGCGCCGAGTACGAAGACGGGGCCGACCTGGCCGCGCAACTCGGAATCACGATTCCCCCTTTCGACAACTTGGAGCGCGGCGGCATCGTCGGGCGCGCAACCATCGTCGGATGCGTCGAAGACAGTCCTTCACCCTGGTTTTTCGGGAAGCATGGATTCGTCCTGAAGGATGCGGTGACGCTGCCGTTTCAGGCCGTGCGCGGGCACCTGGGGTTCTTCGACCCAACACAAGAACAGGAAGGGCCTCATGGCTGAAAACTCGAAAATCGAATGGACGCACCACACGTTCAACCCCTGGGAGGGCTGCCAGAAAGTCGGGCCTGGCTGCGATCACTGCTACGCTGAAACGCGCAATGCCCGCTTCGGTGGCGGCGTGGCGATCAACTGGGGGCCGGGCGCACCACGCCGCCGCACCAGTGCATCGAACTGGGCGCAGCCGGCGAAGTGGAACGCCACGGCGGCCCGTCTGGGCGTGCGCTACCGCGTCTTCTGCGCCTCGCTGGCCGACGTGTTCGACAACCAGGTGCCGGACGAATGGCGCCGCGACCTGGCTGCCCTCATCCTCGCCACGCCTCACCTGGACTGGCTGCTGCTGACCAAGCGCATCGGCAATGCCGACAAGATGCTGGCCGCCATGTTCCCCGAGGGCATCCCCGATAACGTCTGGGTGGGCGCGACCATCACCAGCCAGGAAGAAGCCGACCGCGACATTCCGAAGCTGCTGGCGCTGCCGGTAGCCGTGCGGTTCCTGTCGATGGAGCCCTTGCTGGGCCGCGTGGATCTTCGGTTCCACATCTTCAGCGAGCCGACGGGCAACTTCCGCACCCACGCGGGCAAGCGACAGATGGAGCTGCGCAAGCCTGCCGACGGCGGCCTGCACTGGGTCATCGTCGGTGGCGAGAGCGGTTCCGCCGATTCCCGCCCGATGAACCCCGACTGGGTGCGCGCGCTGCGCGAACAGTGCCGCGCCGGCGGCGTCGCCTTCCACTTCAAGCAATGGGGCGACTGGCGCCCACCTGAAGAGGACGAGGAATACGACACGTCGATGGGCCGCGCCCAGCGCGTGCCAGCGTTCATCGTCGCCGACGCCGGAACCGTGCATTGCTTCGAGAACGATAGCACGAAGGACGGCGGCGCGGTGATGCTGCGTGTCGGCAAATCGAAATCGGGCCGGACGCTGGACGGCCTGCTGCATGACGGATACCCGGAGATAGCTCAATGACCGACAAAGAAGTTTTCAAGTCCATGCGCGATGACATCGTGGAAGCGAAATCGCGCCTTGAGGTGCAAACCAGCCAGCACGGCGTCGCCGCGCTGACCACCGCGCTCACGCAAGCCAACGCGGCCCTGCTGCTGGCGCTCACGGAGCCGACCGATGACGCGCCGGCGGGTGTCCTGCCGCCCGAAATCTCGCGCGAACTGCTGGGCCAGGTCGTGGATGAAGTCTTCGGCGGCGCCATCGAGGACGCCACCGTGATCGAGGACATCTACCGGGTGATTGCGCGCAGCGTCGCCCCCCCCGCACGGGAGGGCTTGAACCATGACCCCCGGCAAGCTCAACAAGATCCTTCAGGGGCAAACGGCGCTGGCGCGTAAGGTCTTCGAGGTCGTCCCCATCAAGGAAGCCTGGCCCGCGAGCCAAATTCGGCACTCCCTGAAGGAGGTCGAGCGCAGCAACGCCGACCTGCATACCGTGCGTGGCTGCCTGGCGACGCTGCGCGAAATCGGCCTCGTCCGCGAGCCCGAACCCGGCTGCTTCCAGCGCCACGCCATCAGAACGCCCCAGCCCACCCCGAAGAAGGAAATCATCACCATGCACAAGACCGCCGTGGCGCCTCAAGCCGTCCAATCAGCAGCACCCGCCAGCGCCGCGCCGGCGAGCAAGTCTCCCCTCGAAATCCTGGGCAACCTGTCCAGCCAGATCACGGCGCTGGCCGACGACTTCAGCACCCGCCTGAAGCAACTGGCCGCCCAGGTCGAGGAAGCTGCGCTCACCATCGAGCAGGAACAGGAAGGAAACGCCCAGAGCCTTGAAAAGTTGAAGCAGCTCCAATCCATCCTGAAGAGCCTGTAGGGGGACGCCGACCATGAGCAGCCACTACGAATGGGCCAAGGAAGTCACCGCCCGGCACGACGCCAAAAAGCCATTCGCCCCGGAGAACGGCCAGCCCTTGCAGTTCAAGGCTGGCGACCCAGTGATCTACACGAACCCGGCAGGCATCGAATTCGCCCTGCGCGTGACCGGCTTCTATGAGCGCCCGGCGTCGCCGGATGGCATGTACGCCAATGGCGCGCGCTATCTGCTGGACTGGGACTGCCCTTGGTTCCCCGTGGCGGAATCGTGCTTGCGCCTGGACGAATCCCGCACCGAGCGGGAGGCGCGTCATGGGTGACATGGGCGACTACTGGCGGGACGTGCGACCCGCCATGCAGGAAGAAAGCCGGCAAAAGCGGGCGAGCAACCGCGAATCGTCGGCCAAGATGCTTGCCGCCGCCGGCATCGCCTTCGAGGCGAAGAACGAGGGCGCGCACCTCATCGTGATGGCGAACGGGCGCACGGTTGATTTTTGGCCCGGCACCGGCCTCTGGATAGAGCGCGGCACGTCGAGGCAGAAGCGCGGCGTGCGCCGCCTGATTGCCGAACTGAAGAACAGCGCGCGAACTGCGCCACAACATCAACCCCATTCCAAGGAGTAACTCCACCATGCCTATCCTGCGTTTCGAGGGCTACAGCGACGACACCTTCGGCGAAGTCCAGCACTTCAAGGACGACTACGACAACTGCGCCAGCGGCAAGCCGATTGAATACCTCGTGCTTGGCCCGGCCATCGACGGCCAGCCCCAACTTGGCATCATCGTGACCGGCCAGCACTGCCCCGGCAACAGCGGTAGCTGGCTGATCGGCGTCGCCAACCACGACCCGGACAGCGAAGACCGCGACTTCCCGCGCTGGCCCATGCGCATCGAGGCGCAGGACTACCGCAACGGGTTCCAGCCGTCCCTTGTCATCGAAGCGCCCGACGGCGTGACGATCAAGTGCCTGCAACGCTCCGGCGACGACGAGGACTGATGCCATGAGCGCCCACGACGAGCACCAGCAGATGGTGAAGGACTGCATCGACCGCGAGGCCAAGCTGACCGACTGGGAGCGCAGCTTCATCGACAGCATCGAGCGCCAGCTCGCGCAGGATCGCGCTCTTTCCCAGAAGCAGGCGGACACGCTGGATTCCATCTGGGAGCGCGTGACGTGAGCGAGTACCAGCCGCTTTCATCGGTGCGCGACCTGGACGTGCTGGACGAGGACGACTGTATGGCGGGCTATCTCGCCGGCCTGGACGGCCTGCCCGAACCCGGCAGCGACAAGAGCAAGTCCTACTGGCACGGCTGGCGCAACGGGATGATGGACAAGGGGCGGCTCCCCATCGACGGCGCTGCCCGCAACCTGGCCCATGAGTTCGTGCGCAGGCAGCGCGCGCACTGACGGCCACAGAATGAGAGAAGGAACAGCATGGCTTCAGTCAATAAAGTAATCCTCGTCGGCAACCTTGGAGCCGACCCCGAAACCCGCTACATGCCGAACGGCGACGCCGTGACAAACGTCCGCCTGGCGACGACCGATAGCTGGAAGGACAAGGCCAGCGGCGAGAAGAAGGAAATCACGGAATGGCATCGCGTGGTGTTCTACCGCCGCCTCGCCGAAATCGCCGGCGAATACCTGCGCAAGGGCTCGTCGGTGTATGTCGAGGGCCGCATCCGCACGCGCAAGTGGCAGGACAAGGACGGCCAAGACCGCTACACGACCGAGATCGAGGCCACGGAAATGCAGATGCTGGGCCAGCGTGGCGGTGGCGACGGTGGCAGCCAGCAGTATGGCGGCGAATCGTCGGCCCAGCCTTCGCGCCAGCAGCAGCGTTCCGCGCCCGCGCGCGGTGCCCCGGCCTCTAAGCCAGCTCCACCGCCGTCCGGTGGCGGTGGCTTCGCCGACATGGATGACGACATCCCTTTTGATTGAGCAGCGCACGACTGCTTCATCAACGTGCAGGCCCCGACGAGGGCCTACCCAACACCATCACCTACAAGGGGCGCCGCGAGCGCCCCAATTTTTTGCAAGGAGCCCGCCAGATGCTGCGCCCGCAACTCGCCCTGCCGTTCCCCGGAGAACTCATCATCGACAACTTCGCCGGTGGCGGCGGCACCAGCACCGGACTGGAAGCAGCCTTCGGGCGCCCCGTGGACATCGCCATCAACCACGACCCCGAAGCTCTGGCGATGCACGCGATCAACCACCCTTACACCAAGCACCTCTGCGAGAGCGTATGGGATGTGGATCCCATCGAAGTAACCGGCAACCAGCCGGTGGGCCTGGTCTGGCTTTCGCCGGACTGCAAGCACTTCTCGAAGGCGAAGGGCGGAACGCCTGTTTCCAAGGAGATTCGCGGACTGGCCTGGGTCACGATGCGCTGGGCTGCGCTCTGCCGCCCGCGCGTCATCATGTTGGAGAACGTCGAGGAATTTCAGACCTGGGGGCCGGTCATCGTCGGAGAGGACGGCAAGCTCTACCCCGACCCGAAGCGCAAGGGCAAGACCTTCGATAGCTTCATCCGGCAGTTGCGCCAGCACGGCTACAAAGTGGACTGGCGTGAAATGCGCGCGTGCGACAACGGCGCCCCGACTATTCGCAAGCGCCTCTTCCTGGTGGCGCGCCGCGACGGCCTGCCCATCATCTGGCCCGAGCAGACCCACGGCGAGCCGACCTCGCGCGAAGTGCTGGCCGGCTCCCTGGCCCCGTACCGCACTGCCGCCGAGTGCATCGACTTCAGCCTGCCCGCCGAGAGCATCTTCGACCGCAAGAAGCCCTTGGCCGTGAATACCCAGCGGCGCGTCGCCAAGGGCCTGTACCGCCACGTCCTGACGAGCGCCAAGCCGTTCATCGTCACCAACACCACCGAGCACTCCGGCGCGGCTGCCGATGAACCGCTGCCGACCGTGACGACCGGCAATCACCACATGCTGGGCGCGCCCGTGCTCGCCCCGTTCATGGCTGGTGCCGGCGGCCCAGCCTATTCCGGCAAACCCGTGGCTGCAAACCAGCCGTTCGGCACGCTCACCACGGAGAACCACCGCGCCATCGTGGCGCCGGCCCTGGTGCCGTTCCTCACCGAGCACGCCAACGCCAGCAACCAGCGCACCATGCCCGCCGACGCGCCGCTGCGCACCGTCTGCGCCCAGGTGAAGGGCGGCCACTTCTCCGTCGTCGCCCCGACCTTGGCCCCGCTGCGCGGCACCAGCGATGCCCACATGGGCGGTCATAGCATCGAGCAGCCGCTTTCGACTATCTCCGCCGGCGGCACGCACCATGCGATGGTAGGCGCGCACCTCGTCACCATCGGCTACGGCGAACGCGAGGGCCAGCAGCCGCGCGTGCAGGACATCGAGGCCCCACTGGGAACCGTCGTAGCTGGTGGGGTGAAGCAGGCCCTGGTGGCCGCGCATCTGGCCCACCTGACGCACCACGGCGAGCGCGCTGGAACGACGCCGGCGGAGCCCTTGCCGACGGTCACGGGCGCACATCGTGGCGAGCAGGCCCTGATCGTCGCCAACCTGGTGGATATGGGGCATGGCGAATCGTGCAGCACCGGCGCGAAGCGGTGGAGCAACGGCGTCCGCTCCCTGGAAACTCCGCTCAATTCGGTTACGGCCAGCAGCGTCCCGAGCGCCCTGGCGTCGGCCTTTTTCGAGCAGGCCAACGGCGGGTTCTACGACGGCTCTGGGCGGGCTGCGGAAGCGCCCATGTCCACCATCACCTCGTCGGGCAGCAATCAGCAGTTGGTAACGGCCTACCTGGTCAAGTATTACAGCAGCGGCGGCCAGTGGCAGAAGGCGGACGAACCGATGCACACTCTGCCGACCAAGGGCCGTATGGGCCTGGTGCAGTCGGTGCAGGTGCCGGCGGACTGCTTGTCACCGGAACATCGGGCGAAGGCCCGCCGCTGCGCCGAACTGCTGCATGAACATCTGCCCGAGCACTTCCCAGAGCCCGCCGACCTGGTGCTGATGAGCTACGACGGCATCTGGTGGGTGCTGGTGGACATCACGCTGCGGATGCTGAAAGCGCGCGAGCTGTACCGCGCCCAGGCGTTCCCCGACAGCTACATCATCCACGAGATCCCCGACCCGCTGCTGCTCTTCAAGGAGGGCGTGCAGGTTGCCGACCCCTTGGCTATCCCCCGCGTCCCGCTGACCGTCACCGCACAGGTTCGCATGTGCGGAAACAGCGTGTCGCCGGCGCAGGCCGAGGCCCTTGTGCGGGCCAACTTCCGCCACGAAGCGGCCTTCATGGGGCAAGTCGCGTAATCGGAAATCATGGCCCGCTGGTGCCCAGCACGTTTGCAATCATGGGCATCAGCAGGCAACTACACGAACTATAAGGATTCCGAAATGACCGAAACAAAGAATGAAGCAGGCGCGGGCCAAGAAGGCCAGCGCATCTACAGCCACGAGCAAGTCCTCGCCAAGGTGCCCATGTGCGCCCGAACCATCCTGAATATGGAAAAGCGCAGCGAGTTCCCCCGTCGCTTCCGCGTGTCGCCGCGCCGCGTGGGCTGGGATGCCGACGAGGTGGAAGCGTGGATTGCTGCCCGCAAGAAAGAGCGTCAGCAGGCCGCCGCGCCCGGCGCCAAGACTGCGTAAGGTGGCCGCCATGAGCGCAGTCATGCAAGGCGTCGCGCCAGCCAGCGGCGCGCTTCTGTATCGCATCAACGTGGCCGAGGCGAAGTTGGGCGTCTCGCGCTCCACCATCTACCGCCTGGTCAAAGATGGGGAACTTGAGCTGGTGAAAATCGGGAAGCGTTCCAGCGGTATCACAGCCGACAGCATCAATGCGATGATCGAGCGTAACAAGGCCACTCGCTGATACCATAGTGGCATCCGCGCAACACGGGTGCCACACCCGCAGCGCCCCGAAAGTGGGTAGCTAGATGGGTAGCCAGAGCGAAAAATCAGGCAAACTACCCGTGCAAGTGCCTGAAACTAAAAGAAAACGCTTATACCATGAAGATTGCCACCTGGAACGTCAACTCGCTCAAGGTCCGTGTCGGTCATGTGCAGGATTGGCTGCGCAGCAATCCCGTCGACGTGCTCTGCCTGCAAGAGCTCAAGCTCACGGACGAGAATTTTCCGATCGCGGAAATCGCCTCGCTTGGCTACACCTCGCACTTCACCGGGCAGAAGACGTATAACGGCGTCGCGCTGCTGGTGAATCACGCCAAGGCCGGTGAAGCCACCGACATCGTGATGAACCTGCCGAATTTCGCCGACGAACAGCGCCGCCTGATTGCGGCCACCGTCAGCGGCGTGCGCGTGGTCTGCGGCTACTTCCCGAACGGACAGGCCGTCGGCTCCGACAAGTTCGAGTACAAGCTCAACTGGCTCGATGCCCTCACGCATTGGCTCTCTGACGAACTCGAGCGTCACCCGCAACTCGCACTCCTCGGCGACTACAACATCGCGCCGGAAGACCGCGATGTGCATGACCCGGCCAAATGGGAAGGCCAGAACCTCGTCTCGCCGCAGGAGCGTCAGGCCTTCGCGCGCCTGCAAGGGCTCGGCCTGCGCGACACCTTCCGGATGTTCGATCAGCCGGAGAAGTCGTTCAGCTGGTGGGACTACCGCATGGGCGCGTTCCGCCGCAATGCGGGCCTGCGTATCGACCACATCCTCGTGACCGCAGCCATGGCCGAGCGCTGCACCGGTTGCGAAATCGATCGCGAACCGCGCACGTGGGAGCAGCCGTCCGATCACACACCAGTGGTGGCGACGTTCAAGGACTGAACGTCACGGCCGGAACGACGGTCGTTGCAGCATCGGATGATGCCACCCGAACAGACACTGTTCGGGCGACAAACAAAAACGGCACCGAAATCCGGTGCCGTTTTTTATTGGCCTGCCGACGCTCGCATCACGCGAGCGCCGCAGGACCGCGGGCTACTGACTCGCGCGCGGATCGGTCAGCCGCGACTCATACACGTAGCAGCGAATGGCCGCCTTGTTGCGCGTATCCATCTGCATGAACTCCAGCCCATAGACCCACGTCCCGTCGGCACGCGGCCCTTCCGTGCCTCGCACAGCCGCCATGCCGAGAATCGGCACGACATCCGCACCGATAGGCACACGGAACTGCATGGCCACGTGGGTGCATCCGTCGGGCAACGCCGTCTTGGCGACAATGCCCGCGCCGTCAGCGCTGATGTCGCGCACAAGCACCAGCCACTCCGGGGTGTCCTCCGGGTCGGCCAGCATGCGCGTGAACGACGCGCGCGAGCTTTCGTCGAGCGGCGACAGTCGCGCGACCAGCCGGGTATCGACGCGCGGCGTGCGCCGCACGGGCGTCTCACGCACCTGCGACGGCCGCGAGAGCACCACGTAATCGAACGGCCCGTGGTGCACGCTGTGCACGTCGCACGTGAACTCGTAAAGGTTGTCGCCGGGAAACGTCCAGAGGGCGAGCTTGTCGCCAGCGGCCACAGGCAGCCGCGTGTCGCCCGCCGCCGGTGGCGTGATGATCAGCATGCCGTTCGGTGCCCGGCCGATCAACCGCGCGCGCACCCGCATGGTTTCGGCATCGGGTGCCACACGCACCTGCAACCACGCGCCGATCGGCAACGGCACGGGCAAGCCGTGCAGATACACCGTCGAAGCGCTGGAAGAGGCCGTGTCGAGCGGCGATGCCGAATTGGCGGCCTCGCTGCGTCCTGCCGCTTCGCCCGTGCTGGCCCCTTCGGGCAGCGGCCGGTGCGGCGCGAACATGGTGAACAGCCAATCGAGATCGGCCTCTGAGGGCAAACGCTCGCCGGCCGCCAGCAACGGCGTACCGTCGGCGTCGAACAAAGGCCAGGAGAGTGGAACATGTGCGTCAAGCTCGCGGCGATTGACCGCCACGAACCCCGGATAGCCTGACGCGATACAAGTCGATTGCATGATGCCTGAGAGGGTTACAAACCCCTTGAGAGCCTGGGAACAAGGCATTGACCTTCCCCGCATTCCGGCACCCGGGGCCACGTCTTGGGCGACCCTCTTTGCACCGTCATCCGTGGCCAACACCCCACAAATGTCGCCAACCTACACAAACTTCGCGCCTCCGGCCGGCCGGAAGCGCCGCCCTGACGGGCAGCGCATTGCGCGTTCATCTTTGTACCACGAAAGCGCCCCGATCCTTACAGCGCATTATCGGGTGAAATTGGCGTCATTCCGGTCGTGTTCGCCGACTGTGACGTGGCCAGCAAGGCCGCCGTATCGGCAGGTGTGAGCGGCAGCCGGGCCAGCCAGAACCACGGCAGCGTCTGCGCAAGCAAACCCGAGAGCCCCGCTGTGCCTTGTATCGCGGGGCTGGCCAGCCAGCCGGCCAAGGCCCCTGCCAAGGTCTCGACATCACAGGCAGGGTCGGCGAGGTTCGCACGCAAGCCCCAGCTTTGCGGAAGCTCACGCCATACGCGCTCGTGGCTCATAGCATCGTTGAACGCCGCCAGTGCGTAGTGCTTGAGCAAGTCGGCCGTCTGCTCCGGCATCTTCTTCGCCAAACGCGCGCTTTCGGGGGGCTCGTGCGCGCCTGCGTGGCGCGTCGCCTGACATTCCGGCTGTACGGCCAGCCACGTCAACCCGGCTGCGACCGCCAGTAATCTCGTGCGTTGCGTCGCTTGTATGGCCTGCCGGGAGGATGTGCCAGCTACCTCGGTCTGCGGCGGCGTCAGCGTGACCGCCCGGAATACGTCATCGATATCGAGATGTGCGAGGGGTCGCAATCGCTCACTGTCCGGCCGTGCGGCATTCCCGACCAGCGCATCGACGCGATCCGACGTCGACAACGCCACGGATGGCAGCGGCGCGCCCGGCACGGTATCGCTATGGAGAATGGCATTCGCGGCATCACCGCCCGCATCGCCAAGCCACCTGCCGAGCAAGCGGACGAAGGCCGACAACGTACGCTCCGTCGGCCAGATGTCACGGAAACATCCAAAGTCGCGGATCAGCGTATGGAGTTGCGACATATCACCCGGTGCATACGGGCCGTCCACGTTACCCATGTCTGCCACGCCGTCCGCCCCGTTCTCGCACGTCGCCACCCGAACGCCCAGCCACTGCCAGCCGGTCGACGCGCCTCGCACCACAGGTTCAGATGCTGTCGCGTGCGCGGTATTCGACACCGTCGACGCCGTCTGCGCCGCGGGTTCGCCGTCGCGGGCGTCACCCTCGAGCCCCACCGCCAGAAGCTGCTGCGGCACACGCATGCCAACACGGCCATCGGCACTGATCAGCACGAAGGACTTCGGTCCGAAGGCATCCGTGCCGTCGACGGACAACGCACTGTGCAGATGCGCCGGCAACGCGTCGTGCCACGCCTTGCGCAACGCCTGCGTCTCAGCATCTGCGACACCCCCAACGCCCGCCTGCGCCCAGTAAAGCGTCTGGCAAACCGCGCCGGCGAACGGCCAGACGGCTTCGGGGGGATGCGTCAGACAATGCGCCAGCAACGCCTGAAGCAATGCGGGCAACACCCAGGCCGCGTGCACCCGGTTCAACGGTGTCGCGGTCAGGTCATCAATGGCCCGTGTGAGCCACTGCGCGCGCAAGTGCGCAAAACCATCGAGCTCGCCCACACCGCCGAGTGCAGGCTCTGCGGCCAGCAGCCGACCCAACCATTCACTGTGTTGCACATCGATGCGCAGACGCGCCAACGACGGCACTGACGGTGAGGCCTCACCGATCCATGACGGCATGACGCCCGAGCGACCCGCCAGCGCACGCAACACCTGCCCGAAGACATCGGCACGCAGCGCTGGCTGGTCGAACGGCAACGTCATCCACGACTGCACAACCTCGTCGAGCGCCCCGGGTGAGAGCGCGCGCAACCAATCGGCGTCGAGCCGTATGCGCGCCCCTTGCCACTGCGTGCCACCCAACTGGCAACCGGGGCCGACGCGCAGATCGTTCAGGCTTGCACCGCCGAAATGCGCGTCTCGCAAATCACACGCGAAAAACAACACGCCATCGAGCTTCGCCTCCCGCGCATTCAAGCGAGTGAGTTCGCAGTGCCGGAACGCCGCGCGGCGCAAATCTGCCCCCGCCACGCAGCCCCTCGCCATCGTCACTTCGTCCCATTGAGACTTCGCCGCGCTCGCGCCCGTCAAGCGTATGCCGGTGGCATGGCAGTCGTAAAAACTCGCGCGCCGCAACTGGGTGCGCTGCAACGACGCATCGTCGAGCCGGTTGTGTGCGAACGCTACTGCATCGCATCCGGCGTCGCTGAAGTCCGCCCCCGTCAATGCCGCGAAGCGGAAATCGGCGCCTTGTGCACGGACCTTCGACAGTCGCGCACCACTGAGGTCTGCTGCCCGAAAAGTGGCCTCGCGTAAATCAGCCCCTTCGAAATCGGCACCGACGTTGCGCGTACGGTCGAGCGTTGCGCCGTTAAGCGATGCGCCACCCCACTGCACGCCGTCGAAGCAACCATGACTCAGCTGCGCCCCGGCGGCCTGCACGCCGCGCAAGTCAGCCATCGGCACCGAGAGGTCGGGCAAGTTGGCGTTGCGCAGGTCGGTCATCGTCAGCGCAACGCCCATCACCGCAGCCGGCCATTCGCGCACCGGCGTGTGACGGCAACGCGACACGTCGAATCCGTCGGCGTCTGCCAGGGCCACCCAGTGCCACTGCGTTGGCCGGGTTGCCGCCGTCGCAGCGGCGGCGTGAGTCGATGCCTGCGCCTGAGCCTGAGACTCGCAACACCACTGCTTCAGTGCACGCAGCGCACCGGTAACGTTGCCGTCAGGTGACAAATGGGCGAAGCGCAAACGCCATGCGCGCGCCAACGCCTGCTCGTCAAATGGCAAGGCGGCCTGCGATGCCCGGCCCGTCAAAGCGGGTTCGGCGTGTCGATCCGAGCGATCCGAAGCAGCGTGCCGCGTCGATGTCCCGGCGTCCGGGCCAAGCACATGGACCAGCCACGCCACCTGTTGCCCAATCGTGCGGCGCTCGTCTTTGTCTGCGCACAGAATTAACCGCCGTAACGCTTCCGGAGGCGCTGCGCTTCGTTGCTCAAGATCGTGGTAGGACACCGCGCCCTCTGCCGGCATGCACTCGGACGGGCGGACACTCGGGTAACGCTGAGTGGGGGCTGATGCGTTTGAGAACAGGACCATGTGTGGCTCCTTGTCGCGCACGCTCATGCGTGACGCGAACAAAAAGCGACCATGGTGCCGAAGGAAACCGGACCAGCGCGTTGGGTAAATTCCGAATTAGTACGCCGGCACGTGAGGGGCATCCTTGGCGTTACGGCGTGGGATACCGTCAACGAGAAGTGCGGCGTTGCGCCGCAAACGCCACAAAAAAATCGGGCGGCACCGAGTCGAAACCCGTTGTGCCGCCCGGTATCACGCTGGACTGCCCAGTGCTGCCCGCGCCACCGAAGTCGGTCGCGCTACCAGCGCATCGGCATCAGCCGAGGCAGAGATTGAGCGCGTCGCGCCAGTCGGGTGCGCGTACGCCAAACGTGCGAGCGAGCTTGTCATTGTCGAGTACCGAATACGCCGGGCGCTTGGCCGGCAACGGATACGCCGAAGTGGGAATCGGCACAACGTTCGGACGCTTCTCCGCCGCGCTCAGATCGAGAATGGCCTCGGTGAAACCGTGCCACGTCGTCTGACCTGCCGCCGTCAGGTGGTAGACGCCACTGCGCTCATGCCAGAAGTCAGCGTCGAAGCCCTGCTCGTTCGACCCTTGTGCCAGCGTCTGCGCGGTCAACTCGGCAATCGTGCGACACCAGGTCGGGGCGCCATGCTGGTCGGCCACGATACGCAGTTCGTCGCGCTCGCGTGCCAGTCGTTGCACGGTCAGCAGAAAGTTGGCACCGCGGTTGCCGTATACCCAGCTCGTGCGCAGCACGAGGTGGTTCGCGCCGCTTGCCGCAATGGCCGCTTCGCCAGCCAGCTTGGTGCGGCCGTAGGCATTCTGCGGATTGGTGGGTTCTTCTTCACGATACGGCACGCTGGACGTGCCATCGAAAACGTAGTCGGTGGAATAGTGAACGACGAGTGCGCCGAGACGCTTGGCCTGCTCGGCCATGACGCCGGGCACCACGGCATTGACCTGATACGCCGCCGCCTCTTCCGTTTCCGCCCGATCGACGGCCGTGTAGGCGGCCGGATTGACGATCAGGTCGGGGGCGAAGTCACGAATCGTACGCACGACGCTATCGGTGTCGAGCAGGTCCATCTCGCTACGCGCAGGTGCGTAGACATCGCCCATGCCTTGCAGGCAACGCGCCAATTCCCAGCCTACTTGTCCGGTGGCGCCTGTCAGCAGGATACGTCTCGTCATGGTGCGACTCCCTTGTCTCGGATCGGATCGGTGAAACAGGGGAGCCTACCGCGATTACCTTCAGGTTTCCAGCCCCAGCTCCTGAATCTTGCGGGTAATAGTGTTGCGGCCGATGCCCAGACGGCTTGCCGCCTCGACTTTTCGACCCCGCGTGAAGTCGAGTGCCTCATTGATCAGAGCCGTCTCGAAACGACGCGTCAACTGGTCCATGACATCCGGCGATGCCGAGCGCAGCAACCTCGCCACCTCGCGCCGCAAAATCGGTTCCCAGCTATCCGCCCCCGCCGCATCACCCGCTGTCGATGCGCCATTCGCACCGTTCTGCGGGACAGCAGCCCCCGCGCCACCGGACATGCCGTTGGCGCCCGCGTATCCGGCACCCGCTGCACCCGCCACACCACCGACCGGCGAACTGACCGCAGCGTTTGCAGGCGCCGCTACCGCCGCCGCGTAAGCCGGTGCGGGCGCACCCGAGCCGGTGATGGAAGTTGGTGCCAGCGTCTGAAATTCCGGGGGCAGATCCTTGATTTCGACGGTTTGTGCCGGCGCCATCACCGTGAGCCAGTTGCTCAGGTTCTCCAACTGCCGCACGTTGCCCGGGAACGGGAAGCGCGTCAGATGGTTGAGCGCGCCCTCGCTGATGCGCTTGGTCTCGACGCCGAGATCGCGTGCACTCTTTTGCAGGAAGTGACGCACCAGCAGCGGAATGTCTTCGTTGCGCTCACGCAGCGACGGCAGGCGCAGGCGAATGACGTTGAGGCGGTGGTACAAATCCTCACGGAACAGGCCCTGCCGCACACGATCTTCCAGATTCTGGTGAGTCGCGGCAATCACGCGCACGTTCGCCTTGATCGGGCTGTGCCCGCCCACGCGGTAATAGTTGCCGTCCGAGAGCACACGCAGCAGACGCGTTTGCAGATCGAGCGGCATGTCGCCGATTTCATCGAGAAACAGCGTGCCGTTCTCGGCCTGTTCGAAGCGCCCGCGCCGGGTGGCTTGTGCACCGGTGAACGCGCCACGCTCGTGACCGAACAGCTCGGACTCCAGAAGATCTTTCGGAATCGCCGCCGTATTGAGCGCGATGAACGGCCCCGCAGCGCGCGGCGAATGCCGGTGCAGCGCGCGGGCAACGAGTTCCTTGCCCGAGCCCGATTCACCAGTAATGAGCACCGTCGCACTCGAATGCGACAAGCGGCCGATGGCGCGGAACACGTCCTGCATCGCGCTCGCCTGCCCAAGAATCTCGGGCTCTTCGGTGATGCGCTCGTCGTCGGTCGCTTCGCGCAGGCTTTCTTCCACGGCCCGCAGAATCAGTTCGACCGCACGATCCACGTCAAAGGGCTTGGCGAGGTATTCGAACGCCCCGCCCTGAAACGCGGCAACGGCGCTGTCGAGATCCGAGAACGCCGTCATGATGATGACCGGCAGGCCGGGGTGGCGTTGTTTCGCCATTTGCAAAAGCTCGAGCCCGGAACCGCCCGCCATGCGGATGTCCGAGACCAGCACTTGCGGCGAGTCGTGTTCGAGGGCAGCGCTGGCTTCGCGCGGGCCGGTAAAGCTGCGCACCGGCAAGTTGGCGCGTGTCAGCGCCTTCTCAAGCACCCATCGAATCGATTGGTCGTCGTCTACTATCCAGATCGGCTTCATTGTTCACCGTGTAACGTCTATGCCCGGCCGCAGGTGTACGGCCGACGGCGTGAGGGCCGCATCAGCCCAGGGGCAGCAGGATTCGGAAATCCGTCCGTCCGGGCCGGCTTTCGCATTCGATCAGACCGTCGTGACGCTGTACGAACGACTGCGCCAGTGTGAGTCCCAGACCGCTTCCCCCTTCGCGCCCGGAGACGAGCGGATAGAAGATGCGGTCACGAATGTCAGCGGGAATACCAGGCCCGTTGTCGATGACATGCAATTCCAATGCCAGCTTGTGCAAACGTTTGGCAATCGTGATCTTTCTTGCCACGCGCGTGCGTAAAACGATGCGTGCGTCGCCACGTGCAATCTGCTCGCGCAACGCCTCGGCCCCGTTGCGCACAATGTTCAGAAGCGCCTGAATCAGTTGCTCCTTGTCGCCGCGAAAGTCCGGCAGGCTCACGTCGTAATCGCGCTCGATCGACAGCCCCTGCGGAAATTCGGCCAGCACCACCGAGCGCACGCGCTCGCACACTTCGTGAATGTTCACGTCGGTGGCGATATACGGATGGCGATGCGGCTCAAGCAGCCGGTCGACCAGCGTTTGCAGCCGGTCGGACTCCTTGATGATGACCTGCGTGTACTCACGCAATTCGCGCTGATCCAACTCGAACTCCAGCAACTGCGCCGCACCACGAATGCCGCCGAGCGGATTCTTGATCTCGTGCGCCAGGTTGCGGATGAGCTGCTTGTTCATCAACGCCTGATCGATGATGCGTTCTTCGCGCTCGTTCTTGAGCTTCTGCTCGTTCTCGATCAGCTCGACGATCACGAAATCGGGCGCTGCCTCGGGGGCGGCCACGATCGCGTGCGTATGCAAAGGCTCCTGCGCGGTGCGTTCAAGCACCAAATCGAGGCGCGTGGTCTGAAAGTGATTGGCGATCAGCTCGACCATCGTCGACGCCAGCACGTCGCCGTTGGTGAACACATCGTTCCACGTCATCTGCGACAGCGAGCGGCGCGAGAGCGCCAGCAACGCTTCGGCCGCCGGGTTCGCAAACACCACGCGCAGCGTGTGCTTTTCGAGCACCAACAGCACGGTCGGCAACGCTTCGAGCCCCGGCAGAATACCGGTCGCCGCGAGCTTCACGGCCGACGGATCATCACTCTGCGCGAGCAACGGCTCCGCGCTTGCATCGGCAGACACCATTGCCGTTTGCGTCTCGCCCTTCGGCCGGGCACCGGCACGCACACTTTTCATCAAGGATCGAGGCGATAAATTCATGGTGGATAACCTGGTGACTGGCAGTGCCGGTCACGACACGCAGGGATAAAAAAGGGGGACGGCCGCGGCCATCCCCCTCTGGCTTGCAAGCATGACGGTCGGCCGCTGGCGTTCCGTCATGCCGGCGCATTCCCTGCGCAGCGCTTCGATTACAGCGAGTAGTACATCTCGAACTCGAGCGGATGCGTGGTCATCGCGATACGACGGGCTTCGTCGCTCTTGAGTGCGATGTACGAATCCAGCATGCCGTCCGTGAACACGCCGCCACGGGTCAGGAACTCGCGGTCTTCGTTCAGGTACTCCAGCGCCTGTTCGAGGCTCGAGCACACGGTCGGGATCTTTGCATCCTCTTCCGGCGGCAGGTCGTACAGGTTCTTGTCGGCAGCTTCGCCCGGGTGGATCTTGTTCTGCACGCCATCCAGACCGGCCATCAACATGGCCGAGAAGGCCAGGTACGGGTTGGCCATCGGGTCCGGGAAGCGCGCTTCGATGCGGCGGCCCTTCGGGTTGGCAACGTACGGAATGCGGATCGATGCCGAACGGTTACGGGCCGAGTAGGCCAGCTTCACCGGGGCTTCGAAGTGCGGGACCAGACGCTTGTACGAGTTCGTCGACGGGTTCGTGATCGCGTTCAGGGCACGGGCGTGCTTGATGATGCCGCCGATGTAGTACAGCGCGAATTCCGACAGACCGCCGTAGCCGTTACCGGCGAACAGGTTCTGACCATCCTTCCAGATCGACTGGTGGATGTGCATGCCCGAACCGTTGTCGCCAACGATCGGCTTCGGCATGAACGTGGCCGTCTTGCCGTAGCTGTGGGCAACGTTCTGCACCACATACTTCAGGATCTGCGTCCAGTCGGCACGTTGCACCAGCGTCGAGAAACGGGTACCGATTTCGTTCTGGCCTTGACCGGCGACTTCGTGGTGGTGCACTTCAACCGGCACGCCCAGTTGTTCGAGCAACAGGCACATTTCCGAGCGCATGTCCTGGAACGTGTCGACCGGTGCGACCGGGAAGTAGCCGCCCTTCGTGCCCGGACGGTGGCCGGTGTTGCCGCCTTCGAAGTCCTTCGACGACGACCACGGTGCTTCTTCCGAGCCGATGCGCACGAACGTGCCCGACATGTCGGTGCCCCACTGGACCGAGTCGAAAATGAAGAATTCCGGCTCCGGACCGAAGAAGGCGGTGTCGCCCAGGCCCGTGCTCTTCAGGTACGCTTCGGCGCGCTTGGCGATCGAGCGCGGGTCGCGGTCGTAGCCCTTGCCGTCAGCCGGCTCAACCACGTCGCAAGTCAGCACCAGCGTGCTTTCTTCATAGAACGGGTCGATGTAGGCCGTGTTGGCGTCCGGCACCAGCAGCATGTCCGAGGCTTCGATGCCCTTCCAGCCGGCGATCGACGAACCGTCAAAAGCGTGACCGCTTTCGAACTTGTCGGCGTCGAAGTGCGACACCGGCACCGAGACGTGTTGTTCTTTGCCGCGCGTGTCGGTAAAGCGGAAGTCGACGAACTTGACATCTTCTTCCTTCACCAGGTTCAACACATCTGCCACTGATTTGCTCATGCTATCTCCCGAAAGATTCAATACTGGCGCTGCCGGCGCTAGTCACCAGCGTCGCCGCACCCTCTTAACGAACTCCGTGTTCGGATTCACCAGTGATTAGCACGAAGCGTGCCAGCCACCGATACTGCTATCGCCGCATGGCGGTTTCCGTCCGGGTTTCGCCCTATCTCCCTCTGATTTCTAAGGAAATAATGAATTGAGCGATTGCCGGCGGAAGAATTCCCGTTCCCGGGCGGCGATTCTCCTTCGTGGTGCCGTTTTGGTGCAGATCGCACCAAAATAACCCCATGTTGGTGCATTGGCGAATTATGCACCTTTTAGGTGCCGGTCGCCGATTTGCACCGACCCGAAATTGTGCATCCGAATGCACCGTCTGTACACGTGGGCATCCTCCGATACGCGCGCGATCGGCTATGTATGTGACGTAAAGTGCACGCTAGAATGAGAGTCAACCTTCGACCAACGAGATCACAGCAATATGACAAGCGCGAAAGCCATTCTCGAACAAGCCGCCCAACGCCGCGCCGCCGGCCAACTTGCCTATTCGGGCGCCGTGACCCCGGAAGAAGCGCTGGCGCTGCTGCAAGCCGATCCGGCGGTGCGTCTGATCGACGTGCGCACGCGCGCGGAACTCGACTGGGTGGGCCGCCCGCAGGTGCCCGACGGCCAATACGTCAACGTGGAATGGGTGCGCTACCCCGGCGGCGTGCCGAACGAGCAGTTTCTTGAGCAACTGGCGTCGCAGGCCGCCAGCAAAGACACGCCGCTGCTGTTCCTATGCCGCAGCGCCGCGCGCTCGAAGGCTGCCGCAAAAGTGGCCTATGAAGCCGGTTATGCGCAATCGTTCGACATTCTCGAAGGCTTCGAAGGGGATAAGGACAGCGCAGGCCATCGCAAGCACGTGAGCGGCTGGTGCTTCCGCAGGCTGCCGTGGCTGGGCGCGTGAGATCGCTGCGACAAGCCATCGAAGCATCGAAGCATTGATTCCCCAATTCGGAGCGTTCCCGCTCGAGTGAAGCCATCGGGTTACGTCGCTACGTAACCCGAACAACCGATCGAACAACGCAAGCAAGCCCAACAACGACGCATCGCCGCAAGGAGACATCCCCCATGGACTGGACCCATTTGCTGACTTTCGCCCTCGCGCTGTTCGTGGGTGCGGGAACGCCCGGCCCCGGCATCGCCGCCATCGTGGCGCGCGTGCTCGGACGCGGCATGCAAGGCGCCGTAGCGTTCTCGGCAGGTGTCGCGATCGGCGACGTCGTGTGGCTCACGCTGGCGGTGCTTGGCGTGGCGGCGTTGGCCCATACGTTCTCGGGTGTGTTTCTGGCGATCAAGTACGCGGGTGCAGCCTACCTGCTCTATCTGGCGTGGAAGATGTGGCACGCTCCGGCCGTGGCCCCGGCAGAGCCGATGACGAACGCCCCACGCGAGAAGTCGTGGCGGCTGTTTCTCGGTGGCTTGTCGGTCACGCTGGGCAACCCGAAAGTCGTCGTGTTCTATTTCGCGCTGCTGCCCAACTTGCTCGACCTGCAACGCATCACCGCGCTCGGCTATTTCGAAGTCGTGGGCGTGACGCTTTCGGTGCTCACGATCGTGTTCGGCAGCTACATTCTGCTGGCCGCACGTGCGCGCCGCCTGCTCAGTTCGGCCCGCGCCGTGCGCCGGCTCAACCGGGCCACCGGCACGGTGATGGCTGGTGCAGCGGTCGCCATCGCGACGCGATAACCAGAACGTCTCCCGCATTGTTGCGTCAAGCGGAGGGGTTCATTTGCTCAATTGCGGTTTCTCCCCCATCGCCCGGCCTCTACACTCGTGGCGTGGGTGATGCAGTTAGCGCAGGGCAATGCGCACTTCCCCTTCGTCACTCACATGCGTCGGCCGCCTGCGACAGTCCGCAGGCGTACGACCTTCGGCCCTCGTTGCGTTGTCGCCCCCCTCAGCTGTATCGCGACAACGCGACACGACGCACGCAAGTCGGACGGCATCTCCGGCTTGCGCTGCGTCACCTCTTTACGTCACATCGATATCACCCCGGTATCGGTGTCGTAGGGTCCGTCGACAGGCGCGCGCCCGCGTCTTTCCGGGGCATCGTCAAGCACATCCGGCCAGTCCTCTTCCCCTCTGGCCGGGGCAGGCGCCGACGACGCCTTCGGGCGCATCTCCTGTCGCCGTGCGTCCTGCGCTATTGCGTGGCTCGCATGGGACTTTCTGCCCGCCCCTCGCCCAGGGAGCGGGCTTTTTTCGTAGCGGCACGTGCACTGCGTGCTACCATGCTGCCGTTTCAATTTGCATAGACAGGATCATCCGGTGAGTCAAATCGAATTCGATATCGAGTGGACCGAACGCGCAGCGAAAAAGGCCGAGCGGATCATCAAGAAGGACACGCCCATCGCGCTGCCGCCGATCGAATGCATGCCGGCCGAAGGCGACGTGCTGTTTCTCGGTCAGGGCGACAAGAAGCAGCCGTTCGTCGTGGTGGAGCGCCAGTATCACCACGAAGGCGAAGATGCATGGACGATCGTCCTGATTCTCGACCTGCCGGACTAATGCGCAATTGCGCTGCACGGTGCCGATGAGCACTCCGTAGCGCAGGTCCAAACGCATCGCACGCGGCGCGGCCACTGGGGAAATCCCGGTTGCCGCGCCGCTTTGCTTGGGGCGAGCCATTTTCTATACTCGAATCGCGTCTTTAGTCGCGTGATATCGACCGGGAGATGGACCATGGTCATGCCCCACCTTTCCAATGCGCAACTCGTCGTCATGTTTGCGATTGCGGTGTTCGGAGCGATTGTCGTCGGCGCGATGCCGTGCAAGGGAGCCGTGCGAATGTGTTGGCGTTCGCTGCTGGTCGTGGTGGGGGCAGTGCTTGCCGTGCTGGCATTCGAACTCGTCCCGCTGCTCGCGTGAGAGCTTTTTTGCGGAATTTCATCATTAAGGGTTGACCCCATGCGGAAGAGCCGATAATATCTCGGTCTCGTTGGGGCGTTAGCTCAGTTGGTAGAGCAGCGGACTCTTAATCCGTAGGTCGAGTGTTCGAGTCACTCACGCCCCACCAAACGAATTTTTGAAGAAAGGCTGCTTTGCCGTGCAGCCTTTTTTATTCCCGGTTGCATCGGGGCGTTAGCTCAGTTGGTAGAGCAGCGGACTCTTAATCCGTAGGTCGAGTGTTCGAGTCACTCACGCCCCACCAAGCAATACCGAAAACGGCGCCGAGAAAGGCTGTCACTTGCAGTCTTTTTTGTTCCCGGTAACACCGGGGCGTTAGCTCAGTTGGTAGAGCAGCGGACTCTTAATCCGTAGGTCGAGTGTTCGAGTCACTCACGCCCCACCAGATACCCTTCAAGGGCCGCACACTGTGCGGCCCTTGTCGTTTCTGCGGTGTCGTTTCTGCGGTGTCGTTTCTGCGGTGTCGTTTCTGCGGTGTCGTTTCTGCGGTGCCGTTTCTGCGGTGCCACTTCTCCCGCGCACGCCCTGCATTACATTCCCGCGCCGGCATCTACTCCCCTCGCGTCCCAAGTCTCCCGTCGCAGTGTCTGTCGTCCTATTCCTACAGCCGATTCAGTTTCAGCCGATAGTGCACGCGCGATGCGACAACTAAGCTGTACACATACCGCCGCGCGCTAAATGGCTACGCGTGTAATACGTGAAACGCGGCTGACACTCGCTACAGGAGACACATCATGAAGACGGCGAAGTCGATTCTGGTTCTGGCCACCGCGCTCATCATGGGCGCGTCCATCGTCGGTTGCACACTCGGCGGCGCCGCAGCCGGCGGCGTCATCGGCCACGAAGCTACTGGCGGCAGCACCGCAGGCACCATCGGCGGCGCCGTAGTCGGCGGCGTGATCGGTCACGAGTTGGGTAAGTAACCCGTTAGATTCCGCTTGGCGCGCCTGGAATCAGCGGAGCCACAAAATCCCGCGCTGCGCTCAGGTTTGAAACAGCAAGCTCCCTGAAAGCACGCGGGATCGGCAACCGGGAAGTGTCATGCGTGACACTTCCCCAAAAAACTTCTGCGGCCCGAATCGCCCGCCCCCAAACGTGGGGTCTTGCGCCGATCGTGCCGATTTTCGGCGTGATCGGCGCAAGATCAGGGTCCACTCCGCCGCCCAAAGAGGCGTAGCGCATGGGCAAGATGTCATAGGCGGGTGCCACACGCTCAAACCGGCCGCGCCCATCCAGTAGTACCGAAATATTCTCGAAATGCCGGTCACCGTTCCCAATGAGTTCGCTGAATGCGGCCATGACGTGAATCTTCAACACCTCGCCTTCCGATAGGTACTTCGCCTGTTCGCATCGCGCGGCGAACTCGGACCACGTATCGCGCTTGCCAAAGTACTCATCGTCGATGGCCCCTGCCGACAACATGCCGATTCGACCATAACGCCCCACGCGATCAAAGCGCTGCACCTCAAGAAAAATGTAGGTATCCGAAACCAAAACGTTCGTGTGCGCCGCCGGCACATCCGCTACGCTTAGCGCGTCCAGCGCAAGATGCTCCAGACAGAGCAGGTCAGCCATGCGGCTGCCCCGCTTCGCGAATTTCACGATCACGTGTCCTGAGTCTTCCGTCAGACAAAGAAACTTCGGTTGCTCACCGCCGGCGCTTGACCCAAAGGACGCATCCTTGAGTTGATTCGCCATTGCATCGTATTCACTCACCTTCTCCGCCGACGCTACCGGCGATAGTTGTCGAAACGCCATCTCCTTTTGCAGCGACGTATCCCCGTAGATCAAATTGCCGGGCAGGTTCAGCCCCCGCGTGAAGAGATACGCGATGCGCTGCTCGTCGCTCCAGTCCCGGAGACTCTCAGGAAATTGCATCTCCAGAGCAGCGTTTCGGGCGACTTGGCGCCCCAGGAAACCCGAGGGCGCTGCAAAGGCCATGTGTGGCGGCAGGCCCGCGTAAAGCGTATTCCTCAGGCCGGAAAGCTCGACGGTACCTCCGCCCTCAAGAAATTCCATTTGCGAAGCCGGTTCAATCGCGCCGTCCATCGACACGCGATACACCGTTTGACGCGGATTCAACCCACCGGGCAACTGCCGCAACAGCCCGTATTTGGGCACTCGATCTCCCGAAATACGAAAGCTCGTGAATAGTTCAGGAGCATCTCGAATCGTTCGGGAAAGCGTTGGCTGGCCGATGGACAGTGCGGTAGTAATTTCCTGCGCAGTCCTTGTTTCATGGCGTAGAAAGCGGCGAAGGGCTTCGATTCGGAGTGATGATTCGGACATGAAACACCTCGATTCAGCGCAGAATTGAATAGTTCATGAATAGTTCATGAATAATTCAAGACTAGCACGAACCTGCCCCTGGTCAAGGTTTCATTGGCCAAGGGGAAGGTTCTATCCCACCGATCACGCGCAGCCGTTGGCCGACGTTAACGGCCCGCCCTGCCATGCGGGTTCCCCGCCCACGATGTATAGCGGCCCGTTGGACGCGTACGCATACATCACCATCGCATCGCCCGCCAGTGCCTCCACCGCTGCGCGGGCTGCATCGACGCTATCGAAGCGCTTGGCCTGCGACGTGCATACTGCGTAGTGCCGGCCGCCGCCGGGCAAGTGCCCGTCCTGCCGCCCGACAAAGGCCGCCTGCCGGCCTAGCCACACGAAGTGCCCCTCGCATTTCGCCAGCGCCGGCGGCCGCTTAACCGTCGAATCCTCCGTCTGCGACGGCTCGCCCGCCCGGTGCAAACGCAATTGCCGCCGGATCGCTGCGTCCGACCAACGACCCATCCCGATATCTCGTGCTTTGCTCTTTGCCATCAGTAACTCCCCGGTGTTGGCCTGCGGCACTGCGCTCGCGGGCACTCCGATAATGGTGAACAATAAAGCGGTGAATGGGGTTGGGGAGTGTCCGATATACGATGCCGCGCCCCGGGGTCACGCTTCACGCGCTCCGAAACTCACGGGTCGTTAACCAAAGGATGCATTGCATCGGTCGCCACGCTCGACACCTTGATTGACGCCGCAGCGCTCGCAGCAAGCCCGGCGCGGGCGTTATTCCCTGACAGCTACAACGCGGCCATCGCGCAACAGCACTGCAACGCGCACTACGAGGCCACGCGCCGTTGTCTACACTGAGACATGGCAACCGTCACGTTTGCACCCGCAATTCAACGTCACGTCCCCGTCGATGAACAGCAAGTCGACGGTGCCAACGTGCAATCCGCGCTCGCCACGTGCATGACGCGGGCGCCCGGCTTGCGCGGTTATCTCTTCAACGATCAGGGCCGTTTGCGCGCGCATGTCGCGGTCTTTGTCGACGGTCATCTGATCAAGGACCGCAGTCACCTGAGCGATGCCCTCAACGCGCAGAGCCGCGTGTACGTTGCGCAAGCCCTGTCTGGCGGATGAGCGCACGAATTTATCAACTGAAAAAAGGTAGATGCGGCGACATGCGCGAGTCGGCTTGCGCGGCCAACCCAACGGGTGAGCTAACCGCAGACTGCCGAGGAGGAGGATCGTGGAAAGCGACACCAGACCCGCGCTGCGGGTCGCCACCCGCAAGGGTTTGTTCACCTGGCATCGTGAGGCGTCGGGCTGGCAGTTGGTCTCCAGCACCCCTGAGTTTCCGGGCGAACCCGTGAGCGCAGTACTGCACGATGCGCGTGACGGCACCGACTATGCAGCCCTCAATCTCGGGCACTTCGGCGTGAAGCTCTGGCGCAAAGCGGCCGGCGCTCGCGAATGGACCGAACTGTCCCCGCCCGCCTTCGCGCAAGCCGACGGGACAGGCGCAGGGACCGACGCAACCAGCGCCAACGACAAGGCGAGTGCGACGACGTCAGCGCCCCCGACACCCTCCGACCCGCAAGCCCCCAGCGTTGAACTCCTCTGGACACTGGAAGCCTCAGGTCCCGATGCGCCCGGCGTGCTGTGGGCCGGCACGATCCCGGGCGGACTGTTCCGCTCGCCCGATCGCGGTGAGCACTGGCATCTGATGCAAAGCCTGTGGGACCGGCCGGAGCGGGCCGAATGGATGGGCGGCGGCTACGATCACCCCGGGCTGCACTCCATCTGCATCGATCCTCACGACAGCCGCCACGTTATCGTGGCGATCTCGACGGGCGGCGTCTGGCGCACTCGCGACGACGGTCAAACCTGGTCGCTTGCCGCCACCGGCATGGAGGCGGATTACATGCCGCCGGAGCGTCGTCTCGATCCGAATGCGCAAGACGTGCATCGTATGGTGCAATGCCGCACCGCCCCTAACGCGTTATGGGCCCAGCACCACAACGGCATTTTCCGCAGCCTCGATTTCGGCACGCAATGGCGCCGCATTCATGCCCTGCCGTCGAGCTTCGGCTTTGCCGCGGCGGTCGATCCGCATGACCCCGATACCGCCTGGTTCGTGCCCGCGCAGCGCGACGCGTGCCGAATTCCCGTCGACGCCCGTCTCGTCGTCACCCGCACCCGCGACGGCGGCGAAACCTTCACCACCCTCGCCCACGGCTTGCCTGATACACCGTCCTACGACCTGATCTACCGGCACGGGCTCGATGTCGACGCCAGCGGGCGCACGCTCGCCATGGGTTCGACCACCGGCGCCCTGTGGATCAGCGAAGACGCGGGCGAGCGCTGGCACTGCATGAGCACCCATCTCCCCCCCATTTACGCCGTCAGGTTTGTATAGGATTCATGTCGGCGTTTACCCCGTTCGTTTGTCAGACACCTTCAGAGAGTCGTATTTCAAGTCGTATACGAAGGTAGACGGACTGGCTTCCCTCGAATCCCCCCGTCACGCGTCGCCGGACATGTCACACGTGTCGAACCCGGCGCGTGAGCCAACGTCGCGTCGTACCGTATCCCTTGTATTGACGCGTGCCGCGGCAGCCCGGCGACCACTCCTCGCAACGTCGAAGACGTCACGTCACCCGTGACGCTGCGACATCACATCCCTAAAACGGAGTCATTCCCTATGCGAATCGCCGACCTTAAAATCCGGACCCGGCTGGCCATCGGCTTCGGCACCCTCCTGGTGCTGTTGCTCGCCATGCTCACCATCGCGCTGGTACGTTTCGTGGCGATCGAACGCGCCAACGAGATGCTGCTGACCAGCGCCTGGTCCAAGGCCGATGCGGCCCACACCATCGACGCCATGGTGCGCGGCAACGGACGCCGTCTGCTCGAAGTCTTCACCACGAACGACGCGGCGCTGCGCAAGACGTACAACGAGCGCATCGACGTGAACCTCGCGCGCATCGCCCAAGCCCAGCAGGTGCTGGACAAATACGTCACCTCCGACGACGGCCGCGCGCTGCTGGCCAGCATCCGTCAGCACAACGAGACATTCCAGAAAGCCCGCACCGCGGTGAACACCCAACTCGCCGCCGACCAGCGCGAAGCGGCCCTCGGTGTGGTGGAGCGCGAGGCCCTGCCCGCGCTCGATGCCATGCAGGCCGAGGCGGTAGATCTCGTCAAACTCCAGCAGAAGATCGTCGACGAGACCGGTGCGGCCACCAGCGCCGACATTGTCTTCGCCAAGTGGTTGCTCGCTGCCATTGGGGCGGCCGCCGCCATCGTGGGGATTGGGGCGGCATGGTCGGTCACGCGCAGCGTCACGCGCCCGATCGCGCGCGCCGTGCAGATTGCCGAACGTGTGGCGCAAGGCGACCTGACGAGCCGCATTGAGGTCACGAGCCGCGACGAGACCGGCCAGTTGATGGCGGCCCTCAAACACATGAATGAAAGTCTTGATCAGATTGTGCGTCGCGTGCGCACCGGCACGGCGGCGATTGCCTCGGCCTCCGGCGAATTGCTCGCCGGCAATACCGATCTGTCGGCACGTACCGAGGAGCAGGCAGCATCGCTCGAAGAGACCGCATCGTCGATGGAACAGTTGACGGCCACCGTCAAACAGAACGCCGACAACGCGCGTCAAGCCAGCCAGTTGGCCGCGAATGCGTCGGAGATTGCGGGCGAAGGCGGCCGCGTGGTGGAGCGTGCTGTCTCGTCGATGCAGGAAATCGCGGCCAGCTCGACGAAAATCAACGACATCATCGGTGTGATCGACGGCATCGCCTTCCAGACGAATATTCTGGCGCTCAACGCCGCCGTCGAAGCGGCCCGTGCGGGCGAACAGGGCCGGGGCTTCGCTGTCGTGGCCGGTGAAGTGCGTACGCTGGCGCAACGCAGCGCGGCCGCTGCCAAGGAAATCAAAGGGCTCATCGAGACGTCGGTCGGCAAGGTCGAAGACGGCTCGTCGCAAGTGCGCGAGGCTGGCCGCACCATGACCGACATCGTGCAGGCCGTGCAGCGCGTGACCGACATCATGGGTGAGATTTCTGCGGCATCGGCAGAGCAGTCTGGCGGTATCGAGCAGGTCAACACCGCCGTGATGCAGATGGATCAGGTCACACAGCAGAATGCCGCCCTCGTCGAAGAAGCCACGGCTGCCGCCGGCTCGCTCGAAGATCAGGCGCGCAACCTGCGCGAAGCCGTCGCCGTGTTCCAGTTGCCCGGCGGGCAGGCCCTGAACCCGATGCATGACGGCGACGACCTGGCACCCGCGGCCAACACCCCGCGCGGTGCCGTGCTCGCCTTCTCCCGCGAGCGCCACATCGCCTGATGAAGCAGGCTGACGCAGGCGGCTCGACCGCCTGCGTCAGTCGGTCGCAAAGCCCCGTGGCTGCTGGTCTTCGGGGCGAATTGCCTGCCAGCGCGGTAACGCGACATTGGAGTATGATGGCTGCTCCTATGTTTTTCCCACGCTTGGCAAAAGAGGTGCATCGTGCCCCGAGAAACTCCCATCGAGCGCTATCGCAATATTGGCATTAGCGCTCACATCGACGCTGGCAAGACAACGACGACCGAGCGGATCCTGTTCTACACGGGCGTCAATCACAAGCTCGGCGAAGTTCACGAAGGCGCAGCCACGATGGACTGGATGGAGCAGGAACAGGAGCGTGGCATCACGATTACGTCGGCTGCCACCACCTGCTTCTGGGCCGGTATGGCCGGCAACTATCCGCGCCACCGCATCAACATCATCGACACCCCCGGACACGTCGACTTCACGATTGAAGTCGAGCGTTCCATGCGTGTGCTCGATGGCGCCTGCATGGTCTACGACTCGGTCGGCGGCGTGCAGCCGCAGTCGGAAACGGTCTGGCGTCAGGCCAACAAGTACAAGGTGCCGCGCATCGCGTTCGTCAACAAGATGGACCGCGTTGGCGCCGACTTCTTCCGTGTGTACAAACAGATTCACGAGCGTCTGCGCGGCAACGCCGTGCCGATTCAGATTCCGATCGGCGCCGAAGACAACTTCCAGGGCGTGGTCGACCTGGTGAAGATGAAAGGCATCGTCTGGGACGAAGCGTCGAAGGGCGTGAAGTTCGACTACATCGACATTCCCGACAATCTGAAAGAAACCGCGCAGGAATGGCACGACAAGTTGATCGAGGCCGCCGCCGAAGCTGACGAAGCGCTGCTCGAGAAATACCTCGGCGGCGAAACCCTCACGGAAAGCGAGATCAAGGCCGGCCTGCGCAAGCGCACGGTCGCCGGCGAGATCGTGCCGATGCTGTGCGGTACGGCCTTCAAGAACAAGGGCGTGCAGGCCATGCTCGACGCGGTGATCGACTACCTGCCCTCGCCGATCGACGTGCCCGCCATTGCCGGTCACGACGAAGACGACAAGGTGATCGAGCGCCACCCGGCCGATGACGAGAAGTTCTCGGCGCTCGCGTTCAAGATCATGACCGACCCGTTCGTGGGCCAGTTGATCTTCTTCCGCGTGTACTCGGGCGTGATCGAATCGGGCGCGACGGTCTATAACCCGACCAAGAGCAAGAAAGAACGGATGGGGCGCATTCTTCAGATGCACGCCAACCAGCGCATCGAGTTGAAGGAAGTGCGCGCGGGCGATATCGCCGCGGCCGTGGGCCTGAAGGAAGCGACCACGGGCGACACGCTGTGCGACCCGGACGCGATCATCATCCTCGAGAAGATGGAATTCCCGGAGCCGGTGATTTCGCAGGCAGTCGAGCCGAAGACGAAGGTCGATCAGGAGAAGATGGGCCTGGCGCTCAATCGTCTCGCGCAGGAAGACCCGTCGTTCCGTGTGCAGACCGACGAAGAATCCGGCCAGACCATCATCTCGGGCATGGGCGAGTTGCACCTTGAAATTCTGGTCGATCGCATGCGCCGCGAGTTTGGCGTGGAAGCCACCGTCGGCAAGCCGCAGGTGGCCTATCGCGAAACCGTCCGCAAGAAAATCGAGGACGTACAGGGCAAGTTCGTCAAGCAGTCGGGCGGACGCGGTCAGTACGGCGACGTGGTCATCACGCTCGAACCGGACAAGGAAAAGCTTTACGAATTCGTGGATGCCATCAAGGGCGGCGTGGTGCCGCGCGAGTACATCCCGGCCGTGGACAAGGGCATTCGCGAAACGCTGCCGAACGGCGTGGTCGCCGGGTACCCGGTGGTCAACGTGAAGGTCACGCTCACGTTCGGCTCGTACCACGACGTGGACTCGAATGAAAACGCGTTCCGCATGGCCGGTTCGATGGCGTTCAAGGAAGCGATGCGCCGCGCCGAACCGGTGCTGCTCGAACCGATGATGGCGGTGGAAGTCGAGACGCCCGAGGAGTTCATGGGCAACGTGATGGGCGATCTGTCGAGCCGTCGCGGCATGTTGCAGGGCATGGACGACATCGCGGGCGGCGGCGGCAAGCTGGTGCGCGCCGAAGTGCCGCTGTCGGAAATGTTCGGCTACTCGACGTCGCTACGCTCGCTCACGCAAGGCCGCGCGACGTACACGATGGAGTTCAAGCAGTACGCAGAAGCCCCGAAGAACGTGGCCGAAGCGATCATTTCGTCGAAGAAGTAAGCTCGCCCCTCACGGGAGCCAGCCACGCCCGCTGCCGGGTCGTCATGAGAAGTGACGGCGATCCGGCAGCGGGCGTTTTTATTCACCCCGAGCGCGCCAGCACGCCCAGAGCGAGATCCATGACGATGTCACGCCGGTCATCGGCGGACGCCACGGCGGCCATCTGCTTGTCGAACGCGAAGTAGTAGTCCATCAACGCCGCATACTCGGGACGGGCATTCCCACCGATCTCGATGCCATCTTCGTTGGCCTTCATCATGTCCACCATCGTGCGGATGCCCGGTACCCAGTCATACAGCACATGGGTCACGAGATGCGGGCCGCACAGCTCGCTCAACGTACGCGTCAACCATGCCTCCGGAGCCTGTGTGGGCGCGCACAACCACTCGCGATAGCACGGCGGTGCCTCGCCGCCGGTCAGCGCCTGCCACTTGCGCCACATGTTGTCGTTGATGGCTTCGATGGCCGGATTGCCCGGCAGCGACGCCATGATGCCCACGTGCAACGGGCTGTACTGGTAGGCATGCGGCGGCACGATAAAACCGCTCACCGTCACATCGGCCAGCGCCAAGGCCTCGGGCAGCGTCGGCGGGCCGAATCGGAACTTGTCTCGCGGGTCGAACAAGATGCCGCCAAGGGCGTGCAGTACCCGGTAGCGCACGGCATCGTGCGGCGCACTCCAGTATTTCGCTGCCGTCAGCTCACGGAACATGGCAAACGACGGCGACGCCGCGAAGGCGCGGAAAAACGGTTCCTCGGTGAGGACGTTGACGGTGACGTTCGGTAAAGCGTCGAGTTGTTGGTGCAACGATGGCGCCTGCGTCCGGGATTTCATGACGTGGAGTTGCACGGTAAACGCCGGGGACGCTTTCTCGAAACTGTGGGCCAGGCGCGCGAGATTGGCAAAAACCACCATCGACATCCGCCCACCGAGCCATACCGTATGCGCCACACGAGGTAGCGGCCTGCGCACCGTCACAGGCGGCAACGGTACGGCGTGCGCGGCAAACCGATACCCCATGCGCTTGAGCCGGTATTGCTGCTGTGCGGCACTTATCACGGGGTCGGTGGCCGGCGTCGGCGCTGGACGTTTGAACCACTCGTCGACCACGCCATCGTTGCCGAAGTACTGTCGGGTGCCATCGAGACGTCCGGCGTACCAGAGGTCGTAGGCCAAATCTCTGTGCACCGGCACTTCGCCGCCTTCGAAGCGGATAGCGAAGGCGAGCGTCTCGGGCTTGCGCACGGCCTCGGTGCAATCGAGTTCGTCGGCAAATCGCCGGGCGATAACGCTACGTTTGAGCACAGGGGGGACGGCCGGCGTCGCGGCAGGCGTGGCGGCAACGAAAGCGCGTGGCAATGGGGATGACGTGGAAACAAGCATGAGCCGGGAAGTGGAGGCGTGAACGGAACGAACACCGTATCCGGCTGCGGTGCGCCTGCTTTTGTCCACCACCGGCCGCCATTGGCATTGCGCCCCGGCGAGACGCGGTGCTACGCTGACCATCTGTCGCTTTTGGCATGACGCGCTTTGCGTTACCTACGGCTCTGCCTCCCCGCCTCGTCACTATGAAAAACATCCTCAGCATCCAGTCGCATGTGGTCTTCGGACATGCCGGCAACAGCGCCGCCGAGTTTCCGATGCGTCGTCTCGGCGTGAACGTCTGGCCGATCAACACGGTGCAATTCTCGAATCACACGCAATACGGCAAGTGGACCGGGCAGGCGCTGCCAAGCGAAGAAATTCTGCGGCTGGTCGACGGCATCGCCGATATTGGCGAGCTGGCCAATTGCGACGCAGTGCTATCCGGTTATCTCGGCGCCCCCGAGCAAGCGGGCTTCGTGGTCGAGGCCGTGCGGCGCGTGAAGCAGGCCAACCCGGCAGCCATCTATCTGTGCGACCCGGTCATGGGGCATCCGGAGAAAGGGTGTCAGGTCAAACCGGGGATTGAGCAATATCTGGTCGAGCACATGCCGGACGTGGCCGACATCATGACGCCCAATCATCTCGAACTGGAGAAGCTCTCACAGCATCCGATCGATACGTTCGACGATGCCGTCGCCGCCTGTCGCGCGCTGCTCGCACGGGGGCCGAAGATGGTGCTGGTCAAGCATCTGGAATACACGGGTAAGCCTGCCGACCGATTCGACATGCTCGTGGTCACTGCCGACGAAGCCTGGCATGGTTCGCGCCCGCTCTACCCGTTCTCGCGACATCCCGTGGGCGTGGGCGACCTGACCTCGGGCATCTTTCTCGCGCGTTTGCTCAAGGGCGATACGGTGCGGGCCGCGTTCGAACACACGCTGGCCGCCGTCGACGCCGTGCTGTCGGTCACGCATCTGGCCGGGCGCTATGAGCTGGAAATCGTTCGCGCACAGGACGAGATCGTGAACCCGCCGCGCCGTTACGAAGCACGGGCGGTGTAAGGTGAGCGCGATGCGCCATCGCTGATGGCGGCGGGGGCATCCGCCGGGGCCAACGCCTCGACCGATGCCCTCTGCCGTTCACTGACCGGCCAACTCAGTACGCGCGCAAATGCTCGGCGTGGTGCGTCAGGTGGTCGGCCATGAAGGTCTGGATGAAGTAGTAACCGTGGTCGTAGCCGTTATGGCGGCGCAGGTTCAGCGGCTGGCCGGCGTCACGACAGGCACGCTCGAAGATGTCCGGATGCAGTTGGGCTTCGAGAAACTGGTCGTTCAACCCCTGATCGATCAGAATGCCGCCCGGGAATACCGCTTTCCCGGCCTTCGCCACCAGCTCGCTCGCGTCGTACTGACGCCACGTCTCCCGATCGCTGCCCAGATATCCCGTGAAGGCTTTCTCACCCCACGGGCAGTGCATCGGTGCGGCGATCGGCGCGAACGCCGACACCGAGTGGAATTTGTCAGGGTTACGCAATGCGATCGTCAGCGCCCCGTGGCCGCCCATCGAGTGGCCGAAGATGCCGACGCGACTGGCATCGATCGGCAGCGTCTGTGTCACCAACCCATACAACTCATCGACGATATAGCTGTACATGCGGTAATTCGTCGACCATGGCGCCTGCGTCGCATCCAGATAGAAACCTGCGCCGACGCCAAAGTCCCAGGCGTCCGCCTCGCCCGGCACGCCCGCGCCGCGCGGGCTGGTATCCGGCGTAATCAGCGCAACGCCGTGTTCAGCGGCCAGCCACTGCGCGCCGCCCTTGATCATGAACGTCTCTTCGGTACACGTCAGACCGGCCAGATAGAACAGCGCCGGTACCGCACGGCCATCGCGTGCTTGCGGCGGAATGAACACCGAAAAACGCATCGGCAGACCGATGGCCGTCGAGGCATGGCGATAAAAACGTTGTGCGCCGCCGAAACAACGGTGTTCGGCAATGAGTTCGAGCATGACGAGATCCGGGAGTCTTCAAATAGTCTGAAAAACCTGCAACGTCTTCGATGCAGCGTCGCCGTTTAGAGCGAGACGAGTATCTTACCGCGCGGCGCCTTCCCGTGATGGTGCGCAGACCATGTGGAAATGATGTGAAACATCACCAAGGCACGCAGGGCACGTGGCCCGCGCACCTATGCCGCGCTTGCGGCCTTGTGACAGGCGATGACGCGTCGCTACGGTGAGCCTCCCTTTCTCGTCACAAGGAGCGCTCCATGCCGATGTCATCGTTCGACCTCGACGACGTCACCAATCTCGTGCAGCGTCAGGGCATCGCCGCCCGGCTCTCCGAACAGGAAAAACGTCTGCTGGTGCTGCTGGCCACCCACGCCGGAACCTCGCTCGACAAGCGCGTGCTCATGGAAGCGCTATGGGGACGCCGCGCGCAGTGGATGGAAGACGCAGCGATCGTGCAACTGGTCTCGCGCCTGCGCCGCTCATTGGCCCCGCTCGGCCTGCAACGCGCCATCGTGACAGTGGCACGTGTCGGCTATCGGTTCGACCCGCCGGCGGGCCATACGCAAACGTCGCAAAGCGCGCATACCACGCCGGCTTCGCCGTCGCACGATGTGCTGCCACACCACTGCGTCGCTCGTGAAGGGCACGGCGAGGTGTCTCGCCACGGCATCGTCGTCCAGATTCCGCAGATCGAGTACCGCCTGTTAAGCGCCCTGCTCTCGCCGCCCCACGTCGTCCATGACAAACGTACGTTGATCGCGCATCTATGGCCTGACCGTCCGGATCAGGACGATACCAATCTCATGCAAGTGGTTTCCCGCCTGCGCCGCAAGCTCATTCCGCTCGGCCTGCATCGCCATATCGTGACCGTGCCACGCATGGGCTATCGCTTCACGTCCAGCGTGGTCGCGCCAGTGACGTCGATCGATCCATCCGGCGACGCGAGCGCTTCCAACGGCGGTCACCGACATGCCCTGCACCGGCGCCTTCATCAAGGCGCTCATCAATGCCTTCGCAGCGTGAAGCGCTCGCTCGTGTGGCTGACACGGCATTTGCGCTGGTACGGGCGGTGAGCGTGCCCGAGTCTGAATACGCCGAAGCCGACGCGGCAAGCGCCGCCCGGCAAAGGCCACTGTCCTTTCATTCTCAGGAGCCACACCATGTCCGACACCCATCGTAAGACCCTTGCCCCAGCGGCCCCGCTCGCCGAAACCTCTCCCGCCGCCACCTCCGCGCTCGTCTATCCGGCTGACCCGTCGGGCGGCGCCACGGAGACCACCTATACGCAAAACGGCTTCGACCCCGGCACCAGCACGACGCAACTGTCGTACACGTCGGCACGCGTCGCGCGCCCCGTCTACAACCGTTATGCCAAGAGCACGTTGCAGGTATCGGGTTATTACACCGACTGGTCGCAATACGATGGCCGCCTCGACGGCGATTTCAGCAACGATGCGGCGGGACGTGGCGTCGACCTGATGCAACTCGATCCGTTCGCCTACGACCGGCTCATCATCGGCTTCGCCGGCATCGTCGGCGATCAGGGCGAAAAGGCGCAGACGATCGCCCGCGCCGCGACAGACTTTCAGCGAAACGCCGATCAGGCCACCTTCGTCGACAGTTGGGGCGACGTGCTCTCGTACCGTAATTGCGGCTTCGACGGCTGGGTGAGCAACGACGTGATGCCGATGTTCCAGCAAGCGCGTGCACAAGGTGTGCTGGGCGGTCTGCGCCTGCTGCATGCCAAGAACCCGGCACTCAAACTGGCCATCGCCATCGGCGGATGGACGATGAGTCAGGCATTTCACGGCATGGCCGCCAGTGCACCGCGACGCAAGACGTTTTGTGCGAGCGTGGTCGATCTGCTCAAGCGGTTTCCGATGTTCAGCGAGATCAACCTCGACTGGGAATACCCGGGCTCACCCGCTGACGACGGCAATGTCTACGACGACACCGACGGGCCGAATTACGCCGCCCTCGTCGGCGACCTCAAGAAGGCGTTGGTGGCGGCGGGCCGCAAGGACGTGGAAATTTCGATCGCGGCCTCGGCTAACGTCGCCGACATGGCGAAAGCCAATCTGCCCGGGCTCGTTGCGGCCGGCGTCACGCGCATCAATCTGATGACCTATGACTTCTTCGGCACGCCGTGGGCGCCGGCGCTCGCGCATCACACCAACCTGCACGACACAGACCCGGGCGCCACGGCCGCGTTCTCCATCGACCGCGCGGTGAACTGGCTGCGTCAGGCCAAGGTGCCGTTGGCGATGGTGCATATCGGCTACGCGGGCTACAGCCGCAACGCCTGTCAGGCGCAGATCGGCAGCGTGGCACCGCTCTCGGGCACTTACACGCCGGGCAGCGACATCACGACCGGGACGTTCGAATCGGGCACGACTGAGTACTTCGACATGCTGTTCAACTATCTCGATCTCGAAAACGGCGGCGCACGCAATGGCTTCTCGCTGTACACCGATACGGTGGCGGACGCCGACTTCCTGTTCAACCCGTCGAGCGGCCTGTTCCTGTCGCTCGACACCCCGCGCACGGTGAAAGCCAAGGGCGACTACGTCCGTCGCAATGGGCTGGGCGGCCTGTTCACCTGGACCATCGACCAAGACAACGGTGTGCTGGCCAACGCTGCACACGAGGGGCTGGGCCAGAAGGCGGTGCTCTCGACCCTCGATATGCAGCCGTTCTACTTCAGCGGCAAAACGGTACTCGACGACGAGACGGGAGCCTGACCATGGGTTTTCTCATTGCACGGCTGCTCGAACCGTCGACCTGGGCGGGCCTGACCGGACTGGCGGTCTCGCTCGGCACGTCGCCCGACGTGATGCACGAGATCGCTCAGGCGGGCGCGGCATTGGCGTCGCTCGCCGCTGTGGCGTTGCCGGAGCGTGCCCGGCGTGGCATCCCGCAGAGGTCGCACGATGATGTATCCGGGCAGCCTTGAGCCCCTGCGCTCACCCGTGTTTTGGCGCGAGTCGGGCCGGCGATCTCCGTTTTTGGGGACCGCCGGCCCGTGAACATAAAAAATTGTCACGATTTCTAAACTTTTGGCGGCGCGCGTCGCTATACGCTAAAGGGCTCCGTGTTCGTTGTTATGCCGCAGCAACGAACGATAAAAGTGATAAGTGCTTTCTTATCCGGCAGGAATGTTGTCATAATCGGCCGCTAAGATGCGCCTCGCATCGCGAATTGCAGGACATGCACCGAGCCCCCCGGCCAGAAAAGCAGTCAGGACCGTTAGTGGCAACAGAAGCCGTCTCGCCGTAAGCCGTGCCAGATCCAGAGATTGCAAGAAGATCGCAAGTGCGTTGCCGGTCCATGCCGCGCGCTATAGACGATCCGAGCGATCGATAACACCGACCAGATGCAATTCATGTTTCACCCGGGGGCCTTATGAAGCTGATCCTGCTGGCGCTTGCCGCCTCGCTATTTACGCTCGTGATGATGGTGCAGGCACGTAGCGAGCCGGGCGACGCACCGATTTCCGCCGTGCGTTCGCGCCCGGTCGGCATCAACGTCAACGAACGTGCCCCCACCCGCAAAGACATGGCGCTCTGGAGCGCACGCCGCAAGATGCACGCGGTGCGTCAGGACGACTGAGCAAGCCCCTTCGCGGCGTTTGCGACGCGGCCACGGCGCTGCTTCATCGCATCGTCTCGCCGCGAATTCTGAAGCCAGTCTCCTCGCAGCAACATGCTGCGACGCACCAAATTTGGGCATCCTTGCCAGCCGTCCTATAGTGGAATGGCTTTCAGGCGAGGAGACAAGAACGATGCCCGTATTCCACTTCAATCTTTACGACCTGACGCTGTTCCTGCCCATGGCGGTCGCTGGTGCCCTGCTTGTCGGCGGCATCCCGGTCACCACCCGGGCGACGCGCTACAGTCTGCGCGCCGTAGGTGCCGTCGTCGGCGCCCTCGTTGGGCTGCTCGTCGTGCAGGCGCTACCGGTACTCGTGTAGCCACACACGGCTTGGCTTGATGAGCTTAGCGATAACGGCCGGTAACGCCTCACGTTACCGAGTGTGGTGCCGTCGCCTTCGAATCTGGATAGCCATCCGGCTGTGATGACCGCAGTGGTCATCGCTTTGTCATTCCCGGCAACTACGCTGTGTCTGGCAACTCCGGTTGCGCTGTCACCCCTCTCTGTTGCGCCGCCGACCCGCTCGGCGGCATTTTTTTGCCGCCTTTTTGCCGCGCACTCCTGACGCTTGTCCAGCGGTGCAAATACCGGCGGTGCGCCCGGCGCTTTGCCCCGACAGGGACACACACATCGCCTACAATCACCGGAAGCACAACGTTGTGTGCGTGCTCTGCGTGGACGGTCGGCACCGCTTGCCGAGTGCCACGCACGGGCTGAGAAGGAGGCTCTCGCATGTCTGACGCGTTCTCCCACGCCTTTGCCGTCGTCATCAATCAGTACCGCTCACCGCGTCAGTACACCGTCTCGGTGGAACGGGCGAGCGAGATGATCGCCAAGAATATTGGCCTGTTTTCCGACGGATTCGCCGGCGAAGCCCATCTGATCGTCGGCCTGTTCGAGCGCGAGGCCGACGCCTGGGCACTCTCCCGCCGCCTGCAACGCACCCGCACGACCGTGCAGGCATTGCTGCAAACGCCGTCGCACGCGACCTCCATCGCCCCGCCCGAGCTCGATCCGAGCAAGTAATCCGCGCCTTCGCGCACCGCCGACACCTGCGCGGTCTCAAGATCAGCCTTCCGAATTTTCAAAAGCCTCACGATTCACGTCACTCAAGGTCCGTTCATCGGCGTAGAATTCGGAATTCCAGATATCACGAAAGCGTCGACACCCCGTCGGCACCGAATCTCCTCATGTCTAACGCCCCGTCCCCTGCCGATGAGCAAGGTGCCCTCGCCCCACTGGCGAGCAGCCCCGTCCTGATCGATCAGGTGTATTCGCGCCTGCGCGATGCCATTGCCGACCTCACGCTGCCACCCGGTGAGCGCATCCGTCAGGCGGAACTGGCCGATTCGCTGGGGGTATCGCGTCAGCCCGTGAGCCACGCGTTGCAATTGCTCAAGCGCGACGGACTGGTCTGCGACAGCGGGCGTCAGGGGCTGGAAGTCGCGCCGATCGATGCCGCCCATTTGCGCCAGCTTTATCAGGTACGTACGGCGCTGGACGGTCTGGCGGCAAGACTCGCGGCCGGGCGCATGGCGGAAGGCACGCTGGGTGAGGACGAATTGCGCCGGTTGCACGATGCCGTGGCCGCCGGCATGGCCCTGACGCATGGCACACCGGTCGCCCGGCAGGTACGCGTGGAAGTGGCATTCCACACGGCGCTGCATAACGCCTCGGGCAATCCGCTGATCGCGCAGACGGTTGCGCCGCAATGGCCGCACATCATGCGCGCGATGGCGGCGACACTCGGCACGCTGCCAAAGCAGGAAGTCGTCTGGCACGAACACGGAGAAATCGTCGCGCGTATCGCCGCAGGCGACCCCGCCGGTGCCGAAGCGGCCGCTCGCGAGCACACTGAGGCCGATGGCGGCAATGCTCGGCGCGAGTGGCTGATCCGACTCGCGGCGGAGCACTGATCATGCAAGCCGTCATCTCCGCAGCACTGCCCGTCTTCGGGTTGATTTTTGTGGGCTTCCTGTGCGCCCGCCGTGCGTGGCTCGGGCCGTCGGCGCTCGACGCGCTGAATCGCTTCGTCGTCTACCTCGCGTTGCCTGCCGTGCTGTTCCAGTCGATGGCGCAGATCACGTGGGGCGAGCTGATCAATCCGGGGTTTCTGGGGGCTTTCGGCGGAGGCATGGCAGCGACGTTCGCGTTGTCGTTCCTGCTAGATCGCACGGTCCGTGGACGGCTGACCGACGCCAGCATCGAAGGCATGGGCGCCGCCTATCCGAACGCCGGGTTCATGGGCCTGCCGTTGTGTCTGGTTGCGTTCGGCCCGGCCAGCGTACCGGCGGTGGTGGTCGCCATGCTACTGACCGCGACCGTGCTGTTTGCGATCTCGATTGCGATTATCGAAACCGATCTGCAAACCACGCCTTCGTGGCGCCGCACGAGCGCATTCGTCGCCCGTGCGTTGATGCGTAATCCACTGGTGGTGTCGCCGTTTGTCGGCATGGCGTTTGCCGCGGCAGGTATCGCCCTGCCCGCGCCAGTGCTTCACTTCACGACGCTGCTCGGCGGCGCGGCGAGCCCCTGTGCGCTGGTGGCCATCGGCATGTTCCTCGCACAGAACCCGGGCGGCGCCCGCGAGCCGCGCACGGCGCGCGCCGTCGGACGTCTGGTCGGGCTCAAACTGATCTTTCAACCGGCCATTACGGCGTTTCTCGCGTTCCGGGTGTTTGATCTGCCGGCCATCTGGGCCCACAGCGCCCTGCTGCTCTCAGCCCTGCCGATCGGCACCGGGCCGTTCATGCTGGCGCAACTCTACGGACGCGAAGCCGCCGTGGCATCGCGCGCCATTCTGATCTCTACGGTGCTGTCGGTCGTGACGGTGTCGTTGCTGATCGGCTGGTTTAGCGTGCGCTGAGCGTCGTTCGCCCGGCACTCAGCGCAGCGTTGCAGGCGCTGCGACCATGACGCGGTCGCGCCCCGCGCGCTTGGCGGCATAGAGTGCCGCATCGGCGGCACCGAGCAGGCGCATCGGCAAGGCTTCCGGATCGGCGCTGTCGCGCGGATCGATGCTCGCCAGCCCGATCGAAATAGTGAGCGGCACCAGCGTACCGTCGTCGTCGGGCACTTCAAGACGCGCCACCGCGCGGCGAACCCGCTCTGCCACCGTCCCCGCCCAGTTCTGCTCGGTCTGCACTAGCAGCGCGGCAAACTCTTCGCCACCGTAGCGCGCCAACGTGTCGGTCACGCGCAGTTGTGCACGCATGCACGCGCTGGCGGCGCGCAATGCGCGGTCACCGGTCGCATGGCCGTGGCTGTCGTTCACGCGCTTGAAGTGGTCGATGTCGATCAGCAGACACGCCAGCGGTGCGCCGTAGCGCACGCCGCGAATCACCTCTTCGCGCAGACGCTGATCGAAGTAGCGGCGATTCGACAAACCCGTCAACGGATCGGTGAGTCCGATGCGCTTGAGCCGCTCGCGATTCCACATGTTCTCGAGACAGACCGCCACGACCGCGCCGAAACGCTCAAGGAAATCGGTGGCCATGTCGGGAGCGAAGCGCTTCGCATCGCGGCTGCCCAGCGCAATCACGCCGATGTAGCGGCCGTTGCGCGACAACGGGATGACGACGGCACTGGCCGGTGCACGCGCCCCGAAGAGCGGCACGTGGCGCTCGCGCGGTGCGCCGATCCAGAGGCGTCCGTCGCCACAGATCGCCGCGAACGTGCCCGCATCCTGCGCGATGCACAACCCGGAGTCGAGGGCGCGAACACCTTCGGCGGTGTCGATGAGATCGCGCAAGGTGTCGTCGATCTCGGCGAGCATCACGTGAACCCCCGAGAGATCGAAGTCGTGACGCAACCGGTTGAGCACCACCTCCAGAAACTGCCCGAAGTCGGGGGCGCCCATCAGGGCCAGTTCGATGTCCTGAAAACGTTTTAGCGAACGCTCATTGCGCTGCACAGTCGCCAGCAGCGCTTGCAAAGCATCGGGCGTTGGTGCCTGGTTGGTTGCCACTTGTGGTCTCGAAAGACGCGCGGCACTTCGCGGCCGCGTAGCGTGATTGCCCGGATTTGATATCGGCATTGTGCCGGGCATTGAGGCCTATAACGGCACTCACCTGTGAAATTTGAGGGTGCCAGGTATGAATTTTGACGCCCGCAAATTAAGTCGTGGCGCGGTTTTCCACACCCCTAGGGAAAATACCTACCCCGCGAGTCTCCCATGTGGCACCGCACAAAATTCTCGCGAGAGACCCGGCGCAGTGCCTTCGCGCCATGACGGACGGCCGCCCGGCCATCTCGACAACGCTTTTTAGCGGCACTACAATCGCGCCCGCTCGTGTGCGCCGACGGTCACAAACGCCCCCGGAATCCGGTCGTCGGCCGGCGCACAACAGACCGGCGTCACTTCGCATCACCTCGAATCGCAGCCGGCAGAGCGCTCACGTCTTAACTTTCGATATCCCCACGGAGACACAGTTGTTTACGTCCTACCTGCGCGCTTCGCGCAAGGCGCTCGCCGCCATCACGTGCGCCGCCTTTGCGGCGTTCATCGCCACCACCCCGGCACACGCCGCCGACGCCGCCACCCGACATCACGCCCACAAGGCCAGCAAGCCGGCTAAGCACGCTAAATCGGCCAAACCGACAAAAGCGAAGAAAGCCGCCAAAGCAAACAAAGCCAAGACGGTGAAGACGGCGCACGCGAAACCCGCCAAGGCGAAAGCAGCGTATGCCACAACCACGGTGGCGAAGTCGCATCGCAAACACCAAGGCAAGGCGGCCGCCAGACAAGCATCAGCCAAATCGAATGCCGTCTCGGGCAAACGCGCCAGCGCGAAGTCTCGCGCTCCGATGAAGACGGCCAGCCTGCGCAAGCACAAAGTCGCCGCGCTATAGTCACGAGACGGTGACGCCTCGAACCCCGGACGCCACCCTCTCATTTTCGTGAGGCTGCATAGGGTGGTGACATGTCCATGACATTCCGGCGTACGCCGGCGCGCGTTGCGCCGGCGCGACAATCGATTTATTTCACTTCGTTTATTTGGTGCGAAGCTAATTCTTGTTTTGCCCGATCCGACTCTCGGCATACGGGAAACACGGCATGACCGCGCCGCGTATTTTGTGCGCCACGCAATCGGATGTGGATGCCATCGCAGCACTTCACGCGCATAGCTGGCAGGCCACTTATGCACACACACTCCCCTCTGGTCCACTAAGCGCCCATCTGACACGCGAGCATGCATCGCTCTGGCGCGAGCGGCTGACGCGGGTCGACGACCCCGCACTGCGCATCTGGAAAGCCTGCCCCGATCTGGACGATGGCCCGCTCGCAGGCTTCATCTGCGCCTTGTCGGGGGCCGACGGCATTCTGGTCGACAACCTCCACGTGGCCGCGCCCTGGCAGGGACAAGGCATCGGGCGGGCGCTTTTCGGGCGCGTCAGGGTCTGGTCGAACGCGCTCGATCCGAGCGCGCCGCTTTATCTCTGGGTGTTGGCGCAGAACACGCGGGCACGCCGGTTTTACGAACGACTTGGCGGCGCCGCCGGCCCGGTTCACCCCATCGCTGTCTCACCCGGCATTGAAGTTCCTGCATTGCGCTATATGTGGAAGTCGGGATAACGGGTGCAAACCATCCCGAAATGGAATACCTGGACGGACCGGTCGTCCGGTTGCTTCGTGCACATGCCGCACTGCAACGAAAAATGGCCCGAGACTGGCGTAGATCAACAATCTAAAAGTTTCCCCGCTTGACACCTTCCCACCTTTCCCGTAAAAAAACGGGTGCATGAACGTTGTATGGCGAGTCTTGTGTTCATCTAATGTCGCCCTATGCGTCAACTCGGTTGTACCTGATCAGCTTTAATGTCATGCGCTCACTGAGCTTCTCGCTCGCTCATTTGAAAATTTTAAGGATTTAAGAAATGGCAACTGGTACCGTCAAGTGGTTTAACGACGCCAAGGGTTTCGGATTCATTACGCCGGACGAAGGTGGTGAAGATCTCTTCGCGCACTTCTCGGAAATCCAAGCAAAGGGCTTCAAGTCCCTGCAAGAAAACCAAAAGGTCACCTTCGAAGTGAAGATGGGACCGAAGGGCCGTCAAGCCAGCAACATCAATCCGGTCTAAGTGATTGATGTTCGGCTAAGCGATCGCTAACCCGATCGACGCGCCTCGGGCAGAACTTAACCGTCTGCCCGAACTGAAAACCCCGCTCAGGCGGGGTTTTTTCGTTGGGCGGCGGATCCGCCAGCTATGCTGACGACTCCCCCACGCAGGAGGTATGAAATGGGCCTACTGGTAGATGGCAAGTGGCACACCGACTGGTATGACACGCGTGCCACGGGCGGGCGCTTCGAGCGCCGCCCCACGACCTTTCGTCACTGGATCACCGCCGACGGTGCACCGTCGCCGGATAGCGAAGACGCGACCGGCTTTGCCGCCGAGCCGCAGCGCTATGTGCTGTATGTGAGCTATGCGTGCCCGTGGGCGCATCGCACGCTCATCATGCGGGCGCTGAAAGGGCTGGAAGACATGATTCCGGTCGCCGTCGTGAACTGGCTGATGCTCGACGACGGCTGGACGTTCGCACCGGGCCCCGGGGTCACGGGCGATCCGGTCAACCACGCGGCGTTCCTGCGCGACGTGTATCTCTCGGCAGACGATCGCTTCTCCGGCCGCGTGACTGTCCCCTTGTTGTGGGACACCGTCACCCGCACCATCGTGAACAATGAGTCGTCGGAAATCCTGCGCATGTTCAACAGCGCTTTCGACGGGCTGGGCGCCACGGCGGGCGACTACTATCCGGTGGCGTTACGCGAAGACATCGACACGCTCAACGCGCGTATCTACGACACGGTCAACAACGGCGTCTACAAGGCTGGGTTTGCGACGACGCAGGCGGCCTACGAAGAGGCTGTCGCGCCGCTGTTCGAGACGCTCGACATGCTGGAGCAGCGCCTCACCAGCCGCCGCTTTCTGACGGGTGCGCGCATGACCGAAGCCGACATCCGGTTGTTCACCACACTCATCCGCTTTGATGCCGTCTACGTGGGGCACTTCAAGTGCAACGTGCGCCGCATTGCGGACTACCCGAATCTGTCGGCCTATACGCGCGACATCTACCAACAGCCCGGGGTTGCGGCGACGGTCAACTTCGATCACATCAAGCGTCACTACTACGAGAGCCATCGGACGATCAATCCGACCGGGATCGTACCGATGGGCCCGTTGCAGGATTTCGATGCGCCTCACGGCCGTGGACAAATGGCCTAGATGGCCTGACCGGTGAGGTGGCAGTGAGATCGCTGTCAGCCGCGCTCTGCGGCGGCCGACAGCGGATAAAAGCAGGCCTGAAGCGGGCTAGAAGCTCTCAGACCGCGCGCGGCTTCACGCGGCTGGCCGCTTCCAGCGCGTTGCGACGTGCGACGTCGAGGTCGTCGTCGTAAGCCAGCGCGACGCCCATACGACGCTTCATGAAGCTCTCGGGCTTGCCGAACAGACGAATGTCGGTCTGCGGCACTTGCAGTGCCTGATCCACGCCGTCGAACACGATCCCCGTCGCGTCCACGCCGCCGTAGATCACGGCGCTCGCGCCGGGCGTCTTCAGCGTGGTGTTGACCGGCAGGCCGAGAATCGCGCGCGCATGCAGTTCGAATTCGTTCTGCCATTGCGTGATCATCGTCACCATGCCCGTGTCGTGCGGACGCGGGCTCACTTCGCTGAACCACACCTCGTCGCCCTTCACGAACAGCTCGACCCCGAAGAGTCCCTGCCCGCCCAAGTTCTGCGTCACCTCGCGCGCGATCAAGCGAGCACGCTCCAGCGCGTTCACCGGCATCGGGTGCGGCTGCCAGCTCTCGACGTAATCGCCACTCACCTGCTTGTGGCCGATCGGCGCACAGAAGTGGGTTTCAACCTGACCGTCGGCGCCACGTGCACGCACGGTGAGCAACGTGATCTCGTAATCGAAGTCGATGAAGCCTTCGACGATGATGCGGCCATGGCTCACGCGGCCGCCGGCCATGGCGTAGTCCCACGCGGCTTTCACATCATCGGGGCCGTCGATCTTGCTTTGTCCCTTGCCCGAGCTGCTCATCACGGGCTTGACCACGCACGGATAGCCGATGCCGCCGTCGATCGCGGCCTGCAACTGTTCGAGCGAATCGCAGAACTGGTACGGGCTGGTCGGCAGGCCAAGCGTTTCGGCGGCGAGGCGGCGGATGCCTTCACGGTCCATCGTCAGACGCGCGGCGCGCGCCGTCGGCACGACATGGACAATGCCGTCGGCTTCGAGCGCTTCGAGCATCGGCGTGGCGATGGCTTCGATTTCCGGCACGACGAGGTCGGGCTTTTCGGCGAGGATGAGCGCCTTGAGTTGTTCCGGATCGGTCATCGCAATCGTGCGCGCATGATGCGCGACCTGCTGCCCCGGCGCGTTTTCATAACGGTCGACGGCAATTGTCTCGACGCCAAGCCGCTGCAAAGCGATCAGGACTTCGCGGCCGAGTTCGCCAGCGCCCAACAACATGACCTTCGTCGCGCTCGGCGACAACGGGGTTCCGATAGTGGTCATTTGCGACCCTTGGAGAGTGAGGAAAAGGGATGCGTTGTCGCGCGCGGGCGCGCCAAACGCGAAAGACGTATTGTAGCGAGCGCCGCCATGCCGAAGCTAGGTGCAGGCGGCGGGAAGCCGGACATCCGCCGCGACCGCGGACCTGTTACGGATACCGGGACTAGGCCAACGCCCCGCGCAACACGCGGCGGCAACACGCGACCATGCGGGCTTCCGTGTCCTGATACCCGGTCAGCACCCATGCCGTCCCAGCGTTCGTCATGGCGCCCACGAGTGCCAGCCCGACGATGCGAGCGTCAGCCGCCGCGTCTTCACTGGCCGGCGGCGGCGTGTCGGCCATGCCGATGATCAGGCGGGCAAATTCGAACAGGTAGCGCTGGTAAGTCGCGTCGGTTTCGGGGCTCACGCCCATCACCTCAAGCAGCAGCACGCGCGCGGCGTGACCATCGCGCAAGAACGTGAAGAACGCGTGCAAGCCGGCGTCGAGTCGCGCGTCTAGCGTCGGTGCGCTGGCGGCAACGGCCACCTGCAACTGACTGAGAAGTGTCTGCGCATGATGGGCATACGTCGCGCGCAACAGATGCTCCATGCTCTCGAAAGCGGCATAAAAGTAACGGTCGTTGAGCTTCGCCAGACCGCACACCGAGCGCACCGTCGCGCGCCGAAACCCCACCGTACCGAAAACTGCCGTGCCGGCGTTGATGAGCGCCATGCGCCGTGCCGCTTCCCGCTGGGCCTGCCCCACTCCGCCATAACGGCGGCCGGACGGCGCACCCGGCGGTGCGGCGTCCTTGTTGTCCGATTCGAGTCCTTGTTCCATTTCGCTATTTGACATCACGAACGCTGAAAACTAAAGTGGTGACACGCATCACCAAATTATACGCAACGCGATGCGAGTGACAAATGACGAAATTTGGCGTCACTTCCAAGTCACCGGACATGATCCGCATCCATTGATAGGAGACATTGGCATGAAGACGTTCACCGACAAGGTGGCGGCCATCACCGGTGCAGGCTCCGGCATGGGTCGCTCGCTCGCCTTGGAACTGGCGCGCCGAGGGGCGCATCTCGCGCTATCCGACATCGATGACGCCAGCGTCGCCTACACCGCTGCGGCCTGCCGCGATTTCGGCGTGCATGTCACCGCCCGGCGACTGGATGTATCCGATCGCGAAGCCGTTTTCGCGTGGGCCAGCGAAACTGCCGAGATGCACGGCAAGGTCAATTTCATCTTTAACAATGCCGGCGTCTCGCTGTCGGTGCCCGTTGCGACGGCGCGCCTCGAAGACGTCGAGTGGCTGATGAACATCAACTTCTGGGGTGTCGTGCACGGCACGCAGGCGTTCCTGCCTTTCCTGGAGGCCTCGGGCGAAGGTCACGTCGTGAATACGTCGAGCCTGTTCGGCATCGTCGCCATGCCGACGCAGTCAGCCTATAACGCCAGTAAATTCGCCGTGCGTGGCTTCACCGAAGCGTTGCGCATGGAACTCGATCTCGCGGGCTCGCCCGTGACCGCGACATGCGTTCACCCGGGCGGCGTGGCGACGAATATCGTGCACACCTCGCGCATCGACGACAGCATCACGGCGCTGACCGGCATGGACGCCCAGTCGCACCGCCGTCGCGCCAACAAGCTGATCGACGTGACGAGTGCCGATGCGGCCGCCCGACAGATTCTCGCCGGGGTCTCCCACAACGCCAGACGCGTACTCGTGGGCGCCGATGCCCGCCGCGTCGACAAGCTGGCACGTCTGCTGGGCGCGAGTTATCAAGCGCTGGTCGTGTGGTTCTACCGGCGCACGGCCGTCGCGCGCAAGCCCGCAACTTCCGCATCGTCGCCACCCTCTTCGACGGCATCGGCCTCCGACGCGGCGCGCGGCACTTCGGCAGGCGCCTCCGACGAAGGCCTCGGGCAGCGGACACCGCCCCGATACGAATAATCGACGCTACAGAACAGCACCCGACGGATTCCGCCATGACCGCTACCCGTACCGCTTCTGCATCGAACACATCGAACGCGTCGAACGCGTCGAACACCCCGACTGATATCGCCAGCGTGGCCACCGATCTCGACGTCATCGTCATCGGTGCAGGCATCTCGGGCATCTCGGCGGCGCACTACCTCCGCGAGCGCTGCCCCGGCACACGCTTCGCGATGCTTGAGGCCCGGCAGTCGCTGGGCGGCACGTGGGACCTGTTCCGCTATCCCGGCGTACGCTCCGACTCCGACATGTTCACGCTCGGCTTCAGCTTCCGGCCGTGGAATAGCAATCAGGCCATCGCCGACGGCGGCAAGATTCTCGACTATCTCAAAGACACCGCGCACGCCGAAGGGCTCGACGGCCTGATTCGATACGGTCACAAGTTGCGTGAGGCGCGATGGGATTCGGGCATCGCGCGCTGGACGCTCGACATCGAGCGCACCTTCCCCGATGGTCGACAAGAAACGCAGCATCTGACGTGCCGCTTTCTCTTCATGTGCAGCGGCTACTACGCGTACGACGCCGGCCACTCGCCGGCATGGCCCGGCATGAATGACTTCACCGGCAAACTGGTTCACCCGCAACACTGGCCGGCGAATCTCGATTACCGCGACAAACGCGTGGTCGTCATCGGCAGCGGTGCCACTGCGGTGACGCTGCTGCCGAACATGGCAACGAGTGCCGCCCACGTCACGATGCTGCAACGCTCGCCCAGCTACATCCTGTCGATGCCGTCACGCGACGGCGTGGCTGAGCGATTGCGCGCGCTGCTGCCCGCGGGACTAGCCCATCGCATCGTGCGTATGAAAAACGTGTTGGTGGCGCTGGGCTTCTACAACGCCGCGCGCCGATGGCCGAACGCGATACGACGCGTGTTGATCAAGCGAGCGGCGCGTCAGGCGCTCGGGCACGTGGATGTCGCGCGCGATCTCTCGCCGCGTTACAACCCGTGGGATCAACGGCTATGCCTTGCACCGGGGGGGGACATTTTCAAAGCGCTGCGCAGCGGCCGTGCCTCCATCGTGACCGACGAAATTGCGTCGTTCACGCCGACGGGGCTTGCCCTCAAGAGCGGCAAAACGCTCGACGCGGACATTGTGGTGACGGCGACCGGACTGCGCGTGCAACTGATGGGCGGCGCGAAATTGTTCGTCGACGGTGAGCCGATCGCGCTGGCCGACACCGTCTCGTATAAGGGCATGATGTACAGCGGCGTGCCCAATCTGGCGTCGATCTTCGGTTACACGAATGCGTCGTGGACATTGAAAGCCGAGTTGATCGCGCAGTACGTCTGCCGTCTCGTCAATCACATGAACAAGCGTGGCTACGACACGTGCGTGCCCCAGCTGCGCCCGCACGAGCACGCCGAATTGCCGGCGATCGGGCTCACTTCCGGCTACATTCAGCGAGCCGCCGGCGAGTTGCCCAAGCAAGGGGGCCGCAAGCCGTGGGTGTTCTATCAGAGCTATTTCCGCGACGTACGCCTGATGCGCTGGGGCCGCGTCGACGACGGGGCCATGCGCTTCGAGCGACGCGCCACGCGCGAGGTCGAAACCCCGCAAGTTGCCGACTTGCCGAGTGGCATGAAAGCGGCGTCGTGTTAGGCGCGCTGCGTCGTTGACATCCATCGACGGCATGTTTGACATCGACACCTTCAAGATGCCTGAACTTCTCCTCCTCGGCACGGCCTCATGACCGCATTCAACTCACTGCCCGACATCATGCTCATTGCCTACTTGCTCGGTTGTCTCGTGATCGCCTTCGCCGTGATCGTGCTGGTGCTCGTGCGCTTCACCCAGCGCGTAGCCAAACGCGCCGAGGCCGCTGTGCCGCCGGACGGTCAGTTTCTGGACATGGATGGCGAACGTTTGCACTACGTCGATTTCGGCAGCGGGCCGGCGGTCGTGTTCGTGCATGGCCTGTGCGGTCAGCTACGTAACTTCGCGTACTTGCCCCTTGCGGAGATGTCACGTACGCATCGGTTGATCCTGATCGACCGGCCGGGCTCTGGTTACTCGACACGCTCACCGGAAAGCGACGGCAACATCGCGGCGCAGGCGGCGGTTGTCGCGAGACTGATCACGACACTGAGACTTGAGCGCCCGCTCGTCGTCGGCCACTCGCTTGGCGGTGCCGTCGCGCTGGCGCTGGCCCTCAACCACGGCGAGCAAGTGGGTGCGCTGGCGTTGATCGCGCCGCTCACGCAACCGGTGTCCCAGCCGCCCAAGGCATTTCGCGCGCTGGCGGTACGCAGCGCGTGGTGGCGCCGCTGGATCGGTCGCACGCTGGCGGTGCCGGTCGGCATGATGACTGGCCGCACGACACTCACTTACGTGTTCGGTCCTGAAGATGCGCCGAAAGACTTCCTGATCCGCGGTGGCGGCGCACTGGGCTTCCGCCCGGGCAATTTCTACGCGGCCTCGGTCGACATGCTCGCCGCAGAACGCGACATGCCGGGTATCAGCGCACGCTACGGCTCGCTGAGCGTACCCGTCGACGTGCTGTACGGGCGCAGCGACCGGATTCTCGACTACCGCGTGCATGGCGAGGGACTACCGCGTGGCTATTCGGCGGCGCGGCTGACGCTGATTGAGGGCGGACACATGCTCCCCGTCACACAACCCGAGACCACGATGCGGTGGTTGCAAGCAGTAGCGGCGCGTGCACAAGGCGCAGCGAGCGCTGCGTCTGCCGCGCCGGCAACGGTGTCTACGCACGCGGCAAATGACGCGGTGTGACGCTTCCAGTGGCACACTAACGGCTTCGCGACTCCGCTTGGCCTATGTGCCGGCAGCGCCATGTCCGTCATCACCGATTCGCGTCCGTCTGTCCCTTCCCTGCGTCAAGCAGCGAGTCTCGTCGTGCTGCGCGCGCGACCGAGCGGCATGGAAGTGCTGCTGCTGCGCCGCGCCGTGCGCGCCAACGATTTCAGTTCCGATGCCTATGTTTTCCCCGGCGGGGTGGTGGATGCCGCCGACCGGGGCGCGCATGCCGCGTGCTACGGGCTCGACGATGCGGCGGCGAGCGATCGCCTGCATCTGCCCGAGGGCGGACTCGACTACTACATTGCCGCGATTCGCGAATGTTTTGAAGAGACCGGCGTTTTGTTTGCCGACGTTGCGCGTGGCGATGCCGGAAGCCATGTGGATGACGTCATCGCTGACGACAGTGCGAACGGCCGAGCCGGCACGCCGATCGACAGCGCCCGCCTGACGGCCATTCGCGCGCATCGTGAAGCGCTGCATGACGCGGCGATCGATCTGACGTCCCTCTGCCGAACATTCGACATACGACTGGCACCGGCCCGGTTGCATTACCTGAGCCACTGGGTGACGCCGCTTGCGCTACCGAAACGATTCGACACCCGCTTCTTTCTCGCGGTGTTGCCCGATGGGCAACAGGCCGAAGTCGATCAGGTGGAGACGGCAGCACACCGCTGGATGCGCCCCGCCTATGCCTTCGCCCACGCCGAGCAACTTCGCTTGTTGCCGCCGACGCGCAAGCTTCTGCAATGGCTGGAAAGCATGGGCGATGTCGACACCGCCGTGGCCGCCGCGCAGGCGCTGACCGAAGTGCCCCGCATTCAGCCGCGGCTGGCCGAAGGCAAGCGTGGCCGCTGGCCCGTGACACCCGGCGAACCCGCATGGGCTGAGTTGTCGCTGACTGATCCGCAGGAACAAGGCACGGGCAGCTACGACATCGTGCCGGGACGCGTGGTTGCGCTCATGCCGGGCGTCCTGCGGGTGAGCGCCCCCAATCCGGGGATGATGACGGGCCCCGGCACGAACACGTATCTCATAGGCGGCGGCACGGCCAACGCGTGGGCGGTGATCGACCCGGGGCCTGACGATCCGTCGCATATCGACGCGATTTTGCGGGCAGCGCCGGGCGAGATCCGCCAGATTTTCGTCACGCATACCCATCGCGATCATTCGCCGGCCGCCCGTACGCTCGCGGCGCGCACGGGGGCAACGACATACGGGATGCCTGCGCAACACGAGGAAGGTCAGGATCTGACGTTTGTGCCAGACGTCATGCTGGCGGACAGCGATGCGGTGGTGTTACCCGATGGGCGCACGCTGCGTGCCATTCATACCCCGGGACACGCGGCCAACCATCTCTGCTATGCACTCGACGAGGCGAAGCTCGTCTTCACCGGCGATCACGTCATGCAGGGCTCGACGGTTGTCATCAATCCCCCCGACGGGCATATGGCAACGTATCTGCGGTCGCTGGAAAAGCTGGCAGCACTCGCGCCCGAGTGGCTGGCACCGGGGCACGGTTTCGTCATGGATCAACCGGCACAGCGCATTGCCCGGTTGGTCGCCCACCGTCTCCAGCGCGAAGCACGCGTGCTCGACGCGCTACGCCAGCATGGGCCGGCGACGATCGAGACGCTGACGCCGATCGTGTACGACGATGTGCCGGCGGTGCGTCACGCGGTGGCGCGTCGCTCGCTGAGCGCGCATCTGGAGAAACTCGCAGAAGACCGCCTCGCCGTGCATCAAGCCGAGGGGCTTTGGGTCGCTACCGACGCCTGAGCGCGCGCTTCCTTTACGACTTAGTCGTCACCGTCGCCGAGCAACTCGTCGACGATGCGTTCCCCCGCTTTGCGCCCCGCCATTTCAGCATCGACGCGATTGTCTCGATGGCCATCGGGCGAGCGCACTTCCGGCCCCTCCGGCTTGCCGTGGCGTGAGACTTGCACCAGATAGTCCCAAGGGCCGGCGTACTCGTTCTGAAACGCCTTGACGCGAATCGCATAGCCGGCGCGATATTCGTACATCTGCTCGTGGGAGGCATAGCTCATGACGGACTCCGGTGCGTGACGTCATACGCAGTCGCGTGACGTCGTGGCGGGATGCGTGCCTATCCGCGAGTGGCGCGCAGGATGACGGGTTCGGATTGAGCGCCGTCTGAAATTGCGGTAACAGCCAGCGCGACGATGGCATCTTCGTGTTCCACGAATTGGCCGAAGAGCGCTTCCCCGGCCGCGTCACGGCCAGCGAGTTGATTGAGCGCGGCGCGCTCGATCAGGCAAGTCCAGACCCTGCCGTCCACATTGAGGTAAAAGCGCACCGACCGGTCATCATCGACGAGTCCGATGCCGCCGTGCAACGTTGCTCCCATCGCACTTCTCCAATTTCCGGATGATGCCCAATCGTCAAATTCTGACAAAAAATGCTATCACTTTCGGATTGTGTTCGTATTTTTTACCTATCAAAACTGGCAGCATAAAAAAACCCGCCTGAGAGAGGCGGGCTGAGAAAACCGGAACGCACGGGGCACCATGACTATCCCGGGAAGACAGGGTCATGAAAACATGACAAACCCATTATGCGTCGGCGCAATGTCGGCGGCGAAGCCTTCCACGACGGGAGTTAGATCTAGATCAAGAATGTTGGCATCCCTGTTTCTTGGCGCCACGACGCATGAGACGCGCGTCACAAAAATGCAACATATTTATGCATCAGCAGCCGGGCATCATGGATGTTTCGTGAAGTCGTCGTCTGTATTTTTGCTTAGTTCTCCACATTTACTCGATTTCCCTAATCTGTTAAGGTGCGGATCGTCTAAGAAATTCGTACGAAGTCAAGAGATTCTAAAATGAATGCGAAATTTCACAACGGGGAGACCGAAGAGCCGTTTATCCCAAGCTGGGTATATCGACTTGTCGCTCGGTGGAAGTTTTTTCTGCCTTTGGCTGTTGCGCTCGCCGCGTTGATTTATTTAGCGCTCCATGCGATCGCCTACAAATATGAAAGCAATGGATTTGTGCTGCTGCGTCGTGACGTTTCTCTCTACAACGCACAGCGGCAAGCGTTCTACGATGGCGCGTTGCTGCGTCGTTATCTGACGAGCAAAAACAAGCTCGAAACCCCCGAAGGCCAGTTCCTGCTGCACTCGGTCGGTAGTGGGTTTATCGCCAAGCACCTCACACTGACAATGCCTTACAGCAGGGACGATGCTCGCTACGTCGGTGACAAAGATCGGTCAGCGCTGATTTCTACCGGTCTTGACCTGACCATGCAGAGTCGCACCTCAGGCGAACAAGCGGCTGCGCGTATGCATTTGTTGGCAGGGTTTGTTGTCGACGCGATGCTCAAGCAAACGCTCATGTCAGAGCTGCGCAACAAGCTGGTGGCCGCGCGAAGCCAGCGCCAAGTCCTCGACAATCAGTTGATCGAAGCGAACCTTAGCCTGCGCGAACTGACGAGCCGCCTGGACGCCACGCGCCAGATCGCTGCGCGCTACCCGGAATCGTCACGCCTGAACGATCGCCAGTTGTTGACGACAACCGGTGACTCCGGGCGATTCCTGTCGCCGATGGCCCAGATGATCGGACTGGAATCCGACATCGCCGCCGTCAAGACTTCGCTCGATCGCCTGAAACGCCAGGAAACACAGAACAACATTGCGCTTCAGTTCTACGAAGGCCTGTTTGCCAAACTACCGGCGGACCCGACCGGCGAGCAGTTGCTTGGCAACTTTGTTGCCGCCATTGGGCACTATTTCGGCGACACCAGCCCGACCGACGACGTTCGGCGCGAAGTCTTCAATACGCAGTTGCTGATTGTTCAATCCATGCGCTCCCAGGGTCTGGACGCGCCGCGCTTTACCTCGGGCCCTACCGTTCCGTCGCGAAAGCAAGGCCCGTCGCCGCTGGTCCTGTTGCTCGCAGGCACTGCGCTCGCCACGTTGTTTGCGACCGTCGCAACGCTGGTCTTCGATTTTTTCGCACTCGGAAAGCACCTTCGGCGCACTGGGGACACCTCATCTGCCACGCCATTGGCAGCGATTACCGAGCCCCCTCGAGAACTGACTCGCGAAGCGCGTAGCGCGTGAACCAACCCATTGAAAAGCCGCTCTTCTGAGCGGCTTTTTTTGTGCGCGCGCTGCGTATGGAAGCAGCACAATGTTCATTTTGCTCTGATATCCTTGGCGGCTTTCGCAGATTGACATCCTATTTTTGCGTCGGCTTCCGAGACCCACGATGGTGAAATTGGCAGAACAAAAGAACGCCTCCAAAGCGTCTACCGGAACCATCATTCTTGAGCGCATCCGGCGATATTGGGCACTCTGGCTCGTGTTGGCGACCATCATTTCGGTGGCGCTGTATCTCCTGATGAGCACCCTGCTCTATCGCTACGAAAGCCACGGCTTACTGATCGTCAAGCAAAGTCTGGTTCAGTTCAAATCCGAAAGCCCCGCCTTTTCCGACGACGTCCTGCTCAAGCAATACCTACGCGCCAATGGCGCACTCGAAACGCCCGCAGGAAGGTGCTTCGTCGATACGCTGGATAAGCCATTTCTCAGCAAACACGTTTCGCTGCTCATGCCTTATGGCAAAGATGACCTCGCCTTTGTCAAATTGAAAGACAACGAGAATCTGACGTCGGTCGGTCTCGAACTCACCATGTCGAGCCCGATATCCGGCAGCGATGCCGCAGCCCGATTGCAGTTGTTCGCTGGTTTTCTCACTGACACCATGCTGAGCCAATCACTCACGGGGGATGTGCGACGCGCTTACATGCAGGCGCTCGAAGACAGGCAGACGCTGGACAACAAACGCATCCAGAACAACGTAAGACGCGATGAGATGACCAACTTGCTCGCGCGCACGCGTGAAATTGACGCACGCTACCCCGACTCGGATGACATGGACCAGAGTCAATTGTTGAGTACCGATGCAGCCACCTCGGCACGTTTTCTATCGCCGATGTCGCAGATGATTGGCATTGAGTCCGACATAGCGTCGAACAATGCGGACGCCGAGCGACTGAAGCGACGTATTGCGCAAAACGCCGTTGCCCTGCGTTTCTACGAGGCATTCAACGCGAAGGTCAAACCCACGCTCACGGGCAATCAACGGCTTCACGTGTATCTCGACGTGCTCAAGACGTTCTTCGACGACGGCCGCATGACGGATGAAATGACCCGTGAAGTGCGCAACAACCTCATGCAGCCGGTGCAACGCATCAACGCCCAAAGCATCGACACGCCGCGCTTTTCCGCCGGCCCGACGACGCCGACAAACAAGTCAGGCCCACCATTCCTGACCTTGCTGGGGCTCGCAACCCTTGCAGGCCTGCTGCTCGCCACTGCCATGACGTTACTGATCGCCGCCCTCAGGAATCGCCGAACACATAGCGCCTGATATGGCCGCCGCAAGGCAACGACGCCACAGCGATATCGATCTATCGATACGGCTGTGGCGTTTGTCTATGCGCACCGACGATGCGACGGCCAGACAAGAGCGCACGCAGAGTCGACAAACGTACGTGGCTCCGACGGCTACGCAATCGATAGCAGAAGCGGGAACAACAAATGGAATAAAAAGGGATGTACTACAGAGAAACTACGGGTGGCGGCAAAATACCGCGAAGGGGATTTTGGGGTGACCGATGGGACTCGAACCCACGACGACTGGAATCACAATCCAGGACTCTACCAACTGAGCTACGGCCACCGCCGTGATCAACAACATGACTTGCTTGCTGAACAGAAACAAGATTATAGCGACGTTATTATCGCGTTGCCAAGCACTTTCTTCACTTCTTTTAAATATTTCTTGGCTCACACGCGTGATCGATGCGCGGCACCCTGTTCTCGCGCGGCAACGACCCGCCGCGCGCTTCCCTTTTCGGGTCTTACGCCGACATCACCGACGACACGTCCTGTGCATCCACTGCATCACGTGCTGCACGCGCATCACGGCTATCGCGCTCGGCCAACGCGCCTGCACGCAGTTGCGCGCGCGCCTCTTCGAACGCACCGATGCCCGCCTTCAGGCGCTTCGGGTCGGAGAGCACCCGACGCCATCCGCGAGCGCCCGGCACGCCACGATACAAGCCCAATGCGTGACGCGTGATCGCGCCCAGATAGTGCCCTTTCGCCACTTGTGCCGCTGCGTATTCGATCAGGGCATCCTCCACCGCTTCGCGTGACTTTACCGGCGCAGGATCGTCATAGAAACGCGCGTCGATTTCCGCCAGCACATACGGGTTGTGATACGCCTCGCGGCCCAGCATCACGCCATCGACATGTTGCAGATGCAGCGCGACCTCATCGAGTGTCTTCACGCCACCGTTGATCAGGATCTCGAGTTGTGGAAACGCCTGCTTGAGACGATACGCATAGTCATACTTGAGCGGCGGAATCTCGCGGTTCTCTTTCGGGCTCAGTCCTTTGAGAATCGCGTTGCGTGCGTGGACGATGAACGTGCTGCACCCCGCCTCCGCGATCTTGCCGACGAAATCTTCGACGAACGAAAACGATTCGACGTCATCAATGCCGATGCGATGCTTGACCGTCACCGGCACTTGCACCACGTCGCGCATCGCCTTGACGCAATCGGCGACCAATTCGGGCTCTGCCATCAGGCACGCACCAAATGCACCGCGCTGCACGCGCTCCGACGGACAACCGCAGTTCAGATTGATTTCGTCGTAACCCCACTGCTCACCCAGCTTCGCAGCACGCGCAAGATCCTGCGGCTCGCTGCCGCCAAGTTGTAACGCCACCGGATGCTCGACCGCATCGAAGTCCAGATGACGCGCGACATCACCGTGCAGCAGCGCACCGGTCGTCACCATCTCGGTATACAGCCACGTGTGACGCGAAAGCTGACGATGGAAAACGCGACAATTCGAGTCGGTCCAATCCATCATCGGCGCGACGCTGACGCGGCGGGCAGGCAAGTTCATGCAAATTCCTCGGTATTTCTTGATACGTCTTGATCTGTTCCGGGTGAGCGCCAATGTCGCAGCACCCCATCAAATGACGTCTTTTACGATACAAAACACGAAGTATACGTCATGCGTACCGGCCTCGCAGGCGGCGCAACCCGCCTCCAGACCCCGCACCGAGCCCTCAACAACGAGCACCCCTCAATTCGTTTCCTGACGACAACGTCGACGCTCGGGGAGTACACTTTCGCCTTCCCGATGTCACTAGAACAAACACAAGGAGACGCCGCCATGGCCCCGAAGGATCTGTTGCAGGCATTGATCGTGGTCCTTGCCTGGGGCGTGAACTTCGTGGTCATCAAAGTCGGACTCCACGGCGTGCCACCCATGTTGCTCGGCGCCCTACGCTTCTTGCTCGCGGCATTTCCCGCCATCTTCTTCGTCAAGCGCCCAGCGGTGCCGTGGCGCTGGCTTATCGCCTACGGCGTCACCATCTCGTTCGGCCAATTCGCCCTGCTGTTCACCGCGATGTACGTCGGCATGCCGGCCGGCCTCGCCTCGCTCGTGCTTCAGGCGCAGGCCTTCTTCACACTGGGCCTTGCCGTCGCCTGCCTGGGCGAACGCTTTCGCGCGCAAAACGTCGTCGGCCTGCTGATCGCCGCCGCCGGGTTGGCCATCATTGGCGCCCAAGGCGGCGGCGCCATGACGCTGCTTGGTTTTGTGCTCACCCTGTGCGCGTCGCTCAGTTGGGCCACCGGCAACATCGTGACGAAGAAGATCGGTCAGGTCGATCTCGTCGGACTTGTGGTGTGGGCGAGTTTGATTCCGCCCATTCCTTTCGCGCTGCTGTCTTACTGGTTCGAAGGGCCCGCGCAGATCACCGAATCGCTTTCGCACATCTCGGGCGCTTCGATTTTCGCGATCGCCTATCTGGCGTTTATCGCGACACTCGTCGGCTACAGTCTCTGGGGCCGCCTGATGACGCGCTACCCGGCAAGTCAGGTCGCGCCGTTCTCGCTGCTGGTGCCGATCATCGGCCTCGCCTCGGCAGCACTGCTGCTGGACGAACAACTCACGGCACCGCAAATCGCTGGCACCGCGCTTGTCATGGCAGGCCTTGCCGTGAACGTGTTCGGCGCGAAGATCAAACAGCGCCTGATGCCGTCTTCGCGGTAGCCAGACGCATGTGCAATAACGGGAACGGGCGGCCCTGCCCGTCCAACTCGGATCGGCCAATCACCTCGAACCCCTCGCGCTGATAGAACGCCAGCGCCTGCGGGTTCTGTTCATTGACATCGACCTTCGTGCAATCGAGCTCGCGCACGGCATACGCCAGCAGCGCCGCGCCGATGCCCTGCCTGCGCGCCTCGGGCGCGACGAACAACATTTCCACGTTGCCCTCAGCCGCACCGAGAAAACCACGGATGGCTCCGGTATCGTCGCGGAACACGCGCAGGGTCACCGCGCCCAGATAATCCTCGCGAATGCGCGGGCGCAGCCACGCAATGTCCGCGTCGCTCAGGAAATTGTGCGTAGCGCGCACGGATGCTTCCCACAATTCAGTGATCGCATCGAATTCGTTTTCGCTAGTGGTGAAAATGCCAGACATCGAATTACCCCGGATGAGAGATCGATTACGTTGAATGCGCACGGCCGAAGCCAAAACGCAAAAAGCCTGATTTCTTTTGGAAATCAGGCTTTTCAATTTGGTTGCGGGGACAGGATTTGAACCTGTGACCTTCGGGTTATGAGCCCGACGAGCTGCCAGACTGCTCCACCCCGCGTCTGAAGAAATAGATTATATGGCAATCATCATCGCAGTGCAACAATAACGGCAGATTATTTTTCATGGGGCCAGTCGCGACATCGTTGTCGCACTGCGCCATGACTGCCCTTCCTATATAGAACGGGTTATCCCGTAACGCCGTGTGCGTCGCCGCACAGCGCGCGCCGCCGATGATACACTCGCAGCAACCATGAACCGACGCCCTCCCATCCAATTCTGTTCTGCCTGCGGCCATCCGGTCGAGTTGCGCATCCCGCCCGGTGATAACCGTGAACGGCACGTCTGCGTGAATTGCGGCACGATCCACTATCAGAACCCCCGCAACGTGCTCGGCACCGTACCGGTATGGGGCGATCAGGTCTTGCTGTGCAAACGCGCCATCGAACCGCGTCTGGGTTATTGGACCCTGCCGGCCGGCTTCATGGAAATGGGTGAGACAACGTCGCAGGCCGCGGCCCGCGAGACACTCGAAGAAGCTGGTGCCATCGTCGACGTCGGCGCCCTCTTCTCGCTGCTCAACGTCCCGCACGTCAATCAGGTCCATATCTTCTATCTGGCGCAGATGCGTGAACCGCAATTTGCCGCGGGTGAGGAGAGCCTCGAAGTCGCCCTGTTCTCCGAAGACGAGATTCCGTGGGACGACATCGCATTCCCCACGGTCGCCAAGACGCTGCGTTTCTTCTTTGAAGATCGTCGCGCCGGGGCATTCGGCGTCCACATGGAAGCGAACACGGGTGCAGGCGTGCCTGGCGTTCCGGTGCCCGGTCTGCCCGTCAACACGGCGCACACCGAGGACATCCTCACGCCGATGTTGCGCGGCTGAGCGCTCGCTGCGCTCACCGCACCGCGCCGCCGCCCCGACATGGTTGTCTGGCTCGAAGCTAACGATCCCTTTCCTCCGGCCGATAACGCGCTCTCCGCAGCCAGCGAAGCGCCCGGCCTGCTTGCCGCCGGGCTCGACCTCTCGCCACAACGACTGCTCGCCGCCTATCACCAAGGCATCTTCCCGTGGTATTCGCAGGGCCAGCCCGTGTTGTGGTGGAGCCCCGACCCACGCATGGTGCTGCGCCCCGAGAACTTCGTCGTCAGCCACAACTTCCGCAAACTGCTGCGCCGCGTACTGCGCGACGACGCCTGGGAAATCCGTCTCGATGCCGATTTTCCCGCCGTCATGCGTGCCTGCGCCGAAGCCCCGCGCCGGGGTCAGGACGGCACCTGGATCACATCGGCCATCGTTGCCGCCTATCGCGCCTTGCATGACGCCGGCCTCGCCCACAGTGTCGAGACGTGGTATCAGGGCGAGCGCGTCGGAGGCCTCTACGGCGTCGCGCTCGGGCGCATGTTCTACGGCGAATCGATGTTCGCAAAACGCACCGACGCCTCCAAAATCGCGCTGGCCGCGCTCGTCGCCTTTGCACGCACACACGCAATAGAGGTGATAGACTGCCAGCAAAGTACCGCCCACTTGGCGTCACTCGGCGGCGGCGAGATCTCCCGCCACGCGTTTCTGACCCACGTGCAAAAGGCGGTCGCGGCCCCCGCGCCGGTCTGGCATCTCGACAAACAGATCCTCACCGGCCTGGCCTACGGTAACGCAGCAGATAAGGCTCACGAGGTTTTGCAGTGACCCATCCGAACGAACTGCCGCTCTCCCCGCTGTCTGCCCTCCAGTTCTACGCAACAGCCCCCTATCCCTGTAGCTATCTCGATCATCACACGGCGCGCTCGCAAGTTGCCACGCCGAGTCACCTGATCAATTCCGACGTCTACAGCGAACTCGTTCGCTCCGGTTTTCGCCGCAGCGGCGTGTTCACCTACCGCCCCTATTGCGACGGCTGCCGCGCGTGCGTTCCGGTGCGCGTCCCCATCGACCGCTTCGGGCCAAACCGCACGCAACGCCGCATCTGGCGGCGCCATGCGAGCCTCGCGGTCAACGTCTCGGGCCTGCATTACACCGAAGAGCATTACCAGCTCTATATGCGCTACCAGTCGCGGCGTCACGCCGGCGGCGGGATGGATCACGACAGCCGCGAGCAGTACGAGCAGTTTCTGCTGCAAAGCCGCGTGAACTCACGTCTGGTCGAATTCCGCGAGCCACCGGGCCGCCAGGGCGCTGGCACTCTGCGTATGATCAGCATGGTCGACATTCTCAGCGACGGCCTGTCGTCGGTGTACACGTTCTTCGATCCCGATGTGGAAGGTGCCTCGTACGGCACCTACAACATCCTCTGGCAGATCGAGCAGGCGCGTGCGCTCGGGTTGCCGCACGTCTACCTCGGTTACTGGATTCAGGCGAGCCGCAAGATGGTCTACAAAGCCAACTTCCGACCGCTGCAAGGGCTGATCGACGGTCAGTGGCAAGACATGCCCGACGCCATGCTCGACGCCGCCGGCGAGCCGATGACACCCCAAGCCGAACAGGCCAAATAAGCAAAATCAGGCAGCATCAAGGAGCACCCAGCGGAGACCGCTGGACGAACCGAACCGACTGGACCGGCGGATTGATCTTCACGTGCCGGACGCCTTCGATGGCATCGCAGTGCGCACCGCGCTCATGCACAGCGCAAACCTTCCCCGCCCTGACATACGCAGAGCGTAGAAAAAGACGCGATCTGCGCCGGGATACCGGTAAAATGGCGGCTTTCCGATTCTGCCGAACCCGACATCGTGCTTGCGCCCCTTTATCCCCTGGCCCGCCGCGCCCTGTTCTGCCTCGACGCTGAACAAGCCCACCACCTGACGCTGGCAACCCTTCGCGGCGCCGCATCGCTCGGCCTGGCCGGACTCGTCGGCCAGACGCTGCCGGAAGATCCGCGCACGGTGATGGGTATCCGCTTCCCGAACCCTGTGGGACTGGCCGCCGGCCTCGACAAGGACGGCAGTTGCATCGACGGCCTTGCTGCGCTCGGTTTCGGTTTCGTGGAAGTGGGCACCGTCACGCCGCGTCCGCAAGCCGGCAACCCGAAGCCCCGCATCTTCCGCCTGCCGCAAGCCGAAGCGATCATCAATCGCATGGGCTTCAACAACGGCGGCGTTGAACAGTTCCTGCAAAACGTGCAGTCGGCCCGCTACAAGGGGCCGCTCGGGCTGAACATCGGCAAGAACGCCGATACACCGATCGAGCGCGCCGTCGACGACTATCTGATCTGCCTCGAAAAGGTCTACCCGTACGCCACCTACGTCACGGTCAACATCTCGTCGCCCAACACGAAGAACCTGCGTCAACTGCAAGGCGGCGACGAACTCGATGCCCTGCTCGGCAAGCTCAAAGAAAAGCAGAGCGCGCTCTCCGACCGGCACGGCAAATACGTGCCGATCGCCCTGAAGATCGCCCCCGATCTCGACGACGAACAGATCAAGGTGATCGCGGGCACGCTCACGCGTCACGGCTTCGACGGTGTGATTGCCACGAACACGACGCTCTCGCGCGAAGCCGTCGCCGGACAGCCGAACGCCAACGAAACCGGCGGTCTGTCGGGGCGTCCGGTGTTCGACGCGTCGAACCGCGTGATTCGTGCGCTGGCCACCGAGCTGGGCGGCGCGCTGCCGATCATCGGTGTCGGCGGCATTCTCTCGGGCGCAGATGCCCGTGCAAAACTCGATGCTGGTGCGAGCCTGGTTCAGGTCTATAGCGGATTGATTTACCGCGGACCCGAGCTGGTGCGAGAATGCGTGCAAGCGCTGCGCCCGGCCTGATCTGTCCGAGCACTTCGATTCAGCCGGCAAGCGGCGCGCCTTTCATCCGACGGAGAACCCATCACTATGAAAACCTGGCTCAAGACGTTGTGCCTCGTGCCGCTGGCCGCTGCCGCCCTCATGGGCACGTCCGCCGCGCGCGCCGCCGACCTGCTCGACACCGTGAAGTCGGCCGGCGTGCTGAAGATCGGCCTTGAGGGCACGTACCCGCCGTTCAACTATCGCGGCGCGAATGGTGACCTGGATGGTTTTGACGTCGACGTCGCCAAGGCCGTCGCCGCCAAGCTCGGCGTGAAGCCGGTGTTCGTGACGACCGAATGGAGCGGCATCATCGGCGGGCTCGTCGCGGGCAAGTTCGATGTGATCGTCAATCAGGTCGCGATTACCGACGAGCGCAAGAAGTCGGTCGACTTCAGCCAGCCGTATGTGTATTCCGCCGCGCAGCTCATTCAGCGCAAGGACGACACGCGCGAGTTCAAGTCGCTTGACGACCTCAAGGGCAAGAAGCTGGGCGTGAGCCTGGGCAGCAACTACAACACGCTGGCGAAGTCTGTGCCGGGCATCGACGTGCGCACGTATCCGGGCGCGCCGGAGTATCTTCGCGATCTGGCCGCTCAGCGTATCGACGCCGCGCTCAACGACCGCCTGATGCTCGCCTATCTGATCAAGACGTCGAACCTGCCGCTGCGCACCGGTGCCGTGCTGCAAGGGGCCAACGAGTCGGTGGGCATTCCGTTCCGCAAGGGCAATCCGCAATTTGCGAAGGCGATCGACGACGCGCTCACGCAGATGAAGCAGGATGGCTCGCTCGCCAAGCTCTCGCAGAAGTGGTTCGGCGAAGACACGTCCAAGCCTGCCAAGTAACCCGACACCGTCCGTAATCATCATAAAAACGCGCTTGTCGATCACCTCGCAAAGCGCATGAACGCGGCCGACGCCACGCAAACCTGCTGGCGTCGGCCTTTGCCGTTTTAGACGATCTATCCCCCCGCCATGGATCCATTCGAACTCGCCGCTCAATCCCTGCCCGTGCTATTGCAGGGCACCGTCCTCACGATCAAGTTTGCCGTGATGTCGATGGTGTTCGGTCTGGCGCTGGGCATCGTCGTCGCGATCATGGGGATCGGCAAGATCCGCGTGTTCCGCGCCCTCGCCCGCGGGTACGTGAGCATCATGCGCGGCACGCCGCTGCTCGTGCAGATCTTCGTGATCTACTACGGCTTGCCCAGCGTCGGCATCTCGCTTGAGCCAACACCCGCCGGTGTCCTCACGTTGAGTCTGAACGTCGGCGCCTATCTGTCGGAGAGCATGCGCGGCGCGCTCGAAGGCATGCCGCGTGGTCAGTGGCTGGCGTCGTATAGCCTCGGGTTGTCTTACTGGCAGACGCTTCGCTACGTGATCGGCCCGCAGGCCTTGCGCATGGCCGTGCCGAGTCTCGGCAACAGCCTGATCAGCCTGATCAAGGACACGTCGCTCGTCTCGGTGATTACCGTGACCGAGCTGTTGCGCTCCGCGCAGGAAGTGATCGCATCGACGTACCAACCGCTCCCGCTCTATCTCGCCTGTGCAGCAATCTACTGGGTGCTGTCGACGGGTCTCTCGGCGCTGCAACGGCGCATCGAAAAACGGTTGGCGTTGCCCTCGCGGAATTGACGCCAAGTACGACGATGTGACGGCATGAAAAAAGTCGGGACCTTTGGGACCCGGCTTTTTTACACCGTGCGCTGTCGGCGTCGTGCCAACGACTTAACGCGGCGCGCGGCGCTCCCTATACATCGCGCGGAACGTCTTGCCGCTCGGGGCCGGCATCTCACGCGTGTTACTCCAGCCGCCGGCGAATGGCAGCTTGGAAATGCTGCCGCGATCGCGCCCCATCCGGTTCAGCACCCACGTACCGAGCCCGGAGATGGCGGAATAAAGCCGCGGACGCCGGGCGGCAAACCCCCACGCCGCCAGCGCCGCCCGTTCCTGCCACGGGCGCAGGCCACGATCGACCTGACGCTCGCGCAGCTTGCGCAGCAGATCCGAAATCGGAATACCCACCGGGCACACGCGATTGCATTCGCCGCACAGCGTCGCCGCCTGTGGCAAATCGAGCGTCTTCTCCAGCCCGACGTAGCTCGGCGTGAGCACCGAGCCCATCGGCCCCGGATACACCCAGCCGTAAGCGTGGCCACCAATCTTTTGATACACCGGGCAGTGGTTCATGCAGGCACCGCAACGAATGCAGCGCAGCATCTCCTGAAACGCACCGCCGATCAATCCGGTGCGCCCGCCGTCCACCAGCACGAAGTACATGTGGTCAGGACCATCGACCTCGCCTTCGGCGCGCGTCCCGGTGAGCAGCGAGAAGTAATTCGACGTGCCCTGCCCAGTTGCAGAACGCGGCAGCAGGCGCATGGCGGTCGCGAGATCTTCGAGCGTCGGCAACACCTTCTCGATACCGGTCACCGCCACGTGCACGCGCGGCATGATCGTGCACATGCCCTCGTTGCCTTCGTTGGTCACCACCGCAACCGAACCGGTCTCCGCGATCAGGAAGTTGCCGCCCGTCACGCCCATGTCGGCAGACAGAAACTGCGGCCGCAGCATCTCACGCGCCTCGCGCGTCATCGCCGGAATTTCGGTGAGCCGCGGCTTCTGGTGTACGCGCGCAAACAGGTCGGCGACTTCGTCCTTATCCTTGTGCACCACCGGCGCGATGATGTGCGACGGCGGCTCGTTGTCGTTGATCTGAAGGATGTACTCGCCCAGATCGGTCTCGACCGACTGCACGCCCATATCGGCGAGCACCTTGTTGAGCTGAAGCTCTTCGGTGACCATCGACTTCGACTTGATCACCTTCTTCACCTCGTGCTTGCGCGCAATCTCGGCAATCAGGCGCGCCGCATCCTGCGTCGATTCGGCGAACAGCACGGTGGCCCCCCGGCGCGTGGCTTCACGCTCGAACATTGCCAGCCAGACGTCGAGACTCTCGAGCCCGCGATTACGCCGCTCTTTGAGCGCTTCGCGCGTCGCATCGAAGTCGATCTCTTCGATCGCGGCGGCACGTGCCGTCACGAACTTGGTCGAGAGCTTCTTGAGATTGGCCTGAAGGCGTTGGTCGGCGAGCTTCTGCCCCGCACGCGCCTTGAATTGCATCGATTGAACTTGCATCGCGGCTCACGAGAAGTGATGGCCGCACCCGCGCACAACATCGGCGCAAGTGGGCTGAAAAGTCTGAAAGAAGACCATGCGCTCAGGCATCGCCTGCGAGGACCTGCGCGATATGCAGCACGCGCGTCTTGGTGTCGCCGGTACGACGCAGGCGACCCTCGATATTGAGCATGCAGCCCAGATCGCCCAGCACCACGGCCGGCGCGCCGGACGCCGCAATATTGGCGCACTTCTCGTCGACGATGGCTGTCGAGATGTCGCCGTACTTGAGCGCGAAGGTGCCGCCAAAGCCGCAGCACGCCTGACAGTCCTTCATCTCGGTCACCGTGACACCCGGCATCTTGGCCAGCAGCGCACGCGGCTGCGCTTTCACGCCAAGCTCGCGCAGCCCCGAACAGGAGTCGTGATAGGTCACTTCACCGTTGAAATCGCCCGGCACCGTCTCGACGTGCAGCACGTTGACGAGAAAATCGGTCAGTTCGAACACACGCGGGCGTAGACGCTCGTAGCGGCCCATGAGTTCGGGATCGTCGGCGAAGAGGTCGCCGTAGTGCGCTTTGACCATGCCGCCACACGAGCCCGAGGGCACGACGACATAGTCGAAGCTTTCGAATTCATCGAGGAATTTCTGGGCGAGATCGCGCGCGATGGCACGTTCGCCGGAGTTGTAGCCCGGCTGGCCGCAACAGGTCTGGGAGTCGGGGATGACGACCTCGCAGCCGGCGGTCTCGAGCAGCTTGAGCGTCGAGAAACCGATCTCCGGACGCATCAGGTCGATCAGACACGTGACAAAGAGTCCGACGCGCATGGGGAATCCTCTTCTGGGAATAATGCGCCATTATAGGCCGCTGGGCCGAGGCGGCCCAGCGTGGATTCCCGCATGCGGAAGCAGGACGCTGCGTCAGGCGAGACGGCTGGCGTCGAAAGTCAGTTGACTACAAGAAAGCGCTCGCACCAGCGGCGCCGGGCGGTCCCGTGGCGGCGTACCCACGGGGGTCGAAAAGGTACTCGACGATGGCGTCGAAGGCAGACTCGGAAACGGACTCGACACCGGATTCAATGCCCCGCTTCTGAACGGTGACGGATGAACGCCGGTCGCTCGCGCGAGACTTCGCATGTCTTCGCGCAAGCCATCCATCTTGCTGTTCATGTCGCTGGCAAACACATCGTGCTTCGTCTCAAACGCTTCGTGCTTCGCCGCAAGATTTTCCAACGTGCGCTGCGTCTGCTGAAGATCGCCGCGCATACCCTGTTGCCCATCCCAAATCATGTTGAGTTGACGGGACATCACATCGGAGTGGGCCAGCCAGATCTCGGTTTTCATTGCGTCTCCTTCACAGTTGATGAATTCCTTGGTCGCCTCAAGCAGGCTCTCGGCCGACTTCCAGCTTCGCTCGCGGTCGTAGCCGCGTATGCTGCCGAGACTCACCACCCGAAGCACGAGCGTTACGGCAAATGCGACGATGGCCACCCCCAAACTCGCAACAGCGAGACCGATGACGCCAACCGCGGCGGCAGCACCATAAAGACCGCCGGAGATGGCAAGCCGTCTGCCGTAGTGCTTCTTGTCGGGCCACACCTGGTCGCCGGCACGCGCAAGGGCCTTTCGCGCGTTGTCACGGTGTTCAGCAATCTCGATGATGAGCTTCCGGCTCAAGATCGCCGTGCGCTCACGCCCCGCCCATTCGGCCTCCCCGCCCTGCGCTTCCAGCGTTCTGACTTCCGCCTTCAGCAGCCCGAGCTCATTGCACTTGGCCAAGGCCTCCTGCTCCTGCAAAAGCGCCTCGCTCACGTGATCCAGAATCAGCGTGAAGCGCTTGGCTGAGGGGGTCAGTTGGTCAGTGTCGGTCACGTCGAGCTGGTGCGCGACGAGATAGTGCGGCCACCACTTTCCTTTCATCTCTGCGTATCGCCAGCACCCATCCCACATCCCTCCCTTGAGGTATCCCGACGTCGCCTTCGCATAGGCGCGCTCGAACTTCTTTTGCAGCGCTTCGACGTCGGCCGTGTCTTTGTTCATGCCTTGCTTGGTATTCGCCAACGTCACGAATTGCGCGGCAATGACATCGTGCTTCCCGGCAATCGAGCAACCGACTGTCCCTGCCGTGGTCTTCGTGTTGTCCAACGTCAGATCGACGTGTCGCGGCGCTCGGGTGTCGACAGCGCTCGCCTTCAGTAAGCCCAGCGCCCCCATCGCCTTCATCGCCACGCCAGGGTGACTTGCCAAGTACGTCATGACTCATCTCTCCGTAGTAATGCGCTGGCGCCATCACCCGCCCCCTCGCGCTGCTGGCGATCAACTAACAGGTCAACGCCCGGTGGAATATCGACACCCTCTCGCCACGCCCATTCATTGCGCCGGGCTTCATCGCGAACGCGGTCCATCGCGTCGGCGCTTTGCTCACATATCGACGCCAACTGCATGTGCGCGTTCGCGATGCCGCTAAACGACGCCAGTAGCCGTTCGCGTTTGTCACGCTGGCCGGCTGCAAACGCGATGAGCAATGCCTGACGCGCCATGTTGACGCTGTCGATGGCCGCATGTTGCGCGATCCACTCGCTGCTTCGCGCGGGTGTGAGGAAGTCGTTGGGCGCATGACGCCAGTCGAGGCTGCGGCATTGCATGGCGTAGCGCAGCCCATATGTGGCCGCCTGCATGCAAACCAGTTCGTCGAACAGCGCCTTGGCGGTGCGCGTGAGATGGTGAGCCTGATCCAGTTGATCTCGAACACCGGGTCTGCCGCCCTTGCGCAATATGTCTCGCCACGAAGCGCAGTCCTTGATGTCGCCGAGACGGAACACCTCGGCGTCGATCGCATTCAGCAGCCCCGTCACCAACCCTATTTGCGGTGCACAATGCCCTTGCCATCGATCAGGCTGTGCCACCTGTTCCATCACGACCCGGAGATCGTCCTCCAGGAACCGCCGGGCTTCCCGAATGGTCCGTGGCACCCGCACCGGGAACGAGACCGGCACCTCGTGCCGACGCCGCTGAAGGCACTTGCGAACATCTCTGGCGAATGCAGCACCACACATCCCTCTTCCGGCGACCGTCATCCCGATGCGCGCCTGCCACGTGCCCGTGCGTGGGCGCAACCGGCTTGCCTGAAGGGCGTTCATTGCTTCCATCCTATCGCCTCCTTCTGCTTTTCGCAAGATTCCTCTACGGGAAGTCCTGCGAATTTTTCACCATATGATATAGAATCGACGCTATACGAAACTCGGCCCTACCCCATGAAAGACGACAGCAGTCAAGGCGCGGAGTCGCGCACGTCCATTCAGGTGATCGAGCGCATGATGCGTTTGCTCGATGCGCTCGCCGGACATGCCGATCCCGTCAGCCTCAAGGAGTTGGCGCAGTCCACCGAACTCCATCCCTCCACCGCACACCGCATCCTCAACGACATGGTGGCCTGCCGCTTTGTCGACCGTTGCGATCCGGGCACCTACCGGCTCGGCATGCGCTTGCTCGAACTCGGTAATCTCGTCAAAGCACGCCTGTCCGTACGCGACGCAGCGCTGTCGCCGATGCGCGGCCTGCACCGCATCACAGGACAGACGGTCAATCTGTCGGTCCGTCAGGGCGATGAAATCGTCTACATCGAGCGGGCCTACAGCGAACGCTCGGGCATGCAGGTCGTGCGCGCCATCGGCGGCCATGCGCCGTTGCATCTGACGTCCGTCGGCAAGCTGTTTCTGGCGGCCGATGAAGCGACCCGCGTGCGCGCTTACGCCACGCGCACCGGTCTGTCGGGACACACGCGCAACAGCATTACCGATTTGCAGAAGCTCGAACGCGAGCTGGGCCATGTGCGCAAATCGGGCTATGCCCGCGATAACGAAGAACTTGAACTCGGCGTGCGCTGCATTGCGGCCGGCATTTACGACGACAGCGGCAAGCTTGTCGCAGGGTTGTCGCTCTCTGCACCGGCCGACCGGCTTCAGGACGCGTGGCTCGTCAATCTGAACGAAACCGCGCTCCAGATCTCGGCCTCGCTGGGCTTTCACGCCCCTAGCCGTGACGCCAGTCATATGGCGTCGCACGGGGTCGCGGCCGAGTAATCGTATCGATGCGTCATCGCGTCATCACAACCGGGTGTCGGATGCCGGGGCCGAAGGCGGCGGTGGTAGCGCAGGCGCCATGAGAGACGGCGGCGGGGATGGCGGCGCATAAGGTGGCGGCGTATAAGGTGGCGGCGCCTCCCCAGGTGGCAGAAACGATGCCATCTCCGACACCATATTTGCCGCCATGCCGGCCATCTCCGATAGCTCGGACTGCATCTGCGCAATGCCGTCAGACGCGCTCAACGCGCGCCCGGAGACGGCGACCAGATCCTGCACCAACGCCGCATACGCCTGCTCGAAAATAGCGTTGTCGCGCGCCTGTAGCTGAGCAGCCATCGATGCCGCGACGCGCTCCTGATACGCCGTCGCCCGCAACAGTATCGCCTCGCTACGGCTATCGACATCGAGCAGAAACTCGTGGAGTCGTCGAGCGGACGAGGTCAGGCACGACGCGTTCGCTACATCCCACTGCCCACGCACCGAGCGATTGAACCCGTCGCCGCGCATACCGCGCAACATGCTGAAATCGCTGCGCTTGGCTGACTGCCGAATGCGTGCCTGAATACGCCCCTCGAAGTTGTCGATCTCGCGCACCATGCCTGACGGTGCGCGCTCCCCATCCGCGTCGATCACACGCTGTTTCGCGTGCTTGAGGTTCATGGCGATGTGCTCGCAAATCTGCCCCATGCTTCGCTGGGTCCGCACAGCCGGGCGAGCGTGCTGCATCGTCATAATGCGTGCCTCCACGTCCGCCAACGCACCGATCCATCCAAGACTCATATCGCCTCCACACGCTCATGTCATCAATATTGCCGGTGACGTCGTTGACGCTGTTTCGGCGTCACCGTCACTGCCAGCCGGAAGGTTAGATGGCTACCGGCCGCAGGCTTTGACAATCGGGCGTCGACTTATGCGAGATGTGGCGACGAGGCATCACTACGGTGTCCGAAGCGCTATTTCATCGGCACAAAACAAAAGGCGCTCCCGAAGGAGCGCCTTTTGTTGGCACCTACGCGCGCGCAGCGCGTCAGTGAAGCATGGCTTACAGCGCGTGAGCGCCGTTGGTGGCCACTTGCGCGGTCGGGTTGTTACCCGCCGTGCGTTGCGGCGCCGTGCCGCCACCTTCAAGCAACCACTTGCGAACGCGCGTGGCGTCAGCAAAGCGCGAGTACTTGCCGGTGGAGTCGAGCAGAATCATGATGACCGGACGGCCATCCACGTTGGCCTGCATCACGAGGCACTGACCCGCTTCGTTGATGTAACCCGTCTTTTGCAGGCCGATTTCCCAGCCCGGATGACCGATCAGATGGTTCGTGCTCGCGTAGTGCAACTCGCGACGGCCCGTGTTGACGTCGTAGTTGGTATCGGTCGAGAAGCGACGAATCATCGGGTACTGATACGCGGCCTTGACCATCTTCACGAGGTCACGCGCGCTCGACACATTCTGACTCGACAGGCCCGTCGGGTCATTGAAGTGCGTGTCGTTCATGCCGAGTTCTTTGGCCTTGCGATTCATCGCTGCCAGGAACGCCGGACGTCCACCCGGGTAGTAGCGCGAGAGCGCTGCTGCCGCGCGGTTTTCCGACGACATGAGCGCAATGTGCAACATGTCTTCACGCGACAGGCGCGAGCCGACGGACAGACGCGAACCCGTGCCTTTCTCGTAATCGCGATCTTCGTCGGTCACTTCCATGGCGTCCGTCATCGGGATACCGGAATCGAGCGAGACCATCGCCGTCATCAACTTCGAGATCGAAGCGATGGGCAGCACAGCTTGCGAATTCTTGTCGAACAGCGATTCGCCGGTACGCTCGTCAATCACGTAAGCCACCGACGAACGCAGTGCGAGGGCATCCGGCGCTTCATGCAGACCGAATGCACGGCCGGTCGACAGACGCTCGGGCGCTTGCGGTGCGAAGTTGACGGTGCGATACGACGTCACGACATGGCGCTTGCCATTCTTGAAGACGACGCGTTTGACGGCAACACGTTTGGCCGCAGGTCCGTCGTCGTCGACGGCTGCGAGCTTGCGTGCCTTGCCGCCTGCCTTCGTCGCGCTTTTGGTATCGCGCGAGGCAGTGGTGGCAACCGCGCGTTTGGCGGTGGTTTTGCTGGTTTTTGCGACGGGCTTGGCGTTCGCGCAGGCGCGTTTTTGCGCCGCAGTCTTGGCAGTCTTCGGCGAGCATTCGCTCGTCTTACCGGCTGCGTAGACAACGGCCGGCGCACCGGCAGCGAGCGAGATCGCCACGACGGCTGCACCCCAGAGGCGGGCGCGGCACAAACGTGCAAGGGTGGTGATCGCGTACATAGATTGGGAGTAGCGTAAGGTTGGCAGGCAACGAGTTTGGGAGAAGTTTAGTAACTTCCCAAAAAATAAGCAATATGAATGACTTAGCTGAAATACTTAATCCGGCATCTGGCAGTTTTGTGCAGCGCAACCCGAGAAATGTAACGATCGCCACAAAATGCCAGAAAACGCAAAAGTCCTATGTTTTATCAATTCAAAAAGTGCGCCCAGTCGTCGAGCGGCGCTCGCTCGGTGACAAGCTGATTCTCGGCGGCATCCGGGTCCGCATACCCCAGCGCCATGCCGCAGACCACCATGCGTGACTCCGGCAAACGCAATACCTCGGCGATCACTCGCGGATACATGGCGAAAGCCGCCTGCGGGCAGGTGTCGAGCCCACGTGCGCGTGCCGCGACCATGAAGCTTTGCAGGAACATGCCGTAGTCCAGCCAGCTCCCCTGCTCCAGATGCCGGTCGATCGTGAAAATCAACCCGACCGGCGCATCGAAGAAGTTGAAGTTGCGCCCATGCTGACCATGCATGCGCGCCTTGTCCTCGCGTCCGATGCCGAGCAAGCCATACAAGTCCCACCCCACCTTGCGACGCCGGCCCTGATACGGCTCGGTCCATTCGCGCGGGTAGTACGCATACTCTTCGTCGTGCATCAGGCGCTGCGCCGGATCGTTGAACGTGTCGAGCAAGCGCGTCGTGAGCGCGGTCAACGATTTCCCGGTGAGCACGTAGGTTTGCCACGGCTGGATGTTGCTGCCCGACGGGGCGCGCGATGCCACCGAGAGCATGTCGGCCACGGTCTGCTGCGGCACCGGCGTGGGCAGGAACGCACGAATCGACCGGCGGCTGCGAATCGCCTCATCGACATGTTCCACGCGCAAGGCCGCCAAGTCGTTGACAAGCGCCGGGGGCGTACTTTCCCCAACACGGGCGGCAAGGCCCGCCCCATCAGGGGTAGCGTCGCTTGCGTCCGTCATAAGGGGCGCGCGCACGTGCGCGGTTTGCGGGGCATCCCCGCCCTGATGATCGTGTTTCATGAGCTTTCTGGTTGTCTGGTTTTCGACGGATTGCGTCTTGATGCCGTTACGTATTCACGTCTTCACGTCTTCACGTCTTCACGTCTGTCGAGCTCGATACCGACCGTCGTTCGATAACAAGCGCCACGCCGAGCGCTGCCACCACCATGCCCGCGGCACTCAACGGCGAGAGCGTCTCGCCGAAGAGCAGCCAGGCCATCACGGCTGTCGTGGGGGGCGTCAGGTACATGAGGCTCGACACCTTGGTCGCCGCGCCATGCCGGATCAACAGGAACAACAACGAAATGGCGCCGATCGAGAGTGCCAATATCGACCACGCCAGTGCGCCGAACATTTCCGCGTTCCAGCGCACCTGCATGGTCTCGAGCAGCCACGCTGCGGGCAACGTCACGATAAAGGCCGCGCCAAACTGGACGATCGTGCCGACGCGCAAGTCGAACTGGGCACAGAAGCGCTTCTGATAGAGCGTGCCCGCAGTGATAGCCACCAGACTCAATACACACAGCGCAATCGCCGCCGGGCCGACACCGCGCACGCCGACCTTGTTGGCCACCACGAGGCCCACGCCTGCAAAGCCGCACAACAAGCCGAGCCATTGCCGCCGCGACACCGGCTCGCCGACGACCTTCGCGAACAGCGCCGTCAGCAGCGGTTGAATGCCGACGATCAGCGCGGCCAATCCCGCCGGCACGCCATGCTTGATCGCGGCCCAAACGCCGCCGAGATAAACCGCCTGAATGAGAATGCCCGAGACGGCGAGGTGACCGTACAGCGCCCAATGCACCACGTCCCTGCCCGCAACCTTACGTCGCGGCCAGGGCGTGCCAGTCAATAGCGCAATGGGGAGCATCACGACCAGCGTGCCGGCATAGCGCCACGTGAGAAACGTCAGCGGTTCGGCATTCGGCATGCCGTACTTGGCCACGATGAAGCCCGTGCTCCAGATCAGGACGAACCACCAGGGCATGGTGGCCGCCCAGATTGCGGCGCGCCCGGTCGATGGTGTTGAGGAAGTCACGGGAGTAACGGGAGTAACGCCCGCGCGTGGCGCCACGCTCTGGCCTGCCTGTCGCTCGGTCATACGAGAATGTCGTGCACGGACACGTCCTGAAGACGGCGGCCGGTGCGCTGGAACTGGCTGGCCAGCCGGAGGGTAGCGAAATGGGCGGCGACGGTCTGTTCGATGTCGCGCCCGTAACCGCCGGCCATCGCAATGGCGACGGGCAAGCCGCGCTCGACACAAGCCGTCAGCACCTTGCGGTCACGGGCGAGCAGACCGTCATGCGAAAGCGCCAGGCGCCCAAGCCGATCGTTTTCCAGGGGATCGGCCCCGGCGAGATAAATCACGAGCGACGGCGTGAATTGCGCGAACAGGTCCGTCAACGCGTGGCCAAGCGCAATCAGATACTCGTCGTCGCCGCAGCGGTCGGGCAATGCCACGTCGAGATCGCCGCGGGCCTTGTGAAACGGGTAATTGTGTTCGCCGTGCATCGACAAGGTGAATACGCTGGCGTCGTGTTCGAATATCGCCGCCGTACCGTTGCCCTGATGGACGTCGAGGTCAATGATCGCAACGCGGGTGCCGGGACCGAGCTCGGCCTGCATGGCACGGGCGGCAACCGCGGCGTCGTTGAACACGCAGAACCCTTCGCCACGATCAGCGTAGGCATGATGGGTGCCACCGGCCAGATTCGCTGCGACGCCGTCGATCAGCGCCGCCCGGCACGCGGCGACCGTCGCCCCGGCGGAACGGCGCGAGCGCTCGACCATCTGCGTCGACCACGGGAAGCCGATATCGCGTTGTTCTTTGGCATCGAGTGCCCCGGTGCTGACACGGGCCACGTATTCGGCCGAGTGCACCCTGCGCAACATCGTGTCGTCGGCGGGCAGCGCTTCCGCCAGCGTCACGTGCGGCAACTCAGACGCTACGCGCTCACGCAGTCGCGCGTACTTCTGCATGGGGAAGCGGTGCCCGGGGGGCAGAGGCAGGACAAAATGGTCGCTGTAAAACGCTTGCATCGACACGATTGGCCGACAGACGCGGCACGCAAAAGGCGTTGAACGACATCGGCACCGGCGCGCGATACCCCGCCGCCGATTAGAAAAACCCTTCGGATTTTTGCCGCGAGTGACCGCTCCGCCAGTGCCGGAACCCGACGATAGTACCATCGCCGCGCCGGGTTCGCCGCGCCCCCAATCGGTGCAAAGCCGCACCAATTAAGGCTCTCCAAGGAGATCCCGGATTTCGCCGCAGCGCGGTGTCATGCAACTGTCACGCGCGTCTCAAGCGTTTGATTTAGTAAGCTTTTGTTGAATTGTTGCGCCGCACAAAAAAGACTTGACAGCGACAAAAATATCTCTAAACTTGCAATTGTGCGATGCAACAAAGAACATTGCACCACTTGAGAAGGCCCCAACCGTGTTTTCACCGAAATAAGGTGAGAACCAACAAAGCGAACACGGAGTGGGTCGATATGTTGTGTATGACACCATAGGAGAACGCCATGTCGTTTCTGACCCCCGAGCAACTCGCTGCCGCCCACAAGGCCAACCTTGAAACCCTGTTTGGCCTGACCAACAAAGCCTTTGAAGGCGTTGAAAAGCTCGTCGAACTGAACCTGCAAGCCGTGAAGGCATCGCTGGCAGAATCCGCTTCGACCGCGCAAAAGGCTTTCGCTGTGAAGGACGCGCAGGAATTGCTCGCTCTGCAAGCTAACCTGGTCCAGCCGGCTGCCGAAAAGGCACTCGCCTACGGCCGTCACCTGTATGAAATCGCTTCGTCGACGCAAGCCGAAGTGACCAAGGTGGCCGAAGCCCAACTGGCAGAAAGCTCGCAGAATGTGCAAGCGCTGTTCGACAACCTGGCCAAGAACGCACCGGCCGGTTCGGAGTCGGCAGTTGCACTCGCCAAGTCGGCCCTGTCCGCTGCCAACAGCGCATTCGACAGCGTGCAGAAGGCAACCAAGCAAGCCGTTGAAATCGCTGAAACGAACTTTGCTGCCGCGACCAACGTTGCAACGAAGGCTGCTGCTCAAGCCTCGCGCGCCGCGACCGCTGCCAAGAAGTAATCGTCTGCGTCCTGTCTGTAGCACGAGGGGCGTTTGAGAATTGATCGCGGTAGTCCCAACGGACGCCGCGACACCAGTTGTCTCCTCGGTACCGCAGGTACCTTTCGAACCCGGCCCCGCGCCGGGTTTTCTTTTTGCGGTGCCCTGAAAGAGAAAACCGCCACCCTCAAAAGAGGCGTGGCGGTTTTTTTCGGCCCGGCATTCAAGCCGTTGGCCCGACTACCTTCCCTGCTACCTTACTTCTTGCGCGGCGGCGGCACGTCGGTGCAGACACCTTCGTAGATCTCGGCGGCCATACCCACCGACTCCGACAGCGTCGGGTGCGGGTGGATCGTCTTGCCGATATCCACCGCGTCGGCGCCCATCTCGACAGCCAGACAGAGTTCGCCGATCAGGTCGCCTGCGTGCGTCCCGACAATCGCGCCACCGACGATGCGATGCGTTTCTTCATCGAACAGCACCTTGGTGAAGCCTTCGTCGCGACCGTTGGCAATCGCACGACCCGACGCAGCCCACGGGAACACGGCCTTACCGTACTTCACGCCTTCCGCCTTCAACTGGTCTTCGGTCTTGCCGGCCCATGCCACTTCCGGATCGGTGTAAGCCACCGACGGAATCTGAATGGCGTCGAAGTAAGCCTTCTCGCCCGCAGCAGCCTCGGCAGCCACGTGCGCTTCGTGCACGGCCTTATGCGCCAGCATCGGCTGACCGACGACGTCGCCGATCGCGAAGATGTTCGGCACATTCGTGCGCATCTGCTTGTCGACCGAAATGAAACCGCGATCGCCCACCGACACGCCTGCCTTTTCGGCACCGATCTTCTTGCCGTTCGGACTGCGGCCGACGGCCACCAGCACGAGGTCGTAACGCTGCGGTTCGGCCGGTGCGGCCTCGCCTTCGAACTTGACGTAAATCCCGTCAGCCTTGGCTTCCGCGCCCACCGTCTTGGTCTTGAGCATGACGCGGCCGAAGCGCTTCGCGTTCATCTTTTCCCAAACCTTGACCAGATCGCGGTCGGCGCCTTGCATCAGGCCGTCGAGCATTTCGACAACATCGATTTCAGTGCCGAGTGCGCTGTACACCGTGGCCATTTCCAGCCCGATGATGCCGCCGCCGATGACCAGCATCTTCTTTGGCAACTGGCGCAGTTCCAGTGCACCCGTCGAATCGACGATGCGCGGATCTTCCGGCAGGAACGGCAGCTTCACGGCTTGCGAGCCGGCTGCGATGATCGCCTGAGCGAACTTCACCACGCGCTTGCTGCCGTCGGCCGCGACCACTTCGATATGGTTCGGGTCAAGGAACGTGCCCACGCCGTGCAGCACTTCGACCTTACGCATCTTGGCCATGCCGGCCAGACCGCCCGTGAGCTTGCCGACCACGCTGTCCTTGTACGCACGCAGCTTGTCGAGATCGACTTCCGGCTTGGCGAACGAAATGCCGTGGTGACCCAGCGACTGTGCCTCTTCGAGAACTGCCGCCGTGTGCAGCAGTGCCTTCGAGGGAATGCAGCCTACGTTCAGGCACACGCCACCGAGCGTTGCGTAACGTTCGATCAGCACGGTCTTGCGACCCAGATCAGCCGAACGGAATGCTGCCGAGTAGCCGCCGGGGCCAGCGCCCAGCACGACCACTTCGCACTCGGTGTCGGCGCCGCCGCTATGCGAGGCGGCCGCCGGAGCCGGGGCCGGTGCAGCGGGCGCTGCGGGTGCGGCCGGTGCTGCTGCGGGAGCGGCCTTGGCGGGTGCGGCTGCCGGTGCAGCGGCTTTCGCAGCGCCTGCATCTTCGGCTTCGATGATAGCGATCAGCGTGCCCTGGCTCGCCTTGTCGCCCACCTTGATCTTCACTTCCTTGACCGTGCCCGACACTTCCGAGGGCACTTCCATGGAGGCCTTGTCGGACTCCAGCGTGATGAGTGACGCATCCTTGGCGACCTTGTCGCCGGGCTTGATCATCACTTCGATGACATCCACGCCCTCTGCGCCGATATCCGGCACCTTGACTTCAATGAGACTCATGCGGGGTCTCCCTGTCGCATTTATGACTTGATGGTGGTATCGATCGGAAACGTGTGCACCTGAAACGGGCCGGCAGAACTCTTGTCGAATTCTGCGCCCGCCTTGACGCCGGCCTCGGCGATGGCGCTTGCGCTCAGATCCTGATCGTAGAGGGCATACATGGCACCGAGCGCATAGTTGCGTCCCGAGCCGATGCCCCAGAAGCGATCGAAAACAAACACTTCCCGGTAGGAATAAACGCCGTAGATACCGGTCGGATTCGCAATCACGCAAGTGATCTGCGACGACTCGTACGGATCGTCTTCTTCCTCCTTCGTATTGAGGAAATACTCTTCCTTGAGCTTCTGATGGACGCGGCAGAACGTGCGGAACACCTCATCGCGCGAGTGCAGACGGCACTCGTCGCTCATGCCCGAGAGAATGGCACGCATGACCGGGAAATGCGCCGTCGTACCGGCCAGCCCGATATACGAGTCGCCCACGAGAAACACCTTGCGGTTTTCCTCGTACGACTGCGACAGTCGCGTGTCGCCGAACGTCACGAGTGAATCGGCGGCAATCGCGATTTCACCCGCTTTCCTGACGACTACCACGGTGGTCATGGTGCCCCTCCTCGTCCAGATTCCGAAGCTTGCGCTTGCCTTGATGGCGTAGTGCGGCGTAGTGCTGCGTATTGCTACGTGCTGCTACGTGTTGGCTACGCTGTGGTGCCTGACAGCGACTTGACTGCCCGGCAACCGACTGCCGGCGTACGCTTGCGCGTGGCCGGCAGCACAGGCCATTACAGCATTGCGCGACGGAAGTCCGCCAACAGTTGGCCCAGGTAAGCATTGAAGCGAGCCGCCTCTGCGCCATCGATCACGCGGTGATCGTAGGACAGCGACAACGGCAGCGTCAGTTGCGGCAGGAACTGTTGCTTGCGGTCATCCCACACAGGCTTCTGATACGAACGCGACAGACCCAGAATGGCCACTTCGGGCGCATTGATGATCGGCGTGAACGTGGTGCCGCCAATACCGCCGAGCGACGAGATCGAGAAGCAACCGCCTTGCATCTGATCCGGCTTGAGCTTGCCTTCGCGGGCGAGCTTGGCCAGGTCCGACGTCTCGCGGGCGATTTCGAACACGCCCTTCTTGTCGGCATCGCGCACGACCGGCACGACCAGACCATTCGGCGTGTCGGCCGCGAAGCCCACATGGAAGTACTGCTTGAAGACGAGGTTGTCGCCGTCGAGACTTGCGTTGAACGTCGGGAATTTCTTCAGGGCCATCACGACGGCCTTGATGACGAACGCCAGCATCGTGACCTTGACGCCAGCCTTCTCGTTTTCCTTGTTCAGTTGCACGCGGAAGGCTTCGAGTTCGGTGATGTCCGCTTCGTCGTTGTTCGTGACGTGCGGGATCATGACCCAGTTGCGATGCAGGTTCGCACCCGAAATCTTCTTGATGCGCGAGAGTGCCTTCGGCTCGACCGGACCGAACTTCGAGAAGTCGATCTTCGGCCACGGCAGCAGGTTCAGCTCGCCACCGCCTGCGGGTGCACCACCCGCGGCCGCCGCACGATTACCACCGGCCAGCGCGCTCTTGATAAAGTTGCGCACGTCGTCGACGGTCACACGGCCCTTCGGACCGGTTCCCTTGACCTGCGTGACTTCCACACCCAGCTCGCGCGCAAACTTGCGCACCGACGGGCTGGCGTGGCTAATCGGCTGGCTACCCGATTGGGGTGCCGGGGCTGCGGCAGCCGCCGGGGCGGGTGCCGGGGCAGCAGGTGCAGGTGCAGGCGCCGGGGCCGGGGCAGCGGCTTGCGGTGCGGGGGCCGGGGCAGCAGCGGCCTTGGCCGGTGCGGCAGCAGCACCTTCGAGCACCACGATCAACGAACCTTCGGAGACCTTGTCGCCGACATTGACCTTGATTTCCTTGACCACGCCAGCGGCCGGGCTCGGCACGTCCATCGACGCCTTGTCCGATTCCAGCGTGACCAGCGATTGCTCAGCCGTCACGGTGTCGCCCACCTTGACCAGCACTTCGATCACGGGCACATCGTCGTAGCCGCCGATATCCGGCACCTTCACGTCGATCTTGCTCGTGCCGCCAGCGGCAGCCGGCGCGGCCGGTGCTGCGGGTGCCGGCGCAGCTACCGGCGCCGAAGCGGCGGCAGGTGCGGCTTGCGGTGCAGCGGCAGGTGCGGCTGCCGGGGCAGCAGCGCCGTTGGCTTGTGCGCCCGACCCGTTGACGGTCTCGAGCGTCAGGATCAGCGAACCTTCCGACACTTCATCGCCAACTTTCAGGCTCAGTGCCTTGATAACACCGGCAACCGGGCTCGGCACATCCATCGTGGCCTTGTCCGACTCCAGGGTGATCAGCGCCTGCTCGGCGTCGATCTTGTCACCCGCCTTGACCAGTACTTCGATCACGGGCAAGTCCTTGAAGTCGCCGATGTCCGGGACTTTCACTTCGATCACTTGACTCATTTTCCACAGTCTCCTCGAGGCTGCGCTTGTCGTGCGGCGCGCGTCCGCCTGCCGCTGGGGGGCGGCTGGCGGACACTTCTACCGCGCGAAGCGGCCTTTAGACGGTCATCGGGTTGGGTTTATTCGGATCCAGGTTGTACTTGGCAATCGCTTCGGCAACCTTGCTTGCCGGCAGCGTGCCTTCGTCGGCCAGCGCCTTGAGCGCAGCGACCGTCACCCAGTTACGATCCACCTCGAAGAAGTGACGCAGCTTCTCACGCGTATCCGAGCGGCCATAGCCGTCGGTACCGAGCACCACGTAACGACCGCGCACGAACGGACGAATTTGATCCGCATACGTACGGATGTAGTCGGTCGATGCGATGACCGGACCCCGCGTATCGTTCAGGCACTTCTCGACGTGCGACAGGCGCGGCGTCTCGGTCGGGTGCAGAAGATTGTAGCGTGCCACGTCATTGCCTTCGCGCGACAGCTCGGTGAAGCTCGGGCAGCTCCACAGATCCGATTCGACGCCCCAGTCGTTCTTGAGCATCTCGGCCGCAGCAATCACTTCATTGAAGATCGTGCCCGAACCCAGCAGTTGCACACGCGGTGCCTTGCTGTTGTCCACGCCGCGGCGGAACGCATACATCCCCTTCAGGATGTCTTGCTCCACGCCTTCCGGCATGGCCGGGTGTGCGTAGTTCTCGTTCATCACGGTCAGGTAGTAGTACACGTCTTCCTGATCCTGCACCATGCGGCGCAGACCGTCCTGAACGATCACGGCGAGTTCGAAGGCGAACGTCGGATCGTACGGCAGGCAGTTCGGGATCGACGACGCCCACAGCAGCGAGTGGCCGTCTTCGTGTTGCAGGCCTTCACCGTTGAGCGTGGTGCGACCGGCGGTACCGCCGATCAGGAAACCACGAGCGCGCATGTCGCCCGCGGCCCATGCCAGATCGCCGATGCGCTGGAAGCCGAACATCGAGTAGAAGATGTAGAACGGGATCATCGTCTCGCCGTGCGTCGAGTACGACGTCGCGGCAGCGATCCAGTCGCACATGCCACCGGCTTCGTTGATGCCTTCCTGAAGGATCTGACCGCTCTCCGACTCGCGGTAGAACATCAGTTGATCCTGATCCTGCGGGATGTAGCGCTGGCCGACCTGACTCCAGATACCGATCTGGCGGAACAGGCCTTCCATACCGAACGTACGCGACTCATCCGGCACGATCGGCACAATACGCTGACCCAGCGCCTTGTCCTTGAGCAGCACGTTGAGAATACGCACGAACGCCATCGTCGTCGAAATCTCACGGCCTTCGGCTGTCGCCTTGAGCAGTGCGTCGAAGGCGGTCAGGGCCGGCACCGGCAGCGAAGCGGCCTTGGTGCGGCGCTGCGGCAGGTAGCCACCGAGTTCCATGCGGCGCGCGCGCATGTACTCGAGTTCCTTCGAACCTTCTTCGAACTTGACGTACGGCACGTCGGCAATTTCGTCGTCGGTGAGCGGCAGCTTGAATTGGTCGCGGAATTTCTTGAGCGACTCCACCGGCATCTTCTTCTGCTGGTGGGTGATGTTCATGGCCTGACCGGCTTCGCCCATGCCATAGCCCTTAATGGTCTTGGCCAGGATGACGGTCGGTTGACCCTTGTGCTGCGTTGCCGACTGGTAGGCCGCGTAAATCTTGTGCGGATCGTGACCGCCGCGATTCAGCGCCCAGATGTCTTCGTCGGAATAGTCGGCCACCATGGCCTTCAGCTCAGGCGTGTTGAAGAAGTTCTCGCGCACATAGGCGCCGTCCTTCGACTTGTACGTCTGATACTCGCCGTCCACGCATTCCATCATGCGCTTCATCAGCAGGCCCTTGCGATCGCGGGCGAGCAGCGAATCCCAGCGGCTGCCCCAAATGACCTTGATGACGTTCCAGCCGGCACCACGGAACTCCGATTCGAGTTCCTGGATGATCTTGCCGTTACCGCGCACCGGACCGTCCAGGCGCTGCAAGTTGCAGTTGATCACGAACACGAGGTTATCGAGACGCTCGCGCCCGGCCATGCCGATCGCGCCCAGCGATTCCGGCTCGTCCGTTTCGCCATCGCCCAGGAAGGCCCAGACCTTGCGGCCTTCGGTCTTCACGATGTTGCGCGACTCGATGTACTTCATGAAGCGAGCCTGATAGATCGCCATGATCGGGCCCAGGCCCATCGACACCGTCGGGAACTGCCAGAAATCGGGCATCAGCCACGGGTGCGGGTACGACGACAAACCGCCACCGTCGACTTCCTGACGGAAGTTCTCGAGCTGGCTCATCTCCAGACGGCCGAGCAGGTACGCGCGGCTGTAGACGCCCGGCGACGAGTGACCTTGCACGAACACCAGGTCGCCACCGTGCTTGTCCGACGGGGCGTGCCAGAAGTGGTTGAAACCGACGTCATACAGCGTCGCGGCCGAGGCGAACGAGGCGATGTGGCCGCCGACGTTCGTGTCCTTGCCGGCACGCAGCACCATCGCGATCGCATTCCAGCGGGTGTACGAGCGGATCTTGTGCTCGATTTCCTGGTCGCCCGGAATACGGGCTTGCTGGTCGACGGGGATGGTGTTGATGTAGGGGGTGTTCGCCGAGAACGGGAGATGTTCGCCATTGATACGGGCGAATTCAATCAACTTCTCGAGCAGGTAGTGGGCACGGTCCGGGCCCTCCGCAGCCAGCACGCCTTCGAGCGAGGCCAGCCATTCTTGCGTTTCTTGGGGATCGGCGTCCGCAGGGGACACGATCTTGAGGGCTTCTTCAGGTACGGCGGACATGGTGTCTCCTTGTCTGTCGTTAGCGGGTTGGCGTAATGGTCGATACCCGCTTCATGGACGGGCCCACCGGCATTTTTACCGGGGCATTGTACGAAGGATATTCCTGCCTTCGCAAGCGAAATTTCAGATTACGATAGTAAATTTCATAGTGCGAAATTCTGTTGCAGTGCACATAAAATCAAGGGCTTGGAGATGCCATCTCAACACGGTTTGATGGCGTACCGATCGGTCTCAGTGGCGTTTTGAGCGGGCTTCTTACCGAAAACCTCGGACGCTTCCGAAAAGCAGCGCTTGCAAGGGCAAAGGCGCAGGAAACCGGCCGGCCTGCGCTACAATCTCGGCATGCTTTCGCCACGCCTCGCCAACTCCGCCCCACCGTCCCGGACCGCCACCACGCCCGCCCGCTCGAACCGCTGGCTGCAAGGGTTCGCGGAGTCGCACTACTACTTGCTGGTGCCGCTGGTCTCCATTGTGATCTTCCTCGTGGTGATGAGTCTGATCCTGTGGAGCCTGAATCGTCGCGAGACCGAACAGCAACAGGACACCCTCTACCGCAATGTGGCATGGGCGCAGCAGCAGATACGCCTGAACATGCTGGCCATTCAGGACCAGATCAGTTCCCTTGCGCGTGACACCGCCGCCAAGCCTCAGGACATTGCGCACTTCCAGAACACGGCCAGCGAGCTGATGCAGAATCATGCAGACATCGTCTTCATGAACTGGCTCGATGCGGGGCAACGCCCGAAGTGGGCCGTGCCCGCCGACTCGCCGTTTGCCTCGCGCTTACAGGGCACCGCGCAACATCCGATGGAGGATGAGTTGCTGGTGGCGTTTCGCGCCGCGCGAGACTCCCGGCGCTCGGCCTACTCCACGTTGATCTACGACGCTTCGGGGGCGAGCTATATCGTCGTGCAGGTGCCGGTGCTGCGAGAGCGCGAGTTTCTCGGCACGATCAGCGCGGTCTATTCGGTGGAAGGCCTGCTGATCCACGAATTACCGCAAGAGCTTGGCGACAAGTTCAAGGTGTCGTTCATCGACACGCACAACAACGAACTCGCAACGACATCGACCCGTCCGCCCTTGCCGCGCGACGTCTCCTACGAATTGCTGCTCGACCCGCCCGGCCACAGCCTCGCGGTGCGTATTTATTCGTATCCGGCGGTCGGCAACTTCGTCAACAACACACTGGTCTGGCTCATTGCCGGGCTGTCGTGCTTCGTGCTGTGGAGCCTCTGGAGTCTGTGGCGGCACACGCGCCAGCGCTTCGAAGCCCAGCAGGCACTGTTCAACGAGACGTCTTTCCGGCGCGCGATGGAAAACTCCATCGTGATCGGCATGCGCGTACTCGATTTGCAAGGCCACATTACCTATGTGAATCCGGCGTTTTGCCGCATGACGGGCTGGGATGAGCCCGACCTCATGAACCGTGCGCCGCCATATCCGTACTGGCCGAAAGACGATATTCACGAGATGCAGCGGCGCATCGACATGACGCTGCGCGGCAAGGCGCCCTCTCACGGATTTGAAATTCGTGTGCAGCGCAAGGACGGCACGATCTTCTACGCGCGTATGTTCGTCTCCCCGCTCGTGGACGCGCACGGCCGCCAGACCGGCTGGATGTCGTCGCTGACCGACATCAGCGAGCCCAAGCGTGCCCGAGAGGAACTCGCCGCCGCACACGAACGCTTTACGACCGTGCTGGAAAGCCTCGATGCGTCGGTGTCCGTGCTTGCCGTCGACAAGGCGGAGTTGTTGTTCGCCAACCGCTATTACCGCCAGTTGTTCGGTACACGCCCGGAAGGTCACCTCGAACTGTCGGGTGGCGGCGAGTTGTCGCCGACCTCGCTCGATCACATCGACATGGTCGATGCGTTCGCCGGATTGCCAGCGGCATCGCTGACCGATACGGCAGCAGAAACGCAGGAAATCTATCTGCCGACGCATCAGAAATGGTTCGAAGTGCGCCGCCAGTACATCCAGTGGGTGGACGGCCATCTGGCCCAGTTGCAGGTCGCGACGGACATTACTGCGCGCCGCCATGCAGAAGAATTGGCACGTCAGGAGGAGGAACGGTTACAGTTCACTGGCCGCCTGACGACCATGGGCGAAATGGCCTCGTCGCTCGCACACGAACTGAACCAACCGCTCGCGGCGATCAACAACTACTGCATGGGCACAGCCGCCCTGGTACGCGCGGGTCGCACGTCGCCGGAAACGCTGTTGCCGGCGCTGGAAAAGACGTCACAGCAAGCGGTTCGGGCAGGCATGATCATCAAGCGCATTCGCGCTTTCGTGAAACGTAGCGAGCCGAAGCGTCAACCGTCATCAATCTATGAGATCGTGGCGGATGCCGTGGGCCTCGCCGAGATCGAGGCGCGCAAGCGCCGGGTGCGCATCGTGACCGAGCTGCCGGCAGGACTGCCACAGATTTACGTCGACCCGGTGTTGATCGAACAGGTGCTGGTGAACCTGTTGAAGAATGCCGCAGAAGCGATGCACGGCTATACGCCGCCGCCCGGCCAGCGACGCGACCTGACGGTGCGTCTGCACGTTGAGCGACGCGACAAGTCGATTGAATTTCAAGTGTCCGACCACGGCCCAGGCGTGGACGAAGCCACCATCGAACGGTTGTTTGAACCGTTCTTCAGTACCAAATCGGACGGCATGGGCATGGGCCTGAACATCTGCCGCTCGATCATCGAATCGCATCACGGCCGTCTGTGGGTAGAAAACAATGAAGTCGACGGCGTGCGGAATGGTTGTACTTTTTGTATTCTGTTACCGTTAGAAGGCGATACGACATCCGGATCCGGGGGAGGACTATGACGACACCAAACACCAATATCGATCAAGAAACTGTCTTTGTTGTCGATGACGACGAGGCAGTGCGCGATTCGCTGCGCTGGCTACTTGAAGCCAATGGCTACCACGTGCGCGGCTTTGAGAGCGCCGAACAGTTTCTTTCGCACTACGACCGACGTCAGGTAGGCTGCCTGATTCTCGACGTGCGGATGGCCGGCATGAGCGGCCTGGAGCTTCAGGAACAGTTGATCGCGCAGAAGATCAACATCCCCACGATCTTCGTGACAGGCCACGGCGATGTGCCGATGGCCGTCAACACGATGAAGAAAGGCGCGATGGACTTCATCGAAAAGCCTTTCGACGAGGCGGAACTGCGGGCCTTGGTGGAGCGCATGCTCTCGAAAGCCCGGCAGGACGCCAGCAGCCAACGCGAGCAACAACAAGCCGAGGAACTGCTCTCGCGCCTCACCGGCCGCGAACAGCAAGTGCTGGAACGGATCATCGCGGGTCGCCTCAACAAGCAGATTGCCGACGACCTGGGCATCAGCATCAAGACGGTCGAGGCTCACCGGGCCAACATCATGGAGAAGCTGAACGTCAACACGGTCGCCGACCTGCTGCGTCTCGCCCTGTCCAAACGCTCGTGAGTCCCGCCTGACAAGGGCTTTCTGAGTGCACCTCTGCCCCGCCGCCCACCCGGCGGGCAGTCAGCGGCAACGATACCCACCTTGCATTCCCCCAAGGGCCGGCACACCACCGGCTCGCGCAAGGTGGCCTACGACTTACCGCACCGATTCCGGGGGTCGCTCCCGCGAGTTGCATCCCAAGCGGCTGACACTGCTGCCCCTCCCGCCGCCATCGGCGCGCCGCTATAATACGGTCTTTGCCGTCTGCCACCTGCCTTGGCCGACGCTGCCGTATCCGGCCCCTCAGGCCAGCCCCCTTCTTCACACGATACCCACGCACCATGACCGCCACCCTCATCGACGGCAACGCCCTCGCCAAACGCATTCGCGCGGAAGTTGCCACGCGCGCCGCCGCCCTCACCGCCCGAGGCCATCAGCCCGGCCTCGCCGTCGTTCTGGTCGGCGAAGATCCGGCCAGCCAGGTCTACGTGCGCAACAAGGTCAAGGCCTGCGAAGACAACGGCCTCTATTCGTCGCTCGACCGCTACCCCGCCGACCTGACCGAGACGGCCCTGCTCGCCCGCATCGATGAGCTCAACCGCGATCCGAAGATCAACGGCATTCTGGTGCAACTGCCGCTGCCGAAGCACATCGACAGCCACAAGGTGCTCGAAGCCATCGCGCCGGAGAAGGACGTGGACGGTTTTCACGTCTCGAACGCTGGCGCATTGATGACGGGCGCGCCGCTGTTCCGCCCGTGCACGCCTTATGGCTGCATGAAGATGCTGGAGTCGGTCGACTTCCCGCTGCGCGGCGCGGTGGCTGTCGTGATCGGTGCATCGAACATCGTCGGCAAGCCGATGGCCATGATGCTGCTGCAAGCCGGCGCCACCGTTACGATCTGCAACAGCAAGACGAAGGATCTGGCCGCGCACACCCGCAACGCCGATGTGATCGTTGCCGCCGTCGGCAAACGCAACATCGTCACCGCCGATATGGTCAAGCCGGGCGCCGCCGTGATCGACGTCGGCATGAACCGCGACGACGCCGGCAAGCTGTGCGGCGATGTCGACTTCAACGGCGTCAAGGACGTGGCGGGTTTCATTACGCCGGTGCCCGGCGGTGTCGGCCCGATGACCATCACGATGCTGCTCGTCAACACGATCGAAGCCGCCGAGCGCGCGCTGGGCGCCTGAGCGTCTGGCTGCCCCGCTTGAGGGGCTTGCGAAGGAACGTGGTTGACGGCCCCGTACGCCGTCCGCCATGGCAATCCCCAATCAATCCAGTTGAAAAAAACGACTGGAAAAATCGCAGGGATGCCCCCACACTCTTCGTAAGCCCCTTCAAGTGGACATCGATCGCATGAATACGCCGCAAACCAATCCCTTGCTTGATACCGAAGGACTCCCCCGCTTCGCCGATATTCGCCCCGAGCACGTGACGCCCGCCGTCGACGTTCTGCTCGAGCAGGCGCGTGCCGCGGTGGACCGGGCGGCGGATCCGTCAACGCCGGCGACATGGGCCAACATTCTCGACGCCGTGGAAGACGGCACCGAGGGCCTTGGCCGCGCCTGGGAAATTGTCGGACACCTGAACGCCGTTGCCGATACGCCGGAACTGCGCGCGGCCTACAGCGACAACCTGCCGCGCGTCACCGAGTTTTCGGCCAGCGTTGGTCAGAACCTCGCCCTGTTCGACAAGTACAAGGCCATCGCCGCCGGCCCCGAATTTGCCGGTCTCTCGACCGCTCGCAAGAAGATTCTCGATAACGAGATGCGTGGCTTCCGCCTGGGTGGCGCCGAACTGCCCGAGGACCAAAAGCCGCGTTTTGCCGAGATTCAGGAAGAACAAGCTCACCTTGGCAAGGCCTTCTCCGATCACGTGCTCGACGCGACGAACAAGTTCTCGCTGGTGATCACCGACGAGCAGGAAATCGCCGGGGTGCCTGAAGACGACAAGGCCGCTGCACGCGCCGCCGCCGAGCGCGACGGGGTCGAAGGCTGGAAATTCACCCTGCATTTCCCCTCGTATTTCCCGGTGCTTCAATACGCCGACAACCGCGCATTGCGCGAGACGCTGTACCGCGCCAACGTGACACGTGCCTCGGAGCTTGGCCCGCAATACGGCGAGGGCGAGGCCGAGTGGGACAACACCAAGATCGTGGTGGAGCAACTTGCCCTGCGCCGCGAAGAAGCGCAGATGCTCGGCTTCAAGAACTACGCCGAAGTGTCGCTTGAGCCAAAAATGGCCGAGTCCCCGGCCCAAGTGCTCGAATTCCTTGAGGATCTGGCCAAGCGCGCGCGTCCTTACGCCGAGAAGGATTGGGCGGAGTTACAGGACTTTGCCGCCAAGTCGCTCGGCATCGACAAGCTCGAACCGTGGGACACGGCTTACGCTTCCGAAAAACTGCGCCAACAGCGCTACGCCTTCTCGGAGACGGAAGTTCGCCAGTATTTCCCGCTGCCGAAGGTCCTCGATGGGCTCTTCCGCGTGGCCGGCACCTTGTTTGGCGTGACCATACGCCCGCAAGACGCCGAGACGTGGCACCCGGATGTGCGCTTCTTCCGCATTGAGCGCGACGGCGAACTGGTGGCCCAGTTCTACATGGATCTGTTTGCACGCGAAGGCAAACGCGGCGGCGCATGGATGGACAGCGCCCGCACACGCAAGCGCCTGCACGACGGCCAGTTGCAAACGCCGGTCGCTTATCTCGTCTGCAACTTCCCGGCACCCGTGGGCGACAAGCCCGCGCTCTTGCCGCACGACGACGTCATCACGCTGTTCCATGAGTTCGGTCACGGCCTGCATCACATGCTCACGCAAGTGGAAGACGCAGGCGTTGCCGGTATCAACGGGGTGGAGTGGGATGCCGTCGAGTTGCCGTCGCAATTCATGGAAAACTTCTGCTGGGAATGGGATGTGCTCGAGCACATGACCGCCCATGTCGACACCGGTGCACCGCTGCCGCGCACGCTGTTCGACAAGATGATCGCCGCACGCAACTTCCAGAGCGGCCTGATGATGCTGCGCCAGGTGGTGTTCTCTGACTTCGACATGCATCTGCACTATGACTTCGACCCGCGTGGTCCGGAGTCGGTGCTCGACGTTTCGCGTCGTATCAACGACCGCCTGCACGTCACGCCGCAAGCCGAGATTTCACGCTGGCCGAATACGTTCAGCCACATCTTTGCCGGCGGGTATGCCGCAGGCTACTACAGCTACAAGTGGGCGGAAGTGCTCTCGGCGGATGTGTATGCTGCGTTCGAGGAAGCTGCCAAGGTCAGCGGCACGGTGCTCGACACCGCGACGGGGACGCGCTATCGCGACGAGATTCTCGCCGTCGGTGGCAGCCGCGAAGCGATGGAATCGTTCATCGCGTTCCGTGGCCGCGCGCCGCAAGTCGACGCGCTGCTGCGTCACAGCGGTATGTCGGCAAGCTGATGAAAATTGCGCTGGTTTGACTTGACTGACGTCTGATCGGTAGTGTCTTGCGGGCCGGTTCCTTCACAGGATCCGGCCCGTTTCATTTGCGGCTAGCGCCCCCGCTTTGAAGCGCACGTGCGCTTCAACTATCGTCATCGCAACCGTTCGGGCGCCACACATAGCTGTTGGTCTCCCGATCAAGACATCGTGCCGCCTGAAACCGCACGGTACAGCCATTCTCGTACGTCCGCACGCACTCGCCGTTGTTACAGCGCGTCTGCATGCGCACCACCTGCCCTGTGGGAATCCGGCACTGCGGCTGGGGTGCCTGAGCCGCTTGCGGCGCGGGTGGGCGTTTGCCGGGGCGCTGCCCGCTGTCATACCAGATCTGTGCGTTGTCAATTGCGCAATCGCCGCCGCGCTGGCAGACCACGAAGGCATCTTGCACCGCGGCCGCCTTCTCGTCGCCAAGTGCCACGCCGATCTCGCCGTTGCTCGCATGCACGACCGACCAATAGGCCGGCCCGTTGCCCGCCATGATGATCTCGCAACGCCCACCCCGTCGGCCCGGTGCAAGCTGGCTACGACACTTGTCGAGCGCCACCAACTTGGCCTTCGCCATGGACGTCTGATTGCCCACGAAGACGTAGCGCAGCGTCCCTCCCGAGCGGATGCCGGCGACGGCAGCCGCAGCGAAGCTCTGCGTGCTGGCGAGTGCCATCACACAGCCCAACATTGGGAGACTGATCAGGGAAAGGAAGCGAAACCACATCGTCATGACGGTGCCGCGGGTGCCGCTGACGCGGCGTCTGCGTTGACTGAATCGATAGCGTCATCAGACCACAGCCATGGGGCGCACGATGCGCCGAGCAGAAGGGAGTTTCGTCGCTGTTTTTGCGATTTCCCGGTCGCCTCGGGCCACCGTCCACGTATCTGCGGCGCACCGCCGGGCCACCCATCCTCGCCCCACAAAGCAAAACAGGCGGCGCACCTTTCGGTGCCACCGCCTGCATCGCGAAGCATCAGCCTCGCCGGAAACGCCTCTCGGCATCTCTGCTCACACGTTCAAACGCTCAGGTACCGCGCTTGATCCACGCCGACAGATTGTGCGGGCGCAGCGTGTCGTACTCTTCGAACGGCTGGTGAATCCAGGGGTTCGTCGCCAGAAAATCGACGGCGTAGTCCGGTGCCACCTTCGAGCACGCCTTGTGCCACAGCACGGCCGAGCGCACGTCGGTCACCTTCGGGAAACGCTCCTTCAGGTGGCTGCCCACGCGCTCGAGCGTCACGCCCGAATCGACCAGATCGTCGACCAGCAGCACACGGCCTTCCAGCTCGCCGCGCGTGATGGTGATGTACTGAGCAATGTCGAGGTCGCCGCGCACGGTGCCTTCGGCCTCACGATACGAGCTCGTCGCCAGAATCGCGAGGGGCACGTCGTAGATGCGTGCGAGCTGGTCGCCCACACGCAAGCCACCACGGGCCAGACACAGGATCTTGTCGAATTTCCAGTTGGACTCATAGACCTTGAGCGCCAGGCGCTCGATCAGTCGATGGTATTCGTCCCACGAAACCCAGAGGTTCTTATCGTCGTTTTGGGGCAGATTCATGGTGTGCCGTTCCAATCCTACGGGGTCTCAGTTCTTGAACGGGTGACGCAGGAGAATGGTCTCCTCGCGATCCGGACCGGTCGACACCATATCGATCGGAATACCGCTCACTTCTTCGATGCGCTTCAGGTAGTTCTGCGCTTCCACCGGCAGTTGATCCCACGACTTCACGCCGAACGTGCTCTGCGACCAGCCCGGGAAATCTTCGTAGATCGGCTCGCAACGGGCGACGTCCACAGCGCCACGCGGCAGGATGTCGACCGTCTTGCCGTCGATCTTGTAACCCACGCACAGACGCACGGTTTCGAGGTTGTCGAGCACGTCGAGCTTCGTCATGCACAGACCGGTCACACCGTTGATCTGGATCGAACGCTTGAGCGCAGCGGCATCCATCCAGCCAGTGCGGCGCGGACGGCCGGTCACCGAACCGAATTCCTTGCCCACCGTCGCCAGTTGCAGGCCGATGGCTTCCTGACGTGCGGGATTGTCCGCATCGTACAGTTCGCTCGGGAACGGGCCGGCGCCAACGCGCGTGCAATAAGCCTTGGTGATACCGAGAACGTAATGCAGTTGCTGCGGACCGACACCAGCACCCGCCGACGCGGCACCGGCCACGCAGTTGCTGCTGGTCACGTACGGGTACGTGCCGTGGTCGATGTCGAGCAGCGTGCCTTGGGCACCCTCGAACAACAGCTTCTGGCCTTCGCGGTTGGCCGAGTAGAGCAATTGCGACACGTCGGCGATCATCGGACGCAGACGTTCGGCGTAGCTCAGCATCGTATCCAGGGTTTCTTGGAAGTCGACGGCCTTCGCGCCCAGATACTGGGTCAGCACGAAGTTGTGATAATCGAGGTTCTCGCGCAGACGGGCAGCGAACGTTTCCGGATCGAAGAGATCCTGCACGCGCAGCGCGCGGCGGCCAACCTTGTCTTCGTACGCCGGGCCGATGCCACGACCGGTCGTGCCGATCTTGCTGGCGCCGCGACGCGCTTCGCGCGCCTGGTCGATGGCGATGTGGTACGGGAGAATCAGGGTACAGGCTTCGGAGATGCGCAGACGGCCGCAGACATTCAGGCCAGCGCCTTCGAGTTCGCCGATTTCCTTGAACAGGGCTTCCGGCGAGAGCACCACACCGTTGCCGATGTAGCAGGTGACGCCTTCATGCATGATGCCCGACGGGATCAGGCGCAGAATCGTCTTCTTGCCGCCAATGATGAGCGTATGTCCGGCGTTATGGCCACCCTGGAAACGCACCACGCCTTGCGCGTGATCGGTCAGCCAATCGACGACCTTACCCTTTCCTTCGTCGCCCCACTGGGTTCCGATAACGACGACATTGCGTCCCTGATTCAAAGCATTGCCGGACATAACAATAGTTGGTTTGGTTAAAAACGTATTCTACCCGTGTTGGGGTACGCTAGTGCCGCTTTTTTCAGCGGATTCACCGGGGTGTCACAACCCACTGGCCATCTTTCTCAACGAGAACGCGGTCTCCCGTGAACTCCTCGAAGTCTTGATCGTGGCCCGGCAGCATGCGGATGACCACCTCACCGGCGTCGCGCAGGCTTTCGATCTTGGCACGCAGCCCCGGCACGTCGTCCGCAGGCGCCAAAATCGCGTTACTACGTGCTTCTACCGGCGAAATTGCCGCCAACTCACGCAAATCCAGCGAAAAACCGGTTGCCGGACGGTCGCGCCCGAACGCCTGACCGACCTTGTCGTAACGGCCGCCGCGCGCGATCGCGTTCGGGATGCCATCGACGTACGCCGCGAACATCACGCCGCTGTGGTACTGGTAGCCGCGCAAATCAGCCAGATCGATCGACAGCTCGGCCTGACCGTCTTTGCTCTGCGACGCCGCCAGATAGTCCAGATCGTCCAAGGCGGCCTTCACGCCCGGCAGGTCGGGCAACGCCTTACGGGCACGCGCCAGCGTCTCAGCGGGCTCGCCGTACAGCGTGGTGAGCGCCAACAGCGCGTCGCGCACGTGGGCCGGCAAATCTTGCGTCAGCGCTTGAAGCTGGGGGACATCCTTCGTCGCCAGCGCGCCAAACAACTCGCTTTCCCGCGCCTCGGCCACCGGCACGCTGTCGATCAGCGCCTCAAGCACGCCCGCGTGGCAAAGGTCGATACGGATTTGCTTGAGACCTGCCAAACGCAGGCAGAACAGCAGCAACTCCTGAATCTCGAGATCCGCTTCCAGCCCGCCATGGCCGAAGATTTCCGCGCCAATCTGGAACGGCTCACGCGTGGCGAGCAAGTTACGCGGACGCGTGAACAGCACGCTGCCGGCATAGCACAAGCGCGTCACGCCCTTGCGGTTGAGCAAGTGGGCGTCGATACGGGCAATCTGCGGCGTGATGTCGGCGCGAAGCCCCATCGTGCGGCCAGAGAGCTGGTCGACCAGCTTGAACGTGCGCAGATCGAGGTCGTGACCGGTGCCGGTGAGCAGCGATTCGACGTACTCGAGCATCGGCGGCATGACGAGTTCATAGCCGTAGGTGCGGAAACGATCGAGCATGAGCCGGCGCAGATCTTCGATCTTGCGCGCCTCGGACGGCAGCACGTCGGCGATATTTTCAGGGAGTAGCCAGTTCGGCATGGGTATTTCGGTATTCAGACGGCGCGCAAAGCGCACCTTTTAGTGATCGGCCAGCAGCATCAGAATCAGCCCCAGCGACACGGCGGCCAGGCCGAAAAAGCGGATCTGGCCGGACGGCATTTCCGTTATTTTACGAAAACTTTGCCGCCACCGGTCCGGGGCGACGAACGGAAACAAACCCTCGACAATCAGCATGAGGGCTAAAGCGAGAATGAGGGTGCTGCTGGTCACGGGGGGGACTCGGCCAAAATGCCACCGCCCGCGGTTGACGCGGGCGGTGGCGGCTACTCGGGTGTCAAGGGGGCTATTTTCCCGCTTTTCCGGCTGTCGCGCCAGCACCGCCCGAACTCCGCATGAAACGGAAGAAATCGCTGTTCGGATCGGCAATGATCACGTCCTTCTTGTCACGGAAGGTCGCCTTGTACGCTTCGAGGCTCTGGTAGAACTGAGCAAACTGCGGGTCACGGCCAAACGCTTGCGCATAGATGTTGGCGGCGGCAGCATCGCCCTCGCCCTTCACCTGCTGCGCCTTGGCGTAGGCTTCGGCCACGACGACGTCACGTTGACGGTCGGCATCGGCACGAATCTGCTCGGCTTCTGCGGCACCGGTCGAACGCAACTCGTTCGCCACGCGCTTGCGCTCGGCAGCCATCCGGCTGTACACCGAATCGCTGATGCCTGCCGCCAGATCCACACGACGCATCCGCACGTCGACGATCTCGATACCCACTTGCGCGGCATCCTCGCCAACCTTCTGCTTGACCCACTGCATCACCTGCTCACGCTGCGACGACACAACTTCGGTCACCGTGCGCTTGGTAAAGGCTTCCTGCAAGGCCGAGCGAATTTGCTGCGTCAGACGATCCTGCGCCAGACGGTTGTCGCCCTTGAAGCTCACATAGAACTTACGCGGGTCGACGATGCGCCACTTCACATACGAGTCGACGATCAGGTTCTTCTTCTCGGCCGTGATGAAGCGCTCCGGCTCCGGGTTGTCGATGGTCATGATGCGCTTGTCCAGATACAGCACAGTCTGGAGCGGCGGCGGCAACTTGAACTTCAGGCCCGGCTGGCCGTAGACATCCTTGATTTCGCCGAGCGAAAACACGACGGCATAACGACGCTGATCCACCACGAACATGGTCGAGGCAAGCACGATCAGCAAGACGATCAGCGCGACAATAATGGTTCCAATACGGTTCATGCGCTTATCCCCTTAGCGTGAATCGCGGTCGCGGTTGCGCAGTGCCGCGCGCGATCGATCATGGTCGATATCCGTGGCATCGTCGGCAGCCGCCGAGCCCGTCGCAGCGTTCGTGCCCGCACCTGAGGCCGGTGCCGGGGTCGACGCATCGCTGCGTGTGCGATCCATGATCTTGTCCAACGGCAAATACAACAGGCTGTTGTTCTTCGAATCCACCATGATCTTCGTGGTGCGCGAGTAGATCTGCTGCATCGTATCGAGATACATACGCTCGCGAATCACGCCAGGTGCCTTGGCATAGGCTTCCTGCACCGACTTGAAGCGATCGGCATCACCCTGCGCCTGCGACACGACGCGTGCCTTGTAACCGGCCGCCTCTTCGGTCAGACGCGACGCGGTACCCTTGGCACGCGGAATCACGTCGTTGGCATATGCCTGTGCTTCGTTCTTGGAGCGCTCCAGATCCTGACCGGCCTTCACGGCATCGTCGAACGCGGCTTGCACCTGCTCCGGCGGCTGCACGCTTTGCATCGTCACGCTCGTGACGAGAATGCCCGTCTTGTACATGTCGAGAATGCGTTGAATCGACGTGACCAGTTCGTTGGCGATTTCTTCGCGGCCGGAGTACAGCACGAAGTCCATCTTGTTCTTGCCCACGATTTCGCGCACGGCGGTTTGCGCGGCAAGATTCACCGACGATTCGGCGTCCACGTTATTGAACAGGAACTCGGTCGCATCTTTGATCCGGTACTGCACGGCAAAGCGCACGTCGATGATGTTCTCATCGCCGGTGAGCATCGACGAATCCTTCAGTGCGGTATCGCGAACGGTGCTCGAGCGGCCAACTTCGACCGATCGGATCTGCGACATGTTCACGATCTCGACCGCTTGGATCGGATACGGCAGGCGCCACTGAATACCCGAGGTCGTCGTGTATTTGTACTTGCCGAATTGCGTGACGACGCCGACCTGCCCTTCCTGCACGATGAACACGCCGGTGGCGAGCCAGATCAGGAAAGCGATGGCGACGACGATGCCGACACCGATACCCGAGCCGCGCGAGCCGCCCGTGTAGTTATTGGAACCGCCACCATTACCGCCTCCGCCGCCCTTGCGGCCGAAGATACGGTTCAGACGGCGATTGAAGTCGCGCCAAAGTTCGTCGAGATCAGGCGGACCATCCTGCTGCGGGCCTTGCGGTCCACGCGGGGGTTCTTTCTGATCTTGAGGATTCGGATTGTTTGAACGGTCGGGCCGATTCGGCTCCTGATTGCCGGACGGCGTATCGCCGCCGCCGTCCCGCCCCCAGCGCGGGTCGTTCAGGGAGAAAGTCAAGCCAACTCGTCGCATCAAAGCTCTTGGAAGCATAGGTAGAAGCGTGGTGACTGAAGCGGTCTTGGCGTTGCGACCGGCGCGCCGCGTTTCGGAGCGCGCGTGTTGCCGGTTGCGCGTGGTTCCCGAATCTGGTGTGCCGATCGGCGGCCTTGCCCGGCCTCCGTCTAGTCTCTTGCCAGTTCGTCACCCGTTTCAGGCGGTGCTGCCAGTGTTCCCCGCGGCAGCCGCACCATCACGGTGTGACGTCTCGTGTTATCTGTCTTCTGCGCGCGGCACATCGTCCCAACGGTCGATGAGCCGGACATCGGGCGCTTCGTGCTGCGATTGTAACCCAGCAGTGCCGGCCACAACCGCCTCGGTAATGGCCTCACGCAGCAGGTCGAGGCCCTGACCGGTACGCGCGCTCAAAAATACGCGCGTGATGCGTCCGCTCTCGTCCCGTTCGATTCTCGGCCCTTGTGCGGCCAGTTCCGGCACCGCGTCGATCTTGTTCCAGACGAGAATCTGCGGGATGTTCGCTGCATCGATCTCCGCCAGCACGGCGTTGACCTCGGCCATCTGCTCCTTGCGCACCTGACTCGAGGCATCCACCACATGCAGCAGCATGTCGGCGTGTACCGTCTCCTCAAGCGTCGCCCGGAATGCCGCCACCAACTGGTGAGGCAACTCGCGGATGAATCCGACAGTATCCGATAGCACGATGTTCCCGACTTCTCCCAGATAAACGCGACGCGACGTCGTGTCGAGCGTCGCGAAAAGCTGGTCAGCCGCGTAGGCATTGGCCTTGGTCATCGCGTTGAACAGCGTCGATTTGCCCGCGTTCGTATAGCCGACGAGCGAAATCGACATCGTGCCGCTGCGCTGACGCGCCCGGCGCTGCGTATCGTGCTGACGCTTGAGCCGGTCCAGCCGGATACCCAGCGACTTCACGCGCTCGCCGAGCAGACGGCGGTCGGTCTCGAGCTGCGTTTCGCCAGGGCCGCGCAGGCCGATACCGCCCTTCTGACGTTCCAGGTGAGTCCAGGCGCGCACGAGGCGCGTGGACAGGTACTGCAACTGCGCGAGCTCGACCTGCAGCTTGCCTTCGTGACTCTTCGCACGTTGGGCGAAGATATCGAGAATCAGGCTGGTGCGGTCGACGACGCGCGTTTGCAGAAGATGTTCGAGGTTACGCTGCTGACCCGGTGTCAGGGCGTGATTGAAAATGACCAGATCGACGTCGTGCTCTTCGATCGCAGCGCGCAGTTCTTCGGCTTTACCGCTACCGATAAACAGCTTCGCATCTGGGCTATGGCGACGACCGGTAATGCTGACGACAGGCTTGGCGCCTGCGGATTTCGTCAGAAGGTCAAGTTCCTGGAGACTGGCTTCGAAATCGAGCTTGCCGAAATCGATGCCGACGAGGGCGGCGTTTGTGATCAAACTACGCAGGGGATGGGTTTCGTGGCTGTTGGACAAGAGCGGGATGGCGGGAAGAGAAATTCGCCCGGCCGGAGTGACTCCCGGTCGGGCGAGCCTGAATCAGGACTGCTCGGCTTCCGGATGGAAATTCACCGGACGCGCAGGCACGACCGTCGAAATGGCGTGCTTATAAACCATTTGGGTGACCGTGTTACGCAGCAGGACGACATACTGGTCAAACGACTCGATGTTTCCCTGCAGCTTGATACCGTTGACCAGATAGATCGAGACGGGAACATGCTCCTTACGCAAGGCGTTCAGAAACGGGTCTTGTAGAAGTTGCCCTTTGTTGCTCATAAGTTACTCCATTGTATTTTTAGCAAATGACCGTAGCCAGGGCGTGTGCGCGCTTCCCACCCTGACTCCCACACTATAGCCGATTTTGCTAGCGTCGCCAGCAAAACCCCGCCCCGGACGGGCTTTCACTCGCCCTTGGCGTAAGGGTTCGCGCTGTTCCGGAACTCTATGCGTAATGGAGTCCCCTTCAACTTAAAAGTTTCGCGGAAACGGTTTTCTAAGTAACGGCGATAGCTGTCAGTCACCCCATCGAGATTGTTCCCGTGGATGATGATGATCGGCGGATTCGAGCCCCCCTGGTGCGCATAACGCAGCTTGGGACGCGAGAAGCCAGAGCGGCGCGGTTGCTGGTGCTCCACGGCCTCTTCCAAGGCACGCGTGAGCTTTGGCGTAGGCAGCTTGCTCATGGCCGCGGCATACGCTTCGTCCACCGAGCGCATCAGTGCACCGATACCGGTCGCACGCACCGCTGAAATGAAGTGGAAGCTGGCGAAGCCCAGGAATTTGAGCTTGCGCTCCAATTCCTGCTTGGTCTGGTCACGCGTGTACTCGTCCAGACCGTCCCACTTGTTCACACCCACCACCAGCGCACGGCCCGATTCGACGATGAAGCCAGCGATGTGGGCATCCTGATCGGAGATGTCCTGGCGGGCATCCAGCATCAGAATCACCACGTTGGCGTCGGCAATCGATTGAAGTGTTTTCACAACCGAGAACTTCTCAACGGCCTCAAACACCTTGCCGCGACGGCGCAGACCCGCCGTGTCGATCAGCGTGTAATTCTTGCCCTGCCGCTCGAATTCGATATGGATCGAATCGCGCGTGGTCCCCGGCATGTCGAACGCGATCACGCGCTCTTCGCCGAGCAGCGTGTTCACAAGTGTCGACTTACCGACGTTCGGACGGCCGACGATGGCGATTCGCACGCGGCCATCGCCCTTCTCTTCCGTCTCGTTCTCGTCCTGATTGGCGTAGAACGGTGCCAGTGCCTCGTCGATGACTTCGCGAACGCCGTCGCCGTGGGCGGCCGAAATCGCCAGCGGATCGCCCAGACCGAGTTCGTAGAAATCGTTGGCGACGGTCGTGTACTTCATGCCCTCGGCCTTGTTGACCACGAGCATGATCTTGCGACCGGTCTTGCGCAGATACTCGGCAATGATCTGGTCTTGCGGCGTCAGGCCCTGACGGCCGTCGACGATGTAGATCACCACGTCGGCTTCGACCACGGCCTGGCGCGTCTGCTTGGCCATCTCGTGGTAAATGCCGTCTTTGGCGACCGGTTCGAAACCGCCGGTATCGATGACCAGATACGGATGCTCGCCAACACGCCCCTCGCCATAGTGACGGTCGCGCGTGAGCCCGGGCATATCGGCGACGAGGGCGTCGCGCGAGCGGGTCAAACGGTTGAATAGCGTCGATTTGCCGACGTTGGGGCGCCCTACGAGCGCGATCACGGGTTTCATGAATAAGCCCTAAAAACGAATACGGCCGGCGCGCTGCCGGCCGTTCCCGGAAAATGCCCGGGTGCTGCCGATAACCGGTTAATCCGGTCGGAAGCCGTAGATGTTGCCGTCGCGCGTTTGCACAACCAGCGTCTGGCCGGCGATGACCGGCTGTACGCTGATCGCACCGCTCAACTTCACGCGGGCGAGGATATCGCCGTTGTCACGCGACAGGAAATGCAGATAGCCCTGCTTGTCGCCTACCACCACCACACGGCCGAGGGCCAGCGGTGCCGACAGATCACGGTACTTGAGTTTGTCGTTCTGCCACAGTGTACTGCCATCGGCAGCGTTGAACGCGTAGACGGCACCGTCGGTATTGACCGCTGCCACCACACGCTCGTCTTGCGTCACGCCGTTCGGCGACGAGAAGTCACGCGCCCACAGGCCGTTACCCGTCTGCACGTCCGCACAGCCCACACGGCCCTGGAACGTTGCACCGCACACCTGACGCCCGAACACGACCGGCGAACCGGTCACGTCGTTCACACGCTCGACTTCGGTCACGCCCTTCGGATACGACAGCGGCGTCACCCACAGCGGGTTGCCGGTGTTTGCATCGAGCGCCACCATCTTGCCGCCCGGGAAACCCGTCACGACCGCACGGTCACCCAGGAAGGTCATGCCCGTGCCGGTGCGCAGCGTCAGCGTCGTCGAAGGTTGCGAGTACGACCAGCGTACCGAACCCGTGCCCGAATCGAACGCCGTCACACGGTTGTTGATCGCTCGCACGACCACCAGACCACGCCCCACCAGCGGTGCGGTCAGCACTTCGCTGCCTGCATTCGCTTTCCACGACTGCTTGCCGTCGTGATCGAACGCGATCACGTCGCCCTTCTGCGTGGCGACAACCGTCGTCTCGCCGTCGCTGCCCGGGCCGGCCGTGATGCTGCTGTCAGCCTTGGCCGTCCAGTTCGAGGCGCCGGTATCGGCGTCCAAACGCACGATGCTGCCATTGGCGCCTGCCGCAAACACGGCATTCCCTACCGCCACCGGTGCAAAGCTGTAGTCGCCCGCCTTGCCCACGCTTGCCGTCCAGATTTGCTTGACGGTCAGCGCCTGCTTGATCTCCGTCAGCGGCGTCGGCTCATGCGGCGGCTTGCTGCTGAAGATGCCACAACCACCCAGCGTGCCGAGCACCGCAAGCGTCAGCACCGCGCTGCCTGCGCGCTGGGAAAGACCACGGCGCGAGCCACGGCGCGCCGCGTCGGACTGCGTGTTCGACATCGATCGACGGAAGTCGTTAAGGATCATCATGTACCCGGTTATGCGTTATGAGAGGGTCAACTGCCAATGAAATTCCGGCGCGCTTCAGGCGCCCAGCGCGTCGAGCTTGAACTGCACGAACTGGCGCATGCCCGAATCCTGCTTGTCGAGCTTGTCGAGTGCCAGCTTGTAAGCGGTACGTGCGTCGGCCACCTTGCTCTGCGCAACGAGCACGTCGCCACGACGATCGGCAAACAGCCCCTCATACGGTGCCGGCGGACTGTCGAGCATCTTGAGCGCTTCGTCGTACGCCTTCTCGTCGAGCAGCACACCGGCCAGACGCAGCTTGGCCAGTTGCTTGTACTCGTCGTCCTTGGCGTTCGACACCGCCCACTGCAACTGCGCCTTCGCGCCCGCCGCATCACCCGCGTCGGAGAGCGACTTGGCGGCCAGCAGCGCGGTCATTTGCGCGTACGGCGTGCCACTGAACTTGCTCTCCATGTCCGACGCGATACGCGACACCTTCGCCTTGTCTTTCGCGTCGATGGCCGTAGCCAGCTCGCCGTACAGCACACCTGCCTCGACCGTCTGCTTGCGCTCGTAATAGCGCCACAGATTCCAGCCGCCATAGGCCAGCATGATGACGACCAGCGTCCAGATAACGTAATTGCCGTACTGCTTCCACCAGGCCTTTACGTTCTCGATCTGTTCCTGTTCCTCGTGATAGCTGCTCATTCGCCGGGGCTCTCCGTGTCTGGCGTCTTGGATTAGTGAATCGTTTCGTTGCCCGCGCCATTGCTGGTCAGGCTTTCATTCACGCTTTCGTCGGCACTCGCGACGATGGCATCGATCAGGTGTTCGGCGAGGCCTTCAAACGGCACGCTCGTCTGATTGTTCGACGGATCGGCCGCACGCAGGTGCTTGACCACCGCCGTGCCCGCGGCCACTTCGTTCTCACCGACGATGATCGCGAAGCTTGCACCGCTCGCGTCCGCACGCTTCATCTGCGACTTGAAGCTGCTGCCCTTGCCATCCGGGCTGCAATGGAACACGACGTTCAGGCCAGCATCGCGCATGCGTTCTGCGGCGATCAGTGCCGGCGCCACGGCAGCTTCGCCCTGGTGCACCACATACACGTCGGCGCCTTCCGCCTGCGGCACGAGATCGTCTTCGCGCAGCAGCTCGAGAATGCGCTCCACCCCCATCGCCCAACCGCACGCCGGCGTGGCATCGCCACCGAGTTGTTCGACCAGCGGGTCGTAACGACCGCCACCCGCCACCGTCCCCTGGGCGCCGAGCTTGTCGGTCACCCACTCGAACACGGTCAGATTGTAGTAGTCGAGACCACGCACCAGTCGGGGGTTGATAGTAAAGGGAATGTTGTTCGCCTTGAGCAGCGATTGCACACCTTCGAAATGCTTGATCGAGTCTTCGCCGAGGTAGTCGATCAACTTCGGTGCAGCTTCGACCATCGCCTGCATCGCCGGGTTCTTCGTGTCGAGCACGCGCAGCGGGTTGGTGTAAAGACGGCGCTTGCCATCTTCATCGAGCAGGTCGACGTGCTTCTCGAGGTAGGCGATCAGATCGGCACGGTGACGTGCGCGCTCTTCGCCCTGCCCCAGCGAATTCAGTTGCAGATGGATGCCCGTCAGGCCGAGGTCGTCCCACAGGCGCTGGCACATCAGAATAATTTCGACGTCCGCATCGGGGCCCGCCAGACCAAGCGCTTCCACGCCGACCTGATGGAACTGACGATAACGGCCGCGTTGCGGCTTTTCATGACGGAACATCGGGCCGAAGTACCACAGGCGCTTCGGGCCGCTGTACAGCAGATTGTGCTCAAGCGTGGCGCGCACCGCTGCGGCCGTACCTTCCGGACGCATCGTGAGCTGCTCGCCGTTGAGCGAATCCGTAAAGCTGTACATCTCTTTCTCGACGATATCGGTCACTTCGCCGATGCCGCGCGTGAACAGCTGCGTGTGTTCGAGAATCGGCGTACGGATCTGTTGATAGCCGTAAGCGCGCAACATGGCACGCACCGATTCTTCGAAAAACTCCCACAGGGCTTCGTCCTGCGGAAGGATGTCATTCATGCCCTTGACCCCAGCCAGCTTGGCGGGGCGCTTCTTCTTTTCTTCAGTCATATTCTCTTTGTCCTGCCCGCTTGATCCCGCGTCCATCTTCACTTGAATCGATCTCGATCGACTCAGGCGGCGACGGCACCTTCGGTCTGTGCGTAGCGGGTCTTCACATAGTCGTCGACGATCTGCTGGAACTCTTCCGCGATATGGTCGCCGCGCAGGGTACGCACTTTCTCACCATCGACGAACACTGGCGCCGCCGGCGATTCGCCCGAACCCGGCAAGCTGATGCCGATGTTCGCGTGCTTCGATTCGCCCGGGCCATTCACGATGCAGCCCATGACCGCCACGTTCATGTTCTCGACGCCCGGATATTGCGCCTTCCACACCGGCATTTGTTCACGCAGGTACGACTGAATCTTCGAGGCCAGTTCCTGGAACACCGTGCTCGTGGTGCGGCCGCAACCCGGGCAAGCGATGACCATCGGCGCAAACGCGCGCAGGCCCATCGTTTGCAGGATTTCCTGCGCCACCACCACTTCGCCCGTGCGTGCACCGCCCGGTTCCGGCGTCAGCGAAATACGGATCGTGTCGCCAATGCCTTCCTGCAACAGCACGGCCAGTGCAGCCGTCGAGGCCACGATGCCCTTCGATCCCATACCCGCTTCGGTCAGCCCCAGATGCAACGCATAGTCGCAACGCTTGGCCAGTTCGCGGTACACCGCGATCAGGTCCTGCACGGCGCTCACCTTGCACGACAGCAGAATCTTGTCGGCCGACAGACCGACACGCTGCGCCAGCTCAGCCGACTCGAGTGCCGACGTGATCAGCGCTTCGTACATCACGCTCTGCGCTTCCCACGGCGTGGCGCGCGAGGCGTTCTCGTCCATGATGCGGGCGAGCAGCGACTGGTCGAGACTGCCCCAGTTCACGCCGATACGCACTGGCTTGTCGTACTTGCAGGCCGCTTCGATCATCTGCGCGAATTGCGTGTCGCGCTTGGCGCCCTGACCGACGTTACCCGGGTTGATACGGTACTTCGACAGCGCTTCGGCGCATGCCGGATAGTCGTTGAGCAGCTTGTGACCGTTGTAGTGGAAGTCGCCCACCAGCGGCACCATCACGCCCATACGATCGAGCTGATCGCGAATCGCCGGTACCGCCGCCGCCGCTTCCGGCGTGTTGACGGTGATGCGCACCAGTTCGGACCCGGCTTGCGCCAGTTCCTTCACCTGAATGGCCGTGCCGATCGCGTCTGCGGTGTCGGTGTTGGTCATCGATTGCACGCGAATCGGCGAATCGCCGCCGACCGTCACGAGCTGGCCACCCCAACGAATCGCGACTTTACGCGACTGACGGCGCGGTGCCGGACCGCCAATGATCGGCATGCATTCTACAGAAGCCATGATTACCCTCTTTCGGTCTTACTGGAGCGTCAGACGCGCCACGTTGCCCGCGTTACGGGACTTGATCTCGACCGGTTGACCGTTGAACTCCAGCGACTCGACGCCCGCGACGTTACCCACAACGATCTTGAACGGCGCTTCGCCCGTAATTTCCTGTTCGGCACCTGCACGCATCAACTGGGAGTACAGCACCTTGCCGTCCTTCGCACGCACTTCGACCCAGCTATCTGCTTTCAGATGCAACGCAATCTTGCCATTACCTGCTGCGCCCGGCGCACCAGCTGCCGAGGCGGTGACTGCCGGTGCCGGTACTGCGGCCTTGGCAGCCGAGGCTGCCGCGTTCGCGATGCCCGCCACGACATGCGTCGGATCGACCGCGGCGATCAGGCCGGCACCGGCCGTAGCCGAGCTCGCCGTCGCGGTGTTGACGGTGCTTTCCGTGTTGCCGTTGTTGGCAGCGGTGTTCACATTGTTGGTGCCATCGGCACCCGGCGGCGTGCCGTTCGCATCGGCCACGACCGGCTGACTGGCCGGCTCGGCGGCTTCCGCCCCCGGCGCCGACGCGGCACTCGCCAGATCGGCGGGCTCGGTCGACCCACGGGTCGGCTTGTGGACATTGCCGAAGTACCACGCGGCACCCGCAATCACCACGAGTGCAGCCAGCGCCCAAGGCCATTTGGCCTGCGACGCGGCGACCGGCGAGCGGAAACGCACAGGGCTCTTCGGAATACTGGGCTGCCCCGTCGGCGCCTGCGGAACATCGATCGGTGCGGTGCGGCCAAAACGGCGCAGCGGCTCGATCATCGGTTCCGGGTCACCTCCGAGCATGCGCGCGTAACTGCGCACGACCCCTTGAATAAACGGCATTTCCGGCAAGGCATCCCACTGGCCGGATTCCAGACGTTGCAGCTTCTGCACCGAGACTTTCAGACGCGCCGACACATCTTCGATCGACATGCCGCGCTTCTCGCGCAATGCGGCCAGTTGCGCACCCACCTGCGCGCCCAGCTCAGCCAATCCGGCGGCCGATCCCGACGGCGTTCCCTGGCCCTGAGCCCCGGTTTGCCCGCCTGCGTCCGCCTGATTCTGGTTATCCATCGATACGCCCCCGTTCGTAAGCAGCCGCACGCAGCGGCTGAGGATATGCTGGCGACAGCGCCATCACGTCACCGTCCTTGCGCGCGGCGTGAAGATCTGCGCGACGCTTCGGACGATTCGATGAGGGACTGACGAAATCGCGCGAAGCATCGACGATGCTCCGCGCGAGGAATGCTGTAGTGCGTGACTGATCCGCCGGGCAGCATGGCGCGCGCCGGGCCGACGGCCCTCGCCACGGTCCACGCCCGCCCATGCGCAACCTCATACGGTACGCACCTCGACCGCGATTTTCCCGAACTTGCCGCGCTGTGCGAGCCGCGTGCGATCCTGCACTTCGCCGGCGAGCTGACCACACGCCGCGTCGATGTCATCGCCGCGCGTCTTGCGCACGGTCGTGACGAGGCCTGCGTCGAGCAGAATCTGCGCAAACCGCTTGATTTGCGGATCCTTCGAGCGCAGCAGGCCCGATTCGGGAAACGGATTGAACGGAATCAGATTGAACTTGCACGGCACGTCGCGGGTTAGGGCGACAAGCTCGCGCGCATGCGCTTCGGTGTCATTCACACCGTCGAGCATGCAGTACTCGAACGTGATGAAATCGCGCGGGGCCACTTCGAGGTAGCGCTCGCACGCGCCCATCAGTTCGCGTAACGGATATTTCTTATTGAGCGGCACGAGCACATCGCGCAGCGCATCGTTCGGTGCGTGCAGCGAGACGGCCAACGCCACGGGCAGCTCCTGGCCCAGGCGATCCATCATCGGCACCACGCCGGACGTCGACAACGTCACGCGGCGACGCGACAGCCCGTAGGCGTTGTCGTCGAGCATGAGGCGCATGGCGCCCACCACGTTCTCGAAATTGAGCAGCGGCTCGCCCATGCCCATCATCACCACATTGCTGATGACGCGCTCGTTCTTGCCTTCGCGCCCGAGATCGCGGCGCAACGCAAATTCGGCCATCCACAACTGGCCGATGATCTCGCCGAGCGAGAGATTGCGTGAAAAACCCTGCTTGCCGGTCGAACAGAACCGGCAGTTGACAGCGCAGCCCGCCTGCGATGAAACGCACAGCGTGCCACGCGTCTCCTCAGGGATGTAGACGGTTTCCACGGCATTGCCGTTACCCACATCCAGCAGCCATTTGCGCGTGCCATCGGTCGACACATGGTCGGTGATAGCCGTCGGCGCAGCGATCATTGCACGTGTCTGCAATTTTTCGCGCAACGACTTGGCCAGATCGGTCATGCAGCCAAAATCGGCAGCACCCATCTGGTGGATCCAACGCTGGAGCTGGCGCGCACGGAACGGTTTTTCACCGAGCGTGCCGCAATAGGCGGCCAGACCGTCCGGATCGTAATCAAGCAGATTCGTGAGGTTGGTCATGGCCTGGTCCATCAACATCCCTTCGGTAACTTCTTGCGACTGATCGACTAAACGCGCATTAGCGCGCGTAGACGTTCAGGCCAGCGAAGAAGAACGACACTTCAACGGCAGCCGTTTCAACGGCGTCCGAACCGTGCACGGCGTTCGCGTCGATGCTGTCGGCGAAATCGGCGCGAATCGTGCCCTTCTCGGCCTTCTTCGGATCGGTAGCGCCCATCAGGTCGCGGTTCTTCAGAACAGCGCCTTCACCTTCGAGCACTTGAATCATGACCGGACCCGAGATCATGAAATCGACCAGGTCCTTGAAGAACGGGCGTTCCTTGTGAACACCGTAGAACTGTTCGGCTTCGGCGCGCGACAGTTGCACGAGCTTGGCAGCAACGATCTTCAGGCCCGCGCCTTCGAAACGGCTGTAAATCTGGCCGATCACGTTCTTGGCAACGGCATCGGGCTTGATAATCGAAAGAGTGCGTTCGACTGCCATGAAAAACTCCAAAAAATTAAGCAGTTATATAACCAACATGAACCCGTAATTGTAGCACGAAGGCTGTTATTATGGTGATGGAACCTACAGTGCGCGCACCGCTCAAACGCAGGACGGCCGGGACTGTCCGGCTTGTTGGCGAGATTCGCGCAGCAGCAGGATTCCTCACCTTCCCGCCATGGAAAGGTTGACGGCATCCCGCCGACTTGAATTTTCGGGCATTTGCCCAAACATTCTCGGCATCTTCTGAGCGCATTCCGGGACATCTTTCGATATCCTGTGACATCGACGACAAGCCAGACCAACGGCTGCGGGGGATAAACCGGCGCACGCCGGTCATCGTAAAAAGCGTCACACGACGCCTGCCGGCCCCGCTGGCGGGCACAATGACCACGGAGAACACCATATATGAACCAGGATTTCCAACGTTTCGGCTACGGCGGGCAAGGCGCGACGACCGTACAGGTGCGCAACAAGGTGCTGCGCAATACGTATTGGCTGCTCGCGCTGTCGATGCTGCCGACGATTGCGGGAGCCTGGCTGGGCGTGACCTACGGCTTCGCGCTCTTCGCGGGCAGCCCGATGGTCAGCGTCATTGCCTTCCTTGCGATCGCTTTCGGCTTCATGTTCGCCATCCAGCGCTATAAGGACAGCGGCGTGGGGGTGGCCTTGCTGCTCGGCTTCACGTTCTTCATGGGCCTGATGCTCACGCGCATGCTGAGCTTTGTGCTGGGCTTCTCGAACGGCGCGTCGCTCATCATGCTGGCGTTCGGTGGCACCGCGGTGATCTTCGGCGTGATGGCCACGGTTGCTACGGTCAGCAAGCGTGACTTCAGCGGTCTGGGCAAGTGGCTGTTCATGGGCGTGCTGGTGATCATCGTCGCCTCGATCGCCAACATCTGGCTGCAACTGCCGGCCCTGATGCTGACGGTCTCGGTGCTCGCCATCGCGATCTTCTCGGCCTACATCCTGTTCGACGTGCAGCGCGTGGTGAACGGCGGCGAAACGAACTATGTGACCGCCACGCTCGCGATCTACCTCGACCTGTACAACATCTTCACCAACCTGCTCGCCATCCTCGGCGTGCTGGGCGGCAACCGCAACTGATCGCGGTGGATGATTGAAGAGCCCCGACGGGCGTCACGCCCGTCCCGGCCTTAGGTTGCCAAGCGGTACAAAAAAGCCAGTCCCTCGGGACTGGCTTTTTCTTTGGCTGGACGCGGATAACACCTCAGCGACAATCAGCCCCGTGTCTTGGCAGACGACGGCTTGTGCGTGCCGCCCGCCAATTCACACGATCGGATCAGACGTCTTCGTGAATCACGCCGTCACCGTCTACCGCACCGGCGATGGCTTCCACACCCACGTCAGCCTCGCCCGCCTGGGCGTCCGCATCTGCCTCGGACACGCGCACAAGCGGCACCCACGGCTGACCGATGCTCTCATGCTCGAACACGGCCATCGACTCAACGTGCGACGTGTGCGGGAACATGTTCACCACCCCTGCCTGCGTCAGGCGATAGCCCGCTTCGTGCACCAGCAGGCCCGCGTCGCGCGCCAGCGTTGCCGGGCTGCACGACACATAGACGATACGCTTAGGCAGCCCTTCATAGCCTTGCTGGGCCAACTCGGCGAGCGCCTTCGATACGGCGAGTGCACCTTCGCGCGGCGGATCGATCAGATAGCGGTCGAAAGCGCCCAGCGCGCGGATGTCCTCCGCCGTGATGTCGAACAGGTTGCGGCAGGCGAATTCCGTGTGTGCCGCGACACCGTTGCGCTCGGCATTGGCGAGCGCGCGCTCGGTCAGCGCCGTGCTGCCTTCGATACCCATCACCGTGCCGGCACGACGTGCGAGCGGCAGCGTGAAGTTGCCCAGACCGCAGAACAGATCAAGCACGCGCTCGGTCGACTCAGGCGCGAGCAGTCGCAGCGCACGGTGCACGAGCACCCGATTGATCTGGTGATTGACCTGTGTGAAGTCCGTCGGCTTGAACGGCATCCGGATCTGGTATTCCGGCAGCGTGTAGTGCAGTTCCGGCGCCAGCGGATAGAACGGCACCGCGGTGTCCGGCCCCTTGGTCTGCAACCAGAACTGGACCGCGTTCGCATCGGCAAACGTGCGCAGAATATCCTCGTCCGCCGGCGTGAGCGGCTCGAGAATACGCAGCACGAGGGCCGTCACGTCGGCACCGATGGCCAGCTCGATCTGCGGCAGGCGCTCCCGAATCGACAGCGACTCGACCAACCGGCGCAGCGGCACCAGCATGTCGGAAATACGTCGCGGCAGCACTTCGCACGAATCCATATCGGCGACGTAGCTGCTCTTGCGTTCGTGGAAGCCAATCAGCACACCACCCTTCTTGGGCACGTAGCGCACCGTCAGGCGGGCACGGAAACGATATCCCCAGTCCGGCCCCTGAATCGGGCGCAGCATCGTCTCGGCCTTGACCTTGCCCAGACGGGCCAGATTGTCTTCGAGCACACGTTGCTTGATGGCGATCTGGGCGCGCGGCTCCAGATGCTGCATCGAGCAGCCGCCGCATTTGCCGAAATGCGGACATTGCGGCTTGGCACGGATCGAGCTGGAACGCAGCACTTCCAGCGTGTCAGCCTGTTCGAACTTGGGTTTGCGGCGATAGCTCAGGTATTTGACACGCTCCCCGGGCAGCGCACCTTCGACGAAGATGACTTTGCCGGGTTTGTATTCCGGCGTGCCAGGTTCACCTTCGGGAGCGGTGCGGCCAACGCCGCGCGCTTCCATGTCGAGCGAGTCGATATCGATAATGCCGGGCTCGGCACTCGGCCGGCCGCGCGAGGAGTTTCGGGAGGAGCGGGTCACGTCTTTGTTCTCATAGCGACAGCAAACCCAGCATTTTAATCGATTCGCGCGCGCCTTCCCACTTGTCGCATCAAACCCACGCGTCGAGATATTCCTTCCAGTGCGGTGCCGCCTCGTCGCCCAGCGAGCGCTTCACGAACTCGATTTCCTGCTCGTATTCCGCCTGACGCAGACCACCGCGCATCAATTGAAAGCGGCAGTACACCAGATACGTGTTCACGACGTCGGTCTCGCAGTAATTGCGGATCTCTTCGAGCTTGCCGTCGCGATACGCTTCCCACACCTTGCTGCCATCCATGCCCAGCTTGCCGGGAAAGCCGCACAGTTTCGCCAGATCGTCGAGCGGTGCGTTGGCACGTGCCTGATACATCGCCAGCAGATCCATCAGGTCGAGATGACGTTGGTGATAGCGGCTGATGTAGTTGTTCCACTTGAACTCGCGGTCGTCTTCGCCCATGTCCCAATACCGCGGGGCGGCGACACCGTGAATCATCGCGCGGTAATGCAGTACGGGCAGATCGAAGCCGCCGCCGTTCCACGATACCAACTGCGGCGCGTACTTTTCGATGGTGCGATAGAAACCCGACACCAGCGCCGCCTCACCGTCTTCCAGTGTGCCGAGCGACTTCACCCGAAAGCCGTCGCGGTCCCGAAAGACGCACGAAATCGCAGCGATCCGGTGCAGATGCAAGGGCAGAAAATCGTGTCCGACCTTGGCGCGCCGGGCGGCGAACGCGGCTTCGGCCACCTCGTCGTCGGTCATGCCGGCATACGCCGGTTCGAGTCGGCGCAAACCGTCGACGTCGGGAATCGTTTCAATATCGAAGACGAGTACGGGAGATGCCATGATGAGAATCGGGAAAGGAATGGAAAAGGCGGCCGCACATGACGCGGCGACCGGCAGCGCCGCCCGCACCAACGACTCAGAGCACCGCGTCCTTGCGCACGCCGTTCGACGCGAAATAGCGCTTGAGCTTGACGAGCGCCTCCTGCTGAATCTGGCGCACGCGCTCGCGAGTCAGCCCCATTTCGTCGGCGAGCTCTTCGAGCGTGGCGGGCTCAACGCGATTGAGGCCGAAGCGGCGCTCGATCACATAGCGATGTTTGGTCGACAGCCGTGACAGCCAAAGGCGCATGAGGTCTTCCAGCTCGCGATGCTGGACTTCCTGCTCAGGCGCCACGCCATGATCGTCAGACAGCAAATCCAGCAGGCTGCTGCCGGGATCGATCTCAAGCGGTGCGTCGAGCGAAGCCACGTGCTCGTTAAGCGCCAGAATGTCGGTAATTTCGTCGGGGGTCTTGCCGGTCAGATCGGCAATGTCTTCGATACTCGCATCACGCTGCTCGCCGCCGTCGACGTATGCCGCGCTCTTTTCCAGATGGCGCTTGGCGCGCAGCACCTGATTGAGCTCGCGGATCACGTGCACCGGCAAACGCACCGTGCGTGCCTGATTCATGATGGCGCGCTCGATGCTCTGGCGAATCCACCACGTGGCGTAAGTTGAGAAGCGGAAGCCGCGGCCCGGGTCGAATTTCTCGATCGCATGCATGAGGCCGAGATTGCCCTCTTCGATGAGATCGAGCAGCGGCACACCGCGGTTGAGATATCCCTTGGCGATGCTGACGACCAAGCGCAGATTGCGCTCGATCATCACCTGCCGCGCGGCAAACTCGCCGGCTTGCGCGCGCGTCGAGTAATCGAGTTCCTCGGCGGGCGTAAGCAGCGGCTTGACGCTGATGCGATTGAGATAGTGCTGGACGGTATCGGCAGTGAGTTCGGCCTGAAGCACCGTGCCGAAATCGTCGCCATCGGCAGCTTTGCGCTTGCGTCCGCCAGACGATGTCTCACTAGTACCTTCGCCGCTGCCCTCTTCGTCGGATGACGGGGCGTCATCCTCCTCCGCCTCGCGCTCGTCGAAAGCGTCGTCCACGTCCTCTTCCTGCCGGGATTGCCGATCGTCGACTTCCTGATCGGGCTCCGGGGCAGCGAGGTCTTCCTCTTGCGAAGTACGACGCTTTCTCTTGAGCATTCGACCCTGCCTTGTTTATTGAGGCGGCAAATACTTCATCGGATCCACAGGTTTGCCATCACGGCGCACCTCGAAATGCAACATGACACGATCGGCATCGGAGTTGCCCATTTCGGCAATTTTCTGACCGCGCGTGACGCTGTCGCCTTCCTTGACCAACAGTGTGCGGTTGTGCGCATACGCCGTCAAGAAGGTCGAGTCGTGCTTGATGATCACCAGGTTGCCGTAACCACGCAGACCGGCACCCGAGTACACCACCTTGCCCGCGCCCGCGGCATACACCGGGTCACCGACATTGCCCGCGATGTTCAACCCCTTGTTCTTCGAATCGTCGAAGCGGCCGACCACACTGCCCTTGGCCGGCCACGACAGGGCCAGATCACCGCTCGACACTGCGCTCGGTGCGGCCGATGCTGCCGAACTGCTCGGCGGCGGCACCACCGCAGGTGGCACCGAAGCCGGATTGGGGCTCGTGGTTGCCGTCGATGGTGTGGTGCCAATCGGTGCCGGCAGCGGCGTGCCGGTATCGCCCGCAGGCGGCTTCACACGCAGCACCTGACCGACTTCGATCTGGTCCGGATTCTGAATGTTGTTCCAGCGCGCGATATCGCGATAATTCTGACCGTTTTCCAGCGCGATCCGATAGAGACGATCGCCCGGCTTGACGCGGTAGAAGCCCGGTGGCACCGGCGTATTGTCGATGACGGGAGCCCCCGTCACGCTGCTGTCGGTCGTTGTACCGCCTACGGTACGGTCAACGACCGGTGCGCCGACCTGTCGCGATGCGCATGCTGCCAGCATGCTAAGCAACAGAACACTGGCGACGCGTTGTTGAATACCCGCTCGCAAATTCACTCAATTCCTCCGCAGAATAGGCCCGACGGGCTTAGATGATGCCCGATTTTAAGGGGACGAATAACACCCTATCAAGCTGCGTCTCGCGCCACTGGCGCGTACCGACACGCTCGATGAGGGTCAAAATCTGTTGCTCGCCGCCCACCGGGGCAACGAGACGTGCGCCGACGGCGAGCTGATCGAGCAGCGCATCCGGAATCTCAAGTCCGGCGGCAGCGATCACAATGCCGTCGAACGGCGCCACGGCCGGCAGACCGAGCCGGCCATCGCCGTAGTGCAACCGGATGTTCGGCACACGCAACGGCCGCAGGTTGGCTTTCGCCCGTTCATGCAGCGGACGCACCCGTTCGATTGAGTAGACGTCGCGTGCCACACAAGACAGCACCGCCGCCTGATAGCCGCAACCGGTGCCGATTTCCAGCACCTTCTCCAGCGGACGGCCACTCGCGAGCAGCAACTCGATCATGCGACCGACCACCGACGGCTTCGAAATCGTCTGGCCATGTCCAATGGGCAACGCCGCATCTTCATAGGCCTGATTGGCCAGCCCCGCATCGACAAAGCCGTGGCGCGGCACCGTCGCGAGCGCTGCCAGCACACCCGCGTGTTTGACGCCCGATGCGGCAACGCGTTCAGCCATCCGGCCCCGCACGCGCTCCGAGGTAAGACCAATACCGTCCGGCGAAGGGAGCGGCGCCGACTTCGCGTGACGCGTGGTGTTGCCTGTCGAAACTTTCACCGGTGCCGCGGGCCCTTTGCCTTGCACCAGACGCGGCGCCGTTTTCACCGCTTGCCCGGCCCCATGAGGCGCAGGCTGCGCGTGCGGCGCACTGGCCGGCCGTGCCAGCCCCTTCGGGGTGACAGGGCGCGGTGCCGCCGAGCCCGCCGGACGCGCCGATGCCCCTGCCATCGTTGTCGCCGCCGGGCGCAGCCCGTGATGTTGAGTCGGCGTGTGACTGGCCGAAGCGGTTTTCCCTGTCGCTGGCTTGCCCGATGCCGCCGGCTTCACCTGTGTCGTCGGCGTTGTCGACTTTGCCGGTGTCGCCGCCGCACGCGTCATCGCGGCAGGCGGTGCACCAGCGGGGCTTGCCCGAGTTGCCTTGTCGAGCGCCGGCGCCTGGCGTTGGCGACGGGTCATGACTTCGGACAGCGGCAGGGGAAAACGCTTCGGCGGTGTCGTCATTGTCCGGCCACCCCTGCGCTGGCCAGCCAGTCATGCACGACACCGAGTCGTGCGTTATGCGTGAGATCCAGTTGCAAGGGGGTGACCGAGACGTAATCGTGCGCCACGGCGTGAAAATCGGTGCCTTCGCTGCTATCGCGCGCGTCGCCGGCCGGACCGATCCAGTAGATGGTGTCGCCGCGCGGGCTTTCCTGACGGATCACCGGCTGCGACTGATGCCGCTTGCCCAGACGCGTCGCTTGCGCGCCCTTGAGCTGGTCGTACGGCAAATTCGGAATATTGACGTTGAGGAGAATCGGCGCGCCAAGCGGCCGCTCCATATAGCGCTCGATCACGTCGCGCGCCACACGTGCGGCGCTGTCGAGGTGATCCCAGCCCTTATGTACCTGAGAGAAGGCGAACGACGGAATACCGAAGAGAAAGCCTTCGGTGGCCGCCGCGACGGTGCCGGAATACAGCGTGTCTTCGCCCATGTTCTGGCCGTTGTTGATGCCGGAGACCACAATGTCGGGCCGCTCGTCGAGCAGCCCGGTCAGCGCAACGTGAACACAATCGGTCGGCGTGCCGTTGATGAAAGTGAACCCGTTGCTGCCTTTGAAGACCGACAGCGGCCGTTGGAGGGTCAGAGAATTGGACGCACCGCTACAGTTCTGTTCGGGCGCCACCACGGTAATGTCACCAAGCGGGGCCAGCGCTTCGTAGAGCGCGGCCAGGCCTGGCGCCTGATACCCATCGTCGTTGCTGAGCAGGATTCGCATGTGGGCAATTGTAACCGAGGAAAGGTCCCCGGATATGACGCTCACGAGGCGTCGGATGCCTACATCTTCTCCGTTTCACCCGCCTGCGGCTGCCAGACCAGCAGTCGCTTCTCCACCACACCGACGAGCCCGTCGAGCACCAGCGCGAACGCCGTCAGAATCAGCACCCCGGCAATCACGGCGTTGATGTCGAACGTGCCTTCCGCTTGCAGAATCAGGTAGCCCACGCCACGCGCCGACCCCAGATACTCGCCCACGACGGCACCGACGAACGCGAGCCCCACCGAGTTGTGCAAACTGGAGAACACCCAGCTCGTCGCGCTCGGCAGATAGACCCGGCGCAGCAACTGGCGTTGATTCGCTCCCAGCATGCGTGCATTGGCGAGCACCACCGGGCTGACTTCCTTCACGCCCTGATAGACGTTGAAGAACACGATGAAGAACACCAGCGTGACGCCGAGTGCCACCTTCGACCAGATACCGAGCCCGAACCACACCCCGAAGATCGGCGCGAGAATCACGCGCGGCATCGAGTTGGCGGCCTTGATATACGGGTCAAGCAACGCACCGGCGGCGGGCGAAAGCGCAAGCCACAGCCCGACAGCCAGCCCGGCCACCGTGCCAATGGCAAATGCGAGCACAGTCTCGAGCAACGTCACCCCGAGGTGAAGATAGATCTCCCCGCTGGCGAACCACTGCCAGATCTGCCACAGCACCTTCTGCGGTTCTCCGAAGAAGAAGGCGGCCTTGTCGGGACTATCGAAGTAGAACGCCGGCAGCAGTGTGGGGCTGGTCAGGACATACCAGACCAGAAAACTCACTACCAGCAGCAGCCATTGCCACAACCGCAAATGGCGCATGATCGAACGATTACGCATGACGAACGAATTCCGGGAATATCAGACAAGCCAATCGAACCAGCCGAAGATGTCGGGCAAATCGAAGCAATCCATCCAGTCGAACCACTGAACCCAGCCGCACCCGATGTTCAGGGGGGCCAACGTGATCTGGTGGCTCACGAAGCTCAGGAAAGTCACGATTTGTCCCATGACGCTCAGACGGCCTTGAGCTGTTGGGCGTAACCCTTCAACACTTCTTCGCGCAACACATCCCATATCTGGGCATGCAGCTCGGTGAAGCGCGGCAGGTTCCGAATCTCGGCCACATCGCGCGGACGCGGCAGGTCGATGCGGAACTCGCCGATCGGATGGGTGCCCGGCCCGGCGGCCAGCACCACCACCCGGTCGGACAGCGCAATCGCCTCGTCCAGATCGTGCGTGATGAAGAGCACGGCGCGACGCTTGGCGGCCCACAGTTCGAGCAGTTCGTTCTCCATCAACTGACGCGTCTGGATGTCGAGCGCCGAGAACGGTTCGTCCATCAGAATGATGTCCGGATCGAGAATCAGCGTCTGCGCCATGGCCACACGCTTGCGCATGCCGCCCGAGAGCTGATGCGGATACCGGTCGCCAAACCCGCCCAACCCAACGCGCTTGAGCCATTCGTCCCCGCGCGCCCTCGCCTCTTCCGGCGCGACACCCCGGAACTCCAGCCCGGCGGTCACGTTGTCGATCGCGTTGCGCCAAGGCATCAGCGCTTCGGCCTGAAACATATAGCCCGCGCGCGAGTTGATCCCCGTGAGCGGTTCGCCGAACACTTTCACCGTGCCCGACGACGGCATCAGCAGCCCCGCCGCGACGTTGAGCAGCGTCGACTTGCCGCAACCGGTCGGGCCAACGACCGACACGAACTCGCCCGGCGCAATGTCGAGCGAGGTGTCGGCCACGGCCGTGTAGCGCTGACGACGATCGTCGCGCGCGACGAACGTGCAGGTAATGCTGTCAAAACTCAGAGCCGGCGCAGTCATCATTTGTACTTGGCGTCGGCCTTCTTGGTGAACTCGTTCGTGAACGTCTTCGCCAGATCGATCGGGCGGCCCTTCACGGTCTCATCGAATGCCTGCAACGTGCGCAGCGCCGTCGCGGGGCCATCGGCGGGAATGATGCCGTCCGGCGAGATGGCTTCCTTCACGCGGCTCCATGCATCGAGGTACAACGCGCGGTCGCCGAGCAGATACGCTTCGGGCACCGTCTTGATCAGATCCGAGGGGCCTGCCGTCTGCAACCAGCGCAGCGCACGCACCATCGCATTGGCGAGGGCCTGCGTGGTGTTCGGATTTTTCTGGATGAACGACTCGTTCGTGTAAAGACAGCCGGCCGGCATATTGCCGCCGAACACCGACACCGTTTCCTTGAGCGTGCGCGTATCCGAGATCACGCGGATCTCCTTGTCGCGCTCGAGCATCGTGATGACCGGGTCGAGGTTGACGATCGCGTCGATGTTGCCCGAGCGAATTGCCGCGAGCGCACCCGACGAGGCACCGACACCGACGAACGCCACTTCATTGGGTTTCACGCCGCCCTTGGCGAGCACGAAGTTCGCCATGATGTTCGTCGACGAGCCCGGTGCCGTCACACCGATCTTCTTGCCGCGCAGGTCGGCGAGCGACTTGTAATTCGGCATCGTCTTGTTCGACACGCCGAACACGATCTGCGGCGCGCGGCCTTGCAATACGAAGGCGCGGATGAACTGATTCTTGGCCTGCAACAGAATGGTGTGCTCGTAAGCCCCCGAGACCACATCGGCGCTGCCGCCGACGAGTGCCTGAAGCGCTTTCGAGCCGCCCGCGAAGTCGGAGATTTCGACGTCGAGGCCTTCGTCCTTGAAGTAGTTCAGGCGCTCGGCAATCGTGAGCGGCAGGTAATAGAACAGGTTCTTGCCGCCAACGGCGATAGCGATCTTGGTCTTTTCAAGTTTGGCTTGTGCGAAGCCCTGGCGAATGCCTGCGCTCAGCAGACCGGTGGCGGCAAGAGCCGTCACGAACTGACGTCGTTGCATGGTGATTGTCTCCGTGGTTGCAGCGTTCTTTCTTTATTCGACGTGCTTTATTCACGAGACGCCTGCGCGAGCCGTCCGACCTTGCCCCGGTCACACCGGGCGAAGTCGGCACCGTCGGCACGGCACCCCGTGATCCTGCGCCAGCGATCACTCAAATGATCTTGTTCTCGCGCAGGGTCTTGATTTGCCCGGCATCATAACCCAGTTGCCCAAGCACCTCATCCGTGTGTTCGCCCAGCGCCGGGCCGAGCCACTGGGTCTCGCCCGGGGTATCGGATAGCTTGGGCGTAATGTTCGGCAGGTCGATCGGCGTGCCATCCGGAAAACGGTAACGCTGGATCATCTGGCGCGCAGCAAACTGCGGGTCCTGGAACATGTCGGCCACCGTGTAGATTCGGCTCGCGGGCACGTCGGCGCCCTGCAAGACGGTGAGCGCTTCATCGATAGGACGCGCGCGAGTCCACCCGCCAATCGCGTCGTCGATTTCCTGCGTGCGCGGCACACGGCCATCGTTGTGCGCGAGGCCCGGGTCTTCCGCAAGATCGGCGCGGCCGATGGCATGCATCAGCCGTTTAAAAATCGGATCGCTGTTGCCGCCGACGACGATCATGCCGTCTGCGCACGGGTAGGTGTTCGACGGCACGATGCCCGGCAGCGAGGCACCGGTGCGCTCACGCACCATGCCCGCCACGCTGTATTCGGGCACCACGCTCTCCATCAGGTTGAACACGGCTTCATACAGCGCGACGTCGACCACCTGCCCTCGCCCGCCGTTCACGTTGCGGTGATGCAGCGCCATCATCGCGCCGATCACACCGTGCAACGCCGCAATCGAATCGCCAATCGAGATGCCGATGCGCGGCGGCGGCAGGTCGGGATAGCCGGTGATATGACGCAAGCCGCCCATCGATTCGGCAATCGCACCGAAGCCGGGCCGGTCGCGATAGGGGCCGGTCTGGCCGTAGCCCGAGAGGCGCACCATCACCAGCCCCGGATTGTCGGCCGAGAGTTGTTCGTAACCGAGCCCGAAACGCTCAAGCAAACCGGGGCGGAAGTTCTCGACCACGATATCGGCTTGCGCCGCGAGCTTGCGCACGATGGCCTGCCCTTCCGGTGCCTTGAGATTGACCGTCACCGACTTTTTGTTGCGAGCCTGCACGGCCCACCAGAGCGATGTGCCGCCCGCATCGGGATGCATCTTGCGCCACTTGCGCAACGGGTCGCCGTGCTCCGGATCTTCGATCTTGATGACTTCGGCACCAAACTCGCCGAGCATGCGTGCGGCGAACGGCCCGGCGATGAGCGTGCCCAGTTCAAGCACCTTCACACCGGCGAGCGCGCCCTTGCCCGGCAAGCCGGAAGCACCGGCAGCACCGGCAGCACCTGCGGAAGCCGTGGAATCGGGAGGCACTTGGGAGGAAGACGTACCGGCAGCGGTGTTGGCCTGAGCGGCCTGCGGTGAGCGCGAAGCTTCGAACGACTTGGACAACGTGGACTCCTGTGCTTCATCGACGGGCGTTGCCGTCAACTCCGGCGCCCTGCCCGCAAGCAGGACACCTCAAAAATGGGCTGCCAAACTTTACAAACGCGTCTACGAATGCGTTCGCAAACGAACGCCTATGGTAATGCGAGTGCGTGCACTCGGCCATCCGCATGAGTACTATCCGGTGGGGGCGTTGTTTTGCGGTACGAAATAGAGGCGACAGATAAGGACGGGCGCGTCGGTCACGTCTCGAAGAGATGCCGCGCGCCGCGCTGTGCCGCGATGTAGATGGCCTCGCCGCGGTTGCGCGCCCCGAGCCGCCGGTACAAGGCCGAGACATGCGTCTTGGCGGTGCCCTCGGAGATCACCAGTTGCTGGCAGATGGTCTTGATCGACAACCCGCGCGAGAGCAGCGCGAGAATTTCGTACTGGCGCTGTGAGATGCCCAATAACGCCGACTCGGCGAGTTGCGTGGCCTTGTCGCCGCCGAGCGGAAACACCGGCATGCGAGACAGCGGCAATGCTTCGCCCAGTGCCTCCTGACGCCAGAGCACGAGCAACGCGGAGAGCGCCTCTTCGGGCACGTAACGGCCGCCCGAAAACGCCATATCGAAGACCGAACGAATGCGTGCAAGCGAGTTCGGCCACGGCAGGCATGCGGTGACGCCCGCCTGAAGCCAGCGAATGATTTCGTCGGGAAAACCCGCATCGCCGACGACGATCACCGGCACCGGCGGGGTGCATTCACTCGCTACCGCGCACAAGGTGTCGACGGCCGGTGTGCGCGCAATCGTCTCGTCGAGCACGAGCGCACGCCGCGACGGCAGCTCGCGCAGCCAAAGCCAGTCTTGTCCCGTGACATCGTCCACGTGACGCAGGACTGGTGGCGTCGCGTTCGCCTCGGTTTGCAACGCGACTTGCAGGCCGCTCAGCCAGGTGGCAGCCTCACCCACGACCAGCACACGCATGGTTTCCCCTGTCGATCCGGTCGGCCTCTGCGCCGCCGTTCCCCACTTCCCGTTTCCCGCTAATTTTGTGACGCCTGTCGTTTTGTCATGTTTTCTACGGACTGCGGCCCATCTTGCGGGCCGCGCCGCCAGCAAAAAACCGAAGAAGTCTTCAGTCTTTTGTCATCCGGTTTTACGTATCAGGCATCACCTCGTTGTTCGAGCAGTTTATGCGTGAAGCCCGCGTAACGGCGCGCCGGCGGACCTGTGACGCCCATCGATGTTGCCTTTGCGCGACAAAACGCAGTTTGCGTAAATTAATTACTCAAACAAGCGAAAGCAAGCTATTACTTTTTTCCCCTTTCCTTTCTGTAAACGCGCAATAAAATACAGCCAGTATCGCGAGAACAGCATGCGGAGGCCGGGGGGCACGCCATGTCACACATCTTCGACAGCAAGACGCGCACTGCCATGTTTTGCGTGGCCGTTGCGTGCATCACCTCACCGGCTTATGCCGACTCGCTGGACGTTGGCGCCGTGCCGGTCGCTGTGAGCGATGCGCTGCTCAACAGCACTCGCGCGACCAACGCTCAACGCACCCTTGTCGTGACCAACGTACCCGGCGGCGCCGCTTCGGCGATTGCCCCGGTCAACGCGACCATGACAACGGCGAACAACGTGCGCCTGTGGGATGAAGTGATCCCGCCCGTCCCGTCGCCGAAACCCACACAAGTCTCGACGTCGAACCTGCCGCGCACCGTGGTGGCCAGTGCGCAAAACAATCTGCAAAGAACCAGCCTGAACATCAACGCCACATCGTCGCGGTTGCCGCGCTGAAAATGCGCTGAGTCAGCACCCGCCCGCCGACGTCGAACTTACCGCTTCACCCCATCACCATCAAAACAGCCCGGCCAACATCGGCCGGGCTTTTTCCGTCATCAGAACGTGTACGGGAAACGCACCCCGATCACGTAGTTCGGGGCATCCGGCGACATGCCGGCGTTGACGTAGCCGTTGATCGTCCAGTGCTTGTCGATCGCGTAGTTGATGCCGAAGTTGAGCGACGCCGCGTTGGTCGTGCTGCCCGCGACCGTGGTGTAGCTCCCGCCCGGCGACGCGGTCTTCGTGGCACGCGAGATGGCCGTCGAGTACGAAATCGACAGTGCAGTTTTGTCGTTGAGCGCCAACGCCATCCCGGCCCCCACCTGCACGATGTCGCCAAGCTTGACCTTCGCCGGCGTGGTCGTGCCTTCGATCGTCGAGATGTCGTCGAACGTACGAGCCATGTTGTACGTGTAAGCCACGTTGGCGAACAACACGATCGGATCGTAGGTGCGCAGGAACGACAACCCGGCGGTGAACGCCCAGATGCCGTTACCCGTGGGCAAACGCGACGGCGTGGTCAGGTTGTTGTTCGTGGGGTCGGGCGTGCCGAGTTTGATGCCGAACGGCGAGGTGCCGGTCGGTGCCGTCACCCGGAACGACCCGACAATGTCGGGCCAGTTCTGCGATTCCTTGACGAACTGGTAATACAGCGACGCGTTCACGTCGCCGATGTTCGCCGAGTTCTTGCTGATATCGCTGATCGCCGATGACGCGCCGCCCACCCCGCCCGAAATGAAGTCGGAGTTGCGATACAGATACGGCACGTCGAACGCCACGCTCAATCGGTCGTTGATCCCGTAGCGCGTGTTGACGTCGAACGTCCACACGTTGGCTTTGGTTTCGCCGAGATTCAACTGACCGAGAAAGATGGCATCGAGCGCGAGAAAGCCGCTCAGCACGAGTTGCCGGCGATCGTAGTAGCTGTAGCTGATACCGGCGTCGATGGTGAGCTTGCGATCGAAGAGCGGCGCGTGCTGCGCCTGCACCACCGCCTCTTCAGCCGGCGTGCGTTGCGAGTCGCTCGTGCTCTTTTGCATCTGCTGCGTTTCGCCGATCGGCGTGGCGGACGTCGGGCCAGCCGCCCCCGCCGCGCCACCGCCCGGCGTACCTGCCGAGCCGGCGGCGGAGCCGTCACCGGGTGAGACTTGCGCGATCTGCGCGGTGTCCCAGGCAGTGAGCCCGCGACCGCGTTGCGCCATCTCGATGTCGGTCAGGCGTTGCTTCAGAGAAGAAATTTCCCGCTGCTGCCGGTCAACCATGTCCATCAACATCTGGAGACGGTTATCCGGCGATGGGTCCGTATGCTCCTGAGCCTGGGCCGATAGCGTGAAAAGCAGTACACCCCAAGTAATGGCGGCAACGGGAAAAAAACGGTGAGTCTTCATGATCCCCCCCGGGTAAAAGTGCGGCGAGCGCCTCGCGACGTCGTGCCGCGCGCAATCCAACAAACACGTGTTTCCAAACGACGGTTGTCCTTGCTGCTCGACTGCGGAGCGACGCGTGCAGGGGGTTGCTTTACCGTTGTTGCCACCCTGCCGACGTCACCCTTTTGTGCGCCACGTGCCTGCCGACCGATGCCACCGATGCCACCAATCAACCCCGCTGGGATCGCGGGTCAGCATCGCTTGCCGGCTTCAACTGCTACGCGGCGTTGCCCCTTGGTTGTCATGGCGCCCGCGACCTGCTTCCGGGCGCTGCCGGCTTCTCGTTGCCGTTACTGTTACCGTTTCGTAACGTTACGGCGGCAACGAGAGCCACCTGCTTATTCAGCGACGCACAGCGACCATGTTCGCCATTGCGTTCTGAACACCGACCTGTCGAAGGGCGTTCGACGTGAGCGGATTCGTTTGCAGATTCAATTGCAGCGTGTTCATCACCTGCTGCGCGTTGCCTGCGACCTGTACGACCTGCATGATCTGATTCATCGCACCACCGGCACCGCCGGCGACGCTCTGCCCGAGGTTGCCGTTAGGCGTATTCAAAGCAATTTGCATGCCCGCCGAGGTGATCGCCACACTGGCGCTCAGGTTGCCCACGGTGGTTTGAGAGTTGCTCTGCCCTTGGGCGCTGGTTGGCACCAGCATCGACAGCGAGACGCCCGGGGCGTACTGAATGGTGGCTTTGTTGAGCGCGTTGTTCGCGTCACCCGCCACCTGCGTGACCTGTGCCACACCATTGACCAGCACGCTCGCGGCACCCGCGACAGCCTGCGTGATCGGGGTTGTCGCGTTCACCAGACCGGGGATAATGCCGGTCGCGGCAGCGGTCTGGACCTGATAACCCGTGTTATTGGCGTTCTGGCTCACACCGAGCACGCCGGTCGCCGCAAGACTGGCGCCGGTCGGCATTTGCCATTGCGACTGCATCACGAGCTGAAAGCCCGTGATCATGTTTTGCTGCGCGTATTTGCCGGTGGCTTGTGCGAGCACGTCGTCACCGACGGCCTGCCAGCTATCGGGCACCACGCTCGACGCAACTGCCGGCACGGCACTCACGAGGAACGGGATGGCCAGCATCGGGACGTAACGGTTCATGATGTTCTGGTCTCAAAACAGGTTCGACCGGATGATGCCGAAGTCCACCATCGGGGTCGCTGTCGTCCCGGTCGTCAAGGCGCTGTCGCGCAACTTGACCGCCAGGGACTCGTTTCCTTTGAGTAGCGGAGAATCCTCCAGGAACGGCTTGCCGATGACCGCCAGGACCAAGCCATTCCACTGCTTGGCAAAATCGGCTTGCTCGATAATTCGGTTGCCCAGCGCGGGGTCGGACACGAAGATGCGCCCGTCTCTAGCCGCCTTGATGAGCACGAAATGCTGGTACCCGTTGACATCGATGAGCGCAATGACCGGGATCTTCAGGTCATACAGCGCGTTGATGTCCACCTTGAAGCCACGCCCCTCGAGTCCGAGCGTCTCGACGAATTTCTTCATGTCGAGCATCGAGAACCCGTTCTTGATGACGGTCTCCGGATTGGAGAAGACCATCATCTTCTTGATCATTTCCGGCTCGGGGATGTCGATCCCGTAGCCGTATCGCAGCAGTGTCGCCAGTGCTGCGGAACCACAACTGAAGTCGTATTCCTGCTGGACCAGATTCACGTAGTGCATCGACTTGAACGAACGCATCGTCTTGACCGCCGGTACGCCAGTCGAAGACTCCAGGTTCACCGATGCATACTGCGCGTGCCCGGCCCCGCTTGCGCACGCCAGAGCGCAAACAGTAGCGATCCTCACTGCGGCACGACGCGCATCATTCATGACACACCTCATGAAAAAACCGGTCCGGGGAGACCCCGGACCGGTTGCACACCTTACTTGATTGCCGAGATGGCAAGGCTGTTGCTCTGGACGTTGCCGATGCCCGAAGCCACGTTCACGCCGATGTTGCCGCTAGCCCAGGCGAGTGCACCTGCGCCCAGCGAAGCATTGGCGATGAAGTCGCCCGAGGCCTTCATGCCAGCCGTTTGGTCGGTTTGGGCCGTCGAATTGGCCGCGCCGCCCTTGTACCAGCCGGTCGCCCCTTGCGAGACTGCCGCAGCCAGACCGTTTTGCTGCACGTTGCCGACACCCGAAGCCACGTTCACGCCGACGTTCCCGGTCGCACCGGCGAGGGCACCATCACCCACGCTCGAGTTGACATAGAACTGCGACAGGCTGGCCGAACCCTTCGACGACTGGTTCGCAAACACTTGTGCCGAGGCATACACCGGCTGAGCGTTGAGCGAAGCGATCGCGACGTTGTTCGCCTGCGCGTTGTCGGCACCTGCGGCCACGTTCACGCCGATGTTGCCGTTGGCGTTAGCCAGCGCACCACCACCCAGCGTCGCACCCATCGTTTGATAGACCGCGGTGTTGGTATGGAACGTGATAGCGCCCTTTTCCCACGTGGTTGCCATCGTGTAGGTGTTCGAGAAGCCCCACAGAGCACCGGCGGCGATCGAAGCCGAGTTCGTCGTCGCGCTGCCGTAGTCCACATTCGAGTGGAACGCGGCGTCGAAGCTCTTCTGGGTATTCAGGAAGCCACCTGCGAGGAAGCCACCGGCCGACTGCGATTGCTGACCGTAGGCGTATCCACCCCAGATCGAACCTTGACCGGCACCGGCATTGCCGACGATGTAGCCACCGTACAGAGCGAGACCACCCGGCAGCGGGATAACGCCGCCACCGATGATGCCGCCAGCGGCTGCAATGTTGGAATACTGATACCCGCCACCGGCGATGAAGCCGCCCGAGCCGGAGTTGGACTGACCGGCAACATAACCGGCGCCTGCCTGGAAGGACTGATTCGTGTTGAGGTGGCCGCTCGCCGTTGCGTTGACCCACGAGTCCGTATTGCTATACGTCTTCGTCGTCACGCCGCCGATGAGGTAGGCACCACCGGTGTCAGACACCGTCGTGGTCTTCGCGTCGACGCCATACGTCACGTGACCCGTCGTGTAGTTGCCGAGCAGCGGCCCCTTCAGGTTCACGTGGTGGACGTCTACGCTCTGGTTGCTTTGCACGACGGCGTTGCCGGTGTTATCCACCGTGACGCAGCCGCGAATGCCGACCAGACCGAAAATGCCGACCAGGTTGAGCACGTTGGTTTCATTGCCGATGAACGAGAAGCTATATTGCTGGTGATTGGGTGACGCCATAGCGGTACCCGTAGCTACCAGCAGTGCAGCCGCTGCAATTGCTTTCGTTTTCATGACCATCTCCTTGACGAGAGAGTTACCCAGTTAAAAAGCTGTGCCCGCCGGGGGACGGAGCACAAAAACATTTGCGGTTACATTGCCTATCCCAGCCGACTGGTTCACTTGCACCACCCCGCTCGCGCCCCGGAATGCGTCACCGGAAATCGACGCCGTACGGAACTGATCGTTGAGGTTGTCGTGCCCAGCCGGGCCACCCTTGGAGATCGCAGCGGATAGTGCCGTATCCGATACGCTCGCCACTCCAGCCGCATCGCCCATCACAATGACCGTAGCGTTGCGTTGAAGATTGCCGGCACCGCTCGCCTGGTTCACCTGCACCAGTCCGGACGTGCCTGAAAATGCGTTGCCTTGAATTGCCGCGCTCGCGGCGCCTGTCGTGCTCGTGACGACGGCTGCCTGATTGGTACTCGACGTGCCGACCGTGACGCTGCCACCGTTGGCAATCAGCGCGCTGTTGGCTTGGGCGTTGTTCAGCCCGGCCGCCTGATTCACGGTCAGCGCGCCGGTCGCGCCCACCGCGACGCCGCTCTCGACAGTTGCGCTCGTGCCGGCGAGCTGGCCGTTCACGATGTAGATGTCTTCCGCAGAAGCCGTCCCGGCAAAGCCGGCGGCGAGGGCCATGGCCACCACCAGCGGTGCGCCGTGCAGGCGTCGAATGTCGCGATACGCGCTCATTTGGCGACTCCCGCAGCACCCATGCTAGTGAGCGGCGCCAAGGCCGAGTTGATGACCGACGGCACCAGCGTGCCGATACTGCCGATACCGCCGCCACCGCCCGAGCCGCCGGCAAAACCGCCGCCGACGCCGTTCGAGGAATTCAACGCGTTGCCGCCACGGGCATTGCCCACCAGCACACCCATCACCGGATTGATGCCCGACTGTACGGCGCCGGTGATCAAGCCCACCGAAGCGCGCCCCGTCAACTCACCATCCGTGACTTGATTGACGGCGCCCATCGCGGTATTGAACGGGCCGGTCGGGAAAGCGGGGACCGAGATGCCAATCGGGTTCTCGACGCGCGGCAGTTGCCGTCCGACGTACTCCGGCCCGATGTTGCGCTCGATGACGATGTCTCCCGGCGGGGCCGGTTCGGCCCGGGCGGTGGCGGGAAGCAGCGCCGGGGCGACTGCCACGAGCATCGTGGCGATCGCGCTGGCAGCCTGCATCACTGAAGTGTTCATCATGTCGTTCACCGGGTGGTGTAGGTCACACGCATGACCTGGACGTTGTTCACACCGTTCGACAGTTGCTGCGGACGCGGCGTCGGCGTTACGGCGCCGGGCAGTTCGTCCCACAGCGTCACGCCATTCGCGAGTGTCATGCCGGGTGACTTGACCATCGTGCCGCCCTGCAAATTGCGGCCGCGCTGGTTGCCGAGTTGTTCGTCGTCGATGCGTGCGGCGGCAAGCGGTACCTTGCTCAGGCCAGCATCGTTGCTGCTGTTCGTATTGCTGTCGTCGCTGCTGGCAACGGCGGCCGATTCATCGACCGGGGTTTGCACGGCGGTTTGTTCAGTGGCCGGGCCGGCCGACACCGCCACGTCAGCATCGCTGATCGGCGTTGTCGTCATCATGGCCGTCACAGGCGTCATGGAGGCCGACGGCGGCACCATGGAACCCGTGAGCATTGCAATCTGCATGAGCGGGGCGCGCAGTGCGGGGGCCGCATCCTGCGCCTGTGCCGGCGCAGCGCACAGACCGAGCGTCACGACGATGGCGGCGCCTATGGCGCCTGCGCCTTGTCGTACTCGGTATTGCATTTCGGTGGTGAGAATTCGCATCGCTGTGCCCTCCTTGCCCGAGTCTATAAAGCGACTTCCGTGCCACAACGCTCAAGTGCTTGAAAACATGAAGACTTTTATTTTTCACCCCCGTGCCCGACGGGTGCCGCGTTCGAAAACGTTTCAGCATTGATACGTGATGCGGTTCCTGCCACTTTTGTCACGCTTGCCGCGTCGCCGGCAGACATTCCGAACCGCGAGGGATGTCGGCGTGGTCAGCGACGTCTTTCGGAAATGCCCTATACACAAGGGTCTTGCGTGACAGATTTGCGGCAGAATCCACCGCTCCCCCGCAAACGACATCGCAACGTCACACCCGGTGCTTTGCAACGCGAGGCCCGCCGATGCCCCGGATGTTTCATCTTTGATGTGTTCGCGGGACAACCCGTAGTGCCCGGACCGCCGAAACTTCGTACCCCTCGACATGACGGCAAGGTGGCAGCGCCGTGACACCCCTTTCGCCACGACGCGCCGACACTGCACCGCACAATCTCTCGCGCTTCGAGACAACGCATTGCGTACGACGGCGCGCATCGCCGGAATCGCTCGAAAGCCCCGTCGTTATTGACGATGGCAAGGCTCGCGAACGACGAGTACGCGTCGAAAACCACAGTAAATTTGGGGGGGAGAGATCGTGCAAAAGACGGGCCGATCATCAGGAAGAATCGGGAATAATCAGGAGCCCAAAAAGAAACGACCGCCCTGCTCAACGCAGGACGGCCGCCCTCTCTTCGCCAGAAGATATCAGGCCGGCACGCCCGATTCATCACCACGCAATCCATATCGGCACATCAGTCGATACAGCGTAATACGCGAAATTCCCAACTCTGCCGCCACGTCGGTCAGACGATGGCAGTGACGCAACAAGGCCTGCTCGATGGCAATTCGTTCGGCTTCCGTACGAATTTCTTCGAGCGTGCGTACCAGCGTCGGCACCCACGGCAACAGGTCCAGATCCTTCGCCGAAATCATGCGGCTGTCAGCCATCACGATGGCGCGGCGAACCCGGTTGATGAGCTCACGGACATTGCCGGGCCAGTGATACTCATACATGGCTTGCACCGCACACTGCGTGAAGCCACGAATCTTGCGATGGTTATCGCCTTTGAAACGTTGCAGCACGTGATGGGCCAGAATTTCGATGTCCTGACCACGCGCACGCAGCGGTGGTTCGTCGACACGCAACACGCACAGGCGGTGATACAGGTCGACGCGGAAGCGTCCTTCTTTCACGGCCTCTTCGAGATCGACGTGCGTTGCGGACATCACCCGCACGTTCACCGGAATGACATCGTGGCCGCCGAGGCGCTCGATGGCCCCCTGTTGCAGAAAGCGCAGCAGGCTCGCCTGACTCTCGATCGGCAAGTCGCCGATTTCATCGAGGAACAGCGTGCCGCCGTTAGCCGCCTCTACCCGGCCGATCTTGCGGGCGTTGGCGCCTGTGAAAGCACCACGCTCATAGCCGAACAGTTCGGATTGCATCAAGTGCGGGGGAATGGCGCCGCAATTGATCGCCACGAACGGCCCCTTGGCACGCAAAGAGCGCTCATGAATCGCCACCGCGCTCAGTTCCTTGCCGGTGCCCGACTCGCCCGAGATGAACACCGGCGCGTCGGTATTGGCCACTTTGCGGATGGTGCGGAATAGCAGTTGCATCGCCTCACAGGTGCCGACCATTTCCTGATCGCCACCGACTTGCGGCGTGAAGATGACGGGCACCTCGCACAGCGAGGCCATGCCCCAGGCGTGACCGATCGAGTGCGCGAGCTGATCGTTCGTGCACGGCACGTTCACGTAGTCGAAGCAATAGTCGCGAATCAGCCGGCGCACCGACGTCGTCGTGAGCTGTTGTGGATTCGTGGCAGCAACCCAGCCGACGGTCGCCGGCTGCATGCAGGACTCGAACGCGCCGAGCTCGCGATCGGTATAACCGCTCGCCAAGTCGATGAGTGCTGCGCTGGTAACCCCGGGATTGAGAATGCGACCGACGTCGCTGGCGCTCTTGGCCGGCACAACTTGCCAGCCTTGCTCGCCCAAAAACGACAACAAACCGTCGTTGTGCTTTCGGGAAGCGTAAATCAGGGTGCGCCCGGTATCGTTAGCCATACCTTAACTCCCTGCCTAAGCAGTGCCTGTACGGGTGACCGGGTTTTTCGACCGGCTTGACGCAACAGGTATACGGCCCCACGCCGCTTGGGAGTTATGGTCTTCCCCGTGTTCTTTGGGTCCCCGAGTCGGCAGGTTCAGTCTAGAAGACGGGGGTATGCCCAGAAATAGCGAGAAACAGCTAATCCGATTGGATGAGAGGAGCAGTACCTACGCGCAAACACCCGTGGCGTCACGCGCTCGTCATGCTCAGAGCGTATGCCTGTCGAGGACGGCGCGGGCGATCGTGCCGGCGTCCACGTACTCGAGTTCGCCGCCCACGGGCACGCCGCGAGCCAGCCGGCTCACGCGCAAACCACGGGCCTTGAGCATCTGCCCGAGGTAGTGGGCCGTGGCCTCGCCTTCGTTGGTGAAGTTAGTGGCCAGCACCACTTCCTTGACCACGCCGTCGGTGGCGCGGCGGATCAACTGTTCGAAATGAATCTCGCCCGGGCCCACGCCGTCGAGCGGCGAGAGATGGCCCATGAGCACGAAGTACAGACCCTTGAAGGTCATCGTCTGCTCGAGCATGTTCTGGTCGGCGGGGGTTTCCACCACACACAACAGGCTCGTGTCGCGCTCGGGATCGAGGCACGTCTCGCAGACTTCCACTTCGGTGAAGGTATTGCAGCGCGCGCAATGGCGAATCTGCTCCGACGCCTGCACCAGCGCCTCACCCAGGCGCACGGCGCCCTGACGGTCGCGTTGCAGCAGGTGATAGGCCATGCGTTGGGCGGACTTCGGCCCGACACCCGGCAACGCGCGCAGGGCGTCGACGAGTTCCTGCAGGCTCGAAAGCTGGCGCATGCGTCGTCTTTCCTTCGCTTAGAACGTTAGAACGGCAGCTTGAAGCCCGGCGGCAGCGGCAGACCGGAGGTCATGCCCCCCATCTTCTCTTGCGCGGTCGCTTCGGCTTTGCGCACGGCATCGTTGAATGCGGCAGCCACGAGGTCTTCGAGCATGTCCTTGTCGTCCGCGAGCAGGCTCGGGTCGATGGTCACGCGACGCACGTCGTTCTTGCAGGTCATCACAACCTTCACCAGACCGGCGCCCGACTGACCCTCGACTTCAATCAGGGCCAGCTGCTCCTGCATCTTCTTCATGTTTTCCTGCATTTGCTGAGCTTGTTTCATCAAGCCCGCGATATTTCCTTTCAGCATCTTGACTCCTGAGTCATGCGCACCGGGGCGCGTAGGGGCAATAGAGAGATTATTGGATGTATAGCGAATCGCGTCGACCTTGCGAATGCGAACCCGCTTATTGTACCGGCCGAATGCTATTTGGCAGGATTTGAGCGTCGAATTCGTCGATGAGTTCACGCACCAGCGGATCGTCGGCAATGGCCTGTTCGGCCGCCCGTTGCCGGGCCGCCGCCGCTTCGGCGGCGAGCGATGCGGCGGTGGTGCCCACCTGCCCCAGTTCGACATTCACCTGGACGTCGCCGCCGAAGTGTTCGGACAACACCTGCCGCAACTTGTCTGCGGTGGCCGAATCGGCCAACTGACGCAGCGGCACGCGCAAATGCAGCGCACGGCCCGCCACTTCGGTCAGTTCGCTCTGGAACGCCAGCTCCCGGGCCAGACCGCGCGCCGGCAATTCCGCCGCGAGCGCAGGCCACTCGCCGGTAAAGACGGGGGCGTTGCCGTCCGCTTCACGGTAGACAACGGCGCGGGGTGCGGCCGGCGCCGCCGGGGCAGCAGCCGAGGCTGGGGTTATGCCGGCGGCAGCAGGCTCGGGCTCCGGATCAGCGCCCGCCGGGGCATCGTCTGCCGGGCGGAACTCATTGGCATTGACACTGCGACCGGCCGAGGCCGACGAGGCGCCGCTCGTGCCGCCCGACGTTCGCCCGCCAGTGCCCTTGCGCCCTGCATTGAGCGCCGCCAGTGCGGCACGGGCCGGCGACATCGGCGCGCCAGCGCCATCGGTCGGTGCCGTCGCACGCGCTGCCGGTGCTCGACGCACCTCCGGCTGCGCGGCGGGTGCCTGAGATGCTTGGGGTGCCGCTGAACGCGGCGATTCCGGCGCAGAAGCCTGCGGCGCGCGCACCGCGGCAGGCGCAGCGGCGGGGGCTGCTGCACGGGGTGCCGCGTGGGGCGTCGGCGACTCGGCCAGCGTCCCGCCCGCGAGCAGCGGCGTAAACGCCGCCATGCGCAACAGCGCCATCGAGAAACCGGTGTATTCGTCGGGCGCGAGGCCCAACTCGCCGCGCGCGCGCGTTGCGATCTGGTAATAGAGCTGGACGGCTTCCGGCGAAATCGCTTCGGCGAGCCGGCGCACGTCGGCCGCTTCGGGCCAGTCGTCCGAGACGGCGTCCGGCGCGAACTGCGCGAGCGCGATCTTGTGGAGCAGACTGCCCAGATCCTGCAAACCGGCGGCAAACGAGAAGCTGCGTTCGGCCATCTCGTCGGCCACGGCAATCAGGTCGGTACGCGAGCCGTCTTTCAATGCATCGAGCAGACGCACGAGCACACTCTGATCGATCGCGCCGAGCATGCCGCGCACCGCAACTTCGGTGAGCGGGCCCGCCGCATAGGCGATCGCCTGATCGGTCAGCGAAAGCGCATCGCGCATGCTGCCGCTGGCGGCTTTCGCGAGCAGACGCAGGGCCTGGGGCTCGTTGTCGATACCCTCTTCACCGAGAATGGTTGTGAGATGCGAGACGATGTGCCCGGCCGGCATCTGCTTCAAGTTGAATTGCAGGCAGCGCGAAAGCACGGTGACCGGAATCTTTTGCGGATCGGTCGTCGCGAGAATGAATTTGACGTGCGCAGGCGGCTCTTCGAGCGTCTTGAGCATCGCGTTGAACGCGTGACCGGTGAGCATGTGCACTTCGTCGATCATGTAGACCTTGAAGCGCGCGTCTGCCGGCGCGTAGACCGCTTTTTCGAGCAGCGACGTCATCTCGTCGACGCCGCGATTCGAGGCCGCGTCCATCTCGACGTAGTCGACAAAGCGGCCTTCGTCGATGGCACGGCAGGCGCGGCATACGCCGCACGGCTGCGCCGTGATCCCCGTCTCGCAATTGAGCGCCTTGGCCAGAATGCGCGAGAGCGTTGTCTTGCCCACGCCGCGCGTGCCGGTAAACAGATAGGCGTGATGCAGGCGCTGTTGCTCGAGCGCGTGCGTCAACGCACGCACGACATGCTCCTGGCCCACCAGGGTCGAGAAGCCTTTGGGGCGCCATTTGCGCGCGAGTACTTGATAGGTCATGCCAAATTGTAACAGTTCGGCGGTGAGCTTCCGCACCGTTGGACGCCGCCCGATCAGGCGTCGATCCGGCTCGGAACGTCACCTCGTCGTGCGGTGAATGACGCCGGCGAATTGAGGAGACTATCGGTGCGATAGAAAAAAATGTTGCGCGATTCTACCGCGCCCGTCCGCCCTGCGCGAGGCGCATGAGAATGCATCGCATCGATAGCGGGAAAGCATGATCGACAGCGTGACGGCAAGCGAGCGCAAAACCGTATTGCGGGCTTGAAACACATGACTTCGAGGGAGAGTACGATGCGCAGAACGCGCTGAGAACTTCGATAAAACAAGGAGGTAAGGTGACGAGCCTGACCCTCGGCACTGGTAGAAAACGGCTGTGGCTGCTTCGTTCCCGACCTGACCAGATTGGCCGCGCCACCATGCGAGGAGGCCCGTCAGGAAAAGATTCTACCAGAGTCGACGCGCCAACAGAAGCGCTATTCTTGCCGAACCGTCAGCGATACCCCTCTGGCGAGGGCGTTTTCCATATGGGGCGGCGCGCGCAAGCGTTGGCGATTTCCGTTAATATGACCGCAAACTGCAATGACGCGTCCTATTGAATCACGCTGTTGCAGCCTCCATATGGAGAATGAACGCCCGGACACAAGGCCGAGCGACATCTCCGGCGCAGGCGAAAACGAGGCACGAAGGTACCGTTTTCCCGAAGCGTTTCCGAATAGATAGACGAGGCGTAAAACACTCATGAGCCAAAACATCAAACACATTTCCGACAACTCGTTCGAAGCGGACGTCATGCAATCGGACAAGCCGGTGCTGCTCGACTTCTGGGCAGAATGGTGCGGTCCGTGCAAGATGATTGCCCCGATCCTGGAAGAAGTGGCCAAGGAATACGGCGACAAGGTGCAGATCGCCAAGATCGACGTCGACGCCAACCAGGCCACCCCGGGCAAGTTCGGCATCCGCGGTATCCCGACGCTGATCCTGTTCAAGAACGGCGCTGTGGCTGGCCAGAAGGTCGGCGCACTGTCGAAATCGCAACTGACGGCGTTCCTCGACAACAACCTGTAATCACGGGTTGATGGCAGCAGGTGCCGGGGCCTTTGTCGCCGCAGCGCGACAGCCCGGCACCCCGCCGACGGCGCAACGCTTGCGCCTCGCGCTGCTTGCTATATAATCCGCCACAAAGCATCCCAAAGTTCTTCGAGCGTTCGCTCACTTTTCCCTGATCCTTCACTTGTCGTCCAACGGACGGCACCTCCGTATGCATTTATCCGAACTAAAGTCCCAGCACGTCTCCGAGCTGCTAGAAATGGCGAACGGTCTCGAAATCGAGAACGCCAACCGCCTTCGCAAGCAGGAGCTGATGTTCGCCATTCTGAAGAAGCGCGCAAAGACCGGCGAAACCATCTATGGCGACGGGACGCTCGAAGTGCTGCCGGATGGCTTCGGTTTCCTCCGCTCGCCTGAGACGTCGTATCTGGCCAGCACGGACGATATCTATATCAGCCCGTCGCAGATCCGCCGCTTCAACCTGCATACCGGCGACACGATCGAAGGGGAAGTGCGCACGCCGAAGGACGGCGAACGCTATTTCGCGCTCGTGAAGGTGGACAAGGTCAACGACCACCCGCCCGAGGCCTCGAAACATAAGATCATGTTCGAGAACCTCACGCCGCTGCACCCGAACAAGCCGCTGCTGCTCGAGCGCGACATTCGCGGTGAAGAGAACGTGACGGGCCGCATCATCGACATGATTGCCCCGATCGGTAAGGGCCAGCGCGGCCTGCTCGTGGCCTCGCCGAAGTCCGGCAAGACCGTGATGCTGCAACACATCGCGCACGCCATCGCCACCAACCACCCGGAAGCCAAGCTTTTCGTGCTGCTCATCGACGAGCGCCCGGAAGAAGTGACCGAAATGCAGCGTTCGGTGAAGGGCGAAGTGATCGCCTCGACGTTCGACGAACCGGCCACGCGTCACGTGCAGGTCGCCGAAATGGTGATCGAGAAGGCCAAGCGCCTGATCGAAATGAAGCAGGACGTGATCATTCTGCTCGACTCGATCACGCGTCTGGCACGCGCCTACAACACCGTGATCCCGGCGTCGGGCAAGGTGCTGACCGGCGGTGTCGATGCCAACGCGCTGCAACGCCCGAAGCGTTTCTTCGGCGCAGCCCGTAACGTCGAAGAAGGTGGCTCGCTCACGATCATCGCCACCGCGCTGATCGAAACCGGCAGCCGCATGGACGACGTGATCTACGAAGAATTCAAGGGCACGGGCAATATGGAAGTGCACCTCGAGCGCCGTCTCGCGGAAAAGCGCGTCTACCCGTCGATCAACCTGAACAAGTCCGGCACGCGTCGCGAAGAGCTGCTGATCAAGCCCGAGATCCTGCAAAAGATCTGGGTGCTTCGCAAGCTGATCTACGACATGGACGAGGCCGAAGCGATGGAATTCCTGCTTGGCAAGATCAAGCAGACGAAGAACAACGCCGAGTTCTTCGATCTGATGCGCCGCGGCGGCTGATAGCCCGACGCGCATCACGTCAAAAAGCCGCGACACCCGTCGCGGCTTTTTTATTTCGCACCGTCCTCCACGACCGCCCGGCATGCTTCGGGCTGTCACGAACCCTGTTATATGATGGGCGCAATCCCCACGCCCCCATGGAGAATCTGCCATGTCTGAACAAGACGATCTGTCGAACGACCTGATAGCCGAAGCGGCCAACCACCTTGAGGCCGGGGACCCCGAGTCTGCGCTGGAAATCGGCAAGCAGCTCGAATCGATGAAGCACCTGAGCGGCTATGAGATTCAGGCAGCCGCCTATGCCGAAATGGACGAGATGGAACAGGCAGTGTCCGTGCTCGAGTCAGGCGTCGCCCAAGCAGAAGTCGGCGCATCGGGCCTTTGGCGTCTGTGGCAATTGCTCGGTAACTTTCGGGCCGACCTCGACCGCTTCCCCGCCGCCGTCGACGCGTACGAAGCCGCCGGCAATGCCGCCCCCGACGAAGATGTCGTCATCATCGACTTCAACCACGCCAACGCCCTCTCGCGTCACGGGGACCGCGAGGCCGCGCATCTTCGTCTAGACCGCGTCTTCGAGAGCCCCTATCTGGCGCAGAACGGCCATGCGTTCATCGAAGCCGCTATCGCGCTGCGCATGCATCTGTTCAATGCGCAGGGTGACGCCCAAGCCGCCATCGACACCTTCAACGCGCTGCACAATCACGAAGGCGATGAAGAGGGCAGCAACGAATCCATGGCCGGCGTCTACGCCGAACTGTCGCTCGCCTACAAGCAGTCGGGCGACGACGCGAAGGCGCTTGCCGCCGCCCAGGACGCCGTGCAGCTTTACAAGTGGAGCGAGCTCGTCCTCTGGTCGCTGCGTGCGGCGCGTGGCGAGCAATCGGACACGGCCAAGGCCATGCATCTGATCGTCGAAGGCCAGTGGTACGAGCCACTCGAAGATGAAGACCCCGACGGCCCTGCCCCTGAATTCGTCACCACGTACGACGTGGTCGCCGAGAACGAGGAAGAAGCCCTGCGCCTGATCGCCGAGTGCGAGCCGCCGCAAGTCCGCGCGTCGCTGCGCATCGCCGAGACGCATCCGGTCGATCACGACGACGAATCGCCGACGCCGTACAAGGGCGTGTACGCGACCGGCGACTATCACATGTACCAACCGGGCGACGAAGACGAAGAAGTCGACTGAGCTTCGCGATCGGTATCAGTATCGGTATCGGTATCGGTATCGGCGTCGAGGACGGCAATGCCTCACGCCGATGCACGATAAACAAAGGGCGCCGGAGATCCTCCGGCGCCCTTTGCATTTTGCAGGCCGTCAACGCGTCAACCGCGACGCGCCACCGTATTACTTGTAGCCCGCGCGATCGAGAATACGCTGCGCTTCCGGCAGGTTCTTCGCGATGGTGCCAATGGGCACCGTCTCGGCCTTGAAGTCGCCCAGCGAGGCGAGTGCCGGGTTATCGACCTTCGTCGTCGGCACGGCCGGCCATTCGTTGTTGCCGTTGGCAAAGTATTGCTGCGCTTCGTCGCTGGCAAGGTATTCGAGGAATTTCACGGCGTTGTCGCGGTTCGGTGCGTGCTTGGCTACACCAGCACCCGCAACGTTCACGTGCGTGCCCGCCCCTGCCTGATCCGGCCACAGGAAGCCCACCTTCGACATCAGCGCCTTGTCTTCCGGCTTGTCTGAGCGCGCCATGCGCACGTAGTAATACGAGTTGGCGAGCGCCACCCCGCATTCGCCCGTCGCGACCGCCTTGATCTGATCGGTATCGCCACCGCGCGGTGCACGCGCGAAATTCGCGACCATGCCTTCCGCCCACTTCGTGGTCGCCGCCGCGCCGTCACGTGCGATCAGCGCACCGACCAGCGACAGCATGTACGGGTGCGAACCCGAGCGCGTGCAGACCTGCCCCTTGTGCTTCGGATCGGCCAGCGACTCATACGACGCCACCGTCTTCGGGTCGACCTTGTCCTTGTTGTAGACGATCACGCGAGCGCGCGTCGAGAAGCCATACCAGTCGGTGCCCTTGTTGGTGCTGGCGGCATGCAGCTTGGCGGGAATACGCGCGTCGAGCGTGGCGGACTTCACCGGTTGAAAAAGCCCGGCCTCGTCGGCCTTGGCCAGACGTGCGGCATCGACCATCAGAATCACGTCGGCCGGGCTCTTCGCGCCCTCGCCTTTCAAACGCTCCAGCAACGCGGCGTCGTCCGCTTCGATGCGATTGATCTTGATGCCGGTCTGCTTGGTGAACGTGCCGTAAAGCTGCTCGTCGGTCTGGTAATGACGTGCCGAGTAAAGATTCAGCACCTTATCGGTATCGGCTTGGGCACCGAATGCTGCGGCCATCGTGGCCCCCAGCACCGTCAGTCGCGTCAGTTTGCCAATCGTCGTCGCCTTCATGGGCAGTTCCCCGGAGAAATAGTGAGAGTGAGTGAGTGCGAGTGAATCTGAATGCGCCCGGAAAGCCGCTGAAAATCCCGACAATCGGCGGCAAACGGTTTTGCACAAAGGAACAGCATAATGAAATATTCATATCAAAGCAAATGATTCTTATTCTCATTTGTTTCGATATTCACCATTTCCCGAGTGAATCGTTGCGGGCGCATGGAGGAAGAAGATGGGGGATGGGGCACAGCAGATGGTTGCGGCAGATAAGACGAGTGCTGCCGGAGAAGGTTCCGCAAGGGCGCCGACGAGTCGACGCCCCTCGACTTCCCCCTCCAAAAGTGAACTGATGGGTATTCGCGACGCTCCAATCGCCGTAAAATTGCGCGTCGGTGCCCCCTGCTGCCGTACTCGCCCGTCCCGCCCTGTTGGAGTTCTCCCCTTGTTGCCGTTGTTCCCCACTTTGCGCCGTGTGCGCCCCACGCTTGCGGCACTGACCGTGGCCGCCGTCTTGGCTGGTTGCGCCAGCGCCCCCTCCGTCGATGTCAGCGCCAACGGCGGCAATGCCCCGGCAACCCAGACCTCCCCCGCTACGCCGCTCGCCCAGACCCCGGCAACACCCGCCACGCCGCTCACACCACCCAAGGTTGTCCGCCCCCTGAAGATCGGGCTGGCACTCGGTGGCGGTGCCGCACGCGGCTTTGCGCACGTGGGCGTGATCAAGGCACTGGAAGCGCGTGGCATTCACGCCGACATCGTTGTGGGCACCAGTGCCGGCAGTGTCGTGGGCGCCATGTACGCCTCGGGCCTGAACGGCTTCCAGCTCAACCGTCTGGCCTCGACGATGGACGAGGCCTCGATCAGCGACTGGACGATGCCGTTCCGGTCGCGCGGCATGCTGCGCGGCGAAGCGCTTCAGTCGTACGTCAACAAGGTCCTCAAGGACCGTCCGATCGAACAGATGCCGCGTCAGCTCGGCATTGTGGCGACCGACCTGCAAAGCGGCGCGCCGATCCTGTTCCGCCGTGGCAACACGGGTCAGGCCGTGCGGGCGTCCAGCAGCGTGCCGGGCGTGTTCGAACCCGTGCATATCGGCAACCGCGATTACGTGGATGGCGGCCTCGTGGCGCCGGTGCCGGCCGAGTACGCGCGTCAGATGGGCGCCGACTTCGTGATTGCGGTCGACATCTCGGCCAACCCGACCGCACAGGCAACGCAGGGGCAGTTCGACATCCTGATGCAGACGTTCACGATCATGGGCCAGTCGATCAAGCAGTACGAACTGGAGAAGAACGCGGACGTGGTCATCCGCCCGTCGCTGGCCAAGATGGGGGCCTCGGACTTTCAGGGGCGCAATCGCGCCATTCTGGCGGGAGAGGAAGCCGTGTCGCAACAATGGCCGCAGATTCAGCGCAAGCTCGCCGAAGCTCAGGCACAGGCAGCCAACGGCACCCAGCAAGCCGCCCGCTGAGAACCCATTGGCCTTAGCCATAAAAAATGCCGCCCGAGGGCGGCATTTCTTTTGTTCGTCTGGCTGAGGCGTCCCGGCGTTTGCCCCGGGCACACCTGCCACTTACATCGGGTGATCGTTCTTGAAGATCTGTTCGACGCGCGACAGCTCGGCGCTGGCCTTGAGCGTCTCGACGCGGCGCGCGCCGTTGTAGCGGGCCGACCAGTACGACTCGCTCAGCGTTTCCACGCGAATCTTGCCGCCCGTGGCCGGGGCGTGCACGAACTTGTCGCCACCAATATAGATACCGACGTGCGAGAAGCTGCGGCGCATGGTGTTGAAGAACACCAGATCGCCCGGCTTCAGATCGGTCTTGGCAATGCGCTCACCCACCTGACTCATCTCTTCCGAGCGGCGCGGCAGCATGAAGTTGAGTGTGTCCTGGAACACATAGCGCACGAAGCCGCTGCAATCCAGACCGCTGTCCGGCGTGTTGCCACCGTACTTGTAGCGCACGCCAATGTAGTTCAGCGCGCCCAGTACGACGTCCGACGCCTTGTCCGTCACATTCGAGAGCAGCTTCTGCGCACGTTGCACGCGCGACTCTTCCACGGCGGCAACCGGCGTATCGCCCGTTGCAATACCCGTCGCGCCCGAGGAGGCGTTGCTGGTCGAAGTCGAGGAGGAAGTTTGCGAAGCGGCCTGAATAGCAGCCGCCGCAGCGCGGGCGGCGGCCGAGGGGCCGTTGTTGTAGTCGTCAGCTTTTGCCGTCAACGAGGCGGTGACGAGCCCAGCGGCAGTGAACGCGAGAAGGAGAGTCTTGCGGGTGCGCTTAGGTTTCGTCTGCATTGGTCGCCGGGTTGAGGGTGTCGGATGGCCGATGAGTAGCTCGTCAGGTGCAACTACGGTGGTGCTATGTCGGATATCTCGGGGTTACCCTCGCTTTCGCTTCGGTTAACTCGTTGAATATTCAACTTAATTGGTACGCGATAGTAATGTGAACGTCACACGATGTCAAAAGGTAATAGAAAAAAACAATCATTACAACCAGAAAATTTTCATTAACAATCAAGCCCTTGTGATTTAGCCGACGTTTCGTGACGTTGCCCGATGTTTCGCCGCCGCGTCACGCAACTTGAGGTGACTACAACATGGCAGCCGCGACCAGTTCCCGGGTGTAATCGTTTTGCGGGTCAAAAAATACTGATTCCGTATCGCCCTGCTCCACCAGATGCCCATCTTTGAACACCAGCACGCGGTGCGCCATGGCACGCATAACGGCCAGATCGTGACTGATGAAGAGGTAGCTCAGGTTGTATTTCACCTGTAGCTGCGCCAGCAGATGGAGCACCTGCTGCTGAATCGACACGTCGAGCGCACTGGTCGGCTCATCGAGCACGAGAATTTGTGGATCGACAACCAGCGCCCGGGCAATGGCAATGCGTTGCCGTTGCCCACCCGAGAACTCATGCGGATAACGCGACATCGCGCGGGCGTCGATACCCACTTCGCGGAGCACGTCTGCAACCCTTGCGCGGCGGTCCGCCTCCGATTGCTGCGGGCGATGCAACGCCAGCCCTTCGCCGACAATCTCCTCGATGGTCATGCGTGGCGACAGCGAGCCGTAGGGGTCTTGAAACACGATCTGCATATGTGAGCGCAACGTGCGCTGCGCCATCCCCCGGTAGCTGGCCAGCGGCTCGCCGAGAAACTCGATCTGGCCGGCACTTGCCCGCTGCAACCCGAGCAGTGTCATCGCCAGCGTCGACTTGCCGGACCCCGACTCCCCCACCACGCCCAGCGTCTCGCCCTGACGCAGCGACAAATCGACGGGATGCACCGCGCGGAACAGGCCTCGCTTGAACCAGCCACGCATGCCCGGTTGCGCAATCGAGTAGTCGACCGTCACACCTTTCGCTTCGAGCAACACTGGCGCAATCGGCAACACCGGGTGAATCTCGCGCTGCGGGCGGCTGTTGATGAGCTTCTGCGTGTACGGATGCTGCGGCTGCGTGAACAGCGTTTCCGTGTCGGCACACTCCACCAGCACGCCCTTCTCCATCACCGCCACGCGCTCGGCAAAGCGACGCACCAAATTCAGATCGTGCGTGATGAGCAACACCGCCATCCCGCGCGTCGCGGCGGCGTCACGCTGCAACTCCAGCAGCAGCTCCATGATCTGGGCACGAATGGTGACATCGAGCGCCGTCGTCGGCTCATCGGCCAGCAGCAGCTTCGGGTGACACGCCAGCGCCATCGCGATCATCGCGCGCTGGCGCTGACCGCCGGACAACTCATGCGGAAAGTGCGAAACGCGGCGCTCCGGCTCCGGAATCCCGGTGCGGCGCAGCAAGGCAATCGCACGCGCCTTGGCATCTTTCGGCGACAAGCCCTCATGCAGCTCCAGCGCCTCGGCAATCTGCTCGCCGATCGGATAGAGCGGATTGAGCGCGGTCATCGGCTCCTGAAAGATCATCGCGATATCGTTGCCGCGCAGCGCCCGCATATCGCGCTCGCGCAGCGAGGCGAGATCGACGCCGTCGAGCACAACCTTGCCCTGCACCTGCGCATCTTGCAGCAGCCGAAGAATGGCCAGCGCCGTTACGCTCTTGCCCGAGCCCGACTCGCCCACGAGGGCCACGCGTTCGCCGCGTCCGATGGCAAGACTCAGATCCTTCACGACCTCGGTGTCGCCAAAGCGCACCGACAGGTTTTCGATACTCAGCAGCGGCGCGCTCACATTACCCCCCCGGCGGCAGCCTGCTTGTCGGCCACGCGCGTATCGAGCGCATTGCGCAGCGCATCGCCCATGAACGTGAGCAACAACAGCGTGAGCACGAGCACCACGAACGTCGCCAGCGAGATCCACCACGCGTCGAGATTTGCCTTGCCCTGACTCAACAGTTCACCGAGGCTCGGCGTCGGCGGCGGCACCCCGAGTCCGAGAAAGTCCAGACTCGTGAGCGCAAGAATCGCCCCGCTCATGCGGAACGGCAGAAACGTAATGACCGGCGTCATGCTGTTGGGCAGCACGTGCCGCCGGATGATCTGCCAGTTCGACAACCCCATCGCCCGCGCCGCCCGCACGTAATCAAGCTGGCGATTGCGCAGGAACTCGGCGCGCACGTAATCGGACAACCCGATCCAGCCGAACAGCGAGAGCAGCACGAAGAGCAGCCACAACTGCGGCTCGAAGATCGACGCGAAGATGATCAGCAGATACAGCTCCGGCAGCGAGCCCCAGATTTCGATCAGCCGTTGCAGCGTCAGGTCGATGCGTCCGCCGTAGAAGCCCTGCACGGCGCCCGCCAGAATGCCCAGCAGCGTGCCCGAGATCGTGAGCGCCAGCGCGAAGATCACCGATAACCGGAAGCCGTACAGCAGCCGCGAGAACACGTCACGCCCACGATCATCGGTACCGAGCCAGTTCTCGGACGACGGCGGCGCCGGATTGGGCACCTTCGCGAAGTAGTTGATGGTGTCGTAGCTGTAGCGCACCGGCGGATAGATCGCGAAATTGTCACCCGAGCGAATGCGCTTCTCGATGAACGGATCGAGGTAATCGGTTGGCGTGGGGAAGTCGCCGCCGAAGGTGAGTTCGGGATACGTCTTGACGAGTGGGAAGTACCACTGGCCTTCGTAGCGCACCACCCACGGCTTGTCGTTGCAGAGCACTTCGGCAAACAGGCTGATGCCGAACAGCACGACGAACGCGATGAGGCTCCAGTAGCCGAGCCGCTCGCTGCGAAAGCGCCGCCAGACGCGCCAGCGTGGCGAGCGCGCCGAGTGTGACGGGCGGGCAGGTGCCGCGACGGGCGGCAATGACGAACGAGGCGGACGCGGCGATGGCGTGTCGGATCGGTTCACGTCAATGCTCCAGTCGGTCGAATTGAATGCGCGGGTCGACCAGCACGTAGCACAGGTCGGAGATGAGTTTGGTCACGAGTCCGATCAGCGTGAACAGGTAGAGCGAGCCGAGCACGACCGGATAGTCGCGCCGCTGCACCGATTCGAACGACAGACGGCCGAGCCCGTCGAGCGAGAACAGCGTTTCGATCAGCAGGCTGCCCGCGAAGAACGCACCGATAAACGCCGCCGGAAAGCCGGTGATGAGCGGAATCAGCGCATTGCGGAAGACATGCTTGAACAGCACCTTGCGCTCCGAGAGCCCTTTCGCGCGCGCGGTCAGCACGTACTGCTTGCGGATTTCGTCGAGAAACGCGTTCTTGGTGAGCATGGTCACCACGGCAAAACTGCCCACGACCGATGCCGTCACCGGCAGCGTGATGTGCCAAAGATAGTCGGTAATTTTCGCGGGCCACGACAGCTCGGCCCAGTTATCCGAGACAAGTTCGCGCAACGGAAACACTTGCCAGAACGTGCCGCCACCGAAGAGCACGAGCAGCAACACGCCCAGCACGAAGCCCGGGATGGCGTAGCCGACGAGCACGACCAGACTGGTGAGTGTGTCGAAGCGCGAACCGTTGCGCACCGCTTTGGCGATGCCCAACGGCACCGATATCAGATACGTCAGGAAGAAGGTCCATAGCCCGAGCGAGATCGACACCGGCAGCTTTGAGACGATCAGCGACCACACGCTCTGATGGTGAAAATAACTCTGGCCGAGATCGAACTGCGCGAAGCGCTTGAGCATCAGCCAATAGCGCTCCGCCGGCGTCTTGTCGAAGCCGTAAAGCGCCTTGATCTGCGCGAGTTGCTGGGCATCGACGCCGTTGCGTCCGCGATAGTTGTTGCCGCTGCCCCCGCCGCTCGCTTCACCGCCGCCACCGCGATGCTTGAGCTCGAGAATCACCTGTTCGACCGGACCACCCGGCACGAACTGGATGACGACGAAAGTCAGGGTGATCACGCCGAGCAGCGTCGGGATCATGATCAACAGACGCTTGAGTATGTAGGACCACATGGTGGAAGACAGCTCCTGTAGGTGCCCGGCGGTCAGTGGCGGTCGGCGCTGGCCGCGCCCTTGCCGACACGCGAATCCCACCACATCGCGATGAGCCAGCCATCGGCGGTGTAGTACAACGGCAGCGTGTCGGGAAAGCGCAGATAGCTTTTGTATGCCATGCGGTGTGTCGACGAGAACCAGTGCGGCACGATGTAGTAACCGTGCGAGAGCACGCGGTCGAGCGAGCGTGCTGATGCGACCAGATCTTCATACGTATGGGAACGCACCAGCGCCGCCACGAGCGCGTCGACGGCCGGGTCCTTGAGGCCGATGACGTTATCCGAGCCGTCGACATTGGCCGACTGACTGCCGAAGCGGTCGATCAACTCGGTGCCCGGAATCTGCGAATCGGGGAAGCGCAGCGAGATCATGTCGAAGTCGAAGGTCTCGATGCGTTTCTGATACAGCGCGAAGTCGCTCGTGCGGAAGTTCAGCGTGATGCCGAGCTTGGCCAGATTGCGCGCGTAGGCGGACGCCACCGGCCCCATCGAACCGCCGTCGTCGATGAACTCGAACACGAACGGCTCACCCTTCGCGTTACGCAGTGCGCCGTCGCGATACGTCCATCCGGCTTGGGCGAGCAGTTCGCGCGCCTGACGCAGATTTTCGCGCAGGCTCGCCGGGGGCGTCGTCGTGGGTTGCACGACCATCGGCCCGAACACGGCCGGGTCGAGCTTCGCGCGCAACGGTTCGAGCAGCTTCAGTTCATCCGGCGTGGGCAGGCCGCGCGCCGCAAGATCGCTGTTGGTGAAGTAACTGTAGATGCGCTGGTACTGGTCGTAGAACAGCTGGCGGTTGAGCCATTCGAAGTCCAGCGCGAGATCGAGCGCGCGGCGCACGCGCACGTCCTGAAACATCGGCCGGCGCGTGTTGAAAATAAAGCCCTGCATGCCAGCGGCGTTGTGATGCCCGAACTCGCGCTTGACCAGCTCACCACTATTGAAGCGCTTGCCGACGTAGCTGCGCACCCAACTGCGCGCGCGATACTCGGTCGTTGCGTCGAACTCACCCGCCTTGAAACCTTCGAGCCGCACGATGTCGTCGGTGTACAGCTTGTACGCGATGCGCTCAAAGTTGAACGTGCCGCGCCGCACCGGCAGGTTGTCGCCCCAGTAGTTCGGATCGCGTTTGAAGGTGATGCGCCGGCCGCCGTCGTACGACTCGATCAAGTACGGGCCGCTGCCGATGGGCTTCTCGAAGGTCAGTGCATCGAACGGCTTGCGCTTGCCATCCGGACCCATGCCCCACTTCGGCGAGAATACCGGCACCCCCGCCACCAACAGCGGCAGGTCGGGGCTCACGCGGCGAAAATCGAAGCGCACGCGGCTTTTATCGAGCACAGTCACGCCCTTCACGTCGGAGAGCATCACCTTGAAACCGGGCGCGGCCTGCGGACTGATGAGCGTGTCGAAGGAGTATTTGACGTCCTGTGCGGTCACCGGATCGCCGTTGCTGAAACGCGCGGCCGGGTTCAGGTGGAACGTGACCGAGGTGCCGTCGGGCGACACGGCAATGTCGTCGGCCAAGAGGCCATAGACGGTGGCGGGTTCGTCGCCGCTGCCGATGCCCAGCGTCTCGAACATGAGGCTGGCGACACCGGCCGGTGCCGAACCGCGCAGCGTGAACGGATTGAACTTATCGAAGCTGGTGCGCCGGTCGGGGTTGGCCAGCGTGAGCGTGCCGCCGCGCGGGGCATCCGGATTGACGTAGTCGAAGTGGGTGAAGCCTTGCGGGTATTTGGGCTCGCCATACTGGGCGATGGCGTACTTGGCATACGCCGGCTGGCTCATACCGAGGCCAGCGAACAACACGACAATCAACGCAGCAAAAAACGCTTTGAGAGGCACGAATGGCCGAGGCAAATCATCTTCGGTCGTGCGTGGATGCTGTGTCGTTTGCGCGCTCATGCGTCTCCTGTCGTCTCCGATGCAGCATCGTGTGTGCACCCGCCTGCCGGGGCTGAACGCATCCTGCCCCTCCCCTTCGCCCCGTCGGCATCGTGCCCCTGTGTTCTGCACACAAGCGCGTTTGTGCCGTAACCTGCCGTAACCTCTCGTAACGCGTCTGCCGGGGAGATTCCCCCGTGAGGCTTGGCGGCAGGGCCGGACCGCGCGACAATTGTACCCAAAAGCCCGGTCCGTATGCCGCTCTTAAGGACACATACCCGCCGGATCGGTTCCCCCGCTCCCGCCCTGGAGGCCGCCGTTGAGTGCTACACGATCGCCTGTGCAGAACCCCAACCGTACCCTGCCCCGCTGGCTTGCCCGATTTTTTTTCCAGTGTGTTGAAGCCGCGCAACGCCGCATTGCCCGGGGTTCACTGGTCGGTGACCGGCCCATCTTCGATAACGCCCTGTTCCCTTGGGTCGGGGCACTCGAAGCGCAGGCCCCCGCGATCGCCAAAGAACTCGACGCCGTGCTCGCCACGCCCGGACGTCTGCCGGCCTTCCACGAAATCTCACCCGACGTCGCCACCATCACGCAAGACCATCAATGGCAGACCTTCGTGTTTCTCGGCTACGGCATGCGCGCCGAGCGCAACCTCGCGCGGTGTCCGGCGACGGCGGCGGCACTCGATGGCATTCCCGGCTTGCGCACGGCCTTCTTTTCGATCCTCTCGCCGGGCAAGCAGATTCCCCTGCACAGCGGCCCCTATAACGGCGTGCTGCGCCTGCACCTCGCGCTGAAAGTGCCGCGCGAGCGCGAGCAATGCTGGATTGAAGTGAATGGGCAACGCTACGTGTGGCAGGCCAATCGCGCAGTGATCTTCGACGATGCCTATCCGCATGAAGTGCACAACGACACCGACGAAACGCGTGTGGTGCTGTTCGTCGATTTCGAACGCCCCTGCAAGGTGCCGGTGTCGTGGCTCAACCGGTTGCTGCTGGCCTTCGCGCCGCTGACACCCGAGTTGCAGCAAGCCAAGACGAATCACGAGAAGTGGGAGCGCGACTACTACGCTGACGACGGCCAAGCCGCGCCGGACACTGCGCCTGCCACCGCTGGCAGTGGTGCCACTGCCGTCACTGCCGCTGCGGCAGCCGCTGCTACGCCCTCGCCCAGCGCGACGTCCACGTCGGCCGCCAAACCGCGGGTGCCGCCACAGGAGGCCGATGCGTCACATGTTGCGCACGCCGAGCATTCCGAACACGCAGAAGCGTCCAGCAACGAGCGAGCGCACGGTTGACGCATTGATCCGGCCGCCACCCACAAAAAAGCCAGCGAAATTGCTTTCGCTGGCTTTTTGTTTTGTTGCCTGTCAACGCCGTTGATTCACTGACGCAAGCGCCTTCCGATGGACGTCGTTACGTCTGACGCCCCGGTTGTGCGAGGACGTCCTGCGCCGGCGGCGGCACGAAGTTCGCTGCCAGCACGGCAACGAGTGCTGCTGCCATCATGGCGCCAATGCCGAGTGCCGCATCCCCGAAATGCAGATACGCCATCTTCATCGCTTCGATCACGGCCACCGCCACGACGATGGTGATCATGCTGAGCATGCCCGCGACCGTCGCGCGATTGGGGCTGTCCACGGCAAACAGCGACTGCCGATACACCACGCCATAGCTCATGCCCATACCGAACGCATGCAGCGACGTGCCGACGAGCAGCGCCGGATACCCGGGGGCCAGAATGGCCGTCCCCACGAGCGACACCGCCGCGCCGATCAGCATCGCGGCCACCCCGGTGGCCAACAGCCGGCCATTCGACCAGCGGCCCACCTGACGCGCGAGCACGACGTTGCCGAGAATCAGTGCCGCGAACACCGGCACCTGCAACATCGCGTAGTGCATCTGCGACAGCCCGGCACGCTCGATCAGGAACACCGGACCCAGTGCAATCCACGTGAGCAACGGCGTAATCGCCACGCCCGTCAGCACCGCACCGCGCCAGAACCGCGCGCTCGAGAGCGGCAGCTTGTAACCCGCCCAGAGCGCTTTCGCGTTGAGCGCATTGCGGTCATGCCGCGAAAGCTCCGGCATCGTGCGATACAGGCCGATAAACGACGCCACGGCCACCAGCGCAATCAACCAGAAGATGCTGCGCCACGGCCAGTACGACACGACGGCGGCACCCGCGAGCGGGCCGAACAAGGGCGAGAGCAGTGACACGTTGGCCATCAGCGCCATCACCCGCACAGCCGTCTTCTCTTCGAAGGCTTCATGCACGGTCGGGTAGCCAACGGTCAGCACGAAGCAGCAGCCCATGCCTTGCAGGAAACGCAGCGCGATGAATTGCGGCATCGTCTGCACGTAGTGCATCGCGAGACACGCGAGCACGAACATCGTGAGACCGGAGAGCAGTACGCGACGGCGTCCGAAGCGATCGGAGAGCGGGCCGAGCAGCCATTGCAGACTCGCGTTGCCAAGCATGGCGGCGGTGAGTGCGAGTGTCGTCATTTCCGCCGACGCGCCGAATTCGCGCGTCACCAGCGGCATGCCGGGCATGATCATGTCGTTCGAGATGTAGACCGCGAACTCGAAGAGCACCAGCGAGAAGGGAAACCAGAATCGTGAAACGCGTAAAGCAGGAGTTGCTGAGTGAGACACCTCGTAAGGCTCCTTTGTGTGGCCGACGCTTATGACGAAGGCCCACGTAAAAAGACAACACCCCCGGTGCCAGCGAGGCACCGGGGGTGTCTGTTGCATCGGCCGTATCGTTATCGGTCAGATACGGCGTTCGATGGTTCAGACGTCCAACAGTTCAACCTCGAAGACCAGCGTTGCGTTCGGCGGAATCACACCGCCGGCGCCGCGTGCGCCATAGCCGAGTTCGGGCGGAATAACGAGCTTGCGCTTGCCGCCGACCTTCATGCCGGCAACGCCTTCGTCCCAGCCGCGAATGACCATGCCGCCGCCCAGCACGAAGGCGAACGGATCATTGCGGTCTTTGCTCGAATCGAACTTCTTGCCGTCGGTGAGCCAGCCGGTGTAGTGGACGGTCACGGTCTGGCCGGGGGTGGCTTCTGCACCGTCGCCCACTTGGAGGTCGTCGTATTGCAGGCCGGAATCGGTAGTGATGGTCGACATCGTGGTTCTCGCTCGAAGAGGGGGGAAGAAATCGACGCGCGAGGTATCGCCAACGCGCGAACTCGGGAAAGAAAAAACCCCCGGCTCTCCGCGAAGAGCCGGGGGTGTTCCGCCAAGGCGACTTGGCGGAGACGGAGGGATTCGAACCCTCGATCCAGGTTTTGGCCCAGATGCTCCCTTAGCAGGGGAGTGCCTTCGACCTCTCGGCCACGTCTCCCAAACTTGTCGTCACATCAGGGAGGTGATGTAACGAAGGCGTGATATTACCTAGTGTTCCGCGTTGCGTCAAACATTATGCGCATCAAAATCCAACTTTTTTTGCGCACCTGTCATGCTTTCGCCACGCACGGGGAGTTTTCCCCGCATCACGACACCGCAATGTCGTTTCGCGCCGCATTCACGCTCCATCCGTCCCGCGAGAATCCGACGCGAATTTCTGCTGCTGATTCAAACACTTCAGACACTTTGCATCGCACGTTTGCACGCGCGATGCGTTTTCCATGTCTCGTGACTTCGAGTGACTTACGCCTGATCGAGTTCGAAAGCCTTATGCAGCGCGCGCACGGCGAGCTCCATGTACTTTTCGTCGATCAGCACCGAGATCTTGATTTCCGAGGTGGAGATCATCTGGATGTTGATGCCCTCTTCCGACAGCGTGCGGAACGCCTTGCTGGCGATACCGACGTGCGAGCGCATGCCCACACCCACGATCGAGACCTTCGAGACCTTCGGGTCGCCCGACACTTCCGCCGCACCGATATGGCCTTGCACGTCGTTTTGCAGCAGCGTCATAGCGCGCTGGAAGTCACCACGCGGCACCGTGAACGTGAAATCGGTCTTGCCGTCCACGCTCTGGTTCTGGATGATCATGTCGACATCGACGTTCGCGTCGGCGATCGGGCCGAGGATCTGGTAGGCGATGCCCGGGCGGTCCGGCACACCGCGCACGGTGATCTTGGCCTCGTCGCGCTGGAATGCGATACCCGAAATGATGGCCTTTTCCATTTGTTCGTCTTCCTCAAAAGTAATCAGCGTGCCCGAGCGCGCTTCTTCGTCGAGCGCAATCATCGGATCGGTCAAGCTCGAGAGCACACGCGTCTTGACCTGGTACTTGCCGGCGAATTCCACCGAGCGGATCTGCAACACCTTCGAACCGAGGCTGGCCATTTCCAGCATCTCTTCGAAAGTCACCTTATCGAGGCGGCGAGCCTCGTCGACCACACGCGGGTCGGTGGTGTACACACCGTCCACGTCCGTGTAGATCAGGCATTCGTCGGCCTTCAGTGCGGCTGCCACAGCAACTGCCGACGTGTCCGAACCGCCACGGCCGAGCGTGGTCACGTTGCCGTTCGGGTCGATCCCCTGAAAGCCGGTGATGACGACCACGCGGCCGGCATCGAGATCGGCCATCACGCGCTTGTCGTCGATTTCCGAAATACGGGCTTTGGTATGGGCACTGTCGGTCTTGATCGGCACTTGCCAGCCGGCGTAGCTCACGGCGTCGACGCCCTCAGCTTTGATAGCGAGCGCCAGCAGGCCAACGCTCACTTGCTCGCCCGTGGCGGCAATGGCGTCGAGTTCGCGCGGATCGGGTTCGGCCGAAATCTCTTTGGCCAGACCCAACAGACGATTGGTTTCGCCGGACATTGCCGACGGCACCACCACCATCTTGTGACCGGCCTTATGCCATTTGGCCACGCGCTTGGCGACATTCTTGATGCGCTCCACCGAGCCCATCGACGTGCCGCCGTATTTGTGTACGATCAGAGCCATAACATTGCTAACACATTGATTTGAAACCGTTTATGAATCCTGCGCAGATACCCTGGAACGGGCATCGATGACGTTTCGATTCGCGGAACTTTTGATTATCGCACGAATGTATCGCACATGAGCCGGTTTGGCGCAGATTGCACTGTCAGGGGGCTCACGCGCCGCATTCGGCAGCAGATCATGCTGCAGATTTCAGCGGTTACGAGGGGATATGCCGAATCGCCCGATCAAGGGCGGAGATAGCAGCATGATGTGATTGGCGCGGTGGATGCGAGGTGCAATGAAGGCGGTCAGCCGATCATGCCTCGTCGCGCCACATCATCCGCCAACGCGGGCCGTCGATGCACAACGCGGCACCATCGATGCCCAGACGTGGCACGAACACAATGCCCGACGCTTGCCAGACGATCGGCACATGGCGCTGCCACGCCGGCACGCCCTTGTTCTGATACCAATGCTTGAGCGAGCGCGAATGCCCGTCGGCACGTTCGCGCCAGCGCTCCCCCCCTGCCCGCTCGCGAGCGATCAGCGGGTGCGCACGCAACGCCGCTTCGGCAATTCCTGCCGTCTCCGTTGCCGCGACCGCGTCCACCACCGGCTCGAATACGACACTCCCCTGCCACTGCGGCAACGGCCAGACGCGCTCGCCTGACCAGCGCAGTACAACGTCATCGACGGCAGCGTCGGCATCCGCGGCGGCATAAACCGGCGTCCATTGCAGCACGTCGCGATACAGGCGCAATACGGCATTGCCGTGTGGCAGCGTGAGCGACGCGTCGGGTTGCGCATCGCGAATCTGCCGCACCCATTCATCGAGACGCGCCTCGGGCGGCGGCGCCAACCCTTCGCGCGCTGCCCAATAGCGCAACAGGTTCGCCAGACGCGCGATGTCGAGGCCCTGCAAACGACGGCGTTGCAGACGCGACGCATCGACATGCGCGGCGTCAAAATCCATCTGTGCGAGTTGATCGAGCAACGACTGGGCCTGCGCCGCGTGCCGAGCGAAACGGGCGAGCGTTTCGCGATAAGCAGGCACGTGCGAGGCAATCGCGGGCATCACGTCGTGACGCAGTGCATTGCGCAAATACTGACGATCCTGATTGGAGGGATCTTCCACCCACGACAGCGAACGCACCGTCGCAAAGGTCTGCATCGTTTCGCGCGAAACGTCGAGCAGCGGACGAAGCAATTTCGCCGGGGACGCGACCGGCAACACCCCCGCCACGGCCATCGCCGCAACACCCGGCAGCCCGGCGCCGCGCAGCATTTGCAGCAACACCGTCTCGGCCTGATCGTTCGCATGATGGGCCGTGAGCAGCCAGTCGATGGCGTGTTCGGCGCAACACTCGGCCAGTGCGGCGTAACGCGCCGTGCGCGCGGCCCCTTCGATACCCTGACGCGCGTCGCGCGGCACATTCACCCGACGTGCCTCGAAGGCAAAGCCCCGCAGACGCGCCTCACGCTCGCACGTGGCCAGCCACTCGTCGGCGTGCCCGGACAATCCGTGATGGATATGAATGGCCAGCGGCAGCGCCACCGGCTCACCGGCGTCGCGTCGCGATTGTGTCCAGTGTGCCAATGCATCGAGAAGCACCATGGAATCGAGACCGCCACTGAGCGCCAATGCCAGACGTGGCACGGCAGACGATTCGAGAGAGGTGGACGTCGAAGGATTTGCCGGCGTGGCGGGCGCGCACACGGCAGGCGGTTCGCCATCGCGCGCAGCGAAGGCATGGGCCAACGCGACGCGCAAAGCGACGTCCACATGTACAACTGCCGCGTCACCTCGGGCAGAGGCGAACGCGGCAGCGGTATGAGGCGAGGAAGACACGGGCGGTGTGCCGCCAGACGTCATCGCCACCAACGGCGGCGACGCGCTGGCCGACGACTTACTTGGTGCCGGCTTCCTTGAACTTGCCATAGCTCATCAGACGTTCGAAACGACGATCGAGCAGCTCCTTGTGGCTCATGCCCTGGAACTGGCGCACCGAGTCGGCGAGCGCACGCTTGAGCATGCCGGCCATGCCGAGCGGGTCGCGATGCGCACCACCCAGCGGTTCGTTGATGATCTTGTCGATCAGGCCGAGCGCCTTCAGACGGTGAGCGGTCAGGCCCAGCGCTTCAGCAGCTTCCGGTGCCTTCGCAGCGCTCTTCCACAGAATGGAGGCGCAACCTTCCGGCGAAATGACCGAGTACGTCGAGAATTGCAGCATCGCGACCGTATCGGCCACGGCCACGGCGAGCGCACCGCCCGAGCCGCCTTCACCGATGATCGTGGTGATGATCGGCGTCTTGAGCTCGGCCATGACGAACAGGTTATGACCGATGGCTTCCGACTGGCCGCGCTCTTCGGCATCGATACCCGGATAGGCACCCGGCGTGTCGACGAACGTGAACAGCGGCAAACCGAACTTCTCAGCGAGCTTCATCAGGCGCATGGCCTTGCGATAGCCCTCGGGGCGCGGCATGCCGAAATTGCGCAGTGCGCGCTCCTTCGTATCACGGCCCTTCTGATGACCGATGACCATACAGGCCTGACCGTTGAAACGGGCCATGCCACCCACGATGGCATGGTCGTCCGAGAACTCGCGATCGCCATGCAACTCGTGAAAGTCGGTAAAGATGTCGCGCACATAGTCGAGCGTGTAAGGACGCTGCGGGTGACGCGAGATTTGCGAAACCTGCCACGGCGACAGGTTCGTATAGATGTCCTTGGTGAGCTGCTGGCTCTTTTTAGAGAGGCGCTCGATCTCTTCGGAAATATCGACGGCGGAGTCGTCCTGCACGAAGCGTAATTCTTCAATCTTCGCTTCGAGTTCGGCGATCGGCTGTTCAAAATCCAAAAAGGTGTTCTTCATCAGGTTTCCCCGGAAATGCGGCAGCGTATTGTACCGCCGGCGACCACTGTCCGATCAAGATAGGCAACTTTCATCGCCTCTCGACAAACAATAGACACCGATAATGACTAAATGATACGGAATCGGACGTGGATTATACGTCCTAAGCGGAACAATCAGTATTCGACCGGTACCGGTTCGAGACTTCGCCACATGTACCACGTAGCGACGGAGCGCCAGGGCTCCCAATTGGCGGCCACTTCGCGCGCTTCACTGCGCGTGACGGGCTCGCCGCTGAAGTAGTTGACGCTGATGGCGTTGATGAGCCCGACATCGTCGAGCGGCAGCACATCGGGGCGCAACAGGTTGAACATCAGGAACATCTCGGCCGTCCAGCGTCCGATGCCGCGAATGCCGGTCAGCTCGGCAATGACGGCCTCATCGTCCATGCTGGCCCACGCGTCCACGTGCAACGCACCCGACTTGAAGTGGGTTGCCAGATCGAGGATGTACTCGGCCTTGCGACGCGACAGCCCGCAACCGGCCAGCGCGTCGTGCCCTGCCTTGATGAATTGGGCCGGCGTGAGCTTCGGGCAGATGGCGACCACACGGTCCCATACCGCTTGTGCCGCTTTCACCGAAATCTGCTGGCCGACGATCGAGCGCGCGAGCGTGACGAACGGCTCGCCGCGACCGGTCAGATGCGCCGGGCCGAATTGGGGAATCAGTTTCTTGAGGATGCGATCGCGTCGCATGAGATCGGCGCAGGCCTGATCCCAGAAGTCGGGGCGCGTCGCGCCCGGCGCGACCGGCAGCGGCACCACACCGGTGACAGCCTGCTCCACGACGTCGGTTTCGATGCGGGCAATCTCCGGCGTGACGATACGCGTCTCGCCGTCGCGCTTGGCGATCACGCGACGCGTGGTCGCAACGCCCGCCGCGCCGTTGCCCTTCGCCGCCGTTCCGGTGGCGCGCGTGGACTTCGCGGGCTTGGCCTGACGGGTCGGCTTGGCCGCCTTCGCCGGCACATCCGCGCCATCGGCTTTGGCCATCCGGGCCGACGCCTTACGCGCCGCCCCCGCAGCGACCTTGGTCGACTTGCCCGCGGCGCCATTGCCAGCTTTCACTACCTTTTTGAGCTTGTCGGCAACCGCCGCCGCACCATTGCCGCTGCTGGCACGTTTGGTCGCCACAGGCGCCGGCGCCGCCTTTACGGCAGCTGTCTTCGCGCCGGCCTTGCTCTCGACCTTGCGGGACTGGCCATCGGCCTTGGGCACCTTGGCAGGCGCCGCGCGCTTGGCCGTCGGCCGCGTGGCCTTGGCAACGCGTCCGGTCGTGGCGGTTTGGGTCGTGGCCTTTGCGGCCACGGATTTACGAGTCACCATGAAATTCGCCTCGATACGCCGCGCTCAGGCACGACGCCATTCGGTGGCGCCTCCGGGACGATCTTCCAGCACGATGCCATCGGCGAGCAATTCCGCGCGAATGCGATCGGCCTCTGCGAAATTTTTCTCGCGCTTGGCCTGAGCACGCGCTTCGATGCGTGCCTCGACCGACGTGCGCAACGCATCGGCATCACCCGACGCGTCGGCACCTGCCGTCCCTTGCAGGAACGACTGCGGATCGCGGCCGAGCAAACCGAGCGTACCGGCCAGACCCTGCAACTGACGCACGAGCACCGGATCCCGCTGCTTGTTGATTTCGCCCGCGAGTTCGAACAACACCGAAATCGCGATCGGCGTATTGAAGTCGTCGTTCATCGCCGCCGCAAAGCGCTGCGCAAACGGTTCGTTCCAGTCAAGCGCGGCGCCGTCACCCCTCGCATCCTTCAACGCGGTGTACAAACGCGTCAGACCGCCACGTGCGTCGTCCAGATGGGCGTCGCTGTAATTGAGCGGGCTGCGGTATTGCGCACGCAGGATGAAAAAGCGGATGACTTCGGCATCGAACTTCGCCAGCACTTCGCGGATGGTGAAGAAGTTGCCGAGCGACTTGGACATCTTCTCGTCGTCCACGCGCACGAAGCCGTTGTGCAGCCAGTAGTTCACGAACGTCTCGCCCGTGGCGGCTTCGCTCTGCGCGATTTCATTCTCGTGGTGCGGAAACTGCAAATCGGCACCGCCGCCGTGAATGTCGAACTGGTTGCCGAGCAACTGGCAGCTCATGGCCGAGCACTCGATGTGCCAGCCCGGGCGTCCGGCGCCCCACGGCGAGGCCCATTTCGATTCGTCCGGCTCGCTGTCTTTCGAGCGCTTCCACAGCACGAAGTCGAGCGGGTCCTGCTTGGCGGTGTTCGCGGCAACGCGCTCACCCGCACGCAGGTCTTCGATCGACTTGCCGGAAAGCTGGCCATAGTTGGCAAACTTGCGCACGGCGTAGTTCACGTCGCCGTCTTCGGCCTGATACGCGTAACCGTTACGTTGCAACGTGCCGATCATGTCGACCATCTGCGGAATGAAGTCAGTCGCGCGCGGCTCGTGATCCGGGCGCTGCACACCGAGGGCGTCGGCATCTTCGTGCATCGCGGCGATGAAGCGCGTGGTCAGCTCGCGCATCGTTTCGCCGTTCTCGACAGCACGCTTGATGATCTTGTCGTCAACGTCGGTGATGTTGCGCACATAGGTCACGCGGTAGCCGAGCGTGCGCAGCCACCGTTGCACCATGTCGAACACCACCATCACGCGCGCGTGGCCGATGTGACAGTAGTCGTACACGGTCATGCCGCAAACATACATGCGGACTTCGCCGGGAACGAGGGGCACGAACGGCTGTTTGTCTCGCGCGAGCGAGTTGTAGACGCGGAGTGAATCCATAGATAAATGCTTGACCGGGGGCGAGACAGCGCCGGGCGCTGCGACGATGCCTCCGGGCACGATTCGTGTCGTGCGGCGGGAGCGACATCGCGAGGCGGGCTGCGCGCCGTGCGGTAGAAAAAACGAACCTGCGAACCGTATCCGCCGCCACAAGATCAAATGGCGCAGGCCGGGCGCAGGTGTTTTGTTAGAATGCGGCCGAGTATAGCATCTCTTGCGCACCTCTCAGGTATCCCAAGCACCCATCATGACGCAACGAAGCCGGTCCCTTTCGCGCAGTGCAACGCGCCTGCTTTCCCGCCTCCGCCCGAGCGCTTTCACCATGAACGCTGCCCGCCGTCATACCCACGCGCTCACGCTCGCAAGCGTGACGCTCGGCCTTGCCGGCACGCTGTTTGCGCTGCCCGCAGGTGCCCAGGCAATCATCGATCCGCCCCCGCCTGCCCCGCTGCAAACGCCGCAGCAGGCCAGCGAATCGGCGATCAACAAACTGGTCGAAGCGCGCAAGTACAGCGACGCCCTCACGAAGATCGACGATCACCTGAAGCAATACCCGCGCGATGCGCAGGTGCGCTTCACGCGTGGGCGCGTGCTCATGGAGATGGGCCGCACGCCCGAGGCCATCGACGCCTTCACCGCGCTCACGCAAGACTTCCCGGAACTGCCCGAGCCGTACAACAACCTGGCCGCGCTGTACGCGCAGACGGGTGAGTACGACAAAGCGCGCGCCGCACTGGAGAGTGCGATCCGCAACAACCCGAGCTTTGCCGTGGCGTATTCGAACCTTGGCGACATCTACGCCAAGCTCGCGCAGCAGGCCTATCAGAAGGCCCTCAAGCTTTCGCCGACGGCGCGCGTGTCGAGCCGCGAGAAGGTACTCGCCGACATGCTGGCCCCGCAACGTGCCGCGCCGGTCGCCCAGACGCCCTCGCCGGCCAAGCCCGGCGAAGATGCCAATTTGAAGAACGTCGGCAAGTCGGGGAACTGATCTCCCCGCCGCACGACCTCATACGAATTCACGAATTTTCGAATTTTCGAATTCACAGCCCAGGAGACCCGCATGTCCCTTCCGAATCGCCTGCGCCGCGCACTGCTCGGCGGTGCCGTCGCAGCCGCTGCACTGACTGGCACCGTTGCCAGCCTGCCTGTGCTCGCACAGGCCACGCAGCCGCAGGTGCAGTTCAAGACGTCGGCCGGCAACTTCACGGTAGAACTCAACCCGAAGGCAGCGCCGAAGACGGTCGAGAACTTCCTGCAATACGTCAACAGCGGCTTCTACAACGGCACGGTCTTCCACCGTGTCATTCCCGGTTTCATGATTCAGGGTGGCGGTTTCACGGCCGACATGAATGAAAAGCCGACCCGCGCACCGATTCCGATCGAATCGCAAAACGGCTTGAAGAATACGAAGGGCACGATCGCGATGGCGCGTACGTCGAATCCGAATTCGGCGACTGCGCAATTTTTCGTGAATGTGTCGGATAATGCGTCACTGGACTACCCAAGCCCGGACGGCTATGGTTACGCAGTGTTCGGCAAGGTGGTCGCCGGCATGGACACTGTCGAGAAAATCAAGGGTGTCGCCACGACCAGCAAAGGCATGTACCGCGACGTGCCTGTCACGCCCGTCGTGATCGAATCGGCCAGCGTCGTCAAACGCTGAACACGACGCTGAACTCCTCCGGCCTGCCGGGACCATTTCATCAGAAGGAAAGCATCATGGTTGAACTGCAAACGAATCACGGCGTCATTCGCATCGAACTCGACGAAGCCAAGGCACCGAAGACGGTTGAAAACTTCCTGACCTACGTGAAGGAAGGCTTCTACGACAACACGGTGTTCCACCGCGTAATTAACGGCTTCATGATTCAAGGCGGCGGCTTCGAGCCGGGCATGAAACAAAAGGCCACCAACACGCCGATCGAGAACGAAGCCAACAACGGCCTGAAGAACGACAAGTACACGCTGGCCATGGCCCGCACGAACGATCCGCACTCGGCCACGGCTCAGTTCTTCATCAACGTGAACGACAACGACTTCCTGAACCACAGCGCACCGACGCCGTCGGGCTGGGGCTACGCCGTGTTCGGCAAGGTCGTCGAAGGCCAGGAAATCATCGACGCGATCAAGGGTGTCAAGACCGGTTCGCGTGGCATGCATCAAGACGTGCCGGTTGACGACGTCGTCATCGAAAAGGCCGTGATCGTCGCGTAAGCGCCCATCTCGTCACCGACGACACTCGATGCCAGTATCGACTGCGCGGTGCCCGCAATGTCCCGTGACACCACGGGGCGACGGGCCCGCGCTTTTCATTTCCGATCTTCACCTCGCGCCGGCCCTGCAGCGTACGGTGCAAGTCTTCGAAGACTTCCTGCGCGGTCCCGCGCGTGAAGCGTCCATCCTCTTCATCCTTGGCGACCTGTTCGAATACTGGGTCGGCGACGACATGCTCGGCGCTGACAAGGATGCCCCCGCACGACACACCGGTACGCCCGACACCGAGCCCCTTGGCGCCTTTGCACGTCGCATGACGGCCGCCATCGCCGAGCTGTCCGCCAGTGGCGTGCCCGTGGCGATCATGCGCGGCAATCGCGATTTCCTGCTCGGCAAGCGCTTCGCACGCGCGTCAGGCGCCGTCATGCTCGACGATCCGTGCGTGTTCTCGTTTCTGGAGCAGGCGCTGGTGCTCAGTCACGGCGACCAGTTGTGCACGGACGATGTGGGGTATCAGCGCTTTCGGCGCGTCGCGCATTCGCCGCTGGGCAAGGCCTTCTTTCTCGCGTTACCGCTACGGGTGCGCATGGCGATTGCCGATCGTATCCGGCGGCGCAGCGCGGCCAAAGGCGCCCACCGCATGGCCTATGCCGATGCGAATGCGCAAGCCATCAACGCACTGCTCGATGCGGCCGGTGAGCGCACGCTCGTGCACGGCCACACGCACCGGCCGGCGCGACACGCCGAAGGCCGGCGTGTGCGCTGGGTGCTGCCCGACTGGGAGTTCGATATCGAGCCGCCGCGCGGCGGCTATCTGCAATGGGATGCGCACGGACTACGGGCGATCGATCTCGTGGCATCGACGCCCGCGCCGGCTCACATATCCTGAATTTCCTTGCCGAGCTTGCGAAGTTCGGCCGTGTCGATCTTGCTCGCCCCGAGCGCTTCCAGATGCGCGCCCAACTGGTTGAGCGCGGCCACCATCACATCGATCTTGTGCGACTGGTCGGTCGCGTTCTCGATCAATCCATGAATGGCCAACGACACCGGGTCGTCTGCGTTCGGGGTAATGCCATAGGCGGAAAACTCGGCTTTGCGGCCATTACCGTTCGGCTTGCCTTCGGCATTTTCACGCGGGGCATCGGGACGGATGACGCGCGCCGGATTACCCACCGCCGTGCCGCCCGCCGGCACCGGCTTGACCACTACAGCGTTCGAGCCGATCTTCGCGCCCTCACCGACCGTAAAGCCGCCGAGCACCTTGGCACCGGCGCCAACAATGACGCCGGCCTCCAGCGTCGGGTGACGCTTCGCGCCGCGCGAGAGCGACGTGCCACCGAGCGTGACGCCCTGATAGATCGTGCAGTCGTCGCCGATGATCGCCGTCTCGCCGATCACCACACCCATGCCGTGGTCGATGAATACGCGGCGGCCTAGCGTCGCGCCCGGGTGAATTTCGATGCCCGTGAGAAAGCGTGCGTAATGCGAGACGAAGCGCCCGAGCCACTTGAAACCGGACGTCCAGCAACGATTCGCCACGCGATGGAGCATCACGGCATGCAGGCCGGGATAGCAGGTGAAGACTTCCCAGTTACTGCGGGCAGCGGGGTCTTTTTGCCGGATAGCGGCAATATCTTCGCGAAGGCGGGTAAACATGAGCCTGATGTCGATCCTGTAGTGCGCGTCCTGCCGTCTTGGGGCGGGATCGTGCGAAATCACCGGAATGCGTGCCGGCCGAAGCCGGCAGACGTTGAGCGGCGTGACTGACGAGGAATGGAGAACACGACAGGTGTCCGGCCTCGCCACACCGTGGCGCGAGGGCGTGCGTTAACAGTGCACGTAATAAGGCAGGGAGGCGGCGCAACGCTCGCGCAATCGGTTCATATTCGCGAAGGGCTAATAAGCTTGTGACTGAGAATTGTATGGGGTTTTCACAATGCGTGCAGACGCCCGGAAAATGACCGGATACGCGGTAAGGGCATAGCGTACGTGCCCTTCGGCTACCTTGCCCCCTACCCAGCCATCAACGCCGGATCTTGCGCTCGAGAATGTGCTTCGAGATACCGCGCAGAATATTGACCTCTTCGCGCTCCAGATGACTCTTGGCGAAAAGGCGACGCAGACGCGTCATGAGTTTCTTGGGATTGTCCGGATCGAGATAGTCGAGATCGACCAGCGCCCGCTCCAGATGCGCCAGCATGCCTTCCACGTCGTCGCGCGTGGCGAGATGATCGTGCGGTGCACCGGCATTCGGACTTGCATTGACGGCGCCCGCCGCCAGCACGGCCACCGCATGCGCTGCCGCACCACCGCGCTCGACACCGAGACATGCCATGCGCACTTCATACGCGATCAACTGCACGGCCTGCGACAGATTGAGCGAGCTGTAGACCGGGTTCGCGGGAATGTGCACGAGCGCATTGCATCGCTCGACATCCGTATTCGACAAGCCCGTTCGTTCGCTGCCGAACACGAACGCCACCGCCTCGCCCTGCCCCGCGTGCTGCACGGCCAGCGCAGCGCTCTCACGCGGCTCGGCGTTGGGCGGGCCATATTCGCGCGTGCGTGCCGACAGCGCGACGGCCCAACCCACCCCCTCCAGTGCGGCGTCGAGATCAGCCACCACACGCGCGTTGGCCAGCACGTCGTCGGCACCGCTCGCGAGCGCGATGGCCTCCGGGTCGCGCAACACATCGGCCCCGAAACGCGGCGCTGCAAGCACCAACTGGCCAAAGCCCATCGTCTTGATGGCGCGCGCCGCCGAACCGACGTTGCCCGGATGGCTCGTCTCGTTGAGCACAAAGCGCACTTGATCAAAGAGCGGCGAAGGGACGGGAGCAACAGACTGGGACATGAGCAGGCGGCAGGTAGGGAGATGGCGTACAGAAAGAAATTCGGGATGAAATTCAGCGCAGGCCGCTATTTTGCCCTGATTCGCCGACCCCGTGGCACCGAAAAAGGGTCAGAAGATGCGCACAACAGAGCGCAGGCGGCCGGTTTTTGCTAAAATACGCGTTTTCGTCCCTGCAATCGAGCCGCTAAGTCAGCTGCGGCACTTGCCGGGCATCGCTCTTGCCCAATTCGTTCGCTTTGTCTGCCATGCCTGCCAGCCGGCCCAGAGGGGGTCGCGTTTGACGCGGGCGATGGCCTTAACAGGAATCTGTCATGCAGCATCCCATGCTCAATATCGCGGTGAAGGCCGCCCGTAAAGCCGGCAACATCATCAGCCGCGCGTCGCTCGACCTCGACAAGGTCCTGGTCAGCAAGAAGCAGCACAATGACTTCGTGACGGAAGTGGACAAAGCGGCAGAGCAAGCGATCATCGACGTCCTCCTGCAAGCCTATCCGGACCACGCCATCCTCGCCGAAGAATCGGGCGAAGAACACGGCAAAGCGGGCTCGGAATTCCAATGGATCATCGATCCGCTCGACGGCACCACCAACTTCATTCACGGCATGCCGTATTACTGCACGTCGATCGCGCTCTCCCACAAGGGCATCGTGTCGCAAGCCGTGATCTATGACCCGACGCGCAACGAGCTGTTCACCGCCTCGCGCGGCCGTGGTGCCTACATCGACGGCAAGCGCATTCGTGTGTCGCGCCGCGACCGTCTGGCCGATGGCCTGATCGGCACGGGCTTCCCGTTCCGCGATCTGCAAGGCGTGGAGAACTACCTCAAGATGTTTGGCACGATGACCGAGCATTGCGCCGGTATCCGCCGCCCGGGCGCCGCCGCACTCGACTTGGCCTATGTCGCCGCCGGCCGCATGGACGGGTTCTTCGAGCAAGGCCTGAACCCGTGGGATATGGCCGCCGGCAGCCTGCTGGTGACCGAAGCCGGTGGTCTCGTGGGCAACTACACGGGCGAATCGGACTTCCTGTTCGAAGGCGAAGTGCTCGCCGCGAACCCGAAGATCTACGCGCAAATGGTCAAGGTGCTTGAAGGCTATTCGCGCACCAAGCGCGCACCGGCCCCGGCCAAGACCAGCACTGTCACGCTGGAAGCCAAGCCGCAAGCGTAAGTTTCACGGCGGCGGCAGCCATCCCTTGGGGTGGCTGCCACAGTCACAAAAAACCCCGGCGATGCCAAGGCATCCCGGGGTTTTTTGTTACGTCACTGTGCTTGTTGCGCTTGTTGCGCCGGTTACGCCGCTTACGCCGCCAGACGTGCCAGCACCGTATCGCGGCCCAGCAGCTCGAGCACGGCGTCGATGGCCGGCGTGTGCGTGGTGCCCACGACGAGCAGACGCACCGGCATCGCCAGTTGCGGCATCTTCATGCCGTGCTGCGCGAGCGTGGCCTTGAACACCGGCGAAATGGCTTCCTTCTTCCACTCCGGCAGTGCGGCGAGACCAGCCGCCAGATCCTTCACCGCAGCGCGTGCCGTGTCGGTCAGATGCTGTGCGACATCTTCGGCGGACGGTTGCGGCTGGCGATAGAACATTTCTGCGCTCGCGGCGATGTCCTTGATCGTGTTAGCGCGATCCTTGAACAGCCCTACCACGCCCGCCAGCGACGGACCGCCGTCGATCGAGACACCCGCCTTTTCGAGGAACGGCTCGGTCAGACCGGCCAGACGCTCGTTATCGGCCTGCTTCAGATACTGATTGTTCAACCACAGCAGCTTTTCCGGATTGTGCTGTGCCGGCGACTTGCCGAGGTGATCGAGATCGAACCACTCCACGAACTGGTCGCGCGAAAACACTTCCGCGTCGCCGTGCGCCCAGCCCAGACGCGCCAGATAGTTCACCACCGCCTCGGGCAGGAAGCCCTCTTCGCGGTACTGCACCACGCTCATAGCGCCATTGCGCTTGGACATCTTCTCGCCCTGGTCATTGAGCACCGTGGGCAAGTGAGCGTAGATCGGCGGCTGCTTGCCGAGCGCTTCGAAGATGTTGATCTGACGCGGCGTGTTGTTCACGTGATCGTCACCGCGAATCACGTGCGTGATATCCATGTCGATGTCGTCAACGACCACGCAGAAGTTATACGTCGGCGTGCCATCGGGGCGGGCGATCACGAGATCGTCGAGTTCTTCGTTCGAGATCTCGATGCGGCCCTTGACGGCGTCTTCCCAGACCACGCTGCCCGCGAGCGGGTTCTTGAAGCGCAACACCGGCTGCACACCGGCCGGCGGCTCCGGCAAGACTTTGCCCGGCTCCGGGCGCCAGCGGCCGTCGTAACGCGGCTTTTCGCCGCGCTCACGCTGCTGCTCGCGCAACGCGTCGAGTTCTTCCACGCTCATGTAGCACGGGTAGACGTAACCGGCGTCCTTCATCTGTTGCAGCACTTCGCGATAGCGATCCATGCGCTCCATCTGATAGAACGGGCCCTCGTCGTAATCGAGGCCCAGCCATTCCATGCCCTCGAGAATGACCTGCACGGCTTCCGGCGTGGAGCGTTCGAGATCGGTGTCTTCGATACGCAGCACGAAAACACCGTGGTTGTGACGCGCAAACGCCCACGGGTAGAGAGCGGATCGGATGTTGCCCAGATGGATGAATCCGGTCGGGCTAGGCGCAAATCGGGTGCGGACAGTGGTCATGGTTTGGCTTCGGTGCATCGCGTCGGCAACAAATAAAAACGCCCGCAGCGGAAAGTCTCGCGCAGGCGGGTCGCCGACATTCGGAAGCCGTCATTATATCAGCCGAGTGCGTGCATTCGCGGCACAGTCCGAGCCGGGGTTCGGAATTTCCCCGCTCCGGCATCGGACTTCGCCCGGCAAGCCATCCTCAAAACGCTGGAACTGCTGAAATCTGCGGCTCAGAGCTTGGCGAGCGACACTTCGGTGGCTTTCACGAGGGCCACGACTTCGGAGCCGACGTCCAGACGCAGCTCGTCGATAGAGCGCGTGGTGATGACCGAGGTGACGATACCGCTCGGCGTTTCGACATCGACCTCGGAGAGCACCGGGCCGCGCAGAATTTCGCGAATACGGCCTTTGAACTGATTACGGACATTGATGGCGGTGATACCCATGATGAACTCCTGCGTTCAGTGATTCAGATAAAAGACGGTCGGATGAACGTCAGTCGGATAAAAAGACGGCGAAGGATGAATGTGACGGGTCAGACAGCCCAGCGCACCGTCGCGGCGGGCCAACTGGGTTCGGGCGCGGCAGCCACCGGCGTGCCGCTCGATTCGGTTTGCAGCACACGATCGAGCACCTGCGCTTCGAGTTGTGCGAAATCGACACTGCCGCGCGCTCGCGGACGCGCCAGCGTTACCGGCTGATCGAGCCCCAACTGGCCCTGCTCGATCAACACCACGCGATCGGCCAGTGCGACGGCCTCCTGCACATCGTGCGTGACGAGCAGCGCCGTGAAGCCGTGGGCGCGCCACAGACGTTCGATCAGCGCATGCATTTCGATCCGCGTGAGTGCGTCGAGCGCACCGAGCGGCTCATCGAGCAGCAGCAAATCGGGTCGATGCACAAGGGCACGTGCCAGCGCGACGCGTTGACGCTGACCGCCGGAGAGTTGGCTCGGCCAGTCGTTGGCGCGCTCGGCGAGGCCGACTTCGCGCAACACGTCCAACGCCTGCGGATACGCCGACTTCGGCAACCCGATGGCGACGTTTTGCAGCACCGTGCGCCACGGCAACAGACGGGCGTCCTGAAACATGATGCGCGTCGACACCTTGCTCGACGTGGTGCCCAGCGCATGACCATCGAGGGCGATGGTGCCCGCGTCGGCCGCTTCCAGCCCGGCGATCAAACGCAGCAGCGTTGACTTGCCGCAGCCGCTGCGTCCGACGATCGCGGCAAAGCCGCCACGCGGAATCGCCAGCGAGAAGTCCGTCAATACGGCGCGCGCGCCGTAGTGCTTGTTCACACCGTCGATGCGCAGACCTGCCGAGGCGGCGACGTCATGCGTCTGACGCACGACTTTGAGATTCGCGCCGGCATTGGTGTTGGTGTTAGCGGGCGTGGCGGACGTGGTGGCGCGTTGTTCTGCGGTCCATTCGGACTCGATGTCCACGCCTGCGACGGGGGCCAGTTGTTGTGCGCTCATGCGGCGGTTCCTCGTTGAAAGGCCGGGTGCCAGCGCAACCAGCGAAACTCCAGTTCCTTGGCCAGCACATCGGCCAGCTTGCCCAGCAGCGCGTAGAGCAGAATGCCCACCAGCACGATGTCGGTCTGCAAGAACTCACGGGCGTTCATCGTCAGATAGCCGATACCCGACTGCGCCGAGATGGTTTCCGCCACGATCAGCGTCACCCACATCAGGCCCAGCGAGAAACGCACGCCCACCAGAATCGACGGCAGCGCGCCCGGCAGAATCACATCGCGATACAGCGCCCAGCCGCGCAAGCCGTAGCTGCGAGCCATCTCGACGAGTTGGCCATCAACGGCGCGAATACCGGCGTACGTGTTCAGATACATCGGGAAGAACACACCAATCGAGACGAGAAACAGCTTGGCTTTCTCGTCGATACCGAACCACAGAATCACCAGCGGAATGAGTGCCAGATGCGGGATGTTGCGCAGCATCTGGAACGACGAATCGAGCGCTGTCTCGGCGAACCGCGACAGGCCCGTGAGCATGCCGAGCAACAACCCAAGACCGCCGCCGATCACAAAACCGAGCACGGCACGGCCGGTCGACACGCCGATATCGCGCCAGATCTGACCGCTCACCGCGAGTTGCCACGCGGCATCGACCACGGCGGATGGCGCGGGCAAGACACGCGTCGAGAGCCAGCCCGCTTCGGCGGCAATCTGCCAGACGGTGACGAGCACAATGGGGACGAGCCACGGTGCGAGCCGCCGTGCGGCAACGCGCCAGACGCGCTGCCACGTGCCCGGCTCAGTACTGGACGCGCCGGACGCACCCGCCGGCGTCGCGGCAGGAGCAAGCGTTGATTGGGTCATACGAATTTCTCCGCGGGCCGGGTTGGCCCGATGTGCCCGATGTAGCCGGACATTGGCTGATGTGGCCAGGGTCGCCCGGCGTGACTGCCGGGCATCCGTGATGCGCCGCGCGTGCGGCGCGATGGGTGAGTTCGCTCAGCGGGACGTGCCGCGTATCAACATCGTCCTGCGGGGGCGTTCAACCGCATTCGCCGCAAGGCGTGGATGGAACGCATGGCGTGCCTTGGCATCGAGCGCATCGTCATCAGCTTTGCGAGGCCTGCGGCAGGATGTTGTTGGCCATGACTTCGCCCACCGGGCCACCGAGTTGCGTGTTGCCCAGACGCTCGCGCACGTCGAGCGGCAGGTGCGGGAACACCAGTTCGGCGAAGCGATACGCTTCTTCCAGATGCGGGTAACCCGACAAAATGAAGGTATCGATGCCCAGGTCGGCGTACTCGCGCAAGCGCGCCGCAACGGTCGGCCCGTCGCCCACGAGCGCCGTGCCCGCGCCACCGCGCACGAGCCCGACACCGGCCCACAGGTTCGGCGCAATCACCAGTTTGTCGCGGCGGCCGCCATGCAGCGCCGCCATGCGTCGCTGCCCTTCCGAATCCATCTTGGCAAACTGCGTCTGCACGCGCGCGATGGTCGCGTCATCGAGCTTGCTGATAAGCGAGTCGGCGGCACGCCACGCTTCGTCTTCGGTCTCGCGCACGATCACGTGCAGGCGCAGCCCGAAGCGCAACGTGCGCCCCAGCTTGGCAGCACGTGCGCGCACGTCGGCGATCTTTTCAGCCACGTCGGCGAGCGGTTCGCCCCACGTGAGGTAGACGTCGAGTTGTTCGGCCGCGATCTGCCGCGCCGCTTCCGACGAGCCACCGAAATACAGCGGCGGGTGCGGTTTCTGCACCGGCGGGTACAGCAGCTTCGCGTCCTTCGCGCGCAGATGTTTGCCTTCGAAATTGACGGCCTCACTCGTGTGCGACTTCTCACCTAGCTCGCGCCAGATTTTCAGAAATTCGTCGGTCACTTCGTAGCGTTGCGCGTGATCGGCGAAGAAGCCGTCGCCTTCCAGCTCACCGGCATCGCCACCGGTCACCACGTTGATCAGCAGGCGGCCACCCGACAAGCGATCGAACGTCGATGCCATGCGCGCCGTGAGTGCGGGCGAAGCGATACCCGGGCGAATCGCCACGAGAAACTTCAACCGCCGGGTCGATCCAATCAGGCTCGACGCGGTCACCCAGGCGTCTTCGCACGAGCGGCCTGTGGGCAGCAGCACACCCTCGTAGCCCAGCGAATCGACCGCGCTGGCAATCTGACGCGCGTAGTCGAAATCGAACACACGCCCGCCGTCGGACGTACCCAGATAGCGCGTGTCGCCGTGTGTCGGAATGAACCAGAAGACTTTCATTACGGACTCCGGATCAGGCGGCGAGCGTGGCTTGCAGCGCACCGGCACGTGCCTGATGCGCGGGCCACTGGCGAATCACTTCGCGTTCATGCAGCCACTGCGAGAGCTGGTCGACGGTCGCGCCGAGACGTTCGGCAACGGCGGCGTCGAGCGTTGCGCCCTCTTCCTTCGGGACTTGCTGATCGACGGCGAACACGCCACGCAGAATGTGTTGTGCGCCCAGCGCCGAGAGCACCGGCTTGAGCGCGTAATCGAGCGCGAGCAAATGCGCGGGGCTGCCGCCCGTCGCAAACGGGGCAACGAGCTTGCCGGCGAGGCCGTCTTGCGGCAACACGTCGAGAAAGGCCTTGAGCAAGCCGCTATAGGCGGCCTTGTAGACAGGCGTGGCGACGATCACCGCTTGCGCACCGGCCACTTGGGCGAGCGCATGACGCAGATCGTCGTGCGTGGTATCGGCCGCGAGCAGCGCGGCAGGCGAGAGCGCGCGAATGTCGATGCGACGCACGGCGATGCCGGCGGCGGTCAGATCGGATTCGATAAAACGCAGCAAACGCGCACTGCGCGAGGCGGCCGACGGGCTGCCGGAGATCGTGACGGCGTATGTCATACTTCCCTGCCAAAGACGGGTGCCAGCGCAGTCCGACGCGCCACGCACCCTGAGGATTCGAAGCACACCGGCGTCTTCACGCCGATGCTGGCCGGATCGCCCCGACCACTGGAGAACCAGTGTAGCGATGCGCCCCGCGCGCCCGAACCAATGAATCCGGGAAAGCTTTGCGCGTTTTTTCATAACCTGTAGTCATACTGTCTCTGCGCCTTATGCCCAGCGCAATCCTTGAACTTCGCGAATACCGCCCGACCGACAGCACCGACACGCACGATTTCCATCAGGTGGTGATCGGGCACTCGGGGCGGATGGCGATTTCGCTCGACGGCGACGCGTCGCAATACGGCCGCGTGGGCGCGCGCAATGGCGTGGTGATTCCTGCGGGGGTGCGGCATGACTACCGCGGCGACGGGCCGAACCAGCAGGTCGTGCTCGACGTGCCGACGACGGTGGCCCGCACGACGGGGAGCGAACGGGCGTTCGATCACGAGACGTTCTTCGCGCTCGATGCGGCAATGCTGGACCTGGTGCGCCGCGTGTCAGCGTTTGCATCTGCACACGCCGACCACCATGCGCTGAGCGCCGACGATCCGGGTGTGCGCGAAATGCTCACGATGCTCACCGCAAAGCTGGCCCCGGCGCGCCCGGCCCTGCGCACGGCGAAGCTCGATCTGGCCACGGTCGACGCACGGCTTCAGGCCGATCTGGCCGCACCGCCCGACACCGCGACACTCGCGCTCGAAGCGGGCATGAGCGTGCGCCACTTTCACGATTGCTTCGTTGCCATGACGGGCGAAACGCCCCATCGACATTTGATGCGGCTACGACTCGCGCGCGCCGCCGTGCTGCTGACGACGCACGACGCCCCGCTTGCCGAGATCGCCCTCGATGTCGGCTTCAACGATCAGAGCGCCCTCACCCACGCGTTTCGCCAGCACTACGGCCAGACGCCCGCCGTGTGGCGACGGGAACGCGCCGGTACACGCTGAGCGCCTGCGCCGTCGACGCGCCGACAACGCACCGACGGCGCGCCCACGTTGTCCCCACGCAAGACCGAAGCCACCGCCTGCCGTTTTTCACAATCCTTGCGCGCCCGCCGGGCGCTACGCTCGCCTTTTCTCTATTTGTTTCGTGCGGCCCCGGCTGCGCGTCAGCACAGGAAGCAAGACATGGCCGAGACCATCGAGTGGCAGGATTTCGAAAAGATCGAATTGCGCGTAGGCACTGTCATCGCCGCGCGCGTCAACGAGAAGGCTAAGAAGCCGGCGTACGTGCTTGAAGTCGATCTGGGTGAACTCGGCGTGAAGACATCGAGCGCGCAGATCACCGTGCACTACACGACCGAATCGCTTATCGGCCGGCAAGTGCTGTGTGTGTGCAACTTCGCGCCGAAGCGAATTGCAGGCGTGGCGTCGGAAGTGCTGGTTACCGGCTTTGCCGACGCCAGCGGTGCCATCGTGCTCGCTGGTGTGGAACGTGCCGTCCCCAACGGCGCACGCCTACATTAGCCCCAGATTAAGGCTGCGGGCAATAATCGACTTGCTGCGCAAACGTCGGGCGATCGGCGTCGAACACGTCGCGTTGCACGATGGCGTTCTCGCCCACGGCGCGGTCAAACGACAGCTTGCCGTCGAGATGGTCGATCTCGTGCTGCAACAGTTCGGCTTCGGCCAGCGGCAGTTGCGCCTTCATGTGCACCTCGCCCGACAGGTCGACGCAACGCACGGAGATCGATGCGTAACGCGACACCCGCACCAGCGTGTCCGGAAAGCACATGCAGTCGTCCCAGAGCGTGACGCGTTCATCGCTCGTCCATACGATTTCCGGATTGACGATCACGTCGGGCCAACCGGGCACGGCGAGCGCAATCATGCGCCGGTCGATATCGATTTGCGGGGCGGCGATGGCGCGTCCGAAACCATGCGCCGCGCGAAAGGCTGCCAACGCCTCACATAAATCGGCAGCGTCGCGCCGCACCACCGGATCGGTGACGTCTACCACCCCGGCCGCCACCCGGCGCAACGACGGCGCGCCCACACGAAGAATCTCACGCGTCATGACGCCTCCCCGGTTGCGGGCACAGTGTCGCCACTTTGGCGGGCGAGGTGCGACCGCCAAAGTAGCGGATGGGGGGATCTGGACGGTTCACACATCGTGTCTGGCGGCATCGGAATCCACGAATATCGGTTGAGCGAATGGCACGATTGTAGGGGGCTGCCGCGAAATGCAATTTCGTTGAAGCGCGCTTTACGTCAATAAACTTCCATGCGCGAGTGAGCGTCACGACACTTGCCGACTTGGCGAGTGAAAACGTCGAACACACCGAACACACCGAACACGCTTTTTCCCACGCTATCGCATGGGAATTCACTTCAACAAGCCAATACCGACCTACATTCGCCTAAAAAAGTCGCACAACGCCGACACTTTCCCGAGTCTTGGCAGTCGAAACGCCCGATTCGGCAGCCTACGCGGTGCCGGGCGGGAGCTCTCATCCCGCAAAGACATGTGGCCACAGCACGAAATGGCCCGAAAAAAGTTCGGCGGAGACAGCGATTGAAACCCTTATTGCATCGGCTTTACCTCGGATTGGGCGGACTGGCCGCGTTCTGGGCCCTCGGCATGATCAGTGCGAACGAATACGGCAAGAGCGCCGCCCTGATGGTGACCGCGCTACCCGGTCTCGCGGGGCTCTGCCTGCTGTTGCGCGCGCGGCCGGCGTGGTTCAGCGCCACCACGCTCAGCGTCATCGCCGTGTTCTTCCTCGATGCGGCCACCAAGGGCTTCCTGCGCGACTACTTCGGCATGCGCCCCAATCACTTGTTGGTGCTGCACGCAGTGTTCAACACCAATCCGTCCGAAACCAACGAGTTCTTCCGCCATAACTGGCGCGATGTCTTCGAAGCCAGCGCGGCATTCGTCGTGCTGATGGGTGCCGTCGTGTTCGGCGAGCGCCGCTTCGCACGCGACGAGGCCCGGCAATCGCCCGCACCGATGCGGCGCACCGGCAAGTCTGCCGTCGTGGCGCTGCTGGCCGTCTTCCTCGCGCTGCACTTCAACCCGACGATGGCCAAGGAGAATCCGCTGCTCTATTGGCCGATGCGCTATCTCGATTACAAGGGACAGGCTGATCACGCCGCGCAGTTGCAACGCGATCTCGACCGCAATATGGCGCACCGCGCAGATTGGCGCGTGCAGTATCACGGGCCGGACAAGAACACCGTCGTCTGGGTGATCGGCGAGAGTCTGAATCGCAATAACATGTCGCTCTACGGCTACGCGCGCAACACGACGCCGATGCTCGATTCTCTGCGCGGCGATCTCACAGTGTTCCGCGACGTGGTGTCGTCGGAACCGGCAACGATGTCGTCGCTCATGAAGATGCTCACGCCGGCCAGCCTCGACGACCCCGAAGCATGGACGCGCCAGCCCGATGTCGTGATGCTCGCCCGGGAGGCCGGCTATCACACGTACTGGATCTCGAATCAGGTGCCCAACGACGGCTGGCTCGGCTTGGTGGCCAAGCGCGCCGACGAGCAGGTGTTCATCAACAAGGGGTACGGACGCGGCGAGAATAACGTCGACGGCAATCTGCTGCCCGCGTTTGATGCGGCGCTGGCCAGCGAAGCCCCGAAAAAGCTGATCATCGTGCACTTACTGGGCGCCCACCCGACCTACGATATGCGCTATCCCGAGGAGTTCGCGCGCTTCGACAATACCGACGATTCGGTCATGGCGTCACTCGCCGCTCAAGGCCGGTCGACGTGGGTACGGCACCTGCGCAACGAGTACGACAACGCCATCGCGTACAACGATTTCGTGGTCTCGAATCTGATTCGCAAAACGATGGCGACGGGTGCGCAGAGCGACGCCAGTCTGCTGTTCAGTTCCGATCATGCGCAGGAAGTGGGGCACACCCGCAATCATGCCGGGCAGTCGGTGGCGGATGCGTCCGGCTATGAGATCCCGATGGTCGTGTGGTCACGCGACGGCGCACAGCCTCCGGGTGTTCAGAACCCATTGACACAGGCAGCCCTCGAATCTCGCCCGTATCAGACGGACCGTCTCGAACATACGCTGCTAGGCATGCTCGACATCGACACGCGTTACTACAGTGCCTCGGACGATCTGCTCAGCCCGGCCTTTACGCCACGCGAGCGTCGCATCAACGGGCAGGCGTACACGCGGCAGCAGCCGAACAGCTAGGCAGCGCCTCGCCGAATTCCATCGCAAATCCATCGGAATTCAATCGCAAGAAACGGAGCGTCCCTCTGCCCGGCTCCGCCTAGACTCCCCCTCGTCTGACCAATTTCGAGGGGATGGGTATGGCACAGGAGTGGGCACAGCGCCCGAAGGCACCGCCCGTCACGTCGCTCGTGACATCGCTGTCGCATGCGAATCTCGCCGCGCAGTTCAGCGAACAGATGACGCTCGCCGTCATTCCCATCGTCGCCGTCATCGCGCTCGGGGCCTCGGCCGAACAGACGGCCTCGTTACAGGCGGCCACCACACTCCCCTTTCTGCTGCTCTCGCTGCCCGCCGGTGTGCTGGCCGATCGCTATCGGCGCAAGCCGCTCATGGTCGCGACGGAGTTGCTGCGCGCGCTCGCCCTGCTGGGCCTGTTCGCGCTGTTCCGTGCGCATCTGCTGACACTGCCCGCGTTGGGCATGCTCGGCTTTGCGATGGCCACGGGCACGGTCGTCTTCGGTGCCGCCGCGCCGTCACTGGTAGCTGCGCTCATCGATCCGGCGGACCTGCTCACCGCAAACCGGCGGCTTGAGATTGCGCGCAGTATCGCCTTTACGGCAGGACCGGCATTGGGTGGTCTATTGGCGGGATGGGCATCGGGCACGCTCGCCTTTGCCGCCGCGTTCGTGCTCTCGCTCGCCAGTGTCTATTGCCTGACGCGCTTGCCCGCCGAAGCACCGCGCGTGGCATCCCGCCGCCATTTCGTGCATGAACTCGCCGAAGGCGTGCGCTTCATTACGCGCAGCCCTTACCTTCGGCCTATCGTGGCCACAGCGTTCGTCTTCAATACCTCGTGGTATCTGCTGCTCGCCATCTTCGCGTACTACGCCATTCACTCGCTGGCGTTCTCGGCGCAGGCGGTCGGCATTGCGTTGGGGGTCTACGGTTTCGGGATGGTGTGCGGGGCGTTCGGCTACCGGCGCGTGGCAAAGCGGCTCTCGTTCGGCCGGCAGATCGTGCTCGGGCCCGCCTGCGCCGCCATCGCGTCGTTGCTGATGGTGGCGACGTGGCAGATGTCGGGGGGCATCGCAGCTTACGTCGTGGTATTCGCTGCGTTCTTCCTGTTCGGCTTCGGCCCGATCGTGTGGACCATCTCCACGACGTCGCTGCGTCAGGTCGTGACGCCGGGTGGTTTGATCGCCCGCGTGTCAGCGGTGACGATGACTGCCACGGCCGGGGCGCGTCCGTTCGGAGCGTTTCTCGGCGCATGGCTGGCCTCGACCCTCGGCACGCGATATTGTCTGGTTGCCATGGCGGCCGGCTTCGCGATGCAACTCGGCATCATCGTGTTTTCGCCGGCGGCGCGACTGTCCGCCATCGAAGCGGCCTCGCTGGATGCCGCCGTACCGGCCTGAGTCGTCCGCATGCGCTGACGCGCTACCGACCTGACCGGCGTTGCGGCACTTGTCGCCTGCGAGATTGGGCGCTGCTCAACGACCTGAGCCGTTCTCATGAACGGCCTGATCGTCATCGCTGTACGAGAGCTGGGCGCGACCGCCCCTGGACGGCGGCAATGCCAGGCGAACGATGGGAATCGCCTGCGCATAGAGATCGAAGTACTTCTGTTGATCGTGTCGTGCGCCGGTAAGTCCCGCCTCACTGCCTTCCTCGTAGAAAAAAGCAATGATCGGCAGCGTTGCTGCCGTGCCCGGTTGCCACGTGGCAAGACGAAGTTCGTTCCATGTGACCCAAGCCCAGTCGGGAAACATCGCTTTGGCCAGAATCACTTGCATGAACCTGTCAGCCTGATCTTGCGCACTCTCGCGGATGTTGAAGCCGCACGTTTCCGAAAACTTGTCCGTTGCTGCTTCCCACAGCGTGAACCATTGCGCGGCGGTCGTGATGCCCTGCACATCGCAAGGACGGCTGATGTCCGGCGGCGCCAGCAATGACTCACCGCACCCTTGCTCGTTGCGATAGGTGGTCAGACCATCGTTGGGAAACGCGCACAGGACGTCGATACCGCCGTTCTTGTCCGGTGGCGTGCGCAGCTTCGGATAGAAGAAGAAACCGTTGGTGCGGCTGATCGGAAACAGCGAGAAATTCAAATCCTGGCGGAGCCACGAGAACGACACGCCACCACTCTCAATCGCCGAATCGCTGGGCTCCCACGGCGTGCCATTGGGGACGTTCTCCGTCGCGCGAAGCGGCACACCGCTGCACAGTACCGCGGGAAGTCCGGGCCCGCCACAATCGGCCGCTACCGCGTTGTAGTAGGAATAAAGCGTGATGATCGTCTCCAGCCCACGCGCGTGAAGGCTTGCGATATCGCGCAGTTGTGACGTGGCCGGCAACTGACCGGACGGCATCTGCATCGGGGAGGACGCGCAAGCGCTGAGCAGCGATGCGAACACGATGGCAGCGCATAGGGTCTTGGATAGCTGGCGCATGGTGTTCGTCCTCTCGTCGAGGCTCGGACGGGGTCTCGTCCGAGCGCTCTCAGAGTGGTTGCAAACCTTGCGCGCCACAACTGGCAACGTTGACAGGTTCCGGCAAATGGCAGGCCTGTTTGAAGACCCGCCAAGTCCCTTGCCAACGCGCGCTCTGCCCCCCGCAAACGACAACGGCCGACGCCCCTTTACAGGGCGTCGGCCGTCTTCGGAGCCGCCAGCTATTGCGTTACGGCAATCAGACGTCGAGACGCGTGACGAACTTCGGTTGCAGATACGCTTCGAGGGCTTCCGGGCCGCCTTCCGAACCGTAGCCGCTGTCCTTCACGCCGCCGAACGGCACTTCCGGCAGGGCGAGGCCCGAATGGTTGATCGTCAGCATGCCGCTTTCCACGCGCGTGGACAGGCGCTGCGCCGTGCCGGCCGACGTGGTGTAGGCATACGCGGCCAGACCATACGGCAGACGGTTGGCTTCGGCGATGGCTTCTTCTTCCGTATCGAACGGGTTGATGATCGCCACCGGACCGAACGGCTCTTCGTGCATGATCTTTGCCGTGAGCGGCACATTGCACAGCACCGTCGGTGCGTAGAAGTGACCACCATCGGCGGCACGCTTGCCACCGGTTTTGAGTTCGGCACCGTGAGCCACGGCGTCATCCACGATGGCGCTGATGGCTTCGAAACGCTTGCCGTTCACGAGCGGGCCCATCGTCGTTTCCGGGTCCAGACCGTTACCCACGCGCACGGCTTCGGCCGCCTTCACGAAGGCCGCGACAAACTGGTCGTACACGCCGCGCTGCACGATGAAACGCGTCGGCGCGATACAGACCTGACCGGCGTTGCGGAACTTGCCGCCGGCGAGGTTGCGCACGGCAGCCGCGATGTCGGCGTCGTTGAAGATCAGCGCCGGGGCATGGCCACCGAGTTCCATCGTCACGCGCTTCATGTGCAGACCGGCCATGGCGGCCAGTTGCTTGCCCACCGGCGTGGAGCCCGTGAACGAAACCTTGCGGATGGTCGGGTGCGGAATCAGGTACGACGAGATTTCGGCCGGTACGCCGTACACGAGGTTCAGCACGCCATCGGGCAGACCAGCGTCCGCGAACGCGCGAATCAGCGCAGCGGGCGATGCCGGGGTTTCTTCCGGTGCCTTGACGATCACCGAGCAACCGGCGGCCAGCGCAGCGGAGACTTTGCGCACGACCTGATTGACCGGGAAGTTCCACGGCGTGAAAGCAGCGACGGCGCCAACCGGGGTCGGGATCACCAACTGGGTGACGTTCGGCACACGCGACGGCACGAGGCGGCCGTAGGCGCGTTTGCCTTCTTCCGCGAAGAATTCAATGATGTCGGCGGCGGAGAGCACTTCGCCCTTGGCTTCACCGACCGGCTTGCCCTGCTCCAGCGTCATCTGGCGGGCGATATCACCCACGCGCTCGCGCAGCAGGCCGGCGGCCTTGCGCATGAGCTTGGCGCGCTCGAACGGGGCAACTTCGCGCCACTTGGCGAAACCGGCTTCGGCGGCGGCAAGGGCCGCGTCCAGATCCGGTTGCGTGGCGCGGGCCACGGTGCCGATGGTCTCACCGGTGGCCGGGTTTTCGATCGGCAGCGTCAGGCCTTCTGCGCCCGCTTTCCACTGCCCATTGATAAAGAGTTCTACGTTGTGCGACATGCTCAAGTCTCCGGTTGGCAATACGTGCGACAGCATAACGCAGCCTATCGATTCTCGCCGGGACCGCATTCAGGCGGTGCGGGCGCCTCTTTTTTATTTTTCCGGTGTCACTTGACGGGGCGGCGCGTCGACGGTGCTTCCGATTCGTCACGGAACCCGGCCTCTTTGACGCTTAGCAGGCAATCTACCGCCCACAGCGTCAGAAACATGCCGAACTGTGCACCGAGCGCGCTTCGTGCGAGCAAGCCTGCGACCGTACCCACCAGCCCCAGCACGATCGCGCCGCGCCAAAAGTGCACGGTTTTGACGCCGAACGTCGTACGCGGCTGTCGGCGCGAACCATAAAACCAGCTCGGGAACACCACCATGAAGATCGAACACGCGAAATAGCTGAACAGCGCCGGGACGTAACTCCCCATCACCCTCGACCAGCCAACCAGCCAGAACACCCCAGCGAGGAGCAGCAACGCACCGTACCAACCGGCGCGTGGGAGATATGTCTTTTTCATGGGGCATCTCTCTGATCAAATTCCCGCCATCGTAACGGCGTACCTGCCACCTTGCCAGAACCCGAAACAAAAAAGGCCGGTACCCAGTGCAACGCGTAATGCGCCACCGAATACCGGCCTCGCGAGCGCTGACGTTTCCGTCCGCGCTCTGGCAAATCAGCCCGCCAGAATTTCCTTCAATGCGTCTGTGAAGGTCTCGCACTCGGCGTCGGTGCCCACCGTAATACGCAGGAACTGCGCTACGCGCGCGTTCTTGAAGTGACGCACGATGATCGCGCGCTCACGCAGCGCGGCCGCCAGTTGCGCCGCATCGTGCGACGGATGACGCGCGAACACGAAGTTTGCCTTCGACGGCAGCACTTCAAAGCCCAGCGCCGTCATGCGTTCTACCAGCGCCTCGCGACTCGCGATCACTGCCTGACGCGTCTGCTCGAAGTACGGCTCGTCTTCGATCGCCGCCACACCGGCCGCTTGTGCCAGCCGGTCGAGCGGATACGAGTTGAAGCTGTTCTTCACGCGCTCTAGTGCTTCGATCAGATCCGGGTGACCGATGGCGAAACCCAACCGCAATCCGGCCAGCGAGCGCGACTTCGACAGCGTCTGCACCACCAGCAGGTTCGGATACTTCGCAATCAGCCCCGCCGCCGTCTCGCCGCCAAAGTCGATATACGCCTCGTCGATCACGACCACCGAGCCGGCGTTATCCGCCAGCACGCGCTCGATCTCGCCCAAGCCAATCGCACGGCCCGTCGGGGCGTTCGGATTCGGGAAGATGATGCCGCCGTTCGGCTTGCGGTAATCCTCCGCGCGAATCTCGAACGTGTCGGACAGCGGCACGGTCTCGAATGCGACGCCATACAGCCCGCAATACACCGGATAGAAGCTGTACGTGATGTCCGGGTAGAGAATCGGCTTGTCGTGTTTGAGCAGCCCCTGAAACACGTTGGCCAGCACTTCGTCCGAACCGTTGCCCACGTGCACGTTGGCAACCTCCAGACCGAAACGCGTCGCGATCGCCTGCTTGAAGCGGCTCGCATCCGGGTCCGGATACAGCTTCAGTGCCTCGGCATCACTGCCGAGCGCGTCGCGAATCGCGGCGAGCACGCGCGGCGACGGGCCGTACGGGTTCTCGTTGGTATTGAGCTTGATGAGCCGCTGCATCTGCGGCTGCTCACCGGGCACGTAGGGCGTCAGATCGGCAACGCCCGCGCTCCAGAATCGACTCATGCGCTGCGCTCCGCTTATTGCGCGTTCGGCGCAAAGCCGCGCGACAGATCGGCCTGAATGTCGGCGGGCGACTCAAGCCCCACCGCCAGACGAATCAGCCCTTCCGTAATCCCCGCGGCAGCGCGTGCTTCCGGCGTGATACGGCCGTGCGTGGTGCTGGCCGGGTGCGTGATGGTCGTGCGCGTATCGCCCAAGTTGCCGGTAATCGACAGCACGCGTGTGTTGTCGATGACGCGCCAGGCGTTTTCGCGTTGTTCGGCAGGCGTGGCGCCCTTCAGCTCGAACGCGACGATGGCGCCGCCCGCCTTCTGCTGACGCTGCGCCAGTTCGTATTGCGGATGCGACGGCAGGCCCGGGTAGAACACGCGCGCCACTTGCGGTTGCTGCTCCAGCCATTGCGCTACGGTCAGTGCGCTGGCCGATTGCCGCTCCATGCGCAGCGACAGCGTTTCCATGCCCTTCAGAATCACCCATGCGTTAAACGCCGAGAGCGTCGGGCCCGCGCTGCGCACGAACGGGAAAACCTTGCCCATGATGAAGTCTTTCGTGCCCACGATGGCACCGCCCAGCACACGGCCCTGACCGTCGAGATACTTGGTGGCCGAGTGCACGACCACGTCCGCGCCGTATTCGATCGGACGCTGCAACGCCGGCGTACAGAAACAGTTGTCGACGACGAACAACGCATTCGCTTCCTTCGCGATCTTGCCGATGGCGGCAATGTCGGCGATGTCGGTGAGCGGGTTCGACGGGGTTTCGAGGAAGAACATCTTCGTGTTCGGCTTGATCGCGGCGCGCCAGGCGTCGAGATCGGTCGGATCGACGAAGGTCGTCTCCACGCCGAAACGGCTGAAGATCGTCGAGAACACGTTCAGCGTGGAGCCAAAGATGCTTTGCGAGCTGACGAGGTGATCGCCGGCCGACAGGGCCGTCATCACGACCGAGACAATCGCGGCCATGCCCGAGGCGGTAGCCATACAGGCCTCACCGCCTTCGAGTGCCGCCAGACGGTCCTGGAACATCGACACCGTCGGGTTGGTGAAGCGCGAATAGGTGAAGCCCTCTTCCGAGTGCGCGAAGCGCTCGGCAGCCTCGGCTGCGCTCTTGAAGACGAAGCTCGAGGTCAGGTACAGCGCCTCGGAATGCTCACCAAACTCGGAGCGCTGCGTGCCCGCGCGCACCGCCAGGGTATCGAAATCGAAGGAGTCCATCGTGTATCTCGTTTCAAAAAGAAAAAGCCCGTTTCGCTTGTCAGCAAAACGGGCTCGAAATCCATCTGTCTAGGCCTCGCTTTAGCTGTTTCGGGGATGTTCCCCCACGTCCGCAAGCTGAAATCAAATCGACGTGAAAAGCAGTGTAGCACGTTGCAGGCGCGGAAGGAAAATCCCCCTTTGCGCTGCTGACCGGCCTCTGGCGCCGTAGCGCGTTGGCCGTCCGGTCTGAGCGGCGCGCCCAGCCACTGGCCTTACAGGCCGAGCTGAGCCCCGCGGGGCTCGTTTTCGTCACCCTCGCCGCCATCGCCATTGTCACCGGCATCGCGCTCGACCGACGCCTTCGGCGCCTTGCGTTGCTGTTCCAGACGGTTCAGGTATTCGACGGTGATGTCGCCCGTGATGTAGTTGCCATCGAAGCACGAGGCATCGAAGTCAGTCAGCGCCGGGTTGATGTCACGCACGGCAGCCTTCATGTCTTCGACGTCCTGATAAATCAGTTCGTCGGCACCGATGATGCGCGCCACTTCTTCGTCGCTGCGATCGTGGGCCACCAGTTCGCTGCGCGTCGGCATGTCGATGCCGTACACGTTCGGGAATTTCACGGGCGGCGCCGCCGACGCGAAGATCACCTTGCGGGCACCGGCGTCGCGCGCCATTTGCACGATTTCCTGGCTGGTCGTACCGCGCACGATCGAGTCATCGACGATCAGCACGTTCTTGTCCTTGAACTCAACGCGCATGGCGTTGAGCTTCTGGCGCACCGACTTCTTGCGCATCGCCTGACCGGGCATGATGAAGGTACGGCCAACGTAGCGGTTCTTGAAGAAGCCTTCGCGATAATTCAGGCCCAGACGCTTGGCAACCTGCATGGCGGCCGGACGGCTGGAGTCCGGAATCGGCATCACGACGTCGATGTCCTTGTAATCGATCTCGCGGCGAATCTTCTCGGCGAGATAGTCACCCATGCGCAGACGTGCGTCGTAGACCGCCACGCCATCGAGCACCGAGTCAGGACGGGCCAGATACACGAGTTCGAAAATGCAGGGATGCAGCGACGTGGCTTCCGCGCATTGCTGCGAGGTCAGTTCGCCGTCGTTGCTGATGAAGATCGCTTCGCCCGGCTTGACGTCGCGCTCGAACGCGAAGCCCATGCCTTCGAGCGCCACCGACTCCGACGCCACCATCCACTCCGTGCCGTTCGGGCCTTCGAAGCGGCCGATGCACAGCGGACGGATACCGTTCGGATCGCGGAACGCGAGCAGACCGAAGCCGGAGATGATCGAGACAATCGCGTACGAGCCACGCAGGCGACGATGCACACCGCGCACGGCTTCGAACAGCGACGGCACGCTCAGGCCGTCGAGCGAGCTTTGCTGCAACTCGTGCGCGAGCACGTTGAGCAGCACTTCGGAGTCGGAGGTCGTGTTGATGTGACGGCGGTCGATGCGGAACATCTCGTCTTTGAGCTGTTCCCAGTTCGTCAGATTGCCGTTGTGCGCGAGCACGATGCCGTACGGGGCATTCACGTAGAACGGCTGCGCTTGCGCCGCGCTCGACGAGCCAGCCGTCGGGTAGCGCACCTGACCGATACCCACCTGACCCGGCAGGTCACGCATGTTGCGCGTGCGGAACACGTCGCGCACCATGCCGTTGCCCTTGTGCATGTAGAACGACTGGCCATCCGTCGTCGCAATGCCGGCGGCGTCCTGGCCGCGATGCTGCAAGAGCAGCAGGCTATCGTAAATGAACTGATTGACAGGGGACTTGGAGACTACACCGACGATGCCACACATGGCATGAATCCTTCAAAAAACTTCGAAATCTGTGTCAAACGAACGGACCGTATTATCCGTCATTCGGAAACCTTGTGCAGGCCGGCGGACGGCGCGGCCGATCCGCCGCTGCGCATGCCCCACCCCTGCTGTATGCCGTCGCTCGCACCCGGGCTCGCCAAACCGGTGCCCGGCGCTTGGCCGGATGCGCTCCCAGCGCTACCGCCGCCGAGGCCCGCGTTCGTTGCGGCGCCATTCGCAACCCCGCCGGTACCGTTCGTCTGCCCCGCCCCTGCGGCACCGCCGCTGAGGTTGTCGCGAATCCCGACCATCTCGCCCCGGCTCTTCAAGCCGCCCTGCCCGCCGAGCATTTCCTGCATCCGGCGAGTCGGTTCCAAACTACGTTCCAATTGTGGCAAGGGGATCGGTGTACCCAGCGGATTCACGCTCGGCACGGCCTCTTCGGGCTTGTGAAGGTAATGCTGGACCGGCTCGGGCAGATACGGCATCAGGCGCTCCAGCCCGGCTTCGACCCACGGGCGCACCATCGAGTGCTGCCACGCCGGTTGCTGCGGCAATGCTGTCAATCTGGCGGCGACCAGCAACAACATCAAGAGCAACATGCCGCGAACAATACCGAACAACATGCCTAAACCGCGATCGGCCGGACGCAGTCCGATCATGTCGGTCATGCGTCCCACCAGCGCGCTCACGATGCCAGCCCCGAAGACGACGGCCACCAGCACCAGCAGGAAACCGAGCGCACCCTGCGTCATCTCGCCGCCCGGCAGGTCGGCCGGCAGCCAGTGCGCCACGGTCGGGCCGAAAGCGCGCGCCACGAAGAACGCCACCACCCAGCCCACGAGATTGAACAGCTCGCGTACCAGACCGCGCAACATGCCCAGCACCATCGAGCCGAGCAAAATCGCGATCGCCGCGTAATCCACTACGGTCAGCAGACCGCCCTGCGCAAAATTACCCAACTCAGCCCGCCTCGGCGACCATGGCCGTCAAACCGGCATCACGGATCTTCTTGCTCGCGGCTTCGGCGCTGTTACGGTCGGGGAACGGACCGGCACGCAGCAGATACAGCTCGCGACCGTCGACGTTGCCCTTCACCATGTAGCTCGGCACGTTCACGAGCTTGAGCTTGACGAGCCACGCCTGCGCGCGGTCCTGCGTCGAGAAGGCGCCGATGCGCACCAGATACTTGCCATTGCCCGCAGGTGCCGCCGCTTTGGCTTGTGCGTTGTCGTGATTGGCCGCCGGCTTGGCGTTGTTGTTCTGCGCAAACTGGGCAATCGGGTCGGCCGCGTTCAGATCAGGCTTGTTGGCCGCCTTGGGCGTGTCGTGCGACTCGCTGGGCTTGGCCGCAGGCTTCGCTTCGGCATGCTGCTCCGGCTTCTTCACCTCGGGCTTGCTCTCCGGCTTCGATTCCGGCTTGGCCTGTGCCACAGGCGGCGTGACCGGCGTAAGGGGCACGGCCGGGGCGACCGAAGTGCTCGGCGACGACGGGGGCACACCTGTCGGTGCAGGCGGCACTGCCGCGGCTTGCGACTGGGACGAACCCGGCTTGTTGGTGTTGCCACCGCTGCTATTACTGTTCGCGAGCGCGTTGCCGTCGACGGCTTCCTCACCCTTGTCGAGCGACGCATCGGTCGACGGTGCCGCCGCCTGCGGCTTCACGCGCACGGGCGGCGAATTGGCATCTTTACCGGGAATCTGGATCGCGATGTCGTCGGCAGCCGGCTTGGGTTCGGGGGCCAGCACCATCGGCAGGATGATGACGGCCGCGAGCACCAACGCCAGCGCGCCCACCAGACGGCGGCGCGCGCGTTGCTTCTCGGGCAGCAGCGGGTCGAGTTGCTCGTGCTCGCTGTATTCGCCCCCTCCCGCCGTACGGCTGCCGGTGCGGCCGCTCTTGCGGCTACCGCGCTTCGGGGAAACGGCTTCGGCGTCTTTCTTGCGGAAGGAAAACAATCCCATAGGCCCTTGGCTCAGGTCGAAACTTGCGTCGTTGGATTGATCATCGCGCATCCGGTGCATCCTGCGCATGACATTTCTCGTAAGAAAATGTCACTGCATGTCACTGCGATTACACCATCAGGCGTTAGTGGCGCTGCAATTTGCGGTGCGACATCACACCCGCCACCGTAAAGAACGATCCAAAAACCACAATTCTATCATTCTCCCCGCACTGCTCGAGCGCGGCGGCATAGGCTTTCTCAGGGGATTCGAAGGTTTCGACCGAATGATCGGCGTCATCGACAAACCCGACGGCACGAAGCTTCTCTTCAAGCACTTCCGGACTCGCCGCGCGCGGGGTCGGCAAACCGCACAAGCGCCAGTGATCGACCTTGTCGACCATGTGCCGCAGCACGCCTTCGATGTCCTTGTCGGCCATGGCGCCGAACACCGCGTAGGTGTACGGAAAGAACCCCATGCCGTCGAGGTTGTGGCCCAGCGCTGCGGCCGCGTGCGGGTTGTGTGCCACATCGAGCACCACGGCCGGACGCCCCGGCAGCACCTGAAAACGCCCCGGCAATTCGACCGACGCCAGCCCCAGACGGATGTCCTGTGCCGACACCGGCAACTCGGCCCGCATCGATTCCAGCGCCGCGAGTGCAGCAGACGCGTTCAGCAACTGGTTGGCGCCCCGCAGTGCCGGGTACGCCAGTGCCGGGCGTCGCATGTTGCGCCCTGCGTAGCTCCACTGCTGCTTGTCGCCCTGATAGTTGAAGTCGCGCCCGAATTGCCAGAAGTCGGCACCGATGCGCTCGGCTTCTGCGGCCAGCGTGGCTGGCGGCATCGGGTCGCCGCAAACCGCCGGCTTGCCCGCGCGGAAGATGCCGGCCTTCTCGATGGCGATCGCTTCGCGCGTGTTGCCCAGATACTCGGCGTGATCGATGTCGATGCTGGTGATGACGGCGCAGTCGGCGTCAATGATGTTCACGGCGTCGAGACGGCCGCCCAGCCCGACTTCGAGAATCACGGCATCGAGCCCGGCGGTAGCGAACATCTGCATGATCGCCAGCGTGGTGAATTCGAAATAGGTGAGCGACACGGGTTCGTCAAAGCTCGTGCGGGCACGCTCGACGGCCTCGAAGTGCGGCAGCAGCGTCGCATCGTCGACGATCTCGCCATTGATGCGGGCGCGCTCGTTGAACGTGAGCAGGTGCGGTGAGGTGTGGCAGCCGACGCGATAACCGGCCGAGAGCAGAATCGCCTCGATGATCGCGCAGGTCGAGCCTTTGCCGTTGGTCCCGCCGACGGTGAAGACCGGACAGGGGAAATGCAGGCCGAGGGCCTCTTTCACGCGCCCGATGCGCGTAAGCCCCATGTCGATGCCCACAGGGTGAGCGGTTTCAAGATGGGCGAGCCAGGCGTCGAGAGTGGAGTATGTCGGCATGAATGTGCGGGCAGAAAAGCAAAGCGCGGACGAACGTCCGCGCTTGAGATCCTGCTAAGTAATGCAATGGCAGTGGGTGACACGTACGTGGCACTGCGTGGCGTGGCGCCATTTTACGCCGATGCGCGCGCCTTGGGGGCCGCATACCGAACGTTGCAACGCCATGCCGCAGTGCCTCGCCGCACCGCTTCACCGTAGTGCAGCGGTGCGGTGCGCCACGCATCAGGCCACCGCGTCAGCCGGCTGGCACTGCATCAGTGCGATCAGACGCGCGATTTCTTCGCGCATCTTGCGGCGGTCGACGATCATGTCGATCGCGCCCTTTTGCAGCAGGAACTCCGAACGCTGGAAGCCTTCCGGCAGCTTCTCACGCACGGTCTGTTCGATCACGCGCGGACCGGCAAAACCGATCAGCGCCTTCGGCTCGGCCATCACCACGTCGCCCAGGAAGGCGAAGCTTGCCGACACGCCACCCATCGTCGGGTCGGTCAGCACCGAGATGAACGGCAGCTTGGCGTCGGCCAGTTTGGTCAGCATGGCCGTGGTCTTGGCCATCTGCATCAGCGAAAGCAGGCTTTCCTGCATACGCGCACCGCCCGAAGCGGTCACGCAGATGAACGGCACGCCCTGCTCCAGCGCATTCTGCGCACCGCGCACGAAGCGCTCGCCGACCACCGAACCCATCGAACCGGCCATGAATGCGAATTCGAAGCAAGCCACCACCACCGGCAGCGTGTGAATCGCCCCGCCCATCACGACCATGGCGTCGGTTTCACCCGTGTCGTCCATGGCTTCCTTGATGCGGTCCGGGTACTTGCGGCTGTCCTTGAACTTGAGCGCGTCGACCGGCACGATTTCCTGACCCAGCTCGTAGCGGCCTTCCGGATCGAGCAATGCGTCCAGACGGGCGCGCGCACCGATGCGCATGTGATGGTCGCACTTCGGGCAGACATGCAGATTCGCTTCCACGTCGTTGCGATACAGCACGGCTTCGCACGACGGGCACTTGATCCACAGCCCTTCCGGGATGCTCTTGTTGCGCTGCGTCGGATCGGTTTGCTTGATCTTCGGGGGCAGCAGCTTATCGAGCCAGCTCATAGTTTCTCCTTGGCAAACGCCCGCCCCCGGGCGGGGACGGGCGTCTCAGCGGCCTGACGGCCGTTTCAATTCAGCGTTTCATCGGCGGGATGATACCCCACCCGGCCGCGCGTGTTACCGCGCTGGCAGGCCCTCGTCGAGCGCCTGACGGATTTCGCCGATGAATTCAGCCAGCGATTTTACCGCGTTCTGGCCTTCCAGATCACGCGGCGTGTTTTCGAGCCGTTGCACGATGGCACTGCCGATCACCACGGCATCGGCCACACCCGAGATGGCACGGGCCGTTTCGGCATCGCGAATACCGAAGCCCACGCCCACCGGCAGCGGTGCCACCGCCTTGATCTGGGGGATTTTCGCGGCCACGCTGTCCAGATCGAGGCTCGCTGCACCGGTCACGCCCTTGAGCGAGACGTAGTACAGATAGCCGCTCGCCTGCTTGGCCACGGCGGCAATGCGCGCATCGGTCGAGGTCGGCGCCAGCAGGAAGATCGGATCGATACCGCGGGCGCGCATGGCACCGGCGTATTCCTCGGCTTCTTCCGGCGGGTAGTCGACCACCAGCACGCCGTCTACACCGGCCGCCGCTGCCCGTTCGGCAAAGGCGTCGAGCCCCATCGCCTCGATGGGGTTGGCGTAGCCCATCAGCACGATCGGGGTGCGGTCGTTGGTCTGGCGGAATGCAGCCACGTAGCCGAGCACCTCGGCGAGGCTCACGCCACGTGCCAACGCGCGCTCGGACGCGCGCTGAATCACCGGGCCGTCGGTCATCGGGTCGGAAAACGGCACACCGAGTTCGATGACGTCGGCGCCGTTATCGGCCAGTGCATGCATCAGTTTGACCGTCCAGCCCGGCTCGGGGTCACCGGCGGTGATGAACGGAATGAGGCCCTTCTTACCCTGCGCTTGCAAGGCTTGGAACGTCGCTTGAATGCGGGACATGATCGGAAAGTCTCTGAAGTCGTTGGTTTGCGAGCGCGTGGTAGTGCGCGTTCAGCTCGAAGCCGACGAAACGCCGGCCGTGCAGCGCGCAGGCCACGGCAGTCGTGCCACTGCCCATAAACGGGTCAAGCACGAGGCCGCCGGGCGGGCAACTCGACAGCACCATGCGCTCGATGATATGCAGCGGTTTCTGCGTCGGATGATCGACGCGTTCGGGGTCTTGCCGGTGCAATCGCGAGATGGACCACAGATCCTTGGGGTTGTAACCGAGTTCCAGCCACTTGCTGCCCTCGAAGATGCGACGCGAGCGGGCCTTCTTCGTCGCGGCGTCATAAGGCACGCGCACGGCATCGAGATCGAAGTAATAGTCTTTCGAAACCGCGAAGAAGCCGATGTTGTCGTGCACCGACGAAAAGCGTCGCGTGCTGCCGCCCATGCTCGGTACGCGGCGATCCCAGATGATCTCGTTGATCATCAGCATGCGCTGCTTGAGGAACACGAACAGCTCGGGGGCGTATTGCCACGTGCAGAACAGATACAGCGAGCCGCGCGGCGCAAGTTTCGGAATCGCCGCTTCGAGCCAGCCGTACGTCCAGCCGAGAAAATCCTCGCCCGAGCGCTTGTCGGAGTCGTTGCCGTAATCCTTGCCCAGCCCGTACGGCGGGTCAGCAAGAATCAGGTCGACGGACCCATCTGGCAGTTCATGCACGTGTTGCAGGAAGTCGGCATGACGTAGCGCGATGTCGCCCGGCGCCCAGCGCGCGCGAAGCTCGCCGGCCGCCTCCATGGCTTCAAGACGCGCAGCCGCGGCTTCGGTGGCATCAACAGGACGAGCGGGACGCGCAGTCCCGAGGACGTCATTTTGTGCCTCGCCCTGAGCGATGGTCTCTTGCGGCGGCGCGTTGCGGTCGGTCATGCGGGTTCTGGTTACCTGTCGAATCGGTGGAGTCTCGCGGCGCCGCTCAGGCGTCGCTGGCCGGTTTGGCCATCGCCATCACGGTGTGCATGTCCTTGTCACCCCGTCCCGAGAGGTTGACCAGAACGATCTGGTCGCGGCTCAGCGTGGGCGCAAGTTTGCACGCGTAGGCGAGCGCGTGGCTCGACTCCAATGCGGGGATGATGCCCTCGATCCGGCAGCAGTCATGGAAAGCCTTGAGGGCTTCGGTATCGGTGATGCCCACGTACTCGGCACGATGGATATCGTGCAGCCATGCGTGTTCGGGGCCGACACCCGGATAGTCGAGACCGGCCGAGATCGAATGCGTCTCGGTGATCTGGCCATTGGCGTCTTGCAGCAGATACGTGCGGTTGCCGTGCAGCACGCCCGGCGTGCCACCGATGATCGACGCCGCGTGACGGCCGGTTTCGATGCCGTCGCCCGCCGCTTCCACGCCCACGAGCTTGACGTCGGGCAGATCGATGTACGGATAGAAGATGCCCATGGCGTTGGAGCCACCGCCCACGCAGGCGAGCACGTAGTCCGGCTGACGGCCGGCAAGCTCGGGCATCTGCACCTTGCACTCGTCGCCGATCACGCGCTGGAAGTCGCGCACGAGCATCGGGTACGGATGCGGGCCGGCCACGGTGCCGATGATGTAGAACGTGCTTTCGACGTTCGTCACCCAGTCGCGCATGGCTTCGTTGAGGGCGTCCTTGAGCGTCTTCGAACCCGATTCGACGGGCACGACGGTCGCACCGAGCAACTGCATGCGATAGACGTTGGCGGCCTGACGCTTGACGTCTTCCGCGCCCATGTAGACGACGCATTCCATGCCGAAACGCGCCGCGATGGTTGCGGTGGCCACGCCATGCTGACCGGCACCGGTCTCGGCAATGACGCGGCGCTTGCCCATACGGCGGGCGAGCAGCGCCTGCCCGATCACGTTGTTCACCTTATGCGCGCCGGTGTGGTTCAAGTCTTCGCGCTTCAGATAGACCTGTGCACCGCCCAGCTCGCTGCTCCAGCGCTTGGCGTGATAAATCGGCGACGGACGGCCGACGTAGTGCTTCAGTTCGTAATTGAATTCTTCGAGAAAGGCGGGATCGTGCTGGTACTTGGCGTAAGCCTCACGCAGCTCGTCGAGCGCGTGAATCAGCGTCTCGGCAACAAAAACACCGCCATATTGGCCAAAGTGGCCACGGGCATCGGGCAAATCGTACATGGTCGTCACTCTTCGCAGTAACCGGGGGTGCGGCCCATTGCGGGCGCCCCGGCAGGTTGCTATTCGGCGTCGGCAGCGCGCACTGCGCGCACGAACGCCGTCATTCGGGCGGGATCTTTCACGCCCCGTGACGCCTCAACACCGCTCGACACGTCGACGGCGTACGGCGTCACCTGGCGGATTGCCTCAGCAACGTTGTGTGCGTTCAAGCCACCACTCAAAACGGCCCGACGCGCGATGTCTTTTGGAATAAGTGACCAATCGAAAACCTTTCCCCCGCCCCCGTAGCCCTCAACCAGGGCATCCAGCAAAATACCTTGCGCGGCGGCGTATGCGTTTGCGAATTGTAGCAAATCGCTACTGTCTTTCGTCTCCGGGCCAATACGCATGGCACGCGTGTACGGACGGTGCCCTGCGGCGGCGGACAACGCTGCGCAAACTTCCGGCGACTCATCGCCATGGAATTGCAGCGTGGTCAGCGGCACCGCCTCGACGGTACGCGCAATGTCGTCTGCCGTGGCGTTGACGAACAACCCCACCACGCTCACATACGGCGGCACCCGGCGGGCCAGTTCGGCGGCGCGCGCGAGATCCACGTAGCGTGGGCTGGGCGGGTAAAACACGAGGCCGATCGCATCGACGCCGAGGGCGACCGCGTGGTCGACGTCCGCCGGCTGCGACAGGCCGCAAATCTTGATTCGGGTGCGAGATGTCATGAAGGGGTTCCGTCTTGTGCCCAAGGCATCGGGAACGGCCACGCCGCCCAGTTGGGCTCGGGCACTGCGAAGCGCTCAGGATACCCCACGCGCGCGAGGTACAAGCCATCCGGCATGAACGTCGGCGCGGCCTGACGGCGGTCGCGGCTCTCCAGCACGGCCGCCATCCAGTCAACCGACTGACGGCCCCGGCCGATCGCCACCAGACAGCCCATGATGTTGCGCACCATGTGATGCAGGAACGCGCTCGCCCGGAAGCGGAACACGAAGAAGTTGCCCTGCTGCTCGATATCGATGGCGTACAGATGCTTCACCGGTGTCTTCGCCTGACATTCGGACGAGCGGAACGCCGAAAAGTCGTGCTCACCGACCAGCGCCTGACCGGCGGCACGCATGGCGTCGAGATCCAGCGGGGTGTGCAGCCAGCCACAACGGCCTTCGAGCAATGGCGAGCGCACCGGATGCACGTACAGCACGTAAAAGTACGTGCGCTCGAACGCAATGAAGCGCGCGTGGAAGTCGTCGGACATGGCCTGCGCCCATTGCACGGCCACGGTCTTCGGCAGAAACGCGTTCACGCCGCGCACCCACGAGAACATTGCCCGGTCGAGTTCGGTGTCGAAATGCACCACCTGCCCGATGCCGTGCACGCCCGTATCCGTACGCCCGGCCACCGTCGTCGGCAGGGCGACGCCGCCGAACTCCCGCAACGCGGATTCGAGCGCCTGCTGCACGGTGTTGCCGTGCGGCTGCGATTGCCAGCCGGAAAACGCCGTGCCGTCGTAGTGGATGCCCAGTGCGATTCGCATATCTGATGCGTGCCCAACGGCACGCCTGCGGTAAAAGAAAAACGGGCGCCCAACCTACGAGCGCCCGAAACTACGGTCAACCTGTGGTGTGTTCGCCGGTCGCTGCCGGCGTCACTGTGTTGCTGCGTTTCTGCGGACGATCAGGGTGTTCGGCGGTGTTCTGCCTCGCCCCCGACGTCGAATTTCACGCCGTTTTCGTCACTTTCCGAGTTCCGCCAGACGGCTGCGGGCGACCGACTGTTGCGCCTCGTCGCCCCCCGCGATGACCTCTTCGAGCAACTCGCGCGCACCGTCGTCGTCGCCAATCGTCTGGTAAGCCGCCGCCAGTTCGAGTTTGGTGTGGAACTCGTCAGGCACCGCCAGATCGGCCAGTTGCGGCGCAATGGGGCTCGGCGCTGCGGGGGCGGGCGCGGGTGCAGCCGGGGCAGGAACGGGTGCCGCTGGCTCCGCAGGCGACGCAAAGGCCGGCGTATCCGGTGATTGCGACGGGGCCGCGTGTGCCCAAGTCTGAGCGGACGGCGTCGCGTGAGGCGCATAGCCCGTCGACGGCGCCGCTTGCGCAAAGGCGTCGTGCTCGACCAGCGCCTCATCGCCCGTGGCCTCCGGCAACGTCGGCGCGCTCACGAAGGCAGGCGCGATGGTCGTCACGTTTGCCTCGTCACCCTTCAAATCCAGACTGAAGTCCGACAGATCGAACGACATCGGCTTGAGCGACGGGGCTTCGTGGGCGCTGTCGGTATAGCTGCGCGGCGATTCGGCGGCGGCCTTGAGGGCTGCGTCGAAGTCGGCGTCGCTCAGTTCGCCATCGTCGGCATCGAAATCGCCTTGATCGCCGGACGGTGCATGGATATGAGCCTCCCCTGCCTGCGGCGCCATCGTGAACTGTACAGAACCGATACCGCTTGAGAGCGACGGCAATGCACCGCTGGCAATCGTGCCGACGTGTGCCGGCTGACCCGGCAAACCGAGATCGAGATCGCCCAACATGCCTGCCACGCCGTTTTGCGGCTCGGCTTCTGCGACAGGTTCGGCAACCGGTGCTTCGTGTTGCGGCTCGACCAACGGCTCGGCCACATGTGCCGAGGCTGCGGCAACGCCGCCGACGGCGGCAGCAGCACCGAGGGCTTCCAGCGCCGACAGACTTGCGGCGGCCGGATCGTCGTGCGGTGTCTGCGCTACCGGCACCTCGCCCGCCTGTTCGGCGAAGGCGTCGTCCCAGTTGATTTCCGGTTCGCTGGCGGCGTCCGCGACGGGTTCTTCGGCATCGCCATGCGCCGGGGCTTCCGGCGGCGTGACGAAGGCCTCTGGGGTGTCGGCGAGCGCCTCTGCGGCATCGAACGACGCTTCGTGCGTTTCGTGCGTTTCGTGCGTTTCGTGCGCCTCGTGCGCCTGATCGGCCAGATCGTCCGTCAGGTGTTCCTGTTCGGCATCCCATTCGCCCGGCAGCGCTGCGCCAGCAACTGTCGCATCGGGATGTTCCGCTTCCAGCGCGGCAACGCCTTCGCCTTCAGTCGGCTCAGCCGGCTCGACGGGTTCCGCCCAAGTATCGTCGGCGCTCGGATGCAAATGCTCGTCGGCTTCGGCCTGATGGGCGGCATACATGGCAGCAGCACCAGCGGCACCTGTGGCCACTGCTGCGCCCGTGACAACGCCCGCCACCGTCGAACCGCCTTGCGACAGTTGCGGCTCGGCGCCCTGCGGGCCGTCGTGCGGCGTGCGGCCATCGCTACCGTCACGACCATCGTCGTACGGACCGTCCTGACCCACCGGCGGCTCGGCGCGACGGCGGCGCATCAGCCACCAAAGGCCCATCAGCACCACCAGAACGCCTGCGCCCGGCAGCACATACGGGTTGTCGCGCACCGCACGCCAGTTCATCGAAGCATTCGGCGCAGGCTTGGTTTCCGCTGCCGCCGCGCTGGCCGCTTGCGTCGCAGACGCTGCTGCCTCGCTCGCCACCACGGCTTGTGCCGCGGCATCCGAAGCGCTAGCCGCCGCAGTCGCTGCCGAAGCGGCGGCACCCTCTGCTGCCGCGCCCGATGCGTTCGCGTCATTCGCCGCGGTTGCCGTGGCGTTAGCCGCGTTAGCCGCATTCGCCGCATTCGCCGCAGACTTCGCGTCCTTAGCCGTCGCGTTGGCGGCGTCCTTACCCTTGGCGGTATTCGCTTGCTTGTCTTGTGCAGTCGCCCCGGAAGCGATGGCGGCCTGCTCCTCCAGGTTGGCGACAGCCTGATTCTTCATCGCCAACAACTTCTGGAGATCTGCTACGTTCTTCTGCAACTCATTCACCCTGCCCTGAGCCTCGGTCTGTGCCTTGCCCTGAGCGATTTGTTCTTCCTCGCCGTTGCCGGTCTTGCCGGCTCCGCGCCCCTTACCGGGTCGCGACAGCTTCAATTCATCACGCGCGGCGGGGGCGGCGGCTTCCGGCGCCTTGCCCGCTTCAATCGCACCCTGCGCACTGCGGCCATTGGCCGGTGCTGCCTGCTGTGCCGTCGATTCGGCCAGCCGCGCGCGATACGCATCAAACTGTTCCCGCGCCGCCGACACAAACTTGCGTGCCTGCGTGGGCGGGACTTCCTGCACCTGTGCATCGGACGGGCGCGCGAGCGTCGCCCCCTGACGCAAACGATTCGGGTCGTTGCCAATGAACGCCGAACGATTCGATTCGAACAACGCCGTCATCATCTGCGCGAGCGTGGTACCGCCCTCGCCGCCCGTGAATTCACGGGCAATCGACGACAGCGAGTCACCCCGCTCCACCGTGCGCGCGCCCTCGGCCGAAGCGCTCGAAGCCGCCGGTGCCGGTCTGGCGCTGGCTGCATTGCCCGGGCGTGTGGGTCGCGTCGATGGGTTCGATTCGTTCGATTGGCCTGACTGACCTGACGTAGCATCCTGCGCCGGCACATTCGCGGCGGCATTCGACGAGGCACTGGCTGCCGCAGCCGCGGGCACGACGGCCTGCGGTTGGGCGGCACTGGCTTCGGGAATGGCCGAGAGCGTCACGGCATTGGACTGTCGTCCGGTGCGCCACTCCAGCACGAGCAACAAATCGAGGAACGACGTGCTGATCGGCTCGGCCGAATCGACGTGGACGAGATACGTGCCGCTATAGCCCGGTTCGCGCCCGCCCGTCGGCTCGACAGAGACGGAAATCTTTTCGAGCGTCGGGTCGTAGCGCAGTCCGGCTTGCCGAAACGCATCGCGCCCGGCCAGCTTGACGGACAGCCCATCGGCTTCGGCCTGCGACACATTGCCCAGCACGATCACCGCACGCAGCGGTTGCCCGGCAGTGGAGCGCACCTGTTGCGGGCCGAATTCGGCCGCACCGGCATTGAGAAGCCCGAGGCTCCACAAGACGGCCGCCGCCGCAGTCAGTCGAAACGAGTTGCGGGACGAGTTCCGGGACGAATTTGCACGCTTGCCGATCGAGTATTTCCGCACTGTGTCTTGTCAAGCCTGTCAGTCGATTGTTCTCACTGGCCGCCCCGCGAGTTGCAGGGGGCGCCTCCCAAAGCGCGGACGGCGGCCACGCGGGCCGCCGTTCTTCACGCCTTACCGATGCACTGTAACGCTCAAGCGTCCAGCAGGATCCGCAGCATACGACGCAGCGGTTCTGCCGCCCCCCACAGGAGCTGATCGCCCACCGTGAACGCCGACAGATACTCCGGACCCATCGACATCTTGCGCAGGCGGCCCACCGGAATCGACATCGTGCCGGTCACAGCAGCAGGCGTCAAATCCTTCATCGACGCCTCGCGCGTGTTCGGCACGACCTTCACCCAGTCGTTCGCCTGACCGATGATGTCGGTCAGTTCATCTAACGGCACATCCTTCGTAAGCTTGATGGTCAGTGCCTGACTATGGCAACGCATCGCACCGATACGCACGCACAGACCGTCCACCGGAATGGCACGCGTGCCCGGGAAACCGTCACCCAGACCCAGAATCTTGTTGGTCTCGGCACCGCCCTTCCATTCTTCCTTCGACTGGCCGTTGCCCAGATCCTTGTCGATCCACGGAATCAGGTTGCCGCCCAGCGGCACGCCGAATTGCTTGGTCTCGTCAGCCGTCAGTGCGTGCTGCTTGGCCAGCACCTTGCGGTCGATTTCGAGAATCGCCGAGTGCGGGTCGTCGAGCAGCGCCTTGACTTCGGCGTTGATCGTGCCGAATTGCGTGAGCAGTTCGCGCATGTGCTGCGCACCGCCACCCGAGGCCGCCTGATACGTCATCGACGTCAGCCAATCAACCAGACCATGCTGGAACAGACCACCCAGGCCCATCAGCATGCAGCTGACCGTACAGTTGCCGCCGACGAAGTTCTTGGTGCCCTTGGTCAGCGCATTCTTGATCACATCGAGATTGACCGGATCGAGCACGATGATGGCATCGTCCTTCATGCGCAGCGTCGAGGCCGCGTCGATCCAGTAGCCATTCCAGCCCGCTGCGCGCAGCTTCGGGAAAATCTCTGTTGTGTAGTCACCGCCCTGGCAGGTAATGATGATGTCGCATTTTTTCAGCTCATTGACATCATTGGCGTCTTTCAGCGAAGTCTCATTCTTCGCCATCGACGGGGCTTTGCCGCCCGCGTTGCTGGTGCTGAAAAACACCGGCTCGATCAAGGCGAAGTCGTTCTCCTGCTGCATGCGCTGCATCAGCACCGAACCGACCATGCCCCGCCAACCTACCAGACCTACGGTTTTCATTTGTCCACTCTCTTATCGTTGCAATTGCGCTGAGGGGCGTCTCCCGACGCCCCGTCAACGTTACAGCGCGGCAACCACCGCCGCGCCCATTTCGCGCGTACCAACCTTGGTCGCGCCTTCCTGCCAGATATCGGGCGTGCGCAACCCCTGCGCCAGCACCTTCTTCACTGCGCTCTCCACGCGATCGGCCTGTTCGGCGCGACCCAGCGTGTAACGCAGCATCATGGCCGCCGACAGAATCGTCGCCAACGGATTGGCCACGCCCTTGCCGGCGATGTCGGGTGCCGAACCGTGCGACGGCTCGTACAACCCCTTGTTGTTGGCGTCCAGCGACGCCGACGGCAGCATGCCGATCGAACCCGTGAGCATCGCGGCCTCGTCCGACAGGATATCGCCGAACATGTTACCCGTCACCACCACGTCGAAGTTCTTCGGCGCCTTGACCAGTTGCATCGCGGCGTTGTCGACGTACATGTGCGACAACTCGACGTCCGGATACTGCTTGGCGACCTCGATCATCGTGTCGCGCCACAGCTGCGACGTCTCGAGCACGTTGGCCTTGTCCACCGAGCACAAACGCTTGTCGCGCTTGGCCGCTGCCTGAAACGCCACGTGGGCGATACGCTCCACTTCGGGCACGCTATAGCGCATGGTATCAAAACCTTCGCGCGCACCTTCGAAAGCCCCATCCGGCGATTGACGGAAGCCCTTCGGCTGACCGAAGTAGATGTCGCCATTCAACTCGCGGATGATCAGGATATCGAGGCCTGCCACGATTTCCGGCTTCAGGCTCGATGCGGCGGCCAGTTCCTTGTACAGAATGGCCGGACGGAAGTTGGCGAACAGCTGCAAATGCTTGCGCAGGCCCAGAATTGCTTGCTCGGGACGCAGTGCACGCTCCAGCGAATCATACTTCCAGTCGCCCACGGCGCCAAACAGGATGGCATCCGCTTCCTTGGCCAGCTTGAGCGTGGCGTCGGGCAGCGGGTGTCCCGATGCCTCATAACCCGCGCCGCCGACGGGCGCTTCTTCCAGTTCGAACGTCTCGCCAAGCGCATTGAGCACATTGACGGCTTCCTTCACGATTTCCGGACCAATGCCGTCACCCGGCAACACAGCGATTTTCATGCGTTTCTCCTAGGGGGTGCGGGGCTCAGCCCGGCAGACGCGTCGAGAGCCACGGCTGCTTGGCAAGCCGCTCCGCTTCATACGCGCGAATCTTGTCGGCGTGACGCAGCGTCAGGCCGATATCGTCGAAACCGTTCAGCAGGCAGTACTTGCGGAACGGCGCGATGTCGAACTCATACGCGCGGCCGTCAGCGGCGATCACGGCCTGCTTGTCGAGGTCGATCGTCAACTGATAGCCCGGGAACGCGGCGGTCTCGTTGAACAGATGATCGACCTGCAACTCGGACAGCGCGATCGGCAGCAGCCCGTTTTTGTAGCAGTTGTTGAAGAAGATGTCGGCGAAGCTGGGCGCAATTACGGCGCGAAAACCGTACTGCTGCAAGGCCCACGGTGCGTGCTCACGCGAGCTGCCGCAACCGAAATTCTTGCGGGCGAGCAGCACCGTCGAATTCTGGAAGCGCGGCTGGTTCAGCACAAAATTCGGGTTGAGCGGACGCGTGCTGCAATCCTGCCCGGGCTGACCCACGTCGAGATAACGCCATTCGTCGAACAGGTTCGGGCCGAAACCCGTGCGCTTGATCGACTTGAGGAATTGCTTGGGGATGATCGCGTCGGTGTCGACGTTCTCGCGATCGAGCGGTGCCACCAACCCCGTATGGACGGTAAATTTTTCCATCACAAACCACCTGATCAAAACAGTTCGGCTGCGGTGTGATCCTTCGCCCTTTGGCGCAGGCCACCCCAGCCGGGAATCTCAAAGGCGCATATCGTGAGTCCGGTGAGACCGGAATCGTCACGACACGCGCCGTCGCATCACTTCTTCGCCGCGTTTTCGAGCGCCGAGCCGGCAGCCTGCGTATCTTTGCCGAGGCCGGCCATCGTATTGCAGCCCGTCACGCCCAGTAGCAGCACCGCACCGATCAGCATCCACAGTTTCTTCATGGTTTTGTCTCTCTAAAAGAAATTGTCAAACGACGGATAAATCGATGCCTGGCGCTCAGACCAAGCGGCGCACGTCGACGAAATGGCCTTCGATGGCAGCGGCGGCGGCCATGGCCGGGCTCACGAGGTGCGTACGGCCACCTGCGCCCTGACGGCCTTCGAAGTTGCGGTTCGAGGTCGAGGCACAGCGCTCACCCGGTTCCAGACGGTCAGCGTTCATCGCCAGACACATCGAGCAACCCGGTTCGCGCCATTCGAAGCCGGCGGCCTTGAAGACCAGATCCAGCCCTTCCTGCTCGGCTTGATGCTTCACCAGACCCGAGCCCGGCACGACCATCGCCAGACGCACGTTCGATGCCACACGGCGGCCCAACTTCTTCACCACGTAGGCGGCCGCACGAATGTCTTCGATGCGCGAGTTGGTGCACGACCCGATGAACACCTTGTCGACGTTGATGCTCGACATCGGCGTATCCGGCGTAAGCGCCATGTACTCAAGTGCGCGCTCCATGGCGCTGCGCTTGACCGGGTCTTTTTCCTTCTCAGGGTCCGGCACGCGGTCGTCGATGCTGACCACCATTTCCGGCGACGTGCCCCAGCTCACTTGCGGGCGCAGGTCGGCGGCATTGATCTCGACGACGTGGTCGAACTTCGCGCCCGCGTCGGTGTGGAACGTGCGCCAGTAGGCTTCGGCCTGCTGGAATTCCACGCCGCTCGGCGAGAACGGACGGCCCTTCACGTAGTTGATCGTGGTGTCGTCCACGGCGACCAGACCGGCGCGTGCGCCCGCTTCGATCGCCATGTTGCACACTGTCATGCGGCCTTCCATCGTCAGCGAGCGAATGGCCGAACCGGCGAATTCGATCGTGTAGCCGGTGCCGCCTGCGGTACCGATCTTGCCGATGACGGCCAGCACGATGTCCTTGGCCGAGCAGCCGCGCGGCAGCGTGCCTTCGACCTTCACGAGCATGTTCTTGCTCTTCTTCATGAGCAGCGTCTGCGTGGCGAGCGTGTGCTCGACTTCCGACGTGCCGATGCCGAAGGCCAGCGCACCGAAGGCGCCGTGCGTCGACGTATGCGAGTCGCCGCACACGACCGTCATGCCCGGCAGCGTGGCGCCCTGCTCAGGGCCGATCACGTGCACGATCCCCTGACGGAGATCGTTCATCTTGAATTGGGTGATGCCGAAGCTGTCGCAGTTGGTGTCGAGCGTATCGACTTGCAGACGCGAAATCGGGTCGGCGATGCCTTGCGTGCGGTCGGTGGTCGGCACGTTGTGGTCCGACACCGCGAGGTTCGCGGACAGACGCCAGACCGGACGCTGCGCGAGTTTTAGCCCCTCGAACGCCTGCGGACTGGTCACCTCGTGCAGCAGGTGACGGTCGATGTAGAGCACCGTAGTGCCATCGTCCTCGGTATGCACGACATGTGCATCCCACAATTTGTCATACAGCGTCTGGGCCATGATAAAAACGCGGGGCTAAATATTGTTCTGGGAACAGATTTCGTTCTGGGAACTTTTGATTATGCCATAGCGCTTTCGCGCCGGCGGAATACAAAATCCCCGGGAAACCGGGCGGTAAACGCACGATCAACCGGGGATTTGTGCGAATCACGGCAGCGTGTGCCGTGGATTCGAATATAGCGCAACGAGGGCTCGTTGCGGGCCGCACCGCCTTGCCGTTTCAGCAAGGTTGCGGTGCCGGCACGGCAAGCGGGGGCCGTGCCGGAGGCCATCGACGCGCTTAGCGCTTGTCGATGGCTGCGACTTCGCGCGGCGTGTGGCCGATGAACAGCTGACGCGGACGGCCAATCTTCTGATCCGGCTCGCCGATCATCTCGTTCCACTGCGCGATCCAGCCCACGGTACGGGCCAGCGCGAAGATGCAGGTGAACATCGACGTCGGGATACCCAGTGCGCGCTGAACGATGCCCGAGTAGAAGTCGACGTTCGGGTAAAGCTTGCGCGACACGAAGTATTCGTCTTCCAGAGCAATCTTTTCGAGCTGCATGGCCAGCTTGAACAGCGGATCGTCGTGCAGGCCCAGTTCGTTGAGCACTTCGTAGCACGTTTCGCGCATCAGCTTGGCACGCGGATCGTAGTTCTTGTACACGCGGTGACCGAAGCCCATCAGCTTCACGCCCGAGTTCTTGTCCTTCACTTGCTTGATGAACTCAGGAATCTTGTCCGACGAACCGATCTGCTCGAGCATGTTCAGCGCGGCTTCGTTCGCACCACCGTGCGCCGGGCCCCACAGACAGGCGATACCGGCAGCGATACAGGCGAACGGGTTGGCGCCCGACGAACCGGCCAGACGCACGGTCGAGGTCGAAGCGTTCTGTTCGTGATCGGCGTGCAGGATCAGGATACGGTCGAGGGCGCGCACCAGCACGTCGTTGACCTTGTACTCTTCGCACGGGTTGGCGAACATCATGCGCATGAAGTTCGCGCTGTACGACAGGTCGTTGCTCGGGTACACGAACGGCTGACCGATGCTGTACTTGTACGCCATGGCGACGAGCGTCGGCAGCTTGGCGATCAGACGAATCGCCGAGACTTCACGGTGATTCGGATTATTGATGTCCAGCGAGTCGTGGTAGAACGCCGACAGGGCGCCAACCGAGCCGGTCAGCACAGCCATCGGGTGCGCGTCGCGACGGAAGCCACGGAAGAAGAAATTCATCTGCTCGTGAACCATCGTGTGACGGGTCACGGTGTCGACAAACTCGGCCTTTTGCTGCGCGTTCGGCAGTTCGCCCTTGAGCAGCAGGTACGAGGTCTCGAGGAAGTCGCAGTTGGTGGCCAACTGTTCGATCGGGTAGCCGCGGTACAGCAGCTCGCCCTTGTCGCCATCGATGTAAGTGATGGCGGAATTGCACGACGCCGTCGACATGAAGCCCGGGTCATACGTGAATTTGCCGGTCTGGCCGTACAGCTTGCGGATGTCGATCACATCCGGACCCATCGTACCCTTGTAAATCGGCAGCTCTACGCTGGGCGATTCATCAGAGAAAGATAGGGTGGCTTTAACATCAGACGGAGTCATATCGCTTCCTCAAAAAAATACTTAAACCCCTACACGGCACGCAAAAGCGCCAGCAGGCGCTGCACGTCCGGCCCGTCCAGATCCGCCTCGGGCTCTTTACGCGCTAGCAGCAGATCCATCAAATCGTTGTCGCTCAAATCGAGCAGCCTGGTCAGGGCGCCGACGTCCTCATCGGTCATCGAGGCTTCGTACTTGGCGAAGAACCGCTCGAGGATGAGGTCGTTTTCCAGCAAGCCGCGACGTGCCCGCCAACGCAGGCGGGCACGCTTGACCGGATCAGACTGGTGAGTAGTGTCCGGCATGATCTATGTTTAGACGGCGCGACGCACCATCAACTCCTTGATCTTGCCGATGGCCTTCGTCGGGTTCAGACCCTTCGGGCACACGTCCACGCAGTTCATGATGGTGTGGCAGCGGAACAGTCGGTACGGATCTTCCAGGTTGTCCAGACGCTCGCTCGTCGCCGTATCGCGGCTGTCCGCGATGAAGCGATAGGCTTGCAGCAGGCCAGCCGGGCCGACGAACTTGTCCGGGTTCCACCAGAAGCTCGGGCACGAGGTCGAGCACGATGCGCAAAGAATACACTCGTACAGACCATCCAGCTCATCACGTTGCTCGGGCGACTGAAGGCGCTCCTTCTCCGGTGCCGGCTCGGGGTTGATCAGGTACGGCTTGATCGAGTGGTACTGGTTGAAGAAGTGCGTCATGTCGACGATCAGGTCGCGAATGACGGGCAGGCCCGGCAGCGGCTTCAGCACGATCTTGTTCGGCAGATCCTTCATGTTGGTCAGGCAGGCCAGACCATTCTTGCCGTTGATGTTCATCGCGTCCGAACCGCACACGCCTTCACGGCACGAGCGGCGGAAGGCGATGCCTTCATCGATCTTCTTGAGCTTGACCAGGGCGTCCAGCAGCATGCGTTCATGACCGTCGAGTTCGACCTCGTAGGTCTGCATGTACGGTGCGGCGTCCTTGTCCGGATCGTAACGGTAGACTTCAAAAATACGTTTCATGATCTTGCGAATCCCTTAGAACGTCCGCGCCTTGGGCGGAACCGAGTCGACGGTCAGCGGCTTGAGTTGCACCGGCTTGTAATCCAGACGATTACCTTCGCTGAAGAACAGCGAGTGGCGCATCCAGTTGGCGTCGTCGCGCTCCGGATAATCGCTGTGCGCGTGTGCGCCACGGCTTTCCTTACGGGCTTCGGCTGCGATCATGGTGGCCTTGGCCACTTCGATCAGGTTGTCGACTTCCAGCGCTTCCATACGCGCGGTGTTGAACACCTTCGACTTGTCCTTCAGGTGGACGTGCGACACGCGCTCGGCCACTTGCAGAATCTCGCCCACGCCTTCCTTGAGCAGGTCGGCAGTGCGGAACACGCCAGCATGCTTTTGCATCGTGGCGCGGATGTCGTTGGCGACGTCCTGGGCATACTCGCCCGAGCTCGACCCTTCGAGGCGGCCCAGACGTGCCAGGGCGTTCTCGCCGGCGTCGGCGGGCAGCGGCTTGTGGTCGCCGTGATTCTTCACGAAGTCGACGATGTGGTTACCGGCCGCACGGCCGAACACCACGAGGTCGAGCAGCGAGTTCGTGCCCAGACGGTTGGCACCGTGGACCGACACGCACGAGCACTCGCCCACGGCGTAGAAGCCGTTGACCGGCACCGAGGCGCCTTCCTGCTGCACCACGACCTGGCCGTGATAGTTCGTCGGGATACCACCCATCTGATAGTGGATGGTCGGCACGACCGGAATCGGTTCCTTGATCGCGTCGACGTTGGCGAACTTCAATGCGATTTCGCGAATCGACGGCAGGCGCTTCATGATCGTCTCGGCACCGATGTGCGAGAGGTCGAGCAGCACGTAGTCGCCGTTCGGGCCGCAGCCGCGGCCTTCCTTGATTTCCTGGTCCATCGAACGCGACACGAAGTCACGCGGCGCCAGATCCTTCAGCGTCGGGGCGTAACGTTCCATGAAACGCTCGCCGTTCGAGTTGCGCAGAATACCGCCTTCGCCGCGCACACCTTCCGTGATCAGCACGCCCGCGCCGGCCACGCCGGTCGGGTGGAATTGCCAGAATTCCATGTCTTCGAGCGGAATGCCGGCACGTGCCGCCATGCCCAGACCGTCGCCGGTGTTGATGAACGCGTTCGTCGAGGCAGCGTACACACGGCCGGCACCGCCGGTCGCGAACAACGTGCACTTGGCTTCGAGCAGGTAGACTTCGCCCGTTTCGAGTTCCAGCGCCGACACACCGAGGACATCGCCTTCGGCGTTACGGATCAGGTCGAGCGCCATCCACTCAACGAAGAAGTGGGTCTTAGCGGCGACGTTTTGCTGATACAGCGTGTGCAGCAGGGCGTGACCGGTACGGTCGGCGGCCGCGCAAGCGCGCTGGACCGGCTTCTCACCATAGTTGGCCGTGTGACCGCCGAACGGGCGCTGATAAATCGTGCCATCCGCGTTACGGTCGAACGGCATGCCGAAGTGTTCGAGCTCGTACACGGCGTTCGGTGCCTGGCGGCACATGAACTCGATCGCATCCTGGTCGCCGAGCCAGTCGGAGCCCTTGATGGTGTCGTAGAAGTGGTAATGCCAGTTGTCTTCGCTCATGTTGCCGAGCGAAGCGCCGATGCCGCCCTGGGCAGCAACGGTATGCGAACGGGTGGGGAACACCTTGGACAGCACGGCCACCGACAGACCGGCCTTGGCCAGTTGCAGCGACGCACGCATGCCCGAACCACCTGCGCCCACGATGACAACGTCAAAGCGGCGGCGCGGCAGCGAATTTTTAATTGCAGCCATTCTTTACACTCTCCACAGAATCTGCGCGGCGTAGCCGGCACAAGCCAGCAGCCAGACGATCGTCAGCGCGTACAGCGCCAGTCGCAAACCGACCGGCTTGACGTAGTCCATCCAGACGTCGCGCACACCGACCCACGCGTGATAGAACAGCGCGAGCAGCGTGACCAACGTGGCCAGCTTCATCCACTGATGCGCGAAAATGCCGGCCCAGCCTTCGTAGGAGAAATCCTTGGCGGTGAAGAACCACACCAGCAGGATCACGGTGTACACGGCCATGATGACCGCGGTCATGCGCTGCGCAATCCAGTCGCGCAGCCCGTAGTGGGCGCCGACGACCAGGCGCTTGGAACCAATATTGTTCTGTGCCATCTTAGAACGCTCCGAACAGCTTGAGGGCCACGGCCAGCGTCAGCACGAGCGACACGACCACGACGACCACTGCCGAGTTCTTGCCGCCTTCCTTGCTCACGGCGTCGTGATTGAAGTCCATGCGCAGGTGGCGCACGCCAGCACAGAAGTGCTGCAGGAAACCCCACGACAGCGCAAGGATGACGAGCTTGGCAAACCAGTTGGAGGCGATGCTTCGCAGAACGTCGAAGCTGAGTTCCGACGTGAGGCTCTGTTCGAACAAATACAGCGCGAACGGCAACAGAAGGAACAAGATCACACCGCTAATACGGTGCAGGATAGACACGATACCAGCCAGCGGGAGACGGTACGTGACAATCTGTCCGATACCGATATTCCTGTAGACTGGCCGCTCTTTTTTTACCACTTCAGCCATGCTAGACCCCATGTAGTTACATCAGCCCCGGATTTTAGCGCCGTTTCTAGTGCGATGCACCATCACGGTTCCCAATGATCCGGAAATTCCTGCCAACGGCGCACGACACGCCGCCCCTCATGCCTCCAGTCATCAGGTATCTGCCGGCCACGACGCCAACCGATACCCTCGACCGCCCTACCCTCTCAACTTAATTCGTTCTGGTAATGATGTTCCGTGGTGACATACCAGCCCCGGCGCACTTCCACCGGTTTATCCCCGTAAGTGTAGGAGACGCGCTCCACACTCAACAGCGGGAAGCCCTTCGGCACCTTCAACAGATCCGCCGTCGCGTCGTCCGCGGCCACCGCGCGAACTTTTTCCACGGCGCGAATCATGCGCGTGCCGAATTCGGCTTCGAAGAGACCATACATCGGCCCCTTGTATTCATTGAGTTTTTCCGCCGTCAGGCCGCGAAACAGCGTGCCCGGCAGCCAGATTTCGTCGAGCACCGTCGGACGGTCCGAGAAATCCATCATGCGGCGAATCAGAATCACCCCGTCGCCGGCGCGCAAGTCGAGCTGACGTGCGATTTCGGCCGGTGCGCGCATACGGCGGCACTCGATCAGACGGCTGGGCGGATGGTGTTGTTCGCCCGAATCGGGCGCGAGACGCAAAAACCGGAACTGCACCCGGTCTTCGTGGTGCGTGGCGACAAACGTGCCGCGCCCCTGACGGCGCACGAGCAGGTTTTCGGCGGCAAGCTCATCGATGGCTTTGCGCACCGTCCCCTGACTGACCTTGTAGCGGCCTGCCAGATCGACTTCACTCGGAATGATTTCGCCGGGTTTCCATTCGCCGGCTTGAAGGCTCTGTGTAATGAGCCCCTTGATCTGCTGGTACAGCGGGCTGAACGTCGGCGACGCGCCTGCCGCAGCCACGCCAGATGGCGCTTGAGGAGCCGGTGCGGCGTCACGCGCGCTGTCCGGCCGCTGCTGGGCATCGACAGGCGGCGTGGTGTTGGATGTGTCGCGAACGTTCGCATTCATGGCGGGGATTTGACCACAAATCAAGACCTTCGTCCATCGAATAACAGCAATAATCCTATGTCTTATATAAGACATAAGATAGAGTTGACATTCAGTGTGGCCACTCCTACACTGACGCGGGCTAACAGGGGCCTGCGCAGCCGCAATATGGCTATCTTATAAGAGAGTCCGGCGCTTCGCACGCGTCGATGGCAGCACACCCCGCAGCCCGCAAGCTTCCGTAGGTCAAGGAATTTTAGAAGCTTCATGTGACGCGGCGCTGTCAGCCTGGCAAAAAGCCACCCGGACGGCGAGCTTATCTTGAGCTTCGCAGGAATTTGTACACGTCTGGAGAGATTCTCATGGCAAAACCCGCAATGCGTGTCGCCGTCACCGGCGCCGCTGGTCAAATCGGCTACTCCCTGCTGTTCCGCATCGCCAATGGCGACATGCTCGGCAAGGATCAGCCCGTCATCCTGCAACTGCTCGACCTCCCGCAAGCTCAAGCCGCCGTCAAGGGCGTCGTGATGGAGCTCGAAGACTGCGCTTTCCCGCTGCTCGCCGGCGTGGTGGTGACCGACGACCCGAAGGTCGCCTTCAAGGATGCTGACGTCGCACTGCTGGTCGGTGCCCGTCCGCGCTCGAAGGGCATGGAACGCAAGGACCTGCTCGAAGCCAACGGCGCTATCTTCACGGTGCAAGGCAAGGCCCTGGACGAAGTCGCCAAGCGCGACGTCAAGGTGCTCGTGGTCGGCAACCCGGCCAACACGAACGCCTACATCGCCATGAAGTCGGCCCCGAACCTGCCGAAGGAAAACTTCACCGCGATGCTGCGTCTGGACCACAACCGTGCCCTGTCGCAAATCGCCGCCAAGACTGGCAAGCCGGTCGCCAGCATCGAAAAGCTGGCCGTGTGGGGCAACCACTCGCCGACGATGTACGCCGACTACCGCTTCGCCACGATCGACGGCCAGAACGTGAAGGCCCTGATCAACGACGACGTGTGGAACAACGACGTGTTCCTGCCGACCGTCGGCAAGCGCGGCGCTGCCATCATCGAAGCCCGTGGTCTGTCGTCGGCCGCTTCGGCTGCCAACGCTGCCATCGACCACATCCATGACTGGGTGCTCGGCACGAACGGCAAGTGGGTCACGATGGGTATTCCGTCGGACGGCTCGTACGGTATTCCGGAAGACGTCATCTACGGCGTGCCGGTCACCTGCGAAAACGGCAAGTACAAGCGTGTGGAAGGCCTCGAGATCGATGCCTACTCGCGCGAAAAGATGAACTTCACGCTCAAGGAACTCGAAGAAGAGCGTGCAGGCGTCGCACATCTGCTGGGCTAATCCCCTCGGAGACCTCGGCCCTCTGCGATGTCACAAGCATCGCGAGGGGCCGAAACAGCGCCGGCGGCTTACCCCCATGCCGGTGCTGCCCCCCTCGGGTCGAGGGATTGTCTTGAACCGACAAGAAAAACCGCAGTCACAAAGTTTCGCGCATCTCCACGCGCCCTCGTTTGGCGCATAAGATAGCGACTCTGAGAGCGAATTTTTGGCCAAGCGAATGCAAATCCTCAATGCCGCCGCAAGCCTGCCGCACCCAACCCCGGGCGCCGGCACGCCGATGACAGCTACGGATTCACCGGATTTACCGGACTCATCGCCTTCTACGTCCGCCCTGCCCGCCCTGCGTTCGTTTCGCCAAACATCCTCTGCCCGTCGCAGCCCGGTCCCACGCGACACCCAACCCCGCACTGCAACATATTCATCAGCGACGCCGGTCCGTACCGCCGCCGCCCGCTGCGCTTGCCTGTCCGGAAATGAAAAAATTTGTATGGTGACGACGAACTACGCGAACTTCGTACGATAATCTGCGCTTTCGTTTTCTTACCGACTGGAGACTCACCATGAAGAAGCTTTGCCTGACCGCACTGGTCGCCCTGTGTTCCGCTGCCATGGTGCCGGCTGCGTTTGCCGCCGATGCGTCCACCACGACGACCAAGAAGGCTGCCCCGAAGAAGAAGGCGCCGGCGAAGAAGAAAGCCGCGGTGGCTGCGGCGCCGGCACAACCGGATGAAGGCTCGGAACTCTGGAGCTGCAAAGAGAACAACAAGCTGTACATCAAGGGCGACATGAAGCGCGACCAGATTCTGACGATGTTCTGGGAAGGCCGGAATTACAAGCTGCCGCGTCAGGTGACGACGACGGGCGCTGACCGCTTCTTCGACGCCGCCAGCGGTCTCGACCTGATCGTGATCCCGACCAAGGCGATGCTCTTCACGCACCGCGAAGGCGGCAGCCGTCTGGCCGACGAGTGCATGACGCAAGCGATGTCCGATCAGAACAAGCTGGCCCCGACGCAGTCGGTGGAACTGCTGAAGTAAGACGTCTCCGGCCACGAGAGACGCATGCAGCACCAGCCACTTTCCTGTCACACCGTAATTACGCTGTACCGGCGCGCCCGCGGGCACACTCCCCTGTGCCCGCACGACGCCGGCCCCCACTAAAAGCATCAACACCGCTTCGTTTTTCTGTATCACTCAAGGAAAGATCATGGCCCACAACCTCCACAAAACGCTTAAAGAGTTCAAACTCGGCGGCGACAAGAAAGGCAAGTTCTACTCGCTGCCCCAACTGGGCAAAGCCCTGGGAGTGAATGTCGAACGCCTGCCGGTGTCGATCCGTATCGTGCTCGAGTCCGTGCTGCGCAATTGCGACGGCAAGAAAGTGACCGAAGAGCACGTCAAGCAGCTCGCCAACTGGAAGCCGAACGCCGATCGCACCGACGAAATCCCGTTCGTCGTAGCGCGCGTCGTGCTGCAAGACTTTACCGGCGTGCCGCTGCTGGCCGACCTGGCCGCCATGCGTAACGTCGCCGAGCGTCAGGGCAAGAACCCGAAGCGCATCGAGCCGCTGGTGCCGGTGGATCTGGTGGTCGATCACTCGGTCCAGATCGATCACTTCCGCGAGAAGAAAGCGCTCGACCTGAACATGAAACTGGAATTCCAGCGCAACAACGAGCGCTACCAGTTCATGAAGTGGGGCATGCAGGCGTTCGACACGTTCGGTGTCGTGCAGCCGGGCTACGGCATCGTGCACCAGGTGAACCTGGAGTATCTGGCACGTGGCGTGCATAAGAAGGACAACGTGTTCTATCCGGACACCCTCGTCGGTACCGATAGCCACACGACCATGATCAACGGCATTGGCGTGGTGGGCTGGGGCGTGGGCGGCATTGAAGCCGAAGCCGGCATGCTCGGCCAGCCGGTGTACTTCCTGACGCCGGACGTCGTCGGCGTGGAACTGACGGGCCGCCTGCGCGAAGGCGTGACGGCAACCGACCTGGTGCTCACGATCACCGAAATGCTGCGTCGCGAGAAGGTCGTCGGCAAGTTCGTCGAATTCTTCGGCGAAGGCACGGCCAGCCTGGCGCTGCCGGACCGCGCAACGATCGCCAACATGGCCCCGGAATACGGCGCCACGATGGGCTTCTTCCCGGTCGACGAAAAGACCATCGACTACTTCGAAGGCACGGGCCGCACGAAGGCCGAGATCGATGCGTTCGCATCGTACTTCAAGGCCCAGAAGCTGTTCGGTATTCCGAAGTCGAACGAGATCGACTACACGAAGACGGTCAAGCTGGATCTGGGCTCCGTGGCCCCGTCGCTGGCTGGCCCGAAGCGTCCGCAAGACCGTATCGAAATCGGTCATGTGAAAACGACGTTCGCCGACCTGTTCACGAAGCCGACCGCAGAAAACGGCTTCAACAAGACGACTGAACAACTCGAAACGACGTACCAGACGGCCAGCGGCATCGACGTGAAGAACGGCGATGTGCTGATTGCTGCCATCACGTCGTGCACGAACACGTCGAACCCGAGCGTGCTGCTCGCCGCCGGCCTGCTGGCCAAGAAGGCGGTGGAAGCCGGCCTGAAGGTCGCCCCGCACATCAAGACGTCGCTCGCCCCGGGAAGCCGTGTGGTGACCGAGTACCTCGAAGCGGCCGGCCTGCTGCCGTACCTCGAGAAGCTCGGCTTCGGCGTGACGGCTTACGGCTGCACGACCTGTATCGGTAACGCCGGCGATCTGACGGCGGAACTGAACGAAACGATCACGAAGAACGACATGGTCGCCTCGGCCGTGCTCTCGGGTAACCGTAACTTCGAAGCGCGTATTCACCCGAACATCCGCGCCAACTTCCTGGCCTCGCCGCCGCTGGTCGTCGCTTACGCGATCGCCGGCAACGTGACGCGCGACCTGATGACCGAGCCGGTCGGCAAGGGCAAGGGCGGCAAGGAGATCTTCCTCGGCGACATCTGGCCGACCAGCGACGAAATCCACAAGCTGATGAAGTTCGCGATGAACGCGAAGGTGTTCAAGACCAACTACGACTCGGTGAAGACGCCGAGCCCGCTGTGGGCCAAGATCAAGGGTTCGAAGGGCGAGGTCTACAACTGGCCGACCTCGACGTACATTGCCGAACCGCCGTTCTTCGACGGTTTCGCCATGGACCCGAACACCGACATCAAGCCGGTGAACGGTGCGCGCGCCCTGGGCGTGTTTGGTGACTCGGTCACGACCGACCACATCAGCCCGGCAGGGTCGATCAAGGAAACGTCGCCGGCCGGTAAGTGGCTGCTGGAGAACGGCGTGCTGAAGGCCGACTTCAACAGCTACGGTTCGCGCCGTGGTAACCACGAAGTGATGATGCGCGGCACGTTCGCCAACGTGCGTATCAAGAACCTGATGATCCCGGCCAAGGAAGACGGTTCGCGCGTCGAAGGCGGTCTGACGATTCACCAGCCGAGCGGCGAACAACTGTCGATTTACGACGCCGCGATGAAGTATGTCGGCGAAGGCACCCCGACGGTCGTGTTCGGCGGCGAAGAGTACGGCACGGGCTCGTCCCGTGACTGGGCCGCCAAGGGCACGCAACTGCTCGGCGTGAAGGCTGTGATCACGCGCTCGTTCGAACGTATCCACCGCTCGAATCTGGTCGGTATGGGCGTTCTGCCCCTGCAATTCAAGGGCTCGGACAGCGTGCAATCGCTCGGCATCACGGGCGAAGAAACGTACGATATCGAAGGTCTGACGGCCGATATCAAGCCGCAACAGGACGTCACGCTGGTGATCCATCGCAAGAACGGCGAAACGCAAAAGGTGCAAGTCCTGCTGCGTATCGACACGCCGATCGAAGTGGATTACTACAAGCACGGCGGTATCCTGCCGTTCGTGCTGCGTCAGTTGCTCGCAGCGGCTTAAGTGGCTGCATAAGCCGTTACGGCGACTTGCAACACTTGGGCTGACGGGAGACGCCTCGGCGTCTTCCGTCTCCCAATGAAACCCGGCTTCGGCCGGGTTTTGTCGTTTATGGGCTCGGCGCACGCCCCCTTGTCATGTCCGAAAATGACTAGCAGCACCTCCGCCTCGCGCGTAGAGTGACAGCCATACTCTCGTACCCCCGCTGGGGCACCCCACCATGACGCTTGATCCCGAAGTCTGCTACAAAGCCGTCTCCGCCCGCGACCGCCGCTTCGACGGGTGGTTCTTTGTCGGCGTGTCCTCGACCGGCATTTACTGCCGGCCGGTGTGCAACGTGCGCACGCCGCGCTTCGAGAACTGTTCGTTCTACGGCAGCGCCGCCGGTGCGGAAAAAGCCGGCTTCCGGCCGTGCCTGAAATGCCGCCCGGAACTCGCGCCCGGCGTCGCCCGCTTCGATGCCACCCGCGAACTGGCCGACGCAGCCGCCGCCATGATCGACGAAGGCTTCCTTAATCGTGCCGACCTGCCCGCCCTCGCCGCCCGCATCGGCATCACGGAGCGCCACCTGCGCCGCATCTTTGCCGACGAGTTCGGCGTCTCGCCGGTCGAATACGCCCAGACGCAGCGCCTGCTGCTCGCCAAGCGGCTGCTGACCGATACGGCACTCCCCGTCACGGAAGTGGCACTCGCGTCCGGCTTCGGCAGCGTGAGGCGCTTTAACGGCCTGTTCAAGACGCGCTATGGCTTTGCCCCCGGACGCCTGCGCCAGACCGCCCGTCACGCCGCGATTCCCGAGGGCGATCTTGTCTTTCAACTCGCCTATCGTCCGCCCTTCGCGTGGGATGCACTGCTCGACTTCCTCGGCAATCGCGCCATCGAAGGCGTTGAACTAAGCGACGGCAACACCTACACACGCACGCTGCGCATCGAACGCGAAGACGGTCAGACGCTCGTCGGCTGGTGTCGGATCACCCCGCTGCCCGATCGCCACGCCCTTCAGGTAACGTTGCCCCCGTCCCTCGCCGGGTGCGTGCCGCAAGTGCTCGGCAAGCTTCGCCATCTCTTCGACCTCGGCGCCCGCCCCGACATCATCGACGCGCATCTCGGCGCCCTCGCCGTACCGACCCCGGGGCTTCGCGTGCCCGGTGCGGTCGATGGCTTCGAGATCGCGGTGCGCGCCATCGTCGGCCAACAGATCACAGTCAAAGGCGCCCGGCGCCTGCTGGGACGGCTGGCGCAACGCTTCGGCACGCCGCTGGCCACCCCCGTCGACGGCTTGACGCATACGTTTCCGAGCGCCGCACAAATGCTCGCGGTCCCTGTCGACTCGGTCGGCGAAGCCGGTATCATTCGCAGTCGTATCGCCGCAATTCACGGGGTCGCGCAGGCCATCGTCGATGGCGGGCTTCGTCTGGACCCGCTGGCCCCACTTGAGGCCACGGTGAAGGCGCTTCTTGCCATCAAAGGCATCGGGCCATGGACGGCGCAGTACATCGCGATGCGAGCCCTGGGCTCGCCCGACGCCATCCCGGTCGACGATCTGGTGCTGCGTCAGGCCTTGGGGGTGCCCGATGGGCGCGCAGTCGCCGAACGCACGGCGCAGTGGGCCCCGTGGCGGGCTTACGCGGCGCTGCACGTCTGGCGTGCTGCGGCGCAAGGACCGGCAGGGTTGCCGGTCGTCACATTGCAGGAGATTTGTGTATGACGCGCGTTACCACGCTTTACGAAGCCATTTACGACAGCCCGCTCGGCGAAATGCTGCTGGTCTCGAATGGGGACGCCCTCACCGGGGTCTACTTCTCTCGTCAGAAGTACTGTCCTGACGACGACGCGCAGCGCCGCGACGGTGCCGATGTGGCCGTGCTCAACGATGCGAAGCGTCAACTCAACGAGTACTTTCACGAAGGACGTCACACGTTCACGTTGGCACTGGCCCCCGAAGGCACGCCGTTCCAGCAACAAGTCTGGGCGGAGTTGTGCCGCATTCCCTTCGGTGAGACACGCAGCTACGGCGATCTCGCCCATGCGCTCGGCGATGCGAACAAATCGCGCGCGGTCGGTGCCGCCAATGGCCGGAATCCGATAACGATCATCGTGCCGTGTCATCGGGTGATCGGCGCAGATGGCACGCTCACGGGCTACGCCAGCGGCGTGGAGCGCAAGCTCGCGTTGCTCTCGCTGGAAGGGGCCGCGTTGGCCGCCGTCGACACCGCAGCCGGCACAAAACGCAGCGCCGCCACGGCCCGCACGCGGCTTTCCGCCCCGGCCAATCTCGCTTTCGACTTCTGACGACTGACTTCGGCGGGGGCATTGGCTGCGCCCCCCCCACGCCGAAGATGTCACCCGCGGGCACCGCAAAGTGCCCCGTATTCACGCGAATACCTTGCCTTGCCGGCAACCGTCCCCTCAATCGCGTTGCCGCATGCCGTACAATCGTGAGTTCATGTGTTTCTGCTTTGCACGACTATGCGCCCACGCACCGCCAAAAGACTGACCCCCGACGCTGAAAAGCTGGTCGGCCACGCGCTTGCGCTGGCTGCCTCAGGCAGCCGTATCGAAGACCGTTTTTGGGAAGCCCAACTCGACACGCTGCTCACGCGCGTGCTGCGCACCGGCAACCAACCGGCCATCGATGCCGCGCTCGACCATCTGCAAGCCAATCACAGCGAGGCCTACGGTGCCCTCGCCGATCTGATCGAATCGCAAAGCGAATCGGCCGAACCGGAAGCCGACGGCAAGGATTGGGACGGCCTGCTCATCGCGATCCCGATTCTCGCCTGGACGCGCTACGCGATTCCCTCAGGCCCGGTGAAGGACGACGCCCTGATGCCGATTCGCGCGCACCTGCACGCCCATGTGCTGGCCGACGCGGCCCGCGTATCGATCTCGCCGTATCTCTACAGCATCGACCAACTGCCGCGCACGCACTGCGAGTCGTGGAAGGTCACGCAACAACTCGTGCGCGCCGCCGTCGACAACGCGGAAGTGAAGCATCCGGGCAACGACCTGCCGGAGACAGCCCCGATTCTCGCCGACCCGCGTTTCCTGCTCGCTGCGGTCGTCGTGGCCAAGGGCGCGCCGATGTTCCGCTGGCAGGAAGAGGACGCCCGTCACGCCGAGCGCGGTCAATGTCAGGAGGCGTGGACCGCACAAGGCGGCCCGAATCTGAACGCGCTGCTGCCGGGCTGCGAGATCGAATGCCTGCTGCCCGACGCGTACTACGCCAGTTGCCGCGAGGCTGACGAACGCATTCGTCCGCACACGATTCGCACGGCCCTGCGCTACCTCGAAGACGTGCTCACGCTCACGCCGACCGAGTTGCGGGCCGTGGTCGCCGGCTTCGGCGAACAGAACATCGACGAGTACCGCATTGGCTTCACGCAACGCGGCAGCAACGACGTGATTTACGGCGTCGTGTGGCCGTTGTACGGCCGTGAAAACGGTGAAGTCGAAGGCGGCACGCTCGACGAAGTGACCGACCTGCTGAAAGCCTGCGGCGTGACGGAAATTCGCAAGCACCCGGGACGCTTCGACCCCGAGTATTGCGACGATTGCGGCGTGCCGCTGTATCCGGACCCGGTCGGTGAAGTCGTACACGCCGAAATGCCGGAAGACGCCGAACCGAGCCGCCCGCACTTCCACTAACGCCAATGTGCGCCACATGCGCACAACCACGGCGGTAAAACAAAGGCCATGCGCTCATCACGCATGGCCTTTGTTATTGCAACGGCCCACTCATGCGGCCTCCGTGTTCGTGACGCCTCACTGCCCTGTCGGTGATGCGCCCGGCAACGTCGCCACGCAACGATGCAGCGCATGCCCCGACGCCAGATATTTGCGTTCGAACGGCGTGACGGGCGTCTCGGGGCTCCACACTTCCACCGCAGGCTTCACGCCCGAGAGCCACTCGACGGCCAGTGCGAACTCCTCGACGTACACATCCCAATTGCTGCGACATTCCAGCACGCCACCGAGTGCAACGATCGCCGGGAACACCGCATGACCCTGCCAGCGACGAGCGAGTTGTCCGATCTTCGGCCACGGGTTGGGATACAGGATGTAATGGCGCGCAGGATGAATATCGGCGGCCAGCAACTGCCGCCAGAAGTCGATGAGATCGGCGCGCACCCACACGAAATTCTCGGGCCAGACGTCGCCCCACCAATCTTTGCCGCGCACGATCCGACTCTCCGACTGGTCGATACCGATGACGAAGTGATCTGGGAATTGCGTCGCGAGGTGCAGCGTACTCTCGCCGACGCCGCAACCCGCATCGATGATGAGCGGTGGAGAACCCACCGAGCGCCAGACGGCAATCGCCTTGTCGAAAGCGGCCGCGCTATAGGCTGCGAGCGGCTTGCGAAACGTGGCATCACGGTGTCGCGCCACCAGCTCGGCGAGCTTGTCATGCGGGCCGGGCTGCGCGCTGGCGACGGTGCGGGAATTAGCAAACATGCGACGAAGAGCAGAAAGAAAAACGAGCGGAATGCATCGGCGTAAAACGAAACGAACGCGGAAACCAGCGAGCAGCGCGATCACCGATCGTGCAAGTCTTCGCCGAAATACGATGTCCCGTCACAGCACCAAACGCGAAATACACGCGGAAAAACCGCCGGTATTCGAGCGATTGCGCGGCACACATCGATGCCACAATCGCGGTCCTTTGCGAAAGACCATCGCCGGAATTTCCCGGCATGACCGCAGCACTTACCCACCATTGGCAGCGAGTGCAATCGCGCGAAACACGGACAAGATGGCGAGCATTGTAGCGCGCCGTAACTTTCAAGCTTCGGCGAAACACGCGGGCGCGCCCCGTCCGAAGGGCGTCGGCGACTTTTTTTCGGTTAAGATTGAACTCGCTTTCGCCGTTGTCTTTCAAATAGCGGCTAAGCCCTTTCACGAGCGTCGCGCGTGCAGAACTCACTGAATGAGTCATCGCGCAGTCGCATTGCTCCGCAGCGTTGTGCGTCCATGTGCCGGTGAGTGGCATGTCGTCAGGTTCCGCCCAAACGCCCCCGAGAATACATCTAGCAATGTCGAATCGATTTCTTCAACGCGCCGCAGGCGTGGTCATGCGAGCCGTGCGCCAAGTCGCCGGTCTCGCAGCCATCGCTGCGCCGCTGTGTCTGTCGGCCCTGCCGACACCGGCACAAGCCTTTACGCTCGAACAGCACCGTGCGCTGGTCGAGCAATTCGTCAACACCCGTCATGCCGACCCGCTGGTGGCCGATTGCGCCGCCCATGCGAGTTTTGTCGTCGCGACGTTGCCCGGTTACGAGAGTGTCGACTATGGCGACACCGCGCTCGACCCGGAGCATGCGAAAGTCGAGCCGTGGAACGGCCCGTTCGATGATCGCAAGCAACGTGTGGATGTGACGCAGATGGTGCAGCTCGATGGTGTGGGCAAGCGCACGAACGGCCAGACGGACAACATCCACATTCGTTGTGGTTATGCCGATGGCCGCATGATGGGCTTCGACTACACGTCGCCGCTGCCGCAGGTCGAACAACCGGTCAAACGTGCCGCCCGCAATACGCGCGGCACGCGAGGCAATGCGGCACACGCCACCGGTAAGTCGAGCGGCAAGAAGAGTACTGCGGCCAAGTCGTCGGGGACCAAATCGACGGCGAAGTCGACAGCAAAGTCGGGTACCGCCAAGAAGAGCACGACGACGGCCAAGAAGAAGACGACGAACTGATGGCAGCCGATGCCGTCACGCCATTGCGGTGTGACGGCATTGTCGTCAGATCAAACCGTCTGGGCCTTGTCGGCCTGCATCTGCGACCCGATGGCCGCAAGCATCGACGCGCCCAGCGCTGCGCTGCGCGCGCCGCTCCAGCCCACGTTGGCATCGGGGCGATTGGCGTTGTCCTTGAACGGCATCTCCAGCGTCAGCGAGAGGCAGTCGAAACGGCGTGCGACCCACTTCGAAGCCAGCTTGAGCGACTCCGCCGCGTGCTTGCCCGGCGGATACCCGAACTTGTCCTGAAAATCGAGACTCGCGGCCTTGAAGCGTTCGATGTACGCGCGCTCACGGGCCAGCATCGCCTCGCTCGCGCCTTCCACGCCCTCGTTACCCGCGACAAACACATACGGCAGCGCTTCATCGCCGTGAATGTCGAAGAACATGTCGCAGCCCGTCGCCTCGATGGCGGCACGCACGTGAAACACTTCCGGGCTGCGCGTCAGGTCGGGTTCGAGCCATTCGCGATTCAGGTTCGCCCCGGCCGCATTGGTGCGCAGATTGCCACGCGCCGACCCATCGGGATTCATGTTCGGCACGATGTGGAATACAGCCTCTGCCAGCAACGCCTTAGCGAGCGGATCGCCCGCCCAGTCGCCTGCGCCCAGCAAGCGGCGCATCAGGCCTTCCACGAACCACTCGGCCATCGTCTCGCCCGGATGCTGCCGCGCAATGACCCAGATATTGCGCTTGCCGTCGCCGGGTTCGCCAACCGTCAGCAACGTCATGTCGCGGCCGTCGATGGTGGCGCCCAGCGAGCGCGAACGCACCAGCGCCGAGTTCTGCGCCGTACCGAGCAACGCCAGATGGCGCTCCTCGGCGTACGGCTCGAAGTACGCCAGATAGACGCTGTCGTGCGACGGCGTGAACGACACGGTCATCGCGCGGCCGTCATACGTGGTCGGCACGCGGAACCACGTCACGCGGTCATACGACGCCACCGCGCGATAGTCCTGCCAGCCGCGCGGATACGACGTTTCACTCGCGTTGTCGAAGACGATCCGGCACGGCGTACCGGCCACCCCTTGCACGCGAAAATGAAACCACTGTGAGAACTCGGCCGCGTTGTCTTGCGGAATGCGCACATGAATGTCGTCGGCGCGCTCGGCGCTCACCACGTGGATGGCGCCGCTATCGAACGTGCTGCTGATGAATACGGTCATGACTCGCCTCGCTGGCTGCAATGAAAAACCCCGGGACGCGGCCCGGGGCTAAAGGTAAGTGCGCGTCAGGCCACGCGACGGCGGAACACCCACAGCGCGTCGTTCGACACGCTGTCGTCGAAGGCGTAACCCTCGCTATCGAAGGCCTTGAGTTGCTGCACATCGGTCACGCCCTGCTCGATGGCATAACGCGCCATCAGACCGCGTGCCCGCTTGGCGTAGAAACTGATGATCTTGTACTTGCCGCCCTTCCAGTCTTCGAACACCGGCGTGATGACCGGCGCGGCGACCAGCCGGCGCTTGATCACGCGGAAATATTCTTCCGAGGCCAGATTCACCAGCACACGGCGCGTTTCCGGGTGCTCGGTGAGCGACGTATTGATCGTGTCCGTTACGCGCTCGCCCCAGAACGCATACAGGTCGCGGCCACGCTTGTTGGCAAAGCGCGTGCCCATTTCAAGCCGGTACGGTTGCAGCAGATCGAGCGGACGCAGTACACCGTACAGCCCCGAGAGAATGCGCAGATGGCGCTGGGCAAATTCGAGTTGCGGCGCGCTCAACGTGCGGGCGGACAGCCCTTCGTAGACGTCGCCGTTAAAGGCGAGCACGGCCTGCTTGGCATTCGAGGTATCGAAACGGGGCGTCCAGTCGGCGTAGCGCGTGGCGTTCAGCGCGGCGAGCTGGTCGGAGATGCTCATCAGCGAGCCAACCTGTGCCGGGCTCAGGGCGCGCAGGCCGTCGATCAGTTCGGCGGCCTCGTCGACGAATTGCGGCACGGTGTGCGTGCTCACGTGCGGGGGTGTTTCGTAGTCGAGCGATTTGGCCGGCGAGAGAACAATTATCATAGGGGGTGCAGCGTTCCTGCGAAAACGAAAACCGTCATTCTATCCAATGCTTCAAAACGCTGTTGCCTCGCCCGCCGAACGGGCCTTTGCCGAACATCTCGATACGCTCGCTACGCCGCCGCGCGTGGTGTTCGACACCAATGTCTGGATCGACCTGCTCGTTTTCGACGATCCGGTCGCGCGCCCCGTGCGCGACGCCCTGCTCGATCACAAGCTGACCGCCCTCATGGCGCAACGCTGCCGCGATGAACTGGCCATCGTGCTCACCTACCCGCAATTCGTCTCGCGCGCCGTGGATAACGACGCCGCGCTGGCGTGGGTCGACAGCCACACGCAGCGCATCGTCGTGCCCGAGGACGCCCCGCCGCCCGCGCAACTGCCGCTGTGCCGCGACCGAGACGATCAGAAGTTTCTCGAAGCCGCCCGCGACGGTCAGGCGCACTGGCTGGTGAGCAAGGACAAAGCCGTGCTGAAACTACGCAGCCGCGTGGCCCGCCAGTTCGGCTTCCGGATCGTGACGGCCAGCGCCTTCGTCTCGCTGCTCATGGCGGGACGTTGAGCCGGCCTGATCGCGCATGATTCCTGCCTGAACCTCCCGGCACGCGGCGCGTGTCGGCGGTAAAATGAGCGCCATCGTCCAACCCGACCCGCATTTCGCCCTGCCTCAATGAACGCGCCCCACACCGCTTCTACCGCCCCGGCCCCGCTGGCCGCACCGGCCCTCATCTCCCGCCTGCCGAACGTCGGCACCACCATCTTCACCGTGATGTCGGCACTGGCTGCTGAGAAGCAGGCGGTGAACCTCGGTCAGGGCTTCCCCGATTTCGAGTGCGACCCGAAGATCGTCGACGCCGTCTCGCGCGCCATGCGCGACGGCCACAATCAGTACCCGCCGATGGCAGGCGTGCCCGCGCTGCGTCAGGCCATCGCCGCGAAGATCGGTCAGTTGTACGGCCAGCACTACGACTGGAATACGGAGATCACCGTGACGGCGGGCGCCACGCAGGCACTGCTCACGACGATTCTGGCGACGGTGCATCCCGGCGATGAAGTCATCGTGTTCGAGCCGACGTACGACAGCTATGTGCCGTCCATCGAGCTGGCGGGCGGTAAGCCGGTGTTCATTACGCTCGAAGCGCCCGAATTCCGCATCCCCTTCGACAAGCTCGCCGCCGCCATCACGCCGCGCACGCGCCTGATCCTGTTCAACACGCCGCACAACCCGAGCGGGACGGTGTGGCACGAACAAGACCTCGTGAAGCTCGCCGAGATCGTGGCCGGCACCGACGTGCTGCTGCTCTCGGATGAGGTCTACGAGCACATGGTGTACGACGGCAAGCGCCACGAGAGCGTGGCGCGGCATCCGGAGTTGGCTCGCCGCAGCTTCATCGTGTCGAGCTTCGGCAAAACGTACCACGTGACGGGCTGGAAGGTCGGCTTCGTCGCCGCGCCCGCCCCGCTCATGGCCGAATTCCGCAAGGTGCACCAGTTCAACGTGTTCACGGTGAACACGCCCATGCAGGTCGGCCTCGCCGACTATATGCGCGATCCGGCGCCATACGTCGAACTCGCGGGCTTCTATCAGAAGAAGCGCGACCTGTTCCGCGACGGCCTCGCCAACACGCGTTTCAAACTGCTGCCGTGCGAAGGTACGTACTTCCAATGCGTCGATTACAGCGCGATCAGCGACATGAGCGAAGCCGACTTCGCGCTGTGGCTCACCGGCGAAATCGGCGTCGCTGCCATTCCCGTGTCGGCGTTCTATCACGCGCCGCATGAGTCGGGCGTGGTGCGCTTCTGCTTCGCCAAACGCGACGACACGCTGCGCGAAGCGCTGGCACGTCTGGCGAAGATCTGACGCCGGGCGGTCTGGCACTGCCTCGCCGCAAAATGAAGAAGGGCCACAGTCACGGGAAGGTTATATCTCCGGGCACTGCGGCCCTTCGTGCATTCGTGCATTCGTGCATTCGTGCATTCGGGCGTCTCCGGCGCCACCGCGCCAGACCTCCCGAACACCCCACCGAATTACGCTTCCGACTTCTTGGCTTGTTGCGCCTGCTGATAAGCCTTCATCTCGGCGCGCGTGCGCTGGAACGATTCGCGCTCGGCGAGCACTTTGCCGTACGCCTTCCAGTCGACACCCGCGGCTTGCAGGAAGTCTTCGCCGAACACGGCCTGCGTCGCCATACCGATGATCGGCAGGTGGATGCCGGCGGCAACGTCGGCCATAGTGAACTGCTCCCCGGCGACATACGGCGCGAACTTCGCAAGTCGCTTGAACGCGACGATATTGCGGCGGAGCAGCTTCTCGGTGCGTGCACGCGTGCCTTCCGACGCGGTACCGCCGAAGAACGCCTGCCCGTAGACCTCACGCGCCACCAACTCCAGATGCAGCTCAAGCATCGTGATCAGCTCGCGCTCTTTGGCCTGCTGCCAGACGTCTTTGGAAAACAGCGCGGGCGTCGGGTGCGTGACTTCGAGGTAATCGCAGATCACCTGCGACTCGGCGAGATAGCCACGCTCGGTTTGCAGATACGGCACCTTGCCCAGCGGCGAGCATTGCAGCAGCGGCTCGTCCTGACTCGGAATGGATTCTGACTCCTCGAAGGCCACCCCCTTCTCGTACAGCACGACCTTGACCTTGTTGTAGTAATTGCTGATCGGAAATCCGTACAACTTCAACATGATGTCTCCCATGGTGTTTTCTCCGTAGGGCAGTGTAAGGCCTGCCCCGGCGGTTGACGACGAATTCGCGGCCGCGATCACTGGAAGAACGTCTCGAAAATCGCGGCGATAGCGTCAGGGTACCTGTTCCGGGAAGACCCGCTCACGCATAAAGTCGATGAACACGCGCAGCTTTGCGGGCACCTGCCCGCCGGACGGCCACATGATGTGGAACGGGATGCCGGTCTCCGTGCAGTGCGGCAACACCTGCACCAACTGCCCGGTGCGCAGATACCCTCGAATCGAGAAATCCGGCAGGTACGCGATCCCTACTCCCTGCAATGCAAAAGCGATGCGCGCTTCGAGGTTGTTGCACACGACGGCAGTCGACAGCGGGAAGCCCGCTGCCTCGCCACTCTCGCCGTCCGCCCCCGCCTTGCTGCCCTCCCCCAGCGGCCAGACCTGAAGCTTGCCCGTGTTCGGGTAGCGAAACTGAATGCACGCGTGCTGCGCGAGGTCGCCGGCCGTGCGCGGCGTGCCGCGGCGTGCGAGATAGTCTGGCGCCCCCACCAGCAGCATATTCAGGGCACCGAAGCGTCGCGCCGTCAGCCGCGAATCCGGGGCGTCGCCACTGCGAATCACAGCGTCGAAACCTTCTTCGATGATGTCGACGCGGCGATCGGTGAATTCGAGTTCGAGATCGACGTCGGGATACGCCAGCTTGAACTGCCCCATCACGCTCAGAAACGGCTCGCCCACGAGCGGCACGCTGAGCCGGAGCCGGCCGCGCGGACGCAGATTGACCTGCGACAACTCGGCCTGCGCCGCTTCGAGTTCGGCCAGAATGCGCCGCCCCCGCGCGAGAAACATCCCGCCTTCTGCCGTCAGCGTCAGGCTGCGCGTGCTGCGATGAAACAGCCGCACGCCAAGCTGATCTTCCAGCGCACTGACCCGCTTGCCGACCGCCGACGCCGAAATGCCCAGCAGCCGCCCAGCGGCCACGAAGCTGCCCGTCTCGGCCACCTGCACGAACACATTCACCGCAGTGCTTTCCATCCGATCCCCCGCGCTACCGTAATCCGCTTTTTCCTGAATTACGGAGTATTTGCTCCGTATAGACACGAACTCTACCCCACTTACTCTTCAATGCGGGCGTGCCTACGATCGAGGCTCTTCTCTTTCACGAATGCCCGACATTCGCAGGTGCACCATGAATCGTACGTTCCAACGCTGGGAAATCCCGTCACTCGGCCTCGACAAGGTCGCTTTGCAAGACGTTGCGATGCCCTCGCCCCTCCCGGGGGAAGTCGTCATCGAAGTCGAAGCCGTCTCGCTGAACTATCGCGATGCGGAAGTGGCTGAATCGGGCATGGGCAATGCCCTGAGCTTTCCGTTCACGCCCGCGTCCGACATGGCCGGCCGGGTCGTGGCTGTCGGCGACGGCGTGACCCGTTTCGCCGCGGGCGACCGGGTCATCGCGACCTACATGCCCGGCTGGGTCGACGGCGCGCCGCGTTCGTGGACCGACGCGCCTACGCGTGGCGGCCCGTTGCCCGGCATGCTCGCGCAATACGTCGCCACGCCTGCCGACGGCTGCGTGCTAGCGCCGAGTACCCTGAGCGCCGCCGAGGCCAGCACGCTGCCCGTAGCGGCCCTCACCGCGTGGATGGCACTGATCGAGCTGGGCCACTTGCACGCGGGGCAGACCGTCGTGGTGCAAGGCACGGGCGGCGTCTCGTTGTTCGCCGTGCAGTTGGCCGCCGCGCACGGGGCCCGCGTCATCGTGACGAGCGGCAGCGACGACAAGATCGCCGGGGCACTCGCGCTGGGGGCCACCCACGGCATCAATCGCCATACCACGCCCGACTGGCAGAACGCGGTGCTCGATCTGACCGACGGGCGCGGCGCCGATCACATTCTGGAGATGACCGGCGGCGAGAACATCGAGCGCTCGCTTCAGGCGGTCAAGCAAGGCGGACGCATCTCGGTGATCGGTCTGCTGGACGCCGATCACATCAGCTTGCGAATTCTGTCGCTGCTGGCCAGCCGTGCATCGATTGTCGGCATTGCCGTGGGGCCGCGCCGTGCGCTGGAAGACCTCGTGCGCGCCGTCGACCTGCTGGGCATCAAACCGGTGATCGACGCGGTGTATCCGTTCTCGCAGGTGCCGCAGGCGTTCGCGCATCTGCGACGCGGTGCATTCGGCAAGGTCGTTGTGGAGGTGACGCCGTCATGACCACGCGCCCGTGCCTGAGAACCGCCACCGCAACGTCACGCACCGGAGTGAGCGCATGACGACCCTCGTCAGATCGGCCGCCGCCATGCCCGCCATCATGCTCGGCCTGTTCGGGCTCTATACCCTCGAATTCGGCGTGGTCGGCATTCTGCCGATGATTGTCGATCGCTTCGGCATCACGGTCTCGCAAGCGGGCTGGCTGATGGCCGTGTTCGCCCTCGTGGTCGCCACGCTCGGCCCGGCACTCGTGCTGATCTCCTCACGCTACGACCGCAAGAAGGTGTTGGTCGTCTCGCTATTCGGCTTCGCGGTGTGCAGTGCGCTGGCGGCCTATGCGCCGAACTTCCCGAGTCTGATGGCGTTGCGCGTGGTGCCGGCCCTGCTGCATCCTGTCTTTCTGTCGGCCGCTTTCACGGCAGCCGCTTCCCTGTATCCGAAGGAGCAGCGCGCACATGCGCTGGCGCTGGCGTTTGTGGGCACCTCGATGGGGCTCGTCCTCGGCGTACCCGCCACCACTTGGGTGGCCGATCACGTCTCGTACGAAGCGTCGTTCCTGCTCTGCACCGCACTCACGGGGCTGTCCGGCGTAGGGCTATGGATGATGCTGCCGTCGCAGGGTAAGCCAGTGGCGATGAGCTTCGGCCACCAACTCTCGGTGCTGCGCAAACCGGCGCTCTGGCTGACGATGGCAGCGACCGTGACGATCTTCACGGCCATGTTCGCCGTGTACAGCTACGCCGCCGAATACTTGAAACGCGAAACCGGCATGGATGCCACGACGATCAGCCTGATCCTCGTGATCTTCGGCGTCGGCGGCGTGCTCGGCAATCTGTTCGCCGGGCGCTTGCTGGCGAAGCATCTGGTGAAAACGACGTTGCTGCATCCAGTGGCGCTGGGCGCCGCGTATCTGGTGCTTTACTTCGGCGGCAGCGCCAACGTGCTCAGCATGTCGGTCATCGCCGTGCTGTGGGGTGCCGCGCACACGAGCGGGTTACTCGTCTCGCAGATGTGGCTGACGTCGGAAACCGCAGAAGCGCCCGAGTTTGGCACGAGCCTGTTCGTCTCGGCAGCCAATGGCGGTGTGGTGCTGGGCTCGGCGCTTGGCGGCGTGTTCATCGATCATCTCGGCGTCGCGGGCGTCATTGGCTGCGGCCTGATCTTTTGCGCGCTGTCGGTGGCGGTGATCGCGGCAAAGGCATGGCGTTATCGCGAAACGCAGCCCCAGATCGGCCCGGTCGGCGCCATCCATTAAGCCCCACTTGCCATCTCAGGCCATGCCTGAATCGTCGAGATGGGCTCAACTCGGCTCGCAAGCCCATTTGCAAAAGTAACGGGGGCAGGATGGAGCGCGTCACAGCCGCTCTGCCCTGCCCCCGCGCCATGTCCCGGCCGGACCGGGAATGGCGACGAATCTCGCGCGCTAGTGCGATGCCGCCAGCAGTACCGGTACCGATTGCGGATAGGCAGCCAGCGCCGCCGGCTCACCAATGCCAATATCGTTCGCGCGCAGTGCAATGACCGATTGCGCCAGATACGCCAACTTGGCGCCCCCCGTCAGGTGATGCGCTGCCGTGGACGTCACCTGTTCGCTACCTGCCACCCGCGAATCCGCGTCGGCGAGCGACACCATCGGAAAATCGTACGACGTATGGGTCGGCTTCCAACCGGGAATTTTCAGCTTGTCGAAAAGCTCGCGATTAAGTTCTTCTCTCGATTCTCGCATGGCATTCTCGATGCGCACTTCTTTTGCGAATTTCTGACTCAACGTCCCGACAACGTCCACCGTCGGTCCCTTGTCGGTCCACCGGGCTGTGTAGGTCACGCGCACCGCTGTACCGTGATCGTCGCTCATATTGACAATCGCATCGCCCAGCATTTGACCCGGTAAAAAGTGCGTCAGGTCGGCGTTCATCGCGGCGACGAGTTCTTTTTTCTCCGCCGACGGTGCGTCGCCCTTCGCCATTTCGTCGGCATAGGACGCCAAGTGTTTCATCAAATTGGCAACCGCTTTGTATTTTGAAAAATATTGACGAATTTTTGGTCCAGCCTTATCAAGACCATTCAATCCAACGAACGCATCACCCAGCTTGATTTTCGTCCCGTCATCAAGCGAATCAAAGAGACCCGGAACATTGATGTTATTGATAGGCGACTGAGCCGCATCCGCAAATTCCTTAATAATATTGACAAGCTTCTCGGCACTGTATTGATTGGATTTCGACATCACATTTCTCCAAAAATTAGATTGCAAAATTAAAAATTAACAACCCACCCAGCAAGCAATTAGCAAACTCTCACGAAAACGAGATCTTTCCATCGAAACTCACGTCACTCGGTGATTAATCACAACCGCAATAAGCAAATTCACTCGCAATAAAGCAGGTAATTGCCGCGTTGACCAATCCCTGGGCACGACCACACTAATTTGATTGAATTTTGAAAGTCGATTGAAATTCGGCTGTGATCGATGAACCCGTTGCGACGTCACAACTGCACCGGGCCGTTGCCCGCCAGCGGTCGACCGCTGGGCGGAACAAGCGCTGGCAGTCAACGCGAGATAGGCGACAATAGCGGCAACGCGATAAGGGCATCGGTTTGCATCGTCCGGCCACTCGGCAGGAAATTCATTTCCCGACCGACCGGTCGGACGATAGAATGACGAACGATGTCCGCGCGGCGGGTTTCATCCCCCCCGGCACGGGTTAACCCACCGGTCCGCCGCGACCTGACAACAACACCTATCTCGAGACATTCCGAATGACTGCATCCTCCTCCTCGGACACGGTGAACGCGCTCGCCAAGTCCATCGACACGCTGGGTATCGTCGGTGCCGGCGCCATGGGCCGTGGCATCGCCCAGATCGCCGCGCAGGCCGGTTTGCGCGTCAAGCTGTACGACACCAACGCCAAGGCCGTACAGGCCGCGCTGGACACCCTGCGCGAGACGCTCGACAAGCTGGCGTCCAAGGGGAAGATCGACGCAGCCGCCGTCGACGCGACGATGGGCCGCTTGCAGGCCTGCGCCGCGCTGGAGGATCTGGCCGATTGCGACCTCGTCGTCGAAGCCATCATCGAGAAGCTGGAGATCAAGCGCGATCTGTTCCGCGCGCTGGAGGGCATCGTGGCCGCCGACGCGATTCTCGCGTCCAACACGTCGTCGCTGTCGATCACCGCCATTGCTGCCGCATGCGAGCGCCCCGAGCGCGTGGCGGGTTATCACTTCTTCAACCCGGTGCCGCTGATGAAGGTGGTCGAAGTCATCGACGGGCTGCGCACTGCCCCCGAAGTTGGCGACGCCCTGCTCGCGCTGGGCCAGCGCATGGGCCACACGGCCGTGCGTTGCAAGGACATGCCCGGCTTCATCGTCAACCACGCGGGCCGTGGCATGAACACCGAAGGCCTGCGTGTGGCCAGCGAAGGCATCGCGAGCTTTGCCGACATCGACCGCATCCTGCGCGAACAGGCAGGCTTCCGTCTCGGCACGTTCGAATTGCTCGACCTCACCGCGCTCGACGTCTCGCACCCGGTGATGGAGTCGATTTACCACCAGTTTTACGAAGAGGCACGCTTCCGTCCGTCGCCGATCACCGCCGTGCGCTTTGCTGGCGGCCTGCTTGGCCGCAAGGTCGGCGAAGGCTTCTATCGCTACGTCGACGGCAAGCAGCAAGTGCCGGCCGAAGCCCCGGCCCCGACCGCACTGCCGGCCAGCGTGTGGATCAGCCGCGCCGACACGCGCGGTTTCGCCGCTGTCGCAGAGCTGCTGGGTGCCACCGGCGTGAGCATCGAAAGCGACGACAAACCGTCGGATAACGCGCTGATCATCGTCACGCCGCTCGGTCTGGATGCAACGACCTGCGCTGTCGAGCAAGGGCTCGATGCCACGCGCACGGTTGCCGTCGATACGTTGCTGCCGCTGGCCGGTGCCAAGCGTCACACGCTGATGACCACGCCGGTGACCACGCCCGACGCGCGCGACGCCGCCCATGCGTTGTTCGCCCAAGGCGGCACGCCGGTGACCGTAATTCGCGACTCGGCGGGCTTTGTCGCCCAGCGCGTGATCGCAACCATCGTGAACATCGGCGCCGACATCGCCCAGCAACGCATCGCGGCGCCCGGCGACATCGACCGCGCGGTCACGCTCGGCCTCGGCTACGCCAAAGGTCCGCTGGCCCTCGGCGACGCCGTCGGCGCACGTCAGTTGCTCACCGTGTTGCGCAATCTGCAATCGTTCTACGGCGACCCGCGTTATCGCCCGTCGCCGTGGCTCACGCGTCGCGCGCAACTCGGCGTGTCGTTGCTCACCGAAGAACAGTGATCCGGAGGCCCTGCCCATGAGCGCCGAACTGCTTGCCGAACGCGTCGACCAGACGCTGGTTCTTACGTTGTCCAACCCGGGCGCGCGCAATGCGCTGCACCCGGATATGTACGCTGCGGGCGTCGAAGCCCTCACCACCGCCGAGCGCGATCCGTCGATTCGCGCGGTCGTGCTCACCGGGGCCGACAACTTTTTCTGTGCCGGCGGCAATCTGAACCGCCTGCTGGAAAATCGTCAGAAAGACCCCTCGGTGCAAGCCGCGAGCATCGACGCGCTGGCCGAATGGATCGAAGCCCTGCGCTCGTGCCCGAAGCCGATCATTGCGGCCGTCGAAGGTGCGGCCGCCGGTGCCGGTTTCTCGCTGGCGCTGGCCTGCGATTTGCTGGTGGCGGCCGACAATGCCAAGTTCGTGATGGCCTACGTCAAGGTCGGGCTCACGCCGGACGGCGGCGGCTCGTGGTTTCTCTCGCAAGCCCTGCCCCGCCCGCTGGCCACCGAGATTCTGCTCGAAGGCAAGCCCGTCGCCACGTCGCGACTGGCCGCCGCCGGGCTGGTGAATCGCGTGGTGGCGCCGGGTCAGGCGCGCGCCGAAGCGCTCAACTGGGCGACGGATCTGGCCCAGCTTTCGCCCAATGCCGTGGGCCGCATCAAGTCGCTCATCGACAGCGGCGCGAGCGAGACGCTCACCTCGCAACTGGGTGCAGAGCGCGATAACTTCGTCGCGTCGCTGCACCATGCCGACGGGCTGGAAGGCATCACGTCGTTTCTCGAGAAGCGGCCTGCAACTTACCGATAGACTGTCGGTCACTGTCTAGCAGAGCGCTTCGGAGAGATCACGCATGAGCACGATTGGACGTCTTGGGCCCGACACGGGTCCGCTGGAATTCACCCCGCCGCAACGCCGCCGCATCTATCTGATGCGCCATGGCGATGTGACGTATTTCGACGATAGCGGCAAGCCGATTGACGCCGACACCGTCGCACTCAACGAGAACGGCCGCGCACAGGCCAGCGCCGCCGGGCGCGCGTTTGCAGCGGAGAACATCCGCTTCGATCGCGTGATCGTCAGCGGCCTGCCGCGCACCCGCGAGACCGCGCAACGTGTGCTCGCAGAGACGGGCCAACAGGTCGAGATCGAGACATGGACGTGCTGGCAGGAGATTCGCTCGGGCAGCTTGTCCGATCTGCCGCCGAGTGAGATTGCGCAAGCCTTCCTCGGTGCATTCGACGGACTGGTGGCCGAAGACACGCGCTTCATGAATGGCGAATCGGTGCGCGAACTGCTCGACCGCGTGGTGCCGCCGCTGGCCGAGTTGCGTGAAGACAAGTCGTGGGACACCGTGCTGCTCGTGCTGCACGGCGGCGTGAACCGCGCGATTCTCTCGCATGCCATGCACCCGCTGGGGCGCCTGTTCATCGGCCAACTGGCGCAGACACCGGCGTGCATCAACGCGCTCGACGTTGGCGACAAGCCCGAAGACTGGGTCGTGCGGCTGATGAATTTCGCACCGCCGCAGCCGCTGCATCGCGACAACCGGCTAACCGTCATGGAGAAGATTTTCGCGTCGTTCATCCGCTCGCGTCAGCCCAAGTAATCGCCGCAGAAAAAGCGACGCGTGCCGGCACCACGAGGCCCAAGACCTCACGGCACGCTCAGCAGTCCGTCGTCCCAACCGTTGCACCGGAAATGCAGGAGACAGCATGGCCGAGGAGCTTCCGCAGGACTTTTCCGCTTTCGCCGGCGAGCGTTCGCTCGGCGAGCACCCGCCCTTCGATGCCACTGCCCTGTCGCAGTGGCTCGCCACCCACGTCGACGGCTACGCCGGGCCGTTGCGCATCGCGCAGTTCAACGGCGGCCAATCCAACCCCACCTATCGCCTGAGTACGCCCGGCGCCGAGTACGTGCTTCGCACCAAGCCCGCGCCTGCCGAAAAGCTGTTGCCGTCGGCCCACGCCATCGAGCGCGAGTACCGCGTCATGCATGCACTGGCCGACACCGATGTCCCGGTCGCCCGCATGCTCGGTTTGTGCGAGGACGAAACCGTCATCGGTCTAGCGTTCTATGTCATGGCGTACGTGCCCGGGCGCGTGTTGTGGGACCCGTCACTCCCCGGCCTGTCGCCGCCGGAGCGCAGCGCGATCTACGACGAGATGAACCGCGTGATCTCGGCGCTGCATCGCGTCGACTACCGCGCGATCGGTCTGGAAACCTACGGCAAACCGGGCGACTACATCGCGCGCCAGATTGCCCGTTGGAGCAAACAGTACCGGGCGTCAGAGACCGAACCGATCGAAGCGATGGACCGGCTCATCGAATGGCTGCCCGCGCATCTGCCCTCGGGCGAACCGGAGCGCACGACCATCGTGCATGGCGACTTCCGGCTCGACAATCTGATCTTCCATCCGAGCGAGCCGCGTGTGCTCGCCGTGCTCGACTGGGAGCTGTCGACGCTGGGCGATCCGCTCGCCGACTTTAGCTATCACTGCATGGCGTGGCATGTCAGCCCGGGCGTGTTTCGCGGCATCGCCGGGCTCGACTGGGCCGCGTTGGGCATTCCCGATGAACACGATTACGTGGCGCGCTACAGCGAGCGCACGGGCATCGCCCGCCCGCCGCAATGGCACTTCTATCTCGCGTACAACATGTTCCGTATCGCGGCGATCTTGCAAGGGATCATGAAGCGCGTGGCCGATGGTACGGCGGCGAGTCAGCAGGCGCTCGACGCCGGCAAACGCGCGCGCCCCATGGCCGAACTCGCATGGCAATACGCGCAGCATCGCGACTGACAAGACAACTGGAGCACGGCAAACCTCATGGATTTCAGCTATAGCCCGAAAGTCGAAGCGCTGCGTGCGCGCCTGAGCGCCTTTTTCGACGAACACATTTTCCCCAACGAACACCGTTATCTCGAAGAGATCGAGATCGCCCGCCGTCACGGCGATGCGTGGCAGCCGTCGCAGGTCATCGAGCGACTCAAGCCGCTCGCGCAACAGGCCGGATTGTGGAACCTGTTCCTGCCGGATTCCGGGCGGGGCGCGGGTCTCACCAACGTGGAATACGCGCCGCTGTGCGAGATCATGGGACAGGTGCCGTGGGCACCGGAAGTCTTCAACTGCAACGCGCCGGACACCGGCAACATGGAGACGTTGGAGCGCTACGCCACCGACGCGCAAAAGGCGCAGTGGCTCGAACCGCTGCTGCGCGGCGAGATTCGCTCGGCGTTTCTGATGACTGAGCCCGACGTGGCGTCCTCCGATGCCACCAACGTGCAATGCAGCATCCGGCGCGACGGCGACGATTACGTGATCAATGGCCGCAAGTGGTGGTCAACGGGGGCCGGTGACCCGCGTTGTGCGCTCTACATCGTGATGGGCAAGACCGATCCCGACGCGCCGAAGCACGCCCAGCAGTCGATGATTCTTGTGCCCGCCGACACGCCGGGCATCTCGCGGGTGCGCCCGCTCACCGTCTTCGGCTACGACGACGCGCCGCACGGTCACATGGACATCGTGCTCGACGACGTCCGGGTGCCCGCGAGCAGCATCCTGCTGGGCGAAGGACGCGGTTTCGAGATCGCACAGGGCCGCCTCGGCCCGGGCCGTATTCACCACTGCATGCGGCTGATCGGTCTGGCCGAGCGCGCCCTTGCCCACATGTGTCAGCGCACGCTCTCGCGGGTGGCGTTCGGCAAGCCGATTGCGGCGCAGGGCGTCACGCGCGAGCGCATTGCCGAAGCCCGCTGCCTGATCGAACAGGCCCGTCTGCTCACGCTCAAGGCGGCGTACATGATGGACACCGTCGGCAACAAGGCCGCGCGGGCGGAAATCGCGATGATCAAGGTGGTGGCACCCAATATGGCCTGTCAGGTGATTGACTGGGCGATACAGGCCCACGGCGCGGCAGGCCTCTCGGGGGACTTCCCGCTGGCGTATGCCTACGCGAGCGCCCGTACGCTGCGCTTTGCCGACGGCCCGGACGAGGTGCACCGCAACGCCATCGCCAAGCTCGAACTGGCCCGGCACATGCCGCAGAACTGAGGCCGAGGCGTCGGCTGACGCCGGCGCCAGTGCATGCCTCGGCAGCCCCGTGGCCCCGGGGGCCTCTCCAGGGCGTCCCTGACCCGCTTGGCCCTGTCGGCAGCGGGCCCGCGCGTTCTGTGGTGTAATTTCCGGGTTTTGTCACCCAATTTAGCCACTGTGCCGAGCGCATGTGCTGTGTCAATGCGCTTCCGACGCCCATCGATTTCGAGGAGCTGCAATTGATTCAGGTCTATTCCTGGGCCACGCCCAACGGTCACAAAGTCCACATCATGCTGGAGGAATGCGGGCTGCCGTACCACGCGCACGCGGTCGATATCGGCGCGGGCGACCAGTTCAAAGACGCGTTTCTCGCCATTTCCCCGAACAACAAGATCCCGGCCATCGTCGATGAGGACGGCCCGGACGGCAAGCCGATCTCGCTGTTCGAGTCGGGCGCCATCCTGACGTACCTCGCCGGCAAGACCGGCCGTTTCCTGCCCGCCGACGTGCGCGGCAAGTACGAGACCCTCGAATGGCTGATGTTCCAGATGGGGGGCGTGGGCCCGATGCTGGGGCAGGCGCATCACTTCCGCATCTATGCACCGGAGAAGATCGACTACGCCATCAAACGCTATACCAATGAAGCCCGCCGTCTGTACGGCGTGCTCGACAAGCGCCTGAGCGATCACCCCTATGTGGCGGCCGACGAGTACACCATCGCCGACATCGCGATCTGGCCGTGGCTGCGTTCGTGGAAGAATCAGGGCGTGGAGCTCTCGGACTTCCCGAACGTGCAGCGCTGGTTCGAAGCCATCGAGGCGCGCCCGGCCGTACAGCGCGGCATCAAGGTACTCGCCGACGCGCGCAAGCCGTTGCAGGACGACAAGGCCCGCGAGATGCTGTTCGGGGCCACGCAATACGCGCGCCGCTGAAGGCCTGACACCCGGCGCGAGGCTGTCTCCCGCGCCAAGTCATTTACACTTCGAAACAACGTGCACGACGCGTGAGGTATCGCCAAGGCGTCGGCGGTGCTAATCTAGCGAAAATTTCCCGGTGTTACCGCACGGCGGATGACACCGGGTGCTGTCTCCGACACGGCCGGCTGCCGTCAGCATTTTGTAGTTTGCAGTTCGCAATTCGTATTTCGCAGTGCACCTCACGCATTGCCCGCCGCTGGCTTTTGGAAGATCCGGGAGATCCACATATGTCAGGCAAATTCGAACTCAAGCGCAGTCCCAACGGTGAATTTCACTTTCACCTGCTGGCCGACAGCGGCCACATCATCCTGTCTTCCGAAACTTACAAAGCGCGTGCTTCGGCGCAGAACGGCATCGAGTCCGTGCGCAAGAACGCCGGGGAAGACCATCGCTTCGAGCGCAAGACGTCCACCTCAGGGCGCCCCTACTTCGTGCTGAAGGCGCGCAACGGCGAGATCATCGGGCAAAGCCAGATGTTCTCGTCGTCCGAACAGATGGAAGACGGCATCACGCAAGTCAAGCGCGATGCCCCGGCAGCGTCGGTGAGCGATCTGTCGCACTGACCGAACAACGCACCGGCCGCCGCTGCCCCGAAGTCATGCCTGCGGGGCACGGCGAATCACTTTTCCTGTGCCCGCGTGGTCGGCTCCATATTCCACTGATCCGCAGCGTTGTGCGAGCAGTTCGTCACGACCACATCGCCGTTGCTGCGATCATTCGAGAAGATGCAGAATCCACCCGACTCAAGGACCTTGGCGGCAGTGTCGTAACGGAAATACGGCGGCGGCGCGTCCGCCAACGCGACAAAAACGTCGTGCCGCCCAAGGCTGGCATTAAAGGTGTGACGCAATACCGGGGCGTACGTCGAGCTGCGCGGTCGCCATGCGGCATACGGCCAACGTTCTGCAACGTTCATCTCGAAGAACATTTGTTTGCCATCGCCCTGCGCACAAGTTGTGACGCGCATCGGCGTCGCATCGGTAACCCCGCCCGTCAGACACTTGTCCGGATACTTGACAGACCGAAAGCGATAAGGGCCATCCGGCAGCAGCTTATGCACGCTCACGCACGACACCTTGCCCCCGAGATTGCCACTTTTGAATCCGTTGGCAATCAACACATCCTTACCGTCACCATCGTTCAGGCGCGTACCGACTGACTTGTCCTGACTCAGCCCGACACCGGTTTTGGCCACATTTCCCGTCAATTCTCCGCCAGTCCTGAACGACACCACATACTTGGCAAATGGCTGCGAGCCGTTGCACGACGGCTCATCGTGGAACTCGATTTCCATACCTTCATGGGCACCAGAAATCGAAAATGAGTAGTACTCGTCGTTTTTGCACTGACTCGACTGGGTGAAATTAATACTCCCCCCGTCATACAGGGCGAAGCTGCACGTTTTGTCGACGTCGTTCTCGTACATGGTGATGTTGGGCAACGCGTAGTTTTTCGGCGTCACGGTCTGGCACGCGCCCAGCGCAGGGACGCTGAGGATGAGCAGACCGCGCAGCACGGTCCAAAGTCGACTTCGAAGGGTATTGCGCATGATTCACCTCACCTGACACCATCACCGACAACTTCCTCGCTCGGGTTGAGCACTTCAAACGACAGACGCCTGGCACTCTGCCGTCCTCCCTCGTGAAACCCCACTTGATAGTCGATGTACAACCGTGAGCCGTGCGCCAATGGTGCGAGCCACGCCCCCGGCACCGTCGTAAAGATGCCTTGTGCTGCCTCCGTCGCCGTGACGCGGTGTGCCGTGCGCATATGGTGCTGGTAAGCACCCGGTTGCTGCGCGCTCGTACCGTCGCACCACAGCCACAGTTGTTGTCCCTCGAATGCGAGATGCCAACGCGGCACATCGACGCGCAATCCGTTGGGCCACTTGTCCGGCTCGATGCGGTCGCCGCCGGCCAAATCCGGCAATTGCGGCATCGGCATGTCTTGCAGATTGAAAGCCGTCACGACCAGCGACAGCCGTGACGAGTCCGCCATGTCGCCGTCCCGATCGACCGTGTAGCCCACGTCGACAGTGGCATTCACATTCGCCGCGACGAGATACGGTTCAATCCCGAACGGGAGAAAATCCGGCACCGTCGCCGGCACCGTCTGCCACGCGGTGTCGATGCTGCCCGCGTCACTCACGCCATGCCAATGCACCTGCACGCGCTGCCCCGCGAGCATGCCGCCATAGCGCACATGGACCGCCGTGCCGCTCAGCGCAGAGATCGGATTGAGCCGGCCACCCGGTGCATCGGAAACAATCGGCGGCACCAAGTCCAATGGCGGTACCAACAGGACAAGAATCGTCTTATCCACCGCAGTACCGACGACCGTGCCTTCGGGTTTCTCACATCGGTACGTAATGCTGTGATTGCCTTCGGTCAGCGCACGCAGGGCACTGCCCGGATAGCGCACCAGGATCTGATTGCCGATCTTGTCGTCATCGGTCAGCGCACGCGTCATCGATGGCACATCCACACCGTCGATCATGCAAAACAATCCGTCACCCGGCTCGGTGCCCGGGGGGAACATCGGCACATCGGCCGGTAGCGTGTCTTCGTTGGCGGCAAGATACGCCGCGCTCACACCGTTGGCGTCGACTTCCGGCGCCACCTTGAATGGGAAAAACGGAAACTGTTTCATACCGTGCTCTCTTCATTGGATTCATCTGCCGCCGTACCCGACTGCCTTCGTCGAATCTCCGACGACGCTTGTGACGGCGCCGAATAATAAGAACCCGATGACGCGGAGCCCGACGCCATGCTGGAGATGGTGGTGAAAGATTGGTAAGCACCGTTCGCAAACAGGCCCGTCAGGCCGACGGTCGATGCGGTGCTCGGCGCTCGTGATGGCGGCAGCGAAGCGACCGTGCGCGCCGAAGACACAGAACCGCTCCGCGATACCTGCGGGCTCGCGCTCGACAACCGGGAGACCGCCGTACGCGCCGCCTGACGAAATCCCGGCGTTTCGGCCGGTAGCCCCCTCGCCGACGGCCGCATTCGATCCACGACACTGCGCATGGTCCGGTGCACCGATTGGTGGGCCGCCCGCGCCGGCGCGATCGCGAGGCCGATACCGATCATGCCGACCACGCCACTCGCCACCGTGAAGGCTTCCGCCACCTCGCTCGCCCCCGTCGTACTCAGCACGATATCCGCCGTCGAAAGCATGCCGGCGACGCTGCTCGTGATGATCGATGCTGCCACCGCCATTTGTCCCGAGGAGACACTGACTATCGCGCCGGTGGTCGTGAGTGCGGCCGCCACGCCGACCTTGCCCAGCGCTGCCGCACCGGTGAGTGCGAGGGCCGCCCCCGCCGCACTGAGCCCCCCCGCCGAGACGACGGTCAGGGCAATGCCTGCCATGACCCCCAGCACGCCAATCACACCGCCGAGCCAACTGGGCAGATGCCCGCTCGGATCGAGCGCATTGATCGGGTCGATGCGCGCGTAAGCATTGAAGCCGCCTCCCTCGAACGGCGAGAGCGTATCCGGCACCATGAAACGCCCGAGCACCGGCGAGTACATACGGGCATTGCCGAGCCATAGCCACTGCGTCAGCGGGTCGACAAGCTCACCATCGTGACCCGGCACGCCGTCGAGCGTGGCCGCCTCGGCGCGATAGCCGGTCGGGCCGTAGACCACACGCTGCGACCCGCTCGCCGGACCGTGCGTGGCGACTACGCTGGCTTGCCAGTCCGTGGCGTACACGCGCAACGCCCCGGCTTCATCGATGTCACCGAAGGTTTCGGCACCGGCGCTGCCGTCGCCCAGATAGGCACGCGAGAACGCGCCACGAATCTCTGTGACGAGCCGGTTCTCGCGGAACACGCGCTCGTGCACGGGTTGCCCCGCACGTACCACGCGGTACTGTTCGTCCAGACCGTTGTATTGATATTCAACGTGAGCCCCGTCTGTCCGCCCGATGGATGTCACCTGATCAAGCGCGTTGTAGGTCACCGTGTGGCCCTGCTCTGCCTCGATCATGCGACCGGCGCCGTCGTAGCGGAAGGTCTCGCGACCGTCTGCACTGCCATAGCCCGTGCGAACCAGCGAGGTCAACTGGGTAGGATCGAGCGCGTTGTCATAGTGATAGACGACCAGCGCCGACGGTTCATCGGTCGGTGGCCACGAGATGATCTGCCGGATGTTGTCAAAGGCATCGAAGCTCCACTGCTGCATCATGATGCGCCGCGTGGGGAGGTGTGGGTCACGCGGTGCGTCTTCGCCGATGGAGTAGTACAAGTCGAGGCGGCCGCGCGTGTCGTAGGCAAAATTTTCGGTGAGCGTTACCTGACCGCCCACGACGCGCCGACGCAAGGACAGCGCATCGGTGGCGTCATATTCCTGTGCGATGGACATGCCCGGCTGACCGGGCGCGTCGTAGTCACGCAGCACTTCCCGCCCCAGATCGTCGTAGGTGTAAGTGGTAGTCAGTCGCCGTTGCCCGGCCTGATGGACCTGCTGTTGCCGCACGCGGCCCAGCGCGTCGTACGCAAAACTCACCGCCACCCCGGCACAATCGATCTGCGTCAGACGGCCGATCCCGGGCGCGTACTGGTAGCGATAGACATTGCCGCTAACGTCGTCATAGGTCAGCGGCAGCCCCAGCAGCGACCACGTGTGTCGGCATACCCGCTCGCCATCGACGCCGGTGTATGAAACTTCCCGAAGGTTGCCCGTGGCATAGCGCAGGCAACGGTATTCCGAAGGCAACGCCCCGTCGCTTTCGTGCCGCGCGTGGCTTAGCAAGCCGGAATGCGGATCGTATTCGAAGCCGGTCGTCACACCGTCGGCGCGACGTTGCTTCACGTGGTCCGTGAGCGACGGATCGATGTCGTACACGGTGCGCTCACCTGCCGCGTTCTGCATGGCACTCGGCTGATGACGATCTGCGTGGTACTCCCATAACGTCACGCGCTCGCCGACCGTCTGGGACGTCTTGCGCAACAGTCCGTCGAGATCGCGGCGGCCCACCTCGACGCTGTTCATGCGAAGCGTGGCAACTTCGTTCTCATCCGTATGCGCAACGTAGCTACGTTCAACGACGTCACCACTCGCACCGTTGGGCAGCGTGGTGCGTATCACCCGGTCGGCGAAGTCGTACTCGTAGGACACGGCACGCCCCTTCGGGTCAGTGACCGTGACGCAGCGTCCCAACCCGTCGTACTCGTAGCTTTGCCGGCTGATCAGACGGCTGCTGTTGTCATAGCGTTCTTCCCATTCGACTTCATCGAACGCGTTGCGCTGACGCACCACCCGGCCCGTGCGTTGCACGACGGCGTCCAGCCAGATCGTTTCCCCCTGGGTGATCGGGTTCCACTCGGCATGTTCCGTGACACCGTCCGGGCGAATCACGGCCGACCGGCGTTCCCAGCCGTCGTATCGATATTGCGTGGTCGCCGCCAACGGGGTGCCGTTGTGACGGTCGGTCACCGTCTCCGATACCAGCCAACCGAGCGTGTCGTAGACACAACGACGGACTTCGAAGGCCGCGCCCTGTTCGACATCCGGTTCGCGGCGCAGGGTGCTCATGTCGAGACCGGTCCCGTCGAACACACGCGTATCCTCAACGCCGAATTCGTTGGTCGTCACCTGCCGCACGTTGCCGCCGGCCTGCCCGACCAGAAAATACGAAGTCCGCACCGACGCGGTGTACGCGCTGTCACCCGACATCGGCGTCGTCGTTGATTCGACGATGCGACCCAACGCGTCATGGACGAATGTCACGCGTGCGTCAGCGCCATCGCGCTGCGTTTCCAGCCCGGTGCGCACCGACACGTGAATGGCCGTTGTGCTGCGCGTTGTGTCGAAATCAGTGTGCTGCGTCTGTGTCGTCACCAACGCGTCGCCACTCAGTTGATACGTGAAATCCGCAATCGTCTGCCAGGCCCACAGGGTCCGTGTGCGGCGTTTCACGCGACCGTGCAGTAGCAACGATGCAGGTTCGTTGTAATACTCGGCCGTCACGGTCGTGTGAATCTCGCCGGGCGTCTCCAGTGTCTCCCCGATGCATTCGAGAAATCCCGCTCCGCCCGCCACGAGCGAGGGCAGCAACGCGTAGCGATATCGGATCGTGCGCGTCGGTGTTTGGCGCGCGGTGCCTCTGCGGACCCACGCCGCAGCCGACGGCACGACGGCCTTCGACTTCATCGTTCGCGGTGTCGGCCAGACCGGGTCCGGCGGACATCCGGTCTCTCCCGCCGGGTTGTAATAGGTGACCTGCTCGCGAATGCCGTCGGGCGTGAGCGTCTCGACGAGATTGCCGTAGTCATCGTAGCGGAAGGTGGTCACGTCGTCGCGAAAGACGCCGCCGCGGCGGAAGCGCTCGATGCGCTGCGCGGGCAACTGAACGATCGCCAACTGATCGGCAAACGGCTTGCCGGGCTGATCGTGATAGGTCTCGAGCGTCTCGTGCTCGCAGCCGTCTTCGATGCGTTTCTCGATGCGCCGCAAATGGAAGCGATCGAACTCACGGTAGATCGTCACGAGCGGCTCGCCCTGCGGACCGAGTTGCGTCTGCGTGCTGTGATAGCGATAGTCGACGAGCACTTTGTAAAGCGCATCGGTCGCATCTTCCCAATCGACACCCGCACCAAAGCCGAGGAAGTTGTTCGTTGAATACTGGTACGTCGAAATACGTTGCGGCAACCCTTCGCCCGGGTCCATCACATGGCGAACGACATACGGCAGCCGCTCGGGAATCTTATCGGGCGGGTCGCCTGCCCGCCGGGGAAAGGCGTGCCCTTCTTCCTGATAGGCGAGCGTCTCGACACTGCCCGTCGGCGATATCACCTGTGTGAGGAATGGCAGATCGGCGTCGGTGTAGCGCTCGTAACGCAATTGCCAGGCGGCCTGTTCGGGTACCGGCAACCGGATCGCGGAAACGAGATCGCCGTTGAGCGTCATGACATAGTCGACAGACGTGGCACCGGGGCCTGCGCCGGGCAGCGAAAGCGTTACGGCCTGTTCGGTGCGCGTCACGCGCAGCAGCGGCTGCCGCTCATGATCGTCGATACCGACGAGTGCCGGATGCCCCTCGAAGTACTGCCATTGCAGAAATATCGAGCGCCCGTGCGCCGACACGATTTCGACCGGCACGTAGGGCGATAGCGGCACGTTCTCGTCAAACATCACGAGACGCTCGCGACGCCCCGACTTGTAGGTAACGATGACCGTCTTGTCCAGCTTTTCCACGGCAAACGTCGGCAGTTTCCGGTCGGGCAAGTCGATGCGATCGGGATAAACGATGGCCAGATGCGTTTCACCGTCAGACAACATCAGACGCTTCGTCGCGGGCAGCAGCCGCGTCATCGCCCATGACCAGCCCCGCCCCAGTCCGCTGTCCACGTTCTGCAACGGATCGAAGGCGAGCGACAACGACAGGTCCGGACCCGCCAGCGCGTTCATCGCGATCTTCGGCAACGCCACGCGAATGGAATACGTGCCGGTACGCGGGTCGACCCCTTTCTCAAGGAAACTCAGGAAGCTCTGCGCACCGGAATACAACGCGCCACTATCGGCCTGAGAGCGTTCTTGTGGAACATCCTGCATGGCATCCTCCCCTCGCCTGACGGCGGGTGGTGCTGAAACCTTCATTCACTGCACGCGCTTCATTCATGCCAGGCTCTCGGACCGCTCCCGGTTCTGACCCTGTCTGCGAATGAATTGCGACCCGCCGGGCACGCTTTGACGGGCAGGCCCCGCGCCGCGAAGCGCCATCACGCGCAGGGCCCGTGGCGTGCCATTCAGATTCGGCGACATGCCTTGGGGGGGCGATCCGATGTCACTGAACGATCCCCTCGGCGTCCCGTACACGGACGACGCCCGGCTAGGTGTCGGCGATTGCGCGGGGGCGAGTTCCAGCCAATTGACTGGGTTCGTATTGCCTTGTCCCGGCGGCTGAAGGGCTGGCCGTTCGACGCCCGGCGGACGGCCACCTTGCGCCGCTTCGCGTGCAACCCTTTCCTGACGCAAGACGCCAATTCGCCGGTCAAATTCAGTGACGCTGGCCTTGCGCCGAGCGTTCACCACCGACCGATAGGTTCTGAGCGTCGCCGGCCCCCCGAAGAGGAACGCGCTCACCGACAGGGTCCCGCCCGCAGCGCCCAGTATCGTTGCCAGTGCGGTATGATCTGCGGCGCGCGTGGCGGACGAGGCGATCATGGTGAGCGACCCTATGGCGCTGCCGACGATCTTTGCCGACGACAGCACCGCCGCGGTAACGGTGATCCCTTTGACCGCCGCCAGTGTCGCAGCGCTGCCGGCGGCGGCCAGCCCCGCCTTACCGAGCGCGGCTTGCGCCGATACGTTAAGCACAATCCCGACGCCCTTAATGCCCCCCGCGACCGATACGGCAGTGGTGATCGACGCAGCCGCAAGCAACGCAGGGATCGTAATGGACAGCCATTTCGGGAGATGACCGGTGGGGTCGGTCGCGTTGACCGGATCGATGCGGGCGTACGCGTTGATACCGCCCCCATCGAATGGCGAAAACGTATCGGGCACCATAAAACGCGCGAGCACCGGCGAGTACATCCGTGCATTGCCTAACCAGAGCCATTGCGTGGCTGGATCGGACGTTTCGCCGTCGTACCCGGGCACCCCGTCGAGCGCAGCGCTTGCCTCGCGAAAACCGGACGGCGAGTAGACCACGGCGTGCGTCGTCTGCGCGTCGTAGGTCTGCATGACGCTGCCCTTGGCATCCAGCGCGTAGACCTGCAACGCACCTGCCTGATCGATCGTGCCCGCCCCCCCGTTGAGATAGACGCGCGACAGCGTGCCACGCACCTCGGTGACGAGCACGTTCTCACGAAAGATTCGTGCGCGAGACGGTTGCCCGGTCAAGGTGACCATGCATTGCTCGTCGAGCCCGTTGTATCGATACGCCGCGAGTTCAGCGCCGCTGTGCGACACCGACAGCATCTGGTCGAGGGAGTTATACGCGATGCGATAGCCGCTTTCCGCGTCGGTCATTCGCCCGGCGGCGTCATACGCAAACGTTTGCGTGCCGTTGCTGGCGCCGTAACCCTCGTAGACGAGCGATGTCAGCTGCGTCGGGTCATCTGCGTTCTCGTAGCGGTAGTCCGCGATTCCCGGGTCCGTTGCCGGCCCTTGATGCCATGTGGTCACCCGGGTGATGTTGTCGAGCGGGTCGTAATCCCACTGCTGGAGATAAATGCGCCGCGACGGATCATGCGGATCGTGGGGCGCCTGATCGCCCATGGAGGCATACAGCGCCGGCCGGTTACGCTCGTCGTAATCGAAGTTTTCGGTAAGCACGGCGTCACCGCCAAGCTTGCGCACGCGCAACGTCAGCAGGTCAAGACCGTCGTACTGCTGTTCGATGGAAAATACCGGCCGGCCGGGTGCCACATACTCACGCAGAATTTCGCGCCCCGCTTCGTCGTACGAGAACGTTGTCGTGAGCATGGCCTGACCGGCCTGCGTCACGCGTTGTTCACGCACACGGCTCAAGGCGTCGTAGGTCAAGGCGACCGTCACGTTGCCGCATTGCACATCCAGCAGGCGCCCCGTGTCCGTCTCGAAGCGGTAGTGATGTTCAAGTCCGGTGACATCGGTGTAGCTGACGGGCAAGCCTTGCAACGACCAGACGTGTGCCGTCGTACGCTGGGTGTCGCCGTCGAGCCACGTTTCCCCGGACAGGTTTCCCGAAGCATCACGTTCGCACCGGTAGTCGCTAGCGGGCTGGCCGGTCGTTTGCACGTTGGCGTGCATCAACAACCCGGTCTTTTGGTCGTAGTCGTAGTCGATGCTGACAGCACCGCTGGTGCAGCGGGTCAGGCTCGACGGCAGCGACGGATTGACGTCGTAGGCGACGATCTCACCGCCGGGGCCGCGTACCTCACGCGGCAGCGTGCGATCGGCATCGAACGCCCACGTCGACGTGCGTCCCCCGATGGTCTGGCCGCTCACACGCATCAGGCCGTCGAATTCGCGCCGGCCGATATCGATGCCATTCAACCGGAGCGCGGCAATCTCGTCGCTATCGGCGTGCGGCACGTAGTCGCTCTCGATCACGTCCTCGGTCGGCAGCGTGGTTCGCACGACGCGATCGGCAAAGTCGTATTCGTATTGCGTACGGCGCAGACGCGGGTCGGTCTTGGTGTCGAGCCGCCCAAGCCCGTCGTAGGTGTACGCCAGCCGGCTGATCAAGGTCCCGGCGACGCTCCGGCGCTCCGCCCAGTCGGCGGCGTCGAAGTGGTTCATCTGACGGACCGTGCTTGCGCTGCGCACCGCCCCCGCGCTCGCCGATGTCCAGCTTGTCTCGATCTGCGTGAGCGGATCGTATTCCGTATGCTCGGTAACACCGTCGGCACGCACGACACTCGCCTGCTGGCCCCAGCCGTCGTAGAGAAACTGCTTCGCGACGGTGAGAGTTTGACCGTCATGCCAATCTAGTGTCACGTCCTGCGCCACACGGCCGAAGGCGTCGTAGTCGATACGGTGAACGTCGTGCGGGAGCCCCTGTGCCACGTCCGGCGCCATGCGCGTCTCGCGCACGAGCAGACCGGTGCCTTCGAAGGCTGTCGTGGTTACGACACCGGACGCCGTCGTGGTGATCTGACTCGCCTCGCCTCCCGCCAGACCGATAAGCGTAAAGGCGTGTCTGAGCGTCACCGAGTAGGCACTCCCGCCGGTCTTCGGCGAGGTGGTTTCTTCACGCACCCGCCCCAAGGCGTCATACTCGTACGTCACGATCTCGTCCGCGTTCTCGCGGCGCGTTTCCAGCCCCGAGATGACCGACGCGTGGCGGCTCGTCACGCTGACGGTGTCGTCGAAATCGGTATGGGTCGACTCCTCGGTCACGAGCGCGCCGTCGGCCAGCGCATAGGTGAACCCGGTCGTGATGCTGCGCCCGCCCATCGTCTCGACCTGCTGTTTCAACCGGCCGTGCAGCAGCAGCGAAAGCGGATTGTTCTCAAAGTCGAACGTATTGGTCTGATGGACGCCTGCGGGGGTTTCCAGCGTCTGCTGGACGCATTCGAGATAACCCGGCGCACCCGGTGCCATTGATGCCAATAACGCGTAGCGATGACGTGTCGTGACGGTGGCCGCGACCCTCGAACCCGGGACCGCCGCCGCAGGCACCATCGCTGTCGTCTTTACCGTATGCGGTGTGTCCCAGACAGGGTCCGGCGGACATCCGTCTTCGCCGGCGGGCAGATAGTACGTCGTGCGCTCCGCCGTGCCGTCCGGACCGATTTCCTCGGTCGTGTTGCCCCACGCGTCGTAGCCATAGGTCGTGACGTCGTCGCGTGACACCCCGCCGCACCGATACCGCGTGGTGTGCGTCCGGATCTGGCCGATGGTGACCGGCTGATCGTGCCAGGCCTTGCCCGGCTCCTCGTGATATTCAGTGAGTTGCGTCTGCTCGCAATCGGCTTCGGTGTGCCGCTCGATGCGCGTGCCGTGAAAGCGGTCGTACTCCCGGTAGATCGTGACCTGTGCGGTGCCCGCTGCATTGAGTTGCGCTTCGGTACTCCAGTAGCGATAGTCGTTGGTGACCTTGTACAGCGCATCGGTCGCGTCTTCCCAGTCGACACCGGCCTCGAACCCGAGAAAATTGTGCGTGGAATACGTGTAGGTCGTCACACGCAGCGGTTGCCCCTGCCCCGGGTCGAGTGCGTAACGCGCGACGTAGGGCAGTCGCTCCGGCTCCTTGTCGACCGGATCGCCCGCACGCCGCGGGAACGCGTGACCTCGCTCTTCATAGCCAAGGGTTTCGATACTGCCCGTCGGAGAGCGCACTTCCGTCAGCATGGCGAGATCGGCGGGGGTGTAGCGGCTATAGCGCAGGTGCCAGGCCACTTGACCCGGAACGGGAAGCTCGATGGACGACACGAGATCGCCCGACAGCACCAACCGGAACGCGATGGCATTGCCGTCGGTGCCGGTCAGCGTGATGGTCGCTGCCTGCGCCGTGCGACTGGCGCGAAGCAATTCACGCTGTTCGTGATCGGCGATCGAGGTCAGCATTGGCTGCCCTTCGAAATGGACCCACGTCAGGTGAAGGGAGCGGCCTTGCGGCGAGATGATTTCGACGGGGACGTAAGGCGTGAGCGGATCGTTGATGTCGAACTTCGTCAGAAGCTCGCGACGGCCCGACCGGTAGATGATGGTGACGGTATCGCCCGACTTCTCGGCAATGAACGTGGGGAGCTTCTGGTCGGGGAATTCGACGCGGTCGTCGTACACGATGGCCAACTGGGTTTCGCCGTCCGACAGTGACAACCGTTTAGCACCGGGACTGAGGCGGCTCATGCCCCATGACCAGCCGCGCCCCAAGCCAACGTCGGCATTGTGCAAGGCATCGAAACCGAGCGACAGGGCCAGATCCGGACCCGCCAAGGCATTCATTGCCAGCTTCGGCAGTGCCACCCGAATCGAGTAAGTCCCGGTGCGCGGATCGACACCCTTCTCGAGAAAGCTCAGAAAGCTCTGCGCGCCCGAGTACAACGTGCTGCTATCGGCCTGCGCCGGTCCTTGATGAGTGCCTGTCATGGCGCGCCCCTGTCATTGTTGGTCGGACCGGGACGGTCAGGCTTGGCTGAGTGTCAACGCATCGCACGCCGGCGTAATGTTCACGCGCACCCGGTAGGGCGTGCCGTACTGATCGCGCAGCGTGTAGGTGCAGCCCTGCGCGTTTGCCGCGCCTTGATAGGGCCCGAGACTGTCGTTTGCGACGAACGCAATGGCGCCGCAGGCGAAACGTGGCCAGTCGTTCTGCGCCACGCGGTAAGCGCCGGAGTATTGCTCTTGCGAGTAGAGAAACGCGGGGGTCGGCTGCGGGTCGGTCGGCGGCTCGGCGTAGCCGCAAAAGGCGCCACTCTGTGAATTCGGGCTCAACCACTTGTAGCTACTGGCGAAGCTCGCGGGAGCCACTTCCATCGTTCGCATCGCGGCACGCGCCCCCGTGGCGAGCACGAGGCCGAGGTAGTAAATTGTGACCTTGATGTTCGAACCGACGGTGTACTTGTGCGTTTGCTCCCAATCCTGATTCCACGCCGAAAACGGTGGACTGACCGGGGCGACGGGAATCAGATCGATCGTGCCGTCTGCGTTACTGACGTTTTTTGAAAAGTACTCCCGGTCGTTCGCCAGCTTGATGCGCATGCCGATCGTCTTCCTCGCATTCGCGAAGTCCGCCGTCTGCACGTAGTAGTGAAGGAAGTCCGCGTTTTCGACCGGGATATCGGCGTTGACGGGATAGAACTCATACACGTTCTTCTCGAGGGATGACCCCCATGTCCCTATCGGCACCGGAACTGAAGAATCTACGAGAGGCACCTCCTGCTCCGAGTTGCCGTCGACCACACGAAGGGTCGCGGTTTCCGCAGGAGACAAGGGCTGGTCGGCACCGATTTCGATTTGCAACCGGACCTGACAAAGCCCGTTGTTGTAAGTCCGTTCGCCGCCGGAGCTGGAGGTGACCTTGAACGTATTGACGACCGTCGCACGTCCTTCCGATTTCGTTTGCATGAGGCACCTCGCCGTAACGGCAGTATGTGACCCATGTTACGAGCGCCGATATGCCACACAACTGTCAACGTTGACAGGTCGGCGAGGATGGCGAGGGCGGCGACATTGGCGTCGCCGGATGCCTCAGGTGCTGCGCTTCAGATAAAGGCCAGTGCCGCGAAACCGGCAGACTTCCTCGCCGTGCTGATTGGTCGCGGTCCAGAGCTGGCGCACGATGCCCCGATCCGGGCGGCTTTTGGAAGGTCGCACTTCTAACGTGCTGCTGGTCACGTTGATCGTATCGCCGGGGCGCACGGGGGCGAGCCATTCGATCTGCTCCACGCCGGGTGAGCCCATGCTCGACGAGCGCACGAGCAGTTGGTCGACGTTGAGCCGCATCATGATGCTGCACGTATGCCAGCCACTGGCGACAAGACCACCGAAATGGGACGCACGCCCGGCCGCTTCATCCACGTGAAACGGCTGCGGATCGAACTGGCGTGCGAAATGCACGATCTCGTCGGCAGAGAAGGTGTACGTCCCGAGATCGAACGTATCGCCGACGGAAAAGTCCTCAAAGTAGTACTCGAGCGTTGCCATGACAGCCTCCTGTGACCGAATGAGTGACTTGGGAATGTCGGGGGTAGTGCTGTGCCTGAATCCGTCACTTTACACCCAAGATGAACGGTTTTTGATAGCGGCACGGGCTTCGCCGCGCTCACCATGAATCGCTTCATCATCAAGATTTCGTGCCGCGATATTGAAAATATGATTAGCACTACGAATATTTTTTCAGCCATTTCCCCCATCAATTCGGCAAACACCTGCGGTGCCCCTCCCAATCAACAACTGACCAGCGCGTCTACCCCGACAGAAGATCACGCGATCTTCCAGACGTTGCTTGCCGACCAGCACGTCGCCGATGCCGCCCAATGGGCGCAACAGCTGGCACAGGCTTGTGCAGTACACCCGGGGCTTCGCACCAGTCTGATGCTGGCGCTCACGCAGACACCGCTTGGCGAAATTGCCAGATTTCTTGATTCGGACAATGATCCACTCGTCCAGACACTCAACGATCACGCGGATCTGGCAGAAGGCATTCTCGCGTCGTTGGAGCGCGCGCTGCTGACGCGTCGCCCGTACGAGTCGCTTGACGAGATCGTGGCTCGCGTCACCTCGAAAGACAACCTGCGCGATATCCGGCGCTCGAATGAACGGGATGACGCTCGCCGCCACCGTGCGTCGGACGCGCGCGACGAGCCTTACGCTGTCGGTCATCGCTGGAAACAAGACTTGTGCAATGCGTTTCAATGGCTGCGGATGTCGGGCACCGGCCACGATCCGTGGCGACAGGATCGGGACTACGAAGCGATGGCCCGGGCGCTGGCAGCGGAGGCTGTCGCGGGACCGAATCCACCGGCGTGGCACAAGCATGGTGCCGTCGGCGTATTGACCGGGCTGCTCTACGCATTCGGCAGCGCGAGAATAGCTTTCGACGCGATCGGTGACGGCCTCCTGCGTGTCGTCGACAGTGTGGGCACCGTATTGAATACCCGACTCTCCTCCGATCCACTGACATTTGCCGCCGCACAGGGCGCCATGATCGAACAGCGCACGGACATGCACCGTCCGCTGTGGCATTTCCTCCATCATCATCATCGGAAACACGAGGTCCACGCGCCCGCCCATGGATTCCAAGCCCACGGTATCCATGCGTCCCACACCGGTGCGCATGAAACCCACGTCGTGGCTCACCCCGAGGTCCCCGCGCATACGACACGCACACTGCATGTTCACCGCCGCCACATGCGACGGCACCTGAACGAGACGCCGGCGGTCATCCTCTCACCGCTCGCACCGTCGACCACGATCCAGCGACTGACCACGCTCGCGACGACCCAGATTGCCCGGCACGAAGCACAACTCGATGTCACGGCGCGGACAGCGAATATCACGGATTGGGCGCAACTGATCAAGAAGCAACTTGCCGTGGCTGCCACGCCCGCCGGTACCCCGTTCGATTCGGATCAATGGTTTCTGAATCACTTCAGGTACTTCTACCCATCCAAGGAAAAAGGGGCACTGGATGGGCAAGTGGATCGTGGCGGCCTTGTGCATTCGACAAGATTGACGCAGGCGGCCCTGCAATATGTCGCGTCCGGGGAAGCACTTGGAGGCCCCGATGTAGAGTACGGCATCTATGCGCACAGCGCACCCCGGCTCGGCTACTACCTGCCGTCCGAAGAGTCGCCCAGGCTGAGTGTGAGGCGACTCATGCAGACGATTCACGCCACTCGGGCAATTCCGCTCCATACCCTCGACGCCATGCGTTCGCTCAACGCGAGCACACCGCTTGATGCGCCACTGTATCGCCATCGGGTCACGATGCTCACTTACGATGCCGAGCTGGAATACGCGGCCGGACGGCTCTCGCAGACCGGACTCATCCTTGCGCAGCTTGTTGCCTATGCCCCGAGTGCGGAGCAGCGGATCTCGTCCGATTCGAATATGGCCGAGCTTCAGGGATATGCCGTCGAAATCGAAATCCCCGGTCGCAAAGGGGTGTCACGTCCCGGTGGCGTGTTCGCCATCTCGCAATCGACGAAGACGTCGACGCACACCGGTGGAAGAACCCTTCTGTATGTTGCCGGCAGTGCCGCACCGCTAAGGGAGTATGCGTCGATCGGACATCTGACTCAGGACCTCGCACGCGGCAACGCGTCGGGTGCCTACAAAGACATGATGGAGCGACTGCCGCTGTCGATTTCGCGAGACGTCATGAACGGCACGATATGCCAGGTCATGCTGTCGGAGACGGGAGACGATCTGGTAAGTATGTCGCTCGATTCGACCGCTGACGTCATCGGTAACGACATGCGGCGCGCTGCCCGGCACCTCGTCGCCGGGCAGCGGCGCACAGCGTGGTCCTACTGGCTAGCCGGTGTCCCGTCCACAATCTTCGAGACCGAACTCGAGCGGCCGGCCCCACCGGTCAGCGGACTCAAGCCTCCTCCGCCGACCCGGGAACCGCTTAGCATCCGTCTGGAGACCATGCAGCAGATTCGCGCCATGACCGACTTGCGCGCCAATGTCTCGGCCGCGCTCCCCGACTTGGGGCGCAGTGCCGCGCAATACGCCACGCAGTTGGTCAAGGACATTGGGGGTTACAGCATCGACGCCTCAAAGGTGTATATGCACGTCTACGAGACGCACATCGGACAGGGGCCGCTCGCCAACCCGCCGTGGAAAACGGTACTGGCCTCCGGCACCGCCACGCTGGACCGGATTGTCCTCGACATTGCACAAGGCACGCGCGAGACAACATTGCCGGCAGACACAGAAGCCATTTTCTCGCTGGATAGCGAAGCCCACGGGGCCCGTGCATTGTCGTTGGGCTCACTCACGCCACCGCAGTGGCTCGCACGCATCGACGCCGGAACGTTCCTCGCTCAGCAGGGCCGGCTGCTCGACACCTTCTGGAATGCGCATGAGGGGGAGGTTCGCAGTGCGCTCAAGAGCGCCTTCATTATGGATGCCTTTCTCCAGAGGCATGACCGCACCCTCGGCGCCAACGGGGCCGATATCGCGCGACGCATTGCGCGCTGCGACCGCATGGATTTGCTCGACCTTACCCATCTGCAGACGCGCTTCGTCCTTGAGGGATCGAACCTGCAAACGGCATGGCTGCGTGTCGGGAATGCCGTCTCCGATATTCAGGAATATACGGACCTGAGAAACGGCTGGATTCTGATTTACACGCCACGCTTGCTGGCCGACAGCGTGAAGGAATTTTCTGACCGCCAGCGACTCAGCGACTGGGTGCGCGCACAAGCTCAGGACCCACGCGCTTGCGAACGCCTGCTCAATTGTTTCTCGCAAGCAGATCGCTTTGACGAGAATGCCCCGGGCGTCGACGCGGTCCTGGCGCTCATCAATGCCGAGACAGCCACGCCACAGGTGATCGTTCAAAGCGAACCCTTCAAGGGAGACCCATTTTCAGAGTTCGCTCATGCGTTCCGCCAGCGCACGCGAGACGAGATCACCAACCCGCGCGCTGTCCTGCAGACCAACCCGCAACCCGCCATTGTCGCCCGTATTCTCCACACGCTTGCCACGCTGAACGTGCTGACCGGACTCGGCCTCGTATTCGACGTGCCGATCCCCGGCCTGTTGGAAGCCAACGTCATCCTGTCCTTCAACAATATCGCCATGGGAGGCACCACCACCGTGCTCGGTGACGAACAGACCCGCCCGGCGGGATGGGCATCGTTGATGGCGGGCATTGCCGGAGGCATGCCCATCGGCTACCACTACAAGGCCAGTCTCTCCTTCCAGGACGAAGTTCAGATGTTCATCAATCGAACACCGTTCGGGCAGCTCAGGCAGTTGATGCCCAATCTGTACCGGGGCGAGGCGGGATTCGTCGCGGCATCGGGAGACGCCCGATTCGATGTCGAGTACTACCCCACGCAGAGGACTTGGCGGTTGACCGACCCCTCCGGGCTCAACGGGCCGGGGCCGGCGATTTCACAAACCGCCACCTACGATTGGGTGATTGACACCCAGACGCCGACGACCGATGGCACGGCCCCGCTTACCTCGACGGTCTTCCACGACGACGTCAGCCGGAATTTCGTCGACGTGGAATTCAGGGCCAAAAGCGCCGCACTGGCAAACGCCGTCGCCGACGCCGACCGCGAGGCTTTTCTTGCCGGCAAACTCGAGGCGGGTGCGAGCGTGCTGCCATGGGACCCGTCGTACCCCCCTGCCGACTTGCTCAAGCTGGACTTCAACGACCCGGCACAGAAAGACCCTCGGTTGCTGGGCATTCTCGCTCGCCGAATCGAGGATGCCCTTCGCTTCGAATCGACCCGGCGCGCCATTGCCAACGCCCGGATCATTGCCGAAGACGTTCGTGCGGCAGGGGGCACCTTCGAAGTCTTCACACAGGCCGCCTATATCAACAGCAATGCCGATGGTCACACCGGCTTCTGTCTGCCGCTGACGCGCGCGATGGCGGCTGCACTCCATGTGAATAGACAAGACGCATTCATGGGTAACATCCGCCGCGCCATCGCGGACCCACATTCGGCAAGCGCGATCCGTCTGCGCGACACGCTTGTAGCGCTGCACTCGAACGTTCGGGCGAATCAACTGGAGTTACCCCTTCACGGCATGCGCAGTGGGGAAAATGTGCTGAACCCGGAGCAGCTCTTCCGCCTGATCACGTCGAAGGACAAAAGCATGCGTTCATACGTGATCAAGACCCGGGCACACGCCATGTCCGTCACGATGGGTACCAAAGCTTCCTGGTTCTACGACGCAAACTTCGGGTTGGCCGAATTCGGCGATGCCCATGCGCTCGCGTTGGCTTTTATTAACCACTTGACCGAGCGAGGGCTCGGCAATTTTTACCGGTCGTATGGCACCACCGACGCCCCTCTCTTCCTAGTTGACGTCCTTGACGCGGGCGAGCTGCGACGCGTCGAACTGCGCCCTGGCGTGATCGTGAACGACATCCTGAAGCCGATGTTGTGACGTCGGAATACGGCGATGGTGAGAGGTGGTGAGGTACTGATGCGCTGGCGGTAGCGGCCCGCTAGGGGTGCGGCAGGCGTGGTGCGTGGTAAGGGCGCCCTATTGCAGGGTTTCTTTCGCGCCTTCGGGGATCGGCAATGCCATGACGTCGATACCCTCGTCGGCAAGCGCCTCGGACTCTTCGCGTGAGACGGTGCCACGGATATTGCGCTCCGGGGCTTCCTGATAGTGGATCTTGCGGGCCTCTTCGGCAAAATTCTTGCCCACGTCTTCCGTGTTGGCGATCACATGGCGCACCGCCTTCATCCACAGCGCCTGAATCTCGCGTTGCGCTTGGGCAATTTCGGGCGGCAGTGACGGTGCAGACGAGGGACCCGATTTTGCAGCGCTCCCCTTCGCTCCCGGGGAGCCGCCTGCGGAGGCAGTCGACGCCGTATCACGCCCCGTTGCGCCCGAAAGATTCAGTCGCGGGGCCGACGGCACGCGCACGATGCCCGTGTCGCCACAGACCGGGCAAGTCACCAGCCCGCGAGACTGTTGCGAAAGGTAATCGTCCTCCGAGCCGAACCAGCCTTCGAAGGTGTGCTCGTGCGCACAACGCAAATCAAAAACCTTCATGACGCAATGAGTGTGTCCCTGCCCGGCCATGGACCGGGACCGGAATCAATAGAGGGGCGCCCGTTGCGGCGGGCGCCGTGGCTTCAGCGCAGCGGCGAACGCTCGTTCGGCTGCCAGACTCCGGATAATATCTTTTCCAGCCAAAACGCGCCGATAACCGATTTGACGTCCGTGATACGGCCATCGCGCACCCATTGCAGCAACTCGGTGGCGGGCATCTTGAACACGTCGAGAAACTCGCCGTCGTCGAGCTTCTGCTCACCCAGCGTGAGGTCGCGCGCGAGCCAGATGTCGATGAACTCGGTCGAATACGAAATCACCGGGTGAATACGCGTCAGGTAGTCCCAACGCTCGGCGTGGTAACCGGTCTCTTCGAGCAGCTCGCGCTTGCCGCACGCCAGACCACCCTCGGCTTCGTCGAGCTTGCCGGCGGGCAGTTCGGTCATCACGCGACGCAGCGGATAGCGGTACTGGCGCTCCATGAGCACCTGCCCGTCTTCGAACAGCGGAATCACCATCACCGCACCCGGATGCGTGGTGTATTCGCGCGTGGCCGTCTTGCCGTCCGGCAGACGCACGCTGTCGCGCTTGATGGTCAGGAAGGCGCCGTCGTAGACGGTATCGGTCGTGATCTGCGTCTCTACGAGGTGCTGATCGTCTGTTTGACGTTGTGTCATGAAACCTCCATGGCGGCACAAAGCGTGCACAAAACCGGTACAAGATTCGTACAAAACCCACACAAAACCCATACAAAACAAAACGCCGCCCAGTGGGCGGCGTCTCATGAAGCCAACATCTTACGCGGCAGCCGCCGGTCGATGACGCCACAAGTACCGGTAGACGAACCCCGGAAACGCGAACACGACAAACAAGCTCGCCGTCACCGCGTAGAACTCCCAGCCTTGGGCGAACACGTTGCCGATGCTCTTCTCGATCAGATAGCCGAGCGCGCCGACCACAAAGTACACCACTACCATCTCCAGCAGTCGCAGCCACAGCGACTTGACCGGTTGCTTGCGGGGGATGACACCGAACAGGCGCTGGTTCACGAACGGCAGGTTCGCGCCCAGCAGCGCCAGCAGAATCACAAGCGTACCACCTGCTGTCATACCCATCGTTCGTGTCTCCCGTCTTTCGTCTCGTTGGCTAGCTTCCGCTTGCCAATATTAGCTCGCCAGCATTAGCTCGCCAAAGTCAGCTTGATCGTGCGCAGGCACCAGTCCATCAGCGGACCCGGCATCAGGCCGAGGTACACCAGCACCAGACCGTTGAGCGACAGCACCAGACGCATCGTGCCGCTGCCTTCCAGCGCGTTGCTGTCTTCCGGCTTGTCGAAGTACATCAGCTTCACGACACGCAGGTAGTAGAACGCACCGATCAGCGAGGCGATCACGGCCACGACAGCCAGCCACACCATACCGGCGTTGATCACCGCCTGAAGCACTGCCAGCTTGGCGTAGAAGCCTGCCAGCGGCGGAATGCCGGCCAGCGAGAACATCAGCATCAGCATGACGAAAGCGAACCACGGGCTGCGTTGGTTCAGGCCCTTCAGATCCGACAGGTTTTCGGCTTCGAAACCCTTGCGCGAGAGCAGCAGCACGATACCGAACGTGCCCAGCGTCGTCAGCAGGTAGATCACGCTGTAGAACAGCGACGAACCGTACGCGTCGGCGATACCGTCGATCTTGCCGCCCACCACGCCCGAGAGCATGCCCAGCAGCACGAAGCCCATGTGCGAGATCGTCGAGTACGCCAGCAGACGCTTGACGTTGGTCTGCACGATCGCCGTCAGGTTACCGATCACCAGCGAGAGCACCGCCATGATGATCAGCATCTGTTGCCAGTCGATCGCCAGCGGCAGCATGCCTTCGACGAGCAAGCGCAGCAGCAGCGCAAACGCACCCAGCTTCGGCGCGCCGCCGATCAGCAGCGTGACCGGGGTCGGTGCGCCTTGATAGACGTCCGGCACCCACATGTGGAACGGGGCAGCGCCGAGCTTGAACGCCAGACCGGCCACGATGAACACCACGCCGAACACCAGCACGATCTTGTTGACCGCGCCCGAGGCGATGACTTCGAAGACCTTGGCCAGTTCGAGCGAACCCGTCGCGCCGTACATCATCGACATGCCGTACAGCAGGAAGCCCGAAGCGAGCGCACCCAGCACGTAGTACTTCATGGCCGATTCGGTGGCGTTCGACGAATCGCGCCACACGGCAGCCAGCGCGTACAGCGACAGCGACATCAGTTCCAGACCCAGATACAGCGTCAGGAAGTTGTTGCCCGAGATCATCACCGACAGCCCCAGCAGCGAGAACAAGCTGAGGATGTAGAAGTCACCACGGGCCAGGCCGCGGGCTTCCAGATACTTCTGGCCGTAGACGAACGTCATGAACGTTGCCAGACCACCGAAGGCCTTGAGCAGGTTCGACATCGGGTCGGCGACGAACACATTGCCGAACAGGTAGTGCGACGCCGGGTCGCTGGCGTTGCACGCCCACAGCACCGACACGACCGCGGTCGTGATGAGTGCCAGCACGTAGTTCAGCTTGCGCGTCTGGCCGAGGAACGCGTCGCACATCATGATCACGAGGATCATGAGCAGCAGGATGGCCTCCGGCAACGCAGGCAGCAGATTAATGTTTTGCATGATCTAGATTTCCTCCCCGATTACGGCAGCTTGGTCTGCGCCACGTGGGCGAGGAGGTTAACCACGGAGGTGTGCATCAGGTCCGTGAAAGGCTTCGGATAGATACCCATGAACAGCGTGAGTGCAGCCAGCACGGCCAGCATGAAGAACTCGCGCTTGTTGATATCGATCAGCTCGCGCACGTGGTCGTTGGCAATCGCACCGAAGATCACGCGCTTGTACATCCACAGCGAATACGCAGCACCGGTGATCAGCGAAGTGGCTGCAAGCAGACCCACCCAGAAGTTCAGCTTCACGGCGCCCAGAATCACCAGGAACTCACCCACGAAGCCCGACGTTGCCGGCAGGCCGCTGTTGGCCATCGCGAACAGCATGAAGAACGCGGCAAACTTCGGCATCGTGTTCACCACACCGCCGTAGTCGGCGATGTTGCGCGAGTGCATGCGGTCATACAGCACGCCGATACACAGGAACATCGCGCCCGACACGAAGCCGTGCGATATCATCTGCACCAGCGCACCCTGCATGCCGATTTCGCTGAACATGAAGAAGCCCAGAATCGCGAAGCCCATGTGAGCAATCGACGAGTAAGCCACCAGTTTCTTCATGTCGGTCTGCACCAGGGCCACGAGGCCGATGTAGACGACGGCGATCAGCGCGAGCGTCACCATGAAGCCCGACAGATAGTGGCTTGCGTCCGGTGCGATCGGCAGCGAGAAGCGCAGGAAACCATACGCGCCCAGCTTCAGCATGATCGCAGCCAGCACGACCGAGCCGCCAGTCGGGGCTTCCACGTGGGCGTCGGGCAGCCAGGTATGCACCGGCCACATCGGCACCTTCACCGCGAAGGCCATGAAGAACGCCACGAACAGCAGTATCTGCACGTTCATCGGGATCTTCGCTGCGTACCAGTCGGTCAGCGTGAACGAACCCGTCGCGTTGTACAGATAGATCAGCGCGACCAGCATCAGCAGCGAGCCGAGCAGCGTGTACAGGAAGAACTTGAACGCGGCATACACCCGGTTCGGACCGCCCCACACACCGATGATCAGGTACATCGGGATCAGCGTGGCTTCGAAGAAGACGTAGAACAGCAGGCCGTCTTGCGCCGAGAACACACCAATCATCAGACCCGAGAGGATCAGGAACGCGGCCATGTACTGCGCCACGCGTTCGGTGATCACTTCCCAGCCCGCGATCACCACGATCACCGTGATCAGCGCGGTGAGCACCACCAGCCACAGCGAGATGCCGTCGATGCCCAGGAAGTAGTTGATATGAAAGCGTGCAATCCAGCTCGTCTTTTCGACGTACTGGAAGGCCGACGTGTTGGCGTCGAAGTTCGAGATCAGCGGCAGCGTGACCAGGAAGCTCACCAGCGAACCGATGAGCGCCAAGACACGGGCGCCCGTCGGGTTACGGTCATTTCCCACCGCGAGGACAACAATCCCCGACAGGATGGGCAGCCAAATGGCCAGACTCAGAAGCGGTAGCGATTGCATTTTTTTGTGGCTCCCCCTTTTACTTGCCGTTCAACGTCACAAACAGCGTCAGGAGCCCGAGCATGCCGATGATCATGGCGAACGCGTAGTGATAGATGTAACCCGATTGCATGAAGCGGATGACGCCGGCGAGCCAGCCCACCAGACGTGCGCTGCCGTTGACGACGGCGCCGTCGATCAGACCCTGATCGCCTGCCTTCCACAGACCGCGGCCGATTTTCAGCGCGCCCTTGGCGAAGACCACTTCATTGATCTTGTCCATGTAGTACTTGTTGTCGAGCAAGTTGTAGATGCCCGAGAAGCGGTTCTTCAGGGCTTCCGGAATGTCCGGACGCTTGAGGTAGAAGAACGCGGCCAGCAAGATACCCAGTGCCGACAGTGCGATCGGCAGCGTGCCGAATGAGTGCACCGCCATGGCCACCCAGCCGTGGAATTCGTGGCTCAGTTCTTCCATCGCCGGGTGATTCTCGCCGATGAAGATGACGTCCTTGAACGCCACACCTTGCTTGAAGAACGAGCTGAACAGCATCGGCGCGATCGCGATGGCACCGATGATCACCGACGGAATCGCCAGCAGGATCAGCGGAATCGTCACAACGGCCGGCGATTCGTGCGGCTTCTGACCCGGGGCCAGACCGTGGTGTTCGCCGTGATCGTCCTCTTCTTCTGCGTGGTGGGCGTCGTGGTGGTCATGGTGTGCTTGACCGAAACGCTCCTTGCCGTGGAAGACGAGGAAGTACATACGGAACGAGTAGAACGCGGTCACGAAGACGCTGGCGACCACGGCGAAGTACGCGAAGCCCGAACCCGGCAGATGCGAGGCGGCCACGGCTTCGATGATCGAGTCCTTCGAGTAGAAACCGGCGAAGAACGGCGTACCGATCAACGCGAGCGAACCGAGCAGCGACGTGATCCAGGTAATCGGCATGTACTTCCACAGGCCGCCCATGTTGCGCATGTCCTGATCGTGGTGCATGCCCATGATCACCGAACCGGCACCGAGGAACAGCAGCGCCTTGAAGAACGCGTGCGTCATCAGGTGGAAGATGGCGACCGGGTAGGCCGACACGCCGAGCGCGACCGTCATGTAACCGAGCTGCGAGAGCGTCGAGTAGGCCACGACACGTTTGATGTCGTTCTGGATCATGCCTAGGAAGCCCATGAACAACGCCGTGATCGCCCCGATGATCGTGATGAACGACAGCGCGGTGTCCGAGAGTTCGAACAGCGGCGACATGCGGCTCACCATGAAGATACCGGCGGTCACCATGGTGGCCGCGTGGATCAGTGCCGAGATCGGGGTCGGGCCTTCCATCGAGTCCGGCAGCCAGACGTGCAGCGGGAACTGTGCCGACTTACCCATGGCGCCGATGAACAGGCAGATACAGGCCACGGTAATCAGGCGCCAGTCGGTGCCCGGGAACGACAGGGCCGCGACATCGTTGGCCTTGGCGAACACTTCGCCGTAGTTCAGCGTGCCCGTGAAGGCCAGCAGCAGACCGATGCCGAGCAGGAAACCGAAGTCACCCACGCGGTTGACCAGAAACGCCTTCATGTTGGCGTAGATGGCCGTCGGACGCGTGTACCAGAAACCGATCAGCAGGTACGAGACCAGGCCCACCGCTTCCCAGCCGAAGAACAGTTGCAGGAAGTTGTTGCTCATGACGAGCATCAACATCGAGAACGTGAACAGCGAGATGTACGAGAAGAAGCGCTGGTAGCCAGGATCTTCCGCCATGTAGCCGATGGTGTAGATGTGCACCATCAGCGAGACGGACGTGACCACGCACATCATCGTGACGGTGAGGGTGTCGATCAGGAAGCCGATCTCGAGCTTCAGGTCGCCGATGCGTGCCCATTCGTAGACGGTGGCGTTGAAGCTCGCCCCGTTCATGACGTCGAGGAACGTCATGACCGAAAGGATAAACGCGACCAGCACGCCAAGGATCGTGACCGTGTGCGCGCCCGCGCGTCCGACTTGCTTGCCGAACAGACCGGCGATCACGGACCCGGCCAGCGGCGCCAGCGGGATCGCGAGCAACAGTGTGGGATTCAGTGTGGATGCCATAACAGCGTTCGCTTTATTAACCCTTGAGGCGGTCGAGATCTTCGACGTTGACCGTTTCGAGCTTACGGAACAACGTGACCAGAATGGCCAGGCCAATCGCAGCTTCTGCGGCGGCCACCGTAAGGATGAAGAACACGAATACCTGACCGGCAATGTCGCCCAGGTAATGCGAGAACGCGACGAAGTTCAGATTGACCGCGAGCAACATCAGCTCGATGGCCATCAGCAGCACGATCACATTTCTGCGGTTGAGGAAAATACCGGTAATGCTGATCGCGAAGAGAATCGCGCCCAACACCAGGTAATGCGCTAGCGACAACGACATCATGCTGGCTCCTTATTCCGCCGCCGGCGTGTCGGCGCCGGTGGACTGCTGCCGGGCTTCGGCGGGCATCGACACCAGACGCACGCGCTCGTGTTTCTTCACGCGCACCTGCTTGCTCGGGTCGGTCTGTTTGTGGTCCTTACGGGTACGCATGGTCAGCGCAATCGCTGCAACCACCGCCACCAGCAGGATCAGACCTGCCACTTCGAAGGCAAAGATATAGTCGGTGTACAGCGCAATGCCGAGCGCCTTGGTGTTCGGCACGTCGGGGGCCGATACGGCCTTGACCGGCGCACGCGTGGCACCGTAGCCGCGCATCAGCACGAGCGCCGCTTCGACGATCATGATCGCGCCGACGGTGCTCGCCAGCGGAATGAACTTGCCGAAACCGCGTCGCAGTTCGTCGAGATTGATGTCGATCATCATCACCACGAACAAGAACAGCACCATCACCGCGCCGACGTACACGAGCACCAGCATGATCGCGAGGAACTCAGCCTCGAGAAGCATCCAGATCGCAGCAGCGTTGAAGAAGGCCAGCACCAGGAACAGTGCCGACTGCACGGGGTTGCGCGAGGTCACGACCTTCAGACCCGAGACCACGAGGATCAGCGCAAACACGTAGAAAAGTAAGGTTGTGAATTCCATAATCACCGGAGTGTCGCCAAATTAGCCAACGTCAAGCCGTACCGGGCGCGCCGACGAGCGTCGCGCCCTGCCCTGCATTAACGGTACGGCGCATCGGCCGCCTTGGCCGCCGCGATTTCGTTTTCGTAACGATCGCCCACCGCGAGCAACATCTCTTTGGTGAAGTACAGATCGCCACGCTTCTCGCCGTGATACTCGAGGATGTGCGTTTCGACGATCGAGTCCACCGGGCAGCTTTCTTCGCAGAAGCCGCAAAAGATGCACTTGGTCAGATCGATGTCGTAGCGCGTGGTGCGACGCGTATTGTCGTCACGCACTTCCGATTCGATCGTGATGGCCATTGCCGGGCACACCGCTTCGCACAACTTGCATGCGATGCAACGCTCTTCACCGTTCGGATAGCGGCGCAGCGCATGCAGCCCGCGAAAACGCGGCGACAGCGGCGTCTTCTCTTCCGGAAACTGCACGGTCACTTTGCGTGCGAACGTGTAACGTCCTGTGAGCGCCATGCCCTTGAGCAGTTCCAACAACAGGAAACTGCCGAAAAAGTCTTTGATTGCCCTTACCATGGGATTCCTCTACTCCGTTCGCCTCAGCCCCAGATGTTCCAGGGGGACATGATCCAGACACCCACCACGATCACCCAGACAATCGTCAGCGGCAGGAAAACTTTCCAGCCCAGACGCATGATCTGGTCGTAGCGGTAGCGCGGGAACGTCGCACGTACCCAAATGAACACCGACAGCAGCAGGAACACCTTAAACGCCAGCCAGAACACACCCGGGATGAACGACAGGAAGCCGAACGGCGCACTCCAGCCACCCAGGAACAGCACCGAGGCCAACGCCGAGATGATGATCATGTTGATGTACTCGGCCAGGAAGAAGAGCGCGAAGCCCATGCCCGAGTACTCGATCATGTGACCGGCCACAATTTCCGATTCGCCTTCCACCACGTCGAACGGGTGGCGGTTCGTTTCCGCGATACCCGAGACGAAGTACACGACGAACATCGGCAGCAGCGGCAGCCAGTTCCACGACAACAGGTTCACGCCCATGCTGGCGAACATGCCGTGCTCTTGCGAGCGCACGATGTCCGACAGATTCAGCGAGCCAGCCGTCATCAGCACGCACACCAGCGCGAAGCCCATGGCGATTTCATACGAAATCATCTGGGCCGACGCGCGCATGGCGCCGAGGAAAGCGTATTTCGAGTTCGATGCCCAACCGGCCAGAATCACGCCGTACACACCGATCGACGAAATCGCCATCGCGTAGAGCAGACCGGCGTTCACGTCGGCGAGCACTGCGCCCGGCTGGAACGGGATCACCGCCCAGATCGCGAAGGCCGGCAGCACCGCCATCACCGGCGCGATGGCGTAAATGCCCTTGCTGACCTGCGTCGGCGTGATGACTTCCTTGAGCAGGAGCTTCAACACGTCGGCGATCGGCTGCAACAGACCGGCGGGACCCACGCGGTTCGGACCGAGACGCACGTGCATCCAGCCGATGAGCTTGCGCTCCCACAGAATCAGGTACGCCACGCACAGCAGCAGGATCACGGCCACGACGAGGATGCGGACCAGCGCCCACACCGTCGGCCAGGCCACGCCCAGCAGTTGCGTGCCGTATTGATTGATGACTTCGTTCAGGCTCATTTACGCCTTCTCCACCGAAATTTCACCGAACATCGCGCCAAGCGCGGCGGACGCCGGCGTGGCTGCCGGGACGCGCACCACATTGGCAGGCAACGTTTCCGAGCGAGCGGCCGGCAGCGTGACCACCGCGTCGCCCTGGCGCACGCGCACGGCGTCGCCGGCAGCGAGGCCCAGGCTGTCGAACAGCGCAGCCGGCAGCGTGGCACGCAGCGAGGCCTTCGCATCGTTGGTCAGTTGCAGCGACGGGGCGCGACGCACCAGCGCGTCGGCAGCGTAGATCGGCACGTCGGCCAGACGCTGAAGACCCTGTGCAGCAGCCTTCGGTGCGGCCAGCGTTGCCGTGGCACGGTTGTCGAGCGAGGCCGCCGAGAAACCGGCGAGCGCTTCGGCACGCACTTGTTCCACGGTGTCCTGTTCGAAACCTTGCAGCTTGAGCAGGTTGCCCAGCACGCGCAGCACCTTCCAGCCCGGACGCGTCTCACCCAGCGCGCGCACCACACCGTTGAAGTGTTGCGGCAGGCCTTCGGCGTTGACGAACGTACCGGCCGTTTCCGTGAACGGCGCGATCGGCAGCAGCACGTCGGCGTACTCGAGGCCGTGCTTGAACGGCGAGAGCGAGACCACCATCTTCGCAGCGCTCAGGGCCGTGAGTGCTTGCTTCGCGTCGGCCGAGTCGAACTCGGGTTCGGCGTTGAGCAGCACGTAAGCCTGACGCGGCTGTGCGAACAGTGCCGCAGCGCCCTTCGCGTTGGTGGCCTTCACTGCGTAGCCGCCCACCGTGTTGGCGCCTTCGGTCAGGAAGCCCAGCGTGGCGCCCGTGATGTCAGCGATCACTTGCGCGATGGCATGCAGTTGTGCAAATTCCGGATGCTGAACGGCAGCGTTACCGAGCAGGATCGCACGGCGTTCGCCGTTGATCAGCGAAGCGGCGATGGCCTTGGCGGCGTCGCTGGCGCTCACACCGGCCAATTCTGCCGGGGCAGCAACGCCCTTGGCGGCCGCAGCAGCCACAGCGATACCGGCCAGTTCGCTGACCCACGCGCCCGGTGCGGCGATGATCTTGTTCGCGAGCTTCACGAGCAGATCGTCGTCCGAGCCGTGCAGCAGGTTCAGCTGACCGCCCGTCTTCACGGCAGTACGCAGACGCGAGGCGAACAGCGGATGATCCTTGCGCAGGAACGAACCGACGACCAGTGCGCTTTGCAGCTTGTCGAGTTCCGTGATCGGCAGGCCGAGCCACGGGGCACCCTTCGTACCGCCCGACACGTCCGTCTGACGCAGGCGGAAGTCGACGTTGTCGCTGCCCAGTGCGCGCACGAACTTTTGCAGCAGGTGCAGTTCTTCGACGGTGGCGTGCGGCGAGGCGAGACCGGCAACGGCATCGGCGCCGAAGTCGCGGATGATGTCCGTCAGGCCGTGGCCGACGTACTCAAGCGCCGTCTGCCAGTCGACTTCGTGCCACTCGCCGCCTTGCTTGAGCATCGGCTTGGTGAGGCGCTCGTCGCTGTTCAGACCTTCGTACGAGAAACGATCCTTGTCCGAGATCCAGCACTCGTTGACCGCTTCGTTCTCGAGCGGCACCACGCGCATGACCTTGTTGTTCTTCACTTGCACCACGAGGTTCGCACCCACGCCATCGTGAGGGCTCACCGACTTGCGGCGCGACAGTTCCCACGTACGGGCGCTGTAACGGAACGGCTTCGACGTCAGTGCGCCAACCGGGCACAGATCGATCATGTTGCCGGACAGTTCGGAGTCGACCGTCTTGCCAACGAACGACGTGATTTCCGAGTGCTCACCGCGGCCCAGCATGCCGAACTCCATCACCCCGGCCACTTCCTGACCGAAGCGCACGCAACGCGTGCAGTGGATGCAGCGCGACATTTCTTCCATCGAGATCAGCGGGCCCACATTTTTGTGGAACACCACACGCTTCTCTTCCTGGTAGCGCGATGCCGACTTGCCGTAACCGACCGCCAAGTCCTGAAGTTGGCACTCACCGCCCTGATCGCAGATCGGGCAGTCGAGCGGGTGGTTGATCAGCAGGAACTCCATCACCGATTGCTGCGCCTTCACAGCCTTATCGGAGTTGGTGCGCACGATCATGCCGTTGGCAACGGGCGTGGCGCAGGCCGGCACGGCCTTCGGGGCCTTCTCGACCTCGACCAGACACATGCGGCAGTTCGCTGCGATCGACAATTTCTTGTGATAGCAGAAGTGGGGAATGTAGGTGCCGTTCTTCTTGGCAGCCTGGATCACCATGCTGCCTTCGGGCACCTCGACCTTTTGGCCGTCAATTTCGATTTCAACCATAGCGGTTCAATGCCAAGCGTCAAAAGGGATTAGTGAGCGCCGACCAAGCAATGCTTGTGCTCGACGTGGTAGGCGAACTCGTCCCAGAAGTGTTTGAGCATGCCGCGCACCGGCATCGCTGCGGCATCGCCGAGCGCGCAAATGGTACGGCCCATGATGTTCTCGGCCACCGAGTTCAGCAGGTCGAGATCTTCCTTGCGGCCCTCACCATGCTCGATACGGTTGACCACGCGCCACAGCCAGCCAGTGCCTTCACGGCACGGCGTGCACTGACCGCACGATTCTTCGTAGTAGAAGTACGACAGACGCAACAGCGAGCGCACCATGCAGCGCGTCTCGTCCATGACGATCACGGCACCCGAACCCAGCATCGAGCCAGCCTTGGCAATGCTGTCGTAGTCCATGGTGGTTTCCATCATGAGACCCGCCGGCACGACCGGCGCGGACGAGCCACCCGGAATCACTGCCTTCAGCTTCTTGCCACCGCGCATACCACCGGCCAGCTCAAGCAGTTCGCCGAACGGCGTGCCGAGCGGCACTTCGTAGTTGCCCGGCAACTCGACGTCGCCCGATACCGAGAAAATCTTGGTGCCGCCGTTGTTCGGCTTACCCATTTCCAGGTATTGCTGCGGACCGGTCGCGAGCAGGAACGGCACGGCTGCGAACGTTTCGGTGTTGTTAATCGTGGTCGGCTTGCCATACAGGCCAAAGCTCGCCGGGAACGGCGGCTTGAAGCGCGGTTGGCCCTTCTTGCCTTCGAGCGATTCGAGCAGCGCGGTTTCTTCGCCGCAGATGTACGCACCATAACCATGGTGACCGTGCAACTCGAACGAGAAGTCCGTGCCCAGAATGTTGTTGCCCAGATACCCGGCGGCACGCGCTTCTTCCAGCGCCTCTTCGAAGCGTTCGTACACTTCGTAGATTTCACCGTGGATATAGTTGTAGCCGACCGTGATGCCCATGGCGAAACCGCCGATGGCCATCCCTTCGATCAGGGCGTGCGGGTTGTAGCGCAGGATGTCGCGATCCTTGAACGTACCCGGTTCGCCTTCGTCCGAATTGCAGACGAGATACTTCTGGCCCGGGAACGCGCGCGGCATGAAGCTCCACTTCAGCCCCGTCGGGAAGCCAGCGCCTCCACGACCACGCAGGCCCGAAGCCTTCACGTCGGCGATCACCTGCTCGGGCGTGAGGCCTTCTTTCAGAATGCGTGCGAGCTGCTGGTAACCACCGCGCTTGACGTAATCTTCCAGATGCCAGTTATCGCCGTTGAGGCCCGCGAGAATCAGCGGCTTGATGTGACGGTTGTGCAGCGACGTCATGCTTTCTCTCCGGCAGCGGCCTTGGCCTTGAGCTCATCGAGGAGCGCATCGACCTTCTCTTCGCTCATGAAGCCGCACATGCGGTGATTGTTCACCAGCATGACCGGGGCATCGCCGCAAGCGCCCATGCACTCGCCTTCCTTGACCGTGAAGAGGCCATCGGGCGTGATGTCGTTGTATTCGACGCCCAATTTTTCCTTCAGGTACTTCGCCATCTCTTCACCACGCGTGAGTTGGCAAGGCAGGTTCGTGCACACGGTCAACTTGAACTTGCCCACCGGGCTCGTGTTGAACATGGTGTAGAAGGTTGCGACCTCTTGCACCGCGACTGCGGGCATTTCGAGGTAGTCCGCCACGAATTGCATGACTTCGGGCGACAACCAACCTTTCTCGACCTGCGCTACGGCAAGTGCGTGCATCACCGCCGACTGTTTCTGGTCGGCAGGGTATTTGGCAACGGCACGGTCGATTTTCTTCAGGGCTTCGGGAGAAAGCATTTCCGATCCGACTGTTCTCTAAAACGTTATCCCCGCTCGTGCCAGCACGGGCAACCGATCATCTCGGTCGCCTGCGACTCACAGGCACGGCAACTAGGAACGGCAACGGTATCGACCTGCGAAACCCTGCCGAATTAAAACCGGTGGGCGCCCGGGGGCGCCCACTGCGCGTTTAGCGATCGATCTCGCCGAACACGATGTCCTGGGTACCGATGATTGCGACAGCATCGGCAATCATGTGACCCTTGGCCATCTCGTCGAGCGCAGAAAGATGGGCGAAGCCCGGCGCACGAATCTTCAAGCGGTACGGCTTGTTAGCGCCGTCCGACACCAGATAGATGCCGAACTCGCCCTTCGGGTGCTCGATCGCGGCATACGTCTCGCCGGCCGGCACGTGGAAGCCTTCGGTGAAGAGCTTGAAATGGTGAATCAGCTCTTCCATGTTCGACTTCATTTCAACGCGCGACGGCGGTGCCACCTTGTGGTTATCCGTGATCACCGGACCCGGATTCTCACGCAGCCACTTCACGCATTGACGCACCAGACTCGCCGACTGGCGCATTTCTTCCACGCGCACCAGATAACGGTCGTAGCAATCGCCTTCCTTGCCCACCGGGATATCGAACTCGAGGCGGTCGTACACTTCGTACGGCTGCTTCTTGCGCAAGTCCCAGGCAATGCCCGAACCGCGCAGCATCGCGCCCGAGAAGCCGAGCTGCAACGCGCGTTCCGGCGACACCACACCGATACCGACCAGACGTTGTTTCCAGATCCGGTTGTCGGTGAGCAGCGTTTCGTACTCGTCGACGCACTTCGGGAAGCGAATCGCGAAATCTTCGATGAAGTCGAGCAGCGAGCCTTCGCGGGCTTCGTTCATCCGCTTGATAGCGCGCTCGTTGTGGAACTTCGACGCGCGGTACTTCGGCATCGCTTCCGGCAGGTCGCGATACACGCCGCCCGGACGGTAGTAAGCCGCGTGCATGCGGGCACCCGAGACGGCTTCGTACACGTCGAACAGGTCTTCGCGCTCACGGAAGGCGTACAGGAACACCGCCATCGCGCCCACGTCGAGTGCGTGGGAACCAATCCACATCAGGTGATTCAGAATCCGCGTGATTTCGTCGAACATCACGCGGATGTATTGTGCGCGAATCGGCACATCGACGCCGATCAGCTTTTCGATCGCCATCACGTAGGCGTGCTCGTTGCACATCATCGAGACGTAGTCCAGACGATCCATGTACGGCACGGATTGCAGGAACGTCTTCGATTCAGCGAGCTTCTCGGTCGCGCGGTGCAGCAGGCCGATGTGCGGATCGGCGCGCTGGATCACTTCGCCATCCAGCTCGAGCACCAGGCGCAGCACGCCGTGCGCTGCCGGGTGCTGCGGACCGAAGTTCAGAGTGTAGTTCTTGATGTCTGCCACAAGGCCACCTTAATGTTTCAGACCGGCGTAATGCTCTTCGCGGATGATGCGCGGCGTAATTTCGCGCGGCTCGATCGTCACCGGTTGATAGATCACCCGCTTCTGCTCGGGGTCGTAACGCATCTCGACATAACCCGACGTCGGGAAGTCCTTGCGGAACGGGTGACCGATGAAGCCGTAGTCCGTCAGAATGCGGCGCAGGTCCGGATGGCCTTCGAACACGATACCCACCAGATCGAAAGCTTCGCGCTCGAACCAGTTGGCCGAGCTCCAGACGTCGATCAACGAGGCCACGACCGGCAGGTCGTCATCCGGCGCGAACACACGAACGCGCAGACGCCAGTTGTACGAAATCGAGAGGAGATGCGAGACGGCGGCGTAACGCGGGCCGTCATGGGCACCGTCGCCGTAGGCCGAGTAATCCAGGCCTGCTACGTCCATCAGCTGTTCGAACTTAAGCTCGGGGTGATCGCGCAACGTGTGCGCCACTTCGAGATAGTCGCTCGCCTTGACCGTCAACGTGAGTTCGTCAAGGGCTTCCACCAACAGCTCGGCGCGGGGGCCAAGCACGTTTTGCAGGGTGGTCTTGAGTTTTTCTAGTGTAGACATGGGCGGTAGCGTTATTTGCGAGCGATCGTCGCAGTCCGCTTGATCTTTGACTGCAACTGAATGATGCCGTAGACAAGCGCTTCGGCCGTCGGCGGACAGCCTGGCACGTAGACGTCGACGGGCACGATGCGGTCGCAACCGCGTACCACCGAATACGAATAGTGATAGTAGCCGCCGCCATTGGCGCACGACCCCATCGAGATCACCCAGCGCGGCTCGGCCATCTGGTCGTAGACCTTACGCAGCGCAGGCGCCATCTTGTTGCACAGCGTGCCGGCGACGATCATCACGTCCGACTGACGCGGGCTCGGGCGGAACACCACGCCAAACCGGTCAAGATCGTAACGCGCTGCGCCGGCGTGCATCATTTCGACTGCACAACAAGCGAGACCGAACGTCATCGGCCACAGCGAACCCGTGCGCGTCCAATTGATGAGTTTGTCAGCCGTGGTGGTGACGAACCCTTCGCGCAAAACCCCTTCGATGCTCATATGCTTACCCTGAATCCTTCTGCAATGCTGCTGTCAAACGCCGGCCTTATTCCCAGTCAAGCGCACCGCGCTTCCACAGGAATACGAAACCGATCAGCAACTCAAGCAGGAAACCCATCATGGAGATAAAGCCCACCCAGCCGATATCGCGCAGAGCTACGCCCCACGGAAACAGGAATGCCGTTTCGAGATCGAACAGGATGAAAAGGATGGCGACGAGATAGTAGCGCACATCGAACTTCATGCGCGCGTCTTCGAATGCTTCGAAGCCACACTCGTACGGAGAGAGTTTTTCGCTGTCGGGTTTGTTGGGGCCGAGGAATTTACCGACGCCAATCAGTACCGCCCCAAGACCGCCACCTACCAGAAGAAACAGCAGGACGGGATAATAGGTTCCGAGGTTCAACTCTACCCTCTTTCGGTTAGTTCAAAGAACCGCTCTCGTCGATGGTGTGGGGACCGGAAAGCGGATGAACGGTGAGCACAAAATAAAATGCCAGCCAAAGCATAAACGCAAGGCTGGCATCGTAGAACTGTGGTGCCGACGGCGAGACTCGAACTCGCACAGCTTTCGCCACTACCCCCTCAAGATAGCGTGTCTACCAATTTCACCACGTCGGCATTCATAGTCTGCAATCCGCTGTCACTTACGAATCGCTTCAAGACCGCTATAGTAGCGCTCTTCGGCATTTTGTTCAATGCACAAATCGAATTTTTTTCGATTTTCTTTACCGCTTATTACACGTCTAAAACAGCTTGCCAATTACTTGGGCACGTCTTGCGGATTCGCCACCGAAGCCGGTGCCGGAACGCTCGATGCACCTGCTGCCGAAGCGGCGACCGGCGCCGTTGCTGCGGGCAAATTACCAAGGACACCGATGCTTGCCTTCGGCTTGTACGAACCCATGTACGTGAGGCCCAGCGTGGTCACGAAGAACAGAGCAGCCAATGCCCCCGTGGTGCGCGACAGGAAGTTGGCGGAGCCCGAAGCACCGAACAGACTACCCGACGAACCGCTACCGAATGCGGCGCCCATGTCTGCGCCCTTACCATGCTGCAACAACACCAGGCCAATGATGCCCAGCGCGGAAAGCACCTGCACCACGACCAAAAACGTTTTGAACAACCCCATCTCATCACCCGTATAGAAGAATCTGATTTGCGCCGCATTTGTTGCGACGCATCATGACTATTTCGTGCCATTACAAAAATGGCACCGGCATCAGCGCGGCAAACCCGCCTCGCAAATTGCCAGAAAATCGGCTGCCTTCAATGCCGCACCGCCGATCAGACCGCCATCGACGTCGGGCATCGCAAACAGTTCGGCCGCATTGTCCGGCTTCACACTACCGCCGTACAACACCGCCACGTCCTCGACTGCTGCGCCCTTCGCACGCAGCAGCGTGCGCAGATGTGCATGCACCGCCTGCGCCTCGGCCGACGTTGCCGTCTTGCCGGTGCCGATCGCCCAGACCGGCTCGTAGGCAACCACAATCGCCGTGGCTTGCTCGGCGCTCAGCGCCGCCAACACCGTCTCGAGCTGACGGGTCACCACAGCCTTCGTGTCACCGGCGTCGCGCTCAGCGAGCGTTTCGCCCACGCAGACGATCGGCGTCATGCCCGCGTCCAGCACGCGCAGCGTCTTGGCAGCAACGCCCGCATCGGTCTCGCCATGGTACTGGCGACGCTCCGAGTGCCCCACGATCACGAACTGTGCGCCGAACTCGGCAATCATCGGCGCGGCCACTTCACCCGTGAATGCGCCATTCACTTGTGCCGACACATCCTGCGCGCCATAACCCAGCGCCTGCCCCGAGAGGCGCGCCTGACACTGCGCAAGATAGGGGAACGGCACGCACACCGCGGCGCTCACGCCCGATGCGCTCAATACCGGCGATGCCAGCAGACTGCCCAAAAGGGCCTCGTTGCCGGCCAGACTGCCGTGCAGTTTCCAGTTGCCCACGACGAGCTTGCCAGCCTTGCGGCTGATGGTGCGAGCCGAAGCTGCGATAGCAGATGTCACGCCTTCTCCCCCATGCTTATAGACGAAAAACCTCTCATTCTAGTTCGTCTGGGCTATGGGGGTCAATTTCGCCGGACATCGGGCGAGAAAAACCGCATGAATTGACGCTTTCACGCGAGATTTACCCGCCCCACCTGCCCGGCTTACCAGGTCAGTACGATCTTGCCGACGTGCGTGCTGGTTTCCATCAGGGCATGGGCCTTGTCAGCCTGTTCTGCCGGGAATGTCTGGTAAATGACCGGGCGAATCTTGCCCGCGGCGAACAGCGGCCAGACGTTGTCGTGCAATTTTTGGGCAATCGCGGCCTTGAAGGCCACCGAGCGCGGGCGCAGCGTCGAGCCGGTCACCGTCAGGCGGCGGCGCAGCAGTGCACCCATGTCGAGGGTGGCCTTGCTGCCGCCGAGCAGCGCGATGATCGCAATGCGGCCATCGAACGCGAGGGCCTGCACTTCACGCGGCAGATAATCGCCGCCCACCATGTCGAGCACCACGTCCACGCCACGATCTTGCGTGAGTTCTTTCGCGATGGCGACGAAGTCTTCCGTCTTGTAGTTGATGCCACGCTCGGCGCCGAGGGCTTCGCAGGCACGCGCCTTCTCATCGGAACCCGCGGTTGCGAACACGCGGTGACCGAGCGCCACGGCCAACTGGATCGCCGTCACGCCAATGCCGCTGGTGCCGCCTTGCACGAGCAACGTCTCTTTCTCACCCGATTCGGTGTGACCGAGATGTGCGCGATCGAACACATTGCTCCACACGGTGAAGAACGTTTCCGGCAGCGACGCCGCTTCCACGTCGGAGAGACCGTCCGGTACCGGCAAACACTGGGCGAGCGGTGCCGTGCAGTACTCGGCGTATCCACCGCCTTGCACCAGTGCGCACACGCGCGAGCCGATCTTCAGGCCCCAGCGATTGTCTGCACCGTCCAGCGAGCCCTCGACAATTTCACCGGCCACTTCGAGCCCCGGCAAATCCGACGCGCCCGGCGGCACCGGATACTGGCCGATACGTTGCAGCACGTCAGGACGATTCACGCCGGACGCCTTCACCTTGATGAGCACTTCGCCCGGCTTGAGCTCGGGTTTAGCGCGCTCGGTCAGCTTGAGCACTTCAGGTGCGCCGAATTGCGTGATCTCGATCGCTTTCATGTGTCTGTCCTCGTTAGGTATCTGGTACGGCAAGTGCGGCCGGCCTGATGGGTTTCGTCGTGACGGCAACAGCCCTCGACGCGTCTCGCAAGTGGGCGCCAACATCACGTTGCGCCCCGCGAGCCGTCACGAGCGGCCACGCACCATCGGTCAAATTTGTTTGAGCCGCCACCTTATCACCGACCGCGAATTCGCGTCGGCCCTCACGGTGTGCACAGCAGTATTCGAGACGAGGGATAAACGGAGAAAGGAAAGCAGTGGGAGGTGTGAGGCAGAGATACGGGAGAGATGCGACGCCGGACGAGCGCTGCGTGACTGGCGCGTCGTACCGCCATCATGAAGATCGCGTCCGACGCGCCGGGTTAGGTCCGAATGGCACGCTCGCGCACCGACATTGCATCGGCACACCGGCGCACTCCTTTTATTTCGAGAGACGCTCAGACAGCGCCTTCAGTACCCTCATCGACGAGCCCGTACCGCACGGCGTAGCCGATCAATTCCGCACAGTCCCCGAGCGCGAGCTTGTGCAGAATTTGCATGACATGCGACGTTACCGTTCGCTCACTCAGATGCAGCGCGTGAGCGACTTCATTGACGGCAAGGCCGTCGACCAACATGTGGAACACTTCGTTTTCACGAACGGACAGGCTCTCGTGTCTTGTCTCGTTCCCGGTGGCATCGGTATCGAGCCGCGCACGCGGTCTCCGATGCGATGTCCGCGGCGGTTCACGGCGCGACCCCGTTTCGCGCCACCCTGCGTCAGAAGCCGCCCGCGTGACTACCCGGCTTCGTCCGCCTTCGAGTTTCATGCTTGCCTCCTGGTCGATCACTTCCCCACGCCCGGACCGTCTGTCGCAGTCCGCTACAAACGGATGGCGTCACGTATTGTGCGTCAGACAATTTGTGTTCGTAACTACACGGAAGCTCATCGCCGAAGCGCTATCGATTGGCCGCGACTAACGCGCAACACAACAAGTCACAGAGATGACAAAGACGACTCGCGCAACCACTGGCACCCCCGGTGAGCACTGACTTACAACGAACGTCATGACAACAATCTCCGTTGCCGCAAACTCACTAACGGTGCACCGCCTTAGACCGATCGCGCCGATGCACCAACACTGAACACGAAGCGGCCACGCCCGCCGTGCTTCGCGTCGTACAGCGCGCGGTCGGCGTCCTGGAACAGCATGTCCGGCGTCTTGTCTTCGCCACAAGCCACCATGGCCACGCCGATGCAAGCCCCCACTCCCACATCGCCCACCGAGAGCGCCATCGGGCGCGAGGCCACTTCGAGAATGGCCTTCGCGGCGCGCTCGACGTCCTTCACATCGTGGATGTCACGCATGATGAGCGCAAACTCGTCGCCACCGAAGCGCGCAATATCGTCGCTCTCGCGCACGCAAGCCACGAGTCGCTTGGCCAGACGTCGCAGCAATTCGTCACCCAGCGCGTGCCCCCAAGTGTCGTTGACCAGCTTGAACCGATCGAGATCGACGAACAACAGCGCTTGCGCCCCTGCCCCCTCACGCGCCCGGCGCACCGCCGCGGCCAGCGCCTGATCGAACCCCTTGCGATTGAGCAGTCCGGTCAAGTGATCGGTGTGCGACTCGCGACGCCAGCGGCGTTCGTTGGAACGCTCGATCGTGATATCGCGCACGAAAACGTGCACGCCGACGAGCGCATCGTTGGCGGTCCATTCCGGCTGATAACTCACCTCGAAGCAGCGATACTCGTTGTTCTCACCGAAATCCCACACGAACGTGGCGGCCTCGCCGGCATACGCGCGCGCAAGGTACGGCGCGAACTCGCGATAGAGCAACGCGCCGAGCAACTCCTGCGCCGTCGACCCGAGAATTTGTTCGCGCGAGCGGCGCAGACGCACCTCACAGGCCCGGTTCACAAACGCGAAACGCTCCTCGCCATCGAGAAACGCCACCAGAAACGGCACCCGATCGGCGATTTCCTGCATGCGCCGCACATTGGCACGCGCCGCTTCGCGCGACGACTCCAGCGCATCGGTGCGATCGCCCAGACGCTCCATCATTTCGCGGAACGCATTCGCCAGTGCGCCGATCTCATCGGCACGCTGCACCGGCAACGACTGGATGGCGCGCAAATCGCTCGCGCTGCGCACTACCAGATCACGCAACGTGTCGAGCGGGCGCAGCATGCGGCGCGCCACCCACCACATGACGAACGCCGCGATGGCGATGGCCGCAATCGCGAGCATCACGACGCGACGCCGCACCCTCGCCAGCGGGTCGAAGGCTTCCGCCCCCGGCAGTACGGCGACCAGCGACCACCCGGTAGTCGACATCGCCGCGCGCGCCACCAGCGGGTGCATGTGCACGAGATCGTTGGAACCGGCATCGCGCACACCGCACAGCGTCTGCTCGGGGCCGACGGCGGTGAGTATCTTGGTGACGTCGGCCTGAATGACATAGCGAGCTGGCGTTTCATTCGTGATCAGGCAATAGCGGCCGGAGTCACCGACCGCGTTGCTCGCCAGATCGACGATGAAGTTCTGTCGCAGCAAGTTGACCGCCCCGCCCACCACGGCCGTGAGCCGCCCGTCGGCATCACGCACGGGCACGGCCAGCACAACGCCGGGCGAGCGCGTGATCTTGCCGGCAATCAAGCCCGAGATCGCCTGCGGCGCACCGCCGAGCAGCGCTTTGAAATAATCGCGATCGGCGACGTTGATGGGTGTCGCGGGGAAGGTCGAATCGTAGATCACGCGGCCATCGGGGGCCGCGACGAACAGGGTATTGAAAGTCTCGGGCATCGACACCGACGCGTTGGCGAACGCATCAAGCTGCGCGGGTGTCATCGCGTACGGATTGCCGAGGTGACGCGAGATGCGATGCAGCGCGAGATACTTCGCCCGAACCTTGTCGTCGAGCTGATCGGCCACGAGCTTGACCTGATTGTCGAGTTGGGACTGCAACGAGCTGCGCAGCTCTCCGTAGACGAAAAATTCAATACCGACGGCGACGCCGACGATCAATATCATCGAGACGAGCGCCGTCGTGGCCGCAACCCGTCCCTTCAACGTCTTCACCATACCGACCCGTGCGAGAGTAGCTAGTCTTGCTTCTTGTTTATTTTTGCGAGAGCTTACCACCCGAAACGGCACAGTTTTGGGAAACTTGAGCAAAATTCGCCGCCTTCGTGTAACAGTCTCATCGGCACCCAAAGTGGGCATCGAGACACAGTCCGTCACGAGCAGCACCGAACCCGTCGTAAAATTGCGCATCCAACGCGCCAGATGGGTGGCGATATGAGGTGTTCCGGGCCCGGCCCAGCACGTCACATGACCGCACCCGATTGGCCACGTTAGAACGGCCACGTTAACCAGCCCCACCCCGAATTCAGTCGCTTCGACCCGATTTTTCTTTCATGACGAGCACCCAAGCCCAAGCCACCCCAGCCCCCGCAGCCGCACCGATGACGCCGATGATGCAGCAGTACAGCCGCATCAAGGCCGATCATCCGAACATGCTCGTCTTCTATCGCATGGGCGATTTCTACGAGCTGTTTCACGACGATGCAGCGAAGGCGGCGCGCCTGCTCGATCTGACGCTGACCGCGCGCGGCCAGTCGGGCGGCCAGCCGATTCGCATGGCCGGTGTACCGCACCACGCTGTGGAGCAGTACCTCGGCAAGCTGGTCAAGCTCGGCGAGTCGGTGGCCATCTGCGAACAGATCGGCGACCCGGCGACTTCCAAGGGCCCGGTGGAGCGCAAAGTCGTGCGCATTGTCACACCGGGCACGCTGACCGACGCCGCCCTGCTCAGCGACAAACTCGATCAGTACCTGCTGGCCGTACAACTGCCCCCGGCCGCCTCGCCGTCGGCCCGGCGCTCGGGCGAACGCCTTGCCGGTCTGGCGTGGCTGTCGCTCGCGAGTGGCGAACTGCGCCTGATGGAAGTGGCCGCCGACAAACTTGCACGCGAACTCGAACGCATTCGTCCGGCCGAGACACTCGTGCCCGATAGCGCACTGGAGGCCCTCGAAGGTCTCTCGCTCGGCACCACCACACGCGTGCCCGACTGGCATTTCGACACGGCCGCCGGTACGCAGCGACTGCGCGATCAACTGGGCGTGGCGAGCCTGACGGCCTTCGGCTGCGACGGCCTGAACCCGGCGCTTGGCGCTGCGGGGGCGTTGCTGCAATACGCAGCCGCAACGCAGGGTCAGTCGCTGCGCCATGTGCAAAATCTGAACGTAGAGCGAGAAGCGGCCTATATTGGGCTCGACGCCGCCACCCGCCGCAATCTCGAACTGACCGAGACCCTGCGCGGCACGGAATCGCCCACGCTGCTCTCGTTGCTCGACACCTGTGGCACCACGATGGGCAGCCGCCTGATGCGTCACTGGCTGCATCACCCGATGCGCGATCAGCAAGTGCCGCAAGCGCGCCATCAGGCCATCGCCACGCTGCTCGAAGGCCCCGGCGCCTGGCGCGCACTGAGTGGAGAGTTGCGACACGTGGCCGACGTGGAGCGCATTACGGCACGTCTTGCGCTGCTCACCGCCCGCCCGCGCGATCTGTCGAGCCTGCGCGACGCCCTGCGCCGCCTGCCCGAACTGCACGTCACGTTGCGCGCCGTCGAAGCGGGCTCGCCGCTGCTTGCCCTGCTGCACGAAGACCTCGCCATTCCCGAGGCATCGCTCGCCTTGCTGACGAGCGCCATCGCGGAAGAACCCGCAGTCATGCTGCGCGACGGTGGCGTGATTGCGCGCGGCTACGACGCCGATCTCGACGAACTGCGCGACATCTCGGAGAACTGCGGCCAGTTTCTGGTGGATCTCGAAGCGCGCGAGCGTGCCCGTACCGGCATCAACAATCTGCGCGTCGAGTTCAACAAGGTGCACGGCTTCTATATTGAAGTCACGCGCGGGCAGACCGACAAGGTGCCCGACGACTACCGCCGCCGCCAGACGCTCAAGAACGCCGAGCGCTACATCACGCCGGAACTCAAGACCTTCGAAGACAAGGCGCTCTCCGCACAGGAGCGTTCGCTCGCCCGCGAGAAGGTGCTTTACGAAGCGCTGTTGCAGGAACTGCTGCCGCATATCGCCGAGTTCAAGCGCATTGCGCAGGCACTCGCGCAGCTTGACGTGCTTGCCGCCCTCGCCGAGCGTGCGGAAACGCTGGGTTGGGTCAAGCCCGATCTGATCGCCGAGCGCGTGGTGGATATCCGTCAGGGCCGCCACCCGGTGGTCGAGCAACAGGTCGAGCGCTTCATCGCGAACGACTGCTCGCTGGGCGACCCGCGCCGCCTGCTGTTGATCACCGGCCCGAATATGGGCGGTAAATCGACGTTCATGCGCCAGACGGCGCTCATCGCCCTGCTCGCCTATGTGGGCTGCTACGTGCCGGCGGAATCCGTACGACTTGGGCCGCTCGATGCCATCTTCACGCGTATCGGCGCGTCGGACGACCTCGCGGGCGGGCGCTCCACGTTCATGGTGGAGATGACCGAATCGGCCGCGATTCTGCACACGGCCACCGATCAGAGTCTCGTGCTGATGGACGAAATCGGGCGCGGCACGTCGACATTCGACGGTCTCGCGCTCGCGTGGGCCATCGCACGTCATCTGCTTGGGCACAACCGCTCGTACACCCTCTTCGCCACGCACTACTTCGAGTTGACGCAACTGCCCGACGAATTCCCGCAATGCGCCAACGTGCATCTGTCGGCGGTGGAACACGGCGAAGGCATCGTGTTCCTGCACGCCGTGCAGGATGGCCCGGCCAGCCAGAGCTACGGGCTTCAGGTCGCACAACTCGCTGGCGTGCCGATGCCGGTGATTCGTGCCGCACGCAAGCATCTGGCACTGCTTGAACAACAGGCGCTCGATCCCGCCGCACCGCAGCTCGACTTGTTCGCACCGCGCGCGGCGGTCAATCACGACAGCGATGACGTCGACGAGGGCGACGGCATCGATGCGATCGACGGGATGGCCCCGGACGGGAGGGGCGCGGTTCAGCACGGTGGCGCGCCTGCGCTCGATCCGGCAGCCGAGGCCACGCTGGCACGACTGGCCGACATCGACCCGGACGATCTGCGTCCTCGCGAAGCACTGGATCTGCTGTACGAACTGCGCGGCCTGCTGGCCGGTCGCACGTCGAACTGAGGCTGCCACACATCGCCATGCCGAGCCCTCGTCATCTGAGCGTCCTTCGCTTCGCAAGCTTCGGCAGTACCGGCCGGGCTTGCGTTGCACTGGCGATGCTCGCGCTCGTGACGGGGCCGGCACCAACGACCGCAGCCACCTCGGAGAACGCCCCCAAGGCGACACAGAATAGCCGCGCGCATCCGGGCGCAAAGCCGCCCGCAAAAGCGCTCGCCAAAGCCGCGCCCAAGCTGCCGTCGTTCGAATTCGCGGTGCTAGGCAATACGCCGTTCGGCAACACTGAGGTGCCGGTCGTGCGCAGCGTGCTGGCCACGATTGGCGACGGGCCGGCGGCATTCGTCGTGCATGCGGGCAACTTCAAGGGCCCGACCGAGTCCTGCCGCGACGAACTCATCACCGAGCGGATCGGCTTGCTCTCCAGCTCACCCAAGCCGCTCATCTACGTGCCGGGCGCGAACGATTGGGCCGACTGTCAGCGCGCCACCGACGGTAGCTACAACCCCATTGAGCGGCTCGATTTCCTGCGTGACCGGGCCTTTGGCAACGACGACGTGCTTGGACCGGGGCCGGTCGGACATGCGCAGTTCGATCTCACGCGCCAGAGCGATATGGCGCGCTTTCGGCAGTATCACGAGAACGTGCGGTGGTTTTATCGCGGCATCGTATTCGTCGGCCTGAATCTGCCCGGGAACAACAACAATTACCGCTCGGCCGGCGGGCGCAATGGTGAGTTCGAAGATCGGGTGATTGCGACGCGTGTCTGGTTGCAGCATGCGCTCGTGTATGCGCAGCAGAAGGACGCGCAAGGCATGGTCATCGTCGTGCAGGCCGATCCGGAATTCGAACCGATGCGCGGCGGTGGCTTGCGCGGGATGTTCTCTGATCGCAACGAGCGGCGAGGTGTCGACGGGTACAAGGACTTCCGCGTGCAGTTGCAGAAGCTCGCGAGCCGGTTCAAGGCGCCGATTCTGCTCATCGACAGCGGCAAGACAATGCACATCACACAGCCGCTGCGCGACGTGCATGGCGCAGTCGTCAAATCGTTCACTCAGGTGAGCACATACGGCACGCCGACCGTGAACCGCTGGGTGCGCGTGCGCGTCGATCCGGGCACCGCGCAGGTGTTCAGCGTCGATGGCGTGATGCTGCCAGCGAACAGTGCTGCGGCAAGTGCGCAGAAAAACACTGGCCCGACGCCGCCGCGAGGGATTAACCCCTCCCCTGAGACGGGCACCGGCAGCGACGGAGCGGGGCCTTACGGACCGTATGGCGCCCCCTATTCCACGCTGTATCCCGCGTCTGGCGCAGCAATCAATAGCTCAGACCCAAATCAGGGCGTCACACCGCTCGGACCGTCGCTGATGCCCAGCGATAGGCCCGCCACTCGCGCGCCGGCACGCGACGACTGAGTGGCTTCGAGCGGCAAGTCACTTTTCACGAACCGAAACGAAAAACGCCGGACCCGGCGCACTGCTTCAGCAGTGCACCGGTCCGGCGAATTCGTTCTGGCGACTCGCGCTCGTCGCCGCCCGGCACCCGTTGGCGGGGCGCGTGCGACGCAGCAAGCTTAATGAATCGTGGGGGCGTCGTCTTCGTCTTCGTCGACGATCTCGAGACCCGTTGCGCCGTGCGCATGCTGGTGCTCGATTTCTTCTTCCGTCGCGGGACGCACGTCCGTCACCTTCAGGTCGAAGCGCAGCGCCATGCCGGCCAGCGGGTGATTCCCGTCGAGCACGACCTTGTCGTCAGCCACATCGGTCACCGTGTAGATAAACGTGTCGCCTTCTTCGTCGCCGTCTTCCGGCGTGCCTTCGAACTGCATGCCGACTTCGAGCGGATCCGGGAAACGGCTGCGCTCTTCGACCTTGATCATCTCAGGATCGTAGTCGCCGAACGCGTCGGCCGGTTCCAGTTGCAGTTGCGTGGCGTAGCCGACGTCCTGACCATCGAGCGCTTCCTCGATTTTGGGGAACGTGCCATCATAGCCGCCGTGCAGGTAGACCATCGGCTCGGCGCCGCTTTCTTCAATCAGGTTGCCCTGAGCGTCCGACAACGAGTACGTCACCGACACGACAGTATTCTTTTCGATCTTCATCAAACTCTCCGAAAAACAGCCCGCATTATAGCGGACCTGCGTGAGCGCAACCTGATGGCGAGCCAATGACCGATCGATAAGGGTTTTGCGCCCCGCCGGCTGGGCACGAACACCGCACATTGCGCCGACGGCCCCCGCCCCGACGCACCAACGACCTACGCATGACGACATCCAAGCCCACATCGACGCTGCTCGGCGGCCTCACCCCGGACGCTTTCATGAAGCGTTACTGGCACAAACGCCCGCTGCTCATCCGCCAGGCCATTCCCGGCTTCACCGCCCCGCTTTCGCGTGAAGCGCTGTTCGCACTCGCCGCGCAAGACGATGTCGAGTCGCGCCTTGTAAGCCTCTCGCGCAAGCGCTGGCAGCTCGATCACGGCCCGTTCGACGCCGACGATCTGCCGCCGCTCACGCGCAAGCAGTGGACGCTGCTGGTACAGGGCGTCAACCTGCACGCTGACGCCGTCGACGCGCTCATGCAACAGTTTCGCTTCATTCCCGACGCTCGTCTCGACGACGTGATGATCAGCTACGCCACCGACGGCGGCGGCGTCGGCCCGCATCTTGATTCGTACGACGTGTTCCTGCTGCAAGCGCACGGCAAGCGCCGCTGGCGCATCGGGCCGCAACGCGACACCACGTGGCAGGAAGGCGTGCCGCTGCGCATTCTGAAGCACTTTGAAGCCGAAGAAGAATGGGTGCTCGAACCCGGCGACATGCTGTACCTGCCGCCCGGCTATGCACACGACGGCGTGGCCGAAGGCGAATGCATGACGTATTCGATCGGCTTTCGCGCGCCGCTCGAACAAGAGATGCTTCAGAACTTCCTGTATCACCTGGCAGAAAACGCGCCGGAGCTCTCGTTTTCCCGCCATTTCGCTGGCCGATACGCCGATCCGCATCAACCTGCCGTCAAACACCCCGCCGCACTGCCGGATGCCATGATCGACACGCTGGTCTCGCAGCTCGAGAAAGTGCGATGGGGCCAAAAGGAAGTGGAAGATTTTCTCGGCCGCTGGCTCAGCGAGCCGAAGTCGCATGTGTTTTTCGACGCGCCGGATGCGCCGCTAACACCCGCACGCTTTGCGCGTGCGGCCGCTACACGAGGTGTAGCGCTCTCTGCGAAGACGCAATTGTTGTATCGACGCAACCGATACTACGTTAACGGCGAACCGCTCGAAGTGCCCGTCAATGCGCGATCGACGTTACGGCGACTTGCCGACCATCGAACGCTGGACGCGAGCGAATGTGCGAATTTCGACCAAAATGACCAAGAAATCGCCGAAATTCTGTACGATTGGTACGCCTCGGGCTGGTTACTTCTTGGGCCGGATACACCGATCGTGCGAAAGTTGCGCACGGTAAGGAAAAAAGCGGGGTAAATGCGCGAGATAGACGTGACGCCTTGGGGAAAACCCAATATAATTTCTCGCCAAGCAGCTTGCATGACCAAGGGTAATCCTCAATTGCCAATGTCTCGCAATCGGCTTTGCGCTGGCAAGAGCGTATTACCGTAACTAATTATTCATTCGCTTGTCTTCTACCATAAAAGGACGTGATCATGAAGAAGTCTCTCCTCGTCGCTTCGTTGTTGGCTGCTATGGCTCTGACCGCCTGCGGCAAGAAGGAAGAAGCCGCTGCTCCGGCCGCTGACGCTGCCGCTTCGGCTGCTACGGCTGCTTCGGACGCTGCTTCGGCTGCTGGCGCTGCTGCTGACTCGGCTGCTTCGGCTGCCGGTGCTGCTGCTGACACGGTCGCTTCGGCTGCTGGTGCTGCTGCTGACGCCGTTGCTTCGGCTGCTGACGCTGCTGCCAGCAAGTAAGCTCTCGCTGCCGCAAGGCAGTTGAGTAAAAAAAGCCGGTCTTTCGACCGGCTTTTTTATTGCCCCGCGCATTTGTCGATGTAGCGTCGCCCGGCCAATACCGCCCGCACGACACACACCTCACACGGCTAACACGCCAACCAGTCGAACCCGCCCGCTTGCGTCGCCACCAGAATCTCCGTGGCCGCCGCACCGATGACCGCCGACATCGCCGCCATCGCCAGCTCAGGCGTATTGTTCTGCTCGCTCAGGTGAGCACAAATCACCCGCTGCAACTTTGCGCGATCGATCGCCGCCAGAATTTCTGCCGCCGTGTCGTTGGCCAGATGCCCGTAGGTACCGCCAATTCGCGCCTTGAGCGATGCCGGATACTTGCTGTTCGCCAACATCTCGCGATCGTGGTTGCATTCGAGCACCAACGCATCACAACCTCCGAGGGTCGCGATCAGATGCGCCGTCGCACAGCCGGCGTCCGTCAGCACGCCCAGACGGCGTGCGCCATCGGAGAAGACAAATTGCAGGGGCTCACGCGCGTCATGAGGCACCGTGTAGGGCGCCAGTTCGATGCCGCCTACGGCGACCCGCTCGTCGGAGCGGCACCAGCGCACGAGCGCCAGACCATCGTCACTATCGCCTTTGCGCGCGGCATGGGCCTTGACGGCTTGCCCCGTGCCCCAGCTCATGATGAGCGGGATACGATGTTTGCGAGAGAGGGAGAGTGCACTACCGATGTGATCGGCGTGTTCATGCGTGATGACGATGGCATCGAGAGAAGCCACGTCGACCGAGCGTGCCAGCAGGCGCCGCTCGATCTCCCGCATCGAGAATCCGCAATCGAGGAGGATACGTGTGGTGGAAGCGCCTTCCGACGCCTCCACCAGCAGGGCATTACCTTCGCTGCCGCTGCCCAGACTGGCGAACCGCACGCCCCGCCTTAACGGAGCTGGTTGCCGATCACGCTGATGATCGTCTGCGCGATCTGCGAGTTGTCGACGTTACCCTTCTCGTCGAGCACCTGCACGCGGGTCTGGCTGTCGCCGCGGCCTTGCACGTTCACGCTGTACTTCTTCGCCTTCTTGCTGTCCTGCACTTCCTTCGCATGGAACAGGCTGTAGAAGAAGCCGTTGTCCTTCGCCAGCGATGCCGGATCGACATAGCTCACGAAATACAGGCCCTTGGCGCGATCGCGGTCGTCCACGGTGAAGTTACCGCGGTCGAGCGCAACGCCCACGCGACGCCATGCGCGATCAAACGGCTCGTTGATGTCGAGATACGCGGTATCGGCCGTCTTCACAACCTGGCTCGCCGGCGCACCCGATTTGGCGTTGTCGACTTGCGCCTTCGCCTGTTCGGTCTGCGCGCCGAAACGCTGCATCATCTTCGTCAGGAAGATCGCCTCGAGGCCCGGATCGTTCGGCGCCGGCTCCCACTTGGTCGTATCCTTCTGCGAGTTCGTGAACACTTCGACCATGCGGCGGTGCGTGATGTACACGTCCGTGCCGCCGTTCGGATCACGTTCCACACGGGTGCGGAAGCGATCGCGTTCACCGGTCGAATACAGGCCGTCGAGCACCTTGCCGAGCAGGTCGCGGATGATGTCCTGATTGAGCTTGGCGCGGTTCTCGGCCCAGTCCGTTTCCATCACGCCGGTATCCGGCGAATCGATGGTCAGCACAAAGCCGTTTTCTTGCCAGAATTCACGCAGCGTCGGCCACAGATCGGCCGGCGCCTTCTGAATCACCAACCAGCGCTGGTTGCCGTCGCGCACGACCTTCATGCCCGGCACGTCAGGCAGCACGGTGTCGTTCGCATTCGGATTGGCGGCGACGACCTTCTGCTGCGTTTCGTAGTTCGACAGCGTAGCGGTACCGGCCGGCGACACATACTTGCGGTCGTTGGCCTGAACATTCGTCAGATCCGGCGGAACGTCGAGCGAGGGGCCGACCTTGGAGCTCTTGTAATCCACCTTATCCGAGGACAGGGCGCTGGAGAGCGAACTGCAACCGGCAACGAGGGCCAACGAGGCGATAGCGGCCCATGCCAGCACGGGACGAGCTACGGAAATACTGACGATTCGTTTCATGAGTCGCAAAAAAAGGGGTGGGCAATCGATCCCGGGAGCCACAACGAAAAACTTAAACGACAGCGATGTTCGCCGCCTTCAGGGCACTCAGCACCGTTTCCTGATACGCCTGCGCGAGCGGCGTGAGCGGCAGGCGAATGCCCGACGCGATCATACCCATCTTTTGCAGTGCCCATTTCACGGGGATTGGATTGGCTTCGACGAACATTGCACGGTGCAGTTCGAACAACGCGAATTGCAGTTCTCGTGCCTTGGCCACGTTGCCGGCCAGCGCAGCGACGCACAACTCGTGCATTGCACGCGGTGCCACGTTGGCGGTGACCGAGATATTACCCTGACCGCCCATCAGCATGAGCGCTACGGCCGTCAGGTCGTCGCCGCTATACACGGCGAAGCTCTTCGGGGCGCGCCGGATCAGGTCGATACCGCGATCCAGGTTGCCCGTGGCGTCTTTCACGCCAACGATGCCGGGCACTTGTGCCAGACGCAGCAACGTGTCGTTGTTGGCATCTGCCACGGTACGGCCGGGCACATTATAGAGGATGACCGGAAGCTCAACGGCTTCGGCAATGGCCTTGAAATGCTGGTACTGGCCTTCCTGCGTCGGCTTGTTGTAGTACGGCACGACTTGCAGCGACGCATCGGCACCCACCGACTTCGCGTGCTTGGTCAGTTCGATGGCTTCGGCCGTCGAGTTGCCGCCCGTACCGGCGATCACCGGCACTTTACGGCCGCGCGACTGCCCGGCTTCGGCCGTTTGCTGCACGGCGATCTCAATCAGTTCGCAATGCTCTTCGACGTTGACCGTCGGCGATTCGCCCGACGTGCCGACGATGACGATACCGTCGGTACCTTCGTCGACATGCCAGTTGATCAGGTTGCGCAGCGCTTCGCGGTCAAGGCTGCCGTCTTCGGCCATCGGCGTGACGATCGCGACGATACTGCCTTGAATCGGTGTTTGGGTAGTCATGGTTTATCGAACAATTCAGCGATAAGGGTGGATTGTAGCGGATTACGCCGCCGCCTCGTACAGCGCGGCAGTCCCGGGGTTTTCCCCGGGGGTCGCGCGCGTCGCGCACAAACGCTGCACACAGGCCGCACGAGGTGCTGCGAGCGTGACATCTTCATAGGCCGCCACGCGCAGATTCGCCGCGCGGGCCACGTCCAGCAGTTCGCCAGGCGCCAATAAAAACAAGGGATTGGACGGCTTCCCGTACCTTTCGTTTCCCTGCGCAAACGTTTCGTACAACAGCACCCCGCCCGGGGCCACACAGGCGGCAATGCGGGCAAGCAACGGACGGTACAGATAATTCGTGACGACAACGACGTCGAAGACGGCCGCGTCCGGCAACGGCCACGCCGCACCTTCGAGGTCGGCCTGCACTGTGGTGACACCTTGCAAGGTTGCCAATGTGGCAAGCGCATCGGCGTCACGATCGATGGCGCTCACTTGCGCCCCGAGCCCTGCGAGCCAGCGCGTGTGACGGCCATAACCGCAAGCGAGATCGAGGGCGCGCGCGCCGGGCCGGACAAGATGCGCCCAACGCGAGAGCCATGCCGAAGGTGTGCCGGCGCCGTGCGCCACCGCATCACTCGCCGCCGCGCTGCCGATGCCGGAGACTGGCGTCGCCGTCATGAATATTGCAGCCCCATCGCTTCGCGCACATCGCGCATGACTTCCTGCGCAGAACGGCGCGCCTTCTCGCAGCCATCGGCAACGATGGCGCGCAGCAACGACGGATCATCCATGTACTTCTGCGCGCGCTCCAGCATCGGCTGCTGCTCGCGCAGAATGCCTTCGATGACCGGTTGCTTGCATTCGATACAGCCGATGCCGGCACTGCGGCATCCCTTCTGTACCCACTCGCGCGTGTCGTCATCGGTGTAGACCTGATGCAGTTGCCACACCGGGCATTTGTCCGGATCGCCCGGGTCGGTGCGTCGCACGCGCGCCGGATCGGTCGGCATGGTACGCACCTTCTTCGTGATCGATTCCGCGTCTTCGCGCAGGCCGATCGTGTTGTTGTACGACTTGGACATCTTCTGACCGTCGAGCCCCGGCATACGCGAGGCCGGCGTGAGCAACGCCTGCGGCTCGACCAGAATCAGCTTGCGGGCGCCTTCGAGATAACCGAAGAGCCGCTCACGGTCGCCCATCGACAGCGACTGCGATTCGGAGAGCATTGCGCGCGCCTGTTCCAGCGCCTCGTCGTCGCCCTGCTCCTGATACGCCGTACGCAGTTCGAGATACAACTTCGAACGCTTGCCGCCCAGCTTGCGCGCAGCCGACAGCGCCTTCTCTTCGAAGCCCGTTTCGCGGCCATACAGATAGTTGAAGCGTCGCGCGATTTCGCGCGTCATCTCGACGTGCGGCACCTGATCTTCGCCCACCGGCACGTGCAGCGCGCGGTAGAGCAGAATGTCGGCCGCCATCAGCACCGGATAGCCGAGAAAACCATACGTCGACAGGTCTTTCTCGCGCAGTTTCTCGATCTGTTCCTTGTACGTCGGCACGCGTTCGAGCCAGCCCAGCGGCGTGCTCATGCCGATCAGCAGCGCGAGTTCCGCGTGCTCGGGCACCTTGCTCTGGATGAACAACGTGGCCTGATTCGGATCGATACCGGCGGCGAGCCAGTCGATCAGCACGTCCCACACGTTCTGTTCGATGACTTCGGGCGTTTCGTAATGCGTGGTGAGCGCGTGCCAGTCGACCACACAGAAATAGCACGGGTACTCGGACTGGAGCTGAATCCAGTTCTTGAGCACACCGTGATAGTGGCCGAGGTGCAGGCGACCGGTCGGTCGCATGCCGGAGAAAACGCGTTCGGGGTACATAGGGTCCGGTGTTGTTTTGTGGTGCTTTTTGTGGGTGAATCTGTGTCTTTCGGGATCGTCAGGAAACCAGCGACAGCAGCGGCGTCAGCATCCATACGATGAGGTCGCGGCCCCACTGAATGAGCGGCCAGAGCCATACGCGGCCCAGCACACCGCTCACCACGAGCGCCATCACGATAAAGAAGCCGAACGGCTCAAGGCGCGAGAGCGTGTACGCCGCACGTGCCGGCAGCAGCGAGACGAGCACACGGCCGCCATCGAGCGGCGGAATCGGGAACAGATTGAACATGCACATGACGAGGTTCACCAGCAAACCCGCCTGCGCCATCATCATGAAGAACGGTTCATGCACACCGGCGATCTGCAAGCCCACGCCGAACAGTGCCCACAGAATCGCCTGAGCGAAGTTGCACAGCGGACCGGCCAGCGCCACCCAAATGGTATCGACGCGCGGATTACGCAAACTGCCGAACGCCACCGGCACCGGTTTGGCGTAACCGAACAGGAATGCGCCGCTCGTCATGAAATAGAGCGCGAGCGGCACGAGAATGGTGCCAATCGGGTCGATGTGCTTGATGGGATTGAGCGTCACGCGCCCCATCAGGAAGGCCGTGGGGTCGCCAAAATACTTCGCGACATAGCCATGGGCCGCCTCATGCAACGTAATCGCAAAGAGGACGGGGAGCGCGTAGACCGCAATGGTCTGGATCAGGTCGGCATTCATAGCCGGCTATTGTAGCAAGCCAGCCCGCGCGCCAGTATTACCGGATATTGCGCAATCCCGGCAACCGAGGGGACGCCCGGCCCGATCAAGACAGCCCGAACGGCGCCAGCGAGCCACGGCCCCGGCGGATGACCTCGGGCGGCGTGACCGTCAGGTCGATCACCGTCGACGGCTCTTTCGGACAAGCCCCGCCGTCGATCACGAGATCGAGCTGCTTTTCCAGCCGCTCGCGAATCTCCTCGGGGTCGTTCAGCGGCTCGGTTTCATTCGGCAGGATGAGGGTGGTGGCGAGCAGCGGCTGGCCGAGTTCTTCGAGCAACGCCAGCGTGATGGCGTGGTCCGGCACGCGCAGACCGATGGTCTTTCGCGACGGATGCGACAACCGGCGCGGCACCTCTTTCGTGGCCTCGAGGATGAACACATAGGGCCCCGGCGTCGTGGTCTTGATCAGCCGGAACTGACGGTTGTCCACCATCGCAAACTCGGCTAGCTCAGACAGGTCGCGCACGAGCAGCGAGAGCATCTGCTTGTCGTCGAGTCCGCGAATGCGGCGCAGACGATCGACAGCGCTCTTGTCGTCGATGTGACAGGCAATCGCGTAACTCGAATCGGTGGGCAACGCCACAATGCCGCCCTTGTCGATGATCTGGACGGCCTGCTTGATGAGACGTGACTGCGGGTTTTCCGGATGGATCTGGAAGAATTGCGACATAGTGTCGTAAATTTACTGCCAGCGGCTCCAGACGGGAACGAGATCGTCCGGCAACGGTGGCAGCTTGCCGAGAAGCGCACGGCTCTCGGTCGGTCCATGGAAATCCGAGCCGCGCGAGGCCAGAAAGCCATACTGACGCGCAACCTCGGCATACTCGCGATACTGATCCGGCGTGTGGCTGCCGGTGACGACTTCGATACCTTCACCGCCCAGTTCGCGAAATTGATCGAACAGTGCGCCAAACTCGAGCGGCGTGAATTTGTAGCGCCCCGGGTGCGCAACGACAGCAATGCCACCGGCCCCGAGAATCCACTTCACCGAGTCCTGCAAGGTGGCCCAGCGGTGCGGCACATAACCCGGCCGCCCTTCCGCGAGATAACGCGAGAAGACATCGGACACCGACGCACACTTGCCGATTTCCACCAGATAACGAGCGAAGTGCGTGCGCGAAATCAGGTCGGGATTGCCGACGAAGCGCAGCGCGCCCTCGTACGCATCGGGAATACCGGCAACGGCCAGTTGTTCGCTCATCAGCTTCGCGCGATCGGCACGCCCGCCACGCGTCGCGGCCAGCCCGGCCACCAGCGCGGCATTCTCGGGGTCGATGTTCAGGCCGACGATGTGAACGGTGCGATTCGCCCACGTAATCGAAATTTCCACGCCACTGACGTAACGCATGCCCAGCGCCTCGGCCGCAGCCCTCGCTTCGCGTTGACCGCCGATTTCATCGTGATCCGTGAGCGCCCACAACTCGACCCCGGCGTCGGCCGCGACTTGCGCTACTTCAGACGGCGAGAGCGTGCCGTCCGACACTTTGGAATGACAATGAAGATCTGCGTTGAACATGATGTGCCGCCAGGCGATGACGCGTCATTCGCGCCGGAATCCGGCGCATGACGTCGTATGACGTGTTCATTCTACCGCTCAAGTGGACGCGATGCGAGTTGCCATGTGGTTTTGGAGGCACGGTACGACGTGCGCGCAACCGCTCGCCAGACGGGCTGGCGACGCGTTTTCACCGCTGCGGGTCAAGCCAACGTCACTCGCGGCAAAAGTCGTCGATCAGCTTCGCCACCCTTTCCGGCTGATCGTGATGAAGCATGTGCCCCGCATCGTCGACGAAAGCCTCGGTCAGATTCGGAAACACCTCGAATCGCTCACGGAAAACCTCCTTGCCCTGCGCCCCGACGAAGTGGCGCAACACCTCGGAATCGGTGGCCTCCACATGCAATACCGGCGCGCTGACATTGCCCCACACCGCCATCGCTTCATCCAGACGATAAGGATAGGGGTTCGTCATCTTGTGCGCAGCATCGGCCAGCAAGTGCCATTGACCGTCGCGCTCCTGACGCGCCCAGCGCTGCGCCAGCCACGCCGCGCGCGCCGGAGACAATCGCGGGTTGGTCTTGCGCAGGCGCTCGGCCACGTCGGCGTACGTTGCATAGGGACGCAGCGTCGGCGTATTTTGCAGATCGTCCAGCCAGCGCCCCAGTTGACGAATCGCTGCCAGCGGCTGCGAGGGCGGCAAACCGAAGCCCTCCAGATTCACGAGACGGCGCACACGCGCGGGACGCACGCCCGCATACAGACATGCCACGTTGCCGCCCATGCTGTGGCCGATCAGGTTGATGGCTTCGCCCGGTTCGGCATACACGTCGATCAACGCTTCGAGATCGCCGAGATAGTCGGGAAACCAGTAGCTGCCGCTGCGACCGTCGGCGACCGGCCAATCGGTCAGTCCGAAACCCCGCCAGTCCGGCGCGAGCAGATGCCAGCGCTGCGCCAACGATTCCGCTACGAATTGGAACGAGGCCGACACGTCCATCCAGCCGTGCAACAGGAACAGTTTCGGTGCGCCGGGCGTGCCCCATTGCCGGACATGGTGGCGCAGGCCGCGCACGGTGAGAAACTCGGATCGCGAATCGGTCATGATGCCGCCAGATAGTGAAGATCGAAACAATTAGGAAAAGTCGAGTATATCGGCATCAAAAACAGGACGACGCCTCACCCGCCCGCTTGCAACGCGGCCAATTCGTCGTCGTCGAAACCCGCGGCACGGCGCGCTTCGAGATTGAACGGTCCGCGCAGGCGCGGGGCACCGTATTGGGCGGCCAATCGGGCGTAGGTCTCGACGGGCTCGCAACCGGCGCGCTCACACCCCCAGCGATACCAGCGGTTGCCGATAGCCACGTGACCGATCTCGTCGCGCAGGATGATGTCGAGAATCGCCGCACCGGCCTTGTCGCCGGCGCTCGCCAGCTTGGCCCGAATCGGCGGGCTCGCATCCAGCCCCCGGGCTTCCAGCGTACGCGGCACCAGCGCCAGGCGTGCGAGCCAGTCACCCGACGTCTTGCGCGCCATCACCCACAGGCCGTCGTGCGCCGGGAAACAGCCGTAGAAATAATCGTCGCCCAGCGTCGTCAGATGCTCGGCCAGCAGCGAGAAGTGATAGGCCTCCTCGGCCGCAACCAGCATCCAGTCGTCGTAGTACGCATTGGGCAGGCCATCGAAACGCCACAAGGCGTCCAGCGCCAGATTGATCGCATTGAACTCGATATGCGTGAGTGCGTGCAGCAAGGCCGCGCGGCCCGCAACGGTCGTCACGGCGCGGTGCTCAAGCTCGCGGGGCGAGACAAGGCGGGGTTCGGTCGGCCGCCCCGGGATGCCGGGCTCATCCCTCCCCTCAATTTCACCCGCCGCGCCGGAGGCGTTTCGTTCCTCAGTGCCGTCCGGCAGCGCGCTCAACGGGCGCCCGGGCTGCCAGATCGCATGCCCGGCGAGCACCGCGTCACGCAGGGCGATCACGCCCGCCGCCTTCACGAACGGATCGCATTGCCGCAGCAGTGTCAGCGCGCGCTCGCGGGCACACGTTGCTCCGCCAGACACAACAGGCGCGTCGGCAGATGCGGGGAAATCGGGGGCATTGAGGCGGGCGGCACTGTCACCGCCGGGCGCAGGAGTGAAATCGGGCATGACGTTACAATAGCAATTTCGTCGATTTTAACCGCGAACCAAAGCCGCCATGCCGATCTATAAACTTGGAGACAAGACCCCGCAGATCCACGAAAGTGCTTTCGTGGCAGACACCGCAACGATCATCGGCGAGGTGGTCCTTGCCGAGAACAGCAGCGTCTGGCCCGGGGTTGCCATTCGCGGCGACAACGAACCGATTCGCGTGGGCGTTGGTACCAATGTGCAGGAAGGTGCCGTCCTGCACGCCGACCCGGGTTTCCCGCTGACGCTGGCGCAAGGCGTGAGCATCGGCCATCAGGCGATGCTGCACGGCTGCACGGTAGGTGAGAATTCGCTGATCGGCATTCAGGCCGTGCTGCTCAATGGCGCCGTCATCGGCCGCGACAGTCTGGTCGGCGCTGGCGCACTGGTGACCGAGCGCAAGACGTTTCCGGACCGCTCGCTGATCCTTGGCGTGCCCGCCAAGGTGGTGCGCGAGCTCACGGATGAGGAAGTGGCCAATCTCAAGCGCAACGCCGATACGTATGCGTCGCGCCGTCAGGTGTTCAAGGAACAACTGGTGCGCATCGGCTAAGCAGGTGAAGGGAGGGCGTAGCACGCGCCGGCTGGCCCGGGGCGTGGACGCCCTCGGAAATGGGCCCCAAACCGGGCCCAAGACCGGGGCCCGATACCGGCGAAACCGGTCAAAACGGGCCCCAGTGTTGAAAATGCGGCGCGTGCCCCCAGATATTGCAGCATCCACGTCAACCGCCGGCCCTGCGCGCGCCCTTCAAGGCACGATTCGCCGGCGTTGCCGCATTTTTCAGGAATTCGACCGTGTCCGATCAGCTTCAGAAATTCATGTTCGACGCCGCGCCCGTGCGAGGCGAATACGTCAGCCTCGACACCACTTGGCGTGCCGTGCTCGAACGTCACAACTACCCGGCACCGGTCCGGCATCTGCTGGGCGAAATGATGGCCGCCGCCGCCCTGTTCACCGCGAACATCAAGTTCGACGGCGCGCTCGTCCTGCAACTGCACGGTGACGGCCCCGTCAGCATGATCGTGGTCGAGTGCAACGCCGATTTCACGATGCGTGCCACCGCCAAGTACAGCGGCGACATTCCGGACGACGCCTCGCTCAAGGCGATGGTCAACGTGAATGGCCGCGCACGCTTTGCGATCACGCTCGACCCGCGCGTCAAACAGCCGGGCCAGCAGCCCTATCAGGGCGTGGTGGCGCTGTCCGACGAACACGGCCCGCTGCCGGATATGGCGTCGGTGCTCGAACACTATATGCATCACTCGGAACAGCTCGATACGCGTCTGTGGCTCGCGAGCGACGATACCCGCACGGTGGGCGTCCTGCTGCAAAAGCTGCCGGGACACGGCGGCACGGCAGGCAGCGGCGCGGAACTGGCGCCGGAGATCGATGAAGACACCTGGAATCGTGTCTGCCAGCTTGGCAATACGCTCAAACGCGACGAAATGCTCACGACGGACCGCGAAACGCTGCTGCACCGCCTCTTCTGGGAAGAGACCGTGCGCGTGTTCGATCCGCAGACTGTCTCGTTTCGCTGCACTTGCTCGCACGAGCGCGTTGCCAACATGCTGCGAACGCTCGGCGAAGCCGAAGTGATGAGCGTGTTCGACGAACGTCCCAATGTGGAAGTGGCCTGCGAGTTCTGCCGTCAGACCTATCACTTCGACAAGGTGGACGCCGCGCAGCTGTTCTCGGAGCAGCCGCACTCGGCGCCTTCGCAGCATCATTGAGGTCGACATGACCCGACCGCAGCCCGCTTCCCCTGCCCGCCTCTCGCGGCTTCAACCACCGCTTCGATCACCGCTTCAACGGATGATCGGCGCGGCGGGTGCCTGCCTGCTGACGCTGGCGGCGGGCTGCGCGCAATGGCAACTGCCGCCGCCGGATGCACCGTCCGCGCGCTTGCCGGAATCGCAGCCGGCGCAGCCGCCAGCCGCGTTGACCGCCGAGCAGCAGCAAGACCTGACGCGCCTGAACAAGCGCATCTACGACGAGCAGGAACGCACGATCGAGCGCGAGCGCCTGCAACGCGCCATCGACGATGCGATGCGCAGCTATGCGAGTAACGCCTACTTCTACAGTGGGTGGGGTGGTCCGGGCTGGTATGGCCCCGGTTGGTACGGACCGGGCGGATACGGCCCCGGATGGTACGGGCCACGCACGACAGTTGGGGTTGGCTTCGGCTTTTGACGTCCCGGCAAGCACAATAAAAAAGACGCTCATTTGAGCGTCTTTTTTATTTCAACGGACAACTTCCGTGCCGCCAATCCAGCCAGCAGCAGCGATCAGTGATGCTGCGCCTTCTTGCCCTTAGCCTGCGTGGCAGGTGCCGCAGGCGGCGTATTGCCCACCGTCTTGTGGGCGGGTTCGTTCGACGACACGAGGGGCGCGTCCGCGCCCGAGGCGGCTTGCGGGCCGCCACTGCCGTCGGGTGCGACGAATTGCACGAACACCTCGCCGTCCTTGACCATCCCCAGCTCGAAACGAGCGCGCTCCTCGATCGCCGACGTGCCTTCCTGCAAATCCTGCACTTCGCCGGCAAGACGATCGTTACGTTCTTTCAACTGCTCGTTCTTCTGCTGTTCGGCGCTCAGTTGGTCGCGCAGTTCGTGCACATACAACCAACCACCGTGGCCGAACCAGAGCGGATACTGAATGACTGCCAACAGCAGCACCAGTACCAAGGTCACCATTCGCATGCTTTCGCCTGGCAGGAAATCCGGGAACGGGGCCCCGAGCGGACTCGGGGCTCACTTCCCGGGAATCGGAATTAGCGCAGATTGTAGAACGTTTCCTTGCCCGGGTACGTCGCGATATCGCCGAGATCTTCTTCGATGCGAAGCAGCTGGTTGTACTTGGCGATACGGTCGCTACGCGAGAGCGAGCCGGTCTTGATCTGACCAGCGTTCGTGCCCACCGCGATATCGGCGATCGTCGAATCTTCGGTTTCACCCGAACGATGCGACACCACGGCCGTGTAACCGGCGCGCTTGGCCATCTCGATGGCGGCGAACGTCTCGGTCAGCGTACCGATCTGGTTGATCTTGATCAGGATCGAGTTGGCGACGCCTTGCTCGATACCTTGCTTCAGGATCTTGGTGTTGGTCACGAACAGATCGTCACCGACCAGTTGCACCTTCTTGCCCAGCTTGTCGGTCAGGATCTTCCAGCCAGCCCAGTCGTCTTCCGACATGCCGTCTTCGATCGACACGATCGGGAACTTGTCGCACAGGGCAGCCAGGTAGTCGGCGAACTCTTCCGACGTGAGCGACAGGCCTTCGCCGGCCAGCTCGTACTTGCCGTTCTTGAAGAACTCGGTCGATGCGCAGTCCAGCGCCAGCACGACGTCGTCGCCCAGACGGTAACCGGCCTTCTCGACGGCTTCTTCAATGGTCTTGAGACACTCTTCGTTCGACGCGAAGTTCGGCGCAAAGCCACCTTCGTCGCCCACGGCCGTGCTCATGCCCTTGTCGGCGATGATCTTCTTGAGCGCGTGGAAAATTTCGGCGCCGCAACGCAGGGCTTCACGGAAGCTGGTCTGGCTGACCGGCATCACCATGAATTCCTGGATATCCAGGCTGTTGTTGGCGTGCGCACCACCGTTGACGATGTTCATCATCGGCACCGGCATCTGCATCGCGCCCGAACCGCCGAAGTAGCGATACAGCGGCAGACCGGCTTCTTCAGCGGCGGCCTTGGCCACGGCCATCGACACGGCCAGCATGGCGTTCGCGCCGAGGCGGGACTTGTTGTCCGTGCCGTCCAGCTCGATCAGGGTCTTGTCCAGGAAGGCCTGTTCGGCGGCGTCCAGACCCATAATGGCTTCCGAAATCTCGGTGTTGATGTGCTCGACAGCCTTCTGCACACCCTTGCCAAGATAGCGGCTGCTATCGCCGTCACGCAGCTCGATGGCTTCGCGCGAACCGGTCGATGCGCCCGACGGCACCGCAGCGCGGCCCATCACACCCGACTCCAGCAGCACGTCGCACTCGACCGTCGGGTTGCCACGCGAATCCAGCACTTCGCGCCCGATGATATCTACGATTGCACTCATGAATTCCTCAATATCTGAAAGACAAAACGCTAAAGGGAACCTGCATCGCGCCGCAGCCCGTCAAGCCAACCCCACGCCGGGCGCGAACAAGCGCGCCGAATCCTGACGTAGGTACCGATGCCGCGCTCGCGCGCGCACTGGCAAGGCATTACATAAACGGGGGAACAACGGCGCCTCGAAATGAGGCACGGCGGCCTGTGGGGTGACATCGATGTCGTCGGTGCGCTCGGCGTACGGCACGCTGGCATCTCCTTGGGGCTCGCCCCGCGGCGGGCACATTGTCCCGCTGCGCGACAAGCTTAACGACTCGACGCCAGGCTGCCAAGGCGTCGCACCGCTATACCCGTCCTGTGGGCGTACTGATAGTGCCCCCAGGACGGTGTGTCTCATTTCAGTTGAAATTGTTTTCCAGGAACTGGCCCTGCTTCACGGCCGCATCAATGGTCTTGAGCGTCGTGAGCAGTTCACGCATGCGGCCGAGCGGCACGGCATTGGGGCCGTCCGAGAGGGCCTTGGCCGGATCAGGATGGGTTTCCATGAACAGGCCCGATACGCCCACGGCCACGGCCGCGCGTGAGAGCACCGGCACAAATTCGCGCTGTCCGCCGGAGCTGGTGCCCTGCCCGCCGGGCAATTGCACCGAGTGGGTGGCATCGAACACGACCGGCGCACCGGTCTCGCGCATGATCGCCAACGAGCGCATGTCCGAGACCAAATTGTTATAGCCGAACGAAACACCGCGCTCGCAGGCCATGAACACATCATCCGGCAGACCGGCTTCGCGGGCAGCGTCGCGGGCCTTGTCGATGACGTTGATCATGTCGTGCGGTGCGAGAAACTGCCCCTTCTTGATGTTCACCGGCTTGCCCGACTGGGCGCAGGCACGGATGAAATCGGTCTGGCGGCACAGGAATGCCGGCGTTTGCAGCACGTCGACGATCGGTGCGGCCACGGCCACATCCTCTTCGGTGTGCACGTCGGTGAGCACCGGCACGCCGAGCTGGCGGCGCACTTCTTCGAGGATCTTCAGACCGGCCTCGCGGCCCGGGCCGCGAAACGACCTGCCCGAACTACGATTCGCCTTGTCGAACGACGATTTGTAAATGAACGGGATGCCCAACGCGCCCGTAATTTCCTTGAGCTGACCAGCGACGTCGATCGTCATTTGCTCCGACTCGACGACGCAGGTGCCTGCAATCAGGAAAAACGGCTGGTTCAGGCCAACCTCGAAACCGCACAGCTTCATGGGAACTCCTTGTTTCTCGCCCGCAGCAGCTCAGCCTCAGGCCGCTTTCTTGCGCGACTGCTGACCTGCCAGCGCCGCCTCGACATATGCCTTGAACAGCGGATGGCCGTCACGTGGCGTCGAGGTGAACTCCGGGTGGAACTGCACGCCCACAAACCACGGGTGCACTTGCTGCGGCAATTCCATCATTTCCGGCAGGTTTTCCGTCGGCGTGCGTGCCGAGATCACCAGGCCGGCAGCTTCGAGCTGCGGCACATAGTGATTGTTGACTTCGTAGCGATGACGGTGACGTTCGTTGACCGTATCGCCATAGATGCGCGAGGCAAGCGTTTCGGTCTTGACCGGCACGCGTTGCGAGCCGAGGCGCATCGTGCCGCCCAGATCCGAATCTTCCGTACGTTGCTCGATCTTGCCGTCGCGATCCTGCCACTCGGTGATGAGCGCCACGACCGGGTGCGGCGACGACGGGTCGAATTCCGTGCTGTTGGCACCGCCGAGCTTGGCGACGTCACGCGCGAATTCGATCACGGCGAGCTGCATGCCCAGGCAGATGCCCAGGTACGGCACGCGGTTCTCGCGGGCGAAGCGAATCGCCTTGATCTTGCCTTCGGTACCCCGACGGCCAAAGCCGCCCGGCACGAGAATAGCGTCCAGATGCTTGAGCGCATCGGTGCCGTCCTTCTCGACTTGTTCCGAATCGATGTACTCGATGTTCACGCGCGTTTCCGTGTGGATCGCGGCGTGACGCAGGGCTTCGATGAGCGACTTGTACGACTCGGTCAGATCGACGTACTTGCCGACCATGCCGATCGTCACTTCGTGCTTCGGGTTCTCGACGGCCTGCACCAGACGGGTCCACATGGACAGGTCGGCCGGCTTCACTTCGAGCTTCAGTTCGTCGCAGATGATCTTGTCCATGCCCTGATCGTGGAGCATCTGCGGAATCTTGTAGATCGTGTCGACGTCCCACACCGAAATCACGGCGTCCTGCGGGATGTTCGCGAACAGCGAAATCTTGGCGCACTCGTCTTCCGGAATCTGACGGTCGGCGCGGCACAGCAGCACGTTCGGCATAATGCCGATCTCGCGCAGCTTCTGCACGCTGTGTTGCGTCGGCTTCGTCTTGAGCTCACCGGCCGTTGCGATGTACGGCACGAGCGTCAGGTGCACGAAGGCCACGCTGTTGCGGCCCAGGCGCAGGTTCATCTGACGTGCGGCTTCGAGGAACGGCAGCGACTCGATGTCACCGACCGTGCCGCCGATTTCGACGATGGCGACGTCCGGATGACCGTCCCATGCCGAGCGCGCGCCGCGTTCGACGAACGCCTGAATCTCGTTGGTGATGTGCGGAATGACCTGAACGGTCTTGCCGAGATACTCGCCCCGGCGCTCCTTACGGATCACCGATTCGTAGATCTGGCCCGTCGTGAAGTTGTTCGCCTTGCGCATCTTGGCGCTGATGAAGCGCTCGTAATGGCCAAGATCGAGGTCGGTTTCTGCGCCGTCCTCGGTAACGAACACCTCACCGTGCTGAAACGGGCTCATCGTGCCCGGATCGACGTTGATGTAGGGGTCAAGCTTGAGGAGGGTGACTTTTAGGCCACGCGATTCGAGAATCGCGGCCAGAGATGCGGCAGCAATTCCCTTACCAAGAGAGGAAACCACGCCGCCCGTGACAAAAACGAATTTAGTCATCGCAGTAATTGCTCGCGGGAAAGCCGGATTATACCCGAAAGCCGCCCTGCCCTCGACGTGCCAAACGGCAAATATTGGCCTTGACAGGAATCGTGTGCGCCGTTCCCAGCAAGGCTGACGCGCTCAGGCGGCGAGTGGCCGGCGATAACCGCCGCGCAGTTCCGTGAGCATGTCGCGCACAGCGGCGGCCGTCTCGAGCGGGCGTTCCATCGGGAACAGATGGGTGCCGTCTACGTAACGCAAATGCGTGCCGACGATTTGCCGCGTCGCGCGCATGCCCGCCTGTCGCAGCTCGCGCGACTCGGTGCCCGCAAGAAACCCCACCGGCACCGGCACCCCGCGCATCGCCCGCACGGCCAGCAGCGGCGGCAACGTCAGGTAAATGCGATATTCGATCTCGCGCGCGAACGCCAGCCGCCGGGCTTCGCCTTCGCCGGTCGGCAATGTGCCGCAATCGATATAGTCACGCAGCACGTCCTGATCCCAGCTGGCAAACACCGGCTTGCTCGCGAAATGCTGCCAGGCCGACTCCCAGTCGGGCCAGCGATCGCGGCGCTTTTTCGTTACGCCGGCAGGCGACATCCGCTCATAGAGCCCGGTCAGCATCCCAAGTCGCAGCATCTGCGTGCGCCAGCCGGGCGTGACAATCGGGGAGTCGATCATGACCACGCCCCGCACACACTGCGGCGCCTTGAGCGCCGCCATCAGACTCAGGAATCCGCCGAGGGAGTGACCGACGAGCCAGACCGGTTCGCCGTGATACTGACGCGTGAGCGTGTCGACCAGTTCGTTGCGCAGATAGCGCCACCCCGGCGTGACAGGGTAGCGCGGATCGTGCCCGATACGATCGATGGCGCGCACGTCGTACTCGTCGGCCAGCGCGCCGAGCATCTTGCGGTACACGCCAGCCGGAAAGCCGTTGCCGTGCGAAAAATGGATGATGTCTCTTGTCATGGAATCTTTTGGTCTTGGCGCGCCCCCGCGTGAAACGACACACTCGTCAACGCATGTCGTCAACGCCCCTCGGCGTATTCGGCGCCGATTGGCCGCGCTCGCCGGACCATTCTAGCGAACCGCCCGCCCGCGACCGGTAGAGGTTTCCGTCGAATCGGACGGGGCTGCGGCCGGCGAAACACCTGAATCGTCAACCGGCCACGCCGACCAATATCGCCGATGGACGTCGCGGTAGGCCTGCGCGTCGATCCCCCGACGCGAAAAGGAAAACCGCACCGCCCCATGCTGGACGCTTTGCCAAACGCGAGCCCCCACGTCGCGATAACGGCCGACGACCGCCGGGCGCGGGTGTCCGAAGCGGTTGCGGTAGCCCGTTTGAAACACGACGTGGCGCGGGGCCACCGCTTTCACGAAGGCCGGGGTCGATGACGTCAGGCTGCCATGATGCGGGGCGAGCAGCACATCGGCATGCAGCAGACTTCGGCGAAACCGCGTCAGCAAGCGTTGCTCCTGCGGCGCTTCGGCGTCGGCGGCGAGCAACGCGCTGTGACGGCCGTTGGCGATGCGGAGCACGCAACTGAGGCCGTTTGGGCCGATTTGCCCTGCCCACCCGGCGCGCAGGGTCGGCGTATCGGGATGCAGGAATCGGAACGTCACACCGTCCCATGTCCATTGCTGCCCCGACCGGCACGTGCGATGCGACTGCGCCGCGCCTCGGACAGGATGCGAGCCCGGCAACGACGACAACATCAAGGTTGCCGGATACGCTTTGAGCACACTTCGCGCCCCGCCGTAGTGGTCGTCGTGGGCGTGGCTCACGACGAGCCCGTCGAGCCGAGCCACACCTTGCGCGCGCAGATACGGCACGACGACGTACTGCCCGGCATCCGCGCGCGAGCCCAGCGGCGGACCGGTATCAAACAGCAGCGTGCGCGTGGCTGTCTCGACGAGGACGGCGTTGCCCTGCCCAATATCCAGCATCGTCACGCGAAAATCGCCTGCGGCGGGCCGCTGTGGCGATGAAAGCAAGGCGGGCCACAGCAACGCGAAACCGGTAAGCCGCAGCGTCACCCACCGTGCCACCGTGCGTTGCACCCAACCCGGCGCGGGCCACAGACACGCCCCCACGCCGATAGCCGCCAGCGCAATCGTCCAGACCGGCGCAATGCCGGGACGCCAGACCGCCCAAGGCCATTGCGATAGCATCCGCAGCCCTTCCGCCAGCCAGACGACGGTGCCGTGGGCGACGGCAAGCGCGACCTGCGCCGCCGCTGCGGGCAACAGTAAACTCAATAACGCCAGCGGCGTGACGATCAGCGTCATGACCGGTATGGCGACGGCGTTGGCGAGCGGCCCAAGCAACGGCACCGACCCGAACCATGCCAGCGTCAACGGCACCATCCCCAGCGTGATCGCGAGTTGCGCGCGCGCCGCCTGCCCAAGCCGCGTCCGAAACCCTTGTCGCCACCGCGTGAGCAAACTCTGGTCGAACCGGTCGACGATGGGATCATCCGCCGACGGCGACTGCGCTTGCCCTCCCCCGGTCGTGCGGCGACGTTCGGTTTCGTTTCGGCGGCGTCCGGCAAGCACCAGCACGGAGACGGCGCCGAACGACAACCACAAGCCGGGGCTGACGACCGACCACGGGTCCAACGCGACGATGACAGCGAGCGCCCACGCCAGCACGTACGACGGCGCGGCCATACGTCCGGTCAGCAGCGCCAGAACCAGAATCGCCACCATGCCGACGGCCCGTCGCGCCGGCACGCCCCACCCGGCAATGGCGCCGTAGGCCACTGCCGCCACCAGCCCCGCAACGGCGGCTGCCTTAGGCGCGGGCCACCATAGCGGCAACCCGATGTGCAACCCGGCAGGCAATCCAAACGAGCGCCGCCATAAATACCCGGCCAGCGATGCCAGCGCCCCGGCCACCAGCGACACGTGCAGGCCGGAAATCGCCAGCAAATGGCTCACGCCCGTATCGGCGAATATCTGCCAATCGTCTGGCGCGATATCGCCACGCTCGCCCAGCGCCAACGCCATCAGCACACCGCCGTAGCGCGCGTCAGGCGCCAACGCGGCACGAAAGTCATCACGCAACCGCTCACGCCACGCGGCCAGCCGGTAACCGGGCACGGGGCCGGCATCGAGGCGGCGCGCGGCGGACGCGCCGCGTTGCACCGACTGCCCTACTGCATCGCGTGTTCCGCCGGGATCACGTCTACCGTCGGGACCGTGACTTGCGCGACTGCCGTTAGCCCGGACATAGCCGGTGGCACGAATCCCTTGCGAAAACGCGGCGAACTCTGCATCGAAGCCATGCCAGTTGGCAAAGCCGCGAGGCACACTGAGCCGCACCGGCAATCGCCACCGCTCGCCCGCCCTCGGAACATGGCGCTGGCTTCTGCCCGTTTGCCCCGGCCAGACAAGCTGAATGCGACTCGGCACAGCCACCACGGATCGCCTCGGCTCGGCATCGGATGAGTCAAAAGTCCCCGCTCGCTCCCGCAGTTCGCCGTTGCGTTCGCGCCCTCTTTTTTCAAGAAACGCCGCGTCCACATCGAAGACAAAGCGCAATCCGCCGCCGGTACCGACCGGCAACGAGGCGACAACGCCTGTCACGATAATGTCCCGGCCTTCCATCGCCACCGGCAAGGCGTCGGCCAAACGTTGACCGGCACGATGCGCGGCCCATGTGAAGCCCAATACGGCGACCGATAGCGCCAAAGCAATCAAGACACATGCAGACTGCCAAGCGCACAGGGAAAGCTCGGGACATCCCCCCGCAACAGCCCCGTCCGCCGTCCGGGCTGCACAGTACCGCCTGCTTTGCCACCTCACCCACAGCCAGCCCCCAACCGCCATCAGCCCACCACCCGCAACGACGCTGGCCACGGCAAGCCATGGCGTCGAGGGCAGCACCGCCGACTGTTGCAGCCACCAGATACCGGCGACCCACGCGAGCAGCACAGTTCTCATGACGTCACCGCGTCACGGCAAAAGATCCTCACAACGACGACGACGACGACGCGTCAGTGCGAACCGGACTCGCTGGAAGGGGAACGAGGAGAAAGGAAAGCGGCCTCAGCGCCGCCCACCTCGCCGGGCGCCATCGCCATGGCGCCGGGCAAGCGCGGCAGCACACGCCACGCGTTGGCACAGGTGGCCGCCGACAGCATCTCAGGCGTCACGCCGCGCAACTCGGCAAGCACACTCGCGATGCGCGGCAGTTCGACCGGGCTGTTGCGCTGCTTGTAGCGCCATTCAGGCGCGATATCGGGAGCGTCGGTCTCAAGCACGAGTGCATCGAGCGACAGATCGACCGCCAGCCGCCGGATCTGCAACGCGCGATCGAACGTCATCTGCCCGCCAAACCCCAGACAGAAACCGCGCTCGATGAACATATCCGCCTGTTGACGGCTGCCGTTGAACGCATGCGCAATCCCGCCACGGGGCGTGTAAATGCGCAATTGTTTGAGCAGCGCATCCTGCGAGCGCCGCACATGCAGAATGACCGGCAAGTCGAAATCGCGGGCGATCTTCAGTTGCTCGACGTAGAAGAACTGCTGCCGCACCGGATCGAGCGTCTTGACGAAGAAGTCGAGGCCGATCTCGCCAATGCCGACGAAGCGGGGGTCGCCCATCGCCTGCTCAACCGCGCGACGCAACGTCGCAATATCCTCGTCCTTCGCTCGTGGCGTGTAGAGCGGATGAATGCCAAGCGCGTAAGCACCGCCCGGCATTGCGTGCGCGGCGGCGCGCGCGGCGTCGAACGTCGCACATTCGACAGCGGGCACGACAAGCCCGTGCACGCCGGCGGCTTGCGCGTCGGCAATGACGGTGTCGCGGTCGACGTCGAACTCACCGGCGTCGAGATGGCAATGGGTATCGATCCACATGGTCAGGTGTCCTTGAGCGCTAATTCTACGGGGCGATGACAAGGCTCGCACGCCCGGCGTTTCGTGACCATCGGACAACGCCGCGTCCACCCCTCGGAATCTGCTGAAACAAGCGGCATGGCACCTTCCCTCTCGCCCCTCACTTCACCCGTCGGGACCGAAAAATCACCCTCTCAGAAAGCAAAACGCCGGGATCATCCCGGCGTTGCGTGTCTTACTTGGCATTCACGGCGACTGACTCATGCCGATGGTCGATGGTGGATGGCACCCGCCCCCCACTCAAGCCGCTTCCAGCACCCCGTCGCGAAGCCGCAGTGCGCGGTCGCAGCGTCGGGCCAGATCGATATCGTGCGTCACGATCACGAAGCTGGTTTTGAGGGTTTCCGACAACTCCAGCATCAGCGAAAACACGCTCTCGGCGGTATGTCCGTCAAGATTACCGGTCGGCTCATCGGCAAGCACGCACGCCGGCTGCGTCACCAACGCGCGCGCCATGGCCACGCGCTGACGCTCGCCGCCCGACAGTTCGCCCGGACGGTGCTTGACCCGCGAGCCCAGCCCCACGCGCTCCAGAATCGCCATGGCGACTTCGCGCGCCTGCTCCGTCGGCATCCGGCGAATGCGCAGCGGCATCGCCACGTTATCGAGCGCCGTGAACTCGGCCAGCAGATGGTGGAACTGATACACGAACCCCAGCGACTGATTGCGCTGGTTGGTCTTTTCGCGCTCGCCGAGCGTCGAAAACGGCTTACCGAGCAACGAGACTTCGCCGCGCGACGGGTCGTCCAGACCGCCCAGCACATGCAGCAACGTGCTCTTGCCCGAGCCCGACGCCCCGACGATCGCCACCTTCTCACCGGCGGCCACATCGAGACTGGCCCCGGCCAGCACGGTCACATTGAGTTCGCCCTGACGGAACGTCTTGTGCAGATCGCGGGCGCGCAGCACCGGGCCGTCATAGGTGAAACCCGGGGCGATGTTCGGCGTGGTCGCCACGTTAGCTTTACTCATAGCGCAGGGCCTCCGCCGGTTTGACGCGCGAGGCACGCCAGCTCGGATAGATCGTCGCCAGTGCCGAGAGAATGAAGGAAATCACGCCAATGCGGATCACGTCAGACGATTGCAGATCCGAAGGCAGTTCATTGATGAAATAGATCGATTGCGGCAGGAAGTGAATGCCCAGCATGCGCTCGATGAACGGCACGATGACGCCGATGTTCACCGAGATGAAGCAGCCCAGCGCAATGCCGAGCAGCGCCCCGATAAAGCCGATGGTCACGCCCTGCACGATGAAGATCTTCATGATCGAGCGAGGCTGCGCCCCCAGTGTGCGCAAGATCGCGATGTCCGCATACTTGTCGGTCACCGTCATCACCAGCGACGACACCAGATTGAACGCCGCTACTGCAATGATCAGCGTCAGAATGATGAACATCATCCGCTTCTCGGTCTGCACGGCGATAAACCAGTTCTTGTTCTGCTGCGTCCAGTCGCGCACCCACATGTTGCCGGTCAGCGACTTGGCCAGTTCGCGCGCCACGATCGGCGCCTGCTCCATGTCCTGAATCTTCAGCCGCACGCCGGTGGGTCCGTCGAGCCGGAAGAGCGTTTCGGCGTCATGCAGGTCGATCAGCGCCAGCGAACTGTCGTATTCGTAATGCCCGGCCGTGAAGATCGCCACCACGGTGAACTGCTTCACCCGTGGCAGCACCCCCGCTGGGGTAATCGTGCCCTGCGGGGCGACGAGCGTGATCTTGTCTCCGACGATCACCCCCAGACCGCGCGCCAGCTCACTGCCGAGCACGATGCCGAAGCTGCCCGGCGTCAGGTTCGCGAGCGTGCCGCCCGTGATCTGCTTGCCGAGATCGGATACCTTGGCCTCTTCGCTCGGCACGATGCCGCGCAGCACCACGCCGCGCACGTTGTCATCGCGCGTGAGCATGGCTTGCTCGCCCACGTACGGGGCGGCGGCAATCACGTTCTTGTTCTGCAACGCTTCGGTGGCCGTGCGCTGCCAGTCCGGCAGGTTGCCGTCGACCGCAAACACTTCGATGTGCGCCAGCACGGAGAGCATGCGGTCGCGCACTTCCTTCTGGAAGCCGTTCATCACGGAAAGCACCACAATGAGTGCCGCCACGCCCAGCGCAATGCCGGCCATGGAAATGAACGAAATAAAGGAGATGAAACCGTTGCCTGAGGATCGCTTGCCGGTGCGCGTGTAGCGCCAGCCGATCTGCCATTCGTATGGGAATTTCAAACGGATTCCTGATTCTTAATAAGGATCGATCGGAACATGCTGTGCCGCGCGGCGACGGCTTGTTGCGACGGTTTGCGGCGGCACCTTGCGCCACTGCCACCCGAGCCGTACCCGGCGCCGGGAGGGTGTTACAGGTGTTGCGGGCGTCGCAGCAGGCAGCACGTTCCGTACCTGACGTCAGGGTCACCCAACTGCCAGCGCGAAGTTTGCCATACAATTCGCCTCGACATGGATACACCTGCCCTGCACTTTCTTCTGCCGTTCGCGCTGCCCGCGTCGGCCCACTTGCCTGCATTGCTGGCTGGATTGGAGTTGCCTGCGCTCGAAAAGTTGCTCGCGCGCGGTGTCCAGTCGGCGCAGGACATCCCCGAAGACCCGTTTGTCCCCACGCTCCCGCACGAGCGCTGGCTGGCCGACGCCTTTGGCCTGCCCGGCGGCCCAGCCCGGGCGCCGCTCGCGCCGTTCATGCTGTTTGAAGACAGCGGCTCGCTCGACACGCGCTTCTGGTACTGCGCCCAACCCGCGCACATCCATATCGCCACCGATCATCTGGTGTTGACCGACCCTGCCGAGCTCGAACTGAGCAAGGAAGACTCGGCCGCGCTGTTCGCCACCGCCCACGCCCTGTTGGCCGAGGAAGGCGGCGAACTGATCGCGCCGCGCGCCGACCGCTGGTATCTGAGCGCACCGGTGCTGGGCGACCTGCTGACAGCGTCACCCGCACGCGCCGCCGGCCGCAACGTCGACATCTGGCTGCCGCAAGGCAAGGCGGAACTGACGTGGCGCAAGTGGCAGAACGAGGTGCAGATGGCGTGGTACGACCATCCGGCCAATCAGGCTCGCGAAGCCCGCGGTCTGCCGCCGGTCAACGCCATCTGGCTGTACGCCGGGGGGCAGCGCATCGCCGCGCCGCGCCTGAACCGGCCGTGCGTTACGGTGCTCGCCGACGCGCCCGCCACGCGCGGACTCGCCCGTCATCTGCAAATTGCCTTGCACGACACCGCCGCCGGGATTGACGCCGCCAATGGCCGAACGCTCGTCCAGATCGATACCCTGACGTCCCATTTCCTGATGGAAGACTGGGCCCGCTGGCGCGATGCGCTCGTCGAAATCGACCGCCTCTGGCTGGCGCCCGCCCTCGAACGGCTCGCCAAAGGCAATGCCCGCGAAGTGAGCCTCACGCTCTGCGGCGACAGCCACAGCGTGACGATCCTGTCGCGAAGCGGCGACCTGCGCAAGTTCTGGCGTCGCCAGCCGCTCGCAGCACGTCTGCTGCCGCTCGCCCGCGTTGGCGAGGAGGTGACATGACCGACATCGTCACCCGCATCGTCGACGACGGTATTGCCGACACGCTCGCCCGCGACGGCGTGCACCCCGTGCTGGCACGCCTGTTCGCCTCGCGCGGCGTTGCCGCCAGTGAAGAAACCGAAACAGCACTGACGCGGCTGGTCCCGCCCACACAGCTCAAGGGCGCGCAGGACGCCGCCGTGTTTCTTGCCGACGCCATCGCGGCGGGCAAGCAGATGCTCGTCGTAGCCGACTACGACTGCGACGGCGCGACGGCTTGCGCCGTGGCCGTACGTGGCCTGCGGATGTTCGGTGCGAAAGTCGACTACCTCGTGCCGAACCGTTTCGAATACGGCTATGGCCTGACGCCCGAAATCGTGGCACTTGCCGCCCGCGGCAAGCTGGGCCCGCCGGATGTGCTGATCACCGTCGATAACGGCATCGCCAGCCTCGACGGCGTGGCGGCGGCGCAAGCGCTCGGCATCGAAGTCGTCGTTACCGATCACCACCTGCCCGGCAGCGAACTGCCGAACGCGCGCTGCATCGTCAATCCGAACCAGCCGGGCTGTGAATTCCCCAGCAAGAATCTGGCCGGTGTGGGGGTGATGTTCTACGTGTTGCTCGCCCTGCGGGCCGAGTTGCGCCAACGCGGGGCGTTCGACGCCCGCGAGCAACCGCGTCTCGACACCCTGCTCGATCTGGTGGCACTGGGCACCGTCGCCGACGTGGTCAAGCTCGACACCAACAACCGGATTCTGGTCGCGCAGGGCCTCTCACGTATGCGCGCCGGACGTATGCATCCCGGCATCAATGCGCTGTTCCGTGCGGCGGCTCGCAATGCCCGGCAGGCTGGCAGCTTCGATCTGGGCTTTGGTCTCGGCCCCCGTCTGAACGCCGCCGGACGTCTGGCCGATATGTCGCTCGGTATCGAGTGTCTGTTGACCGACGACGACGCCCGGGCATGGACCCTTGCGCAAGAACTCGACACGATGAATCGCGAACGTCGCGAGATTGAAGCCGGTATGCAGCAGGAAGCGCTGGCTGATCTTGCCCGCTTCGATCCCCGCGCTGCCACCACGTTGTGTGCTTTCAACGAGACATGGCATCAGGGCGTGATCGGCATTGTCGCCGCGCGCCTGAAAGAGAAGTTTTACCGCCCGACGATTGTGTTTGCCCCGGGCGACGATGGCCAGATCAAGGGTTCCGGGCGCTCGATTCCGGGCTTTCACCTGCGTGATGCGCTCGACCTCGTGACCAAGCGCGAACCCGGCTTGATCGGCAAGTTCGGCGGCCACGCCATGGCTGCCGGTCTGACGATTGCTGCGGACGATCTGACACGCTTTCAGGCAGCGTTCGAAGCGGTCGGGCAGGAATGGCTCGATGAGAAGACCCTGTCCCGCGTGATCGAGACCGATGGCGACATCGGCGACGAGTGCTTCGTGCCGCCGTTCGTGGCGCTGCTCGATGCGCAGGTGTGGGGCCAAGGCTTTCCGCCGCCGGTGTTCTCGGGCGAATTCGAAGTGCTCTCGCAGGCCATCCTCAAGGACAAGCACCTGAAGCTGCAACTCGGTCGCGGCCGCATGCGCTTCAATGCGATCTGGTTCAATCATGCCGACACGCTGCCGAGCCGCGCACGATTTGCCTACCGGCTGGCCGCCGACACGTTCAACGGCGTGTCGCGCGTGCAAATGATCGTCGAGCACGCACAGGCGTAAAGCAGAGAGTCGCAGAGAAACGTGTCCGTGAAACGTTCACGGACACGTTTCTCATCCGAACGGCGCCGCTGCGCGCCGCGTGCGGCCGGTTGGCGTGATGAACGCCAGCACTGCCGGTTCGAGTACCCGCACCCGGTGCCAGCAACGCGACGGCACCACCGCCAGCCGCGGCCCGGCCAACGCCAACGTTCGGGTGACGCCCGCCAGATCGACGTAATCGATTGCGAGCTTGCCCCGCGCCACCATCAGCAGTTCATCGCCCGCTTCGTGGCACTCCCAGACGTCGGCATGCACCGAGGCATCGTCGGGCGCATCGAATATGCCGATCATCCGACGCGCTCCACTGCGTGTTGCCAGCGTAGCGAGCATGCCGTCATCGTAGAGCCCGACCAACGCGTCGCGCCCCGTGCCGCAGGCCCAAGGCAAACGCGCACCCAGCGCGCGTTCGCTATCGTGACTTAGATCACCGCGCTCACATTCGCCGTCATCGCCGTCATCGCCATCGTCGCCAACGTTGCCGGTGGTCTCAGCGCACATGGCCCGCCTGCCCCGAGGCCGTGCCATTACCCGGGGTCACCGGGGTCACCGGGGTCACCGGGATCACCGGGATCACCGGGATCACCGGGGCCACCGCGCTCGCAAACGACACCGTTGCCGACACATGACGCGGCCCCATCACCCGCTGGCCGGTCAACACGATCGTGCGCATCGCTTCGGCCCAACCCTGCATCGACGACAACGCCACTTCCGCGTGCACGACGCTCGTGCCGACCGAACTCGCCCGCTTGGGGGCCTTGCCCGCCGGCCAAGCGCGCCGCAGCTCGTCGTCGACCGGGGTGTCGTGGAAGCCACCGCTCATGGTGATGTCGAAGGCCAGCGTCGCGGGCGTCTCATTGCCCGCCTTCCCTGCCGCGCCCGTGCAATAAGCCGTCCCGGACACACCGAACCGGTGCTCGCCTTCCGAGACCAGCCCGGTCACCTGAAACGTGCGTGGACCGACCCCGGTGGCCCCGTCGCGCGGTGCCAGTACCAGTGCAATAGGCAAAGGCCCTTCCCCTTCGAGTTGATACGTGCCCTGCAACGTCGTCGTCATGACGGCAGACGTGCCACAGATCGATGCAGCTTGCGGCGCTTGCATCACTGCGGTCTGAGCCACGCCGGACATCGGCAGGCTCGCGGTGGCCGCCAGCAGACAGGCGGCCAACGTGGGGCGGATGAAATAGGTCGAGTGCTTCATGAAGGCATTCCTCGTGGGTGTCAGTAGTCGGTTCGCAACGTCAACATCACGCTGCGCGGATTGCCGTAGTGGTTGTTCCAGCTCGCGTTCGACAGGCTCTGGTAGTAGCGGCGATCGAACACGTTGTTCACGTTGAACGAGGCCGAGACGTGCTTGTTGTAGCGATACCCGGCGCGCAGATTGAGCGTCGCGTAGCCGCCCTGACGCAGCACGATGCCGTTGGAAGTGGCCGACGTCTCGCTCTGCACGTCCACGCCGCCGCCCACGCTCCAGCGCCGCCCGTCGAACGGCAGTTGATAGTTGGTCCACACGCGCAGCAGATGGCGCGGCGCGAAGTCCGCAAACGATTGCCCCTGCATCGTGGCGTCGCTCAGGTACTTCGTCGTGTTGAAGGTGTAGCCGGCGAACACGTTCCAGGCATCCGTGATCTGGCCGCTGGCCTGCATTTCCACGCCCTGACTCTGCACTTCACCCGACGCAATGTAACGGCACGTCGTGCCCACGCACGGCACGCTCGGGTCGGTCTGCGCGCGGTTCTTCTGACGAATGCGGAACACGGCGAGCGACACGTCGAGGGCCCCGTCGAACAACTGCCCCTTCACGCCCGCCTCATAGCTCGCACCGGTGATCGGCTTGAGCAGGCTGTTGCTCGCATCGAGGACAGTCTGTGGCTGGAAAATGTCGGCGTAACTCGCGTAAATCGACCACTTGTCGTTCAGATCGAACACCAGCCCGCCGTACGGCGTGGCCTTCGCGCCGGTGCGGTAGCTGCTCGCGGGGGCGTGCTGATCCCACCACGACACGCGTGCGCCGAGCACCAGTGTGAGCGGCTGGGCAAGCCGGATGCGGCCCATCGCATAAGCGCCGTTCTGCACAGTGCGCGTCGGTGTCACCGTCGAGAACGGACTCGTCGCGGGCTCGCCAATCGAATTCGGATCCCAGCGGTAGATGTCGACAGGCTTGCCGTTGATCGACGGCACCAGTGCCGCGCTGCGCTGCTGCGTGGTCGCTTCGAGGCGTTGCAGACCGAACAGCAGATGGTGTTCGCGGCCGAATAACTTCACCGGCCCATCGACCTGCAAGTCCACGCCAGTCTGCGTGTTGTCGAAACGGTAGGCCGCTCCGGTCAATTGGCTGCCCGTGCCCGTCACCGGATTGATCGCACCGAACGCGACGCCGTATTTCAGGTCGCCGCCTGCGTCGAGATAGTTCGCCGAGAGCTTGGCGGCCCAGCCGTTGCCGAGCTGTTGTTCGAGCGTGCCGAAGACACGCGTTTCGGTCCAGTCGAAGGTGTCCCACGACGAGCCGAGGAAGATCGAGCGCGGCAAATTCAGATCGCCGCCCTTCGTCGAGAACGGCACGCCTGCGAGGTTCGGTGTCGATGTAGTGCGTTGGTGCTGCACGCCAACACGCAACAACGTGGAGGACGTCAGGTCGGCCTCCGCCACGCCGTAGACCGTAGTGGCGTGCTGCTTGCCGAAGTCGTAATACATGTGCTGCCGGTCGTCCGAGACGGCCACGCGTGCGCGCAACGAACCGCTGGCGTTGAGCGGGCCGCCGATGTCGGCTTCTTCACGATATCGGTCCCAACTGCCTAGCGTGACCGCCGCTGATGCGGCAAACGTCTTGCCCGGCAGTTTGTGCACGAGGTTGATCAACCCGCCCGGGTTGCCGGTGCCGTGGAAGAGGCCCGTCGAGCCGCGAATGATTTCGACACGCTCGTACGGCGTCATGTCCTGCGGCCCGGCCGCCGTGTTGGCCATCAGCACCGGTACGCCGTCTTGCTCGAAGGCGTCGAGCTTGAAACCGCGCGAGTAGAACGCGGTGGTCAGCAACACATAGGGCTGCACGGTGATGCCGGGCACCTGTTGCAGCACATCTTCAATGCTGTGCGCCCCCTGCTGCTCCATGAGCTTTTGGTCGACGACGGTCACCGTTTGCGGCAAATCGCGCACCGACGGGGCGAGCTTGCCGAGCACCGAACCCTGCGCCGCCGGATCACGCGTCACGGAGGCACTGACGTGGGTCGTCGGCAGCGCGGCCGTGTCGGCGGTCGAGGCAGCGGTTGAAGCAGCGGTCGACTTACCGATCGGTTCGGCCTGCGGATCGACATCGCTCAGTGCGACGGGAGGCCTCGCCTCCTGCGCTATCGCAGGCATCGCCCCTGCGCCCATCACAACGGCTAGCGCCGCCATCGCGACGGCACGCCACACCCCGGGCGCCACCGTCGGCATTGCGTTGAAACCACTTGGAATATTCGAAGACATCAGCAGCACACCAACGAGATTGAGAATCAATCCCGCTATCGTGCCGAGGCGCAAACGAATGCACTCGCGCTTGCATCACCAACACTGGCGATTGCGTCACAAATACCCCCGGTCGCTCGCACTTCCGGACGTCGCACACGTCAAAGCGCCGCGCACCGAAGGACGGTGTGCGGCGCTTTGACGTCGGGTTATTCGCGCGTGGACGGCTACACGCCCTCGCGCGTCAGCGTGTGCGGCAGCATGCCGAAGCGCGCGCGGAAGGTTTTCGAGAAGTGGGAGTCGGTATAGCCGCACTGCCACGCCGCTTCGCTCACGCTGATGCGGCGGGCGCTGAGCAGGGCAAACGCTTGCGTCAGACGTCGCTCGCGAACGTAGCCGTGCACGGTGGTGCCGAATTGCTCGCGAAACCCTTCGCATAGTTTGTTGACGTTGATGCCGACGGTGCGTGCCAGTTGCGGCAGCGACGGGGGTGTCTGCAATTGCGCGTCGAGCAACTCTCGGGCAGCGAGCAAGGCTTTGCGCAGCGTTACCTGACGCGCGGATTCCCCCTTCGCCGGCGTTGCTGCGGTTGGCTGGAAAGCCGCGCAGCGCGCCAGCGCTTCGAAGGTTTGCGCGACTAGCGCCAGACGCTGCCACGGCGCATCGACATCGGGTGACGACGACATCGTCGAGGTGCGGTCGGCGTCGTCACTCTCCGGCGTCGATGCCATGGCACTCGCCCAGCGCCATTCGTCGGCATTCATCGCGCGCGTCAGCACCGCGCTGTCTCCCGCCCAATCGCCCATCACGCGTGATTCATTCGGGTGGTGACGGTGGCTGGCGCCATGTGCCGCGTCGCGCCATCGATGTGTCAGGGCGTTCGCATCGAGACCGCATGTCGCGCGCAGATAGTCTTCGGACAACCGCAGGCTGCAATACCGCAACGCCCCCGCGTGGCGATACACATTGTCGATATCGAACGACGCCGCACCAAAGCACACGTTGACGCTGGCCGCGCCCGCCGTGAGCAACGGCTCGCCGCAAGCGCCCCACTGCAACGTGCCATCGAGCAGGAAAACGATTTTGATGTCGCCCGCCGCCAGCGATTCACGAACGGACTCGCCAGCACTCGCATGCTGAACGCCTTTCGAAAGCGACAATCCATCGAGATCGAACGAGCGGTGCCACGGCGCTAATGCGTGCGACATGTGGGAATCGTGCGAATCATGCGAATCGCGTGGCATGCCGGAGCACATCGCGCTTCGGACGGCGCTTCGGCCAGAAACCTCTTCACCTGCCACCCGTGCTCGCGACATCGTCGTTTCCGTCATCAAATGTTAATGAGACACATTATCATTTGATGACGAAACTAAGGCAATCCAGTCATCGCGCTTTCGCATGACGCGGGAACGTCAGACCACCGGCGCTCCCTGCGCTTCCGACACGTATTCCCGCATGACCTTCAGGAACGCTTCGCGCGCCGGATGCACATCCACGCCGCGATGCCGGACGAAGAAATTGGGCACGGCGGCCAGATCGTCCAGCGCGTGGCCGACGATGGCGGCCTCCTGCCGGTAACGCAGATACACGCCGCGTGGCACCAGCGAGTAACCGACACCCGCGCCCACGCACGCCACGATCGTTGCGTAGCTGCCGTAGCTCAGAATGCGTCCCGGCGTGACGGTGTTCGCCGCCAGCCATTGCTCCATCGTGGCGCGGTATGGGCACCCCGGCGGCCACATCAGCAGCGTGGCGCCTGCCAGATCTGCCGCTTCGTGCACCGTGTCGGCTCGCGCGGGCGCGACCAGCACGATCGGCTCGCGATAGATTTCATCAGCCACCACCACCGCTTGCGCCTGCGCTTCCAGACACGCCGTGCCCGCGATCAGCGCCGCGTCCACGCGGCCATGCTGAATCTCATCTAGCAGGTTGAGCGAGGTATCGGTCACCAGATTCAACCGCACCTTCGGATACGCCGCGTGAAAGCGCGCCAGCACCGCCGGCAAGCGCGACGTCGCCGACGATTCGATCGCGCCCAGCGAGAAGTCGCCCGACGGTTCGCTCGACGGATTCAACGCCGCGCTCGCCTCGCGCGAGAGCGCCAGAATCCGGTCGGCGTAGCCCAGCAAGGTGCGTCCGCTCGGTGTCAGTTGCAGACGCCGCCCCTGCCGGTGGAACAGCTTCACGCCCACCGTGTGTTCCAGCGAGCGGATGCGGGCCGTCACGTTCGACTGCACACAGTGCAAGGCTTCGGCGGCGCCCAGCACACTGCCCTCGTCGACGATGGCCTTGAAGGTCTGAAGTTGCAGGAAATCCATGGTGCCGGGCTCGTTGAGTGATCAGGTGGTGTGCCGTCGCGCGCCGCGGCCAAAACATCTGACCCTCATTGCGCGTCGACACTTCAATAATAGTGAAGAAATCATACTCAACATTTCACTTTTTTAGTACCGGCGGAAAGCATAAGCTTCGGGTTATCCCTAGTGCGTTGCCGCCACAGCATCCCGCCACTGGCACTGCGTAACGCCCCTGAAAAGGAAGTCACATCATGTTCCGCCCGCTGTCTGCCGCTAATGCCGCTAATGCCGCCAATGCCCGCGTGCCGTCTGCCGTGCTCGTGCAGACCACCCCGCTGAGCCTCTTCTTCCGCACCGTCGATCAGTGGCGCGTGCGTTACGAGCAAGGGCTGCAAGCCGAAGCCCTCGCCGCACTCGACGACGCCACGCTCGCCGACATCGGTTATGCCCGCGACGCGTTCGGCCTGCGCCATACGTCGGTGCGCTGAGCCGTTGCCGTCAAGGCAGGTGGAATGCGTCGATAGTCGCCAAAAGGCCCCGGATTGGGGCCTTCGCTGCGTTATAATCGCGGTTTTCACCGAATTCGCACCTGTCATCACACATGGAAGCCGAACGCCTAAACGCACTTGAATCCCTCCTCGCCGACCTGCGCACCCGCGTCGGCGAGCTCAGGGGGTATCTTTGACTTCGATGTCAAACAAGCCCGCCTGATTGAAGTCAACAAAGAACTCGAAGATCCGAACATCTGGAACGATTCCAAGCGTGCGCAAGCACTCGGCAAGGAAAAGAAGGCGCTCGACAGCATCGTCACCAACCTGACTGAGCTCGACGCTGGCCTTTCCGATACGCAGGAATTGTTCGACATGGCCCGCGAAGAAGGCGACGAAGACTCGCTGGTGGCGCTGGAGAGCGACACGCAGGTGCTCGCCGCCCGTGTGGGCGACATGGAGTTCCGCCGGATGTTCAACAACCCAGCCGACCCGAACAACGCCTTCATCGACATTCAGGCCGGCGCCGGCGGCACCGAAGCCAACGACTGGGCCGGCATGCTGCTGCGCCAGTACCTGCGCTACTGCGAACGCAAGGGCTTCAAGGCCGAAGTGCTCGAAGTGTCGGACGGCGACGTCGCCGGCATCAAGAGCGCCTCGCTGAAAGTCACCGGCGATTACGCTTACGGCTATCTGCGTACCGAAACTGGCGTGCACCGCTTGGTGCGCAAGTCGCCGTTCGACTCGTCGGGCGGCCGCCACACGTCGTTTGCCAGCCTGTTCGTGTACCCGGAAGTGGATGATTCGATCGAGATCGACATCAACCCCGCCGACGTGCGTACCGACACGTACCGCGCCTCGGGCGCGGGCGGTCAGCACATCAACAAGACCGACTCCGCCGTGCGTCTGACGCACATCCCGACCGGCATCGTCGTGGCCTGCCAGAACGATCGTTCGCAGCACCGCAACCGCGCCGAAGCCTGGGACATGCTCCGCTCGCGCCTGTTCGAACACGAGATGCGCAAGCGTCGCGCCGAACAAGACAAGCTGGAGTCGAGCAAGACCGATGTGGGCTGGGGCCATCAGATTCGCTCGTACGTGCTCGATCAGTCGCGCGTCAAAGACCTGCGCACGAGCGTGGAAACCGGCAATACCGGCAAGGTGCTCGACGGCGATCTGGACGACTTCATCTCCGCGAGTCTCAAGCAGGGAGTGTAAGGAATGGCGTTTGTCCGCACGCTAGCCGTGTGGGTGGTCGGTGCGTTGTGTCTGCAACGCGCTGCCATGGCGGGCCCGGCCAGTACACCGGGCGCGCCGGGTCCAAGCCCCGACACGGGGCCGTATCTGCACGAATTACTCAAGCGTCCGGATTTTTCGGGCGCCTATACGCGCATCGTGACGCCGCGCAACCTGCCGACGTGGGTGCGCCAGGGTGGTACGTCGACACCGTCGCAACGCGTGACGGTGGCCGGCAAGCCTTGGCTGCTCGTGCAGAGTTGCAAGCCGCACGACTGCCCGAGCGAGTATGTCCATATTTTGTACGAACCGCGCTCGCAGTCGATCGCGGCGCTGTTTGTGCGTGATCCGAGTGCTGCCGCCAATGCCGGCGTGCATCAGGATCGCACCGAACTGATCTGGCTGGGCTCACCTGACGGCTCGCTCAAAAACGCCCTGCTCCACACGCTGCGCTTTACCGAATAACCTCATCGTTCGCACCATGACCGATCAAAACACTCCGGCCCAAGACCAGGCCAACGACGCCCCGCAAGACGACAACAAGCTCATCGCGGAACGTCGCGAGAAACTTCAGGCACTGCGTGCCGAGGGCGTCGCCTTCCCGAACGATTTCCGCCCTGAGCAGCACGCCGGTGATTTGCAGGCGCGCTACGTGGACGCGCAGAACGACGTTCTCGAAGCCGAACCCGTCGCCGTGTCGGTGGCCGGTCGCATGATGCTCAAGCGCGTGATGGGCAAGGCCGCCTTCGCGACCGTGCAGGACAGCAGCGGGCAGATCCAGTTCTTCATCAGCCGCGACGACGTCGGCGTCGATTCGATGACCGCCTTCAAGGGCTGGGACATCGGCGACATCATCGCCGCACGCGGCACGCTGTTCCGCACCCGCACCGGCGAACTGTCGGTCAAGGTCACGGAGCTGCGACTGCTCGCCAAGGCGCTGCGTCCGCTGCCGGACAAGTTCCACGGTCTGTCGGATCAGGAAACCAAGTACCGTCAGCGCTACGTCGACCTGATCACCTCGCCCGAGACGCGCAACACGTTCCGCGCGCGCGCCAAGGCCATCGCATCGATTCGCCAGTACATGACCGATGCCGAGTTCATGGAAGTCGAAACGCCGATGCTGCACCCGATTCCGGGGGGCGCCGCCGCCAAGCCGTTCATCACGCATCACAACGCGCTCGACATGCAGATGTACCTGCGTATTGCGCCGGAACTGTATCTGAAGCGCCTGATCGTCGGCGGCTTCGAGCGTGTGTTCGAAATCAACCGTAACTTCCGTAATGAAGGCGTGTCGCCGCGCCACAATCCGGAATTCACGATGATGGAGTTCTATGCGGCCTACACGGATTACCGTTGGCTGATGGACTTCACCGAGTCGCTTATCCGCCGCGCCGCCATTGATTCGCTCGGCACCGCGACCATCCAGTATCAGGGTCGCGAGCTGGATCTGGCCAAGCCGTTCCATCGTCTGACGATCGTCGAAGCGATTCGCAAGTACGCGCCGGAGTACACCGACGCGCAACTGGCCGATATCGAGTTCGTGCGTGGTGCACTGGTCAAGTACGGCGTGAAGGTCGACGCACCGCAGTTCAAGCACGCCGGTCTGGGCGCGCTGCAACTGGCGCTGTTCGAAGAGACGGCCGAGAGCCAGCTCTGGGAGCCGACGTTCATCATCGACTACCCGGTGGAAGTCTCGCCGCTCGCACGCGCATCGGATACGGTGCCGGGCATCACCGAGCGCTTCGAGCTGTTCATGACGGGCCGCGAAATCGCCAACGGCTTCTCGGAGTTGAACGATCCGGAAGATCAGGCCGCACGCTTCCGTGCGCAGGTCGAGCAGAAGGATGCCGGCGACGAAGAAGCCATGTACTACGACGCCGACTACATCCGCGCACTCGAGTACGGCATGCCCCCGACGGGCGGCTGCGGTATCGGTATCGATCGCCTGATCATGCTGCTGACCGATAGCCCGAACATTCGCGACGTGCTGCTGTTCCCGCACCTGCGCCGCGAAGACTAAGCGCCTCGACCTTTCGAGCCGCTTGGCCGGATGGTTGAATGAAAATGCCGCAGCGAAAAAAGCTGCGGCATTTTTTATGCTGTCGTGTGGTGATGCGACTCAAGAAGAAGAGGACGAAGGCGGCGCATCGGTTGTCGTGCGTTCGCGGCATGCGTTGGCGTGCAACGTGAGCGCATCACGCCCGGGGTGCCGGGCGTCCGCAGCGCGCCACCAGTCTCCCGGGCAGCGACGCTCGAAAACCGACGTGTCGATGGCAGGCACCGGCGCGCCGCCCTCACCCGCGCGCGGCGCGACACGCGTCACATTCGTCAGGCAGTTGGAAAATCCCGCCGCGTGGCTATGCAACGACAGTATCCGGGCCACACCGCTCGCCGTGATGAGCTTTGACGGGTCGACGGGCAAGCGATCGATGATGTCGCGTCCGGCCGCGCGAAACAGTGCCGGGTTCGGGTTGTCGTGCCATGCGCCTTCATCGACCTGCGTCAGCCGGTTCCAGGTGGGCATGAGTACCCACCAGCCCAGGTCATACTCCAGCGCCGCCATGGTGCCCGGTTGGTAGCCGTCGCGGCGCAGATAGATCGAGGGAATCGACATTGACTCGGCCGTGCGAAATTCGCTTTCCAATGTGCGGTTGACGCCCTGCCCCAACCCCTCGTCGCGCCCGCTCGATGTTTGCGCCTCTTCGGTCGCAGCGATGCCCAGACACGCCATCCGCCGCTCCAGCGCCTCGACAAGCGGCTCGCCGTCGATGCCGTTCGGGCACCCGTCCGTTGACGCCAACACATCCAGCAGTTCGACCCAGAACGCGCCAGCCTTGTGTTCGGACAAAAAGCCGATGCGGTCAGGCTCGGAATGCAGATGCATGATCGTGCGGCCGTCCGACTGTACGTCTGCGGGGGCCCGCGTGGGCAACCACGTCGCACAGTCGTCATGGCGTAGAACAGGTTCGATGTGTGCGTCAGGCGCCACGCGAACGTCGGTAAGATCGTCGGCAAAGACCACGCGTGGGGTGTCGGACATCGCAACCCACGCACCAGCGATCACCGTGGTCAGCGACGACGCGGACAGCGCCGACGCCGACATTCCTGAAGGGCTCAGAGCAGGCATGTGTTTCTCCTGTAGCGGCATCGAATTGTGCCGCCAAGGAGTCTAGAATTCTGCGCACTCTGCGTTATCGCGTACCTGAGCGGCGTTACGCGAAACGTGAACACGCCCCCGCGAGAGGCTCAGAAGACCGGAACGCCGCGATACGCGGACGGCCAGCCGCCATCCAGTCGCAGCCACGTGCGAGAGATGGGATGAATCGAGCCGTTCGACGATTCCTCCACCAACTGGCGCAGCGCGAGTGACGACAGCGTCTTTTCATCGGTCGGAAATGCCACGAGGAATGTGCGGTTCACCGCCACCGCAGCGAATTCGCGCACGCCGAAGTGCGCCACCATCGACTGATAGAGATTGCCGAGTACCAAGGCGCCCGCCGGTGCCATCCAGTTGCCGCGCGAGCCCCCGAAATGTGTGCCGTCATCGAGGCACGCAATGCCGAATTCGAAGTGACGAGAATTCCACGCGCGCGACAGATTCGACGCTGCATGCGCAAACGCATCTTCGAACGTCATACCGGCCGCCGCCAGATCGCTGCCTTGCAAACGGCGCAGGCCCTGAGGGCCATCCATCACCAGCGTGAGGAAAACGTCGTCGGAAAACGGTTCGCTGACGTCCCCGCCCGGGTCGCACGCATCTACCCAATCACCGGGCACGACGTACGGATAGAGATGAAGTTGATTCGCGCTGTCCAGCGGCGCGTCCAGCAGTGGCAAGGTATCGGTCATGAGTCGCGTCGAGATCTGTTTCATTTGTTAGGACGTTCCGGTGCACGACAAGTGCCCGGAATAGGACACATCCGAAAAATCCCCTGTATTTCATTGACTTACATCATCACATACGCACCGTGCGGGTGGTCCACCATGCGAAACATCTTACATCGCGTTACAAAATGAAACGGTTGCCGCGCTTGCCGTGACGGACACTTCCGACATGCGAGATCACTCGATGCGCACCGTGAACGCTAACACGGTGTCATCCGGATGCAGCGGATTCCGATGCATTCACCGCCCGGGAAAGAGAAAGGGTCGGACAGCCCGGTGGCTCGCCACCAACCACACGATGGAGAAAACAACATGGATAACGATCTGCAACCGCGTCGCATGCATCCGCTGATCGCTGCCGCCGCCGGCAGCATCGTGGTCGTCAGCTTGCTCGGTGTCGCCGCCATTACGGGCGTGCTGCCCTCGGCGAAGAGCACCAACGGCCCGGCGCCGACGAGCGACGCTTCCAACTCGCCCAACTCGCAATATGCCCTGACGCCGCCGCAGACGCCTGCCCAGTCCGCGACTGCTTCACAGCAAGCTCAGCAAGCGCAGCAGGCGCAGCAGCAAGCCCAAGCAGCGCAGCAGGCCCAATACGCGCAACAGCAAGCGCCGCAGCGTGCTCCGGCACCGCAACCGTCGTACGCGCAACAGTCTGCCCCGCCGGCACAGCAACAAGCCGCGGCGTGCTCCAGTTGCGGCACGGTGCAGTCGGTGCAGCCGATCCGCACGCAAGGCCATGCGACAGGTCTGGGTGCCGTCGGGGGTGCCGTCGCCGGTGGCCTGATCGGCAACCAGTTCGGCGCCGGTAACGGCCGCACCGCAATGACCGTGGTCGGCGCGCTCGGCGGCGGTCTGGCCGGTAACGAGGTCGAAAAGAACGTGCGCTCGGACACCGTGTATCGCGTCTACGTGCGCATGGACACCGGCAAGACCCGTTATTGGACGTATCAGCAAGCGCCGGGCGTACAACCGGGTGACCGCGTACGTCTGGAAGGCAACGGACTGGTGCGCGCCAGCTAAGGTCGCCAAGGTCTGTTCAGTGGCTGCTGACGGCGCCCTTCAGGAAGGCACCGTCACACCAGCCTCCCAGGCTCGTCGCACACGTCGCAGAAACACAAAAGCCGCTCTTTCGAGCGGCTTTTGTTTTAACGGCATCGCTATGATCTGCGGTGCACCAGATCAGCGAGCTTCGTCGATCCACGCCATCTGAATGGCTTCGAGCACCTTCTCACCAGCGCGGTCGGCGGCATCGTCGAAACCGTCGAGTGCCATGACCCACTGATGCAGATCGGTAAAGCGCACGTATTGCGGGTCAACGTCGGGATGCGCGTCGGTGAGCGCAATCGCGATGTCCTGAATGTCGGTCCATTTCATGGGGCAAGCTCCTCGTTCTTGTCGGGTATCTCACCGGGCGACGCTATACAGCGACGCTCAGTGATTTTCCTTGGCGTGGTTGATCGTGTACTTCGGAATTTCGACCACGAGGTCGGTATCTGCGGGCATCGGCGTCTGGCACGACAGGCGCGACGTCGGCTCCAGCCCCCACGCCTTGTCCAGCAGATCTTCTTCTTCGTCTTCCGCGGGTTGCAGCGCTTCGAAACCCTCGCGCACGATCACGTGGCAAGTGGTGCAGGCACACGACTTTTCGCAGGCGTGTTCGATTTCAATGTCGTTCATGAGCAGCGCGTCGCACACGGTGGTGCCCGGTGCAACCTCCAGCACGGCCCCTTCGGGGCACAGCTCAACGTGAGGCAATACAACGATTTGTGGCATGGCTTGCAGTTTCCGTGTGTGTCTTACAGTTTGTCGATGTCCGCCACGCGCCGGCCGGCCAGCGCTGCGCGGATGCTCTTGTCCATGCGACGCGCGGCAAAGGCGTCGGTCGCCTGCGACAGTGTCTCGGTGGCCGCCTTGATCGCGATCTGATCGTCACCCGACGCCTTCTGGCGCAGGTCGGCCAGCAGGCCGTCGATCTCGGCACGCTCGTCGGCGTCGAGCAATTCAGGGTCGGCAGCCAGCGCGCTGTCGATGGCCACGAGCAGGCGCTCGGCGTCCACCTGTTGCTCACGCAAGGCGCGGGCACGCATGTCCGTTTCTGCCGAGCCGAAGCTGTCTTGCAGCATGCGGGCAATGTCGTCGTCGGCCAGACCGTACGACGGCTTCACTTCGATCGACGCGGCCACGCCCGAGTGCATCTCTTGTGCCGCCACCGACAGCAAACCGTCGGCGTCGACCTGATACGTCACGCGAATGCGTGCGGCACCGGCCGTCATCGGCGGAATGCCGCGCAGCTCGAAGCGGGCGAGCGAGCGGCAATCGGCCGCCAGTTCGCGCTCGCCTTGCAGCACGTGAATCGCCATGGCCGTCTGGCCATCCTTGAACGTGGTGAATTCTTGCGCGCGTGCGACCGGAATCGTGGCATTGCGGGGGATGATCTTCTCGACCAGACCGCCCATGGTTTCCACGCCGAGCGAGAGCGGAATTACGTCGAGCAGCAGCCATTCGTCGCCGTCGGCCTGATTACCGGCAAGCATATTGGCCTGCACTGCCGCGCCAAGCGCCACGACCTGATCCGGGTCGAGATCGACCAGCGGCTCACGGCCGAAGAACGTGGCAACGGCTGCGCGCACTTGCGGCATGCGCGTCGCGCCACCGACCAGCACCACACCCTTGACGTCTTCCGGGCCCATGCCCGCGTCGCGCAACGCCTTGCGCATCGGTCCGATGGTGCGGTTCACGAGTTGTGCGCCCAGTTCGGTGAACTGCTCGCGCGTGAGTTTCAACGCGACCTGACGCTCGCCAGACAGCGTGAGCGCGATGTCGGCGTCTTGCGCATCGGTCAGTGCTTCCTTGGCGGTGCGGGCGTGATCGAGCAACGCGCGCACGTCCTGCGAGGTCAGCGACGCGGCATCGAGGCCCGCAGCGCCCACGGCCCAGCGGTAGATCACCTGATCGAAATCGTCGCCACCGAGCGCCGAATCGCCGCCCGCAGCGAGCACTTCGAACACGCCCTTCGTCAGACGCAGAATCGAGATGTCGAACGTGCCGCCACCCAGATCGTAAATGGCGTAGAGGCCTTCGGCCGCATTGTCCAGACCGTAGGCAATCGCGGCAGCGGTCGGCTCGTTGAGCAGGCGCAGCACGTTCAGACCGGCCAGACGCGCGGCGTCCTTGGTGGCCTGACGTTGCGCATCGTCGAAGTACGCAGGCACGGTAATCACAGCGCCGACGAGATCGTCGCCCAGCGTGTCTTCGGCGCGCTGACGCAGCGTGGCGAGAATTTCAGCAGAGACCTCGACCGGGCTCTTCACACCACCGGCCGTGTTCATCTGCACCATGCCGGGGGCGTCGACGAAATCGTACGGCGCGTTGTCGGCGTGGGCGACATCGGCCAGACCCCGGCCCATGAAGCGTTTGACGGACACGATGGTGTTACGCGGATCGGTGGCGGCAGCGGCCTTGGCGTCGTAGCCGATCTGAGTGCGGGGACCGCCCAGATAGCGCACGACGGACGGCAGCAAAACGCGGCCCTGTTCGTCGGGCAGCACTTCAGCGACACCGCTGCGCACGGCGGCCACGAGGGAATGCGTCGTGCCGAGATCGATGCCCACGGCGAGTCGCCGCTGGTGCGGCGCAGGGGACATGCCGGGTTCGGAAATTTGCAGAAGGGCCATGGCTTTGCAATACGGGCGACGCGCAGGCGCGTGCACCCTTGTTCTCAAGCGGTTCTCAGAATCATGTGACGGCGCCGCACCGGGCCATCACGCGTTTTCCAGCATTTCGATGCGCTGCGCGATATCTTCCTCGGCGCGCGCAATAAACATCAGTTGCCGTACGGCTTCGGCGGCCGGCTGCCAAGCCGCGTTGTCGAGCCAGTCGCCCAGTTTCGTCAGGCGGGTGCGCCGGTCGTCACGCAGTGTTTTCGCCAGCGCGTCGAGCGCGCCGACATTGCGCGCGGCGACGGCATCGTCGATGGCTTCACGCCATTCCATCTGCTGCATCAGGAAATCGGGGGCCATCGCGGTGTTGTTCTCCGCGCCCACGTCGATGCCCTGCAAGGTCAACAGATAGGTGCCGCGCTGCAACGGGTTACGCAGCGTGCGATACGCGGCATTGGCCTGTGCCGCCCACTGCATGGCGACCCGGCGCTCGGCATCGCTCGCATTCGCGAAGCGATCCGGATGCACCCGCGATTGCACCGCGCGGTATGCCGTCTCGAGCGCCTCGATGTCGAGCGCGAAGCGCTGCGGCAACTCGAACAGCGTGAAATAGTTGTCAGTCAATGCAGTCATTGCACCATCGTCTCTAGCGTCAGCCCGTAAAAAAAGCGGCTCGCGCCGCCTTGTTGCCTACGCTACTACCGCGCCGACCACGTCGGCGCGCCAATCTCGCTTACTTTGCCGGCGAACTTTCGGATACGTCGAAGCCATCTTGCGAATCCGGTGGCTCGCCGCGCTGGCACTTGCGACACGTCAGCACACTGCCGATCATCGCGTCGCGTCCTGCCGGGCTTTGCGTCCACGTCCGGATCTGCCAAGGCGGCAGATGCCGGACGTGTTGTCCGTGCCCACACGCCAGCCGTGCAACCCACTGGCCTTCGTCGTCCTGACGAAAGCCGGTGATCACGCGAGCCGGCGCGTCGTCAGACGCGGAACGACTCGCCGCAGCCGCACTCATCCTTGACGTTCGGATTATTGAAACGGAATCCTTCGTTCAAGCCTTCGCGCGCAAAATCCAGTTCGGTGCCGTCGATATACGGCAGACTCTTCGGATCGATGATCACCTTCACGCCGTGGCTCTCGAAGACGGTGTCTTCGGTTTCCACGTCATCGGCATATTCCAGCTTGTAGGCCAGGCCCGAGCAGCCGGTCGTCTTCACGCCCAGCCGCAGGCCCACGCCCTTGCCGCGCCGCGTCAGATAACGCGAAACGTGCTGCGCAGCCTTCTCGGTCAATGTGACAGCCATCTTTGCCTGCTTCCTTGTTAAGACTGAATACGACGACTTAAGCGGCCTTGGCAGCTTCGGCCGACTCGCCGTGCTTCTGCTTGTAGTCGGCGACGGCAGCCTTGATCGCGTCTTCGGCCAGAATCGAGCAGTGAATCTTCACCGGCGGCAGTGCCAGCTCTTGCGCGATCTGCGTGTTCTTGATGTCGAGCGCCTGATCCAGCGTCTTGCCCTTGACCCATTCCGTCACCAGCGACGACGAGGCAATGGCCGAGCCACAACCGTAGGTCTTGAACTTGGCGTCTTCGATCACGCCGGATTCGTTCACACGAATTTGCAGCTTCATCACGTCGCCGCAAGCCGGTGCACCGACCATGCCGGTACCCACCGCGTCGTCGCCCTTGTCGAACGAGCCGACATTACGCGGGTTTTCGTAGTGATCCAGAACTTCTTTGCTGTAAGACATGGCTAACTCCTTGAATGCTCAGTGTGCGGCCCACTGGATCGAGCTGATGTCGATCCCGTCCTTGTACATTTCCCACAGCGGCGACAGATCGCGCAGCTTGCCGATCTTGCCCTTGAGCAGCTCGACCACGTAGTCGACTTCCTGCTCGGTCGTGAAACGACCCACCGTGAAACGAATCGAGCTGTGCGCCAGTTCGTCGTTACGACCCAGCGCGCGCAGCACGTACGAAGGCTCAAGCGAGGCCGAGGTGCACGCCGAACCCGACGACACCGCCACATCCTTGATCGCCATGATCAGCGACTCGCCTTCGACAAAGTTAAAGCTGATGTTCAGGTTGTGCGGCACACGTTGTTCCATGTCGCCGTTCACATACACTTCTTCCATTTCCGTCAGGCCGCGCAGCAGACGATCGCGCAGCATACGCACGCGCTCGTTTTCCGTGGCCATTTCTTCACGTGCCAGACGGAATGCTTCGCCCATGCCCACGATCTGATGCGTGGCCAGCGTGCCCGAACGCATGCCGCGCTCGTGACCGCCACCGTGAATCTGTGCTTCGATACGCACACGCGGCTTGCGACGCACATACAGCGCGCCGATGCCCTTCGGGCCGTACGTCTTGTGTGCCGAGAACGCCATCAGGTCGACTTTGAGCTTGTTCAGGTCGATGGGCATCTTGCCCGTGGCCTGAGCTGCGTCGACGTGGAAAATGATGCCCTTTTCGCGGCAGATTTCACCGATCGTCTCGATGTCCTGAATCACGCCGATTTCGTTGTTCACGGCCATCACCGACACGAGAATCGTGTCCGGGCGCAGTGCCGCCTTGAAGACGTCGAGATCGAGCAGGCCGTCATCCTTGACGTCCAGATACGTGACTTCGAAGCCCTCGCGTTCCAGTTCGCGCATGGTGTCGAGCACAGCCTTGTGCTCGGTCTTCAGCGTGATGAGATGCTTGCCCTTGCCTTGATAGAAGTGCGCGGCACCCTTGATGGCGAGGTTATCCGACTCGGTAGCGCCCGACGTCCAGATGATCTCGCGCGGGTCGGCACCCACGAGCTTCGCGACTTCCTCGCGTGCCTCTTCAACCGCCTGCTCGGCGGCCCAGCCGAACGAGTGGCTGCGCGAGGCCGGGTTGCCGAACTGCTCGCGCAGGTACGGCAGCATCTTGTCCACAACACGCGGGTCGATCGGCGTGGTGGCGCTGTAATCCATGTAAATGGGAAGATTGAGGGTGTCGTTTTTCATGGGGTGCTCCAGGATCGTGCCGTGGCGCCTGTTATGAACGGGCCATATCGAAGACCGAATTGGGAATGCGCGTGGCGATGGTCTGGCTGGTGCCGGGCTCGCGCGTGTCGCGCAGCACGGCCTGTTGGGCCTGTTTGCTGCGCTGCTGCTCGACCAGGTCGCGCAGCGAAACGGAATCGAGATACTCGACCATCTTCTGGTTGAGCGTCGCCCACAACTCGTGCGTCATGCAATGACCGCGATGGCCGTCCTGGCCCTTCTCGCAATTGCCCTTGCTACCGCACTGCGTGGCGTCGAGCGGTTCGTCGACCGCAATGATGATGTCAGCGACCGTCACCTCTTCCGCGCGGCGCGCCAGGCTGTAACCGCCGCCCGGCCCGCGTACGCTTTCCACAATTTCGTGGCGGCGAAGCTTCCCGAACAGTTGTTCCAGGTAAGAGAGGGAAATTCGCTGACGCTGACTAATGCCCGCAAGCGTCACGGGACCCGCGTCCTGGCGCATGGCCAGGTCGATCATCGCCGTAACGGCGAAACGGCCTTTCGTGGTAAGTCTCATGATGATGCAGGGGATTAATCTCGACTATTTTCGTCAAGTATAAATACCCCACGAAATTAGTCAACTACTTCTGGCCCATTTTTTGCGAAAGTTCCCTCGTCCGTTTGCGAAAAATCTTATTTTTCGGGACGAGCTTCGGGGCTCGCGGTGCGTAGCGGAAACAACAGCACCAGGGGGTTGCGCAGCACGGCGCGCCAGATGGCGCGGTGGATTTGCCGACGGTCACCCAACCGCAGTGGACGCGATCGGAGCGCCATGTGGAATGCTAACGCAAAACTGACGCCGACGTTGAGCAGGGCCATCGATCCCACCCCTGCCACGGCCAGCCAGAGGGCCGCGTCATGCAGCACCGGCCAGCCCAGCACACCGATGGACGTGGCAATCGCTCCCGTCGACAACGTGACGTGACGCACTTCGAACGGCAACGCGAACGCGGTCAGTACGGCAGGCACCAGACCTAGCATGAAACCAAGCGTGAGGTTGCCGAGCACCGGCGCAATGTGGCGCCGGCACCAATCCGCGAGACGCGCCGCCCCATTGCGGCCGAAAACAAAGCGCAGACGGCGGTTGTAGGCCAGCACATCGCCGATGCCATGCAGCGCGAACCAGTTGTCCGCCCAACCCGAGATCAGACTGGAACACCACAGCAATACGCCCGTCATCGCCGCAAAGAGCGGCGTCACACCGAGGATCGAGAACGAACTCAGCGTGGCGTGTGCTTTTTCCGGCGGAATCGTGTTCATGCCCAGCGCCGCCGATACCCCCCACTGCACCAGCAGGCAGAACGGAAACACCATCGCCAGATTGCCGAAGATGGCCGCCGCCTGTGTACGCACGAGCGCAATGACTTCGCCGACGAAGGCGTCCATGCCGGCCGCCGTATCCACATCGTCGAGCTTGCTGGCAATGGCCGGTGCCGTCATGGCCGGCTGCTTGGTGGCCAGCGTGAAATGGCAGAAGTGCATGAACAGGAAGCAGATCGCGTAGTTCGCGCCCGCGAGGAAGCCTTCGACGATCGTCGGCAGGTGCGCGCTGGTAATCAGAAACTTCACGTAGACCGTGACCACTGTCACGAGCCCGCCGCCGCATGCCATCTTGAGCATCGACAGGTATTCGGGGCGCGTGCGGGCAATGTAGTGCTCGCCCGTCTCTGCACTGCGCTCGACCACCTTGCGTGCCAGCAGGCCAAATGACGTGCGCGCCAGTTCGCCCACGCTCTGACTCGCCCGATTCGCGCGCACCAGATCGGCCAGCAGCCGCACGCGCGCCGTTGCGTGATCGCTGTCGACCAGCCACGCTTCGAGCAACCGCTCCAACCGGCGGATACGTGACTTCGCGCGCTCCACCAGAAACACAATGTCCACGCTCACGCCGTTCTCATCCAGATGCGCGTACACCTGACGCACTGCACGGCCGCAATCATCGAGCAGCGCCCGAAACACGTTGAGCTCCTGCACGAAACGCTGACTTGGCGGCGCACCGGGCACGAGCTCGCGTCCGGCATCCTCCAGCCCCTGCATGGCACGGCCGAGGCGATAGAACGGCGACTCCGTCACACGCGGATACGTCAGTCGCGTGCGCACGGCCTGCGACAACCCGGTCGACGCAATCTGGTCGACCAGATGATGCATGGCGGCGAGCAGGTCTTCGGCAAAGGGATTCCAGTCGGTGTCTTCGTCGTCGGCCTCACCGAAATGCAACAGCGCGATGAGGTCGGCCAGCAATGCAGGCGGCATGTCGCCGATCCAGTCGGCGGCGTCGCCATCGGGGAACATCAGCGAGCACAACGCCGACAGATCGCGGCGCGTGGGCGGCGGCGGGATCAAAGCTTTCTCGATGCGTTCGGCAAGCGCACCCCAGAAGCCCGGCCGCACCGGCATGCCGGTATCGCACAACAGGGAAATCGCGTCGCTATCGTTGATGACGCTGCGCAGCGTTCGCGCGACGGGCAAGCGCCACGCCGGGTTGCGGTCGAGCATTTGCAGCAGGTAGCGCAGGCGGGTGTGCGGCCGGTAGCGGGCGGCCTCCCCTTCGGCGCGCGTTTCGTTGGCGAGCGAGCCGCGTTTTTGCACCCAGTGCGCCAGCTCGATCAGCCATTGATTGCGCACGGCCAACGGTGCCGTCGGATCCGCGTGCGCGAGCAGTTCATCGAGTTGATGGCCCGCGTGGCGTGAAGCACGCCATTTGCGCCAATAAGACGTAAGGGTGTTGAGCATCTTTCAGGGAAATTCGGGCCGATCAGGCCGATTTAGAGCGGCGATGGCCCGAATGATAGCCCCTGAGGACGCGATTGACCGGCAAAAATCTGGCGCAACGCCCCGTTTCAGCGTGCTTCGCGAAGCCGGGCGAGCAACCCGTCGAGGCCGTCTTCGACGTAATCGAGCACGGTTTCGAAGCCGCGTTCGCCGCCGTAATACGGGTCGGGAACTTCGGTCGCATCGTGGCGCGTGGCGAAGTCCATCAACCGCACGATCTTGTGCCGGTGTTGCGCGGGGCACTGCGCGGTGAGGTCGGCGACGTTGGCATCGTCCATCGCGACGATCCACGTGAATCGCTCGAAATCGTCCGCTTCGACACGGCGTGCACGCAATTCGCTCAGATCGTAGCCGCGCTTGGCAGCAGCGGCCTGAGTACGCGCGTCAGGCGCGTGGCCGATGTGATAGCTGTGCGTACCGGCAGAATCGACTGTCACCCTATCGGTCAGCCCGGCCTCTGCCAGACGATGACGAAAAATGCCGTCGGCACTCGGCGAGCGGCAGATGTTGCCCATGCAAACGAAGAGAACTGAGGTCTTTTTCATTGGAAACCGTGGATGAGTTGCAAATAGGAGATCCGGCGTCAGGATAACCAATATGGCCATCCTGACGCCGGAAATGCCTCTCGCGATCGAAGGGATCAGTGTCCAGGCGCGTTCGTGTGCGAAAGCAGGCCACCCAGCAAATTGGTCACAGGTGAGAGCACACCGACGTGACCGGTGACGGAACTTGCCACCTGACTTACCGGCGCGACGGCCTTGGCGACACCGGCATTGCCGGCGACAGCCGTGATTGGCGCAATGGGAACGCCACCCGCCGAGCCAATCACGCCGGTGACGATACCGGTGACAGGTGCCAATGGACTACCGCCGCCTACACCACCCAGTGCCCCTGTGACAGTGCCGACTACGCCAGTGACAGGCGCCAGCGGACTACCGCCGCCCACACCACCCAGTGCCCCTGTGACGGTGCCGACTACGCCGGTAACTGGCCCAAGCGGACCGCCGCCGCCCGCACCGCCCAACGTTCCCGAAAGCCCGCCAAGGACGCCACTGACGGTCGTGACGATGCCAGTGACTGGCGCAAGCACACCGCCACCGAGCGCGCCCGTGACTTGACCGAGCAGCGACGTGACGGGCGCGAGGATCGGCCCCACGATCGGTACGGTTGGCAGCGCGATGCCCGGAATGCCTGAAATACCACCAATGGATTGTGCGAAAGCGCCAGACGCCGAAAACAGGCCGGCACAAAGCGCAGCAGAAACAGCAACGGTCTTGATTGCACCGCAGACGAAACGTTGATTCGAGCCCATGGTAACCCCCCAGTTCTTGACGGACGAAAGGGCGTCGACAGCACGGTGGCGACGCGAGCGCCGGTCGATCAGAACGTCGGCGGCGCCTGTCTCACATGACGCAATTCGAGTGCCACGGGTGTGCACTCAAAGAGCGTCAACGCCGCAAGAACAGACCGCAGATGGGGGATGAACACTTCATGTGTTCGATTGAGATACGACTGAGACGCGATACCTCGCGTTTTCCCGTTACGGGAAAACGCGAACGTAACGTAACGCCGTTACATCGCTACATCGTTACATCGTTACATCGCTACATCGTCACGTCATTACACGGGCCATGCCGCGCAACACAGGACCGATGTCAGAGCTTCGGTCCCAGTTCGGCTTCGCTGGCGCCATCGGTGCCGAACACCAGCGCCTTGACGTGAAGCCAGTTGATCGCGCACCTTGGCCGCTTTCTCGAACTCCAGATTGCGCGCGTGCTCCTGCATCTGCTTCTCGAGCTTCTTGATCTCGCGCGCCAGCTGCTTCTCAGACATGTCCTGATAGTGCGCCTGCTCTTTCGCCTCGGCGAGTTCCGCCTTGGCGTCCTGCGGGTCGTACACGCCGTCGATGATGTCCTTGATGCGCTTCTTCACACCCACCGGTACGATGCCGTTCGCCTCGTTGTGCGCCATCTGCTTGGCACGGCGACGCTCGGTCTCGCCGATGGCGCGCTTCATCGACTCGGTCATCTTGTCGCCATACAGGATGGCCGCGCCGTTGACGTTACGCGCCGCGCGCCCGATCGTCTGAATCAACGAACGCTCGGCACGCAGAAAGCCTTCTTTATCCGCATCGAGAATCGCCACCAGCGACACTTCGGGAATATCGAGCCCCTCGCGCAACAAGTTGATCCCGACCAGCACGTCGAACGCGCCGAGCCGCAGATCGCGGATGATTTCCACCCGCTCGACGGTATCGATATCGCTATGCAGATAGCGCACCTTCACGCCGTTATCCGAAAGATATTCGGTCAACTGTTCGGACATGCGCTTGGTCAGCGTCGTCACCAGCACGCGCTCGCCTACCGCCACCCGCTTGTTGATTTCGCTCAGTACGTCGTCCACCTGCGTGCGGGCGGGGCGCACCTCGATGGTCGGATCGATCAGCCCGGTCGGGCGCACCACCTGCTCCACCACCTGCCCCGAACGCTTGCCTTCGTAATCGGCCGGCGTGGCCGAGACGAAGACGGCTTGCCGCATCTTGCGTTCGTACTCGGCAAACTTGAGCGGCCGGTTATCGAGCGCCGACGGCAGCCGGAAGCCATAGTTGACGAGGTTTTCCTTACGCGCCCGGTCGCCGTTGTACATGCCGTTGAACTGGCCGATCAGCACGTGCGACTCGTCCAGGAACATGAGCGCGTCGGGCGGCAGATAGTCGACCAGCGTCGGCGGCGGCTCACCGGGCGCGGCGCCCGAGAGATGCCGCGAGTAGTTCTCGATGCCCTTGCAGAAGCCCAGCTCTTGCAACATTTCCAGATCGAAACGCGTGCGCTGCTCAAGCCGCTGCGCTTCGACGAGCTTGCCTTCCTTATAGAAGAAGTCGAGCCGCTCGCGAAGTTCGGCCTTGATGGTCTCGATGGCGCGCAGCACCGTGTCGCGCGGCGTCACGTAGTGCGACGACGGATACACCGTAAAACGCGGCACCTTCTGACGCACCCGCCCCGTGAGCGGATCGAACAACTGCAACGTATCGACTTCGTCGTCGAACAACTCCACACGCAGCGCCAGCTCGGCGTGTTCTGCCGGGAATATGTCGATGGTGTCGCCGCGCACGCGGAAGGTGCCGCGTCCGAAATCGGTCTCGTTGCGCGTGTACTGCATCGCAATCAGGCGCGCGATGATGTCGCGCTGCCCGATCTTGTCGCCCTGACGCACCGTCAGAATCATCTGGTGGTATTCGGTCGGATTGCCGATACCGTAGATCGCCGACACAGTGGCCACGATCACCACGTCGCGCCGCTCCAGCAGGCTCTTGGTCGCCGACAGCCGCATCTGCTCGATATGCTCGTTCACCGACGAATCCTTCTCGATGAAGAGATCGCGTTGCGGCACGTAGGCTTCCGGCTGGTAGTAGTCGTAGTACGAGACAAAGTACTCGACGGCGTTACGCGGGAAAAACTCGCGGAATTCGGAGTAGAGCTGCGCGGCGAGGGTCTTGTTCGGGGCAAAGACGATGGCCGGGCGCCCCATGCGCGCAATGACGTTGGCCATCGTGAAGGTTTTGCCCGAGCCGGTCACGCCAAGCAGCGTCTGGAACGCGAGACCGTCGTCGATGCCTTCGGTCAGTTGCGTGATCGCCGTGGGCTGGTCGCCCGCCGCAGGGAAAGGGCAGTAAAGCTGATAAGGCGAATCGGGGAACGTCAGGAACTTGCTCTCGTCGAGCGTGTTGTCAGCCGCAGGGATCATGGCGGGGGTGCGAGCCTGATAGACGTAATCTGCCATTCTAGCGCGTCAGCCAATTCCTAGAGTCCCATGGGTGACAGGACTGCCAAAGGACGGACATCCGGTTGTCGGCCCAATGACACGCATGGCGGGCGTCAATCTCGGCCAGCGGCTGATTTCTCGCCAATTTCTGGCATAAATTGGCAGTTTTCGTGCCGAAATGCCATGTATTCCTGCTGTGTGGCCTGTGGTTTACCACAAGCGCGGGCATTCTTCGTTAAAATGCCCCGTTGCACCTGACACTTTTGTGCCGCATTTTTCCACTACTGCCTCGAGCCGTCGAAATGACTCTCTTCTCCGCTGTCGAACTCGCCCCGCGTGACCCCATTCTTGGTCTGAACGAAGCCTTCAACGCCGATCACCGCACCAACAAGGTGAATCTGGGCGTGGGCGTGTATTTCAATGCGGAAGGCAAACTGCCCCTGCTCAAGGCTGTGAAGGCAGCGGAAGAACAACGCGTCGCCGCCGGCCTGCCGCGCGGTTACCTGCCGATCGAAGGCATTGCCGCCTACGACAAGGCCGTGCAAGAGATGCTCTTCGGCAAAGAGTCGCCGGTGCTGACGGAAGGCCGCGTGATCACGGCGCAAGCCCTGGGCGGCACGGGCGCACTGAAGATCGGCGCCGACTTCCTCAAGCAACTGAACCCGAACGCCACGGTCGCCATTAGCGATCCGAGCTGGGAAAACCACCGCGCCCTGTTCACGCAAGCCGGCTTCAACGTCGTCTCGTACCCGTACTACGAAGCCGAAACGCATGGCGTGAACCTGTCGGGCATGCTCGACATGCTGGGCAAAGAGCCGGAAGGCACGATCGTCGTGCTGCACGCCTGCTGCCACAACCCGACTGGCGTCGACCTGACGATGGACCAATGGGCCCAAGTCGTGGAAGTCGTGAAGGCCCGCAAGCTGGTGCCGTTCCTCGACATCGCCTACCAGGGCTTCGGTGACGGCATCGACGCCGACGCCGCCGTGGTGCGCCTGTTCGCCGCCTCGAACCTGAACTTCTTCGTGTCGAGCTCGTTCTCGAAGTCGTTCTCGCTGTACGGCGAACGCGTGGGTGCCCTGTCGATCGTCACGAGCAGCAAGGACGAATCGACCCGCGTGCTCTCGCAACTCAAGCGCGTGATCCGCACCAACTACTCCAACCCGCCGACGCACGGCGGCTCGGTGGTTGCGGCTGTCCTGAGCAACCCCGAACTGCGCGCCCTGTGGGAAGAAGAACTGGCTGAAATGCGCGAGCGTATCCGCGCCATGCGTCTGGCCTTGGTCGAGAAGCTCCGCGCCCACGGCGTGGAGCGCGATTTCTCGTTCGTGATCAAGCAACGCGGCATGTTCTCGTACTCGGGCCTCACCGCCGACCAAGTCGAGCGCCTGCGCGAAGAGTTCGGTATCTACGCCGTGAGCACGGGCCGCATCTGCGTAGCCGCACTCAACGACAAGAACATCGACGTCGTCGCTTCGGCTATCGCCCAAGTGCTGCGCTAAGCGCGTCAGCGGGCGCGAGGACGGGGAAATCGGGCCAAATTTGGCGTGATCCCCCGGCGATCTTGCGCCGCGCCATACGTGTCATGCGGCAGAACAAGAAAGCCCGCCTCACCGGCGGGCTTTTCTTTGCCTAGATTATGTTGCGCCGCAGCAACGATAGTTTATGACAATGAGCCGAATAAGCTAAAACTATCGATCTGATGCGGAAATGCCATACATCAGGGTTATGCTGCGTTGCACAGCCGCGATAAACGGTTGCATAATTGCCTCCATCACTCGCCTCAGGGCACACAACATGCTGTATCAGATTCACGAGTACAACCGCGCGTGGTTGAATCCCCTCACCACGTGGGCTAAAGCGGCCGCTACCACTTTCGTCAACCCGGGTAGCCTGCTCGCCATGATGCCCGGCGCCCCCCGCATTGCCGCCGGCTACGAGTTGCTCTACCGGCTCGGCAAGGATTACGAAAAGCCCGAATTCAATATCAAAGCCGTCGAAGTCGACGGGCACAACATCCCGGTCGTCGAAATGACCGCGATGGAGAAGCCCTTCTGCCGGCTGCTGCGCTTCAAGCGCTACGCCGATGACGCCAGCGCCGTCGGCCAGCTCAAGGACGATCCGGTGGTTCTTGTGGTCGCCCCGCTGTCGGGCCATCACGCCACGCTGTTGCGCGATACCGTCACGACACTGCTCAAGGACCACAAGGTCTACATCACCGACTGGGTCGACGCCCGCATGGTCCCGCTCGAGGACGGCGCATTCCATCTGGACGACTACGTCGCCTACATTCAGGAATTCATTCGCCATATCGGCGCCGAAAACCTGCATGTGATTTCGGTGTGTCAGCCGACCGTGCCGGTGCTCGGCGCGATTTCGCTGATGGCGTCGAACGGCGAGAAAACGCCCAAGACCATGACGATGATGGGTGGCCCGATCGACGCTCGCAAGAGCCCCACCTCGGTCAACTCACTCGCCACGAACAAGTCGTACGAGTGGTTCGAGAATCACGTGATTCATGCGGTGCCGGCCAACTATCCGGGCTCGGGCCGTCTCGTCTACCCGGGCTTCCTGCAACACGCCGGGTTTGTCGCGATGAATCCGGACCGCCACCTGAAGTCGCACTGGGACTTCTATCTGGACCTGATGCGCGGCGACAGCGATGACGCCGACTCGCACCGCCGCTTCTACGACGAGTACAACGCCGTGCTCGACATGGCCGCCGAGTACTACCTCGACACCATCAAGACGGTGTTTCAGGACTTCAGTCTGGCAAGCGGAACGTGGGATGTGTCGGGTCAACGCGTGCGTCCGCAAGACATCAAGACCACCGCACTCTTCACCATCGAAGGCGAGTTGGACGACATTTCGGGCAGTGGTCAGACGCAAGCCGCGCATGAGCTGTGCACGGGCATTCCGGCCAAGCGCCGGGCGCACTTCACGGCACCGGCGTGCGGTCACTACGGGATCTTCTCGGGCAGCCGCTGGCGCAACGTGATCTATCCGCAGATCCGCGACTTCATCGCCAAGAACAGCTGATCAGGGCAGCGGTCAGCAGATGTAAAAAAACCGCCGTGTGAGCTTCGGCCCACACGGCGGTTTTTTCATTTCCCAGCGGTTCAGACACTCAACGGGCGCGCAGCGAATCCATCAGCACCTGTGTGTTGAACGCCGAATACGTCTTGCGCGTGTCATCGGCCATCACGTCGCGGCCCATGACGATGGACAGCGTGTGGCGGTTCGACATCACGTAGTAGCCCATCGCCGAGATCGTCACGTACAGATTGACCGGATCGATGCCGGTGCGAATCTCGCCGCTCACTTCGCCACGCTTGAGCGTTTCCGCGAGCAATTCCACGATCGGCGAGACTTGCTGACGAATCTCGGTCGACTGACGCATCGACTTCGCTTCGTGCAGGTTCTCGTTGTTGATGAGCTGGATCAGCGCCGGATGCTCGGCGTAGTAATCCCACACGAAGTGGGCCAACGCCGCGACCGCATCGAGCGGCGCAAGCGCATCGAGCTTGAGCGCGTGTTCGGCGCGATTGAATTCTCCATAGACTTCTTCGAGCACCGCCAGATAGAGCTGGTCCTTATTGCCGAAGTAGTAATAGAGCATGCGTTCATTGATGTCCGCTCGGCGCGCAATACTGTCCACGCGCGCACCGCTCGAACCCCTCTCGGCAAACTCCTCAATCGCAGCTGCCAGAATTCGCTGGCGGGTACGCTCGGGGTCCCGTTTGATCTTGGTTTCTGGCGTCGTCATGATCGGCCGGTCGTTCTCAACGGGCGGAATTATGGCACAACGGTTTCAGTGTTTCCGCAAAATGCAGGATAATTCGCTTTTCGCCGAATCCCCCACAAAGACGTGTCCGAAGTCAACGCGCTCGCGCAGCGCATCGATGCCTTATTGCCCCAGACGCAATGCACCAAGTGCGGTTACGCCGGTTGCCGGCCGTACGCCGACGCTATCGCTAGCGGGCAGGCCAGTTATAACCAGTGTCCGCCGGGCGGTGCCGAAGGCGTTGCACGTCTGGCGAAGCTGCTCGGCCGTCCGGTCATTCCGCTCAATCCCGAGAACGGCGTAGAACGCCCGCGCCCGCGTGCCGTCATCGACGAATCGCTTTGCATCGGCTGCACGCTCTGCCTGCAAGCCTGCCCGGTCGATGCCATCGTCGGTGCCGCCAAGCTCATGCACACCGTGATCGAAGACCGCTGCACGGGCTGCGATCTGTGCGTGCCGCCCTGCCCCGTCGACTGCATCGAGATGGTGCCGGTCACCGGCGAGCGCACCGGCTGGGACGCTTGGTCATCAACCCAAGCCGACGACGCCCGCGTGCATTTCGAAGGGCATCAGGCCCGCCTTGCGAAGGACAAGGCCGAGCGCGAAGCCCGTCTGGCTGCTCGCGCCGCACGAGTGGCGCCGACGGCATCCGCCGCGCCGGCCGAGGCTGACTCTGCCACTGCGCCTGCGTCGGCGGCGTCGCAAGGCGAGACCGCCACCACAGCCGCAGCCACAACGACGCCCGCCACCGACGATGCGGCTGCCTCCGCCGCCGCCCGCAAGCAGGCCATCATTCAGGCCGCACTGGAACGTGCCCGTCAGAAAAAAGCGGCCCTCGCAGAACAGGGCTTAGGGCCGAAGAACACCGAGAATGTGTCCGCCGAAGTGCAGGCGCAGATCGACGAAGCCGAAGCGCGCCGCAAGCGTCTGAACCTGTCCGGCACACCGGGCGAGCAGGACAAGACACCAGACAAGTCATAAACCGCCTTGCCGCGACGCGCCATTCCGCCAACACGACTAGCCAAGCCGCAACCGCCCACGCCGCCATCATGAACGACGCCAAACGCCGAGCCCTGTTCGAGACGTTGCAGCAACTCAATCCGAACCCCACGACGGAGCTTGAGTACACGTCGCCCTTCGAGTTGCTCATTGCCGTGCTGCTCTCGGCGCAGGCGACCGACGTCTCGGTCAACAAAGCCACCCGCAAGATGTACGCCGTGGCGAACACGCCCGCGAAGATGCTGGCGCTCGGCGAAGCCGGCGTGTCCGATTACATCAAGACGATCGGCCTGTACCGGACCAAGGCGAAAAACGTCATTGCCACGTGCCAGATGCTGCTCGACCTGCACGGCGGAGACGTGCCTCGCTCGCGTGAAGCACTGGAAGCGCTGCCGGGCGTCGGCCGCAAAACGGCCAACGTGGTGCTCAACACGGCGTTCGGCGAAGACACGATTGCGGTCGACACGCATATCTTTCGCGTGGCCAACCGCACCGGTCTGGCGCCGGGCAAAGACCCTCTGGCTGTCGAATTGGCACTGGAGCGGGTCATCCCGCGCGAGTTCAGGCACGACGCCCATCATTGGCTGATCCTGCACGGCCGCTACGTCTGCAAGGCGCGCAAGCCCGAGTGCTGGCATTGCGCCATCGAGCCGCTCTGCGATTTCCGCCCGAAGACACCCGCGCCGAAAAACTGAAGACAGCCGAAGCCAACGCATACCGGCACCCGCCATGCAAAACGGGCGCTCCCATCGCAGGGAGCGCCCGTTTTGTTTTGACCTTCCGCAGCTATGCCGGTCGCGCCGGCACATCAAAAAATCAGATGATGCGAGCCGCTTCGTCGAACGACAGACGCGGGTTGCGCGGGAACAGCTTGGCGTGATCGCCGTAGCCGAGGTTACAGATGAAGTTCACGCGCCACTCGGTGCCGGCGAAGAACGTGTCGTTGACCTTCTGCGCGTCGAAACCGGCCATCGGGCCGCAGTCGAGGCCCAGTGCGCGGGCGGCGAGAATGAAGTAGCCGCCTTGCAGCGAGCTGTTCATGTGTGCAGCACCGGCGGCCTTGGCAGCGTCGCCCGAGAACATCGGCACCATCTTTTCGGCACCGTTCGGGAACAGCTTCGGCAGGTGTTCGTAGAACTTCAGATCGAAGGCGATGATCGCCGTCACCGGTGCTGTACGCGTCTTCTCGACGTTGCCCGGCGCCATGCATTCGACCAGCTTGGCCTTCGCCTCGGCGCTCTTGACGAACACGATGCGCGCCGGCGTCGTGTTGGCCGACGTCGGGCCCCATTTCACGAGGTCATACAACTCACGCAGCGTCTCGTCGCTGACCGGCTTGTCGAGCCACTCATTGTGGGTTCGTGCATCGGTGAACAACTGGGCGATGGATTCTTTGGCGATAGTGCTCATGGCAATGACCTCGGGTAATGAAGCGCGAATTAAAGCGTGTAGCGACACATAAAGCGAACGGCGATTGTACCGTCGCCCGGCAACCGTCGCTGGCGAGACAAAAATCGCCGCGCGCCCGCCGGAACAAGCGATTTCAGGACGCGGCCGCCGAGCCTCGGGCCGACAACCAGAGCACACCGGCCAGAATCAGCGCGCCGCCGCCAAGTTGCGCGGCGCTCAGCGTTTCGCCTAGCAGCATGGCCGCGAGCAAGACCGTAACGACGGGTTCCAGCGTGGAGAGCATGGACGCACGCCCCGCGCCAAGGCGCTGCAACCCGGCAAAGAAGGTCAGGATGGCGATGACTGTGGAACACACGGCAATCGCCACCAGCGCCGCCCAGCCGCCCGTATTCGCCGGCCAGTGCAGTGACAGCCCCTGCCCGGCACGGACCAGCGCCATCGCACTGAACGAGACGGTGGCGGCCAGACACACGAGGGTTGCGGTCGCGCGAGGATCCACACCGCGCGTGAGCTTCGCCCCGACCACGATGTAGCACGAGTAGATCAGCGCCGACCCCACGGCCAGCGCCATGCCCAGCGGCTGCCCTTGCCCGCCGCCCACGGTGAGCGCGGTGCCGAGCGAGCACAGCAGCAGCGCGCCGAGCTTCACGGGCGTCAGGCGCTCATGCAAAAAGATGGCCGCGAGCACGGTGACGAAGACCGGATAGAGATAGAGCAACAACGCGACGAGCGATGCCTGCGCGTATTGCAGCGCGCCGAAATAGCACAACGACTGCCCCACGTAGCCGATACCGCCCATCAGCGCGATGCCCAGCGATTGCCGCCGCGACGGGAACGTCACCCGTCGCACCCGGCACCAGACGAGCAGCAACAGCGCCGCCACGAAGAACCGGAACAGCAGCATGGCGAAGAGATCCGCGCCGGAAGCGCTGGCCGCACGCGCGAAGATCGCCATCGCACCGAATGCCGACGCGGATACCGCGATCAACGCGATACCGCCCCAAGCCGATGGCGGGCGGGCATTTTGGACGGTGGCAGGCATAGCGGAGGATTGGGGGCTCTGCGACATGATTAAGCGAATTGAGCGACAATACGGCCTGTTTGGCGTCACGAGAACCCCACGGAGTCCCCATGTTCAATCCCAGCCGCGATGAAGTGCGGCAATTTTTCTGCACGACCTGGCAAAAGCAACGCGACGGCAACATCCTTACGCCGCTCGAGACGATTGCCGCCGACTGGATCAACGAACATCCGGAATACCACGACGCGTTGGGCGACACCGAAGAAGCGAGCGCGCGCGATTACTCGCCCGAAGGCGGCCAGACCAACCCGTTCCTGCACCTGTCGATGCATCTGGCGATCAGCGAACAGGTCTCGATCGATCAGCCGCCCGGCATTCGCGCCGCATATGAAAAGCTGACCAACCGGCTCGACTCGCCGCACGAAGCGCAGCACCGCATCATGGAGTGCCTGGGACAAACGCTTTGGGAAGCCCAGCGCAGCGGCCAGCCGCCCGATTCCGACGCCTATCTGCAACGCATCGAGCAGCAAGCCACGCGTTGAGTTGCACAGCACGTAGCGCAACAACAAACACGACAAGAACGAAGAAAACGACGGTTGCCATGACGCAACCGTCGTTTTTTGCTTTCTGAACGGCGCGGCGTGACTTCGCTACGTCGCCATACGGCTATCCCGCTATCCCGCTATCCAGCCTTACTTCTTGGTGACCAGATCGCCGGGCAGCGATTCGATATACGCGGCCATGTCCTTCAACTCTTGCGAGGTGAACGGACGCGGCTTGCCATCCTTGCCGATCGTTGCCGGGTTGGACATCACCTGCGTCTTCATGATGGCGTTGCTACGCCCGAAGACGAGACTCTGTTCGTTCTGATACGCCCGCAGCGCGTTGTACACATAGTCGGCGTACTGCCCTGCCAGCTTCGGATACTCCGGCGTGATCGGTGCGTTCAGGTTCGCGCCGTGGCAGCTCACGCACATGCCCTTGTCGACGAGTGCCTTGCCGTTGGCGATATTGCCTGCGGCATGAGCGGCACCGGTCAGACCGGCCAGCGTGGCGCCGAGCGCCAGGGACGCCGCGAGTGCGGCCTTTGCCATCGAATGCTTCATCGTGTTCTCCTCAGCCACGCACGTTTTACTTCTGGGGATTGACCGGCGTCGACGCCGTTTGCGCCGCGTAGTACGCGGCAATGTCGACGATGTCCTGCTCGGTCAACGTGGCTGCGATGCCATGCATCGTCTGGAACTTGCGATCGCCCTTGGCGTACTCCTTCAGGGCATTTTCGATGTACTTGGCATTCTGTCCGCCGATCCGGGGCACGTGATACACCTCGGGAAACGCGGTCCGATAATCGGGAATGCCGTGGCAGCCAATACACATGGCGACCTTGTCCTTTGCCGCCTCGGGATTGGGCTTGAGTTCGGCCGCATGAAGCGCGGTGAGCGACGTGCTGCCGAGCGCCAGCGCCATCATCGTGAGGAACTTTTTCATGGTCTTCTTGGGAACGTTTTTGGTTGGAATACCGGCCCGCAACACGCAGGTCGCCGTCCCGACTCCAAGGCAGACGACCCGTGAAAAAAGCAATCGATTGTAACCCACACCCCCCGATGCGCAAACTCGGGGCTGACCCGCACAGTTCTCCGAAGTTTTTTCGCAAGCCCTTGATGCGGCGAGACATTTTGAAAGCGCCAGCGAGCCGTATGTGCATTGTCTTATACTGAAGTTTTTCCCTGCCCGGCCGGTTGGCCGGCTGTTTGCGGACGGCTCTGACAATGCGCTTCGAAGGCTCCTCCCAGTACGTCGCCACCGACGACCTCAAACTCGCGGTGAACGCGGCGGCCACCCTGCAACGCCCCCTGCTCATCAAAGGCGAACCCGGCACCGGCAAGACGATGCTGGCCGAAGAAGTCGCCGCGGCGCTCGACATGCCGCTGCTGCAATGGCACGTGAAGTCGACCACCAAGGCGCAGCAGGGCCTCTATGAATACGACGCCGTCTCGCGCCTGCGCGATTCGCAACTGGGCGACGAGCGCGTGCGCGACATCGCCAACTACATCGTCAAGGGTGTGCTCTGGCAGGCGTTCGAAGCCGAGCAACAGACGGTGCTGCTCATCGACGAAATCGACAAAGCGGACATCGAATTCCCGAACGATCTGCTGCGCGAACTCGACCGCATGGAGTTTTACGTCTACGAGACGCGCCAGCTCGTGAAAGCGCGCCACCGGCCGCTCGTGATCATCACGTCGAACAACGAAAAAGAACTGCCCGACGCCTTCCTGCGCCGCTGCTTCTTCCACTACATCAAGTTCCCCGATCCGTCGACGATGCAGTCGATCATCGACGTGCACTTCCCGAACATTCGCCACGAACTGGTAAATGCCGCGATGGCAACCTTCTTCGAGGTGCGCGAGATTCCGGGCCTGAAGAAGAAGCCGTCGACCTCGGAACTGATCGACTGGCTCAAGCTGCTGATGGCCGAAGAGATCGGCCCCGACGCACTGCGCAGCGCCGACAACAAGCTGGCCATCCCGCCGCTCGCGGGCACCCTGCTCAAGAACGAACAGGACATGCATCTGTTCGAGCGCCTCGTCTTCATGAACCGCGCCAACCGGTAAGCGCGCCACCGTCATGCTGATCGACTTCTTCTACACCCTGCGCGCGGCCAAGCTGCCCGTTTCGGTCAAGGAATACCTGACGTTGCTCGAAGCGCTGCAACGTCAGGTCATCGCGCCCTCGCTCGACGAGTTCTACTATCTGGCGCGGCTCTCGCTCGTGAAGGACGAGAAGCACTACGACAAGTTCGATCAGGCGTTCGGCGCGTACTTCAAGGGCGTGCAGCAGTTGGTGGACGCCTCCGGTGAAGTGCCGCTCGACTGGCTCAAGAAGCGCATGGAGCGCGAGCTCTCGCCCGAAGACAAGGCGCGTATTCAGGCGCTGGGCGGCCTCGACAAGCTCATGGAGCGTCTGAAGGAACTGTTCGAGGAACAGAAAGGCCGTCATGAAGGCGGCAGCAAATGGATCGGCACCGGCGGCACATCGCCGTTCGGCAACGGCGGTTTCAACCCCGAGGGCATTCGCATCGGCGGTGAGAGCAACGGCAACCGCACCGCCGTCAAAGTGTGGGACCAACGCAGCTATCGAGATTACGACGACACGGTCGAACTCGGCACGCGCAACATCAAGGTGGCGCTGCGCCGCCTGCGCAAGTTCGCGCGCGAAGGCGCCGCCGAAGAGCTCGATCTGGACGATACGATCCGCGCGACCGCTGCCAACGCCGGCTGGCTCGATCTCAAGCTCGTGCCGGAACGCCACAACAATGTGAAGGTGCTGATGCTGCTCGATGTGGGCGGCTCGATGGACGACCACATTGCGCGTACCGAAGAGCTGTTCTCCGCGGCCAAATCCGAATTCAAGCACCTTGAGTTCTACTACTTCCACAACTGCGTCTACGACTATCTGTGGCGGCAGAACCGGCGGCGTCACAACGAGCGTTTCGACACGTGGGATGTGCTGCGCAAGTATCCGCCCGACTACAAACTGATCTTCGTGGGCGACGCGACCATGAGCCCCTACGAAGTGCTGCAACCGGGCGGCTCGGTGGAATACAACAACAAGGAAGCCGGTGCCGTCTGGCTGCGCCGCTTCATCGACCGTTTCCCCAAGCATGCGTGGCTCAACCCGGAGCCCGAAGCGCTGTGGCAGTATCGGCAATCGATTTCGGTGATTCGCCAGCTCTTCGCGAACCGGATGTATCCGATTACCCTCGCCGGTCTCGAGACCGCGATGCGCACGTTGAGCAAGTAAGCCCTGCCGGGCCCGCGCACCATCATAAGAACGAAACAACACGAGACACTCATGACGTCCAGTACCACGCCAGTGCCCCCACTGCCACCACTGCCCCCGTTAAGGCCGCTCGCGGACACCTCGCCCTCGGCCATCGTCGCCGGCTTCGTGGCGATGATGACCGGCTACACGAGCTCGCTCATCCTGATGTTTCAGGCCGGACAGGCCGCGCACCTCACGCCGGGTCAGATTTCCTCATGGATCTGGGCGCTGTCGATCGGCATGGGCGTCACGACCATCGGGCTATCGCTGCGCTACCGCACCCCCGTGGTCATCGCGTGGTCGACGCCGGGCGCTGCGCTGCTGATCACGTCGCTGCCGGGCGTGCCCTATAGCGAAGCCATCGGGGCCTTCATCGTCTGCAACGCGTTGATTGCCATCTGCGGACTGACGGGGGGGTTCGAGACCATCATGCGGCGCGTGCCGCCGGCGCTGGCATCGGCGCTGCTCGCGGGCATTCTGTTTCGCATCGGGTTGGAAATCTTCGTCGCGGCACAGCATCAGACGGCGCTCGTGCTCGCCATGTTCTTCACGTATCTGATCGTCAAACGCCTCGCCTCGCGCTATGCAATTCTGCTGGCGCTCATCGTCGGCACCGCCGTCGCGGGCGGGCTGGGCCTGCTGGATTTCAGCCACTTCAACATCGCGCTCGCCAAACCGGTGTGGACGACCCCGTCGTTCTCGCTCTCGGCCACGATCAGCATCGCGATTCCGCTGTTCGTCGTGGCCATGGCCTCGCAGAACGTACCGGGCCTCGCCGTATTGCGCGCCGATGGCTATAACGTGCCGGCCTCGCCGCTGATCTCGACCACGGGCATTGCGTCGGTCTTGCTCGCCCCGTTCGGCGCACACGGCATTCATCTGGCCGCGATTACCGCCGCCATCTGCACCGGGCGCGAAGCCCATGAAGATCCCAACAAGCGCTACACGGCAGCCGTCTGGAGCGGCGTGTTCTATCTGATCGCGGGCACGTTCGGCGCAACGATTGCCGCGCTGTTTGCGGCGTTCCCGAAGGCACTGGTGGTGTCGATTGCGGCACTCGCGCTGTTCGGCTCGATCATGAACGGGCTGGCCAATGCGATGAGCGACACGAAGCAACGCGAGGCCGCGCTGATCACGTTCATGGTGACCGCCTCGGGGCTCACGCTGCTGTCGATCGGCTCGGCCTTCTGGGGCCTGATCGCAGGCGTGGTGACGCTGGCGATTCTTCAGTGGCGACGCGCCTGAGCGGGCAATTGCACGCCACGGGCCGAGGGTATCGAAGTGATACCATTCGGCCCGCAACCTATTTCGACGCCGACATGACGTCAGGCGATTTCAGGCAATTTCAGGAGTAGCAAGACAATGGCAGTGATCGAACCGACCCCGGTCTTCAAGGAAAACCTCGCACTGATGGCCGCGACCGGCAGCATCGACGGGATTGCCCGCATCGAACTGCGCGACGCCGGCGGTGCCGTCGTGGCGACCATCGAGAACGCACCGGGCAAGCAAGGCTCGCTCGCGGTGTATCACTATCTGAAGCAAGCCTTCGGCACGCTCGACGCCGCTGCCGCCGAACACGGTCTGGCCGTGTTTGCCGAGCATACGGCCGACGCACGCAATCGTCCGGGCGCGCACCCGAACGTCGATCGCCTGCTGGCCGTGATCGCCGGTGGCGGTGCGCTGACCATCGACGAGATCGCTGCCTGACACTTGCGATGCTTGCGCGTCTTTGCGCCGTGCCATGAAAAAAGCCAGCCTTTCGGCTGGCTTTTTCACGTCTGGAAGATGCGCTCAGGTCAACGACCTCAGATCATCCATCAGATCGTCAGCACCGGACCGCCGTCGCCGTTGGCCGAGCGCAATTGCTTGACCCAGCGCTTGGCGGGCAGGCCCGTCGCGGCTTCCACGATCTTGGCGCGCGCTTCCACGTCCTTCCATTCGACCGACAGCAGCGGGCCGTTGAAGGCCAGCACGATCACATTGCCGTCGTGCACTTCCGGGAATTCGATCACGCGGTTGTCGAACGCCTGACGCAGGCGGCGAATGTTCTTCGGGTAGCTGTCGTGATCGCCGAACAGGTTCATCGTCAGCATGCCCGGTGCGCGCAACGTCGCGCGACAGGCCTTGTAGAACGCCGGCGTGTCGTGCACGGGACCACGCGCGGTCGCATCGTACAGATCGATTTGCAGGACATCGACACTGCCGTGATTCGCGGTGTCGGTAACGAAATTCCACGCGTCGTCTTCGATCACTTTGAGGTGACGCGAATCGCTCGGCAGGTTGAACATCGTGCGCGCCGCGATCACCACGGCGGGGTTCAGCTCAACGGCGGTCACTTGCGTGCGCGGGAATTGCTGATGCGAAAACTTCGTGAGCGAGCCGGTGCCCAGGCCCAGTTGCACCACATGCTTCGGGGCGCGCATGAACAGCAACCACGCCATCATCTGTTGCGCGTATTCCAGCTCGATACGATCGGGCTTGGACAGACGCATCGCACCTTGCACCCACGCCGTGCCGAAATGCAGGTAACGCACGCCACCCTGTTCAGAAAACGTCACCGGCGCGAAGCGCGGGGTGTAACGACGGGCGGGGCGATCTTCGGTGACGAACGCTTCGGCTTCGATGGATTTGCGTTTGATGAGGGTCATGAGTCCTTCGGGGAGATTCGGGAAATTCCGATGGGATCGCATTGTACCGGGTTCACGCGACGCAGCCTTCGCACGGACCACGTTGCCACGCGACTGCGCGTGCGCTACGCCTCCGCCACACCGTCATGCGATGTCGAGCCAATCGCGCAACGCGAGCCACGCATCGCGCTTGGTCGCATAGGGAATCGTGTAAGCCGGGCTGCTGGACGGCAGCATCACGACGGGTATCGTCACGCCGCCTTGCGCCAGCGCGCGCTGGCCGATACGTGCCGCCGTGCCACCGTTGAACGCCACCGCGCGCAGCGACGGCAACGTGGCGATCAACCCGGCCAGATCGCTGCCCGCATGCAGACGGATATTGCTGTCGAGGCTGCCTTCGCGACGCGCTTCGGCCACCACGTCCCACAGCCCGATGCCATGCGCGCGCACTGCATCGAGCCGCGTCGCATAGTCGAGCGTGGGCAACGGCTTGCCGATCGCTTCACCTACCAGATGCCAGAAGCGGTTTTGCGGGTGTGCATAATACTGCTGGTGCGCGAGCGACACTTCACCGGGCAGGCTGCCGAGGATCAGCACGCGCGTGTGCGCGTCCACCACGGGCGGGAAATTGCGCTTGAGATCGGGTGAATCGGGCGAATCGGGAAACTTGGCAGACATGAATCGCTCAGACGGTGGCGTGTGCCGGGCGCGCAAGCTGCGCGGCTTGCAGCCGGCGCCAGAATCGCGGCAAGAACGCCTCGGTGACGAGCAACGGTGCGCCATGCCGCAGAAACACCGACCGGCGCGCCCACAACCGCGCACGCGGCGTGAGGCCAATCAACGGGTCGCGGGCATCGTGCCGCGCCCGGGCGTGGAGCAGATGCCACGGGCCGAGAGGACGCGAGACGAGTACAGAGCGCGTCACCGTGGGGTCGTGATAAAGCAGATCGGCCAGCGGTCGCGTACGCAGGCGTCGCATCGCTTGCCAGACCGAGCGGCTATGCACCAGCGGCGTGACACTGTGCGCGACAACGACAGGTTCGTCGTCGATCAGCAGAATGACGTCGCGTGCCCACATCGGCGTGCGCAACGGCACGCCGATAGCACGGCACTGATCGGCGTCGGCGGGCAACACACGCTCGGCGACGACACGCACACTTACCCGGCCAAGCGCCGACAAGTGACGCGTGAGCGCCCCGCCCCGCGTCAACCAGTCCTTATGACGCCGCGAGAGCGCCGGCGACGGGACAGCCTGCCAGTGCCGCCCGCTTACATCGAATCGGAAAGTCATGGGTCGGAATTATAAGGGGCCGACGCCGGTGTGCGCTGCCCACCTGACGCGAATACGACCGTCACCTGTACGCCCGAATGCAAAAAAGCCCGGCATCTTCCGATACCGGGCTTTCCTTGCACATCAACTTCTTACGGCTGTCTGAAACGCCGAAATCAGCCGATCAGCGCGACGCCAGCAACAGCGCGTTGGTGCGCTTCACGAACGCTGCCGGGTCTTCCAGATTGCCGCCTTCGGCGAGCATGGCCTGATCGAACAGCAGTTGCGTCCAGTCGGACAGATCGGCACTCTCGGCGCTCAGACGCTTGATCAGCGCGTGCTCCGGGTTGATCTCCAGAATCGGGCGGAATTCCGGCATCTTCTGCCCGGCCGCCTTCATCAGACGCTGCAACGTCCCGCTCATGTCTTGCTCGTCAGACACCAGACACGACGGCGAATCGGTCAGACGGAACGTCACGCGCACGTCCTTGGCCTTGTCGCCGAGCACGTCCTTCATCTTTTCGATGAGCGGCTTCAGTTCGTCGCCGGTCTTCTCTTGCGCGGCCTTTTCACCGGCGTCTTCCAGCGCGCCCAGATCCAGATCGCCACGCGCTACGCTCACCAGCGCACGGCCATCGAAGTCGTGCAGATACGACAGCAGCCACTCGTCCACGCGGTCGGTCAGCAACAGCACTTCCACGCCCTTCTTGCGGAACACTTCCAGATGCGGGCTGTGGCTTGCGGCCACCCAGCTCTCGGCCGTGACGTAGTAAATCTTGTCCTGACCTTCCTTCATGCGGCCGATGTAGTCGGCCAGCGACACGTTCTGTTCCGCCGAATCGTTGTGCGTGCTGGCAAAGCGCAGCAGCTTGGCAATGCGCTCGCGATTGGCATGATCTTCGCCCACGCCTTCCTTGAGCACCTGACCGAACGCGCCCCAGAACTGCGTGTACTTGTCCTGCTGGTTCTCGGCCAGATCTTCGAGCAGGCCCAGTACGCGCTTGGCACAGCCTTCGCGAATGGCCTTCACGTCGCGGCTTTCCTGAAGGATTTCGCGCGACACGTTCAGCGGCAGATCTGCCGAATCGACCACCCCGCGCACAAAGCGCAGATAGTTCGGCAGCAGTTGCTCGGCGTCATCCATGATGAACACGCGCTTGACGTAAAGCTTGAGGCCGCCCTGCGAGTTGCGGTCCCACAGGTCGTACTGCGCATTGCCCGGCACGTACAGCAGTTGCGTATATTCGCTACGCCCTTCCACGCGGTTGTGCGTCCATGCGAGCGGGGCCTGCATGTCGTGCGCAATGTGCTGGTAGAACTGCGTGTACTGCTCGTCGGTGATCTCGCTCTTGCTGCGGGTCCACAGCGCGCTGGCCTGATTGACCGTCTCATCGGTCTCGGCCGGCACCATGGCTTGCTTCTCTTCGTCCCACGTCTCGCCACGCATGACGATCGGCAGCGAGATGTGATCGGAATACTTGCGAATGATCGATTGCAGTTGCCACGACGACAGCAACTCGTCTTCGCCTTCGCGCAGATGCAGCGTGATGGCCGTGCCACGCGGGGCACGTTCGATGGTCTCGACCGAGAAGTCGCCCTCGCCGGCCGACGACCAGCGCACGCCTTCCGCGGCAGGCAGGCCCGCGCGGCGCGATTCGACCGTCATGCGATCGGCAACGATAAAGCCCGAGTAAAAGCCCACGCCGAACTGGCCGATGAGCGCGGCATCCTTCTGCTGGTCGCCCGACAGGCGCGAGAAGAATTCCTTGGTGCCCGACTTGGCGATCGTACCGAGATGGGCGATGGCCTCATCGCGGCTCATGCCGATGCCGTTGTCTTCGATGGTGAGGGTGCGGGCGTCCTTGTCGAACGACACGCGAATCTTGAGTTCCGGGTCCTGCTCATACAGCGCCGCGTCGTTGATCGCTTCGAAGCGCAGCTTGTCGGCGGCGTCCGAGGCGTTGGAGATCAATTCGCGCAGGAAGATTTCCTTGTTGCTATACAACGAATGAATCATCAGTTGCAGAAGTTGCTTAACTTCTGCCTGAAAGCTCATGGTTTCTTGCGCCATGGTCGAGAACCCTCGTGAAACGGTGAGATGAATGGATAGTCGTCGCGGTCCGCGGCCCGGCGCACTTGCGCGCGCGCTGCCAGTTTCGCGGTACCGCTCGGAACATAGGGACGGCCGGCCGTCATTTCAAGGCCGGCAGGAGGGTTATTTTGCGGCGATTTGTGCGAAGTTGGCTGAATTTGCGGCGCACTGGGCAAAAGCCCATCAGGCCGCACGCTCCAGTTGCCGCGACAGGAAGGCCAGCATCGACGGGTCGCTGGAGCAGGCGACGTTCATCCGCATCCAGGTACTCGGTGCCTGACGCGGCGAGAACAACGCCCCCGGGGCAAACAGAAAACCGGCCTCGTGACCGGCAGCCGCCACCGCACTCGTGTCCACGCCGGTATCCGCCCAGAAGAACATGCCCGAGGTCGGGTCGCCGAACATGCGCAGGCCGATGTGTTCGAGACGCCGCCGCGCACCGTCGCGCACCTCGTCGAGCCGCGAACGCAGGCGCTCGACGTGCCGCCGGTAGTGCCCCTCGGTCAGTGCCTTGTAGACGATGCGCTCATTGATTTCGGGCGTGGTCGATCCGGCGAGCATCTTATGGTCGACAAACGTCTTTGCCAACTCCGGCGAGCACGCGATGTACGCCACCCGCAGATTGGCCGCGAGCGTCTTCGAAAAGCTGCCCAGATAGACCACGCGCTTGAGTTGATCGAGACTCGCCAGACGCGCCACCTGCTGGTGCGGCGGGCACAAATCGCAGTAGATATCGTCTTCCAGCACCATGAAGTCGTACTGCTCGGCGAGCCGCAGAATCTGAAACGCGCGCGCCGGCGTGAGCGACGTGCCGGTAGGGTTCTGCAAAATCGAATTGATGATGAGCAGCTTGGGGCGATGCTGCTGCACGAGACGCTCGAGCGCCTGCACGTCGATCCCTTCCGGCGTATAGGGCACGCCGATTGGCGTCACGCCCTGCGAGGCAATGCGTCCGAACATCACGAACCACGCCGGGTCGCCCACGAGTACCGTGTCGCCGGTACGCACGTATAGCTTCAACAGGAAATCCACCGCCTGCGTAATGCCTGACGTCAGCACGATCTGATCGGGGCGCGCGCCAATCTCAAGCTCCGCGAGTTGCGTTTGAAGCTGCACGCGCAGCGGCAAGAAGCCATGCGGATTGCCGGCCTGCAACAGGTACATCGTCGACTGGCGGCTCATCGAGCGCATGGCCGACGTCATCATGTCGGCGTCCAGCAGGCTCGGCGGCAGATACCCCATGCCAGGCCCGCGCTCGGGGGCCACGGTGTGCAGCATGTTGCGCACGAGCCAAGGCACATCGATCGGCCCCTTCGCCACCATCGGCGCGGCCGCGAGCTGTTGCGGCATCATCGGCCGCTCACGCACGTAGAAACCGGAGCCGCGACGCGCTTCGAGATACCCCTGCGCGACCAGCCGCTCATAGGCTTCCACTACCGAGAAGCGCGACACGTGTTTGTCTTCCGCCAGCGAGCGGATCGACGGCATGCGCATGCCGGGCAAAAACACCCGCTCTTCGATACGCAGGCTCGCCCAATGCACGAGTTGGTCGACGAGTGTCATGCGCGCGGTGTCCAGCGCGGCGTTGTCCGCCAGCGCCAGCGGAGAAATGCGGTTGTTTGTCATCGTCTATCCACCTTATCGGGAAGGCTGGCGTCGCCGGTTGTGCCGGCGCCAGCGCTTGCGAGGCATGGGGTGTTTGCCCCGCGCGTGGACGGTTGACCACCGTCTGCGGGGAAAGTGTCTGCCTCGCATCACTCATGGCACGCCACTCTACGCTAGCCAATTTCCCTGTCAATCCCGAACTGTACAGTCAATTATCTGAATATCTGTACCGGTACTGTACCGGAGTTAACCGATAAAGTGTCCTCTCAACTGGAGACCGCTATGCGTGAAATCCGACTCTTCGAGCTGGACGGGGGCCAAACCGTGTTCTGGCAGAACGAAACGCCGCAATCGCTGCAAGTGTTGCAGGGACTGCTTTGGCTGACAGTGGAAGGCGAGAGCGTCGACCATTGGCTGCGTGCCGGCGAGAGCTTCGAGATGCGCGCCGGTCAACGAATCTGGCTGGGCACTTGGAAAGACGGTGCCCGCCTGCGTGTGAGCCAGCCGACGATGTCGCTGAGCGCACTGCCGGGACGCCCCACTGCGCGCCGCTTCGGCTGGCGCGTGCTGTGGCGCGATGCGGCGGCACGCGTCACCGGCCGCATGCTGTCGCGCAGTTGATTGACTGGGTTCACGCTGCATGAGCGCCCGCGCGGAGTAAGCTTACGGTTTTGCCACGCAACGCACTGTGCGCACCCGCTGCGCCAACGCCCGAGTCGAACCAGAACATGACCGCATCGCACGCTGCCCATTACAACGCCTTGAAACTCGACCATCTGGTCGTGGCTGCCGAAACACTCGACGCCGGTGAAACCCACGTCATCGAACAACTAGGCCTGACCGACGTCGTGCCGCAACGCGGCGGCAAGCATGCGCGCATGAGCACGCACAACAGCCTGCTCGGCCTGTGGGGCGGTGTGTATCTGGAAATCATCGCCATCGACCCGGACGCCCCTGCGCCCGAGCGCGCGCGCTGGTTCGGCCTTGACGACGAAGCGGTGCGCACGCGTCTGGCACGTGGCCCGTATCTGGCCCATTGGGTGGCGCGCGTTGAGCGTCCGCGCTCGCTGCCGCGCTGGCAATCGCAGTACCCGCAGCGGCTGGCACCGGTCATCGCCATGCAGCGCGGCGCGTTGACGTGGCAGATCGGCGTGCCGGACGACGGAAGCCTGCCCTCGTGGCAAGGCGCAGGTCAGGGGCTGTTGCCCACGCTGATCCAGTGGGACACGCCGCAACACCCCGCCGATGCGTTGCCCGAGACGGGTTGCGCCGTCACGCTGTTGCGTGGTTTCCATCCGCAGGCGACGGCCATTGCCGATCAACTGGCGTGGCTCGGCGCGAGCAGTCTCGTGAATGTAGAGGCCACGTTGGTTGAGCCGACACTGGTCGCCGAATTTGAAACCCCGAACGGTCCGCGCACGCTTCGCTAAGAACGAATCAGACGATTTCAACTGACACGCGTGAGGACGGGTTCGAACGGAACCTATCGAACGCCCGGCACAACGCATGGCGGGCGGCACCCCAAGAAAGAGACTCAAAGAGGCGACACCATGAATTCGCGCGAATCACGGGGCATGCTGATCGGACTGATCGGCGTGCTCATCTTCAGCCTGACCTTGCCGATGACCCGCATCGTCGTGGCCGAAGTCAATCCGCTGCTCAACGGTCTGGGCCGCGCGCTCGTGGCTGCCGTGTTCGCGGGTGCGCTGCTGTGGTGGCGTCGCGAGCCGTGGCCGACCAAGCGTCAACTGAAGAGTCTCGCGATCACCTCGCTGGGTGTGATCGTGGCGTTTCCGGTGTTCTCCGCGTGGGCCATGAAGACGATCCCTGCCTCGCACGGCGCCGTCGTCAATGGCCTGCAACCGTTCTTCGTGGCGATCTACGCTTATTGGCTGGGCGGTGAGCGCCCGTCGCGTGGTTTCTGGGTCTTCGCGCTGCTCGGCAGCGCACTCGTCATCGCCTTCGCCCTGCGCGCCGGCGGCGGCACACTGCACGCGGCCGACGGCCTCATGCTGCTCGCCGTGATCATCGGCGCGCTCGGTTATGCCGAAGGCGGCAAGCTGGCCCGCGAGATGGGTGGCTGGCAGGTGATCTGCTGGGCACTGGTCGTCTGCGCGCCGGTGCTGGCGCTGCCCGTCGGCTGGCTCGCGTGGCAGCAGCCGTGGCCGGTGAGCGGCCGCGCGTGGGGCGCCTTCGCTTACGTCACCCTGTTCTCGCAGTTCATCGGCTTTTTCGCGTGGTATGCGGGTCTCGCCATGGGCGGAATCGCGCGCGTGGGCCAAGTACAATTGCTTCAGATTTTCTTCACGATTGCGCTGTCCGCCCTCTTTTTCGGCGAACAGGTCGACACCGCGACATGGCTCTTCGCTGCCGGCGTCGTCCTGACCATTGCACTCGGCAAGAACATGAAGATCGGCGCCTCGCGACTCACGGGCAAACCGGTCTGAAGGCGATGTCCGGCGCGCGCGACCCCAGCGCCGGACACCGCTTACCCCCAAGGCGATGCCTCATGCCGCTAAGCGACCGGCATCCGCACCGCCTGACACTTGCGGCCCGCCCGACACCCCATCACCCGGACGGCCGCTTCACCCAAGCGAGACCATCATGCATGATTGGCAATATTCCGAACGTGCCCGCAACCTGACCAGCTCGGCGATCCGCGAAATTCTGAAGGTCACCGAACGCCCCGATGTCATTTCGTTCGCTGGCGGCCTGCCCTCGCCCGCCACGTTCCCCGTCGCCGAAATGCGCGCCGCCGCCGAGCGCGTACTGACCGAGTCGCCGCAAGCCGCGCTGCAATACAGCGCCACCGAAGGCTTTGCCCCGCTGCGCGAGTGGATCGCCAAGCGCTACTCGCGCGATGGCCACACCGTCTCGCCCGACAACGTCCTGATCACCACCGGCTCGCAACAGGGCCTCGACCTGATCGGCAAGATCTTCATCGACGAAGGCAGCCGCGTGATTGTCGAAGCCCCGAGCTATCTGGGCGCGCTGCAATCGTTCTCGCTGTTTGCCCCCACCTATGTGTCGGTCCCGACGGACGATCACGGTCTGCTGCCGGAAGCGCTCACGCCCGAACTGGTGAGCGGCGCACGCTTTCTGTACGCGATGCCGAACTTCCAGAACCCGACCGGACGCCGCCTGCCGATGGCGCGCCGCGAAGCGCTGGCTGCCGTCGCGAAGCGCGAAGGTCTCGCCATCATCGAAGACGATCCGTACGGCGAGCTCGACTACGAAGGCCAGCGTCTGCCGAGCCTCATGTCGCTGGCACCCGATCATGTGCTCTACATGGGCTCGTTCTCGAAAGTGCTGGCCCCGGGGCTCCGTCTGGGTTTTATCATCGGACCGAAGCCCGTCATCGCCAAGCTCGTGCAGGCCAAGCAAGCGGCCGACCTGCATACGCCGAGCGTGACGCAACGCATCGCCTACGAAGTGGTCAAGGACGGCTTTCTCGAAACGCACATCCCGTCGATCCGCACGCTTTATGCCGCGCAGGCCAAGGCGATGCTCGCGTCGCTCGAGAAGCACATGCCGAAGGACGCCACGTGGACCACGCCCGCCGGTGGCATGTTCATCTGGTTGACATTGCCCGCCGGCATCGACACCATGCAGTTGCTGGAAAAAGCGATCGCGCAGAATGTGGCGTTCGTGCCGGGTGCCCCGTTCTACGTCGGCACGCCGCAATCGAACACGTTGCGCCTGTCGTTCGTGACGGTGCCGCCCGAGAAAATCGAAGTGGGCGTCTCACGTCTGGGCGCACTGATCGCCGACGCATTGACGCGCCGCGCGGCCTGAGCTGGCTGTCCGGTCGACTTCAACGACTCTGTTTCAATGACTTTGCAAGGAAGCCGTACATGTCCGTCTACGACAAACTGAAGCAACTGGGTATCGAACTGCCGACCGCCGGCGCTCCCGCCGCCGCTTACGTGATGAGCGCGCAGACCGGCAACACCGTGTTCCTGTCGGGCCACCTGCCGAAGAAAGACGGCAAGATCTGGACCGGCAAGCTCGGCAAAGATGTCAGCGTGGAAGACGGCAAGGCCGCCGCCCGCGCCGTGGCCATCGAACTGATCGCAACGCTGCACGCCCACACGGGTGACCTGAACAAGGTCAAGCGCGTCGTGAAGCTGATGAGTCTGGTGAACTCCACGCAGGAATTCACCGACCAGCATCTGGTCACCAACGGCGCGTCGGAACTGATTGCCGAAGTGTTCGGTGATGCCGGCAAGCACGCACGTTCGGCATTCGGCGTAGCGCAGATTCCGCTGGGCGCTTGCGTCGAGATCGAACTGATTGCCGAACTGGCCTAAGCCAGACAGAAGTCAGGCAGACCGGCAAGCAAGCAGGAAACAAAACAGGCACCCTTGGGTGCCTGTTTTGTTATGCGGTCGCGCTACGCCAGCGCCGAAGCCATCACACCGGCTTGGTATTCCCGTAAGCACGCCGCATAGCGATCGCCACGGCGAGCGAGATGACGACGGCAATGCTCAGCAACGCCACAACGCCGTGCCAGCCGTGCGCACGCAGCATCACGCCCGAGTAGCTGCCGAGCAGGCTCGAACCGATGTAGTAGAAGAACAGATACAGCGCCGAAGCAATCGCGCGCCCCTCGGTCGCACGGCGCCCCACCCAACTGCTGGCCACCGTGTGCGCACCGAAAAAGCCGAACGTGAAGATCGCCAGACCGATCACAACACCGAGCACCTGCGGCGCCAGCATGACGATCAACCCCACGAACGCCAACGCGACCAGCGCCCAGAGCAAGCGGGCACGGCCCAGTCGATCCGACAGCGGCCCGGCGATGAATGAGCCCACCACGCCGATCAGATACATCGTGAAGATCGCGCCGATGGCCGCATGCGGCAACTGGAACGGTGCCGCCGCCAGATGGAAGCCGAGATAGTTGTACACGCTCACGAAGCTGCCCATCATCAGCCCCGCAAACAGATAGAGGCCGAGCAGTGCCGGGTCGGCCAGATGGCGGCGTGCATGCCCGATGGCCTCGCGCACCGTCATGTGACGCGGCGTGAAGCGACGCGAGTGCGGCAGGCTGCGGGCAAACTCCAGCCCCATCGCCAGACACACCAGACCGATCATCGCGACCGACACGCGCCACGAGAACAAGTCGGCGACGAAGGCCGCCATCACCCGGCCGGCCATCCCGCCAAGAATGTTGCCGCCGATATACAGCCCCATCGACATGCCCAGCGAGCGTTGATCGATCTCTTCGCTGAGATACGCCATCGCAATGGCCGGCAGGCCCGACAGCGCCAGACCCTTGAGCGCCGCGAGAATCACGATGGTCTCGAAGTTGGTCGAAAACGCGCTAGCGAGCGTCAGTACGGACGAACTGAGCAACGCGATCGTCATCATGCGTTTGCGGCTGACGCGATCTGCCGCGACGCAGGTCACCAGCAGGCCGAGCGCCATCATCATCGTGGCGGCGGACACCGACCAGCTCGCCTGCGCCGGCGAGATACCAAAGGTGGTGGTCAGCAGCGGCAGCAGCGACTGCATGCAGTACAACTGCGCAAACGTCGAAAAGCCGCCGAAGAACAACGCGCGGCTGACGACCGCATATTCACGGGTGCCACGCGACACGCCAGCGGGCAATTTGGGCGCAGCTGTCTGCGCCGCTGCGGCGCCGTGGGACAGAGGAAGGGAATTCGTAGAGGCCATGGTGCTGGCTTCCTCTTGGGGAGCCAATTCGGGAGGGGGTATAGGCCGATGATAGGTTTGCGCTTACCCCACGTCCAATATATATTTAAGCGTCGTTTCTATATATAAAACAGATCAATCCTATGGAACTGCGCCACCTTCGCTACTTCGTGACCGTCGCCGAAGAGCTGCACTTCAGCCGGGCGGCGGCAAGGCTCAACATCGGCCAGCCGCCGTTGTCGATGCAGATCCGGGCCTTGGAGGACGAACTCGGCGTCACGCTGTTCGAACGCACGCAGCGACGCGTCTTTCTAACGACGGCGGGCCGCACGTTCCTCGTGCGGGCGCGGCAGATTCTGGCTGATGCGGATGCCGCCCGGCAGGAGGTGCAGCAAATTGCCGGGGTCGATGCGGGCGAGTTGCGAATTGCGTTCACCACGTCGGCGCCGATGACCAATCTGATGAAACGAGTGCTGACCAGCTACCGCCAGCAATACCCGCGCGTGACGCTCACGCTGAGCGAATCGCCCTCCGAGCGGCAACTCGACGCACTGGGTGAACGCACGCTGGACATCGGACTGCTGCGTCGCGCGGATGACGCCGCTGCGGTATCGGGACTCAGCTTCGAGACGCTGGTGGACGAAGCGCTGCTGGTGGTGATGCATCAGGGACATGCGCTGGCGGGGCGTGCGCAGATTTCGATGGCCGATCTGGCCGGTGAACCGTTCATCATGCACCCGCCCGATGTTGGTACGGCCGTCGACGGCAAGATACGTCAGATGTGCGAACGCGCGGGTTTCACGCCGCGCGTTGTGCAGGAAGCCCGCGAGTCGACGACCATCGTCGCGCTCGCGGCCAGCGGCCTCGGCGTTGCAGTGTTACCCGCCGCCGTGCGCTGTATTCAGATTGAAGGGGCGCGCTTCATGGACTTGGCCGAAGCCGACGCCCGCACGCCCTTGCTGCTCGCTAAACGTCGTGACGACGCCAGCCCGTTAGTGCAGGCGTTCGTCGCGATGTGCCACGACGTGGCAGGCGCTCAGGCGAAGCAAGGCGACGCCCCTACCCAAGTCACCCATGCCACCCACGTCAACCGCGCAGCGACGCCGCCAGACCGATGACGACCACGCCGAGCACGAGATTGAGAATCACGAGCCGGCGAACGCCGTTGACCGCTGCCGCACCGTCAGGCCACGACTGCGCCTGTACAGCACGTTGCAGACGCGGGAACAACGCAAAGCGGATGTGGCCGTAGACCAGCATCATCAGCACGCCGATACCGGCCATGGCGTGCACCGGCCAGCGGGCATGCAGCCCACCCATGCCGAGCATCATGTGTCCGCCCGAGAGCAGGATCACCACGATGGCGACGCCCACCCACGTCAGAAACTTCGAGAGCGCCGCCTCCCACAACGGCAGGCGCTGCTGTGGCGGCAGGTCCAGCGACGCCGGGCGCAGACACGCCAGTGCGAAGAACATGCCGCCGACCCACACGACAACGCTCACCAGATGCAGGAACAGACTGAAGGCATAAACGCTCATAGGTGACTCCCGTCAGGATGCCGAAGGCGCGGCCGGCAACACCGGCTCCAGCGAGCGCGCCGTAAAGGTCGAGAATTTCACCGCCGGCGCACGGCCCTTGCGAGCGCGCTTGCCGATGTTCGGCGCGAGCGCAGCACCCGAGAGCGTCTCGGACTGCGTCTTGCCACCCCGTACCAAACCATGAACGGTCACGCCTGCCTCGCTGATCGGCACCGCCGACACCAGCGTCTGCTTGGCATCGAGACCGATCAACGTGACACCACGGCCGCCGCCCGAGAGCGACTTCATTTCGTCCATACCGAAGACCAGCAGGCGGCCATCGCTCGACAGACACGCGACGGCGCTTGCCCCCGCGAAGATCGGCGTCGGCGCCAGCGGTTCGGCCCCTTCATCGATTGTCATGAACGACTTGCCCGCCTTCAAGCGGCTCACCATATCGCCCAGCTTCGTCGAGAACCCGAAGCCGTTGGTGGTCGCCAGCAGCAGTTGCTGGTCAGCCGACGCGGCGTAGTAGTGCAGCAGGCGCGAACCCGATTCGAGTTCGATCAGCGAGGTGAGCGGCACACCGTCGCCACGACCGCCCGGCAACTGCGCGACCGCCACGGAATACACGCGGCCATTGCTGCCCCACGCGATAAACGGGTCGACGGTGCGGCATTCGAAGGTGCCGTACAGCGAGTCGCCCTGCTTGAACGTGAAGCCCTGTGCATCGAGCCCGTGGCCCTTGAGCGCACGCACCCAGCCCTTGGCCGACACGACGACCGTCACCGGCTCGTCGACGACACGGGCCTCGGCCACGGCTCGCTTTTCTTCCTGAATCAGCGTGCGGCGATCGTCGCCGAACTGCTTCGCGTCGGATTCGATTTCCTTGATGATCAGGCGCTTCATCGTGCTGTCGTTGGCCAGCAGCTCTTCGAGCTTCGCTTTCTCGTCGCGCAACGATGCGAGTTCCTGTTCGATCTTGATCGATTCCATGCGCGCCAACTGGCGCAGCCGGATTTCGAGAATGTCGTCCGCCTGACGCTCGCTCAGTTTGAACGCGCTCATGAGTGCCGACTTCGGTTCATCCGCCTCGCGGATGATCCGAATGACCTCGTCGATATTCAGGAAGACGATCATGCGGCCTTCGAGAATATGGATGCGGTCGTCCACCTTGTTCAGACGATGGCGCGAGCGGCGCGTGACCGTCTCGAAACGGAAGCCGATCCACTCGGTAATGATGTCGCGCAGCGACTTCTGTCCCGGGCGGCCATCGGCGCCGACCATCACCAGATTGACCGATGCGCTCGACTCCAGGCTCGTGTGCGCGAGCAGCATCGTGATGAATTCCTGCTGGTCGATGCGGCTCGACTTCGGCTCGAACACCAGACGCACCGGTGCGTCCTTGCCCGACTCGTCGCGCACGGTATCGAGCATCGCCAGCACCGACTGCTTGAGCGTTTGCTGTTCGGGCGTGAGCGACTTCTTGCCGAGCTTGACCTTCGGGTTGGTGATTTCCTCGATTTCTTCGAGCACCTTCTGACCCGACGTGTTCGGCGGCAATTCATACACCACCGCCTGCCACTGGCCGCGCGCCATCTCTTCGATCTTCCAGCGCGCACGCACCTTCAGGCTGCCGCGCCCGCTGTCATAAGCTGCGCGAATTTCTGCCGGGCTGGAGATCAGTTGACCGCCACCGGGGAAGTCCGGGCCCTGCACATGCGTCATCAGCTCAGCGTCGTCGAGCTTGGGGTTACGAATCAGCGCGACGGCGGCCGACGCCACTTCGCGCAGATTGTGCGACGGGATTTCCGTTGCCAAGCCCACCGCAATACCCGACGCGCCATTGAGCAGCACGAACGGCAAACGCGCCGGCAACAGACGCGGCTCTTCGGTCGAGCCGTCATAGTTCGGCACGAAATCGACCGTACCGGCATCGATCTCGTCGAGCAGCAGTCGCGCGATCGGCGTCAGGCGCGCTTCGGTGTATCGCATCGCGGCAGCACCATCGCCGTCGCGCGAACCGAAGTTGCCCTGCCCGTCGATGAGCGGGTAGCGCATCGAGAAATTCTGTGCGAGGCGCACCAGTGCGTCGTACGCAGACTGGTCGCCGTGCGGGTGAAACTTGCCCAGCACGTCGCCGACCACGCGGGCCGACTTCACGGGCTTGGCATCGGAGGCAAGGCCCATCTCGTTCATCGCGAACAGGATGCGGCGTTGTACCGGCTTCTGACCGTCGCACACATCCGGCAGTGCGCGGCCTTTAACCACGCTAATCGCGTAGTCGAGATAGGCACGTTCGGCGTAGTTGCCGAGCGTCAGCGTGTCGTCATCGGACGGCGTTGAAAAGAGATCTTCTACTTGTTCCATAAAACCTGTGGGTTTGCTGCGAACGTTTGGCGAGAGTTCGGTTACACGTTGACGCCAGATAATACCAAGCTCACTGGTACATTTCGGCAAAAACACTGCCGAATGACAAAGCGAACTTGCGAATTAGGGATAACGGCGACCGCAACTGCCGAGATTCCACACGCGTTTCGGACGAATCCGAGGGAGACCTCAGCGAGTATCCGGCGCCATCGTGACGTCATACCGTTGAAGTCGTCATGCCGTGGGGTGTCGGGAGAAACGTGAGGGTCGGCTGGCTCAGTGCAACCGGTTGACGAATGCCTTCAATCCGTCGTCGGCACCGACGGCAGCGCTGGCGCTGGCAACGGCGCGTTCGGCAGTGTCGCCGGCACGACAGGCAGGCCTTGGGGGGCGCCCAAAATGACGTGAATCCGGCCATTGCGCGAGCCGCTGATATTGGCGCGCCCGCCCGGCACACCGGTCTTCAGCGTGCCGCCACCGGAGGCCGGCGCGTCGGGGTTGAAGCGTCGATAAAGTTCGAGCACGGCTGCCACGTAACTCTGCGTCTCGGCGTACGGCGGAATCTGATCGGCATGCCGTGCAACGGCGCCCTCGCCTGCGTTGTAAGACGCGAGGACCAACTCAAGACGATCGGGATAGCGCGCCTGTAAGTCACGCAGGTAACGCGCCCCCGTCAACACATTCGTTCGCGGATCGGTGAGTTTGTCGGCGACCGTCCGGCGAGCATCGGCACGCACGCCGTAGCGCTCGCCTGTGGCGGGCAACACCTGCATGAGTCCGACGGCGCCCTTGGGCGACACCGCATCGCTGTCGAAGCCCGATTCGGCCGCAATCACAGCCTTGAGCAGCGCCGCGTCGACATGAAAACGATCGGCCGCCTGCGCGATGACCGGCGCGAGCTTACGCAAGTTGGGATGACGCGCGAGGGCGTCGTAGAGGCGCGAGCGGTCTGCACCACTCACGAGTCCGGTCTGGGCTTCACCCTGTGCAATGCGCAGATCGGCATTGGCACCGGAGCTCACCACGAGACGAAAGCGCGCATCGAGTTTGCGTGCGGCCAGATGCGCCACACCGTTCTCGTCGACGTAGCCGTACAGATCAGCGTGAGCGAGCGGCGCCGCCGTCAGCAGCAGCACTGCCAGCACACGCCCTGCGACCGGCCGCAGAGAGAACCATCGGCGCACGGCGTTGACACTGGGTACGACCCCGCGTATCAAGCGGTGCGCCATCGGGCGAAAACTATTGTTGGCCTTTGACATGCACCTTGATTGTCTGGCTCATCGCCGGACCATACGACTGGTGCGCCCCGTTGGCGAATTGCATCGTCAACACGTGATCGCCGGGCGTCAGATTGACAGTCGTCTCGGTCTGGCCTTTGCCGAAATGCAGGTGCGAGTCGTCAGTCGGCACGACCTGTCCTGCGGGAACCGGATCGCCGTCGATGATGAGGTGGTGATGGCCGGTGTTGGGCGACATGTCGCCCGCCGGTTTGATCGCCATGCCCTCGACGCCGAACTTGACCACGACCGGGTTGGTCACCGTCGCACCATCCTTCGGCGCGACGAAGAAGACACGCGCGCCCGGTGCCGCTTGAACCGGCTGGGTGGACTGTGCAGAAGCCGCGGCGCTGGCGCCGAGAAGCAACATCGGCACGGCAATGTGACGCACGCTGAAACGCATAGAACGCAACATAACGTGACTCCCGGTATGGGTGAAAGGTGGATTATCCCACTATGTGGGCACTCACGCTGATCGGGCGGCCGGGCCTGCTGGCCCTAGCGCACCACCCAGCGTACGTAACATCAAAACCGACCGTCAGATGTCGGCTTCGACTTCGTTGCCCTTGGCTTCGAGCCAGCTGCGGCGTTGTGCCGCCTCGCCCTTGCCCATGAGCATATTCATGCGCGATACGGTCGCGTCGAAATCGAGCGCACCCAGCGCGACCGGGCTCAAACGCCGCGTGTCGGGGTTCATCGTGGTTTCCCACAACTGCTCGGCACTCATTTCGCCCAGCCCCTTGAAGCGGCTGATCGACCACGCTGACTCCTTCACGCCATCCTTGCGCAGCTTGTCGAGAATGGCTTCGAGTTCGCCTTCGTCCAGCGCGTAGAGTTTTTGCGCGGGCTTCTTGCCACGTGCCGGTGCATCGACGCGATACAGCGGCGGGCGCGCCACATACACGTGCTCGGTCGCAATCAGTTGCGGGAAGTGACGGAAGAACAGCGTGAGCAGCAGCACCTGAATGTGCGAGCCGTCGACGTCGGCATCCGACAAGATGCAGATCTTGCCGTACCGAAGATTCGACAAGTCCGGCGTGTCGTTCGGGCCGTGCGGATCGACGCCGATGGCCACTGCGATATCGTGCACTTCGTTGTTTGCGAAGAGCCTGTCGCGCTCGGTCTCCCACGTGTTGAGGACCTTGCCGCGCAACGGCAGAATCGCCTGAAATTCCTTGTCGCGCCCCATCTTCGCCGAACCACCGGCCGAGTCGCCCTCGACCAGAAACAGTTCGTTGCGCGTGATGTCTTCGGTTTCGCAATCGGTGAGTTTGCCGGGCAGCACGGCCACGCCGGAGCTCTTCTTCTTCTCGATCTTCTGGCCGGCGCGCGTGCGTGCCTGTGCCTGACGAATCACGAGTTCGGCGAGCTTCTTGCCATGCTCGACATGGTGATTGAGCCACAGCTCCAGCGCCGGGCGCGTGAACGACGACACGAGACGCACGGCATCGCGGCTGTTCAGGCGTTCCTTGATCTGGCCCTGAAACTGCGGATCGAGCACCTTCGCCGAGAGCACGAACGACACGCGCGAGAACACGTCTTCCGGCAGCAACTTCACGCCCTTCGGTTGAAGGTTGTGCAACTCGATGAAGCCACGCACGGCCTGAAACAGGCCTTCGCGCAAACCGGATTCGTGCGTGCCGCCTGCGGGCGTCGGAATCAGGTTGACGTACGACTCGCGCACCTGCGCGCCGTCTTCGGTCCACGCCACGACCCACGCAGCGCCCTCGCCTTCGGCAAAGCTGTCTTCGCTGCCGTCGGCAAAACGCTCGCCTTCGAACAACGGAATCAGCGGCTCGGCGCCGTTCAGCGACTCGACCAGATAACCGCGCAGGCCATGTTCGTAGAACCACGTCTGTTCGTCGCCGTTTTTCTCCTGACGCAGTGTGACGCGCACGCCCGGCAGCAGCACAGCCTTCGAGCGCAGCAGACGCTGCAATTCGCTGAGCGGCAACGTCGGGCTGTCGAAGTATTTCGTATCCGGCCAAACCGTGACGCGCGTACCGCTCTTCTTCTCACCGCGCTGTGCGGCGCGCGAATGCAACGCGACGCTGACATTGCCGCCATCGGCGAATTCAAGATCGGAGACCTGACCGTCGCGCCACACGGTGACCGCTAGTCGCGTAGCGAGTGCATTCGTCACCGAGACGCCCACGCCGTGCAGACCGCCCGAGAACGTGTAAGCGCCGCCGGCTGCCTTATCGAACTTGCCGCCGGCGTGCAGACGCGTGAACACGATCTCCACGACCGGGACGCCCTCCTCCGGGTGAATGCCGACGGGAATGCCCCGGCCGTCGTCTTCGACGCTGACCGAGCCATCCTTATGTAGCGTCACGAGAATCTGTCTGCCGAAGCCCCCCAACGCCTCATCCGACGCGTTGTCGATGACTTCCTGAATGATGTGCAGCGGATTCTCGGTGCGGGTGTACATGCCCGGGCGCTGCTTGACCGGCTCAAGTCCTTTCAGAACCTTGATGGAAGCTTCGCTGTATTGGGCAGGCGTGTTTTTTTTCGACATAGTGTGACTGAATTGGGGTACGACGCCCGGCGCTTATCCACACAAGCTGTGGACAACCACGGGGAAAACCCATTAACACATGAGAAAAGTGACGCTGGATCAATCACTTGCATTGCCGCGCCCACTTATTAGGCAACCCTGTCGGCTCACTCGCTATCAAATGAGCCTTCCTCCACGTCAGGCAGCCATGGCATTCGGCATGGCGCGCCTGAAAAGAACAGGGCCGCGTCCAATGGATCGCGGCCTATTGTACTGTCACTCGCAACGCGTCAGCGTGACGCGTCGCGTGAACGCTCAAGCGTCGTCGCCGCGTTGCTTGGCTTCGAGCACTTCCCAGCGTTCGAGCGCTTCGAGCAACTCCAGTTCAATCGCTTCGCAACGTTCAGACAGCGCCGCACCCGCAGCCGGATCTTTCACAAAGACCGAGCCATCTGCGAGCTTCGCGGTGGCGTCTTGCTGTTCCACTTCGAGCGCTGCGATGCGCTCGGGCAGGCCATCGAGTTCACGCTGTTCCTTGTAGCTCAACTTGACCTTGCTGGTGCGCTTGGCTGCGGCGGGGGTGTCCTTTGCGGCGTCTTTCGTCGCCTCTGCCGCCGGTGCGCGTTGCGCGGACATGGCTACCGAGCGCTCGCGCTGAACTTGCCAGTCGGAGAAGCCGCCGACGTATTCGCGCCAGTTGCCGTCGCCTTCCGCCGCAATGACTGACGTCACCACGTTGTCGAGGAACGTACGGTCGTGGCTCACGAGGAACACCGTGCCGCTGTAGTCCTCAAGCAGTTCTTCGAGCAGTTCGAGGGTCGGGATGTCGAGGTCGTTGGTCGGTTCGTCGAGCACCAGCACGTTGGCCGGACGCGCAAACAGACGGGCGAGCAACAGACGGTTGCGCTCACCGCCGGAGAGCGATTTCACCGGCGAGCGGGCGCGTTCCGGCGAGAACAGGAAGTCGCCGAGATAGCTCATCACGTGCTTGCGGGCACCGTTGATTTCAATCCACTCGCTACCCGGGCTGATCGTGTCGAGCAGGCTCTTCTCCGGATCGAGTTGCGCGCGCATCTGGTCGAAGTACGCCACCTGCATGTTCGTGCCCACGCGAATCTCGCCGCTGTCCGGGGCGATCTGCCCGAGAATCAGCTTGAGCAGCGTCGTCTTGCCGGCACCGTTCTGTCCGACCAGTCCGACCTTGTCGCCGCGCATGAGCGTGGCTGTGAAGTCGCGCACGATCACACGATCGCCGTACGATTTCGTGACGTTGGTCAGCTCGGCCACGATCTTGCCGGACCGGTCGGCCTGACCGACTTCCATGCGCACATTGCCTTGCGTCTCGCGACGTCCGGCACGTTCAGTGCGCATCGCTTTCAGTCGCTCGATACGCGACACGCTACGCGTGCGGCGCGCTTCCACGCCCTTGCGAATCCACACTTCTTCTTGTGCAAGCAGCTTGTCGAACTTGTCGTTTTCCACGCGCTCGATTTCCAGCTGCGCGGCCTTGCGTTCCTGATACTGCGTGAAGTTGCCCGGGTACGAAAGCAGACGGCCGCGGTCGAGTTCGACGATGCGCGTGGCAACGCGGTCGAGGAAGCTTCGATCGTGGGTGATGAAGAACAACGCACCGCGAAAGCCGATCAACAGCTCTTCCAGCCAGCGAATGGCGTCGAAGTCCAGGTGGTTGGTCGGCTCGTCGAGCAGCAGCACGTCGGGCTTGGCGACCCACGCCTGTGCGAGCGACACACGTTTTTGCATCCCGCCCGAGAGCGCGCCCACGCGGGCATGCCCGTCGAGGCTAAGCTGCGCGATGGTGGTTTCCACGCGCGTCTTGAGTTGCCATCCGTCGGAAGCGTCGAGCGACGATTGCAGCGCCATCAGATGCGCGAGCAAATCGTCGTGTTCGGCACCTTCAGTCACAACGCCCAGCGCGTCGACGGTGCGTTCGTAATCGGAGAGCACGCCGTGCATCTCGCCAAGACCCTGCGCCACGGCGTCGAACACCGATTGCTCGGGGTCGAACTCGGGTTCCTGCGGCACGTAGACCGTGTTGAGCGTGCCTTGGCGCGCAATCAGACCGTCGTCAGGCGCGGTCAGTCCCGCGACAATCTTGAGCAACGACGACTTGCCGGCGCCGTTACGGCCGATCAGACCGACGCGCTCACCCGCTTCAAGCGAGAAATCGGCATTGTCGAGCAATGCCACGTGGCCGAACGCCAATTGGGCGCCGGTGATGGAATACAAAGCCATGTGTCGGGAAACGGGTGAACTGCGATGGAAGGTATTGTAGTGCCGGGCGCGAACGCCCGGCGCCGGTGAGGGTGTGACGAGGCGAGCCGCCTCGTGCGTTTAGCTCACTTAACTTACGAAATGCGGATCGCCCGCCGGCTCACTGGCCGGCGCGCGCAGCATCTCGATATGCATGATGCCGTCTTCGTCGTAAGGCTCGCTCGACTTGACGAAGCCGAATCCGCCATAAAACGCTTCCAAATGTGCCTGCGCGCCAATGCGCAACGGGGCATCGGGCCACTGCACGTCGGCAATCGCGATGGCCCGGGCGAGCAACTCGCGCCCAAGGCCTGTACCGCGATGCGACGCTGCCGTGATGACACGGCCAATCGACGCTTCGTCGTAAGCCAGCCCCGGCGGCAGCAAACGCAAATAGGCAGCAATCTGCGGCTGTGCGTCGGCATCGCGCACCTGGGCAATCAGGTGCAGGCTGTGGATGTCGCGCCCATCGATATCCTGATACGGGCAGTTCTGCTCGACCACGAATACCGCGTTACGTGCGGCCAGCACGCGGTAAAGCAGTGTGCTGCCCAACTCGTCGAACGACTTGCACATCCATTCCATTGCCGACTCTCCAGCCTTGCTTTGCGAAAGCCGGGACTATAGCACCGTCGCAGCGCGGCGATGCCGTCGGTCACACAGGGGATGGGAGTTTTACTGATAGTAGACGATGCCTTGCTCGATGTCGGCACGCGCATTGCGTTCGGCGTCATCAAGGGCGAAGCCTTGGGTGGCGAAGCCATAGGCGGTCTGAACCTGATACGCGCCCACTTTCTCCATGCCATGCCCGGTCGGGCGGTGAATCTCGTAGAACGCGTCCCAGCGGGCGTTGTCACGCTCCACGGCATGGACGCTGTACTGGAATTCTTGATATTGCGTTGTTTTCATTTTGGTTTCCTTCTTACTGCAAAAAATATAACTGATAAATAATCCCTCTCGAATCGGCTTACGGTGATGAGAGTGCAAACTCGCACAAATGTTTCCGTGAAGTGCACGCAGCCTAGCGGTCGAATATGACAAACACGCGACATTTCAGTGACTGACTTGTCACTGTAGCTACACGTCGACCGGCTTCGGCGTCTCATGACGGCGTCATGGGAGCGCTGAGAAACCTGTCGATCGCATGGATTGCGTGGATCGAACGATCACTAGGACGGGTACGCCAAGCATGCCTGGCACGGCGGTAGAACGCATTGACGCGTATCAACGCCACGCAAAGCGCGCGGGGTGACCCTGGCAAACTTCCTGTTTCGGGGATCGGTGCCTGCCATCCCTCCAGGGACAGCGGCTGAGCGTCAGATCTGACACACCTGACGTTCAAGTTGGCATGTAACGGACTGGGAACACGCGACACATCTGTGTAGTGATTATCGTGTCGCGAACCTGCCGTTGCCGGGCGCAGCCCGGCATCTCATGCCACTGGAGACCGCATTGGCGCGTCCGAAATTGACGGACGGATAAATGCAGATGGCGAATGATATCAGAATTTTAACGGCAGCGCACCAAAGCGCGTGAACCCTACGGTGCTGGCGCGCGATCGTCGATTTTCGCCAGCACCCAGTACATGTAGCCCGCGAACGCCCCGAAGACCACGTGCCCCACCACCATCATCCACGTGCGGGACTCGATGAACCACGGGAACAGTTGCGTCATCACGTAGAAATTCACGGCATAGACGACCAGACCGAACACCCCGCCGGCAATGGCGACGGTGGGCACGTCCGAATCGAGCCGGAATGGCGCGATGATGGCGCCGAGCACCACCCCGAGTACCACGCCGATGGCCGCGTGCACCATCAGCGCCATGGCGACGATGGAGACATCGAACGTTGGCGGCAGCGACAGAATGCCCGGGCCGAGCACGATCGCGGCGACCATGCGCGGCGGCACCCATGGGCTCTGGCCGGAGACCAGCAGGACCATGAGCATTTCGACGGCGGAGAAGAAAGCGCAGGCGACAAAGCCGGCGACCGCTGCGGCGGCCCAGTCGGGCGACCGATGCGTATAGCGGTGCGAGTGGAGGTGCAGTTCCATGATGTCCTCCCAGAAGGACCGCCAGCGGGGCCGGCAGTGTTTTCAGGATAGGACAATCTGAGCGCAGTGGCGGACCCGGTCGCTATATACTTGGCCTCACGCCCGCCGTCGGCGGGGACTTTCGGGGAGATATCGTATGTCCAGTCTCATCGGCTTGCTCGTCGCTATCGTGCTCGTTGGCGTTCCCGTCTGGCGCATTCTGACCCGGCTGGGCTTTTCACCGTGGTTCACGGTGCTGGCCTTCATTCCGGTGGTCAACATCATTTCTCTCTGGCTGCTCTCCTACGCCAACTGGCCCCAGCGTTCGTCCTCTTGAGCGCGCTGATCGCCGACGTCAGCGATCTGACTTAAATGGCCTGACTTAAATGGCCTGACTTCGGTGATCTGATTTCGGCTCGATAACACCCTGACTGCCGCGCAAGCGGCAGTTCTTTTTGCAAGATGCCGCACCTCACCGGCGAATAACGCGTATCACGCGAGTCGACGCTCGCCCGTGGTGCGGTGCGGTACGGTAGAATATTCGGCAAATTCCGAACACTGGACTGGCATGAGCACAGAGCTGACAGCGGCATCCAATTTCATCCGCAACATCATTGACGAAGACAACCGCTCGGGCAAATGGGGCCAGCGCGTCGAGACGCGCTTCCCGCCGGAGCCGAACGGCTACCTCCACATCGGTCACGCCAAGGCGATCTGTGTGAACTTCGGCATGGCGCGCGACTACGATGGCGTGTGCCATCTGCGCTTTGACGACACCAACCCCGAGAAGGAAGAGACCGAATACGTCGACTCCATCATCGAGATGGTGAAGTGGCTGGGCTTCAGCTACGACACGCCGGGCAAGGAACACCTTTACTTCGCCAGCGACTATTTCGAAACGCTCTATCAGGGCGCCGAGACGCTGATTCAGCGGGGCAAAGCCTACGTCGACAGCCAGAGCTTCGAGGACATGCGCGCCAATCGCGGCTCGCTGACCGAGCCGGGCAAGGATTCGCCGTTCCGCAATCGCACCGTCGAAGAGAATCTCGACCTGTTCCGCCGCATGCGTGCGGGCGAGTTTGCCGACGGCACGCATGTGCTGCGCGCCAAGATCGATATGGCGTCGCCGAACATCAATCTGCGCGATCCGGCCATCTATCGTATTCGTCACGCCCATCACCACCGTACGGGCGACGCCTGGTGCATCTACCCGATGTACACCTACGCGCACCCGCTCGAAGATGCCATCGAGAACATCACGCACAGCCTGTGCACGCTGGAGTTCGAAGACCAGCGTCCGTTCTACGACTGGGTGCTCGGCGAGTTGGCCGACGCAGGCATGTTCACGCGCCCGATGCCGCAACAGATCGAATTCGCGCGTCTGCAACTGACGTACGCGATTACCAGCAAGCGCAAGCTGCGCCAGCTCGTCGACGAAAAGCACGTCGACGGCTGGGACGATCCGCGCATGCCCACCCTCGTCGGCCTGCGCCGTCGTGGCTTCTCGCCGGAAAGTCTGCAATTGTTCTGCGAGCGCATCGGCGTAGCGAAGTCGGCCTCGTGGATCGACATGAGCATTCTCGAAGGGGCATTGCGTGACGATCTCGACCCGAAGGCGCCGCGCGCCACGGCCGTGCTCGACCCGCTCAAGCTGATCATCGACAACTATCCGGAAGGCCAGCAGGAAGACTGCCACGCCCCCGTGCACCCGCACTTCCCGGAGCGCGGCATGCGCACGTTCCCGATCTCGCGCGAGCTGTGGATCGAGCGCGAAGACTTCCAGGCCGAACCGGTCAAGGGCTTCTTCCGCCTGTTCCCGGGCAACAAGGTGCGTCTGCGCTACGGCTACGTCGTCGAATGCACGGGCTTCGACACCGATGCCGACGGCAACGTGACTGCCGTGCATTGCAACTACTTTGAAGACAGCCGTTCGGGCACGCCGGGCGCCGACACCTACAAGGTCAAGGGCAACATCCACTGGGTGAGTGCACTGCATGCGCTGGGTGCCGAAGTGCGCATCTACGATCGTCTGTTCATCGATCCGAACCCGGACGCCGGTGACAAGAACTTCCTCGACGCGATCAACCCGAACGCCAAGCGCGTGACGCAAGCCTATGTCGAACCGGGGCTGCTGAACGTGGCACCGGAAGACCGCGTGCAGTTCGAGCGCCACGGCTACTTTGTGGCCGATCGCCACGACTCGGCACCGGGCAAGCCGGTGTTCAACCGCATCGTGTCGCTCAAGGACAGTTGGGCCGTCAAGCCGGCCAAGGGCGGCGGCAAGTAAGTTCGCTGAACGTCTCTCGTTTCAAGCAAAACCCGCGTCTTCGTACGCGGGTTTTGTGTTTTTGGGCTAGATGATCCGAGCCACCTGATACGGAATATAACGAACCGGCGCGCTCCGGGCGGCGCGTTCGGCGTAAGCTCGCGCCAATCGTCCAATGGCCGCCGCTGCATGCCACCGTCCCGCTCACCGTCGCTTTCTGCGTCACTCTCTGTGCCGCCTTCTCCAGCCTCGTCCGTGGCGGAGTCACCTGCCCTCGCCCCATACCGCTGGCTGGCCGCTGAACTCCACGGCCTGACGGCAAACTTCGCGCAGATTTACTTCATTCCATCGGCAGGCATCGGGCTGCTGCTGCTTGCCGTACTCATGCTCGCCGATCGTCCGGCCGCGCTCACGGGGCTGGCAGCAAGTGTGGGCGCTTCGCTCATCGCGCTGGTCCTGCGCTTACCGCGCGACGCCCGGCGCCAAGGCCTGTTCGGCTACAACGCTGCGTTGACGGGCATCGCGTTCGGCGCCTTGTTGCAGCCCGACCTCACGTCAGCCGTGTGGTTGTCGGTGTGCGTGTGTCTGACGGTCATCGCATCCGCCGAACTCTCTCGCCATCGCCTACCTGCACTCACTGGCCCCTTCGTCGCGGTCATGGCCCTGTCGTGGGCGATGCAGCCGTGGCTCGGGCTGTTGCCACGTACTGCGGCGCTTGCCTGCGATACGGGCACGCCGGGTTTTGTCTTCTGTTCGGTCGGACAGGTCGTGTTCGTCGCCCCGTTGGTGCTCGGCTTGCTCACTTGGTATGTGCTGGCCCTGTGGAACGCCCGTGCGACGGTCTGGGCACTGGCTGCGGGTGTCGCCGTCTGGCTGGGCATTGCGCTACTGGCACAGCATTGGCCCGCGTTGGCGGGGCAAGCGGGCGGCATCGGCGTGAATGGGTTTCTCGCGGCACTCGGGCTGGGTGTCTTCCATCGCCGCCCGGGTGTGCGTCTGGCGGGGGCAGCCCTTGCCGGTTTGTTTTGTGTCGTTTTGGGCGCCCTGCTGGGGCCGCTCGGCTGGCCGTATTTCACGCTGCCGTTCAACCTTGCGGCGTGGGCGTTGCTTGCCGTCACACAGGGCGGACAGCCCGTCGACCCAACACCCCCGGCCCCACAACGCTGAAGCCTCCCTGCGGCCTTGAGCGCAGGCAAAAAAAAGCCCGAAACCGTAAGGTTCCGGGCACTCGCTTGTCGCTAACCCCGTGATTCGAAGCTGCCGTCTGCGCGGCAAAGGTGTTTAGCTTCCCCGTAGTGTGGTTTTGGCCTGCCCTCGCTCGTATTCCGAGCACTTCCATCCGTCTTGCTCTGCTTCCTCCCTGACACCGGAGGCAATGGCAAACGCCCCCCGACGTTTCCGCTCGCTACCGAAGCCCAGACCTCTTTCGTGTCTTACCTGTATCAACGGATGAGCGTGAAGAAAGTTGACCGGGGTATACGCGAATATATGAGGAAATATACGTAAATTCGACTGCGTGTGTTCGGCTTGGGCCTCAGTCAGCCCGCTCAATCAGCCCGCTCAATCAGCCCGCTCAATCGGCCGCATCAATCAGCCGCCTCATCCTCCGCATTGCCCTCCGAAGTCGCAGGCGTTTTGACCACGGCATAGCGTGCGAGCGTTTCCTTGCGCGCCACGTCGTGCGCCACGCGCGGCTGAGGATAATCAAGGCCTAGTTCGACTTTGGCGAGCGCCAGCACCGGCGCGTCGACGCGCCAGGGCGCGTGAATGGCCTTGTCGGACAGATTGGCCAGCTCCGGCACGTATTTACGGATAAAACGCCCCTGTGGATCGAACTTCTCCGACTGGGTCACCGGGTTGAAAATTCGGAAGTAAGGTTGCGCGTCGCACCCCGTCGAGGCTGCCCACTGCCAGCCGCCGTTGTTCGCAGCCAGATCGAAATCATTGAGCGCCAGCGCGAAGTACGCCTCGCCGCGTCGCCAGTCGACGCCCAGATCTTTCACCAGAAAGCTCGCCACGACCATGCGCAGGCGGTTATGCATGTACCCCGTCTGGTTGATCTGACGCATCGCCGCATCCACCAGCGGATAGCCCGTGCGGCCCTCACACCAAGCGTTGAAATCGTCGTCAGCCGCTGGTCCGCTCGCCCATTGAATCGCGTCATAGGCCGGTTTGAACGCGTTGCCGACCACTTCCGGATGGTGATGCAGGATCATGAAGTAGAACTCGCGCCAGATCAGCTCGCTCAGCCATGTCTGCGCGCCCGCACCGGCGTCCCCCCCACGGAGCATGGCCGCATGCGCTTCGCGGGCGAGTGTCCGGATTGAAATAGTGCCGAAGCGAAGATGCACGGAGAGATAACTCGGCCCACGTACCGCCGGATAGTCGCGGCGTTCACGGTAATGGGCCATGCGCGGCAGGAAGTCGTCGAGCAGTTGCTGCGCACCGGCTTCGCCTGCCGGGATCGCCATGCGGCGCTCCGCAGGCACATCGAAGCCCAGTTCTGCCAGCGACGGGATTTCGGTGGTTGCCTCCGACGCCGCATCCCTGGAAATCGACTCGGGCGCCGCCAGCCGCCGCATGTCGGCACGACGGCCATGGGGCGCCAGATCGACTGGCTGCGCCTGCTTGAGCCACGCACGCTGGTATGGCGTGAAGACGCTATAGGGCTCGCTCTGCGCCGTCAGCACCTCATTCATCTCGAAGACGACCTGATCCTTGACGTGCTCGAAGCCGATCGCCGCGTCGTCCAGCAAGCGGCTGACCTGACGGTCGCGCGTCACGGCGCCCGGCTCATAGTCTCGTCCAGCGAAAACCACCTGCACGCCAAGCGACTGCGCCAGCGCGGGAATCACGTCGACCGGGTCGCCATGACGCACGATCAGTGCTCCGCCGGCCGCCTCGATGTCATGCGCCAGTGCCGTGACGCTTTCGTGGATGAATGCGACACGGCGGTCGTCGCGCGGCAGGGCCGACAAAATCGTCGTGTCGAACACGAACACGACATAAACCTGTCCGCACGTCGCCAAGGCTTGCGCCAGCGTCGCGTTGTCGGTGCAGCGCAAATCGCGTCGCAGCCACACCAGTCCCTTTTGAAATTCAGTCATGTCAGATCGGCGCGACACTCTCGTGCCGGTATCGGTTTGGTCCGTCAAATCCCGTACCATAGCGGCATCGCGGACTTTATGCCATCGGCGTCGATTACCTCATGTCTCGGACGTTTCCGACTTTGGCCGGCGCTCGCGCGGGCCGGCTTGCTGCCTTCCCCTCTGCCCTCATCCTTGTCGCGGCCACCTTGCTCGCCGGCTGCGCCACGCCATCGAAAGCACCGCCAGCGGCGTCAAAGGCCACCCAACCTGCTCCCGATGCGGCCACCCTGCGTGAGCGCCATCTGGCCGCCGCCAACGCGGCCGCAGATCAGTACCGGACTTGTTTGTACGGACACGTCGCGCGCTACGTCAATCTGGTGCCCGATCCGGTCCGTCTTGCCGACGAAGCCGCCGTCGAATGTTCCCCCATCACCGAGCGATTCCGACGCGAGCGACAGGCTGCCATCGTGACCTACACGACGGCGACCGACGCAGCACAGCAGGCCGATGCCGCGACAGCCACGCTACAGGCCGACGGCCAACGCGTGGCGCGAGCCCGTGCCACGGAGTTGCGCGCACTTCAGTGATGGGATTCGAGGACGGGGGGACGGTGCCGGGTCATCGAGCTTGGCGACCGGGCTGAGCCACGTTGAAATGGCAAACGCCAATCAGTGGAAGGCACCCCCAAACAGCCGTTCGTCGCCGCTACTCACCGCTACTCACCGCTACTCACCGCTACCCGCCGCATAAGCGTTCTCCCGAGCGTGCTTTCCCTAATCGGGCAAGCCCCGATTGGCGAACGGTACTCGGTTGACCAAAATGAAATCGCCCTCTTACGTCCTTTTGGGGGTACTGCGACAACGTCATTTGCCCGCTTCGGCGGGCATTTTTCTTCGGTATCCGCAGGAATTTGTCCGCCGCATCCTGAGCCAGGAGGGCGTGATGTGCATCTTTTCCAGAGGTCAGCCGGAAGTCACTTGTCGTCGGGCCCACGCGGCGCCGACGCGTCCCCGGCAGCCGCTTCCGGCGATGGATCGTCGTGGCCCAGCCAGCGGTGTGCGAGGGCTTCGATTCGCCCGCCGACCGCCAGCACGATAAGCAGCAGCACCATCGCCACGAGCGCGATATGCCAGCGCCCCAGCCCGCAGATGATGCCGATGCCGGTCGTACTCCAGAGCGCCGCCGCGGTGGTGAAGCCGTGCACGTTGGCACTGCGCCCCGAGCGCACAATGCAGCCCGCGCCTAGAAAGCCGATACCGGCCACGATGCCCTGCACGACGCGGCCCACCGACGACGCATCGGTCGCGACGTCAGAACCGGGGAACGGCACCACGGCCAGCACGAATAGCGCCGAGCCGAACGAGACGATGGCGAGCGTGCGCAACCCCACCGATTTGTGATGCAAGTTACGGTTGAGTCCGACCAGACCGCCCAACAACAATGCGGCCGTGAGCCGCAGCGTAACTTCGATGATCTCCGCCATCCGCTTTCTCCCTACCCGCATACGCAAGTGTGATGCAGCATTATGGCTTGCTTATGCGCTTGCTGCGCCCCCTTCCTGCACAGCGACGGGCACGTCGTCCCAATCGTCGAACAATCGCAACTGACGCGCCGCCTGTGCTTCGAGCAGACGCACACCGACACCCATCAGCCGTACCGGGCGACGACGGCGCCCCACCGCTTCGGCGAGCAGCTGGCGACATTGCGTGGCGTCGACGCCGAGCGCCCCCGCTTCGGCGGTCGTACGCGAAAAGTCTGCGAAACGCACTTTGACGAAAACCTTGGCAATCGCGATCGGTTCGCCGCGTCGTGCCCGTGCAATTCGCTCGTGCAACTGGCGCATCAGCGGTTCGAACGCCACTTCGCAATCGGCGAGCGTCCGAAGATCACGCGTGTAGGTAGTTTCGACGCTGATCGATTTGCGCTCCCGGTCAGGCGTCACTTCCCGTGTATCGATACCCCGGCAGCGTTCATGCAGACGCTGGCCGAACACGCCAAAGCGCTCGGTCAATTCCGTCAGCGAGTGGTTGCGAAGATCGCCGCAGGAATCCACGCCAAGTGCACGCAGTTTCTCGGCCGTGACCTTCCCCACACCGAACAGGCGCTCGACTGGCAGCGCGGCGACAAACGCGTCGATCTCCGCCGGACGCACCACGAACATGCCGTCCGGCTTGCGCCAGTCGCTGGCAATCTTCGCAATGAACTTGTTTGGGGCCACGCCAGCAGACACCGTCAGTCCGACCTCCGCCGAGATGCGCGTCCGGATCTCGCGGGCAATCAACGTGGCAGAACCCTCGCATCGCTCGCTATCAGTGACGTCCAGATACGCCTCATCGAGCGAGAGCGGTTCGACCAGATCGGTGTAATCGCGGTAGATCGCCATGATGCGTTGCGAGGCTTCGCGATACCGCTCCATCGTCGGCGCAATGATGCGCAGATCGGGGCAAAGCTTGACCGCCTGTGCCGATGGCATGGCGGAGCGCACGCCGAACGCGCGGGCCTCGTAGTTGCAGGTGGCGACGACGCCGCGCTGATCGGGCTGCCCGCCCACCGCCAATGGAATGCCCCGCAACGACGGATCGTCACGCATCTCGACCGAGGCATAGAAGCAATCGGCGTCGCAGTGGATGATTTTGCGTGTGAGGGGCAGCATGGATAAGGGCGGAAAACACTGTGCAAATATACAGCATTCGTCTACTTATCGCAGCCTATGAGGCACATCTCCGAGATGCCGCTGCCAACCACCGCTACCGCACCGGCAGGAACTGAAGAAACTGCGCGCCGAGCAGGTTTTGCACATAGCCGATACCCGCTCGCCGATATTTCTCGTCGAGCATTTCGGCGAGCAGGTCCAGACGGCCGATGATCTTGCCGAATTCACGTTCAAAACTCACGTTGGTCACATCGGCCATCTCGTTGGCGAGAAGCAGCGGCCGCCCGGCCAGATCGCGACGGCTGGCCAGCAGCCATGCAGCGATCTCCACATTTCGTGCAGCGTTATAGATACGCTGCCCATCGAGACCGTCGCTCAGATAGAACACCGTGCTGCCGCCGTGCGCCGTGATGATCGTGTCCGACAAGCTGAAGACGAAGGCGGCCACGCGGTCGCCGTCAAACGCCGGATCGAGTGAACGCGACAGCGCCCTGACGTCACGCAAGTCTTTCAATTCCGCCAGATTGCGGCGCCCTTCGACCGCCGCACGCAGTTGCGCCATCGCTTGCCCTTGCGTGGCGGCACCGCTCTTGCGCCATTCGCGCGGATTGCGCTTGTAGAGCTTGTCGGCCAGCAGATAGAGACTTTCGAGATTGGCGCGCATGCCGAGCGTTGCCATGCGGTTGATATCGGTCTGCGCAAGATCGGCCGTCGTCATCGACGTGGAGCGCACCTTGCCGTGATCGACCGGGGTCTCCTGATACGACGCACAGGCGCCGCACAGCGAGGTCATCGCCACGACGCAGACTAGGCGACGTGTCTTGCGCAGGGTGTCGAAGTCAGGCAATCGAATCATGGGCAGGTCGTGATCGGCAAGCGACGACTCTACGCGATCGACGACCGTTGTTGCGCCACGCCGCGAAGGAATTTTGTGACATTCGGTAACGCCATCGCCTCAAGCCTTCAGCACATCCGCCATGCCGGTGAATAGCGGATGCGTCATCGCCTCTTCGAGTCGAAGCACCGGCGTGACACAGCAATCGGCGTTCGCAAACCGTGCCGTCCAGTCGGCTTGCGAGGCGCTTGCAAACACCGCCGCTAACTCCGCCTGCAAGGCACGGGCATCCTCGCCGCCGACCGGTTGCCCGAGCATCCAGTGCCTGTCTTTCCACCCCGGACGGTCCAGCACGTCACACAACGTCTGCCAGAACTTAAGTTCGAGTGCCCCTACCGCCATGTAACGCCCGTCTTGCGTGCGATACACCTGATAGCAAGGCACGCCGCCATTGAGCAGGTCTTCGCCCGCACGCGCAGCACGCGCCTGTCGGTGCACCGCCACAGCCGGCACCAGATTGGCGCGAAAGACTTCGTGTGTCATCGACACGTCGAGCCACCGCCCGCGCCCGGTCCGCAGGGCCGCAAAAAGCGCGGCCAGCACCACCTCGACGCAGGCCTGCGCACCGCCAAACAAATCGCCGATCTGGAAGTTCGGCACGATTGGCGCATCGCTCGCGTCACACAGTTGATCAAGCACGCCCGCGTAACCGATGTAGTTGATGTCGTGACCTGCTGCCTGCGCCAACGGTCCCTGCTGTCCGTAGCCGCTGATCGATGCCATCACCAGCGATGGACGATGTTTTACGAGCGTCTCGAAGCCGAAGCCCAGCCGGTCCATCACGCCGGGACGAAAGCCTTCAAGCAGCACGTCCGCGCGTGCCACGTGTTCGAGAAACACGGCGCGATCGGCGGCTTGCTTGAGATCGAGCCGCTCCACTGATTTGCCGCGATTGAGCAATCGCCAAAACGCACTGGGCGGTGCCTCTGCCTCGCGCAGCATCATCTCGCGGGCATAATCACCCGCGCCGGTGTCTTCGATCTTGATGACGTGCGCGCCCATCTCTGCGAGACGCAGGCCGGCCAACGGGCCGGGGAGCAAACGGGTGAGATCCAGTACGGTAACGCCGGCCAGCGGCGCATCTTGAGAGGCGGTCATGGGGTAGCGGAATAGGGTTATCGGGCGACTGCTTGCTACCGTATCGTGCCTCACCCTTCGCCCGCAACCAGACGAACCCTCATTCGCCCTCGGACTTGTCTGAATTCGTCGCCGCGCTGCCAACGGTCGATGCCATCGCGCCGGTGGCGTCGGCGGAGGCTGACCTCGGCGCCTGTCCGTCCGGATGCCCGTCATGCCCGTCATGCGCGTCATCCCCGGGGGCCCCCGACGGCCACGCAATCACGCCCTCGGCCAGCAGGCGGGCGATCTGCACGTCGCGATAGCCGATCTCGCGCAGAATCTCACCGGTGTGCTCACCGACCGTCGGTAACGGCATGCGCGCCGGCAGGCGCTGCCCGGCCATGGTGATCGGCAGCAAGGGTACGGCGGTGTGCTCACCGTCATCGGTGGTCAACTCGCCGAGGCCGCCGCTCGCTTGCAGATGCGGGTCGTCGAACAGCGCCTGCGGGGTGACGATGGGCGCGAACGGCAAGCCGTGACGCTCGAACGCGGCCGACAGGTAGTCCGCGTCGTAGCCCTGCACCATCTCGCGCAGCAGCGGCATCAGCCAATCGCGCGCGAGCACGCGGTCATTGTTGGTGGCGAGCCTCGCATCGTCGGCCAAGTCGCTGCGCCCGAAGACGTCGCAGAAAATGCGCCACTGCGTGTCGCTCACCACCGCCAGAAAGATCTGCACGCCGTCGCGTGCGGTAAATACGTCGTAGATGCCCCATGCCGAGACGCGCGCCGGCATCGGCGCCGGCGCCACGCCCGTGACCGCGTATTGCTGCATGTGTTGCGCTGCAAGCAAGACGCAGTTCTCGAAAAGCGCGCCCTGCACTTCCTGTCCGCGCCCCGTGGTCTTGCGCTCATAGAGGGCCGCGAGCGCCGCCAGCGCGCCGAACACACCGCCCATGATGTCGTTGACCGATGCGCCGGCCCGTAACGGCTGCCCCGGCGGCCCCGTCATGTACGCCAGCCCGGCCATCATTTGCACGACTTCGTCGAGTGCTGTGCGCGCGGCATACGGTCCCGGCAGAAACCCCTTGAGCGAGACATAGACCAGCGCGGGGTTGAGCCGCGCGAGCGTGGCATAGTCGAGCCCGATCTGCCGCATGCGGCCCGGTTTGAAGTTCTCAGTCACCACGTCGGCCGTGCCCACGAGCCGAAGCATCAACTCCCGCCCTTCCGGGCGTGTGACATCGACGGCCAGACTGCGCTTGTTCCGGTTGAACGTGCGAAAAAACCCCGCACCGGTGCCGAGCAACCGGCGCGTGGCATCGCCGCTCACCGGCTCGACCTTGATGACGTCGGCGCCGAGATCGCCCAGCACCATGCCGCACGTCGGGCCCATCACCATATGAGAGAACTCCACCACGCGGATGCCTTGCAGTGGCATTGGCGTCGCGCGAACGGCATCCTGCATGTGCTGCCTCCTCTACTGCGCCGCACATCGCCGGACAAGCGGGCCATGCGGGGCGCCTTGTCTAGCGCGCGGGTAAGTGCCCGCCTGCCGGATGGTTCGACGCGAGGCGCGCGGGCGGTACGCCGCGTGCGTTGCGTTGCAATTGATCGAAGCCGACGATATAGCCCGCCAGCGCGCTCGCCGCGACGGTCGCCGGGCTGCCGAGCCACATCTGGCCGGGGCCCGAGCGTCCCGGGAAATTCCGATTCTGTGCGCTGATCACCACGTCGCTTGCCTTGCTCGACGCCCCGGGCCCCGCGTTCACGCAAGCGCCGCAACCGGGCGACAACAACGTGACACCCGCCGCTTCGAACACGCGGGTGTAGCCCTGCGACTCGCACCACGTGCGCACATCCTCACTGCCGTATTGCAGATAGAAGCGCACACCGTCGGCCACATGCATGCCGCGCGACAATCCCCAGGCGAGCACGTCGTGACAAGCGCGCAGATCGTCGCGCTTGCTGCCGGTGCACGAGCCGCCATAGGCAATGTCGATGCGCACGGGCGCAGCGAGCGTGTTGAGGGCGACACCGTTGCCCGGGTCGCCGGGACTGGCCACCATCGCACCCACACGTGCGCAGTCGATCTCGATGACATGGGCATACGACGCCTGCGCATCGTTCGTCATCCACGGGTCGAGCGCCATCGACAAACCACGCCGTTCGTTCAAATATCGAACTGTCTCGGCGTCGGGCACCACAAGACCCGTGAGTCCGCCGATCTCGGCCACCATGTTGGTCAGCGTAGCGCGCTCGTCCGTTGACAGATGCACCACCGCCTCGCCCGCAAACTCGATGATCTGGCCGATGGCACGGCCGTCGCGAATGTAGGGCAAATGCAGCGCATGCAGCGCGAGATCCTTGGCACCCACACCTGCCGGCAACTGCGAGCGAAGCTGCACAAGGCATGTGCCCGGCACGACCAGCCGTGCGTCGCCCGTGAGCCACGCATTCGCCATTTCGGTCGCGCCGACACCGAAGGCAAACGCGCCGATGGCACCGCAGTGCGGCGTGTGCGAATCGGTGCCGACAACCACCTGTCCGGGCAACGCATAGCGCTCCAGCATGATGGCGTGGCAAATACCTTCGGAGCCACCGCCCGGTATACGGCCGTGCAGACGCAATTGATGTTTCGCGCAGAAGTCGCGTTGCACCGCACCGAGTTGATGCGCCGCTTCAATCAGCGCTGGCGGACGGTTGCCGCCCGTCATTGCATCGAGATGCGTCAGATGATCTTCAAAGCAGAGAATCGACGCGGGATCGTGCAGCGACGGCGTATCGGTACCCGCCCCCTCGAACGCGTGATGCAGAAAACTCACGGCCATCGGCGTGACGTATTCGTGGGAAAAGCGCCAGTCGGCGGGCACGAAGACGGCGTCGCCCGCTCGCACACGCGCAACACCCAGCGCACGGGCGATGATCTTCTCGCCATACGTCATGGGGCCGGGCGCATGCGCGGGGCGCGGCGGCACGATCTCTCCTGCCAGCCGCCGCCGTGTATAGCCGAACAACCCGCCGCTGCGTACGATGGCCTCGCCGAGTGAGTCGCAATCCTCCAGAAACGCCTCGACGGGTATCTCTTCCCCCGCGAGCAGACGCTCGACAAGCGATTGATCGGTCGACGTCAGCAAGCCCAGGTTCTGGCAGTTCTGCGCGTAAATGCGCTCCAGACTGTCGGCAATCACGAGCCGGATGCCCGCGCACCATTCGGCGAACGGACTCGCTTCACGCGACGACCCTTTGCCGCGCCGCGTGCCGGAGACCGACAACGCAAAGCCGCCTGAACGCACCGATTTCGGCTTCACGGGGAAAATGCCCGCCGGATCGGCATCGCCATCACTGCATCGCAATCCGACATAAACGTAGTCGCCCAGCGTGTCGTCGAAGGTGAGACACGCCCACGCCGGGGTCATTTCGTCGGTGGAAATCTGGTCACGCAGGGTGCCGGCGTCGGCGCGCGTCAGATCCTCGCCCGCCAATTGCCGCGTCATGGCCTCGGCGCTGTCGCTCAACCAAAGCACACGTCCGGTCAGTCGCACAGTGGTTTGCATGTGATCGCTCCTGGAATGTTCCCGCATCGGGTCACCCGTTCGGATCGCAAGTTCCGTGCCCAAATCGGGCCTCGGAGACGTAGCGGCGGCTGAATTTCGAGGGCATGACGTCTAAACGCGCGTTCGTCAGGGGTACTGGCGATTCGCCTGCGTGGCAAAAGTGTTGGTCCAGGTGTCGCCGAGACGAATCTGCGCCGGCTTGACCTCCGGCGTGAACGACGCCAGCGCGCGCAACGCCGTAGCAGGACCATCGGCCGGCATCATGCCGTCGGGCGAAAACGCTTCGCGGCAGTTGGCGAAGGCCTTCAGATAAAGCGTCTTGTCCCCCAGCAAATAAGGTTCCGGCACGGTCTTGAGCAACTCGGCCGCCGATGCGTGTTGCAGCCACTTGTCGGCGCGCACGATGGCGTTGGCCAGCGCCTGTACGGTACGGGGGTTCTTCTGAATGAAACTCTGTGGCGCGTACATCACGGCCGCCGGCATCGGTCCGCCGAACATGGCACGGGTGCCCGCCTGCGTGCGCGTGTCGATGAGCACCTTGATGTCGCCCGACTCCTGAAGCAGCGTCATCATCGGATCGACGTTGGACACCGCGTCGACTTGCCCGCCGCGCGCCGCTGCCACCACGGTGGCATTGGTACCGACGCCGACGATGGACACGTCAGACGGCTTGAGTCCCGCCTTGGCAAGCGCTACGTTGACCAGCATGTGGGTGCTGGAGCCGGGGGCACTTACGCCGATGCGCATGCCCTTGAGATCCTTCACGGACTTGACGTCGTTGTTGTGGCTTTTCACGACGCCGAGTACCAGTTGGGGTGCGGCGCCAAGCACAACGAACGATTGATACGTCAGGCCCTTGGTCTGCATCAGCAAGGTATGTTCGAAGGCCCCGGTGCCGATGTCTGCACTGCCGCCCACGACGGCTTGCAAGGCTTTCGAGCCGCCCGAGAAATCGTCGATGGTGACGTCGAGCCCCTCGTCCTTGAAGTAGCCGAGTTGCTCGGCGATGGTCAGCGGCAGGTAATAGAGCCCGGGCTTGCCGCCCACGGCGATGGTGATCTTGGGTTTTTCCAGCGGCTGGGCAGGTGCGGCGCGCGCCGTACTGCTCAGGCTCAACGCTATGAGGCCAAGTGCCATCAGGGCAAGCACAAGCACCAGACGGCCCACTACATCGCGCACGCGGCGCGCTTCACTTTGTGTCATCGCGAGTCTCCTCCCGTGGGATCGGGACGCAGGCGCGCTCCGGCTCGTCGGCCAGAATCGCTATCGGCTCCCTGAGCATCCGCCGCCGGGGTGGCGGCGACAAGATGTGTTTCGGCATGCCAGACATCGCCGTTCACGATGCCTCCGTGCTCCCGCGCGCGCATAGATGATCCACCAGCATGCGCGACGCCACCGGCAATGCGTCGTAACGCCGTACGCACACGATCAACCGCCGTTGCGCCCAACTATCGGTGAGCGGCACCACGCGCAGCGCCTCGCCGTCCGGCACCTGCGAGTAGACGCCGACCGCCTCGCGCGGCGCCACGGCCATGCCGAGGTTGGCGCGCACCATGCGGCACACGGCCTCGAACGTCGATACGTGAATGCGGAATTTGACGGTCTTGCCCTGCTCGGCCGCGATGCGCCGCAGGACGGTGTACATGGCGCTGTCAGGATGCACGCCGATGTGGTCGAAATCGAGTGTCTCGGTGAAGGCCAACTGACTGGCATTGGCGAGCGAATGCTCCCGATGCAGCACGGCCACGATCTGGTCGTGGCGGTAGGGGAAGACTTCAACGTCGCGGGTGTCGACGGCGTCCCAGCAGATGCCAATGTCAGTCGCCCCTTCCGCCACGCCGCGCACCACCTGAGCGCTGGTGTGTTCTTCGAGATCGACCTTCACGCCCTCGTGGCGGCGCAGGAACGCGCCGAGTTCATCGGGCAGCGTCTCGACGATGGACGACACATTGGCAAAGATGCGAATGTGGCCGCGCACACCACTGGTGTATTCGGACAAGTCGCCCTGCATCTTCTCGAGGCTGCGCAGCACATTACGCGCGTGGTGAAGCAGCGCTTCGCCGGCCGGCGTGGCGCGCACCCCCCACTTGTGCCGTTGCAACAGCGCGGAGCCGACCAGCGACTCCAGATCGTTGATGCGCTTGCTGACCGCCGATGGGGCGATGAACTCGCGCTCGGCGGCGCGGGCAATGCTGCTCTCCTCGCAAACGGCAACGAACAGACGCAGCGATACCAGATCGATCCGCCAAAGCGCCATGCCAGTCTCCCGAAGGCACTGCATTGACAGCGATTGTGCGACGCAAGGGGTAAAAATGCCACTTCGATACCGCTTTCCCCCGGTTCGCCGGCACACGAAAACAACACTGCAGCCCCGTTGCGACGCCTTGCACTGACATGACGATTGCGGCGCGAAACGGTGAGTCGGGGGGATGGAAGGGACGGCAAGACGCCAGGTTGCGAGACTCCACCGGACGCCAAGCGTCCGTCTCGGTAAGCCGGTGCCGGTCCCTCCCAGGCGCCGCTAACGCATCGCTCCGGACACCAGAACGGCACTCCAGCCGCCGTCTGCCGTGTTGAACGATGCCTCAGGCGGCGGTGCCGACGCCATGGCCATGAACAGCCAACATTTGCAAATGACGATCGCAATCATTTTGTTGACGCTCAGTCTCCCCGGTAACGTTGCCGGGTCTGATTCGACTATAGTGCGGCGCTATCGCAGCGGCAACTGATAAACGTTTCAGTATTTTTCAAGCGCGCCGGGCGATCGCCCTTGCCAGCACCAGCACCGGCAGCAAGCCGACGGCCACGAGCGTGAGGGCCGGCACGGCGGCCTCGGCCAACCGTTCGTCGGCGGCCAGATGACTGGTGACCACGGCGAGCGTGTCCATATTGAAGGGACGCAACGCCAGCGTGGCGGGCAGCTCTTTCATGACGTCGACAAAGACGAGCAGCGCCGCCGTCAGCACGCTGCCGCGCAACAGCGGCAGATGCACGCGCCGCAGCATGGCCCAGCCGCCCACGCCGAGACTGCGTGAGCTGGCGTCGAGATTAGGGGAAATTCTGGCGAAGCCCGCATCCACGCTTTGCAAGGCGGCGGGCAGGAATCGCACGAGATAGGCATAGATCAGCACGCCGGCCGTGCCCGCCAGCACCAGACCGTCGGCACCGAGCAGGTCGCCGAGCCAGGTGTCCAGCCGCAGCACCGGTGTGAGGATACCGAGGGCGATCACCGCGCCCGGAATCGCATAGCCCACACCGACAAGGCGTACGGCCGCCCGTGTGGCGCGGCCCGGGGTCTGCCGCTGCGCATAGCCGAGCACGATCGCGAAGACGCTCGCCACCAACGCTGCCGCACCTGCGAGCCGCACGGTGTTGTAGACCCATTCCCCATAGCGCGACCACGGCACCTGATCGAGTTCGGAAACGGCCAGCCGAAGCATGATGACCGCCGGCAGAAGGAAGCCGATGATCAGCGGCAACACGCAGACGAGGGTGGCCAGCCAAGCGCGTCCGCCCCGAAGCACCGTGCGGCGCGCCGTGGTCGGTGCCCGGCCCGGCGCCCCGTAGTAGCGCAGGCGTGCGCGACCGCGCGCCTCCAGCATCAGCAGTACCAGCACGGCGGCCAGCAGACAGACCGAAAGTTGCGCGGCGGCAACGCGGTCGCCCATCGACAGCCACGCACGGTAAATGCCGGTCGTGAACGTGGGCACCCCGAAGTAGGCCACGGCGCCGTAGTCGGCGAGCGTCTCCATGAGGACGAGGGCCACGGCCGCCACCAGCGCCGGCCGCGCCAGCGGCAACGCCACGCGCCAGAACGCCTGCCACGGGGTGCAGCCCAACGTGCGGGCCGCTTCGAGGAATCGCTGGCTATGGTCGAGAAACGCCGTGCGTGCCAGCAAATAGACGTACGGATAGAACGCCCCGGCGAAGACCCACGCCGCGCCATACCACGAACGGATCTCGGGGAATGCGCTCAGGCGATCGACGCCCAATGCCCGACGCAGCGCCGTTTGCACCGGGCCGGAGAACTGGAGGAAGTCGGTATAGGCGTAGGCCGTGACGTAGGCCGGCATGGCGAGCGGCAGAATCAGCGCCCACGCCAGCACACGCCGCCCGGGGAACGCGTAGTGCACGACGAGCCACGCACTCGACACGCCCATCGCCAGCACGCCGACGGCCACGGCCAGCGAAATACGCAGCGAATTCAGCGCGTACTCGGGCAGGACCGTGTCGAGCATGTGCAGCAGGATGGCGCGCGTGTTGGCATCCCCCGCGCCCAGCGCGGCCACGATGCCGAACATCGGGACGAGGACCACCAGCGCCGGCAGCCACGCGGCAAGCAGCCATATCCATTTGCCGTGGCCCAGACGCAGACGCGCAACGCGCGGTGCGCTCGGGGCCGCGTCGACTTTTGCAGTTGATGCCGCAGCCGATGCCGCAGCCCCGTCAATCGAACGGTTCTCCCGTTCGGCAGTCGGCCCGTGGGTGCCTGGGGCAAGGTCGGAAGCGGCGCGCGGCGGGGGCGTCGAGGGCATCGGCAAATCGAATTCAGTGGGTCGGTTGACGGATCAATCGGAACGTATGGGACACGTGGCATGGCCTGCGCCGAGGTCGACGCCCGCCCCGTGAGGGAACCGGCAGACGTTCACCGGTCTAAACGTGCTGTAAATTATACGCATTCGCAATCGCATCTCTGACGCCCGGGTTGGCGGAAAGTGCCCAGCATGCATGGGGCGCGATTTCGGTTCGATGATTTGCCCGGAAGATTTGCCCCGACAATTTGCCCGGATAATTTGCCCAGATAATTGACGTCGCGGTCGTCTGTGCGTCTGTGTTGTTTTCCCTCTGAACCCCTCGCCCGTCATGTCTCTGCCCTACCTGCTGCTCGATCACATCACCGTCACGTACGACACCGCCGGCCACACCCACACGGCCGTGCGTGATCTGTCGCTGTCGCTCGCGCGCGGAGAAATTGGCTGCCTGCTCGGCCCGTCGGGCTGCGGCAAGACCACGGTGCTGCGCGCCGTGTGCGGTTTCGAGCCGCTGGGCGGCGGGCGTATCGTCCTCGACGGCCACGAAGTCGCCAATGCGCAGGCCAGCGAACCGCCGGAACGGCGGCACATCGGCGTGGTGTTTCAGGATTACGCGCTGTTCCCGCATCTGAACGTGGCCCAGAACATCGGTTTCGGGCTGGGACGCATCCCGCGCGTAGAACGGAATTCACGGGTGGAAGACCTCGCCGAGCGCGTCGGCCTTGCCGGGGCGTTGCGCAAGTATCCGCACGAACTCTCTGGCGGTCAGCAGCAACGTGTGGCGCTCGCCCGCGCGCTCGCCCCTTCGCCGGCCCTGCTGCTGCTCGACGAGCCATTCTCGAATCTGGATCTCGACTTGCGCGAACGCCTTGCCGTGGAAGTGCGCGAGATCATTCGCGCCAGTGGTGCCACGGCCATTCTCGTCACGCACGATCAGCACGAAGCCTTCGCCATGGCCGACCGGATCGGGGTGATGCACGCGGGCGCCATTGCGCAATGGTCACCGGCCCGTGAGTTGTGGCAGACACCCGCCAACCGCGTGGTGGCCGACTTTATCGGTCGCGGCACGCTGGTACCGGGGTCGTTTCGTCAGCATGTTGGGAAGGGGGAGCATGGCGAGGCTGGCAGCATCGCCCTCGAAATCGGGGAAATCGCCACCACGCCTGCGCTGGCGGCGCAGTTGCAGCGTTCGGCTTCGGGCGAAATGCCGTTTGCCGTCGATGTGCTGCTGCGGGCCGATGACATTACGCACGACCCGGCGAGCCCATTCGAAGCCACGCTCGTGCGGCGGGCGTTTCGCGGCGCCGATCAGCTCTACACCCTGCGGCTTGCTTCTGGCCACGAAATCATCGCCCGCGTCGATGGCGATCTGACCCATGAAACGGGGGAACGCGTGGGCCTGCGGCTCACGGTGCGGCACCCGGTGGCGTTTGCGGCGACCACTTCGGGGACACCGTCACCCGGAGGCTGGTAAAATCCGCCAAAACGGATGGACTTATGAAACAGTACCTCGACTTCATGCGCCATGTGCTCGACCATGGCACCGAAAAGACCGATCGCACCGGCACGGGCACGCGCTCGGTCTTCGGCTATCAGATGCGCTTCGACTTGCAGGCCGGGTTCCCGCTCGTCACGACCAAAAAGGTGCACACCAAGTCCATCGTGCACGAACTGCTGTGGTTCCTTCAGGGCAGCACGAACGTGCGTTACCTTCAGGAAAACGGTGTGTCGATCTGGAACGAATGGGCCGATGCGGACGGTGAGCTTGGCCCCGTCTACGGCGCGCAATGGCGCTCGTGGCCTACACCGGACGGCAGCCATATCGACCAGATCACCCAGTTGGTCGACCAGATTCGCAAGAACCCCGACTCGCGCCGCCTGATCGTCTCGGCGTGGAACGTGAGCGAGATTCCGCGCATGGCGCTGCCGCCCTGCCACGCGTTCTTCCAGTTCTATGTGGCGGACGGCAAGCTCTCGTGCCAGTTGTATCAGCGCAGCGCCGATATTTTCCTCGGCGTGCCGTTCAACATTGCGAGCTACGCGTTGCTCACGCACATGATGGCGCAGCAAACCGGGCTGGAAGTCGGCGACTTCATCTGGACCGGCGGCGACTGCCATCTGTACAACAATCACCTCGAACAGGTGCGCACGCAGCTCGCCCGTGAGCCGTTCCCGCTGCCGAAGCTCGAAATCTCGCGCAAGCCGGACTCCATCTTCGATTATCGCTACGAAGATTTTCATATCGTCGGATACGAAGCGCATCCGCATATCAAGGCACCGGTGGCCGTATGACTTTGTTGACACTGGTGGTCGCCCGCGCCGAGAACGGCGTGATCGGGCGCGACAATCAATTGCCGTGGCGCCTGCCGGAAGACCTCGCGCACTTCAAACGCACCACGCTCGGCAAGCCGGTCGTGATGGGCCGCAAGACGTACGATTCGATCGGCCGTCCGCTGCCGGGACGCCGCAACATCGTGGTGTCGCGCAATGCCGACCTGAAGATCGAGGGGTGTGAGGTCGCAAGCTCGCTGATCGACGCCATGCGGTTGTGCGTCGGTGCGGAAGAGATCTGCCTGATTGGCGGCGCGCAGTTGTACGCCGAGGCGCTGCCGAGCGCCGACAAGGTGATCGTCACGGAAATTGCGAAGGCATTCGACGGTGACGCGCACTTCCCGGCGCTGGCCACCGGGCAATGGCGTGAGACGGCGCGTGAAACGCACCACTCACCGGCACCGAACGACTTCAACTACGCGTTCGTGACTTACGAGCGGATTTGACGCGGGCGTTGGTGCCTGTGCCACTCACCTCATCGCTTTATCGCTTCACTGCTTCATCGCCCCATTCAGCCATCACGCGCTAAGGTTGCCGCGCTGCGCGTCGATGGCTGGGCTGGCGGCACTTCCCTCGCCCCCTGAATTCCCTGCATTTCCTGCATTGCCCGCGCTGTCGTCAATGCGCACCCCCATATGAATGCGGTCGCGCCCAAGACGTTTTGCCGCATAGAGCGCCCCGTCGGCCTGAGCGATCAGCCGCTCCGGCGTGTCGCTCGCGTCGTTCGCTTTCGGCACGTGGGTCGCGCAACCGACACTCACGGTCACGTAGCCGAGCGGGCCGGGGCCGGGCCGTGCGAGCGCGCGGACGCTTTCTGTCACGCGCGTTGCCACGAACTGCGCACCGTTCACATCGGTGTCCGGCAACACGATCACGAACTCTTCGCCGCCGTAGCGCGCCACCAGATCGGTCGGGCGATGCGTTGCCCGCATGAGTGCCACGGCCACGTTCTCCAGACACTCGTCGCCCACCGGGTGACCGTACAGATCGTTGTATTTCTTGAAGTGATCGACGTCGACCATCAGTAGCGACAACGGCCGCGCCGTACGGCGGGCCAATTCGAAATCATGCGGAAACCGTTCGTTGAAATACCGACGGTTGAAGATGCCGGTCAGCGCGTCTCGATTGCTGTACTCGATCAGGCGCAGGTGTGCGCGCGTCAACTCGCGATAGAGCCGCGTCACTTCCCACACCAATACACAAACGAGCAGCCCCGGTGCCGACATGCTGAACAAGCGCGCCAGATACCAGCCGAGCGAAAAGCGCACCGTGCTCATCAGGCTGAGGAGCGTATCGGTCACGCAGGCGAGTACGGCAAGCGCTACCCATACGTCGAGCACCGTGCGCAAGCGCCCCAGCGACAGCACGCCACCGAGCGCCGCCAGATTCAGCAGCAACAAGACGAACGCCGCACCGCTATCGGAGAAATCACCGGGGGCGGTCGCCGGCGCCAGCGCTGGTGGCAGCGGTACCGCAAGCGCCGTCAGGCACAACAGCGCGGCCACGATGAGCGGCAAGCCGACGAACATCCATGTCGCCCGCCCCGGCGGCGGCAACTGCGTAATCGATTGCGGAGTGAACATACGCCGCGAGACCATCGCGACAAGCACCATGATGGGGAAACCGGCGTGCCAGAACACCCAGATCCAGCCGGACGTGCTTGGGCGGGCGCCGAACAGGCCCTGCGGAGAAAACAGCCCCGGATACGTCAGCAACTGCATGGCCACGGTGAGAGCGGCGAAGGCGTAGGCCCCTGCCAACAGTCCGTAGACCGGCAAGCGGCTGACTTGGAATTGTGCGGCGAGGAGAAACGAGACGATCGTAGCCGTCGTGAAAACGGTCAGCCCGCACATCGGCAGGAACGGCGCCACAGCCGGCAACGGCGACGTCGCCTGCGGGGCAGCAAGCACGAGCGCGCAGAGAATGATGAGCGCCAGACAGCCAGCGAACGCTAGTTGCGCACGCGACGCACGCTCCATGAGAAAGCCGTCCATGAATGTCCTTTCTGCCCGTTTTCACGCAGCATGCACCAATTCCGGTTGACTGCCAATCGGCACACAGGCAATCGCCTTTCCTTGCCCTTCACAGCGCGAAACCCGAACCTTTACGTTGGCCGATGTCACCGCTGACGGGGTCATTCAATAGGAAAACGGCATCGACAGGAGGTGATTTACACCCACCGTCGATGCCGCTGACGTGGCCATCCAACCGACGACGAGGGATCGACGTCACATCGGTGCCACCCGAGCATGGAGCGCCACGCAAACGCGCCGTCTCCCCTGCCCCGTCGCATCAACCGCCCAGATACGCCTCCAGCACACGTGGGTTATTGAGCAGGTTGCGGCCAGTGTCGTCGAGCACGACCTTGCCGGTTTCGAGCACATAGCCGTGTTGCGCGATCTTCAACGCCTGGCGCACGTTCTGCTCCACGAGGAAGATCGTCAGCCCGTCGGCGTTGATTTCCTTGAGCGTGTTGAAAATGCCCTGCACGATGATCGGCGCCAGCCCCATCGACGGCTCGTCGAGCAGCAGCAAACGCGGACGCGCCATCAACGCACGGCCGATCGCCAGCATCTGCTGCTCGCCGCCCGACAAGTTGCCGGCCATCTGCTCAAGACGCTCCGAAAGACGCGGGAATCGCTCCAGTACCTTGTCGAAATCCGCCTTGATGTTCTGCCGGTCGCGGCGCGTGTACGCCCCGAGTTCGAGGTTCTCGCGCACCGACATCGTCGTGAGCGTGGCGCGGCCTTCGGCCACCTGCACCAGCCCGCGCTGCACGATCTTGTTCGGGGCCAGACCACCAATGTCCTCGCCTTCGAACAGAATCGTGCCACCTTGCTTCTTGATCAGACCGGACAGCGCGAGCAATGTCGTCGACTTACCCGCCCCGTTGGCCCCCACGAGCGAGGTGATCTCGTGTTCCCGCAACGAGAAATCGACGCCCTTCACGGCCTCGATGTGCCCATAGCCCACCTTCAGGCCCTTCACTTCGAGCAATGCGCTCATGCCTTGTCCTCCCCGCTGGCTGCGAGTGCGGCGATATCTTCATCGTCATCGCGGCCCAGATAAGCCTCGATCACCTGCGGGTTGTTCTTGATCTCGTCCGGGTTGCCTTCGGCGATGATGCGGCCGAAGTTCAGCACCGCGATACGCTCGCACAGGCCCATCACGAAACGCATGTCGTGCTCGATCATGAAGATCGTGTAACCGCGCGCCTTGATGTTCTCGATCTCGCTCATGAGATCGACCTTCTCACCCGTGTTCATGCCGGCTACCGGCTCGTCGAGCAGCAACAGCTTCGGCTCGGTGGCCAGCGCTCGGGCAAGTTCGAGCTTGCGCTGATCGCCGTAAGAGAGGTTGTCGGCGATGTCGTACGCCTTGTGATCGAGCTTCACCCACGAGAGCAACTCGTGCGCACGTTCACGCGAGCGCTTCTCCATGTCGCGAAAACCCGGCAGCGAGAGCAGCAACCCGGCCGGTCCGTACGTGAGATGGCGATGCATCCCCACCACCACGTTCTCGATCAGCGTCATCTCCTTGAAGATGCGGATGTTCTGGAACGTTCGGGCAATGCCGCGCTGCGTAATCTTGTGCGGCTTCTGCCCCACCAGACTCTCGCCGTTGAACGTGATGCTGCCGCCAGTCGGCTGCAACAGGCCGGTGATCAGGTTGAACACCGTCGTCTTGCCGGCGCCGTTCGGTCCGATCAAACCGAAGATAGTGCCCTGCGGCACCTCGATATTCACGTCCTGCAACACGTGCAGGCCGCCGAATCGCTTGGAAATATTAGTCAGCTTGAGCATGTCGTATCCCCTGTCCGCTTACGTGGAAGAGGCCGAACGCGTCTTGCCGGCACGGAACCACCGGCGAAAACGTGTCGGGTCCCAGATGCCCTTGGGCAGGAACAACACGATCAGCACCAGAATCAGCCCGTTGACCACAAGACGGAAATCGTTGAACGCGCGCAGCATCTCCGGCAACAGCGTCAGGATCGTGCTGCCGAGCACCGGGCCCACGAGACCGTTGATACCGCCGAGAATCGCCATCGTCAGAATCTCCACGCCGCGATCGAAGCCGTACTCGTTCGGGCCGATGAAGAACGTCAGATGCGCATTGAGTGCACCGGCCAGACCTGCCAGCACGGCGCCCAGCACGAACGCCAGCATCTTGTAGCCGGTGACGTTGATGCCCATGAGGCCCGCCGCCGTCTCGTCTTCCTTGATGGCTTCGAACGCACGGCCGATCTTGGAGCGGCGCAGGCGCCACAGCACGGCCAGCGTAATCACCACGGCCCCAGCCACGTGCCACCACTGCGTGAGTTGCGGAATGCCGTTCAGGCCGAGTGCACCGCCCGTCAGGTCTTCAGTGTTCAGGATCAGCACGCGCACGACTTCGCCGAAGCCGAGCGTGGCCATCGCCAGATACACGCCCGACAGGCGCAGCGTCGGCTTGCCGATGATGAACGCGACGAGTGCCGGTGCCGCCATGCCACCCGCGAGCGACACCGCAAACGGCATCTCGTAGTTCATCGTCAACAGTGCCGCCGTGTAAGCGCCAATGCCCATGAACGCCGCATTGGCCATCGCGAGCATGCCGCACGAGAGCGTGAGGTAAATCGACAGCGCCAGCAGCGCATTGGTGCCCAACGTCAGCACCAAATTGCTGTACACCGCCCAGAAATTATTGAACCAGTCCATTGCGCCCCCGTAATTACGCTTTGCGTTCGAGCACTTTGCCGAACAACCCCTGCGGACGCACCAACAGGATCAGGAACAACAAGCCGAACGCCACGGCGTCGCGCATGTTCGAGCCGATATAGGCCACCGACATCACCTCGGCAAACCCGAGGAACAGGCCGCCGATCATCGCGCCGCGAATGTCGCCCATGCCGCCCAGAATGATCACCGCGATGCCCTTGTGCAGCATCGGCTGGCCCATCAGCGGGAACACCGCGTTCGAGTACAGCCCGATCAGCACGCCGGCCATACCGCCCAGTCCGGCCGCCGCAAACGACGTCGCGAGGAACAGGCCTTCGACGTTGATGCCCAGCAGGTAGGCGGCCTTCGGCGACTCGGCAATCGCGCGCAATGCGCGGCCCAGTTGCGTCTTCTTGATCGTGGTGATGAGCAGCGCCATCAGTGCGAACGAGACGAAGATGATCACCAGTTCCAGCACGGTCATGTGGACGCCGGCCACCGTAAGGGTGTCTTGCGGGACCAATTCGTACGGGAAGCGCAGATTCTCTGCACCGAAGATGCCCTGAATACCGTTGTTGAGCAGAATGCCCACGCCGATGGTGGCGATCATCGGAATCAGGTGAGGCGCACCGCGCTTGCGCAGCGGCTTGAGCACGAGCACGTCGATGAGCAGCCCGAGCAGACCGCTGACGATCACCGCCGTGATGATGGCCGCCCACAGCGGCAGATGCAGACGTGCGACAGCCTGAAGGGCGGCATACGCGCCGACCATGAAGACCGCGCCGTGCGAGAGATTGATGACGCCGAGAATGCCGAACACGAGTGTGAACCCGAGCGCGAACAAGGCGTACACGCACCCGAGGGAGAGCGCGTTGACGAGTTGCTGTTCCAGCATGGTGTGTATTCCAGCCTGAGGGACGAAGACGCGTGCCGAGAGGGGGCGCGGCATGCGCCAGAAACGCCGATGGGCGTAGCGCCTTTCAGCCCTACGCCCATGCGGACTTCTTCAAGTACTGCCGGGCTGCTTACTTCTCGATGACGTACTTGCTGCCCTTCGTCACGCTGACGATCGGCGCTTGTTTTGCGTCATAGCCAGCCGGCTTGCCGTTCTTGCCCATTGCCTGACGGAACGCGAAAGCACCGGTCGCACCTTCGTGCGTCACGCTCGGCAGCGCGTCGCGCAGTGCCTTGCGGTCGGCGTCCAGGTTGCCCGAGATCTTCACGTTCTTGAGCGCGCCAGCGGCGATGTACATGGCGTCGTAGGCTTGCGCGGCGAACTGGTCCGGCGACACCGAGTACTTGGCCTTGTAGGCCGCGATGAACTTGGTGTTGGCCGGCGTGTTGTTCTCGATCGACCACGGGCTACCCACCCACAGGCCATCCGAGCTGCCCTTGGCCAGGTCGAACACCTTGACCGAGTTCATGCCGTTGCCGCCGATGAACGGCACGTTGATACCCAGTTGACGGGCTTGCACCATGATCGGCGCGCCTTCGGCGATCAGTGCCGACAGCACGATGGCGTCCGGGTTGCTGGCCTTGATCTTCGTGAGCTGTGCCTTGAAGTCCACGTCGCCCTTGGCGAACGTCTCGGTCGTCGTGACCGGGATCTTCAGGTCTTCCAGCGCCTTCTTGAAGTTGTCGTAGCCGCTCTTCGTGAACACATCGTCGTTGCCGTACAGCACTGCGACCTTCTTGATGCCCGTGTGCTTGGCCGCGACCTTGATGGTCTCCGGCAGCACGTCGGCTTCGGTCACCGAGTTACGGAAGATGAAATCGCCGATCGACGTGATGCCGTCAGCCGTGTTCGACGTGCCAAAGGCGACCGTCTTGCCGGCTTGTGCGATCGGGTCGGCAGCCTGTGCCGAGTTCGACAGCGTGGGGCCGAACACCATCAGCACCTTGTCCTGGAAGATCAGCTTCTTGAAAACGTTGATCGCTTCTTCCTTCTTGCCTTGCTCGTCTTCGACTTGCAGTACAAGTTTGTTGCCATTGACGCCGCCGGCGGCATTGATCTCGTCAGCCGCGAGCTGGAAACCGTTCTTGATGGCCGCGCCATATTGCGCAGCGCCGCCCGACAGTGCTTCGGCCACGCCGATCTTCAGATCGGCTGCGTGGGCCGCAGCCACCATCCCCGTGGCGACAAGTGCAGCCAGCAACTTGGTCATAGTGCTTTTCATGAGTGCTCTTCCTCCAATACCTAGTCTCTAGTTATGAGAAGGCGCGCCTTGTGAGCGCGCCCATTACCCTAACTACCGTATTCGTTCTTAAACCGTGGCTTAAGAAAACCCCTAAGGATAACGCAAAATAACGCAATCTATCGCGAACGGACACGGCAATTGGGTTTTTGCCCCGCCCTGGCGCATAAATGCAACGCGTTTGTGGCGCCAGAATGAGATTTCGCAGCATCAATGACCGGCAATGGTCATTTGTTCAATCAGGATTGACCCCACCTCTTTGGTGCCACGCACGAGCGTGTCGGCACCGATGGCGACGATCTGGCGGAACATGTCGTTCAGGTTGCCGGCCAGCGTGATTTCTTCCACCGGATACTGGATTTCGCCGTTCTCGACCCAGAAACCCGACGCGCCGCGCGAATAATCGCCCGTCACGTAGTTCACGCCCTGCCCCATCAGTTCCGTGACCAGCAGGCCCGTACCGAGCTTGCGGAGCATGGCGCGGAAGTCGTCGGTCGGCGCGGTCAGCTTGCTATACATGCGCAGGTTGTGCGAACCGCCGGCATTACCGGTCGTCTGCATGCCGAGCTTGCGTGCCGAGTACGTCGAGAGGAAGTAACCCTGCACCACACCGTCGGTGACCACGTCGCGGGCCCGGGTCTTCACGCCCTCTTCGTCATACGGGGCGCTGCCCATCGCTCGCGGCACGTGCGGGTCTTCGTGAATGCCCACGTGATCGGCAAACACCGGCTTGCCCAACGTGTCGACGAGGAACGTGGCCTTGCGATACAACGCGCCACCGCTCACGCCCTGCACGAAGGCGCCCAGCAGGCCGGCGGCGAGCGGTGCCTCGAACAGCACAGCGCATTTGCGGGTCGAGAGCTTGCGGGCATGCAGACGTGCCAGCGCACGCTCGGCGGCGTAACGGCCCACGGCCTCCGGCGACGCCAGATCTTCAGCGGCGCGCTTGGACGTGTACCAGTCGTCACGTTGCATGTGGCTGCCGGAGCCCGCAATCGGCGAGACCGACAGGTAGTGACGCGAATACGGGTAGCCCGACAGGAAGCCGCGCGTGGTACCGAGCAGGAACTGGGAATGCTGGGCCGAAACGCTCGCCCCTTCCGAATTGCGGATGAGGGGGCTCACGTCGAGCGCGCTCTTTTCCGCGCGGCGGGCGAGTTCGACGGCGTCGTCGGCCGTGATGCGCCACGGGTGGAAGAGCGACAGGTCCTGCGGGTTCGTCTCGAGCAGTTCTGCCTCGGCGAGGCCCGCACAGTCGTCTTCTGCGGTAAATCGGGCGATATTGAAAGCGGCGTCGACCGTGTCGTGCAGCGCCTTGCGCGAGAAGTCCGAGGTGCTGGCGTTGCCACGGCGCTGGCCGATGAACACCGACACGCCGACGAGCTTGTCGCGGTTGCGCTCGATGGTCTCGACCTTGCCGCGCCGCACCGAGACCGACAGGCCGTCGCCCTCGGAAATCTCGGCGGCCGCGTCGGTAGCGCCTAGCGAACGGGCGTATTGCAGTACGTCGCTGACGATTTCCTTGAGTTGATCCTGGGTATGCGTGAAGTGCTGGGTCGCTTGGGACATCGGCGCGATTAGGTCAGTGGCTGAATAGGAACCGCCATCTTAGCGCGACTTCCGTACCGTCGTACGAGGGGGTTGCAACTATTTGGACGGCGTGAGCCGCGTTACAATAGCGCCCATGACGCACAATCACCGCAATAACCAACCCGCCGAGTCCGAACTTCTCTACGAAGGTCCGAGTAAATCCCAGCGCAAGCGCGAGTCGCACGCGTTGCAGGATCTTGGCGCAGAACTGGTCAACCTGTCCAAAGACGCGCTGGCGCGCGTCCCCATGTCCGAAAAACTCGATCAGGCCGTGCGCGACTGCCGCAAGATCACTGCCCACGAGGGCCGCCGCCGTCAGATGCAGTACGTCGGCAAGGTCATGCGCTCGCTCGATGAGTCGGAAGTCGACGCCATCCAGCGCGCTCTCGACGTGATCAACGGCGTGTCGAAAGCCGAAACCGCCAAGCTGCACGCCCTTGAGCGCTGGCGCGATCGCCTGCTCGCCAAGGACGAGGCACTGACGGAACTGCTCGCGCAGCACCCGGACGTCGATGGTCAGCACCTTCGCACGCTCATTCGCAATGCCCGCCGCGAGCAAGCCGCACAAAAGCCGCCCAAGGCCTTCCGCGAGCTCTTTCAAGCGCTCAAGGACTTGCTGGCCAACAGCGCGGACAGCAGCGACAAGTCGGACGACGCCGATGACGATCTGCCGGAATTCCCGGTGCGTGAGGACGATCGATGATCGCGCGCGCGCATCCGGATGAGCTGCGCGTCGGGCTGGTCTCGGTCAGCGACCGCGCCAGTCAGGGCACGTATGAAGATCAGGGCATTCCGGCCTTGCAGGCCTGGCTCGGCAGTGCCCTCAAGTCGCCTTGGGTGGCCGAGACTCGCCTGATTCCCGATGACGCGGATGGCATCACCGCCACATTGATCGAACTCATCGACACGATGCAGTGCGATCTGGTGCTCACCACCGGTGGCACCGGCCCGGCACGACGCGACGTGACGCCTGAAGCGACGCTGCGCGCCGGTACGAAAGAGATGCCGGGCTTTGGCGAGCAGATGCGCCAGATCAGCCTGCGCTTCGTGCCGACCGCGATTCTGTCACGTCAGGTCGCCGTGATCCGCGAAACGCCGGCCCACGCGGCGCTCATCATCAATTTGCCGGGTCAGCCGAAGTCGATCAAAGAGACGCTGGAAGGTCTGCGCGATGCCGACGGCAAATCGATCGTGCCGGGCATCTTCGCTGCCGTGCCGTATTGCATCGACCTGATCGGCGGGCCGTATATCGAAACCGATGAGGCCGTTTGCAAGGCGTTTCGCCCGAAAACCGCGATTCGCGCGCCGAAGCCGGCCTGAGTCGGCCTGAGTCGGCGTGGTGCTGCAACCGGTTCTCCTCACCGCTCCCACGTACAACACAATGAAAAACGCCAGCATTACGCTGGCGTTTTCGTTTGGCCGGGTGGATCAGCCGGACGCTGAGACTGCCGCGACGGATGCGGCAGATGCCGCAGATGCCGCATCAAGCCGCAGCGTCGCTACCGGGCACCGTCGTCTTCAGGAAGTGCTCGCGGTAGTACACGAGTTCATCGATCGATTCATGAATGTCGGCCAGCGCGGTATGCGCCGCGCGCTTGCTGAAACCCTTGTAGACCGTGGGCTCCCAGCGGCGGCACAGCTCCTTGAGCGTGCTGACGTCGAGATTGCGGTAGTGGAAAAAGGCTTCCAGCTTCGGCATGTAACGCGCCATGAAGCGGCGATCCTGACAGATCGAATTGCCACACATCGGCGACTTGTTGGGTGGCACGTACTGCGACAGGAACTCGATCAATTGCAATTCTGCCGAAGCTTCATCGATCGGCGACGCCTTGACGCGGTCGATCAGCCCCGAGCGGCCGTGGGTGCCCTTGTTCCAGTCATCCATACCGTCGAGCACGGCGTCGGACTGATGGATCGCGAAAACGGGGCCTTCGATGCGACGCGTCAGTGCCGAATCGGTGACAACGACGGCCACTTCGATGATACGGTCGCTATCCGGCTGCAAACCGGTCATTTCCATATCGAGCCAGACCAGATTGAACTCGGCACGCGCGAGCGTCTTTTCGCCTTCGGCAGATGCGGAATTTTGGGACGGAATGGCAGACATGATCGGAAGACTCTTTAAAACGCGTCGGTCGGCGACCGGTAAGGCGCCTGGCCGGTCGAAAGAACTTATAATTCTCGCATACTTCAGTTTCCTCTTAGGCGCATGTTCACTTATCTCTTCGTGATCTTCCTGCTGGCCATGGTCATGACCAAGTTGTGGCTGGCGGCCCGCCAGATCCGCCACGTGGTCGCCCATCGTGCCGCTGTCCCCGAGCGTTTCGCCGGCACGATCACGCTGACCGATCACCAGCGTGCGGCCGACTATACGGTCGCCCGCACCCGGCTCGGCATGGCCGAAATCTTCGCGCAGGCTGGGCTGCTGGTTGCACTCACCCTGCTCGGCGGCCTGAACCTGCTGCATATCGGCATCACCGAGTGGCTGGGCGACGGTTATCTGGCCCAGATTGCACTGATCGGCGCCGTGCTGCTCATCTCCGGCCTCGTCGATCTGCCGTTCACGTACGTGCGTCAGTTCGTGATCGAGCAACGGTTTGGCTTCAATCGCATGTCGATCGGGTTGTTTATCGTCGACCTGATCAAGGGCACCGCCGTTGGCGTCGTGCTGGGTCTGCCGCTGCTCTTCGTCGTGCTGTGGCTGATGGAGCGCGCCGGGCCGCTGTGGTGGCTGTACACGTGGGTCGTGTGGGTCGCCTTCAACCTGTTCGTGCAGTTCATCTTCCCGCACGTCATCGCGCCGATGTTCAACAAGTTCGAGCCGCTGGCGGACGTCTCGCTGGCCGAGCGCATCGAAGGATTGATGAAACGCTGCGGTTTCGCCGCGCGCGGACTGTTCGTCATGGACGGCTCCAAGCGTTCGGCTCACGGCAACGCCTACTTCAGCGGGTTCGGACGTGCCAAGCGCATCGTCTTCTTCGACACGTTGATCGAGCGCCTGTCGCCTGCGGAAATCGAAGCGGTACTGGCCCACGAACTGGGCCACTTCAAGCGCCGCCATATCACCAAGCGTCTCGTCGTCGCCTTCGCCCTCTCGCTCGCGTTCCTGGCCTTGCTTGGCTGGCTCACCGGCCGCACGTGGTTCTACACGGATCTGGGGGTGATGCCGTCGATGATGGGCAGCAACAACGCCCTCGCGCTGGTGCTCTTCTTCCTGGTGCTGCCGGTGTTCGGCTTCTTCGCCAGCCCGCTGAGCAGCCTCACGTCGCGCAAACACGAATTCGAAGCCGATGCGTTCGCCGCCAGTCAAACACAGGCGAGCGACCTCATCAACGCGTTGGTGAAGCTGTATCAGGACAACGCGTCGACGCTCACGCCCGACCCGGTCTACACCGCGTTCTACTATTCGCACCCGCCCGCCTCGCAGCGCATCGACCGACTGCTGGGGCACGCATGAAGCGCGGCGCAAAAGTGAAGGCGGCCCTGCCCGCCACGACCGCAGAAGCCCGCCGGCTCGGCCGGGTCGCCGCCGCCCACGGCCGACACTACGTGGTCGAAGCCGACGATGGCGAGACGGTGCTGTGCTTCCCCCGGGGGAAAAAGAGCGAGATTGCCGTGGGCGACGAAGTGGCCTGGGCACGTACGGGCGATCAGGGTGTGATCGAAGAAATTCTGCCGCGCCGTAATCTGCTCTACCGCTCGGATCAGTTCAAAAGCAAGCTGTTCGCGTCGAACATCGATCAGTTGGTGATCATGCTCGGCACCGAACCGTATTTCAGCGAAGACCTGCTCGGCCGGGCACTGGTGGCCGCCGAAGCCAACGAATTGCATCCGCTCGTCGTCCTCAACAAGACGGACGTCGTCGCTGCATTGCCGGCGGCACGCGAGCGCCTCGCGCCCTACCGGGCGCTGGGCTACGAAGTGCTGGAGTTGTCGGTGCGCGCCGATCCGGAGGCTGCACAAGCCATGCTTCTGCCGCGACTGGCGCATAAGGCATCGCTGCTGCTAGGACAGTCGGGCATGGGCAAGTCGAGCCTCGTGAACCTGCTCGTCCCCAACGCCGCTGCGGCCACGCGTGAAATTTCGACGGTGCTCAATTCCGGCAAGCATACGACGACGTTCACCCGGATTTTCCATCTCCCCGACGGCGGCCTGCTGATCGACTCGCCGGGGTTTCAGGAATTCGGCCTGCACCACCTCAAGGAGGGTGTGCTTGAACGTGCGTTCCCGGAATTCCGCCCGTTGCTCACCGGCTGCCGGTTCTACAACTGCCATCACCTGAAAGAGCCCGGTTGCGCCATTCTCGCTGCCGTTGCGGATGGCCGGATCTCTCAGCAACGCCACGCCCTGTATGCCCAACTTGTGCATGAGTCGGAGCAGGAAGTGCCTTATTGAATCGGGCGACTGACTGGATGCCGAGAAATGAAAAAACCCCGCCGAAGCGGGGTTTTTTCATGGCTTGCTGCCGGTCTCAACCGAGCCAGACCGCGAGCGTCAGCAGCAAGAGCAACAGCATCCACAGCAAGACAGCGCGCCACACCAGCCCGACCGCGGCCTGAAGCGTGCGTGGCGTGCATTCGCCACCGACGGGCAGCACAGCGTCATCGCCCTGATTGAGCGCATCGATGCTCGAGACTTCTGCCAACGGGCCGGTCAGACGAGCACCCAAGGCGCCACTGCCTGCTGCCAGCAAAATGCCTTCGTTCTCGTTCGGCCACTGCTTGGCGTAGTGACGCCAGGCGTAGATCGCATCTTCGAAATTGCCCACGATGGCGAAGCCGATGGCCGTCATGCGAGCGGGCACCCAATCGATCACATAGAACGCCTTGCGCGCAAACGCGCCGAACGCGGGACTGCGATCCGGGGCAGGTTCGGTCCAACGGCGCGACAGATATTCCGCCAACCGGTACAACACGGCGCCCGCGGGGCCGATCGGGATAAGGAACCAGAAGAACACGCCGAATACGTGGCGGTGCGATGCAATCACGGCGTGCAGCAACGTATGACGCACGATCTCGTCGACGGGCATGTCGACCGTGTCGATACCGATCCACTGGCGGAGAATTTCCCGCGCTTCGTTGACGTTGTCGTTGTTGAGCGCGACGTGAATGTCGGTGAAGTAGTGGCTGAACTGGCGAAAGCCCATCGTCAGGTAGACGATCAGCACGTTCCATGCAAAGCCGAGCAGAATGTTCACCCGCATGAGCAGGTAATAGACCACGCCGACCACAAGCACGAACGGCACCACGACGACCAGCCACGCCAGCACGCCATGACGCGGTTGACCCGCGTCGAACGATTGGGAGGTGTGCGTCGCGTGGGAGCGAATCAGGTTGTAGATCGGGTTTTGCGTGGACAGCGCACGCACCTGCTCGAGGATCAGCGCGAGGAGTACCGAAAAGAATGTCATGCGTGCGATCGGGTCACCGGACGGAATAATGTAACGATAGCACAGCTTCTCGCGAATGCCCGTGCCATGCGCCTTCGCGACGCATTCGATCCGCAGTTCACGCAGGTGAATTGCGCAACTTTGGTCCTAGTGCGTCAGGCGCGCAGTAGCTGATAGAAATTACGCAGCATGCCGGCCGTCGCCCCCCAGATGAAATACTCGCCACCGGCCGGCCTCGGATACGGCATCGCATAAAAGCGTCGTTCACCGACCTGATAGTTGAAGACCCGAATCTGGTGATGCGCCGGGTTCATCAAAAAATCGAGCGGGACTTCGAAGATCTCATCGACCTCGCCCGCGTCGGCCACGAGCTCAATCGACGGTCTGACCAAGCCGACGACAGGCGCGACACGAAACCCCGTGCCGGTAACGTAGTCCGGCAATCTCCCGATCACTTCGACGGCGCCGGCGTCTAGCCCGATCTCTTCACGTGACTCACGCAATGCCGTCGCGATCGGCGTCGGATCGTCTGGCTCACGACTCCCGCCCGGAAAGCTGACCTGCCCCGCGTGGGTGCTCAGGTGTTGCGTGCGCTGGGTGAGCAGTACCGTCAGGCCCTGTGGGCGCATGACCAAAGGCACCAGCACAGCGGCGGCACGTGGCGTGAAAAGCGTGGGGGAGACAACTTCGATGGCACCCGCATCGGGTGTCCAGACAGGCGGGCTGGCGAGACGGTCTCGCAGGGCCATCGGGGTCAGTCGCTCAGCCGGCACCGCAGCCTCCCCCTCGCCTGTCGAGACGATGGGCAACGCTTCAGGATGCAGGATAAGAGGTGGCGCCACGTAGGCCTTTGAGGGACGTATAACGTTGCTATTTTACCGGGGAAGCGTCGACTGCGTATGCACGAAGAAAAATCCGATTCCCCACGCAATTCGAGCGATTCGATCGTGATGACGTATTCCCACAAACGAAAAAAGCACCCCAAGGGGTGCTTTTTCCATGCAGCTTTTGCTATGCCCGGCCACGAGGTCGCCAGGCACGGCAGCGTCCAACTTACTGGGCAGCGACGGTCTTGCTCTTGTACGTGAGCTTTTCCTTGATACGTGCCGACTTGCCCGAACGCTCACGCAAGTAGTACAGCTTGGCGCGACGAACGTCACCACGACGCTTGACTTCGATGCTGGCGATCAGCGGCGAGTACGTCTGGAACGTACGCTCAACGCCTTCACCCGACGAAATCTTGCGAACGATGAAGGCCGAGTTCAGGCCACGGTTACGCTTGGCGATCACGACGCCTTCGTAAGCCTGCACACGCTTGCGCGTGCCTTCAACCACGTTCACGTTGACGATCACGGTGTCGCCCGGGGCGAATTCGGGAATCGTCTTCGACGCGGTCAAACGCGCGATTTCTTCTTGCTCGATCTGTGCGATCAGATTCATTTACCACTCCTTGTGCCATCGTATCGGCGTTCTACCGGCAAGCCGGCCCCGACAGAGGATGGGTTCAAACCGAATGCCGCCCCCATGGCGACACCCGTTGCCTACTTCGCCGACGAATCGGCGGCGAGGCTTGCCAGCCATGCCTCATCGGCACGACTGAGCAATCCGTTGGCACGCGCGCTCTCGATCATGTCGGGACGCTTGCGCCAGGTATTGGTCAACGCCTCGCGGCGCCGCCACTTTTCAATCTCGGCGTGGTGCCCGCCCAACAGGACGTCGGGCACGCGCACACCTTCGTATTCTTCAGGCCGCGTGTAGTGCGGGCAGTCGAGCAAGCCATTCACAAAACTGTCCTGCTCGGCCGACTGCGAATCGTTCAGTACGCCCGGCAGCAGCCGGATTAGCGAATCCATCAGTGCCATCGCCGGCAGCTCACCGCCCGACAGCACGAAGTCGCCAACGCTGACCTCTTCATCCACCACACGATCGACCAGACGCTGATCGATGGCTTCGTAACGGCCGCACAACAAGATCAGCCCCTGCTCCTGCTCGCGCAACTCGGTCACCCGGCGATGCGTGAGCGGCTTGCCTTGCGGCGACATCAACAGCACGCGTCCACGCGACACACCGGCTTCGGTCTGCGCAGCTTTCGCCGCAGCGATTGCATCTTCCAGCGGCTTGGCGAGCATGACCATGCCCGGCCCGCCACCGTACGGACGATCATCGATCGTGCGATAGCTGTTGTGCGTGAAATCACGCGGATTCCAAAACCGCAGGTCGTAACGCGACTGCTTGAGTGCCCGGCTGGTAACGCCCCAGTCGGTCAGTGCCCGAAACATCTCGGGAAATAGCGTGACGACGTCAAACTGCATCAGGCCGGTTCCGTCCAGAGTTGCCCGAGTCGAAAAGGTCCCGGGCGGTCATTCGGTCATCTCAGTAGTCGAGACCCCAATCAGCCACAATGCGCCCCGCCTCGGTATCGACGGTCTGCACATACTGGCCAACAAAGGGAATCAGGCGCTCGGCAGCTTTTGCCGGTTTGCCATCAGCCGCCGGCACGTCGTAGGCCACTCGCAAAACGGTATGTACCCCGTTGTCGAGCAAACCGACGACCTTGCCGAGCGATTCGTCCTGGAGATTCGTTACCTGAGCGCCAATAAGGTCGACCCAGTAAAACTCGTCTTCGTCTGCTGTCGGAAACGCACTGCGCGGCACCCACACCTGAAAGCCCTTGAGGGCTTCGGCGGAGGTACGGCTGTCGCTGCCGCGCAAGTGCGCAACAACGGTGCCGGAGTGTCCCCGGCTTTGCAGCACCTCGGCCGTGCTGAAGGTCGTGTCGCCTGGACGCTGGAGATACCAGCTTTCGGCGGTCAACAAACCTTCACCATCGCCCCCGTGCGGCTGCACCTTGATCCAGCCTTGAATCCCGTAAGCGTCGCCAATATAGCCAAGCTCGACAAGATCATCGGGGACTTCGGCAGCAGGCGCGAGCACCTGCGACACGTCCGTGCCAGCGGCACTTCGCGCGTCAGCACCGATTTTCAGCGGTACCCGCGCACCTGCGGGTCGAACGGAACGAACCATGCCAATCCAACGTTGAGACGAACACACGGCGATGCCCGTCCCGAATCGCTCCGGAACAGGCATCGCCGTTCAATTCTTATGCCGCCAGAAAACCGACAGCAATGCGTACTGCTTGATCAGCAAAAGCTTAGGCAGCAGCCTTCGGAGCTTGCTTGATCAGGCGAGCCACGGTCGGCGACAGTTGTGCGCCAACGCCTTGCCAGTAGGTCAGACGGTCTTGAGCGATGCGCAGACCTTCCGTGCCTTCAGCGGCGACCGGGTTGTAAAAGCCAATACGTTCGATGAAACGGCCATCGCGACGATTACGCGAATCGGTAGCAACGATGTTGTAGAACGGGCGCTTCTTCGCGCCGCCGCGAGCCAGGCGGATAACGACCATAATAAATCCTTGAATCCAGAAGTGTTCGGACAGAAAACGCGTGATTATAGCGCAAAACCCTCGTCAAAACAAACACATCCCCGGGAACCGTCGAGACCGGGCCGCGCCTTGCCCGTGTTGTGTTGTGCGACGGACACCGCCGAAGCGCCATGTTGCTGGTCTACAATGTGCGCATCCTGTGCGAGAAGCGAGTCCGGCATGCGACGATTTCCCGATGGATGGCAGCCATCTCTGCGCCGGCAACGGCCTGTGAAGCCCGCCCCGATACCCACCTTAGTCACCCTACCCGCCTTATTCACCCGGCTCATCGAATTCGCCGGGCTCGTCAGACTCACCCAGTTCCCCCGGTTCGCGCAGCACCTGCTTTACCTGCTCGCCGGTCTGCTGGCAATGACACCGGCCTTCGCCAAGGCACGCGACGCCCTTCCCATCGAACAACTCGTCCTGCCCCCAGGCTTCTACGTCGAAGTCCTGTCCGATCAGGTGCCAGGGGCCCGCGGCATGGTACTCGGCCCCAAGGGCACGTTGTTTGTGGGCAGCCGCGGCGAAGGCAATGTCTACGCGATCACCCTGGACCCGTCCCGCGCCTATGCAGCCAAAGCGCGAACCGTGGCGTCGGGCCTGAACATGCCGGTCGGCGTCGCCATGCGCGATGGTGCGCTATATATATCAGCGGTCTCGCGCATCCTGCGGCTCGACAACATCGAAGATCGCCTCGACAACCCCGGCCAGCCCGCCGTCGTCTACGCCAAACTCCCGTCCGAGACCCACCATGGCTGGCGCTACATCGCCTTCGGCCCGGACCAGCGCCTGTACGTCGGCGTCGGCGCGCCGTGCAACGTCTGCAAACGCGATGAAAGCCGGTACGCCATGATCGGCAGCATGCGGCCCGACGGCAGCGACTGGCGCGTTGTCGCGCGAGGCGTGCGCAACACCGTCGGCTTCGACTGGCAGCCGGGCACGAATACGTTGTGGTTCACGGACAACGGCCGGGACATGATGGGTGATGATGTACCCGACGACAAACTCAACCGGCTCACACGCGCGGGCGAACATTTCGGCTTCCCCTACTGCCACGCCGGCAACGTCGCCGACCCGGAGTTCGGCCGCGAGAAAGCTTGCTCAATGTTCACACCACCGATGGCCAAGCTCGGCGCGCACGTCGCGGCACTCGGCATGCGCTTCTATACAGGCAAGCAGTTCCCGGAAGACTATCGCGGGAATATCTTCATCGCGGAGCATGGCTCCTGGAACCGCTCCCGCAAGGTCGGCTACCGCGTCATACGAGTCGTGCTCGACGCAAAAAACAACGTCGTGAAGCAGGAAGTTTTCGCGCAGGGCTGGCTCGGTGCCGACGAGTCTGTCTGGGGCCGCCCCGTTGATCTGCTGACGCTCCCCGATGGCTCACTGCTCATCAGCGATGATCACGCAGGCGCCATCTATCGCATTACGTACCGCAAACCGTAAGGGGCTGCGATGACGCATCGACATCGTTTAACGCTCGCGCCCGGTCAACGCGCCTCGGTCAGTGAAGGAACTGACCCCGACCACTATCTGTCAACATCCCATGGTATTCACGGCACCGCCCGGGCGTTTCACCTCGTGCCCCGCGCGACACTTGCGCCGTCCCTGCCCTCTCCCTCACTCCGCCTATTCAAAATCATGACCCAACGCCTACCCTCCTCATTCGCCTCATATGTCGCCATGTTGCTCGTGCCTGCCGCAATGCTGGCCGGCTGTGCCGCCCCCTCAGGCGGCGGCGCCACCCCAGCGGCAGCCGGCGACAGCAACGCGACAGCGGCTGCGACAACCCCGGCCGATATCCTCGGCACCTGGCAGTTGGTCCGTTGGGAAGGCGCCAATGACATTCCGAGCCTGCCGGAAGGCCGCGTGATCAATCTCACGTTCAACGACAAGGGTGCGTTCTCCGGCACCGGGGGATGCAATCGCATTTTCGGCCAGTACACGGTCGGCCCGGCCAACGGACAGGTGAGCCTGAAAGCCCCGGCAGCGACGCGCATGGCTTGCCCGGACTCGATGGCGTTTGAAGACCGCTATCTCAAAACGTTGCCGCGTGTCGCGCGCTTCGAGCGCCGCGACACCCAACTGATCCTGAGTGCACCGGGTGGCGAGACGCTGACATATGCATCGCAGACCTTGCTCAATCGCCCGGTTGCCGGTGCCACCGGCACGACCAAAACGGAAGATCGCGTACTCGACGTCGACTCGCAAATGGCGGACTGTGTCGGCGTTGGGCCACGCAAGTGCCTTCGCGTGCGCACTGCTGACGATTCCGGTAAAGCCCCGTGGGAACTCTGGTACGCGCACATCGATGGCTTCGACTGGAAGCCCGGCGTAGAATACCGCGTGAAAATTCACGGCGAGCCTGTCGACAACCCGCCCGCCGACGCTTCGAGCATGCGCTGGACGCTGGTCGAAGTCATTCGTCAAACGCCCACCCGATAACCGTCCCTGATGAGCGCTCTCACCTATAAATCCAAAACCCTGACCGCCGGTCTGGCGATGCTGTTCGGCACACTCGGTCTGCACCGCTTCTATCTGTATGGCCTGCGCGACCCGTTTGGCTGGGCGCACATCGTAGGCTCGGCCTGCGGCGTGGCGGGGTGGGGTTTGTTGGTGACGAGCGATCTCGGTTCCACCGCAGGCTGGGTGCTGACGATTCTGGGAGCCATCTCCCTGTTCTCGGCGTTTCTCTCGGCCATCGTCTACGGACTTCGCCCGGATGAGCGCTGGGACCAACAGTTCAACCCCAACGCGACCAAGCGGTCGCGCTCGGGCTGGACTGCGGTCATCATCGTGAGCGTGTCGCTCTTCGTTGGCGCGATGCTGATGATGGTGGGTTTTGCCGTCGCGTTTCAGACGTACTTCGAGACGCACGACACGCCCAACCGCCTGTCGCAGTAACCACATCCCCTTCTGCGCGTGAGCACTGTGAGCCCCCTCATCCCGAACGATCGACGGCCGACGCTGGGTTTCATCGGCGCTGGCCGTGTTGCGAAAGCCTTGTCGGTCGCGGCGTCGCGTTCGGGATACGAAGTGACCGCTATCGCGAGTCGCAGCTCCGGCACCGCGCAAGCCCTTGCCTCCCAATTCCCGCAGTGCACCGCCATCGCGGTCGACGACGCGCGTGGCATGAATGGTGTTTTCGATCACGCTGACCTCGTTTTCCTGACGGTGCCCGACGACGCGCTTGCGTCCTGCGCGGCGACTCTCTCGCCCGCCGACAACCAAGCCCTCGTGCATTGCAGCGGCGCCTCGGAAGTCGAGTTGCTGCGGCCCGCAGCGAAACACGGTGCGCAAATCGGCGGCTTCCATCCGCTGTTCCTTTTTGCCGGGCTCGCCGACGACGCCACACGCATGGCCGGCAGCGCCATCACCATTGAAGCCGAACCCGCGTTCGCGACGACCCTGCGCGCACTGGCCAACGCCATTGGCTGCCGACCGCTGGAGATTCCGGCCGGGGAACGCATGCGATATCACGCGGGCGCCAACTACGCAGCGAGCTTCCTGCTCTGTTTGCTGGAAGAAGCGACTGAACTCTGGCGGGCCATCGGCATGCCGGAGAACGATGCCAAAGAAGCGATGTGGCCGCTCGTCATGGGCACTCTCAACGCCGCACGGGAGCGTGGGCTTTCGGGGGCACTTGCAGGCCCTGTCTCGCGCGGCGATGCCGGGATCGTGACCCGGCACACCGAGGCGCTCGCCAGTATGGGCGGCAATCACGCCACGCTGTACTCGTTGCTGACGCAGCGTGCGATCCGGCTTGCGCGGCAGCGCCCCAACGCGGACAACGATGCGCTCGACGCGATCGCGCGCGCCATCGCCCCCTACGTGCCACCGGTCTCGCCGGTTGCCCCCAAAGACACACCATAGCCTCATCCAACTGGCCCACGCCTGCGCCCAGTCGACCATTAGCGTCCCACCCCATCCGCCGTTAGTCATCTTTGCCTCCCCACCAAATACTGTATAAAAACACAGTATAATGACAAGCATTCCCTATGGATTCCCGTCAAACGGAATCCGGATTGCACGCAAGGAGACTGGCCATGGCTTCTTCATTCGCGCCGCCCCCGGCCCGCCGAGGCCGAGGCGCTGTCGCCAACCTGGAATCGCGCTTTTCCGAGTTCCGGCGAGAAGCGGACGAGACCCGCCATGAATCGGACATGGCCCATGAAACCGAGGTCAAGTTCGTTACGCAGGTCGCGCTGGAAACAGCCCGCACGATCATCTCGCGGAACACGTCGTCCGACATTCCCTTCGACCGCTCCATCAACCCGTATCGCGGCTGCGAACACGGCTGCACGTACTGTTTCGCGCGGCCGACCCATGCCTATCTTGGGCTCTCGCCGGGGCTCGACTTCGAGACGCGGCTGTATGCCAAGACCAACGCCGCCGAGCGGCTCGACGCCGAACTGCGCAAACGAGGTTATCAACCGGCGTTGCTGGCGCTCGGCGCGAACACCGATCCGTATCAGCCGATCGAGCGCGAGTACCGGATTACGCGCAGCGTGCTTGAAGTCCTGGAGCGTTTCGGGCACCCGGTCGGCATTACGACGAAATCGGCACTCGTGACGCGCGACATTGACATCCTGTCGCGCATGGCGCAACGCGGGCTCGCGCGCGTATTCATTTCAGTGGGAACGCTCGACGCCGACATCGCCCGCAAGATGGAGCCGCGGGCCAACACGCCCCCGAAACGCATCGAAGCTATTCACAAGCTCACGCAGGCCGGCATCCCAACGGGCGTGATCGTCGCGCCGATCGTGCCGGCGCTGACCGATTTCGATATCGAGCGGGTATTGACGACGGCCGCTGAGGCCGGGGCCACGTACGCCGGGTACACCATGCTGCGCTTGCCGCGCGAGGTGCACGACGTTTTCGTCGAATGGCTGGAGGTGAACTATCCGATGCGCGCCCGCCACGTGATGAGCCTGATCGAGCAGGTACGTGACGGCAAACACAACAGTGCGGAGTTCGGCACGCGAATGCGCGGGACCGGGCTGCATGCCGAACTCATCCGGCAACGCTTTCTTCTGGCAGCCCGCAAGCTCGGGCTCAATCAGGCGCGCCCGCCGCTTCGCAACGACCACTTCAAGGTGCCGGATCTCCCTGTGCCGTCGGCCGACACCCCAAGCGCGACGGCCAACCCGCAAATGCCGCTTTTTTAAGCAGCCGTACCGCTCACGCTTTCACTCTTCGACGTTGACCGTGAGCGTCTCTTTGATTTCTTCCATCACGACGTAACTCTTCGACTGCACGGCGCCCGGCAATTGCAGCAGGATGTCGCCAAGCAATTTCCGGTATTCCGACATTTCGCGAATGCGCGCTTTGATCAGATAGTCGAAGTCGCCCGAGATGAGATGACACTCCATGACCTCGGGAATACGCAGCACTTCGCGTCGAAACTGGTCGAACATGTTCCCCGATTTGTGATCGAGCGTGATCTCGACGAAGACCAGCAGCGCCGCGCCCAGCGCCGCCGGATTCACGCGCGCGAAGTAGCCCATGATCACCCCGTCGCGCTCCATGCGCTTCACCCGCTCGATGCATGGCGTGATCGACAGCCCCACCTGTTCCGACAGGTCTTTCATCGACATTCGGCCGTCTTGCTGAAGCAATGTGAGGATGCGCCGGTCAAGCCGGTCCAGCGTCCGAATCGATTGCTGCTGCATTCGCATGATTTTTTCCTGTATTCAACCGATATTCATTAACTAAACCTAGCTATCCGAGAATAGCATGCCATTAATTACTGCATAACTACGGATTTACAGGAGTCCACGCAATGAAGGTCATCGTTCTCGGCAGCGGCGTCATCGGCGTTACCAGCGCCTACTACCTGGCAAAGGCCGGGCACGACGTCACGGTGCTTGATCGCCAGGTTGGCCCGGCGCTCGAGACCAGCTTCGGCAACGCCGGCCAGATTTCGCCGGGCTACGCCTCACCGTGGGCAGCACCGGGTATTCCGACCAAGGCGATCAAGTGGCTGTTCCAGAAGCACGCCCCGTTGGCGATTCGTCCGGACGGCTCGCTCTCGCAGTTGAAGTGGCTCTATCAGATGCTGCGCAACTGCACGCCGGAGCGTTACACCGTCAACAAGGAACGCATGGTGCGCATTGCGGAATACAGCCGCGACTGCTTCCGCGCCCTGCGCGCCGAGACGGGTATCGCGTATGAAGGCCGTCAAGCCGGCACGCTGCAACTGTTCCGTACCGACGAACAACTCGCCAATGCCGCACGTGACATCGCCGTGCTGGAAGAAGCCGGCGTGCCGTTCGAACTGCTCGATCGCACGGCCCTCGCCAGCGCCGAACCGGCCCTCGCTGCTGTGGCGCACAAACTCACGGGCGGCCTGCGCCTGCCGAACGACGAGACCGGCGATTGCCAGCTCTTCACGACGCGTCTGGCCACGATGGCCGAAGCGCTCGGCGTGAAATTCCGCTACGACATGCCGATCGACGGCCTGCACGTGGTCGGCGACAAGATCGAAGGCGTGGTGTGCGCCGGCATGATGCAGCGCGCCGACGCCTACGTTGTGGCGCTCGGTTCTTACTCGACGCCGTTCCTGCGTGGCATCGTCGACATTCCGGTCTATCCGCTCAAGGGCTATTCGATCACCGTGCCGATCGTCGATGCCGAACGCGCACCGGTCTCGACCGTGCTGGACGAAACCTACAAGATCGCCGTCACGCGTTTCGACGATCGCATTCGCGTCGGCGGCATGGCCGAAGTCGTGGGCTACAACAAGGCACTCAACCCGGCACGCCGCGCCACGCTCGAAATGGTCGTCAACGATCTGTATCCGGGCGCGGGCAACACGGCGGAAGCGTCGTTCTGGACCGGCCTGCGTCCGATGACGCCGGACGGCACGCCGATTGTCGGCGCCACGGCGCTGCGCAATCTGTTCCTGAATACGGGGCATGGCACGCTGGGCTGGACGATGTCGTGCGGCTCCGGCCAGTTGCTGGCCGATCTGATGTCGGGCCGCCGGCCGGCCGTTTTGTCCGACGATCTGTCGGTGGCGCGCTACAGTGGCGCGCCGGAAGCGCAGGCCCAACCGGCCTTCGCCTGATGCATCGAACGGCACCTTCGGGTGCCGTTTTTGTTTGGGGGCTCACATGGATCGCAAGGGTGTGATCGATGCGGGCCATGCGATGAGACGCGACACCTCGATGCCGCGCCCGCCCCGCCTGATGACTGATTCGATCGCGTTTTTTTGCCGTCACATCACAACAGGAGACACATCATGAAGATCGGCGTACCGAAGGAGATCAAGAACCACGAATACCGCGTAGGCATGACGCCCGCAGCCGTACGCGAAGTCGTGGCACGCGGGCACGAGGTATGGATCGAGACGCAAGCCGGTGCAGGCATCGGCATGGACGATACGGTCTACGCTGCTGCCGGGGCGCGAATCGCTGCCAATGCCGTCGACGTCTTCGACCGTGCCGAGTTGATCGTCAAGGTCAAAGAGCCGCAGGCGGTTGAGCGTGCACGTCTACGCCCCCATCACACGCTGTTCACGTATCTGCACCTCGCCCCCGACCCCGAACAGACCCGCGACTTGATCAAGAGCGGTGCTACGTGCATCGCCTATGAGACGGTGACCTCGGCCACTGGCGGTCTGCCGTTGCTCGCCCCGATGTCCGAAGTCGCCGGCCGCATGTCGATTCAAGCCGGCGCTACGGCGCTCGAAAAAACACACGGCGGCCTTGGCCTGCTGCTCTCCGGCGTGCCGGGGGTGGAAGCGGGCAAGGTGGTGATTCTCGGGGGAGGCGTCGTGGGCACCAATGCCGCGACGGTGGCGATCGGCATCGGTGCGCAGGTCACCGTCATCGACAAGTCGGTGGATGCGTTGCGACGCATCAGCGCCCAGTTCGGCGGACGTGTGCAGACGGTCTACTCGACACAGCACGCCATCGAGCAACATCTTCGCGAGGCGGATCTCGTGATCGGCGGCGTGTTGATTCCGGGCGCCGCGGCACCGAAGCTGATCACTCGGGCGATGCTCGGACTCATGCGCAAGGGGTCGGTCATCGTAGACGTGGCGATCGATCAGGGCGGCTGTTGCGAAACATCGCATCCGACCACGCACGCCGATCCGGTCTATATCGTGGAAGGCGTCGTGCACTACTGCGTGGCGAATATGCCGGGTGGCGTGCCGCGCACCTCGACGTTTGCGTTGAACAACGTGACGCTGCCGTTCATTCTGCAACTAGCCGAGCATGGCGCCGTAGCGGCGATGCGCGCTGACCCGCACCTGCTCGCGGGTCTGAACGTCGCACGCGGCATGGTGACGAATCGAGGCGTGGCCGAGGCGCTCGGGCTGACCTATCACGATCCGCACGCCGTTTTGGCCAACCTGCCGGCGGCTGCCTGAGCGGCACAGGGGACGCCGCGCACGACATCGGTCGTCAGCGCCCAAAACGTTGAAGCCTTTGGGTCCGGAAAGCATTGTCCGGACCCGCTTTCCGCCCTCCGCACGCCACCCTTCCGCCTTCATCACGGCGCCCCGCCCGCGCCCTTCGCCTCTCTGCGACGCCGATACCACTGACTCGCCCGATCAAGATAGAGATACACGACTGGTGTGGTGAAAAGCGTCAGCGCCTGCGAGAGCAGCAAACCGCCGACCATCGCATACCCCAGCGGACGCCGCAATTCCGAGCCCGCGCCACTCCCCAACATCAACGGCAAGCCCGCGAGCAACGCGCACATCGTCGTCATCATGATTGGCCGAAAGCGCAGCAGGCACGCCTGATAGATCGACTCCTCGGGCGAGAGACCGTGCTCGCGCTCCGCCGTCAGCGCGAAGTCGACCATCATGATCCCGTTCTTCTTGACGATCCCGATCAGCAGGATGATGCCGATCAGCGCGATCACGCTCAGATCGTGTCCGCCGATCATCAGGATCAGCAGCGCGCCCACGCCTGCCGATGGCAGCGTAGAAAGAATGGTGAGCGGGTGGATATAGCTCTCGTAGAGCAAGCCGAGCACGATATACACCGCAATCAGTGCGGCCAGAATCAGGTACGGCTGCGTCGCGAGCGAATCGCGAAACGCCTGCGCCGTGCCTTGAAAGGTGCCGTTCAGCGAAAGCGGAAGATTCATCTCGGCCTGCGCGGTTCGAATCGCATCGACCGCCTCGCCCAGCGACACCCCCGGCGCGAGATTGAACGAGAGCGTCACAGCGGGAAACTGGCTCTGGTGGCTAATCAGCAGGTAGTTGGTCTTGCTGCGGTCCACCGAGACGAACGTAGAGAGCGGCACGCGCTGGCCTGTGATCGGCGACGTGAGATAGAGCTTGTCGAGCAACGACGGATCTGACTGCAATGCGGGCGTGACTTCCATGATCACGTGATAGCTGTTGATCTGCGTGAAGTACTGCGCGATCTGGCGCTGCCCGATGGCGTCGTAAAGCGTTGACTCGATAACCGCAGGCGAAATGCCGAAACTCGACGCCCGGTCGCGGTCGATGGTCAGTGTCGCCGTGGGCGCATTGCTCTGCTGGTCGGTCGCGAGATCCGTGAGTTGCGGCAATTTTCGCAAACGCTCCAGCAATCGCGGCGCCCACACGTTGAGCTCATTGATGTCGGCGTCGGTCAACGTGTACTGATACTGCGTGCGTGCCAGACGGCCACCGACATTGATGTCCTGCCCGGCTTGCAAAAACAGATTGATCCCTTCGAGTTGCGCGAGTTTAGGGCGCAGCCGCGCAATCACCTGATCGGCCGAGAGCGTTCGCCCGGCCGACTTCGGCTTGAGGTTGATGTAGAAATTTGCCGTGTTCGCGGTGGTATTGCCCGTATTGGCCACAAAACTCAGCACCGCCGGATCTTGCCGCACCACATCGGCCACCTTGACCACGCGCTCGCTCATCAGCTTGAACGACGTGTCCTGCGACGATTCCGCAAAGCCGAACACGAAGCCCGTGTCCTGTTGCGGGAAGAAACCCTTCGGGATCACGACGTAGAGCAGCGCTGTGAGCGCCACCGTGGCAATGAACACCATCAGCGTCACGAACTGATGCTCAAGCACGATATGCAGTCCGTGCCGATAACCGTCCTGCATGCGCGAGAAGCCGGTTTCGAACCAGCGATACAGACGGCCATGCTGCACGTTCGACGCGTCGCGCAAGAATCTCGAACAGAGCATCGGCGTGAGCGTGAGCGAGACGATCACCGAGATCGCGATGGTCAGCGTCACCGTGATCGCAAACTCCCGGAACAGACGGCCGACGATACCGCCCATCAATAGCAACGGAATGAAAACCGCCACCAACGACACCGAAATCGACACGATCGTGAAGCCGATTTCGGCGGCCCCGCGATAGGCCGCCTCCATCGGGGCCATGCCGTCCTCGACGTGGCGGTAGATGTTCTCGAGCATCACGATGGCATCGTCCACGACGAAGCCGACCGAGATCGTCAGCGCCATGAGCGAGAGGTTGTCGAGGCTGAAGCCGATCGCGTACATCACGGCAGCCGTCCCCATCATTGCGAGCGGCACCGTCACGGCGGGAATGAGCGTTGCGGGCAGATTCCGTAAGAACAGGAAGATCACCAGCACGACGAGCACACCGGTGAGCACCAGCGTGAACTCGACGTCCTCGACTGACGCCCGGATAGTCTGCGTGCGGTCGGTGAGCACGTTGACCTCCACCGCCGGGGGAATCGACGCCTGCAAGCGCGGCAACGCAGCCTTGATGCGCTCGACCGTGGCAATCACGTTCGCGCCCGGTTGCTTGGTCACGGCGAGAAACACCGAGCGCCCGCTCTTGAGCGGCTCACTCTCCGGCATGGCCGCGCCGCGATACGCCCAGCCAGCAAAGCGAGCGTTTTCCGGACCGGCCACGGCCTGCCCCAAGTCGCGCACACGCACCGGCGCCCCGCCACGGTACGCAACGATCACGTCGTTCCAGCGCACCGGATCGAGCAATTGGCCGTTGTCGTAGACCGTCACACTCTGGCGAGGTCCGTCGAAACTGCCTTTGGGCGTGTTGACGGTCGCACTCGCGAGCGCGCCGCGCACCGTTTCGAGATCAAGGCCTAGGGCTGCGACCTTGTCCGGATCGAGCTGCACGCGAATCGCAGGCTTCTGCGTGCCCCCGATGTTGACCAGCCCGACGCCATCGATCTGTGAAATCTGCTGCGCCAGGATGTTATCGGCGTAGTCGTTCACCATCGTGAGCGGCAAGGTGTCCGACTTGACCGCCATCAGCATGATCGGGGAGTCGGCCGGGTTGACCTTGCGATACGTTGGCGGACTCGGCAGATTGTTCGGCAACTGACCGCCGGCCGCGTTGATGGCCGCCTGCACGTCGACGGCTGCTGCGTCGATATTGCGGTTCAGATCAAACTGCAACGTGATCGACGTGGTACCCAGCGCACTGGTCGACGTCATCTGCGTCAGGCCCGCGATCAGCGAGAACTGCCGCTCCAGCGGCGTGGCCACATTCGACGCCATGGTCGACGGATCGGCCCCGGGCAACGTAACCGAGACCTGAATGGTCGGAAAATCGACCTGCGGGAGCGGTGCGACTGGCAACAGCGGCCACGCGGCGACACCCACGAGAAAGAGCGCCGCCGCCAACAGCGACGTGCCGATGGGACGTTTGATGAAGGCGGCCGAGATGGACATGGGTTATCGGGCCGCCGCCGCACTTGCTGAACTTGCGCCACTCGCCGGGCCCGCCCCAGCCCCCGTAGCGGCATTGCGCGCTTCCACCACCGATACGCCGGGACGCAACTTGAGTTGCCCCTCGACCACCACGCGCGCGCCCGGTGTCAGACCGCTTTCGATGATGGCGCGGCTGCCCTGCGTCATGCCGACCTTGACCGGTTGTACGGCGGCACGCCCGTCGCCCCCCACCACGTACACGAAGGTGCCGTTCGGCCCGTTCTGGATCACCGATGCATCGAGTGCGATGGCCTGCGTGATGACGCCGAGCGTCAGCCGGGCGTTGACGTATTGCCCGGGCCACAGGCGGTGATCGGCATTGGCGAAGGTCGCCTTCAACTGCACCGTGCCACTCGTGTTGTCGATCTGGTTGTTGATCAGCGTGAGCTTTCCCGAGGCCAGCATCTCGCTTCCCGTGCGCGGAAATACGTCGACCGCCAGCCCTTGAGTTCCAGCAGCTTGCATGGCGGCATTCACCCGCCCGACCGCCTCTTCCGGCAGCGTGAACAGCACGGTGATCGGGTCGATCTGATTGACGATGACGATGCCGTTAGCGTCTGCCGCGTGCACGATGTTGCCCACGTCGACCAACCGCACGCCGGTTCGCCCAGTGACCGGCGAGCGAATCGTCGTGTAGTCGAGTTGCACGGCGGCGAAGTCGATTTGCGCCTGATCGGTCATCACGGCGGCTTCCAGTTGTTTGACGAGCGCCGCCTGCGTGTCGGCCTGCTGTTGCGGCGACGCGCCTTGAGCAGCGAGTGTCTGGTAGCGCTTGAGATCGACGCGGGCGTTGACCAGTTGTGCCACGTCGCGGGCCTTGGTCGCGCGGGCCTGCTCAAGCTGTGCACGATAGGGACGTGGATCGATCTGAACGAGAAGGTCACCGGCCTTCACGTCCTGCCCTTCGTTGAACGCAATTCGCTCGATCTGGCCGTCCACCCGCACGCGCACCGTCACCGACGTGGTGGCTTGCACTGTGCCGATGCCCAAAACGTAGCGCGGCAGATCACGCGCCGAGGCGATGGTCGTGATCACCGCGACCGGCGCCGGCGGCGGTGCAGCGGGCGGCTTGCGGTTGGCGAACCAGCGCCAGATCAACAGCGCGACGATCACCAGCAGCAATAGCGCCAACCAACGCCAGCGGTGGGATCGTCGTGGGGATTCCGGTGGCGAGGCGGCGTCGGCGCTATCTCGGGGCGTGGATTGCGTCATGGCGCCTCCCTGGGGAGTCCGATCCAAAACGGCCGGGTGTTTGCCGCAATACGGGATGGGTACGGAGCGCACGCGGGACGGACCCACTGCCTGCGCCACTACCCCGACGACAAACACGAATCGTCCCCGACCACTCCAAGGGACGTGCCCCCGAGTGTGTCGTATCTGTTCGGGGCTCGCAGTCCGCATTTTCCCTGCCCGGACTGGCTTGCCATACGGCTGCCACCTGCCCGACAGGCTGACGCCATGGTGCTGTCATCCAACTCGCGCGGTGTCCGGTGGACCGTCAAAACGCCCGTTTGAGTTCACCCAACACAGTGATCCGGTGCCTGCCGGGCGTTGCTGCCGCCCTGTTGGTCACTCACGGCCGGCACGCCGCAAACTCACGCCAGGCCTTGCGCTTTGGACATGGGCGCACTCACTTCGTTATACTTGCCCCATCTCGACGGCGCCCGCCGGTCCCTGCCCGGTCGACGGGCACGCGCCGCCGCCCGGCATCCTGCCTGCGCAAGCCGTCAATGTCTGTGACCAATCGATGAACGCCGACCCCCAAGAAATCAGCAAATTCAGTGAGCTGGCCCACCGCTGGTGGGATCCGCACAGCGAATTCAAGCCGTTGCACGAAATCAATCCGCTACGTCTGGACTGGATCGAACAGCATGTGCCGTTGCAAGGCAAACGTGTGCTCGACGTCGGTTGCGGCGGCGGCATTCTGACCGAATCGATGGCGCGTCAGGGCGCTCGCGTCAAAGGGATCGACCTCTCGACGAAAGCCCTTGGCGTGGCCGATCTGCACAGCCTCGAAGCCGGTCTGCCGATCGAGTATGAAGAAATTGCCGTCGAAGCCCTGGCCGCACGCGAGCCGGGCACCTACGACGTGGTGACCTGCATGGAGATGCTCGAACACGTGCCGTCGCCGGCCTCGATCGTGGCGGCCTGCGCCACGCTCGTCAAACCGGGCGGCCATGTGTTCTTCTCCACGCTCAATCGGAATCCGAAGGCATGGCTGCTGGCCGTGGTCGGTGCGGAATACGTGTTGCGTATGTTGCCGCGCGGCACGCACGATTACGCCAAGTTCATCCGCCCGTCGGAGCTCGCGTCTTTCACCCGGACGAACGGCCTGACCGTGCGCGATCTGCGCGGCCTGACGTATAACCCGATCAACAAGCGCTACGCGATCAATCGCGATACCGACGTCAACTACATGGTCGCGTGTACACGCGATGCCTGATATGTTCGAGCCCCCTGTGCCCAACGTCTCCGCCGCCAATACCGTCAATGCCGACGTCAACGACGGCGCATCGCCCCTGCTGGGTGGCGATGTGCGCGCCGTCCTGTTCGACCTTGACGGCACGCTCGCCGACACGGCACCGGACCTCGTCGCCGCCGTCAACAAGGTCCGTACCGACCGCGGCTTGCCGCCCGGTCCCTACGAGACGCTGCGTCTGCAAGCGTCGCATGGCGCACGCGGTCTGATCGGCAGCGCCTTCGGCGTAACGCCGGACGATGCGGCGTTCCCGGCTCTGCGCGACGCCTTCCTCGCCAATTACGAAGCGGCGCTTTGCGTGCAAAGCCGTCTGTTCGAAGGCGTGCCCGAGCTGCTCGCGGCATTGACCGAGCGCGGCGTACCGTGGGGCATCGTGACGAACAAGGCGGCATGGCTGACTAATCCGCTCGTCAAGCTGATCGGACTCAGCGAAGGTGCCGCCTGCGTCGTATCGGGCGACACCACGCCGCATAGCAAACCGCATCCGGCGCCGCTGCTCTACGCGGCGGAGTGCATCGGCATTGCACCGGCACACATCGTGTACGTCGGCGACGATCTGCGTGATGTGCAGGCGGGCAAGGCGGCTGGCATGGCCACGATTGCGGCGGCCTATGGTTATTGCGGCGATACCCTCGCGCCTGCCCAATGGCAAGCCGACGCTGTCGTCGAAAGCGCGGGCGCGATCGCCCCGCTGGTGCTGTCCCGAGCCTGATCGGCCGCAGGGGCATCACCTTCCGGAGCAGGGTCGCTGGCACAGCGAGCCCGCTCCGGGTCTATTCCGCCGCGCACAACGGTGGCGCGGCGAGTGCTTCACTGGCTACTTACGGGAGACCGCATGGCCGAGCAAGCGAACGATCGCAAACCTTCTCCGGATATCCCCCCGGGCAATACCCGCCTGCAACAGGGACTCGCGCGCGCGCAAGCGCTCGGCCGCGATCCCGTGGTGCGCCGGCGCGCACGCAAGACAGGTCTCTGGACTGTCGGCGTGCTGGCCGTCTTCGGCGTCGTCGGTTACTTCACCGTACCGGCGGTGCTCAAGCATTACGCCGTCGAAAAGCTCTCCACCTATCTCGAACGGCCGGTGAGCGTGGGTGACGTGAGTTTCAACCCGTACACCCTTCGACTCGACCTCCATCAGGTGCACATCGGCGACAAGGCACCGGGGCAGCCTTTCGTCGACGTCGGCATGCTGCGCGTGAATGCGTCGTGGGGCTCACTGTTCCGTTTCGCCCCTGTGGTCGACGAGCTGTACGTCGATACGCCGGTCGTCAACATCGTGCGCACGGCGCCGCAGCGATTCAACTTCTCGGACATCATCGATAAAGCTACGTCCGTGCCACCTTCGCCGGAGCCGTCCAAACCGACGCGCTTCGCGCTGAACAACGTGCAGATCAAGAACGGCTCCATCCGTTTCGACGACACGGTGCAGAACGAGAAGCACGTTGTCGACAATCTGCAAGTGGGCGTGCCGTTCATCGCGAACCTGCCGGCAGACACCGACATCTTCGTGCAGCCGCTGCTAAAGGCGTCGATCGACGGTGCACCGCTCAACATCACCGGCCAGACGAAGCCTTTTGCCGACTCGCTCGAGTCGACGGTCGACATCAAGCTCGACCGGCTCGACGTGCCCAAGTACCTCGGCTATTCACCCGTCTCGGTGCCTGCGCAGATCAAGAGTGCGGCAGTGAGCACCGACCTGAAGCTGCGGTTCACGCGCGACAAGGACGGCAGCAACCATGTCACGCTGACCGGGACAGCCACGCTGGCGGATGCCGTCGTTCACGAGCCAGACGGCTCACCGATGGTGGCCGTCAAGCAAGTCGACGTGAAGCTTGGCAAGGTCGAGCCGTTGAACAACGTCTATCACATCGACAGCGTCCGGATCGACGGTCTCGATCAGCAAGTGACGATGGAGAAAAACGGCACACTGAATGTGACCAAGGCGCTGCTGCCGCAACGCACGGTCATCAAGGCGGTGGGTAAGGCCGTTGGCGAAGCGGCAGCATCCCCGCAAGCGAATGAAGCGGCCAAATCGGCCCCGAAGGTCGCTGCCGAGCAGACCGCTCAGGCGGCCACGCCGGCGTCGGCTGCCGAAGCGGCGCAGGCCAAAGCCGCGGCCGCAGCGCAGCCTAGCCCGCTCGACCTGATCGTGGGCGAAGTCGCGGTGGTCAACAGCAAGGTCCGCTTCACTGACGAGCGCGGAGCAAAGCCTGCGAGTATCGCGCTGGAGAACATCCAGATCGGCGTGAAGCAATTTTCGACGCTGGGCAAGGAACCCGCGACCTACGACGCGTCGATGGGGGTGCAAAGTGGCGGCACGTTGAAGGCGCAGGGTCAGTTCAGTCTGCCGGCGTACAACGCCAGCGGCGAGCTAGACGCCGAGTCGATTGCCCTCACCCCGTTGTTGCCGTTTGCACAGGGTGCACTGGCGGGCGATCTGAAGAGCGGTACGGTCGGCGTGCAGGCGAAGTTCAGCGCCGCATTCGCGCCGGACAAACAGCCCAACGTGCAGATTTCTCCCGCCACGGCCACGCTCGACAAGATTGAATGGCTCACCGGCATCAAGGGTGACGCGCCGCTCAAACTCGCCCACGCACAGGCGAAGCTCTCGCGCTTCGATCTCGGTGCACAGCAGGCGGTGCTCGACGAGTTGACGGTCACGGGGCTGGATGTGGCCGCGCGGCGCGACAAGGACGGCAAGATCAACCTGCTCGCGCTGACCGGTAACGGTCAACCGAAGACGGCCGCCGCGGCGGGTAGCGCGGGTAGCCGGGGCAACGATATCAATACGCGCGTAGGTACCGAACGGGGTCGCCGTACGTCGGCCAAGGCACCGGCCAAAACCGCGCAGGCCGGCGGATGGCAGTGGCAGGTCGGCAAGGTGTCCATCGAGAACGCGAGCATTGCGCTCGAAGACCGGGCCGTCAAAGGCCGCCCGATCAACGCGAAGCTGGCACCGCTCAATGTGCGCGTGCAGGGCGCCTCACAGGACATGGGCAAACCCCTGCAACTTGAGGTCAATGGCACGCTGAACAAGAAGGGTTCGCTGAACGTCACCGGCAACGTCACGCCGCAACCGCTCGCCGGCGACCTTCAGGTCAAGACGCAGCAACTCGATCTGGCAGCGTTCGACTCGTATCTCAGCGACGAACTGAATGCGAGCATCGCCAGCGCCCTGCTTTCGAGCAACGGCCGCGCCACGTTCGCAATGAAGGGCGACACGCCGCAAGCCACCTACCGAGGCGACGCCACGCTGGGCAACGTTCGCCTGCTGGACAAGGTGACGGCCGACGACTTCATGCGCTGGAATGCGTTGTCGGTACAGCAGATCAACATGGCGGTCGGCAGCGGCAAGCCCAACGTGCAGTTGGGCAGCGTCGCGTTGTCGCGCTTTTATGCGCGTCTGATCATCAACCCCAACGGGCGACTGAATCTGGCTGACGTGGTCGGCAATAAGGAAACGGCACCACGCTCGCTGACGCGTGCGAACGGCGGTGTGCCGCTCGACGGCAGTTCTGCAAGTGCCGCGGCGGCCAACCCTCCGCTCGACGCTGCCGCGTCGGCGGTGGAAGCCGGTCAGCCGACCGAAGTCGAGAAAAAGGAGCAAAAGCCGGGCGAGACGACAGTTGAGCGCGGCCCGGGCTACGGCACGGGCAAAGCGTTGCCGGCGGACGTGCACATCGGCCGGATTACGCTGCAAGGCGGCAACATCAACTTCACCGACAACTTCGTCAAACCGAACTACACCGCCAATTTGACGGATATCGGCGGACGCATCGGTGCCTTCGGCACGGCAACGACGGAGCCTGCGGATGTGGCGTTGCAGGGCAAGGTCAACCGCAATTCCCCGATCGACATTTCGGGCAAGATCAATCCGCTGGCGCCGATGGCGTTTGTGGATGTGAGCGCGAAGGCTGACGGTATCGAGCTGACCAATCTCACGCCGTATTCGACCAAGTACGCGGGTTACCCGATCGAGAAAGGCAAGCTCACGGTGGATGTGCATTACTCGCTCGATCAGGCCAAGCTCACGGCGAACAATCACATCTTCATCGACCAGTTGACCTTCGGTGACCGCGTCGAGAGCCCGACGGCGACCAACCTGCCGGTACGGCTGGCGGTCTCGTTGCTGAAGAATTCGCGCGGCGAGATTGACGTGAACATTCCGATTTCCGGCTCTCTCGAAGATCCTCAGTTCAGCTTGGGCGGCGTGATTTTCCGGGCGTTCGTCAACCTGATCGTCAAGGCGGCGACGGCGCCGTTCAGCCTGTTGGCCTCGGCGTTTGGCGGCGGCGATGAGGAACTGGGTTACGTGGAATTTGCGCCGGGCAGTGCACGTCTTACGCCGGAAGACGAAAAGCGACTCGATACGCTGGTGAAGGCGCTGAAAGACCGTCCTTCGCTCAAGCTCGACATCGTGGGCCGGGTCGATCCGGCGAAGGACACCGATGGCCTGCGTGAAGTGGCGGTCGATCGCGCAATCAAGGCGCAGAAGGTCAAGTCGATGGTCGGTCGCGGCGAAAGCATCGACGTGGACAGCGTGAAGGTGACGCCAGAGGAGCGCAGCAAGTATCTGACGGCAGCCTACAAGGCGGCGGACTTTTCGAAGCCACGCAACATGATCGGCTTTGCGAAGTCCTTGCCCGACGACGAAATGGAAAAGCTCATGGAGACGAACATCAAGGTGGGCGATGATGATCTGAGAGCACTGGCCGAGCGGCGTGCGCAGCAGGTACGCACTTGGCTGGACGGCAAGATCGAGTCCGAGCGGTTGTTCGTGGTGGCCCCGAAGCTCAATGCGGAGGGCATCAAGGACAAGGGCGCGACGACACGGGTTGACTTCGCACTCAAGTAGGGCATTTGTGTCATAATCCGTTTTACCACTGGGGCCGACATGGTTTCGACGTGGGTAGCGAAGCGATTCAGGGCATACCGAGGACCCGTCACCTCGTTAATCAATGGGAAAATTAGTAACTGCAAACGATAACTCGTACGCACTGGCTGCCTAAGGGCGCCTGCCTCGCACTAGCTCTCTGACGGGTTAGGGTAGCAATACCTCGCGAGGTCATTTACGTCAGATAATCTCCGGTGGTGCCATGGCGCCGGGGCCTAAAATTAAATGGATCGCTGTTGCGTAGCGTGTTCGTCCGCGACAAAACAGTTAAATCAAATGACTGAACTAAGTATGTAGAACTGGTCGTAGAGTACTTGCGGACGCGGGTTCGATCCCCGCCGGCTCCACCAAAACATAGCGTATCGACGACAACGAAAGATGCGCTGATCGATTGAAAAACGGACCTTCGGGTCCGTTTTTCATTTCTGCACCGCTATCCCTGATAGCGCACAACAAACAACGTCGCGGCCACCAACGCCGGACAGACCGTCAGCAGCGTGCCAATGATCCAACGCGTTTGCGACATCATCATCTGACTCATCGCCGTGAATCCGGCGTGCATCTCTGAACGGACCGCTTTGAACTCGGTGTGCATCTCCGAACGGACCGCTTTGAACTCAGTGTGCATCTCGGAGCGCAGTGATTGAAGACCGGTATGCATCTCGGTACGCACCGCTTTGAATTCCGCGTGAACGACCTTGAATTCAGCCTGTATCTCCGTGCGCAGCGATTGAAAACCGGTATGCATCTCCGTTCGAACCGCCTTGAATTCGGCATGCATCTCCGTGCGCACCGCTTTGATCTCAACGTGCAGTTCATTTCGAACCGCCTTGAATTCAACGTGCATCTCACTGCGCAGTGCGCCCACCTGCTCATGCAGTTCGACGCGCAAGACGCCAGTCTCTCGTTGAAGATCGGTCTTCGTGCATAACGTCGGTAGCACTGCCTCGATGCGTGTAACGCGTTTCGCTAAGGTCATGGGTGCTTTGCCCCTCGGTGCAGTGCCCGCGCACGATTCGTCGCGTAGCGACATGCGGAAAGGAGCAACGGAGAGTTTACGGAGTGTTCCCAACATAATTTCGGCTCGGGCCGGTCCGGCCTTCGCTCGCCTCAACATTCAGGTACGGTGAAATCAACCCGTCAGTCGCGAAACAAAGGCCTTTGCAGCACATTCGCCCACCCGCTTACTGACGGCATTCCGTTACCCTATCGCAGAAAGCCACAGCGTTGCAGGTGCGTAGCTCGCACCTAACCTCCCCGTCAACGCCTCCGCCCCGGCGCCGCCGCGTCGAAATTCCCGCAACGAAAACGGCCGCGACGTCCTGCCCCGCATCAATCCACGAGAATCGGGTACAGCGAGACAACGAGCAGCGCCGCCGCCACACCGTTGAAGATGCGGACCGAACGGGCGTCTGTCAGCACGCGGCGCATGGCCGTGCCAAACCCTGCCCAAAGACCGATGCAAGGGGCACCCAGAACCCCATAGATTGCCGCCAACATCAACACATCCAGCAGATTCGAACCGTTCGGCAAATACGTGCTAATCGCCCCCACTGCCATCACCCACGCTTTCGGGTTGACCCACTGGAAGGCTGCGGCGCCGAGAAATCCCATCGGCCGCGCCCGCTCGCGCCCCGCGTCGTCCATCGGTCCCGAGCGCGCAAGATGCCACGCCAGCCACAGCAGATACGCCGCGCCGACAAACTTCAATACCGTGTGGATGATGGGGAATTTGATGAAGACCGAATGCAGGCCAGTGCCGGTGAGAAACACCATCAAGGCAAAACCGCAAGCGATACCCGCCAGATGCGGCAGCGTGCGCAGAAAGCCGTAATTCAGGCCCGACGCGAGCACCATCATGTTGTTGGGTCCGGGTGTCACCAGCGTGATGACAGCGAAAGCGCAGAAGGCCAGCAGTTGTTCAGTCGTCATGATCGAATACGTTTTATTGCTGCCCCGTCAACACCCGACGGAGCGCATCGGGCCAGCAAACCAGCCCGAGGATTACGGTGAGATAGCATAGGCAGTGCGTCCGCGCGAATCCCGGTACAGTTCGCCAAAATCGGACGGGCCTGTATTGGCAGCCAACCATGACAGTTCGGCCGACACCCACACCGCACTGCCCTTCCCGCGCCACCGTGAATCGGCTCAACCAACTAAATCGCCCACTCACACAGACCCCGCAGTGTCATGCGAAAATCGACGCCATCCGAAGCCCATTGAAAGTCCATCCAAAGCGCGCGAAGTCTCCGTTGTGCGCCGACCGATGAAAGACGCCCCACCATGCCGCCTCGCCTGCCCCCGCTCTCCGCGCTGCGTTTGTTCGAAGCTGCCGGACGGCATCAAAGCTTCAAGCGCGCAGCCGCCGAACTCCACCTCACACCCAGCGCTGTCAGCCATGGCATCGTCGGGCTGGAGCAAACACTCGGCATCGCCCTCTTCACGCGCTCGCCGCAAGGGCTCTCGCTCACGCCCGAAGGTGTCGACTATCTCGCCTACGTGACCGAGGCGTTCTCGCTGCTCATGACCGGCACGCGTCGCCTGCCGACCCGGGACTCGACACGTGCCATCGCCCTCACCTGCGCGCCCACGCTTGCCTCGCGCTGGCTGCTACCGCGCCTGTCACGCTTTACCCAGCGCATGCCCGACGTCGACGTGACACTAGACACCTCACGCCGGCAAGTCGGTTTTCCGACCGACGGTTTCGACTTCGCAATACGGTTGTCGCGCGCCCCAGTGGCCAGCGACACGTGGCACCGACTCTTCGGCGAACAGTTTGTCCCCGTATGCAGTCCGGCCTATCACGCCGCCCACGCGGATGCGCACGGCAAGATCGACCTGCAAGCCATCACACGCATTCACGTGAGCAGTGCCAGCGAAGACTGGCAAGGCTGGATCGAAGGGGCAGGTGTGGAAGACTTCGACGCGCGCGGGGGTCTGAGCTTCGACAGCATTCAAATGGCCTTCGACGCGGCCATCATCGGGCTCGGTGTGGTGATCGGCCGCCGGCCGCTGGTCGACGAATATCTGGCGAACGGCTCGCTGATGCCGGCGCACCACATCACCACCACGTCACAAGGCGCCTACTGGCTGATCTGCGCAGACGATATCGAACCCCATCCGGCTTGCACCGCCTTCCGCGACTGGGTCATCGAAGAAGCGGCCCATGCTTCCCATTTGCCTGAAAACCCACACTAAGTGAATTAAATTCACTCGTGATATTGCATTACTCCTTTGCCATACGGAGCTTCCATTGCGAAACTTCGGTGAGGAGGATTCACCACCATGACACAACCCGCATCACCCTCACTGCAAGGCCGCGTCACGCTCATCATTCTGGCCGGCGCGCTCGTGCTGAGCGCCGCCATGGGCACCCGGCAGACATTCGGGCTATTCATCAATCCGTTTTCCTACGATCGTGGCGTGCCCGTCACCTTGGTCGCCTTCGCCATTGCGCTGCATAACCTCGTGTGGGGTTTCGCGCAGCCGTTCGCGGGTGCGATGGCCGATCGACATGGTCCGGCACCGGTAGTCGCCTTCGGTGCCTTCGCCTTTGCGGGTGGACTCGCGATGGCAGCTCTCGCGCCCTCGGGCGTCTGGCTCGTCATCGGGCTGGGCGTGCTGGTCGGGCTGGGCATCAGTTGCACGACATTCGGCGTCGTCCTGCCGGCGGTGAGCCGCGCCGTGGCCCCCGAAAAGCGCTCAATGGCGATGGGCCTCGTGAGTGCGGGCGGCTCACTCGGGCAGGTCGCCCTCGTGCCTGTCGCACAGGGACTGCGTCAGGCGTACGGCGTATCGACATCACTGTTCGTCCTCGCGTTGATCCTGTGCTGCGCTGCACCGCTCGGCCTCTTCATGACGCTGCACCGGCGCAAGGCAAAGGGTGCAAAGGCCGACGCGACGGCGTCAAGCGCCTCTTCATCAGCTACGGCAACGACAGCGACGACAACGACCGCACAACATAACGACGGCGAGCACGTCTCCTTACGCGACGTCCTCCACCAGGCGCGCACCCATCGCGGCTTCCAGTTGCTCACGCTCGGCTTCTTCACCTGCGGTTTCCAGCTCGCCTTCATCGCGACCCATTTGCCCGGTTATCTGCTCATGTGCCACATGCCGGTCGGTCTCGGCGCCACGGCACTTGCACTCATCGGCCTGTTCAACATGGCCGGAAGCTGGGCCTGCGGCTGGCTGGGCGGACGCTATCGTCAACACCACGTCCTCGGTTGGCTGTACCTGATCCGGGGCGGCGCCATCGCGTTGTTCTTCCTGCTGCCGAAATCCGATACGAGTGTGGTGATTTTCGCGGCCGTCATGGGGTTGACGTGGCTCGGCACGGTGCCACTGACAAGCGGTCTGGTCGCCAAAGTATTCGGCGCGCGGCACTTGGGCACCCTCTTTGGCGTGTGCTTTATGAGCCATCAGGTCGGCTCGTTCCTGGGCGCGTGGCTGGGTGGCTATGTGCTCGACGTCACCGGTTCGTACAACCTCATCTGGGCCGCCACCGCGATCCTCGGGGCCGTCGCCGCTGCGCTGCACTTCCCGATTGACGACGCCAGCGTCGTGCCGCCCATGCGCCAACCGGTGCCCGCGACAGCGTAACGGGATAACGGGATGACGGCATAAAAACACACGGTCATTACCTCCGAGGTAATCGACCGTGTGCACTCCGCCCGAGACAATGGCTTCACCTTCTGCCGGATTCCCCGGCCTTGTGGAGCCTGATCATGTTGACTCGCCTGCCGCTGCCCTCTAATACGCTCACTGCCCGCGACCTCGCTGCCGACCACGACGCCTGTATCACGAGCCCCAACAACACGCCGCCGATCACCGCCTCTGGCTACCTCGCCGGCAGCGACGGCACCGCACTCTTCTATCGCGACTGGGGACACGGCAAGCCCGTGGTGTTTCTCTCGGGCTGGACGCTAGCCAGCGACATTTGGGCCTATCAAATGACGGCCCTCGCCGGTGACGGCTTTCGCTGCGTCGCGTACGACCGCCGTGCACACGGACGCTCGGCCGACACCGGGCGCGGCTACGACTACGACACCCTCGCCGACGACCTGCATGCCCTATTGAATGCCCTCGATCTGACCGATGTCACACTCGTCGGCCACTCGTTCGGGGGCGGCGAAATCGTGCGCTATCTCACGCGTCACGGCATGCGGCGCGTATCGCGCATCGTCTTCGTGTCACCGGCAGCCACGCCTTATCTCGTGAAGACTGCCGACAACCCCACAGGCGTGGACGCACAGTGCTTCTACGAATCCCTCGACGAAATGCTCACCTCGTTTCCCGACTGGATCGAACGCCGCGCCGCGCCCTATTTCGCGCCGGGAACGTCGGACACTGTGATTCGCTGGACATCAGACCTGATGCTGCGCACCTCGCTGGATGCGGCTGCCGCCCTCAATCGCGTGCAGACATCGACCGACTTCCGGCCCGAGATGGCCGCGCTCGATATTCCGGCGCTGGTACTGCATGGGGATTGCGACGCGAGTGCGCCGCTGGAGGTCACCGGCCGCCCGACGGCACAGGCGATTGCGGGCGCCGTCCTCAAGGTCTACGAAGGTGGCACGCACGGCATGTACTTCAATCAGGCCGCGCGCATGACCCGCGATATCCGCGAGTTCGCCAATCGCTGATCATCGGGACCGCATGTCCGAGCGACGCCGCGCGACGACAACATTTAGCGACGACGCCCATGGACGAGGCTTATAACCGATGCGAATTCGCCAGCCGAAAAATCTTCGTCCAGCGTTGCGCGAGCGCGCGGTTAGCCATGGGGACTGTCCACTGCGCCTGCGCGTTATGCGCGAGTTCGAGCACGAGGGACCAGCGGCCGTTGCCGGTCACCGGATGCGCAGACGTCACGTCGGAAAACACAAACCGCGACGCACTCTCGCCCACGCGAATCGTCCCCATCTTGCGATCGGCGTCGAGGCGAAGCGCGCCCCACTCGCCCTCGATGCTCACGACACGCTCGCCATTGCGCCGCACACCGTGCACCGCCCGATATCGACGCACCGCATCGACCACGAGCCAGACGACGATCAGCACGCAAACGACAATCGTCACAACTGCCGCCGGCGTGCCAAAGCGCATGGCGACCTCGCCATAAAGCCGCACCGCCCCGTAGACAATCCCCGCCAGCACCACCAGTCCCAACAAAATGAACGGCACAACAACCTCCTGCATTCCACGCTATCGATTCGCGCCACCTTACCCGGACCAGCGCGGACCAGCCCGGTCCCGCGCAGCGCGATAAAAAAGCCCTGCCGGCAGCGCCGCCCGGCAGGGATCCATTTCACCACAGGCACATGGCGCGCGCCCGCGAGGGCACACGCCATCACACCGTCACGCCGTCAAACCATCACCGTGCAGGCTGCGGTGCCGCGCCTACGTCCTTGCGCACCTTCGCGACCTGTGCGGCCGTCACGGCGGGTGCCGTGTTGCCCCAGCTCGTGCGCACGAACGTCAGCACATCGGCCACGTCCTGATCGGTCAGACGATCGTCGAAGCCCGGCATCGCGTAGTGCGTCGGCGCCGACTTCGTCCACGGCATTTCAGCACCGCGCAGCACGATGTGAATGAGCGATGTCGGATCGGCCGAATTCACCGTCGAACTGAGGGCCAGCGTCGGGAAGGTCTGCGTGTAGCCCTTACCCGTGCTGCGGTGGCAGGCCGCGCAGTTGTCGATGAACGTCAACGCCCCGTTGCTCTTGTCAGACCCGGCACGCAGCGCCTTGGCCGCTGTCTCGTCATACGCGAGCGCCTTGGCGTTCGGGTCGACGGGTTTCAACGTCTTCAGGTACTTCGCAATCGCCGTCAGGTCGTCGTCGCTCATGTACTGCGCACTGTGCTGCACCACATCGGTCATGCCACCGAACGCTGCGGAATGGTCGTTGCGCCCGCCCTTGAGGAACGCCGTGATATCGCCTTCGCTCCAGTTGCCCAGACCGTCGGTCACGTCGCCCCGCAAGTTCTTCGCGAGGAAGTTATCGACCACTCCCCCCGAGAGGAAGGCGGTGCTGTCATCGGTCAGGGCCTTCTCCTGCAACGCGACGCCACGCGGGGTGTGACACGCGCTGCAATGGCCCAGCCCTTCGACGAGATAGCGACCGCGCGAGATCGGGTCGTTATCGGTCGACGCAGCATCCGCCACCACGGCTGGGGCAAACATCTTGCGCCAGAACGACAACGGCCAGCGCATCGACATCGGCCACGGAATATCGGTCGCCTTGTTCGCCTGCGCCACCGGCTGCACGCCCGACATGAAATACGCATAGAGCGCCTTCACGTCCGCCGGACGCACCTTCGCGTACGACGTGTACGGCATGGCCGGATACAGCGTCGAGCCGTTCTTCGCAATGCCGTGACGCACGGCCTTGTCGAAGTCTTCGAGACTGTAGTTACCGATACCGGTGTCCTTGTCCGGCGTGATGTTGGTCGAATAGATCGTGCCGATCGGCGACGCAATCGGCAGCCCGCCCGCAAACGGCTTGCCCTTGGGTGCCGTGTGACACGCCGCACAATCGCCCACGCGCGCGAGATACTCGCCTTGCTTGATGAGTTGCGCCTGCGGGTCATTGGCAGCCGGTGTCTGCACCACCACGGCAACCGGGCCCGGCGTCGGAACTGGTGTTACAGCAGGTGCCGCAGCCTCTTGCGCCCACGCGTCGAGCGCCACGAGTGCGCCAAAGGTCAGCGAACCAGCGGCCAGAACCAGAGCGGAGCGCTTGAGCATTGATTTTCGGATCATGGTCGCTCTCCTCAGGCCTGCACCAGCGGGCCGGCGTTCTTGAGGTACTGTTCGCGAATCGCCTTCGCAGACCAGTACGCCAGCGCCGCCACCACGCCTGTCGGGTTGTAGCCCATGTTCTGCGGGAAGGCCGACGCCCCCATCACGAATACGTTCGACACGTCCCAGCTTTGCAGATACCGGTTGACCACACTGTTCGACGGGTTCGTGCCCATGATGGCGCCGCCGGTCGTGTGCGTGCTCTGATAAACGCGCGTGTCGTAATGACTGCCCTTCTTGCGAATGGCGCGGAACACCTTCTCCGGGTTCATGGCACGGCCGACCTCTTCCATGCGGTCGCCCATGTAGCCGAGCATGTTGTATTCGTTGTCATGCCAGTCGAACGTCATGCGCAGCAGCGGAATACCGTAGGCGTCCTTGTACGTCGGATCGAGATCGAGGAAGGCGTCCTGATACGACATGACCGAGCCCGAGATACCGATGGTCATGTAGCGCTGATACGCGTCGGCGATACCGGCCTTCCACTTGCTGCCCCAAGACGGCGTACCCGGCACGGTCGGCGTCATCTTGATCGGACGCCCGCCGTAGCGGATATGACGAATGCTTGCGCCACCGAGGAAACCGAGTGGCCCGTGATCGAACTGGTCGCCGTTCAGGTCGTCCATCGACACCCCGCCCGCGCCCGTGCCGACAAACGGGTTCAACTGCGTGCCCTTGGGCAGCAGCACGTTGACGGCGCCATTCATCTGGTACGCGTAGTTCTTGCCGACCACGCCCTCCCCCGTCTTCGGGTCGTACGGCTTGCCGATACCCGAGAGCAACAGCAGTCGCACGTTGTGCATCTGGTACGCGGCCATGATCACGATGTCGGCCGGTTGCTCGACCTCACGGCCTTGCGCGTCGATGTACGTCACGCCTGTGGCCTTCTTGCCGTCGCTATCGAGATTGACCTTGGTGACGTACGAATGCGTGCGCAATTCGAAATTCGGCTTCTTGAGCAGCACCGGCAGAATGGTCGTCTGCGGCGAGGCCTTCGAATACATGTAGCAACCGTAGTTCTCGCAGAACCCGCAGAAGTTGCACGGGCCGAGACGCACCCCATACGGATTGGTGTAAGGCTCCGACGTATTCGCCGCCGGCGCCGGATACGGATTGAAGCCGACCTCTTTCGCCGCCTTTTCAAAGAGCGTGGCGCCGTAGGTGTTTTGCAGCGGCGGCGTCGGAAACTCGCTCGAACGTGCCCCTTCGCGCGGGTTGCCGCCCGGTACGATCTTGCCGTTCAGATTGCCCGCCTTGCCCGACGTGCCGAACACCTTCTCGGCGAAGTCGAAATGCGGCTCCAGTTCTTCGTAGCTCACGCCGAAGTCCTGAATCGTCATGCCCTCGGGGATGAACTTCTTGCCGTAGCGCTCTTCGTAGTGACTGCGCAGCTTCAGCTCTTCGGGCAGCACGCGATAGTGCATGCCGTTCCAGTGAAAGCCTGCACCGCCCACGCCGTTGCCCAGCAAAAACGAGCCGTTCTGGCGATACGGCACGGCCAGATCGTCCGGCGCGTGGCGAATCGTTACGGTCTCGCGCGCCAGCTCCTGAAAGAGCTTGCCGCGCACCGAGTATTCGAGTTCATCGATGACCTTGGGGTACTGCGCGTCGGTGGGCGTGTCGCGCATCGCGCCACGCTCCAGCGCGACGACGTTCAGACCGGCGTCGGTAAGCTCCTGACCGAGAATCGCCCCGGTCCAGCCGAAGCCCACAATGACGGCGTCGACCTTATCTTTCTTGATCGCCATGACTTAACCCCGCTTTCCGGAAATCGACACAGGCCCGTACGGGTACTTGACGTTCGGTTGGTCGGCCCAGTCCATGAAGTCGGCACGCGCCCCAGGAAAGCCCACGAGCTTCCAGCCCACCATATCCTTGTTGCCGCCGTGAATCGGGTCGGCCAGAAAGCCTTCCTTGGTGTTGGCCAGCAGGTAAGAGAAGAAGGTGCGCGCGGGCACGCTGTCGAATTCGACCTTCGCGTGCTCCATGTCACCGAGCACCGTCTCTTGCGTGGCGTGGTCCAGATCGGCAAACGCCTTGTTGTACTGCTTCTTGCAGTACGCGTCGCACGCCGCAATACCGTGGCGATAGATGTCGCGCGGCGCCAGGCTCAGTTGATAGCCCAACTCGGGCGGCTGATCGGTATGGAACGGTCCCTGCATGTACCAGAGCTTGCCGTGGCCGAACGGCGTTTCCATCTGGCCGTCGATGAACCGGGGGACATCGGCTTGCAAGGCGCCCGGACCGAGTTCGTCGGCGGGAATCAGACGGTCGACCGCAGCGCTGACAAAGCGCCACTCGTCGGCGGTGAAGTACTTGGGTTCGTAGGGGGTGTTCGAAGCGGCGGGCGTAGCAGGCTTATCGCTGCTACAGGCGGACTGTGTGAGCGTCGCACCGGTGACAAGCGTCGTGGCAGGCACGATCGCCAGCACCTGACGCAAAAAGCGCCGGCGCGGTTCCTTGTCCTGTGACATGGAATTCTCCGTTTTTGTGGGGACGAATCACGCATGACAGTCAAGCGATAGCTCGCCATGCGTGAGGAAAACCTGACAGGCTATTCACCTCGCGTAGCGCATATGACGCGGGTCATTCTACCCACAAGCTACGTACATGGCAAAGCAAGAGACTATTGCGCAAAACGCGCAACATATTGATTGGAAAGGCTTGCAAATAATTAAAATATTTACTATTACGCACGCGCGATCTGTTTTGGATCGCAAAACATGCGGCGTATCGGCGCGACACCGTGTCGTGAAAATGAAAACGCGCGCCAGTGAAGGCGCGCGATCTTTTGTGTTGCGCAGGCCGGTGAACTCACCGGCTTTCGCCAGTGACATCCCCCGGGCAGCCGTCGCTCAGGAACGGTCCCACGCCCGCAGGGTGAGATTGATGCCAAGGGCGTTGCCCCGCCGGACGGAAGCCGCCGGGTTGGCCAGCGCGCCAGCAAAGTCATCATGAAACTCGGCACGCCGGATATCGTGTTTCGGCGTGTAGCCGGTCAGCACCACATTCGGCATCACGCTGCGTTGTATTGATGACGGGCGCTTTGAAGTGACATTGTCGAGCGTCCGGATAAGCACGTCGATCTGGCCCCGCCGTTCCCTGAGTATCGAAAGCCGGGCATCGGGAAAGCAGGTTTTACCTGCGCCGCCGGCTGGCGAAGTCGAACCCGGTTCGACATCGGTCTCGCCAAAACCCAGCTCGCTCAAGCGCCGGAACGTCACGGGCGTGTCCGCAGTCAGTCCGACCAACACGGCTAGATGTTGCGCCTGCGTGCGAGCCGCTTTCTGCTTGATGGAAAGTAATGAGTGGCTTGCTGCGGGTTTCAGAAAATAGTCCGCCCCCTCCCTGACGATGCGCAGTGGCGTCGTGTCGCCACATGCCGCAGGCCGACGCTGAAACGACGCCTGCACGCCCCTGAGTGCGGCGATCTGCGCGGCGATCTCCTGAGCCGCGTCGACCAATGCCTGGCGGGTGTATCTGGACATCTCCCCGGCAAGACGCAAAGCGGACTTGCGATGGGGCTCGATGCCCGTACCTCGCGGCGTCCCACGGATATCGGAGAAGAAGCGGCAGATTTCCTCCACCTGCCGGTCGAGCCCGTCGACACCGATCGACGCGGGGTTGACCATTGTCTTTCTGGATCGGTCAGACGACGTTAAAGCCCCTGTCAGCGGCAGCCTGACCCAAGGCGCGCTATCGGTCGCATGCTGTCTCACAGCAATCGCCCAAGAGACGGAACAAGGTGATGCCCGGGATTTATTGCCGTTGTTCGACAAAATCTCGTCGGCAAATCGCAGACACCGAGTGGTTAGCGTAGACATATCGGCAAGCGCAACGTCCACGCCTAGCCTTCTCGGCTGGACCGCCACCCCGCCGCCCGCGTGATTGGCCTGCCTATGTGACGACGTTGCTATCGAACCGGCGCTCGGCATCGAATTGGCCGCACGGAAACTCTCCGTGAATGCGGCGCCGAACGCCGCGCCATGATGTCCACCATGTGGCTGCACACTGCCTGCCGCCACACTCGCCGGCACGCCGGTCCCCGGTATGCCTCTCATGCCGTTACTCATATCGAACAGCTCCAAGCGGGCAAGCCGACGGGCTTACCACCTCGCGCAAGGCTATGTCGATACTCGGGGAGTGATTTTGGAAAACGGGGCGTCATTTGCGCGGACGCCCCGCAAGGGGCCATTGCCTATGGCGCACTGCGATCAGGCCCCCGTTTCGCCCGGCAGGCGCTGTCGATCCGTCAATGCGTCGCGCGCGCCGGGCTTTGCTGCTGGCACGACCAACGACTGGTAGGAAATATCGACAGGATCGATACGCTCGGCGGCTTTCAGCAGGCAGCCGGACAGATCATCAGGCGTTAGGCATCGATCCAATTCCTCGAACAACGCCACACTGAAGTCGCCCCACACCATCTCCGTCGCCATGTCCCGAACGCGCTTCTGAACCGGTCCGGCCTCGAAGCCGTCCGTCCATTCCATCAAGAGGTCCAGGCGGCTCATCATCGTATGGATCACCTTATCGCTCAGCGAATAGCCCGCCCCGACCACGTCGAGCAAGCGCTCGAAGTCGGCGCGGCGCGCCTCGCTCCTCGTCGCGAATGAATCGGTCTTGGCCGATATCAGATTCGCGGCGATACGGCAGCACCGGTCGGCAATGGCATGCGGCCGGCCCGAAGGCAGATCAAACCGCGCTCGGGCATGCTCGAGGACCTTGTCCCGCGAGCCTTCGGTGTCCCAGAACACGGCAAGCGGCCAGCACAGCCCCGAAATCCATTCATGCTTCTCACGTTGCGCTGTCGAAAGAGGCGGCGTCACCAGATGGTCGAAACGATCGTTGCGAGGCGGCGGCGGCCGTTTGGGGAGCGGTGGCGGCACTTCGATGTCAGTGGGCTGCGACGCGGCGAGGTTCGCGTCAATATCCACGTCGACATCCACTTCGACATCCACTTCGACATCCACTTCGATATCGGCTTCGATATTGGCTTCAACATCCGACGCGATATCCACGTCGATATCCCCATCGACTTCTGCCTCAGTCGCCGAATCGCCGACCGATTCACTGCCAGCGTCGCCACGGTCGCCTGCCCGGTGGACCTGCGCGGAGACGTTGTGCGACGGCGTCATGCGTCCTTGCTCCGTACGGGGCACGTCATTCCCGTCTGTGCTCCATCGCCGAACGTGCAGACCTTCGGCAAGTTTCCTTCGCGTCTCCTGTTGCGCCTCCGGCCATGCCTCGAAGGTCACGGCCGGCGTGCAGTCGATCTTCGCGTCGTCCAGCACCAGACAAGGGACATCGACCGCGCATCTCCGCTCACGCACATCGTCCACGACCTCTAGGAGTTTCGTCGCTTCGTCCTTCCAGTACATCAGATCGCGCGCGCGGCCCAGCACCCATTGCCGGCCATCGCCGTCGCCTTCGTAGATTGGCGCGTCGGCAAGCAGGAACGTGTTTTCCTGACAGCCGAAACCACGATCGCGCAGCACATCCAGCGTGACCGCCTTCGAAGCCGGTAAGCCAAGTAATAACGAGATGCTCGCGGCCTCGATGCGGGCACGTCTTTGCTTGCTCCCGAATATTGAGCGCGTGGCAACAGGCTTGAGTACATACCGGTCACCGCGCCGTGCCAACCGCAACGGCACGCCCGCGCCGCCGTTCAGGCGCTCTCGTTGTGCAACGGTGGTCAATTCGTTGAGCACTTTGACCTCGGCGAGCTCGCGATCCAGCAAGGCCAGTCGGCTACGTAATGAGATTTCTGTGATGTCGAGCGCCTTGTCGCGCAGATCCTGCAAATGCTGCCGGGTTTCTGTCCACTCGGCCGCATCAGACGCATCTGACGCATCATCGGCCTCCTTCACAAGGGCTTCGGCCGCCTTGACGGCATCGCCCAGCGAACTGATTGCGCCCAGTTGTTTGATATGGTGGTCCACGCCGAATGCGCGCAAATGCGTCGCGTGCACGGGTTCGTCCTTGCCAGCACGCAACAAGGTTCGGTAACGAGAAAACTCGAACATCATCACGGCGCGCTCGTACGTCACAAAGTTTTCGCGCCACGTGCCGAGAGTGTTGCGTATCGAGTCCGGCAACGATGCTTCTGATTTGATACCCAGCGCCGCCTTCTCCTGCCCCTCACGTTGCCGGGCCCACTCGCCAAAAGACACGCAGACGTCGCCGTCCGGAGTTCGATACGTGCGCTCGGGATATTTGACCCACGCTTTGCCCGCAGGCTTTGGCGACGCTTGCACCACCGCCGCAATATCGCCGACCAATGAGCCGGCCAATGAGCCGGCATCATCGAACGGTCTCGTCACGTGCCTGATGAGAACAGGTGTCGATCCGCGCGGTACCCCGACACCCGATGCATGTTCACTCATGAAATCAGTCTCCTTGTCATCCGACCGAAGGGTCTTCATGGCACGGCAGACTAAATGTCTTCTCTAGTGCGGGATATCGTCCACGAACGCGGACTTTTGTATTTCGATTGAACCCGGGGTTTTGCAGTACGAAGATGGCGGCGCAGGAATGCGCCGCTGGGGGTGTGCGCTCAGAAGTTTTCGCTTAGAAGCGCGCGAGCAATTGGCCCAACAAGGCAGCGCCTTCCTTGCCTTTGGCGGAGTCGGCCCACAAGCGGTCAATCATGGCGCGATACATGCCCACGCCATCGGGCGACGTGGTGATGGTGGCGATGCCGGTGCGCAGGTTCGGCAGTTCGCCCAGACGGAACGGCGACACCGCAACATACGCCTCACCTTCCGCCTCAAAAATCTGGAAAGACTCATTCGGCATGTTGTCGCTCACAATGCCGATCTGCACACCCGACGTGTCCGCCTCGAGAAACTCAATAATGCGCGTCACCTCGCGGCGCGCCGCCATCTTGCGCTCCAGTTGCACGCCCGGTGGCAACCCGAGCCGTCCCACAAGACCGTGGTGCAGAAACTGCTCGATCTGGCGCAGCCCGATCAGGCTCGTGACGGCCAGACGATGGCGCGAAAAACTCGCCTTGCGCTCTTGCAGAATGCCCAGCACGCGATCGATCGTCGTTGCCCAATGCTTGTCGGACAGTCGCGGGGGAATGCTTTCTTCGAGCATATGACGCAGCCACACGTCGTAGTCGCTCGACGTCAGCAGAAACGAGATCGGGTCGAAATGCGCGACGATGCGCTCCGAACGGCCTTCCAGCTGGCGCATGCGCTCGAAGTAGCTCACCGCCGAATCGTGATACTCGACCTCGACGCCCAGCAGATTCGCCAGCGACACGCCCAACAACGCTGCGAGCCGCTCCAGCGTATCGATCTTCACGATCTCGCCACGTTCGAGCTTGTAGATAGCCGCGCGCGAAATATCGAGCCGTTCGGCAACGTCTTCGCTGCGCAGTTCGGCCGCCAGCCGGTAGGCGCGCAAGCGCTCGCCAATGGCCCGGAAGTTGAAACGCGCGCCTCTCGGCGCCCGGGATGTCGTCGCGGTTCGGTTCAAATCTCCCCCTGTTGGAATGCCTCGTCATGCCGCGCCGCTTCAGGGCGCTACGTCTGATGTGTCGGCGGCGCACGACGTCCTCTCGCGCCCTCGCAACATCGTGCCGGGATTATACCGACGCCCTCACCGCCAGTGCCGCCCGGGACCCTCTCACTTTCATCGCACTGTCGCTGCCCCCTCGCCAAGCCACCGTGACGCCGGCGCCACGCCAATATTTTTTCGGTTGTCTATTTTTTTAGACATCGGCACGATGCCGAGCAGGTCTGCCCCACACCACGGGAATGGCCGGTAGATATCGACGTCCAGCGCAATTTTGGGGATGACCGGGCGAGCCGGCAGTGATAGCCTGCGCGCCGTCCAGAAATTTGTACACATAAAAGAGGGAATGATGAAAACCTGGAACAAGGTGGCTAAGCTGGCTGGCGCCGCCGCAATGGGCGCGGCCACACTCGCGACGACTGCCCATGCGCAATCGAGTGTGAGCTTCTACGGTCTGGCCGACGCCTACGTCGGCTCGGTGAAGAACCCCGGCGGTCAGGCGGCCACCGTGCAGCAAGGCGGCGGCATGACCACGTCGTATTGGGGCATGGCAGGCACTGAAGACCTGGGCGGTGGCAACAGCGCGCTGTTCGTGCTCGAGAGCTACTTCCAGCCGAACAACGGCACCTACGGCCGCTTCTCCGGCGACAGCTTCTTCTCGCGCAACGCCTACGTCGGCCTGTCGAACACCACCGCAGGCACGCTGCGACTCGGGCGCATCACCACGCCGCTGTATCTGGCGACGATTCAGTTCAACCCGTTCAACAACTCGTACACGTTCTCGCCGATGATCTTCCACACCTACAAGGGTCTGGGGACACAAGGCGTGGTGGGCGACTCGGCGTGGAACAACGCCATTGCGTACACGTCGCCGGGCTACGCCGGTCTGGCGGGCACGCTCATCTACGCCACCGGCAACAGCGCGACGGACCATAGCGCCAAGAAGTGGGGCGCGGCCCTCACCTATGGCAACGGCCCATTCGGCTTGGCCGTGAACTATCAGTACGTGAACTTCAGCAACGCCCCGGGCGACTTCGGCACCCAACTGCCGGGCGTGACCGGGCTGACGAACCAGAACACCGCGCAGCTCGGCCTCTCGTACGACTTCACCGTCGTGAAGCTGTTTGCGCAGTACATGCTCGTCGCCAGTCAGGCCGCCAGCGGCAACTTCCATAGCAACACGGGCCAGTTGGGCGCCTCGGTGCCGCTCGGTCGCGGCAGCGTACTCGCCTCGGTTGCCTACACCGGTTCGAACGGCTCGGGAGACAACCAGCGCCGCACGACCTGGGCACTCGGCTACGACTACCCGCTGTCCAAGCGCACCGACATCTACGCCGCGTACAAGTACGACCACATGAGCGACTTGTCGACTGGCCAGACATACGGCGCCGGCTTGCGGATGAAGTTCTGAGCCTTGCCGGGGGCGCCTCGCGCGCCCTCATCCGCGACGGTGCGTGACACGTATGGCATCGTCGCGGCGCCCTTCGCATCAGGGTTTCACCCAATAATTTTCGTCTTGCCTCACCCTTTGGGTTCGTTTAGTCTAAATATTTAGACAAATGGAGCACGTGATGGATTTGAAGCTCGCTTGTGCCTGGTTGCAGCGCGACACCGTCGGCCTGTCCGACATCGAAGACTTTGCCGCACGCTGCCTGAGCGCGTCTCGCACCGCCACCCGCGAATCGGCCGCGTTGCTCTTGCTCGCCCAGTCTGCGCAGGCATTTACGGAACGCCAGTCCGGTATTGCGACGAACGGCGAGACCTTTCATGCGTTTCTGGCCCGCAGCAAGGCCTATGCGACGAAACTGCGCGATGCGGCCGAATCGTCGGACGCCAGCTTTCTCGCCACGCTCAACGATTTTGCCGCGCAGTTCACGACCGACGTTTATGTCTGAACATCCGGGCCAGCCAACGATGGTGCACGGTGCGCGACGCCTGACCCGGGCGCGGTACCGTGGCGCGATCGGCTGGCCCTTCCATGACATGGCCGTCACACTGTCCGCCCATTTTTTTGCACTATCCGTCTAAATATTTAGACAATTATTGACGATCACTGCGGCGGCACAGCTTCGGGACTCGTCCATTCGTTCATTCGATCACTCGCCGCCCCACAGGACACGACCATGGAAGTCAACCTGAATACCCCGGGTTCGCAGCGCGCCGCTGCGGCGCCGTCCGATACCGTGACGCCTTACGCATGGAAAGCGCTCGCCGGTTCCGCCATCGGGTATGCGATGGACGGGTTCGACCTGCTGATTCTCGGTTTCATGCTGCCAGCGATCACGGCCGGGCTGTCGCTCACGCCCGGACAGGCGGGTGCGCTGGTCACATGGACACTCATCGGTGCGGTCGCTGGCGGCATTCTGTTCGGCGCCCTCTCCGATCGCTACGGACGCGTGCGCATGCTGACGTGGACGATCCTGCTCTTTGCCGTCTTCACAGGGCTGTGTGCGTTTGCTCAGGGCTTCTGGGATTTGCTGGCCTATCGCACCATCGCCGGCATCGGCCTCGGCGGCGAGTTCGGCATCGGCATGGCACTGGCCGCCGAAGCGTGGCCGGCCGCCAAACGCGCCCGCGTGTCGTCGTATGTAGCGCTCGGCTGGCAGACCGGCGTACTCGCTGCCGCCCTGCTCACGCCGATGCTGCTGATCCACATCGGCTGGCGCGGAATGTTCCTCGTCGGCGTGCTGCCGGCACTGGTCGCGTGGGTGCTTCGCAACAAGCTGCACGAGCCGGAAGTGTTCGTGCGCCGCACTGGCAATGCCGGGGCAAACCGCTCGAATGCGTTCCGCCTGCTCGTGAAAGACGCCCAAACCACGCGCGTCAGTCTGGGCATCGTGATCCTGTGCTCGGTCCAGAACTTCGGCTACTACGGGATCATGATCTGGCTGCCGACCTTCCTCTCGCAGAAGCTCGGTTTCTCGCTGACGAAGTCGGGGTTGTGGACCGCAGCCACGGTCGTCGGAATGATGTTCGGCGTGTGGGCGTTTGGCCAACTGGCCGACCGCATCGGGCGACGCCCCACGTTCCTGCTCTATCAGGCAGGCGCCGTCGTGATGGTGCTCGTCTACGCACAACTGACCGACCCGACCGTCATGCTGTTTGCCGGGGCGCTCATGGGCATGTTCGTGAACGGCATGGTCGGCGGCTACGGCACGCTGATGTCCGAGGCTTATCCCACAGCCGCACGCGCTACCGCACAAAACGTCTTGTGGAACATCGGCCGCGCCATCGGCGGCCTGGGGCCTCTCGTCGTCGGCGCGCTCGCCGTGCGCTACTCCTTCCAGATCGCCATCGCATTGCTCGCGAGCCTCTACGTGCTCGACATGATCGCCACGCGCTTTCTGATTCCCGAACTCAAGGGCACCGAACTCGAATGATTCAAGACGCACCCTGCCACTCGCCCACGGTCGCGACGCATCGCTGCCGCGTGGTGACTCATCGCGCTGTGAATGCCCGCTATCGCTATCTGCGTCTGCACGCCGATGCGCCGCTTGCCGACACCACGCGCCCCGGCCAGTTCTATCAACTCAAGTGCCCGGTGACCGATCAGGAGGCGCCGTTCCTGCTGCGCCCGATGAGCGTCTACGGCACCGGCCCCGAGCCCGGCACCATCGAGTTTCTTTACAACGTCACGGGCGTGGGTACACGTGCGCTCGCCTCGCTGGCGGAAGGTGCATCGCTCGATATCGTCGGGCCGCTCGGCAATACCTTCACGCTCGACACGCGCTGGCAGCGCGTGATGGTGGTGGCGCGCGGCGTCGGTCTGGCCACGATGGCACCGCTCGTGCAGCGCGCTGCCGCAGCGGGCATTCGGCTCACCGTCGTGATGTCGGCACGCAGCGAGGCCGACCTGATGCGCGACGAGTTCCTGCGCAGCGATATGGCGCGTGAACTGGCCGACGTGCATTGCGTGTTCGACAGCGACGGCTCGTCGTCCGTCGAAGCAGTGGAAGCCCGCGTTCGCACCCTGCTCAGCGCCGCCCCGCACGACGCCGTCTACACCTGCGGCTCGCACCGGCTCCTGATGCTGTTGCAACGCGTGGTGGCCGCACATCCGCAGATCGTCGCGGAAGTGGCGATGGAACAGCGCATGGCGTGCGGCATGGGCGTTTGCCTGTCGTGCGTGCGCCTGTTCGATTGCGATGGAGATAAGCAATTCCTGCGCGTGTGCCGTGAAGGCCCCGTGTTTCCGATTCGCGATGTCATCGGGGAGGTGGACTTTGGCTGATTTCCAAACGACGACGCGGCGCTCGCCGGACGCTGATCCAAGCCGTCTTGCCGCGCTGGATCTGAGCGTTCGCATCGGCGCACTCACGTTGCGCAATCCGGTGATGCCGGCTTCCGGCTGCTTCGCCATTGAATATCGCGAAGCACTCGATCTCAATCGACTCGGCGCACTGGTGATTAAGAGCGTGTCGCCCGCCACCCGCGCGGGGAACCCGACGCCGCGTGTGGCCGAGACGCCCGCCGGCATGCTCAATTCCATCGGCATTCCGAGCAAGGGGCTCGACGCTTACCTGCGCGACGTACTGCCGCCGTACACGCAATTCGACACGCCCGTCGTGGTGTCCGTCTCGGCCGATACCGCCGAGTCGTTCGCCGAAGCCTGCGAGCGATTGTCGCTGCCCGAAGTCGCGGCCATCGAAGCCAACATCTCGTGCCCCAATCTCGAAGCGGACGGCATGGCCTTTGCCATGCTGCCCGAGACCACCTACAAAGCGGTGAGCGCTATTCGGCGGCGCACGAAGCATCCGCTCTGGGTCAAGCTCACGCCGAATGCCGGGCAGATCGCCCAGATTGCGCGGGCGGCGGAAGACGCCGGGGCCGATGCCATCGTCATGGGGAACACCGTGCTCGGCATGGCCATCGATGTGCACACGCGCCGCCCCAAACTCGGCAACGTCATGGGCGGTCTGTCAGGCCCGGCGATCAAACCACTTGCCGTGCGGCTCGTCCATCAATGCCATCGCGCCGTACGTATTCCGATTATCGGCTGCGGCGGCATCGAGACGGCGGAGGATGCCGTCGAATTCATGCTCGCTGGCGCCACAGCCGTGCAAGTGGGTACGGCATCGTTTCGCGATCCGGCCGCGATGGGCCATATCGTCGACGGCCTCGCCGCGTATTGCGCGCAGCACCAGATCGACAAGCTCGCGGCACTCACGGGGGCCGTCGCCCTCGACGCCCAGCTCACCGATCGCTGGCTGCGCTTTGCCCAGCAGTCCGGGTGACAGGGGACCGATACGCACGCCTTCGCGATGTTTTGCCGGGCGTGCGTTGCTCATCGCCATCGATCGATGGCAGTGAGCCGCGATCCCCTTCCCCATTGATTTCGTCATTGCAGAAAACACGCTCATGAGTCTTACCGCGCTGGCCTCGCTGGCCGATCAACTTTTCAACGACCTGCGCCGTCTCGGCGACGATGGTGTCGGCATCTCTCGCGACAGCTATGGTGCAGGCGAGAACGCTGCGGCGTCGTATCTGACCGAATGGGCCGGTCATCAGGGGCTGACGGTCACGCGTGATCGCGCGGCCAATCTGATCTTCTCCCTGCCGGCCGATGCCGGTGAACGCGACAACCTGCCTGCTACGTGGATCGGCTCGCACCTCGACTCCGTGCCGCAAGGCGGCAACTACGACGGCATGGCCGGCATCATTGCGGGCCTGTTATGTCTTGTCGAACAGCAACGTAGCGGCCGCCCGACGGCGACGCCGGTGCGCGTACTCGCGTTGCGTGGCGAAGAAAGCGCGTGGTTCGGGAAAGCCTACATGGGGTCCGGCGCGCTGTTCGGCAAACTGAGCGACGCCGATCTGGCGATGCCGCATCGCACGCATGGACGCCCGCTCGGCGAGTGCATGGCCGAAGCCGGTGCCGATGTCGATGCGATTCGTGAAGGGGCGATGCTCTTCGATGCGGCGCGCGCCAAAGCGTGGCTGGAACTGCATATCGAACAAGGGCCGGTGATGATTGCCCGCGACATGCCGGTGGCCATCGTGCCCGGCATTCGCGGCAATGTGCGCCACAACCGTGTGTCGTGCGTGGGAGAGGCGGGGCACTCGGGCGCGGTGCCGCGCTGGCTGCGACACGATGCGATGTTTGCCGTTGCCGATCTCATCACCCGGCTCGATGAACACTGGCGTGCCCTGCTGGAGCGCGGCATCGATCTCGTAGTGACGACAGGTATTGTCGGCACCGATCCGGCCGAACATGCCATCTCGCGCATTCCGGGGCGCGTGGACTTCAGCCTCGAAGTGCGCAGTCAGAGCGCCGATACGCTCGACGTGTTCTATGAGTTGATGCGCACCGAATGCCGCGCCATTGAGCGTGATCGCGGCGTGCAGTTCGTGTTCGACCGGCGGCTGGCATCCGCACCGGCGATCATGGATGCGCAGGTGTCATCGTTGCTCACTGATGCTTGCCGTGCGCTCGACCTGCCGCAAGAGCGCGTGCCAAGCGGCGCGGGTCACGACGCCGCGATCTTCGCCAATGCAGGTATTCCAAGCGGGATGGTGTTCGTGCGTAACGCGAACGGTTCGCACAATCCGCATGAAGCCATGGACATCGATGACTTCATGCGGGGGGTGGAAGTGCTCGAAGCGACGACGCATCGCCTCTGAACCCTACGACCAAGCGCTGCGCTTACGGTGCCAGCGCAATCACCTCGGCAACGGCGGCGGTCAGCTTCTTCGCGTAGGGCACGTGCAGGAATTCGTTCGGACCGTGGGCATTCGACTTCGGTCCGAGCACGCCGCACACCATGAACTGCGCGCTCGGGAAACCCGCTTGCAACGTGTTCATCAGCGGAATCGTGCCGCCCTGCCCGATGAAAGCCACGTCCTCACCGTAGTGGCGTTGCGACGCGGTGTTCAGCGCAGATGACAACCACGGCGCCACTTCCGGCGCATCCCAGCCGGACGCCGCACCGGCATCCGACTTGAACGTCACCTTCGCGTTGTACGGCGGGTCGAATTCGAGCAACGCCTTGAGTTCGGCCACCGCCTGCGCGGCATCGATCAGCGGCGGCAGGCGCAGCGACAGCTTGAATGCCGTGCGCGGACGCAGCACGTTGCCTGCATCGGCCAGTGCCGGCAGACCCGCTGCCCCGGTCACCGACAACGACGGGCGCCACGTCGAGTTCAACAGCGCTTCCTTCGGATCGGTGGTGGTCGGCAGCACCGACAGACCATCCTGACCGCAGGCCCACGGCATCTTCTTCCAGACGTCGTCGCCGAGAATCGCCGCGGTCGCTTCGGCCTCTTTCAGGCGTTGCAGCGGGATCGGGCTGTGAAATCCCTTGGGCAACACGTTGCCGGTACCCGCGTCTTCGAGCCGCTCGAAAAGCTGACGCATGATGCGAAAGCTCGACGGCGCGATACCGCCATAGCCGCCCGAGTGAATGCCCTCGTCGAGCACCTGCACTTCCAGACTGCCCGAGATCAGGCCGCGCAGCGACGTGGTCAGCCACAACTGGTCGTAGTTACCGGCACCGGAATCCAGACAGACCACCAGACTCACCTTGCCCAGCCGATCGCGCAACGCATCGACATATGGCAGCAAGTCGTAGCTGCCCGACTCTTCGCACGTCTCGATCAAGCCGACGCAGCGCGGGCGTTCCACACCTTGCGCATCGAGCGCGGCGAGCGCCGTCACGCTGGCGTAGATGGCATAACCATCATCCGCACCGCCACGGCCATAGAGCTTGCCGTCTTCGAACTTGGGCGTCCACGGGCCAAGGTCTTTGCGCCAGCCATCGAATTCCGGCTGCTTGTCCAGGTGACCATAGAGCACGATGGTTTCATCGCTGCCCGAGCGCGTGGCCGGTGCTTCGAAGAAGATCACCGGCGTGCGGCCTTCGAGACGAATCACTTCGAGCTTGAGTCCCTTCACGGGCTGACGTTCGGCCCATTGGGCAGCGTCGCGCACGACGCGGTCGATATAGCCGTTGCGTGCCCAGTCGGCATCGAAGCCCGGGCTCTTGGCAGGGACGGCGATGTAGTCGGTGAGAGCGTGCAGGATTTCGTCGTTCCACTTGCGTTCGACGAATTCACGCAAAGCGGCCGTGTCGAGCAACGGCTGGGTCGAGGTGACGGAGTCGTTCATGGGGGGTCCTCGGAGGGTGTCCTTGGCGGATCGAGTGTCTCGGGTGCGCAAGTGCGCCAGTGCTGTCAGCGTCGCTCGCGAGCGAGCGGCATGGCGTCATGATAGCCATTCCAGACAAATGTGGCGACCGGTCGGCCGGTCAGGCGCGTGGGGCGATACCGTCAAGTCATATCGCCGTCAACCGGCCCGGAGGCGGTCAGTTGCCGGTCCCCGGCGGGCCAAAGTGGAAGATGATCTCCCCGGCAGCACCGCTGGCCTTCACGCAGGTGGCAAGTTGGCTGCCCTGCCCCGCGACGTCGAGCGAGTGCTCGGTGTCGGCACTGTTGCACCGCCAGCTAAAGGTAATGGGCCGCTGGCAGCCGTTTTTCACCTCGTAGCGGTAATTGGTCACGTCGGCGGGCAGCGCGCGAATATTGCCACAGGCTTGCCCGGCGGCGTCGAGCGGTTCGGCGGCCATTGGCATGACGGGCGGCGGCGGGGCTGGCTGGAGTGGCTGAAGTTGCTGCGCATACGCCGACGCGCCCGCCATGGCGGCGAGCAGCGCCAGCATCCCCGTAGTCCGAATGTGGTGAAAACGGCCGGCCGGCATCAGATCCAGCGCCACGCGATGGCAACAGCGCCCACCGCGACAGCGACCGAAATGGCAATGCCGAACCACGCCAACTGCGCACGCCGTGCCCGGCGGCGGCTCGATTCCGAAGTGTCGTAAAAACGACCCAATCCGCCCGAATACAACTTTTCCCAGCGAATTTCCATGGCGCACCTCACAAATCAAACGAACCGGCCCGCAATGCTTTTCTTTTCTTCTTTATCGAAAATTTAGAGACGCAAGGCAATTCGGACAAATCCTCAGAACCAACTACCTTGAATTCCTACATCCCGATGTCGCTTCAAGATGTCACTATTCCGGGGGAATTGCAATAGCGTCAACTTACAGGATGCCGCGCCAAAACGACGTCAGCCGACGTTTATCACGATGAGTGAAAACGTGCTTCACGCGGGATTGCGATTGTTTCCAATGGATTTTTTACGGTTTTGGGGCGCGAGTGCTATTCAACCCCTTCGACACTTCAAACATCTGTAACAAAACGTTTCAAAACGGCACGAGCGTTCGCTTTGATTCGTTTGAAGTGGCAGGCGCAGGCAATCCGCCTGTGGGGGCGGGTGCGCTCAAATCAGAAGGGGAATGCAACGATGCGCGGCAAGCCGTCGGAAGGCGGTGCCGCGCGCGAAAGGAAGATGGGGGACTTTAGCGCCCTAGGAAGGCCGCACCAATTGACAGGAGAACGAATCCGCCGACACTACAGGCGATCGCTACCGCCAGAAGGCGTTGAAAGAGTTGCTCGCGCTCAATGGCGCTGCGGTTCGAACGGGGTTGAATGTGATGAACCGAACCCCATCCACTCGAATACACTTTTTTCCAACGGATGTGCATAAGTAACCTCGCGTTGTTTAGTGCTCGTGGCCTTTCCCATCACCGACTCCCTGATATCGGAATCGACGGGACGCAGGGCTAGTATGCGCTTCGCAAGAAAGTCGTAAACCCCTTATCGGTGTTGCGTCGCCACAAGAAAACCACCCGCTTCGATCGTTTTTCGAGACGAAAAAAGACCTCGCTGAAAAGCGATCGAATGACGCGAAACCGGATTTTTGACCAAGAGTGTCAATGCGACACTTTGTCGCAGGTGCGACACTTTGTCGCGCAACCCGCATGAATGGCGGAACCACGAGAAATGACAGGGGTGCGCGCGGTCATCGCGACACGCGGCATGCCGCACGATGAAATTCGGGGCGTGGTGGCAGTTGCGGCAGGTGATCCGGCGAACCGAATCACTTAGTGCGCCGCAACATCAAATGTTTGAATAAAGCATCAACACCGGGTAAATCCGGAGCGATCACTCGCCGAAGGGGTTCTTCACTTGCCGGGCGGGGGCGTCGGCGACGGGCTCAGCATGTTCCGGCAGCTTGCCGGCCGATAGCGTCTCCACCACGGCGTCGAGTACCGCCTTCAGGGCCTGCGCTTGCCGCAGCCCTTGCGCATCGCGGCGAATCGTCAGACTTCCAAAGATGGCAACGTTGTCCGTATGGTTCTCGACATTGAGCTCACCGAGCGAGAGCGCATCGGCGTCGTTGGCGAACGGGTGAAAGGTTGTGCTGGCCGGGGACGAAGCGGTCATCGAAGACTCCTGTGTCGGGGGAAACATCGGTTAGCGAATGATCGTGCGCAAAAAATCGAGCACCGTCTGCACTTCTCGGTACGAAGGCACCTCGGGGTCACGCTTGCGTTTGCCGCCCCCCGCAGCCTTGGGCGTCGGCAGGCGCATCGCGGTGGCTTTCACCGAGGCCGGCATGCCGGGAAAGAAGTCGATACCTGCCAACTTCTCCAGTTCCGCCACGCTCACTACCGAATAGTCGCCGGTTGCTTCGTTGGCGACAAGGTAGGCGCCGGCCTGTCGCCGCTTTGGGTCGTAGACCACCTTATAGAGCTGCGTCGGCACCATCACCCGGTTACCGATCTGCGTGATCGATTGCCCTTTGTAGAGCGGCCCCGTGATCACGAACAACTCGCCACGGTCCTTTGCCAATGTCCGAACACTCGACTCGATGCCTGCCCAGAGATAGCGATTGTTCTCGCTGTTCTGCGGCACCATGTTCGACAGCGAAAAGCTCTCCGATTGGGCGCGTGCGTCGGGCATATCTGCCGACGGCGCCATGTGCCCCCGGTCGTATCCCGAGCTACGGTAATCGCGCAATTCGGCGCGCTCGCTGGCAGGCAAATTCGATTCGGCGTGGAAGTTGTTGACGCGGGTCATCTCGCGCGCGTCGGCCAGCCGGTCGCGCGTGAGATGTTCGGCCGACCAGAGCGGTGTACGGGTGACGCCCGAGTGCATCACACCGAACGCACTGAAGCACACTTCACGTGCCGCTCGCGTCATCGACGTGTTGGTGATATCGGGTGCGGTGCCCGAAAAGTAGTGATCGCCGCAGGCGGTCGCCGCGGCAAACGCGTTGCCGGAGATCGCGAAAAGAGGGCTGACTGCGAGTGTTGCCAATTGCCGGGCCATCGCGCGCAAGCGAGTTGCGCGCACTGCGGTGGCCGTCCGTTCAGACTGCTTCATCGCACTACTTACGGTAAGACTTGGGGGTGCGATTGTATCGGAGGAACACTATTCGGGGGACACGTTTCCCACGCCATAGGCGGCGCATTGCAGTGTCTGGGCCGGTGCGAGATTGCCGCACTCGTCGGCTTGCGCGCTCGGCACGTCCCCCTGTTCCAGCAGGAAGAGGCAGAGCAACAGCGCAAGCATGGCGAGCAATGTTTTCATCGCGGCACCTGAGTCGGGATGCCGCATTGTATGCGTGGACACTGACGGCAAACCTGTCTGAAACCCGCGAAATTGTTTCCTTTCGTTACTTTAGGGATAGCGGAGCGTCCGGGAGGACGCTCGCGTTCTCAGGACTTCGGCACGTCGCCACGCTGCGCGACGAGCGTGGCCATCGGCTCGCTCAACGGCCCTTGAGCGCGAAGCCCTTCGACCACGCCAACGCGGTCTGCCATGGCCCGGTTTTGCGTCGCCTTGAACTTGCCTTCGATGCGACGAATCGGAATTTCCACGCCGACAATCGCACGCAGCATGCCGTCGATGAAGTCGGCCGGCGCATCTTCCACCGCCCACGGCGCAGGCCTGCCCTGCTCTTGCGACGTTGTGAGATCGCCGACCAACCGGCGGACCCACGCGGCGTCGTCAATCAAACGTGGCTTGCCCCAGACATGCACGGCGGCGTAGTTCCACGTTGGCACCACCTTGCCGTGCTCGGCCTTGGCCGCGTACCACGACGGCGTGATGTAGGCCTGTGCACCGGTGAATGCCACCAGACAATCGTCGACGTCGTTCAACGTCGGACCGTGCGGATTGGCGCGTGCCAGATGGGCACGCAGCGTGCCGAACTCGCCTTCATCGGGATAGATCAGGAACGGGATCGGATCGGCCACCAGCCCGAGCGCACCGGCACTCACGAGCAGGCCAAGCGGATTGGCGCGAATCAGGTCGTGCATGGCCTCGGGGCGATCGTCGGCAAAGGCGGCGGGTAGATACATCGATGACTCCGGACTCAAGCGGTGGGGATGGAATAACGCTTAGCGTACGCCTACGCGTGGCCCATCGCAAAGACCCAAATTCGATGAATTTTTTGGTACCACCGAGCGGTGGACATGACGCGGCGGGCGCCCGTTTTCATGACACCCGCCGTGAGGAGATGATGTGCGGCGTCCATCCGACGCCAGCCGTTGGACGTTAGCCGCTAGCGGTTAGCGGCTGGCGGTTAGCCGTCAGAGAAACGACTTCGCCTGATCGAGCACCTTGTCGCAGACCTGACGCGTGAGTTGCTCCTTGAGTCCGCCGCCGTTCAGATCGACGGTTTTGCCGTCTGGCGAGGACAGCAGCCCCTTGGCACCATCGAGATAGCCCGGGCTTGCCGCCGCCGAGCCCGACTGCGTGCCGAGCTTGCCGAGCAGCTTGTCCTTGACGTCCGTCGCCGAACTCAGATTGCCGCCGTTGAGGTAGTTGTTCTTGATACAGAACTGCAACACGCCGGTCGCGTTGCCGATGCTGCCCGACGTCATCGAGCTGGCCGAGCCGAGTCCGCCCAGACTGCCGGCCAGACCACCCGAATTAGTACCGCCGGAATTTCCGCCGCCGATGGCGTTCTTCAAAGCGTCGAGCTGCGCGTGCGCCAGCGTCGGCGCACCGAGTGCCAGCACCAGGGCCGTGCCCATGGCGCCCATCGTGCTCAGGACTGAAAGTCGTTTCGTGCGTCGCGACATACCAACCTCCGTAATGGCCTAATGGCTTTGACGTGGGAAAGTCCGGCCCACTATAGCAGGCCGGTCTTTCGCCGACGATCTCGCTCATCCTCGCTCATCGCGGGAGCTTGTCGCGCCGATCGGGCGCTTCGCTTACACCGACGCCGTAGCGGCCCCGGTCGCATCGGCAGATTCCGGTGCCAGCACGCTCGCATCGACGCCTGCGTTTTCCTTCAACTGAAAGACGAGATGCTGACCGCCGAGCAGTTCGATACGACGGTCGCGGGCAAACTCTGCCACGCCATCTTCGAATTCCCCGGTCGTAATCAGCATGCCGCGCGCGGCACCGATCTGCTGCATTTCCGCGAGCATGGCGCGCGCGGCGCCCAGCCCCAACTGGGGCGTATCGCGGCGGATATGCACCACCACATCGCCGCCGAAAATCGGATGAGGGTCCCACGCGCGGCAAGCCAGCATGCCATCTTCGGTAGGCAGCAGCGGCGGGCCTTCAAAGCCGTGAGAGCGCAGCAGATGGAACATCACCTGCGTGAAGTCCTTGTCCGTGAGCGTCATCAGATTGAAACGGCGATCGACGGCGACGTCTGCATCGGTGACCGCCTGCGTCATATCGACACCGGCCACCGGCGTGACGGCCTCCAACGCCTCGGGGCGTGCCGACACGCGCGCGCCGAGCGTCGCCAGATGCGTGGCCGCGTCGCCCTCGGTCAACACGAGCGCCGCGAAATCGGCGCGCGACACATGCGCACTTGCGAGGCAAAGCCGTTCGTCGCCAGCGTTGACATAGATATTGAAGACGATGGCATTGACATGCCGCAGCGGGTCCGCCGCGAACAACTCGTACAGCGAACGAAGCAGAATTTGCCGCAACGCGGTGGCGTACACCTGCGCACGCAGCGCGTCGCCGGCGGGGACGCCCTGAAGCGCCTTCTCGATGCTGTCGTAGCGATAGTCGAGTGCGATCGGCACGGCCGCGTCGAGCGTGGGCACGTCGTAGCCGATGGCGAGCAACTTAAGATTCTCGACGTAGTGCGCCGCGAGCGTCTGTTGAAACGCTTCGGGATACGGGCTGCGGCTCAGCACGATGCGCGCGTAACCGGTCACGGCGGCCGCCTCACCGCGCAACAGTGCGCCTTCAAAATCGGCGACGGCGGCATTGTGGAGCGACGCTTCGGCCCGCGCGGCCTCGGTGGCCTTTTGCTGCGCGATTTGCAGAATCATCGAGCCCTGCGTACGACGGATTTTCGAGCCTTCGTATTCACGCTCGGCGTGTATGAACTCGCTGCGAGCCTTCGACACCGCCTGTTCGTAACGTGCCGACGCCCCGGGCATGGCGAGCGAGAGCCGGCCGGGTTTCTCCGGCGCGAACGTTTCCCATTCGGGCTTGGCGAGAATCTTCGGCAGATGACGGGTGTCGAGGACAGGCGGCGTGTTGCGCGCGCGCAAGTCGGCGGGCGGGATGCGCAAGTCGCGCGCGAGTCCATCGGCCAACAGGCGCTCCAGACGTGCCACTTCGAATTTGGCGCGTGCGCCCTCGGCAGCGGCCTCGGCTTGGCGCAGGGCCAGATGCAGCCGCTCACGTGCCACCGCGTCGGCGGCGGGCGCGTCGTCGAAGGCGCGCTGGGCCTGATCGACGGCACGGACTTCCGCCAGACTTCGCATTTGCGACTGGGCGTGCTGCTGCTCGCGCGTATGCGCGGCGCGCCAGAAGTCTCGCGCCAGACGGTCGATGATGCTGTTGAATCCCCGAATCACTGCTGCCCCCGCATGCGTTATTGATTTTGTTTTAACTGGCGAACTACCCACACGAAACGATGGCGCCGGACGACCCGCGTCACTGCCTCTCACGGCCCGCGCCATGCAGGGGACGATTGTAGGACGATGGGCATCAATCTCGCAAAAAATCTTTCCATTCCTTGCGCCAGAACAATGTCATGAGCGCAACGCGCGCATGCGGATCGTCATCAAATCGCCACGCCGCTGCCTCAGGCTTGCGCCCGGAAGTTGCATTACCGCCCGATTTACCCGAACCTGCGTCATGACTGAATTCACCCCCGGCCACGCCACCCCGACCTCCCCTGCCTCGCTGCCGGTCACGCCTCGACTCTGTCTGCGCGCCGCATGGCTCAGCGCGTTCGGCTGCCTGTTGCTGGCGCTTGTTGCCATCCCATGGCTTGACCGTCCCATCGTCGAATTCGCGCATCTGCACACGCAGGGCACGCACTGGATGCAGCACATGGCCGAACTGCCCTCGCCGCTGTTCGTGGCCGGGTGGCCAGTGTTCATCGTGCTGGGAGCCACGCTGATGTGGCGCCGCGCGTTGCCCGACTGGCTCATCACGTTGTGGCTGGCGGGTGGCGCCGTCGGCGTAGCCAGTGTCCTCAAACAAGGGTTGAAGCTCCTGTTCGGCCGCACGTGGCCCGACACATGGACACACAACAACCCGTCGTATCTGCATGACGGCGTGTTCGAATTCCGGCTGTTCGGCGGCGACGGCGTGGCGTATGCCTCGTTCCCGTCCGGCCACCTGACGGTCATGCTCGCCTTCGCGACAGTCGTCGCGCTGCGTCACCGCGCGCTTCGCTGGCCGTGTGCGCTGGCGGTCGCGGCGACCGGCTTCGGGCAAATTGCGTCCGCCTACCACTGGACGAGCGATGCGCTCGCAGGTGCCGCACTCGGCATTTCCATGGGTACGGTTTTCGTCGCGTCGTGGGCGAAGTGGTCACCGGCGGTGCTGGGCAAGCGCTAACGTAAGCGTTGAGCGAATCGGCGAGATCACCGCATAATGCCGCCTTGATCTGCTGCACAGCAGAGGCCGGCACCGGGCCCGGCGGCACTGTGCGCGCGCCCGATTCATGACATTCGATCCCGTACTTCCTCTTATTGCCGGCGCGTGCGTGGCCGGCTTCGTTCAAGGCCTGTCGGGCTTCGCGTTCGGTCTGGTCGCGCTCTCCTTCTGGGCGTGGTCGCTCCCGCCCACGCTCGCGGGCCCGCTCGTCGCCTTCTGTTCGCTCATCGGACAGATTCTCGGGCTGCGTGCCGTGCGCCGATCCGTGCCGCTCGACCGACTCGCGCCGTTCGTCTTATGCGGCCTCGTTGGCGTGCCGGTCGGCGTGTGGATTCTTCGCTATCTCGACCCGGTGTGGTTTCGCGCGGGCATCGGGGCCATTCTCGTCGTGTACTGCACGATCCTGCTGCTCTCGGCCCACCTGCCCCGCATCACGCGAGGCGGGCGCGCGGCCGACGGTGTGGTCGGCTTCATCGGCGGATTGATGGGCGGCATCGGCGGCCTCGTGGGCGTCGTGCCCACGTTGTGGTGCACCTTGCGTGGCTGGGACAAGGACTTGCAGCGCGCCGTCATGCAGCTCTTCTTCATCGTGATGCACACGCTGACTATCATCATGTACACGGTGCACGGCGTAATCACCACGAAGACGCTCCACCTGTTCGCGATTGCCGTGCCCTCGATGATCCTGCCAACGCTCGCTGGCGCTTGGGCCTACAAATTCCTCTCGGATCACGCCTTCCGCCGCATGGTGCTCGCGCTGCTTGCCTGCTCGGGTGTGACGCTGCTGGTCGGCACCGTGCCCGAACTCCTCGCGCGCTAATCAAACGGGCATCAGGCTGCGGCGTTACGATGGCGGAATCGTCCCTCCTGCCGGGCTTGCCCCCGCCGCCGTCATGCCGTTCCTCGATCGCGCCGCTGCCGGCAACGCCCTCGCCGAAGTTCTCGCCTCGCACGCCGTGCTCTCGCGTTGCGCCCCGCCGCTCGTACTCGCCATCCCGCGTGGTGGTGTGCCCGTCGCCCTGCCTATTGCCAGACAGTTGAACGGCACGCTCGACGTGCTGCTCGCCCACAAGCTCGGCGCGCCGCATCAGAGCGAACTGGCCGTGGGCGCGGTCGACGAATTCGGCGGCATCTTTCTCGCCGACCATGCGTTGTCGCTTGGTGCCACCGGCGTCTATCTCACGCGGGAAACAGCCCGTCAGCGCGCGTTGTTGCAACAACGGCGTCAGGCCTACACACCCGGGCGCGGTGCACCGCGCGTCTCGGGGCAACCGGTGGTGGTGGTCGACGATGGCATCGCCACCGGTGCGACCATGACCGCCGCGTTGCGCGCCTTGCGACGGCTCGGTGCCGGGCCGCTCGTCGCCTGTGCGCCGGTCGGCGCGCACGACGCCGTGGCACGGCTTCAGCCATTGGCCGATGCCGTTATCTGCCTTGAGATGCCGCAACCGTTTTACGCGGTCAGCATCGCGTACAGCGATTTCTCACAGACCGACGACGCTACCGTCATCGCGTTGTTGCGCATGGCCGAAGCGGGGCCCTGAGCGCGCCGTCGCCAGGACGGCGGCCAAGCGCGGCCATAGCGGCGACCGGTGCGATTGCACTACACTTGAGCCTCGCGCGCTAATTCGACGGAGCCTGCTATGACGACGTCCTTGATTCTCAACGTGATCGGCCCGGACCGCCCGGGGCTGGTCAACGCCATCGCCGATCGCGCCACCGCCGCCGGCGCCAACTGGCTCGAAAGCCGACTCGCCAATCTGGCCGGACAATTCGCCGGCATCGTGCATCTTCAGGTCGCCGACGAGCGCGTCGCCACGCTCACGCAAGCCCTGCAAGCGCTTGAAACCCACGGGCTGCGCGTATCGGTTACCCATGCGCAAAGCGCCGCCGCCGATCCTGGCGCACGTCTGCTCCAGCTGGATCTCGTCGGTCAGGATCACCCCGGCATCGTCAAGGAAATCTCGCACGTGCTCTTTGCACGCGGCATCAGCATCGATGAACTCGACACTGAGTGCGTCGAAGGGTCGATGTCCGGCGGCACGCTGTTTCGTGCCACCGCGCGCCTTCGCGTGCCGGCCAACGTTTCGACCGACGCGCTGCGTCAGGTACTAGAGGGGCTCGCCAACGACCTGATGGTCGACGTTGAACTCGATTCGCCCCCCGGTGCCTGAGCGCGCGCCGATGAAGAGAGCCTTCCTGATCGTTCTCACCGCCGTTGCCATCCTTGCCGTGCTGTCGCTCGCCCCGTTGCCGTTCGAGCGCCAGACGCATGTGACCAACGTGATCACCCTGCGCCAGCCGCCGCAGGTCGTCTACAACTACGTGACCACCCCTGCCAACTGGCCCAAGTGGCATCCGGCATCGCTGGCGGTGGAGGGTGCGACGGATCATCCGCTCACGCTGGGCGAAGAAGTCGCGGAAGAATTCCGACTCGCCGGACGCCACGGCATCATTCACTGGAAAGTGGTCGAAGCGCAGCCGCCGCTGGAATGGCGCATTGAAGGCGAAGTCAACCGCCGTCCGTCAGGCGAGGTACGCTACAAGCTCACGCCCGACGGCACGGGCACGCGCTTCGAACGCGACTTTGTCTATCGCACGCCGAATCTGCTGTTCCTCGTGCTCGACCCGATCTTCATCGGCCCTCGCGTCCGGGCGGAATCGGCACAAGGCGCCTTGCAGTTGACGCAGGCGTTCGATGCGATGGCCCCTGCCGCGACCGAGACTGCCAAACCCGCCGAACCTGCCGAGCCTACTCGTTGAACGTGGCGGCCATCGTCTCGGCGGCGGCTTGAAGTTCTGGCAGATAGGTCATGAGCTTGTCCAGCGTCGAGTGCTCGGCGCTGGCTTGCACCGCGATCGCCGCACAGGCGCGGTTGCGGTCGAGCATGACCGGCACCGCGACGGCGATCATGCCCGGCACATGTTCCTCGTTATTCGTGCCCACACGGCGCTTGCGCGTCTCGGCCAGTTCGGCACGCAAATCCTCAAGATCGGTAATCGTGTTCTCCGCCCGGGGACGCAGCGGCAGATGCGCGATCAGCTTCTCGCGTCGCGTGCGGGGCAAAAACGCCAACAGCAGCTTGCCGCTCGCCGTGCAGTGCAATGGCACACGCGAGCCGGGCGAAAGCTTGAGCTGGCGCGACCATTCGGTCTCCACACGATCGAGATAGACCAGATCGTCGCCCGAGAGCATCGACAGGTTGCAGGTCTCGCCGAGCTTGTCGACCAGTTGCTGGAGAATGGCATGCCGAGCCGCAGCCGGGCCCGCATGCATCAGCGCATTGACCGCCAGCGCACGCACGCGCGACGACGGCTCGTAGTGCCGGCTGCCCGCCTCGCGGGTCACGAGCCAGGCGGCTTCCAGTTGCTTGAGAATGCGATGCACGGTCTGTTTGGGCAGACCAATGGCGGCGACGATCTCCGCCAGTGTCATGGGCGCGCCTGCGGCGCAGAGAATTTCAAGAATGCGGAATGCGCGGACGGCCGCGGCGTTCGACTGATTGCTCATGCCGGTTTTCGGATCTTTGTAAGTGTCGTTATCAATCGTGGCGGTCTCCTCCCGCACGACACCGGCCCCGCACACCTACCGCGTTACCCGCCGCCGTGCCGTCGCACCACGACGTCCCGTTTTCCGCATTCTAGTGCCAACCGGCAGGTGCTGACGATTGGAGATAAACCCGAAGGCTGGCTCCAAAACAACACCTGCTATCGATCCATGAATCGACCGGCAATCGATCAGGCCTTGCCCGACAGCACGCGCAGACGGTGAATCAGGCTCGACGTATCCCAACGGCGGCCGCCCAGTGCCTGCACATCGCCATAGAACTGATCGACCAATGCGGTAACCGGCAGCGACACGCCATTGCGCTGCGCTTCTGCCAGACACAGGCCGAGATCCTTGCGCATCCAGTCCACTGCGAAGCCGTAGTCGAACTTGCCGTCGATCATCGTCTGGCCACGATTGTCCATCTGCCAACTGGCTGCTGCGCCCTTGTTGATGACGTCGAGCACGACCTTCATATCGAGACCGGCTTGCTGACCGAAGTTGATCGCCTCGGACAACCCCTGCACCAGCCCGGCGATGCAGATCTGATTGACCATCTTGGCGAGTTGCCCTGCACCCGCTTCACCAATCCGGGTAACGGCGCGGCCATAGGCATGCAGCGTTTGCGCCACCTGATCGAAGGCATCGGCATCGCCGCCGCACATGATCGTGAGCACACCGTTTTTCGCACCGGCTTCGCCGCCGGAGACCGGTGCGTCGACAAAGTGCAGGCCCTTCTCGCGGGCGACGGCGTAGAGCTCGCGCGCCACGTCGGCCGACGCCGTCGTGTGATCCACGAACACCGCGCCCGGCTTCATGCCGGCAAACGCGCCATGCTCGCCGAGGACCACGCTGCGCAGATCGTCGTCGTTGCCCACGCAGGCAGCCACGATATCGGCGTCGCGCACGGCCTCGGCCGGCGTGGCCGCGTGCTTGCCGCCGTAGTCTTTCGCCCACTGCTCGGCTTTGGCGGCCGTGCGGTTATAGACAGTCACCGTGTGACCGGCGCGTTGAAGATGGCCGGCCATGGGATACCCCATGACGCCCAGTCCGAGAAATGCGATGCGGCTAGGGCTAGGGCTAGGGCTATTGCTGACGGGAGCATGCGTTTCGGGGGAAGTCACTTCGAAGGGCCTCGCAGGTAGTTTTACAGACTGAAATCCGGCGCTTGCATGATGCATGCATGCGCGTGCCGGATTCGTTCGAATATCAGGGGGCTTGCGAGCCGTCATTATAGGGACGCCCGGCCCGGGCGCGCCAGCGTGATCGCCCACCCGACGGGGCCTTGAGACGAATTCGCCCCACTTTGGTGCGCACCGGCAGCCGATTGAATCGGGCGTTGAAGCACCGTTGTCTCACGTAGTTGAAAAATTCTGTTTCCGTGACTGGCGTTGTTGCCGCGTTCCGATACAATGCGCGGCATGGCTGATTTTGATACCAGTTGGTCAATCCGCGTTTACTACGAGGACACTGACGCCGGCGGCGTCGTGTTCTACGCCAACTACCTTAAATTCTTTGAACGGGCCCGCACCGAGTGGCTCCGTTCGCTCGGCATCGAACAACTCCAATTGGCCCGCGATACCGGCATGATCTTCATCGTGCGCGCGACAGCGCTCGACTACCTGAGCCCCGCCCGACTCGACGATCTTGTGGTCGTCAGAAGCCGGATCGAGCACCTCGGTGGCGCGACTGTCGAGTTTCTGCAAGAAGCCTGGCGCGATGCGCCCGACGGCAGCAGCGAACTGTTGGCGCGCGGCAGCATCAAAATCGGCTGTGTGTCTGCCGACACGTTGCGCCCGGGCAGAATCCCGGCAAACGTGCGGCTCGCCATGCAATCGGCCATTGTTGCCAACAAGTCCGTCAGTATTGCTGCACACGCCGGGAGCGGCGCGGCAGCCGCCTGATCCCAGGGACAAGAATTCCGGTCAGTCAATAACCACACCATGCCCGATCAAGACCTTTCCATTATTACGCTGGTCCTGCATGCCAGCGTGCTCGCACAGGCCGTGATGGCCCTGCTGTTGCTGCTGTCGTTGATGTCGTGGACGCACATCTTCCGCAAGATCTTCGCGATTCGCCGCGCCCGTGCCCAGACTGAGCGTTTCGAACGTGACTTCTGGTCGGGCGGCGATCTTCAGGCGCTCTACCAGAGCGCGCTCAACAACCGTCATCAGACGGGTGCCCTGGAGCGAATCTTCGAATCGGGCATGCGCGAATACATGAAGGCGAGCGAAAAAGGCCTGAACGATCCGCACGCCATTCTCGACGGTGCACGCCGTGCCATGCGCGCTTCCTTTCAACGTGAAATGGACTCGCTTGAGGCCAATCTGCCGTTCCTCGCGTCGGTCGGTTCGGTGAGCCCGTACATTGGTTTGTTCGGTACGGTGTGGGGTATCATGAACGCTTTCCGCGGCCTGTCGAACGTGCAACAAGCCACGCTCGCCAATGTGGCGCCGGGCATCGCGGAAGCGCTGGTGGCGACCGCCATCGGCCTGTTCGCCGCGATCCCTGCCGTGGTTGCCTACAACCGCTTCGCCACCGACATCGACCGGCTGGCGATTCGCTTCGAAAGCTTCATCGAAGAGTTCTCCAACATCCTGCAACGGCAGATTCACTAAGCATTCCGGGAGCGCCGAGACATGGCAGGTTCAATGCGCAACGCTCGCCGCGGCCGTCGCGCCATGGCAGACATCAACGTCGTACCGTACATCGACGTGATGCTGGTGCTGCTCGTCATCTTCATGGTGGCCGCCCCGCTGGTGGCCCCGTCGATTGTCAATTTGCCCAGCGTCGCCAACGCAAGTCCGCAGCAACAAACGCCGCCGGTCGTCGTCAATATCGAGGCCGACAACCGCGTGCTGATTCGCTATAAAGATGGTCAGAACACCATCGAACAGCGCATGAGCGCGGGCGATCTGACTGGGTTCCTGCAAGGCCGTCAGGCGGCCAACCCGGATCAACCGGTCGTCATCGCCGCCGACAAGTCGGTGCGCTATGAAATCGTCATGAACGTGATGTCCGATCTGAAGGCCCAGGGTGTCAAGCGCGTGGGCCTGCTCGTCAAGCAAAAATGAGCAGCTCCGTAGCCCGTTCCGACCGCCCCATTGGCCCGCGCAAAGATGAGCGCGGCACAGGGCGGGCATTCCTCCTCGCGCTGTTCATGCACGCGCTGCTGTTTGCGCTGCTCTTCTATGGCATGCGCTGGCAGAACAGCTCGCCCGCAGGTTCCGAAGCCGAATTGTGGACGCCGACCGAAGTCGCCGAGCCGACGCCGCCGGTGGTGACACCGCCGCCGACGCCTGCGCCGCCCGCCATCGCGGCCCCGACGCCGCCGGCCGAAGACGCCGACATCGCCCTCCAGCAGAAGAAGCGCAAGCAAGAGCAGCAAGCCGCCGAACAGGCGCGCCTGCTCGAAGCGCAGCAGGAAAAGGCGCGTCAGGAAGCCCTCAAGCAAAAGCAGTTGGCCGATCAGCAGGCCGCCGCCGACCTCGCTCGCAAGAAGGCCGCCGCCGATGAAGCGGCGCGCCAGCAAAAACTTGCCGACCAGAAGAAGGCCGACGACCTGAAGCGTCAGAAGGAAGACGAGGCCAAGAAGGCAGAACAACAGAAGCAGCAACAACTCGCCGACGCGCAGAAGAAAGCGGACGCCGAGAAGAAGGCTGCTGAGGAAAAAGCCGAGAAAGCGAAGGCGGCCCAGCAGGCCGCCGCGCAGAAGGCAGCAGACGCCGCACGTGAGCAACGCCTTTCGTCGCTGCGCGGAATGGCCGGTGGCACGCCGGGTGCGACGGGCAATGGCCTGGGTTCGCAAGCGGGCGGCACGGGTTCGGGCGCGGGTGGCACGGCCTCTGCCGGTTATGCTGATCGCGTGCGCGCCAAGGTCAAACCGAATATCGCTTATGGCGGCGACACCGATGGCAACCCCACGGCCGTCGTCGCGGTACGTCTTGCTCCGGATGGCAGCGTACTTTCAATGCAGTTGGTGAAGTCGAGCGGCAACCCTGCCTGGGATGCTGCGGTTCAGGCCGCCATCAGCAAGTCCGACCCCTTGCCGCGCGACACTAACGGCAAAGCCCCCCCGAGCGTCAACCTTCGCTTTAGTCCGAAAGGATGAGTATGTTGCCCAACGGGAACGAAAACCGAGCGTTGCAGGTCCATTTCCATCTGAGTATGGTAAAAATGGCGCTTGCACCGCGCAACTGACCAATCGAACGCATGCGAATTTCCAGTAAATATGCATGGCGTGCGGTGGTGGCCACCTGGCTCACCGCGGCTTGCACGATCGCCCATGCGCAGACACCGCTGACTGTCGACATCACTGGCGTGGGTACCAACCGGTACCCGATTGCCGTGTCGAATTTCAAGGGCACCGCGCCGACGGACATCGTTGCCGTCGTCAAGTCCGACCTGAGCAATAGTGGCCGCTTCAATCAGATCGATACGGGCGGTGCAACGGTTGGCGTGGACGACTCGGTCGATCTCGGCACGTGGAAAGCCAAGGGCGCCAACGCGTTCGTCTCGGGCACCATCGCCCCCGCCGGCAACGGCAACTTCCAGGTGAGCTTCCGTCTTTACGACGCCGTGAGCGGCCAGCCTCTGGGCGGCCTTGCACTCACCTCGTCGGCGGCCAACCTGCGCCTGACCGCGCACAAGATCGCCGACTATATCTATCAAAAGCTGCTCGGCGATCGCGGCGTGTTCGCAACGCGTCTGTCGTACGTGCTGCATACCGGCTCGACCTACCAGCTCCAGATTTCGGACTCCGATGGCCAGGATGCGCGCGTCGCGTTGAACAGCCGCGAACCGATCATCTCGCCGGCGTGGTCGCCGGACGGCACCAAGGTGGCGTACGTCTCGTTCGAGAAACGCAAACCGGTGGTGTACATCCACGATCTGCCGACGGGCCGTCGCGCTGTGCTGGCCAATGAGAAGGGCAACAATTCGGCACCGTCATGGGCGCCGGACGGCAGCCGTCTGGCCGTGGCCCTTTCGCGCGATGGCAACACGCAGATTTATCAGGTCAACGCCAATGGCGGCGGCCTCAAACGTCTGTCGCGCAGCGGCGCGATCGACACCGAACCGCAGTATTCTCCCGACGGTAAATGGATCTACTTCACGAGCGATCGTGGCGGTGGTCCGCAAATCTACAAGATGCCGGCCGGGGGCGAAGGTGATGGCGCTGCACAGCGCGTGACCTTCAAGGGGAGTTACAACGTCAGCCCGCGAGTGAGCCCTGATGGGAAGTTGCTCGCGTTCATCGCTCGCCAAGGCGGCGGGTTCAAGCTGTGCGTGCAGGACATGAGTACTGGCGATGTTACGGCTCTGACCGACACCAGCCACGACGAGTCACCGAGCTTTGCCGCGAACGGCAAGTACATTCTTTATGCAACGCAATCCGGGGGCCGTAAGGTTCTCGCGGCAGTATCGGTGGACGGGCAAACCCGGCAGATTCTTCAGGTTCGGGGAGGGGAAGTTCGCGAACCCTCCTGGGGCCCTTTCATGCAATAACATCAACAGCAACATCAATGGAGGCTCATATGAGTTCCCTGCTTCGTAATATCCTCGCCATCTCTTCGCTGGCCGCTCTGGCAGCTTGCTCGTCGGGCGTGAAGCTCGACGACCAGGCTAACGCCAACAAGGGTCAGACCACCACGGACGCCCGCGCTGTCGCCCCCGTCGACGCATCGGCTGACGAACTGAACAACCCGAACGGCCCGCTCGCCAAGCGCAGCGTGTACTTCGGCTTCGACGCGTACTCGGTCGATGCACAGTACACCCCGCTGCTCCAGGCACACGCTGCCTTCCTGAGCAAGTATTCGCAACGTCACGTGCTGGTTCAGGGCAACACCGACCCGCGCGGCACGAGCGAGTACAACCTGGCCCTGGGCCAGAAGCGTGCTGAAGCTGTCGTGAAGGCCATGTCGGCACTGGGCGCCAACACCAACCAGATGGAAGCCGTTTCGCTGGGTAAGGAAAAAGCTACCGGTACTGACGAAGCTAGCTGGGCGCAAGATCGTCGCGCCGATCTGGCTTATTGATTGAATCGCCATGACGTCTCGTTTGCTTAAAAACCTGATCTGTGCAGCGACGCTCGGCACGACGTTGCTGAGCCCGCTCGCACATGCCGGATTGTTCGACGACGACGAGGCGCGCAAAGCGATCCTCGATATCCGCAGCCGTCTGGATTCAGACAAGCAGCGGATCGAGGGGCTCACGCGCAACGTGCTGGATTTGAACAACCAGATCCAGCAGTTGCAGCGTGATCTGGCCGACCAGCGCGGTCAGAACGAAGATCTGAAAAACCAGCTTGCGAACCTGCAACAGAGTCAGAAGGACTTCTACAACGACCTCGACGGTCGTCTGAAGAAATTCGAACCGCAGCAGATGACCGTCGGCGGCGTGACAGGCACCGTCCAACCGGGCGAGAAAGATGTCTTTGACGCCGCGCTGACGAAATTCCGCAACGGTGACTACAAGGGTGCGCAAGTGGCATTCCGGACCTTCGCTGCCAAGTATCCCGACAGCCCGTATCAGCCCGAAGCACAGTTCTGGCTTGGCAATGCGCAGTATGCCAACAAGGATCTGAAGGGCTCGACTGCGACGCTGCAAGGGGTCGTGGCGAAGTATCCGACGAGTCCGAAGGCGGCCGAATCGATGCTGGCAATCGCCAGCAATCAGGCCGAATCCGGGCAGACGGCAGCAGCTAAGAAAACGTTGCAGGATCTGGTGGCCAAGTACCCGGACACCGAATCGGCAGCGGAGGCCAAGAAGCGTGCGGCCAAGCTGAAGTAAGACGCCCCTCGGGAGGTTGTGCGAACCTGCTTCCCGTGTCAGGTCACTCGTCAAAACGTATGACGCCGCCTCAGGGCGGCGTTGTCGTTTCAAGGCGCGACACACGAGCTCAAGTAGAATACGGACTTTCCAAGCGTACGAGGCGCGGCGTCTCAGGGGATGCGCACAGGCCAACGGCCTGCGCGACATGACGACCGCACCCGCGACGTGCAATCACCGAGTGTGAAATGCGCGTCAGATAACAACAATAGCCGGCTGCGCCCCGCGGCTCGCGACCATGCATTGAACGGCCGGGCACGGCCGGTCTCGCCTCATGACAGACGTCGATCTCACTGCCCTATCCCACACCGTTGTGTGGCTCACTTTCGGCCTGGCCTTCGTGTTCGGCGCCGTCTTGCAACGCACCCACTTCTGCACGATGGGCGCCCTTTCCGACATCGTGAACATCGGTGACTGGAACCGCATGCGCATGTGGTGGCTGGCCATCGGCGTGGCCACCATCGGCACGGGTGTGCTGGCCTCACTGGGCATCATCGATCCGATCAAGGCGATCTACACGACGCCGCGCTTCACGTGGCTCTCGTATCTCGTCGGCGGCTGGTTGTTCGGCTTCGGCATGGTGTTGGCGTCCGGCTGCGGCAGCAAGACGCTCGTGCGCATCGGCGGCGGCAATCTGAAGTCGCTGCTCGTATTCGTGATGATCGGCCTGTCGGCGTACATGACACTCAAAGGCTTGTTTGCGATCTGGCGCGTTGCGGCACTCGACAGCGTGCAGACGACGTTTGCCACGTCGCAGGATTTGCCGACCTTGCTGGGCGGTGTATTCGGCGGCGACCTGCATCGTGCGCAACTGGTACTGGGCGTGGTGATTGGCGGCGCGTTCATCATTGCCGCGCTCGCGCGCCGCGAGTTCTGGACGTTCGACAACTTGCTGGGCGGCCTCGTCGTGGGCGCGATCATCGTGGCGCTGTGGTACGTCTCGGGCAAGATCGGTTACGTCGCGGAGAATCCGAACACGCTGGAAGAGAGTTTCGTCGCCACCAACTCCGGCAAGATGGAAGCGCTGTCGTTCGTCTCGCCGTTGGCCTACACGCTGTACTGGCTGATGATGTGGAGCGACACGAGCAACGTGATCACGTTGGGCATCGCGAGTGTGCTGGGCGTGATCGTCGGTTCGTTCGCCTATGCGCTGGTATCGCGCACGTTCCGCTGGGAAGGTTTTCACGGCACCGAGGACACCGCCAATCACATGGTAGGCGGTGTGTTGATGGGCTTCGGCGGGGTGACGGCGCTGGGTTGCACGGTGGGCCAAGGGTTGTCGGGCGTGTCGACGCTGGCGTTGGGCTCGTTCGTGGCGATCGTGGCGATTCTCGTGGGCGGCGTCTGCGCGTTCAAATACCAAATGTGGCGTATTGAGCGCAGCGTTTGAGGAAATTCCGCACAGTATGCGAGAAATCGTGGGCGAACTGACATATTCGCGCCACACAAGTATTGACACTATAGCGAAGTCATCGCTATAATCTTTTTCTTCGTTGGGTCGTTAGCTCAGTTGGTAGAGCAGCGGACTTTTAATCCGTTGGTCGCAGGTTCGAGTCCCGCACGGCCTACCAAACGAATTCGAAGGGCTGCACATCGTGCAGCCCTTTTTCTTTTCTCCGCGCCGCAACATCCCCTCCCGTTTTCTCTGCAAGCCTCTCCCCTAAAGTTTCCATCGCATATGCCGAAGTAATGTTCTGGCTCCGGACGACGTGCTCACGCATCTCAGGCTGTCTGATGGAGAAGCGGGTGCGGGAAGTCACCCCGATGAATCAATGCTGCGGAGAATAGGCATGTCGGTAAAAGCGGTACTGGGGGTTCTGATTAGCGTTGCTGTCGTCAACACGGCGGACGCCGCCGATTCGGGAAGTTGGATCACCGCGGCGGAGTCGCCCGGTTACACGTGGCAGGCGAAGAAAGGCAGCGGCGGTCTGATGAACGTCGATGGCAAGAAGAACAACGGCTACAAATATCTGTACCAGACCCGAAACAAATCGAAAGGCACCTACGAGTACGGTCAGGCCTTCGTGTTGCTGGAATCCTGCAAGAAGGGCTACGGCTACGTCTACTACAACGGTATGGAAGGTCAGTTCTTCGGCAAGGATGCCTTCGTGCGCTTCGGCCCGTCCGTGGCCGACAATCTCGGCAGCCTCGCCTGCCTGAGTTGGGATGACGATACCGGCAAGGTGTCGAGAAGAGACAACGACAACGTCTGGGAAGTGGGCTCGGTCGCGGAGAAATCCGGCAATCGCTACATGCTCAAGACCGATACCGTCCAACGTCGCAGCTTCAAAGGCAAACCCTCCATCGCCGCGCTGTCCCGCAAAGACGACCTGAGCAAGAAGACCTTCTCGTACAGCGAATACGTGATCGCAGTTGCCGACTGCCAACGCGGCTTCGGCACGATGTACGAATTGAATTTCGACGGCACCGTCATCGATAAATCCGACGTCGCCCTCAATGGCGACTCCGTGATCTCCGGCCTCACCGGCGCACTTTGCGGCAAGTTGTAACCCCCACCTTTCAGACTGCCGGCCGCCCTATCACCCGGCCGGCAGTCCCGTCAGACCCCCCTCGCTGGCAACTCGCCACGACGGCCTCGCAGATAACCTAATACGCAAATATTGGTTTGGTTCATGTGTCGCGCTCCCTATAGTGCGTCGGGTGGCTGTTCACGCCTGTTCAGGCCACCCCGGACTATCAGACAAGCATCAGACGAGTAGTGGAAGCATGGATGAGCCTTTCCTTGACGAATGGGTGCCAGCACACCAATTCGGTGAACACGCAACAGCAGTCATCGCCGTCGCGAACGCGCTGAAGTCTTCGGCCGCGCAACGCGATCGAGATGGCGGTACGGCCTGGCACGAGCGCGAAGTGCTTCGCGACAGCGGCCTTCTCGCCCTCGCCGTCCCGCGCGACTTCGGGGGTCTCGGTGCCGACTGGCCACTGATCCTGCGTGCGGTACGACGTCTCGCGGTCGAAGACAGTTCACTCGCCCATCTCTTCGGTTTCCAGCACCTGCAAGTCGCGTCCATCCGTCTGTTCGCCTCGCCCGAACAGCAAACCCACTATCTCGGCAACACCGCCGAACATCGCTGGTTCTGGGGCAACGCCGTCAATGCCCGCGACACGCGACTCACCGTCACACGCACATCGACGGGCTTCGAGCTCAACGGCATCAAGAGTTTCTGCTCGGGAGCCAAGGGCTCCGACATGCTCAACATCTCGGTCACGTTGGGCGATGCCCCCGGCGATCGCCTCTTCCTCGCGATCCCAACACAACGCGCCGGCATTACCGTGAACGACGACTGGGACAACCTCGGGCAACGGCAGACCGATAGCGGCACGATCACCTTCGATCACGTCGCCGTCAGCGCCTCGGAAGTGCTGGGCCCTCCCGGTGTCGCCAGCAGCCCGCGCGCCACGCTACGCAATCTGATCGGGCAACTCATCCTCACGGAAATCTATCTCGGCAACGCACTGGGCGCGCTAAGAGACGCCATCGACTACGTCAAGGAACGTGCCCGCCCGTGGGCCATGGCGGGCGTCGCCACCGCAAGCGACGACGCGTTGCTGCAACTCCGCACCGGCGGCATGTGGCCTCGCCTGAAAGCCGCCGTACTGCTCGCCGACGACGCCCTCCTCGAGTTCGAACGCGCTTGGCAAACAGGCCTCGACCTGAGTGCCCAAGCGCGTGGCGAAGTCGCTCTGCGCATCAGTGCTGCCCGCTTGCACGCCGGACGCACCGCGCTCGACATCACCGCCGACATCTTCGAGCTCATGGGCGCGAGCGCCACCACGCGCCGCGACGGTTTCGACCGCTATTGGCGCAACGTGCGCGTGCACACGCTGCACGACCCGCTCGACTATCGGCAGAAAGCGCTCGGTCAATGGCTGCTCACGGGGCAGCTTCCCGACCCGTACGGCTAATCGCCGCGCCGACGAATCGACATATCGACACGACAAGAGAACAGCCCATTGCGGGCTGCGATGACTGACCACGGTAACGACAAAGAAGGCTGATCATGAATGAGAAGTTGAGCATGGATCGTCGGGGATTCGTCAAAACGCTGGGCGCACTCGGCATGGGATTGAGCCTCACCCCCGTCGCGCGCGCGGCAGACAAAATTGTGGTCGCGGAAAGCCAAGGCTTCAGTTGGGCGATCCCGTATCTGGTGTCGAGCAAGAACTACTGGCAGCCTCAGGGCATCGAGGCGACAACGCTGGCCTTTACGTCCGGCCGACTCGCGTTCGACGCCGTGCAGGCAGGCAAAGCCCAGTTCGCCACCACCACGGATAGTGTCGTCGGCCTCGCGGGTGCCAACGGCGTCAACACCGTCATCGTGGCGGAGTTCACGCGACTGTCGAGCGGCATGGTGGTCGCGGCCCGCACCGATCGCGGCATCGACACGCCCGCGCAACTCAAAGGCAAGCGTATCGCCACCCCGTTGGGCACCAGCGGCCACTACTTCCTGTCGCGTTATCTCTCGCTGTGGGGCCTCAGTCTCAAGGACGTGACGCTGGTGAACGTGGGCGGTGGCGACGTCGTCTCCGCCATCGGGAAGAACGGCGTAGACGCCTTCGCTTGGGGCTTCGATTCCGGGCAGAAGGCCGTGGCCGATTACCCCGGACTGGTTCGCTTGCTCCCCGACACCGGCTTGGAAAAAGTCTTCGTGAGCCATTACGTGCTGACCGCCCCGGAATCAGTCGTGCGTCAGCAACCCAAGCTGGTGGAAGGCGCTGTGCGCGCGTTGCTGGCGGCGGAGAAGTTCTATCGCGGACAACCGCAGGAAGCCGTCGCACTGGTGGCAGAACGCACGAAGACTTCGGTGGCCGCCACACAGGCAGGCTTCGGCACCATGCAGGTCGGCGTGCGCCTCGACAATCGCCTGCTCGATGACCTCGTGCTCAACGGCGAATGGGCGATCAACGCCGGTTTGGCCCAGCGCCCGAAGGAAGATTTGCGGACGCTGTACAAGAAGCTCGTCTACACCGACGCGCTCAAGGCTGTCGCGCCAGACCGGGTGACACTGTCGTGAGCGCCGCCCCACGCCCCGCATCGCTTGCACCAGCGACGCCTGCCGTCTCGATACAAGGCGTTTCGCAGCTATACACGACACGCGCCGGTGACCTGAACTGGGCGCTGACCGACGTCGATCTGGAGATCAACGACCGCGAGTTCGTCTGCGCCATTGGCCCCAGCGGCTGCGGCAAAACGACGTTGCTCAACATGATTGCCGGGTTCATCAAGCCGACGTTGGGTACGGTCTCTGCACATGGCCAACCGATTAATGGCCCCGGGCCAGATCGCGGTGTCGTCTTTCAGGAGTACGCGCTGTTCCCTTGGCTGTCGGCTCGGCGAAACGTGGAGTTCGGCTTGAAGCAGCAAGGCGTCGACCGTTCACAGCGACGCCTTCGTGCCGAGGCATTACTCAAGCTCGTCGGATTGGCGCATGCGGGTGACCGCTATCCCTTCGAGTTGTCGGGCGGCATGCGCCAGCGTGTCGCCGTTGCACGCGCGTTGGCCACCGAACCGCGCGTCCTGCTCATGGACGAGCCCTTCGCCGCCATCGATGCATTGACGCGTGCGCTTCTGCAAGACGAACTGTTGCGCGTCTGGCGCGAGCTGAAGCTTTCGATCTTCTTCATTACGCACAACATCGAAGAGGCGGTATTCCTCGCACAGCGCGTCGTCGTGATGAGCCCGCATCCGGGGCGCATCCACGAAATCATTGACGTTCCCCTGCCCTACCCGCGCGAGCGCGGCGACCCCGCGTTTGGCCATATCTACGAACGCATCAGCCGGGCTTTCGAATCATTGAACACGACGGAGAGCGCAGCGTGAGTGCCAACCCTCAATCCAACCTCGCCCACTTCACCGACATTGAGGTGCGAGCGAACCCGGCACCCTCGAAACAGGCGAGTCATCAGGACGCCCTCAAACGCCGTGCCATCGAAGACGCCGTGCGGCAAAAGCGCCGCACCCGCCACTGGAGCGCCGTCGGCAAGCAATCGCTGCTGGGCGTGCTCGGCTGCCTGATCTTTCTGGCGATCTGGGAGGTCGGCCCCCGCCTGATCCCGGGCATCAATCTCAACATGTTCCCGCCGCCCTCACGCGTCGCGGGCGTGTTCGCCGAAATGACGTGGGGAACGGGCGAAATATGGCCGCACATCGCCGCCAGCCTGCAACGCGCGCTGTGGGGCTTCCTGCTCGGCTCATCGCTCGGCGTCATCGCGGGCGTACTGACCGGCCATTTCGCCACGCTACGTCACCTGAGCGATCCGGTGCTGCACGGGCTGCGCGCCATCCCGTCCATCGCTATCGTGCCGTTGGCGATCGTGTGGTTCGGTCTGGGCGATCTCTCCAAGGTCATGCTGATCGCATGGGGCGCGTTCTTCCCTGTGTGGATCAATACGTTTTTCGGCGTGCGCGACATCTCGCCGGCGTACCTGCGTTCGGCAGCATCGCTCGGCACGCGTCCGATCGCGATTGCCCTTCAGGTGGCCTTGCCAGCGGCACTCCCGTTCGTGTTTGCCGGACTCCGGCAAGCGACGTCGGTCTCGTTCGTGGTCCTCGTCGCAGCCGAGCTGGTCGGTTCCGAGAAGGGGTTGGGCTATTTGATTTCGTTCGCGCATCTGGTGTTTCGGGTCGACATCATGTTCGTCGGTCTGATCTATCTCGGCGCCGTGGGCTTCGTGGCCGATCAACTCTTTGCTTGGCTGCTGCACCGGATGTTTCCGTGGTACGGGGCGGAGGCAAAGCGATGACCGCCAAGGCAGATCTCATCCTGCATAGCGGGCAAGTCCTCACGATGGAGCGCAACGCCGCGCCTGCGCAGGCCGTTGCCATCGCAGGCGATCGTATCGTCGCCGTGGGCACCGACGCCGAAGTGCGAGCGCAATCGCAAGCGCCCCATACTCGATTGATCAACCTCGATGGCCGGACCGTTATCCCCGGCGTCATCGATGCGCATGCGCATATGGAGCGCGAGGGGCTGAAAACCTTGCGCCCGTCGCTTGCCCACGCGCGCCAGTTGTCCGACGTACTCGACGTCATTCGACACGAAGTACAACGCGTTCCCAAGGGCGAGTGGATCATCACCATGCCAGTGGGCCAGCCGCCGTTCTATTTCGACGGCCCGCTGACGCTGGCGGAAAAGCGCATGCCGGATCGCTACGAGCTTGACGCCGTGGCACCCGATCATCCCGTGTACATTCCCGGACTTTTCGGCAACTGGGGCGTCCCGCCGGGCTTCAGCGCCCTCAACTCGCTGGCACTCGCACGCAATGGCATCCACGCCGACACGTGCCCGGATTGCGATGGGATCAACATCGAGATCGGCGCCGACGGCAGACCTTCCGGCGTGATCGTGGAGACCAACAAGCGGCCGTTGATCGAGTTCTCCGTGCTGTCTCAGGTGCCCGCTTTCGGCTTTGCCGACCGGCTCGAAGGGCTGCGCCGCTCGCTCCCGCTGTACCACGCCTTCGGCACGACGAGCGTGTACGAGGGCCACGGCTCCGCACCGGAAAGCATCGCCGTCTACCGCGCGCTATGGGAGGCGGGAGAACTGACGATGCGCACTCGCCTGTGCGTCAGCCCCACTTGGAACGATGCGGCTGAAGCCCGTCTGGCGATGCGCGACTGGCTATCGTTCGCGCGAGGTAACGGACTGGGTGACCCGTGGTTCTCGGTCTCCGGCGTGTTCATCGGACTGGGTGGCTCCCCCGCCACCGCGCGCGCCGTGCGCAAGGTGCTGCCGAATACCGGATGGTCGGGCTTTGTCGAATGGGCCAATCGGATTGAAGATTTCAGCAACTACGCGTGGCTCGCTGCCGAATTCGATCTCCGTGTGCACAGCATCGTGATCGACCGGTTGAGCGAGGTGCTCGACGTGTTCGATGCCATCGACAAACGCTTCCCGTTAGCGGGCCGGCGCTGGGTCGTGGAGCATGTGGGGCGCACCGATCCGGCAGATTTCGCACGCGTTAAACGCCTTGGCCTGCGCGTCACGACCATTCCGTTCTACATGCTCTGGAAGAATGGCGCGTCGCGTTTGCAAGAAAACGGCAACGGCAATCACTTCGTGCCGCAGCGCGCGCTGCTTGAAGCGGGCATCGACATTGCGTCGGGCAGCGACAACATTCCGGTGAGCCCCTTCAGCGCGGTATGGGCCAGTGTCGTCAGAACGGAACGCACCACCGGCCAAGTCATCGGTCCCGACCAACGGCTCACTCGCATGCAGGCGCTTGAGACGGTCACACGCAACGGCGCCTACCTCAGCTACGAGGAATCGCTGAAAGGCACCCTCACGGTCGGCAAATGGGCCGATCTGGCCGTGCTGGACACCGATCCGCTCACGGCCTCTGACGACGCGTTGCTCACCGTGCAGGCGAGCCTGACGCTCGTCGGCGGCCGGGAAGTGCATCGAACCGGCGAATAAAAAAAGGGGCATGCTCGCGCTTGCCCCCTCTCTCTACACAACCCGCTGCCTTCAGGCTGCCGGCTGCACACCCTTCACCGTCACCGAAGCGCGTCCGGCGGCGTCACCATGCCGGCGTCCTGCCACTTCGCTGCTGCCCGGATCGTTGGCGGGCAGACGGTGTTGTTCAATCCCCTGTACCACCTGAATCGCCGTCGCGTCGATACCGTCGGTGAGCGGCTTCGGATCAAGACCGATGGCCAGCACCATCACCGCCATGGCGCCGAGCAGCGCAAACTCGCGACGGCTCACATCCTTGAGCGACGCCACGCTCGCATTGCCGACGCGTCCGAAAATCACGCGCTTGTACATCCACAGCGTGTAGGCCGCACTGAGCACCAGCGTCAGCGAGGCGAGCGCCCCGATCCAGAAGTTCGCCTTGATGGCCCCCATCAACACCAGAAACTCACCGACGAAACCCGACGTGCCCGGCATGCCCACGTTGGCCATCGAGAACAGCATCGCGAATGCCGCAAAACGCGGCATCGTCGCCGCCACGCCACCGTACGCGTCGATGGACGAACTGCCGGTGCGGTCGTACAACATGCCCGTGCACAGCAGCATGGCACCCGAGACGATGCCGTACGAAATCATCTGCATCACCGCGCCGTCGGTGCCCATTTCCGAGAACAGAAACAAGCCGAGCGTCACCAGCCCCATGTGCGCTACAGCCGAATACGCGAGCAGCTTGCGCAAGTCGGTCTGCACCAACGCCACGAGGCTCGCGTAAATCACCGCGATCAGCGACAGCACCACCATCACCGGCGCGACGAAGTGGCTAGCATCCGGCAGCAGCGGCAGATTGAATCGCAGCAGGCCGTAGCCGCCCATCTTCAACATGCCGAGCATCACGGCGGCACCCGTCGGCCCATCGAGGTGAACGTCGGGCAACCACGTGTGCACCGGCCACATCGGCACCTTGACCGAAAACGCGCCGAGGAAACCGATAAACAGCATCACCTGCACGGCCAGCGGCAGATGCAGTTCGTGCCAGCGGGCGATATCGAAGCTCTGCGTCTGCATGTAGAGATACAGCATCGAGAGCAGCATCATCAACGAGCCGGTCAGCGAGAAGAAGAAGAACTTCACCGCAGCACGCGTGCGATTGGCACGCCCGTACACGCCGATGAGCAGATACAGCGGCAGCAGCGTGGCTTCGAAGAACACGAAGAACAACATGCCGTCCTGCGCCGTGAACACCCCCTGCATCAGCCCGGAGAGCACGAGGAAGCTGCCGAAGTACGCGCTCATGCGCGTGGTCACTGCGCGCCACGACGCCAGCACCACGATGATGGTCGTCACACCGGTCAACGCCACGAGCCAGAGCGAGAGGCCATCGATACCGACGTGCCACGACGCATCGAACGACGTGATCCAGCGGAAATGCTCAACAAACTGCATATCGGCCACGCGCGTGTGAAAGCCGCGCACGAGCGGAATGATTGGCAATGCGGCAACCACCGCTGCCGCGAGCGATGTCCAGCGTACGGCGTTGGGATGGCGGTCCTGCCCGAGCAGCATGATGAGCGCGCCGGCCAGAATGGGTGTCCAGATTAGAAGCGACAGGATGGGAAACATTTGGGGGGAGAGTCCTGGTGTGCTGCAACAAAAACAGAGAGCAGAAGCTCTCCATCGACGCAGCCAGGCACGAATCGACCCCGCACGCATCGCTCATGGCGATGCGCGCAAATCAAGGCATATCAATGCCCGCAGGAAGGGACGCCAGGCGCGGCGGCGTCAATGAAGGTCGCAAGCATACGCGGCTCGAAAAGATTTTGCACCGCAGCAAATTTTACAAATGATTGCGAACGCATTATCCGACCGGCCGGTCGATGAATAAGGGAGTCCGCGCAGCCCCGCCCCGCAATGTCCACCGGTGGACGCGGCAAAACCCGCAACGATGTCAATCGTGCGCCGCGTCGATTTCGTCAATAGCGCATTGCGGAAAATGCAGGGATTGGGAGAGGTTGTGACGCGTGGGCCGAGGAACGCCCACGCTTAGCAAAGGATGTTGAAACGGTGAGCGTTACGCCTTCGGACGGCGCAGATCGAACATCGGGCCGATTTCGGCATAGTCGCCGAGATAACCAGCGCGCATGACCGGATGTGCCTTGAGCGTATCGAAGGTGCCGTCGTCGCGCAGAAACTCCCGACGGATATGTACGCCGACCACCTGCCCGAGCGCCAGCCAGTTGTTCATCGGCTTGCCCTCGAGATCATGCAGGCGAACCACCTGCAACAGTTTGCATTCGAGCGATGCGGGCGACTCGGCCACGTGCGGCACGCCCACGTTGACGCCGGGCGCTTTCGTCAACCCGGCCAGTTCGAACTCGTCGACATCGCTCGCCACCGGTGCGGAGGACTTGTTCATCTGCTCGACCAGCGACTTGCTGGTCAGATTCCAGACGAACTCGCGCGTCGCTTCGATATTCGCGATCGAATCCTTGAAGCCTTCGCTACAGAAACCGATGATCGGCGGGAACGTCGCGAACGCACCGAAAAAGCTGTACGGCGCGAGGTTGACCTGCCCCTGCGCGTCGCGGCTGGAAATCCAGCCGATGACGCGCGGCGCAACAATCGCCTTGAACGGATCGTGCGAGAGGCCGTGGCCTTGGGCGGGGTCGTAGAAATGAACGTCGTTTGTCATGGGGGCGGAAGGTGTGAGCGCAATGATCTGACGATGCTAACGCATCCGGCCCTAGACGGCATAACGCTGCATTAACGCCGCATTAACACGGCATCAACGCTGTCCGATCACCTGTGTCACACGGCGGCAAAATGCCTGTGCATCGCCATCGATCACCGCGCCGCTGGGCAATTTGCCCGTGCGCGCCTTGGCATGACCGATAGCTTCCGCCAGCGCCTCGTCCCCCTGCACGGCATAGGCGAAGACGGCGAGCCGGGTGTCGGCGGCGTCATCGAGTAGATACGGATTCGCGTCCATCGTGCGCGCGTCGACGTGCACGCCTGCGGGCAACCCCAACTGCGCGACGAGGTGGTCCATCCATGCCCGATTGAGCACCGGCGCTTTCGAGTGGCGAGCGACGAATTTCGTGAGCTTGTTCGACCCGGCCGCCTCGGCGTTGCGCCCGTCGAACACGATCAGCCCCATATAGCCCTGACGATCTGCCGTGCGGGCGCAGCGCAGGTTCTGCAACAACCCGGACGTGAGGAACCAGTTGCCGTGCGGCACGCCCTGCTTCATTTGCGTGACCAGCCCCTGAATCGGTGTGCAGTTGCTGACCACCTCCTTGATCTCGGCGTTCAGCGTCTTGCCGGGGAAGGTGTTCGCGATGGCGAGCACATCGGCGAGAAACGGCGGCGGCTCGTTGGTCGGGCGGCCGTTGAGCGTCATGCGTGCGTTGCGCCATTCCGCCTGCGTCAGTTGCGACACCGGGCGCGGCGCACCCGCCAGCACTGAGCGTCCCGTCTGCAAGTCGTGATGCAGCACCCACGTGCCGTCGCTCAGTTGCTGCATGTCGGTCTCGACGCCGTCCCATGCACCGGCATAGCCGGTCTGCAAGGCCCGCGCCGAATTCTCGGGCGCACTGGCCGAGCCGCGATGCGCATGAATCTGCATGCCCAGACACGAGGCAAACACTTGCGCGCTAAAGCAAACCGCGCCGATGCCGACGGCAAGCGCCGCCACAGCAGCGCGCCGCGCACGCAGCATAGAGGAGAAATTCGTCATGTCGTGTGCGTCCTTACATTGCCTTCTTCGAGGCGCTGACCTGCGGGTCGTAACCGTACTTGAAGCCCATCAGCACGTCTTGCCGGATGGCTTCGTTCAGCGGATAACCGTAGCCCTGCCCCACCACCACGACGTGTGCAATGTTGGTGAGCACGTGGCCACCCGATGTGCCGCCGCTCGCCCACGCCATCATCTGATGGAACAGGTCACTGCGCGTGATGACATTCGACGAAAAAGAAAACACCGCCCACACGCCGATCAACCCTGAGAGCAGCACCGCGAGCGTTGCACGCGAGGCGCGCTTGCTCAGCTTCCCGTCAGCGCCTGCGCGCGAGAGCATGACGCCCTTGGCCGAGAGGAACAGCAGCTTCGAGAAGTGACCGATGGCGCCCAGCAACGAGAAGAACAGCGCCACCGCCGGCACGATAGCCGCCCGCGTGGCGTCGAGGCCTTCCTTCGCCCACTTGCCGCCGTCCGCGTAATCGCTGGCAGGGGCATCGAGCTGCACCATCATCTTGCGGGTTTCTTCATCAACCGCCTGCTCGAACAACTGCTCGAACGACGCCGCACTCGTGTAGCTCGCCTGCACCACGGCCGTCGCCGGCAGATGCATTTCTTCACGCAGCTTGTTCTGCACGCCCCGGCGCGCGACAAACGCCTCGTACGACAAGCCCGGCGGAATCGTCTCGCCGCCGACCTCTACCGACTGCACGCGGCGTGCCGCCTGCTGGCGGTACTTCACCCCCACGGCGCGATAGAAATTGACCATGTCGCCCGGATTCCAGTTCGACGGCAGCGCGGGCAGATCGCGCCGCACGCTCGCCGACACCTTGCCGCGCGCATAGAACGGCACAGTTTCCGGCTGCCAGCCGCGACGGCTCAGGCGCGAGCGATAGTCGTTCCACGCACGCTGTTGCTCCTTGAGCAGATCGGGGTCGCCATCTGAAATCACGGCGGCGTACTTGTTCCAGTCTTTGCGCAGTCGCTTCATGCCGTCGGTGTACTGGTCGTAATACGACTGCACACCGCCCATCTCGCGGCGCACCTTGTCACGCACGAGCGTGGTCTTGACCGCACGCGTCTTCTCGTCAAGCCGGTCGACCGACACGGCCATCACTGGAAACAGCGCGAGAAACGCCTTGCCCTCCGGGCGCGCGAAGCCCCCGTCACCGACACCCAAACCGTCTAGTTGCAGACGGCCATCGACCAGCGAGCGTTGCATCAGCACCGTGTTGGCTGCCGTTCGGCGAAACTGCGCGTCGCGGGTATTGACCAGCACGTCCACCAGCGTCTTGATGGCGAGAAACACCACAACGATCGTCACTGCACACGCAATGACGATGGTGCGATACGACGGCTTGCCCTGCCCGCCCTTGGCGCGGCGCGTAAGCATGAGTTGCAACACCACGAGCGCCGCCGCAATGCCCGAGAGCGTGCGGCCGAAGTACTCGATGTGATGCACGTCGTCGGGCGTCGCCGCCCCGCCGACCACATCGAGCAGGCGCCCATTGAAGCCGAGTTCGAAAATCAGATACACCACGGTGACGGCGATCAGGAAGGCCGTCTGCTTGAGCAAGGTAGTGCGCACGGTCAGTTCCGGAGGTCGACGCGAACGGGTTTGACTTCTTCAGTGGCGAACGAGAGCGTGTTCGACGCGACGGGGCCCGCAGGCGGTGCCGGAATCGTGCGGCCACCCGACGGCGCATTGCTTGCGACAGCAGGCGCATTCGGTGCCTGCGCCGGTGCGGGCGGGGCGGTCTTCTGACGGCGCTTCGGCGAATTCGACGCTGTCGCACGTGCGCCATTCGTGTTGGCGTTCTGCGGCGGCAACGGTGCGAAGCGATTGGCGTCGGCCGGATCGTCGATGGCCTTGAGCGATCCATCGGCGAACGGCTTGCGGCGGATGTCGACACCCGGCGGCACCGGAACGGCCGACTGAAGCAGGCGGCTGTCCATGTACGTGTGGCGCACGAGGCGGCCGTTGCCGGGGAAGTCGAACACGAGCGCGCGGCCGTTGTCGACCAGATCGGCACGCGGGCGATCCTGACAATTGCCGAAGGTCCAGCCAAGCACGTCGCTGCCCTGAATGGCGTACAGCACGTACTTGAACGGGCAGTTGTTCTCTTGTGTTTCGAACACCACAACAGAGCGATCGCCGATCGTCTCCGAGCGCACGAGCCGCGCGGTCATGGCGTTGCCCAATGGCAGCACGCGCATGTAGCGTTCGAGCTTAACGGTGTACTTGCCGTTGCTACGTCGCAACACACCTTCGGAGCCATCGGCGAGCTTGAACGTGTCGACGGTCGTGCCGAAGACACTGGCCTCGTCGAACCCGTAAGTCATGTTGCCGTTTTGATTGCGGGTCACGGCGCAGCCGCCCAACCCGAGGGAAACCGCCATGGCGCCAATGGCCATGACGCGCGCACGCCGCATCGCGACGAGGGCGTGCCATCCGCCTGCAAGTCGTTTCATTCTTATTGTCTGGTCGTCTTTTTCTGTGTGCCAGATTCCCACGCAGTACGATGCAATTCGTTCCGAACTGTCGCCATCCGTCGTGTGAATCCTCCCCGGCAGGATGTCTAGCGCAGTACCGTTACACGGCACGCTTCGGCATCCTGAGCGGCGCATTCTCGCACAAATGATCCGGCCGCAGCATGACGAAACAGGCAGGTCCGCGCCGTCGTTGTCCCGGGGTCGCACCCGGTGATTAAGAGGTTCATTCTCTGCTATGCTCTGGCGCGCTCAAAAGTGACGCACGCGGGGCATCGTACCGGTGTCGCCGGCCAGCCACATCTGTCAGAAAGTACAGGTACCCGCGCACGCGGATGTGTGATCGCATACCGGGCTTGTCTAGCCTGATGGGCACCGCTGCCTCATTCGTCATTCGTCATTCGCCATTTGCCACACACATCATGACGCCTGCCTCGCTACTCCGTTGGCTGTTCGCCCTCGTCTGCACGATGACAGTCGCGACGGCGTCCAGTGCTGCGCCGCCGGCGGCCTCTGCCCCCACACCCGCCCCCGCGCGCAAGGTGGCGCTCGTTGTCGGCAACAGTGGCTACGACGGCGGCGACCGGCTGATCTCGCCCGCAGGCGACGCCAAGCTCATGGGCGACGCGTTCCGGCAACTCGGGTTCGAAACGAAGATCGCGCAAGACCTGTCGCTGGAGGAGTTCAACGCGGCGACCGATTGGCTCACGCAACGCGCACGGGGCGCACAGGTCGCGGTTCTCTATTACGCCGGGCACGGCTTCGAAGCGGGGGGCGACAACTTTCTCGTGCCCGTGCACACGGGCGTGCCGGTGTCGGCCATGACCCGCAAACTGCTGCTTGAGCGCGCCTCGCGTCTGGCCGCCGTGCGCATGAAGGTGATGGCATCGTCGCCCGCGTCGTTCATCGCACTGATCGATGCCTGCCGCGTGCCTTCGCGCGGCCCAACCGGCCCCGGGCTGAAGCCCGAGAAAGTCGGTCAGGGAGAATTGATCGCCTTCTCGACGGCCGATCAGGCGGCGGCCTACGACTCGATGCGCACGTTTGGCAAGGCCATCGACAACAGCCCCTTCGCTTACTACCTCGCCATGAACGTGAAGGCCCCGGGCGCCACCATCAAGCAGGCGCTCGAACTCACGCAGCAACAAGTGACCGAGATCACCGGCGGCCATCAGCGTCCGTGGATCGCCAGCGGCCTCATTGGCGATGTGCCACTTGCGGCGCAGTATTTGGTCGCGTCCAATCCGGCGGCGCCGCGTAATGTGCCGCAGACAGCTACCGTACGCGGCGCGCCCAACAGCGTTGGCGGTCCGTCGAACGACGGCACACAAGCCCAACGGGCCAACGCGTGGGACGACGCCGAGTACCGCCTGAGCGTCGCGGCGCAACGGGCCGACCGCAACGACATCGCCGCCTTGCGGGCGCGCAAATCCGATCCGGCGGCACTCACCACGCTGGGCATGATTTACGAGGAAGGCTACGGCGTGCCCGCCGATCGCAAGTCGGCGATGACGTACTACCGCCGCGCAGCGGGCATGGGCTACCCCATCGCGCAGACGCTGCTCGGCGAAGCCTATTTCGAGGGCAAGGTCGTGCAGCGCGACTACGCCGAAGCCGAGAAGTGGTTTGCGCGGGCATCATCGCAGGACTACACGCGTGCCCGGCTCGACCTCGCCCATGTGCGCGTGGTGCGCGGACAAGGCGCCGGCGGCGGCATGCAGAACTGGGCCGACGCGGCGTCGATCATGATCGACTCGCTCAAGCGCCAGCAGCAGCAACTGGTGACGCCCAAGCCCTAGGTCATCCGGCAGACATGGCGTAGCAGACTGATGTTGTCATGCATCACGCCGCGTTTCGCACCATGAACCGGCGTTATGAAACGCGGCACGTCCGGGCGCGATCAGGCGATTTGTGCGACGATTGCGATGTTGCGTCGCGCCAAGGCGACGCGTTTTTCATTGCACGCGCCGCCACGGCGCCGTCAGCCCATGCCAGCCACCCTCAACATCGACTTTGTCTCCGACGTCGCGTGCCCTTGGTGCGCCATCGGCCTTGCCTCCCTGAAGACCGCCCTCGGCCGTCTGGGCGACGAGGTCAACGTCGACCTGCACTTCAGCCCCTTTGAGCTGAACCCCGATATGCCCATCGAAGGCGTGCCGCTTGCCGATTACATGTCGCGCAAGTACGGCCTCTCGCCCGAGCAACTCGCGCAGAATCAGGCCAACATCAGTGCCCGCGCGCAAGCGGAAGGCTTTCCGATGCGCATGGATCTGCGCACGCACGCCTACAACACGTTCGATGCGCATCGTCTGTTGCACTGGGCACAGACCGTCGGCAACGACAAGCAACTCGCGCTCAAGGAAGCCTTGTTCCGCGCGTACTTCGTCGACGGCAAGCGCACGAGCGATCCGGAAGTCCTGATCGAAGCCGTCAGTCAGGCCGGGCTCGATCCGGCGCGTGCCCGCGAAATTCTGGCCACGGATGAGTACGCCGAGCAGGTGCGTGCGCTGGAGCGCCACTATCAGAATCTCGGCATCAGTTCGGTGCCCGCGATCATCTTCAACAACCGCCACCTCGTGAGCGGCGGTCAGCCGCCGGAAGTCTTCGAACAGGCCATCCGCCAAATTCTGGCCGAGGGCTGATCCGTCATGTCATCGCTGCCCCCGACCGCCGACACTCCGGCGGCGAGCGCGTCCGCTGCTGCGAGTGTGACCCGCACAACTCAGACGCACGAACCGCCGGCCAACGGCCGCGGTCTGGCCATGACGGCGATTCTGCTCGCCGTCTCGCTGGCCAGCCTCGACACCGCCATCTGCAACACCGCGCTGCCGCAGATGGCGATCGATCTGAACACCACGCCATCGGCTTCCGTGTGGATCGTCAACGCCTATCAACTCGCGATGGTCGCCACACTGCTGCCGTTCGCGTCGCTGGGTGAGCGCGTCGGCCACAAGCGCGTGTTCATGGCGGGGGTGGCAGTCTTCCTGATCTCGTCGATACTGTGCGCGCTGTCGCCGTCGCTCGGCTTTCTCGCCGTGGCGCGTTTGCTGCAAGGCGTCGGTGCTGCGGCCGTGATGAGCGTGAACATCGCCCTCATCCGGTTCTTGTATCCGCCGCATCAGTTGGGGCGCGGTGTCGGGTTGAATGCGCTCATCGTCGGTATCTCGTTCGCCATCGGGCCGACCATTGCGTCGCTCGTGCTCTCGGTGGGCAACTGGCCGTGGCTGTTCCTGATCAACGTGCCGACCGGCCTGCTCGCGCTCGCCTTCGGGCGACGTAATCTGCCCGACACGCCACGCAGCGAGCACAAGCCCGACACGGTGGCTGCGCTGCTCAACGTCATGACGTTCGCGCTGCTGATCTTCGCGTTGGGGCAAAGTGCGCAACAGGCCGACTGGCGTCTGACGCTGGCGTGTTTTGTGGGCGCGGTGGTTTGCGGCTGGGCACTGATTCGCCGTGAGCGGGGTCATCGCGCCCCGATGCTGCCGGTCGATTTGCTGCGCCTGCCCGCGTTCGCGTTATCGACCGTGACCGCCATCTGCGCGTTTGCGACGCAGGGCCTCGGGCTCGTTTCGCTGCCGTTTTACTTCGAGAATGTGTTGCATCGCAGCCCGATCGAGACCGGCTTTCTGATGACACCGTGGCCGTTTTTCGTGGCGGCGATTGCCCCCGTCGCGGGACGCTTGTCGGATCGTTATCCCGCCGGCATGCTGGGCGCCATCGGGCTTGGCATGCTGAGTATCGGCATGACCTTGCTGGCCGTAATGCCCGCGCATGCCGAAGTCTGGGACATCAGTTGGCGCATGGCGCTGTGCGGTCTGGGCTTCGGCTTCTTCCAGTCGCCGAACCTGAAGGCATTCATGCATAGCGCACCGCCCGAGCGAAGTGGCGGCGCGAGCGGCATGGTTGGCACGTCGCGCTTGCTCGGTCAGGCCACGGGTGCGGCGCTGGTCGCACTGGCGTTCGGACTCGTCGGCACGCATGGCTCCACGCTGGCGCTCGCATGGGGTGCCGCGTTCTCCGCTGCGGGATGTATCGCGAGCGGCCTGCGGCTGGTGCGGCGGGCGGCCTGAACCGCCCCAGCGCAAACGACACTCCCCTGACGCGCGCGGCTCAGACGCCGACGAGCGCCGCCTCGGGAGTGTCGTGCAGATAGGGCGAAATGTTCGCCATCGCGCGCGTCACGTATTCGATCTTCTCGCCGACCGGCGCCACGTAGTGCATGGCACTGCGGGCCGCTTCAAAACCCTCCAGACGCGCGATCATCCACGCCGCCAGATATTGCGAGGCGAGGCATCCGCCTGCGGTCGCCACGTTGCCCTTCGCCATGAAGGGTTGATCGAGCACCGGGACGCCCGCCTCCTGCACCCACGGCTTCGTCGTGAGATCGGTGCACGCGGCAACGCCATTCAAAAGCCCCAGCTTGGCGAGGACCAGCGTTCCCGAGCACTGCGCGCCGATCAACTGACGCGCCGGATCGAGGCGCAGGCGCGACATCAACGCGGCATCGGCCACGACATCGCGGGTCAGCATGCCGCTGCCGACCAACACCGCATCGGCTTCACACGCGTCTTCCAACGATGCCTGCGCCTCCATTACGACGCCGTTCATCGACCGCACCTTGTCCGCCGGGCACGCAATCGACACGCGCCAGCCGGGGCGTTTGACCCGGTTGAGAATGCCGAGCGCGATCAGCGAGTCGAGTTCGTTGAAACCTTCAAAAGTCAGAATGGCAATGTGCGTGGAGCGCATGGGGGGCCTCGTGGGTGGCGACGTTGTAGAGCGACGTTGTATTGCGGCATCGTAAAACCGATAATCATGACAATCAAATAATTGTCATGGATACACTTCCCCATGCCGCAAGCCCGCTACAAGCAGTTGGTCGACCGACTGGCCGACGACATCCGGACACAGCGGCTGCGCCCGGGCACACGCCTGCCGACGCATCGCGAACTCGCAGCGCGTGAAGGTTTGGGGCTCGTCACGGCGACACGCGTCTACGCGGAGTTGCAGGCGATGGGGCTGGTGAGCGGAGAGACCGGTCGCGGCACCTTCGTGCGGGAGGCGCTGCCCAGCGCCCAAGGCAGCTATCTGTACGGCTGGAGTACGGAGCGTGTCGATCTGACCTTCAACGCGCCGACCTTGCCGGAACAGGCGGGACTGTTGCGCACGGCACTGCGTCAGTTGGCGGCGGGCGGCGATCTCGAGGCACTGCTGCGATATCAGCCACACGGCGGACGCGATCACGAAAGAGAGATCGTGGCGCGTCATGTGCGATGTCGTGGACTGACGGTCTCGCCGGAATCCGTATTGATCGTGAGCGGCGGACAGCACGGGTTGGCAACAACGGCGATGGCGCTGCTTGAGCCCGGAGACGTCGTCGCCGTGGACGCACTCACCTATCCCGGATTCAAGTTAGCCGCAGAAGCCTGCCGGCTGGAGCTTGCGCCCATTCCGGCGGCGGGTCACGGGCCGGATCTCGATGCGCTGGCTGCCCTGTGCCGGAAACGCCGCGTGCGCGCGGTGTACACCATGCCGACACTGCACAACCCACTGGGCTGGGTGATGAGCGCGACACGACGCCGCGAGTTGGTCGCCATCGCGCGTCGGCATGACTTGCTGCTGATCGAAGATGCGGCGTACGCGTATCTCGCAGAAGATGCGCCACCACCGTTGGCAGCCCTCGCGCCGGAGCGGACGGTCTACGTTTCGAGTTTTTCCAAGAGTGTGGCGACGGGCCTTCGCGTTGGCTTTCTCTGCGCACCGCCGGAATGGGTGCCGAAGCTCGAACGTGCCATTCGCGCGACCACGTGGAACACCCCGGCGATGATGACGACGATTGCCTGCGGCTGGGTCGAAGACGGCACGGTGGAACGAATGGAGGCTGAGAAGCGACGCGACGCCACGATGCGTCAGACGCTCGCGGCCGACCTGTTGGGCGGACTCACGCGCATCGGCCACCCGGCGTCGTACTTCGTCTGGCTTCCCCTGCCGAACGAGGTACGGGCGGATGCGATCACCCATGCGTTGATGCAGGAGAACATCGCCGTGTCGACCGCCGAACCGTTCGCGACATCGCCGCAGGTGCCGCACGCGATTCGTTTGGCGCTTGGCTCCGTTGCGTTGCCTGCCTTATCGCAAGCTCTGCAAACCGTCGCCCGCGTGATTGCGGATCAGACGTATTGACGACGAGAAATCATCGTTGCGATCACTTCTGTCTCTTGCATTTTGATGGGCTTTGAGTATAGTTCGATACTGTACAAAAACACAGTGTTTAGACAAACCATCCGATATCCAATCCCCAACATCGGCGCCAGATAAGCCAAGGGATCTGAAGGAGCGTGGAGATGAATCATTCAGCCAATGGGGCCTTTACCATCCAACTCGGCCCCCAGTCGTTGAGCAGCGTTGCCGAAAACACGGGGCTTGGCCGGCTATCGCTGGACAAGCAATTCACCGGCGATCTGGTGGCCGCCAGTCAGGGAGAAATGCTGGCGTTTCGCAGCAGCGTTCAGGGTTCTGCCGGGTATGTGGCGATGGAAACTGTGCGTGGCAAATTGCATGGGCGCAGCGGTAGTTTCGTGCTTCAGCACAGTTCGACGATGACACGCGGGGCCCCTGCGCAGTCGATCACTGTGGTGCCCGATTCCGGCACTGAGGCCTTGGTCGGTCTCACGGGCAGCATGGTCATCACGATCACCGATGGCCGCCACACATACGCGTTCGATTACACGTTGCCAACGAACTGAATCGAACGGCGCCATTGATCAATCGCATCACATTCAGCAAGGGGACAACCATGGGTATTCGCGGCAAGGATAAACAGATCGATAACATCGAGTTCAATGTCAGCGACATTGCGCGAAGCAAGACCTTCTACGGCGACGTTTTCGGCTGGACATTCACCGACTACGGCCCGGCTTATACCGAATTCACGGATGGCCGGCTGACGGGCGGCTTCACGACGGGGGAAGCGGTGCGCCCGGGTGGCCCGCTGATCATTTTGTATGCGGACAATCTCGCTAAAACGCAGCAGCGCATTGAAGCCGCAGGTGCCACGATCAGCCGCCCAGTGTTCGAATTTCCGGGCGGCCGCCGCTTCCATTTCATTGACCCGGACGGCTACGAGCTTGCGGTGTGGACGGCGTCAGAGTAGGGAGATCGAGACGTTGCCACACAGAAATGGGGACGTCTCCATTCGGGCGCGGCGTTACGCGATAGCTCAGTTCGCGGCCATTTAACGCATAGCTTCGCGTCTGCTGCTCCCCCTCCCAGTTGGGAAACGAAGCGTTCTGAATGTGAAACGTCAGCGTCATCGCAGCCGGATCGATGCTGAGTGTGCCGAAGTGCGTGCTGGTCCCCATGACGGCCGCTTTGTACTCGACCGGCGTCGCGACGCCCTTGTCGCCTGACGCAAATTTCGGTCGCTCCGACTTGAAAATTTGCAGCGAGTAGCGGCCTTCATTGTCGATCACTAGCAAGCCCTTGGGCGCGGCCCCGTAGTCACTGGTTCGCGTGCCGTCGGGATGCTGGACGTCCGCGGCGACCAACGTCCAAGTCCCGGCAAGCGGATTGCGGGTGGCCGACGCGTCCGCGTGCACGACACTCGTCACCCCCGCGCAGGCGGCAAAAACCGTGCTCAGGATGCCGCGCTTAAAAATCATCTGACCATTCATACCTTGCGTTCCTCCGTGATGGCATTCGAAACCTCGCGCGCGTCGCAACGACACGCTGCCATCGATAGTAGAGATATGAGAGTTCAGTGGATGCGATAATTCGGCATCGACCATTCAGAATAACTGAATCATGTCATTGCCCAATCTCGATATGGATGCGTTGCGAACGTTCCTCGCCACGCAACAACTTGGCAGCCTGAATCGCGCTGCCGAGCGCATAGGCCGTTCGCAATCGGCCGTCAGCCAGCAGATGCGAAAGCTTGAGGAACAGATCGGCATGCCGCTGTTTCGCCGCCATGGGCGAGGACTGGCGCTGACGGAGTCTGGTGAGTTGGTGCTGTCCTATGCGCATCGCATTCTGGATCTGAATGACGAGGTCGTACGGGCGGTGCGCGGCGCGTCGATCGAGGGTGTGGTGCGGTTCGGCCTGCCGGGTGATTTCGCCGAGAGTTGGCTTCCGAAGGCGCTGGGACAGTTCAAGAAGACCCATCCGGGGGTACGGGTGGAAGTCGCGGTGGAACGTAATGGCGTGTTGCTTGAGCGTCTTGACCGAGGCGAGCTCGATCTTGTGCTTGCGATGGGTTACGAGCGTCGTACCGATGCGGAGCACTTAGCGACGCTGCCGATGACATGGATCGGACCGGGCGATGCCGATGTGGTCCTGAGTCCGGGGATGCCGTTGGATTTGGCGCTCTACCATCCGCCATGCTTCTTCCGCCGCGCTGGCATCAGCGCACTCGATAGTGCGAATATTTCGTGGAGACTCGCCTATTCGACGGCCAGTCTCCAGAGTCTCTGGTCTGGGGTCGCGGCGGGTTTGGGCATTACATTGCGAACGGCGGCAGGACTACCGGCCACGCTAAGACGACTCGGGGAGAAAGATGGCCTCCCTCCCCTGCCTTCGGTCGAACTCTGCCTGCACACCGCGCCTGCGGATATGCCACCTGCGCTGGCGCAACTGAAGCGGGCGATCGTCGAGAATGCGGCGGAAAATCTTATTGCACGGTCTTGAACAAGGCTCGCCGCTTCACTCAACTGTTACCGACTTCGCCAGATTCCTCGGCTTATCGACATCTGTCCCGCGCGCCAATGCGGCGTGAAACGCGAGCAACTGCATGGGGATGGTGTGGAGAATCGGCGACAGCATGCCGTAGTGCTCGGTCAGTCGAATCACATCCAGATCCGGCCCCGGCGTAATACCGCAGTCGAGATCCGAGAACACATACAGTTTGCCGTTGCGTGCGCTCACCTCGTGCATGTTCGACTTCAACTTCTCCAGCAACCGATCGTTCGGCGCCACCGCCACCACCGGCATCTGATCGCTCACCAACGCCAACGGGCCGTGCTTCAACTCCCCTGCGGCGTAGGCTTCCGCATGGATGTACGAAATCTCCTTCATCTTCAACGCGCCCTCCATCGCCACCGGGTAATGCATGCCGCGTCCGAGGAAGAGAATGTCCTGCCGACGTGTGAGTTGCTCTGCCCAAGCGATGATCTGCGGCTCCAGTGCCAACACCTTGCTCATGGCATCCGGCAAATGCCGAAGCGCTTTCAAATGATGTTGCTCGTCCTCCTCCGACAAGCGTTTCCGCGCTTGCGCCAGCGTCAGCGCAAGCAAGAACAGCGCAACCAACTGGGTCGTGAAAGCCTTCGTAGACGCCACCCCGATCTCCACCCCGGCTCGCGTGAAGAACGTCAATTCACACTCACGCGCCAACGCGCTCGTTGCCACATTGCAGATCGCCAACGTGTGCGTCATGCCTAAACGTTGCGCGACATGCACCGCCCCCAGCACGTCCGCCGTCTCCCCGCTCTGTGACACCGCGACCACCAGCGTGTTCGGATTCGGCACGCTTTCGCGATAGCGATACTCGCTGGCAATCTCCACGCTCACAGGCACCTGCGCGAGACTCTCGATCCAATACTTCGCCGTCAACGCCGCATGGAAGCTGCCGCCACATGCGAGCAACAACACCGACTCAACTTTGTTGAACACCCGCCACGCGTTATCGCCAAACAGTTCCGGCATGATCGCCGTAACGTCCTGCAACGTGTCGGCCACCGCACGCGGTTGCTCGAAAATCTCTTTCTGCATGTAGTAGCGATACGGCCCCAGATCCGCCGCGCCACTATGCGCCGCCACCGTATTGACCGCACGCGCCACGCGCTGCCCCGCCGCGTCGACGATCCAGTAGCGATGCAATTGCACGTCCACGACATCGCCGTCTTCGAGATACACGATCTGATCGGTCACGTTTGCGAGTGCAATCGCGTCGGACGCGAGGAAATTCTCCCCTTCGCCCACGCCAACGATCAACGGCATGCCATCGCGTGCGCCCACGATGCGATGCGGTTCGTCCCGGCAGATGACGGCGATGGCGTAGCTGCCGCGCAAGCGGGACACTGCCTCCTTGACCGCATCGAACAGATCGCCGTTGTACAGATGGTCGATCAGGTGTGCGATGACCTCGCTGTCCGTCTGACTCGTGAACACGTAACCCTGCTGCTCAAGCATGGCGTGCAGTTCTTCGTGGTTCTCGATGATGCCGTTGTGCGACAGCGCAATGCGCGCAGCGTCTTCGCGCGGGGAAAAGTGCGGATGCGCGTTCTCAGTCACCGGCTTGCCATGCGTCGCCCAACGGGTGTGAGCGATGCCCGTGTACCCCGACAGTGCGTCGCGCGCCACGGCTTCCTGCAAGTTGGCGACACGCTCGACACTGCGCGCTCGCACCAGTTGCGCGTCGCTGTAGAGCGCGACGCCGCACGAGTCATAACCGCGATACTCCAGCCGCTTCAGGCCGTCGATCAGGTTCGGCACGATATCCCGCTGCGCAACGGCACCGATAATTCCACACATGACGCGTCTCCGTGAATGCTGTTCAAAAGAACCAGTGAAGCGATGGTAGAGTCGATGAAACGAAATTAACGATCAAAAATACACCACTAATGAAATAAAATAACGCCACATAAATCACATGAAATATTATTTCATTTAAATTTTGCGGAGGCATCATGGCAGGCGTATTTCTGGATGATCTGGACCTGCGGATTCTGCGAGCGCTACAAGAGGACTCCTCGATCACCAATCTCGAGCTAGCGTCACGCGTGCATGCGTCGGCGCCCACATGTCTGCGCCGCGTTCGCGCACTCAAGGAAAGCGGCGTCATTCAGCGCGAGATTGCCGTGCTCGATCGGGCGAAGCTTGGCCCGACGCTCATCGCTATCGTAGAAGTCAGCCTCGACCGGCAAACGGCGGAAGACTTCGATGCGTTCGAAGCATTCATCTGCGCCGAGCCCGCTGTCACTCAGTGTTACCGCGTCTCGCCGGGGCCCGACTTCGTCGTGGTGGCTGAAGTCGCCGACATGCCCGAATACGACGAATTGGCGCGACGGCTCTTCAAAAGCTCGTCCAACATTCGCAACGTGCGCACCTTCTTCTCCACGCGCCGGGCCAAGTTCGAGGCGAACGCGCCCATTCGGCTGGCAGCCGAGCGCCAATGAACCTGTCTCGCCGGGTAGAAATGTTCATTTGAACATTTCACACCGTCATTTGAATGTCATGCATCGCTGTCAAGCTGGCGCCCATTCCAGAACGAATGCGTCAGCTACGCCAGCCCGATGGACCTTTCCGACCGCCAGACCCGCATCGTTTCGCTCTTTCGCCAGCATGGCGAAATGAGTGTCGATGCGCTCGCCGAGCACTTCGGCGTCGCCACGCAAACGATTCGCCGCGACGTGAATACGCTTTGCGATGCCAATGTGCTGCGCCGTTATCACGGCGGCGCACGGTTGCTCACACCCGGGCCGAATCAACCGTACGAAGTCCGGCGCGTGCGCAACCTCGAAGGCAAGATCCGCATCGGGCTTGCCGCCGCCGACCGAATTCCCGACGGCGCCACCGTTCTGCTCGGCATCGGCACCACGCCGGAACAAGTCGCCGTCGCCCTCGTGCATCGCAAGCGCCTGACCGTCATCACCAACAACCTGCGCGCCGCGCTTGTGCTGGCAGCAAACCCCGAACACCGTGTCATCGTGCCCGGCGGCGAACTGCGCTCGCCCAACCCCGAGATTCTGGGCGATGAGGCTAACCGGTTGTTTCGCGCCTATCGCGCCGATGTCGGCGTGTACAGCGTAGGCGGCATCGACGACGACGGCGCACTGCTCGATTACGACCGACAGGAAGCCGCCTCGCGCGAAGCCCTGCGCGAAGCAAGCCGCTACCGGATTCTCGTGGCCGACGCGTACAAGTTCACGCGCAAGCCCAACGTGCGCGGCGGGCAACTCGACGAGCAAGACCTCGTCATCACCGACGCTCCCCTACCCGCTCCGTTGTGCGATCGGGTGCAGTCATCGCCAGAAATTCAGGTCGTCTGACCCGCCGACCATGGTCACCACCGCCAACACCGTTCGCCTCTACGAGACCGCCCCCATGCCTGCCGCTTCGTCCATCTCGTCCATCTCGTCCATCTCGACCATGTCGTCACTTTCGCGTATTGCCGCCGCCGCACTGCTCACGCTCACCTGCACCGCCGGCGCGCTGATGCCGTCCGCCGCGCAAGCCGCACCGTTGATCGTCGCGCATCGTGGCGGCACCGGCGACACCCCCGAGAACACCGTGCAAGCCTTCACGAACGCCTTGCAAAACGGTGCGCAAGCGTTGTGGATGACCGTGCAAGTTACGCGCGACGGGGTGCCCGTGATGTACCGCCCGGCCGACCTCTCGGCCCTGACCGATGGCAAGGGCAAGCTGGCCGATCTCGATTACGCCGACGTACGTAAGCTCAACGCCGGCTACAGCTTCTCGCGCAAGGGTGCCGACGCACAGACCGTCTACCCGTATCGCGATCACCCGCTGCCGATCCCGACGTTGCGCGAAGCGCTGGCTGCCGCACCGGCCAATGTGCCCGTGCTGCTCGACATGAAGCAGACGCCTGCCGCACCGCTCGTCGAAGCCGTGATCAAGGTGCTGGACGAGACCAACGCCTGGTCGCGCGTGCGCCTGTATTCCACCGAAGCGGAAGCCACCGACCGCATGCGCGCGCGCCGTCCGCAGGCCCAGTTATTCGAATCGCGCGACGCGACACGTAATCGCCTCGTGGCCGCCGCGCTTGGCGGTCAGTGCGTGACGCCACCCGCACCGGGCACGTGGGCCGGTATCGAATTCCATCGTCAGGTCGAAGTCATCGAGCGCTTCACGCTCGGCGAAGGCATCTCCAAAGTTGTCGCGAACTGGTGGACACCGGCCGCCGTGCAGTGCTTCAAGTCGCAGGGCAACGTGCATCTCGTCGCCTTCGGCGTGGAAACCCCGCAAGACTACGAAGCCGCCTCGCAACTGGGTTTCGATGCCGTCATGACCGATTCGCCGTCGCGCTTGCGCGCCGCCCTCGCCCAACCGCAGGCGGCGACCCCGGCGAAATAACGCATCAAAGCAACGCTGCATCAAACCCCGGCTGCGCGTGAACACCCCTCACGCGTAGCCAAAGAGGACAGGAACCTAAACACGGACTGACATCGAGACGCCCCGCAACGGACATCGCTTCGTCATATTTTTAGGATTCCTAATTTTATCCACGGCAAATTGACTCGGGGAACGACAACCCGTGCGACGCGTCGTGCCAATACCGCCACGCTAGGAAATGCACCCATGAAGGCTTACTCTCGCTCCTCCCTCGCCCGCGCCGCCGCGTTGGCTATCGGCTGCGGCGCTGCATCGCTCGCCCCGCTCGCGCATGCGCAATCGAACGTCACGCTTTACGGTATCGTCGACGGCGGCATTGGTTACGCCAGCAATGTCGCCTCCGTGACCAAGGCCGGCGCCGCTGGCCGTCCGGCCGTCATGAGTGGCGCGTCGAACACGGCGTTCCAGAGCGGCACGTGGCAAGGCAGCCGCTGGGGCCTGCAAGGCACCGAAGACCTCGGTGGCGGCCTGAAAGCGCTGTTCCGCCTTGAAAACGGCTTCAGCGTCGCCAACGGTACGGCAAGCCAGAACGGCGCCGAGTTCGGCCGCCACGCGTATGTCGGCTTGCAGGACCAGAAGCTTGGCACGATCACCATCGGCCGCCAGTACGATCCGTTGATCGACCTCGTCGGCTCCGTGGGCGGCACCGCGCTGCTCTCCGGCGTCGCTGCACACCCGGGCGACGTCGACAACCTCGACCACAGCTCGCGCGTGAACAACAGCGTGAAGTACCGCTCGCCGACGTGGGCCGGTTTCACGTTCGGTGCCATGTACGGCTTCGGCGGTCAGGCAGGCACGATGGGGCGTCAGAACACATGGGGTCTGGCTGGCCAATATGCAGGCGGCCCGCTCGTCTGGGGCCTCGCGTACTCGCATGCCAACAACGACAAGGCAAGCGCTGCCGACACCACCATCGGTAGCTGGGCAGGTTCGTCGGAATCGGCATTCGGCTCGTCGATCAACGCCGGTTACGCCAGTGCCAAGTCGCGCGACATCATCGCCACGGCCATGACGTATCAGATCGGCAACAACACCACCTTGGGCGCGAACTACAGCCACACCGAGTATTCGCCCGGCACCTACTCGCGCTTCACGCGCACGGCGAAGTTCGACACGGTTGGCGTACTCGCGATGTACCGCTTCACCAACGCGTTCCGTCTGGGTGGCGGTTACAGCTTCACCAATGTGAATGCGCCGGCGGCCAACGCTTCGGGTGCGAAGTACCACCAGTTCAATCTGGCCGCGTTCTACAACCTGTCGAAGCGCACCGAGTTGTATGCCCTGGTGGGTTATCAGAAGGCTTCCGGCGCGACGCTCGACGCGTTCGGCAACGTGATCGACGCCACCGCTTCCGTGGGCGATGCCGCCAACGGCATGTCGTCGGCCACCAACACGCAGACGATCGTGCGTCTGGGCGTCAGCCACGTGTTCTAAGCACGGTCAGCAGTATCGGCCATTCGCCAATGCGTCAGCGCAGGCGCGAATGGCCCATGGCATCGCCGCCGGTCATCCCCGTCGCTCAGGCGGCTTGTGCAGGCAGTGGCGGCACCAGCGTCACGCGCGGGGGCGGCAACATCGTGACGGCGTGCATTTGCGCGCGCAGCCAGTCGCGGGGGCTTGCGCCGGTTTTACGGCGGAACGCGCGCGCCAGTGCCGAGGCGCTGTCGTAGCCGACCTCATCGGCGACTCGCGCGATGGGTTGTCCGTCGCGCAGGCGCTTCTGGGCGAGTCCGATGCGCCAGTCGAGCAAGTAGTCGGCGGGCGATTGCCCGATGACTTCACGGAACTGCGCGGCGAAATTCGCGCGGGACATATTAGCGGTGTTGGCCAGCGACTCCACCGTCCACGCGTCACCGGGCTGATGGTGAATGACGTGCAGCGCGCGGGCCAGTCGCGGGTCGGCCAGACCGGCCAGCATGCCGCGATTGACGATGCGCTTTTCCAGCACGTGGCGCAGAAGTTGAATCACCAGCAATTCGAACAGCCGATCCATCACGGCAAGCCGGCCGCACTGCGAGCCGAACGCTTCGGCGAACAGCCAGTTCAGCGTCAGATCGAGTGTCGAGAGCGACTGCGTGGGCAGCACGAGGTATTCGGGCAGCGCGGCGACCAACGGATTATTGTGCCCGCCGTCGAACGAGAGGGAGCCGCACACGAGTTCGGTGCGATCGCCTTCGCCGGAGAGCAGCTGGTGGTGATTACGGCGAGGAAAGAAGATCAGCGAGGGTTCGACGATGTCTTGGCGGGTGCCGTCTTCCAGCACAAGGGCGACTTCGCCGGTTCGCAGCAGGTGCATGTGGCCGCCGTCGTGCGAGTCGATGCCGTAGCTGGCAACGCCGCAAAGGCCGCCGCTGTGGAACACACCGGCGCGAACGCCGAAATTCGAAATAAGCGTAGAGAGCCGATCCATGGCGCACTCATCATGAAGACCCGGTGCGCCGATTATGGAGGATTTGGCCGCCCCTTGCTCGTCACCCCTGCAAAGCAAAAACCATCAAGCCAAAGCCGATGGTTTCGTTCGAAGCACAGGGCGAAATGAAGAGGACCGACCGGAGCCCCTTCCCGAGGCGAGTTGAACTTGTCTGAGCAGCGGGAAGGGGCTTCGGTCGGTCCTGCGGTAGCGCGTGTCTGAGCGTCGGCCCAGCACCACCAACAGCAGCATTAAGCGCGGTTATCGCCAACCGTGGCGGCCGTACCGATTTGCGAGCGAACTTGCGCGCGCGACAGGCCGGCAGATGTGCGTTGTTGCAGCAGCGACGGGTAGGTTTCCAGCGATTGGTCGAGTTGACCCGAAGCACGGGCTTGACGCAGTTCTTCGCGGACTTGCGCACGGGTCATGCCTTGCGGGGCGGCTTGCGCGATGGTTTGCGAATCGCCGTTATAGGCGGTTTGGGTTTCTCCGGCGAAGGCCGAAGCGGAAACGAGCGTTGCGGTAGCAACCAGAGCAGCAGCAAAGAGGCGGGTATTCATGGTGAAACTCCTGTCGATTGGCATCTGAAGCCATGTTTTTTCCAGTCGTACCGAAGAGGTTTGGTTTCTCTTGGAACGGTGTGACTGGGCACGACTCAAGATTAGGGAAATCGAGCAGGAATTTCGCGGCTGGCCGTCTGCAAGATGCGACCAATCGTCCAAATCAAACGATAGCCATTGGTAGTGGCTATGACGGCGATAGATGCCGTCGATGGAAGGGGAAATAACCACCATCCGGCGGTCGTGGAAACGCTCAACCGCCGCGTTTTGCGCCGCGATTCACCTTGATTTCGCTCACGGGAATGGCGGCCGAGACCACGGCGTCGCCGAGCAGTTGGCGCAGTGCTGCGGGCTTGTTGACCAAATCGGCCAGCGTGTAGCGATCGAGCACGGCGAAGTAGGCCCGTAACGCGTCGCCCAACACCCCTTTCAGGTTGCAGGCCGACGTAATCACACACGCGTTGTCGCCCTGATGAAAGCACTCCACCAGTGCAAAATCCGGCTCCATCGCGCGCACCACTTCGCCAAGCCCGATACGCTCCGGCGCCCGCCCCAGACGGATTCCGCCCGCACGCCCGCGCACCGTGTGCAAAAAGCCCAGCTGCCCGAGCTTCTGCACGATCTTCACGAGGTGATTCTTGGGAATGTCGAAGGCGTCCGCCACCGCCTGCACGTGCACCAGCTCGTCGGGATGTACCGCAACGTAGATGAGCGTGCGCAGGCTGTAATCGGTGTAGTCGGTCAGTCGCATGACAGTGGGGACAAGGGTGCCGCGAAGGCACAAGCGGCTCGACCGGCCGCCGCAAAAGAGGTTGCGGGGCAGTTTAACATGGCCCCGCAATACATCTTATGCCCCTCTGATGCCCCACTACCCTGCTGCCATCAGTGCAGGAACTTCATCAGAATCGTCGCCACCACGATCATCGCCGCCCCGCCGATGCGTGTAGAAATCTGGGCGAACGGCATCAGCCCCATACGGTTCGACGACGACAGGATCGCCACGTCCCCCGTGCCGCCCAGACCGCTATGGCAAGCCGTAACGATCGCCGCTTCGACCGGATACATCTTGAGCCACAGGCCGACGAAAAAGCCCGACGCGATCATCGCCAGCACCGTCACCGTCACGATCACGAAGTACGCCGGTGTGAAGGCGGCCACCAGCTTGTCCCAAGAAACGAACAGCGTGCCCAGACCGACCAAAATCGCAAACGTCAGGTTCGTCGACATGAACTTGTACATCTGATACGCGCCGCTCTCCATCGATGCCGGAATCGCCTTGCAGACCTTGAGCACTGCGGCCGCCACGATCATCAGCACCGGCCCCGGAATGCCCGTCACCGGCGCGAGCAGCGAGCCGAGAATGTACAGCGTGCAGCCCAGCAGCAACCCCGCGCCCATCAGGCGAAGATCGAGCGACGTGTCTTCCTTTTGCAGCTTGAGCAACTCAAGATCGTCGCCCGTGCGCACCAGCATGCCGTCGCCACTGTATTTCGTGTATCGCTCGCCAAACCGGTTCAGCACGCCGCTGGCGAGAATCGCCACCACGTTGCCGATCAGCGCCGCCGGTACCAGCGTGGCGACCAGATGCGCCTGCGACTCGCCGAGAATCTCCGAATACCCGATGGACAGCGGCAGCACGCCTTCGCCAATGCCACCGCCGAGAATCGGCACGACGATGTAGAAGAACGTGTGCTTGGGGTCATAGCCGAAGCAAAGCCCTACCAGCATGCCGGCGACCACCGCCGTGATCGTGCCCACGAACAACGGCACGAACATCTTCAGGAAGCCCTGAATCAGCACCCGGCGATTCATGCCGAGAATGCTGCCCGCCACCAGACACGCGATGTAGAGGTATTGCAGGTTCGCCGTCTTCATCGTCGTCGTGATGGCCTTCAGCGACGCGTCATCCATCAGCTTGTAGCCCAACAACGCCGACGGCACGAACAGACACAGAATCGCCGAACCGCCAATCACGCGCAGCACGGGAATACGCCGGCCAAGTTCGCCGAGCGCGGCACCCGCCAGCATCAGCACGGCAAAGCCGCCGATCATGTCGTTCGGCAAACGGTTGGTCATGGCAGCCAGCACCACGACCACAGCAATCGCCACGAACATCGGCAGCGGCAGACCGCCAATCGAAAATTGGGTCAACGCAGACAGACGGCCCGTGGGCTTGTCTTGTCCGTTCGGGTTCGCGCCAAGTTGCGCGGATGGCATCTCCATGGGGTGTCTCCTTGAGAGGAAGCGTCAAATCGATTCGTTTGACGTGTTGTGCCGCCGCCCCGCCGGACTGTGCCGGCTTCAGGGCGAACGGGGTTTTAGCGACTTCGTGCTTACTTCGATGCCGCCGCGCGTTGCTGCGCCGGCAAATCGATCGACATCCACGGATGACGCGCCTGATGACGCGCCTCGAAGGCATCGATGGACGCACGCTCCGCGAGCGTCATGCCGATCATGTCGAGCCCTTCGACGAACATGCGTTTCTGCCGCGCCGGCATCTCGAAACCGAAACGCTCGCCGGTGGCCGTGAGTACACATTGCTGCTGCACGTCAATCGTGAGCAGGCTGTGACGCGGGTCGCTCACGATGGCATTGAGCCGTGCCACATCGGCAGGCGGTAACGTCACGAGCAACAGCCGGTTGTTCTGCGCATTGAAGTAGAAAATCTCGCCGAAACTCGGCGCGATCACCGCGTCGATACCTGCCTGCATCAGCCCCCACACCGCGTGCTCGCGGCTCGATCCGCAGCCGAAGTTCGCTCCGGCGATCAGGATGCGCGCGCCGCGATACTCAGGCCGATTCAGCACGAAGTCCGGTCGCGGCTCGCCCTGCGGCGTCATGCGCAGGTCGTAGAGCACGCCGCGCGCCAGCCCCGCCTTGTCGATACCGAGCAGAAACTGCTTCGGCATGATCTGATCGGTATCGAGGTTTTCCAGCGGCAGCGGCGCCGCAATGCCACTCAACAGGTCATGACTGGCCATAGCCAAACTCCTTGCGTACGTCGACGATTCGCCCGGCCAGCGCAGCGGCAGCGGCCATGGCAGGGCTCATCAGATGGGTGCGGGCACCGCGCCCCTGACGGCCCTCGAAGTTGCGATTGGTCGTGGACGCGCAGCGCTGCCCGGGGGCCAGCACGTCGTCGTTCATCGCGAGACACATCGAACAGCCCGGTTGCCGCCACTCGAAACCCGCGTCGAGCAGCACCTGCGCGATGCCTTCCGCTTCCGCCTGATCACGCACGCGTCCGGAGCCCGGCACCACCATCGCCCGTACCGAGGACGCCACCTTGCGCCCGCGAACGACCGATGCCACTTCGCGCAAGTCTTCGATACGTGCGTTGGTGCACGACCCGATGAACACGTGGTCGATCGCCACGCCGTCGATCGGCTGCCCCGCCGTCAGCCCCATATAGGCGAGCGCCTTCGTGGCACTGGCCTGCATCTGCGCATCGGCAGACAACGCCGGAATGCACTCGCCAATCGCAATCGCCTGATCGGGGCTGGTGCCCCACGTCACGAACGGCGCCACGTGCGCGGCATCGAAAACGTGCTCGACGTCGAACGCGGCATCGTCGTCAGAACGCAGTTCCCGCCACGCCTGCTCGGCCGATGCCAGCGCGTCGGCATCCATGTCGCGAATACGCGGTGCGACGTAGCGCACCGTGATGTCGTCCGGCGCAATGAGCGCACCGCGCGCGCCCGCTTCCACGGTCATGTTGCACAACGTCATGCGTGCCTCGGCGCTCAGCGCGCCGATGGCCTCGCCGCAGTACTCCACGACGTAGCCCCGCGCGCCCTGTGCACCGATGCGCGCGATGATGTGCAGCACCAGATCCTTCGCCGTCGTGCCGCCCGGCAGTTGACCGTCCACGCGAATGCGCATGTCCTGCGCCACGCGGTAGACCAGCGTCTGCGTCGCGAGCACGTGCTCCACTTCCGACGTGCCGATGCCGAACCCCAGCGCACCCAAAGCGCCGTAAGTCGTCGTGTGACTATCACCGCACAGCACCACCATGCCCGGGCGAATCAACCCGATCTCAGGCGCCACCACGTGCTCGATGCCCTGCTCGCGATCCTGCACGTCGAACAGATGAATGCCGTGTTTCTCGCAATTGCGTGTGAAATTCGCGGCCTGATGCGACGCCGCTTCGATGGCGATCGTACGGCGCGACGTGGCGACCGGATGCGTGGGAATCACGTGATCAACTACGCCCATCTGCTTCTGTGGGCAGCGCACGGGCAGTTGCTTCTCGGCCAGCCCGGCAAACGCTTGCGGGCTGGTGTACTCGTTCATGATGTGCAGGTCGGCATACAGCGCGACGTGCTGCGCATCGATCGGGAAGACCGTGTGAGCATCCACGATCTTGCGATACATCGTTTGCCCCATGGGGCCCTCCTTGCGGGTGTCTCCTGTCACGGGCAACGCCCATTGATCCAGTCCCGCCAGTTTAATTTCGCGATGTTCCATGCATAATGCAGACTTATCTAAACCATTCTTAGATTTTTCTTAACAATGAACGCGATCGCCGATCTGGAATTCTTCGTGCGGCTGGTACGCCACGGCAGCCTGTCGTCGCTGGCCCGCGATCTCGGCGTGACCCCGCCCGCCGTCAGCGCCCGCTTGGCGTTGCTGGAGAAACGGCTCGGCGTGCGGCTGCTCAACCGCACCACGCGCCGTATCACGATGACCGAGGAAGGCGAGCGCTACCTGCGCGCAGGCTCATCGCTGCTCGAAGAAGTGCAGGAACTGGAGCGCATGGTGTCGAGCAGCCGCAACGTGCCGCAGGGGTTGCTCAAGGTGAATGCCACGTTCGGCTTCGGGCGGCGGCACATCGTGCCGGCGCTCTCGGCGTTTCGGCAGCGCTATCCCGACGTGGAAGTGCAGTTGGAACTGACCGACCGGCCGATGAACCTCGCGGAGTCGGCTTTCGATGTGGGCATTCGACTGGGCGAATTACCCGACTCCCGCCTCGTGGCGAAACGGCTGGCCCATAACGAGCGCTTTGTCTGCGCGTCGCCAAGCTATCTGAACGGACGCACCCTGCCGCGCACGCCGGAAGATTTGCGCCAGCATCTTTGCATCGTGCTGCGCGAGAACGACACGGCCTACGGCACGTGGCATTTCAACAAGGGCAAGCGTCAGCAACCCGTGAAGGTGCACGGTGCGATGAGCAGCAACGACGGGGAAGCCACGCTGAAATGGGCACTCGACGGGCACGGCGTGCTCATGCGCTCGGCATGGGAGGTGCAATCGTTCATCGACGCAGGCCGACTCGTGCGGCTGCTGCCCGACTGGCACCTGCCCCCGGCGGACGTCTACGCGGTGTATCCCGAGCGACTGAATCTCTCGGCAAAAGTACGCGTGTTCGTCGACTTTCTGGAAGGACATATGCGGGATGCCGGCCACTGGGGCAGCTATCCGGCATCGGTGTGATCTTCGGTGTGATCTTCGGTGTGATCTTCGGTGTGAACTTGGTGTGAACGTCAGTAGACGTCGCGGCGATACCGGCCCGCTTCGGTGAGGGTGTCCAATACTGCGTTGCCGTCATGGCCAGACGCCCCAAGGATCTCGACGAGCGCGGCATGCACGGCGGGGGCCATGCCCTGCAAGCTGCCGCAGACATAGATTGCGGCACCGGCATCGACCCATGCGCGGATATCCGGCGCAGCGTGGCGCAAAGCATCCTGCACATAGCGCACGTCGCCGGCATCGCGCGACCACGCGAAATCCACACGTTCAATCACCCCGTCGCGCTGCCATTGCGTGATTTCGTCGGCGAAGAACGCGTCATGACGCGCATTGCGCTCACCGAAGAGCAGCCAGTTGCGACGCGCTCCCCGCGCGGCACGCGACTTCAGATGCGCGCGCAGACCGGCCAGCCCCGTGCCGTTGCCGATCAGAATCAGCGGCACGTCGTCAGCGGGTGGATGAAACGCGCGGTTGGTGCGCACACGCATTGCGATGCGCGTGTCGATGGCGGCGTGCTTCGTGAGCCAACCCGACGCCAGCCCCAGACGGACGCCATCAGGCTGTGCCGAATCGGCATAGCGGGTCTGACGCACCAGCAATTCCAACCGGCCGTCAGCAGGCAGCGACGCGAGCGAATATTCGCGATGCGGCAACGGCACGAGCGTATCGACAAGTGCCTGCGGCGTGTGTGCGACCATCGCGTCGCTGGCATCAGAAGCTGGCATGCGAGACGCCAGCGCCTGCGCAAGTGTCATCGATTCTCCGTTGCATTGCACGGCGGCATCGGCCGCGAAACCGGTATCGCGCAGCCAATCGGCAACGAACTGCGCCGAATGTCGCGGGCCAACTTCCACGATATCGCCCGCCTGCCAGTCGAGCGAAGTGGCACCGTCTTCCGGCACGAGTGATAGATGAAACGCCGGTGCGCCAACGCTATCCGGATTGAGCAGCACGCGTGATTGCAGACGCCATGACGCGTAACTCGGCGGTTCCCAATCGGCAATCTCTGCGCCGCCCGCCATGGCCGACAGCTGGTGCTGCCAGTGACGAATGGCACCGGCGTCGCCGTTGTCGACCTCGATGGTGTCGAACAGCGCCTGTGCGCCGCTCGCCTCCAGCCAATGGGTCAACCGATGCCCGAAGGCACAGAATTCCGTATAACTGCGGTCGCCCAGCGCCAGTACGCCGTAGCGCAGGCCGGGCAGTGCAAACGCACTGTTCATCATCTTGCGTGTGAACCCGGACGCGCTGTCCGGCACATCGCCCTCGCCCGTCGTGCTCACAATGAAAAGCGCTTGCCTGCACGCCATCAATGCGTCGGCGTTCAGTGCATCGATCGAGATCGGACGCACGGCGACACCCGCATCGCGCAAAGCCGTGGTCGTATTCACCGCGAGGAGTTCAGCGAAACCGGTCTGGCTTGCATAGACGACAAGCGTGGTCGATTCCGGCGGGGTCTCTGAACTCACGACTTCAAACGCGGATTGACGCGAGCGCCGTCGATGCGCGCCGATCACGGCGAGGCTTCCCGCAAGATAGGCGAGCAGCACGCCCCCTGCCATCAACGGACGCGCGTGACTCGCCCACGCCAGCGCGGCACCCGCCACGGACGTTGCGCTCAACCCCAATGTGGACCAGTGGAACGCGGCAGACTTGACGGTATTCATGAATACATCGCCCGATAGGCGGGCGTCACTGTCTCGCGAAAACCGTCGGGAACACGCATCACAAAGCGTGCAGCGATGTCGCGTGCGGTAGCGAGTTGCATGCCCGCCTGCGGCCCGAGGACGGTGAGCGCGGTCGACCAGGCGTCGGCCAGCATGCACTCGCGATGCACTACGCTGACCGATGCCAATGCATGACTCGCCGGATACCCGGTGCGTGGATCGAGCGTGTGCGCATATCGCTTCGAAGGCTTCGAAGGCTTCGAAGGCGCTGACGCTTGCGATGCCTCCATGAAGAAACGGCGATAGTCGCCAGACGTCGCCACACTCAGCCCGTGCAACGCAACGAGATCCTGCGCGATACCCGCGGCCTCGGACCCAGCTTCAGTCACAGGCGCTTCCAGTTCGACCCACCACGGCATGCCATCCGGTTTGACGCCCTCACCACGAAGCTCGCCGCCAATCTCGACAAGATGGTGCGCAATGCCTACGTCAGTGAGCGCCAACGACACGGCATCGACCGCGAAGCCCTTGGCAATCGCGCAGAGATCGAGCGAGATGCCGCCGGGTTGCTGCGCACGCTTGCTCTGAATGTCGAGCACCACGCGCGCCCAGCCGCAGCGCTCACGTGCGGATATCACCTCGTCCACACCCGGCGCCACATCGCGACGCGGTGCCGGGCCAAAGCCCCACAGGTCGACGAGCGGCCCCGCGCTGGGATCGTACGCACCACCGCTCTCGCGGGCGACACGCAGTGCCGTTTCCAGCACATGAAAGGCTTCGTCCGGCAGCTCAATCCATTGCCCTGCGTCTGCACGATTGAACGCGCTGATGTCAGAGTCTTCGCGCCAATTGCTCATCTGCGCGTCCACGCGCGCGAGGACCGCACGAATGCACGCGTCGGTCCCGCCGTCGTCGGATGTATCGGCAACGTCCGACGGCTGTACATACGCGACCGACCACGTCGTGCCCATCGTCTGCCCGGCCAGATGTCTGAGCCGCCCACCGACATGCGGTTGCACACCGGCAGACGTCATCTGCAACGGTACGAGCACACGCGGCTCGTACCGTGCATCGACAGACAGGTCGAGAGGAGTCATGGGCGCGAAGTGAGGACTAACCGGGGGCAGATTGCCGCCTTACTGCGGCAGCACTTCCACGGTTGCGGCATAGGCCGCACGGCGTGCCTTGGCCGGCTTGATCGAGACCTTGTCGTCACGCACGTCGGCTTCGAGCCAGTACATGCCCGGCGCGGGCCACTTCACGCTGAACTTGCCGTCGGCATCGGTCGTTACCGACAGATCGTTGAGTTTGTCGCGGTAGCGAATGCCGCCCGGCACCACTTCCACTTTCACGTTTGCCGCCGGCTTGCCGTCGTGCAGCAGACGGAAGCTCGCGGTGCTGCCGTCGACCAGATCGTTCGGATGCGAGATCGGCGCAAGCTCAAGCCCTTGACCCGTCGTCGCCAGCGCCGTCGTCGTGGGCTTGCCGCGCGTGACAAACGACTCCACACGCGACAGGCCTTCCGTGACTTGCAGGTCTTGCGCGTTAGCGGGTACTTCCTTCGCAAACGCTTCCGGCGAACCACGCCAGCGTTTGGTCTCGGTACCCACCTTGTAGCTTGCCGACAGCCCGTGGTTCACCACGGCGATCTTGTACGTTCCGTCCTGCGTGAGATGCACGTCGAAGACGCTGCGATAGCGGCCCGTCGATGCGTTCTCGGCCTTCACCGGCTTGCCGTCCGGCGCCGTCACGACGAGCCCGTCCAGACGCATTGGGAAATGCTCGAAGTAGAACAGGTCGTTCGAGACCGCAGCATCCACCGTCACCCACGGATCGTTGCCCGACAGCACGGTGGCCGACGGCAGCAACCACTGACGGTGCGCCTGTGCGGCGAGCGGTGCCAGTGCGGCGATGGCCAATGCAGAGACGAGAGACAGCTTCTTCAGCGAGAACTTCATGATCAGCTCCTGTACAGCGATTCTGGAAAAAGGAATTCGGTCGTGAGGCGGCAGTCGCGGCTCAGGGCTTCACGCTCAGCGACACCGCGCCGAGTTCGTGCTCACCCTTGACCTGCGCCGACTTCGCGTCGGCAGGCGGCCACGTGAACGGCACGCGAATCAGTTCGCGACCGCCCACTTCACGGGCCGCTTCCACCACGAGTTGGTACTCACCGGCGGCCAGCTTGCCCAGCGGTGCTTTGCCGTCGACAAAAGTCAGCGAGTGCTCACCGGGGGCTCTCGTCGCACCCGACACACCGTCGGCCGGCATCGTCATGTCGCGCCCTGCCTTACGCCACCACTGGCGCATGTCCTTGAGCCACTTGGTGCCTTCGGCATTCTTGAGCTTGCCGTCGTACCAGACCGACAACGTGGTCACGGGCGACTGATCCGCCTTTTCGATCCACATCGCCACATACGGACGGTGATACTCCGCCACGTTCAGACGCGGAATTTCGACCTTGACGGTCATCTCGGCGGCCGCCGCATTTCCCGCGAATGGTGCTGCCACCAGACCGGTCAACGTGACGGAAAGCATTCGACGCATGGCTATCCCCTATCGAGCAAACCTCGGGTTGAGTTCAGATTGAAGTACTAAGAAAACGCTATCGACGCTGTCGACGCAACCGACACTAGCGACACTAGCGACGCGCGCCCCGATCCGGTCGCTGCGTCTCGGTGAATGCTTAGTGAATGAACAAGATGACGAGCAGCAGCGGGATGACGAGCCCCAGACCGACCAGCGGCCACGTCGCCACGCGGTTGCCCGCATGCAGCTTGAGCAGAAACAAGCCGGTCACGCTGAACACCAGACACGCCAGCGCAAACACGTCGATAAAGAGGCTCCACGCATTGCCGGTATTGCGGCCCTTGTGCAGGTCATTCAAATAGGAAATCCAGCCGCGCGTGGTCAGTTCGTACTGGGTCTCACCGCTCTGCAAATCCACACTCACCCACGCATCGCCACCGGGACGCGGCAATGCGACGTAAATTTCGTCAGCCGACCACTCGGCCTCTCGGCCCTCGGCATCGATGGCGAGCGACGTGTGCAGCCAATCGGCGAGCGCCGCCGGTACCGGGCCTTTGTCCTTGTGGGGTGTCTCGCCAAGCTGCGTCAGCAGGGCATCGGGCACCTGCGCCGCGCGCTTGACGACTTGGGGGTGAGCTTCGATCTGACCTGCGTGGTTGAGCGTGAAGCCCGTGATCGCGAACAGCATCATGCCGAGCAGACAGATCGCCGAACTGATCCAGTGCCACTGGTGCAGATGTTTGAGCCAGAACGCGCGCCGCTGCCGGCCGGCACCGAGCTGGAGTTCGTTCATTGCGGAATTCGGGACATCAAAGCGAGCCTAGGGATGGCGGGCATGGCAGTCATCGTAGTGTCATGGCGAGCCGACATTCGCGCGCCGCACTATCTCAGGGAAACTGAAAAGTGCAATGATAATCGTTTGCATTTAACAAGGCAATCGTCTTGATGTGAAGACGACCATAAGAAAAGCCGGGGGTGCCGGGTCATTCCTGACCCAGTGCCCCCGGCGGGTGAGATCGTCGCAGCCCGTGTGACGACGGCAACGACTACGGTTGCACGAGATTAAACGCGCTATCGATTTACCAGCGCACGGTCACCCCGGCCAGCCACGAGTAATCGTAGGTCTGCGGGTTGAGTCCCCGGCGATAGCCCACGTCCAGATCGAGCCACGGCTTGGGGCTGTAGATGGCACCGACAATCATGAACGCCGGGCTGGTCGGCTGTGCGAAATCGGGGTTCTGCGACGTACCGATATCGAGCAGCAGGCGAGTCGTCGGCAGCACGCGATACAGCACGGCCCCCGAGACTTTCCAGACCGTCTCGCGCACGCCCTGCCGGTTCGGTTGATACACGGCGCCGCCGTTGACAAGGAACGTCCAGTCGTCGATTTCGTATTGCGCGAGCAAGGTTGCGCCGGCGTTCACGCGACCTGTGCCGAGGCCGCGCGAGTCGTTGCCGGTCGGGAGCGTGAGGTAAGGCTTGAGGCCGAGGCTGAAGGCGCCGTCGTCATACAGCCGCCATTTCGCGCCGAGTTCCAGATCGGCGATGCCGGTCGCCGCGGTATCGGAGCGTTGTTGCACGTGGGTGTACGGCACGTTGGCGTAGAGATCCAGCGCTTCGCCGAAGCCACGCGTGAGCGTGCTGTTCCAGAGAAATTGACGGCCCGTATCGGGTTGCTTGGCGGTGGCTTCGCCATTCGTTTCGAACTGCCAGTTGCCATCGCCTTGGGTGCCCGTGTCGTCGGTCACGAGCGGATGCGCGGCGAAGGCGCTGAGGGGACAAGCCAAAGCCAGCGAGATGAGTTGCTTCTTCATGAGTCGTTCGCTCTTTTTCATGCTGCCCCACGTGCGCTGCACGGGGGCTTGTGTGGGTCACCTGCCCGCGCCCGTCCACCGGACGGACGGGCGCGGGCATGGCTGCGTGTGGTGCAGTGGTGGGTGGTGGGTGGTGGCTGCCTGAGACCTCAGCTCAGAACCAGCGGCCGAAGCGGCGGATGTAGATCGTCTTCACCGTCTGTGCGAGCGCGATGTAGCCGAGCATGGTGGCCGCCAGCCAGTAGAAGTACGAGCCCGGCAGGCTGACGAAACCGAGTGTTTCGGCAAACGGCGAATACGGCAGCCAGCAAGCGATAGCGATGGCCACGGTCGTCGAGAGCATGATCGGCAGCGCCGGCGTGCTTTGCAGGAATGGAATCTTCTGCGTGCGCAGCAAGTGCACCACGAGCGTCTGCGAGACGAGCCCTTCAATGAACCAGCCCGAATTCATGATGACCTGACCGCCACTGCCGCCGTGCAGGTGATACATCGCACCGGCACCGAAAACGGTCCACAACAGCGCATAAGTCGTGATATCGAACACCGAGGAGGTCGGTCCGATCCACAGCATGAAGCGGCGGATGTTGCCCGCGTCCCACTTGCGCGGCTTCTTGAGGAACTCGGGGTCCATGCGGTCCCACGGCAGGAACATCTGCGAGATGTCGTACACGAGGTTCTGCACGAGCAACTGCATCGCGAGCATCGGCTCCCACGGCAGGAATGCGCTCGCCACCAGCACCGAGAACACGTTGCCGAAGTTGGAGCTGGCCGTCATGTTCAGATACTTGAGGATGTTGCCGAACGTCTCACGACCCTTGACCACCCCCGCTTCGAGCACCATCAGGCTCTTTTCGAGCAGGATGATGTCGGCCGTCTCCTTCGCAATATCGGCGCCGGTGTCGACCGAGATACCCACGTCGGCATCGCGCAACGCCGGGGCGTCGTTGATGCCGTCGCCCAGGAAGCCCACCGTGTGACCGTTGGCCTGCAACGCCTTGACCACGCGAGCCTTGTGCAACGGGGCCAGCTTGGCAAACACGGTGGTGTGCTCGACGGCAGCACGCAGCGTGTCTTCGTCCATCGGCTCGATATCGGCACCCAACAACGGCGTACCGGGTTCCAGCCCGACCTCGCGGCAGACCTTCAGCGTGACGATCGGGTTGTCGCCGGTGAGCACCTTCACGGCGACGCCGTATTCACGCAGCGCGGCAATAGCCGGGGCCGCCGAGTCCTTCGGCGGATCGAGGAACGTGAGGAAGCCGCAGACCGTGAGGCCCGTCTCGTCGGACGTCTTGTATTGGGTTTTGGTCTCTCCGGCCGGAATGTCGCGCGTGGCCACGACCAGCACGCGGAAACCGTCTTCGTTATAGGCTTCGGCGCGTGCGAGCAACATGGCGCGGGCCGTATCGTCGAGCACCCGCACCCCTTGGGCAGTCTTCACATGCGTGGACACTGCCAGCATCTCTTCGACGGCGCCCTTGGTGACCATCAAATGCTCGCCACGCTCATTGGCAACCACCACCGACAAGCGCCGACGCACGAAATCAAACGGCAGTTCATCGATCTTGGCAAAGGTGCGCGGTTGCACCGATTCGCCGATCTCGTTGGCCCGGCGAATGATCGCCACGTCGATCAGATTGCGCTGACCACTCTGGTGATAGCTGTTGAGCCAACCCAGTCGCAGCACGTCTTCCTGCTCGTTGCCGACCACGTCGAGATGCTGCTCGAGAATGATCTTGTCTTGCGTGAGCGTGCCGGTCTTGTCGGTACACAACACGTCCATGGCACCGAAGTTCTGCACTGAGTTCAGACGCTTGACCACCACCTTGCGGCGCGCCATTGCCAACGCACCGCGCGCGAGGTTGGCGCTCACGATCATCGGCAGCATTTCAGGCGTCAGGCCGACAGCGACCGCCAGCGCGAACGTCAGGGCACTCATCCAGTCGCCCTTGGTCAGGCCGTTGATCATGAAGACGATCGGCACCATCACCAGCATGAAACGAATCAGCAGCCAGCTCACGCTGTTCACGCCGCGATCGAAGCTCGTCTCCACGCGCTTGTGACTGACCACGTTCTTGGCGAGCGCACCAAAATACGTGTCGCTGCCCGTGGCCACCACCACGCCAAGGGCCGTGCCGCTCACTACGTTCGTCCCCATGAAGCAGACGTTCGACAGATCGAGCAGGCTGGCGCTGTTCTTCTGAACCGGCTTGGCCGGCCCGGTATCGACTGACTTCTGGGCGACGGCGCCGAGCGTGTCGTACTTCTCCACCGGCAGCGCTTCACCAGTGAGCACCGCCTGACTGATGAACAGATCGCGCGATTCGATCAGGCGCAGGTCGGCCGGAATCATGTCCCCTGCCTGCAACGTCACGATGTCGCCCACGACAAGCTCGCGCATGGCGACTTCGTGACGCTCCGGCTTACCCGACGACACCACGCGGCGGCGGACGCTCGCGGTGGTGCGCACCATCGCTTTGAGTTTCTCGGCGGCACGCAGCGAATGGAACTCGGTAAAGAACCGCAGCAGGCCGCTGATGGTCACCATCGTCAGCAGGATGATGATGCTCTTGAAATCCCGGTCATCGGGATCGGCGAAATAGACATCGGTGAAGAAGCTGATCGTGGCGAGCACGAGCAGCACCATCACAAACGGATTGTTGAAGGCGCGCAACAACTGCACGGTCCAGTGCGGTGGCTTGTCGTGGGCGATCTCGTTGGGGCCGTAGCGCGTGTGGCGCTGCCCGACTTCGGCGAGCGTGAGGCCGCGCAGGTCGGTGCCGAGGGTGTGGAGCATGTCGTGCAGCGGCTCGGTGGCGAGCTTGGCGACGGCATCTGGGCCGGTAATGGCGCGCTCGGTGGCTGTCGGATGATCGACAAAGCCACGCTGTTTCTGGCGCGAGCGAAGGTTCTTGTTCATAACGATTTCCTGGGCGCGGCTTACGCTGACATGGCGGCCGGCCAGGGTCGTCAGGCGCTACCGGACGTCTATCGAGTCCCGGAAAAAGCGCGCACGTCCCCCGCCGCGCCGCGCGGCGCGCGGTCGGTGATAAATGGGTGCTACCGTTGCAAGGCTGTGGTCGCCCGCCGGAATCCCGCACGCCCCGCGTGCGGCCCCGACGGGCGCTATTCGACTACTTCCATCGTCCATATCGGACTCCTTATGATCGTTGGCTCGCCATCATCGGCGGCGCGTAGCCGCCCGAGACGAACTGCAATGGTTTGAAAAGAAAGCTCAGGCCGGGGCGGCAAAACCCGCCATGCCCCCGGCAGCAGGATGAGAAACAGGACCGTTAGCGGCACGATCAGCGCGATCGGGACGATTGGCGTCGTCCGACCAGAACACGCGGCGCACGCTGTTCTCGCCCGACAGGCGCATGACCAGCGCCGTGAGCGACGCACGCGAGGCCTGCGAGCAATCAAGCGTGACGGTGGCCGAGGCCACGTCGCGGTCGCTCCAGCGCGTGATGCTGACGTGCGTGGCCCGCAGACCGAGCGCGGTGAGATCGGTGAACATCTGCTTGCGAAGCGTATTGAGGGCTTCTGCCAGGCAGACGATGGTCAGACGCGACACCGGCGTGGTGCGCGTGGGCTGGCTTTGAAAAGCCTGAAATGTTTGAAAAGCGCGCATGGTTTCCTCGCATGGCTGCGAACGCCCGTGCCGCAAGCGACAGGGCGAGTCGGCACACACGCGCGCACTCGTGGGCTAATGCAAATGCGAAGGCAAATGCAAAGCACGCAACGACAGCGCCCAGCATGGGCACGACGGTAGAAATTTCTGCGGGAATGGCGCCGGAAATGATGACGTTCAGACGAACGTAGATGGCGCGCTAGACACCGCATCCTGCATGAGGACGCGGCACAGGGAAGGCTGTGGATCCTCAGGCAATCAGTCGATCAAAGGTCGACTACAACTGGCATCAGAATTCACGAACAAACCCCTTGGATGGAAGACAGGGCGGATAGTAGCCGAGCCCTAAATGCACCGTCAAGCATTAATTTCTGCGTACCCCATCGCACTCCGAACTTCCCGCTCAAGGCCGTGCGACGGGCTTCCCGGGCATTTCATCAGATCCCGCTTCCCGCACACGCTCAAGGGTCTTTCATTGACGGGAAATTTCCCATCTGTTATTAATAATGATTATCATTAACATTCCTTGAGCATTCGTTTCAACTGCTGCATGACCTGCCAGTGTTCTCGCTGGACCAGCGTGTCGTGAGTGGACCGAACATCAGGCTGGATCATGCAAACGTCGGGCACCCTCCTCCCTTCCACTGTCGAGTTGCTTTACAGCAACCATCACTCATGGCTCAAGGGTTGGCTGCACCGGCGTCTGGGCAGTGCCGAACAAGCGGCGGATATCGCGCACGACACCTTCGTGCGACTGCTCGGCAGTGAACGTGTGCCCGCAGCCTTCGATGAGCCGCGTGCTTATCTCACGACGGTTGCGCAGAATCTCGTATCCAACCACTGGCGGCGCGAAAAGCTCGAGCGCGCCTATCTCGAAGCGCTCGCCCAAGTCCCGCGTGAAGTCGAATGGTCGCCCGAAACACGCGCCATGCTGCTCGAAACCCTGATCGAACTGGATCGTCTGCTCGACGGCCTGCCCACCATCGTGCGGCAGGCTTTTTTGCGTTCGCAGCTCGACGGACAGACGCATGCGCAAGTGGCCGATGCGCTGGGTATCTCGGTGCCCACGGTCAAACGGTATCTCGCGAAAGCCTTGCAGCGCTGCTACTTCGCCGACCTGTCCTTTATCGGATGATCGCCGCATGAGCGCCATGTCTTCCGCTTGGTATGAGGCCACCCGAGGGGCGGCGACGGTGCCTGCGCACGTTGCCGAGCGCGCCGTCGAGTGGCTGATCGAACTCCAGAGCGACGACGTGTCGCCTGCGGTCATCGCCGCTTGGCACCAATGGCGCAATGCGCACCCCGATCACGAGCGCGCATGGAAGCGCATCGAGTCGGTCAAAGGCAAATTGCAACCGCTCGCCTCGCCCGTCGAAGCGAGCATCGCGCAGGCGGCACTGGCGACCCCTGCCTCCCCTGCCCGGCGACGCACCGTCAAGACGCTCGCCGTGCTGTTCTTTGCCGGCAGCGGCGCATGGGGTGTCATGCACTCGTCGCCGTGGCAGCGATGGTCGGCGGACTACCGCACGAGCGTCGGCGAGCGGCGCACGCTGATGCTCGCCGACGGCACCCGGCTGGTGATGAATACCGGCAGTGCGGTCGATATCGTCTTCACCGAACATGAACGGCGCGTGCGACTGATGGCGGGCGAGGTGCTGATCACCACAGCCCCCGATAAGCACGAGCCTGCACGGCCCTTCCTCGTCGAAACAGCGCAGGGCACTGCGCGTGCACTTGGCACCCGTTACACCGTGCGCGAATGGGACGGCGGCACGCACGTAAGCGTGTATGAGGGTGCCGTCGAAATCCGGCCCAGCCGAAGCCCATCGCGATCCCTCGTGCTGCGCGCGGGGCTGCATGCAAGCTACACGGGCGACGCCATTTCTGCACCGATTGCCGTACCGAGTACCGAAGCGACATGGGCCGAAGGCTTCATCGTCGCGCGCAGCATGCGGCTGGCCGATTTCGTGGCGGAACTGGCGCGCTACAGCGACACGTCGCTCACCTGCGATCCGCGCGTCGCCGACCTGCGTGTCTCCGGGTCGTTTCCGCTCGACGACGTCGGCAAAGTGCTCGACACCCTCGGCACGACGCTTGCCGTGCGCACCGATTCAGTGACGCGCTTCTGGGGCGCGCGCGAGATCCGGCTCGTGCCGGCGTGACCCGGTGACTAGCCCGATGACTTGCGACCGTTGCCAGCAGCGCACGCCTGCCGACCGTCATTCGCAAAATATTTTGAAAAAAAGTGATCCGTTTCGACATTTCGCGGGTCATGGAGGACGAGCACCAACACTCTTCTTCCACACGAAAGGTCAGATCATGGGTCACGTTCGGGGACGGCAACACCAGCCGAGCCAACCACATTGGGTACTTCGCCGCACGCGGCTGGCATGTGCGCTGGGGCGCATCGTACTGGGCACGGCCGTCGCATCGCCCGCGCTCGTCCTGCCGTTCTCGGCACACGCGCAATCGTCATCGACACAGGCCGCTCGCGCTTACGACATTCCTGCGGGCACGCTGGAAGATACGCTGAGCCGTTTCGGCCGCGACGCCGGCATCATGCTCTCGTTCAAGCCCGAGGTCACCGCCGGTCGCCACAGCAGTGGCCTGAAAGGCACGTATACGCCGCGTAACGGCCTCGAAGCACTCGTGGCAGGCACGGGAGTGGAAGTCGTCCCGCAATCGAACGGCAGCTTCCTGATCCAGCCGGCGGCACATGCCGGCGTGGCCGACACTGCCGCCATGCTGCCCACGACCCACGTCACGGCAAGCTACGACAACGGCCTGCAACCCGCCTACGCCGGCGGCCAGATCGCGCGCGGCGGCAGTCTCGGCATTCTCGGCTCAGCCGATGCCATGGACGTGCCGTTCAGCACGATGAACTACACCGAGCAGATGGTGCGCGACCAACAGGCCCGCACCCTCGCCGACGTGGTCATCAACGAATCGTCGGTGCGCATGCTGACCTCCAGCGGCGGCTTCGGCGAAGACTTCCAGATTCGCGGCTACACCGTATCGAGCAGCGACGTGGGCCTGAACGGCCTCTACGGCATGGCGTCGGCAAGCCGTGTACCGGCGGCCATCGTCGAGCGCGTGGAAGTGCTCAAGGGCCCGGGCACGCTGATGAACGGCATCGGCCCGAGCGGCAGCATCGGCGGCGCGATCAACGTCGTCACCAAGCGCGCGGGCACGGAACCGCTCACGCGTCTGACGACCACCTTCCAGAGCAAGGCGCAGCTTGGCGTAGAAGCCGACGTAGGCCGCCGTTTCGGTGAACAGCAGGAATGGGGCATTCGCGTCAACGGTGTCTACCGTAACGGCAAGACCACGCTCGACGACGGCAAGCAGAACGTCGGCGTCGGCTCAGTCGGCCTCGACTACACGGGGCAACGCCTGCGCTGGTCGCTCGATGTTTATACGCAGCACGAAGGTACCGACAACTTCCGCCCGCAGGTTGGCTTCCAGTCGTCGGTCACCAAGATTCCCGATGCGCCGTCCGGTTATCGCAACTTCTATCCGGGCAGTGAGCTGCATCTGCACGACTCCGCCGTCACGACGCGACTCGAATACGACGTCCTGCGTAACGTGACGGTGTGGGGCGCGGTGGGCTACCACTACGCCACGGCCTACCAGACGTTCCCGATCGGCGGTGCCGACTCGTTGGGCAACATGAACGTCACGAATTCGTACTACGACTCGTACACGCGCTCGCGCACGGCAGATGTTGGGGCACGCGCCAATTTCAAGACGTTCGGGATCGGCCACACCGTGACCGTACAGGCCAGCCGTCTTGAGCAGGACTCGGGTAACGCGTACGTGCCGGGCACGACCTCGGTCGCCTCGAACATCTACAACCCGGTTCCGCTGCCGCCCGTCGGCGCGGCACGCACCGACCCGAAGAAGGCGTCCGAGTCGGCGCTCACGAGTTTCGCCATCACCGATACGCTGTCGTTCCTGAACGATCGTGTGCTGCTCACCGGCGGCCTGCGTCAGCAACGTGTCGCGCTCGACAACTTCAACACCACGAGCGGTGCCCTGTCGTCGAGCTACGATCAGAGCGCCGTCTCGCCGCTGGCGGGCATCGTGCTCAAGCCGCTGCAAAACGTCTCCGTCTACGCAAACTTCACCTCCGGGCTGTCGCGCGGCGGCGTCGCGCCGGTCGGCACGGTCAATGCCGGGCAGGTCTTCCCGCCGTTCAAGTCGAAGCAGTACGAAGCGGGAGTGAAGGCCGACTGGGGCACCGTCACGACGATGTTGTCGGTGTTCCAAGTACAGCGCCCGAACTCGGTCACCGACCCGGCCACGCGCGTGTACAGCTTCGACGGCGAGCAACGCAACCGTGGCATCGAACTGTCGGCTTACGGCGAAGTGATGAAGGGCCTGCGCCTGATGGCAAGCGCCACCTTCTACGACGCCAAGCTCACGAAGACGGCGGGTGGCGTGAACGACGGCAACGACGCCAACGGCGTGCCCAAGCGCGCGTTCAACTTCGGCGTGGACTGGGATACGCCGTGGGTACAGGGCCTCTCGCTCTCGGGCCGCATCATCAACACGTCACGCATGTACTTCAACGCGGCCAACACACTTGAGCTGCCGGCATGGACGCGCTACGACATCGGCGCCCGCTACCGCACCCGCGTGGCGGGCAAGTCGGTGGTGTTCCGCGCCAACGTCGAGAACCTGTTCAATTCGAATTACTGGCTCATGAGCGGCACCTACGCCACCGTGGCCGCACCGCGCACGGTGCTGCTGTCCGCACAGATCGACTTCTGAGGACGATGGCTGTCATGCATCGCCTCGCTTTTAAGGAAACCGTAATGAAAAAGACTGTTCCGCACGCCATCGCCCTGCTCGCCGCCGGTGCCTTCACCGCATTCTCCGGTGCCGCCCAAGCGCATCAGATCTGGATCGAACAGCCCGCCGGTCAGAATGCCGTGATCCGCTTTGGCGAATTTGGCGAGAACCTGCGTGAAGCGTCGCCGGGCCTGCTCGACAAGTTCGTGGCGCCGAGCGCGACGCTCACGTCGGCATCGGGCGCGAAGACCGCCGATGCGACCAAGTCGGCTGACGGCTTCACGCTGCCGTTCAAGGCCACGGCCGGTGAAACGCTGGTGGCCGAAGACGCCAAGTACCCGTTGTTCACGTTCAAGCGCGACGCTCAGGAAGTCACCAACTGGTACCGCCCGGCGGCACGCCTCGTGACGGACTTCTCGGCGCAGAAGCCGCAACTGCCGCTCGATCTGGTGCCCGCAGGCAAGCACGGCGAGTTCCAGCTGTTCTTCCAAGGCAAGCCGCTCGCGAAGACGAAGGTGTCGCTGGTCACGCAATCGGGCTGGGCTAAGGAAGCCCACACCGACGCACAGGGCCACGTGAAATTCGATATGCCGTGGAAGGGTGTGTACGTGGCCGAAGTCAGCCACACCGACAAGACGCCGGGTGAGCGCGCAGGCGTCAAGGGTGCCGAACGCTATCAAGGCGTGAGCTACGTGACCACCACCACGTTCGTGCAAGCCGACGGCGTCGAGCCGATTCCGGCAGGCCCGGCAGCAACGCCGAATAAGTAAGCGGTTCGCATCATGGCTCAGGTTCGCAGCAGTGCCGGTCTCTTTCGCGTCGGCGCACTCATCTCCCGCATCGTGGCCGCCATGCTTGGCGGCTATGCCATCGCGGCGCTCGCCAGCGTGGCCGTCCTCGCCTTGCCGATGGACAAGTCGCAGGCCGTGATTACCGGCATGCTCGCCAGTTTCGCGATCTATGCCGGGGCGGTGGTGTGGGTGTTTGCTGTGCGCAGTGCGTGGCGAGCCTGGGCAGGTCTCATTGTCGTGGCTGCACCGCTCGCGCTGGCCGCGTGGGCGGTGTCGGCAGGCGTTACCGGGGGTGCCGCATGACGGCCGCGAAGAAAACCGTGGATGCGGTGAATACCGGCCGAGGTATCCGTCAGACCATGTCCGACCTGCATACATGGGCGGGCCTGCTGGTCGGCTGGCTGCTGTATGCGATGTTTCTCACGGGCACCGTGAGTTACTTCAAAGACGAAATTTCGCAGTGGATGCGCCCGGAAGTGCCGCACCAGCAACAGGCGCCCGACGTTGCCGCCGTCGCACAGAGTGTCGCCGACCGGCTCTCGACGCTTGCGGCCGACAGCCCGCAGTGGAGCGTGTATCTGCCGACGGAGCGCAACCCGGTTGCCAATGTGTTCTGGCGCAACGCGCCCGCCCCCAAGGTCCCCGGCGCGACGGGCGCTACCGCTACGCGCCGCGCCTTCGATGAGGCGACGTTCGATCCCGCGACGGGACAAATACTCAAGGCGCGCGATACGCTGGGCGGTGAATTCTTCTACCGTTTCCACTTCCAGTTCCACCCGTTGCCGGTGCTGTGGGGACGTTGGCTGGCAGGTTTTTGCGCGATGTTCATGCTGGTGGCGATCGTCAGCGGCGTGATCACGCACAAGAAGATTTTTATCGATTTCTTCACGTTCCGATGGGGCAAAGGGCAACGCTCATGGCTCGACGCGCATAACGCGCTGTCGGTCTTCGGCCTGCCCTTCCATCTGATGATTACGTACACCGGGCTCGTCACGCTCATGGCGATGTACATGCCATGGGGCGCGCAAGTCGCGATCAAGACCCCCATGGACCGTGCGCAGATGAACGGGCAACTCAGTGCGTTCCCACCGCCTGCGAAGGCCACCGGCGAGAAAACCCCGCTGGCGCCCATCGACGCGATGGTGCGCGAGGCACAGGCACGCTGGGGGAAGGATGACGTTGGCCGCGTCACCGTGACGCAGCCGGGCGATGCGGCCGCGCGCGTGGCCGTCACCCGCGGCGAAACATCGCGCGTGTCGATGAGCCCGCAATACCTGCTGTTCAACGGCACGACAGGAAAGCTGATCGAGACACACGATTCGGTCGGCGCGGCGGCCGAAACGCGCGGCGTCATGTACGCGCTGCATCTGGGCCGGTTCAGCGATCTGCACCTGCGCTGGTTGTACTTCCTCGTGAGTCTCGGCGGCACGGCAATGGTCGGCACCGGCCTCGTGATGTGGACGGTCAAGCGCCGGACACGGCTGCCCGACCCCACACGCCCGCACTTCGGTTTTCACGCGGTCGAGCGCCTTAACATTGCCGCCATCGCGGGCCTGTCGATTGCGATGACGGCCTATCTGTGGGGCAACCGGTTGCTGCCAGTGAGCGCCTCCGGGCGAAGTGCCACCGAAGTCGATCTGTTCTATTGGGTCTGGGCTGCGACGCTGCTGTACGCGCTTGTGCGTCCGGCAAAACGGGCGTGGGTCGAGTTGCTGTGGATTGCCGCCGCTGTGCTCGCTTTGCTGCCGATTGCGAATGCCCTCACGACGTCGCGCGGCTTGTGGCACAGCCTCGCCGCAGGGGACTGGGCGTTTGCCGGTGTCGATCTGATGTTGTGGGTTTTTGCCGCGTTGCATGCGTGGCTTGCCGTGCGCACCGCACGCCATCGGCCGAAGACGAAGCCCGTACGACGCAAGCCTGCCGCACCCGTCGCATCGCCGACGCCGGCGGCGTCCCCATCGGATGTGCCGGTCAACGCCACGTTGAATGAGGAGCGTGCGTGATGCATCTCACCACCTTCCTCATTTGTCTGGCGGGCTTTGCCGCCTTGGCGCTGGCGACAGAGCGCCAGCAGCAGACGTTCTTCAACGGCACGCTCTCGCGCTCGCGGACTCGGCGGCTACGGATTGCGGGATGGGGCGCGTTGATCGTGGCGCTGGCCGTGATCGTGACGCGTCAGGGCTGGGGGATGGGATTGGTGAACTACAGCGGCCAGACCAGCGCAGCGGCCGGTCTGGTGTATCTCGCCCTCATTGTGGGCGAGCGCCGCCGGTAGCTTATTCGTTCTCTTCGAAGTAGTGCCCGAACTTGACCTGCTTGGTGCGGATGTAGCGTTCGTTCTCTTCGCGCACCGGCACGTCAAGCGCCACGCGTTCGCACACGGGAATGCCGTGTTTGACGAGCGTGTCGAACTTCTTCGGATTGTTGCTCATCAATCGCACCGAACTCACGCCCAGAATGCGCAGAATAGCGGCGGCCGAGTCGTACTCGCGGGCATCGTCGGGCAAGCCGAGATCGAGGTTAGCCTCAACCGTATCGCGCCCCTGCTCTTGCAGCAAATAGGCGCGAATCTTGTTGCTCAGGCCGATACCACGGCCTTCATGGCCGCGCAGATACAGCATGACGCCCCGCCCTTCGGCCGCGATCTTGCGCATGGCCGCGTCGAGCTGTTCGCCGCAATCGCAACGGTACGAGCCGAAAACGTCGCCCGTCAGGCATTCGGAGTGCAGGCGCACCAGCGGTGCCGGCGTATCGTCCGTGATATCGCCCGCGACATCGCCCATCACCAGCGCGAGGTGTTCGTTATCGCTGTCTTTGACGCGAAACGCATGCGAAGCGAAAGTACCGTAGCGGGTAGGCAGGGTCGCCGTGGCGACGAGCGTGACGCATTCACCGGCGTCGTGGGCCGGTGCGGGGGAGGCAGAACCAGGGGACTTCATGGTGTCGTTCAAACGGGCAGAAATCTGAGAAGCGCCGACAGGAAAAACAGGCGTGTCGCAGGAGTGTACCGCCATTTGAAAATTTCGGCCGACGGCGGCTTCGCAGCCCCGAAGCACTGCGGCCTCCCCCGTGCAGCCCATGCCACGGGGGAAGGCAGCGTCGCCGGGTCAGCTTCCGCTCAATAGTCGGCCCGCAAGGTGAGCATGAAGTTGCGGCGCTGGCCGTACTCGCCGTAGAACGTCGACGGCACCCGCGCGTAATACTCGCGATCGAACAGATTGTTCACGTTGAACTGGGCTTCAAGGCGACGGTTAAAGCGATAGGCCACCATTGCATCCCACACCGCATAGCCGCCCTGCACGGCGCCCACCGTGCGATACGTCGCGCTTTGCACCCGCATGCCACCGCCCAGACGCAGCCCGTTCAACATGCCGTCCGAGAAGCGATACGTCGTGTACAGCTTGAACAGGTGCTGCGGCTCCTCGCCGTCTAGCGACTGACCGGCCTGTTGCGGGTCGTTCTCGAAGCGCGAGTTCAGCAGCGTGTAACCGGCATAGACGTTCCAGTTGCGCGTGATCTGACCGTTCACTTCGGCTTCCCAGCCCTGACTGCGCGCCGAGCCTGCCGCCACCGACCCCGTCGGATGCAGCGGGTCGGCCACGGCGCGGTTGACGTCGGTCATGCGGAACGCCGCCACGGTCGCATTCAGACGGCCATCGAGAAACGCGCCCTTCATCCCGATTTCGTACTGCTGCCCCTCACGCGGCGCCAACCCCTGACCGTCGAACGTGGTCGCCGTTTGCGGCGCGAAGATCTTCGAATAGTTGAAGTACGCGTTGATCTGCGGCGTAATCGCCAGCACGACGCCGCCATACGGAATGAACTTGTGATTCGCGCGCGACGTGGTGGTCCATGGCGTCTCTGTCGGGATCAGGCTCTGGCTCTGCTGCTGATACCACGCCTCGCGTCCACCCAGCACGACGGTGAGCGGGTCAAGCACGCGTAGGCGCGCCTGACCGTACACGCCGAACTGCTGCATCCGCAGGTTATTGCCGTAGTCGAACGGAATTGTCGGCTCGACGCTAGGCGGCGCAAATACGCTGAAGTTGCCCAGACTCTCGTAGCCCGAGAGGCTGCGCTGCTGCGTCATCTGATAGTTCACACCGGCCAGCCACTCATGCTTTCGCCCGAACGCCTCGACCGGCCCCGAGAGATGCGAGTCGACGCCGAACAGGTTGTTCTCCATGCGCTGCGACTGCCCGGCGTAGTTGGCCGTCAACGTCACCGGGTTGATGCCCGGCCCAAGATAGGCGTACTTGCTGTTGCTCAACAGATGCCGGTAGTTGACCGTCGTCGTGGAGACGACACCGCCGTCGAAGCGGTGCTCAAGCTTTGCGTTGCCCTCCTGCATCGCCGTCCAGCTGTAGTTCCAGTCCGGCGAGAAGTTGGAATTAACCGGCGCCTTCAAGAACTGACGGTTGGTCAGCAGCGACTGGCCGTAGTCGAACGCGTCGAGCGGGTTGACCTGATACGAGCCCGAGAGCGAAAGCAGCGTGCGTGGCGTGAGATCGAATTCGAGCGCCCCATACGCCAGAAACTTGCGCTCGCTCGCCCGCGTGATCGACTTATTGCCGGTGTCGCCAGTGAGCACCGCGCGGCCGCGAATCGTGCCGCTGTCGTTGAGCGGACCGGTCACGTCGATCATCTGACGGTAGTGCGCCCACGAACCGAGGGACGTCTCGCTGCGCACGGCAAACGTGTCGCCCGGGCGCTTGCGCACCAGATTGACGGTGCCGCCCGGCTCGCCCGTGCCATCGAGCAACCCGGCCGGGCCGCGGAAGACTTCCACACGGTCGTACATCGACAGATCGAACTGCGGCTGGTACTGAATGCCGCTCAGAATCGACACCCCGTCGAATTCCACGCCGACGTTATATCCCCGCGCATTGAAGTAGTACGTGCCGTCGCCATAGTTCACTGCCGTGATGCCGGTGGTGTATTGCAGGGCGTCCGACACCGAGGTCATGGCCTGATCGTCCATGCGCGCGCGGGTGACGACCGACACTGAATTCGGAATGTCCTTGAGTGCCTGCTGCGTCTTGCCGATGGTGGTCGTCGACGTGCCGTACGAATCGGTCCCTTCGGTCTGCGCATCGCGCTGGGCGTTGACGGTCGCGGCGGGCAGCGCGGCGTCGGCGCCTGCGGGTGCCGTCGCGGTCTGCGCCTGCGCGGCTGCCGTGAACATCAGCATGGCGAGTGCCATGGGCGTATAGCGAAACGCGCGGTGCGACTGCCCTGCCCTCGCACCGTCAGTGATACGGCCCCGAGCCGCGCGGTGAGGTTTCTGGTTCTGATTCGTTTGCATCGTTGACAACACTTCCCCTTGTTGCCGGCCTCTGCCGGCGATCGATGATTCGTGACCCTAGGGTCTGACGGGTATGACGGGTGTTTTGTAGTGGACGGCCGCGCCAGCCCCCGATGGGCTAAATCCCGCTACACTGGCGGGAAATATCGCAAATGAGACTCATTACTAAATTTGCGTGTGGTCCGGCGCAACACATTGATGGCTATGGAGAATATCGGGTTAAGAAAAAGCAAGGACGACAATAAATATCGAATTTTTGACATTCAGCGTCCGATTGACGACACCCGAAAACAGCAACCGGCATGAACGATTTTTTGCGCAAGCGATTCCCCGATTCGGTGCGTCCACTGCCTCGCGATGTCTATGCGCAGGTGACGACGTATCGCCATGGCGAGCGACTGATCTGGCACCGTCACCGGCACGGTCAACTGGTGTTTCCCGTGCGCGGCGTGGTGCGCGCGCTCACCCCGCTCGCCATCTGGACACTGCCGCCGACGCGCGCGTTGTGGCTGCCCTCAGACGTCGAGCACGAACTGCACGCGGTCGGCGACACGCAGATGTGCAACGTCTACTTCGAGCCCAAGCATTTTCCGTGGGACTGGACCCGGCCCAACGTAATTGCGGCCACACCGCTCATTCGCGAATTGGCGGCGACCGTCGGCCGCGAAGGCGACAGCTACGGCCCCACGAGCCGCGCCGCGCTGTCGGTGCCGCCACTCATGGGGGTGCTGCGCGAGACCGTGGCGACGCCCGAGCGTGGCGTGCCAGTGCCACGCGACGCGCGGCTGCAAGCGATTTGTGAGCACCTGATGAACGACCCCGGCAGCAAGCTGACGCTCGACTTCTGGGGAGAGCAGTTCGGGGTAAGCGGGCGCACGCTGGCCCGTCACTTTCAGGCGGAGACAGACATGACGTTCGTCACGTGGCGTCAACACCTGCGCGTGGCGGAAGCTATTTCGCAACTGGCGCAAGGCGCGTCGGTGGCCGCCACAGCGGATGCGTTCGGCTACGCCAGTGCGAGTGCATTCATCGTGATGTTCAAGCAGATCACGGGGCGCACCCCGCAGCGCTATCTGGCTGACGCGTGATGTCCCTGCGGGAGACGTCAGCCTTCAGCGCGCGTAGCTCACCGGCATGCCGCCGTCGGGATTGGGCAGCACGCCCATCGGCACACCGTAGATGGTTTGCAGCGTGACTGGCGACATCAGTTCCGCCGGCGTGCCGCGCGCAATCGGCTTGCCTTGCTTGAGCGCCAGCAGCGAGTCGCAAAACCGCGCGGCCATGTTCACGTCGTGCAGCACGATCACCACACCCAGGCCATGCGTGTCGGCCAGTTCGCGCACAAGTTTGAGCACATCGAGTTGATGCGCCACGTCGAGCGCCGACGTCGGCTCATCGAGCAACAGGCATTGCGCTTGCTGCGCCACGAGCATAGCGAGCCACACACGCTGGCGTTCGCCGCCCGAGAGCGACTCGACCAGCCGGTCGGCAAACACCGACACGTCAGTCTGCGCCATCGCGTTCTGCACGGCGTCATGGTCCTTCGCATCGAAACGACCGAGTGCACCGTGCCACGGATAGCGCCCCAGCGCGACCAGTTCGGCCACCGTCATCCCGGCAGCCGCCGGCGGTTGTTGCGGCAGATACGCCACCCGGCGCGCAAACTCGCGCGCGCCCCATGACGACAGCGCTTTGCCTTCGAATTGAATCTCGCCGCTGACCGGCGAGAGTTGGCGAGCGAGCAACTTGATCAGACTGGACTTGCCTGAACCGTTGTGGCCGATCAAACCATGCACCTGCCCGCCCGCCAGTTGCAATGTGAGCGGAGCGAGCAGCGTGCGGCCTTCAACGGCGAAAGCGACCTCGCGTAGGTCGAACATCGGAGTATCAGTCATGAGCGTTCAGGGGGTGCCGTGCCGGTGGCATCGGTGAAATCGGTCGGATGAAGCGACTGGGGCGGCTGCGGCGCACGAAGCTGCCCGTAGTCGAGTTGAATCAGGCGATCGGCGAGATCGAAGTAACGATCGTCGTGCGTGATGACGAGCACCGTCTTGCCGCGCGCCTTGAGCGCAGGCAGCATCTGCCGATAGAACACGTCCTTGAAGAGCGGGTCTTGATCGGCAGCCCACTCGTCGAAAACGTAGAACGGACGGTCTTCCAGATACGCGACCAGCAGCGCGAGCCGTTTGCGCTGCCCTTGTGAAAGGTCGAGCGTCGAGAAGCGGCCGTCTTCAATCGTCACCTTGTGATCGAGTTGCAGCGCCTTGAGCAGTGCGCTCGCCTGCGCATCCAACCCATCGGCAGGCAAGCCAAGCAGATGTTCGAACAGGAAGAAGTCGCTGAACACCACCGAGAACCGTTGGCGATAGCGGTCCCGCCCGGCTTCGTCCACCGGTACACCATCGACGGTAATTCGGCCTTGCTCAGGGGCATACAGCCCCACGATCAGCTTGGCGAGCGTGGTCTTGCCGCTACCGTTGCCGCCGACCAGATACACGAGTTCGCCCGGCCGGAACGTCAGGCTGATCGGGCCCAGCGTGAACATCTCGTTCTCTTGCTCGCGATAGTAGCGATGCGTCACACCTTCGAGCGCAATCTCGTCGAACGCGGGCGCATCGGGCACCGGTACCGCCGGGAGCAATTCACGCGGCAGTTCGCTTTCGACTTGTGCGATCCGCTCGAACGCCACCCGCGCCGTGCCCAGTGCGGGCAACGACGAAAGCACGCCTTCGATCGGCATAATCATGTACAAGAACACCAGCGCGTAGCCCGACACCACGGCTGGCGGCAGGTCGATATGGCGCAACACCACGAACAGCGTCAGGCCGATGAACGCAAAGAGGATGAAGCTGCCCCAACTGGCGGCCGCTGCATACAGCACGTACCCGCGAGTGCGCTGCACGCGCACCGCTTCGACATTCTCAGCCAGCCGCTCTTCGATGAACGCCTCGCGGCGCCCGCGATGCAGCTTCAGTTCCTTGGCACCGTCGAAGAGCGCGCGAAAGTCCTTCACCAGCGATTCTTCCCGCTTGCGCGAGCCACGCAGATGCAGCAGCGCCCGTGTGTTCGCCATGCGAAAACCCGCCGCACCAATGAGGATCGTGACCACGGCGAACACCAGTATCTGCCACGACAGATAGCCGAGATACGCGAGGCAGCCGACAATCACCGCGCCCTGCATCGCCAGCACCGGCAGGCTCACGAACAACACCACGACCGCGTCGAGATCCTGTGTCAGCACAGCCAACGCACGGGCAATGCCATGCCGCTCCAGACTGGCGTACGGCGCCGCGCCGATGCGGCGCAGCACCTGCATGCGCAGCGTCGCCTTGGCCCGCTGGCCGAGCGACATGAAGAGCGTTTGCGACAGCGCACGCGTCACCAGCACGAGCACGCCGAGGCCGAGAAATTGCAGCCCAAGGGTGCCCAACTGCTCATGCGACGCCGTGAGCGCCTGATTGATGAGGGCCACGAGACCGGCGTTGCCGAAGCCGCTCACAAGACTGCCGATGAACGCGATGGACAGCGGCCATCGGGATGAACGCACCAATTGCCAAAACAAGGACATAGGAGGGGGACCTCTCTCTTTTCTTATGGTTTTATGGGGACTTCAGGCCACCTGACGGCGCAGGTGCCACAACAAATACGGTGCGCCGATCAGCATGGCGAGCACCCCCGCAGGCAACTGCTGCGGGAACATCAGATTGCGGCCGAGCCAGTCGGCCACGATCATCAGCAGCGCGCCCGACACGCCCGCTGCCACTGCCTGCGAACGCGCCTTGCCGAAACCGGCCATACGCGCCAGATGCGGGGCCAGCAGGCCGACAAACGACAATGGCCCGATGACAAGCGTTGCCACAGCACTGAGTACCGCCGCCAAACACCAGATCCACAGGCGCGCCCGGCGCACGTTCAGGCCGACCGCTCGTGCCGTCGCATCGCCCATCGGCAACAGATCGAGCCAGCGCGATGCCAGACACGTCAGCACCAGACCCGCGATGGCGGCCAGCGCCGCGCCTGCCGCGATACCCGGTCCGACGATGTAGGTGAGCCCCAGCATCAACGAGCGCAGCAGGAATGAATTCGCATTGCCGCTGGCGGTGGCAAGCGCCACGAGTGACTGCGCCATGCCCGAGATCGCCACGCCCGCCAGCAGCATGCGCGTGGGCGAGAAGCCACCACTGCGCCCCAGCCAGAGCATGACCGCCAGACTGATCGCGGCCCCGGCGAATGCCGCGCTGAACAAGGTCGTCGCCGCCGGACCGCTCACGGTCCACGTCAGAATCAAGACGCCTAGCATCGCCCCGCCGCTCACACCCAGCAATTCGGGGCTGGCCATCGGGTTGCCGCTCACGCGCTGCAACAGCGTGCCGGCCAGCGCCAGCGTCATGCCTGCCGCCGCCGACGCGACAAGTCGGGGCAAGCGCCACGGCAGCGCGTCTGCCCACTGTGTGCCGTTCAGCCATTGCCAGCCGTCCAGCGTGCGGCCGGTGTGCAGCGCAATCCACACGAGCGCCAGACCGCCGGCAAGCGCCAGCGCGAGCCAGCGCCAACGATGACGGGCACGCACCGGTGGCGCAGCGTCCGGGGAGGTAATCTCGCCGGCACGCGTGCGCCGAAGCAGCCACAACAACAGCGGCCCGCCAAAGAGCGCCGCCGCCGCGCCCGTCGGAATCACCGCGCCATCGAGCAATGGCAGGCATTGCACGACCTGATCGGTGAAGACGAGCAACAGCGCACCGATCATCGGCGCCCAGAGCAATTGATCCCGCAGGCGCCGTGCACCCGCCAGACGCACGAGTTGCGGGCCAGCGAGCCCAATGAAACCGATGATGCCAACCGCGCTCACGATGCAGGCCGAGAGCACCACGGCGACCGCCAGCCCGGCAGAACGAATCCACGCCACGCGTGCACCGAGTTGCCCAACGCTACGATCGTCCAGCACGAAAAGCGTGAGCGGACGAAGCAACAGCGCGGCGGCCACCGCACCGACAACCACACGGGGCAGCAACCAGAGCGTGTCGTGCCAGCCGTTCTGCACGAGCGAGCCAGCCCCCCACGCGAACACCCCGACGAGGGCGCGCTCATGCGTCATCGACAGCATGATCGTCAGACCGCCGAAGTACAGGTTGACGATCATGCCCGCGAGAATGACCGGCACCGCTGCGAAGCGGCTGCGCCACGTTAGCGCCATCACAATGCCAATGGCCAACGCCGCCCCGCCGAACGCAAGACTCGCGCGCCATGCCAGCGCGAGCGCCGGCAGCCAGATCGCCGCCGCGGCGAGCACCAGATAAGCCCCGGAGGCGACACCGAGGGTGAGCGGTTCGGCGAGCGGATTGCGCAACACCTGCTGGAACATCACCCCCGCGAGCGCGAGCCCTGCGCCCGCCAACGCCGCCATCACCAGACGCGGCAACCATGCGTAACTCACGAGCAGCGCCGACATCGCGCTAGCGGATGTCTGCCCCGTCGCATCCGTCGCGGGCACGCCATGACTGAGGGCTTGCCATACTGCGGCCGCGAACGCCGACATATCAACACCGGCAGGCCGCAGCGACGTGAACGTCCAAACGATCAGCAACAACGTGGGCAGTCCGACGATCAACGCCAGCCTGACTAAATGGCTTTCCGCACCCGTGACACGAGTGCCACGCGAGAGACCTGCCATCAGCGGCCCTTGCGAATTCGATGCGCTCATGCCGCACCTCCGGTCAGGGCTGCCGTCAGAGCATCGGCCAGACGCAGCGCCGTGGGCGTGCCGCCGGTCGGCAGCATCATCGGCAACGTACTCATGCGCCCGCCATGCACAAACGGCAACGCTTGCCAGAGCGGGCTTTGCCCCAGCATCTTCACCACCTGCGGCGACGATCCGATCAGCATGGCGCGCGCCGATGCGTCACCGCCAATCTGTGTGTAATCGACCTGCGCCATGCCTTCCGTATCGCTCGGACGACGCCATGCATTGGTCAGACCGAGCGCGTTCAGCGTGCCGCCGAAGACACTCTCGCTCCCGAACACGGCCGTCAGGCGCGTATCGATCGGCGTGATGAGATAGACCGGCCGATTCGCCGCGCCGTGTTGCGCGATGCGCGTGCGTAAGGTCGTCAGACGCGCATCCGTTTGCTCGATGAGCCGGGTCGCAGCGGCGGGCCGGGCGAGCGCTTCGCCCAGTGCCTGCACACGGCGGCGGGCGAGCAGATAGCCGTCCTCGTGACGATGCGCCGCCGGGGCGACGAACACACGGGCAATCCGCGAGAGCGAGTCGAATAACGGTGCATGCAGTGGCGTGACGACGATCAGGTCGGGCCGCAACGCCTGCACCACTTCAAAATTCGGCTGGAACAACAGACCGGTATCGACCACCGACGGCGGCATCTCCGGCGTGCCCGCCAACGCGCGATACCAAGGCGGGCGCGACATGCCCACCGGCACCACGCCGAGTGCCAGTATCTGCGCGCCCAGTCCCCAGTCCATCACGACGACGCGCGGCGTTTTACCGGCCTCCGTTGCCGCCTGTGCAAGCGTCGGCATAAGGAACGAAGCGACCGGCGGCACCAGCGCACCAACGCCAAACGCCGCCAGAAGGCGGCGGCGGGCGGCAAACGATTGTCGTTGCATCACCATTGATAACGGGCAGTCCCTAAGACAGTTCGCGTGGCGCCCCAGTAACAGAGCGACGCTGACGTGCAATACGAAACGTATTCACGGTTAAACAGGTTGTTGACGTTCACGGCGAAGCGCCACTGCTGCCAGTCGTAGTGCACGGCGGCATCGACCAGCGTGCGGCTCGGCACTTCGAACGAATTGGCGGCATCCCCCGCGGACGAACTCATGTAGCGCACACCGGCGCCGAAACCGAGATTGCGCAGCATGCCTTCGTGCAGCGTGTAGTCGGCCCACAACGCCAGGTTGTTGCGCGGCGCGATCTGCGGGCGCTTACCCTGTGCCGTCGTGCTTTGCATGACGATCTGATTCAGATACGTGTACGACGCGATCAGCATCAGGTCGCGCGTCACATTGGCACGCGCTTCCGCTTCCAGACCGCGCGAGCGGACCTCGCCGGTCTGCGTCGGGAACGTCGGGTGCGCCGGGTCGACCACACTCACGTTTTCCTGACGCAGATCGAAGGCCGACAGCCGGAACGACGCGTCATAGTTCTTCGGCTGATAGCGCACCCCGATCTCGTATTGCTTGCCCTGCGTGGGTTGCAGCGGGGCGCCCGAGAACGTCAGGCCCAGCACGGGCGCGAATGACTTCGCATAGCTGATATACGGTGCCACGCCATTGTCGAACGCGTATGACAACCCTGCCCGCCACGTGAACGCATGGTTATCGGCCTCGCTCTTTGCGCCGTTGTTGACCGAGCGCGTCGTGGCCCAGTCTTCGCGCATGCCCAGCGTCAGCACCCAACGCTGATAGCGAAGCTCGTCCTGTGCGTAGAGACCGGCCTGCGCGAGCGAATAGTCGAGGCGCGTATTCGCCGCAATGCCGTTGAGCGACGCGTAGTTCGGGTTGAACAGATTCAACTGCCCCGCGATCCCGCCACCGTACATATCGCCTTCGAGCACGCGGCGATAGTCGAAGCCGAACAGCATCGTGTGTTCCACCGGGCCGGTCGCGAATTTGGCTTGCGCATTCGTGTCGATCTGCCACTGGCTCACGTGCTCGTGATCGGTGTTGCCCCACATGTAGACCGTTCGCTGGTCCGGGTTGAAACCACTCGTGACCGACGTCTGGTAATAGTTCTGATCGATATGCAGATAGCGCGCGTTCTGCGAAATGCGCCACGTATCGTTCAACTGCTTCGCAAACTGATAGCCGAACCAGTATTGCGTGCGTTGCATGCCGTCACGCGTCGGGTCGCCGAAGTACTGATCCGGGCCAAGCCGGCCGTTCGGATTGACGAACACCGTGCCGCTCGCAGGCACCGGGTTGAACAGCCCTCCCGCCGGGTCGCGCTGATAACCGGCCAACAGCGTGAGCGTCGTGTCGCGATCGGGCTTGAAGGTGATCGACGGCGCGATGGCCAGACGTTCGTCCTTGATCGCGCTCACCTGCGTCTTCGCATCGCGCGCCAGACCGACCACGCGATACAGCACCGTACCGTCCTGATTGAGCGGCCCGCTCAGGTCGAAGCCCGCCTGATAGGTGTTGTGATTGCCGATTTGCAGCGTCACTTCGTGCTGCGCCTGCTCGGTCGGCAGCTTGCTGCTGTAGTTGACCAGCCCGCCCGGGTTGCCCTGACCGTACAGCACCGACGACGGGCCGAACATCACATCGATACGATCGAGCAGATACGGGTCGACGCGCGCCGTCGCGAAACGCGGTGACTGGAAAATCGCCAGTCCGTCGAGGTACGCGTCGAGATCGAAACCGCGTGCGCGCAACTGATCGAAGCGCACGTCGGTGCCGTCCTGCGTGTTCACACCGGTGGTGTAACGCAACGCCTGATCGATGGTGATCGCGCCCTGATCGTCCATTTGCTGCCGTGTCACGGTCGACGTGGCCTGCGGCAGCGTGAGCGTATCGGCATCGGTCTTGGTGCCCGTCTTCATGCGTTTGGCGACATAACCGCGTCCCGGGCCGCTCGGATTCTCCGCGAGCGAGGTGTCGGTCACCTGCGTCGCGGGCAGCGACGCGGTGGCATTGGCCGCGCTGCTTGCTGCACCGCTTGCCGCGCCATTCACTGCGCCACTCGCCGCATTACCGGCGCCATTGGCAGCAGATGCGCCCCCTGCTGCCGAGTCCGTATCCGCTGCCCAGCCTTGCTGTCCGAATACCGTGCTGCCAATCACCAGTGCCATGGTGGTCAGGCGTCGGGCCTGTGCCCGCTTCCCCGTATTGTTCTGAGTCACTTTACCGATCTTCCCGCGTCAGAGTCATTCCGTCTGAATGAATGCAAATAAATGAGACGCATTACTATTATCACTCGTATCCGTCCCTAAACCGCCATGGCTATTGGTAGAATACCGGGGAACTTTTTGCTGTGAATCACAAAAAATGTTGAGAAACGGACATTTTCTGTCCATTTCTCTAAGCTTTTGCGCGGCGGGGGCCTCATCAGGGCGTCCGTTGTGAGCCCAGAGTCGTCGATCGGTCCGGTTGGGAAGATGTCATGAAGGAATTGCTGCTACGCCGCTATCCGCAGACGCGCCGACATTTGTCGCGTGACGTCACGTTCGCCGGGATGGAATGCGAGGACGGCGAGCGACAGCCCTGGCATCAGCATCAACATGGTCACGTGGTGATGGCGTTGCGCGGCGTGGTGCGCGTGCTCACGCCAGCGCACACGTGGACCCTGCCCGCCTCGCGTGCGCTGTGGCTGCCACCCAATACGCCGCACGAACTGCACGCTGTCGGGCGTATGCAGTTCTGCACGATCAGCATCGAGCCCGGTTCGGTGTCGTGGTTATGGCCCAACGCGCTCGTGCTGACCGTGGGGCCGCTGCTGCGCGAGTTGGCCGTCGACATGCTGGCCGACGGCATGCATTACGCGCCGGACAGCCGTACGGCGCTCTCCGTCCCCCTGCTGCTTCGCCTGCTGCGCGAAGCCGCTGCACCGGGCGAACATGGTCTGCCCTTGCCCAGCTCGGCCAAGCTGCTTGCGATCTGCGAGCACATGATGATGGCGCCCGCGACGGACTATTCGCTGGAGCGCTGGGGGGAAGAGATGGGGGCGAGCGGCAAGACGCTCGCACGCCGATTCAAGGACGAGACCGGCATGACCTTCGGGCGTTGGTGCCAGCATATGCGCGCATCGGAAGCGATCACGCGGCTGGCCCTCGGTGCGTCGGTCGGCGACGTGGCACTCGCGCTCGGCTATCAGAGCCCGAGCGCGTTCATCGTCATGTTCAAGCGTCTGTTCGGGCGCGCACCGCAGCAGTATCTGGCGGTGGCGGAACGCTAAAGCGTCGACGCCTCAACGTTTCAACCTCAGTGCACACCCAGCACCGGTGACGCACCCGCGGCGAACGTGTCGCGAATCGAAGCAATCGCGGCAATGGTTTCGTCGATGTCGTCGTCGCCGATATGGCGGTGGGTCACGAGCCGCAGCATCGACTGACCGCTGGCACGCGCCAGAATGCCGTACTCGGCGAGCGCCGCCTCCCACGCACGCGGGTCGCTCTCACGCTGCTCCCCCACGCGCAGCCGCACGATATTGCTGTGCGACGGCACCGTATCGACGAGCAGCGGATCGATTGCCGCCAGTCCGGTCCAGAGTCGATGCGCGCGGTGATTGTCATCGGCCAGACGCGCCACCATCGTCTCCATCGCCACCTTGCCCGCTGCGGCCATGATGCCCGCCTGCCGCAACCCGCCACCGACCATGCGCCGGAACGTGCGTGCCTGTTCGATCAGCGCGTGCGAGCCCACCAGCATCGCGCCCATCGGCGCCGACAATCCCTTCGACAAACAGAACGTCAGGCTCTCGCAGTGCGTGGCGATCGTTGCGGCATCCACGCCAAGCGCCGCCGCCGCGTTGAACACGCGCGCACCATCCAGATGCACCGGCACGCCCGCACGCGACGCCAGCGAATGCACGTCGGCCAGATAGGCCAGCGACGGCACGTAGCCGCCCGAGTGGTTATGCGTCGACTCCACGCCGACCATCGCCGTGGGTTGCCCATAACGGGAAAAGCCGGGGCGCAGTGCCCCGGCCAATGCATCGAGATCCATCTCGCCGCGCACCGACGGTATCGTCACCGGATAGAGATGCGCCAGGCGCGACATGCCGCCCGCCTCCGACTTGGCCATGTGAGCTTGCGCATCGATCACGGCTTCGCCACCGCGCGTGGCGTGACACAGCGAGGCGATCAGATTGCCCATCGTGCCGGAGACGACGAACATCGCCTCCTCCTTGCCCGTGGCCACCGCCGCCAGATGTTCGAGGGCGCGCACCGTCGGGTCGCCCTCCAGCGTGTCGTCGCCGAGCGAGGCGGTTTGCATCGCCTCCCACATCAGCGCGGTCGGCCGGGTAACGGTATCGCTGCGCAAATCGACGACGTGTTCGGTATTACGTTGGGTCATGCAGGAAACTCCTGACCGTGCGCATGGCTGCCGACTTGGCCCGCCTGACCCGCATTCGACTCGGCGAGCGCCGCTTGCACGGCCTCAGGCGATTCATACGGAATACCGGCGAGCTTCATCACGAGCTTGATGGCCACGGTGTTGCTGAAAACGTTGATCGCAGTACGGCCCATGTCGAGGAACGCATCGACACCGGCAATGATCGCGAGCGCCTCAATAGGCACGCCGATCGTGGTGAGCACCATCGCAATGGCAACCAGCCCGCCCGACGGCACGTTGGCGCTGCCCTTGCTCGCCAGCGTCGTCACCAGCACGATGGAAAGCAGCGTGGGCATGTCGAGCGGCACGTGATACGCGTCGGCCAGAAAACCCACGGCCAGTGCGAAGTACATGATCGAGCCATCGCGGTTGAACGCGTAGCCCAGCGGCAGCACGACCGAGGCGATGGCCTTGGGCACGCCCATGGCGATCAACTTCTCCATGTGCAGCGGCAAGGTGGCCTCGCTGGAGCGTGTGGCGAACGCGAGAATCACCGGCTCGCTGATCGCACGCGTGGTCGCCAGCGGCTTTTCACCGATCGCCTTGAGCAAGATCCAGAACAGCACCAGCAACACGCCGAGGCCCAGATACATGGTGCCCACGAGCTTGACCAGCGCGAGAATCGTCCCGACACCTTGCGTTGCGAAAAGCCACGCAATGATCGCGAAAATGGCGATCGGCGAGAGCGAGATGATCCAGTCGGTGAGTTTGAACACAGCGCCCATCAAGGCGTCGAGCACGCCGACCAGCGGCTTGGCACGCTCGCCGATGGCGGACAGTGCCATGCCGAGCAGTACCGCGAACACCAGCACCGGCAGCAGGTTGCTGCCGCTCATGGCGGCGAAGATGTTCGACGGAATCATCTCGAGGAAGAACTTCGTCCAGTCGACCGACGCCGCAATCGGCTTGGCCGAAGCGTGCGCGGCGGCAAGGTTGGCGCCGAGCCCCGGATGGAAGATCGCATTGAGCCCCAGGCCGATCACGATCGAGACGAGCGTCGCGATGAAAAAGTAGACCATGCTGATGGCCGAGACACGTCCCAGCGCACGGGCGTTGTGCCCCATCTGGTAAATGCCGAGCGTGATGGCCGTAAACACGAGCGGCACCACGATCATCTTCACGGCTTGCACGAACGCTGTGCCCACGGGCATCAACTTCGTGGCCAGCCCGGGCGCGACCATGCCGCAGCCGACACCGAGGGCCAGACCAATGAGCATCTGGACGGGCAATGGAATGAGGCGTTTCTTGCTGGCAGAACGGGACGACATGACGGCAATCTCCGAAAAAAACGTGACGGCTTGGCGAGTGTGATCGATTCGATCAGCGCGAAGCACCGGGCGACCCGGCGGGGACGAGCGCCTGCAAACGGGTCTGCATGGCGTGCGTAAGGTGGTCCCAGACACTGCGCTGGGCCTCCTCGGGACGCCCGGCGGCGATGGCGTCAAAGATCGCGAGGTGTTCGCGAACTGCGGCGCGCGTGCGCTCGGCGTCGTAATGCGGAATGCGTTGCAGCGCCAGACCGTTCTGGGTGCGCAACGCGTGATAGGTCTCGACCAGCCGCACGTTGTCGGCGGCGGCAAACATCGCTTCGTGGAATTGCCAGCCCACGCGCTGCGTGATGTCCACGTCGAGCGGCACGGCTTCGTCCTGCGCATCGAGGGCGCGCAGGCGCTTGGCCACCTCTTCCAGCGCCGGGGTCACGCCCTTTTGCGCGGCGAGCCACGCGGCCATGCCTTCGAGCGCCAGACGGACTTCGTGAATCTCGCTCAGATCGCGCACCGACAACTGGCGCACGAAGGTGCCGCGCATCGGCACGATCTCCAGCAAGCCGTCGTTGGCGAGCGCCCGGATGGCCTCGCGCACGGGCGTACGGCTGATGCCGAAGCGCTCGGACAGCGCGCGCTCGGAGAGGGCCTCACCGGCGCGAATTTCGCCGGAAACAATCAGGGCGCGAATGGCGTTATAGGCCGAATCGCTCAGGGCCGGGGTGCGTTGGGTCTGGTTCATAACTGGTATACCAGCAAAAAACAATTTGCCGGTCAACGCGAAAATCTGTGAAGTGGCGGCTTTTGCGGGTAAACGATGACCATCTCGGCAGCCTCATCGGCAACAACGCCACAAGACTGCCCCCGTGCGTCGCGCTCGGTGACGTGTTGCGTCGCAGCATCATTTACCCGTAATTCAGCAAATAATTAAATTACAGTTTATTAATTGGAAAACTCACCAACCCCTTATTCGGCCGTGAGTCTGCAAATAGCGAACTGCACTCAGTTTTATTGATCAAAACCAGAAGAAATCGCACCAAAAATGGGCCTAACAATTGCTTGACGCGCCTAATTCACACGAGTAAATTCCGCCACGAATCAATCATCAGGGGACACCCCAATTGGACAGTTGTAGTTGCCCGTTACCGCTTGAACGGTAGATCCCGGCCCGACGTCCGTCCCTTTTGGTCGCCGTCTCGCCGGAGTGCGAGAGGTGCGCCATGTTTGCGCTCAGTTGATTTACACCGGAAGCCTTTCCGGTTCGACTGACCAGATCCCCGCCTTTTCCAGATCGTCATGCGCTTGAAGTCTGCTTGCCAGTACCGGCAAGTCGAGACCTGTGCGCGTGTTCACCGTGAACGCTTGCAAGCTACTGCGCCGATACCGGTCGCGGCAGCGCGGCGTGCGCACGTTCTTGCCCGCGAGTCGCCGCTGCTTTCCGACGGTTCCTTAGCTTAAGGAGAAATCGATGCCCGACCCTGACAGTTGCTTATGTCGGTCGCATGTCATTGACACATACGCACTTCAAATCACCTTTAAACCGGAAATTCCTTCGAATTACCGGCAGGTATTGCGTCGCGTGGCGAATCACGATTTACGTTGCCGGATTAAATTCCGACTGACGTGAACCGACTCGTCTTTCACGTGAGCGCAATGCCATTGCCTCCCTCACGTGAAAAAAGAGATTCGGGAAATGAACAAAATCCATCTATCGGGCGCGAACAAGCGGATTGCCCTCGCCGGCCTCGGCGTGATCGCAACGCTCGCCCTCTCGGTCGAAGCCGTACGCTGGATGTCGACGACCAGCCACGCTTCCCTCAAGTCCGACGCCACCGAGCACGCCATCGTGCTGCGCGAAGGCGACAAATACATCGTCCCCCCCGACTCGGCGCTGCGTTCCCGGTTGAGCGTTGCCGCCGTAGGCCTGCGCGACGAGCCGCGCATGGTGCAATTGCCCGCCACCGTCGAAGCCGACCCCGCACGCACCGCCAACATCCTGCCGCCGGTGGCCGGTCGCATCGTCGAGCTCAAGGTTCATCTGGGCGATCACGTCACGAAAGGCCAGCCGCTGCTGACCATCGATTCGGGCGATCTCGCGCAGGCCTGGTCCGACAACGACAAGGCACGCGACGCCTTCACCCACGCCGGCACGACACTGAAGCGCGTGCAAGGCCTGCGCGATGCAGGGGCAGGCGCGGCGAAAGACTTGGAACAAGCGCAAAGCGACTACACACAAGCGCAAGCCGAACTCACGCGCTCCGAGACCCGCCTGCGCGGCATCGGTGCCGACGCGCACACGCGCGGCCGTCAACTTACGCTGGTCGCGCCCTACGCCGGCACGATCACCGCACTGTCGACGTCGCAGGGCGGCTACGCCAACGATCTGACCGCTTCGCTCATGACCGTGTCCAATCTGGATTCCGTCTGGGTGACCGCCAACGCCCCCGAGAGCAACGTCGCGCTGATCGCGAAGGACCAGCCGGTCGACGTGGTCTTTCAGGCGTATCCGGGCCAGACGTGGCACGGCAAGGTGAGCTTCGTGAGCGAAGTGCTCGATCCCGACACGCGCCGCGCCAAGGTGCGCATTGCGTTCCCCAACACCGACGGCCGTCTCAAGCCGAACATGTTTGCAACGGCGACGTTTGCCGTGCCACAACAGCGCTCGGTTTTCGTGCCGAACTCGGCGCTGATCATGAACAACGACAGTACCGTGGTGTGGGTGGAAGTCGCCCCGTGGACCTTCGTGAAGCGCACGGTGCAGCCGGGCTACGGCGAGCCGGACGGTGCCCGCGTGGGTGCCGGACTGACGGTGGGCGATCGCATCGTCGTCAAGGGCGGGGTACTGCTCAATGATTAACCGCCTCATTACCTTCTGCCTGCACAAGCGCGTCGTCATCTGGGTGGTGGCGCTGCTCGTGGCCGCCTTCGGCTGGTATAGCTGGACGCAAATGGCCGTCGAAGCCTATCCGGACATCGGCGACGTGACCGCGCAGGTTACGACGCAAGCCCCCGGCCTTGCTGCCGAGGAAATCGAACAGCAGATCACTGTGCCGCTAGAGCGTGCGCTGGGCGGCACGCCCGGTGTCGTATCGATGCGCTCGTCGTCGACCTTCGGTCTGTCGCTCATCACGCTGGTGTTCCGCGACGGCGTCGAAGACTACTGGGCCCGTCAACGCATCAATGAACGCATTGCAGGCGTCACGCTGCCTTCGGGCATCACGCCGGGACTCGACCCCGTAACCGGGCCGGCCGGCGAAATCTATCGCTACACGCTGGAGTCGGATACCAAGAACCTGATGGAGTTGTCCGAACTTCAGCGCTGGGTCGTGATCCCCGCGCTGCAACAGGTCGCGGGCGTGGTGAACGTCGACAACTTCGGCGGCTTCACCATGCAGTACCAGCTTGAGCTCGACCCGGTGCAGTTGCAGCGCTACAGCATCGGTCTGAACGACGTCACCACGGCCATCAATAACAACAGCGCCAACGCGGGTGGCAGCCGTATCTCGCGCGGTGAGCAGGGCTATGTGATTCGCGGCATCGGCATGGTGCATTCGCTCACCGACCTCGGCAACATCGTGGTCACGCAGCGCAACGGCGTGCCCGTGCTGGTGAAGGATCTGGGGCGTCTGACCTACAGCCATCAGGAACGCGAAGGCATTCTCGGCAAGGACCACAACCCGGACACGATCGAGGGCATCGTCGAGATGCTCAAGTATCAGAACCCGTCCGAAACGCTTAAGGGCGTGCACGCGAAGGTTGAAGAACTGCGCAAGCAGCTTGCGCCGCAAGGCGTTCGTCTCGTGCCTTACATCGACCGCGACGACCTCGTGCAGAACACCATCCACAAGGTGTCGCACACTGTGGCGGAAGGCGTGGGTCTTGTGTGCATCGTGCTGATCCTGTTCCTCGGCAGCCCGCGCAGTGCGCTGATTGCCGCCGTGACGATTCCGCTCGCGCTCGTGGCCGTGTTCATCATGATGCACTTCACGAACATGCCGGCGAACCTGTTCTCGCTCGGGGCCATCGACTTCGGCATCATCGTCGACGGGGCCATTGTCGTGACTGAAGCGATCTTGCGACGACGAGAAGCGGCGCCCGAGGCCGTGCTCACCGAGGGCGACGTGCTGAGCGCGACCATACAGGTGGCGCGTCCCATCCTGTTCGCCACCCTGATCATCATCACCGCCTACCTGCCGCTGTTCGCCTTCGAGCGCGCAGAAGCTAAGCTGTTCTCGCCGATGGCCTACACGGTGGCCTACGCGCTGGCCGGCGCCTTGCTCTGCACGTTCATGCTGATTCCGGGGCTGGCGTACGTGGCACTGCGCAAACCGCGCAAGGTCTTCCACAACGTGCCGCTCCAACGTGCGCAGGCGGGTTTCCAGCGCTGGCTCGACAAGTTGCTGAACGCTCCCCGCATGGCCATTTCCATCGGCGTGTTCGCATTGGCGGCAGTGGTAGCGCTGGGCGCGACGACCGCTCGCGAATTCCTGCCCGATCTCGACGAAGGGTCGCTGTGGCTGCAAGTGCAATTGCCGTCGGGCCTCTCGCTCGACAAGGCCAGTGAAATGGCCAGCGAGTTGCGCACGGTGCTGTTGAGCTTCCCGGAAGTGTCGTACGCCGTCACGCAACTGGGACGCAGCGACAGTCAGGCCGACCCGTGGACGCCGTCGCACATCGAAGCACCGGTGGGGCTCAAGCCCTACGACACGTGGCCGCACGGCGAAACCAAGGCCGAGTTCGTCAGCAAGCTCAACGATCGTCTCAAGCAGATTCCGGGCATGTCGGTGGGCATCAGCCAGCCGATCATCGACGGCATCAACGACGCCGTAGGCGGAGCGCACAGCCCGCTGGTGATCCGCATCGTCGGCGACGATTTCAAGGAACTGCGCCGTATCGGTACTGAAGTCGTGGGCGTGCTTAAGCAAGTGCCGGGCACGGCCGACGCGTCGATCTTCGAAGAGCCGCCGATTCCGCAGATCGTGGTGAATGTGGACCGGGCTGCGGCCGCGCGGTATGGCATCAACGTGTCTGATGTCACGAATCTGATCCAGACCGCCATTGGTGGTGCGTCGGTGAGTCAGGTCTATGTGGGTGACCGCCAGTACAACGTGACCGTGCGTTTCCCGCCGAACACGCGTAACAGCCCGGAAACGTTGGGCAATCTGTTCGTCAATGCCCCGGGCGGTGCGCAGATTCCGTTGTCGGCGCTTGCCAGCATTCGTTATCAGAGCGGCGAGGCCACCATCACGCACGACATGAGCAAGCGTGAGCTGATCGTTCGCATCGACTATGCGCAGCGCGGGCTGTCGGACTATCTGGCCGACGCCGAGAAGCGCATCGACGCCAACGTGAAGTACGACCACAGCAAGTACCAACTTGTGTGGGGCGGACAGTTCGAGAATCAGCAGCGGGCGCAGGCACGGCTCACGCTGATCATGGGGCTGGTGCTCGCGCTGATGCTGGTGTTCCTGTTCGCGGAATTCGGCAAGCTGCGTCAGGCTGCGCTGATTCTGGGCGTGGTGCCACTGGCGACGCTGGGCGGCTTGATTGCTCTGCGGCTGACGGGGGAAACGTTGAACGTGGCGAGTGCGGTGGGCTTTATCGCGCTGTTCGGCGTGGCGGTGCAGAACGGCATCATCATGATCGCCAACATCAACCGCGTGCGCGCGGAGGGGCTGGGCTTGCGTGAGGCGGTGATTGCAGGAGCGGTCGAGCGCTTCCGTCCGGTGCTGATGACGGCGACGGTCGCGACCGTGGGCATGTTGCCGGCGGCCATGGCCATTGGTGTCGGCACCGACGTGCAGCGCGCACTCGCCACCGTGGTGGTGGGCGGGTTGATCGTCGCCACGCTGCTGACGCTGTTCATTCTGCCGACCTATTACTACGTCCTCGAACGCTATATGGAGGCGCGCGCCGCAAAGCGTGCCCTCGAAGCGGCCGAACCGGCACAGGGGTAAAAACATGACTCATCGTTATTCCGGGGCGCGCTGCGCCGTGGCGTTGGCAGCCGCGCTGTCGATGGCCGGGTGTGCCGTCGGGCCCGATTTCAAAACGCCGGAAGCGCCCGCCAACGCGGGCTACACCGTCGACGCCCTGCCTGCGGGGACGACGTCGGCAGACACGACGGGCGGAAGCGCCCAGCGTTTTGTCTCCGGCATGGATATTCCCGCGCAGTGGTGGACGTTGTTCCATTCGCCCGAACTCGATGCCCTCGTGAAAGAGGCCATCGAGCGCAATCCCGACATGGATGCGGCGCGCGCTGCGCTCAAGTCGGCCCACGAAGCGGTGCGGGTGCAGCAAGGCGACTTCTTCCCGCAGGTCAACGCGTCGTTTGCACCAACGCGCCAGCAAATCGCATCGCCGCTGGCGAGCCCGGCCGCCAGTGGCAACGACCTCTACAACCTGCACACGGCGCAGGTGTCCGTGTCGTACACGCTCGATCTGTTCGGCGCAAACCGGCGTCAGGTCGAATCGCTCATTGCGCAAGCGGATGCCCAGCGCTTTGCACTGGAAGCGACGTATCTGACGCTGACCAGCAACGTGGTGGCCGCAGCCATTCAGGAAGCATCGCTGCGCGGACAACTGGCCGCGACGCAGGAAATTCTCGCGCTTCAGCAGCATTCGCTCGATCTGCTGCACAAGCAGTACGACTTGGGTCAGGTGGCGCAGGCCGATGTGGCGGCGCAAGAGGCGTCGTTGGCACAGGCACAGGCGGCGGTGCCGCCGCTGGAGAAGCAACTGGCGCAACAGCGCGATGCGCTGGCCCGCTTGCTCGGGCGCATGCCTAATGAGCGCATCGGCGCGCAGTTCGATCTGAGCGGCTTGCAGTTGCCTGAAGCGCTGCCGGTGAGCTTGCCGTCGCAACTGGTCGAACAGCGCCCGGACGTGCGTTCCGCACAGGCGCAGTGGCATGCGGCGGGTGCAGCGGTAGGCGTGGCAGTGGCCGCGCGTCTGCCGAGCATTACGCTGAGTGCGAGTTATGGGGCGAGTGCCGAAATTGCCCGGGAACTGTTCAGCCCGGGCACGGCGTTCTGGACGCTGGCGGGGAGCCTGACGCAACCGATCTTTGCGGGCGGTGCACTGTTGCACAAGCAGCGCGGGGCCGAAGCGGCCTACGAGCAGGCGGGTGCACAGTATCGCGGCACGGTGCTAACGGCGTTCCAGAACGTCGCGGACACGCTGCATGCCCTGCGCACGGATGCCGATGCCCTGAGCGCGTCACTCAACGCCGAGCGTGCGGCGAAGCGCAGTCTGACGATTGCCCAGAAGCAACTTGAACTGGGCGACATCAGCTACCTGACGCTGCTCAACGCCCAGCAGACGTATCAGCAAACGCGAATCGCGTTGGTGCAGGCGCAGGCCAACCGCTACGCCGATACGGTGGCGCTGTTTCAGGCGGTCGGCGGCGGCTGGTGGCATCGCGACGATGTGCAGACGGCGAAGGCGGGCTGACGTCGCGACGACGCTTGCCTGAGGCTGACGTCATCGACGGTGTTACGATGCCGGCGCATGACGTCAACTGTGTTGCCAACGCTGTAGTGCTGACAGGAATCACCGAAATGATCGACTTCGCCGTACTGCCCTACTTCCTCGCCACCGTAGCGGTTCTCGTGGCGATTCCCGGCCCCAACACGATCTACGTGTCGACGGCGAGTGCGAGTCAGGGCTTCCGGTACGGTCTGGCGTCGTGCTTCGGCGTGATGCTCGCGACGCTGGTGCATGTGGGCTTTGCGGCGGGCGGACTTACCGCACTACTGATGGCGTCGCCGATCTTGTTCACGGCGATCAAGACGGTGGGGGCGGCGTATCTGGTCTATCTGGGCATCAAGGCCATTCGAAGCAAGGCACCGGCCGACACCATCGAGGCAACAAAGGCGCCTGTACCGGCACTTGGCGCGTCGGTGCGCAAGGGCTTTCTCGTCAATCTGCTGAACCCGAAGACGGGGTTGTTCATCGCGGCGTTCCTGCCGCAGTTCGTGAATGCTTCGGCTGGCAACGTCCCGCTGCAAATCGTGACACTCGGGGTATTGCTCGTGGCGGTAGGCAGTGTGAGCGACGTGACATACGCCGCACTCGCCCGCACGATCGGCAAGGCCATCGCGAATCGGGGTGCCAAATCGGGCGCAGGCAAATACGTCACCGGCCTGCTTTATATCGGCCTCGGCGCCGCCGCAATGGCGACGTCGAATGGTGCGGGAAAGTAAGAAACACACGCCTCGCTACGTGAAAACAGCCGCTTGAGCGGCTGTTTGGCGGTCGCTGACCGTGTGTATCGCCGGGCTTCCCCGTTCGACTGTCGTCCATCATCCTCTCGATCATTTCGGGAATGGTCTGGATTTGCGGCCGACCATCCAACCTTGCCGCATAAGCACACGCGAAATGCCTCCTGAACACCAGTGATCGGTCCCATCGATCACCTCACGTCCGGGCGTCATTGTGGGCGGGCTGTGCAAGCCGCAAACTATCGGGCATGAACCCGATCTCCGCCTCAGGTCAGTTGCTCGACGCAACCGGCCAAACTCGCCGATTTATCGATCTACCCGCCCTGTTCGGCGATACGCTCACGCGTCTGCCCGTCGTCCTGCGCCTGTTGCTGGAAAACGCGCTGCGCAACCTGACCGGCGATGAACGTCAGGCGGCCATCGACGGTGTGCTCGATTGGCTGGAACGCGGCACCAGTCTCCACGAAATTGCGTTTTACCCGCTGCGCGTGCTCATGCACGACACCACCAGCACGCCCGCGCTGATCGATATCGCCGCCATGCGCGATGTGCTCGCCGAAGCCGGTGCCGACCCGTCGCAACTCAATCCCGTTCTGCCCGTCGACGTTTCCGTCGATCACTCGCTCGCCGTGCAGTTCCATGCGCAAGCCGATGCCGCACAGCGCAATCTATCCGAGGAAATGCGCCGCAATGCCGAGCGTTATCGCTTCCTGCGATGGGCGTCCGGCGCACTCGATCGCGTGCGCATCCATCCGCCGGGCACCGGCATCATGCACACCATCAACCTCGAACAACTCGCGACCGTCGCCAGCGAGTGCGAGATCGACGGTGAACCGTGGCTCGTCCCCGACACCCTCATCGGCACCGACAGCCACACGCCGATGATCAACGGTATCGGCGTACTCGGCTGGGGCGTGGGCGGGCTCGAAGCGCAAACGGTCATGTTCGGCATGCCGGTCATGCAGCGGATTCCGGATGTCATCGGCGTACGGCTCTCCGGCGCACTCCCCGCAGGCACCACCGCCACCGATCTTGCGCTACGTGTGACCGAAGCGCTGCGAAACCTTGGCGTCAGCGGCGAATTCGTCGAGTTCTACGGTGCTGGCGTGGCAACCCTCAGCGCCAACGCACGCGCCGTGGTCGCCAACATGGCCCCCGAATACGGCGCCAGTACCGGCTACTTCCCCGTGGACGCCCGCACCCTCGCCTATCTGCGCGAGACCGGGCGCGATGCGTCACATATCGCCAACGTCGAAACGCTCTACCGGCGCGCCGGGCTCTGGTTCGACCCACACGCCACGCCACGCTACACCCGGACGGTCGATATCGACCTCAATAGCGTCGAGCGATACGTCGCGGGCCCCTTCCGGCCCCAAGACCGGCTGCCCAGCGGCGCGACAGGCCGCACATTGGGCACCGATCCGGCCCCGCGCCGGGGTGGCTTGCCCGACTGGCCGATTGCGCTGGCCGCCATCACCAGTTGCACCAATACATCAGACCCCGCCTTGCTCATCACCGCCGGATGGGTCGCGCGCCGCGCGAGAGCGCGCGGCCTGCATGTGCCCTCGTGGGTCAAGACGTCGCTCGCCCCCGGCTCCCCTGCCGCTGCCGACTATCTCGCCCGCGCCGGACTCGATCATGACCTCGCCGCACTGGGTTTCGATATCGTGGGTTTCGGCTGCACAACCTGCATCGGCAACGCGGGCCCGCTGCCGGAACCGATTGCACGCGCCCTGGCGGATGCCGCCGCAACGCCCGTCGCCGTCGTGTCGGGCAATCGAAACTTCCCCGGGCGCATCCATCCAGACCTCGGGCATGCGTTCATCATGTCGCCGCCGCTGGTGGTGGCCTTCGCGCTGGCCGGCACCGCGGCCATCGATATCGAGCGCGATCCGATCCAATTCGACGCCCACGGTCTGCCGGTGTATCTGCGCGATCTCTGGCCCACGCGCGAAACCATCGCAGCCAGTCTGGCAGCCGTTCGCGCCGACGACTTCGGCACGGCCTTTCACAACGCCAGCGGCAATCCGCTTTGGGCCGGTCTCGACGTGTCGCATGCCCCTCGCTACGCATGGTCGCCACGCTCCACCGCACTACGTCGGCCGCCGTTCGTCGCGCGTGACGAAGGCAGCCTGCTCGGCGACTACGACGCGCATGTATTGCTCTCGCTCGGCGATGACGTGACGACCGACCATATCTCCCCGGCCAGTGCCATTCCACCGGACAGCCCCGTGGCCGACTTTCTGGTTGAACGCGGCGAGCCCCGCGACGACCTGAACGTCTTCGCGTCAAGGCGAGGCAACTGGGAGGTGATGGTGCGCGCGGCGTTCTACAGCAAATCGCTCGTGAATTTGCTTGCCGCCGACTTGCCCGTCGCACATACGGTGCATGGACCGAGTCACGACGTGATGCCGATTTTCGATGCCGCCCAACGTTATCGCGAAGAGAATCGCCCCGTCGTTCTGGTAGCAGGCGCGCGCTACGGCACCGGTTCGTCGCGCGACTGGGCCGCGAAAGGGCAACGGTTGCTGGGCATTCGCGCGGTCGTCGCCGTGAGTTTCGAACGCATCCACCGCTCGAATCTGATCGGCATGGGCATCCTGCCGTTGCGTCTACCGGCGGGCGTCACGCCACAAACGCTGGCACTGACCGCGCAAGATCGCATCCGGATCAGGGCGTTGCCTGTGGATGTCGCACCGCGCGCCGCCATCGAGATCGTGATCACGCGTGGTGACGGCAGTACAGAATCGCTGGTGACGACAGCGGCAGTAGAAACGCGTCTGGAAGTGGACCTGCTGCAACACGGCGGCGTGATCCCGTCGATCCTCGCACGCGCGTTGAATTGATTGCCTAGTGGATAGGTTGGGTCGTCTTGCCTCGGCGGGCGGAATACTCAGCCCGCCGTGCGCCGTCCGGTCGAACCATGCACCAGTCGTGAGTACGACACGAGCATGGTCACCAGTTCCTGCGTGGCCATCGTGAACGGTGCTGATCGCCGCGCGATCAGGCAGACGTCACGCGGGTCGAACGTTTCCCGGATCGGGATGCTGATGAGCGCGTCCGAGAACAGCGGCATTTCGGCTAGCACTTGCGGCTCGATCGTCAGATAGTCCGACTCGGACACGATATGCAGCGTCTCGAGCAGCGACTCCGCCGTCAACGCGATCTTGGGATGCCCCAGACTCTCGGTATTGAACAGACTGATGAGCCGGTTCTCGGCACCGACGATCCCCGCCGGACGAATGCTGACCCATTCGCAATCGACGAGATCGCGCACCGACGTGGCATTCGCCTTGGGATGCCCCTTGCGAGCAATCACACTCGGCGACGATCGATACAGCCGCTCGATGCTCAGGTCGACGTCGCTCACCTGCGGTGCCAGCGGCGCGATCACGAAATCGAGCCGGCCATCGCGAATCCGCTCGATCAGCATCTTCGTGTAACCGCTCGTGACATGCACCCGCACCTTCGGAAAGCGCTCGACAAAGCGCTTGACCACCGGCAGCAGCAATTCGGCCAGCGGCTCGGAGGTCACGCCCAGCGTGATATTGCCCTCCTCTTCGCCGGTCGATTGCTTGACGTCCTGCGTGGCCAGATCGCAATCACGGATGATGGCATTGGCGCGAATGAGAAACCGCTCGCCCACCGGGGTGAGCGTCACCCCCTGATGCGAACGGTTGAGCAATGCCGTGCCGAGCTCCGACTCCAGCGCCTGAATGGCCTGCGTGAGCGTGCTCTGGGCGATGTCGAGCGTACGTGCCGCCGCGCGAAAACTGCCCTGCTCGACGACGGCACAAAACACGCGCAATTGAATGAGTGTCATGCTCAGCATCCTACCCGAAACCGCCTGTCGCCAGCATCGGCGACGGCGTTCGTTGTGGCCGTGTCACACAGCGTAGACCGGTGCGGCCCCAACCGTCTTCACAGCTTTCACCGGCATCACCGGCGCCACCAGACTATAGAGATCCTTGCAATCGTCCGGCTCGGGAATCAGGTCGATGGTCTTGCCGACACCCGCCGTCTGCGACAGATCGCGCAGATAGCGCAACGTGGAGAAGTCCTCAAGCGCGAAGCCCACGGAATCGAACACGGTCACCTGCTCGCGCGACTCGCGCCCGGCGCTCTGCCCGGCGAGCACTTGCCAGAAATGCACCACCGGTGAATCCGCAGGCATTTGCTGGATCTCGCCTTCGAGGCGCGTCTGTGCTTCGAACTCGACCATCACGCGGGCGGTTTGCAGAATGTCGCGATCCAGTTCGGTCTTGCCCGGGCAATCGCCGCCGACCGCGTTCAGATGCATCCCCGGCTCGATCATGTCGGCCGTGAGGATCGTCGCGTAAGTCTTATCCGCAGTGACCGTCGTCACGATATCGGCGCCGCGCACCGCGTCGCGTACCGACACCACCGGCAGCAGTTTGAGCCCGGGCACGCCCGCGAGATTGCGCATGAGCTTAGCCGTCGCGGCCTGATCCACGTCGTACAGGCGGATCTCGTCGATCCCGAGCATCGCGTGAAACGCCAGCGCCTGAAACTCGCTCTGCGCGCCATTGCCGATCAACGCCATGACGCGGCTGTCCGGGCGCGCCTGACAACGGGCTGCCAAGGCTGAGGTCGCCGCCGTGCGCAACGCGGTCATCAGTGTGAATTCGCACAGCAGCAGCGGATATCCGGTGCTCACTTCGGCGAGCGCGGAGAACGCCATCACCGTCAGCAGGTTGTGCCGCGTGTTGACGGGATGGCCATTGACGTACTTGAACCCGTAGAAGCGGGCGTCGGACACCGGCATCAGCTCGATCACCCCGTTATCGGAGTGATTGGCCACGCGTGCCGACTTATCGAAGTCGTGCCAGCGCAGGTAATCGTCCTGGACATAGTCCGCGAGCGTGCGGATGAACGGGGCAACGCCGGTTTGGCGCAACAGGGTCTGAATATCGTTGACGTCGAGGAATCGAGTCATATGCATCTCTTTTGTGGAGGTTCGGTTCGGCCTACATTGGCGGGCAGTCGGGTGTCGTAACGGTCAGGGTCAGGACGAAAGGGACGAAAAGGATCAGGCGCCGAGCAGCATGCCGGAGCGCTGCACGCGCTCACCGGTGACGCGGCCAAGCGGATCGCCGGCATTGACGAATCGCACGTCGCGGCGCATATACAGCACGCCTTGCGTCCGGCTCGACACGGTGTGCACTTCGCCCGTCAACGGCGCAACGATGTCGAAGACCGGTTGCCCGACTTCGACCATCGTCCCCAGTGCCGCGCGGTGCACCAGAATGCCGGCGCAAGGCGCTCGGAATTGCTCGCTGCCAGCCAGCGGCGTGGCGGGATGCAGTAGCGGCGGCAACGGCTGCGCATCACCCGCGATATCGCCAGTGTGGGTGAGGTACTGAATGATCGCGTCAGCATCGGAGTCGGCCTGCTCGTAACTGACGTCGCGTTGCCCTCGATGCTCAACGGTGACAGAGACCGGCCCTTCGGGCATCGGGTAAGTCGTGCCGAAGTGCTGGCGAAGCTGCCACCACGTGTAGCTCTGCGCCTCGTCGAACGAAAACGCGCCCGAATCCAGCGCCAGCAGATTCGCCCGCGATCCGAGATAGCGCGCCAGCGGCTCAGCCGCAGGCCAGCATTCATCGCCGACGTAGAGATGCATCGTCGCTTCGCGCGAGCAATGCAGGTCGAGCACGATATCAGCGTCGTGGGCCTGCGTCATCAGCAGGCGTTGCAACGATCCGAACGCATCCGTCACGGGCAATGCCGCCAGCGCCTCGCCCCACGCTGCGCGTACGCGCTGACGATTAATGTCGACGTCGTCGGTCAGTGCACCTTCCAGTCGCTGTGCAACGGCCTTGAACAACGCCGGAAAGCCTCGGTTGTAGTTGCGTCCGCTGGCCAGCTCGAAGCGCCCTTGCGGCGCGCCCATCAGCCACTGGTTCAGCCCCATGGGGTTCGCCATGACGACAAGCACGACTTCGGCGCGCAAACGGCCCTGTGCTTCGAGTGCAAGAAACATGTCGCGAAGCCGCGTCGCTACCAGCATGGCGGGCGTCTCGTCGGCATGCAACGCTGCCTGCAAGTAGACCTTGCGGCCCGAGGATGCGTTGCCGAAATGCTCGGCGACCACCGCTTGCGAGGTGCCGCTGCACAAATGAGAAATGGGGTGCGTGACGCTATGCATGGCGAGAAATTAGTGACGTAACGTAAGACGGCTGACTCGCACGGCGCAGGCCGGCGAATCGATATAGGCATGGTAGGCAGTCGCCTGACCGGCAGGAATGCAGATCCACCGATCGGGATTGCCCAGAACAATCACTGCCCGCTCGCGAATACCGCGACGCGGTGTTCCGAGTCGGGACTGTGGGCGACCGGGCTTAGATGCGGTAAGCCTTCGCCCCCCTGTTCAGGATCGAAATACGCCAGCGGCGCGTCGTTCGACTCATGTTCGGAAAATTCGCGCGTATGCACGGCAAAACCCGACTCGCGATCGCCTCGCAACTCCGGCACGGCGCGTAGTAGACGGCGCGTGTACGGATGCGCGGGACAGTCGTAAATCGCATCGCGCGTGCCACTCTCCACGACGTGCCCGCGATACATCACGATGACGTGATCGGACAGTTGTTCGACCACGCCCAGATCGTGCGAAATCAGCAACAGCGCAAAGCGATAGCGCGCCTGCAATTCGGTGAGCATGTCGAGCACTTGCTTCTGCACCGTGACGTCCAGCGCCGATACGGGCTCGTCGGCGACGATGATCTGTGGATGTGCCGCCAGCGCGCGCGCAATGGCCACGCGCTGGCGCTGACCGCCCGACATCTGATGAACAAACCGCGTGCCGAAGCTCGCCAGCCCCACGTCGGCCAGCACTTGCGCCACCCGCTCGCGACGCTGCGCGGCACTTAACGAGGTGTCGAGCCGCAGCGGCTCCTCTACCAGCGCGTCCACGCGCATGCGCGGATCGAGCGACGAGTACGGGTCTTGAAACACCATCTGGACGGCCCGGCGCGATGCCCGCATGGCAGCGTCGCCGCCCTGCGCCGGAAACGGCGCACCGCGCACGCTCACCTGCCCCTGCGCGCGGGGCAGCATGCCCATCACGGCTTTGGCGAGGGTTGTCTTGCCACTGCCCGACTCGCCCACGATCGCCAGCGTCTGACCGGCATGCACGCGGAACGAACACGGGTAGACGGTTCGCAAGGCCTTGCGCCGGAACCAGCTTTGCGGAACAACGTAATCCACCGCCACATCGGACACTTCCAGAATTGGCGCATCGGTGATCACGGTGCCCGCTGGCGCACGCGTCCCCGCATCGCGGCGAGGCAAAGACTCAAGCAGACGCAACGTGTAATCGGTTGATGGATGCGACAACACCCGCGCCACCGGCCCCGACTCCACGGCGTCGCCCTGACGCACCACCAGTACGCGCTCGGTGTAGGCCGCCACCAACGCCAGATCGTGACTGATGAACACCAGCGCCGTCCCCTCTTCACGCGCGAGACCGATCATCACGTCGAGGACCTCTTTCTGCACCACGCAGTCGAGGGCCGTCGTCGGCTCATCGGCGATCAACAACCGCGGCTTGAGCAGCATCACAGCGGCGAGCAGGATGCGTTGCCGCATACCGCCCGAGAACTCATGGGGATACCGTGCCATGCATCGCTGCGGATCGCGCACGCGCACCCGGGCGAGCATCGCCAGCGCTTGCTCACGGGCCTGTGCCGCCGCGACACCACGACGCCGCACCAGCGCCTCGATCATCTGCTCGCCAATGCGCATGGCCGGGTTGAGCGAGACCATCGGCTCCTGAAACACCATACCGATCTCGGTGCCCCGCACGTCGCGCCATTGCGTGGCGTCGAGATCGAGCAGCGAGCGGCCGTCGAACGTCAGCGTGTCGGCGCGAGCCGTCGCCGATTCCGGCAGCAGACCGAGCAGTGCTTTGCCGATCAGCGTCTTGCCACTCCCCGATTCGCCCACGACAGCGAGCGATTCACCGGCGCGCAACGTCAGGTCGATATTGCGCACGACATCGCGCTGACCACCTTTGCCATCGGGAAAAGCGATGCACAGCCCTTTGATGTCGAGTAACGGCGCGCTCGTCGAGGCAGCGTCTGTCACAGGCATCGATGACCGAACCGGTGGAACCGACTGAGCCGACCGAGTGTTTGCGAGCGCGTTCATTTGACCTCCTTCAGTCGCGGGTCGAGCAGATCGCGCACGGCGTCGCCCAGCAGGTTGATACCGAACAGCGCCAGCGAGATGGCCGCACCGGGGAACAACACCACCCAGAACGCCTGATCGATGGCCGAGCGTCCATCCGCCAGCATGCCGCCCCACGTGGGTTCCGGGGCCGGCACGCCGAGCCCGAGAAAACTCAAGGCGCTCTCCGCAAGCAAGGCCGAACCAAACAGCGACGTCGAGAAGATCAACAACGGCTGGACGCAGTGAGGCAACACGTGCCGCACGAACGTCCACGCCTCGCGATTGCCCATGGTGCGCGACGCTTCGACGTAGTCGCGCATGCGCAGCGACAGAACGGCACCGCGCGCAATGCGACTCACCGACGGCGTGTAGGCAAGTCCCAGCGCCAGCACGACGCCCCACTTCGAGGGGCCAAGCACGGTCATGATGCCGAGTGCCAGCAGCAGACCGGGGAAGGCCATCAAGGCGTCGACCAGCATGCCGGCCAGCCGGTCGGGCCAGCCGCCGACATAGCCGAAGATCGCGCCGATCAACGTGCCGGCAGCCAAAGCCAGCACGACCGAGGCAACGCTCACCATCAGGCTCAGACTGGCGCCGGCCATGATGCGCGAGAGCACGTCACGGCCGAACGCATCGGTGCCGAACCAATGGGCCGCGCTCGGTGCGGCGTAGCGGGCGTAGAGATCCACGTCCACCGGGTTATAGGGCGTGTAGACGAGATCGACGGCGGCGATGAGCACCAGCAGGCCGACCAGAAAGCCGCCGATCCACAAATTGGCCCGTCGCACGGATAGCAGGGAGAACAAATAGGTCATGGGGCGTTCAGTGCTTGATTAGTGCTTAATACGGGGATCGAACAGCGGATACAGCAGGTCGACGACCAGATTGATCACGACGTAGATCAGCGCGATCACCAGCAAACAGCCCTGCACGACCGGGTAATCTCGCGCATAAATGCTCTCCACCAGCAGGCGCCCCATGCCGGGCAGCGTGAAGACCGTCTCGATGACAGCACCGCCTGCCAGCAAGTGGCCGACCACGAGACCGATCACGGTAAGCGTCGGGCCGAACGCGTTAGGCAACGTGTGCCGCACCAGCACGCGGCGCTCGCTCAAGCCCTTGGCACGCGCATGGGCGATGTACTCCAGCCGCAGCACGTCGATGCTGCTCGCGCGAATCATGCGGGTAACGACGGCGATCTCGCCCAACGCAATGGCAATCACCGGCAACACGAGATAGCGCAGTGAGCCCCACCCTGCCTGCGCAAACGTCTGATAGCCGAACGTGGGCAGCCAGTGCAGCTTCACCCCGAAGATCCAGATGAGCAGAATGCCGGACCAGAAACTCGGGATCGACACGAGCAGCACCGTCGTCATGACGATCACCAGATCGCTGCGGCGATTCTGCCGCCATGCCGCAAACAGCCCGGCCGGAATGGCGAAGAGGCAAGCAACGAACGTTGCGCCGAGCACGATCTTTGCCGTTACCGGAAAGGCTTCTGCGATCAGCGCGCTCACCGGGCGGTGCCGGGCAATCGACATGCCCAGATCGCCGCGCAGCAGGTGTTCGATCCAGTGCAGATATTGCGCAGGCCAGGGCTCGTCGAGCCCCAGCGAGTGACGCAGATGTGCGAGCAGCGCCGGGTCGTTCAGGTCGCCCAGCATGAGCGTGGCGGGGTCGCCCGGAATGGCGCGAATCATGCCGAACACGAGCAGCGTCACGATAAAGACCGTGGGCACGGACATCGAGATGCGCTTGAAAAGGTACGCCGGCATGCCGTCAGTCCTTCGTCACGTTATAGAAGCGTTTGAGCCGGATGGGCCAGCTCGTCACGCCATGCAGGCGAGAACTCACCAGCATCAGGTCGGGCGAGTTGTAGAGCACGAGCATCGGCACGTCGGCCAGCATGCGTTGGTGCAGTTCGCCGAACACGCGGGCACGCACGCGGTCGTCGGTCTCGCCCGCGATGCTGCGCAAAAGATCGAGCGCCGCCGGGTCTTCCCACTGCACCAGCGCGTTGCGCGACTTATCGCCGAGCACGTCGGCATACATCAACGCCGGGTCGGTGCGCGCCGTGTAGCCGAACGCCATCAGTTGGAAGCGCCCGGCGCGGTAGTCCGCCAGTTGCTTGCCCCACTCCACCACTTGCAGCTTCACGTTGATGCCGGCGCGCGCGAGCAGCGATTGCAGATACACGGCCATGGTGAACATGTGCGTGTAGCGGCGATTGGTCTCGAGCGTGATCGGCTGGCCGTGATAGCCGGCGTCGTCGAGCAGGCGCTTGACCTCCGGCAGCGACTTCACGTAACCCACGCGTGTGGCCGGGCTTGCCAGCGCACTGGCATTCGGCACGAGCGACGGGTTGTAGTCCGAGCGCCCTTCCGTTACGGCATTGGCGATGCCCGGCAGATCGGCGGCCAGCGCAATCGCACGGCGAATGCGCACATCGGCGAGCAGCGGGTCGCGCGACTGAATCAGCAGCATGGCGGGGTCGGCCCCCGGCCCGGCCACGACGTGCCATGCCGGATCTTTGGGCGGCACCATTTGCTCGGAGAGATTCATGGCGTCGATCTGGCCCGACATCAGCGCGGACATCTGCGCCGTCTCGTCCGGAATCGTGACGAAGCGCACGTCGGCGTGTGCGACCTTGGCCCCCGCTGACCCGTTCGCTGGTTCCTGACGTGGCCGGTAGGCGGCAAACGGTTTGAGCAACACGTACTGTCCCGGCTGCCAGTCGGCAAACACGTAAGGCCCGGTGCCGATGGGCTGCGACCAATGACCCTCGGCATCCACACTGTCCGGACTGAGCACCGCCAACGGGCAGCGCGGGTCGGCCATGTGATTGAGAAACAAAGCCGACGCGCGATCAAGATCGAACGTGACGGTGTAACGATCGACGACGTGCACGCCCAGCACCTTGGCGCCCGCGTGGCCGTCATAAGCGCGACGGCAATAGAACCCGGTCGACGGGTTCATGAAGTACTCGTAACTCCACTTCACGTCGGCCGCCGTCATCGGTTTGCCGTTGTGAAACTGCACGCCGTGGCGCAGATGGAACGTGTAGGTCTTGCCGTCGGCGGAGATGTCCCACCGGTCGGCAAGCATCGGGCCGATGCTCAGGTCTGCACGCAACGCGACGAGCGACTCGACTACGTGCGCGAGGATGTTGTCCGTCGCCGTGTTGCGCAGCAGGCTGCCCGGCATCGACGTGGGTGTGTCGGAACTCACGGCAAAACGAATCTCGTGACGGGCGGCGGCGGGTTGTGACTGCGGCTGCGGCTGTGATTGCGCCTGTGCCGAAGAAGCACACGCCAGCGACGCCACCAGTGCGAGGCTCGCCGCAAGACTGGTGCGCCAGCGGATGCGTGATTCTCGCCGACAAGGTGGCCGGGAATTCGGAGATAACTGGGAGATCGGGGACATCGGTTTGTCGTTGTACTGAGGGGACTGTCCGGGCGAAGCGACGCGGCGCGTGGGCACGTGCCACGCGCCCTGCCGTGTGCGCTCAGCGCAACCGATATTCGACGAATTCGCGCGATTCGTAGGGCTTGCGTGCAATCCACAGCACACCGTCGGCGGCGTCCATCAACGTGGTGCAGACGGTCGCCGCAATGCTGTCGAAGCTCACCTTTCGCGGCACGCGCAGTACGCCCACGGGGCTGCCGAAGTCGTCGGCGAGTACGCCCTTGATGACCGTCCAGTCGATTTTGCCGAAGCGTTCGCGGCCGATGTTCAGGCCTGCGGTCACGCGGCGTTGGCGGTAGATGGAATCGGGGCTCTTGGCCAGACCGAGATCGCGCAGCTTGGTGCGGGCCACCGGGCACAGCCAGTGATTGGCATGCACGAGGATGTCGTCAGTCGGCGTGAGCCAGAAAATCTCGTCCGGTGCGCATTCCAGATTCACGGCTTCACCGCGCGCATCGGCCAGCATGAGGTTGTTCGACGCGTAGCGGCGCGTATTCCACAGCGCTTTCATGGCGTCGGCAAGGCTGGTGGAATCGAGCATGCGGCGGCGAATCAGCGAGAGCGGCGTATTGGCTTCGCTCGCGTTCACATAGTCGCGGTCGGACGTGAGGAAGTTGCCGGACAGCGACAGGCCTGCGCTGTTGATGCCGTGGCGGCCAAGCGTTCCGGCTTCGGTAAAGACCAACAGATCGGGGCCGTCGTCGCGTCGCATGCGCAGCACGATGCCGGTATCGGCGCATTCGGCCCGCCAGTCCCAGTTATGCGCATGCAACAGACGCCCATTGGTACTCGCCTGCGGCATGACGATCAGGCCCGTGCAACCATCGTCGAGCGCCTTGCGGGCTTCGCCGATCTCGTCGTGACCATACATCATCTCGGTGCGGCAATTGATGATGACGATATCTTCGAGCGTGACGTTCGCGCCCTCGGCGATGCCGCGCATTTCCTCCAGATACGTCGCGTCGAATGCCTCGATGATGGGCACCATCCGACGTGCCAATGCCTTTTGCCGTTCGCTCGACACGCCCCGGCGATCCAGTTGCGTGCGGTACAGCGCCAGACTGCGCGCCACGCGCTCGGGTACCTGACGACCGTGTGCAAGGCCCCGTTCGAACGGCGTGCCGCTCACATCGACGAGGGGAAAGGCTTCATTGGCATGCATGGCTTGGCGTATCCGGTGATGAACGTGTGGATGAATGACACGCTGTCATCGTAGAAGGCCAAATAGACCGCGGGAAGCACGGTCCCGGCGATCGGTATCGGAAATTCCGATCACCCCTGCGCAATACCTCGAGTTATCGATCGAATCCGGCACATCCGGCGGCGCCAAGACCCCCGCCGATGGCCGATGCGATACAATCGCGGCAATTCTGATTAGGGTTTATACCAATCTAGAAGTGCCGTATCGGAAAAACCGATCGCGATTGCACCCTGCCATCAATGCGCCGCCGTCAGGGGCGCATCGACGCCAATCGTTCAGAAGGTGTGTCGCATGCCGATGCGCACCGCCGTCGACGACGGCCCTTGCCCGGTGTAGGTCCCCTTCACGAACGTCGGTGCGGCCCCGCCCCCAAGAAACACCGGTGCCGCGCCACCGCCCGCATACAGCCACGTGGCTTCGACGTATACGTCGGTGCGCTTGGACAGCGCGTAGTCCGCGAGGCCCGTCACGTTCTGCCACTTCTGCACGCCCATCTTCGAATACCAGTAGCCCGCCATGAACGTCCACGCCGGACCCCAGCGGTAGATCTGGTTGGCTTCGTAGGTATTCATCACGGCACTCTCGTTGCCGTTGCGAAAGCGCGTGCTGGTGAACAGCAGGCGCGTCGTATTCGGTCCGTAGCGGTAGCTGCCGCCCACGCCCCAACTGGCGATGTTGTCCAGCACCGCCGGCCCCGGCGGCAGATCCGGGAAAATCGTCGTCCCGGCCTGCGTGGGTGCGTTGACACCGGAGTTGTGAGTATTGGTGTAAGCCGCGCCGAGACTGAGGCCGTCGTTCGCATACTTCGCGCCGAAGGCAAACACACGTCCGGTCCCGGCGGAAACATCGGACGACGGCGTGGCGTACAAGCCGCCCACCGTCAGCCCCGCCCAGTTTGGCGACGTGTACTTGATGGCGTTGTTGATGTGCAGCGTGCCGGCCAGATGGTCGAAGTCACCCGGGTGCCACGAGTACTGCCCCGCCAACTGCCCCATCGTGAACTGCGTGAGGTTGTCCCAGAAGAAGTCGTACTGCTTGCCGAGCGTCAGCGTACCCAGCGTGTTGTCCTGAAGCCCCAACCACGCCTGCCGGCTGAACAGCACGCCGGACTGCACCATCGTGCCGGAGTAGAGATTGAACCCGTTCTCGAGGGCGAAGATGACACGGCGTCCGTCGCCCAGATCCTCGGTGCCACGCAGGCCCCAACGGTTGGCCTGAATCGCGCCGTCGTTCGCGACAAAGGTGCCGTGACCGTTCAGGTTGCTGAAGTACGTAAGGCCGGCGTCGATGATCCCGTACAACTGCACCGAGCTTTGCGCCTCGGCGGGCGCGGCAACGGCCAGCAAGGCCGGGGTCAACAGAACAGCAAGCAGGGAAGCGAGCGGAATACGGCGTGCAGCAAGGCGTGCAGCAAGGCGAGTCATGAGGTTTGTCTCCATATCGTATTTTTTTGGGCAAAACGAATCCGTCACCCTCTGGCGGGGCGAGACGGTTACAGCAGGGACTGCGGAATCTTCAGAAGTTGGGGCAGGCGTCGGCTACGGTTGGTGCCGTCTCAACGCCTGCCCGCGCGGGTCATCCGGAAAACCGGTAGACGACGGAATCGACCCGAAAGCGCACGTCGGCGTCGAGACTGTTGGTCACGACCACATAGCGCTGGCCGTCGATCTCGAATGTCGATGCATCGGTGCCGCCGGAGGTGTCGAACCAGGCGAGTGCGTCGAAGCCGTCGCCACGCCATCGCCACAACACCGATTGCTGGACAGGCTCGGGGGCCTTCGGTGTGCCGGTGATGAAGCGCACTTGCAACAGATAACGCGGTGCGCCGGGGCGGCTGGCAGGTATCTCGCAAAGCTCGCGCCCACCTGCGCCGTCGAGCGTCTGCGTCGCGATGAATTGCACGCCGTCGAAACGGTACAGCGTTGTGTGGCTGAGCAGATTGGCGTGGACGAGCCACAGCGTCTGGCCGTCGACGAAGAAATGGAAAGCGCGACCGCCCGGCTCATCGAAGGTCTGAAGCGTCTCGAACTGGCTGCCGTTCCAGCGAAAGATGCGCGACCCGCTGACATGATCGGCATAAGCCACATAGTGTTTGCCGGCATGCGCGATGTGCGCCCAGTTGTAGCCCCATCGACCGCCGGTTGCCTGAAACGGTGCAAAGCGCTCGCCATTCCATGCGAACACGCAGGACTGGTCCGGGTGCCGTGCTACCGGCCCTTCCACCGTGACGCCCTGTGCGAGGCCGAGGAAGTGCCGCCCGTCGATCTCGAAGTGACGCCACTGTTTACCGGCGAAGACTTCGAATCGCTGATGCTCGCGCCATTCGCCATGAAGACGCTCGTACAGCACGGCATGCGTGTTCAGATCGTACGGGCCGCTCCCGGTGCGAATACCCACGCAGGCGAGGAATTCTCGCGTGCCGATGGTGAAGTGTTCAACGTCTTCGCCACCGGGCAGTGACAGGCGCTCGGCGAGTGTGAAAGCGCCCTCTCCTGCTGTTGCCCCTTCTTCCCAGCGGTAAAACAGCGCATCAACGTTGCTGTCGCCACCGTTCATGTAGGGCACTTCGCCCGCCACGTCCTTCGACATCTGCGCAATCGCCAGCCAGCGCTCGCCATCGCGGGTGAAAGTCGCCACGGCTCTCGCAGCGCTGGTCGGCAGCGTCTGGACGGGCGTCAGCGGACGCTCGGCAGCCTGCATATCGGCGCGGCTGTCAGTGAAATTAACGGCCATGATTCACTTCTCCGTGCGGCACTTGTGCGCCGTAGGTGTCGGGGTGTTGCACCTGAGGTGCCGCGCCGTCATGTCCTTCCGCCTGAGGCGGCGTGCGCCAGCGAGCAATGCTCACACCCAGGGCACCGATGACGGCCATGCAGGCGGCAAAAAGGAAGAGTTGCGGCAACGGCATCTGGCGAGCGATCAACCAGCCACCGACGGTCGGTCCGATGATCGAGCCGAGGCGGCCGATCGCCATCGTCGCGCCGACCCCGGCGGCACGCACGTCGGTCGGGAACAATCGGCTGGCTATCGCCGGGAACGTCAGTTGGCCACCGACCAGACAGGCACCGACCGCGAAGAGCATCCCGAACGTGGCATGCCCCACGCCGATGAGATTGCCGAGCACCACGGTCAGCACGGCACCGCCGATGAAGGAGCACGCCACGGGCACAAACGGCCCGGCCCGCGTCACGACCGTCGAGAGCAGCAGCGCGCCGACAATCGCCCCGATATTGAGCGTGACCGCGCCCATCGCTGCACGGTCGGGCGCTACGCCGTTCAGATGCAACAGCGTCGGCATGAAACTCACAAGAAAGCCCGACAGAATCATCGTCGCGAGCACGCCAACCCACAGGGCCGATGCCGCGACACCACGTCCGTCGGCGAACACGCGTGGCAGCATGCCGCGCCGCTGCAAGACGGCACCGGGACGTTCACTCTTGTTGGCATCGGCAGGCGCCGTTGCGGGCAGCACCCAGAGCACCGGGAGGATGACGAGCAGCGCAAACGCACCGCCCATCTGGAACACGAACGGCCAGCCGAAGCGCATCATCAGCACGGCCGAGATCGCGCCGCCCACGACGGCACCCAGCGGAAAGCCGATGAACATCAGGATGACGAGTGCCGAGCGGCGGCGCACCGGCGCGCTCTCTGCCGTGATGGCCGTCACCGGCGGAATCGCGCCGCCCATGCCCAGTCCTCCGAGCAGGCGAAGGATCGACAATTCCGTGGCCGACGTGGCCCATGCGCAAGCCAGCGTGAATACGCCGGTCATGATCAGCGCAGCGACCAGCGTCGGGCGGCGGCCGAAGCGGTCGGCGAGCGGTCCTGCGATGAGCGAGCCGACGACCGTGCCGATAAAGCCCGCGCCAAAGACCCGCCCCAGCGACGCCGGGTCGATATTCAATGACTTGGACAGCAACGGTGCGACGAAGCTGAGCATCAGCGTGTCGAAGCCGTCGATCATCGAGACGGCGAAGCACACCAGCGTGATCGCGACGATCCGTCGTACGGGTAGCGCAGCGGAGACACTGGGTGTCCCCTCGTTCTGCATCAGATTCATGGTTGTCTCCTGATGGGGCTATTTGATTTCGTGTTTAAACCGTCTTGAAGCGGTCCCTTCGGACAATGAACGGTGCAGCGCCCCTGCGGCCCGTTTCTCGTTTTGTCCGTAGTTGTCTCTTTGGGTTAATCAGCTCATGCGCCAGCGCGTTTTTCAACGAACGCGCACCGGGTAATTCACATGCGTAAATCCGGGGATGACCGCGCGCGACGGGTCGTTATCGCAGCGGGCTAACTCATCGACGATGTAGTCGGCCACGCAGTTGGAGAGCAGTTGCGCCGGGTCTTCCATGATGCGACGCAGTCGTGCCACCATGACGTTGCGGTCCTGTGCGTCGGCCAGCGGCGGCATGGCTTCGTCAGGCGACGGCGCGAATGAAAACCCGGGCGCTTCCGGAAACATCTTGCGAGCGACTTCAATGCTGGCGCGTGTGTTGTGCCACAGCTCGCGGTACCCCGCCTCAAGGGATTTAAGGTCGTCTGCCGTCCCGAGGTTCGCCACGGAAAAGCCCGGTGCGTGCGGTGCCACTAGCAGGCGCTCGGGCGGCAGTTGTTCGCCTGAAGCCCGCCAGATGAGATGGCACATATTGTTCGACGACCATGTCGCCCCCGCCGTCGGACGGCCCGAGCGCCCCGAGACGATGACCATCGCGCGCGACCAGTCGATCGGTTGCGCGCGCAGCCAGTTGCCGATGCGATAGACAATGTCGAGATACGCAAGACCGAAGGTCGCAAACATCACGTCGTTCATCGGCACCGGCAAGTCGCTGCCCGGTGCTGCCTCGAAGTAGTCTGCGACGAGGCGGTCGAAATCCAGCCGAGCCGGGTCGGCCAGTGCTTGCGTGAGCCAGCGAATGGAAACGTCGCACGTGTAGTCGATCAGATCGACCAGCCGGGCTTCGTTGCCGCGCAGACTCTGCACGGCAACGACGTCGCGCCAGTGCGCCAGGGTATTGGCCTCGCGCACGTGTCCGGCATGTTCGATCAATCGCTTCGCTTCGGCGCGCCATGCGGCCGCTTCGCTGTCGCCCTGCCTTTCGTCGTCCAGTTCGCGCAACCGGGCGAGATAGGCCAGCGCCAGCGGCAGATGCGAGACCGCCGTCAGCTCGATGAACCCCCGCGTCGACTTACGAAAACTCTCGATCTGCGCAGGTGCGCCAGCGCCCGGGAACAGCGCGATATCCGAGCCGGTTGAGACCAGCAGCGGCAGTGCTGCGTCGCGTGCCGACATCGTCTTCGCCAGCCGGTTGCCAAGGCTATTCGGGTCGGAGGTGAAAGCGTGAAACAGCCCGGCGAAGGCGGAATGAGGTTGATAGCTCATGAGCAAGCTCGATCAGAAATCGTAGAGGCGGGCCGGATTATCGACGAGGATCCGGCGACGCGTCACGGCGTCTGTCGTCCAGTCACCCAGCAGGTTCAGCAATTCACCGGTATCGCGCTCACCCATCGGGATATGTGGCCAGTCCGATCCCCAAATGACCTTGTCAGGTGCGGTCTCGATGATCGCCTTTGCCATCGGCGCGACCGAGGACAGCGGTCGCCCTTTGGCCACGCGATACGGTGCCGACAGCTTGAGCGTGCAGTTGCCGTCCTTCAGCAGTTGAAGCAGGCGCGTGAAGTCATCGCTCGTGAGCCCGTCTTCCTGCGTCATGTAGCCCATGTGGTCGATCACGAACGGTGTGCGCACGTCGGCCAAAAACGGAATCAGGTTTCGCACGATCGGACCCGGCGCGTAAAACTGGAGATGCCAGCCGAGGCTTTCGCACAGCGCCGCCATGCGGGTGATATAGGCCTGAATTTCTTGCGTGGGTTGTTCCGCTCGCGAGAACAGATCGAGCCGGATGGCCCGCACGTTGGCGCGATGCCATGCATCGAGCGTGGCGGCGGGCATCCCCTCCTCGATCATCACGACGCCACGTGCGGCATCGCCCGCTTTGGCCAAGGCGTCGAGCAGACAACGATTGTCCGTGCCGTAGAAGCTGGGCTGGACGATGGCGAAGCGGCGAATCGAGAGCGCATCCATCACTTCGCGGTACTTGTCGAGCCCGCCATCGGGCAAGGTGTATTGCGGATTGCCCACGCTCGGATATTGCGAGAGCGGCTCGAATACGTGCATGTGCGCGTCGCAGGCGTTCTCGGGCATGTCGAATGCGGGGCGGGTCAGCGAGCTTGCGGCGCGCATCGGGGTAGAGGTCAGTTGGCCGGCGTATTGGGTTGCCATGTGAGTGAGTTCTGTGGGGTTGGCAAAAAGGGGATCGGGTGAGGCGACCGCTCAGGCGGGCGTCAGCGCGTTGCGATCGGCCGCCACGCGACGCCGCATCGCGTCGAGAAACAGGTCGCCGTCGATGCCACTGAAAACGAACGGCGCAGCGCCGTCGGCACGCAGTTGCGTCAGGGCCTCGCCTTCCGGCATGCCGCCGACGATGGCGATCTTGCCTTGGGCGCGCACGGCGGCCACGACTTGGCGGCAGGCCGCCAGCACATCGGGATGAGTCGGATTTCCGGTATGGCCGAGGTCGGCGGACAGATCGTTGCAGCCGAGAGCCACGATGTCGACGCCGGGCACTGCCGCAATCGCCGCAGCGTTTTCCACGCCTGCGCGGCTTTCGATCAGCAGCTTGACTGCGGTGACCGCGTTCACGCGGCGATTCATTTCGGCAGCCGGCAATTTCTCGTAGCCGACGAATGGGAGCGTGGCCAGTTGGGAGCGTTGACCGTGCGGGGCAAAGCGGCTCGCCGTGACGATTTCGCGGGCCTGTTCGGCGGACTCGATACGGGCAGCGATGATGCCCAGTGCGCCGCCGTCTAGCACGCGGTTGATCATGCCGTAGTCGCGCTCCGGCACGCGCACCCAAGGCATCAGGCCGAGATCGACCGCGCACAGGCAAAGCTGCGAGACGGTGTCGACCGGCATCGGGCTGTGTTCCATGTCGATCCACACCGTGTCGTAACCGGCGGCGCGCGCCCAGCGCACAACGTCGGGTGAGCGTGCGGCGCGCATGCCCAGTGCAAATACGGGTTGACCGGCGCGCAGGCGCGCCATGAGTTCGGTACTTTCCATGCTGTCTCCGAAGCCCTTGGGGCTTGGTTTCGTTTGAGTGGTTTCGTGACAGTATGGCCCCGCCAATCGATTTCATTTATTCTTTGAAATCACGTTAATGATTTGCAAATCAAATCAATGAAAGGCACCGGGCGATGATGAATATTCGGCATCTGGAGTACTTTGCGGTGCTGGCGGAGGAGCTGCATTTCCGGCGCAGTGCCGAGCGGCTGGGGATAACACAGGCACCGCTGAGTCTGGCGATTCAAGCGCTTGAAGAATCGTTGGGAGCGCGGTTGTTTCACCGCACCCGGCGCTCGGTCTCGCTGACCGAGGCGGGTATTGCGCTGGCGGCGCAGGCACCGGCGATCCTGGCGCATATCGAACATGCGCGTGAGTCGGTGTGGCAGACGGTGAGCGGAGAAGTGGGCCGGTTGCGCGTGGGGTTCACGAACGCGTCGTCGCTGTCGCCCGTGTTTCCGCAATTGATTCACGCCTATCGCAAGCAACGGCCGAAGGTGCAGGTTCAGTTGCACGAGTTGCCGTCGTCGCGACAGCTTGATGCGCTGGAAGCGCGCGAAATCGACGTTGCGTTGTTGCGTCTCGATGCGCAGCAACCGGCGCCGTCGTCGTTAGTGCTGACGCCGCTGGTCGTCGAGCCGCTGGTGTTGGCAATGCACGCCGGACACCCGTTGGCAAAGGCGGCCAAGGTGCGCATTGCCGACTTGCGCGACGAGGCGTTCATCGCCTATCCGCGCTCGGCGGGCGTGGTGATGTTCGCGCAGATTCATGCGCTGTGCGCGAAACGCGGGTTCGAACCGAAGATCGTGCAGGAGGCGCAGCAGGCCTCGACGCTGATCGGGCTTACGGCAACCGGGCTTGGCGTCACCATCGTGCCCGCGTCGCTGAACGCTATCGCAGTCCCCGGCGTCGTGTTTCGCGATTTTGCGGATACGGACACGACGACGACGCTTTACATCGGCCATCGGTATGGCGACGCAAACTCACGGGTGAAATTGTTCGTGGAGCTGGCGGGGACATTGCGGGAGCAAGGGGCTGGTAGCCCGCCAGCGACGATGGGGAAGAAGGTGTCGGCGAGGAAGCGCAAGGTGGGTGGGTGAGGACGTTTCCAGTGAAGTGTGAGTGGCCAATTACTTCAAGACGGCATCGGCATCAAGGCAAAAATCGAGGTAAAAACCACCTGTGACACGGACACAACAGGATATTGAAATTGGCGCGCGCACGGCATAGATTTCAGCCACGGGGACTGCTTCTTCAATTAAGAAAATTGTCCTGGGAGCGTGCCTATGAATGCCACGGCGCTTGCAAACCGTACCTGCCCTGCCCCCTTAAAACCGCTTCTCTTCGCCATACCGCTTTGCACGCTCGGCACCGCCCATGCCGCTTGCGACAATCTGAATCCGTCCAGCAACACCACGGTCACCTGTACCGGCAGCGGCGGCGCGGTCCTCGCGCAGAGCGGCAGCACTAACGTCACCGTCAACGTCACGCCGGGAAGCACCGTTTCCCTGATTCGTGGCACCCCCAATCTCGCGATCATCACGGTCGACACCGCCAGCACGATCTCCAACGCCGGCGCACTCAGCCTGTCCGGCTCATCGTCGTCGGGACGTGGTGCCGCGATGCTGGGCCAGAACAACGGCAACACCCTCGTCAATACGGCAACCGGCACCATTACGACCAGTGGCGCCAACAACGACGCCATGGCGCTGAACGGCAACAACGGGTCGATCACGAACAACGGGACGATCACGCTCTCGGGCCCCGGCAGCTATGGCATGACGGCGTCATGGGGTCAGGCGTCGTCGCTCGGACAGTTCACGACGTTCTTGAACACCGGGACCATCACCGCCACCGGCTCAGGCAGTCGCGCGATGAGCTCGACGGGCGGGCAGAGCACGCTGACCAATACCGGCACGCTGATCACCACGGGCGGCACGCCCTCCAGCCGGTCGTTCACCGTCTTCATGCAGGGCAACAACATCACGTTCACCAACAGCGGTTATGTCGAAGCGCGAGGCATCAACAGCGACGCGGTGGTATCGAATACCGGCGGGGGTTTCACCGGCACTATCGTCAATCAGGCGGGCGGACAGATCATCAGCCAGCAGGGTTACGGTGTGCGCACGGTCAACGGCACGATTTCGATCACCAATGCCGGCCTGATCCAGAGCAACGTGGGGACCGCCATATTCATGAACCCGGCGGCCCGCTCGAACACGCTGACGTTGCAAACCGGCTCGCAGATCGTCGGCACCGCGGATGGGGGTGCAAGCGCCGTGAGCACGCTCGTGTTGCAAGGCACGGGGACGGCCAGTAATCCGTTCATCAATTTCGGCACCCTGCTCGCGCAAGGCGACAACTGGACGTGGAGCGGCAGCGGCAACTTCAATAGCGCCCAACTGCAAAGCGGCATCTTCAACCTGACCGGTACGTTGGGTGGCGCGACGACGACGGTCGCGTCGGGTGCCACCCTCACGGGCACCGGCACCCTGACCGGCAACGTCACGAATCTGGGCACCGTCCATCCCGGCGATGGCGCGGGCAACGGCACGCTGACCATTGCCGGCAACTACACCGGTCAAGGCGGCAAGCTCCTCGTCGACTCGGTGCTTGGCAACGACAGTTCACGTGTTGCGCCGCTCACGGTCAGCGGGGGCACCATCGGTGGCAGTACGACCGTTGCCATCAATAATCTCGGCGGTCTTGGTGCGCTCACCACCGGCAATGGCATTCCCGTCGTGCAGGCCGTCGGTGGCACCACGTCGTCAGGCTCGGCTTTTTCATTGGGTGCGCCGGTCAGCGCGGGTGCCTACACGTACTTTCTCTATAAAGGCGGCACTACCGCCAACAGCACCAACAGCTGGTATCTGCGCTCGACGGTCCCTACGTCTGAGGAAGTCGTCGTGAACGTCATCGATCCCGTCACCGGAGAACCGGAAACCGAAGTCGTTCCGCCCCCGACGGCAGCCGTTGGCACCCCACCGACCGCGACGCTACAGCCGGGTGATGATCCTCTGCCCATCTATCGGATTGAAGTCCCCGTGTACTCGATGATGCCGGAGTTGGGCAGAACCGCAGGCTTCGCCCAACTGGCGACATTCCACGAGCGGCAGGGCCAGCAAGGATTGCTCGACGAGCGTGGGTGGCTGACCGATGGCTGGGCCCGCGTCTGGGGCCAAACCGAGCAGCTACGCACGAAAGGCGACGTGACGCCCCAGTTCGACGGCAATATCGGTGGCGTACAGATCGGGCACGACCTCTTTGCCGGACGCAGCGACACGGGCCATGCCGATCACGTCGGCGTGCTCGGCGGATGGACTCGCGCGTCGGGCGACGTTCAAGGGCTGGCGCTGGGCATGCCCGACACCCACGCGGGCACGCTGGCGCTGGACATGTACAGCGCTGGTCTTTACTGGACGCACGTCATGCCGGGCGGTGCCTACACGGACGCCGTGGTCCTCGCATCGGCGATGCAGTTTCAGTCGAAACCGATCAGCGGACTCAACCAGAGCGTTCACGGCAAGGGGCTCGCGGCCTCCCTCGAAACCGGATGGCCGATGGCGCTGACCGAGACGTTGGCACTCGAACCGCAGGCGCAAATCGTCTGGCAGCGTCAGGCAATCGACGATTTCAACGATGGGATTTCGACCGTTGGATTCAACAACGTGAATAGCTGGCTGGCCCGCATCGGGGCGCGGCTGGAGGCAAACTACGACGGTGCGCGGGGTCTGCTGCGGCCGTATTTGTTATTCAATTTGCTGCACGCATTCGGCAACGACGGCCGCGTTCTCTTTGGCGGCACGACGCCGGTCGTGACGAGCGCCAACAGCACGTCAGCGCAATTCGGAATCGGCGTGGCAGGCCGCTTCAATAAAGCCGCCAGCGTCTACGCCACTCTTGCCTACCTGACACAACTCGACGCGACGAGACAGCAGTCGGTGTCCGCCACGCTTGGTCTGCGTTGGACGTGGTGATGCAGGGTGAGTGACTACGGGAGATCACCACAAACCCGGGGCACCCGCTCGATAAGCGCCCGTGTCGATAGACGCGAGGCGTGCAGCATGCGATGTACCCGGGTATGAACTGTCTGATGCTACGCGCGCCGAAGATCGCCGCGCGATTCTCAAATCTGCCTGACCAGCGCCGCGTTCCCGGATCTTCCCGGCGTGAACACCGCCGCCGATACGCTCGACGAGCTTGAGCGCATGGCGCAGGAAGCCGTCGAGCTTATGTACGAGGACAGCAGCGATGCTATCCCGGCACCGACCTATGACATCCACAAGCTGCACGCGCACGAAGTGGACGACGGCACCGGCTGCTGGATGTTCGTTGACATTGATCTTGCGAAGGTCAGCAGCAAGGCTATTCGCTTGAACATCAGTCTGCCCGAACGGCTCGTGCATCAAATTGATGCTGTGGCCGAGAAGCGCCAAATGTCGCGCTCGGCATTCCTGGCCATGGCGGCTCAGCGCGAGATGGAACACGCGTGAAGCGCTAGGTATTGAATCACGACTGACACATACGACCGAGGCCGGGATAGGTGAACCGCCGGAAGCCCTATGGCGGAAAGCAGCAGGAGTCGAACCTACCTGGGAACGGCTGACGCCCCCGTGACCGCCCAATGCGCACATCAAATCCCTATCGAATTGGCGGTGCCGATTCGAGACATGGACGTAGCGGACCATCCTGGCGACAGCGCCGTTTCAGGTGAACTGCCAGCTCGACGAACGGCTTCCGATGCCGCGTCTGGATTCGCGGCTGGCGTGATATCCCACGGCACATCCATGATCCGGCGTGGCCGCAGGTAGCCGCTCGAGTCGACGTCAAGGAATCCCGCCCGAGAATCGTGCATATATCGATCAAAGAATCGGAGAAGATTTGGGGAGAGCGCCGGGGGATTGAGCCAGGCGTTCCAATAAGCTAGCTGCTTTTCATCGAGTGGCTTGTTGAGCGGGTGCTCGCCCCCGGCCCCGTCGATCGTACGCCCGTACTCATCTCGATCTGTGTGCCAAAGATGCGTGAGCCAAGCGCGCCAATTCATCGTCTTGGACTCATTGGTCATGCGCCCATGAAGCTGTCGAATCCGTTCGAGTTCTGCATCGATGGTGGGATTGACGCAGCTCACGCCCTTGTAAATGTCGAACGGACTGTGACCGAAACGAATCTTCAACCAAGCGTAGTAATACCGCATGTGCTCGAAAACCTGCTGCTCTAGACTGCCCGCAGCCCCCACCGTACGCATGTACTCGTCGAAGAGCGATTTGACTTCTTCGTCGTACTCGAACAACTCCGATAGCCCCGCCTTCTCGGCCTGCTTAGGCGAATGAAATTTCACGCCACTGATGATCGCTTCCAGTCGCATCTTATTCAGCGGAATTCGCGCGTAAAGGTCTGAACGCGCCTGCTCTTCGGGGCGATAGCCACCACCGACATCCGAATGCACACCAGGCATCACGATCTCTTCGTATGTCGCGTCGGCGCCGCGCACCGGTGTGAGGGGAAAACACGCCCGAAGTTCGTGAGCAGCCACAATGTGAAAACATCGCTCGACCTGAGGAGGCACATGCGTTTGCATGTCGGAGAGGTTGCTCGCAGGTAAACCCACCGATTCGACCGTATCGAAGATTCCCAAGAAGCGGAAATGGAGTGGTGCGGACTCTCCATCGACAGCTGTCGGACAAGGCCAGTGGGGAACGCCGTCCTTCATCGTGCATTTGTCCAGCAGTCGATTCACGAACGCTCGGGCTAGCGTCGCGCCCCGTGAAAAACCAAAGACGGCAATGTCGATTCGACTCACTTTTCGGTTGTACTTCAAAAGGTCTCGAAAATCGCCCTCAGCCTTGGACAGGCGAGCATCCCATCCCAGGCCAGCACCTCCACCCAGTGCTTCACTGTCGCGCAGCTTCTCCCACCAGCCAGCGTTGCTCGCGTCAAGCGGAGTGCCGACCCCCGGATAGTACTTCGGGACGATCAGTGGAGACTCGTCACGATGCGCCCAATATAGTCGGGCGATGTTCGACAGCTTCTTCGGTTTCTCATCGCGTTCCAGATTGTTACCCGTTCCGTCAAAGAAGAAACTAAACCAAGGTTGCTGTTCGCAAGTTGAACAGGTCAGGAAATTTTCCTTGTAAAGCCTAGTTCCATTCTCGAGCATGCGAAGCAGGTTCATCGGGTCGTCAGTGATCAAATCCTGCATGTCACTCCCCCTTGTGACGCATCACTCGCTCGCCCGTGAATAGCCTGTCCACGCGCGGATTCTTTGGATCGAAATCGTCACCCGAAAACAATTCGGCTTCTACCTCGTACCCCGGGAAAAACCTCACAAGAAGATAATGGTGTCGGCGCAAATCCGTCGGCATCACCCCGGATATTTCAACGTTGCGGCTATGGACCATCAACTGACGCTCGCTGCCCTCAATCGTCGCTATCCGCCAAACAACCTGGACAGTCTGCCCGACGCCCCGGATGGGGGCGCAGCACTGAGTTTTTCCGGTTCCTCCGTCTGAGAACTCCTTGACCTGAAATCCCGCTACGCCGGTGCGCTTGCCATCCAATGTTCGAATCGAAAAGTCATGAATGTAATCCTCGGTGTAGTTCGTACTCCACGCGGAGACGTCCACGTTGCCGTTTGATATCAAACCGCCTGCACATCCCCCCAGCGCGCCCAGCATCGCTGCGAAACAAATCACGCGTATCCACTTCACTGTTACTTCTCCCTTGTGATCCATTCCCGCGTACGGTGTGTACGAGACACGTGAAGGTACGCAATGCGCGCTTCGCCAGCAATGAGCAAAGGCCCAAAATGAAGTTTGGGAAGTTAAACAGATTCAGCGTTGATTGCCTTGCAGCCGACACGAATGCTATGGACTTGATTTGCCTCACCGTCCATAGACCGCAGGGCGAGCTTAATTTCGACAAGCGACACATCTACGTGTCGGGAGAGTTGGTGGTTCAGCAAACAGGACGAAGCTGAAGTTGCGAAGAAGAAGCCACAGAAAGCCTTGTGGCGGAAAGCAGCAGGAGTCGAACCTACCTGGGAACGGCTGACGCCCCCAACCGGGTTTGAAGCCCGGCCGCATCACCGGATACGGATGCCTTCCTTCGTGCAACGAAATGACTGTCTAACGATTACGTATCGATATCGCGTTGATCTCGATAAAAACGCCACGCGAAACCTCGCGTGGCGTTTTTTGCTATGCCGTGCCCCAAACCACGCCGGGACGCCGCACATGCGTATCGCCAACGCGGCGAGTATAGCCCGCGCGGTCGAAGAATTCCAGAATCTGCACCGCCCGTTTGCGCCCTAAACCTGTCGCATCCCGGAACCCGCCCGCTTCGATCCGGCCATCACCCTGCGCTACCAATTCGGCTAGCGCCTGCACGCAGGCATCGTCATAAAACAGATCCTTGACGATCTGATGCACCCGCCCCTGTCGCGCCAATTTGCGCAGCACCGCGCGCACCCGCTCTTCCGGCGCGCTCACGTCGCGCCCGAGATCACGCACCCACGGTGGATCGAATCGGCCCTGCGCAATGCGCGGCAACAACGCCTCTGCCAACGCCGTCTCTTCCGCACTCATCTCCACGCGGTGCGTCGGCAAATGCAACCATGCGCCGGTACGTGTCAACGAGCCGTCCGCCACCAGCGCCTGCACGATCGCACGCCAACGCGTCGCCTCCAGCGCAGGCCATGTCATCCGCCCCAGACGCGCCGCATCAAGCCCCGGCTCGTCGGACAATCGCGCATGATAGTCGCGCAGCACGTCGAGCACGCGCGTGCGCATCGCCTCCCACGGCTGCGGCGCAAACGCCAGCGACTCGCCGTCTGCCGCCGCCAGTACCACGGCATCCGACGGCCATTGCCACGTCGTCGATGACAACCCGGTCAGCGCCGTCACCTGTGCACTCGTCAGCCCCTGCGGCGACTGCGCCAGCAACCCTGAGAGCCCTTCTCCATCCAGCGTTCTCGCCATGGCATCGAGCCACGCCAGCCGCGCCACCGACCGCCGCTTTCGCTCCGGCCCCGCCGGATCCAGCACTCGCCCGCCACCCACGGTCGCCGTCGCCTGCGGATTGCGCACAATGAACCGGTCACCCGGCATGGTGCACACCGGCGTGTCGAACACCAGTTGCACCCGCATCGTGCCGCCCGGCGCAAGCGTGTCGCCATCGAGCAGTACCGTACGTGCCTGCACGTGGGTCGTGCCCAGATGTACGTGCAGCGGAAACCATTGCGTCAGCGGCGCATTACCGTCGAGCCAATGCAACTCGACGTCCACATGCGTAGAAGGTGCCGAGAGTCCCGGTGCGACGATCCAATCGCCACGGTTGATCTGATCGCGCTCCACGCCCGCCAGATTCAACGCGCAACGCTCCCCTGCCCGGCCGGCTTCGACGGCACGATTCTGCGCATGAATGCTACGCACGCGTACCGGCAAGCCCTGCGGCATCAGCGTCAACGTATCGCCCACACGCACGGTTCCGGCGAACGCGGTGCCGGTGACCACCGTGCCATGACCCGCCAGCGTGAATACCCGGTCGACGGCCAGACGAAACAACGCGTCGTCACGGCGCGCCGCATTGCCCGCCGCCTTCAATGCCTGCGCCGCGTGCGTCAATTGATCACGCAACACCGCGACGCCCGCATCGCCCGGCGTGGTTGCTGACACCGGTACGATCTGCGCGCCCGCCAGCGGTGTGTTCGCAAGCCACTGCGTGATCTCGCGTTTGACCCTGCCCAGGCGGGGGATATCGACCCGATCCATCTTCGACAACGCCACCACGCCCTGACGTACGCCCAACATCGTGAGAATCGCCAGATGCTCGCGCGTCTGCGGCATGACGCCGTCGTCCGCCGCAATGACCAGCAGCGCAAAGTCGATGCCGACCGCACCCGCCGCCATCGTATGAATCAACTTCTCGTGGCCCGGAACATCGATGAAGCCGAGGACTTCACCATCGGGCAGCGGTGTATACGCATAGCCCAGTTCGATGGAAATGCCACGCGCCTTTTCTTCTTTCAGACGATCGGTGTCAACGCCGGTCAGGGCACGCACCAGACTCGTCTTGCCGTGGTCGATATGACCCGCCGTGCCGACGATCATGCGCGCAACTCCGCGAATTGCAGCGTCAGGCACGCCTCGTCGCTCGCCTCAAGGCAGCGAAGATCGAGCCACAACGTCTGGTCGGAAATGCGTCCGATGACCGGATACGGCAGCCCGCGCAACGCCGCCTCAAGCTTGGCCAACGCGCGTCCGCTGCCGCGCTTGCCACCACCCGCCGGGGCAATCGCCAGTCCATAGCTCGGCAGTTGTTCAACAGGCAGCGCACCACTGCCGATCTGACTCACCATCGGTGCGGCGGCAACGGTATAGGCGTCGCCCAGCGACTGTGCCAGCACCGGCGCGAGCCGCTCGGCCTGCGCCGCCATTTCAGCGCGCGTACGTGTCAGCAAACGCAGCGTCGTCAGGCGCTCGGGCAGATGTTCAGGATCACGATACAGACGCAACACCGGCTCAAGCGCCGCCAGCGTGAGCTTGCCCACGCGCAACGCCCGCTTGAGCGGGTGCTTCTTAATTTTGGCGATGAGATCTTTGCGGCCTACGATCATGCCCGCTTGCGGACCACCGAGCAGTTTGTCGCCCGAGAACGTCACCAGATCGGCACCGGCGGCAATGGTCTCCTGCACCGTGGTTTCATGCGGCAGGCCCCAGCGCTCGAGAGGCGTCAGGGTGCCGCTGCCCAGATCCACCGCCACCGGAATGCCATGCGGCTTCGCAATGGCTGCGACTTCCGCGACCTCCACGCTCTTGGTGAAACCCGTGACCTCGTAGTTGCTGCAATGGACCTTCATCAGCAGCGCCGTCTTCTCGCCGATGGCGTTGCGATAATCCGCCGCGTGCGTGCGATTGGTCGTGCCGATTTCAACGAGCTTGGCGCCCGCGTGGGTCATGATGTCGGGAATGCGGAACGCACCGCCAATCTCCACCAGTTCGCCGCGCGACACGACGACTTCGCGTCGCTTGGCCAGCGTCGCCAACATGAGCAATACTGCCGCCGCGTTGTTGTTGACCACCGTGGCCGCTTCACCGCCTGTGAGCTCGCAGAGCAGCGGCGAGATCAGATCGTCGCGATCGCCCCGTCCGCCCGTCGCCAGATCGAATTCAAGATTGGCAGGCGACGTCAGCGCCTGCATGACCGCGTCGACCGCAGCCTCAGGCAACAACGCGCGTCCAAGATTGGTGTGCAACACCGTGCCCGTCAGATTGAACACCGGACGCAACGTCGCACGATTGCGTGCGACCAGCGTTCGCGTCACACGCGCGGCAAAGGCTTCGGGCGCCAATGCATCGCGCGCCAGCGTTCCCGCGAGCGCTTCGGTGCGGCAAGCGTCCAGATCGGCACGCAGTGTTGCAGTCACCTGCGTGCGTCCGAAGTCGGCGAGCGCCGCCTGAAAGTCGGGCATGCCCAGCAACCGGTCGAGCGACGGCAACTCTGCCGCGCCTACCGGCGCAAGATCGTCCTCGGCCATGTCGTTACTCCTCGGCGTTTTGCCAGAGCAGCGGATTGCCGTTGGCGCGTGCGTAGCCCGCTTCGCCCATCAACACGTCGAGCGCCAGGCTCGCCAAGTCGTCGGCAACCGGTTCCACGAACGGGTCTTTGTCCTGATAGAAAATCTTGCGGTAGCTGTGACAGTCGTCGCATGACTCGGCACGGCTCGGCGACGACGCCACGCGCTTGGCGGCTTCGTCGAGTTTGGGCCGGCCGGATTCCGTCAACTCGGGGGCTTGGGCCGCGCCAGCCACATCGTCGGCAGCCTGCGCCGGATGGGCTGCCTGCGCGAAAAGATCGGCCTTGGCACTGGCTTCGCCCTGCTTGTCGACCACGTGATACGCCACGTGCTCGCTCGCTTCGCAATGCGTACATTTCACGCGCACCATGTGCCATTCGGTCGAACACAGACCACACGCGAGATAGCGATAACCTTCGTGAGCGCCGCCAATGCGCACCACGCTCGCCACCGGCAGCGTGCCGCACACGGGGCAGATATTCGGCACGTCGAGCATCGGCACCTCGCCGGCATCGAACGTGCTCGCCACACCGGTCCACAGCACTTGCAGCGCCGCCATCAGAAACGGTGCGCTCGCGGCATCCACGCCCTTGCCATGCCCGGCCAGCAGCGACTGTGCGGCGGTGTCCAGCGTGGCGGCGTCAGCGTTGCGAATGCGATCGAGCACGCCGCGCACCGCCGGCGGCGAGTCGGCTTGTGCAGCCACCGCGTCGAGCAGCGGCGTGAGCAACGGCTTCCAGCGGCCGACTTCATAGCCGCTATTGGCCGGCACGAGCGGCATGCAATGCTGCTGCGCCTGCGCAATCGATTCCGCGGACGGACGTTCCGCCACGAAGTTCTCGATCTCGCTGCGCTGCGCGTCGACCAGTGCGGCCATTAGCCGCAGGTAGTCGCCCAGCGGATGCCCCTCGGCAAGCTGACGCAAACGCGCCGCACGCGTCGAAAAAATCTCGGCGCGTTGCGGCATGCGAAGACGGGGGATAGCGGTGCGATCGAGGGACTCGATCTGTCCGGGTTGAAGGATGCGTTGCAAGGTGGCTGGCCTCGTAGGAGCGTCCAGCCACCGGGGCCGGACTTACTTGTTGAGCTGCTTGTACCAGGCGCGATGGTGTTTCCACGCCCAGCCGCGAGTCACGGTGCCACGTGTCATGGCACCCACGGACCCTTTGATCCAGATCGCCGCGTAGATGTGCGTAATGATGCCGCAAATCAATACGAATGCACACACCGCGTGCACGTCGGAGGCGAGTCGAATCACCCAGATCGGGAAGTAGAACGCGAAGTACGCACGCCAGATCACGATCCCCGACGCGAGCAGTCCGAGCATGCACAGCACCATCACGTAGAAGAGCAGCTTCTGCCCGGCGTTGTAACGCCCGACTTCCGGCAGATTCTCCTCGCGATTGTTCAGCACATCGCCGATCTTCATCATCCACTCGCGGTCGCGCGTCTCGAACTTGTTGTAGCGGGCAAGCCGCAGTGCGAGCCACACAAAACCGGCAAACATCACCAGACCGACAAAGGGATGCAGAATCCGCGTCCACGGCCCGCCACCGAACAGGTTGGTGAGCCAGAACATCGACGGATGGAACAGCGCCAGTCCGGACAGCGCGAGCAGGATAAACGTGCCCGCGACAATCCAGTGGTTGATGCGTTCCGCCGCGTTGTAACGCTGAATCAGATCGTCCTTCGGATGGCGTTCATGCCCGGTGTACGACGGATGACCCTCATGGTCCGGCTGACCCGGACGGACCTCACGTTCGCTAGGTTCGTGCGACATCGTCAGACCTCCTCGTGCGTGGCAACACCCTTCGGACCGTTGCCGGGGTCATCGCCCTTGCGGGACGCATCGTACCGGCGGGCTTCCTCTTCATCCTCTTCGGTCGTCTCGTTCGGACCGGTCTTGATGTAGTGGAAGAAGCCGGCAATCGCGGTGAACGCCATCGCGGCCACGCCCAACGGTTTCGCAATGCCCTTCCAGAACGTAACCATCGGGCTGATGCGCGGATTATCCGGCAGGCCGTGATACAGCGACGGCTTGTCGGCATGGTGCAGCACATACATCACGTGCGTGCCACCCACCCCAGCCGGGTCGTACAACCCGGCGTTATCGAAGCCACGTGACTTCAGGTCTTCGATGCGCTCTTCCGCCTGATCCTTCATGGCGTCTTTGGTGCCGAACATGATCGCGCCGGTCGGACACGTCTTCACGCACGCCGGCTCAAGCCCCACGGACACGCGGTCGGAACACAGCGTGCACTTGTACGCCTTGTGGTCCTTCTGCGAGATGCGCGGAATATTGAACGGACACCCGGTGATGCAGTAGCCGCAGCCGATGCAGTTCTCTTCGTGAAAATCGACGATGCCGTTGGCGTACTGCACGATCGCCCCCGGCGACGGGCAGGCCTTCAGGCAGCCCGGGTCCTCGCAGTGCATGCAGCCGTCCTTGCGGATCAGCCATTCGAGGTCGCCCTTCGGGTTTTCGTACTCGGTGAAGCGCATGAGCGTCCACGAGTCTGCCGACAAGTCGCGCGGGTTGTCGTACACGCCCACGTTCTCGCCGACTTCGTCACGCAGATCGTTCCACTCCATGCACGCGGTCTGGCAAGCCTTGCAGCCGATGCACTTCGAGACGTCGATCAGTTTGGCGACGTCGCCCGTGTGCGATTCACGCACCGAGGGCGACGGCAGCGTGGTCGCCGAGCGCCGTTTGATATCAAGTGATTGCAATGCCATGGCGCCTCCCTATGCCTTCTCGACCTTCACCAGGAACGACTTCACTTCCGGTGTCTGCGAGTTGCCGTCGCCGACGATCGGAGTGAGCGTGTTCGCAAGGAAGCCCGGTTTGGCAACCCCCTTGAAGCCCCAGTGAATCGGAATGCCCACGTGATGGACGGTCTTGCCGTCGATCTGGAGCGCCCTCAACCGCTTGGTCACCACCGCCTTGGCCTTGATGAAGCCGCGGTTGGACGACACCTTGACCGTGTCGCCCGCCACCACCCCGACCTCCTTGGCCAGCGCTTCGCCAATTTCGACGAATTGCTCGGGCTGGATGATCGAGTTGAGCAGCGCGTGCTTGGTCCAGTAGTGGAAGTGCTCGGTCAGACGATAGGTCGTCGCCACATACGGGAATTTATCCGCAGTCCCCATCGTCGCCAGATCGTCCGGGAACACGCGGGCGCCCGGGTTGCTGGTGACCTTGGGGTTCTTCGGATGCAACGGGTTGTAGCCCAGCGGCGTCTCGAACGGCTCGTAGTGCTCGGGGAACGGCCCTTCGGCCATGCCCGCCTTTGCGAAGAAGCGCGCCACGCCTTCGGGGTTCATGATGAACGGGCCCATGCCGCCGGCCGGATCTTCATCCACCTTGAAGTCGGGCACGTCGGCGCCCACCCACGACTTGCCGTTCCACGAAATCAGCTTGTGCTTCGGGTTGAACGGCTTGCCGGCCACGTCGGCCGAGGCGCGGTTGTACAAGATGCGCCGGTTGGCCGGCCATGCCCACGCCCAGTTCAGCGTCTGGCCGATGCCGGTCGGGTCGCTGTTGTCACGGCGCGCCATCTGGTTGCCAGCCTGCGTCCACGAGCCCGCGAAGATCCAGCAGCCCGACGACGTACTGCCGTCGTCCTTCAACTCGGCGAAACCGGCCAGTTGCTCGCCAGCCTTGCGCGTGACCTTGGTCGGGTCTTTCGGATCGACCAGATCCTTGAGCGCTTTGCCGTTGTACTCCTTGGCGATTTCTTCAGGCGACGGGCTCTCTGCCTGTGCATACGGCCACGAAAGATTGACGATCGGGTCGGGATACTTGCCGCCCTGCGTCTTGTACATCTCGCGCAGACGCAGGAACAGGCCCGACATGATCTCGATGTCGCTGCGTGCCTCACCCGGCGGCTCGGCACCCTTCCAGTGCCACTGCAACCAGCGCCCGGAGTTGACGAGCGCACCGTCTTCTTCCGCGAAACAAGTCGTCGGCAGCCGGAACACCTCGGTCTGGATCTTGCTCGAATCGACGTTGTTGTGCTCGCCGAAATTCTTCCAGAACTCGGACGTCTCGGTCGCGAGCGGGTCCATGATGACCAGGAACTTGAGTTGGGCCAGTGCGGAATCCCACTTGACCTTCGCCGGGGCCGCCGCAATCGGGTTGAAGCCCTGTGCGATGTAGCCGGTGATCTTGCCCTTGTTCATCAACTCCAGCACTTGCAACAGATCGTACGGCTTGTCGAGCTTGGGCAGATAGTCGTACGCCCAGTTGTTCTCGGCCGTGGCCGCATCGCCCCACCACGCCTTCATCAGGCTGACGTGGAACTTCGGGTAGTTCTGCCAGTAGCTGAGCTGGTTCGGGCGCAGCGGTTTCTGCGTGCGCGCCGTCAGGTACGTCTCAATCGACTGCTCGGCCTGCTTGGGCAACGACATGTAGCCCGGCAGCAGGTCGGTCATCAGCCCCAGATCGGTCAGCCCCTGAATGTTGGAGTGACCGCGCAGCGCGTTCATGCCGCCGCCCACCGCACCAATATTGCCCAGCAGCAACTGCACCATGGCACCGGTACGAATGATCTGCGAGCCGATCGAGTGCTGCGTCCATCCCAGTGCATACAGGATGGTCATCGTGCGCGTAGGCGTCGAGCACTCGGCAATCTGCTTGAAGATGTACTCGACCTTGTCGGCCGGCGTGCCGCACACCCGCTCGACCATTTCGATCGTGTAGCGCGAGTAGTGCTGCTTCATCAGTTGGAAGACCGTGCGCGGGTGTTGCAGCGTGGGGTCGGTGAGCACGAAGCCGTCCGCGCCCTTCTGGTAATCCCAGGAGCTGCGGTCGTAAGTGCGCTTCTCGGCGTTGTAGCCGGAGAAGAGCCCGTCTTCGAACTGAAACTCGTCTTTCACCAGGAAGGTGAAGTCGGTGTAGTTCTTGACGTATTCGTGTTGAATCTTGTCGTTCGTGAGCAGGTAGTTGATCAACCCGCCGAGGAAGACGATATCCGTGCCGGTACGAATCGGGGCGTAATAATCCGCGACCGATGCCGAACGGTTGAAGCGCGGGTCAACGACGATCAGGCGCGCTTTGTTGTGCGCCTTCGCCTCGGTCACCCATTTGAAACCGCACGGGTGTGCCTCGGCTGCGTTGCCGCCCATGATGAGAACCAGATCCGCGTTCTTGATGTCGACCCAATGGTTCGTCATCGCTCCACGGCCAAACGTCGGGGCAAGACCTGCCACCGTCGGGCCATGTCAGACACGTGCCTGATTATCGAATCCCAGCATCCCGGTACTGCGGATGACTTTATGAGTGAGATAACCGACTTCGTTGCTCGACGCCGACGCGGCCAGCATGCCGGTCGTGGTCCAGCGGTTGACCGTCATGCCGTCGTCGGTTTTCTCGACGAAATTGGCATCGCGGTCGGCCTTCATCAGCTTGGCGATGCGATCGAGCGCGTCGTCCCAGGAGATGCGTTCCCACTTGTCGGAACCGGGCTTGCGGTACTCGGGGTACTTGAGGCGGCTCGGACTATGGATGAAGTCGATCAGGCTGGCACCCTTCGGGCACAGGGTGCCGCGATTAACCGGGTGATCGGGATCGCCTTCGATGTGGAAAACGCTCTTCTTCGCGTTCTTGGCACCGTCGCCGTAGCTGTACATGAGGATGCCGCAAGCGACAGAACAGTACGGACAGGTGTTGCGGGTCTCGGTCGCACGCGCGAGCTTGAACTGGCGAACTTCGGCCAGCGCAGCGTCGGGTGCGAACCCGAGCATTGCCAGGCTGGACCCTGCCAGCGTTGCGCCACTCACTTTGAGGAACTGGCGCCTGGACATATTAAGCATGGGGGAATTCTCCTCAAATCTTTGGAAACTTTGCGGGAGTTTGTTGAGTATAGAGCAAAGTGTTGAGCGTTTTCCGTGACTTAGCACAAACCATGCCGAAAATGTCGTTGCAGTGCACAACGTGGGAACTTCCCCAACAATTTGGTATTCTGAGCGTCACTTTGGTCACCGTCCCCCGAAGGTAATGGATACATTGCCCCCTGTAGATGATGTGACGGACCTGATCGCCTGTCCCAATTGCGACACGCTGCACCGTCGCATGGATCTCCCGCCGCACGAGACCGCCCGCTGCGTACGCTGTCACTCGGTGCTCTATCGCTCTCCCGACCTTCGCCTGTCGCGCGTGCTCGCGCTCACGGTGACGTGTCTGATCGTCTTCGCCATTGCCAATGCGTTCCCGATCGTCGAGATCGAGGTGCAAGGCATCTATACAGAGACCACGCTCATCGGCGCCGCCTGGGCGCTCTATCGCGAAGGCATGTGGCTGGTGGCCCTGCTCGTGTTCGCGACGACGGTGCTGTTTCCCCTGTCACAGCTGCTCGCGCTCGTGCACCTGATCGCACCACTCTCGGTCGGCCGCCGGCCGCGCGCCGTGTTTGCCGTGATGCGCGCCATCGAGTTCTGCCGTCCGTGGGGCATGATCGAAGTCTTCATGCTCGGCGTGCTGGTGTCGCTGGTGAAGCTCTCGGCCATGGCGAGCGTGTTGCCGGGCATCGCGCTCTGGGCCTTCTGCGCGCTCACCGTATTTCTCGCGATGGTGCTGTCGTACGACCTGCGCAATCTCTGGCAGTTGATCGACCGCACGCCGGACCCTGTTGCCCAGGACGCCCACGCCAAGGCCATTGCCCGTTCCCGCAACGATCGCGGGACGGTGCCCCGATGAAGTACCTCACCGCGAAAGCGGCCGGGTTGGTGGCCTGCCACGTCTGCGGCCGGCTCGCACGCGAAGTCAAAACGGTGGAAAAGGAGCGCTGCCCGCGTTGCGGCGCGGTGCTGCACCAGCGCAAGGTCGACAGTCTGGCGCGCACCTGGGCCTTGCTGATCGCGGCGGCCATCCTGTACATTCCCGCCAACCTCCTGCCCATGATGCAGACGCGCTCGCTGCTGGGTAACTCCAGCGACACCATCATGAGCGGCGTGATCTATTTCTGGACCAGCGGCGAATACGATCTGGCCATCGTGGTGTTCACGGCCAGTATTCTGGTGCCCATGCTCAAGCTCATTGCGCTGTCGCTGCTGTGCTTCACGGCGCAGCGCGGTGCCCGCTGGAAACCGCATCAACGCACGAAGCTCTATCACATGGTCGAATTCATCGGCCGCTGGTCGATGCTCGATGTTTTCGTCGTGGCACTGATGGTCGCGCTCGTGAATATCCAGTCGCTGGCCGTGATTCAGGCTGGCCCCGGCATCGTGGCCTTCGGCTCGGTGGTGGTGCTGACCATGCTGGCCTCCATGCAGTTCGACCCGCGCCTGATCTGGGACCAGATCCGCGACGACGACACCGAACAGGACGACCATGACTGACCCGAAAGACGAGAAAAACAACAGCGACGCGAAGCATCCGCCGGCCGGTGCCGACGATTTGCCCACGCCCGCCATCGAGCGGCGCAAGCGCTGGGCCCCGTCGCTCGTCTGGTTGATCCCGCTCGTGGCCGCCGTAATCGGGCTCTCGCTGGTGGCCAAGGTCATCGTCGAGCGCGGCCCGACGGTCACCATCGACTTCAAGACGGCTGAAGGCCTGGAAGCCGGCAAGACCAAGGTCAAGTTCAAGGAAGTCGATATCGGCACGGTGAAAAACATCGAGCTCTCCGACGACCTCTCGTATGTGCGCGTAACGGTCGATCTCACGAAGAACGCCAAGCGCTTTGCCGTCAAGGATTCGCGCTGGTGGGTGGTGCGTCCGCGCGTGGCCGGCGGCAGCGTCTCGGGCCTCTCCACACTGCTCTCGGGCGCTTACATCGGCGCCGACGCCGGCAAGACGAAAGACACGGCGGATCACTTCGTCGGCCTCGAAGTGCCGCCGGTCGTATCGAGCGGTCAGCCCGGCAAGCCGTTCATTCTGCACGCCGCCGATATCGGCTCGCTCGACATCGGCTCGCCGATCTACTACCGCCGCATTCAGGTCGGGCAGGTCGAAGCCTATTCGCTCGACGCCGATGGCAAGGGCGTCACGCTGCGCGTCTTCGTGCAGGCGCCTTACGATCAATATGTGGGCACGAACACGCGCTTCTGGCATGCCAGCGGCATCGATCTGCGACTCGATTCGAGTGGCTTCCAGGTGAACACGCAGTCGCTCGCGTCGGTCGTCATCGGCGGCATCGCCTTCCAGGCACCGTCGGACGCCGGGGCAGGCGTGATGGCCAAACCGGGGCAGGAATTCCGCCTCGCGCCGGACGAATCGACCGCCATGAAGGCACCCGACACGCATCCGGTGCGCGTGGTGTTCCGCTTCCAGCAATCGCTGCGAGGCTTGGCAGTGGGCGCGCCGATCGACTTCCGGGGCATCACGCTCGGTGAAGTCACTTCCATCGGCGTGGAATTCGATCAGGCCACCAAGCGCATCGCCATGCCGGTGACAGTCGAGTTGTATCCGGACCGCTTGCGCCGTCGCGACGCGAAGAACAACCTGCCGCAAAACGAACTGGCGAGCCATCAGATTCTCAACGCGCTGGTGGCGCGCGGCCTGCGCGGTCAGCTGCGCACGGGCAACCTGCTCACCGGCCAGTTGTACGTGGCGCTCGACTTCTTCCCGAATGTCGCGCCCGCCAAGGCCGAGGATGTCGACGGCGTGCTCGTGCTGCCGACGGTGCCCAACACGCTCGACCAGTTGCAGCTTCAGATTGCCGACATCGCCGGCAAGCTCGACAAGATTCCGTTCGACACCATCGGACAGAATCTCAACTCGTCGCTGGCCAAGCTCGACAAGACGCTCGACAGCGTGCAGGGCCTGTTCAAGCAACTCGATACCGAGATCGCGCCGGAAGCCAAGGCAACGCTGGGCGAAGCGAAGAAGAGTTTCGGCGCCGCCGAGCGCACGCTGTCCGAAGACGCCCCGGTGCAGCAGGATGTGCGTCAGGCCATGCAGGAACTGACCAAGACGCTGCGCTCGCTCAACACGCTCGCCGACTATCTGCAACAGCACCCTGAAGCGTTGTTGCGCGGCAAACCGAAGGATCCGCAACCATGATGAGGCCGACCGATATGTTCCGTAGCTCCCGAAGCATGTTGGGTCGCCGCGCCGTTGCGTCGGCTGCCACCGTCACGACGGTTGGGCTGGTGCTGGCGATGGCGGGTTGTGCGTCGCCAACGCCGAGTTTCTACACGCTTGCGGGCGCAGGTGGCGCGTCGAACACAGCCAATGTGGGAACCAACGCGCCCGCGACGCCGTATGCCCTCGAAGTGTCACCGGTGGCGGTGCCCGAGCAGGTCGACCGCCCGCAGATCGTCGTGACCAAGGGCGGCGGACAAGTCGATATTCTGGAAGCGTCGCGCTGGGCGGCACCGCTCAAGAACGAACTGACGTCGACGATCTCGCGCGGCTTGACGCAACGTCTTGGCGCAATGGATGTGTATGGGCTGCCGCGCGCCGACGGCGTGACGGTCTATCGCCTGTCCACGTCGGTGCAACGCTTCGAGTCGGTGCCCGGCGAACAGGCTGCGCTCACCGCCGTCTGGACGGTGCGCCGTGTGCCAGGCGACGTGGTGCTGACCTGCCGTTTCAACGGCACTGAGCCCGCATCTGGCGGCATTCCCGAGGTGGTCGCCGCGCAGCGCAAGCTGGTCGGCCAACTGACGGACAGCATCGGCCGCGCCATCGCCACCAGTGCGCAAGGGACGACGCCCCGCTGCGACGGGTAATACCGCCGAAGCACACTAGAAATGAAGCGCAGGGCATCGGAAATATCCGATGCCCGGCAAACTCCATCGGCGCATCACGCGTCGCTCAGACGCGCTCACGCGCCAGATACATTGCTTCACGGCCCACGATGGGCTCACGCGTCGGCATGATGACCGTGCAGCCATCGAAAGGCGCGACAATCTGCTTGTCGCCGTCCGTCGCCACTAGTTCATCTTTGCCGAACACTTCGAACCCGATGACCGGGCGCGCGAAGCGAAACTCCGGCGTCTGCACCACGTGCGTCTCCACCAGTTCGAAACGGCGTCGCGCGCTCGCTTGGGGCTCGGCGTCGCCTGCCTCACTCGCTTCAATGAGCCCGAAGTGCGTGAGGAATTTCGTCGCGGCGGCAATAGCAACTGCGGCGCTCGAAGGCTTGAAGTGTTGCCCGCACTCGATCACGACGGCGGCGCCCGCTGTTGAGGCTGCCTCGCCAAATCGCCCGAACTGGATCAACGGCGTGCCGGACCCAAGCCCCTTGGGCATGATCAGATGCAAGCCGCACACGTCGATGGCTTCGGCCAGCGTGCTGTTGCGTTGCGCGTCCGGGTACACCCAGAACGGCGGAACATCGAGCGACGTCGAGTGAATGTCCAGCACGTGATCTGCCGCGTCCACGAACGGGGCCAGTTCTCGCATGCGCCGGATTTCCGGGCTATCCGATTCCCCCTGCAAATACTCGTCGGACCAGATCCGGTTCAGGTTATGCACGAGTTGACGGCTCGCGAAGGGTTTCGATTCGTCAAAGCTCTCGTAGGCTTCGACGTTGGCGAAAAGCAACGTCAGTTTGCCCCGCGCCGGACGCACGCCCCGGTCGAGCAAATGCGTCACGGCATGCATGCCGCAAAACTCGTTGCCGTGCACGAGCGAACTGATCAGCAAATGCGGCCCGGGCAGCCCCGAATCGAAATGATGAACGTAGTCGGTGCCCGTGTTCCCCGCTTTGTACGCGGAGATATCTCGATACATTGCCTTGCTGTTTTGTGTGTCCATGGTGACCAGAGTGCCCGACGAATCGACGGCATTATAGGGTGCAACAGGTCACGGCCGGGCACTGCACCCGCCTTGCAACGCCTAGAAAATTTACGGATTGCGCAATCGATTACGAGATGTTTAAGATATTCGAGACCTTGCCCGCATCACGACGGTGCGGCGGGTCGACATAACTCGAATATCGGAGACAAGCCATGCCCACCCTTATCCGGCGCGCGATTGCGTGTGCCGCTTCTGCGCTCGCCCTCGGCGCATTCACCGCCAGCTTCGCCCCGGCTGCCCACGCGGCAGCCATTTCCGACGGCGTCGTCAAGATCGGCGTGCTCACCGACCTGTCCGGCGTGTCGAGCGATAACGCAGGCAAAGGCAGCGTGCTTGCCGCCACCATGGCTATCGACGACTTCGCCAAGGACCACAAGGTACTCGGCGCGCCCATCGAACTCGTCTCGGCCGACTCGCAAGGCAAGACCGACACGGGCGCGACCATCGCGCGCGAGTGGTACGACCGCGACAAGGTCGACATGATCACCGACCTCACCTTCTCGAACGTCGCCCTCGCCGTCGACCGCATCGCCGACGAGAAGAAAAAGATCGCCCTGGTCACGGGCGCCGGTTCGTCGGCCATCAGCAACGAGCAGTGCACGGCGCATAGCGTGCAATGGATGTACGACACGTACGCGCTGGCCAACTCCACATCGCAGGCATTGCTGCGCCGAGGCCTGAAGTCGTGGTACTTCATCACCGCCGACTACGCCTTCGGTCAGGCACTGGAAAAAGACGCTAGCGAAATCCTCACGCGGCAGGGCGGCAAGGTCGTCGGCTCGGTCAAACACCCGGTCAACTCGCCCGACATGTCGTCATACCTGCTGCGCGCGCAAACCTCGGGCGCTCAGGTCATCGCACTGGCCAACTCGGGCACCGACACGCTCAACACGGTCAAGCAGGCGTCGCAATTCAACATGATTCAGGGCAGCAAGCAGGTCTTCACGCCGCTGCTCTCGCTCATTACCGAAGTGCACGGCATGGGCCTGAAGAACGCCCAAGGCATGATTCTGACGAACGGCTATTACTGGGATCAGGACGACCGCTCGCGCGGCTTCGCGCAGCGCTTCTACGCGCAGCACAAGAAGATGCCGACGATGATGCAGGCAGCCGTCTACTCGGCGGTGCTCAACTATCTGAAGGCGGTTCAGGCGGCCGGCACCGACGAAGCAGACGCCGTGATGGCCAAGCTCAAGACGATGAAGATCGACGACCCAGTAATTCGCAACGGGCATATCCGTGCGGACGGCAAGCTCGTGCACGACATGCTGCTCGTGCAGGTCAAGACGCCCGCAGAGTCGAAGGGGGACTGGGATCTTTACAAGATTCTCGAAACGATTCCGGCCGATAAGGCATTCGCGCCACTGGCCGAATCGAAGTGCTCGCTGGTGAAGAAATAAGCCCGGCGTGACCGGTCCGCTGTGCGCCGTTGCAGCGCACAGTGCGACGCACGGGCAGTCATCGCTGTGATGACTGCCCGGGGTACTGCGCTATCCGTTACTGCCCTGCCACACCCGCGACTGCCGGACGTTGCTCCTCCACCCGGCGGAACACCAGCGCCGAGGCCAGTGTAATCAGGCCGACGCACACGAACGTCATCCGGAAGCCAGCCACGGTGCCGCCCACGCCAAGCTCGCCCGCCTCGCCCGCCAGATGGCCGAAGAGTGCCAGCAGTTGACCACCGATGGTCACACCCAGCCCTAGTGCGAGCATTTGCGCCATGGAGAACAGGCCGTTGCCCGCGCTGGCACGACGCGCGCCGAGATCCTTGAGCGTCACACTGTTCATGGCCGCAAACTGCATCGAGCCCGCGCCGCCGAACACAGCCAGTTGCACGATGCCCAGCCACATCGGCCAGCCCGGCCCGAACAGCGCGAAACTGGCAATCGAGCCGCCCACCACGGCCGTGTTGACCATCAGGAAGCGCGTGTAGCCGTAGCGCTTGACCAGCGGCGTGACCATCCGTTTGACGACAATTCCGGCGAGCGCCATGGGCAACATCGTGAGGCCCGAGATGAGCGGGCTGTAGCCCATGCCGACCTGCAATAACAGCGGCATCAAAAACGGCACGGCGCTGCTGCCGATCCGTGCGACCAGATTGCCGAGCAGCCCCAGACTGAAGCTACGTGTCTCGAAGAGTTCCAGCGGAAACAGCGGCGCGGCACTACGGCGCGCGTAGGGCCAGTAGCCGACGGTCGTCGCCACGCACAGCAGCGCCAAGGCCACAGACGGCGCCCAGCCAGCTTGTGGAAACGGATGATCGAGCGCCAGCGTGAACGACACCATGGCCACCGACAGCATGGCGAAGCCAATCCAGTCGAAGCCGGTCTCGATGACATCTTCCTTGGCAGGTCGTGGCAGATAGCGCCGCACTGCCAGACTGCCGATGACGCCGATGGGCACGTTGATCAGGAAGATCCAGTGCCACGACGACACCTCGACCAGCCAGCCGCCCAGCACCGGCCCCATCATCGGGCCGACCTGTCCGGCAATCGACACAAACGCCAGCGCGGCGAGATATTGCTCGGCGGGAAAGGTGCGCAGCACGGCGAGCCGGCCGATCGGCAGCAGCATCGAGCCGCCTGCGCCTTGCAGCACGCGCGCGACAACCAACTGCGGCAGCGTGTGCGCCATGGCGCAGCAGATCGAGCCCAATACGAAGAGAAGAATCGCCACGAAGTACACGCGGCGTGTGCCGAAGCGGTCAGCAAGCCAGCCCGACGCGGGCGTGAGCATGGCCATCGTGAGGGAATAGGCGACCACCACAGGCTGCATGCGCAGCGGGTTCTCGCCGAGGCTGGCGGCCATGGCCGGCAGCGCCGTGTTGACGATGGTGCCGTCGAGCGCCTGCATGAAAAAGCCCGCCGCTACGATCCACAACAGGGCGGTGAGTGACTTGTCTTGCTTCATGCGGCGAGGGGAGAAGGCTGGGACGGCACGCGCGAAGGCCGTGCCGTCTCAAGAATTAAGCGAAAGCCGAATTCTATCGCGCCAAATCTCCCGGGGACAGGGGAAAAGACGGGGGGAAAGGACGGGGGAAGTCTGTCAGGCCGTGGTGTTCACGCGCGTGCCGGTGGTCTTGCTCGGGTCCATCAACGTCTGGATCTGTGCGCGAATCGTCATCGCCTGTGCCGACAGCGTCTGCACTTCCGCCATCTTTTCTTCCGGCGGGATCGAGTCGTTGTTGCGCACGGCTTCGAGTTGCGCCATCACCTTGGCCAGCATGTCCTTGAGCTTCTGGATGGTCTGCTCGACGATGCCGTTGGCGGCAGGGCCAGCGTTGCCCGCACCACCCGCCGCGCCTGCCCCACCGGCCGCTGCGCCGCCGATCGCCTTCGCGGCATCGCTGGCGTCGCGCACGGACTTCACCATATCGGCGTCGATCTTGCGCGAACTCGTACCGTTATTGTTGGCGTCAGGCGTGGTGGTGGACGCCACCGGCGCCATCGTCGTGCTGCCGTCGGCGGGCTTTGCCGCCTTGTCAGACGTGCTGGAAGTATTGGCCGTGGCAGCCGTCCCGGCCTTCTGACCGGCGACGTTTCCGCCCCCCGCCGCCTGCGCCTTTTCGGCCTGTTGCGACTGGATGTGGGCTTGCCAGACGTCGAGCAGGCTGGAAGTCGAGCTGTTCTTGACCGCGATGATAGTCATGGAGAGGGGGGCACTCCGCAAGGAAAAATGGTAAGGATTCGAAAGTTATTACGGCATCCTTTACGAATACCTTTAGCGATTCGTTATTCCCCTGTGAGATTTCGCAGTGCGCGCCGAAATCCACCTGCATGCTGCCTGCATGCCCCCTACATGACACGGGCCCGTGCGAACACGGGCCCGGCAACGGTAAAGCCAGAGGTTCGATCAGGCGCGAACCGCCCGATACCCCACATGCTCGTAATGCGCCTCGTCGTCGGCGTCCTCGGCATCGTTATCGGCCCGGTCGTCATCGGTGAGCGCTTCGAGCCGAATCGCAGCATGTACCAGCGCGATATGCGAAAAAGCCTGCGGGAAGTTGCCGACCTGACGCTTGTGGTGCGTGTCGTACTCCTCAGCAAGCAACCCGACGTCATTGCGCAAGGACAGCAATCGTTCGAACAGCTTGCGCGCGTCACCCTGACGGCCCAGCATCACCAGACAATCGACCATCCAGAAGCTGCACGCGAGAAACGCGCCCTCGCCCGCCGGCAAGCCGTCGTCAACGCGGCTGGTGCGGTAGCGCTGCACCAACCCGTCGCGCATCAACTCGCGCTCCACCGCCTCGACCGTCCCGATGACACGTGGGTCGTCCGGCGGCAGAAACCCCACCAACGGAATCATCAGGGCACTGGCGTCCATCTCGTCGGAGCCATACGCCTGCATGAAGGCGTTGCGCGTCTTGTCGAAGCCATGCGTGCAGACGTCCGTGTGAATCTCCTGACACAACTTGCGCCAGTGGTCGACCGGCCCCGGCAGATTGAAACGCTCCGCCGATTTGATCGCGCGGTCGAACGCTACCCACGCCATCACCTTCGAGTAAGTGAAATGCTGGCGCCCGCCACGCACTTCCCATATGCCTTCGTCGGGCTTGCGCCAGACCGTCTCAAGATGCGCGACCAGCTTGGTCTGCACCTCCCATGTCGCGTCGTCCGGCGTCAGCCCGCCAAGGCGCGCCTGATGCAGCGCGTCCATGACTTCGCCGTACACGTCGAGCTGAAGCTGGCCGACCGCGCCATTGCCCACGCGCACGGGTTTCGCACCCTCGTAGCCGGGCAGCCAGTCCACTTCCCACTCGGGCAGCCGCCGCTCACCTGACAGCCCGTACATGATCTGCACCTGCGACGGCGCGCCCGCCACGGCGCGCACCAGCCAATCACTCCAGTCGTTGGCTTCCGTGTAGTAGCCGCCGAGCATGAGCGCCTGCAACGTCAGCGTGGCGTCCCTGAGCCAGCAATAGCGGTAGTCCCAGTTGCGTTCGCCACCGAGTTGCTCGGGCAGTGACGTCGTGGGCGCGGCCACCACGCCGCCCGTCGGCACGAACGTCAGCGCCTTAAGGGTGATGAGCGAACGGCGGATCGCGTCGGTCCAGCGGCCGTCCAGTTGGCAGCGTCCCGCCCAAGTACGCCAGTAGCGCTCGGTATCGGTGAGCGCCGCCAACGGGTCGATCTCGCGCGGATCGGCGTGATGCGAGGCCACCCGCGACAACACGAATGGCACGGTCTCGCCGGCCTTCACCTGAAAACTGGCCCGCAAACTGCCCGGCACATCCTGAATGGGAACCGGTGTGCGCAATACCACCTTGTCAGGCCCGGCGATCAGGCGCATGCCCGGGCCGGTGGCGTCGTCTTTGTCCAGCGGGCGTGCCCACGGCACCGATGCGCCGTAGTCGAAGCGCAGAATCAGTTCCATCGACATGGTGATCGTGCCGTGGATGCCTTTGACTAGCCGCACCAGATCGGCCGCGCCATCGCGCAATGGCATGAAGTCGATGATCGACACGCAGCCTTCGCACGTTTCAAAACGTGTTTCCAGAATCAGGGTGTCGTCGTGATAACGGCGTGTGACGGTGGCCTTGGGATCGTCGGGGGCGAGTTTCCAATGACCGTGCTCGGGACCGCCGAGCAACGCCGCAAAACAGGCGGGAGAATCGAAATATGGCCAGCAGAGCCAGTCTATCGAACCGTCGCGCGCGACCAGCGCAGCGCTTCGGCAGTCGCCAATCATGGCGTAGTCTTCGATGCGTGCCGGCATGCTCACCTCGCGAACGTCGATACGTGAAGCCCAATGGTACGCGCGTCGTTCTCGCGCGACCACCCTCCTGCAAAACGGCTTTTACATCGCTTGCGCCGTTCATGAAACCCGTTGCCAGCCCTGCTCAACTGCATGCGATCAGTCATCCCTTCCCTCCTTACGGCCTTGCCGTGTGGTGAGGTTCGTCGGTGGCCCGTGTTGCGCCAATGAATGCCCGGCTAACGATCAATTCACAATCCGTTAATGACCGACCGGCCCATCCGAGGGAAGTTCGGATCAATTTTCGTCGCGACGCGAATTAGCGCCGTAATTCCACTTCATGAAAAAACGCCGGGCACCTCGGCGGTGCACGGCGTTTCTGATGATTTTCTACGTGGTCTCAAATATCAAGCTGCGGTGGCGCGCTCCGCCGCCAACGCATGAATCGCGCCCTGCGCCAGCAGGTCACGGATTTGCGCAGCGTCATAGCCATATTCACCGAGCACATCGAGCGTGTGTTCGCCCAGCCTCGGTGCCGGGCCGCCGGTCTGCTTGGGCGTTTCCGAGAAACGGATCGGCAACCCGATGCTGCGCGTGGGCCCATCGAGCGGATGCACCGTCTCCACAACCATCTCGCGCGCGACGATTTGCGGATGCACGGCGGCCTCCGAAATCGGCAACACCGGCCCGACGGGCAACCCGACGGCGTCGAGCCGTTCGACCCATGCCTGCGTCGTGTCGCGTATCAGATATGTGGTAATCCGCTCGACGAGTTCCGCGCGATTCGCCGTGCGGCCGGCGTTCGTGGCAAAGCGCGGATCACCCGCGATCTCGGGGGCATCGAGCACTTGCAGCAGCCGCTCGTAGTTGGCCTGATTTGCCGCACCGATGTTGATCCAGCCGTCTTTCGTGCGAAACGCCTGATACGGCGTGCTGGTCGGGTTGGCCGAGCCGAGTTTCGGCGGATTCTCGCCACTGGCGAAGAAATTGGCCGCTGCCCAGTACATTTGCTGAAACCCCGCCTCAAGCAGCGACGTGTCGACCACCTGCCCCTGCCCCGTGCGCAACCGGTGCGCATAGGCGGCCGAGATGCCGAGCGCCGCCAGAATGCCCGCATTGATGTCGGCAATCGGTGAACCTGCCTTAATGGGGGCCTGCCCCGGCTCGCCCGTCACGCTCATCAGACCCGAAAGGCCCTGCGCGATCAGATCGAATCCGCCCTTGTCTGCATAAGGTCCCGTGCGGCCGTACCCGGAGATTGCGCAGTAGATCAGCGCCGGGTTGGCCTCGCGCAGCGTCTCATAGCCGAGCCCCAGCTTCTCCATCGTGCCTTTGCGATAGTTCTCGGTCACCACGTCAGCCGTGGCCAGCATCTTGCGCAACACCGCCTTGCCACCCTCGGTTTTGAGATTGAGCGCGATGCCGCGCTTATGGCGGTTGAGCATCATGAACGATGCCGATTCGCCATGCGAGAGGATGGGCGCAAAGCGGCGCGCATCGTCGCCTTCCATCTTCTCGACCTTGATGACGTCGGCGCCCATGTCGGCCAGCATCATGCCGCACACGGGGCCCGACATGATGTGGGACAGCTCGATCACCTTCACGCCCTGCAACGGGCCACCCTTGGGTTGAACGGTCTCGGTCATCTCAGCGCCCCTCGAACACCGGGGCCGTCTTCGCGAGAAACGCGCGATAGCCCGTCTGGAAATCGGCCGTGCCGAAGCACGCAAAGCCCTCGTCGATCTGTGCCGCCGTCAGCGGCTCGCCGCTCGCCAACTCACGCACAAACCGCTTGTGCCAGCGCGCCACCAGCGGTGCTCCGGCAGCAATGCGCTCGGCACTGGTCAGGGCTTCCTCTGTGACTTTCGAATCAGGGACCACGCGAGTGACGAGGCCAATGCGCTGCGCTTCCTGTGCATCGAAAATTCGCCCTTCCAGCAAGATTTCCAGCGCGCGTGTGGGACCGAGCAGTCGCACCAAGCCCGACAACTCCGCATGCGCCATCACCAGCCCCAGCTTGTTGATCGGTGCACCGAAGCGGCTCGACTCGCCACAGATGCGCACGTCGCACGACGCGGCGATTTCCATACCGCCGCCCACGCAAATGCCATGAATCATGGCCACGAGCGGCACCGGGCAATTGGCCAGCGCGTCGAGCGTTCTGTGCATCAGTGCGCCGTACGCCCGGGCCTGTTCCACGTTGGCACGATCGGTCTCGAACTCGGCGATGTCGTTGCCGGGCGCGAACGATTTTTCGCCCGCACCGCGCAGCACGATGCAGCGCACGCCGGGCGCCTCGGACAGCGTAAGAATCGTGTCGCCCAACGCCTGCCACATCGGCTTGGTCAGCGCGTTGAGTTTCTCGGGACGGTTGAGCGTCACCAGCGCCACTGCGCCGCGTTGCTCGGTCAGAACGGTCGATGTCACATTGCCTCCTTCTTACGCCGGCTCGCACCCCATGTGTCGAAGCCATTTTGGTATACCAATTTTTGTTAACGATAGAAGTATTGATGTAGAACTGGCAAGTGATAACCGTATAAATCAGGGTTAACGTGTGATTTACCGCCCTAAGCGATTGACGGAACACTTCACCCCAATCAGAATTGGCATTCCATTTCAGAAATCACCGGCTCATGGACACGTCAGCATCGCTCAACGCCACCGCTTACGAAGCGCTCAAGGCGCGCATCGTCCGTGGCGAACTCCGCCCGGGCGCGCCGCTGTCCGAGCGGGCGCTGTGCGACGAACTGGCGGTATCGCGCACGCCGCTGCGCGAAGCGCTCAAGCGGCTGGCGAACGAAGGACTGGTGGAAATCTCGGAGACGCGCAGGGCCCGCGTGGCGCGCGTGAGTGTCGACGAGGTGGTGAATCTGCTCGCGGTGATGGCGGTGTTGGAGGGACTGTCAGGTGAACAGGCCTGCGAGAAGGCGACGGACGCCGATCTCGATGAACTCGCCCGCCTGCAAGTTGAGATGGAAGCGGCCTTTGCACGCACGGATCATGAAGCGTATTTCTCGCTCAACCAGCAAATTCACCTGAGCATCTTGCGCATCGCCGATAACGGCCCGCTGGCGGAATACTTCCACAATCTGAACGCGCGGTTGCGGCACGTGCGTGAGCGTCTGACGCCCACGCCCGAGCGCTGGCGGCAAGCGGTGGATGAGCACGCGGAAATGCTCTCGCTCATGCGCCGGCGCGACAGCAAGCGGCTGCGCACGCTCATGGAGACGCATCTGCGCAGCAAGACCGACGCCTATGTCGCGGCCATGCTCAATGAAGGACTGGTGAGTATGAGTCGCGCAGCTTAAGCGCGACTTGTCAGGCGGCGGCGCGTACGTGGGCCAACACGACGTCGCACTTGGCCATCAGATGCGCGCGCAGCAGGCGGCCGAGCGTGACGCCGTCACGCTGATGCAACGCTTGCAGCATGGCATCGTGTTCCGCGATGGCGCGCTCCCACTTGCCCGCATGCAGGTTCGAACGAAAACGAAGCGCCTGCAAGCGCCGGTTCACGGCCTGATACATCTGCATGAGCGACGGATTGCGCGCGGCGGCATTGATACGCTCGTGAATGCGCCGATTGCATTCGAAGTAACCGGGCAGATCGCCGTGCGCGTGGCACACGCCCATGGTGGTGTGCAGCGCTTGAATCTCGTCAATTTCCGCCTGCGTGATGCGCTCGCAGGCCAACTCCCCCGCCAGCGCCTCAAGGCCGCTGAGCAGTTCGAACGCGTCCGCAATGTCGCCAGCCGAGAGCGTCACGACGCGGGCACCGCGATTAGGCAGTAATTCGATCAGGCGCTCGACGGCCAGCGCCTTGAGCGCCTCGCGCAGCGGTGTGCGCGATACGCCGAGTTGTTCGCACAATGCGCGCTCGTTCAGATGCGCGCCCGGCACCAACACTCCCTCGGTGATCATCCTGCGCAAGCGGTCCCCGACCGCGAGATGCAGCGCCTGACGGCTGATCGGCAAGTTCACGGCAGCCTCAGTGACAGGCGGGCCATGGGACGCGTGATCCGGAAAAACATTCAACGGGACAGAGTGCATAGGCTCGGCAAGGTCGCTCGCTTTTGGAAGAATGTTATCGACACCAGGCACGGCACTTTCGTGGGTGGCGGCGTAGCTCGCCAAGGACTTGTTGCAACGGACTCCACGAAATATTACGAACAATTACACGAAACTGATTCTCGCAGATCGATGTCACTTTGACTACGTTGACTGTTGTTTTCGCGCGGTAGACACCACGTTCGCTGCACTGCGCCATTGGCGTTGAATTATGTATACGATTCGTCTGTCAGACACACCGGCGTTCGCCCGACATACGGGCATCGCCCGCCCCATACACCGGAGACCTGCTTCATGCCCGACACCCACGATACGCAAGCTGCCGTCGAGTCCCTCGCCCGTCTGTTGGCGGATACGCGCCGTGGCGACACGCCCATCGATTCGCCCGCGGCCGAGTTGCGCCCCATCGACGCCAACGGCGCTTACGCCGTGCAGTTGCGCACGCTCGATCTGCTCGGCGAGACGATTACCGCGTGGAAAGTGGGCGCCAAGGCACCGACCGATCTGCCGAACTGCGCACCAATTCCCGCGTCCGTCGTCAGCGAAGCCGGCGGCTCGCTCCCGCTGAACGATTTCTTCCGCCCGGGTCTGGAACTGGAAATTGCGTTCCGTCTCTCACGCGATATCAAGCCGGGCCGTCACGACGAGCGCGATATCTTCATGCACGTGGGCGAGACGCTGGTGACCATCGAAATCACCGACAGCCGCTACGCCGCAACCGGGCTCGATTCGCGTTTCGTGCTCGCCGATTTGCAGAACAACGGCGCATTGGTGATCGGTAGCGGCCGTGATTACAGCGCGTCGCTCAACTACGACTCACCGAAAGTGACTTTCACACTCGACGGCAACAACATCGCCCCTGCCCGCACGCGCAACCCGGCGGGCGATCCGCGCGCATTGCTCACGTGGCTCGTCAATCACAACGGCAAGCGCGGTATCACGATGCGCGCCGGTGCCGTGATTACGTGCGGCTCCTATGTCGGCATGATTCCCGCCAATAGCACCGGCGTGTTGCGCGGCACCATCGACGGGATCGGTGAAGCATCGATCACGTTGCGTTAAGTTTCCCCGGATCTTTCAGGAATCCGCCATGCCGTCTGCCGCTGAACTCGTCACGTCGCTGGGGCTACAGCCGCACCCGGAAGGCGGGCACTACCGCGAAACCTACCGCGCCGCCGACACCATTGCGGCGCAGGCGCTGCCGCCCGGTTTCTCAGGCGCGCGCAACATTTCCACGGCGATTTTTTATTTGCTCGAAGCCGGTGATTTCTCTGCGTTCCATCGGATTCGCAGCGACGAGATCTGGCATTTCCATCTCGGCGGCACACTCTGGATTCACGAGATCGACCCGGCGGGCAAGTTGACGACGACATGCCTCGGTGCCGATGTCGTGAACGGCGAGCATCTTCAGCACGTGGTTCGCGCCGGGCATTGGTTCGCGGCGCAGCCCGCACCTTCGACGAGCTACTCGCTGGCGGGATGTACCGTCGCGCCCGGGTTCGCGTTCGAGGACTTCGAGATGGCCGACCCGGCGACGCTCGCCGCGCAATGGCCGGCGCACCGCGCGCTGATCGAGCGCCTTGGGCGCGGCGCACCTGCGTAACCTCAATGCGACGCGTCGGGCATCGCAAGACTTCTGAATGACGTCAGTGCTGTGCGGTGCGCCCATCGGCGCCCGCCAGCATCTTCGGTGCGAGCAACGCAATCGGCACGATACACAGCAGGCCCGCAGCCAATGCCACCGGCAGGCTGATGCCATGTGCGATCGCCCCGATGAGCACCGGCCCCACGAGCAGGCCGAGATAAGCGAGCCGCGCCATCACGGCAATCGCTTCGGCGCTCGCCATCCCCGCGCCGCGCGCCACTTCACCCGACGCCGCAAACATCACCGGCATCACATTCGACAGGCCCAGTCCGGCCAGCGCAAAACCGGCCACGGCCGCCGCAGGTTCGCGCCAGACCAGCGCGAGCATCACCCCGCCGACACACAACAAGCTGCTCACGCGCAACAGGCGAGCGCCGCCCATGCGCGCCCGCACTGGGTCACCACCGAAGCGCCCGCCCGCCATGCCGAGTGAGAACGCGGCATAGCCTGCGCCAATCCATGCACCCTGTGCGGCCACCACTTCGCGCATGTAGACCGCTGTCCAGTCGTACATCGCGCCCTCCACCACCAACCCGAGAAACGCGAGAATGCCGAAGCCGGTCAGGCGGCGATGCAACTTGCGGCGCGACGCGTCGTCGAGCGCGGGCGGCGGAACCGCTTTGCGCGATGAATCATCCGACGACGCAGCCACCGGCGCCTCGCCCGGCAACATATCGGGTTGCATGAAGCGCGCGCCGACCAGCATCACGACCGCGCAGCCCATCGCCGCCAGACCGATATGCCACTGCGGCGAACCCTGATGCGCGAGCCATGCACCGCCCACGAGCGCGCCCGACATTCCGCCCAGACTGAAACACCCGTGCAGCGATGCCATGATCGGCTTGCGGTAGCGCGCCTCCAGCGTGGCGGCCTGTGCGTTCACGGCGACGTCATAGGTGGCGTTTGCTGCCCCATACAACGCGAGCCAGCCCACGAGGCCCCAGTAGTTCGGCATCGACAGAATGAACGCGCTGGTAACGGCCAGCGCCATGCCCGACACGAGGCTGGCGCGCTGGCTGCCCGCGCGACCGATCCAGCGGGCCATGCGCGACATCGTGACGATGGCCCCGCCCGCGATGGCAAACATCGCCACCGACAGGCTGGCATCGTTCAGATCGAACATCGCCTTGACCGTGGGCACGTGCACGCCCCACGTCGCATAGAGAAAACCGCTGCAAAACAGTAATGCCATCGTCGCCGCGCGCGCAGGCCAAAAGCCCGAGCGTGGCTTCGCAGATGCTGAAGTCATGGGAGTCTTGAAACTTGGGGGTGACACGGCGCAGTTGTCTGCCGTGTCATGACGAGAAGAGAGATCGTCAGGCCGTCGGCGTATAGCGCGGCCTGCGAATGAAGGGAATTCTAGCGCAACCTCGATGACATTGCAGTGAACCGCCCCGGCAATGCCACGGCGTCCGAAGCATCAACGCTTCACTGAAAAAAGCTGGCCGCCGCGACGCGCCGGTCAAGTACGCGGGCGGCAGCCAGACAGGGGAAATAGTTCAGTGCGGGTTCAGTGAGGATTCAATACGGATTTGGTGCGCGATCAATGCCGCATTTAACGCATTCGCCCCCCAAACTCAGCGCGGAAACTCCTGCCGCTCGGCGGGTTGTGTCGGCGCGGGTACGGCCGTCGCCAGATCGCCAAGCATCACAGGTTTGAGTGGCGCACGGATGCGGTAATAGCCCACGTCCGCCACATCGCGCCCTTGCGCCTGCGCGAGCAGTTCAGCCACTGTCAGGCCGCACAGGCGTCCCTGACAAGGCCCCATCCCGCAGCGTGAGAATGACTTCGTCTGGTTCGGCCCCACGCATCCCAGCGCCGCCATGTGCCGCACGTCGCCCGCCGTCACCTCTTCGCAGCGGCACACCACCGTGTCATCTTCGGCGGGCCGGCGCAAAGCATCGGATGGCCGATAGTACGCATCGAGAAACGGCCGGATCGCCGTGTGGCGAGCAAGATCGCGTCGCAACGAGAATGCCGCCGAATCTCGACGTGACGTGTCGATGCGGCCAAGCGTATGTGCCGCTTGCAAGGCAGCAAGCCGCCCCGACGGTTCCGCAGCGCGCGCCCCGGCAATACCACCGCCATCGCCTGCCACGAAGATGCGCGGCACGCTCGACTCACCCCACGCATCGGTACGCGGCACCCAGCAAAGTTGTGCGTCGTGCCACACGTGCTCGCACCCAATCGAGCGTGTGATCTGCGTGTTGGGCACCACGCCCTGATGCAACAGCACCATCGGCGTGTCGATGCGCTTTGATTCGCCAGAGACCCCGGCCACGCGATATTCGATGGCTTCCACCCGGTCTCCGCTCGCGCTGCCGAGCACTCGCAGGGCGTCTACATCCTTCACGTGCTCGACACCCGCTGCCCGGATGGCACGCAGCAACTTGATGCCCTTGGCGAGATACCCCGGCGCACGCAATGCGCCGCCAAGATGACGCAAAGCTTCGCGTCGGGCACGGCGTTGTGTCGTATCGAGGATGGCGCGAACGGGTACGCCAGCGCGCAACAACTGCCACGCAAACAGGTAGAGCAACGGCCCGCAACCCGCGAGCACGGCACCGTGTTGCGGCGCAAGCGCCGCCGACTTGAGCAGCGTTTGCGCGGCCCCCACGCCCATCACACCGGGCAGCGTCCAGCCGGGAATCGGAAACGGACGCTCCATCGCACCGCCCGCCAGCACAATCGCCTGCGCGTCGATCTGCCACGTGCCCGCGCCTTCGCGGGTCGCAAACACGCGCCGGTCTTGTCCGATCTGCCATACCAGCGTGCGCGGCCAATAAGCGATGTCCGCGTCTTCGAACGCCTGCACAAGCGTGTGGCCGTACAGATAATCTTCGCCGAGCAACTCGGGGTCGGCCAATGGCGACGCGCTGACATTGCGATAAATCTGTCCGCCCGGCAGCGGGTTCTCATCGATTACCAGCGGCGTGAGGCCGTGGCGCTTGGCTTCCAGCGCGGCCGCCAGCCCCGCCGGGCCCGCACCGACGACGAGCAGGTCAACTGTCTTCACCGTCATGCCAGTTCCCTCGCGCCTTGCATGCGACGCACGCGCATGCCATCGCGCACGGGCGTCATGCAGCCCTGTCGATTGGGCACGCCGTCGATTTCCACCAGACAGTCGAAACACACGCCCATCAGGCAATACGGTGCGCGCGGCGCGCCCGTCACGGGCGTGGTGCGGCAAACGGTATCGCCTGCGGCCAGCATGGCGGCAGCCACGTTGACACCGGCCGGGGCATCGTACGGCGTGCCGTCGATGACGATGCGCACCGTCGCGCCATCGCGGCGCGCGAGCGACTTAAACAGCGAATCGCTGGGCATGAAATGGCTCCAGAAGGTCGGGGCGCTCGCCGCCCATGATCCACGGCACGATTGTGTCGCAGTGCGCTGCGGCCAGCGTCACGCCGCTATGGCAGGTGGTGAGAAACGCGCCGGGGCAATCGCGCGACGCTTCGTAAATCGGCAGGCCATCGGACGTCATGACGCGCAACGCGCCCCACGCACGCACGACACGCACGTTGCGCAGCAGCGGAAACGGCGAGATGGCGCGGCGCGCGATATCGGCGATGACGTCTGGGGTTACCCCGTCGTCGAAGCCCACGTCTTCCGCCGAGTCGCCCAGCATGACCGAGCCTTCGACCGTCTGTCGGACATAGATCGTGGGGTTCGATAAGAACGGCGCGACGCGCTCCGTCACAAGAATCTGCCCGCGCATCGGGCGCACCGGTGCCGACAGCCCGACCATTGGCGCGAGATCGCGATTGGCGAGACCCGCCGCGAGCACGACGCGACCGGCATCGAGCGTACGGCCGCCTTCGATATCGAGCCGAAACGCACCGGCACGCGGCGTGATGTTCGTCACACGGGCATTCGGCACATACGTGCCGCCCGCCTGCGCGAAGGCAGCAAAGAGCGCGCGCAAGGTGTAGAGCGGACTGACGTGGCCATCGTGCGGCGAGTAGATCGCTCCGGCGACGTGATCGCCAATCGCAGGAATGCGTTCGGCGAGCGCGTCGTGATCGAGCACGTCGTAGGTCAGCGCAGGCTCGCTGGTTTTGAGTTGCTGCATGACGGCGGCCTTGGCCGCCAGTTCCTGCGCCGTCTCGGCGATGTTGAAGCCCCCCGGGCGCTCGAAGCCGACCGACACACCCGTGCGGGCTTCCAGTTCGTCGGCGAACGCTTGCCAGCGATTGGCTGAGTGCAACGACCAGCGGGCATAAGACGGGCAACTCGCACCCTTGCCCTGCACCCACACGAGCCCGAAGTTGCCACGCGCGGCACGCAGCGCATCGTCGGCACCGTCGAGCACGACGACCGACTCACCACGCCGGGCCAGCCCGTACGCGATGGCCATGCCGACCAGCCCGCCGCCAATGACGGCAATCTCGCTTGTCTTTTGCATCGATGGGGAAACGACCGGCAACATGGGCAATGCCAGATGTTATGACTTGCCGATGCCGCAATATTGCGCGCGGGCGTCTTGATTTATTTGAGAGTACCCAAGAATCGCTGACGCGCGCGAGCCCGTCAAATCACATTTTCTGCGACCAGTATGTTTGTATATTATGGCGACGTCGCCGCCTCCCCCGCCCCCGCCGATCATGAAGATTCGCCAACTTGAAGCCTTTCGCGCCGTGATCCTGCGCCAGACGGTCACGCGCGCCGCGCAGATGCTGCATGTCTCGCAGCCCGCCGTCACACGACTGCTGAACGATCTCGAAGCCGATGTCGGATTTGCCCTCTTCGACCGGAGCAACGGACGTTTGCAACCGACGCCCGAAGCGCTGGTCCTGTTCGATGAAGTCGAGCGGTCGTTCGCCGGAATGGAGCGCATCGCGCAGACGGCGGAGCAGATCAAGTCGCTGCGGCGCGGCTCGCTGCACATCGCTGGCGCGCCCGCGATTGCACTCGACTTTCTGCCCATCACGCTCACGCATTTTCTGCGCGACCACCCGGGCATCAACACCACCCTGCTCGTGCATGCGTCGAACATCGTGGTCGACATGGTGCTCGGCCGCCGTTGCGATGTCGGCTTCGTTGCGCACCCGCTCACCCGTCCGGGCTTGCAAGTGCAGCCGTTGCTGCGGGTACCGATGCGATGTGTGCTGCCGAAGGGGCATCCGCTCGCCGCGCACGACGTCATCACGCCGGAAGATTTGCGTGGCGAAGCGTTCGTGTCCTATCCCACCGAATCGGATGCGCGGCTCGATATCGACCGCGTGTTTGCCGAACATGGTGTGGATCGCGTCATGAATGCAGAGTCGCAACTCTCCGCCGCCATTTGCACGCTCGTGGAGCATGGCGCAGGCGTCTCGATCATCGATGGCATCACGGCGTCGTTCGCGACGCAGCGTGTCGAAGTCAGACCGTTTGCCCCGCAGGTCCTGTCGACGGTCTCGGCCGTGACCTCGCTTCAGCACCCGCCGTCGCAACTCGCGCAGGCGTTCGTACAGCAGGTTCGCGCAGCACTCGAAGCGCGAAGCTTATCCACAGATTTTGTTCACAAGCCTGTGGACAACCCAACACAAAGCGATGGCAAATCGTTGATTTAATTAGGAATGCGGGTGGAATGCGCGGCCGCGGTCAGCCTGACGCCACCGACGTCATCGAAGTGTTCGCTAACTTTCAGCGGAAGTGGCGCGCAGAACACGCGCCACGACAGATGAAGTTTTCAGGCCTTGCCACCGGCGGCTTCAGCAGCCGTCGCGGCAGTGGCAGCCGTCGCAGCGGTCACAAACGCCTGAGCGTCGCCACGCAGTTGCCCATTGCGTTCGCGTACGACGCGATGGATCAATTCCCAGGTCGTCTGCGCGACCGGCGAGAGCGAGCGGTTCTTGCGGCGTGCGAGCACGATGGCCCGCTCGAATGCCGGCAGCAGCGGCCGCACGGCCAGCGTCGAATTCTCCGGCAGCGGCAGCGCAAACGGCGGCAGGATGCTGACACCCAGCCCTTCCTGCACCATGCGGAAGATGGTGCTCACATGCCCCAGCTCCTGCGTGATGGTGCCCTGCACTTTCTGCGTCGTCAGTGCGCGGTCGATCAGCGGACGACTGCCCGAGCCCTGATTGAGCAGCACCAGATTTTCACCTGACAACTCCGACCAATGCACCGCCGCCTGCGTCGCGAGCGGGTGATCGGTGCGGCACACCAGACAGAACGGCTCGCTCATGAGCAGTTCGGTGTAGAGATCGTCGGCGCCTTGCGGGGCGACGACAATGCCGAAGTCCACATCGCCCGCGCGCACGCTGTCGAGCACCGCGCGTTGCATCTGGTCGACGAGTGCGAGCGCGATGTCCGGATACGTCGCCTGCGAGGCGAGCAGCACACGCGGCATGAGCGTTGCGGAAATCGTCGGTGCGGCGCCGACACGGACCCTGCCCGTGGTGCGGGCTTCGGCACCGTGCGTTTGCAGCAGTGCAATTTCCAGTTCGTCGAGTACGCGATCGAGACTGCCCGCGAGCGTCACACCGGCGTCGGTCAGCGAAACTTCTCGCGTGGTGCGATCCACGAGCCGCAGGCCCAGTTGCGCTTCCAGTTCGTTGATGCAACGGCTGATGGCCGGTTGTGTCAGGCCGATCTCGGCGCCCGCGCGGCTAAAGTTCTTGCTGCGCGCCACGACCATGAAGACCTTGAGTTGTCTCAGCGATACGTTCATGTGCTAGTGCCCTGCCAGTAAGTAAGCAAACCAGCCACCGCAGTGGCGCTGGCGCGCCGTTGAAGCCGGCGCGCCCCGAGACCCCTGCTGCGTCAGGCCGCCGCCTTGACCATCTCCTCCACCACCTTCTTCGCGTCGCCGAACACCATCATCGTCTTGTCGAGATAGAACAGTTCGTTGTCCAGCCCGGCGTAGCCGGCGGCCATCGAACGCTTGTTCACGATGATCGTCTTGGCCTTGTAGGCTTCGAGAATCGGCATACCGGCAATCGGCGATTGCGGATCGTTCTTGGCCGACGGGTTCACCACGTCGTTCGCGCCGAGTACCAGCACCACATCGGTCTGGCCGAACTCACCGTTGATCTCGTCCATTTCCAGCACTTGATCGTAGGGGACTTCAGCTTCCGCGAGCAGCACGTTCATGTGGCCCGGCATACGGCCCGCAACCGGGTGAATGGCATAACGCACGGTCACGCCCTTCTCCACCAGCTTGTCGGTCAGTTCCTTGAGCGCGTGCTGGGCACGTGCAACTGCCAAGCCGTAACCCGGCACGATCACGATCGATTCTGCGTTGCTCATCAGGAACGCGGCGTCGTCAGGCGAACCTGATTTCACCGGACGTTGTTGCTGTTCGCCGCCTGCCGCTGCTGCGCCTGCCTGTGCACCGAAGCCGCCGAGAATCACGTTGAAGAACGAGCGATTCATCGCCTTACACATGATGTACGACAGAATCGCACCCGACGAACCCACCAGCGAGCCTGCAATGATCAGCATCGGGTTGTTCAGCGAGAAGCCGATACCTGCCGCTGCCCAACCCGAGTACGAGTTCAGCATCGACACCACCACCGGCATGTCGGCACCGCCAATCGGGATGATGATCAGCAAACCCAGCACGAACGCGATGGCCGTCATGGCGACGAACGGCGTCCAGCTTTGCGACACAAAGAACGCACCGCCGAAGGCCAGCATCGCGATCGCCAGCGCCAGATTCACCATGTGCTGGCCTTTGAAGACCACCGGTGCGCCTTGGAACAGACGGAACTTGTACTTGCCCGAGAGCTTGCCGAACGCGATGACCGAACCCGAGAACGTGATCGCGCCGACAAACGTGCCGATGAACAGCTCGATGCGGTTACCCGGCGGCAACGCTTCACCCGCGGCCACGATACCGAACGCTGCCGGTTCTGCGACTGCCGCAACCGCGATACACACCGCCGCCAGACCGATCAGCGAGTGCATGGCCGCGACCAGTTCCGGCATCTTCGTCATCTCGACCTTGCGAGCAACGTAAGCACCGATACCGCCACCCACCACGAGACCCGCGAGGATCAGGCCGAGGCCCGAGTAGTTGCCGTTCGAGAGCTTGCGCAGTTCGAAGATCAGCGCCAGCGTAGTGAAGGCCGCGATAGCCATGCCGATCATGCCGAACGCGTTACCGCGTCGCGCCATGCGCGGATTCGACAGGCCCTTGAGCGCCTGAATGAAACAGATCGACGCGACCAGATACAACAGCGTCACAAGATTCATGCTCATGTCAGTGGGCTCCCTTAGCTGCCGAATCATTGGCAGCCTTAGCAGGTGCCTTGTCTTTCTTCTTGAACATCTCAAGCATGCGCTGCGTAACGAGGAAGCCCCCGAACACGTTCACCGCTGCCAGTGCCACGGCGATGACACCCATCGTCTTGCCGAGCCCGCCTTCGGTCAGACCAGCGGCGAGCATGGCGCCCACGATCACGATGGCCGAAATGGCGTTCGTGACCGCCATCAGCGGCGTGTGCAGTGCCGGTGTGACGTTCCACACCACGTGATAGCCGACGTACACCGCCAGCACGAAGATGATCAGATTGATCACCGTGTGATTGATCATTTCCATTGTTGTGTCTCCCCCTTAAGCGGCGCGCAGGACTTGGCCGTCGCGGCACATCAGGCACGCGGCGACGATGTCGTCGTTGGTATCGATGACGAGCTTGTTTTCCTTGTCGATCACCAGCTTGAGGAAGTCGAGCACGTTGCGGGCATATAGGGCTGACGCGTCAGCGGCGACCATGCCAGCCAGATTCGTGTAACCGGCAATCGTCACGCCGTGTACCTTCACGATTTCGTCGGCCACCGACAGCGGGCAATTGCCGCCGCCGTTTGCACCACGCCCAGCGGCCAGATCGATGATCACGGAACCGGGCTTCATGGCTTTGACCGTGTCTTCAGCGATGAGCGTCGGCGCAGCACGCCCCGGAATCAACGCGGTGGAAATGACGATGTCAGCTTGCGTCAGACGCGTGTGCACGAGCTGCGATTGACGTGCGAGCCAAGCCGCAGGCATCGGGCGAGCGTAGCCGCCCACACCCTTGGCAATCTCACGCTCTTCGTCGGTTTCGAACGGCACGTCGATGAACTTCGCGCCAAGCGATTCGATCTGCTCGCGCACGGCCGGACGCACGTCCGACGCTTCGATCACCGCGCCGAGGCGCTTAGCCGTAGCAATCGCTTGCAGGCCTGCAACGCCAGCGCCCAGAACAACGAGGCGCGCGGCTTTGACCGTACCGGCTGCCGTCATCAGCATCGGCATGAAGCGCTGATACAGATTCGCGGCAAGCATCACGGCTTTGTAGCCCGCAATGTTGGCCTGTGAAGACAGCACGTCCATGCTTTGCGCACGCGTGGTACGCGGCGCGGCTTCCAGTGCGAAGCCGATGATGCCAGCGGCCGCCATGCGGGCGTTGTTCTCGGCATCGAACGGGTTGAGCATGCCGACCACGGCCGCGCCACGCGCGATCTGGCCGACTTCGGCAATCGACGGCGCACGTACCTTCAGCACCAGTTCCGCGCCGAATGCGTCAGCTGCGCTACCGGTGGCGGCACCCGCAGCGACGTAGGCCGCATCGGGGACGCTGGCCGAATCGCCTGCACCTCGCTCTACGGTGACGCGATGCCCTGCGCCCACCAGCTTCTTCACCGTTTCCGGTGTGGCCGCGACGCGGGATTCGCCGCCGACCGTCTCCTTCGGAATGCCAATATGCATGGTTATTGTCTCGGGGTCTGGGCCCCTGTCGTGTTGTAAAACTCAGGCCAGCACGGAGCGCGGCGGTTGCATCGAACGTCCTTCATTGGCCGCTTCGAAGCAGCGCACCTTCGTGCAGTGAATCAGGTCACACAGAAATTCCGGCTCGTAGGCACGCAGCAGGTGCGGCTGATGCCCATCGAGATACGCGCCGATCAGCACAAGCTCGGCATGGCGCAGCGCTTGCGCCGACACCCCTTCGAGATAGGCCAGCGGCAGGTCGTCGTTGCCCGTCGTGCGCAACAACCAGTGGTAGGTGGGGTGATCCCAGTGCCAGTCGAGACCCAACTCGACAAACGCGTTGTTGAACGCATGCAGATGAGCATTGGCAACCGGGGCCAGGGCGGCGGGTTTGATATGCGTTTCGATGACAGACATGTTGGCGCTCTCCCAAATCAGTGATCGTCTCCAGAACACGCGGACCCGCCTGTACCGTGCGTGATCGGGTGGTTTTTATGACCCCCTCGTTCACGCTTCTGTCATGCGGGCTGCCATTGCAGATTACGCAGCCCCACCTATAAAAGACAGTTAAAGTTAATTATGCAAACCATCTACGATTGCTTATACTTCATCGCATGAAAAACGCCACGCTCCGCCAGTTGAAGGTCTTCGAAGCTGTGGCGCGCCATCTGAGCTTCTCGCGCGCCGCCGAAGAACTCCACCTCACGCAACCGGCCGTCTCGACCCAAGTCAAGCAACTCGAGACGCACGCCGGACTGCCGCTATTCGAACAGCTCGGTAAAAAGATCTTTCTCACGCCGGCGGGCAGCGAAATGCTGCACTACAGCCGCGCCATCATTGCCCTCTTCCGCGAAACCGAAGAGGCGATGGATCACCTCAAAGGCATTACCGGTGGCAAGCTCAACGTGGCCGTCATCAGCGCGGGCGACTACTTCTTTCCGCGTGTGCTGGCCGCCTTCACCGCCCAGCATCCCGGCATCACCCTCAACCTCACGGTGCATAACCGCGAGGAACTGCTGCATCAACTGACCGAAAACCTGACCGATCTGGCCGTGATGGTGCGCCCGCCGCACGAGATCGATACCGTCAACGAAGTTTTCGCGCCGCACCCCTACGTCATCGTCGCGCCGCCCGACCACGCGCTTGCCGGACTTCGGCAAATTCCGTTCGCACGCCTTGCGGCCGAGCCGTTCATCTGTCGCGAGCGCGGCTCCGACACATGGAACTCGATGCAGGACGCCTTCGGCCATCGCATGTCGCAGTTGCAGATCGCGATGGAAATATCGAGCACCGAGACCATCAAGCAGGCCGTCATTGCCGGCATGGGCGTCTCGTTCCTGTCAGCTCACACCGTCGGCATGGAGCTTCAGACCGGCAACCTCGTCGTGCTCGATGTGCAGGGCTTTCCGGCGTGGCAGAGCTGGTACATCGTGCATCGGCGCAGCAAACGCCTGCCGCCCGTCGCCCACGCATTCCGCCAGTTCCTGCTCACCGAGGGCGCGGCCCTGATCGACGGCATGATGGCTTACAAGAGCCCGCTGCCGCCGCCCGAAGCGGCTGACCGGCCGGACAGGTCCGACACCGCTCGCTGATATCCCGGATGCATGCGGCAGTCCGGCCGTTCGCGCGATACGCCTCGCGAAATGCCGGACTGCCGAATGAAAAAGGGCGATCGACTCAGGCCATTGCCACCCCGGCCGACCACCGTGAAATCAGTGCATCAGCCCATGCGGTTGGCGAGCGTGCCCAGACCGTCGATGCTCACTTCCACCAACTGGCCTTCCTTCATCGAGCCCACGCCGACCGACGTGCCCACGGCGATCACATCGCCGGGCAGCAGCGTCATGTCTTGCGAGATGCGCGAGACCTGCTCCCACGGGTTGAAGATCATGTCCGCGAGCGGATAGCGCTGGCGTTCCGCGCCGTCCAGTTGCGTGACCAGTTCCGCTTCACGCCAGTCGAAATCCTGCGCGATCACCGGGCCGATGCAGCCGAACGTGTCGTAGCCTTTCGCGCGGGTCCACTGCGCAAAGTTCTCGTCTTCGCCGATGATTTCAGCGGCCGTGACGTCGTTGACCAGTGTGTAGCCGAGGATGTGATCGCGCGCCGCTTCCACGCTGACGTTGCTCGTGCGCTTGCCGATCACGACGCCCAGCTCGCCCTCGAAAACAATCTTCCCCGCATACGCGGCGGGACGGCGAATCACCTCGTTCGGGCCGAGCAGCGTCGTGGCAGGCTTGATGAGAAAGAGCGGGTGCGAGGGCGCGGCCTTGCCGAGCTTCGCGCCGAGCGCGTGGTAGTTGTTCCACAGCGCCACGATCTTCGACGGCTCGCACGGGCACAGCAGATCGACCGAGTCGCGCGCGATCGTGGCGCCCGTGGCGATCGGCGTGTCGTAGAGACTGCCGCGGTGTTCGAGGATTTGGTCGCCCTTGAGAAGGCCAAAGCCGATGCGGCCTTGGGCGGTCTTGAAACGGGTCCAGAGCTTCATGCGTTTGCCATTCCGGTAACGGTCCGGCGACGCGGCACACCTGAGCATGCGCGCGCCGGACGCGACTTCTTGAAGTCATTCACACTGCGCCGACTTCGCGCAGTGCCGCGATCTGCTGCGAGCTGTAGCCGAACTCCGAGAGCACATCGTCCGTGTGTTCGCCGAGCAGCGGCGAGCGCTCCACGTGCGTCGGGCTGTCGGAAAGCTTGATCGGGTTGCCCACCGTGAGGTACTTGCCGCGCTTCGGGTGATCCACTTCCACGATCGTGCCCGTCTCGCGCAGCGACATGTCCTCGGCGATTTCCTTCATCGAAAGAATCGGGCCGCACGGAATGTCGTACTCATTGAGAATGTTCATGACCTCGAACTTCGTCTTGGTCATCGTCCAGAGTTCGATCGTGTCGAAGATCTCGCGCAGACGCGGCAGACGCGCACGCGGCGTGGCGTATTCCGGATGTTCCACCCACTCCGGCTTGCCGATCACCTTGCAGATCGAGCCCCACACCGGCGCTTGCGTGATGAAGTAGATATAAGCGTTCGGGTCCGTCTCCCAGCCCTTGCACTTCACGATCCAGCCCGGCTGACCGCCGCCCGAGGCATTGCCTGCGCGGGGCACCGCATCGCCGAACTGACCGTTCGGGTATTGCGGGTACTCTTCCATCACGTTCGTGCGTTCCAGACGTTGCTGATCGCGCAGCTTCACGCGGCACAGATTCAGCACACCGTCCTGCATGGCTGCCAGCACGCGTTGCCCCTGCCCCGTCATCGTGCGCTGATAGAGCGCCGTCACGATGCCGAGTGCCAGATGCAGGCCGGTGCCCGAATCGCCGATCTGCGCGCCTGTCACCATGGGCGGGCCGTCGTCGAAGCCCGTCGTCGAGGCCGCGCCGCCCACACACTGCGCCACGTTCTCGTAGACCTTGCAGTCCTGATACGGGCCGGGGCCGAAGCCTTTCACCGAGGCCACGATCATGCGCGGGTTCAGCGAGTGGATGTGTTCCCACGTGAAGCCCATGCGATCGAGCGCGCCGGGCGCGAAATTCTCCACCAGCACGTCACAGTCGCGAATCATGCGCTCCAGCACCGCCTTACCTTCCGGGTGCTTCGTGTCGAGCGTGATCGAGCGCTTGTTGCTGTTGAGCATCGTGAAATACAGACTGTCGGCGTCCGGGATGTCGCGCAGTTGATCGCGCGTCACATCGCCGTGGCCTGCCCGTTCGATCTTGATGACGTCCGCGCCAAACCAAGCCAGCAGCTGCGTGCAAGTCGGTCCCGACTGCACGTGTGTGAAGTCGAGGATGCGCACGCCTTCGAGTGCCTTGCTCATGATCGACCCCTGTCGTTAGCGAATCAGCGCCTGCGCAGCGATGCCGTGCGCAGGAACGGGTCGATGGCCCTGAAGATCCGCCTCGCGGCACATCTGCATCAGGGTGTCGCCAGCGAAAACGCTGACGGTATTCGGACATGCGATGGCGATGAGTGCCATGGTTGTCTCCTCCTCGGGCTCGGCTGCAAGGGCCGTTATGTTGGTATTTGGTTGTGATATACAGTATTTCATACACGATATTTTATCAACGGCTATTTTTTGCCAATGCAAGATGCTGCACTGCGAAACGAACGGAAGAATTCCGGCCAAATGCCTATGTTTAAAGGGATTTGCGCCGCAGCATTTAAAGAACCCCTAGCACTGGCTACGGGTTTACAGGCATGCCGCCAACGGTGGACGAGACAGATCGGGGCCCCTTCTCGAGGCGAGTTGAACACTGTCTGAGCAGCGAGAAGGGGCCCCGGTCTGTCTGGGGGGAGGTTTTAAAGGGGGGATGGAACGCGGAATGGAAAGCGAGAAAAACAGAACCTGCCGCGAGTGCGGCAGGCGTGCATCAATACATGAGGGGCAGAATCAGGCGCGGGAGCTGGTCAGCTCGCCGACTTTGGCTTCGAGTTCAGCGAGCCGTTTGCGGAGTTGGCGGTCTTCCTGAAAGCGTGCGGTTTCATCGCGAATGACGGCGACGATGCCACTCACCTGCCCTTGCGCGTCACGCAAGAGTGCCACGGTAAAAGCGATCGACATGGCGCGCCCATCTTTATGGGTAGCAGGCACCTTGAGCAAATCGCTGCCGTACTTCGTCTCGCCGGTGGCCATGGTTTTTTCATAGCCTTCGTTGTGACGATGACGCAGGCGTTCCGGGATGATGATGTCCAGCGGTTGCCCGACGGCTTCGCTTGCCGAGAAGCCGAACATCTTTTCGGCGCCGGCGTTCCACAACGTGATGATGTTCTTCGGGTCGGCCACGACGATCGCGTCGCCGACGACCTGAACCAACTGTGCTGCGTCCACCGATGCACTCATGGTGTCTCCTGCTGTTCTATGGGGGATGATGCGCTGCTGCTAAAACATGCCACAAAAATACATGAATCAAAAGACAATGCGGTCCCGAAAAAGCGACAACAGGTGCCGCCCCCGAAAAAGGTGCGGCACCTGCACAACTACCAAACTACGTCAGTTCACGACAACCGCTCAGATCGCCTTGGCGGTATGCAGCTTGCCAATCTGATCCTTGCTGTAGCCCAGCTCGGCCAGAATCTCTTCCGTGTGCTCGCCCAGCAGCGGCGAACCCGTGATTTCCGGCTTCAGGCCCGAGAACTTGATCGGGCTGCCGACCGTCAGGTACGAACCACGTTCCTTGTGCGGCACTTCCACGATCGTGCCCGAAGCGCGCAGCGACGGATCGTTCGCGATTTCCTTCATCGACAGCACCGGCGCGCAAGGAATATCGAACTTGCGCAGGATGTCCACTGCTTCGAACTTCGTCTTGTCGGCGAGCCACTCTTCGATCGTCTTGAAGATGTCGAAGATGTGCGGCTGACGGGCTTGCGCCGTGGCGTAGTTCGGATCGCTGATCCACTCCGGCTTGCCCAGTGCGCGGCAAATCGGTTCCCAGGCGTGGCCTTGGATCGTGAAGTAGATGTAAGCGTTCGGGTCCGTTTCCCAGCCCTTGCACTTCAGCACCCAGCCCGGTTGGCCGCCGCCGCCGGCGTTACCGCCACGGGGCACCACGTCGCTGAACTCGCCGTGCGGGTACTGCGGATACTCTTCCAGGAAGCCGACACGGTCCAGACGTTGCTGGTCGCGCAGCTTCACGCGGCACAGGTTGATGACCGAATCCTGCATCGACACGGCAACCTTCTGACCACGGCCCGTCTGGCCGCGACCGATCAGCGCCGTCAGAATACCGATCGCCAAGTGCATACCCGTGTTGCTGTCGCCCAGTGCTGCGGCCGACACCGTGGGAGGACCGTCCCAGAAGCCCGTCGTCGAGGCGGCACCGCCGGCGCACTGCGCCACGTTTTCGTAGACCTTCAGGTCTTCGTAGTGGTGACCGTCCGAGAAGCCCTTCACCGATGCCACGATCAGCTTCGGGTTCAGTTCGTTCAGACGCTCCCACGTGAAGCCCATGCGGTCCAGTGCGCCCGGTGCGAAGTTTTCCACCAGCACGTCCGATTCACGCACCAGCTTCTCCAGCACTTCCTTGCCTTCCTGCGTCTTCGTGTCCAGCGTCAGCGAGCGCTTGTTGCTGTTGAGCATCGTGAAGTACAGCGCGTCGGCCTCGGGAATGTCGCGCAGTTGATTACGCGTCACGTCGCCCGAACCCGGGCGCTCCACCTTGATCACGTCCGCACCGAACCATGCCAGCAACTGGGTGCAGGCCGGGCCGGCTTGCACGTGCGTGAAGTCGATGATCTTGATGCCTTCGAGGGGTTTGCTCATGTCATGTCTCCTTAATTGACTCGAGTTACTTTTTCATCGCCGCGCTTTGCGGATTCAGATTGGTCAGGCGGCCGCTTTCCGTGCCCGCCGCTTCGTCGATCACGGCGTTGATCAGCGTCGGCTTGCCCGACTTGATGGCGTCTTGCAACGCCTTCGTCAGTTCTTCCGGCGTCGTGACGTGGTAACCGATACCGCCGAAGGCTTCGATCATCTTGTCGTAGCGCGCGCCCTTCACGAACACCGTCGGGGCCACGTCCTTGCCACCCGTCGGGTTCACGTCGGTGCCGCGATACACGCCGTTGTTGTTGAAGATGATCGTCGTGACCGGCAGGTCGTAACGGCAGATCGTTTCCAGTTCCATGCCGCTGAAACCGAAGGCGCTGTCGCCTTCAATCGCCACCACCGGCTTGCCGCTCGTCACGGCTGCGCCGATCGCGAAGCCCATGCCGATACCCATAATGCCCCACGTACCCGAGTCAAAGCGCTTGCGCGGCTGGTACTGGTCGATGATGCTGCGGGCATAGTCCAGCGTGTTCGCGCCTTCGTTCACCAGGTTGATGTCCGGGTACGCCTTCAGCACGTCGCGAATCGAGCGCAGTGCGCTGTGGAAATTCATCGGCGACGGATTCTGGTCGAGCGTTGCCGCCATCTTGGCCAGATTCTTGTTCTTGCGTTCCGCAATCGCGCCAGTCCACTCAGCACTCGGCTTGCCGAAGTTGCTGTCGATGCCGGCCAACAGTGCCGACACGCACGAGCCGATATCGCCGATCACCGGCGCGGCAATCGCCACGTTGCTGTCGATTTCCGTCGGCGAGATGTCGATCTGCACGAACTTCTTCGGTGCGGCGCCCCACGTCTTGCCCTTGCCGTGCGCGAGCAGCCAGTTCAGGCGGGCACCGATCAGCACGACCACGTCAGCTTCTTGCAACACGAACGAGCGTGCGGCGGCAGCCGATTGTTCATGCGTATCGGGCAGCAGGCCCTTGGCCATCGACATCGGCAGATACGGAATGCCCGACTTTTCCACCAGCGCACGAATATCCGCGTCGGCTTGCGCGTAGGCTGCGCCCTTGCCCAGCAGAATCAGCGGACGCTTGGCGTTCTTGATCACGTCGAGTGCGCGCTTCACCGAGTCCGGTGCCGGGATCTGACGCGGTGCTGCGTCGATCACACGAATCAGCGAATCCTTCGCCTTCTGCGCATCGAGGGTCTGAGCCAGCAGCTTGGCCGGCAGATCCAGATACACGCCACCCGGACGGCCCGACACGGCCGCGCGAATCGCACGGGCCACGCCCACGCCGATGTCTTCTGCATGCAGCACGCGGTAGGCGGCCTTGCAGTACGGCTTGGCAGCGTTGAGCTGGTCCATCTCTTCGTAGTCACCCTGCTGCAAGTCGACGATCTCGCGCTCGCTCGAGCCGCTGATCAAGATCATCGGGAAGCAGTTGGTGGTGGCGTTCGCCAGTGCCGTCAGGCCGTTCAGGAAACCCGGTGCGGACACCGTCAGGCAAATGCCGGGCTTCTGAGTCATGTAGCCAGCAATGGCGGCAGCGTTGCCGGCGTGCTGTTCATGACGGAAACCGATGAAGCGCATGCCTTCCGCTTGCGCGAGGCGGGCCAGATCGGTGATGGGAATCCCCACCAGACCAAAGATAGTGTCAATGTCGTTCGCTTTCAGGGCATCGATGACCAGATGGAAACCATCAGTCGTTTCTGCCTCGGACACGATGTTCGCGTGTCGGCTGCTGTCTTTGAGCGTGTCGCCCGCGGTGTTGTTTTCCGCCTTGCCGACTGGCACGGTCATCGCAATGGACATAATTCTCTCCTCCAATTTTTCCGGTTTCAGTGTTGCGTCGTCTTTCGCTGACGATTACTTTAGGACTTCAATACTGTCTTGCATGCCGCGCGCGCTACCCCGTAACTCTGGTGGTATCGCGCGCGGCACTCCTGCCGGCGCCTGTTCCTCAGGTCGTACTGCGGGACAAGTCTGCTGGTTTGGTCATGACTTCCTCGGCAGCGCGGGCACTGCTGTCCGCGTAGCGTTGGGCCAGTCGGGCGCGCATCGGCTTGAGCACGAAGAGCGCAAGTACGGCGGCAGTGGCATTCATGACGACTGCAATCATGAACACGGCGTGCCAGCTACCTGTTGTGGCGGTGATGACGCTGGTAAATGGCACCAGCAATGCGGCCGTTCCCTTGGCGGTGTAGAGCATGCCGGCGTTGGTCGCGGCGTACTTCGAACCGAAGGTGTCGGCGCAAGTGGCCGGGAACAGGCTGTAGATTTCACCCCAGGCGAAGAACACGAGGCCCGTGAGAATCACGAACGCGACCGGGTGTTGACCCCAGACCGACAGTGCGTAGATACCCGCGGCTTCCATCGCGAAGGCGATGAACATCGTGTTTTCACGACCGATCTTGTCGGAAATCCAGCCGAAGATCGGACGCGTCACCCCGTTCAGTACCCGGTCGATGGCCAGTGCGAAGGTCAGTGCCGGCAGCGTCAGGCCCATCAGCGAGACAGGCGTGCCGTCCAGGCCGTAGTCCTTGGCGATCGGGCCGAGCTGAGCCGTTGCCATCAGACCGCCAGCGGCCATCAGCACGAACATCAGATACATCAGCCAGAACACCGGGCTGCGCATGACTTCGGTCGGCTTGGCGTCGTAGCGGCGTGCGCCCGGAGCAAGCTTCTTGAGTGCCTCGAAGGCGGCCGGCGGCGAAGCGAGCGCGAGACCCAGTACCAGCACGATGATGCCCTGGCCAAGACCGAACACCAGGAAGGTGTTTTCGTAGCCGCTGCTCTTGATCATGTTGGCAATCGGCACCACGGTCAGGGCCGAGCCTGCACCAAAGCCCGCTGCCGTCAGCCCTGCGGCCAGACCCCGGTTTGCCGGGAACCACTTGAGCGCGTTACCCACGCAAGTGCCATAAACAGCACCGGCACCGACACCACCCACTGCCGCAGCGAAATACAGCATCGCCAGCGAATCGGCATAGGCATTCAACGCCCACGCCACCCCGCAAAGCAGACCGCCGCCCACCACCACCGGACGCGGACCGAAGCGGTCGACCAGATAGCCTTCAATCGGCACCAGCCACGTCTCGGTGACCACGAAGATCGTGAATGCCACCTGAATGGCCGTGCGGCCCCAGTGATACTTTTCATCGATCGGATTGACGAACAGCGTCCACCCGTATTGCAAGTTGGCGATCATCGCCATACAAATCACGCCGAACGCGAGCTGAACCCAAGGGCTCGCGAACACGGATGTCTTACCGTGTTGATTTGTCGTCTCCACTTGTACCTCCTCCATCGGTTTTCAGTTGTTTGACAGCTTCACAACAACAACACCTTCCGGATGGGGTCTATGCCCCCTGGGTATGCTTTTACGAGGTCTTGGCCTCGTCGACTTTGTCTCTGATGCTTGCGATGCGACGTCGTCCACCGCAAATATACCGAACGAAATATACGATATATCAGATATAAGTCAACACTAATTTATTGCTTTTCTCGCTATCCCCCTCGCGTGCCGCAGGCGTTTTCGGTCCATTGCTTCGAAAACGTCCACGGCACGCGAGGCACTGTTCCAAGTGGCGGCTAGATACAGTAAGGCAACTGTAGGCCGGAGCGCCGCAACAACGCAATGCGAAAATACTAAGGAGTTAACCTGATCCGGGAGGCACGCCGAATAAGGCGCTCCGCCCTTTTATATCGGCGTCCTTGAGGATTTTTAAAACGAGCACAAGACGATATTTTTGATAATTTCTCTCACAAGAGAGATGTATCGACGAACGCTCGACCTCGCTGTAACACACCGTAATAATTCACTCGCCCACCGCTTTTTGCGTCAATTCGCCGAGGCGCAATGACGGTCGCGCTCACACATCCCTCCCCCATCCTTTAATGCCTTAACCGATCGACCGCGGGGAAACCATGACACGTTAAGTGACGGGAAAGCTTGGTGCTTCCCGCCTTGTGATATACGATATACAACATTTGATATTAGAAAAATAAAAGGCCAAGTTTCGATTGACCATTTGTGGAGGGAGACTTCATGAAGATTTGCATCTATGGCGCCGGTGCCATCGGTGGTTATCTCGGCGTGCAGCTTGCGCGCGCCGGGGCCGATGTCAGTCTGGTGGCGCGCGGACCGCATCTCGCGGCGATGCGCGAGCACGGACTCAAGTTGTTGATCGACGGCGAGGAACGCGTCGCCCAGCTGCGTTGCACCGACGATCCGCGTGAGCTCGGTCCGCAGGACTACGTCATCATCGCGCTCAAGGCGCACTCAGTGCCGGCGGTACTCGACGCCATGCAGCCGCTCATCGGGCCGGACACTGCGGTGGTGACTGCCGTGAACGGCATTCCCTACTGGTACTTCTATAAGCACGGCGGCGCGCTGGAGGGCAGCACCCTCGAGAGCATCGATCCGGGCGGCCGTCAGTGGCGCCAGCTTGGCCCCGAGCGCGCCATCGGCTGCGTCGTTTATCCGGCCACCGAAGTCGTTGCGCCCGGCGTGATTCAGCACGTGTACGGCAACAAGTTTCCGCTCGGCGAAGCCAGCGGTGAACGTACGCCTCGTGTGGAAGCGCTGGCAAAGATCATGACCGAAGGCGGGCTCGATGCCCCGATTCGCGAAAACATCCGCGATGAGATCTGGCTCAAGCTGTGGGGCAACCTCTGCTTCAACCCGATCTCGGCGCTCACGCACGGCACGCTGGACATCATCGCCAGCGATCCGGGCACGCGGGCCGTCGCCCGAGCCATGATGCTCGAAGCCAAAGCCATCGGCGACAAGCTCGGTGTGCATTTCCGCGTCGACGTCGAGCGTCGTATTAATGGCGCGGGTGCCGTCGGTTCGCACAAGACGTCGATGCTTCAGGATCTCGAGCGCGGCCGGGCCATGGAAATCGATCCGCTCGTCTCCGTCGTTCAGGAAATGGGCCGCCTCGCTGGCGTGCCCACGCCCACGCTCGATGTGGTGCTCGCATTGATTCAGCAACGCGAGTTCATGACCCAGCCCGATGCTGTCGCCGCTGCGCAGGCACGGCTGGCCAAGGCCGCCTGAGCGAACTTGCTCGAACTGGGGCGAGCCCGAGCCGTTAGCGGGAAATCGCTACTGATATAGAGTGCGTGGCAGGTGGGCGTTGTACTTCGCTTGTCACGCACCCTATCTATATAGAAGGGCCGGTTGCGGCAACAACCTCAGGGCGGGTCCCGCCGCAGTCGGCCCTGCCCCGCCGGTCCCGATTTGTATTTGGCCCTTTTTGGGTGCCTTCGCCGCTTGCCTGCTGAATGTACGCAATACCGGCTGTGGTTTCGCGGCAACGCAATATCACCGTTTTCCCCTTTTTGAGGACACCTTCGAGCACGCGACTGACAGCGCACGATCATCGCGTCCCGAAATCCACACTCTTGCACGCCAACCGGACACTTGAGGAGGTCAGCGCCGCGCATCGACCCGCCCGGCACTATCGGAAAAAGAGACAAAATCGGCCCATCGACTGGGGGTGACACCCATAGAACGTCCCGAAAAACGATAAATTTTGATATTCCGTATGTGGTATATCTTGAGACTTGCTGCGTTGCGACATACAATGCAAAGCAAGTTCTCCCCCACGTACTGATCAATTTTCGTCTTTCAGGAGTGTCATCATGTTTGTCGCTGCGCTGACTTTGCTCGCCCTCGCTGCCGCCCTCGCCACCGGTATTGCCATGGTTCATCTGTATGCATCGCTGCCGGCGTCGATGCTTGAAAAGGCCGAGAAGAACGGCCGCTTCGCTTACCTGGCGGAAACCACGCAGGCAATCGAATCGGGTAAACTCGTCACGAAGCCGGCAACCGTCGTGGGGCAGCAAGCATTGCGCCTCTGAGGAGGCCGTAATACCTAGGAGACTATTGCATGTCCCTGATCACCCCAACTCCGGAGCGAGTGACACCACTCGCGCTGGGGCCGATCGATACCACCACGAGTTTTCGTAATCAGGCGTATGCGCGGCTGAAAAAAGCCATCGCAGATGCTGATATCTATAACCGGAAAGAAGAGATCCGCCTGGACGAGCGTCAGCTCATCCAGGAGCTTGGCGTTTCGCGCACCCCGATTCGCGAAGCGATGACCTTGCTGGAACAGGAAGGTTTTCTGCGTACTGTGCCGCGTCGTGGCATCTTCATCATCCGCAAGACCAAGCGTGAAATCGTCGAGATGATTCAGATGTGGGCCGCCCTTGAGGGCATGTCGGCCCGTCTGGCAACGCTGCATGCGTCGGACGACGAAATCGCGAAGCTGCGCCATCTGTTCGACGAATTCGTCAATGCACCGCCGACGGACCACATCGAAGAGTATTCCGACGCCAACATCGACTTCCATCAGGCGCTGATCAATCTTGGCGGCTCGCAAGCGATTGCGAACACCATCAAGAACCTGTTCATTCACGTACGTGCCATTCGTAAAGTGACGATCGCTCAGAACGACCGGGCCGCACGCTCGATTGTCGACCACCTGAAGATCATTACTGCGCTGGAAAAACGCGATACGGAACTGGCCGAGAAGCTTGCGCGCGACCACACCCTCGGTCTGGCCGCGTTCGTCGAAGAGCATTGCGACTTCCTCGACTGATCGGTATGACCGGCGGCTGACGTCCGCCAAGCGCATCGCATCTGCGCACAAAGAAAGCCAGCCGCACACTCGTGCCGCTGGCTTTTTTGTTTCCCCGCCCTTCCCGCCCGACTCCACGGCATACTCTATTAGCCGCACTCTGCGCGTCGCGCTCGCCGACGCCCCGCATCACCCCGTCGTTCACGTCATTCGCATCATCCAAGTCACCCGACCCCGGCCACCTCGGCCACCTCGGGTAAACGAGCCTGCCAAACGCCCTCTCAAGCTATTGCACGTATACCGTATATCATATATCGTGTTTCACATACTGATGCTTCGGCACCGACAAGACGGCCACTCCCCATGCCGCCCCTGACGTGACGAAGCGCCGCCCGGGAAAGTGGGCGACAAGCCGCTCGCGGATCAGCGAGGCTTGGCAGTTCCGGTTCATGATGTAAGCAACGGGCGAGAGGCCAGCTCGTGCGGCATATGGTGGGGGCTATGTGCCGCACACGCATCCGGCGTCAACGCTAATCGCTAGACCCGAGCCGCGTCTTCCGGATGCGTTTTTATCGGGCCTCTCGCCCCGGGGCAAGCCGAACAGGTTTGCCGGAATTTAATTGCGGTAGACAAAACATATTCATACCCGCAGGTGCGCCGTTCCCCCCGGCAAGCCAAACAGGAGACAACTGCCATGCGCGAGGCTTATTCCGTCGCGACGGTGCAAGCGATTCTGGACGCTCATGCAGCGCAGGAAGGGCCGCTATTGCCCATCCTCCACGACGTTCAGGAAGCCTTCGGCTTCGTGCCCCCGGACGCCGTGCCCGTTATCGCCAACGCCCTCAATCTCTCGCGCGCCGAAGTTCACGGCGTGATCACGTTCTATCACCACTTCCGCACCAGTGCGCCGCCGCGCCACGTGGTGCAGATTTGTCGTGCCGAAGCCTGTCAGAGCATGGGGGCCGACGCCCTCGTGGCGCATGCCGAGCGCGTCATCGGTTGCGCGATGCACGCCCATAGCGGCGATGTCGCGCTAGAACCCGTGTTTTGCCTTGGCCAGTGCGCCACGTCGCCGGCCATCACCATCGACGACAAGCTGCACGCGCGCGTCACCCCCGAGAAATTCGACCGCCTGCTCGCCCGCGCGAAGGATGCCGTATGAGCCAAGCTCCCGCCCAATCCAGCCCATCGACCGGCACCGTGCGTCTCTACCTGCCGCGCGACTCTGCCGCCCTCGCCCTCGGTGCCGACGAAGTCGCCGAGGCCATCGTCGCTGAAGCGGCCGCACGCGGCATTGCCATCGAACTGGTACGCAACGGCACGCGCGGCATGCTCTGGCTCGAACCGCTGCTCGAAGTCGCCACGCCGGCAGGCCGCGTCGCTTACGGCCCGGTCGAGGTCGACGACGTGCCGGCCCTGTTCGATGCGAACGTCATCACCGGTGGCGATCACCCGCTCGCACTCGGCCTGACCGAAGAAATCCCGTATCTGAAGCAGCAGGAACGTCTCACGTTCGCCCGCGTGGGCGTGACCGATCCCGTCTCGGTCGACGATTACGTCGCTCACGACGGCTATCGCGGCCTGCGCAACGTCCTCGCCATGGACGGTGCCGCCATCGTCACGCAAGTCACCGATTCGGGCCTGCGCGGCCGAGGCGGCGCAGCCTTCCCGACCGGCATCAAGTGGAAGACAGTACTGAACACGCCGTCGGCACAGAAGTACATCGTCTGCAACGCCGACGAAGGCGACTCCGGCACGTTTGCCGACCGCATGCTGATGGAAGGCGACCCGCTCGTACTTGTCGAAGGCATGACCATTGGCGGCATCGCCGTCGGCGCCACGCGCGGCTACATCTACGTACGTAGCGAGTACCCGCATTCGATTGACGTACTCAACGAAGCCATCGTCAACGCGAAGGCCGCCGGCTATCTCGGCGAGAACATTCTCGGCTCGGGCAAGACGTTCCATCTGGAAGTGCGCAAGGCCGCCGGCGCGTATGTCTGCGGCGAAGAGACCGCGTTGCTCGAAAGCCTCGAAGGCAAGCGCGGTGTGGTGCGCGCCAAGCCGCCGCTGCCCGCCATCGAAGGTCTGTTCGGCCAGCCGACGGTCATCAACAACGTGATCTCGCTGGCCTCGGTGCCGATCATCATGGATCGCGGCGCCGACTTCTATAAGAACTTCGGCATGGGCCGCTCGCGCGGCACGCTGCCGATTCAGCTGGCGGGCAACATCAAGTACGGCGGCCTGATCGAGAAGGCCTTCGGTGTCACGCTGCGCGAGATTCTGTACGACTACGGCGGTGGCGCCATTACCGGCCGCCCGCTGCGCGCCGTGCAAGTCGGCGGCCCGCTCGGCTCGTATCTGCCCGAATCGCAGTGGGACACGCCGCTCGACTACGAAGCGTTTGCTGCGCTGTGGGCCGTGCTCGGTCACGGCGGCATCGTGGCCCACGACGACACCGTCGATCTCGCCAAGCTGGCGCGCTACGCGATGGAGTTCTGCACCATCGAATCGTGCGGCAAATGCACGCCGTGCCGCATCGGCTCGACGCGCGGCGTCGAAGTGATGGACCGCATCATCGACGGGCGCGACCGTCCCAAACAGATCAAATTGTTGCGCGACCTGTGCGACACCATGCTGGCCGGCTCGCTGTGCGCGATGGGCGGCATGACGCCCTACCCCGTGCTGTCGGCACTGAACCATTTCCCCGAAGACTTCGGCGCGGCTGAAGCATCGAACCAGCCGACTAAGGCCGCCTAGGAGAGCCCTCACCATGATGGACCCGATGTTCGAAAAGGATTACGGCACGCCGCGTCGCGAGTCGCAGAAAGAAGTCACGCTGGAAATCGACGGCGAGCAGATCACCGTGCCCGCCGGCACGTCGATCATGCGTGCGGCGTCCGAAGGCGGCGTGAACGTGCCCAAGCTGTGCGCCACCGACTCGCTGGAGCCGTTCGGCTCGTGCCGCCTGTGTCTGGTGGAAATCGAAGGCCGTCGCGGCTTCCCCGCGTCGTGCACCACGCCGGTTGAGCCGGGCATGAAAGTGCGCACGCAAACGCCGAAGTTGCAGGAGCTGCGCAAGGGCGTGATGGAGCTGTACATCTCCGATCACCCGCTCGACTGCCTGACCTGTGCGGCGAACGGCGACTGCGAATTGCAGGACATGGCCGGTGTCACGGGCCTGCGCGAAGTGCGCTACGGCTTCGACGGCGCCAACCACTTCGACAGCCAGAAAGACGAAACCAACCCCTACTTCACCTACGACGCCTCGAAGTGCATCGTTTGCAATCGCTGCGTTCGTGCGTGTGAAGAAACGCAGGGCACGTTTGCGCTGACGATCTCGGGCCGCGGCTTCGAAGCCCGCGTCTCACCGGGGCAGGATCAGCCGTTCATGGATTCGGAATGCGTGTCGTGCGGCGCCTGCGTGGCCGCCTGCCCGACCGCAACACTGCAAGAGAAGTCCGTCATTCACCTCGGTCAGGCCGAGCACGCCAAGGTCACCACCTGCGCCTATTGCGGCGTGGGCTGCTCGCTCAAGGCGGAGATGAAGGGCAATGAAGTCGTGCGCATGGTGCCGCACAAGGACGGTCAGGCCAACGAAGGTCACGCCTGCGTGAAGGGCCGCTTCGCATGGGGCTACGCCACGCACAAGGACCGCATCCTTACGCCGAAGATCCGCAAGAAGATCACCGACCCGTGGCAAGAAGTGTCGTGGGACGAGGCGCTCGACTACGCCGCGTCGGAGTTCAAGCGCATTCAGGCCAAATACGGTCGTGACTCGATCGGCGGTCTGGTGTCGTCGCGCTGCACGAACGAGGAAGACTACCTCGTGCAAAAACTCGTGCGCGCCGCCTTCGGTAACAACAACGTCGACACCTGCGCCCGTGTGTGCCACTCGCCGACCGGCTACGGCCTGAAAGCCACGCTCGGTGAATCGGCCGGTACGCAAACGTTCAAGTCGGTCGAACACTCAGACGTGATTCTGGTGATGGGTGCGAACCCGACCGACGGCCACCCGGTGTTCGGCTCGCGCATGAAGAAGCGTTTGCGCGAAGGCGCCAAGCTGATCGTGATCGACCCGCGTCGCATCGATCTGGTGAAGAGCCCGCACATCCACGCCGATTACCACCTGCAACTGCGCCCCGGCACGAACGTGGCGATGGTCAATGCCCTCGCCCACGTGATCGTCACCGAAGGTCTGATGGCCGATGACTTCATCGCCGAGCGCTGTGAAGACCGTGCCTTCGGCCAATGGCGTGACTTCGTCTCCCGCGCAGAAAATTCGCCGGAAGCCACCGAAGTGCACACCGGCGTGCCGGCGCATCTGGTGCGTGGTGCCGCGCGTCTGTACGCCACCGGCGGCAACGCAGCGATTTACTACGGGCTGGGCGTGACCGAGCATGCGCAAGGCTCCACGACTGTGATCGGCATCGCCAACCTCTCGATGGCCACGGGCAACATCGGCCGCGAAGGCGTGGGTGTCAACCCGTTGCGCGGTCAGAACAACGTGCAGGGCTCGTGCGACATGGGCGCCTTCCCGCACGAACTGCCGGGCTATCGCCACGTCTCGGATGCCAGCGCACGTGCGCTGTTTGAAGCCGAATGGGGCGTCGAACTGCAATCGGAGCCGGGCCTGCGGATTCCGAACATGTTCGATGCCGCGCTCTCGGGCACCTTCATGGGCCTGTACTGCCAAGGCGAGGACATCGTACAGTCCGACCCGAACACGCAGCACGTGACCCACGCGCTGGAGCAGATGGAGTGCATCGTCGTGCAGGACATCTTCCTGAACGAAACCGCCAAGTACGCCCACGTGCTGCTGCCCGGTTCGTCGTTCCTGGAGAAGGACGGCACGTTCACCAACGCCGAGCGCCGTATCTCGCGCGTGCGTCAGGTGATGCCGCCGCGCGGTGGTTACGCCGACTGGGAAGTGACGATCATGCTCGCCAAGCGTCTGGGCTACGAGATGAACTACTCGCACCCGTCGGAAATCATGGACGAAATCGCACGCCTGACGCCGACGTTCAGCGGGGTGAGCTACGCCAGACTCGACGAGTTGGGCAGCGTGCAATGGCCGTGTAATGCCGAAGCACCGGAAGGCACCCCGGTCATGCACATCGACGAATTCGTGCGCGGCAAGGGCAAGTTCCTGATCACGCAGTACGTGCCGACCGACGAAAAGGTGACGCGCCGCTTCCCGCTCATTCTGACCACGGGCCGGATTCTGTCGCAGTACAACGTCGGCGCACAGACGCGTCGTACCGACAACAACCACTGGCACAGTGAAGACCGGCTCGAGCTCCATCCCCATGACGCAGAAGAACGCGGCGTGAAGGATGGCGACTGGGTCGGCATTCAGAGCCGTGCGGGCGAGACGGTGCTGCGCGCGATCGTGAGCGATCGCATGCAGCCGGGCGTGGTGTACACGACGTTCCACTTCCCGGAGTCGGGAGCCAACGTCATCACGACCGACAACTCGGACTGGGCGACCAACTGCCCCGAGTACAAGGTAACGGCGGTGCAGGTCACGCCGGTGGCACAGCCGTCGGATTGGCAGCGCCAGTACTCGGACTTCAATCGTCAGCAGGAAGCGTTTCTGGGCCACGCACAGGGCGCGGCTGAAGCGAACGCGGGGTAAGAGTTTGGCCGGGTTTGCTTAAGGGGAACCAGGGCAACCAAGACAATCCGCGTCCATCGCCGGGTGCCGGCGGGCTTCATCGTCCAACGCCATGAGACGATGCGGCGGACGCAGGATTGTCCACGGGACTGCCCCGTGCAGCAGGCCCGTAAAGCGACGGACTAGCGGACCAACGGAAAGACAGCGGATTACGAGAGGGGACAGAACAGATCATGGACACCGACAATCTGGTCAAGATGGCCAATCAGATCGGCGATTTCTTCGAGACGATGCCCGACCGCGACGAAGCGCTCGAGAGCATTGCGGGGCACTTGCGTCGCTTCTGGGCACCGCGCATGCGCATGACGATTCTCGAACATCTCGAATCGACCGACGGTCACGGCATGCGCGAAATCGTGGTGGCAGCCATCACGGCCCATCGTGCGGAGCTTTGGCCGCGCAGCTGAACGCAGAAAAAACCGGTGCCGGAGAACGCCTCAGACATCGGCTCATTCACCGGCTCATGCACCGAGTTTGATCAAGACCGCGCCGCCTACGACCAGGCTGCATGCCACCAGGCGGCGCGCGTTGAGCTTCTCGCGCAGGAACAACCAGCCGAGCAGCACGGCAAAGATGGCACTCGATTCGCGCAGCGCCGACACCACACCCATCGGCAGAAATTGCAGCGCGAACACCACCATGCCGTAAGCGCACTGCGCGACCACACCGGCACCGAGCGCCTCGATCACGCGTCGGCGCGGCGCCAGGAACATCCCGCGCCAACCGCCCCGCAACTTCCACACGCCCCCGACAAGCGGCACGCTGGCAAACAGGTAGGCCCACGCGATATAGCCGAAGCCATTGCCGTTCGACATCCGCACGCCAAAGCCATCCACGACCGTGTAGGCCGCAATGAACACGCCGGTGAGCAAGGCGGCAGGTACGCTATCGCCCGAGAAACGACGCCCGCGCAGGGCGAGCGTCAGAATGCCGCCACAGATACACGCGATGCCGAGGGCGGCGGTGCCTGTGGGCCACTCCCCCGCGAGCAACAGCGCCGCCCCTGAGATCAATAAGGGGGAGATACCGCGTGCAATCGGATAGATCTGCCCGAACTCCCCCACGCGATACGCGCGGATGAGCGCCACGGTATAGCCGACCTGCGCACATGCCGACAGTAAGATCAACGGCCAGACCTGCATCGGCGGCAGCGGCAACAACACGATGCCGACCACAGCGGCAAGGAATTGCGGCACCGCCATCAGGCCGATTTGCCAGACGCGGTCGGGACTTGCGTGGAGGAAGGCGTTCCAAGTGGCGTGCATCAGTGCAGAGAGCAGCACCAGCAGCACGATAGGCGTAGTGGTCATCAACGGGGTGACGGGTCGGTCGGGGCGACGGCAACCGGCGGCGTGTGATTGCGACGAATGCGTGCTTTCGATGGATGGGCCGCCGGGCAAGACGCTATTGTGGCAGCAGCGCACGCGCCGCCATAGAGCCAGCGTCCAACATTCCCACGGGGCCAGACGATTTCGGTGTGCATGCCGAAACGGTCCCGAGGCGCAATCAGGGAAAAAACACGGAAGGGTTCGCGTCTCGCGAGAAAAGTTGTCCACACCCTTTGTGGATAACCCACTGGATAACCTGACCCTTCCCGCTCAAATCGCCCGTGCTTAGGGGCTGTCAAGAGCCTTGCCCAAAAAACGATCAGCGTCGGAACAAATATTCGGCTTGACGGTCTGGCATCACCCTGCTCAAGCGCTATCGCCCTCGTTTTCGGCCCGGTGCTACGACTTCGGGGATGTGTCGGCGTCCTTTTGACCCGATGCACCCGATGCTGAAGGGGGCGATGCCGGCGACTGCGGCACGGTGCGCAGCGCGGCGACGACACGGCCCTGTCCCATCACGGCCTCGGGAGCCTGTTGCAGCGCCAGACGATATCGCTCGCCAAACTCTTCGTCGGCATCCCTAAACAATTTGGCGGCCATGTCCGCCAGCGCGATGCCACTGGCAGCCGTCGGCGGCGTCTGCTCCTGCCATTCGTCGATCGCAACGATCAGGCGCGAGAGCGGATCGAGCCAACGGAACCAGGGATCTTCCGTCAGCAACTGGACGAAGCGACCCGTCGGCACGGCACCGAACACCGCCTCGTACTGCTGACGGTCATTGGCGATCAGCACTTTGTGTTGTGCCAGCAGCGCCGTACGCAGGCTTTGCATGGCCGCAATTTGTGCAGCATCAGCGGCGGCGGATTCGATCGATTCAGTCATGGAAAGACTCGCGGCGTCAGAAAGTGTACGAAATGGAAATGGAAAGCGTCTGACATGCACTTTAGGACTTAGCCCATAGCCAACGCCCTAGTAGATCACGATACTAACGCATCTCGCATACACCTCGCGAGATCAGGCTTTCACTTCCCCGTGGGAGGCCTGCTTCCTCACCCGCCCATCCGGCGGGTTTTTTTTATCTCCGATTTACCTGCGATTTGCCAACGCGTTGCGTGCGGTCCAGCACGCGTGTGCTCGTCGTTGTGCCGCGAATTCGTTTATGATCGGCAGCGCTCAAATCCCGCTTCCGATATGACGGCGACTCCCCTCCCCCAACGTTCCAAAACCATCGGCGTGATGGGCTCCGGCAAGCAGCCGTGGGCCGAACTTGCCGCCCCGCTCGGTCACGCGCTTGCGGTGGCCGGATACCACTTGCTCACGGGCGGTGGACAAGGTGTGATGTCCAGCGTGAGCGAAGCGTTCTGCGCCGTGCCCGGGCGCGTGGGGCGCAGCATCGGCGTGGTGCCCACAGAAGCAGTGGAAAGTGAATTAGGCGAAAGCGGCGCGGCCGATGTAGGAAAAGGCTACCGTCCGCTGCCCGGTTATCCGAACCCATTTGTGGAAATCACCATCGTGAGCCCGCTGCCGCGTCATCTGCCCGACGCGCCGCCGGGTACGCTCTCGCGCAACTCCATCAACGTGCTGTCGAGCGATGTCATCGTCGCGCTGCCGGGCAGTCATGGCACGCGCGACGAAGTCAGGCTTGCCGTGCGTTACGGCAAGCCTGTGATTCTCTTCGGGGAGCGCGACCATTTTGCGGACCTGCCGGCCTCGCTCGTACGCACCACGTCGCTCGACGTGGTGATGGCGTTCATCAGAACGGCACAGTGAGCTTCGCGTCGATCGACTGGAAGCGGTAGGACCAGCCCGGCGTCCCGCCAGTGGACGGCATCCACGGCGCATTGAGCCGTTGCATGACCGACAGATCCAGCTTGGACGTGCCGAGATAGTGGGTGTGATTCAGGCCCACTTCGGCGTAACTGTCATAGGTATGGAGGGCGTTCGGGTCTTCGGTACGGCTGCGGTTGTAGCGCAACTCGATCCCGGTCGTACCGTTCGACGTGACATCGAACGCACGGCGCACGCGCCATTGCAACGTCTGCGTCTGCGTGGTGCCGGTAGCAATCTGGTCGGTCGCCGCATTGGTCTTGCCCGTCAGCCCGACCGTCCAGTCGGCATCGAGCGGCACGGAGTAGTTGGCCGTGAGGTCGCGATTGGTCGCATCGCGGCGCGCGTTCTGCAAGTCCTGACTCACCGTCGTATTGAACTTGCCATACATGCCGAGCGGGTTATTCATCAACAGATTGGCCGTGCCCTGCATCTTGCCGGTGGTCGTCATGCCGCTGTTGTTCATGCCCAGATTGAACTGATACGGCTGCTCGTTGAGCACTTGCAAGCCCACGGCCCCTTCACCCGGTGTCTTGCTGCGCGAGGCGATGAGCGGCAGGTTCTCGTTGCGCACCACCAACCCGTGGCGCATCAGCATGCGGATATTGCGATCGGCGTAGCTCTCGCGGCGCGGCTGCCCGCGCAGGCACGAGGCTCGTGCAAGGAATCCGTTGGGCGGCACGATATCCGGCGCTGGAGGGGCGGCGGCCGGCTCAGGTGCCACCTCACCCGGTGCGAGCAGCGCCTTGGCAGAAATCGCCGTACCGTCGGCGCTCAATTCCGGGGCGACGGCAAAGTCGGCGGCAGGTAATGGTGGCGATGGCGGTGACGGTGGCGGTACGTCAGCCTGTGCGGAGGCTTCACTTGCGACGCCATCGGCATCCGCAGCCTGCGCGGCACTGGCAACGCCTTCCTGCCCGGCGGCCGCCGCAGCACTGGCAACGCCCTCACCCACGGCAGGCCCTGCCGCTTCGGCCGCCTGCGCGGCTGACGCGGCGCGCTGTGCCGCTTCACGATCGACGGTGGCAGCGACGGCGTTCGGATCGTCGCCAGCGAATAGCGCAATGGGATCGGATGAGACGCCCGGGTCCTGCGCAGCAGGCGCCGGTGCAGGCTCGGGGGGCGGCACGAAATACTGAGGCGAAAGACCGCGATCCCACAACCCGTAGGACAAGGCATTCTGCTCAGTGAAACACGGTGGATTGGGATCCGAGAACAATGACTGTGCGTGAGCGCCCGACGACGTGACGGCGTTGAGACACGCGACCATCGTCAAGCCACTGCGCACGACTGACTTTACCGACATTCGACACCCGAAGACCCCCCCCCGCGCGCGCGTCGTTTCGCGAGCTTCGTGCGCCGCTGACGACATCGGGGGGTGTTTAGCGACAAGCGTCCATTTTACGTCGATCGGATGACACGCTGCCAGTCACTTTCCTTGGGAACTCTTTCACGGGTTTGACGCTCATAACGCGTGACTTCCCCTGTAGTGACTTCTGCCCGCCTCGTGCGGGCATTTTTATTGGCGCGACGAAATGTCGCAAAACAATGTCGCAACGCGCCGCAACCCTGCCACCCCGGCAAACATCCGGGAGATCGCCCACGGATTTCACATCGTAAAAAAGCCCGGGAAGGTGGTTCCCGGGCAATGGTCGATCGCCATGGAGGGGCGATCGAGGGGGGGCCTGCCGGTGCCGCACGCAAAACGTGCGGCACCGTGGTCGAAGTTTGTGACGTGAAGGTACGGCTTACTTCTTCTTGCCGCCCTTGCCCGCACCACCGGAGCCACCGGCCAGATACCGCTCGTTGTACTCGTCCATGAGCTTGCGCACCGTTGCACCAATCTGGATGTAGTCCGGCTCGTTCAGGTTGGCGAGCGACACACGGCCCGACGGGTGGAGCGTGCCGAAGCCACGGCCCGGCAGCAGCACCACGCCGCTTTCCTTGGCCAGACGGAACAGCACTTCCGACGGGTCGATGTTCTTCATGAACCAATCGACGAAACCCTTGCCGTAGATCTTCGTGCCCGAGACTTCCAGGTCGAGGATGTTGTAGTAGTCGACGGTGTTCGGACCGGTTTCCTCGGTGATGCCAGCGGCGCGGTACATCACGGCCTTGCGGCGGCGGATGATGCGCTTCACGGCGTGCTTGTAGGCGTCCGGCTCGTCCATCAGGCAGAACAGCGAGAAGAGCGCCATCTGCACCTGTTGCGGCGTGGACAGACCGGCCGTGTGGTTCAGCGCCACGGCACGGCTGTCGGCCACCAGACGGTCGATGAACTTGAGCTTCTCGGGTTCGGTCGTGATCGACGAGTAGCGTGCATTGAGCCCTTCGCGTTGCGCCTTGGGCAGCTTGGCGATCTTGTCGTCGAACACATTCTTCTCGTGCGTGGCGATCGCACCCAGACGCCAGCCCGTGGCGCCGAAGTACTTCGAGTACGAGTACACGAGAATCGTGTTGTACGGCGCGATGGCGAACAGCGAGCGGAAGTCGTCGGCAAACGTGCCGTACACGTCATCGGTGAGGATGATCAGGTCCGGGCGCTTCTTGACGATGGCGGCCAGGTGGTCGAGCGAGGCGTCGTCGAGCTTGACCGACGGCGGGTTGCTCGGGTTCACGAGGAAGAACGCCTTGATCTTCGGATCGAGCAGCTTGTCGAGTTCCTTCTTCGAGTACTGCCAGCCCAGCTCCGGATCGGCGTTCAGGTTCACTTCGTGAAGCTGATAGTCGGCCAGTTCCGGAATTTCGATATACGGCGTGAAAATCGGCATGCCGAGCGCGATCGTGTCGCCGGCTTGCAGCAGATGGTTGGTCTTGAGCGTGTTGAACAGATACGTCATGGCCGCCGTGCCGCCTTCGACCGCAAACAGGTCGAAGTTGCCGGTGAACGGATGCTTGCCGACCATCTCGCGGCGCAGGTACTTGGCCGAAATCTTCTCGGTGTTCTTGAGCATGCGATCCGGCACCGGGTAGTTACAGCCCAGAATGCCGTGCACCATTTCCGTGAGGAAATCCTCCACGTTCAGGCCCATCTGATCGCGAATGTACGAGATGGCCTTCTCGAGGAATTTCACCCCTTCGGCTTGGTGATTCTCACGCGCAAAATCCTGCCAGCGTGCTTCGACGCCCTTGCCCGGGGGAATACCGCCGACGCCTTCGGGCATGTACGTGAACTGACGCGAGGCTTCCGACAGCGCGAACAGTCCCAACTGGAAGAAGCCGTGACGCGGTTCGAGCGCGAGAAAGTTCGGGTTACCGCGCCCGGCATTGAGCATCGAGCGCTGTGCGCCATTCTCTTGTGCGAGTTCGATCAGCGTGTCCTTGAATTCGAACGGGCTGAGTTTGGCGAGTGCGTCGAGTTCCTTCGATTTCATAGCGTTATCTCCATGAACAACCAATTGCGATCAGACATTGACTGGCAATGACAAACGATCGGGCAAAGACATTCGCTGTCCCGGGCCCCAGGGGAAGGGCCCGATACGGCATTAGGAAAGCGACACCACAAGCGGTCCAAGCAACGTGAGCAACACGTTGGCAATGGCATAAGTAATGGCGAACGGCACCGTCGGCACGTTGCTCTCGGCCTTGTCGAGAATTTCACCGAAAGCCGGGTTGGCACTGCGCGAGCCCGACAACGCACCGGCCAGAATGGCCACGTTGTCGTAGCGCAGCACATAGCGCCCGAAGAGATACGTGAGCAGCAGCGGCACGATGGTGACGATCACCCCGGCGACGAAGATCGAGACCCCGCTCTGTTGCAGCGTCTGCCATGCCTGTGCACCGGCAGACAACCCCACGCAGGTCACGAAAGTCGCAAGCCCCAGCTCTTTGAGCAGCGAACTTGCCGCCAGCGGCATAGCGCCGAAGGTCGGGTGCTTGCCGCGCAGCCAGCCGAACACCAGACCCGCCAGCAGCGCACCGCCGCCGCTGCCGAGCGTGAGCGGAATGCCGCCGACCTTCACCACGATGTAGCCGATCAGCAGACCGAACACGATGCCGATGCCCATGTAGACGTAGTCGGTCTTGACCGAATACGCGACCGGGTAGCCGGCTTCCTTGGCGGCGCGTTGCACATCGCTGTCGGCACCGTAGAGCGTGACCACGTCGCCGTGGTACGCGATGGTGTCGTCGAGCACCGGCACGGGTTGCCCCATCCGCGTGATCTTGGCGATGTACACACCGTGCTTGGTATCGCGCTCCACACCGGCCTTGAGCTCGCCCAGCGTCTTACCGTTGCCGCCCTTGCGGGCGAACACGACGTCTTGCAAGCGCAGCGGAATGTCGAGATCGCGTGACGGCGGCTGTTCGTCGCCGAGCAGACGCCAGGCTTCGGTGGCGGCTTCGCGGCGGCCGATGAGCATCACGTCGTCGCCCGTTTCGAGCACCAGATCGTCGGTCGCGATGATGATCTTGCCGTTACGGCGCAAACGCTCGATGGTCACGCCATCGGAGAGTTGCTTCTCGATGTCGACCACGCGTTTGCCGGCACCGGTCGTCACGCGATAGACGCGGCCCACGAGGGCGGGCAGCGAATCGACCTGATCGGCGTTGAGCACCTGCTGGCCGCCGGCCATCGCGAGTTCGGCCTTCTTGGCGTCTTCCTTGAGCGTGCGGCCCATGAGCTTGGGCACCAGCGAGGCGCACACGATGATCGCGCCGAGGCTGCCGAAGATGTAGGTCACCGCGTAGCCGATGGCCACTTCGGATTGCAGCCGCTTGACCTCGTCGACCGGCAGACCCAGACGCGAAATCGCATCGCCTGCCGTGCCGATGATGGCCGACTGCGTGAGACCGCCACCGGCCACACCGGCCGCGAGCCCCTTGTCGAAGCCAAAGATCTTGGCGCAGATCAGCACCGTGACCAGACCGGACGCCGCCAGAAAGATCGCCATCGCGATTTCACGCAAGGTCTTGCGCGAGAGCGAGTTGAAGAACTGCGGGCCGCTTTCGTAACCCACGGCGTAGATGAACAGCGCGAACATGATGCTTTTCACGCCTGCGTCGACCGAGATACCGATCTGCGAGACGATCACGGCGACGAGCAGCGAACCGCCCACACCGCCTAGCTGGAAGGAGCCGAACTTGATCGCCCCGAGTGCGTACCCGAGGGCGAGCGATAGAAAGATCGCCACCTCGGGGACATGGTTAAGAATGCTATGCACGATATCCACGGCAGAACCTCCGTCAGAAATAGGGGTGGGGTCTATTCACATGAGTTCCAGGCTCGTGTTGCCCGGCCAAAGGGGCGAGCGCAAGGAATGAGCCGAAGCGAATATCGGGAATATTCGCGAGGGTCATGACGCAGCGATCGCCCCTTTGGGTGGGCAACCCGGAGGGAACGTGCCCTACCGGCCGTCTGGCGGCGTTGCCCGCAGCTTGCTTGGAACGACCAAGCGGCGCTGCGGGCGCCTTGCCAGCCAGCCGGTAGAACACGTTCACGAGCCTGGAACTCATGTGAACAGACCCCTAGTGCGAAAACTGATGAGCGACGAAGACCACCGCCGGGCCCATCAGCGGCAGCAGCACGTTCGACAGGGCGTAGGTCACCGTGTACCCCACGACCGGCAACGCGCTGTCTGCCGTTTGAACCACTGCGCTGATCGCAGGCGTGCTGGCCTGCTGACCTGCGATGGCGCCGATCAGGATCGGACCGTCGATGCGCAGCAACTTGTGGCCGACCCAGAGCGAAACGAGGGCCGGAATGAGCGACACACAAATACCCACGACCGGCAGCGCAAGCCCGTGTTCGCGAAGCAGCACGGCCGCCTGCGGCCCTGCGGAAAGCCCCACGCACACGACAAACACTGCCAGCCCCAGATCCTTGAGCAACTCGTAAGCCGCCGGTGGGAACGTGCCCCACGTGGGCCGGCGCGAGAGCAGCCAACCGCTCGCCAACCCCGTGAGCAGCGCCCCGCCACCGCTGCCGAGCGTCATCGGCACGCCACCGATGCGCACCGACAGGTGGCCGATGCAAAGACCGAGAATCAGCGCCAGACCGACGAACACCAGACTCGTCTTGTTGCCATGCGGCACTTCCTTGCCCAGCACCGCGCCCGCGCGCTCGATGTCTTCCTGCAAACCTTGCAACGTGATCACGTCGCCGCGTTGCAGCGTAATCTTGCCCAGCGACGGCAACTGCATACCCATCCGTTTCACGGATTTCACGAACACGCCGTGCCGCAATTCAACCGGCGCTTCGCGGCGCAGATCGGCGACGGTGCGCCCTTCCGCTTCCTTGTTCGTCATGACGAAATCGCGCTCGACGAGCACGATCTCGTTCGTCTCGGTGCCCGCCACTTCCGGGCCGACGAGCGCATGCGCTTCGAGCATGGCGTCGCGGCGCCCGACCAGCAGCAACTCGTCACCGGATTCAAGCGTCAGGGCCTGTGCTACCGGCACCGCCGCCGTGGCACGCCGCACGCGCTCGACGGCAACACGCCCTTCGAGTGCCGCTTCAAGCGCGGCCACCGTGAGACCGGGGTGCGCCACCCGATAGCTGCGGCCGACGATATCCGGCGCGGCAGGCGCACCGGCATCGGCACCGTTCTCGTCTTCCATCTCGCGGGCCAGACGTGCGCTGTCCTGCTTGAGATCGATGCCAAGCAAACGGGGGGCCAGCAGATTGGTGAACAACACGATGGTGATGAGACCAAACACGTAGGTCAGCGTGTAGGCGGTCACCACGTTGGCCTGCAAGGCCTTGAAGGCCTCCGGATCGAGGCCGAGGCGGTTGAGCGCTTCGATGGCCGTACCGACCATGGCGGACTCAGTCGCCGCCCCAGCAGCCAGACCGCCAGCCGTGCCCGGGTCGAGCCCGAGAAACTTCACGGCGATCATCACGATGCCGAAGACGAACACGACTTCGATGATCGACAGCACGCCAAAGCGCAGGCCGCGCAGATTCAGGTTTTCGACGAACTGCGGCCCGGCGGAGAAGCCCATCGCAAAGATGAACAGCGCGAACGCAAAGTCCTTGAGCGAGCCCTCGACCATGCAACCGGTCTGCCCAATCAGCAGCGCTACCAGTAGCGCACCGCACACGCCACCGAGTTGAATCGGTCCGAGTTTGATGCGGCCAAGCAATTGGCCCAGTACAACGCATACGAATACCGTGATCAACGGCACAGCATCAAACAGCGGGACAGAACACTGCATAAATGCTCCAGCGACTTGTCACGCTAAGGTGACGGGGCCGCGCCAATCAAGCGACGGCGCGTGAGTTACGAATGCAAAAGGCAACAGTCAGCCCTACCCGGATGACAGGTACAGAGCAATTCGATCGGAAAGACCGGCTTTACGTTATGCGCCTGGACGTGACGCCGCCAGGCGTTGATGTGGGGACAGGGAAAAGCAAAGTAACCAGAGCGGCACTCAGGCCGAAGCGTACGGTGTTCATAGCGGATCCCAAAACGTTGAGACAACCCGATAATCGATGACGCCCGCCTCCTCCCTCAGAAGCCTCAGGCGCTACACCATAAGCCGCATGACACGTGTTCCTAACGCTCGAAAACGGTTTGGTTATTCCCAAAACTCGTTTGGAGAGTTATTTAAATTACGCTATCTGCGACTGTTCCGCATTTCGTGGTGACGCGGTGTCGGCATAGTGTTGTTCAACGTTCCGGGCGTGTCAATATGTTTTGCGTAGCGGCTCAAGCTTGTGCCCGTCAAGTCTGCATGCAAATAGATACATAGCATTCCTGATTAAATTTTATAAATCCTTGGCAGTCCGTTGTCCGATCAGGGTTGAAGCAACTCGGCGTGATGGCGTGGCCGTAGCGCCCGCATCAATATGACATTTGCAATCGCAAATATTCGAAGGAAAAGATGAAAAACTTTCAAGTGCTGCGGCACGATGCCGCAGCACGACTGCCAGTCGTTTTTGAGTGATGAATCACCCATCGTTCAACGACTCGCTTAGCTGATTTTTGATAGCCAATCAGTTTTGATAGCTGATGCATTTAACAGCCGATGTGCGCCCCATCCGAATATCGGCCGTTTATTTGGGGGCGCGAATCTCGTGAATGGTGCCCGGCCCCCAACTCGTGGGCGCCCATTTACCGTCGCGCAATGTCCATTCGTGCGACGCCGTTTCTTCCCAATGCGGGGGGGTGTAACGCATGCCCGGGCGCTTGGTTTCCATGTGACCGTCGATCCAGTCATAGCGTCCGGCGCTCCACTGCCAATACCCCGGCACCCAGAACTGTTTGCCGGTCGCAGATGGCGGGTTCTCGACACGCGGCGGCGGCGGTCCGCGATCGACCGTGACGTCGGCTAGCACCGGCAGACTTGCCAGACACAGGGCGGCGGTGAGCGTCGCCATGCAGGCACGCACGACGCTTGAGCGAGTGGAAGGTGGCAGAGAGGACGACGAGGAGGACGATGACGAGAACGGCATGCGCAGTCGGTGAATCACGAAAGAGTGGGCGGGCGTGGGCGAGGGGTCATTGTACCGTCCGCATCCAACGTAGCGTCCAACGTATAATCGGCGCCATCTTAAATTCGCCGCCCCGTGCGGATGACGACGGCGCCGCCATGAACGGTTGCCGCACCTCTTCGACATGAACCCTGCCCCTGCGAGCGTCGGTCACCGGCAACTCCTTCGTTTGGCCGTGCCCATTGTGCTCGCCAACCTCACCCAGCCCCTGCTCTCGGCCGTAGATACGGCGGTCGCGGGTCATCTGCCGGGCCCTGCCTATCTGGGGGGTGTCGCCCTAGGGGCACTGCTGCTCAATCTGATCTTCTGGGGCTTCTCGTTCCTGCGAATGGGTACCACCGGACTGGCCGCGCAGGCGTTCGGGTCGCGTGACGCCGTCGCATTGCGCGATACCCTGTGCCGCGCACTGGCGCTGGCCTTTTCGATCGGCGCCGTTCTGTTGCTGTTTCGCGAGCCGTTGGTGTCGCTTGGGGTCTCGTGGCTGGGCGGTAGCGCGCAAGTGCAGGCGCTCGGGCGCGAATACGCGGGCATTCGCATCCTCGCGGCGCCGCTGGCACTCGGCAATTACGTCGTGCTCGGCTACCTGCTGGCCTGCCAGCGCGTGCGGCAGGGGCTGATGGTGCAGGTGTTCATCAATGTGGTGAACATCGTGGCGGTGATCGTGTTCGTGCGCGCGCTCGACTGGGGCGTGGCGGGTATTGCCATCGCCACGGCGCTGGCCGACGTGCTGGGCTTTGCGCTTGGCGCATGGTTGCTATGGCTGGCCCGCACACCGGGCCTGCCGCCGCTGCGACTGGCTGCGCTGGTCGAGCGCAGCGCGCTGTGGCGGCTGCTGCGGCTCAATCTCGATATCTTCCTGCGCACGCTGTTCTTGCAGCTCGCGTTCGCGTGGTTTGCCCGCGTCGGCGCCCGCCTTGGCGATACGACGCTGGCCGCCAACGCGCTGCTGCTCAACTTTCAGACGTTCATGGCTTATGGCCTCGACGGCTTCGCGCATGCCGCCGAAGCGCTGGTCGGCGCCTACGTCGGCGCGCGTCAGCGCGAGGCGCTGCTCCATGCCATTCGTCTATCGCTCGGATGGGCGCTCGGCTGCGCCGTGGCGTTCGCACTGGTCTATGCCGTGGCGGGCGGGGCGATCATCGACACGCTGACCGATCAGCCGGTGCTGCGCGACGCAGCGCGCGAGTTCCTGCCGTGGGCGGTAATTTCGCCGATCGTTGCCGTGTGGTGCTTTCAGCTCGACGGCGTGTTTATCGGCGCGACGCGCACGCGCGAGTTGCTCAGTTCGTCGTTGATCGGACTCGTGGTGTTTGGCGCCGTGATGCCGTTCACGCTCGATGCGTGGGGCAATCACGGGCTCTGGCTCGCGCTGATGTCATTTCTCGCCACGCGCGGTGTCGTGCTTGGCGTGCTGCTGCCGCGCATCTGGCGCGGCATGCCGTCAGCCGGGCTTCAGCGGCCCTGAATGCAGGCCAATGCGGCGGCGTGCAGTTCTGCGTTCGCGGCGGCCAATACACGGCCTTGTGAGGCCAGCGTAAGCGGCTGACCGTCCCAGTCGGTAATGACACCACCTGCCGCCTCGATCACCGGTGCTACGGCCAGATAGTCGTAGGTCTGCAAGCCGGCTTCCATCACCAGTTCGATATGCCCGCTGGCCAGCAGGCCGTAGGCGTAGCAATCGCCGCCGAAGCGACGGCGGCTCACCGCCTTCGTCAGGCGTTCGAACTGGGCGTACTCGGCGGCATCGAAAATGTCGGGCGACGTGGCGTACACCGTGGCTTCGGCCAGCGATGTCACCGGGCTCGTCGCACAGCGCTCACCGTCGAAGCGCGCTTCGCGCACACCGCTGGCGGCATCGTTCACGCCGACCCAGCGCTCGCCCGTGGCGGGCATGTCGATCACCCCGACCACCGGCTTGCCGTCATGCAGCAGGGCCAGCAAGGTGCCCCACAGCGGGTGGCCAGTGATGAAGCTGCGCGTGCCGTCGATGGGATCGACCGACCAGACGTATTCCGCATCGGGATTGTGCTTGCCGAACTCTTCGCCCCAGATGCCGTGGGACGGGTAGCGCGCGGTGATCTGCTGGCGCAGCGCGGTCTCGACTTCGCGGTCGGCGATCGTCACCGGGCTTTCGTCCGCCTTATCGTCCACCGCGAGACGGCGGCGAAACCAGCCGAGCGAAAGCGGTCGCACAGCGTCGGCCAGCGTGGCGGCAAAGGCGGCGTACTCGGCAACAGGGGTAACGGGGGCGGACGACATGCGTGGGTCTCCTTGGCACTTTGCAGCGCGGCCATTGGGATCAAGGCCTGCGAAAAATAAGAGGGATCGGCGCAGCGCAAGGCGCTGGCCGATATCGGCGTTGAGCGCCACCAGCGAGGCACGTCAACGCCTCGCGATCATACAAGGTGCCGAAGTCATGCGCCTGCATTACGCACCAATCCAGCGCAAAACGACACAAATTTGCTATGCTCGCGGCCTGACTGCCGGGCAAGCCCCGGCCTCCCCCCGCCTTCCCTCAGGATTCTCATGCTTTCCGGTCGCGGCGTGATGCTCTCCGTCTCGGCATCCGTCTTGTTTGCAGTGATGCCTGCGCTTGTCTCGCAGTTGGCCCCGTTGTCGGGGCTGGACGTGTTCGCCTGGCGCATTCTGCTCACACTCCCCGGCGCACTGGTCATCGTCACCGTGCTCCAACGCTGGCCCGTGCTCAAGCACACGATGTCGCACGTGCTGCACCGCCCTGCGGCCCTTGGTGCGTTGGTGCTGTGCGCGATGTTGCTGGGCGTGCAACTCTGGCTGTTCGTCTGGGCACCGTTGCAGCAGCGCATGCTCGACGCTTCGCTCGGCTACTTTCTGCTGCCGCTCACGATGGTGCTGGCCGGACGCACGGTGTACAAGGAACGCCTGAGCCCGTTGCAAACGCTCGCGGTGACCTTCGCGATCGTCGGGGTCGCCCACGAGTTGTGGTCCACGCGGGCGCTGTCGTGGGTGACGGCGCTCATCATGTTCGGCTATCCGCCGTATTTCATGCTGCGCCGCCAACTGCGGCTCGACGCCCTGTGCGGCTTTGTGCTCGAAATGCTGCTGATGACCCCGGTTGCCGCCGTTCTGCTCTGGCACGCATGGCCGCAGAACGCCATGGTGCTGGCCGAGCCGCGTTTCTGGCTATGGTTGCCCGCCCTCGGCCTGCTGAGCGCCAGTGCGCTGGCCGGCACCTTCGGCGCGGCACGGCTGCTGCCCATCGGGCTGTACGGCATTCTGGGCTACGTCGAGCCGGTGCTGCTCTTCGCGGTGTCGCTGTTCGTCCTGGGCGAACCGTTCACCTCGCAAGGCCTGTGGACCTATGTGCCGATCTGGATCGGCGTCGCGCTGGTGGTGTTCGACAGTCTGCGCACCCTGCGCCGCCAGCGGCTGGGCCGCCCTGCCCCGGCAGGCGTGCCCGAGGCCTGACGAAAATAAGCCGAACGACGACCTCGGGCGGCCTCGCCCGGGGCGACGGCAAGCCGTGCAGTGGGCACTGATGAGGCGGCAGGCTATACTCGCGTGAGCCAGTCAGGTCAGACCAATACGATGAAAAAACTCGCCAAGATCGCTATGTTGTTGTCCTCGGGGATGCTGACACTTTCGCTCTCCGCGTGCGGGACTTCCGCGCCGCTGTTCACGTCGGACGGCCGCCCCACGCAGCAGATTCAATGCTCCGCCGCGTCGAGTGGCGACTGCGATCAACGCGCCCGCACCCAATGTGCCGGCAAGAATTACGATGTGCTCACCCGCGATGTGAGCAGCAATGTCGCCAATCTGGTGATTGCCTGTCAGGCGAACTGATTTCCGCTTCAATACGGGACTCCCGGCCGGCCCAGCGCCCTGACGTGCGCGCGCCGGCCGTTGGCATTACGATGCGTTATTGCGTGCCGTCAATTCCCCCGCATCTGGTTGCATGACTTTCGATGCGTGCGGTGCGAGAATAAAAACATCCCGGATTCCCAATCCGCCAGCTCACCAGCCCTCAAGAGGACGCCATCATGTATGACCGCATTCTGGTATCGATCGACGGTAGTACGCCTTCCAATCGCGCTATCGACGAGGCCGTGAAACTCGTTGCCCTGAGCCAGGGCAAGATTCGTCTGGTGTCGGTGGTGCCGTCGCTCGCCAACGCCTACGCTGCCGGTGCCTACAGCGGCTTTGTGCCGCTCGAGAGCCAGGAATCGTTCGAGAAGGAAACGAGCGAGATTCTCGCCACGGCGCAGGCCGATTTGAAGAAGCGCGGTGTGGACGTCGAAACGAAGCTGGTCACGCTCGACGCCGGTACCGACGAGATCGCCGATGCCGTGCTGCGCGAAGCGCAGGAATGGAGCGCCGACGTGATCGTGCTCGGCACGCATGGCCGCCGCGGTATCAACCGCCTGTTGCTGGGCAGCGTGGCCGAAACGCTGCTGCGTATTACCACTGTGCCGGTGCTGCTCGTCAAAGCCGCCGACAAGTAATCAGCGTCGGCTGCTCCGGCAGCAGCGCCCGCCTGAAGCAAAACGGCACGCCCCTGCGGCGTGCCGTTTTGTTTTGTGTCCTCAGTGAATCGCCAAATCAGCGCATCAACGAATCCCCGCGCGCATGAACGACTGCACGAACTGACGCTGGAACAGCAGGAACGCGATGAACAGTGGCGCGGCAGTCATCAACGTAGCGGCAGTAATCAGCGACCAGTCGATGCCCTGATCGGTCGACGAGAAGATCTGCAAGCCCACGGTGAGCGGACGCGTCTCAACCGAGTTCGTCACGATCAGCGGCCACAGAAAGTTGTTCCAGTGATGGCTGATCGACACCAGCGCATACGCCACGTACACCGGGCGCGCCAACGGCACATACACGCGCCACAGCACCTGCCACGCATTCGCCCCTTCCACGCGCGCCGCATCGTCCAGTTCTTTGGGCACCGTCTTGAACGCCTGTCGCAGCAGGAAGATGCCGAACGCCGAGGCAAAGTACGGCAGCGCGATGCCGAGAATCGAGTCGCGCAACCCCATCCACGCGATCGTGCGGTAGTTCTCGACGATCAGCACGTCGGGCATCACCATCAATTGCAGCAGCACGATCATGAACGCGACTTCGCTGCCACGGAACGTGAAGCGCGCAAACGCGTAGGCCGCGAGCGTCGCGAGCACCAGTTGCGCCGCGAGAATTACCGTGACCAGCACGAAGGTATTGATCAGATACCGGCCAAACGGGGCCGCCTGCCACGCGTGCACGAAGTTATCGAGCGTGAGCGGTGCCGAGAGCGAGAACCGCGTCGCATAGGCCGACGGGTGGAACGCGCTCCACAGCGCATAGAGCAATGGCAGCAGCCAGAGCAAGCCGAGCAACCAAGCCCCGGCGATGTCGATAAAGCGGGTGTCGCCGGTGGCGGAGAACGCCGGCAACGCCGCGCGCGGCTTTTTCCCGCCAGTGGCAGTCGCCGGATCGATCGGGCGGGAAGTCTGAAGCGGCTGTGCGGGTATCGTCATTGGTAGTGCGTGCGCGAATCGAGCAGACGGAATTTCACGAAGGCAACCACGGCCAGCAGGGTGAGCAATACCACCGTGAGCGCTGCCGCGTACGACGTGTCCCAGAAGCTGAACGCCACCTGATAGATGTAGTACAGCAGCAGTTGCGTGGCGTTATCGGGCCCGCCACGCGTCATCACCACCACGTGATCGACCAGACGGAAAGCATTGATCACGGCGTTGATCACCACGAACAGCGTCGTGGGCATGAGCAGCGGCCATTGCACCCGGCGGAAGAACTGCCAGCGCGACGCGCCTTCCAGTGCAGCGGCTTCCGCGAGCGTCGGCGAGATCTGTTGCAGCGCCGCCAGATAGAAAATCATGAAGAAACCGGCTTCTTTCCAGATCGTCACGATCATCAACGCAGGCAACGCCGTGCCCGGCTGACCCAGCCAGTTGTAATCACTGCCGCCGAACGCTTGCGAGATCTGCGCAATCAGGCCGTATTGCGGCGTGTAGAAGAAGAGCCAGATGTTCGCCACCGCAATCATCGGCAGAATGGCGGGCGTGAAATACGCGAGACGCAGCAGCGCGCGCCCCGGCACCTGACGGTGCACCCAAAGTGCCATGGCAATCGAGATCGCAATCGCGAGCGGCACGGTAATCAGCGCAAACAGCACGTTGTTACGCAACGCTTGCCAGAACACCGGGTCATCGAGCAACAACTGATAGTTCTCGGCCCCCACGTAGACCGAAGGCGCCCCCGCACGTGCTGTCGAATAGAAGCTGTGCCACAAGGTGGCGACTGCCGGATAGTGCGTGAAGGCGACGAGCAGCACCAGCGCCGGTAACAGCAGCAGCCAGGGCACCCACGAGGAGGAAGAGCGGTTCATCGACAGTCCATCGATTCGGTACTCGGGACCGGACACCCCTGCACGTCGTGACATCGATGTGCCGGCATGCCGCGGTCCCGCATTTCAATTAGCGAGCGTAAGCACGCAGGATGCGATCCGATTCGCGTTGCGCATCGTCAAGCGCCTGCTTCGGCGACTTGGTACCCGTCAACGCGGCTTGCAGCGCGTCGTTGAGCGCCTTGGTCACGCGCTGGTTGTCGTGCGTCGAGAACTCGGCGACGCTGCTGCCCAGTTGATCGCGAGCGACCGCGGCGGCGGGCACCTTCTGCACGTATTGCTTCATCGCCGGGGTCTCCCACGCGGCCGGCGTCACGGCCACGTAGCCCGTGTCGATACCGAACTGCGCCGCACGCTCCGGCGTGGTGGCCCACTTGATGAAGGTCATCGCTGCCTGCTTCTCTTCCGGCGTGCTCTTCTTGAACACGTAGAAGTTGCCGCCGCCGGTCGGGCTGCCGCCACGCACCTTCGCCGGCATCTTGCCCACGCCGAACGGGAACGTGGCGTTGGTGCGAATGTTGGTCAGGTTGCCCGTGGTCGTGTAGATGATCGCGGCCTTCTTCTCGAGGAAGTCCTTCGGCGTAGTGCCCCACTCGATCGACCCCGTCGGCATCGCCTTGTACTTGGTCGCGAGATCGACCCAGTACTGGAGCGATTCGACCGCTTGCGGCGCATTCAGGAACGTCTTGGTACCCGACGCGTTCATCAGCTCGATACCGGCCGGCGTGGTGAACGCCTGGAACAGCCAGTAACCGAAGCCCGTCGACGGCACCTTGATCCCCCACTGCGTCACGTTGCCCGACGCATCGCGCTTGGTCAGCTTTTGCGCGTAGGTGGCAAGTTCTTCCCAGTTGGCCGGGGCACGATCCGGGTCGAGACCGGCTTCGCGGAACAGGTCCTTGTTCCAGTACATCACGATGGTCGAACGCTGGAACGGCACGCCCCACGTATGACCGTTGATGCGCGAGTTCATCATCAACGCCGGGTAGAAGCCGTCGAGCCACTGCTTGTCGGCCGACGTGCTGGCGATGCTGTCGATCGGCACCACGGCATCTTCGTCGATGAGCGTGAAGACGTCGGCGGCGGCCAAGACGGCCAGTTGCGGCGGCGTGCCGGCCTTGGCAGCCGTCAGCGCCTTGACCACCGAATCCTGATAGGTGCCTGCGTAGACCGGCTTGACCTTGATGTTCGGATGATCTTTTTCGAAGTCGGCCACCAGATCGTTGATGATCTTGGTCACCGGGCCGCCAACGGCCACCGGGTAGTAGAACGTCAGTTCAACCGGCTTTTGCTGCGCCATGGCCGAGGTCGTCAGGCCGCCCATTGCCATTGCGGCAAGACTGGCCGCAAACGTTTTCAGAATCGTGCGTCGCATGTCGCTTGGTTCCCCATGAAAGCGTGGTGGTGTGACTCGTAGTTTTGTGGTGATTCGCCGAAGCCGTGCGCGTGGTGCGCCGGTCAGGCGTGTTATGCGGTGGTCGCGGCGGAGGTGGTCGCGGCCGTCGTGGCTTGCAGCGTGGCCGGAGGCACCATCGTCGCGAGCGACGCAGGCGTATCGGCCACGTGAGGCGCGTCATCCGCATCGGCAGCGTGATGCCCCTGCCCTGCCGTCACACTCGTGCGCAGGCCGGTTTCGGCGTCGAACAGGTGCTGATCGGCGGCGTCCCATTGCAGGCCGATGGCGTCGCCCGGCGCGAACGGGCGATGCCCCGGTACGCGTGTGGCGATCTCACCGGCCGCGCCCAACGTGCAGGCAACCAGTGTGTCTGCGCCGAGGTATTCGACCGCGCTCACGGTGGCGAGTACGGCACCGACCGACGTCGGCGGCACGGCGCAAACGTGTTCCGGGCGAAGGCCCAGCAGCGCGCGCTCGCGGGTGCCCGCCGAGGCAAGTGCGGGGCCGGTCTGGCCCGCCGGCACCAGCGCTTCGCCATGACGCACCAGTTGCAGCAACTGCATCGGCGGCGTGCCAATGAAGCTCGCGGCAAAGCGTGTGGCGGGGGCGGTGTAAAGGGATTGCGGCGCGCCGGCTTGTTCGATACGGCCATCGCGCAGCAGCACGACCTGATCGGCCATGCTCATCGCTTCGGTCTGATCGTGGGTCACATAGACCAGCGTCATGCCGAGCTTCTGTTGAAGCGCGCGAATCTCGCGGCGCATCTCCTGACGCAGTTGCGCGTCGAGATTCGAGAGCGGTTCGTCCATCAGACAGACCGACGTTTCGGCAATCACGGCACGGCCCAGCGCCACGCGTTGCTGCTGACCGCCGGAGAGTTGCGATGGTTTGCGATCGAGGTAGGGCGCGAGGCCCAGCAGGTCGGCCACGCGGGCCAGACGCTGCGGGTAGCCGCTCGTCGGCTCACCACGTACGCGCAGGCCGAACAGCAGGTTCTCGCGCACCGACAGATGCGGGAACAGCGCATACGACTGGAACACCATCGAGAGCTTGCGACGTGCGGGCGGCAAGCCGGTCACATCGGTGTCGCCGAGCAGAATACGGCCGCTGCTTGGCGTCTCGAGGCCGGCGATCATACGCAGCAACGTCGATTTGCCACAACCCGACGGGCCGAGCAGCACCACGAGCGAACCAGCCTCAGCGGAAAAGCTCACATCGTGAAGCGCGTGTGTATCGCCCCACTGCTTGCTGACGGAATCGATGGTGAGCGATGACATGGCCGGATATGCAGGAGCCCTGACGGGCGCCGGGATCGTAAAACCCCGACCATAACCGGCCATCGATGGCAGTTTGATGACATGTCACATCCCCGGTATTGCACCGGGTTAGGGCCTGCTCTGCCTAACGTTGTGACTTACGCTGCCGCCTGACGGCGCTTGGCGCGCAGCAGCGCCTTGGAGATGATGCGCGTCTCGGTCGACGATGCACCGGTGCGGCGCGCCACGGCGTCGCGGAAGAAACGGCGCGTCTCGTCAGCCACGGTCTCGCGCTCGTTATCCATCGTCAGGATGTGATAGCTCTCGCTGAGCAGGCATTTCTGCTTCACTTCCGACGACACACCGTCGTACACGATGCGCGCGTTGTGCGGGCTCGACGTGTCGTCGTCGACGGCGTGAATCACCAGACAGTCGGCAGTGACGCGATCCAACCGGCGACGCACATGCGCCGCCAGCCGGCGCGCGTGATACAGATGCGCGAGCGGCAGCGATGCGGCGCCGATTTCCGACGCGTCGTGCTGCGACATGGACTTGGCCACGCGCGCACGCAGCGCTTCGTTCTTCAGCCCGTACGGCGCCTTCTCGTGATAGCGATAGCGATGACGGAACGGCGTGTGGAAGACCAGATCGATGAGCGGGTAGTACCAGGGAATGGTCCAGCCGTCGTACACCAGCGTGACCGCCAGCAGCGAGAGCGCCGCCACGTCCTCTTCTTCCTGCGCGACGGCCAGACTCAGCGTGGCGCCGATGCACAGCCCGCACAGCGACACGGTCTCATGCGTCTCGCGCAACTCGCGGTACTTGGCCCGCGCGGCGGCGATCCACGAGCGCCAGTCGCTGCAAGGCGCGCCGAGGCCGTAGCCTTCGATATGCGGCACCGAGACGGTGTAGCCCTCACGATGCAGCGCACGTGCGACGGGACGCATTTCGAGCGGTGTGCTCGAGAGTCCCGGCAGCAGCAGCACCGCGTGTTCGCCACCCTTGTAATAGATATCTTCTTGAAACATGCTCAAACTCCGCCCGAGACGACCGGCGCCTCTTTAACTTCGCGCGCATTCGCAGCGGGCGTGAGCGTATGCAACGGCGTGACCGGACGTACCGCCGGCCCCGAATGCAGACGCAGAATGACATACGTACCCAGATGGGCCTGGAAGTATTGCAGTTCGCAGGCAAACATCTCATAGCCGCCATCGCGGCTCAGCATGCGCAGGTTGTGGGCGCCGTGTTGCGGGCGCTGCGCATCGGGATTGAACAACCCGGCCAGACGCCGTGCGTCTTCCGGATGCAGCAAGGCACGCAGGCCGTCGCGCTTGACGACGTCCGGCGCAACACCGGTCGCACGACGAAAATGCTCGTCGATAAACTCGTAGTGGGTGGTCGGGTTCGCCAGATAAAAAATCGTATCCAGATGCTTGGTCAGATACGTCATCAGCGCGTTGCTCAACTGCACCGAGTCGGACAGCACCATGCGTTCGTTCTCGGCACGCAGCAGCATTTCGTAGCGCGTCTGGGCGACTTCGGCGATCAGTTCAGCCCGGTATTGCGCGCGGCGCAGGCGTTCGATGAGCACGACGGCCAGCGGCGTAATCGTCAGAAAGCCCGTGACGATCATCACGTCGCGACGGTCGAGCATCGCGATGTCGCGAAACGGCGGCACGAAGAAGAAATCAAAAATGGGGATGCTGATGACCATCGCCATCAGGGCCGGGCCCAGGCCCCAGATGAATTCGACGATGATAACGGCGCAAGCGAAGAAGATACCCGGCATCGAGTGATCGAGCACCGGATGCAAGAGGCTGCGAAAGAGAAACGCAGCAAATACCACCATCAATGCCCCGGCATAGCGCTTGGCACCGGGCTCCGCCCAACGTCGGGCGTTTCTGATATCCATGATTCCCCGTCGGTCATGGCCGACGCTCAACAATCCACAGACATGACCGCAGCGGTCGCCTGTTACAAAATATTACGGATTATCGCACGGCACCAAAAACGCGTCGGCTGTCCCAAACCCTAACTCAGTCGCTTCTTAACAACAGGGCAGTGGATGCCCGGCTGGCATGGGTTTGCCGCAGGTTTCCCGGCTTGGCACCCGGCCGTTGCCCTCATGGCAAAGACACTGGCGGCATTAGGGTCAGGGGTAGTCGAGAGGGGAACCCGGGCGATTACCGCAGCATCGACGACATCGCCGAGAGGCAGTTGAGCATGCGTACGGCGGCCTCGACCGTGGGCGCCGTGAACTGGAGTGTCACGCCATCGACACGTTCCAGCGTGGGCCACTGACAGAACAGATCGGCCAGCGCGGTGGTTTGCGCTTGCACGCGCACCTCCACCGGCACCGCCACTTGGTACGGATGCCATTTGCGCCGGTCGCTCAGCGACTCTCGGGCGGCCTCGCGAATCAGCTCGCACGACTCGCGCGGGTTGAGCGTCATGCCACTGCCCTGCCCCCATGCGGCCTTCGTCTGGACGAACCGCACGTGCGGGAAGATCAGTTGCGTCTCGTCGCAGAACACGTCGTCACCGCTGGCCATCACCACCGGCACGCCGCGCTCACCAGCCAGTGCGCCATACAGGCGCGCTTCGCTGGCTTCTTCGCCCGCCAGCCAGACCCGTGCAAACGCGAAGCTGTTGATCGTGTGCGCGAGAATCCCCGCGCTCTGGGCTTTGCCGTGATAACCGACCATGAAAATGGCGTCGCAACCGGCTTCCACACCGGCCACCATGCCCAGATAGCGCGGTTTGCCGAGCACCAGACGGGCGCGCGGGTCGAGCTCGTCTGGCAGCAGGTTGCGGAAGCCGCCGTGCGAGTCGTTGACCATCACCTCGGTCGCCCCGCCCTCGAACGCCCCGAGGACGGCGGCGTTCGCCTCCTGCGTCATCCAGCGCCGGGCGCGTTCGTACTCGCCATTACCGGCGCGGGTCTGTTCGGGATGGAAGACGCCGGCGACGCCCTCGATGTCGGTAGAGATCAGGATTCGCATGATGTCAGCAATTCGGGGTGGCCATAAGTGGCCGCAATCGGGTGGACGCGAGATTCCAGTTCAAAACTGGGATCAGGCAGGAATCAAGGGGTTCAGAGCGCCGCCCAGTCGGGCAGCACATCGGCGAGCGCACGGCGCACATGGCCGTTGCGCCCCAGCACCGACTCGGCGGCAAAGAGCGCGTGCAGAATGGCCTGCTCGGTCGCATCGGCCGTCGCCTGAAAAATGGGGTCGAGTAACGGGTCCGGCACCAGCGCCGCAGGGGCAACCCGCCCTTGCGCGTCGTGCGCCGTCGTATAACCGGTGGTGAAAGCCAGCGCGACATCGCCGCTGCCGTGACCATAGACCGAGCCGGTGCGGGCCAGCCCGGCGGCCGTGCGCGTGGCGACGCGGCGCAACTGGCGGGCGTCGAGCGGGGCATCGGTGGCCACCAGCATGATGATCGAGCCGCGCTCGGGCGCCGCGCTCTGCTCGGGTTGGGCCAGACGTTCGTCGAGCACAGCGCCGACGTGGCGCCCGGCAATGGTCAGTTGCGACGGGCGGCCGAAATTGGAGAGCACCAGCACACCCACGGTAAAGGTTGCCCCCGCCGTTTCGACCACGCGCGAGGACGAGCCGATGCCGCCCTTCAGACCGAAGCTCGACATCCCGCGCCCTGCCCCGACGGCCCCCTGTGCAAAGTCGACCGAGGCGCTGGCGAGTGCCTCCGCATAGTGGTCTTCGGTCACGGCGAACGCCTGCATATCGTTCAGATAGCCGTCGTTACATTCGAGCACGGTGGGGTTGAGCGACGGCGCACCGCGCCCGATCGTCGGGTTCGCCTCGATGGCAGCACGCAACTGCCCGAGGACGACGTGGCTGACAGAGAACGTATTGGTCAGGGCGATAGGCGCTTCGATCACGCCGAGTTCGTCGATCTGCATCAGACCGACGCTCTTGCCGAAACCGTTGATGACAGCGGCGGCGGCGGGAATTCTGGCGCGGAACGGGTCCCAGGCGGGCGGCGGCACGGTGTCATGTGCACTTCCCGGCAGCCCTTCAGCCGGTGTTGGGCAGACCACCGTCACCCCCGTCTGGATCGCCCCCTCGGCGAGGGTGGCATGCCCGACGAATACGCCGGGCACATCGGTGATGGCATCGCGCGGGCCGGCCGGCAGAAGCCCGACGTGCGGCGCGCCGAAAGAGGTTTCGCGCAAGTCTGGCGTCTGCATCATGACAAGCCCTGTCAAATGCTCAGTGTCGGTCGAGCTTCGGATCGAGCGCGTCGCGCAGGCCGTCGCCGAGCAGGTTGAACGCGAGCACGGTCAGGAAAATGGCCAGGCTCGGGAAGATGGCGATATGCGGTGCGTTGACCATGTCGGCGCGCGCCTCGTTGAGCATGGCGCCCCACTCCGGCGTGGGCGGTTGCGCGCCCAGACCGAGGAACGACAGACTCGCGGCCGTGATGATCGACGTGCCGATACGCATCGAGAAGTACACCACAATCGACGATACCGTGCCCGGCAGAATGTGCCGCATGATGATCGTCCAGTCGGACGCACCGATCGAGCGCGCCGCTTCGATGTACGTCATGTGCTTGAGCACGAGCGTATTGCCGCGCACCAGCCGCGCAAACGCCGGGATCGAGAAGATCGCGACGGCCACGATCACGTTGACCATGCCGTTACCCAGCACGGCCACCACGCCGATGGCCAGCAAGATGCCCGGGAAGGCGAACAGCACGTCGGAGATACGCATGACGATGCGGTCCCACCAGCCTTCGTAATAGCCAGCCAGCAGCCCCAGCACCGTGCCGATGATCGCACCGATGGCCACCGAGCCGAAGCCCGCCGCCAGCGAGATGCGCGTGCCCGCGAGCACTCGGCTGAAGATGTCGCGGCCGAGCGAATCGACGCCGAACCAGTGTTTGGCCGACGGCCCGGCATTCAGGGCGTCGTAATCGAAGAAGTTCTCCGGATCGAACGGCACCAGATGCGGCGCCAGAATGGCGATGAGGACAAGCAACAGCACGAAACCACCCGCGACGAGCGCGATGTGCTGCTTCTTGAACTTGCGCCAGAATTCGCGCCACGGAGTGCGCACGCGATTGGCATTGGCCGCGGCGGCCGGTGTTGCAGTCGTAGGTTGACCCGCGCTCATTATGCGTGCCTCACTTGTAGCGAATGGTCGGGTTGATGACGGCGTACAGCACGTCGACCACGAGGTTGATCAGAATGAACTCGAGCGAGAACAGCAGCACCAGCGCTTGAATCACGGGGTAGTCGCGCATCTCGACCGAATCGACCAGCAGGCGCCCAAGGCCCGGCCAGTTGAATACCACCTCGACGACAATCGAGCCGCCGAGCAGAAAACCGAACTGCAACCCCATCATCGTGATGACGGGAATCATGGCATTGCGCAGCGCATGCTTGAACACCACGCGCATTTCGTTCAGGCCCTTCGCACGGGCGGTGCGCACAAAGTCTTCGTGCAGCACTTCGACGAAGGCCGAGCGGGTGAAGCGTGCCATCACGGCGGCCACGGCCGCGCCCAGCGTGATCGAGGGCAGGATGTAGCTCTTCCACGAATCGGCGCCCATGGTGGGCAGCCAGCCGAGTTGCACCGAAAACACCTGCATGAGCAGCATGCCCATGGCGAACGCCGGGAACGAGATGCCCGAGACCGCCAGCGTCATGCCGAGCCGGTCGGGCCAGCGATTACGCCACACGGCCGAGGCCACGCCGATGCCCATGCCGATCACCACCGACCAGATCATGCTGACCAGTGTGAGCCACAGCGTGGGCATGAAGCGGCTGCTGATTTCTTCCGAAACCGGTTGCTTGCTGCGCATCGACAGGCCGAAATCGCCGCGCACCGCGTGCGTGACGAAGTACGTGAACTGGGACAGCAGCGGCTTGTCGAGGCCGAGGTCCTGACGCACCAGCGCCACGGTCGCCTCGTCCGCCTGCGGACCGGCCGCCAGACGCGCCGGGTCGCCCGGCAACATGTGCACGAACGCGAACACCAGCACCGCCACGATCAGTAGCGTGGGGATCAGGCCGAGCAGGCGTTTGAAAAAGTAATTGAGCATCGCAGTCTTGCCGAACGTCTTACCAAACCAGGTCTCTCTCGCGGCTATCGGTGGCGCAGTGCCTGCCGGGTTGCCGGTAAATCCGCGCCGCCACCGTGTGTCGGTGGCGGCGCGGGCACTTCAGACTCGCCGTCCTGCTTACTTCATCGAAATATCGGTGAAGTTGAACGAGCCGTCAGGCATGGTGTACACGCCCGTCAGGTTCTTATTGCGTGCGTACAGCAGCTTTTCCGTCACGAGGAACGCCCACGGGGCATCGTTCCAGATCTTCTGTTGTGCGTCGGTGTAGAGCTTCGTCTTCTCGGCACGGTCGGTCGTGAGCAGCGCCTTGTTGAAGTCGGCATCCACCGCGTCGTTCTTGTAGTACGCGGTGTTGAACAGCTTCGGCGGGAACGACTCCGAGCTCAGCAACGGACGCAGCGCCCAGTCGGCTTCACCCGTCGACGACGACCAGCCCACGTAGTACATGCGCACCGGTGCCTTCTCGGGATCCGGCGCCGACTCGACCAGCTCGACACGCTGACCGGCTTCGAGGGCACGCACTTGCGCCTTGATGCCGACCTGTGCCAATTGCTGCTGCACGAACTGGATCACCTTCTGGGCGGTCGTGTACGTGTAAGCCGACCACAGCGTGGTCTCGAAACCGTTCGGGTAACCGGCTTCCTTGAGCAGTTCCTTCGCCTTGGCCGGGTTGTACGGCCACGGGCCCGTCTTCGTCGCGAAGTCCACGCCCTGCGGCACCACACCATCGGCCGGCGTCGCGTAGCCAGCGAAGGCCACCTTGACCAGTGCTTCCTTGTTGATGGCGTAGTTGATGGCCTGACGCACGCGCACGTCGTCAAACGGCTTCTGCTTCGTGTTAAAGCTCACATAGCGCTGAATGATCGACGGGCCGGCGATCACGTCGACCTTGCCGCTGGCCTTCAGGCCGTCAGCTTGTTCGTACGGCACCGGGAAGGCAAAGCCGGCTTCGCCGGTCTGCATCACGGCAGCGCGCGTGTTGTTGTCGACCACCGGCTTGAAGGTGATCGTGTCGACCTTCGGGTAGCCCTTCTTCCAGTAGCCGTCAAACTTCTTCACCTTCACGTAGTCGGTGCGGTTCCATTCGACGAATTCGAACGGGCCCGTGCCGACCGGGTGCGAGGCGATGTCCTTGCCGTACTTCTTGAGCGCTTCCGGCGAGATGATCACGGCCGACGGGTGGGCCAGCGTGTTGATGAACGGCGAGAACGGCTCTTTGAGCGTGAACTTCACCGTGTGGGCATCGACCGCTTCCGTCTTGGCGATTTCCTTGTACAGGTTGTAGCGCTTGAGCTTGTTGTCCGGGTTCGTCACGCGGTCGAAGTTCGCCTTGACGGCGGCGGCATCGAAGTTCGTGCCGTCCTGGAACTTCACGCCCGACTTGAGCTTGATCGTGTAGACGAGGCCGTCCGGCGAGACCGTGTAGCTATCGGCCAGCACGTTGACGAGCTTCATGTCCTTGTCGAAGCCGAACATGCCTTCGTAGAACGACTTGGCGACGGCCTGCGACAGCGTGTCGTTGGCGTCGTAAGGATCCATCGTCGTGAAGGTCGACTGCACGGCCATCACGACATCCTTGGCGGCAAACGCCGGAGCTGCGCCGAGCACGGCGGACGCCACGGCGACGGACGCGAGCGCGGTTTTCCAGCGAGCGCCCAGCAAAGCGGTTTTCGACATCTGTCTTTCTCCTTCTGGTCTGACGGGGTCGCCGCGAGCGGAGCCTCTGGACTCCGGCCCTTGGCGGGCATTGTTATTACTGAAACAAAGTACTGCCTGAACCACCGGGGAAACCCCCGAAACACTCACAACATCAATCAGTAAGCACCGGCCACGCGATGACGTGCCACGTAGTGCCCCGCGCCCACTTCCACCAGCGGCTGCACCTGGGGCTCGTCGCCCACGGCGCGAATCGGGCTCGGAATTTCTTCCGTGAGCAGTTCGCGCTTGGCGTGACGACGTGACGGGTCGGCAATCGGCACCGCCGACATGAGCTTCTTCGTGTACGGGTGCTGCGGATTCTCGAAGATCGCCCGGCGCGGGCCTATCTCGACGATCTGGCCAAGGAACATCACCGCCACCCGGTGGCTGATGCGCTCGACCACGGCCATATCGTGCGAAATGAACAGGAACGCGATGCCGAACTCTTTCTGCAAGTCGAGCATCAGGTTGATGATCTGAGCCTGTACCGACACGTCGAGCGCCGAGACGGATTCGTCGGCGATCACGACCTTCGGCTTGAGTGCGAGGGCACGCGCAATGGCAATACGTTGACGCTGGCCGCCCGAGAATTCATGCGGGTAGCGCTGTGCATAATCGGCGGGCAGACCTACGCGCTCCAGCAGTTCGGCCACGCGCTTTTCGGCTTCGGCACCGCTGGCGACCCCGTGCACGAGCAGCGGCTCCATGATCGAGAAGCCGACCGTGAGGCGCGGATCGAGCGAGGCGAACGGGTCTTGGAAAATGAACTGGATATCGCGGCGCAGCGTCTGCAAGGCACGCCCGGCGAGATCCTGAATCGGCTTGCCATTGAATTCGATCGAGCCGCCCTGACTTGCCACCAGACGCAGCAACGCACGCCCTGTCGTGGACTTGCCGCAGCCCGACTCGCCCACGAGACCGAGTGTCTCGCCCGGATACAGATCGAAACTCACGCGCTCGACGGCGTGCACACGCTGCTTCACGCTGCCGAAGAAACCCGACGGCACATCGAAGCGTGCGATCAGATCTTTCACGCGCAGAATCGGGCCGGCGTCGGTCTTGACGGTCGGTTGGGGTGTCTCGGCGACGGGCTTGGCGTCAGCCGGTGCGTCGTAACGCAGCAGCGGGAAACGCGCCGGCAGGTCGGTGCCCTGCATCGAGCCCAGACGCGGCACAGCTGAGAGCAACGCCTGCGTGTAACGCTCGCGCGGCGCGCTGAAGATTTCCTGCGACGGACCGGCTTCCACCTTGTCGCCACGGTGCATCACGAGTACGCGGTCGGCCACTTCGGCCACCACACCCATGTCGTGCGTAATGAAGACCACGCCCATATGCATCTCGTCTTGCAGCGCGCGAATCAGTTGCAGAATCTGCGCCTGAATCGTCACGTCGAGCGCAGTCGTGGGTTCGTCGGCGATCAGGATGCCCGGCTTGCACGACAAGGCCATCGCGATCATCACGCGCTGGCGCATGCCGCCCGAGAGTTGATGCGGAAAGCGGCCCAGCACGCGGCGGGCTTCGGGAATGCGGACGAGTTCGAGCATGCGCAGCGCCTCGGCACGCGCGGCGGCGTGGTCCTTGTGCTGGTGCAGGCGAATCGATTCGGCAATCTGCTCGCCCACCGGGAACACCGGGTTGAGCGAGGTCATCGGCTCCTGGAAGATCATCGCCATGTCGGCACCACGGATGGTGCGCATGGTATGACCGCTGGCCTTGGTCAGATCGACCAGCTTGCCGTTACGGCGCCGCATGATCATCGAGCCTTGGATGATCTTGCCGCCGCCGTTCTCCACCAAACGCATGGCGGCGAGCGAGGTGACCGATTTGCCGGAACCGGATTCGCCGACGATGGCGAGGGTCTCGCCGCGATCGACGTGGAATGACAGGTCGCGCACCGCCGTCACCACGCGCTCTGAGGTGGCGAACTGCACGGTGAGGCCGTCGACGGCGAGCACGCGCTCATCGGGCAACGAAATCGTAGGGGTTGTCTTGCGCTCTGCCACGCCTGTCCTCGCTAATCTACGCTTGCTGATACTTGTTGATGCTTGCTGATGCCGACGAATACTGACTTGATGCGGTACTGATGGTGAATCCGGGGTTACTCGTGGATCGCCGTCACGGGCGTCTCGCCCACGCGTGCAACACCGCGATACATCCCTTCGGTATTGAACGGCAGCGCCACGTTGCCCTGAGCATCGACGGCGATCAGACCGCCTCGGCCCTGCACGCGCGGCAGACGCTCGTTGACGACACGATCGGCTGCATCGGTCAGCGACAGGCCCGCGTACGCCATCAACGCGCCCACTTCATAGCAGGCCACCGCGCGAATGAAGGCCTCGCCCGTACCGGTGGCCGACACGGCGGCCGTGGCGTCGTTGGCATAGCAACCGGCACCGATGAGCGGCGAATCGCCCACACGGCCCACGGCCTTATTCGTCATGCCGCCTGTCGACGTGGCCGCGGCCACGTGACCGTGGATATCGCAGGCAACAGCACCGACGGTGCCGAACTTCGTGTCCGGGTCGATGGGCTCAATCGGTTCGCCCGATGCGCCGTCACGCTTGAGCGGCATGTCGTGATCGAGCGCCACGGCGGCGTCGGCCAGTGCGCGCTGCCATTGGGCGTAGCGCGCATCGGTATGGAAGTATTCCGGCCCGACCATCTCGGCGCCGTGGGCCTCAACAAAGGCTTCGGCACCTTCGCCCACCAACAGCACGTGCGGGCTGTGCTCCAACACCGAGCGGGCGGCAAGAATCGGGTTGCGCACGCGATGCACGCAAGCGATGGCACCAGCGTCGAGCGTCGTGCCGTCCATGATCGCGGCGTCGAGTTCGTGCGTGCCTTCGTGCGTGAACACGGCGCCGCGCCCGGCGTTGAAACGCGGGCAATCTTCCAGACGGCGCACGGCTTCGGTGACGGCATCGAGGGCCGAGCCACCGGCGGCCAGCACGGCCTGCCCGGCGCGCAGCACGTCGGCCAGCGCCTCGTGGTAAGCCTTGAGTTCTTCGGGCGACGTGTCGCGGCTGATCGTGCCCGCCCCGCCATGAATGGCGATGACGGCGCGTTGTGGGGTGCTCATGATGCCTTGTCCTTTCTTTCCTGACCGCCCTGCGTCGTCTTGGGCAGCGCGGTCGATGAGGTCGGGTTCGTGACCGTCGCAGCCGTAGCGGCAGATGCAGCGGCGTTCGTATGCGGGGCGGTGGCGTTGGCGGCGATGGACGCAATCGTTGCGACAGTCGCGCCCTGCGGCGTGGCGACGCGCCCCACCACCGAGCCGACTGAGGCGACTGAACCGACAATCGGGGTATTAGCCGGTACGTTGACGGGGGCATTCGCCGACGCGGCGGCCGAGGCCACCGATGCCGAGTCGAGCCACGGCAACAGGAAGTCGGTCAGCTCGGTCGCACGGTCCACCGCGTGCTTGGCGCGCTGCGCGACGGCGTCGCACAACGCGTCGATCATGGCGAGCACGCTCGCTTCCGAGTTGCTCGACAACCGGGGTTTGCTTCGCACGAAGATGACGATGTCGCCGAGTGGCGCCAACGGCGAGGTCGGGCTGTCGGTCAGCACCAGCAACGGTACGCCGCGCCCGCGCAACCGGCGGCACAACGTGATCGTGTCGGTCACATAGCGCGGGAAGCCGAGCGCAATCACCAGATCGCCTTCGCGCAGCTTGAAGAGTTGGCGCGCCGCGTGCGTCGAGCCGCCCGCCCCCACGACGGCCTGCACGTTCTCGCAATACGGGTCGAGGCCGTGGTGCAGCAAACCCGCCAGATAACCGCTGGCACCCAGCCCCAGCACATGAATGCGACGCGCCTGCAAAATCGTTTCGACAGCGCGCTCGCACGTGCTCGCGTCGAGCGTGCGGCGAGTCCAGTCGAGGTTTTCCATGGCCTGCGCAAGCGACGCGGCCATGACATCGGCGCTGGCGCTCATTTGCGCCTTGCTTGTGCGCAGGCTTTCGATGGGGGCCAGCGTCGCTTCGAATCCGCGCACCATCGCGGCGCGGCATTGCGGGTAGCCGTCGAAACCCAGCGCGCGGGCAAACCGGTTCACGGTGGCGAGCGAGACGCCAACTGCGGCCGCGAATTCGTCGATGCGCATGGTCGCCGCCCGGAACGTGTTGTCCAGCACAAACGCCGCCATGCGCTGCTGCGCGGGCGTCAGTTCGGGCATGGCACGCACGATGCGCTCGGTAAGCGGCAGATCGGCAGGCAACGAGTCGGCGTCAATCATGGGAAAAGCGGGTCGTCCGTGGCACCGGCGTCGTCACCGGTGTAAGCAAAAGTACGTGAAAGAAATTGATCGCGAATCCCTGCAACGAATCGGTCAGGGCGCCAGTCATACCGTTAGTTTTTTCGTCGACTATCGGTGACCTTCACGAAGTGGAAGAAAGTATATTTTCATCACGCCCTAGTCAAAAGAAAAAAAATTGATCAAATGGGGTGACATCGCTCGTCAAAACCCGGGCGATGTCCCGCAAACCCTGTCAAAACAAGGGGGAAGCTCGTCAAGCTACGTAAAATGCGGGCATACTAGGGGAAACCCGAATTCACGAACTCGCCGTACCACCGGGAGCCCGTATCGAACATCAGGCAGCAGATTCACAGGACAGTCGCATGACCGCCTGGGGAGGCTTGGTCGGAGGCGAGTCGTAACGTCGTAACACGCAGTAATCATGGCGTAGCCGTGGGCTTACATCTGCCCCGTACGCTGACGTGAAGCCATCGCCTCAAGGAGTACGACCATGCTGAGCCCGCATGAAATCGCCACGTTGATACTGGCGGCCGCATCCCTTGGACCCATCGATGCCGATGCGCTCGAACCGCCCGAACTCGCGGCGTTGGAGCAAGCCCGCCTGGTGCACGTGGCCGTCGATGAGGGACAGACAAAAGTGACGGTGACCGAAGACGGTCATCGGGTGTTGCGTCGCCTGGGGATCGAGCCCTCGGCCGGCGAGCGTTCTGAAGCGCCGCGCATGGCTGCGCGGCGCGAGATGAAGGTCAGTTGATCGAGTCGTCGAACCGGCAGTTACGCCGGTCGTTCCAGATCAGAGCGTTGCGAAGAACAGACTCAGGCGTGCGAGCACGATCAGCAGAATCTGCATCAGCAGGAACAGCGCCAGCGGCGACAGATCGAAGCCGCCGAGTTGCGGGATGACACGACGCAGCGGGCGCAGCAACGGATCAAGCAGGTGTTGCAGGATGGGCATGGCCACGGCGCGCGGATTCACCCACGACAGCACGGCCATCAACAGCGTCATCCACATCACCAGATTGGCGCCCCACTTAGCGACCAGCACCAGCGCCACCAGCAAGCCTCGCGGGAACACCGCGAGCGGCGACACCCCCACCACGGCAGTGATCAGCACCAGGTAGACGATTGCGCTCAACCAGGCGCCGATCACGCACGCCCAGTCGATCCCGCCCACGCCGGGCACGACTCGCCGCAACGGCAATACGAGCCAGTTCGTGAACTGGAAAATGCCCTGAGACAGGGGGTTGCCCGGAGGCAGTCGTGTGGCTTGCATCCACACGCGAAGCAACAGCAAGGCGCCGAACAGCGAGAAAACGAGATCTAGCAGCAGACGGGCGATTTCGACGAGCATCTGGACTCCAACGGATTGAGCGGTGCCCCGCAAAACCGGCATTGTCGCATGCGTTCGCCCGAGTTCACTCGTCTTTGCCCAACCCTGCCAGCGGATGTGCGCCGTCAGCCCAAGGCGACGTAAAAAACGCGTCGACCTGCGCCACCGGCACGTCGGCAATCGACGCGTAACGCCAGCGCGGCTGTTTGTCCTTGTCGATCAAGAGGGCCCGCACACCTTCCACGAAATCCCCCGATTCGAACGCGTGGTAGCCGAGCACCAGTTCCATGCGAAACGCGTCGGCCAGATCGAGCCGTCGGCCCTTCTGCAACTGCCGGTCGGTCACACACAGGCTCAGCGGCGAGCGTTGCAGCAACAGGGCGAGCGTCTCGGCGGCCCACGGCGTTGCGGTATCGGCCTGCAACGAGGCGAGGATTGCCGGCACGTCGATTGCGCTGAAATGCCGGTCGAGCGAGGCGCGCACCGGGATCAGCGGTGCGGCATCGGTCCACGTACGACCTAGAGGAAGAATGGCCGCACGCAGTTGGCCCAGCGGATCGGCCGTGTCGCCCTTCGACCAGTCGAGTTGCCAGAGCGTCTCGCGCAGGTGCAACGGCGCATCGCCTTCGAGCCAGACATCGGCCAGCCCGCAGTAAAGCGCGTCGGCTGCCCCAATCGTCGGGCCGACCAACCCGAGGTAACGGGCGAGCGTCGGTGCAAGGTGACCGAGAAACCAACTCGCCCCAACGTCCGGGAACAGGCCGATGCCCGTTTCCGGCATCGCGAGCCGGGTCTTGTCGGTCACGATACGCAGGCCCGCGCCTTGCGCGACCCCCATGCCCCCGCCCATCACGATGCCGTCGAGCAGCGCGAGATAGGGTTTCGGGTAGCGGTGAATCAGGTAGTCGAGCCGATATTCGTCGATGAAGAAGTCGCGGTGGTGCGTGGCGTTGGTCAGACGGCTGTCGTACAAAGCGCGCACGTCGCCGCCCGCGCAGAACGCCTTCTCACCGGCCCCCTCGATCAATACCGCCCGCACGGCCGGATCGTCGGCCCACGCCGTCAACTGCTGCCACATTGAACGCACCATGCCGTGCGTGATGGCATTGAGCGCGCGCGGCCGGTTCAGCGTGATGACACCGAACCCATTGATCACTTCGAACAACACTTCGTCTTGCGCCTCAACGGCGCCGTCATGCAGATTCACGTGCCCTCCTCGCGGTGCGCGGGGTTGTCGTGCCGGGTGGTCGTGCGCGCCTGTCGCACCTACGCACGTAAGCCCATACGTTCTCAGTCCAGATTGCGGGCGATCACCTGACGCTGGATCTCGCTCGTGCCCTCGTAAATTTGAGTGATGCGTGCGTCGCGATAGTGGCGCTCGACCGGATAGTCCTGAAGGTAGCCGTACCCGCCATGAATTTGAATGGCATGCGTACACACCGATTCCGCCAATTCAGAGGCAAAGAGCTTGGCCTGCGACGCCTCCGACAGACAAGGCAACCCTTGCGTACGAAGCGCCGCCGCGTGAAGGATCAGGAACCGAGCAGCGTTGATACGCGTGGCCATGTCCGCGAGCATGTTGGCAATGCTCTGGTGCTCCCGGATCGGTTTGCCGAATTGCTGACGCTCTCCCGAATAGCGCAACGCCGCTTCGAATGCCGCCCGCGCCACACCCAGCGCCAGCGCCGCGATACCGATACGCCCGCCCTCCAGATTGGACAGCGCAATCTTCAGCCCCTGCCCCGGTTCGCCGAGTAGCGCGTCATCGTCGACGGCACAATCCACCAAGGTGATCGGGCAAGTGTCGGAGGCTCGGATACCGAGCTTGTGCTCGGGCGGTCCCACTTCGAAACCGGGGGTATTCGTCGGCACGATGAAAGCCGAGATGCCGCGCTTGCCGGCCGCCGGGTCGGTGACAGCGAAGACGATCGCCATGGCCGCCCGTTTCCCATTCGTCACAAACTGCTTGTTGCCGTTGATGACCCACTTCCCGTCGCGACGTTCGGCGCGCGTGCGCAAGTTGTTGGCTTCCGACCCGGCCTGAGGCTCCGTCAGACAGAAGGCACCGATCTTTCGCCCGGCGGCCAGATCCGGCAGCCAGCGCTGCCGCTGCGCCTCGTTGCCGAACTTCAGAATCGGCGCACAACCGACCGAGTTGTGGACAGACATCATCGTGGCGGTCGATGCGCACCCGACGGCGATCTCCTCCATCGCCAGCGCATAGGCCGTGTAGTCGGTGTACGAGCCGCCAAACTCCTCGGGCACCATCATGCCGAGCAGGCCCAGCTCGCCCATCTGCGCCACCATGGCGTCGGGCAGTGCGCAGTCACGATCCCACTGGGCAGCATGCGGCGCGAGCTGCTCGCTCGAGAAGCTGCGCGCCATGTCGCGAATCATGCGTTGGTCTTCGGTATAGAAATCCATGCTCTGTCTCCCGCACCGTGATGGCCACTGGCGCTTTTTCGATGTCGATGGACTAAGTTTAGGGATGCAGGCGGCGCGACACCATAGCCAAAAGCGGCAAATTGGCTGAGCGGAATTGCCATCGGAAACGTCTGGCCTCGGCCTCGGATAAACCCCTACGCCTTGCCCGCCGGGCCAGATCGAGGCTGGCCGGCGCCGGCATCCAGTGGATAAATCCCTCACCCAATCTGACCCGTTTGGACATTGCCTGCCGCCGACGGCACGCATTACGATGAATTTCGCCATCGCCCCGCGAACACCGCGCCTCATCAAGACGGTGCCCGGGGAGGCCGATACGACACGCCGTAGTCCGCCGGGCCCGTCTTGCTGGCACCGGCGCCTTCATCATAGGCGCGTTGTTACCGGCCAGCATCCGACTACAGGAGACAAGCCATGACTGCGGATTACGCCAATGCCTACGCGGCATTCGATCTCGACGCGACCGTAAAGGCCACGCTCGACGGCAATCTCGATGCGATGAATGCCTGCATCGAATCTTGTGACCGGCATGCCCTGCCCGGGCGCATCGCGTTGTTCTGGGAGGGACGCGACGGCACGAGCCAGACGTGGACCTTCCGTCAGCTTCAGACGCTCTCGGCGCGCTTCGCCAACTTTCTGCGCGAACAAGGCGTACAGCCCGGCGACCGCGTGAGCGGTCTGCTGCCACGTACGCCCGAATTGCTGGTGACGATTCTTGGCACGTGGCGTGCGGGCGCGGTCTATCAGCCGCTGTTCACCGCGTTCGGTCCGAAAGCGATTGAGCACCGCCTCCAAGGCGCGCAAAGCAAGCTCGTGGTGACCGACGCCGCTAATCGCACCAAGCTCGATGAAATCGAGAACTGCCCGCCCGTGGCCACGGTGAGCGGGCCGCGCGGCGAAGGCGTGCGACGTGGCGATTTCAGCTTCTGGCATGAAGTCGAGCAACATGCCGAGACGTTTGCGCCCGTGATGCGGCGCGGCGACGATCCGTTCCTGATGATGTTCACCTCGGGCACGACCGGCGCCGCCAAACCCGTCATGGTGCCGCTGCGCGCGATCGTGGCCTTCGTGGGCTACATGCGCGACGCCGTCGACCTGCGTCCGACCGACACGTTCTGGAATATCGCCGATCCGGGCTGGGCCTACGGCCTCTACTACGCCGTGACAGGGCCGCTGGCCATGGGTATCCCGACCACGTTCTACGACGGTCCCTTCAACGTCGAAAGCACTTACCGGGTCATCCGCAAACTCGGCATCACCAACCTTGCCGGGTCGCCCACGGCGTTCCGTCTGCTGATTGCCGGTGGCGACAAGGCCGCCGCGCCCGTCAAAGGGCAGTTGCGTGCCGTGTCCAGCGCGGGCGAACCGCTCAACCCAGAGGTCATTCGCTGGTTTGCCGAGCACCTCGGCGTGACAATTCACGATCACTACGGCCAGACCGAACTGGGCATGGTCGTGTGCAACCACCACGCTCTCAACCACCCGGTGCAGGCGGGCGCCGCCGGTTTCGCCTCGCCGGGGCATCGTGTCGTCGTGCTCGACGACGACGGCCGCGAATGCCCGGTCGGGCAACCCGGCGTGCTGGCCCTCGATCGCAAGCAATCGCCGCTCATGTGGTTCGGCGGCTACTGGGAGCGCGAAACGCCGTCGTTCGTCGGCGATTACTACCTTTCCGGCGACACGGTCGAGCGCAACGACGACGGCAGCATCAGCTTTGTCGGCCGCAACGACGACGTGATTACCTCCGCCGGTTACCGCATCGGGCCGTTCGATGTGGAGAGCGCGCTCATCGAACACCCGGCCGTGGTCGAAACGGCGGTGGTCGGCAAGCCCGATCCGAAGCGCACGGAACTGGTCAAGGCGTTCGTCGTATTGCATCCGCAGTACGCCCCGAGCGAAGCGCTCGCCTGCGAATTGCAGGAGCACGTGCGGCATCGGCTTTCCACGCACGCCTATCCGCGTGAAGTCGAATTCGTCAGCGAGTTGCCCAAGACACCGAGCGGCAAGTTGCAGCGCTTCATCCTGCGTAATCAGGAAATCGCCAAGGCGCAGCAGGCGGCAGCAAACGCTGCCTGATATCTGAGGCTCGAACCTGAATCTCGAACCTGAAGCTCGACATCCATTTTTTACAGGAAGCGCAGTCAATGCAGATCAAGGATCACGTATTCATCGTCACCGGCGCGTCGTCCGGTCTGGGGGCCGCCACCGCGCGCATGTTTGTCGATGCCGGCGCGAAAGTCGTGCTCGGCGACATCAACGCCGAGGCCGGCGCCAAGCAGGCTGAAGCACTGGGTGACGCGGCACGCTTCGTCGTCACCGACATCACGCGTGAAGACGATGTGCAACGTCTGGTCGATACGGCAACGACCGCCTTCGGCCGCCTGAACGGCGTCGTCAACTGCGCGGGGCTCGTCATCGGTGAGCGCATTCTCGGCAAGCAGGGACCGCATCGTCTCGACAGCTTTGCGCGCATCGTCAACGTCAATCTGATCGGCACCTTCAACGTGTTGCGTATCGCGGCGTCGGCCATGGCCGAAGGCACCGCTGACGCCGAAGGCGAGCGCGGCGTGATCGTCAATACCGCCTCAGTGGCAGCGTTCGACGGGCAGATCGGGCAAGCCGCCTATGCCGCATCCAAGGGCGGCGTGGCCGCGCTGACGTTGCCGGCCGCCCGCGAACTGGCGCGCGTGGGCGTGCGAGTCGTGACGGTAGCTCCGGGCATCTTCGAGACACCGATGATGGCCGGCATGACGCCGGAGGTGCAAGCGGCGCTCGGCGCATCGGTACCCTTCCCGCCGCGTCTGGGCCGCCCGTCCGAATACGCCGGTCTGGTGCGCCATATCGTGGAGAACACCATGCTCAACGGTGAAGTCATTCGCCTTGACGGCGCATTGCGCATGGCACCGAAGTAAGTTCCGCTGGCGAATTAGGAAACCGCCGATCCGATTTTCGGACGGCAGTCGAAGCGATGGCGGGGGCCGCACTGCTAGAATCCCTGCGTCCCCCTGCTCCGACATCCCGGTTCGCCACGCATGGAAAAAGGCAGCATCTCGATTCACTTCGTCATCAACGCGCTCGCTCACGTCGAGCGTCTCGGCGGCGATTCGTACGCGTTGTTGCGCGCCGCGGAAATCGCCCCCGCGCTGCTCGCGCATCCGCAGGCCCGTGTGCCGGCCGACCGTTACGCCAGACTCTGGCGACTCATCAGCATTGCACTGGACGACGAATTTTTCGGGCAGGATTCGCGCCGCATGAAGGTCGGCAGTTTTGCGATGCTGTGCCACAGCGTGATCGCTTGCCGCACGCTGGAACAAGCGCTATTGCGGGCCGCACGCTTCTTCGGCTTGCTACTCGACGATCTCGAAATGCATCTCGTGCGCGACGGCTCGCTTGCCCGGCTTGAGGTGCATGAACGCGAGGATGCGCAGGCACCGCGCGTCTTCGGGCATGAAACGTTGCTGATCCTCTTTTACGCGCTCACGTGCTGGCTTATCGCCCGCCGCGTGTCACTGAGTACCGCGTACTTCGCCTTTGACGAGCCGGTCTATAGCGACGAATACCGCACCATGTATTCGCCGCGACTGGTCTTCAATGCCGAACACACCGGCATCGAGTTCGACGCGGCATGTCTTGATCTTCCCGTGGTGCAGGACGAAGTCACCGTCAAGGACTTCCTGCGCGCCGCACCGGGCAACATCATCCTCAAATACAAGAACACGAAGGGGATGGTCGCGCGGGTTCGGCGACGATTGAAGACCATGCCGACCGACAGCTGGCCGGCGTTCGAAGCGCTCGCGGGCGAGTTTCACACGACGGCGTCCACGCTGCGACGGCGGCTCGAAGACGAAGGACAGTCGTATCAGTCGATCAAGGATCAACTGCGACGCGACCTTGCCATCCACGCGCTGTGCAACACGTCCAAGCCCATGCTGGATATCGCCCTGTCACTGGGCTTTGCCGATCCGAGCGCGTTCTTTCGCGCGTTCCGCAAGTGGACCGGCGTACGCCCCGGTGACTATCGGCGACAAGCCGTCGAGGCATGAAAAAAGCGGTACGACCGGCAGGGTTTCTGCCTTTCGTACCGCCTTTCTTTGCACCACCTGAGAATAAGACGCCGACTCAGGCCGCCTTGGCCTTCACGTCAACACGCTGCTCCGCGCCGTCGTCATCGTCGTCCAGCTCGATACGCTTTACCTCACCGAGCAACAGCAGGTAGCAGAACACACCTGCAATGGCGAAAAGGCTGATCAGCCCCAACGCCCAGCCGAACGAACCGGTGGCTTTCACGATGAAGCCGATCGCAATCGGCGTCACGATGCCCGACAGATTGCCCGCAAAGTTGACCGCGCCGCCGGTGATCCCGACCATGCCCTTCGGGGCGATATCAGCCACCAACGACCACGACGCCGACGCAACACCCTGCGCGAAGAACGCGAACGACATGATGGCGATGACGAGCCAGTTGGCATCGGTCAGCACGCACAACGACATCGTCGGCACGAGCATCAGGCCGGTCACGATCGGTGTCTTGCGCGCCGTGCCCACGGCCACGCCACGTCGCAGAAGCCAGTCGGACAGCAGCCCGCCGCACACCACACCAATCGATGCGGCGACAAACGGCACCGACGTCATGCCGCCCGCCTTGAGCACCGTCATCTTGCGCTCGGTGATCAAGTAAGTCGGGAACCACGTCAGGAAGAAGTACAGCGACGAGAGCGACGCGAACTTGCCCACGCAAATGGCGATGATCTGCCGGTTACGGAACAGCGCGAACAACTTCCTCCAAGGGAATTTCTGCGCGGCGGCGTGATCCGCAGACTTCACCTCGACGAGCGCACCGCCACTGCGGATGTGCTCCAACTCCGCCGCATTGACCCACGAGCACTTGTCCGGATCGCGATATCCGAGATACCAGACACCGGCCCAGACAATGCCGAGCAAGCCGGTCGCGTAGAAAATCTCACGCCAGCCCCACGTGTGCGCAATCCAGAACAGCAACGGCGTGAGTGCCGCCATGCCGATGTACTGGCCCACGAGATAGACGCTGGTCGCCACGCCCCGCTCACGCTGGGCAAACCAGATCGAGACCACGCGGTTGTTGACCGGGAACGTCGGCGCCTCGGCAATACCCACGCCAAGCCGCATGCCGAACAGCGTGACGAAACGCGTCGCGAAGCCCTGCATGAACGTGAGGACCGACCAGCTCAGAATGGCCACACCGTAAATGGCACGTGTGCCGAACCGGTCGATGACCCAGCCGCCCGGAATGTTGGCGATGACATACGTCCACGCGTACGCGGAGAAGATGAAGCCCAGTTCGACCGGGCCCAGACCGAACTCCTGTTTGAGCATCGGCGCGGCCACCGACAGGTTGGCGCGGTCGACATAGTTGATCACGGTGCCGACGAACACCAGAAAGAGCATCCAGTAGCGCACGCGCGACGGGCGCTGCGCGGATGAGGGGGACGGTGAGACTGACATGTTGATTCTCGTTTTGATTCTCGCGGGGGGCCGCAATCAGAAGCTGTGATACATGCCCAGGCGCACGAGCACCTGATCGTGGTTGCTCGACGCACCGATCGGGTACGACGCTGCCTTGTTGTTGCCGTTGGCCGCGATGTACGTCACCTGCGCTTGCAGTTGCGTGCGCTTCGAGAACGAGTACAGATCGCCCGCTTCCACCTGGTTGTAGTGCGTGTGGTTGAACGACGAGTACGAGTAGCCGAGCGTGAGCGCGTTGGCATCGGTCACGCGATACTCGCTGCCGACGTCGTAGTTAAACATGTTGCCCGAGCCTCCCACCGCGCGCACTTCGCTGCGGGTGTAGAGCGCGTGCACGTTCCAGCGCGACGAGATGCGGTACGAGGCGCCGATACCCGTGTTGTTCACAGCGTCCGACTTGAACACGTTGGTCGCCGAGAGCCCTGTCTGGCCGAACAGCGACGTGAGCCCCAGACGCGACGAGAAGTCGAACGTGCGCTTGTTGATGCTCACGTAGGTGGCCGCGACGGACAACGGACCGTTGTCGTATTTCACGTAGCCGCCCATCGTGCGGCCCAGCGCATTGCCGCCCGCAAAGCCGTACATCAGACCACCGGTCAGGCCGAGATAGCTGGCGCTATTCCACTTCACGGCATTGTCGATCTGCGACGAATTCGCCAGATTGTCGAGGTTGCCCGGGTGGTAGGCGTACAGGTTGTGCTGCCAGAAGCCGTTCGAGTAACGAATCGACACGTCTTGCATGAAATCGGTCTGATGGCCGATCGAGACGGTGCCGAAGCGATCGCTCGCCAGTCCGACCCACGCCTGACGGTTCCACTCGACGCCGCTGTTGATCAGCGCCCCGGTACTGGTGTTGAAGCCCTGCTCCAACTGGAACACCGCAGCGAGCCCGCCACCGAGATCCTCTCGCCCTTTCAGGCCGAAGCGGTCGGGTTGGCCGATACCGGCGTCCATCTTGAACAAACGACCGCCGCCCGAGTTGCTCACATAAGTGAGGCCGTCGTCGATGGTCCCGTAAATCTGCAACGAATTGCCTGCGGCATGGGCCGCGCCGACGCATGCCATCAGGCACGCTGCGACGATACTGCGTCTCTTCACCTTCTACTCCTGTTCTGCTTCTTGATGCTTCCGGCGCCATCCAGCGGCCCCGCACCGATCACGTCGCCGCCAACAAGGACGTTGCAGGACGTCACGGCTTACATCGTTATATTGTCTTACCTATGAAACAATGGTTAATAGGTGAGACAATTATGGCGAAGAGGATAAGGTGAGACAAGCAGAAAATAAGCCAGCGTTTATTGATGTTGCGCAAATGCTAATGACTAAGCGCTCGCCCGTCAGTGCGGAAAAAATTGCTTCCGACGCGCTGAGAACGCTGGCGCGCGGGCATAACAAAGGGGCCCCGTGGGGCCCCTTTGTTCACTTCAATCCTTGCCGCCTGATAGCGGCCTCCACCTTATCGAACCGCCGTCAGCGACTCGCCCCGGTAGTTGAGTTTGTGCGATAGCTCGTCGGCGGCTGACACCACTTTTTCGACGATGCCGTTTTCCAGCAAGTCGGCTTCCACGCGCGCTTGCGGAATCGTGACGCTGATCACCGCCGCGATCTGCCCACGATGGTTGCGCACCGGCGCTGCAATCGTCGAGATGTTCTGCTCGAAGAACGCCTGACTCATGCTGTAGCCGCGCGCGATGTCTTCCTGCACGACGCGGTACAGCGCGTCGACCGTGGTCGGCGTGTGCGCAGTGTAGGCCTCGAGCTTGCGCTCGGGATACAACTGCTTGAGCGATGGCAGTGAATAGTCGCCAAGCAGAATATGCCCCACCGCTGTCGCATGCGCCGGCAACCGCGTGCCGACACGCACGGTGCCGAACACCAGTTCGCGGCTGGCGGCCTTGGCGACGAAGACGGCATCGCGCTGATCGAGAATCAGGATGTGACTCGAGAAGCCCGTCGCGTCGCGCAGCTTCTCGATCACCGGCGTGCCGAGATCCGTCAGCTCAAGTGAGTTCAGATACTCGAAGCCCAATCGCAACACGGCCACGCCGAGCCGATAGTGACGGTCGTCGCCTGCCTTCTCGATGAAACCCTCGGCTTCCAGTGTCTGGAGCAGTCGGAAGACAGTCGAGCGCGGAATATCGAGTCGTCGTGCCAGATCGGCCCCACCCAACACCGGCTCGCGCGCGGAGAAGGTCATGAGGATGCGCAGGCCGCGCTCTAGGCCTGGGACGGAGTATTTGTTATCGGTATCGTTGCTCATGCCGTTTGCGCACACTGGCGCCGACCGGCATGCGAGCGTTTCGCGCAGCCGATAGACGACAAGTCAGGGAAGGCGCACATTATAGGCCACGCATCGCAGCACCGGCGACGGCAGCATCGAGCCAAGCATCAAGCTGACAGATTCCCACCTCGCGAGACACCGGGTTGCGCCGATTTGCCATGGGTTGCGACGGGTTGCGCCCGTTCTGGCAGCACGCTGCCCTTTGACGGCGCAGGCGGGCACCCTTCTTGGGCGATTCGCCTCGTCGCGGGTCCATGCACCGCAATGGGGGTAATTCCGAAGCGCGTCGACGCTCACTTTTTGTCATCATTGCGCCTGCAAGCTTGACAAGCTGGCGCATGTGGAGCGAGACACTCTGGCAGGCACCGAGAACAACAAACGATCCGGACCTGCCAAACGCACGTATCCCTTTTCTCCTGACGCTTTTGCGATTGCCTATCCCAATAGCCACCAGGAGCTGCGCCCACCTGCCAAGTGGGCGTTTTTTTGCTGGTTAAACGCTCCCTTCGCCGTGTGGTCCGACCCGCCCGCCGCGTTCTTCACGAGAGAACCCGATGACCTGGCATGCTTGTTGCTTGTATTTCCAGCATCGGGGATCGACGCCGCCTTGGCCGAGGTTTCGACGATAAGCACGCACCAGATTGCACCGGTAAGTGCCAGATCGCGAAGTCCGGACTCGCCCCCTGCGGCGCCTCCGTTTGTTTTGGGTCGAGGTGTTATGTTTAATGAACTGAGCGACGTTGAATGGCACGCCCTGCGTGATCTGATTTGCGACCGTCCGGTCCGTACGGAACGACGTGGTCGCCCTCAAGTCGAGCAGCGCACGCTGACCAATGCTGTCTTGTGGGTGCTGTTCACGGGAGAGAGCTGGTCGAAACTGCCCATGCAGTATCCCTCCGTGCCGACTTGCCGCCGCAAGCTGAACGAATGGCGCGAATCGGGCATGCTCGATACGATTTTGAAACGCCTGCAACAATCGGGCCGCGATATCAGCGCCTGTGCAGGTCAGATCAGCAAGCCGGCCCGCAGCACGCCGTGTGGCGATACCGATCGTCTGCGCGGTGTGTTCTGGACGAACCCGGCTTCGTGGAAGCCCCCGGTGGCCGTGCGCTGATCGATATCGTCGATATCGGCAGCAACGCATCACCACCAAGCAACGACTTCGATCCGACAGGAATGCCGCGCAATGCTCGCGGCACCGTCAGTCAGAATGTCAGGCTGGCATCACGGGGTTAGCTCAAGCGGCGCTGTCTGGGCCCTTGTGCGAGAAAAACGCGAGATCGCGCGAGATTGCGACCGTCTGGCCGCGATCTCGCGTCAAAGTAGTGCGTGCACCGCGTCGGCAATCGCCAGCGATGCCGTCAAGCCGGGTGACTCGATGCCGAACAGGTTGACGAGCCCTGACACGCCATGCACCGCCGGACCGTCAATACGGAAGTCCGCCGCCGGTTGCCCTGGCCCACTGATCTTCGGTCGAATGCCTGCATAGCCCGGCTGTAATGCGCCGTCGGCCAAGGCCGGCCAATAGCGACGCACGGCAGCGTAAAAGCCATCGCCATCCGCCGGATTCACCGTGTAATCGATGTCGTCGACCCACTCGACATTCGGGCCGAAGCGCGCCTGCCCGCCGAGATCGAGCGTCAGGTGAACGCCCAAGCCGCCGGGTTCCGGCACCGGATAGATCAGGTGCGTGAACGGCGCGCGCTGCGCACAGGTGAAGTAGCTGCCCTTCGCGTAGTACCGCTGCGGGATATGCGCCGGGTTCAGCCCTTCGAACGTGCGAGCGATATCAACGGCGTACAGACCCGCGCTGTTGATCACCGTGTTAGCGAGTAGCGTCGAGGTCTCGCCGCCCGTCTGCACGGTGAGCTCGATACCTTCCGCACTCGCAGCCCCACCCACTCGCCCACCGACGACACGCGCATCGAAGGCCAGCATCGCACCGGCGTTCTCAGCATCACCCTGCAACGCCAGCATCAGGCCATGACTGTCGATGATGCCCGTTGACGGTGAGAGCAATGCACCAAAGGTGTGCAAATCGGGCTCGCGTTGGGCCACTTCGTTGGCGGTCAGCCATTGCAGATCGTCGACGCCGCTTGCGCGCGCGTTGGCGGCAATCGCTTCGAGTTCGCCGACCTGATGATCGGTGGTCGCCACGATGAGTTTGCCGCAGCGCCGATGCTCGACACCGTGCGAGGCGCAGAAGTCATACAGCTTGTGCTTCCCTTCCACGCAGAGCCGGGCTTTGAGCGAGTTGGGCGAATAGTAGATACCGGCGTGAATGACTTCGCTGTTGCGTGAGCTCGTGCCGGTGCCGATCGCACGCTCGGATTCGAGGATGACCACCTCGCGGCCCGCCATGGCCATGGCGCGTGCGACCGCTAGTCCCACCACGCCCGCGCCGATCACGACGCAATCGACTTTGTCCATTGATCTTCCTTGGTTGCCTTCCGATTCGGATAAAGACGCAGGCAGCCCCGCATCCTCATGCGAATCGGCTGCGGAACCCGTCTCTCGACTCACTCCGCAGCGCGATTTCGTTACAGCGTTACTTACAGCGCGCTCACCAGTTCCGGCACGACGGTGAACAGATCGCCCACCAGACCGTAATCCGCCACCGAGAAGATCGGCGCTTCCGGATCCTTGTTGATCGCCACGATCACCTTCGAATCCTTCATCCCGGCCAAGTGCTGAATCGCGCCCGAGATGCCCACCGCCACATACAACTGCGGTGCCACGATCTTGCCCGTCTGACCGACCTGATAGTCGTTCGGCACGTAACCGGCATCCACTGCCGCGCGCGAAGCGCCCAGTGCCGCACCCAGCTTGTCGGCCAGCGGCTCCAGCACCTTCGTGTAGTTCTCGCCCGAGCCCAGACCACGGCCACCCGAGACGATGATCTTCGCGCTCGTGAGTTCCGGACGGTCCAGCTTCGTCACTTCACGGCCCACGAATTGCGACAGACCGGCGTCCGGCGTAGCAGCGATGGTCTCCACTGCGGCGCTGCCACCGGTAGCGGCTGCCGGGTCGAAGCCCGTCGAGCGCACGGTGATCACCTTCACCTTGTCGGCGCTTTGCACCGTCGCAATCGCGTTACCCGCGTAGATCGGACGCTCGAACGTGTCGGCGCTGTCGACCTTCGTGATATCCGAGATTTGGGCGACGTCCAGCAGTGCGGCCACGCGCGGGGCAATGTTCTTGCCGTAGGCGGTCGCCGTTGCGAGGATGTGCGAATAGTTACCTGCGATCGACACCACCTCGTCGGCGATGTTTTCCGCCAGACCGTCGGCGAAGTAAGGTGCATCAGCGAGCAGCACCTTCTTCACACCCGCGATTTGTGCGGCAGCGTCAGCAGCGGCCTTGGCATTGCTGCCAGCGACCAGCACGTGAACGTCGTCACCGCATTGCAGTGCGGCAGCGACCGTGTTCAGCGTCGCCGCTTTGATCGATTGATTATCGTGTTCGGCAATTACCAGAATGCTCATCTCGTCGTCTCCTTACAGGACCTTGGCTTCGGTCTTCAGTTTGTCGACGAGCGTTGCCACGTCCGCCACCTTCACCCCTGCGCTGCGCTTGGGCGGCTCGGCCACCTTCAGCGTCTTCAGACGCGGCGCCACATCCACGCCCAGATCGGCAGGCTTGACCGTCTCGAGCGGCTTCTTCTTCGCCTTCATGATGTTGGGCAGCGTCACATAACGCGGCTCATTCAGGCGCAAGTCGGTCGTGATGACCGCCGGCAGCGACAGCGAGATCGTTTCCAGACCGCCGTCCACTTCGCGCGTGACCTGTGCGCGGTTATCCGCCACGGTCACCTTCGAAGCAAACGTCGCCTGCGGCAGCTTCGCGAGTGCCGCGAGCATCTGGCCGGTTTGGTTCGAGTCGTCGTCGATGGCCTGCTTGCCCAGGATCACCAGTTGCGGCTGCTCCTTGTCGACCACGGCCTTGAGCAACTTGGCCACGGCCAGCGGTTGCAGTTCTTCGTCCGATTCGATCAGGATCGCGCGATCCGCACCGATCGCCAGCGCCGTACGCAGCGTCTCTTGCGATTGCGCCACACCCGCGGACACCGCAATCACTTCCGTCGCCACGCCCGCTTCCTTCAGACGCACCGCCTCTTCCACCGCGATTTCGTCGAACGGATTCATCGACATCTTCACGTTCGCAATGTCGACGCCACTGCCGTCGCTCTTCACGCGAACCTTTACGTTGTAATCCACTACCCGTTTGACCGGAACCAGAACCTTCATGCGGACTCCCTTGATTCAGAAAAACCGGGCGGCAGGCTGCTCATGCAGCCCCTGCCGCCCGCTAAAAATACGAACTTACTCGATCTCGCGCCCTTTCGTCTCGGGCAACAAGAAGGCCGTGACCAACACGACGAAATAAGCGCCGCCGGCAAACATGCCGATGGCCGTGCCCAGACCGCTCGTCTTGGCCAGATAGCCGACCAGACTCGGGAACAGCGCACCGATGCCGCGCCCGAAGTTATACGCAAAGCCCTGCCCATTGGCACGCACGGCCGACGGGAACAACTCCGTCAGATAGGCGCCCATGCCGCTGAAAATACCCGAGGCGGCAAACCCCAGCGGGAAGCCCAGAATCAGCATCTGATCGTTGCTCAACTGGAATTGCGTGTAGGCGTAAATGCTCGCCCCAGAGAGTACCGCGAAGATCAGCAGGTTTGCACGGCGGCCCAGCTTGTCGGTCAGGTACGCGCCGGTGATGTAGCCGATGAACGAGCCCAGAATGATCACCAACAAATAGCCGCCCGTACCGATCACCGACAGGTGACGCTCGGTCTTCAGGAACGTCGGCAGCCACGTCGTCACGGCGTAGTAACCGCCCTGCACGCCCGTGCACAGCAGTGCCGAGAGCAGCGTCGTCTTGATCAGCGCCGGCGAGAAGATCGCCCACGCCGACGTGCGGTTGGCCGAGGCGGCCTCACGCTTGCGGGTGCGCTCGAACAGTTCCGGCTCGGGCACGTTCTTGCGGATAAACAGCACGAACAACGCCGGGATCACACCGATCCAGAACAGCGCACGCCACGCATATTCTTCCGGCAGATACGAGAACGACAGCGTGTAGCACAGCGCCGCCACGGCCCAGCCGATGGCCCAGCCGCTTTGCACCGTACCGACGGCGCGGCCGCGATACTCGGTGCGCACGATTTCGCCCATCAGCACCGAGCCCACGGCCCACTCGCCGCCGAAGCCCAAGCCTTGCAGCGCGCGCAGCACGAAAATCTGCTCGAAATTCTGCGCGAAGCCGATCAGCACCGTGCACACGGAGAACCACAGAATCGTGGCCTGCAAGATGCGCACGCGGCCATAGCGGTCGGCGAGCACGCCGGCCAGCCAGCCGCCGATCGCCGAGAACAACAGCGTCACGGTCGCCAGCATGCCGGCTTGTCCCTTGTCGATGCCGAACACGGTAATCAACGTGGTGATCACAAACGTGAACACCATGAAGTCGAGCGCATCGAGCGCCCAACCGCCGAAGGCGGCGATAAACGTGCGCCGCTCGGTCTTGTTCATCTGACGATACCAATCCATCCCTGTCTCCCCATTCATCCTTGGTGATGCAAGGGCGCCCAATGCGCCCGGGTACTACTGCCACTACGGCCTATTGTTGAATTCAGCCCTTTGCCGGAAAGCCGTACAGGCGCGCCGGGTTGTCGACGAGAATGCGGCGGCGCGTGTCGGCATCGGGCGCCCACTGCGGCAGCAGATTGCGCAGCGTGCCGGTGTTCGGCATGCGCGTGAGCGACACGTGCGGCCAGTCGCTGCCCCACACCATGCGCTCCGGCGCGTCGTCGATCAGCGTCTGTGCGAACGGCGTCACGTCGTCGAACGACGGAAAACGCTCGCTGATCCGGTACGCCCCGGACAACTTCACCCAATAGCCGTGATCGCGCACCAGCGAGCGCAACGCCGTGAAGCCCGGCGAGTCGAGCCCTTGCGCCACCGGTGTGTGGCCCATGTGATCGACGATGCCCGGCACGGGCAGCTTCGTCATGCGCGGCATGAGTTCGGGCAAGGTCTTCACATCCATCAGGAACTGCATGTGCCAGCCCAGATCCTTGATGCGATGCGCGAGCGTTTCCATTGCCGTGAAACCGATGCCACCGCCAAACAGCACGTTGATCCGCAGACCACGCACACCGGCTGCGTGCATCGCTTCGAGTTCGGCATCGGTCACCTCGGGCGCCACCACGGCGATACCGCGCAGGCGGTCGGGGTGACGCTTCAGCGTTTCGAGCATGTAGCGGTTGTCGGTGCCGTAGACACTGATCTGCACCAGCACGCCGTAGGTCATGCCGGTGGCGTCGAGCATCGCCAGATACTTGTCTTCAGGCGCGGGCGGCGGCGTGTAGCTGCGCTCGGCCACCATCGGATAGGCGTCGCTGGCGGCGACCACGTGGGCATGCGTGTCGACGGCACCGAACGGCACGTCGAACGTCGGCGGATCGATCTCCGGTAGCGGGCCAAGGCACAACGGTGCCCCGGCAGCGGAAGTTACAGTCATGACGACTCCTCAAAGGGCGCGAGGCGTCAGGCTGGACGTCGGGCTCACGCCGGGAAAAATTCGGATGAAACACTGGTGAATCACGGTTGAAGCTCGTCAGGCACCGACGTTGCCGATGCCTGTGAACAGCAGCCTCACTGCACCTTGAGCAACTTGCCCGGGTTCATGATGCCGGCCGGGTCGAACACGGCCTTGATCTCGCGCATCAGGCGCAGTTCGAGCGGCGACTTGTACTTCGCGAAGTAGTCGCGCTTGAGTTGCCCGATGCCGTGCTCGGCGCTGATGCTGCCGCCGTAGCGTGCCACTTCGTCGAGCACTTCGGCGGTGATCGCCTCGCCATGCTTCGCCATGAAGTCGGCCGCCTCACCCGCCGGGCGCGAGAGGTTGTAGTGCAGGTTGCCGTCGCCAAAGTGACCGAAGATGAACGGCCGTACTTGCGGGCACACGCGGCGCACACGCGCCTCGGCGCTCGCCATGAATTCGGGAATGGCCTCGATGGGCAGCGATACGTCGTGCTTCAAGTGCGGGCCATCGGCGCGTTGCGCTTCGGAAATTTCTTCGCGCAGCTTCCACATTTCTTCGACCTGACCGAGCGTGGACGACACCACTGCGTCGGCGCACAGATCGCGCTCGATGGCGGTCTCGATCACTCGCTCAAGCAGCGCGGCGAGCGCCTGCTCGTCGGCCGTGTCGGCCAGCTCCACCAGCACGTAGCCCGGATGACGCTCACCGAACGGTGCACGCACACCCGGCACATGGGCCATGACGAGGTCGACGCATTCCCCGGTGAAGAATTCGAACGCCTGCATGCGCGAGCCGCACTCGGTGAACAGCAATTCATAGAGTTCGAGCGCCTGACGCGGCGACGTGACGGCAGCGATCACGACCTGACGCACGGGCGTCGGCGCAAACAGCCGCAACGCGGCGGCCGTGATGATACCGAGCGTGCCTTCTGAGCCGATCAGCAATTGCTTGAGGTCGTAACCGGTGTTGTCTTTGCGCAAGGTGCGCAGGCCGTGCAGGATTTCGCCATTGGGCAACACGGCTTCGATGCCGAGTACCAGCTCGCGCGTCATGCCGTAGCGCACCACGTTCACGCCACCGGCGTTGGTGGCGAGATTGCCGCCAAGCTGGCACGAGCCTTCTGCCGCGAGACTCAGCGGAAACAGACGATTGACGTCACTCGCCACGCGTTGCAGGTCCTGAAGAATGCAACCGGCTTCGGCCACCATCGTGTTGGCGATCGTGTCGAGGCTGCGCACGGCGTTCATGCGATCGAGGCTCAGCACGACGTTCTGCGCCGCGCTGTCGGGCGTCGCGCCACCACACAAACCGGTGTTGCCCCCGCGCGGCACGACCGGCGTTGCCGTTTGCTGGCACAGGGCGAGCACTTTCGAGACTTCCTCTGCCGAGCGCGGACGCACCACGGCCTGCGCGCTGCCACGGTACATGCCGCGCCAGTCGGCCAGCCATGGGGCGATGTCGTCGGGAGCGGTGAGCACGCTGTCGGCACCGATAGCGTCGATGAGGCGTTGGGCGAAGGCAGTGATTGTCATGGGATCACGCGTCGGAAGTTAGGGGGCGAGAAGTTGGGGGTATTCGATGCTGGGCGACGCTTGCAAGGCGGGCCGTCAGCCCTACGCCAGAACCGAGGGCGCAATGGCCCCGGTGATGATGTCGCGACCGGGCAGCGTCAGGCCAAGGCGCGCCGACGCGCGCAACAAGTGCGAGAGCGATGCGGCGCGTGCCAGTAGCGGATCACGCGCCTTGATGGCGTTGAACACGGCGACGTGCTCCTGATGCACCTGTGCGGCGAGCCCTTCATGGCGCAATGTGTTCGTGCGCGCGGCCTGCACCACTTGCCGGATCTGGAGATTCAGGTACTGCAACAGGTCGGCGTAATAGCGGTTGTGTGTAGCGCGTGCGATGGCGGCGTGAAACGCCGTGTCGTACTCGACGCCGTTTTCCGCGTGATAGAGATTGGTTTCGAGTTTTCCGAGAATCTCGCCCAGCAGGCGGATGTCCTCTTCGGTATGACGCACCGCTGCCAGCGCCGCCGCCGTGCTTTCGAGATCGAGGCGCAGTTCATACACGCTCGCGAGGTCGGCGGCGTCTTGCCCCACAGGCACCTGAAAGCCGCTCGACGGCGTGCGTGCGCGTACGGTCACGCCCGCGCCCTGACGGCTGTCGATCAGCCCCTGTGCGCGCAACCGTTCCGTGACTTCACGGATCACCGCCTGACTCACACCGTAGGTTTCGGAGAGCTGCTTGCCGGTCGGCAACTTGGTGCCGACGGGATAAATCCCCTGCCGGATCGCGTCGTGCAGTTGCTGCGAGACCTGTTCGGTCAGGGTTTTGGGCTTGGTTGTCATCCTCTCACGTCATCTCATGCTTTTCTGGTTTGCATGTTATCTGAAAACTTTTGAGGGATTACACCGCGTTAACCCTTGGTTTTGCCTTGATTTTGCCTTCGTGTTCCTTGCTATCTCACATCATGAAAAAACTTGGGCGGTGCCGGTCGTGTTGACCGGGCACCGCCCTTTGTTCTGCCGTCTGCCTGAGCCGGCTTAGAAGCCGATCAGCGCTTCCGTCACGTGGCTCACGTTCGGCGGCGCGGCGAAGCAATCGCTCACGAGGGCACGCCACTGGGCGAAGGCTTCCGAGTTACGGAAATCGACGGTGTGGTTTTCCAGCGTTTCCCAAGTGACGACGAGGCTGTAATGCGTCGGCTGCTCGATCTGCTTGAGCAGGCGCATGCCGTGGCAGCCTTTCGATCCCTTGAACAGCGGCGCGGCTTTGGCGACGCCTTGCTCGAATGCCGCTTCCGTGCCGGGTTTGACTTCGATCTGGGCGATTTCAAAGATCATGGGTTTTCCTCAGTGGTTGGCTCGTGTGTGACTGGATGTTTTGATGTGGTCACGCGGTTGCAGCGCACGCGGCACGATACGCGATAGACGGTACGTCCCGCTGCGAGAACGCTCGATTCTATACCGCGCCCTGCGGCCACGCATCGCGCGAGCCATCGCGTATCGCTTACAGAGTTTTATCGACGGCATTGCCGGCCCTGCCGATCACCCCGCTGAGGACGCCATCCACTGTGTCGATGCACCGGCGTCGCTCACGATCGTCATCGCCGCACCACGAACGTGCCGAGATTTGCCCCTCAGGCATTTCCATCTGGCAAAACATCCATACAAATCAGTGACCTGAAAATTCTGGCATCGGTCTTGCTCATCCTCTTTCTTCTTCCTGTTTGCACCAAAAGAGCACATTCATGCCCAATACCAATACACCCGGCGACGTGCTGTTCCTGTTACTCGGCGCGATCCTGGTGCTTGCCATGCACGCCGGCTTTGCCTTTCTCGAGCTCGGCACGGTTCGCAAGAAGAATCAGGTCAATGCACTGGTCAAGATACTGACCGACTTTGCCGTCTCGGGGCTGGCTTACTTCTTCATCGGCTACCCGCTCGCGTACGGCGTGGACTTCTGGTCGAGCGCCACGGTGCTGTCCGAGCACAACGGATATGCGCTCATCCGGTTCTTCTTCCTGCTGACGTTTGCCGCGGCAATTCCGGCCATCGTGTCGGGCGGGATCGCCGAGCGTGCGAAGTTTCATCCGCAGTCGGTGGCGACGTTCTTCCTCGTGGGTCTGATCTATCCGTTCTTCGAGGGCATCGCGTGGAACGGCCATTTCGGCATTCAGGACTGGCTGACGCGCACGGTGGGCGCACCGTTCCACGACTTTGCAGGGTCGGTGGTCGTGCACGCGGTGGGCGGCTGGATCGGACTGGCAGCCGTGCTGCATCTGGGCGCACGCCGCGGACGCTACAACGGGCAGGGTCAGGTCGCAGCGCACCCGCCGTCATCGATTCCGTTTCTGGCGCTCGGCGCGTGGATTCTTATCGTCGGCTGGTTCGGCTTCAACGTGATGAGTGCGCAGCGTGTGGGCGGCATCTCGGGGCTGGTCGCCGTGAATTCGCTGATGGCGATGGTGGGTGGCACGCTGATCGCGATGTGGGTCGGCAAGGACGACCCGGGCTTTATTCATAACGGCCCGTTGGCTGGTCTCGTTGCGGTTTGCGCGGGTTCGGACGTGATGCATCCGCTGGGCGCGCTGGTGGTGGGTGCGGTCGCCGGTGGGCTGTTTGTATGGCTGTTCACGGTGACGCAGAACCGCCTGCGTATCGACGACGTGCTTGGCGTGTGGCCGCTGCACGGCGTTTGCGGCATCTGGGGCGGACTGGCGGCCGGTATCTTCGGCCAGACTGCACTCGGCGGTCTGGGTGGTGTGAGCTTTATCGCGCAGGTCGTGGGGACGGTATCGGGTGTGGTGATCGCCTTCGTCGGCGGCTACGTCGTCTATGGCGTGTTGAAACGCACTGTGGGGCTACGACTCGACGACGAGCAGGAATACTACGGTGCGGACCTGTCGATCCATAAGATCACCGCGACGCCGGAGCGGGAGACGAACTGGTAACTATCGGTGAGAACCACATCGTCAAAGCAAGGCTGAATCGAATCTCTCCAGAGTTCTTCGATTCAGCCGGACTGCGCAGGGCTCGTCTGAAGGGCACTATTTGCAGAGCATTCGGCCGACAAACTTGTTTATGAATTCGTCAATTTCCACAAAGGTTAATTTAATCCCCTTACTCACCGACCCTTTGATAGAAAAACCTGCCCCGAAGGTTGAATAGTAAGAAAATGCCGCCAAATGGCCATCGCCATCTACAAATAATACATTTCGGCCATCCCGGGACTTGAACGCGAAGTATCGCGTCACGCCTCCATTTTTATTGCTAATAACAAACTCGCGAACACCATCGGCTCGCGTTCCTTCGATTGGCTTCGCGTTTTGATCTTCAATTAGAGCGACTTCTAGTCCGTCTCCATCGGGAAAACGTCCCAAAAAATTCAAGTGAATTCTGTCGTTTCCAATGACGCCCTGTGCCGGCGCAGCTTGCATGGAGGGAAAGGTTACTGTGATGCCAAAAAAAGCATCCCCAACGGTCGGCTCAAACTCGCTTGGAACGCAAAACTGCAAGCGCCGATGTTCTTTTTTATCGATCAGAGATAATTTGTATTCACCAAATGCGTGACCACAATTAATCGCCGCGAACGCCACCATCATCCATAGCGTGCCGCGCACGCGACGTCGATTGATTGCGAATTTCCCTGTCAATTTTCACTCCTATTTTATTTATCGAAAATTGAGAGGCTGACGAAATCGGCGTTCAGCCCGGTGATATTCGCGATCTTACACGCCCTCCCCCCGCCCCAACCCCAACACCGCCTGAAGAATCGCAACGCGCGCCTGACCGAGAATCTGGCCTTGCCATCCAGCGTCGTCGAAGCAGAACGCTGCGCGCACCTGATCGCGGATCTTTGCCGCCTGTTGGGACGGTGTTTCCGGGTTTCGACGCAGCCATGCGTCCGCACGCAACATATGCAGCATGTCGATGAGCGGCACCGTGCCGTACTCGATGGCCATCGCCGTCACTTGCGCATCCGGACGGGCGAAGCGCAGCGTGTCGAGCAACGGACCACCAACGTTCGACGCCACCGTCGTGCCGTCCATCGGACTCGCCACATCGGCGCCCCACCAACGGCGTGCCCGTTGCAACTCCGCCGCATCCAACTGCCCCACGCTGATCTTCTCGCCATGTCCCGGCGGACCCAGCCCGGTATGGAAGTCGATCCAGCCGATGGCATCGCAGCCCTTCGCGTGCGTGTCGATCAGCGTGCGCATCAAGCGAGTGCTCCACACCGGCCCACGCCCGCCGTAGAACAACCCGTCGGCGAAGCTGTACTGCCCGATCGTCAGCGCACGCTGATACGCCGTTTCGCCATGCGTCGCGATGTAGTCGGCAATCGCCGCCGCATTCACATCCGATGGCGGCCAAATCGGTGGCACGAGCAGCGCATGCAGGTCAGCGTAAGCATCGTTGACTGGCAGCGGTTGCGTGAAATCGATGCTGTTGCGGTTCAGGTCGACGTTGTCTTCATTCGTGCGCGACAGCCACGAAAATCCATACGGATTGATCGCATGCACCACGAGAATCGCCACATCCGCTGCCGCCAGACGCGCCTGCAATCCCATATCGCCCAGCAAGGCAATCTGCGCCGCACTGCCGCAGAAGCCTTCGACGCCATGCGTGCCGGACGTCAGGATCAACAAGCACCGGGCATCCGATGAACCGAGCCGCACAACATCGGTGGCCAACGCTTCACCTTCGCGCCCGATGATGCCCTGAATGACATGGCTCTCGACGTCGACACCCGCAGCGCGCGCGGCGGCAGCAAACCGCTTGCGCGCCTGCGAATAACTCACGGAAAAAAGTCCGGTCGTCATGGCGCGTCAAGCCACCAAAAAGGCTTCGGCCAGCCGCACCCAGTAGGTGGAGCCCAGCGTCAGCACGTCGTCGTTGAAGTCGTAACTCGTGTTGTGCAACATGCACGGCCCGAGTCCGTGACCATGCGCGCGGTGATCGCCCAGCCCGTTGCCGATATACGCATAGCAGCCCGGGCGCTCCAGCAGGAAGAACGAAAAATCTTCCGCGCCCATGGTCGGATCGATCGGGCTCACCACGTGATCGCGACCGACGATCTCCTGCATCACATTCACGGCGAACTGCGTCTCGGCGGCCGTGTTGACCGTCGGCGGGTAGTTGCGAACAAATGAAAACTCGACCGTGCAGCCATACGCCGCCGCCGTCGCTTCGCAGAATTCGCGCATGCGCGTTTCCACCAGATCAAGCACTTCGAGCGAGAACGTGCGTACCGTGCCCGCCAACGTGGCCGTGTTCGGAATCACGTTGATCGCCTCGCCCGCCTGCATCTGCGTAATGGACAGCACGGCGGCATCGATCGGGCGCTTGTTGCGCGTCATGATGCTTTGCAGCCCCGTGCCGATCTGCATGGCAGTCAGCACCGGGTCGATACCGTCGTGCGGCATCGCGGCGTGCGCCCCCGTGCCCTTCACGACAATCCGGAACTCGTTGCTCGATGCCTGCGTCGCCCCCACGCGTGCCCCAAAACTACCGGCGGCAAGCCCCGGCCAGTTGTGCAGCGCAAACACAGCATCGACCGGGAATTTCTCGAACAACCCATCCTTGAGCATGGCCTTGGCGCCACCACCGCCCTCCTCCGCCGGCTGGAAGATGAACACGATGGTGCCGTCGAACGTGCGATGCGCCGCGAGATGCTGGGCCGCGCCCAACAACATGGCCGTGTGACCGTCGTGACCGCACGCGTGCATCTTGCCGGCGTATTGCGAGGCGTGCTCGAAGGTGTTCAGTTCCTGAATCGGCAACGCATCCATGTCGGCGCGCAGGCCGATAGTCTTCGTGCCGGTGCCGTTGCGCAGCACGCCGACGACACCGGTTTTTCCCAGACCGCGCGTGACCTCGATGCCCCACGATTCAAGCAGGCGCGCGACGATATCGGCCGTGCGTTCCTCTTCGTAGCGCAGTTCCGGATGCGCGTGGATATCTCGGCGAATCGCCTGAAGTTCTGCCGTGCGTTCGGCAATTTCGGGAATGATGGACATGGGAGTGGACTCTGATTGGACGTTATCGGATGGCCCCAATGCAGCGGCGACTACCCCCGGTTTAAGGGCAGCAATGCGTGTCGTGCTTTACCGGGGAATGGGGTAATGGGGCCGGTTACGGGAATTCGTCAGGCAAGACACGCGCGGGAATCATGGAGTCAGACGCCCGCGCGATGGTGAGTGAAGGGTTACGCCAGCGGCTGACGCGAGCGGTCTTTCAGCATCAGGATGGTGATGAGGCCCACTGCCGCGCCAAACAGGCCGTAGTACACGACGGCGAGCTTGTCGCCCGTCCAGCCGATCAGCAGCGTAGCGATCGCCCCGGCAAAACCGCCGAAGATCATCACCGCGAAGTTGTAGCCGATGGCCATCGACGTGGCACGCACCCGCGACGGGAACAACTCGCACACGAACGCGCAGTACGACCCTTGGAACAAGCCGAGCGAGAGCATCAGGCAGCACTGCACGAAGATCAGCATCGGCAGCGTCGGCACATGGCTCACCGCGAGAAACAGCGGATACGCGATGATCAGGCTGATGAGCGCCGAGGCCACCATTGGCTTCTTGCGACCGATCGAGTCCGAGATGCGGCCCGAGGCGAAGGTGCCGATGATGTATGCCACGGCAGCGCACAGCGACGCGATGACGCTGCTCTTGAACGGAATGCCCAGCGACTTCGTGGCGTAGCTCGGCATGTAGTAATAGAAGATGTACGTGCCGATGGTGCCGTACACGGTGAGCCCGAAACCGGCCAGCACCTGACGCCAGTGCTGCGTGACCGATTCGATGAACGGCGAACGCTCCGGCGCAGCGCGCTTCGCCGCATCCTTGAACACCGGCGACTCATCGAGGCGCGAGCGCACATACAAGCCGACCGGCACGATCAACAGGCCGATCACAAACGGGATACGCCAGCCGAACGAATCGATCTGCTCCGGCGTCAGCGTCTGCGTAATGCCCACCGAAACGATGGCCCCAAGCAACATGCTGCATGCCTGCGCAATCATCTGGAAGCTGCCGTACACACCGCGGCGCTCGACCGGGGCATGCTCGACCAGAAAGGCCGTGGCACTGCCCACTTCACCGCCCGCCGAGAAGCCTTGCAGGAAGCGGCCGATCAGCATCAGGATGGGCGCCGCCATGCCGATCTGCGCATACGTCGGCGCAAACGCGATGACGGCCACACCGAGCGCCATAACCGAAATGGTCAGCAGCAAGGCGGCTTTTCGGCCATGTTTGTCGGCGTAGTTGCCGAGTACGATGCCGCCCAGCGGGCGCGTGAGGAAGCCCACGCCGAAGGTGGTCCATGCCGCGAGCAAGGCGGCGGTCGGGTTATCGCTGGGGAAGAACTGGCGGGCGATGTTCGCCGCGAAGAAGGTGAAGACAGTGAAATCGAACCATTCGAGCGCGTTGCCGATGGTGGATACCGCGATGATGCGGGCGTCAAAACGTTTGCCCGATCGCTCGGGCACTGCCGGGTTGGCAGCATTCGCCGAATTCGAGGCGCTGTCGCGCCCAACCGAAACTTCCATGGTGATGCTCCTGTCTCGAAGTTTTACCGTGGCAAGCCGACTGCACTCGCATCGACCCATTCTGCTTGTGCCAAAAAACCAATAAAAGCTAGAATTTGTGATCCGTCATCGCAACTTTTTTGTTGAATTGAACGACGCCGACGGCCCCCACAACCCAGCTAAATCAGGCAGAACCTGCGAGGCACCCCCGTGAGCAACCTGCGATTCATGCGCACTTTTACCGCAGTCGCGCGCTACGGCTCGTTCGCGTCAGCCGCCGAGCATCTGGCGATGACGCAATCGGCCGTGAGCATGCAGATGCGTGCGCTGGAAGAAGAATTCGATCACGCGCTGTTCGACCGGGTGGGCCGGTCAGTGGCGCTCAATGCGATGGGCCGGGCGTTGCTGCCGCACGCCAAACAGTTGCTGGCGCAATACCAGAGCATGCAGATGCTGGCGTCGGGCATTGAAACCCCTGCCGGGACGGTCAGCATCGGCACAGTCGAGTCAGCCGTCAGCGCGCTAGCCGCCGCCGTCTCACAGATTAAGGATGCGCAACCGCATCTCGACGTCCTCATCCAGACGGCGCGATCGATCGAGTTGACCGCGCAGCTCGATGCGGGCGATATCGATTGCGCCGTGCTCGTCGAGCCCTCGGGGCGCCGGCCGGCAGGCGTGCGCTGGACACCGCTATACAAGGAGTCGCTGGTGCTGCTCACGCCAGCAGACATGAAACCCGCACCAGCGGCACGGCTACTGTCGACGGAGCGCTTTCTGCGCTTTGATAAAACGCAACGCACTGGCGCGCTGATCGATCGCGCGGTGCGACGTCAACGCGTCAAGGTCAATGAGTATCTGGAACTGAGTTCGATCGAAGGCATCGTGGCGCTGGTGCGCCAAGGGCTGGGGGTCGCCGTGGTGCCCATGCTGCGCAACGCCACGTGGGCCCAGGAGGAAACGCTGCGCATCATCGCGTTGCCCGGCGTGACCGAGCAACGCAGCATCGGCCTGCTGGAGCGCGTGCGTCACGACAAGATCGGCATTACGACCGCCATCGCGCAACAGGTCATGGCGCAGGGGTGACGGAGTCTTCCGCACCGAATCTGCATCGTGTGCTGTATTGCCATCAAGGCAGCGGATCAAAGAAAAGATAGATTGCGGCAATCCGGCCGTCGCGCGCCAGAATCACATCCGTCCCGGCGTATTCCGGGGCATAACCGGGACGCCCGGAGACCCAGCGAATTCGCCCGCCGTCGCCTGACACATCCGGCAACGCAATCGGCTGATACTTGAATTCGGGATGCGTAGCCTTGATCGCACCTGCGATCCGGTCGAGTTGGTCACGCCCGCGATAGACACCCATGTTCGGGTCGTAAAACACGCAATCGTCGGTGTAGAACGCGTCGATGAGCGCACGTCGGCGCACCGGGTCGTTCTCGCCGAACATATCGAGGTTGCGTTGCAGCAGCGTCGGAATATCGTGGGTCATGATCTGGGCCTCTTGAAACTCGTTTCGACCGGACGTGGCGCACGTTTTGACGTCCGTCATACGTGCGCCACTACCCGGCTAAATTCACGACGCGCTCGGCACCGAGCCACGCAACGTAGCGGCCTTGGCACGCGCATCAAGACTGTAGGCACCCGCGCCGAAATAGGTGATCTGGAGCAAACCGCCGGCCATCATCACGTTCTTCAGGAAGTGGATCATCTGGTTCTGATCGGCGAAGTTGTGATGGAAAAACACCGCTGTAGCGACCGAAAAGAGCGCCAGCACCAGCGACACCGGGCGCGCACGGAAACCCGTGATCAACAGCAAGCCGCCGCCCGCTTCAACGAGTACCGCCACGAGATAAGCGAGCGAAGGTGCGGGCAGACCAACCGCGCCGATGTATCCGACCGTGGCGGCATGCGCGCCGAGCTTGCCCAAACCGCTCATGAGAAACGGTGCGCCGAGCAGAATGCGGCCCAGCAACGGGAGAAATTTGTAGTTGTTCATCGCAAAAAGTCCTGAGAAATCGAAAAAAGAGAGGAAAGAGAGAAACCAAGAGGTGGAGTGAAAAAGTCGAGGCTCAACCGGTCTCCACCATGACCAGTTCAGCGTCTTCGAAAGCGGTGATCTCGGCGGTCGAAACGTCCGTCATTGCGACGCCGTCCAGCGGCCCCATTGGCTCACCGTTGAGCGCGATGCGACCGGCTGCGACCACGAGATAGGCACTGCGCGACGGCCCAAGCGTGTGCCGGACCGTTTCGCCAGCCGCGAGTGTTGTCCCCAGCAGCCGTGCATCCGCGCGAATGGGCAGCGCGCCCTCGTCGCTCGCGTAGTAGCCGCTGGCGAGGACAGTGAAGCGCCCTTTGTCGTCTGCACTCGACGGCGCGTTGGAACCGTTGGCGCCATTGGCACGATGGAAACCATTCGCACCGGTGGAAATCACCTTGGCCTTGGGGAACGCCCGGGTGTCCCAGTGCGGTTTGCCGCCGTCCGCACGTGGCTTCAACCAGATCTGGAAGAGCTTGAGCGGCACGTCGCCCTTGTTGAACTCGGCGTGACGAATGCCGGTGCCCGCGCTCATCACCTGAACGTCGCCCGCATGGATCGTGCCTTCCGAACCCAGCGTGTCGCGGTGTCCGAGCACGCCCTGCCGGACGTAAGTGATGATTTCCACGTCGCGGTGCCCGTGAAACGGAAAACCGCCGTCCACCGCAATTTCGTCGTCGTTCCAGACGATCAACGGACCGAGCGCCTTGTGCGCCGGGTTTCCTGCCGGGCTGACCTGAAAGTGATACTTCGCCCGCAGCCAACCGTGGTCGACGCTGTCGAGCATTTCCGCACGCCGATGAGCAAGCATGACTATCTCCTTGATTCACGCGCCTGAACCACTCGCTGATGTCTACGGGGGCTCTGGCAATGGAGAGAATGCTATTCGGGCAAAGATAGCCTGCATATCTCCCATATTGAAAAGCATCGTTGCTTCCTGTAGAACGATACGGACGTAGGAAATCGTATTTGGACGCCAATGGAGCCTTCGCCGCGATGGACCCGATCTCGGATCTCAATGACCTCAGGCTCTTTGCCGAAGTGGTCGAGCACGGCAGCTTTACCGCCGCTGCACGCAATCTCGGTCTGCAAACCTCGAAGCTGAGCCGGCGAGTGCGCGCGCTGGAAGAAGAGCTGGGCGTGCGTCTGCTCAATCGCACGAGCCGAAGCCTGTCGCTTACGGAGACCGGGCGGCAGTTTCATCAGCACTGTCTCGCGCTCGTCGCGGAGTCACGCGCCGCCAAAGACCTGATCGATCAGACCCGCAGCCAGCCGCAGGGCACGGTGCGGATCAGTTGTCCACTGGGCTTATTGCGCTCCGGCATCACCGGGATCATCTCGCGGTACGTACAGGAGAATCCGCAGGTTCAGGTGCTGCTCGATGCCACCAACCGCCGCGTGGACGTCATTGAAGAAGGTCTGGATTTCGCCATTCGCGTCAGGCTCCCGCCGCTGGACGACACCGACCTCGCAGTTCGGCAGCTTGGGCAATCTGCGCTGGTGCTCGTCGCTAGCCCGGCGCTGGTGAAGCAATACGCCGCACCCGCCTCGCTCGACGCACTGAAGGACTGGCCAACGCTTTCGATGGCCAGCAAGCAGGAGCGCCATACGTGGCAGTTGATCGATGCCGAGGGTCAGGTTGCGTCCCTCACCCATCGGCCTCGACTGGCGACGGACGACCTGGATAGTCTGCGCATGGCGGCCATGAGCGGCGTCGGCGTCGCGCTGCTGCCCGCCGAGTTCGTGAAGGAAGACTTGCTCGCCGGGCACTTGCGCCGGCTATTACCGGGTCTGTCGACGGCGCCCGGGCTCGTGCATGCGATCTTTCCAACGCGGCGTGGCATGGTCCCGGCGGTTCGCCAGCTACTCGATGCGCTCGTGGCCGGATTTGAACAACCTGTGTGACGACACGCCCCTCGTGATGACGCCGAATGCGCTTACAGGTGCGTTTCGTGGACCCCAATGTCGTCGATATCGATGCACACCGTCGCTGCGGAAGCCGAATTCGACCCGACACCGCCCATGCGGGCGTCAGGCGCCGACGGTGGGCTTTCACCGCTACCCGGTCCACTTGCCATCAACCACTCAGGCAACATCGCGCCGTAGTGCTGATACGCCAGCAACACCCGATACGCGGCGCGTACCGACGTTGCACCGCTCCATCGCCACCCGTCGTCGCGCCAGCGTTTGCCCCACGAGCTCTCCGCCGGTTGCAGACTCAGGAACGACATGCTCCTCGTAATCGATGCGTGGCTTTTCACGCCGAAACGCTCACATGACTGCGCAATCGCATTCACGGTCAGCGGATCGGGATGATGAAGAAGGAAGTCGCACAAGCCCTTATCCGAGGCGATTTTTGCAAGCAACGACGTGTCGCAGTGGATCGAGAGCTTCATGACGCGCGCCACGCGCCGCATCACCAGCGCCAGTTCCGCCTCCGGCACACGACCTACCGCATCGCCCAATGCCTGCCACCGTTCACGTAAATTGCGTGCGTCGTGAGTGAACGCCACCTTGCGCGCCCACGTGCCTGCGAGACTCGTCACCGCGCGGCAACTGTCGAGCACAAGGCCGGCCACCCGCAGTACGCCCCGATCGCTATCAAGGCCATGCGTTTCGGGCCCCAGCCACGACGACACCCAAAGAATCAACCGTGCCGGGGGTACCGCCGAATTCGCCAGCGTGAACAGCGTTGCCACGTCACGCAACCGCGTGAGCGTGCCCAACGCGTCACGCCATGAAGAAGGCGGTGACTTAGCCGCGCTCGCCCCGCCCCGCATGTCCTCAGGCAGACACGCGGCAAGCAACCGGCAACCGGCATCCATACGTTTGAGCACTTCATCGACCGCGTGGTGACGGATCATCGTTGGCGAGCCCAGCGACTGCGTGATCAGGCCCTTCAGCCCTTCGACGCTCAATAGCGTCCAGTCGGCCCATGGAATATCGAACGGTGTGTTCGCGGCCGCAGCGCCCGGCCACAGACCACCGGCCGGCTCGGGCGAAACCTCTGCCAGTGCCGCGTCGCGATATAACCGTTCGCCAATGATCGCGAGCAGTGACACGTTGCCTAGCAACGACAACAGGTCGCGTGCCACGCGAAAATGCCATCCCCGGTCACCGGTCTTGCTCATGAGCGCCAACCACGTAGCGATTTCGCCCGCGACCGCGTCGAAAGGGTCATTGACCGCCGGGTACTTCGCGCCCGTCTCTGCGGACATCGGGCCGGTCAGCGCCGCCTCGATTTTTTCAAGTTGGGTGGCCAATCTCGCATCCCGCTCGTGGGCGAGATCAAACTCTTTGCGATAGAAGTGCTGGCAAGGACCGGTGGTTACCCAGAGGCCCGCCCATGCGCGCATGAAGGCATCCGTCAGCTCGCGACGCATTGCGCGTCGCGTCGACAGTACGTCGGGGCAGAGATCGCGCATGCTGTTGGAGGCGCGCACGAGACTGTCCGCAATGTCGGCATGCCGCGAACTGCGGTGCGCGACCTGCTCATGTGTACGCGCAAAACTCGCCCCGCGTGCGCCGTTCCAAGAGCAACCTCTGCGTGCGTCGCGTGCCCCTTGCGCACGGATGGCGACCTGATGTGGCATGACGTCCCCCTTTGCCTGATGGTGTCGACCAGCGCCAACCGAAGCTCGCTGGCAAACCGTCGACCATAGGGCGACGATGGGACCACCTGCGACAGCCCATCGAGCGGGCACGCGGTGGGCGCAGTACCGGACGTGAGTCCCCGGCAAAAATCCGACAAAGTACCGCCGAAACCGTCAAGCCAAAGGCACCCCAGCGAGTACCCACTTACGCAAGCTGCATACACAGCCAAAGCGTGATTGCCGTTGCCATGGCGCGTCGCCTCTCGCCAAGTGCCAATGCGGCGCGGTAGACTTCGGACCACTGACGTCCACCGTGTCTGCCCTGTCTTGCCACGGTTAGACGCCGCACGACTTCTGCTGCGCGCATGACGCGCGTCACGCTCACTCGCTCACTGCCATGTCTTCTGCCACGTCATCGTCGTTGCCACTCGTAGCGCTCACGCCCGCCGACATCCCCCTCGGCGAACCCTTGCTCTGGGCCGTCGTCGATCGTAACGGCGACCCGCTGCTGGCAGAGGGCGATATCGTCCCGACCCAAGCGGGTCTCGACTGGCTGTTCACGTCATTCGCGCCGCATCGTGTCGCGACACTCGGCGCCGACACCGAAGTGGGCACTGACGAAGGCGCTGCCGCCGACGCCGAAGCGAGTACTGACATGCCAGCCGCAGGCGCAGCGGCGGCCGCCACCGCCACCGCCACCGATGCTGCAGGCGGCGCACAAACGCAGTACGGACTCACCGACCTCAATCTGCGCCCCGGCGACTGGCTTCAGATTCAGTTGCCGCCCGGGGCCGGTTCGCTGCGCATTCGCACGCGTGTCATCGGCCATGCACCGAATCAGATGCTGTTCGTCACCGCGCCAACCGGACGCTCGGCGCCGCCCTCGTTGCAAGCCAGCGAGCGTCTCGAACTGTGGACGTTCTCGGGCGAAGACATCTATCACTTCGTCTGCACGGTCGAACGTGTGGAGCGCATTCCGTTCGAGTACGTGGTGCTGTCAGCGCCCGCACAGATCCGCCGCAAAGTGCTGCGCCGTTCGCAACGCGTTTCCGCCCGTCTGGTCGCCTCGATCACGATGGGTGAAGTCAAACATCTCGCCCTGTTGCAGGACGTGAGCGCCGAAGGCGTATCGTTGCTGACCGACGCCCCGCTTGGTGCCCCCGGCGAGACGATGCAACTGGCCTTCCGTGTGCGGGTCGGCGATATCGATATGCCCGTGGAAGCCACCGGCACAATTCGCGGCATCCAGCAAAACGACGACGGCGCGCACCTGCACGGCATCGAATTGCCGTCGCTCGAACCCGCGCACTACGTCGCGCTCAAGTGCTACGTGTACGAGCGCTTGCTTGCGCTCGGAGGCGCGTGATGGCGAAATCTTCGGAAGGAGAACGTCCGCGCACGCTCGCGAGCCAGACGCTGTTTCGCGGCCTCGACATCGTCGAAGCCGTTGCCGCCGGTGTCGATACCGTGCCCGCGCTCTCCGCCCATCTGGGCATCACGTCGTCGACCACGCATCGCATTGCGTCGGCGCTAGTGCATGCCGGGTATCTGCGCTTTGAACCGCGTCGCGGCTACCGGCTCGGCAACAAGCTCATCGAACTCGGCTTTCTCGCCTACCGGCAGATCGACCTGCCACGCGTGGCACGCCCCACGCTCGAGGCCCTCGCCAGCGAAACACAGGACACCGTGCATCTGGCCGTGGCCGATGGCTGGGAGGTGATGTATCTCGACAAGCTGCCCGGTCAACGGGCGGTGGAAATCAGTTCCCGTATCGGCGGTCGCAAGCCGATCTGCGTGACGGGCGTGGGCAAGGCGCTGCTGCTCGATCAGGACGACGCCGAATGGCGGGCGCAGCTTGAGCACTATCAGACGCGCGTGCCGTCGCATCCGATAGACACAGCCGCGTGGCTCACGCGGATGCGCGACTATGCCCGCCAGGGGTATGCGTTCGATCTGGAAGACGACACCCCGACGATTCGCTGCGTGGCCGCACCGATCTATGACGCCAGCCAGCGCATCGTGGCGGCGATCAGCGTGTCGAGCACCACCAAGTACATGAGCCGCGAGCGCATGCAGGAACTCGTGCCGCGCGTGAAAGACGCCGCCGCACGCATCAGCCAGCAACTCGGCTGGTCGGGCAACGCGCGCTGAGCGGTGCCCCACTCTCTCTCATTCGCGAATCATCGCGCATAAAAAACGCCGGCCCTTCGTGAGAATGGCCGGCGTGAAGACTTGCCGAGATGCTACAACTGCTTGGGTGAAATCGTCAGGCAGCGCGGCGCTTGAGCAGGTCGAGCGCAACGTCCACGATCATGTCTTCCTGACCGCCAACCATGCGGCGCTGACCCAGTTCGACGAGAATGTCGACCGTCTTCAGGTCATAACGCGCCGCTGCCGCTTCGGCGTGACGCAGGAAGCTCGAATACACACCGGCATACCCCAGCGCCAGCGTCTCGCGATCCACACGCACCGCACGATCCTGCAACGGACGCACGATGTCGTCGGCCGCATCCATCAGGGTGTACAGATCGCAGCCGTGATTCCAGCCCAGACGCGACGCCGCCGCAATAAATACTTCCAGCGGCGCATTGCCTGCGCCCGCGCCCATGCCCGCGAGGCTCGCGTCGATACGGTCGCAGCCCTCTTCCACGGCCACGATCGAATTCGCCACGCCCAGACTCAGGTTGTGGTGCGCATGCATGCCGGTCAGCGTGTCGGCGTTAAGCACGTCCTTGAACGCGCGGAAACGATCGCGCACGTCGGTCATGCCCAGTGCGCCGCCCGAGTCCACCACGTAGATACAGGTCGCGCCGTACGACTCCATCAGCTTCGCCTGCTCCGCCAGATGCTGCGGCGTGGTCATGTGGCTCATCATCAGAAAACCGACGGTGTCCATGCCCAGTTCGCGGGCGTATTCAATGTGCTGACGCGAAACGTCGGCCTCGGTGCAATGCGTGGCGATACGCACTACGCGAGCACCAGCGTCATAGGCTTCGCGCAGGTCGTGCACGGTGCCCACGCCCGGCAGCAACAGCGTGGCGACCTTGGCGTGCTGAACGGTTTCCGCGACGGCGGCGATCCATTCCAGATCGGTGTGCGCGCCAAACCCGTAGTTGAAGCTCGATCCCGACAAGCCGTCGCCGTGGGCGACTTCGATCGAATCGACACGGGCGGCATCGAGCGCCGCCGCAATCGCCTTCACGTTGGCGATGCTGTACTGGTGACGAATGGCGTGGCTGCCGTCGCGCAGCGTCACGTCAGAGATATAAAGTTTTTTCTGCGTCATGGTGAGGTGTCTTCCCGAAGAGCGTGCGGCGTTCAGGCCGCGAGGGCCAGACGAGTGGCGGCGATACGATCGGCACACGCCAATGCTGCGCTGGTCATGATGTCGAGGTTGCCTGCATAGGCCGGCAGGTAGTGCGCGGCCCCTTCCACTTCGAGGAATACCGACGTCTTGAGGCCCGTCAGCTTGCCGAGGCCCGGCACGTTGAGCGGACGCGACGCGTCGAACAGTTCAAATTGCACTTTCTGCTTGAGGCGATAGCCCGGCACATAGGCGTGCACTTTGTCGACCATCGTCTGGATGCTGGCTTCGATGGCGGCCTGATCGCCCGGTTCGGACAACACGAATACGGTGTCGCGCATGATGAGCGGCGGCTCGGCCGGATTCAGCACGATGATCGCCTTGCCGCGCGACGCGCCACCCAGCACTTCGATGGCCTTCGACGTGGTTTCGGTGAACTCGTCGATGTTGGCACGCGTACCCGGGCCGGCCGACTTGCTCGAAATCGATGCGACGATTTCGGCGTAGTGCACCTTCGCCACTTGCGAGATAGCCGCGACCATCGGAATCGTGGCCTGTCCGCCGCACGTGACCATGTTGATGTTGGTGGCGTCGAGATGCGCGTCGAGGTTGATCGACGGGATCACATACGGCCCGATCGCGGCCGGCGTCAGATCGATCACCTGCACGCCGCGCGCTTGCAGCAGTTCGTTGTGGTGCGCATGCGCTTTGGCCGACGTTGCGTCGAACGCAATGCGGATGTCTTCAAAGCCCGGCATTGCCAGCAGACCTTCGATGCCGCCGGAAGTCACCGGCACACCGAGGCGCTGTGCGCGCGCTAGCCCGTCGGACGCCGGATCGATACCGACCATTGCGCCCATTTCCAGATGCTCGCTGTTGCGCATCACCTTGATCATGAGGTCGGTGCCGATGTTGCCCGAGCCAATGATCGCCACTTTCTGTTTGCGTCGTTCCGTCACTGTCGTCTCCTGAACGTATCCGTCCACCGCTTACCGGTATGAGGCGCATCGTAATTCCGTCGCCGCTTTAATGTCAATATGTAAACATTGATCTCATATATTGAGATATTGAAAGTCGGCGAATTTGGCCTCGGCTTATCCACACTTTTTGTTCACAAGCCCGTTGATAACTTGCGGAAAAGCATCGCAAGTGACTGATTCAACAGGGAAGAAATGCAGAGCGCGAAAGTTGTGCCAATCGCTGCAAATCGAGGCACGACGCGTGTTTCGGCGGGGTAACGTTATCCACAGAATTTGTTTGCAAGCCAGTGGACAACTTGCGGATAGCTATCTCAAGTGCTTGATGCAAAGAGGAAAAAGTGCGGCGCGCAATAGATGCGCCAATATCGAGGCAGACGATGGCAGCGGTGACACGTTTGTCGACGCAGGCGCCTCCGGATGTTGTGGCCTACGGTTATCCACAGAAAATGTTCACAACCCGGTGCATAACCCGCCCATATCTGACGTATCTGCTTGATACGAAAGCACTTATGAACGAAGCAGCAGGTTCGGTCACCGAACGCTTCTTGCGTGGGCATCTTCCCAATTAGCCAGAAGGCCGAACTTTCGCGACGCAGAGCGAGTCTAGTTAGTCGTCTTTTCTCCGCCGCCTTTTTACAGCGAACCCACGCCTTTCTTCATGACGTCTACGAACCCCCAGAACAACGGGCGGCTCGCGCAATCGATTTGTGTCGTACCGCCCCCCTCACGCTTTCCGCTTTCTCGCCCTGCCAGTCGTCCCTCGCGTGCGTCGCTGCGCGCCGTCCCCACACTTGCCGCACTGACGACGGCGCTGGCGCTGTCGTGGTCCATCGAAGTCGGTGCTGAAGAGCGCAAGCGCAGCGGCATCGCCTCGTGGCCCGGCGCCATCGTCGACGAGTTCCGCGACATCGCGGTGGAAGGCGCGAGCGATCTTTACGTGCCGCTGCACACACACCATTTGCGCTTCGCGTACACGCCCGAAAAAATCTCGCAGTTCAATGAAAACCCGTGGGGCATCGGCTACGGCCGCGTGCTCTCCGATGGCAACGACGGCTCGCGAATGTTGTACGCGATGGTCTTCAAGGACTCGCACAACGACTGGTCGCCGATGATCGGCTACGGGCGGATCTGGAATCTGGCGAACGCCGGGCCCGTGCGTTTCGGGCTCGGCTACACCGCCTTTCTGATGTCGCGCACCGATACGCTCGGCGGCTTCCCGTTCCCGGCCGCGCTGCCCATTGCGGAAATCGCCGTGGGCCGCGCGTCGGTGGCGACCACCTACATCCCCGGTGGCAAAGGCAACGGCAACGTACTGTTCATCTTCGGCCGTTACACGTTCGGCAAAGCCGGCTGACCGGCCAGTTCCGGCGAGGTGCGTGCGCACCACGCGCCGAAGCCGGCGATATAGCAATAGGCCGCGGCTGGCATGAGAAACGACATGACCACACCGATGCCGTCCGCGAGCGCACCTTGCAAATACGGCAGCACGGCACCACCGACGATGGCCATGCAGATCAGTCCTCCACCTTCGCTCACACGTGTGCCGAGACCGCCCACCGAGAGTGAGAAGATCGTCGGGAACATGATCGCGTTGCCCAACCCGCACGCAAGCAGCAACCACATGGCGAACGATGCCGGCAGCGCGAACGACGCGAGAATTAGCAGCAAGTTGTACAACGCGCACAGGCTCAGCAACTTGCCGGGCGAGACCTGCCGCAGCAGCCACGCGCCGATGAACCGGCCGGCCATCGCCCCGCCCCAGTAAAACGCCAGGTAGCGGCTCGCGTGACCATGGTCGGTAATACCGGTATCGGTATGCGTCAGGTAGACGATGAGAAAGCTGCCGATGCTCACCTCCGCTCCGACATAAAGAAAGAGTGCCACGATGCCGTACCGCAGCGGTCGATGCGCGAGCAGGCTGCGCACGTTGCCGATCACCCCCGGCGGCGTGGCGGCTTCGGCACGTTGCTCGGGTAGCGTCAGTCGCCACAGCACGACGCCCCCAAGCATCAGTACGGCAGCCAGAATGCCGTACGGCAGGCGCACACTATCGACCGCGTGCCCGGTGGCCGTTGTCACTTGCGGCGCGAGAATCCACAGCGCAGCTAACGGCGGCCCGACCGTCGTGCCCAACGAATTGAATGCCTGCACCAACGTGAGGCGACTCGCCGCCTCACCGCGCGAGCCCAGCGTTTCGACGTACGCATTGACGGCCACTTGCAGCAGCGTGATGCCGCTCGCGAGCACGAACAGCGCGGCAAGAAAGCACGAATAGGACGCCAATGCCGCCGCCGGGAAGAACAGCGCACAGCCCAAACCGGCCAGCCAGAGCGAACTCGCCAGCGCTCGCCGATAGCCCACACGCGCCGTGTATTGTCCGGCCGGATACGACACCACGAAGTAAGCCGCGAAGAAACTCGACTGGATAAGCGCAGCGTCGCGATACGTCAAATCGAACGCGGCCTTGAAATGCGGCACGAGAATGTCGTTAAGCGAGGTGATCAACCCCATCGCGAAGAACAGCGTCGCGAGCATCGCAAGCACGCGCTTTGCGGAGGGTAGAACGTTGGGAATGCCGGATAAATCCGCGCTTGCGGCGGCATGTTGCGAGGCGGCTTCTGACGGCGGGGGCACGTGGGACGGGCGATTGACGGACATGCATGTCTCCAGTGGGCAGTGGCTCGCAAGGCCAGGAATCGCCAGTGTAGACCGCTCGATCGGCGACGCACACGCGCTAAGCGTCACATCAGGATGACGCTGAAATGGCACGCGATCCATCGACAACTTGCGATTTCCACCCTCTGTTCGTCGTTTATTTTCCCTTTGTTTACAGCGTTTTCCACCTGTTCGACTCTTGTCAGCGGACGCCTTTTGATTGACTATCCGCAGCATAGGACACACCGCCACATTCGGGGAAACGTCATGCGGGGATTCAAGTCATGGAGTATCGCGACAGGATGGCTCGTCGCGAGCATGCTCGGTACGCTTGCTACGGCCGGTCTTGCACAAGCGCAGGCCGGTGGCAGTGCGCCCGAGCCGGTCGCCGGATGCGACTGCGCGCGCATCATTGCCGATTGTTCGGCCTCCGTCGCGGTCATTCCGGTGTTCGCGAGCAACGGGGCTTACTCGGCCGACGTCACGCTGCAAACCAATGCGCCGTCGTGCGCCAAGGTCGATTACCGGTTGGACGACACCGCCTACGTCACCATCCTGCGTGACGGTTCGCAAGGCGGCCAGCGCATGTTCGGCACTCGCCCGCTCACGCGCAACAGCTTGTCGAGCCTGTCGTGCCACGTCTGCGCTGCGGCCACCACGCCGGTGCCGAACGACGGTCTGTCGCCGGACATGGCTCGGTTGAGCGGTGCCCCGGGCACGTTCAGCGCTGCGCCGCTGGCCCCCGCACCGGCAGCTCCGGCCAACAACGCCACCACTTACGTACCGGCCTCGGCGATGCCCTCGGCCCCCGCAGGTACGGCGCCATCGTCCGCCGCGCCCACGCCGACGGCGACGCCCATGCCAAGTTCCATTGGCGACACGGCCGGCCTGAATGCCGTCAACGCGTCGACCTCCGGCTCGCCGGAAGTCGCACGCGATGTCGCCGCAATCAATGCCCCCGCACCTGCCGGCGCAACCATCGTCACGCCGCCGATCCCGCCATCGGCAGCCACGCCGGCCACCGCCGCCGCACCGATGCGCGTAGTAAATCCGTCGGGCCGCTGGCGCGGCCTGTGCACGAATGCACCGCCGTGGTGGGGTTTCTGGGGCTCGCCGATGACGCGTCTCATGGCGTTGGCGCTCAATGGCGCGCAGGTCACCGGCAACGTCGACGACGTCGAACCGAACATCCACACCACCGTGCAGGGCACGCTCGCGGGCGACCGTCTGCAACTTGCCGGCAGCTACGGCGCGAAGCACGACATCACTTTCGGGGCCGATGGCACGACGCTCACCGACGCCTGGTGCAACCGCGACGGACGCTGCGAAACCTGCCAGATGCAGCGCTTTTGAGCGCGCTGCGGGCAAGTTTCCGGACGCATTCAGGACAAAGTAAGACAAAGAAAAACGACGGCGCGGAACCCGCGAGTGACACAACGCGACAAAGACGCTGTGTCACGTCGCGAACGAAACACTCGCAAAACACTTCGAAATACGGCTCGCGCGCTGAGAAACCTTGTGCGGCAAGCGCGCAACATAATTTGCGCACTACTCGCAGAAAGCGATTTCTTAGGTAGAATCGTCGGCGCAGCAAGACGTATCATTCGGGTGGCCGTTCTACGACGGCACTTTCTTATTCTCATCGATTGGATCGATATGGCAACGGCAAAGAAAGCAGCAGCTAAGAAGGCCCCTGTGGCAAAAAAAGCTCCGGTAGCGAAAAAGGCTCCGGCCGCTAAAAAGGCTCCGGTGAAGAAGGCAGCAGCACCGAAGGCAGCTCCGAAGGCAGCAGCGACCGACAAGGTCACGCCGCTCAAGGACTCGCTCAACAAGACGCAACTCGCCGCACACCTCGCAGAGCGTGCTGCTGTCGAAGTAAAGACCGTCAAGGCAGTGCTGGCCGCGCTCGAGAACACCATTCTCGGCGCACTGCACAAGAAGGGCGCTGGCGAATTCACGCTGCACGGCCTGTTCAAGGTCACGACGCAGAAGATCGCCGCCAAGCCGAAGCGCCGTGGCATCGACCCGTTCACGAAGCAAGAACGTGAGTTCGCCGCCAAGCCGGCTTCGACGCGCGTGAAGGTTCGCTCGCTGAAGAAGGTGAAGGACGCTGCACAGTAAGTCTTGCGCGATGCGCTGCCGCCCCACCGGCAGCAGCGAATATCGCAAAACTTGCAGATATGCAGTCAAACGGTGCCGAGATTCGGCACCGTTTTTTTTCGTCCACCGAATCACCCCTCCGCCATTTCGCTCGGGTTTGTGCTGAGTGGACGCATGGTGCGTCGCCCGCTACCATCGCTCCGGGCACCGTCAGCGCTCGCGGGGGACTTCCTTGCATTACACGTTTGCGTTCGGCGACGTCTTCGCGGCGTGGCCACTGCTACTCAAGGGCACCTGGATCACCATCGAACTGTCGGCCACCGCCATGGTGCTCGGGCTGGCGCTCGCCATCGTCTGCGCGTGGGGCAAGACCTCAGGCCCCGGACCCGTGCGATGGCTCGTGAACGCCTATATCGAGCTGATCCGCAACACCCCCTTCCTCGTTCAGCTGTTCTTCTTTTTCTTCGCGCTGCCCGCCGTCGGGTTGCGCTGGAGTCCGCATACGGCAGCGCTCACGGCAATGGTCGTCAATCTGGGCGCCTACGCCACCGAAATCATTCGCGCCGGCATCGATGCCGTTCCGCGCGGGCAGATCGAAGCCGGGCTCGCGCTCAACCTCAAGCCTTGGGAAATCTTTCGCTTCGTTATTCTCAAGCCTGCCCTTAAGGCGATTTACCCCGCGCTCACCAGTCAGTTCATCTTGCTGATGCTCAGCTCGGCGGTGGTCTCCGTGATCTCGGCGGACGACCTGACCTCGGTAGCGGCCAACCTGCAATCGCAGACGTTCCGCAGCTTCGAGATCTATATCGTGGTCGCCGCCATCTATCTGCTGCTCTCGCTGGCGTTTTCCGCGCTCTTTCGTGTGATCTACCGCCGCACGCTCGATTTTCCCGAGCGGCGCCAGACCTGAACCCGATACGGAGCGCACACGATGCGGACATTCGGTTGGCCGGAGTTCTGGTTCATCGTCGAAGCGGCGCGCTGGACGCTCGCCTTGTCCGCCATCGCCTTTGCGGGGGGCGCCGTCCTCGGTCTGGGCATTGCCCTCGCCCGCACCTCGGGCATCGTCGGGTTGCGCAACGCCGCCCTCGCCTTCATCAAGCTGTTTCAGGGCACGCCGCTGCTGCTGCAACTGTTTCTGATTTTCTTCGGCGCGCCGGTGCTCGGGCTGGAAATCGATCCGTGGATCGCTGCGGGTATCGCACTCATTCTGAATAGCGCCGCGTTTCTCGGGGAAATCTGGCGCGGGTGCATCGAAGCGGTGCCGCACGGTCAGGTCGAAGCGGCGCAAGCACTCTCGTTGTCGTGGTTCAACCGCATGCGCGACGTCGTCCTGCCGCAAGCGGCCCGCATCGCCATCGCGCCGACGGTGGGCTATCTGGTGCAGATCGTCAAAGGCACATCGCTCGCCGCCATCATCGGTTTTACCGAAATTACCCGCGCCGGCCAGATCATCAATAACGCCACGTTCCAGCCACTCATGGTCTTTTCGGTGGTCGGCGCGCTTTACTTTGTCCTGTGCTGGCCGCTGTCGCGATTGGCCGCTCGGCTTGAGCGCCGACAGGCCAGCACATGGGCAAGGTAATGGAAAGACACTTGAACGACCATTGAACGACCATTGGACGAGATAACGAACGACAGATCGCGACCTATCGATGTCGCACAAGGAGATCGAGCATGACGCGCAAAACCCCTCCCACAATTACGCCGCCTTCGCAGCGCCGCGTGCACCCGGCCAACGAACCGCGCACGACGGCGGCTGCGACCTCGCGCCGCCATTTCATCACCACCGTCGGTATCGCGGCGATGCCCGCCGGTTTTGCCGGTTCGCTGGGCGGCACGCTCGGCAGTCTGCTTACCGGCACGCTGTCGCTGTTCACGACGCCCGCGCACGCGCAAAGCGTGGCCGACATCAAGAAGAAAGGGACGATCAATGTCGGCATGCTGGTCGACTTTCCGCCGTACGGCACCACGAATGCGCAGAATCAGCCCGACGGTTACGACGCCGACGTGGCCAAACTGCTCGCGAAAGACCTCGGCGTGAAGGTCAATATCGTGCCGGTCACCGGGCCGAATCGCATCCCGTTTCTGCTCACGGGCAAGGTCGATGTGCTCGTCGCGTCGCTGGCCATCACGCCGGAGCGCGCCAAACAGGTGCAATTCTCGAAGCCCTACGCCGCCGCGACCATTGTGCTGCTCGGCAAGGCCGGTGCGCCCATCAAGGCCGCCGCCGATCTGAAAGGCCTGCGCGTCGGCGTGGCGCGCGCGAGCACGCAGGATGTGGCTGTCACCAAGACCGCCCCCGAAGGCACGGAAATCCGCCGCTTTGACGACGACGCGTCCGCCATGCAGGCGCTGCTCTCGGGTCAGGTCGATGCCATCGGCTGCTCGGTGACAGTGGCCAGCGCGATTCGCCAGCGTGCCCCGGGTCAGTACGAGCCCAAGTTCAATCTGTTGCAACAGTCCATGGGCATCGCGCTGCGCCCGAACCAGCCCGAGCTTCTCGCCGCCGTGAACGACTTCGTGACGCGCAACACGGCGAACGGCGAATTGAACAAGCTCTACCGCAAGTGGCTCGATACCGATCTGCCGAAACTGCAATGAGTGACGTGAGCCAGAGGAGTGATCCCGCACGCACCCCGGGCAGCAAATCGCCCGGGCCGATCATCGAACTCGATGGCGTGAGCAAGTGGTTCGGGCAGTTTCAGGTGCTCACGGATATCGATCTGCGCGTCGCGCCGGGGGAGCGCATTGTCATTTGCGGGCCGTCGGGCTCCGGCAAATCGACGCTCATTCGTTGCATCAACCGGCTGGAGCCGGTACAGCGCGGGCGCATCGTTGTCGATGGCATCGACCTCACGGCTGGTGGCGCCAATGTGGCCTCCGTGCGGCAGGAAGTCGGCATGGTATTCCAGCAATTCAATCTCTTCCCGCATCTGACGATTTTGCAGAATTGCACGCTGGCACCGATGCGCTCGCGCAAGCTCTCGCGCGCCGATGCGGAGGCGCTCGCCATGCAATACCTCACGCGCGTGCGCATCCCGGAACAGGCGCACAAGTATCCGAGCCAGTTGTCAGGCGGGCAGCAGCAGCGCGTCGCCATCGCTCGTGCGCTGTGCATGACGCCGCGCATCATGCTGTTCGACGAACCGACGTCCGCGCTCGATCCCGAGATGGTCAAGGAAGTGCTCGACACGATGATCGGCTTGGCCGAAGACGGCATGACGATGCTGTGCGTGACTCACGAGATGGGGTTCGCGCGCCGTGTGGCCGATCGCGTCATCTTCATGGCCGACGGCAAGATCGTCGAGCAAGCGCCGCCCGCGCAGTTCTTCGATGCCCCGCAACACGAGAAGACCCGCAACTTCCTCGGACAGTTGTTGAGTCATCCGGGACAGTAACCTTCGCGACGAGGCTGTCGGCTCGACAGCCCTCCCCCGCTGACTCTCCCGCTGACTCCCCCCGCTGACTCACCCTCGCCCTTCCCTACACCGTCGCTCAATCCCGCATTGACGACGACGCATCCGTGCACCCCGACGCCCGCGTCACACCCCCGCCGAATTCCCCTAACCAAGCCAGGGTCATTCCACAAAAAACTTGGTTTAGATGCAATTTAGATATATCGTAAACACGTCTTAACTACATCTGAAGGGGTCGCATCATGCGTGGATCACGAGGCGATTTCATGGGCCGAGGCCCGCTGGGCCTGGATAGCATGGATTTTGACGAGCGCCGCGGCGAGCGTCATGGCCGTCGCGCAAGCGGCGAAGCGATGGGCGAAGGTTTCGGCGAAGGCCGCCGGGGCCGGGGGGATGGCGAGGGCCGCGGCGAACGCGGTGGCCGGGGCGGACGCGGCGGTGGCCGGCTCTTCAGCCACGGCGGGCTGCGCATGGTGCTGCTGCACCTGATCGCACAACAACCGCGCCACGGCTACGAACTCATCAAGGCCATCGAAGAAAGCGTGAACGGGACCTACAGCCCGAGCGCTGGCGTGGTGTATCCGACGCTCACGCTGCTCGACGAGATGGGTTACATCCGTGTGCAGGAAGGCACGGGCGAAAGTCAGCGCAAATCGTACGAAATCACCGACGCCGGGCGTGAATATCTGGCCGAGAACGAAGCCGCCGTTACCGAGCTGCTCGCGCGGCTGGCCACGCGCCGCGAGCGTTCGGAAGACATGCCGCCGCAAGTCCAGCGCGCGCTGCACAACTTCAAATATGCGGTTCACTTGCGTCTGGGCGGCGAGCCGCTCTCGACCGAGCAAGCCAACGCGTTCGCCGCGATTCTCGACGCGGCCGCACAACAACTGGAGCGACTTTGATGCAAGACAACGCTGCACTGAACGCCACCCCCGATCGCACGCCGCGCCGCGTGCGCCACGAACTGCGCATGCGCCTGCTGGAAGTGCGCAGCGTGGAATCGATCACGCCGCACATGCTGCGCGTGACGCTCGGCGGCAACGATCTTGAAGGATTCACCAGCCCGGGCTTTGACGACCACGTCAAACTCTTCTTCCCGAACCCCGAGACGGGCGAATTGTCGATGCCGCAGGTCGGCCCGGAAGGTGTCAGCAAGCCCGCCCCCGGCGATGCGCCGCGTCTCATGCGCGACTACACGCCGCGCCGCTTCGACGCCGAAACGAAGACGCTGGTCATCGATTTCGCGATGCATGAATCCGGTCCAGCCACACAATGGGCTCGCTCGGCCAAGCCGGGCGACCGTCTCGGTGTCGGCGGCCCGCGCGGCTCGTTCGTCATTCCGATGAACTTCGACGGCTATGTGTTGATCGGCGACGACACGGCACTGCCGGCCATTTCGCGCCGTCTCGCCGAGTTGCCGGCCGGTGCGCTCGTTTTCGTTTTTGCGGAAGTCGACAGCCCGGCAGACCGGCTGCGTTTCACGAGCGAAGCCGACGTCGTGGTGGAGTGGATCTACCGCGAAGGCACGCCCGCAGGCGAAAGCACTGCGCTGATCGACGCACTGAAGGTCGCCACCCTGCCCGCCGGTGATCTGCACGCGTGGGTCGCCGCTGAATCCGGCGTCGCGAAAACCCTGCGCCAGCATCTGGTCGGCGAGCGCGGGCTCAATCCGAAGTGGGTCAAGGCAGCCGCATACTGGCGTCGCGGTGACGCCGCCGTGCACGAGAACCTCGACGACTGACGTTCGCCGTGTACGCTTTCTACCCTCGTCCGATGCATGAACGTATAGAGCGCATAGAACGTATGGCACCACCACTGCTGCCCGACACCTGTCTTTTCGCCGGTCTGCCCGCCCGCCCCGATCCAGCGGCGGCGGAGCAGTTCGATACGCTGATTGCGCGCCCGGGCATGCGCGTCGAGCGCATTGTCTCCACCGGTCAGGCATCGCCACCGGACTTCTGGTACGACCAGCCGCAACATGAGTGGGTGGTGGTGCTCACCGGCTCGGCCGGACTGGCCTTCGCCGATGCCCCGGATCAGACGCTGACGCTGCGTGCGGGCGACGCCGTAACCATTGCCGCGCACCGGCGTCACCGCGTCGAATGGACGGCACAGGGCGAAGTCACGGTCTGGCTGGCGATCCACTACAACTGAGACCGGCACGTCGAGGTGGCCGACGGGGCGCCGGGTGAAGGCGCCCCTCGAAGTTCTTTGGAGAAATTCCCTGCCGCTTTTCGGAATTGCCTGATGGAAATACCGGGAACAACTTCCGACTATGAAAAAACGCCCGGGGGTGTCGGTTCTCGGCACCCAGAAGGCGTTTCATCATAAAGGGGGAATACAACAATGGAGCCACACAAACGGCATGACGGGTTCGAGCGTTGGGCCACTGGCGCGACGGGGCGTCAATCAGGACGGGACGACGCCCGCTGGCGTGTGTTTCGCGCCCCGGAGCAGGCAGATTTTCACGGGTTCGTCGTCTGGTGCTACACCCAAGGCGTGTTTCTCGGGCAGGAGTTCGACCGCCGCACCGACACCATCACGCACTGCTACGTGCGAAATGGCGCTTGGGCGGTGCAGTTCGACTCTTATAACGAAGCCTGCGAACGCGCCTTCGACATTCACGCGCCCACGCTCATCCTGTTTGCGCCGGAGCGTAACGGGGGTGTCTTCATTACCAGCACGGAACAGTAGCGCCAGTCGGTACGAAAGTCTCGTGCCCAAACGAAAAGGCACCGGTCCGGCAAATGCCGGCCGGTGCCTTTCGACTTTCCGCCCCCGGATGAGCGATCCGCTACCCGGGCTTTACCGTCTTAACTGTCTTAGCTGTAATTGCGGATGTCGTCGATCTCGGTCTGACCGAAATCGTCGCGCTCGGCATAGGCAAGAATGCGCCGCGCCACGTCGTCCGGCGTAGACAGCTTGCCGGCGGCCTTCATTTCCTGAAAACGTGCCAACGCCGGGAAGCTCTCGACGCTGCTGCTGCGAATCGTTTCCTGCATGCCGGTATCGACCACGCCCGGCGCCATCGACACGGCTTGCACGCCATGTTCGCGATGTTCCGCGTTGACCACACGCGTATACATATCCAGTGCGGCCTTGGTCGCGCAGTACACGCCCCAACCGGCGTTCGGATTGCGCCCCGCACCGGAAGAGATGTTCACGATCTGGCGACGGGCGCTCAGGCCCTGCGTGGCGGCGAGAAAGCGAGCGGTCAGCACCATCACGGCCGTCACGTTGAGTGTGAAAGCGGCGCCAATGGCCGCAACGTCCGTCAGGGCCGCCGTATTTGCCACCGGGTTGACCGTCCCGGCGTTGTTGATCAGCAGATAACGCGACGCGTCGCGCGGGAGCGACGCAAAAATGCGCTCGGCCACACTCGCAGCGGCCTCGGCATCCGACAGGTCGACCGGCACCTGTTCAAGGGTGACGCCCTGCTCACGGGCGAGGGCGGCAAGATCGCCGTCCGTGCGACGTGCCAGCGTGACGAGATGCGTGCCGGGAGCCAGCAGACCCCGGGCGAGCGAAGCGCCGAGGCCGCGCGAGGCACCGGTAAGAATGGCAATCGTTTGGGACATGTGGAGAAAGCGGTCGGATAACACCGCGAAAATGACCAACGGGATCGCCATTATCCGCGTAACGGCAACGCACCGCTATCCCGAACTCAAGTCGTTTTATCCCACGAAAAATAACGAATTGCGGCGTTTTTTGCCATTCTGCGTCGGATTGCGGCGGCATTCTCCCGCGCAGTGCGTCAAAACGACGCGTCGACTGTGTGCGAAAGCGAAACAGACTATTGCAGAATATAATCGCGAATTCGCCGCGCTTATAACCTAAGGTGTTAAGCAAGGCATCCGGCACCAATCGCACGCGACAATACGTCTCATTTCACGCGCGTCAATGTCCGTGAGCGCCAACGTTGTCGCGCGTTGTCACAGTTAATACAGGCGTTTCAGGTGCACTGCACATGACCGCCTTATGGGTATATATTCCCCCCTCATGGAAACGATACCGAAACTCATTTCGGCGCCTTCTGCTGCGCCCGCCACAAGCAAAACTGCACGCCCGGTACCGCCGCGTCCGCGTCAATACGACGCCCGGCTCGCCCGCTGGATGGTCACGCCGCTCGTCAATACGCGCGTCAGTCCGAACCATCTGACCACCCTGCGTCTGATCGTCGGGCTGGCCTGCGCGTGGGCGTTCGCCAAGGGCGGCTATGCGATGGCCAACCTCGGCGCGGTGCTGCTCGTGCTGTCGAACTTCATCGATCACACCGATGGCGAACTCGCGCGCGTGAGCGGCAAGACGAGCCGTTTCGGCCATCTGTATGACCTCGGGTCGGATGCGTTCGTGACCGTGCTGCTCTTTGGCGGCATCGGCATGGGTGTCGAAGCGATGGCGCCCGGCAGCCTGCCGGTGTCTGCGTCGGTGCTCGGCTGGATGGCCGGCGTTGCCGTCGCGCTGATCTTCTTCCTGCGCATGCGCATCGAAGACCGCGTGGGCAAGGCCGGTACCAAGCAAGCCTCGGTCGGCGGCTTCGAGACAGAAGACGTGCTGTATCTGATGCCACTCGTCACGCTGTTCGACGGCACGCGCGGTTTTCTGATCGCTGCCGCCATTGGCGCACCGCTGTTCGCCTTGCTGGTCGTGGCCGATTACGTGCGCGTGATGCGCCGTCCGTTGCCCGCGCAGGCCCAGACAAACAACAACACGAACACCACCACCGACATGACCGATACGACGGCCGCGAGCGCTGCTGCCCTTGCCCCTTCGACCGTGGCCCCGCTAGCCCCGGCCGCCTTTGCCGCCGACGCGGAAATCGAGCGTGCGATGGACGCCATCGACTTCGACGCGGTCACGTCCGAGTTCAAGTCGCAGGACGCGTTCATCTATCTCGAAAAGTTTTTGCCGCGCACGGTCACCGATCAGTTGATCGCCGCTGCGCGCGCGGTCACGCCGAACGTGAACCGCAACTATCTGCCCGGACACAAGCAGGGTGGCAGCGTCAGCCGTCACACGCTCGACGAGCTTGCTCCGTTCGTGGCCGAGTTGTATCGCTCGCCTGCCCTGATGCGTTTTCTCGAGCGTCTGGCCGGCGAAAAACTGCTGCCGTCGCCGAAAGAAGACCCGCACGCGTACGCGCTGTACTACTACACGCGTCCGGGCGATCACATCGGCTGGCACTATGACACCTCCTACTACAAAGGCCGCCGTTATACGCTGCTGCTTGGCGTGGTGGACCAATCGAGCTGCAAGCTCGAGTACCGACTTCACACGCGCAATTCGGGCGCGCCGCAAGTCGATGGCGCCGTGGCTTATCCGCCGGGCGCGCTGGTGTTCTTCGACGGGGACAAACTGCATCACCGGATCACGCCGCTCGGCGACAACGAGGAGCGCATCTCGCTCACGTTCGAGTATGTGACCGACCCGCGCATGGGCACTTGGCAGCGCTTCATATCGAATATGAAGGACGCCATCGCTTACTTCGGTTTCCGGCAAGTGTTTCGTCAGGTATTGCAACGGACGAAGCGCTAAATGAACCGGACTGCCATCGTATCTCTGACCCTCGGTATTGCCCTGTTCGTCGCCCTGCTCATCTGGCAGGGTACGGGCTCGGTGATGTCTACGCTGGCCATGGCCGGCTGGGGGCTGCTGCCCATCGCCGCGTTCCACATCGTGCCGCTGGTGCTCGATGCCGCCGCCATTCAGGTGCTGGTCACGAAATCGTGCTCGCTGCGCCGCGCGGTCCTCACGCGCTGGGTCGGCGAGTCGGTCAACAGCCTGCTGCCGGCCGGTCAGATCGGTGGTCCGATTGCGATGGTGCGTCAGATGAAGCAAAGCGGGATGGCCGGGCGCGAAGCCGCCGCCGCCATTACCGTGAGCACCACCTTGCAGGCCGTCGCGCAGATCGTCTTCGCGCTGCTCGGTCTGACCGTCTTCGGCATCAGTGCCACGCATGACAGCAATGGCGGCCTGTGGGTGCCGATGCTGCTCGCCACGGCCCTGATCTCGGCCCTGCTCTACGCGTTCTACATCGCGCAGCGTCGCGGCATCTTCGGCTGGGCGTTTCGCATGCTCTCCAAAATGTCGTCCAAGCGCGACTGGTCGTCCCTGCTCGACCGGGCCGACGCCGTCGACGAAATCGTGCAGCGCATGTACGGCCAGCGCCGTCAGGTGCTGGCGAGCTTCGCACTCAGTCTGGTGGGCTGGATCGTGGGCACGGCCGAAGTCTGGCTGATCCTGCAATTCATCGGCCATCCGGTGAGCTGGGTCGACGCCATGTTGCTCGAAAGCCTCGGGCAGGCGATTCGTGGTGCCGCGTTCTTCGTGCCGGGCTCGCTCGGCGTACAGGAAGGCGGCTATCTGCTGCTCGCACCGCTCGTGGGTCTGCCGGCCGATGCCGCGCTGGCCCTGTCTCTGGCCAAACGTACGCGCGAGTTGTTGCTCGGCGTACCAGGCCTCGTCTATCTGCATTTCTCCGAACGTGGCTGGCGCCGCCGGCGCGCCTCGCAACAAGGCGTGTCGCTGCCCACGGCCACGGATACTGCACCGCTCTAAAGAAGGATACCGACCATGCGGGCCATCATTCTCGCAGCAGGCATGGGCCTGCGTTTGCTCCAGCCCGAAGACAAGCAGTCGCCCAAGTGCCTGCTCAAGTTCGACGGCATGTCGCTACTCGAGCGCCATCTGCGTATGCTCGCAGCGGTCGGCATCACCGACGTGGTGCTGGCGCTCGGCTTTCACCACGAACAGGTGAGCGAAGAACTCGATCGCCTGAACTGGACCCCGCGTCCGCAGATTTGCCTGAACCCCGACTACCAGCTCGGCAGCGTGCTCACGCTGCACACGGCCGCCGCGGCAATGACTGCCGGTGGCGACGTGCTCGTGATGGACGCGGACGTGCTCTACGATCAACGCATCTTCAATGCGCTGGTGGCGGGCAAGACGGCCAACCGTCTGCTCATCGACCGCGATTTCGAAGTGGGCGACGAGCCGGTCAAACTGTGCCTGCGCGACGGCGTACCGGTCGAACTGCGCAAGCAGGTCATGGTCGGCCTCGAATACGACACCGTGGGCGAGTCGGTCGGCTTCTTCCGTTTCAACGAAGCCACGGCCACGCGTCTGGCAGAAATCACGCGCGATTACGTCGAATCGGGCCGCGCCAAGATGCCGCACGAAGAAGCTGTGCGCGATCTGCTGCTTGAGCGCGGTGCGCAATTCGAAACCGCCGATGTCACGGGTTTCCCGTGGATCGAGATTGACTACCCTGAAGATGTGAAGCGCGCCGCCGACCAGGTGCTGCCGCAACTCGAACCGCTCACGATGGTGTCCGAATGAACGCTCCCGACGCATTCACCTTGCCGCCGACCGCCACGCGCGCGGCACAACTGCGCGCCATGCTGCGCAGCAATCAACTCGAATTCCTGATGGAAGCCCACAACGGCTTGTCCGCACGCATCGTGCGCGAGGCAGGCTTCAAGGGCATCTGGGCCTCGGGTCTCGCGATCTCCGCCCAGTTCGGCGTGCGCGACAACAACGAAGCCAGCTGGACGCAAGTTGTCGACAACCTCGAATTCATGGCCGATGCCAGCGATCTGCCGATCCTGCTCGACGGCGACACCGGCTACGGCAACTTCAACAACATGCGTCGTCTCGTGCGCAAGCTCGAACAACGCGGCGTGGCCGGCGTGTGCATTGAAGACAAGGTCTTCCCGAAGACCAACAGCTTCATCGGCGGCGAGCGCCAGCCGCTCGCCGACATGGACGAGTTCTGCGGCAAGATCAAGGCCGGCAAGGATTCGCAGGCCGACGACGATTTCTCGATCGTGGCGCGTGTCGAAGCGCTGATCGCCGGCTGGGGCATGGAAGAAGCCCTGCGCCGCGCCGAGGCTTATCGTCTGGCCGGTGCCGACGCCATCCTGATTCACAGCAAGCTCAAGCGTGCCGACGAGATCGTGCAATTCGCCCGCGAGTGGGATAACCGCTGCCCGCTGGTGATCGTGCCGACCAAGTACTACAGCACGCCGACCGACGTGTTCCGCGAAGCCGGCATCAGCGTCGTGATCTGGGCGAACCATCTGATTCGCTCGGCCACGTCGGCCATGCAGGCCGTGGCTGCCGAGATTCATCGCAACGAGACGCTCATCAACGTCGAAGACCGCATCGCAACCGTCGACGAGATCTTCCGTCTGCAAGACGCCGACGAGTACACCGAAGCCGAAGACCGCTATCTGTCCGCCGCCAACGCCCCGCGCTCGGCCATCGTGCTCGCCGCGAGCCGTGGCAAGAACCTCGAGAGCGTGACCACGGACCGTCCGAAGGTCATGCTGCCGGTCGCCGGCAAGCCGCTGCTGCGCTGGCTGGTGGACGGCTTCAAGAAGCAGAACGTGAACGACATCACGGTCGTCGGCGGCTACCGTGCCGACGCGATCGACACGGCCGGTATCACGCTGGCGATCAACGAACGCTTTGCCGAGACCGGTGAACTGGCCTCGCTCGCCCGTGTTGGCGATGCGTTCGCTCACGACACCGTCATCTCGTATGGCGACCTGCTGTTCCGCAGCTACATCGTGCGCGATCTGGTCGAGAGCGACGCCGACATCACGGTGGTGGTTGACTCCACCGCCGCCACGACGGCCAACGCCAGCGTGCGCGACTTCGCGTACTGCTCGTCCGGCGACGATCGCGGCCTGTTCGGCCAGCAAGTGCTGCTCGAGAAGATCAGCGGCGACGCGACGGATGCCGGGCGCACGCCGAACGGCCGCTGGATCGGTCTGCTGGGCGTGCGTGGCGAAGGCCGCGCGCAAGTGCAACGCGTGTTCACGACGCTTCAGGCCCGCGCCGATTTCGACCAGCTTGGCGTGCCCGACCTGATCAACGCATTGGTTGCCGATGGCGCGAAGATCGACGTGCAGTACGTGCACGGCCACTGGCGCGGCGTGAACGACATGGAAGAATTCCGCCGTGCGGCAGACTTCGCCCATGGTCAGACGCCGTTCAGCGGTGCCGATACGGAGACGCAAGGTGATTGAAGCGGGTCAGTTCGTCGAAGCCGCGCGCAAGCACGGCTTCACGTGGTACACCGGCGTGCCGTGCTCGTTTCTCACGCCGTTCATCAACTACGTGCTGCAAGACCCGACGCTGCATTACCTGTCGGCGGCCAACGAGGGCGATGCGGTCGCCATCGCGGCGGGCGCAACTCTCGGTGAAGGCCGTGGTGCGCGCGCCGTGACGATGATGCAGAACTCGGGCCTCGGCAACGCCGTGAGCCCGCTCACGTCGCTCACGTGGACGTTCCGTCTGCCGCAGTTGCTGATCGTGACGTGGCGTGGCCAGCCCGGTATCACCGATGAGCCGCAGCATGCGCTCATGGGCCCGATCACGCCGGCCATGCTCGACCTCATGGAAGTGCCGTGGGAACTGTTCCCGACCGAGCCGGAAGCGATTGCCCCGGCGCTGGAGCGAGCCGTGCGTCACATGGACGAAACGGGCCGCCCCTACGCCCTCGTGATGCAAAAGGGCAGCGTGGCCTCGTTCCCGCTGCAACCCACGGAACGCCCGACGCGCCCCGCGCAGCCGGCGCCAGCGTCGCTCGTGCGCGGCGTCGCACCGGCCGACCTGCCGACGCGCCGCGATGCGCTGGAGCGGGTCATCGCCCATACGCCGCTCGACGGCACCGTGGTGCTCGCCTCGACCGGTTTTTGCGGACGCGAACTCTACGCGCTCGATGACCGGGCCAACCAGTTGTACATGGTCGGCTCGATGGGCTGCGTCACCACGCTCGCCCTCGGGCTGGCGCTCGCCCGCCCCGATCTGCGCGTGGTTGCGGTCGACGGCGACGGTGCCGCATTGATGCGCATGGGTGCGTTCGCTACGCTGGGGGCTTATGGCCCGTCGAATCTGGTGCATCTGCTGCTGGATAACGCGTCGCACGACTCGACCGGCACGCAGGCCACGGTCTCGCCGACGGTGTCGTTCGCCGGTGTGGCTGCCGCCAGCGGCTATGCACTCGCATTGGAAGGCGATACGCTCGACGTCATCGAACAATTGTTCGACGGCCGTTCTGCGAGCCTTTCCGACGGCCCACGCTTTGCCTGCCTGACCACGCGCCCCGGCACGCCCGATGGCCTGCCGCGTCCGAAGGTCACGCCGGAAGCCGTCAAGTCGCGTCTGATGGACCACATCGCTCAAGCCCGCGCCTGAGCGTTCCCCCTATAACAATATCCGCCGAGGAAGCTTCGCCATGCTGTTACTGAACCCGGGCCCCGTTACCCTGACCGAGCGTGTCCGCAAGAGCCTGCTGCAACCCGATCTGTGCCACCGCGAGCCCGAGTTCTTCGACTTGCAGGACGAAGCCCGCGCGCGCCTGACGGCCGTCTACGGTCTGGACCCGGCGGTGTGGACGCCGGTGCTGATGACCGGTTCGGGCACGGCAGCGGTTGAGAGCATGACGGCGGGTCTCGTGCCCGAAGGCGGTCGACTGCTGATCGTGGAGAACGGTGTGTACGGCGAGCGCATTTCGCAAATCGCCAAGCAGTACCGCATCGATCACGACGTCATCCATTTCGAATGGATGCAGGCGCCGGATCTGGCACAGATCGTCAACAAGCTGGACACCGCCGGTGACCGTCCGTACACCAACGTGGCGATCATCCACCACGAGACGACCACGGGCCGCCTGAACGATTTGGGCGGCATTGCGCGCGCCTGCCGCGAGCGTGGCATCGACCTGCTGGTCGACGGCGTGAGCAGCTTTGCCGCCGAAGCCATCGATTTCAACGACTCCGGCATCGTGGCCGTTGCCGCCACCGCGAACAAATGCGTGCACGGTGTGCCGGGCGTGTCGTTCGTGATGGTGCGCAAGGATGCGCTCGCCAAGGCATTCAGCCGCACGTATTACCTCGACATCGCCCGACTGGCCAAACTGCAAGCCGAGCGCAACACGCCGTTCACGCCGTCCGTGCATGCGTACTACGCGCTGGTCGAAGCGTTGCGCGAACTTGACGAAGCCGGTGGCTGGCAGAAGCGCCACGCCCACTACGGCGCACTCGCCGAGCAGGCTCGTGCCGGACTCGCCGCGCTGGGCATGGATGCCGTGCTGCCGCCGAACGAATCGTCGGTCGTGCTGCGCGCCTACAAGCTGCCGGCGGGCGTGGATTATCCGCGTCTGCACGACTGGCTCAAGGCCGACGGCTTTGTGATCTACGCAGGCCAAGGCGGCCTGTCGAAAGAACTGTTCCGTATCTCGACGATGGGCAACCTCACGTCGGCCGACATCGATCGCCTGCTGGCGTCGTTCGCCCGGTTAGTGAAGTAAGCGCGGGGACGGACGTTCAGCCATGGCCGATCTGCTAGCCACCCTCCGCTCCCCTGCCGACATGCGCGCGCTCTCGCGCGCCGACCTGCGCCGTCTGGCCGATGAACTGCGCGCCTGCGTGCTCGACAGCGTGTCGCGCACCGGCGGGCATCTGTCGTCGAACCTCGGCACGGTCGAACTGACGATTGCGCTGCATTACGTGTTCGACACGCCCAACGATCGCATCGTGTGGGACGTGGGCCACCAGACGTATCCGCACAAGATCCTCACCGGACGCCGCGAGGCGATGCCCACGCTGCGTCAGTGGCAGGGCTTGTCGGGCTTTCCGAAGCGCGACGAATCGCCGTACGACACGTTCGGCACGGCCCATTCGAGCACGTCGATTTCTGCCGCGCTCGGCATGGCGCTCGCCAGCAAGGTCAAGGGCGAGAAGCGTCACGCGATTGCCGTGATCGGCGACGGTGCCATGACCGCTGGCGAAGCGTTCGAGGCCTTGAACAACGCCGGTGTGTACGACGACCTGCCGTTTCTCGTCGTGCTCAACGACAACGATATGTCGATCTCGCCGCCGGTGGGCGCGCTCAACCAGTACCTCACGCGACTGATGTCGGGCCAGTTCTACTCGGCCGGCAAGGAAAGCGTGCGTAACCTGCTGCGCAATGCCCCGGCACCGATGCGCGAGTTCGCGCACAAGCTCGAAGAACATGCCAAGGCGATCGTGTCGCCGACCGGCACGATGTTCGAAGAGTTCGGTTTCAACTATCTGGGCCCGATCGACGGTCACGATCTCGATGCGCTGATTCCCGCGCTTGAGAACATCAAGGCGCTCAAGGGGCCGCAATTCCTGCACGTGGTGACACGCAAGGGTCGCGGCTACAAGCTCGCCGAGGCCGATCCGGTGCTCTATCACGGACCAGGCAAGTTCAATCCGAGCGAAGGCATTCGCCCGGCAGCGCTCGGCACGGCCGCGCCGAAAACCTACACGCAGGTGTTTGGCGAATGGCTTTGCGACGCCGCAGCGGCCGATTCACGCGTTGTCGGCATTACGCCGGCCATGCGCGAAGGGTCGGGACTGGTGGAGTTCGAGAAGCGCTTTCCGGAGCGCTACTACGACGTGGGTATCGCCGAACAGCACGCGGTGACGTTTGCGGGCGGGCTCGCCACCGAGGGGCTCAAGCCGGTCGTCGCGATTTATTCGACGTTCCTGCAACGCGGCTACGATCAGGTGATTCACGACGTGGCGCTGCAAAACCTGCCGGTCGTGTTCGCCATCGATCGCGGCGGTCTGGTTGGTGCTGACGGCGCCACGCATGCCGGTGCCTACGACATCGCGTTCCTGCGTTGCATCCCGAACATGGTCGTGATGACCCCGGCCGATGAGAACGAGTGCCGCCAGTTGTTGCAGACGGCACTCGGCATCGACGGCCCTAGCGCCGTGCGCTATCCGCGTGGCACGGGGCCCGGTGTAGCACTGGAAACCGGTCTTTCGACGCTGCCCGTGGGCCGCGCCCAAGTGCGCCGTCAAAGCGCCGCCCCGGCGGGCCGCCGTGTGGCGTTGCTGGCGTTCGGTCCGATGGTGGCGCTGGCCGAGCAGGTGGCCGGCGAGTTCGACGCGAGCGTGGTGAACATGCGATTCGTGAAGCCGCTCGACACGGCCACCGTGCTGGCAATGGCCCGAACGCACGATCTCGTCGTCACGCTGGAGGAAGGTGCCGTCATGGGCGGTGCAGGCTCGGCGTGCATCGAAGCGCTCAATGCGAACGGCGTGCAAGTGCCGGTGCTGCAACTGGGACTGCCCGACAAGTACATCGATCAGGGCACCCCAGCACAGCAACTGGCGTCGGTCGGTCTTGATGCTGCGGGCATTGCGGCATCGATTCGCCGTGCCCTCACCGAGCGTCTTGGCGGCAAGGTCGAAGCGGTGCCTTCGTCGCAATAAATCGGCGAAAAGTCTCCCGGCACCTGCGGGAATGCAAAACGGCACCTTGCGGTGCCGTTTTGCATTGTGCCTTTGGGTTTGCGGTGTCGTATCAGACCCGTCGTCAGCGTCGGGTCCGACTCGGCCTCAGACCTTGCCCGGCGTCTTCGCCGCCGCCTTCTCACGCGGCTTGCCCATCAGCACCGGCTGGAAGAACACTGCGCCGATCAGCGTGCACACGAGCGAGAGCGCCAACAGCTTGCCCATGCTCGACGTGCCCGGGTGATGCGACAGCCAGAGACTGCCAAACGCGATGCCCGTGGTTGCCGCCGACAGCACGACAGCCTGCGTCAGACTCGACGCGAGCAGGCGCGTCTGCCCGTGACGCCACGCGATCACGTAGTAGATCTTGAACGCCACGCCCACGCCCAACAGCAGCGGCAGCGCGATGATGTTCGCGAAGTTCAGCGGCAACCCGATCAACACAGTAATCTCGAGCGTCACGGCCGCCGACACCAGCAGCGGCACGAGCGTGCGCAGCACGTCGCCGAAGTTACGCAGTGCGAGCCACAGCAGCACCGTGATCGACAGCAGCGCCCAGATACCCGCTTCGATGAACGAGCGGATGATCGTATCCGCCGAGCGCAGGATCGAAATCGGACCGCCCACGGCGTCCGGTGTCGTTGCCAGCACGGCGGCACTGAACTTGCGCAGCATCGCGTCGTCGCTCGGGTCGGCGCCCTTTGCTACCCGCGGCGAAATGTTCACGAGTGCGCGTCCGTCGGCGGCGACCCATTGGGCCACGATGTCCTTCGGCAGCGATTCGCGCGTGACTGTCTGCGGTTGCAGCGCATCGCGCAACTGGCCGAGGGCGAGCTTGAGCGGCCCGGCAATCGCACGGTCTGCACGGTCACGCAGCGCGGCGTCGCCCGCAGCAAGCTTGCGCAGTGCGGCGGCAAGTCGTTGCGCTTCCTTCGCGCCCTCACCCGGGTGATCGAGCGCAGCGTCTTCCAACTGCCCTGCGGCCGTCTTGAGGGACGACACACGCGCGGCGTCTGCCACTGGCGGCAGCGGTGTTTGCGAGAGCGTCGGCAGCAGCGACGTCGCTGCTGCACCGATCAGGGCGAGCTTCGCCGGCTGCTCGGCCGGCATGAAGGTCGTGAGCGTGACCACACGGCCGATCTCCGGCACCGCACGTAACTTGGTGGCCTCGGCATCGGCGGCGTCGAGATTGGCGGCGAGCAACTGCACGTCGTTCACCCCGGCCTCCGGCGAATTGGCGAGATCGAGCAGCGTCGCCATCGACTCCGTATGCGGGTCTTTCAGGTGCAACGGGTTGAAATCGAAATGCAGATGCGCGAGCAACGGCAACCCAGCGACCACGAGCGCCAACGTGCCGTACAGCAGCGGGTTACGGTATTTGTCGGTGAAATCGTCGACCCGGCCCAGACTGCGAAAGCCCGGCGGGCTCGCTTCGCCACTCGGCTTGAACACGCTGATTAGCGCGGGCAGCAGCGTAATCGCCGACGGGAAGGCCACGCACAAAATGCCCACGCCCGCGATCAGGCCCAGTTCCGATACGCCACGATAGTCCGTGGGCAGGAACGAGAAAAAGCTTGCAGCGGTGGCCGCCGCGGCCAGCGACAACGGCATGGCGATGGCCTTGCCGGCACCGGCGAGCGCCCCTTGCAGCGCGCCTTCGTCGTTGCCCAGGCGATGCCGCTCTTCGCGATAGCGCACACCGAACTGAATCCCGAAGTCCACGCCGATACCGACGAACAGCACCGCAAACGCGACCGAAATCATGTTGAGTGCGCCCACCATCATCAGGCCCAGCGCAAACGTGATGGCCAGACCGGCGAGCAGGGTGATGAACACCGCGACGATCATCTTGCCCGAGCGCACCGCGAGCCACAGCACCACCAGCACGGCCAGCAGTGTGATCACCGCGTTAGGGCCGGCGTCCTGACGCACCGACGCAAACTCCTCATCGGAGAGCGGGCGCGGGCCCGTCAGGCGCACCGTCGCGCCATAGCGTTCTTCGAGCTTCAGATCGGCTGCCGCTGCGCGAATGCGCGACGCTGCATTGGCACCCGCTTCAAGTGCCGCGTAGTCGAGTACCGGCTGCACTTCGACATAGCTGCGTGCCACGGTATCGGGCGCGACCAGCGCACGCCACGACATGGCAGCCGGCTTACCGGCCAGCACCGCTTCGGTCGTATCGGCGGCATTGCCCAGCAGACGCGCCATTTCCGGCAGCTTGACCTGACCGGTGAGCAACGGCGTCTGCAACGTGACGGAAAGCAGATTCGACAGCCCGGTCAGACTCGGGTCCTGAGCGAGCCGGTTGAGCAGCGGCTTGGCATCGCCCAGCTTGCTGGTGAGGCTCTTCACATCGTCAACGGACGCGAACAGCAGCGCATTGTGGGCAAAGAACTCACCCGCGCCCGGGCGGCTCACCGCACGGAAGACATCTTTTTCGTTGGCGAGCTTCTCCGCCAGTTCGGCGGCAGCGCGATCGGCGAATTCGATAGCGGGCGCCTGCACGACGGCCAGCGTGACGTCAGCCTTCTGCGGGAAAGCACGGTCGATCTCGCGGCCACGCTCGGCGGCGGGCGTGTTGGAGTCGATCAGGCTGGAGACATCGGTGTTGATCGCGAAGTGCTTGGCGACGTACACGCAACTGGCCACTGTCAGCAGCAGCGAGGCGAAGATGACTGGGTACGCGTGCTTCGCCGAAAAACGGACGATGCGCACGACGAGCGAAGTCAGCATGTAGCGGTTCCGGAAGAGAAATGCAAAACGAATGGAAAGGCAACCGCGCCGGCCATCCCGTCATCCCCCGCCTGCGCCCCACTTATCACGCCATTTAGGCATAAGCGATTGAGACATCAGGTAAATTTTGCGGGACGCGTCGGGAACCAATCGGCGATAAAGACCGTCGATCTGGCCATTGAAACGGTGAATTTACAAAATCGAAGCAGTATACAGGGCCTCGTGCACTACACTACGGCCTACCCGATTTAAACCAACGAAGAGAAGCTGGGTTCCTACGTATGAAGAAATTTCTGGTGACGGCAATGGCCGCGGCCACCATGGCCCTTTCAACCGTTTCATCGGGCGTCTGGGCACAGACGAACAGCGCCAATCCCAACGACATGGTGAAAACCGCCGTCGAGACGGTCGTCAAGGCAGCCAAGGCTGACCCGGCCGCACGCGATGGCGATATTGCCGCCACGGCCAAAGTGGTCGAGCGCGACTTCCTGCCCTACACCGACTTCCGCCGTACCACGCGCTACGCCGTCGGCCCGAAGGCCTTCGACGCCGCCACGCCGGCCCAACAGCAGCAGGTCTTCGAGCAGTTCCAGCAATTGCTGGTGAACACCTACGCCCTGCAACTCTCGCAGGTGCGTGGCTCGCAGCTCTCGTTCAAGTACGATCCGGCCAAGGTTTCGGCGGGCAGCACCGACGCGGTCGTAGGTGCGCAGGTCAACGGCACCGGCGACACGCTGGCGGTGGCCTATCGTCTGGGCAAGACCGACAAGGGCTGGAAAATCTACGACATCAACATGATGGGCGAGAACGTGGCCGACGCGTGGCTCATCCAGTTGTACCAGCCGCAGTTCAAGGCCCGCCTTGCCAATGGCGGCATGGACAGCCTGATCGCGTATCTGCGCGAAAAGAACGAACGTTTCGGCAAGTAAAAAGCAAGGGTCCGGCACGGGATGTCTGACCCGCCACTCTCCTCGCAGGGACTTTGTACCGATTGGCCACCCGATCGGCGCGAATTCGGCCCAGATCGGCGCCGATTCGTCAATCTTTATGTAACAAGTGCTGGCTGTTCCCCACAGGGGGTCGCCAGCAATAATTGGCGGCGGCGGTTACAATCGTCTCTTGTCAAACGACCGGACGGCGGTCCCCCCGCGGGCATGCTCGACGAGCCATCGAAAATGGCGCGGAGAGTCCCATGAGGCCAATGTAATAACGACATGGACTCCCCGATTAAACCGCCATCCCGGCCGACCTGAGCCGGAGAGCTGAATGCAAGTCATCCTTGCCCAACCCCGCGGGTTTTGTGCGGGTGTCATACGTGCCATCGAGATCGTCGAACGTGCCCTTGAAAAATATGGCGCGCCGGTCTACGTGCGCCATGAGATCGTCCACAACAAACATGTGGTCGATTCTCTCAAGGCCAAAGGCGCGCGCTTTATCGCCGAGCTTTCCGAAGCCCCGGCGGGTGCGGTCACCATTTTCAGCGCTCATGGCGTTGCCCGCGTTGTCGAGCAGGAAGCGCAGATTCGTGGTTTGAAAGTGTTGAACGCGACCTGTCCGCTCGTCACTAAAGTGCACATCCAGGGCAAGAACTACGTTTCCGCCGGACGCGAAGTCATCCTGATCGGTCACGCCGGTCACCCGGAAGTCGAAGGCACGATGGGCCAGATCGACGGCCCGGTGCATCTGGTGCAAACCGAAGCCGACGTGGATCTGCTGCCGTTGCCGGTGAACACGCCGGTGTCCTACGTGACGCAGACCACCCTGTCGGTCGATGAGACTCGCGGTATCATTGCTGCACTGCAACGACGCTTCACCAATATCGTCGGGCCGAATACCAAAGACATTTGCTACGCCACACAAAACCGCCAGACCGCCGTGCGCGAGCTGTGCGAGCGCGTGGACGTGCTGCTGGTGGTCGGTGCGACGAACAGCTCGAACTCGAACCGCCTGCGCGAAATCGGCTCGGAAATGGGGTTGCCCAGCTACCTCGTGGCCGACGGCTCGGAAGTGAACCCTGAATGGGTTCGCGGCCAGGCCCGCATCGGTATCACTGCCGGGGCGTCCGCGCCCGAGCGCATGGTCGAAGACGTGATCGACGCGCTGCGCCGCATCGACACCGTCGAAGTGACTCTCATGGACGGCATCGAGGAAACCATCCAATTCCGCTTGCCGTCGGAATTGACCAAAGACGAGCCGGTCGCCGCGCAACACGCGGTCGCTGGCTAACGCAACACGAACAGGAGCCGAACTTGGCCATCCCCTTCCTGCAACAGGCGTATGTTGGCGCCTACCTCATGAAGCAACGCTTCAAGGGCAACAAGCGTTACCCGCTGGTGCTCATGCTTGAACCGCTTTTCCGCTGCAATCTGGCCTGCTCGGGCTGCGGCAAGATCGACTATCCGGATCCCATTCTGAATCAGCGCGTCTCGCTCAAGGACGCCCTCGATGCCGTGGACGAATGTGGCGCACCGGTGGTCTCGATCGCCGGCGGCGAGCCGCTGCTGCACAAAGAAATGCCGCAGATCGTCAAGGGCATCATCGAGCGCAAGAAGTTCGTCTATCTCTGCACGAACGCCCTGCTGCTGGAAAAGAAGATCGACGACTACGAGCCGAGCCCGTTCTTCGTCTGGTCGATCCACCTCGACGGCGACCGTGAAATGCACGACGCGTCGGTGTGCCAGGACGGCGTGTACGACCGTTGCGTTGCCGCCATCAAGCTGGCGAAGTCGCGCGGGTTCCGCGTGAACATCAACTGCACGCTGTTCAACAACGCCGATCCGGAGAAGGTTGCCAAGTTCTTCGACACGACGAAGGAAATGGGTCTGGACGGCATCACCGTGTCGCCGGGCTACGCCTACGAACGTGCCCCGGACCAGCAGCACTTCCTGAACCGTTCGAAGACCAAGCAACTGTTCCGCGACATTCTCAAGCGCGGCAACGGCGGCAAGGACTGGACGTTCAGCCAGTCGAGCCTGTTCCTCGACTTCCTGGCCGGCAACCGCACGTATCACTGCACGCCGTGGGGCAACCCGACGCGTACCGTGTTCGGCTGGCAACGTCCGTGCTACCTGCTCGGCGAAGGCTATGCCAAGACGTACACCGAGTTGATGGAAACCACCGACTGGGACAAGTACGGCGTGGGCAACTACGAAAAGTGCGCGGACTGCATGGTCCACAGCGGCTTCGAAGCGACCGCCGTGAACGACACGCTGTCGCGTCCGCTGCGTGCCCTCGGCGTTGCCCTCAAGGGCGTGCGTACCGAAGGCCCGATGGCTGACGACGTCTCGTTCGCCAAGCAACGTCCGGCCGAGTTTGTGTTCTCGAAGCACGTCGAGATCAAGCTCGACGAACTGAAGCGAGCCAAGGCGTAAATGCCGACGCGTGTGCTGGTCACCGGCGCCTCCGGGTTCGTCGGTTCTGCGGTAGCACGCACGGCGCTCGCGCGCGGTCACGAGGTTCGCCTGCTGGTGCGTGGCACCAGCCCGCGCGCGAACCTCGCCGACCTGCCCGTTGAAGTCGTCGAAGGCGACATGCGCGATGCGGCCTCGATGCAGCGCGCACTCGCCGGCGTGGACGCCCTGCTCCACGTTGCGGCCGACTACCGCCTCTGGGCGAAAGATCCCAACGACATCATGCGGGCCAATATCGATGGCACGCGCACGGTGATGGAAGCCGCGCTGCGTGCAGGTGTTGAGCGCGTGGTGTACACGAGCAGCGTTGCCACGTTGCGCGTGCAAGGCGCGACCGGTCCGGTCGATGAAACCTCCCCGAACGACGAAGCCACGACCATTGGCGTGTACAAGCGCAGCAAGGTCGCGGCCGAGCGTCTGGTCGAGCGCATGATCGCCAACGACGGCCTGCCCGCCGTGATCGTCAATCCGTCCACGCCCATCGGGCCGCGCGACATCAAGCCCACGCCGACCGGCCGCATCATCGTCGAAGCGGCGCAGGGCAAGATTCCGGCCTTCGTCGATACCGGGCTCAACCTCGTGCACGTCGACGACTGCGCCGAGGGCCACCTGCTGGCGCTGGAGCGTGGCCGCATCGGCGAGCGCTACATTCTGGGCGGCGACGACGTGTTGCTGCGCGAGATGCTCGGCGCCATTGCCGGCCTTGTGGGCCGCAAGGCACCCACCGTGGCATTGCCGCGCTGGCCGCTCTACCCGCTCGCGATGGCTGCACAAGGCGTGGCGCGCTTCACCGGCAAAGAACCGTTCGTCACGGTCGATGGCCTGAAGATGTCGCGCTATCACATGTTCTTCTCGTCCGAGAAGGCCAAGCGCGAACTGGGCTACACCGCCCGCCCCTACCTCGATGGCCTGCGCGACGCGCTCGCCTGGTTTCGCACCGCCGGATATTTGTCATGACTGTTTTGGCCTGGATCGCCGCGCTCTCGCTGGCCATCTGGATCTATCTGCTGATTTCGCAGGGCGGCTTCTGGCGCGCACGCGAACGCGATGATCTCGACGACGATCAACTGCCTGTGCCAGATGTCTGGCCGACTGTGGCGGTCATCATCCCGGCGCGTAATGAGGCCGAGTCGATCGGTCAAGTCGTTGAGTCGCTGTGCAGGCAAGACTACGCGGGGCAACTGCGCATTGTCGTCGTCGACGATCAGAGCAACGACGGCACCGCCGATCTGGCGCGTCAAGCGGCGGCCCGTGCGGCAGCCGACGGCCTCACACGGCGCGTGGATGTCCTGAGCGGCCAGCCGCTGCCCGGCGGCTGGACTGGCAAGATGTGGGCCGTGCGTCAGGGCGTGGCGTTTGCCAGCGATCCGGCGACCAACGACGACGGCATTGCGCCCGAGTACCTGCTGCACACCGATGCCGACATCGCTCACTCGCCCGACAACGTGCGTCACCTCGTGACCCGCGCCACGGGCGACAATCGCGTCCTCGTGTCGCTCATGGCGAAGCTGCGCTGCACGGCGTGGTTCGAGCGCACGCTGATTCCCGCCTTCGTGCTGTTCTTCCAGATGCTCTACCCGTTCGCTTGGGTCAACGATCCGAAGAAGCGCATGGCGGCGGCAGCCGGTGGATGCATGCTAATCCATCGCCGGTCGCTGGAAGCAGGTGGCGGCATTGAAGCGATTCGCGACGAGATCATCGACGACTGCGCCATGGGGCGCCTGCTCAAGAAGCAAGGTTCGATCTGGCTGGGACTCACCGAGCGCGCGATGAGCGTGCGGCCGTACGACAACCTCGGCGAGATTCGCAAGATGGTCTCGCGCACGGCCTACGCGCAGTTGCAATATTCGCCGGTGCTGCTGGCGGGTACGATCGTGTCGCTGCTGCTCACGTTCATCGTGCCGCCTGCCGTGACGATCTTTGGTTCCGGCATTGCCCAGTGGCTGGGGTTGTTCGCGTGGGTCGCGATGACGATCTCGTATGTCCCGATGCTGCGCTTCTACCGCCAGCCGACGAGCTTCGGCCCGATGCTGCCGCTGGTGGCCGCGCTCTACACGGTCTTCACGTTCGACTCGGCGCTGCAACACTGGCGCGGCCGTGGTGGTATGTGGAAGGGGCGCGCGCAAGCGCGCGGGCAGCAGTCGTCGGACGTATAACGCCGCGTCAATTCACGCTGCCCCATAGAAAAAGCCAGTTTGCCGACAACGCAAACTGGCTTTTTTGTTGAGACTCGACGCCTTCAGATCTTCGCAGCTTCCGCGCCGAATCCATCGCCAAGCCGCAGCGTAATGGCCTGACGCCCATAGCGCATCGCATCCTTCGCCCGGCCTGCATCCTTCCCCACGCGAATCAACGCCGGCAGTTGCAGCGGATGCTTGGCCAGCGAACACAACACGCCGAGAAGATTGACCGACCCATCGGGACGCATACCGGCGAGCGCCGCCGGCGGCAGCGAGCGTTCTGCCGGGTCGATGACCACGCGTGCCACCACGAATGGCAGCCCATGCGCCGTCGCCACACGCGCAACGATATGCGACTCCATATCGGCCGCCGCCGCCCCGCTCTCGCGGCACAGCGCCGCCTTGTCGTCGGCCGTCACCACCGGCGCCGTTACACCTGCCAGATCGGCTCGTAGCGCCGCCGGCAAGGCCCGGCGCAGTGCGTCGGCCCACACAATCGACGACACGTATTCGCGCGCGTTGTCGGGCATGTCGAGCACCTTGTGCGCGATGACCCACTGCCCGGCTTTCACCCCCGGCACCAGACCACCGGCCGTCCCGAAGCTCACCAGCCCGCGTGCGCCCTGCGCAATCGCGGCTTCGAGTTCGTCCGCCAGCGTGTTGTTCTGCGCGCACACCACGCGCACGCCATTGCCGCGCGCAATGCGGGCTTCGAAGGGCATGCCGGTCACAACGATGATGGGCGAAGTCATGGGACTCGTCACTGGACTCATTAGCCTGCCTTGAGAAAACCGAGGGAATATCGAAGAAACCGCCCCGGTGGCAAACCTCTGCCGCCGGGGCGTGCGATGCGCATTGCGCGCATCGATATTACATGCCGCAGGGCACCGGGCAATCGTTGCGCACGCTCAGATTGCGATAGCGTGCCAGCGCCCACAGCGGGAAGAACTTGCGATAGCCGTGATAACGCAGGTAGAACACGCGCGGGAAACCCGTCGCCGTGTACAACTCCTCGTCCCACAGCCCTTCATCGTTCTGCGTGTTCAGCAGATAGTCGACGCCGCGCTTGACCGCCGGGTCGTCAGCCTTGCCCGCCGCCATCAGGCCGAGCAGTGCCCAGGCCGTTTGCGACGACGTGCTCGGTGCCGCCTCATAGCCCTTGTATTCGAGCTTGTAGCTGTCGCCGTCCTCACCCCAGCCGCCGTCGGCGTTCTGGATCGAGAGCAGCCACTTCGCCGCGCGCGCCATGACCGGATGCTCCGGTTGCATGCCCGCCGCTTGCAGACCGCACATGGCCGACCACGTGCCGTACACGAAATTCATGCCCCAGCGGCCGTACCAGCTGCCGTCGGGTTCCTGATCGTCGAGGATGTACTTGAGCGCCAGATCGGCGGAAGCCTTGCGCTCCGGCGACGTCGGCAACTGCGCCAGCATCGACAGGCAACGCGCGGACACATCGACCGTTGGCGGGTCAAGCAACGCCCCGTGATCGGAGAACGGAATGTTGTTCAGATACAGATGCGTGTTCTCGGGCTCGAATGCGCCCCAGCCACCGTTGCTGCTCTGCATGCCGATGACCCATTCCGTGCCGCGATCGATCGCGTAGCGCATCGCCTGCGACTTCGGGTCCGCCTGATCCACTTTAGCGTTATCGAACTTGCCCGCGAGCTTTTCGTAGCGGTCCATCGCCATCGCCACCACCGCCGTGTCGTCCACGTCGGGGTAATGCGGGTTGGCGAACTGGAATGCCCAGCCGCCCGGACGCACGTTCGGACGACGTGAAATCCAGTCGCCGCGCACGTCGAGAATCTGCAACGGAATCAGCCATTCAAGCCCCTTCCCGGCTTGCTCGATGGCGCGCTTGTCGCCCGTCTCCAGCAGCGCATGCGCCGAGAGCGCCGTATCCCACACCGGCGACAGACACGGCTGCACATACGTCTCGTCGTCGGCCGGCGTCACCAGCTTCTCAACCGACTTGCGCGCAATCGCGCGGCTCGGATGGTCTTCCGGGTACCCGAGCACGTCGTACATCATGACCGAGTTGGCCATCGCCGGATAAATCGCCCCGAGGCCGTCTTCACCGTTCAGGCGCTCTTCCACAAACTCGACCGCGCGTTTGATCGACTTCTTGCGCAGCGACTTCGGGAAGTACGGATCGAGGGCACGCAGCACATGATCGACGCCCGAGAAGAACGTGAACCAGAAGCGGCTCTGATGCGGCGCGCGCTTGGGCGGGCCCACATCCTTGGGGCTGCCGATGAAGAGCTCATCGATGCCCACCCCCTTGGGGTTACGCGCGAGCGGGCGCTTGGCCTGCAATACGAGCAGCGGCACGATCACCGTGCGCGCCCAGTACGACACCTTCGAGAGATGGAACGGGAACCACTTCGGCAGCAGCATGATCTCGACCGGCATCATCGGCACTGCCTTCCATTCGAGCACGCCGTACAACGCCAGCAAAATACGCGTGAACACGTTCGAATTCTGCGCACCGCCGCGCGAAATGATGGCCTCGCGCGCACGCACCATGTGCGGCGCGTCGATCGGCTCACCGATCATCTTGAGCGCGAAGTACGCCTTCACGCTCGCGCTCATGTCGAACTTGCCCTGATGGAACAGCGGCCAGCCGCCATGCTCGCCCTGAATACGGCGCAGATAGACGGCGATCTTGGCTTCGAGTTCGGCGTCGACCTTCTCGCCCAGATGGTGGCGCAGCAGCACGTACTCGGCCGGAATCGTCGAATCGGCTTCGAGTTCGAACAGCCAGTGGCCGTTGTCCTGTTGCAGATCGAGCAGAGCCGTGATCGAGCGATCGATTCCCGTCTCGAGCGTTTGCGTCGCCATTGCCGTGCTCACCTTCTGGGCAAGTTCGGTATGCAGTTTGAGGTCCACTGCGGTAGCAGTGGCCGTGCGTCGAGCTTCCTTCTCGGAAGCGTCGCGAATCGTATCCATGACAGTCTTGCCTTTTCAACCGGCCGTATCAGGCCGGGCTCAGTAAATCGGCGGCGCGGTTGCCGCTTCGCAACGCGCCCTCGATGGTCGCTGGCAGGCCGGTGGCCGTCCAGTCGCCGGCGAGCAAGAGATTGCGCCAGCGCGTCTTCGCCGCCGGGCGGCGTTTGTCCTGCGCCGGCGTCGCCGCAAACGTGGCGCGCTTTTCGCGCACCAGTTGCCACACCGGCATCGGTGTGGACGGCACCTGACACGCCTTCGCGACCTCTTCCCAGATGCGCAGCGCGAGTGACTCGCGCGATTCATCGAGCAGATGGTCGGCGCCGCTGATCGTCACCGACAAGCGGTCTTCGAACGCGAAAATCCAGTCGCTCACGCCGTTCACCACACCGATCATCGGCGGGCAGCCCGGCGGGGGCGGCACCTGAAAATGTGCGTTGACGATGGCGCGGTATTCGTCCGGCGTCGTCAGCTCAGGCACCAGCGAGGCCGCCACGTTCGGTGGCACGGCCAGTATCACGGCATCATCCGCCCCGAGCATTTCCGGGCCGTCGCCAAAGTCGATCGATTCGACACGGCTGCCGTCGGCCGAGTAGGCCAGCGCACGCACGCGGTGCTGCATCATGACCTGCGCGCCCTTCGCTTCCAGATACGCCAGCGCCGGGTTGACGAACGACACGTCGAGCCCATCGCTCGCAATCAACGGATGGCAGGCTTTGCCGCCCGCCGCGAGCGTTTCGCGAATGACCGCAGCGGCCATCTGCGCCGAACCTTCCGCCGGATCGGCATTGAGTACGGCTAAGAACAGCGGATGAATCAGCCGCTTGTACAGCGCCGGCGGACAATTCATCGCGTCGGTCATCGTCGCGTCGGGGCCGGCGCGCAGCAGCGGCGCGAGCGACAGATAATCCGACCACTTCGTGCCCGGCACGCGCGCGTTCTTATCGAAAATCCACCACGGCAGGCGACCTTCCGAGAGCCGTACGGTCCAGCGCTCGTCGCTATCGAGATCGACGAAAGCGAATTCGGCGCGGCCCGGGCCGGTCAGCGTGTGCTCCGAGCCGATCGTGCGGGTGAACTCACGCATGGTCGTGTTGCCCGAGAGCACCAGATGGTTGCCGTTATCGATCACGGCATTGAGCGTGCGATCGAAGTACGACCGGCAACGCCCGCCTGCCTGCGGTGCGGCTTCGTGCAGCACGACCGGCACGCCGCGCGTGGCAAGTCTTACCGCGGCGGCCAGGCCTGCGAGGCCGGCGCCGATGACATGAACCTTGCCTGCCATCAGAAAACCATCTGCCGCAGCAGCATCAGAATCAAACGCCAGCGCGGCACACGCACGCGCTCACGCGGCGCGGCAAAGCCGCGTGCAATCAGTTTGTCGAGAATCGCGCCATAGGCCTTGGCCATCACCGCCGGGGCGATGACCACACGGCGCGGGTGGCGCGTCATGATCGCGCGCGCCTTCGCGTAATGCTCATGCGCTTGCGCCACGAGCGGCGCACAGGCCCGGTCGAGCCGGGCGTCGGCCATCATCGCAGGCGTGGCGTTGACGATACCGGCTTCTGCCAGCGTCTCGCGCGGCAGGTAGACGCGGCCGATGGCGGCGTCTTCGTCGATATCGCGCAGGATATTCGTCAGTTGCAGGGCACGGCCGAGGTGGTACGACAGGTCGATACCTTCCTGCTCGGGCATGCCAAATACCTTAACCGACAGACGGCCGACGGCACTCGCCACGCGATCGCAATAGAGATCGAGCGTCGGCAGATCAGGCGCAACGATGGGACCGCACGCGTCCATTTCCATGCCGTCGATGACAGCCAGAAAATCGTCGTGCTTCAGGTCGAATTGCTTGACCACGTGTGCCAGATTGGCGAGCGAGGGCGCGGGACGGCCTTCGTAAAGGTCGGCCAGATCGCGGCGCCAGACCGCCAGACGCGCCATGCGGCTCGCCGACGTGTCTTCGCCGTCGTCGGCAATGTCGTCCACGGCGCGGCAAAAGGCATAAATCTCGAACATGCCTTCACGCTGTGCGGGCGGCAGAATGCGCATCGCAGCATAAAAGCTGCTGCCGGACGCCACACGTGCGCTGCTTTGCTCAGGCGAAATTTCGATCGGTTCGGCGACGCTCACGAGGCTCCTCGTCGTGCAGGGGAACAGGGTGACACCACAGAAAAACCCAGGGGATTCTTGCAAACCGGCAAGTATACCGGGGATTGGCGTGACTTTCCCGCCAGGATTGGGAACGATAGCATAGAATCTCGGGGCGTTCGGGGCAGGCCCGAGGGCTGAAAACCGCCCCATCGCCCTGATTTCCCGACGTTTTTTGACAATTGCGTCAGTTGGCGCGCCACCTGTCGAACGGTGGCCGGCCCGGCACAATGGTTATCCCAGTTTTCGCAACAATCGCGGCGGCTGTCGGCCTCAGGCAGACACGCTTCGATTTGCCCCAATTGCCTCACCAGCCCGATGACTTCCGACGCCAAGATCGAGCATTACGAAAACTTCCCCGTAGCCAGTGTCCTGCTGCCGCGCGAAATGCGCGCGCCGGTGGGCGTGATCTACAACTTTGCCCGGACCGCCGACGACATCGCCGACGAGGGTGACGCGACCAACGCCGAGCGTCACGCGGGGCTGGCCGCCTATCAGGCCGAACTCGACAAGATCGCCGCCGGGGTGCCCACGTCGCCCGACCAGCCGCTGTTCGCCGCCCTCGCGCAAGTGATCGCCGAGCACAAGCTCTCGGTGCAGCCGTTCTCCGACCTGCTCTCAGCCTTCGATCAGGATATCGAGGTCAAGCGCTACGCCACCTTTGCCGACCTGCGCGACTACACGCGCCGCTCTGCCGACCCGGTCGGGCGCATCATGCTCGGTCTGTTCAAGCTCGACACGCCCGAGAACATCGCCTGCTCCGACGACATCTGCTCGGCGCTGCAACTGATCAACTTCTGGCAGGACGTCGAAGTCGACTGGCGCAAGGCGCGCGTGTATCTGCCGCAGGACGACATGGCACGCTTCGGTGTCACCGACGCCGATATCGACGCGAAGACGCTCGACGATCGCTGGCGCGCGCTGATGCGCTACGAAGTGGATTTTGCCCGTCGCATGATGCTGCGCGGTGCGCCGCTCGCCAACCGTGTGCCGGGACGCTTCGGACTGGAACTTTGCTGCGTGGTCCATGGCGGCCTGCGCATTCTCGACATGATCGAAGCGGCCGATTACGACGTCTTCCGCCGCCGTCCGCAGTTGGGCAAGGGCGACGGCGTACGCGTGTTCCTGCGCGGCCTGTGCATGAAGCTGAGCGGCCGCCCGCCCAAGGCACTCGCGACGGCCTAAACCCGTCCCGCCCTGCCACGCAGAGGGGCAGTGGCACCATCGATCCGCGCTCTGCTGGCGCTTCTCCTGCGGCCACGCTTGCCCTAACGTGATGCATTGGCGCGTCCTGCCCCAAAGGGCGACGCGCCCTCCCCTCACGTTCTGGAGCTTCGGAGCCGCGCGCCGTGAATCTGCCTGCTGCCCTACAACGTCTTGCGTCGCCACGGCGCGATGCCCGTGGCAGTCACGGCGCGCCCACTCGCACGAACGCCGGCCTGATCTTCGCCATCGTCATCGTCATGTGGGGCGTGAACTGGCCGGTCAGCAAAGCGTTGCTCGCACATGTCTCTCCTTGGTGGAGCACAGCGTTTCGCTCGACCGTCGGCATGCTCACGCTCTTCATCATCTGCGCGGTTACCCGGCGGCTGGTCTGGCCCAAACGTGGCGACCTGCCCGTGATCCTGAGCGTCGGTCTGCTGCACATGACCGTCTTCTCGCTGCTGGTTGCCATCAGCCTGCAATACGTAAGCGCCGGCCGCTCGGCAGTGCTCGCCTACACCACACCGCTGTGGGTCATGCCTGCGGCACGCCTTTGGCTGGGTGAAGCGCTGACGCCGCGCCGACTGGTCGGCATCGCCTTCGGCCTGCTCGGCATCGCGGTCATGTTCAACCCGCTGGCGTTCGATTGGCACGACCGTAATGCCGTCTTCGGCAACGCGCTCGTGCTCGCCTCGGCGCTTGTGTGGGCCATCGCCATCGTCCACATGCGCGCGCATCGCTGGGTCAACGGTCCGTTCGAACTGAGCCCGTGGCAATTGCTGCTCGCAAGCGTGATTCTGAGCACGCTCGCCCTCCTCTTCGATGGCGCACCGCGCATCACCGGCGTGGCCGGATTTGCGGGGCTGATGACGTACGGCGGCATCGTCGGTGGCGGCATTGCCTACTGGCTCGCTGGCGTCGTCACGCGGCAGTTGCCTGCGGGGGTCACGTCACTCGGCCTGCTCGGCGTGCCCGTCGTCGGCACGCTCGCGTCCGCATTCCTCCTGCGCGAATCGCTCGGACTCGATGTCTGGCTGGCCCTCGCGCTCATCGTGGGCGGCATTGCACTGGGCACGGTATCGAAGCCCGCTGCGACGCCATGCCGCACCGACCCCGCCGCCTGATCTCCCCGCGCTTGACCCATCGCAAACGCCGTTCGCCCGAGGCATGACAGACTGCCCTCACGCATGACGAATGGAACTGACATGAACGAGCAATGGCTGACGCTGGCCGGCCGCCGGCTGGTGCCGGTGGTACAGGGCGGCATGGGAATCGGCATCTCCGCGCACCGGTTGGCGGGTACTGTCGCGCGCAATAACGGCATGGGCACGATTGCGAGCATCGACCTGCGGCACCACCACCCTGACCTGCTGGCTCAGGTCGAAGGTACACGCGACAAGGCGGCCATCGAAGCGGTCAACCTGATCGCACTCGACCGCGAAGTCCGGGCTGCGAAGACACTCGCCGAGGGCCACGGACTGGTCGCCGTGAACGTCATGAAAGCCGTGAGTGCCCACGCGTCGCTCGTGCGTCAGGCGTGCGAGAGCGGCGCTGACGCCATCGTCATGGGCGCCGGTCTGCCGCTCGACCTGCCGGAACTCACGGCCGCGCACCCGAACGTTGCGCTCATCCCGATTCTGTCGGATTCACGTGGCGTGAGTCTAGTGCTGCGCAAGTGGATGAAGAAAGGCCGCCTGCCCGACGCCATCGTCATCGAACATCCCGGGCACGCGGGCGGCCACCTTGGCGCATCGCGCATCGAAGACCTTGGCGACGGGCGTTTCTCGTTCGACCGTGTGCTGACCGAATGCCGCGAGATCTACGCATCGCTTGGCATCGAGTGGGCGCGTGTACCGCTGATCGTCGCAGGCGGCATTCATCGGCACGAACAGGTGAAGCATTGGCTGGGTCAAGGCGCGGCGGGCGTGCAATTGGGAACGGCATTTGCCGTGACCGAAGAATCGGATGCCCATCCGGCCTTCAAGGAAGTGCTGGCCACCGCCCGCCCCGAAGACATTGCGGAGTTCACCAGCGTGGCGGGCCTACCGGCGCGCGCGGTCCTCACGCCGTGGCTCAAGCGCTATCTCTCGCGTGAGACGGCATTACAAGCGAAGGCGAAGGTGCGGCAGTGTCTGGAAGGCTTCGACTGTCTTCAGGCGTGTGGTCTGCGCGACGGCGTGGCCCGTATCGGTCAGTTCTGCATCGATCTGAAGCTGGCGCAGGCCGTGCGCGGCGATGTGGCGCGCGGGCTGTTCTTCCGGGGACGCGATCCGCTGCCGTTTGGCGAGCGCATCCGGCCCGTGGCGGACCTGATGCGCTACTTGCTGACCGGCGAGTCGCCCGCGGAAGGGGTCGATGCCGCCGACGCGGCTGATGTCGCGCCGGTCGCCGCCGCCTGATCGTTGTTGGCTGTGTTGCCGCCGCTGCCGCTAGTGCTGCTGGCGCCGGCAGCGCCTGACGTCCCGCTATTGCGCGCCGCCATCCGCTTGTCGAAGAAGGCGGCCAGTGCGGGATCGTTCACGGTCAGGTCGAACTGCCGGTCATCGACCGCGTTGAAATAGTTGTCACAGAGATCGGCTTTGGCGCTCTCGGTCGTCTGATCGTCGATGCTTCGCGCGTAGACGGTGAACTGCCGCTCGACCAGCATCGGCAATTGCGTGCGCAGCAACTCGTCAAAACTCTGCCGCGCCTGCGGGTCGGTGTAGGTTGCCTGCAACTCGGCGCGCACGCGGCGGCCTTCGAGCAGGTATTCGCGATGACGCGACTCCCAGGCGCGTAGTGCTGCATTGCCGTGCGCGCGCGTTGCCTCGCCATACAGGCCGCATTTCTGCACCAGTTGACCGAGCACCTGCCCCACGCCCTCGGGAGAGGCAATGGCGGCCCCCATGAGTTCGGCGTCGTTCTTGTACTTCGGCGGCTGCGCCCACACCGTGGATGCCTGTGCGAACACCGCTGCACCGACGAGCACGCTTGCGCATGCCCGTCGCCATGACTTGCGTTGTCGAGTCATTACCGGGTCATCAGGACGGCGTGCTTGGGTGGCCACGCTCTGGGTGATATCGCTTCGGCCGCGATTGAATAACGGCATCTTAGCCGAAGTCGCCGGGCGCGTCCGGGACGCCTCGCCAAGCCTACGCCGCACAGGCCTCCGGGCCGAGACGCGCCACCATATACCCGACGAAGTCTTCCAGTTTTGCCGACACGTAGCGCCCGGCCAGATGCACCAGATGCATCGGCTCGCTCACCGTCGCTTCGGCTTCCAGCACGCGAACCAGACGCCCTGCCGCCACTTCAGGGGCCAGCAGATACTCCGGCAACAACGCGATCCCCATGCCACATACCGCCGCTTGCAACTGCGCAAACGGGTTGTCGGCAATCAACCGGACATCGTGCTGCAAAGGCTGCAACGCCGACGTGCCAGTGGCAGCACGCGGCCCCTCCGCACGGAGCCATTGCCCATGCGCATCGTCATAGCGAAAGCCCAGACAATCATGCCCGGCCAGATCGGCCGGTTGGCGAGGCACACCGCGCCGCGCCAGATAGGCGGGCGACGCACAGGCCACTCGCGTCACGCCGCGCAGGGTGTGCGCGACGAGTCCCGGCTCCGGTAATCCACCGGCCTGAAATGCGGCGTGAATGCCCTCTTCTTCCAGATCGACGGCGCGGTCCTTGAGATCGAGATCGAGCGCCACATCCGGGTGCGTGCGCAAATACTCGGCAAACAGCGGCATGAGCAGGTGCGCGCCGACGGTCGTTGGCGCACTGACCCGAAGCTGCCCAAGCGGGCGACGGGCCGCCTGCATCGCCGACGAAGCCGACGTTACCGATGACATCGACGAAACACCCGCCACCCCGGCGTCCGCGTTCTCCACGCGCGCCAGCACCTCGGCGCACTCGGCGAAATAACGCGCGCCCAACGCTGTCGGCACCTGCCGCCGGCCGCTGCGATGCAGCAGTGGTTGCCCGAGCCGCGCCTCCAGCGCCTGCACATGACGCGATGCGGTCACTGCCGACATCGCGCAGGCGGCGGCACCGGCGCTGAGACTCCCGGCACGCACCACCTGAACGAACACCTCCATGCATTTGAGGCGGTCCATGTTCAATCGCGCAGCTTGGCCCGTTCGATCGACATGTGGGTCGGCATCATGTTGGTGTTCGCGTTATGCATCACCCACAGCGAGCCCGCCACGATGATGGCAATCAGCCCGGCCGTGCACAGGAAGATAGCCGAGTTCTGCCGCTGATCGCGCTTCGCACCGATGTGCAGGAAGTACACCAGTTGCACGATCAACTGCGCGACGCAGAGCACGACGATGGTGGCGAGCCCCATACCGCGCGGCACCACGCCGAGCATGACCGCGCCGAACGACGCGAAGGTCAGCACCAGCGACAGGAAGAAGCCGATCACATAGTCGCGCAGGCCGCCGTGCGAGGCGCTCGCCGCGTGGGTTTGTGAAGTGGGTGAATGAGCGCTCGTCATACGAACTCCCGCAGATAGACGAAGGTAAACACGCAGATCCAGACCAGATCCAAAAAGTGCCAGAACAAGCTCAGGCATTGCAGGCGGCGGCGTACCACATCGTCGAAACCGAAGCGGCGAATCTGGTCGATCATCACCACGAGCCACAGCAAGCCGCACGTCACGTGCAGTCCGTGCGTGCCCACGAGCGTGAAGAAGGCCGACAGGAACGCACTGCGCCCCGGCCCGGCACCTTCGTGAATCAGTGCCGAGAACTCATACACTTCCATCGCGACGAAGGCGGCGCCCAGCGCGAAGGTCAGCCACAGCCAGCGCTTCACGTTGGCTTCGTTGCCCGGGCGAATCGACAGCGATGCCAGCCCGAACGTGAAGCTCGAGAGCAACAGCAGCATCGTTTCGCCAAGCACGAACGGCAGCTCGAACAACTCGCGCCCGACCGGGCCGCCTGCCGTGTTCTGCGCGAGCACACCGAAGGTGGCAAACAGCACGCAGAAGATGAGGCAGTCGCTCATCAGGTAGATCCAGAAGCCGAGCGTGGTGTTCACGCCCGCATCGTGGTGCCCGTGCGCGGTGTCGTGGAGATGGGCCCCGGCGTGCGCGCCGTGCCCGTGTGTGGGGTTGAGGGTTGCGCCGGACATCAGGCTGCCTTTGGAATGGATTGAGACTGGGGCTGCGCGGCGCGCAGATCGTCATAGCGGGCTCGCTCGATGCGTGCGACTTCCGCCGCCGGGACGTAGTAATCGACGTCGCGGTCGTAGGTACGCCACAGGAACGTGGCAATTGTCGCCACCAGACTGGCGCCGGCCAGCCACCAGATATGCCAGATCAGGGCAAAGCACATCACCGCACTGAACACCGAGACCACGAAGCCCGCGCCGGTATTACGCGGCATGTGGATGTCTTCGTAGTGCTTCGGCTCACGCCAGGCGAGGCCGCGCACCTTGTCGTCCCAATGCTGTTCGAGCGAATCGATGTTTGGCACGTGTGCGAAGTTGTAGAACGGTGCGGGCGATGACGTCGCCCACTCCAGACTGCGCGCGTCCCAAGGGTCGCCCGTCAGGTCGCGATTGTCCTTGCGGTCGCGAACGCTCACCACCAACTGCACGATGAACGCCAGAATGCCCATCCCGATCACGGCGGCGCCTACGGCGGCCACGATCAGATACGGCTGCCAATCGGCCTGCACGTAGTGGTTCATGCGGCGCGTCATGCCCTTGAAGCCGAGCACATACAGCGGCATGAAGGCCAGATAGAAGCCCACCAGCCAGCAGAAGAACGAGATCTTGCCCCAGCGCTCGTTGAGCGTGAAACCGAACACCTTCGGGAACCAGAACGTAATCCCGGCCAGACAACCGAACACCACGCCGCCGATGATCACGTTGTGGAAGTGCGCCACGAGGAACAGCGAGTTGTGCAGCACAAAGTCCGCGCCCGGCACGGCGAGCAGCACGCCGGTCATGCCGCCGATCGCAAACGTCACCATGAAGCCGATGGTCCAGAGCGTGGACGAGTGGTAGCGAATGCGGCCCTGATACATCGTGAAGAGCCAGTTGAACAGTTTCACGCCGGTCGGTATCGAGATGATCGTCGTCATGATGCCGAAGAAGGCATTCACGTTCGCGCCCGAGCCCATCGTGAAGAAGTGGTGCAGCCACACGAAGAACGACAGAATGCCGATCGACGACGTCGCGTAGACCATCGACTTGTAGCCGAACAGCGGCTTGCGCGAGAACGTGGCGATGATCTCCGAGAACGCCCCGAACGCCGGCAGAATCAGGATGTACACCTCCGGGTGCCCCCAGATCCAGATCAGGTTCACGTACATCATGGCGTTGCCGCCCAACTCGTTCGTGAAGAAGTGCATGCCCAGATAGCGGTCGGCGGTGAGCAGCGCGAGCGTGGCGGTCAGCACCGGGAACACGGCAACGATCAGGATGTTGGTGATGAGCGCGGTCCACGTGAACACGGGCATCTTCATCAGGTTCATGCCGGGCGCACGCATGCGCAGAATCGTCACGATGAAGTTGATGCCGGTGAGCGTGGTGCCAAGCCCCGATATCTGTAGCGACCAGATGTAGTAATCCACCCCGACGGTTGGGCTATAACCCAGTTCCGACAATGGCGGATAGGCCACCCAGCCCGTGGCCGCGAAGTCGCCCACGAACATCGACATCATGACCAGCACGGCGCCCATGGCGGCGAGCCAGAACGAGAGCGAGTTCACGAACGGGAACGCCACGTCGCGCGCGCCGATTTGCAGCGGCACGATCACGTTCATCAGGCCCAGCACCAGCGGCGTGGCCACGAAGAAGATCATGATCACACCGTGTGCGGTGAAGATCTGGTCGTAGTGGTGCGGCGGCAGATAGCCCGCTTCGCCACCGGCCGCAACGGCCTGCTGGGCACGCATCATGATCGCATCGGCAAAGCCGCGCAGCAGCATGATGAGCGCGAGCACGATATACATCACGCCGATGCGTTTGTGATCGACGGAGGTAATCCACTCCGTCCAGAGGTACTGCCACTTGCGGTAATACGTAATGGCGCCGAGCAGCGCCGCGCCGCCCAGCAACACCACCACCAGCGTGCCCATGATGATGGGCTCGTGCAGCGGGATGGCGTCGAGATCGAGTTTTCCGAGCATGACTTACTCCGTGAGCGAATTCGGCGCGATGGCCGGCGACCTGACGCCTGCCAGTTGCTGCGTCTCTACGCGGCAATTGGCGGCGGCGATGATGTCGTCGAGTGCGCTGCGCGTACCGTTAGCGGCCACGCTGCCGTCCATCGGCCCCATGTATTTGCCGACGATGGCGTCGAACAGCCCCGGCGTCACGTTCGCGTAAATCGGCACCGGCACGCCCGTGCCCGGCTGTTCGAGCTTCACGTAGGTAGGCGCGTCGAGCGTGTCGGGCGCGCCTTGCGCTTCGTGCACCCATTTCTCGAAGTCCTCGCGCGAGGTCACGTGCGCCTTGAAATGCATGTCGGAGAAGCCTGCGCCGCTGTACGCCGACGACATGCCGGCATAGGTGCCGGTCTGGTTGGCGATCAGGTGCAGCTTGGTCTGCATGCCCGACATCGCGTAGACCATGCTGCCGAGTTGCGGGATGAAAAAGGCGTTCATCAACGACTCGGCCGTGAGCTTGAACTCGACGGGCGTGTCCACGGGCAGCACCAGCCGGTTGACGGTGGCGACGTGGTAGTCCGGATAGATGAAGAGCCACTTCCAGTTGAGCGCGACGACTTCCACGCGCACGGGCGGCTTGTCGGACGCCACCGGCTCGATCGGCCGGTACGGGTCCAGCTTGTGCGTGGTCTCCCAGATCATCACGGCGAGTGCGACGACGATGATCACGGGAATCGTCCAGACGACGACTTCGATCTTGGTGGAGTGCGACCACTTGGGCGAATAGGTCGCGGCCGTGTTCGATTCGCGGTAACGCCAGAAGAACACTAGCGTGAGCACGATCACGGGCACCACGACGAGCAGCATGACGCCGAGCGCGATCAGGATCAGATGCTTCTCCTGTTCGCCGACACTGCCCTTCGGGTCGAGCAATTCGAGCGTGCAACCGCTCATGGGCACCGTCGCGAGCAGCGCGCCGGCCCGGGCGCACCACCGGGCGAACCCCGTTTGCCAGCGCGTGCCGCTTATTGTGTCCGCCCTCTCGCGCGAGATGGGCCAGACGTTATGCATGGGCATTTCGAACCTCTATGTATGGATACACAATTTGCGTTTCGAATGCTACTCACACGCATAATCCATACATCGCGACATAATGACGCAGGGAGGAACCTGTTGGCCCGGCACGTGGTGCGCGAGCGCCTCATTAGCTTGCCTACATGGCGTCAGCGCTGTCCGGCGGCCCGGGGCGGGGCACAGCAGTTTTGGGTATCGATCTTGCGCCCCCGGCACGACGGCAATGCAGGAGACGACTTGCACATCAGCGCGTTGGCAGGCCACGTGTAGGTGAAATGCCGGTCGAGCATGCATAGCTCGGCAGCGGCCACGTCGTCCGCTTTCATCAGGTCGACGCCCGGCTGCGTGACGCTCGCGAAGCCACAAGCGCGCATGGCCTGCTTCACGCCGTCGGTATCGGTATTCGCGCGCTGCCAGAACGTGTAGGGCGGCGGCAGCGCGGTGCGCGTGCTGTGCTCGGCAGGATCGAAGTCCGGATCGGTGCCGAAGGTTTTACCGCGCGGCACGTTGGCGCAGGCGGGCAGTTCCGGCGAATCGGTGCAAAGGATGCGGCGGCCCTGATAGCGGAAGCCGATTTCAAGCATGCACAGTTGTGCCTGCGCGGCGTCGTTGGTGGACATCTCGCGCGGGGTGAAATTGGCAGGATCAGGAAATCCGCAATCCACCATGGCGCGTCGCACGCCCAACTCGCTCACGCCCGGCTGCGTCCACAGCGTGTATGCCGCAGGGGGCGGCTGAAACGGCCGCGTGGTGCAAGCGGCAGCGCCAAGACAAAGCAGGACGGCACAAAGTGTTGTGCGGGTGAAGGAGACGGTTGGGAACATTGGCATAACGATTAAAAAAGCGCCATTGAGTCGCGCCGATTATAGCGACGCCTTTTCCGCATCCTTTTGCGATTCCCAATGCCGGGGCGTATGAAACGGGGCACTGTGATTTATACGGGCCAGCAATCGCGGCCTTCGTCGGATCCGCGAAAAGCCCCACCGGACAAGGCATTCAGCCCATCACACCTGCCCCCGACGCGTCGGCTTTTCACCGACTTGTATTAATCACAGTTTCGGCGCGGCAGGCCGATGACGATACTTCATTCAACGGCCAACGCAACACAGCAGCCGCGAAACACCGAAGCCAAATCGACCCCTGAACCGCAACTTGAATCGCTGAAAAAAGGAGCCACACCATGTTCCCGTTCGCCTACCTCTTCGACACCTACGCCGAACCCGCCACCAACTATGTGATCACCGTCGGCCACTTCTTCGGCTACTGAGCCGAACCAACCGAACCAACCGAAACACCCGCCTCGCCCTTAAATCGCCACACCACTGACTCAGGAGAAACACCATGGCAGCTATCGCTTACTACATCGGCCGCGACGTCGTCCCCTTCATCGCCAGCCTGCCGATTTTCAACTAAAGCGCGCAGCGCACCCACAACTTCGCATCTGAACAAGGAGAAACAAAACATGGCCATGACCTTCATGCTTCAAGCCGCTGCGCTCGCCGGGATGATGATGGACTGCAACTTCACCGATATCTTCTGATCGGTGGCGCCCCCCGGCCTCCCTACCCCGCCGACACGAAAAAGGACCACTTCACGTTGTGATGCCACGCAGTCAAGCAGGTCTGACGTTCAGCGCTGCTAGCGAACAGCCACGAAATCCCGTAAAAAATGCCGCTTCGATCTGCGTCGAAGCGGCATTGCGACCTTCTGGAGACTCACCGCAACGCGGTTCAACTTCTTGCCGGAATCGATACCAGCATCCCTCGTCTTGCATAGAATCGCTCGGCTTCTTTGATAGGAAGACTGACATCCATCTGGTAGGGAGGCACGCCAGATGGGTTATGAAACCGAATGTGATCGAGGTCCGATCCGTGTATGAGAACGAGATGTCCGCCCTTGCGAGAGTTTGGCGTCTTCGGATTTCTGATTTCCGGACTCACCGAAACCAATGCCATGCAAAATGGTGAAATTTCGTTTGCGACGTAGGAGAGTGGCATGTCTTCGAATACGCTGATATCGAGATGAAAGCGCACACGCACCCAATGGCAAAATGGTCGGTAAATCAGCCCCGTCACCGAGTTGTCGCCGTGTTTGATGTATGCGCCGATCGATAGCGCTTCACAGAGCATTTCAAAGCGAGTTCCGTGCGGGATTGACAGAAAATCGAGAATCGACTCGAGGCATGCAATGCCGCAGAGCCGTCTAGCCCAAAAACGGTAATCAGCCTCCGAGGAGAAACCCGAAAGGGTCCACGTGGGATCATCACAAGGATCGATCAAGCCCGCGATGATGCCCTCGTTTAGCTCCGGTGATGCCCATTGCGATCGATAGGGAACGCCTGTGTGATGAAATTTATTGTTCATTCGTGGAACCGACGTTGTTCGCTAAGTTGCAACCGATTGGGCGGTTCCACATAGCCTTCCCCCTCGCGTTTGAACGCGTTATTGAGCGTCCGGCGCCGGGGCCCTGGGGAAGTATTTAATCAGAAAACATCGTGACTTCTATCGTTTGACCGTTGGGAATTGGCCGAGAAACGCTGGCAGTGATGATGCGATAGGAGCGATGTCGCAGGGGAATTCATTGCCGAAACGAATTTGGATGGGCAGCATTACCCTCCGCGAGAACCACTTCACGCGGTCCTTTTTCCTTTGGTGGACGGCACAGGAATTTCGTCATCCGGCATTTCCTAGTACGATTTCGGCATTACACGAAAAACCAGGGCCAGCGGGATGACTTCTCCCACCAAAGTGTTCTGCATCGAAGACGATCACGATTCGGCAGACCTGATTCGCGAAGACCTGACCGATCGCGGTTATGTCGTCAAAGTCGCACACGATTTCACGGCAGCACTCGCCACTCTGGCGTCATTCATGCCCGACATCATCGTGTGCGACGTGAACGTGCCGGGTATGACCGGCTTCGAGTTTCTGGAAAGCGCACGCAGCATCATTCAGGGCGAGCGCAGGATTCCGTTCATCTTTCTGACGGGCAACGCCGATAAGGCCTCGATCATGCGCGGGCACAGCACCGGCGCCGACGAATACATGCTCAAGCCGGTCGATTTCGACGTGCTCGATACGGTGATCCGGAAATACACGCACCATGACGAGCCGGACGACGGCGCTTCGCTGCCCTTCGGCATCACCAAACGCGAAGTCGAGATTCTGCAATGGTCGGCGCGCGGCAAGACCTCCGCCGAAATCGCGATCATTCTCGATCTGAGCAAACGCACGGTCGACTTTCACATCGACAACGCCCGCGAAAAACTCAACGTCGCCACCCGCACCGAAGCCGTCGTGCGCGCCGCGCTGCTCAATATCATTCAGCTTTGACGGCAGACGACTTCGGTCGCCCCGCCCGCCTACGCCCAGTCAGAACGGATCCACCGCATGCCTAAAGCGTCTAAACAGCCGAACACGAAGCTCCCCGTTCGGGGGCGAATGTATCTTCTGCTCGTCATCTGCCTTGTCGTCATGGTCGCCGTGGGCGTCGTGGTGCACCGCGAAGTCGACACCGCACAACGCACCGCACTCGCTGCCGAGCGTGCGCAGATCGACAATCTGAGCGTGCTCGAAGAACTCAACGACTACATCTCCGACTTCCGCACCGTCGAATCCGAAGCGCTCGCCCCGATGTCGCCCAAGGCGCTCGCGGCCATTCGCAGCGCCGCCGATGAGTTCGACGACAAGATCAAGAACGCCTCCGACCGCTACCAGAAGCTGCTGGTGCACGACGAGTACCGTCTGGCCTTCTCGAAATTCCAGACGCAATGGGCGCAGTACCGCCGTATTTCGAATCAGGTCTTTCAGCTCGCACAGAACGGCAAGCTGGGCGACGCCGCCAAACTCTACCGGGGCGAATCGAACAATAAGTACACGCTGGCCAACAGCACCTTCGGCGCCCTGGTATTCCGCAGCACCGAAGGGTTGATCAAGAACGTCGAGACGAAGGGCAACGCCGCGCATACCCGGTTGCTGCAAATCGATGCGCTGATCGCCGCGATGATTCTCGTCACGCTGGGCTGCCTCGTGTATGTGGATGCGGCGATGCTGCGGCCATTCACGCGCCTGATCGCGCTGGCCGGCAACGCCATCTCCGGCAAAAACAAGGCACGCCTGCCTTGGCTCACGCGGGGCGACGAGATCGGCACACTCTCGCGCACGATTGCCAAGTTTCAAGAGAGCACGTCGTCACTGGTGCGCAACCAGAAGCTCACGACGGCCAAGAACACCATTCTCCAGCGGGCGCTGGCCAACGAAGAGCGGCTCAACAACTTCCAGAAGACTTTCCGCTCGATGGCGTCGCACGAGTTTCGTACCCTGCTCAATGTGATCGACGGCCATGCGCAGCGATTGCTGAGCCCGCGCAACGAAGAAACCGATTCGCGCCCGCGCTACACGAAGATTCGCGAAGCGGTGGCGAAGCTCAACAACGTGATCCAGAACTGGCTAGAGGCCGCGCAAAGCGCCTCGCTCGACGATCCGAAGTTCGGCAAGCGCAGCGAGTTGTCGCTGGTGGCCTTGCTGGAAGATGTGCGCGATGTGGGCTCGGACATGTTCCCCAACGCGACCATTACGGTGACCCCGACACCGGGCCTCGACAGTCAGATGATCGGCGACAGCAACGTGCTGTTCCACGCATTCATCAATATCGTAAGCAACGCAACGAAGTACACGATGCTGCCGCCCGCCATCGATATCGGTGTGGCAGACGCGGGCGACGCCTTGCGCGTAGTGCTGCGCGACAACGGCACCGGTATCCCGGAGGAAGAACTCAAGGAGATCTTCCAGATGTCGTTCCGCTCGCGCAGCAATGCCGTGCTCGAAGATGGTTCGGGGGTCGGGCTGGCCGTCGTGCACGCGGCCATCGAATTCCATCAGGGCACGATCGAGGTGACCAGCCAGGTCGGCGTGGGCACCACGTTCACCATCACGCTGCCGAAGGCCCCGGTGCTTCAGGAAGCTGCCGAGGCCTGAGTTTGCGATTGAGCCACGTCGGCTGGCATCAGCCCGCCGGCGGCGGCACGTCGCTGGCGGTGCCGCCACCGCCCAGCGTCTTGTACAGCGCCATGCGATTGTTAAGGCGATTCAGGCGCACCAGCGAATCGGCGCTTTGTGCATCACGCACACGCTGCTGCTGATCCAGCCATAACTGCACGCCCGTCGCCCCCGCCAGAAAACGCGAGCGCGCCAGCGTCTCGGCGCGCTGCGCCTGCGCGAGCGACAGCGTGCGCTGCTCGCCTTCGCGGGCTAGTTGTTCACGCGCCGACAATGCGTTCTCGACTTCGCCGAGCGCCGTGTAGAGCGTCTTGCGGAACAGGATCACGGCCTCGTCAAACTGCGTTTGCGACACCTTGATCTGCAACTGCATGGTGTTCCACTGAATGAACGGCAGTGCCAGCCCCAACCCCAGCGAGCCCACCGGATTCATCAGTGCACTCGAGAGATTCGTGCTCGTCGTACCGGCCTGCCCCGTCAGCGTGAACGTCGGATAGAAGCTAGTGCGAGTGACATCGACATTCGCCAGAAACCCGCGCAGGCGCCATTCAGCCGCACGCACATCCGGGCGGCGGCCCAGCAACTCGGCGGGCAATCCGGCCGGCACCACCGGCAACGCAGCATTCGGCAGGGCCGACGGTTCGGGCGCCGACTGCTCGGGCGGCCGGTCGAACAGGATGGCCAGTGCGTTACGGTTTTCGGTGCGCTGCTGCACGAGTTGCGTGATCGCGGCACGTTGCTGCGACAGGTTCTGCTCGGTCTGCGCCACATCCAGCCCCGAGACCGCGCCTGCCGCATACCTCGAGCGCACCAGCGCCAGCGTACGTTCTGCATAGGCGATGTTGGCTTCGGCGTAAGCAATCTGTTGATTCAGATAGCCGATCTGCCAATAGAAGCCCGCCGTCGAACTGATCAGCGACAGCCGGGTGGCCTCGCGGTCGGCGTCGGTGGCGTCAGCTTCCCAGCGGGCAGCGTCGCGCTGTGCGGCCAGCTTGCCCCACAGATCCAGCTCGTAGCTCACCTGCACCTGCATCTGACTGCCGCGCGACATCTGATGTGTGTCGAGCGTGCGGCTGACCTGACCATTGCCCTGTACGGCAACACCCGGCGTGAGATTCGTATTGGCAAGCCCCGCCTGCAATTGCGCGCGGTAGACGCGGATACCCGCCGCCGCCAGATCGTTGTTGGCGGCGAGTACGTCGGCGATAAGACGGTCGAGCACCGGGTCGCCAAAGGCGCGCCAGAAGTCCGGTGCCATGAGAGGCGCCGCGGCGGGTGCCGTGCCGGTCGGCGCTGCGGCGGACACCGGCGTCGCGGTGCCGCTCCATTGCGCAGGCACCGGCACCGCCGGCAGCGGGTCGTGGCGCACACCGGCGCAGCCGGAGAGCAACACCGTCGCGCTCGCCGCAAGCGCAAGCAGCGTGCGGGAAACCATGGGAAACGTTGCCATCGCAGAAATTGTGGAATTACGGATCATCAGTCGCTACCTCAATCGCGCGCGAGCGCTTCAACCGGATCGAGCCGGGCGGCGTTGCGCGCCGGCATGAAACCGAAGACCACACCGATGAGCGTCGAACACAGGAATGCCGTGACGATCGAACCCATCGAAAACACCATCTTCCATTTGGCGACGAACAGCGAGAACACGAAGCTCGCCCCAAACGACAGCGCAATACCGATCGCGCCGCCCATCAGACACACCATGACCGCCTCGACCAGAAACTGCTGCATGATGTCGCTCTGACGCGCACCGACGGCCATGCGAATGCCGATCTCCCGCGTGCGTTCAGTCACCGACACGATCATGATGTTCATCACGCCGATGCCGCCCACGACCAGCGAAATCACGGCAATCAGTGAGAGCAGCAACGTGAGCGACTGGCTGGTCTTCTCGACCGTCTTCACCACGCTGTCCATGTTGTAGGTGAAGAAGTCTTTGCGGCCGTGGCGCTGCGTCATCAACGTCTCAAGACTCTTTTCGGCAATCTTGCTCGGCTGACCGTCGCGCACCCGCACGGTGATGCTGTCGACGTTGCGTTGCCCGAAGAGCCGCCCGCTGGCCGTGGTGTACGGCACCCAGATGTTCAGGCTCTTCATGTCGCCAAAGGCGCTCTTCTTCTCTTCCGTCACGCCGATCACCACACACGGCAGGTTGTCGACGAAGATCACTTCGCCCAGCGGATTCGGGTTCGTCGGAAAGAGCTTGCGGCGCGTGTTCTGATCGATCACTGCGACCTGTGCCTGACGGCGCACCTCGTCGGGACCGAAGGCGATGCCCTGCGCGATCTTCATGCCGCGCACTTGGAAGAAACTCTCCCCGACGCCGGTCACGGTCGCGTTGGCGTCCACGTTGCGGTAGCGCAGCAACAGGTTGCGCGCGGTCTCGGGCGTCACGCTGTCGACATAGTTCTGCTCGGTCAGCGCGTACACGTCTTCCGGCACCAGCGTCTGAATCGTGCCGGCGCGGCTGTCGCCCCAGTCTTTGCCGGGATAAATGTTGATGGTGTTCGTCCCGATGCTGCCGATCTCGGCGAGCATGTAGCGCTTGGCGCCTTCGCCAATGGCCACGATCGACACTACCGACGTGATACCGATGATGATGCCGAGCATCGTGAGAAACGTGCGCAGACGGTGTGAGACCAGCGCAATCCACGCCATGCGGAACGCCTCGGCAAAGCGGCCGACGCCACCGGTCCACCGACGCTCGGGCATGGGTGACGTGTTGGCGAGTGCATCGCCGGTGGCTGCCGCCGTGGCCGCGTTTGCGTCTACCGTCGCCTTCGCGGCATTGGCGGCATTGGCGGCTTCGTCACCGTCTTCGTCCGACGCCTCGGGCGCCACCGCATCGTCATCGGTCACCGGCGTGTTCTGCCGGTCGGCGACCACTTCGCCGTCGCGAATCTCGATGATGCGGCGCGCATGCGCGGCCACGTGCTCGTCGTGCGTAACGATGATGACCGTATGCCCGAGCGCGTTGAGTTCGCGCAGGATACGGATGACTTCCTTGCCGCTACGGGTATCGAGCGCCCCGGTCGGCTCGTCGGCCAGAATTACGTCGCCGCCGTTCATCAGCGCACGGGCAATACTCACGCGCTGCTGCTGACCACCGGACAACTGGCTCGGCCGATGGTGCGTACGATCCGCCAGTCCCAAACGGGAAAGCAGTTGCTCGGCCCGGGCGCGGCGAGCCGCGTGCGGTGCACCGGTGTAGACCGCCGGCATCTCCACATTCCCCGCAGCCTCCAGATGGGGCAACAGGTGATAACGCTGGAAGATGAAGCCGAAGTGTTCGCGGCGCAGTTGGGCCAGCGCGTCGGCATCGAGATCACGGGTCTCACGCCCGGCCACGCGGTAGCTGCCTTCGCTCGGGTGGTCGAGACAGCCAAGAATGTTCATCAGCGTCGACTTGCCGGAGCCCGACGCGCCCATGATCGCAACGATCTCCCCCGCCTCGATGGTGAGGTTCACGTTGCGCAGCACGACGACGTCGCGATCACCCGCCGGAAACCGCCGCGTGATGCCGGTCAGTTCGAGCATGGGATGCGCCATCGGGTGCGACGGGGCCGGGTGTGTCGCGCAGGGGGGCGTCATGGTTTCAGCCATTGCCATTACCCCACGCTGACCGAAGCACCGGACGCATCGTTGCGTGCGTCCTTGACGTCGCCGGCCTCACCGATCACGACCTGATCGCCAGCGGCGAGCCCTTCCTTCACCTCGACCTTCACGTTGTTGTTCAGCCCGGTGCGGACCTGACGCGTGACGACCTTGCCGTCTGCACCCACTACCCGCACGTCGTAGCGCCCATCGGCCTGCTTCTTGCCCAGCGCGGCCACGGGAATGCTCAGCGCCTGCTTGGCGGTGCTCAGCAGCACATTGACCTGTGCGGTCATCGAGATGCGCAGCTTGTGATCGGGGTTGGGCACTTCGAACAGCGCGTTGTAGAACACCGCCGTGTTGCTGCGCGACCCGCCCAGCCCGCCGAGCGAGCCCTGCGTGTCGAGGAAGTTCTGCGGTGCCGGTTCGATCGCGCGCAGCTTGCCGTAGTAACGCTTGTCCGGCTCGCCAAGAATCGTGAAGTACGTCGTCTGGCCCGGCGCGATGCGAATCACGTCGGCTTCCGACACCTGTGCCTTGATGGTCATCGTGTCCAGATCAGCCAGCTTCATAATCACCGGTGCCTGCTGCTGGGCAATCACGGTCTGGCCTTCCTGCGTGACGATGGCCACGACCTGACCGTCCATCGGCGCGACGATACGCGTGTAGCCGAGGTTGGCGCGGGCCGATTCGATCTGAATCGCCGCCGAACGGATCTTCGCTTCCAGCGCCGCCAGATTCGCCCGTTGTGCGTCGAGATCGGCTTGTGCCGCTTCGAAATCCTGACGCGAGGTCGCGTCGTCCGGCAGCATCTGCCGCTGACGCCGGAACGCCAGATCGGCCTTCGCCAGCAACGCCTGTGTGGCGCGGCGTTGCGCTTGCAGGTCCTGCTCGTTGGCTTCGGCCTGACGCAGCGTGTTCTGCGAGAGCACCGGATCGATCTCGGCGAGCCACTGGCCCTTGGTCACCTTGTCGCCCAGCTTGACCTTGAGCGACTTCAACTGCCCCGACACCTGCGCGCCGACATCCACCTGCGTGAACGCCACCAACGTGCCGGTGGCAAGCACGGAATTCTCGAGGTCGCTGCGCTCGACCTTGGCGGTCAGATACTGCGGCGGCTTCGGCGAGACGACACTGCGAATCCCGAGAATCAGGAGAACGGCGAGCACGGCAAGACTGGCGACGAGATAACGCCGGCGTCGAATGAACTGGATCATGGAGCGATGTGAACGATCAAAGAAGGCGCGTCGAAGAAAGCGGGTTGCCCGGGCCGGCACCGCGCAGAGGCCATCTGAAGATCAGACGGGTGGGACGTGGCGCCGGTGCCGCTTGCCTGCCGGCCGACCGGCCAGCCAGAGCAGTGGCCAGTTCCACGCCTCCCCTCGGCAGCACCGTTCGGAGCACGAAAAGTAGAGAGTTTAAGGGCTTTGCTGCTTTTGAAAGAAGATCACCGCACCAAACGCATCAGAAACTCTCCTCGTTGGAAGCAGTGTCTCACTGGCCCATGACGCTGAAAACTTGTACAAATCACAGTTGGCCGGATCGCGTGAGTCCGGCAACGTGCCCGGCAGACCGTTGCCGCCGGACGCAGTGGTACGCGGTGGTATATTCCCCCCGCACTTCAGGGAACCTTATGAAAACCGAAATCTTCTACGCTCTCTACCTGATCGCCATCGTGACCGAAGCGATGTCGGGCGCGATCATGGGGATGCAACGCGGCATGGACCGCTTCGGACTCGCCTTCGTCGGCATGGTCACCGCGCTCGGTGGCGGCACGATTCGCGACGTATTGTTCGGCCGCCATCCGCTGGTTTGGATCGCACATCCGGAGTACCTCTTGCTCACGCTCGGGGCGGCCACGCTCGCGTCCATCGTCGCGCGCCACATTCACCGGCTGCGCATGACCTTCATCACCGTGGACGCCATCGGGCTCGCCGCCTTCACGATTCTCGGCTGCGACATCGGCATGACCGTGAGTACCAGCCCGGTGATCGTCGTGTTGGCAGGGGTGCTGACCGGCATCGGCGGCGGGATGCTGCGCGATCTGCTGTGCGGACAGGTACCAATGGTGCTGCGCCGCGAAATGTATGCGAGCGTGGCGTGCATCGCCGGTGCGCTCTACGTCGCCATGCTGCACTTCGGCGTCGAGAACGGCATCGCCACGGCCATCGGCTGCGTGGCGGGCTTCGTCATCCGCATGCTGGCCGTGTGGTTCGGCTGGCGCTTCCGCACCTTCGAGAACGACGCGCCGGCGGAACCGCTGCATTGATCGGTACACGCATCGCATCAAAAGCAAGGCGACGCCCAGCAAAGGCGTCGCCTTTTTTCATTGTGCGATCACGGCTGACGTGGATCGACGGGCGGTGCGACCGCTGGCTCGATAGGTCCGCCAAAGCCGTACTTCGCGCGCGGGCGCAGCATGAACGCCTGCGTGCGCTGTTCCATCACATGTGCCACCCAGCCAGCCGAGCGACCAACGACCCAGATCGCCGTCGCGGTGCCGTCCGGCAAGCCGAGGGCACGCGCCAGCACAACAATGCCCATGGCCAAACCCGGATGTGCACTCAACTCCAAACGCATGCGCGCCAGAAAATCGAGCGTCAGGCGAGTCCCCACCGCGCGCTGCGTGTGGATACCCGCCGCCTCGTCGCGCTGTGCAGCGAGTTCAGCCAATTGCAGCATCAGATCGGCACGCGCATCGCCGCCCGGATAAAGCGGATGGTTGAAGGCAAACAGGCTCGCGCCATATTCGCGCACTCGGTCCTTGCGTGAATCGAGCGCGTCGAGCGGTTCGCACAGCAGCAGCGTCTCGATCTTCTCGGTGCTGGTGCCCGTTGAAAAACCGATGTGCGAGCCGATGGCTGCGGCCACGCAACTGAACAGATCAGCATTGGTCGATGCCGCCACCCGTGCCGCAAACGTCGCCGGGGCCAACTCGTTATCGGCGGTCAGCACCAGCGCTGCATTCACCGCGCGCAGGTTCTCCGGCGTCACCTCGGCACCGGCCGCGCGCAAGATCTGCGCCGCCACGGTCTCGTCGGCGTTCCGTGCCACGTATGCGCGCTTGGGTCCGAGAAACCCCACGCATCCCGCCATGCAATGCAGCATCAGACGCGCCGCCTGCACCGCGCTGCCGTCGGCAATTTCGCGCGGCCCGCGCCCCTGCATCGCCAGCGCAAACGGCACCATGCCGAGCAGATTGCCGATGTCTGCGCTGGCCACTTCGCCGTTGTAAGTCGAAAGAAAACGCAGCACGTCGGGCGGCGTCTCCTGCGGCGACCAAACGGCGAGGCTGTCCTGCCAGATGCCGGTCATCAGCAAGTGCACCACCGACTCGAACGACGCCCCGGCACTCGCCAGATCGGTCGCCAGCCGGTTGCGATAACGCGGCCCGTGCGGCGTGATCTGGGTAATCGCCGAATGCAATACCGGGTCACCGAAGCGCATGGTCGATTCAGCCACCGAACCGGTCGGTGCGCGCCCACGCTTGCGGGTGCCCAGACGCTCAACGTCGCGGCGCAGGTAGAGGCTCTTACGGCCATCCTCGTGCGGACGCGCCCGGATCAACCCACGGCTCACATAGGCGTACAACGTGGCCGGTTTGATCTCCAGCAGCGCGAGCACTTCCTCACGCGTCATCAAGTCGTTTTGTTGCGTCATCGTAGTCCCCGGGGAAACCCGTACCCTGCGCAACCCCTTGCCGGATAAGGATTCCCGTCGAGCATTCGTTAAAGATTCGTCACATGATGCCACAGTGATATTGACTTTAATAATCAATATTGATAAACACAAAATCGGCCAGTAAAGTCAACTCCGAACACACAACAAAGGCACTGCGGGACCGGGTTCGTCCGGTGCTCAGCAGGCCGACCATCGGAGACAAGGCATGGCCCAGAACAACCCATCGGGGTACGCCGAACGCATCGACGTTCGCGACACCCTGCAAGCCGCCCCGCTAGGGGCGTATCACTTCAAGCTGGCGATTCTGCTGGCGCTCATCCTGCTGTTCGACGGCTACGACCTCTACAACGCCGCCTACATCGTCCACGACGTGGCCTCGCTCTGGCATATGTCGCCGAGTCAGATCGGCGTGCTGCTGTCGTGCGGACTGGCCGGTTTTGCGGCGGGCTCTGCCGTCTCGGGTCTGTTCAGCGACCGTATCGGACGCCGCCGCGTGCTGCTCACCGGCATCTGGCTCGCGGGGCTGTTCAGTCTGGCGATTGCGCTCTTCGCACACGACCTGACCACGTTCATTGCGCTGCGTTTCGTGATGGGCATCTCGCTCGGCCTGCTCATGCCAGTGGCCGTGACTTACATCAACGAGATCGCCCCGAAGCGCAGTGCCAACGTCTTCACCATCGTGTTCTTCACTTGCGGCTGGATCGGCGGCGCCACCGCGTCGGGTTTCATCGCGGCGTGGCTGATTCCGCAGTACGGCTGGCAGAGCATGTATTTCGTCGGCGCACTGTCGGTCGTGCTGGCGCTGGTGTTGCAGTTCGTATTGCCGGAGTCGGTGTCGTTTCTCGCCAGTCGCGGCCATCAGGACGCCGTGCGGGCGCAACTCACCCGGTTGTGGCCTGCCCGTGCAGCGGAGTTTGCCAACGCCGTATTCACGTCGCCCGACGCAGGCGTGAAAGCCGGTTCCGTCGCGGCACTGTTCTCTGGAGCCTTCCGCCGTCAGACGTTGTGTTTCTGGGCGATGGGTGCACTGTCGCTGTTCTCGTCGTACGGGCTGTCGGGCTGGCTGCCGACCATCATGTTGAAGCGCGGCGAAAATCTCTCGACGAGTTTTGCCTACGGCTCACTGCTGGTATTCGCATCCGCCTTCGGCAGCCTGATCTGTGGTGTCGTCGCCGACCGCATCGGCAACCGCCGTCTGGCCATGTCGCTGGCGTGGCTTGCCGGAGCGGCCGCCATCGGCGTGCTCGCCGTCGCGACCGGCGGCAAGGTGACGTTTCTGGGGATCGTCGTGGCGGGCATGTTCGTGATCGGCACGCAGACGGTGCTCAACAATCTCGTCGCCGTGAGCTACCCGACAGAGATTCGCAGCACCGCCGTCGGCCTGTATCTGGGTATCGCACGCGTCGGCGCCATGTGCGGCCCGGCTATCGCGGGCGTGCTGCAACAGGCCACCGGCGGCGCAGGCGCCATGTTCGTGGTGCTGGGCGCTGCGCTGGTGAGCGCCGCCGCGCTCGTGTTCCTCGTGGCCCGGCCCGAAAGCCTGCCGAAAGCGCCCGCCTTCGGTCACTGAATCTGCCCATGCAATTCGGCGCGGGCATCCGAGCGATGTCTGCGCCCCTCCCCCGACATTGGAACGCGTCATGTCCAAGCTCACACTCTCGCTCGCCGTCAACGATTACGACCATGTGCGCGACCTGCTCACCGGTCGTGTCACCGCCGAAGGTATCGAACTCGTGCCGTCGGTGTTACCGGTTGAGGAGATCTTTTACCGCACCACCCACTTTCAGGAGTGGGACCTCTCGGAGATGTCGCTGGCGAAGTACGCTTCACTACGCTCGCAGGGCGACGACCGTTTGATCGGCTTACCGGTGTTTCCCTCTCGTGTGTTCCGGCTCTCGTCACTGTATGTGCGCAACGACGGCAGCGTGCGCTCGCCGGCCGACCTGCGCGGTAAATGCGTCGGCGTGCCCGAGTGGGCGCAGACCGCCGCCGTCTATTCACGCGGGTGGCTGGCCCACGAGCAGGGTGTCGCGCTGGAAGAAATCGAGTGGGTGCAAGGCGGCGTGAATCAGGCGGGCCGACGCGAAAAGGTGGATGTGCAACTTCCGGCCGGTGTGCGTTACCGGCCGTCGCCCGATCGATCGCTTACCGCCCTGCTGCTCGACGGCGAGATCGACGCCATCTTCAGTGCGCGACCACCCACGCCGCCTCTCGGACGGGAAGGCGAGGTCGTGCGTCTGTTCAAGGATTTTGCGGCGGAAGAACGTGCCTATTTCGACAAGACCGGCATCTTCCCGATCATGCATCTGATCGTGATGCGTCGTGATGTGTTTGCCGCCAATCGCTGGATCGCGGGCAACTTGCTGAAAGCCTTCACGCAGGCGAAGGACGCCAGCATCGCGCGGCTCGACGACATTACCTGCTCGCATTTCCCATTGCCGTGGATGAGCGAGCACGCGGCGTCAGCACGCGCCATGTTCGGTGCCGACCCTTGGCCCTACGGCATCGCCGCCAATCGCACCACCCTCGACGCCTTCCTGCGCTTTGCCTTCGAACAAGGCGTTTGCCATTGCCCGATGCAGGCTGACGACCTGTTCCCGCCCGAAACGCACGCGGCCGTCAGGGTCTGAGGCACGTCCTGCCATCCCCATTTCTGTAGCAATTTTTCGCTGAACACCATGACGCAAACCACCACCATGCCCTACACCCCCGCCGTCACCGAGCACGACGCGCAATCCATCGCGCAACTGTTGGAAGACCTCGCCTCGGCCAACCATATCCTCGCGCATCACGAAGTGCTCGACGGCTTCGGCCACGTAAGCGCGCGCGATCCGCGCAATTCGCAGCACTTCCTGATCGCGCAGTCGATGGCCCCGGAGTTGGTCACCCCAGACGACATCCTCACCCTCGACTTCGACTGCCAGCCGGTCGACGGCGACACCCGAAAGCGCTATCTGGAAACGTGGATTCACAGCGAGATTTACCGCGCGCGGCCCGATGTCATGTCGATCGTGCACAGCCATGCGCCGTCGGTGATTCCGTTTGCGGCGTCGAGCGTGCGCCTGCGCCCGGTGTATCACATGGCGGGTTTTCTCGGCAGCGGCTCGCCGGTGTTCGACATCCGCCATTGTTTCGGTTGCACCGACATGCTCGTGCGCAACAGCGATCAGGGTAAGGCGCTCGCCGACACGCTGGGTGACTTTGACGTTGCGCTGATGCGCGGCCACGGTTTCGTGACCACCGGCCCATCACTGCCCGCGTCGGTGTATCGCGCGATCTATACCTCGCTTAACGCCGACATGCAGTACAAGGCCGTCACGCTCGGCGGCGATGTGACCTATCTCGATGAAGAGGAAGGCAAGCGCTCGACGGCGACCAATCTCGGCGTGATGGAACGGCCGTGGACGTTGTGGAAACGTCAGGTCGCGGCGCTCAGAAAGGATTGAGACGTTCGGGAGTCGGCGGGAGGTGGCGCGAAATGACTGGACTCAGCGCTTGCCGTGACCGAGCGCTTCCATGGCGGCCTGCGTAATGATCGGCCGCCACTCGCGCTTCTGATCGGCGCGCACGGCCTGCAAGGCCGTTGCGCCCAGACCGGCGAATGCGCTGGTCACGCGCACGATACGTTCGAGATCGAGCTTCGTCAGATCGATGCCCAGCGCGTCGTACAGAATCATGCCGATTTCGATCAGCGCCGGATCGCCGTCCGGCGCGTTGTCGGAAATCCGGTTGGAAAACGCCGACACGCCCGGCCAGTCGTAGGTAAATTGCACGGCATCGTCGACCAGTGCCCGGTCGCGCTCGATGCCGACCGGAATCCCTTTCACCCGCTCGCGCAACTCGATCATGTGGTTGCGCACCACGCCGACCGCCGCTTCGTAGATCGCCAGTTTGCTCGGGAAGTGATGCAGCAGTCCGGCCTTGGAGTAATTGACGGCGTCCGCGATCTGCTGGAGCGACGTCTGCTCGAACCCGTGGCGGGCGAACAGACCGGCGGCGCGTTCAATGATATCGGCGTTGATTTCGGCTTTCGTCGGCTTGGGCATGCGATCAGGAACTCGGAAGCAATGGCAGGTGATAGACGGATTCTATAACTTCACAGGTCTCACCGATCAATCGCGCCACTGCGGCGTCAACACCCCTCCGGCTGCCGGCGCATCAGCAACACGCGCCCGCGCGGTTCGAAGTACGTGCCAAACCGCACCAGCCCGCTTTTTCTGAGATGGCACGTCATCTCGAAACTCATGACCATGCCGGGGTCGTCGTTCGGCAGCACATCGACGTCAATCGCACGAATACGTGGCTCATATTTGAGCAACGTCGCCTCCATTTGCGCCTGAAGCAGGCTCGCCGACGCAGGCAATGCGCGATAGATCTCGGAAAGATCGGGAAGACCATATTCCGGCAAGTGCTTGAGCGCCCCAGCGCGCGTATTGAGTACCCGCTGCACGTTTTGCTGCACGCTCATGAACTCCAACGTCCGGTCGTCGTAGGCATGTAGCGGCTCACCGCCAATATGTCCCAGCAGCATGTCGTAAAGCGATGGGCCAGCCGGCATATGTGTTCCCCTATCAGGCAGTTGTCATTCGGTGATCAGGCAGGTGGACGGTGTCTGTGACGCCGTACCCGCCGGCAAGGCATTTGGATCGACGGCTGCGGCGAAATCAATATCGAGCTGCCCGTCTTCCGATGCCGTCAACACGATGCTCGCGGGTTTGTCGCCGGCAGCCAGCCGGGTCAGCAACTCGTGCGACAGCGCCGGCAGGATGCGTTGATTGATGAAAGCATCGACGTTGCGCGCGCCCGACTCCCGCACCAGGCAGCGCTGCGCCATGAGGCCGGCGAGTGCGTCGTTCCAGGTGAGCTCGATACCATGCTGGCGCCGCAAACGTGCTGCCGTCTTGCCCAGCTTCATCGTCGCGATGCTGTGCAGTGCCGATACGTCCAGCGGGCGATAGATCAGCGTCTGGAAGCGCGCGAGCAACGCCGGCTGGAAGTGCGCGACCAGTTCGGGACGTACCGCTTCGAGCAGTGCCGCGTGGGCAATGTCGGGGGTGTCTGCGGTCACTGTGTCGATCGTGCTGCTGCCCAAATTCGAGGTCATCAGAATGACGCAGTGGCGGAAGTCGATTTCGCGTCCCTCGCCGTCGCGCATCATGCCGCGATCAAAGACCTGATAGAACATGTCGAGCACGTCGCGATGGGCTTTCTCGACCTCGTCGAGCAACACCACGCTATAGGGGCGTTGCCGGACCGCTTCGGTCAGCACCCCGCCTCGCCCGTACCCCACATAGCCCGGCGGCGCGCCCTTCAATTGCGACACCGTATGCGCTTCCTGATACTCGGACATGTTGATCGTTGTCAGCGCCGCCTCTCCCCCGAAGAGCAGATCGGCGAGCGCCAGTGCGGTCTCCGTCTTTCCGACACCGGACGGCCCCGCCAGCAGGAACACGCCCATGGGCGCACTCTCCGGCTTCAGCCCCGCCTTGGCGATACGAAGACTCTCGGCCAAGGCATTCAGCGCATCCTCCTGTGCGACAACGCGCTCGCTCAGCCCCGACTGCATCGCGAGCAAGCCGCGCAATTCGTCTTCGAGCAGATTGCCTGCGGGAACACCGGTCCACTCGGACACCACCCGCGCCACCGCTTGCGCATCCACATCGGCATAGATCAGCGGGTGCTTGCCCTGTGCATCGGCCAGTGCCTCGCGAGCGGCACGAAATGCCACGGCATCGCGTGTCTCGGGTGGTAAATCGCTTTGTTCACGCACGGCGCGAACCAGATCGCGTTCTCGCGCATAACGTGCCGCGAAGACCTCCGACGCCGCGTTGGCCGCGGCAACGCTCGCCGCCAGTTCCGCCAGACGTGTGACCCCGTCGTCGCCGCGAGAAGCCCCCTTGGCTACATCAGCCTCAAGGGCCGCCAGCTCGATCTTCAGCGCGTTGACGGTGGCGGCAGCGTGCTGCAATTCGGACGGTGGCGATTCGAGACCCACCCGCACGCGTGCAGCGGCAGTATCGATGAGATCGACCGCCTTGTCGGGCAACTGCCGCGACGGGATATATCGCCGCGAGAGGTTGACGGCAGCGACAATGGCCTCGTCGCGGATATGCACCTGGTGGTAGCTCGCATACCGCGCCTTGAGTCCACGCAGCATCAGGCAGGCGGCAGCATCGTCGGGCTCTTCCACTTTGATCATCTGGAAGCGGCGTTCAAGCGCAGCGTCGCGTTCGAAAAATTCCTTGTACTCCGCCCACGTCGTTGCGGCGATCGTGCGCAGTTCGCCGCGTGCGAGCGCGGGTTTGAGCAGATTGGCGGCATCGGCGCCGCCTGCCGCGTTACCCGCGCCAACGAGCGTGTGAGCCTCGTCGATAAACAGCAGCACTGGCACGTCGGATGCCTGCACCGCGTCGATCAGCGTTTTCAGGCGCTGCTCGAACTCCCCTTTCACACCCGCACCGGCTTGCAACAGACCGAGGTCGAGCGTCAGCACGCGTACGTTGCGGATGGCCTCCGGCACATCGCCCTGCACCACTCGCAGCGCAAGCCCTTCGACCAACGCCGTCTTGCCGACACCGGGTTCACCCACGAGAATCGGGTTGTTCTTGCGACGGCGGGCCAGCACGTCGACCATTTGTTGAATCTCACGGTCGCGGCCGAAAACGGGGTCGATTTCGCCCCCCATCGCCTTTTCCGTCAGGTCGATGGCATATCGCGCCAAGGCGTCGGCGCGTTGCGCGTTGTCTGCGGCCGGTGTCGACGGGAACCGTTTGCCTGCGCCAGCCGGCGCTGCCGGCTCGCCGTTCGTCTGCGACGGATGCGCCGCAGGCGAAAAGGCATCGCCCGCGTTTGCGCTCATTGCGTCATCTGCCCCCGCCAACGTGGAAAGATGCTCGCAGGTACGCGCGCCAAGCCGGGGCATGAATCGTGCAATCTGTGCGCTGCCAATGCTTAGCAATGGCCACGCGTCGCGCACGCGCAGCACATGCGGTGCGTCGACAACGGCTTGCAGCAGGTTGGCCGAGCGGATGGGCCATTGCGTGTCCTGCGAGCGCGAGTGCGTCCATGCATCTGCCAGCACGGCAGCAAGTTGAGGAGACAAAGCCGGTTTGCCCCGTAAATTGCGCGGCAGATGATCGATCGACGACACCAGCGCGTCCCAGATGGCATCGATACCGATGCCGTAATGCGCGAGGATGGCCGGAATATCGCCATCTCCCGCCTCCAGCAGCTTCAGCAGCCAGTGCTCGACGGTAATCTCGTCAGCGAGACGCATCCGGCAAAGACTGGCGGCGGCTTCGAGAGCGCTCGCACAGTGGGGATTGAGATGCTGGAGCAGGACGGTGGTATCGCGAGAGATCATGTCGGATGGGCAATATTGTCGTGGCGCAAAGGCCGCGGGAAACCTGCCGGTGCCGGGGTGTCACCGACAATCCCGGCGGCCGGCAGGTAGTCATCAACGCGCTACGTCAGGCGTTGCCTTAGGGCTTGACGCCCAATCAGGCAGCCTTGTCGCCGCGTTCGTTCCACGTGTCCTCATACTCGTGGTGGCCGTCGACAAACGTCCATTTGATCGCTTCGTAACGCAGTTCCACCGTTTCCATGTGATTGAATTTCTCAAACAACGGATCCTTGATGTTCTGCATCGTCGCCTTCACGCGCACGATCTTCACGTTGGTCATGACGATCGTGTGATAGATCTCTTCCTGACCGGCGCTGTTGACCGCGTACTCCTGAAGCGTGACCTCTTGCAGCGTCTTCCCCGAAGACATGGCCTTCTGGAGTTCCGTGCTTGAGCGGTCCTTCTCCTTGAGGAAGATAAACGGCTGGTGCACGCGCTTGCCTGTCAGCTTGCCGGTATTACCGTCGGTCGGCACAAAGATCTCGTGGTCGTATGAGATGACTTCCACTGAACCCTCACGCCCCTTGATGGTGACCGAGCCTTGAATCTTCTTGCCCGCGTTGTCCGTGAGGTACATATAACCCGGAATTGCCATGCTCTACTCCTAGATTGCTACTTCGACAGATACCCGGAGATCGCTCCCCGGGCGGTGATACCCCGAGACCAAAGGCCCCGGGAAAATGGAGGATCGATCGGGGCGCTCGACGTCGGGGATCAACGTAATCTCGACACGCCGGTTCTTCGCACGGCCGGCCTCGGTCCCGTTACTGGCGATCGGGCGGTGGGTGCCGTATCCCTGAATGGCGAACTGCGTCGCAGGAATGCCTGACGCTTCGACGAGCCAATTGCGCACCGCTTCCGCGCGGGCCGCGGAGAGCTTCAGATTGAACGCGGCATCACCCACGTCGTCGGTAAATCCGGCAATCAGAATCCGCTTGCCGGCATGCGCCTTGATCATCGCGAGCGCATCGACCATGCGCCGCGTCGAGCCCGGCTTCAACGTGGCCTTGCCGCTATCGAACATCGACAGGCTGTCGAGCGTGATCACCGACGGCGGCATCGGCGGCGGGACATAGGACGCAATCGCTTCGTTGAGCACCGGAATCAACGCCGCGCCCCGATACATACCGAACGACATGCGCAGGGGTGCCCCGAGTCGGGCATAGCGATCCAACCGATCACGCTCCGCCATCAGTACCCGTAGTGCTTCGCGCTTCGCAGTGTCGTTCTCTGGTGGTATCTGCGCGTACCGCACGAGATGCGAATGCACCTGAGCGAGCATTCGTTCGTTGTGTGTCGCCGCGCCCCAGAATGCAGCGCCGGCGGCACACGCCAGCAAGGCCACGCAATGCGTGAGCGTCCTCGTCAATGGCGATACCGGGCGTCGCCGCTGTAGCGCGGCAATCAATTGCTGCGGGAGGGGCCACGGGTTGGCGCTTGCTGCGGCGCGTGCTCGTGTGATCCGGGTCTGCACGCTAACGTCGGACGCCCATACCGAGTCGCCCTCGCTCGCGGGGCCGCAGTCGATCCACGCCACACCATGCAGCGCCACCGGCGGCGACGGTAGATCGGTTGCCGAGAGTTGTTTCAAGACCACGCGCTGCGTCCATGAAATCACCGACGCCAGGCTGGCCGCAAGTTCTGCCGCCCCGAGGGCACCCGCTGCATTTTGCGCATCCTGTTCAGCGGCGCGAACGATGCTTTCAAACCGTCGGGCATCTACGGGAAACGGTGCAACGCTCATCCCGTACCAACGCTCGGCGGTCTCTGAAACCACCTGTCCCTGCGCTTGCGCGGCAGCAGGCAAATCAGCAGGGATGCCCGACGTCAGGCGCTGATAAATCGCCACATACGCCGGCAAACGCCCCCCCTGCAATCCCGACGTATCCGCCACCGCCTGGCGCACCGAACGCAGCCGCTGCTCGATCGCGTCGCCGTGCGCGTGCAGCCCCGGCGCCACCGAAATCAACACGCCATCGGGCGGCGCACCGTCTCGGTACGCACCGACCGCCAATGCCGACTGCGGCAAATCCAGTGGATCGTCGACACGCAGCCAGATCGCGCCAAATCGCATGTGAATGTCGTTCGAACGGTCAAACGTGTCGAACAGCGCGGACAGGCCGTCGCCCGTCACCAGCAGCACCGGCGTGTCGCTCAGTTGCTCGAACGGCACCTCGGCAAGCAAGGCCTCCAGTCGAGCAAGCGTCGGGCTCGCGCCGGTGGCTGCGCGCGTCGGCCCGCGCCCACCCAGCCACAGCACCAACCCGCTGAGTGCGACGACCAGCACGCTGCACAGCCATGCGAGTTCTGTCTCGAACGGCATCACCCACCAGAGCACCGCAAGCGCCAGCACTGCGGCAACCACGACCATGCCACGTCGTGGATAAGCGACCCAGACCGCGCTGCCCGCATGGCGGCGACGTTGCGCGTCGCTCACCGATGCCCCGCCGTCACCGGGGTGATCTCTGCGAGTTGAGCGTCCAATGCCGCCGTCCAGACACCCCACACCAATGCCGCAGCCACGCAGGCGAACCCCGCAATGGCCCACGGTGACGCGCGATAAAGCCAGTCGGAGAGTCGCCGCTCACCGCGCTCGATGACAAACCGAGGTTCGTCCCACGGACGAAGGGCTTCGATCCGAGTATCAAGCGCCGTCATGAGCTCACGCCGCGCCGTCTCTCCACGCAGGGCGTAACGCCCGACGAAGCCAAGGCCGAGTACGACGGCATAGCACTCCAGCAAGTCCACCGATCCAGACGGCGAGTGAAGGTGCCGATGAAAATCTTCGCGTGCCGGCATCGGTAGGACGATGTGTGCACTTTGCTGCCGCACACGAACTCCGCTTCTACCAGAGACTGGATAGTCTGGAGAATACCCGCGGCGTTCAATATCTATATCCGGGTACCAGCGAGGACATTACGGGTGGCGCTCCCCCCGGAAAACTCGGTGCTCGCGCGGAGCTTCAGCGCGTGGTGCTTCGCGACATGCTGATCGAAGCGTTCTCTCATGGTGTAGCAATAGACTCGATCGAAGACATGGTCGTCCACAAGGGCGGGACCTACACAAAGTTCACCCTCGCGAACTCGATCAATTACGGAAGCAATACCTACCAGATCCCCGAACTCGTCAAGGCATACCAGCAAATCGTCCCACCAGCATCTCGGCTTAATTTCCTTGAACACATGCAGGTGTTCCTGCGTTGGATGGCGGTTCGATATCAATCGCCTGAGTTTCGATCGTCTGTTAGGAACCGCCTCGATCACCTGATGGATCAGCACAAGGTGCTTGTTAAAGAAGCTGACGATGCAGAGGCCGCCTACACGACATTGCGCCGTCAAAGGCCGCCGCCCGAAGCGATCACACTGGGACACGCACAAGCCCGATGGACTAAGGCCGTAGATCTCACGACGAAGTCGATGCACGAAATCGCTCTGGAAAAAGGGCGCCCGACCGAAGCTATTTGGGAGCGCATCCAGCGCGAAGCGGCTGATGTTTTGAAGCACGATTCGCGTCAGGAGGGATTGAGGCGCTCGGCAAACTTGCTGCGAGAGGCCAAGACCAATGGCGATTCTACGTGGGAGGCGTCCCTCGAAATGAGCGTTTCCACCCTCGAATCGATGCTATCGACCCCAGAACAGTTGGCCCTCGCCCAAGCATGGTCAATGGGTCTTAGCGGAAATCACCCGCTGCCCCCAAAAGTGATGGCGCTTTTCGATCTACTGGTTCACGACGCGTTGTTGACAAGCTGGCACGACCATCTGCTGTCTTCGTCACTTTATTTCAAAACCCGCGCGACCGATAAGTTCGGCGAGACCGATTACCTTGCCGAGGCCGAACAGGTAAAAGCGTCCGTCGCAGAAACGCAGCGTTTGCGGCGAGAAAACGACCCATCTTTGGTTGTTCCTCAATAGCCCAAGTCCCCAAACGGACGGCCTCCTCATTCTTTCAGCCCTCGTGCTGACGATCACTCGTACACATCACCATGGCAGGAATCATTCGCGTCGGCGATGGCCACACGGGCGGCGGCAGCGTCGTCGCTGGCTCCACGACATGCATTTTCATGGACCGCGCGGTCGCGCGTCTTCACGACCCGGTCACATGCCCCCGGCACGGCGACAACCGAATCGCCACCGCGACCTCCGGCGCACACGATCACGGCATTGAACTCGCGCAGCACAACGATCTGTGCGCCTGCGGCTGCCGTCTAATCTCGTCGTTGCCTAACGGCGGGTCTCGTTGACCGATGGCGCTCAACTTCAATGCGCTACCCCCGGTCGAACCGGTGCCAGATACTTCGCCATCGCGGACTGTCTGGTTAGTTGTCTTTCTCGTGCTCACATTGATTGGCGTGCTCGCGGCGATCCTGCTTTGGCCGCAGCGGGAATCGACTCGTGGTCTCTGGTTCTGGGTATGCATCACGCTTTATCCGGCGGGTATTGCGGTGTTTATCGTTTCGCGCCGCTACAGCGCCTATGAAGGCCGACGCCTCGATGCTCAGGCGTGGAACGGCGCGCGCGACAAATACATTGCCGAGGCATTCGCCCGCGAGAGTATTCCGCTCGTCGTATTGGCCACGACCGTTCGTGTTACCGAGACCGAGGTGGAAAGCGGTATCGACGAAATTACCGGTGGCACGTTGACGATGGGGGCGCAAGCCGCCAGCCTCGGGGATAACGCATCCGTGACCGCGCGCTGGTTCAAACCGATCGCGGCGCGACTGGCAGCCGACGATGACGAACGCCACGAATTCCTTATCGAATGGCTCTATGACAAGCTGATCGCCGATCTCTCGCCAACCCTTTCAGCGCTGCCGCAGACGCTGCCCCTGAACGTGCTTCTCGATCTGCATGGCTACACGGGCAACCTTGACGCCAAAGACCTCTGGGATGCGCGTTGGGAACACCATCAATTGCAGCCGGCAAGGGTTGAGCGAGTAAGGCAAGCGCTCGATCTCATGACGATTGATGCGTGGCTGGACGAACCGGAGCGTGCCGCCGTCCATAGCCACGCAGTGCTTCTCATATCGATAAATCTGGGCAGCGTGCTTCAGGCACCACCGACCGCGGGTGCGGCAGAGGCAGGCGTAGGCCTTCTGATGACTTCGCAAGCCCTCGCTGATCGATTCGAACTCTCTCCTATCGCCGCTGTTCACCGGCCGTTGCCGTGCGCAAGCGACGCATTCGATCACGCGCTCACCTACGCGTTCCGATGGGCGAACACGACGCCGGCCAAACTTAGCCAAACGAGGCGTCGGAGGAGATACCTCTTCCCACGACGCCTACGTCGACGAACTTCGGGCGCGCACGGCAACGCTCACGGGCACGCTCAAAGACCGCCACCGCCGCCGCGGGCGCTACCGCGAGCGCTGGATCTTGATTACCGGCGATGAGCCGACGATCAAGCGTTTGTCCCCGGGTCTCGTCTCGGCAGGTTTTCAGCTCACCGCCGACGCAGTGCTGCTCTATGCCAACGACACCGATGGCGTGGCCGGAAAAGCATGGCTCACCCAAATCCGCCGTCTGCGTCGCCGCCGTCCGGTAGATGCGGTCATCGCGCTGACCAGCGACACCAACGCTGCCTCCACCCTGCTTACGCCGGAAGACCTCTCGCATCGGCTCACCCGGCTCTGCCGAACCTTGCGCTGGGCCGCGCCCGTCTATCTGCTCAACGTCGCCGACCTGCCCCATGATGAAGCCGCGTCCGACGAGTCTGTCGGCTTCACGTGGGCCAGCGAGCGTACCAGCGCCAGCGACGTCAGCGCGTCTCTCAGCGCGCTCACGCAACATCTTGCAGAAACCGGTGTCGTACGGTTGTCCAGCCCGTCACGGGCCCCTCACGATCACCCCAATCGCTTCGCCGCCGCTCTGTCGCAACGCATCGCACAGACGCACGATTCGCTCACGTCGTTGATTGCGGAAACGGCAGCCTCGCGGTTCTGGCGTCATCCGGTTCACGGGGTACTGTTTGTCCCCCTCACGCCTGCCACCGCGGCAACAACCTCCGACGACGCTGCGCAACCATCGCCAGCGGCACGCCGCCCAGCACAACACGAACATCACCGCAGTCTCTGGCAAACCGTCGCCCAACATAGCCGCAAAGTCCACGGCCGCCGCGTCGGTTTCTCGCTTTCCAGTGCGCTCGCATGGATGACCACGACGCTCATCGTCGTCTTGATCGCAGGCATCACGCTGTCAGGCTTCACCAACCGGCACGCCATTCAGAACGTCGCCGATACGATCAACCAGCTATCCGGCGCCAACGACCGAACACAGCAAATGCTCGCGCTCGATAGCGTCAGCCGGCAGATAGACACGCGCGAAACACGCCAACGCGATGGCGCGACGTGGTCGTCCCGCTTAGGCCTGAATCGCGACGACGCAATGCTCGACCTGCTCTGGCCCGGCTATGTCCGCGTGGTGCAAACGTTCCTCGTGCCCCCCGTGCAACAGGCGCTCGAAACCCGTCTGCTCGCGCTCGCGTCCCTCTCCGACGCCGAGATCGCCAACCACGGCAACGTGGAGGCCGACACCGCCTACGACTCGCTCAAGGCCTACCTCATGCTCGCCAAACCCCATCGAACCGCCACCGACTTTCTCACGCCTAAACTCGTGAAGACCGGCGAACCTGCGTGGCCCGCAGGATCGACACTGTCCATCGGCGCGTGGGAAGACCTCCGCGAACACGCGCTCGCCTTCTATGCCAGCCACCTCGGCAAACCCCGCGACGGTTTGTCGCTCGCCATTTCACCCGACCGAACCCTCGTCGCATCGACACGGCAAACCATCATCAGCGTTCGAGGCATCCAGAACTCCACCGATGCCGTCTATCAGAAGATCATCGACGACGCGCAAGCCAAATACCCGCCGGTGTCTCTCGCATCGCTACTCGGAGACACCTCCAGCCGCGGCATCTTTTCCACCGCCGAGACAGTCCCCGGCGTGTTCACCCGCGCGGCATGGGATGAACGCATTTCCCAGCTCATCGACGACACCAGCGCACGCCAGAGCGACAATCGCGATTGGGTGCTCGCCGAAGCCAGTGCCTCCGATGCCAACACGTCGTCGCTCAAGGCAGACCTTCGTCAACGCTACTTCGACGACTACGCCCGGGCATGGGAACACTTCCTCAACAGCCTTCACTGGCAGCCCGCCCCGACGCTGACAGGCACCGTCGACCAGCTTCGCCTGCTCGGCGATCCGCGACGCTCGCCGATGATCGCGCTCATGAACGCCGTCACCTATCAGGCCGGCACAGGAGCCACCGGCCGGTCCCTTGCCGCCGGTCTGATCGACAAAGCCCATCAGTTAGTCGGCAATGAACGCGACCCATCAACACAGGATCGCATCGCCATCGCGCCCCTGGCGGACGCGTTCGGCCCGATCATCCGACTGACGGGAAACGCGGCCGGTGCCGCTTCGACCAACGCGCCGACAGGTGCCGCCGAATTGCTGCCCGCCAGCGATCTCAGCCTGGCCCGCTATCTGGAGCGCATCACCGCCATGCGTCTCAAGCTCCAGCAGATGGTCGCGTCGGCCGACCCGGACGCCATGTCGCGCGTGGCGGCACAGGCGGTCCTGCAAGGCAGAACGTCCGAGATCGCCGATAGCCGTGACTACGCCAGCCGTGTTTCGGCAAGCTTGGGTGAACAGTGGGCCGGCTTCGGCAACCTGCTGCAAGCCCCCCTCGATCAAGCGTGGCAGGTCGTTGTACAACCAGCCGCCACCAACCTGAACGAGATCTGGCGCAGTGCCGTTGTCGCCGACTGGAACCGGTCATTCGACGGACGATATCCGTTTGCCGATTCGGACAACGACGCCTCGCTCCCCGAGATGGCCCGCTTCATGCGCGCCGATAGTGGTGTCATCACGCAGTTCGTGACAACACAGTTGGCCGGTGTCGTCGAGCGCCAGGGCGACCGCTGGGTCGCGACACAAGGCACAAATCAAGGGGCGCTGGCGTTGGATCCGGCGTTTCTCGCCGCACTCAATCGCCTCACACGGGTCTCGACAGCGCTCTTCCTGTCGGGAGACGCACGCGTGCGCTTCGAGTTGCGGGGTGTGCCGACACCCGGTGTCACCGACGTGACGATCGCACTCTCCGGCAAGCACTTCCGGTATTTCAATCAGCAGGAAGCATGGATGCCGTTCGAATGGCCCGGCCAAGCGCTAGAGAACGTGACACACATCGAATGGCAAACGGCACAAAGTGGTCTTCGCTCGACACTCGACGCACAAGGGCGCTTCGGTCTTATCCGCCTGCTTGAACGCGCACACGTATCGCAGCAGGACGGCGCTCGCTTCGTCCTGACATGGACGCCTGACCAGAGCGCAGGCACCGCGCTGCGCGTGCAAATGCGCAGCGAAGTGGGTACCGGGCCGCTCGGCATGCTGCAACTGCGTAATTTTTCGCTGCCCACGCGCGTTTTCTCAACCGGGCCGGCAAGGCCGCCGGGAAAACGGTCAAAGCTCCCCGCGCGCGCCGCCGAAGCCGCGCCGCCGATTGCCAGTACCGCGAGTCTGTTCGATTCATTCGACGCCTTCGACTGGACGGGAAAGCCGCGCAAAGTGCTCGATTCCGCGCAGCAGGCTGTGCCACACACGGAGGTCGAGTGATGTTGCACGGCCTGTTCAAGCGCTTGTTCCCCGCACGCCACGACGCCGAGCAATTGGCTCGTGCCCGCCTCGACGTGTGGGCCGACTGGCTCGTCCCGCTGTCTGGCGATACCGGCACCGGGCGTGACCCCGGTTACGAAGAAGCGTTCTTCACGCTCAAAGACGAAGCCGGCAAACTCTCCGGCATCGATGACGCGCTGATTGCCAGTACCTGCGAGCAACTCCTCAAGGAGGTCGGCAAGGACCTCCGTCTCGCCGGGTACTACGCGTCGGCACGGCTGCGGCGCGACGGCACCGCCGGGTTTGCCGACGGACTGGAACTCGCCGCAGCGCTGGTAGAACGCTTCGCAGACGCGGTGCTGCCTGCCCGCGCAGAGGCGCGCAAAGGCGCGCTCGAAATGCTGACCACGCCCCGGGTGTTTGAATGGATCGAGACGCGCGGCGGCTTCCAGCCGTTCGACCTTGAGCGTGCGCTCGCAGCGCTGGACGTCTTGCTCGCACAGACGGGCAAGTGGCCCGAAACCGCGCGCCCCGATCTGCAAGCGCTAGTCGCATTGTTCGAACGCACGGGGGTAGTAAATGCGAACGCGCACGGCAACGGCCCCGCCGATACACCGCCTCGCGCAGGACTCGCGGGACTGACGACACTCGCCCCCACCTCGATCCACTCAACCCGCGACCTGCTCGAACAGGCACGCGTCATGACCAAGTGGCTCCGCGATCAGGAAAACGGCTACTTGCCGGCCGCACGCCTCGCACGCACGGTTCGATGGGACACGCTGCATGAACTACCTGCGGCGGACGCCACCGGACTGACCCTCTTACCGCCGCCGCGCCCCGAGCTTCGGCAGCACCTGAAACGGCTCGTGCTGCAAAAGCAATGGCCGGAGCTGCTCGAGCGCGTCGAAGATGCCTTCATGGAGGGGACCAATCACTTCTGGCTCGACCTCCAGTATTTTCAGCACACCGCACTGGAGAATTCCGGCCAACCTCACGACAGCTGGCGTGATCTGCTGCGTGCCGATCTGGCGCTGTTTCTCGAACGCCTGCCCGATATCGAGCGACTCGCCTTTCATGAGCGCACGCCATTCGCCGACGATGCCACGCTCGAATGGATTTCCCGATACGCGGTCGTGCGCGATCTGGCTTCCGGTGAGGGGCCCGCACCACTGCCGGTCTCGGCGGATGGACCGTCGGGGGTGGCCGGCGACTGGCCTGAGATCGAAGCGCAGGCCCGTGAGAAAGCCCTATGCGATGGAATAGACACCGCCTTCGCCTGGCTTGAGACGTTGCCCGGCATGAAAACCGCGCGTCATCGCTTCCTGCAACGGCTCGTGATGGCCAGAGTCGCCGAGTCGGCCGGGCGTATGGATACTGCCGTCGCACTGCTGACCGATCTCGATGTTGCCACGCCATCGGTGTCGATCGCGCGCTGGGAGCCCGCACTGGCCTACGAGGTCAAGCACCAGTTGGCCCGAGGATTGAAGGCCTCCATCAACCGCAAAGACGCCGACAAACCAGCGCTCACACGCCGCATTGCCGAACTCCAGGCGGAAATGACCGTGTTGGACCCGACACGCGCACTCGCCACTCACCCTCACGCCATCTGATGCAAAACGACGACCCCATCCTGCGTTACTACGAAGCGGAGATGCGTTATCTGCGCGAATCCGGTAAGGCGTTCGCCCGCGCCCATCCGGACCGGGCGCGCATGCTCAATATCGATCGCGTCGGCGACCTTGATCCTTATGTCGAACGTCTCCATGAAGGCTTCGCGTTCCTTACCGGCCGGCTTCGTCAGAAGCTCGACGATGAACTTCCCGAACTGACCGAAGGGCTGGTCAGCCTGCTCTGGCCGCACTACCTGCGCATGATTCCGTCGCTTTCGGTCGTTGAACTGATGCCGATCGACGCAAAGCTGCAAAACTCCGAGCAGGTGGCGGCGGGCGTCGTGGTTCGCTCGGCGCCCATCGTCGTGCCTGCCGAACGCGAAGGGGCCGCACCGACGACGCTGCAGTGCGAGTACCGCACCACACAGCCCGTCGGCCTGCATCCCATCGCGCTCACGCATGCGGAACCCGACGTGCGTCACGACGGCCGATCGGTGATCCGCATCGGGTTTTCACTCGACCCGACGGCGCGGCGCGAAGAGACCGATCTCTCACGTCTGCGCCTGTACCTGAGCGCCGAACTGCCGACGGCGTTTGCCATGCATCTGGCCTTGACGCGACAGATTGACGATGTGCTCTGGCGCGTGCCGGAGGTGCGCAACGGCGAAGCCCTGCCACTCGCAGGCGTCACCGTGGAACCCGCAGGGTTTTCGGCGCAAGAGCGGCTATGGCCAAAGGCTGACAACGCATTCTCGGGCTATCAACTGCTGCTTGAGTACTTCACGTTCCGAGAGAAATTTCTGTTCGTCGATCTGTGCGGCTTCAATCTCGCGCAACTGCCCGAAGCCGCGACGACGTTTGAGCTGGAGTTTGTGCTCTCGCAGGCATTCCCCCCCGAGCAACGCTTCGATGCCAGCAATGTGCGCCTGTTCTGCACACCGGTCATCAATCTGTTCGAGCTCGATGCGGAACCGATCGACATCAATCACCACGAGTCCGAATACCGCGTGGTGCCGGCCGGACACTTCGGTGAACATGTCGAAACGTATTCGGTCGATGCGATCGAGGCGTTCGATCATGCGTCCGCGCATCGCTATGAATACGTGCCGTTTTCGACCTTTCGCCATCGCGGCGGCATGTTGCGCCATGAAGCACCTGAACGGTATTTCCACACCCGCGTGCGACCCGGCGTCTCAGGTCTGCACGAAACGTGGCTCGCGCTGGGCGGACATGCGTGGGAGTCCATGGAGGCGCTCCCGGAAGAAAGCCTCTCACTGCATGTGACGGGCACGAACGGCATGCTGCCGCGCAAGGCTATGCGGTTGGCCACGCTCTCGGAGATCGCCTCCAACACACCGAACGTGGCCGGCGTGCGCAATCTCGTTGCACCGACGCTGCCGCTCTACCCGCCCACTGGCGATCGATTTCAGTGGCGCGTGCTGTCGCATCTCGCGCCGAATTTCCTCTCGCTCATGGACGCCGAGGTGTTGCGCGGCACGCTCGCGCTCTACGACTGGACCGACAACGAGTTGAACCGCCGCCGGCTCGAAGGCATTCGCTGGGTGTCGCAGTCGCTGCTGGAGGAAGTGTCGGGCGGTGCCGTCGAACGGGGCGTGTTGATCGAGGTCACGCTGGACTCGCACGCATTCTCGGGCGAAGGAGATCTGATGCTCTTCGGCGAGTTGCTGCACCGTTTTTTTGCGATGTATGCCGAGATCAACTTGTTCACGAAACTGGCCGTCATCAGCCTGCCGACGCAAACGCGTATTACCTGGCCACGCAGCAAGACATTTCGGGAACCGCTATGAGTCCGCGAGATTTCCCTGATCTCGATCCGATGGTGCGCGCATTGCTGGCGCATGCGCCGCAAATGAGTTTCATGCAAATGTGCCGTCTGATCGAGTTACGCGCGCCCGCCGCGCCGGGGCTGGGCACGCGCGATACTCCTGCACATGAGGCCGTGCGATTCCGGCCGTGGCCGAACATGGGATTCCCGTCAGCGGAAGTCGTCGCCGTCGAGCGCGACGAAGACTTACCCGACACGCCGCCTACCGTGAGAACCACGTTCATGGGGCTATATGGCGTGGACGCCGCCGTGCCGTCGCACATGGTCGACGACATCGCCCTGCGAGAAGAAGGACACGAAGCCGTCGCTGCGTTCCTCGACCAGTTCAATCATCGCTCGGCCACCCTGCTTTACCGCGCATGGAAGAAGTATCGCTACCCGGAGAGTTTCCGCTCAGGCGGCACTGACGAGCACTCCCGCAACCTGTTGGCCCTCGCCGGCTTTGCCGAAGGCGACAAGCCTCGCCGGGCCGGACTGCCGGGCGTGCGCATGCTCGCGTTGCTGGGCCTGTTGATCCAGCGGACACGCACCGCCGAGGGGCTTGCCGGGGTGATCGCCACAGGTGCCCCGGGCGTCGACGTTCGCGTGGAAGAGTTTTTCCCGAAGCGGATCAGCGCCGGGCGACCCCGGCCGCTGGGCGTCAGACCAAAGCGCGCGGCCCTGAGCGGCGCTAACGCATCAAAGCGAGTCGGACTCGGCTTCGACTATGTGGTGGGCTCGCACGTCGTCCACCGTTGCGGTGCTGTGCAAGCCGTCCTGCGTCCGGTCAACGCGCAGCAGGTCACGGCGCTGTTGCCGGGGGCACCGTTGCACGGCGAACTCATGGCGCTGCTCAAGCTTTACATGGGGACGAAAGCGGACGTTTATCTCCGCATGGCGTTGCCCTCGACGCTGGCACCCGCGCCCGTCATCGGCAACGTCGCCAATGGCTCCGCACCGCGTCTCGGCTGGACGACAGTGCTGCCGAGCCGCGAAGCCCGCGAAATTCGAATCACGCTTGGCGTTCACGAAGCCGTGGCACCGCCTGCGCCTAACCCTTATCTGTCACCGAAACATGACTAACCGCCGCCTCTCGACTTTCCGTCACGCCAAAGCGCTCACCCTGCTCCCCGTCCTGCTCTGTACCGCACTGCTGAGCGGGTGCGGTGCATGGCAATCGGTTGCTAACGGCACGACCGACGCGTTCGATGCCGTTTTCTACAAGCGAGTGGAGGTGGTCAAGGTCGACGTCACCGCGCGGGAATCGCTGAATCCCGACGACGCCGGTCGCGCAACATCGGTCACCGTGCGCGTGTATCAACTCAAGGACCGCAAACAGTTTGATGCGACCTCGTACAGCGACCTGTTGATCCAGGACCGCACCGTCCTCGCCGGTGAGGTGCAGGCGAGCGTGGCAGGCGTGTTGAATCCTGCGGCAGCGCTCAGTCTCGCCCAACCCATGGAGACGGACGTGAACTATGTGGCCGTCGTTGCCTTCTTTCGCAAACCGGACCGCCAAGGGACTTGGAAGTTTGTGATTCCGGCGAAACAGCTCGATGCCGACGCGCCGCTCAAACTTGAATTGGTCGACTGGCAAATTGATCAGGTCAACGGCAAGCCGCTCGATATCGACTATCGGTCTGCCTCGCGCTGAATCGCCGTCACTGCATCGCTCGGACGAGGTCAGCCACTTCTCCCACGTGACACCCCACCGCCATTTTGCCGGCAGCGGACCACGCGTCGAACGACGTGGTCCCGCTCACCATGCCGATAAACCCGGTGCCCGCCCCCTCGGCCGCTTGCGCATCGACCGCGTGATCGCCCACGTAGATCGCCTGCGCCGCCACAAGGCCCAGATGCCCCAGCGCCTGCGCGATCCCCTCAGGGTCCGGCTTGTGGCGCTGAACGTCGTCTCCGCCGACGATCACGTCGACCTGCGAGCGCAGCCCGGCCAGCGTGAGAATCGCATCGATCCGGTGGCGGAACTTGGTCGAAACGATCGCGACCGCCAGCCCCTGTTCGCGCAGCGCCGCCAGCAAGCCGGGGACTTCCGGATAGATGCGCGTCGATTGCACCATGATCTCGTCCGCGCGCGACACGAAAAACCGCACGAACGCCTCCGCGCGGGCAGCATCCTCATCCCCGCTCAGCGTGCGAAACATGACCGGCAGCGGCAGCCCGATCACGCCGCGAATCTGCGCCGGTGTCGCCATCTCGCATTCGAGACGCGTCAGCGCGTATTGCGTGCATTCGACAATGGCCTCGGAGGAATCAGCCAGCGTCAGATCGAAATCGAAAATCACAGCCCGGATAGCTTGCGTCGGCATACGTCGTGTCGTTGTCTTGAAGTGATGAGTTGTGAGGCGGCGTGATGGAGATCACGGCATCAGTCGGATTTCTCGTGGTCGGCTGCGTCGAACCCGGACGGGTCCCGCGTGGCCCATTGTTTCGCCCAGCCCAGCAGCGGCTGTAGCGCCGCCTCCAGCCGACGGCCCTCGTCGGTCATGCGATACCCGCCTTCAGCGTGCTCGACCAGCCCAGTCGCTTTCAATTCCGTCAGCCGGGTATTGAGCAAACGCGCATTCGTCTCGCACGCCTCTTGCAGCGCCCGAAACGTCATCGGCGCACCGCGCAGCTCCCACAGGATTCGCAACGCAGTGCGCCGTCCCAGCAAATCGAGCACGACCATGATGGGTCGGCCCGACTTCGATCCGCGTACGGATTGTCCGATTTTTGGCGTCGTCATGCTTTACAAAGTAAAGCGTCATGCCTAAGCTGTCAATCGTTGCGAGCCATGGACATCTCCATGCAATCACTGGTTCTTATTTCCGGCGCGGGCTTGCTGGCCGGCGCCATGAACGCGCTGGCGGGCGGCGGTTCGTTCGTGAGCCTGCCCGCGCTGATCGCGGTCGGCGTGCCTCCTGTGCAGGCGAATGCTTCCAGCACCGTCGCGCTGTTCCCCAGCGGCGTCGCCAGCGCCTGGGTGTACCGCCACGACATCAGCCCGATTGGGCAGGTGTCGATGCGCGCCCTGCTGATTACCACCCTATTGGGCGGATTCGCGGGCGCCGGATTGCTGCTGCACACGTCGTCGCAGGCGTTCTCGTTTGCGCTGCCGTGGTTGCTGCTCCTTGCCAGCCTTGCACTGACCTTCGGCCGGCGACTCGGTGAAGCGTTGCGCGGACGTTGGACCATTCACGCGCCTGCGGTGCTGGCTATCCAGTTCCTGCTGGGTATCTACGGCGGCTACTTCGGCGGCGCGGTCGGCATCATGATGGTGGCCGTCTGGGGGCTGCTCGACGGGCGCGACATCAAGGGCCTGAACGCGCTTCGTACGCTGCTCGTGACGGTCGCCAACGCGAGTGCGGTCTCTATCTTCATTGGCGCACACGCCGTGCAATGGCCCGAGACGATCACGATGCTGATTGCCGCGACCATCGGCGGCTATCTCGGCGCCCACGCCGGACGCCGCGCCCCATCGCATGTCATCCGCGCAGGCACCCTGCTGCTGACGTACTGCGTCACGCTCGTATTCTTCGTGCGGACTTACGGGCCTTCGTTATGGCATTGACGTCAAGCGCCCACGCGTTACGCGAAACCGATGACGATACGGTCAGGTCACCTCAATGCAGCGCCTGAAAAGCTCGGCAGATCGCAGGATTCGTCTCGAACCCGATGCCGGGCGCTTGTGGCACGCCGGTATGCCCCTGCATCACTTGCAAGCCCTCGGCCAATCCGCAGAACGGTGCGAAAGCGAACGGCGTGACCTCCGCGCCACCCAGTCCGAGCGCCGCGCAAAGATGCAGCGAGAACAGATGCCCCCCATGCGGCCAGAACGCACCGCGCGCCCAACCGGCCGCCGTCATCGTCTCGATAATCCGCAGATAGCCGGGCACGCCATAGCAATGCACGGGGTCGAACACGAGCACGTCTCGGGCCGGACTCAGCCCGCCGTGGCGTGCGAGCAGTCGTGCCTCAGCCTGCGCGAACAGCGCCTCGCCAGCCGCAATCGCGCCGCCGTACGCCGCCGCAATGTCGGTTTGCGTCGCGAAGTCGAGCGGGTCGCAAATGTCCTCGAACCAGTGGAGTCCGTATCCGGCGAGCGCTCTGGCGACAGTCAGTCCGGCCTCAAGATCGAACCGGTTCATGGCGTCGATGGCCAGATGATTTGCGCCCGCCAATTGACGTGCCGCCGCTTCGATACGGCGCAGATCCTGATTCAGCGGCGCGCTGGCAATCTTGATCTTCGCGTGCGTAAAGCCGAGATCCACACAGCGCTTTATCTCGTCGGACAAGCGCGCCAGATCATCGTGCGGATACTGATAACCGCCACCCGCATAGACGGCCACGCGGGGCGCGTGCGGCACTTCCCGGCCAAGCTTGTCGGCGAGAACGCGATACAGTGGCAAGCCTGCGATCTTCGCTGCGGCATCCCAGATCGCCATGTCCAGCGTGCCCACGGCGACGCATCGCTCGCCATGACCGCCGGGCTTCTCGCCAGCCATCATCACGTCCCATGCGCGCAACGGGTCCAAGTTGCTGCCGCTGTCGTCAGCAAGTTCACTGTCTCGGGCCGCCAACAGACGCGGGGCAAATCGTTCGCGAATCAATCCGCCCTGCCCGAAACGTCCGATGGACGCATAGCCGTAGCCGATCACCGGTTTGCCATCGCGTATCGCGTCAGTCGTGACGGTGACCAGACTCGTCGTCAAACCGCCCGAGGCAATGGCTGGGTCGGCGTACCGGGAAACGGGGATGGTGTGCTCGCGAATCGCCGTGATGCGCATGGACAACCTCGTAGTGTCGAAAACCGACGTGCCGGGCAATGGGGCTGCATGCACCTGCCCGTCTCAATTTGCCGTCAATACTAACGACGAACGCGAGAACATGCAGACCAACGCCACGCGCGCCTCCCTGCGCATCACACACCAGCGCCCCGCTGCGGCGCTACAGTCCACCATCGACCGCTACTGGGGATGGGACGCCTGCCGCGAACCCGGCACGCCTGCGGCACCTGCTGTGCAACTCATGCCGCTTATGCCCGGGCCGGGCGGCATGGAGATCTTCTTCCACTTCGGCGAACCCTTCGCCACCCAATCGGGTGCTCACCTGCCTCGCGCGCACATCACCTGCCTGCGAGGCGCGCCGGTCACGCTTGACGCACCGGTGGCCCTCGACTTCATCGCCGTGCGCGTGAGATCTGGCGAAATTCCGTCGCTGACCGATGTCCCCGTCGGCGACTTTGCCGACACCTTCATCGACGCCGCAGACCTGTGGGGCACCGCCGTCAAGGAACTGCACGCTCACATGGCCTGCGCCACGACCTTCGACGCACGGGCCTCGCTGCTTGACGCCTTCTTTCTGAAACGGCGGCGGTCCCAGCTACCGGGCCGCGACATCCGCCCGGCGATTGCGCAACTTCACGGCGGCCAGACGCGCATCGAAGACCTGTGCGCCGTGACGAACCTCGGCCGCCGACAACTCGAAATACGTTTCCGGCAAATGACCGGGGCATCGCCCGTGCGGTTTCGGCGTCTGGCGCGGCTGCGCCGCTCCCTGCGCGAATTGTTGCTCGCGCCGCACTCTCACACGCTCACGCAGTTGCTCGATGCGGGCTATGTCGATCAGGCACAGCAAGTCCACGAATTCCGGGCGCTGACGTGTCAAACCCCGTCGCAACTGCGCCGCGCGGCGCTTGCCGGCGGTGCGCATTTCTACAATCCGTCTTGGCAGGCGCCCGCGATACTGGAGGCCCACCCTCGCCCGAACGGACTCCGACGATGAATGCCCCCGCAGAACACCCTGCCCTGCCAGCCGCCGAGCGCCTCGCACACCGTTGCGCACAAATCGGTACAAAAGCCTTTACCGCGCGCGACTACGAGCCGGGTTTGTTGCGGCATATTGTGTTGCTGCGCTTTGCGAACGACGTACCGGCAAGCGAGCGTGAAGGTATGATTGAGCGCTTTCTGCGCTTGAAGGACGACTGTCGGCGCGACACGCGGCCCTATATTCACAGCATCGAATACGGCCGGCAGGCGAGCGGAGAAGGCAATGCGCTCGGATTCGAACATGCGTTTGTCATGACATTCGATTCCGAAGGCGATCGCAACTTCTATGTCGGGGAGCCGATCGTGCTTGATGCGACCTGTTACGACCCCGTCCATCACGCCTTCAAGGCGGCCATTGGCCCGATGCTTGCGCCACAAGGCGCACTCGTCTTTGACTTTTTTCCCGGCGCGCGGTGATGCGCCGGCTGGTTTGACCCGGAGTAGATGATGAAAAGGCTGTTCCAACTCGCTCACCTGTTTGCATTGGCGGGCGCCCTCCTTCTGCCGGCTTCGCGTGCCGCCCACGCCGAAGAGATTTCCGTCACCCAATGGGGCAGCAGCCTGTATGGCCTGCCCTACGCGGTGGCCATGGACGGCGGCCTGTTCAAGAAGGCCGGGGTCGACATCACCGGCATTCTGAGCTCGGGCGGCGGTGGCACCACGGTGCGCAACATCCTCGCGAGCAAGACCCCGTACGGTGAAGTCGCCGTGTCGGCCGCACTCGCCGCCGCGCGACAAGGCCTCGACATCGTGATCGTAAACGTCGGCACGCGCAGCGTGGCCGAGGCGTCGATGGTCACGATGCCGGACAGCGCCATCCACTCGCTGAACGACCTCGTCGGCAAGAAGGTGGCCATCACTTCGCCGAAGAGCGTGTCTGAGATGCTCTTCCTCATGGTGTTGCGCGAAAAAGGCATCGACGCCTCGAAGATCACGCGCGTGGCCTCTGGCGGCTACGTCAACGGCATGACCATGCTGGAACAGGGCGCAGTGGCGGGTGCCGTCGCGATCGAGCCGCTGTCGATCTTGCGCAAATCCCAATACCGAACGCTCTACCGTGCGGGCGACGTGCTCAAGCCGATGACGACCTCCGTGGGCATCACCACGCGCGCGTTCGCTCAATCGCACCCGGATACGCTGCGCGCGATCATTGCTGGCCGCCGTGCCGGGGTGGATGCCACGTACGCCAACCCGGCCGGTGCAGCAAAACTGCTCGCGGCCCAATTCAAACTCTCGCCGGACGTTGCCAAAGAGGCCGTCGACAACATGGTGCGCTCGCACATGTGGAGTCAGGGTCAATTCGACCGCGCCGAGCTCGATCGTGTCGCCAGCGGGCTCAAGCTCATCGGCGAAATCAAAGACGATGTCGACTGGCCGAAGCTGATTGACTCGCGCTTCCTGCCGGCCGACATTCGCGCGAAGGGCCAGCTATGACTTCGCCGCACCCGGGCCCGCATCTGCATCTGGTGGACGGCGTCGCGACACCGCTCGCCAGCCACGAGCCGCACGCCGTGCTGGCAGGCGTGACGAAAGACTTCGACACGCCCGACCAAAAAACGGCCAGAAAGACGCGGATGCAGGCGCTCGGCCCCGTCGATCTGACGCTGCGCAAAGGCGAGTTCTTTTCGGTCGTGGGGCCTTCCGGCTGCGGCAAATCGACCTTGCTCGAACTAATTGCCGGGCTGACGAAGCCGACATCCGGCACTGTGCATTTCGAAGGGCAGCCGGTGAATGGTGTGCCCGACGGCGTCGGCGTGGTGTTTCAGGAAGATGCGTCGTTTCCGTGGCTGACCGTGCGCGAGAACATCGGCTTCGGCCTGCGTATGGCAGGCATCGACGGGGCCGAGGTCGCACGCCGCGTCGGCTATGCGCTCGGTTTCATGGGACTGCGCGACTTTGCCAATGCGTATCCCGCCCAGCTTTCGGGCGGCATGCGTCAACGCATGTGCATCGCACGAACGCTCGTCATTGCTCCGCGCCTGATTCTGCTCGACGAGCCGTTTGGCGCGTTGGATCAGCAGACCCGCATGCTCATGGGCGACGAATTGCTTCGGCTGTGGCGTGAAACTTCTGCCACCGTGCTGTTGATTACGCACGCGCTCGATGAGGCAGCCGTGCTGTCGGATCGCGTCGGCGTCATGTCCGCTCGCCCCGGGCGCTTTATCGACGGCATCGACACCGGGTGGGCGCCGCAACGCGACAGCCGGGTTGTCACCACACCGCGCTTCGGCGAAATCACAGCGCGCCTGTGGGAGACGCTGCGCGCCGAGTCGCTCAAAGCGATGCAGGACGGAGAGCGCCCGAATACCTTGTCATGATTCGCACTGAACGTCTCATCCGCACCGGCATCGTCGCCGGGCTAGTACTGCTTGTCGAAGCCCTGTGCCGTGTCGGCACGATCCCGGCATCGGTCATGATCGCCCCGAGCGCAATGGCGGCGCACGCCATCGACGTGCTGCGTGAGGGGCGCTTTACGCACGACATCCTCACGAGCTTCGCCAGCATCGCCGTCGCCTCGGTTTGCGCCGTGGGGTTTGGCTTTGCCGCCGGACTCGTCATTCACACGTTGCCGGGCGTACGCCGCGCACTGGAACCCCTGATCGCCAGCTATTACGCGGTGCCGACGTTCGCGTTCTATCCCGTGTTCATCGTGCTGTTCGGCGTCAGCGCGCTGCCGATCATCGTCATCGCCACCTTGCTGGCAATCGTCTCGATGATTACGGCGACGATGACCGGACTCGATCGCATCCCTCGCTCGTTTTCAAAAACGGCCCGCGTGATGCGACTCTCGCGCTGGCAAGCTGTCTGGCACGTGAAATTTCCAGCGGCCCTGCCCCATCTGTTTAGCGGCGTGCGCCTCGCGGTATCGCACGCCTTCATTGGTGTGATCGCGTCCGAGTTCATCCTGTCGGGCTCGGGCATCGGTTACGCCATCAGCTACGCGTATAACAATTTCGAGAATGCCGACATGTACGCCCTGATGCTCACGGTGCTGATCACGGTGACGTTGGTCAACGGCGTACTCAACCACGTCGATGCGCGCTTTCAGGCGCGCAGCCGCCGCTGATCGGCACCGATTCGCATGGAAACGAAAAAACCCAACCCGCTCGGCACACTGGCCGTCCTGCTCGTTTTGATTGGCGTGTGGCAAGCGGTGCACTGGCTCAACGGCGCAGCACTCAGTTCCCCCTCGGCCACGGTGCAAGGGCTCTGGCAGATGATGGGCACGGCGTCGTTCTGGGACGACGCGGCGGAGACTGGCCTCGCGCTGATCTACGCACTGGTGATCGCCGTCGCGGGCGGCATTGCCTTAGGACTGGGGCTAGGGGCGAATCGCCTCGCCGCCAACGTGGCCGAGCCGATTCTTATCAACTTGTATTCGCTGCCGAAGGTGACGCTGTATCCGCTGGTGCTGCTGATCTTCGGTCTGGGGCTCGCGGCCAAGGTGGCCTTCGGGGTGATGCACGGCTTGATCCCGATCCTCATCTTCACGATGAACGGCATCCGGCAGATCAAGCCTGTGTATTTTCGCGCGGCCCACGCAATGCATCTGTCGCGCCGCCAGATTGCACTGCGCGTCGTGCTGCCTGCCGTGCTGCCCGAAGTGTTGTCGGGCGCGCGGTTGGGATTCTCGCTGTCGCTGCTCGGCGTGTTGATCGGCGAGATGTTCGCCTCGCAAAAGGGGCTCGGCCATCAGCTATCGAATGCGATGAATCTGGGCAATATCGACACGATCATGGCCGTCGCGCTGTTTTTGATGTTGTTTGCGCTGGCGGGCAACGCACTGCTCTCGGCATTGAGCCGGCGTTACCGCGCCCTCGGGGCTTGAGCCCCGTAGTTCAACCGGCAATCCGTCGCGCTGCGGCTTCGTATTCTTCCACCAACCGCGCCATGACGTCGGCCGCACCGGGCAGATCGTCGATGAGCCCGGCTGACTGCCCCAGCTCCACCTTCCCCCATTCGATGTCGCCATCGAGCGCTGCCTGCTTGAGCGAGCTGGATTTGAACAGCGCATCGTAGGCGTCGGCGTCCGGTTCGTCACGGTCGGCTTGCAGCACGCGCTCGGCAAAACGATTGCGCGTCATGCGCACCGGCAAGCCGCGCACGCCGACGAGCGCCGTCGCATCGATATCGGTATCGAGCACTGCACGCTTGTAGTTCTCGTGGACACCGGCCTCGCGGGTTGCCAGAAAACGTGTCCCCAACTGCACGGCATCGGCACCGAGCGCGAGCAGCGCCGCCACGCCATAACCATCGGCGACACCGCCGCCCGCCACGATCGGCAGGTCGAATGCCTGCACCGCGCGACGCACGGCTACCAACGTGCTGACGCCGTTAGCGGGGGGATGCCCACCCGCTTCCGCGCCGACAACAACAAGCGCATCGACACCGGCATCTGCTGCCTTACGGGCATGCGCCATCGTCGAAACCACGTGAATCCATCGGACACCACGTGCATGAAAACGCGCCAGATGTGCTTTCGGCCCGCCTTGCGAGGCGATGACCACCGGCACGCCCTCTTCTTCGATCACGTCGAGAAATAGCTCGGCTTGCGGACGATAGAGCGGAATGTTGACGGCGAACGCGCCGTTGGTCGCGGCTTTGACTTCGCGCACGGTCGCGCGAAACGCGTCGAGGTACATCGGCCCGGCGGCAATCACCCCGAGGCCACCGGCCTTCGACACCGCAGCGGGCAGCGCCGCATTTGACGAGGCCCAGCTCATCCCGGCCTGAATGATGGGATATTGAATGTTCAGCAGGCGGGTGAGTCGGGTCTGAAGCATGAAGAGTCCCTGGAATTGCCGCGCGAGCGCGCATTGACGATGCACGTCAATCTAAGGGACATATGATACAAAGTCAAATAATTTACAACGATAATAACGGTGAATTAATCACCATCACCCGCCTCTTCCCGCTCCTGATCAAGCATGATCCTCGCCTGATACGTGAGCTTATCAAGTATTTTCGGCAAGGCATCCCGCTCAGCGCGTGTGAGCACCGACAGCAGGCGATCGTTGAGCTCCTCAGCCACGGGAAAGACTTGTTTGACGAGATCGCGGCCATGCGCCGTCAGCGAGATCACCACGCCGCGCGCATCCGAGCTGTCGGTGCTGCGCTGGAGAATGCCACGGGCTTCAAGCGTCGTGACAGTGCGGCTCATCAACCCACGATCAAATTGCGCTTGCTCGGCGAGCCGATTGAGCGACATGCCGGAGATGCTGTGCAGCAGCGCGATGGAGCGCCACTCGTTAAGCGTCAGACCGAAGTTTCGCTCGTAGACGCTCGACGATCCCTTCGTGTAGATGTTCGTCAGTTGACGCAACTGAAACGACGTGAGCTGCCGCAAGTCGGAAGGTGCTGCGCTCACCGGTTCAGGTGAGCCCGAAGGCTTGGGGTTGGACTTGGGCATGTGACGGGAGCGCCGGGATTGGGATGGCGTCATGCTATCGCCTCGCCAATGCCCGGTCAAACGCGCACCCGTGCGAGCACGGGTGCGCCTGACTTCACGTTACGCGCGGCCCGTGCCAGTCTTGGGCAGCAGGCGCGCAGGAATCCCTACCAGCAGCAAGAAGCCACCGAAGAGCACGATGCAGCCCGCCACCTGCAACCCCAACGCCAGATTGCCCGTGACCGATTTGATATAGCCGATGACACTCGGCCCGACCAATCCGCCCAGCGCCCCGATGCTGCTCACCACGGCGATACCGGCGGCCGCGCTGGCCGGGGCGAGATATGTCGACGGAATCGTCCAGAACACAGACAGGCTCGACAAATGCCCCGCCGTGGCAATCGCCAGCAGCAGCACCGCCAGCACGAGGTTGTGCGACATATAGGGCATGACCATCAGGCTGATCGCCGCACACATCAGCGGCAACGCTGCGTGCCAGCGACGCTCGCTATGGCGGTCGGAATGACGGCTCACGATCAGCATGGCAACGATACCGACGACCGGCGGCAGCGCCGACAGCAACCCGACGTGGAAGGTGTCGCGCACGCCCGTGGCCTGAATCACCACCGGCGCGAAGAATGCGATGGTGCTGGCCAGCACATAGGCGCAGAACGATACGAGCCCCGCCACATAGACACGCCAGTCGCCGAGTGCTGCCAGCGTGCCGCCTTTCCCGTGGCCGTGCGCGGTCTTACCCGCCTTCTGCGCACGCTCAACGCTCAATGCCTGCGTGAGTCTCGCCTTCTCATCGGCAGTCAGCCACTTGGCCGATTCCGGGCGGTCTTCCAGACTGAAGAACACCACCACGCCCAGCACAATGGCCGGCAACCCTTCAAGCAGGAACATCCATTGCCAGCCTGCCAAACCATGCACTTCGTGAAACTGACGCATGATCCAGCCCGAGGTCGGCGCACCGATCATCGTCGCAATCGGAATGGCAACGAACGACAGCGCCGTCACGCGCGCCCGGCGCTCCGCCGGAAACCAGTAGCTCAGATACAGGATCAGGCCGGGAAAGAAACCCGCCTCGGCCGCACCGAGCAGCATGCGCGCGACGTAGAACTCCATGGGCGTGCGCACGAACATCATCGCGCACGAGACCGCACCCCACAGCGTCATGATGCGCAACAGCGTCTTGCGGGCGCCCATGCGGGCGAGCATCAGATTGCTCGGCACCTCAAAGAGCAGAAAGCCGACAAAGAACAGCCCGGCGCCGATGCCGTAGACCAGATCGCTGAAATGCAGATCTGCCTTGAACTGAATCTGCGCGATGCCGATATTGGCGCGGTCGATGTAGTTGATGATGTAGCAAACGAACAGCAACGGCAGAATGCGCCACGCGATCTTGCGATACGTCGCCTCCTCCACACCCTGTATATCTGGCACAGCGGCGTGCGCCGCGGCGGCGAACGGCTGTGAGGCCGTCGTCGTAGATGAAGTCATGTCTCCTCCAATATTGTTTTGATGAGCCGGTTCAGATGCTCTCTGGCATCAGGACAAACCGAACTCCCGTATGGCGTACTCGCGCAGCTTGTTCTTCTGCACTTTCGAGCTTCCCGTCATGCCGATACCGTCGAACGAGTCGACGAAGCGCAGGTAACGGGGCACCTTGAAATTGGCGGCGCGCGACTTGCACCAGTCGATCAGCGCCTCGCTCGTGACCTCGGCGCCCGGGCGCAGCACGACGAATGCCGCCGGCACCTCGCCAAGTCGCGCGTCGGGAACGCCCACCACTTGGGCGAGTTGCACGGCGGGATGCGTGAACAGCGTCTCTTCTACTTCGGCCGGTGCGACGTTCTCACCCCCGACACGAAACACGTCCTTGAGCCGCCCGATCATGCGCAAACGCCCCTCGTCGTCGATGACACCGAGATCGCCCGTGCGCAACCAGCCGTCGTCGCCCAGCGCCTGCGCGGTCTCCTTCGGCTTGTTGTAGTAGCCCTTCATCACGCCCCAGCCGCGCACCTGAATCTCACCCGGCGCGTTGGCGGCGGTGACCTCGCCGGTTTCGGCCGACACCGTGCGGATCTCGACACCCGGATGCGGGCTCGCCCAGCCACCGACGCGCAGCGCCAGCGGGTCGCGCCAGTCGTTAAGCACCACGTTGGGCGAGGCTTCCGACTGCCCGTAGGCGCCAACCATGTACGGCACGCCCATCACGTCGTGAATCTTCTGCATGATCTCGGGGCCAGCCGCCGCCCAGCCGCCGCGCAGATGAATGCGCTCGCGCCGGAATTCGGGGTGCCCCATCATCATCAGGAAAATCGTGTCGTTGCCCGACGTGAGCGTGCAGCGCTCCTCATCGAGAATGGTCAGCACACGCGCCACGTCGAACGACGGCACCGACAGCAGACAGGCCCCGGTCACGAGCGAGACCAGCAGCGACATCGTGGTGCCCGCCACATGGAAGAACGGACGCACGCTGAAATACCGGTCGTCGGGCTGCACGCCGATCCGCAAGGCGGATGCGGCAGCATTCATCAGCATGTTGCGATGGCGCAGCAGCACCCCCTTCGGGAACGACGTGGTGCCCGATGTGTACTGAATCAGCAAGACGTCGTCAGGATCTACCGCTGCGGCACGGCGCGCGGCCTCGGCACGCAGCACCGGGGTATCGGGCAGCGCATCGAAGCGTTCGACACCGGCAGGCAGTTCGCGCGCACTGTGCTTACCTTCACCGACCATCACAGCACGGCGCAGCAACGGCAGCACATTGCCCGGCAACTGGCTGTCAAAACCGGGCTCTACGCCGCGCAGCAGTTGCGTGTAATCGATATTCAGGAACGTGTCGACATAGAACAGCACGCGCACATCGCCCTGACTCAGGCAGTAATTCAGCTCATCGGACTTGAAGCGCGTATTGACGGGCACCGCGACCGCGCCGATCGACGCTGCCGCGTAGAACAGCACCACCCAATCCACCGAGTTTCCCATCAGAATGCCCACGTGCTCGCCGTGGCCGATACCCAGCCCGACCATGCGCGCAGCCGCCTGCTCCACGCGCTGCGCGAGCGTGCGGTAATCGATTCGCTCGCCATCGATGACCAGCGCCTCAGCCGCAGGCGTCAAGCGCGCCCGGTCGGCAAGCACGTTCGGCAACGTGACCGGCCCTTCCAGTCCGAACTGGCGCGCATACACGTCATGTCCCACGCCGCTCTGATCCTCATGCATGGCGGCCTCCCGTCTTTTCACCATTGCCAGCGACACTGCCGAAGTTCGCGATTTTCTTGCCCCAGTCCGGGCTTTGCAGCAGCGTGTCGATCGCCAGCAGTTCGATGGCAAGCGCGCCGGCCGCGTCTGTCTCGACGCCCCGGTCGATGCAATCCTTGGTCAGATGCATCGCCAACGGCGGGGCACCGGCAATCGCTTGCGCCATGCCGCGCACGCACTCAAGCGCCTCGTCCGCCGGGACAACGCGAGCCACGAGACCGGCCTCGCGCGCCTCTTGCGCGTTCAGCGTGCGTCCGGTGAACGCCATGTCCTTGGCGAGACGCTTGCCCACCGCACGGGGCATGCGCTGCGTCGCGCCTACCGTGCCCCAAAGCGCTTCAGGCGTACGGAATGCCGCAGCTTCGGTGGCAACGATGAAGTCGCATGCCATGGCGATCTCGCCGCCCGACCCGATGGCCGGACCTTCCACCAGCGCGATGCACGGCTTGCCGATCTGTTCGATCGCGTCATACGCCGCGAACGCCTTGACGCGGCGCGCGCGCACCTCGTCCGGCCCCATCCCCTGACGCTCTTTCAGATCGGCGCCCGCACAGAACACCGGTCCGTTGGCGCGCACGATCACGCAGTGCACCGTGGCATCGTCGCGCAGCGCTTGCACGCACTCGCGCAACTCGTCGCACATGACGGCATTGAGTGCGTTGCGCTGCTGCGGCCGGTTAAGCACGATCTCGACCACGGCGTCGCTGCGCTCGATCTGCAATGTCTCCCAAACTTTCATACGTCTTGCTTCCCTGTTCGCCCGCGGCGATAGTCAAACGAAATAGCGAATTCAGATCGCGCCGTCACGGCGCAGCCCAGCGATTTGCTCGGGTGTGTAGCCAAGTCCGGCAAGCACCGGCTCGGTGTGTTCACCCAGCAGCGGCGGGCGGCCGACTTCCGGATCGGCGAATCCATCGAATTTGAAGGGCACCGGCAGCGCACCGAATTTGCCCACGCTCGGGTGATCGAACTCGCCCACCATGCCGCGCGCCAACACGTGCGGGTCGGCCAGCACCTCGTCGACGTGCTGAATCGGGCCAGCGGGCACACCGGCGGCGTCGCAGGCATCGCACAGTTCGCGGCGCGCTCTCCCGGCGATAGCCTCACTCAGCGCCGCCATGACGCGCTCGCGATGCTCGACGCGGCCCGCATTGGTTGCCAGCGTCGCATCGGCGCCCAGCGCGTCCAGCCCGAGGAGTTCGCACAACGGCAGCCAGTGCTGATCGCTACAGGTGATATGCACGTAAGCCCCGTCGCTGCACGCGAACGTTGCCGACGGCACACGTCCCGGGTGCTCTGTCCCCAGACGCGGCGGCACTTCGCCCAGCGCGAAGTAGCGACCGGCAGCCAGCGTGAGCAGACTCACCTGACCGTCGAGCATCGAGAAGTCGACATGACAGCCAGTGCCCGTCTGCGTGCGGCCTTGCAACGCGCTCAGAATCGCAATCGCGATCCACAAACCCGACGACAGATCGGCAATCGGCAGCCCCGGCTTGACTGGGCCGCCACCGCGCTCGCCCGTCAGGCTCATCAGCCCGCCCATCGCCTGAAAGACGGTGTCGTAGCCCTTGCGCTTCGCATACGGGCCGGTCTGCCCGAAGCCCGTGCACGAGACGTAAATCAGCTTGGGATGTGCGGCACGCAGCGTTGCCTGATCAAGGCCATAGCGCGCCAGCGTGCCGACGGGAAAGTTCTCCAGCACGATATCGGCGCGTGCCGCGAGATCGCGAATGATCTGGCGTCCCGCCTCGGTCTTCATATTGGCCGTGACCGATTGCTTGCTGCGATTGCAGGCGAAGTAGTACGCCGACTCGTCACCGACTTTCGGCTCGAAAGTTCGCGTCTCGTCGCCGCTGCCCGGCTGTTCGATCTTGATGACCGTCGCCCCTAGCTCCGCCAGAATCATGTCGGCGAATGGGCAAGCCAGCACGCGCGCCAGTTCGAGAATGGTGACGCCCGCGAGCGGTTTCATCGGGCCGCTCATGACTGCTTCGGCGCGGGCTTGCGGAAGCTGCGCATCATCATGTTCGTGTCGAGCGAGACGTCAAACGCCTGCGTGAGCGGCAAGTCGACCACGCGATGGAACAGGCGCTTGGTTGCGGTCATGGCCACTGGGTCGTAATCCGCGAGGCGCGCCGCAAGTGCTACGGCATCGTCCACCAACGTGGCGTCGGGACTGACACGATTGGCAATGCCGAGCGCCATCGCACGTGATGCGTCGACGGTATCGCCCGTCGAGACCAGCTCGAAGGCCGTCTTACGCCCCACCTGCCGCACCAGATTGGCCATCACGATGGCCGCCACGATGCCGTGCTTCAGTTCCGGGTAACCGAGCTTGAGACTCTCGCCGACGACCAGCAGGTCGCACGCCAGCGCCAGCCCTGCACCACCGCCCATGGCGTATCCCTGCGCTGCGCCGACGACCGGCGTACCGATCTCGGTGAACGCGCGGTGCAACGAGGTCGTCAGGTGAGCGCGCTTGAGCGCCGACTGCGCGGCGTCAGCATCAGTGCCGCCCGCCACAAAGCCACCAAATTCCTTGACGTCGGCCCCCGCGCAGAAACTCTGCCCGGCACCGGCGAGCACGATCGCGCCCACTGCGGGGTTCTGGTCGGCGTCTCGCAACGCCTCGAGCAAACCCTGCGTGAGTTCGTTATTCAGCGCGTTGCGCTTGTCGGGACGGTTCATGGTGATCACGCGCACGGCGCCGCGATCTTCTACTAGCAACGATTCGGGAAGGGTCATGGATCGGGACATCGGGTTCATCGACAGAAGGTCATTCAGGTATGGCGCCCAGCCTAATCCACTAAACGTGACTTCGTCAAACAAAATAATCAACCATCCATCTCGAATCGCCAAACAACGCCATAAAACAAAACGAACAAACAATTCACCACCGCTCATCGATTTATAAATTATTTGACATTGCATCACATTAGATGATTTCATTCGTGCCATCAGAACCCGAATTGGCGCATTGCGCCGGCGAGAACATGTCCGACATCACCCTGTGCGAGTGCTTTGCCCGAGACGGCCTGCAACACGAGAGCGAATTCGTTGCGACCGAGACGAAGCGTGCGTTGATCGATCAGTTTGCGAAGGCTGGCTTTCGTCGCGTGGAAGCCACGTCCTACTCCAACCCGGCGGTCGTCCCGCAGTTCGCCGATGCCAGCGCGCTGCTCGCACAGTTGCCGCGTGTGGACGGCGTGCATTACAAGGCGACGTGTGCGAATACGCGCGCCGTCGAACGTGCGTTGACCGATCTCGACGCCGGTTTCGGTGTGAACGAAATCAGCCTGCTCGTCTCGGCCAGCGACGCGCATTCCGAGCGCAACCTAAAGCAGTCTCGTGAGGACCAGTGGCAGCGCGTTGCCGAAATGGCCAGCGCTGCACGAGGCCAGTTCCGGATGGTGGGGACGATCTCGGTCGCGTTCGGCTGCCCGTTCGAAGGGGCCATCGATCCGGCGCGCGTGATGCAGGACGTCGAGCGCTTTGCGGCACTCGGCGTGAAGTACGTCACGCTGGGCGACACCATCGGTGTCGCGACACAGGCGTCGACGAAAGCGTTGTTCGCGCAGATGCTTGCGGCCTTCCCCGACGTGCACGCCATTGCCCATTTCCACGACACGCGTGGCACCGGCATCGTAAATTACCTCGCGGCGCTTGAGGCCGGGGTGACGCATTTCGACGTAGCCTTCGGCGGCGTCGGCGGCCACCCTGCGAAGGTGAAATACGGGGGCGGCGTCACCGGCAACGTCTGCACGGAAGATTTCATCAACGTGCTGGAAACCATGGGCGTGGCCACCGGTATCGATCTGCACGCGATGATGGCCGCCTCGCAAGCCTGCGAGACAGCGCTTGGCCGGCAACTCGCCAGCCGCGTGGCGCGCACCGGCCTCAACCCGCTGCTGTGCGTCGCCACCGCGCAATGACACTGCCCGCCGCTACGCTGCGCATCGAATCGCAGTTCTGCCTCGATCAGGGCTTTACGTTGGTCGAAGCGGGAGACGGTCGCGTCGTTCTGACTTGCGAGGTCCTCCCGCGACACACCAACCGCCATGGCAACGCCCACGGCGGCCTGATCGCCACGCTGCTCGACACCGCGATGGGCATGGCCACCCGGGCGAGCGGTGCGGTCGATAACCTCGGCACCGCCAACCTGACGATCAACTACCTTCGCCCCGCGCGCGGGCGCATCACGGCCCACGCGCAGGTGCGGCGCAGTGGCCGCACGCTCGCGTTCTGCGAGGCGCAGGTGCTGGACGACGACGGTCAGTGGCTTGCCACGGCCAGCGCCGTTTTTGCCGTTGCGGCACGTACTGCGCCACCGAAGTAGCCTCCCCGTCTGACCCGCATCGCAACACGCCACACAACTAAAACATTCCGGAGACACCCTTCATGCCTTTCGCAACACGACGCCGCCTCGCGTACGCCGCGGCCTGCCTGTCACCCCTGATGCTCGCCCCTGTCAGCGCGCACGCCGATGTCACGCTTTACGGTCTGATCGACAATGCTGTTCGCTACGAGACGAATGCCAACGCCAGCGCCTCACGCCAGTTCGGCGTCGCACAGGGGTCGTTCACGGGGTCTCGTTTTGGCATCAAGGGCACGGAGCAGATCGCCCCGGATCTCGAATCGTTCTTCGTGCTGGAGAGCGGTTTCAATCTAGGCGACGGCACGTCGTTGCAAGGCACCAAGGCCGCAGGCTTCGGGCAGGACTCGTCGAACGGCGTCGGCCGGATGTTCGGGCGGCAGGCATTTGTCGGCTTGCGCGGCAGCTACGGCGCGCTGTCGATCGGGCGGCAGTACAGCGTGGGCTATCAGGCCATGGGCGCTGCGCAGATCTTCAACAATCCGAATCTCGACACGCTGATCGTGGCGAGCAACTACGTCGGCAGCCGGCTCGACAACACGGTGAAGTACACCCTCGATGCGGGTGGCTTTTCGCTGGGCACGGCTTACACGTTCGGCAACGCAGCCGGCAACGAGCATGCGAATTCCGGCGTAGGCGTGACTGCCGGCTATACCGCCGGCAGCGTCAACGGCACGCTGCTCTATCAACGCCTGACCTCGGCCGACGGCACGCAGTCACGCAACACGTACGGTTTTTCGACCGGGGCGGCGGTCGGGCAGTGGCGAGCCACGGCGGGCTATTTGCACAGCCTGTTGAGTGAAGTGGAAACGCGCAACGACGTGATGCTGCTCGGCCTGAGCTACAACCCGATTCCCGCACTCACGCTTGGCGTGGGCGGCTTCGTCGACTGGCAGGCGCAGCCGGGTGGCAAACGCACTGCCGTCTACGGCATGGCGGACTATCAATTGAGCAAACGCACCGACGTGTATCTGGAAGTCGACCGCAACAACATCAGCGGCCGGTACACGCTCATTGCCTCGCAAGGCACCTACGGCAGCAAGGTAGGTGTCTCGCTCGGCATTCGTCATACGTTCTGACGGAGATTGGAGGAAGGCGGGACCGCTAGGCGGCGAGTGTTTCGTCCAGTTCGCGAATCGTCTGGAAGAGCACGCGTGTCCCGTCGAGCAACTGCTCGGGTTCGATCCATTCCTCCGGGCAGTGGCTGCGGCCGTTCAGGCATGGGATGAAGATCATGCCGATCGGGCCGGTCGGCGCCACGTAGACGGCGTCATGACCGGCGCCGCTCGGCAAGCGCATCGACGGGTAGCCCAGACGCTGCGAAGCGCGCTCCACCGCGTCCATGACCACCGGCATGCAATCGGTCGGCTTCGAGCGGCTCAACGGCGTGCTGGTGCAATGCACGCGCAGCGCGACGAGATCCGCCGCCACCGCTTCGAGCACCTGCTCGGGGAACCCGGCAAGCACGTCATCGTTATCGCTGCGCACCTCAAGCACCAGATCGACACTCCCCGGCACCGCGTTGGGCACGTTCGGCGTCATGGCGATGCGGCCTACGGTAGCCACCACGTAGTGCGGATTGCCGCTGAGTTCGCTCGCCAGTCGATGGGCTGCGTCGATGATGCGGGCGGCGCCAACGAGCGCATCGCAACGAATGTCCATCGGCGTCGTGCCAGCGTGATCCGGACGACCGTGCACAACAAGTTGCACACGGCGAATACCGACGATGTTGGTCACCACACCGATCGGCAGCCCACGCGATTCCAACACGGGGCCCTGTTCGATATGCAGTTCCACGAACGCGGCCGTCTCGCCCGCACGGCGCAGCGGCTGCGATAACCGGTCAGGGTCGCCGCCGACGCGGCGCATGCCATCGGCCAGCGTCTCGCCCTCGGCATTGCGCGCGGCGAGCATCTCGGCAGACAGCACGCCTGAGAGCGCGCGGCTGCCCACGCAGGAGATCCCGTAATCGCTCGGCTCTTCCGAGAGGAAATCGATCACTTCGAACGGGTGCGCCAGCGTGATGCCTTGCTCCTTGAGCGTATGGGCAACTTCAATACCTGCGAGCACGCCGATGATGCCGTCGAAGCGCCCGCCGCCCACCACCGTGTCGCAATGCGAGCCGGTGACCAGCGGCGCTTTCGAGGCATCGCGCCCGGGCATGCGCCCGATCAAATTGCCCCCTTCGTCCTGATGCACGTCAAGGCCGGCCGCTTCCATCTCGTGACGCAGCCATGCGCGCGCTTCGAGAAACATCGGTGAAAACGCGCGGCGCGTCCACGGCACGTCCGGGCGTGTGAACTTGGCGAGCGTTTCCACGCGGTCCCAGAGTCGCTTTGCATTGAGCGGCGGCATAGGGACGATGGCGTCCTGATTCATTGTCGACATAGATTCGTTTTCCCCGCTGTTCAACGCAAACGCGGACGCAGGAACTGCCCGTCGCCCTGCTGATTCACAATGCCCTTCCCGTCGAACACCTGCTGTCCACGGCACCACGTCCCCGTGACACGCACAGTGAACTCGCGGTCTTCGAACGAACTCCAGCGCACGGCCGACAGGCTCGTCGACGGGTCGTAAGCGTAGCGCTCCGGACGAAGGATCACGACGTCCGCATCGGCCCCCACATTGAAGGTGCCTTTGCGGTCATCGAGCAGGAAGTGTTGCGCCGGGTTACGGCACAACTGCTTGACGACCATCGTGGGCGAAATGCCGTGTTCTTCGCAGCCGGTCCAGAACGCGGGCAACAACGTTTCCAGCCCCGGGCCACCCGACGAATTGCGAAACACGTTGGGGTTCTCCTTGCGCTCCAGCCCCCAGCTCACGTGATCGGACGACACGAACGTGCATTCGCCCGCAGCGATGTGCGTCCAGAGCAGGTCAACTTCGGCCTTGGGGCGAATAGGCGGATAGTGTTTGGTCTTCGCGCCGAAGCGGCGCGTGTGTTCTTCGTGATTGAGCATCAGGTACTGCACGCACGTCTCGATGCTCGCCTGATGACCGGCGCGCCGATACATGTTGCAGATCTCGAAACCACGCGAGGTCGATACGTGCACCGCATGCGCACGCGCTCCCGTCTCGGCGCCGATCTCGTAGATCAATGCCGTCGCGAGGTTCTCGATCAGCGGCGGATGGGCGCGCAGGAAGGCATCCCAGCCGGTATCGCCCGCCTCGATCAGACGCGCGACGTTCTTGCGCGTGAGGTCCTGCATCTGGTTGTGCACGCCGCACACGATGCCCGATGGCGCGATGCGGCGGAAGGCTTCGTACAGCATGTCTTCTTCGACACGCGGAAAACGCCCCGGCGTCGCTTCGAACGTCGAGAACTTGAACGCGCACACGCCGCCTTCGATCAGCCCGGCCGCCGCATCGAGCCCATGCGTATCGTTGAGCGTGCCGAACAGCGCCACATCCACATGGCAGTCGCGCTCCACTTCCGCAATCTTGGCGTCGAGCTGTGCACGCGAAGCCACCGGCTCCGGGTCGTCGTACGGCATGTCGACCATCACCGTCACCCCACCGGCCGCCGCCGCGCGTGAGGCCATGCCGAGCCCTTCCTGATCGCGCTGACTGCCCGAATGCACTTGGCCGTCGACCACGCCCGGCATCACCCACTGCCCGCGCGCATCGATCACTTCTTTCGCCGACGGTGCCGTGCCTTGGCCGCGTGCGGCGATCTTGCCATCGCGCACTGCAAGCCAGCCATCCACCACGATTGCGTCGGCATCGACGAGATTGCCGCGCATCACCCAATCAAAATCGCTCATCGTTTGTCCGCGTTATTCCAGCGTGTTGAAAAGATATGCGCCAGTGTAATGAGTGGTTCGGCCAAACGTCTTATGCTTAAATATGCGCACCAATTAACAAAAAGTTAAGGGTATGAAACTCAACCTGCGGCAGATCGAGGTCTTCCGGGCCATCATGCTGAGCGGATCGATCAGCGGGGCATCGAAGCTTCTGTTCGTGTCCCAACCGGCCGTCAGCCGCCTGATTTCCTATACCGAGCAACGGCTCGGCTTCACGCTTTTCGAGCGCATCAAGGGGCGGCTGTACCCGACGCCCGAGGCACGGCGCCTCTTTACCGAGGTCACCACGCTCTATCAAAGCGTGCAGCGCGTGAACGAGGTGGCAGAGAATCTGGCGGAGAACCGCGACGGGCAACTACGCCTGTCGTGCAGCCCCAGCCTCGGGCAGTCGCTGCTGCCGCGCGCCATCGCCGCGTTTCGCCGCCGCTATCCGGAAGTGCGCGTGGTGCTGCAAACGCTGATCCCGAGTGTGATGCTGCAATCGCTGCTCAGTCAGCAGGTCGAGCTGGGCGTGGCGTATATGCCGGTCGATCACCCGAGCCTCGCGACCATCCCGCTCTACGAAAACAAGATTGTCGCGGCCCTGCCCTCCGACCATCCGCTCAGCACCCGCGAGAGTGTGACGATGGCCGAACTCGCCAAAGAGCCGCTCATCGGTTACAGCCCTGATATCCCATTCGGGATGCTGACCCGCAACATGTTCGGCGGCCCCGACCAGCAGCCCGAACCGGTCGTGGAAGTGCAGCAGGCGCACGTGGCCTGTGCGCTGGTGCAGGCCTCTGCGGGCGTGGCGCTGGTCGACGAAATGACCGTGAAAGGCCCGGTCTGGACCGACGTCGTAACGGTGCCGATCGTCGACACCGTCAATGTGCCGGTCAACGTGTTCCATCTTCAACTGGAGCCGATGTCGCGGCTCGCGCAGGAATTCGTGCGTGTGCTGCGTGCCCTCGACGCCGGCTGGCGGCCGCGCCATACCGGCAATCCCAAGAAAAACGACGAACACGAGCCCACCGACTGACGTCCCGCGCACCCTTAACATGAAGTTATATGGTGCGTATAAATGACGCGACGACATTATCCGGGTGCTTTCTCATAATCTCCTCGACGCAACGCGCTTTGGGCGTTGCCAATGAACGAGGAGAGCAATTCGGATGGGACGCGTATTGACGTTGAAGGATGTCGAAGCCGCCGTGCTGGGCGGTTCAGTGTTTGCGTGCGGCGGTGGCGGCTGGGCGGAACATGGCCGCCAGCTCGGCACGCTGGCCGTCACCCTTGGCCGCCCGGAACTGGTGACGATGGACGAAGTGCCGGACGACGCGTGGATCGCCACGGCCGCCGCCATCGGCGCCCCCGGCGGGCTCACCGACTGGGAGATGCTCGGCATCGACTACGTGAAGGCCGCCCAGCGCGTGCAAGACGCGCTGGGTGAATCGCTGTACGGCCTCATCATCGGGCAGAACGGTATGTCGAGCACGCTCAACGCGTGGCTGCCGTCCGCAGTGCTCGGCACCAAAGTCATCGACGCCGTCGGCGACGTGCGTGCGCATCCCACCGGCGATATGGGGTCGCTGGGGCTGGCCAACTCGCCCGCGCCGATGATCCAGAGCGCCGTCGGCGGCAACCGCGCCAACAACGCCTATATCGAACTGACGGTGCACGGTGCCACGGCCAAAGTCTCGCCCGTGCTGCGCAAAGCCGCCGACATGGCGGGCGGCTTCATCGCCAGTTGCCGCAACCCAATTCGTGCCGAATACGTGCGCCGCCACGCGGCACTCGGGGGCATCAGCATGGCACTCTCGCTCGGCGAGGCCATTCTCGCCGCGCAGCCCAAGCGCGGCGCCGCCGTGATCGACGCGATCTGCAAAGCAACGCGCGGCAGCCTCATCGGCACCGGCAAAGTCGCGCGCAACACGCTGGCCTACACGCAGGAAGCCTTCGACATCGGCACCGTCGAGATCGGCGAAGGCCCGAACCGGCGCGTCATTCACGTGATGAACGAGCATATGGCCGTCACCGACGTGCATGGCGAGCGCATTGCCTGCTACCCCGACGTCATCACCACGCTCGACACCGACGGCAACCCCGTGTCCGCAGGCAAGCTGCGCGAGGGCATGGAGGTCGTGATTCTGCACGTGCACAAAGGGGAGATTCCGCTCTCGTCGAGTGTGCGCGACCCGTCGGTCTACCCCGTGGTCGAGAAAGCACTCGGCATGAACTTCACCGATTACGCACTGGCGAGCTGAGGGCACAGGCATGAAACGAGAATTCCCGATTCCGCACGGCACCACCCTGCGCTGCAAGGGCTGGCGTCAGGAAGCGCTGCTGCGCCTGCTGGAAAACGTGCTCGCCGTTGGCGAAGATCCCGACAATCTGATTGTGTACGCGGCGATGGGCCGTGCCGCGCGCGACTGGCCGTCGCATGACGCGATGGTGCGGGCGTTGCTCACGCTCGAAGACGACCAGACGCTGATCGTGCAGTCGGGCAAGCCCATCGGCGTGCTGCAAACGCATGACCGTGCGCCGATCGTCATCATGGCCAACTGCAATATGGTCGGCCAATGGGCGCGCGCAGAGAACTTCTACCGCTGGGAGAAGGAGAACCTGATTTGCTGGGGGGGCCTCACCGCCGGTGACTGGCAATACATTGGCTCGCAAGGCGTGATTCAGGGCACTTACGAGATCTTCTCGCGCATTGCCGAGCGGCATTTCGACGGCGACCTGCATGGCCGCTTCATTCTCACCGCCGGCATGGGCGGCATGGGCGGCGCGCAACCGCTTGCGGGCCGCTTGGCTAACGCGGCCATCCTGACCGTCGAGATCAACCCCGAGCGCATCGAGAAGCGCATGAAAGCGGGCTACCTCGAATGCCGCGCCGACGATCTCGATCACGCACTCGCCCTGATTCGCGACGCACAGGCACGACGCGCGCCGATCTCGGTCGGCTTGCTCGGCAACGCGGCCGACGTGTTCTCCGAAATCCTCGCGCGCGGCATCGTGCCCGACATCGTCACCGACCAGACGTCGGCACACGACCTCGTCTACGGCTACGTGCCGCACGGCTACACGCTCGCGCAGGTGGCCGAACTGCGCAAGACCGACCCCGACACGCTCATGCGCGAGAGCCGCGCGTCCATCGTGCGCCACGTCACCGCCATGCTCGGCTTTCAGGACAAGGGTGCCGTGGTGTTCGACAACGGCAATCTGATCCGCACGCATGCCAAGGAAGGCGGCGTGGCGCGGGCGTTCGACATCCCGGTGTTCACCGAAGCGTTCCTGCGCCCACTGTTCGCCCGCGGCATCGGGCCGTTCCGCTGGATTGCGCTGTCGGGCGACCCGGACGATATCCGCAAGATCGACGACTTTCTGCTCCGGCGCTTCGCCGACAACCAGATTGTCGCGAACTGGATTCGCCTCGCACGCGAATACGTGCCGTTCGAAGGACTGCCTGCCCGCATCGGCTGGCTGGGGCACGGCGAGCGCACCGAGCTGGCGCTGGAGGTCAACCGGATGGTACGTGACGGGGAACTGAGCGCACCGATCGCCTTCACGCGCGATCACCTCGATGCAGGCGCCATGGCGCATCCGAACATCATGACGGAGAACATGCGCGACGGCTCCGATGCCATTGCCGACTGGCCCCTGCTCAATGCCATGCTCAACTGCGCGTCGAGCGCCGATCTGGTCGCGATTCACTCGGGCGGCGGCGGCTACAGCGGCTACATGACCAGTGCGGGCGTCACTGTCGTGGCCGATGGCACGCCGCAGGCCGACGATCGCCTGCGCCTGTCGATGACCAACGACACGGCCAGCGGGGTGCTGCGCTATGCCGATGCCGGTTACGAAGAAGCGCTCGATGAAGTCGGATTGAAGGGCATCGGCCGCATCGATACCGCCTCAACGCCGCAGCAATGACGGCACCCGCGGACTGACGCAGAAACCGCAGACGGTCCACGCCCGCCCGGCGCCCCGAGAGGGGCGCGATAACCATATTCCATCCCTACGATTATTTAATTAATAGTACTAATCATAAACTCATGAAAAAAATCAAACATTGGTGGATCGGGGCGGGCGTGGCGCTTGCCACAGCAGGGGCGAGCCAGATGGCCGCCGCGCAATCGAACGTGTCGCTGTACGGGGTGGTCGACGTCTACGTCGCGGCGCAAAAGGCCCTTGGCAAAGAGCGCGCGTGGAACGTGAGCCCGGGCGGCATGGCGACCAGCTTCTGGGGCATGGGCGGGCGAGAGGATCTGGGCAACGGTTATGCAGCCGTCTTCGCCCTCGAAGCGTTCTTTCAACCGAACAACGGCGGCACGGGCCGCTTTGCCGGTGACACATTCTTCGGCCGCAATGCTTACGTCGGCCTGTCGACACCGGCTGGCGCGTTCCTGCTCGGACGCAACACCACGCCGTATTACGTCTCGGCGTTACGCTTCAATCCGTTCGCGACCTCGTTCGCCTTCTCCCCGGTACTCAACCACATGTACAAGGGCGTCTCGGGTCAGGGGCTGGCAGGCGACAACGGCTGGAACAACTCGTTGCTCTACACGACGCCGGGCGGCACCGACTGGCAGGCGAGCCTGATCTACGGCACGGGCAACAAGGCCGGTGCGCAGGGGCAGAACCAGTGGGGTGGCAACGCCATTTATGCGCATGGTCCGTTCTCGGCGACGGTAGCGTATCAGCAAGTGCGCTACGACAAGACGCCGGGCGATCTGAACACGCAAATCGCCGGGTTCAACTTGCAGTCGGCAGTCATGGCCGCCGTGGGTTACGACTTCTCGGTAGTCAAGATCACCGCGCTCTATCAATACTTGCACGACGGCATCGACAGCGGCGACCTGAATACCCACAGTGGGCAAATCGGCGCATCGGTGCCGATCGGCAATGGCGCCCTGCTCGCCTCGTGGATGTACGCCAAGAGCCACGGCCGGGGCGACCCGATCCGCTCGACGTGGTCGGTAGGCTACGACTACCGTCTCTCTAAACGCACCGACCTGTACGCGGCCTACATGCAAGATCGCGCAACCAATTACTCCAGCGGCAACACCGCCGGTGTCGGCATGCGGATGGCCTTCTGATATGTCCCCACTTCATGCCCCGGCAGCAGCGAACGGCTCGACCGATCGCAACCCCGATGACGCCCAGTCGATGCGTCCGTTCATCGCAGTTCTCGCACAACGCGGCGAGTTATTGCGGGTCGGCGAACCCGTGGATCCGCAGTTCGAAATCTCGGCGTGGCTCGCGCAGTTGGCCGAAGGGCCTGCCGTGCAGTTCGACAGCGTGACCGGTCACGCGCAGGCGGCCATCGGCAATCTGCTGAACTCGGTGGAACGCATTGCGCTGGGCCTCGGTATCTCGCGTACCGACATGCAACAGCGCATCGTCTCGGCCATCGAGCACGGCATTGCGCCGGAGCGGGTGGCACACGGCGCCTGTCAGGAAACCGTGATCCACACGCCTGACCTGCGGCGTGAAGTCCCTGCGCCGCTGTTCTTCCCGGGTGAGACCGGGCCGTACATCACGGCGGGCGTCATCTTCACGCGCGACAGCCGCACCGGCAAAGGCAATGTGTCGTTTGCGCGCGTCAAACTGCTCGACGGTAACCGGGGCATGGTGGGCATCGCCCCCAATCATCACCTTGCGGTCATGGCGCGCGAAGCCAAGGCACGTGGGGAGACCTTGCCGATTGCGGTAACCGTCGGCAACCATCCTGCGGTGCTGATCGCCGCCGCGCTGTATTTGCGTCTGGGCGATGACGAACTCGACTGCGCCGGTGCGCTGCTGGGTGAACCGGTTCGCACGGTCGCCTGCAAGACTATCCCGCTGGACGTACCCGCAGCCTGCGAGTGGGTGCTGGAAGGCACGCTCGATATTGACGAGCAGCACGACGAGAAGCTCGTCTCGGAATTTCACGGCATGTACGAACCGTATGGCAGCGGCCCGGTAGCGACGTTCCATTGCCTGACCCGCCGCAACGACGCGTTGTTCCAGATCATCGAGCCAGGCTATTACCCGGAGCACACATTGATTGGCGGCGTCGCCATCGCTGCGGGGCTGGCGCGCACGCTGCGCGCCGTCGCGATTCCCGTGCGCGAGGTGGCCGTCGGCCACGGCGGTTGCGGGCGTCTGAACGCCGTCGTGAGCCTGAGCGCCCATCGGGCAGGTGACGCCCAGAAAGCGATGTTCGCGTTGTGGGGCAGCGTCAATTTGATCAAGAACATCACGGTCGTCGACGACGATGTCGATCCGTGGAACGCCTCGCAAGTCGAATGGGCCGTCGCCACCCGCATGCGGCCCGACCGCGACATGCTGGTGATTCCCGGCGGGCGCACCGACCGGTCCGAGCCGATCAAGCAGGACGGTGTGGCCACCAAGCTCGGGCTGAACGCGACACGCAGGGCATGCGACCGCCCCGACTGGACGCGTGCAGTGCCGCCACCCGATGTGATGGAGAAGGTTGCGCAGCGGATTGCCGCGCAGCCCTTAGCCAAGACCTAGCAAGTGCCTAGCCAACCCTTAACGTGGTGTTATGTCTTTCGAATATTAAGTCGCACGACGTCATCCCCGAACTTCCCTAGCATCCTGATTATCCCGGCGGCGCAAGCGCTTTGCCGGAACGACATCCGCCTGGAGACCTTTACATGAAAGACGTGCTTATCGACCCGGCTGCCGAGCCTGTGCCGCGCGCCCACCCCAAACAGGGGAACGCGGGCCGCCGCGCCATCATCGCCGCGTCGGCCGGTAACGCGCTGGAGTGGTATGACTTCACGATCTACGCACTCTTTGCCGTCTATATCGGGCAGAACTTCTTTCACGACAGCAACCCGACCGTGCAGTTGATGGGGTCGTTTCTCGCCTTCGGGCTCGGGTACGTCGCCCGCCCGCTGGGTGCGCTGTTGATCGGCTCGTATGGCGACCGCAAGGGCCGCAAGGCCGCCCTCACACTCACCATCATGCTGATGGCGTTCGGCACGTTGCTCATCGCCATTGCGCCGCCCTACACGGCCATTGGCGTCGGTGCGCCGCTGCTCATCGTCTGTGGCCGCGTGCTTCAGGGCTTCTCTGCCGGCGGCGAAGTCGGCAGCGCGACCGCGTTTCTTGCTGAACATGCCCCGGCCGACAAGAAAGGCCAGTATGCGTCGTGGCTGCAAGCCAGCATGGGCATCTGCAACATCTTCGGTGCGCTGGTGGCCACCCTCGTCACGACCGTGTTCACGCATGATCAGATCACCGAATGGGCCTGGCGCATTCCGTTCATCATCGGTCTGGCGATTGCACCGGTTGGCCTGTGGATGCGCAAGGCGCTCGACGAAACGCCGCACTTCAAGCTCGAAGCCCAACGCATGAAGCAACAGGGTGACGTCAAGAAAACCCCGTTGCTTCAGGTGCTGCGCGAGCATCCGGCGCAACTGCTGATCGGTTTCGGTCTCTCGGTGCTGTGGGCTGCTGGCCCGTACGCCCTCATCATCTTCATGCCGATTTACGTGCAGAAGTCGATGGGCTTCACCAGCTCGCAGGCGTTTCTCGCGGCATTCATCGGCAACTTCTTCCTGACGGCAGGCTGCGTGTTGTCCGGCACGCTCTCCGACAAGTTTGGCCGCCGCACGATGCTGCGTCTCGGCGCAATCGCGCTGCTCGTCGGCGTGTATCCGCTGATGATGTGGCTCGGCGCATCGCACACGACGCTCACGCTTGTCATCGTGCAATCAGCCTTCTGCGCCATGATTTCGCTCTTCGTCGGCGTGGCGCCCGCCGCACTCTCGGAAATCTTCCCGACGGCTGTACGCTCCTCCGGCATGTCGCTGTCGTATAACGCGGCCGTCACGCTGCTCGGCGGCTTTGCCCCCGCCATTCTCACGTGGATCACCTACACCACGGGCATCGCGTTCGCACCGGCCTTGTACGTGATGGGCGCCGCCGTCGTGACGCTCGTCGCCGTGGCCTTCATGCCCGCGCGGCGTGCCGACTAAACGCTGATTTGGCACTGATCTGACGCTGCCCCCAATCGACGCATCACACGCGTCAGGCGCACCGCCCGCCACCATACGGGCCGTGCGCCGCCTCACTTCTCACAAGACAGGGAGTCCGACATGCAGGCTGGCATGCTGCAAGGCGTTCGCATTCTCGATTTCACGCGGGTACTGGCCGGGCCGTATTGCACCGCCATGCTGGCCGATCTCGGTGCGGAGGTCATCAAGATCGAACCTCCGGCCGGTGACGACCAGCGCTACATGGGGCGGATGGTTCAGGGCGAGAGCGCCAACTTCGTGCTGAACAATCGCGGCAAGCAGAGCCTTCGGCTCGATCTCAAGCATCCTGACGGGCAGCAACTCGCCCAGCGGCTCGCGCAAGTCTGCGACGTTGTCGTAGAGAACTTCAAACCGGGTGTGGCCGGGCGTCTCGGCATCGGCTACACGCAACTCTCCGCGCTCAACCCCAAGCTCGTTTATTGCAGCATCTCGGGTTTCGGCCAACAGGGGGTCAACGCCGGACGTCCCTCCTACGACGTCGTCGCGCAAGCCATGAGCGGCATCATGAGCGTGACCGGCGAACCCGGCGGTGCCCCCACGATGGTAGGCGAATCGATCGGCGACATCTGCGCCGGGTTGTACGCCTCGTGGGCCATCATGGCCGCGATGTTTTCGCGCGAACGCACCGGCAGCGGACGATATATCGATGTCGCGATGCTCGACTCGCTGATTGCCATCCAACCCACGGCACTCTCGCAATTCCTGTTCGGCGGCAAGGTGCCTGCACGTGTTGGCAACCGGCACCCCATGAGTTCGCCGTTCGGGGCCTACGAGGCCCGCGACGGCCATCTCGTCATCGCCGCCGCCAACGACAAGCTCTTCCACGCCGTGGCCCTGCTGATCGGCGCGCCTGATCTGTGCACCGACCCACGTTTCGTCACGGACACGTCGCGCAGCCAGCACGATCACGAACTGCGTGTTCACATCGAACGTTGGTCGAAGACGCAGCGGGTGGTCGATGCTGTCGATGCGCTGACCCGCGCTGGTGTACCTGCCGCGCCCATTCAAGATATTGCGCAGGCGATCGAGGGCAGCCACGTCGTCGCCGATGTCACCCACCCGGTACTCGGCGCAAGTCAGGTGATGCGCCAGCCCGTGCAGTTTTCGGGCATGCCGCAAACCGACGCGTCGCCCGCGCCGATGCTCGGCCAGCACACCGACGACGTACTGGCGCGAGTGCTTGGCCTGTCGTCCGACGCCATCACACAACTGCACCGGGACAACGTCGTCTAGCGTGACGCGGTGTCGCCGTACCCGATAAAAACAAGGAGACCCCATCGTGGACATGCGTTTCAGTCCCGAGGAAGAACAGTTTCGTCTCGAAGTCCGGGACTTCCTCACGCGTCATCTGCCGCAAGACATCCGCCGGAAAGTCGAACACGGCAAACGCCTGCACAAACAAGACTACGTGCGCTGGCAGGACATTCTGCGCACCAAGGGCTGGTATGCCGTGAACTGGCCCGTGGCCTTCGGCGGCCCGGGCTGGAGCCCTGCGCAGAAGTATCTCTTCGCGCAAGAGTACGGTGCGCTGCCCTGCCCGCCGCTCGTGCAGTTCGGCGTCAACATGGTCGGCCCGGTGATCTACACCTACGGCAACGACGAGCAGAAGCAGCGGTTTCTGCCGCGCATTCTGGCCAATCAGGACTGGTGGTGTCAGGGCTATTCGGAACCCGGATCGGGCTCCGATCTTGCCTCGCTCAAGACGAGTGCAGTGCGCGATGGCGACCATTACGTTGTGAACGGATCGAAGATCTGGACCACGTGGGCACAGTGGGCCGACTGGATGTTCGCGCTCGTGCGCACAAGTCATGAGGCGCGGCCGCAGCAAGGCATCTCGTTCCTGCTGCTCGATATGAAGTCGCCGGGCATCACAGTACGGCCGATTCGTTTGCTCGATGGCGACGCCGAGGTCAATGAGGTCTTCTTCGACAACGTGCGCGTACCGGTATCGCAACGCGTTGGCGATGAAGGGGTCGGCTGGTCGTACGGCAAGTTCCTGCTCGAACACGAACGCTTCGTGATTTCCGGCGTGGCGCGCTCGCGGCGACTGCTCGGTCAACTCGAAAACCTTGCGCGCGAACGCACGGATGGCACCGGCGACAGCCTGTGGGCCAGTCAGGCCATTCGCCTTCGCTTTGCCGATCTGCAAACGCAGTTGCGTGTGTTGGAGCTGACCGAGTTGCGCTTTCTCAGCGCGATGAACGCCGGTCAAAGCCCGGGTGTGGCCGCGTCCATCCTGAAGATTCGCGGCACCGAAATCGAGCAGGCCATCAGCGAGCTCGCACTCGAATGCATGGCGCTCGACATCGCGGCGTTCGACGAGGCGTTTCTCGACGGCCAGCACGACGCCTCGGTGACTGCCGAAGGTGCGGCCGCCGCAGGCCCGGCGTACTTCAATTTGCGCAAGGTCTCGATCTGGGGCGGGTCCAACGAAATCCAGCGCAATGTGCTGGCCAAGCAGGTATTGGGATTGTGAGCGCGCCATGAACTTCTCGACAAACGAACTGCAACGCATGCTGCAAGACAGCGCGCTCGACTTCGCGCGTGCTCACGGCGACTACGAGCGCCGCCGCAAGCTCATCGCCAGCCCCGCAGGGTTCAGCGAAGACGACTGGCGACTGATGGCGGAACTGGGCTGGTTCGCCGTGTTGCTGCCCGAGGCCATGGGCGGCATCGGGGGCGGCCCGGTCGAAGCCATGCTCATTACCGAAGCGCTCGGGCAGTCACTGGCCACCGAGCCGTTCTTGTCCACGGGAGTGCTCGGCGCTCGCGCCATCAGTGCGCATGGCACGCCCGCGCAGCAGGCAGTCCACTTGCCGGGTATCGCAGAAGGCAAGCTGCGCACCGCATTCGCATATTACGAACAGGGGGCGCAGCAGAACCGGTACTGGTCGCAGACATCAATGAGCGCGGTGGCTGGTGGCTGGGTTCTCAGCGGCGACAAGCACATGGTGTTCGACGGTCCCTCAGCCGGTCTCTTCATCGTGGTGGCCCGTAGCGCAGGGGCAGCGCACGAGCGCGACGGGCTTACGGTGCTGCTGGTGCCCGCCGATGCACCGGGACTCACGCAGCACGCATTCACTCGTCTTGACGGGGGCCGTGCGTGTCATCTGTCATTCAATCAGGTCGCACTCAGTCAGGAGAGCGTGCTGGGTGAGCCCGGGCGTGGTGCCGAGGTGATCGACGATCTGTTCGGCTGGGGCATTGCGGCGCTGTGCGGTGAGGCGATGGGGGCAATGCAGGTGCTGCACGACGCGACGCTCGATTACCTCAAGACGCGCCAGCAATTCGGCCGGCCCATCGGCAGCTTTCAGGCCCTCGCGCATCGGCAGGTCGATATGTACGCGGCACTGGAGCAGACCCGCTCCATCGCGCTCGCCGTCAACATGGCCATTGCCGACGACCTGCCAGAAGCCTCACGCCTGCAATCGATGGCGAAGTTGCAACTCGGGCGGGCGGCCAGCATCGTCGGTCAGGGCGCGATTCAACTGCATGGCGGCATTGGCATGACGGAGGAGTTGAACGTGGGGGCGTACTTCAAGCGGCTGAGCGTCATGAACGTGCAATTCGGCACCGCCGAGCATCATCTTGCGCGTCTGGCTGAGTGAGCTTTTGGGTGACCGGAGAGCCGCATCGTATCGCGCGGCTGACCGCGCTTACACGCTTACACACTTACACACTTACGCGCTTACGACGCTTACGACGCTTCCATCAACGCGAGCGACCGGTACGCCACCGATGGCGCGACGACGACGCAGTTTCTGCCGTTAGCTTTCGCGGCATAGAGGGCCGCGTCGGCTCGCGCCATCACGGCGGCCAACGTATCGCCGTCACCGAATTCATCGACACCGGCACTCAGGGTCGACACCACGTCGCGCCCCTGAACGCCCGCCCCGGAAGCTGCCACGATGGCGCGCAACCGGTTGACGAGGCGGCCGGCGTCTTCGCGCGTCGTCGACGGCAGCAGCAGCGCGAACTCCTCGCCGCCGATGCGGCCAACCAAATCCCCTTGCCGGACTTCGCGAGAAATCACTGACGCCACGTGGGCGAGCGTCTTGTCGCCCGCCGCGTGCCCGTACCGGTCGTTGGTGACTTTGAAGTTATCGATGTCGAGGATCGCAATCGATAACGTGGACCGGGTCGCGACGGCGGCTTCGAGGATGGCCTCCGCCCGCGCGATGAAGGCACGTCGTGCCAGCACGCCGGTCAGGTCGTCGAACGTGGCCAGTCGCTCCATACGGTCTGCCAGACGGTCATGCGCCAGCATCACCATGCCGACCGACAAACACGGCAGCGTCAGCGTCGCCATGCCGAGGAACATGACGTTCAACGGCGTCGCCTGCAAGAACACGGTTTCGTGGGCAAACCCCAGTCCGTAGGCAATGCAGCGCACGCCATGCACGACGGCACCCAGCACGGCTGCGATCGACACGAAGTAGTAAGCGTATTTGGGTCTGCCGAGGGGCCGGTACTTCAACACCATCCAGCCGATCTGGAACCGCACATAGGCGATGAACCCGGAGACCATGGCGCTGCGCGCGTCCACGTGGGGCGACAGGAAGGTCCAGTAGACCAGCAGCACGAGAATGGCGACGACCGCCACGTATTCCCAGGCGAACGTGGTTCGGGTATGAAGAAATTGCCGGAAGCCGTAAAGCCCGAGCATCGAGGCGCTCACCAGCAGACTGCTTGCCACCACGACGATCATGTCGGTCGGCCCGGCCAGCAGTAGCCCCGCCGTGACGGCTAGCATGGCGCTGGCGACGCCCCATAAGCGTATTCCCGGGACGCCCGTCTGGAAGAGCGAGCCAAGAATGGCAACGCTCATGACGCACGACAGAATCGCAATGCTGATGAATACGGCCGAAATGGACATAGCTACGGGACGGGGGGTCTGTGTTTCACATATGTCCGCCAGCATAGCCGAAGTCGATGACCCCGCATCGCCGTTGATGAGAATTGCAACGAAACGGGATGCACCGCCCCATGCGACCCCGGCATATCGCTACCGTGGTTCGTGGTTAGTCGGAACCGGTGGCATCACAAGCTGCCCGAGCTCACCTCGCTGATACGCCTTGATCCGGTCCTCAAGCTGTTCACGGGTGTTCATGACAAACGGGCCATGCTTGGCGATCGGCTCGTGCAGGGCAGGACCGGAAAGCACGACAAAGTGGCTGTCCCCCTCGGCGGCGAGCCGAACGGCAATCGCCTCCTGCGTCGCGTGTTCGTCGAAAGCCACGGCGATGGCCTCGCCCTCGCTCAAGTGCCGCACGTCCTCATCGACCGTCACGAGCAAGCCGCCCGAAACCGCATAGATCATCGCGCTCCACCCCCGCGGCAGATCATGGCTGAATTCGGCCAACGGCCAGAGAAAACCATCGAGCAGCGTGAACGGCTCGGGCAGTTGCTGCGTGTGAGGTGCTACCACGCCATTGCTGCTGCCTGACGCCACCCGCACACGCACGCCCTTCGTCCTGAACTCCGGAGTTTCATGGGGCTCTGCATGCACGGCATAGGGCGCATCGAACTTCTTGCTGGCAGGCAGATTGACGAAAATCTGCAACGCATGCACATGCTGATTCTCGCCTTCGGGCTGCTCCGTATGTACGGCACCACGCCCCGCCGCGAACCAGTGCAACGCCCCCGGATGAATCGGCCCGTGATTGCCGAGCGAGTCGTAGTTGACGTGAGCCCCCACGGCGTCCTCGAACATATACGTCACCGCCGAAATGCCCGCATGCGGATGCGGTGCAAACGTGGGCCCGGTCATGTGGAAGTGATCGAGCATGACGACCGGGTCCATCAGGCCGTCGAATGCCCGCTCTTCAAAGTGCTTGGCCCGAAAGGCGTCGCCAATGGTCATGTCATGACCGGTGACGACTTTCGAGATACGTGCGAACGGATTCATATCGGCTTACTTGCTCAGCGCGCTCTTGTACTGCCACACGAGGTTGGCAAACGGCATATCCAGATCGGCGTAGACCTGTGCAGCCTTGGGATCGTCGTTGCCGTGCAGCATTTCCACGCCCGCCGTGGCGTAGTCGGTGACGGGAATGCCAGCACCGGCGAGTCGTTGCAGGCCGACTGTGCGCTTCGCATCGGTGAACGTGCCCGAGGCATCCAGCACGACACGCGGATCGTAGCCTGCCGCCTTGAGCGACAGTGCCGGGAACGTGGCACAGACTTCCAGCGACACGCCCGCAATCAACACCTGCTTGCGGCCAGTCTTCTCGATGGCGGCACGCACGTTGGGATCGTCCCACGCGTTGATCGACGTCCGGGCAATCACCGGCACGCCCGGCAATGCGGCGGTCAGTTCGGGGATGGTCGGGCCCCACATGCCGTCGGGTACGGTGGCCGTCATGATGACCGGAATGCCGAGCGTCTTCGCGGCCTTGGCCAGCGCCACGACGTTGTGCTTGAGTTGGCCGACATCCATATCGCGCACGCCGGTGAACAGGCCGATCTGATGATCGACCAGCACCAGCACGGTGTTATCACGCGAGAGCAGCGAGTACGGTGCCCCCGAGGGAGCTAGAGCGCTGGCAGCGTTGGTGGCATTGGCAGCATTAGCGACAGGGGCTGCGCTGGCGGTAGTCGCCGTCACAGCGGAAGTGGTGGCGACGGCAACGGCGAGCGCAGCGGCTTTCAGGAGAGGATTGGTTTTCATGGTCTTTGGGGAAACGTAGGCATCTGGATCTGGAAAAGGCCCGGCACCTCTGCATCTCTGTGCCGCCGCCTGACTGTCCGGTACCCATCGGCACCGGTTGAAATGAATCATATTTACGCAACGACAATAGATAAATATGTCATTTGACAACCAATCGTTGCATGTATAGAACGATGAATATTGCCCACCTGTCCCTGCGGATGCCCGATGAACCCCGTTTCTGTCGATTTGAATGACCTCTATCTGTTTGCGCAGGTGGTTGAGCAGCATGGATTTACCGCGGCGGGAGACCGGCTCGGCATCAGCAAGTCGCGAATTTCCCGCCGCATTACCGATCTGGAAACCAACCTTGGTGTGCGCCTGCTCCACCGCACGTCGCGGCGGCTGAGCCTGACCGACGCCGGTCAGGACCTCTACGAGCATTGCAAAGCCATGATCGCGGAGGCCCGCGCGGGTGAAGATGCGGTGCGGCAGCGCACCGTCGAGCCCTCAGGCCTCGTGCGCGTGAGCATGCCGGTCGTCGTGACCGACATCGTGCTGGCCAAGCTGCTGCCCCGCTTCATGCAGCAGTACCCCAAGGTCAGGCTGGCCGTGCAGGCCAGTAACCGGCAGGTGGATCTCATCGAAGAAAACATCGACGTCGTCGTGCGAGGGATGGCGGTAGAAGTGGAGTCGTCGAGTCTGGTGCAGGCCCCGTTATGCACGGTGCGCTGGGGGCTGGTCGCGAGCCCCGCCTATCTGGCGCGTCACCCGGCGATCGATCGTCCGGATGCGCTACCGCACGGCGACCTGATGGTCTACGCGTCGATCAACGAGCCGGTCACGTCGTTGCGGCTGATCGGCGGGGACGGCACCGTCACCACGCCGATCGCTCACACGCGGTTGCAAAGCGACAACATTGCCGCGTTGAAGGAAGCCGCTTTGGCCGGCATGGGCATCGCCAGCATGCCGTTGTATGCGTGTGCGAACGAAATGGACGCCGGTCTGTTGCAGGGGGTGTTGCCGGAATGGCGCTCCCGGGAAGGCCGCCTCGCCATCCTGTTCCCCACACGGCGAGGCATGATGCCCGCCGTGCGCGCGCTGGTCGATTTTCTGAAGGAGGCGCTGCCCCCGCTGCTGCAATAGGCGGCGGGTGGCGGCGGGTGGCGGCGAACGGCAACGCCCATGCGATCACGTCGACGTATTGGCCGCGTCCCCCGCCAATGCCTGATCGACGAGTGCCTGTGCCTCACTCAGCAATTGCTGCAAGTGGCTGTCGCCCAGAAAGCTCTCCGCGTAGATTTTGTAGATGCTCTCGGTGCCTGAAGGACGCGCCGCGAACCAGCCATGATCGGTGATCACTTTCAGCCCGCCGATGGGCGCATCGTTGCCGGGGGCGCGTGTGAGGATCGCGTTGATGGGCTCACCTGCCAACCGTGTCGAATGGATCTGGCCGGGCGACATCGCGGCGAGGCGGGCTTTCTGTGCCGGCGTGGCGCTCGCCTCGCGACGCGCCTCGACGGGCGCCCCGAGGGTTTCGGTCAACTTCACGTAAAGCTCACCGGGGTCGCGCCCGGTGCGCGCCGTCATCTCACCCGCCAGTAATGCCGGAATCAAGCCGTCCTTGTCTGTGGTCCAAGCCGTGCCATCCCGGCGCAGAAAACTCGCGCCTGCGCTCTCCTCGCCCGCGACCGCCAGCGAGCCGTCGAGAAGCCCGGGTGCGAACCACTTGAATCCAACCGGGACTTCGTAAAGCCGCCGCCCGAGCTTCGCCGCCAGACGATCGATCAACTGGCTGCCGACCACAGTCTTGCCAATTGCTGCGCTAGCTGGCCAGTCCGGACGCTCGGCAAACAGGTACTGAACCAGCACCGAGAAATAGTGGTTGGCAGGCAGCAGGCCAACGCTCGGCGCCACAATGCCGTGGCGGTCGTGATCGGTATCGCACGCGAACGCCACGTCGAATTTGTCTTTCTGCGCGATGAGGCGCTGCATCGCGTAGTGCGACGACGGGTCCATACGAATCTGCCCGTCCCAATCGGCCGGCATGAAGCGGAAGGTCGGGTCGACCGTCTGGCGCGTGACTGAGAGATTCAGGTCGTAACGATCGGCGATCGCCTGCCAGTAATGCACGCCCGCCCCGCCCATCGGATCGACCCCCATGTGAATGCCCGTATCGCGCAGCAACGTCATGTCGACGACGTGACGCAAGTCGTCGACATAGCTGTTCAGAAAGTCGTAGCCGTGTGTCGTCGAAGCGCGCATCGCCTTGTCGAAACTGACGCGAGGCAGCGTGCGCAGCCCGTCGCGCAGCAGATCGTTGGCTTGCGCCTCGATCCAGCCGGTGATTTCGGACGACGCCGGACCGCCATTCGGCGGGTTGTACTTGATGCCGCCGTTGTCCGGCGGATTGTGCGACGGTGTGATGACCACGCCATCGGCAAAGCCAGCAGTGCGCCCGACGTTGTGCGTCAGGATTGCGTGAGAGACGGCGGGCGTCGGCGTGTATTCGCCGCCGGCGGCCACCATCACATCGACGCCGTTGCCGGCGAACACTTCCATCGCACTGGCGAACGCGGGTTCCGATAGCGCATGGGTGTCGATGCCGAGGAACAACGGGCCATCAATGCCGTGCGCACTGCGATAGCGGCAGATTGCCTGACAGACGGCGAGCACGTGTGTTTCGTTGAAGGTCGCGAGTGACGACACGCCGCGATGGCCCGACGTGCCAAACGCCACGCGCTGCGCGGCCACTTCCGCATCGGGGATTCGCACGTAGTAGGCCGTGACCAGCCGGGCGATATTGACGAGATGATCCGGCGACAGCGTCTTGCCCGCGAACGGACTGTCCGGCGGACTCGTTTGCGTCGGCATTAACAAATCATTCATGGTGTTTTCCCTGCAATGTTGGCGGGTGAGCGAGGCTTGACGCCATGGCTCATGATCTGCGCCTTGGCGGCGGCGACGACATGGGTAACATCGAAGCCGAAGTGGCGCGCAAGCGCTTCACGCGGTGCCGACATGCCGAAGGTGTGCAGGCCCAGAATGGCGCCACCGATGCCTGTATAGCGCTCCCATCCGAACGACGACGCCTCTTCGACGGCCACACGGGCTGCGAGCTCGGGCGGCAGCACGCTATCGTGATACGCCTGCGACTGGCTTTCGAACACCTCCCACGACGGCATGCTGACCACACGCGCCAGAATGCCTTCACGCCGGAGTTCGTCGTAGGCAGCCACGCATAACGCGACTTCGCTGCCCGAGGCGAGCAGCAATACGTCGGGCGTCGTGTCTTCCAGACCGGCGTCAACGCAGGCGTCGATCAACACATAGGCGCCGCGCGAGACCCCGCTGGCACTGGCGTAGCGAGTTCGGTCCAGCACGGGCAACGGCTGGCGCGTCAGGGCCAGACAGACCGGCGTGTGGCGCAGCGTCATGATGAATCGCCACGCCTCCACCACTTCGCCGGCATCGGCCGGGCGCATGACGATCATGCCCGGCATGGCGCGCAGCGACGCCAATTGCTCCACTGGCTGATGCGTCGGCCCGTCCTCTCCGAGACTGATGGAGTCGTGCGTCCAGATGGTGATGAGCGGCAACTCCATCATCGCGCCCAGCCGCAACGCTGCCCGGCAGTAATCGGTAAAGATCAGAAAGCTGGACACAAACGGGCGCAGCAACGACAGACTCATGCCATTGGCAATGGCGCACATGGCATGCTCGCGCACGCCGAAATGAAAATTCCTGCCGGCATACGTGCCGTCGTCATCCGGCGCAGGCGGCTGGAAATCGCCCGCACCGTCGAACGTCAGCCGTGTGAGCGTCGAGGGCGACAGGTCGGCAGCGCCGCCGATCAGCCACGGCACACGTGCGGCAATGGCATTGAGTACTTTGCCCGATACGGCACGCGTGGCGATGTCGGGTGCCGGTGCATCGAAAGTGGGTAGCAAGGCGTCCCAGTCCGAGGGCAACTTGCGGGCGCTCATCTGCGCCAGCGCGTCCGCCAGATCGGGATACTGCGCGCGATAGGCTGAGAACTGAGTCACCCATTCGGCGTAGGCCTCGGCTCCACGGCGACCGAAGTTGTCGCGCAAGTGTTCTGTCACGCCGTCCGGTATGTCGAACTGTTTATCCGGATCCATGCCGTAGAACTGCTTGGCCAGCCGGACTTCGGCCTCGCCCAGAGGCTCGCCGTGCGCTTCGCGGGTGTCTTGCCGGTGCGGTGCACCGTAGCCGATATGGCTTTGCACAACGATCAGGGTTGGCGCGTCGTCCGTATCGAGAAAACGCTGATACGCCGCGCTCAATTGCGCGAGGTCGTTCGCGTCGCTCACGCGTTCCACATACCAGCCGTAAGCGACGAACCGTGCCGCGACATCTTCAGTGAATGCCAGTCGCGTCGAGCCTTCGATGGTGATGTGGTTGTCGTCGTAGATCCAGCATAAGTTGGCCAGCTTCAGGTGGCCCGCCAGCGACGCCGCTTCCGCGCCCAGCCCTTCCATCATGTCGCCATCGCCACATAGCGCGTAGACGTTATGGTCGAACAACGCAAACCCGGGGCGATCGTAGGTGGCACTGAGCCATCGCTGCGAAATCGCCATGCCGACGCTGGTGGCAATGCCCTGCCCCAGCGGCCCGGTGGTGGTTTCCACGCCGGTCGTCCAGCCGTACTCAGGGTGCCCGGTGCAATGGCTGCCCGCCTGACGGAACGTCGTCAGGTCCTGCATCGTGATGGCCAGACCGTCGTACGTTTGCGGTGTCGGCGCGTCGGGGTCCTCCCCCTTCACATCGCACAGGTGCAGCAGGCTGTAGAGCAAGGCGCAGGCGTGACCATTGGAGAGCACAAAGCGGTCTCGATTTAGCCAGTGCGGATGGCCGGGGTCGTAGCGCAGAAACCGTTGCCACAGGCAGTAAAGCGTCGGGGCTGCATCCATGGGCGTGCCCGGATGCCCCGACTGCGCCTTTTGCACCGCATCGATCGAAAGCGTGCGCAGCGTGTTGATGCACAACAGGTCGGGATCTTGTTGTTGTATGACTGACGGCTCCATCGAATCACCCCGCATTGGAAATCGACTAGCGTGAGCGTGCGGCAACTGGCTCGGTGCTGACATTTAGCGCAGAGAAGTCCTCTGCCAGCAGGTCACCGATGCGCTCGATGGTGATGTCCGGCGGGGCGTAGCGGGCGATCGCTTCTGCGTCGAGCGCGTAGTGCCCCTGACGCGGGAACACCGTTGTCAGCCGTTCTCCCCAGACACCCTTCATGATCGACAACAGCCGCAGCTTGTCGTCCACCATCACGTAGCGCCGCGCCGGAAAATCTTTCTCGATGGCGTCGAGCATCAGTTCCTTGTGCACGTAAATGCGCACCCGACCTTCGACGGCATCCCAAAAGCCCGCACGCGCAATCTTGCGTGGTTGGAAAACGGCGTCACCGTCAGACACGATGACGGTCGGTCCCCATCGATGCAGATGCGCGATGACTGCCAGTGCGCTCGGATACCGAAGCGTCTCGAAGGGATAGTCCAGCAGGAACGCCGACATCGACAACATGCGCGGGTCGTTGATGTCGTCCAGCCGAAAACACTGAAGCGCGCCAAGGTAGTCGACGTAGCCGATCTGCAAGCGCAGCGATTCGAGAATCGAGAAATAGCGCGCGCACATGGCGTCGTCAAACGATTCGGTCAGGCGCGTTTTCAGGTCGGCCAGAAAGCGATCGTTGTCCAGCAGGGTGTTATCAACGTCGAGCAGGAAAACGACGTCATGCGGCGCGCTCATCATGCGATTCCTCGATTGGCCCTTTCAGGCATCTTTTGCGGGCGGCGACGATGGTGACGGGGACGATGCCTCTGCATGGCCGCCGAATTCCTGCCGCATGGCCGACAGCACTTGGTTCGCAAACCCCGCCTGCCCGCGCGAACTGAAGCGCGAGAACAGCGCCGCACTCAACACAGGGGCCGGTACGGCTTCGTCGATGGCGGCTTCCAGCGTCCAGCGGCCCTCGCCCGAATCCGAGACGTGTCCGGTGAACTGGTCAAGGGCAGGGTCTTTGCGCAACGCGTTGGCAATCCGGTCGAGCAACCACGAATCGATCACACTGCCGTGCCGCCACACTTCGGCAATCTCGGGCAGCGCAAAGTCGTATTGGTAGTACTCGGGATTTCGCATCGGCGTCGTCTCGGCACCGACCTCGTGCGTGTGCTTGCCGATGCCCGCCTGCTTGAGGATATTCAGGCCTTCGGCGATGGCGGCCATCATGCCGTACTCGATGCCGTTGTGGACCATCTTCACGAAATGCCCTGCGCCATGCAGGCCGCAATACAGATAACCGTATTCGGCCGTGGCGCTATCGTCGTCCCGCGCATGTCCGTTGGGCGACGGCGTGACGTTTGCCGCCCCGGGGCCGGCGTTTCCGCCCGGCGCAAGGGCACGAAAGATCGGCGTCAGGTAAGTCACGATGTCTTGTTCGCCGCCGATCATCAGGCAATAGCCGCGCGTCAGTCCGGCGATACCGCCGCTGGTGCCGACGTCGACAAAATGAACGTTCTTTTCGGCGAGTTCGGCACCACGCCGAATCCCATCGCGAAAACTGGAGTTGCCGCCATCGATGACGATATCGCCCGGCGAGAGCATCGGGGTCAGTTCTGCAAGCGTCGCTTCGACGGCGCCCGCCGGCACCATCAACCAGAGAATGCGAGGCGCTTTCAACATCGACATCATCGCGGCGAGCGATTCTGCGCCGGTGGCACCCTCGGCTTGCAATGTCTCCACCGCCGCGGGGCGCACATCATGAACTACACATTGATGACCGTGACGTGTCAGACGGCGCACAAGGTCTGCGCCCATACGCCCCAATCCAATCATGCCAACTTGCATAGCGTTCCTCCTGTCGTTGATCAAGCGAGTGAAGATGCTGAGTGCTGCAATGACGACGTTGGCATTCGGCTACCGTGCGCGGCGTTCGCGGCAGTATCGAATCAATGCGCGGCTGGAACTGTCGAGCGCGGGTGCCACCGAGCCGTTGAGCGCGGCCAGCGTGCGCTCGGCCAACGATTTTCCTAACTCTACGCCCCATTGGTCGAAGGCGTCGATATGCCAGATTGTGCTCTGCGTGAACACGCTGTGTTCATAGAGCGCCACCAGCGCACCGAGTGTGGCGGGATCGAGCGCATCGGCCAGCAGGGTATTGGTTGGCCGGTTGCCTTCGAATACGCGATGGGGCACCAGCCAGTCGGGCACGCCCTCGGCCCACACCTCGTCGTTGGTCTTGCCGAACGCCAGCGCTTCGGTCTGCGCAAACAGATTCGCCAGCAGCAGTTCCTGATGATTGCCGATTGGATGCGTGGCCCGGCAAAATCCGATGAAGTCGCACGGCACCATGCGTGTGCCCTGATGCAGCAGTTGATGGAACGAATGCTGGCCGTTGGTCCCCGGCTCGCCCCAGTAGATCGGGCCGGTCTGGTAGTCGACGGGCGCACCGTCGAGCGTCACGTGCTTGCCGTTGCTCTCCATGGTCAATTGCTGCAAGTACGCCGGAAAGCGTTGCAGGTCGTGCGCATAGGGCAGCACAGCAGCGGTTTGCGCATCGAAGAAGTTGTTGTACCAGACGGACAACAGCCCCATGAGCACGGGCAGGTTCTGCGACAGCGGCGCCGTGCGGAAATGCTGATCCATGGCGTGAAATCCTCCGAGCATCGATCGGAAATTTTCAGGCCCCACTGCGAGCATGGTCGACAAGCCGATGGCCGAATCCATGGAATACCGGCCGCCATCCCAGTCCCACAAGCCGAACAACTGCCGCGCGTCGATGCCGAACTTCGCGGCGGCTTCGACATTGGTCGACACGGCGACAAAATGCCGGGCCACCGCGCGCTCGTCGCCCAGCGAGCGCACGATCCATTCACGTGCCGTGGCGGCGTTGGTCAGTGTTTCCTTCGTGCGAAAGGTCTTCGAGCAAACGATAAAGAGCGTTTCGGCGGCGTCGAGGTCCTGCGTCGCTTCGAGAAAGTCGCTGCCGTCCACATTCGAGATGAAGCGGAACACCATCTCTTGCGACGCGTACTGCCGCAGCGCGTGATAGGCCATTACCGGGCCGAGGTCCGACCCACCAATCCCGATGTTCACAACATTGCGTATACGTTTGCCGGAGTAGCCACGCCATTCACCGCGATGCACGGCCGAGGTGAAGGCGCTCATCCGGTCGAGCACAGCGTGCACCTCTGCCACGACATCGCGGCCATCGAGCAGGATCGTCTCCGTGCGCGGTGCGCGCAACGCAATATGCAGCGCCGCGCGGTCCTCGCTCACATTAATTTTCTGCCCCGTGAACATCGCTTCGATTTGCCGGGGCAGCCCGCAGGCGTTTGAGAGCGAGACGAGCAGATCGATCGTCTCGGTGGTGATCAGGTTCTTGGAATAGTCGAGGTACATCCCGCAGGCTTGCAGCGAAAAACGCTCCCCTCGGGTGGCATCGGCCGAGAAGAGCTGTCTCAAATGCACCCGTCGCATGCGCTCAACGTGTTGCGTCAGGGCATGCCACGCGGGTAGCTCGGTCAACCTCGCCTTTAATTCGGGACGTCCGGCATTGGCATATGCGTCTTCGCTCATGGTGTTTAGCGTTCTCACTGCGTTGAAGTTTCGGACTGCGTCGTTGGTTTCACGCTCGCTCGCCACGGGCAATAACGAACGGGAAGACGCCTGCATCGAGCCTCTCCGATTCGACACGCGTCGTCGGTCCGCTGGCGTACGCACATCGACATGAGGCGTGTCCGTCCGCTAGCGGACGGACATCCCAGCGACGCCAGCGGATAAAGGGCGGATGCCCTTTTCACCGAAAAGGGCCGATGCTTGCCGCTCCGGAGACGTCAATATGTGGGAATTGCCGCGCATTTCGCGCTTTATGGGCGTGAATCATGCAGCCAACGACTTCGGTCCCTCAGAGTCACCGATTCGGGCGGAATTGTTCAGCCGTGAACGGCTTGAGCAACACGCCGTCAGTCTTGCCCAGGCCCAGCGAATCTCGCCGCGCGCCCCCAATGCACGTGCCCTCGCCTCTCGCGCCGCCGACAATGAGCGCGTGTTGCGCCATTGTTACGACGCCACCGCGCAAGCCACCTTGCGCCGCCGCTCGATCACACCCGCTGCCGAGTGGCTACTCGACAACTTCCGGGCCGTATCCGGCCAGTTCACCGAAGTGCGCCACGGGCTTGGCGCGCGCTCCTATAGAAATCTTCCGCAGTTGCTCGATGGACCACTCAGGGGGTATCCACGCATCTACGGCGTGATGTGGGCGTTTGTGGCGCACACCGACAGCCGGTTCGACCCCACACTGCTGCGTTGTTTTGTGCTGGCTTATCAAAAGGTAGAGCCACTGACGATGGCCGAGCTATGGGCCATGCCGCTGACCCTGCGCGCCGTGATGATCGAGAACCTGCGGCGCCTGAGTGTTCACGTCACACGCACGCAAGCCAGCCGCGAAGCCGCCGACAAGTACGCCGACGACCTGCTGGCCCTCGACGCTCGCATTCCGCAGGCGGCGGGGCCGCCGGTCAGCAGCCCGCCGCGTTTTGTCGAACCGTTCGAACCCGCATTCGCCGTGCAGTTGATTCAGCGCCTGCGCTATCAGGACACCTCGCTGCAATGGCTAAACGAGCAGTTGGCGCGGCAGGGACATTCGTCGGACGACGTCGTGCAGGCAGAGCACGCGAGTCAGGCGGCGGCCAACATGTCGGTGCGCAACCTGGTCGGCAGCCTGCGCGATATGCGCTCGTTCGACTGGCAGCCGCTGTTCGAGGACGTGAGTCTTGTCGACGCGCAGTTGCGCCGCAACCCCGGCTACGCCGAGATGGATTTCGCCACGCGCGACCAATACCGGCATGAGATCGAGACACTGGCCGCGCGTTCGCCGCTCGCCGAGCTGGCCGTTGCCGACGCGTTGAATGCCAAGGCCGCAGCCGCCGCCCACGCGATGGCGCACCCGTCCACGCGCCCGCCGAACGGACTCGATCAGGCAACCGCTAGTCATGACATGCAACGGCGCGCTGATCCGGGCTATTACCTGCTGGCAGCGGGGCGACGCGAATTCGAGCGCGAAATCGGCTATCGGGTGCCGTTCGCGCAACGCTGTCTTCGCGCCTACACGTCACGTGGATCGGCGCTCTACATCGCCTCGATCGTCGGCCTGAGCGCGTTGATTCTGGCCAACCCGCTGTGGCTGAGCCATCAGGCCGGCGTGAGCGTACTCGGGCTGCTGCTGCTCGCCATCTTCGCCGCCATCCCTGCCTCCGATCTGGCCGTCATGGCGATCGATCAAATACTGACCAAGTTGATCGTGCCGCGCCATTTGCCCCGCATGGCGCTCGCGCAGGGGGTTCCTTCAACGCTGAAGACCTTTGTCGTGGTACCCACGCTGCTGACGAACGAAGCGGGCATTAACGAGCAAGTCGATCAGCTCGAACTGCACTATCTCGCCAATGCGGCGGGCGACGTGTACTTTGCGCTGCTCTCCGATTGGAAAGACGCCGATTCGGAGCATCTCGAGAGCGACCTGCCGCTGCTGACGGCTGCGAGTGAGCGTGTCGCGATGCTTAACGCCCGGTATGCCCATGTGAGTGGCAACTCGCCGCGATTCTTCCTGTTCCACCGTCGCCGTCTGTGGAACGAGGCGCAGCGCAAGTGGCTGGCGTGGGAGCGCAAGCGCGGCAAGCTCCACGAGTTCAATCGTCTGTTGCGCGGCGCCACCGACACGTCATTCGTGGACATCGACGGCGTGCCACCGCAAGCCCCCACTGACGTGCGCTACGTCATCACCCTCGACAGCGACACGCGGCTGCCGATCGATGCGGTGCGCCAACTGGTAGGCACTGCCGCCCATCCGCTCAATCGACCGGGGATCGACCCGGTGACGCGTCGTGTCGTCGAAGGCTACGGCGTACTTCAGCCGCGCATTACGCCGTCGTTGCCGACGCTTCACGAAGGGTCGGTCTATCAGCGTTTGTTCTCCGGCCCGTGCGGTATCGATCCGTATGCGGGTGCCGTGTCGAACGTCTATCAGGACCTGCTTGGCGAAGGCAGCTACATCGGCAAGGGGCTGTATGTCGTCGACGCATTCGAAACGTCGCTCACGGGCAGAATCCCCGAGAACACCATTCTCAGCCACGACCTGTTCGAAGGTATCTTCGCGCGCTGCGGGCTGGTGACCGATATCGAATTGTTCGAAGACTTCCCGTCGAACGCGCAGGTCGCTGCGGCCCGTCTGCACCGCTGGATACGCGGTGACTGGCAACTGTTGCCGTGGTTGTTCGGCACGAACGGTGAGAAGCTGCCTGCTGTCGGGCGCTGGAAGATGCTGGATAACCTGCGGCGCTCACTGTCGGCACCTGCGATGCTCGGCACGCTGCTCTGCGGCTGGATGCTGACGAATGCGCCGGTCGGCGTATGGACGAGTCTGGTGTTGCTCGCTATCAGCGCCCCCGCAATCGTGATGATCGGTCACGGCCTGTTTCCGGGCGAGCGAGGCATTTCGCTGCGCAGTCATTGGCGGGCGGTGGGACGCGACGTGCTCTGGGCCATCGGCCACACAGCCATCGTGGTCACCATGCTGGCCAACCACGCTTGGCTGGCCGCCGACGCCATCGCGCGCACCCTCTACCGCCTGCTGATCTCGCGCCGGCGCCTGTTGGAGTGGGTCACGGCCGCGCAGACCAAGTTGTTGGCCGGGCGCTCGGTCGGTGAGTTTTTCTGGTCACTGCGCGGTGCCATCGTCATCGCCGGGCTGGCCGCTGCGGCCGTGGCGTACTGGCGGCCGCACAGTCTGTTTGTTGCCGCGCCCTTTCTGCTGGCGTGGGCGGTCTCGCCACTGATTGCGCAATGGATCAGCCACGCTGCGTGGCTAAAGCCGCTGCCCCGCCTTGCCGCCAGCGACGTGCCCGCGATGCGAATGGCTGGCCGGCGCATCTGGCGCTTCTTTGCCACGTTCGTGAGCGATGCCGAGCACCATCTGCCGCCGGACAACTTTCAGGAAGACCCGCTGCCCGTCGTCGCGCATCGCAGTTCGCCGACCAACTTCGGCCTCTATCTGCTGTCAGTGCTGTCGGCACGTGACTTCGGCTGGATCGGCACGATGGAAGCCATCGAGCGGCTGGAGGCGACGCTGGGCACCTTGGCGCAGTTGCCCCGCTACCGGGGACATTTCTTCAACTGGTACGACACGCAAACGCTTGAGCCCCTGCTGCCGCAATACGTATCGACCGTCGACAGCGGCAATCTGGCGGCCCATCTGCTGGCCGTCATGGGCGGCTGTGCAGACATGGCCCGGCAATCGGTCTGTTCGACGACCCAGCTCGATGGCGTGCGCGATGCCGCCCGGCTGCTGCGCGACGCCATCGACCGCGAGCGTGACGACCGGCGCACGCTCACCGTCAATCGCAGCCAGTTGCTCGAAGGACTCGATGCCTTCGAACAAACGCTGATCGCACCGCCGAGCGCCACCGCGACGGTCGGCGGCCCGTCCACGCCCCCTGCCACGGCGACCGAGGACTGGCGCTGGCGCTGGCATCTGCTGGACTCGCTGGCGACCACGCTGGTCGATCTGGCTCAAACCTTCGCCCAAGAGCGCGGGGACGCCGCGCACAGTGAGGTACTCGCGTGGGCGAATGCCATCCGTGCCGACGTGAGCAGCCATCTGCGCGACCTGCCGCTGCATGCGGCGCCTGTCACAGACACTGCGCCCGACGATGACGATGAAGCCAGCGCCGCCGAGCCGGTCGACACCACCGCGCGTGCGGCGATCGTCGCACGACTGGGTGCGGTGTCGCAGATGGCCCGCAAGCTGTTCGACGAGATGGAGTTCCAGTTCTTGTTCGACACCGACCGACGGCTGTTTGCCGTCGGCTTCCGGGTGCACGAGGTCGAACTCGACAATTCGTACTACGACCTGCTGGCTTCCGAAGCCCACCTGACGAGCTTTATCGCCATTGCGAAAGGCGACGTACCAGCCACGCACTGGTTCCGGCTGGGACGCAGCATGATCCCGTATGGCCGGTCGGCGGTGCTGATGTCGTGGTCGGGGTCAATGTTCGAATATCTGATGCCCTCGCTGGTGATGCAATACCCGAGGCACAGCCTGCTGGACCTGAGTTGCGAATTGGCCGTTGCGTGCCAACGGGCGTATGGCCGCGAGCGCGATGTACCTTGGGGCATCTCGGAGTCCGTCTATAACGTGCGCGACCGGTCCCTGACCTATCAATACGCGGCGTTCGGCGTGCCGGAACTGGCGCTCAAGCGCGGCCTTGCGCAGAATCTGGTCATCGCGCCCTATGCCACGGCCCTCGCGGCCATGTTTGACGCGCCCCACGCCGTTGCCAACTTTCAGCGCCTCGACGCGGCCGGTGGTCGTGGCGTCTACGGCTATTACGACGCGGTCGACTACACGCCCTCACGACTGCCGCAAAACTGTACCGCTGTGCCTGTTCGCACTTACATGGCCCATCACCAAGGCATGGCGCTGGTGGCCATGGCCAACGTGCTGCTCGGCGGCGTCATGCGTCAGCGCTTTCATCGACAGCCGCTGGTGCACGCCGCCGACCTCCTGCTGCATGAGGCCAACCCGCGAGAAATCGGCGTCGTCGACCTGACCCCCGATGTGGCCGATACCGTGCGCGCCGCCCAGACGACCGTGCCGGTAGTGCGGCGCTATCAGTCCGCCAATCAGGCCATCCCGTCGACCCACTTGCTGTCCAACGGCGAGTACTCGGTGATGGTCACCACGGCCGGTTCGGGCTACAGCCTCTGTGCCGGCCTCGCCGTCACACGCTGGCGCGAAGACCCGACCTGCGATGCGTGGGGCAGCCACCTGTTCCTGCGCGATACCGCGAGCGGCGAGGTGTGGTCCGCCGCGTTTCAGCCGCTGGGCCTCGACCCCGAACGCTACGAGGTGTCGTTCTCGGAAGACCGTGCCTGCATCGTTCGTCAGGAAGGCTCGATCATCACGTCGCTGGAGATCATGGTTTCGCCCGAAGACAACGCCGAGATCCGGCGTCTGTCGATTACCAACGCGGGCGCCGACAGTCACGAAATCGAAGTGACCTCCTATGCCGAAGTCGTGCTCGCCCCGATGGCGACCGACGCGGCGCATCCGGCCTTCTCCAACCTGTTTGTCCAGACCGAATATCTGCCCGAAGTGCACGGGCTGGTTGCCATGCGACGCCCGCGCAGCAGCACGGACACCCCCGTCTGGGCCGCACACGTGCTGGCAAGCGCAACGCCGGGCGATAACGTCGGATACGAAACCGATCGGGTCTGCTTCCTAGGGCGTGGCCGTTCAATCCGCAATGCCGTTGCGATCATGGACGGCCGGCCGCTGTCGAATACCGTCGGCTCGGTGCTCGACCCGATTTTCAGCCTGCGCAAGCGCGTGACCATTGCGGCAGGCGCGACCGAACATATTGTCTTTGCCACGATGGTGGCCGACTCGCAGGACGCCATCCGCGATCTGACCGACAAGTACCACGACCCCGCGTGCTTCGAGCGCGCCTCGACGCTCGCGTGGACGCAAGGTCAGGTCAATCTGCATCACTTGGGCATCACCGCCGACGAGGCCCACCTCTTCCAGTACCTCGCCAATCGCGTGCTTTATTCAGACCCCGTGATGCGCCCCGGCGGCGACCTTCTCAAGCGCAACACGCTGAGCGTGCAGGCGCTATGGAAGTTCAGCATCTCTGGCGACCTGCCGATCGTGCTGGTGCGGGTGGACGATATGGATGACCGCGACACCGTCAGACAACTGCTGCGCGCGCATGAGTACTGGCAGGGCAAGGGGCTGCCGGTCGATCTGGTGATATTGAACGAGCGCAAGGTGTCTTACATTCAAGAGTTGCAAGGCGCGCTGCAAACGATGGTAAGCGGCGCGCAGGTGACGCCGGCCCCCGGATCGCGTCATGGTGGCATCTTCGTGCTTCGCGCCGATGCGATGGCGCCCGACGAACTGACCTTGTTGCTCAGTACTGCACGCGCGGTGCTGGCGGGTGCCAAGCAAGGCAGTTTGGAAGAACAGGTGGTGCGTATGCGTCGCGTCGAGAGCCGCCGCGTCGTGCCCGTCGCCCACGTTCATGCGGAACGTGCACAAGACGTCGACGACACCCCCGCCGCGCTGCCGGTGCTGGAGTGTTTCAACGGGCTGGGTGGCTTCGCCGAACAAGGTGCGGAATACGTCACCGTACTGGGCCGGGGCCAGCGCACGCCGGCGCCATGGATCAACATCGTGGCCAACCCGAATTTCGGCTTTCAGGTCTCCGAGTCGGGCGCCGGCTACACGTGGGCGGAGAACAGTCACGAGAACCAACTGACGACGTGGTCGAACGACCCCGTCGCGGACCCTTGCAGCGAAGCGTTCTACCTGCGTGACGACGAGAGCGGCGAGCTGTGGACGCCAACGGCGTTGCCGATTCGTCTGGAAAACACGCGATACATCGCAGCCCACGGTCACGGTTACAGCCGATTCGAGCACACCGCGCATGGCATCAGAAGCGAGTTGACGCAGTTCGTCAGTTGGCACGACCCGGTCAAGCTCTCGGTGCTCACGCTCGAGAACCGGTCACGGCATCATCGAAAGCTCTCGGTGACGGGCTATGTGGAATGGGTGCTTGGCAGCGATCGTGCCGCCAATGCCCCGTTCATCGTGACCGAGATCGATCCGGCGACCGGCGCCATGCTGGCAAGCAATCGCCGCAACGCCGAGTTTGGCGAGCGCATCGCGTTTATCGACTGGCTCGGCAAACAAACCGGCTGGACCGGGGATCGAACCGAGTTCATCGGCCGAAATGGCAATCTTTCACAGCCGGTGGCGCTCGCGAGAGAGGTATCGCTAAGCAACTGGACCGGCGCGGGTCTCGACCCGTGTGGTGCACTGCTCACACAGGTTTCACTGGCACCGGGTGAGCGCGTGCAATTGACGTTCATGCTCGGTCAGGCGGCCGATCGCGACTCGGCACGCCAATGGATCCAGCAATACCGCCGGCAGCCACCGCTCGACGTGCTGGCCGACGCCAAGACGCAGTGGCACGACATCCTGACTCAACTACAAGTGGAGACACCCGATCGCACCGCCGATCTGATGGTGAACGGCTGGCTCCTGTATCAGGTCATCGCGTGCCGCATGTGGGCGCGCACGGCGTTCTATCAGGCGAGCGGTGCCTACGGATTTCGTGACCAGCTTCAGGATTCGATGGCGCTGACGCTCACTCGCCCCGACCTGACACGCGCCCACTTGCTGAAAGCTGCGGCGCATCAATTCGCAGAGGGCGATGTGCAGCACTGGTGGCATCCGCCGGCGGATCGCGGCGTGCGCACCCATATTTCCGACGACCGGTTGTGGCTCCCTTACGTGCTGGCGCACTACCTCGACCAGACCGGCGATCTGGCCGTACTCGACGAGCGCGTGCCATATCTGGAGGGGCCGTCGGTCCCGGCAGACGATGAGAACGCGTACTTCGCACCGACAGTGAGCTCGGTGACCGGCACCTTGTTCGAGCATTGCGAGCGCGCTATCGAATGCAGCCTGACCACGGGCATGCATGGTTTGCCGTTGATCGGCGGCGGCGACTGGAACGACGGGTTGAATCGCGTGGGTTATCAAGGCAAGGGCGAAAGCATCTGGCTCGGCTGGTTTCTGTACGCCACGCTGAGCGCATTCGCCCCCATCGCCGACGCACGCGGCGCAACACTCGCCGCCAAGCGATGGCGCGAGCACGCTCGGAAGCTGAAAGCGGCGTTGAACAACGGCGCTTGGGACGGCGCATGGTATCTGCGCGCGTACTTCGACGACGGCACGCCGCTGGGCAGAGCCGGTGACGCCGAGTGCCGTATCGACTCGATCGCGCAAAGCTGGAGTGTGATTTCCGGCGCGGGAGAAGCCGAACGGCAGCGCCGTGCGATGGAATCGGTCGAGCATTATCTGGTGCGCTCCGGCGACGATCTGGTGCTGCTGCTGACACCGCCGTTCGACAAAACACCGCTGGACCCCGGGTATATCAAGGGTTACGTGCCGGGTGTGCGGGAGAATGGCGGCCAGTACACCCATGCGGCTGCGTGGTGCATGATCGCGCACGCCATGCTCGGCGACGGCGATCGGGCGAGCGAGATGTTCAAGATGCTCAATCCGATCAACCATGCGAGCACCCGCGCGGGTGTACACGCCTACAAGGTGGAACCCTACGTGATGGCGGGCGATGTCTACGCCGCCCCCGCCCACGTGCGGCGCGGCGGATGGACGTGGTACACGGGTTCCGCCGGATGGATGTATCGCGGCGCGGTGGAATACATCCTCGGCGTGAAAAAGCACAGCGAGTCGCTGACACTCGCCCCTTGCATCCCGCACGAGTGGCGGCAATTCCGACTCACTTACCGGCATGGCAAGTCGCGCTATCTCGTGACGTTCACGAACCCGCAGGGGGTGACTCAGGGGATTGCTTCGATCGATGTCGACGGTGAACGACTGCCGCCGGGGTCGAAACGCGTCGCCTTGGTCGACGACGGTCGTGAGCACACTGTCAGCGTCGTGATGGGGGTGGTGAGTTGAATCGCCCTCCCCCATGACGCCAAATTGCACGGCCCGCTATCAGGGCACCAGCACGATCTTCGAGCCGATCTTGTTGCGTGCCATCTCGAACCCATCGATGGCCTGCGCCAGCGGCAACCGGTGCGTGACCATCGGTGCGAGCGCCGCGTGGTTCGCCACCAGAAAATCGCGCACTTCCTGCCACGTCGCGCGTGTCGCCCGATACGTCCCGCGAATCTGGTGACGCTGGCGTACGAGCTTCGCGCCATCGAAGCTGATCGGCTTGCCGTGGATGCCACAGACCACGAACACGCCCGACGGACGCAACACATCCAGCCCGGCTTGCACCGCCGCGCCAACGCCCGTCGCCTCAATGACGACGTCGTATTCGTTCTCGCCCAATAGCGTGCGCATCGCGCCTTCAGGGGCGCCGTCGAGATCCAGCGTGGCGTCGATACCCAGCGCACGGGCCGTCGCGAGACGTTCTGCGTCGTTGTGCCCAACGATCGCCACGCGAGCACCGCGCGCCTTCGCCAGCACGGCAATGGCCTGACCGATCGTGCCGGGGCCCATGACCAGCACACGGTCACCTGCGCGCACCTGCGCCGTCTTCACCGCCGACATCCCGATGGACAGCGGCTCCGCCAGCGACGCGACACCGGCATCCAGCCCGGGGGGCAGCGTCAGACAGTTGCGCGCGGGGACTCGCACACGGCTGGCAAATGCACCGTCGCGCATCATGCCGATACCCCGGCGGTCACGGCATTCATCGACGCGTCCGGAAACGCAGTATTCGCACACGCCGCATTCGACCGAAGGGATAACCACGACAGCATCGCCGACTTGCAGCGTATCGACCGCCGCACCGAGGGTCGCGACGCGGCCCGCGAATTCGTGGCCCAGCGTCACGGGGAATGCGGATCGCAGGAAGTCATAGCCGCCCGACCAATCGTAGATGTGAACATCGCTGCCGCAAATACCGGCGGCTGTCACGTCGACGATGACATCGAGCGCGCCGGGCTGGTCCGGTTCGGGAACGTCGCGCCACTCAAGGCCAAAGGCAGCGGTCGTTTTCTGAAGGGCTTTCATTCGGGGGGCTCCATCAATCTTGTTTCTTTGCATCGCCACACACGATTACCGTGTGCGGCGCAGCGACGCATCGACATCATCGTGGCCGATCGCGAAGATCAGCGAATACACATCGACGGCAGGCGGTGCCAACACCGGCAGCGCATCCGCTGCGAGCGACGCAATGCGCTCACGCAATGCCTCCGCCGCCGCAATATCCTCCGTCTCGACTAGCAGAACATGCGTGGGCATGTCGGCCGCCGTCCAGTGGGCAAAGGCGTTCGGCTGTGCGTCGAAAACCTCACCCAGATGCGCGGCGACGGCACCGTCCAGTGCTGCACACGCCTCCAACAATGGCGGGATGGCGCCTAGCGACGACGACGCCGGGGTATCTGTTTGCAGGCGAACGCAAGCAACTGCTCCGCCAGTGCCACCACCCACCGACCCGAGCGTCCGGCAAGGTGCACGCAGCACGTTCGTCAAGGTCGAGCGCATGTTGGCCGACCACGGCGTCGGCTCGTCGATCACGTTCAGGTACGCCATCGAACGGAAGACTTCGGGCGACACCGCACCGTAGGCGGTGAAATACTCCCGCTGTCCCGGCAGCGCATGCCGATAGCGCCGCCCCTCGATAAAGCCGTCGATACCGACGCGCTCCGGCACATGCTCGCGCGTATGCCAGCGGTTGTATTCCTGCGCATGCTGCGGCGTAACGTCGTTCCAGAGAGCGAGAAACGCCGGACCGGGAAATGCCATGAGTCGTGGTGTCCAGTAGTCGTGAAAGAAGTGGTCAGTGATCAGCGGCTGACGGGTGCCAACGCCGGGGCGGGTTCACGGCGGGCGGCGGGCATCGCGAACATGCAGAACGCGGCGGCCAGCGCAGGCACACCGACGATCGCGAATAGCACCGGATACGCCATGCCCGAGCCGAGCAACAAGCCGCCCACGCTCGAACCGAGGATCGAACCGAAACGCCCGATGCCCGTCGCCCAAGCCACCCCGGTCGCCCGGTTCGCCGTCGGGTAATACGTTGCCGCGAGGCCATTGAGACCGACCTGCGTGCCGCTGATGCAAACCCCAGCGATGTACACGAGCGGGGCAAGCACGGCCGCATTGCCGAAAGTGCGGCCGATGCAGATCACCGTCACGAACGCCACCGCATAAGCCGCGCCCAGCACCCACGCCGGTCGCGCACTGTCCATCACTCGCCCGAGCAGCAGACCGCCCGTGGTGCCGCCAATCGACCACAGCGCGGTGATGAGTGCCGCGTTGCGCATCGAGCCACCGGAATTCGTAATGATGGTCGGCAACCAGCTTGCCATCAGGTACAGCACCGAAAGGCCCATGAAGAACGCAGCCCACAGCAGCAACGTGCCGCGTGCATAAGGCGCCACCAGCAATTCACGTACCGGCGAGCGGCTTTGTTTCTTTTCAAGGGCAACGAAGGTGGTCTGCGGCGTCACAACATCGGGAGCGATGCGGCGACCCAGTGCGCGCAGGCGGTCCTGCTCATGGGGTCGGCGCAACGCGAGAAAGCGCATCGACTCAGGCAACAGCCCCCACAGCACCGGTAACAGCAGCAGCGGCAATACCCCGCCCACGAGCACCATGGCGTGCCAGCCGTGCCGCTCGATAATCTGTGAGGCCACTACGCCACCGAACGCGGACCCCATCGAATTGCCGCACATCATCAGCGTAATGATCGACAGCTTGCGCTTGCCCGACGCGTACTCGGCCGTCAGCGTGACCGCTGCGGGCGAAGCGCCCCCGATGCCCGCACCGGCGATGAAGCGCAGGATCGATAGTTCGGTGACGTTGGTCGCGAACAGCGTGGCCAGCGTGGCGAGCCCAAAGGTCGCCACCGACGCCAGCAACACAAAGCGCCGCCCGCGCCGGTCGGCCAGCGGCCCGAACAGCAGCGAGCCGGCCATCATGCCGATCAGTGCCGAGACGAAAATTGGCGAGAGTTCCGCGACCGACAGGCCCCACTCCCGGCGCACGGCCGGTGCGATGTAGGCTGCCAGCCCGATGTCGATGCCGTCGATGGCGACGATCAGAAAGCACAGGACGACAACGCGCCACTGAAGCCCCGACATGCGGCGGCCGTCGAGAAAAGATTGCAGATCGAGCGGCGCCGGCGCGTTCGGGGAGGTGTTGGTGTTTGGCATGCGAGTTCAGATTCCGTCGAGATGTCGATAGACCGATGCGGTCAGAACAGCTTGCGCAAACCCACGCGCACGGCCATTTGATTCGGCGTGGTCGATGCCGTCAGACCGAAGATGTCGGCCACGGCCACATTGCCCGTCGAATCGTGCCCGCTCGCGTGCTGCCAGACGACGATGCCGTAGAGGTACGTCGTCTTGGAGAAATTGTAGGCCGCGCCGCCTTCGACCGACTGGTAATGTCCGCCCGGCGCAAAACTGTACTGGTAGCCGATACCCGCCATGGTGCGCGGCGAAAACGAGTATCCGTAGTTGATTTGGTAGTTGTTGAAGACGGCGTTGGGCGGTGCCAGCGGGTTGGCTGCCGTGCGCACGATATCGAGAAAGCGCACGTTCTCGTACATGGCCGACACCTGCGAATTGCCCCACGTGTACTTCGCGCCGCCGCCAACCACCTGCTCGCTCGTGGCCGTGACGTAGTTCTGGAAGATCGGGTTGGTGACCGGGTTCGAATAGGCCGCCCCCGGCTGCGCCGAAGTGGCCGCGCCAAAGATCGACGTGCCCGGCGTGCGCATGTTCATGTACGCGCCAGCCACTTGCAGACCGCCGCTCGTGTACGACGCGCCGAAGCCGTACGTCCGGTCCTGTGCGAAATTCCCCGCCACGTTACCCAGCGAGAGCATCGTACTGAACTTCAGTCCGGCGTAAGTCTGGCTCTCGTACTTGATGACGTTGTTGATCTTGTTGTAATTCCACGAGCCGTCGATATCGCCCAGCGTCGCGCCCAGACCACCGGCAAACATGAACGACGTGGACAGCGGCACAAAGTAGTCGTTGGTCATCGAATACTGGTGACCGATCGTCAGCGTGCCGAGCCGCTTGTCCGAGAAGCCGACGAACGCTTGCCGGCCGAACATCGTGTTGGCGGGCTGCGAGGCGCCGTTCATGATGTTGAAACCCGCTTCGAGCGTGAAGATCGCCGACAAGCCGCCGCCCAGATCCTCGACCCCGCTGAAGCCGAACTTGTCACCCGCGCGCCCGCCGCTGGCCGCCTGCCATGCAGACTTGCCGCCGCTGTTGTTCACGTAGGTCATGGCGGCGTCGACCGCGCCGTAGATAGTCACGTTGCTTTGCGCGAACGCGCTCAGCGAGCATGCCGCAAGGGGCAGGCAAGCGATCCAGTGCTTCACGGTTGTCTCCTGTATCTCTTTTATTGTCTTGGGTACCGCGCGACTGGCAGGCAGCGCACGGCTGGCCCAGATAATGGGCGAACGCGGCCCCGCAATATAGGGGCGAAGTGGAAGTTCAGAACACGCGATTCGGAAATAATCGCGCGTCACCCGATGACCGGGATTGGCAGACAAAACACGTGACGTGCGAGGTCACAGGTAAGTGCCCTGCTCCTCCAGTCGGGCGAGCCCTGCGACGAGGTAATCGAGCAAGGCATGGAACAGCTTGGGATTGTGGTGATTGGCCGGACGCAGCACCTTGATCCAGTAGTCCGGCAGCCCGAAACCGGGCAGCAACTGCACCAGACGCCCTGCCCGCACGCTGTCATTGGCGCGATAGCGCGGGAGTATCGCTACGCCCATGCCGTCGACGCAGGCGTTGTGCATGGCGTCGATATCGTTGGTCGCAAAGCCGCCGTCGACGCTCACCTGAATGTCGCCGGCGCGCGCATCGGTGAACGTCCACGTGCGCACGGTGCTTTGATACGAGTAGAGCAGGCAGCGATGGCCGGGCAGGTCTGACGGGTGTTCGGGCGTGCCGTGCTGCGCCAGATAGTCGGGCGACGCGTAGACCAGCCGTTTGAACGGGCACAGTGGAAACTCTTCGACACCGTCGTAGGTAACGGGCAGCCCGGTGATGACGAAGTCGAAATTTTCCAGCACCGGATCGACGGCCCGGTTCGCCAGTTGCAGTTCGAGACTCGCCTTGGGATGGGTGAGGAAGAACTCGTTGAGCAACTTGCCGAGAAAGTGGTTGGTGAACGACGCGGGCGCTTTAACGCGCAAGCGGCCGCCGAGCGAGCGATCATCCACCGCCGCGCGCTCGGACAGCCGCTCATAGGCCGCCAGAAAATCGCGGGCGCTGCCCAGCATGTCGCGCCCGGAGGCGGTCAGCGTCAGGCTGCGGGTGGTGCGTTGAAAGAGCAGAACCTCCAGTTCCTTCTCCAGCGCACTGACCCGCTTTGTCACCACTGGCGCCGACACGTCCAACCGGCGTGCGGCCGCCGTGAAGCTCCCCATTTCGGCCACCGCGAGGAAGGCTCGCACGTTCTCTACACTATCCATCGCTCACTGCCTCGTTGCGCTGATGGAAGTGAATTGTATAGATTGCGGCGCCGCTCAGGTCGCAAGGTGATCGGCGAGGCGGTGCAGCATCGCGTCGCAGCCTTCGAGTTGTTCGAGGCTCACGAACTCATCCGGCTTGTGCCCCTGATCCATGCTGCCCGGGCCACACACCACCGTCGGAATGCCCACTTCGTTGAACAATCCGCCCTCGGTGCCGAACGCGACCGTACCGAATTCCCGGGAGTCGCACAGCATCGCCAGCAGACGCGCGGCGTCGCTATCCGGTGGCGTCGCCAGCGCTGGATATGCCGATAACTCGACCAGACGAATGTCGGTGTCCGGTTTCACAGCGCGCATCTTCGGCAGCAGATCGGTCTCGGCGTAATGCTGCAATGTCCGGGCAACATGCGTCGCATCGAACCCCGGCAACGCCCGCACTTCAAAATCGAACTCGCATTCGGCGGGCACGATGTTCAGCGCGCGTCCGCCCTTGATGACGCCAGTCTGCACCGTGGAAAACGGTGGATCGAAGCGCGTGTCGTGATACTCGGGGTCGGCAAGTTCTTCGCCGATATCTTCCAGACAGTTGATGAGCCGTGCCGCGTACTGAATGGCATTGACGCCATAAGGCGCATACGCCGAATGGCACGGTGCGCCCTTCACGCAGCATCGCATCGCCAGCTTGCCTTTATGCCCCAATACGGGCTTGAGCGCCGTCGGCTCGCCGATCAGGCACAGCACCGGTTTGTGCGGGCGCTTGGCCAGCTCTGCGAGCATGGGGCGCACGCCAAGACAGCCGATCTCCTCGTCGTACGAAAACGCCAGATGCACAGGGATGCGCAAGTCACGCGCGACGAAGATCGGCACCGCCGCCAATACCGAAGCGATATAGCCCTTCATGTCGGCGGTACCACGCCCGTAAAGACGGCCCTCTTTCTCGATGAGGCGAAACGGATCGACAGTCCACGCCTGTCCATCGACCGGCACGACGTCGGTGTGCCCCGAGAGCACAATGCCGCCGCGATCTTGCGGACCGATAGTCGCGAACAGATTGGCCTTGGTGCGCTCGTCGTTGTAGAAGAGTTCGCTCTGCACCCCGTGTTGCGCAAGGTAATCGCGAATGAACTCGATCATCGCCAGATTGGAATCGCGGCTGACGGTGGGGAATCCGATCAGCGTTTCCAGCAATGCGCGGCTCGACACGTCATTCATCGCCCGGCACTCCATAGCTCGGTGCAGCCGTGGGGTTCAGCGCCCGGGTCACGTAGTCCTGCATTTGCGGCTTGTAGGCTTGCCAGAGCCCGTCCAGCTTGCCGATGGGGTCCTCGTCGGCCCAATCGACGCGCAAGTCGACGATCGGCCAGATCAGGTCGCCCACAATCTTCAGCGCCGCCGAGTGCACCGGCCCCGCCTCGCCACCACTGGCCATTGCCGCATGCATCGCAGCGAGCAACCGGTCAGCCAGCGGGCCAGGCGTGTTCTCGAACGCCGGGATCATGGCGTCGATGACCTCGCGCCCCCGCAACATGTTGCCTGCGGCCACGCACTGCACCCCGGCCACGGCGTTATATATCCCCAGCGTTTGCTGGCCGCTGAAGAACGCCGTGCGGCCCTGCGCATCGAGCACGGTGACTTGCCGGTACTCGCTCCAGTCGCTGGCGGCCAGCGTTCGGCTCAGCGCGGTTGCCGGATCGACCGCTTCCTCGGCGAGACGGTCCAGAATCTGCGGCCCCAGCGCAGGCAGCGTCACGTTCTGTGTGGACACTGCACCAACGTTCGCGCGCAGCCACGGACACCGTGCCCCGACAGCAATGCTCGACGAACTGATCGCAATGCCGAGTTGTCCGGTCTTTTCACATCGTCCAACGATAGAGAAGGTCATGTTTGCTCCTTACCTCGCTTACGTGCCTTATGCGCCTCACTGCCTTACGCGCCGGGACGCGTGCAGCCATCGGGAATCACGGCGATGACGTCGATTTCCATCAACCACTCGGGCTGCCCCAGCGCGACCACGGTCAGCCCCGTGGAAATCGGAAACACGCCTTTGAGCCACTTCCCCACTTCGCGATAAACCGGCTCGCGAAAGCGCACGTCGGTCAGGTACGTGGTCGTCTTGACGATGTGCGACAAGTCGCTGCCGGCCTCTTCGAGCAGTTGCTTGACGTTCTTCATCGCCTGCTCGGCCTGCGCACGCGGATCGCCCAGCCCGACTAGATTGCCTGCGAAGTCGGTACCGATCTGCCCACGCACGTAGACCGTGTTTCCCGCACGCACTGCCTGACAAAGATCGTTATCGAGCGATTGATTCGGATACGTCTCCTTCGTGTTGAACATGCGGATACGGGTATGCGTCGGTTGGCTCATGGCGTGCCCCTCAAATCGTTGGCGAGTCGTAATAGGCGAGATATTTGCGTTGGGTGGCGATGTGGTCCGCGATATGCCGCGCGTCATGCCACACGCCCCAGATGAACGACGATCCGCGACGCGAGAGCCACGGCAGACCGAGGAAATACACGCCCGGCTCCTGCGAGACGCCGCGTTGATGCTTCGGTTTGCCGTTCTCGCCGAAGGCATCGACTTGCAGCCAGCGGAAATCGACGGCGTAGCCCGTCGCCCAGACGATCGACGTGACGTTGGCTTGAGCCAGATCGAGGTCGCGCAGCGGGTTCGTCAGGCACGCCGGATCGGGCGGAATGACGCGGGCTTCCGGCTCTTCGGGAAGGTCGAGGCCGTTGCGGGCGGCGTAAGCATCCGCAGCATCGAGCAGCGACAAATAGTTTTCGTCGCCGCGCGCGATGTTCTGTGCCAGATCGTCCTGAAAACGCACGACACCGGCCTCGAACGACTGCGTCAGCCCGGTGAGCATGACGCCCTGATGCGCCAGACGTCGAAAGTCCACCGTATGACCGCCGTGCGCACCGCTCACCGCGATGGTCACGTGCTCGCGGCCCGGCCGCATGATTTCCGCATCCCATTCGCCGAGCACACCGAGCCACCAGCAGAAGTCGCGTCCACGATAGCCACGTGGGGGCCGGTCATGCGCGCCGACCGACAAATAGACCTGCCGCCCGGCGCGCTGCAACTCATCGGCGATCTGCACGCCCGACGAGCCAGCGCCGACGACGAGCACATTGCCCGGCGGCAATTGCCCGGGGTTGCGGTAGTCGGCGGAATGAATCTGCGTCAGCCGCGCGTCGGCAGGCGCGATGGCGGGAATCACCGGACGCTGGAACGCGCCGGTCGCCACCACCACGCGCAGCGCTTCGAGCGTGCCGTCCGACGTTTCCACGGTGAAGCCCGGCCGGCCTTGGTTGCGCACGACCTTCGTCACTTCGACACCTGTGCGAATCGGCGCTTCGATCTTTCGCGCGTATTCGACGAAGTAGTCGGCCACCTGCTCTTTCGAGGCAAAGCTATCAGGGTCGATCTCCGCAAAAGTCAGGTTCGGAAAGCGGTCGTGCCATGCGGGGCCATTCGCTACCAGCGAGTCCCAACGTCCGGTGCGCCAGCGCTCGGCGATACGTGAGCGCTCCAGCACGAGATGCGGCACACCGTGCTTGCTCAGGTGCTCGCTCATCGCCACACCGGCCTGCCCGGCGCCGACGACGAGCGTATCGATTGACGTTGTTTGCACTGTCATGGCTTGCGTCCTTCAGAAGGCAGATTGATTCCGAACGCCCCGCGGGGGTAGGTCATTCGCGAAAATCTACGCGCCTCGACAGAATCCGAAAAATATATTTAAAAAATGCAAAGCATCGGATTTGACTATGCAGACTTTTTTTTCGATTTCACAATGCCATCACCCCATGCCGCCTTATGGAGCGATGCCGATGGATAACCTGGCTACCTTGGCAACGTTGGAGACGTTAGATACGCAGCCCCTGCGGTACTCGCTGCGTCAGCTGCGTTATTTCGTGGTCACGGCGGAAGCGCTGTCCTTCACGGCGGCCGCCAAACGGCTGCATATCTCACAGCCCTCCATTTCCACCGCGCTGGCGGATCTCGAAGTCTCGTTCGGGGTGCAGCTGTTCATCCGGCATCACGCGAGCGGCCTGTCGCTGACCCAAGCCGGGCGTGATTTGCTCGGGCAGGCGCGCAACCTGCTGAAAACCGCCGAAGAGTTGCAGATGGCGGCCAAAGAGATGGATGGCGGCATGACAGGCTCGATTGCGCTGGGCTGCCTCGCGTCGCTGGCCCCGCCCCTGATGCCGGGGCTCATCAGCCGCTTCACGCAAGAGCACGCGGGCATCGCCTTTCGCACGGTGGAAGCGCATCAGGACGGGCTGCTGCGCGGCCTGCACGATGGCTCACTCGATCTGGTGCTCACGTACAGCCTCGACCTGAGCGACGACATCGCGTTCACGCCGTTGGTCTCGCTGCCGCCCTATGCCATCCTGCCGCGCACGCACCGGCTGGCCCGCGCTCGCAAGGTATCGCTTGCCGACCTGCTGCCGGAGCCTTACGTGATGCTCGATCTGCCGCACAGCCGCGAATACTTTGCCGCCCTCTTCGACGCCGTGGGCAACCGGCCGGTCCCCGCATTCCGCTCGTCGCAGCCGGAAGTCGTGCGCGGCATGGTGGCCAACGGTCTGGGCTACAGCCTGCTGAATTTCCCGCTCAAGTCGAACCGGACAGTCGATGGCGAAGAGTTCGTCATCAAGCGCTTCAAAGACAACGTCAACGCGATCATGCTGGGCGTCGCGCAATCGCGCACGATGAAGCCCCGCCGGGTCGTGCAGCGTTTTGCCTCGTTTGCCGAGAACTACATCCAGCGGCTCCATCTGGCATCGCAGTAGGCAGCGTCGCGTTGACGAATCAGGCCCTGCATAGGCAAAACCTTTGCCCTGTATCCAAAAACAATATTTTGGCTTGCAATTTGGCTTGATAGATTGATGTTCATGTTGAGTGCGGTGCGTGAGGGCTGGCAGCGTTGCCCGAGCGTCATGGCGAATGAGCGGAGGGCTTCATGGCTGAGCAGACAGGGACGATCGCAGGGCAGGCGCTCATCGACGCGCTGCGGACCGGTGGTGAACGCCCGTTCGACGACGCACGGGCCATGCCGCCCGGCGTGTACACGTCGCCGGACTTTCTCGCCCGGGAACAGCGCGACATCTTTGCGCACGAATGGCAGTGCGTCGGCCGCGCGAGCGCCCTCGCCGAGCCCGGCGACTACCTGAGCGCGCAAATCGGCGATCAACCGGTCGTGGTGGTGCGCGACGAGCAAATGCAGTTGAAGGCCATGTCGAACGTCTGCCTGCATCGCATGTCCGTGCTGCTCGAAGGTCGCGGCAACGTCCGGCGCATCGTGTGCCCCTATCACGCGTGGAACTACTCGCTCGACGGCGCCCTGAAAGGCGCGCCGATGATGGACGAGCAAGCGGGCTTCTGCAAGGAAAGCTACCGGTTGCCAGCGATTCGCTGCGAGCAGTGGCAAGGCTGGATTTACGTCACGCTCGACAACGATGCGCCGCCGGTGGCCACCCAGCTTGCCGAGCTCACCGGGTTGATTGCGCAGTACGGCATGACCGACTACATCGAAACTTTCTATGAAGAACACGTCTGGGATACCAACTGGAAAATCCTCGCCGAGAACTTCATGGAGAGCTATCACCTGCCGATGCTGCACCGCGCGACGGTAGGTCCGCATTCGAAGCTCGAAGAGATGGAATGCCCGCCCGGACACGCGGCGTTCAACTACCACTGGATCACCAAGGAAGCGACGCTGCCCATCGGCAACGCGCATCCCGACAACACGCGACTGGAAGGCCACTGGCGCAAGACCACGGCGCTGCTTGCCATCTACCCGACGCATCTCGTCACGCTCACGCCGGGGTACTTCTGGTATCTCGTGTTGCAGCCCAGAGGCGTGGACCGCGTGCACATCCGCTTTGGTGGCGGACTCTCGCCTGAGTTTGTCGCTGACCCGGCCGCGAATGCGCACATGGTGTCGCTCAAGAAGCTGCTCGACGAAGTGAATGCCGAAGACCGGCGCGGCGTGGAAGCGGTGTTTCGCGGCGTGCATGCGCCGCTCGCGAAGCCCGGACACCTGAGCCGGCTCGAGCGCCCGAATTACGATTTCGCACGCTATCTGGCCGCCAGGATGGCCTAGGGCCTGTTCGCCCTAACGTAAGCCACGAACACAGGACGCAATCACGATGCCGAACCCATCCTTCATTTCGTTCTCGGGTGTGAGCAAGTCTTACGACGGCGCGAGCTATGTCGTGGACGACCTGAACCTCGATGTGCGCAAGGGAGAATTCCTGTCGCTGCTGGGCCCGTCCGGCTCGGGCAAGACGACCACGCTCATGATGCTCGCCGGGTTCGAGTCGCCCACCCACGGCGAGATTCGTCTGGACGGCAAGCGGCTGGACGACAAGCCGCCACATCAGCGCGACATCGGTATGGTGTTTCAGAACTACGCGCTGTTTCCGCATCTCACGATTGCGCAGAACGTCGCGTTCCCGCTGTCGGTCAGGCGCGTGGGCCGTACCGAGCAAAACGCACGGGTCAAGCGCGCGCTGGAGATGATCGAGTTGTCGCATCTGGCCAATCGCCGGCCCTCGCAACTCTCAGGCGGCCAACAGCAACGTGTAGCGCTCGCACGGGCGCTCGTGTTCGAGCCGAGCGTGGTGTTGATGGACGAGCCACTCGGCGCGCTCGACAAGCGTCTTCGCGAAACGATGCAGTACGAGATCATGCGGCTGCATCGCGAACTGTCGCTCACCATCGTCTACGTGACCCACGATCAGGCCGAAGCGCTGACCATGTCGGATCGCGTGGCCGTGTTTTCCGATGGCCGCATTCAGCAAGCCGCACCGCCCAGCGAGCTCTACGAGAACGCGCAAAACGCCTTCGTCGCGAACTTCGTCGGCGAGAACAACGGACTGACCGGGCACGTCGTGCAGGCCCACGACGGCTGGGCGACGCTCGCCCTCTCGGACGGCAGCATGATTCGCGGCCGCTGCGAACAAGGACTGAGTGCGGGCGACGACGCGATGCTCGCGCTGCGCCCCGAACGTGCGCATATCCCTCAAGTTTCGGCTGCATCCCCTGCCGTGGGCGGGCAAGCCACGCCCTCGGACCCGAACAGCAATGTCGTGCGCGCCCGCGTCGAAGACATCGTGTATTGCGGCGATCACCACCGCGTGCATCTCACCCTCGGCTCCCACGACGCGATTGTCGTGAAGGTGCCCAACACGCAGCGCCATGCCCTGCCCAACGCCGGCGACACGATCGATGTGGCCTGGCGTCACGATGACTGCAAGATTCTCGCGACCTGCGCGCCACTCGCAGCGCCCGCCATCGATTCCCCAGCCGCACCTTCCCCGTCCCTCATCTTGACCGCACCCGCAGGAGCCAACTGACATGCGCACTTCCCTGAAAACCCAATGCGCCGCGCTTGCGGTACTCGCGTTTGCCGCCACCGCCTCACACGCCGCGGAAACGCTCAGTGTGGTGACCTTTGGCGGCGCGTTCGAAGCCGCGGCCAAAAAGGCGTGGTTCGATCCGTTCACGCAGAAGACTGGCGTCACATTCGCCACCGAGTCGTATGACGGTGGTCTCGCCAAGCTCTCCGCCATGGAGCAGGCGAAGAACACCACGTGGGACCTGATCGATCTCGAAACCAACGACGCGATTACGGCGTGCGATGAAGGCTTGCTCAAGAAGTTCGACAAGAAGTCGCTGGGCAACAGCAGCGATTTCATTCCCGGATCGATCAGCGAATGCGCGGTTGCAAGCATGGTGTGGTCCACCATCTACGCGTACGACGCGAGCAAGCTAAAGGCCGCGCCGACCACCGTCAACGATTTCTTCGACTTGCAGAAATTCCCCGGCAAGCGCGGTCTGCGCAAGTCGCCGAAGGTCACGATGGAATGGGCGCTGATCGCTGACGGCGTCGATCCGAAGGATGTCTACAAGGTGCTGGCCACGCCGGCCGGTGTCGATCGGGCGTTCAAGAAACTCGACACCATCAAGAAGAACATCGTGTGGTGGGAGTCCGGCGCGCAGGCCCCGCAGTTGCTCGCCGACGGCGCCGTGGTGATGGTGCAGGCCTACAACGGCCGTATCGACGACGCTGCGAAGAAGGACAAGAAGCCGTTCAAGGCCGTCTGGGACGCGCAAGTCTATGACTTCGAATGGTGGGCAGTGCCGGCCGGTGCGAAGCACGCCGATACTGCGGCGAAGTTCATCGTCTCGGCATCGCAGCCGAAAGCGTCTGCGGATCTCTCGAAGTACATCGCCTACGCGCCGCCGCGCAAAGATGCGATCCAGTACGTCGACAAGCAGCGGCTGGCCGACATGCCGACCGCGCCGGAGAACTTCAAGCGCGCCGTGCAGATCAATGCCAACTTCTGGGCCGACAACGCGGATGCGATCAACAAGCGCTTCCAAGTGTGGCTGACGCAGTAACGCGACGGCCAGCACGAGAGGACCGACATGCCCGCATCGACTCACGCCACGTCACCCGGCGCTCACACGAGCGCCGAAGGAATGGTTTCATTCAGGAAAGTGCAACGGCGCGCGTCGATGCGGGCGCTGTGGCTGGCCTTACCGTTGATCGTGTTTCTGCTCTCGACGTTTATCGCGCCCATTGCGCTGCTGCTTGCCCGCAGTGTGCAGAACCACGAGATCTCCGACGGTATGCCGCAGTTGGCGCAGGCACTGGTGGCTTGGGACGGCAGCGGCGTGCCCGGTGAATCGACATTCGCAGTGCTGGCTTCGGGCTTGAAGCAGGCGCGCGAAAGCGGGCAACTCGGCACGATTGCCCGACGGATGAACTTCGCGCAGCCGGAGTTCCGCAGCTTGCTCATGCGGACCGCACGCGCCGTCGGCGATGAAACGCCGCCCGCGTGGAAACCCGCAATGATCGCCATCGACGAGCGTTGGAGTTCGCCCGAAACGTGGCGCTTGTTGAAGCGCGCCGCGACCTCCCCCACGCCGGACTATCTGCTCGCGGGTATGGACGCACAGGTAACGCCGCAAGGTGTCATTGCCTCGCTGCCCGAGAACGCGTCGGTGTATCGGGCAGCATTCGTGCGCACGATCACGATCAGCGCGACGGTGACGTTGCTGTGTCTCGTGCTCGGCTACCCGGTGGCGTGGTTGCTCGCTAACTTGCCCGAGAAGCAGAGCAATTGTCTGATGCTCTTTGTGATCGTCCCGTTCTGGACGTCGCTGCTCGTGCGCACGACCGCTTGGTATGTGCTGCTTCAGCCGGGGGGCGTCATCAACAGTCTGTTGTCAGGTCTGGGGCTGACGACGCACCCGGTGCCGCTGATCTTCAACCGCACTGGCGTGCTGATCGGTATGACGCACGTGCTGCTGCCCTACATGATTCTCGCCATCTACTCGGTCATGAAGGGCGTGCCGCCGGTCTACATGCGCGCAGCAAAGTCGCTTGGCGCGCATCCGTTCACGGCGTTCGTGCGGGTCTACATTCCGCAGACACTGCCGGGCGTTGGCGCCGGGTGTTTTCTGGTCTTTGTGCTGGCGCTGGGCTACTACATCACGCCGTCGCTGCTCGGTGGTGCGGGCGACGAGATGATCAGCCAGTTGATCGCCATGCAGACCAATACCCAACTGAACTGGGGACTCGCGGGTGCGCTCTCGGCGTTTCTCGTGATCTTCACCGCCATCTTCTACTTCATCTTCAACCGCATTGTCGGCATCGACCGGCTGCGTTTCGGTTGATTGGCTCGTTGATCGGGAGACGCAGGCATGCCCAAGCAGGACAAGCGCAATACGGTACTGGCGGAGCGCGTCGCGTGGCGCTGGGTACGCCTGCACACCGCGCTCACGCTGTTCTTCCTGATCGCGCCGATTCTCGCGATCGTGCCGTTGTCGTTCAACGCCGGCTCGTATTTCTCTTATCCGCTGACCGGCTTTTCGATGCGCTGGTACGAACAGGCCCTCACCAGCCCCGATTGGCAACGTGCGTTGCTCAACAGCATCGGCATCGGTGCGGCGTCGACGGTGATCGCCACCTGTCTGGGCACGCTCGCCGCGCTGGGTTTGAGCCGGTCGCAGTTTCCGCTGCGCTCGGTGATCATGCCGATCATCATCTCGCCGATGATCGTACCGATCGTTGTGGTCGCTGCGGGGTTCTATCTGATCTTTGCGCCGCTCGGGCTCGTGAACTCTTATCCGGGGGTGATTCTGGCGCACGCGGCGTTGGGCACGCCGTTTGTCGTGATCACCGTGACGGCCTCATTGCTGTCGTTTGACCAGAGTCTGCTGCGCGCCGCCGCTGGGCTGGGCGCGACGCCATGGACCACATTCCGTCGCGTGACGCTGCCGCTCATCACGCCAGCCGTGGCTACGGGAAGCGTGTTCGCGTTCGCCACGTCGTTCGACGAGGTGATCGTGATTCTCTTTATCGGCGGACCGGATCAGAAGACCGTGCCTCGCCAAATGTGGAGCGGCATCCGCGATTCGATCGATCCCTCGATTCTGGCGGTCGCCACCATGTTGATCGTGTTCGCGGTGCTGCTATTCGCGAGCATCAATTGGCTGCGCGGGCGCGCAATGGCGGCGAACCGGGTGATGGAGTGAGGGTGTGTTCTGCTGATCAGCCCTGACGGGGCTGCGTGCGGCGGCGGGCGAGAAAACGGTCCAGTTCACCGGCAAACGTCTTGCTGTCACGCGGGCTGAAAGGGGCCGGGCCGCCCGTTTCGATACCGGCATTGCGCAGTTGATCCATCATGTCGCGCACCGACAGGCGCTCTTTGATGTTGTCGCGGGTGAACCAGCTTCCCCGGGGATCGAGCGCATTCCCGCCCTTATCGATGACGGCGTCGGCGAGCGGGATATCGGCCGTAATCACCAGATCGCCCGGTTCGACCATCTCGACGATGCGGGCATCCGCCACGTCGAAGCCCGAAGGCACTTGAACCGATTTGATGAACGGCGACGGCGGCGTGCGCAGAAATTGGTTCGCGACGAGCGTGACCAGCAACTCCTCACGGCGCGCGGCGCGAAACAGGATTTCCTTGATGGGCGCGGGACAGGCGTCCGCGTCGACTAGCACTTGCATGAGGGTGTTTTCGGGAGAGGAAGCCCCCATGATAAGGCAATGGCGGCTCGCCCCTCCCCTTCGACCACACGCTTACCGGGTCAGCATCAGTTCCAGATTCTGAATCGCCGCGCCCGACGCCCCTTTGCCAAGATTGTCGAGCACCGCGGCGAGCAACACCTGACCGCGTTCCTGATTGGCAAAAACGCTCAACTGCATGACGTTGGTGCCATTCAACGCTTCCGGATCCAGTTGCTTTACGACACCGGGCGCTTCCATCGGCATGACGCGAACGTATTCCTGACCGGCGTAGTGATCGACCAGACGCTTGTGCAGCGTGGCGCCGTCCACGCCGCGCTTCAGGAGGCGCGTCTCTAGCGGAATCGTCAGCACGATACCCTGACGATACGAGCCGTACGACGGCACGAACAGCGGGCGATACGCGAGGCCCGCGCGCTGCTGAATTTCCGGCGCGTGTTTGTGTGCCAGTTCCAGACCGTAGACACGGTATTGAGAGCGGGGGGACGCGTTTGGTCCTTCGTTTTCCTCCACGCCAGCACGGCCACGGCCGGAGTACCCGGACACGGCGTGGACGCTGATCGGATAGCCGTCAGGGATCAAACCACCCTCCATCAGGGGGCGAAGCAGACCGATAGCCCCCGTCGGGTAGCAACCCGGGTTGGACACACGGTTCGCTTGCGCGACACGCGCCGCCTGACCTTCCGTCATTTCGGGAAAACCGTAGACCCAGTCGGGATGCGTGCGATGCGCCGAGCTCGCATCGATCACGCGCACACGCGGATTGACGATCGACTCGGCCGCCTCGCGCGCCGCAGCGTCCGGCAGACAAAGAATCGCGATGTCGCAGCTGTTGATGGCTTCCGCACGATGTTTAGGATCCTTGCGATGCGCGTCAGGCAGCGTGATCAGCTGGATGTCCTTGCGGTCGCGCAGTTGCCCGTGGATCTGCAACCCAGTGGTGCCCTGGTCACCGTCGATAAAGATAAGCGGAGAAGACATGGTCGGAATCCCTCGTCAGTCGGTCGTGGATATTGCTCGGTCCCTTATGATCCGGCCACGGGTAGAATAAGAAAAGTTGAATTCCGTGAATCTGAAATTCCATTTTTCTGAATCAATGAGGGGCGTGGCATGAGAGAGATCAGTCTGGACCGCCTGAAGACGCTGGTTGCCGTGGCGGACAGCGGCTCGTTTGCCGACGCAGCGCAGGCACTGCATCTCTCGCCGCCGACCGTAAGCCTGCACGTTGCGGATCTTGAGGCGCGGGTTGGCGCGCTGCTGCTGACGCGCAAGCGCGGCGAGGTGCGGCCAACGTCAGTGGGAGAAGTATTGGTCGAGCGGGCGCGACGCTTGCTGGCCGACGCCGAACAGACGCTGGAAGACATCGAGCGTCATGCGCAGGGGTTGGCGGGCCGGGTCAGGATCGGGGCGTCTACCGGCGCGATTGCACACCTGTTGCCTCAGGCGCTCGAAGCGGTTCGGCTGGATCACCCTGACATTGACGTTCAGGTGGCCATTCTGACGTCGCAGGAGACCCTAGATCGGCTCCGGCGGGGGGCGTTGGATGTGGGCTTGGTCGCGCTACCGCAAACGCCGGTAGCAGGCGTCGTCATCAAGCCTTGGCGGCGCGATCCGGTCATGGCGTTTCTGCCAGCGCATTGGGATGGCCCCAAACAGGTGACGCCTGAATGGCTGGCCTCGCAGCCGCTGATTCTGAACGACAGCACGACGCGTCTCTCGCGGCTGACCACTGAGTGGTTTGCCGCTGCCGGGCATCACCCGACCCCACGGATTGAGATCAACTACAACGACGCGATCAAGAGTCTGGTGGCGGCCGGTTACGGCGCCGCGCTGTTACCGCAGGAAGGACAAAACGCCGTGCTGGACGAGCGAATCGCCATGCGCGCGCTGCGCCCTGCGCTCTGGCGACAACTCGGTATTGCTCACCGCACTGGCTATAGCGAACAAGCGACGCAATACGTGCTCGATGCGCTATGGACGTTGCAGGAGGGGCGGAAGAACGCTCAGCCCCGGCGTTCGCCGACGGGATTGAGCACGAAGTCGTAGTGAAGGGCATAGCTGCCGTCGTCGCGCTGCACCCACGGCGCAATCAGCGACTGCCGCACACCGAATACGGCATCCGAGTCGAGCCACTCGTCGTCCGAGCGAAAGACGTGAGTGACCAACGTCTCGTACCCCGGTGCCTCGATACGGAAGTGAAGATGCGCCGGGCGCCATGGGTGGCGTCGCGTTGCCGCCAGTAGATCGCCCACCGGGCCATCCGTCGGTATCGGATACGCCTCGGCCAAGACGCTATGGAAGTGGTATCGCCCTTCGCTGTCGGCGTGCAGCACACCCCGCCCTTCGGGATGATCCAGCTCGCTGCGCTGCACATCGTACTTGCCTTCCGAATCGGCCTGCCAAACGTCGATTTTCGCGCCCGCAATGGGCTGCCCCGCTAAATCGCGGATCGTACCGCTCACTTCGCAAGGCTCGCCAGCGGCACCGTTCGCCACGTCGTCGCCATTCTCGTAGTGCGGCGCGCCCTCGACATAAAACGGCCCGAAGACGGTTGCCTCGGTGCACTGCGGCGGCTTCGCGTTGTTCATCGCTACGGTGAGCATCGACAGGCCCAGCACGTCGCTCAGCAGAATAAATTCCTGTCGCTTGTCGTCGCACTTCTGGCCGGTCGCTGTCAGGAAAGCGATGCCCTTCGCCCACTCGTCTTCGGTCAGTTCGACCTCTCGCGCGAAGTCATGCAAATGGCGAACCAGACTGGTGACGACTTCCTTGAGCCGGGGGTCGGGCGTGTCGGCAAACCGGCCGATCACCTCGTCGGTAATCGTGTGCTGGTCGAGATTGCGCATTTAATGTCCTCGATGACGTGAATGCGTGCACTGCGACACGCGCCGGAATGCGGACATTATTGCGCAACTGATCAGCCGGTGCAGTCGTGCACCGCACGCCGCGACGTGATTCCGAAGCGTCATGGTGCAGCGCGCGTGCACGTCACCAGGAGGGGCAAAAAGGACATCTATCCCTCATAGCCCCCCCTACCCCCCCACGGGGTTTTACCGCACCAAGAAGCCCGCGCCGACCGGGTCCTTGCGATCGATCACCCAACGCGCGGTGCCCAGCACACTGGCCGTGCCCTTGACCGTCGGGCGCACGGCACGCGTACCGTTCAAATCGACTTCACCGAGCAGGCAACCTTCGAACGTGCCGCTGCCGAGCAACCCTTCGGTCAGAATCGGCTGGTTCATCTTCAGTTTCCCGCGCGCTTCGAACATCGCCATCATCGCGCTGGTGCCCGTGCCGCCGGGCGAACGGTCGAGCTGACCGGCGCTGAAGACGTGCACGTTCTTGTAGAACGCGCCTTCGATCGTCGGAGAATGCCAGAACGTCACGTAGTTGAGGTTGTTGACGTGTGCCTGCGTCGGGTGCTGGATGCGCATCTTCGCGTTGATCTGGTCACGCACCAGCAAGCCCAGACGCGACAGTTCGCTGCCGTTCTCGGGCGAAATCCGCAGGTTGCAAGGGGTCAGATCGACGATGCCGAAATAGTTGCCGCCCCACACGATGTCGGCTTTCAGATCGCCGTACCCCGGCAAATGCACCGGCACATCCTGCGCCGCAACATAAGCGGGCACATTCTCGAAGCGCGTCCACAGCACTTCGTCGCCTTCCGTGGCCACTTCGGCGACCACTAGCCCTGCCGTGGTCTCGAAGCGAATGCGGGTGATGCCGTTCGGGCCACGCGGCACGAACCCGTGCGCGACCATCGCCATCGCCACAGCAATCGTGCCGTGACCGCACATGTGCGAGTACTCCGTGCCGTCGATGTAGATCAGACCGGCATCGAATTCCTGACTCGACGGCGGCGTGAGGAACACCCCGAACATGTCGCGGTGACCGCGCGGCTCACGCATGAGCGCCATGCGCAGCCAGTCGTAGTTCGCTTCGAGGAAGGCGCGCTTTTCCAGAATGCTGGAACCGGCCGGGTACGGAATGCCGCTGTGGATGATGCAAAGCGGCTCACCTTCGGTGTGGGTGTAGATAACGTCGAACGCGTCTTGCTTGCGCATGGCGATTGCTCCAGAAAAATCGGTTGAGAGTGAGGAGTTACGAATTAACGCCGGTCAGACAACATGTCGAGACCGATGGTGAGATCCAGAATCACGATCGCCACAACGGCTACCAGAATCGTCGCGCCGGACACCGCGGCGATCGTCGGGTCGATCGTGTACTGCACGTAGTTGAACAACTTGACCGGAATGGTGTTGAGGTCCGCCGTCGTATTGAAGATCGACAGCTCGACGTTGATCCATGACGAGATGAACGCGAAGATCGATCCCGTGACAATCCCCGGGCGAATGCGCGGCAGGATCACGAGAAAGAACGTCGTCCACGGGTTCGCCCCCAGATCGCTCGACGCTTCCTCCAGCGCCCGCTGCTCCGGCGTCATCATCGAGAGCACCGAGCGCAGTACGAACGGCGCGACGATGATGGTGTGACCGATCAGCAAGGACAGGAAGCTGCGCGTGAGCCCGAAGTACCCGCCAAACTGCAACAGCGCCGCGCCGAGCACGATGTGCGGCAACGTCAGCGGCGCCATCAGTACGGCGGTGAGCGCCGCCTTGCCGCGAAACTCGTAGCGCGCCAGCACCAGCGATGCCGGCACCGTCAGCAAGAGCGACGCCGCCGTGGCCGCCAGCGCCAGCATCGTGCTCGTCGAGAAGGCGGCCAGATAACTCTGGTCGTGCAGCATCTGCTGATACCAACGCAACGTGATGCCCTGCGGCGGGAACGCCAGAAACTCGGTGGCCGTGAGCGAACTGCCCAGAATCACGACCAGCGGCAGCATCAGGTACGCGAGCACGGCCCACGCGACCAGACGGATGGAAACGCGCGCGATCATCGGACACCTCCGCGTACCGTGCCCACACGGCCGGCCAACACCACCATCACCAGCGTGAACACCAGCAGCACGATGCTGAGCGCGCCGCCGTAGTGGACGTCGAACGTGGTGCTGTATTGCTGGAAGATCAGCATCGACAGCACGGTGATGCGACCACCCGAGAGCAACGCAGGCGTCACGTACGCCGACACCGCGAGCGTGAAGACCATGATGGCGCCCGCCACGATGCCGGGCATCGTCAGCGGCAGCGTCACGTGAAAGAAGGTTTCCCACGGCTTGGCGCCAAGGTCCGCCGACGCCTGTTCGAGCGACACATCCACCCGGGCCAGCGAATTACCCACGGCGAGTACGACAAACGGCAGCAGCACGTAGACCATGCCGATGAGAATGCCCGTCTCGGTACCGAGAAAGCGAATCGGACGCTCGATCTGGCCCGTCATCAGCAACGTCTCGTTGACCAGCCCGTTGCGCCCGAGCAGCACCATCCAGCCGAACGAGCGCACGATATTGCTCGTGAGCATCGGCACCACCAGCAGAATCACACATGCACGGCGCCACGCCTGCCAGCGAACGATGCGCACGAGGTACCACGCGAGCGGGTAGCCAAGCAGCACACTGAACACGGTCGTCAGACACGCAATGCGGAAGGTGACGAGTGTGACCTCCCAGTGGTAGCTATCCGCGAGCACGCGGGCATAGTTCGCGAAGGTCAGCGCCGAGAGACCGGCACCGTGACTTTCGGTGACGCTCGCCACCAGCACGACAGCCAGCGGTGCAAGAAAGAACGCTGCGAAGAACAGCAACGGCACACCGATCATCCAGACCGGCGCCAGTCGCAGCGAGCGCGTTGTCTCGCTATGCGCGGGCAGCCTCAGGGCCGGGGTCGGGGTCATGCGGCGTCCCCGATCAGATGTACATCGGCCGGATCGAAACCGAGATGCACCGGTGCCCCGGCACGCAGCGTCGCAGCGATACCGCTCGTCGTGCGCGCCACGATGCGTTGCGCGCCCACGTCGGCATAGAGCACCGCGTGGCTGCCAATGTCGACGATATCGACCAGCACGCCGCGCAGACGGCAGGTCGCGGTGTCCTGCGATGCATTGGCCGCGTCCGCCACTACGTGAAGATGCTCCGGGCGAAGCACGGCGACACCGCGCCCCGGCACCGTCGCCGACACGGGCCATTGGGCCGGCCTTGCCATATCGAGATGCAGTGCACCGTCGCGCACGTCGAAAGCGATCATGTTGGCGTCACCGATGAATTCGGTGACGAAGCGTGTCGCCGGGCGGCGGTAGATGTCGATGCCTGCCCCCACTTGCTCAATGCGCCCCGCATTCATGACGACAATGCGATCCGCCATCGTCATCGCTTCTTCCTGATCGTGAGTCACGAAGACGAAAGCGATGCCGAGCTTCTCCTGCAAATGTTTCAACTCCAGTTGCATGCGCTTGCGCAACTTCATGTCGAGCGCGGAAAGCGGCTCGTCGAGCAGTAGCAACTTGGGACGGTTCACGATGGCACGCGCCAACGCCACGCGCTGCTGCTGCCCGCCCGACAACTCGCGGGGGTAGCGCTCACCGAAGTTCTCGAGGCCGACCATCGCCAGTGCTTCTCGCGAGCGTTTGGCAGCTTCGTCGCGGGCGACGCCCTGACGGCGCGGCCCGAAGGCGACGTTCTCCAGCACCCGCATGTGCGGGAACAGCGCGTACTGCTGGAACACGGTATTGAGCGGGCGACGATACGGGGGCAACTGCGTGACGTCTTCGCCGTCGATGGCGATACGGCCGCTGTCGGGCGTCTGAAAACCGGCGATGGCGCGCAGGAGCGTGGTCTTGCCGCAGCCGCTCGGTCCGAGCAACGCGATAAATTCGCCTTGCCGCACGTCGAGGCTGATGCGGTCGAGCGCCTGATACCCGCCAAAGCGCTTGGAGACCGCGTCCAGAGATAGCAATGCTGTCATGACACTACCCTTCCTCACCGCTTCGCGGACACCTGACGGTTCCACGCGGACGTGATCTCCGCGCGGCGCGCGTTGATCATGCTCCAGTCGAACAGCTTCAGATCGTCGACCGACCCGTTCGCGCCCCACGGCAGCTTGCGGGCCACATCGGGCGACACCTTCACACCGGCGACCGCCGGGCCGAGGTACAGCTTGCTCGCCAGACACGAAGCGGCTTCAGGCGTCAGCGCCGTGTTGATGAACTTCTCGGCAGCGGCTTTGTTGCGCGCGCCCTTCACGAGATGCAGACGGGCATCGGTGGCCCACACGCCCTCTTTGGGGACGACGAAGGCAATCGGCACGCCCTTGTCGATCAGATCCCATGCACCGACGTTGAAGTGTGCGCCGATGATCGCCTCGCCGCTCTGGAACGCGTTGGTCGCAGCGCCCGAGCTATCGTAGAAGAGCGAGGCGTCGAGCGACGCGAGCTTGCTGTACACCGAGCCGAGGTTCGACGGATCGACGCCCAGCACGTGCGCCAGAAAGATTACGAACGGCACGCCCGCCGAGTTCGACGGCGACGGCACGGTGACCGCGCCCGCGTATTCGGGCTTCCAGAGGTCTTTCCAGCTCGTCGGCGGGGTCTTCACCGATTTGGTGTTGTACGTGAGGCCGAGCGAGTAGTAGCCGGAGCTCACCGCATACGTCGTGTTGCCATTGCGATAGACGCCCTTGGTGCTGACGTTCTTCAGATTGGGAATGGCTGCGGGGTCGAGGTTATCGACCACGCCGGCATCGAAGGCCAGTTCGCTGATGCCGCCGTCGAGCCATGCGACGTCGATGGTCGGCGAATTCTTTTGCTGTTGCAGCTTGGCGAGCGTTGTGGTGGACGTGCCGATCTCGGGCGTGACGGCAATGCCGGTCGCCTTGGTGAACGGCTCGGCCACGCAGGATTTGAAGGCGTCTCCCCAGTTACCGCCGTACATGGCGACGGTAATGCGCGATGACTCACGTGAGCCCTGTGCGTATGCCCCGAAGGAAACTAAAGACGCGGTCGTCGCGATTGCCGTAGCAGCCAAGGCAATGGCGGACTTCCGTAAGGTGTTGCGGTTGCAGAATTTCATGTCGTCCCTCGAGGAAGGTGTGGCCAGTCATTCCAACGCTTGCAAGCATTACGTCCATCTCGTGCATTCAGTGCTGAGCGCTGAATCACTGTGATGCATGGTAGCGAGCAAGGGTTGTCGCCAACTTGCAAGCGTCGGTCAAAAACTTGTATAAACGCGACATCCGAAACGCTATCAATACGGCAAAAACGCCCGACAGGAGACCGCAAAAAAAAATGAAGTCCACGACGCGTGCCCCGAACTGGCTGGTGCCCGATGTCTCGCCGCGAGGCGATGACGGTGGCGATGTCGTGGATGCCGCGCGCGTGGCCACCCCACCGTGTACCGAAGCCAAGCTGTCGATCGGGCTCGTTTTGCTCCACCAGTTCACGCTGGCCGCATTCGCGGGGCTCATCGACGTGCTGCGTCTGGCAGCCGATCACGGCGGGCGCAGCCGTCAGATCGACGTGCACTGGCGCGTGATGAGCATGGACGGTCTGCCGCGTCAGTCGAGCGCAGGCGTAGCGATCAACGTAGAGAGCGCGTTGCCGGACGATCCGTCGTGCTTCGATTACATCGCCATGTGCGGCGGCAACGACTACCCGAATACCTACTTGCCGCCGCCATTGCGCGACTGGTTGCAGCGGGCGAGCGCGCAGCACGTTCGCATGCTCGGTATCTGCACGGGGACGTTCACGCTGGCGCAGGCGGGGCTGGTCGGCTCACGCACGGTGTGCGTTCACTGGAATGTGCTGGACGCGTTTCGTACGCGCTTCGGGCAGACGAAGGCCGTCGTCGATCATCTGTTTGTCGACGAGGGCGACCTGATAACGTGTGCTGGCTCGACGGCCGCCATCGATCTGGGGCTGTATCTCGTGGCCCGTCATTGCGGTCAGGCCAAAGCGCAACAGGTGGTGCGCCACATGATGCTGCAAGGCATCCGGCCCGCGAAGCTGCCGCAGGCGCACTTTTACGCGGATCTCTCGCATATTGCCGATGTCCGGGTGCGTCAGGCGGCGCACTTCATCGAGCAACGCATCGATAACCCGCCGACGCTCGACGCCATCGCCCGCTATGTGAACGTGGGGCGGCGACAACTGGAGCGGGCGTTTCATGAGGCGCTCGGCGTCTCGCCCATGTCGTTCCTTCGCAGCATGCGGCTCGACTACGGACGATGGCAGTTGCGCCACGACACCCGCAGTATCACCGACATTGCGCTGGAATGCGGCTTCTCCGACGGCGCACACTTCTCGCGCGACTTCCGGGCACGATACGGCGTATCGCCGCGCGAGTTTCGTCAGCACGAGGCTACGGCAGGGGGCTGAGGCGAGGGCTAAAACGACAATGCCTCACGGCGGATTTCCCGCACGTGAGGCACTGTGATTGGCCGCGCCTGAGCACGGCCTGAACAAAACTTCCTTACGCGTTACGCAGCGCCGGGCGCGAGCCCTTGCCGAGCAGCACATTGGCGACCACCGCAACGACGATGTTCACCACCAGCGCAATGATCCCGGTGTAGAGCGAGTACTTGTCGGCACCCAGCGTGAAGGTGTGCACCGGCTTGATCCCGTCGGCAAACGCGAGCCAACTGCCGCACACGATGCCGACGGCCCACCCGCACAGCAGCGCGCGTGCGCCGAACCAGCCCACGAACAGACCGAACACCAGCGCCGGGAACGTCTGCAAGATCCAGACGCCGCCGAGCAATTGCAGGTCGAGCGCGAACTGCGTCGGCAGGAACAGAATGAACACCAGCGCGCCCAGCTTCACGACCAGCGACACGATCTTGGCGACCTTCGCCTCCCCTTCATTCGTGATGTTCGGGTTGACGTACGGCTTCCAGAAATTGCGCGTGAAGAGGTTGGAGGCGCCGATGGACATCACAGCAGCCGGCACCAAGGCACCGATGGCGATCGCAGCAAACGCGAAGCCCGCGAACCAGCTCGGGAACAGGCCGTTGAACAACGCCGGCACGACGTCGTTGTTGGTCTGCACCTTCACACCGGCGGCGTAGGCCATGAAACCGAGCAGCGCGATCAGGCCGAGCAGCACGGTGTAGGCGGGCAGGAACACGGCGTTCTTGCGAATCGTGTTTGCGTCCTTGGCGGCGAAAATGCCCGTCAGCGTGTGCGGATACATGAACGCGGCCATCGCCGAGCCGAGCGCCAGTGTGGCGAACGGCAGGAACTGCGCCGGCTTGAGCGTCAGACCGGTGGCCCCGCCCTTCTTGGCAAACACGTCACGCGCCGTATCGAACACCACACCGTAGCCGCCCAGCTTGGCCGGTACGACCACCACGGCGACGAGGACGACGATGTAGATCATCAGGTCCTTGACGAACGCGATGAGCGCCGGTGCCCGCAGACCCGCCGAGTAGGTGTACAGCGCCAGAATGACGAATGCGGCCAGCAGCGGCAGCTCGCCCGTCAGCCCCAGCGCCTTGATCACAACTTCCATACCGATCAGTTGCAGGGCGATGTACGGCATCGTCGCCACCACCCCCGTGATCGCAATGGCAAGTTCCAGCGGACGCGACTGATAGCGGCCGTAGACGACGTCTGCCGCCGTCACGTGGCCAGCCTTGTGTGCGGCGTGCCACAGCTTCGGCATGATCAGGAAGACGATCGGGTAGACGAGAATCGTGTAGGGCAGCGCGAAGAACCCATATGCGCCGACGGCGTAGACCAATGCCGGAACAGCGATCACGGTATAGGCGGTGTAGAAATCGCCGCCAACGAGGAACCAGGTGATCCACGCGCCGAAATTACGCCCGCCCAGACCCCATTCGTCCAGATGCGCGCCCTTGTTCGACGGGCCCGCCATCCAGCGCGACGCCCAGAAACCCATGACGGTCACGAGGACAAAGAAAAACACGAAGACCGCTAGCGCGGTCCAATTGATACCGGCGCTCATTTACTCTTCCCCTTTCTTCAGACCATCGCGAAATACGATCCAGATCAGCAGCGATGTGACCGGCACCCAAGCAAACTGGTACCAGTAGAAGAACGGAAATCCCCACAGCGACGGCAGCTCACTGTTGTAGAACGGCACCCACAACAAACCGATAAACGGCAGCAATAGCAATAACCGCATTTCAGCAAGTCTCCTCTTGTTTTAATTCGTCGGAAGCGCATATCAACTACGCGTAAATACACTCTAGCCGAACGATGTAGGATTTGCTGAACACCCCCGAAAGCCCACCAGCAGCGGGTTTCGGGGATTTGAAGCGATGTTGTGCGTGTTAAAACTGAATACCGAATTTCAATCGTTTTACTTTGGTTTTATTCATCGAAATCGGCATCAGCGTTGTTTCACCGACTTCAGTCGTTGCTTTTCGTCTGGTAATAGCCCTGTGCCAGCGCGACCCAATAGCGAACGCCATCGTCAATGATGTCGTCGTTGAAATCGTAGGCCGGATGATGCAGACCGACGCCGGTCTCGCCGCGCGGTGCGTTGCCGATAAGCACGTACGCCCCCGGTTTCGCTTCCAGCATGAAGCCGAAATCTTCCGACGTCATGTTGGGCGGCACATCCGCGTGCGTCGCCGCATCGCCGAAGGTGTCGCGAATGACCTGCTCGCACAACGCCGTCTCGGGCTTCGTGTTCACCGTCGCCGGGTAGTACTGGAAGAACTCGGTCTCGATCGTCGCGCCGAAGGCCGTTGCCAGACCGTCGCCAATACGGCGGATGTCGTCTTGCAACTGGTTGAGCACGGCCGACGACAGCGTCCGGATCGTGCCGCGCAACTCCGCCGTGTCGGGAATCACGTTGTCGGTGTCGCCCGCGTGCATCATGCAGACCGAGACGACCGCAGGCGCGACCGGGTCCTTGTGACGGGCCGTGAGCGTCTGGCACTGAAGCACCATCGAGCATGCCAGCGGGATCGGGTCGAGTCCGAGGTGCGGTTGCGCAGCGTGGGCGCCCTTGCCGCGAATGGTGATCCGAAAGCGCACGCCTGCGGCCATGATCGGGCCCGTGCGCAGGCCGAACTCGCCCGCCGGGAGCGTCGGCCAGTTGTGCATGCCGAAGACTGCCTGCGTCGGAAAGCGCACGAACAGGCCGTCGTCGATCATCTTCTTCGCCCCCGCGCCGCCCTCCTCTCCCGGCTGAAAGACAAAGTGCACCGAGCCGGGCAGTTGTGGAAGTTCGCGGAGTACCCGGGCCGCACCGAGCAGCATCGTGGTGTGGCCGTCGTGTCCGCAGGCGTGCATCACGCCGTGATGGCACGACGCGTGGGCAAACGTGTTGGCTTCCTGAATCGGCAGCGCGTCCATGTCGGCACGCAACACGATGCCACGCGTGGGGTCTTTCCCCGGCAGACTGGCGACGACGCCCGTGCCTGCCATCCCCCGATCCACCGAGTAGCCGAACGCCGTCAGGTAGTCGGCGACGACATCGGCCGTCCGACGTTCTTCGAAGCGCAGTTCAGGATGCGCGTGCAAGTCACGGCGCAGAGTGCGCAACGCGTCGCCGCCTTGGGCGAGCAAGGCGTCCAGATCGCTTGAGGGCGTCATGTCTGAGATTCCTTCTGAGTGGGCTCGGGAGCGATATTGGCGAGGGCACGCAGCATGCCGAGGCAGGCGTCGGCGACCTCACGCCCCTTGTGACGAAGGTGCTCGTCAAAGAAGCCGTAATGCTCGTCGTGCGAGTGAAAGTGATGCGGCGTGAGCGACATCGAGAAAACGGGCACATCGGTGTCGAGTTGCACACGCATCAGGCCATCGACGACCGCCTGCGCCACAAACTCGTGACGGTAGATGCCGCCGTTGACGACCAGTGCCGCCCCGACGATGGCGTCGTACTGCCCGCTTTGCGCGAGGCGTCTCGCGAATAAGGGGATTTCGAAAGCACCCGGCACATCGAAATGGCGGACGCCATCGGCGGGCACACCCAGCTCTGCCATACGCGTCAAAAACGCGTCGCGCGCGCCGTCGAGCAAATCGGCGTGCCAGCCCGCCTGCACGAAGGCGATGCGGGGAATATTCAGAGGATTCGTCATAGCTTGTCTGTCACGCAAGACGCCCGTACCCGGCATGACCCGATGGCACAGGCGTCTCGCTCACTTCATTAGTGCGTCGTCAGTGCATGTCAGGACGCATCGGCCGACAGCCGCGCAGCGCCTGCCGTGCGACGCGTGAGCAACGTCACGACCACCAGCGTGATCACGTTGAACACCAGTGCGACGATGCCGACGTTGAGGTCCTTGAGCGCGTCCGGGAAGAACGGGAACAGCGCAGCCACCGACTTCTTGGTGATCGACACCCATGCCACCGTCGACACACCGACGATGATGCTGGCGAACGCCGCCGGACGCGTCACGAGATGCTTACCGATCAGGCTGGCGAGCAACACCGGGAACAACTGCGTCACCAACGCATAGGCCATCAGTAACAGCGCGACGATGGTCTGCCCGCCGTTCAGCGTGAACAGCACCGCCAGCGCCATCACGACCGGTGCGAGCCACTTCGCCAAGCGGGCCACATCCGCATCGGTGGCTTTCGGCCGCAGGGGGCGATACACGTTGTTCGCGAGCAGCGTGGCGGAGGTCATCAGAATCATCGATCCCGGCACCAGCGCCGTCAGAATCCCGGCCGCACCGATCACGCCGACGAACCACGGATCGAACGTCTTGAGCGACACCTTGAACAGCGCCAGATCGATATCACCGCCCGTCAGGCCCGGCACCGCGAGTACTGCCGAGAAGCCCACGAACAGGATGAACAGCAGCATCAACTGGTAGATCGGCAGCACGAAGGCGTTACGGCGCAGCACTTCCTCGCGCTTGGCCGTGTACGTCGCCATGAACATGTGCGGCCACATGTAGAAGCCCAGCGTCGACAGAATCACCGTGGAAACCATCCACACGGGGCTCTCGCCGACATCGCGCAGTGCCAAGAAGCCGGGCTTCGCCTTTTCGATAGCCGCGAACATGTCGCCCACCCCACCGTAGTAGTGGTACGGCAGATAGAGACCAAGGAACACGGCGACGAACATGACGAGCGCGTCCTTGACGACGGACGTCCATGCCGAGCCGTGCACACCGGACAGTGCGACATACACCGCCACCACGACGGCGCCGATCAGCACGCCCTGATTCGAGGAGATGGCCGAGTACGACGACACGCTGACGATGATGCCCAGCCCCTTGAGTTGGAGCACGAGGTACGGCACGAGCGCCGCAAAGCCGACGATGGCGACCAGCACGCCCAGCACCGGGCTGTCGTACTTCGACGCGAAGAAGTCAGGCTGCGAAATCAGCCGGCGCTCCTTGGCATAGCGCCAGATCGGCGGCAGCAGAAAGTACGACAGAATGAACGGCAGGCTGCCGTAGCCGAGCAGGTAGTACGCGCCTGCGCCGTGCCCGTAGGCATAGCCGCTGCCGCCGAGGAATACGAACGTCGTATAGATTTCGCCCGCCATCAGCAGGAACACGATGGCTGCGCCGAAGCCGCGTCCGCCGACGGTCCACTGCTCCAGACTCATGTCCTTGCCGCGACGCGCCCGGATACCGAGGAACAGCGCCAGCGCGACCGCCAGAAAAATAAAGATCAATGCGCTATTCATGCTCAGGCTCCTTCGCCACCGTGATCGGACGACGCGAGTCGCGCCTGATCGGCATAGAAAATGATGGCCATCACAATCGACGTGAGCACGAGCGCCCCTGCCAGCCATGCCAGCAGAAACGGCATGCCGAGTACGTACGGCGTGACGCGATTGACGAAAAACGGACCTACCAGAACTGCCAATACAGGTAGGAGTGCTAATAGATATATGGACCGCATGCACATCTCCAGGTTGTTCCCGTTTGCTTGTCGTGCCGAACGGCGGATCACAAAAGTGATCGTCGCCGTGCGGCGCTTCACGAATGCGGCGAAGCGTGTCCCGTACGATTCCCCGCGTCGGAGCCGTCGTCGGGTTACGCCGGTTCCATCAGGTGAGAGATGCTCTTGACGTGCGTGTAGCACTCAAGCCCCTCGGTGCCGCCCTCTCTGCCGTAGCCGCTGTCTTTCACGCCGCCAAACGGGGTTTCGGAGACGGCCGAGACCAGATGATTGATCGCGAGGTTGCCGACTTCGAGTTCGTCGCCCAACCGGTACGCGTTGGCCGCCGAGCGCGTGAAGGCATAGCCTGCGAGGCCGTACGGCACTTCGTTGGCGCGTGCGATGGCGTCGTCCAGACTATCGACCGGCACGATGAGCGAGAGCGGGCCGAACGGTTCTTCAAGCATGGCGCGCGCATCGGCCGGCACATCGGCCAGTGCCGTGAACGGGAATACGTAGCCCGGGCCGTCGTTGCGCTCGCCGCCGCAGACCACACGGGCACCGCGCGCGACGGCATCGTCGACCAGTGAGTGCAGTGCGTCCAGACGACGTTGATTCACGACGGGGCCGATATCGCTCGACGACTCCAACGCGTGGCCCGCACGAATGGCGCCGCCTTGACGCGCAAAGGCATTCACGAAGGCGTCGTAGACGTTGCGATGCACGAAGAAGCGCGTGGGGGCCACGCAGACCTGCCCGGCGTTGTTGAGTTTGCCTTTGACGCAGGCGAGCGCCGCCGCTTCGGGATCGGCGTCGTCGCACACGATGACCGGCGCATGGCCGCCCAATTCCAGAATGGCCGGCTTCATGGCCTTGGCCGCGAGACCCGCGAGATGCTTGCCGACCGGCGTCGAACCGGTGAACGTGATGCCGCGCACGACCGGGCTCGCGATCAGGTGCGACGAGATCATCGCCGGATCACCGAATACGAGATTGAACACACCATCCGGCAAGCCAGCATCCTGAAACGCCTGCGCCATCAGCACGGCACCGGCGGGAGTTTCCTCTGCCGCCTTGAGAATGATCGAACAACCGGCGGCGAGCGCACCACCGACCTTGCGGGCCGGTGAGCTCATCGGGAAGTTCCACGGGGTGAACGCCGCGATCACGCCGACGGGTTCGCGCACCACCGTGTGACGCATGCCCGGCTCGGCGGGAATCACGCGGCCGTAAAGGCGCTTGCCTTCATTGGCATCCCACGTCATCAGATCGCAGCCGCGCAGCACTTCGGCCCGTGCCTGTGCCAGCGTCTTGCCCTGCTCCAGCGAGATCGCGAAGGCGATGCTCTCAACACGCTCCTTGAGCAACGCGATGGCGCGCAGCATGATCTCGGTGCGTTGGGCGGGCGACATGCGCCGCCAGACGCGGAAACCCTTGTCGGCGGCCGACAGCGCGTCGTCGAGGTCGGCGGGCGTCGCCGTCGGCACCATGCCGATCGTCGTGCCCTCCGAAGGGTTCGTCACGGGCTGGCCGGGCGCGCTGCGCCACAGACCACCGATCAGCATCTTGATGTCAGGGTAGGAATACATTTCAACGTCTCGAAAACAGGAAGGAGAGAACGAAAGAAGACGAATGCGCTATCGCTTGCCGCCCGCCATACGGCGCGATGCGGGGTGCTGGCGCAACCGCCACATCGCCACGCAGCCGAGTACCGGACCGATCGCCAGCATGCCCATGCCGCCCGCCCAGCCGAGATGGGACACGACGACGGGAACCAGCCGGATGCTGGCGAGCGTGAGCAGGAACCCGGCGCATGTTTGCGCGGTGAGCAACGTGCCGACCGAGGTCGGGTCTGCCAGCTCGGCCACGGCCGCCGAGAACTGCGCCGAATCTGCGATCACCGAGAAGCCCCACACGAACGCCACGCCCACGACGATCGCCAGCGGCGCACCCGGCAGCCAGCCGATGAGCGCTGCGCACGTCGCGCTGATCGCCATCGCGCCAATCGTGACGAGCGTTCGGCCGATGCGGTCGGCGAGCAGCCCCCCGGCCCACGCACCGACCGCACCGAACGCAATCACCGCAAAGGTCAGCACTTCCGCCTTCTCGTGAAAATCGGCAACACCATGCAAATGCAGCGTGTATTGCAGGAACAGCCCCAGCCAAGCCCACATGGCGTACAACTCCCACATGTGGCCGAGATACCCCAGATTTGCCAACCGCACGGCGGGATCGCGCCACGCTTGCGTCACCTTCGAGAAGTCGACACGCGACGCGCGCTTGATGTTCGGACCGATGTTGGCGAACACGATCGCCACGCCCGAGATCACCGCCAGCATCGCCGCGACCAGATAGACCCAGCGCCAGTCGAGGTCCTGCCAGCCCCCGATCAGATGGGGGCTCGCCGAGCCCAGCGTGAGCGCCGCCACCAGCAAGCCGATCAGCAGGCCAAGGTCGGCTTTCGCCCACGTGGCGACGAGCCGGATACCCACCGGATACACGCCTGCCATACATACGCCGGTGAGCAGGCGCAGTGCGATGACCAGCGGGCCGGTCGGTGGCAGCACCGCCAGCGCACCGGTCGTGATTGCCGCCATCAGGGCCGACGCGGCGAAGATCTTGCGCAGGTCGTACCGGTCCGGCAGCGCCAGCGTCGCCGACACGACAGTGCCAATGACAAAGCCAAGCTGCACGGCGCCCGTGAGCATCGCCTCGTCGCCCGACGCAATCGCCTGCGTTCGCTTGATAAGCGCGACGGCAGTCGTCGACGAGAACCAGACGCCCATCGCCGCCACCTGTGCCAGCAGCACGATCGCCAGCGATGCGAGTCTGCCGCGTGGTGCGCGGTGGTGGCGGGCGGTGCTCATTGAGTCCATGACGCGTCCGTCCTCACGCGCTCGCCGACTGCGCGACCATACCCACGCGGTGGAAACCTCGTGCGAAGTAGATCAGTCCGTCGAGCGCGCTGGTGGAGCGGGCCGCTTTCACTTCACAGAAGAAAACCGTATGCGTGCCCACTTCCGTGACCGATGCCACCTCGCAATCGAGCACGCTGACGGCGCCGCGCAACGCGGGCGCGCCGGTCTCCATCGTGTCCCAATCGCCGCTGGCAAAGCGGGTTTCGATGGAGAGGTCTTTGCTGGCGAACTGCATGGCGATATCGCGTTGATCGGCCGAGAGCACGTTCACGCACAAACGGGCGTTCTCGCGCATGACGGCGTTGTTACGGCTCGCCCGGTTGATGCACACGAGCAGCGTGGGCGGATCGTCGGTGACGGCGCACACGGCCGACGCCGTGCAGCCGGCGAGACCGCCGGGGCCGTCGGTGGTAATGACGTTGACGGCAGCGCCCAGCCCCGCCATCGCTTCGCGGAAGATCGATTTATCCACCGTGCTCTTGTCCATGTCGTTTTCCTCGTTCACAACGTGACGGTTGCGATTCACGGCGGGCTTACTTCGTGCCCGTGTTGTTGCCCGAGCGGTATTGCGCGGCGCTGTGCGACGGCGGCAGACGGTCGTGGCCGAAAAGCTTCTTGCGATAGGTGCCTTCACCGTACGAGGTCTTGTACGCGCCGCGCTCCTGCAACAGCGGCACCACGAGATCGATCACGTCTTCGAAGCACTCCGGCACAACGGTGCGCGACAGGTTGAAGCCGTCGATGCCGGTAGCTTCGCTCCACGACATCATCTGGTCGGCAATGCTCTGTGCGGAACCGACCCACGGCGTCTGGCGGCTGCCCAGCACCATCTGTTCGAGCAGCTTGCGGCGCGTCCACTGCGGACCGGCTGCACGCGTCATGGCCGTGACGTTCGACACAATGGCCTGACTCTTGCCGGTGTCGATCGGCTCGTCGATGTCGTACTTGGCGAAGTCGATGCCGAGCGACGCTGCCGCATGCGCGAGTGCCCCCTCGGAGCTCACGTAACGACGATACTCTTCGAACTTCTCTTTTGCCTCGGCATCGGTACGGCCGACGATGGGCGTGGCACCCATGAAGACCTTGACGTCTTCGCCATTGCGGCCGTGCGCCACGGCTTGTGCGCGGATCGTGTCGACGATCTCCTTCACGCCGTCCATCTTCTGACCGTTCACGAAGACGCACTCGGCGTGCGTGGCAGCGAACTGGCAGCCGCGCGGGGACGAGCCGGCCTGATAGAGCACGGGCGTGCGTTGTGGCGACGGTGCGCTCAGATGCATAGCATCGACCTTGTACTGCTTGCCATGGTGATGAATGACCCGCACCTTCGACGGGTCGGCGTACACGCCGCCCGCACGGTCGGCCACCACGGCATCGTCGTCCCAACTGCCTTCCCAGAGCTTGTAGACGAGCGACATGTATTCGTCGGCGAGGTCGTAACGATCGTCGTGCGCGATCTGGCCTTCGATGCCGATGGCGCGCGCCGCGCTGTCGAGATAGCCCGTGACGATGTTCCAGCCGATGCGCCCGCCCGTCAGGTGATCGAGCGTGGACATGCGGCGCGCGAACAGGAACGGCTGCTCGTACGTGAGGTTGGCCGTGACGCCGAAGCCGAGGTGTTGCGTGGCCGCGGCCATCGCCGGGATGAGCATCAGCGGGTCGTTGACCGGCACTTGCACGGCATTGCGCAGTGCTGCGTCGGCGTTGCCGCCATACACGTCGTACACGCCGACCACATCCGCGAAGAACATGCCGTCGAAGAGCCCCTTCTCCAGCTTCTTCGCGTAGTCCACCCAGTACTGAAGCTCGCCGTAGCGCGTGGATTGATCGCGGGGATGCGTCCAGAGACCTTGCTGAATATGACCCACGCAGTTCATCTCGAAAGCGTTCAGCCGAATTTCACGGGGCATGTTGACTCCTTGTCTGCAACAAATTTGAAAGCGGAATCGACGGCTGTCGAATCGTCGTTGCCGTTTACTATAGTAGACGTTTGACTACGATCAAAAATGTTTCAGATGGGGGTTAACACGGAGTTCGGGCGGGAGAAGGCGTCGTATTTCGATGGGTTTGTGCGAGAGTCGACTTGTATAATTTCGCAACTCGACACCTTTGGAATCACAGCATGACGCCCCCGATGGCCGATCCGACGCCGGCGATTTCGCATCGCATCCGAATCGAACGCGAGTCTCGCGGCTGGTCGCTGGGCGACCTTGCCGAGCGCTCCGGCGTGTCGAAAGCGATGATCAGCAAGATCGAGCGAGGCGCGGCCTCGCCGACCGCCACGTTGCTGGGGCGCCTGTCAGGCGCGTTCGGCCTGCAACTGTCCATGCTGCTATCGCTCGCAGAACAGTCCGGCGAGCGGTTGAGCCGCGCCGACGAGCAACTCGTCTGGCAAGACCCGGAGACGGGCTACCTGCGCCGCGCGGTGTCGCCGCGCAATGGCGGCATGCTGGAACTGCTGGAGGTCACGCTGCCACCGGGTGTGAATGTGTCGTATCCGTCATCGGCGTTCACGTTCCAGCATCAGCAGATCTGGGTGCAGCAAGGCACGTTGATGTTCGACGAGGGTGAGTTGACTTATGAACTGAAGGCGGGCGACTGTCTTCAACTGGGACCGCCCGCGCCTTGCACGTTCCGCAATCCGGGCAAGCAGCCTTGTGTTTATGTTGTGGCGTTGGTGCGGCGATAAGTTGATCGGCCCATTTGTCTAGCCCAGTGCAGAAGGAGTTTTCATGCGCACCATCGGCCTTATCGGCGGTATGAGCTGGCAGTCCAGCGCCGAGTACTACCGCATCATCAACGAAGCCGTTCAGACCCGGCTCGGGCCGTTGCGCTCGGCCGAGATGCTGATGTTCAGCGTCGATTTCGGTCCGATCGAGCGCGCCCAGCACGAAGGACGTTGGGACGATGCCGGTGTGTTGCTGCAACAAGCGGCGAAGCGCCTTGAAGCGGGCGGTGCCGAGTGTGTGGTGCTTTGCACGAACACGATGCACAAGCTTGCGGGTTTTATCGAGGATGCGGTATCCATCCCGCTGCTGCACGTCGCCGACCCGGTTGGTGACGCTGCCAAAGCACGCGGCATCACCTGTGTCGGACTGCTGGGGACGGCATTCACGATGGAGCAGGACTTCATCAAGTCGCGGCTGCGTGAGAAGTTCGGTCTCGACGTGCTCGTCCCGGATGCCGACGATCGTGAAGTGGTCCATCGCGTGATCTACGACGAGCTTTGCGTCGGCGTCGTCAAAGACGCGTCGCGTGCCGCGTATCAGGACGTCATGGCACGACTGGCTTCACGCGGCGCGCAAGCCATCGTCCTCGGCTGCACCGAAATCTCGCTGCTGGTGAAGCCAGAGGACAACGAATTGCTGCTGCTCGATACGACCGCGCTGCACGCCAAGGCGGCGGTGGAATTTGCGCTGGCAACAAGCTGACTCGTGAGTCGAGGTGTCGCGACCGCCAAGGGTCGCGACACTCCGGCAATGCCACGCAAAGGCCGTTCACGCACGGCTGCGCTGCGCACGCAGCCACAGAAACTGCACGACGGCCCCGATCACGAAGATACCCAGCCATGCCGTCAGCGCGCCACGCACCAGCGGCGATTGCGGACCGCTCGCGAGCGGATGACCGGCCGGCAGCCGCGTCAACGTCTCGTTGATACCCGGCACCATCAGCAGGAAGAAGCTGAACGCGAAGGCGAACTGAGACAGGTAGTGCCGCGAGCGTCCGAGAAAATCGATGCGCGGGATGACCAGCCCGCCCAGCGTCGCGAGCAAGGCCAAGATGCCCAGTGCATGGCCCGCATTAAAGCCGCCCGTGCTGGACAGCCCGAACGACGTCAGCACCGAGATCAACATCCCGGCCAAATAAAGCTTGCCCGATCGGCTGGTGCTTTCGATCTGCCGATACCGGACGAAGCTGATCAGCCCCGCAGCAAATGTCACGAGACTGACGGCGGTGTGACCCGCGCCCAAGGTGGAGATGGGATGAGGCATGGCAATAGACTCCGTCTAAGAAACGTTCATCAAATAATCAACCAACTAGTTGGTTGATAGAAAGATCCAAAAATTGGGCGCCAAAGCGCCCTTCCTTCCGAATAAGCCCGAGCGATGCTCAGTCCGTCGCGCGCAAGCGGTGGATCGCCGCCTGCGAAATGGCCTGAAACGCATCCGCGCTGCCCAACGCACGCGCGGTCAGCATGGCACCGTGTACCGTCGACATAAACGTTTGCGACTCCACACGTGCGCTATCGCGCAACTTGAACTGCCCCTTCGCTACGCCAGCCGAGAGCACCGTCGCAATCCACGCGGCCAAATCGTCGAAGTAGCCGCGAACCTCGTCGGCAATCTCCTTGGGGATCATCGGCAGCTCGGCGGCAAGCATGGCGCAAATGCACACGGGCATCGAGCCGTCACGAATACACTGCGCCCAATAGTCGGTGTAAGCGCTCAGCCGTGCCGTCGGGTCCGGCACATGCTGGTCCAGCGCCGCCAACCCGGCTTCGGCTTGTTCCCGATGTCGCCTGACGACCGTCAGCACCAGTTCCGCCTTGCTCGGGAAATGGTGGTGAATGCTGGCCTTACCAATGTTCACGCGCTCGGACAGATCCGCATAACTGAACCCGTGATACCCCCCCGCCGCCAGCAATTGCTTGGTGTGATCGGCAATTTCGGTTGCGCGCGGTGACAGCTCTACGGTCATGGTCCTTGGCTCGATTGACGTCAACGGGGCTTGGCATGCGCCGCCCGAACACGCCATTGACGCAGGGGAAAACGGCGAATGACGGCCAATCTACTAGTTGGTTGGTAATTTGTCAAATCGACGCTGGGGATACCGGCCGCATCAAGATCACGGGTCGATAAACGGGGCGATGCCCTCACATCTCGTCGACGGCCGTCGCGGCCGTAGGCTCCCCGTCGCTTTGCTCCAGCGAGAAGCGATTGCGTGTGTCGACGTAGAAGCTCGCGCCGAAGCGCCCGACCGGGAAGTAGTTCTGCAAGCGCACGCGCCAGTTTTCCGTATCGATCAACTCGTCGCGGGCGTGCATGCGCTCAACACGTCCAATGAAAATGTGACGGCTTGCCGTCTCTAGCGTCTCCCACAAGGTGCATTCGAACGCGACCGGAGCTTCTGCAATGCGGGGCGGCGCCACGAGGCTGCTCGGCACCGGCGTGAGTCCCGCATGCGCCAGTTCGCTCTCGGTCGGCGGCAGACGCTCGCCGCACGCGTGCATGCGGGCCGTCATCGCCTCGTCCGTCAGATGCACGACGTACTCCCGGTCACGCAGGATGTTCGTGGCGGTGTCCTTGAGCGAGTCGTCTTCAAGCCGGTTGATCGAGAGCATCAGGATCGGCGGCTCTTCTCCCAGCATGTTGAACATCGAGAACGGCGCAGCGTTGACGGTGCCGCCCTCGTTGATCGTCGTGACGAGCGCGATCGGGCGCGGCACGATCAGGCTGGCCATCAGTTTGTAGCGCTGATACGCCGTGATTTCACGGAAGTCGATTTCCATGCGATGTCCTCAGGCGCGTTTGCGGGCGGTGCGTTGGGGGCTAGTGCGTTTGACTGGCGCGGGCGACGGGGCGTCGTCTTCGACGTCAGCGACCTCAGGCAAGCCGAGCAACGACGCCAGACTCTTTTGCCCGCGCATCCGGGTCGTCTCGATGCGACGCTCAAGTTCTTCGAGATGCGACTGCATGCGGGCGATGGCACCGGCGGCGTCGCGTTGCTCGATGCACGCCACGATCGCGGCATGTTCGTCGTGTTCGCACGGGGCATAGCCCGGCGGCTCGTACAGCCCGACGATGAGCGAACAGCGCGAGATAAGTTCGGTGAGATAACGCTGCAACACGGCGTTACCCGCCAGCGCGGCGACACGCAGATGGAAGTCGCTCGCCAGCCTTGCCCATGACGGTTGATCGAAGCGGTGCATCGCTTCGTGTTCGGCATCGAGTTGCCGGCGCAGCATGGCGAGGTCGTCTTCGGTCACGCGCGACACCGCCAGCTCGACCAACGAACGCTCCAACGCCCGGCGCGCTTCGAAAATCTCCCGCGTTTCCTCCGGTGTCGGCTCGGCGATCACGGCCCCTTTGTTCGGGCGCAACGTGACGATGCCGTCATGCGCGAGACGCTCCAGCACGCGGCGCACGACCGCACGGCCCACGTCGAAGAGTTGGCAGAGTTCCGGTTCGGGGAGCTTGGTGCCGGGCGTGAGGCGGTGCGCCAGCACGCCATCGACGATGGTGCGGTAGATGTTCGTCTCGATGCGCGTCTCGGCGCTCTGTTCGTCAGCGTCGTTGGCGACCGGCGAGTGCAAAGAGAGCAGACGGGATTCGGTGTCCTGCGGGGCCGTGGGGTTGGCGGCACCACGGCGCGCGCGCGGGGGCGTGGATTTGGAAGAAGCTGGCATAAGCGACAAAGGCAATAAGGTCGAGGTCTGGCAATCCGGGCAATACGGTTTGAGCGTCATGATGCGCTCATCCCATGACGGTGTCAGGCTGGTCGACACTGACCGAGGCGACGTGCGAGGCAATTTCGCCGGGCGTCGCAATCCAAATCTCGCCACGCTGCGCCGCCTGTGCGATGGGGGTCAGCGCACGCCGCAAATGCCGAAGCCGATACGGCTGTCCCACGAGATACGGGTGCAGTGCAATCCCCATCACGAGCGGCTGCCCGCGCGTCGGGTGCTCCGCCTGCGCGTACATCTCGTCGAAGTTGTCGACAATCATGTCAGCAAAAGTCGCACCGTCCATCTGACGTCCGACGATCATAGGGATGTCGTTGACCTCCTGCGGATACGGCACCGACCACAGCGTGCCGTGAGCGGTGCGCATGCGCACCGGGCGGGTGTCGTGGCACCAGTTGAGCGTGTAGCGATAGCCCGTGCGCGAGAGCAGATCCGGCGTGTGATGCGTCTCCGAGATCCATGGCGAGAGCCACCCGGTCGGGGTGTGGCCGGTTGCCTCCATCAGACGCGCGCGGCAATGCGCCAGCAGATCGTGCTCGTGCGCGTACTCGAAGTCGCTTTGCCGATGCGCGTTCGTATGGCCATGCCCGATCAGTTCGTGTCCGCGCGCCACGCACGCGTGCACAAGCTCGGGGCAGTGATCGAGCAACGACGTATTGAGCACCGCCCCCACAGGCATCGACAGGTCGTCGAACAGATCGAGACAACGCCACGCGCCGACCCGGTTCCCGTATTCGCGCCAGCTGTAGTTGAGCACATCCGGCTGCGGCGAGGCAGGGCCGAGATTCGCGCCCAGTCCTTCCCCGAAGGCGAAGTGCTCCAGATTGAAACCGAGATAGACGGCCAGCCGTGCGCCGTTGGGCCAGCGATACGTGTCGCGTGCCGTGATCGGCAGATAGTCGAAGCGGTCGTGCGAGCGCAGTGCGCCGAAGCGCGCGTCGTCGGTTACGGCGTCATCACGTTCCGGAAGGGTCAGGGCAGAGGTCATTGTGTGTCGTCGTTGCGGTATGGCGTCGCAAGGGGCTCAGGTTCTGAGGCCGTTCATTCGTCGTCGGCGTGTGCTTTCTTCCGTTCGGATCGCTAAAGGCTTGCACGGTCTCGCGCAAATCCCCGTCGTGAGCCGTCTTGAAACATTTGCGCACCGCCGCAGTGCGGGCGCGTTCCGAGTTGGCGCAAAACACATCGTCTACGAACGCTACACACAATCGTTCGCAATTTCGATGCCAGATCGTCAACACGTTGCCATTCATATCGTACAGACCGATATCGGAGAAATGTCGACGAGGTGGCACACCTCTTGCGTACGGGCTGCATATCACGGGCTGTGCCCGATGCCGGGCGGTGATTCGCCCCTTCCGATTCGCTTCTGATACGTCGTCTGTGCCCTTACGGAGATTGCTCATGTCTGCCTCTGCACGTCCCAACGCCGCCCCCACTACCGCTGCCACTGACTCGACGCCGGTATCCGCCCTATCCGGCTCCCGCCGCCAGTGGCTTCGCATCGGTGCGTTTGCACTGACGGCGGCCGGCATGTCGTTCGCCAGCATCGCGAGCTACGCGGCGGACACGGTCAAGATCGGACTCGTCACCGCGCTCTCGGGGCAGTCGGCGCGCGCCGGTGAAGCGCTCACGCGCGGCATGACGATCGCCATCGATGAGATCAATGCGAGTGGCGGCGTGCTCGGCGGCCGCAAACTCGAACTGGTGCGCCGCGACGACGAAGGCAACCCCGCCAAGGGCGTGCTCGCCGCGCGCGAGCTGATCTACAAGGACAAAGTAGCGGTGCTCTTCGGCGGCTTGGATACGCCGGTCTCGATGGCCATCGTGCCGATCGCCAATCAGGAGAAAGTGCCGTTCATGGGGCCGTGGGCCGCCGGCACGCCGATTACCCGTAACGGGGCCAATCCGAACTATGTGTTCCGCGTGTCGGCCGTCGATGAGATCGTCGACGGGGCCATGGTGAACTATGCGCAGCAGACGTTCGGCGCGAAAAAGCTCGGCCTGATTCTCGTGAACAACCCGTGGGGTGAGTCGAACGAGAAAGGCATCGTCGCGGCGCTCGCCGCCAAGGGCATGAAGCCCGCCGCCGTCGAGAAGTTCGAGGCGAACGACGTAGATGTCACGCCGCAACTGGGGCGTCTGAAAGCTGCGGGCGCAGACACTTTGCTGATGGTCGGGAACGTCGGCCCGTCGGCGCAGGTGGTGAAGTCGCTCGACCGCATGGGCTGGAAGGTGCCTATCGTCTCGCACTGGGGGCCCGCAGGCGGTCGCTTCACCGAGTTGGCCGGCCCCAACGCCAAGACCGTGCATTTCGTGCAGACGTATAGCTTCTTCGGCGCGACGTCGCCGGTGAGCACACGCGTCGTCGCCGCCCTCAAGGCGAAGTATTCGGACATCAAGGGCGCCGACGACATCACCCCGGCCGTGGGCGTCGCCAATGCCTACGATGCGATGCGTCTCACCGCACTCGCCATCGACAAAGCCGGTTCGACCAATGGCGATGCGATCCGCACGGGCTTCTACAAGATCGACCGCTACGACGGTCTCATCAAAACCTACGTGAAGCCCTTCAGCGAGCAGCAGCACGACGCGCTGTCGGCACAAGACTACGTGTGGGCGCAGTTCATCGACAACCGCATCGTGCCGGTGGCACCGGCCGGCGCGAAGGTCGCGGCGAAGTAAGTCACTCAACTGCGCTAACGAACGGGCGCCGCGATGCGGCGTCCCGGAGGACTTTTCATGCAATGGATCTCGGCGCTGGTCGCCGGCCTGGGGCTCGGCAGTATGTACGGCCTCATGGCGCTCGGCTTTCATCTGACGTTCGCCGTGAGTGCGACGGTCAATTTCGCGCAGGGCAGCTCGATGATGCTGGGTGCCGTGCTGGCGTACACGTTCGCACAGACGCTCGGCTGGCCGATGCCGCTGGCCATCGTTGCAGCACTGGCACTTTGCGCCGTCTATGGGCTGGTGGTCGAGCGGCTCGCCGTGCAGCCGTTCGTGCGGCGCGGGTCCAGTGCCTGGCTGATGGCGACCGTAGCGCTGGGTATCGTGCTCGACAACCTCGTCATGCTGACGTTCGGCACGGAGCCGCGCAGCCTGCCCTCGCCGCTGGCGCAAAGTTCGCTGCAAATTGGTGACGCCGGTCTGGGTGTCTATCCGTTGCAATTGCTGATCCCGGTCGTCGGTCTCGCACTCGCCGCGCTGCTGCATTACGTGTTGCGCCGTTCGCGCTGGGGTGTGGCCATGCTCGCTGTGGTGCAGAACCGCGATGCTGCCCGGCTCATGGGCATTCCCATTCAGCGCACGATCGCCGCCGCGTTTGCCGTCTCGACGCTACTCGCCGGTATCGCGGGCGTGCTGATCGCGCCGCTGTTCAACGTGCAGGCGGATATGGGTACGGTCTTTGGTCTCAAGGCGTTCGCCGTGGCGATTCTCGGCGGGTTGTCGAGCGCGTGGGGCGTGATGATTGCCGGGCTGCTGTTCGGTGTGGCCGAAGCCATGATCACCTCGACGCTCGGGTCGGGCTACACGCAAATCATTACGTTCGGTCTGGTCATCGTGCTGCTGGCCATGCGGCCGGACGGCATTTTCGGTCGCGCGGAGGTGCGCAAAGTATGAGTGACTCTCCTTTGCGACTGGCGTCGCCCCCTGCCGTCTCTCTCCCGCCAATGAAGACGCGACCCTCGCGTGATGGTCTGGCCCTCGGCACCGCACTTGCCGTCGCGCTGCTGGCGATGGCCGGTGCGGCGTGTGTGGTGAACGGCTATTTCGTGGTGGTGATCGCCGGAGTGGCGTTGCTGGCCATCTGCGGCGTGGGTCTGAATCTTCTGCTGGGCCTTACGGGACAGGTGTCGTTCGGCCATGTCGGTTTCTATGCCATCGGGGCGTACGCCGTGGCGATTCTGACGACGCAGGCGGGCTGGCCGTTCTGGCCAGCGTGGTTGGCGGGTGGCGTGATTGCGGCGCTTACCGGTGCATTGCTCGCGTTGCCCGCGCTTCGTGTGCGCGGGCCGGGGCTGGCGATGGTGACGATTGCGTTCGGCTTCATCGTCGAGCATGGCGCAGTCGAGTGGCGCGGATTGACGGGCGGCCAGAACGGCCTGATGGGTGTGCTGCCGCCGGGTGTCTTCGGCATCGCAGGCAGCGAGCGTGTGGTCGCGGTAGCGGCGCTGGCGGTGCTCGCCGTCTCGTTGCTGGTTTACGCACGTATCTCTCGCGGCGCGTGGGGCGCGGCCATGCGTGCCGTGCGCGATAGCGAAACGGCGGCAGCATCGATCGGCGTCAATCCCATTGTCGTGAAGGCGGTAGCGTTCGCGTTCTCCGCTGCGCTGGCCGGACTTGCGGGCGGGTTGTTCGCACCGCTGCAAGGCATGGTCACGCCGGGCATGTTCTCGTTCCTTCAGTCGATTCTGTTCGTTCTCGTCGTGATGATCGGCGGCGCGGGCACGATTGCCGGGCCGCTCGTCGGCGCCGTGATCGTCGGGCTGTTGCCGGAGTTTCTGGCCAGCCTCGAAAATCTGCGCTTGCTGTGTTTCGGCGTGTTGCTGCTCGTGGTGTTGTGGGGCGCGCCCAATGGTGTGATCGGGGTGCTGGGAAATTGGTGGACGTCGCGCAGACGTGTTGCATCTAGTGATGCCAGCCTCGGGACGGCATCCACGTTGACCTTGCCGATGCTCGCGCCATCGCAGCGCAAGGGGCTCGCGGCGCAAGGGTTGACGATGACCTTCGGTGGCGTGAAAGCCGTGGCCGATCTCTCGTTCGAATTGCCTGCGGCGGGCGTAACCAGCCTGATAGGCCCGAACGGTGCAGGCAAGTCGACCGTGCTCAATATGCTGTCCGGTTTCTACCGGCCGCAGTCAGGCACGCGCTCGCTCGGCGGGGACCGACTCGCGACACGCGGTGCTTGTGACAGCGCTCGGCACGGCGTGGCGCGCACGTATCAGACGTCGCAACTGTTCGCGGGCATGAGCGTGCTCGATAACGTGACCCTGGGGTTGAGTGCGGGGCGTCTGGGGGGTTTGCTCGGCGTCGCCCGCATGCGAGGCAAGACGCAACGCGATGAGGCGATGGCATTGCTGCGCGCCTGCGGCTATCACGGCGACGTCAATCTGATGGCGGCTGATCTTGCCCACGTCGACCGTCGTCTTGTGGAAATCGCACGGGCGCTGGCGACGCGTCCGACGGTGCTGCTGCTGGATGAACCGGCCGCCGGTCTGTCGACACAGGACAAAGCGCAACTGGGCAAACTGCTGCGTCAGATTGCCGATAGCGGCGTGGCGGTGGGACTCGTCGAGCACGACATGTCGCTGGTGATGGGCGTATCCGATGGCATCGTCGTGATCGACGCGGGGCGTTTTCTCGCGCAAGGCACGCCCACGGCGATTCGTCACGACGAGCGTGTTCGTCAGGCATACCTTGGGGCTGCGTCTGCGGATGCTGCCAAGCCGGTCGGGCGCGCCGCTGCGACCACGCCGGAAGTGCTCGGTGTCGGCAAGCTGACGGCAGGCTATGGTGCCGCGCCAGTGCTGCACGACGTATCGATTCAAGTGCGAGACGGCGAACTCGTCGCGCTACTCGGCGCCAATGGTGCCGGTAAGTCGACCCTCATGCGCGCGCTGGCAGGGCTGCATCGTCCGGTCAGTGGCGGCATCACGTTCAATGGTCACGACCTGTCACGGCTCGATGCCGCGAAGATCGCCGCGATGGGTGTGGTGCTCGTGCCCGAAGGGCGTCAGGTGTTCCCGGAATTGTCGGTGCTCGATAACCTTCGGCTCGGGGCGTTCCCCTGCGGCCGTCTGCCGCGCGCGACGCTCGACGCCCGTATTGCGCAGATGTTTGCACGGTATCCACGTCTGCATGAGCGGCAACATCAGCGCGCCGGTCTGCTCTCCGGTGGCGAGCAACAGATGCTGGCGATTGCACGCGCGCTGATGTCGTCCCCGCGTGTGCTGTTGCTTGACGAGCCGTCGCTCGGCCTCGCCCCGAAGGTCATCGCTGAATTGTTCGCGTCGCTTGATGCGTTGCGCCGTGAGTCGCTGTCGATGCTGCTGGTCGATCAGATGGCTGTCATGGCGTTGTCGATTGCCGACCGTGGCTACGTGCTTGAAGAGGGGCGCGTGACTGTCAGTGGATCGGCGAGCGAGTTGGCCGCCGACACGCGTCTCGCCGCAGCGTATCTCGGTGGCGAGCACGAGGCGGGGGCAGCCGCATGACCGCGCGCGACGTGGTGAATATCGCTTCATCGGCCCCCGCCAGCGGGCGGGCCGGGTTGGTCACGAGTCCGCATGCGTTGGCGAGCATGGCAGGCCGTGACGTGTTGCAACAAGGCGGCAACGCCATCGAAGCGACCATCGCGATTGCCGCGATGTTGTGCGTGACGATGCCGCACTTCACCGGTCTCGGCGGTGACGGCTTTTGGCTGGTGGCCGACGGTACGTCAGGCAGCAAGGCACCGCTCGCCATCTCCGGCATCGGACAAGCGGCACGCCATCTGCCGTCTGGATTGCTGAATGGCGATGCGATCGCGGTGCGCGGTCCGGCGTCCACATTGACCACGGCGGCGACGGTCGCGGCGTGGGAGGCGGCGTATCGCGTCAGTCGCGAGCAATGGGGCGGCACGTTGTCGTGGGCGTCGCTGCTCGCACCGGCCATCGCGGCGGCGGAAGATGGCTTCGCCACGAGTCGTTCGCAGGACTTTTGGTATTCGTATCGCGCTGACGAGATGGCGAACACGGCGACATGGCACGGCTTTGCGCAAACGTTTCTGCCGGGCGGACGCGCGCCCGCCGCAGGCGAATCGTTTCGGCAACCGGTACTGGCGGCGACGCTGCATCAGCTTGCCGATGGCGGGCCACGTGAGTTCTATGAAGGCGAGTTGGCCGCCCGTCTGGCGGACGGCTTGCAGGCGGCGGGTTCGCCGCTCACGCGCGATGATCTTGCCGCCACGCGCGTGCACGTGTCGGACGCATTGACGATGCCGTATGGCGACGGTGTGCTGGCAACATTGCCGCCGCCGACGCAAGGGGTAACGACGCTACAAATTATGGGGATTCTCGCGCGCGTCGGACTGAAGGACTGTGCTCACGGCAGCGCGACGTATTACCACCGGCTTGTGGAGGCAGTGAAGCAGGCGTTTATCGATCGCGACGGGTTCATCGCGGACCCGGAGTTCGTGGATATTCCCGTCGAGACGATGTTGTCGGACGGGCATCTTCGCGCCGCAGCGTCACGCATTGACGATCGGTTGGCACTCGACTGGCCTCATCGTTTTCGTGAAGGCGACACGGTGTACTTCGCGGCAACGGACGCAGCCGGGCGCGCCGTGAGCGTGTTGCAGACGATCTACTTCGATTGGGGGAGTGGTGTGATGGCGGGCGACACAGGGGTGCTATGGCACAACCGGGGCGCGGCGTTTCGCCCGGCGGGCAGTGCACATCCGAATGCGCTCATGCCCGGCAAGCGGCCGTTTCATACGCTTAATCCCGGCATGTATCTGAAAGGTGGGAAAGTGCGATTGCTGTATGGGACACAGGGGGCGGATGGACAGCCTCAGACATTGAGTGCGTTGCTCACCCGATTGATCGATTACGGGATGTCGCCACACGAAGCGCTATCCCATCCGCGTTTTCTGCTAGGCCGGACGTTCTCCGACAGCCGGGACAACCTCAAGCTTGAGAGCGACGCAGGGGAAGCGGTGTTCGCTGCACTCGCAGCACGCGGGCATGCGGTTGCGTCATTGCCGAAGCATAGTCCGCTGGCAGGTCAGGCCGGGGTGATCGCTATTGCGGAAGACGGTCTCGCGAGTGGTGCGCATGACCCACGCAGCGATGGGGCGGCGTTGGCGGTGTAGCCCTGTACGGGCCAGACCCGCCGACACCTAGCCTTCGACATCGGATCGCGCGCGAACGTCGAGCATGTAGCCCTCCCCGCGAATCGTCCGCAGTAACCGTGGCTCCTTGATGTCCTCTCGTAATTTATGCCGCAGCCTGGATATCTGTACGTCAATGCTGCGATCAAACGCATCGATGGATTTCCCTCGGGCGGTATCCATCAAGTACTCACGGCTTAGCACGCGTCCCGGCGCGGAAAGAAAGGCATTCAACAGTCGAAATTCCGCGTTTGAAAGCGGGATGACAGTGTTATCGGGCGCAATCAGATGGCGACCGATCAGACTCAGGCGCCATCCCGCGAACTTCCGCTCGTCCTTGGGTTCGGGTATCGCCCGCGCCTGCGCACGTGTGCGGCGAAGAATCGTCTGAATTCTCGCCACCAGCTCTCGCGGTTCAAACGGCTTCACGACGTAATCGTCCGCACCGAGTTCCAGACCGACAATTCGGTCGGTCATCTCGCCACGCGCAGTGAGCATCACAATGGGAATCTCCGACGAGGTGCGCAATTCCCGGCATAACGTCAGGCCGTCGCTGTCGGGAAGCATCAGGTCGAGCACGACGATGTCGATATCGTTGTGCTCGAGCACGTCGTGCATCTCCTCCCCACTGGCCGCCTGCATACAGGTCATGCCAAAACCGGCAAGACAATCACAGAGCAGAGTCCTTATCTGCGCATCGTCGTCGACTACAAGTACGTGCGTTGCCATGGTTTTTTCCTCTTCTCATCCACCGCCGCGTCGATTCAGTGTCCCCAAGTTCCGGATTATCGGCGACAAACGTGCCGGCAATCTTGCGGCTTTGTTGCAGTCCTGAAACATTCGGCGCCCGCGCATCGACTCGGCTATGTATCAAACCCGATACAAAGTCGAGATGAAACAGAAATACCCGCGCCGTAACGTGACTCCACACAAGACCTATGCAGGTAGGAGACACGTAGTCCATGAATTACGCTCAGCCCAAACCACCCGCTCGGCGGCTGCTCGGCATCGGCGTGGCACTGCTGCTGCACGCCCTGATTCTGTATGCCTTGCTTAGCGGGCTCGCAACGCGTGTTGCGACGATCATTCAGGCGCCCATCGAGACGCGAATCATCGAAGAAATCAAACCGCCGCCCCCGCCTCCGCCGCCTCCGGTAAAGAAGATCGTCCCGGCGCCGCGCCCCATCGTTCAGCCCAAGGCTTACGTACCGCCGCCCGAAGTACAGGTGCCAGCCATCCCGCAACCCAATGCCATGGCCGTGCAGACCGACAAGCCCGTCGCCACGACGCCGGTCGCCCCTCCGGCGCCTGTCGAGAGCAGGCCGGTGGCGGGCAACGTCGGCGTCGTTTGCCCGAACTCCGCGCAAGTCCGTTCCGCCATCCGATACCCGCGTGAAGCGCTCCGCGACAACATCACCGGCAGCGTACTCGTCGAGTTCGTTGTTGGCACCGACGGGCAAGTCAAACAACTTCGTGTCGCCCGATCGGCAGCCCCCGTGCTGGACCGAGCCGCGGAGAGCGCGGTGCGGCAATTTCAGTGCGTCGCGCAAGGCCAGGAAGTCCGCGTCCAGGTGCCGTTCGATTTTCAACTCAATTGAGGCGGTCTTCAACCGCCCCCCTCTGAACTCACGTCAAGGAGACGACCATGCTTCAGTTCCAGTATCGTGCCATGCCCTGTAAGCGCCGCCTTATGGCGCTTATGGCAGTCGTATCGACGATCACGGCGTTCGCCTCGTTGAGCGCACACGCAGCATCGACCGTAACCAACCCCTACGGGCTGCAAGCGCTATGGGAAGGCGGCGATATGATCGCTCGCGGAACCCTGCTCATCCTCGTGATCATGTCCATGGGGAGCTGGTACATCATCGTCGCCAAACTGCTCGAACAGGCCAAGGTCCTGCGTCGTGCCCGTGCCGCGGAAAAGACGTTCTGGAATGCCGCGTCGCTTTCCGAAGGCGTCCGGTCGCTCGATGCGGGAAGCCCGTTTCGATACATTGCGGAAACCGCGCTGTCTGCCCGTGATCATCACAGCGGCGCACTGCTCGATCAGGTCGATTTGAATACTTGGGTCGCGAGCGCCATCGAGCGTGCGATGACCGGCGTATCGAATCGCCTTCAGGATGGGCTGTCGTTCTTGGGCACGGTCGGTTCGACAGCGCCTTTCGTTGGCCTTTTCGGCACCGTCTGGGGCATCTATCACGCGCTCACCGCAATCGGCATTGCGGGCCAAGCCTCCATCGACAAGGTCGCGGGCCCCGTGGGAGAAGCGTTGATCATGACGGCAATCGGTCTGGCGGTCGCCGTTCCCGCCGTGCTCGGATACAACTGGCTTGTCCGTCGCAACAAAGCGGTCATGGAGCGTGTGCGCGATTTCGGCAGCGAAATACACAACGTGCTGCTCACCGGTAAAACGACGGCGTCCGCCATCGTGGCGACCCGGTCGTCTCAAGTCGCGCGCGTGGGGTGATGCCATGGCGATATCCCTGTCTGGCGGGAGCCGTGGCGCAGAGCACGACGAGGTCATGGCGACCATCAACACGACGCCGCTGGTCGACGTCATGCTGGTGTTGCTCATCATCTTCCTGATCACGATTCCCGTGGTCTCGCACACCGTCCCCGTCACGCTTCCGAAGGAAGCCGTTCAACCCTTGCAGACCACACCGCAGAACGTTGTTCTTGCCGTGACAAGCGACGGCGAGGTGTATTGGGACGAGCGACGTATTCCCGACGCCGCAACGTTGCTGGACAAACTCAAGACGGTCGCTGTATTGACGCCCCAACCCGAAGTGCATATTCGCGGCGATCTCGACGCTCGCTACGCCGCGATCGGACGGGTTGTCCTGGCATGCCAGCGTGCGGGTATCGCCAAAGTCGACTTCATCACCGAAGCGCCGCCGCGCCAATAGCGCGCGAGACGCCCTACATCAGGAGACTTCCATGGCAATGACCATGCCATCGGGCGCTGACGAAAACGGCGACATCATGGTGGAGATCAACACGACGCCGCTCATTGACGTCATGTTGGTGCTTCTGATTATGCTGATTCTCACCATCCCGATTCAGACGCATGCCGTGAAACTCGACATGCCCACCCCTTCCAATGCCTCACCGCCGACGCTTCCGCTCGTCGTACAAGTCGACGTCGATGCGAGCGGAGTCGTGGCATGGAACGGCTTGCCGCTTAGCGACCGCGCGCAATTGGAGACCCACCTTGCCGAGGCCGCATCGTCCACACCACCAACTGAGCTTCACCTTCGCGCCGACGCGACGGCACCCTATCGGTCGGTCGCCATGGTCATGGCGTCGGCGCAGCGGCTAGGGGTGACGCGCATCGGGCTGGTTGGCAACGAGCGCTTCGCGCAATGACATCACGTCGGAGCGCCGATGTCCTCACGCGCTGACGCACTCAATACTGGACTTCAAATGTTCGATTCGAATACCGAAAGGCCGCGGTATGCACCAACGTCAAGCCGCGAGCGATATGCGGGGATCGGAGCGTGGCTCGGACTTCTCGCCCTCGTCCTCGTGACGTTTTTCGCCAACGTCGATCGCCAGATGTTGGTGCTATTGGCCGAACTCATTCGCACCGAGTTCGGCCTCGCCGATATTCAGGTGGGGCTTTTGCAAGGCGCCGGCATTGCGCTATTTGCAGGCGCGGCAGCCATTCCGATCGGATGGCTCGCAGACCGCGTGGATCGTCGTGCCGTGCTGGTACTCTGCATCCTGCTCTGGAGCGCCGCGACCGCCGCCTGCGGTTTCGCGACCGGATTCTGGACGCTCTTCATCGCATCGATCGGCCTGGGCATCGGCGAAGCAGGCCTCATGCCTATCATCTACGGCTTGCTCCCCGACCTGTTTCCGGCGCGCCAGCGCATCCTCGCCAACTCGGTCTTCGCACTGGTCAATCTTCTCAGCGCGGGCGCGGGCATGGCACTGGGCGGGTTACTCATCCAGGGGATCGACACCATGCATGGCGTATTGCCCTTCGGTCTGGGAAACGCGTCCACGTGGCGGATTGCATTCTTTGCCGTCGCGATCCCCGCGCCTCTGCTGGTATTGATTGTCGCGATGATCCGGCCCCGCTATGCCCATTCGGACACTCAGCGCTCGACCGGCAACGTGCCGGTGCCTGGGCTCGCCGCGGGTGAATACTTTCGCCGGGAGATGCCGATGATGATTCGCTTTTTCGGTGCCATCGCGCTGATCAACATGGCCTTTGCCGGTATCACCACCTGGATGCCGGTCGTCGCCGTCCGCTTCTTTGGTGCAACGCCTGCAACGGCCGGTGCCGGACTCGGCAGCGCCGCAATGACGGGGAGCGTCATCGGATGCGCGCTCGGTTGGCTGCTCGCTCGCCGCCTGAGTTCGCGACTCGGCGTGCTCGCCCCGCTACGCGTATGTGAGTGGGGGGCCCTGGGGGCATGCGTCGTCAGCCTCGGGTATCTGATCGCACCATCCGTGTCCTATGTCTACGTCCTGTTCGGCGCTCAATTCATGTGCGTCGTGGCGGGCATGATCATGTTTCCGGGACTGATGCAGAGCATTTGCCCGCCTTATCTAAGGTCGAGAGTGGCGGCCATCGGTGTGCTGACGACGGTGCTAATGCAGTCCGGCAGTCCTGTGGCCATTGGCCTGATGTCGGATCACTTGCATCGCACCGAGTCCGGTCTCATATGGGCCATCGTTGCCGTGGCGTTGCCCGGATTCATCGTGGCCTGCCTCTTAATGCGCGGTGCGGCCAATGCCGTACGTCTTGCCATCGAACGCTACGCCTAAGCGCCAATGACCATTCCCTGCAAGCTTTCCGTTCGTATCGAACAGTGGCCGCTGGCCACCCCCTTTCACATCTCGGGCCACACGGTCGACGCGGCCCGCGTCCTGGTTGTCTCGTTGCGATCCGGGCAACACCGAGGCCGAGGAGAGGCCGCCGGCGTCTACTACCGTGGAGAAACGCCTGAGGGCATGGCCGAGCAGATTGCCGCCGTACGCCCCCTGATCGAGCAAGGCATATCCCGCGAGGCCCTCATCGGGTTGCTGCCTGCCGGCGGTGCGAGAAACGCCCTCGACGCGGCGCTATGGTCATTGGCCGCTCAGCGCTGTGGCATGACGGTCGCACGACTGGCCGGACGCGCCCGGCTGCGCCCACTGCGGACGTCATTCACCGTCGGTGTTGATGCCGCCCCCGCCATGGCCGAGGCGGCGCGTGGCTTCGAGGGCGCCGTTGCGTTGAAGATCAAGCTCGACGGCAGCGCAACCGACGTAGATCGACTTGTCGCGATTCGCGCGGCTTGCCCTGGCGCTGCGCTTTCCGTCGACGCTAATCAAGGGTGGACGCAAGAACACATGGTTCGGATGCTGCCGGTCATGCAGCACGTTGGCGTCGACCTGCTCGAGCAACCCCTGCCGGCAGGCGAGGATGAGTGCCTTGAATCCATGCGATATCCGATCCGCATGGCGGCAGATGAATCGTTTCAGGATCTAGACGATCTCGCCACGGTCGCCCGCCGGTACGACGTCGTCAACGTCAAGCTCGATAAGTGCGGCGGCCTCACACGTGCACTCTCTCTGGTCGCGCCGATTCGAGAGCTCGGACTGTCGGTCATGGTCGGATGTATGCCCTGCACATCGCTCGGTGTGGCCCCGGCCTACATTCTGGGGCAGCAGTGCGACCGGGTAGACCTCGACGGGCCCTGCTTCCTGGCTGAGGATCGTGCGCCCTCGTTCCAATACCTGAACGGTTATCTGCAAGGCCCCGAGAGCGTCTGGGGTCGCGACGACGCCCCGTATGAGATGCATTGATCCAGGAGGATGGCCGTGTCGGCACAGGAACAATTTGACGGTACTGCTCTGAAGGCGCTGTTTGATCCGTTCAACCGAAGCGATTCACCGGGCGTCGTCGCCGCCGCCGCCATTGACGGCGAGGTCGTGTTGCGCAAGGCCTTCGGTATGGCGGACGTCGGACTGGGCGTGGGGTTGAATGTGCGAACCCTGCTGCGTATCGGATCGACGAGCAAGCACATGACTTGCCTCGCGGCCTTGCTGCTCCGGGAAGCGAAAGCGCTGGATATCGATGTGCCGGTCCGCCGCTATTTACCGGAACTGACCGGGGTGGCCGGCGACGCGACGTTACGCGCGTTCATGTTCCACACAAGTGGGCAACGGTGCGCGCTCGACGTATCGCTCCTTACTAACGGGTTGGCGGTGCCGCAGACCGGCTACCTGCTCGACATCATGCGCCGGCAAACTAGTGTCAACTTTCCCACGGGCGAGCGGATGATGTATTGCAACGGCGGATATCACCTGATTTCGCTGGCCATCGAGCGTGTCAGCGCACAACCTCTTGCAACGTTTCTCGCCGCCGAAGTCTTCGACCCATTGGGCATGAACGATACGTTTCTCCTGCCCGACGACTATCGAATCCGCAGCCATATGGCCGCCTGCCATGTCCAAAACGGCGAGGGTACTTACGATCGGGGGATATTTCCTTCGCGAGAAATTCTCGGTGAAGGCGGTGTCGTCTCGTGCGCGGACGACATGCTGAAGTGGTGTTCGCATTTGCGTGGCGAAAAACGCATAGGCAATCCCGACACATGGGACTTGATGTTCTCTTCGCCCATCTTCTCCAGCGGTCTGCGCAGCGATTACATGATGGGCTTAAGGCGCACGCAATATCGCGGATGCGAACTGATCCAGCATGCGGGCGGTGTCGTCGGCGGATCGTGCCAGATGCTCTGCGTCCCCGAGCACGGCATCGATATCGTGTTGCTTGGCAATGGGGCAATCCCGGCGCCGGCCGCGTTTTCGCTTCGCATGCTCGACATTCTGTTGGCGCCCCCGATGAAGCGCTACGCCGCTCCAACGCCCGCCAGCATGGGCCGCTGGCCCGGACGCGCGGGGACCTATCGCGAGGAGAACAACGACATGGTGTACGACATCACCGATCGCGCCGGAGACATGACGCTTAGCGGGCCGCTTGAACCGAGCAACCCAATGCTCTATCCGTACGATCGCGCCGAAACTGGCACCTGCGAGTTTTCCTTGGAATCGAGTGGCGACGGCACCTTTCTGCTTCAGTGGGGAAGCGCCGTCAATCCGGATGATGCCGAGGCTTTGCGCATCTCTCATTGCGGCCACACGGCAATCTATCGGCGTGTCGAGGTATCGGCGTCGGTAAGCGTCGAAGTTATCGATTCGCTAAGTGGCGCCTATGCCAGCGAAGAAGCCGATGCTCGCGCTACGCTGCGCCCTTCGGTGTTGGTAGATGAATCGCGTGACGACGTTTGCGCGATTATGTCGCTCGAGATAGTGGGACGCGCGGGCGAATGCCACTACGACATCTTTCCAGTCGACGTCGATCTTTTTCGCTTCTCGCCCCGCGCACCGAATGCCGTCAGAACGGGAACGCTTTCCATCGTGAGGCACCCCGGCACGGGGCGTGCCGAGGGATTCTCCGTCAACACCAACCGTACTCGAAACCTTCGATTTGCCAAGTCTTGAGCGTACACGGCAGATACCACAGAGCGCATCGCAGAGGTGGGAACTGACGTTCACAGTTGTTCTCAGTTCCCACCGTCCCCCAACGTCAGTCAATACGAGAGAACGCCAGCCCTCGCGTGCGGGATGTGGAGAGCGAAAAGCGGATGGCCTTGTCTGCGCTGCGCTCCACCCGTGCCGTGCCTGTCGAGAGTGCTGAAGCATCGGCAGGCGCGAAGGTCCAGACATCGCGGGTTATCGCACTCAGGCGATAGCGCACACTTCCCGTAGCACCGCGAATGGCCAGCGTCAACTTCCCGTCCTCGATTGAGACGACGGCGTGGGCGTCGGCATCGTGGCTAAAGTATCGACCACAGATTCCGTCCATTTCCAACGCCTCATCCGGCAGGACAATGTCGTATCGGCGCAGAGTCACGGCATGCCCGCTCTCGATAACATCGATGGCCGAAACGTCGCCCGCCGGCGTACGCGCATGCGGCACCACACGAGTCTGCGCACCCGCACCATCGTCGATCCGGTATCCGAGCTCAGCCGCGATGAGTGGTTGCGGAAGGTGTGTCTGATTATGTGTCGTTGCGTACCAACCGTCGTCCCGCTCGATGATTTCCACCCACTGAAGCGGGTCGACGGAAAGATATTTCCCGCGCAAACCGGGATTGTCCGACGTCTGTGCCGGCCCTTGCCGCGGCGGACCGAGGACGTCATCGCCAAGGACGATATCGACAATCTCGGTCGCGAGCGCGACGGGATCGACTGGGGCGCCGTTGCTCATCAGCACAATATCCAGAGCATGTGAGGGAACCGTCAACATCTGACTGCACCCACCAAAAACGCCGCCCGCATGATGAATGGTTTCCACGTTACGATATCGGGTGCGTATCAGGCCCAGCGCGTAGACGCCGAGTTCTCCACTCGAATACCGAGGCATCGTCAGCATCTCACGCCACGTATCGGGACTACCCAGCTCGGTGGGATGACGAAGATGTCCGGCCCACTTCAACATATCGTCGATCGTGGAGACGATACCGCCCTCCCCCAGTACATCGACACTCGGAAACAGTCCGCGCAAATACCCGCCATCGCCATCAGGAACATGCTGTGTGGCCATGCGTGGCCTGATCCGCAAATCGTCACTGACGGATTCCGTGTCGTTCATGCCCATCACGCGGAAAATCCGCTGCTTGAGAAACCGTTCGAACGACATGCCGCTGACGCGCGCAATGACCTGCGACAGGAGGTGATATCCCCCGTTGCAATAGATCATGCGCTCGCCCGGCGGGAAATTAACATCTTGCTGACGAAGCTCGATCGCCAGCGGCACACCCGGCCCGATCGTGGCAACGCCTTGCGTCATCACTGACAAGTCCAGATAGCATCGATAGCCACCGGTGTGCGTCATCAACTGACGCAGCGTTGGCGCCCCCTTCAATTCCGGCAATTCGGGAATATAAGTGCGCACGCCCGCGTCGATATCCAGTTTGCCGTCCTCTGCGAGCAGCAGGGCCGCAAGACACGTGAAATGTTTGCTGGTCGACCCGATGCGCATGCGGGTCGCCGAAGTGTTCGCGACGCTGTGCTCGAGGCTCGTCATGCCAAAACCCTTGCGGTACAGTGCCCGTCCTTCATGGGCAACACCGACCACGAGCCCCGGCGCGTCGCCTCGGTTGAACTTCGCCAGATGGGCATCAAGGCGAGCGTGCAGGTCTTTCTGCTGCAAAGTCATTGAGAGTCTCCGGTATTCGGTCACGGGATTCAGAACGGCACGGTGAGCACAGCGCCGATAGTGCGCGGCTGTGCCACGCTGACCAGCGCCGGCCCGCCGAGTGGCATCAGTGCGGTGCCTGCGGCTAGAAGCGCGCGGCGGTCAAACAGATTGCGCACGTAGAAGTTCAAGCTGGCGCGGCCGAAGTCGATCCCCGCCTGAAGGTCGGTCACGGCGTAGCCCGGCAGCAGGTAATCGGGCCTGCCGCTGCTGCCGCTAAATCCAGAGTGGCGACGGCCGACGAATCGTTCGCTAAAGCCGACGTACGAGGCGTACGTCCCGAGCGAGAAGTGGTAGGTCCCGGTCAGCGTGGCCGAGAACTTCGCCGAGTTCGGCAGCGGGTCGCCCGATTGCGTCCCAGTTGCGGCGTTGCCTTGCGTCAGCTTGGCGTCGATGTAGGAAAAGCCCAGGCCAAAGCTCCAATGCCGATCAGGGCGGAAGCTGCTCGCCAGCTCGAACCCTTTAACGCGTGCATTACCCGCGTTGAGCACCTGATTGACGCCGTCCACGGCACCGAGCTGCTGAATGTTTTTCCACTCGATGTCGTAAACCGTGGCTGAAAACGAGAGACGTTTGTCGAACAAGTCGGCCTTGTAGCCTGCCTCGTAGGTCCAAAGCGTATCGGGCTGAAACGTTGGATTGCCATTGCCGGGAAGCCCTGTGATCGGGCTGATGAGCTGTGCGTTCGGCCCACCGGGACGATAGCCGCTGGCCGCGCGAACGTACACGTTGCTGTTATCGGTTAACCCATAGCTGGCCGTCAGCATGTAGGTCTTACTGGTGTCGGACGACGGCGACGAAGTCGATTGCGGCGGGCCACCCAGAAGCCCCGACGTGGTTTGATCGTAATTCTGCTGGTTGTGGGCAATTCTGACGCCACCCGTGAGTGCCAGACGTGGCGTCACGTGGTACGTCAAATCGCCATACGCCGCGTATTCGGTGTAGGTACTCGGTGCCACCAGCCCAGAGAGGGTGGCCTGCGTCCCGTTAGGGAATCCCGCGAGAATGCCTTGATCCGATTCACTTCGTTCTCGGGTAAAGAAGAGCCCGCCTAACCATTCGAGGCGTTGGTTCGCCGCCGATGTCAGACGAAACTCTTGCGTCACCTTGTTCGTTTTCGCAAAGTTTGCCGCGACGACCGAGTTCAAATTGAGCCCTTGCGCAGCGAGCGCCGGCACGTAGACCACCGACAGATCCTGAGGCTGGTCTGTCTTGACCGATTGATACGACGTGATCGAGTTCAGGCGTGCCCAGCCGAAGTCGTACTCCACGCCGAGGGAGTAGAGCTGAACGTTTTGATGGAACGGCTCCGGGGCATAAACGCGCGTTGTCAGATCGCCATCGATGGGTTGGCCACTCTTGTCGTAGGCAACGTAGTTAGGGGCGTTGCGATTGATGTTCTGCGTGATCGCGCTCAGCCGCACGGTGAATTGACTCGTGGGTGTCAACAGCAAAGACGCGCGCGCGCCGTACGTATCACCTCTGTCGATGCGGCTCCCCGCCTGCGGGCCAACGGCGTCGATGTAACCGGCATCATGCTGGCTAAACGCCGACACACGCACGGCGGCTACATCGCTCTTGATTGGAATATTCAGGACCGCGCTGGCCGTATTGCCGATGCCACCATGTTTTGTCGCCGACATTCCCGCGCTCGCCTGCCCGGAGAATGCGTTGGTATCCGGCTCGTTCGTAACGTACTTCAACAACCCGCCCATCGCCCCTGCGCCGTAGAGCGTGCCCTGCGGCCCTCGCAGCACTTCGATGTGATTCAGATCCAGCAGGCTCATGTCCAGTGCAAACGTGGCGCCTTGCGAGAAGACCGTGCTTCCCCCAAACGCGACATCGTCGACGTAGACACCCACTGTGGGTCCGGTTTGTTCTCCGGTCGTCACACCACGCATGCTGATTTGTCCGGCACCGCTTCCGCCTTGGGTATTGAGATCGACTCCAGGTTCCGACGCCAGAAAATCGGACATCGTCTTCGCGCCGCTCTTCTGCAACTCGTCCGCCGAGATGACGTTGATCTGCATCGGCACTTCGCGCGCAGGCTCGCGACGACGCGTGGCGGTCACCACCACGGTGTTGAGTGTCGCGCCGTCTTTCGCCGACGCTGCGGTCTTGGTTTCTGCGCTTTCTGCGGTATTGCCCGGACTTGCGTTGGTCTGCGGTGCCGGGTTAGCGCTCTCCGCGTCGGCACTCACCGCCGACGCCGCACCGGGCGGTGCTACGGTTTGCGCATGTCCATAGGCCGTCGCCAGCCCCAGCAGCGAACCGACCAACCAGGTTCCTCCGCGCGGACGCAGCCTGAATCGGTGCAAAGTGACTGCGGTATGCCTGCGATGTTGTCTGATTGCCACTGTCGTCTCCTCCGGGATTTCCGCACTTCGGTCATCACGAATGCCTTCGCGGTTTGGATCGTTTAGCGTTGTGTGTCCACGCTGATTCGAGTCTTAGCTCCGGGATAGACGTTATTTGCGCGATATTTCTGGTTCATGTGGACTTTGTATCGCCCGTGAAACATAGCCACGTGAACGCGGCTTCCGAATCCACGGGAATTCGAACGTGAGGTATGCACCGGAGGATGTTTCCGTCCTGAAACAATCTGTTGACGAAGCCGCTACATGGGCGCGGGATAATGGCGGCATGTTCGAGTCCTCTTCCACGGCACCTGCCGCAACCATCATGCAAAAGCCATCGTTCGACTCTGCGTTCTATCGGTTGCTGTTTGTCATGCTCGTCATGGTGGCCCTGACACAAACCGGTACCGCGACACTGATGTACACGCTGTACTCCGCAGCGGCTTTTAAACCACCGCCCGGCATGTCAAACACGCAGCAGTGGGCACTCGCCACCGCTGTGCAGATCGTTCCGCTGCTCGTCTCCTCCTGGGTCGGCGCGCGAATGCTGTCGATACCGTTTAAGTCGCTGGCTGCGGGCGCCGCAGAGCTGTCACGCAACATGGACGCGCCACCGATTCCGGAAGCCGGCCCCATCGAAGCGCGACAGGCCGCTCGTGTTTTCAACTCGATGCAGGCGGCGATACGCCGTCAGGTGAACGATCGCAATCGCTTTCTCGCAGCCGTCTCGCATGACTTACGCACACCGCTCACGCGAATGCGTCTTCGGCTTGGGGCGCTCGACGCCTCGGAGTTCAGTGATCGACTGGTTGCCGATATCGATGAGATGACGCAACTGCTCGATGCAACGCTCTCGTTTCTGCGCAATGAAGCTGTCACCGAAGAAGTCAGCCCCATCGACATCGATGCGCTCGTGGACGCCATTGCGGAAGACGCGATGGAGCGTGGCCAGAAAGTCTCTGTGCATGGCGCCATCGCGCCGCTGCTTGCGCAGCCACTAGCATTGAAACGTTGTCTCAGCAATCTGGTGGCGAACGCTATCCGCTACGGCGGCGAGGCTCGAATTGAACTCATCGACGGCCATGACGCCGTTCAGATAGATATCGTCGATCGTGGCCCGGGCATTCCGGAGCGTGATCTGGAACGGGTGCTGGAGCCATTTTTTCGGCTCGAACAATCCCGCAACCGGGACACTGGCGGTACAGGGCTCGGGCTGGCCATTGCCCACGACGTAGTGAAGCGGCACGCCGGATCGTTGACACTGATCAACGGCAGAGAGGGCGGGCTGATCGCACGCGTTGTGCTGCCGAGGCGATAGCGCTCGCAAAGTCGCCTTCCGGGGCTTCTGTGTCAATGTGGATACACATTGCTCACAATCCGGCAATGCGGTCCCAATAGAGTGTGTGTCATGGCATCCATCACACCTCTGGACTCGCAATGAAGATCTTCGCGGCACAGCTATCGACCGAAACCAATACCTTTGCGCCGTGCCCCACGGGCTGGGGCGGATTCCAAGAATTCGGGATCTTTCGAGGCGACGCAAGCCTGCGCGCACCGGAAAGCGTGGGCTATCTGATGGCCGAACTTCGACGACTCGCCGAGTCGGACGGAAACGAAATCGCGGAAGGGTTAAGCGCAGAAGCGCAGCCTTCGGGCCCGGTGATTCGAGAGGTCTACGAAACGCTACGCGACGAGATCGTCGCCGGCGTACGCGCAGCGCTGCCGCTCGATGCCGTTGTACTCATGCTCCACGGTGCCATGGTGGCGCAGCATCACGACGACTGCGAAGGCGATCTCCTCGCGTGCATTCGTGAAGTTGTCGGCCCCGATGTACCGATCGCGGCGACGCTCGACCCGCATTGTCATTTCACCGAGTTGATGCAGTGTGCGGCCAATATTCTCATCGCGTACAAGGAGTATCCGCATACCGATGCGATCGACCGATTGCGCGAAGTCTATCGGCTGGTGACGCAGGCGGTCGACGAGAAAGTCACCCCGGTGACAGCCGTGCACGATTGCCGCATGGTCGGGGCATGGCATACCACGTCGGAACCGATGGCCGGTTTTGTGCGGCGCATGAAGTCCTTCGAGGGACGCGACGGCATTCTCTCCGTATCTCTCGGTCACGGATTCCCTTGGGGCGATGTTCCCGAGGCGGGCGCGAAGCTTTGGGTGATTGCGGACCGCGACCCCGCACGCGCCCGTGCGTTAGCGCGTCAGCTCGGTGACGAATTCTGGGCGATGAGACACGAGGTTCAGCCCCAATGGCATGACTTGAATCACGGGCTCGACTTGGCATTGGCCGTGGGCGCTGGTCCGGTGGTCGTGGCGGATGTGGCGGACAATCCCGGCGGCGGCGCCCCCGGGGATAGCACCTTCGTCCTTCGGCGGATCGTCGAGCGCGGTATCCCTGATGTCGCGCTGGGTTGCTTCTGGGATTTGGGTGCCATTCAAATCTGCGCCGATGCCGGCGTCGGTGCCACGCTCGATCTTCGCATCGGCGGCAAATGCGGGGTCACTTCAGGTGACCCTGTGGATCTGCGCGTAACCGTCCGAGCCGTACACGATACACATTCGCAAAGCATCCAAGGAATGTCGATGCCACTGGGCCGCTCGGTTTGGGTCGAAGGGCCGAACGGGTTGGACATCGTGCTCGTTTCTGTGCGAACCCAAGTCATGGGTGTCGATGCGTTTACCGGCATAGGCATCGCCATGGACGCCAAGCGGCTCGTGATCGTGAAGTCAACTCAGCACTTTCAGGCCGAGTTTGCGCCTCGGGCGAAGGCGATCTTTCACGTCGCGGCGCCGGGCGCACTGACGCCCGACTTCGCGGCAATTCCGTACCGCCGCCGCGATCTCAATTACTGGCCACGCGTCGAAAACCCGTTCGTGTAATCCGAAGTGCACCGACGCCACGGACGGCCGTTCCGATCGTTTGCCGGGAATCGCCAAAACCCCGGCAAATTTTGCCCTTCTTATCGAAGGGCTTTTTTTCGTCTGAAGCGCCGCAGGGCGGAGGCATGTCTCGAACGAGGGGAACGGTGCTGCACAAAGTCAGAATCGGTCAGCACGAAATGGTGAGGGGTCGACCAACGTCGGTGTGCCGGTGAGCATCTCGGCAATTAAACGTCCTGTCACAGGACCGAGCGTCAGGCCATGGTGGGCATGACCGAAGGCGAACCAGAGGTCGCGATGCCCAGGCGCCGGGCCGATGATCGGAAGCATGTCGGGCGTGCAAGGGCGGCAGCCCATCCATGGGGTCGGTTCGACCGGCGTTCCCAATGGGAACAAACGTCTCGCCAGCGGCTCGACTGCCGCGAGCTGCGCCGGTGTCCGAGGTGCGTCGCGTAACGCGAGTTCGACGCCCGTGGTCAGACGAATTCCCTGACGCATCGGTGCGATCAGGAATCCGCTTTCGGCATCCAGTACCGGTTGATTCAAGCTTGCGCCGGAATCGGGCCGGAAATGCCGGTGATAGCCGCGTTTGACCATCAACGGCAGCCGGTAACCCAGCGCTTTCGTGATCTTATCGGACCACGGCCCCATGGCCACTACGGCGTGCCGGCCTTCAATTTCGCCTTCGGTAGTCTGTACGCACCAGTGGGGACTCAGCGTAGTCGCGTCGCCGCGAATGATGCGCCCGCCTATCGACGTAAAGTACTGCGCATAACGAGTCACCAACTCACCCGGATCGCGTATCGAATTCGAGGCGGTATGTCGAATGGCACCTGCGAGGGTTGCGGAGAGCGACGGCTCATCGCGCTGAAGCTGCGTCGCTTCGAGCCGCTCGAAGGGCACGTCGTACTCACGTTGCCACCGCTCGGCTTCAAGATGAGCGGCGTCGAGTGCAGCACGTTGATGGAAGACCTTGAGCCACCCGCCTTCACGTAGCAGGTCATCGGCGCCCGCAAGGCTGATGAGTGTCTTGTGCTCAGTCACGCAATGCTCGATCAGGGTGCTGTATTGACGGGCGATGCGAGCATGGCGATGTGGCGCTGAGTGATGCCAGTAGCGCGCGAGAAACGAAGCAATGCCCGGCAGCGCCGACGGGTGATAGCGCACGTCCGTCGATCGATTACGCGCGTAGTGAAGCAACGCACCGAAATGCCGAGGAAACGCGTAGGGATACATGCCCTCACGCTGTATCAATCCGGCGTTGCCAAACGATGTTTCCCGCCCGGGCGCTTCACGGTCGATGAGGACTGTTGTCAACCCACGGCGCTGGAGATGGATTGCCGTCGACGCGCCGACGATCCCCGCTCCGAGTACGAGAACGTCGTATTTCATGCTAGGCCAACGCCGTCACGGCAATTTCTACGTCGAAACCCGCTCGCATCAGTGGCGACTGAACGCACGCGCGCGTAGGCGCATTTCCTTCTGGAATCCAGACATCCCATATGCGGTTGAATTCATCGAAATAACGCGCATCGGAAAGCCAGATATTCGCGGTGAGAAGATGGGTTTTGTCCACGCCTGCCGACGCTAGTAGCCCATCGATTTGCTTCAGGACTTCGATCGTCTGCTCGGTAATCGTGGCGTGCTCCGTCATCGGCACCTGACCGGCCAGATAGACAACACCACCAGCAACCACCACCTGACTCATACGGGCATTCGTTTGCAAACGCGTGATTTCTTTCTTCATTGTTGGACTCGGAAAAAAGTGACGATGCGGTGAATGACGATGCGGCCGTCAACGCCGACGCTAAGTGTGTGCGGCTATTCCGGTTATCATATATGAGAATTTTAATTCTCGTATACGAGAAAACACTGAGAGATTGACACCATCAGCTATGCAGGGCCGGTTCGCATCGCCGGGTCACGCGTGGCCTATATCAGCCCTATGACGCCATCGACACGAAAGAAGCCCGCTTCGGCAGGCAAACAGAAACGCAGCGATAGCCAAGTCAGTCACGAAACCGTGGGTGCACGATTGCGAAATGCGCGCAAGGCGAACGGGCTGACACTCAAGGCGTTGAGCGAGCGCTCAGGCGTTGCGGTATCGACGATCTCGAAGGCGGAGCGTGGCGACATTGCCCTCACCTACGATAAGTTTGGCGCACTGGCATCTGCCCTTGGTCTGGATTACGCCACCCTCTTCGGGCAAGGCGACGCCGAACCCGCCGAAGGGATCCGCCCATGCTTCACCGAAGCGGGAAAGCAGGCGATATACGAAACACCCAACTATCGCTACGGCATGATCGCCTCGGATCTTGCCCACAAACGCATGGTGCCGATGCGCGCCCACATTCGAGCGCGCAAACTGGAAGATTTTCCCGATTACATTCGCCACGAGGGCGAAGAGTTTGTTTTTGTTTTATCGGGCAGCTTGCTTTTGCAGTTTGAAAATAACAGCGAATTCCGTCTGGCGCCGGGAGATAGTCTGTATTTCGACAGTGGCGTGGGGCATGTCTATCTGAGCGAGCACGATGGCGGCGTGGACGCCATCGTCTGCTGCGTAGATGTGAATCGCGCGGGCGCATGAGCGAGACATCACTCCTCTTCCGCAATATCCCAGTACCGGTCATTCCAGAATACATAGTAGGAATGACCGGCATCCAGTGTGTAGGTCTTGATGCGTCCGCTCCTCGTCCCGTTGTCGGTGGATATTGATGCCGTAAACGTTCTGCATCCGGGGTCGCCGATGTCCATTCGCTGCCCCGGCTGCAAGGTAATTTCATTCGACCCGGATTTTCCGGATCGGTCACGGCACTCCACGACGAAGCTCACTCTCGTATCCGGATCGTTTCTAATCGAAAAGTCTGCCGCGAAAGCTAGCGTCGGCAGCACGGAAAAGGCAGCGCAACACAGGGGAGCCGTCAGTATTTTCATGGCGCTCATCCTTGATCGCTATGGATTGCCGAGGGCGTGAATACCCCGCGAAAGCGCATCTTCCCCGTCGCGAGACGGTCGTACGCTTCGGTCGCCTGCTCAAGCGCAAACGTCTCGACGATGGGCTTCACTTTTCCGTTGGCGGCGAGATCGAGTACCTCGCTCAAATATCGCAATCCCCCATGCGTGGAGCCGACAACTCGTTGGCGCATCATGTGGAATGGCTTGCCCGCGGACGAGATCGAGAATGGCCGGCTGAAATCCAATCCGCAAAGCACGACGCGACCGTCAACACGCAAGCCCGCCATGGCTTCCTCTGCCGAGCCGAAATCGTTGGAGGTCACCAGCAGTACATCTGCCCCGCCGATATCGCGAAGTTCTGCGCCGTTGGCAACGACGTGTTGCGCGCCCAACTGCGTTGCCAACGCGTGTTTGTCCGCAGAATGTGTGATCGCAATCGTCTCGAACCCGCACGCGCTCGACAACTGCAAGGCCACGTGCCCTAAGCCACCAATGCCCAGCACAGCGACTTTTTCATGCGGTTGCGGCGCGGCATCTCTGAGTCCGCTCCATGTGGTGTAGCCGGCGCACATCATCGGCGCAGCATCCACGTAGGCCAGCGCATCGGGTAACAGCACCGTCCCTTCTGCGGCCACGGCGATGTATTCCGCGTGTCCGCCTTGGGACGCGAAGCCGGTGGTGCGCGGTGCATCGCAATTCATCGCCGTTTGCCCGGACAAGGGGCGATTCTCCCGACAATACGGACAGCGCCCGCATGCCGACTGCACCCACGTCGTGCCGATTCGGTCACCCACGCGTCGCGTGTGTACACCGGCGCCCACTTCGACAATTTCGCCAACGACTTCGTGACCCGGTGTCTGCGGGTAAATGTCACCGCCATAACCTTGCGTCGACCACACGTCGGTGTAGCACATCCCCGAGGCATGAACCTTGACCAACACCTGACCCGGCTCCGCCTTCGGGACTGGAACTTCCCACAGCTCCCAAGGCCGATTGCCCCCCGTCATCACGACTGCCTTCATCTTCATTGCTGGCTCCTTGTACGACCTGAATTGCGGTCGGTGGTCGGTGGTCGCTGATTACGTAGCGCCGAGAAACCAGCCCAGTCTAAAAAGGACGCATTATTATTACAATCTCGCCAATCTTGATACAAACATGAGTGCCATTCACCAATTGAGAAGCGCCGACATCTTCTCGCTCAACGTGTTTCTGGCGGTGGCCACGCACCTCAGTTTTCGGACAGCGTCGATCGAGCTGGACATCACGCCGTCGGCAGTCAGTCACTCGATCAAGAGTCTCGAGCAACGACTCGGGGTTCGCCTGTTCAATCGCACCACGCGAAGTGTGTCGCTAACGGACGCTGGATCACGCCTCGCTGACAAACTTCGCCCTGCGATTTCATCGGTCGCCGAGGCGATGCAGACCGTTGACGGGCTACGCGACGAACCGAGTGGTACGGTACGTATCAATGCGAGTGAGGGAGCAATCGATATGGTGTTGAAGCCGGTACTCGCACGCTTTCTACGCGAGTATCCGAAAATTCATCTCGATATCGTGACGGACGGAAAGCTCAGCGACATCGTCGCAGGCGGGTTCGACGCCGGTATCCGGCTCACCGAAGCGGTGCCACAGGACATGATTGCGGTTCAGGTGTCGGGGCCGGTCACGTTTGCGGTCGTCGGGTCTCCGGCGTATTTCGCTTCGCATGGCCGCCCCAAGGTGCCGCAAGACCTCTATCGGCACGACTGCATTCGCTTTCGCTTTGATAGCGGTGCCATCTACCGATGGGAGTTCGAGCGCAAGGGCGTTGTTGAAACGGTGAACGTCACCGGCCCGCTCACGCTAAATCATCAACCGCTCATGGTGAGCGCAGCGCTCGACGGTATCGGCATCGCTTTTGTACCGGATCACCTCGCCGAACACGCACTGGCCGATGGCCGTCTCGAGCGCGTACTTGCCGATTGGTGCCCGGTCATGCCCGGGCTGTGTCTCTACTATCCGAGTCGGCGGCACGTAGCGAGTGGTCTGCGTGCGCTCATCGATATGATGCGCATTCCTTGATGGGGATTCGGGGTCGCCAACGCCGGACGTGTGTCAGGTTTTGCCGCTCGCCGCGCGTTGTTACTGCATCGTCAGCGCGCTGAAACCCGGGTCGATCAGCCGGGCATCGGCAAACCGATGCAGCGATTCGAGGATGCGCGATTTATCGAGTCCATCAGTGATGAACACGAGTCGCGATGTCGACGATTCGCCTTCGATTCGTGGCAAATGGCTGGGCGGATAGACGCGATGACGCACGCCCTGCACCACCAGTTGCCCGGGTGTCGAGCGTATCGACAAGACAGATTTGAAGCGCAGAATGCGGTCGCCGTGACGGTTGAGCAGCGCGGTGAGCCAGACCGAAAATGTGGCCCAGTCGAGCGACGCGTCGAGCGCGGTGGAAAAACTCTGCACGGAACTCGTGTGCACATGCGCGCCCGTCGGACGTGCGGGGACGATCTCACCAATGGCCGTGGCTTGTCCCGGCGCAAAGAGCCGATCGGGCACTTCGCTGGTCATGATGGCGCACGCCGGATTGACGGCACGCACGGCGTCGACGAGCGTGCTCAAGTGGCTCTCGTCGAGTAAATCTGTCTTGGTGAGTGCCACCCGATCGGCTGCGGCAAGTTGCGCCGCAGCTTCGGGAAATCGCGCCAGCGACTCAATCCCTTCCAAAGCGTCGAACGTCGTGATGCATGCGCCGACGCGCAGGTATTCATCGAGATTCTCATCCGACAGCACCGTCCCCAGAATGGGCCCCGGGTCGGCCAGACCGCTGGTCTCGATGATGATGCGCTCCAGTTCTGGCAGTTCACCGCGTGCACGACGAGTCAGCACGTCGAGCAGCGTCTCGCGCAGGTCGTCGAGTACCGTGCAGCACAGGCACCCGTTGGCGATGGTCGCAATCTCCGAATTGAGATGCAACGTCAGACGGTCGTCGATCGACTCGCGCCCGAACTCGTTGATGATGACCAACGTCGACGCGGGCGGACGTTGCGCCAGAAAGCGCTTGAGCAGTGTGGTTTTTCCACTGCCGAGAAAGCCCGTGACGATATTCAGTTCGAGACGCGGTACGAGTCTGACCATGACGATTGCGCGACCGTGAAGTCGCCCTCCAGAGGATCGATGAGGGTGTGGCCCAGACGCTCGGCAACACGCCATAGCGACGACAAATCGGAAGCCAGTTGACGGCGGCCGCTAACGTCTTCCACGCTGTACGACTCGCCGTCCCAGTCTTCGGCTTTCAAGCCGTGCGGACGCAGAATTCGGTTGATCAGCCGCAGCCGGCGAGCGCGCTCGCTGCGATTCTCCAGAATGCCGGCGGCAACGGAGTGCTGGCCCATCGGGTCGGCGGCGTCCGTCCAATGTTCACTCACGCCAAAGACGGCGCACACTTCGCACATTTCAGATCCCTCCGGTAAGCCCCGGTACATTCGCCAGCGTGCCCACGGCCATGCTGCCCAGCGCACTCAGCGAGATGTACTCGGTCACGCGTTTGCGCGCGAGATTGGTGTGGGAGGCGGCGAGCTGGTCCGCCCGCTCGGCGTCCCGCACGCGAATGGCTTCCAGAATCTCGCGGTGTTCTTCCAGAATTCTGTTCAGGTGCGCCTGCCGGGCCTCTTGCGTCGGGAAGGTCTCGTAGCTCATCGCCAGCCGCGCGATCCGCAAATTTTCGGTGAGTAGATTGGCGTAGATCTTGGCGAGCACCCGATTGCCGCAGGCGTTACCGATGGCCAGATGCAACTCCCAGTTGCCATCGATCATGCCGTTGACGTCTTCCTTCTCATGCGCTTGCTCGAACGCGACGACCAGTGCCTCGATGCGAACCAGATCAGCGGGCGTACGCCGTAGCGCCGCCAGTCGCGTGGTGGCGCGTTGCGTCAACTCGAACGCCTCTAGATGCTCCTGCAACTGTGGGATATCCATCGACGACACTCGCGCACCGCGATTCGGCAGCAACGAGATCAGCCCTTCTGCGGCCAGACGAATCATCGCCTCGCGCAGCGGCGTGCGCGAAATACCTAGTTCGTCGACAAGCGCCTGCTCGTCGATGTCGTCGCCGGGATGCATTTCGAGCGAGACGATGCGATCGCGCAGCAACTGATAGGCCTTGGAAGCCCCGGAACCCTTGACGTGTTTGGTCGCCGCGTCTTGAGCGGCCTCTGCTTTCTTGCGCATGGTGAGACGGAAAGTGATCGATTGGCAGCCAGTGTAGCGAACAATCCCCACTTGACACAATATTTTTATACACAAACAATTTGTTGTGTATTTACTGTGTATTTTGGAGATTGAGATGAACGAACAACCCATGGATCTGGTGATCAGGCGCGGCCGAGTGCACACGCCGGAGGGGTTCTCGACGCTGAACATCGGCATACGGGGCGGGAAAATCGTGGCATTGACGGACGACGCGAACACGCCCCCGGCGCTGCGTACCATCGACGCGAATGGTCTGGATGTGCTGCCGGGAATGTGGCACGTGCATTGCCACTTTCGCGAGCCGGGGCACACGTACAAAGAGGATTTCACGTCGGGCACGACGGCCGCGGCGGCCGGCGGCATTACGTTCTGCATCGACATGACGAACAATGATCCGCACCCCACGACGCTCGAGTCGTTCATGCTCAAGCGCGAAACCATCGCGCCGAAAGCGCTGGTCGACTATGCGTTGTATGGCGGCGGTTTGTATCCGAAGACAGTCGAGGCGCTGGCCGAGGCCGGGGCAATTGGCATCAAGGTGTTCAACACCCGGCACGTGAAAGAGGTGTATCCGTACATTTCCGAGTTGGGCGTAGTCGATCACGGCATCCTGCATGAACTGTACGAAGCGGTCGCCGACAAGGGGCTGGTCTGTGCCGTACATCACGACGACAGCGAGTGGTGCAAACGCCTGACGTTTCGCGATTACATCAATCCGGGAAAGACCAGCAATCGTGACTACATGGAGGCGTACGAGCGCGGTTACATGTACGGCCACGGCATGGCGGCAGGCTTGGCCGCGTCGATTTATTACGCGCGGCTGACCGGTGTTCGTCTGCACGTTCTGCACATGGGGGTGATGCCGCCGGGGGCGAACGAACTGGTGAGACAAGCAAAGGCACAGGGGCAGGACATCTCCGGCGAGATGGAGTCTGCAACGCTGTTCATGACACGTGCGCAAGCGGAGAAAGTGGGGCCGGGTGCCTATGCGTGGGCCTACGCGCCGGAGAGCCATTGGGCGGCGGTTCGCGACGGCACGGCCGACATGCTAGTCGGCGAGCATGCGCCTCACACGCTCGAAGAAATCACACCGGGCTGGCAGGACAACTTCTCGGTCCCGCTGGGCATTACAGGGGCGCAGGAATTCATTCCGCTGGTGCTCAATGCCGTGAACGAAGGAAGGTTGACGCTTCAGGATGTCGCGCGCCTTTGTGCCGAAGCGCCGGCCAAACGCTTTGGTCAATACCCGAAGAAGGGCCGTATTCAGTGTGGCGCCGACGCCGATTTCACCATCGTCGACATGGCGCAAGCGCAAACGTTTACCGTTGCCGACATGCACACGAAAGCCGGATACACCGCATGGGAAGGTATTCATACCACGGGCATGCCGGTCTACACCATCGTGCGTGGCGAGACGGTGATGGACCACGGCAAGATCGTCGGCACGCCGGGGCATGGCCAATTTCACCCGGGCACTGGCGCATCGGCCTGACGAAAATCGACCTGATACGTAGCGACGCAATGCTTCCCCATGACAACGGTGTGGGCGCGCAGGCCTGCACCCACAGACAGACCAGAACATGACGACTTCTCAATTCGACGCTCGCCAGACCGGCGATGCCGGCAGGATCTCCGGTAGCGGTGCTGTCCCGGGCTCCGCCACTTCGGTGCCGACGCATTCGGTACTGACTCAGCAGGACATTGCCCGGCGGCTCGACCGCTTGCCGGTGTCGCGCTTTCACCTGACGGTGCTTGTCGTTGCGGCGCTCTCGCTGTTTTTCGACACGCTCGACACCGTGATCACCGGCTTCGTGCTGGCCACGTTGCGGCCGCTGTGGGGTTTCGACGCCGCGACGATCGGCGTGATTTCCGCCATTGGGCTAGGCGGCTATCTCGTGGGTTCCGCGCTGGCCGGTTTCGCCGCCGACCGGTTCGGGCGCAAACGGATGATTATGCTCACGCTGGTGCTGTATTCGCTGTTTTCCGCATCGCGTGGGCTGGCGAACGACGTGTGGTCGTTTGCGGCGCTGAACTTCTTTACGTGGTTGTTCGTGGGGGCGGAAAGCTCGATCGTCCCCGCGTATCTGGCCGAACTCTGGCCGACACGCGTGCGCGGCAAGCTGGGCGGCTGGATGATGGGCTTCTTTGCGTTGGGTATTGCCGTGTCGCCACTCTGGGCATTGAACATCATCCCGCATTGGGGCTGGCGCGCTGCCCTGTTCCTGACGCTGCCGTTCGCCATCGTGGTCGGCCTGATGCGCTCGGGTCTGCCCGAGTCGCCACGCTGGTTGTTGCTTCGCGGACGAGCGGCCGAAGCCGAGGCCGTGCTGGCGTCGATCGAGCAACGTGTCGGGCGACAGTTACCCGACGACGCGGGGGTGACCCCCGTTGCGCCCGCCGTTGCCGCCAAACCGGCCAAGACCTGGCGCGCCCGGGATTTGTTGAGTCCGCGCTTTCGCAAGGTGACACTGATGTTGTGGGCGGCGTGGTTTGCCGAATACGGCGTGCTCTATACGTTCATGACCTTCGTGCCGACGCTGCTTGCCATGGAAGGGTTCAGCATCGTCAAGTCGTTCGAGTTCTCCATTGCGATCTACGCATCGGTGATCCCGGGGTATGTGTTCGGCGGCTACGTGGTCGATTGGCTCGACCGTAAGCCGACGGCCATTCTCGCCTTCATCGGCACCGCTATTTTCGGCACGTTGTTCGGATTGTCGACAACATCGGGGGCGCTCATGGCGTTTGGCGGACTGACGGCATTCTGCCTCGCCCTTGGCTCGACAGCGATCTACAGCTACACGCCAGAGCTGTATCCGACGGAGATTCGCGCGACGGGGATGGGCCTTGCGTCGGCTTGGGGGCGAGCCGGTGCGATTCTGTTGCTGCTGGTCTTCGGCGTGTTCGCCGTGCTCAAAGGCAAACTGTTCGTGTTCATCATCAGCGACGTCATCCTGCTGGTAGCAGCGATTTGCATCGCACTTTACGGTCCGTCGACCAAAGGAAGGTCGCTGGAAGACGCATCGACCGGGGCGTTGCCGGAGAAATGACAGCAAGGGTTGCGAGGGCGATTCGCCTCGCAACCCTTTTTACTCTGCGTCGCAATGCAGACGAATTAACGCGTCGTCATACCGGGAGGCGGCTGAACACGTTGAATCGTGTTTACCGTCACACCCGCAATAGTGGCAATGCCGTTGGCCACATCCGAGCCAACGTTCTGCGCGACCAAATCGATCCCGTTGATACTGCTGCGCGCCGAATCCTCAACCGTATAGGTCTTTCCCGACACTTCCACCCGGGCTTTAATGCGATCGCTTTCCCCGAGAACGCCAAGCAGCACACGCGCGGCAGCCGAACGGGCGTTGTACTCCTGCACCGTGACCTTTACCGGGATGCCGGCAGGCGACACCAGCATTCCGTTCTTTTCGGCTTGCGTCTTAAACGCTTGGATCATGCCCGACTTCACGTCTTCGGCAATGTCGTGACCATTCGATTCGATGGTCGGCACCGCCACCCCCTGCTTCAACGACGCCACAAGTGCCGGATCGGCCGAGCGGACGAGATCGGGATTCGACGTTGATGCGCACCCCGAGAGTGCCAGCAGCAGACTGGCAAGCGCGACGCTAGAGAGATTACGAACCTTCATGTTATTGATTGTCCTGGTCGATTAGATTTGTACAACTTAACAACCGGAAGCCACCGACGTATGGGACGTGAGACGCCACACGGCGGCTTTCCCCGCAACGCAGCTCGTGCGCCGACTGTTGCTGAATGTCAGCAGTACGCACGATCTGCAGCGCGCTCCGGATTCTCAGCCAGCAAGAACTGGCTCAGACAGAGCTTTACGGAAGGACATCGACATTTCTTTAATCGAAAGGACCAGATTTTCTCCGAAACTTAGCCGCTCGCGCTTGCCCACGCGGCTCAGACACGCGGCTCAGAATAAAGTCGAGGCAGCGCACCACCGCACAGACCGACTTAAACAGCACCGCCTGTGTTGGATGACGGCGCCGGGGCCTCATACCACTCAATGCGTGTTCAGCGCCCGACGCTCCTCATCGGTCAGCCGTGCGAGTTGACGCGGATCGAGATGACTCCCGCTACCGACCAGTTGCAGAAGACTCGACCGGTCGTAACCAAGCGTGCCTTGTACGCGAGATCCGGCAGGCGTGTCGCTGCCCCCGGTGCCGTCGGTAGCGCCGCCCCCGGTGCTCAGCATCCGCACCGAGAAGATCGACGGCGTGTTCTGGCGTTGCGCGACACGCTCGCGCGCCATGGCATCCTGCGCGGCCGACGCTGCCTGCGCCGCCGTCGCGCTCGCATTGGTGAGCGCACCCACGTTGACGGCCGCCACGATCGGCAAACCCGTCGACTTGCCCTGCACCTGCACGTTGGCGGCATTCACGACGGCGAGCGCAGCGAAGTTGACGTTCCCCGATACGCGCACGCCCGCCTCCCCTGCATCGATCGTGCCCAGCGGTGCCACGAGGTCGACGTCACCCGGCGGCACTTCCGGCAACGGTGCGAGCGTAGCAATGCCGGCGCCGCTCGATGGCACCGAGGGCGACAACGTCACGTTGCCACTGTCGTCGTACACGCGCTTGGGCGGTGTGTAGAGCACCGTTGTCTTCGCGCCGCGACCGGCGTTGATGTCGCCCTGCGCCGACCACGCCTGAATGCTGCCGCCGAAGGTCGTCAGCACCCGTGACAGCCCGAGCAGAATGCTGTCGCGGCTGTAGAACTGAATATCGCCATCGCCCTGCGTGACGACACCCGCCACCGCGCCCGGTGTCACGCCTTCCACACCGACGAGCGTGCGCCCGCCCGGATTCAGCATCTGGATATCACCGCCGAAGTTGGTGCGTACCGTGGCGTCGGTCGTCACGGGCACGGGCTTGCCGTTGACCGTCGTCGATCCGGTGACGCTGCTAAACAGCGTGATCGCACCGTTGTAGTTCACTGCATTGCCCTGCGCATCACTCGTGGGGAACAGCGTGGCGATGGCCTCGCGGCCACGCAGATAGCTGCCGTAGCGCGGACTCGACGTGTCGTTGTACTCGCGACCACCCAACAGCAGTTCCTTGAAATAGACCTGACGCACGAACACGCCTTGCTGGGTCTGCGGCAACGCGAGGAAGTAAGCCAGCGCGTCCGATGCCTTGCCATCGTAGCCAAAGCGGCTTTTGAGCCATGCCAGCAGTTCATCGCCGTAGGCGTGAACCACCTTGCCGCTGTCGGCCAGCGGTGAGCCGCTCGCCAATTGATTGACCGGGTCGAAGTAAAGCCGTGCGAAGCGCGAGTAGTCCGGGCCATTGGCCCCGACGCCAGCCAGCACGGAAATCCCCGCGCCGCCGTTGGTATTAGACGGATGCGTGACGTCGCCGATGCTTTGCAACTGACCGTAGAAGCCCTGATACACGTTGCGCCCGGCCTGAATCTGTAGCAGGCCCGGCCCGACGATGCTCGCCGATTGATAGATGATGTCGCGCCCCGCCTTCATCATCGAGACGTCGCTGGCCGACTGATTCAGGAAGGTGCTCGGCAACGTGCCGGTGCCCACGATGTCACGTCCCGCGATCACCTCGAACGGCTTCGCGGCGACAAACCACTGCGCATGGCTCGGCGTAAATCCACTCGACCCGACCCGAAAAACCGAATTGGAAAGGCCAATCTGCAAGTCATCGATGTCGATACCCGCGTAGATCCGGGCCGGCGTCGCATCCTGCGCATGCAGACTGCCGGACGGATAATCCTCGCCGAACGCGAGCGGGCTGTTGTCGTTGAGACGCATCGCAGCGTTCACGCTGGCATTTGTCCGGGTGTTGGGATTGAAGCCCCGCATCGTCGAAAAGAGCGGATGACCCGGTGTTGCCACGCTCGCCATATCGGCGCCCGACATGGCAATCGACGAGCCCCCACCGTAGATCGAGCCGGCCGCAAGCACCTGAAGCTGTCCGATCGGCGACGGCATCAACTCGATCGTCTGCCCTTCGCTAAAGCGCACGTCGCCGTTCAGCGCCGCAGCGCTCAGGCTGCCAGGGTAAAAGCCCGTGGAGTTCTGCAACTCGCCGCCACCACCGCCCGAGAGCGGCGCAACATCGCCGCCCGCCGATAACAGGCGAATGCCGGTCGACGGCGTCCAGAGGGTGTACTTCGTGAAGCCCCCTTTCGTGACCGACGCCGAGGCGCCCGTTCCGGATGTCGTGAAATAGCCGCCCCCCACGTCGGTGAAGACCGCCATCCCGGGGTCACTCGCGCCGGCAAGCACCAGATCGCCTCGCGACACGACGCTCGCCGAGCCATCCCCGGTCACCAACGTCGGCCCTGGCGCGCGCGAGGTCAGCTTGATCGCATTGGGATCGAAGGCGCGCGGGTCATAGGTTGTCCAGGAGACGCCCCCCGATTGCGTGACGATGGCACCGACCGCGCCGGCCTCGACCGAGGTGTCGCCACGCAACGCCGTCAACGAACCGAAATAGTCCCGCCGGAAGGTGCTGACGGCCACCGGATCGGCGTCGTTGAGCCGCCCCCCCACTTTCAGCGTGATATCGCCGCCGCCGGTCTGCACGAGTGTGCCGTCGGCAAGCACGCGCCCGGTCGATGCCACCGCCAGATCCAGACCGCTCGACGTCAACCCTCCCGGTGCGGCAGACGCCACCCCGGCGTCGCGCCCGGCGATGACGGTCAGGTTGCCGCCGCCAAGCGTCCCGATACCCTGGAAGCCGATCAGTTGCAGACCGTTCGCGTTAGGGTCCGTCTTCGCGAGCGAGCCGAAGTTGATCGACCACGCAGCCGGGTCCGTCGTCACACCGCCGCCGCCCTGCCGGTTGAGCCAATTGCCCACCAGATTGCTGTTCACATAACGCAGCGGATTGTTGGTCAACTGGATGTTGCCGCGCACGTCTTGCTGCGCTGTGAGCAACACGTCGCCGCCATGCTCCGGAAACCACGCCTGTAAGAGATTGCCCGTTCCCGCACCGGGCAAGTTGTACGCGTTGCGCCCGTCGGCCGACAGGATCGGGGCCGATTGCGTGCCCGCGGTGTAGACGCCATACGGCGTGGCCTCGTTGAAGCTGCCACCGGCGAGCAGGTCGAGATTGCCCGTGCCGGTGCGCAGCACGCTGAAAAACGTGCCCGTCTGCGACGGGTCGTAGACGCTGTCGTTCAAGGTGAGATTGCCGGCGCCGCCAAGCGCTGTCACTGACTGCAATGCGCGCTGATCGGCGCCGGCCAAATCGGCCCCCGCCACCAGCCGCAACGACGCAGAGCGTGTCCCGGGCGCCAGCAGGCTCGCACGCGCCGACGTGGCGGCAGCGGCGGGCGAACCCGGGTCCGTTTGCAGCGACAGACTGGCCGCCGAAGGGGTTTCCGAGCCCACCGGCACGTACAGGCGGGTCAACGTCGTGCCGAAAGGAATGACCGTGCCCGAGGCATAGGTCGTGCCATTCGCCGACATCGGCCGGAACGGGAGCGGAAGGGCGACCCCAGTGTTGAGCGTCGGCACGACCCAGCCGGCCGGGTTACTCACGACCATCTGGTTGCCGGCGATCATGCGCCAGAGAATGACACCCTGCTTGACGAAGTGCGCCGTGTCAGTCGAGAACGTGCTCGGCGTGATGGTCGAGAATACCGGCGAGCCCGCGCGGGTCGCGGTGAACCCGTCGGAGATGCTGCCACCGATCTTCAGATTGCCGGCAGCGCGAAGGATCAGTGCCATTGGCTCCCCCGCACCATACGTCGCCGAATTCGGATCGCGATCTGCGCCCGCCCCGTAGCGGTACTTCGCGAGATCGATGTCGCCGGACGTCGCGAGATCGCCCAACGACGCAATCTGCACCCCCGGACGAAGATGGTAGGTGTTGCCGTAGGCAGCCAGTCCAGCGGTTCGCGCGCCCAGCGCCGTGTTGCCCAACGCCAGATTCATGAAGGTGGTGCTCGCCGCATCGTAGCCGTCGAGCGCCGATTGCGTGACTACGCTGCCCGAAGGCAACATGTACGTCCATACACCGTTCAGAGCGAGGCTGTCCGCACCGCGAATCGTCAGCGGACCGGCCGCGCTGATCGCGACATCGCCAGCGGTCTCTGCGGTACGCATGGCGTTCAGGATCACGTCGCCGTAATGCTTGCCGCCCGGCGTGCTCACGTCGATGGTAGCGCCCGGCGCGAGCGTCAGCGTGCCACCTGCGGCCGTGAGCTCGACGTGTCCACGATTCTTCGCCTCGATGGGCGCACCGTAGCTGTCGACTTGCAGCGACGTGCCGTGTGCATCGAGCACCGCGCTGCTGCCGAGCGTCAGTCCGTTGCCCCCCGACAAACGAATGGTGCCCGGCGCTGCGCCAGACGCGTCGATAGTGCCGTTGACCGTCAAGGTCCCGCGATCGGCGGCGATGCCGATGTTGTGCGCCTTCACCCCATCGCCAACGACCAGATCGCCCTGCTTCTGGTCGAAACTACGGGCGTTGAAGAAGCCGCCTTGGGTGAGCAGCGCGTTCAATCCGGCGAAATCCGAAAAGGTGCCTGCGGACGCCCCGAACGCACCACTCGTATAGCCGTCGTTGGCGCTCGCCAGCATCTTGCCGACCAGCGAGACGGTGCCCTTGCTGGCGTCGATGGAGATCGCGCCGGCGTTGGCTTGTTGCGCCGACACGTCGACGACCGATCCGGTCATTTGCCGGACGTCGCCTTGCGCACTATTGAAGCTGGCGGTGCCGCCAAATCCGTAGGCGGTGGCGGTCTGGATCATCGTCGGCTGACCGCGAAGGTCGATCCGGCTATTCCCGTCGAGCACGATGTCGTTCGCGGCATTGACCACGAACTTGCCGCTCGGCAGGCGCACGGTACTGCCGATATTCACGTTGTTGCCGGAAAGATCGATCTCGGCCCCGGCAACGCTCGACGTCGCCGCCCCCGGTGTCGCGCCAGCAGGTGCGGCCACGCTCAGTGTGCCGCCCGCCGTGTAGTTCATGATCGACTTTGCCGCACCGGTCAGCACCGGCGTGGTCAGCGTGAGATTGCCCCCTGTACCGCTCTGGCCGAGAACGCTACCCGGTTGCGAACCCGGTGCCTGATAGACGTACAGCGCCCCGCGGCCGGCCGAGACGATCCGTTCGCTCGCCGCGAAATCGACGTTGCCAAAGCCATAGATCGTGCGATTGACGTTCGACGTATCGAGCGTCACGACCTGCCCGAGGTCGATTTCCCGGGCGACGAACCGAAGCGAGCCGTTGCCCATCCCCGGGCCGCCGGCAGCTACCGCCGGTGCGCTGGCGCCGGGTATGCCGTTCCAGGTAATGCGATCGGCGGCGACGATCGCCTGATCGGTCGACGCACCGATACCGTAAATTGCGGCCGAATTGAGGACGAGATCGACACCCGTTCCCCGTGTGTCCAAACCGTTGTTGCCAAATAGATTGAGGGAATTTGCCGTACTCAGCGTCAGACGTTGCAGCGCAGGTGCGCCATGCGCCGGATCGCCCTGCAACAGCGTGTTGAGCACTGACTGATTGAACCGCACGCCCGCCGGATCGCCGGCTGCCGCGATCTGCGTCGCATCGCCAACATTGAGCGTGCCGACGGCCAACGCAATATTGCGCGCGCCGAAATGCGCGCTGTTATCGATGTTCGACGCGCCGTTGGTGGCAAGCGCCAGCGTGCCCTCGGCATACAGCCCGGAACCCGCGCCGATGTTGATCGATCCGTTGCTGGCGGTCGATCCGAGGAACTGGATGTCACCATTGGACAACCCGAGCACCGTCGACGTCCCTGACGAGTACTTCATGCCGGTCGACGCCGTATCAAAGGTGGCAGGCCCACGGCCGACCGTACTCAACGTCACACCGTTACCAATATTGAGGTTGTTGCCGACGAGGTAGATTTCTCCTGCACTGAGCGTCACGCCGTCGCGCACATACAGGTCTGCGGCCCCGGAACTCGGCTGGAAGTAGAAGACACCATTGAGTGGCCCGGCACTTCCGTTGATGTTCAGTCGCGGGGCGCCGATCGCGTTCAGGTCCGCAGCACTCACCGACAGACCATTGAAGCCCGGCGTCACGCCACCGTTTGTAATTTCGCCGATGTTGAGCACGGCGACCTGCCCCGCCACACCGCCGGTCGTGGGCTGGAACACCGCCTTGCCGCCGAACGACAGCACGCTCGTCGCGGGCATCGGGTCCGGCGCATACGGAATGTCGAACAGGAATTGCAGCCCCTTGCCGTCGCGCGGCAGCATGGGCATCAGCCCCCCGAACTGCTGCACCCGGCTCGTCATGAACTCGCTATAGCCCTGCTCGTTGAACTGAGAGTACTTGCGCACCGCCGTGCCCGGCGTGACCAGCACAGTCGACGGCAACTGACTGCGTGTCGATGTGTTCGCGATGCTCGTGTACCCGGAGACGAGGTACGTGCCGTTGCCGGCAGCGGTCGCCGTGGCCGGCAGATTCTGTCCCGTACCGCCGATCTCTACGCGATAGGCCCCGGGCAACAGCGCATAGTTCGACGGCAGCAAGGTGTAGGTGCCGGGTGGCAGCCCGGGAACCCCGTCGCCGAGGGTGATGCGCTGACCGACGACCGGATCGCCCGCGCCGTTCTCTGCGGCGACGGGTGCGTAGGCCGACGTGTAGCCCGGCAGGATGGCGTAGACCTTGTCGCTCGCGCGACTGAGCTTCATGGTCGGGTTAGCGTTGACCAGTGGCGTGTTGAGCACGTTGACCGACCCGCCACGTCCCGAGACGAATCCCGCGCCAGCGATGGTGCCCCCGCCCGTGAGGTCGAGCACGGCACCGTTGTCGACACGCATCGTCAATCCTTCGAGCGAGATACCCGATCCGCCCGCACTCAACGTGAGTCCCAGCCCGTAGCCGATGAGCGGGGCCAACGCCGCGCCGTTGTACGCGTAAGTCACGCCATCCACCGTACCGCCGTAAGGCACGGTCATGCCGTTCATCGACACGGAGGTAAGACTGCCGGGCAAGAACTCGATGTCCTTCGTGTAGACGTTTCCGCCCTGTAATGCCGCGGGTGTCGCCGCGATCATCAACTTACCGAACGGTGCGCGCAACACGCCCCCCTGACGAACGTTTGGCGCCGACAGGAAAAGCGTGCCGAAGACTGACAGCGGTGCGTCGGGGATCGTCGCCGTGGTGCGTCCCAACGTCAGCGTGCCCGCGTAGTCAGTCACGCGCTGTTGTCCCGCGACAATGCTCGCGACAGCCCCGGTCGTCGGATAAACCTGCGCGGCTTCCAGGTCGAAATCCCAGGATGTGATCAGGCTGGTGCCTTGTTGCACGGCGGGCGTCGGCAGGAAACGGATATCGCCCTGACTGACGAGCCGCGTCGTACGGAACCCCGGCGACGAAGTATCGACGTTGACGTAGTTCACCGAGTCGTAATAGCCGGTGCGCGCCGAGAATAGCACCGGGCCTTGCACATCGATCAGGTTGGCGTCGATTTCGAAGGTCGCCGTCGTCGGCCGCCCCGACGCGCCGGGGTTGGTAATCGAGCCGCTGACCACACCGTCCGGCGGCGCGACAACTTTGCCACTGAGCAGGACATACGGCGCCGACAGACGGACGGTGTTGCTGCTCGCTTTCGTGGCAGGGTCGTCGCCCGCCACCAACTTCTCGCCCGACGTGTAAGCGTTGGCATTGAGCTTCAGGCTCTTGTCCATTGCGAGCGACACGTCGCCTATGAACATCATGTAGTCGCCCGAGGTCAGGGAGAGCGAACTGAAGCCGCCCGCCTTGACCATGTCGACACCGACGGTGGCACGGCCCAGCGGCAACGCCGCTACCGGCGAGCCGGGGCCGCTCAGGCTGGGAGCGGCCACTCGCGACTGGGTGAGCGTCAGCACACTCGGGACGAGTACGCTTTTGGGTATCGCGTTGGACAGATCGGGGTAGAACGGCGTGAGCATCGAGACCGAAAGATCCCCGCCCGACGCCCCCTGACCACCGGAGAACGCATGGAGATTGCCGTCGAGTTGCAGGCCACCCATCGAACTGAGCGCAATGGCACCGCCATTGGAAGTGCGCGACATGCGGCCGCTTGCGCTCACCGGCTGGCCAGCGACGGTGGCCGTATCGACCGTCACATTGGCGCCATCGGCGTTGAGTTCCGCACCGGGGCGGATGACGACAAACGACGTACCACCGCTCAGACTGATCGTGCCGCCATCGAACACCGTGCCGTAGGTGCGCCCGGACCCGTCGATGGCCGAATAGCCCACGCCCGAGACGTCGAGCTTCGCGTTCGAACCCAGCCAGAGCGAGGTGCCGCGAACGACGCCGTTCTCGTCGAAATTGCGCGAGGCCGAGAAGGCACCGTCGGCGTCGCCAATCAGATTGATCTTGCCTGCCCGTGCGCTGAGTGTGCCGTCGACCATCATCTGACCGAAGGCGTCGAGCGTAATGTTCTGTCCCGGATCGACCGTCACGGAAGCCCCCGGCGCAACGACGATACTGCCGCCCGCCGGATTGCCTTGGTCATCCTTGCGCAGCGATCGCAGCGCGATGCTCGCGCCTGCGCGCTGCGTGAGCGCGTCGGTCTGCGGACTCTCCACAAATACGGGCGGCGTCCAGAGCGTCATCGCTTTGGACGGATCGCTGCCCGTCACCGCCTTCAGGCTATCCGCCGTGAATCGGTAGACCGGCATGACAGGCGCGAGCGCGACGCCATTGTCGACACGCACCCCCTGTCCGCCATTGATATCGAAGTTGGAAAATCCGGCATTGAAGAGCGAATTCCCGCTGCCCGATGTGCCGGCGTTGAACGTCGGGACCGGGGTGACGGCAATCGTCTGCGTGAGCACCACACCGGCAGGAACGATCGAGCCGACGGTGTAGGTCTTCGGCACGGTGAGCACCGAGCCCGCGGTGAAGACGAACTGATATGGATCGACCGGAATGCCGTTCGGAAAGACGTTGGAGGGCACCACCGTCCCCTTCGCGATGACGCCGCTTCCGCCCCATCCCGTGAGGACGGTCCCCTTCGGAATCGTATCCCCAGCGAAAAAGTAAGTGTCTTGATTGTTGATATCCCGGGACTTGAGCAGCAGCCCTTTCGGCACAATCCAATCCGCGAGTGTCGCGCCCACCGGCACGCCTGACATCGCGATATCGGCCAGCGTCGGCGTGTCGTAGACCATCGTCGTATGTTTTTCGACAAGGTCCATCGGCAGCGGCGTACCCGCCGCAATCGTCAGTGTCTGCGCGAGTTTCACCGACACGGCAGCCGGTGTCCCCGCCGCAAGCGTGCCACCCGCGATACCGGCGTTGTTGCCAATCAGAATACTGTCCGGCGTCGACAGTGTCAGTGTGCCGCCCCCGTTCACCCCGTAGGCCGCGACATTGCCATCGAAGGTCAGCGTGCCGACACTTCTCCCGACGCCGCCGCCAGCGTCTCCCGCAATGAGCGTGACGTTGCCGCCGGCGCCACCTTGGGTTTTGCCGCCCGCCAGAATTGCGCCACCGGAAGACACGTCGATCAAGCTGCCTCGGCCGATCGTCAGATCTCCCGTGGAATCGAAGGTCACGCTGCCGCCGTTGAGATAGGCGACCTGCGACGTCGAATTCGGATCGAGCGCGGCATTGACCCAGACGCCGCGCGTGCTCACGGTGTACCCGGGGGCCAGCGAGAGACTTACCGCGCCCGAGGCAGGCAGCAATGCGATCGGGCCAACGTCCCCAGCCCGGAGGAAAAGGTTGGAGATATTGACCGTGCCACCCGGCACGGTGACGTTGGCCATCACATCGATGTTTGGCGCGGCCAGCGCGAGACGACCGCCATTGTCGAGTTGGAGATCCGAGCGAACGGCAATGGCACCGCGCGTCGCGAGATCGATTTCACCAAAACGCGTCTGGTTCATCAGCGCAGCATCGAGCCACACTGTGTTTTTCCGCGTGTCTGCGAGAGTGTCGTTGACACCTATGCCGTCGGTGATGCGGCCAATATCGCCGATCACGACATCGGTGGCAAACGCTTCTCTTCGGCCTACGCCCGAGTATTGGCCCAGCGTCAGCGAACCCGAGCGGGCCACGGCGAACTGGCTGAGCGCATAACCGTCGGTGAGTGCAGCCGGACGTGCCTGCGTCTGTACCGGCCCGGTGTAGACGTTGGCGATCACATCGCCTTCGAGCACGGCGGTCGGTGCCGAGATCGTCAGGCGCCCTGCATCGCGACCTACGGTATAGCCGTTTTGCAGCACGCGCGTGGGTGCGATGAGCGGATTCGCGTAGGACTCCGTCGTAGTCTTTCCCCAGCGTGGGTGCTCCACCTCGAAGCCGGTGTACACGCCGGTGTAGAGCACGTTCGACGGGGCGGTGTTGACGTTGTACACCTGACCGTCCGCCCCCTTGAGCCACGATTGGTTCAGATAGCCGGTCTGCACGTTGAGCGAGCCGCCCGACAGGTTGATGGACGCGCCCTTTTGCGTCACCACCTCATTGCCGCCGATCGTCACCGTGCCGCCCTGCGCCGCCCATTCACCAATGCCATGCGTTTGATTCGCCAAGTAGCCGCCCACTTCCAGCAGCCCGCCCGGCGTGTACCAACGCTCGTTCGCGTAGCCCCCTAGTGCCGCCGGAACGTAGACCAAACGGCGGCGATCGACATAGACGTTCGCATTGTTCAGTGCCGCGTTATCGCGGTTGCCGGGCGCGTCTCGCTGTTCGTTGCCCTGCACGTTGATCTTGACGTTGTTGCTGTCCATCGACAGCGATACGCCGAGCGCGCCAGACACATCGAGTCGCGCACCGCTCGTTACAAAGCTGCGCCCCGTGGCACTTACGGCGAGTTGGCCGCCGGTGGCAAGCGTGAGCGAGTTGCCCTGAAATTCGACATTGCCACCGCTCACGATTTCGACGCGCGATTGATCTCGACGATCCGAGAGTCTCGATAGGTTGTCGAACAGTCCGGCCGTCATGCTCGCGCGCAGTACATCCTGCGTGGCGGAATCCTGAATAAGGGCCGCGCGTTGGCTGTCCAACGCCGTTGCACCGTTGTCGCTGACAAGCACCGACGTGAGCGCCCCGCTGCCCAGCGTCACCTTGCCCAGCGTGTCGCTCGCCGAGTTCAGCAAGTGGATCGTGCCGCGCGTGTTGACGGTCGTGGTCGACACCGCCGTGCCCAGTTGCTGAACGTCGCGGCCCGCCATCGTCACGTCGCCTTCCGGCACCATCAGCAAGCCCGTATTAACCACCTTGCCTGCCGTGCTCTGCGCGACGAACTGCGGTGATATCTCGTTGCCACGCGTGGTCGACGGCGTGTTCGCGTCCGTGCCCACGCCCTTGCGAATCACGAAGCTGTCACCGGCGGCCAGCGCCACTTGCCCTTGCGGCGTGACGATCGTCCCGGCGTTGCTGACCTGATTGCCGAGCAACAATACATAGCCGCCGCCTTGCGTCACGGACGTGGGCGTGCGTGTCGTGATGTTTGCGCCCGCCTGGACTTCGACCTTGCCCAACGCATCGGTGAATGTCGGCGTCGTGCCGTTCGCCCCATAGATCCCGCCAGTCTGGAACTGCGCGTCGCTCATTCGTGCCGCCGCGACCACCAGATTGCGCGTATCGACCTGACTGGTACCGCCGAAGATCACCCCGTTGCGGTTCAGGATCAGCACGGTGCCATCGCCGTGAAGCTGCCCTTGAATCTGACTCGGGCGTGCGCTCGGATCGTTGATGCGGTTGAGCACCGCCCAGTCGCTTTGCTGCGCGAAGTTCACCGATGTATTGCGACCGACGTTGAACGTCTCCCAGTTCAGGATCGCTTTGTTGGCGGTCTGCTGGATGTTGACGTTGGTCTTGCCATTCGCTGTGGTTTGCGTGGGCGCTTGGGCATTGATCCAGCCTTTGGTCAGGCTGTTCGTGTCGACCTTCAGGCCGCCTTCGGTCAGGCCGTCGGGGATCGTGGTGACGCTGTTGGCTGCCGCCGTGCGCGCATTGGCCTGCGCGGCCTGCATCGCCGCAATGTTCTGCGCCGCCGAGGCGAGATTTGCGATCGAGCGTTGAAGTTGTGCGTTCGCTTGCTGCTGCTGTGCCGACGGGTCCATGAGCGACGACACCGGCACGCCGTTGGGCAAGCGCCCCGTCTGCGACGCAGTGGCCTGTGCGGCACCGCGTGAGGCAAACCATGCATTACTGAACGCTTGCTGGGCGTGTGCCGCCCCCATCGTGGTGAGCAACAGCGTGATCGCATGTGCGACGGGGGCCGCCCTGCGCGAACGGCGCACACGTTCTTTGCCGATTCTGCGACCGCTGCTTCCCATTGCCGTTGCCCCTTGGCGTTCACGCGTGCTCATGCCCGAATCCTCGCTGATAGTTAAGCGTTTCCGGCAAATTCGCCATCGGCGACCCCGTTGCCGGAAACGTGCACATCGCCGCTTTTGGCGTTGTGTTGGCTTCCCGAGTCGCTAAGACGAATGGGCAGTGCGGAAACCCTCAACTATTTCCCGATCTTCGACACGCAAGATCGTCAGCTCAGAATCAACAGTCCTCCCGGCAAGGACCTGGCATTCAGATCGAACGTGCTCTCCAGTTGTGCCAACGCTGCGTCGAGCGAGGCGATACGAAAGCGCCCCGTCACACGTTGGTTCCGGGCCGCCTCGTTGACCAGCACGACCCGCCCCGAGCGATAGCGATTGATCTCTGCAACAACATCGACAAGACGAATCTGGTCAAACACCAGTTCGCCACGACGCCATGCCGCCACGGCCAGCGCATTGACATTGCCGACGTCGCTCAGCACATGGTCGTTGTAGGCGACCTGCTGATGCGCCTGCAAGGATCGTTTGCCGGCGGGATGCGAAACCTGAACCGTGCCGTCGATGCATGTGACACAGGCCTTGCCATCGAGATAGCGGACTTCGAAGCGTCCGTCCTGCGCACGGGCGCTACCTACGCCAGCCGATACCGTGAACGGCTCGGCCGAGCCCCCCAGATCGACGGCGGCCTCGCCAGAGAGCAACGTCACGCTCACGGTCCTGCCGTTTTGAATACCTTGGCGGATGCTGGTCTGCGTGTTGAGCGTGACCACAGTCTGCGACGCCAGCGTCAGCGTGCGCTGCTCGCCCACGGCCGTGCGCTCGTCGGCGCCCAACGAGTCCGGCATCACGCGGCGCAGCACATCCGGATAGAAACCGGCGACGGCCGCCGCCGCGCCTACCGTCAGCGCACCGCCGATGAACGCGCGACGGCCTGCCGAGCGCTGTCGCACGGCAGGACGTGGCGTTTCGGGCGTTGCCGGCACCGCTACGGCGCCTGGCATCGCGTTCGGATGCCGCTCGACGTACATGCCGCTTGCCGTGCGCAGTGTCGCCCAGCGGTGCTTCACCTCGTTGAAAGCGAGCTTGTGATCGGCGCTCGCGTCGAGCCAGCGCCGGAAGGCTTGCGCGTCGACTTCGGTCACATCGCCGGAATCCAACAGCCGCAGCCAGACGCGCGCCTGCCGTTGCAGGTCGTCCGAGAGAGGGGCCGGAGAAGTGTCGCGTGTATTCATTGCATCAACATGGGTGCCCTGCCGGAGGCGGGCAATCTAGCGGTATCGATAACGCGGAACCGCGCTTCGTCGGATGCCGCCAGTGTATGGACGAACGGCATCGCACAAATCCCTCAACTATTTTTTAGCTTTCAGTTTTTCATCCAGAAAATCGTGCGCGCGACGCAGCTCGTTCTCGACGACGCGTAGCGACACCCCCAGACGCTCGGCCACCGCCTTCTGCGGCAGCCCTTCCCATCGAACCAGCAGCAACACCTGACGGCGCCGTTCGGGCAGCCGCTCCATCAACTGCATGAGGGCATCGAGTTCCGAGCGGTCTTCCGCAACGCGCGCCGGGCCGGGCGCCGTATCCGACAGGTGCATCAACGCATCGACCTCGTCGAACGAGAGCGAGCGGCTTTGCTTGCGCTGCGCGTCGAGCGCGATATTCACGGCGACGCGAACCAGATAGCTGCCCGGGCTCTGCACGGTCTCACCCGCCGTCGGCTCTTGCGTTTGGAGCTTGACCCAGGCGTCGTGCAAGGCGTCGCCCGCCAGATCGCTGTTGCCCAGCAGGCGCGTGAGGCGCCGCTTCAGATTGTGATAGTGGCGGGTCAGGTATTCGGGCAGCGGTCCGACGTTCTCCGTCATGAATGCCCCTCTTTGCCCGGCGACCGGCAGACGGGGGACGCATCCGCGTGATACGGATCGCGCGGCAACAGCACCATCGTCAAGGGTTGGGCCAGATCGTGGGGCGGCGCACCGTCGACGCGCACGCTGGCGAGCACCCGAAGCACGGCGGCGTCGCGGGCACGCTCCCCGGTCGAGGTCAGCAGACGTGCCTGACGCAAGACGCCGGTCGCGTCGATCTCGAAACGCAATAACGTCCGGTATTGTCCTGGCCGGGTCAGCGCATTGGCGCAAAGCGCCGCCCAGACGCCCGCCTGTACCCGGCCGGCATAGGCGTTGGCGGGGGTGTCGTCGCCCGCAGGCAGCGCTTCGGCCGGCAGTGCTTTGAGGACGAAAGCCTCTGCGGGCCCCGAGCGTGCATGCTGAATGGCGAGACCGGTGCCCGCCAGCAGGCGCTCCAGTGCGGTGTCGGCGGGAAAGTCCCCGCGCACGGGCGACGAGGTCAGGCCGGCCACCTGTGCACTACTGAAGAGAGCGGGACGGCCGGAGATCATGGCGTAACGTTGCAGGGCATCGGCCAGTGGCTGCGCAGGGATATCGAAGAAGAAGGACGTGGGTTCGGCATCGGCCCCCGGCGTCTGCTGCGCAGGCCGTACCGGCACCGTGGGTTGTCCGCGCTCACTGTCTTTGCCGGTCACGGTGTCGGCCGGTGCACCTCGCGCGGGAAATGTTCCCGCGCTCAACACCAGCAGCAGCGCGCCATAGCGGCTCAAACCCAGCAAGTACAGACGCAAGATGCATGCTCCCGGCTTCCGAACCAACGGCGCGTCACGCCGCCGATCGCCAGCCTCGGTGCGCACCGGACGGCATGCGTCCATCGCCCATGCAGCACGCAACTCTGGAAAGTACGGATGATGACATCGGAGTACGACAATTCTGTTACACCCCGTGAGCGCCATCCATCAATACCCACCGCACTCGGCCCACCACATCGAATAAGCGCTGGCACACCCGATGGCATATCTGGCGCGCAAAAACAAAAAAGCCCTTGAATGATCAAGGGCTGATTTGTTTGCTTGGCGGAGAGGGTGGGATTCGAACCCACGGTACGGTATAACCGTACACCAGATTTCGAGTCTGGCGCATTCGACCACTCTGCCACCTCTCCAAGCACACTTTCTGCTTTGAGTCGCTGCCTGAGTGGCCTCAAGCAGCGAGAAGGAGATTATAGCCGAATTTTTTCGGCTGCCAAGTCTTTTTTGAAAATTTTTACGCGGCGGGCTCAAGGCGTTCAATGCCGCCCATGTACGGACGCAGCACGTCCGGCACCGTGATCGAACCATCGGCGTTCTGATAGTTCTCCAGCACCGCCACCAACGCGCGCCCCACCGCAAGACCCGAACCGTTCAGCGTGTGCACCAGCTCCGGCTTGCCCTGCGCATTGCGGAAGCGTGCCTGCATGCGACGCGCCTGGAAGCTCTCCATGTTCGAGCACGACGAGATCTCACGGTACGTACCCTGCGCCGGAATCCACACTTCCATGTCATACGTCTTGGCCGCACCGAAACCCATATCGCCCGTGCACAACACGATCGTGCGGAACGGCAGTTCTAGCTTCTTCAGAATCGCTTCGGCGTGACCGACCAGCATCTCCAGCGTGTCGTACGACTCTTCCGGACGCACCACGTGCACCAACTCGACCTTGTCGAACTGGTGCTGGCGAATCATGCCGCGCGTGTCCTTGCCGTAGCTGCCCGCCTCCGAGCGGAAGCACGGCGTATGCGCCACCATGCGCATCGGCAATGCGTCGTTCGTCAGCAATTCGTCACGCACCAGATTCGTGAGCGAGACTTCCGCCGTCGGGATCAGATAGAAGTTCTCGATGCGCTCGCCATCGTCACCGCCCACCTTGCGCGGCACCTTGAACAAGTCGTCTTCGAACTTCGGCAATTGACCCGTGCCGCGCATCGACGCCGCGTTCACGATGTACGGCACATACGTTTCCGTATAACCGTGCTCGCCCGTGTGCGTGTCGAGCATGAATTGCGCCAGTGCGCGATGCAGGCGGGCAATGCCGCCCTTCATCACCGAGAAACGCGCGCCCGCCAGCTTGGCTGCGGCGTCGAAGTCGAGACCCAGCTTGGCGCCCAGATCGACGTGATCGCGCGGCGTGAAGTCGAACTCGCGCGGCGTGCCCCAGCGGCGCACTTCCACGTTCTGCGTTTCGTCGTTGCCCACCGGCACGCTTTCGTGCGGCAGGTTCGGCACGCCTAGCAGCACGTCCGACATGCGCGTCTGAATCTCTTCCAAGCGTACCGACGATGCCTTGAGCGTGTCGGCAATACCGCCGACTTCGGCGATTTCGGCCGAGGCGTCTTCGCCCTTGCCCTTCTTCATGCCGACCTGCTTCGAAAGCGCGTTGCGGCGGGCTTGCAGCTCCTCGGTTTGCGTCTGGATCTGCTTGCGCTCTGCCTCGAGCGCAGCGAACGTCGCCACGTCCAGCGTGTAACCGCGCGCCTTGAGCCGCGCCGCAACGCCGTCGAGATCCTTGCGAAGAAGTTGAATGTCGAGCATGGTGGGAAGTCTGTCGTTAGCGACTCACTTCAGTGAGTCATAAAATTCGTTCTGGCCGCAAACGGTGCGCTCATCGCGCCAAAAACGGCATCAAGCGGGTGATTTTACCAAACTCACTCGTCGTCGCTGGTATCGGCCGGTGGTGATTTTTCCGAAGATGGCGCGGAAGACGACGGTGCAGAGACGGATGACGCGCCGCCGGACGCCTTGGACTGCGGTACCGAATCGGTGCCATTGCCCGCTTTACGCCCCTTGGCATTCGCACGGCGCCAGTCAGCATCGAGCGACTTGAGCCAGTTCAACTTCTCGCCAATCTTGCCTTCCAGCCCGCGCGGCACCGGACGGTACCACTGCTGCGCCCGCAGATCATCCGGGAAGTACGTCTCGCCAGCGGCATAGCCGTCCGGCTCGTCATGCGCGTAGCGGTACTCGTGACCGTAGCCCAGTTCCTTCATCAGCTTGGTCGGTGCATTACGCAAATGCACCGGCACACCACGAGATTTGTCTTTGCTGACAAACGCGCGCGCCTGGTTGTAGGCGTTGTAGCCCGCGTTCGATTTAGGGGCGGCCGCCAGATAAAGCACCGCCTGCGCCAGTGCCAACTCACCTTCGGGCGTGCCCAGACGCTCGTAAGTTTCTGCCGCGTCCAGTGCGATGCGCGCTGCGCGTGGATCGGCCAGCCCGATGTCTTCCCACGCCATGCGCACGATGCGCCGCGCCATGTAACGCGGATCGGCGCCGCCATCGAGCATGCGGCAGAACCAGTACAGCGCACCATCCGGCGAGCTGCCGCGCACCGACTTGTGCAGCGCGCTGATCTGGTCGTAGAACGCGTCGCCGCCCTTGTCGAAGCGACGCAAGTTTTCGGCCAGCACGCTAGCAAGCAACGCGTCGTCGATGGTGTCGATACCCTGCGACGTCGCTGCCTGCGCCACGATTTCCACGTTATTGAATAGCTTGCGCCCGTCGCCGTCGGCCGAGTCGATCAGCCCCTGACGCGCCTCGTCGGTGAACGTGATGTCGCCGAGCTCATGGGCCGCGCGCGTGACCATTTCGCCCAGTTCGTCGTCGTTCAGACTCTTGAGCACGTACACGGCCGCACGCGAGAGCAATGCGCCATTCACTTCGAACGACGGGTTCTCGGTCGTGGCACCCACGAAGATGAAGAGCCCCGATTCCACATGCGGCAAGAAAGCGTCCTGCTGCGCCTTGTTGAAGCGATGCACCTCATCGACGAACACCACCGTCTGGCGCCCCTGCCCGCGCTGGATCTGCGCCGCTTCCACCGCGTCGCGAATGTCCTTCACGCCGGAAAGCACAGCCGAGAGCGAGATGAAATACGCCTTGAATGCGTCGGCCATGAGCCGCGCGAGGGTGGTTTTCCCCACACCGGGCGGGCCCCACAGGATCATCGAATGCGGACGACCTGCTTCAAATGCCACGCGCAAAGGTTTCCCCTTGCCGAGCAGATGGCGCTGGCCGATCACGTCGTCAATGGTATGGGGGCGCAAGCGCTCGGCAAGTGGCACCGAGGCAGAAAGAGGTGCGTCTGGCATGGTAAGAAGCAGTGCGGCCGGGGAGTCCCCGGCCGCAGATCAGATTTCGGATACGCCCATTATGCCAGTCCACCGGCATCGGGGCCGTTCGCTCACCCCTTGATCACGTCGGCCCCCTTGGGCACGGTGAACTTGAAGTTGTCCGGCGACATCGGTGGATTCTTCTGCATATTCGCAAACGTCAGCAGCGTCACGTTGCCGAATGCATCGTAGAGCTCCATCGCCGCCAAGTTGCCATCGCGAAAGCCGATGCCCACGCGCTGAAACTGTGTGTCCTGCGACTTCGGCTGGAGCTCGACCCAATCGATGCCGTTCTTCACGCCCGCATCCTTGAGGGTGAAGTTCTTTTCGACGTCGTTGCTGCCGAAGAGAATCGCCGCCGGACTCGCGCCCAGCGACGCGCCCAGCTTGCGCTCGGTGACCTGATTCAGGTCCTTGTCATAGATATAGAGCGTCTCGCCGTCGGCTTGCAGCAGTTGATCGTACGGTTTGACATAGCGCCAGATAAAGCGGCCCGGGCGCGAGAATTCGAAGGTGCCCGATGCCAGGTTCGACACCGCCACATTGCCGTCCTTCCCCTGCTTGACCTGCTTTTGCTCGAATTCGCCACGCGCGGACTTCACCTGCGCCGCGAAGGCCTTGAGTTGCGCCGTGCCGCTGGCGTAAGCCGGTGCGACCAGCGCCGCCAGCGTTACCCCCACCACACCCGCCATGAGCGGCAAACTGCGCTTGAATCCCAGCATGTTCTTCATTCTCCTTCGCGATTGGGCACCAGAATTTCCCGGTTGCCATTGCTCGCCATCGCCGACACGACGCCGGACTGTTCCATCTGTTCGAGCAGCCGCGCTGCCCGGTTGTAGCCGATGCGAAGATGCCGCTGCACCAGCGAGATCGACGCGCGGCGCTGCTTGAGCACCACCGCCACCGCCTGATCGTACAGAGGATCGGACTCGCCGCCCCCCTCGCCGGTTCCGCCACCCGCGCCGTCGACACCACCGTCCTCGCCTTCGATCGCCCCATCGAGCAGGCCTTCGACGTAATTCGCCTCACCCTGCTCCTTGAGCCGCTGCACCACGCGGTGCACTTCATCGTCGGCCACGAACGCCCCGTGCACGCGCAACGGCAGGCCGGTGCCCGGCGGCATGTAGAGCATGTCGCCCATGCCCAGCAGCGTCTCTGCGCCCTGCTGGTCGAGAATGGTGCGGGAATCGATCTTCGACGATACCTGGAACGCCACACGGGTCGGCACGTTGGCCTTGATCAGCCCCGTAATCACGTCGACCGACGGACGCTGCGTCGCCAGAATCAGGTGGATACCGGCCGCACGCGCCTTCTGTGCAATGCGGGCAATCAACTCTTCGACCTTCTTGCCGACCACCATCATCAGGTCCGCCAACTCGTCGATCACCACGACGATGTACGGCAGACGCTGCAACGGCTCAGGTGCTTCCGGCGTCAGCGAGAACGGGTTCGGAATGTGTTCTTCGCGCTTGGCGGCTTCGTCGATCTTATTGTTGTAGCCCGCGAGGTTGCGCACGCCAAGCTTGCTCATCAGCTTGTAGCGGCGCTCCATTTCGGAGACCACCCAGTTCAACGCATGCCCCGCCTGACGCATATCGGTCACGACCGGGCACAACAGATGCTGAATGCCTTCGTACATGCTCATTTCGAGCATCTTCGGATCGATCAGGATGAGTCGCACCTGCTCGGCCGTAGCCTTGTAGAGCAGCGACAGGATCATCGCGTTGATCCCCACCGACTTGCCCGAGCCGGTCGTACCCGCCACCAGCAAGTGAGGCATCTTGCCCAGATCGGCCACGACGGGCTTGCCGCCGATGTCCTTACCCAGCGCAAGCGTCAGCAACGACGACGAATCGTTATAGACCTCGGAGCCCAGAATCTCGGTCAGACGAACCGTCTGACGGCGCGGATTCGGCAACTCCAGCCCCATGAAATTCTTGCCGGGAATGGTCTCGACCACGCGAATCGATACGAGCGAGAGCGAACGCGCCAGATCCTTCGCCAGCGTCACGATCTGGCTGCCCTTCACGCCCGTGGCCGGCTCAATTTCATAGCGCGTAATGACCGGGCCCGGGTAGGCCGCCACCACGTTCACTTCGACGCCAAAGTCCTTGAGCTTCTTCTCGATCAGGCGCGACGTGAATTCGAGCGTCTCGCCCGACACGGTCTCCTGCACGGCTGGCGGCGAATCGAGCAGCGCCAGCGGCGGCAGGATGGAATCGGGCAGATCGGCAAACAGCGGCGCCTGCTTTTCCTTCTCCACGCGCTCGCTCTTGGGCACTACCTTGACGGGCGGCACGATCTGCACCGGCTCATGCACGTCGGCGCGCACGCGGTTCTGCACCACAGCACCTTCACGGGCGATGGCCGCTTCTTCACCCAGACGGCGGTCCTGACGCGCCTCACGGCGCCGGCGGATCACGGTGCCGGTATCGAGAATCAGCGCACCGAGTTTTTCTGCCGCCGACAGCCACGAGAAATGGAACAGCAGCGACAGACCAAACGCCAGAATCAGCAACAGTGCGAGCGTGCCGCCGGTAAAGCCGAGCGCATGCTGGAAGAATCCGCCGACGGTCTCGCCGATCACGCCGCCGGATGCGCGCGGCAGTTGGGCTTTCATGCGGTACAGACGGAGCGATTCGACACCGGCGCTGGCGAGCAGCACCATCAGGAAGGAGACGATCTCGACCCAGCCGCCGCTCGCGAGCCGTTCGCGCAGCGGGGGCGCTTCGCGCTTGGTAGAAATACGCCGGTAGCCGGAAATGACACGGCGGGCAATGAATACGACCAGCCAGTAGGCGGACAGGCCGAGCATGAGCAGCAGCATATCTGCCACCCATGCGCCGACGCGCCCCGCCCAGTTGGCGATGCGCTCCACGTGCGCCGCATGCGTCCAGCTGGGGTCCAGACGGCTGTACGAGAACAACGCCATCAACAGGAACACCATCAGCGCGACTTGCGCCATCCAGCGGATTTCATGGAAAAGATGCGTCACCCGGTTGGGTAGCGACGATCCGGCACCAGCAGAGTAGGAAGATTTCGTCGTCATCAAGCCAGTTGGTTGGGCGGGCAGACGGGCGGCCTGCCGCGCGGCAAGCCTCCATTCTAAACAACTATTACAACGCTTAATGCACGAAAAGGTGACAAGGGGTAACGCCAGACGCCAGCCAGACGCCCGCCAGACTGCCGCCGAACGCCCCCCGGACACCCGCCCGGCACCCCGCCCCGGGGCTATCGGACCGATTGCAAGGCTCCATCAACGAAACGACGCCGGCCCTTTATAATGACGGATTGCGCCGATTCCCTGCGCCCGCCAATCCGCCTCTGCCACCCGCTGGCTGATGCGCTTCGGCCCCGGGGCGCACGGAATACAGCGCCAGCCCCCAATGCCCATTTACGGTGAGTTCGTCCATGTCCGCTGCCAAGCACGCTAAAGTCCTGATTCTCGGTTCCGGCCCCGCCGGCTACAGCGCCGCCGTCTACGCCGCACGCGCCAACCTCAAGCCCGTGCTGATCACCGGTATCGCCCAAGGCGGTCAATTGATGACGACCACCGACGTCGAGAACTGGCCCGGCGACCCGACCGGCGTGCAAGGCCCCGAACTGATGGCCCGCATGCAGGCGCACGCCGAGCACTTCAATACCGAAATCATCTTCGACCACATTCACACCGTGCATCTGACCGAGCGCCCGCTGCGCCTCATCGGCGACTCGGGTGAATACACGGCCGACGCCCTGATCATCGCGACCGGCGCCTCGGCGCAGTACCTCGGCCTGCCGTCGGAAGAAGCGTTCTCGGGCCGTGGCGTGTCGGCTTGCGCCACCTGCGACGGTTTCTTCTACCGCGGCAAGGAAGTCTGCGTGGTCGGCGGCGGCAACACCGCCGTGGAAGAAGCGCTCTACCTGTCGAACATCGCCAGCAAGGTCACGGTGATTCACCGTCGCGACAAGTTCCGCGCCGAGCCGATCCTGATCGACCGTCTGCTGGAGAAAGCCAAGCAAGGCGTGGTCGAACTCAAGTACGACAGCGTGCTCGACGAAGTGACCGGCGACGACTCGGGCGTGACCGGCGTGCGCATCAAGAACACCAAGACCGGTGCTTCGGAAGACATCGCGCTGCACGGCGTGTTCATCGCTATCGGCCACAAGCCGAACACCGATATCTTCGAAGGTCAGGTCGAGATGAAGAACGGCTACATCGTCACGCACAGCGGCCTGAACGGCAATGCCACGGCCACCAACGTGCCGGGCGTGTTTGCCGCCGGCGACGTGCAGGATCACGTGTACCGTCAGGCAATCACCAGCGCCGGTACGGGCTGCATGGCCGCACTCGACGCGCAGCGTTTCCTCGAAAACCTCGATCAGTAAGCTGACTTAGCAACTGACTTCGCAACTTAGTCAGCGCTGACCAACGGTACCGCCCGGGCTCCCGGGTGGTACCCGACTCCGACATCTCATGAGCAAGAAGCCCCCCAAGCTCAGCCTCAACGACCTCGCCGGCCTGCGCGACACCCTCGCCAAGGAAACCGCCGCCCGCGAAGCCGAGCGCATCGAGGCCGCCAAACGCGCCGCACAAGCCGAGCGCGACGCCAACGTGTTTCGCGACAGCATCGGCGACATTGCTCCGATTTCCCGCAAGCGTTCGGTCGATCGCGTCGAACACCCACGTCAGCCGCCGGCCCCCGTTGCCCGTCAGACCCAGGAAGACGAAGCCGCCGTGCTCTACGAGTCGCTCTCGGACGAGTTCGATCCCGAGGCGCTGCTCGACACGGACGACCGCCTGTCGTACCGTCGGCCTGGCATCAGTCAGGACACCCTGCTCAAGCTCCAGCGCGGCGACTGGGTCGTACAGGCACAGGTCGATTTGCATGGCCTGCGTCGCGACGAGGCCCGCGAAGCCCTCTCCGCCTTCCTGCACGATGCCGTCAAACGCGGCCTGCGCTGCGTACGCGTGATCCACGGCAAAGGGCTGGGTTCGGTCGGACGCGAACCGGTGCTCAAGGAAAAAGTGCGCAGCTGGCTCGCCCAGAAAAACGAAGTGCTTGCATGGGCGCAGGCACAAGGACGCGACGGCGGCAGCGGCGCACTGGTAGTATTGCTACAGCCTTCGCCGGGCAAGTCGTCGCGCGCGGGCTACTGACCCCGGCGGGGCACGCCCCCGCCACACCGTCTCAACGTCAGTTCTGACGCTTGTCACGACGCTTGTCACGACACCAATCACGACGTTTCACCCGAAGGATTCGCCGATGATTCATGAGATGAGCAGCCAGCTGCATACGATTCTGGCCATCACCGAGGCCATTGCCGTATTGTCGTGCGCCATCTCAGGTTTCGCCGAAGCCCGCAAACAGCATCTCGACCCGGTCGGCGCCTTCGTGCTGGCCTTTGCGACGGCCTTCGGCGGCGGCACTCTGCGCGACGTGCTGCTCGACCACCGCCCCTTCTACTGGGTGCAACACCAGTGGTACACCATCATCATTCTCATTCTCTCGCTCTCGACGTCCGGCGTGCTGCGGCTCGTCTCGCGCGTGGCCACCGAGCGTGTGCTGCTCATCACTGACGCGATCGGGCTGGGGACGTTCAGCGCATCGGGCACATCGCTGGCGCTTCAGACCGGCATGTCGCCGTTCATGTCGGTGATGATGGGCGTGATCACCGGGGTCGGCGGCGGGGTAATGCGCGACATTCTCTGCAACGAGGTGCCGCTGGTGCTGCGTGATACGCGCCCGTATGCGGTGTGCGCCTTTATCGGCGGATGGATCTACATCGCGCTGACCTACGCCGATCTCGATCCTGTCTACACGCTCTCGATCAGCGCTCTATCGGTGATCCTCGTCCGCTTGATCACGGTCGCCTTCGACGTGCGGCTGAAGGCCGAATAGCCGGGCACGCACCGGCCCCGCAGGGAAAATCACGCCAGAAACGCCAAAGGGCGACGCTGCACTCGCAGCCTCGCCCTTCGTCATGTCTTGCTGATGCCTTGCCGGTGTCTTGCTGATGCCGTCCACTTGACGGCATCGCATCTAACCTTAAACGGCCTGCTCGCCCTCTTCACCGGTACGGATACGGATCACGCGCTCCACGTCGGTCACGAAGATCTTGCCGTCGCCGATCTTGCCGGTGCGCGCTGCGCCCAGCACGGCGTCGATGACCTGCTCGGCCTGTGCGGCGCCCACGACCACTTCGATCTTGATCTTCGGCAGGAAGTCGACCACGTACTCGGCGCCACGATACAGCTCGGTGTGCCCCTTCTGGCGGCCAAAGCCCTTCACTTCCGTCACGGTCAGGCCGGTCACGCCGACTTCGGCCAGGGCTTCACGCACTTCGTCGAGCTTGAAGGGTTTGATGATGGCAGTAACGCGTTTCATTGTCGCCTCGATATCTTGGTTTGAATGTTCTGGAAATTCGCTGGCCTATTGTACCGGTCCGGCGGCAACACGCTGATGACAGCGCGAAACCGCCTCGCCGGCGCCCGTACGCACGTCAGGCGTCAGGCGTCAGGCATGCGGATCGTCGGGCACGGTGTCCAGATCCGCCAGCCACACCACCGATTCCGAATCGCTCGGCGCACGCCAGTCGCCGCGCGGCGACAGCGACCCGCCCGTGCCGACCTTCGGCGCATTCGGCACGCACGAGCGCTTGAACTGGCTGGTGCGGAAGAACCGATCGAGGAAGATTCGGAGATTGCGCTTGATGGCGACCATGTCGTACGCATTGTGGGCGCGTTGTCCTTCGTCCGGCCAACGTCCGGTCGACGCGTCGTGCCACGCGCTCCACGACAGGAAGGCCACCTTACGCGGCGCGTAGCCGAAACGCAGCGTGTAGTACAAGTTGAAGTCTTGCAACTCGTACGGCCCGATGAAGTGCTCGGTGCGCTGCTCCGGCGCGCCGTTGGCCTTGCCGGGCACCAGCTCGGGGCTGATTTCGGTCTCGAGAATGTCGATGAGGACGTTGCGACGGCCCGCAGCTTCCTTACCGTCCTTCGTTTCCTTCGCGCCCTTCGCCGGTGCCGTCTGTCCAGCCGCCTGACTCAGTTGCCCCGTCTCAGCGACCCAGCGCACCAGATGGATGATGAGCGTCTTCGGCACGCTGGCGTTCACGTTGTAGTGCGACATGTGATCGCCCACGCCGTAGGTGCACCAACCCAGCGCCAGTTCGCTCAGGTCTCCTGTGCCGATCACGATGGCACCAAGGTGGTTGGCCAGACGGAACAGATGGTTGGTCCGCTCGCCTGCCTGCACGTTCTCGAACGTGACGTCGTAGACCTCTTCCCCCTTCGCAAACGGATGGTCGAGGTCTTTCAACATCTGCATACAACTCGGGCGGATATCGATCTCGCGCGCCGTGCAACCCACGGCTTCCATCAACTCACGCGCCTGACGCAGCGTGCGCTCGCTCGTCGCGAACCCCGGCATCGTGTAGGCGAGGATATTCGTGCGCGGCAGCCCGAGCCGGTCCATGACCTTCGCGCACACGAGCAGCGCGTGCGTGGAATCAAGGCCGCCCGACACGCCGATGACCACCTTCTGGATCTTCGACGACGCGAGACGCTGCATCAGCGCCTGCACCTGAATGTTGTAGACCTCGTGGCAGCGCTCATCGCGCAGACGCGGGTCCGCCGGCACATACGGAAAACGGCCGATGGCACGTGCGAGCGGCAACTCGGCATCGCGCGGCATCGTGACGTCGACCTTAATGGTCCGGAATCGCGCCACTTCCTCGGCATGACGCCGCACCGACACGCCGAACGTGGTCTGGTGCATGCGCTCGCGGGCGAGGCGCTCCAGATCGACATCCGCGTAAATCAGGTGCGATTCACTGGCGAAGCGGGCCGACTCGGCCAGCATGTCGCCGTTCTCATAGATGAGTGCTTGTCCGTCCCACGCGAGATCGGTCGTCGATTCCCCCTGCCCGGCCGACGTGTACAGATACGCCGCAAGACAGCGCGCCGACTGCTGACCGACGAGTTGATGACGGTACGCCGACTTGCCGACCACAACGTTCGACGCCGACAGGTTGACGAGCACGGTCGCCCCCGCGAGTGCGGCAAACGACGACGGCGGCACCGGCACCCAGACGTCTTCGCAGATTTCGCAGTGAAAGCGCAGCAGCGGTTGGTCAGCGGCTTCGAAAATCAGAGCACCGAAGGGGACGTCGTGACCGAGCAAGGTGACCGAGTCCACGCCCGCGTCGTCTGCGGCGTTGAACTGGCGGGCTTCGTAAAACTCGCTGTAGTTCGGCAGATAGGTCTTGGGGACCACGCCGTGAATGCGTCCACGCGCGACCACGACTGCGCAGTTGAACAAGCGCTGTTGCACACGCACCGGCATGCCGACGATGAGCGCAGCGCCCAGTTCGCGGCTTGCGGCAACGATCTCGGCGAGCGCGGCATCGCACGCGTCGAGTAGTGCGCGTTGTTGGAACAGGTCTTCGCAGCTATACGCGGGAATCCCCAACTCGGGGAACGCCACCAGCACGGCGCCTTGGGCATCGGCTTCGCGGGCGAGCGCAATGGTCTGCTGGGCGTTGTACGCCGGGTCGGCGACGCGGCATTGCGGCACGCCAACGGCGACGCGCGCGAAATCGTGGTTATAGAGATTGAGAAATCGGTTGGTCATGTCGGCGGCTACCCATGCATCGCTCGTGGGCCGGTGCAGCGGCAGGCTGGCAGGCCCGGCGCGACCGGCGGGCGGTCAGATCGCCAGTATATTACGTGCGCTTGAAAGGCGTATGCGCTTCCAACTCGCCGATGTGCTCGTCCATGGCCGAGGTCTCCGCATCGAGAAACTCGGCAATCGCGTCAGCAAACCGCGCGTCGCCGATCCAGTGTGCCGACCACGTCGGCGTGGGCAACAACCCGCGCGACATCTTGTGCACGCCCTGTGCCCCGCCCTCGAAACTGCGCAACCCGTGCACGATGCAGTACTCGATGCCCTGCGCGTAGCACGTCTCGAAGTGCATACCCGAGACGAAATCCGTCGTGCCCCAATATCGCCCGAACATCGTGTCGTCGGTCACCACGTTGAGCGCACACGCCAGTGGTGCGTCATCACGCATCGCCATCACGAGCAGCAGCGTGTCGGGCATCGTGGCATGCACCTGTGCGAAGAATTCACGCGACAGGTAGGGTGCGTTCCAATGCTCGCGGTAGGTGTTCTCGTAGCACTGGTAGAAAAAATCGAGCGCGGCGTCATCGATATCGGCACCGCGCAACCAGCGATAGGTCACCCCCGCCTCGCGCACGCGCCGCCGGTCCTGCCGCAGCTTCTTGCGCTTCTCCTGATTCATCTGCGCAAGGAAGTCGTCGAACGTGGCGAAGTCCTGATTTTCCCAATGGAACTGCACCCCCTCGCGCAGCATATAGCCCGCTTCGGTAAGCGCAGCCAGATCGTCCTCGTGCGTGAAGAGCACGTGAATGGACGACACATCCAGTTGCTTGGCAAACGCGATGGCCCCACGGGCGAGCGCCACACGGTCGGCATGCGTGCGCGCCAGCAAACGCGGGCCGGTCACCGGCGAGAACGGCACGGCGCTGAGCAACTTGGGGTAGTAGCGCAGCCCATGACGCGCAAAAGCGTCGGCCCACGCATGGTCGAACACATATTCGCCGCGCGAGTGCGACTTGACGTAAAGCGGCATGGCCCCGGCGAGCGTGTCGCCCGCGTGCATGAGCAGATAGGCCGGTTGCCAGCCGGTGCCTTTGCTGGCACAGCCGCTGGTATGCATGGCGTGCAAAAACGCGTGCTGCACGAAGGGATTGCTGCCGGCGAGCGCGTTCCACTGGTCCGCTGGCACGTCTTCAATCGATTGGACTACCCGAATCACTACGTCGCTGCTCACCCGTCACCTCATTCGCGAAGCCGCCGGCGAGAAGTCGCTGCCGGACTGCCCGTCATTGTCGCCGAACTCGGCGAAGCTTTCAGGCTCCACCGTCGCGATGCGCTCCCGCGACGCCCCGGCAGGCTTTCAGCGGGCAACAAAAAACCCGGCAATCGTGCCGGGTTTCGATGACGTCGGATCACGGCGGCTATGGCAACCGTGACCTCGACGTCGCAAGCCGAAAATCGCTTACTTCTTGGCGTTGGCCACGCCGTCGACGATTTCCTTGTGGGCGGCATCGATGCCTTCCCAGCCTTCGATCTTCACCCACTTGCCCTTTTCGAGCGCCTTGTAGTTCTCGAAGAAGTGCTTGATCTGGTCCTTCAGGTAGCCCGGCACGTCGTCGATCGACTTCAGGTGCGCGGTCATCGGGCAGATCTTGTCGACCGGCACGACCACCAGCTTGGCATCCACGCCCGACTCGTCGGTCATGTTCAGCATGCCCAGTGCACGGCAGCGCACGATCGAACCAGCCAGCAGCGGGAACGGGGTGATGACCAGTGCGTCGACGGGGTCGCCGTCGCCCGCCAGCGTCTGCGGAATGAAACCGTAGTTGGCCGGGTAGCGCATGCCCGTGCCGATGAAGCGGTCGACGACCAGCAGGCCCAGGTCCTTGTCAGCTTCGTACTTCACCGGGTCGCTTTGCGCCGGGATCTCGATGATGACGTTGAAATCGGTGGGGATATCCTTGCCGGCCGGCACGTGGTTGAAGCTCATGATGACGTTCCTGTGTATGAAAGATGGCATACCGCCGCGCGACGCACTTGCCCCGCTCACCTGCCGGATGCCGCGCCGCCCGAGGGTATTCGGGCGCGAAACATTATAGCGGGTTTGCCCCAAGCGCCGGCAGCCGTGCCACACACTGGGGCACGAGTGCGCCGACTTGCGCACAACCCAGCAGTTGCATCGTCGTGCGCAACTCGCCCAGCAACATCGCGAGCACGTCGGCCGCGCCCGCGCTGCCACGGGCTGCCACGCCATACAACGGAGCACGTCCCAGCAGCACACCCTTCGCCCCCAAGGCCACGGCCTTGGCGACATCGGCACCGCGCCGCACGCCGCCATCCACAAACACGTCGAGATGCCGTCCCCGCCCGTTCACCGCCTCGACGATCGGGGTGAGCGCCTCGATCGGGGCGAGCGTGTTGCCCAGTTGCCGGCCGCCGTGGTTCGACACCACGATGCCGTCCGCGCCGTAGGCCTGCGCCAGTTTGGCGTCTTCCGCCGTCAGAATGCCCTTGACGAGCACTTCGCCCGGCCAATGACGCCGCACCCACGCCAGATCGTCCCAACCGAGCGACAGGTCCATCTGACGGCTCAGCATGGCCGCATGACGGGCCAGATCGGCCCGCTCTCCCACGCTCTGCGCGATGTTGCGCAGTTGCGGCGCGCCGTTGGCCAGCATCTGCCAACTCCAATGGGGATGGCGTAGGCAATCGGCCACCAGCTTCGGTGTGAACCGCAGCGGCAGCTTGAAGCCATTACGCGTGTCGTGATCGCGCTTGCCGTGCACGGGCGTATCGACGGTCAGCAACAGCGTGCGATACCCCGCCTCGCGAGCGCGCCGCATCATGCTCTCGGCGATGCTGCGGTCTTGCTGCACATAGAGTTGCAGCCAAAGTTCGCCATCAGGCACCGCCGCGCGCACGTCTTCGAGCAATGAGGTGGACGCCGTCGACAGCACGAACGGCAGACCGGCATCGGCCGCCGCACGCGCGAGCAATTCGTCGGCACGGGGCCAGAACAGCCCGTTCAGGCCGGTCGGCCCCACGGCCATCGGCGCCGCCGCCTCGCGCCCCCAGAACGTCGTAGCACTCGAGACTTTTGACGTATCGGTGAGCACACGCGGGCAAAAACCCCATTGCGCGAAGGCGTCGCGATTGCGGCGCAGCGCATGGCCGTCTTCCGCCCCGCCTTCCAGATAGTCGAACGCGATCTTCGACAACCGCCGCTGCGCAGCACTGCGGTAATCGTCCACGCAGGAAAACGCGGCCATGCCTCCCCCTATTCTCATGACTTGCTCATAAACAATTGCATTACAATCACAATCATTACAATACGCACACTCACGAACCGCTCATGCCGCGCCTGCCCGCCCCGTCGAACGACAAGACCGCAAAGACCGATGCCAAAACCGGACGGGACGCCACGCGCTCGACACTGTTCGTCGGCTCGACCGAGAAGACGTTTCAGGTACTGCATGCCTTTGACGGCCCGGCGCGTTACATGACGCTCAGCGACATTGCCAAGGCGGCCGATCTGGATCGCAGCGCTACCCAGCGGCTCGTGCATACGCTCGAAGCCCTGGGTTACCTCTTTCGCGTGCCCGAGACCCGCACCTATGGCCTGACGACCAAGGTGTTGCAGTTCTCGTACAACTACATTCGTGCGAACGAGCTGGTCGACAAGGCATCGCCGTATCTGCTCGACATCAGCCGCCGCGTCGGCGAGACGACCAACCTTCAGGAGCTCGACGGCCACGAAATCGTGTTCGTCGCCCGCTTCCCGGGCCAGCATCTCGTGAACATCGATATCGTGGTGGGCGCGCGCCTGCCGGCCATGTTCACCGCATCGGGTATCGCCATCCTGTCGCGCCTGCCCGACGTGCGTGTGCGAGAAATACTCGCCAGCACGTCGCTCGAACCGATGACGCCGTACACGCTCACCGACGAGAAGAAGCTGATCGACCGGATTCAACTGACGGCCCGGCGCGGCTACGCCATCGTGGAGAACGAGACGGTCATGGGCGACATTTCGGTCGCCGCCCCCATCACCGATCACGACGGCCACGCCGTGGCAGCCATCAACATCTCGGTGCCGACGTCGCGCTGGTCGCGCGAACGTGTCGAAGCCGAACTCGCCCCGCACATTCAAGTAGCCGCGACCTCGATCTCGAAGTCGCGGCTCTCGACCTTCCGGCGGTAACACCACTCAGGCATTCGGTCGCGACGCCAACAGCGTCTACGTCGATCACCCTCGGTGACTTACGCGTGACTTGCGCGTGACTTACCGCGTGAGTCACCGGAGGCAGCATCGGGCGTGGCGCAACTCGATGCCCTTCGAATCAACGTCCTTCGAAAATCGCCAGTTGCTTCTTCAGTTCCGTGCGCAGGTCGGCTGACAGCGCCGGTGCAGCTTGCACCAGCGGTGCGAGCATCGCGGGCGCATCGACGCCGATCAGATCCATCACCGACTTCATCGGCCCCGGGTTGGTCTCGGCAAACGCCAGATTCATCAGCGGAATCAGCGAGCGGTGCAGCGCAATCGCCTCGGCCGTCTTGCCTTCGGAGGCCAGCGTGAAGATGCGCTGCCACGCGGTGGGCAACAGCGACGCCGTCACGACGATGCCGCCGCGCGCACCTGCTGCCACGTGCAGCGGGAACAGCGAGTCTTCGCCGCTCAACACCGCAAACGATTCATCGACACCCGCCACCGTGCGCAGGAAATGCCACATGTCGGTGTTGCACGCCTTCATGCCGATGATGTTTTCATGACGCGAAAGCTCATGCAGCACTTCCGGCGCAATGGCGATGCGCGTGCGATACGGAATTTCGTAAATCAGGATCGGCACCGGCGATTCGTCGGCATAGCGCAGGAAGTAATCGCGAATGCCGGCTTGCGTCGGGTTGGTGTAGTACGGCGTGAGCACAAGCAGGCCATCGACACCGGCAGCGGCAAAGTCGCGGCCGGCGGCAATCGCGTCGTGATAGCCGGGATCGAGCACGCCGGCAATCACCGGCACATCGCGGCCTTCGACTTCCTGTGCCGTGAGTTCGGCCATGCGCACGCGCTCGGCGCGCGAGAGGGCACCGTATTCACCGGTGCCGCCCAGCGGCACCACACCGTCGATGCCCTGCCCCAGCAGGTAGCGCAGCAAGGCGCGCGCCGCGTCGGTGTGAATCGTGTCGTCGGCATGCACCGGCGTGGGAATGGCCGGCAGAATGCCTTTGAGTTGTGCAGAGCGAAGCATGAGTTTTACGTCCATCAAGCGTGAATCGGATCAATCGGTTGACTGCACCGCCGAGGCATCACGGGGCAACCCGCGACGCCTCGACGATGAATCAGGCAGCCTCGGCGGGGGCGGCCGTCAGACTGCGACGGCGCAGCCGCTCGGCCACCCAGATCAGTGCGGCAATGAAGAGGAACAGGCAGGTCGAGACGGCGGCGATCACCGGCGAAATCTGCATCGTGATTTCGTCCCAGAACTGCTTGGGCAAGGTGGTCGACAGACCGCCCGAGCTGAACAGCGCAATCGTGAGTTCGTCGAACGACGTGGCGAACGCGAACAGGAACGACGACAGCAAACCGGCGCCCAGAATCGGGAAGGTCACGCGACGCAACGTCGCCCACGGACGGGCCCCCAAGCTGTAGGCGGCGAGATCGAGACGCGTGTCGTAGTTGCGCAGCACCGCCATCATCGTGATGACGACATACGGCACGGCCACCACGGTGTGGGCAATCGTCAGCCCGATGCTCGAACCGACCAGACCGATCTTGGCGAAGAAATAGAACACGCCCACGGCCAGAATCATGCGCGGCACGACAATCGGGGCCAGCACGAACGCCAGCATGCCCGCCTTGCCTCGCATGCCGCCGCGCACCAGCAGGAACGCCGCCGGCGTGCCGATCAGCATCGACAGCACCCCTGCGCCGATACCGACGAGCATCGAGCGCGTGATCGCCTGCATCCACAGCGGCGAATCCCAGATCATCTGGTACCACTGCAACGAGAAGCCCTTGGGCGGCCACGTCAGTCCCGATGCCGAATCGAACGAGATCGGAATCATCAGCATCGCAGGCGCCGCGAGGAACACGATCAGCAGGAACACCACCACGCGCAAGCCAAGCCCATCGCCCTGCGCACTGCGGCTGCGCGGCAACGCACGCAACAGCAGATCGGTAACGTTGCCCAGCGCCGCCAGCACGTGCTCGCCCAGCACGCGGGTCCAGCCGCCGCGGCGCTTGCCCGGCTTGCTGTCACCCGCGCCACCGGCCATCGTCGAGAGCCCGACCATGCGGTCGTAGATGAAGAACACCACCAGCACTACGGCGAGCAGTAGCACCGAAATTGCACCGGCAAAGCCCCAGTTCAGCGCTTGCATCACCTGATCGATGATGAGCTGCGTGATCATCGTTTCATGACGTCCGCCCAGCAGCGTCGGCGTAATGAAGAAGCCGATCGAGGTGACGAACACCATCAATGCACCGGCAGCCACCCCCGGCAGCGACAGCGGGAAATACACCCGCCAGAACACCGTGCCCGGGCGCGCACCCAGCGTCGATGCGGCGCTCGGCAGGCGACGGTCGATGTTCTCCATCACCGAGAGCATGGTGAGCACAGCCAGCGGCATCAGTGCATGCACCATGCCGACGATCACCGAGGGGAAGTTGTAGAGCAGCGACAGCGGCGCATCGATGATGCCCAGATCCATCAGCGTGCGATTGACCACGCCGTTACGGCCGAGCAGCACGACCCATGCGAAGGTGCGCACGAGAAAGCTCGTCCAGAACGAGAGCAGCACCCAGAACAGCAGACGCTGCTTGCGCGCGCCGGTCAGCGTCGAGAGCCGGTAGGCGATCGGGTAACCGGTGAGCACCGCAAAGAAGGTGGTGTAGAGCGACACCTTCAGCGTGATGAGCAACACCTCGACGTACACCGACGAGGCAAACAGCCGCTGATATTCGGCGAGCGTGAAACCGGCCTCGCCACGAATACTCAACAGCAGCAACTGGCCGACCGGATACACCAGGATCACCATCAAAAGGATGACGATGGGCGCAGCCATGAGCACCGGGCGCAACCGGCCACGCCAGCGCGGACGGCGCGGCGCGGGGTGCACGGGGCTCGATGAAGGCGAGGAAGGACGGACCACGGCGGAAGCACTCATGACTTACCCCGCGATGGCCACAGCGTCGTCGGCACGCCACGCGAGGCCGAGCGTCTGCCCGATCTCAAAGCGGTTGCCGCGACGATGCGTCGGAAATGCCGCGATCAGCGACTTGCTCGTGTCGCTGCCCGTGGCCTGCGATTGCAGATACAGCTTGGTCATGCCGCCCGTGACCATGATGTCGGTGAGCTTCGCCGAAATCGTCGCCACGCCGTCAGCACTCGCCGCCCCTTCCTGCACATGCAGGTTCTGCGGACGCAGCATCAGCTTGACCGGTTTGCCGCGCTCGACCTGCGGGTCGTAGACCATCGCGGCACCGCCTTCCACGCCCGGCATCGCCACGCGTACCTGATCGCCGGCACGCTCCAGCACCGTGGCATCGAGCAGGTTCGACTCGCCAAGGAAGTCGGCCACGAACACACTCTTCGGACGGAAATACAGATCGTCGGGCGTACCCAGTTGCGCGATCTCGCCCGCGTTCATCAGACAGATGCGATCGGACATCGTCATCGCTTCTTCCTGATCGTGCGTCACGTACACGATGGTCGTGCCCAGTTCGCGGTGAATGCGCTTGATTTCGAGCTGCATGTGATCGCGCAGCTTCTTGTCGAGCGCTCCCAGCGGCTCGTCCATCAGAATGATCGACGGCCGGTAGACCATGCAACGCGCCAACGCAATACGTTGTTGCTGACCGCCCGAAAGCTCGCGCGGATAACGCTCGGCCACGTGCGGCAGATGCACCATCTCCAGCGCCTGCATCACCTTCTGGCGCGCGGTGGCGCTGTCGGTGCGACGCATTTGCAACGGGAACGCGATGTTCTCCGCCACGGTCATGTGAGGGAACAGCGCGTAGTTCTGGAACACCATGCCGATGTCGCGCTCGTACGGCGCACCGTACGTGACATCGGCCCCGTTGATGCGGATAGCGCCCGCATCGGGCTGTGACAGACCGGCGATCAGCGAGAGCAGCGTGGTCTTGCCCGAGCCGCTAGGCCCGAGCAAGGTCAGAAATTCGCCCTGGGCGACGTCGAGATCGGTCGGTGCAAGTGCGACGAAATCGCCGTAGCGCTTGCAGAGGCCCGAAACTTGGAGATTGGCAACGGTCATGAGATCAGCACCCGTAAAAACGTGAAACGGAACCGCAGGTGAGGATCAGGTCAGGATCCAGCGATTGAAACGCTCGAGCGCCGCGCTCTGGTTCTGTTGCCAGAACTTTGCGTCGATATGCACGCCGCTCTTCATGTTCTCGGGGAACGTCGGGCAATTTTTGGCGATCTCGGGCTTGACGTAATTGAACGCCTCGGGCTGCGTCATGCCGGCCGGGAAATACCTGGTCAGCTCGGCCTGGCGCTTCGCGTCGCTCGCAAACTTGATGAACTCACGGCAGGCAGCCGCGTTGGGCGTGCCCTTGAGAATCGACCAGTTGTCGCAACCCCAGATGTTCTGATTCCACACGATCTGCACCGGCACGCCGTTGGCTTGTGCCGACTGCGCGCGCGAGGCCCACGTGGCCACCATGTCCACTTCGCCCGAACCGAGCATCTGCTCGACTTGTGCGCCGGTGGTCCACCACACGTCTACGTGCTTGGCGATCTTGTCCAGACTCTTGAACGCCCGATCGAAGTCGGCCGGATACACCGAGCCCGCTGCCACGCCGTCGGCGAGCAGCGCTTCTTCGATGGTGTCGAACGGATACTTGCGAATCGAACGGCGGCCCGGGAAATCCTTCACGTTCCAGAGATCGGCCCACGACGTCGGTGCCTTGCGGCCCTTGAACGCATCGGTGCGATAGGCGAGCACCGTGGAATACACATTGGTGCCCACGCCGAACGGCGACATGTATTGCGGCGGAATCTTGGCGATGACCGGGTCGGCTTCGAGACCGTGACGCTCCAGATACTCCTTGCCTCCCGAGGTCAGCAGCAGAATGGCCGGCTGGCTGATCTTGGCCATGTCCCACGTGTAGCTGCCCGCATCGACCATGCTCTTGATCTGCGCGGTCGGCTCGGCGTTGGCCTGCACGCCCACCACCTGAATGCCGGTCTTCTCGAAGAACGGCTTGTAGTACACGGCGTCGTACGCCTTGGTGTAGATACCACCGTCGTCGCGCACCACGATGCGCTTGGTGGCGGCGCGCGAGGGCGTCCACACGAACGGGAAGGCTACGGCAGCGGCGCCCACAAGCGCCGTCTTCATGGCGGTGCGGCGACCCGGTTGCGCGAGCGCGCCGGTGCTTTGGTTGTCTGCGAGATCGCTTGGATTACTGGGGAGTGCGGAGGTCTTGCGTTTCATCGTGGTCTCCGGTCTGGGAGGGTTGGGCGCGGCGACGATCGGTGCAGTCGGTACGGTCAGGAACTTGGGCACCGGCCGCCGCGCGCGCATTTATGGCAACTCAATAACAACACTTGCACAACACCTGCAATAAAGCTGTGAAACGAGGGGGATGAATTCAGGGGATCGGTGAATCAGGGAATCAGGCGGCCCGGGTTAAGCAACTGCTGCGGATCGAGGGCCGCCTTCACGGTGCGCATGAGGGCGAGCTCAGCCGTCGACTTGTAGCGCGCCATCAGCGGCAGGCCCGTCTGGCCCACGCCGTGCTCGGCGCTGAACGTGCCCGACAGGCGTGCCGCCACGTCGTTCACGCAGGCACGCATCGCGTCGCCCATGCTCGCCGAATCGCTGAGCGCTTCCCAGGCGTCGAAGGAGAACATCGGGATGAAGTGCACGTTGCCGTCGCCCATGTGGCCGACGATCGCAATGTCGAGACCCGGCACGATGTCATGCACGGCGCGCGTGGCCGCCGCAATGAATTCAGGCACGCTCGAGACCGGCACAGCGCAATCGGTGGTCAGGCCGACAGCGGCCTTCTTATTGGCTTCGCTCACGCTGTGACGCACTTCCCACAGATCGGCGCGCTGGGTCTCGTTCGCGGCGATGACCGCGTCTTCGACCAGTCCTTGTTCGATAGCCACACCCAGCGTCTCGGTCAGCACCGCTTCGAGCACGTCGGCGTCGCGGGTGTCGCCCAGTTCGACCAGCACGTTCCACGTGTGCTCCCCCGTCAGCGGATTGCGGCGATTGGGCACATTGGCGAGCACCAGATCGAGCTGGTGACGGTTCATGATTTCGAAGGCCGACAGGCGCGAGCCGCAGGCGCTCTGGAACATGCCGAGAATTTGCAGCGCGGCCGCCGGATCGCGCGGCGCAAACCACGCGAGCGAGTGATGCGTGGGCAATGGATGCAGTTTGAGCGCCGCCGCCGTGATGATGCCCAACGTGCCTTCCGCACCGATGAACAGATGTTTGAGATCGACACCGGTGTTGTCTTTGCGCAGTGCGCGCAGCCCGTCCCAGACGGTGCCGTCGGCCAGCACGACTTCGAGGCCGAGCACGTTCTCGCGGGTGTTGCCGTAGCGCAGCACGCTGGTGCCGCCCGCATTGGTCGAGAGCGTGCCGCCGATCTGGCACGACCCTTCCGCGCCGAGGCTCACCGGATACAGACGGCCGACGTCGGCGGCGGTGTCCTGCACGGTCTTCAGAATGCAACCGGCTTCCACCACCATCGAGCCGTTGGCGGCATCGACTTGGCGAATGTGGCGCATGCGCGCCAGATTGATGATGACGGGTGCGCGGCCATCGTTGGCCGGGACCGAGCCGCCACACAGGCTTGTGTTGCCGCCTTGCGGCAGGATGGGTACGCCAGCGGCGGCGCAGAGCTTCACGACGGCGCTGACCTGTTCGGTCGACGACGGCAGCACGACGCACAGCGCTTCGCCGTGGTAACGGCCGCGCCAGTCTTCGGTGTAGCCGTCGGTGTCGGCGGCGCCGGTGAGCACAGCCGTCGTGCCCAGCGTGGCCTGCAACTGCCCAATCAGCGTCTCATGCGTTACAGCGTCGTTCATTGCCCACCCGCTCCTGAATGAATCCACTCGTCTGCCCTGCCGCCTATCTGTTTGTCTTCGCACATCGCGTCGCGTTGTCGTCGATTTACAGGCACTGCGCGGGAGATCACGCCACCGGAGAACACCCGTCTGGCGATCCGATGTGATCAAGGATAGGCGAGAAAAAATTGCAATAAAATCTCTTTAATTGCATTGCGATTGAATTAGGTGTTTATGCGGATGCGCCCCATACGACGGTCAATGCCCTCGTGAGTTAAGTGATAATGACCGACGTCATCCGAAATCATCCGATCGTCCAACCCGGCGCGAGGTGCAGTCGACATGCCAGAAGCTACACACTTCATCGGCAACCAATGGGTCGCTCCGGCGAAAAGCCCGGCGATTCCCGTCATCGACCCGTCCGATGGTCAGCCGTTCACGCAAATTGCCCGTGGCGACGCTGAAGACATCGACCGTGCCGTGAAAACGGCCCGCGCGGCGTTCGATGGCGAATGGGGGGCCTTCTCCGCGGCAGAGCGGGGCCGCGTGCTCTACGCCATTGCCAACACCCTCGCCAAACACCACGAAGCGCTCGCGCAGCTCGAAGCGCGCGACACCGGCAAGCCGCTCAAGCAGGCGCGCGCCGATGCGGCGGCCATCGTGCGTTACTTCGAGTTCTACGCCGGTGCCGCCGATAAGCTGCACGGCGAAACCATTCCGTATCAGCAGGGCTACACCGTCTTTACCGTGCGCGAGCCGCATGGCGTGACGGGGCACATCATTCCCTGGAACTACCCGTTGCAGATCTTCGGGCGCAGTGTCGCTGCGGCGCTCGCGACCGGCAATGCCTGCGTGGTCAAGCCGGCCGAAGACGCCTGTCTGTCGTTGCTGCGCGTGGCAGAACTGGCCGCCGACGCCGGACTGCCGCCCGGTGCGCTCAACGTCGTGACGGGTTACGGCGCCGAGGCCGGCGCCGCGCTGGCCCGGCACCCGGGCATCGATCACATCTCGTTCACGGGCTCGCCTGCGACCGGCATGCTGATCTCGCAGATGGCCGCCGAGAATCACACGCCGGTCACGCTGGAGCTGGGCGGCAAGTCGCCGCAGATCGTGTTTGCCGACGCCGACATGGACGCCGTGTTACCGGTCGTCGTGAATGCCATCGTGCAGAACGCCGGGCAGACGTGTTCTGCCGGCAGCCGTCTGCTCGTCCAACGCGACGCGTATGAAACGGTGCTCGCGCATCTGGCTGAAGCGTTTGCGAAGCTGCGCGTCGGGCCCTCGGGCGACGATCTCGATCTCGGACCGCTCATCAACGCGAAGCAACAGCAGCGCGTGTGGGATTTCCTCTCCGAAGCGCAGCACGACGGTATCGCGCTGATGTCGCAAGGCGAAGTCGTCGGCAGTGCGCCGGAAAGCGGTTTCTATCAAGCGCCGACGTTGCTGCGCGACGTACCCGCCGAGCACCGGCTCGCCCGAGAGGAAGTGTTCGGGCCAGTGCTCGCCGCGATGCCCTTCACCGATGAAGCCGATGCCGTGCGGCTCGCCAACGGCACGCTTTACGGCCTCGCCGCTGGCGTGTGGACGCAAGACGGCGGACGCCAGATGCGTCTCGCCCGCGCGATTCGCGCGGGGCAGGTGTTCATCAACAACTACGGCGCAGGCGGCGGCGTGGAGTTGCCCTTCGGGGGCATGCGGCACTCCGGCCACGGACGCGAGAAAGGTTTCGAAGCGCTGTACGGCTTCACCACGCTCAAGACCGTTGCCATCCGGCACGGATGATCCGTATCGAATACACGCAGCAAGCAGTCGCAGTTCAAGCAGCACGCAACCTGACATAGATCGGCGCGAAGCGCGTAAGTGGCCACCACGGGATCACCTCGCGCTTTGACAGACAAGGCAACTCAGGAGACAAGGCATGCGTTTGCAAGACAAAGTGGCGATCGTCACAGGGGCGGGTTCGGGTTTCGGTGAAGGTATCGCCAAGACGTTTGCGCACGAAGGCGCCGCGGTGATCGTCAACGATCTGAACCGCGAAGCGGGTGAGCGCGTTGCCAACGAGATCACCGAAGCGGGCGGACGCGCCGCATTCGTCTACGGCGACGTGTCTCGCGAGGGCGATCACGTCACCCTGCTCGACGAGGCGGTGACGCGCTTCGGCCAGTTGGACATCGTGGTGAACAACGCGGGCACTACCCATCGCAACAAGCCGCTGCTGGAAGTGACGGAGGCCGAGTTCGATCGCGTGTATGCGGTCAACGTCAAGAGCATCTTCTGGAGCGCGCGCGCCATGGTCCCCTATTTCCTGCAACGCGGCGGCGGCGTGATGATCAACATCGCCTCCACCGCAGGCGTGCGCCCTCGCCCGGGGCTCGTCTGGTACAACGGCAGCAAAGGCGCCGTGATCACTGCCAGCAAGGCCATGGCCGCCGAATTCGGGCCGAACAACATTCGCGTGAACTGCGTCAATCCGGTCATCGGCGACACGGGCCTGACCGCCGACTTCATGGGCGTGCCCAACACCCCCGAGAACCGCGCCAAATTCCTCGCCGGCATTCCGCTCGGACGCTTCTCCACCCCGCAGGACATCGCCAACGCCTGCCTTTATCTGGCCAGCGACGACGCCGCCTTCATCACCGGCGTCTGCCTCGAAGTGGACGGCGGGCGCTGCATCTGACATCGCTTTTGCGTTTGCGTTTGCTTTTGCTTGTTTTGCTTTTCTTGCTATTTGCAGTTTGTGCAGTTCATCGCACCGAAGCACCGTAGTTGTCGAACACACATAACGACAGACAACACAACGTCATTCCGGAGGAGATCCGTATGAATAGCATTCCGACGCCCCCCACGCCGATGGCAGACTCGCTACCGGCGGGCTTCGAAGAAGCCACCTACCGCAAGGTGGGCTGGCGGTTGATTCCGTTTTTGCTGCTGTGCTACGTGGTCGCGTACCTCGATCGCGTGAACGTGGGCTTTGCCAAGTTGCAGATGGTCGGCGATCTGCAATTCTCCGAGACGGTGTTCGGCCTCGGCGCCGGCATCTTCTTCATCGGCTACTTCATCTTCGAAGTGCCGAGCAACGTGATCCTGCACCGCGTCGGCGCACGCGTATGGATTGCCCGCATCATGATTTCGTGGGGCATCATCTCGGGCGCGACGATGTTCGTCACCACGCCCTCGATGTTCTACGTCATGCGATTCCTGCTCGGCGTGGCCGAAGCGGGCTTCTTCCCCGGCATCATTCTCTACATCACCTATTGGTACCCGGCCTCGCGGCGCGGACGCATGACCGCATGGTTCATGACGGCCGTGGCGCTCTCGGGGCTGATCGGCGGACCGATCTCGGGCTGGATTCTCAAGGACATGACCGGTGTCTCGGGGCTGGCCGGCTGGCAGTGGATGTTCCTGCTCGAAGCAATTCCGTCGGTGATCATCGGCATCGTGGTGCTGTTCGTACTCGATGACCGCATTCGCGATGCGAAGTGGCTGGGCGAGGCCGAGAAGTCCATGCTGGAGCGCAACATCGCAAGCGACGTGCTCACCAAGGAAGATCTGCCGCTCGCGCAGGTGTTCTCGAGCCCGCGCGTTTGGATGATGAGCCTGATCTACTTCTCGTTCGTGATCGGCCTCTACGGCGTGGGCTTCTGGCTGCCGACGATCGTCAAGGGCACCGGCGTGACCGATCCGCTGCAAATCGGGCTGCTCACCGCGATTCCGTATTTCTTCGCGGTGATCGCGATGGTGCTGGTCGGCCGCCGCTCCGACGTGCGCGGCGAGCGGCGCTGGCACATCGCCATCCCGGCATTCATCGGTGCGGTGGGGCTGTTCCTGTCGACGACGTGGAGCCACAACACGCAACTGGCCATGCTGGCGCTCACGTTCGGCACCATGGGCATCATGATCGTGCTGCCGCTGTTCTGGAGCCTGCCCACGGCGTTTCTGGGCGGAACCGCTGCGGCAGCCGGTATCGCGATGATCAACTCTCTGGGTAACCTCGCGGGCTTCGTCGGCCCCTACCTGATCGGCTTTCTCAAAGACACCACGCAAAGCACCAACAGCGGTATGTACCTGCTCACCGCCTTCATGGTGATCGGCGGTCTGCTCACGCTCGCCGTGCCGGCGCGGCTGGTGAACCAGTGACGGCGGTGTCTCTTCGAGGCGAATCCGGCGTACTAAGCGGAAGGTTTTTTCGACGCGCCGCCGGATCGCTGTATAAAACAACGTCTTGATCGCCGAGACCGAGACGCGGCGGGCGTTGTAGTCGAGTGCCCGCCTTGGGAGTAACATGCATCAGGCCATCCGCTCCGGGATGGCCTGTTTTTTTCCCCGAAACCGCATGCCCGCCAACGACTCACAGACGACGCCGGCCGGCGTCTCGCTCACGCCCGCCGAGATCAAGTCGATTCTCTCCGGCCTGCTGCTAATCATGTTTCTCGGTTCGCTCGACCAGACCATCGTCGCGCCGGCGCTGCCGACGATTGCCCGCGATCTGGGCAGCTTCGACGCCGTCTCGTGGGTGGTCACCGCGTATCTGCTCTCGTCGACCGCGATCACACCGATCGTTGGCAAACTCTCCGATCTGTTCGGGCGGCGCGGCATCATCGCCCTGAGCGTCGCGGTGTTTCTGGTCGGCTCGATTCTGTGCGCGCTCGCGCCCACGATGCTCACACTCATCATCGCGCGCGGCGTGCAGGGGCTGGGCGGCGGCGGGTTGATCGCGCTGTCCAATACGGTCATCGCCGATATCGTCTCGCCGCGCGAACGTGGCCGGTATCAGGGCTATATCTCGGGGATGTTCGCGGTCTCGGGCGTCGCCGGGCCAGTGACGGGCGGCGTGTTCGCGCAGTACCTGAACTGGACGCTCATCTTCTGGATCAACATCCCGCTGGGCTTGCTCGCGATCTACCTGAGCGACCGCGCGCTGCGCCGTCTGCCCCGCCGTGTGGGGCGTCCGACGATCGACTATCTGGGCTCGCTGCTGTTGATCGTCTCGACGGTCGCCCTGTTGCTCGCGCTCACGTGGGGCGGTCATCGTTACCCGTGGGCGTCGAAGGAAATTGTCGGGTTGGTCGTGGTGACGGTCGTGATGGGTGCCGCGTTCCTGCGACGCCAGCGCAGCGCCGCCGAGCCGTTGTTGCCGCTCGCCTTGCTGGCCAACCCGGTGTTTCGCGTGACCTCGACAATGGCCGTGCTGGTGATGATGGTGAACATCAGCATCGGCATCTACGTGCCGCTCTATCTGCAATTGCAGCGCGGCCAGTCGGCCAGTAGTTCTGGCCTGATGCTGATTCTGCCGTTGCTTGGCATCGTGATCGGCGCGCTGTCTTCCGGGCACTACATGCGCGCGACCGGGCATTACAAACGCCCGCCGCAAATTGGGTTGCCTGCCGCGTTGCTGGGGCTCGCGGTGATCGCTATCGGCGTTGAGTCATTGCCGCTCGTGGTCATCGGTGCGTGTCTGGGGCTGGTCGGCATCGGCTTCGGCTCGGCCATGCCGGTCATGACGGTGGCCACGCAGAACGCTGTGGCGCCACGCGATATCGGTATTGCCACCGCCGCGCATGCGTTCTTCCGCGCGCTGGGCGGGATGATCGGGGTCGCCCTGTTCGGGGCGATCATCGTCGGGTTGCTGGTGATGGGCGGCGACGGTTCGGCACCGCACGAGCTGACCGACTTCCTGCGCCCCGGCGGCGCACCGGCCGGGATGGAAGATCATCTGCGTCTCGCATTCGGCGCATTCTTCGGCGGCAGCGCACTCGTCGCGGCACTCGCCATCGTAGCGCTCAGCCGCTTGCCGGAGATTCCGCTGCGGCAGAGTTCGGCGAACGAGGCGGTGGCGGCGATCGACTGAGCGTCAGGTGGTTTGGGTGAAATGGCTGGAACGGGTAATTGAGGGGACGGCTCTACGGCGAATGAGCGCTGCATGAAAGTGACGAAGCAAGCGCGGCGGCACGATGTTTCTCATCGTCTCCGCCCTCCTTGTCATAGGACTCTGCCGTGTTTCCAGTCAATGCTTACCATGTCACCCCGCCCCGTACACCAGCGGATTCCATCGCAGACAACTCGTCTTCGACGATCTCCGGATCCACCGATAGCGGGAGGCCGGCCGTCGATGACCACGACACGGCGCGTGACCGGCTGCCCGGCGGCTTCGGCGGACCGGACGATGGCAACTGCACTGACGCGACGCGTAGGGATGCGCAGCGAGAGCGTAGTGCCGCGTTATCGCGTATCTCACCCGCCATCGCCCTGAACGCGAGCGCCAATGCGGTCATGCGCGATATCGCCGATCTGCCCGATTCCGCACTCGACGCGACACTGCAAGCCATCGCCACAAATCCGAACAGCCTGCAATTCCACACCTTGTGCGAAAGTCTCAAGCACCTGCCCCTAGCCGACGCACAACGTCTGTTTGGCCGTCTGGCGGGAAGACTCGAAGCGTCGCCCCTGATCAGGGAATGGGGACAGGCGTTCGAACAGTTGGCGGCGTTGCGTATTCCCCTGCAACACCGTATCGCCGACGCCATTCTGGCCATCCTTCCCAGCTCGGAAGACGATCGCCACGGACATGCGTTCTCATTGGCTTGCGAGACGGTCGAGGCGCGTCTGGACGCCGCGTTGCTGCAACATACCCACGCCCTGGCGCACTGCGCCATGCCGGCAGCATCGACACTCGCCTCTCCCGATGCTGCGCAGACCGCGACGCCGCAGCCTTCACCCGCGCCGATAGTCGCTTCGCGACACGCACAATTGTGGGAAAACACGCTCACCGGTTTGCGGCGCGCGGGCGACTATTGCGACGCGGGCCGGTTGACCCGGCTTGCACGGGCAATCCCCTCGTTGCCGGAGAGTGAGCGAACAGCGGCTTCCACGGCAACGTTGAGTGCCGCCCTGAATGCCGACAACAGCGAGACTACCTGGGGCTGGGGCGAACTGGCGACGGTGCTGATGGACGTCACCCCGGAGAGAGATCGCGTGCCCCTGGCGCAAACGTTGCTCGATGCCGTCGCGTTCGCCTCACATCCGAACGCAACCCTGGACGTTCTGAAAGCGCTGGCACAGGCAGTGCCGCAGTTCCCCGAGGACCACGTCGACGTGATCGTGAGCACGCTCACGAACCTCGCGGCGATGCGCGCGGAATACGCGCAACTGCCGATCTTCACGAAAGAGCAATCGCTCGACGCCCTGCAAGCAGTGCGCAACGCCACCGAGTTGGACCACGCGCGACATTATCCGCGGCCCGATTTCGACGCGCTTCTCAGCGAAGCGCTGGAAGACCTTGCTGAGCGCGTATATGGGACGTAAGCGCGGAACGTAATCGCGGGATTTGACCACGGGACGTAATCGGTTGACCGAACACCATAGCCCGGGCGCTAGCATCGTGACACCCTGCCGCTCCCCTCATGTCATTGGAGTTCGACTTGTTCGCTATCGGCCCTTCAAGCAGCACCCCGCAACGACTGACACACCCGACGCAGGAAGGTGAACCGCCGGCGAAACGGTATCAAGCCGACCTGCCCTCGTTCGTCACTGACTTTGATGGCATCAGTGATACGAATTTCTGCTTCGTCACGACGTTCGCCCCCACCTGTGTGCCGACAACCGCGCCCCGGCTCACGCAAGTCGTCACGCCCCAGCTAGCGCTCGACGTCGACAACGTCGTGCCGGCAGGTGTCACGGATGGGACCTTGATCACTATCGCCAGTGATCCGAAAAGCTTGTCAGCGCTGGCCACGCACGTTCATCTGACAACGTCCCCGCTGCCTGAAGCGAAGCGGCATTTCGAGCATCTCTTACGTTCGCTCCAAGCGAACCCGAATCTGACCTGCTGGAATTCAGCGTTCGAAAATTTGCTGGCCTTGCACAACACGCTTGAACAAAGAACGACACAAGCAATGGTCGACTTGATGTTCGACACATCTGCCGAACAGCACCTGCCGGACGCCAAAGTGCTGGTGCGTACCGCACGTAACACGCGTTTTGACTGCGTACTGCGTAGCCGTCTCGATGCTATCGCCGCAATGCCGCAGGCCGCGCGATTGAATGCCTGGCGCGACACGTTTGCCAGTGTCCAGCGCTGCGAGGGGTACTACGAGACGTCGACAGCCAACCAATTGGCGAAATGCATCGCTGACTTGCCCGATGCGGATCGGGAGGTGGCCATACTTGGGATGTTGAGTAACGGGGCAAAGGTCATACGCGGGCCCGGATGGGATGCGCTGGCGACGACGTTGTACGGAGCCTGTGCGGCCGGCTCGCTTCCTCAGATCATGCGCGCGACGTTGGACGCCTCTACCCGCGCCCACGATGCCGATATCAAGGATGCGGTAATGGCGACGGCCCGGCATATCGATCGTTGCCCGCCACAGGATGCCGAACAGGTGCTGGCGAGACTGGTCGCGATCACGTCACTGGAAGACGAGTACGACCAGTTGGGCTTTACCGATCTCGAAGCGATTTCGATGTTGCGCGACCTGCGCCATTTCAGTAACGACGACAGACGTGACTACCCTCGCCCGAACTTTGACTATCTGATCCAGCAACAATGTAACTACGCAGCCGATTAACGCAAAAGCGCCAGCCGCAATGGCTGGCGCCGTCTTATGTCACTCAGGCCGTAGCACACGCCCGGTAATGGCGATTGGCCTGTTCCATCTGGCCAAGCCCTTCGAAGAGCTGCGCGAGCGCCAGATGCAGACGCTGTTGCAGATGACGGTCGTCGGTGTGACGCAACGCCCCTTCGAGGAACGTCTGCGCCTTGCCCCACAAGCGTTGGTGCTGGCAGAGCTTGCCGAGTGCGTAGAGCAGGTCGGGATCGTTCGGGTGGCGTTGCTGCCACGCTTCGGCCTTCTGGATGAGCGGCAGTGCGTCGCCCCCCGCACAGTCAGCGTAGCGGCGCAGCAAACGCGGGTCCCAATGTTCGGCCAATGCTGCCTCGACGATGTCGCGGGCTTCACGCGGGCGATCGAGCGCAATCAGCAACTCCGCCGCCACATCAGCCGTACGCGACGACGTGCGCGCGTCGGCCGGCAGTTCGTGCCAGCACTTGAGCAAGGCGTCGGCATCGTGGCGGTGATCACGCAAGATACCTTCACTGGCCGTCTGCTTGAGCTTGGCCGCCAGCGCCGGATGCAGCGCTTCGCGCTTCTCCAGTACCTTGAGCAGACTCAGCACTTCAGGCCAGTGCTTCAGATGCTGATGCGCCCGCAGGGCCACCAATTGCGCCTGCATGCGCCGTGCGCCTTGCGCCCGCATTTCAGTCAGCGCTTCGAGTGCGCCTTCTGCATCGCGCGTGTCGACGCGCAGCTCGGCCGTCTGCAACAGACGGGCTTCTTCGAGATTCGCGCCCTGCGCTTCGGCCAGCCACGTATCGCGACGCGCAAACTCTCGCATGCGATGCGCCGCACGCGCGCCGATGATGGCCGCCACGCCGCGGTTATCGTCCTGCTCTGCCGCTTCACGCGCGGCTTTTTCAGCCCGCGTGTAACGGCCGGCGAAGAGATTGGCCACGGCGTCGCGCAACGCGATGTTTGCGCGACGGCTGCGTTGGCGATTGCGGTACGCCGCGACGCGCTCCGGCATCTTGTAGATGTTGCGCAGCACGCGAATGATCACGTATAGCGCGAAGAACAGTGCCAGCAGTGCCAGCACGAACAGGTTCAGCGAAACGTCCACACGGTACGGCGGCACCAGCATCACCACCTGCCCGTGATTGAACGTGGCCAGCACGGCAAAGCCGGCCGCCACCGCGAACAGGAGCGTCAACCAGATCAATCCTCTCATCCAGGGCTCCTTACGGCTTGTCCTTGACGTCCTTGACCTGACCGATGGCGGTCAGGCTGGCGTCAAGCGTGGGCAGTTCGATGGTGCGGGCACCCGAATCGACCTGATCGAGCAACGTTTTGACCGCACCGATGCGACGCGACTTGCCGTCGAAGTACTTGTCGAGGGCGGCCTGTGCCACCAGCACATCGGTGTGCACGGCGGCCGCATTGCGTGCGAGCAACGCCAGACGCGCGTTCAGCAGGCGCAGCTTCAGGTTGGCCCGCAGGAACGCCCCTTGCTCCGGCGCGACGAGCATCACGTCCGGGTCGTCCAGACGGCGCACCTGCACCAATTGCTTGAGACTGCCGAGCATCTCGCCCGACAAACGGTTCAGTGTCTCGCGCCAGCCGGTGTCGCCGGCCCCGCTCGGGCCCGTGGCGTCGGACTTCGGCGCAGCACGTTGCTCTTCCGCTTGCAACGGCAACGTATCGATCATGGCGATGGCCTGATCGAGCTTGCCGGTCAGTTGCGGCAAATCGGCCGCCGGTACCGCCTTCAGACGATCGATATCTTTCTTGAGCGCATCGCGCACGCCAGCCAGTTGCGGCGCGCCAGTGCGCGCCAGACGCGCATCGGCGCCTTCGAGCGCAATCAGCGCGCCACGCACGTTACCGGTGAGCTGCAACTGCTGGTTGGCACTCGTGACGATCTGCTCGGTCTCGGCCAGCACCCACTCATCGCGGTTGTGTGCGAGTTCCTGATAGAGCTGTTCGAGCGACGCCTGCTGACTGCGCGAATCGGCCACGCGGCCTTCGAGCGCTGTGAGCCGGTTCTGTAAGTCGCGCTGGTTATCGAGCGCCTGTGCGGTGCGCACCTGCGCCTGCATGACCTGTGCGTCGCCAGCCTGCGCACGGCGGGCCATCTCTTGCTGTACGCGGTCGAGCTTCTGATTGAGAGACCAGCCGCCGATACCGGCGCCGGCCGACACCAGCACGAAGAGCAGCCACGGCAGGGCTGCCCCGCTGCCGCGACGCTTTTGCGGCGGCTCGGGCGGTGTCCACGCGGGCGGAACACCCGCCGTGCCGTAAGGCGCAGCCGAGGGGCTCGACGCCGCCGGGCCGGTCGATGCCGGCGAATTTGGGGAAGACTCGGGAACGCGATTATCTGTCGTCATGCTTGACTTGAATGGGATCCGCCCATGTTTTGAGTGCCGCCAGCAAGTTCTCGTCGCCAGCCGCGCACTGCGTAATCCTATCAAACCCCGCAGCCCGCGCGGCATCGGCGATGCGCGCATGCGACGTAAAGCACGGCGCAGCAAGGATTTGCGCCAGAACGTGCGGGGTGCCGGGCGTATGTACGCCTTCTTGTGTTCCGTATCGGGCCGCCAGCATCGACGCCAGATGGCGCACGGCTTCAGAGCTGGTCAGCACCCAAGCGCAAGGCACGCTTGAGGTCAGTCGGGCTTCAAGCGCCGCCCAAGCGGATGCGTCCGGGGCCGGGGCACGTCGAGTGTACGCGCTCACGATGTCGACCTGAGCGCCGGCGGCACGAAACGTGTCGGCGAGCAACTCGCGCCCGCCGTCACCGCGCACGATCAGCACGCGGCGTCCGGCCAATGCAGCGACATCGAGTTCTGCCAGCAACGCTTCGGAATCGAAGCGCGCGTCGGGGCCGCCCGGGGGCACGATCACCTGATGCTGCGGCGGTGCGATGCCCGCTTCTGCCAATGCCTGTGCGCTGCCCGGGCCGACGACAGCCACCGGCAGCGCCATCGGCCAATACGCCGTTGCAGTACTCGCAGCACCCGTAGCCCCCATGCCCACCGATGTGGCGCTCGCGCCCGACTTCAGAAACACGAGCCGCGACAACGCGTGTGACACGGCATTCGGCGAGACAAACACCGCCAGTGCGTACGTGGAGAGATCGTTCAGCGCGGTATCGAGCGCCGCCAAGGCATCGGCGTCGGCTTGCGCCGCAATGTGCAGCAGCGGGAAGGCGAACGAGTCGATGCCTTCCGCTTGCAGAGCGGCGGCGAGCGCACCGCTCTGCCCGTCGGGGCGCGTCAGGATGACACAGCGTGAAGGAACCGGCGCGCGCGGGCCCAAACGCATCAGTCCTTTGACTCGGACGGCGGCACCAGTGCCAGCCCACCCGCGTCGATGAGTTCCTGCGCAACACGCTTGCCAAGGGCTTCGGCACCGGCCACGTCGCCTTGTTCAACCGTTGCAGCGCCTTCGGCGCGCAACACCGTGGCGCCGTCCGTCGAGGCGATGAACGCGCGCAGCGACAGCGCGCCCTGTGCGTCGAATTCGGCGAACGCACCGAGCGGCACCTGACACGAGCCACCCAGCGCACGCGACACCGCGCGCTCGGCGCTCACAGCCAATGTGGTGCGGGCGTCATGCAGCGGGGAGAGCCATTGCAGGATTTCGGGACGTCCGGCACGCACTTCGATGCCCAATGCGCCCTGACCGGCCGCCGGCAGGCTCGCTTCCGGTGGCAGAATGGCACGGATACGCTCACCCAGACCCAGACGCTTCAAACCGGCAGCGGCAAGAATGATTGCCGAGAAGTCGCCACGGTCGAGCTTGCCCAGACGCGTATCGAGATTGCCGCGCAACGGCGCCACTTTCAGATGCGGATACTGCGTGCGCAAGCTCACCTCGCGACGCAGGCTCGACGTGCCGACCACGGCACCGGCGGGCAGCGCATCGAGGCTGTCGTAGTCATTGCTCACGAACGCGTCGCACGGATCTTCACGCTCGAGCACCGCAGCAAGCGTGAAGCCCTCGGGCAGTTGCATCGGCACATCCTTGAGCGAATGCACGGCGAGATCGGCGCGTCCGTCGGCGAGCGCGAGTTCGAGTTCTTTGACGAACAACCCCTTGCCGCCGACCTTGGCGAGCGAGCGGTCGAGGATCTGGTCACCGCGAGTAGTCATGCCGAGGATACTCACGTGACACTGCGGATATAATTTGTGCAGCGCGTCACGCACGTGTTCGGCTTGCCACATGGCGAGTCGGCTCTCGCGCGATGCGATCACCAGGGTTTCAGGAGCAGCGAAGTTCATTCAGCAACCGCGTGAAGACCAAAAGAAAAAATGGTATCACGCTTGGCCGGCGGCTCAGACTGCCGGCTTCGAGAGGAGCGACATGAAGAGCAGCGCAACGGCAGATACCCCGCAAGAGGGTCTCGCCCCGTCGGTCGGCAACACGTCACCCGCAGAAGCAGCATCGGCGGCCACATCCACTACTGGTGAGGCCGCAGCCGCTTCGCCGCCGGGCAAGGAACGCGCCCGCCGCTCTCGCGAGGACAAAGACGCCCCGCTGCGCGAGGACATCCGCTTCCTCGGCCGCCTGCTGGGCGACGTGCTGCGCGAGCAGCAAGGCAGCGACGCCTTCGATCTGGTCGAAACCATTCGCCAGAACGCCGTGCGCTTTCACCGCGAAGACGACCGCAGCGCCGCCCAGGCGCTCGATACGCTGCTCAATGGCCTGTCGAACGAACAGGCCATTCAGGTGGTACGCGCCTTCAGCTACTTCTCTCACCTCGCGAACATTGCCGAAGACCGCCATCACAACCGCCGCCGCCGCGTGCACGCGCTTGCTGGCAGCAAGGCACAGCCGGGCAGTCTGGCCGCCGCACTGCAAAGCCTGAAAGACGCCGGTCTGGCCGATCCCGCTACGCTGCAAGCGTTCTTCGCGAGCGCGCTGATCGTACCGGTGCTGACCGCTCACCCGACCGAAGTGCAGCGCAAGAGCATTCTCGACGCCGAGCGCGAGATCGCCCGCCTGCTCGCCCATCGCGACGACGCCCTCACCGAACGCGAATCGGCCCGCAATACCGAAGCGATGCGTGCCTACGTGACCACCCTCTGGCAGACACGCATGCTGCGTAGTTCGCGCCTGACGGTGGCGGATGAGATCGACAACGCGCTGTCGTATTACCGCAGCACGTTCCTGACCGAAATTCCGGGCCTGTATGCCGACGTGAGCGCCGAGTTGTCGGAAGCCGCGCCCGGCGTTCGCCCGCAGGCGCTTGGCCGTTTCCTGCAAATGGGTAGCTGGATCGGCGGCGATCGCGACGGCAACCCGAATGTGACGGCGCAGACGCTGCAACTGGCGATCACGCGTCAGGCCACCGAGATCTTTGCGCACTATCTGGAACAGGTGCACTTGCTCGGGGCAGAGCTGTCGGTGTCGCAACTGCTGGCCGGTGCCAGCGACGCGTTGCTCACGCTTGCAAAGCGCTCGCCCGACGATTCGCCGCACCGCACCGACGAGCCGTATCGCCGCGCGCTGATCGGCGTCTACGCTCGTCTGGCAGCCACCGCGCACGCGTGGGTCGGTCACGTGCCGCATCGTGGCGCCGTGGGCGAGGCCAGCCCGTATCTCGACGCCGCCGAGTTCGTCTCGGACCTGAATACTGTCGTCGCATCGCTCATGTCGCATCACGGCGGCGCGCTGATTTCGCAGCGCCTCGGGCCGCTGGTGCGCGCGGCCGAAGTGTTCGGCTTCCATCTGGCCAGCATCGACCTGCGCCAGAGTTCGGACGTGCATGAAGCCGTTATCGCCGAACTGTTCGCCAAGGCGGGCGTCGAGGCGAATTACGCGCAATTGTCGGAGGACGAAAAGCTCGCGTTGTTGCTGCAAGAGCTACGCGAACCGCGTCCGCTGTTCTCGCCTTATCTCGACTATTCGCAACGCACGCGCGACGAGTTGGCCGTGTTCGGCGCAGCGCGCGAGATCCGGGCGCGCTTCGGCGCACGTGCGGTACGCAACTACATCATTTCGCACACGGAAACGGTGAGCGATCTGGTCGAAGTCATGCTGCTGCAAAAAGAGACCGGGCTCTTCCAAGGGGCGCTCGGTACTGCCAACGTGACCGACGCGGACGGCGAGCCCACGACCGGCATCAAGGTTGGCGCAATGGTCATCCCGTTGTTCGAGACGATTGCCGACTTGCGCAACGCGCCGGTCATCATGCGCGCGCTGTTCGACATCCCCGGCATGGCCGACGTGGTGACGCAGCAAGGCGGTGAGCAGGAAGTCATGCTCGGCTACTCGGACAGCAACAAGGACGGCGGCTTTCTCACGTCGAACTGGGAGTTGTACAAGGCCGAACTGGCGCTGGTGCACCTGTTCGAAGAAAAAGGCATCCGGCTGCGGCTCTTCCATGGCCGTGGCGGCACCGTGGGCCGTGGCGGCGGCCCGACGTATCAGGCCATCCTGTCGCAACCGCCGGGCACGGTGAAGGGGCAGATTCGCCTCACCGAGCAGGGCGAGATCATCGCGAGCAAGTTTGCCAACCCCGAAATCGGGCGGCGCAATCTTGAGACCATCGTCGCGGCCACGCTCGAAGCCACGCTGCTGCCCAGCCGCAACCAGCCGCCGCAGCTCGACGCCTATGAAGCCGTCATGCAGACGCTCTCGGATACCGCGTTCAGCGCCTATCGTCATCTGGTCTACGAGACGCCCGGCTTCACCGATTACTTCTTCTCGGCCACGCCGATTGCGGAGATCGCCGAGCTCAATATCGGCTCGCGCCCCGCGTCGCGCAAATTCTCGGACCCGAAGCAACGCCGCATCGAAGACCTGCGGGCGATTCCGTGGGGCTTTTCATGGGGACAATGCCGCCTATTGATCACCGGCTGGTACGGCTTCGGCAGCGCGGTCGCCGCATATCTCGACGCCGCGCAAGACGACACGGCACGCAATGAACGGCTGGAGACGCTGCGCCAGATGGTCAAGCACTGGCCGTTCTTCGCGAACCTGCTGTCGAACATGGACATGGTGCTCGCCAAGACCGATCTGGGCGTGGCGTCGCGTTATGCCGAGCTGGTGCCCGACGAGGCCCTGCGCAAGCACGTGTTCGACCGTATCGTCGCGGAATGGGAGAGCACGTCGAAGGCGCTGGCCCTGATTACCGGGCATGAAGAGCGTCTGGCCGACAACCCGATGCTCGCCCGCTCGATCAAGAATCGCTTCCCGTACCTCGATCCGCTCAATCACTTGCAAGTGGAACTGCTACGCAGACACCGTGCGGGTGAATCGGACGAACGTGCACGACGCGGCATTCATCTGTCGATCAACGGCATCGCCGCCGGCCTGCGTAATACGGGCTGATCAGGCGGCCCGGGCATCCCCGGGACATGGCGTCGGCGCAGCTGGAATCGCGTCGACGCCAGCCGGTTCCTTGGGATTCTCCCCAACGACAAAACGGTCGATAGGGCGGTATATTGCGACGCATCCGATTCGATTGTTGCCGGGGGGCCAATCCATCATGCATTCCCTTCTGTTGTTGCCGCATGCGCGCCGCGTGCAGACCACGTTGCAACGTGCACGGCCACGCGGTACCGTTCCCGCCGCTGCCTTCGCATCAGTCTTTGCTTCCGTCCTCGCATCTCTGTGCTTCCTGAGCGCTCCCGCGCATGCCGGTGCCCCTTCCGCGGGCGATATTGCCGACACCGCCGCCCCATCCACCGCCTCTCCCGCTACGGCGAATGCCCAACAGGACGCGGGCGTATTTACCGCCGCACCGCATGGTCTGCGGGGGTTTGCGGTGCGGCTGGTCTCACAAGCATTGGCGGGCAAGGTGACGCAGCCGTCGCCACCACCAGTCATCGACCCCATCCTTGACCCGCTCATGCGCGGCATTCTGGAGCGTCTGGCGATCAGCGAAGCGGTCGCACGCACGAAATTCGGCTCCGGCAAACCCGTGCAGGACACACCCCGCGAACAGGCCCTGCTCGACAGCGTCGGCGAGCGCGCCAGCCAGTACGGCCTGACGCCCGCGCAGGCACGCACGTTCTTCCGGCTGCAAATCGAAGCGGGCAAGCTCGTGCAGACCGCCCTGCTCGCCCGCTGGGCACGCGAAGGGCACGCGCCGGGGCAACCGGTTGATCTCGCAACGCGCCTGCGCCCCGCGCTCGACCGGCTCGGCGGCTCGCTGATGCACGACCTCGGCCGTCTCTGCGCGCTACCCGACGACCCGACACGGCTGGCCCGCATTCATCAGGCACGCGAGCGCATCGCCAAAGCGGCGAAACTCGAAGCGCTGCAACGCGCCGCGTTCGACGAAGCGACCTCCGGCCTTTGTCTGTCGGCGCCGCCGCGCATCTGGACGCTGTCGATGGCGCAGTGACGCTGGGAGGCGTGACAGCTCGGGTAACAGTCGAACAGGTGAGCCGGTGAGCGGGCGAACAGGTGCCCAAGCACCCGCGATCGACCCCAAGACCTGACGGGGCGCGGGCGTTGGTATAATCACGGTTTGCCGTGTTTTCACTACGGTCCGCTTCAATCTGCCTCGATTGGCCTCGATTAGCTACGCTACGACAATGACCTCCCAACTCCACAAGAAGGGCGAAGCCTGGTCGGCTCGCTTTTCCGAACCCGTTTCCGAACTCGTCAAGCGCTATACCGCGTCGGTATTCTTCGACAAGCGTATGGCCCTGTTCGACATCGAAGGGTCGCTCGCCCACGCCGACATGCTGGCCGCACAGGGCATCATCAGTGCCCAGGATCTGGCCGATATCCAGCGCGGCATGACGCAGATTCGCGGCGAAATCGAGCGTGGTGAATTCGAATGGCAACTGGATCTCGAAGACGTTCACCTGAACATCGAAGCGCGCCTGACCGCGCTGATCGGCGACGCCGGCAAGCGCCTGCACACGGGCCGCTCGCGTAACGATCAGGTCGCCACCGACATCCGCCTGTGGCTGCGCAGCGAAATCGACCGCATCGGCACGCACCTCGGCGACCTGCGCAGTGCGCTGCTCGATCTGGCGGAACAACACAGCGCCACGATCCTGCCGGGCTTTACCCATCTGCAAGTCGCACAGCCGGTGACCTTCGGTCATCACCTGATGGCGTATTTCGAGATGTTCAGCCGCGACGCCGAGCGCATGATCGACGTGCGCCGCCGCGTGAACCGCCTGCCGCTGGGCGCTGCCGCGCTGGCCGGCACGAGCTACCCGATCGACCGCGAGCGCGTCGCCGCCACGCTGGGCTTCGAAGAGGTCTGCACCAACTCGCTGGACGCCGTCTCGGACCGCGACTTCGCGATCGAATTCACCGCTGCCGCCGCACTCGTGATGACGCACATCTCGCGCTTCTCGGAAGAGCTGGTGTTGTGGATGAGCCCGCGCGTGGGCTTTATCGATCTGGCCGACCGTTTCTGCACGGGCAGCTCGATCATGCCGCAGAAGAAGAATCCCGACGTGCCGGAACTGGCCCGTGGCAAGACCGGCCGCGTGAACGGTCACCTGATTGCGCTGCTGACGCTGATGAAGGGCCAGCCGCTCGCCTACAACAAGGACAATCAGGAAGACAAAGAACCGCTGTTCGACACGGTCGACACCGTGATCGACACGCTGCGTATCTTCGCGGACATGGTGCCGGGCATCAAGGTGCGTGAAGAGAACATGCGCAACGCCGCGCTGCAAGGCTTCTCGACGGCGACCGATCTGGCCGACTATCTGGTCAAGAAGGGCCTGCCGTTCCGTGACGCGCACGAAATCGTGGCCCACGCCGTGAAGATCTGCTCGGATCGCGATATCGATCTGGCCGACCTGTCGCTGGCCGAACTCCAGAAATTCTCGCCGCTCGTGGGCGAGGACGTGTTCGGTTTCCTGACGCTCGAAGGCTCGGTCTCCAGCCGCAATCACATCGGCGGCACGGCCCCCGAGCAAGTGAAGCGCGCCATCGCCGCCGCCCGCGCGAAGCTGGCGAAGTAAGCGGACGAAGTCAGCTGAACCGCAACGCCTCGCAACGATGAAAAAGCCACCCGATTGGGTGGCTTTTTCTTTGCCTGCTCGACTTTGCAACGACCGATATCAGAAGATCGGTAACGACAGAAAGCCCTTGATCACGATGGCGTTGACGATGTCGATGAAGAACGCTCCAACCATCGGCACGATCAGGAAGGCGAGATGCGACGGCCCGAAGCGTTCCGTGACCGCCTGCATATTCGCGATAGCCGTCGGCGTCGCCCCAAGTCCGAAGCCGCAATGGCCAGCCGCCAGCACTGCGGCATCGTAGTTACGTCCCATCACGCGGAACGTGACGAAGATCGCATAAGCGGCCATCGCCACCACCTGCACGCTCAGAATCACGATCATCGGCACCGCCAGCGTCGACAGATCCCACAGGCGCAGGGCCATCAGCGCCATCGCGAGGAACAGCGACAAGCTGACGTTTCCCAGTACCGACAACGACCGGTCGAACACCTCGTAGCCGACCAGCGCCAGCGCATTGCGCACCACCACGCCCGTGAACAGCACGCACACGAAGGTGGGCAGCTCGAAGGCCGTGCCCGACAACCACGCCGCGATGACTTCCCCACCCAGCAGGCAGATCGCAATCATGGCCACCGTTTCGATCAACGCCTGTGCGGTGATCAGGCGAACCGTATGCGGCTGCTCGAAGCCTTCGGGGGCCGGGGCTGACGTTGACGTATCTGCACCGGGTGCGTGGGCGCCATAGCGCCCCAGACGCCCTACGAGATACCTTGCCACCGGGCCGCCGAGCAGACCGCCGAGCACGAGGCCAAACGTGGCGCAGGCCATCGCGATTTCGGCGGCAGACTGCACGCCGTAACGCTCGGTCATGACGTGCCCCCAAGCAGCACCGGTGCCATGACCACCGGCCAGCGTGATCGACCCGCCCAGCAGCCCCACGCCGGGCGGCAGCCCAAGCAGCATGGCCAGACCGACGCCGATCGTGTTCTGCATGACCAGCATGCCCACGACCACGGCGAGAAACAGTGCCAGCGTACGCCCCCCCGCCCGCAGGCTTGCCAGATTGGCAGACAGCCCGATGGTCGCGAAAAACGCCAGCATCAGAGGGGTTTGCAACGAGGTATCGAACTTCAGTTCGAAGTGCCCGAACTGACGCAGGGCCAGCGTGGCGAATGCCACCAGCAGGCCCGCCGCGACAGGTTCGGGAATGCTGTACGTCCGAAGCGGCCCGATCCATTCGACCAGCTTGCGGCCTAGCAGCAGGACCAGTGTGGCGCAAACGAGCGTGCCGTAATTGCTGAAGACCAGTTGTCCCGTAACACCCATGATCCCCCCTCCGACATCCGAAAAGCGACGAGTTTAGCAACGGGATTACGTCACATTCTTGGGTAATTTCCCAAAAATAGGACGACCAAGCATACCCTTAACGCCATCGATTTACACCGGGATCGGGGTGTTTGCCATCGTTTTCCCGGCATCTCGGCGGGATTTTGACGACATTGGGAACATTCGGGCAAAGCGGAGACACGCGTTTGGGCGATATCCGCAAGTTGCGATGCGAGAAAGCGGCGTATGGCCAGTGACAGCAGGCATCGGAATTCACTCAGGAAATCACTCAGGAAATCACTCAGGCAGCCGCTCAGGCAGCCGCTCAGGAGGCCGCCCAAAACGACAACACCCTGCGAACCAGATGGCTCGCAGGGTGTTGTGGGTGCCATCACAGCCCCGCGCACGGGCACGGGGCGGTCAAGGCAATCGCCGATTAACTGGCGTCTTGGCGCACGCAGTCCACGAAGTATTCCGGACGGCCGTCGACCTCTTCGACCACCAGACCGTGAATATCGGTGTGGAAGCCCGGGAAACGCTCGTTGAAGTCACGTGCGAAGCGCAGGTACTCGATGATCGCGGCGTTGAAGCGCTCGCCCGGAATCAGCAGCGGAATGCCCGGCGGGTACGGCGTGAGCAGCACGCTGGTCACGCGCCCTTCGAGTTCGTCGATCGACACGCGGTCGATCTGGCGGTGTGCCAGCTTCGAGAACGCGTCGGTCGGCTTCATCGCCGGCTGCATGTCCGAGAGATACATCTCGGTCGTTACGCGCGCCACGTCGTTGGCCTTGTACACGCTGTGAATCTGATCGCACAGGTCGCGCAGACCGATACGCTCGTAACGCGGGAATTTCGCCACGAACTCGGGCAGCACGCGCCACAGCGGACGGTTGTGATCGTAGTCGTCCTTGAACTGTTGCAGCTCGGTCACCATCGAGTTCCAGCGGCCCTTGGTGATACCGATCGTGAACATGATGAAGAACGAGTACAGACCGGTCTTCTCGACGATGATGCCGTGCTCGGCAAGGTACTTGGTGACGATAGCGGCCGGAATACCCGATTCGCCGAACTCGCCGTCCACGTCCAGCCCCGGCGTGATGATCGTCGCCTTGATCGGGTCGAGCATGTTGAAGCCTTCGGCCAGATCGCCGAAGCCGTGCCAGCGCTCGTTCGCGCGCAGCACCCAGTCGTCGCGCTGAATCGTGCCTTCGTCGCCCAGATTGTCCGGGCCCCAGACCGAGAACCACCACGAGTCGCCGTACTCGTTCGCCACCTTGCGCATGGCGCGGCGGAAGTCGAGCGCCTCGACAATCGACTCTTCCACCAGCGCCGTGCCGCCCGGCGGCTCCATCATCGCGGCCGCCACGTCGCACGAGGCGATGATGGCGTACTGCGGCGACGTCGACGTGTGCATCAGATACGCCTCGTTGAAGCGGTACGTATCGAAATTGCGTGTGTCCGCTTCTTGCACCACGATCTGCGAGGCCTGCGAGATACCCGCGAGCAGCTTGTGCGTGGAGTGCGTGGCGTAGATGGTCGCTTCCGACGAGCGCGGGCGGCCTTCGCCAATGGCGTGCATGTCGCGATAGAACTCGTGGAACGTCGCGTGCGGCAGCCAGGCTTCGTCGAAGTGCAGCGTGTCGATCGTGTTGCCCAGCACTTCCTTGATCATCTCGACGTTGTAGATCACGCCGTCATACGTGCTTTGCGTGATCGTCAGGATGCGTGGCTTGGCGTTCGGGTCGCGCTCCAGCACTTCGCGGGCGAACGGGTTGGCCTCGATCTTCGCGCGGATCACTTCCGGGTCAAATTCCGACTTCGGAATCGGGCCGATGATGCCGAGGTGATTACGCGTCGGCGTGAGGAACACCGGCACGGCGCCCGTCATCGTGATCGCGTGCAGGATCGACTTGTGGCAGTTGCGGTCGACCACGACGATGTCGCCCGGGGCGACGGTCGCGTGCCAGACGATCTTGTTCGACGTCGACGTGCCGTTGGTCACGAAGAACAGGTGATCGGCGTTGAAGATGCGCGCAGCATTGCGCTCCGACGCGCCCACCGGACCGTTGTGATCAAGCAGTTGACCAAGCTCTTCCACGGCGTTACAGACGTCAGCGCGCAACATGTTCTCGCCGAAGAACTGGTGGAACATCTGGCCCACCGGGCTCTTCAGGAACGCCACACCGCCCGAGTGCCCCGGGCAGTGCCACGAGTACGAGCCGTCGGCCGCATAGTGCGTGAGCGAGCGGAAGAACGGCGGCGGCAGCGAGTCGAGGTACGACTTGGCTTCACGGATGATGTGACGCGCCACGAACTCGGGCGTGTCTTCGAACATGTGAATGAAGCCGTGCAGCTCGCGCAGGATGTCGTTCGGGATGTGACGCGACGTGCGCGTCTCGCCGTACAGGAAAATCGGAATGTCAGGATTGCGGCGGCGCACTTCCTGCACGAACGCGCGCAGGTTGATGATGGCCAGCGCCAACTCGCCCTCGCCTTCACCGCCCGCTTCGCTCGAGAACGTGCCGAACTCATCGTCGTCGATCGACAGAATGAAGCTCGACGCGCGGCTGGCCTGTTGCGCGAACGACGTCAGATCGCCGTAGCTCGTCAGGCCATTGACCTCCATGCCCTCGGCTTCGATGGCCTCCGCCAAAGAACGAATCCCGGATCCGGAGATATTTTCGGAGCGGAAGTCCTCGTCAATGATGACGATCGGAAAACGGAATTTCATTGGCGTCCCTTCGACAAAAGAACGAGCCACGGTCCGACATGGCCGTGGCTCTTGGGCAGTGCAATAGAGAGGATGCTCACCGGCGGCGAGTCACTAGCGTAATGGGCTAGGTTTTCGGCAGCGTGACACCACGCTGTCCTTGATACTTCCCGCCGCGGTCCTTGTACGAGGTCTCGCAGACTTCGTCGGACTCGAAGAACAGCACTTGAGCAACGCCTTCGTTGGCGTAGATCTTGGCCGGCAGCGGCGTCGTGTTCGAGAATTCCAGGGTCACGTAGCCCTCCCATTCGGGTTCGAACGGCGTCACGTTCACGATGATGCCGCAGCGGGCATACGTCGATTTGCCCAGACACACGGTGAGCACACTGCGCGGAATGCGGAAGTACTCGACGGTGCGGGCCAGCGCGAACGAGTTCGGCGGAATGATGCAGACATCGCTCTCGACGTCGACAAAGGACTTCTCGTCGAAGTTCTTCGGATCGACGATCGTCGAATTGATGTTCGTGAAGACCTTGAATTCAGGCGCACAGCGGATGTCGTAGCCGTAGCTCGACGTGCCGTAGCTGACGATCTTCTGCCCGTCCTGGGAATAGCGGATCTGCGTCGGCTCGAAGGGCTCGATCATGCCGTGCGCTTCGGCCATTCGCCGGATCCATTTATCGGACTTGATGCTCATGTGTGGGCCTGAACTGGGGTAGTACGTAAAAAGTGGGCGTATTTTACGCGATTGTTGCGGTGCGGTGATTTTTTCACACGCACCGCCCGGCAGCCCGCCCCAACAGCCGCGCCGTCAGCCTGCGCAGTCAACCCGCTTACGTGTTCTGAACCACGATCGACGGGAACTTGCTCGTCATGTCCTTCTGCTTCGAGGCGATCTTCACCGCGATCTTGCGGGCAATGGCCTTGTACAGCTCGGCAACGCGGCCGTCGGGGTCACCCACCACGCTTGGCATGCCGGCGTCCGCGTGCACGCGGATGCTCATCTCCAGCGGCAGCTTGCCCAGCAGATCGACATCGAAGTCGTGGCTCATGCGCTCGCCGCCGCCCACGCCGAAGATCGGCTCTTCATGACCGCAGTTTGAGCAGATATGCAGGCTCATGTTCTCGATCAGCCCCAAAATCGGGACGCCAACCTTCTCGAACATCTTGAGACCCTTGCGCGCGTCAAGCAGCGCCAGGTCCTGCGGGGTGGTCACGATGACCGCGCCCGTGACCGGCACCTTCTGCGCCAGCGTGAGCTGAATGTCGCCCGTGCCCGGCGGCATGTCGACGATCAGGTAGTCGAGATCCTTCCAGTTGGTCTGGTTGAGCAGTTGCTCGAGCGCCTGTGTCACCATCGGGCCGCGCCACACCATGGGGTTGTCCGGCTCGATCAGAAAGCCGATGGAGCTGGCCTGCAAGCCGTGGCCGACCATCGGCTCGAGCGACTTGCCGTCCTTCGACTCGGGCTTGCCGTGAATGCCCAGCAGCGTGGGCAGCGACGGGCCGTAGATGTCGGCATCGAGAATCCCGACATTCGCCCCTTCGGCCGCCAGCGCGAGCGCCAGATTGACCGCCGTGGTGCTCTTGCCCACGCCGCCCTTGCCCGAGGCAACCGCCACAATGTTTTTCACATTGGGAAGGAGCTTGACGCCACGTTGAACGGCGTGCGCGACAATCTTCTGGCTGATTTCGACAGCAACCCGCTCTACCCCGGGCAGTTTGCCGACGGCGTCGGTGATGCGCGCGCGCATGGCTTCGAACTGACTTTTCGCCGGGTAACCGAATTCGATGGCGATGCCGACATGACCGTGCTCGGCGTCGACTCGTTTCACATACTTGCCGGCGACCAGATCCAGCCCCGTATCGGGGTCGACGATGCCTCGCAGTACGTCGTTGATTTGCGCTACTTCCATGTCGGTCTCTCGCTCTGTAGCGGCACGCGGACGGGCCGGCGCATCGCTAACAACTTGTAACATCCGTGGCGCGCGCTCTCGATTAGCATGCGAGGCGCACGTGTTTTGGGGAACCAGTCACCGTGGCAATCTGTCCTTGCCAGCGGTTGACACTCGGCACTATTGTAAAAGACGTCGCGCCGGCTGGCGTCAAAACCCATGCCAGGCGCGCGTGCTTCCGCGAAGTGCTCACGTGTGTCTCATCACAGCAAGCTAATCGAGAAGGAGCCTTATATGAATAAGAACACTCTGCGCGCTTCGGCGCTTGTCCTGGTCGCCGCCGCCATGCTGGCCGGCTGCCAGACGCCGCAGGGCACCAACACGGCGGTCGGTACCGGCGTCGGCGCGGCGGTCGGGGCGGGTCTGGGTAACCTCATCGGTGGCAACACGACGGGCACGTTGATCGGCGCTGCGGTAGGTGCCGCCGCCGGTGGTGCGGCGGGTTACAACTGGCAGTCCATCAAGAACACGCTGGGCGGCCACACGGCCGGCACCGGCACGCAAATTACCGAACGCCCGGACGGCCAGCTTCAGGTCAACGTGCCGAGCGACGTGACGTTCGATACCAACCAGTACGCCATCAAGCCCAATTTTGCTGCCGTGCTGACCGACCTCGCCAATTCGCTCAATCAGAATCCGGGCATTACGGCACGCGTGATCGGGCATACGGATAGCACCGGTGGCGACCGTATCAACATTCCGCTCTCGCAAAACCGTGCCAATTCGGTCATCCAGTTCCTGACGAGCCGCGGTGTTGCCGCGAACCGTTTGCAGGGTGTGGGCGTGGCGTCGAGCCAGCCGGTCGCGTCGGATGCCACGGCCGAAGGCCGCGCGCAGAACCGCCGCGTCGAAATTCTGCTGCAAGCCCCGCAGCAACAGGCCCCGCGCTGATCAACGCGATCGGTGCGGCGTAGCCGATGATGTGCCGGCCGCATGTTGCGCCGCAGCATCAAAAAGTTGGCACATCGGTTGAACTAATCCCGCGTCACGTCGCTCTGACCCTTCGGAAGTGCCTACCGTGGGCGCTTCCATCTCCTCTTTGTTATTGACGTTACGTGTGCCTAGTTATGCCGGAACCTGGTTCCGGCTTTTTTTTGGCCGAACGCTTTTCAGTCGAACCCTTTCTGGCCGAACCCGTTTGAAGCCGTTATTCCCGCCAAGTGGCCCCGTTTGGGCGGCAACGCGCCGCGCCTGCTAGAATCGTCCTTTCCCCGCCACTACAACCCACACGCAAACTCCATGTCCCGCCGCATTCTTGTCACCTCCGCCCTGCCGTACGCCAATGGCCAGATTCACATCGGTCACTTGGTGGAATATATCCAGACAGATATCTGGGTGCGGTACATGCGGATGCAGGGCCATGAGGTGTATTACGTGGGTGCGGACGACACGCACGGCACGCCGGTCATGCTGCGTGCCGAAAAGGAAGGCCTCACGCCCAAGCAACTGATCGAGCGCGTGTGGACAGAGCACAAGCGCGATTTCGACAGCTTTGGCATCTCGTTCGATAACTACTATTCGACGGATTCCGAAGAAAACCGCGAATTGTCCGAAAACGTCTATCTGGCGCTCAAGGAACAGGGGCTGATCGAGGCGCGCGATATCGAACAGGCGTATGACCCGGTCAAGGAGATGTTCCTGCCGGACCGCTTCATCAAAGGCGAATGCCCGAAGTGCGGCGCCAAGGACCAGTACGGGGACTCGTGCGAAGTCTGCGGCTCGACCTACGCGCCGACCGACCTGCTCAACCCGTACTCGGTCGTCTCGGGCGCTACGCCCGTGCGCAAGACCTCGACGCACTACTTCTTCAAGCTGTCGGACCCGCGCTGCGAGCAGTTCCTGCGCAAGTGGGTGGCAGGTCTCGCCCAGCCGGAAGCCGCGAACAAGATGAAGGAATGGCTGGGCGAAGACGGTGAGTCGACGCTGGCCGACTGGGATATTTCGCGCGACGCGCCGTATTTCGGTTTCGAAATCCCGGGCGCGCCCGGCAAGTATTTCTACGTCTGGCTCGACGCGCCGGTCGGCTACTACGCCAGCTTCAAGAACCTGTGCGCCCAGCGCGGCCTGAACTTCGAAGAGTGGGTCAAGCCGGGCTCGACCACCGAGCAGTACCACTTCATCGGCAAAGACATCCTGTACTTCCACACGCTGTTCTGGCCGGCGATGCTCGAATTCTCGGGCCATCGCACGCCGACCAACGTGTTTGCACACGGCTTCCTGACCGTCGACGGCCAGAAGATGTCGAAGTCGCGCGGTACGTTCATCACCGCACAAAGCTTCATCGACACCGGCCTGAACCCCGAATGGCTGCGCTATTACATCGGCGCCAAGCTCGGCAACACGATGGAAGACATCGACCTGAACCTCGATGACTTCATCGCACGCGTGAACAGCGATCTGGTCGGCAAGTACGTGAACATCGCCAGCCGCGCCGCAGGCTTCCTGCTCAAGCGTTTCGATGGCCGCGTCTCGGCCGACGCCATGCAAGCGCCGCTGCTCGTGCAGTTGCGCGGCGTGGCACCGCAGATCGCTGCCCATTACGAAGCGCGCGAATTCGGTAAGGCCTTGCGTCTGGTGATGGAACAGGCGGACGCCGTGAACGGCTACGTCGACACGGTCAAGCCGTGGGATCTGGCGAAGGACCCGGCACAAGCGGGCGCGCTGCATGAAGCCTGTTCGGTGTGTCTGGAAGCGTTCCGCCTGCTCACGCTGTATCTCAAGCCCGTGTTGCCGACAACGGCCGCGGCGGTCGAGCAGTTCCTGAGCATTGCCCCGCAAACGTGGCAAGACGTCGCCACGCCGCTGACCTCGGCCAGCGCCATCTCGGCTTACAAGCACCTGATGACGCGCGTCGAAGGCAAGCAGGTCGAGGCACTGGTTGCCGCCAACCGCGATTCGCTGCAAGCGACGGCGGCCCCGGCCGCAGCATCGGCTGACGCGGGCAAGGCGAAGGGCAAGGACAAGGCCGCCACAGCGGCAGCCGCCCCGGCGGCGGCAGACGACGGTGTCATCACCATCGACGACTTTGCCAAGATCGATCTGCGCATCGCGCGTATCGTTGCCTGTCAGGCCGTGGAAGGCTCGGACAAGCTGCTGCAACTCACGCTGGATGTGGGTGAAGCCCAGACGCGTAACGTCTTCTCGGGCATCAAGTCGGCGTATCCGCAACCGGAAGCGCTGGTCGGCAAGCTCACCGTCATGGTGGCTAATCTGGCCCCGCGCAAGATGAAGTTCGGTCTGTCGGAGGGGATGGTGCTCGCGGCTTCGGCCGCAAACGAGAAGGCCGAACCGGGCATCTACATTCTCGAACCGCACGACGGTGCCAAGCCGGGTATGCGCGTGAAGTAAGCACGAGCGCAATCGCCGCAACAAAGTCGTACCCGTCACCCCAAGCGCCGGAGATCATCCCGGCCTTGGGGTGAAGTCTTTTGGGGCGCTGGCGCTCAAGACATTGCCCCTCGCCCGCTGAGACAAAGCCTACGTGTGCGCTGAGACCATCAGCATCATGGGGCGCTCCAGTTCTTCGGCCAACGCCGGCATTTGCTGGATTTGCTCAGGCGTCGGCGCAAACTCCTCCACCCGCTGCAACTGAAAGCCCACACGCATCAGCGCGTTCAGCGTCGTGCCGAGCGTGCGGTGATACTTCAGCACGCCCTTGGCAAACCAGTCAGTGCGGCGTTCGCCCTCAATGCTGTAGCCGTTCACCGGCCACGTCTTGCGCCCGTCCGCTTCGGCCAGCCAGTGGGGATGGGCTGCCGCCATGAAAATCGGATGTTCGACAGTGAACACGAGATGTCCGCCGGGCGCGAGCGACTGATGAAGATGCTTTGCCAGACGGTCGAAATCGCGAACGTAGTGAAAGGTCAATGCGCTGTAGGCGACGTCGAAGGCCGCCGCAGGCAGATCGAGCGTGTCGAGGTCGGCAATGCGGTATTCGATCGCAGGGTCGGAAGTGTCCGCCCTCGCCCGCGCAATCATGTTCTGCGACAGATCGAGCCCGAGTACCGACGCCGCCCCTTGCTCGCGCATCCAGCGCGAGGCCCAGCCGAAGCCACAGCCAAGATCGACCACGCGCTTGCCGCGCAGGTCCGGCAGCATCGCCCGGATGGCCGGCCACTCGGGTGCGCCGTCCAGTCCCAGCACTTGCCGGGGTAGCTGGCTGTAGCCCGTAAAGAAATCCGGGTTGTCGTAGATGTTCTGTGCCATGTCGGTATTTCCGGTCAAGCCGCTGGCGTGAGCAAGGCAAGCGACGCCTAGCGCAAATGCTCCACTGGCAACGCTGTGGTGAATTTCACCGTCTCCATCGAGAAACTGGCGCTGATGTCCTGCAAATCGGCTACGCGGATGAGCTTCTTGTAGAAACGATCGTAGGCGGCGATATCGGGGAGATACACCTTGAGCAGATAGTCGATGTCCCCCGCCATGCGGTGAATCTCGACGATTTCCGGGAGTTCGCGCGCGCCGGAGACAAACCGCACCATCCACTCTTCGCTGTGTGTCGCGGCCTTGATGAACACGAACGCCGTGACGCGCAAATCGAGTTGCTGCGGGTCGCACAGCGTGACCTGCCCGGTGATCACGCCGTTCTCGCGCAGGCGTTGCACGCGCCGCCAGCAGGGCGTTGGCGACAGGTGCACGGCTTCGGCCAGCTCCCCCAGCGAACGCGAGGCATCCACTTGCAGGTTTTCGAGAATCGCTAGATCAGTTTTATCCATGATCGCCACATGAAGGGAAAAATTTTCTCAATCCTACTCGATTTGAGCCAAACTTTGAAAGCCTTTACCTGTGGCTGCCCGGTAGACTGGCCAGACATTTCGAAAACGGGCGATGCCATGAAAATCTTTACCGAACACCCCGCTTCCGTCGGCGAAAACTACGCCCAGCATATGGGCTCTGCCGTCTCGTTCGCGTTGCCGTTGCTCGGCGCCGGCCTTGCGTGTCTCGTCCATGCGCTGCTGCCGTTCGCCTTCGAGAAGACCGGCAGCAAGATCATCGTGCGCTTGCATGAGCGGATGGTGACGCATCGCCATCGTCATGGAGCAGCGCCCGCGCAACCCGCTCAGTCCACGCCGGAATAAGCGAATCCAGCAAATCCAACGAAAAGACCGGGTCTCGTGGATCGAGCCAATCACTCAGCCTCGATCCACCCGGCGTTCAAGGCCGCTCCGACGCCGGGTCGGGCGAGCGTGACGTCACCGTTACGCGGCCATCCGGGCCGAAGTGCGCGTTGAACATCCCCGCCGTATTCACACCGTCTTCGAGCCAACGCCAGCTCCACACCACTTCCTTCTTGAGCCGGTACTCCGCGACCGTGGTCGGTTTGCCGAGCAAACGACGCACATCGTCCTGCGACATCCCCGGCTGCACCTGTTCGAAGTTCTCTGCCGTCAGCGCCTGCGTGACGGCGCGCAGCTTGCCGTCGGGCGCGATATCGACCATGTACGTACGCAAGCCACCGGGCGCACGCGGATACTCCAGCCGGCGCGAGCCGTCGCTGTTCTCCCACACGATCTCGGGCTTGCCCATCTGATCGCGCACCTGCGTCTCGGTCGTGACACCCGGCTTGAGATCGCGCAGCAGCATGTCGTCGGGCTTGACGGCATTGAACGTATCGCGCGCTTTCTCGCGCACCTTGTCGATTTGCTGCTGATCGCAGCCGAACAGGCCCAGCAGACTCGCGAACAATCCCATGGCGACTCCCCAACGAACGCTGCGGCGCAGACCCTGCGCCGGTTGAATCGAATTACGCGACGTCATCATCGATGGCACCTCCCTCTTCTACGTTGCGCCGTGCGCTCACCGCTGCCTCATTGCTTTGCCTCGGCGCCCACACGGACATCAATCGAAACGACGGTTGAACAGCACGTCGAAGCCCGACAGCGAACCGGTACGCAGCGCCAATTGCCAGCGGCGCGACACCTGCCACGTGATCTTCACGATACTCGCCGAGCTCGTCAGTCCTTGCTCGAAACCGAGCGCGAAGTTGTCCGAGATCGCCTTGCCCACTTTCACCACCTGCTCGTCGTCCGACAGGCCCGACTCGCTGGTGCCGATGCTGAATTCGTCGATCCCCAGATCCTTGATGATGCGCTTGCCGCCCGTCGCGCCCAGCAGCACCGTCGCCGCACCGGCCATCGCCTGACGCTGGCCGAGCCCGGCGCCATCCGGACCGTGGCCGAACATCAGCCACGAGAGCTTTTCTTCGTCCGACACACTCGGCTCAGACACCAGCGACACGCGCGGCTGACGCACCGTGCCCGTCACCAGCACGCCCGCCGCCACTTCCTGATTGCGGCGCATGGCCTGAATGTAGAGGTCCGGGTTGTCGAGCGGACCGACAAAGTTGATCTGACCGCGCTCGATAGCGAGCTTGCGGTCAAACGCCTCGTAGGTGCCCTCGGCCACCGTGATCGTGCCCGTGGCACGCATCGGCGACAGCGGCGCGCTCTGCACGTGCATGCTACCGCGCAACAGCAGATCCGCCCCTGCGCCGACAAAGCGGAAGTCGCGGCCCAGATTCAGTTCGATATCGATGCGCGGCGAGAAGCGGCTCGCGGGTTTCGCACTGATGCGCGCGGCCTCTTCCTTCGGATCGAGCGGCTTGCTGCGCGACTGCGCGCCACCGCGCACGACGAGCACGTCGTCGCCCAGCTTCGGTGCACTCGTCGGCGGCAATGCGAAGCGGGCCCGATCGACGGTGAACTTGCCGGTCACCGACATCGTGTCGCCACTGCCCACTGCCTTCGCGTCGCCCGTGAGCGAAAGCTGGCGATCCGGGGCCGCAAACAGTTGCAGCTTGTCGGCGGCGAGCGTGATGCCCAGCGTCGGTTCGGGCGTGTCGATCCGAATACCGCCCGTGGCGCGTGCCGTGCCGCCACCGCCGCCGGTGAAGACCACATCGCGCAGCACGATCTCCGACGGTGTAAGGGCAATGCGCACGTGGCCATCCTTCACGCTCACGCCCGTATCGAACATCTGTACCGACAAGTCGTCGGCGGTCAGTTCCCCCGTCGGACGCGGCTTCGCCACCGTGCCCGCCAGCGTCATCTGCAAGTTCGCGCGCCCCTTGAAGGCAAACTGCGCACCGGCCAGATTCTCGAACTTGGAAATGTCCGGGATGACCATCGCCACACGGCCGGTGAGCGGCGCGTCGTCCGGCAGGCTCGGAATACCGTCGGCGACACGCAGGCCGGTCTGCACGTCGGCGTCGAGCGTGCCGATCAGTGCCGACGCCGCCTTCACCGTCGCGCGCGCCGACTGTCCGGACAAGTCGATGCGCGCACGCATCTCCGAGATGCCCAGTGGCACGCGTGCGCCGATGCCGCCCTTTTCGGCACTCAGTCCCGGAATGCCGGTGATGGTGACCTTCACGTCGTCGTTGACGCCCCCACGGCGCAGCGTCACGTCACCGCTGCGGCGCACGATTTCGACGAAACCGTCGGCCCGTTGCGCCATGCTCACATTCCATTTGCCATCGAGCACCAGATCGCTGGCCAAGGCCGGTTGCTCACCGGTGAAGGATGCGACCACGCGCAACACCTGACCGATATCGAGCGTATCGATGGTGCCGGCCGTCTTCAGTTGTCCCGCGCCGTAATCGAAGTTCGTGAGCGACAACGCGCCGACGCCCGTGACGAGCTTCGCCGCGCCCAGATGCACGCGCTCCGCGCTCGCTTCGACTTGCCACGGCGAAGCGAGTGTCAGCTTCGGCATGCCCCGGTTTTCCAGCGCCTGAATCGTGCCGCGCCAGCCCGGTTTGCCACGGGTATCGGTCACGGCACCTGCGGCATCGACGTTCAAATCCAGCGGGGCTTCGCGCAACTTGCCTGCGGCCTTCAAGTGCAGCGTGTGGGCACCTCGTGTGCCCGCCAGCGCCACCGACAACTTGTCGAGACGCGCCACGTCGCTCGCGAAGCCATTGCCATCGAGCGTCACATTCAGGCGATCGCCCGGCGCGCCGGGCAGCCCGCCGCTCACATCGACCTTACCGGCAAGGTGATCCAGCTTTTGTGCGCCGAACACCAGTTTGTCGGCGGCAAGCGTTGCCACCACCGCCGGACGCTCGATCGTGCCCGAGACCTGTCCATCGAGTTGCAGACGTCCCGCTAATCCGAAGCCGAGTTTGTCGAGCGAGGGCGCGTCGATGTTCACGGCCATCTTGTCGCCTGCGGCGCCGAAACTGCCGCGCAACGCAACCTTGTTGCCCGCGACGAGCAAGTTGGCATCGCTGGGCAGCAATCGCTTGCCTGCCACCTTCACGGTGCCCGTGCCGCTCATTGGCAGGTCAGCATAGACGCTGTCCTGTAGCGCGAATTTGAGCGTCACGCCCAACTCGGGCCGCAACACGCCCTGCGCGTCGAACTGGCCGGTAACGCTGGCCGCAGGCGGCTTGGCCGCGCCCTTCTTCGCGTGCGCGGCGTCGTAGAGGTCGTACCAAGCCGCCGGATCGAAACGCGTCAGCTTGAGTTGCGCCTGATACGCACCGGTGTCGCCGTTCTCCAGCACGCCGGTGGCCGCTGCCTTGCCCTGTCCGGCATCGAGCGAAAGGGTGTGAATCGTCGTGCCCTTCGCGTCGAGTCCGACGTCGGCCAGCACGCGACGCGTCGCATCTCGCCAGTCGAGCACGATGCGCTGTCCAGTGGCGTCGAGCTTGATGTTGAGCGGCCCCGAGAGTTTCGTCGCAGGCAACTTGCCGTAAAGCGCGCGCAGATCGAGGTCTTGCATCGCCAGCGCAAAGCCACCGACGGTGACCTCGGCAGGGGCGTCACCGGCGGCCGCCGTGTGGGCGCTGGCCGCCGACGCCAGCGATGCCGATGCCGATGCCGATGCCAGCGCCGGTGCCGACGCGGTGGCGGCGACCTTCTCGCGACGCACGTCACCGCTGCCGGTGAGCAGCGCACGTCCGGCGAGCTTCAGTTCGATGCCTGTGAGCGCCTGACGCGTCGCGTCGAGCAATACCTCGGCACGCAAACTCTCGACCGGCAGCAATTCCGCATCGATCGCGCCGGGTTTCGCATTCGTCACCGAGACCGGCCCCAGCACGCGGAACTCCTTGGCGCCCGGTGCCGGTCGAAGATCGGCATTCACGGCGAGATCGGCTTGCGGCGCACCGGCAGAAAAGTCGCGCGGGTTCAGGTGATCGAGCGCAATCTGCGCTCGCGACAGCGGTACCGCACCGAACGGCGCCGCGGCAATATGCGCCGTGCCGTTGAGCTTCTCACCGGTCGCGACCAGATCGACGATCAATGCATCGAGCGAACCCGACAGGTCCGCCTTCAACGACACGGGGATATCGCCCGCTTTCGCTTGCAAACCGATGTTGCCGCCCAGTGCGAACGGGCGTTGCCCGTTCAATTGCAGATTCGCTTCGGCCTCGCCATAAGGTGTGCCGAGGTGTTCGATCTGCACGGTGTGCTGCGTGCCGTCACTGCGCGCCGCGACACGAATGTCGTCGAGCACGAGCGCTGGTGAATCGAGCGTGAGTTTCGCCACACGCACGTCGTTCAGCGTGAGGCCTAGCCCGAGTGGCAGACGCAAGCTGGTCGGCATCACCGTCGGCTTGTTCGACGGCGGCGACGGCGCAAACGCCAGCGCCACGTCACCCGCATGCAGCTTGTCGACGGTGAAATGCAGCGGACGCAGCGACAGTTGCCAGCGGCTTTCGAGACGGCTCACCGTGATGCGCGTGGCACCGTCGAGGTAACGCACGTCGTTCACCGTGAAGCCGTGCGCAAAGCTGCCGCTACGCCAGTCGCCTGCGAGCTTGCCGCCGAGCGAGGAGACCGCCGTCTGCCAGAGCCAGCGGCTGCCGCGCTCGGAGGACATCGCCCACAGCAACGCGCCGATGGCCAGCACGACGATCAGCAACAGCGTGAACAGCACGCCCGCGAGCCAACGGCCCCAACGCCTGCGCGGTGGCGGGGACACAGGCGGTGGCGTATTGGACGACGGCGGCGATCCACCCGTGCCGCCAGCGCCCCCGGCGCCCGATGGCGCGGCAGGTGCAAGCGTAGGTTCACGCTCAGCCGGTGGCGGCGAAGACATCATGGAATTGAGTGGCAAGGTCGTCATCAGAAGGCCACTCCCAGCGAGATCGACGGCCGGAACTGACGATCGTTGACGCCGTAGCCGAGATCGACGTTAACCGGCCCGACCGGGCTGCGCCAGCGCACGCCCAGACCGACGCCGTGATAAAGCGGCGTGGGGTGACGATAGTCGTCGGTGGCCGTGCCCACATCCCAGAACGCCGCCCCGCCCCAGTCGCGCGTGAACCAGCGTTGATATTCGAGACTGCCGGTGCCGAGGTATTTCGTCGGGAACGTCGTGCCGTTCTGCTGCCGCCCGAGGCTCTGGTACGTATAACCGCGAACCGACGACGTGCCGCCCGCGAAGAACAGCAGCGACGACGGAATGCGGTTGCTGTTGCCGTTGGTGATCACCGCGCCCAGTTCCAGCCGCGCAATGACGATATCGCGCTGGCCGACCGGGAAGTACTGGCGAATGCGGCCATAGACACGGCCGAACGTCTGATCTGTGAGCACCGGTTTGGCCGCGAAGCCGATCTGCGTATTGATGATGTTGCCGGTGCGCGGGAAGATCAGGTCGTCCACGTCGCGCCGTGTCCACGCGAAGGCCGGTACGAGGGCTTTGTTGACGAAGCGCGTGCCGCCGTCGGGGCGTTCATCCGTGTGATAGAAGTCCAGCGAATAGGCCCAGTCGTAGCGCTCGCGCGAGCGGGCTCGCTTGATGCCGACTTGCAGCGCACGTTGATCCAGACCGTTCAGGTCCGTGCGGTCGTACGAACCGCGCAGGCTGTTCGTGTAGGCGTCCGGGTCCGGTGGCATGGCCAGTTCGGCGTAACCGCCCTGCCGGAATTGTTCGAGACGCGCCTGCGTGTCGAACGTCCACGCACTGCCGAACACGTTGTAGTACGAGTAGCGGCCGTTGACGCTGCCGCCGGTGTCCGTCGTATAGCCCACACCGCTTTGCACACGCTGCGTGGGGAATTCGTTCACCCTCACCTCGACCGGCGCGTTCTCCGCCTTGGTCGGGTCTTCCGTCACCGAGATGATCACGTTCGAGAAGTACGGCGTCGCCTGAATCTGGCGCTGCAACTCTTGCAACCGGCCCGCATCGAACGCCTCGCCCACCGAGAGCGGGTTCACGTTGCGGATGATCTGCTCCGGATAGCGGCGCGTGCCGGTGATGATCAGCGGCCCGAGCGTGAACGGCGGGCCGCTGTCATAGGTGGCCGCGAGCGACGCGGCGTCGTTATCGGCATCGACCACGGCGCGCGAGAACGTCATCTTCGCCGCGTGGTAGCGCTTCTGGCCGAGATTGAACAGCGTGTCGCTCTTCGCCTTGTCCCAGTCGGCCTGCCGGAACGGTGTGTCTACCGGCAGCCCCCAGCCGTTGCGCAGTTGCTCGACGCGTTGCGGGTCTTGTTCAGCGATGGGGCCGGTGAACTTCAGGTCCACGTCCTTGATATGGGTGCGCGGGCCCGAGTCGACCGTGACATGCACGTCGCGCTTGCCGTTGATCGTGGCCACGTCCACGTGGGTGACCGGCGAAAAGTAGCCTTCCGTGGACGTGAGTTCCTGAATTTGCTCGCCGATTGTGGCGATCAGATGCTCGAACTGCGCGTCGCCGATGTCATCTCGGTCGGCGTAGCGCACGAGGTCGAGGTTCGCGTTCAGCAGTTTGGCGAGGCCATTGGGGGCGTCCACGCGAACGCGATAATCGGCCCGGGCGAGCGTGGGCAATGCGAGGGCGCAGGCCAGCGCGACGAATACGGCACGCATCCGGCGCATTGGGTGCATCTGGCGCCTGGCGTGCAAGGGGCGCGCGCGCGACCGACGGCGTGCGTCGTAGCCGGGTTTGATCTGTGCGACGGTCAAAACCTTCCTTATTGTCATGGCATCCGCCGCCGATACTTTGGCGTGCGGCATATCGGCCTGTTCGGATGATGCTTATGGGCAATGCGCATGAAGCGTATTGCCGTATTTGACCATATCCCCGGTGTCACTTCACCCACGATGCCCAAACCGGCCCAAACCGGTCCGAAGCGACGCGTGGCGACCGGTTTGCGGTAGAATCAGCGTCGTTTGGCACGGCTGCGGCTGTGCCGCTTTGCTGATTGCAGGCCGAATTGCCTGCCTAATTTTTGCGCAGACCGATCATGTACGAGTCCGACATCACCCAATTCATCAACCAGTTGAAGAGCGAGAAGCCGACGCTGGAAGCCGAACAGCGCCAAGGCCGCTCCCTGCTGTGGGACAAGCAACCGATCGATATGGAAGAGCGCCGTCGCGCCCAACAATCGCGCGTTGCCCAGCAGCCGTACGTCTACCAGAGCGAGTAAGCCGTGCCGGCGGGCTTGATGCGCGGCCATTCCAGCCATTAGCGCCATCGCCCGCCACGCCAAGCGCCCTCCCGCCTACCACCGCCAGCCCTGTATCGCGTTGAATCACACCACGCCTGACGATCCGTCGCAAACGCCCGAGCCCGTCCCCGAGACCGCGCCGGCGCCTTTGCACGTCGATCCGCCGGTCGATTCAACGGATGAGTCCGAAGTGGCCGAAGTGACCGAGGTCGCGAACGTGACCGAGGCGCCCGCCAGTGCCGGGGCCCCGCCCCGGGCAGCAAGCGGTGCCGTCGAAGGCAAGGCCGCAGAACTGCCGGCGCCCCCCGAAGGACAGGACACCACGCCCGACACCGTCGACGGTGTTGCGCGGGCGCGTCTGTACGGCGAGCCGTTGTTCGCGATGCCGAACGACCTGTACATCCCGCCCGACGCACTCGAAATCTTCCTCGAAGCCTTTGAAGGCCCGCTCGACTTGCTGCTGTACCTGATTCGCAAGCAGAACTTCAACGTGCTCGACATTCCGATGGCGCAGGTGACCAAGCAGTACCTGCTCTACGTCGAACAGATCCGCACCACCAACCTTGAGTTGGCGTCGGAATATCTGCTGATGGCGGCCATGCTCATCGAGATCAAGTCGCGCATGTTGTTGCCGGTCAAGAAGGCCGACACTGGCGAAGAAGCGGAAGATCCGCGCGCCGAACTCGTCCGCCGTCTGCTTGAGTACGAGCAGATGAAGCTGGCTGCGCAGAAGCTCGACACCTTGCCGGTGTTGGGCCGCGACTTCCTGCGCTCGCAGGTGTACATCGAGCAGAGTCTGCAACCGCGCTTCCCCGATGTCGATTCCGAGGACTTGCGCGCGGCGTGGGCCGAAGTGCTGCGCCGGGCCAAGCTGGTCCAGCATCACCGGATTTCGCGCGAAGAGTTGTCCGTTCGCGAGCACATGAGCCAGATTCTGCGGCGTTTGCAGGGTGCGCGGTTCATGGAGTTCAGCGAGTTGTTCGACGTCGGGCGCGGCGTGCCGGTCGTGGTGGTCAACTTCATCGCCATGCTGGAACTGGCGCGCGAGTCGCTGCTCGAGATCACGCAGGCCGAGCCGTTCGCGCCGATCTACGTGCGCCTCACTTATTCGCCGAACTGAGTCGTCGTACTGAGTCGTCGTACTGAGTCGTCGTACTGAGTCGTCGTACTGAGTCGGCAAACCGAGTCGCCCAACTGCGGCATCGAACTTAGCCACCGGGACGAGTCCGCTGATGGAGGCCTAGCCGGGCTTGTGGTTTTGCGCACGCCCGTTGAGATTTCCTCTACAATCCCCCGGACGTTTTGGCGGCCAGGCTCCAATATCGGGCCAAGCGCACGCCAAAGCTCGACGTAACCCACACGTACGCCACGCACGGAACCTCAATGAAAGTCATCCCCTCGATTCACGAACTGCGCGATCAACTGCGCGGACAGAATCGCGTTGCCTTCGTGCCCACGATGGGCAATCTCCATGAAGGGCATTTGTCGCTGATGCGACTCGCGCGCCAGCACGGTGACCCGGTCGTGGCGAGCATCTTCGTCAATCGTCTGCAATTCGGGCCGAACGAAGACTTCGACAAATACCCGCGCACGATGATGGATGACGTCGAGAAGCTCACGCGCGAGAACGTCTACGTGCTCTTCTCGCCCGACGAGAAGGAGATGTATCCCGAGCCGCAGGAGTATCGCGTCGAGCCGCCGACCGATCTGGGCGACATTCTCGAAGGCGAGTTCCGCCCGGGCTTCTTCAAGGGTGTGTGCACCGTCGTCACCAAGTTGTTCTCCTGCGTGCAGCCGCGCGTGGCCGTGTTCGGCAAGAAGGATTACCAGCAACTGATGATCGTGCGCAGCATGTGCCGACAGTTCGCACTGCCAATCGAAATCATTGCTGCCGAGACCGTGCGCGCCGACGACGGCCTTGCGCTGTCCTCGCGCAATCGCTACCTGTCCGAAACCGAGCGCGCAGAAGCGCCTCAGTTGTATCGCCTGCTGGGTCAGATTCGCGACGACGTGGTCAGCGGCAAGACCGATTACGAGGCGCTTGAAGCTGCCGCCATGCAGACCTTGCGCGAGCGCGGCTGGGCACCGGATTACGTGTCCATTCGCCAGCGTGCCAATTTGCGCGCACCGGCCCCGGGCACTGCACCGGCCGACAGTCTCGTCGTGTTGGCTGCTGCCAAGCTGGGTGCAACGCGACTGATCGACAATCTGGAAATCTGAATCCGAGTGCCGGCAACGACTGGCGTCTGACTGCGCGGTGTCGCAGGGCGGGCGAGAGGCGAGGCTGGCAGATATCGTGCGCGTGTCGGATGCGCGTGCTTAATTCGTCGCGCGGAGTGCGCGACATTGCAACACAAGAGGCAAGCCATGTACCGCACCATGCTCAAGTCGAAGATCCACCGCGCCACCGTGACGCATTGCGAATTGCATTACGAGGGCTCGTGCGCCATCGACGAGAACCTGCTTGAAGCGTCGGGTCTGGTCGAGAATGAGCAGATCGACATCTTCAACGTCAACAACGGCGAGCGTTTCACGACGTATGCCATTCGTGGCGAGCGCGGCAGCGGCATGATTTCGTTGAACGGCGCGGCGGCCCGTCGCGCGCAGTTGGGCGACATCGTGATCATCGTGTCGTATGCGCAGGTCGACAACAAGGATGTGCTGGCGGGCTTCAAGCCGCAGCTCGTGTTTGTTGACGAGAAGAACGTGCAGAAGGGCGAGCGCGATCACGTGCCGCTGCAAGCGTGGGAAGAAACCCGCGCCTTCGACGCAGCAAAATAAACAAGAAGTAAGAAAGCGCAGCACAAAAAAACCGGCCGAAATGGCCGGTTTTTTGTTTCAGGAAGAGAAACCCAAAAAGACGCCGACAGCAAGCGCGGTTGCAACGGACAGGGGGAGATGAAACGAGTCGACGGCGCGCCCGACCGTTTGCAGATGCGAAGTGACGCAAATGGTTGGGCGTGTCGGCGACCGACCTTGAGGGTGGAAGCACGGGGCATGGGGAGGTACAGGGGGGTTAAGCGCAGGGGTGGGTGGCGACGGACAGGGGGAGGATGACGAGCCGCCGGTGCGCTGCCCGTTTTCCAAAGCGAATTACGTGGAGCGACGAAAACGGGTAGCGTGCCGGCGGCCGACCGAGAGACTAGGCGAAGGGGGGGAGAGCGCGAGCGATCCTACCCAGCCTTATTCACCTACAAACTTAACGATCCCCTGCCACTGCGGCAGATCGCGTTCAACACGGCTGGGAGCAACATCCCACAGCGTGAGCCCGTGCGCGGCGAGTTGCACGTAGTTTTGCGTATCGCGCAGCATACCGAGCACCGGCAATCCGGCTTCGTCGCAATAGCGGGCGAGTTGATCGGCGGCGCGGGTACGGGCATCGACACGCATGCCAACCACGCCGATACGCACGTCGCCCTGACGGACCGCCTTCTCTTCCTGAAGTTTTTGGAGAAAATCGCGCGTCGCGAGGATATCGAAAATTGACGGTTGCAACGGCACCAGCACATGATTGGCGAGTTTGAGCACCGTCTCCAACCGTTTGCCGTGCAGACCGGCGGGGGTATCGAGCACCGCGTGCGTCGTGCCCTTGGGCGGACGGGCAACCTCACTATGATCCACGTCCCAAGTCGCAATGGGCCGTAGCGCCGGCGGACGCAGCCCCAGCCAAGCCCGGGAGGACTGCTGGCGGTCAGTGTCGCCCAGCATCACCGCGTACCCTTGAGCGGCCAGATAGCCGGCCAGATTCGTTGCCAGCGTGCTCTTGCCCACGCCGCCTTTCGGATTCGCCACCACGATCACCGGCATTACGCACTCCCCGAGGTCGATTTTCCGCACATCTTACAACGGCTGCGTGACGGCTTCCGGCGGCAACCGGCGGCATGTCTCAGGCGCTCAGCCCGCCAGCCTCACCGCAGACACCCCCACACACGCGGCAAATCCAGATGCGCAGCGAACGAATCGGCAAGGCGATCCAGCGACGCCTCGCGCAGCGCGTTGTAGTCCTGCGCTTCGATATCGCGTGCGCCGGCCCATGTCAGCAGCGCTTGCAGGGCTTCCGGAGTATCGAACAGGCCGTGCAGATACGTGCCCATGACCTGATCGTCCGCCGAGCGGGCGCCGTCGGGTACTTCGCCGCCCTCGCCTGCCAGCAGCGCCGCCGGACGCGCCAGCGCCGCCCCGCGCGTCACGCCCATATGGATCTCGTAGCCACGCACCGGTGCGTCGCCCGCGCTCAGACGTCCGCTGACCACGCGCAACTGCTTCTGCGCCTCCATCGTCGTCTCGATTTCCAGCCAACCGAGGCCCGCCGTCGTGCCCGCATCGCCTTCCAGAGCGTCCGGATCGTGAATCGCTGTCCCGAGCATCTGCAAGCCGCCGCAAATACCGAGCACTTTGCCGCCGTAACGCAAGTGGCGCGCAATTGCCGGCTCCCAGCCCTGCGCCCGCAGCCACGCCAAGTCGGCACGGACATGCTTGCTGCCCGGCAGAATCACAAGATCCGAGGGCGGCCACGGCTCGCCCGTACTCACATAGCGGAAGTCCACTTGCGGATGCGCCCGCAACGCGTCGAAATCCGTGTGATTGCTGATACGCGGCAGTGCAGGCACCGTCACGCGCAAACGCGTCTCGCCGCTGGCCGCCGTGTGACGCTCGCCGGGGAGCATGTCCTCGCCATCGAGATGCAGCCCGTGCAGATACGGCAGCACTCCCAATACCGGAATTCCCGTGCGCGCCTCCACCCATTCCAGCCCGCTCGTGAGCAACGACGGATCGCCGCGAAAGCGATTGATGACAAACCCCTTGATGCGCGCGCGCTCGCTGTCCGACAAACACGCCAGCGTACCGACCAACTGCGCGAAGACGCCGCCCCGGTCGATGTCCGCCACGAGCAACACCGGCGCATCGACGGCTTCGGCAAAACCCATGTTCGCGATGTCGCGCGCTCGCAGATTCACCTCGGCCGGACTGCCCGCCCCTTCCACGATCACGGCGTCGTAGCCCGTGCGCAGCCGCTCATACGCGGCCAGCACGGCCGCCATCGCGCGCGGTTTGTATTCCTGATAAGCCCGCGCGTCGAGATCCGCCACCACCTTGCCGCCGATGATCACCTGAGCGCCGCGGTCACTGCTCGGCTTGAGCAGTACCGGATTGAAGTCCGTATGCGGCGCAATACCCGCCGCTTGCGCCTGCAACGCCTGCGCGCGCCCGATCTCGCCGCCATCGGCCGTCACGGCGCTGTTGAGCGCCATGTTCTGCGGCTTGAACGGCGCAACGCGCACGCCCTCGCGATAGAGCAGCCGGCAGAGCCCGGCCACCACCGTGCTCTTGCCCGCGTCGGAGGACGTGCCCTGAATCATCAAGGTGCCACGGGGATGGCGCAAGGACAGCGCGCTGGAATTGGCAGGGATTTCACTCATGGTGCGGATTATCGCATCGGGCGCTCGTACAATATCGCCCATGAGTGCCCACGACCTGACTTTCGTGCTGGGTGGCGCGCGCTCCGGCAAGAGTGCGTTCGCCGAACGCCTCGCCTCGGAGAGCGGCCTGCCAGTCAGCTATCTCGCCACCGCTGCGGTGAGCGACGAACCCGAGATGCGCGCCCGCATCGCGCACCATCGATCCAGCCGGCCAGCCCACTGGCCCACCGTGGAAGTCGGCCGCGATCTCCCCGGTGCCGTGCGTGAAACCGCCCGCGAAGGACGCTGCCTGCTCATCGACTGCCTGCCGCTGTGGCTGGCCGGGTGGCTCTGCCCGCCTGACGACGGTCCTGACGCGCCAGCAGACGACACACAATGGCATGACGTTGTGAACCAACTGGCGCAGGCGCTCGCGACCGCCCCCGGCAAACTCATCGTCGTGAGCAACGAGATCGGACTCGGCGTGATCCCGATGGGCTCGCTCACGCGACGCTATGTCGATGAACTCGGCCGTCTCAACCAGCGCGTTGCTGCGCTGGCACCGCAAGTGCGATTTGTCGTCGCCGGCCTGCCCATGGCCGTCAAAGGATGATGGCGGATGCTCACCGGACTCGCCCCTGAATCTCTCTGGCTCGCCGGCCTCATCGGCGTGCTGCTCGACGCGTGGCTCGGTGAGCCAAAGCGCTGGCATCCGCTGGTCGGCTTCGGCTTCATCGCCAACGGCGTAGAAGCGTGGCTGAACTCGCCCGACATCCGCGACAAGCCCTTCACCGCGATGGTGCGCGGCACGTGGGCGTGGACACTCATGTTGCTCGTGCCCGTCCTCATCACGTGGGCACTGAGCTTCCTGCCCGGCTGGGGCGGCATCCTCTGGCAGGCGCTGGCCCTGTACGCGGCGCTCGGTGCACGCAGCCTGCGCGAACACGTCATGCCCATTGCCCGCGCGTTGCAAGACGGCGACCTCACGCAAGCGCGCGAGCTGACCGCACGCATCGTGTCGCGCGACACCGAAGACGCGAGTGCGTCGGACATCGCACGCGCCGCCGTCGAATCGACACTGGAGAACGGCAACGACGCCATCTTCGGCGCCCTCTTCTGGTTTGCCATTGCCGGGGCGCCCGGCGTCGTGCTGTTTCGCCTGGCCAACACGCTCGACGCCATGTGGGGCTACCGCACCGAACAGTTCCTGTATTTCGGCCGTCCCGCGGCACGCATCGACGATCTGCTTAACTGGATTCCGGCCCGTCTCACGGCGGCGAGCTACGCCATCTTCGGCGACGTGGCCCGCGCCATCGACTGCTGGCGCACACAGGCCAGCGCATGGTCGAGCCCCAATGCCGGGCCCGTCATGGCCGCCGGTGCCGGCAGTCTCGGCGTGCAACTGGGTGGCCCCGCCCGCTATCACGGCGAGTGGGAAACCCGCCCGCCACTGGGGTGCGGCATGGAACCGTCCGCGCAACACATCAAGGCCGCGTGGCGGCTCATTTCACGTTCGATGTGGATGTGGCTCTTGGTGAGCGGTGCGCTCGCGCTGTTCGCCGCATCGCAGGCCGACGCCGCCACCGTGGGGGTGTTGTGAGCGTTTCGGCAACATCTGCAACCGCTGCTTTCGCGCCATCGTCATCCCCTGCCCCTCGCCATGGCGGCAATCTGGGCGAAGCGATTGCCCGCTACGGACGGCCACGCGAAGACTGGCTCGACCTGTCGACCGGCATCAATCCGCTGGGTTATCCGGTGCCGATGCCGCCGCCCGAGGCGTGGCGCGACCTGCCCGACGCCTTCGACGATCTGACCGGCGTTGCCGCCAACTACTACGGCGTGCCCGCGAACACCATCGTGCCCTGTGCCGGGTCGCAGGCGGTCATCCGGGCAATACCGACGCTGTTGCCCCCGGGACGCGTGGCGGTGGCCTCGCTCACTTACAGTGAATATGCACCCGCCTTTGCGCGTGCCGGCCATACGCTCGTACCGTGGATCGGTCCCGAAGCCGGACTCCCGGATGTCGATTACCTCGTCTGGGTGAATCCCGATAATCCGACCACGCGGCACGTCTCGCGCGAAACCTTGTCATCGTGGCAAGCTTCGCTCGCGAGCCGTGGCGGGATGCTGATCGTCGATGAAGCGTTCGCGGATGCGTCGCCTGCGGCGTCGATCACATCGCAGGTCGGGCGGGACGGGCTCGTCGTGTTGCGCTCCGTGGGCAAATTCTTTGGACTGGCGGGGATTCGGGCGGGGTTTGCGCTGTGCCCGCCGACGCTCGGCGCGTCACTGGCGCAGACTCTCGGGGCATGGACGGTCAGCGGCCCCGCGCGTTTTGCGGTGCGCACCGCGTTGCGTGACACTGCGTGGCAAATTGCCGCACGTGAGCGCTTGCAGCGCGACGGCGAGCGGCTTCTCGCGCTGTTACGCCGCCATGGCTGGCCAGCGCTGGGCACACCGCTGTTCGCATGGACCCCGCATCCGCTGACCCCCGTCTGGCATGAAACGCTGGCCGCACAAGGCATCTGGACGCGTCTGTTCGATGCGCGTCCTGTCGTACTGCCCGCGCCGGATGCCGCCCTCGCAACGGCCGACATCCAGTGCCTGCCCAGCCTCCGATTGGGCCTTCCTGCGGACGAATCCGGCTGGCAGCGCCTCGCCGCCGGGCTGGCCGAATTGCCGGTGTCCTGAATTTTCTGGGAACTGCCGTGCCCGGCGGGTATCAAATTTCCCCGTTATGCTTCTGAACGGACGTGCCCTTCCCGTTCAACCGACGGCGCACGGCCTCACGGGCACCATCAGTGCCATCGGCGCCTTACGCCGTATTAAACGACGTGCGTTTGCCGCCGTTTTCGTTACAAATTGAAGCATTTCTGCAACAAATGCACACAGCCTTCGCCTCAGGGCGCCGTTAGACTGAGGGTTCTTTCGCAAGGGCTTTCCCTATATCAAAAGGACGACCAAATGAAAAAACTTCCGCTGTTGCTCGCTACGCTCGTAACCGCCACCGTCGTGATGGTGGGTTGCTCGAAGAAGGACGATCAAACCGCCGCCCCGGCCGCCGACACGTCGGCATCGGCACCGGCAGCTGCCCCGGCCGATAGCGCCCCGGCCAGCGATGCAGGCGCCGCCATGGCACCGGCTTCGGATGCAGGCGCTGCCGCCCCGGCTCCGGCTTCCAACTAACGCTTCACAGCGCTGCCGCGGGCTTCGATCGGGCATCCGATCGATCCTGCGGTGCGCTGAAACGACTACGCCCCCTGAACTCACATGAGTTCAGGGGGCGTAGTCGTTTACATCGTTATGACGTTACGTCGTTACATCGTTATGGCGTTTTGTCGCCGGGTCGCGACGATCCGACTTACTTGACGATGGTCACACCGCCATCGATGACACCGTAGGCTTCCACCTTGCCCGTACCGCTGCCGCTGCGGGCCGACGAACTCGAATCGCCCGTGCCGCTACCGGTATTGGCGCAAGCGCCGAGCATGACCGTCAGCGCCACCATCAGCGCACTCAACATCCCGAAATTTCGTTTCACGTCTTCTGACTCCTTGGCTCGCCCGGGCCTGATGCCGGGCACGTTACGCATCGTTCGACCGCAACCCGGTGACGTCAGTTCGCCACGGGCGCATCTTACCGTGCCTGCCGTCAGCGTGAGGGCCATGCGTCGCCGTCCTTGCAGCAACAAGGCAACCCGTCGAAAATGGCGAGGCTTTGTCGTCCTCACGGTCGGCACTCCGCCTTGCTCTGCTCCCCATCACCCCTTTCCGCCTCCTACCGCCGGTCAATGTCGCTCACTCTTCCGCCTGCCTCCCGTCGCCGCGCACACCATGCCGCCGCTGTTTTTTCGACTGTGCTTTCGACCGCTGTTTTGGCGTTCGGCTTCGCCGCAAGCGCGCATGCCGCCATCTCTGTGAAGGACGACACCGGCGCCACCGTCACGCTGACGGCCCCTGCACAGCGCATCGTGAGTCTGGCACCGCACGCGACAGAGTTGCTATTTGCTGCCGGTGCAGGCGACCGCGTAGTCGGTGCCGTGGCCTACTCCGATTACCCCGAAGCGGCCAAGCGCATTACCCGCGTGGGTGACAACAGCGCCCTCGATCTCGAACGCATTCTCGCGCTCAAGCCGGACCTGCTGGTGGTGTGGATGCATGGCAATTCGCAGCGGCAAGTCGAAGCACTGCGTCAGTTGAAGTTGCCCGTGTTCTATTCGGAACCCAAGCATTTGACCGACCTGCCCGACGCCATCGAGCGTCTGGGTGCGCTCACTGGCACCCCCGCAAAGGCGCAGGCGGCCGCCAACGCGTTCCGCGCGCGCTATGAGGCGCTACGCACGCAATACTCCTCGCGCGCGCCGGTGTCGGTGTTCTATCAAGTGTGGACGCAGCCGCTGATGACGCTCAACGGCACGCATATGGTCAGCGACGTGATTCGTCTGTGTGGCGGCGTCAACATCTTCGCCGACGAGCCCGCGCTGGTGCCGCGCGTGTCGATCGAGGCCGTGCTCGCCAAACGGCCGGAGGCGATGTTCACGGCCACACCCGGTGCGACAAAGTCGGACAAGCCGCTCGCGACGCTCGACAGCTGGCGCAAGTGGACGCAATTGCCTGCCGTGGCGAACAACAATCTCTTCGGCATCGACGGCGATCTGATCAACCGCCCCGGCCCGCGCATTCTCGACGGCGCCCGCACGATGTGCGAAGACCTCGATATCGCGCGTCAACGACGCACGCAGGCGCACGCGCAGTAATCGCTCAGGCGTTCCAGCGAACCAGCCGTGCGTGTCCGTCGCCGCTGAAGTGCAACTCACAAGCGGCACCGAAGCCGAGTGCCCACGACAGGCACGCAGCGGTCGGCAGGCGTAGCGCCGTCGCCGTGTGCAGCCGAATCGGTCCGGCGTGCGTCACGGCGATGTGCACGCCTCGTGCGGAGTGCGCCGTCGTGGCAACCAGCGCCGCCCTCGCCCATGCGTCCATCCGCACCACGACATCGCGAGCCGACTCGCCACCGGGTGGCGCAAAGCCTGCGACATCGTGTGCCCAGTCATCGAGTTGCACGCGATCGATGGAGTCCCAGCGCTGCATTTCCCACTCGCCGAAGTGCATCTCCGACAAGCGGGCATCCTCAGTCACCGGCAAACCCAACGATTCGGCAATCACGTTCGCTGCGCGGCGGGCGCGTTGCAAAGGGCTGCTATGGACAGCGACGGGCACGCGGCCATCGAGCCAAGTCGCGACGTTCTCCCGCATAGCCGCTACATACGCATCGAACTGCGCCGCGTCGACCGGCAGATCGGTCTGCCCGTAGCAGGTGCCCGGGGCAACGTCGGGCGGCGGATGCCGCAGCAGAATCAGATCCATGCGCACACCGTCAGATACAGCGCGAGTTCGCCGATCTGTTGTGCGAAGCCCAACGTATCGCCGGTGTAACCGCCCAGCCGTCGGCGCAGATACCGGATGAACGCAGCGCGCAGCACGATCAACACCACCACGCCGGTCGCGCCAGCGCGCCAATCCGGCCAGAATGCCCACGGCACGCTGCACGCCACGCCGAACAGCAAACCCTCGAGACTCAGACGTTGTGCGACCGGCTTCGCCTTGCCCTGTGCACGCACATAGTCGAGCGCGCGCAACAGACTGATCGCCATGCAGCGGCTTGCCGCGTGCGCCCCGATCAGCACGACCGCAAAGCCACTCCAGCCGAATGCCGTTTGCACGTCGACCAGCGCCTGCCATTTGATCGCGAGCGCCAACCAGAGGGCAACCGCCCCATAGGTGCCGATGCGCGAGTCGTGCATGATCTCCAGCACGCGCTCTCGTTCGAACGCACCGCCGAAGGCATCGACCGAATCGGCAAGACCGTCTTCATGAAACGCGCCGGTCAGCAGCACGCTCACCGCAAGCCCCAGCGCAATCGCCAGACGCGGTGACCAGAGCATGCCCATCGCCACCGTCAACAACGCCACGAGCACGCCGACGAACACCCCGACCATCGGGAAGTAGCGTGTTGCCGCGTTCAGTTGCGCGGGCGAATAGCCCACCCACGAGGGGATCGGCACGCGCGTGAAATAGCCGAGTGCCGTCAGGAACAGCCGCAGTTGCTGCTTGCCCCATCCGTCATGCGCATCCGGGCCGGGCACTGCCGGCACGACCGCGTGCGACGCCGTCGCCTCGCCGGGAAGCGGTGCGGGATTCTCGTCAGACGGATCGGGGCGAGATATCGTCATGTCGTCGTCATGTCGTCGTCATGCTGCCGGTGTGTCGCGATCGCTCACGCCTGCGCCTTCGAACGTAGCCATCTCGCGCAGGAACGCCGCAGCCGCCTGAATCAGCGGCATGGCCAGCGCCGCGCCGGTGCCCTCGCCCAATCGCAGCCCCAGTTGCAGCAGCGGCTTTGCACCCAGTGCATCGAGCATGGCGCGATGACCGGCTTCGTCCGACGCGTGCGCAAAAATGCAGTAATCGAGGACTGCCGGGGCGAGACGCGCAGCCACGAGCAACGCCGACGTGCTGATGAAACCGTCGACCACAACGACGAGGCCCAGTTTGGCCGCCGCCAGATACGCGCCGGTCATCATTGCGATCTCGAAGCCGCCGAACGTCGCGAGCACGTCGAGCGGATCGACGTCACCGCTCAACGGATGGGCGTCGAGCGCCAGCGCCAGCACCGCCGTCTTGCGCGCCAGTCCTGCATCGTCCACGCCGGTGCCACGTCCCACGCAGGCAGCCAGCGGCAAACCGGTCAGACGCTGCATCACACAGGCCGCTGCCGAGGTGTTGCCGATGCCCATTTCGCCAAAGCCGATCATGCGCGTGCCACGCTGCGCATGAGCGACCACGCGCGCGGCACCGGCAGCGAGCGCCGCTTCGAGCTGCTCGCGCGACATGGCCGGGCGTTCGAGAAAATTCTGCGTGCCGCGCGCGACGGGAATATCCACCAGCGAGGCATGCGCCGGGAAGTCGGCCGCCACGCCCGCGTTGATCACTTCCATCTCGATCTGATTGGCACGGCAGAACACATTGATCGCCGCGCCACCTCGCAGAAAGTTGAGCACCATCTGCGCCGTGACCGCCTGCGGATACGGGCTCACGCCCGACGCCACGATGCCGTGATCGCCCGCGAACACCAGCATGGCCGGACGCGCGAGATCAGGCGTCACGCTCTGCTGGATGCGGCCGATTTGCAGCGCGATTCGCTCTAGCGCGCCGAGGCTGCCGGGCGGCTTCGTCTTGATATCGATGGCGTGCTGCAACGCGGCGTCCATGTCGGTGGACGGCGCGGCAACCTCGAACAATTCGGCCAGCAGCGGGCTGTATGCGGTCATTGCGGTCATGCGTGAGACTTCCTGAAACGAAAACGAAAAACGGCGGCGTGCCGGTTGGGTCGAGCCGGGGGACGTCGCTTACATTTCCACGCCGGGCTGCGCGCGAATGCCCTGCGCGAAGGCGTGCTTAACCGGCGTCATGTCGGTCACCGTGTCTGCCGCGTCGACGAGCGCCTGCGGTGCGCCCCGGCCAGTGATCACGACGTGCTGCATCTCCGGGCGCGACTCCAGATCGGCGATCACGGTGTTCACATCGAGATAGCCCAGCTTGAGCGCGATATTGAGTTCATCGAACAACAGCAGGCCGAAGGATGCATCGGCCAGCATGCGGCGCGCCTGCTCCCATGCCGCTTCGGCCTTGGCGATGTCGCGCATGCGGTCTTGCGTATCCCACGTGTAGCCTTCGCCCATCACGTGAAACTCGCATTCTTCCGGGAAACGGCGCAGAAATTTCTCTTCACCGGTCGGGATCGCGCCCTTGATGAACTGCACCACGCCCGTCTTCATGCCGTGGCCCATGGCGCGCACGACCATGCCGAAGCCCGAGCTGGACTTGCCCTTGCCGTTGCCGGTGGTGATGACGAGCACGCCGCAATCGTGTTGCGCCTGCGCAATCTTGCCGTCGATCAGCGCCTTCTTGCGCACCATGCGGGCGCGATGGCGCTCGTTGCGGGCCTCGTCGGCGTTGTTGCCCTCGGGGGTGGCGTTGGGATCGGGTTGTGGCGTTTCAGTCGTCATGAACAGCACCTGTGGAATCTGTGAAATCTGTGGAATCTGTAAAAACGGGCGCGCGGCGCGGTGCCACGCGCGGAAATGATGCGAAAAACCGGCGCCTCAGCCACGGCGGGCGGGCACGAGTGCCTCGTCCTCGCCATCGCGAATCAGGCGCAGCGGGTAACCGAACGCGTCGCTGCAATACTCGGCCGTGAGTACGTCGCGCACGGGGCCCGCGCGCCATGCCCCCCGCCCGTCGAGCAACAACGCATGGGTGGCAAAGCGGCGGGCGAGATTCAGATCGTGGCAGGAAAAGACCACGGCGGCATCGTCACGTGCCGCATGGTCGGCGAGACGTTCGAGGGCATCCATCTGGTGATGCAGATCGAGATGCGAGATCGGTTCGTCGAGCAATAGCAACGGCGTCGCCTGCGCGAGTACTGCCGCCAGCGACACGCGCTGACGCTCACCGCCCGAGAGCGTAGTGACATCGCGCTGCGCAAACGCGTCGAGCCCGACCTGCGCCAGTGCGTCGAGCGCAGCGGCGATATCGTCGTCCGATTCCCATGCGCCCCAACGGCCCTGTGCCAGATACGGATGCCGGCCTGCGAGGACGACCTCGAGCGCCGTCGCGCCGAACGCATCGCGGGTCTGCTGCGGCATGAGCGCGCGCACCTTGGCGAGTGCGCCGACGCGCCACTGCGCGAGTGGTTTGCCCGCGATATCGACGCGGCCGGAGGCGGCAATGGCGTCGTCGCGATGCGGGGTTTCGTCGATGCTGCGCAAGCCGGCGAGCGTGCTGAGCAACGTGGTCTTGCCCGCGCCGTTCGGACCGGCGAGACACCAGCATTCGCCCGGGGAAACGGCAAAGTCGAGCCAGTCCACCAGCATCCGTTCGCCCGCGCGCAGCGTCAGCGCGTGGGTGTGCAGCAGCGGGGTCGGTGCCTTTACCGAAGTCGGGGCACTCATCGAATCACCCGTCGCGAGAGCAGCCAGAGGAACAGCGGCACACCGATGATCGCCGTAATCACGCCGACCGGCAGTTGCGTCGGCGCAATGACGGTGCGTGCGACCAGATCGGCAACCATCAACAGCACGCCACCGGCCAATGCCGCAGCGGGCAGCAGCATTCGCTGGTCGTTACCGAAACGCAGTCGCAGAATATGCGGCACCACGAGGCCGACAAAGCCGATGCTGCCGGCGGTGGTCACCGCCACCGCAGTTGCCAGCGACGCCGCCAGATAGATGCGCGCACGCAGCGGCCCGACCGACACACCGACGGCCTGTGCCACGGCTTCGCCGCGCAGCAGCACGTTCAACCGATGGGCCACCGGGCAGACGATGAGCAGCGTCGCGCCCAGTGCCAGCAACGGCAACGTGGCACGGTCGACGCCATTGAGATCGCCCGTGAGCCAGAACAGCATGCCGCGCAGGCTGGCGTCGGGCGCCAATGTGAGAATCAGCATGGCGAGCGCGCCGAAACCGGCGGCCATCATCACGCCGGTGAGCAGCAGGCGTGCGCTGCTGTCTTGTTCACCGGGACGGAAAAAGCTGCGGTGCGAGAGCGCCATCACGAGCGCAATAGCCGCCAGTGCACCGAAGAAGGCGCTCGTCTGCACCCAGAAGAAAGGCAGCATCAGCGCAAGCGAGGCCAGTGCCGCGACGGCCGCACCGCCGGAGATACCGAGCACGTAGGGGTCGGCCAGCGGATTGCGCAGCAGCGTCTGCATGAGCGCGCCCGACACCGCCAGTAATCCGCCGCAGGCAAAAGCGGCCAGCGCACGTGGCAGGCGCAGACGCCAGACCACGTCGCCGGCCAGCCCGACGTCGTGGCCGAGGATCAGACCGCCGATCTCACGTAGCGAGACCGGCACACTGCCCAGCATGAGCGATGCCACGAGCACTGCCAGCGCGAGGCTGGCGAGTGCCGTCCAGATGGCGAGTGCGCGACGCAGCGTCATGCCGCTACGCCCCGCGATGCCGGTGCGTCAGAACTGCTTCCAGCCGAGCGTGACGTAAATCGCGCGCCCGATCGTGTTGTAGGCATAAACCGTCTGGTAGTTTTTGTTGAAGACGTTGTCCAGGTGCGCCGAGACGTACCAGGATTTGTCGATATCGTAACGCGCTTGCAGGTTCACGAGCGTGTACGCACCGAGATGCTGGCCACCGCTGTCGTAACGCTCGCCACTGTAGAACACGTCGCCGCCGACGGTGAACTTGTCGAAGCGCTTGGACAGGCCGACCGAGCCGAACTGCTTGGCACGGCGCGCGAGTTGCTTGTCGGCATCCAGATCGGTCGGGTTCTGACGCGTGAACGAGGCCCGCACGTCAACGCCGAAAATCGGACGGCCGGTGTACGTCAGCTCAAGCCCTTCGACACGCGCCTTGGCCACGTTCGAGGCCGTGTACGGAAACACCGTCAGGCCCTGAATCAGGTTCGTGTACTTGGTCTGGAAGCCGGTCAGCTTGACCAGACCCAGACGCTCGCCGCCGTTGAACTGCACGCCGAGTTCCTTCGAGATCGAACGCTCGGGTTGCAGGTTCGGATTGCCGTAGCCCGGGTAGAACAGGTCGTTGAACGTCGGTGCGCGGAAACCGTCCGACGCGTTGGCCATCAACTTCCATTGCGGCGTCAGGTTGTAGCCGTAGCCGACCCAGTAGCTGTTGGCGCCGCCGAAGTCGGAGTACACGTCGCGACGCACGTTGGCCTGCACCTGATGCTTGCCGAAGGTGCCTTCGTAGCCGACGTAGCCCGAATCGACGTGGCGGTTGTTACGGCCATAGTTGGTGCTGCTCTCGACGGTTTGCTCCAGACGGGTGTAGCCGGCGATGAGCTTCTGGTCGGGCATGAAGGCGTATTCGTTACCCCAGTCGATCTGATTGCTCGACGTGTGGAAGTTGCCGTTGCCCTTGCCGTTCAGGTAGTTGTAGCTGTAGTCGTCGCCCTGCGTGACCGAGAAGCGTGTGCTCCACTTGTCGGTGACGTTGCCCTTCGCGTAGCCCGTGATCTGACGCACGCGGGCGTCGGTATCGTTCAGATCGGTGGGCTTGCCGTAGGCGTTGTCGTAGCTGCTGCTGCCGTCGCTCTGGAACAGGCGCGCGCCAACTTCCCACGTGTCGCCGAGCTTTTGCGAGATCGACGCGCTCACGCTCGTGTTGTCGTCACCGTTTCGGTTCGGATTCACATTCTTCGGATAGAAGCGTGGGTCGATGGCCGTGATGCCATTCGTGTGAAAGCGCGACACATCCAGCGAGAAGTTGGTCTTGCCGTCATTGAACGCACCCGCAATACCGGCGTTGGCTTGCGTGGTGTTGTTCGTGCCGTAACCGATTTCCGCGTAGGCACGCGGCGGGCCGCCGTCGCCCTTGCGGGTAAAGATCTGAATCACGCCGCCCACGGCTTGCGAACCATAGAGCGCCGAAACATTGCCGCGCACGATTTCGATGTGGTCAATTTGCGACACCGGAATCTGTGCGATGTTGGTCGTGCCCGTGGTGGCCGAGTTGACCGGCACGCCGTCGATGAGCACGAGCGACGCGTTCGACGCAGCACCGCGCATGAAGATGCTGGCCGACGTGCCGAAGCCGCCGTTCTGCACGATTTCCACGCCGGCCTGACCGCGCAGGAGCGTCGGCAGGTCTTGTGCCTGGCTTTGTTCGATGTCTTCGCGCGTGATCACCGAGGTGGCGGCGAGCGTGTCGGCCAGCTTCTGCTCGGTACGCGAGGCCGTCACGACAGTGGTCTTGAGCTGTGCCGCCGTGGTGTTGTCGCTGGTGGCTGTGTTGGCCGCGACGATGACGGGAGCGGCCGGTGCGGCGGTCGTTTCAGCCGAGGTTGCAGCAGCGGCCGGCGTGGCCGACTGGGCGTGCACGGCAAAGCTCAGTGAGGCGGCAAGCGAAGCACAAACGAGGGCGACGGTGCGCGGGGCAGGTGCAAAGGCAGGCGCGTGCGGCGCCATAGCGCGAACGTGGGAGCGCATGATCTGGTGTGACTTCCGTAGTTTTCTTTTTTTGCCTTGACCCGTTCCCCCGCGGGTCGTCAGCGCACGGGGAGCGCCGGCGACAGGTCACGGATGCAAGTCGCATGGAATCGCATCGACACATGAAAACGACGGCGAGCCGCCGGCGGCAGCGCCGGGCAGCATGACTTTTCCCCACTCGCTTGGCCGGTATCCGGGCTGGTCATCGTCGCGCCTGACCAGCCTTCCCACAAGCGAAACACTTGCAGTGGCGATTGAGGCGAGGTGCGTTTTCGGAAACCTTTATGGCCGAAATGATGACTTACCGTTGCGGGGGCAGCACAGGTTGGCCAGCCCGTGTGGGGGCGCGGCTCCCTGTTTCCCGTTTAACTGCGCATGCCGGGGGGCGTGCGCGAGCACCGAAGCGCCGCAAGTGTAGGGGTCAATCGGACGAGCGTCAATGCTCGTTCATCGGGCATTGGCCGCCGATTCCGTTAGAATGTAGGGCAATTAAGAGGACGCAGCCCGATGCTCACCGATCTCGACAATCTCACTGACAAAATCGAACAGTTGGTTGTAATAAGCCAACGTTTTCATCAACACAATCAGGCACTGCTAAGTGAGCTTGAGCGCACACGCGCCGAATGCGACGATACCCGCGCCGCGATTGAACAATTACGCGCCGAGCGCGACGCCCTGCGTTTGCAGCGCGATCAGCTCGCCGCCAAGATCGACGAGGCTCAGGTTCGCCTGAATGCCATTCTGGAAAAGCTTCCGTCGCAAAACCCTGCTGAGGGTCAGATGGATCTGCTCGGTACCCCCGGTGGAGAACACGCATGACGATCAAGCAGCTCGAAGTTCATATTCTGGAACAGTCTTACCGTCTCGCGTGCCCGCCGGAACACGAGGCCGATCTGCTCTCCGCCGTCTCGCGCGTCGATGCCGAAATGAGCAAGGTTCGTGCACAAAGCAGCGTGCGCGGCACCGACCGGATTGCCGTCATGGCAGCGTTGAGCCTGGCATCCGAATTGCTTGCACTGGAAAAAAGTATTGCTGCTGGACAATCTTTCCCCGCTGAAGAAATTCAGAGTAGAATGCAACGCATGAACGATCGATTAAGCGCTGTGATCGACCAGTATCAAAGCTGAGTCAACGTAGAAATTCACAGGCTGTCGCGCGATTCAAAAGGTTAGTTTTCCCTGCCTGGTTTGCGAAAGTCATAGATTCCTTGAACCAATGCTTTTTGCAGGTTGCGGAAGTTTGTAGTGCTGGCGTGAGCGTCACTCTGTCTGATGAACCCAAAGCGCTACTAACCGCGACCACCTTGAACCTCCCGGTTCAGGATGCCGGCTTAGCGGCTGTGGCGGGGACCCAATACACGGCACTGCGTTCGCGCAGTGCCGTTTTTTTCGCTCGATGATTGTCGTGCGATGAATGTGTCGTGCGATGACGGCAAAAAGAAAGGCGGCCCGCAGGCCGCCTTTTTTATTGCTCGCTACTGACGCTAAAGCTACCGCTCAGAACTGCGCTTCACTCAGCGACAGCGCCGAATCTGCGCCCTCGGTGATCGACTGTGCCAGTCCCGGTGCTTGCGTCAGGATGTGGTCGGCAAAGAAACGTGCGGTGCCGATCTTGGCACCGAAGAACGCCGGATCTTCCGCACGACGCGCCTGCGCTGCCAGCAACGCGCGGCCCATCTGCCAGCCACCCAGCACGATCCCCGCCAGCTTCAGGTACGGCACGCTGCCGGCAAACACGGCATTCGCGTTGTCTTGCGTGTTCGCGATGACGTAATCGACCACGATCGACAACGCTTCACGGCCCTTGGCCAGACGCTCGGCCACGCTCGTCGCCACGCCGCCTGCGGCGCGCAATTCGTTTTCGGTGGCCGCCACCTGCTCGAACAGCGAACGGGCCACGGCGCCGCCATCACGCAGCGTCTTGCGACCGATCAGGTCGTTGGCCTGAATGGCCGTCGTGCCTTCGTAAATCGGCAGAATCCGTGCGTCGCGATAGTACTGTGCAGCGCCCGTTTCTTCGATGAAGCCCATGCCGCCATGCACCTGCACGCCGAGGCTCGTGACGTCGAGCGACATCTCCGTGCTCCAGCCCTTCACGATCGGCACCAGAAACTCGTAGACGGCCTGTGCGCGCTTGCGCTCGCCCGCATCGGCGGCATTGTGTCCGATGTCAGCCTGCGCCGCCGCGACATACGCCAGCGCACGCGCCCCTTCGGTGAGCGCGCGCATCGTCATGAGCATGCGCTTCACATCCGGGTGATGAATGATCGCGACCGCATCGCGCGACGAACCATCGACCGGACGGCTCTGCAAACGATCACGGGCATACGCCACCGCATGCTGATAGGCGCGCTCGGCGACCGCGACCCCTTGCATGCCCACGGCGAAACGCGCGGCGTTCATCATGATGAACATGTACTCGAGACCGCGATTCTCTTCGCCGATCAGGTAGCCCGTTGCGCCACCGTTGTCACCGAATTGCAGCACGGCGGTCGGGCTCGCCTTGATGCCGAGCTTGTGTTCGATCGACACGCAGTGCACGTCGTTACGCGTGCCGAGCTTGCCCTCGGCATCGACGTTGAACTTCGGCACGATAAACAGCGAGATGCCCTTCACGCCCGGCGGCGCATCGGGCGTGCGGGCCAGCACGAGGTGCACGATGTTCTCGGCCATGTCGTGTTCGCCGAACGTGATGAAGATCTTCGTGCCGAAAATCTTGTACGTACCGTCGCCTGCGCGGTCGGCACGTGTGCGTACCAGCGCGAGATCGGAGCCCGCCTGCGGCTCGGTCAGATTCATCGTGCCGGTCCATTCGCCAGAGAGCAGCTTGGGAACGTAGAGCGCGCGTTGTGCATCGCTGCCTGCCGTGAGCAGCGCTTCGACAGCACCGTCGGTCAGCAACGGGCACAGGGCGAACGAGAGGTTCGCCGCATTGAGCATTTCGGTGCAGGGCGTGGCCACCAGTTTCGGCAGGCCTTGGCCGCCGAATTCCTGCGGGTGCAGCACCCCTTGCCAACCGGCTTCGGAGAACTGCTTGAAGGCTTCCTTGAAACCCGGCGTCGTGGTGACGACACCGTCTTTCCATGTGCTCGGCTGCTGATCGCCGATGACGTTCAGCGGCGCGAGCACTTCCTGGTTAAAACGTGCGGCTTCTTCGAGCACGGCCTGTGCGATTTCGGGCGAGGCATCCTCGTAGCCCGGCAGCGCGGCAATACTCGACAGGTCCGCCAGCTCGTTCATCACGAACTGCATGTCCTTGATCGGGGCCTGATAACTCATGTCATTCCTCCAGGGGATTCCGTTTGCCTGCGGATGGTGGCGAATGCCGGGATTCTTGTTTTTTATTGTCTTGTGTCTGACCGATTCATATGAGGACGCACCATGTTGCCCGCCTCCTCATGTGAATCGGCTGCGAAGCCAGTCTCTCGACCCGCTCCGCAGCGCGATGACTGCGCCACCTTGTGAGTGGCCTTATCTAACGTATCGGATGTATCCGACGTATCTGCTTGTCCAGCGGCTTACAGCGCGCTCACCAGTTCCGGCACAACGGTGAACAGATCGCCCACCAGACCGTAATCCGCCACCGAGAAGATCGGCGCTTCCGGATCCTTGTTGATCGCCACGATCACCTTCGAATCCTTCATCCCGGCCAAGTGCTGAATCGCGCCCGAGATGCCCACCGCCACATACAACTGCGGTGCCACGATCTTGCCCGTCTGACCGACCTGATAGTCGTTCGGCACGTAACCGGCATCCACTGCCGCGCGCGAAGCGCCCAGTGCCGCACCCAGCTTGTCGGCCAGCGGCTCCAGCACCTTCGTGTAGTTCTCGCCCGAGCCCAGACCACGGCCACCCGAGACGATGATCTTCGCGCTCGTGAGTTCCGGACGGTCCAGCTTCGTCACTTCACGGCCCACGAATTGCGACAGACCGGCGTCCGGCGTAGCAGCGATGGTCTCCACTGCGGCGCTGCCACCGGTAGCGGCTGCCGGGTCGAAGCCCGTCGAGCGCACGGTGATCACCTTCACCTTGTCGGCGCTTTGCACCGTCGCAATCGCGTTACCCGCGTAGATCGGACGCTCGAACGTGTCGGCGCTGTCGACCTTCGTGATATCCGAGATTTGGGCGACGTCCAGCAGTGCGGCCACGCGCGGGGCAATGTTCTTGCCGTAGGCGGTCGCCGTTGCGAGGATGTGCGAATAGTTACCTGCGATCGACACCACCTCGTCGGCGATGTTTTCCGCCAGACCGTCGGCGAAGTAAGGTGCATCAGCGAGCAGCACCTTCTTCACACCCGCGATTTGTGCGGCAGCGTCAGCAGCGGCCTTGGCATTGCTGCCAGCGACCAGCACGTGAACGTCGTCACCGCATTGCAGTGCGGCAGCGACCGTGTTCAGCGTCGCCGCTTTGATCGATTGATTATCGTGTTCGGCAATTACCAGAATGCTCATCTCGTCGTCTCCTTACAGGACCTTGGCTTCGGTCTTCAGTTTGTCGACGAGCGTTGCCACGTCCGCCACCTTCACCCCTGCGCTGCGCTTGGGCGGCTCGGCCACCTTCAGCGTCTTCAGACGCGGCGCCACATCCACCCCCAGATCGGCAGGCTTGACCGTCTCGAGCGGCTTCTTCTTCGCCTTCATGATGTTGGGCAGCGTCACATAACGCGGCTCATTCAGGCGCAAATCGGTCGTGATGACCGCCGGCAGCGACAGCGAGATCGTTTCCAGACCGCCGTCCACTTCGCGCGTGACCTGTGCGCGGTTATCCGCCACGGTCACCTTCGAAGCAAACGTCGCCTGCGGCAGCTTCGCGAGTGCCGCGAGCATCTGGCCGGTTTGGTTCGAGTCGTCGTCGATGGCCTGCTTGCCCAGGATCACCAGTTGCGGCTGCTCCTTGTCGACCACGGCCTTGAGCAACTTGGCCACGGCCAGCGGTTGCAGTTCTTCGTCCGATTCGATCAGGATCGCGCGATCCGCACCGATCGCCAGCGCCGTACGCAGCGTCTCTTGCGATTGCGCCACACCCGCGGACACCGCAATCACTTCCGTCGCCACGCCCGCTTCCTTCAGACGCACCGCCTCTTCCACCGCGATTTCGTCGAACGGATTCATCGACATCTTCACGTTCGCAATGTCGACGCCACTGCCGTCGCTCTTCACGCGAACCTTTACGTTGTAATCCACTACCCGTTTGACCGGTACAAGGATCTTCATGAACTCGCTCCAAAGTTACGTTTACGTCAATCCGCTGCCATTATAACCACAGGGTTACTGACGCATTTATTGCATATTTATGGCATTTTGTGGCAACAGCCTAATGCACCCTCTGGATGTGCCACGCATGCGCGATCCTCGCGATAGCGTTGCCGGAACTGCGGTGGCACTTGCCGATACGCCATCACTGCCCCGAACGATCGTGCTATTTTTATGCAAATCGTGACGCTCAACCAGTGTCTTCGTGGTGCATTTCCTCTAGAGAAATCCACCCGTCGCACAGACGCCTATGATCGAATGGCGCACCCGGAATTCAGACTGTCACACGCATGACGGCCCGCCGGGGATCCATTCGGAATTCGGTGACAAGCGCCCTGCCGCCGGGCGAGGAGGAAGACATGACCACGCATTCGGAATCGCGTCTGAAGGCCAGCGACGGCCTCGATCTGCACGTGCAGAGCTGGCGCCCGGACAACACAGGCACCACGGGTACGCCGCTGCGCGCGGTGGTCGCCATCGTGCACGGCATGGGCGAACACGGCGGGCGTTACGCGCGGCTCGCCGAGCACTTCGCCTCGCATCAGATCGCCACCATCACGTACGATCTTCGGGGACACGGCCGCTCGGCTGGCGCACGCGTCTTCGTCAATCACTTCGACGAATATCTCGACGACACCGAGATTTTCCTCACCCACGTGCGCCACACCTTCGGACAAGTGCCGCTGTTCGTGCTCGGCCACAGTATGGGCGGCGCCATTGCCGCGCTCTACACGATCACACGAGCGCCCGCCCATGTGCGCGGGCTGATTCTGAGCAGCCCCGCCCTTGCGCCGGGGGAACCCGTTGCCCCGTGGCTCGCCAAGGCCGGGCGCTGGGTGTCACGCTGGTTGCCGAAGGTGCCGGTCTTCAAGATCGATCCGGCGATGATTTCGCGCGACAAGTCGGTGGTCGACGCGGCCAAGCAAGATCCGTTGAACGCCTATCGCGGCACCCCGGCACGCACCGCCGCCGAATTGCTCGACGCGATGGCGCGTATTCACGCCAACGCCGATGCGCTGCATCTGCCGCTGTACGTCTTTCACGGCACCGCGGACAAACTCACCGCGCCGTGGGCCAGCGAGCAGTTTCATGACAACGCGGGCTCGCAGGACAAGACGCTGCATCTCTACAAGGGCCACTTTCACGAAACGCTCAACGATCTCGACCGCGAGAAAGTCATCGGCGATCTCACACAGTGGATGTTGCAGCACCTGCCGGTCGCGAAAACGCCCGAGCCGGCCCACGATAGCGTCTGAGCTCGCTGGCCCTGCGATCCCAACACGGGAGCAGGGTCTCACCCCGATAGGCCGCGCTGCGCGTTACACTGGGTTCGTACGAATTCGCGAGGAGCCCCGGCATGCAAGCGCAGACGAAATACTCGCCGCAAACCGTCACCGGCGTGCACTTCTGGACGCCGACGATCTTCAGCATCAAGACCACACGGCCGCCCGGCCTGCAATTTGCGCCCGGGCAGTTCGTTCGGCTCGGCCTGCCCGGCGATGACGGACAACTGATCTGGCGCGCGTATTCTTTCGTGAATTCGCCTGCCGAAGATACGTTGGAGTTCTACGTAATCACGATTCCCGAGGGGCTGCTGACGCCACGCATGGCGAAGCTCAAGGTCGGCGATGAGATGCTCGTCGATCACTCCGCCTACGGTTTTCTCACGCTCGATCGATTCACCGGTGGCGACGACCTCTGGCTGCTCGCCACGGGCACGGGCCTCGCGCCGTTCGTGTCGATATTGCGCGATCCGGCCGTGTGGCAGCGTTTTCAAAAGATCTACGTGGTGCACAGCGTGCGCTGGGAGCGTGATCTCGCCTATTACGAGGAACTGCGCCACTTCTCGCATCCTGACGTGGATCCGGCGCTGGTCGAGAAACTCCACTTCGGTGTTTGCGTGACGCGCGAGCAGACGCCCGGTGCGCTTTATGGCCGCATCACGTCATTGCTCGAATCGGGAGAACTGGAAACATCGATGGGCGCGACGCTCGACCCTGCCACGTCGCGCATCATGGTGTGCGGCAATCCGGACATGGTGAAGGAGCTGCGTGCGTGGTTCACGGGCAACGGCTATGCCGTAAGCCGCACGGCAACGCCGGGGCCGCTGGTGCTGGAGAAACAGTGGTAAATCGCCGGTAGCGACAGCGCTATCGTCGCCTATGACTTCGCCCAACCCGGTGCGCGCTTTTCGATAAAGGCCTGTACGCCTTCGAGCGCGCTATCGTCCATCATGTTGCACGCCATCGTCTGGCCGGCCATCTGGTAGGCCGCTTCGATGCCCGTCTCCAGTTGCCGGTAGAACAGGCCCTTGCCGGCGGCGACTGCCGCCGCAGGCTTCGCGAGTATCGAAGCACATAGCGCCGCCACTTCCGTGTCGAGCTGCTCCATCGGCACCACGCGATTGATGAGGCCACGTTCACGCGCGGTTTCGGCGTCGATGAAATCGCCCGTCAGCAGCATCTCCATCGCTTGCTTGCGCGACAGATTGCGCGAGAGCGCCACGCCCGGTGTCGCGCAGAACAATCCCACGTTAATGCCGGACACCGCGAAGCGTGCCACCGACGCTGACACCGCCAGATCGCACATCGCCACCAACTGACACCCTGCCGCCGTCGCTATGCCATGCACGCGTGCGATAACGGGCTGCGGCATGCGCTGCATGGTCATCATCACGCGGGTGCATTGATTGAACAGTCGACGGTAGTAGTCGAGCGACGGCTCGGCGCGCATCTCCTTGAGATCGTGCCCGGCGCAGAACGCCGCCCCCGCTGCGGCCAATACGACAACACGCGCGCTGTCGTCGTTCGCGATGGCATCGAGTGCGTGTTGCAGCGCATCGAGCATCGCTTCGGACAGGGCATTGAACTGGCGCGGACGATTCAACGTGAGCGTCACGACGCCTGCAAGGTCACCTTCACCGCGCGTGGTGAGAACCAGCGATTCGTCAGTGGCGCTCATGATCGTCTCCTGTGCCACGTCATGCCGCGCGGCATCGAATAGGGTGAAGTGCAGGCGCCGCGCGATAAGCCGATCGAAGCAGGCCGCTCGAAGCAGGCCCCTCGAAGCAGGCCCCTCGAAGCAGGCCCCTCGAAGCAGGCCCCTCGAAGCAGGCCCCTCGAAGAAGGCCACTCGAAGAAGGCCGCTCAAACGTCGGCGAGCACCTTCAGATGCGCCACAACGCTGCGGCCAAGTGCCGAGAGGTTGTAGCCGCCTTCGAGACAACTTACGATGCGCCCCTTCGCGTGACGATCGGCAATGACCTTCACGCGTTCGGTCATCCAAGTGAAGTCTGCTTCGGTCAGGCCGAGGTTACCGAGATCGTCTTCCCGATGCGCGTCGAAGCCCGCCGAGAAGAAAATCATTTCGGGACGGAACGCGTCGAGCTGCCCGAGCCAGCCGTAGTCGATGGCCTCGCGCGCGGCCATGCCCGATGTCCGCGCCGAGAGCGGGATATTGAGCATGTTCGGTGCGGGGTGATCGGCGCCCGAGAACGGATAGAACGGGTGCTGGAAGATGCCGCACATCAGCACGCGATCGTCGTTGGCGAACGCCGCTTCGGTGCCGTTGCCGTGATGCACGTCGAAGTCGACGATGGCCACGCGCGACAGTCCGTGCACTTCCAGCGCATGAGCCGCCGCAATCGCCACGTTGTTGAACAGGCAGAAACCCATGGCGCGCGTCGGCGTCGCGTGATGGCCCGGCGGGCGCACGCTACAGAACGCGTTGTCCAGTTCGCCGCGAATGACCGCATCGGTTGCCGCCACCGCCGCCCCTGCCGCGCGCGTGGCAGCACGCCACGAATACGGATTGAGCAATGTGTCGGGATCGATGGGGAAATAACCCGTTTCAGGGATATTGTCGCGGATGAAGTCGATGTGATCTTGCGTGTGCACGAGTCGCAGGCTGGCCTCATCGGCCGCTGGCGCTTCACGGCGCTCGAGCAAGCCGTCGATGCGCCCGGCGATCAGTTGATCCTCGATGGCGCGCAGCCGCTCGGGACATTCCGGATGCCACTCGCCCATCTCGTGACGGACGCAATCGGGGTGCGTATAAAACCCGGTAGCCATTCGATGTGTCGCGTTCGTATCGTTATATTGGAACGAGGCGGGGGATACCCGCCGCGCCGTAGTCTCCACGTCCGGTAGCGGCCGGGCAAGGAGCCTGGCGAGCGTGAGCCGGATTGCACGGGTCTTCATTGGCAAACACTGGCAAACGCCTGCCTATGGCGGACATCCCCCATGAGCCTGTCACTGACAGTGCACAGGCCTAAAGGTATCACAGGTGCACTCGGTTATACTGCCTGCAGTCTCTTTCCAGCAGACCCGTGTCAGTTGGCGAGGGCCGTTCGTAGTGCAATATGCGAGACGGCCGGAACCGACACGAATGACCGACGCTCTAGACGTAACCGCTAGACGAAACGCTCACGCGACACCGCCGGCCCACGCCGGCATGTCGCATTCGGACTTCATACAGGCCTGACAGACAGCATGACATCACCGGTACGGATGCAAGACTCTCTCGCGCCGGCGCAATCGCGCCTCGCCCAACGACCGGACAACGGCCGCACCTCCTACGACGCCCAGCCACTCGCGCGCTCAATGCGCGCGCTGGGAACGACCTTAATCACCACCTTAAGCACCACCTTAGGCACCACCTTAGGCACCGCGTTGTGCGTCGGCGTATTTGCCGTGACGACGCTGGGCGCGTCCAGCGTGCACGCGCAGACATCGCGCCCCAAGCAGGTCGCACAGCAATCGACAGAATTCGAGGAAGAAGTGGTGCCGCAACGCTACGCGGCCAACCCCGACGTCGACGCGTTCATCAACGACGTGGTCGCGCGCGACGGTTTCAATCGCGCCGAATTGCAGAAGATTTTCTCGCGTGTGGTGTTCTCACAAACCGCAGCACGTCTCGCGGCCCCGCCCGCCACGCCGGGACAGAAGAACTGGATCAACTACGAGAAGCGTTTTCTCGATAACACGCGCATCAACGGCGGCGTGCGGTTCTGGAATCAGAACGCCGACACGCTCGCCCGTGCGGCGAAGCAGTACGGCGTGCCGGAAGAGATCATCGTGGCCATCATCGGCGTTGAGACGATCTACGGCCGCAACATGGGCAACTTCCGCACCATCGACGCGCTCACCACGCTCGCGTTCGACTACCCGCCCGCGCGCAATCGTTCGGAGCGCATGGCGCTCTTCCGTAACGAACTCGAGAACCTGTTGCTGTACGCACGCGAGCGCGCCGTCGATCCTTTCAGCATCTATGGCTCGTATGCGGGCGCCATCGGCATTCCGCAATTCATGCCCTCGTCGATCCGCAACTATGCGGTGGACTACACCGGCGACGGCAAGATCAACCTGACGACCGACGTTGCAGACGCCATCGGCAGTGTCGCCAACTTCCTCAAGCAACACGGTTGGCAATCGGGTCAGCCGATCGTGTGGAATATCGCGAACGACCGGGGCAGTCAGGGGCTGGCGGAAGCCGGTGCCGACGGTCAACCCGAGCCGCACTGGAAGCTCAGCGACTTCATCAAGGCCGGTATGCTGATGAACGAGCCGCGCCTCGATGTGGGCGCGAAGCTCGACACGCCGGTACTGATCGTCGATCTGCCGACACCGGGTCAGGCAACGCAGTACCGCATGGGCTTGAACAACTTCTACGTGCTCACGCGCTATAACCGCAGCTTCTTCTATGCGATGTCGGTGTATGACCTCGCCGATGCGATCAAGGCGGCACGCGCGCCGTGACAGGTCACAGGCCGTCGTCATGCGGCGGCTTGAACAGCACCAACGAAAACGGGACCGCGAGGTCCCGTTTCTTCATTCTCAAGCTGTCGTGCGTGCACTCACGCAACTACGCGATCACGCCGGGAACACACCCGTCGACAGATAGCGGTCGCCACGATCGCAGACCACGAACACGATGGTCGCGTTCTCGACTTCGTGCGCCAAGTTCAGCGCAATCTGGCAGGCACCTGCGGCCGAAATACCGCAGAAAATGCCTTCTTCAGCGGCGAGGCGGCGCGCCATGATCTCGGACTCGGCCTGCGTCACCGATATCGTGCGATCCACGCGAGCGCGATCGAAAATCTTCGGCAGATACGCCTCCGGCCACTTGCGAATGCCCGGAATACGCGAACCTTCGGCAGGCTCGGCACCGATGATTTGCACCGCGTCGTTCTGTTCCTTCAGATACTGCGACACGCCCATAATCGTGCCCGTGGTGCCCATGGCCGACACGAAGTGCGTGATGCGGCCTTCGGTATCGCGCCAGATCTCCGGGCCGGTGCTTTCGTAGTGCGCGAGCGGATTGTCCGGGTTGGCGAACTGGTCGAGGATCGTGCCCCGGCCGTCGCGTTGCATCTGCTCGGCGAGGTCGCGCGCGTATTCCATACCGCCCTTCACGGGGGTCAGGATAATCTCGGCGCCGTACGCACCCATGCTCTGGCGACGCTCGATCGAAAGATCTTCCGGCATGATCAGCACCATCTTGTAGCCACGGATGGCGGCCGCCATGGCCAGCGCGATGCCTGTATTGCCCGAGGTCGCTTCGATCAGCGTGTCGCCCGGTTTGATACGCCCGCGCTGCTCGGCGCGCTTGATCATCGAGAGTGCCGGGCGGTCCTTCACCGAGCCGGCCGGGTTGTTGCCTTCGAGCTTGCCGAGAATCACGTTGTTGCGGCGGCGGATTTCGTCGTCGGGCAAACGCACCAATTGCACCAGCGGCGTATTGCCGATGGTGTCTTCGATAGTCTTATAGGCCATTGCGCTAAGCTTTTTCGGTCGGGAATCGAAACATTCTAATCCACCGGCCATGTCCGCGCTCAGGGTAAGGGCTTAGCGGGAATCGGTTACGCAATGCGAGGGGGAAAGCGAAAGGCCGATCCGGGCGTGGTATTGCCCGGATCGGCCTTCAATATTGGTGACCTGCCGTTGTTCCCGATTGAGCAAGAACAAGTGCCGGATCACTGCATCACTGCATCACGCTTTGGGTGCGCTCGCTGCCGCCGGTGCCTTGGCCTTCTTAGATTTGCTGGGCTTGGCCGGTGCAGCGTCGGTCGAAGCACCCGGTGCCGAGGCTGCCGACGGCGCAGCGGCTGCGGTTGCCTTCGATTTGCTCGACTTCGTCGCCTTGGCCGCATCGGCTGCCGGTGCGGCAGCGCCGGCCGCAGAAGCGCCGGCCGGTGCGGCGGCAGCATCCTTGGCTTTCTTAGACTTCGACGACTTGGTCTTGGCCGTCGAGTCAGTCGCGGAGGCGGCGGCCGCGCCCGTTGCTGCCGCTGCCGGTGCCGCCGTCGGGGCGGGGTTCGCCGTCATGGCCGGTCCGGGCGACGTGGACTTCATCGCGGTGCCGGGGGCCGGTGCAGGTTGCATAGTCGTCGACGGCGCAGGCTTCATGGTCGTGGCAGGGGCCGGGGCTGCGGGTGCCTGTGCGGTGGCTGGCGCGGGCTTGGCAGGGGCGGCAGGCGCCGGTGCCTGAGCCGCAGGGGTCGCGGGGGCAGTTGCGGGCTTGGTTGCCGCCACCGGGGCAGCACCGCCGCCCTGCCCGTTGATGGTCATGCCTTCAGTTTGCAGCGTCGAGACCGACTTGGCGCCGAGTCCTTTGACGCGCTTGGCGACATCGGCGGCGTCTTTATAAGGGCCGTGCGCGTTGCGCTCGTCGATGATGGCCTTGGACTTGACCGGGCCGATGCCTTTGAGAGATTCGAGTGTCGCCTGATCGGCGGTGTTGATGTCGACGGCGGCCATGGCCAGGCCGCACAGGGCAAAAAAGGTAACAACTGCCAGCAAGAGCTTGCGGAGCATGGTGCAATCCTTTTTGAGACAGTCGGCAACTTGCCGCGTCCAACGTCCGGCGCCATGCGCGACGTTGGGAAAAACGGCGTGGCTCGACGAACCAGACCGGCGATGGCGAGCGGATCGTGATGTCCTCCCGGCCACCTCCTCCCTTTGCTGCCCGCTCCCGAGTTCCGGTGTTCCGGTGTTCCGGTGCTCCGGTGCTCCGGTCAGGCAGCCCTACGCGCCCTTCTCCATCCTTGCGTAGTCAGAACCCGTCCACTCTCTGGCCGATGCGCCCTTACCCGGGCGCACGCCGGAAAATGATACGTATAACGAGGTTAACGCACCCGAACGCTTCCGGATGACATCCGGCGTCAGGTGGCGCGCAAAACAAAACGGGGAACCCACTGGGTTCCCCGTCGTTCAAGCGAATCGCTTCGTGGCGCCGCTCATCGCGCCAGCAACCAGCGGACGTAACGCGAGACGCCTTCGCCCACCGTATAGAACGGCTGCGTATAACCACCCGCCTGACGCAGATGGTCGATATTCGCCTGCGTAAAGCTCTGGTATTTACCGCGCAGCGCATCCGGGAAGTCGATGTACTCGATCAGCCCCTGACGCACGAGTTCGTCGAGCCCCAGCGGTGCTTCGCCCTTCTCTTCGCGCAACGTGTTGATCACCGCCACGGCGATGTCGTTGAACGGTTGCGCACGGCCCGTGCCCAGGTTGAAGATGCCGCTGCGCTCCGGGTGATCGAAGAAGTGCAGGTTCACCTTGACCACGTCTTCCACCGACACGAAGTCGCGGCTTTGCGTACCGGCGGCGTAGCCGTTGTACTCGCCGAAGAGCTTCACGCGGCCATTGGCGCGGTATTCGTTGAAGTTGTGGTACGCCACCGACGCCATACGGCCCTTGTGCGCCTCACGTGCACCGTACACGTTGAAGTAACGGAAACCGGCCACCTGACTCGGCAGCTTGCCGCCCGCGTCACGCATGGCACGGCGCACAATCTGGTCGAACAGAAACTTCGAGTAGCCGTAGACGTTCAGCGGCTTCTCGTACTCGCGCGTCTCGACGAACGTCTCGGATGCACCATAAGTTGCGGCCGACGAGGCGTAGAGAAAGGGCACGGCTTGTGCCAGCGACGCGTCGAACAACGCCCGCGTGTAGCGGAAGTTGTTCTCCATCATGTAGCGGCCGTCGGTCTCCATGGTGTCGGAGCAGGCGCCTTCATGGAAAATCGCACGCACACGGCCGAATTCACGGCGCTGAAAACGCGCGACGAAATCGGTCTTGTCCAGGTAGTCGCTGATCTCGCAATCCACCAGATTGTGAAACTTGTCAGCGCGAGTGAGGTTGTCGACCGCCACAATGTCGGTTTCACCACGCTCATTGAGGGCTTTGACGATGTTGGCGCCGATGAAACCTGCGGCGCCGGTCACGATGATGGTCATGTCAGTTCGGGAAAAGTTCGGTGTAGTCCACGCTCGCCGTGCCCAGCTTGCCAACGACGATACTGCCGGCACGGTTAGCCAGCACCACTGCCTGCGGCAGCGACAAGCCAGCAGAAAGTGACGCCGCGAGCGTTGCGATAACGGTGTCGCCAGCGCCCGAGACATCATACACTTCGCGCGCCTGCGCCGGCACGTTCAACGCCCCGCCCTTGGTGAAGAGAGTCATCCCTTCTTCCGAGCGCGTGAGCAACAGGGCATCGAGGGCCAACGACTCGCGCAGATTCTGCGCGCGCTGTGTCAAATCGTCTTCAGAGCGCCATTCCCCCACGACTTGCTGCAATTCCGAGCGGTTCGGCGTGAGGATCGTCGCACCGCGATAGCGTTCGTAATCGCTGCCTTTCGGGTCGACAAGCACTGCCTTGCCAGCCGCACGTGCCGCTTCAATCATCGGCTGCACATGTGTCAGCCCGCCCTTGGCGTAGTCCGACAGCAGCACAACGTCATAGTCGTTCACCAGTTGGCGGTACTGATCAAGCACGACCAGCAACACTTCGCGTGCCGGCATGTTCTCGAAATCAATGCGCAAGAGTTGCTGCTGGCGCGAGACGATGCGCAGCTTGATCGTCGTCGCCAGGTCCGCATCGCGCGTGAGATACGTCGTCACACCGCTCGCTTCGAGCAGATCCGCCACTCGGTTGCCCGGTTCGTCCTGCCCCAGCACGCACAACAACCCGGCTTGCGCACCCAGCGACGCGGCATTGAGCGCGACGTTGGCCGCGCCACCGAGGCGCTCCTCGTTACGCTTGACGTGAACGACCGGCACCGGCGCTTCAGGAGAAATACGATTCACATCACCGAACCAATAGCGGTCAAGCATCACGTCGCCAACGATCAGCACGCGAGCGCTCGCGAACGCTTCACGAGGCAGGCGGGGCACATCAGGCACCGGCACCGTACCGGAGATAGAAGTTACCGTGAAAGTCATCAATCGTTCCTTGGTTCCTTGAGTGTTATGCCGGCACGTGCAAGCCGCGGCCGATGGCGTGGTACTCCACACCCAGTTCGCGCATCGCTTCCGGATCGTAAAGATTACGACCGTCGAAAACCAGCGGCATCGACAGCGATGCCTTCACGCGGGCGAAGTCGGGGCTGCGGAAGGCCTTCCATTCGGTGACGATCACGAGCGCATCGGCACCGGTGAGCGCATCGTTCTGCGAGGTGCAAAATTCAATGCGGGCGTGGGCCGTCGGATCGTCCGCAAAGTCGAGCGCAATCACGCGGCGCGCTTCTTCCAGCGCCACCGGGTCGTACACGCGCACGCGCGCACCACGCGCGACCAACTCGGCGATCACGCGGCGGCTCGGGGCCTCGCGCATGTCGTCGGTGTTCGGCTTGAAGGCGAGACCCCAGAGGGCGAACGTCTTGTCCGAGAGATCGTCGCCCAGGCGCTTCACGATCTTGCCGATCAGCACAGTCTTCTGCGTCTCGTTGACGGCTTCCACCGCGTCGAGAATCCGCAGCGGCAGCCCGTAGTCGTCGGCCGTGCGCACGAGTGCCTGCACATCCTTCGGGAAGCAGGAGCCGCCGTAGCCGCAGCCGGCGTAGAGGAAGTGGTAGCCGATGCGCGGGTCCGAGCCAATGCCCTGACGCACGTTTTCGATGTCGGCGCCCACGCGGTCGGCCAGATTGGCCAGCTCGTTCATGAACGAGATACGCGTCGCGAGCATCGCGTTGGCCGCGTATTTCGTGAACTCTGCCGAGCGAACATCCATATACAACGTGCGCTCGTGGTTGCGGTTGAACGGCGAGTACAGACGCTTCATCATGGCGCGCGCCTGCTGGCCGTCGGCATCGTCATCCACGCCGATCACGATACGGTCGGGGCGCATGAAGTCGTCCACGGCCGCCCCTTCCTTCAGAAACTCGGGGTTCGACACGACGGAGAACGACACGGCTTCACCGCGCTTGGCGAGCTCGTCGCTCACGGCGGCGCGCACCTTGTCTGCCGTGCCGACAGGCACCGTCGACTTGTCGACGATGACCTTGAAGTCTTTGGCGTAGCGGCCGATGTTACGGGCAGCGGCGACCACGTATTGCAGGTCGGCGGAACCGTCTTCGTCGGGCGGGGTACCGACGGCGATAAACTGCACGTCGCCGTGTGCGACCGACGCTTCGATATCCGTCGAAAAATGCAGGCGGCCCGCTTCACGATTGCGCGCGATGATCTCTTGGAGACCCGGCTCGTGAATCGGCACGCCGCCGTTGTTCAGAATCTCGATCTTGCGCGGATCGACGTCAAGGCAGAACACGTCGTTGCCGACGTCTGCCAGACACGCGCCCGTAACGAGGCCGACGTAACCGGAGCCGATGATGGTGACTTTCATGATTGCGCGAACTTTAAAAAATTAGGAGGCCGCCGGCACGTCGGCACGTCGCGGCGTATAGGTCTCCCAGCCATTACAGCCGGGGCACTGCCAGTAAAAGAGTCGGGCACGGAAGCCGCACTGGTCGCAAACATAGCGCGGCAGCGACTTCGTGCGCTGCGTGATGAGCTTGCCCATCAGTTGCAGGTCGCTCTGCGTGTCGCCATGGGCCGTCGCGGCGTGCGCTTCGAGCAAACGCGCCATTCCCGGCGCGCTCGGCGCCCGCTGCATCTGCTCGCGCATCGCCCCCAGCGCGGCTTCGGGACCATTCAGGGACAACGTCTTTTCGTAGACGATTTCGAGCAAGTCGTCAGACGGATTTCGCATCAGCGCGTCATGCAGCAAGGCCAGCCCTTCCGGCGCACGGCCCAACGCTTCGTAAGCACGCATCAGACGCTTGGCTGCCAAGCCCAGATAGACGGGGTTTTGCTCCTCTATCGTGCGCAACACGCGTAGCGCGCCCTCGGCGTCACCGGCCGCCAGCAGCATGTCACCACGCAAGAGCGGTGCGCGTACATTGGCCGGGTTGATGTCGAGCGCTGCGTCGAGCTCGCGCGCGACGGCTTCGGCGTCCTTGCGTTGCAGCGCTTCCTGCGCCAGTTCGCAATGAAACTGTGCGATTTCCTTGCGGTACGACACGGCCGGATCGAGATCGCTAAGCGTCTCGGCTTCGGTGAGCGCCTTGCGCCATTCCTTTTCGATCTGATAGATCGTGAGTTTGGCGTGCTGCGCCGCCTTGGCGTAGTTGCCGGTTTGCAGCCGGCCGAAGGCTTCTTCAGCGCGATCTAGCAACCCCGCCTTCAGAAAGTCATGACCGAGTTCGTAGAGCGCATGCTCCTGGTCGGTCTTCGGCAGATCATCACGCGAAAGCAGGTTTTGATGCACGCGAATGGCGCGCTCGGTCTCGCCGCGTCGGCGAAACAGGCTGCCGAGCGCGAAGTGCAGTTCGGTTGTCTCGGGGTCGAGCTTCGCGACTTCGATGAAGGCATCGATCGCCTTGTCCGGCTGCTCGTTGAGCAGGAAGTTCAGCCCGCGAAAATAGGACGCCGGCAAGTTGCGGCTCTCGGAGAGCAGGCTGCGCAAATCCAGCCGCGCAGCGACCCAGCCGCAGCCGAAAATCACCGGGATGGCCAGTAGCCACCAGACCTCGAATTCCATGGATGCGTGTTGTCTTTGAAACAGTCGATGAGGATGGCGAAGGTCGCCAGCTTGCGCGCCTGCCGGTTCAGACCGGCGGCAGCATCGGCGGCTGGTCGCTCGCCTCGGGGTCGCGCTGCGCCCGCGCCAGATCCCGGCGGGTGCGACGCAGCTCAAGCCGCTGACGCATCAGGCTCGGCAACGTGGCCAGCACACCGATGACGCCACCGACCACGAAAAACGCCAGGCCGATCATGATGAGCGGTGCCGTCCACGTATGGCCCAGGAACAGGTTCAACGTGACCTCGCCCGTGTTGGCGAGTGCGAGACACAGCAACACCACGAAGACGATGAGACGAACGATCCAAACAATCAGCTTCATGCCGAAAGGCTCCTGCGGCAGGATTGCCGTATGTTTTGCGACTTGTTCGGCCCGCGTAGCACATGGAGACTGCCCACGCGCGGGCCGGCACGTGCGCGTATTGTACCGGATGTGCCCTGGGAGGCGGCGTTCATGCAACGCGCTTCACATTTCCGGGAATTGTGTGCATCTGCCCTCCCGGAAACAAAAAAAGCGCCCTGAGGCGCTTTTTTTGCGTAGTAGATCCCAAAGGGCCTTATTGGTCCGACGCCTTGTGATCAACCCGCTCTCGCAGCTCCTTGCCGGGCTTGAAGTGAGGCACGAATTTCTCCGGCACCATCACTTTCTCACCCGACTTGGGGTTGCGGCCGACGCGCGGTGGCCGACGGTTGAGCCCAAAACTACCAAATCCGCGGATCTCGATACGGTGGCCGCGCGCAAGCGCGTCAGCCATCGCGTCGAGAATCGTCTTCACCGCGAAATCGGCATCCTTGAGCACCAACTGGGGAAACCGCGCCGCCAACTGGTTGACCAATTCAGACTTGGTCATAGGCCTTGGACCTTACTGATTCTGGCTGTCCAGCTTGGCCTTGAGCAGCGCACCGAGGTTGGTGGTGCCGCTCGCTGCCGAGCTGTCCGACGACAACTTGCTCATCGCTTCCTGTTGCTCAGCCGAATCCTTGGCCTTGATCGACAGGTTGATGTTGCGCGACTTGCGGTCGATGTTGACGATCATCACGTTGACGGCGTCACCATCCTTGAGCACGTTGCGGGCATCTTCCACGCGATCTTGCGAGATTTCCGAAGCACGCAGGTAGCCTTCGACGTCCTCACCCAGCGACACGACAGCACCCTTCGGATCAACCGACTTGACCGTACCGTTGACGATCGAACCCTTGTCGTTGATAGCAACGAACGTGTTGAACGGATCGCCTTCGAGCTGCTTGATACCCAGCGAGATGCGTTCCTTCTCGACATCGATACCGAGAACCACGGCTTCGACTTCGTCGCCCTTCTTGTACTTGCGGACGGCGTCTTCGCCGGTTTCGCTCCACGACAGGTCCGAAAGGTGGACCAGGCCGTCGATGCCGCCAGGCAGACCAATGAACACGCCAAAGTCGGTGATCGACTTGATGCCGCCCTTGATCTTGTCGCCCTTCTTGAAGTTGCGCGAGAAATCATCCCACGGGTTCGGCTTGCATTGCTTCATGCCGAGGCTGATACGACGACGGTCTTCGTCGATCTCGAGAACCATGACTTCGACTTCGTCGCCCAGCTGGACAACCTTGGTCGGTGCAACGTTCTTGTTGGTCCAGTCCATTTCCGACACGTGAACCAGGCCTTCGATGCCCGATTCCACTTCGACGAATGCGCCGTAGTCGGTGATGTTGGTGACCTTACCGAACAGGCGGGTGCCTTGCGGGTAACGGCGAGCAATGCCTTCCCACGGATCTTCGCCGAGTTGCTTAACGCCCAGCGAGACACGGCCCTTCTCTTGATCGAACTTGAGGATCTTGGCGGTGACTTCTTGGCCAACCGACAGAACTTCGCTCGGGTGACGCACGCGACGCCATGCGATGTCGGTGATGTGCAGCAGGCCGTCGATACCGCCGAGGTCCACGAATGCGCCGTAGTCGGTGATGTTCTTGACCACGCCCTTGACGATCGCGCCTTCCTTCAGGGTTTCGAGCAGCTTGGCGCGCTCTTCACCTTGGGTGGCTTCGATCACGGCACGGCGCGACAGCACAACGTTGTTGCGCTTGCGGTCGAGCTTGATAACCTTGAATTCGAGGGTCTTGCCTTCGTACGGGGTCGTGTCCTTGACCGGACGCGTGTCAACCAGCGAACCCGGCAGGAATGCACGGATGCCGTTGACCATCACGGTCAGGCCGCCCTTGACCTTGCCGGTGATCGTACCGGTCACGAGGTCGCCCGATTCGAGAGCCTTTTCCAGTTGCAGCCACGAAGCCAGACGCTTGGCCTTGTCGCGCGACAGCACGGTGTCGCCGTAGCCGTTTTCCAGGGCGTCGATCGCCACGGAAACAAAGTCGCCGGCCTGAACTTCGACCTCGCCCTGATCATTCAGGAATTCTTCGATGGGGATGTACGCTTCGGACTTGAGCCCGGCGTTGACGACCACGAAGTTGTGGTCAACCCGAACGACTTCAGCGCTGATGACTTCACCAGCACGCATGTCTTGACGGGAGAGCGACTCTTCGAAAAGCGCCGCGAAAGATTCGTTGGTCGAGGTTTGCAGGTCGGACATAAATGTGGATTACGCCGCTGGCGTCTCAGATCCCGAAGGGGGGGCTGACAAAAACGCACAACGGTTGGGTTAAAGGTTAGACAAATCCGGACTGAGTGACTGCATGAAACACTCGGTCAGGCGCCTTGCGGGTACTGCACTTGCGCGAACCATTCGAGCACCTGAGCCACCGCCTGATCGACGTTGAGTCCAGAAGTATCGAGTACCCGCGCACCCTCAGCTGGCCGGAGCGGCGCTTCGACACGGTTTCTATCCCGTGCATCACGCGCCTCAAGATCCAGCATGAGACTGTCTATGTTAGCAGAAAAACCTTTTTCTATCAATTGCTTATACCGCCTCTCGGCACGGGCCTGTGGCGATGCCGTCAAAAACACCTTCAGTTCCGCCTCGGGGAAGATCACCGTGCCCATGTCGCGACCGTCCGCCACGAGTCCCGGCGCGGTCTTGAAGCCCCGCTGCAAGGCCACCAGCGCCTGGCGCACCGACTTGTGCACCGCAATACTCGACGCCCGGTTGCCGATCGCCTCGGCCCGGATCGCGTCGGTGACATCCTCACCTGCCAGCCAGATACGCTGCTCCTTGAACCGCACATCGAGCGTCTCGGCCAACACCGTCAGCCCGTTGGCGTCTTCCGGTTCAATGCCGTGACGGGCGCTTGCCAGCGCCGTCAGGCGGTAGAGCGCACCGCTGTCCAGATAATGGAAGCCCAACGCGTCGGCAACACGGTGCGCGACCGTTCCCTTGCCGGACGCCGTCGGGCCATCCACCGTAATTACCGAAACCGAATCGTCCACGAACATCGAATCAGGCATCCCTTCGTCTCTGTCTATCCAACGCATTGAAAAATAAAACTTCCGAACTAAATAATAATGATTATCATTTAGATATAAACGCAACTCGCGTTCCGGAAGGTGTCACTGCCATGCAAAGCCGCGATTATCCCTTAGTCGGCCCCGAGTGGGCCCCATCACCCGACGAACCGCCGCGCCGTCCGCAGCGCTGGCTGGGGTTCGCCGGCGCGGGCACGCTAATTGCCGTTGGCTATATGGATCCGGGCAACTGGGCCACGGCCATCGCCGGGGGCGCCCGATACGGCTACACGCTCCTGTCCGTCGTCCTGCTTTCGAGCATGATGGCCTTGCTGCTGCAGTGGCTTGCCGCGCGCGTCGGTCTGGTGACCGGGCGCGACCTTGCCCAACTCTCACGTAGCCAGTATAGCCGCCGCACTTCGCTGGCGTTATGGGCGCTTTGCGAGATCGCCATCATCGCCTGCGACCTCGCCGAGATCATCGGGAGCGCCGTGGCGCTGCAACTGCTCTTCGGCCTGTCGTTGCCCGTGGGTGTGCTGCTCGCCGGGGCACTCGCCTTTGCCATGCTCGGTTTGCAAGGTTTCGGACAACGCCGCCTGGAAGGTGCCGTCGCCGCGCTCATTCTGCTGACTGCCGGCTGCTTTGCCGCCCAACTGGCCCTCGCCAATCCGGACTGGAGCGCCGTGCTCGCCGGGATGCGCCCACGCAGCGAAATCGTCGCGCAGGCAGGCATGCTCTGGCTCGCGACCGGCATTCTCGGTGCGACGGTCATGCCGCACAACCTTTACCTGCATTCCGCCCTGCTTCGCATGCGCGGCGAGGCCATGCCTGAGCGCACGCCGGTCACGATGGCGCGCGCGTTGCGCGCGACGCAATGGGACACCACGCTCTCACTCGGCTTTGCGTTTCTGATCAACGCGGCGCTGCTGATTCTCGCGGCGGCTGTATTTCACGCCAGCGGCAACACCGGCGTGGAATCGCTCGGCGACGCTCACAAAATGCTCGCCCCGTTACTGGGGAATCAGTGGGCCGGCGTGATGTTCGCCGTTGCGCTGCTCGCCTGTGGCCTCAATTCAACAGTGACGGCCACGCTCGCCGGTCAGGTCACGATGGAGGGCTTCCTAAATTTGCGCATGAAGCCCTGGCAACGGGCGCTGATCACACGCGGGCTGGCCTTGATTCCTGCGCTGCTGATCGTCGGCCATGGCGGTGAAGCCCAGACGACCAACCTGTTGATCTTCAGTCAGGTGGTATTGAGCCTGCAATTGCCGTTTGCCGTGGTTCCGCTCGTTCGCTTTGCCGGCGATGCCAAGCTGATGGGGCAATGGCGAGTCCGCGGCCTGCTGCTGGTGCTCGCCTGGGTCATTGCCGCGGCCATTGTGGCGCTCAACGGTGTGCTGCTCTGGCAAACGATGACGGGACAAGGCTGATCACCACTGCCGTCATCGCCATCACATCGAATCGTTCAAGACGCTACGCGGGCAAACTCGTCGAAATAGGTCGGGAACGTCTTCGCGACGCACTTCGGATCGTTGATGGTCACCGGCACGCCTCCCAGACTCACCAACGAGAAGCACATCGCCATACGATGATCGTCGTACGTGTCGATGGACGCATTCGGCGTCAGCGCTGCGGGCGGGGTGACGCGAAGGTAATCCGCGCCCTCTTCCACCGTCGCCCCCACCTTGCGCAGTTCGGTCGCCATCGCAGCGAGGCGGTCCGTTTCCTTCACCCGCCAGCTCGCGATATTGCGCAGGGTCGTCGTGCCATCGGCGAACAACGCCGCGATGGCAATCGTCATCGCCGCATCGGGAATGTGATTGAAGTCCATGTCGAGTGCACGCAGCTTGCCGCTCGGCGTATCGATGCCATGCACTTCGATAGCGTCGTCGTGCAACGTGACACGCGCGCCCATCGCGGCGAGTGCGTCGACAAACCGCACGTCCCCCTGAATGCTGTCGCGCCCCACGCCTTCAACTCGCAGCGGGCCGCCGCCAATCGCCCCTGCGGCGAGAAAATATGAAGCCGACGATGCATCGCCTTCCACACGAATCTCACCGGGACTAAGGTACTTCGCGCCATCAGCCCCTGCCGCCGGCAGCGTAAAGCGCTCCCAGCCATCCTGCCGTACGTCGATGCCAAACCGGCGCAGCAAGCGCAAGGTGATGTCGATATAGGGCTTGGAAATCAGTTCGCCCTCGACTTCCACCACAATCTCGCCAGTCGCCGACGGCAGCAGCGGCAGGGTGAGCAGAAGCGCCGTGAGGAATTGACTCGACACGTCGCCACGCACGCGAATCGGCGCAGCAGGTGCCATAACGTCGGCGGGCTTAATGTGCAACGGCGGATAACCGTCGTTCCCGAGGTAATCAATTTGCGCGCCAAGCTGTCGCAGCCCGTTCACCAGATCGCCGATCGGACGCTCATGCATTCGCGCCACGCCCGACACGTCGTAGTCGCCGTGACTGAGCGCGAGTGCGGCCGTCAACGGGCGAATTGCGGTCCCTGCGTTGCCCATGAAGAGCTTGGCCGACTTGACGGGAAACACGCCCCCGCAACCTTCCACAATGAAGTCACGCGTATCGCCCACTTGCGTGCAAGGAACGCCGAGCGCAGCAAGCGCATCGAGCATCACGCGGGTGTCGTCGGATTCAAGCAAATCGCGTACGCGCGTCGTGCCGCGCGAGAGCGCGGCGAGCAGCAGTACACGGTTTGAGATGCTTTTCGAGCCGGGCAGGCGCAGCGTGCCTTCGGCGTGCCCGTACGGGCCGAGATCGAGCGTTTCCATTACTTTTCCTGTTGCTTGGCCCAGTCGGTGCGCGCTTGGCTGGTACGCTCAAACACGGCCTCGAGACCGGCACCGTCACCGGTATCAATCAGTTGGCGCAGCGTGCCCAGCGTTGCCAGATAGCCGTCGAGCTCGGCAAGCAATGCTTCGCGGTTGGCGACACAGATGTCGCGCCACATTTCCGGATTCGACGCGGCAATACGCGTGAAATCGCGAAAGCCACCGCCCGCGAAGCCGAACTTCAGCGCGGCATCGGGGGCATCGAGAATCTGCGCAATCAGCGCATAGGACAGCACATGAGGCAGATGACTGACCGACGCGAACACGCGATCGTGCTGCGTTTCGGTCATCTCTGACACACGCGCCCCGGTGGCCTCCCACATGGCGCGCACACGCGCCACATCGTCGCCACGGTTATCGGGTTGCGGACACAAGACGACGCGCCTGTCGCGATACAAATCAGCCTTCGCCGCATCGACACCCGACAACTCGGCCCCAGCAATCGGATGCCCCGGCACGAAACGCCAGACTGCATCGCCCAGCGAAGCACGTGCAGCGGCAACCGCATCGCTCTTGGTGCTGCCCGCATCCGTCACGATCGTGTCGCCGTGAAGATGCTCTCGCATCGCAGCGAGCAACGCCGGCGTCTGCGCGACCGGTGCGGCGAGCACCACGATATCGGCACCGGCTAACGCATCCGCCATCGATGTGGCAGCGCGGTCGATCACGCCGAGTTCGCAGGCGCGCGCCAACGATGCCTCGCTGCGCCCGACACCGACCACTTCCTGCACGGCCCCTGCAGCCTTGAGCGCACGCGCCAGCGAGCCGCCGATCAGGCCGACACCGCAGATAACGAGTTTATTCAGACTCATGGATCTCTCGCCTGCCACGCGTCAGGCCGAGCGCGGGTAGGACCCGAGCACCTTGCAATACGCCGCGTTCTGCCGCAGCGAATCGAGCGCCTTGGCGACGTTCTCATCGTCACGGTGCCCTTCGAAGTCGACGTAGAAGTAGTACTCCCACGCGCCGCTCTTGGCCGGACGCGACTCGAAGCGCGTCATCGACACGCCGTTATTGGCCAACGGTTCGAGCAGTGCGACCACAGCACCCGCGCGGTTGGGTACCGACAGAATCAGCGACGTCTGGTCGTGACCGCTAGGCGACGGATCCTGCGTGCCGATCACGACAAATCGCGTGCGGTTGTGCGGATCGTCCTGTACGTGCGAAAACGCGATCTGCAACCCGTATTGCGTCGCCGCGGAATCGCCAGCAATCGCGGCAATGGCCGGATCGGCCGCCGCCATGCGCGCAGCTTCGGCGTTGCTCGACACGGCCTGACGCTCCAGCGTCGGGAAATGCGCCGTCAGCCAGTGCTGACACTGCGCCAGCGACTGGGCATGCGAACAAATACGGGTCACGCCGTCGAGCGCACCCGATTGCGACATCAGATTGTGATGAATCGGCAACGCCACCTCACCGCCGATCGTCAGCGGGCTTTGCAGCAGCAGATCGAGCGTGCGCGACACCACGCCTTCGGTCGAATTCTCGACCGGCACGACGCCGAAATCGGCACTGCCGGCTTCCACCGCCCGAAACACTTCGTCAAGCGACGGACACGGCAAGCCTTTGACGCTCTGCCCGAAATAGGTGAACGCGGCTTGCTCGCTGTAGGTGCCTGCCGGGCCGAGATAGGCCACGGTCATCACCTTTTCGAGCGCGCGGCTCGCCGACATGATCTCGCGCCAGATCGACGCGAGATTGTCGCCATACAGCGGGCCATCGTTGGCTTGTTGCAGTCGCGAAATCACCTGCAATTCGCGCTCGGGCCGGAACACCGGCGCGCCAAAGCGCTTCTTCACCTCGCCCACTTCGAGGGCGACGGCGGCGCGTTGATTGAGCAGCTTGAGCAGTTGCTCGTCGATGGCATCGATTTTCTCGCGCAGGGGGCGAAGCGATGCGTTCAGATCATCATCCATGGAGCTTGTTGTCTTTTTGCGGTAGGACATAGTCAGGCAGCTTGCGGCGCGGCGTTCTTGCCGAGCTTTCGGGAGAACGCCTTCGCGCCGGTCATTTGCCCTCGTCAGCCGTGGCTGCGCTCGAATTCGCGCAGATAGTCGACCAGCGCCTGGACGCCGGCAAGCGGCATCGCGTTGTAGATCGAGGCGCGCATGCCTCCCACGGACTTGTGGCCCTTGAGTTGCAGCAGACCGCGCTCGCGAGCGCCGGTCAGGAAAGCTTCGTTGAGTGCGTCGTCGTGCAGGAAGAACGGTACGTTCATGCGCGAGCGGCAGTCCGCCTCGACCGCCGTGCGATAGAACTCGCTGCTATCGAGATAACCGTAGAGCAGCTCAGCCTTGGCCTTGTTCTGCGCTTCCATCGCGACAAGACCGCCTTGGCGCTTGAGCCACTGGAACACCAGCCCGGCAATGTAGATCGCGTAAGTCGGCGGCGTATTGAACATCGAATCGTTCTCGGCGACCGTCTTCCAGTCGAAGGCGCTCGGGGTGAACGGCAGCGAGCGGCCCAGCAGGTCGTCGCGAACGATGACAAGCGTCAGGCCCGACGGGCCGATGTTCTTCTGCGCCCCGCCGTACAACACGCCAAACTTCGAGACGTCCATCGGACGCGACAGGACGTGCGACGACACATCGGCCACAAGCGGCGTGTCAGCCGGCAAGCCGGCGGCGGCCAGATCGGGTGTCCAGAAGTATTCGACGCCGTGAATCGTCTCGTTCGTGCAGATGTGCACGTACGCCGGGTCCTTCGACAATTGCCACTCCGACACCTGCGGCAGGCGCGTGAACTTCTCGGCCTCGGTCGTGGCTGCGATGTTGACGTCGCAATACTTGCGCGCTTCCTTCTGCGACTTCACCGACCACGAGCCTGTCACCACGTAATCGGCCGTGCGACGCTCGCCCGCGCGCTCGCCACCAAGCAGGTTCATTGGCACGATGGCGTTTTCCGCCAGCGCGCCACCCTGCATGAACAGAATGCGATAGTTGTCGGGAACCGCCAGCAGCTCGCGCAGATCGGCTTGCGCCTGCGCCAGAATGCTCATGAACTCCCGGCCGCGATGGCTCATTTCCATCACGCCCATCCCGGCACCGTGCCAGTCGAGCATCTCTTCGGCTGCCTGCGTGAGAACCTCGGCGGGCAGTGCCGCCGGTCCGGCGGAAAAGTTGAAAGGGCGCGTCATAGTCTTTTGCTGCGGTAAAAGTGAAACGCAAGCCGTCGGATTCGATCCCGGGCGGCTTGCGTTTCACATCTGGCGTCAATGGCTTGCGCAGCAGCGGTAAGGGCCAACTATACCGCCAGTTGCCCGTCCCGTGCGGGTGCTCGGCCAGATTCCCCGGCAAAACGCCGACTTTCAGCGATTTCCGAGCATGTCATGCCGATTTGCCCATGCAATGCAAAATGGCCGTTTGCGATCTCTCGCAAACGGCCATTATCGGTCAATCCCTGAGGGACCGGCCGGAATTTACTTCTTGGCCGGAGCCTTCGGTGCCGACTTCGACGCCGCAGCAATTTCCTGGTCAGCTTGCGAGCTGGTTGCCTGGATCGATTGCGGCATGTACTTCTGCATCAGACCGCCAACCACTTCCTGGCCGACCTGATCTTGCACCTTGATGTACTTCTGGCCAACCGGGCTCTTGTAGAACGCCGTCAGACCCTTGATTTCATCGGTCGTGTAGTACTTGCCGTAGGCGGAGTATTGGGCCTGCACGGCGTCGTTCTTGAACGCGTCCGAAGTGAAGATCTTGCCTGCGCCGTCAACCAGCTTCTGCACCGAATTTTGTTGCAGGGTCGGCACGATGGCTTGCTTCTGCGCATCGCTCAACGTCTTGTTCTCGACCAGTTGGCGTTCCAGCACTTGCGGAGCCAGTTGCTTGGCTTGCTGCTGCGCGCCTTCACCGATGGCCGTCACGAGCTTGTTCGAGTCAATCGCGTCGAGCAGTTCCTTGATGGCCGCTTTCTTGTCAGCGTCCAGCGGAGCGCTCGCCGGGGCCTGAGCCATTGCCATTGCCGGGGCTGCCAACAGCAGCCACATCCACTTCTTGACGTTGTGTTGCATAGTAATAGTCACTCCAAAATTCGCCGGCTCCCGCCAACGATAAATAGATGCATCCTCGCCTGGGCATTTCACTGCATCGGGCCAGATTCTACTGACTTTTCGGGGTAATGCACCTACAGCTTACAACGAGTTACGGTTACAACCAGTTACGGCGCGTCACTCGGTAGCGTCAGCTTCCGCCGCATCATCGCCGCCTTCCGCGTCGCCGTTCTCTGCGACTTCGGCGTCGGACTCAACGATGCGTTGCAGACCCGAAAGCGTCGTGCCCTCGTCCAGGCTGATCAGCGTCACCCCTTGCGTGGCCCGGCCCATTTCGCGAATTTCAGACACTCGCGTACGGATCAGCACCCCGCCCGTCGTGATCAGCATGATCTCGTCATCCGGCTCAACCAGCGTCGCCGCGACCACCCGGCCGTTGCGCTCGCTCGTCTGGATCGCAATCATACCCTTAGTGCCACGGCCGTGGCGCGTATATTCGGTGATCGAAGTCCGCTTGCCGTAGCCGTTTTCGGTCGCCGTCAGCACCGACTGCTGCTCGTTTTCGGCGACCAGCAGTGCGATGACTGTCTGACCGTCCTCAAGCTGCATACCGCGCACGCCGCGAGCCTCACGGCCCATCGGACGCACGTCGTTCTCGTCGAAACGCACAGCCTTGCCCGAATCGGAGAACAGCATCACGTCGTGCGCACCATCGGTAATGGCAGCGCCGATCAGCACGTCGCCGTCATCGAGATTCACGGCAATGATGCCCTTCTTGAGCGGTCGGCTGAAGGCCGCCAGCGGCGTCTTCTTGACCGTGCCCAAGCTCGTTGCCATGAACACGAAGCGATCTTCCGTGAACTGCTTGACCGGCAGCACCACGTTGATCTTCTCGCCATCCTGCAACGGGAACATATTGACGATCGGACGGCCACGCGAGTTCCGCGAACCTTGCGGCACTTCCCAGACCTTGATCCAGTAAACCCGGCCGCGGTTCGAGAAGCACAGGATCGTATCGTGCGTGTTCGCGATGAACAGCGTATCGATCCAGTCGTCGTCCTTGGTCGCCGCCGCCTGCTTGCCTCGGCCGCCGCGCTTCTGCGCACGGTATTCGGACAGCGGCATCGACTTGATGTAACCCGTATGCGACAGGGTAACCACCATGTCCTGCGGTGTGATCAGATCTTCGGTATCCAGTTCCGTGGCGTTGTGTTCGATGGTCGAGCGGCGGGCATCGCCGAACTCGGCACGCACGGCGGTCAGCTCTTCGCTGATGATTGCCGTCACACGTTCCGGGCGGGCCAGAATGTCCAGCAGGTCGGCGATCTGCGCCATCACTTCCTTGTACTCGGAAACGATCTTGTCTTGTTCCAGGCCCGTCAGGCGTTGCAGACGCATCTGCAAGATTTCCTGCGCCTGCGTTTCCGACAGACGGTACAGGCCGTCGAGCTGCATGCCCACGGCGGCGTCGAGCCCTTCCGGACGATAAGCCGCACGGCCGCCTTGCGTTTCGCTCTCGGCACGCGCGAGCATGTCGCGCACCACCGACGAATCCCACGCCTTTTCCATCAACGCGGCCTTCGCGATCGGCGGCGTCGGGGCCGCTTTGATGATCGCGATGAAGTCGTCGATGTTAGCGAGTGCTACTGCCAGACCCTCGAGTACATGGCCACGTTCACGCGCACGACGCAGTTCGTAGACCGTACGGCGAGTAATCACTTCGCGGCGGTGCGCCAGGAAGTGCACCAGCATTTCACGCAGATTCAGCAGCTTGGGCTGGCCGTCGACCAGCGCCACCATGTTCATGCCGAACGTGTCCTGCAACTGCGTGTGCTTATATAGATTGTTCAGCACGACTTCAGGTACTTCGCCGCGCTTGAGCTCGATCACCACGCGCATGCCGCTCTTGTCGGACTCGTCGCGGATGTCGGAAATGCCTTCCAGACGCTTTTCGTTGACCAGCTCGGCGATACGCTCGAGAAGTGTGCGCTTGTTAACTTGATAGGGCAGCTCGTCGACGATGATCGCCACGCGTTGACCGCGGTCGATATCCTCGAAGTGAGTCGTTGCTCGCATCACGACACGGCCGCGACCGGTGCGGTAGCCCTCACGCACGCCGGAGATACCGTAGATGATGCCTGCCGTCGGGAAGTCCGGAGCCGGGATGATCTCAATGAGTTCATCGATGGTGGCGTCCGGGTTCTTGAGAACGTACAGACACCCTTCGACCACCTCATTGAGGTTGTGCGGCGGGATGTTCGTCGCCATACCGACGGCAATACCCGACGAACCGTTCAGCAGCAAGTTCGGGATACGGGCGGGCAGAATCAGCGGTTCCTTCTCGCTGCCGTCGTAGTTCGGACCGAAGTCGACGGTTTCCTTGTCGATGTCCGCGAGCAGTTCATGGCCGATCTTGGCCATACGGACTTCCGTGTACCGCATTGCGGCAGCGTTGTCGCCGTCGACCGAGCCGAAGTTGCCCTGACCATCGACCAGCATGTAACGCAGCGAGAACGGCTGCGCCATGCGAACGATCGTGTCGTATACAGAAGCGTCACCGTGCGGGTGGTACTTACCGATGACGTCACCGACGATACGCGCCGATTTTTTGTATGCCCGGTTCCAGTCGTTATTCAACTCGTGCATGGCAAACAGCGCCCGGCGGTGAACCGGTTTCAGGCCATCACGTACATCGGGCAATGCACGGCCGACGATCACGCTCATCGCGTAATCGAGGTACGACCGTCGCATTTCTTCTTCGAGTGAAATCGGGAGAGTTTCTTTGGCGAACTGATCCATTATCCGTGTCTATCAAACGCTCATCGCGATAGGCGGTTGCCAGCGATATGATCTCGGGATTCTAACATGCCCGCTATTGGCATCCGAAACCGGCGTGATGCAGCGCACAAGACATATCGAGGACGCCAAAACGTCGGTGAGCGAAGAAGAATGAAACGGTTGGCGAGGCGCCTCAAAAGGTGTTGCGCTCAAACCACAACTGCGCCATGAGGGGCGGCAAACCTGGGTTTTTTCTCGCGGGCGGCAGGAGCGCTATGGCAAAATGCGACGGCATAAGTTAGACATTATTCGAAGTGCATGGGCCATGCTTTCGCGCACTCGGCGATGTTATACTTCGAGCGATGTAAGACTTTGGTTCCGTCGTCTAGGCTCGCAGTAAACCTGCGGTAATCTCATTTCGAGAGGAGAAATATGAATAAATTCGCTAAGCTCGCGATCGTTGCAGCTACCGCAGTGATGGCTGCTTCGGCTATGGCTCAAAATTATGTCCAGACCGCTCCGGGTCCGATCGCGGCCTCGAAACAAGCAGTCAACGACAACTGGGTTAACGGCAGCGGCGAGTGGGTTTGGAAGAACGGTTCGGACGAACTGTGCTGGCGCGATGCCTACTGGACCCCGGCGACGGCCAACGCCAAGTGCGACGGCTCGATCATCGCTCAGGCTCCGGCTCCGGCACCGACCCCGGTCGCTCCGGTGATCCAGTCGCAAAAGGTCACGTACCAAGCCGACGCCCTGTTCGACTTCGACAAAGCCATCCTGAAGCCGGCCGGTAAGGAAAAGCTGGATGACCTCGCAGGCAAGGTCCAAGCACTGAATCTGGAAGTTGTGGTCGCCACGGGTTACACCGACCGCATCGGTTCGGACAAGTACAACGACCGTCTGTCGCTGCGCCGCGCGCAAGCTGTGAAGGCTTACCTGGTTAGCAAGGGTGTCGAAGCCAACCGTGTCTACACGGAAGGCAAGGGCAAGCGTAACCCGGTTACCACGGGTTGCAACCAGAAGAACCGCACTCAGCTGATCTCGTGCCTGGCACCGGATCGCCGCGTGGAAGTGGAAGTGGTCGGCACGAGCAAGTAACTAGCTCGCCGATTGAAAAACCCCGCCTCGGCGGGGTTTTTTTTCGTCTGTCGACGGCCAAACGTGTCGAATTCGCCACGAAGCCGTCTCATTGGTATCGCGCATCCGTCTCAGTCGACCAACCGGGCCCCGACGCCGCCTGCGACATCAAGTCGCATCGGGCATAGAGGCACTGGCTTCCGGTCTGAACCTTCCGGCCTGAAACTTCCGGTCCGAAACTTCCGGCCTGAAACTTTCGGGATGCAAGCTTTCGGGATGCAAGCCTCGGGACTCAAGCCTCGCTTCTGAAGCCTCTGATCTCAAGCCTCGCTCCCCAACTGCGGGTATTGCCGCTTCACCATGAAGGACATCAGCGCCTTCACCGGCCGGTCACGCCACCACGAACCGGTCTCCAGCGGCTTGAACATCATGCGCGTCGCAGCCTCCACCGGCATGTACTGCTTCATGACCTCGCCCGACATCGCGAGAAACGCCTCCCATTTCATCATTTCAAACGGTGGCGGCGAGCGCCAGAAGCTGTTGAGCGGCTCGAAGGCGAACGCAATGTCCTCATCGCGCACCAGTTCACTGCGCGCCACCATCGTGCGCAAGCGGCTGATAACGCCATGCTGCTCCACGGCGTTATAGCGGTCGAAGGTCTTGCGGAAGTACCGGTAGTGACCCACCTCTTCGTTGCTCAGCTTGTGCATCATCTGCTTGAGCTCTTCCACCGGCATATACGATTCGAGGCAGCGATAGATCATGGCGGTCTGCGTTTCCGTCACGCATCGCGACAGCGCTTCGAGCGCCAGGGATGGCCGCATATGCTCCACGTCGCAACGCGGCTTGTAGCGGGCCAGAAACGCGTCGTAGGCGGGTGCCCAGTCGAATTCGGGCCAGACACGTGCGATGTAGTCTTTGGCCAGACGCCCGTGCTCGACCTCTTCGGGCAGCCAGGTATCGCGCAACCACGCCTTCATTTCCGCGTCATCGCCGTACATCTGGTTGAGGGTGGAAACGAACTCCGGCACGCTGGTCTCGATGAATGACACCGTGGCCAGGGAATAGAAGATGAACGCGTTCGTTCGGACTGACGGCTCTGCTGCCATGACACACTCTCCTATCGGCATAGGCGGTTGAACATGTATCGCTCAAGCACGTACATGCACCTCGGGCGAGGCGCCGCAGGCGACGGGCAGTTGCTGCACCGCACATCACGCCTGCTACCCCATCCGTTGCATGATGAGGCTCATAAAGGTCATACGAAGTTCACAAAGGCATAGTATAGGAATTGTCTCGATATCGCAGCGCGGCACACAATCGATTACAAATGCGCCGGTATTACGCCAGTTGTGCGAGGATATCCGCTGTTCCGCCAACAAAAACAACCGTAACCAACATGACGCAACGCTACTGGCTGATGAAATCCGAGCCTGAAGAGGCAAGCATCGACGATCTCGCGAGTGCCAAGCAGCAAACCCTGCCATGGACCGGTGTACGCAACTATCAAGCGCGCAACTTCATGCGCGACGACATGCGTGTCGGTGACGGCGTTCTGTTCTATCACTCCAGTTGCGCCGTGCCGGGTATCGCCGGTCTGGCGACTGTCGCCTCGACCGCCTACCCCGACCCGACCCAGTTCGACCCGAAGAGCCCCTACTACGACGTCAAGTCGAGCCCCGCCACGCCGCGCTGGCTGCTCGTCGACGTCAAGCTCGACCGCAAGACCCGTCTGGTGCCGCTCACGGAAATGCGCGAGACGCCCGAACTGGAAGGCATGCTCGTACTCGCACGCGGCAATCGACTGTCGATCACGCCGGTCGCGCCCGAGCACTGGAAATTCATCAGCAAGCACTTACTCAAATAGCGATTGGGAACCAATTTTGCACCGATAGCGTCTCTATAACGTTGTCGATGAACGCATAGTGCGCCCCCCTTAGGCCTACGGCGCGCATCGGCGACCGGTCAAACGTTCGCCATTCAGACGCGAACTTACATTCAAAAAAGGACAATCTATGCGCAAATCTCTCGCTGCCGCCCTGTTGATCGCCACTGCCGCCAACGCAGCCTATGCCCAGTCGGGCGACGAGTCGAACCGCCAGCTCGCGGGCGTGCTGGGCCTCGAAGCCCATGCCACGAAGGAAGTCGATCAGGACACCGTGCACATCACGATGTCGGCGGAAGAACAAGGCGCCGATGCCGCCACCGTGTCGCGCAACCTGACGCAAAAGGCGAACAATGCGATGGCCAAGGCCAAGACGCAGAACGCCGTGCAAGTGCAGACGGGTAACGTCTCGCTGTACCCGACGACCAACCGCGACGGCAAGATCACCGCGTGGCGTGGCCGCACCGAACTGCAACTGAAGTCGAAGGATTTTGGCGCAGCGTCGCGTCTGGCCAGCGAAATCTCCGGCCAGATGCAAATGGACGGCGTGTCGTTCTCGCTCTCGCGTGAAGCGCAGGAAAAGACGCAGGCCGAGTTGACCAATCAGGCCATCCAAGCCTTCCGCGATCAGGCGCAAAGCAACGCGACGGCGTTTGGCTACAAGAGCTACACGATCCGTCAGGTGCAGGTCGGCGCCAACGCCCCGATCATGCCGCGTATGTACGCGATGAAGGCTGCGCCGATGGCTGCCAGCGCCGACGCTGCGCCGCCGATGCAACTCGAAGGCGGCAAGACGCAAGTCACTGTGACCGTCTCGGGCACAGTGCAAATGAAGTAAGCCTTCGCATCGCTATCGCATCCGGCGATCGACGCAACGAAAAAGCCGCCCTCTCACGGGCGGCTTTTTTATTGGCCGTTTGTCTTAGAACAACCCCATCTGCCGCGTCACCAGCGTGTCGAACGCATCGCCCACGAAGGGCAGAATCGCGTCCGCGACAGGTTTGAGTTGATTCTCAAGATAGTGCTCGTAGTCGAGTGCCGAACGGCGGTCCTCAAGCGGCTCGGGCCCGCCCGTTGTCATCACGTAGCTGATCCAGCCACCGTTCTGATACTGCGGCGGGCGCCCATGACGGCGATTGAAGTCATCGGCGAGACGCGCAGCACGCACATGCGGCGGCACGTTGCGCTCGTAGTCGCCCAACTTGCGGCGCAGCCGCTTGCGGTAAACCAGCCGGTCATCCATCTCGCCCGCGAGCGTACGCGCCACATAATCGCGCACGTATTCCTGATACGGTTCGCCGCGAAAAATGCGTGAGTACAGGTCTTGCTGAAACTGCTGCGCGAGCGGCGACCAGTCGGTGCGAACCGTCTCCAGCCCCTTGTAGACCACCGCCTCGCTACCATCGGGCTGCATCACCAACCCTGCATATCGCTTCTTGCTGCCCTGCTCTGCGCCACGCACGGTCGGCATCAGAAAGCGTCGATAGTGCGTGTCGAACTCCAGCTCCAGCGCGCTTTCCAGATCGTAGGTTTCACGCAGATGCGTGCGCCACCAATCATTGACGTGCGTCACCAATGCCCGGCCAATATCCTCCGCCTGCGCCTCTGTGCGCTGCACGCGCAACCATACGAACAGCGAGTCCGTATCGCCGTAGATGACCTGATACCCGCGCGCCTGAATCAGCTCGCGCGTCTTGCGCATGATCTCGTGTCCGCGCATCGTGATCGACGACGCCAGACGCGGATCGAAGAAGCGGCAGCCGCTCGACCCCAGCACGCCGTAAAACGCATTCATGATGATCTTCAGCGCCTGCGACAACGGCGCGTTCTTCTCGCGCTTCGCTTCGTCCCGCCCCTGCCACACCTGCCTGACGATGGCCGGCAAACAGTGCCGCGTGCGAGAGAAACGTGCACCGAGAAATCCCGGGACCGAATCGACGTCGCCGGGACGATGCATCCCTTCCACCAGCCCGACCGGATCGATCAGGAACGTGCGAATGATCGACGGATACAGGCTCTTGTAGTCGAGCACCAGCACCGAGTCGTACAACCCGGGCCGCGAGTCCATCACGAAACCACCGGGGCTCGCCGCGCCTTCGATATCCCCCACGTTGGGTGCCACATAGCCCTGCCGGTGCATCGCCGGCAGATACAGGTGAGTGAACGCCGCCACTGAGCCACCACTGCGATCGAGCGCCAGTCCGGTGACCGCCGAGCGCTCCAGCAGGAACGCCAGCAGTCCGGTTTTCGCGAAAATGCGGGTGACCAGTTCGCAATCCTTCAGGTTGTAGCGCGCCAGCGCGGGCTTGTCCTCGGCGAACATCCGGTCGATCTCGGCCATGCGCTCATACGGCGTATCGATCGCCTTGCCCTCGCCCAGCAACGTCTGCGCCACGTTCTCGAGACTGAACGATGGAAAGGTCCACGTGGCCGAGCGCAATGACTCGATGCCGTCGATGAACACCCGGCCCGGCGCGCTCGCGAAGAAGTGATTGCGATGCTCGCGCCATTCGAGCGGCGTATTACCCCGCCCCAGCAGCAGCGGCGTTTGAAACCGCGTCGCGCTCTCGTGCAGCACACGCAAATCGAACTGGATCAGGTTCCAGCCGATGATGGCGTCGGGATCGTGACGGACCAGCCAGTCGTTCAGGCTCTCGATGAGTTGCGCACGGGTATCGCGATACTCCAGCGAGAAGTCGATATCGGCATGATCATCCCCATTGGCCGGCCCAAGCATATAGACCTGCCGCTGCCCGCAGCCTTCCAGCGCAATCGAGTACAGGTCGCCTTGGATAGTCGTTTCGATATCGAGCGACACGATGCGAAGCGCCGGGCGATAGCGCGGCGCGGGCTTCATCCGTACGTCGACGAGGAGTCCACCGGGGCCATCGAAACCTTCAGTATCCCCGGGACGATCCGTGCCCAACTGCCCGGCGAATTCCACCGGTGCTGTAATGAATCGCTCCATCAGAAAGCGTTCGGGCGGGCGAATGTCGGCTTCGTAGACATCGATGCCCGCGCCGCGCAGCAGCGTTTCCAATTTGAGCAGCGGACGTTGATGGCGGCAGTACACCCCCAACACAGGCCGACGGTGAAAATCCGTCAGCGCCAGTTCGCGCAATTCGTACTGGTCGGATTGGCGTTCGTTGCGCAGCAACGTTTCCAACCGGGCGCGGTGTTCTACCGGGACGAAAACGACATTGGTCTGCACGGGCAGCCGCACCCGTCGCGGTCCGTCGCCGGTGGCGAGCCAGAACTCGACTTCGGTGCCCGCGGGCGTATCGCGCCAATGCCGTGTGAGGAGAAAACCGTGCTGTCGATCCACCAGAAGCCGCTTTACGTATGCAAGATGAGGGGTGATTGCGTTTCGCGTATTTTACGTCGCGGCGTCCAAACGCACCCCACCGGCGCCCTGCCAGCACGTCGACGGCCATCTCCGAAGCGCCGCAGCACACCCGCGCCCCCGTGGTCACTCGGGTTTCGTCACCCCAGCCATTCGGGGTAGGATGACGGGCACGCAGAAAGCTAACAGGAGACGAACATGACCAGCCTTATCCCGACTGTGGACCCCGATGGCCTGCTGGAATATTCGGTGGTCTACACCGACCGGGCGCTGAACCACATGTCGCAAGCCTTTCAGGGCGTGATGCGCGACATCTCGCGCGTTCTGAAGGACGTGTATCACGCGCAAGCCGCGATCATCGTGCCGGGCAGCGGCACGTTCGGCATGGAAGCCGTCGCGCGCCAGTTTGCGACGAACAAGCGCTGTCTGGTCATTCGCAATGGCTGGTTCAGCTATCGCTGGAGCCAGATTTTCGACATGGGCAGCATTCCGGCCAGCACCGAGGTGCTCAAGGCACGCCCGGTCACCGAAGGCCGACAGGCCGCATACGCCCCGCCCCCGATCGATGAAGTCGTTGCCGCGATTCGCGAGCACAAGCCCGAGATGGTGTTTGCGCCGCACGTCGAGACTGCATCGGGCATTCTGCTGCCCGACGATTACTTGCGTGCCGTGGCCGACGCCACGCATGCAGTCGGCGGCCTGTTCGTGCTCGATTGCATCGCCTCCGGCACGATCTGGGTCGACATGGAAGCCACGGGCGTCGACATCCTGATCAGTGCGCCGCAAAAGGGTTGGAGCGCCTCGCCGTGCTGCGCGCTGGTGATGCTGAACGCCGCCGCGCGTGCAAAGCTCGACACCACCACCAGCACCAGTTTCTCGTGCGACCTGCGCAAGTGGCTTCAGATCATGGAAGCCTATGAGAAAGGCGGTTTCGCCTATCACGCCACGATGCCGACAGACGCCCTGAAGGTGTTGCGCGACGTCATGCTCGAAACCGAAGCGTACGGCTTCGAGAAGGTGCGTGAGGAACAACAATCGCTGGGCGACAAGGTGCGCACACTGCTCGCCAAGAAGGGATACCGCAGCGTGGCGGCGAAGGGGTTCGAGGCGCCGGGCGTGATCGTGAGCTATACCGACGACGACGCCATTCACTCCGGTAAGAAGTTTGTCGTGCAGGGCATGCAGATCGGTGCAGGCGTGCCGCTTCAGGTCGACGAGCCGGCAGACTTCAAGACGTTCCGGCTTGGGCTGTTCGGGCTGGAGAAGCTTCACAACCGTGAGCGCACGATCGACAGTCTGGCGAAGGTGCTGGACGAGATCGCCTGACGAAATCAAAACAGGAGGGCACCACGCCAACCGGCGCAGGTGTCCTCCCGCCCGACCGATTTCCGGTAACCGATTACTTGAACCGGTCGCGCAACACGTTCTTCTGTACCTTGCCCATCGTATTGCGCGGCAGTTCGGTGACGAAATGCACGCGCTTAGGCACCTTGAAGTTGGCGATGCGCTGCTTGAGCCCATCGATCACGCTGCGCTCATCGGGCGCCGCTGCCCCGCTGCGCGGCACCACCACCGCCACCACGGCTTCGCCGAAATCCGGGTGCGGCACACCGATCACGGCCGATTCCGCCACACCGTCCATTTCGTCGATGAAGCTCTCGATCTCTTTCGGGTAGACGTTGTAGCCCCCCGAGATGATCAGATCCTTCGAGCGGCCGACGATGTGCACATAGCCGTCGTCATCGAATTTGCCGACATCCCCGGTCTTGAAGAAACCATCAGCCGTGAATTCCTCTGCGGTTTTCTCCGGCATGCGCCAGTAGCCTGCGAACACGTTCGGCCCCTTGACCTGAATGTGTCCGATATCCCCCTGCCCGACTGAGGCGCCATCGTCACCCACCACCCGCACGGTCACTTCCGGCAGCGGCACGCCAACAGTCCCCGCACGACGCACCTGCGCGGCGTCGCCGTGATACGGATTCGAGACGAGCATCACCGTCTCCGACATCCCGTAACGCTCGAGAATCGTGTGGCCCGTGCGCTCGCGAAACGCATCGAACGTCTCGCGCAGCAGCGGTGCCGAACCGGAGATGAACAGGCGCACGTTGCGGCACACGTGGCGATCCAGCCCCGCTTCGGCGAGCAGCCGCACGTAGTACGTCGGCACGCCCATGAACACCGTCGCGCGCGGCAGTTGATGCAACACCTCGCGCGCATCGAACTTCGACAGCCAGAGCATCTTGCTGCCCGAATACAGCGCCGCGTGACTCGCCACGAACAGCCCATGCACGTGGAAGATCGGCAGCGCGTGCAGCAGCACATCGCCGCCGTCGCGCTCACCCCAGCCCCAGAACTGATGTAGCACGCGCGTGTTGCTTGCGAGATTGCCGTGCGAGAGCATGGCGCCCTTGCTGCGGCCGGTCGTGCCCGAGGTGTACAGAATGGCGGCCAGATCTTCCGGTGCGCGCGGCACCGACTCGAAGCTGTCGCCGAACCACGCCGCACGCTCCAGCAGCGAGCCCGTGCGATCGTCGCCCAGCGTGTACACATGCTTGGCACCGCTGGTGAAGGCGATCTTCGACACCCAGCCGAAGTTTGCCGGGCTGCACACCACCACGTCGGGCTCTGCGTTCTCGACGAAGTACGTGATCTCGGCGTCGCGATACGCCGTGTTCAGCGGCAGATACACGAGCCCTGCGCGCAGCGTTGCGAGATACAACAGCAGCGCCTCGGGTGACTTTTCGACCTGCACGGCCACGCGGGCACCCGGGGCGAGATCCAGACTTGCAAGCAGGTTCGCGATGCGGGCGCTCGCGTGTTCGAGATCGTCCCAACTGTAGTAAAGCCCCTCGGGCGTCTCAATGGCGCACGCAGATTTGTCAGCGGGAAAGCGTTCGGCAAACAGTCGATAGAGATTGGCGTCTTGCGTCATAAACGGAACCGGATTCGAAATTATCGAAACGTCGATGGAAAAAGGAAAAACGGGGGATGCTGAAGTCCGCCCATAAAACACGGCCTGCCCCGCATCGCGGGCCATCAGGTCGAGCGCGTCATCGTCCCTGAAACACCGGCGGGCGCTTTTCGAGAAACGCGGCCACGCCTTCGCGATGATCGTCGGAATTCCAATACGCGAAGGCGCGCTGCCACTCGGCTTCGGACAACGCCGGCACGGCCGGTGCCAGTCGGGCAATCAGCCACTTGTTCGCTTGCGCGGCGAGCGGCGCACCGGCCGCAATGCGCCGGGCGCAAGCGTAACCGGCCTCTTCCACCGACTCGTCGTCCACCACCCGCGTAAGCAAGCCTTTTTCGCGGGCCTCGGCAGCGCCGAACACCCGGCCTTCGAGCAGGATTTCCAACGCGGTGGCACGCTCGACCAACGCCAGCACGCCCTTGAGTTCGCCCGGCGCCATCGGAAACCCCAGCTTGTTGATGGGCACGCCAAAGCGCGACCCTTCGGCGGCGATGCGCAAGTCGCAATGTGCAGCGATCTCCAGACCACCGCCCACGCACACGCCTTCGATCAACGCGACGCTCGGATGCCGGCAATTCGCCAGCGCTTCCAGCGTCGGCCCAATGATTTCGCCGTGATACCGGCGCAGTGCATCGTAGCTGCCGCGCTCGACGGGAAACTCCTCGATATCTGCGCCTGCGGCAAAATTACCGCCCGCGCCACGAATCACGATCGCGCGCACATGGGACTCGGCGTCCAGTGCGAGCAGATGCGCCCGCAACGCGCGCCACATGGCCACCGAGATGGCGTTGAGCTTGCCGGGGTTCGAGAGCGTCAGCGTCACCAGCCCTTCGTCCGCCAGACTGTCGTCGCGTAAGACTTCGCTCACAGGTGTCTCCCTAAGTGTTGTCATTCGTGCCAGAGACGCTCATCGCGTCCCCGGCATGCGTTTCATGCGTGCTAAAGCAATCGCGATACGGCACGCCCCAGCGCCGCCTCGCCATCAATCAGCCGTTGCAGGTTGGCGTCGAGCTCATCAGGTTCATAGAGATAGTTGACCATCATGCCGCACGACTGCTTGGCCCCTTTTTTCGAGAGATCGGCATGCCAGTTGATGCGCTCCACGCGGGCGCCGTTGCCCAAGTGAAAGCGCGCCACCGGGTCACGCGGCTGCCCGCGCACGCGCTCGCGCGCGAGATAGTGCGCAGCGAGTGCTTCGCCAATGGCACGTTGCAGCGCCTGCGCACTCTTGCGCTCGGGCGACGCCTGCAACCACGCGACCAGTTGTGCACCGGTGGCCTCGGCGGCCAGCGACGTATCCTGCGCGAGCAGCTTCAGTCGCTTAGGCCCAAGCGTTTGTGCGACGCCGGTGGCCGGCAACGACTTCAACCAGTCGCTAAACCCCGGAATCGGCGAGAGCGTGGCGAAGTTGCGCAGCTTCGGAAAATCGACGTGCAACTCGTCGATCACCCGCTTGAGCAGGAAGTTGCCGAAACTCACGCCGCGCAGCCCCGGCTGCGTGTTCGAGATGGAATAGAAGATGGCCCAGCGCACGCGCCGCAGGTCTTCAAGCGGCGCCTTTTCGTCGAGCAGTGAATGCACGTCTGCGGCCATGTCGGGCACGAAGGCGACTTCCACAAAAATCAGCGGCTCGCGCGGCATGCGCGGATGGAAAAACGCGTAGCAGCGACGGTCGGAATCCAGCCGGTTGCGCAAATCTGCCCACGACGAGATTTCGTGCACTGCTTCATAACGCATGAGCTTTTCGAGCAACGATGCGGGTGAGTCCCACGTGATCGGATGCAACTCAAGCAGGCCGACGTCAAACCATGTCGAGAACAGGCTGCCGAGATCGTCTTCAAGGGCAGCAAGCCCCGGCAAGGCGGCACGGTGATGCAGCATGTCGGCACGCCAGCGCACGAGAAACGGCAGGCCATCCGGCAGCGCGTTAAAACGCTTGAGAAAGCGCACGCGCTCACTGCCGAGTGCCCCCGCCAATCCGCTGGCGGCACGCTTTGGCGTCGCATCGCCATCTTTCCCGCCGTCACTACCCACGCTGTCCGTGCTGCCGCAGACATCCGCCACCACTTGCAGCAGTGCGAGTTGCTCAGACGGGGGCGCTTCGCAGTAACGCGTCATGAAGTCGCGCGCCGCTTCGTTGGCCGCCGAATCGGTCAACCGTGCCGACAGACACTGCGCCAACTGACGCCGCAGCGCCGCTTCGGCTCGCGCGGAGAGCTTGGCCGGCGCCACCTTGCCGTCGCCCTTCGCATCCGGCTTGCCGCCCTCGCCCGGACCTCCCGTGCCGCCGGCCCCGCCGCGTCCGAACCACTGTCCCAGCCGCGCTTTCAGCGACGGCTTCGACGGCGACGGCACCGGCGCGCTCACGTCCACCGCACTCTCGGGCGTCGTACGCTCCGAGGACGCGGATGACGCGGACAGGGAAAGCGAGACCGGGGCGGTCATCGCGGACAGGATCGGCTCATCCTTCATGGCTTCCTCTCAAGTCGAACAATCAACTTACCCCATCACCCAATCCGGCAGCCACAGCGAGAGGCCCGGCATCAGGCAAATCAGGGCGACAGCGACAATCATCAGCACCACAAACGGCATCACACCCCAGACGATGTCGCGCAACGCAATGTCGGGCGCCGTGTTCTTGATGACGAATATGTTGAGTCCCACGGGCGGGTGAATCAACCCCAGTTCCATGACAATCGTCATCACGACGCCAAACCACACGAGATCGAAACCGGCCGCGCGCAGTGGCGGCAGAATGATCGGCGCGGTCATCAGGATGATGCTCACCGGCGGCAGGAAAAAGCCAAGCACGACGACCATCAGCAAGATAGCCACCAACAGCACCCAGCGCGACAAGTGCAGTCCCACGATCCACTGCGCGGCCGACTGACTGATGTGCAGATAGCTCATCACGTACGAATACAGCAGCGACATCCCGATGATGAACATCAACATCGTCGATTCACGCAGCGTACTCGTGAGAATCGGCGCGATCTGGCGCGGACGCCACATGCGATAGATCACAGCGATGAGCGCCAGCGCGAGCAGACCGCCCAACCCGGCCGTCTCCGACGGCGTCGCATACCCGCCGTAGAGCGCCGCCATCACACCAATCAGCAAGGTGATGAAGGGCAGCACGCGGGGCAGCAGCGCAAGCTTCTCGCGCAATGTGGCGGGCGGTTCGTTGGGGAACGGCGACGGTGTTCCGTCGCGTGCCAGCGCGATCTGCGCGGCGCCGTATTCCTTGCGATAGCGCCACGCCGCGTAACACGAGAACAACCCCACCAGCAGCAGCGCCGGCACGATGCCCGCGAGGAACAAGCGCCCGAGCGACTGTTCAGCGGCCACCGCGTAGAGAATCATCGTGATCGAAGGCGGCAGCAGAATGCCCAGCGTGCCACCGGCGGCGATGATGCCCGCAGCGAAGCCCGGCGAATAACCGCGCATGCGCATCTCGGGAATTCCGGCACTGCCGATCGCCGAACACGTCGCCGGGCTCGACCCGGCCATGGCCGCGAACAGCCCACAGGCGAACACGTTGGCGATGCCGAGCCCGCCCGGAATCCGCCGCATCCACGCGTGCAACGCCAGATACAGATCCTGCCCCGCGCGTGATTTGCCGATCGCCGCGCCCTTCAGGATGAAGAGCGGAATCGACAGCAGCGTGATGCTGGCCATCTCCTCGTAGACGTTTTGAGTCACCGTATCGAGCGACGACGCGGGCATGAAGCCGAACATGAACGCAACGGCCACGGCACCAAGGGCAAAGGCAATGGGCATGCCCGAGAACATGGCGACCAGCGTCGCGCCGCCGTATAGCAGGCCAATCGTGAGCTCGCTCATACGTGCGTGCCTCCCTTGCGATTCGACGCTTGCCCGTCGTCGGCCCGAGGGCCCATCTCACAAGCGCCGATGGCGATTTGCAGCAGCAATTGCACGGTGAGCAAGGTCATGCCGCCCGCCATCAATCCATACGGGATCGCCAACGGCGGGCTCCACGTCGAGCTACTGGTCTGCCCGTCGACATAGGCTTCCCAGAACAGCGTCCACGACTTCCATGCGAAGAACGCGCAGAACGCGAACGTGACGATGTCGACAAACCAGCGCCGGATGCGATTCACGCGTGGCGAGAGCAGTGTCGTGATGGCTTCGATGCCGATGTGACCGCGCAAATGCTGCACATGCGCGGCGCTGACGAACGTCGCGCCCACCAGCAGGAACACGGCGGCCTCGTCCTGCCAGTCGGTGGCGAGCTTGAGCACATGCCGGGCAAACACGCTGTAGCTGAGCACCAGCGCGGCCCCCACGAGCGCGAGCATGCACACGACCATGAGCAGGCGGCTCACGCCCTGCAAGAGGGCGTCGAGCCGACGCAAGACGCGGGTTCGCGGCACCACGGGATCGGCCCCCATGGCGACCCCGCTCATGCAGGCACCTTCTCGGCGAGCGCGAGCAACTTGGCGCAGGTATCCGACTTGCTGGCGTAGTCCTTCCACGCCGTGCGCCGGGCAATGTCGCGCCACTTCATCACCGTGGCTTCGTCGAGGTCATAGACCTTCGCGCCCGCCTTGGTGTAGACGCTGGCGATCTGCGCGTCGTCGGCCTTGGCAGCTTCGGTACCGAACGCCTCCAGTTCCTTGCCGACTTGCAGAATGACCTGCTGCTGGTCTTTGGGCAGCTTGTCGAAGATCTGCTTCGACATGAGCAGCGGTTCGAGCATGAACCAGTAAGATTTGTTGCGCCCGGTGGTCAGATGCTTCGAGACTTCTTCGAGACGGAACGACATCAGGCTCGTCGACGACGTCATGGCCGCATCCATCGCGCCGGTCTGCATGGCGGCATACAACTCGTTGGACGGCAGCGAGATCACGGCGGCGCCGGCTTCCTTCAGCATCATGTCCATCTCGCGGCTGCCGCCGCGCACCTTCATGCCCTTGGCGTCTTCCGGGGCAACGAGCGGTGCCGAACGGCTGGCAACGCCACCGGCCTGCCAGACCCAACTGACGATCACGATGTTCTTGTCGGCGAGCACGTCGGTCAGCACCTTGCCGATTTCGCCGCCCCGCCACGCGTTGCCTTGGGCGTACGACGTCACCAACCCCGGCATCAGCCCAATATTGAGTTCGCGCACCTCACCACCGGCGTACGGCAGCGGGTAAAGCGAAAGATCGAGCGCGCCCCGGCGCAACGCCGAGAACTGCGAATTGGTCTTCATGAGCGAGCTGCCCGGATAGACCTGAAATTTGAGCGCGCCATTTGTGCGCTTTTCGACTTCCTGCGCGAACTTGCGGCACAGCCGATCACGAAAGTCGCCTTCGGTGAGGGTGCCCCCGGGGAATTGATGCGAAATCTTGAGCGGACCGGTCTGCGCGAAAGCGCTGCCCCACGGGCTGGCCAGCCCGCCGGTCACGAGCGCCGATGCGGCGCCCAGCATGAGTTGCCGCCGCAGCGGGGAAGGTGTCGTCTCCATGGCGTCTCCTGTCACTTCTGTCAGTGATGAACCGGCGAAGCACGATGTCTGACGTCGCCCGGGCCGAAGATCGCCCCGGGTGCACCACCGGCCCAACCGGCACTGCATGTACGGATGACTTGCTTTGTTTTTTGATATTTCGAGTACAGAAGTTGCCGCACTCGAGATGAAATCGTATAGTTATTCCGCCACGGTGTATACAAATTGACCGCGCAAAAAATACACTTTCGGCGTTAACCCCGATCTTCAGGCAACGCTCACCGCGTTACCTTGATCGAAATTCCCCCATTCACGACCCGGGCGACCGGATCGACTTACGTCCTAGCGAGAGCGTCATGACGGTAAAACCGAAGCGATCGGAAGCGCTGCGCCAGGCCATCGAAGAGAAGATTGCACTGGGGGAATATCCGCCAGGCATGCGGCTGGACGAAGCCGAGTTGTCGGCCACGTTTGGCGTGTCGCGCACGCCGTTGCGCGAGGCACTGATTCAGTTGGGCATGTCGGGCGTGGTGGAGATGCGCCCGAGGCGCGGTGCCGTGGTCGCCGAAGTCGATCCGAAGCGGCTTTGCGAGATGTTCGAAGTGATGGCAGAGCTCGAATCGATGTGCGGCCGGCTCGCCGCACGCCGCATCACCGACGCGGAGCTGGCCGAGCTGCGCACCACCCATCTGGCGAGTCAGGCGGCGGCCGAGGCCCGCGATCTCGACCGGTACTACACCATCAACGCCAGCTTCCACGCACAGATCTACGCCGCGAGTCACAACGCCTATCTTCACGAAACGGCGTTGCAGTTGCACCAACGGCTGCGCGTCTACCGCCGCATGCAGTTGCGCGTACGCGACCGGCTCGGGCACTCGTTTGCCGAACACGACGCCGTCTTTCGTGCGATCGAAGCCGGTGATGCCGACGCCGCCGCCGAAGGTTTGCGCGGCCACGTCACCGTGCAAGGCGAGCGCTTTGGCGATCTCATGGCATCGCTGCGGGCGCTGGAACGCAAGGCGGGATAACGCGGCGTAGGGAGATAAAAAACGGGCTGCCGGAGAAAAAACCGGCAGCCCGTTTGATTTTGCGCAGGCGGTCAATCGACCGCGCGACTCAGTGCGACTTAGCGCGACTTAGTGCAGCCTAGCGTGACGCGACTGTTGGCGCGGCACGCCGATGCGCCCACACCAGCATGATCACGCCCGCGACGATCATCGGCAGCGAGAGCCATTGCCCCATCGACAGACCGAACGACAGCAGGCCGAGGAACGAATCCGGTTCGCGGGTGAATTCGGCGAGGAAGCGGAACAGCCCGTAGCCCACGAGGAACATGCCGGAGACCGCCCCCACCGGGCGCGCCTTACGTGCAAAGAACCACAGCAGCAGGAACAGCGCCACGCCTTCCAGCGCGACCTCGAACAACTGCGACGGGTAACGCGGCAGCCCATGGAACTGCGCGAACACCATCTGCATCGCGCTATCGGCCATCGCCTGCGGATGCGACATGGCCCATTGCGCATCTTCCGCCGCCGCTTGCGGGAACAGCATCGCCCAACGCGAATCGGGGCTCGTCACCCGGCCCCACAACTCGCCGTTGATGAAGTTGCCCAGACGTCCGGCGGCCAGCCCCAGCGGAATCATCGGCGCGATCAGATCGGTGCCTTCGAGCAGCGAATGACCGCGGCGACGCGTGAACAGCCACATCGCCACCAGCACGCCAAGGAAGCCGCCGTGGAACGACATGCCGCCTTCCCACACCTTGAAGATGTCGAGCGGGTTTGCCAGATAGAACGACAGCTTGTAGAAAATCACATAGCCCAGCCGTCCACCGAGAATCACGCCGATCACGCCGTAGAACAGCATGTCGTCGAGATCCTGCGCCTTCCAGCCTTGCGCGGCAATCGACGGCTGACGCACGCGCAAGCGTCCGACCAGCAGGAAGAGAATGAAGCCGACCAGATACATCAGGCCGTACCAGCGGATGGCGAGCGGGCCGAGGTGAATCGCGACCGGGTCGAATTGAGGATGAATCAGCATGGATCAGAAGATAGGGATTCGTGAACAAAAGTTCCGAAAATTTCCGTGAACTCGCGCACCGCCATTCACAAAAAAGCGGTGCCGCCGCGTCATGACACACAGATTCCGGCGTGCCGTCGGATGGCCTGCACAATACCACGAGCCATAGGGGGAATAGGCCCTAGTCCACCAGCGTTGCGCCGGGCGGTGTTTGTGCCACGCCACGCGCCGTTTCGAGAAAGCCTTCGAGCACAGGCGTGACTTCCGCCGTGCGCCAGAGCAGCCCGGTCTCGATCAGCGCACTGGTCTCTCGCAGGGCACGATACTCGACGCCCGTGCGGCGCAGATGACACAGCGACTGCGGCACCAGCGCTACGCCCATGCCCGCCGAGACAAGACTCACAATCGTCTGCATCTGAATCGCTTCCTGCCCGACACGCGGCGTCAGCCCCAGTGCCCCGTAGCAGCCCATGATGATGTCGTAGAACGCCGGGGCTACACGGCGCGGGAAGATCACGAGCGGCTCGTCGGCAAAGTCCGTCAGGCTGACCGGCTCGTTCGGCTCGTTCGACTTCCTCGACCCGCCCTGCCTATCCCCTCGCCCCGCCGGTAATGCCAGCATCAGCGGCTCGCGCATGATCGGCAGATAGGAGAGTTCGTTGGCAAAGCGCGCCGGCACCGGCGGGATGAAGAGGCCCGCGTCGATCCGGCCGTCCATAAGCGCCTCGACCTGCACATCGCTCGTCGCCTCCAGCAATTGCAGCCGCACGCGCGGATAGCGCTCGCCGAACTCGCGCAGCAGCGGCGGCAAGATGCCGTAATCCGCCGTCGACACGAACCCGAGCGAGAGCGTTCCCACCTCGCCGTGCGCGAGCCCTTGCGCCAGCGCGGGCAGCGCTTCGGCGTCGGCGAGAATGCGCCGCACCTCGGGCAGCAACTGCCGCCCGACCGCCGTGAGCTCCACCGAGCGGTTCGTTCTCACAAACAGCGGGGCGCCGAGCGACGCCTCCAGTGCCCGAATCTGCTGGGAGAGCGGCGGCTGGGTCATCGCCAGACGCTGCGCGGCACGTCCAAAATGACGCTCCTCGGCCACCGCCACGAAATACCGAAATTGACGCAGATCCATGATATGTTTTCCGACCTAATCCGAGTCAAATAATATATTTGACAAGCATTCAAGGAAAGACGAATCTTAACGTCCAATTCAGTCCGGCCAAAGCCCGCGTGGATCGCGTGGCTGCCCAAAAGCCGGACGACTCGCCTGACAATTCTTTACCCACAAACACCGCGTATCACGAGACGACCATGCCTCACTACCGTTCCCGCACCTCCACCCACGGCCGCAACATGGCCGGTGCCCGCGCGCTGTGGCGCGCCACCGGCATGACCGACGAAGACTTCGGCAAGCCGATCATCGCCGTGGTGAACTCCTTCACGCAGTTTGTGCCGGGCCACGTGCACCTGCGCGATCTGGGCGCCGTCGTCGCCAAGGAAATCGAGGCAGCCGGGGGTGTCGCCAAGGAATTCAACACGATCGCCGTCGACGACGGCATCGCCATGGGTCACGGCGGTATGCTCTATTCGCTGCCGTCGCGCGAACTGATCGCCGACTCGGTGGAATACATGGTCAACGCGCACTGCGCCGACGCCATGGTCTGCATCTCGAACTGCGACAAGATCACCCCGGGCATGCTCATGGCCGCCATGCGCCTGAACATCCCCGTCGTGTTCGTCTCGGGCGGCCCGATGGAAGCGGGCAAGGTCAAGTCGGGCGACGGTCAGGTGATCGCCAAGATCGACCTGATCGACGCCATGATCAAGGCCGCCGATCCGAAGATCAGCGATGCGGAAGTGGCCGAAGTCGAGCGCAGCGCCTGCCCGACGTGCGGCTCCTGCTCGGGCATGTTCACTGCCAACTCGATGAACTGCCTGACCGAAGCCATCGGCCTCGCGCTGCCGGGCAACGGCACCATCGTTGCCACGCACGCCTGGCGTCGCGGGTTGTTCGAGCAAGCCGGCCGCCTCGTGGTCGACCTGTGCCGCCGCTACTATCAGGAAGAAGACGCCTCGGTGCTGCCGCGCAACATCGCCACCAAGGCCGCGTTCGAAAACGCCATGACGCTCGACGTCGCCATGGGCGGCTCGACCAACACCGTGCTGCACTTGCTGGCCGCCGCACAGGAAGCCGGTGTCGACTTCAAGATGGCCGACATCGACCGCATCTCGCGCAACGTGCCGTGCCTGTGCAAGGCCGCGCCGGCGACCGACAAGTACCACATCGAAGACGTGCACCGTGCCGGCGGCATCATCGGCATTCTGGGTGAACTGGCGCGCGCGAACCTGCTCGACACCTCGTGCGGCAACGTGCACAGCGGCACGCTCGGCAACGCCATCGCCAACTGGGACGTGGCTGCCAGCGCCGAGAAGGTGAACGACAAGGCGCAAACGTTCTACAGCGCCGCCCCGGGTGGCGTGCCGACGACCGTGGCGTTCAGCCAGTCGTCGACGTACGCGAGCCTCGACGTGAACCGCGAAACCGGTTGCATCCGCGACCTGGAACACGCCTACACCAAGGACGGCGGTCTGGCCGTGCTGTACGGCAACCTCGCCGAAAAGGGCTGCATCGTGAAGACGGCTGGCGTGGACGAATCACAATGGGTCTTCACCGGCCGTGCGCGCGTCTATGAAAGCCAGGACGACGCCGTCGAAGCCATTCTCGGCGACAAGGTGCAGGCGGGCGACGTGGTCGTGATTCGCTACGAAGGTCCGAAGGGCGGCCCGGGCATGCAGGAAATGCTGTACCCGACGTCGTATCTGAAGTCGAAGGGGCTGGGCAAGACCTGCGCGCTGTTCACGGATGGCCGTTTCTCGGGCGGATCGTCGGGCCTCGTGATCGGTCACGCCTCGCCGGAAGCGGCCGAAGGCGGCACCATCGGTCTGGTGGAAGACGGCGATGTGATCGAAATCGACATCACGCAGCGCAAGATGCATCTGGCCGTCTCCGACGAAGAACTGGCGCGCCGCCGTGCCGCCATGGAAGCCCGTGGCGACGACGCATGGCAGCCGGTTGGCCGCGAGCGCGTGGTGTCGCAGGCCCTGCAAGCTTATGCAGCGCTGGCGACGTCGGCCGATCGCGGTGCCGTGCGCGACCTGTCGCAACTGAAGTTGGCCAAACGTGGCTGATTTCGCACTGGCAACCTGACGTAAGCCGCACGGCGCGCCCCTTCCGGAGCGCGCCGTTTTTGCATCTGACGTGTGATACAACAACGCATGTGTCTGCGTAACTGAAGCGGCGCATCCCCACAGGACAGAGGAGACAGTCATGGCATTCAACCGTCGTTCGCGCAACGTCACGCAAGGCGTGGCCCGCTCGCCCAACCGCTCGATGTATTACGCGCTGGGCTACAAGGAAGAAGACTTCGACAATCCGATGATCGGCGTGGCCAACGGCCACTCGACGATCACGCCGTGCAACGCGGGGCTGCAACGCCTCACGGACGCTGCGGTCGAGGCCATCAGAACGCATCAGGCCAACCCGCAGACCTTCGGCACGCCGACCATCTCCGACGGCATGTCGATGGGCACCGAAGGCATGAAGTACTCGCTCGTGTCGCGTGAAGTCATCGCCGACTGCATCGAGACGGCCGTGCAGGGTCAGTGGATGGATGGCGTGGTCGCCATCGGCGGCTGCGACAAAAACATGCCGGGCGGCATGATTGCACTGGCCCGCATCAACGTGCCGGGCATCTACGTCTATGGCGGCACGATCAGGCCGGGCAACTGGAAGGGCAAGGACCTGACCATCGTCTCGTCGTTCGAGGCCGTGGGCGAGTTCACCGCCGGGCGCATGACCGAGGCCGACTTCAAGGGCATCGAGAAGAACGCGTGTCCGTCGACCGGTTCGTGCGGCGGCATGTACACGGCCAACACGATGAGTTCGTCGTTCGAGGCACTCGGCATGTCGCTGCTGTACTCGTCGACCATGGCCAACCCCGATCAGGAGAAAGTCGACTCGGCGGCCGAATCGGCACGCGTGCTGATTGAAGCCGTGAAAAAGGACATCAAGCCGCGCGACATCATCACCCGCAAGTCCATCGAAAACGCCGTCGCACTGATCATGGCGACCGGCGGCTCGACCAATGCCGTGCTGCACTATCTGGCGATTGCACATGCCGCCGAAGTCGAATGGTCCATTGACGATTTCGAGCGCGTGCGCGCCCGCGTGCCGGTCATTTGCGACCTGAAGCCGTCGGGCAAATATGTCGCGACCGATCTGCACAAGGCCGGGGGCATTCCGCAAGTGCTGAAGCTGTTGCTCGACGCCGGTCTGCTGCACGGGGACTGCCTGACCATTACCGGCCGCACGATTGCCGAAGAACTGAAGGATGTGCCGTCGGTGCCGCGCGCCGACCAGCATGTGATCTACCCCATCGACAAGGCGCTCTATAAGGAAGGCCATCTGGCGATCCTCAAGGGCAACCTTGCCGAAGACGGCGCCGTCGCCAAGATCACCGGCCTGAAGAATCCCGTCATCACCGGACCGGCCCGCGTGTTCGACGACGAGCAGAGCGCGATGGACGCGATTCTTGCCGACAAGATCAAGGCTGGCGACGTGCTCGTGCTGCGCTACCTCGGCCCCAAGGGCGGGCCGGGTATGCCGGAAATGCTCGCGCCCACGTCGGCCATTATCGGCAAGGGACTGGGCGAGTCGGTCGGCTTCATCACCGACGGGCGGTTCTCCGGCGGCACATGGGGCATGGTGGTCGGCCACGTGGCTCCGGAAGCGTTCGTGGGCGGCACCATCGCGCTGGTGCAAGAGGGTGACTCGATCACCATCGATGCGCACAAGCTGGTGCTCCAACTGAACGTGCCCGACGACGAACTCGCCAAACGCCGCGCGGCATGGAAGGCCCCTGCACCGCGCTACACGCGTGGCGTGATGGCGAAGTACGCCGCGCTGGCGCAGCCTGCCAACAAGGGCGCAGTGACCGGTTGATGGATGCTATTTCCGCACGAAGGTCGTGATGACGACTTTCGCGCGGTGGCATCGTTGCAGTGAGTTTCGGCACTTCTTGCCTGCCAGGTAGACGTGCCGTTTTCATTGGGCAATCACAGGCAAAGGGGGGCGTCGGCCGCCGCCGTATAATGGCGCGTCGATGCGCCCTGCGCCACAGCTTCCCATCACTATCACGCAGCCTCGCATCGCGATCCGTCAACGATCGGGGAGTAGCACATGAAGGATTCAGGCGACAAGATCGCCGTAGGGGTTGCAGGCCTGCTGATGACGCTGATCGCGCTGGTGCCGCCGAGTGCGGCCGCCCAGACGTCGGCGACCGATCAGGCCATGCTGAAGCTCGCACGCGAGCGCAACTGCATGACATGCCATGCGGTCGACCGCACGCTGCTGGCACCGGCCTATCGCGACATTGCCAAGCGCTACGCCGGGCAGAACGGCGCGATGGAAAAGCTCACCCAATCGATTTCGGACGGGAGTCGCGGTACGTGGGGCAATATTCCGATGCCCGCCAGCCCGCAACTGGCGCCGGGCGAAGCCGAGCGGCTTGCCCACTGGATTCTGGGCTTCATCCGCTGAGCGCGGGTACGGGGTTCGGGGTACGGGGTACGGGGCCTGAAGCCACGCGGCGGCACGGCCAGCCGCCCGCCCCTCCCCCACATCAGCTCTGCGAGCGCGCCTGCTTCGCCACTTCCTCGATAACCGCCTGACGGATGCGATCCGGCAGTTGCACCTGCAACGCGTCGGCCACCTGCTTGCCGATGAGTTGCACGAGCCACGACGTCTGATCGATCAGCGCGTCGTGACAGCGACGTTCCACCAGCGTCGTGATCTCGTCGGCCAGTTGCAACGTCAGCCGCGCGCTCACGCGCTCGGCGAACACCGCGACATCCGCCGGCACGCCTTGCTCGGCGGCACGCTGCCCGCCTGCGCCGCCCACGGCCGATACCGACGCGGCGCTCGATTCGTTCGATGGCGTCGACCGAGGCACCTCGTCGCCGGGCGCGAGCACTTCGGTCAGCGTGGGAATGCCGGGGTCGGTGCGCTCGGGCTCATGCGTCACGGTCAGCCTCGTTGGTCGTAGTTGTTCAGGGTGTAGCCGCGATCGCGGTAGAAACGGTAACGCTCCCGGGCACCGGCCAGATCCTCGGGCGCATCGCCCACGATCTCGACCACCCGTTCAAACCGTGCAAAGTGCGTCGGCACGCCATTGGCCAGATTGAGCAGCACCTGATGGTGTTGCGCTTCTTCGTCCGGCCCGGCCAGCACGACCGGCGTCTTCGCCGCCTCATCGTCACGCGTGAAGCAGTGCGGGACAAACTCCAGCGGCGAGAACGTCCACAACGCCTGATCGAACGCGCGCAGCACATCGGGGTCGCCCACGACGACGAGCGTCTGCCCGGCCAGATAGACCTTGCGCGCGAACCGGCACGCGTAATCGAGCCGGTTCGCAACGTGGGTATGAAAATCGACGCGGGTCACCGGGCCTCGCGATCGATCAGGAACTGCGTGAGCAACGGCACCGGACGGCCGGTCGCGCCCTTGGCTGCGCCGCTCTTCCATGCCGTACCGGCAATGTCCAAGTGCGCCCACTCATACTTTTCAGTGAAGCGTGCCAGGAAGCAGGCAGCGGTAACGCTACCGGCCGGACGCCCGCCGATGTTCGCCATATCGGCGAAGTTCGACTTCAGTTGTTCCTGATACTCGTCTTCGACCGGCAGACGCCAGGCAGTGTCGCCCGTCGTGCGGCCAGCGGCCACGAGTTCGTCGGCGAGCGCGTCGCTCTTCGAGAACAGGCCCGAGTTCACATGGCCGAGCGCGATGATGCAGGCGCCCGTCAGGGTGGCCACGTCGATCACGGCGGCCGGCTTGAAGCGCTCGGCATAGGTGAGCGCGTCGCACAGGATCAGGCGGCCTTCGGCGTCGGTATTGAGCACCTCGATGGTCTGACCCGACATGCTGGTCACCACATCGCCCGGCTTGGTGGCTTGCGCGCCCGGCATGTTTTCCGTGGCCGGCACCACCGCGATCACGTTGAGCTTGAGGCCCATCTCGGCGACGGCACGAATTGTGCCAAGCACCGAACCCGCGCCGCACATGTCGTATTTCATCTCGTCCATGCCCTCGCCCGGCTTGAGCGAGATGCCGCCCGAGTCGAAGGTCACGCCCTTGCCCACCAGCACGATCGGGGCCTGCTTGGCAGGGCCGCCCTCATACTTGAGCACGATGAACTGGGGCGGCTGGACCGAACCGCGCGACACCGACAGGAACGACCCCATCTTGAGCGCCTCGATCTGCTTCGGCCCGAGGATCTCTGCCTTGAGCTTGAACTCGCGGGCCAGCTTGCGGGCCGTGTCGGCCAGATACGTCGGCGTGCACACGTTGCCCGGCAGGTTGCCCAGGTCCTTGGTGAGCGACATGCCGTTGGCGATGGCCTCGCCGCGCTTCGCAGCAAGCTTGGCAGCCTTCAGGTCTTCCGGAGCAACGGCAAACACGATCTTGCGCAGCGCCACGTTGGCGGGCTCGACCTTGCTCTTCATCTGGGTGAAACGGTAGGTGGCGTCGCGCAGCGCGAGCACCGAAGTGCGCACGGCCCAGGCGGCGTCCTGCTTGGCGACCTTGACTTGCGGCAGCGTCCACAGGGCGTCGGCAGCGCGCGAGGCCAGCACGGCACGCACGGCGGCGCGCGTGGCGTCATTGAAACCCTTTTGCGAGAGCTGGTCTTCGCGGCCCAGGCCGACGAAGAGCACGCGTGCGGGGCTCCAGCCTGCGACTTCGTGCAGCATCAGGGTGCTGCCGAGCTTGCCGTCGAGTTCGCCACGCTTGACCATGCGGGCGAGCAGGCCCTTGCTGGCGGCGTCGAGCGCCTTGGCGAGGCCCGCGAGCGGCTGTTGCTCGAATACGCCGACCACCAGGCATTCCGTCTTCGCATTGGCGAGATCGGCCAGGCCGGTCTTGGTCGAATCGAAGGCTTTTGTGCTAAAGTCCATCGCGCTTTCCTCGGGTAAAATTCGTACGAGCCGCAATTATCCGCTTTTTTCCGCGCTCGCCCAACCGCGAGAGCTCCCCAATCTTCATCACATGATTTTTCAGCGTTCCCTACAGCGTGAGCTGAACTACACCGCTGGGGCCGTCTTCATGGTGCTGATCACCGTCATGCTCACCACGATGATGATCCGCATCCTGGGCTTCGCAGCGTCCGGGAAGGCCGATCCGCGCGACGTGCTCGTGCTCATCGGTCTGGCCGTGGTCGGCTACCTCGCGGTGATTCTGATCGTCACGCTGTTCGTCTCGATCCTGTTTGTGCTGACCCGCTGGTACCGCGACTCCGAAATGGTCGTGTGGTTTGCCTCCGGTCTGTCGATCAACGATTTCATCAAGCCGGTGCTTCGCTTTGCTGCGCCGTATCTGGCCGTCATCACGTTCTGCGCGCTGGTCGCGTGGCCGTGGGCGAACCTCCAGATCTCTGCACTCGAAGCGCGCTTCGCCCAGCGCGACGACGTCTCGATGATCGCGCCCGGCCAGTTCCGCGAGAGCGCCGCCAATCACCGCGTGTTCTTCGTCGAAACCGTCTCGCCCGACGCCACCAAGGTGCACAACGTCTTCGTCTCGGGCACCGAGAACGGCAAGGTCAACGTCATCGTTTCGAAAGAAGGACACATCGAGACGGCCAAGGACGGCAACCGCTATATCGTCCTGGAAAACGGCCGCCGCTACGACGGCGTGCCGGGACAGCCCGATTACCGCGTGATGGAATTCGAGCGCTACGGCGTGAAGATCGATAACCCGGCCACGACCGACGTCGACAACACCCCGACCAAGGGCGTGCCGACCATGCGTCTGTTCCGCGAGATTGCCAATCCGATCTTCCGCGGCGAAATCGTCTGGCGTATCGGTCTGCCGCTGCTGGCACTCTCGCTCGTGCTGCTGGCCGTGCCGCTGGCGTACCAGAACCCGCGTCATGGCCGCACCGTCAATCTCGTCATGGCCGTACTCATCTATTTGGGCTACACCAACTTGCTGAGTCTGTCGCAGGCTTATGTGGCACAGGAGCGCCTGCCGCTCGCCATCGGCGTGTGGTTGCTGCACGCGCTGGCCCTCGTCGTCATCGTGCTGCTGTACGTGCGCCGCATGCGCTTCCGCGGGCTGCTCGGCCGCAAGCGCAATCGTGGCAATGCCGAACGAAGCGAGCCGACGGCAGGAGGGGTTCGCTGATGCGCGTCTACGAAAAATACCTGGCGCGTCAGATCTATCTGGCGTTCCTGTTCGTCCTGCTGGCGTTTGTCGGCCTGTTCGTCTTCTTCGACCTCGTGAGCGAACTGGGCGACGTGGGCCGGGGCAACTACCGCTTCCAGCATGCGCTGGCCTATGTGCTGCTGTTCGCCCCGCAGCGCATGTACGAAATCATTCCGGTCGCTTCGTTGATTGCCGCGATTTATGTCTGCGCGCAATTGGCGGGTAATTCGGAATTCACGATCTTCCGCGTCTCGGGCCTCTCGACGGGGCAGGCGCTGCGCTCGCTGCTCAAGATCGGCCTGCCGGTCGTGCTGCTGACGTTCGCCATCGGGGAATTTGTCGCACCGGGTGCCGAGCAACTCGCGCAGAAGATTCGTCTCGAAGCGTTGGGCAGTTCCGTCTCGGCCGGCTTCCGTTCGGGGGTCTGGGTCAAAGACACCGTCGAACAGGAAGGCGGACGCGTCACGCGCTTCATCAACGTGGGCACGCTCAACCCGGACAACACGATTGCCGACGTGCGCATTTACGAATTCGACTCGTCGCTGCGACTCGACAGCGTGCGCCTCGCCAAGCTCGGCCAGTTTCAGACGCCGAATTACTGGCAGCTGACCGACGTGTCGGAGACCGTGTTCTCCGCGACCGACGACGCGACGGCTAGCAAAGACCCGCTGCGTGCACTCGTGCAGAGCAAGCAGGTGCACATCGACAAGGTGCAGATGAAGTCGGAGCTGACGCCGCAGATTCTGTCCGTGCTGATGGTCTCGCCGGACAATATGGCGATCGGCAGCCTGTACAAGTACATCGGGCACTTGAAGGAAAATCAGCAGAACACCGACCGCTACAACCTGGCGCTCTGGCAAAAGCTGCTGTATCCGTTCGCCGTGTTCGTGATGATGGCGCTGGCGCTTCCGTTCGCCTACCTGCATGCCCGCGCCGGGGCCATCGGCCTGAAGGTGTTCGGCGGCATCATGCTCGGCATGAGCTTCCAGTTGCTCAACAATCTGTTCTCGCATCTGGGCCTGCTCAACACGTGGCCGGCGTGGTTCACCGCAGCGTTACCTTCGCTGCTTTATCTGGTGCTCGCCATCGCGGCGCTGCGCTGGGTGGACAAACACTGATGCAGCAACAGGCGCTCATCCTGTTCGGCCATGGCTCGCGCGATGCGCGCTGGGCCGAACCGTTCGAGCGCCTGCGGGCTATCGTCGCCGCACGCCGCCCCGGCGTGGACGTGCGTCTGGCCTTTCTCGAACTGATGACACCCAGCGTGCTGGATGCCATCGCCGCTCAAGTGGCGGCGGGCGCTGACGAGATCACCGTGGTGCCCGTCTTTTTCGGGCAGGGCGGGCACGTCCGGCGCGACCTCCCCGCGCTCATCGAGCAGGCGCGTCAGGTGCATCCTCAAGTGCGGATCGACATCGCCGGTGCCGTCGGCGAAAACGACGACGTGCTGAACGCGATCGGCGATTACTGCCTGCATCAACTCGACGCCGACACGTCGGCCTGAGGGCAATCGGCGTTACGGCGCCTTCGGTCACCTCCGCATCGCTTCCGCTTTCGCCCCGCGCGGCGAAATCCCAATGCGTCCCCCGCAGACAAAAAATGAAATCGGTCCTACGGGCTGAAGTCCAACAATCGGTGTCACCGCGACGCGTGTGTGCGGTTACCTGAGCAACGACAGGGACCCCACTAGGGCGCGCCTTGCTCGTCTGCGCAGCCCTATCAGGACTTCTCGAGCTCCTTATGCCAGGCATCACCACCGACTTGCGCGCCGTCCCGGCCGTCATGCCGAAACCCGCGATCAACCCACCACGGCACCTCCCCGCCAACGCGTTCCTGCAACTCTCCGAGGCAGCGCGCGAGATGCTCGATATGCCACGCGATCTCGCTGCCGCACTCGGCTTCACACTGCATGTCATCGAGTTAAGACTGTCTCAGGCGGAACTCGATCAGTTGATCAGAAGCGATCTCCAGGACATCGCTCACGTGCTCGACGCCAATGAAGACCTGGCACCGCTCATTCTGGACAGTCTGACCAGCGCATTGAGTCGGCGTCACCCGTCGGAGAGCGTGCGAGACGTCATGCAACGCGCCGTGTCGACCAGTGCGTTGCGCGACCTGCGCCGCTCCGCGGCGCGGGCTGAGAGACTCGACGTCGAAACAGCGGTCACTGCCGAGCGCTGGTGTGCCCAGGTCACGCAATGGCTCTGCCTTTTGCACGACGCCGCTGTGCGATTTCGCTGGGCCGGTTCCGGCCACGATCCGAAGGCGCGTCTCGAGCCTCATGGCGAATGCGAATCTGCATTGGCCGCAGCCCAACCACTCGCTCCCGAACCGCTCGCGGCACGTCCCCCGAACTTCCGTGATGCCGGTGTGATGGGCTTTGTGCTCTGGTGGTTGTATGCCACGCAGGCGGCCACCACGGTCACCCGCCGGCCGGCGTCTGGAACAATGCCCCCTGGCCATGTCGCCGATATGTCCTCGCCATCGGCCGAGCCTGCCGATGAAGGCACCCTCACGCGTCTGGCCGATGCCGTGCTGGCCTACCGCTCCGGGCAGCACCCGCGCCTCGTGCCCGATGCTGCATCCGATGCGACGCCCTTTGCGGGCACCCTCGCACACGCGAACGCCTTGCGCGCCCGCCGAAGCGCCGGGCAACTCGTCGAGACCTCGTCAACCCAGTCAACTGGGACAACTGGGACAACTGGGACAACTGGGACAACTGGGACATCTGCGGCAACGCAAGCCCCCCTCCCACCGCCGCTGCCGGAAATCGACGGCATCGCACCGTCCGCCACATTTCCCGACGAAGTCGCGGCGTACATCGGTTTGCTGCGCAATCGCACGATGGAGCACAAGGTCGCATTCCGCTGGACGCAAAACACTGTGAACCTCACGCAAATGGTTGAGACGTCATTGACGCGACGTCTCGCCGCAGCGGCCTCCCCGGGCAACCCGGCGCCCCGGCTCGACAACGTGTTCCTCTACCAATTCGACACATTCGATTTCCCGAGCCCTTCGCCCGCCTACGACATCGGACACCTGCAACGCTCACGACCGCATCCACCGACGCCCATCGTGCCAGCGGCACTACGCATCGTCAGCGGCGAGACGCCAATACAAATCGAGAACTACGGCGTCTATGCCGGCAGGTTGCAACAGAATCGGAAATACCTGGCCAACGAGCAGGTACCCGGACTGCCGATCGACACATTCCTCAACGCGCTGACCGCATGGAAATGGCTGGCGCAGCAGGATGCGTCCGGCGTCGAAGCGCAGAACTTCCTAAAACAACTCGACGCACCACAGCGACACATGGCCCGCGACGACCTTCAGTTGTCATACACCGCAGGGCAGTTATCCGCCGATGCCGTCGTACTGGGGCAGATCGTTCTCGACACGCCCGTTCACGCCAGCCAGGGGCCACTCGAATACGTGCGTGCCCACACTGTCCACGTGTGTGAGCCGGGAGAATCGGTGACGCCCCCGGTCGCCGCCATGTTTGTGATAACCGAACGCGGCGACGGCGGGCGAGCGTTGTTGTATCTCGCGGGTGATGCCCGGCCCTGGCGGGAATACACAAGCCTCGCGGCGTTACAGACCGACTTGTCGTCGCCGGCATCCGGCCTTCCCGACGCCGTGCGGACTCGCCTGCCGCTACGCATGGCATCCCCCCACCGGCCCCATGCGCCGAATGCTCAGCATGCTTCAGCGAACATCACAGACATTCGGTTGGCGCTCACACCGGACGACCCGCTGAGCGTGGCACGCGCCGCGTCGCTCGCGGTGCTCCGCGACGATATTGCGTTCAACGTGACGCAGGCGACTACCGCCGAGCGCGCCGGCGACTATGTCGCATGGTTCGCGGGAGCGGCCCCGCATGCCCGCCATGCGTCCTTGCAGGCAGGCCCGGGAACGACAACGGGAACGCCTATTCCACCGGGCGCGCGCCCTCCCGCACGCGTCGTCGCATTGCCCGAGAACATCGAAGCGTCCGTCGAAGCGCTGCTCGATCTGCGCACACAAGTCTCAATGGCGCTGCCTGACGTTCGTCAAATAGCACGCGAAACGGCGCGAGATACGATGAAGGCGCTCATAGGCGAATCGCTCGACCCGGATGCTATCCGGCTGGAGATCCATCCGATACCGCCATACCGTCCCGGCACGCGTGACAATAACGCCACGTCGATCACCTCGATGAGTCTGACCAACGCCGTTCTCGAGGCCGTCAGCGGCAGGCCACCGGCCCCTCAGGCAGGACAAGAAATGCGCCTCACGCGGCTCGCACGCTCGCCCCGCGTCTCCGTGGATCAGACGGCCTCGATGGTGCCATTGCCGGATGCCGACACCGTCATGCGTCGCATCCCGTTCGATGAATTTGAGGGCAAATATCGCAAGGCGCTTGAAGATTTCGTTGCCGCGCGGCACGGATCATTGCGGCAAGTGCTAAGAGCCAGCTTCGGTATCGATGCCCTCCTGTTAGCGCTGCAACAGAAACTCGACAATACCCAGGTCGCCCTCGCTCAGGCGGTGGGACAAGATTCAGAGCGGGACGACGGCCGCACTCCCGCGGAGTTCTCACCGCCGACGCGATACTCGCGTGAGTGGATCAGCATCGGCGGCATACCGACACGACTGATGCTCTTCACCGACACCCCCACGAACAAGACGTTGATGTACGCTCCCGGCACGGGTAACGGGGAAGTCATGGGTTTCGACGACCGGCATGCCATGCAGATCTGGCTGGCAGAACAGGCGCATAGTCCGGACGGCAGACGCCTGCTCCTGTCGTTGTTTGAACCGCGGCAACAACGCGAGGCCAACGCCAGACTAGACGCGTTTGAGTCCCGTTCTCCAACGACTGCCCCCCTCGCTGACGCTGTCGGCGCACCTGTCGACGGCGATACCTTTCAGGCGGTCGCTGAGCGGATGTTGAACCATTCGAGTTCGTATCTCAATGCGACGCTCACCTCCAGCGGCACCGATGAATCCGTCGTCGGCGTAGCGCGCGTGATCCGCTGGATGGACATAACGATGGGACTCGGCACGTGGGCGGCCGATATCTTACGGCCGGCATCGATTTCCCTGAGCATCTCCGACGGCATGATCGGCACGCTTCTGGCAGCGTTCGGCGATGCGCGAACACGCCCGGAAGGCTGGAAATCACTGGCCACCGCTATTGGCAGCCAGGGCATCTCCGCGCTCAGACTCCAGATCCTAAGCCGGCTGCCCGGCGGCGCAAAGTATCACTTTTTCGTCGATGGCCCGCTTGATGGCGTGAACGGCGTGATTGACGGGCTGTACTACGTCGAAGGCGATTTCATCGCGCATGTCGACGAATTTACCTACGCCCATCTCAACTTCGATTTCGGCGCTGGCGAGTTCCGTCTATGGAACCCCGACACAAACGAACTCGGCCCCTTCATGCGACTGAACAGCCTGGGTGAGTGGCGGGTGATACCGCAACCCGAAGCCGGGGCAGCCTCGTCGCTCAACGACCCCCATCTGGTCTACGAAATCGATCAAGCCTACGGGGCGCGCTTCGAAGTCGTGCGCAACGAAGCGACGCTGGCCGAACGCAAGGCTTTCAACCACGCGAAGAACGAGGCCTACGTGCGGGGTAGCCCGCCCCTCGAGGAGCGCGCCCCCGCCGCGTATCACATGCTGCTCTTTATCGCGCCGGAGATCTCCGATTACGCCACATTGGGCGAGATTGCCGGTGAAGTCGAAAATGCCCTGGCCGCGGAGGCGTCGAGTGAGCTGGTGACCAATATGGGAACTGAAGCAGCGGCCGCGGGCGCCGTCGTGACGCGTGTGACCGATATTCCCGGCGTGCCCGACGGTATGCTTGACAACGGCTTGGTGCGTGCGATGGCGGTCGCCGTACACGATGGAGAAGAAGGGACGCTGCTGGCCCATCAGAGTGAGTTCGCCATGGCACCTGAGGCACCGGCAACGCAGCGATACATGGACCAGATGCAAAGTCTGGGCGCCAGCGAATACGCTGGCAGTGCCATCCATTCAGGCGCCGACAGTGTGCGCACTTGCAGCATCGACAATCTCGCCGCAGCGCTGGACGGCAAGGCCAATATCGAACGCATCTACGAGATGACGACCCCGCATCACATCATGCTGTTCGGACGCCGCGTGATCAGAATGCGCACCGAATATTTCTTCTTCGACCCCGCAACGAGCATTGTCGTCCATCCCGACAAGGCCGTAGTTCTTGAAGCCACGATCCGGCATCTCAAGAGCATGAGTGCGACCTATGGCGCGTTCAGGTTTCCGGGCGGCCCGGCGGTAATGTTGCGGCGCGTTGATGTCGGCCAACTGACGCACGTACCGATCGCCGAGGGGCACAGCGTGCAGGATCTCGTCCGTCTGACGCAATGACGCCCCGTTCGCAGCCGTGCGGGGGGATACGGATACGTTGCGATGCCGCGCTAGGTTAAGCGGCCAGTGAGGCGCCGGCCACCATCGATGGGGAGGACGTCGATACCTGAGCCTGCGCAAAGGCATCGCCAATCAGCAGCACGCTCGGCTGTGTGCTGTCGAACCAGCTTGCTGCGACGCCGCGCGAGATATCGTCCAGCGTCATGACGACGCTACGTTCGCGGGGTGTGGTCGCGGCTTCGACAATCGCCACCGGTGTGGCGGCTGACTTACCGGCAGCGATCAGTTCGCCCGCGATGCGTTGAGCCGCGTCGCGGCCCATGTAATAGACCAGCGAGTCGGCCGACGCTTGTGCGGTGATCTCCGCCGATTCCGGTGCCCGGCTCTGCGTGGCGAAGGCAACACTGCGGGCGACGCCGCGCAGCGTCAACGAGCTTTTGAGCGTAGCCGCACTGGCGAGCGCCGCCGTAATACCCGGCACAACCTCCACCGCGATGCCGGCGGCTTCCAGTGCGCGCAACTCTTCGTCGGCGCGTCCGAACAGCATCGGGTCACCGCCCTTCAGGCGCACCACGAGCGCATGCGTACGCGCGTTGTCGATCAATTGCTTGTTGATGAAGTGCTGTGCGCTGGAGTGCTTACCGCAACGCTTGCCGACGGCGATCAATTTCGCCTGCGGGCACAGCGCAAGCATTTCCGGCTCGACCAGTGCGTCGTGCAGCACGACGTCGGCCTGCGCGAGCAAGCGTGCACCACGCACCGTAATCAGATCTGCGGCACCGGGGCCGGCACCGACCAGATAGACCTTGCCCGGAAGCGCGGCAGATTGCGAAGAAGTCACCGTCATGTTGCAGCCGTCGTCGTGAGGAGTGAGCGCCGGCCCCTTCGAGAGGGAGCCGTGCGCTATAAATACTCGATGGATACCTGTGATGGAAGCGTGGCGAACCGGTTATGCCGCCAGCGACCGGATCATGCCCGCAGCGACCGTGTGATGCGTCGCTTCGTCGATCAGCACGAACGCGCCCGTGGCCGGATTGGCGTCATACGTATCGGCGGTCACCGGCTTTTGCAGGCTCAACTGCACGCGGCCGATGTCGTTCATCGCGAGCGCGGTCTTGTCCGTGCCATGCAGGAGCGTCGTCACGTCGAGCACCGTATCCACGCTGCCGATCTTCACGTACACCGAGCTGGTCGCTTGCTTGAGCACGTACTTGCGCTGGGGCGCCAACGCGTCCTCGTCGAACCAGCACACATCGGCAGACAGCTTGCGCGAAGGTTGTAACGCCGACTCGGCCGTGACGAACGTGTCGCCGCGCGAGACATCCACATCTTCCGCCAGACGAATCGTCACGCACTGGCCGGCAAACGCCTCTTCGAGCAGACCGCGCGGGCCGACGATTTCGGCGACCGTTGCATCGCGCCCGGCGGGCAGTACGCGCAGCGCTTGACCGACGCGCACCGAACCCGATTCCACACGGCCCATGTAGCCCCGGAAGTCATCGGCATGCGAGCCATCCTGACGCGCCACCAATTGCACCGGGAAGCGCAGTTCGCGGCCTGTTTGCGCGACCGGCAGCGATTCGAGTACGTCGAGCAGCGGCTCGTCCTGATACCAGGGCATGCGCTCGCTGGCCAGCACGATGTTGTCGCCCTTGAGCGCCGACACCGGTACGAAGCGCACGTCTTGCAGGCCGAGGCGATGCGCAAGTTCCAGATAAGCGGCGCGAATCGCGTCGAACGTGGCTTCGCTGTAATCGACCAGATCCATCTTGTTGATGGCGACGATCACGTGTTGCAGGCCCAGCAACTTGACGATGGCGCTGTGGCGCTTGGTCTGTGCGAGCAACTCGGTCCGGCCATCGACTTCGGTCACGCGTGTGGCATCGACCAGAATGATGGCGGCGTGAGCCGTCGACGCACCGGTAACCATGTTGCGCGTGTATTGCTCGTGGCCCGGCGTGTCCGCGATGATGAACTTGCGGCGTGCCGTCGTGAAGTAGCGGTACGCCACGTCAATGGTGATGCCCTGCTCGCGCTCGGCTTCGAGGCCGTCGGTGAGCAGCGAGAAGTCGATATCTTCGCCGGCTGTGCGCTTGTGCTTGGCACGCGCGAGGGCCGAGAGCTGGTCCGTCAGCACGGCCTTGCTGTCATACAGCAGGCGGCCGATCAGCGTGCTCTTGCCGTCGTCGACGCTGCCTGCCGTGATGAAGCGCAGCACGCCGAGATCTTCTTGGTGAGGGGTAAGGCTCATGGTCAAATCCACTCGAATCCGTGGCCCCGGCGCTTGCGCGCAATTTGCTGCGCGCGCCGGCGGGCCGTTATTTCTGTTAGCTCGAAAAGCCGGGTTTTCTATCGTGCAACTTAGAAGTAACCCTGTTTCTTGCGCTGCTCCATCGCCGCCTCGGACGCTTGGTCGTCCATGCGCGTGGCGCCGCGCTCGGTGATATCGGTCACGGCCGTCTCGGCGATGATTTCCACCGGGCTGGCGGCGACGCTGGCCACTGGGCACGTGCAGCTGATGTCGCCAACCGTGCGAAAACGCACCGACGCCAACTCGCTCGACTCATCGTCCTGCTTCGGCGTAAGCGGCGTCACCGGCACCAGCAAGCCGTTGCGGCGCACGATCTCGCGCTCATGCGCGTAATAGATCGACGGCAGATCAAGATTCTCGCGGGCGATGTATTGCCACACGTCGAGTTCGGTCCAGTTCGAAATCGGGAACACACGCAGGTGCTCGCCGTTGTGCAGACGCGCGTTGAACAGGTGCCACAGTTCCGGGCGCTGCGCCTTCGGGTCCCACTGGCCGAATTCGTCGCGGAACGAGAAGATGCGCTCTTTCGCGCGGGCCTTCTCTTCGTCACGGCGAGCGCCGCCGATCATCGCGTCGAAACCGTGTTCGGCAATCGTCTCGAGCAGCGTGACGGCTTGTGCGGCGTTGCGCGAATCGGTTTCACGGCGCAGACGCACGGTGCCGCGCTGGATCGAATCTTCCACATGACCGACGATCAGTTCAGCGCCGAGTGCCTTGGCATGACGGTCGCGGAACTCGATGACTTCCGGGTAGTTATGGCCCGTGTCGATGTGCACGAGCGGGAACGGCAGCACCGTCTTGCGGTTCGGACCAAGACCGAAGGCCTTGAGCGCGAGGTGCAGCACCACGACAGAATCCTTGCCGCCCGAGAACAGCAGTGCGGGCTTGCGGCACTCGGCTACCACTTCGCGCAGGATGTACATCGATTCCGCTTCCAGCCAGTCCAGATGATCCATCCGCGCGCCGCTGGCCTGCGCGACTTCGTGCATCGCACCCATAGTGTTCCCTTCCTTGACGATTCCGTGATTCGTTTTGCTTCGATGCGTCGCTCGCGGGTCATTCGTGAAGCGCGGCGTCGCATCGCATGGTGTTGTTGGTCTGTCGTGTGCGCGTCAGTTCGACTGCACTGAGACCGGGATCTTGCTCAGGTTGCCCGCGTGCAGCCCGCATTCCTTACTGTCGCGCGACTCCCACCACCAGCGGCCCGCCCGGCTGTCTTCACCGGGGCGGATCGCACGGGTACACGGTTCACACCCGATGCTCGGGTAGCCGCGTGCGTGCAGCGGGTTGACCGGCACATCGCGCGCGGTGAGGTACGCCCACACCTGCGCTTCCGTCCAGTCGAACAGCGGGTTGTACTTGGCGATACCGCGTGCCTCGTCTTGTTCGGCGAATGCCAGTTCGCCACGCGTCACCGACTGCTCGCGACGCTGGCCCGTGAGCCACGCGTCGGCATCCGCCAACGCACGGCCGAGCGGTTCGACCTTGCGAATCTGGCAGCAGGCCTTGCGCAGGTCCACGCTTTCATAGAAGGCGTTGGCGCCGTGCTCGCTGACGTATGTCTCCACCGCGTCGGGCTGCGGCGTGTACTGCACCACGTCGTAGCCATAGCGCGACTTGATCTTGTCGATCATGCCCACGGTCTCGTCGTGCAGACGGCCGGTGTTGAGCGAAAAGATCGTGATCGGCAGTTGCTGGCGCAGGATGACGTGCGTAATCAGCATGTCCTCCGCGGCCAGACTGCTCGCAAACTTCACGTTGCGATGCAGCGAGGCGATGCGCGCCAGACGCTCGGCCAGCACGGCCTCCATGTCGTCGAGCAGCGCCGCGTCCAGATGTTCGGCGTGCGCGACGCTCGACGGCACGGCAGCCGGGGAAGCGGGCGAAATTGACGAAGCAGACACCGCCGGCTGCCAACGGGATTCGTTTCGCATGTCGCGAACTCCTTGTTTTATGTGGGGGTGTCAGCCGACCAGCTTGACTGCCGCGAGCGTGAGCGTGGCCGCCAGCGCGCCGCGCACGATGCGCTCGGGCAAATGACGGGTAAGCTTCGCGCCCAGCCAGATCCCTGGCAGCGAGCCGATCAACAAACTGCCGAGCAGTGCCCAGTGCACCGTCTCAAGCCAGATATGGCCCAGCGCCGCAATCGCCGTGAGCGGCACCGCGTAGGCGATATCCGTACCGGCAACTTCCGCCGGTTCCAACTGGGGGTACAGCATCAGGATCAGCGTCGCGCCAACGGCACCGGCGCCAATCGAGGAAATCGTGACGAGCACGCCGATCACGGCGCCCACGAGAACCGTGGCAATCGTTTGCGCGCGCCCCGTCAGTTGCCAGTTCGGGTGCGCCCGCAACGCCGCCAGCAGCTTGGCCCGGAACAGAAGCGAGAGCACCGTGAGCAGTACCGAGGCTGCAATCGTCAGTTTGATGACGTGCAGGGCACTGTCATCAATACCGCCAAGGCGTTTAAGCCCGAGAATGGTCACCAGCGCCGCCGGCAGCGCGCCGAGCGTGAGGCGTTGCACGATGTGCCACTTCACGTGGCCGTGCGAGCGGTGCGCCACCGTGCCGAAACTCTTGGTGACGGCGGCAAACGCCAGATCGGTGCCCACGGCGACCGGCGCCGCGTAACCCAGCAGGAGCGTCAGCAGAGGCGTCATCAGCGAGCCGCCGCCCACCCCGGTCAGGCCGACCAGCAGGCCGACGCCAAATCCGGAAATGGGTTCGAGCCACAGCGACATGTATGACGTTCCTGATGGGTCTAAATGACTGAAAGGAATAACGTTATCGAAACAGTGGCACCCACTGTAATGAAAACGCTATATACTTCAAACGAATTAAAAATTGTTTGTATATTTTCTAAAGTTATACAAATGAACCTGCACCAGTTCCGTTTTGTGCGCGAGGCCGTTCGTCAGAACTTCAATCTGACGGAAGCGGCCAAGGCGCTGTTCACCTCCCAGCCTGGGGTTTCAAAGGCGATCATCGAGCTAGAAGAAGAGCTGGGTGTCGACATCTTTGCCCGTCATGGCAAGCGCGTCCGTAATCTGACGGAGCCGGGGCGTATCATTTTCGAGTCCATCGAGCGGATCTTGCTGGAGGTGGAAAGCCTCAAGCGCATCGGCAAGGACTACGCCGCACAGGATCAGGGCAACCTGACCATTGCGACGACCCACACGCAGGCGCGATATTCGCTGCCGCACGCGGTGGCCGAGTTCAAGCGCCGTTACCCGAAGGTGCGCCTGTCGATCCTGCAAGGCAGCCCGACGCAGATCGCCGAGATGGTGCTGCACGATCAGGCCGATCTGGCCATCGCGACGGAAGCCATCGCGGGCTATAAGGATCTGGTCTCGCTGCCGTGTTATCAGTGGCAGCACGTGGCCGTGGTGCCGCCCGATCACCCGCTGTTGCAACTGTCGTCGGTCGGGATTGAAGATCTGGCGAAGTACCCGCTGATTACTTACGACCCGCAGTTCGCCGGGCGCGCCAAGATCGATCAGGCGTTTGCGCTGCGTCATGTGCAGCCGGACATCGTGCTCGAAGCCATCGACGCGGACGTCATCAAGACTTACGTGGAGCTGGGGCTAGGCGTGGGCATTCTGGCGGGCGTGGCGTTCGACCCCGAGCGTGATCGCAATCTCCGCGCGCTTCAGGTCGGCCATCTGTTCGGCACAAACGTCACCCGTGTGGCGCTCAAGCAGGGCGCTTACCTGCGCGGCTATGTGTATACGATGGTTGAGCTGCTGTCGCCGATTCTCACGCGCAAGCTGGTTGAACAGGCATTGCGCGGCGAGCACGAAAGCTACGAGCTCTGATGTCGCGCGTCGGCTCCGTTTAGCCCCTCCCCCCGCCATCCCCCTCCCGATCACATCAGGCGCTGCTATTCATTAGCAGCGCCTTTGTTTTATGTGGCTCGCAAGCCGGTCTTTTGACATCGTTTGCGCGGCTCGCAGCGTACGGTATCCTTGCGTGATTCGACCAAAAGGAGACCCCATGCGCTCACCCCTTCGCGGTATTCGCCTGTCGGGCGTGTTACTCGCCATGACCCTGACGGGTGTGGTGACGGCAGCACACGCCGACATTACCGTCGGCATCGATCTGTCATCTACCGGTCCGGCTGCGGCCATCGGTATTGCCAGCAAGAACGCCATGCAGTTGTGGCCCGACGAGATCGGGGGGCAGAAGGCGCATTACATCTTCCTGGACGATGGCTCCGACCCCGGCACGGCGGTGAAGAATGCACGCAAGCTCATGAGCGAGAACAAGGTCGACGTCATCGTCGGCCCGAACATCACGCCGAGCGCCTTGGCGATGCTCGATCCGATCTCGGAAGCCAGCACACCGATGATCACGCTCATCGGGTCGGCCGTGGCGGTTGAACCGCAGGACGCCAAGCGCCGCTGGGCGTTCAAGATGGCAGCCAACGATTCGGCCATGGCCGACGTGATGACGCGCTATATGGCGAACCACGGCATCAAGACCGTTGGTTTCATTGGCTTTGCCGATGCTTACGGTGAGAGCTGGTGGAAAGAATTCTCGAAGTTTGCCGAGTTGCGCAAGCTGAAGATCGTGGCGCAGGAGCGATTCAACCGCACGGACACGAGCGTGACCGGGCAGGTACTCAAGGTCATGGCGGCCAAGCCCGACGCGATTCTCGTGGCTGGCTCGGGCACGCCTGCGGCACTGCCGCAGCGCACGCTGCAAGAGCGCGGGTATGCCGGCAAGATCTATCAGACGCATGGCATCGCGACCTATGACTTCGTGCGCGTGGGCGGCAAGGATGTCGAAGGCACGCTGTTCCCGACGCAACCGGGTGTCGTCGCGAAGACCCTGCCCGCGGGGCATCCGGCACGTACTGCGGCGCTGGCGTTCACGAAGAAATACGAGACGAAGTACGGCGTGGATACCGTGACGCAGTTTGCTGCCGATGCTTATGGCGTGTGGGATCTGCTCAACGATGCGGTGCCTCGCGCAGTCAAGACGGCGCAACCCGGTACGCCGGCATTCCGTGCGGCGTTGCGCGATGCGCTCGAATCGACGCATAACCTGGCGATTCCCAACGGCATCATGAATCTGAGCCCGGCCGATCACGTCGGACTGGACCAGCGCGCCGGCGTGATGGGCCAGATCAAGAATGGCAAGTTCGTGTACGTCTCGGACTGATCGCGGCATGACGACATACACCATTGCATTTATCGGTCTGGGCGCGATGGGCGGCCAGATGGTGCGTCATTTGATGGCGGCGGGTCACAAGTTGCACGTCTACGCGCGACGCCCGGAAGCTGCGGCCGCGTACGTTGACGATGGCGCGCGGGCGTTTTCGAGCCCGGCGCAGGCAGCGGCGGAAGCCGACTTCGTGATCACCAACGTGACAACCACGCACGACGTTGAGCAGGTGCTGCTCGGCGAAGATGGCGTGATTCATGGCGCACGGCCCGGTACGATCTGCATCGACCACAGCACGATCTCGGCGGAGGCCACCCGTCGCATGGCGGTGCGTCTGGCGCGTGAGGGCATTCAGTTGGTGGATGCGCCGGTCTCCGGGGGGCCGTCGCGGGCAGCGGACGCGTCGCTCTCCATCATGGTCGGCGCACCGCGCGAGGCGTTCGAGAAGGTGAAGCCGTTGCTGGCGACGCTGGGCACGACGATCACGCACGTAGGCGACACGGGGGCGGGTCAGGTGGCGAAGGCCTGCAACCAGATCGTTCAGGTGATCAACATCCAGGGGATTGCCGAGGCGATGTTGTTTGCCGCGCGTAACGGTGTGGATCAGGACAAGGTCATCGAGGCGATTTCGCAGGGCTTGGCGGGTAGCCGCATGCTGGACATGATGGGGCCGAAGATGGCGCACCGGGACTTCTCGGCGGGCATCGAGGCACGGCTGCATGACAAGGACTTCGCGATGATTCTGGACGCCGTGGCGGACGCGGGGCTGGCGTTGCCCGCGCTGTCGCTGGTGAAGGGACAGTTGTCGGCGCTGATGGAAAACGGCTGGGGCCATGACGACACGTCGTCGTTGCTTCGCGTGCTGGAAGGCCAGCAAAAGCTGCATTGAGCATGAAGAGCGCCGGGTCCGGACGACGAAATATCCGGCCCGGCGTTTGATATTGTCGATGGGCTTGTGGGCATCGAAAAATTCGGTCATAATCTCGCCTTCGTCCGGTAGCCGAACAGGCCAACCAGACGAGGATCACGCTGCGACACCGTTCGGTGAACGCACACCTGCCCAGGTGGTGAAATTGGTAGACGCAGGGGACTCAAAATCCCCCGCCGCAAGGCGTGCCGGTTCGATTCCGGCCCTGGGCACCACTCCTGCCGGTTCTGGCAAACCTCTCTCAATCGCTTCAAAATCCTCTGGCGTTGCCATTCGTTCGCTCGCGTTTTCTCGTTCCCATTAAAAAACGGCCCGCCTGAAATAGGGAGCCGTAAGTCGAGCTGCTTCCATCGTTTATCTCGTCGCTTATCTCGTCATTTATCCCATCACTGTGGGCGACATGCCGGGCCCGGGCGAATGCAATACCCGGCTCGGACTGATCAACTTCGCTGACACGACGGCTGCCTGAGCAAACGTATCGAAGTAAATCGCATGCTCGGCGTTCCTCACATGAGCACGCCGGATTTCCTGCTCCGGTTCACTCCATGCGTAGCCGAGAAATTTGCCGTGGTTCAGAAACCAGACGACGTAGCCCTCTCGCGGGAGCACTTGAGGTACCGGGTGCGGCTTTGCCGCCCCGGCGCGCTTGCCTTTACCTCGCTTGCGCTTCGGAGGTTGCGTGTCATCATCTTTCGCGTCACTCATCGATCGCTCCTTGAACAGAAGTTGCCATACCAAAGTGGGGGCACTTCCATCATCGCAGCGAGAAGGTCACTTGAGTTTCAGTAACTTCCGAATCACGTGACACCGCGCGTTGACATTCGATAAGCGCGGGTCTTTTTCTCATGATTTTCCACGCTTTACGCGGGATTTACCGAGGCATCGACCAATTAGCCGCCTCTCGAAATGAAGTGGGTGGCAGCGACCAACGCCGTACAAACCGTGATTAACGTACCGATCAACCTCCACATCAACGCCCCCATAGACTGATGCATCTCGACGCGCAGTCCGTTGATTTCGGAGAACACCGTTTGGCGTAGCTCGCGGACCTCATGCCGGACGCTGGCCACCTCCTGCTTGACGCTGGCCACCTCCTGCTTGACGCTGGCTACCTCCTGCTTGACGCTGGCTACCTCCTGCTTGACGCTGGTCACCTCCTGCTTGACGCTGGTCACCTCCTGCTTGACGCTGGTCACCTCCTGCTTGACGCTGGTCACCTCCTGCTTGACGCCGCCAATCTCACCTCGAAGCGTGGAGACCTCGCCGCCGATCTCACGCCGAACCTTGGCAAACTCACTGCTCATTTCCTGCCGAACCTTGTCAAACCCGTCACCCATCTCCTGCCGAACCTTGGCAAACTCGCCACTCATCTCCTGCCGGACCTTGCCAAACTCGCCACTCATCTCCTGCCGGACCTTGCCAAACTCGAGATTCACTTTCGCGAATCCCTGATGCATCTCTGAGCGCAGAGTGCCCACCTCGCGCGCTAGATCTTCCTTGGTCGCGAGCGTCGGCAAGACCGCTTCGATTTTGGTTACGCGTTCGTGAAGTCTCATGCTGTCGTTCCTGTCGTGACTGTCGGCGTCGCCGATACCTGCGCGCGCTTGGCGCGGGACTAATTTCCGGAGTGTTCCCATCTCTACCTGCACCTTCCGTCGCATCGACACGTCTGAAACGTGTCGCCACGGCGGGTTGAATACGGAGTGCAGCACCTGTTATTTCGCGAAAAAACGCGGACATTTACCAAACTTTCCGCGTCGCCCCTGCGTCTATCGAGCACTGCATGGAATCACTCTATCCCGCCACCCCACCCCGCTGGTTCTGCGTAGTCCGCGATGTCCCTTGCTCCAGACGTGTCACGACCTCCTGTACCGTCGCACGCGCACTGCGCATCACACCAATGAGCGTTGCCGACGCGTAGCCCGTCCACTCGCCATAGCCGACTAACCACAGCCGCGGCTCGTCAATCGCTCGCGTGCCGTCAACACGAATCCGTCCATCGTCATCGGTAAGCCCCAACCCCGCCAAGTGCCCCAGCGCCGGACGAAAACCCGTACACCAAATCACCGCGTCCACCTGCGTACGCGTGCCATCCGTCCACACGACGCCATCGTCAACAAAACGCTCGAAGGGCCGCACCGCCTTCAACACGCCACGCTCACGCGCCTCTCGCACTGGCGGCACCATCACGATGCGTCCCAGCCCGCTGTCCGGAAACGGATCAGGCAACCCGCGCTGACTGGCTTGCCATCGTGCCGTTGCCTGCTCGAAAAGCACCCGCCCGTCGACGTCGTCAGGAAGATACTCGGGCGGTGCCAGCGTGACCCACGTCGCGTCGCACATTGACGACAACTCTGCAAAAATCTGCGCCCCTGAATTCCCGCCACCAATCACAAGCACGCGCGCACCACGCAAATCGCCGACATCGCGATAGTCAGCCGAGTGCCATTGCCGCCCGCGAAACAACGCCTGCCCCGGATACGCCGGAATATGCGGCGAACGCCACGACCCGGTCGCGCTGATCACGGTCTTGGCCGACCAAGCGCCTCGGTCCGTTTCCACCTGCAACGCGCTCCCGCCCGGCTCACGAACGACGCGCTCCACCCGTACCGGCCGCTCAACAGGCACGCCATACCGCGTCTCATACGCCCTCAAATACGCCACCACCTCATCGCGCGACGGATAGTGCCGCTCGCCACCGGGCATCGGCCACCCCGGCAACGAACTCCACTGCGCCGGGGAGAAGAGTCGCAACGACGGCCACGCGCGCTGCCACGCCCCTCCCGCCTCAGGCTGATCGTCGAGCAATACATGATCGACTTGCCAGCGCCGCAGGAAATACGCCGTTGCCAACGCCGATTGCCCGCCGCCGATCACCAGCGTATCGACGGTCCTCACGGACGACTCTCCCGCGCGGCTCATGCGTCCCCCTCCTCGTCAGCGTGCACACGTGGTCCCACCTGCTTGAAATAGCGCCCCGGTGACTCGCCAAATGCCCGCCGGAACATGGCAATGAAATTGCTAGGCGTGGAATAGCCCAGCGAATCGGCAATCGTGCTGACCGGCTCGCCTCTGGCCAGATGTTCCAGCGCATTCACCAGCCGCGCCTGCTGTCGCCATTGCGTGAATCCCATGCCGGTTTCCGCAACGAACAGCCGCCGCGCAGTGCGGGACGACACCCCCGCATGCTGTGCCAACGCCTCAAGCGACGTCTGCCCGCCAAGGTCTTCCAGCACGGCGCGCGCGATCCGCGACACACGGGCATCGACCGGCATCGGCAAACTCAGTGGCTCCGCCGGCGCACGCTCGATTTCATCAACCAGCACCTGCGCCAGACGCAATTCGTCTTCGGTGAGCTCATCGCGCGCTGCCCACGTCACCGCTCGCTTGACCAGCGCCGCCAGCAACTCGGAAACCCCAACCACCCGCGGCGTCACCGGCAACCGCAAGGCGGCCGAGGGCGCCACCAGCACGATCCACCCGCTCACCACACCGATAAACGCCACTCGGTGCGTCATGCCCGGCGGAATCCACCCGGCGCGGTACGGCGGCAACAACCACGACCCGTGAGGCGTGTGCACATGTACCAACCCCGAGTGGATGCAGAACAACTGACCGCGCACGTGCGAATGCCAGTCGAGCTCTCGTGTGCCCATCCTGAACAGACTCCGCTGATGGTCATGTCCCCCGAACGCCCAGATGGGCGGTCCGTCGAGCCGGTCGTTAGGCTTGTATCGGGCAAACGGAGAGTCCGAGAACGAGACCAGTACCTGGTCGGTATTCATGGGCGTTCGGTCGGCGGTCATGAGTTTGTCCGATTTTCATTATTGAATGACCAAACGATGTTATCAGGTCAATCGCTGGCCCGCAGACAATGATCGCAGTGCAACAACCGACCGCCTCTGGCGGTCACCGAAAATCATGTCTGCCTTGCATGTCACCATCATCGGCGCCGGCCTTGGCGGCCTGTGTCTCGCGCAGGGGCTGCGCCGTGCCGGAATCCCGTTCGACGTTTTCGAGCGCGACAGCGCCCCCGCCGCCCGCTTTCAGGGCTACCGCCTGCGTATCGATGCCAACGGTTTCGACGCCATCGACCAATGTCTCCCGGACGGACAGGCCCAGCGCTTGCGCCAGCACGCCGCCGTGGCACGAAACGGCGGCCATTTCGTCACGCCCGCACTGGACAACGCGGACGTGGTTCTGCCGCCGAGCTGGCACGAGTCACATACCGAGTCGCCCACCGAGCCCGCGGTTGTGCGTCACCCTGCCCCCCAACAGCACCGAAACATTGCTCGTGCCAAAACCCATGACGGCGCGCCGCCCGGCGACCTGAGCATGCACCGCCAGACATTGCGCGAGATTCTGCTCGACGGCATTCTCGATCACGTGCATTTCGGCAAGACCTTCACGCACACCACACGCACGGCCGATGGCCAGCGAGTCGCGCATTTCGAAGACGGCACGTGCAGCGCACCGAGCCTCATCGTTGCCGCCGACGGCACCCACTCACGCGTGCGGGAGCACCTGTTGCCGGGCATGACACCGCGCGACACCGGCAACGTCTGCTTCTACGGTCTCACCCCCGTGTCGACGGCGTTGCTCGTGCTCATGGACAGCCACGGTGAAGCGACGCTGATGGAAGGCAGTACGGTCGTGTTTGCCGATGGTTTCGCTGTCGTGGTCGATGCCATGCTGTTCCGCCGCGAATCGGGCACCGGCTTATACGCGACGCTTAACCAGCAAGACGATGCTGCTGACGGTGGCACCAACGCCGCAGCCCGTATGCCGCTCTCGCCGGTCTCCGACTATCTGTACTGGGCGTTCATCGGCCCGTCGCAAGCGCTGCTCGGCCGCGAAGGGATGTCAGCTGACGCATCGGGCCTCGTGCCGCTCGCCCACATCGACACGCTCACACGGCGCTGGCACCCGCACCTGCGTTCGCTCTTTGCGCACGCGGTGCCCGACACTGTGCGCACCATGCCGGTACGCAGCACGACTAGCCCGCTGCCATGGCAACTCGATGGTGTGACGGGACTGGGGGATGCCGTCCACACCATGAGCCCGGCGGGTGGTCTCGGCGCGAACACGGCGCTTTGCGATGCCGCCATGCTGACCCGCCATCTGCAAGCTGTCGCCGCCGGAGAGCAGCCGCTCGCACAATCCCTCGCCGCTTACGAGCGCGATATGTGCGAACGCGCACGCGAAGCCGTGAGACTGGCGGACGCCGCCGCAGCGATGCTCAATGCACGTCGCACAGCCCCATCGGAGTCCGCGCCGACAATCGCCGACGCCGCGCTCCTGTAGGCCTCCTGTGAAGCGTCGACGCTCCCGTGGTACTTTTACGGCAACGACATTGCGCGCGAGGAATGGCCATGTACACCGTAATGGGTATCACGGGGCGAGTGGGCGGCGTTATCGGGCACGATCTGCTCAAGGCGGGTCTGCCGCTGCGGGCCATCGTTCAGGACCCCGTCAAGTCGAGCCGATGGGCAACGCTGGGCGGCGAGATTGCCGTGGCCGAGAATGGCGATGTCGAAGCGCTGACCAACGCCTTCCGTGGCAGCGAGGCCGTGTTCGTGATGTTGCCACCCAACGCCGATCCCGAGCCGGACTTCTCTCACGCCCGGCATCTGATCGACGCCATCCGCCAGGCACTCGCCGCCACTCGCCCGAAACGGGTCGTATGTCTTTCGAGCATCGGTGCCGATTGCGAAACACCCAGCCTGCTGACAGCGTTGAGCATGTTCGAGACGGCGATGATCTCGCTCTCGCTGCCGGTCACGTTTTTACGTCCGGCGTGGCTGATGGAGAATTTTTCGTGGGATATCGCGCCAGCGCGCGAGCGTGGCGTACTGCCGAGCTATCTGCAACCGGTCGAGCGCGCCATTCCGATGGTCTCGACGAGCGACGTCGGCCACGTAGCCGCACGTGCCATGCAAGACGACATCGATGGCGAACGCGTGCTTGAGATCGAGGGGCCGGAGCGCTACTCGCCGGACGACATCGCCGCAGCATTAGCCCGCGCATTGGTCCGAGACGTACACGCCGAAGCGGTACCTCGCGCAGCATGGGATCCGCTCTTTCGCGCCCAAGGCATGCGCAATCCGCTGCCGCGCATTCAGATGCTCGACGGCTTCAACGATGGCACGTTTCGCTTTGCTGACGATGGCCGCAATGCCGTGCGCGGCGACGTCACGCTCGTCGAAGCGATTGCCGCGCTGGTGCGAGAAAGCTGAACCAGCGTCTGAATTTGCACCGTTAGCGACTCTCGCGACACACCGGCGCCACGGCGAGCAACGCGGGCCATTGCTGTGCCCACTCGCCGTCGTGGGCCACGCCACTCACCACGCGGGTGCTCACACAACGCCCCCCCACAGCGGCGGCAAACCGCGTAGCGACAGACGGTGGCACAACAGTGTCTTGTGCACTACTGAAATGCACCTGCGGCATCGCAACCACTTGCGCGGCGACATCAATCGGATTTCGCGACGCCGGCATCGGCGACACACGATGCAACTGGTTCACGAACTCCACATCGAGGTTACCGGCCACCGTGCGCAGTGACGCCACGTCCCGGCGGCGTGCGGCAATCAATACCGCAATCGCACCGCCTCCCGAGTAGCCAACCAACTCGATACGCTGCCCCGGCACCTGCGCGGCAATACGATCGACCGCCTCGTTCATGGCATCGATCACTTCCGGAGAAAATCGCTTGCCGGTCCAGTACGGAACACCGCATCGCGGGTTCTGCGCCATCGGCGTGAACTGACACGGACGCGCCAGATACACCACGTTAGGCCACGGGTCGACTGCGGCCAGCGCCAGCCCGGTCGCGGCAACGGGCGTCGGATCGAGCGACGGTTCAGTGCGTGAGAGCCACGCCAGCCCATCGCCTTCGATATAAATGCGCACGGGCGCATCGGTGTGCGCAATACGGGTGAATGCAGTGAGCACGAAGTCCCGAGTCTGCAACGTCTCGCGATGCAGACCGGCGGGCTCAGCAAGCGCTTCGGCGTGCTCGTCGCGATCGAGGCTGGAGCAACCCGACATCAGCAGTGTCGCAGCAAGACACAAGCCCGCGACATACCGAACGCCCGCCATGCCAGACCCCGTCACTTCGCAACCTCGCCGCGCTCGGCCACCCAACGAGTCAGATCCGCCGCCGCGCGTTCGATCACGGGCTGCCATGCCGAGCGCGCAGGTTGTCTTAGCAAGCGCATGCCCGGATACCACGGCGTGTCGTCACGATCGAGCAGCCAGCGCCAGTCCGGCACGAACGGCAGCAACACCCACACCGGCCGTCCCATCGCCCCTGCCAGATGCACCGGCGACGAGTCGACAGAAATCAGCAGATCGGCCAGATGCAGAATGGCCGCGGTATCTTCGAAGTCGCGAATCTCATCGCTCAGCGACACGATCGACATGCCATCCGGTGGCGTATCCGCTTGCGGTGCCGCCGGCCCCTTCTGAATCGACAGGAACGTCGCCCCCGACGCGCCCAGCGGCGCAAGTTGATCGAGATGCACCGACCGATTGCAGTCGTTCACATGCTCGGGCCGGCCGGCCCAGACCAGCGCGACCCACGGCTTGGGCAAGTCGGCGAGGCGTGCCTGCCAATGCGCAATGCGCGCCGGGTCGGCGCTGAGATAAGGCAGTTGCCCCGGCAAGTCATCTAGCTTGAGCCCCATCGCCATGGGCAAGCTCATCAACTCGCAATGTTGATCAAATACGACCGGCAGCGTGCCGCGCGCGACGATATCGTCCTCACCCCACATGCGCTTTGCGATGGAGAACGTTTCCTGATTGACCTCGAAGATCACGCGTGCCTGACTGCGCTCACGCGCCCATCGAGCCATTCGCATGAACTGAAACGTATCGCCGTAACCCTGTTCGTCGTGAATCAGCAGCGTCTGCCCGGGAATGGGCTGACCGTCCCAGCGCGGGCGTTGCACCTTTCGCTCGATCGATTGGGTATGTTCCAGACTGTAGCGATAGCGATATTCGCGCCACCCGCGCTCGAAGTCGCCAAGCAGCAGCAACGCCTCGGCGAAATCAAAACGATTGGCCAGATCTCCCGGCACTTGTTGCGCGAGCATGCCAAGCACGTCGCACCCGGCCTTCGCCTTGCCCTGCGCCCGCAGCACCATCGCCAGCAGGCGCCACATCGACATCGGGGCAACGCCCTGTGAGACGGCCTCGCTCAACAACGCTTCGGCACCGGCAAAATCCTGTTCACGCACCAGCGCCAGCGCCCGCTCGTGAATCGCCACCACCTCAGACCGCGCTTGATGGGTATTCGGTGTCGCGTGGCTCGGATCGTTGGCCTGCGCGCCCGCCTGTGTAGCCTGAGGCACTGTGCGCGAAACTTCGGCGCTGGCTTGCCCAGCAGCACGCTTGTCGACTTCCGCCTGAAGCGCGGCCAACACAGCACGCGCGTCCGCGCTCTCCGGTTGCAACGCTGCCGCATCACGCGCACTCGCCAGCGCCTCGTCCAAACGACCGACCAGCCCCAAAATTCGCGCACGGGCGCCAAGGGTGGACGGATGCCGCTCGGCAAACGCGCTCATCACCTCGACAATCTGCAACGCCCCCGCGACGTTCCCGCGCGACAGCTCCACGTCGGCAAGATTGCGATAGGCGTCCACAAACTGGGGATCGATCTCGATGGCCCGGCGAGCGAGCACGGCAGCCTCGTCAAAACGTTTCGTGGCACTCAACAGCGCCGCCAGATTGCTATGCGTATCGGCACGCTGCGGCGCCAGTTCGAGGGCGCGACGATAGTGTGCCTCTGCGGCTTCGGTACGCCCGAGCAATCGCGCAGTGTTGCCGAGATTGTTCTGCGCGTCGGCCGATGCCGGTTGTAATTCGCTGACACGCAGCAGGCACGTCATGCTCTGTTCTAGCTCACCCGCTTCCTGCAACACGATGCCGAGATTGTTCCATCCGGCAGCGAATGCCGGATCGATCGTCACCGCCTGCCGCCCCGCAGCCTTCGCTTCTTCCAGACGTCCCGCCTGACGACACATCTCCGCCAGATCGGACCAGAACGCTGCCGGTGCACCCGGCGCGTCGCAGGCTTTTTTCAGGTGATCGATCGCCATCTCGCGCTTGCCGTAGGCATGCGCCATCAGCGCCAGCAGGTAATGCGCGTCGGGCTGACCGGGGTCGACGTCCAGCACTCGGCGGCAGAGCGTCTCGGCCTGCGCGGCCTGTCCCGCCTGCCAATGCGATTGCGCCAGTGCGATAGCCTGAGCGAAAGTAAGTGTGCCGGGAGCGGGAGCGGAGGACATCGGGGAGCGGGGTGTCGTACTGAAGGGGAGGAGGAACCGGCGATGAGGGACTGCGCAATACTTCCACGGCGGTCGCAGCCATGTCAAATGGTGCGACCGCCGTGTGTTACATCAACGCATCAAAAGCACTGACGCATCAGAAGCGCTGTTGCACGCGCACGATACCCGTGTGCGAGATGAAGCCCGAACCTGCTTGCAGTTGGTAGCGCACGGATGCCGTCAGGTTGTTGGCGCGCACCAGCGTGAGGCCCAGCGAAACATCTGCCAGGTCCGACACCGGCGTTGCGCCCACCGTCGTGAAGCCCGTCTGACCGATCGGGTCAGCCGCGAAGCTCGCTCCCGTGGCCTGACGCGTACGGTTGTACTCGTGCACCCAACGCAGGCTCAGCTCCGGCACCAGACTGCCATACGACGTCTCGAACGGCAGGGCAAACTTCGCACCCAGCGCGCTACGGACCGAGCTGGCGGACGCACTGCCCACCGACAACGCCGCGCCGTTACCGCCCGTTTCCGTGTAGCTGTTCTGGTTCAGATAGCTATACGTGAGGCTGGCGAGCGGCGTCACGACTGCGCGGCCCACCGCCAACGGGTAGCCGAACTCGGCGCTGGCCACGTATTGCTGGCCGTTGAAGTTGCCGTTGGCCATGCCGTTGAAGCCTTGCATCGTCACGATGCGCTTCGTGTCGTAGCGTTGCATCACGACCGAGCCCGACAGGTTCACGTACCACGGCTCGCCCGTAAAGGCGGCATAGCCGATCAACCCGTAGCCGTTCACACCCGTGCTGTTGCCCGACGTGCTGCCGTCGTTGTTGATGACCGTGCGCGAGAACTGGAATGCACCACCGCCACGCCAGTGATCGCCGAACGCGCGATCGGCACCGACCAGCAGGCCACCGTAGTTGGCGCTGTAGCCGTCGACACCGTCACGCGCCGACTGGCTGGCGTGACCGCCGAAGGCCTGACCCCATGCCGCCCAGTTCGAAGCGCTGTCGCCAGTCGCCACGCCCGTGCCACCGGCCTGCGCAACGCGCAGGCTGTTGACGTGCGAGTTGACCACACCGAGCGAATCGAACGTGGCGGCACCTGCGGCACGCGTGTGCTGTGCCGGGGCAAGTTGCTGGCCGACGCGATTGGCCGAACCCGTCGACTTATCGCTAAGCGAACCCAACGTGGCGTTGTACAGGTTGAGCAACTGCGGATCGCTCACGCCGGTATAACCCAGCAGCCCGCGCAGCGACGACACGGCATTCTGACTCGACGCGATGGTGGCATTGGTGCGCGGGTCGAACGACGGCTGACCACCGTTGTTGCCGCCTTCGCTGCCGCCCGGGGTACCGCCGTTACTGCCACCGTTATTGCCACCGTTGTTGCCGCCGTTGTTGCCCGAGCCTTGCGCCAGCGTCACCACCAGATCCTGATGGGTGCCATTGGCCACCGAGGCACCGGTCGCGGCCAGCGTCGTCGAGCCGTTGACGCTGTACACCAGCGAATCGGCGTTGTAGTTGGCCGTACCGGCGGTGTCGATCACCACGTAACGCTGACCTGCGGCGAACGTGTAGCCCAACGATTGCAGCGCGACTTTCGAACCCGAGGTGAGCGTCGTGTTGCCGCTCACCACCAGGCGGCCGTAACCGCTATCGGTCGTCATATCGCCCGTGGTCACGGCGTTGCCCGCCACGCCAATTTGCAACGTTGCCCCTGCCGCCTGTGCGTAGTTACCTGCGACCTGAAGCGGACGATTGATCTGCAACACCGACGAATCGTTGTAAGCCGTACGCGTACCGCTCAGGTTGAAATTGTTGTTGATCAGCAGGTTACCGCCGTTGAAGTGCACATCCGCGTTGCTGCTCACGATGGTGCCGGGGTAGGTGGAGAAGCCCGTGATCGTACCGAACGTCGAGTCGGTAGCGCCGCTGATGTGCAGATCGGTGCCCGAACGGTTGATGATCCAGCCCGCGATCGTGCCCGCGTTATTGATCTGACCGATGGTGCCGCCCAGCACCTGATTCGAGATCGCACCGCCCAGTGCCGTGATCACGCCACCGGCGGCGTTGTTGATCGTGTTGATTTGGGCGGAGTTGGAAATCGCATAGTAATCACCCGTGATCAGCCCCGAGTTGTTGATGGCACCAATCGTGCCGCCGTACAGCGTACCGGCGATAACCGACGCGCTGTTGCCAATCCCGGAGGGCACGCCTGCACCGGTAGCGGTGATCTTGCCGCCGGCGAGGTTGTTGATCGCACCAATGTAGCCGCCAAAATTCGAAACGCCCTGCGCCGCGTTGCTGATCGTGCCGCTAGCACCCGCAATAGTACCGCTGTTCGTCAGCGTGCCCAGCGTCGCACTCGACGTCGGGTTGCCCGCCGCCGTGACCAAGATCCCGTTAAACCCGCTGATCAACCCGCTATTGCTGAGCGAGCCGATCTGTCCGCTGCTGAGCAGACCGATCGCGTACGTCGAAACATCCGTCGCCGCAATCGTGCCGGTGTTCACGGCGGAGGTGATGACGCCGTTGTTGTTCACGGCCAACGTGTTGCCGGAGATGAGCCCGCTGTTTTCCAGACGGGTCAGCGTGCCGTTGTTCGTGAGCGTACCGAGCGCGCCGCCGATCGAGCCGAAGGTCGTCCCCGTGACCGTGAGGTTTGCGCCGTCATACGCCCACACTGGCGAGGCATTGATCGGTGTTCCCGAGACCAGCGGCGTGTTGCCGCCGATGGTACCGACGTTGGTCGGCATGAAGAGCGTGACCACCAGATCGTTGTTGGCACCGTTGGCGACGCGCGCTCCGGTCGCGATCAGCGTCGGGTAGCCGTTCACGACATAGCGCAGCGTCCCTTCGTTGTAGTCACTTGTGCCTGCCGTATCGATGACGACGTAACGCTGACCACCCGCAAAGGCATAGCCCATCGATTGCAGCGCGATGGTCGAGCCCGGTGCGATGTAGCTGTTGCCCGAAACGACCAGACGCCCGTAACCGCTGTCGGTATTGAAATTACCGGCCGTGTTGGCACCGCTCGCTACGCCGATTTGCAACGTGCCCGCAGCGGCCTGAGAGTAATTGCCGGCCACCTGAAGCACGCGGTTGACCTGCAACACCGACGAATCGTTATAAGCGGTGCGCAAACCTGCGAGGTCAAAGTTGTCATTGAGCAGCAGGTTGCCGCCATTGAAATGCACATCGGCGCTGGTGCTCACGATGTTGCCCACGCCACCGCCAAAGCCCGTGAGCGTACCGAACGTCGAGTCGGTGGCACCGCTGATGCGCAGATCATTGTTCGAGCGATTGATGATCCAGCCCGCAATCGTGCCCGCATTATTGATCTGACCGATGCTGGCGCCCGCGACCTGATTCGAGATCGCGCCGCCGAGCGCGGTGATCACACCGCCCGCGAGGTTGTTGATCGTGTTGATCCGGTCGGAGTTCATGATCGCGTAGTAATCGCCCGTGATCAGACCCGCGTTGTTGATCGCACCAATCGTGCCGCCGTACACCGTGCCGGCAATGGTCAACGTGCTGTTCTGAATCCCGGAGGAGAATCCGCCGCCAGTCCCCGAGATCTTGCCGCCAGCGAGGTTGTTGATGGTCCCAATGGTGCCGCCGAAATTCCCGACACCGTACGCCGTTGAGCTGAAGATCGTGCCGCCGTCTCCCGCAATGGTGCCACTGTTCGTCAGTGTGCCGAGCGAGGTAACCGGTGTGGCATTGCCCGACGCCCAGTTCACGAGCCCGCTATACCCGCTGATCAGCCCGGTATTGGTGAGCAAGCCGAACTGTCCGGTGTTGACCATACCCACCGCATTCGCCGTGCCATCCGTCGCTGAAATCGTGCCGGTGTTCACGGCGGACGAGATCACGCCGCTGTTGTACACGCCCGACATCCTGCCGGAGATGAGACCGTCGTTTTCCAGACGGGTCATCTCCGTCACGCTATTGATCCCGGACATGTTGTCCGAAACCAATGTACCGCCGTTGAACATCGAACCGACCACACCGCCGTTGTAGAGGGCCGAACTGGTCGCGCCTGTCGAATGAATCAGGCCATTGTTCTCGATGCGGGCAATGCCGCCACCGTTAGTGCCAACGGACAGTGCCGATGTACCCGTGAGCGTGCCATTGTTCGTAAGCGTACCGAGCGAGCCGTTGATCGACCCAAAGGTCGTCCCCGTGACGGTGAGGTTTGCCCCGTCAAATGTCCACGATGGCGATGCATCGATCGGCGTGCCTGCCACCAGCGGCGTCGTGCCGGCGATGGTACCGAGGTAGTTCGGCGAGAAAATGGTGACGACCAGGTCGATCTTGGCGCCATTGCCCACACGCGCACCGCTCGCGGACAACGACGGATAGCCGTTCACGACATAGCGAAGCGTCGCTTCGTTGTAGTTACTGGTGCCCGCTGTATCGATAACGACGTAACGCTGGCCGCCTGCAAAGGCATAGCCCAGCGATTGCAGTGCAATCGTGGAACCCGGTGCAATATAAGTGTTGCCCGTGACGACCAGACGGCCGTAGCCGCTGTCAGTGCCGAAATTGCCCGTCGTGCTCGCCCCGCTCGCCACACCAATTTGCAACGTGCCCGTGGCCGCCTGCGTGTAGTTACCCGTCACCTGAAGCACGTTATTCACCTGCACCACCGACGAATCGTTGTAAGCGGTACGCAAACCGGCCAGTTCGAGATTGTCGTTGAGCAGCAGGTTGCCGCCGTTGAAGCGCAAGTCGGCACTGGTGCTAAAGATGGTGCCGACACTACCGCCAAAGCCTGTGAGCGTGCCGAACGTCGAGTCGGTGGCACCACTGATGCGCAGCGCATTCGGTGAGCGGTTGATGATCGCGCCCGCGATGGTGCCTGCGTTGCTGATCTGACCGATCGACGATGTCACTACCTGATTCGAAATAGCGGCGCCGACGCCGGTGATCAATCCGCCTGCGAGGTTGTTGATCGCGCCGATCGTGTAGTCGTTGCTGATGCCGTAGAAGCCGGAAATCACGCCGGCGTTGTTGATCGTGCCGATCGTTCCCTGAGTTGTCAGCGTGCCAACGGCAGCGCTCGTGTTGACGATCCCGCTGACAAACCCACTGGTGTCGGTCGCGGTAATCAAGCCACCGGCCTGATTGTTGATCGTTGTGATCGTGCCACCCAGGTTGCTCACGCCTCGCGCCGTGCCCGAAATCGTGCCGCTGTTCGTCAGCGTACTCAGCACTGAATTGGAATAGCCGTTCCCCCCGTTTGCCACGGCCCATTGGCCGGACATCTTCCCGCTGTTGACCGCGGTACCCAACGCACCGGTGTTGGCAAGACCACTCGTCGAGCCGGTAAGCGTGCCGCTGTTATCGAGACGCGTCAGCGAACCGCCGTTGTTCACTGCGGCAAACGCTACCGCGGAAACTTGCCCCCGATTGGTCAACGTCCCAATCGTGCCGCCATTGAAGAGGCCAGAGTTACTCGGACCGGTTGCCGCGATGGTGCCGTCGTTTTCAATACTGGCGATATTGCCCGTACCAGCGACCGAAAACGCGTAAGTGCCGGTCAGGGTGCCCGTGTTCGTGATCGTCCCGAGGCTGCCCGCGATCGTGGCAAACGTCGTGCCCGTGACGGCGAGGTTCGAGCCGTCGAAGCTGAAGACCGACGGCACGCTGGTGGGCGTGCCAACAGTCAGCCCATACAGGCCCCCCATCGTGGCGTCATAGTTCGGACCGAGCAATGTGACGACGAGATCCTGGCGCCCGTTGATGAGCAGTTGCGCGCCGCTACCCGTGAGTGTCGGGTTGCTGACAAGGTAGTTCAACGCGCCGGCATTGTAAGTGGCGGTATCCGCGTCGATGACGATAAAGCGCTGACCGGCCGCCAGCGTGTAGCCCATCGACTTGATCGAGACGGTCGAGCCCGCCGCCACCGTTGCGTTGCCATAGACCAGCAATCGACCGTAGCCGAAATCCGTCTGAATATTGCCTGTCGTGACGGCACCGTTCGCCACACCGACTTCGAGCGTGCCGCCTGCGTCCTGCTGATAGTTACCGTAGACCGGGATCATCCCGTCGAGGTGCAACGTGGCGCCGCTGTTGTACAACGTGCGCATGCCAATCAGATCGACGGCTTCGTTCAGCACGATGTTGCCGCTGCTCAGTCGCAAATTCGAATTGGCGTTCATGATGCTTCCCATGAACGTGCCATACGTGCTGCCCGTGCCACCCGTGATCGTCAGATCTTGCATCCCGAGGTGCACAACGTCACCTTGAATGACACCCGCGTTGTTGATCGTGCCGATCCCGCCGGTGCCCGAAACGATGGCAGCCATACCCCCGAAGATCGTCCCGCCTGCCAGGTTGCTGATCAACCCGATCGTGCCGTAGCTGTTGTTGATCCCGTACGTATCGCCCGAAATCAAGCCGCCATTGGTGATCGTGCCGATCGTGGCATTAAAGGTCGTTCCCCCGACGAGGTAGCCCGAATTGTCGATACCGTGAACTTGGCTGCCACTGCCCGAACCCGAAATCGTCCCTGCGGCGGCGTTACCGTTCGCGCCCGCGTTGACGATCGACGTGATGGTACCCCCGAGGTTTCGCACCCCCGCGCTCTGCCCGAAAATCGTGCCTGCGTTGGTCAGCGTGCCGATGGAGTGCCCGCTGCCATCGTTGAACACGCCAAGATCCGACTGGATCAGCCCGCCGCTTGCGTTGCTCAGTGAATCAATGCGATTGGCGTTATACACGCCACTGCTGCCGTTACCGGCCACAGAACTGGCAAGGATCTGCCCGCTGTTCGACAGCGTGCCGAGAATGCCGTAGTTCTGCACACCGTTGGCCACCGCCGCAGTAGTTTTGCCCTGAATCGCGCCGGTGTTGGTCAACGTCCCCATTCGCGAGGTGTTGACCACCCCGACCGAATTGCCAGCAATCACGCCCGCATTGTCGATCGACGTGATGGTGCTCAGATTCTGGACACCGAAAACACCACCCGAGATACTCCCGCTATTTTCGATCGCGGAAATCAAGCCAAGGGCGTTGCGGACCCCGTACGAGCCAGTGCCCGAAATCACACCCGACGCGTTGTTGTGAATCGTGCCGATCGTCGATGCGTTGGCAATACCGACATCCGTCCCGGTGATCACACCGGAGTTCTCGACACGATCGAGCGCGCCGTTCACCGTAGTGCTGCCGACGTACGCGGTCGTGTTGAGAATGCCGACCTGCCCCTTGATCGTGCCCGTCGCGGATCCGGCAACGTTGTTCGCGATCGTGCCGATCGTCCCGCCCGTGTTGCTGATGCCGTTGGTGCCGCCGGAAATCGTACCGGTGTTGCCGATGTTATTGAGTTTGGCAGGCACGGCAGGGTCCGCTGCCGCCACGGAAACGCCGTTGCCGCGGTCGCTCGCGCCGGCGATGGCGCCGGTATTCGTCAGCGTCCCAACAGTGCCCGAGACCTGAACGGCAGCCGCGTTGAACAAGCCATTCGAAATCAAGCCATTGTTGACGATCGAGCCCAGCGCCCCGGCGACGGTCACGCCAGTTTGTGTGGCCGAGATGGTGCCATTGTTCGTCAGACCCGACTGATTCGACAGGACGCTGTCTGCCGTAATGGCAACGCCCTCTGTGCCGCCGGAGATCGCGGCGCCAGCGCCAACCGCGATCTGCCCAGTCAGGTTGTTGAAGTTCACCGTCTTAACGCCGGACATCGAGACGTTCAGATCGGTACCGTTCCAGTCCCACACGGGGAACCACCCCGTTGCGGTGCCGGGGTTCAGCGCGTAACCGCTGTTATCCGATTGGGTGAGGATCCCCGCGTAGGGCGGCACCGCATGAGCCACCCCCGACAGTACCGCGAGTGCTGCGGCCGCGGCCGCCTTGCGCGCCCGGCGACGATCGACCGAACGCGACTTGCCGCTATGGCCGCACGCGATTTCCGATGCGACCTGATACATGCCAAGACTGGCGCTCCACACCACGCGGTAGACGTGATTCATCTGATTCCCCTAATAAGTATTCTTTTAATGCGACAGATTGCGAATTCGGTACGGTCCACGCCTGAACGTCCGTCAAATCAACGCAAAAGCTCCGCCACGCGGGCGAAGTCCGTTGATAAGGGGCGATGAAGGCGGGACGGTGCGCCGACGCTAGTGCGTCATGACGCCAGACAAGTAGGTGAGTCGGTCGGGCAGGACGGAAAGCGCTGACGACGCGTTGTTTTGCCGTGCGGCAAAGGAAATTTGCGCTCGTGCAAAAGCAGCAAACGCGTCAGACGTCTGAAAAGCAGTACGAACCATTCGGACAACCCCGTTTTATTGACCCGCGCCGTCGATCAGCGCTGTGCGCTTGTTATATGCGGTAACTATTTTTAATTTCGCGAATACTTTCACAAGCTTTCACGACTGTCAATCGGGAATCAACAAAGGAAAATAAAGCATTGATTTCATTGAAATCTTCGTTGTCCAACCGAAACAACACTCGGTCAAAAAAATTTCCCAAAATATGTAACGGCAACGTAAGAAACGAGAAAACTCATCAAGACCTCGACCCTCCCGATTTAACTCCGGAAGTGCAACCTGAATGTGCAACCCCCTTTTGCTTACATGCGCCTTACATTTCGTCTCGAATCAAGCAATCCATATAAATCGGTACCCTGATCCGGGCGCCGTCAGCGCCGTTTCCGGGCTTCCGATACACTCGACTTCGTTGATCGTTGCCACTCCCGGGTCACTCTCGAAAAAGGAATTCACGCATGAGCACGAATATCGAAACCATCGCCGTCAACCGTAACGACGGCAGCCCGTCCAAGCTGGGCGATTACGCCGGCAAGGTACGTCTGGTGGTAAATGTCGCGTCAAAGTGCGGCCTGACGCCGCAATACGAAGGGCTGGAGCGTCTGTACGAAGACAAGCGCGGCGCGGGGCTTGAAGTGCTGGCTTTCCCTGCGAACAACTTCAAGGGACAAGAGCCGGGCACGGATCAGGAGATTCTGGATTTCTGCTCCACGCAGTACAACGTGACGTTCCCGCTGTTTGCCAAGATCTCTGTGCTCGGTGACGACCGTCATCCGCTCTACGCGGCACTGGTCGATGCCAAGCCGGAAGCCACGGGCGAAGGCCCGTTCCGTGAACGTCTGAAAGGATTTGGCGTCGAGCGGGAGAACCCCGCCGATGTGCTGTGGAACTTCGAGAAGTTTCTGGTTGGCCGTAACGGCCAAGTCGTCGCGCGCTTCTCGCCCGACGTGAAGGCTGACGATCCGCGTCTGGTCGCCGCCATCGACGCCGAACTGGCCAAGTAAGCCAGCGCGCCGAAAAGATTGGTGCGGATAGGTGCGGGCGCGCCGTTCCCCCCGGATCGGCGCGCCTGCGATGACCGGCTCAGCGCTTGGCCGTGTCGGTCATGAACTTGCCGGTCGGCGCTTCGCCGCCCTTCTTCTGACGGCGCGACGTGCCGTCGATACCACCATCCACGGCCCACTCCGCGAACACCGTCGGTCCCGGCTCGAAGTCGCGGGGCTGCCACTCCGGCGTCAACACGTCTTCGTCCGCGTAATACTCGATCAGTGCACCGCACGGATTCTTGAAGTACCAGAAATACGCCGATGAGATCGGGTGACGGCCCGGGCCGAGTTGCGTCTCCCAGCCGCAACGATCGATGTGCATGCCGCCACCGAACACTTCGTGGATATCTCGCACCGTGAAAGCCACGTGGTTCAGCCCACGCTTTCCATTCGGCAACGCCAGCAAGAACAAATCATGGTGCCCGCCGTGCGGTGCGCAGCGCATGAACGCGCCGCGATCCGGATAACGGTCGGATAGCTCGAAGCCCAGCGTGTCCTCATAAAACTTCTGCGTCGCTGCAAGCGCATTGGTGAAGAACACCACATGCCCGACTTCAATCGGCTGCGCCCGCTCGTACACCGGGCTCGGCGTATTCACGCGCTGCGCGGGAATACCCCACGGGTTCGTCGGCGCGCCCTGCACGTCCAGCGCCCGCTTGGTGCTCACTTCCACGCGCACGGCCAAACCGTTCGGGTCGATACATCCCGTGGCACCTTCTGCGAAGTAGTACCCCGGCTGCCCCGCCAGCTTGTCGGCAATGGCGGTGACCTCGTCGGCGGTCGCCACGCCCCACGTCACCTCACGCAGCGTCGGGCCCTCTTCCATCGCAGGCGGCAGCGACGGATCGTCGTGGCGCACGGCCAGCACACGGCCACCGTTGAGCGTTTCGAAACGCACGCGGTCGGCGTCGGAAGAGACTTCTGTCAGGCCCCAGTCGGCGAGAAAGCGGCGGCAGGTGTCGAGGTCGGTCACCCCGTAAGTAATCTGTTCGATGCCCAGAATCGTCATGGCAGTCTCGGGTGAGAAGTCGGGATAGGTCGGGATAGGTCGGGATAAATCGGTTTCAAAGATCCAACGTCAGACGGTCGCCCTTGCAACCGGACACGCAGATCATCATCACGTTATTTGCAGCGCGCTCGCCCGCGCTCAGCACTGAGTCACGGTGATCCGGGCAGCCTTCCAGCACGCGTGTTTCGCACGCGCCGCAGATGCCTTCCATGCAGTTGTGCTCGGCATCGATGCCCGCAGCAAGCAGCGTGTCGAGCAACGTTGCGCCCGCAGGTACGGCGATCTCCTTGCCGCTTTTCGCCAGCTTGACGACATAGCCTTCGCTGGTCGCGGGCGGCGGCGCATCGGGTGCCGCCGCAAATCGTTCGATATGCACGTTGGCAATACCGGCGTCGGCACATGCCGCTTCGAAGGCGTCGAGCATTACGCCCGGGCCGCAGCAATAGGCATGCGTGCCGGCGGGTTGCCCGGCGAGGAAGCTCGCCAACGATGCCGGCTTGCCGCCCTGCTGATCGTCGAAGTGATAAGTGACGTCGCCACCCAGCGCGCGGATCTCGTCAATGAAAGCGGCCTGCTGTGCCGTGCGCGCGCAGTAGAGCAACTTCACGCTGCGGCCCAGCGCGCGCAGACGACGATACATGCACAGAATCGGCGTCACGCCGATGCCCCCCGCGACGAGTACCGTATGCGCTGCGCTCTCGTCGAGTTCGAAATGATTACGCGGCGCCGAAATATCGAGCGTCATGCCCACGCGGAAGTTGTCGTGGATGAAGCGCGACCCGCCGCGGCTCTTCGGATCGGCGAGGATGCCGAGCACGTAGCGGTTGTTCTCCCCCGGCGCATTCACGAGCGAATAGCTGCGCAGCAGCCCGCTCGGCAAGTGCAGATCGATGTGCGCACCCGGCGTGAAGTCCGGGAACGTGCTGGACTGCGCGTCGCCGCCAGCGGCAGGCACGAGTTCGATACTCATGATGCCGGCCGCCTCGTAGCGAAGCGTGCGCACCATGGCGCTCAGGTTTGACTTGCTCATGACCCAGCTCTCTGATGTTGCTCGCAGGGGTGTCCTGCGTCGGTATTGATATTCACCGGCCTCGGGGGTCGTTCCCGTCAACCGGCTTTGGACAAATCCATATCGAGACGCGCGAACGCCTCGATTTCCACGCGCAACTCGGGAAACACCAGCCCGCTCACTGCCACGAACGTCGAGCACGGATACGCACCACCATTCGCCGCCACGTCCGCAAAAAACTCACGGCGCGCACGGCCCACGTCATCCTTGTCGGCGATATCGGTCACGTACACCACAAGCTTGTAGATGTTGCCGAGATGCCCCCCGCCCGCTTCGACCAGCGCCCGGATCTTGCCGAGCACGACCAGCGTCTGCTCGTACGTCGTCAAAGGTTGCGCGGCGTTGCGCGTCGCCGGATGCGCAGTCATGCCCGACATCAGAATCTCGTTGCCGAAGCGAATGCCGTTCGTCCACGTCGCCGTGCCCAGATCGGGCACGGTTGGCGCGTGAATGCGTTCAGCCTTCGGTGCCGCAACCGCTTGTGCGTTCGATGACATGTGTCGTCTCGTGCGGCTTACGCCGCCTTACCCTGTTGCAGACGCTCAAGTTCTGCCTTCGCCAGATTCTTCAGATGGCGGCGCAGACGCACGATGCCCATATCGTGTTGATACAAGTGCTCGTTCTGATTCGCATCGAGCTCCATGTCTTCAAGCATCACGCGGTCTTGTTCCAGCACGGCCCAGTGGCGCGCCTCAAGGCGATTGCGATACAGGAAGCGCCACGTATCGCGCTGCCAGTCCTGCAACTTGCGACAACGCCAGTGGAAAACGGCGGCGAGCGTCGGCGAGATCGGCGTGTAGCTGCCCACGATCACGAAGTTGCCGCCCGGGCCGCCCGTCTTCGGGTACGGAATCTCCAGCCGCATCCAGTGCGTGCCGGTGTCTGCCCATTCGGTCCAGTCGAAGTTCACATCGCGCTGGCCTTCCTTCTCGAACACGAAGCCACGGTCGGTGTCGCGAATGCGGAACGCCGCCGTGTTATCGCCCTCGGCCATCGAGTGCGACTGCTTATGCAGATACGTGCCGTGCATCGGATCCATCACGTTATCGAGCACGTAACGGTAGTCACCCTTCCACTCGGTGTAGCAGAGGAACGACGAGAATTCGCCATCGGCGTCGAGTTCTTCCGGCAGCACCAGCGGCGGCGGCGTGTCGATGTTTTCCGTCGCGTTGTACAGCCAGATGGCATCGTTGCGCTCAACGATGTGATACGCCTGCGTCGGGCGCGAGCCTTCGAGCTTGCAGCCCGGGCTGCCCGGCACACGCATCACCGTGCCGTCGCTGCGCACCTGCACGCCGTGATAACCGCAGGCGATGCGATCGCCCATCACGATGCCCTTCGAGAGCGGCGCGCCGCGGTGCGGGCAATGGTCATCGAGCGCGTGCACGTTGTTGTCCTGATCGCGCCAGAACACGAGCTTCTTGCCCAGACGGCGCAGCGAGACCGGCTCGCGGCCAACCATGTGCGACGGGCAAATCGGATACCAGAGATTCTTCAGACCGCGCTCGAGGATGGCGTCGGCAGTGAGAATGGGTTGTTGCATAGTCATGGGGGACCTCTTCATCGTCGGCGCCGCGCCGGGGCTTATGCCAGCGGGCGAGCGCATCGTCAGGTGATGTTGTTACGCTTCGGCCATACGGGCGATCTGCGCCTTGTAGACCGCCTCGGTCCACAGCTCGCCCTCTTGCGGGCCGGGGCCCGTGCGATTCAGGTAGGCGACGAGGCCAGCCAGATCATGCGTACCAGCGGCATAGGCGCGCTCGATCGCGTCGCCCAGCAGGCTTTCGTATTGCGTCGGCACATGGCGACGCGCTTGATGCGGGTCAAGATAACGGTCCATCATTTCCCTCCTTGGCGAACCCGTTCGCGAATGCGTGCGTGCACGGGTACAAAGTCGTAAGTCGGATAACACTCGGTGCGAAACACCCCCCACGCCGAGCGCTCCAGCTCGACGTTGACCACCGGCAGCAGGTGCGGTGGCAGCTCCAGCGTCACGATCTGGCCGAAGCCCATCGCCACCGTCCACGAGACCACCTTCACGCCCGCCGGCGGAAAGCGCTCCCACCACTCGGCGGCCTTCAGGCGCTCTTGAAACGCGTCGAGATTGTTCGACTGGTCGTGACGCAGAACCACCGTCAGCCACATCGTCTGCGGGGCATCCACCGGCGTAGCGTTCTCGGTCATCGGTTGCATGGGGACGCCTGCCTTACTGCACGAACTGGTTGGTGTACAGGTCGGCCGGATTCGACTTTTCGCGAATGACCTTTTCCTGTGCGTAGAAGTCCTGAAGCTTCGTCACGCGCGCCGGATCGAATGCACCGAGGCGTTGCTGGCCCGGATACACATTGCGGGCGTAGTACGTGAGAATTTTTTCGATCTCAGCTTCGCGGCCCTTGTACGCGGGCACCGCCGCGCAGTAATCCTTCGCCGCACCGGCCGGGTCGCGCATGATCTCGGCGACCGACTTGAGCGTGGCGTGCACGAACTTGCGGATCATCTCGGGTTTCTCGGCAATGGTCTTGTCCGAGGCGAGAATCGCCTGCGCCATGCCCGGGAAATACTTGTCGGTCGACGTCATGGTGATCTTCACACCGGCGTCTTCGATGTTCTGCGCCCACTCCGGCGTGCCCACCATGACTTCGGCCTTGCCCGTGGCGACTTGCTGCCACACTCCGGCGGGACCGGCGCCTTGAATGCGGGCATCGTTACGGGTCAGGCCTGCCGATGCCAGCAGCCCCAGCGTGGCGTAGAAGCCGGTGTCCTGATAGGCCAGCACGGTGATCGTCTTGCCCTTCAGATCGGCCGGCGACTTGATGTTGGCGTCGTCACGCACGACCAACTGATGCAGCGTGCGACCGCCGAGGAGTGCCACGCCCTTGATTGGAATACCGTTGGGTCGCAGCACGATGGGCGTGTCGCCCAGACCACCGCCCAGATCACCGTTACCCGATGCCAGTTGCTTGCCAACGTCGGCACCGCCTTGCACGGTGAGCCAGCGCACCGACAGGCCTTCAGCAGCGTAGTAGCCCTTCTTCTCGGCTAGCATCAGCGGCGCGAACGCCGGCAGATTGGCCGGGGCCGGCAGCAAATAGGTGATCTGCTGGGTCGGTTGTTGCGCCCAGACCGGCGCGGCGGCCAGCCCGGTGATGGCACACAGGCCAGCCGTCAAAAAGGCGCGACGCGCCAACGATGCACGGAAAATCGACAACATATCTCTGCCTCGCTCAAGTCTCGGGTTACCGCGATGCCCCGTGCACCGCAGCTTGTGATGCCACAGCTTGTTGTTCAGACCTGCCCCGCCCAGCCGAGCGGGTTGTCGTTCATGCCCCAGTAGAGGCTCTTCTGATTGGTGTATTCGAGCAGCCCCAGACGCCCCTTCTCACGCCCCATGCCGCTCTCCTTCCAACCGCCGAACGGCGTCGAAATCGAGAACTGCTTGTAGGTGTTGATCCAGACCGTGCCGGTCTCCAGCGCACGCCCAAGACGCCACGCGCGCTTGTAGTCACGCGTCCAGATGCCTGCCGCCAGCCCGTAGACGCTGTCGTTGGCTTCGGCCAGCAAATCGTCTTCGTTCTCGAACGGCAGCACCGCCAGCACCGGGCCGAAGATTTCTTCCTGCACCATGCGCGCCTGATTGGTCAGCCCCGCGATGATGGTCGGTTGATAGAAGTAGCCCTTCTCGCGACCATCTCCCGCCGGACGCTCACCGCCGCACAGCAGGCGGCCGCCCTCTTCCAGCCCGATGGCCACATAACGCTCGATCGACTCGCGATGTGACGACGTCACCAGCGGGCCCATCTGCGTGTCTTCGCGCAGCGGGTCACCCACGCGCAGTTGCTTCGCGCCTGCGACCAGCCGCTCGACAAACGTGTCGAAGATCTTCTTGTGCACGAACAGGCGAGAACCCGCGATGCACGACTCGCCCGACGAACTGAAGATGCCGTAGAGCACACCGGCCACGGCGTGATCGATGTCTGCGTCTTCGAACACGATGGTCGGTGACTTGCCACCCAGTTCCAGCGAGACAGGCATGAGCTTTTCCGCCGCCAGACGCGCAATGCCTCGCCCGACTTCAGTACCGCCCGTGAACGCCACCTTCTTGACCTTCGGATGCCGCACGAGGATGTCGCCGATCACCGAGCCCTTGCCCGGCAGCACCGACAACACACCGCGCGGCACACCCGCGGCTTCGCAGATACGGCCCAGTTCGAGCGAAGCCAGCGGCGTGACTTCCGCAGGCTTGAGCACCACCGCATTGCCTGCGGCGAGCGCAGGCGCAAGCTTTTGCGCGTCGGACGCAATCGGCGAGTTCCACGGCGTAATGGCGGCCACCACGCCCAGCGGCTCGTGAACGCTCATCGTCAGATAGTCGCCACGCGACGGCGTGAGCGTCTCTTCCAGCGTTTCAAGGCACGAAGCGAAATAGCGGAACGTGCCCGCCGCGCTCGCTACAAGCGCCCGCGTCTCGCTGATCGGCTTGCCGTTGTCGCGGCGTTGCAGGTGCGCCAGTGCCTCGGCGCGCTGCGTGATGCCGTCGGCCACGCAATGCAGCACAGCGGCACGCTGATGCGGCTTGAGGCCCGCCCAGTCGGCACGACGCCATGCGGCATCGGCGGCTTCCACCGCGTCGGTCGCATCCTGTGCGCCAGCCGCCGCGATCTCCGCGTTCACGCTTTCGTCAGCCGGATACAGACTCTGATAGCGCGTGCCCGAACCGGCACGCCATTCGCCGCCGACCAGAATGTCGCTAGAGAACCCTTGCAGCAAATCTTGATGACTCATGGTGCTTGTCCTGCGAGAACTAGATCACGCAATTCGCGACGCGATTCTTGAGCGCGCGAATCGCCGAGTAAGCGGTCAGGGCCGACGTTTTAGGGTTGTCCGGCAACGGCTTGCCGCACATCTCCAGCGACATCTCGCCGAACGCACCGCGCGCCGCAATGTGATGCACGTTGCGCGAGGTGGCCGGGTCGGCAATCAGGCGCACACGCGTGGCGTCGAGCCCCAGACCGGCGATGGCCACGGTGGCCGCCACGTTGGCGTTCTTCGGGTACAGACGCGCCGCATCGCGGGCACTGCCTTCGAAGATCACCGTGGCGGTGGCAAGCGTCGCCAGATCGCACACTTGCTCAGCCGGCGTGCCCTGCCAACCCAACGGCGGCTTGCGGCCGGTGTAGACCACCTCATCCAAACCGCCTTCGCGAGCAGCGGAGATCGCGTCGATACCGCCGATGGCCCCCGAGAGCAACGTGACGGTCGATGCGCCTTCCTTGGCAGCCTGTTCCAGCGCGGCAAGCAGTTCCGAGTCGGACAGCGCGCCGATGGAAGCCACCGCGCAATCGATGCCTGACTTCAGCAATGGCACGACGTGCGCCGACAGCGCGCTGTGACCCGCGCACTCAAGCACGAAGTCCGGGCGGCGGGTGAGCGCGGCGGCCGACGACACCACTTCGGTGCCTTCACGCACGCTCTCGCGCACGCGCGCCGCAGCGTCTTCGGGCACGATCACGTGGCCAATGCGCAGATTCGGATCGCCCGCGCAGGCTTCGTAGACTTTGGAGCCGATAGCGCCGAAGCCGATCAGCGCGACATCAACCGGTCGATGATTCATTTCACGCATTCGCGGGCTCCCGCACCGGCGGACCGGCAAAGTGCGACGCGAAGCTGCCGACCGACAGCATGTCGACTTCAAGCAGCACCGGGCCGTCGTGGGCCACCGCGCGAGCGACGGCACCTTCGGCCTGATCGATCGCGGTAATGCGCTCGTGCTTGAGTTGCAGGCTGGCGCAGAACGCGGCGAAGTCCGGCTGATGCAGTTGCACGTAGTGACGGCGGCCGCCGTACTGCGCATCCTGAATATTGCGAATCACGCCGTAGCACTGGTCGTTCATCAGCAAGATGATGACGGGCGCTTTCTCCTGCACGGCTGTCGCGAGTTCGCCCACGTTGACCATCAGGCCACCGTCGCCGCACAACGCCACCGTCTTCTTTGCATTGCCGGCCAGCGCCGCGCCAATGCCCATCTGCATACCCTGACCAATGCCGCCGCCCAAGGCGTGCACACCGGCACGCGGCGAGAAAATCTTCAGCAGGCGGTTGCCCCACGTGCTGTTCGAGATCGTGACGTCGCGCACCCAGTTGAAGTCGCGGCCCAGTGCGCCTTGCAGCGCTGCCACGAGTTGGCGGTACGGGCCAAGACCTTCTGCCACCTGCTTGACGGCGGCGTCGCGCGCAGCGGCCAGATCGGCGTGGAACGCCGGGTCGACCGACAAGCGGCCTTGCAGGCGGTCAGCCAGCGCGTTCAGTACGCGTGCGGCATCGCCTTGCACGAACAAGTCGTTGCGATAGCCCCGGTTGTCGGCCAGCCCATCGGCGTCGACGCGATAGAGCGGACGCGGCAGGCCGAGCTTGTACTTGAGCGTCTCGTTGCCGCGCAGACGCGAGCCGACCACGAGCACGGCGTCGCAAGTCTTGTAGAACGCTTCGACGGTCGGGTGGATGTTGAATGCGCCCAACGTGGCGGCGTGGTCTTCCGGCACGATGCCGCGACCTTGCACGCTGGTGACCACGCCGAAGCCCATGTCGACCAGTCGCTTGACGGCCGCCTCTGCGCCGCGCGCGCCACCGCCCAGCCACAGCAGCGGGCGATGTGCCGCTGCCAGCTTGTCGGCCAGTTCCGCCACGCGTTGCTCGTCATGCGACGGCACCGTCACGTGCGGCGCGCCCAGATCGGCCGGCCATTCGATTTCCGCCGCCTGAATGTCGATCGGAATCTCGACGCTGACCGGGCCGGTCGGCGCGGTCAGCGCCGCACGCACGGCTTCACGCACGGTCGAAAGCGCCGTGTCGACGCAACGCACGCGATAGGCCGCCTTCGAGATCGACTTGAGCATGCTCAGTTGATCGGGCGCTTCGTGGATGTAAGCGAGGTCGCGGTCGAGGAATTCGGTTTCGATCTGACCGGTAATGTGCAGCACGGGGGTGCCGGCGGTCAGCGCTTCGACCATGGCACCGGCGGCATTCCCCGCTGCCGTGCCAGTGCTCGTGAACGCCACGCCAAGTCCGCCCGAGACACGCGACAGGCCATCGGCCATGTTCAGTGCACCGGCTTCGCCGCGTGCGCCGACGTAACGGATTTTTTCGCGACGCGCGATGGCGTCGAGAATCGGCATGTTGTGAATCGAGATCACGCCGAACGCGGTTTGCACACCGCATTGTTCGAGGAACGCCGCGATGACTTCGCCGACGGTGGTTTTGTTAGACATGTCTTGCCAAGCCTCCGGAAACATCGATATGACTGCCCGTCGTGTAGGACGATTGCGGGCTCGCCAGGAAAAAGATCGCTGCGGCCGCCTCTTCAGGCCTGCCCAGACGCTGCAACTGGATTTGCTTCTTGCGGGCCAGCTCGCCGGTCCACTCCTGCCAGGTCTTGCCTTCGCCCTGCGTGGCAAAACGGCGGCGCCACTGCCCCGACTCCACCAGCCCGATCAGAATCGAATTGACGCGCACACCATCCGGCGCGAATTCGCTCGCCATCGAGCGCACCAGATTCTGGATACCGGCACGCGCCGACGAGGTGGCCACCATGTGGGGTTCGGGCTGAAGGGCGAGCAGCGAATTCACGCAGACGATCGCGGCATCGCCCGTTTCACGCGCAGCGTCGCGCAACATCGGCAGGCAGGCGCGCGTGGTACGGATCACGCTGAAGTACTTCAGTTCAAGCTCTTCGCGCCACGCGTCGTCGGTGGTGTCGGCAAAGGTCGACACGCGGCCCTGACCGGCGTTGTTGATCAGCATGTCCAGACGCCCGAACTCGCGCTGGATGCGCTCGGCGAGCGCGGCAACGTCGCCCGCATCGAGCACATTGCATTGCGCCGCGATGAGGCGCGCGTCCGGATGGCGCTCACGCAGATGCGCTTCGGCTTGCGTCAGCCGCTCGGCGTTACGGCCGCAGATCGCGACAGCGGCACCCGCTTCGAGCAAGCGCTCGGCGGTGGCCAGCCCGATGCCGGACGAACCGCCCGTGACCAGCGCCGCGCGTGCGGAAAGGTCGATCTTGATCATTTCAATCCCAGTGACTTCATGTAGGGGGTGGTCCGGCCGTCACTGCCCGGCCGGTAATTCAGACGGTGCGACAGCGCATCGGCGGCTTCACGCACTTGGCCAATCAGGCCCGCATCGAGCATCGACGCATCGATGTTGGCGCGCGGAATCGTGACCGTAATAGCCGCGCAAATGCGGCCCGTGTCGCTGCGCACCGGTGCGCTCACCACGCTGATGCCGCGCTCGAACGACGAGGCCGACACGGCATAGCCACGCTCGGCGTCTTCGCGCACGCGCTCGAAAAGCTCGGCGAGCGTCTCAGGCGTTTGCGGCGTGAATTTCTCCAGCGTTTTTTCTGGGTAAAGCGCCTTGAGTTCGGTCAGCGTCAGATCGCCCATGAGCACGTGGCCATGGACCGTCGCATGGGCGGGCAAGCGCGTGCCGACGTTCACCTTGATCGAATTGAACACGCCCGCCACGCTCTGCGCCTTCGCCACGAAGACGATGTCGCGGCCATCGCGAATCACGATGTGCGAAGTGAGTTGGGTCGCGTCGCGCAAGCGCTCGATGATCGGAATGCCCAGATCGGTCAACTCCAGCGAGCTCAGGTATTCGAAGCCCAGACGCAGCACGGCAACGCCTAGACGGAAGTTCTTTTCACTGCCTGCGCGCTCCAGAAACCCCATGGCTTCGAGCGTCTGCAACAGACGGAATACAGTGGTGCGCGGAATGCCGAGACGCTGCGACAATTCCGGCGCGCTGAACACGGATTCGCGCGGCGAGAACTGCGTGAGGATGCGCAAACCGCGCTCCAGCCCCGGCACGAGATAGCGTGACTCGGACGGTCCGGCGTCAGCGGCATCGCCTTCGGCGTCTTGGTCGCTCATCGCATCGATCGCATCGATGTCGTCGCGCGCGTCGTCTTCAGGCAGCACGGTCGTGTTGCGTTTCGGGGTTGCCGGTGCCATCTCAACGCCCTCCCGCCGCCACCCGGTCCAGCCATGCCGCGAGCGCAGCATTCAGGACGTCGGGGGTTTCGATATACGACGCATGGCCTGCGCCGTCGATGATTTGCAACGGCACACCGGCCACGTCGGCAATGACCTGACAGGCGGCGGGCGTCGTAATGCCGTCCTGCGCGCCGACGGCCACGGCCACCGGCCCAGCGTTGGCGGCCACGTACTGCGCCAACTCGCCTGCGACATCGCCGTTCGACAGCAGATGCGTTGCCTGCCGATAACCCGCGGGCAGCACACGGCTCATATTCCATTTCACCCAAGCGCGCGGCAGGTCCGCAGCATTCGGCGCGACCAAGTTGTCGCTGCGCTCGCGCGCAATGCCGGCCGGCCCGAGTTTGTCGAGCATCGCCAGACGGCTGTCGCGCTTCGACACTCGGACTGCCGGATCGGCCTTGCCGTAGCCGCCCGCCGGCGAGCAGAGAAAGAGGCCGCGCACGCGCTGCGGCGCACGGCTGGCGAACTTCGTCGCCATGATCGCGCCGAGCGAGTGTCCAACCAGCGCGACGCGATCCAGACCCAGCGCGTCGAGCCATGCTTCGAGCGCATCGGCGTAGGCGTCGGCGTGCGGTTCGGCATCGCTCACATTCGACGTCTGGCCGTAGCCCGGTGCATCCCACGCATACAACGCGACATCCAGACCGGCCGCTTCGAACTGGGCAAGCCACGACGCGGCGCCCGAGCCGATGCCGTGCAGCATCACGACCGCAATGCGCCCGTCGTCAGCCGTGGCGGTGCTGCGATAGCCGACCGTCCCTGCACGCGTGACGATGGTGCGATACGCAAACGCATTCAGTCGCGCGCAAAGCGGGGCGACGATGCCGTCGTTGGCGTCGTTGGCGTCGGGCAGTTCGGACTTGAGAGCTTCGGCTGACATGGCTTCGGGTAACGTCTTCTGCAATGACTCGGAGAAAATTCCTGCCGGCGTGGCGCTTGCCTGTGGCTTGCACCCGCCGGACTTTCGGGAAGAACAGCGCTCCCGTGCTTACTTCTGTTCGCGCTTGATCTTGGCGAGCGGCGAATCCGGCGGATACGTCGGCGTGACCGGCTTTTGCGAGCCGAGCATCACGCACATGAGTGCGTCTTCGTCGCCGATGTTGATTTCCGTGCGGTACACGCCCGGCGGCACCGAGATCAGGTCGCGCTCACCGAGAATGGCTTCCCACGTCTCGCCGTCACGCTCGCAGACCACTTTCATCTTGCCGCGCATGACGAAGAAGATTTCCTCCACGTCCATGTGGATATGGCTCGGGCCGATGTTGCCGGCCGGGATCACCATGGTCGAGAACGTGAAATGACCGGCGGGCACCGTGTTGACATCCTTGGCCACCCCCGTGCCGCCCGTGCCGACGTAGCGCATCTGCGCACGGCGATACTTCGGGTCGTAGTCGGCCTGAAACTTGAGGGCATCCCAGTCGTACTTGCGCGTCGAAAAACGCGCCACACGCGAGTCCAGCCAGTCGCTGAACGGCTGACCTTCGGCCTGCGTCCAGCTCTCGACGGCCTGAGGCGTCGCGGTGTTTTTAGCTTCGGCTTGCGCCATGTTGTGACTCCTTGAAGGCGTTGCGAATAAGGGGAGACGATTCGTCGTGCCGCGTCACGGCATGACGAAGCCGCCGTTGACCGGCAGCACCTGACCGGTCACGAAACGGGATGCATCGGAGAGCAGAAACAGCACCGGCCCGACCACGTCGTCCGGCACCTGTGCGCGCGGCAACGCGCGTCCTTCCAGATAGTGGCGATGACGCTCGACCGGCACGTAAGCGGTGGCTTCGACCTCCACCAGCCCGGGCGCAATCGCGTTCACCGTGATGCCGTCGGGGCCGAGTTCGCGTGCCAGTGAGCGGGTCATCGCCATCACGGCGCCCTTGCTGGCGGCGTAAGCGAGCAGGCGCGGTGCGCCCCACAGCGCCGTATCGGATGCGATGTTCACGACACGCCCCTGACCCGACGCCCGCAGATACGGCAGTGCCGCCATCGTCATAAGCCACGTGCCGCGCACGTTCACATTCATGACGGCGTCCCACGTCTCGATGCTCAACTCGGTGGCGAGCTTGCCGCCGGAGTTGGTGATGGCGCCGTTGTTCACGAGCCCGTCGATGCCGCCCATTTGTTCGGCGGCCGCCTTGGCAGCGGTTTCAACTGAGGACGGATCAGACAGATCGACGCGAACGAACGAGACCGCATGGCCCGCATCGCGGAGTTCGGCAGCGAGCGCTTGTCCCGCGTCTGTCGCGATATCGGCAATGGTCACCTGCGCGCCGCGTGCGACGGCGGCGCGTACGAAGCCTTCGCCAAGACCGCGCGCGCCGCCGGTCACCAGCAGCTTCTTGCCGTCGAGCGGCGCGAGCGTGGCAGTGTCGAGCGGGAGGATGGGCAGTTCGGTCACGATGCGTTCCTTGTTGGCTGAAGAGCGGGTCGCGTCATCACGTCAAGCGATGTTCATCGACGCACGCGGAACGTAGTGCAGTGCGCGGCGCTCAAGCCAGACCACGGTCGCATAGGCAGCGATACCGATGACCGTCAGCCCCGCGATGGCGACAAACACCATGGCGGTGTTGCCCTGCCCTTCGCCATAGACCAGCAGATAGCCCAGCCCGCGATCGCCACCGACGAGCTCACCGACGGTCACGCCGATCACGGCGAGCGTCGAGGCGATGCGCAGCCCGGCAAACAGGGCCTGCATGGCCGACGGGAATTCGACAAAGCGGAAGATCTGCCAGCGGCGGCCGCACAGCGCGCGCACCAGATTGACCATGTCGGGGTCGACCGAGCGCACGGCGCCCAGCACATTGATCATCACGGGGAAGAAGACGATCAGCACGGCCACGAGAATCTTCGGGTAGATGGTGTAGCCCATCCACATCACGAACAGCGGCGCGAACGCCACCTTCGGTGCGATTTGCAGCGCAAGGATGTACGGCGAAAGCATCGCTTCGGTCGAGGGCGACAAGCCGAGAATCACCCCGATCAACACGCCGAGCGCCGAGCCGATCACGAAACCAGCGATCACTTCGAGGGCCGTCACGCCGACGTGCAGCCACAGGTTCTCGACCTGAAACATGCGCACGCCTTCGACGAGCGTCGACGACAGCTTGGGCAGCACGAACTCGGGCACACCGAACGCCGTCGGGCCCCATTGCCACGCGGCCGCGAAGAGCAGCAACAGCACGAAACTGCCAGCGGTCAGTTGGGCTTTGGTGAGGGTTTTCATAGCAGGAATTCCAGTGTCTTGAGCAAGAGATGACCGGCAGGCATCAACCGAGGTGATCGTCGCGGCCGACCTTGAGCAGTTCCATCAGATGGGCGACGTATTCGTTCATGCCCGCCTGCTTGCGGCGCTCGATGGGGTTGTCGCGATGCGGCAGATCGACCGTGATCTCTTCGATGATCGTGCCCGGGCGCTCGCTCATCACGAACACGCGATCCGACAGCGCAATCGCTTCGGCCAGATCGTGCGTGATCATCAGCGCGGTCTTGCCTTCGGCGGCCAGCATCTGCGCGAGATCCTGTTGCAACACCATCTTCGTTTGCGCATCGAGCGCGGAGAACGGCTCGTCCATGAGCAGCACGTCGGGCTCGACGGCGAGCGTGCGCGCCAGTGCGGCACGTTGGCGCATGCCGCCCGAGAGCTGGTGCGGATAGTGATTCTCGAAACCCTTCAGGTGGCAGCGCGCGAGCAGCGTCTTGGCCACTTCAGCGCGCTCGGCCTTGCTGCGGCCGCGAATCTGCATGCCCAGCTCAACGTTCTTCTGAATCGAGCGCCACGGCATCAGCAGATCTTTTTGCAGCATGAAGGCGACCTGTTGCGACGGGCCGCGCACCGGCTTACCGGCCAGCGTGACCTGCCCTTCGCTGGGCGCGTACAGACCAGCGCCCATGTTGAGCAGCGTGCTCTTGCCGCAGCCGCTCGGACCGATCAGCGAGACGAACTCGCCGGTCTTGATCCCGATAGAGACGTTCGACACCGCCGTCATTTCGCCCTTGCCCTGGCGATTTTTGAATCGACGCGTCACGCCGCGATATTCGATGGCAAACGGCAGCGGTGCCGTCGCCGACGTGTGACGTGCGTCGGCATACACCTCGGCTACGTTCGCGTCTTGCAATTGAATCGACCTGAGCATGGGAAACCACCGTGTTTCTGGATGTTCAACTTGCCTCGGGCAGCGTGCCGCTTTTCTTTCGCTGCATCGCCTGCCAACCTGTCCTTCGCCTTGCGGCTACGTTTCATATGTGAAACGTTGATTTACTTATGGATCAATTATAGGGAGTGACGGCCGGAGTCAAAATTGTTTTTTGACTAGGGGAAACCCCAATCCATGGGCGTTACCGCGAGAACAGAGCGTTTGAGGGGCGAAAAAAACGCCGGCCAACGAATGCCGGCCGGCGCGAGATGAACCCACTTATTGAATGCGCAAAGTGAGATCACTGGGTGATGCTCGGTGGTGAAGATCGATGCGCGTCAGAACGCGTGGTGCACGCCCGACATGATCACGACCTGATTGGCGGTCGACGACGCGCCGATGGTGTTGATGGCGGTGACGGCGCCGTTGCCGCTCGCGTGCTGGTACACGCCGCTCACATACACCTGCGTGCGTTTCGACAAGGCGTAGACGTCGCCCAGACTTACCTGCGTCCAGCGCTTGCCCGACATGCTCGTCGTGGCCGCCCCGAACGTGATCGTGTTGGCGATGCTGGTGGCGTAGTTCGCGCCGGCGTCGAAGGCCTGATAGGTGTCGCTGTAGCCCGGCGATTCGAGCTTCACGCGCGTGTACAACGCGTGCAGCAGCCACGCGCCGAAGCCATACGAAGCGCCCGCGCCCATATTCTCGACGTTCGACGCCGTATAGGTTGCGACCGGCTGGTTCTGGAAGGTGGCGCCACCGAGGACGGCGACGTTCGGCGTACGGTTGTTCTCGTTCGAGTAGACCGCCGACGCCTTGAAGCCCCCGTTGGTGTAGTTCGCGGCCACGCTCCACTTCTTGCCGGTGGCGAAGTTGGTGGTGTTGCCCAGCGAGATCATGGCGCCTGCCTTGAAGCCCGCGAAGTCGCGTGTGACGTAGCGCACCGAGTTATCCACTTGCACCACCGACGTATTGGCCAGTTCGTCGAGGTTGCCCGGGTGGAACATGTACCAGTTCATGCCCAGATACGACGTGCTGAACGGACCCAGCCAGTCGAAGTTGAACGTGGTCATGTGGCCGATCGTGACCGTGCCCAGCGTGTCCGATTGCAAGCCGACCCACGACTGGCGGTTGAACATCGCACCCGCCTTGAGGGTGTTGCCGTTGAGCGTGGAGAAACCGTTCTCCAGCAGGAAGATCGCGCGATTGCCGCCGCCCAGATCTTCAACGCCGCGAAAACCCCAGCGATCCGGCTGCGTGCCGCCTTGTTGCGCGAGAAAGTTGCTGCTGCCGCCCTGATTATTCACGTACGCCACGCCAGCATCCATGCTGCCGTAGATCGTCACATTACTTTGCGCATGGGCCGCCATCGGCACACCAACGGCGAGCAGCATCGCTGCCGCCAGTTTTGTCATCCCCGAGATCCGCCCCGTCGGAAACCGCTTCATCTGTGTACTCCTGTCGTTCGATGATTCGCTGACTCGAAAACGGTGGTGACGCCAACGACGACGCGCGGCAACCCAAGCCGGTCACGCCCTTCGTACCGTCGCACTCTGACGTTCCACCTATGAAACGTTGGATTACTTATGAAACCAACAATGCGGAGCTTAGGCCAGGTGATGCTCGAGTCCCGCAGCGGAGATGCACGAATTGATGACAGGAATTTGGCGTGCTACCGCGCGCGCATTCGGCGGCTGGCATCTTGTATTCAAAGCTTTGGTGAGGTGCTGTTCGTCCCGCCGGCGTTGCTGCGCGTCCGATGGGAGCGTTGTTCCGGCCGAACACGTTGTGTCGGGATTTACCCGAGGAAGGCTTGCGATGGATCGAATCAAAAACAATAATATTTGAACATCACGTTCATATTTGAACGTTTTATTTTTCCGAATTCGTCGCAACGTTTATCAAAAGGTGTCCCCATGCAAGCTCCCCTCATCGGCATCAACGGTGCCGGCATCGGCGGTCTGGCCGCCGCCATCGCGCTGATTCGTGCCGGTTTTCGTGTGCGCGTCTACGAACAGGCGGCCCAGTTCGCCCGCGTCGGCGCCGACATCAACCTGACGCCCAACGCCGTGCGGGCACTCGACGGTCTGGGCGTTGGCAACGCCTTGCGCGAAACCGCTGCACAGCCGAGCCATCGCATCAGCCGCACGTGGGATTCGGGTGAGGAAACCTCGCGACTGGAGATGGCACAGACCGCGCAGACCAAGTACGGCGCGCCACAACTCACGATGCATCGTGCCGATTTGCTTCAGGCGCTAGAGCAAGCGGTGCCCGCGGAGAGCATCGCGCTGGGCAAGAAGCTCGTTTCCTTCGAAGCGCCGGGCGTTGGCGAGACGGGCCGCATCCGGCTGAGCTTCGCCGACGGCACGCACGACGACGCGGATGTGCTCATCGGTGCCGATGGCATTCACTCGGTCGTGCGCACGGGCCTGTTCGGACCGGAATCGCCGGAGTTCACGGGAGTCGTTGCTTATCGCGCGGTCGTCCCGGCGAACAAGCTGGGCGGCGTGCCGAATCTGGGCGCGTTCACCAAGTGGTGGGGACCGGTGGCGTCGAGCCAGATCGTGACGTTCCCGCTCAATCTCGGCCGTGACATCTTCGTATTCGCCACCACGGCGCAGGACAGTTGGACGCTCGAGTCGTGGACCGCACCGGGCGACGTGCTGGAGTTGCGCGCGATGTATGCCGACTACCATCCCGAAGCTCGCGCGCTGCTCGATGCGTGCGACAGCGTGCTGAAGTCGGCGTTGTACGTGCGCGACCCGCTGCCGCAATGGTCGCGCGGCCGGGTTTCGCTGCTTGGCGACGCGTGCCATCCGATGATGCCGTTCATGGCGCAGGGCGCCGGTATGGCCATCGAAGACGCTGTGGTAATGTCTCGCCACCTTGCCGAGGTCGGCCCGAACGCCGATGCGGATGCACTGGCTGGCGCGCTCGCCGGTTACGAAGCGGCACGTCGCGAGCGCACCGCGCGCGTGCAGATCGGCTCGCGCGGCAACCAGTGGCTCAAAGAGGGCGGCAACGCCGATTGGGTCTACGAATACGACGCATGGCAGGTGCCGGTGGCTGCTTGAGCACCCGCTAACGCCAGCCGATAGCAGATCGTTGATCGCCGCTTCGTTTCCACACAACTACACGCACAGCACCGCATGACGAAAGCAACGCCCGCCACTGCCCGCGATTCCAGCACTGCCCGCGCAGAGCGCGACGATCGTGACGATCGTGACGATCGCGATGCTACGCAGACCGGGCTCATCACGCCGGTCATGCGCGCGCTCAAGCTGCTGCGCTTTGTGGCGGACGGCGGCTCGACGGCCAACATGAGCGAGGTGGGCCGGCGTATCGGCGTTAATCGCGTGACCGTCATGCGACTGCTTGCCACCCTTGAGCATGAAGGCGTGCTTGAACCGCTGCCGCACGGCGGGCATCGGCTCGGCCTCGGCTTTCTCACGCTTTCCGCAGCGGCGCTCGCGGGCGAGGACCACCTCGCCACGGCGCGCCGCGTGCTGACACGCGTGACCAGCGAGACCGGGTTGTCCAGCTATCTCACAGTGCTCGACGGCACGCAGGTGCGTTATCTGTTGTGCGAGACGCCTGCCCTGCCCCTCGTGAGCAATATCCGCGCGGGGAGTCGTGTCACCGCGCATCTGACCGCGCCGGGGCGGTCGCTGCTTGCACACTTGAGCCCTGAGCGCCGCCGGGCGTTGCTTGGCCCTGAGCCGCTCGCGGCGGCAACAGCGCAGAGTGCGCGGACTTACGCGGCGCTGGACGCCCAATTGGCACGCGACCGGGAAACCGGTTGCGCGTGGAGTCAGGACGGCTTCGAAGCCGGTATTGACGCATGCGCGGCGGCAGTACTCGATGCACAAGGACGGCCGCTGGCCGCACTGAGTGTGGCGGGGCCTCGCTCGCTCGTGGGCACCGACACGCTTAGCCGGGAGCGCACGGCGGCCGTCGTCAAATCCGGCGCGGCCGATCTCACCGTATTACTGGCAGACGCGCCAGCTTTCCTAGCTGCGGCAGAAAGGGCCTGAGTTTCAAGCCATTGCATCGGCGACCTCTCACCGCTGCGAGATCGCGCAAATACAGGGGAAACGACCGCCAGACCTTCCAACGGACTGGCCTCGGTCGCAACCCCTTTCATTCCCTGACATCTTGTTTGACTAACTGTTTCGGCATGCCATACGATGTGGCTCACCGATGCCGTAATGTTCGGTAATTTGAAGCGGCGGCCCGACGTCTCGCGTCAGTGAGAGCGCCGCTGCTACGATAGCGCGAACCGAGGGGCACCACGAAGGTGCCGCGTATCGAATTACACGAACGTCGCTAACGCTGTCGCGACGAACGAATGCACGTATTGCGGCGGATCAAGTATGAAAAACAATCCCTGGTGGGTGCGCACGGCCGTGGCCGGCGTGGTCTGTGGTGCATCGGCTTTCGCTCATGTCGCTCAGGCGCAGGAGGCCACCGTCTATGCGGGGGCCATGAACGCCCGTAACGACGACAACGCGCACACTTACTCGTGGGGCATGGACTACCGGCAGGGGCTCGGTGAACACTTCGCCGCGAGCTTCACGTGGATGAACGAGGGTCACGTTCCCGACCATCACCGGGATGGCTTTGCGTTGCAAGTGTGGGCGCGACAGGCCTTCTTCGACCGCCGCTTCGACGTTGCCGTAGGCGTTGGCCCGTATCGCTATTACGACACCGTGGCCGGCAGTCGCGGCAAGCGCTATGAGGACGACCACGGCTGGGGCGCCATGTTCTCGGCCACCGCCACCTACTATTTCGCGAGCCGTTGGTACGTGCAGGCACGCGCCAACTACGTGCAATCGCCGTCGAGCATCAACACCGTTCAGTACCTGCTTGGCGTGGGCTATCAGTTGGACAAGCCGTCGACGCCGGGCCCTGTCATCGGCAACATGGATCCGCCGGTGCCGACCGGCGACGTGCTGTCGGTGATGGCGGGGCTGTCGATCGTGAACAGCCTCGACTCGCAGAACGCGGCGGCGGAAGGCATCGAATACCGGCACGGGTTCGGCCGGTGGTTCGACGGCACGGTCTCGCTGATCAACGAAGGGCATAGCGACATCGGCAACCGTCAGGGAATTGCGGCGCAGGCATGGGTCAAGAACGACTTCTTCAGCGATCGCTTTAGTCTCGGCCTCGGCTTCGGCCCCTATGTCACGTGGAACAAATACAAGCAAAACCGGGCGGCGGGTGGTGCACAAAACATCGTGGCCGGTCTGCTGACGATGAGCATGGCGTACCGGTTCGCCGATCATTGGGTCGGACGCCTCTCATGGAACCGCGTCGTGACCGGTTACGACCGCGACAGCGACATCTTCCTCGCAGGCGTCGGCTACAAGTTCTGATCGCCCTGCTGCGCGCCGTCATTTCTCCCGACGGCGCTGCGACATCCTGTCGCACTCCTGTTAATTAACATCTTCATTAGAGTCGGTATTCGACTGGCTCCACAACGTCCGTCGCCTTGAAACCCTTGCTGCATGCGGGTTTCGAGTTGGCACGTTATCTGCAATGCATTGTTGCGCCGCATGCGGTTACTCCTGCGACGTGGTCGTCCTACCTTAGAGGCGTAGGCGGTGCCGGACATCTAAGTGAACCGGCCGACCACCAGACAATAAAGACAGGAGAAACATCATGACCCGCACACTTTCGCATCTGTTGATTGCCGCGACCTTGACTGTGGCAGCCGCACCGGCCGCATTTGCAGGCACTGGCGGTAACGGCTATCCGAACGAAAACCTGTTCTGGCAATCGAGCGTGTATAGCGAAAAGCTGGCCGTGCCGAGCGCACAGGTTCGTCAGGAACTGATCGAAGCCCAAGCGCAAGGCAAGCTCACGCAGACTGACAGTCAGTATCCGCAACTGAAGACTTACGGTCATTCGGTTGGGGCCCGTGTCCAAGGTTCGACTGCACTGATCAATTCGACTTACGCTGGTAGTTAAAGCCAGCCTCTCGCGTCGGCGCTGGTTGACGGCGCGAGGACACGCAAAGTTTGAAGCGTGCTCAAGCGGCAACCGGTGACGACGCTACGGCGGCCAGGACGATCGACTTCGGATCCTGTCCCGTAGCCCACCGCTCCCGGTGCCTCACACCCCGCATATTTCTGCGGGGTGTTTCTTTTTGTGCGCCTGATAAATCAGGTAGCGAAGTCGGCGAGATGGCGTTCGCCCAACGGCGTGACGCGCAGCGCTCGAGGTTCGCGTGTCGGCTCAAGCCATTTGGCGTGAAGGCACGTGGTGAGGAGTGCCGCGCCGAGGGCGCCGCCGAGGTGAGGTTTGCGTTCGCTCCAGTCGGGGCAGGTGCAAGCGAAGCGACGGCGGCGGGCGCGGGCGGTGGTGAGGTCGACGCCGAGGGCGGTGAGGCCGTTGACGCCCGAGTCGGTTAGCGCGACATCACTGCCGTCGATGCGAAGCCAGCGACGCTCACGCATGCGCGCGAACAGGTCAACGGCAACTTCGCCGGCAAGATGGTCGTAACAGGTGCGTGCGTGACGTAGCGGGGGCGGTGTTGCGCGGCTGACGGGGACCGGACGCGGGCGGAGTTCGCGTGTTGCCAACGCGGCACTCGCGAGCGCTTCGATGGCCGTGGCGGTTTCCGGTGTGGCAATGCGGAAATAGCGATGGCGTCCGCGGGCTTCTTGGGCGAGGACGCCGCCGTCGACGAGACGGGCAAGGTGACCGCTGGCGCTTGAGGGGGAAAGGCCAGCAACGAGTGCAAGTTCCCCTGCCGGACGGGCGGAACCGTCCATCAACGCCCAGAGCATGGTCATGCGGCCCGCATCGGCGAGCAGGGATGCGAGCGAACTAACGCCGGGGGCGTAATCGCGGGTGAGGTCCATGGCGGGCTCCGTAGGAGAATATGCACCGCAGTATATGTCCGGTGCCGCGCTCGACACTTCAGTGTGTGATGAAACGTGCCACGCCAGACCGGACAGAAAATGGCATCACTCTCTCGCCGCCTATCGAAGGATGCACCATGCACATTGACGATTCGCCCCCGACGAATGCCCTGACTGCCGTCACCCACCCCGATCCTTATCCGTACTACCGCGCACTTGCGGCACAGCGGCCGTTCGACTTCGACGCGGCGCTCGGCATGTGGGTCGCCGCCGGGCCGGAGGCGCTCGTTGAGGTGCTGCGTCATCCGGCATGTGGCGTGCGGCCGGCGGGGGCGCTCGTGCCCGCCGCGCTCGCCTCTGGTGCGGCGGGTGAATGGTTTGGGCGGCTCGTTCGCATGAATGACGGTGCGGAACACATCACGCTCAAGCCGTGGCTCGCGACACAGCTTGCCTCACTGTCGGCCGACGCCCCAACGCTCGACCGACTCGGCTACGCCAGCGCCGCCGCGTACTCGGAAAAACTCGATGACTACGTCTTCCGCCAACCCATCTATGCACTCGCCGCTTGGCTGGGGGTTACGGAATCGCAATGGCCTGACGTCTATGCGAACGCTCACGCCCTTGTCGCCGCAATGGCGGAATCGGCACGTCCTACACCACGGGCCGAGGTCATCGCTGACGGCCACCGCGCCGCGACGACGTTGAATGATTTCGCCCGCCAATGGCTCAGCACCGACAACGCACCCGATACTTGGCTTCAGCGCACCGCGAATCTCGCCGCCCTTGAACCTGCCATTGACTCGCGCGCGCTGACGGCCAATGTCGTTGGACTATTCACGCAAACCCACGATGCCTGCGCAGGACTCGTCGCCAACGCGCTTCGCCGTCTGGCGCGCGCCGAACCGTCGACAACGGCAACCGAAGCGGGAACGCCAGCAGCGAACCGCCCTGCCACGCCACCCCATCTCGCCACGGCCATTGCCGCCGTTCGTGACGTCATCCGCTTCGACCCGCCCGTCCAGAACACGCGCCGCCTTCTGCACACCCCGGCGGTCATCTGCGAACGGCAACTGACGCGGGGCGATGTCGTGCTGGTTGTACTCGCCGCCGCCCCAACACCGATCAGCCCCGACGACACGGCATGGACGTTCGGGCACGGCGGGCACGCGTGCCCCGGCCGGTCCCCCGCCAGTACGCTAGCCGCCGTCGGCGTGCAAACGGTACTCGCTAGCGAACTTGATCTCGCGTCGAAGGCTTCGGGCACGTCATATCACCCGCTCGGCAACGCCCGTATTGCACGCTTCTCGAAGGACTGAATCTTATTGTTTTATCTGGTGGAATATTAATTTCATCAGATAAAACACTATCCATAAAACCCAATCCCTTTGTTTATAAGGCTCCCAGCCCAGCCGACGCCGATTTCCACGATTTCGGGCAGGATTACGCTTTCGCCGGTCGTGTCGCGCAGACTCACCGGCAGTCTCGCCTCGCTGCTCTCATGTCAGAACACTATGCCGACGGCATGCCCATGCCCGCCCGGGTCTGGGCCATCGCGACCGTCATGCTCGCCATCTCGCTCTCAGTGCTCGACAGCGCCATCGCCAACGTTGCCCTGCCGACCATCGCGCGCGATCTCAATGCCAGCCCCGCCACTTCCATCTGGATCGTCAACGCGTACCAACTCGCGATCACGATCTCGCTGCTTCCACTCGCCGCGCTCGGTGAAATCGTCGGCTACCGGCGCGTCTATACGGTCGGTCTGGCGCTCTTCACGCTCGCGTCGCTGGCCTGTGCACTTTCCGACTCGCTCGTCACGCTGACACTCGCCCGCGTCGCCCAAGGCTTCGGTGCGGCCGGCATCATGAGTGTGAACAGCGCGCTCGTGAAAATGATCTATCCGCGCGCGTGGTTCGGGCGCGGCGTCGCGCTGAACTCACTGATCGTCGCGGTCTCGTCGGCCGCCGGGCCGACGCTCGCCGCCGGCATTCTTTCCATCGCCCACTGGCCGTGGCTCTTTGCCGTCAACGTGCCGCTCGGCATCATTGCGCTGGGCATCGCCATGCGCTCGCTGCCCGACAGCGTCCGCGCCTCGCATGCCTTCGACTGGACCGGTGCGCTGCTCAGCGCCCTCACCTTCGGGCTGCTGATCTCCGGCATCGACTCGTTCGGCCACGGTCAGGAACGCTGGCTCGTCGCCGTCGAACTGGTGGCCGCCGTTATCATCGGCACGATCTTCGTGCGGCGTCAGCGCACGCAACCCGTGCCGTTGCTGCCCGTCGACTTGTTGCGCATTCCGATCTTCGGCCTGTCGATCTGCACGTCGATGGCATCGTTCTGCGCCCAGATGCTCGCGTTCGTTGCGCTGCCCTTCTATCTTCAGGATTCGCTCGGCTTCGACCACGTGCAGACCGGCCTGCTGATGACCGCATGGCCGCTGACCATCGTTGTGGTTGCGCCCGTCGCCGGACGCTTGCTCGAACACTACAAACCCGGCCTGCTCGGTGCGATCGGCATGACGGCCTTCGCGCTCGGCCTGCTCGCGCTCGCCATGCTGCCCGCGCAGCCGCACTCATGGGACATCGTCTGGCGCATGGCGTTGTGCGGTTTCGGCTTCGGTCTGTTCCAGTCGCCCAACAACTACGCGATGCTCACCGCCGCCCCCGCGCATCGCAGCGGCGGGGCCAGCGGCATGCTCGGCACGGCGCGACTGACAGGGCAGACGACTGGCGCAGCGCTTGTCGCGCTTATCTTCAGCGTTGCACCGCAAGGCTATGGCACGCGCGCGGCGCTGTACGTCGCGGCAGTCTTCGCAGCCGTGGCCGCCGTGGTGAGCAGCCTGCGCACGCTGCCCGCCGCGCAGCCACCTGCCAAAACATCGCACGGTTGAAAGCCCTAACTGGTCGCGAGCGGGTCCTGAAGGTATTCTGAGACACTAAATTTGGCCGGCCGCCCGGCCGTGCTACACTGCCGACCTTTTACGGCTCGCCTGCATGAGCCGCAATGCCATGAGTTTCTGCGCCATCGATTTCGGCACTTCGAATTCAGCCGTCGCTGTACGCGACGGTGCCGCCATGCGTCTTGTCGAGCTGGAAGCCGGCTACGGCACGCTGCCGACGGCCGTCTTCTTCAACGCCGACGAAGGTGGACGCGCGACATTTGGCCGCCAGGCCGTCGCCGACTATATCGACGGCTATGACGGGCGCCTGATGCGCTCGCTCAAAAGTCTGCTCGGCTCCTCCCTCATCGAAAGCACCACCGATCTCGGCAACGGGTCGGCGATGCGCTATATCGACATCATCGCGACGTTCCTGCGACACCTGCGCACGCACGCCATCAAATCCGATGGCGACGACCTGCGCCAAGTGGTCATGGGCCGCCCGGTGTTCTTCGTCGATGACGATCCCCGCGCCGATGCCGCCGCGCAACGCTCGCTCGAACAAAGCGCACGCGACGTCGGCTTCAAGGACGTGCATTTCCAGTTCGAACCGATTGCTGCCGCCTTCGATTACGAGTCGCGCCTCACCGAAGAGCAGCAAGTGCTCGTCGTGGACATCGGCGGCGGTACGTCGGACTTCTCGCTGGTGCGCGTGGGCCCGGATCGTGCCCAACGCCTCGAACGCAAGGACGACGTGCTCGCGCACCACGGCGTGCATATCGCCGGGACGGACTTCGATCGCCGCATCGAACTCGCCACGATCCTGCGTGAAATCGGCTACAAGGCACTCGGCCCGGACGGCAAGGAAGTGCCCAACCGCATCTACTTCGATCTGGCCACGTGGCACCTGATCAACACCGTCTACACGCCGAAGCGCGTCGGTGAACTGGCCCTCACGGCGCACCTGTACGCCGACCCGGTCCACCATCGCCGCCTGATGCGCACGGTGGAGCAACGCCTCGGTCACGCGCTGGTCGGGCATGCGGAAGATGCCAAGATTGCCGTGGCTGCCGGTGGCGAGACGCGTATCGACCTCGCCGTCATCGAGCGCGAACTCGGTGTGGCGTTCTCGGAAGCGGGACTGGTCGACGCGGTGAGCGACGAAATCGCCAGCATCACGGCGGGTGCCGTGCACACGGCATCGCTTGCCGGCCTGCGTGCAGAAGACGTCGATGCGCTGTACTTCACCGGCGGTTCGACGGGGCTGCGTTGCCTGTCCGGCGCCATGTGTGCGGCCTTCCCCAATGCGACGCCGGTCTTCGGCGACCGCCTCGCCAGCGTGGCGCTTGGCCTCGGCATTCACGCGAAGCGCGTGTTTTCGTAAGCCACGCCGCAGCGACAGAAACGGCAACATCGCAAAGAAAAAGCGCGCGACCTCACGGTCTGCGCGCTTTTTTCATGGCTGGCAATTCCAGCGTCTCAGCCCGTCATGCGGGCCGAAGCATCACACCAAAATCTGCCAGAGCAGTAGTGTCATCACCAGTCCCACGACGGAGACGATGGTCTGCAACACAGACCACACCCACAGTGTCTCCTTGAGCTTCAGGCCGAAGTACTCCCGCACCATCCAGAAACCCGCGTCGTTGACGTGGCAGAAGAACACCGACCCCGCCCCGATCGCCAGCGCAATCAGCGAGCCTTGCACCGGCGGCAGATGCATCACCAGCGGCGCCACGATGCCGGCCGTCGTGGTCGTTGCCACCGTCGCCGATCCCGTCGCCTGACGCAACGCCACCGCGATCAGCCATGCCAGCAGAATCAGCGGCATGTGTGTGCCGACCGCCACCTTGCCGATCGTCGTCGCAATACCTGCCGTCACCAGCGCCTGCTTCAAACCACCGCCTGCACCAATCGTCAGTAACAGGCCAGCAATCGGCGGCAGCGCGCGGCGCAGCGTTTCGCCCACGCGGGCACGCGGCAGACCACGTCCCCAGCCGAGTACGACAATCGCCACGATCACCGTCAGCGCCAACGCGATGATCGGCTCGCCAAGGAAGTCGAGCGCTTCGAAGACCGGCGTCTCGGGGGTGAGCGCCACCTTCGCTAGCGTGCGGCCCAGCATCAACACCACCGGCAGCAGAATCACCAGCAGCGCAGCGGCAAACGGCGGCGGTGCGAGGTCGTCGTCGCGCTTGGTGAACAGGTCGCCCAGTTGCTGCGGCGCTTCCACATGCAGGCGCGGCGCGAGCCACATGCCATACAGCGGCCCAGCCAGAATCACCGCCGGAATCGCAATCAACAGCCCCAGTCCCATCGTCATGCCGAGATCCGCGTGCAGCGCCGACACGGCGATCAGCGGCCCCGGGTGCGGCGGCACCAGCGCGTGCAGCGTGGTCATGCCGGCCAACGCCGGAATCGCCACGCGCAGAATCGGCGTGTTCGCACGGCGGGCCATCACGAAGATGATCGGCACCATCATGACGAGGCCCACTTCGAAGAACAGCGGCAACCCGATGATCATCGCCACCACTGCCATCATCCACGGCAGCGCGCGGCCTTTGGCAAAGGTGAGCAAGACGGTCACGATGCGGTCGGCCGCCCCCGTGTCCGCCATCAACGCGCCGAGCATGGCCCCTAGCGCGATGATCATGCCCGCGTCGCCCAGAATGCCGCCCGCGCCCTTGCTGAAGGCACTCGCGACCGAATCCAGCGGCAAGCCGGCGCCCAGACCCGCGATAAACGTGCCGATCAAAATCGACAGGAACGGCGAGAGTTTTAGCGCACTGATGAAGAGAATGATGGCGACGAGGCCGACGAGGCAGGACAGCAATAGACGCGTGTCGTGCGCTGCCCAGGGCACGACGTGGTTGACTAGCTCCACGATGATCCTTGATGACGAGAAACAAAAACACCGGTAGAACGCACGCGGGGAAGCGGCGTCGTACCGGTGTGCGAAGGCATTGTGCTACTAGCGGCGGCCGCATGCACGCATGGGGCGCAACGCCCCGTGATACGGGGCAGGCGGGGCGCGGCAGCAAGTTTCAGGTGTCGAAACATCGCCGCCGCCGGGTGCTTTACTGGAACGCGACTTCGTTGAAACTCCGGAGCTTGCGGCTGTGCAGACGGTCCAGACCGTTATCGCGCAGCAGCTCCATGGCCTTCACGCCGATCTTCAGATGCTGATCGACACGCTCGCGATAGAACCGGTCGGCCATGCCGGGCAGCTTCAGTTCGCCATGCAGCGGCTTGTCGCTCACACACAGCAGCGTGCCGTACGGCACACGGAAGCGGAAGCCATTGGCGGCAATGGTCGCGCTTTCCATATCGAGCGCAATCGCCCGGCTCTGGCTCATGCGCTGCACCGGCTCGCGGTGATCGCGCAGTTCCCAGTTACGGTTGTCGACGGTGACCACCGTGCCCGTGCGCATCACGCGCTTGAGTTCGAAATCGTCCAACTGCGTCACGTCGGCCACGGCGCGCTCAAGCGCCACCTGCACTTCTGCGAGCGGCGGCACCGGCACCCACAGCGGCAGGTCGTCGTCGAGCACGTGGTCTTCGCGCACATAGCCGTGGGCCAGGCAGTAATCGCCCAGACGCTGCGAGTTACGCAGGCCCGCGCAGTGACCCAGCATCACCCACGCGTGTGGGCGCAGCACCGCAATGTGGTCGGTAATGGTCTTGGCGTTCGACGGCCCCACGCCGATGTTGACCATCGTGATGCCGGTGTTATCCGGGCGCACGAGGTGATACGCCGGCATTTGCGGCAGACGCGGCGGCGGCGTGCCCTCCGAATCGCGCGCGGCAATGTTCTGGTTCCAGTGGATGACGTTGCCCGGCTCGACAAACGCCGTGTACTGGCTGCGGTACTCGCGCTCCGCCGGGTCGTCGCTCGCACTCATCAACTCGCGGCCCAGCTCGACGAATTCGTCGATGTAGAACTGGTAGTTGGTGAACAGCACGTAATTCTGGAAGTTCTCGGGCGACGTGGCCGTGTAGTGGCGCAGGCGATGCAGCGAGTAATCGACACGCGGCGCGGTGAACAGCGCGAGCGGCAGGATTTCGCCGGGCAGCGGATCGCGCGTGCCGTTGACGATGCTGTCGTCCATCTTGGCGAGATCGGGCACGTCGAACGCCGTGCGCATGGCGCGCAGGTGCGACTGGTCGAGATCGCCTTCGAGATACACGCCGTCGCGATAAGCGAAGTGCACGGGAATCGGCTCGTCGGATACGCCGACTTCGAACGCCACACCGTGGTTGTGCGTGAGACGGCGCAACTGCTCGATGTAGTAGTTCTCGAAGAGATCGGGACGCGTAACCGTCGTCTGATAGCTCCCCGGGCCCGAGACGAAGCCATAGGACAGGCGCTTGTCGAGCTGGGTGATGTCTTCGGTGGTGATGCGAATGAAAGGATAGTGCGCGCTGACACGGCGCGCCGCGTCCTTCTCGGTGGAAAAGCGCTCGAACGCCGCCCGCAGATATGCGGTGTTGGCGTCGTAGATCGTCTTCAGATAATTGACGGCTTCCACCGGGTCGGCGATCGATCGGGTGGCGTGGACCGGTTCTTGTTCGGACATGCGCAAACCTCTTCTGTCTTTTCGTGATGTCGAGTATGCGCCTATTGTGGCACGACTGTATGACGCCCGCGGTGCCGTGTTTTGAGCCGGATTTGGCTTGCGTTAGCTCAATTCCCGGCCGCCGCGAACGCCTTCCCGCTACCCGCCGTCAGTCCTCCAGACGCATGCCGACCTTGAGCGTCACCTGCCAGTGAGCCACCTTGCCGTTTTCGATATGGCCGCGTGTTTCCGTGATCTCGAACCAGTTCAGATTGCGCAACGTCTTGCTTGCGCGCTTGATGGCCCCTTTGACGGCGTCATCGATGGACTTCTCCGACGAGCCGGTGAGTTCGATCTGCTTGTAGACATGCTGCGTCATGACTGCCTCCCGAGAGGTGGTTGGAACGACTCCTCATGCTAGGCGCATGCCTCCCCCACGGCAAGTCGGGCTTGTCCGATAGGGTTGTCGGGATTGTCTTGTGTCAGTTGGCGGGGTTGTCTTCGTCCGGCCCGTCGTTCGGCCCGTCGTTCGGCCCGTCGTTCGGCCCGTCGTCCGGGTCGTCGTTTTGGCCTTCGGTGGACGTAGCGGCGGCCGAATGGTCCGCAACGTCGATCCCCCGCAGCGCCGCCGGCAGTACGGTATCGAGCGGCTTGGGCACCACGCTCGTGAGATTGCGGCGCACCTTTTGCAACAACTGCATGAGCTGCACGGTCTCGAAGGCCGTCAGCCCGGTCAACGCCTCGTTGCGCACCTCATCGGAGAGCTTGCGCGCCACCGCCAACTGTTCGACCGCCGCACGCGTGACGTAGAGGCGATGCAAGCGCGGGTCGCGGGCGTCCGGGCGGCGACGCACCCAACCGGCCTCTTCCATGCGTTCGAGCGAGCGTGCGAGCGTCTGAGGGGAGACTTCGAGTATGTCGGCCAGCACGGTCTGGCTCACGCCGCGATTGTCGGCGAGATAGACGAGCAGACGGCACTGCGCGCGCGTCATCGGCAGCGCGCGTTGGGCAAACTGCTCGAAGCGGCGCCCGTACAGACGCTGAACGTCTGCCACGAGAAAGCCGAAACGTTGGGCGGAATCGGTCACTTTCATAGGCCGCATTATGATAAACATGTTTACGAATATCAAGCAGCCAAAACAGTCGTAGAAATCGTATACGGATTACGTCGGACTCCTTGACTGATACCGGCGATTCAAACGATCGACCGAGTCGAACGAGGTGATCGAATCGCACCCCGCCACGCCATCGATCTACGCCGCCGCTTCGTCTGCCGCGTCCTGCCCGCTGCCGTGCCCGAGCCAGTCGAGCGCGCCCTCGCCCGCCGTCTGTGCCCCCGGACCGGCACGCCGGATCGCAACCCCCACGGCCAGCACGTCGATCGTCGCGAGATGCAGAATGCGCGCGATCATCGTGACGTGTGCGCCCATCGTCTCCACGTGATCGTTCGGCAGCACCAGCGTGGCCTTACGTGCGAGCGGCGAATTGCGAGACGTCAGTGCAATGACCTTCGCGCCACGCCCGACGGCAATGTCGACCGCGCGGTTCAGATCGGCCGAACGCCCCGACGCTGAGATCGCCACAACGACATCGCCTTCGTTCAGCAACCCCGCCGACGCCTGCAACAGATACGGGTCGCCGTAGGCAATCGTCGGCATGCCGAACCGGAAGAACTTGTAGTGCGCATCCTGAGCAATCACGCCCGAATTGCCCAGCCCGTAGAACTCAATACGACGTGCGCCATCGAGCAGCGACACGGCCGCTTCGACGGTGCGTGCATCCAGATGCTCACGCAGTTGCAGAATCGACGAGACAGTGTTGTCGAGCACCTTTGCGCTGAACTCCGCCGCCGAATCGCCGACATGCACCTGACCGTGGCGCACCGGCAGCGTCCCCGTCAACGCGCTCGCGAGCTTCAACTTGAAGTCCGACAGCCCCTGACAACCCAGCTTGCGGCAGAACCGGATCACCGTCGGTTGACTGACACGCGCCAGCCGTGCGATTTCGGACACTGGCTCTGCCAGCAGTGCGCGAGGCTGTTTCAGTGTGAGCTCCGCGACCCGTTGCTCGGCGGGGCTGAGCCGATCGCGCAGGCGATGCAAGCGATCGATCAATGCGCCCGCCCCTGCCGCGTGCGTGCCCAACTGCTCCGCAAGAATCGCCGAGGTGCCAAGAAACGCCGGATGATCGGCGGTGATGACGAACGTCGGAATCTTCTTCAGATAAGCTTCAAAACGCCCCTTCGCCTCGAAGCGCTCGCGGAACGGCGAATCTTCGAAGAGCTTGCCGAGCTTGGGAATCACACCGCCGCCGAGGTACACGCCGCCAACGGCGCCCAGCGACACGGCGACATTGCCCGCCAACGTGCCGAGCATGGCGCAGAAGCAATCGACCGTCTCGCGGGCAAGTGCATCGCCTGCTTCCGCGAGTTTCACGATGTCGGGCGTTTCGAGCGGTTTGACGCGTTTTTTCGCACGAAGGGCCAGCGCCTGATAGACCAGCGCCATGCCCGGCCCCGCGACCAATCGCTCGAACGACACATGCGGAAAGTGCTGCCACGCGTAGCGCAACACGTCGATTTCGCGTTCATCGGCTGGTGCGAATGTGGTGTGCCCGCCTTCGCTGCCCAACGCAATCCAGCGGTCACCGGCCGGGATCAGACCCGACACGCCAACGCCGGTCCCCGGCCCCAACAGACCGAGCACACCGTTCGGCCGTGGTTCGCCACCGCCGATCTGATGCTTCTGCGTGTCGTTCAGATACGGCAGCGCCATCGCCAGCGCGGTGAAGTCGTTCACGACAAGCAGCGTCTCGAACCGCAGCGCACGACGCGTGGCTTCGATGGAGAAGTGCCAGTCGCGATTGGTCATGCGGACTTCGTCGCCCTCGATGGGATTGGCAATCGCAATCGCCGCGTGACGCACGGGTTCGGCGTGATCGGCCTCATCGAGATAGGCGCGGATGACTTCCGGCACGCCGGGATAATCGTCGCAGGCGTAGTCGCGAATCTCGACGAGATCGCCCGGTGCAATCTCAAGCGCGAACCGGGCGTTGGTGCCGCCAATGTCGGCGAGCAGCCGGGGGCCACTCACATGCGGGGGATTATTCCTCACTCCAGAAGACATCGATCTTGACTCCTTCACGGTGAATCAGCCGGGAGATGGCGTTGTCCTGCGGTTGCGCCTGCGCGGCTTCGAGCACGGCGCGCTTGGCCTTGCCCCGAATCTGCAACAGCAACCGCTCGCTCGACGCCAGCGCAGACAACGACCACGACACGCGTGTGTACGGAGCGTGCTGCGGTTGCACGAGGACGAACTTGTCTTGGGTGGTGATGGCGTCGTGCCATTGCGGCGCGTCCGCGAAGAGCGACGCGGTGTGACCGTCTTCGCCCATGCCCAGCACGCAGACTTGCGGCACACCGTGAGTCCACGTGTCGTTGAGCGTGCGCACTTGCAATTCGGGGGCAGCGGAAGTGTCGACAAGCGGCAGCCACTGCGCTCCCGTGGCGCCCGGCAGCAATGTTTCACTCACCAATCGGGCATTGCTGTCGGCGTGCGTGTCGGGCAGCCAGCGATCGTCGACGAGGGTGATGCCGATGTCTCGCCACGCCACGGGCAGGCGCGCGAGTTGCGTGAGAAACGGCTTGGGGCTCGTGCCGCCCGACACCGCGAGCAGCGCACGCGGGCGAATCGTCAGCGCCTCGTCGAGGCCCGCAACCACCGCATTCGCCAGCGCATGCGCCTGCGCTTCGCGGGTCGGATACGTCCGCCAGTGAATCATGTCTCGCTCCTTATGCTTGCTGACTTCGCCGCCTCGCCGGTCTGTTTGCCTGACTTCGCGTGCGCTCGGCTGTCGTCTATCAGTTGTCTTCTTCGACCCAGCACGTGCCGTATTGCGCGAGCAGTGCGCTTGCGGCGGGCGGCCCCCAAGTCCCGGCGGCATAGCGCTTCGGCCCCTTGTGCTGGCGCGCCCAGTACGCCTGAATCGGTGCCACCCAACGCCATGCCTGTTCCTGCTCGTCGCGGCGCACGAACAACGCGAGCCTGCCGTGGATCACGTCGAGCAGCAAACGCTCGTAGGCATCCATGGTGTGGCCCTTGAAGAACTGGTCGAAGGCCAGATCCAAATGGACTGTTTGCAGATTCATGCCCTCGCCCGGCTGCTTGGCAAGACAGTAGAGCCGCATCGATTCGTTCGGCTGCAAGCGAATCACGAGACGGTTGGCGCCCGCATGCGCAGTCGCTTGGCCGAGCAGCGGATACGGCGTGGGCCGATAGTTCACCACGATCTCCGCCACGCGCTCGCCCAGCCGCTTGCCGGTGCGCAGGAAGAACGGCACGCCGGCCCAGCGCCAGTTGTCGATCTCGACCTTGAGCGCGACGAAGGTTTCGGTCTGGCTGTCCGGCGGCACGCCGGGTTCGTCGGTGTACGCCGGCACGGCTGTCTTGCCGATGGCCCCGGCGCCATACTGGCCGCGCACCACGTTGCGCGCCACCGTGTCGTCATCCAGCGCACGCAACGAGCGAAGCACGCGCAGCTTCTCGTCGCGAATGGCGTCGGCGTCCATCGCGAACGGCGGCTCCATCGCGACGATGGCAAGCAATTGCAGCAAGTGGTTCTGCACCATGTCGCGCAACGCACCGGTCTGCTCGTAAAACTCGCCGCGCCCTTCTACGCCAAGCTCTTCGGCAATCGTGATCTGAATGCTTTCGATCAGGTCACGCCGCCACATCGGTTCGAAGATCGCATTGCCAAAGCGCAGCGCGAGCAGGTTCTGCACCGCCTCTTTCCCAAGATAGTGATCAATCCGATAGATCTGGTCTTCGCGGAAAATCGACCCCACGGCGTCGTTGATCGCCACGGACGAGGCGAGATCATGACCGAGCGGCTTCTCCAGCACGATGCGGCCGTTCTCGTTGAGTTTGGCGCTGCGCAGCCCTTCGCAAATCGGGATGAAAAGCGACGGCCCGGTCGCCAGATAGAAGATGCGCACACCCTCGCGCTTTGCCAGCCGTTCGGCCAGCGTATTGAATTCTTCTTTGCGGCCCAGATCGAGCGGCAGGTAGTCGATGGTGCCGAGAAAGCGCTTCCACTGCGCCTCGTCCCAGACGTCGGCCCCGATGTGGGAGCGCACATGCTGCTCGCACCACGCGTGGTACGCCTCGGCGTCCATCGGGCTGCGCGCGACCGCCAGAATGTTGCCGACCTCCGCCAACTGGCCCGTGCAGAACGCCCTGAACAAGGACGGAAGCACCTTGCGCAGCGACAAATCGCCGGTGGCGCCGAACAAAACAAAGGTATAGGGTGAAGGCGTGTTCATGGAGAGCGTGGACTCCGTGCGGTCGGAACGTGAAACCACCTGCGCCGCAAGGGCTTAACAGCGGGCGCACCGGCATTGCGAGCGGTTTCTGACGTCACTGGGAAGGCGCAACTTTGACACTGCATTATAGTTTAACTACACTGCAATTCAACTAAATCTCGTGCTTTGACTACATCGTCAGGTAGTTTCGGGGCGACGCAGGACAGAGCACTTCCCAGCCAGCATGCGGGCCGCGCGCCGCAGGTATCGAGCGCGCGAGACGTATGGGCAACCCACAACGTCCCGGAATCCCCATGACCCAGTCTTCGCACAACGTGTCGCTGCATCCGGTGGTCAAGCGCGTGACCGAACGCCTGATCGAGCGCAGCCGTAAGTCACGAGCGGCGTATCTGGCAGGTGTCGAGCGTGCCACCCAAGGCCAACCCGGGCGCGAATCGCTCGGCTGCGCCAACATGGCCCACGCGCTCGCCGCCGCGCCCGCCGACGACCGCCTGAAAATCCGCTCCGAGCGCACCCCGAACATCGGCATCGTCACCGCTTACAACGACATGCTCTCGGCGCATGCCCCGTTCGTCGAGTTTCCCGACATCATCAAATCGGCCGCCCGTGCGCATGGCGCAAGCGCGCAGGTTGCGGGTGGCGTGCCCGCCATGTGCGACGGCGTGACACAGGGCTACGCGGGCATGGAGTTGTCGCTGTTCTCGCGCGACGTGATCGCCATGGCCTCGGTGGTCGCGCTCTCGCACCAGATGTTCGATGCCGCCATGTTCCTCGGCGTGTGTGACAAGATCGTGCCCGGGCTGGTCATCGCCGCGCAGGCGTTCGGACACTTGCCGGCCGTGTTCACACCCGCCGGCCCGATGCCCTCGGGTCTGCCGAACGACGAGAAATCGCGCATCCGTCAGGAGTTTGCCGCCGGACGTGTCAGCCGCGCCGCCCTGCTCGACAGCGAACTTGCCGCGTATCACACGGAAGGCACCTGTACGTTCTACGGCACGGCCAACAGTAATCAGATGCTCATGGAATTCATGGGACTGCATCTGCCGGGGGCCTCGTTCATCAATCCGCATACGCCCTTGCGTCACGCACTCACGCAGGCCGCGACCGCGCGCGCCGTGGCGCTGGCCAAGACGGGTATCAACACCTCGCACATTCTCGACGAGCGCGCCTTCATCAACGGCGTGGTCGGCCTGCTCGCCACGGGCGGCTCGACCAATCACACGCTGCACCTCGTTGCGATGGCGCATGCGGGCGGTATTTTGCTCGACTGGCAGGACTTCGCAGAACTCTCCGACGTCACCCCGCTGCTCGCCCACGTGTACCCGAACGGCAAGTCCGACGTGAACCAGTTTCATGCGGCGGGCGGGCTGAATTTCCTTATCCGGGAACTGCTCGACGCCGGCTTTCTGCACAACGACGTGACGACTGTCATGGGTCACGGCCTGCGCGCCTACACGCAGGAAGCGACGCTGCGCGACGACGTGCTCTCATGGCAGGACGCCCCGGCGCAAAGCCTCGATGAGAACATCGTGCGCCCGGCCTCCCGGCCGTTTGCGCACGAAGGCGGCTTGCGCATGCTCGCAGGCAATCTCGGCCGCGCTGTGATCAAGTCGTCCGCCGTCAAACCGGAACATCAGAAAGTGCGCGCACCAGCACGGGTGTTTCCCGATCAGGAATCGGCGCAAGCGGCCTTCAAGGCAGGCGAGTTGACGCGCGACGTGATCGTCGTGGTCCGCTTCCAAGGGCCGCGTGCGAACGGCATGCCCGAGCTGCACAAGCTCATGCCGATGCTCGGCCTCTTGCAAGACGAAGGCCATCACGTGGCGCTGGTGACCGACGGGCGCATGTCGGGGGCATCGGGCAAAGTGCCCGCCGCCATTCACCTGTCACCGGAAGCGGAACAAGGCGGCATGCTCGCGCGGGTGCAGGACGGCGACATCATCACCATCGATTGCGAGAAGAACCTGCTTCATATGGAAGTGGACGCTGCCGTGCTCGCGGCGCGCACGCCGGAACCGACGCCGCAACGCGCGTTCGATCCGTGGCGCAACACGTTCGGACTGTTCCGCAACAACGTGGGCGCGGCACCGCACGGCGCTTGCGTGTTGTTCAACGATGCCGAGTATCCGCCGGGGTCATAGGCGCCCTAGGCACGCTTGTCACCCGGCTTGCGCGACAGGCTGCGCACTCGCCCCTTCGATGCGGGCGGGCGCGCAGGCTGAGTACCGCGCTCCCCACGATTGCGCTCTGCCTCCGCTTGCTCTCGAATCATGTCGATAAGCGCTCGCAACCCGGCGGGCGCATGGCGGCGGCTCGGGTAATACAGACACACGCCATCGAGCGGCGGTGTCCACGCCGTCAGCACACGCACCAACGTGCCCGCTTGCAGGTCGGCCGCCACGTTCCATTCGCTCAGATACGCCAGCCCCAGACCCGCGCGCGCTGCTTGCAGCATCAGATCGGGTTCGTCCAGCGTCAGCACGCCATCGACGTCGATGCGCGCCACTTCGCCATGCCGCTCGAACTCCCAGTGATAGATCACGCCACTCGGCATGCGCATGCGAATACACGCGTGGGCCAGTAGATCCGCTGGGGCACGCGGCGGCTTGTGCCGGGCAAAGTAGTCCGGGCTGCCGACGACGGCAAAGCGTAGCGCGCCACCGAAGGGCACCGCCACCATGTCTTGCGGCACGGCTTCGGCCAGCCGGATGCCCGCGTCGAACCCGCCAGCGACGATGTCGACCATCTTCCCCTCGGTGACGATATCGAGCTTCATGTCCGGGTATCGCTGCAAGAACTCGAGAAAGAGCGGCATCACCACACGCGCAGCCCCTGCGGAGGTGTTGATACGCAATACGCCCGACACCGTGTCGCGAAAACTGCCCGCCTGTTCGATCGCCACGCGAATGGTGGAAAGCGCCGGGGCCACGCTGTCAACGAACTGCGCGCCCGCCGCCGACAGCGACACGCTGCGTGTCGTGCGGTTGAACAGGCGCACGCCGATGCGCGCCTCCAGACCGGCCACCGCATGGCTGAGTGCCGACGTCGAGACGCCCAATTCGGTAGCCGCTGCGCGGAAATTTCGATGGCGCGCCACCGCCAGCACCGCCTCAAGCTCACCCAGACCGGAGGTTTTCATTGTCCTGAATCTCTCAACGTGACATGCCGGATTGTACGGCTACTCAACACAATGTTGCGCACCTATGATGAATCCATCCCCCCACTCCATCGCGAGTCATCATGCAGATCATCGACAAGATTTATATCGACGGCGCGTTCGTCACGCCGCACGGCGACGAGTCCTTTGACCTCTTCAACCCGGCCACTGAAAAAGTGATCGGCCGCGTGCGCCTCGCCGATGCGCAGGACGCACGCGATGCGATTGCCGCCGCGAAGCGGGCCTTTCCCGCGTTCTCCCGTACGAGCAAGCGTGAGCGCATCGAGATGCTCAAACGCATGCACGCCGCCGTGCTCGCGAGAGAAAACGACCTGCTCGACGCCATCGTCGAAGAATATGGTGCGCCGGTCTCGCGCGCCGGATGGATGGCGCGGCACGCCAGCGACGTGCTGCTCGAAGCCGTGAAGGTGCTCGAAAACTACGCGTTCACGCGCCCGGCGGGCACGGCCGAAGTTGTGATGCAGCCGCTTGGTGTCGCGGGCCTGATTACGCCGTGGAACAACGACGCAGGCTTTATCTGCGGGAAGCTCGCCGCCGCGTTGGCGGCAGGTTGCACGGCCGTCATCAAGCCCAGCGAGATGAGCGCCATTCAGACGCGCATCGTGACCGAAGCGTTGCACGCAGCCGACTTGCCGCGTGGTGTGTTCAACATCGTCACGGGGCGGGGCGAAACGGTCGGCGCCGAAATCAGCGCGCACCCCGATGTCGCGAAGATTTCGTTCACCGGGTCCACGGCCGTCGGCAAGACCATTCTTCGCACAGCGGCTGAATCGTTGAAGCGCGTGACGCTGGAGCTCGGCGGCAAGTCGCCCTTCGTCGTGCTCGACGATGCAAACTTCGACGACGTAGTGCCAATGGCGCTCGGCGCGGGCTTCATGAACAGTGGTCAGGCGTGCATTGCAGGCACACGCATTCTCGTGCCGCAACACCGGCTGGCCGAATTCGAAGCCCGCGTGCGCGAGGAAGTGGCGCGCACACAAGCGGGCAACCCGCGTGATCCGCAAACGGCTATCGGGCCGATGGTCAGCCGCAAGCAATGGGAGCGCGTGCAAGGCTACATTCGCATCGGCACCGATGAAGGTGCGCGCTTGATCGCGGGTGGCGAAGGACTGCCGGCAGGCGTGGATAGCGGGTGGTTCGTGCAGCCGACCGTGTTCAGCGATGTGTCGAACGACATGCGCATCGCCCGCGAAGAAATCTTTGGCCCGGTGCTGTCGATCATTGCCTACCGCGATACCGAAGACGCGATCGCCATTGCGAACGACACCCCGTATGGCTTGCAGGCGTATGTATTCGGTGCGGACAAGCAACGTGCACGCGAGGTTGCTGCGCGGCTCGAAGCCGGCCGTGTCATGGTCAATACGCTTAACCACGAGCCCGCCGCGCCGTTCGGCGGCTTCAAGCAATCGGGTATCGGCCGCGAGTACGGCACGTACGGATTAGCGGCATTTCTCGAACCGAAGGCCGTGCTGGCCGCATCCTGATTCCCTCCGCTATTCCCCCCAAGATGGCGTCAAAAATCTTGACGCCATTTTTATCCCCTCCTACTTAGACTGGCCTCGTTGTCACTTCAGTCGCTTGTCGACACGCAGCCATGCCTACGCTAGCTCAACGCGCCAGTCTCGAACCTCCCGGTGCTCGTCTCGCACCCGCTGGCGCCCCGTTCGAATCATTCGAATCTCACGAATCGCACGACGCCATCGAGACGCCCGACTCGCGCACACCGCAAAGCCTGCAAAGCCCGCGTCCGGCGCCCACCGTCCGGCAGCGCAACCGGCACACGCCGCGCGCACGTCTTGACGCCACGCTCGACATCACGCTCAGCCGCGCCGCCGTTTCCACGCTGGCCGTCACGCTGGCGATGAGCCTGCCGCTGCCGTGGCGCGTGGAGACGATTCGACCGATCCGGCGCGATACCGCCGCCGTCGTGTCGATCGCCCTGCCGCGTGTTGAAGCGTCGCGCGCCATGCATGTCGTCATGCAGTCGCTGCCGGAAGCCGAGTTCGGTGCCCTGCGCCTGCGCCCGGCCGTCTGACCGAATCGAATTGAACTGATTTGAATGAATACCCGTCGCGCCTCGGGGCCGACGGGCTGCCCTCACCCGACATCACGTTATGAACACTGCCATCTTCGAAGGCGTGTGGATTCCGCTCGTTACTCCTATGACCGGCGCCAACGGCGCGACCATCGACCACGATGGGTTCAAGCTGCTGGTCGACTACTACCTCTCGGCCGGTGTGAACGGTCTGGTCGTCGCCGGCACCACCGGTGAGGGCACGCTGCTCACCGATGAAGAGCGCTACTGGCTGGCCCAGACCGCCTGCCAGTACGCCAACGGCCGTACGCCGGTGATGGCCGGTGTGGGGGCCGCCGATACGGCCAATGCTGCACGCCAGATTCGCCGCCTCGACGATCTGCCGCTCGCCGGCTATCTTGTGCCGCCGCCCTACTATCTGCGTCCGTCGCAGGAGGGCATCCTCTGGCACTACCGCACGCTGGCCGCTGGCACGCACAAGCCGATCGTGCTCTATAACGTGCCGCTGCGCACGGGCGTCACGCTCGGCGTGGATACGATTCGCGAACTGGCCGCGCACGAGTCGTTTCCCTGCATCAAGGAATGCGACGCGCATCCGCTGCTGCATCTGCCCTCGCAAACGACCATGCGCGTGATGTGCGGCGACGACATGCAGTGGCTCCCCGCGCTGCAAGCGGGCGCCGTCGGCGGCATCTCTGCTGCCGCCCATATCCGTCCCGATCTGTATCTGAAGTTGATGCGCTATGTGCGCGAGGGCGATATGGCACACGCCAACACGCTGTTCAACGGCATGAAGCCGTTGATCCGCCGCCTGTTCTCCGAACCCAATCCGGTCGCGATCAAGGCTGCACTCTCCTCGCTGGGGCTGTGTTCGCCGATCGTGCGCCGTCCGCTCATGCCGTGCAGCGCCGCCCTGCGCAAAGAGATCGACGCCCAACTCGAAGTGACGATGGCGTTCTGATCGCTACCGTCGCGCTGACTGCTCTGATCGTTCTGACTTGAGGACATTCGCCATGGATGACATCGAACAACGCCACCGGACTGTCGCACGCTTGCTCATCAAGCTCTCGGGCACCACGCTGGCCAGACTGGCGTACGCTACCGGCATTACCGGCAATACGATTTCGCGCTGGGTGCATGGCGACTACTGCGTGCTGGGCGCACAGGGACGCGACAAGCTGCTCGCCGCGCTCGGCGCCTCCACCGACGGCACGAATATCCGGCTGGCACCGCGTGCGACCGGTGCCGCGCAACCGATGTTTCACATCACCGGTCTCGTGCAGGCCGAGCGCTTTGCCACGCTTGCGGCGCTAACGTCGTCGCGTTTCGTCGCTGCGCGCGAAACGTGTCAGGGGCAGACGCTCGTGAGTCTGGTCACCGATGCCGACGGCCAGACCACGGCGTTACTCATCGGTCCGCGTGAAGCGCTCGACGAGGTGTACGCCGAGCTGGGGATTGCGATGTCGCCGAAACGCCAGCGGGAACCGGCGTTCGGCCACTACGGCGCAGGCAGCGCAGGCGGTGAAACTGCACGTGCGCCGTCGCATTGAATGGCGATTGACGTTGGCCTCACTGCCAGCCGAAGCGCCGTGCAAACATGCCCTTCATCATCTGCGTCAGCACGGCATAAGCGAGCAGAATTGCGGCGAGCAGCGGGAAGTAGGCGAGCGGCAGCGCCTGCATCTTGAAGGTATCGGCGAACGGCGACATCGGCAGCATCAGCCCGATGAGCATCACCGCGCCGGTCATCATCAGCAACGGCCACGCCGCGCGGCTTTGCACGAACGGAATGCGACGCGTGCGGATCAGGTGCACGATCAGCGTCTGCGAGAGCAGCCCTTCGACAAACCAGCCCGACTGGAACAACGTCTGATGCTCGGCGCTGTTGGCACCGAACAGATGCCACATGGCGACGAACGTCAGCACGTCGAAAATCGAACTGATCGGGCCGAAGAAAATCATGAAGCGCGACAGGTCGGCGGGGTTCCAGCGCTGCGGCTGCGTGAGTTGCTCGGGGTCGACGTTGTCGAACGGAATGGTCGTCTGCGACAGGTCGTAGAGCAGGTTCTGCGTGAGCAGTTGCAACGGCAACATCGGCAGAAACGGCAAGAACGCGCTGGCGATCAACACCGAGAAGACGTTGCCGAAGTTCGAGCTGGCCGTCATCTTGATGTACTTGAGCATGTTCGCAAACGTGCGGCGCCCTTCGATCACGCCCTGCTCCAGCACCATCAGGCTCTTTTCGAGCAGGATGAGATCGGCGGCCTCTTTGGCGATATCGACGGCCGTATCCACCGAGATACCGATATCTGCGGCGCGCAACGCCGGGGCGTCGTTGATGCCGTCGCCCATGAAACCGACGACGTGACCATTGGCGCGCAACATGCGCACCAGCCGCTCCTTATGGGCGGGCGTGAGTTTCGCGAACACGTTGGCGCGCTCGACCGTCTCGGCGAGTTCGGCGTCGCTCATGTTTTCGATGTCGTCGCCGAGCACGCAGCCGTCGACCTTCAAGCCGACTTCACGGCACACCTTGGCGGTGACCAGATCGTTATCGCCGGTGAGTACCTTCACCGCCACGCCCGAGGCAGCCAGTGCCTTGAGTGCAGGCGCCGTCGACTCTTTAGGCGGATCGAGAAACGCGATGTAACCGACCAGCACGAGCTCGCGCTCGTCGGCAATGCCGTAGCTCTCCTGCACCGGCGGCAGATGGCGCGTCGCCACTGCCACCACGCGCAGGCCTTCGGCGTTCAGGTCGGCCGTCACGCGGCGCAGACGCGCGAGGACATCGGGGGTGAGCGGTTCGACGTTCGCACCGTGTTGCACGCGGTCGCACACGGCCATGACTTCCTCGACCGCGCCCTTGCAAATCAACTCGTGATGCTCGCCGTTCTCGCTGACCACGACCGACATGCGACGGCGCTGAAAGTCGAACGGAATCTCGTCGATCTTGCGATAGCGGTTCACCACGTCGAGCCGCTGATGCAGTTCGCCGTGATCGAGCACGGCCACGTCGAGCAGGTTCTTCAGACCGGTCTGATAGAAGCTGTTCAGATAGGCGTACTCCAGCACGTATTCCGAAGCGTGGCCCCACACGTCGGTATGGCGCTCCAGACAAATCTTGTCCTGCGTGAGCGTGCCGGTCTTGTCGGTGCACAGCACGTCCATCGCGCCGAAGTTCTGAATCGCATCGAGCCGCTTGACGATGACCTTCTTGCGCGAGAGCACGACGGCGCCCTTCGCAAGCGTGGCCGTCACGATCATCGGCAGCATTTCGGGCGTCAGGCCCACAGCCACCGACAGCGCGAACAGCGACGCTTCGAGCCAGTTGTGCTTGGTGAAGCCATTGATGAGCAGCACGATGGGCGTCATCACCAGCATGAAGCGGATCAGCACCCACGACACGCGGTTCACCCCCTGCTGGAACGACGTGACCGTGCGCTCCTGCGCCGTGACGCGCTGGGCCAGCGAGCCGAAGAACGTGCGCGCGCCCGTCGCCACGACCACCGCCGTGGCCGAACCGCTCACCACGTTGGTGCCCATGAAGGCGAGGTTGTCGTAGGCCAGCGGGTTGCTGCCGCCCGCATCGCACACGTGCGCGAACTTCTCGACCGGCAACGCTTCGCCCGTGAGTGCCGATTGCGAGATGAAGAGGTCTTTCGCGGCGAGAATGCGCACGTCACCCGGAATCATGTCGCCCGCGGCGAGCAACACGATGTCGCCGGGCACCAGCTCGGCCAGCGGAATTTCGCGGCCCATGCGCGCCGATCGCGCACCTTGGCGCGTTGACGCTTCGCCAGCGATCTCAACGTCGCGGCGCAGTACGGTGGCGGTGGTGCTGACCATCGCCTTGAGCTTCTCGGCCGCCTTGTTCGAGCGCGCTTCCTGCACGAATCGCAACACCGTGGAAATGATCACCATCGTCGCGATGATGATCGTTCCCTCGGTGTCGTCGGTCGCATACGACACCGCCGCCAGAATCGAGAGCAGCAGGTTGAACGGATTGCGGTAGCAGTGGAAGAGGTGCAGCCACCAGGGCAGCGGCTTTTCGTGCTCGACTTCATTGGGGCCGACGTGCGCGCGAACGGTCGCGGCTTCGTCGTCGGAGAGCCCCTCGCGGGTCGTGCGCAGACGCACGAGCAGATCGGGGCCGGCAACGCGGGCAGCGTCGGCCAGACCCGGTGGTGCCTCGTGGCCGTGCGCCGGCGCATCGAGGGTTTCGAGCATGTCGCGACGGCGGAAGTAGCGCAGGCCGAGGCGCGCGCCGAGTACCGTCATCAGTCGCTCGCTGAGCGTGAGGGTTTGTTGCATCGGAGACATCCTGAAGGATCGCGGGCGCCAGCCCCGGTCTGTCGTGACCGGGCGGCGCCCGAGGGCTAGGTTTTATTGTTTGAAGGCCCGGCTCAGCGCACCGGCGTTGCCTTGCGCGTCACCGCACGCCACCACTGATGCAGACGCGAGCCTTGAGGGGCCTGTGCGTCCATTTGCGCTTGATGGTCGACGTGAAAGTGATGCAGGCACTCGGTGGGCAGCATCAGGGCTTGCGGATTGCTTCCGCGAAAGGTCATGGAGTAACGGAACACGGTGAATCTCCCGGCCGCCTGGCACCCTCCGGCCCGGCACGCGCGGTCAGTTCGCGTTCCTGTGCGGCAGACGGTCGGCAGAAAGCGACAACCGGCGTGCGCGCGGAATGCGAACGAACCTGCGTTGCGAGGCGTGAGACAGCCCGAACGGCAGACGTAAAACGAATAAGGGAGCGTGCTACGAACGACGGTCAGCTTCGGACTTGCCTTGCCCGGCTTGGCCACAATGGCAAAGCGGCAACGTGCAAGGCGACCGAAACTTACGTCAAAGGTGCGCGCCAACCCGACAAATGCGAGTTAGCGGCGGGAGATACCCGGGGGACTAACTCGCGGTGATGGTGTCGACCTGCGTCGACCGGCAACTACCACTAGAACAACTGTCCACGGAGAAATCTCCTGAGAGCTATGACGGCGCGATTTTACCTCCGAGTGCGTCGAAAGAAAAGTGACAAATCAACGTGTTACAAAATGATGACAAAAGCGGCTTTCCTCCGCGCCGGGGTTCGTCCAGAATCTGTCATGCTTTCGTCATAAACCGCCTGCCGGCGGCCGTCGATGCGCCGGCTCAAGGGTTTCAGCCCACGTTTCAGCCAGCGTATTGCCATGGGTCTCCGGTGCGGACTTCTCGCCCCTCGACGCCCTATGGAACAACTCAATCGCGCCCTCTTTCTGGCTATCAACGCCTCGCCGGCTGTCAGCGACGGTGAACTGGCCATCGCCATCTTTCTCGCCAAATACCTGATCCTGCTGCTGCCGGCCGGTCTCGTCATGCTCTGGCTGGCGGGCGGACGCGATCGCGAAGGCGCGGTGCACGGCCTGCTGGGTGTCGGGCTTGTCCTGCTAATCAACTTCGTGATCGGGCTGGCCTGGTTCGAACCGCGCCCGTTTGTCGTCGGTCTGGGTACCAATCTGCTGGCCCATGCGCCCACGAGCGCGTTCCCGAGCAACCATGCCTCGATTATGTTCGCGTCGGCCTTCGTGCTGATGGGCACGGCCGCACGCTCGCCGCGCGGGCTCGGCAAGCTGCTGTTGCTCTGCGCGCTGCCGGTTTGCTGGGCGCGCGTCTATCTCGGCGTGCACTGGCCGCTCGACATGCTCGGCGGGTTCTGCGTCTCGATCGTGGTCGCACTCATCATGCGCACGGCGTCGGCACGTGAGACGAGCCGCATCGTGGCCGCCATCTTCGAAGGCATTTATCGACGCTTGCTGGCTTGGCCGATTGCGCGCGGCTGGCTGCGTCGTTAAAACGTTTTCGCGAACGCTGAACACAAGACGGCGTCAGTACTGCGCGGGACTGGCCAGGCAACTGCGGGGAATCTGTGGGGGAACTGCGGAGAAACTGCGGAAAGAAGGTTGGGAGACTCGGGAGATCCGAATCTCCCAATGGTGCTGCGGAGACGTGAGTTAGCGGTGGTACTCGCCAGCGGCTTCAGGCTGGTAATCGATGCCGAGCAATTCCAGCTCGATCAGGTGGCCGCCCGGCACTTGCCAGTGAATCGACTCACCGATGCGCAGGCCGAGCAGTGCGCTGCCGACCGGGGCCAGTACTGAAATACCGCCTTCCGTGGCCGCCAGATGCTGCGGATAGACGAGCGTCACGCGATGCTCCTGCTGCGTGGCGAGATCACGGTAGCGCAACACCGAATTCATCGTGGCGACGTCGGCCGGCATTTGCTCGGGTTCGACGACACTCGCCCGGGCGAGCTCTGTTTCGAGTGCCTCCACATACGGCAATGCCGCGCGCGGGGCCTGCGCCATGAGCGCTTCGAGGCGGTCAAGGTCGAGAGTCGAGACAGTGATCGGAGGACGTTGCGAATTGACGGTGGACATGTCGATGGCCTTGTTTTTCCTTGGGCGTTGGGTGAATCGGTTGAAAGGTTGGCCTTCAATCTAACAGAAGCCCCGCGCGGCGAGAAGCCCTTGCCAGCCGGGCCAGCGCGTGCATCGGGCACCGCCACACGGGGTTCACCGAGGCCGTACAGGGGCCACATACGGGGCTGCAAGCGGGGCATATTGGCCCGAGTGGGCCCGGTTCCGCTAGAATCGACGCATTCGACGCCGCTGACCGACACCTGCCCGCGCGCCCTGCATGACGCGGGTGCTGCGCGACAAATGCCGGTCATCGGCGCGGCGTAACCTCCCTCTTCAACGCCGGCTAACCGACGCCCGACGTACCGCCTGCACAGTGCACCCGCCGTACGTCGCCGCGCATCGCCAAGCCGGCCTCATCAGGTAAAGCAGAAGTCATGTCCGCACACACTACGAACGACGCCCTTTTTGAACGCGCCCAGCAAACCATTCCCGGCGGCGTGAACTCGCCGGTCCGCGCGTTTCGCTCGGTCGGCGGCACGCCGCGCTTCATCGCCCGTGCACAAGGTCCGTACATGTGGGATGCCGAAGGCACGCGCTTCATCGATTACATCGGCTCGTGGGGCCCGATGATCGTGGGTCACCTGCACCCGGAAGTGGTCGCTGCCGTACAAACGGCCATGGCACAGGGCTTCAGCTTCGGCGCCCCGACCGAAGGCGAAGTCGTCATGGCCGAAGAGATCTGCCGCCTGGTGCCGTCCATCGAGCAGGTGCGTCTGGTGTCCTCGGGCACTGAGGCAACGATGAGCGCGCTGCGTCTGGCGCGTGGCTTCACGGGCCGCAACAAGATCGTCAAATTCGAAGGCTGCTATCACGGCCACGCCGACAGCCTGCTGGTCAAGGCCGGCTCGGGCCTGTTGACGTTTGCCGATTCGACGCGCAACGCGCCGTCCTCCGCCGGTGTGCCGCCCGAAGTGACGCGCGACACGCTCGTGCTGGAGTACAACAACGTCGAGCAACTGCGCGAACTGTTCGCGCAACAAGGCGGCGAGATCGGTGCCGTGATCGTGGAGCCGGTCGCCGGCAACATGAATCTCGTGCGTGGTTCGCGCAACTTCCTGCAAACGCTGCGTGAGCTCTGCACCGCGCATGGCGCCGTGCTGATTTTCGATGAAGTGATGTGCGGCTTCCGCGTGGGTCTGGGCGGTGCGCAAGCGCTGTACGGCATTACCGCTGACCTGACGTGTCTGGGCAAGGTCATCGGCGGCGGCATGCCGGCGGCAGCCTTCGGTGGACGCCGCGACATCATGGCGCATCTGGCCCCGCTCGGCGGCGTCTATCAGGCAGGCACGCTCTCGGGCAACCCGCTCGCCGTGGCCGCGGGGCTCGCCACGCTCAAGCTGATTCAGGCGCCCGGCTTCTATGAAGACCTGTCCAAGCGCACCTCGAAGCTGGTCGCCGGTCTGGTCGACGCCGCACAAGAGGCGGGTGTGCCGTTCTCGGGCGACAGCGTCGGCGGCATGTTCGGTCTTTACTTCCGCGCCAACGTGCCCGCGAGCTTCGCCGAAGTGACGACGTCCGACGTGCCGCGCTTCAACAAGTTCTTCCATGCGATGCTCGATCGCGGCGTCTATCTGGCGCCGAGCGCGTTCGAAGCGGGCTTCGTTTCGGCCACGCACGACGATACGGTGCTCGAAGCGACCCTCGACGCCGCCCGCGCAGCGTTCAAGACCATCGCCTGAACGGGGCGAAGGCCACGACGGCGTTACCGCATTTGTTGCCGCATTACATAACGATTCACTCCTGCTAAAACAAGGACACACATCATGCTCATGCTGCTGCCGACAAAGTTCCGTCAGACGTTCGCCGCCCGTCGCGGCACGTTCGCACGCTGGCTGGCGCTGGCATTCCTTACGTCGTTCCTCTCGGCCTGCGGCTACAACGACATTCAGGTCAAGGACGAAGCCGTCAAGGCCGCGTGGAGCGAAGTCGTCAACCAATATCAGCGCCGCGCCGATCTGGTGCCGAATCTGGTGAACACGGTCAAGGGCTACGCCACGCACGAACAGACCACGCTCACCGACGTGATCAACGCGCGCGCCAAGGCGACGAGCATTACGGTCACGCCGGAAACGCTCAACGACCCGGACGCGTTCAAGCGCTTCCAGCAGGCGCAGGGCGAACTCTCGGGCGCGCTCTCGCGCTTGATGGCGGTCTCGGAGAACTATCCGAACCTGAAGGCCGATGGTCTGTTCCGCGATCTGCAATCGCAACTGGAAGGCACGGAAAACCGCATTACCGTGGCGCGCAACCGCTACATCCAGTCGGTGCAGGACTACAACGTGTACGTGCGTCAGTTCCCGAACAACCTCACCGCCAAGATGTTCGGCTACGGACCGAAGCCGAACTTCACGGTCGAGAACGAGAAGGCGATTTCGACGGCGCCGACGGTCAAGTTCTGAGGATCGGGCCATGGCTGACGTCCTGATGCGTCGTTCGTTGCAATCGTGGGGCCTGTCTGGCCTCACGGTCTCAGCGCCTTCAATGGGGCGCGGGCTCGCGCGCCTGCTGTGGGCGCTGGCCCTCGCCTGTTTGTGCTGGCTGGCGCTGCCGGCCGGTGCCGAATCGCTCGTCGCAGTGCCAGCACTCACCGCGCGCGTGACCGACCTGACCGGCACGCTCACGCCCGAGCAACGCAATGCGCTCGAGACCCAGCTCGCTCAGTACGAACAACAGCGCGGCAGCCAGATCTTCGTGCTGATGGTGCCGACAACTGCGCCCGAGACCATCGACCAGTACAGCATTCGTGTGGCCGATGCGTGGAAAGCCGGTCGCAAGGGCGTGGATGACGGCGTGATCATGCTCATCGCGAAAGACAATCCGAACGACTTGCGCAAGATGCGCATCGAAGTCGGGCGCGGCGTGCAAGGCTCGCTCACCGATGCCATCTCCGGGCGTATTCTGCGCGACGTGATGGCACCGCATTTCCGCAGCGGCGACTTCTTCGGCGGTCTGGCCGCCGGTGTGGCTGCGGTGGAAGCGGCGATCAACAACGAAGCGCTGCCGGCACCGCAATTGCCGTCCACGCGCGCGCCGCACTCAAATCTTTCCGACTTTCTGCCGCTGCTGTTCATCGTCTTCATCATTGCGATGGTGGTGATCATGGAAAGCCGCCGGCGCTTCAAAGGCCCGGGCTTACCCGGCGCCCTGAGCGATCCGAACGACCCGCGCTCGCGGGTGCTGACCGGCCAGCGTGGCCGGATCGGCCCGGGTGGCTTTGGCGGCGGATTAGGTGGCGGGATTGGCGGTGGCTTAGGCGGTTTGGGTGGCCTTGGCGGCTGGGGACGCGGCGGCGGTGACGATAGCGGCGGCGGCGGTGGATTTGGCGGCGGAGGCGGCGGTTTCGATGGCGGCGGCTCGTCAGGGAACTGGTGAACGGCGATGGCACACGAGGAAATCGCGATGCAACATCGGCAACACAATCTCTCGCGCTGGCTGCGCCATCTCGGCACATGGCGCGCGCACGCCCGCTGGCTGTTCTCCGATAAAGCGCTCGACACGCTCGAAGCCGCGATTCGCGACTCCGAAGCCGATCATCGCTGCGAGATTCGTCTGGTGATCGAAGCGGCGATGCCGCTCGGCGCCGTCTGGCAGGGCCACACCTGCCGGCAGCGCGCCTTGCAATTGTTCCGCCAGCTCGGCATTGCCCACACGGGCGACCGGACCGGCATTCTGCTGTACATCAACATCGCCGATCACGATATCGAGCTGATCGCCGACAAGGGTGTCAATGCGCTGGTGGCACCGCGCACGTGGGACACCGTGGTCGCGCAGATGAGCGCCGGTTTTCGTGACGATCAGTATGTTCCGAGCGTGCTCGACGCTCTGGACACCTTGCGCGGCATTGCGCGCGAACACCTGCCGGCGCATGCCGGCGCGGCCCCGGACAATGCCTTGACCGACCGGCCGCTGATGATCTGACGGACCATGTTCTCGGAACAGGATTTTGCTTACATGCGCCGCGCGCTGGCTCTGGCCGAGCGCGGCATGTTCACCACCGCGCCGAATCCGCGCGTGGGGTGTGTGATCGTCAACGAAGGCCGGGTGATCGGCGAAGGTTTCACACAGCCGGCGGGTCAGGATCACGCCGAAGTGCAGGCCATGAAGGACGCCCGCACGCGCGGCGAAGCGCTGCGCGACGCCACAGCCTACGTAACGTTGGAGCCGTGCAGCCATTACGGCCGTACACCGCCTTGCGCAAAGGGCCTGATCGAAGCTGGCGTCAAGCGCGTGATCGCCGCGATGGAAGATCCGAATCCGCTCGTCGCCGGGCGCGGCCTGACGATGTTGCGCGATGCCGGTATCGAAGTGCGTTGCGGATTGCTCGAACAGGAAGCACGCGAACTCAATATCGGGTTTGTCGCACGCATGACGCGCGGCACGCCGTGGGTGCGCATGAAAGTGGCCGCCAGCCTCGATGGCAAGACGGCGCTGCACAACGGCGTGAGTCAATGGCTGACCGGGCCTGCGGCACGCGCCGATGGCCATGCATGGCGCGCCCGCGCTTGCGCCATTCTCACGGGTATCGGCACCGTTCGTGAAGACGATCCGTCGCTGACCGTGCGTGAAGTGCCGACGCCGCGTCAGCCGCTGCGCATCATCGTCGACTCGCGGCTAGATATTTCCTTGACCGCCAAAGTGCTTGCCGACGGTAACGCACTCGTGGTTTGTGCAAACGGCGACGAAGCACGTGTGGCGCGTCTGCGCGATCACGGCATCGATGTGCTCGACTTGCCCAACGCCAGCGGCAAGGTCGAACTCCCGGCACTGATGCGCGCGCTCGGCGAGCGGCAGATCAACGAGTTGCACGTGGAGGCGGGCTTCAAGCTCAACGGGTCATTGCTGCGCGAGCACTGCGTGGATGAACTGCTGGCATATTTCGCCCCCTGCATCGTCGGCGACGCACAAGGCATGTTCAATCTGCCCGCGCTCACATCGCTCGACGACAAGATCCCTCTCACGTTTTCGGACGTGCGGATGATCGAAGGCGATCTGCGCGTCATGGCGCGTATCAAGCGGACCTAAGACAACGCAATAGGAAAACGAAAAGCGGGGCGTGTCGATGTGACACGCCCCGCTTTTTCATTCAACCGCTTCGTGGTTTCGTCAGGGTGACGCTCAGACGTGGAAGCCCACGCTGCCCAGCTTTTCCATTTCCACCGACACGTACTGACCCGGCTTGATGTACTCGGCCGGCGTTGCGCCGCCAGCCATCACGATCCAGCCGGCTTGCAGCGGCTCACCCGCAGCGGCCGACAGACGTGCCGCCGCGACCAGCGAGCGCAACGGATGACCGAGCAGCGCCGCCGTTGAGCCGACCTGCACCGTGCGGCCGTTGATGGTCATCGCCAGTCCCAGATTCGAGAAATCCGTGCGCGGGTCGTGCCACGCACCGATCACGAAACCGCTCGACGAGGCGTTGTCCGCAATCACTTCCGGCAACGTGAACTTGAAGTCCTTGTAGCGCGAGTCGATGATCTCGATGGCCGGTGCAATCGCTTCGACCGCGGCCAGTGCCTGCGGGCCGGTCACGTTGCCCTCCAGCGGCTTCTTCAGAATGAAAGCGATCTCGGGCTCGACGCGCGGATGCACAAAGCGCTTGAAGTCGATGGCCGTGCCCTCTTCCACCTGCATGCCCGACGTAAGACGGCCCCAGATCACGTCCGAGAGACCCATCTGGACCATCTTGGCGCGGCTGGTGAAGCCCATCTTCACGCCGACACGCGTCTCGCCGCGCGCCGCACGGCGTGCCAGCGAAGCGGCCTGAATGGCGTACGCATCGTCGAGCGAGAGACGGTTATCGGTATCGAACTGTTCGACCTCGTGCGCGTGATGCGCGGCGTCGTCGAGCAGCTTGGCGTAATCCTGAATATGGCTCATCGTGCGGCCTCGCTGGCGGGTTCAAACACGGCGCGGACCGAGCCCAGGCCGTTGATACGGGTCTCGAAGATGTCGCCCGGCGTGACGGCCGCCATCGGGCCGAGCGCGCCGGAGAGCACCAGATCGCCCGCCTTGAGCGGCGTGCCCACGGCGGCCATCGTGCGGGCCAGCCACACCACCGCGTTGATCGGGCTGCCCAGACACGCGGCACCGGCGCCCACGGAGACCGGCTCGCCGCGGCGCTCCATCACCATGCCGCACAGGCGCACGTCGAACTCGGAGAGCTTCTTCGGCGTGTTGCCGAGCACATAGGCCGACGACGAGGCGTTGTCGGCAATCGTGTCGGTGATACGGATATTCCAGTCAGCCACGCGGCTGCCCACGATTTCGAGTGCGGGCAACGCATATTCGATGGCGTTCAAGACATCGAGCTGGCCCGGGTTGTCGACATTCAGATCGCGCCCGATCACGAAGGCGATCTCGGCTTCGATCTTCGGCTGCGTGAGAATCGATGCGGGAATTGGTTCGCCATCGCCATAGCCCATGTCGTCGAACAACAGGCCGAAGTCGGGCTGATCCACGCCAAGCTGCTTTTGCACGGCCACCGACGTCAGGCCGATCTTGCAGCCGACGACGCGGCGCCCGGCAGCGAGACGGCGCTCGGTGTTGATGCGCTGGATGGCATAGGCGTCTTCGATCGACAACGGCGCGAAAGTCTCGCGCAACGGGGCGATGAAGTGGCGTGAACGCTCGGCTTCGACGAGGGCGTCGGCGGCCGCTTGCAAACGTTGCTGATCGGTCGCCATTACGCGCCCGCCTTGGCCGGTGCAGCCGGCTCGTCCTTGGTGCGCTCACCCACAGCCCAGTGGGCGGCTGGGACCTGCGTCGCATAGACGCGAATCGATTCGAGCGGTGCGCCAAGCGTCTCGTGCACGGTGCGTGCCACGGCCTTGACGCAGGCTTTCACGGTGGCGTCGTCGCGACCTTCCACCAGATTGATATGTACGATAGGCATGACCCTGTCCTCGGAAATTGCCGCGTTGATGCTGTCGCTAGTCGCTTAAGCGAGCGGCTTCGACGGGCAATGATGCGCGCGCAACGAGATACCGTCCAATACCGTTTTTCCAGAATCTGATACCTTTTCGGTATTGAGTTTGGATTGAGCGATCAGGCTGACATCCGCCATGACGGCGGCGAATGCCCATCGCGACAAGGGTCTTCATGGACATCAAGCAGATGCGGTACTTCCTCGCTGTGGCCGAGGAAGGCAATTTCGGACGCGCCGCCGAGCGGCTGAACATGGCGCAGCCGCCGCTCACGCGGCACATTCAGGCGCTCGAAGCGCAACTGGGCACCCAGTTGTTCGTGCGCACCCCCAAGGGCGCGACGCTCACGGCCGCAGGCGAAACGCTGCTCGCCGAGGTGCCCAACATCCTGTCGCTTGCCCGGCGCGCGGAAGAACAGACACGTCTGGCCGGCGAAGGCTATATCGGGCGGCTCGACGTCGGCATCTTCAGCTCGGGCATTCTCAATGTGATTCCGCGCCTGCTCGCCAACTTTCACACGGCCCGGCCCGAGGTGAAGATCGGGCTGCACAACCTCTCGAAAGCCGAACAGATCGCCGCGCTTCGCGAGCGCCGCATCGCCATCGGCTTCAACCGCCTGATTCCGGACGAGCCCGACATTGCCGTCGACTGGATTCATCGCGAGCCGTTTCTCGTGGCGCTCTACGAGGGGCATCCGCTATGCAAGCGAACATCGCTCACGCTCGCCGATCTCGATAACGAACGGATGATTCTTTATCCGAACGCACCGATGCCGGGCTTGGCGGAAGAAGTGACGGCGGCCTTTCGTGCGGAGGGAGTGACGTTGCGCGTCGAGCAGGAGGCAGAGGACGTGGTGACGTCGATCGCGCTGGTGGCGAGCCGCTTCGGCATTTGCGTGACGACGGAGTCGGCGGCGAATCTGCGCTTACCCGGTGTGGTGTACCGGCCGCTCAAGTCGCAACGTCTGCGCTCCATTGAACTGAACTGCATGTATCGGCGCGACGACACGTCGCCGATTCTTGCGGCATTTCTGGCGCTGATCCGGCAGTCGCGAAATCACCGGCATGCGCTGACGATGTGAGGCCGAAACGGGTGATGTCCGCACTGAAAACAAAGCCGCTGAAATATACGCAATCGGATGCAAAGTAAAAATTTTGGATTTCAGTGGCGCACGGATTGTATCCAAAATGTCCTGATGACTTAAGGCGTCTCGTAAATCATCGTGGCCCCGATTTGTGCGGCAAGTCGAAATGCTGCGCTGCACCTATCTGCGTAGTACTACGGAGTGTCCTTGTGACGCCTCCGATATTCGCCATCCGACCCCTTTGAAATCCTTTATCCATGCGGGTCTCCAGACCCCTTGGGATAGTGGTTCCAATTGGACTCCGTATTACGCTAACATGGCGCATCGTTCGCACCTCATGGGGTGGGAATGATCGAATAAACAGGTTCAGCAGTCGCTTAAGACCACCGCACGCTCGGGTAGTCAAAAAAATACAAATCAAGGAGATGTCCACAATGCAGTTCCGTCACAAATCCCTGTTCGTCGCCGCTGCGCTCGCCTTCATTGGTACGGCTGCCAATGCCGAGACCGTCAAAATCGCCATCGCCGGTCCGTTCAGCGGCTCGGTTGCCCAATACGGCGACATGGTCAAGGCCGGCGCGCTGACCGCGATTGAAGAAATCAATGCGGCCGGTGGCGTCAACGGCAACAAGTTTGAAGCGGTCATGATGGACGATGCGTGCGAGCCGAAGCAGGCCGTCGCTGTCGCCAACAAGATCGTCAGCCAGAAGATCAAGTACGTGATCGGTCACGTGTGCTCGGGTTCGACGATTCCGGCATCGGACATCTACGAAAACGAAGGCGTGGTGATGATCACCCCGTCGGCCACGGCCCCGCAACTGACCGAAGGCAAGAAGCGCCACTTCATCTTCCGCACGATCGGTCGTGACGATCAGCAAGGCCCGGCGGCTGCCCAGTACATCATCAACAAGGTCAAGCCGAAGAAGGTTGCCGTGCTGCATGACAAGCAGTCGTACGGTCAGGGCATTGCCACCTCGGTGAAGAAGGACCTCGACGCGGCCAAGATTCCGGTCGTGCTGTTCGAAGGCATCAACGCCGGCGACTCGGATTACTCGGCCGTCATCACCAAGCTCAAGGCGCAAGGTGTCGACTTCGTGTACTTCGGCGGCTACCACCCGGAAATGGGTCTGCTGCTGCGTCAGGCACGTGAGCAAGGCGTGAAGGCCACGTTCATGGGACCGGAAGGCGTGGGCAACAAGGACGTGACGGCCATCGCCGGCCCGTCGTCGGAAGGCATGCTGGTCACGCTGCCGGCCGACTTCGCCGCAGACCCGGCCAACGCCAAGCTGGTGAAGGCATTTGCCGACGCCAAGCGCGATCCGAACGGTCCGTTCCAGATGCCGGCTTACACGGGCGTGCAACTGATCGCCAAGAGCATTGCCGGCGCGAAGAGCACCGACTCGGAGAAGGTTGCCGATTACCTGCACAAGAACACGTTCGACACGCCGATCGGCAAGGTGTCCTACGATGCAGCCGGCGATCTGAAGTCGTTCAAGTTCGTCGTCTACACGTGGCACAAAGACGCGACCAAGACGGCCGCCAACTGATTCCCTGACGCTTTAAAGGCCAGCGAATCACCCCCTGCCGCCCGCCGATTCCGGCGGGCGGCGCGCATTCGCGCTCGGCCCCCGCACGTCGCGAGGCTTCCCGCATGAACGAATTTTTCCCACAGCTCGCCCAGCAACTGGTCAATGGCCTGACGCTGGGTGCGATCTACGCGTTGATTGCCATTGGCTACACAATGGTCTACGGCATCATCGGCATGATCAACTTTGCCCACGGCGAGATCTATATGATCGGTGCCTACGTCGGGCTTGTCACACTGACTGCAATCGGTACGTCGGCGGGCTATCCCCTGCCCCTCGTACTGGGCGCAGCGCTGCTGGTAGCGGTGCTGATCACGGGCCTGTACGGCTTCGCGATCGAGCGGGTGGCTTATCGCCCGCTGCGCGGCGGCCCCCGCCTTGGACCACTGATCTCCGCGATCGGTATGTCCATCTTCCTGCAAAACTACGTGCAGATCGGTCAGGGCGCGCGTGACGTGTCCGTGCCGATGCTGATCTCGGGTGCCATCGATATTCCGATGGGCGACTTCACCGTGACCATTCCGTACGCCCGCATGCTGATCATGGGTGTCACGCTCGCGTTGATGATTGCGCTCACGCTGTTCATCGCCAACTCGCGCATGGGCCGTGCCTGCCGCGCGTGTGCCGAAGACATGCGCATGGCCAACCTGCTCGGCATCGATACGAATCGCGTGATCTCGTTCACGTTCATCCTCGGCGCCATGCTCGCGGCCGTGGGCGGCGTGCTGATCGGCCTGACCATCGGCAAGCTCAATCCGTATATCGGCTTCATTGCCGGCATCAAGGCCTTCACGGCCGCAGTGCTCGGCGGTATCGGCAGCATTCCCGGCGCCATGCTGGGCGGTGTGCTGCTGGGGCTGGCGGAAACGCTCGCGTCGGGCTACATGCCCTCCGAGTACAAGGATGTCGTGGCCTTCGGCCTGCTGGTGCTGGTGCTGCTGTTCCGCCCGACCGGCCTGCTGGGCAAGCCTGACATCGAGAAAGTCTGAGGTCGACCATGACACAACAACTCACGCTCAAGTCCGGCGCCGTCAACCGTGCGCCGGCCGGAGAGACGCTCAAGGGCGCGGTCATCGCCACGCTCGTGACGATCATCCTCACGGCCCCCATCCTGGGCCTGCAACTGAAGCTCGAAGGCTATCAGGTCGTGCTGGAGCAACACTGGCGTCCCGTGTGGATCGCCGCCGCGATCGTGTTCATCTTCCAGATGATCAAGCCGATGCTGCTGCGCTCCAAGCGCGCGGTGAAGCTGCCGACCATGCCCACGCTGGGCCGCCGTCAGCAACTGCTCGCGATGTGGGTGCTGCTCGCCATCGGACTCGTGTGGCCGTTTGTCGGCTCACGCGGTGCGGTGGACGTGGCAACGCTGGCGCTCATCTACTGCATTCTGGGTCTCGGCCTGAATATCGTGGTGGGCTTCGCCGGTCTGCTCGATCTGGGCTACGTCGGCTTCTACGCCGTCGGTGGCTACACGTACGCGCTGCTCAATCAGTACTTCGGTCTGACGTTCTGGGAATGCCTGCCGCTGGCCGCACTCATGTCGGCAACGTTCGGCTTCCTGCTCGGCTTCCCGGTGCTGCGTCTGCGCGGTGACTATCTGGCCATCGTGACGCTCGGCTTCGGCGAAATCATCCGCCTGCTGCTCAACAACCTGACGAGCATCACCGGTGGCCCGGACGGCGTGTCGGGCATTCCGAAGCCCAGCGTGTTCGGCTTCGAAATGGCGCGCTCGTCGAGCGTCGAAGGAGCGAAGACTTTCCATGAGTTGCTGGGCATGTCGTACAGCGGCTCGCACATGGTGATCTTTCTGTACCTGCTCGCGTTCGTGCTGGTCGGCTTCACGCTGTTCGTTACCAGCCGCCTGATCCGCATGCCGATCGGCCGTGCGTGGGAAGCGCTGCGCGAAGACGAAATCGCCTGCCGCTCGCTCGGCCTGAACCCCACGCGCATCAAGCTCTCGGCGTTCACGCTGGGCGCGTCGTTCGCGGGGCTGGCCGGTGCGTTCTTTGCGGCACGCCAAGGGCTCGTGACACCCGAGTCGTTCACGTTCATCGAATCGGCGCTGATTCTCGCCGTCGTGGTGCTGGGCGGCATGGGCTCGCAGGTCGGCGTGATTCTCGCGGCCATCCTGCTCACCGTGTTGCCGGAAGTGGCGCGCGGTTTTGCCGAGTACCGGATGCTGATCTTCGGTCTGGTGATGGTGCTGATGATGATGTGGCGTCCGCAGGGCCTGCTGCCCGCCACTCGCCCGCATGTGGAGTTGCCGCAATGAGTGCAGACCTGTTGAAACTTTCCGGCTTGCAGATGCGCTTCGGCGGTCTGCTGGCTGTCGACGGCGTCGAGTTCGCCGTGCGCAAGAACGAAATCTTCGCCGTGATCGGCCCGAACGGTGCCGGCAAGACCACCGTGTTCAACTGCGTGGGCGGTTTCTATCGCCCTACTGCCGGTTCGATCATGCTCGATGGCGGCGACATCACCGGGCTGCCGAGCCATATGGTGGCGCGTCGCGGGCTGGTGCGTACGTTCCAGAACATTCGCCTGTTCCGCCAATTGACCGTGGTCGAAAACCTGCTGGTCGCGCAGCACATGCGCGTGCACAGCGGTTTTCTGCAAGGGCTCTTCTCGACCGGCGCTTTCCGTCGCGCCGAGCGCACCGCCCTTGAGCGCGCCAAGCACTGGCTCGACCGTCTGGGTTTGACGGCTGTGGCCAATCGCGAGGCCGGCACGCTCTCGTACGGACATCAGCGCCGGCTGGAAATCGCGCGCTGCATGATCACCGAGCCGCGCCTGCTCATGCTCGACGAACCGGCTGCCGGTCTGAATCCGCAGGAAAAGATCGAGTTGCAACAACTCGTCGACAACCTGCGCCATGAGTTCGGGATCTCGGTGCTGCTGATCGAGCACGACATGAGTCTCGTGATGGGTGTTTCCGACCGGATTCTCGTGATGGAACACGGCAAGCCGATCATGACCGGCAAGCCCGACGAGGTGCGCAACGACCCGCGCGTCATCAAGGCCTACCTCGGGGAGGAATAATGCTGAAGCTGGAACAGATCCACACCCATTACGGGGCCGTCGAAGCGCTCTCGGGCGTATCGATCGAAGTGAACAAGGGCGAGATCGTCACGCTCATCGGCAGTAACGGCGCGGGCAAAACCACGCTGATGATGACGGTATGCGGCACGCCGCGTGCGTCGAGCGGGCGCGTGATGTTCGAAGGCAACGACATCACCGGCAGCCCGACGCACGAAATCATGCGCATGGGCATGGCGATTTCGCCGGAAGGCCGTCGCGTGTTCCCGAGTCTGACCGTCATCGAGAACCTCAAGATGGGCGGTTTTTTCGGGTCCAAGCATGAGATCGAAGCGGGCATGGAGCACGTCTTCAAGCTGTTTCCGCGGCTGGCGCAGCGCGGTAAGCAACGCGCGGGCACGATGTCCGGCGGCGAGCAGCAGATGCTTGCCATCGGGCGCGCGTTGATGAGCCGTCCGCGCCTGCTGCTGCTCGATGAGCCGACGCTGGGTCTCGCACCGCTCGTGATCGCGCAGATCTTCGACATCATCCGCACGATTCGCGAAGAAGGCGTGACGGTGTTTCTGGTCGAGCAGAACGCGAACAAGGCCTTGCACGTCGCCGATCGCGGCTACGTGCTCGAAACCGGACGCGTGGTGCTCGCCGACTCGGCCGACAACCTGCTGGCGAACGACGATATCAAGCGCGCTTATCTCGGCGCGTGATGGGTGCAGTCGCCGCGCCAAGGCGACGTCGACACGTCATGTGAGCGATAAGGCCTGAGTGCAAAAAGGGGACACGTTTTCGCGTGTCCCCTTTTTCATTTCAGCGCCCGCTCGTCGACATCAAGTCATTGATGCCTGCGCATCAGCGTCACTTCATCAGTTCGACCAACTGATCGAGCGCCTTGCCCCAACCGTCGTGGAAGCCCATCGCTTCGTGCTGCGCACGCGTGGTCTCGTCGCCATGCATCGCGATCGCCGTGTAACGTGTGCCCTTGCCATGCGCCTCCATCAACACGGCCGCCGTGAAGTGGAAGCCGCCATGTTCGGCGACCGGCGCAGGCGCGGGACGAAAACCCGGCAGCACTGCGTTGGTCCACACGAGGCGCGAATTCTCCTCCACTTCCAGATAGCAGCCGACGTTGGGGAATTGCTGCCCCTCCGGCGAGCGCATCACGGTGTGAAAAAGGCCACCCGGGCGTAGATCGATCTCGCACTCGACGGTCTGCCACGGCGCTGGAGTGAACCACTTCTTGAGATGTTCCGGCTGCGTCCATGCCGCCCACACACGCTCACACGGCACGTCGACGTAACGTTCGAGCACCAGATCGAGTTTGGGGTCGACCGAGAAAAGATTGGCATGGCTCATTAGGGTGTCTCCTTCATCTGCAACAGGTAGTTGTCGAGTTGATCGAGCCGGCGCGTCCACTTGTCGCGCTGCAATTGCAGCCAGTCCTGCGCGCTCGCCAACGTTTCGGTCTCGAGCGCATAAGTGCGCACGCGGCCCGCTTTGGTTGAGACCACCAGTCCGCAATCCTCAAGCAGCTTCAGGTGCTGCGAGAACGACGGCAACGCCATCGAAAACGGTTGCGCCAGCTCGCTCACCGACGCCGGACCGAACGTCAGACGTTCGACCACCGCCCGGCGTGTTGGATCCGAAAGCGCCTGAAAGACCCGATCGAGAGGGATGGAATGGTTAGTCATGTGCCTAACTATAGTGATCGGCATTACTTAGGTCAAGACCTTTGTTTCTGTCACGCATCGAGATAAAACCGGGATATCTGCGACCGGTCGACAGAATCGTCCGATGAACCTGGCAGACGGCAACACAAATGTCCGCGTTCGCCGGTTTTCAGGGCGATCCGACACGAGAATCGGGCGCAGCCGTGCACCGGCTTGGCGTAGAATAGAGCCTTTCCAAATTCAGCCCCCGCGTCGCCCGCTATGCCGTTGGCCACTACAGAAGAAATCATTGCCGAGCTCAAGGCCGGCCGCATGGTAGTCCTCGTCGATGAAGAAGATCGCGAGAACGAAGGCGATCTCGTCATGGCAGCTGAGTTCGCAACGCCGGAAGCCATCAATTTCATGGCGAAGTACGGGCGCGGGCTCATTTGCCTCACGCTCACGCAGGCGCGCTGCAAGCAGCTCAATCTGCCGTTGATGACCTATCGCAACGGCACGCAGTACGGCACCGCGTTCACGCTGTCGATCGAAGCCGCCGAGGGCGTGACCACCGGCATTTCGGCCGCCGACCGCGCGTATACCGTCAAGACCGCAATTGCCAAGGAAGCGCGCCCGGAGGACATCGTCCAGCCGGGTCACGTGTTCCCGATCATGGCGCAGCCGGGCGGTGTGCTGGTTCGTGCAGGTCACACCGAAGCCGGTTGCGACCTGACGGCGATGGCCGGCCTCACGCCCGCCGCCGTGATCTGCGAGATCATGAACGACGACGGCACGATGGCACGCCTGCCGGAACTGCTGGTATTCGCCGAGCAACACGACATCAAGATCGGCACCATCGTCGATCTGATCCATTACCGCAGCCGCACCGAATCGATGATCGAAACGGTTGCCACGCGCGAAATGCAAACCGCATGGGGCCCGTTCCAGGCCACGCTGTATCGCGACAAGCCGAGCGGCAACCCGCATCTCGCGCTGGTACGCGGCACGCCGTCGCCGGACGACGAAACGCTGGTGCGCGTGCACGAGCCGCTGTCCGTGCTCGATCTGCTCGAAACCGGTGTGTCCACCCACTCGTGGACGCTCGCCGGCGCGATGAAGGCGATTGCGGAAAACGGCAAGGGTGTGGTGGTGCTGCTGAACTGCGTGGAAACGCCCGACCATCTGTTCGGCCAGTTCGAAGCCCTCGACGAAACCGAGAAGGCCGCGCGCGCCAAGCGCCGCCCGGTGGACTTCCGTACGCACGGCGTCGGCGCGCAGATCCTGCGCGAGCTGGGTGTCGGTAAAATGCGTGTGCTCTCGAGCCCGCGCAAGATTCCGAACATGGCAGGTTATGGCCTTGAGGTCACCGGCTTCCAGCCGATGCCCGGCGCCGAAGTTGCCTGAGCAACATTGAATCATTGCCCCGCCGTCTGACGGCGGGGGTATGACAACGCCGAGCGGCGCTCCTCGCGGGCCCGCTGGCACTACGTAGGCCGCACCGCCTGGACGGTACTTTTTTAAGGAAGCCCATTATGGACATCGGACAATACCAGCCGGAACTCGACGGTGAAGGCCTTCGCGTGGGCATCGTGCAGGCGCGTTTCAACGATGCGGTTTGCACGGCATTGCGTGACGCCGCCATTGCCGAACTCGACCGTCTGGGTGTCGACGGCGAAGACGTGCTGCTCGTGTCGGTGCCCGGCGCATTGGAAATCCCGCTGGCATTGCAGAAGATGGCCGAAAGCGGTCAGTTCGACGCCCTCATCGCGCTGGGCGCGGTGATTCGCGGCGAAACGTACCATTTCGAGCTGGTCTCGAACGAAAGCGGTGCCGGCATTACGCGCATCGGCCTCGATTTCGGTATTCCCATCGCTAACGCGGTGCTTACTACCGAGAACGACGAACAGGCCGAAGTGCGCGCCGCCGAGAAGGGTCGCGATGCGGCCCGCGTGGCGGTGGAAATGGCCAATTTGCTCGAAGCCCTGGATGTACTGAACGGCGACGACGAAGCGGATGAAGACGAAGACGAAGAAGAGGAAGATCGGTAATGAAGAGTGCTCGCCGCCGCGCGCGCGAATTTGCGCTGCAAGGGTTGTATCAATGGCTGCTCTCGCGCGACCACGCGGGTGAGATCGATGCGCATCTGCGCACCACCCCGGGCTACGACAAGGCTGACCGCGCCCACCTGGATGCCCTGCTCCACGGCAGCATCCGTGAAGCGGATGCCTTGTCGCTGCAACTGCAACCGTACCTTGACCGTCCGGCAGCCGAGCTGTCGCCGGTCGAGCACGGGGTGCTCGTGCTCGGTGCCTACGAACTGATTCACCACCTGGACATTCCGTACCGCGTGGTGATCAACGAGGCAGTGGAGTTGGCCAAGACCTTTGGCGGCGTGGAAGGCTTCCGTTATGTGAACGGTGTGCTCGACAAGTTCTCGGCGGAAGTGCGCCCGGACGAAGTCGCCGCCAATCGCGGCGGACGCGGCAAGAGCGCCTGATAGCGTCTGAAGTCCCGGGAATTCGTCAGCCCCCATGTGCGCCGACGAATTCCCGCCAGTTCTCCCCGCTGCATCCCCCCTCCACCCTCTGCATCCGCCCCCCCCGCCAACATGGACCGTACGCCCGACCTCGCCCCCGCGCTGAAACTGGCACAACGTGTCGACGACATCGCGCCGTTCCACGTCATGGAGCTTGCCAAACAAGCCGCCCTGCGTGAAAAGGCCGGACACGACGTCATCCACATGGGCATTGGCGAGCCCGATTTCACCGCGCCCGAACAAGTGATCGAGGCCGCGGCGAAGGCGATGCGAGACGGCCGCACCCAATACACCAGCGCGATGGGCTTACCCGCGCTGCGCGAAGCCATCTCCGATTACTACCGTAGTTACTACGGGGTTGAGGTCGATCCGTCGCGCATCGTCGTGACGGCGGGGGCTTCTGCGGCACTCGTGCTCGCTTGTGCGGCACTGGTCGGTGTGGGTGACGAAGTGCTGATGCCCGACCCGTGCTACCCGTGCAACCGGCACTTCGTGTCGACGTTCGACGGCAAGCCGGTGTTGATTCCGTCCGGCCCTGCCGAGCGTTTCCAACTGACCGCCGAGCGTATCGAATCGCACTGGGGCCCGGCGACACGGGGGGTGTTGCTGGCTTCGCCGTCAAACCCGACCGGCACGTCCATCGAAACCGCCGAGCTGGGCCGCATCGTCAAATCGGTGCGGGCGCGCGGTGGCTTTACGCTGGTCGACGAGATTTATCAGGGGCTGAGTTACGACGGCAAACCCACCACGGCACTGAGCTTTGGCGATGACGTGCTGGTGGTGAGCAGCTTCTCGAAGTATTTCAATATGACGGGCTGGCGTCTGGGTTGGCTGGTTGTGCCACCCTCGCTGGTGCCGACGTTCGAAAAGCTCTCGCAGAATTTGTTCATCTGCCCGTCGGCGGTTGCACAGCATGCGGCGATCGCCTGCTTCCGCCCCGACACGATGGCGATTTACGAAGCGCGTAAGGATGCCTTTCGCAATCGCCGCGATTACGTGGTGCCGGCACTTGAGCGACTCGGCTTCAAGGTGCCCGTCATGCCGGACGGCGCGTTTTACGTCTACGCCGACTGTTCGGGCGTGCAGCATCCGGACGCTGGGGACAGCGACCGCCTCACGCAAGCACTGCTGCAACAGGCGGATGTCGTTCTGGTGCCGGGACTGGACTTCGGTTTTGCCGAACCCCGCAAGTACATCCGGCTGTCGTACGCCACGTCGCTCGAAAAGCTGCGCGAGGCCATGGGCCGTATCGAACGGGTCTTCACTGGCGGCTGATGTAAAGCTCACCCTAAGGCTCACCAAAAACAAAAAACCCATCGAATCGCTTCGATGGGTTTTTTGTTGGTCCGCGTCACCCTTCTATATAGAGAGCGCTGCGTTCCGGGCGGCGATGCACTGGCCAGCGTGCATCAGCGCGGCAATTCGCTCAGGCTGCCGTGCTGTCATCCGCTTCGAGCGGCTTGGCAGCGGCGGCCTTGCCGGTTGCCGACACGTTCGGTGCCGGTGCCGATTCCGCGGCCGACTCATCAGCCTTGCCTGCCGAGACCGGCTTGGTCACAGGCTTTGCAGCGCTGACGATCACCGGCGCTTGCGGCGCGTTCGGCGAGATCTTACGGCCCATGGCCACACCACGCAGACGATCACGCTCGGCGAGTACCTTCGCACCGTAGCCGCCGTCGCCCGCACTGGTCGAGCCGACATACAGACGCAGACCACCGGCCAGCGAACCACCACGTGCGATGCATTCCTTCAGAATCAGCGCGCCGACCTTGATGTTGGCGAGCGGATGCAGCGCCGCTTCCGGACCGCCGAAGTATTCCAGCTTGTCCTGATGCACCTTCGACATGACCTGCATGAGGCCTTGAGCGCCAACGGTGCTTTCGGCATACGGGTTGAAACCCGATTCGATCGCCATGACCGCCAGCAACAGCAGCGGGTCGAGACCCACTTCCTTGCCTGTCGTATAAGCGGCGCGCACGAGGTTACCCGTCACGTCGCCGGCCACACGATAACGGCGGGCCAGATAATCGCCCACGGCGACTTGTTCGCGCGTGTCAAGCACCTTACCGGCACGGGCATCGGCTGCCACGCGCTGGTTCGGGATATAGGCAGCGAGAACGGCTGCCGAGGGCACGTGTTGTGCGGCTTGCGCCATCATCGTGGCGTCGGAGGGCATGCCCTGCGCCACGGTGCTGCCGTTTGCACCGCCGTGATTGGCCGCATTGGCCGTTCCGGTGGCTGCTTCGATCAGCGGACCGACACGCGACGCCAGATCGGCGCGCCACGTCGGTCGGGCCCACAACGCGAGCGTACCGACCACGGCGACAAGACCGACAGCGCTGGACGTATACAGTCCAACACGACCGCCATGCCACGCGAGGCGACGCCAATCGCGGCGAGCCGCGGCTACCGTTGCCACGCCACGCGCTTGCAGCGCACGGACAGCGGCCAGTAGCCAGGGTGATAAACCAGACTTCTTCATACTGCGTACTCCGGTTACGCCGTCACCACGGGGTGGTCCCGCGGCGTAAGGAAACGAGCCGGGATGCCCGCCAGGCATTCCGTGAAGCGCTCATTTACGGCATAGGGAAAAAGGCGGTGCATCGTGTTTGTCATCAACGATGCCACTACCGCCGCAGCGCGCCGACCTGTTCGGTCCCCGGCGCTGACGAGCTATCGCTCGCGCTGCTTCCTAAAACACTGGTTTCCCGACCTCGGTGAGAAAACCAGCCACTGAAAATCCACGTCGATGTTGTAGTTGTCGCTAAGCTCGATCGGGTTGGCCTACCCGTCATCGAAGCCGCCTTTCTGGATTCAACGGGCGGATTGTAGCAGCGATATATAATCCGTCAATACTATGAATTAGAAAAATCATTACTAAAAGTAATTTGTAACAGGTGTTTTGCCGTGTCGTTTCAGGCCTCCGAACGGTAGAATGGCCCGCACTAGCCTGCGTTTACGGGGCAAAAACCCGCCCTTCCACGAATTCGAACGGTCGTTTTCAGCGCCTGTATGAATTCCGTAAAAATTTTTTGGTAACCGTTTGTTTCATGAAATATCTCGATCTTCGTGACTTCACCACGCAACTGGAGCGATCCGGGCAGCTTCGTCGTGTAGACGTGCCTGTCTCGCCGGTGCTGGAGATGACGGCGCTGGCCGATCGCGTACTGAAGGCGGGCGGCCCCGCGCTCTGGTTCGAGCGGCCGACCGGTTACGACATGCCCGTGCTCGCCAACTTGTTTGGCACCCCTGAACGAGTGGCACTCGGCATGGGCGTCGAAAAAGGGGAAAACGCACTGGGCTCGCTGCGCGAACTCGGTCAGCTTCTTTCGACACTCAAGGAACCCGAACCGCCTCGTGGCCTGAAAGACGCGGGTAAATTGCTCAGCATGGCCAAAGCCGTTTGGGATATGGCACCGAAAGAAGTCAGCAGTCCGGTGTCGCAGGAGATCGTCTGGGAAGGCAACGACGTGGATCTCTCGCGCTTGCCGATTCAGACTTGCTGGCCCGGCGACGCCGCGCCCCTTATTACTTGGGGGCTCGTCATTACCAAGGGCCCGCACCGCAAGCGCCAGAATCTGGGCATCTACCGTCAGCAGGTCATCAGCCGCAATCAGGTCATCATGCGCTGGCTCGCGCATCGTGGCGGCGCGCTCGACTTCCGTGAGTTTGCGCAGGCGAACCCCGGCAAGCCGTTCCCGATTGCCGTGGCACTGGGCGCCGACCCGGCCACCATGCTCGGCGCGGTTACGCCCGTGCCCGATACGCTCTCTGAGTATCAATTCGCCGGTCTGCTGCGCGGCAGCCGCACGGAGTTGGGCAAGTGTCTGACCCCGGGGCTCGAGTCGCTGCGCGTGCCGGCCCGCGCCGAGATCGTACTCGAAGGCTTTATCTATCCGTCGGATCAGCCGCCCGAAGTGCCGAAGGGTGCCCCGCCGCCACCCTCACGCGGCGCGACCGCCGGTTACGCGCACGCGCTCGAAGGGCCTTACGGCGATCACACCGGCTATTACAACGAGCAGGAGTGGTTTCCGGTGTTCACCATCGAGCGCATCACGATGCGCCGCAACGCCGTCTACCACTCGACCTACACCGGCAAACCGCCCGACGAACCCGCTGTGCTGGGCGTCGCGCTCAATGAAGTGTTCGTGCCGCTGCTGCAAAAACAGTTTCCGGAGATCACCGACTTCTATCTGCCGCCCGAAGGTTGCAGCTACCGCATGGCGATCGTGCAGATGAAGAAGGCCTACGCCGGTCACGCCAAGCGGGTGATGTTCGGTGTATGGAGCTTCCTGCGCCAGTTCATGTATACGAAGTTCATCGTCGTGGTCGATGAGGACGTCGATATCCGCGACTGGAAGGAAGTGATCTGGGCGATCACGACGCGCGTCGACCCGACTCGCGACACCACGCTCGTGGATCAAACCCCCATCGACTATCTCGACTTCGCCTCGCCGGTGGCCGGTCTGGGTTCCAAGATGGGCATCGACGCCACCAACAAGTGGCCGGGTGAAACTTCCCGCGAGTGGGGGCGTCCCATCGAAATGACCGCAGACGTCGACGCTCGGATGGCCACGCTATATAAAGACCTCGGCCTGTAAGCCCCACTGACTCCAGGTCACTCGCGCCGTCACAAAGCGCGAGCGACATTGGAGTCAGCTCGCACCCGATGTATTGACGTACTGACGCACCGACAAGCCGTATCCGTTTCCGTCCCCGAGCAGCGCCCCTGTCTATATATAGACAGCGCTGCCGGATATCGAGAGGAGAGCTATCGTGTCGCACCCCCCGCAGTCCCCCCATCAGAAGCACCCCGCCCTCAGCCGCCTGAAAGACCCCGGCCTGCTCAAGTCCGACGCCTACATCGACGGTGCCTGGACCCCTGCCGACTCTCACGCCACCTTCGCCGTTGCCGACCCGGCCACCGATGCCGAAATCGCCCATGTGGCCGATCTCGGCGCCAAGGAAACCGAGCGGGCCCTCGTCGCCGCCGAAACCGCCCTGCCCGACTGGCGCAGCAAGACCGGCAAAGAGCGCGCCCGCATCATGCGCCGCTGGTTCGAGTTGATCATGCAGGCGCAGGACGACCTCGGCGCCATCATGACCGCCGAGCAAGGCAAGCCGCTGGCCGAAGCCAAGGGCGAAGTCGCCTACGGGGCGTCGTTCATCGAGTGGTTTGCCGAAGAGGCCAAGCGCGTGAACGGCGACGTGCTCAGCTCGCCCGAAGGCGGCAAGCGCATGTTCGTCATCAAGCAGCCCATCGGTGTGTGCGTCTCGATCACACCGTGGAACTTCCCCATCGCGATGATCACGCGCAAGATCGCCCCAGCCATTGCCGCCGGGTGCACGATCGTGGTCAAGCCAGCCCGGCTCACCCCGCTCTCGGCATTGGCACTTGCCGAACTGGCCGAGCGCGCCGGACTGCCCAAGGGCGTATTCAACGTCGTGACGTCGAAACACTCCGGCGACGTGGGCGATGTGCTCACCGCCAGCCCGCGCGTGCGTCACCTCTCATTTACCGGCTCAACTCCGGTCGGCGCCAAGTTGATGGAACAGTGCGCGCCCACAATCAAGAAAGTGGCCCTCGAACTGGGCGGCCTCGCGCCGTTCCTCGTCTTTGACGACGCCGACGTAGATGCCGCCGTCGAAGGCTGCATTGCCTCCAAATTCCGCAATGCCGGTCAGACCTGCGTCTGTGCGAACCGCATCTACGCGCAGGACGGTATCTACGACGCCTTCGTCGAGAAGCTCACCGCCGCCGTGGGCAAACTCCGCGTAGGTAATGGCTTCGAACCGGGCGTCGCCGTCGGCCCCCTGATCGAAGACGCCGCCGTCGAGAAGGTCGAGCGCCACGTCGCGGACGCCGTCAGCAAGGGCGGGCGCGTCACCATTGGCGGCAAAGTGCTGCACGGCCGCTTCTTCGCCCCGACCGTGGTGGCCGACGCCAGCGCCGACATGCTGGTCGCACAAGAAGAAACCTTCGGCCCGCTGGCCCCGGTGTTCCGGTTCAAGGACGAAGCCGACGGCATCCGCCTCGCCAACTCGACCGATTTCGGGTTGGCGTCGTACTTCTTCGCCCGTGACGTCGCTCGGGTCTGGCGGGTCGCGGAAGCACTCGAAGCCGGCATGGTCGGCATCAACACCGGACTGATCTCGAACGAAGTCGCACCTTTCGGGGGTGTCAAACAATCCGGTCTGGGGCGCGAGGGCTCGAAATACGGCATCGACGAGTACCTTGAAATGAAGTATCTGTGCCTCGCCTCGACGTGACCGCCATCCGACCCTTTAATACTTTGTAATAGGCGTTGTCCCGCTCTGAGAACCGCGCCATCGCTGGCTTGCACGCATTTCTGCGAAATGTCGTGCATCAGCCGGCAATGTCGAAAGTGTTACAAAGTCCCACAGATGGGCACGGCCTCGGGTAGAATCGCGCTTTTTTCGCGAACAGCGACTCCGACCCTCATTTCGCTCTGTGTAACGGCTTGCCTCCAATACACCTGCGGAATCCGCAAAATCGCCGCCGGAAACACGCCGGTGTGTGGCGAAGGGACAGAGCAGACTTCGCGAAGTCCGATCAACAGAAGTCACGTCCGGTAGCGCCGCCCCCCGCGTCGTCACGCCCTGTGATGACATCCGGCCTGCCGACGGTTTGTCCGCCCTCGCGTAACTCGCCAATCCGCCCTCATCGGGGCTGGCGTGTTGCTCCCCCCGGGCGTGGAGAAGACATCGAATGGATAACAACCCATCCCTCATGCGCAACATCGGGCCGTTCGCCCTGATGTTGACGGGTCTTGGCTCGATCATCGGCTCCGGCTGGTTGTTCGGTGCATGGAAGGCGGCGAAGATCGCCGGACCCGCAGCCCTTTTGGCGTGGATCATCGGCGCCGTCGTCATTCTGGCCATCGCCCTCACCTATGCCGAACTCGGCGCCATGTTCCCCGAATCGGGCGGCATGGTGCGTTACTCGCGTTACTCGCACGGCAGCCTCGTCGGCTTCATCGCGGCGTGGGCCAACTGGATCGCCATCGTCTCGGTCATTCCGATCGAAGCCGAGGCCTCGATCCAGTACATGAGCACGTGGCCGTACGACTGGGCGCACCAGTTGTTCGTCGACGGCACCCTCACCACCAGCGGCCTGTTGCTATCCGCCCTGCTCGTGATCGTGTATTTCATGCTGAATTACTGGGGCGTGAAACTGTTCGCCCGCGCCAACACGGCGATCACGCTGTTCAAGTTCGCGATTCCGGCGCTCACCATTGCCGGTCTGATCATCGCTGGCTTCCATCCGGGCAACTTCAACATTGCCGAGCATGGCGGCTTTGCCCCGAACGGCATGTCGGCCGTGCTCACCGCCGTGGCCACCTCGGGCATCGTGTTCGCGTTCAACGGTTTCCAGAGCCCGGTGAATCTGGCCGGTGAAGCGCGCGACCCCGGTCGCAGCATTCCCTTCGCCGTGGTCGGCTCGATCCTGCTCGCGACCGTCATCTATCTGTTGCTGCAAGTCGCCTACATCGGCGCGCTCTCGCCCGAGCAGCTCAAAGGCGGCTGGCACATGGTGAGCTTCAGCTCGCCGTTCGCCGAACTGGCGATTGCGCTGGGTCTGAACTGGCTGGCGATCGTGCTCTATTTCGACGCCTTCCTGAGCCCGAGCGGCACCGGCACCACGTACATGGCCACCACCAGCCGCATGATCTATGCGATGGAGCGCAACCGCACGATGCCCGCGATCTTCGGGCGCGTGCATCCGCTCTATGGCGTGCCGCGTCCGGCGATGTGGTTCAACCTCGCCATCTCGTTCGTGTTCATGTTCTTCTTCCGCGGCTGGGATACGCTGGCCGCCGTGATTTCAGTCGCTACCGTGATCTCGTACCTGACGGGCCCGATCAGCGTGATGGCCCTGCGCCAAGCAGCGCCGGAGCTGCATCGTCCGCTGCGCCTGCCGGGCCTGTCGCTCATCGCGCCGTTCGCGTTCGTGTGCGCGTCGCTGATTCTGTACTGGGCCCGCTGGCCGCTGACCGGCGAAATCATCGTGTTGGTGGTGGTCGCCCTGCCGGTGTACTTCTACTATCAGGCGAAAGACAAGTGGAAGGGCTTCGGTCACGACCTCAAGGCGTCGTGGTGGCTGATTGGATATCTGCCGATGATGGCGCTGCTCTCGTATATCGGCAGCAAGGAATTCGGTGGCCTGGGCGTGCTGCCTTACGGCTGGGACATGGTCATTGTCGGCGCACTCTCGCTGGCGTTCTACCACTGGGGTGTGCGCTCGGGCTGGCGCACGCCGTATCTGGACGAAGAACGTGAGCAGGACGCCGCGAGCATGGACGGCATGCCGGCGCTGTCACATTGAGACACTGAGGCACTGAGGCACTGAGGCATTGATGCCCCAAAGAAAAAGCCCGCCACACCGGCGGGCTTTTTTTCGTCTTGCGATCTACTGCACTCTCACCGATGCGCACGCCGCCGTTCGATAAACAGGCTGTTGCCGAGCGCACGCTTGGCCATTTTCTTCGCATCGGCCGCGGCGGCCGAGACCTCCACGTGCGACGGAAAACTCTCCGGCGTGACCGCCACCACACCGATCGACAGACTCGTGATCGGATGAAAGATCACCATGCCGCGCCGGTCTTCCGCCTCAAAGCCACCTGCTGCGATCTGGTCCGGATGGAAGTATTCCGTCACCGCCTCCCCAAATCGCGTGAGGGCTTCGCGGCAACGCGCCTCCCAGTCGGGGCTGCGGAACAGGATCAGAAAATCGTCGCCGCCAATGTGCCCGAGAAAATCGCGCTCGGGGTTACGCACCGCCATCAACACGCGCGCCACCAGTTGAATCAGATCGTCGCCGCGCCGGTAACCGAACACGTCATTGAACGGCTTGAAGTTATCCAGATCGACATAGCAGGCGTGAAACGACTGACGCTCGCCGATCATGCGATCCATATAGTCGTCGATCGGCACATTGCCCGGCAGCAGCGTCAGCGGATTCGCGTAACGCGCCGCGTCGAGCTGCATGTCGGTGATATGCCGCATGAGCGCATGCCCCTGTGCGACACCAAAGTAACGCCCCTGATCGGTCACGATGAACCCGGCCGTAATTTGCCGGCTGGCTCCCTCGGCGATCATGCGGCTCAGGTCTTCCACGCGCGCGGCTTTGTCGAATGTGAGCGGGCGCGGCTCCATCACCGCCGAACACGGCTTGCGCCCGTACAACTCGCGCGTGAACGGCCGCGCAAACCGGCCGATCAACGACGCCCGGCCGATCAAGCCCACCGCGCGGTCGCGCTCCACCACCGGCAGCACTTCCAGCGCAGGATCGCTCTCGAAACGCGCCACCACGTCTTCGCTGCGCGTGTCCGGCGACACCGGCGCGACGTACGACGCAATGCGCTCCAGCGTCACGTTGCCCGCACCGAGCTGGCTCGGTTGCTGATGCACATACGCGCGCCGCTCGTTCACGACCTCCTGCACACTCGTCGTGATCGCGCGCTGCGGCTGCGCTTCCGGGCGTGCGATGAAATAGCCTTGACCGAGAAAAATACCGAGATCGCGCACCACCTGAAGCTCTTCGGCGTGCTCGATCCCTTCGGCAATCACGCGCGTACCGCTCGTCTCCGCGATCTGCCGCATGGAGCGCACGAACTGAAGCTTGACCGTGTCGCTGTCGATGCCGTCGACGAAATGCCGGTCGATCTTGACGTAATCGGGGCGCAGTTCCGACCACAGCCGCAAGCTCGCGTAGCCCTCGCCCATATCGTCCAGCGCCACTTCGAACCCGAGCGCCCGATACGCCGTGAGCGACGCCCGCGTGCTGGCGATATCGAGAGTCGGAGCATGTTCGGTGAGTTCGAGCACCACGCGCTCTGGCGGCAGACGGAACGATTGCAGCATGGCAAACGTTTCATCCAGCCCCAGCGACTCGGTCACACCACCGCCCGGCTGGGCCCGCGTCACCGGCCCGATGTTCAGAAACAGCCGCTCGGGCAGATCCTGATCGACGAACCCGCGCAGCACCGTGCGGCGGCACGCCAGTTCGAGCGGACCGCTCAACCCGTGGCGACGGGCCGCAGCAAACAGCGCGAGCGGCGAGTGAATCGCCGTACCGGCCGGGCCGCGCACCAACCCTTCGTAACCGGCAATGCCGGACGTGCGAAAGTCAATAATCGGTTGGAACACGCACGTGAGGCCGATGCCCTCGCACAACTGCGCGAGCAACACGCTCTCGTCGGGTTCGTCGAATTGGGAGAGGGAAGCGAGGGCCGCAGCGGAAGCCGATGTGGCAGAGGCCGTGGGAAGTGCTTCGTGCGATGCCGCAGGGGCGCCGAAGCGCTCCGACGGACGAATCGCTACAGGCGGGGGACGGTTCAACTGGTACTCCGTAAGTCGGTGCGGTGCGCGAGCGTCATGCCAACAGCATTGCGTCGTGCGGGCATGCCGCCTCGTGCGCGCGTGCGCCCCGAGGGCGAGATGGTGCGCCATGCAGCGCCCTCGCCCGGTCCCCGTGCTTCGCTTGCGGTAGCTGCTCTCAGGCCCATGTCCGCGTCTTGTGACGGCGCCCTCGGGCACCCTCTTTTACTTGCTGCACAGGCTATCGCCGTTATTTGACAAAACCATGACAGTGTCAGAATCGCCACACACGCGCCGCCGGCATTTTGACTGTCAGATGACCGCTCGACTCGCCTTCGTCCAGACGAAAAAAAACGGCAGCGCCGTGAAGCGCTGCCGTTCCGGGAGATCGCGTTAGCGTCTGCCGACTGTATGCCGACTTGCCAAACTTACCAAGCCGTTACCACCGAGCCGCCAAACTTCTGCTCGATGAACGCCTTCACTTCCGGCGAGTGGTACGACTTGATCAACTGGGCCACCCACGGCTTGTCCTTGTCGGCCGCGCGCACGACGAGCACGTTGGCGTACGGGCCATTCGCATCTTCGATGGCGATGGCGTCACGCTTCGGGTTCAGACCGGCTTCCATGGCGAAGTTGGTGTTGATGACGGCCACGTCCACGTCGTCGAGCGAGCGCGGCAGTTGAGCGGCATCCAGTTCCACGAACTTCAGCTTCTTCGGGTTCTCGATCACGTCGATCGGCGTCGCCTTCAGGCCGGCGTCGGCGCGCAGCTTGATCAGACCGTTCTTTTGCAGCAGCAGCAAGGCGCGGCCACCGTTGGTCGGGTCGTTCGGCAGCGACACCTTGGCGCCGGCCTTCAGGTCGGCCAGCGACTTGATCTTCTTCGAGTACACGCCCATCGGGAAGATCACGGTCTTGGCGATCGACACGAGCTTGTAGCCACGGTCCTTCACCTGTGCGTCGAGATACGGCTGGTGCTGGTAGCTGTTCACGTCGAGATCGCCCGACGACAGCGCGGCATTCGGCTGCACGTAGTCGCTGAATTCGATGACCTTGAGATTGAGGCCGTTCTTGGCGGCGACCTTCTTCACTTCATCGAAAATCTGCGCGTGCGGGCCACCCGTCACACCGACCTTCAGGTTGACGGCATCGGCGGCAGCGGCCGGTGCGGCGAATTGCGTGGCGAACACCGTGGCGGCACCTACACCGGCCAGCAGTTTGAAAATCGTACGACGTTGCATGAGAAAAACCCCCGCGTGTAAGTGCCGGCTCGCCGGCGACGATGTTATTCCGAAAACAGAATGGATTACTTGTGGCTCAGGCGGCGCACCAGCCAGTCCCCGAACGTCTGCACCAGTTGCACGAAGACGATCAGGATCAGCACCACCGTTATCATCACTTCGGGCAGGAAGCGTTGATAACCGTAACGAATCCCCAGATCGCCCAGCCCGCCGCCGCCGATGGCACCGGCCATGGCCGAGTAGCCGACGAGGCTCACGAACGTGATGGTCAGACCAGCGACGATACCGGGCAGCGCCTCGGGCAACAGCACCTTCATGACGATCTGGCCCGTGGTCGCGCCCATCGATTGGGCAGCTTCGATCAGGCCGCGGTCGACTTCACGCAGGGCCGTCTCGACCAGACGCGCCACAAACGGCGCGGCGGCGATGGTCAGTGGCACCACGGCGGCCATCGTCCCGATCGACGAGCCGACGATCAGGCGCGTGAACGGGATGACGGCGACCAGCAAGATGATGAACGGCGTGGAACGCACGGCATTCACGAGAATGCCGACGATGCGATTGGTCGGCAGGTTCTGCAACACGCCATTGCGATCGGTCAGATACAGCAGCACGCCCAGCGGCACACCGACCACCGCACCGATCAGGCCGGAGATCCCGACCATGATGATCGTCTCCCAGAACGACGAGACGAACAGATCGAACATTTCACTCCACATGGCTCATCTCCTCGACAACGACGCCTTGACTGGCGAGGAACGCCATGGCTTCGGCCACACGGGCCGGGGTACCGCCGGCCATCACGGCGAGCGATCCGAAAGCCTGCCCCTGGATCTCGTCGATCTGGCCATGCAGGATATTGAAATCGAGTTCGTAGCGGCGAATCGCTTCCGAGAGCAGCGGCTGATCCACCCCGGCACCCGAGAAGGCCAACCGGTACAGGTGATCGTGCCCGTTGCCGATGCGCGAAGCGATGCGCTCGCGCACGCCTGCCGGCAATTCCTGAGCGATCACGTCGCCGATCATGGCGCGCGTGACTTCGTGACGCGGACGCAGGAACACGTCGATCACGCGGCCCTGTTCCACCACACGGCCGGCGTCGAGCACGGCCAGGCGATCGCACACCTGCTTGATCACTTCCATCTGGTGGGTAATCAGCACGATGGTCAGACCGAGCTCACGGTTGATGCGCTTGAGCAGGTCGAGAATCGAGCGCGTGGTCTCCGGGTCGAGCGCCGACGTGGCTTCGTCGGAGAGCAGCACCTGCGGTTCGCTCGCGAGCGCCCGGGCAATGCCCACGCGCTGCTTCTGACCGCCGGAAATCTGCGCCGGGTAACGATCCTTCTGCGCCGTCAGTCCCACCAGTTCGAGCAGCGGCAGCACCTTCGCGCGAATTTCGTCAGCGGACAGGCCGGCCAGCTCCAGCGGCAGCGCGACGTTGTCGTACACCGTGCGCGAGCTGAGCAGGTTGAAATGCTGGAAGATCATGCCGATACGGCGGCGCGCTTTGCGCAACTCGTCCGACGAGAGGGCAGTGAGATCCTGCCCGTCCACGCGAACGCTGCCGTCGCTCGGACGGTTGAGCAGGTTGATCACACGCACGAGCGTGCTCTTGCCGGCGCCGCTTCGGCCGATGATGCCGAAAACTTCGCCGCGCTCGATCGACAGGCTGATATTGGAGAGCGCGTCGATCGGCCCCTTGGGCCCAGCGAAGCGCTGGGTAATGTTCTGGAGTTCGATCATGCAAAAAAATAGCAGCTCACTGCCGAAACTACCCGCAGTGCGCCGCCGTTGACCCGGTATTTAGCGCAAAGGCGATATTTTAGCCCATGCACCTAAATAGTTGAAAATAATAAAATTCGATCCCTTTATATTGGAATTCGAGGGTAGTCCGGGAAAGGTCCGCCGCTCAGGCCTGCCGGCCGGTCGCGAAATCGTCGAGTACCTCGATCACGCGGTCGAATTCGAGCGATTTGTCGAAAAAATACTGTACGCCAAGCTGCTGGCAACGCTTGCGATACGTCGCCAGCGCGTAATTCGTGAGCACGATGGCCATCAGGTGAGGCAACAGGCCGGCGTCATGCAGGTAGGACAGCACGTCCATGCCTGAGCCGCGCCGCAGTTGGATATCGACGATCACCGCGTCGAACGAATCCTCCTTAAGCGTGCGAACCGCGTCATCTGCGGTTTCCGCAACCCCTGCCACCTCAAGCATCCCGGTCGAACCGAGTGCTTCGGACAGGCTCTCGCGAATGACCGCCGAGTCTTCGATCAACAGCACCTTAAGGGGAGAGCGGGACCCCGTCAGCGTTGTCGCTTTCCCGGTTGACATAACTGCCTCTCATCAACTGATCAGGCCGTTCTTGAGCGCGTAAAGCGTCAGATCGGCATTGGTTTTCAAATGCATCTTTTCGAGCACGCGCGCGCGATACGTGCTCACGGTCTTCACTGACAAATGCAGTTCCTCCGCGATCTCGGTGGGCGTACGGCCCTGCGCGAGCTTGCAGAACACCTGAAACTCGCGCTCGGAGAGCTGCTCGTGCATTGGCTCGTCAATCGGTTGATCGAGCTTCTGTGCGAGCAGATCGGCGGTAATTTCACTGACATAGCGGTGGCCGCGCGCCACCGTGCGGATCGCCCGAATGATCTCCTCGGGCGCCGCATCCTTCATCAGATAGCCGTTAGCACCGGCGCGCAGCAGATTGACCGCGTACTGCGCTTCCGGATACGTCGACAGGAACAGCACCCCCTGCTGCGGACGCAACTGCTTGATCACACGCAGGGTGTCGATGCCGTTCTTGTCAGGCATGGCGATATCCAACAGCACGACATCGAACGCCGTATCGCGTACGGCACGAATCACTTCGTCGCCGCTCGCAGCCTCGCCCAACACTTCCATGTCCGACTCGTCCGCGATGAACTGCTTGAAGCCGGTGCGAACGATGGCGTGATCGTCGGCAATCAGGATTTTTATTGTCAGTGACATCTAAGCTCCAGAGACTGTCCCCATCGGTCCGGTCGCTACCCTTCGGCGCGTTGGCCATGACCTTCACTCCCGGTCGAGCAGGTCGCGCATATCGTCGGCGTGCTCTTCCTCGACAGCCAGAATTTCCTCGAGCATACGCCGCGTCGTGGTATCCCGGTCGCCCAAATAATGAATCATCTCGCGGTAACTCTCAATCGCGATGCGTTCCGCGACGAGATTTTCGCGAATCATTTCGCGCAGGTTCTTCCCGGCGACATATTCGGCATGGCTGCGCGCCGACAGGCTGTCCGGCGCGAAATCGGGCTCGCCGCCCAGTTGCACGATACGCGTCGCAATGCGGTCCGCGTGGTCTTGCTCCTGAGCAGCGTGCTCGGCAAATTCGGCGGCAACCGGCTCGGCGTGGATGCCGGTGGCCATGAAATGGTGGCGCTTGTAGCGCAGCACGCACACCAGTTCGGTGGCGAGCGCGTCGTTGAGCATATGCACGACAGCGTCGCGATCCGCGCGATAGTCTTCCGTCACCGCACCATCGTCCAGATGCTCGCGGGCACGCTCACGCAGGGCACGGACATCGATTTCGAAGTCCTCGCCGGCGTGAGCGCTATGACCGTTGCCCTTGATAGTGGGCTTGCCTTGCGTCTTGGCGTGTTGCTTGGCGTGCTTGGCGGTATGCATGAGCGAATTCTCCTGCGAGTGTTTTGTGGGGAAAGGCAGGCCGCGCCCGGGAGCCGGTCGTCAAATCACGATCAGACGATCAGTCTCCCGGCGCCGGCCGTGCCCGGCTATCGTCGGACCACGCCGAACAGCAGCGTGACCAAAAAGATCACGAGGAAGATGAAGAACAGAATCTTGGCGATTTCGGCGGCGCCGGCGGCAATACCGGTGAAGCCGAACACTGCGGCGATCAGCGCGATCACGAAAAACACGACGGCGTAGTGAAGCATCGCTAGCTCCTTGCAAAAATGACGGCCCAGACCAGCATTGACAGCGTTGGTAACTTATTCGGGCCGCCTGGGCCCCCTCGACGGGTGGCCCGGGCGGCACCGGCTAGTCGACGATCTTCTTGGCGACGGTCAGACCGAGCAGCAGGAAGATCACGAACAACACCAGGAACAGTACGAAGAGGATCTTGGCGACCCCAGCCGCACCGGCGGCGATCCCTGTAAAGCCCAGCAGGCCCGCCACGATCGAGATCAGTGCGAACAACAAAGCCCACTTCAACATAGCGTTCTCCTTGTTTTACCCTTCACTTCCCTGAGGCTTGCGTGTGCTCCGCGGCGCTTCGCCTGGCCATGCGTGGTGTCTTCTCGACTGGCGTACATGGCATGCAAAACGTTCGGCGCTGAATGTATGGTAGAAAAACAGCGCCGCCGAGAATGCCCGGGTGGCGCTGGTTTTTGCGTAGGAATTGGCTGACATTTCGCGCTATCGGGTGATTTTCGACTTATGATCGAAGCGCCCCCTACCCTCCATTGGCCCTTCAATGCCCCGTTTGTTCACGTCCTGGTTGCGTCGCCGAAGCTGGATCATTGCCATGATCGCCGCGATCGTGATCACGGTCGGGAGCCTGATCGGGCTGGAGTCGGCGCACCGGCGGCTGGCCTCGACGTACGAGGCTGCCCTGCAAGCGATGACCGCCGCCAACGAGCTCAACGAGATCATGGCGCGCACCTCGACGGTGGTGTCGAGCCAGCGCGGTTATCTGCTCACGAACAACCCGATCTATCTCGATCCGTACCTCTCGGCGGTGCGTCGCATTCGCGATCTGGCCGCGCTCGTCATCCAGCATTACGAAGATGTGCACGATGCGCAGGCGGCGCGCGAATTCGCCGACGTGATGACGCTGTTCTCGCAGCGCATTACCGCCATGGAAACCGCACGCGCTGCCGTGCGGCAGGGCGAAATGAATCTCGAAGAAGCGCTCGCCCCGAACAATCTCGGCATCGGCACGATGGAGCCCGTACAGAACGCCATCACCGATCTGTACAACCGCGAACTCGCTCGTGCACGCACTGCGCAGGACGACGGCCGTTTCGATCAGGCCATCTCCGCCGTCAGTGCAGGCGCACTCTCGGTGCTGACGATTCTGCTGTTCATCCTGCTGTTCCGCACGCTTGGGCGGCAGATGCGTCAGGAGCAACTCGCCCGCGACCAATTGCATGAACAACAGGCGCACCTCGACCGCCTCGTGCGCGAGCGCACCGAGCAACTCGACGAGTTGGCCACACACTTGCAGAACGTGAGCGAAGACGAGAAGACGCGGCTCTCGCGCGAGTTGCACGACGAGCTGGGCGCGATCCTTACTGCGTGCAAGATGGACGTCACGTGGGCGCACCACAAGCTGCGCAACACCGACACCGTCATCGCCGAAAAGCTCGCGCGTGCGCAACGCAATCTCGACTCGGGCATTCAAATCAAGCGCCGTATCATCGAGAATCTGCGCCCCACGGTGTTGATCAATTTCGGTCTCGTGACCGCCCTGCGCTCGCTCGCGGAAGAAGCGGCCGATCAGCAGCACTGGCAGCTCGATCTCGATCTGCCCGAAGAAGATTTCGCCCTGCCGGAAGCCACGGCCATTGCGCTATTCCGCGTGGCACAGGAAGCGCTGACGAATGCGGGCAAATATGCTCGCGCGACGACGATTCGTGTGGCGCTCGCCTGCGACGACCAGCGGGTGCGCCTCGAAGTCATCGACAACGGCATCGGTCTTACGCCGGACCAGTTCAACAAGCCCAAGACGCATGGCCTGTTCGGCATGCGTCAGCGCGTCTCGGCGCGCGGCGGGCGCATCGATATCCACTCGCTGCCGGAGCGAATCGGCACCGAGATTCAGGTCGTCATGCCGCTGTGCAACCCGGCCGAGGCGCTCGACATGACCGACCCGGGCAATGTGATTTATGGCGCGGATGGCGCCAATCGCACCGACGCCACCGACGCCACCGAATCCACCGATTCCACCCATTCCACCGCACCGGCATCTCCTGCCGTCCCGTCCGATCAAACCGCGCAGGCCACCCGGCCCGACGCCACGCCGCCCTCCCCCGTGGGAATGCGCTGACAGCGCTACCCGACTCCGCCTACAGCGCGACGCTGGTCTCGCTGACAGCGCGAACGATTGGCACTCCCTACCATGGAATCAACCGCCGCCACACCGGGCGGCAACTGCGGCGACGGCGCACCAGCGCCATCGCATGACGCAGTCAGTACCACGGAGTACCCAATCCCAACCGGAAAGGAGTTGTTATGAACTCGGATCAGATCAAGGGCAAGTGGAATCAACTGAAGGGCGAAGCCAAGAAGCAGTGGGGCAAGGTGACCGATGACGATCTGCTCAAGATCGAAGGCAACCGCGACAAGTTCGTGGGCGTAATCCAGGAACGCTACGGCAAGGAAAAGGCCGAGGCGGAACGTGAAGTCGACACCTGGAACAAGGACCACAAGCTCTGGTAAGCACCACGGTAGCGTCCGTCGGGAGGCGGACGCGCCGGCAGGGGTCGAGCGCCACAGAGCGCTTCCCCGGCACCCTTGTTAGCCCCCTTGGCCACTATCGCCGCCGCTATCGCTATCTCTCAAGGAGAACTCAAATGAAACGACTGATCGCCATCGCTCTGCTCTCCGGCTTCGCGCTGGGTCTTGCTGGCTGCAACACCGTCCATGGTGCGGGTACGGACATCGAAAAGGGTGGTGAAGCCATCCAGGGTGCCGCCGACCGCAACAAGTAACGGCTAGCGAAGACAACGAAGCCCACGAAGACATCAACTATCTGCTCGTTCACTGGAGGACTTTGACATGCAACACCGACTCGCTCTGAACTGGCTGACCTGTGCCGTGCTGGCCGCAAGCGCCTTTGGCGCTGCCTCGGCCAGCGCCGCCGACGCCGCCACCAAAGACCGCTACGACGCCGCGCAGAAATCTGCCGAGGCCGACTACAAGGCATCGGTCGCGCGTTGCGAAGACCTGAAGGACAACGCCAAGAAGGTCTGTGTCGAGAACGCCAAGGGCAACGAGAAGGTTGCCAAGGCCAATGCCGAAGCCGACTACAAGAACACGCCGAAGGCGCGCTATGACGCGGCAGTCGCGAAGGCCGATGCCGACTACAGCGTCGCCAAGCTGCGCTGCGACGACAAGAAGGGCAACGAGAAGGATGTCTGCGCGAAGGATGCCGACGCCGCCAAGACCAAGGCCTATGGCGACGCCAAAGTGATGCGCACGAGCCGCGAGTCGTCTAAGGACACCGCGACGGCGCGTCAGGATGCCAACGCCGACGCGAACAAGGCGCAGTACAAGGCCGCCGTGGAGCGTTGCGACAGCATGACGGGCAACAGCAAGGATGCCTGCGTGGCCGACGCCAAGGTGCGCTTCAATCAATAAACAAGACGTAGCAAAGACGTTGACGACAGCAGTACCCGAACCCGCGGCGGTGCCGCGCCCGGTTTAGCAGGGGAGGAGAGGTGTCTCGGCAGGCGCGCGGTGCCACCCGCGGTACCACCGTGATCCACAGGGACAGCACGCCCGGCAATGAGAGACACCGACGGCAGGCGGATGTCGCGCAAGCGGCATCCGCCGCTGTTTTTGCACCACAGCGCGCAGACGGCCATGTAAATGAATGTAACAAGTGCCGCGCCGCTGTCACCCGTTTCGCGCATCCACGACCACCGCTGTCGTCAACCGAAACGAGCGCAAACCGTTGATTCTGAATAGAATGGGTGCGTGATTCACACGTTTGGCGGCCGCTTTTCCACGCCCGAACGTTCCCCACCCCGTGCGAATGCGCATACTTTGCAACAATTGCGCAGCACCCGCGTTTCGGAACTTCAGTAAAGTTAAGCCAAGGAATCTGACAAACCCAAGGTGCCGGCGGGCACCCGGCGAGTCGGCCGGCATGGTGCCGTCCGGGCGCTGTTCTCAGTACGCTGCCAAGTCCGCAGGAGAAATATCATGAAAGCCAAGTTTGCCGCCCTTGCCATCGCCGGCGTCGCGCTCGCCGCGGGTGCGATCGGAACTGCGCAGGCACACGTCTCGGTGGGCATCGGCATCGGTGTGCCGCTCGTCGTCCCGGGCCCGGTCTACGCACCGCCGCCCGTCTACGTGGCACCGCCCCCGCCCGTCTATGTGGCCCCTGCGCCCGCCTACTATGGCCCGCCGCCGGTTTATGTCGCCCCGGCACCGGTGTACTACGGCCGCCCCTACTACGGACGCCCCTACGGCTACGGTCGCGGTTACTGGCGTCATGGCCAGTGGTACGGCTATTGATCCGGCCTCAATCGAATGATGAATGAGGGCAACGGGCGCATGATCTGATGCCCTCGTTTAATAAAAAACGCGCCACCGATGCTTTCGTCGGTGGCGCGTTTTTTTATGGGCACAGGGCAATAAGCCCACTGCGTCTGCGTGACTACGCCCTTACGCGATCATGCGATCACGCCATCACACGATAAGCAATCCGGAAGCCACCCCAGTGACGCCCATTCACATAGATGGGGGCAGACGCATCCTTCATCACCACGAACTCGCCTCCGCCCATATCGCGCCGATACGTTTGCAACAGCAGCGGTTTCGTGTTGCTCCCTGCCGCCGCCCCCGTGCGGTCATTGAACAGTCGACGGTTGCGGCAATGCGCCGCATTCCAAACCGGATCGTTGGTCGGCGCCTGCGAGAACTTGCGGTTATGCGTCGGCAGGTAGCCGTTCTCGTCGACGGCGGCGCAAAAGGCGATGCGCTCGCTCAGTGAGAGCAACGGCTCCTGAATCGTCGGCAGCGTTTCGTCGGTAAAGCGCGTGAAGCGCGCCATCAACTGCTGTGGATTCGACCCCGGAATCGGTTCGTAGCGACGATCGAACAACTCCTGCTCGCTGATCTTGCCCTTCGCGAGCGCCGCCTCGAAGGTCTCGCCCACTTGCTTCGCGGCACGTCGCACGGCGCGGATGAATGGCGTGTCTTCCGTTTCCACATCCGCCTCGGCGATCAGGCCGATCAGGTGCTCCGATACCGAGAGCAGCCCGTTAATCCGTTCGCGTGCGTTTTCGACATGCTCGGCGGAATGCGCGACACCATCGGCCATTTCATCGACGTGCGCAACGAGCGTGCTGCATTCGTTCTCGATGGCCTCGCTTGCCTGCACGATCTGCCCGGCCTGACGGTCGAACGTGTCGAGCGCGGTACCCGCCGTCTCGATCACGCTCGCGATGGCTCGTGTACCTTCGCGCGCTTCGTTCGCACGGGCCACATTGGTGTTGCTCTCGCGCATCAGCCGCTGAGTGCGCTCGGCCAGTGCGGCGAGGGTTTGTTCGATTTGCTGAGTGGCTTCTGAGGTCTTGCTGGCCAGTTGTTTGACTTCGGTGGCCACCACCGCAAAGCTGCGCCCCGCGACACCGGCGCGGGCGGCTTCGATCGCGGCATTGAGGGCGAGAAGATTGGTCTGGCGCGCAATGACCGAGATGCCTTCGGCCACCTTGCCCACGTGTTCGAGCGCGTCGCGCAGACCGGCAATTTCACCGGCCATGCCCGACACGCCCTCGACCAGCCCGTGAATGGAAGCCAGAGACGCGTCGGCGGTGCCACGCGACGCCGCAATCTCGGCGCTCGCCCGATCGGCGATGTCGCGGGCTTCGCGCGCGGCGGCCGCAATCTGCTGATTCCCTTCGCTGGTGTCGGCGGCAGCGCGCTGAAGTTCCTGAAACACTTCGGCCTGCCGTTTGATGCGCACGGCGATTTCGTCGACGTTACCGGCGATATCGCACAGCTCGATGCCAAGGGTGCCGGCACTGTCGGCCACCTCGCTCATGATTGTGACGGTCTGCGCGGCTGCCCCGCGGCGCGTGAATAGCCCCATCGTCGTCTCCTCGCATCTCTGATCTGATTTTTATGGCGAAGGTGCGCGCCTGCCGGTCCGGCGTGCGCGCCCTGCGCTGATGTGTCGAAAAGTATAACGGGAGAAAAAATGGCCGACTTGAGGGTTTCCTCGCTTCGCACAAGCCCGCCCGCGACGCTGTCGCAGCCGGCTTGCGGGCCCTGCCCCGCGTGTTTTCCGCACCTTATGGGGGCACCCTCTCATGCACGCCTTACGCGGGACTTACTGCGGGGGTTCAAAGTCCGTCAGGGATTGCGATAGCGCAAGCTTCAGCGCGTCCCCCAATGCGACGGCGAGCGCGCCGGCATCGCGGCGGCGCAGCAACGCGACTTCGCACACGGCGTGCGGGTCGTCGAGCGTCACCCGGCAGACGCCGGCACCGGCCATGGCGGCCAGACTTTCCGGCACGATGGCTACGCCAAAGCCCGCCTCGACCAGATTCATTTGGGCGATCTTGCGCGAGGTCGCCGCCGCCGCGCGGGGAAAGAACCCGTGCTGCTGGCACAACTGCGCCACCCGGTAGCTCAGGCCGCCGCGCTCGCGATGGGGAATTGAGACAAAGGGCTCGTCGCCAAGCGCCGCCACCGTTATCGACGTCTCACCGGCCAGCGGGTGTCCGCCCGGCACCAGCAATACCAGACGCTCGATGGCGATGCGCTCGCAGATCAGCGACGGCGCGGGGCGCAGCACCGGCAGGCGCACGAGCCCAAGATCGATGCGGCCAGCTTCAATTTCGTCTTGCTGTTGCTCGGACGACAACGTCGATATCTCGACACTGACTCCCGCATTGGCGGATAAATGCGCGTGCAATGCGGCAGGCAGTTCTCCCGCAAACGGCACCGAGGTGGAATGGGCGAGGCGCACTGAGCCCTGCTCGCCGCGCGCCACGCTGCGTGTAAGCGCTACCGACCCTTCAAGTTCGGTGAGCACGCGGCGCGCTTCGTCCACGAACGTGCGTCCGGCGGGCGTGAGCGTCACGCCCTTGGATGAGCGCTCCAGCAGCACCGCCTGCAATTCGCGTTCGAGTTCCGAGATCTGACGGCTCAGCGCCGACTGCGCGACAAACAGCCGTTCAGCGGCAGCGCTGAAGCCGCCCGCATCCACCACTTCGAGGAAATACCGCAACTGCCGCAGCGACACCATGGTCATGCCGTTTCGAGATCGAATATCGCCACATTCTATATTGGCGCGGTGCAGCACCCCGGCCCTATGCTGACGGAAAGCGCAGGCCTTCGCGGCCCCCTCCCCGATTACCCGCCACCCACCCTTTATGCCGTTCCCTCAGTTCGACACCTTCGCCGCTGCACTCCCCTCACTTCATGCGTGGCTGTTGATGAGCGCGGCGCTCGTCGTCGCCTACCTCATCTTCGGCATTGCAGGCTTTGGCACTGCGCTGGTCGCGAGCCCGGTGCTCGCTTACACCTTGCCGGTGGCGCAGATCGTGCCGATGCTCGCCCTGCTCGACTTCAGCGCCGCCTCGGGCAATGTGGTGCGCAACGCTCGCGCGGCCGACACGAGCGAATTGCGGCGCTTGCTACCGGCGATGCTCGTCGGCAGCCTCGCGGGCGCAGCGTTGCTGCTGCACCTTCGCCCGGAAACGCTGCTGCGCGCGCTCGCGTGGTTCGTGTGCGGCTATGCCGTCTTTGCGCTGATCGGCCCGCGCGCCAAATCGCGGCTCTCACAGCAGTGGGCGATCCCGTTCGGCACCGTGGGCGGCGTGTTCAGCGCGATGTTCGGCAGCGGCGGCTTCATTTATGCGATCTATCTGACCAGCCGGCTCGAACGCGTGGAGTCGATGCGCGTGACGCAGGCCACGCTCATCGGATTCAGCACGCTGGTGCGTGCCGTGTTGTTCCTGCTGGCGGGCGTCTATGCCGATCTGTCGATGCTGGTGACGACCGTCACGCTGGTGCCCGCGATGATGCTGGGCATGTGGCTGGGCAAACGGGTCACGCTGCATCTGTCGCGTGCGCAGTTCGTGAAAGTGGTGAATCTCGTGGTGCTCGCCGCTGGCGTGGCGCTATTGCTGCATAGCAAATAGTCTCTGCACCGCCGAGCAGAATCTCACGCAAGACAGCGCGCGCACGCGCTCATCGAAGGTATGCTGACGGCCTCTGCCCTCTTGCGTCCGATGTTGTCACCATGACCCTGCCCGCTCTGCTCGTCTTCGGCGAAGCCCTCACTGATCTGATTCGCCAGCCGCAGGGCGATGGCCGCCAGTGGGTGAGCCGTGCCGGTGGCGCTTGCTGGAACGTGGCACGCGTCACCGCCGCCATGGGCGTGGCAACCGGCTACGGCGGGGCCATCAGCACCCATTCGCCGTTTGGCACCGAATTGCTCGCCTTGTCTGAGGCGGCAGGTCTCGATGCCCGATTCGTGCAGGCCGTGGACCGTCCACCGCTACTCGCCGTCGTCCATCGACACGATCCCCCCGCCTACTTCTTCCTTGGCGAAGGGGCGGCCGATCTGGCCTTCGATCCGAATGCGCTGCCCGATGGCTGGCAAACGGCCGCCCGCGTGGCGCACTTCGGCTGCATCAGTCTCGTGCGGGAGCCACTCGCCAGCACCCTGCTCGATCTGGCCGAACAACTGCATGCGCGCGGCGTAGCCATCAGCTTCGATCCGAATCTGCGCAACCTGATGGGGCCGGAATACGTTGTGACGTTCACTCGCATGGCGCGCGTGGCCACTTGGCTCAAGTTGTCCATCGAGGATTTGCGCGCGTTGTATCCCTCGCAAGCCGACGACGCGGCATTGGCCGAGGTCCGCCGCGTCGCGCCACAAGCGACGTTATTGCTGACCGACGGCGAACACGGCATGCGCTTGCTCACCCCTGACGGCGTTGAACTCAGGCAACCGGCCTACCACGTGGCCGTGGCCGATACCGTAGGCGCGGGCGACGCCAGCATCGGCGGGTGGCTTGCCAGCCTGTCACGTCAGCCGGACGCGCCCCTTGCCACACACCTGCGCAACGCGGCGGCGGCCGCCGCACTGGCCTGCACCCGAACCGGTGCGCATGCGCCGACTTGGGACGACGTTCAAGCCCTAGTCGCGGCGCAACCCAGCCTCACCTGAGACGCCTCGCGCCGATTATCGAAAAAATGGCTATGATGACCACCAATCATCACCATTTCCGATGAATTCGATATGACGCCGGACCAATTGCTGACCTTCGCGACGGTGGCCGAACTGGGCAACATCAGCCATGCCGCCGAGGCATTGCACCTGTCGCAGCCGGCGGTCTCCGGGCAGTTGCGCTTATTGCAGGAATCGTTCGGCGAGCCGCTGTACCGCCGCGATGGACGCGGCATACGGCTGACCGCCGTGGGCGAGCAAGTCGCGGCGTACGCGAACAAGTTGCGACAGGACTACCGGCAAGCGCTGGCGTTGCGCGACAGCCTGCGCGGGCTGGAAACAGGGGCCTTGCGCATCGGCGCGAGTACCACGCCTGCCAGTTACCTGCTGCCGTATGTCATCGCGGAATTCCACCAGCGCTACCCCGCCGTCGCGCTGCATATCGTCGACGGCAACACGAGCGAAATCGTCGCGCAGCTCGACAGTCTGGATGTTGCCTTTATCGAAGGCGCGGTGCCGCCCGGCCTGTCACCGGAAATTGCCGTGCGTCCGTGGCGCGACGACGAAGTCGTGGCCATCGCGCGGTCCGACCACCCGCTCGCGCAGTTGCCCGGCGGTGCCTCGTTGCAAAGCATCGCGGAGTATCCGCTGATTCTGCGCGAACCGGGCTCCGGCGTGCGGGCGCTGGTGGCGCGCGCCTTCTCTGTTTCTGGGCTGGAACCCCGTGTCGCACTGGAACTGGCTGGGGTCGAAAGTATCAAGGAAGCGGTGCGTGCGGGCATGGGGATCGGCTTCGTCTCCGCGATGTCGATGCGTCATGAAGATGGCGCGTTGACCTCGGTTCGCATCGATCCGCCGCATGGCCTCAAGCGGCTGCTTACGGCACTGGTGCCGCACGCGGACGCGCTCAGCCGTCCGACCGAGCGCTTTCTCGCACAATGCTTTGCGGCAGACGCCGCCAGTCCGGCAGCCTCACGGTGAGAGGCGGCAGCGACCCCATCGTACGCTGCACGCCCCGCAGCCAGCTGACCGGACCGGCGCGTCGCCTGTCCCGTCCTCCAACGAGACTTACTTGAAATCCCACGCCATCTGCTCGGCCACGGAGGTGGCCGCCGACGAGCGCACGCAAACATCGAGGTAATCGGTCACGGGCGGCGGCGGCGAGGTGCCTTCGCCGAGCAAGCGATGGTTGTCGAACACGTAATCGAGCGAGGCAAACGCGCCATAACGACGCAATGCCTTCGCCATCAACCGGCCGTTGCCATTGCCGAGCTGGCGCGAGAGCGCGGGTGTCAACCGTTCGATCTCTGCGTCGCCGATATGCCGGAAACGCTCGCCCAGCGGCGCCACACCGCGCGCTCGGGCAAGGGCCGCTTCGATCTCGCGAATCGTGCGCGTCGACGACTGCCCTGCCGACACGTGATACAGGTCGTGGCGCAGGCGAGGCAGAAACGCCAGATCGATCAGCGCATCGGCGCAAAAATCGACCGGCACCACGTCGAGCCGGTCATCGAGACCGCACGTGAACGCGCCCAGCAACTGCACCATACGGAACATCCAGAAGATGCTGCCCGACGGCTCGCAGCCGAGTTTGGTATGCCCCACGACAATCGACGGGCGCGCAACCACCAGCGGCAGCCCGGGCCATTCGCGCCGCAGCCGCGCCTCCGCCTCGGCCTTCGACGCCGTGTACGGCACCAGTTGATGATCGGCACGCGCCAGATCGTGCGACTCCTTGACCACGCCTGACATCGCATCGCCGCAGGCCATCGCGGTGCCCACATACACAAAGCGCTCGAGCACCGGCGAAGCGGCCACGGCGCGCGCGAGCGCCAGCGTGCCCGCGACGTTCACGGTATCGAGTTGCGGGTGTGCCGAGAACGAGGCAATGGCCCCCGCGTGGATCACGTGGGTCACGCGGCGCATGCGATGGTCGTCGTCGAACGAGATCGGTTGCGCGAGATCGCCGCACACGATGTTCGCTTCGGTGAGCGAGAGCCGGTGCACCGGGGCGACGCGAAACCGGTCCATCGCGGCGCGCACTCGTGCAAGACCGTCAGAGCTTGTGCGCGCACGCACCAGCAGCAACAGCGACGGACCGAAGCCGTCTTTAAGAAGTTGGGCGACGACGGCGCCGCCCACAAAACCGGTACTGCCGGTGACGAGAATTCGCATGGCTATTGCCTCTCAATGCTAGGGCTTGTTCACCCTAAAAGGCAGGAACGCCGTACCAACGATCAGAACGTGTAATCGAGCGTGGTGGCGACCTGATAGTTGGTCTTGTTGAACACGATGGGACTCTTCGATGCGTTACCTGTGTAGCGAATCAGGCCGCCGGCAACCGTAGTGCTCCAGTGCTTGTTGAATTTGTGCGTCCAGTTCGCCGTCAGGCTCACGCCGTACAGGCCACCGCCGACGGCATACTGCCGATACCCGGAATTCAGGCTCTGATTGGCCGTCACGCCGAAATACGTCTGCGCATACTTGCCGCTGGCAAAGTGCGCCGTGGCACTCACGCCGACCGAGTCTTCGGCCGTCTTGAACAGCACGCTGTCCACCGCAAAGCGATAGACATTGCCGCGATCGCGGTTCGAGAGCGGAATATCGGTGGCCACGCTCACGACGGCCAGATCGCCGATGGCATAACCGGCTTGCAGCGTGGTGAACACCGAGCCCTTGATGTCGCCCATGCCGCGCAGCTTGTCCGAACCCGAATCGAGCCCCTTCTTCTGGTCCTTCCGGCCGCCGTCGTACGACAGCGCCGCCGACACGAAGAAGCCTGCCGGCAGCGACAGCCGGTAACCGATGCCGCTCAGTCCGACGAACACGCCATACGGGGTTTGCAGCGCCAGATTCAGCGCGGGCGTCACGCGGTACTCATTACTCCCCATGTAGCGCGGCGAATAACCGACACCGCCACCCACCGTGAACTCGTAACCGCTTTCCGGGGCCTGCGTGGGCAGGCTCGCGTCGGGCTGGATGCCGCTGTAGCGGCCCGGGTCGACGGCGAACGCCTGCGGGGCGACACCGGCGAACACGACGCCAGCGGCGCTCAGTGCAGCAACGCGGGGAAACAGGCGGAGGTGGCGGAGGGGGCGGTTTTTCATGGGACTCCTACAAATTATTGGAAGATTGCAGCCGGTGAACGTGGTGAAGCGAGACGAATCAAGACGAACGGACTGCAAGGTGAACGCATGGTAGGCGCGAACCGGCCGCGTGACTGTTATTCGATTTAGGAGAGTTGTGAACAAATGTTTTCAATTGTTCGCAGGTTTGAAACGCCCGCCGGGCGGGGCTTCCGGGCAGTAGAATGCGCTTCACGGGAGTGCCGCCCAACATTGCGGCACAGCACAACAGGAAAGGAATACGGCCATGTACCGTGTCTTGCTCGTCGAGGACGATGCGCGGCTTGCCGCACTCGTCACCGAATATCTGCACGCTTATCGATTTGAAGTCACGGTGGTGGCCAACGGCGCGCGGGCGCTGGAGCGCTTTCGCGCCTTCTCGCCCGACGTCGTCATCCTTGATCTGATGCTGCCCGGCATGGACGGCATGGAGGTCTGCCGGCAGCTTCGCGCCGTCAGCGCCACACCCATCCTCATCCTGACGGCCCGCGAAGACACCTACGATCAGGTCGCCGGGCTGGAAGTCGGCGCCGACGATTACGTCGTCAAGCCGGTCGAGCCACGGCTGCTGCTGGCACGCCTGCGGGCGCTATTGCGCCGCGCAACGCCGCTTGCCGAGATCGAGGAACCCACCGAAGACGGTCTCGCGTTCGGCCAGTTGCGCATCGTGCCGCGCGACCGCATGGTGTTCTGGCGCGGTTTGCCGGTGGAATTGAAATCGAACGAATTCAGCCTGCTGCTGATTCTGGCGAAGGGTGCCGGGCGCGTGGTGACCCGCGACGAAATCCTGCAACAGCTGCGCGGCATCGAATTCGACGGCATCGACCGCACGGTGGACGTGGGCATTTACCGGCTGCGCAAACGCTTCGAAGATACCGATGGCGAGCCGCAGCGCATCAAGACCGTCTGGGGCCGGGGCTACCTTTTCAGCCCTTCGGCTTGGGAGAGTTGATTCATGTTTCGCATTCTTTTGAAGCTGTACGCGCTGGTCGCACTCGCCGTGGTCGCGGCCATTCTGCTGATCAACAACACGTTCGGCTTTTTCTTCTACGACATCCTGAACCGTTCCGCGCAGAAACAATTGGGCGCCTATGTCTGGCTCATCAACCAGTCGCTCGAAAAGCTGCCGGAATCCGAGTGGCCGGCGTTCATTGCGACGTTCGAATCTCACGGCAACGACAAGATCGACATCAAGCCGCTCAAGGGCCTGCCGCTTCCGTTCGAATATGCCCGTAAAGATCTCGAAGCCGGGCTCGTCGTCGCCAATGGCATCGACGGCGATCACTACGCCGTGCGCCTGCGCAACTCCGACTGGGTGCTCACCTCGGCGACCGGCACTGACCTGAATCTGCGCCAGATCAACTACCTCGCCTACACGCTGGTCGCACTGCTGATCCTGCTCGCCGTCCTCACATGGTCGCGCTGGTACTGGACCGACGTGCAGTCGCTCAACCGCGCGGCGCTGCGTTTCGGCGAAGGCGATTTCAGTTCGCGCGCCCGTGTCTCCCGCTTCTCGAATCTGGCCGCCCTCGTGCGCGTGTTCAACACGATGGCCGATCGCATCGAACGCTCGATCACCACGCAGAAAGACATGATCAATGCCGTGTCGCACGAACTGCGCACGCCGATTGCGCGACTCGACTTCGGGCTGGAAATTCTGCAACAGCGCCGCCACGACGCCGATGCGGACGATCGTATCGTCGCGCTCAAGGGCGACATTCGCGAGCTCGACGAGTTGGTGACCGAGCTGCTCTCACTCGCCCGGCTCGATCAGATCACCGCACCGCCCACCCGTCACAGCGTGTCGCTGCGATTGATGTTCGACAGCCTCGCCGCCAATTGCACCGAGGTGCTGGCGTCGCGCTCGATTGCGCTTGATATCGCGGCAGAACCCGGTGCCGACTGCGTCGAAGTCGAACCCAAGCTGCTCGCCCGCGCCGTGCAGAATCTGCTCAACAACGCCATGCGGCATACCTCCCGGCGTATCGTGTGCGGTGCGAAAACCTGCGACGACGGCGGTGTGATGATCTATGTCGACGACGACGGTGAAGGCGTACCCGCCGAAGACCGCGCGCGCATTTTCGAACCGTTTCACCGTCTCGACAGCAGCCGCAATCGCGCCACTGGCGGCTTTGGACTGGGGCTCGCCATCGTGCGGCGTATCGCACTGCTGCACGGCGGCAAGGTCGGCGTGGAGACCTCGCCACTCGGTGGCGCACGCTTCACCATCACCCTGCCCGGCCCGAACACCATCTGAGCCACAAGCATTGCGGGACCTCTTTCGGATGACGATCGATTGTCATGTTGGCGACATGTTGGCCGCTTAACCTGACGGCTCAATTGAATCCCAAAGAGGACTCCTGTAATGAAACCCAACCTCCGCATCGCGGCGGCCGGGTGCTGCCTGGCTTTCGCCAGCAGCCTGCCCATGCCCGCCTTGGCCCAGTCAAACGTTCAGCTCTACGGGCTGATCGACTCGGGTGTCGAATTCCTCACCAACGCCGACAAGAACGCCGCTGGCAACACCGTCAGCCTCTCCCGCGTCACCTCGGGCAACCTCGCCGGTTCGCGCTGGGGCCTGAAGGGCTCTGAAGACCTCGGTGGCGGCAATAAGGCATTTTTCCTGCTCGAAAACGGCTTCAACCTCGGCAACGGCACGTCCCTTCAGGGCGGTCGCGAGTTTGGCCGGCTGGCTTATGTCGGTTTGTCGAACAGCGCCTTTGGCGCGGTCTCGATCGGCCGTCAGGGCGGCGTGTTCCTTGACTGGGTGAGCAAGTTCAACCCGCTCAACAACGCCGTGTACGCCATCAAGATGCAGGACACCGCGTTCTCCGATCGTCTGGACAACAGCCTGCGCTACACGGGCAAGTTCGGCGCCTTCGAAGCGATGGTGCAGTACTCGAAGGGCTATGACGACGTGAGCTTCGGTGCGTCCAGCACCACGCCGGGCGACAACCGCCGCGCGCAAGTGATCGACGCCGGCCTGCGCTACGCCAACGGCCCGCTGTCGTTCGTGATCGCGTACGACCAGAAGAACGGCGGCTCGGTGCTCCCGAACGCTGCGCTGACCTCGAAGGTCGGTGGTTACGAAGGCAACATCGATCGCCGCATTGCCGCCGCCGTGCAGTACTCGCTGCAAAGCGTCGACCTGTACGTGGGCTACCGCTACCTGAACGCCAAGGCAATCCACCTCTCGGCCCTGAACAAGAGCCCGGTGGAAGCCTCGAGCTACTACTGGCTGGGCACCACGTGGCACGCCACGCCGGCGCTCGACCTGTCGGCCACGGCCATGTACCAGAACTTCTACGGCACGAATCGTGACCCGTTGTCGTTCCAGGTCAGCGCCGACTACAGCCTCTCGAAGCGTACCGACGTGTACGTCAACACGGGCTACGTCGTGAACCGCAACGGCTCCGACCTCGGTCTGAACGGTTTCGGCACCAACGTGGTGGCCGGCAAGAACCAGTTCGGTACGATGGCCGGCGTCAAGCACGTGTTCTGATGAAGCGCGACACACGCCCGTCGCACGGCGAGGTGTCGCCGGCAAGCACGGCAAGCAGCGGGGTTCATCTCTCGCTGCGCGCGCTGCACCAGACGTTTGGTGCAGCGCGCGTGCTTGACGGCATCGATCTCGATGTTCCGGCCGGCACCACGACCGCCTTGCTCGGCCCGTCCGGCTGCGGCAAGAGCACGCTGCTCAAACTGCTCGCGGGGCTGCTCGCGCCCACCGGCGGCGAAATCCGCTTTGACGACACTGTCGTCGCCAGCGACACCGTTTGCCATTCGCCCGAATTGCGCTCGCTCGGCATGGTCTTTCAGGACTATGCGCTGTGGCCGCACATGACCGTGGCGGCCAACGTGGCGTTTCCGCTCGAAATGCGCGGCGTAAAACGCGCCGAGCGCGCTGAGCGTGTGGAAGAAGCGCTGACGCTGGTCGGCCTCGCCGGTTACGGCACGCGCCGGCCACAAGCGCTTTCCGGTGGTCAACAACAGCGTGTCGCACTGGCGCGCGCCATCGTCTCGGCCCCTCGCCTGCTGCTCTTCGACGAACCGCTATCCAACCTCGATCGCGATCTCCGCACGCGCCTGTGCACCGACATCGGTGCCCTGCTCTCGCGTCTGGGCACCACGGCTGTGTACGTGACCCACGACCGCGAAGAAGCCGAAGCGCTGGCCGATCAGATTGTGATCCTCGCCCACGGGCGCGTTGACAAACGTATTACGAGGTAGCCCATAATGCTCCACCGCAAAATTATCGCGACACTCACCATGGCCTTTGCTGCAAGTGTCGGCGCACAACACGCCCATGCGCTGACCGTCTACACCGCCGGCCCCGGCAACCTGAGCAAGAAGCTTGCGACGGGTTTCGAGAAAAAGACCGGCATCAAAGTCGATGTATTTCAGGCCACTACCGGCAAGGTGATGGCACGTATCGAAGCCGAACAGGCCAACCCGCGTGCCGACGTCCTCATCTCCGCCTCGTGGGACACCGCGCAAGACCTCGAAAAGCGCGGCTGGCTTGCCCCGTTCCAGAGCGCCAACGCCGCCCGTGTGCCGGCCCCGTTCAAGACCACGCATTACGTCGCGCAGGGCCTCTCGGCGCTCGGTATCGTGTGGAATGCGAAGTCGGGCACGCCCGAGCCGCACGACTGGCGCGATCTGACCAAGCCGGCGTATCGCAACCTCGTGACCATGCCTGACCCGGCCCTCTCGGGCGCCTCGGCCGACTTGTTGCTCGGTCTGCAAGCGCGTCTGGGCGGCGAAGCGTGGAAGCTCTTCGACGATCTGAAGCAAAACGGTATGGTGGTGTCGGGCCCGAACGCGCAGGCGCTGAACCCGGTGCTGCAAGGCGCGAAGGCGGCCGTGTTCGGTGCGGTCGATTACGTGGCTTATGCGGCAGCGGCAGGCGGTGAGGCCGTGAAGGTGATCTTCCCGACGAGCGGCACGGTGATCGCACCGCGTCCGATGATGATTCTGAACACGTCGAAGCTGCAAAGCGAAGCGCGTCAGTTCATCGACTACGTGCTCTCCGACGAAGGTCAGCAACTGGTGGCTGAAGCGTGGCTGATTCCGGCACGTGAAGACATTGCCATCAAGCGCGCCTCGTTCAAGGATCTGCGTTTGCTGCCGCAAGGCGACGCACAGTCGTCGAGCGCCTCGCGCGCGGAAGTGCTGGCCCGTTTCGCAAAACTCAACGGCCAACACTGACCCCACGTGAAATCGTTCCGACTTCTCCCGACGGCGACGGTCGCAGCCCTCGCCGTCGTGGTGGCATTGCCGGTCGCGTTCGTGCTGTTGCAGGCCATCTTCCCGCATCTCGCACAGGGCTCGTTCGCCGCGCCCTTCTCCGCCGTCTGGCCGACCCTCGCGCATGACAGCACGTTGCCGCTCATCGGCAACACGTTGCAGCTCGGGGTGTCGGTCGCCCTCGGCACAGCGCTCGTGGGCGGCGCCCTCGGCGCAGTGCGCGGGTTGTTCCATGTGCCGTATGCGCGGGTGTGGGATCTGTGTTTCCTGCTGCCGTTTCTGGTGCCGCCGTATCTCGCGGCGCTGGGCTGGATGCTGCTGTTGCAAACCGGCGGTTACGCGCAGCAACTCACCGGGCTCGATGCCGGACGCTTCCTCTTTTCGCTGCCGGGCCTCGTCTTCGTGATGACGCTCAACATCTTCCCGGTCGTGTACTTCGCCGTGTCTCGCTCGCTGGCCACCACGGGCTCGCGACTGGCCGACGTGGCACGCGTGCATGGCGCGTCGGCATGGCGGGCGTTTGCGCGTGTGACGCTGCCGCTGGCGCTGCCCGCGTTTGCCGCCAGTCTGTTGCTCGCGTTCACGATGGCGATCGAAGAATTCGGCGCCCCCGCCGCCTTGGGGGCACGCGCCGGGTTCTCGGTGCTGGTCACGTCCATCGAAGGCCGCTTTGCCGACTGGCCCATCGACCTGCCGGGTGCATCGATTCTGTCGGTGGTGCTCGCGACGCTGGCCTTGCTGGCGTTCGTGTTCCAGCACCGGTTGTCGGCAGGCAAGGACTTCGAGACGCAAACCGGCAAGCCAATCGCTTCACCGCCGCGTGCGTTGGGGCGCTGGCAACTGCCGGTCATCGCGGGGTTCGGTTTTGTGGCGCTGCTGGCCACCGTCGCGCCGCTGTTCTCGATTCTCGCGACCGCCTTCTCGGGCACGCTCTCGGGCGGGCTGTCGATGGCGAACCTGACGACGGCGCACTTCGCCGCACTGCTGGGTCAAGGGGCTGAAGGTGTCGAAGCGCTGCTGACCAGCTTGTCGCTGGCACTGGGCACGTCGCTCGTCACCGGCGTGCTGGGCTTCCTGTGTGCGTGGTGTGTGGTGAAGTCAAACATGCGCGGTCGTGTGCTGATCGATGGCTTGTCGCTGTTGCCGCATGCGCTGCCGGGCATTGTCGTCGGCGTGGGCCTGATCCTCGCGTGGAACCTGCCGTTCTGGCCGGTCACGCCGTACAACACGTGGGGAATTCTGCTGCTCTCGTACAGTTGCCTGTTGCTGCCGTATCCGGTGCGTTACACGAGCGCCGCGTTGCGTCAGACGGCGGCCTCGCTGGAAGCGGCGGCACGCGTGCACGGAGCGCCTGCCGGTGTGGCCCTGCGCCGCATTACGTTGCCGTTGGTGATGCCCGCACTCGCGGCGTCGCTGATGATCGTGTTTGCGATTGCGTCGCGCGAATTGGTCACGTCGTTGCTGCTTGCGCCGAGCGGCGTGCAGACGGTGTCGATCTTCGTGTGGCGACAGTTCGAGCAGGGCTCGATCGGTCAGGGCATGGCGATGGGTGTGGTGTCGATGGCCGTCAGTGGCACGTTACTCATGCTCGCATCGCGCCTGACCGGCAAACCGGCCAACGCCTGACGTTGATCACCTTGATGTCTTGATGCACGAGGGCGCAGCCATCTGACTGCGCCCTCGCTTTTTCCCTTCCTGAAACGTCAGGCCGCGACAGCTTCACGCTGCACGTCGACCTCGTCATCCACCGAGCTGAGCATCAGGTGCTCGAACGCGCCCAGCGATGCCTTCGCGCCCTCGCCTACCGCAATGACAATCTGCTTGAACGGCACCGTCGTCACATCGCCCGCCGCGAACACGCCCGGAATCGACGTGGCACCCTTCGCATCGACTTCGATCTCGCCGTGACGCGACAGGGCCAGCGTGCCCTTGAGCCATTCGGTATTCGGCACCAGACCGATCTGCACGAACACGCCTTCCAGTGCCACGGTCGTCGTTTCGCCCGAGGCACGGTCGCGATACACCAGACCGTTCACCTTCTGGCCGTCGCCGACGATTTCCGTCGTTTGCGCATTCATCAACACGCGCACATTCGGCAGACTGCGCAGCTTGCGCTGAAGCACTTCGTCAGCGCGCAGTTGCGTGCCGTATTCGATCAGCGTGACTTCCTTGACCACACCGGCCAGATCGATCGCCGCTTCCACACCGGAGTTGCCGCCACCCACCACGGCCACACGCTTGCCCTTGAACAACGGGCCGTCGCAGTGCGGGCAGTACGCCACGCCGCGATTGCGGTAGTCGCGCTCGCCCGGCACGCCGATTTCGCGCCAGCGCGCACCGGTGGCCAGCACGATCGAACGGGCCTTGAGCACCGCACCGCTCGCGAGACGCACTTCGTGAATCTTGCCCGGCACCAGCGCGTCGGCGCGTTGCGTATCGATCACGTCGACGTCATACGCCTTCACATGTTGTTCGAGCGCGGCGGCAAACTTCGGGCCTTCCGTGTGCGTGACCGAAATGAAGTTCTCGATCGCCATCGTGTCGAGCACCTGACCGCCGAAGCGCTCGGCCACGACGCCCGTCGTGATGCCTTTACGCGCCGCGTAGATCGCGGCCGCCGCACCCGCCGGGCCGCCGCCGACGATCAGCATGTCGTAGACCGGCTTGTTTTCAAGCGCTTTTGCTGCCCGTGCACTCGCACCGGTATCGAGCTTGGCGAGCAGTTCCTTCACGCTGGTACGGCCTTGCGTGAACGACTCGCCGTTGAGATACACCGTCGGCACGGCCATCACCTGACGCGCTTCGACTTCGCCCTGAAACAGCGCGCCGTCGATGGTCACCTGCTGAATCCGCGGGTTGATGAGCGCCATGACGTTCAGTGCCTGCACGACTTCCGGGCAGTTCTGGCACGACAGCGAGATATAGGTTTCGAAACGGAAATCGCCGTCGAGGGCGCGAATCTGTTCGACGGTGTCGTCGTCGAGCTTGACCGGGTGGCCGCCCACTTGCAGCAGCGCCAGTACCAGCGACGTGAATTCGTGCCCCATCGGCAAACCCGCAAAACGGATACGCGGTGCCTCGCCCGGCGCCCCGATGGCGAACGAAGGACGACGCTCGCCTGCGTCATCGCGTGCCACGACGGTGATGCGCGTCGAGAGCGGCGCGATCTCTTCGACCAGCGCCTTCATCTCGGCCGCCTTGGGGCTGTCGTCGAGCCACAGCGCGATCTCGATCGGGCGCGTGACTTTCTGGAGGTACGTTTGCAACTGGGCTTTGAGGTTCGCGTCCAACATGGCGTGTCATCCGTCTCGATAGGGTGAACAGGGGCAACCGCATCAGCCGGAGGCTGGCGATGGCGTCGTCGTTATTCGGGGGAGGTGCCGGCACACCCGGTTCAGGGGGGACAGGTGCGCCGGCGGGGCGCCGCGCCGTGACAGACGCGGCGTTTGCTGCGGTAAAACTTAGATCTTGCCGATCAGGTCGAGCGACGGGCTCAGCGTTTCAGCGCCCGGCGTCCACTTGGCGGGGCAAACTTCGCCCGGGTGAGCGGCCACGTACTGGGCAGCCTGCACCTTGCGCAGCAGTTCGCTGGCGTCGCGGCCAATGCCGTTGTCGTGGATTTCGCACAGCTTGATCTCGCCTTCCGGGTTGATCACGAACGTGCCGCGCAGGGCCAGACCTTCTTCTTCGATCAGCACGTCGAAGTTGCGCGAGATCGCGAGCGTCGGGTCGCCGATCATCGGGTACTGGATCTTCTGGATCGTGTCCGACGTGTCGTGCCAGGCCTTGTGCGTGAAGTGGGTATCGGTCGACACGCTGTAGATCTCGACGCCCAGCTTCTTGAATTCTTCGTAATGGTCAGCCAGATCACCCAGCTCGGTCGGGCACACGAAGGTGAAGTCGGCCGGGTAAAACACCACAACCGACCACTTGCCCTTCAGGGTGTCTTCGGTCACGGTGGTGAAATCGCCATTGTGGTAAGCGGTGGCTTTGAACGGCTTGATCTGGGTGTTGATGATCGGCATGTCGTTGTCTCTCTGACTGGGTGGAAAGCGTTGCCAGTATGCCGAATGCTATCGATCAATAGAAATTGATTATTGAAATCTATGAAATAGGCGGAGGCTATCGCGCTCGATAGCCTCCGCCCGTGTGCTTCGAAATAGCAGCCTTTCGGCGATCAATCCTTCGGATAGCGGACAGCGCGCACCTTGCCGCTCATGCCGCCGCCGCAGAAGAAGCGATCGGTCCCGTTGTATTCCAGACCGCTGACGCCGATGCCATCCGGCATCACCACGCGCGCCAGCACTTCGCCGCTGACCGGGTCCACGTGGCGCAGTTCGCTCTCGTCGTTTTCCCATGTACCGTGCCAGAGCTCGTCATTCGCCCATGTAATGCCGGTGACGAAGCGGTCCGACTCGATGGTGCGCAGTACGCGTCCGGTAGCCGGGTCGAGTTGCAGGATCTTGCGGTCGCGGTACTGGCCGACCCACAGATGGCCCTCCGCCCATGTCAGGCCCGAGCTGCTTCCGCTGTCTGGCGCCGGAATCGTGTGCACGACTTTGCCCGTCGCGGGGTCGATCTTGTCGATGCGCGATTCGGCGATCTGATAAAGGTGTTTGCCGTCGAACGCGGTGCCGGCGTCGCCCGGCATATCGAGTGTGCGGCGCACTTCCCCGTTCGCCGGGTCGAATGCGACCAGATGCGGGCCGGTCGATGCCCAGACGGACTGTCCGTCGTAGGTCACGCCGTTGATGCGGTCGGCGCCATTGAAGGGGCCGTATTCACAGAGGATATCGGCCGCGCTCACGGTAGTGGCAGCGGTCCGGGCGCGTTGTTGGGGTTGGCTCGTCATGGTGGACTCCAGTTGTCGGTTCGTCGATTCGTCAGTGCATCGGTTCATCGGATCACTTGCCCGGGCCCGGGGGTGCGACTTCACTTTAGCTAAACGACCACGCAGCAGGGAGTAACAATATCGTCGTGAATTCAGTGAGCGGCGGCGATATCCAGCGTCGCGCTCTGGCTTGCCCGACGGCGCGCACCCGCCCCTCGTCGTGCAATGCCGAGAGTGCGCGCTGGACGGTACGCTGATTGACGCCGAGCGCGAGGGCAATCGCCGACGTGGACCACGCCGCGCCATCGGTGAGCAACGCGATCACCGACGCGTATTCGCCGTCGATGGGAGGCACGAGCACGGCAACCGGTCGGTCGTCGACGCTTCGCAGCACGAAGCCGCGCGGGGTCGCGTCAATCGTCGCCACGCCTTTGAGCAGCGCGCGCAGACGGCCGATTTCCACGCGTAGACGGGCACGGTGGGTTTCGTCGATATCCTCAGGCCGACGCAGCCCAAAGGCTTCCGCAATGAGGGTTTCGCGGGTCACGTCAGTTGGCCACGCCTGCGCCAGACGCCGGATCAGCGCGAAGAGCACCGGACGCCGCGCCAGTGGCCGCCACGTGTTTCCCGCACTCACGCCGCGTCTGCATGCATCGACCACCAGCGCACCAGACTTGAGCAAGCGGGCGACGTCGTCCAGACCCAGTACCTGCTCAGCGTCCGGATGCCAGAGACGCGCGACAGGCCGTGCCAGCACCGTGCGCACTTGCTCGACTTCGGCGCTCAGCGCGGGCACGTTCGCGATGTCAGCAGCTGCCTGTGCGCGTGCCAGTGCGGCGTGCGCCTCGTCGATGCGCAGCGAGCGCAGGGCGAATTCGGTGGCAATGAGTTCGAAGACCGCGACAAGGCGCGCGGGCGCGTCATGCGCCTTGATCTCGTACAGCGCTTGGGCGGCGGCGTCGAGCCGGCCGAGCAGCAGCAGACGACGCGCCATGACCAGTCGGGCGAGCATCGCGTTGGCGGCATCGGTATGCGTGTCGAGCGTGACAGCGGCGGCTTGCACGGCGCGAAGCGAACCGCTGAAATCTCGTGTGGCGAGGGCGATCTCGGCGTCGGCGACGATGCAGCGTGCGCGTGCCATGGCCTCATGCACGCCGAAGCGACGCGCGGCGCGTTTGAGCAACTCGCGGGCGCGCGGGTACTCGCCAAGCTGTGCCATGGCGATACCGCGCAGCGCGAGCGCAGGCGGGTCGTCTCGCAGCGCAATGCGCTGCAAGGCACCCAACGGGTCACCGGCGGCCAATGCCCGGGCGGAGGCAGCGATCAGGGAGTCCATCGCGCGATATTACCTTGCGACCGAGCGCGCCCGGCGAGTTGTTATCGGCGAATTAGAATATGACTTTCCACGGAGACGGCCATGACTTCAGCATTGCTTGTGATCGATTATCAACGCGGTCTGATCGACGACGAACCGCGCCCGGGCGACGCTGAACGAACCACGGAAAACATCAACGCGCTGATGACGAACGCCCGTCATGCGGGTGTGCCCGTGGTACTGGTTCAGCATGAGGACAACAAGACGTTGGTCAGGGATTCGTCGCCGTGGGAACTGGCGCGTGCATTGGACGCCGGCGCAGGCGATTTCCGCATCGGGAAACGTACGCCGGATTCTTTTCTGGGAACGGAACTTCAGCCGCTGCTCGCATCACTTGGCGTGACGCATGTCGTCGTGTGCGGCTATGCGAGTGAGTTCTGCGTGGACACCACTGTGCGGCGCGCTGCCGCGCTGGGCTACCCCGTGACCATTGCGGCCGACGCGCACACCACGCACGACAAACCGCATGCCACTGCCGCGCAGATTCGCGAACATCACAATGCCACGCTGTCGGATATCAGGAGCTTCGGCCCAAGAATTTCCGCCACCCCCGTGGCACTGCTGGATTTCAACGCGTTGAACTGATCGCCCTCAATACCCGCTGAGCACCGCAAAAGCGAGCGCCCCACCCGACAGGATCAGCAACACGAAGAACAGCGGCAGGATGAACTTCAGCCACTGGCCGAAGCCGACGCGCGCCGTCGCCAAGTAGGCCAGCAACATCCCCGACGTCGGCGTAATCATGTTGGTCAGCCCGCCGCCCAGCAGGAATGCCAGCACCGACGTCTGCGGACTCACGCCGGAGAGTTGTGCAATCGGTCCGATGATCGGCATGCTCACCGCCGCCTTACCCGAGACTGACGGAATGAACACGTCCAGCGCCATCTGCACGCCCATCAGACCATTGGCCACAGCGACCGCCGACTGCCCGCGCACCCGCTGCGTGAAGTCGTTGATCAGCGTATCGAGCACATAGCTGCCATGCAGAATGATCTCGACAGAAGCAGCGAGTCCGATCAGCAGCCCCGCGAGCATCATGCCCTTGAGCCCTTCGACGAACGCATCCGCCGCCGTGCGCGAATCGAGCCGCCCCACGACCGCCGTCACGAGACTCGTCAGCACATAAAACGCCGACAGTTCCAGATTGCCCCACTTCAATTCACGCGTGCCATACACCAGCATCGCCGCCGCCACGGCCAGCACGAGCAGCGTGGCCTTGTGACGCGTCGAGAGCCGCGCATGCAAATGGGCCACTTCCTGCATATGCGCCCGCGCCTCGGCGAGCCGATAGTCGCTGCGATACACATGCCAGAGGAAGTACGCGATGCCCAGCGTGAGAAAGACGACGAAGATGCCAACTCGCAAGCCAAGCCCGGAGAACAGCGGCAAGCCGACCAGCGGTTGCGCGACAGCCAACGCAAGCGGGTTAGTCACCGACGCGATGTAGCCGATCTTGGCGGCAATGGCCACCAGCGCTACGGCAAACAGATTCGAGAGCCCCAGACGGCGCGTGAGCACCATCACCATCGGAATGACCACGAGGTATTCCGAGATGAACCCGAGCAACGTGCTGCCCAACGCAATCAACACCATCAGCAACGGTGCCAGCACGTACATGTTGCCCGAGGTCAGTTGCAACAGACGATCGATACCGGCATCGATGGCCCCCGTCTTGCGCATCACGCCGAACATGCCGCCGACAAACATCACCATGAAGATGAGCGGCGCGTTCTTCACCAGCCCCTGCGGCACCGAGAGGAACGCTGACACCACGTTGGCGGGCTGCGCCTGCTCCGGCGTGCTGTGCGTCGCTTTCGGCGCGACGAGCAAACCGACCTCATGCGTCTTGGGCACCACCTGATAGGTGCCCGGCACGACCAGCTTGCCCGCGCGCTCAAAGCGGCCCGCGTCGACCCACCAGGTCAGCGCCACGGCCATGATCAGCACCCACAGCATCATCACCACAGGGTGCAGCATCTTGCCGTGCGGTTTCTCTTCTCGGCCGGCGGCACCGTCGCCGTGATCGCCGCCACGAGCGGTGTCACCCGGGCGCTCCGGCGCGGAAAGTGATGCGGAATGGGAATGCCCGTCGACGGGCGTCGGCGCTAGCGCTGTCATGGAAGTTCTGCCTGTTGTCTCGTTTTGATTTTGAAATGACGTCGCGCCTTGCCGAACGCCTGACTAGCCGAGCTAATCAGGCCTACCGGTCGTCGACTGCGCTACGCCACCCGATTCGCGGGTTGCGCGACGTTCGAGGCGTCGGTATTCGTTGTGCCTGCCGTCGTGCCGACGTACCCCAGTTCTGCCGAAATTTGACGGCTGCACGCTTGCAGACGCTCCAGATAATCGGGAATCTCGATGCGGCTGATACGCGCCTCGGGCCCCGAGATCGACAGCGCCGCCACCACGTCGCCCGACACGTCACGCAGCGGCACGGCAATCGCCACGGCACCGCTCGTCACCTCGCCCGCGCTCATCGCATAGCCCTTGCGCGCCACACCTGCCAACTCCTCGGCAAACGCCACCGGCTCGACGGCGGTCGGCAAATGCTTCATGCGGGCAAAAAACTCGTTGCGGATCGCGTCTTGCGCAAACGCCAGCAACAACTTGCCGGACGCGCCCGAAATAATCGAACGGCGATTGCCCACTGCGCCGACCGAGCGCACTTGATGCGTGGTTTCGCAACGCGCGACGCACACCGTCTCGAGCCCTTCACGCACGCGCAGCACGATCGTCTCGTTGATCGACTGATTGAGCGCGAGCATGTACTTCTGCGCGGCCCGCACGAGAATGTTCTGTTGCGACGCGGCCACCCCGATCACGAACGCTTGCGGGCCGAGCGCATACGTCGTCGTGCGCTCGTCCTGCAACACGAAGCGGTTGTGCTCCAGCGTGCACAGCATGCGATACGTGCGCGACTTGTTGATGCCCAGTCGATTGGACAACTCGGTCACCCCGAGCCCCGGGTGCTCGGCCACCAGCGAGAGCAGCTTGAGGGCGCTGTCGACGGAATCGACGATGTAGTTCATGAGATTTCCTTCGGGCTTAGCTGCGCTCGTACCCAATGGGCCAGCGCAGCAGTGAACGTTTCCAGATTGCGCCCGAGCGTATCAAATCCAGCGTGCTTCACAAAGCGCGCCTCGTCCATGTAAAGCGCCCGGTTGATTTCGATCTGCACGCTGGAGCGGCGCTTCGCCGGGTCGCTCACCGCCGTGAGCAGGTCACCGCCCTGATACGGCGTGTTGACCAGCACGCGATAGCCGAGCCCGCGCAATGCCTCCGCCACCCACGCCGTGAATGCCGGGTCGGCGGTGCTGCCAAGCCGGTCGCTCACGACCATGTCCGGGCGCTGCGCGCCCTCATCCACATTCATCGCATTGCCGCGCGACTTCATCGAGTGACAGTCGACGTGCCACAACGCCCCGTGCTGCGCGACAGCCGCATCCGCCGCGTCGGTGAGGGCACGACGGTACGGCAAGTAGTACGCGTCAAGGCGGTGCTGCACTTCGGCCACCGTCAGCTTGCGGTCGTACATCGGCATGCCCGGCAGCGCATAGCGGCGCAGCAAGCCCATGCCACGCGCCGAGTATTTCTCCGGCGCAATCGCGCCCGGCCACGGCGCGTCGAGCATGTCGGCGTCGATATCGGTCGCCGCACGATTCGCGTCGATGTACGTGCGTGGAAACGTCGCGCCGATCAGCGTGCCGCCATGACGCGGGACACAGGCCCACAGTTCATCGACGAAGGCGTCCCAGCCAGAGAGCAACGCTTCGTGCGGCGCAATCGTGCCGAAGTCAGCCGGCATCTCGATGCCGCTGTGCGGCGAGTCGAACACGATCGGCAACGACTCGCCCTGAGCGCGCGTCACGAAGCATGCCGTGTTGTTTTCTTGCGTCACCATCGAAATTTTTTCCAACGTTCTGATCACCACTTTGCAGCCGGGAATCGTCTGCCTCGACTGCTTCAAAATGCTTTTGTTTTATTTATTAAAACAATGTATTAAAAATTAAGCCTCAAAAAATTTGGCGGGTCAAGCACCCTCGACATCCTTTTTGCCCGGCCGCCGATGCCACCACACACTAAAACCCCGCCAAACATGCCCGCCAGTTGGATGTTTCATTGATTGAAATGGTGCGATCAGTGCACTGACGTGATCCTCAGGTCGTCAATTTTTTCTCCCCCGTTGACGACTTCACGTCCTCGAATTGATAATTTTCAAAACGTCGTTTTAATCATTAAAACATTCGAGCAAATCACTCAAAAATACCCGGAGGGGGGATATGAATCACAAGGCATGGTCAGTCGCACGCATGGCGTTTCTGGGGCTGGGGACGGCCGCACTCAGCGCTTCGGCAGTCGCGCAATCGAACGTCACGCTCTACGGCTTGATCGACAGCGGGGTGACTTACGTCAGCAAGGTGGCAGGCCCGAGCGGCACGACGACCGGCAACCGGTTCAGCGTGGATAGCGGCGATCTCCAGCAATCGCGCTGGGGCATGAAGGGGACGGAGGATCTGGGCGGTGGCCTGAAGGCCTTGTTCATCCTCGAAGGGGGCTTTTCGGTGGCCAACGGCACGGCCGGTCAAGGCGGGCTGCCGCTCGGCCGCACGACGGTCGTCGGCCTGTCGAGCCCCTACGGTACGGTGCAGTTGGGCCGCCGCAAGGATTACATCGATGAAATCGCCACGTGGTATTCGAGCGTCTACAACTTCGGCGTCTTCATCAACGGCGTGCACGACAACAACCTCGACCGGGTCGGCGGCAACCGTTCGAACAACTCGATTCGCTACGATTCACCCGATTTCAATGGCCTGACGGCCAACGCGACCTACGGCTTCGGCGGCACGCCCGGCTCGATGTCGACGGGCCAGTCGCTCGGCTTCGGCGCCAACTACAAGTACGGCGGTTTCGGCATCGGCTTCGGTTACTGGCAGTCGCGTCTGGGCACGGGGACGGCCGCCACCAACACGTCGAGCGACGTGGGCGCCAGCTCAGGCGCCGGCTGCGATCCGGCTTACGGCAATTCGGGTGATGTGTGCATCCGCACGTGGATGGTGGGCACGAGCTACAAGTGGGACAAGGCGCGCGTCTACGCCTCGTGGTCGCGCACGCTGCAACCGCTCGCACGCTTTGGCGGCACGTCGGCACCGTTTGCCACCACGTTCACCAGCGCAGCGAGCACCGGTGCATTTGCCGCCGCAGGCTCGAACAACAGCGCCACCAACGTGTTCGACGTGGGCGTGAACTACTGGGTGCTGCCAAACCTTGAGCTGGTCGGCGCGGTGCTGCACTCGCGTTACTCGTTCGTTGGCGCGCCCGATACGGGCCGTCTGCTCCAGTTCAACATCGGGGTGGACTACTTCCTGTCCAAGCGCACGGACATTTACTCGTACTTCGCCAACCTGCGTGCGTGGAACATGTACAACCCGGGCATCACCGGCGGTGCACCGGGACGCGACGCCACCCAAAGCGCCATGACCATCGGCGTGCGTCACACGTTCTGATCGCAGCAAAGCCATAAGAAACGAAAAAAGCCGCGCCCTGCAACGGGGTGCGGCCCGGATGCCTGCACGAGCGCGAGCGCGTGCGGGCATCGCTTCATTGTCTGCCGTAGTTCGCGCCCTGCCATGCTGAAGGCTCAATGCGACGTCGTCTTCACACCGGGACGGCAACCGCTGCCTTCGCAGGCAGCCGGCGGCGCGCGTGTCTGTGCGACTGGCGCAGGTGCCGCGTCAGCGCGTCCGAAACCGATCTGCTGGAAAACACCGCCACCCAGCTCGAAGCCCGTGGCGTAGTGATAAGCGGCGATCGTCGAGCCCAACGCCACCGAAAGCAACAACAACGTACCCGTACGCCAGTGGCGTCGGACCGTGGAAGCCATGTCTCCTCCCTGTCAGAGGTCGGCCCGCTCGGACGGCGCTCGTCACCAGCGCATGGCGACGTCTCGGCGGGGATCGAGTTCCAGTCACTACTGAGTCTCGTTTTTTCGCGATTCTGCACGCGCCGCCCCCCTTTTGTCATCCCCGGCTATCCCTAAGCCCGAAATTTATATCGTATCGTGATATATTTTTCGGCTTTCGGGCTCACGCCTTATCACGCATTCCTTTGGACCTTTCCGGAACATGTCCCGCGACACTTCTCCCGATGCGACCGACCCTGCCGCGCCGATCACGGCCGATGCCCTGAACAAGAGCGACTTCGAAGCCCTCTCCGAATTTCGCTATCGCCTGCGCCGGTTCCTGAACTTCAGCGAGACCGCTGCGCGCGAGGGCGGCATCACGCCGCAGCAGTATCTGTTGCTGCTGCACGTGAAAGGTATACCGGGACGTGAGTGGGCGTCGATTAGTGAATTAGCGGAGCGACTGCAAGCCGTCCATCACAGCGTGGTGGCGCTGGTGGCGCGCTGCGAGAAGGCCGGGCTCGTGACGCGCCGGCAAAACGAGAGCGACCGGCGCGTGGTGGAAGTTCACCTCTCGCCTGCGGGTGACGCGTGTCTCGCCAAGCTCGCGGCCCAACACCGCAACGAGCTGACCACCTTCGCCGACATCTTCCACATTCGTGGCGTTCACCTGTAATTCACAGTCACCACAGCACCGGCCTCACCATGTCATCCGCATCCGATACGACTTCACCGATGGCCCCGCCGGCCCATGCGCGCGACTTTGCGCGCACGCCCGGGCTGTCACGACTCATTCTGCTGGCCGCGTTCATCGGCTTTTGCGGTGTCCCCGCCGCGTGGTTGTTGCTGCACCTGATTCAGGGCTTCACCAACCTGTTCTTCTATCAGACGCTGTCGTTCGCGCCGACCTCGCCCGCGCACAACACGCTGGGCCTCGCCGTCATCGCATTGCCGGTCATCGGCGGGCTGATCGTCGGTGCGATGGCGCGCTTCGGCAGCGATAAGATTCGGGGTCACGGGATTCCGGAAGCCATCGAGGCGATCCTCTTCGGCAAGAGCAAGATGTCGCCGCGCGTCGCCGTACTCAAGCCGCTGTCCTCAGGCATCGTGATCGGCAGCGGCGGACCGTTCGGGGCCGAGGGGCCGATCATCATGACCGGTGGTGCCATCGGCTCGCTGATCGCGCAGGTCTTTCACCTGAGCGCCGCCGAGCGCAAGACACTGCTCGTCGCCGGGGCGGCCGCCGGCATGACCGCGGTCTTCGGCACCCCAGTTGCCGCCGTGCTGCTCGCGGTGGAGTTGCTGTTGTTCGAATGGCGCCCCCGCAGCCTGCTGCCCGTCATCGTGGCGTGTGCGGTCGCCGGATTTGCGCGGCCGCTGATGCTTGAGGCCGGGCCGCTGTTCCCGATGACGACACCGCCCGTCGTGCCGATCGCGTTGGTGTCATGCGTCATCGCGGGCGGGTGCGCCGGGGTGTTGTCGGCTGGCATGTCGCGCGCGCTCTACGCGATCGAAGATGCGTTTCACAAACTGCCGGTGCACTGGATGTGGTGGCCAGCGATTGGCGGCCTCGCGGTGGGCATCGGCGGCTATTTGCAGCCGCGCGCGCTCGGCGTGGGTTACGACGTCATCGCCGACTTGCTCGCCGGTCACTTCACGATGCACGCGGCGCTCGCGCTGTTGCTGGTCAAGGCGATCATCTGGGCGATTGCGCTGGGTTCGTGCACGTCGGGCGGCGTCCTCGCCCCGCTGCTGATGATCGGTGCAGGGCTCGGCACGTTGCTCGCGCCGGTACTGCCGGGGGGCGACGTGTCGCTTTGGGCGCTCATCTGCATGGCGGCCACGCTGGCCGGTGTGCTCGGTGCGCCGCTCACCGCCATCGTCTTTGCCCTCGGTCTGACACACGACGTCAACGCGTTGTTGCCGCTACTCCTCACCTGCGGCGTGGCGTACGGCGTGACGATCTGGATCATGCCGCGCTCGATCATGACGGAGAAGATCGCGCGGCGCGGGCGGCATATTCATCGCGAGTACGGTGTCGACCCACTTGAGCGGCTGCACGTCGGTGAGCTGATGACGCGCGAGCCGGTTGCCCTGACGGCGGACATGACGATCGACGCCGCTGCCACACAAGCGTTCGGCGCGGGGCAACGTCATCGGGCCTATCCCGTGATCGATGCGGCGCACGCCGTGCTGGGCATGGTGGATCGTCAGGCACTCACACGGGCACAGGCTGCCGGCCTGCAAACGCTGGCGCAGTTGTATGGCGTGAATCCGCCGCTGGTCGCGCTGCCGGGCGAGACCGGACGCATCCTCTCGGCACGCTTTGCCGCTCACGGCCTTGAGCGTCTGCCGGTTGTCGCCGATGCCACCTCGCGCCGTCTCATCGGCATCATCAGCCGCAGCGATCTGGTCAAGCCTGCCGAGCACTGGCGCGCCGAAGAGCAGGTGCGCGAGCGCATGCTTCATCTCGGACGTAAGCACAACTGAAGCCTGCCAATTCAGCGTCCCATAAAAAACGCGGCGCACAAGGCGCCGCGTCAACACTGCTACTACGGTCAATCGGTTGTCAGTGCATCGCCGCCGACTTGTGCGCCTGAGCGGCGTCGTCGGACGACAGTTGATCGCCACGTGCACGCTCCCACGCATTCTTAGCGAGCAAGGCGATGGTCGCAATCACTGCCGGAATCGCCAGCAGCGAGAACGTTGCCGAGAAGCCCAGATGGCGGCGCATCAATTCCGCGCCGAGCAACGCACCGGCAATGCCGCCAAAGCGGCCGATCCCGAGCATCCACGCCACGCCGGTGGCACGGCCGTGCGTCGGGTAGAACATCGCGGCGAGCGACGGCATCGACGACTGCGCACCGTTCATCGCGGTGCCTGCGAGGAAGATCAGCGTGACGAGCATGCCGATGTCGCCCATCGCCTGCCCTACGGCGTAGACCAGTACGGCCGTCAGCGCGTAGCCGACCGCCACCACTTTCTGCGCATTGAACTTGTCCATCAGCCAGCCCGACAGAATCGTGCCGACGCCACCACCCAGCGGGAACAACGCGGTAATCAATGCGGCACGTTGCACGGTGAAGCCAGCATCCTTGAACAGAATCGGCATCCAGCTCGTGAGCAGGTAGAAGATCACGAGTCCCATGAAGTACGTCAGCCACAGCATCACCGAGCCGAAACCGTATTGCTTCGAGAGCACCACGCCGATGGGGGAACCCGCACGCTTCGGTGCGGCCTCGTTGACGGTAAACGTCGTCACGTCATCCATCGACTCCCCGGCAATGCGCGACAGAATGCGACGCACGCGCTCGACCGGCTTCTGATGCACAACGAGATACTTCACCGACTCGGGCAGCAGGAAGATCAGCAACACCGAGAGCAACAGCGGCAGCACGCCGCCAAGCACCAGCACGCTGTGCCAGCCGAACGTCGGAATCAGCCACGAGGCGACAAACCCGCCGACCGATGCGCCCAGCGGAAACCCGCAGAACATCGTGTTGACGATCACGGCGCGGCGCGCTTCGGGCGCAAACTCCGAGATCAGCGTCACGGCATTGGGCATGGCTGCGCCAAGGCCGAGCCCGGTGAGAAAGCGCAGTACCGTCAGCGTCGTCAGATCCTGCGCGAAGGCGGTCGCCAAACTGGCCACGCCGAAGAACACAACCGACAGCACGAGCATCGTCTTGCGACCGACGCGGTCGGCGAGCGGGCCGGCAAAGATCGCACCGCCAGCGAGGCCAAACAGCGCCGCCGAGAGCACCGGGCCGAGCGAGCCCTTGTCGATATGCCATTCCTGCACGAGGGCGGGCGCGATGTAGCCGATGGCTGCGGTGTCGAAACCGTCGATGGCGACGATGAAGAAACACAAGATCAGCACCAGCCACTGAAAGCCGGAAAACCGTTGTGCGTTGATATAGGCGGGCACATCCACCGTGCGCGTCTGGGTCATGAAGCTGTCTCCTCGGAGCTTTGCCGCTCCGTATGTCGTCGTTCTGAAACCGGGTTACGTCCCTCTGGGGGCCGCGGGGGGTCCCGATTTCTGCCGCTACTGTACGTGTTTCGCCCGCCTCTCGAAATGATCTTTCGTCAGATCATCCATAACGGGCGGTTATGCCCCCGGCAGGTGCCACCGGGGTGCGAGAACCTTATAGCACGGCCAGTCATCAAGCCGTCTGGCCATCAAGCCATCAGGCCAGCGGCAGCCCGACGTAGTTTTCCGCCAGCGTCATCGACGCCGCACGCGAGCTCACCACGTACTCCAGCTCGGCGCGCTGCATCTGTTGCTCGAACGGCGACGCGTCGTCCAGACGGTGCAGCATGCGCGTCATCCAATACGAGAAGTGCTCGGCACGCCAGATCCGCTTGAGCGCCGCCTCGGAATACCCCTTGAGCGCGCCTTCCGTATCGCGATGGAAGAAGTCGTCGAGCGCACGGGCCAGACGCCACACGTCGGCGACGGCCAGATTCATCCCCTTGGCGCCCGTGGGCGGCACGATGTGCGCGGCATCCCCTGCGAGAAAGAGCCGGCCGTGTTGCATCGGCGTTGCCACGAAACTGCGCATGGCGATGACCCCCTTCTGAAAGATGCGCCCTTCCTTGAGTCGCCAGCCATCGTCGCTTTCGGTGCGCGTGTGCAGTTCGTGCCAAATGCGCTCGTCGCTCCACGTCTCGGCACGCTCGGTCGGGTCGCACTGGAAGTACATGCGCTGCACCATCGGCGAGCGCGTGCTGATGAGTGCGAAGCCACGTTCGTGCGCGGCGTAGATCAGTTCGTCGGATGACGGCGGTGCCTCCACCAGCACGCCGAACCAGCCGAACGGATACACGCGCTGGTATTCGTTGCGCACGTCCGACGGCACCGCTGCACGGCACACGCCGTGGAACCCGTCGCAACCCGCGATGAAATCGCAGTTGAGGCGGCGCGTCTGTCCGCCCACCGTGAACTGCACACTCGGTTGCGTGCTGTCGACGTCGTGCACTGAAACGTCGGACACCTCGAACAGAATCTCGCCCTGCGCCGCCTCGCGGGCCGCGATCAGGTCCTTGATGACCTCGTGCTGCGCGTAGACCGTGATGGCACGCCCGGTCAGTTCGGTGAGCGCAATGCGGTGGCGAGCGCCGCCGAATGCCAGCTCGATCCCGTGGTGCACCGCGCCTTCGCGACGCATGCGCTCGCCCACGCCCGTCTCGTTGAGAATGTCCATCGTGCCCTGCTCCAGCACACCGGCGCGAATGGTCGATTCGACGGCTTCACGCGAGCGCGATTCGAGCACGATCGATTCGATGCCTTGCAAGTGCAGCAGATGGGAAAGCAGCAGGCCGGCGGGACCGGCACCGACGATGACGACGGGGTAATGGGTACGCATGAGGTTGTCTCCTTAAATTTGCGTCGCCCTCTCCAGACACAAACGGCATGCGCGAATGTTGTATTTCTTGACCGCGCTTCACGCATTGCACCAACTTAGGACTGCGCGTAAACGAGCATGTCGAAACACGCGCGCACGCCTTGTCATGAGGGGCGAATGCGTCATATCTTATGGACCGCGCGCGTCGCATTGAATGGATGAATCGACGAGTTTCTTGTACTTTTTCGACAACTTCGCCCAAGGGAAAACCAGTATGTCAGGCTCGTCATCCCGGCTGCGCGCGGCGCGCGACACGATTCCGGAGTTTTCGCTTTACGGTGAATTGCACGAGACCGACAGTGCCGATTTCGTCCACATCGAGTGGATCGAAACGCGCAGCCGTCTGTACGACTGGCACATCGACACGCATCGCCATCTGGGACTGTTTCAGGTACTCGCGATCTTCGAGGGCACCGTCGAGGCGAATGTCGACGACGAGACGTGGGAAGTCGAAGGCCCGGCAGTGATTACCGTGCATCCGTCAGCCGTGCATAACTTCCGTTTCAGTCGCGGCGCGCACGGCTTTGTGCTGACGATGGCGCAGAGCGTGCCGTTCGATGCCGCGTTCGGGGTCGATGCCGATGTCGAATCGCTGCTGCGTAAGCCGTGGCTCTTCGCGCTGGCCGACGCGCCGCAAACACGCGACCGTCTCTATACCCTGCTGGGCCTGATCATGGACGAGTTTTCGCGCCCGCAGCTCGGGCACGCGGAGATGGTCGGCTGGCTCACGCGCAGCGTTCTGCTGCTGCTCACGCGGCTGCGGGCGCATCACGATTCGGCCACGCGCACCGGGCGGACCGAGCTCGATCTGTTTGCACGATTTCGCGCACTAGTCGAAACGCACTACACCGAGGCGTGGAGCGTGCCCGCGTACGCGGAGCGGCTGCATGTGACTGAGAGCAAGCTCAACCGCCTATGCCGGCGCATCGCGGGCAAATCGGCGTTCGATCTGGTACAGGACCGGCTCATGCTCGAAGCCCGCCGCAAGCTCATCTACATCCCCGCGCCGGTCTCGCACGTCGCCTACGAACTCGGCTTTCAAGACCCGGCGTACTTCTGCCGGGTGTTCAAACGGCACGTGGGCGTCACGCCCTCGGCATTCCGGCGCTCGGCCCAGCATGAACATCTCGGCGACGAAGTGCCGGCCGAGATGTCAGACGAGACCTAGGACGAAATTTAAGTCGAAATTTATGCCGCCCCGCGCAGGAACGACGACAGCGCGGTCGTGACCGCCGATGCGCATTCGATGTTCGACAGATGCGCGCCCGGCACCACCACCTGCTGCGCGCCGGCAATGCGCTCGACGATGGCCGTCGACATGGCCGGCGGCGTCGCCATATCTTCCGACCCGGTAATCACCAGCGTCGGCGCCTTGATGGCGGCAATCTCATCGAGCTGATTCATATCGCGCACCGCACCGCAGGCCGCCGCGTAGCCTTCCGGCGACAGCGAGCGGAACATGGCCTTCATGCCGTCCACGGTGGCGGGCTCACGCTGCGGATACGACGGCGTGAACCAGCGCGACACGACGGCATCGGTCACGGCGCCCATGCCGTCAGCAAACACGGTACGGATACGGCCGTTCCAGCCATCCTCACCGCCGATGTGCGCCGACGAGCAGACAATCGCCAGACGCTCAAGACGCTCCGGCGCGTGAATGCCCAGCCACATACCGGTCATGCCGCCCATCGACACCCCTGCCAGACTGGCACGGGCAACGCCGAGGGCATCGAGCAGTGCCACCACGTCGCGCCCGAGTTGCGCGATGTTGTATGGCCCCGGCGTCACCGACGAGCCACCGTGTCCGCGCGTGTCGTAGCGAATCACACGGAAGTCGCGCGCCAGCGCGCTCACCTGCGGCGCCCACATTTCAAGCGTGGTCCCCAGCGAGTTGGACAGCACCAGCGCCGGGGCGTGGTCGGCTCCGTCAATCGCCACGCGCAGCGTGGCGTCACCCACGTCGATCAGACGTTCTACGGTCATTCGAATCGTCTCCTCAACCTTGTGCGTCGTCACGCACACGCGTGGTCGAACCCGGCTCGGCCGCTTCCATTTCCGCGAACACCTTCTCGGCATCGTGAATGGCCTGATTCGCCGCAGGCAAGCCGCAATACAGCGCGGCGTGCATGAACAACTCCTTCATCTCGTCGCGGGTCACGCCGTTGTTGAACGCGGCGCGCACGTGCATGCGGAATTCGTCGCCGCGATTGAGGGCGATGAGCAGAGAGAGCGTGATCATGCTGCGCATATGGCGCGTCAGCCCCGGACGCGTCCAGATATCCCCCCAAGCAAAGCGCGTGATGAAGTTCTGAAATTCGTCGTTGAATTCATTGCGCCGCGTAAGCGTGCGATCGACGTGTGCGTCGCCAAGGACGGCGCGACGCACCTGCATACCGTTGTCGTAGCGTTCCTGATCGTTCATTGAGATGTCCCGCCTTGAAGAGAGTCAGGTGCCGCCGCGTCTGCGAGCGCCAATACGCGGCTCACGAACGTCTCGGCAGCGCCCAGATAGTGTTGAGGGTCCGTCAGACGCACGAGGGCGTCGTCGGAGAGAACGCGCGTGATCTCGTCGTCTTCGCGCAGCACGTCGAGCAGATCGCGCTGCTGGGCCACGGCGTCGCGGCAGCGGGCTTCGATGCGGCGATGCGCTTCGAGCCGTCCCATTGATTCGCCAAGCGCCATCGTGACCGCTTCCGCCATGATCAGGCCGTGCGTCATGTCGACGTTGGCGCGCATGCGCACACTGTCCACCGTCCATCCGTCGATCAGCGTGCGCGATGTCGCCAGCGCACCGCCGCACAACATGAGCAGTTCGGGCAACGTTTCCCACTCGGCGTGCCACGTGCCCAGCCCGCGCTCGTGGTCCTGCTGCATCGCGCCGAACAACGTCGCGACGAGTTGGGGCGTGCGTGCTGCGGCGGCAAGAATGGCGGCGCACCCGACCGGGTTGCGTTTGTGCGGCATGGTCGACGAGCCGCCCCGGCCCGGACCGGATGCCTCGCCGATCTCGCCCACTTCCGTTTGCGTAAGCATGGCCGTATCGCGCGCAAACTTGCCGAGCAGACCCGTGAGCGATGCCGCCCAACTCCCCACGCGCACGATGCGATCACGCTGGCCGTGCCACGGCGTGGCAGCGTCCGACAAACCGAGATGTTTCGCCAGTGCAGCGCTCACGGCCGGGCCTTGCGTGCCGAGCGAAGCCAGCGTGCCCGCCGCACCACCGAACTGCACGCACAGCACTTGCTCCCGCAACGCGAGCAGGTCCGTGCGCGCGCGCAACAGCGCGTCGAGCGTGCCGGCCAGCTTCAGGCCGAAGGTGATGGGCAACGCGTGTTGCAACCACGTGCGGCCAATCATGAGCGTCGCACGATGCGCGCGCACCTGATCGGCGAACTGTGCAATCAGACCGTCGAGGTCCGCGCCGAGATCGTCGAGCGCGCCACGCACTTGCAGCATGAGACCGGTATCGATCGCATCCTGACTGGTCGCGCCCCAGTGCACGAAGCGGGCCGCTTCTGGGTCGAGCGCTTTCACGCGCGCGGTCAGTTGCTTGACCAAGGGAATGGCGAGATTGCCCGCGCACGCGGCGGCGTCGCGCAGGGCGGGCCAATCGAGATCGGCCGCGCGGGCAGAGGCGGTAATGGGGGCGACGGCGGACGCCGGGATGAGGCCGGTATCGGCTTCGGCGTGCGCGAGCGCCACTTCGAAGTCGAGCATGCCCTGAAGCGTGGCGTCGCGCGAGAAGCGCGCCGACACGGCAGCGCCGCGCAGCAATGAGTCAAGCAGTTCCGTCATCGGAGAGTCGATGGTGGTTGTTGCATTGCAAAAATGCAGAGACGGCCACGGGCCGCCAGCACGTTCATGCCGGTGGCCCGAGGCCGCGCCAATGTCAGAAAGACTTCAACCGACGTCAGGGGTCGAACGTCAGAGGTCGAGGAATACCGTCTCCGCATTGCCGCCGTGGCTCTGCATACGGATATCGAAACGGTACGTCACACGCCCGCCGATCACCTCGCGGCGCGCCACCAGCGTGTGGCGCCGCTCGGCCGGTACCTGTTGCAGCACGGGGTCTGCCGCGTTGGCAGTTGCCTCATCGTCGAAATAGATACGCGTAAACAGATGATTCAGCAAGCCCCGCATCGTCAGCACCACGTCGATGCGCGGCGCCTCGCCCTGCCCGGTCGAGCCCGGCTTGATCGTCTCGATCACGAAACGGTTCTCGGCGTCGGTGCCCGTGCCGCAACGCGCCGCACCCGCAAAGCCGGTGCGCTCGATGTCGTCGGCCGTCTCGACATACCGCCCGTCGGCGTCGGCCTGCACGATCTCGATGAGCGCGTCGTTGATCGGGTGACCGGCACCGTCGATCACCTGACCGATCAGGCGGATGGCTTCACCCTTCGCGCGGTCGGTGGCGGCCACCGGCGTGAAGGCGCTCTTGAAGTCGTACAGGTACTGCTCGGGCGAGAGGCCATAAGCGAAGTACGGGCCGACGGTCTGCGACGGCGTTTGCTTGTAGTCGGACATGGCTCAGGACTCCATCGGCGTTTGGTCGGCACCGCGCAGCACGATGTCGAATTCGTAACCCAGCGCGTAGTCGGGCTCGGTGATGTCCATCGAAAAGCGCGCGATCAGGCGGTTGCGGGCATGCGCCGGCGTGGCCTCGAAAATCGGGTCGTAGGCGAGCAGCGGGTCGCCCGGGAAATACATCTGCGTGACGAGCCGGGTCGCGAAATACTGGCCGAACACCGAGAAGTGCAAATGCTGCGGACGCCACGCGTTGTGGTGGTTCTTCCACGGGTACGCGCCCGGCTTGATCGTCAGAAACTTGTAACGCCCTTCGGCATCGGTCATCGCGCGCCCGGCACCGAGGAAGTTCGGATCGAGCGGCGCGTCGTGCTGATCGACCTTGTGCACGTAACGGCCGCAGGCGTTCGCCTGCCACAGTTCAACGAGGGTATTGGGCACCGGACGGCCGCCTTCGTCGAGCACGCGGCCGGTGACGATGATGCGCTCGCCAAGCGGTTCGCCATTGCGCACGGCATTACGCGTCAGGTCGCTGTCCAGCGCCCCGATGATGCCGTTGCCGTAGACCGGCGAGCGCAGGTCTGCGAGATTCTGTTTAACCGGAACCAGCAGTTCCTTGGGGCCTCGCAGCGCGGTGGACTTGTACCCGCTGTCGATGAGTTTGGGATGGGAGTCCCAATCGCGCGGGCGCAGGACGGTTGTCGACTTCGACATGGTCTCACTCCATTTTGTGTTGACGGGCCTGGCTAGGGTGAACAAACCCTTCCAGTGTGTTTAGTTCGTTTGCAACACTATATCCATAATCAACGGATATATTTATTGACATTTTCTTAGGCTTTTCATAACTTTTCGGCATGGAAAGACACTTACTCGACGGGCGTATCAAGCTGCGCCATTTGCAATGCCTGCTCGCGGTCGCGCAGCACGGCAGCCTGCAACGGGCGGCCGAAGCGCTGTCCATCACCCAGCCGGCCGTGAGCAAGACCATTGCCGAGCTTGAAGCGCTGCTCGGCGTGCGCCTGTTCGACCGTGGCCGTAACGGCGCGCGCCCGACCGCGCAAGCCGAACTCTTCCTGCGCCATGCGGGTGCCAGCGTCAGCGCGCTGCGGCAGGGCATCGACGTCCTCTCACGCGCTGTCGGTCAAACCGGCGGCGTGATCGAGATCGCCGTACTGCCCACGCTGGCGGCGGCGATGATGCCCGCCGTGCTCGAAACCTTCCGGCGGGAATGGCCCGGCATCGTCGTGCAAGTCCACACCGGCGCCAATCAGCAGTTGCTCACCCAGTTGAAATCGGGACAAGTGGCGCTCGCGTTGGGGCGTCTGTCCGGTCCGGAAGGCATGACCGGCCTCACGTTCGAACATCTCTACGCCACCCCGCTGTGCATCGTGGTGCGCCCCGGGCATCCACTCGTGAAGCAGCGCACCGTGTCGATTGCGGATATCGCCCGCTACCACGTCGTGCTGCCGCCCCACGGCACCATCCTGCGCCATACCGCCGATAGTTTCTTGCGCGCGCATGGCGTCGGCGCGCTGGACGACTATTCGGAACTGCTCTCCATGTCGCTCGCCCGCGCCATGACACTGCGCGACGACGTGGTCTGGATCGCCTCGGAAATCACCGTGCAGGACGATCTGGCCGACGGCGTGCTGTGCGCCCTGCCCTTCGCCACCAAGGGCACCGAGGAGTCCATCGGCATTCTGTGGCGCAACGACACCATGCCCACACCGCCCGAACAGACGCTCATCAGCGCCATGCGTGAAGCCGCGCGCGTGCGTTATGGCGTGCCCGGGCTTCGTTGAGCGCCGCTATCACACCACGGCTGAGGCAGTTGTCTCCGCGACCGCCCCCAGACCCAGCATGCGCACGGCGTTCTCCTTGAGCACCAGCGGTTTGACCTCATCGCGAAAACCCGCCGTCTCGAAGTCGCGCAGCCAGCGGTCCGGGGCAATCAACGGGAAGTCCGAGCCGAACAGCATCTTTTCGCGCAACAGCGAGTTCGCGTACTGCACCAACTCTGGCGAGAAGTACTTCGGCGACCAGCCCGACAAGTCGATATAAACGTTCGGCTTGTGCAGCGCGATCGAGAGCGCCTGCGATTGCCACGGCCACGAGGGGTGTGCAATCACGATGTTCATTTCGGGAAAATCGGTCGCCACGTCATCGAGATGAATCGGCTCCGAGTACTTGAGCCGCAGCCCGCCGCCGCCCGGCATACCGGAACCGATGCCCGAATGGCCGCTGTGAAATACGGCAGTCAGCTGGTACTCCGCGATCAGCTCGTACATCGGATACGCCATCCGGTCGTTGGCGAAGAAGCCCTGCATCGTCGGGTGGAACTTGAACCCGCGCACACCGAATTCCTCCACCAGACGACGCGCCTCACGCACGCCCATCCGCCCTTTGTGCGGGTCGATGCTCGCGAACGCGATCATGATGTCTGCGTTCTCTTGCGCATAGCCCGCGATTTCCTCGTTCGGGATTCGCCGCCGGCCGATGTTGGCTTCGCAATCGACCGTGAACATCACGAAGCCGATATTGCGCTCGCGGTAATGCGCGATGGTCTCGGGAATCGTCGGCCGGCGGTTCTGCTTGAGCACCGTGCCGAAATATTTGTCCGCCGCGTCGTCGAATGCTTTGCCGAACAGATCCGGAGGCTGACAGCACGACACTTCGGCGTGAACGTGCGTATCGATAGCGACGAGTTTGTCGAGATTCATGCTGCGGTCTCCGGTTCGGCAATCTGCGCCGCGATGATGCCCATCGCCCGCCGTGTGTCGGGGAGTATGAATTTGAGCCAATAACGCGCTGCGCTGCGTTTGCCGTGGACATCGTCGCCATCGGCGAGCGCCGCCTGCGCCCAGAGGCCTGCCATCGACAAGCCGTGTACGACGCGCATCACCTCACCTGCCACACATAACGCCGCACGGGGCGATGCTTGCGCAAGTGCAATCGCATCCGGCATCAGTGCCTGCCATTCGTCGAAGCCAGCCAGCGCTGCGCGGAAGCCACCGGGTGCGTCGTCGGTCAAAGCCTCGCACACCTGAGCGCGCGCCCAGTCGAGCCACTGCCCCAACGTCGCGCCGTGATCGCGAACGATCTTGCGCATGAACAGATCGATGGCCTGAATCTCGTTGGTGCCTTCGTAGATCATCGGGATTCTCGCGTCACGCATGATTTGCGAGATGCCCGTTTCTTCCACATAGCCGTAGCCGCCGAACACTTGCAACGCCGCGCTAGCGCCTTCGAACGCCTTTTCCGTGAGCATCGCCTTGACGATCGGCGTCAGCAGCGCAGCAAGCGCATTGGCTTGCTGCTGTGCTTCAGGCGTCTCGGCGTGATGCGCCTCGTCAATCGCGAGTGCTGCGCGATACAACAACAAGCGAGCCCCTTCGACCGCGACGCGTTGCCCTTCAAGCAAACGCCACACGGCCGGATGCTCCGCGATAGGGGCTCCCGAAGCCGCCCCCGGCACACGCGACTGCACGCGCTCGCTGGCGTGTCGCGCAGACATCTCGAACGCGCTCTGTGCAAGCCCGAGACCGGAAGCGCCCACATGAAGCCGTGCCGAATTCATCATCGCGAACATGGCTTCGAGTCCCCCGTGTGGATATCCGACGAGATAACCAGTCGCGCCCTCGAATGCCATCGAGCAAGTGGCGCTGCCGCGAATGCCCATCTTGTGTTCGATGCCGGTGCAGTGCACGGCGTTGCGTTCGCCGTCGGGCAGCCACTTCGGCACGAGAAATAGCGATAACCCTGCGCTACCCGCCGGTGCATCGGGCGTACGCGCCAGCACCAGATGCACGATGTTCGGCCTGAAGTCCTGCTCGCCGCCGGAGATGAATATCTTCTCGCCGGTTACGCGCACCGTCTGATCGTCAAGCCACTCGGCGCGCGTGCGAATCTGTCCCAGATCGCTACCGGCGCCCGGCTCGGTCAGGCACATTGTGGCTAGCCATTCGCCGCTCACCAGCGGCGCAAGCCACGCGTCCTGCAACGCCTCGCTGCCGAAGCGGTGCACGCACTCGTACGCACCATGCAGAATCCCCGGGTACATCGTCCATGCGAGGTTCGCCCCGGCGGTCAGCTCCTGCAACGCCACCTGCGCGACGATGGGCAACCCCTGCCCGCCAACATCGGGATCGCAGGGCAGCGACGGCCAACCCGCCTCACGATACTGGCGATACGCCTCGGCAAACCCTGCGGGTGTGTGCACCTCACCGTCTTGCCAGTGGCAGCCCTCCCGGTCACCCACGGCGTTGAGCGGCGCCAGCACGTCGCGTGCAAAGCGCCCCGCTTCGTTGACCACCTGCATGAGCGTCGCCGTGTCGAACTCGCGAAACGGCGCCAATCGGGCAAGCGCATCGCCCACGCCGAGCCGGTCCAGCACGAACGCAATATCGTCCGTCGCACTACGCACTTCCCGATAGGCCATCTCAGCGTCTCGCGGGGGCCAGAATGGCGCGCAAGTCGTCCGCTTGCGCGGCATGCAACGCGTCGACGGTTGCCGCGCGATGATCCTGCACCGCACGCTGATTGATCGAGCCCTTATCGGTCACTTCGCCGCGATCGAGCGATGGCGGGGTGTCGAGCAACCAGAGTCGCGCCACATAGGTCGCGCTACCGCCCGCCTGCACGTTCAGTTGCTGCATCAGGCGGGCAAAGAACTCGCGCACTGGGGCAGAGGCCACCACCTCGGCCATCGACGCGTTCGCTGGCAGCCCGCTGAGCCGTCGGCAATCGTCGACGCGCGGGAATACGAGCAGACCGATATCGTCGCGATTGATGCCGGTCACAACCGCGTCCTGCACGTACGGCGCGCCTTCGGAAATCACACGTGCGCGCAGCGGCCCGACACTCACGAACGTGCCCGAACTCAGTTTGAAGTCTTCCGTAATACGGCCGTCGAATTGCAGCCCGATCTCCGGATGTGCGATATCCACGAAGGTTGCCGCGTCGCCGGTGCAGTAGTAGCCCTCCTCGTCAAAGACCGGATCAGACGCCTCATGCCGCCAGTAGCCGCCCATGACATTCGGGCCGCGAAAGCGCACTTCGAGCTTGCCGCCGACAGGTGCCAGTTTCACCTCGCAGCCGGGGGCCGGGAGTCCGATGTACCCAGCGCGCATGATCGGCCCGGTCGTGAACATGCAACTCGGCGACGTTTCCGTCATGCCCAGACCGGACATGATGCGAATGCGCTCGCCGCAGTGCGCTTCCGTCACACGTTCCAGCCGATCCCAAGCCGCCTGCGACAGCCCGGCACCGCCGAAGAAATACAGATTCACCTTCGCGAAGAAACGCTCGCGCAATTCAGCGTCTTTCTCCAGCGCGATGGCGAGATCCTCCCAGCCTTTGGGCACATTGAAATACACCGTCGGCGAAATCTCGCGAAGATTGCGCAGCGTCTCTTCGAACTTGCCCGCAACGGGTTTGCCGTCGTCGATGTACAGCGTGCCGCCGTTGTACAGCGCAATGCCCACGTTGTGACTGCCGCCGTAGGTGTGATTCCACGGCAACCAGTCGATCAGCACAGGTGGCGTCTCGCCGAACGTCGGGAACGTTTGCAGCAGCATCTGCTGGTTGCTGCACAGCATGCGCTGCGTGGTCGGCACGGCCTTCGGCTGACGCGTCGAACCTGAGGTGAAGAGAATTTTGGCGATGGTCTGTCCATCGACCTTCGCATGCGCCGCATCGATATCGCGCGGCACGGTGTCGAGCAATGCGTCGAATGCCAGCGTGCCATTCGCACCATTGCCGGTCACACGGATCACATCGTCACCGAGGACGGCATCCATTGCACGGCCGTAGGCGCTGGCGTCCGAGGCATAGACAAGCCCCGGTTGCAGCAGACCCAGCGTATGGCGCAATTTGCCGAAATCGGTCGACACGATGGAATACGCGGGCGAAATCGGCGCAAACGGCACCCCCGCGAACATCGCACCGAGCGCCAGTTGAAAATGTTCGAGATCGTTGCCGGAAAGAATCGCAATCGGACGCGCCTGCGACAGCCCACGATCGAGCAGCGCCTGACCGATGGCCCGCGCCCGCGACAGCATCTCGGCGTACGTGATGCCGACCCACTCGCCGTCAGCGCCACGGCGCGCGATGAGCCACCGCTCGGGGTGCTTTGCCGCGCCGCTCACGAGACGGTCGGTCAGGCGCTCGGGAAACTCACCGAGCGCTTCGCGCGACCGCAGATACCAGAACTCGCCGTCGCGCAGCAGTTCCACGCCGGGGTTGCCGATGGCGACGTGACGATAGCGATGCGCAGCAGCGTCGGCTGCGGCCGGGATGTTGCCTTGGTTCAAAACACTGTCTCCTGCTTCCGGCCTGCCGCGCGGCGCTCTCGGGCGCATGTCGCGACGGGCACTTCCTAAGTGGCTTTGCAGGCAGGCGCGACAACCGTGCGCCCTGCCGCAAATGCCGTCTGCGATCAGATCGGGTAATGCCGGGGCGTGGTCTGCACAGTGATCCAGCGCAGTTCGGTGAACTCGCCAATCGACGCCTTGCTGCCGAACCGGCCGTAGCCGCTCGACTTCACACCGCCAAACGGCATCTGCGCTTCGTCGTGCACCGTCGGGCCGTTGATATGGCATATCCCCGACTCGATCCGCTTGGCCAGTTGCAACGCACGCGCCACATCGCGGCTGAATATCGCCGCCGACAAACCGAACTCGCTATCGTTAGCCACACGGATGGCCTCGTCATCGCCGTCGACACGTTGAATCGTGACAACGGGGCCGAACGATTCCTCGCGATAGAGCCGCATCGCAGGGGTCACGCCGTCGACGATCGTCGCCTGCATGATGGCGCCCTCGACACGGCATCCCAGCGGCAAACGCGCGCCGTTTTCACGGGCGTCTTCCACCAGCGCTGCCACCCGTGAAGCCGCTTGCGCACTGACCATCGCACCCAGCACGCTGTCGGGCGATGTCGGCGAACCTGCGTGAAGCTTCGCGGCCTTGGCCGTCAGCTTTTCAACGAAGGCATCGGCAATGCGGGCCTCGACAATCACGCGCTCCGTCGACATGCAGATTTGCCCTTGGTTGAAGAAGGCACCGAAGGCGATACCGTCCACGGCGGCATCGAGGTCAGCGTCGTCCAGCACCAGCACCGGCGCCTTACCGCCCAACTCGAGCAACGCGGGTTTGAGATGCTCGGCGGCCACGCGCGCGATGATGCGCCCAACATGCGTGGAACCGGTGAAATTCACCCGGCGCACGGCCGGGTGCGCAATCAGCCGCGCGACGATCTCGCCAGCATCGGCCGGGGCATTGGTCACGATGTTGACCACGCCGTCACCGAGGCCGGCGTCGTGCAGGCACGCCCCAATCAGCGCGTGAACGCCCGGACATTGTTCCGACGCCTTCAGTACCACGGTGTTGCCGCAGGCGAGCGGCATGGCCAGCGCACGTGTCGCGAGAATCACCGGCGCGTTCCACGGCGCGATGCCCAGCACCACACCGACCGGCGAGCGCACCGCGAGCGCGAGACTGCCGGGCACGTCGCTCGGAATCACGCTGCCGTCGATCTGCGTGGTCATCGCAGCGGCTTCGCGCAACATGTTCGCGGCGAGCATCACGTTGAAGCCATACCAGTTCGCCATCGCGCCGGTCTCGGCTGCCCCCACGGCGATGAACTCGGCGGCGCGGGCATCCATGCGCTCGGCGGCGGCCAGCAGACGCGCACGGCGCGCTCCCGGCGACAGCGCCGCCCATGCGGGAAATGCGGCCTGCGCGGCATCTACCGCTGCGTCGGCGTCAGCCAACGTTGCGGCCGGTGCGCGCGAGGCGATGTCGCCCGTAACGGGGTCGATGCGCTCGAACGTGGCGCCATTCTGTGCGTCTCGCCACTGCCCGCCGATCAGCATCCGGACTTCATGCATTGCTTTGTCTCCTCTCGCTTCCACTCATCATCGCGGGCATGCCGCGCCGCCCAACCGCCTTCAACGCTTGTAGGCTTGCAGACCCGGCTTGATCGACTTGTCGTCGAGGAATTGCTTCAGGCCCTGCTCGCGGCCATGCTCCGGGTCGCGCAGTTGTGCCTGATCGAGCTTGGCGTACAGATAGTCTTCGCACTGCTCCCACGTCAGCTCACGCGAGCGCTTGAAGCCATGCTTGGCCGCGCGAAGCACCACGGGGTTCTTCTCCAGCAGCTTGCCTGCCAGCGCGATGGTTGCCTCGCGCAGTTGGGCGAGCGGCACGCTCTCGTTCACCAGCCCCATCTCGGCGGCTTGCGCACCATTGAAGGTGTCGCCGGTCATGATGTAGTGCAGCGCACGGCGATGACCGACCGTATCGGCCATGGCCTTGCTCACCAGATTGCCCGGCGGAATGCCCCAGTTGATTTCCGACAGACCGAACACGGCGTCGTCGGCCGCAATGGCCAGATCGCACGCCACGAGCGGCGAAAAGCCACCGCCGAAGCACCAGCCGTTGACCATCGCGATGGTCGGTTTGGCGTACATGCGCAGACGGCGCCATTGCCAGTCGGAGGCGTCGCGGCGAATGCGCTCCTGCACGATCTCCGGGCCGCCGTCGATCTCGCGGAAGTACTCCTTGAGGTCCATACCGGCCGTCCACGCAGCGCCTGCACCGGTGAGCACGACCACGCGGGCATCGCCGTCGAGTTCGAGCGCATCAAGCACCTGAATCATTTCGCTGTTGAGCGTCGGGCTCATCGCGTTGCGCTTCTCCGGACGATTGAAGGTGACCCAGCCAATGCCGCCTTCCACCTTCACGTCGATCGTTTTCCAGCGTCCTTCGTATGCATTCATTTTGCGTAAATCCCAAGTGTCCGGCGTTCTCTCGCCGCGCGCCGGGAGTGGCGCGCGGTGCTGCCTATGGACACATTTAATATCAGGTAGCCTTACATTGCAAGCTCGATGATTTCAGGGGAAACCCTGAGCATGCAACGCGAGTGTTCAGTTCATATGGATCAGAACGTATGACGCATGCCGAGCATCACACCGGTTTGGCCGACACCTGCGGGCGGCGTCGTACCCCCACCGCCGCCGCTGACCGAATAGGCTGCCTTGGCGCTGTTGAACAGGTAGGCACCTTGCGCATAGACCGCCGTGCGCACCGAGAGCGAATACGTCGCGCGCAGCGTGGTCATCGTGCCGCGCGTGTCGTGGTCGCTGTTGACGATGCGATAGACCTCGCCATCGACCAGCCACGCAGGCGTGAAGTTGTACGCCGCGCCGAGATAGAAAAGGTTCGAGTGCGTGTTGACCGATGCGGTCGTCACGCTGCGGCCCAGCCAGCCGCCACCGACTTTGAGCGCACCGTATTTGTAATAGGCGCCCAAGGTGGTGCGCGCGTCCTTGTCGCTGCTGCTGGTAAGCGCCGTCGTTGCGAGCCCGTCGAAGAAGTTGGCGGCGGCGTTGGTGCCCCCGCGTTGCTCTTCATACGACGCTGCCACACCGAAGTTGCTCGCGTCGTACTTCAGCATCACCGACCAGTCGCGGCATTGCGTCGATTGCCCCGGCACTTGCCCGGCACAGGTGCCCTGCCCCGGCGAGTTGCCGGTGCCGCCGCTGTCGCGCCCGAACGAATAGGCCACACCGAACGACAGCCCCTGCCAGCCGACCTGATAGGCGATCGAGTTGTCGGTACGCGCGTTCGGAATATAGGCGTCGAACGAGCCCATGCCGTAGATGTCCGGGCCCAGCACATCGGAGCCGAGCAGCGCGTAGTACGTCATCGAATACTGACGCCCGATGGATAGCGTGCCGTAGGGGCTCTTCACACCCACGAACGCCTGCCGTCCAAACAGGCGGCCGCCCTGCCCCAGATCGCCGCCGCGCAGGTTGAAGCCGCTCTCCAGTTGAAAGATTGCCGACAGGCCGCCGCCCAAGTCTTCCGAGCCGCGCAGACCCCAGCGCGAGGGCAACTCGCCCGTCACCCCCGGCATGCGCCACACGGCGCCGTTGGCGCTCGCGTGCGAGACGTATTCGATACCGGTGTCGACGATGCCGTACATCGTGACATTCGATTGTGCGGCGGCCAAGCCGGGTGCCATGAGCGCGGCAGCGGCAGACAAAATGCCCAGCGAGCGTGCGGAAAGTGCCATGCGAGTCTCCATTGTTATCGATGTAGTTTTGGTGTTTGGGTCTGCGTCGGCAGGAACAGATGGCGTGCAAGGGCTGCACGCGAAAAAACGCGACGGGGGGCGTGCCGTACGCCATCCGTCGCGGTAAGCGAAGCCGACCGGCGATGTCGAATCAGTCGGCTGCGCGGGGACGACGGATGAGCGTGAGTGCCGCGAGCGCGGCGACGATGACGACCGGCACACTGGCGCCGATCACCACGGCAGCACTGCTGCCCACAGCGAGCAACATGCCTGCGGCGAGCGGTCCGACCACCGAGCCGATACGCCCGATCGCCACCGCCGCGCCAACACCGGTGCCGCGCATGGCAGTCGGGTAATAAGCCGCGGCGAGTGCATAGAGCACCGACTGGCCGCCGATGATGAACATGCCGGCGAAGAAGGCCGCTGTCGCCAGTACGGCGAAGCCTTGCGCCGCCGCCAACCCGATCAGCGAGGCAATCATGCCGAGATACATGCCACCGATGACGACCGACATGCGCACGCGGTCCATCAGCAGGCCAAGACACAACACACCGACAGCACTGCCGACGTTGAAGAGGATCTGCACCCAGCCGATTTCACCGCGGGCGAGACCACGCGAGCCCATAAGCGAGGGCAGCCAGTTGAGCAGGAAGTACAGCACGATGAGCGTGCAGAAGTAACTCAGCCACAACTGCACCGTCGACACGCCGCGCCCCTCGGAGAACAGCACCGACATGAACGGTGCAGGCGTGGTGCGCTGACCTTGCGACGTGGCCTCGGCAAACGCCTTCGACTCGGGCAGGAAGACGGCAAGCAGCGGCAACAGCAACAACGGCCCGACACCGCCGACGTAGAAGATGTGGCGCCAGTCGGCATCGCTCACGGCGAGCATGCCGATGGTGGCGGCAATGCCACCGCCCAACGGGATACCGCAGTACATGATGCTCACCGCCGTGCCACGCAGACGCGGTGCGACGGCTTCGGAGGAAAGTGCGATCAGGTTCGGCATGGCACCGCCGAGGCCGATACCCGTGAGCACGCGCACGATCACCAGCATCCAGAAATCAGACACGAACGCGGTGGCAATCGACAACACACCGAACAACGCTGCCGAGAGCATCAGCACGCGCTTGCGGCCGATGCTGTCAGCCAACCGCCCACCGACCATGGCGCCGGGCAACAGCCCGAATGTACCTGCCGAGAAAGCGATGCCCATCTGCGCGACGCTCAGCCCGAACTCCTTGGCCATGCCCCGTGCGGCCACCCCGACCGATTGAAGGTCGAGTCCTTCGAGCAATGCGACGGCAAAGCACAAGCCCAGCGTGAGCACTACCGTGTTGGCCGTGCTGCCCGTGCGCTCACTCGCAGGCAATATCGCCTGCGCACCACGCTCCCGAGTCGATTCCATAGTGTCTCCTGTGATCTTCATGGACTCCGGCTACCGCCCGCCAACCCGTGGCACGCGGCGCCCGATGTAGTTACCTGCGAAATTTGTCGCCGCCACACGCGCAATATAATCAGGAAACCTGATATTAAAGACGCAAGTGCAACGGGCGTGACGGTGCCGCAGCGGACTCCATTTAATATCAAGCTACCTGACAATACAAGCGCTCGGCGGGTCGGGATAAACCCGAAGCGCACGCCAAAAACGGCGTGCTAAGGCAGACGCAAAAACGACTGGGAGTCGGGAGAAAAGCTCAGGAGAACAAACGAGGGAAGCTGTGGATGACGGGGGCTCAGTCGCGCAGATTGCGCACGAACATTTCCAGATGGCGTTGCACGGCAGCGGCGTCCTCTCGACTGACGTCCGTACGCATGCGGGCGTCGATCTCCTTGGCGACAACCTCGCACTGGGCAAGCACACGGCGGCCTTCGTCGGTCAGTTGCAGGAGCACGATACGGCCGTGGTTCGGGTCGGGTTCGCGCGTAATCCACTGGCGCGACGCCATGACGCCCACGACCTCATTGGCTGACTGCGGCGTGATGAACGAGCGTTGCGCGAGTTGCGCGTTGGAGAGTTTGCCGCGCGCGTCGAGCACTGACAGCGCGGTGAACTGTGCGAGCGTGAGGCCAAGCGGTGCGAGGGCCTCGGACATGTGGCGGCGCAGCAGACGATCGAGGCTGGCGATGACGTACGTCAGGCGCAGCTTTGAGCGGCGCGGACGGCCATCGGCAGCATTGGCAGTATTGGCCGTCTCGGGCGTCACTTCAGCACCGGCGCCACCGGACGCCGGCGCGGCCGTCTCGGCCAGATCAGCCAAACCGGACGCAGCGGCCGCAGCGGCCGGCTTTTTTTTCGGGGAAACGACGCTCATGGTGAATAGCGAGAATGCGAGGACTCTCGCGCGATACGGGAAAGACAGCAGTGTAACGCCGACGCCACGCGGTGGCGACGGTCTTCCGCCCGAATCATCGTACCGATGAGCGCCGCGAAATCACGATGCGGCGCCGCCTTCGTTTTCGACGGAATCGCTTCGCTTAGCTCGCCAGCTTGCGGAACGTCTCCAGCACGGCATCGCCCTTGAACGGCTTGACGATCCAGCCGCGCACGCCCGCGGCCTTGCCGCGCTCTTTCATTGCCGGGCTGCTCTCGGTCGTGAGCATCACCACGTTGACCGAGCTGTTGGCGAGTTCGCCGCGAATCTTCTCGACCATCGTCAGGCCGTCCATGTTCGGCATGTTCACGTCGCTGATGACGAGCTTCACGCCCGGGCTGGCCTTGATCTTCGCGAGGCCGTCCTTGCCGTCGACGGCCGTGTCGACATCCAGGCCGTTCTTGCGCAGGAAACCCGCGACTTCGTCGCGCACAGTGCTCGAATCGTCGACCACGAGAATCTTCGACATGGTGTTGTCCTTGTGAATGGGTAAGTGAATATGAGTGTGAATGGGTGAGCCCGAGGCTCAGAACATTTCCAGCGCACCGGTCTCGACCGGCTCAGTCACGGTCTGCGCCGCTTCGCGGAACGCTTCGGGCGACCAGTTCAGGCTGAAGACGAAATGCTGATGCAGCGTGACGATCTGTCCGCTCACCGGGTCCGTCAGCTGATAGACGAAGCACAGCTGCGGGTTATCGGTACCGAACGAGATGTACTTCTGCTTGTGGTTGATCAGCAGCGGCACCTGCACCTGCGTGTGGTCCACAGCCGCCGGGTCGCCCATGAAGCGGCTCTTGAACGCGCCCCAGATGAGATTGGTCATCTCGCCCAGCATGCCGTTGAGCTCACGAAAGCCGGCCTGCCCTTCGCAGCGGCCCGTGTGTTCGAGCAACTGCATGAACGGCACCTGCTCGGCCTGCATCATCATGTAGCCACGGCACCAGGCGCTCTCCAGCGGAATCAGGCTGAAGACTTCGCCGAAGATGATGCGATCGCGCACCACGCTCGGCGACTCGCACGTCACAGTGACGTCGCCGAACAGGCCACGAATGGCGCCATCGGTGATATCGATCATCCCGCGCACGAGCGCTTCGGGATATTCGTGTTCGACGTTGTCGTCGAGGATCAGGAAGTGGTTGACCGACTCGCGGGGGGTGGTTCGGTTCATCGTATTGGGTTCCTTGCCAAGACGTGGGGCGAATTCAAAACAGTTCCAGCTCGCCGCCGCTGTCCTGCGTCTCGCTCACTTCGGCGACGAAGTCGAGCGGCGCATGCGCGCAAACGCACAGCGTGGCAGCCAGGCGGACCGAGCCGTCGAGAGTGATCTCCCACGACGCCAGGTGATTCGGCTTGAGTTGAGTCAGATGCGGCACACAGCGCGCGCTCAGCACATACGGCGTCGACATGCCCAGATCGGGAAAGTAGTTCAGCAGCTCTTGATTGATCGCGCCGCAGCACAGATTGCTGATTTCGAGAAACGCCTCGCGAAATGACTTGTCCTGCGCTTCGCCAAGGAAGTAAGCCGCCGTCGCGTCGTCCTCGTCGAAATGCAGAATCAGCAGCATGCGAAAGCCGATCGACGAAATCGTGAGCACCACCACGTTCGCATGCCGTTTCGCGAGATCGACATCGGCGTCGTTCGCAGGCTCGGACTGGCGCGTGCGCAACGGCACGATCTCGCAAGGCGCATCGACCGAACGGGCCAGCCGCGTGCGTGCCGCCTTGTGCAGAATGCGCTCGAAACTGTCGCGTGCGTGAGTGCTGATCAAAACGCCACCTGCCTAGTGAAGACGGGAATGCAACTGGTGCGCCAGCGACTCGACGCTCGAGAGCGATGCGGCAATCATCTTGCCGCCCGCCTGAATGTCCTGAAACGTCGCCGTGGTCGTCACGTCGTTGCGATGCAGGCTGTCGCGATAGCTCTTCGACAGCTCTTCCGAGCGCGTCGCGAGCGAACGCACTTCGCTGGCGACGATGCCGAAACCGCGCCCGGCCGTGCCCGCGCGGGCCGCTTCGATCGACGCGTTCAGCGAGACGATCAGCACGTGCCGCACGATCGATGCCAACTCGTGATTCTTCGCGTGCATGTCCTGATTCTGTGTCATGAGCGAGATCATCTGCTCGTGCCAACGCTCGAACGTCGCCGCAAGCCCGCGCAGACGCGCCGCCTCACCGGCGATGCGCTGGGCTTCTTCCTGCCACTGCGTCTTGGCGTCGAGCACGGCGGCTTCGGATTTGCGTGCGACTTGCAGATCCGACTCGGCTTGTGCCAACTGCGCTTGCAGCGCCGCCAACGCGGCGGTGTGCGCTTCGGCGATCTCGTCGTTACTCGCTTGCGCCGCGCGTTCGCGTTCAAGCGCCTGTTCGAGGGCTTCCTCGTGCGTCTTTTCCAGCGCGCGCCAGTGCGCGACGGCCTGCGCCATGCGCCAGCGATGCACGATGAAGCCGATCACGCCCGCACCCGCAACACCGGCGAGGGCGCCCGCCGCGATCCATTCCACTGCTGCCATGCTCTTGATGCCTCCGAAAGCGGCGCGGCGGCCGCAGACCGGTCAGGTCTGCGCCGCCGTAAATTCATACTGGGTCAGACCTTACCGGCGTTCGAGAGATTGGACAGGTCGTCGCGAACCTCACGCGGGTCGAGCTTATCGATCGACTCGATCTGCGCGCTCGGCAGGTCCACCGCGTCGGCTGCCACGCTGTTCATGTCGAAGCCATCGACCACCAGATTGTCCGGCAGGCACACCACCGTCTGGAACTGGCGGAATTCCGCGCCCTTGCGATCGTCGGTGAAGCGCAACTCGATGCGGCCATGTTCGCGGCGCACGAAGTCCTGCACGGCGTCCATGCCCACACCACGCCCCGACACTTCGGTCACCTGCGCGGCCGTCGAGAAGCCCGGGCGGAAGATGAACTGCGCAATCTGCTCGTCCGTCACATAAGTTTCCGACGTGATCCAGCCACGCTGCACGGCGATGCCGCGAATGCGATGCAGCGCCAGACCGCGGCCGTCGTCGGTCAGCGTGACTTGCAGCATGTTGTGATCGAGACCGACTTCGATATCGATGGTGCCTGCGGCGGGCTTGCCCTTCGCGCGGCGCTCGTCACCACTTTCCAGCCCGTGGTCCATCGAGTTGCGCAGCAAGTGCATGAACACGTCGCGCAGAATTCGCACGGCCGGCGAGCGCAGACGATAACCGTTGTCGTCGATACGCACGGCCGGGGCCGGTTTGCCGAGTTCACCCGCCAGCGACGGCAGCGAATCGAGCACACCGCCCAACGCTTCGCCTACGCCTTCGGTGCCCAGCAAACGCAGCGTCTGGTGCACGGCGTCGCGCATCGCAACCAGTTGATGCAGATCGTTCGGGTCAGCCGCCTCAAGCATGCGCAGGCTGGCACGGATATGACCGCGATCCACCACCATCGACTGTTCGTCAGCGGTGCGGCCCGGGCCCTTGCGGCCCAGACTCATTTCGTTGATATGGGCGTACGTGTCGACCGCGTTACGCACGCGTTCGAGTTCGCGCATCAGGTGGTCCTGATCCCACGGCAAGCCCGCTTCCGGCTGACGCAGCTCGTGGTACTGCTGCTCGGTCTCGTGCACGACGTTGGTCAGGTATTGCAGGTTGTACGTGCGCGCGTTGCCCTTGATCGTGTGCATATTGCGGAACAGCTCAGCAATCGCTGCGCTGTCGGCCTGCGAGTGCTTGCGGATGATGCGCTCGTTCTCGCGAATGAAGTCGGTCGAGCTTTCGATGAAGTGGTGGAACTTCTCCTGACTCACCGCCAGAATCTCGCCGATCATTTCGAGGCGCTGCTTCTGCTGGTTCGCTTCGGCGGCCAGCTCACGCAGTTCGGTCACGTCACGCACGCACAGCATCAGGCGCAGGATCGTGTCGGTCTCGTCGGTAATGGCCGACCACGTGAGATCGAGTTGCTTCACGCGGCCATCGGGCATGCGCTTGCCGATTTCGCCCACGAGCAAGTGTTCGTTGAAGGCGAAGTTGATGGCGTCCTGACCGATGCAGGCATCGACGGCGGCTTCGACTTGCGACAGCGCGTCGGAACCGAGATCGCTGTCACCGAACACCAACTCCATCACGCCACGGCCCGCGATGTCCTGCGTTTCGAAAATCGCTTCGAGATAGGCCGAGTACTCGGCGTGCACCTTCGAGCCGTCGACCACCGTCAGAATGCCCTGCTGCATGTTCTGCAACATCGCCTGAATATCGGCCGTCTTCTGCTTGAGTTGCGCCGAGCGCTCCTGAATCTTCTCGATCATGCCGTTGAACGCGACGATCGAGTGACCGATTTCGTCCATCCGGCCGACCGGCACGCGGCGGGTGAAGTCCTGACTGCTGGCGATCTCGCTCATCATGCCCTGCATGCGCGAGAGCGGGCTGGTGATCTGACGGTAGAGCAGCGCACCGATGGCGGTCAGCAACAGGATCGCGAGGCCCGTGACGATGGCGATGGCCGTCGTCGTGGTCGAGAGCGTGTCGTTGAGCGTGGCGATCGCAGAATCCTTCTCGCGGTTCTTCTCCACGCGCAGCGTGTTCACCACACCTTCGAGTTCGTCGCGGTATTGCGCCACGTTCGCAAACAGGAACGCCTGCGCCATCTCGGCCTTACCGGCCTGTTTGAGCTTGGCGGTATCGGTGATCGCGTTGAAGTAGTTGTCGACGCTCTCGCGGGCCTGTGCCACCAGCCCCTTCTGTGCCGCGCTGGCGGCGCCGTCGGCTTGACGGGCCAGCGATTGATCGATGTCGGCGCGCAGCTTTTTGAGATTGTCGAGCGCCTGTTCGACGACGGTCTCGTCAGGCGCGTAGACCAGCGTCATCGTGGCGATCTGAACTGCCTTGACTTGCGAGACAAGATCGGCAGAAGCGAGCGCGCTCGGTACCACACCTTCGGTTACCTGCCGCACTTTTTGAGCGCTGGCACGCGTCTGGTACACCGCGTAACCACCAATGATCGAGAGCGCGACAAACGTCAGGATCACCAATAGCGTTATTCGATGACGGATGGTCATTGCGTCATTTCCCCGGGTCGCACCGGCGCCCGGTGCCCCGCGTGATTGACGCAGTAGATCGGCCGCCGAATTAGTTTGTAAATTCCTCGTGCGACGTGATTATCAGGGGCGAACTGTGACGATTCGATGAATCAACGGAAGCTTCACGTATCACCCGATCGGCAATGGCGTGTAGGAATCCGAGATGGGTAAGCACTAACTTTCCGAGGGGTGAGTGCTTGCTATAGAGACGCATCGTCCTCACCACGTCCCCCTCGCGAAGATGGCTTCACGATGACGTCGGCTAACGTGCGCCTTCATCGGCCATTGCGTCGATACGACGCAATGACCCTGCCGCCAGCTCGGTGAATTGACGCCACAGTTCCGGCTTGGCGCGACCGCGTTTGACGATGCGGTGAAAACCAAGCGTCACTTCAGGGGAAGTGAGCACATCCCAACGCACCGCACGCGCTCGGCAGGCCGGCAATGTGAATGTCGGCACGATGGCGGCGCCGAGCCCGGCTTCGGCCATGCCGATCAATGTCTCGAAGCGGCGAAACACTGCACGCGGCTCGTCGGCGCGGCCGATGCGCGCGAGATGCGTCTCCACGAGCTGCTGAATAGGATTGTCGGGCGGCAGGCTGATGAGCTTCTCGTCGCGCAGGTCATCCCAAGGGACACCGCCCTTGGCCGTCTTGCGCGACAACGCTCGCTTGCCTGCCGCCGTCACGCGCATCAGGCGAAACGATTGCAGCAGCGTGCGCTCGATACCGTGCGACGCCTTCGTGAAGAAGCCGAAGCCCAGATCGGCCTCGCCCTGCTCAACAAGCGCCTGCACTTGCGCGAGTTCGGCTTCCACCAGCCGCAGATCCACGTCGGGATGCTCGCTCGCAAAGGCGCCGAACCATTCCGGCATCAGATGCGACGACACGAGCGGCGTGGCAGCAATACGCAACGTCTTGCGCGCCACCTGACCAAACGCGGCGATCTGTCCGGCCACCGCATCGAGTTGACCGACGGCCGCACTCGCCACGGGCAACAACGCGTGACCGGCCTGCGTGAGGGTGACGCTGCGAGTCGTCCGGTCGAACAAACGGCTGCCCAACTGCGTTTCGATCTCGCGCATCATCACCGACAGCCCGGCCTGCGTGATGTGCAATCGCTCCGCCGCGCGGGTGAAGTTGCCCAGCGTGGCGACCAGCACGAACGCTTTCAATTGACGCAGTGAGATGTTCATCCGTCACTCATAACCATTGAATATTAATTCATATGATAGTCAAAATTCCCTAATGACTGGCGGCGCGCTCTAATGGTGTTCATTCCAACCTCACAGCGCATTGCCGCGCAGGAGACACCTCCATGTCCTCATCCGTCGATGTGGCCATCGTCGGCGCCGGTATCGGCGGTCTGACGCTCGCCCTCACCCTTCACGACGCAGGCATCGCCTGCCGCATCTACGAAGCCGTGTCCGAGATTCGTCCACTGGGCGTCGGCGTGAACATCCTGCCGCACGCGGCGCGCGTGCTCGACGAGTTGGGCCTCACTGCCGCGCTACGCAACGTTGCTGTGACCACGCGCGAATCGGCGTTCTTCAATCGGTTCGGTCAATTCGTCTATAGCGAGCCCGCCGGTGAATATGCCGGATACGCGTGGCCGCAGTTCTCCATCCATCGCGGCGATCTGCAAGGCATCCTGCTCGCTGCAGTGCGCGAGCGCCTTGGCGACGACGCGGTGGTCGAAGGGCATCGCTGCACCGGCTTCGAACAGAACGACGACAACGTCACCGTCCGGTTTGCATCGCCCGATGGCGACGCCCTGCCGCCGGTCAGTGCGCGTCTGCTCGTGGCCGCCGACGGCATTCACTCGGTCGTGCGCAAGCAGTGCTATCCCACCGAAGGGGCACCGCGCTATTCGGGCGTGAATATGTGGCGCGGCAGTGTGGTGCTGCCACCCTTCCTCTCGGGCGCGACGATGGTGCGTGCCGGTTGGCTGTCGGTTGGCAAGATGGTGATCTATCCGATTCGCAACAACGTCGACGGTCAAGGCAATCAATTGGTGAACTGGGTCGCCGAAATCGAATCGCCGCAGCCGGCGCGCCGCGACTGGAATGGTGTGGGGCGGCGGGAGGATTTCTTCCCGGCGTTTGCCGACTGGCATTTCGACTGGCTCGACGTGGCCGGGATGATCGAGGCCACCGAGACCATTCTCGAATATCCGATGGTCGATCAGGACCCGCTGCCGCGCTGGACCTTCGGCCGCGTCACGCTGCTCGGCGACGCCGCGCACCCGATGGTGCCGCGCGGCTCGAACGGCGCAGGGCAGGCGATTCTCGACGCGCCGTGTCTGGCCGCGCAGCTTCGCGAGCACGGCCTGAGCACGGCGGCACTCGACGCTTACGAACGCATTCGCGGCAAGGCCACCGCCGATGTCGTGCTGATGAACCGCACGGCGCCGCCGGACGCCATTCTGCAAACGGTGCATGACCTGAGCGGCGACAAGCCGTTCGCGCGGATCGAGGATGTCATCAGCAACGCCGATCTCGCCGAGATTTCGAATCGCTACAAGAACGTGGCCGGACTCAATCGGAAGACGCTCAATGCCAAACAGGCCGCTGCCGCCCGCTGACGCCTGACCGGCGCCCCCGAAAACCCATCGACAACGACCTGCGTGCGCGCCCGACGGCCCGCACGCTTTTGCATTTGCATTTGCATTTCCCACACTTACGACAGAGCCTCGCCAACGAGGCCATTCGTGGAGACAAACGTATGCCTACGCCCCGCATCGACCTGCGAGCGCTCATCGACGAGCGGCCGTTCGGCCGCTACCAGTTGCTCGTCACCGCGCTGTGTGCGCTGATTGTCTTTCTCGATGGCTTCGACACGCAGGCCATCGGTTATGTCGCCCCCGCCATCGTGCACGCGCTGGGTATCGAACGAGCAGCACTCAGTCCAGTCTTCTCGGCGAGTCTCGTCGGCCTCACGCTGGGCGCACTGATCGGCGGCCCATTGTCCGACCGGCTGGGACGCAGACCTGTGCTGATCGCAGGCATGCTCATCTTCGGCGTCATGTCGCTCGCGACGGCGCTCGCGCAATCGGTCACGGCATTGCTCATCTTGCGGCTCGTGACGGGCATTGGACTGGGCTGCGTGATGCCCAACGCCATTGCCCTCACCGGCGAGTTCGCGCCGGAGCGTGTGCGCTCGACGGCGATCATGGTGATGTTTTGCGGCTTCTCGCTGGGTGCCGCGCTGGGCGGGCTGGTGGCCGCCGGGTTGATTCGGGACTTCGGCTGGCAATCGGTGTTTGTCGTTGGCGGCTTGTTGCCGCTGGCCGCCACGGTGCTTGCGTGGCGCTGTCTGCCCGAATCGCCTCGCTTTCTGATCGCCCGCGCGAAAGACCCGGCCCGCCTGCGGGCGGTGCTGCGCAAGCTCGCGCCCGATCTTCCAGCCGATGCGCAGATCGACGGCGGCGTGGACGTGCACGCGTCGGGTCATGCGGGTGTGCGTGCGCTATTTGCCGACAAGCGAGTGCGTATCACCCTGCTGCTGTGGGTGATCTTCTTCATGAGCCTGATGGATCTGTACTTCCTGTCGAGTTGGCTGCCGACCGTAATTCACGATGCGGGCATCCCTCTCGATACAGCCGCCCTCATCACGTCGATGCTGCAAATCGGCGGCACGCTGGGCACGCTCACGCTGGGACGCGTCTTCGACCGCGTGCCGCCCTTCAAGGCGCTCAGTGCGGTGTATCTGTGTGCGGCGGTGTGCATCGTGCCGGTGGGGCTGGCTGGCACCTCGGTGGCCGTGCTGGCGGCAACGATCTTCGGCGCGGGTTTTTGCGTGGTCGGCGGGCAGATCGGTGCGAATGCGCTGGCCGCGCGCACCTACCCGACGACGATTCGGGGCACGGGGGTCGGCTGGGCACTCGGTATCGGCCGCATTGGGTCCATCGTCGGGCCGATGGTCGGTGGCGTGTTGCTGGCGCTGCAATGGGACCCGCAGCACCTCTTCATGATGGCTGCTGTCCCCGCGCTGATTGCCAGCGTTGCGGCACTGGCGATCAGCGTGGGCGTTCGGCACTCGGGTGGCGAGCAAGCTCGCCAACCCGATGCCACGACGACAGAGACTGCCTGATCAGAAACCAGCAGCGAGGCCGTCGCGACGGCTGTCGCTGGCGGCCACGTAGCCGCGCTCCGGATCGTTGCGATCCAGACGCCAGATGTACTGCCCCGAGCCGAAGTCCATATACGGATCGTCGATGGACTTCAGCTTGTGGCCCAGTGCAAGCAGCCCGGCCACCGTCTCACGGTCGAGCGTGGATTCCACGTCGATGGTGAAATCGCGGTTGACCTTCCAGCGCGGTGCGTCGCATGCCGCCTGCGGCTGCTGACCGTAGTCGAGCATGCGCACAATCGACTGCAAGTGGCCTTGCGGCTGCATGTCGCCGCCCATCACGCCGAAGCTCATCACGGCCTCGTGCTGACCGTTGACCTTTTGCGTGAGGAACGCCGGAATGATCGTGTGGAACGGGCGCTTGCCGCCTTCGACCACGTTGGCCGACTTCGGGTCCATCGAGAAGCCGCAGCCACGGTTTTGCAGCGCGATGCCCAGATCGGGCACGACCACGCCGGAACCGAAGCCCATGTAGTTCGACTGGATGAAGCTGACCATCATGCCGCTCTCGTCGGCCGTCGACATGTAGATCGTGCCGCCGGCCTTGGGCATGCCGAAGTCGAACTGCGTGGCGCGGTCCGGATCGATGAGCTTTGCGCGCGCCGTCAGGTAGGCGTCGTCGAGCATCTGCTCAGGCGTGACTTCCATCGAGCGCGGGTCGGCCACGTACTTGTACAGATCGGCAAACGCGAGCTTCATCGCCTCGATCTGCAAGTGCTGCGAGTGCACGCGGTCGACGGCGAGACGCGACACGTCGAACTTCTCGAGAATGCCCAGCGCCATCAACGCGGCAATGCCCTGCCCGTTCGGCGGAATTTCATGCACGGTGTAGCCGCGATAATCCTTCTCGATCGGCTTGACCCAGTCGGCGCGGTAGTTGCGCAGATCGTCGGTCGTCATCGACCCGCCGTGCTCGCTCGACCAAGCGACGATGCGCTCGGCGATCTCGCCTTCGTAGTAAGCACGCGGCCCTTGTTCGGCCAGCATGCGCAGCGTGCGCGCGTGGCCCGGGAAACGCATCATTTCGCTGGTCGTCGGTGCACGGCCATGCGTCATGAACGTCTGCGCGTAGCCCGGCTGGTCTTTCAGTTCCGGCACGGCGGCGGCCCACTTGCGCGCAACGATGTTGGCAACCGCGTGACCCCGCTCGGCGATCTCGATGGCCGGTGCCATCAGATCGGCGAACGGCAGCTTGCCGAACTTCGCGTGCAGCGCTTCCCAGCCGGCGATCACGCCGGGCACGGTGACGGTGTCTACGCCGCGCGTCGGTTGCTTCGCGATGCCGTGCTGCTCACCGTATTTCTTGCGGAAGTAGTCGACATTCCACGCCTCAGGTGCCACACCCGAAGCGTTCAGGCCGTGCAGCTCCTTGCCGTCCCAGATGAGCGCGAAGCAGTCGCCGCCCAGACCGTTCGAGACCGGCTCGACGATGGTCATGCAGGCGGCTGCGGCGATGGCCGCGTCGACGGCGTTACCGCCCTGCCACAGGATGCGCAGGCCGGCTTGCGCGGCGAGCGGGTGCGACGTCGACACGATGTTGCGGGCGAACACCGGCAGGCGCGGTGTCGGATAAGGGTTCTGCCAGTTGAATTGCGTCATGACGCTTTCACTTACCTTTGTCTCGAATGGGTGGAGTTGGCTGCCGGGGAGGCCCGCGCTGCAACGTTAGGACGCTCACGTTACGCGCGGGGGACACCCTCGTTACTGTTCGCGCGGATCGAGCGCATCGCGCAAACCGTCTCCCAGCAGGTTGAATCCGAGTACCGTCAAAAAGATGGCGATACCGGGGAAAATCGACATCCAAGGCGCTTGTTCGACGAAGTCCTTGGCGGTATTGAGCATCGAGCCCCACGAGGGCATCGGCGGCAATTGGCCCAGCCCTAGAAACGACAGACTCGCTTCGGCAATGATGGCCGTCGCCACCGTCAGGCTCGCCTGCACGATGATCGGGGGCAGCACGTTCGGCAGGATGTAGCGCACGATGATGCGCGTATCCGACAGGCCGATGGCGCGCGCGCCTTCGACATATTCTTCCGCCTTGACCGTGAGCGCTTGCCCTCGTGCCAACCGCACAAAACGCGGCATGGCGGACACGCCGATGGCGATCATGGCGTTGGTCAGGCTCGCCCCGAGAAACGCCGCCATGGCGATGGCGAGAATCAGGAACGGGATCGAGAGCAGCGCATCGGCCAGACGCGACACGATGGCATCGACCCAGCGGCCGAAGTAACCGGCGAGCAGCCCCAGCGGCACACCGATGATCACGGCAATGCCTACCGACACGACACCGGCCGCGAGCGACGCACGGGCGCCGTAAATCATGCGCGCGAGAATGTCGCGCCCGAGTTCGTCAGTCCCAAACCAATGCAGCGCGCTGGGCGCCTGACGCACGGTCATGAAGCTGGTGGCGATCGGATCGTAAGGGGAAATCAACGGCGCGAGCAGCGCGACAAGCACGGCGAACGCGACGATGATCGCACCGGCGACCGCCGCACGGTTGCGTGCGAATTTACGCAGCCCGCGATGACGGCGGCGCGGCAAACGCTCCGCACTCGCTGCTGCCGATACGGAAGCGGCGACAAGTGTGGGCGGCGTGGGCGGCGTGGACGGTGTGGAGGGAGTCGTGGGCAAGGCGGCCATGTTCAGTCGGAAAGAATAAGCCTCAGGCCCGGCGCAGGCGCGGGTTGAGCAACACATACAGCACGTCGGCCACCAGATTCAGCGCGATAAAACTCACCGCCGTCACCAGCACGACGCCCTGCACCACCGCGTAATCGCGGTTGAACACCGCGTCGACCACCAGCTTGCCGAAGCCCGGGATCGTGAAGACCTGTTCGGTCAGCACTGCCCCCGCGAGCAATTCACCGAAGAGCAGCGCGAGCACCGTGACGATCGGGATCAGCGCATTACGGAACGCATGCTTGAGCACCACGGTGCCGCGCAACAAGCCCTTGGCGCGCGCGGTGCGAATGTAGTCGGTGCGCAGCACGCTGAGCATGGCACTGCGCGTATGACGCATCAGTTGCGCGCCCAGCGCCGCCCCCAGCACGAAGGCCGGCATGATCATCGTCTTGAAACTCATCCACAGGTCTTCGCCCGGCGGCACGTAGCCCGACGACGGCAGCAACTGCCAGCGCACCGACACGAGAAAGATCAGCAGGATGCCCAGCCAGAAGTTGGGGATCGACATGCCCGAGAGCGCCAGCACGTTGGCACCGTAATCCACCGCCTTGCCGCGATTCGCCGCCGACAGAATGCCCAGCGGAATACCGATGCCGATGGCGATGAGCAGACCGAGCGAAGCCAGTTGCAGCGTCACCGGCAGCTTCTGCGCGATCAGCGTCGTCACCGGTTCGCCGGTGCGCAGCGAATTGCCGAGGTTGCCATGCAGCACGTCACCCATCCACAGCGCGTATTGGGTGGGCAGCGGCTTGTCGAGGTGATACTTCTCGCGCAACGCCGCGATGACCTGCGGGTTCTGGTCCTCGCCAGCCATCGCGAGCACGGGATCGCCGGGCAGCATTTTTTGCAGCCCGAAGATCAGCATCGACACGATGAACAGTGTCGGAATGGCGACGAGCGCGCGATGGAGGACGAGACGCAGCATGGCTTACCTCGCTCCCTCAGCCCTTGAGGCTCACGCCGCGCAGACGGATCAAACCGTCGGGATACGGCACGAAGCCCTGCACCTTCTTCGTGAGCACATACGGCCACGGCTGCACGTACAGATACAGAATCGGGTTGTCGTCGGCGAGGATCTTGTTGGCCGCGTCGTACAGCGGCTTGCGCTCGGCCACGCTGGACTTCACGCGGGCGTCGTTAAGCAGTTTGTCGACGTCGGCATTGCAATACTGACCGTAGTTCAGGTTGCCCTTGCAGGTCACAAACTGATGCAGGTTGCCGTCCGGGTCCACGCGGCCCGACCAGCCGTTGTAGAGCACATCGAAGTCGCCACGGTGCGCGGCGTCGAGGGCAGCGGCGTAGTCCATCGGACGCAGCTTCAGCGTAATGCCCGCCTCGGCGAGCATTGCCTGCAACATCTGCGCCATCTGGTTCGACACGGTGTTGTTGCCGAAGCTCAGCGTCACGTCCACCTTCTCGAAGCCTGCCGACTTGAGCAGTGCCTTCGCCTTGGCAACATCACGCTTCGACGTCTTGATCGCCGTGTCGTAGTACTGGCCGCTCTTGGGCAGCGCTTGATTGGCAGGGGTGAAGATGCCGCCACCGATCACCTGATTGATGGCGTCGCGGTCGATGGCCAGATCGAAGGCTTCACGCACGCGTTTGTCGCGCAGCGCCTTGGGCGCGTTGGCGGCCACGTTGAACGTCAGGCCGTAGTAGCCCAGACCGTCGATGGTCAGGAAATTCAGATTGGCATCGCGCTTGACCGACTTCACGTCGGACGGCGACAGACGCTCAAGCATATCGAGCGAGCCGGAGCGCACGTTCGCGAGACGCACGGTGGTGTCGGGAATCGGCAGGAAAGTGACCTTCTGGATCGGGTATTTGTCGGCATCCCAGAAGCCTGCGAATTTCTCCAGCACGACACGGTCGTTCTGCACGCGCTGCACGAACTTGTACGGGCCCGAGCACACCGGGCGTGCTTGCACGGCGGCGTCATCGGCCAGTGTCTTGGGGGCCAGCATCATGCCGGCGCGATCGGACAACGTGGCGAGCAGCGCCGAGTCCGGGGCCTTGAGCACGATGTTGACGGTCGAATCGTCCACCACGTCGACGTGATCGATGGACGACAGCTCGCTCTTGCGATTGCTCGCGGGCATGCTGCGTGCGCGGTCGAGATTGGCCTTCACGGCCTTGGCGTTGAACGGCTCGTCGTCGTGGAACTTCGCGCCCTGACGCAGCTTGAACGTCCACGTCTTGCCGTCTGCGCTCACGCTCCACGACGTGGCCAGCATCGGCACGAACTTCAGATCCGGCGAGATATCGACCAGCGAGCTGCACAGCGAGCGCAACACCATGCGGTCGACAACCTGCGAACTGCGCGCCGGGTCGAGCGAACCGATATCTTCCTGCAAACCAATGCGGATGGCCGACTGGGCCATCGCCGACGCGGCGCCCGTGGTCAGTGCGGCAGCCAGAGCGAAATCGAGCAGAACGTTGCGCATGCGTGAGGTCTCTCGTGAGTGTTTATCGGAATAGTGTGGGTGTTATTAGCTGACGACAGCCGCGTCGGCCTGCGCCTGCCGTGCGCGATACAGCGCCAGACGCGCCGTCAGCTTTTCGCTCGGCGGCGTGACGAGTGTGGGGCTCGCCCCCGCATTCTGGATGTCCCGCCAGAAGTGGCAGGCCACCTGCCGGCCGTCGGGCAAGACTTCGTCAATCGGGCGTTGCTCGCGGCACACCTCGCGCGCATGCGGACAGCGCGGGTGAAAACGGCAACCGGGCGGCGGTGCCGTCGGGCTCGGCAATTCGCCGCCCAGCGGCGCGCGGCTGCGGCGCACGTGCGGGCTGCTTGCCGGAATCGCCTGCAACAGCGCCTGCGTGTACGGATGCAACGGGTTGTCGAACAGCGCATCGGCGCTGGCCAGTTCCACAATCTCGCCCAGATACATCACCGCAACGCGGTCGCTCATGTGACGAATGACGGCCAGATCGTGGGCCACCATGATGAGCGTGAGGCCGAGATCGTGCTTCAGACGTTCGAGCAGGTTGATGACCTGCGCCTGTACGGAAACATCGAGCGCAGAGACAGGTTCGTCGCCGATGATCACGCGCGGCTCACCCGCGAGCGCGCGGGCGATGCCGATGCGCTGGCGCTGGCCGCCGGAGAATTCGTGCGGAAAGCGCTGTGCATAGTCCGGTTGCAGACCGACGGTGCGCAGCAGGTCGGCCACCCGGTCGTCGCGTGCGCGGCCATGCGCGAGCCCGTGCAGCGCAATCGGCTCGGCAATCAGGCTGCCCACGGTCATGCTCGGGTTGAGCGAGGCGAACGGGTCTTGAAAGATGATCTGCAATTCACGTCGCAGACGCCGCATCGCGCCGGCACCCAGCTTCATGATGTCTTCGCCCTGATAGCGCACTTCCCCGCGCGTGGCATCGAGCAGGCGCAGCAACAAACGGCCGAGCGTGGATTTTCCGCAGCCCGACTCGCCGACGATGGCGAACGTTTCGCCCGCCTGCACCGAGAACGAGACGCCATTCACGGCGTACACCGTGGGCGCGCGCGAAAAACCGACGCGGTGGCCGCCGAAGTGTTTGGTCAGATCGCGAGCTTCGAGCAACGCTGTCATGCGGCCACCTCTTCCATCGGGGTTGCGGGCGGCGTGAGCGCGTCGACCGGTGCGAGCCAGCACGCGACGCGATGCGTGCCGGACAGTGTGCGCTCAACCGGCGCCTGCTGCGTGCAGCGCGCCTCGGCAAACGGACAGCGCGGCGCAAAGCGGCATCCGGCCGGCATGCGCTCGGGCGACGGCACCGAGCCGCGAATAGTCGCGAGCGTGCCTTCGCGCTTGCCGATGGACGGAATCGCGCCCATCAGGCCAATCGTATAAGGGTGTTGCGGATCGTCGAAGATCTCGTCGACGCTGCCGTATTCCACGATGCGCCCCGCATACATCACGGCGACGTGATCGGCCACCTCTGCCACCACGCCGAGATCGTGCGTGATCAACACCACGGCGGTCCCGGTCTCGCGTTGCAGCGTCTGAATCAGCGTGAGCACTTGCGCCTGAATGGTGACGTCGAGCGCGGTGGTCGGTTCGTCGGCGATGAGCAGGGCCGGGCGGTTGGCGAGCGCCATCGCGATCATCACGCGCTGGCGCATGCCGCCGGAGAGTTCGTGCGGATAGTTGTCGAGCCGTGTCTCGGGCGCCGGAATGCGCACCAGCTTCAGCATCGCCAGCGCTTCGGCACGCGCCGCTTTGCGGTCCAGACCGCGATGACGGCGAATGCCCTCTTCAATCTGATGGCCGATGGTGAACGCCGGGTTCAGCGACGTCATCGGCTCCTGAAAGATCATCGCAAGCCGGTTGCCGCGCATGTCGGCGAACTCGCGCTCGGGCAACGCCAGCAGATCATGCCCTTCGAACATTGCGCGACCCGCGACCAAATTGGCCGGCGGGCTCGGCAACAGCCCCATGAGGGCGAGCGACGTCACGCTCTTGCCGCAGCCCGACTCGCCGACGATGCACAGCGTCTTGCCGGGGTGAACCGCGAACGAGACGCCGTCAATCAGATTCGGCGCATCGGCGGCGCGGGAGAACTTCAGCGACAGGCCGGTCACATCGAGCACCGGCGCGGGTTCTGCGGGCAGGGTCATGGGTGCGTTGTTATGGGCTGGCTCGGTCATGAGCGGAATGCATGACACGATTATGTCCCCCACGGATCAATAGAAAATATTAATATTTCTTTTCAATACGTAAATTATTTTTACCTCCCAAATGCTCACACTGCGCATGATGAAAACGTTCCGGCTGGTGGCACAAACCGGCTCGTTTGCCGCCGCTGCCGAACGTGCCGCGCTCACGCAGGCGGCCGTGAGTCTGCAAATGCGCGGGCTTGAAGATGCCGTCGGCCAGCGCCTGTTCGACCGTCGCGGGCGGCAGATCACGCTCACCCGGCAAGGGCGCGAACTGTTTCCGCGCGTCGAGCAGATTTTGGCGCTCACCGCCGACCTGACGGCCTCGCCTCTCGATGCGATGCAGGGGCCGGTGACCATCGGTGCCGTCGTGTCGGTCATCGGAGCGCTCTCGCTGGTGGTGGCCGAACTGAAAACCGCGCATCCCGGGCTCGATGTGCGCCTCACGTCCGCACGTTCCGATGAGCTGACCGATCTCGTCGAACAGGGCGAAGTCGATATTGCTGCCGTGGTCGCCCGTGCCGACGATGCGCGCCCCGACGGGCTGGTGTGGACGCCGCTCTATACCGAGCCGATGGTGATGGTCGTCAATCGCGAAGTCTGGGATGCCACGCCGGACGCCAATCCGCAGTCCGTTCTCGATGAACACGCGTTCCTGCGCTTCGACCGGCGCGTGCGCACGGGACTCGTGGTCGAGCAGGCGTTGCGCGCAGCGAAACTGACCGTCACGGAATATCTCGAATTGAACTCCATCGAGACCATCGTCGCGCTCGTGCGCAAGAACGTCGGCGTGTCGGTATTGCCGCTGCTGCATCGCGGCGACTGGCAGGCCGACCCGCTGCTGCGCATCGTGCCGATTGCGGCGCCACCGCTGTTGCGCACGGTCGGCATGATTCATCGTGAACACGACTCGCGCACCCGCGACATCACGGCGGCGATTGTCGGCATGCTGCATGACGTGTGAGGGTGTGAGGTGTGAAGGCTGTGGAAACGAAACGGCGCGGTCAAAGCCGCGCCGTGGCGAGGAACACTGAAACAATCAGTCGCGGGTTTCCAACGCCTTGTTGATGCGCAGCGCCAGCAACGTGCAAACGGTCCCCGAGAGCAGATAGACGCTCACGGCAACCAGCCCGAATTCCGCTGACAACCCCAGCGCGACGAGCGGTGCGAATGCCGCGCCGAACAGCCAAGCAAAGTCGGTGGTGAGCGCCGCCCCCGTGTAACGGAAGCGCTGCTCGAAATTCGACGTCACCGTCCCCGCCGCCTGCCCGTACGACAGGCCGAGCAACCCGAAGCCCACCAGAATGAAGATGTCCTGCCGGGTCGAGCCACCGCCCATCAGGTAGGGCGCGAAGAGCGCGAAGATGCCGATGAAGATCGCGAAGAGTCCGAGTGTCGTGCGTCGCCCGAGCCGGTCGGCGATGCGCCCCGAAATCACCGTGCAAATAATGGCGATGACGGCACCGCACAATTGCACGATCAACACACTGTCGAGATCTTGCGTGTTTTGCAGAGAAATCCACGACAACGGGAACACCGTCACCAAGTGGAACAGCGCGTAGCTGGCGAGCGCAGCAAACGCGCCGAGAAAGATGTTGTAGCCCTGCGAGCGCACCATCTCACGCGTGCTGATCGGCTCCAGTTGCCCTTCTTCGAGCATCTCGGTGTACTCGTTCGTGACCACCAGACGCAGGCGCGCAAACAGCGCCACCACGTTCACAGCGAAGGCCACATAGAACGGATAACGCCAGCCCCACGTGAGAAAGTCGTCGCTCTCCAGACTCCAGTGCAGGAACAGGAACAAGCCGCCCGCGATGAGAAAGCCGATCGGCGCCCCCAACTGCCCCATCATCGAATACCAGCCGCGACGGTGCGGCGGCGCGTTCATGGCGAGCAGCGACGGCAGACCATCCCACGAGCCGCCGAAGCCGATGCCCTGCACCAGACGGAAGAACGCGAGCAGCCAGATCGCACGGTCGCCCAGCACCGCATAGCCCGGCAGGAACGCCATGCCGGCCGTCGCCGTGCCGAGCACGAACAGCGCCGCCGTGAGCTTGACGCTACGGCCCCAGCGCCGCTGCACGTTCATGAACAGCGTCGTGCCGAACGGGCGCGAAATAAACGCGAACGAGAAGATCGTGAACGAGTACAGCAGGCCGTGCAGGCCGTCGGCAAACGGGAAGAAAACGTGCGGAAAGACGAGAACGGCAGAAATGCCGAACACGAAGAAATCGAAGTACTCGGAGGCGCGTCCGACGACAACGCCTACCGCGATTTCCTCAGGGGCAATGCGAGACTTGTTGCCGTGATCGTGCGCAGTCGAAGCACTCGGCGAACCGGGTGGGGTCGGCGATTGATGAGCACTGCTTGACATTATCGGACCCCCTTGCGGATCGGGATGACGATGACACTCGTGCCCGAAAAGCATCGCAGGTTACTCGAATCGACGCTATCGGGTTTACCCTAGTATCTTGCATCGGGGTGTGAAGTCCATGATGGGTCCGGTCCACGGCTACGGTTCATCGATCGCAGCATGACTTCCCCCAAGTTCCTTCGCGGGGTACTTTTGCTCCCCGCCGCCGCTTTGCTGTCCGGCTGCAATACCGTTTTGATGTCGCCTGCGGGCGATCTCGCGGTGAGGCAGCGGGACATCATTATCGTTTCCACCATCCTGATGCTGCTGATCATCATTCCGGTGATCGCACTCACGCTGCTCTTTGCCTGGCGATACCGGGCATCGAACAAGGATGCCGTCTACACGCCCGAATGGGATCACTCGACACTGCTCGAGCTGCTGATCTGGGCGGCGCCCCTGCTCATCATCATCGCGCTCGGCGCCCTCACTTGGGTGAGTACGCACAAGCTCGATCCGTATCGCCCACTGGAACGGATCGACGCCAAACGCGAGATTCCCCCCGACACGCGCCCGTTGACGGTGCAAGTGGTGGCGATGGACTGGAAATGGCTGTTCTTCTACCCCGATCAGGGCATCGCCACCGTCAATGAGCTGGCCGCGCCGGTCGACCGCCCGATCCGCTTCGAAATCACGTCGACGACGATGATGAATTCGTTCTTCGTGCCCGCCCTCGCCGGTCAGGTCTACGCCATGCCCGGCATGGAAACGAAGCTGCACGCTGTCATCAACAAGCCCGGCGTCTACGACGGCTTCTCGGCGAACTACAGCGGCGCGGGCTTCTCGGGCATGCGCTTCAAGTTCCACGGCATGACGGCAGAAGAATTCGACGCGTGGGTGCAACAGGTCAAGGCGAAGGGCCAGAATCTCTCGCGCGACAAGTACGAAGCCCTCACGCAGCCCAGCGAATGGGTGCCGGTGCAGTACTACGGCGATGTCGCACCCGATCTCTACGATGCGATTCTGAACCGCTGTGTCCAGGCCGGGCAGCCTTGCCTGAAGGACATGATGGATCAGCCCAATCACAAGCATGCGGCCAACGAAGCGCGTGATGGCAATGTCGGCACGACGTCGTGGAAGATGCGCGGCGGCAAGACCGATGCGCTGCTCGCCGACGCCATGTGCACCGCCGACAACACCTCCCAGTTTGCAACCCGTCTGAGCGGCGGTCCGCTCGCCGACGCCACGCTACGGCGTGCCCCCGGCGAAGGGCTCACACAGTGAGGCGCCGCGCGCCCAACCCTCGACAATGACGCGCCCCGCGCGCGAATGATCCTATGCTCGAGCACCTGGACATCGTCAAACTGATCTTCGGCCGTCTTACGCTGGAGGCCATCCCCTACCACGAGCCCATTCTTCTCGCGACGTTTGCGGGGGTCGCCTTCGGCGGCATCGTGGTACTGGGTGCAATCACGTACTTCAAACTCTGGGGCTATCTCTGGCGAGAGTGGTTCACGAGTATCGATCACAAGAAGATCGGCATCATGTACGTGATGCTCGGCATCGTTATGCTGCTGCGCGGCTTTGCCGACGCGGCGATGATGCGGCTGCAACAGTCGGTGTCGTTCGGCGACAACATGGGCTATCTGCCGCCCCACCACTACGATCAGATCTTCACCGCGCACGGCGTGATCATGATCTTCTTCGTGGCGATGCCGCTCGTCACTGGCCTGATGAACTTTGTCGTGCCGCTGCAAATCGGCGCCCGCGACGTGGCGTTTCCGTTCCTCAACAATTTCAGCTTCTGGATGACCACGAGCGGCGCGGTGCTCGTGATGATGTCGCTGTTCGTCGGTGAATTCGCCCGCACGGGCTGGCTGGCGTATCCGCCGCTGTCGGGCATTCTGCAAAGCCCTGACGTCGGTGTCGATTACTACATATGGGCGTTGCAGATCGCCGGGATAGGCACGTTGTTATCCGGGATCAACCTGCTGGTGACCATCGTGAAGATGCGCGCGCCGGGCATGTCGATGATGCGCATGCCGGTCTTCACGTGGACCTCGCTGTGCACCAACGTGCTGATCGTGGCTGCGTTCCCGGTGCTGACCGCCGTACTCGCCCTGCTCGCGCTGGACCGCTACGCCGGCACCAACTTCTTCACGAACGATCTCGGCGGCAACGCCATGATGTATGTGAACCTGATCTGGATCTGGGGCCACCCCGAGGTCTACATTCTCGTGCTGCCGGTGTTCGGCGTGTTCTCCGAAGTGGTGTCCACCTACTCTGGCAAGCGCCTGTTCGGTTACGCGTCGATGGTGTACGCCACGGTCGTGATTACCGTGCTGTCGTATCTCGTGTGGCTGCACCACTTCTTCACGATGGGCTCGGGCGCGAGTGTGAATTCGTTCTTCGGTATCACGACGATGATCATCTCGATACCGACCGGGGCGAAGATGTTCAACTGGCTGTTCACGATGTATCGCGGGCGCATCCGCTTCGAAGTGCCGATGCTCTGGACCCTCGGCTTCATGGTGACGTTCGTGATCGGCGGCATGACCGGTGTGCTGCTGGCAGTGCCGCCCGCCGACTTCTCGCTGCACAACGGTCTGTTCCTGATCGCCCACTTCCACAACGTGATCATCGGTGGCGTGATCTTCGGCATCATGGCCGCCATCACTTACTGGTTCCCGAAAGCGTTCGGCTACAAGCTCGATCCGTTCTGGGGCAAGTGCTCGTTCTGGTTCTGGTTCATCGGCTTCTACGTCGCGTTCATGCCGCTGTATCTGCTCGGCCTCATGGGCGTGACACGCCGGATGAGCCACTTCGACGATATGTCGTTGCAGATCTGGTTCCAAGTCGCGGCCGTCGGCGCCCTGCTCATCGCGCTGGGGATCGGGTGCTTCCTCATCCAACTGGTGGTCAGCTACCGCCGCCGGGACGAGTTGCGCGACGACACCGGCGACCCATGGAATGGCCGCACGCTGGAATGGTCGACATCGTCGCCGCCGCCGGTCTATAACTTCGCGTTCACGCCGATCGTTCACGACAACGACGCCTGGTGGCAGATGAAGCAGCACGGCTTCAAGCGGCCGGAGTCAGGCTTTCTGCCGATTCACATGCCGAAGAACACCGGCGCAGGCATCATCCTCGCCGGGCTGGCGACGGTGTGCGGCTTCGGGCTGATCTGGCACATGTGGCTGATTGTGATCGTGTCGTTCATCGCGCTGCTGGCGACGGCGATCGGCCACACGTTCAACTATCACCGCGAGTATTACGTCCCGGCCGATCAGGTCGAACACACGGAGGCAGCGCGCACGCAGCTGCTCGCCCAGCATGTCTGATACGACCGCACCCTTCCCCGTCGGCGGCGCACCTGCCGCAGCGCACACGCCCGCGCCACCGCGCGAGGGCGAACTGCGCTTCATGATGTCGAGCGATTACCATCCGCCCAACGGCACACTGCTCGGCTTCTGGCTCTATCTGATGAGCGACTGCCTCGTGTTCGCCTGCCTGTTCGCGGCGTACGGGGTGCTCGGCCGCAATTACGCGGGCGGGCCCACGGGTGCAGAGTTGTTCGAGCTGCCGCTGGTCGCGGTCAACACTACGTTCCTGCTGCTCTCGTCGATCACCTACGGCTTTGCGATGCTGGAGATGCAGAAGCGCCGCCAAAGCGCGGTGCTGGGCTGGCTAGCGGTCACCGGGGTGCTGGGCGCGGCCTTCCTCTCGCTCGAACTCTACGAATTCGCCAACCTGATTCATGAGGGCGCCGGGCCGTGGCGCAGTGCGTTCCTGTCGTCGTTCTTCACGCTGGTGAGCACGCACGGGCTGCACGTCACGTTCGGGATCATCTGGCTCATTACGCTGATGGTGCAGGTCGGCAAGCATGGCCTGACGGCGCCGAACCGGCGCCGCCTGATGTGCCTGTCGATGTTCTGGCACTTTCTGGACGTCGTATGGATCGGCGTCTTCACGTTTGTCTATCTCATGGGAGTGCTGCCGTGAGTTCGCACGATTCGACGCTGCACGGTGCCGAAGGGCACGATCATGGTGACGACCACGGCCACGAGGACGAAGGCCCGCACAGCACGTTCCGTGGCTATGCGACCGGCTTCATCCTGTCGGTGGTACTCACCGCGATTCCGTTCTGGTTCGTGATGGGCGGGGTGTTCGAGAAATCGAGCACCACCGCGATCATGATTCTGTTTCTGGGCGCCATTCAGATCGTGGTGCACATGATCTACTTCCTGCACATGAACGGGAAGTCGGAGGGCGGCTGGAACCTGCTCTCGCTCATCTTCACGATCGTGCTGGTCGTGATCGCGCTCTCGGGTTCGCTCTGGGTGATGTATCACCTGAACCAAAACATGATGCCGGGTATGATGCAGGATACGAAAAACCTCCCTTGAACGGCATTACCCTTGAGCAGCAGTCAACTTCGTGATTCGGGGGACGCCCGCCGGCGTCCCTCCCCCCTCCGGCTGGTCTTTCTCGGCGTCATCACGCTGGTCCTGATCTCCGTGTTCGTATCCCTCGGTACGTGGCAGTTGCATCGCCGCGCGTGGAAGCTCGAATTAATCGAGCGTGTGAATACCCGCGTGCATGCGCCGCCCGTCGCCGCGCCTACCCGCGCGCAATGGCCGGCCATCACGGCGGCTGACGACGAATACCGCCACATCTCGCTCACCGGCACCTATGCGTTCGACAAAGACACGCTGGTGCAGGCCGTCACCGATCTCGGGGGCGGCTACTGGGTGCTCACGCCGCTGCGCACCGCGGATGGCAGCGAGGTAATCGTCAATCGCGGTTTTGTGCCGCCGGGCTGGAAGGAAGCCGTGCCGCCCGCGCCGTCTGGCGACGTGACGGTCACCGGGCTGCTGCGCATGACGGAAGCCGGCGGTGGCTTTCTGCGCAAGAACTCGCCTTCGGAAAACCTCTGGTATTCGCGCGATGTCGCTGCCATTGCCGCCGCACGCGGCCTGTCGGACGTGGCGCCGTATTTCGTGGATGCCGACGGGCCCGCCGGTGCCGCGCGCGCCGTACCCAATGGCGACGGCGAGGCCACGACGGGCAACATCACGAATACGCAAGCGCGCGACTACCCGGTCGGTGGACTCACCGTGGTGCAGTTCCCCAACAACCACATGAGCTACATGCTCACTTGGTACGCGCTGGCCATCATGTCGGCCGTCGCCGGATGGTTTGTCATCCGGCTGGAACTGCGCACGCGTCGATAACCCTCGCGACATGCTTCGCCACTTCGATGACGCGCGCGTCGTCGAAGGCGGCGTAGCCCAGCACCAGTCCGGGCGCCATGCGCTGTGCCCGGGCAAATTCCCCCAGCCCTTCGACAAACACGCCCTGCGCACGCAGCGCGTCGACCACCTGCGTTTCCGCTATCTGCGGCGGCAGCCACAGCACGAAGTGAAACCCCGCGTGCTCGCCCGTGACACGGCACGGCGTGCGCAGATTGGCGCGCAACGTATCGAGCATCAGATTGCGGCGCCGCAGATACACGCTGCGCGACGCGCGCAAATGGCGCGCGAAATCCCCGGCATCGATGTAACGCGCGAGCGCCATCTGTTCGATCAGACTGTTGGCGCGGCCCGACGCCGAGCGCAACGCGGCAATACGCGGCAGCAACGCCGGGGGCGCGAGCAGAAAACCAATACGCAACGACGGGAACAGCGACTTGTTGAAACTGCTGCAATGGATCACGCGCCCGTGCGTGTCGATTGCCTTGAGCGCAGGCAACGGCGCGCTGCCGTAGCTGAATTCGCTGTCGTAGTCGTCTTCGATGATCCACACGTCGCGCGCCTCGGCCCACGCCAGCATCTGCATGCGACGGTTGATCGACATCGTCGTCCCTAGCGGGGCCTGATGCGCAGGCGTCACGTAGGCAATGCCCGGGCGGCCGACGCGATCCGCCACGTCCGCACAGAAGCCCTCATCGTCGATAGGCACACCGACGCAACGCTCCGACGGCGCGCCAATCAGCGACGCGAGATTCTTGTAGCCGGGATCTTCGAGGTAATAAGTCGTGTCGGCATCAGCCAGCACGTCGCTCACCAGATCGATGGCGTGGCGGATGCCCGTGGTCATCACAATGTGGTCGGCGTCGCAGGTGATGCCACGCGTGACGCGCAAGTACCGGGCGATGCTCTCCCGCAATGGCCCATAGCCGCGCGGATCGGTATCGGCCAGTTCCGCCGAGGTCACCGTGCGCAGTGCGTAATTCATGTGCCGACGCCACGCGGGCAGCGAGAACAGTGCCACGTCGACCGAGCGCCCCGTCTTGAGCGACAGTGACGCCGCTGTCTCGAACGGTGGCAATGGGGACGGCGAGGGTTCGTCGGCGTCATGTGCTACCGACGACGGCTCGCTCAGATCCGCCACGACTTCCGTCCCCGCCCCCACCCGGCTCGCCACGTAGCCTTCAAGCGTCAGTTGCTCGAATGCCAACTCGACAATGCCGCGCGACACCCCCCAACGCTCTGCCAGCGTGCGCGTGGACGGCAGCCGGTCGCCGCGTCGTAACTCCCCCGCCACAATGCGCTCGCGCACGCAGCGGTACACCCACGCCTGCCGCGTTTCTTTCTCGCGCCGTTCGGTGAGCGGCAGTTCAAGCGATTCGCTGATGTGGCGTCGGCGCATGGGAAGGAGGGGTTGAATGCATTCAAAGTGGCCCAATCAAATGATCGGGAAATGGCGCTTCGAATTATACAAGTTAGCCATTATCCTGAACGCCATGACGCTCGCCTCCCCCCGGCCTTTCACGGCGGCGAGCGCTCCCCACAAGTGTTGAATATCGCGGAGAAATGAGATGGAGTTGGCAGAAAGAGAAGCCGTCGGGGCAAAATTCAGCGCCGCCGCCATGCAGCGCGCCCAAGCCCTCACGTGCGACGCCACGGAGAAGATCTCGGCCCTGATCAAGCCGGGCATGCGCGAGTCGGAGGCTATCGCCGCCAGCAAGGCTTTGCTTGGCGAACTCGGCATGGACCGTATCTGGCACCCGGTGCTGATCCGCTTCGGCAAGAACACGCGGCTGACCTTCAGCGAGCGTAGCGACGACGATCCGGTGCTCGGCGACGACGACATCTACTTCATCGACATCGGCGTGGTATTCGGCGCGCACGAAGGCGACTGCGGCTTTACGCGCACCACCGGCAGCGACCCCGACATGCAACGCTGCGCGGACGACGCCAAGCGCTTATTCGGGATCGTGAAAGACCACTGGCGCACGCATGGCGTGAGCGGGCAGGCGCTGTACGAGTTCGCCAAAGCGCAGGCCGAGGTGCTGGGCTGGGTGCTCAACTTCGACATGAAAGGCCATCGCGTGAGCGACTTCCCCCACGCGATCTACAAGGCCGGCAAGCTCGCCGATCTGGCCGACACGCCCAGCGGCGGCCTGTGGATTCTCGAAATCCAGATCGCCCATCCGACGCGGCCGTTCGGCGCGTTCTACGAAGACCTGCTGGTCTGATTCCGGTCTGATTCCGGTTTGATTCCGATCGTCGCCACGACGTCAATTTTTCGCCGTCAAACCGGCGTGGCGACGATGCAACATCCCCTCGGCGATTTCACGCGCCAGCGCCATCGTTTCGGCGGCCAAACACTCGAACCAATCTGACCCCATATCGAACTCAACGCTTACCGGCGAAGGGTTTGACGCACTCCGCACATTTGTCCAGTGCCACGCCAATACGCGCAGTGGCCCGTCGTCCGGACTTTTGACGCATCTTTCCCCAATTACGCAATTTGCGTTACCGTCTCATTTGCCGACGGAACTTTTCCGCACGACGGCAATAAGGCAGCGGAGACATCGCCCCCCGACGGTGCCAGCCTCAGGCACCCGTCAGTTCGAGCGAGCTGCCCGTCCGTGCGAAACGTCGCGCGCGCAATTCAGCAGTTTCCTTATGTCGCTCAATCGCTCAAGAACAGAAAGACGATGAAAAATCAAACCTTCTCCAAAGCGTTACTGGCCACAGCCCTGAGCTGTGCGCTGTTCAACGTTCACGCGGCGTCGCAGGCGCCGGTGGGTGCCGAGAACGGCATGGTCGTGACCGCGCAGCACATCGCATCGAAGGTCGGCGTCGAAGTACTCAAGTCCGGCGGCAACGCGATCGATGCCGCAGTGGCCGTGGGCTATGCGCTGGCCGTGGTGTACCCGGCAGCCGGCAACATCGGCGGCGGCGGCTTCATGACGATTCAACTCGCCGACGGCCGCAAGACCTTCCTCGACTTCCGCGAGAAGGCCCCGCTGGCTGCCACCGCCAACATGTACCTCGATAAGGACGGCAACGTCATCAAGGGCGCCTCCACCACCGGCTATTTGGCTGTGGGTGTGCCGGGCACCGTGTCGGGCATGGAGTACGCACGTGAGAAGTACGGCACGAAAACGCGTCAGCAACTGATCTCGCCGGCCATCACGCTGGCCGACAAGGGCTTCGTGCTCGATCAGGGCGACGTGGACATGCTGTGGACGTCGACCAAAGACTTCGAGAAAGACCGCGCCAACTCGGGCGCCATCTTCATGAACAAGGGTCAGCCGTTCCAGCCAGGCGAGCGTCTGGTGCAGAAGGATCTCGCGCGCACGCTGCGCCTGATCAGCGCCAAGGGCACCGACGGTTTCTACAAGGGTGAAGTCGCGAGCAAGCTGGTGGCCTCGATGAAGGCAGGCGGCGGCATCATCACGCAGGCCGACCTCGACCAGTACAAGACGCGCGAACTGGCCCCGGTGGAATGCGATTACCGCGGCTATCACGTGGTCTCGGCCCCGCCCCCGAGCTCGGGCGGCGTGGTGATCTGCGAGATCATGAACATCCTCGAAGGCTATCCGATGAAGGAACTGGGCTATCACTCGGCCCAGGGCGTGCACTACACCATCGAAGCCATGCGTCATGCCTACGTCGACCGCAACAGCTATCTGGGCGATCCGGACTTCGTGAAGAACCCGCTCGCGCATCTGCTCGACAAGGACTACGCCGCGAAGATTCGTGCCGCGATCAACCCGCAGAAGGCCGGTATCTCGCAAGAGATCAAGCCGGGTGTGCCGCCGCATGAAGGCAGCAACACGACGCACTACTCGATCGTCGACAAGGACGGCAATGCTGTGTCCGTCACCTACACGCTCAACGACTGGTTCGGCGCGAAGGTCATGGCTAACGGCACGGGCGTGTTGCTCAACGACGAGATGGACGACTTCACGTCCAAGGTCGGTGTGCCCAACATGTACGGCCTGATTCAGGGTGAAGCGAACGCCATCGGCCCGGGCCGTCGCCCGCTGTCGTCGATGAGCCCGACCATCGTCACCAAGGATGGCAAGACGGTGATGGTCGTCGGTACGCCGGGCGGCAGCCGCATCATTACGGCCACGCTGCTCACGATGCTCAACATGATCGACTACGGCATGAACCTGCAAGAAGCCGTGGATGCCCCGCGCTTCCACCAGCAGTGGATGCCGGAATCGACCAACATCGAAGCGTTTGCCCTGAGCCCGGATACGCAGAAGATTCTCGAGAGCTGGGGCCAGAAGTTTGCCGGCCCGCAACCCCCGAATCACATCGCTGCGATTCTGGTCGGTGCTCCGTCGCTGGGCGGCAAGCCGATTGGCAAGAACCGCTTCTACGGTGCTAACGATCCGCGCCGCAATACGGGTCTCGCGCTCGGGTATTGATGGATTGATGACCTGATCGCTGCATGACGATGGGGCCGCCTGATTCACTCAGGCGGCCCCATTTCTTTGCCTTATTTTTTGCTTCATCTATCGCCGATGGTCGACACGTCGCGCGAGACGCTCGCCCGCAAATTGCACGAAGGTCACCAGCGCCACGAGAATGATGATCACGTTGAACATCACGCTCGTCTCATAGCGTTCGTAGCCGTAGCGCACTGCCAGATCCCCCAGACCACCCGCCCCCACGGCACCGGCCATGGCCGACGCGCCGACCATCGCGATCACCGTCACCGTCGCACCGCCGAGAATGGCCGGCAACGCTTCGGGCAGCAGCACGTGGCGCACGATGTGCCAACGGCGGCACCCCATCGCACGGGCTGCTTCGATCAGCCCCGGATCGATCTCGCGCAGCCCCACTTGCGTGACGCGCGCGAAGAACGGAATCAGGTGCACGGCCAGCGGCACCACCGCCGCCCAAGTGCCCATGGTCGTGCCGACGAGCCAGCGCGTGACCGGCAGCAGTGCCACGAGAAGAATGATGAACGGCACGGCGCGAAACAGGTTCACGACGACGGACAGCGCGCGATTGAAACGCGGACGCGGCGCCAGACCACCCGGCGCGGTAAGCACCAGCACCACGGCAATCAGCATGCCGGCGGCAAAAACGATGGCGCACGCGCTGGTGACCATCAGCAAGGTCTCGCCCAGCGCGCGCAGGTATTTGTCGATCATGATGTGATATTTCGGTTGGTGCTCAGACGGCGCGTTGACGTGTCGCGGCTGCGGCATTGCGGCCCTGCCACGCGTGTTGCAACGGTCGCAGCAATGCGCGGGTGGCGTCGGCCAACGGGTTCTCGAATACCTCATCAACCGGGCCCAGTTCGGCAATGCGCCCTTGATCGAGCACTAGTACGCGGTCGCAAGCCTGATGAATCACGCCCATGTCGTGCGTGATCAGCACCACGGTCAGGCCGAACTCGCGTTGTACGTCGCGCAGCAGTGTGAGGATGGCGTCGGTCGTTTCCGGGTCGAGTGCCGACGTCGCTTCGTCGCACAGCAGGATTTCCGGCCGGTGCACGAGCGCCCGCGCAATCCCCACGCGTTGTTTCTGCCCGCCCGAGAGCATCGCCGGGTAGGCGTCGGCCTTGCCGGTCAGCCCAACCAGCGACAACAGCTCATTCACACGTGGCGCGATCTCGGCTTTCGACACACCGGCCACGCGCAGCGGCAACGCCACGTTCTCGAACACCGTCTTTGCCGAGAGCAGGTTGAAGTGCTGAAAGATCATGCCCACGCGCTGGCGCAAGCCGACGAGGGCGTCTTCGTCGAGCGTCGCCACATCGACACCGTCGACTTTGACGTGCCCTTCACTCGGGATTTCCAGTGCGTTTATCGTGCGCAGCAGCGTGGATTTACCCGCCCCGCTACGGCCGATGATGCCGAAGCTCTCACCGCGCTGCACGGCAAACGACACGTCGTGCAGTGCGGCGCTCGATGCGCCCGGGTACACCTTGCCCAGTGCGTCGAAGGTGATGTGGGCAATCTCGCGCGGCGCTGCCGTAGGCAAACGCGTGACGGGGGCGGCGGCAGTCTGTCGTAACGTCATCGCGTATTTTTCCTTGGTTCAGAAGGCCGGAACGACCGAGCCCTGATACTTGGTCTCGATGAACTTGCGCACTTCTTCCGACTGATAAGCCTTGATCAACGGGGCGACCCAAGGCGCGTTCTTGTCCTTCTCGCGCACGGCGATGATGTTCACGTACGGGTTGTTTTCGCGCTTTTCCACCGCAATGCCGTCGCGCGTGGCGATCAGGCCCGCCTGATACGCGAAGCTGTTGACGATGGCTGAAGCGTCGACGTCGGGCAGCGAGCGCGCGAGCACGACGGAGGCGCTTTCGATGAAGTCGAGCTTGCGCGGGTTAGCGGTGACGTCGGCCAGCGTGGCCGTGCCGGTGTACGGATCGAAGCCGTCGCGCAGCTTGATCAGACCGTGGTCACGCAGGATGACGAGCGCACGCGTCTGGTTGCTCGGGTCGTTCGGCAAACCGATCTTGGCGCCGACCGGCAGTGCTTCGAGCGACTTGTACTTCTTCGAATAGAAGGCGATGGGCGAGATCAGCGTGTCGCCCACGGCCACGATCTTGTAGCCGCGCTGCTTGACCTGATCGCGCAGGAACGGGATGTGCTGGAACGAGTTGGCATCGAGGTCGCCGCTGTTGAGCGCTTCGTTGGGGCTGGCCGTGCCGGTGACGACAACCGTCTCGACATTCAGGCCTCGCGACTTTGCCACCTTCGTGACCACTTCCCAGATCTCTTCGTCAACGCCGCCGCGTACGCCCACCTTGAGCGGTTTGTCGGCAGCCATCGCGCTCGTCATGCCGAGGGTGCCCATCGTGCCGATGGAGAGGGCCAGTGAAAGACTGCCGAACAAGCGAATGAGTTGGCGGCGTTGCATTGTGATTTCCCCTGACGTGATTGCGTTGTGATCGCGTTGTATTGATGCGCCCGATTCAGGCGAAGAGACAGTCTAGGAAGTGGTCGCATGCAGCGTCCAATAACCAATTTCGGAAAGCTAATTCATCCGGGCGCGCGGAGCTTTCGCGTGTGGATTGGCAATCACTTGTAACTTTTTGTAATACGCCGCGAGAAAGAACAGGAACTCCAGCGCCTCGTATCGTCCAACAGGGATTCCCCAAGTGTTGCACCCGCCTCTCGTGGGCGGCTCTCGTGCGCCGTTCTGCGCTGCACGAGGTGGCCGCTTTTTCGTGTGCAGCTGCCATCCGCCCCTTCTTTTTCTGGAACCGCCCGAAGATGTCTGCCCTGTGGGACCCAACGTTACCCCTGCTGTTCAGCCCCACCCTGCCCCGCCTGTATCGCATGTCCCCGCGTGTGGTGGCGCTCGCTCGCCTGATGCTGTTCGGCATCGTTCTGCTCATTGCGGGGCTGCCAGTGAGCGATGCGCTCGGTGCGACAGCACATCAGACCAGCGCAGGAAAACGCCGTCAGGAAGCGACGAAGAAGAAAAAGGCGGCGTCGAAGGTGGCGGCGAAGAAGCCTGTCAGGAAATCGGCGGCGAGTGCTCGGACAAAAGCGACGCGCAAGGCGACGCCGCCGCGCGCGGCAACGGCCGCCAAGCGTGGCGCGCCGGCGGCGAAACGGCGTGCGGCAGCGGCATTACCACCGAAAGCGGCGGTTGCGGGGGCAACGGCAGTAACAGCGCCATCGGCGTCCGCGCAGGTGTCGTCTGGCAAGCAGGTCAGCACCGATGCGCAGCCCCGCTTGCTGGCGCGCTGCGGTTTCACACCGGCTTCGCGCAAGCGGCTGTTTTCGCGGGCGGTCTATATCGTCGATGAGAAAACGCATACGCCGCTCTACGCCCGTAATGCCGATCGCGTAATGCCCATCGCTTCGGTTTCCAAACTGATGACAGCCGTCGTGTGGCTCGACAATCAACCGTCGATGCGACAGTCGCTCACCGTCACGCGAGACGATCTCGACACGCTGAAATTCACGCACTCACGGCTGGCCGTGGGCTCGACGCTGACGCGTCGCGACATGCTGCATATCTCGCTGATGGCGTCGGAGAACCGCGCGGCGGCAGCGATGAGCCGTGATTATCCGGGCGGTCGTCCTGCGTTTATTGCGGCGATGAATGCCAAGGCAAAGGCGCTCAACATGCCGAATACGCGCTTCGAGAATTCGACGGGGCTTTCACCGCGCAACGTATCCACCGCGCGTGAATTGGCAAGACTGGTGCGTGCCTCGAATGGCTATCCGCTCATTCGTCAGTATTCGATCGATCATCAGCAACTCGTGCGCACGGGCAAGGGCCAGTTGCAGTACGTGAATACCAATCGGCTGGTGCGCTACGGAAAAGTGCATGCAAGCGTGCAGAAGACCGGCTTTATCAATGAGTCCGGCCACAACATGGTCATGCGCGTGATGGTGCACAAGCGCCGCCCCGTCATCGTCACGATGCTCGGCAGCGACACGCCGGAAGGCTCACGTCTGGACGGCGTGCGCATCGCGCATTGGTTGTCGTGCTCGTTGCAGTGACTGCATGGCGTGCGATTGCGTTCGATGAATCGATCAGCTGATCCGCTCAAACAGCGGTGAGGCGTGACTCGCGGCGGCAAGCTCGGATGCGGCCGCCAGCAATGCGGGGCCGAGGCGCGCCATACGCGCCTCGTCGAGCCGAATCAGCGGGCCCGCAATACTGATGACGCCCAACGCCGGATAGCCCCGGCGCAAAATCGGGGCCGCCATGGCGGTCATCCCGGGCGCGAACACTTCGTTGATGGTGGCGTAGCCGCGCTGCCGGGCGGCATCGAGGAACGTGAGCAGTCCCTGCACGGTCGTGGGCGCATTGGGGCCATAGTCCTTCGGCTGCCCGAATCCCTGACGGCTGACCAACGCCATGGCGCGCTCGTCGCTCATCGTCATCATCCATGCATGACCGGTGGCCGAACACGACAGCACGGTGTCCATCCCCATATCCGGGTCGTACTTCAGCCCCTTCATCGCCCCCTGCGCTTTCGCGACCCACGTGAGGCGATCGCCATCGACGATGGCCAGACGCACCAACTCACCCGACGTCTCCGCCAGTCGATCGAGAATCGCCTGCGCCATGTCGATGATGCCCGACGTGCTCAGGAAGCTCAGCCCCAGCCCCACCAGCTTGGTCGTCAGCACATAGTCGCCGTGTTCGCGTAATTGGCGCACGTAACCAAACCCCTTCAGGTCGGTGAGCAACCGGTGGCAGGCACTGCGTGGGATATCGAGTTCATCGGCGATGAACGCCAGCGGCGTACCGCCGACTTGCTGCGCGAGCAGTTCGAGAATCGCGAGAGTGCGCTCCATCACGCCGTTCATACCGTCTCCGTTTTTGGGCTTGTTGTTCGATTTTTCCGCATTGTGACATGTGATTCCAGTCTGGAATAGCGTTCCAACAGGCTTATTACTATCTCGCTTGCCAGCCCGGGACACGCCCGGGCGGCCCCCGTCTTCGACTCACAGTGCTGGCAGATGCCGATTTTCCCGGCGCTCCGCAACTGCGACGATGGGGCATGACGACAGATCAAATAGTCAGGAGACAGGCATGACACACGTAGCGACCTCTGCGTCGGACGCGTCGATGCAGACACGGGCGGTCACCGCCGCCACCATCGGCACCGCGCTCGAATGGTTTGACTTCACTTTGTACGGTGCGTTGGCGGCGACCTTGCTGCCGAAGCTGTTCTTTCCCGCGATGGAGCCGACATCGGCCCTGCTCGCTTCGCTGGCGACGTTCGGCGTCGGACTGGCGGCACGCCCGTTGGGCGCAGTGATTTGCGGCTCGCTCGGCGACAAGTTCGGGCGGCGTAATCTGATGCTCGCCACGGTATCGGTCATGGGCGTGGCGTCGGTGCTCATGGGCTTGCTGCCCACGTACGCGCAAATCGGTGTGTGGGCGCCGATTCTGCTGGTGGTGCTGCGCATCGTGCAGGGCTTCGCACTGGGTGGCGAGTCGACGGGCGGCCAACTCATGGCCATCGAACACGCGAGTCCGGACCGGCGCGGCCGATATTCCGGCCTGCTGGGTATCTGCTCCCCCGTGAGTCAGATTCTCGCCAACGCGGCGCTATTCGGGCTATCGGCATCGCTCTCGACCGAGGCGTTCGAGTCTTGGGGATGGCGTGTGCCGTTCGTGATGAGTGTCTTGCTGGTGATCGTCGGCGTGTACATCCGGCTCAAGGTGCACGAAACCCCGGCGTTTGCCGCGATGAAGCAGGCAACGCAGGTCGTGAAGGTGAGCAACCCGCTGCGCGATGCCGTGCGCCTGCATTACAAGCCGCTCATTCGCTGGACGCTGTTCTTTTGCGGCCCTGCGGCGATCTTCTATCTGATTGTGGTGTTCTCGCTGAGCTACATCACCAAGACGCTTGGCGTGCCGAAGCAGACGGCTTTCATGTTGCTCATGGGCGCGAACATCTTCGCTATTTTCGGTGCGCTGATCGGCGGCACGCTGAGTGACCGGATCGGCCGCAAGAAGGCGCTGGCGATTGGCTCGTGCGCCACGCTGCTGATCTCGCTCGTGTATTTCTCCGTGCTCGACACGCGCAGCTTCGTGCCGATGTTGCTGATCATGGGGCTCTTTCTCGGCTTCACGCAGTACCAGAGTGGTATTCAGCCGGTGGCATTTGCCGAGGCGTTTCCGACCAACGTCCGTTACTCGGGCTCGGCGCTCGCTTATACCGGGGCCAATCTGCTCACGGGCGGGCCGATGCCGATGGTTGCCGTCTGGCTGCTCTCGATCAGCAACGGTTCGCCTTGGGCCGTTGTGGCGTTGTGCGCTGTGCTCAATGTGATTTCGCTGGCCGCCATTCTGATCGGGCCGGAAACACGCGGCATCGACATGCACCGCACCGACTCGACGCATGCGCTCACGGGAGATGCCGCGGAGGCTGAACACTTGGCGACGCTCGGCACCGGCGGCGCGGCCAACGTTTCTCGCGTCACGCCAGTCGACGGTGCGCATGGCATGCGCAACAGCCACTGATTATTTGTCTTTCACGGGAAACGCATTCACCACCATGTCCGATCTTGTCTACATCCTTAACGGACCGAACCTCAACATGCTCGGCAAGCGCGAGCCGCACCTCTACGGGCACACCACGCTCGCCGAGATCGAAACGACCGTGCGGTCAGTGGCCGCGCAGCTTGAACTGCGGTGCGAGTTCCGGCAGACGAACAGCGAAGCCACGATGATCGACTGGTTGCAGGAAGCGTTCGAAGCCGGCGCGGGCGTCATCCTCAACCCGGCCGGCTTCTCGTTCCGATCCATTCCGGTGCTTGACGCTGCGAAGCTCATTGAGCGTCCGTTGATCGAGGTGCATATCACCAACATCCACAAGCGCGATGAGATTTACCGGCACTCGTTGATTTCGACCGTGGCGACGGGCGTGATCTGCGGTCTCGGCGTGCAGTGCTACCCGCTGGCACTGCACGCGATGGCCGGGATGTTGAGGGCAGCGCGCTAGACGTTGGCGTCCCTTTCAGCGCATAAGCGTTAACGGCCGGTGGCGCTGCACCGGCGTTGCATTAACGCGCTCGGGCGTGCCAGCGTCCCCACGCGGCGGTAGCGATCAGCAAGATGGCTGCCGCCGCGATCACGGCATTGAAGCCTTGATCGAAGGCGGTATTCGCCAGACGCGTAAGCGACTCGGCGAGTGCCGCCGGCAGTTGTTCGGCAACGATCTGCGCCTCGTCGAGGCTATCGCGCACTACGCTCGGCAGTGCATCGGTCTGTGGCACTTGCATGCCACGGGCGTACACGAATGACAGCAGACTGCCCATAAACGTCACACCCAACGCCCCACCCAGTTCGTACGAGACTTCCTCAACCGAGGCCGCCATCCCGGCACGTTCCGGCGGCGCACTCTGCATGATCGTGCTCGACGCAGCGGTCATCGTCGCGCCGACGCCGAAGCCGAGAATGGCCAGTGTGACGATCGACGGCATCAGCCCCATGTCGCGTACGAACAGATAGCCCGCCATCCCGATCCCCGAGATCAGCAACGCGATCGGCAGCATACGGGCGCCACCCAGACGCGGCAGCAGTTGACCGGCAATCGGCCCAGCGACGAAGGCGGCGAGCGGCAACGGCACGATGGCCCAGCCGGCTTCGAGCGGCGAGTAGCCGAGCACCAGTTGCAGACGTTGACTGAACACCAGTTCCATCCCGATCAGCGATGCCGATGCGACGAGCGCCGCGACGACAGCGCTTGCGAATGCCGGATTGCGGAACAGTTTGAAGTCGAGCAACGGGTGGGCACTGCGTTGTTGACGGCGCACGAACGCCGCGAGGAAAACACCGCCCACGACAAGCGCCACGCCCACTGTCGACCAGTCGGGAGAAGGCTTGCCGGCCGTCTTGATCGCATAGGTCAAACCGACCAGCCCCACCATGAAGAGCACGGAACCGAACCAGTCCCACGGCTGCGTCGACGTCGCACCACCTTTCGGAATCAGCCAGTACGCCAGCGGCAGCGCCAGCAACACGATCGGTACGTTGATCAGGAAGACCGAGCCCCACCAGAAGTGTTCGAGCAGCGCGCCGCCCACGACCGGGCCGAACGCGGCACCGCCGGACGCGACCGACGCCCAGATGCCGATGGCCAACGCACGTTCGCGCGAATCGGCAAACGTGAGGCGAATAAGAGAGAGCGTCGCCGGCATCATCATCGCGGCACCTACGCCAAGCAGTGCGCGAGCGGCGATCAACAGGTTGGCGTCGGGTGAGAAAGCTGCCGCCAGTGAGGCGATACCGAAGACGGCCAGCCCCGCGATGAACAGACGCTTGTGACCGAGGCGGTCACCGAGCGTGCCCATGCCGAGCAAGAGGCCCGAGACGACAAGCGCGTATGCGTTGACGATCCACAGCTTGGCGGACGCCGTCGCTGCAAGATCGTGGGTCAGACGCGGCAGTGCCGTGTAGAGCACCGTCATGTCGATCACGATGAGCAGCAGCGCCACCGAAACGATCGCGAGCACCAGCCAGCGACGACGGTCGCTGGTTTGAGGCACCGGATGCGAAGAGGTATGCAGACTGGACATCGAAGAACTCCTTTATGCGCGGATCCCTTTGTATTCGCCTTGGTGGATCCGGGCTTTGTTATGCCCAAGGGAAAACCCGAATCATCCATCATTAAATGAATTAGGAAAAGTTAGATTCCATCCGAAAAGTAGATGGGTGTGCGCGATATTTAGCCAATTCTTGTGGATAACGGGGTTTCGCATTGGATTGGCCGCTGCATTTGGGATTTAGAAGTGGGATTCGAGCAGGCGCACAATCACGGCCGTCAAGACTGGCGGCATGACAGCCGGACGCATACAATCTGCGCCACATTCCCATCGGGCGAAAATCCCCCCTAATTCGTACACATGGCTTCTCAACCGACTCGTATTCCCGACGCAGTTTCGCTACCTGAATTAACGGTACGCGGCATGATTCTTGGCGCGCTGATCACCGTGGTGTTCACCGCCTCCAATGTTTATCTCGGCTTGAAAGTCGGCCTCACCTTTTCATCGTCCATTCCGGCGGCCGTGATCTCGATGGCCGTGCTGCGCGCGCTGCGTGGCGGCAATATCCTCGAGAACAATATGGTGCAGACGCAGGCGTCTGCGGCCGGCACGCTCTCGTCGATCATTTTCGTTTTGCCGGGCCTGTTAATGATTGGTCATTGGCAAGGCTTTCCATTTGGTTTGACGCTCGCGATTTGCGCGTCGGGCGGCATTCTCGGTGTGCTCTTCACCATTCCGTTGCGACGCGCGATGGTCGTGGATAGCGATCTGCCTTATCCGGAAGGTGTGGCGGCGGCTGAAATTCTTCGTGTCGGCAGTGAAGGCGACGATGCGTCGTCTTCGAATTCCGCTGACGGTCAATCGGATCGTCAATCGAATGCGGCGGGTGGTAGCGGCGTGCGCGAGATTGCGTTTGGTGGTGTGGTATCGGCGTTGTTCGCATTCGCCACGAATGGACTGAAGATCTTTGGTGAAAGCATTACCGCGTGGATTCCTGCCGGCACGGCGGTGTTTCGCCTGACCAGTGGCTTTTCACTGGCACTGATTGGCGCGGGCTATCTGATTGGGATTGTTTCGGGTCTGGCGATTCTGCTCGGCATCCTATTGAGCTGGGGCATTGCGGTGCCGGTGCTGACGTCGATTACGCCCAATACCGACGGGCAAGCGATGGCAGCATTCGCGAACGGGCTCTGGCAGCACAAAGTGCGATTCATTGGCGCGGGTACCATCGGTGTGGCTGCTGTCTGGACGCTTATTACGCTTGCCAAGCCCATGGTCGAGGGTGTCAAGACGTCGTTCGCGGCGTTGGGACAGTCGCGGGCTCGCGGCACGGGTGCGAAACTCGGCCGGACGGAACAGGATCTTTCGCCGCGCTGGGTCATTGGTTTGACGCTGGTTTGCGTGGCCGTCTGGGTGGTGACGTTCGGCGTGTTCCTTGCGGACGCACCGTTGTCGGTGGGCGGCATTGCGACGCTGGTGGCTTGCAGCGTGGTGTTCGCCGTCGTCTTCGGCTTTTTGGTTGCTGCGGCTTGCGGTTACATGGCGGGGCTGGTCGGGTCTTCGGCGAGTCCGATTTCCGGCATCGGTATCGTCGCGGTGGTGCTGGTCTCGTTGTTGATTCTCAGCGTGAGTCAGGCGAGCGGCCTGCTTGATACGACGGCCGGCGGCAAGCTGGCGATTGCGCTGGCGCTATTCACGACGGCGGCTGTTATCGCGATTGCCACGATTTCGAACGACAACTTGCAAGATCTGAAGACGGGTTGGCTCGTGGGTGCGACGCCGTGGCGTCAGCAGGTGGCACTGCTGGTGGGGTGTGTGGTTGGCGCGGCGGTGATTCCGCCGGTGTTGAATCTGCTCTACAACGCGTATGGCTTTACGGATGCGTTGCCGCGCGCCGGGATGGATCCGTCGCAGGCCTTGTCGGCGCCGCAGGCCATTCTGATGACGGCGATCGCCAAGGGCATCTTCACGCATCAACTCGACTGGTCGATGCTGGGCATTGGTGCGGTGGTGGGGCTAGTGATGATTGCCATCGACGCGATGTTGGCAAAGCGCGGTGGCGTTGCGCGGTTGCCGGTGATTGCCGTGGGGATTGGTATTTACCTGCCGCCGACGATTGGTTCGGCATTGGTGATCGGTTCGGTATTGGGTTGGATTTCGCACCGGGTAATGAAGGCGCGTGCGAAAGCGCATGGCAAAGATTTCGGACCATACGCGGACGCCGCTGAACGACGTGGTGTATTGCTGGCATCCGGCCTGATTGTCGGCGAAAGCCTTGTGGGTGTAGCGATGGCAATGGTGGTTGGATTTACTGGCTCGGATGCACCGTTGGCGATCGTAGGCAGCGGGTTTGCCAGGACAGCCGATTGGATCGCATTCGCAGCATTTGCCGCCGTGTGCGTAGTGCTGGTTCGCCGCGTATTGGCTGCCGTACCGCGATAAAAAACGGTGGTTTGCGGTAGTTACTCACTGCGCTGTTTGTCGGCACCAGGTCGGGTGTCGAACGCTTCGATACCCGACCAACTCCAGTTAAGACGCAACGTCACCGGTAGTGCGTAGTGCGTAGTGCGTAGTGCGTAGTGCGTAGTGCGTAGTGCGTAGTGCGTAGTGCGTAGATATTGTAGTTCTTGGATTCTGAACGTCTCTAACATTCTGAACATCAAGCTAGGCCACAAAAGTCCAATCTCGACTTCACTGTAGATGGCCTCGCGCCTCTCCCTCGCGTAACAGCCCAACAACTCCCAACCTCTCCTCGATCTCGCTCTAATCACGCGAAATCAGGAATGAGCGCGCCCACACGTAAATCAACACAACGTCCGTTCATAGCGATATCAAATAGCGATGTCGATACAGGTGTACTCGATGAACCTGAGTACAAGGCTCGGTTCGATCACCGTATGGACCGATACTCACGTTTTACGCGTCTTGTTTAAGGCTGAGCAGGAAGGGATGGGCAAGCCAGCGAGCCTGTATCAACCGTGTGGCCATGTTCGCCTCACGACGAAGATCCAACGGAAGATATCTGACCACTCAGCGCATCGATTGCACTTCCAGTATCGAAAGGAAACGCGGATCGACCGGCGGTTTTCAATCCTCAATAGACCCGGCTTATCAATCATCTATTGATCCATGCCGGCGTTCAGTGAGGGTGGCCCGTGGGTCAACCATCGATCGATCCCAGCGTTCAGTGAGGTGACCTATGAATCAACCATCGATCGATCCCAGGGTTCTGGGACGTGGCCTGTAGATCAGCTATTGATGTCGCTTTGCGTTCAGCAAGGTTAGCTGTCGACGCTCCGTTACCGGTTCCCACGCAGATGGCCGATGCGCACCGACGTGCTGTGGTTGGCGCCAAGAACTCGATGGACGTCACGGCACGTACCAGCTGCTCGATCTGAGCTCGACACCGTGTTTTACGGCAGGATTTGACTGTCACCGCGCGATGCTGCGACGTTCCCGAATTCTGTCGACACAAAGCAAAAACCCCTTGCTACGCGTTGTAGCAAGGGGTCTTTAGGGGAGCCTGACGATTACCTACTTTCACACGGGTATCCGCACTATCATCGGCGTGGAGTCGTTTCACGGTCCTGTTCGGGATGGGAAGGGGTGGTTCCAACTCGCTATGGTCATCAGGCATAACTTGTATGTTCTGCTGCACTGCGTGCAACAAAACCAATTCAGAAGAAGCGTAGTACTACATGTAGTTGGGTTGTGAGCGTATCAGCCTCGTTATGGGCACACGCAACTCACACCAGCACAAAACACACTGGTTATAGGATCAAGCCTTACGGGCAATTAGTATCAGTTAGCTTAACGCATTACTGCGCTTCCACACCTGACCTATCAACGTCCTGGTCTTGAACGACCCTTCAAAGGAATCGAGTTCCTAGGGAAGTCTCATCTTAAGGCGAGTTTCCCGCTTAGATGCTTTCAGCGGTTATCTCTTCCGAACATAGCTACCCGGCGATGCCACTGGCGTGACAACCGGTACACCAGAGGTTCGTCCACTCCGGTCCTCTCGTACTAGGAGCAGCCCCCTTCAAACTTCCAACGCCCACGGCAGATAGGGACCAAACTGTCTCACGACGTTTTAAACCCAGCTCACGTACCTCTTTAAATGGCGAACAGCCATACCCTTGGGACCGGCTACAGCCCCAGGATGAGATGAGCCGACATCGAGGTGCCAAACACCGCCGTCGATATGAACTCTTGGGCGGTATCAGCCTGTTATCCCCAGAGTACCTTTTATCCGTTGAGCGATGGCCCTTCCATACAGAACCACCGGATCACTATGACCTGCTTTCGCACCTGCTCGACTTGTCAGTCTCGCAGTTAAGCACGCTTTTGCCATTGCACTATCAGCACGATTTCCGACCGTACCTAGCGTACCTTCGTACTCCTCCGTTACACTTTGGGAGGAGACCGCCCCAGTCAAACTGCCTACCATGCACTGTCCCCGATCCGGATTACGGACCTAGGTTAGAACCTCAAACAAACCAGGGTGGTATTTCAAGGATGGCTCCACAGAAACTAGCGTTCCTGCTTCAAAGCCTCCCACCTATCCTACACAGACCGGTTCAAAGTCCAATGCAAAGCTACAGTAAAGGTTCATGGGGTCTTTCCGTCTAGCCGCGGGTAGATTGCATCATCACAAACACTTCAACTTCGCTGAGTCTCGGGAGGAGACAGTGTGGCCATCGTTACGCCATTCGTGCAGGTCGGAACTTACCCGACAAGGAATTTCGCTACCTTAGGACCGTTATAGTTACGGCCGCCGTTTACCGGGACTTCAATCAAGAGCTTGCACCCCATCATTTAATCTTCCGGCACCGGGCAGGCGTCACACCCTATACGTCCACTTTCGTGTTTGCAGAGTGCTGTGTTTTTATTAAACAGTCGCAGCCACCAGTTTATTGCAACCCTTTCACCCTCCTGGCGCAGGCCAGTCAAGCTACAAGGGCGTACCTTATCCCGAAGTTACGGTACCAATTTGCCGAGTTCCTTCTCCCGAGTTCTCTCAAGCGCCTTAGAATACTCATCTCGCCCACCTGTGTCGGTTTGCGGTACGGTCTCGTATGACTGAAGCTTAGAGGCTTTTCTTGGAACCACTTCCAATTGCTTCGTGAACAAGTTCACTCGCCCCATATCCTTGAATTCCGCGCCCGGATTTGCCTAAGCGCCTTCTCCAATACAGGGACCGGGACTTCCAACACCCGGACAACCTTCCGCGATCCGTCCCCCCATCGCATCATACGACGGTGCAGGAATATTAACCTGCTTCCCATCAGCTACGCATCTCTGCCTCGCCTTAGGGGCCGACTCACCCTACGCCGATGAACGTTGCGTAGGAAACCTTGGGCTTACGGCGAGGGGGCCTTTCACCCCCTTTATCGCTACTCATGTCAGCATTCGCACTTCTGATACCTCCAGCATCCTTCACAAGACACCTTCACAGGCTTACAGAACGCTCTCCTACCATGCGAGCAAGCTCGCATCCGCAGCTTCGGTATATTGCTTAGCCCCGTTACATCTTCCGCGCAGGACGACTCGATCAGTGAGCTATTACGCTTTCTTTAAAGGGTGGCTGCTTCTAAGCCAACCTCCTGACTGTTTTAGCCTTCCCACTTCGTTTCCCACTTAGCAATATTTAGGGACCTTAGCTGGCGGTCTGGGTTGTTTCCCTCTTGACACCGGACGTTAGCACCCGATGTCTGTCTCCCGTGATTGCACTCTTCGGTATTCGGAGTTTGCTATGGCGAAGTAATCCGCAATGGACCCTTCAACCATGACAGTGCTCTACCCCCGAAGGTGATACACGAGGCACTACCTAAATAGTTTTCGGAGAGAACCAGCTATTTCCAAGTTTGTTTAGCCTTTCACCCCTATCCACAGCTCATCCCCTAATTTTTCAACATTAGTGGGTTCGGACCTCCAGTACGTGTTACCGCACCTTCATCCTGGCCATGGATAGATCACTTGGTTTCGGGTCTACACCCAGCGACTGAACGCCCTATTCGGACTCGCTTTCGCTACGCCTTCCCTATTCGGTTAAGCTTGCCACTGAATGTAAGTCGCTGACCCATTATACAAAAGGTACGCCGTCACCCCTTACGAGGCTCCGACTGTTTGTATGCATGCGGTTTCAGGATCTATTTCACTCCCCTCCCGGGGTTCTTTTCGCCTTTCCCTCACGGTACTGGTTCACTATCGGTCGATTACGAGTATTTAGCCTTGGAGGATGGTCCCCCCATCTTCAGACAGGATTTCACGTGTCCCGCCCTACTTTTCTCAAGCTTAGTTCCACACCAGGGTTTTCTCATACGGGGCTATCACCCACTATGGCCGGACTTTCCATTCCGTTTTGATAACACCGGTGCTAAATCTTGAAGGCTGGTCCCATTTCGCTCGCCACTACTTTGGGAATCTCGGTTGATTTCTTTTCCTGCAGCTACTTAGATGTTTCAGTTCGCCGCGTTCGCTTCGCTAGACCTATGTATTCAGTCTAGGATGACCCATTCGGGCCGGGTTTCCCCATTCGGACATTTGTGGATCAAAGCTTATTTGCCAGCTCCCCACAACTTTTCGCAGGCTATCGCGTCCTTCATCGCCTGTAATCGCCAAGGCATCCACCACATGCACTTATTCGCTTGACCCTATAACGAGAATGTCTCGTTACAGGTTGAGTTTTAGCGTTGTGCCGTATTCCAAGTCATCTTTCGATCACTTAAATACTAGTTGATACAATCACAACCCGTACAATTTCCACGCGCCATCTCTAACGCGTTTCCGTTGTACTACTACTTCTTCTAAATTGTTAAAGAACAAATAACTGCATGACATTGCTGTCATTCAAAAACATTCACATTCGTTGGGATTTACCGCAGACGTAAAAGCTTTTGACTGACATCGATGTGTGATCTAAGGAATTGGTGGAGGCAGACGGGATCGAACCGACGACCCCCTGCTTGCAAAGCAGGTGCTCTCCCAGCTGAGCTATGCCCCCAAAATCAGTCTGATGCGGCGTTACAAAAACCTTTGCATACCAATGTATGCGGCAGCTTTTTGTGCCTTGCCTCAGCCTAATTTCTTTCTACCAGGCGTCGGTGGAAAGAGATTGGTGGGTCTGGAAGGACTTGAACCTTCGACCCCCGCCTTATCAAGACGGTGCTCTAACCACCTGAGCTACAGACCCGACTTAGATCTACGCAGTCAACAACCGATAAGCGTGAACACTCAACTTCCAGTGCATGCTCTAGAAAGGAGGTGATCCAGCCGCAGGTTCCCCTACGGCTACCTTGTTACGACTTCACCCCAGTCATGAATCCTGCCGTGGTAAGCGCCCTCCTTACGGTTAGGCTACCTACTTCTGGCAAAACCCACTCCCATGGTGTGACGGGCGGTGTGTACAAGACCCGGGAACGTATTCACCGCGACATGCTGATCCGCGATTACTAGCGATTCCAACTTCACGCAGTCGAGTTGCAGACTGCGATCCGGACTACGATCGGTTTTCTGGGGTTAGCTCCATCTCGCGATTTGGCAGCCCTCTGTACCGACCATTGTATGACGTGTGAAGCCCTACCCATAAGGGCCATGAGGACTTGACGTCATCCCCACCTTCCTCCGGTTTGTCACCGGCAGTCTCCTTAGAGTGCTCTTGCGTAGCAACTAAGGACAAGGGTTGCGCTCGTTGCGGGACTTAACCCAACATCTCACGACACGAGCTGACGACAGCCATGCAGCACCTGTGTTACGGCTCTCTTTCGAGCACTCTCACCTTTCAGCAAGATTCCGTACATGTCAAGGGTAGGTAAGGTTTTTCGCGTTGCATCGAATTAATCCACATCATCCACCGCTTGTGCGGGTCCCCGTCAATTCCTTTGAGTTTTAATCTTGCGACCGTACTCCCCAGGCGGTCAACTTCACGCGTTAGCTTCGTTACTAAGGAAATGAATCCCCAACAACTAGTTGACATCGTTTAGGGCGTGGACTACCAGGGTATCTAATCCTGTTTGCTCCCCACGCTTTCGTGCATGAGCGTCAGTATTGGCCCAGGGGGCTGCCTTCGCCATCGGTATTCCTCCACATCTCTACGCATTTCACTGCTACACGTGGAATTCTACCCCCCTCTGCCATACTCTAGCCTTGCAGTCACGAATGCAGTTCCCAGGTTAAGCCCGGGGATTTCACATCCGTCTTACAAAACCGCCTGCGCACGCTTTACGCCCAGTAATTCCGATTAACGCTTGCACCCTACGTATTACCGCGGCTGCTGGCACGTAGTTAGCCGGTGCTTATTCTTCCGGTACCGTCATCCCCCCGAGGTATTAACCCAAAGGATTTCTTTCCGGACAAAAGTGCTTTACAACCCGAAGGCCTTCTTCACACACGCGGCATTGCTGGATCAGGCTTTCGCCCATTGTCCAAAATTCCCCACTGCTGCCTCCCGTAGGAGTCTGGGCCGTGTCTCAGTCCCAGTGTGGCTGGTCGTCCTCTCAGACCAGCTACAGATCGTCGCCTTGGTGAGCTTTTACCTCACCAACAAGCTAATCTGACATCGGCTGCTCTTGTAGCACGAGGCCCGAAGGTCCCCCGCTTTCCTCCTCAGAGCGTATGCGGTATTAATCCGGCTTTCGCCGAGCTATCCCCCACTACAAGGTACATTCCGATGTATTACTCACCCGTTCGCCACTCGCCACCAGGTGCAAGCACCCGTGCTGCCGTTCGACTTGCATGTGTAAGGCATGCCGCCAGCGTTCAATCTGAGCCAGGATCAAACTCTTCAGTTTAAACCTGTTACTGTTTTCGGTTTTTCGTGATAAATCACTTGAACCGGTCGCTCTCAAAGTATGCTGACAAGTTAATTACTTAACTTACCTATTACTATGTGAGCCTCAATAAATTTAAAGCTTATCTGCCGAAGCAGACGCACTTTTCATCGAGTGCCCACACTTATCGGTTGTTCAATTTTTAAAGATCAATCGCTTCGAACTTCGCTTCGTCGCATCATTACCGCGCCGTCGCTTCGTTTTCTGCGTCGCTGCATCAGCAGCAGAGAAGTGAGATTATGTCGCAGCTTCTCGTCGTCGTCAACAGTTTTTTTCGCTTCTTTTCGCTCGCCGCCGTAGCGACTCACAAGCTCTAAAACCACTAACCACCGGGCTTTCCAGCCCGTCGCTTCCTTCTGCTTCGCTGCTTTCGCTGCGTCGCTGTCGTTGCGAGAGACGAGATATTAGTCAGGTTCGGCGACGCTGGCAAGGGGTTTGTGAAACTATTTTGAAAATAGTCCGCTTCTGGCTGATTTCCCGTCCGTCTCGACCGGTCAATTCCCGGCCTCCCTATATATAGAGGTGTCAGTGCGCCCCGGCGTCCAAGCCTTTGGCACAATAGCGCGCATGAACTCCGATCTTTCGCAGCAGGCCCCCAGCCACGCCCATCCGTTCGCGGCACTCCTCCCCGATACGGTGATTAGCGCCGTCGAGCATCTCGGTAGTTATAGCGACGGGCGTCTGCTCGCGCTCAATAGTTATGAGAACCGCGTCTATCAGGTCGGCATGGAAGACGGGCCGCCTCTCATCGCGAAGTTCTACCGCCCTGCCCGCTGGACCGATGACGCCATTCTCGAGGAGCACGCTTTCACACAGGAACTGGCAGAACGCGAGATCCCGGTCGTGGCACCGCTCGTCATCGACGGCAAGACACTGCACCACTTCGACGGCTTTCGCTTTGCCGTATTCCCCCGGCGCGGCGGTCGAGCACCAGAACTTCAGGACCCGGACACGCTCAGCTGGCTTGGCCGCTTTCTGGGCCGCATTCACGCGGTCGGCGCAACGCAGCCGTTCCAGCATCGCCTGACGCTGGACATCGACACCTACGGTCGCGGCCCGGTCGATTATCTATGGACACACAACTTCATCCCCGCCGATCTGCGCGACGCATGGCGCGCCATCGTCGATCTCGCGCTGGACGGTGTTGCCCGCGCGTATGAGCGGGCGGGCGATGTGAAACTGCTGAGGGTCCACGGCGACTGCCACGGTGGCAACGTATTGTGGACAGATGCCGGCCCCCACTTCGTAGACTTCGACGACACCTGTATGGCACCGGCGATGCAGGATCTGTGGATGCTGCTCTCCGGCACCCGCAGCGAGATGACGATGCAACTCGACGAAGTCCTGAGCGGGTACGAGGATTTCGCCGAGTTCAACGTGCGCGAGCTGCATCTGACGGAAGCCCTGCGCACACTGCGCCTGCTCCACTACAGCGCCTGGCTGGCACGTCGCTGGGATGACCCCGCGTTCCCGTTCGCATTTCCGTGGTTCAACACGCAACGCTACTGGCAAGACCGTGTACTGGAACTGCGCGAGCAGGTCGCATTGATGGACGAGCCGCCTCTCGTTTGGCGCTAAACGCCTCGCCGCACCACAACACGGCAAGCCACAACCGTCTCGCCCATCCGCTCAGGCCAGCAATCGCCAGCCGCTAAGCGCTAACCGCTCGGCTCACCACCATCGCCACATGGCGAAGGCGAGCGCGGCGGCGACGCACCACTCCGCTGACGACCCCGTCGTCACATATAGCGGCGAGCGAAATCGTGTGCGCAATGGCCAACAAAGCGGCACACCCGAGGGCGTCAGCCAATCGGCGAGCAGATGGGACAGATACCCGGCACAAAGCGCCAATGCCCAAGGTGGCACATGGCCCCAGCCGTAAACGCACGCCGCCACGAACAACATCAGCGGTAGCAACGAATGCGTCATGCCGCGATGTCCGAACACACTGGAGATCGCAAAGGACACGGGGGCAAGCCGTCGTCCCAACATACTTTTGGGATGATCGATATCGGGCAGCAGCGCGCCGACGAGCGTCAACGGCCACGCATGAACGCTGGCCGCCCAGCCGGTACGGTGCATCAGCCACGTCGCGCCGATACCGAAAATAAGATGACTTCTGGCTTGCATGAGGAAGAAGAGAGTGGGAGAGCCATGACACAACATCCTCGACACTCGCCATCAGCAAAAAGACAAGGTATCGCGACGCCCTGCTCGCACACGAGATGTGCCACAACGTGAAGGGCGGCGGAGTCTATCACCGACGCGGGCGGCTTCCTACGACGTTTCGACCATTACGCAAGTTCCGCGAACACATTGCCATGACATCGTCGTGACTCGCACGGCGCCAGCCCACGCGGAGTGCCCCATGTCATTCAATCGCGGTTGACGCTGCCCAGCGCCGCCACGTACGATCCGCCCGACTGTTTCGTTTTCCGATAAGCCGTCCCCAACACCACGTTTGGCCCACACCACACGTGGCGGCGCAAAAAATCCAACGTCTGGCCAACGAATTGCCAGCCGGAGTTTTCAATGAAGAAGCTTCTGATCCTCGCCGCAGCCCTCGCCCCGCTTGGCGCAAACGCGATGAACCCGCTCGTGACGGATGACACCGGCACCCAAGACACCGGTAACTGGCAGCTGGAACTCAGCAGTGAATGGACGACGCTTGCCAGTGCACGCCAGCAGCAATGGAATTCGACGCTGACCTACGGTGTGTTACCGAATCTGGATATCGCGATTCAGGCGCCGTATCAACGCAATCGTCCCGATGGCGCCGGGTGGACCAACGGATTTGCCGATCCGCAATTGCAAGCCAAGTGGCGTTTTCTGGAAGGAGACCACTGGAGTCTCGGCCTGAAGCCGTTCGTAACGCTGCCCACGGCAAGTCATGATCGCGGCCTGGGTAACGGCCGGGCAACCACCGGCGCCAATCTGCTGATGCAATACGATCTCGACCGCTGGACGTTTCTCGCCAACGCGGGCTACACCTGGAACGACAACCGGGACGGGAATCGGAAAAACCTGTGGAATGCCTCGGCAGCAGTGCTGTTCAGTGTGACCGACAAGTTCCGAGTGGCATTGGACGTCGGCTATCAAACGAACACCGACCCGACGTCGACTACGCGCCCCGCCTACGCACTGGTCGGCGCGATCTACAGCCCGACGAAAGATCTCGATCTCGATGTGGGGTACAAACGCGGCTTGAATCCGGCATCGTTGGACCACTCCGTGCAGGCAGGGGTCACGATTCGCTGGTGATTGGACGCCTCACGCTCAGCCACGGTCAGCGCCCTGACCCGTGCCTTTACGCCTCCTGTATACCGACTGAACAAGATGCGTGAGAGGCGGGAGAAATGCACGTGTCGCGCATGATATTGCGGGTGTCCTTAAAATAAATGTCATAAACGTTTGACACGATGCGCATTATTCCCGTATTATTCTATCTCTCAGACGCGGGGTGGAGCAGTCTGGCAGCTCGTCGGGCTCATAACCCGAAGGTCACAGGTTCAAATCCTGTCCCCGCAACCAAATACGAAAAGCCCGTTGATCGCAAGATCAACGGGCTTTTGTTATTCCACGATCGAAATGCGTTAGCGGGAACGCTAAACCTCATTCGTCAGCCTTACGCTGACCGATCACCTGCCCCACAACGAATCGATGTCCGTCGGGCGTCGCGATGGTGAATTCCCTCATCCCATAGGGGCGATCTGTGGGGGGCATCAGAAGAATCGCCTCTTTCAGCGCGAACTCTTTGTACAGCGCATCGACGTCGTCGACTTCCATATAGCCGAAGTAGCTATGATCGCCAATCTGCGACGGCGGCTGGGCATTCGGGCAGCCGCCCAGCATAATGCGAACCGCACCTCGGGAAACGAGCCGCCAATCGGAAGCCTCTGCCCACTCCACCTGAAACCCAAGAACTTCGCTGAAGTATGCCGCGCTGCGTTCAATGCTCGGCACGGCAAGAACGAACGCGAACGGACGTAACACATTGGTATCGGACATAAACACGCACCTCCTTCCAGACACCCCGCACTGACAATCTTCACGAATCGGCAGGTATGGCTCGTCGCCCGCAAATCCGCAACGCTACGGTCGAATCAGCGATTTACTCGTCTGTCGCCAACCGCGAATAGATGACAAAGTCGCCCGGCGTGCCACGAACCATTCGATAGGCACGCAACACCCCCTCCGTCTGATAGCCGCACGCGTTAAGCACGGCGGCCGATCTCACATTGGTTTCGAGAACCACGGCCTGAATACGAACCCAATTATTCACCTCGAATCCCCACTGTGTCACCGCGGAACAAATTGCACGCGCAATACCGCGTCCCCAATGAGACGGTGCAAGGTCATAGGCGATTTCTGCTGTCCTGTTTCGCTCGGAAATCGTGTGAAATCCGATCGTGCCGATCAGCTCATTCGAGGCATTGTCGACGACCGCCATACGACGAATGGATTCGCGGGAAGTCGATTCCAACGAATCAAACATCGGCATCAGGTCTTGGGAGGATTGCAGATTCCAACTGGTGTGTTCGACAACGCTGGGTAGCTGCAAATAGGAATACCAGGCGCCCAGATCGGCACGCTCAAGTTGCCGGAGAGAAATGCCGGCGACATTCAACGGTGGAGGATGATCGATTCGCATGATCGGATGATCTGAGAAGAAAACCGTCGTCCGATACTACTGCGATTCTCCGCGTTGATCCTGCGTCACGCGATCGATAGCGAATAGCGATTCGTCATGCACGTTCGACATCTGCCTCACGATAGCCTTGGCGAACGAGTTGAGTGCGTATCCACGTGCCCCCATGACGTGCCGCGTAGACATTCTTCGCCGCGAACAGGATCAATCCGGCCACCACCAACGCTGGTTGTCCGGCATAGACGAAGATGGCCGCCGCTGCATCGGCCGCGGCCATGCGTCCACCTTGCACCATCAGCCCTTCGGTATATGCCCACAAGGTCCCGAATAGCAGCGCACCGTTATTGAAACCACATTTAACCTGTCGCGCCGGCAGCGTGGGATGGATCATTAACGATGAACGCATAGTGTCTGATGGATTGGGATGAACGTACATGGCATAACGTCCCGGGCGCCAGCATCTTTAGCCAACGCTGGCGTTATACTCTCGCGCTCTAAATGCTTCCGTCTGCCCCAAGGATTCCGCTATGAGCGCATTGCCTCCCTGTCCGAAATGCAATTCCGAGTTCACGTATGAAGACGGGGGCCTCTGCATCTGCCCGGAATGTGCACACGAATGGTCTGCGCAAGCGGCCACGACGGCCGAGCCGACCGAAAAGGCTTATCGCGATTCGACCGGCACCGTTCTGCAAAACGGCGACACCGTGACGGTCATCAAAGACCTGAAGCTGAAAGGCTCCGGCGGCGTGATCAAGATGGGAACCAAGGTAAAGAACATCCGGCTGGTGGACAGCGATCACGACATCGATTGCAAGATCGACGGCTTTGGCGCCATGAGCCTGAAGACGGAATTCGTCAAAAAGGTTTAACGAACCACGCCAACGGTGCGCTTGCCGATCAACCGGCAACCGCACCGCGTGCCTCATAGCGTCTTCACGTGTGTCGCCGTTGCGTCGTCAACAGCAGTAAAGCCCAGCCGAACATAGAAGACTGCGGCAGATTCCGTATCCGTCGTCAGCCGCACCTGATGAAACTGAGGCGAAGCCTTTTTCAGCAACGCGGCAACAAGGGCCTCGCCGATACCGCGACGTCGAAACGCGTTCGCGACGTAAAGACGGCGCAGGCGCGCCGTTGTCCCGCCGGGCAGATAAGGATCGATGTTCAATCCACCGATCCCCGCCAGCACGCCGTTGTCCGCAGCCACGAGCAGACACTCTCCCGGCTTGTCGAACCGATTGCTCCCGTTACGCCAGTCATCCATCAAGCGCCCGATAAATCGGTAGCCTTGCGCCGATGCCTCCCGTTCCAGTTCAGCTAACTGCGGCGGAAGAGATGTCACTTGATGGATTGAGAACATAGTTGAATGGGGTCGCAATCAGATCAGTACGGAACATTGGCGCGTCAATGCCCCGATTATCGCCAGTTCCCCAGATCAGCGGGAAGGCTGCCTCAGCACCGGCTTGAGATTCTCATCCAGCGCCCAATGCGTGGCGCGAGGCTCGATCCGTACGCCACCCACCCATCGCGTGGTCTCCGCATAGTCCGGCCAGTAGGCGCCGCCGTGCAGCACCTGCTCGCCTAACGGCGTCAACCGAACGACGCGCTTTTCGCGCGCCAGTTGCGCGTCGGCATCGAATTCTGCGATGAGAGGATGCCGTCCCTCAGTCAGGCCACGCATCATCGCGTAGAACATCGTGTCCCCCAGAAACGGCAGCGGGTCGCGTCGCAAGGTCAGCTCAGAAAACACCTGCGCAAGCGTGATGCCCTCGCCCTCGCGAATGATTTCCAGCGCAAGTCGCTCGGTCAGTCCCAGACCATCGTGCAGGGACGGCAACTCCTGCAACTGGCGTTTAAGCGCGGGCACGAGTAGTGGAAGCGGTAGCGCGGAATTCGCCTCCCGACAGAGTTCCGCCCAAGCCTGCGGCGTCGAAGCCCGGTAAGCCTCCCACGCGGTGCGCGCCAACGAAAACGCGTCGTCATGCAGCACCCGGCGGCGCGGCCAGAGCCACGCCAGCACTTGCGGCGCCAATTGGCCCATGCCGACGAATCGGTCCACGCCCGGGACACTGTCGATCTCGATCAATTCCAACCGCTCGGGCCGCCGCGTCATGTTCGCGAGCACCGCAATCAGAGCCAACTGGTCGTAAGCATCGGCCTCGCACCACAGCACAGCACGTTTGGCCTGAGAGATTCGGGACAACGCGCCGTACTCGCTCTGCGCTCGCCGCCTCGCAGCTTGCAACGGAATATCGAAACACTGACTGATGAACTCACAGCGCGTCTCAATCAGCGCCGCCAGCGGCACATCCGGCACCGGCCCCATGCAGTACGGGTCGGCAAACATGTGGAATTCGCCTTGAAACCCGGCCACGCGCAGACTGTGCGCGATGTCGTTTCCGCAACGCCAATGCTGCGTGCCGGCTTCATCGTCAGCAGCAAATTGAGGATGCCGCGCGGCGAACTCAATGGCATCGGCATGAGCCTTGAGTTTCGGCCAACTGGCGAAACCCAGCTCACGCGCAATCAGCCATTGCGCATCGGCGAGCACTGGCGATGCGCCACGATGCAGCAGCGCGTTTTGCCCGACAGACGGGCCTTGTTCCTGCAATTGTTTGAGGCGTTGCTTGGCACGCTTGCGCAACTGCGCAAGGTCGATGTAACCGTTTTGCGCCGTCGCGCGAAGGTCTTGAGGCATACGATCTCCAAAGATAGCCGTATCCGCTCATTGGCCGGGAGTCGCATGAAAAATGCGGTGAAACGCTTTACCTGGGCAGAACCCTTTCCGCGGAATGGAGGCGCGGTTGCACGCCGTGGCCGATTCTACATCAACCGGATGCCGAACGAAGTGCAGCGCCACTGCTGTGCTTTCCTCAACGCAGGATGCCTATAATCGCGAAAATGAGTGACCACCGCGTCCGAACGCAATAAAGGAATTCACCTTGATCTACGAAGTCATCATTGCCGGCGCGGGCCCCGTCGGTTTATTTCTTGCCTGCGAGCTACGCCTCGCCGGCCTGTCGGTCTTGGTGCTGGAGCAAGCCGAAACACCGGAATCGCCTTTAAAACGGCTGCCCTTCGGATTGCGCGGCCTGTCGATGCCCACGCTCGATGCTTTCTATCGTCGCGGCTTGCTCGATGACATCACCGCACCACAACGTGCGAAGGCCAACACCGGCACGAATGCAAACGCAAGTGTCCCGCACTGGATGCAACAAGCCCGCCGCCCCGGCGGGCATTTCGCGGGCATCCAGTTCTTTCAGGATGATATCGACACCTCGAAGTGGCCATACTTCCAGCCCAACCCGGCCGGCACCATCTTCGCGGTCGACATGGAACACATCGAAACGGTGCTGGCGACGCGCGCCATTGCATCGGGCGCGCAAATCCGGCGGGGTTGCGGCGTCGACGGCTTCGACACCACCGATGACGGCGTCACCGTTCACGCGAACGGCGAAATCTTCCGCGCGCAATGGCTGATCGGCTGCGACGGCGCACGCAGTGCCGTGCGCAAAGCTGCTGGCATCGAATTCGTCGGCACCGATCCCGAGTTCACCGGCTACTCGGTGCAGGTCGAGTTGGCCGATCCGGACAAACTCACGCCCGGCCGCCACTACACGCCCACGGGCATGTACACCTACCAGCCGCCCGGCACCGTCGCGATGGCCGACTTCGACGGCGGCGCGTTCCACCGCACACAGCCCATCACGCGCGAACACGTACAGACGGTATTACGCCGCGTCTCCAACACCGACGTCACCGTGAACGCCCTCTCGCTGGCGACCACCTGGACCGATCGCGCCCATCAAGCCACCACCTATCGCAAGGGACGCGTGCTGCTCGCAGGCGACGCAGCGCACATTCATTCGCCCATGGGCGGCCAAGGGCTGAATCTGGGACTGGGCGACGCGATGAACCTCGCGTGGAAGCTCGCGGCGACCGTCCGGGGCGACGCGCCACCCGACCTGCTCGACACCTACACGACCGAACGTCATCCGGTCGGCGCGCAGGTGCTCGACTGGTCGCGCGCGCAAATCGGCATCATGCGGCCGGCCCCAAGCTCCCGCGCGCTCGAAGCCATCCTCCGCGACGTCCTCGACACCCGCGATGGCGCGACCTACTTTGCCGAACGCGTATGGGGAGCATGCCTGCGCTATGACCTCGGCAGCGAGCATCCGTTAGTCGGTCGCAGCGCGCCGGATTTCGAATTCGTCGATGGCAAGAAGCTCGGTGCGTTGCTCACGAACGGCAAGGGCTTGCTGCTGGACTTCGATGCCGATACGTCATTGAAGACCCTCGCGAACCGCTGGCGCGACCGCTTCGCGTACGTCGGCTGCGACGCCAAGCATCGCTTCGGTTTGCGTGCCGTTCTGTTGCGCCCCGACGGCTTCGTCGCCTGGGCCAGCGACACTAGCAATTCCAACGATCCCAACGACCCCAACGACCCCAACGCCCCCCGCAGCGCCACGCCGCCCGACCTTGACGCCCTCGCGCAAGCCGCGTCGCGTTGGTTCGGCGCGCCCAACGACGCATGACGGCGCCCGAGTCCACCGCAGCGCCGGCCGCCATCGGCCTCGGCAGCGCGGCACGCGATCTTTATCGTGCGCTCTGGCACCATGCCGCCGGCGTGCGCCCGCAAATGCTCGGCGCTGCCGGCCTGCTGTCGGCTGCCCAGTTACTGCGGCTGACCATGCCATGGCTCGCGGCGCAGGCCATCAACGCGCTCCAGCAGGACAACATGCCGCTGGCCGGCCGATGGATTATTTACCTCGTCGGCATCTACCTGCTGTCGTGGCTGCTGCATGGCCCCGGCCGCATTCTGGAACGCAACGTCGGCGTACGCGTGCGGGTACGGCTGGCCGACGAGCTTTACGCGCGCATCGCCGCCGCACCGCTGGTCTGGCGCGACGGCAGACATTCGGGCGAGCTACAGCACCGCGTGGTGCAGGCGAGCCGCGCGCTGTCCGACTTCGCCCAGAACCAGTTCGGTTATCTGCAAAGCGCCTTCAACTTCGTCGGACCGTTGGTCGCACTCGCCCTGCTGTCGCGCGTTAGCGGCGCGATCGCAATCACCGGCTACGTGATCATCGCCGTCATCATCCTGCGTTTCGACCGGGTACTGATGCAGCTTGCACGCGCCGAGAACGATGCAGAACGCCGCTACGCCGCTGCGCTGCTCGATTTCGTCGGCAACGCGGGCACCGTCATCGGGCTGCGGCTGCAAGCCGCCTCGCGCAAAGTGCTTGGCCGCCGCATGGACGCCGTGATGGTGCCGCTACGCCGCACGGTACTCGTCAACGAGGGCAAGTGGTTTGCCGTTGACCTGCTCGGCATGGGGCTTACTTGGATTCTGGTGGTGGAGTACGTGCTGCAAACGCGGCAGCCGGGGCAGGCGATCCTGCTGGGAACTGTCTTCATGATTTATCAATATGCCCAGCAGGCCGCGACGGTCGTCGGTGCCATGGCGTCGAACTTCCAGAGCTTCGCACGCATGCATACCGATTACGGCAGTGCCGAGCCGATCTGGGACGCCCCAAGCGATCCTGACGCCACCGTGCCCGCCGTCGACCCCGACGCCGCGTGGCAGACACTGTCGCTGCACGATGCCACTTGGCACTACGCCAACAACGCACGCGGTGGTCTGCATCACGTCGACCTCGTGCTGCAACGTGGCGCGCGCGTGGCACTCATCGGCCCGAGCGGCGGCGGCAAGAGCACGTTGCTGCGCATGCTCGCCGGTCTCTACCCGCCGCAGCAAGGCGAACTGCGACGCGATGGCCAAGCGGTGGCATGGTCCGAACTGCGCGCGTTGGCGACCCTGATCCCGCAGGAAGCCGATGTCTTCGAAGCGAGCGTCAGTGAAAACCTGACGTTTGGCGAACCCGCCGACGACGCCCTCGTGCAGTCGGCGGTGCATACCGGCGCGTTCGACGACGTGTTGCAGCGACTGCCCGACGGCCTGAACAGCGCCCTCAGTGAGCGCGGCGGCAACCTGTCAGGCGGCCAGCGTCAGCGTCTGGCGTTGGCACGGGGTGCATTGGCGGCGCAGGGGAGTTCGTTGCTGTTGCTCGACGAGCCGACCAGCGCCCTCGATCCGCAAGCCGAGGCCCGTGTGTTCGATCGCATGGACGCCGCCTTCCCGTCGGCCTGCATAGTCGCCTCGGTGCACCGGCCGAGCTTGCTCAGCCGGTTCGACACCATCGTCGTCATGGAAGCCGGGCGCGTGGTCGATGCAGGCCCGCGCGACGAGGTCCTCGCGCGGCGCAGCCACTGACCGTTCAAGATCAGACAGCCGTTCGCCCTCGCAAGATCGCCTCGGCAAATTCGACGAAACCGGCGCCACCGGGTCCCTGCGTGATCCACGCAGGCGGCACGGGCAGTTGCGGCAGATAGTCGACGACCGTGCTCACCCCCGCCGTATGTTTGAAATACGCGAACATTGGTGCGTCATTGGTGGAATCGCCCGAATAAGCGACCACATCGCGAGCGGTCTCGGCATCTACGCCAAAGGCCTCGGCCAGTATCCGCTTCGACATCGATAACTTGTCGTAGCCGCCGAGCCAGCCCAGCACCCAGAGATTGTTGATCGTGGCGTCGGCCCCAGCGTCGATAAGTGCACGGACAATCTGCTGGTCCTGTTCCGCTGCGCTTCGGCGATACGCCAGACTGGTGAGCCGGAAAGCCTGATCGTCGGCACGTTGCGCATGAGGAATGCTCACCTCGATCCGCTCTGCAATCGACTGAAGTCGGCGCTGAACCTCGCCAACGCCTTCCGGCGCGTGCCAATACGTCCGCGTCACGCTGTGCCCGTCATTCCCCCGGGTGAGGAACAGGCCGCCGTTCTCGGCGATCACCCCGTCAACCGGCCACATGCGCGCCATCTGGTCGCACCATCCCGCCGGCGCGGCGGTCACCGGAATCACGCGAATACCGCTATCCTGCAAACGCTCGAGCGCCGAATAGGTGGCGGCGGCCAAGCGCCCCCGGTAAGTCAACGTTTCGTCCATATCGGTTAAAACGAACTGGACGGCGGAGAACTGCTGAAGGGGCGCGAGCGACAAGGTCTGCATGATCGGTTTCATCAACGAATGGCAATGATGTTCGCGCCATTATGACGGTCGATGCCGGACACTTTCTTCCCGCTGCGGGAATGGTTATCAGCAAGACGACTAAAGGACGCCTGACCATGGACGATGACAAGACCAGCGCTGACACGGCCGCCATCACTGCCATTACCGCGCTCGAAGCCGAACTGCGCGCCGCGATGCTCGCCGGCGACGTCGCCGCGCTGGAGCGCCTGCTGGACGACGATCTGGTGTTCACCACGCCCGACGGGCGCGTGCTCACCAAACAGGAAGACCTGACGGTGCATCGCGACGGGCAGTTGCATCTGAAACAGTTGGACTTTTTCGATACGCAGATCCGCCGCATCGACACGCTGTATCTGACGACGACCAAAGCGACGCTTGCCGGCCAGTACGGGACGATGACGTTCGATGGCACGTTCGCCTACACGCGACTCTGGCGGCCGCACGGGGCGACATGGCGGGTCATTGCCGGGCAGGCGGCCAAGATCGGCTAATCTGCGGTTCTGGATCACATTCACGATCATCGGAACACCCGCACGCCCCCACGCCTATGCCGCAAACAACCAAACCTGCCACCGCCGACTGGGTCAAACGCGCCACCCCGGTCGATGGCGTCGAACGCATTGAAGCGTGGTTTCACGGCAATGCGTACGCGATGCATCGCCACGACACCTATGCCATCGGCCGCACGCTGGCGGGCGTGCAAAGCTTCAATTACCGGCGAGACCGGCGCGACAGCCTGCCGGGCCACACGATGGTGCTGCATCCCGACGAAGCCCACGACGGGCAGGCGGGGACGGAAGAAGGCTTCCGCTATCGCATGATTTATGTGCAGCCGTCGCTGTTCCAAGCCGTGCTTGGCGGGCACGCGCTGCCGTTCGTTGAGGGGGGATTGTCGACCGATCCGCGACTGGCCGCTGCCGCCGAAACCTTGCTTCAGCAGGTCGGCGACACGCTTGAGCCGTTGGAACAAAGCGACGCACTCACCGAACTCGCCCACGCGCTGGCGACCGTGGCGGGCGATCCCCGGCGCAACCCCACGGGGGACTTTTTTGCTGCGCGCCGTGCGCTGGACTTTCTGCACGCGAACTGCACCCAAGGCGTTTCGCTGGACATGCTCGAAGCCGCGACCGGCCGAGATCGCTGGAGCCTGTCGCGCGATTTCCGCCAGTTCTACGGCACCAGCCCGTACCGCTACCTGACGATGCGCCGGCTCGACGTCGTCCGGCGCCTGCTGATGGCCGGCCAACCACTGGTCAATGCGGCCGCCGACGCGGGCTTTGCCGACCAGAGCCATATGTCGCGGCACTTCCTCAAGACGTTCGGCCTGACGCCGGGCCGCTGGCTTCAGGCCGCCCGCAGCGCCGCCGGAGGATAAGCGGGCAAGCGCGAGGCCCCGCCCCGCACAAACGTTCAATACGGTCGCGGGCCGAGCGCGTAGGCTCGACGCATCCCCTCACGACCGGAGCCAACGATGCCCTCCTCCCACTACAACGCCGCCGGTGCCCCGGCGCATCGCGGACAGTCCCAAGCTATCGACCCGATAGCCAAAATCTCCCAGATCGACGGCCATTGGCAGCCTCGCGTCGTCGCCGAAATGAACGACTACCAGTTCAAGGTCGTCAAGGTGATTGGCGAATTCGTCTGGCACGCGCATGGCGACACCGACGAGACCTTCATCGTTCTGGAGGGCGAATTGAACATCGACGTGCGCGGCGGCCCCGAGGGTGAGCGCACCATCGTCGTGCCCGCAGGCCAGATGGTCGTGGTGCCGAAAGGCACTGAGCACAAGCCTTTCGCGCCGAAGGAAGCCAAGCTGCTGCTGATCGAACCGCGTGGGGTACGAAACACCGGTGACGGCGACGGCGGCGAACGCACGGTGGCTAACGATCAGTGGATTTGATGGCAGCGCCGGACAGCTGCCCGGGATTTTGTTCAGATTTCACAACAGATGTTTTCCAATCTGCGTATTTATCCGTCGCGCGTGGTCTCTTAAACTTGCAGTCATGTTGCGAGTCGGGAGGAGGCGCCCGCACCCGCAAAGCTTCCGGCGTACTCTCGAGTGCGCCGGTTTCAGTTGAACACCCCCTGCCGTCTCCATGAAGTGCGCCGCGAGTGCGGTGCGCTCGCGCCACACACGACGGTCATGACAAAAAAAATCGCATTAGCGGCCTTCCTCGCAGTACCCGGATCTTTCGCGATTCTCGCGCTGGTCTGCCTGCACCCGACGCTCCGGCGCGAACTCGCCCGGGCCGCTGGCCTTGAGCCGGTGTTCGCCAACCTCTCGCGCCAGCTCGTACTGGTGGCGCTGGTTTGCCACCTGCACTTGCATCACCACACGGGGATGCGCGCCTTCTGCACGTCGGGCGGCGACTGCGACGCCTTCGCACGCTAAGCGCGCTAAGCGTCCGAAGCGCCCACAAACACTAGTTCAGGCCGGCTTCACCCGAATCGGAAAGCCCTCGACATAGTCACGAAGATCCGCGCCCGGTCCCCAAGCGGCTTCGTCCCAGACGCGGCCATCGCATAGCACTTCGCGCACGGGGGCATCCACAACGGGCACGCCTTCAGCTCGCGCAGCCGCCTCGTAAAGCCCGATCTGATTGACCTGCGCCGCGATGTGCGCCGCCTCGGCCAGCGCGTCGTCGCCAATCATTGCCCAGCGGCGATATTGCGAAATGAACCACATCCCGTCCGACAGGCGCGGATAAGTCACCGCGCCATCGTCGAAGAAGCTCACCGGCAACAACGCGTGCCGGCCCTGCAATTTGCCGAAGTCGCCGAGCAGCCGAGCGGCGATCAGGTCGCGCGGCGCGCCGACCCACGCCGGTTCGGCCAGCCACCCGGCGGCCTCTTCCCGGTGCCCCGGCATATCGAGCCACCGGCATGCACTGAGTAGCGTTCGCACAAGGGCCAGCGCCGTATTCGGGTAGCGGGTCACGAAATCTCGTCGGCAAGCGAGCACCTTCTCCGGATGATTCGGCCAGATGTCGCTCGACACCGCGACCGTACGCCCCAGTTCGCGCGCCTGTGCCACGGCGTGCCACGGCTCACCGCAACAGAAACCGTCCAGCCCGCCCTCCTCCATCGCCGCCACCATATGGGCGGGCGGAATCACGATGCGCGCGATCTCCGAGAGCGGATCGATACCCTGCGCCGCAAACCAGTAATTGAGAAACATCGCGTGCGTGCCGGTCGGAAACGTCTGCGCAAACACCGGCGTGCGCCCGAGCGTGCCCAATGCCTCGCGCAAGCTCCCGGTCTGCGTCATCGCCTCCGCCAGCGACGGCGTCACCGTCACGGCCTGACCATTACGATTGAGCACCATGAGCACGGCCATGTCCTCGCGCGGGCCACCGATACCCAATTGCACGCCGTACACCAAGCCATACAGCGAATGCGCGGCATCCAGCTCGCCCGTGAGCAGCTTGTCGCGCACGGCAGCCCACGACGACTCGCGGCTCAATTCCAGCGTCAGCCCATGCTCGTGCCCCAGCTCCAGCCGCTTGGCGACCACCAGCGGCGCAGCGTCCGACAGCGCCACGAATCCCACGCGCAAGTGACGCTTCTCTGGCGCGCCCCCCGATGCTGCACTCAGCGTGTCAGCGCGCCCTGCGCCGAAATCCTTCCATGTTGACGTCGACATGAGCAGTGTCTATCCCAGTAATTCGGCAATCGAGACGAGCTGGCGCGCCACTTCGACGAGCTTCTCGCCCTGATCCATTGCCCGTTTGCGCAGAAGGGCATAGGCCTCCTGCTCGGAAATCTTGCGCCGGTCCATCAGCAGACGCTTGGCCCGGTCGATCAGTTTGCGGTCGGCCAGTTCGCTCTCGGCCTTGGTCAGCCGTGCACGCAACTTCTCCTCGTGCGCAAAGCGGGCCAACGCCACTTCGAGAATCGGTGCCAGCCGGTCAGCGGCGAGCCCTTCCACCGAATACGCCGTCACGCCGGCATCGACGGCGGCGCGAATCAGCGACTGGTTGCCGTCGGCAGAGAACATCAACACGGTGCGCGGTGCTGCCGCGTTCATGACAGCCAACTGCTCCAGCGTGTCGCGCGAGGGCGATTCGGTATCGATGATGATGACGTCCGGGCGCTCGCTCTCGACCACGCGCGGCAACGCCTGCGGCTTGGCCACTTCGGCGAGCATCTCGCAGCCCAGACGCGCGAGCGCCGCCCTCAAGTCGCCAATCGGCTTGTCGGTATCGGTCACGAGCAGCACGCGCAATACGCCAGCCGCGCCACTCACGCCACCCACGCCGGCAGGCGCAGCAGCAGATGTGGCGGGAGCGGCTATCGGTGACGTGTCGGCGGGGGAAGCGCGATCCCCGGTATCCGGTCGTTTTGGCAAGATCGTGGGGGCCAAGGGTTAGGGGGAAATCTAGGTATCGGTAGTATAGGCACGCCAATCAGGCGGCGATGGCGATGGTGTCCACGCTCGATGCGAGTGCCGCCTCACCGACCGCGCCGCCAACGAGCAAAATGGCTGGACTGGCGAAATCGCCCGCCCGCACGTCCTGTGCCAGACAGCCCAGCGTCGTCAGCAAGCGCCGTTCGTGTGCCGTGCCCGCCCACTGCACGGCCGCTGCCGGTGTTGCGGCGTCGAGATGCGCGAGCAGCGTCGCACACAGGCCTTCGACCCGCTGCACGCCCATGTAGATCGCCAGCGTCGTGCCTGTCGCGGCCAGTGCCGTCCAGTTCGGCGCCGTGCCGTCCTGCCGGTGCGCGGTGACGAAGGTCACGCCCGCGCAATGATCGCGGTGCGTGAGCGACATGCCGAGCCCGGCCGCCGCCGCAAAGGCCGCCGACACGCCGTTGACGATGTCCACCGGCACGCCAGCACGCCGCAACGCGCTCATTTCTTCCCCGGCCCGGCCGAACATCAGCGCGTCGCCCCCTTTCACGCGCACCACATGCGCGCCGCGCCGGGCCATCCGGCACATCAGCCGTTCGATGAACGCCTGCGGTGTGGACCGGCAGCCGCCTCGCTTGCCCACGGCAATCACGCGGGCCTGCGGCGCGAGGGTGACGATTTCCGGGTTGGCCAGATCGTCGACCAGCAGCACGTCGGCCTCGCTCAGCACCCGCGCGGCGCGCAGCGTGAGCAGATCGAGCGCGCCGGGGCCCGCACTGAGCAGGGTAACTTTGCCGAGCTTCATGATCGTTCTCCGTCAATTCTTCCACGTCCTGTTGGTGAGGTACTGCGCACGCTGGCGAGCGTTATGTCGAAGTCATGTCAATCACACGGCTCCGGCCGTGGCCGAGGGTTCCACTGCGAACGACGGCGCCTTCGATGCCACACACATGCGCTGCAACTCCGGCACGCACGATCCACAGACCGTGCCGCAGCCGAGCGTCGCCTTGAGTTTTGATACGTCTGCGCCAGAGGCAATCGCCGCAGCGATGCTCGACGCATTGATCTGCTTGCACTGACACACCGTACGGTCGCGCGCGGCACTGAGCGTCGCGGCGCTGTCGGCCACAAACACGGCGTGACGCGCCCGCGTCCACGGCGTGCCCTCGCGCACCCGCGCGAGCAACGATGCCGATCCCGCCACATCCGCTTCGCTCCCGGCCACGAGCACGCCCTCGATCACGGCGTCTCGCCATGCGACTCGCTTTGTCATGACCCGGCGCGCGTCGCGGTATTCGAGCAACGCTTCGTCTCGGGGCAGCCCCAGCGCGGTATGCAGCCGTTCAAGCCAGTCGGCATCGGCCTGATCGTCGGCAGCCGAGACCACTACGCGATCGTCGCCTTCGAGCCGCACCGTCGCGAAACGACGCTCGGCCAGCAACGGCTGCACCGCCGCGTGCAGTTGCAGCGCATCGCCGCGACGCACCGCCGACACGCGCCACGGCAACGTCAGCGGATCGACCCGCACGGCCGCATGCTTCAATTCGGGCTGTTTCGAATACTTGTCGACGGCGCCCGTCGTCGTGTCGTTGACACCGCCGCCACCAAGAAACTGGCCGCTCCAATGCATCGGCACAAAGACCGTGCCCGACGCTACGTCGTCGCTCACGGCGAGCATCAACACGCGCTCGCCGCGACGGCTGGACAGCCGTACGAAGTCGCCCGCGCGCAAGCTGCGCCGTGTGGCGTCGGTCGGATGCATCGTCAGCGTGGGCTCAGGGGCGTGTTCGAACAACTGCCCGACGCGGCCCGTGCGGCTCATGCCGTGCCACTGGTCACGCAGCCGTCCGGTAATCAGCCGGAACGGATGACGCGCGTTGATCGGCTCGGCCACCGGCTGGTACTCGAACGCGTGAAAGCGCGCACGGCCATCGCTCGTGGCAAACGCGCCGTCTTCATAACGACGCGCCTGCCCTTGCGAGGCTCCCGCCGGAAACGGCCATTGCTGCGGGCCCTGTTGCTCGAGCATCGCGTAGTCGATGCCGCCAATATCGAGATCGCGGCCGAGCGTCAGTGCGCGATGCTCGTTGAAGACCGCTTCCGTCGAATCGAAGACAAATCGCTCCACCGGCACGTCGAGCTTCGGCGCAAGACGACGCGCCACTTCGCTCGCAATCCACCAGTCGGCGCGTGCCGCCCCCGGCGCGTCGACCGCCGCACGCACGCGCGAGATACGCCGCTCCGAGTTGGTCACCGTGCCCGCCTTTTCGCCCCAACTGGTAGCGGGCAGCAGCACGTCGGCGTAAGGCACGGTGTCGGTCTGATGGAAGGCTTCCTGCACCACGACGAACTCTGCGGCATTGAGCGCTTCGCGCACCCGTGCGCTGTCGGGCATCGAATGCACGGGGTTCGT